>NZ_CM160046.1:0-4403672 GCF_056711635.1 Arthrobacter sp. CJL-S3 | reverse complement strand
CAATCAGTTCCTCAAACTTGCTTGCCTTCATTACCTGCAGCCGCGCGGTCGATCCAGCGCACTGGACCCCCGGATAATCCACAGGGTTATGCACAGTCCGTGGATAATGGGTTACTGAGCCACTGTAGGGGATCAAAAGGCTAGAAGATAGCTGGGATCTGTCCTGTGGATAATCACACTGGTGTAGTTCGAAAACGGGGCCCGTGACGCAGTTCATCCACAGGCCGGGGCGGCACTTAGCCACAACTGTGGAAAGTCTGCGGCGCGACCCCCGGTTTGACTCGGGAGGGCGGCAAGCCCTAACGTTGTGAAGTCCCATGTGTACGCTTTTCGCCTCATTTGAATCTCACCCGACGCCCAGCGTCTTGCGAGTCGAGGGAAGCGGCACATACAAAACTTAGCGTCGACCAGTTCTTCCCCTTGATCGGGTGGGCGCACCTTTGATCCCACTGGAGTAACTAACGTGAGCAAGCGGACTTTTCAGCCGAATAACCGCCGTCGAGCCAAGAAGCACGGCTTCCGCCTTCGTATGCGTACCCGTGCCGGCCGTGCCATCCTGGCAGCCCGTCGTGGCAAGGGTCGCACCGAGCTGTCGGCCTAAATAACTGACTCGTCGGTCCACATCCCTGTGCGAGTGTAAAGGTGCTGGCCACCCGCAACCGTCTGAGGACATCAACCGATTTTTCAACAACCGTACGTTCCGGTGTCCGCAATGGACGCCGGAACGTAGTGTTATATACGGCAGCTCTCGCTGCCGATGAACCAAGCCGGATCGGATTCATCGTTTCCAAGAGTGTCGGGAACGCTGTTGTCAGGAACCTCGTTAAGAGGAGACTGAGAGAAGTCGGCGCCTTGTCGTTGCAGCAGTACGGCAGCGGGTTCGCGATCCTGGTCCGGGCCCTGCCCGCCGCGGCGGGTGCCAGCTTCCAGCAGCTGCAGTCAGACTATGACGCCGCCTTGGAAAGCAACATGAAACGGCTGGGCAGCCGCCTTCCAAAGGCTGCTTCTTCAGTTTCTTACGAGACAACACAGGAAGGGACCCCGCGTGCGTAACTTAACTGCCGCCGTCGTCCCTCCTGCAAAATCCGCAGCAGTATGGCTGGGCCGGGCACTCTGGAACTTGCCCCGCAATATCCTCATCCTGTTGCTCCTGGCGTACCGCAAGGTGATCTCACCGCTCTACGGCCAGGTTTGCCGCTTCTTCCCCAGCTGCTCGGCCTACGCCCTTGAGGCGATCACGGTCCACGGCGCGGTCAAGGGAAGCTGGCTGGCGGCCAAGCGTCTGGTGCGCTGCCATCCCTGGAATGCCGGCGGTGTGGACCATGTCCCCGCCGGTAACTGCGAGTGGCCCGCAGACCGAACCCCCACAATTGTTGTGCTGAACAATCCGGACAAGTACCTGGCTGCTCAGACTGATGGAGAAGGCCGCTCTGCGGCCTAACGAATAGGGATATCGTATGGATTTCTTTGAAACAATCATGTTTCCGTTCAAGTGGCTTGTGTCCGCCATCATGGTGGTCTTCCACGATGGCCTGAGCGCCATCGGCATGCCCGCCGCCAACGGCTGGACGTGGACGCTGTCCATCATCGGGCTGGTGCTGGTGATCCGCGCCGCCCTGATTCCCGTGTTCGTCAAGCAGATCAAGGCCCAGCGCGGCATGCAGCTCCTGCAGCCGGATCTGAAGAAGCTGCAGGACAAATACAAGGGCAAGACCGACCAGCTGTCACGCCAGGCCATGGCCCAGGAACAGATGGCCATGTACAAGAAGCACGGCACCAACCCGTTCTCGGCGTGCCTTCCCATGCTGATCCAGATGCCGTTCTTCTTCGCCCTCTTCACTGTGCTCTCCGGCATCACGACGGCGGCGGACAGCGGCAAGGGCATCGGCGCCATGAGCCACGAGCAAGTGGTGCAGTTCGACGAATCCAGCATCTTCGGCGCCCCGCTTTCCGCCACCCTGCTGCACGGCACTCCTCCCGGCGGCAACGTGGTCGCGGTATGGATCCTCTCGATCGTGATGATCCTGGCCATGACGGCCTCGCAGTTCATCACGCAGAAGCAGATCATGGCCAAGAACATGTCCGAAGAGGCCATGGCCAGCCCGTTCATGAAACAGCAGAAGATGATGCTGTACGTGCTGCCGATCGTCTTCGGCGTGGGCGGCATCAACTTCCCCATCGGCGTCCTCATCTACTGGACCACCACCAACCTCTGGACCATGGCACAGCAGTTCTTCGTGATCCGCCGCATGCCGACGCCGGGATCCCCGGCGGCCAAGGCCCTGGCCGAGCGCCGTGCCGCCAAGGGCCTGCCGGCGCTGCCGCTGACGGGCGCCAAGAAAGCCGAGGCCGAGGCCGCTGAAGCTGCCGCCGCCGCGGCCCTGGTGGCCAAGAGCCAGCGCGTCCAGCCACAACGCAAGAACAGGAAGAGGAAGTAATGTCCGCCGAGAGCACCGAACACGCTATTTCCGCCGAAGCCATCGAAGAGCAGGACGACGCCCTGAGTGCAGTCCAGGATACCGAGCAGGACGTTGAGTCAGACGCCGGAGCCGAAGATTCCGAGGGTTCCGAGGACAAGGGCACTTCCGCCAGCCGCCTGGAAGAAGAAGGCGACGTCGCGGCGGACTACCTCGAGGAACTGCTGGACATTGCCGACATCGACGGCGACATCGACATTGAAGTACGCAACGGGCGCACCTACATCTCGATCGTGGCTGAGGAAGAATCAGCCGGCCTCGACAGCCTCGTCGGCAAGGACGGCGAAGTCCTCGAAGCCCTGCAGGAGCTGACCCGGCTTGCTGTGCTCTCCGCGACGGAGAACCGCTCCCGGCTCGTGCTGGACATCAACGGCTACCGCTCGGAGCGTGCCGGCGAGCTGCAGAAGATTGCCGAAGACGCCGTCGCCTCCGTGAAAGAGTCCGGCGAGACCGTGGCTCTGGCACCGATGAGCGCCTACGAACGGAAGATTGTGCACGACGCCGTTGCCGACCTGGGGCTCATCAGCGAGTCCGAAGGCGAAGGCGCCGACCGCCACATCGTCGTTTCCGCAGACTGAAGCCGCCGGATAGCTTGATGGTTGAAATTAGCCCCGCCGAACTGCAGGCCGCCGAGAAGATCTTTGGGGACCGGCTGGACCTGGCCAAGCGCTATGTGGAACATTTGGCCACATCGGGAACGGAGCGGGGCCTGATTGGGCCCCGCGAAGTGCCCCGGCTGTGGAGCCGGCACGTGCTGAACTGTGCCGTCATCGAGAGCCAGATTGCCCAGGGAAGCCATGTGGCCGACGTCGGCAGCGGCGCCGGCCTTCCCGGACTGTGCCTGGCCATTGCCCGACCGGACCTGGAACTGACCCTGATCGAACCCCTCGAACGCCGCGTCATCTGGCTCCAGGAAGTCGTGGACGACCTCGGCCTCGACAACGTCACGATCATGCGCACCCGCGCCGAGCTTGCGGTTGGTATGGTGAACGCCGACGTCGTCACGGCACGCGCCGTTTCCGCCCTCTCCAACCTCGCGGGACTGACCATTCCGCTGCTGGCCGGCAAAGGCGAAGTTGTCGCGATCAAAGGACGCAGCGCCGGCGAGGAAATCGAAAAAGCCGCCAAGGTGATCCGGAAGCTTGGCGGTACGCAGACTTCCGTTGTACTGGTGGGCGAGGACCTCCTCGAAGAACCCACAACCGTAGTCCGAATCGTTGTGAATAAGCCTCAAAAGATTTCCTAGCATCAGCCCGTTGCCCTCGGACGCCAAGGGTAAGAGGTTAGGCTAGTAACCGGCAGAAAGAGCCGAACGAGAGTGAGTGTGTCACAGTGACCAGTAGCGAAGCCTCCACACAACGGATTCCCCCGTTTGTGTCCCTGGGGTCCGCACGGGCCTTCACTGCGCCCGCAGTCGCTCCCGCCCACTCCGGAAATCGCACCACATCGGTTGCGAAGACAACCGGAATGGCAGGCGTTTCACGTGAAACATCTGCTGCGACCGGGAACGTCCTGGACACTATCGACGACTCCAGCCCCATCGCCCGCGAGCTCGCCCATGAGAACAAACGCCGGGAACGCCTCCTGGGCCGCCCCCTCCCGAAGCCGGGGAAGACGCGCATCTTCACCGTCTCCAACCAAAAGGGTGGAGTGGGCAAGACGACCACCACGGTCAACATCGCCGCCGCCCTGGCCGCTGCAGGCTTGAACGTGCTGGTCATCGACATCGATCCGCAGGGCAATGCCTCAACTGCCCTGGGAATTGAACACCACGCCGACGTCGACAGCATCTACGACGTGCTCATCAACGACATCCCGTTGCAGGACGTTGTGGCGCCCTGCCCGGACATCGCCAAGCTGATCTGCGCGCCCGCTACCATCCACCTCGCCGGCGCCGAAATCGAACTGGTCAGCCTCGTTGCCCGCGAGCAGCGTCTCCGCCGGGCGATTGACGTGTACGCCAAGGAGCGGGCGAAGAACGGTGAAGAGCGGCTGGACTACATTTTCATCGACTGCCCGCCGAGCCTGGGGCTGCTGACCGTCAACGCCTTCTGTGCAGCCAGCGAGGTGCTCATCCCGATCCAGTGCGAGTACTATGCCCTTGAGGGTTTGAGCCAGCTGCTGAAGAACATCGAAATGATCCAGAAGCACCTGAACGCGGATCTTGTCGTCTCCACGATCCTGTTGACCATGTACGATGGCCGCACAAACCTTGCCGCCCAGGTGGCGGCAGAGGTGCGGGAACACTTCCCCGAGCAGGTTCTCGGCGCCGTCGTCCCCCGTTCGGTGCGTATTTCCGAAGCTCCCAGCTACCAGCAGACCGTGATGACTTACGATCCCTCATCCAGCGGTGCCCTGTCCTATCTGGAAGCCGCAGCCGAAATCGCGGAACGTTAGAATCTTTTCGAGAATTGCACTAGCTAGAGCCCGGTGCTGCCAGGCTCTACCAATGGAGGGATTTATCCATGAGCGATAAGCGACGCGGCCTCGGCCGTGGGCTTGGGGCACTCATTCCAAGTTCCGCTGCGGCTGCCGGCAACGGTTCAGCGCCGTCCCGTCCCGTGGATCTTTTCTTTCCGGAGGCTCGAAAGCGGACACCGGCTGTCGAGGCCGCGGCTACGGAAGAAAAGGCCACACGTCCCGGGACGGTGGAAACTGCAAAGCCGCAGTCGCCCACGTCCTCGCCGGCACCGGCTGGTCCCTCTGACGGGCCGGACGCGGAATCTGTGTCCGGGGCCAAGAAGGCAACGCCCCGGAAGACATCCGCGGCCAAGGGTGAGACGCCCGCAGCAGCAGCTGTTGCGGCCGCCCGGCCGCCGGCTGCCGACGAACCGGTCCCCTCGACTGAGCATCAGGGTGTCGAACTCGTGGAGGTACCCGGCGTCCGCTTTGCGGAAATCCTGGTCACCGACATCCACCCGAACCGCAAGCAGCCGCGCTCGGTCTTCGATGAGGACGACATGGCGGAGCTGGTTCACTCGGTTCGTGAGATCGGTGTCCTCCAGCCAATTGTTGTCCGAACTTCAACTGAAGAAGGTGGAGAACCGTACGAGCTCGTCATGGGCGAGCGTCGCTGGCGGGCGGTGCAGGCCGCGGGCCTTCAAACCATCCCCGCCATTGTCCGGGATACGACCGACGACGACCTCCTCCGCGATGCCTTGCTGGAAAACCTGCACCGGAGCCAGCTGAACCCACTCGAAGAGGCCGCCGCGTACCAGCAGCTGCTGGAGGACTTTGGCACCACCCACGAACAGCTGGCCGACCGCATTGGACGTTCACGCCCCCAGGTGTCCAATACGCTCCGTCTGCTCAAGCTTCCGCCGCTGGTCCAGCGCCGTGTGGCCGCCAGCGTCATCTCGGCCGGACACGCCCGCGCACTCCTGGCACTCCCGGATGCGGCCGCCATGGAACGCTTGGCGCAGAAGATCGTCGCTGAAGGCATGTCTGTCCGCGCAACCGAGGAGGCCGTGACGCTCTACCAGAATCCCTCGGCGACTCCGAAGAACAACATTCCGCGCCCCGGGGCGCGGCACGAGCGACTCGATTACCTGGCGTCCTCGCTTTCTGACCGCCTCGATACGAACGTTAAAATCTCCCTCGGAGCACGCAAGGGACGAGTCAGTATCGAATTCGCGAGCGTGGAGGACCTCAACCGGATCATGGATGTCCTGACTCCGGGGTCCCCGAGCTAGCCCCCGGAACGTCGGCGAAGGGACCTGTTTCACGTGAAACAGGTCCCTTTGTTGTTGGCGGTGTTGTGTCAGCCCGCCCAAACTCATCTTCGTAAACGCTGGATGCCGTGCGGTACCAAAGCGGTACCAAAGGAACCGCTCCGCTGATTCCGAAGGATTCCTGGCACCGTAGTTGGTGCCGGTGGAGTCCACGGCCAATCAGGCGAAGAGCCGGCATAACAGCAGGCTGGAGACCTGGTTGTTCTTCTCACCCCTTCATCTGGTTTTCCACAAGGAACAGGGATCCGTACGTTTCACGTGAAACCAGAAGCTATGCACGGGGTGGCAGCCGCATTTCGGAACGTTCGGGAGTATCCGCCTTCCGGGAACCGGAACCAGAAGCTAACGTCATCCAAGATTCCGGCACATGGGTTGATCCCTGCCGGTATTCATTCCTTGTCGCGTGGCCGTCAACTACCGGAATACACCGCTAACCGTGAGGGAATTGCCGGCATCACTACAGGTTGTACATCCAGAGGGTCAGTCTCGGCGTTATCCTCGACCGTTGTGCGGGAGCACTGTCGGGGCGCCTAGCCCTGCCCGCCAGTCCCCTGAGTTTTACTCTTCGTTCAGCGTAAAAGGTGCAGAGTCTCTCTCCTGGTCGTCGTCGAATCGGTTTGCCCGTGACGAACGGGTACCCGAGTGTTTCACGTGAAACACGGTGGCACCCCGACGCGTAATTCCGGTTCTGGCACGACAAGTCGAAGCGGTCATAGAGACGCGTCGCCGAGGGGTAGACGTGCAAACACTCCACTGAGCTTGGTCGGAGGAGCCTGCAGCGCAGTTCCTATCCGCTCAAGAAACGATCCTTCGTTCCGGGTCCGGAACGAGGTTCGACACGGTGCGGCCGGCCAGTCACGCCGTATGCGCGCACGTTCGCACGTACAGGACGAATTTCACGATCGGCATCAAACATGGGAATGGTGGGGTGCTGGATCGTGTGGGCAGCCTGGGTTTCACGTGAAACGTCCGGTGGTTCCGGCTCTCAATGGGAGTTGGGTGCCGCAAGCCCTAATGCTCCTAGAAGGGGCGTGAGTTGGGTCCGCCGTCGGTGTCATAGCGGCGGGCGCTGCCACGCGGTCATTGCGTTGGGCTCTGCCACGCGCCCGCTGCCGACCGGGATGGTCTCCTACGCCGTAGCGGTCGGGGTGGAGCTAATGATTCCCCCGAGGGACGCCACGGAGCCGTAGGCCCCTGTGTGGGTCTTCGTGGACTGTGGCGGTGGCGCGGGCCGTGCCGCAGACCGAAAGCTGGCTGATCGCATCCGTGACGCCTGACCGCCTTCGAGATGCCTCCCGCCGACGCCGCTCTGCCGACCTCCACCAGGGCTCCGCGGCCTTCAGGGGCGGCGTGGCTGCCGCCCGGAGCCTGGCCGTGGGCGAGGCCATTGCGGGTCTGTTTGGCGCGTTGGGTCGGCTCCAGGGGCCCCTGACAGTGGCAGGGGCCCTCGGACCGGGTCCGACGTTGGACTTTTCGGGGATTCCGACCAGCCGCAGGATTGGCCCCGCTTCTGGAGCTACGCAACTGAGGCGCGTCCCCGCTGCTCTCCCCGTGTTAAGGGGCGGTTCGGATGGAGACTTTTCGAAGTCTGACCCCGACCCTGTCTGCCCAGGCACTTTCCCCCCGCACGGTTTCGGTGGAGGGTCTGCCTGCCATCGACGGGCAGTGAGCCTGAACGACCGCAGCGGCTGGGGGTTTTTGGACGTCGGACTTTGAGCGGTAGAGGCTCTTGGTGGTCGGTGTATTTCGACTCGGTCCCGGATGCCGGACGGTGCACTCCCCCGGGAAGACATTCTGTACCGGGACGGAGATCGTTGGCTCTCGAGGCTTCCATTAGGGAGCGACAGCGGGGGAAGCTGCGAGCACGCGGCACCGCGCCTGGTCCCTCGCCGCGTCAAGAGCAATGGACGTATGGCTTTGGGGGGATTCCCTGCTGATCCAAGGCTTCCTTCGACGGTGCTGATCATGTCAGGGGGCGGTGACCAGGCGGGTGCACAGGCTCAAACGAGGCGTCTCGAACGAGCGGAGGGACGGTGGATAGACCGGTGGATATCCCGGTGGATATCCCGGTGGATACTGCTGTGGATAACTTTGTGGATTAGTCAGCCGCGCTCGTTCGGAGGAACGCCGCGCCGCTGGGCGTGTGGACCTAACGTGAACAGTGGACCCATCTGTTCGGCGACGGGGCATGCCGCGTTTCACGTGAAACAATCGCGGCTCCTGAACCGTGATGTGATTCACGCAAACCATTACTTTCTAAATCCCCCGCCGACGGTTAAATTTCCGCCTATTTATGCAGGATTTACCCGATTACTTCAGGATGGAATGATGCCGGCAGCGGTGAATCCCCAGCTACTGACAGCGTACCGAACCAGCGCCTTGATGCGGGAGATGGACTGCCCCTCCTGCCGCGTTGCAGGTGCGCCGAACGGGCCTGTGAGAAATCCCTCACAGTCTGTGGATAACTATGTGCATAACATCTGTGGAGAAACCTGTGCGTAGTGGCGATCGGGGATCCGCTCGAACCGGCTGGATCGAATACCCGACACTCTGTTTCGATACACAAGCAGCGCCAGAATCCTCCACCGTTACGCCACAGCTCTAGCAGCGCGCTGACAGCTGGCCAGCTCCTCTGTGACCTGTATACCCCGCTCTTTGGGGAGCTGCCGCCACGATCTCAAAAGTCCTCTGGCTAAGTTCAGGGACTGCTGAGACGTCAGTCGGCGCCTCGCGTAGGCCGCAGGAGGTTCACGATAGGCACATGCAAGACTCTGTGGGCCCTCACGAAGGTTCCCCGGGCGGGCAGGAAAATCCCGGACTGGCCATTAGGTTGAGCCCAGGGTTCTTGCTTCGGCATCACCCGGCACAGCATCTCGTTCGATGCACGGACGCGGACACTGCAGCCGGGACACGTGACGTGGCCCCCCCGGAATCCCGGGCCGACCGTTCTTGCCAGATGGCTGTTGGGTCCCCAGGGAAGTTTCGACGGATCGATTTTGGCACTCTCCTCGTGACGGACAGCATGCGGGACGCAGAGACAGCACGCTGTCCATTGCAGGGCCTTCGCTGAGTGACCACGTTGCAGATCTCTGGGGGCGTAAGTCCCCCGCCAGGCTGCTTGAGAGGGTCGCGGCGTACGGACCGGTGCAGAAATTAGCGAGCAATCTGATGCCCCCTGTCCCGGGCGCCGGCGCAGGTGCTGGGTCCGGGACCTGTTGGTGCTCCCTTCCCCGGTCGGCATTCCGGCCAGGCCTGCTGTCGACCTTCGTGCGCGGCATAGCCGGGACACAACACCCTGGGCGTGGCCCGGTCCAACCAGGAATGTCAGGTCCACGACCATGACCCCGGCGGTAGTTGGATCACGACGGCGTAGGACCGCGAATCAAGCAGGCCCGACATCTGTGATGGTCCTCCTCCTACCCCGGTCCGCTGCGGCCTGGACGACCATGCGGCAGCCTCTGCGGTGGAGGTTCGGAGTGTGCGCCTCCTTGACGCGATAGGACGGTGTGGAGGCGTCCAGGGCTGTTTCCGGCACGAGCGCGGCCTTGGTCTGCAGCTGGAATTTCCCATTCGGGCGGGCGGTGACGCCGGGGATGCCAACGATAATGTTTCACGTGGAACCTTCTCCTCACTACTGTGATGCCAACTTCGATGCCCCCATGTACGGTGCAGGTATCGCGACACGAGTCATCCCGGCTTTGCATCCGCAGTAGTCCACGGGTCCCGGTTTCCCGCCGGCGTTTTCCGGATTGGATGCCGCCCCAAACGTCTCTCGAACGCGCCAAGGAAGACGAAGAGCTTCCGGCCGTCACGGCCTCATGCCCCAGGGGTTTGGTGTGAGGCTTAGACGAGAGTTGGTTATCGAATCATGGGACAGAAATTCGAAACTCACTACGCAGTGCCCAAACAAACGGTTCGTGGCCGAAGCGCTTCACGTGGTCACCCGCAACGCTGCTCATGCTTGGCCCCTTTGCATAGTTTGTTTCACGTGAAACACGAGGTGCCTTCATCGCGTCGGTGGGTGCAGCGTCATAATGGTTCCGGTGCACCGAAGGAGGATCGGCGGGGTCGGGATGGGATGCCATGTTTCACGTGAAACATGAGGTGCCTTCATCGCGCCGGTGGGTGCAGCGTCATAATGGTTCCGGTGCACCGAAGGAGGATCGGCGGGGTCGGGATGGGATGCCATGTTTCACGTGAAACATGAGGTGCCTTCATCGCGCCGGTGGGTGCAGCGTCATAATGGTTCCGGTGCACCGAAGGAGGATCGGCGGGGTCGGGATGGGATGCCATGTTTCACGTGAAACACAATCTGCAAACCTGGCAGGCAAGCGGTCGAGGTCATCCCTCCGCGACGCTTCACGATGAGCCCAATCCGTGCCGCCTGTTCCACTTCAAGGCTGATGTTCCACGTGAAACATTGCGCCCCCAACGAGCCGGCGTCCTTCGCGCCCTGCGCAACGTGGATCTTGGGGCGCGGAAGCGCCAAGGTGCCAGGGACTAAAGTATTGGGAGTATCAATCATGCCTTGTTGGCGTCCGCTTGATAAGCGATTCGCGGACTCCGTCTCCCCGGATGATCGGTGTGGCCTCGAAGGAATTGCCCGTCGACCGTAGCGGCCACCGCGGTCGAGGGTCTCGTTCCGGAAGAGGAATGGTCAGGCCCCCCGACCTGCCTTCTCAGCGGCATACCAGCGGCGGCGGGGGACGCGTCCGGCCCGTTTTTCAGCAGGGCCTGAGAACCGTCCCCTGTCCCCCAACTCCGGAAACCGGGCCGGGCGTTGGTGTTGGGGGTGGGGTGGAAGAATCAGTATGGGGGCTTTTGCCACCAGATGATGGGCAGTACAGGCGACCGCTTCCTTGCCGATGTTTCACGTGAAACAAGGTTGCCGCCGTTTTACTCCCCCATCAAGGGACACAACAAAAATTGTGGGCGGCTGGCTGTCGGCGGTGCGTGTTGTTTCACGTGAAACGTGTTCGCTGCACGGCGCACCCGCCCGCGATTCCTCTGCGTCAGTTGGTCACGTACCCCAGGTCACGCCAAAATAGTCCGACAGCGGTAAAGACGAACCTGACAATTGCACTGAGTAAAACAAAACAATTAAGTTGTTTTACCTATTGGCTCTCTTCATCGTACTGATCAGTGACTAGGGTGGCCCGCTACACAGGGCGCGGCACCTGCTCAGTTGACAAAAAAGTGGCCCCACTTCCCGTGGAGGAAGTGGGACCACTTTGGCGCCTGGTCTGCGCTCAGCACAGACCGCGCCGAGACTAGGACAAAACGTCCGCGAATTCCTTTTCGAAGAACTGCTTGGGGCGCGCCCCGATCACGGTGCCCTTCACTTCCCCGTCCTGGAACAGGTAGACGGCGGGAATGGAGGTGATGCCGTACTGGGCCGCGATCGCCGGGTTGTCGTCGACGTTGACCTTGACGACGTCCACCTTCTCGCTGTACTCCACGGAGATCTCGTCGAGGATCGGCCCGAGCTTGCGGCACGGGCCGCACCACTCGGCCCAGAAGTCCACGATGACCGGCTTGGAAGAAGCCAGTACGTCGGTGCCGAAACTAGCGTCTGTTACGTCTTTTGCGTTGCTCATTGGCCCTGTCTCTCTTCGGTTGGATGCTGCGCCGGTTAGGCGTGGAAATCTGCGAGGTAGTGCTCGACGTCGAGGGCGGCTACACAGCCGGACCCCGAAGCCGTGATGGCCTGGCGATAGGTGGGGTCGATGACGTCGCCGGCGGCAAAGACACCCTTGAGGCTGGTCTGCGAGGTGCGGCCTTCAACAGCAATAGTGCCCTCGGGAGTCAGGTCCAGCTTGCCCTTGACGAGATCGGTGCGCGGATCGTTGCCGATCGCCACAAAGACGCCGGTGACGGCGAGTTCGGTTTCGGTTCCGTCGACGAGGTTCCTCAGCTTAAGGCCGGTGACTTTGTCCTGGCCGAGGACATCTTCGACGCCGGTGTTCCAGACAAAGTTGATTTTCTCGTGTGCCAGGGCTCGGTCGGCCATGATCTTGGAGGCGCGCAGCGCGTCGCGGCGGTGCACGACGGTGACGGAGCTGGCGAACTTGGTGAGGAACAGCGCCTCTTCCATGGCAGAGTCACCACCGCCGATCACGGCAATGTCTTGGCCCTTGAAAAAGAAACCGTCGCAGGTTGCACACCAGCTGACACCGTGCCCGGAGAGGCGCTTTTCGTTCGGCAAGCCGAGCTCACGGTAGGCCGAACCGGTCGACAGAATGATGGAGCGCGCCCGGAAGGTCTCCCCTGAGCCGATCGTCACGGTTTTGATGTCGCCGTCGAGCTCCAGTTCGGTAACGTCCTCGAACTGGATTTCGGTACCGAACCTGGCAGCCTGCTTCTCGAAGTTTTCCATCAGGTCCGGACCCATGATTCCATCCGGGAAGCCCGGGTAGTTCTCGACGTCCGTCGTGTTCATCAGCTCGCCGCCGGCGGTGACCGATCCGGCCAGGAGCAGCGGCTTCAGGTTGGCGCGCGCCGTGTACACCGCGGCGGTATAGCCCGCGGGCCCGGAGCCGACGATGATGACATCACGTACTTCGGACGCGGTGTTTTCTGCGTTGCTCACTGAACGGTGAACCTCTTCCTTTGTCGATGCACCCGCCTGGATGGCCGGCCACATGGCACAACTACTACTTGGTGCTGAATATTCCGGTCGGACTGGGCATCACGGGAGGACACCAGCACTCAGGATACCGTCTTGGTCCTGAGGGCCGCCGGGAGACCGGCCTGGTGAAGGGCCTGCTACTGGACCTTGATCTCGGCCAGACGGAGGCCAAACCCGTACCGGGTCTTCGGGGCCGCGAGCTTGGGCAGGGTCTTGATAGAGACGATGACATACTCCGCGGTGGTGGGCTCCTGGAGGGGCATCGTCAGGTCCGGGGAGGTGAAGCTGTTGCTGCCAACCTGCTTGGCGCCGTCCAGGGACGGACGGTCGTTGGTGAAGACGCTGATGCTGCCGCCGGACGCCCCCAGCTGGCTCAGTGTCACCGAGGAGACCTCGGCGGGGTTCTCGAGCTTGACGACGAGCGGAACCTCGGTGGTCAGGCCACCCCAGTTGTCCGTGGCGAATTCCATGTCCGACCAGTAGCTCGCGGCATTGCCGTCAAAGGTTTTGACCAGGTCACCGTCATAGGTGCCGGCAAAATCAAAGTTGCCTAGCCGCGTGACGTCCTCAATGACGGGCGGGCCGGAGGCCGGCGCGGCGCTGGCGGTACCTGACGGCTTTGCCGACGTCGGACCGGGCGCGCCGGGGGACGTAGTGCCGGCGATGGGCTCAGGAGTGGTCGTGAATAGACTGCCGAGATTGGTCACGGCCAGAACCAGGCCCACCACGAGGACCGCGGCCAGCAGTCCGCCGACCAGCCAGCGCATGGAGCGGGGCTCGCGCGGAGGTTCCTCGTCCTTGCCGTAGTACTCATCATCCGCGGCGGAGTGGCTGGTCCGGGCCGAGCCCGGGAAGAACCCCGGGGCGCGATCCGCGGCGGCACTCCCGGCCGCGGCGGCAAACGCCGGTGCCTGCCCCTGCTGGGAAGTCCGCCCGCTCTCGGGTGCGGGTTGGTCATAGTCCTCGTCTGACCACAGCGACACCTTGGGTTTTTCCGCCGGTGTTGGCGCCGTGGAATCACGGGCAACGGGTTTCGGTGAGCCTCCCTGGACCGGCTGGGGAGCCGTTACGTGGGGGGCGGTCTCCTGCGATGCGGTGTCGGGGGACTTCGCGCTGGATGACGCGGCCGCTGCGGCACCGCCCGCTGCGGCACCGCCAGCCAGTTTCGCAGCGCCGGCGGCCCCAGCCCCAGCGCCAGCGGCGCCGGCCCCAGCGCCCGCGGCCCCAGCGCCCGCGGCGCCAGCGGCGGGGGTCGACGTGGCCGGACGCAATGGCGGGCGGGCAGGGGAAACCGGCGGCACCGCCGGCTTGGCCTTCTGCGCCGGCGCGGCCGGCTTCTGGTTCTGCCCGTAGTTGATGTACCCCGCGTCCACCTCTTCTTCGTCGTAGAGGCCGTCGTAGGTTTCGGGCTCGTGGGAGCGCGGCTGACCGAAGATTTCGCTGCCCAGCGTGTCCGTGAAGAACGGTTCGACGTAGGGCGGGTGGGACGATACCACCAGGTCCAGCAGGTCAGCGGCTGAAGTGTGATTGGTGATGAGGTAGGTCGTGTCCTCACTGACCCCCAGATCGAGGATCTGTACGTGGCCGGGACGTTCCCCTGTGGCGACTTCGCGGGCGCTTTGGGCCACCTGATCAGCGTTGTCGGGGCCGGCCACCAGGATGCTCACGGCACGGTTGAGTACCTGGTCCACACCGTCCAGCACCAGATCCTGGTCATGTGAGGTCAGTACAGTGGCAGTGACCTTGTAACGGCCACCTAGTACTGATCCGACATCGATCGGGTGGGACACGGGCTCCTCCTAGACTGTCCGGGTGCTGCCGAGCTGATCACTTCATCAGTGACCGCAGGCCGTCCGGTAAAGCCGGTGGACCCCTGGTCTGCAACTCCCCTTGTTAGTCTTCGATCCTAGCCGATGCGCCGGTCCCGGCCACGGAAGCACGGCGCCTCGGACGCGGGCGGATACTATTTTTTCTTCCTGCCGCCGAACGGGAAGTAGGGGTTGCGCCCTGCGGGGCCCTGGTAGGTCCTGCGCCCGGGCAGGGGGACGTCGCCGCCCAGGCCGCCCTCCGCGGTGCTGGGCAGATCCTCGGCGGGGAGGTAGCCGCCTTCCGGGCCGGTGCGTCCGGCCCGTTCGTCCTGTTCGGACAGGTCGGGACCGGCACGGAAGGAGGCGGCGTCGAATTCCCCGGAAATCCTTGGAATGAGTCCGGTGTCCACCGCGACAGTGGCGCGTTCCGGCCTCGGATGGCCTGCAGCGGCGCCGTCAGGATGAGTCCCGGCAGCGGGCTCCGCAGCCGACCGGCGGCGCAGCCGTCCCAGCAGGGGCTGCAGCAGGTCGCTCAGCTCGGTCACCCGGAAGAGCTTCAGCAGGAGCAGGTAGGCCGCCAGCATCACGGGCCCGACGACGACAATCGTCACCAGCGCGGCGGCGGGGGTGCTCCAGGCGAAGCCGTCCCGGCTGTAGCTGCCCATCAGCCACAACGCCGCCGCACCGGCCAGGGCGGAACCCAGCGCGGCGTAGCCCATCCGGATGTAGGCGTTGGCGATCCGCGGGCCGTCCAGGTGACCCAGGAGCCGGCGCAGGAAGATCGCGCTGACGATCACGGAGAGGATATTGCCGCCGGTGTAGAGGACGGCGATGGCGAAGATGATCTGATCGAACGGCAGGAACTGGATGGTGAACGCGGCAACCACGTTCACGAGGGCCAGCACCAGCTGGATGAAGAACGGGGTCCGGGCGTCCTCATTGGCGTAGAACACGCGGGACATCATGAAGTTGGCGCTCATGAAGGGTGTGCTGAGGGCCAGGATGGTCAGCGTCTGGGCCAGCATGACGCCGTCCTGGGGCACCCCGCCCGAGAAGAACATGCCCAGCGGCCCGGCCAGCGCGAACAGGGCCAGGGCGCCGAACACCGTGGCCACGGCCATGGTCCGGAGCCCGTGGGAGAGCGCATTGCGCAGCGCGGCGTGGTCCCCGTCCTGCGAGGCCCGGGTCATCCGGTTGAACAGTACTGTGGCGAGCGACAGCGCGATGATCGAGTGCGGGAGCAGGTACAGCTGGCTGGCCACCTCCAGCACCGCGTTGCCGGGCAGCGTATCGGCGGCAGGATCCCCTGCCTGTTCCAGCCGGAGGCGCTCCGCGCCCGGGATCGTGGCGATGCGCATGACGTACAGGAAGGCCAGCTGCCCGACGGCGGCTGTCGCCAGGGTCCAGACGCTCAGCCTGGCGGCCTGGCCCAGCCCGACCCCGCGCCAGCCGAAGCGCGGCCGCAGTCCGAGCCGGAGCCGGAACACCGGGACCAGCAGGATGGCGGTCTGGGCGATGACGCCGAGGGTGGAGAATCCGGCCACCAGGAAAGTCTGGGTAGAGCCCCAGGTGTCCAGGGTGTGCGGGTTGCCGGCGTTGGCGCCGAAGGTCCAGATGAACATGCCGAGGCCGGCGATCGCGACAATATTGTTCAGGATCGGCGCCCACATCGCGGGCCCGAACGCTCCGTGGGCATTGAGCACCTGGGTCAGCAGGGCGTACAGCCCGTAGAAGAAGATCTGCGGAAGGCACAGGAACGCGAAGGACACCGCGAGGGCCTTCTGCTCCGGCGAGTACCCCTGCGTCGTGAGCTCAATGACCCACGGCGCCAGCAGCGTCACTGTCAGCGTCAGCGTCAGCAGCACCAGCACGGCGAGCGTCAGCAGCCGGCTGATGTAGTCCGCTCCCTTGTCCGGAGCCTTACTGGCCTTGATGATCTGGGGCACCAGCACGGCATTGAAGACGCCGCCCGCCACCAGCAGGAAGATCAGGTTCGGCAGGTTGTTCGCGTTGATGAACGTGTCGTTGACCGTGGAGCCCAGCCCGAGGGCGGCCGCCAGCATCCAGGTCTTGGCGAAGCCCAGAAAACGCGAGACCAGCGTTCCGGCGGCCATGATGGCGCTGGAACGGACTTCTCCGGATTGGACGGCGTTGGAATCGGCGGGGCCGGAGTGCGCGGGGGTGGGTTTGGCTGATGACATCGTCTTCATCGTCTCATCCGGGCACGGCTTTAGGCGCTATCCGCGTCTGTTAAGGGCGACTGTGGGGGCCTAGCGGTGTTCCGGCAGAACTTCCTTGGCGAGGTCGGCGATGCGGCGTTCGTTCGGGAAGGAGAGCTTCCGGGCCAGCTCAAGGATGGGAACCCAGGCGACGTCCACGGCTTCCTTGTCCGGATCATTCTCGATCGTCAGTTCCCCGCCCGTGGCCTGCAGCAGGTAGTGGTGGACGGTCTTGTGAACGCGGTGCCCGCTGACCGTGAACCAGTAGTCGATGCTTCCCAGCGGTGCGAGGATCTTGCCCTCGATGCCGGTTTCCTCCGCGATCTCCCGCACGGCGGCTTCCTCGTTGCTTTCCTTGCCTTCCGGATGGCCCTTGGGCAGGCACCATTCCAGCCGCCCGCCGCGGTTAAGGCGGGCAATGATCGCAACCCGGAGTTCGCCGTCGGAAGTGTCCACGACAACGCCGCCGGCGGAGATTTCCTCCACCGTGGGGAGCGAGGCCTGCCCGGAGTGCTGCACCGGCGCGACATTGGCACCGATTGCCGACGGCAACGGTGCGTTTGTCCTCCTGCCGGGAGCGCTCGGTATGGGATGGGCCATGAAGTCCACTCTAACGACTCTTGTCCGCACTTGATGACCTAAACATGGCAGGAAAGTGGACGGCCGGGAAAGTGGATCGCCCGATCCGTCCCCGGGTTCGGTGCCAGGAGCCGGACTTGGCGAGCATTCGGTGTGGTGCTGGCCGGGATTTCTGACAAGCTTAAGAAACTATGGCGCACGCACATCACAAGACTGACTCGCACACTGTTGATTTCCAGGTGGACCCTGTGGTCCTGGAGCTTGGGCAGCGGTTTGTCGACGCCGGCCACGAACTCTCCCTGGTGGGCGGGCCCGTGCGCGACCTGTTCCTGGGCAGAGTGTCCCCCGACCTGGACTTCACCACCGACGCCACCCCGGACCAAACGGTCGCCCTGATCAGGAAGTGGGCCGACAACTACTGGGAAATCGGGCGCGCCTTTGGCACCATCGGGATGCGCAAGGCCGGCTTCCAGATCGAAATCACCACGTATCGCGCCGAGGCGTACGACCCCGACTCCCGCAAACCCGCAGTGGCGTTCGGAACGTCGCTGACAGATGACCTGCTGCGCCGGGACTTCACGATCAACGCGATGGCCCTGCGCCTGCCCGCGCTGGAGCTCGTGGATCCTTTCGGCGGCGTCCGCGACCTCCACGCCTCCATCCTTGCCACCCCGGGGGCGCCGGAATCGTCCTTCTCCGACGATCCGCTGCGGATGATGCGCGCCGCCCGCTTCGCCGCGCAGCTGGGGATCACGGTGCATGAGGACGTCCGCTCAGCGATGTCCCGGATGGCGGAACGGATCACCATGATCTCCGCGGAACGGGTGCGCGAGGAGCTGGTCAAGCTCATTTGCGCGGCGCACCCCCGGGCCGGCGTGGATCTCCTCGTGGACACCGGCCTGGCTGACTTCGTGCTGCCGGAGGTCTCCGCCCTGCGCCTCGAATCGGATGAGCACCACCGGCACAAGGACGTGTACCAGCACTCGCTCCAGGTCCTGGAGCAGGCCGCCGCACTCGAAACGGATCCCGACGGCCCGGTGCCCGGGCCGGACTTTGTGCTGCGGTTCGCAGCCCTGATGCACGACGTCGGGAAGCCGGCCACGCGACGCTTCGAACCGGGCGGCGCGGTGAGCTTCCGGCACCACGACATGGTCGGGTCCAAACTGACGACAAAACGGATGAAGGCGCTGCGCTTCGACAACGACACCATCAAGGCCGTGGCCACGCTGGTGGAACTGCACATGCGCTTCTACGGCTACGGCGAAGCCGGCTGGAGCGATTCCGCGGTCCGCCGCTACGTCACCGACGCCGGTCCGCTGCTGGAACGGCTGCACCGGCTGACCCGCTCGGACGTGACCACCCGGAACCAGCGCAAGGCCGAGCGGCTCGCCTTCGCCTACGACGATCTCGAGGCCCGGATCGCGGCCCTGCGGGAGCAGGAATCGCTGGAGGCCGTCCGCCCGGACCTCGACGGCGGGCGGATCATGGAACTCCTGGGACTCAAGCCCGGCCCTGTTGTCGGCCGCGCCTACAAATTCCTGCTGGAGGAACGGATGGAGCACGGCCCGCTCGAACCCGCCGTCGCCGAGGCCAAACTGCACGAATGGTGGGCAGCACAGCCCGAGTCCGCCGTCGCACTCTCAACCGAGGAGTCCTAAGTGATTGCACCTTCCAACGCCCCCCGCCCGCAGCTGTGGATCCTGCGGCACGGCGAAACGGAGTGGTCCAAGAGCGGCCAGTACACCGGCCTCACCGACCTTCCGCTTACGGTCGAGGGGGAGCAGCAGTCCGTGGAGGCACGCAAGGTGCTCGACGCCGTCGACTTCGACCTGGTGCTGACGTCCCCGTTGCGGCGTGCCCGCCGGACCGCGGAACTCGCCGGCTTCCCCGACGCCCAGCTGGAGCCGCTCGCGGTCGAGTGGGACTACGGAGACTACGAGGGCATCAGCTCGGACCTCATCCGCAAGGACAACCCGGAGTACCTGATCTGGACCCACGGGGTGCCGAACGGCGAAGCCCTCGATGACGTCGCCGCGCGCGCCGACAAGATCGTGGCACGGGTGCTGGAATCCGGCCTGGACAATGTGCTCATCGTGGCCCATGGACACTTCTCCCGGATCCTCACCGCCCGGTGGCTGGGGCTCGATCCCCACGAGGGCCGGCACTTTATCCTCGGGACCGCGAAAGTCTGCACCCTCGGCTGGGACAAGAAGACCCCGGCAGTGGTCCGCTGGGGACTATAAACACGGTTTAGAAAATAACTTCAAGAAAGTTTATGAATGCGGTAGTCAAGTGCTGCATTGTTGGTGTATTTTTATTTCTGACCCCAGAGCGTCCTGCCGGGGTCGAGGCGCGCGTCGCACGGCCAGTCAGCCGGAGCCACGGCATAACAGAAAAGGAGGTTGGGATAAATGATTACTTTGACTAGCGGATGGATGTACTTCGTCGCCGTCACCCCGGCCTCTGACGCTGAATCGCGCCCAAATTTCAGTCTGACTGCCTCCTGACCCTTCCCGCCGCCGCCAGGTCCCTGACCTAGGAAGCGAAGCCAAGGCGATACCGGCACTCCCCTTCCCGGGAGTTCCGTGACAGTGGACTGACCAGGCGGAACCACGCGGTTGCGCAGCATCCCCAAAGTTCGGAACCCAGCTTCTTGTTGGGGTTGCGGCACCCTGCGTCCAAGGGCCTCCCTTCGCTTTTGCGAAACCGTTTAATTAGCGCCGGGCATTTCCCTCCCCAATTACGGCCTTTTCTTCCTCAATTCACAGAGGCCCTAATTGGCATGCCCAATTACCCCCGTTCCCGCAGTACCAATGAAAGGTCCATCGTGACAATTGCCAGCACCACAGCCCGACCGCGCAGCACGAACCGGCGGCGGGAGGTGACCACCATGAAGCAGAAACTCCAGAGCATACTGCGCCGGGCCCTCAAACCGGCCCCACGGCACACAACGCTGTTCAACGGACAACTCCTCGACCAGAAGCGTGAAGACGTCTACGTTGTCATGCACCAGATGGGCCTCATCCGCTGAGGCAGGTCCCGGCATCGAAGGAGGAACCGATGACTGACATTGGAACCGATCCGCAAGGAGCCCACGCGGCGACGCGTGGGCTCCCCCGCTTAAGCACCCGTTCAGCCGCCCGCCCGGCGCAGCACCGGCACCCGCAGCCGCCCCGGTAAGCTCGGGGACATGCAGGAGACTAAGCCGCCGGAGCACCGCAGACGTGTCCGACTGGTCATTCCAAGCCGCAGCGACCCCCTGCTGAGGAACTTCACGGAGCTGATCGGTGGACCCATGGGCCGCCGCTCTGCCCCCGGCATCGTCTCCCCCGGATTTTTCACCGTCGAACGCGTCCTGATCCTGCTTACCGTTCTGGCAGCCGCGATCGGCGTCCTGCTCAAGTCCTACTGCCGCGGCAACGGCTGGGAAACCCCGGGCCAGTTCTATGCGACCTGCTATTCGGACTTCCCGGAACTGTTCAAGAACCGCGGCCTCGGCGAAGGTGCCTTCCCCTTCGTCACACAGGGAACGTTCTTCGAGTACCCCGTCCTCATGGGCTTTATCGCAGGCGCCACGGCCCTGCTGGTGCCCGGCGAGGGCGTCTCGGCCAGCCGGATCCTGGCCTACTTCGACGTCAACGCCGCCCTGATCCTGGCCGTCTGGATCGTTACGGTCCTGGCCACGGCACGGATGGCCCGCCGTCGGCCCTGGGACGCGGCCATGGTGGCGGTGGCCCCCGGCCTCATTCTGGCCGGCACTATCAACTGGGACATGTGGGCTGTTGGGCTGCTGGCCCTGGGCATGTATTTCTTCTCCCGGAACAAACTCGTGCTGGCCGGGATCTTCATCGGGCTGGGCACCGCAACGAAGCTCTACCCGGTGCTGATTCTTGGCGCAGTCCTGCTGCTGGCCCTGCGGACCGGGAGGATCCGGGCGGTCCTGGTCACAGCCGGCGCCGCCGCCGCCGCATGGCTGGCCATCAACCTCCCGGTTGCCGCCGTCAACCCGGAAGGCTGGAAATACTTCTACCAGTTCACCGAGGACCGGCCCGCGGGCTACAGCTCGCCCTGGTTTGCGTACAACCTCGTCGCGGGGCGGCTGGGCTGGCTCCCCCTGCAGCCCGAGGCGATCAACACCCTGGCCTTGAACATCTTCGTGCTGGCCTGTGGGCTGATCGGCGCGCTGGCCCTGGCCGCGCCCCGGCGGCCCAGGCTCGCACAGCTCGTCTTCCTCATCGTTGCCGCGTTCATCCTGACCAACAAGGTCTACTCACCCCAGTTCGTCATCTGGCTCATCCCGCTGCTTGCCCTGGCCCGGCCGCGCTGGCGCGATTTCCTGATCTGGCAGACCTTCGAGGCGCTGCACTGGGCGGCCGTCTGGATGTACCTCGGACAGGTGACGAGCGGCGGCGTCTCCCAGCACAATATTGATATGCCCTACTACGTCCTGGCCGTGGTCTCCCACATGATTGCGACCGGCTACCTCATGGCGCGGGTGGCCTGGGAGATCTGGGACCCCAGCCACGACGTCGTCCGCCGGTACGGGATGGATGATCCCCAGGGCGGGCCGTTCGAAGGGGTCCCGGACCGGCTGCGGGTGGACCTGCTGCGGCCCGCGGCATCCGTGCTCCCTTGGCGGAGGGCGTCCGCGGATGCCTGATGTCGCTGTCGTCGGATCAGGACCGAACGGGCTCGCCGCGGCGGTGACCCTCGCCCGCGCCGGACTGAAGGTGCACGTCTACGAGGCGGCGGCCACCCCGGGCGGGGGACTGCGCACCACGGAACTCATGGAGCCCGGCCACTTTCACGATGTCTGCTCGGCGGTGCACCCGATGGCCCTGGCCTCGCCGTTCTTCCGGGAGTTCGAGCTGTCCCGGCGGATCCGCCTGGAGATCCCCGAGGTCTCCTACGGAACACCGCTGGACGGCGGCCGGGCCGCGCTGGCGTACCGCTCCCTCGAACGCACCGTAGCCGGCCTGGGACGCGACGGCCGCGCCTTCGGGCGGCTGATGGCCCCGCTCGTTCAGCGCGCGGACGGCATTACGGACCTGACGCTCAACCAGCTCCTGCGGATACCGCACGACCCGGTGGCGGCCGCCCTGTTCGGAGCCCGGGTCCTGGAGCAGGGCTCACCGCTCTGGGGGCTGCGGTTCCGGGAGGAGCTGGCGCCCGCGCTGCTGACCGGGGTCGCCGCGCACGCTGTGGGGCAGCTCCCGGCCCCCGCTCCGGCCGGAGCCGGGCTCATGCTGGGGACTCTGGCCCACACGGTCGGCTGGCCCGTCCCGGTCGGCGGCTCCGCGGCGATTGCGCAGGCCATGGTGGCGGACATTGAAGCGCACGGCGGGGCGGTGGAAACCGGCGCCCGGATCGGATCCCTGGCGGAGCTGCCCCCGGTCCGCGCCACGCTGCTGGACGTGGCGCCGCCCGGGCTGCTGCGAATGGCGGAAGGCAGGCTCCCCGACCGCTACCGCCGCGCCCTTGAGTCGTTCCGCTTTGGAAACGCGGCCTGCAAGGTCGACTTCATCCTGTCCGGCCCCGTGCCGTGGGCGGCACCCGGGCTGGCCGACGCCGGCACGGTCCACGTGGGCGGCACCCGTGCGGAGATGGCCGAGGCGGAAAACCTCGTCGCCGCAGGGCGGCATCCGGAACGGCCCTATGTCCTGGTCTCCCAGCCGTCGGGCTTCGACGCCGGACGGGCGCCCGGGGGCCGGCACATCCTGTGGAGCTACTGCCACGTGCCGGCCGGATCCACCGTGGACATGGCGGAGGCCGTGACGGCCCAGCTGGAGCGCTTCGCGCCCGGATTCCGCGACCTTGTCCTCGGCCATCACGTCACAACGGCGGCTGAACTCGGGAAGTACAACGAGAACTATGTCGGCGGGGATTTCAGTGCCGGCCTGATGGACCTCCGCGGCATCATCCGGCGGCCCGTCCTCAGCCCGGTCCCCTGGCGGACCCCGCTGCGCGGCGTCTACCTCTGTTCCTCCTCCACCCCGCCGGGGCCCGGCGTGACAGGCATGCCAGGATTCCACGCCGCCAGATATGCCCTCAGGGACATATTTGGCCTGGGGGTGCCGTCCCTCCGGATCTAGGGGGCGTCTGCTGCATCCCGGGCGCGGGCCTCAGGCCAGGGCAGGACTGACCGGCTGCAGGGCGGAGAGCCTGCCATCACGCATGCTGGCGACCGTATCCGTCAGCGGGACGAAGCCGGTGTCGTGGGTGACCATCACCGTCGCGACGCCGAACTCGTCCGTGACCCGGCGCAGCAGCCGCACAATCGCCTCGCTGCGGTCGTGGTCAAGGGCGGCTGTTGGTTCATCCACCAGCAGCACGGCAGGATCCCCCATCAGGGCCCGGGCGATATTGACCCGCTGGCGCTGGCCACCGGAGAGTTGGTGGGGCCGTTTCCCGGCCGCCGGGGCCAGTCCGACGAGATCCAGGAGCGCGGCGGCACGGACCATGGCCGCCCTCGCCGGGTTGCCGCGCAGGTGCTCCCTGATCACCAGCTGCTCCAGCGCGGTCAGGGACGGCAGCAGGTTCGGCTGCTGGAAGATGATGCCGATCTGGTCCCGGCGCAGCGTCGTACGCTCCGCCCCGGACAGTCCGCCCGCATCGATCCCGCCGATCATCACGAGCCCTGCCGTGGGCCTGACGAGAGTAGCCGCAACGGCCAGCAGGGAGGACTTCCCCGACCCGGAGGGGCCGACAAGGGAAAGGAATTCCCCCCGGGCGAGCTTCAGGGTGACGTCGTCAAGTGCTTTGAGGGTGCCGTCGCCATCGGGGTATTCGAGGGTGACGTTGACGAGATTCAGGGCGGTGTTCACGGTGTATGCCTTTCATGGAATGTTTGAGTGCGGTGCGGAACGGGGCTAGTTGCCGCCCAGGGCCAGGAGTGGATCGACCCGGGTGATGCTCCGGACCGCCACGGCAGCGCCCGCCAGTCCGAGCACCACAATGCCCGCCACGGGCAGCAGGGTGGTCTGCGGGGTCAGCAGGAACGGGGCCGCCCCGGCGGCGACGACGCCGCCGGCCACGCCGGCGGCACCCCCGGCCGTGGCTCCTGCCAGGAGCACGAACGCCGCCTGGACCATCGCGTCCTTGAGGACGTAGCCGGAGGATCCCCCGAGGGCCTTGAGGACCGCGATATCCCGGGTGCGCTGCACGGTCCACACCGTCAAGAAGGCCACGATGACCAGGGCAGAGATCCCGTACAGGAACGCCTGCATGAGCAGCAGGGAGCCGTTTTCGCTTTTGTAGGATCCCAGGGCCTGGAAGGACCCGTCCCGGGTGGTGCTGACGGTCCCGGCCGCTGCGTTGGCGGCATCGACGTCGAGCGCCTGTCCGTCGTCGGCGGTGACCGCGATGACGGTAGCGGCGGCATCAGTGCCGGAGATGCGGGCCAGCGTCCGCCAGTCGCCGAGAGTGGTCCAGACAACACCGGTGTGGGAGTACCACTGGTCCGGGACGACGGCGGAGACAGTGAGCTCGGTTCCGCCCACCGTGGCGAGACTGCCGGCATTCAGTTGGAGTTCCTCGGCGAGGCTGCTGCCGATCACGACCGTTCCCTCGGCGACGGGGGCCGGCGCCAGACCTGCGCCCTCCGTGCCGAAGACAGCAACGCTGGCCGTCCCGGAAGGGGCGCCCGCGGGGCCGATCGCCTGGAACCGGCTCTGGCTGATGCCCAGCAGCTCGGTGTGCGCGACGCCCTCCCGGGAGTCCCACTCGGACCATTGACCGCGGGTGACCTCGGACTCGGTAAACGACGCCTTGGCGCTGTCTCCGGCGGGTGCTCCAAAGACAATCTGGTCCGCAGGGAGTGCGGCGAGGGCCGATGTCGACTGGTTGCCCAGGCCGGCGGTGAGTCCGGAGAGCAGCACGAGCAGCAGGGTGATGAGTGCGACGACTCCGCCCATCAGAATAAAGCGTCCTTTGGCGAAGCGGAGGTCTCGGAGAGCGAGATACATGGCAGTCCCTTTCTTAGGGTTTGAGGCCTTGTTTCAAGCCTCCCGCTGCAGCACGCCGCCGGCATCGCCCGCCCGGTGGGGACTGCCGGCCGGAATGGGTGACCGGCGGGTCAACCAAAAGGTTGATCGTGGCCCGCCGGACGTCGGTCCGACCGGAATCGGCCCGCCCCGGCACTACGCTGAAAGCATGGATGACAAGGCCAGCAGCGCACCTGCAGGGACCGCCACCGCCGGCACCCCGGATGCCGCGGTGATACTGCGCGTCCTGCGGGTGTGCCTGCACAGCGGCTTCGCTGTCCTGCTCCTGGTTGCCGTGGTGCGGCTGCTGGGAGCCGGTCTGCAGGGCACGGGCTGGCTCGCCCTGGGCCTGGCGCTGATTCTGGCGGCGGTCTACCTGCTGGGCACCGTCCTGGAGAAACGCCACTCCACAGATCCGTCCCGGTTCGATCCGCGGCCCTATGCGCACCTGTGGCTCGGGGCCGTCTGCCTGCTCTGGCTGCTGTTGATCTGGGCCAGTGCCGACTTCGTCTGGCTGGCCTTCCCGCTCTTCTTCCTGCAGCTGCACGTGCTCCCGCTGCGGCTGGCGCTGCCGGCGATCGCGCTGAGCACGGTGCTGGTCATCGTGGCGCTCTGGTTCCACAACTCCGGGGCGGATGGCGGCGCCCTGCAGTTGCCGATGGTGCTGGGACCGGCGTTCGGGGCGGCCTTTGCCGTCGTTACCGGGCTGGCGTACCGGGCGCTCTACCTTGAAGCCGAAAAACAGCGGCTCGCCGCCGAGGAGCTGCGCCGCACCCGCGCCGAACTTGCCCGCAGCCAGCACGATGCCGGCACACTGGCTGAGCGGGCACGGCTGGCCCGCGAAATCCACGACACCCTGGCCCAGGGTTTCTCCAGCATCGTGCTGATGGGCCGCTCGGCGGAAAAGTCCCTCGATGACGGGGACACGGCCACGGCCCGGGACCGGCTCCGGACGGTCCAGGAGACCGCCTCGGCCAATCTGGCCGAGGCCCGAAACTTCGTCCGCGGCCTGCAGCCCCCCGCCCTTGCGGAGCATCCGGCGGCGAAGCCAGCGGAGACCCCGGCGGAGACCCCGGCGGGAAACCCGCCGGAGGATCCCCTGGTCAGCAGCCTGCGCAGGCTCTGCGAAAAGACCGAAACCGAGGCGGCCGCCCGCGGCACCCGGCTGCGCTGCCGCTTCGACCTTGAGGGAACCCCGGTGGATCTGCCCAACCCGTACCGCACCACCTTGCTGCGGGCCGCGCAGTCAAGCCTCGCGAATGTGTGGGTGCACGCCCGGGCGGGCACCGCCGTCGTGACCCTGTCCTTTCTGGGCAGCGAAGTGGCGATGGATATTTTCGACGACGGCGCGGGCTTCGACCCCTCGGCGGTCACGGATGCCGCCGGGCGCCCCGACGGCTCGGGCTACGGGCTCAAATCGCTCCAGGAACGGGTGGCCGCGCTGTCCGGCAGCCTGGACATCGAGTCCGCGCCCGGAGAAGGCACGGTGGTGGCCATCCGGCTCCCGCTCGGGGACTCCGCGGGGCGGAACCCGGCGTGAACGACATCCGCGTCCTGTTGGTGGATGACCACCCGGTGGTCCGGGCCGGGCTGAGGGCCATGTTGGGCGATTTCGAGGGCCTCACCGTCGTCGCCGAGGCGGCCGACGGCGGCGCAGCCCTCGCCGAGCTCTCCCGGCTCCACACCCTCGGCGAGCCGGTCGACGTCGTCCTGATGGATCTGCAGATGGGCGCCGGCATGGACGGTGTCACGGCGACGGGCAGGATCAAGGCGGGCGAGGCCGGCCAGCCCGCCCCTCCTGTCCTCATCCTCACCACCTACGACTCCGACGCCGATATCCTCGCAGCAGTGGAAGCCGGAGCGAGCGGCTACATGCTCAAGGACGCCCCGCCGGAGCAGATCCGCCAGGCGGTGCTCTCCGCCGCAGCCGGCCAGACCGCGCTGGCCCCCGAGGTGGCCGCCCGGCTGATGGGGCGGATCCGCAATCCCGAACCTGCCCTGTCCGCCC
Organism: Arthrobacter sp. CJL-S3; assembly: GCF_056711635.1. NCBI lineage: Bacteria > Bacillati > Actinomycetota > Actinomycetes > Micrococcales > Micrococcaceae > Arthrobacter > Arthrobacter sp. CJL-S3. Next base: position 4,376,240 of record NZ_CM160046.1, on the reverse strand, counting down.
GCGAAATCCAGCTGCTGGAGCTGCTTGCCACGGGACTGGGCAACCGGGCCATCGCGAAGCAGCTGTTTATCTCCGAGGCAACGGTCAAGACGCACCTTGTGCACATCTACGGGAAGCTCGGCGTGGACAACCGGACGGCGGCGATCTCCGTGGCCGCGCAGCGCCGGATCATCCGGCGCTTCTGAGCCCCTTCGTCGCGTTCCTGCCCAGTTACCCCGTCGGGCGGTGTGGTCCGCGGCGGGAAATCCCCGGAATTCCGCGGACCTGCCGGCCTCCGGTGGAGTCCACTCCGGAGTATCCGGGCGGGAGCGTCGGACCAGGAGAACTTTGTGACAGCGGGTTTGTCTGCGGCTCGGGGCATAATGGCGCGGTGGGGAAAATATCAAGAATTTCAATTGTCCTTGTTGGTCTTATTCTGGGCGCCTCGCTGGTGTCCTGTGACGACGGCAGCGCTGGCGCGCGCGATGCCGCGAAGCAGCTTGCGTCCGCCGTTTCGGCGCTCGACGTCGGCTCCGTCGCCTTTGACGGCAAGGACGCCGGCGCCGCGAATGAGCAGCTCAACGAGGTGTTCAAGGCGCTGGACCCGGCCAAGCCCGCGGCGGAAAGCGGCGAGCTGACGCTGGATTCCGGCACAGCCACGGTCCCGCTGAACTACACCTGGAAAATCGGCTCCGGAGAGTGGAAGTACACCACCTCCGCCGAGCTCAAGAAGTCCGGCGACCAGTGGCTGGCCGTCTGGAACCCGGCCACCCTGGTCCCCGGGCTGGCCGCAGGGGAAGTCCTCGGTACCTTGTCCCAGTCCCCGGCGCGGGCGGAGATCCTGGGCGCCGGCGACGCCAAACTGGTCACCTACCGGCCGGTCGTGAACGTCGGCATCGACAAGCCCCTGCTGGCTTCGGCCGATCCGGCGGCGTCCGCCGCCGAGCTCGCCCAGCTGGTGGGAGTGGACCCCGCGGCCTACACCCAGCAGGTCCAGGCGGCCGGCCCGGAGGCCTTCGTCACCGCCATCACCCTGCGCGAGGACGGGCGGACCATCACCGACGATCAGATCGGCGAGATTCCCGGCGCCCGGGCCATCAGCGATTTCCTCCCCCTGGCGCCCACCCGCACTTTCGCCCGCGCCCTGCTGGGCACCGCCGCCGAGGCGAATGCCGAACAGATCGAGAAATCCGGCGGTGCGCTCAACGCCGGGGACACCACGGGCACCGGCGGCCTGCAGCAGCAATACGACGCGCAGCTGCGCGGCAGCAACGGAATCCAGGTCTACGCCGAAAAGGCGGGCCTCACGGCCGAGGAACGGCAGGCCCTGCCCAACGGCGGGCGCCGGGCGCTCTTCCAGCTTGAGATGAAGGCGGGAACGCCGCTGAAAACAACGCTGGATCCCAACCTTCAGCAGCTGGCCGAGGACATCCTGGGGAAGGTGGGCCCGGCGTCGGCCATTGTGGCGCTCCGGCCCTCCAGCGGCGCCGTCCTGGCCGCCGCCTCGGGACCGGGCAGCAACGGTTACGACACGGCGCTGCTGGGGCAGTACGCCCCCGGATCGATCTTCAAGATCGTGGACTCCCTGGCCATGATCCGCAACGGTATGACCCCGGAGTCCACGGTGGAGTGCCCGGCCACCCTGACCGTCGACGGCCGGACCTTCAAGAACGCCGAAGGCTACCCGGCCTCCTCGCTGGGATCCGTGACGCTGCGCGATGCCTTCGCGCACTCCTGCAACACCGCCTTCATCAACGCCCGCGACACCGTCAGCCAGGCCCAGCTGGAAGCCGCCGCCACGTCCCTCGGCGTCGCCGTGGAAGCCCCGGCGCTGGGGGCCGGCGCGTTCCTGGGCTCGGTTCCGGGTGAGGCCACCGGGACCGAACATGCCGCCTCGATGATCGGCCAGGGCAAGGTGCTCATGTCCCCGCTCGCCGCCGCCATCATGGCGGGCTCGGTCGCCAAGGGGGCGCCAGTGTCGCCGCAGCTCGTGCTGAACCCGGGAGCCGATGAGGCGGCAGCCGCCGGCACCTCCGCCACCCCGTCCGCCGGCGCCTCCGCCGGTTCTACGGCGTCAGCTCCCGCCCCGGCCCCGGCCTCCGGCACCCCAGTCACCGCCGCTGAGGCCGCCGCCCTGGCGGACATGATGCGTGCCGTGGTCACCTCCGGGCACACCGGCTTCCTCGCCTCCGTCCCGGGCGCCCCGGTGGCCGCGAAGACGGGAACCGCCGAGTTCGGCAGCGACAACCCGCCCAAGACCCACGCCTGGATCGTGGCCGTGCACGGGGACCTCGCCGTCGCCGTGTTCGTCGAGGAAGGCGGGCTGGGCGCCACCGTCTCCGGCCCGCTGCTGAAGGAGTTCCTCACCGCCGCGGGCTGACGCCGCCGACGGGCCGCAGCGGCGGCCGTGGGAGGATGGAAGTGTGGCTCATATTGACGTTTCCAACATCGATTACTTCCTCTCCGACGGCACGCAGCTGCTCAACGGCGTGACCTTCAAGGTCCCCGACGGGACCAAAACGGCGCTGATCGGACCCAACGGAACCGGCAAGACGACGCTGTTCCGGATCATCTCCGGCGACCTCATCGCCGACGAAGGTGTGATCGGCCGATCCGGCAACATGGGCATCATGCGCCAGTTTGTCGGCCAGGTCCGCGACGAATCCAGCGTCCGCGACCTGCTGGTCTCCGCCGCACCGCCCGCCCTGGCGGCCGCCGCCCGCACCGTGGATGCCGCGGAGCTGGCCATGGTGGAGCACGACGACGAGCCCACCCAGATGGCCTACGCTCAGGCCATCGTGGACTGGGGCGACGCCGGCGGGTACGACGTCGAGACCGTCTGGGACGAAGTCTGCATGGCCGCGCTCGGGCTGCCCTTTGACCGCGCGCAGCACCGCCCGGCGTCGAGCCTCTCCGGCGGCGAGCAGAAGCGCCTGGTGCTCGAGGCGCTCTTCGCCGGCCCCGATGAGCTGCTGCTCCTGGACGAACCGGACAACTACCTCGACGTCCCGGGCAAGCGCTGGCTGGAGGCCAAACTCAACGAGTCGAAGAAGACCGTGTTCTTCATCAGCCACGACCGGGAACTGCTGAACAATGCCGCGGGCCGCATCGTGACCCTCGAACCGGGCATCAACGGCGCCGGCGCCTGGATCCACGGCGGCGGCTTCGGCTCCTACGTGGACGCCCGCGCGGACCGGAACGCCCGCTTCGAGGAGCTCCGGAAGCGCTGGGACGAGGAGCACGTGAAGCTCAAGGAACTCGTCAACATGTACAAGAACAAGGCCGCGTTCCGCTCTGACATGGCCAACCGGTACCACGCCGCGCAGACCCGCCTGGCGAAGTTCCTCGAAGCCGGCCCGCCCGAGGCGCTGCCGATCGAACAGAACGTGCAGATGCGGCTCAAGGGCGGCAGGACCGCCAAGCGCGCCGTCGTGGCCGAAAAGCTGGAACTCACCGGGCTGATGAAGCCCTTCTCCACCGAGGTCTGGTTCGGCGACCGCGTCGGCGTCCTCGGCTCCAACGGCTCCGGCAAAAGCCACTTCCTGCGCCTGCTCGCGACCGGGGGCACCGACCCGGAACGGGAGCACCTGCCGGTGTCCGACGTCGACATCGCCGAAGTCCCGCACGAGGGCACCGTGAAACTCGGCGCCCGCATCCGCCCCGGTTTCTTCGCCCAGACCCACATCCGGCCCGACCTCCTGGGCAAGACCCTGCTGGAAATTCTGCACCGCGGCGACGAACACCGCTCGGGCATGGGGCGGGAGGCCGCGGCCGGCGCGCTCGACGGCTACGGCCTGGCGCCGCAGTCGGAGCAGAAGTACGAATCGCTCTCCGGCGGGCAGCAGGCCCGGTTCCAGATCCTGCTGCTGCAGCTCTCCGGCGCCACCCTGCTGCTGCTCGACGAGCCCACGGACAACCTGGACCTGCACTCGGCCGAGGCGCTCGAGCGCGCCATCGACCACTTCGAGGGAACGGTCCTGGCCGTCACCCACGACCGCTGGTTCGCCCGGACCTTCGACCGCTTCCTGGTGTTTGGCTCCGACGGCAGGGTCTACGAATCGGCCGAGCCCGTCTGGGACGAAAAGCGCGTCGAACGCGTCCGCTAGCCAACACACACCGCAGGGTCACCGGCCGCCTATGAATCGCTCGGGAAGGGGTACGTGACCCCGCGGTGCTTGCCGGGCGGGCCGGGCTACTCCGGCAGCAGCCCGGACGGCTGCTCGGCCTCCGGCCCGGCGGTTCCCCCCATGGCGGCGACCAGCCGTTCCCGGGCGCGCCCGAGGTGCTCGTCGAGCAGTTCGGCCGCGGCCTCGCCCTGCCCGGCCTCGATCAGTTCAAGGATTTTCTGGTGTTCGGCCCGGATCAGCGCGGTGTCCAGCAGGTGCAGGGACTGGACCCGGACCATGCACAGCCGCACCTCGCCCACGAGCGAGCGGTACATCCTGCTGATCCGTTCGTTGCCCACGGCGTCGATCAGGCTGGTGTGGAACCGCATGTCGGGTTCGACGACGTCGAGCGGAGCGCCGGACTGCACCGCCGCGATGTCGCGGTTGGCCTGCACCGCCGCTGCCGGCACGTCCCGGGTGCGCGCAAGCCGGCGGAGCACTTCACTTTCCAGGTACGCGCGGGCCAGGTAGATGTCCCGCACCGAGTCCGGGCCGAGTTCGACCACCCGGGCGGTTTTGTGGGTCCCCCGGTCCAGCAGTCCCTCGGCCACGAGCTTCTCGATGGCGGCCTTCGCCGTGGGCCGCGCCACGTCGTAGGAGGACGCGACCTCGGACTCCGTCAGGGCATCCCCGGATCCCAGTTCGCCGGCAAAGATCCGGCTCCGCAGGTCCGCGGCGACCGCGTCCACGATCGAGACTGCTGCAATTCGCCCGGCCACCGGAGCTCCCTTCCCGCCAAGAGTTTCTTGATTCACTCCCAATCTTGCCAGACAAGCCAACAAGTCTCTCTTGACGATCATGTGTACTTGTTAGACAATCAAGGGGCGCCACGGTGTTGTGACGCCTAACACAATCTGGAGAACTCATGTTTGAGCAGATACTCGACCCCATAGCCGGGTCCCTTGTGATTTCAGCCCTTTGCGCGGCCCTTCCCCTCGTCCTGCTCTTCGTCCTCCTGGGCGTCTTCAAGGTCAAGGCCCCCGTCGCTGCCCTGGCCGGCCTGGCCCTCTCGCTCGTGCTCGCCATCGTCGGCTGGCAGATGCCGGTGAACCAGGCGCTGAGCGCCACCGCGGCCGGGATCTTCTACGGCCTGTTCCCGATCCTGTGGATCCTCGTCAATGCGCTCTGGATCTACCGGCTCACCGTGGCCACCCCGTGGTTCGAAGTGCTGGGACGCACCATCCGTTCCATCTCGAACGACCTCAGAATCCTGTCCATCCTCATCGCCTTCTGCTTCGGCGCCCTGCTGGAGTCCCTGGCCGGGTTCGGCGCCCCGGTGGCGATCTCCGCCGCCATGCTGATGGCTGCCGGCATGAAACCCATGAAGTCTGCCGTGGTCTCGCTGCTGGCCAACACCGCACCTGTGGCCTTCGGCGCGATGGCCGCGCCCATCATCGCCCTGAACGGTGTCACGGGCCTGCCGCTGCAGGATCTGTCCTCCATGGCCGGACGCCAGACGCCGTTCATCGCCCTGATCGTTCCGCTGCTGCTGGTGTTCATCGTCGACGGACGGCGCGGCGTGAAGCAGACGTGGCCCGTGGCCCTGGTGGCCGGCGTCGCCTTCGGCGTGGCCCAGTTTGTCACCTCCAACTACTTCGCCGTGGAGCTCACCGATGTTGTCGCCGCCGTCGTGACCGTGGCCGCCGTGCTGCTGATGCTGAAAGTCTGGCAGCCGAAGGAGATCGTAGGGGTCGATGGTGGCGTCGAAGGTGCGGTCGAGGGCGCCCCGACAGCTGCCCACGCCGCCGTCGCCGTGACGGCCGGATCGCCTGGCGGCGGGTCCGCCGGACACACTTCCGGCTCCGGCGCAGGGTCCGGCGCCGACGCCGGACGTGCCGCGGGGACCACGGTGCCCACCGACAACTCCCGGCCCGAACCCCGGCAGATCTGGATGGCGATTGCCCCCTACCTGATCATCATCGCGGTGTTCTCGGTGGCCCAGCTTCCGTTCGTCAAGACCTGGTTGAGCCAGGTCGGCAGCGTGACGTTCGCCTGGCCCGGCCTGGAGATCACCGATTCGGCCGGCAAGCCGGTCGCGGCCACCAAGTTCAAGCTCGACCACCTCAAGGCGACCGGCACCCTTCTGCTGTTCTCCGGGCTGCTCACCATGGTGCTGTACAAGGTCAGCGCGTCGCAGGGCCTGCGGATCTACCGGGACACCCTGGTCCAGCTGCGCTGGACGATCGTCACCGTCACGGCCGTCCTGGGCCTGTCGTTCGTGATGAACCTCTCCGGCCAGACCACCACCCTGGGCTTCGCACTGGCCTCCGCGGGCGGCTTCTTCGCCATCCTCTCACCGCTGATCGGGTGGATCGGCGTCGCACTCACCGGGTCCGACACGTCCTCCAACTCCCTGTTCGGCCAGATGCAGGCCACCGCAGCGGAGCAGACCGGCCTGTCCCCGGTGCTGATGGCCGCCTCCAACTCCTCCGCCGGCGTGATGGGCAAGATGCTGTCCCTGCAGAACCTGGCCGTTGCCGCCGCCGCGGTCGGCCTGGACGGTGCGGAGGGCACGCTGTTCCGCAAGCTGATCGGCTGGAGCCTGGGCCTGCTGGCGCTGATCACCGTGCTGATCTTCCTGCAGTCCACCCCCGTCCTGGGCTGGATGGTCCCCTGATGGCCCCCCTGGATCTGGCGGCCCTCCGCTCGGCGGTGCACGACCCCGCCCAGGTGAAGACCCGGGCCATCGACCTGCACGCGAACGCCCATGATGCCTCGCATTTCCTGCTCATCCCGCAGGCCGTCGTCACGGCCGGGAACGCCGCCGAGGTCGGCGGGCTGCTGCGCGCCAGCGCCGCCCAGGGCGTGCCGCTGACCTTCCGCTCCGGCGGGACCAGCCTGAGCGGCCAGGCGGTCACCGACGGCGTGCTCGTGGACGTCCGCCGCAACTTCCGGGACATCGAGGTGCTCGACGACGGCGCCCGGGTCCGGGTGCAGCCCGGCGTCACCGTGCGGGCCCTCAACGCCAGGCTTGCCCGCTACGGCCGCAAGTTCGGCCCCGATCCGGCGAGCGAGGCGGCGTGCACGGTCGGCGGCGTCGTGGCCAACAACTCCTCCGGCATGAACTGCGGCACCGTGGACAACACCTACCGCACCCTGGAGTCGCTCACCGTGGTCCTGCCCTCCGGCACGGTCATCGACACCGGGGCGGCGGACGCCGACCAGAGACTCCGCGCCCTCGAGCCGGACCTCTACGAAGGACTGGCCCGGCTGGCCGCGCGGGTCCGGGCCAACGCGGACTCCGTGCACCGGATCCGGCAGCAGTTTTCCATGAAGAACACCATGGGCTACGGACTGAACTCCCTGCTGGACTTCCGGGCCCCGGTGGACATCATGGCCCATCTCATCGTCGGCAGCGAAGGCACCCTGGGCTTCGTGGCCGAAGCGGTTTTCCGCACCATTCCGCGGCTGCAGCACGCGGCCGCGGGCCTGCTCGTGTTCCCGGACCTGGAGGCCGCCAACGCGGCCCTGCCCGCGCTCGTCGAAACCGGAGCCGCCACCATCGAGCTGATGGACGCCCTGTCACTGAAGGTGGGCCAGACACTCAAGGGAACGCCCGCCGTCGTGCAGGACCTCGCGGTCCGGGACCACGCCGGCCTGCTCGTGGAATACTCCGCCGGCAGCGCCGGACACCTGGCGGAACTCCGGGGCCACGGCGAAGGCATCCTCCCGGGCCTCGGGCTGTCCGCCCCGGCCCGGTTCACCGGCGACGCCCGGGAACGGGGGCAGCTCTGGCAGTTGCGCAAGGGCCTCTACGCCTCGGTGGCCGGGGCCAGGCCCCAGGGCACCACCGCGCTGCTGGAAGACATCGTGGTCCCGGTCCCGGTGCTGGGCCGCACGTGCCGGGAACTGATCCGGCTCTTCGACAAATACAACTACAGCAACAGCGTGATCTTCGGCCATGCCAAGGACGGCAACGTCCACTTCATGCTCACCGACGGGTTCGCCACCGCGGCCGAGCTGGAGCGCTACAGCGCCTTCACCGAGGACATGGTGGACCTCGTCCTGGCCGAGGGCGGATCCCTGAAGGCCGAGCACGGGACCGGGCGCGTTATGGCCCCATATGTCCGCCGGCAGTACGGCGACGAACTCTACGACGTCATGCGCAGCATCAAGCGGCTCTTCGATCCTGCCGCGATGCTCAACCCGGGTGTCCTGATGGATGAGGATCCGCTGGCGCACCTGCGGCACATCAAGACGGCGCCGCCCGTCGCCGAGGAAGTGGACCGCTGCGTCTCCTGCGGCTACTGCGAGCCGGTGTGCCCCAGCAAGGACATCACCCTCACGCCGCGGCAGCGGATCGTCACGCTGCGCGCCATCGAATCGGCCCGGCTGGCCGGGGACACGGCGCTGGTCAGGGAACTGGAGAAGGACTACGAGTATGAGTCCGTGGACACCTGCGCCGTGGACGGGATGTGCCAGACCGCCTGCCCGGTGGACATCAATACCGGGTCGCTCGTGAAGCGTCTGCGGAAGGCCGACGCCGGTCCGGTCGCCAACGGGGCGTGGAACGCCGCCGCCAAGTACTGGGAAGGCGTCACCCGGGGTGCCTCGCTGGCGCTGACGGTCATCGACAAGCTCCCGATCGCCGCCGTCGCCCCGCCCAACAAGGCCGCGCGGGCGGTGCTCGGAGCGGACACCGTGCCGCTGTATTCCGCCGAGCTGCCGGGCGGCGGATCCGTGCGGAAGCGTCCGACGCCGGCAGGCGCGGTTGACGCTGTCTACTTCCCGGCCTGCGTCGGCACCATGTTCGGGCCCGCCGGGGCAGCCCAGGGCGCCGGGGGACACGGCGTCCAGTACAGCTTCGAACAGCTCTGTGCCCGGGCCGGGCTCACGCTCCTGGTCCCGGACGGCATCGACGGCCTGTGCTGCGGCACACCCTGGTCCTCGAAGGGCATGGCCGCGGGCCAGGAGACCATGCGGGAGAAGACGCTGGCCGCCCTCCGGGTGGCAACCCGGGGCGGCGAGCTGCCCATCGTCTGCGACGCGTCCTCCTGCACCGAGGGCCTGCGCCAGGCCGTGGAGTCGGACGTGCCCGCGGCCGGGCAGCGTGCCCTGCGCATGGTGGACGCGGTGGACTTCGCCGCGGAACGGATCCTGCCCCGGCTTCCCGCCCACGGGAAGCTGGAGTCGCTGGCCCTCCACCCCACCTGCTCCTCCACCCGGATGGGCCTCAACGAGGCCCTCGATGCCGTCGCCGGGGCCGTGGCCGAGCGTGTCGAGGTCCCGGAAAACTGGGGCTGCTGCGCGTTCGCGGGCGACCGGGGCATGCTGCACCCCGAACTGACGGCGTCGGCCACGGCGAAACAGGCCGCGGAAGTAGCGGACATGGGCGCCGCCGCGCACGCCTCGTGCAACCGGACGTGCGAACTGGGCATGACCCGGGCCACGGGCGCCCAGTACCGCCACGTGCTGGAACTGCTGGAGGAAGTCACCCGCTGAAACCGGACGCTTCCTCAGATCCTGCACGGAAAACGCCAACCCTCCCTCAGCTGATGAGAGAGGGTTGGCGACATTCGCGCAGGAAATGATTAAGTGATCACGATCCGTTAGCATTTGTTCATGAGCACTGAGGAGCGCCACCGCCGCATCGGCGAGCTTTTGCGCCACCGGGAACAGGTGTCGGTGGATGAGCTTATGGCCGAATGCGGCGCTTCCGGCGCGACGATCCGTCGTGACCTGGAGGTCCTGGCGCTCCATGGCGTTCTCCGCCGCGTCCACGGCGGGGCCCGGAGCCTGGTGCTGCGCGGCGAGAACCCGGAATACGGGCAACGCGAGATCGAGGACCACGACGCCAAAATCCGGATCGCGGCCGGCGTCGCCGCCCTGCTGCAGGACCGCCGCCACGTCTGGCTGGACAGCGGCACCACGGCCACCGAGGTGGCCCGGCAGCTGCGGCAGCGCGACCTGACCCTGATGCCGATGTCCCTGCGGGCCGTCAACGCGCTGACCGAGGGCGGCCCGGCCGCCGGCCGGCATCCCGAACTGCTGCTGCCCGGCGGAAGCCTGATCGCCGGGGAGCTGTCCTTCCGCGGGCCCATGACGGAATCCAACATCCGTTCGCTGCGGTTTGATACAGCCGTGCTCACGCCCTGCGCGCTGAACCTCGGGGACGGGCTCCTGGCCCATGACCTCGACGATGCGGCCGTCAAACGTGCCGGACTGGAATCCGCGGGCAGGGTGATCGTCGCCTGCTCCGGCAGCAAGTGGAACGCCAGCGCGGTCGCGCTCGTCGCGCCGCTGGATGCCGTGGATGTCCTGGTCACCGACAAACAGCTCAGTACCGAAGAACTTGCCCAGCTCACCCAACACTCGGTGGAAGTAGTGATCGTATGACCAAGACGGCAACCCGCCCGCAGCTCAACGCCGCAGCCGCGGCAACGTTCCTGATTTTCGGGATCAACGGGCTCGTGTTCGCCAGCTGGGCCGCCCGCATCCCTGCGGTGACGGACATCCTGGACATCTCCTCGGGGCAGATGGGGACCCTGCTGCTGTGCGTGGCGGCGGGCTCGCTGATCGCACTGCCCACCGCCGGCCATGTAGTGGGCCGGATCGGGACGGCCAATGCGGTGCGGGCCGCCGGCTTTGTCGCCGCCCTGGCCGGCGTCGGTGTCGCGCTGGCACTGCTGGCCGAGTCCGTCCCCGCGACCGCCGTCGCGCTGTTCTTCTTCGGCATGGGCATCGGGCTCTGGGACGTGTCCCAGAACATCGAAGGCGCCGACGTCGAACACCAGCTCGGGCGCACCATCATGCCGCAGTTCCACGCCGCCTTCAGCGGAGGTGCGTTCCTGGGCGCCCTGATCGGCGCCGGACTGGCGGGCCTCGGCGTCGGGCTCCCGGCGCACCTGCTGGTGATCGCCGCCATCGTTGCCGTCGTGACCCTGGCCGCGCCGCGCTACTTCCTGCCGCACCTCCCGGCGCCCGTGCCGGTGGCCGGCGAAACCAGGGAACCCAAGGGCCGCTCGGCCTGGCGGGACGGACGGACTTTGCTGATCGGCGTCGTGGTGCTGGGCGCGACGCTCACCGAAGGCGCCGGCAACGACTGGATCGCGAAAGCCGCCGTGGACGGCCTGGACGCCACGGAATCGACCGGGGCACTACTGTTCGCGGCCTTTGTCCTGGCCATGACCGCGGTGCGCTTCTTCGGCGGCCGGGCGATCGACGCCTACGGCCGGGTGCCTGTGCTCCGTGCCAGCATGGCTGCCGCCGCCGCAGGGCTGGGGCTCTTCGTCCTGGCCGGTGACATCTGGACGGCCACGGCCGGCGCGGTGCTCTGGGGAGCGGGGGCCGCCCTCGCATTCCCGATGGGGATGTCGGCAGCGGCCGACGACCCCAAGCACGCACCCGCCCGCGTCTCGGTGGTCTCCACGATCGGGTACGTCGCGTTCCTGGCCGGTCCGCCGCTGCTGGGCTACCTCGGCGACCTGATCGGAATCCGGCTGGCCCTGCTGGCCATCATGATCCCGATCCTGGGTGCGCTCCTGCTCGCCGGCGCCGCGAAGCCCTTGCGCTCCAGCTAAGCAGGCGGCGGCGTCGTAGAGGCGTCGCTGAACGGACTGCAAAGGGACGTGATCGCGCCGTCCCGATCCGGCAGTAAGGTGGTCGCATGCGCAGCATGCTGAGGAAGGCGCCGAGTCGGGTGGGGAAACTCGACCGGAAACTCGTACGCGCCGTGTCCGGCCTCCCCGGGGGCACTCATGACGACTTTTTCCGGCGGCTTTCCGCTGCGGCGAACAAGGGCAAGCTCTGGTTCGGCATCGCCGCCGTGATGGCCCTCTTTCCCGGCAGGACGCGGCGCGCCGCGCTCCACGGCGTGCTGGCGCAGGCTGTCGCCTCCGCGGTCACGAATCTCGGGTTCAAAACCCTGCTGCCGCGGGCCCGCCCGCTGCCGGAGCACCTGCCGGTCTTCAGGTTCGTCCACCCCCAGCCCAAGAGCTCCTCCATGCCCTCGGGGCACTCCGCCTCGGCCGTGGCGTTCGTCCTCGGCGCCGGACTTGTCCGGCCGGCCCTCGGCGCCGCGCTGGCCCCCCTCGCGGCGGGTGTGGCCTACTCCCGGGTCCACACCGGAGCCCACTGGCCCTCGGATGTGTTCTTCGGGTCGGCGATCGGCGCGGGGGCTGCCCTGGTCACCCGGAAGTGGTGGCCCGTCCGGCCGCCGGTTCCCGAGCTCCGCCGCACTCCGGTGAAAGCCGCAGAGCTCCCGGAGGGTGAGGGCCTCGGCATTGCAGTGAACACGTTGGGTGGTTCCTACGCGGAGGAAACCGCAGCCGCGCTCCAAAAAGTATTCCCCAAGGCGTATATAAAGGAGGTTGCCCCGGACGAGGACCTCGCGGAGGAGATCGCCCGGGTGGCCGGCCGGCCCGGGATTGTTGCCCTGGGCGTCTGGGGCGGCGACGGAACGGTCGGTACGGCGGCGGCGGCCGCCGTCGAGCATTCCCTTCCGCTCCTGGTCCTGCCGGGCGGCACCCTCAACCACTTCGCCCGGGACGCCGGAACGCCCAACCTCGCGGCCGCCGTCGAGGCCGCGACGCGCGGCGAAGCGGCGCGGGCTGATGTTGGCAGGGTGTCCGTGGAGCGCGGACTGCGGGCCAGCCCCGAGCTGTTGCACCTGACCATGCTCAACACCGCGAGCATCGGCCTCTACCCGAACCTGGTCCGTCGGCGCGAACTGCTCCAGCCGGCCCTCGGCAAACCCCTGGCCGGCGTGGTCGCCATGTTGCGGACGTTCGCCGCCGGGACGCCCACCGCCCTGGTCGTCGACGGGGTGCGGCACAAACTGTGGATCCTGTACATCGGCCGCGGACGGTACTACCCCCGCGACCACGCCCCGCTGGTCCGCCCGGTGCTCGACGACGGGGTGTTCGACCTCAGGATGATCACCGCCGACGAATCCTTCGCCCGGCTCCGGCTGCTGTGGTCCGTGCTGACCGGAACCGTCGCCACCTCCCGGATTACCCACCTCAGCGAATCCAGCAGCATCCGGGTGGAACCGGGGGACACCAGCATGGTCCTGGCCGTGGACGGCGAGGTCATGCCCGGGGTGCGCGGTGTCGTCTTCTCGGTCACGCCCGGCGCCCTGACCTACTACTCGCCGGCATCCTGACGCCGGCATCGTCATCCTCCCGGACTACCCTGATTCGACCCTGAATCATCCCTGAGACCGGCGAAACCGGCTCCCCGCCTCGGTAGCGTGGTGTGTACACCAACCCCCATTGCTAGGTAAAGGAACGCTTCCATGATCGAAGCACGAGGCCTGACCAAGGTTTACGGCGACAAGACCGCCGTCGCCGGAGTCAACTTCACCGTCGAAGCCGGCCGGGTCACCGGCTTCCTGGGCCCGAACGGAGCCGGCAAGTCCACCACCATGCGCATGATCATGGGGTTGGACCGGCCGACGTCGGGCACCGTCACCGTCAACGGCACCCCGTTCGCCCGGCACGCCGCGCCGCTGCGCGATGTCGGCGCGCTGCTGGACGCCAAGGCCGTCCACACCAGCCGCTCCGCCTACAACCACCTGCTGGCAATGGCCGCCACGCACAGCATCCCGAAAAAACGCGTGCACGACGTCATCGAGATGACGGGTCTGGCCGACGTGGCCAAAAAGAAGGTCGGCGGATTCTCCCTCGGCATGGGACAGCGGCTCGGGATCGCCGCCGCGCTGCTCGGCGACCCGCAGACGGTCATCCTGGATGAGCCGGTCAACGGGCTGGACCCGGAGGGCGTCGTCTGGGTCCGCAACCTGGTCAAGTACCTGGCGTCCGAGGGACGCACGGTGTTCCTCTCCAGCCACCTCATGAGCGAGATGGCCGTCACCGCCGACCACCTGATCGTGATCGGCCGCGGCCGGATCATCGCCGATGCGCCGATCCAGGACATCATCACCGGAAAGGGCCAGATCCGCACCCGAGTCCGCACCGACCAGCCGGACCGGCTGATGCACCTGCTCGCCGGCGACGGCGTTTCCGTGGAGCTGCAGGAGAACGAACTGCTCGAGGTCACCGGCCTCGACCCGCGCCGGATCGCCCGCGCAGCCCTCGACAGCCACGTCATGATCTACGAACTCACCCCGCTTCAGGCCAGCCTCGAGGAGGCCTACATGGAACTGACCAAGGATGAGGTCGAATACCACTCACTGATCACCACGGGCGCTGCCGCCCCCGTCCAGTCCGGAGGCAACTAAGCCATGAGCTCAACCACTCTCGATCCCTCCCGCCGCGGCGCACACGCCGGCACCGGTGGCGCCCCGGCCGGCGGGATGTCCGGCACCAGCACCGGCCCGGGCCCCAGCTTTTTTCGGGTGCTGAACTCCGAATTCATTAAGTTCCGCACGCTCCTGTCCACCCTGATCCTGCTGGGCTGCACCGTCCTGGTCGTGGTGGGCTTCGGTGCCCTCTCCGCCTGGGGAACGGGACAGTTCGCCGAGGCCGCGGCCACTGATCCGCAAGCGGCCGCTGCCTTCGCCGCCCAGGGCGGGGACCTCGCCGTCGGCGTCCCCACGTCCGGCATCGCGTTCGCCCAGCTGATCCTGGGCTCGCTCGGGGTGCTGCTGATGAGCTCCGAGTTCACTACCGGTATGGCCCGCTCCACCTTCGCGGCCGTCCCCCAGCGGATCCCGGCCTACGCCGCCAAGCTCCTCGTGGTCATGGTGACGGCGTTCGTCCTCACCGCGGCCTCCGTGTACCTGGCCGGCCTGGTGGCGCTGCCGATTCTGGACAACTACAACCTCAACCTGGACCTCGCCAGCTCCCAGTCGGTGAAGATGCTGCTCGTCAACAGCCTCTACGTTGCCGCCGTTGCCGCCATCGGCATGGCCCTGGGCTCGCTGATCCGCAATTCCGCCGGTGGCATCATGAGCCTTGTCGGATTGTTCTTCGTGGCACCGATCGCCTTCCAGCTGATCCCGGGCGACTTCTTCGTCGAGGCCCGCAAATACCTGCCGGGCAACACGGTCGAACCCATGACAGCCGTGCAGCACGTCCCGGACACACTGGAGGCCTGGCAGGCCGCGATGGTGCTGGGCGCCTGGGTCGTCATCCCGGTGGTCCTGGCCGCCGTGTTGCTGAAGAAGCGGGACATCTAGGCTCCCGGCCCCCGTCTAGGCTCAGAGCATGATCGATGCAGTTCCCGTGAAGGACGCGCCCGCCGGCCAGGCTGACGCGTCCTTCGCGGAAATCACCGCCCGACGCCGGGGGCGCATCCGGCGTTACCTGTTCCAGCACCCGCGGGCCATGGATGCCGTGGTCGTGGCCTGCTACCTGCTGCTGGTGACCCCCGCCGCGGCGGAAGCCGTGCGCGACGGCGTGTGGCCCGTCGTTGTGCTGCTCGTCCTGGCCGCGGCGGCGCTGGTGTTCCGGCGGAGCCGTCCGGTACAGGTGGTCGCCGTCGTGGCGGTGCTGGAGCTGGGCGTGGCCGTGCTGCACCCCTGGGGTTCCAGCGTCTCCGCCGGGCTGTGGTTTGCGCTCTACGCCGTGGCGGCGGCGCGCAGCCGCGGGTTCGCGCTGGTCTGCCTGGCGGCGGCGACAGCACCGCTGGTGTTCCTGTATTTCCTGCTGGCCGTTGGTCCGCTGGACGGCCGGCTGCCGGACATGGGCGTGAACACGCCGGAGAACTTCCAGCTGATCACCAGCATCGCCGCCGCCGTCAGCATCACCCTCTCCAACGTCATCGCCACCGGCCTCGGCGTCTCCGTCCGGCAGCGGCGCGAGCACGAGCACGAGATTGCCGCTTGGGCCGCGAGGGCCGCTCGCCTCGGGTCGGTCACCGAACGCAACCGCATCGCGCGCGAAATGCATGACGTCGTGGCGCATTCGCTCACGGTGATGGTCAGCCTGGCGGACGGGGCCGCCGTCGTGGTCAAAAAGGACCCCGCGCGGGCGGCGGAGGTCCTCGGGGAACTCTCCCGCACCGGCCGCACCGCCCTGGCGGACATGCGGCGCGTCCTGGGCGTGCTGCGCGAGGACTCGGCCCCGGGGCAGGCTCCGCGCGAACCGCTCGCGGGCGGGGACAGCCTGGGCAAACTTCTGGAGGGTTTCCGCACAGCGGGGCTCCCGCTGCACTACACGCACACCGGCCCCTCGCTGCCGGACGACGCCGCGTTCCAGCTGACGGTGTACCGGATCGTGCAGGAGTCCCTGACGAATGTGCTGCGCTACGGCCGATCGCTGGGGCGGGTGGACGTGGCCATTGCCCGGACGGGCCCTACGGTCAGCATCGACGTCGTCGACGACGGCAAGGGCACCGTGGACTCCGGCGGCTCCGCAGCGGCGGCCCGGCAATCCCCCGGATCCGTGGGCACGGGCCGGGGCCTCGCCGGAATGCTGGAACGGGCACGAATCTACGCGGGCACCGTGGAGGCAGGGCCGATCGCGGATCACGGCTGGCGTGTGCACGCCGAGCTGCACTGGAACGGCGACAACGGAAGTAAGGGCACATGAGTCAAGGGGAACCGATGAGCGAGACCGGACCGATCCGCATCCTGCTGGTGGATGACCAGCCGCTCCTGAGGATGGGCTTCCGCCTGATCCTGGAAGGCGAGGACGATCTGGGGATTGTCGGCGAGGCCTCCGACGGTGCCGATGCGATCCGCCAGGTCCGCGAACTCACGCCCGACGTGGTGCTGATGGATGTGCGGATGCCGGTGCTGGACGGGATCGAGGCCACGCGGGCCATCACCAAGGCGGGGGCCACCGCGAGGATCATCATCCTCACCACCTTCGACCTGGACGAATACGCGTTCGCCGGGCTCCAGGCCGGCGCCTCGGCCTTCCTGCTCAAGGACGTGGCACCCGCCGAACTGATCAGTGCCGTCCGGGTTGTGGCGAGCGGTGACGCGGTGGTCGCGCCGCGCATCACCCGGCGGCTGCTCGAAACGTATGTCCGGGGCAACGGAAATGGCCCGGCCGGCGGCGGCGCCCCCGGTCAGGAGGCGTCCGGCGGCACCCCCGCCGGAGTCCGGCCGGCCCGGGATCCGCTGCTGGAGGACCTCACCCCGCGCGAAACCGAGATGCTCGGGGCGATGGCCGAGGGGCTGTCCAATGCCGAGATTGCGCACCGGTACTTCCTCTCCGAGGCCACGGTCAAGACCCACGTGCGCCGGATCCTCACCAAGCTCCACCTGCGCGACCGGGTCCAGGCCGTGGTGTACGCCTACGAGACCGGGCTCGTGGTTCCCAGCAACCCGGACTACTAGCCCGGCCACGGGCTGGCCGGCCCGCGGAGTCCGAAGCAGTGGTTTCAGGCACATTACCGAATTGCCCGTGAGGCAACTTCCCTTGCTCTATGGGCCTCTTTGCTGGAGTTGTGCCCTTCTTCGTGCTCCGTCATTTGTGGGATTGCACAGAACAGGCGCTTCCCCGCCCGGTCTAGGGTGAAACGTCAATGTGGTCCGCCGCACAAGTTTTCACGGTTTATCCGCGGACCCGAACAATCCACGAAGGACGGCGCTTCATGCAGGCTGACCAGCAGCTCTCGAAATCCCTGAAACCCAGGCATCTGTCCATGATCGCCATCGCGGGCGTGATCGGTGCCGGCCTGTTTGTCGGCTCGGGCGCGGCGATCCAGCAGGCCGGTCCCGGCATCCTGGTCGCCTACACGGCGGCGGGACTCGTGGTCATCCTGGTCATGCGGATGCTCGGCGAAATGGCGGCGGCCAATCCGGAGACCGGATCGTTCTCGACGTACGCGGACAAGGCCCTGGGCCGGTGGGCAGGATTCAGCATCGGCTGGCTGTACGCCTGGTTCTGGATCATTGTGCTCGGCATCGAGGCCACGGCCGGTGCGGCGATCATGCACCGCTGGGTGCCCGGGATCGACCAGTGGATCTGGGCACTGCTGCTGATGGTGGTCCTGACCCTGACCAACCTGAGCTCGGTGAAGTCCTTTGGCGAGTTCGAGTTCTGGTTCGCCTCCATCAAGGTCGCGGCGATCGTGCTGTTCCTGCTCTTCGGCGCCGCTGCCATCCTGGGCCTCATCCCGGGCGTCCCGGCCCCCGGGGTGAGCAACCTGCTGGAAAACGGCGGCTTTATGCCCAACGGGCCCGGTGCCGTGCTGGCCGGCATCCTCGTGGTCGTTTTCTCCTTCTTCGGCGCCGAGATCGCCACCATCGCGGCCGGAGAATCCGAAAACCCCGTCGACGCGGTCAAGAAAGCCGTGAAGTCCACCGTCTGGCGCATCCTCGTGTTCTACATCGGCTCCATTGCCATCGTGGTCACGCTGCTGCCCTGGAACTCCGCCTCCGTGGCCAAGAGCCCGTACGTTGCCGTGATCGAGCTGTACGGCATCCCCGGCGCCGGCACCATCATGGACATCGTGGTGCTCACCTCCGTGCTGTCCTGCCTCAACTCCGGCCTGTACACCGCCAGCCGGATGCTGTTCTCGCTGTCCCGCCGCGGCGACGCGCCGCGGTCCTGGATGCGGATCTCCAAGCGCGGCGTTCCCGCCGCCGCCGTCCTGGCCTCCACCGTGGTCGGCTTCATCACCGTCGGCCTGAACTACATCGCCCCGGACACCGTGTTCCTGTTCCTGGTCAACACCTCGGGCGCCATCGCCCTGTTCGTCTGGCTCGTGATCGCCGGTTCGCAGCTGATCCTGCGCCGCCGGATGGGCGCCGCGGCCAAGGACCTCCAGTTGAAGATGTGGCTGTTCCCCTACCTGACCTGGGTCGCCATCATCAGCATCGTCGCGCTGCTGATCGGCATGGTGGTCCTGGAGTCCACCCGGGAGTCCCTGCTGCTCTCCCTGGCCCTCGCCGCCGTCGTGGTCGGTATCGGCGTCTGGCGCTACCGCAAGAACGGCGGGAAGCCCGCGGCAATCGGCGACGCCGGTGCCACTGCTGGTTCCGGGACTGTGGCGGCCGCCGAAGAAGCCACCGTGGGTGCCGGCCCGGCCTCCTAACTCCCGCCCGGCCCCGGGTCCTCCAGCACCACGGGACATGCCCTCCCCACCCGCGCTGCAGTGGACATACTGGCATTGTGTCCACTCGGTGCGGCCGGCGGAGGGCATGTTTGGCGGGCCAGGTGGGACATGCCCAGTCCTGGGCCGGCGGGGAGGGCATGTCCAGCGGCCCAGGTGGCACATGCCCGGTCCTAGGTGCCCGCGGGGCGCATGTCCCCGCCCCGTCCGCGCCGGGCCCGCTCCTCGCAGGCCACAGCGGGTTCACAGGGAGGGCCTAGCCAGGGCATAGTGCCCCGGGGTTCCATGGACGCATGACCCTTTCCCCGCAGCCACCGCATGAGCCGCACCCCAACCACGACCGCGGCCTGGAGTTCGACCTTTCCACCCTGATGAGCCGCCGGGCGCTGGGCATGTTCCTCGGGGCCGGCACGGCCGCCGCCCTGGCTGCCTGCACCCCCGGCGGCTCCTCAACCGGTGCCGCGTCCGCCACGGCTTCGGCGGGGTCGACGGCGGCAACCTCCGGAAGCGCCGCGGCCACCGGCACGCCCTCATCCGCCTCGCCCACCCTGACCCGCGCCATCGCGGAATGCGGCGTCGAAATCCCGACGGAAACCGCCGGACCGTATCCCGGCGATGGCTCCAACGGGCCCAACGTTCTGGCGGCCTCGGGCGTGGTCCGGCAGGACATCACCACCAGCTTCGGCACGTCCGGTACCAAGGTCGACGGCGTCCCGCTCACCGTGACCCTGACCCTGCTCGACAACGCCAACGGCTGCGCGCCGCTGGCGGGGGCCGCCGTCTACGCCTGGCACTGCGACAAGGACGGCAAGTACTCCATGTACGACGCCGGACTCAAGAACGAGAACTACCTCCGGGGCGTCCAGGAGGCAGACGCCAACGGCCAGGTCACCTTCCAGACCATCTTCCCGGGTGCCTACAGCGGCCGCTGGCCGCACATCCACTTCGAAGTCTTCGAGTCCATGGGCAACGCGACGGCGGCCGGGCAGGTCCTCGCGGTGTCCCAGATCGCTCTGACCGACGCCGCCTGCAAGGAGGTCTACGCCTCGGCCGGCTACGAATCCAGCGCCCGGAACTTCCCCCGGACCACGCTGATGTCGGACAACGTGTTCGGTGACGACGGCGGCATCTACCAGCTCGCCACGATGTCCGGGTCGGTGTCCGGCGGGTACACGGCCGGACTCAACGTCACCGTGTAGGAGCCCTCCGGCCGACGGCACGGCGCTAGACTCGGAGCCATGCCTTCAGAGTCCAACGCCGCAGCCCACATCCAGGACCTCGGCGCGTACGTCACCGCGTCGCCGTCGAGCTTTCATGCCGTCCACGAGGCCGCCCGACGGTTGGACGAGGCAGGATTCACTGCCCTCGACGAGCTGCAACCCTGGCACGGGACCGCCGGGACGGGGAAGTTCTACATGGTCCGCGACGGGGCGATCATCGCCTGGGTGACACCGGAAACGGCCGGTCCCACCACCGGCTTCAACATCCTGGGCGCCCACACCGACTCGCCGTCATTCAAGCTCAAGCCCAGGCCCACCACGGGCAAGTTCGGCTGGCTGCAGGCCGGCGTCGAGGTCTATGGCGGTCCGCTCCTCAACTCCTGGCTGGACCGCGAACTGCAACTCGCAGGGCGCCTGGTGATGCGGGACGGGACCCAGCACCTCACTGCGACCGGACCGCTTCTGCGGTTCCCGCAGCTGGCTATCCACCTGGATCGCGCCGTGAACGAGGGGCTGACCCTGGACAAGCAGCAGCACATGAACCCGGTCTACGGCCTCGGCGATCCGGCGGTTGAAGACCTGCTGGGCCTGCTGGCGGACCGGGTTGCCGGCGCGGATGTGGACGCTGCCCTGATCGGCGGCTACGACGTCGTCATCGCCGACACCCAGCCTCCCGCCGTGTTCGGCGCGAAGGGCGAGTTCTTCGCGTCCGGCCGGCTGGACAACCTGTCGGCTACCCACGCCGGGCTCACCGCACTGATCGCGCACGCCGCCGCGCCGCTTCCGGCCGGGACTCCGATTGCCGTGCTGGCCGCGTTTGATCACGAGGAGATCGGTTCGGCCTCCCGTTCCGGCGCGAGCGGGCCCGTCCTCGAGGACGTGCTGGTGCGCATTTCCGACGGCCTGGGCGCCTCGGAGAGCCAGCGGCGGCAGGCCTTCGCGGCGTCGTTCTGTGTCTCCGCCGACGCCGGCCACGCCGTCCACCCCAACTACGCCGAACGGCACGATCCGGCGAACCGGCCGGCCCTGAACGGCGGCCCGCTGCTGAAGATCAACGCCAACCAGCGCTACGCCACGGACGCCGCCGGCGCCGCCCTCTGGGCGCGGCTGTGCGCCGACGCCGGCATCCCGTACCAGGAGTTCGTCTCCAACAACGTGATGCCCTGCGGCTCCACGATCGGTCCGCTCACCGCCACCCGCCTCGGCATCCGGACGGTCGACGTCGGCGTGCCCCTGCTGTCGATGCACTCCGCACGCGAGCTCTGCGGCGTCGACGACCCGCACCGGCTGGCCAAAGTCACAGAGCTGTTCTTCCGGACCGCAGCCTAGCGCGGAGCCCGGCATACTGGCGGGCACCACAAAACTGGTGCGGATACCCACATAGTCACGCCCCCTCGGTACTGGCGACGCTGGGCCGCGCCTACGGTTGAAAGCATCGGATGCTCTGCAGTTATGGGGCCCTTGGTTCGGGGCCTATAGGGGAGTGAGCTTCCCCGTACCTGCTTGGAGTGCAGGGGAGAATACCGGTGACGCCGAGGCGTCCCCGTTTTCACCCTGTCAGGAACCTCGGAGAAAGGCTGAAGCGGGTGGACACTCTCAGCGTGGGATTGGGGATTTCCGCAGCCGTGCTCGGTCTCGTCGCGGTCCTTACCCATCCCAATCGCCGGAACATATTGTCCTTCCTGCTAGGGGTTTCTGCGGGACTTGTGGGATTCCAGATTTTCAGAATCCACGCCTTCACAATCCTGGTTGTCCTCTGGGCCTGCCTTCCCCAGGAAACTACGAACAAGAGCGCTCCGAAGCATGTTGCAGTGCTGGCAGTCGCAGCGCTCCTGCTCGCGTCAACCACGTTTCTCGGCGAACTCGTCAACAGTCCGACGCTTGGTCTTCAGCTCCTTGGGCTCGCCGGGTCAGCTGCAATAGTGGCGTTGAGGGCCAGCCGCCGGGATGCCAAGGCCATGCTGTGGGGCCTGTTAGTCATCTCGACGATCGGAAGCGCTGTGGGTTTGCTACAGGTGTTCCGAATCATCCCGATGGATCTCTGGCATCTGGACGTCAGTACAGTCGGGCGTCCGACCGGTATCTATCCGGAGCCAGACTGGCTGGGCATGTTTTCTGGAATCGGGGTGCTCCTGGCCTGGCGCCTAGCCATGTCGCGGCCGCTGAAAGTCAGCTTCGTTGTCATAAACCTCTCCGTGTTCGTCCTGGCCATGGCGCGGGCATCATGGGTGGCGCTCCTGGTGTCCATCTGTGCCGCCTGGATCGCGGCAGCCATATTCAAGCGGGAGAACTTGCCCCTGAGCGGCAGCGAGGGCGGGCGTCGTGGACGTGTCCCTGCCGTGGTGGTGGCTTCGCTGGCGACGTTCATCGTGCTGTCGGCCGTTCCTCAGCTGCAGGAAGACCTTTCTGTCAGGGTTTCCACTCTGCTGGGGACCGTCCAAGCGGACGATATTTCCGGGCAGGCACGCATCAGGCAAAACGACTCCCTGTTCGCTTTGGCCGAGTCGGTCCCCGTCTACGGGCATGGACTCAGCGCCGCAGGAAGAGTCGGGGTCTGGGGCCAGCTCAACACCGAAGGTGCATCTGAGAACAATGTCGCCAGCAACTGGGTACTGGGAATGTGGGTCGACGGCGCCTGGTTCGCCGTTCCCCTGGTTGTGTATCTCATGGGTCTTGCGTTGGCACGCGTACAGACCATCCCTGGGCAGCTCCTACTTTTCACCCTCGTCTGCAGCCTGTTCTCCAATGCTTTTTTCTTTCCCGTCACCTGGTTCCTGGTGGGGTTGGCGATCGTCGCTGTCCGGCCACCGGGACGCAGCCAGTTGCCGGAGGCACCTGCCCTGCCGGCACTAACTCCCGATCCCCATCCCGTCGGAGGATTCACGGCCACTTCGGTTCTCATCCGTGCCACGACAACTGGCACCGGCCAAGTTTCAAGCTTTCTACGCGGTTCCGGGGCAGCGATATTGCGACCCCTGGACCGACTGAAGAAACGGCCGCGGCACAGAATGGAACACCGTGCCATTGGCGGTCAAACTGCAGGCTGGCCCCCACCCGAATCCTAACTTGTCGCGGATGCTCTCAAGCAGACGGACGGAAGCAGCCCTGGGCTGATTTGGAGCTGGGCAGATCTTTGGCGTGGGCCACGGGCCGGATTGACCGGCCCCCTCCCCGGCCCGAATGTTCGGGGGCCCACGATGTCGCGGGCGACAGCCTGGTCAGACCATATACGCCGGTTGCGTTCCCGCAGGAACGATGTCCGGGCTGGCGCGCACCGCCTCCCTGCATCCGGACGTCTGGCGCGAGATGGCCCCGGCGGCCCACAACCGCTCCGTCCCTCCGGCGGAGACCGTCGCCGCCGGGACCAAGGAACAGGGGCGCCCTGACGGACCACACCCCGGGCAAACCGCACCAGGCCGTCGGTCCGGTTCCGTCCCGAACTACAGGGGAACCAGCGACCACACCGGCGCCCCTCCGGTCACATCGTCCAGACGATTACCGAAGATTCGAAAAAGTCATGAGGGATGCCCGCTGGGGACCTGAGCCGTCGTTTTGCCAGCCAAATCAATGGCCGCTTCGAGGGCCAGTTCGTAATTGCCGCATACGCCGTCCCAGCCGTAATGGGAGACCGCGCGTGCCTTGTTTGCTGTCCGCGCTTTTGCCCGCAGGTCCGCATCGGTCAACATGCGGCGGAGTCCGCGCTCAATCGCAGCTGAATCCGGAGCGACCAAGTGTTCCTGGCTGTTGAGTACTTCGGCGTTGTACGGCGTGAGGCGTGCCACGACGGGAGCCCCACACGCCATTGCCTGGACCAGTGCAGGATTTGTTCCACCTACACTGTGACCGTGGAAGTAGGCTCCGGCGTGTTGCCAGAGGGAGTGCAATTTATTGTCGTCACTGAGGTGTCCGAGCCAGGTGACGTTCGTATGGCGCTCACTCAACTCCCTGGCCTTCTCGTCCAGGACCCCCCCATATCCACCGGATCCCACAATGACTACTGGATAGTCATCGGCCAGGAGGTCCGCTGCCTCAAAGAACTCCGTGACGGTGTTCTCGGGGACGAATCGGGCAACCATCAGGACGTAGGAATCGTGTTCCAGTCCTGGAACAACCTCGAGGGGACGGGAAACGTCCCCACCATACGGGATGAAGACACAGTCCCTGCCGAAATCCTCTTTCCATCGTCTCTGGATCTCAACAGAGTCGCCCACCAGGACAGTGCCAAACCGAGCCGTCATGCGTGCGCCCAACTTGAACACAAATTTCGCAAAGCGATTCCACTTGGCGCGTTCCCATTCGATGCCGTCGACATTTACGACGCTCGGGACTCCGCGGAGCTGAAGCAACGGGAGCCAAAAACCGTTCGCGACATTCATGACAAGCGCCACGTCAGGCTTCTCCCACAGACAATGAAGCACTGAGGAGAGACCGAACGAGAGAGTGCTGAGTGATTTGCTTTCCAGTCCTACGGTATTTGTCGTGCGGATGCGGTGGTCCCGTGACTCATCGTTGTCTTTAGTCGCACCAGCCCGGCAATAGACGTTGACATCCCAGCCCGCCGCGACCAAAAATGGCGCGATCTTTCTGACGGCAGTCTCAAATCCTCCGTAGTAACTTGGGTAACCGCGCGTACCAATAACAGCGACAGTCTTGGCCATCTCATCCTCCTTGCATGTTCAAGCCAGTTCAGTGCCAAACACTCAATTAGTGCTGCCTGGAGGCCTCTAGGTGATCCGCGGCGGGACCTGTATCGGGGCCGGCGCCGTCCGCAGGTTTCCCAACGAGATGTGCGGACCGGGCATGGGCCTTATCCTCGACGATTCTTGTGACGGCATTCGAGAGTTCCGACTGGGACGACTCCTCCGACGCCGTGGAACTGACGTCGCCAGGTTCACCTATATACGCTCCGTAGTAGGGGTAGGCATCCACGCCTTTTGTTGGGACGCAATTCACAATCGTGCCCAGAATCGAAGCTTTGACTCTCCGCAGGTTTGCGTACGCCTGTGCCAGCTCGTCCCGGGTTGTGCGGCCCGCCCTCGCAACCACGATCACGCCATCAGCCAGTTGCGACAGGATCGCGGCATCGGTCACCGCGAGCAGCGGCGGTGCATCAATGAGCACGGTAGCGTGCGCCGAAAGCGTCTTAAGCATTTGTTTCATCGCCTCGGAGCCGAGCAGTTCGCTTGGGTTTGGCGGGGTCGGGCCAGAGCCCAGAACGGACAGGTTCGCAAGTTCGCCCCAGTCCTGAAGGACTTCGGACAACGTTGCCTGCCCACTGAGTACGTTCGTGACGCCGACCCCGGGGACCACATTGAAAATCGCCGCAAGCCTGGGACGCCTTAAATCTCCGTCCACGACGACCACAGGATCCCCCGCAGCGGCCATGGTAAGGGCCAAGTTTCCGACGACTGTTGACTTGCCTTCAGAGGTCACCGAACTTGTGACAACGATGACCCGAGGGGGATTGTCGACGTCGAGGAATTTCATATTGGTGCGCAGCGCGCGGAGGGCCTCTGTGAAAGCATGGTTCCGGCCGCCCGATACCGGCAGTTCGAGGCATTCCGTATCAAGCAAGGTGGCTGCGCCGGCGCTGCTGAGCCTTTCATCGAGGGGAAGCCTGCCAATCACGGGTACGTCGAAAAGGCGCTCGATCTCCGCCACGCTCCGCAGGCGACGATCCAGGTGATGACGAAAGAGTGCGGCGGCATATGCCAGCAACAGTCCCCCGGCCACTCCGAAAAGCGCCGCGAGACCGACGTTCGGCGAAATGGGGGAGGTGGGAAGGGTGGCCATATCCAACGCAACCAGGCCCACCGCGGGAAGTGGGACAGCTCTAGGGGCCCCCACAGCCGCGGACGTCTCAAGCTGCTGGACTTGCTTCGCCAGTTCGGTGATCCAGGCGTCCGCCACGCGCTGAGCCGTCGCCGGATCCGGCGATTTTGCGCTGATACGAATCTCAGCCGTTTCCAAAGGGACGCTCACCGTGATCGTTTTGAGCAGCGCATCCGCTGAAGTGTCCAGGTTCGCGGTTTCAATGACCCGGTCGGCCAGGAGCCTGGATTCAGCTATGGACTCGTAGTTCTTGATCTTTGACTTTGCCAGGGTGTCGCCGGAGAGCAGTACGTCAACATTCTCCGATCCCACCGTGAGCACAATCGCGCTGGCTTCGGCTGCGTAGATGCGCGGTTGAAGGACACCCCACAACGTAGCCAGCAAGGTGACGATGATAGTCACCACGGCAATGGACTTCCAGTAGATCCGGGCTACGCGGATGTACTCGTTGACCCCCATTCCTCCGACAACTTCGTCGCTGTGGCCAGCGTTCAGATTAGTCACGATTTGGTTCCTCCTT
Source organism: Arthrobacter sp. CJL-S3 (assembly GCF_056711635.1). Classification (NCBI taxonomy): domain Bacteria; kingdom Bacillati; phylum Actinomycetota; class Actinomycetes; order Micrococcales; family Micrococcaceae; genus Arthrobacter; species Arthrobacter sp. CJL-S3. Next base: position 4,349,613 of record NZ_CM160046.1, on the reverse strand, counting down.
CTGGTTACCGAGCTAGCATTTGCTGGAATTGTGTTGCACGTGCTGCCCAGGAATGACGGGACGCGAAGTCCCGCCGGAGCTTGTCCATATCCTTGTTGTCCCGCGAAGCCAAGGCACTGATGACACTGCTGACGAAATCTTCGGGGGTGGGGCTAAGGGATATGAGGTCCGTATTCAGCCAGTGAGCCGACGGCGTTTCGGTGGAGACCACAGCCAGTCCCGCGGAAAGATACTCCAGTGTCTTGAGCGGGAAACTGGCGCGGTTAAAAGGGGTATCCGCGTACGGGGTTATTCCCACCCCCGCAAGCCCAAGTTGTTGCTGCACCTCGTCAGTTTCAAGTCGTCCCAGCCAGTCGACGCCCTCGGCCGCAAGAAGGGAATCCAATCTTCGTCCGAAAACCGGGTCACGGTCGGTCCGTGGTCCGATCACGACCAAGGGCACTCCGGAGGCCTGCAAAGCCTCCAACACCCCGATGTCCAACCGTTCGTTTAGCTGGCCCACCAGGCAAGCGGTTGGCCCTCGTTTCAGGAAAGGCGGCGCCGGTGAAATTTGCGCGCACCCGTTGGGTAGTACCTCAAAAACAGGGCCTCCGGACGATGAATCGGGTGAGTCCGGCAGCAGTTCTACCAGCCGCACCAGCAGTGAGTCGGAAACGGCTGCAACCGCATCGGCCCGGGCTAGGTTCAGTTGAAGCACGCGCCGCAGTTCCGGCTGCGGGACACCGATCAGCTCAGATCCTTCCAGCCAGTCGTCCGTAACAAAAAACACTCGGCGCCCGCCCAGACCCCGCGGGAACGGGGTGAACGCGTGGGCAACGACAACTGCCGCTGGAGCCCAATTCAGCTCCGTTAGAACAGCACTCGTTGCTCGGTTCAGTAGGGCCGCCTTGACTCCGCGGAGTACGGGCCGCGCGGCTCCCCTCATGGGTGGAACCTTGAGCCGCCATAAGTTCTTGGTTACCTGGGAAAGTGCACGGTCCCGTGCCTTGACGCGGCCGGAGACGAACGAGAATACCGAATCCCTCGCCGAAGTCAGCGTAAGAGACTCCGGTGGGTCCACCCACAGCACGGGACGTGAGCGTGCGATCTCCGAAACCAGACATTTGTCCGTCCCCGAGACTCCATCCCAGCTGGTTCCGGCTATCCAAACGATGGCGCCAGTCGCTGTCATGGCGCCGGCTCCGCCGGCGTTGCTGGAAATGCATCCACGAACGGTGAACCGATGGTTTCCGCACCGTATGTAAGCAGGACGTTGGCCCCCTGGAGATCGCTCACCGTGCACGCTCCAGTTGGACCCCTAGGCTACTGATTCCGGTTCCCGTAAGGCCGTCGCCGCCCACAGGGGAGGACTGGCCATCGTTACTCGAACTGCGTGATACCGCTTCCAGCACGGAGAGGACCCGCAGGCCGGATGCACCCCCCGTGCGGGCTTCGCGCCTGTTATGGATGCAAGAGGCCAGTTCCTCCACCACCTGGCCGAGGGCTTCCCGTTCGGGCAACGCCGGGGACCAGGTGTCGCCCAGCCGGTACGAAACGGCGCACGCTGTCCTCTCGCCGGTCGACCTAGCCTGTCGGTCCATGCTCACTCGCCGGTCATAGACGCTGAGTCGTTGCTGCGGGTTGAGGTCGTCCCACACCAGGGTCCGCAGCGATCCAGCGATCACCATCTGGCGAATTTTGGTGGGACTCAGCCAGTTCACATGCAAGTGCGCTGTAGCGTCGTTGGGAAGCCTGAAGTTCAGGTGACCCACGCAGTCCCGGCCCGTGCCCAGCGGGTCCGCCCCGGACGCTGAAACCTCGGCTGGGTTCAGACCGCCGGGTAGGACAAAGTCGAGGATCGCGAGATCGTGGGGGGCCAGGTCCCAGAACACGTCAACATCCGGTTGAACCAGGCCCAGATTGATCCTGGTGGAATCCACGAAGAGAATTTCACCTAATAATCCTGCCTCCACCATTTCCTGCATTTTCTGGACGGCAGGTGTATAGCAGTAGGTGTGGTCAGCCATCAGCACCAGGCCGTTTGTCTCGGCTTCCGCCACCATTTCCAAGCCGTGCGCCCGGCTGTCGGCCAGCGGTTTTTCCACCAGAACGTGCTTACCGGCGCGCAATGCCGTCATTGCCGTCCTGTGATGTGTGCGGGCCGGCGTCGCGATCGCAACGGCGTCCAGGTCGAACGTATCCAGCAATTCCTCGAGGGATTCGACGACGGCGATGTCGCCCAGCATGGCGGCCAGCCTGACTGCCCGCTCGATGTCCAGGTCGCAGATGGCCACCAGGTCCCAGTCCGGACTTTCCTGCAGGTTGCGGGCCAGGTTGGGCCCCCAGTACCCGGCCCCGACGACCGCAATCTTCAATTTGTTTGTGGGCTGCCGGTGGGTGGCGCCGTGGAACGGAGGGGGGAAGGCTCTCATGATTCTTCCTTTTCCTGGTGTGTGATTAGAAGGCCTGGAGAGTGGTTAGTAGGCGCCGGTGGGCCTGATGACCGCGCGGAATGTCCGCCACGGAATCAGCAGCTCACCGCCAGGGGGGTGGCCGCGCGGTCCAGCACCCCAGATGCCGCGGATGCACCGGTGGATAGAAGGCAGGTCATCTGGGAACGCGACTGGACGCCCAGCTTCCTATATATGGCAGTCAGGCGCACTTCGACGGTCCTCACCGATACGAACAGTGACGCCGCAATTTCCTTGTTGCGCCAGCCACGGGCCACGAGTTGCACGAGTTCGCGCTCCTGGTTCGAGAGCAGCAGCAGGGCCGGGCTCTGGATCTCCGAAACATCCGCCGCGCCGTCGCCGAGGAGTAGTGCGTCTGCTTGCTGTGTCCACGACTCGGCGCCGGCCTCTTCGAACAGCGCCCTTGCTCGCAGCCTGGAGTTCCTGGCCTCTTTGGACCGGCCGGAGGTCTCCAGCCGGTCCGCGAAGCAAAGCAATGTCCGGGCCCGTTCGAACAAGGAATCACCTTTCTGCCACAAATCAAGGGCCTGGTGGAAGAGTTCCAAGGAATGATCGCCACCCGCTACCAGCGCCCGGGAACGGGAAACCGCCATCAGCAGCCATCGGGATGTCAGCCCGGCTGACCGTTGCTCCATCCTGGCGAGGGCGCGGACGGCCTCGCGTCGGCGACCCAACCTAGCCAGGACCTCGACCAGATCCGACTCACAGCGCAGCAGGGCGGGGTTGCCGAAGTCCATTCCGAACTCGGCGGCCCTGGAAAGCAGTGTGCAGGCCTCCTCCAGGTCGCCCCGCATCAGCGCAAAATGCCCCTCGCAGGCGAGCAGTTGCGCTGCAACCTGCGGCGGCGCGCCCACACCGACGAACTTCCGGGCCTCTGAAAGGCAAGCCTGAGCCTCTTGGACGTTCCCGGTTGAGTGGGCCCGCCAGAGGAGCAAGTATTCGCGCATCCCACGGTGATACTGCCGGCTGGTCGCGGAACCGGCAATTTCGGCTATGAGTGCAAAGGCGGAACGAAAGTTTCCGGCACGGATTTCGTTGTCGGCCGCGAAGTAGCGGGCGGTCTCACTCCAGTTCGTGTCGCTGACGGCACTCAGATTATGGACGAGAGCAAAGTGGTCGCGGGCCCCCTCGTAATCCTCGGCATACGTCATGGCACGCCCGCGGAGCAGCAGCGACGCTGGGGAACTGTTGCCGCCGTCGGCCGCTTGAGAGATTCGCCCAACGACCCCCTTGACGGCGTTGGCCAGGAGTCTTGCGCGCTGGTTTACGGCCAAGGCCCCGCCGGGGGCCCCGGAAAGGAACGGCTCCGCCGACTCCAGCAATTGCTCAACGTCTCCAACTTGCCAGCGGTCGGCCAGGTGGAGAGCGCAGATGGACAGAAAAAAGGCTGATAGTCCAGGATCGTGATGCCCGAATTCCTCGACTAACCGGGCCATCAAGCTCGGCCTCACCGCATTGCCCTGCAGAAGCTCCAATTGAACATCGAGCCCTGTAAGGCGAAGGGTTAGGGACCGGTCCTTGGTGATTCGTAGTGCCCAATCCAGATAGCGTTTCGCGTGAACGAATTCACCCCTGCTGAACAGCACCTCCGCGACCGTGCCGAGCCGGGCAGCCGTCTCCGCCTCCCACGGGTTAATGGCGAGGGCCCGCTCAATGTATTCGACCGCAGACGGGGTTTCCTCCGCCCGCACAAGTTCAATGGCCTGGCGGAGCAGCCTGAAGGAGGTGTCGCGCCGCGCGGCCGCGGTGTAACTCAAGTGCCACGGCCACGCCTGACGATCCACAGTTTCGGCAGCAGCAGCCAACGCGTGGTGATGCGCGGTTCTTTCCGTCGGTGGCATGGCTGAAAAAACGTGCGCACGAAGCATTTGATTCTGGATTCTGACGTGCGACCCGGAACGGACGGCCATCCCGACTGACACAACTTCATCCACCCCTGCCCAGACGTCCCCCGGTATTTCCTTCAGAAGACTTGTGCTAGTTCTGCACGAAAGGGAGAGGAGGTTGATTGCCCGCCGTGCGTGTGGTGAAAGCGCCGAAACCGATGCCGCAAGGTCAGGTTCGAAGCTTCCGTTCCAGTGCAGGGGGACGGGGAGGGTGCACTGCCCCTGTAGTTGCCGTTCCGTCAGCTGGTTGCAGAGTTCAATCGATGCCAGCGGATTGCCGTGGGTAGCCGCTGCAACAGCATGCATCGTTGCTTTGCTTCCGTGGCCCTGCGTCAAGGAGTCGAGCATTTTTACAGTGTCGCCAACGTTCAGATTTTCCAGCCGAAGGCTGGAAAGTCGCGCAAAAGGGCTTCCCGGCGCCTCATCCCGCATGCCCGCAATCAGGACGAGGCCTGTGCCTGCGAGGCGACGGGACAGGAAGCCCAGAACAGTCTGGCTGGCAGGATCAAGTTCATCAGCGTCGTCAATAACTACAACCGTCCGGTCTGCAGACCATTGTCGGAGCGCGCCAAGCAGCATGGTTGACAGTTCCGCAGAGTCAAGGTCTCCGCGCGGTGAGGATGCCATGTAGTCGACCAGTGGTGCGAGGGCGGGGTCATCGATGCCATGGAGCAGGGCGGTGATGCCAGAAAAACGCCACTTGGATTCCGACGAATTTGCCCGGAGCAAAACTGTCCGGTGATCGTGCAGGTTCGGTATCTCCGCGAGCAATGATGATTTGCCGCTCCCGCGACCTCCCGTAACCGTCAGCGCACCTTCGCTGCGGCTCCGGATCAGAGCATGAATGCGCGCAAGTTCCTTGTTGCGGCCGAACAAAACCATGGGTGTCCCCATTCCATCCCAAAGAGACTCTTCAGCGGGAGTGGTTTTCAGTGAGAAAACACAGACCCTGACTGACGTATTCAATGCCGCACGCCCGCGCCTCATCTGAAAGACGACGGCCCGGGTCGCTCGCGGTTGGAGCGAAACCCTGACCACGTGGCTGTGCTTTTGCAAATATAGGCCGGGGGTTTGCCGGGGGCCTAGGCCACGTGGATAGTCGAGTAGGCCATCGGCTGAAGTCGAGTAGTTTCCGTGTCCAGTACTCGTTTTTCGTCCCGGAATGCCGCCAGAAACCGGAATTCGGCGGGTTAGGGAGGGGCTGTCCGGCCCTCGCGTTCAGAACGCCAGGCTGATAACGAGGCTGATCGTCGTGGCCAGAATGACGGTGCCAAAGAGGTACGACAGCAGACTGTGCTTGAGCGCTTCGGCCCGGATTCCGTGGCTCTGCAGGGCCGTGTCCGAGACCTGGTAGGTCATGCCGAGGCTCGTCGCGAGATAGGCGAAGTCGGTGTACTGCGGCGGGCGTTCCTGGTTGAAGTCGATACCGCCCACCGCCGCCCCGGCCTTCCCGCCCGTGCCGTAGTACAGCTCGGCGTACCGGAGCGTGAACAGGGTCTGCACCAGCATCCAGGACAGGGCCACCGACGCCAGCGCCAGGAGCCCGCCGCCGAAGCGGGACCCGCCGCCGCCGGCATGGGAATCGACGACGACGGCGGCCACCGCACCGAGGCTGGCGACGTTGGCCGCCAGGATCAGCAGGTCGGTGATGCTGCGGGACGGATCCTCCGCGGTGGCATGCGCCCGGGTCTCGGCCGGGCTGAAGCGGCCGACAGCCAGCCAGACCCAGACGACGTAGGTCAGCGAAGCGGTCCCCCAGCCGACAGCCGGGGCCGCGACCCAGTACCCGCCCACGGCGGTTGCCGTGGCCGCGAGCACCCCGGCGAGAAGCATGACCGCCAGGCGCAATCGGCTGCGCCGGACCGGCCGGGAGTCGCCGCGGGCCGGGGAACCGTTGTTCATTCCCCGATCTTGGCACAGGGTTGCCCACATGGAGGGCGGCGGCGCTTCCCGGACCCTGCCGGCCGTGCATACGCTGGGCAGGCCTGGAATCGCGGAATCCTGCCCCGATGCACTAAGCTATTGAAGTCTGTGCTGCGCCCTGCCCCCGTTCCTGGGGGTGATGCGGACACATGGCACCGCAAATGAACCTCCTGTTACGGAAATGCCGTAACCGCTTAGCCCAAAGGAGGTGGGTTCACATATGCGTCCTTACGAATTGATGGTAATCATCGACCCCGAGGTCGAAGAGCGTACCGTTGAGCCAACGCTTCAGAAGTTCCTGAACGTCATCACGACCGATGGTGGAACCATCGAGAAGGTTGACATCTGGGGCCGTCGTCGCCTGGCTTACGAAATCCAGAAGAAGTCTGAAGGTATCTACGCCGTGGTGAACTTCACCGCTGAGCCGGCTACCGCCAAGGAACTTGATCGCCAGCTGAGCCTCAATGAGACCATCATGCGCACCAAGATCACCCGCCCCGAAGTACAGAAGGTCGTTGCTGAGTAATTTCAGCTCCCGGTTTTCACTCTTCACCCCGCAGGAACGCACAAGGAGGCAGTAGATGGCAGGCGAAACCACTATTACGGTCATCGGTAATCTCACCAGTGACCCCGAACTGAGGTTCACACCGTCAGGTTCGGCAGTAGCGAATTTCACCATCGCTTCTACTCCCCGCACCTTCGACCGCCAGTCCAATGAGTGGAAGGACGGGGAAACCCTGTTCCTCCGCGCATCGGTATGGCGCGAAGCAGCCGAAAACGTTGCCGAATCCCTGACCAAGGGCATGCGTGTGATCGTTAACGGCCGGCTGAAGAGCCGTTCCTACGAAACCAAAGAAGGCGAGAAGCGCACCGTTATCGAGCTTGAGGTCGATGAAATCGGCCCCAGCCTGCGCTACGCCAACGCCAAGGTCAACCGCACCCAGCGCTCCGGCGGTGGGGGTGCCGGAAACGGCGCCCAGGGCGGGTTCGGCAGTGGCGGCGGCGGCAACAGCGGCGGCGGCTTCGGTGGCGGCTCTGGTGGAAACCAGGGCGGCAACTCGGGCGGAACCTGGGGCGGCAACCAGCCCGCACAGCAGGATGACCCCTGGGCCACGCCCGGTGTCAGCAATGCAGGCGGCGGCTGGGGCAACGGCCCGGATTCCGAACCTCCCTTCTAAACAACATCTAAGGTTCGACGACGGAACCCGCCGGAACGCCGCAAGGCGGACGGGCGCTGACCGGCGTCGGATCACCACCATCCCGTGGATCAATATCCACGGGCTCCATCGAATAGGAGCTCCACGATGGCTAAGGCTGAACTCCGTAAGCCCAAACCAAAGTCCAACCCCTTGAAGGCCGCTGACATCACTGTCATCGACTACAAGGACGTAGCATTGCTGCGCAAGTTCATCTCCGACCGCGGAAAGATCCGCGCCCGTCGCGTCACTGGCGTCACGGTGCAGGAACAGCGCAAGATCGCCCAGGCAATCAAGAACGCCCGCGAAGTTGCTCTGCTGCCTTACTCCGGCGCTGGCCGCGGCTAAGGAAGGGATTAACTAACATGGCAAAGCTCATTCTGACCCACGAAGTAACCGGTCTCGGTGCTGCGGGCGATGTTGTCGAGGTCAAGGACGGTTACGCACGTAACTACCTGCTGCCCCGCAACTTCGCTCTGACCTGGTCCAAGGGTGGCGAGAAGCAGGTTGAGTCCATCAAGACTGCCCGCGCCGCCCGCGAGCACGCTTCCCTGGAAGACGCTCAGAAGCAGGCCGCTGCACTCTCCGCCAAGCCGGTCAAGCTCGTTGTCAAGGCTGGCGAGACCGGACGCCTGTTCGGCACCGTCAAGCAGGGCGACGTGGCCGACGCAGTTGAGGCCGCTGGCCTTGGCCGCATCGACAAGCGCAAGGTTGAACTGCCGACGCACATCAAGTCGGTTGGTTCCTACCAGGCCAACGTCCGCCTCCACGCCGACGTTGCCGCTGTGATCGAACTCGACGTAGTCGCAGGCAAGTAGCCCTCACCGGCTGCGCAGTCCTGTACTGCTGGAAGGCCCCCGCCTTCGGATTTCTCTGAGGAACCGGACGCGGGGGCCTTCTGCTTTAACCCCACCGCGGGATCCCCCACGGCCCACCGCGGGACGTGCCGCCGGCTCGAAGTGACCGGCGTTGGTAGGGTTTTGCCAGCTGCCTAGGCGTGGTGCAGGACCGTTGTCACGTGCCGGTAGCCGTTCCGGATCAGCTCGGTGAGCACCGCCTCGTCGACGTCGTCGAGCTTGTTGACATAGACGCACCCCGCTCCGGTCTTGTGCTTTCCCAGCCGCGCCAGCAGCCCTGCCGACTCCGGCCCGTAGCTCAGCCCGTAGAGGGACAGGCTGGCTTTCCGTGGGGAGAAGCCGACGGCAGGCGCGTCTCCCTCCCGGCCGGTCGCGTACTTGTAGTGATACCGGCCGAAGCCCACAATCGTCGGCCCCCACATCTCTGCCGGCTGCCCGGTGGCCGCCGCCATCAGTTCCATAAGCCGGAGCCCGTCCCGGTGCCGGACGGGATGCTCGACGGCGGCGAGGAACTCCTCGACCGACGCACCGGTCGCGGTGGTCTTGTTTGCGGTCTTGTTTTCGGTTTTGTTCACAGCCATGCCGGAAGTCTCGCAGACCGCGGCAGCCATGTCAGCCGCACCGGCGCCGGTGATAGCCTGCGGCAGTGACCTCACATACCGCACCCGCACCCCGCCTCCGCCCCTTCGCCCAGGTGGACGTCTTCTCGGCCGAGCCGTACCGGGGCAACCCGCTGGCCGTTGTTCTCGACGCCGGGGACCTCACGGCGGAGGGGATGCAGCAGTTCGCCAACTGGACCAACCTCGCTGAAACCGCGTTCCTGCTGCCGCCCACCGACCCCGGGGCGGACTACCGTGTCAGGATCTTCACCGGCAGCGAAGAGTTCCCCTTTGCCGGCCACCCCACCCTCGGCTCGGCGCACGCCTGGCTGGAAGCCGGCGGCATCCCCCGGCAGGACCGGATGCTGGTCCAGGAGTGCGGGGCCGGACTCGTGCGGGTAAAGCGCGACGGCGGGCGGCTGGCGTTCGCGGCACCGCCGCTGACCCGCTCGGGCCCGGTGGCGGAGGAGGACCTCGCGCGCATCGCCGCGGGCCTCAGAATGCCGCGGGAGGCGTTGCTGGACGCGTCCTGGCTGGTCAACGGCCCGGACTGGATCGGCGTGCTGCTGGAATCGGCAGAGCAGGTGCTCGCCATCAGGCCTGACTACGCGGCCATGGCGGGACTCAAGGTCGGCGTGATCGGGCCCCACCCCGCCGGATCGGAGGTCGGCTATGAGGTGCGCACCTTCATCCCGGGCGACGCCGCGGCGGAGGACCCCGTCACCGGCAGCTTCAACGCCGGCGCGGCCCAATGGCTGATCCGCAGCGGCCGGGCCCCGGAATCCTACGTGGCGGCGCAGGGAAGGGCGCTGGGACGTGCCGGCCGCGTGCACATCGAGGCGGCTGGGGACGACATCTGGGTTGGCGGGAGCTCGGTGAGCTGCATCGAGGGGTTTGTCCTGCTCTGAGCGGCCGGTCTCGTTGCCCTGTCAGGTCTGGTGGCTATTCCGTCCATTTGGGGCCCAAAGGTGACAGCGCAACCGGGGCCGGGAATAAACCGCACGGGCCCGCGCTTCACTAGTTAGATGCAAACGCATGTACTAGCGTTTGTGGCCTGGCACAACCTGAGGAGCATCCCCGTGGAATCCCGCCGCATCACCGTTCTCTCCGCCGGACTCGGCGTCCCGTCGTCGAGCCGCCTGCTGGCGGACCAGCTGGCCGCCTCCGCGGAGCACCACCTGGCCGCGGCCGGCTACGCCGTCGATATCCAGGTGCTGGAACTACGCGACCTCGCCGTGGATATCGCGAACAACTTTGTGACCGGCTACGCCGCGCCGAAGCTGGCCGAGGTGATCGCCGGTGTCGAGGCCTCGGACGGCATTATCGCTGTCAGCCCGGTCTTCAGCGCCTCCTACAGCGGCCTCTTCAAGTCCTTCATCGACGTCCTTGACCCCAAATCGCTCGAGGGCAAGGCAGTCCTGCTCGGCGCCACCGCTGGAACCGACCGGCACCAGATGGTCCTGGACTTCGCCATGCGCCCGCTGTTCAGCTACCTCCGCACCCGGATCGCCAGCACTGCCGTCTTTGCTGGCCCGCAGGACTGGGGCAATAACGACGACGGCGGCTCGCCCCTCTCGACGCGGATCGACCGGGCCGCTGGGGAATTTGCCGCGCTGCTGCAGGGTGCGCAGCCGCGCCAGCGGCAGGCCACCCCGGAGTCGCTGCCTTTCGAGCAGTTGCTGGCTGGCATTTCGGGCCAGCGCTGAACCGGCTGCGACTCAGTGCTTCTGCGGCTTTTGGCACCGTTGGTCTGGCCGCGACGATCAGCCTCATTATCAGCCTGGCGTTCTAGACGCGAGGGCCGGACAGCCCCTCCCTAACCCGCAGGATGCCGTTTCCTGGTGGCTTTCCGGGGCGAAATCCGAGTACTGGACACGCAAACTACTCGACTTCAGTCGACGGCCTACTCGACTATCCACGCGGCCTAGGCCCCCGGCAAAACCCCGGCCTATATTTGCAAAAGCACAGCCACGTAGTCAGGGTTTCGCTCCAAGCCGGGGCGCAGTTGGGCCGTAACTTCGCTGTAGGCATTTGTCCTGCTGTAGGCATGAGTCTTGCAATAAGTGTCGGCGTGGGGAATGAATTTGCCCGTTCGGGACCCGCTGTTTTCCCGTCTCAAACGTGCAAAGCCTGGCTGAATGGTCACCTGGGATGAAATGAGGCACCTTTGATTTCGTTTGGCCGAAAATTAGCGCCTGCAGCGGGACGGCAGTGATGCCAGCCCCCCGGATGCGTCGGACAGACGGCGCCTCGAATGCCTTCGCCTGGGGCCTGCTCAATACGGTCGTCTCACGGCTCGGGACGCTCGGTATCGGAATAGTCCTGGCCCGTGTGTTGGGTCCCGAGTCCTTCGGCACTTTCGCCGTCGCCATGGTTGCCCTCATGGCCGTACTGAGCTTCAACGAACTCGGCGTCTCCCTCGCCATTGTCCGTTGGCCCGAAGACCCGGCGACGATCGTGCCGACGGTAAACACGATATCCGTCCTCGGCAGCACATTGTTTTGCACTGCCGCCATCGTCGCAGCCCCGGTCTTCACCGCAGCCATGGGAGATCCGGGCGCCACTGATGTGGTGCGAATGCTGATTCTGAGCGTCTTCATCAACGGGGTTGTCGCCTCGTCGGCGGCCCTGCTGCAGCGCGACTTCCGGGAGAAGGAACGCCTTGGAATCGACCAGGCCAATGTCTGGATCGGCGCCATCCTGTCCGTCGTCCTTGCCCTCGCGGGCATGGGTGCCATGGCGCTGGCGATCGGCCGGCTGGCGGGCAGTCTGGTCTCCGGAGTGATGTTCCTGGCTGCCTCGCCGTTGCCGTACCGCTTTGGACTGGACCGCTCGCATCTGGGCCCCCTGTTACGCTTCGGGCTGCCGCTGGCGGGGACCAGCATCATCTTCTTCGCGGTCGCCTACGCGGATCAAGTCACGGCCGGGGCGGTCCTGGGGTCAACGGTTCTGGCGTTCTACGTGCTGGCCTTCAACCTCTCGAACTGGCCCGTGAGCATCTTGGCCCAACCGCTCCGCAGGGTTGCGCCCGCCGCCTTCTCCGCGCTGCAGGGGGACCGGCCCCGCATGAATTCCGCCATGAAGGCCATTGTGGCGGTTTTAGCAGCAGCAGCACTCCCGATCATCCTCGCCTTGGCGGGGATCGCGGTGCCACTGGTGGAATTCGTCTATGGTGAGGCCTGGGTGGCAGCAGCGACCGCCATTTCCTGGCTGGTCATCGTTGCGACCTGCAAGGTATTTTGCGATCTTGCCTTTGACTACCTCGTTGTCCTGGGCCGGTCCGGGACGGTCTTCACGGTGCAGGCCGGAAGTCTGCTGGTGTTGGTTCCCGCACTGGTGGCGGGTGCATCCTGGGGAGGTCTTGGTGGGCTCGCGGCGGCGCAGGCGGCCGTGACGGGATGCGTGGTCCTCCCTCTGTACGTATGGAAACTCCGGCAGCATGGACTGCCACTCAGCGGCATACTGGCAAAAATCCGGTTACCCCTCGCAGCGGGAATTGCGACGGGTGTGGCAGCGCGCATCCTGGCAATCACGGTGGCCGATCACTTGCTTGCGCTTTTCGCCGCCGGGACGATTGCGGCTCTGGTGACAGCCTGGTTGTTGTACCTGCAGCGGGACAGCATCCGGGAGCTCCGGTCCATCGGCGCGGCCTCCGCGGTGGAGGCGGCAGCATGAGAATCCTTGTCTACCCGCATGACTTGGGGATCGGCGGCAGCCAACTCAACGCCATCGAACTCGCGGCAGCCGTGCAGCGGTTGGGTCACGAGGTTATCGTCTTCGGGCAGCCTGGGCCGCTAAACCGGCGCATCGAGGAATTGGGGCTGGAGTTCATTCCGTCTCCGCAACCGCACCGCAGGCCGTCCCCGGCAGTGGTGAAGGCACTGGTCCGACTGGCCCGGGAGCGGAAGATCGACCTCATCCACGGCTACGAATGGCCTCCGGCGCTGGAAGGCCTCATCGCATCCCGACGGTCTCCAGGCACTGCCGCCGTGGCAACGGTGATGTCAATGGCGGTGGCACCGTTCATTCCCAAGTCAATGCCAACTCTCGTGGGCACCCAGGAGATATTGGAGGCGGAACTGGAGTTTGGCCGGACCAAGGCTGCGTTGCTCGAGCCGCCGGTGGACCTTGATGCAAACAATCCCTTGATGGACGACCAGAAGCAGGATTTCCGGGCTTCGTGGCGCCTCGAACCAGCAGCCTACACGGTGGTTCTCGTGTCACGCCTGGCAAAAGAGCTGAAACTCGAGGGCATCCTGGCCGCCATCAAATGCGTGGGACTGCTGTCCCCGGAACTCCGCGTACAACTTGTCATCGCCGGTGACGGCGCAGCGCGGGGGATCGTCGAAAGCCATGCCCAAAGGGTCAACGCCGCAAGCGGTCGGCAGGCCATTGTGCTTACCGGCGAGCTCGAGGATCCTCGCGGGGCCTATGCTGCGGCCGATGTTGCCCTCGGAATGGGCGGGTCGGCCCTGCGGGCGCTGGCCTTTGCAAAACCACTTATCGTTCAAGGCGAACAAGGGTTCTGGGAACTTCTAACTCCGCACAGCCTTCCCCTTTTCCTCGAACAGGGATGGTACGGGGTTGGACCCGGAACGCAGGGCGGGGCAGAGCGGCTGGCGCAGCTGCTGCGCGGCCTGCTGCCGGACGAGTCCCGCCGGAAGACGCTTGGTGGTTTCGGGCTATCGACGGTTCAGGAACGTTTCTCGCTGACGCACGGGGCCCTTGTGCTCGAGGACTTCTACTCACAGGCCACCGAAGCGGGCGTGGACGTCTCCGCCGGTCCGGAGGCGGCAGCTCTCGCCAGATTTGCCTCGTACGAGGTGGTGAGGCGGGTACGTCGGGTCCTGGGGACCGCTCCAGCCGAGGATTTCAATTCCCGGCCGGTGGCAGGGCGCAGACGGGCCGGACCGGCACTTGACGACGGCGCCGCACGGCACGCGGCCCCATGAAGCAGCGGCGGACGGCAGGGCAGGAAAGTCTCCTCCGCATCCCGGGGAGCCGCTGGGATGACGTGCGCGGACCGACAGGGGTCGAAGCTGGGACGGCGACAATCGGAGTCCTGGAACCAACACCCGGTTTCACGCGCCTGCGTAACATTCGAACTATTGTTGGCGCCGGGTCGTTGTGCGGGACATGAAATGTCCTGTGGATTCAATTGACCTGATCATGAGCGAACGCAGCGGTGTCGAGATCGACTACTGCCCCCAGTGTCGCGGCGTATGGCTGGACCGGGGCGAGCTGGACAAGATCCTGGACCGCGTGGCGGAGACCATGGGCCCGGGAGTCTCGGCGCCGCCGCCGCCCCTGCCGACGGTGACGCCCGGGCACATCCCGCCGCCGCTCTACAACGTGGACCCGCGCCGCGACGAGCGGCGTCCGGATGACCGCCGCTATGACGAACGGCGTGACCGGCCGCGCTATGACCAGCCGCGTTATGACGACCGCCGCCGTCCCAAGAAGAAGGAAGGCTGGCTCGGGGAGCTGTTCGACTTCTAATTCCCCAAGGGCCGGGTCAGTCCTCGAGGAGGGCGATGAACTCGCGCGCCTGCTTGATGGAGATATCCGAGTGGCGGGTGAGGGCCTCCGCCGCCGCCTCGGTTTGGCCGCTTCTGGCCAGGGTGCGGATCCTGCCGTAGATCTCGTCGTTGAGCATGTTGCTGCTCACCTCGCGGGTGACATCGCCCTTACTGGCGATCGCCCGGTAGCGGTAGGCAAAACGCTGCGGGGCATCGTCGTCGTCCTCCCCGGGACCCTGTTCGGGTGCCTCGGGCCGGAAGGGCTGCGGGTGGGCAGCCAGGGCCCCCACGGCATCCCGTGAGGCCCGCAGTCCGTCTCCAGTGGCCTCGAAGTACAACTTGATGGCGGCCATGGCCTGCCCCTGGGCGATCAGGGCGTAAAGCCGGCGGTGTTGCTCCTGGGTGAGTTTGGCCGCGGCGGCGCGGGCGAGTTCGACCGGATCGCGCCCCGTCTGGGGGGCGGCTTCCCGCCGCGGCTGCGTGTCGCGGCGGCCGAGGGCGCGGGCGCCGAGCAGGACACCGGCACCGACGAGCGCCAGAATTAGCAGGGGGATAAGCAGGGATTCCATGAAAACTACAGCCGATCTACATATTTCTTGGCGGTCAAAAGATCTGAATGGGTCGCCTGCCGCAGCAGCTTGATGGCCTGAAGCTTCTTGCCGTTTCGTGCCATCGACTGGAGCTGTAGCGCGAACTGTGGGTTTAGTTGGCCGCCGGGGAGCACGTGCCCCTGATATCCGGGCTGCCCGGCGGCAGGCGCGGAACCCACCTGGGCGCGCAACGCCCTGCGGGCATGGTCCGCCTGCTGCGACTGCTGCTGTTCATTCTGGCTGGGACGGGTGACGGCGTCCACGCGGGCCCGGGCGGCGGTGGCGGCCTGGACCTGGGCCGCATAGTGGGCCTGGGAGCGGACGGCCAGCTCCTGTTGGTAGCGCTCCGCGTCGGACATGCCGAAGTCGCGGGGTCTCAGGGCCGTGGCAAACGCCCAGAGGACTGCTGCCAGGATGAGGGCAGGCAGTATGACTAGCAGTACATCGCCCATGTGAAGAGCTTATGCCAGATCACAGTTATCCACAGCACATTCTGCGATCGGCATACCGTGCGGCGCCGGTGGCGTCAATGCCGGGCCAATCCCCGTGAGGACCATCACGAAATGTGCATATTTCCGGCCTTGTGTGCCCTCGCTGGCCACCGGCTATCCCCAGCCACGACTCGGCCGCTGTGGATGAACGCGGCCGGAAATTCTTTTGTGTCCACACGGTAAGAGCAGCGTTTCCCCACGTCAGGCGCTGATTGTGGGGACAAGAAACTTTCTATCCACAGCTGTTCCCACAGGCTGTGCACAAGCAGGGGGCAGTAGTGCACAGGTTATCCACAGGAGGGGTGGCCGGCCGGGTTGGTGCCTGCCCCGGCGGGGGATAACGTTGCTGGATATCGAGCCTTGGATACCGAAATCCGATGCTGGCTTCCCTTCCAACCCCGGCCCCTCAGGCCTGGGTCCGGGCTGTGGAAAACCGGCAGTTCCGGAAGGCGGCCAGAGTGTCGGGGCCCGCTGATAGTAGTTAACCTGTCGGGTTTACGCCGGGGTCGACGCCAGCGGGCACCAAGGCCCATGGCACACGCGTCGCCGGCGCACGGACATCCGCCGAGGCACACAATGGAGGACGGCAGTTTTGTCAGTTACGCATCTGGACTCAGTCGAGGGGACTCGGGGAGCCGAAGGCAGCCGCAAGCCGCCACAGGACATTCCCGCCGAGCAATCCGTGCTGGGCGGCATGATGCTGTCCAAGGACGCCATCGCCGACGTCGTCGAAATCCTGCGCGGCGTGGACTTCTACCGCCCGGCGCACGAGACGATCTACGAAGCCATCATCGATCTCTACGGCCGCGGCGAACCTGCCGACGCCGTCACCGTTTCGGATGAACTGACCAAGCGCGGCGAGATCAACCGGATCGGCGGCCCGGCCTACCTTCACGAGCTCATCCAGACTGTTCCCACCGCCGCCAACGCCGGGTACTACGCCGAAATCGTGGGCGAACGCGCGGTCCTGCGCCGTCTGGTCAACGCCGGCACCAAGATCGTCCAGCTCGGCTACGGCCAGGACGGCGAGGTCGAAGACCTGGTGAACCAGGCGCAGGCCGAGATCTACGCTGTGGCGGAGCGCCGAACCGCGGAGGACTACGTTGTCCTGAAGGACGTGATGGAGTCCACCGTGGACGAGATCGAAGCGTCCGGCCACCGTGAGGAGGGCATGACCGGCGTTCCCACGGGTTTCTACGAACTTGATGAGCTCACGCACGGCCTGCACCCCGGCCAGATGATCGTCATCGCGGCCCGCCCCGCCGTCGGCAAGTCCACCTTCGCGCTGGACTTCGCCCGCTCCGCGGCCATCAAGAACAACCTCGCCACCGTGATGTTCTCCCTGGAAATGGGCCGGAACGAAATCGCCATGCGTTTGCTGTCCGCGGAGGCCACGATCGGCCTTCAGGATCTGCGCAAGGGCACGATCAAGGACGAGCAGTGGTCCAAGATCGCCACCACGATGGGCCGGATGAATGACGCCCCGCTCTTCATCGACGACAGCCCCAACATGTCGCTGATGGAAATCCGGGCCAAATGCCGGCGCCTGAAGCAGCAGCACGATCTCAAACTCGTCATCCTGGACTACCTCCAGCTGATGAGCTCCGGCAAGAAAGTGGAGTCCCGCCAGCAGGAGGTGTCCGAGTTCTCCCGCGCGCTGAAGCTGCTGGCCAAGGAACTCCAGGTCCCCGTCATTGCCCTGTCGCAGCTGAACCGTGGCTCCGAGCAGCGCCAGGACAAGCGCCCGATGGTCTCTGACCTGCGCGAATCCGGCTCCATTGAGCAGGACGCCGACATGGTCATCCTGCTGCACCGTGAAGACGTCTACGACAAGGAATCGCCGCGTGCCGGCGAGGCCGACATCCTCATCGCCAAGCACCGTAACGGGCCCACCAAGGACATCGTGGTCGCCTTCCAGGGCCACTACTCCCGGTTCGCCAACATGGCGGCCGACGCCGGGGGCGGCGGCTTCTAGGGGCTACTCGCCGCCGGACCGAAGCAGGTGGTTGGGCAGCCGGTTCCCCGGTGCCCGGCCCCGGATCTCCAGCAGTTCGCGGGCGTGGGCATGCAGCCGCTTGTCTTCCTCGGACACCGGCACCCACTGCGGGATCGGGACGGACGTGCCGTGCTCGTCGCGTGCCACCATCACGGTCAGGCAGTAGGTCGTGAGGTCCAGCTCGCGTCCCTTGGGGTCCCCCGAGCGGACATGGACCGCGATGTGCATGCCCTTGGTTCCGGTGTAGACGAGCCGGGCCTCGACCTCCACCACGTGGCCAATGAGCAGCGGACGGTAGAACCGCACACCGCCGGAGAAGACGGCCACCGTGTCCATTCCGCAGTACCGCGAGGCGCAGACATAGGCCGCTTCGTCGATCCATTTCATGACGATGCCGCCGTGCACCTTGCCGCCCCAGTTCACGTCCGTGGGCGCGGCCACAAAGCGGAGGACAACATTCTCGGCGGTTCCGGCGTCGGTATATTCCTGCCCGCTCATTGCCTGGACAATGTCCTCGCGGACCTTGATCCGCGCCAGCGCATGGTCGCGCTGTTCGATCTCCTCCGGCGTGGTCGGCTCAAACTGCGGCACCGGCATGGGCTTGCCGTCCGCGCCGACGGCCACGAAGATCACCATGCACTGGCTGCGCATCTTGGCCGGGCCGCCCTTCGGATCGCCCGAGGACACCACCGTGCGGATGTGCATGGAGGACCGGCCCGTGTAGACAATCGTGGCCGTGACCTCAACCATGTCTCCGCTGTTGACCGGGTCCGCAAAGTGGATGTTCCCCACGTAGGCCGTCACACAGTAGGACTTGGCCCAGCCGACCGCGGCCGCATACGCGGCCTTGTCCACCCACTCAAGCACGGTGCCGGCGTCGACCGAACCGCTGTGGCCGACGTCGGTGGGCGCGGCGAGGAAACGCAGGGTCACGGCATTGGCGGCAGTCTCACTCATGGTGTGATTTTACTGACGGGCCGCCGAAGCGTCGCGGGCGAGGACACAAACGCTGTCCGGGACGCCACACAGGCAACGACGGCGGGCGGCCACCTGTTGGTGACCGCCCGCCGCGACGCGCCGCCTGGCGCGGAGAGGTCCTTAGGCCAGGACGCTGAGCCTGGATCCGGGGCGGCCGAAGACGGCCTTGTCCACGGAGACCTTGCCGGCGCCGACCAGGGCCACGGCCAGGGCAGCGGCAGCCAGGATCAGCACCAGTTCATAGCCGCCGGTGGCGGCAAAGATTCCCGCCGTGGCATGGACCAGGAACAGCGCGCCGAGCATGTTTACCGCGAGCAGGGCGGCGAACACACGCGTGAGCACGCCGAGAATCAGCGCGACGCCGCCGACGAGTTCCAGCGTTGCGACGACCGGGGCGACGAGGTTGGCGGCCGGAACGCCCATCTGCGCGAAGGCGGCCTGGGTGCCGGCAATGGTGAACTCGTTGAATTTCTGCCAGCCGTGGGCGGCGAAGAGGAAGCCGGTGACGATGCGAAGGATGGTGCGGGCCGTGGTGGTGAGTGTGGGCTGGTTCATGGGGGTGCCGTTCTGACGTGGGGGCCGCGGCGGTGTGCGTACCGCCCGGATTTACTTGAAGATTCAACCTAAAGTCTTCCGCCACGTAGTTGAAAAGTCAACTAATGCGAAGCCATGCGACGCCGGCCCTGGCGCTAGGGTGGTTCCGTGCCAGCCTCCGTCCCGACTCCCGCAGCCATCCCGTCCGCGGCGGGCCGCCGGCGGGAAATTCTGCGCCTCGCAGTCCCTGCCCTCGGTGCGCTCATCGCCGAACCGCTGTTCCTCCTCGCGGATGCAGCAATCGTCGGTCACCTCGGGGTGGCCCAGCTCGCCGGTGTCGGACTAGCATCCGCAGTGTTGCATACCGTGGTCGGCCTCATGGTGTTCCTGGCCTACTCCACCACCCCGGCCGTGGCACGGGCGATCGGTAACGGTCAGTTGCCCAGGGCGCTGGCCGCAGGGCGGGACGGCGTCTGGCTGGCACTGCTGCTCGGAATCGTCCTCGCCGCCGCCGGGTTCCTCGCCGCCGAACCGCTCCTGGACCTGATGGGCGCCACCGGCGACGTGCGGACATTTGCCGTCGACTATCTGCGCTGGTCGATGCCCGGGCTGGTCGCGATGCTGCTCATCTTTGCCGGCACCGGCGTGCTGCGGGGCCTGCAGGACACGCGCACGCCGCTGTTCGTCGCGGCTGCCGGTTTCACATTGAACGTGGTGCTGAACCTCATCCTGGTCTACGGGCTGCAGCTGTCCGTCACCGGCTCCGCCATCGGCACCAGCATCGCCCAATGGGCCATGGCCCTGGTCTACGTGGTGATGGTCCAGCGCAATGCCCGCAATCATGGCGTGTCCCTGCTGCCCGATTGGCACGGCATCAGGGCCCTGACCAAAGTGGGCTCGTGGCTGATGCTGCGGACGCTCAGCCTGCGCATTGCGATCCTCGCAACGGTCGTGGTGGTCACGGCCCAAGGGCCGGTCAACCTGGCCGCCCACCAACTCGCCATGACCATCTTCACGTTCCTGGCCTTCGCCCTCGACGCCCTTGCCATTGCCGCACAGGCGCTTATCGGCAAGGAACTCGGCGCATCCCGCCCCGCGGCGGTGCGCGAGCTCACCGGGACCATGGTCCGGTGGGGTCTCGGTGTTGGGGTGCTCGCCGGGATCCTGCTCGCCGTTGCGGCGCCGTGGGCGGGCCTACTCTTCACGTCCGACGCCGAAGTCCGGGCCGCCCTCACGCTGGCGCTGTGGGTGCTCGCTGCCGGGCAGCCGCTCGCCGGCTATGTCTTTGTCCTCGATGGCGTGCTGATCGGCGCGGGCGACGCGAAGTACCTGGCGCTGGCCGGCGTCGTGAATCTTGCCGTGTATCTGCCGCTGCTGCTGGCCGTCCGTCAGTCCGGGGCCGACGGCGGCGCCGGCCTGCTCTGGCTGTGGGCGGCGTTCTCGCTGGGCTACATGGCCGCCAGGGCTCTAACCCTCGGCCTCCGCGCGCGGACGGACCGGTGGATGGTGCTCGGCTCGCACTGAGTCCTGCCGCCCGGCCCTCACGCCGTACCTCCGGCTCCGCACGGCATACCGGCACGCGCCGGTGCGGCTTCGCACTAAACTGGTCGGGTGACTCTTCCCGCAGACCCCGACGCCTCCACCGCCCAGCCCGCCGCGGCGGATCTCTGGAAGCCGGTGCTGGTCCGGGCCGCCGTGGCGCTGGCGTTCGGTGCTGTGACCGTATTCTGGGCCGCGCCCTCCACCGCGGGCATGGGCTGGGCCGGCGGCATCTACCTGCTGGCCACCGGCGTGGTGCTGCTCTGGAGTGTGAATATGACCGGACTCCGCGCCGGGTCCGCGTCCAGCAAGGTCCTGTCAGCCGCCGGCGCCGTGCTGACCGGAACCGGCGCCGCTGTCGGGCTGATGTCCGGCAACCTGCTCTTCGGGGTCCTCGCCGCCCTGGGCCTGGGCCTGGCCGGAGCGGCCGAGCTCTACCTCGGCATCACCAACCGCGGCCGGTCCGTGCTGGCCCGCGACTGGATCGCTTCCGGCGTCGTCGGGGTGGGCACCGCCGGCCTGCTGCCGTTCTTCATCGACCTCGGTCCGCATGCACTCCTCGGCGTCGCCGGCGGCGGTGCCATCATCAGCGGCGTGCTCTGGATGCTGGCCGGGCTGACCCTGCGGCACGATGCACGGGCCGAATCCGCGAAGGCCGTAAACTAGTACCGACAGGTTCTACCTTGCGTAGAACGATCGCGGCATCACAACTGCCACGCCTGGCGGCGTCGGCTGCAGGAGGAAAGCACCTTGGCACAGCAGAAATCTGGAGAACCGCGCAAGCTGCGCACCTCGGTCAAGGGACCGCTCATGTTCTCCGCCTTCTGGGCAGTGCTGGCCTTCGTTGCCACCCTGATGTTCGCTTCCGGCGGCAGCGCCAAGACCCCGCGCTTTGACCTGGCATTCACCGCCGCCGGCATCGCCTTCATTGTGATCCTGGTCGTTCTTGCCATGCTTTCGATGGGCCACAAGCCCAACGATGAACAGCTCGGCAAGGGGTCCGGCGTCAACCTGAGCTCCCGACACTCCGGCCACGGCGGCCACCCGGCGCAGCCCCGGCCGGACGCCGGCACCCCGGATGCCGGCCCCCGCGCGTCGGGCGACGACGTCCGCTAAGCCTCGAACGCCGCCCTACCCACTCGTCCCGCAGGGAGGGCCCGTCCGGGGCGCGGCAGTGCGCTTCGTGCCGCTCAGGACGCCGCCTTCCGGGCCCGGTAGGCCGCCACGTGCGCGCGGTTCGCGCAGTTCCCGGTGTCGCAGTAGCGCTTGGAGCGGTTCCGGCTGAGATCCAGCACGACGGCGTCGCAGTCCTCGGCGGCGCAGACCAGCATGCGGTCCATTTCCTTGCTGCGGATGACATCGACCAGGGCCATCGCGGCTTCCGTGCTCATCCGGTCCGCCAGGGGTGCATCCGGGGTCGTGGCGTGCAGGTGCCAGTCCCATTCATCGTGCTTGACGAGCTGGGGGAGCGCACGCGCCTCCCGCAGCAGCCGGTTCACAGTATCCACGGCGGCGGATTCGTCCGCCAGCCAAAGGCCGGCAAGCTCCGCGCGAAGGCGTTTCACGCCGGCCAGCTCGGCCGCGTCCCGGGTCCGGGAACCGGTGAATCCCTCGGCCTCCAGAAAGCGGTCCAGGTCCTCGGTCGTGGACAGGTGCTCATCCCCGTTGGCCGCCGAGTTGATCAGGTTGACCACGGACCGCAGGGCCACCTCTGTGTCAGGGGCAAAAAGCATCTTGACTCCTTACGTCGGCGTGGCGTACTGTCATGAGCATAACCCTACTTTACTCCTGACAGGAGGCAGCCCGTGTCTGCCGCACGCCGCACCGCCGAAGCACCGGCCACAACCGAGTCCGGAATGCGCGCCCCCGGAAAACCCAGTGCCGGCAGGCCCCGTGCGGCATCTGCTTTTATGGCATCGGGCCTGGGAGTAGCCCTGTTTTCCTCGGCCGTGTTCGGTCTCTCGGGTTCCTTTGCCAAGGCACTGCTGGAGACCGGCTGGACCCCCGGGGCCGCGGTCACTGCCCGCCTCACCGGGGCGGCGATCATCCTGGCGGTTCCCGCCATTCCGGCGCTGCGTGGACGCTGGCACCAGCTCAGGGACAACTGGCTCACGGTGCTGCTCTTCGGCCTCATCGGGGTCGCGGCCTGCCAGCTGTTCTATTTCAACGCGGTGGCCCGCCTGTCGGTAGGGGTCGCCCTGCTGCTGGAATATCTGGCTCCTGTGATCATCGTGCTGTGGCTCTGGGCCGCCAGCCGCAAACGTCCGCGTCCCCTGACGATCGCCGGAACCCTGCTGTCCCTGGGCGGGCTGGTCCTGGTCCTGGACCTCACGGGGGCTGTCAAGATCGACCTCATCGGCGTGCTGTGGGGGATCGCGGCCGCGGTCTGCCTGGCGATCTACTTCTTCATCACGGCCAGGGAAAACGACACCCTCCCGCCGATCGTCCTCGCCTCCGGAGGGCTCATGGTCGGCGCCGTCACCATGTGGCTTGCCGCGGCAACCGGCCTGCTGCCGATGGGCTTCAGCACGGCCGACACCCGGCTGGGCCCCTGGGTCACCCCCTGGTGGGTGGCCCTGGGCGGCCTCGTGGTGCTGGCCACCGTGCTCGCCTATGTGTCCGGCATTGTGGCGGCGCGCGCACTCGGCTCCAAAGTGGCATCCTTCGTCTCGCTCACCGAGGTCCTGTTCGCCGTCGTCTGGGCGTGGCTGCTGCTGGGTGAACTGCCGGGCCCCATCCAGCTCATGGGCGGGCTGCTGATTGTCGGCGGCGTCGTCCTGGTCCGGCTGGACGAGCTCCGGACCCCTTCCGGGGCCGGTCCGGCGGCCCTCGACCACGCGAACGACGTCGAACCCGTGCCGTAGGCGGGGTCCGACGAAACCGGCCCGGACGCTGTAGCGTCCGGGCCGGTTCGATTCTGCGGGCTTCTGCCTAGCGCGAAGCGCTTTCCTGCTCGGTGGCGTTGCGGCTGGCCTGCTTGCCGGCCTCCTGCAGCGCCTGGGAGACCTTCGCCAGGGCGGCAACGTGCTGGCCGTTCCATTCGCTGCGGAACTTGTCGGCGTCCGGACCCTTCCAGTCGGTGCCCTCAAGCACCTTGGTCAGCAGCGACTTCTGCTTGTCGATCTCCGACGAACCCGCCTGCAGCTTCGTCCCAAGAGTCTTGAGCTGAGCAATGTCTGCACCCCAAATAGCCATTCGAAAAATCTCCTCAAGTCGTAGAACCGGACCCGGACCCTTGTGGGCTCCCCCCGGCGGATCCCGGCTGCTCCGGAAGATCCAATGCACCCAAACTATCCTGCCCGGCGAAATAGTGTCGATGGGCAGGCCTCCCCATGCCCTCGATCCCGGGCGCCATGGCACCTAGCATGGAGTTATGTGCCGAAATATCCGTACCCTCCACAATTTCGAGCCTCACGCCACCACTGCCGAGGTGGAAGCCGCCGCGCTGCAGTATGTGCGCAAGATCAGTGGCAGCACCAAGCCGTCCAAGGCCAACGAGGAGGCCTTCAACCGGGCGGTGCACGAGATTGCCCACGCCACCCAGCACCTGCTGGACTCCCTGGTGACCCACGCCCCGGCAAGGGACCGCGGGGAGGAAGCCGCCAAGGCGAAAGCCAGGGCTGCCGTCCGCTTCGGCGCGGCCTGAGGCGCGTCCGGCGGGGGACCTACCTGCCGAAGCTGCGCAGCCGCAGCGAGTTGGCCACGACCAGCACGGAACTGGCAGCCATAGCGGCGCCGGCGATCATCGGGTTGAGCAGGCCCAGGGCCGCCACCGGGATCCCGATGGCGTTGTAGAAGAAGGCCCAAAAGAGATTCGTCTTGATGGTGGTGAGCGTCCGTCGGGACAGCTCGATCGCCTGGACGACCTGACCCAGTTGATTGCCCATGACTGTCAGGTCAGCGGCCTCGATGGCGACGTCAGTCCCGGACCCCATGGCGATGCCGAGGTCCGCCTGGGCCAGCGCCGCGGCGTCGTTGACGCCGTCGCCGGCCATGGCCACGGTGGCGCCGGCGGCCTGCAGTTTCCGCACGGCCTCGACCTTGCCCTCCGGCAGCACCCCGGCGTACACGTCCTCCGGAGCGATGCCGACAGCGGCTGCCACCTGCGCGGCGACCGCGGCGTTGTCCCCGGTCAGGAGGATCGGACGGAGCCCGAGCCCCCGGAGCCGCAGGATCGCGGCGGCAGAGCCCGGCTTGAGTGTGTCCCGCAGGCTGATGATTCCGGCCGGCTCCCCGTCCACGGCGAGCCAGACCGCGGTGGCCCCGGAGCCCTCCGCTTTGCCCAGGGCCTCCAGCTGCGCCGGCGTGGGAACGATGCCGTTCTCCTGGAGCCAGCCCGTGCGGCCGGCCGTCACGAGCCGGCCTTCGACGGTCCCCTGGACTCCGCCGCCGGGGGCGGAGCGGAAACTGGCGACGACAGGAAGGGCGCCGGCGTCGTTGTCGCGGCGCTCCGCCGAGAGTGCCGCCGCGGCGACGGCGCGGGCGATCGGGTGTTCGGATGCGGCCTCGATTGCGCCGGCCAGACGCAGCACCTCGGCCGGGCTGAAAGTGCCGAACGCCTCGGTGCCGTCGACGGCCAGGTGTCCGCTGGTCACGGTGCCGGTCTTGTCCAGCAGGATGGTGTCAACGGTCCGGGTGTCTTCAAGGACCTGCGGCCCCTTGATCAGGATGCCCAGCTGCGCTCCGCGGCCGGTTCCGGTGAGCAGCCCCACGGGGGTGGCCAGGCCCAGGGCGCACGGGCAGGCGATGACCAGCACGGCGACGGCGGCGGTGAACGCTGCGCGCAGGTCGGCGTCGCTGATGTCCGGGGCGGCCGCCAGCAGCCAGGCGCCAAAGGTGGCCGCGGCGATGGCCAGGACCACCGGCACGAACACGGAGCTGATCCGGTCCGCGAGGCGTGCGATCGGCGCCTTGCCGGTCTGGGCCTGGGACACCAACCGGCCCATCTGCGCGAGGGTGGTTTCGGCGCCGACGCGCGTGGCGCGGACCAGCAGCCGGCCGGAGGTGTTGATGGTGGCGCCCGTGACCGGACTGTCCGGTCCGACTTCCACCGGCACGGACTCGCCGGTCACCAGCGAGGCGTCGACGGCGGAGGACCCTTCAACGACGACGCCGTCGGTCGCAATTTTCTCGCCGGGGCGAACCACGATGAGGTCGCCCACCCCCAGCTGGTCGGCCGGGATCTGCTGCTCCTGGCCCCCGCGGAGGACCGTGGCATCCTTGGCGCCCAGATTCAGCAGCGCCTTGAGGGCGTCCCCGGCCTTCTGTTTGGCGTTGGCCTCCAGGTACCGGCCCAGCAGCAGGAAGGTGGTGACGACGGCGGCAACCTCGAAGTACAGCCCGCCGGATCCCATACCCTCCATGCCCGGATGCTCGGTCATCCGCGGGTCAGCAAAGAGCTGCCAGGCCGAGAAGGCGTAGGCCGCGGTCACGCCGATGGACACCAGCGTGTCCATCGTGGAGGCGAGGTGCCGGGCGTTGACGGCCGCGGCCCGGTGGAACGGCCAGGCCGCCCACGTGACCACCGGCAGGGCCAGGGCTCCTGCGACCCAGCCCCAGTTGGCGAACTGGAAGGCCGGGAACATTGAAATCAGGAACACCGGGACGGTGAGGATGGCCGCGACGATCAGGCGCGGGCGGAGCTTGGCCGACGCCGACGCCGGGTGGCTCGCGGTGTGGTCACCAACCGCGACTCCACCGAAGACACGCTCCGCGTGCTCGGTCGTTCCTCCCCGCCGGCCCCCTGACCTCGCAAGCTCGGCCAGGGAACCCTGCCGGCGGGGCCCTCCCTTAGACGCACGCTTTCGCGTGTCCCCGGCGGCGACGCTGTGGTCACCCTCACCGGCGGTTACATCCGGCGCACTGGCGGCGCCTGATTCGATCACGGTGGCCGGGTACAGGGGGGTGCGGATCGTGGCCTTGTAGCCCGCGGCGGCTATCGTTTCGGTGATCTGGTCGTCGGTCACGGCCGCGGGGACGGTGACGTGGGCTGACTCCAGGGGCAGGTTGACGGTGGCGGTGACGCCGTCGAGCTTGCCGAGCTTGCGTTCGACGCGGCTGACGCAGGACGCGCAGGTCATGCCCTCGATGTCCAGCTCGATCACCCGGCTTCCGGGCTGGTCCAGCAGTTGCTCTCTACTCACGGTCTTCCCTGTCTGTCCTGGTGCTGCGCGGGGTGTGCCTGGCGGCCGTGCTCAGGATTGGTTGGACACGACCAGGTATCCCGCTTCGGCAACGGCCTCGCCGATCTCGGAGGGCGACAGGGCGCCGGTGGAGGTGATCGTGACGGTGGAGATGCCTCCGGAGTTGAGGTCGACGTCGACGGCTTCAACGCCGGCCAGGGATTCGAGCTCTTCGCTCACGGAGGACACGCAGTGGCCGCAGGTCATTCCGGAGACGTTGACGGTGGTGGAAACGGTGCTCATGGCTTGCTCCTTGTGGGTGGGCTGCTGGTGGTTCGTCAGCCCCGACGGTTGGTGGATGGTGTTGCCGCTACCGCAGCAGGCGGCCGATGGCATCGGTGGCCTCCTTGACCTTGAAGTCGATGGCTTCAGCCCGCAGCTTCGCGTCCGGTTCGGAGGCGGCGCCGACGACACAATGGCCGATATGCTCCTCCACCAGTCCAAGGCTGACGGCGTGCAGGGCCTTAGTAACGGCGGCGACCTGAGTCAGGATGTCGATGCAGTACTTGTCCTCATCGACCATCCGGGCGATGCCGCGCACCTGGCCCTCGATACGCTTCAGCCGCAGCAGGTAGGCGTCCTTGTTGGCGGAATAGCCGTGCTGCTGATGCTGCTCGGCGTCCGCGGGTTCCATGACGGGGACTTCGGGCTCGTTCATGAGCCCAACATATACCCCCAGGGGGTATGAAGCAAGTACCCTGCGGGGGTATCCCCCGCCTTCACTCGGGCGCAATGTCCGGACACAAAAGAGCTCCGGAGTGCGTTATTGGGGGATACGCACTCCGGAGCTGTCTTTGGGTCGGCGGTCTTTCTCCCGCCTACGCATCCAAGCTTACGTGGCGGCGGGCGGAGAAAGCCAGCACCCCGAATAACAACATTCACTTTACTTTCGGGAGCCCCGTTGCTCCCCCGGGTCCGCGTCCAGGGAAAGCTGGGCGGCATGGAAGGCGAAATGCGCCACGGGGTATGCGTAGACATCCGCCAGGGTCATGGTCTCTTTGAAGAATGGGTCCCAGCGCGTCGGGAAGTACATCCGGCGGGCCAGGCCGGGGTCCGTCTCCCGCCGCAGCCGCCGTTCCAGCGCCGAGGTCACCCGACGCAGCAGGGCGGCCATCCGCCGGCGGTGGAAGATACGTGCGCCCCCTCTGGAACCCCAGTAGTTGACGACGTCGAACGGGACGGTACCGGCGTTCAGCAGCGACGCGAAACCGCGGTTAGCGGAAACAGGCAGCCGTCCGAAGATCCGCACCAAGGGAAGCAGGGCCAGCACCACAATGTAGCCGAACACCATGTGGTACAGCAGCTCCTCGTTGGTCCAGCGGGTGCCCGCACTGCGGCGGTGGAGGGCGTCGGGCGAGGCCGCTGCCAGGGTCGCTTCGAGCTCTGCGCAGTTGCGCCGATACGCGGCGGCGACGGCTTCCCGATCCAGCGGCACGGTCACGCCGGCCCACAGTCAGGCACCATGTCAGGAGCCGTGCCTGGTCCGGTGGTGGACGGCGGCCCGGACCGGAACGATGAGGATCGGATGGTCCTGGTGGTGGCTGAGCCACGCGGCCACCGAACCGTTGAGGGCAGCGGAAATTCGGTGACCCAGGCCGGGTTCCGGGGTGCCCACGATGATCATCGTGGCACCGACCTCGGCTGCCAGCCGGCCCAAAGCCCGGGCCGGGTCCCCGGCCAGCGTCCGCAGGGTCCAGTGGATGCCGAGGGCGTCGCAGGCCGAGCCGATGCTGTTCCGCAGCTCCTGGGTCACGGCCCGGATTTCGGCGTTGTCCGTCTCCGGGTGCAGTGAGAGCCGGTGCGCGGACCGCGCGGGATCCCACTCCACGAGGTAACTCGCCTCATCCACGTGGGCGCAGATCAGCGGGGCGGCGAGTTTCGAGGCCAGTGAGGCGGCGGTCTGCAGCACTTCGGGGCTCTGTCCCGGGAGCACGCCGACCACAAGGGGCGGCGGACCACTTGTGCGTTCGGCAGACATACTCAATTGTGGCGCCCGCCCTACGTCAGGAACAGGGACTTACTCCCCGGACTTTCCGCTGGCCAGCGGTGCGGAAGAGGTCCCTTTCGTGCCGGGTGATCCATTGCGGTTCGCTCCGACGGTGAGCATCGCGCCCGCCAGCAGGGCGGCAAGGCCGGCGGCACCCGCCATGGCGTACGCCATCCCGGTGTAGCTGCCCAGCCAGGCAGCCAGCGCAGGGCCGGCGGCAGGGGCCAGCGCCGTCACCGCGGTCAGCGGGGCGGCAAAGCGCCCCTGCAGGGCGCCCAGGCCGGACATGCCCCACCGCTCGGCAACGACGGTGGCCTGGAGCAGCGTCTGGCAGCCGCGGACCGCTCCGGCGAGCACTCCCGCGGCGATGAGCAGCCCGGGCGGACCCGGGAGAACGGCGAGCGAAAGGACCGCTCCGGCGGCAGCTCCGGCGATTGTGGCCAAGCGGGCACGGACCGGAATGCTGGCGAACAGGAGGCGCCCCCCGACCTGCCCTGCCCCCACCAGCCCCAGGCCCAGCGCAGCGCTGGCGTAATCGGCGCCTTTTTCCATCAGCAGCGGAATGATGTTCAGCGTCACTGTGTAGAGACCCAGGCACAGCAGCACCATCAGGGCCTGCAGCCCCAGGAACTCCGGACTCCGGGTGATCGCGCGAACCCGGCGGCGGTCGTCGGCGGGCCGGGCGGGATGGGCCGAGGCCGGCCAGGAGCGGTTGAGGAAGCGGGCGTGCAGCGGGACCGTGACCAGCCCCAGCAGCGCCGCGAGGACCAGGAAGGTGCTGCGCCAGCCGATGGCGGCGGTCAGGCCTGCGGTCAGCGGGGCGAATATCGTGGAGGCAAAGCCTGCCACGAGCGTCAGAGTGGTGAGCGGACGGACCCTATCGCGGCCGTACCAGCGGCTGATGACCGTGAACGCCGGCTGATAGAGGATGGCGGCCTGAGCCGTCCCCGCCAGCAGCCACGCGGCTGCAAACAGGGGCAGGTTCGGGGCCAGGCCGACCAGCGCCAGAGCCAGGACACCAATCAGTGAGCCACTGACCATGAGGGTCCGCGGCCCGGTGCGGTCCAGGATCCGGCCCACGCGGATGCCGGCGAGGGCGGACACCAGCAGTCCGGCGGAAAAGGATCCCGTCACCAGGGCAGGATCCCAGCCGGTGTCCTCGCTGATTGGCCGCACGGCGGCGGGAAGGGAGTAGTAGAGCAGGCCCCAGCCAGTCGTCTGGGTGATGCAGAGCGAGACCAGGCCGCCCCGGGGAGCGCCCGCAGCGGCAGGCTGCGGCGGTACCCCGGGGGCGGTCATGGGCCCAGTCCGCCGCGCGGCGGCGTCAGTTTCCGCCGGAGCGGCCGTGGGCAAGTCCGGTGGGAAAGCCCACCAGGACCGGTTCGGGGGTGCCGCAGCAGGCGCCGGCCGTCTCGACCACAAGGTCGGCGGAAGCGGCCGGGACGTCGCAGCTGGTGCCGGCGTCGGAGGAGCAGACCCCGGTCTCCGGAAGATCGAGCTGGACGGTGTCCGCGGCCTCGCGGTCCCCGGCCAGGGCGGCAGCGACGGAGCGGACCTGCTCGTAGCCGGTGGCCAGCAGGAAGGTGGGCGCCCGG
The DNA here is from genome assembly GCF_056711635.1 of Arthrobacter sp. CJL-S3. NCBI lineage: Bacteria > Bacillati > Actinomycetota > Actinomycetes > Micrococcales > Micrococcaceae > Arthrobacter > Arthrobacter sp. CJL-S3. Next base: position 4,319,291 of record NZ_CM160046.1, on the reverse strand, counting down.
CCGTAGGATTTCATCCCGACGATGTAGAAGTCCTTGTCCGGGTGCTCCAGCAGCCTGGCGCCGTGCGGTGCGACAGTGCCGCAGGAGTGGAATTCCGGGTCGATCAGCGGACCCAGGTCGCGCGGGGCCTCCACGGCGGGATCCAGTTCCAGCCGGAGCTCCCGCAGGATGTCCAGGTCCGGGCGGAAGCCGGTGCAGGGCACAACGACGTCGGCCGCCAGGCTGCGGCCGTCGGCGGAGCTGATAGTGACACCGTCGGCCCTCGTGGTCAGGGCGGTGATCCCGAAACCGGTGCGCAGTTCCACCGTGCCGGCCTCGACCAGGCGCCGCAGCCGGCCGCCGAGTTGGCCGCGGGCGGGCAGGCCGTCGGCGTCGCCGCCGCCGTAAACCTTTGCGGCCGAGGCGCCCCGCACGGCCCAAAGGATTCTGGTGCCCGGCTCGTGCCGCGCCAGTTCGGCGAGGTTGATCAGGGTGTTGGCGGCGGAATGGCCCGCGCCCACCACGAGGACGCGTCGGCCGGCGAACCGCGCACGCTCTCGGTCAAGGACGTCCGGCAGGGCGGAGGAAATCCGCTCACCTGCGGCGGATTCGCCGGTCGCCGGCAGTCCCGAAGTACCGAGCGGGTTCCGGGTGCCCCAGGTGCCGGAGGCGTCAATGACACCCGCCGCCTGGTACTCGCGGACGTCGCCGCCCGGGTGTTCGACCGTGAGCAGGAACGGTGTGGCGTCCCGGCCGCAGCTGTGGGTCTTGTCCATGCCCTGGCGCGTCACGGCCACCACCCGGGCGCCGGTGTGCAGCCGGGAGGACAGGGCCGGGAGCGCAGCCAGGGGTGCCAGGTAGGCATCGACGAGCTCGCCGCCGAACGGCAGCGCTGTAGGCCGTGGGGCTTCCCACCCGGAGGCTGCGAGCAGGCGCGTGGCGGCGGCGTCGGTGTTGAAGCGCCAGGGTGAGAAGAGGCGGATGTGGCGCCACTGTTCGACGGCAGCGCCCGCCGCCGGACCGGCCTCAAAAATCAGCGGCTCAAGGCCGCGCTCCAGAAGGTGGGCGGCCGCGGCGAGGCCGATCGGGCCCGCTCCGATGACAGCGACGGGAAGATTGGTGGTTACAGCCATGGTGCCCTCTGTCTGGATAGATTGATGATGATCGATATGCCGAGTATCTCCCCATATATCGACACCTGTCAATATGGGTGCATAATGGAGGCATGACAACCCTGCAGATGCTTGAGTCCACGGCGGCGGAAGCCTGCTGCACCCCCTCCGGGGCGCAGGTGCTGGGCGCGGAAGAGGCGCAGGGCAAGGCCCAGCTCTTCAAGGCCCTCGCCGACCCGAACCGCCTGCGGCTGTTGTCCATCGTCAAGGCCTCCGACGGCGGCGAGGCCTGCGTCTGCGACCTCACCGAGCCGCTGCACCTCGGCCAGCCGACGGTGTCCCATCACCTTAAGATCCTCGTGGACGCGGGGCTGCTGCACCGCGAAAAGCGCGGCACCTGGGCGTACTACTCGCTGGTCCCCGGCGCACTGGAGCGGACAGCGGACGTGCTCTCGGCCCTGTAGGCAGCCAGAGTCCTGCGGCACTTGAACACCCCCGGTGTGGGGCCTAACGTTGAAAACCTCAGGAAAGGGTGACCGCCGTGGAAATCTTCATGTGGTGGCTGGATCTGGATCTGGCGAGCAAGGAGTGGCTGCGGGAGAACCTGCGGGCCACCGAGTTGCCGCTGACCGTGCTGCAGGGCATTGCCGAGGCCGGCGGCCCGCACCCGGATGATGTGTCCGGGGTGCTCAGCGACGCCGACTGGGACTTCATCGAGACGCAGTCCGAATTCGTCGACTGACCCGGCGTCCGGCGCGCAGCACGGAGGCCGGTTCCGCCGGCGGCGCAGGGCCGGACAGAACCGGCCTGCGAAAAACCATTGCGGGCATCCTCTTCGGGTGGTTGCATATTGGGCATGGCTACAGCAGAGAGTTACGTCCTGGCGATCGGCACCAAAAAAGGCCTTTGGCTGGCGACGAGCCCCGACCGCAGGGACTGGTCCCTGTCCGGCCCGCACTTCCTGATGAGCGAAGTCCCCAGCATCGGCATCGACACGCGCGACGGCCGGACCCGGATCCTGGTCGGCGTGCGTTCCGAGCACTGGGGTCCCACCGTCTTCCACTCCGATGACCTGGGCGAAACATGGAACGAACCCGTTGAGGGCGCCATCCGCTTCCCCGAGGGCACCGATGCCGCGCTGGAACGCGTCTGGCAGATCCACCCCGACGCCGAATCCCGGCCCGGGGTTGTCTGGGCCGGCTGCGAGCCGATCTCGGTCTGGAAATCCACCGACGGCGGCGAACACTTCGAGCTTAACCGCGGCCTCTGGGACCACCCGCATCGCGCTGAATGGGGGGCCGGCTACGGGGGCGCCGCGGCGCACTCCATCGTCGTCGACCACACCGGCGAGAAGGTGCACGTGGCGATGAGCACCGGCGGCGTCTACCGCTCGCTCGACGGCGGCAGCTCCTGGGAGCCGCGCAACAAGGGAATCTCGGCCTACTTCATGCCCGACCCCAACCCGGAATTCGGCCAGTGTGTGCACAAGATCGCCGCTGATGCTGCCGTCGACGGGCGGCTGTACGCGCAGAACCACCACGGCGTCTACCGCAGCGACGACGACGCCGAGAGCTGGGAATCGATCGCGGAAGGCCTGCCGGCGGATTTCGGCTTTGTGATGCTGACGCATCCCCGCCGGGCCGGCACCGCCTGGGTGGTCCCGCTCAAGGCGGACGGCGAGCGGATCCCGCCGGAGGGCAAGCTGGCGGTCCACCGGACCGACGACGCCGGCGCGAGCTGGAAGCGGCTGGACGACGGACTGCCTGGAGCGGAATTCAACTCTGTGCTGCGGGACGCCGCGTGCGTTGACGCGGCGGAACCGGCCGGCGTGTACTTCGGCACGCGCGGCGGCAGTGTCTACGCCAGTGCCGACGAGGGGGAGCATTTCGCCGAAGTGGCTTCGCACCTGCCGGACGTGCTGTGCGTGCGGGCCGCGGCCGTCACCCCGGCGTTCGCCTCCGGCTCCGCGGGACCCGGCGCCGCGGTGAGCGCCTGAGCCCCGTGGCCGGGATCAGTGTGGTGCTGCCCAGCGTGCTCCAGCCGCTGGCCGGCGGGCAGTCCTTCCTGACTGCGCCCGCAGACACCGCGGTGACGGTGGAGGGGGTGCTGGACGTGGTGACCGGGGGGTACCCGGCACTGTCGAGGCGGTTAAGGGATGAAACCGGGGCGATCCGACGCTACGTGAATATATACGTCAACGGGAATGAGATTCGCCGCCTGCAGGGTCTGGCCACCGAGGTTTCCCCGGGCCAGGAGGTCCTGATCATCCAGTCCGTCGCGGGAGGCTAGCGGTCTCAGGCGACCCGCCAGAGACTGCACTCGTCCGTATTGATGGCTTTCCGGGTTCCGGACTGCCGGTCCATGATCCAGACCACGCCGATTCCGGGAGCGGTTTCCTGGACGCTGCCGCGCCGGATCACGACGTCGTCGTAGTTCGGGCCGACCCTGAGGCGCGCCTCGATCTCGTCGCCGCGGTGCAGCTGATCCAGGGCACGGATGCGGGTTACATGGGCTGTGGCTTCCTTCAACATGGCGGGGGCCTCCTGGACTGGAGAGTGGTGCCTGCTCTTTGCCGGCACTTCCAGTGTCCTTCGCCAATGTTGCCGCTGCGTTTCCGCCCGGTAAGACGTGGGTAAGCGTTCGACGCCGGGGGAGTTACCGGCGTCCGCTAGGGCCCCGGAGCCGCTGCCGGCTCACGGGATATGGCGTTCACCCGGGCGCTGGATCCGGAACCACCGGTAGCCGTACCGGCCCAGCTCCAGCTCGAAACCGCCGTCGTCCGCCAGTTCGATGTCCTGGCCGTCCAGCAGGTCCCGCAGGTAGGTGCCCTCGAAACCCGTCTCCGCGTCCCCCACGGAGGTCAGGTTCGCGGCCACCGACGCCGGCTCCGCCCCGAAGTTGTGGGCCAGGACGACGGTCGAACCGCCCCAGGTGCACCGGTGCAGGAGCACCTTCGCGGCGGGCTGTTTGATGAGTTCGAAGTCGCCCCACCCCAGTTCGGGGCTCTCCCGGTAGCGCTGGATCAGGGTGGCCATGAAGTTCCACAATGACCCCGGGTCCCGCTTCGCCGCCGCAGCGTTGACGTTCTTCGGCCCGAAGTAGCCGTCCACCACCTGGGCCACGAGGTCCTTCGCGGGGGCGGTCGAAAATCCGCCGTTCTCGGTGTCGTTCCATTGCATGGGGGACCGTACGGCCGAGCGGCCCTTCGCCGTGAGGTCCTCGCCCATGCCGATCTCCTCGCCATAGAAGAGCACCGGCGTTCCGGGCAGCGCGAACATCAGCGAGTAGACCATGCGGATCCGTGCGGGGTCGCCGTTAAGCATGGTGGGCAGCCGGCGGCGCAGGCCGCGGCCGTACATCTGCATGTCCTCGTCCGGTCCGAATGCGGCAAAGACTTCCTCGCGTTCGGCGTCGCTGAGTTTGTCCAGGGTCAGCTCGTCGTGGTTGCGGACAAACATGGCCCACTGGTTGTCCGGGTGGATCTTCGGGCGGGAGCTGAGCGACTTGGCCAGCGGCCGGGCGTCCTCCCGGGCGAGGGACAGGTACAGGTTCTGCATGGACAGGAAATCGAACTGCATGTTCAGCTCGTTTCCTGCCGCGCCGCCGAAGTACGTCAGCTGATCCTTGTAGGGCACGTTGACCTCGCCCAGGAGCAGGCCGCTGCCGTTGCGGCGGTTGAGGAAGCTGCGAAGCGCGCTGAGGTAGTCGTGCGGGTCGACCTGCGCCGAGTCCTCCTTGGACGTGCCCTGCAGCTCCAGGAAGAACGGGACCGCGTCCAGCCGGAAGCCGTCCAGTCCCAGCTGCAGCCAGAACCCCATTGACTTGGCGATCTCGTCCCGCACCTTGGGGTTCGCCACATTCAGGTCGGGCTGGTGTTTGGCGAACATGTGCAGGTACCACTCGCCGGTGGCCTTGTCCTGGGTCCAGATGGAGGTCTCCTCGCCGGGAAACACCACCTGCTCCGAGGTATCCGGGGGCGTGTCCTTGCGCCAGACGTAGTAATCGCGGAACGGGTTGTCCACCGCTTTGCGCGACTCCACGAACCAGGGGTGCTTGTCCGAGGTGTGGTTGAGGACGAAGTCCGCGATCACCCGCATGCCCCGGTCCTTCGCGGTCCGGATGAACTCCACGACGTCGCCCAGGTTGCCCAGCCGCCGGTCCACGCCGTACAGATCCGTAACGTCGTAGCCGTCGTCCTTGTCGGGGGTGGGGTAGAACGGCATCAGCCAGATGCACGTCACTCCCAAAGCCGCGAGGTAGTCCACGCGCTCGATCAGACCGCCGAAATCTCCGGTCCCGTCGCCGTCGCCGTCGAAAAACGTCTCCGGATCCAGGCAGTAGATGACGGCGTTCTTCCACCACAGGTCGGAGGTCTCGGCGATTCTCACAGCCGGGCCTCCCGGTCCTGGCGTGGGGTCCCGGACCCTCGGAGCTGCGGGAGCACGTGTTCCGCGAAGGCGTGGATGAAGGGCGGCTGCTCCTGTCCGACGAAATGCAGGTACAGCTCGTCGAAGCCGAGGTCGACATATTCGGCGAGCCACTGCGCGTGCTGCCCGGTGTCCGACGAGATGTTCACGACCTGGCGGACCTGTTCCTCCCCGACGTCGGCGCTGACGCCGTCGAAGTGGGCCGCCGTCGGAAGATCCCAGGGGATGGGCGGGGCAAACACGTTGCTGCGCCACTGGTCCAGGGCAACCGCCACGGCTTCCTGCTCCGTCGGCGCCCAGGACAGGTGCACCTGGAGCACGGCTTTGCCCCTGCCGCCGGCATCCCGGTAGGCGGCGAGCATGTCCTTCAGCTTCGCGTGCGGCTGGTTGACCGTCACCAGCCCGTCCGCCCAGGCCGCCCCGCGGCGCGCCGTTTCCACACTGACGGCCGGAGCAATCAGCGGCGGTTTGATCTCCGGCACGTCCCAGATCCGAGCCTGCTGGACGGTGACCAGGCCGTCCCGGGTCACCTCCTGGCCGTCGTGGAGGTCGCGGATGATCTGCACGGCTTCCTCGAGGCGCTGCTGCCGCGTCGCCTTGTCCGGCCAGGCGTCCCCCGTGACGTGCTCGTTCATGTACTCGCCGCTGCCCGGCGCCAGCCAGAACCGGCCGGGAAACATGTCCGCGAGGGTGGCCGAGGCGTGCGCGATGATGGCGGGGTGGTAGCGCTGGCCCGGAGCCGTCACGACGCCGAGGCGCAGCTTGGTGGTGGCCAGCGCGGCCCCGAGCCAGGACCAGGCGAAACCGGAATGGCCCTGCCGGGCGGACCAGGGTTCGATGTGGTCCGAGCACATGGCGGCGTCGAAGCCGGCCTGCTCCGCCAGCTGCACGTCCTTGAGGAGCTGGCCGGGACTGATCTGTTCGTGCGATGCGTGGAAACCGAGGGTAGCCATCGTTCATGTCTACCCTCGGCCCGGCCGGATGTCGAGGAAAGCCTGCCCCGCCGGGCCTCTGGCGGGCGGCGCGGGGCCCGGCAACAATAGGGGCATGCGACTGCCCCTGATGCCCCCGATCGCCCCCATGCTGGCGAAAGCCGTGACGTCCCTGCCCGACGGCGCCCTGATGTTCGAGCCGAAGTGGGATGGGTTCCGTTCCATCATCTTCCGCGACGGCGCCGACGTGGAGATCGGCAGCCGCAACGGCAAGCCCCTGACCCGCTACTTCCCCGAACTGGTGGAGGCCCTGAAGGCAAACCTCCCGCCGCGCTGCGTGCTCGACGGCGAGATCATCATGGTCGGCGCCTCCGGCGACCGGCTCGACTTCGACACCCTGCAGCAGCGGATCCACCCCGCCGCGAGCCGGGTCCGGCTGCTGGCCGAACAGACGCCGGCGAGTTTCGTCGCGTTCGATCTGCTGGCGCTCGACGACGAGGACCTCACCGCCCGTCCCTTCGCCGAGCGGCGCGCGGCGTTGGAACGCGTGCTCGCCGGAAGTGCGGCCCCGGTCCACCTCACCGCCGCGACCCGGGACAGGGGAACCGCCGAGGAGTGGTTCCACCAGTTCGAGGGCGCCGGGCTCGACGGGATCGTGGCCAAGCCGCTGGACGGGCCTTACCTGCCGGACAAGCGCTCCATGTTTAAGGTCAAACATGCCCGCACCGCCGACTGCGTGGTCGCCGGGTACCGGGTACACACCTCCGGGCCGGACCGGATCGGCTCGCTGCTGCTGGGGCTCTACGACGACGCGGGCGGACTGGCGAGCGTGGGCGTGGTGGGGGCCTTTCCGCTGCAACGGCGCAAGGAGCTCTTCGAGGAGCTCCAGCCGCTCGTGACCAGCTTCGAGGAACACCCCTGGGACTGGGCCCGGCAGGAGGAAGGGACCCGGACCCCGCGCAATGCCGAGGGCAGCCGGTGGAGCGGCGGCAAGGACCTTTCCTTTACTCCGCTCCGCCCGGACCGCGTGGTTGAGGTGAAGTACGACCACATGGAGGGGACACGGTTCCGGCACACGGCGCAGTTTGTCCGCTGGCGCCCGGACCGGGATCCGCGTTCGTGCACCTATGAACAGCTCGAAGAGCCGGTCAGGTACGATCTGGCCGAGGTGCTGGCGACCGGCACGGGCTGACCCGGCGTTCCGGTCCGTCCGCCGCGACACGGAGAAGCCCGGCGCGTCCTGTGAACACGCCGGGCTTCCGGTGCTGCGGCCCAAGGTAACCGGGCGGGAATGCTGCGGCCGGGTTACTTGACGCCGAGCTGCTTGGTGGGAATCTTGAAGGATTCCTTGGCGGTCAGGGCCGAGACGGCCGAGATGAGGCAGATGACAGCGGTGAAGATGCTGATCTGCACCCAGCCGCCGGGCTTGGTGCCGCCCATGGCTGCGACGATCGCCGGTGCGAAGCCTGCCATCAGGAAGCCGAGCTGGGTGCCGATGGCCAGGCCGGAGAAGCGGACCTTGGTACTGAACATTTCGGCGTAGAAGGCGGGCCAGACAGAGTTGGCGGCAGCGTAGCCGAAGGAGAAGAAGCCGATGGCGGCCAGGAACATCAGCGGGACGCTGCCGGACTCGAGGCTGAGCAGGAACACCGGCGTCAGGACCGCACTGGCCACGGCGCCGTAGATGAAGACCGGCTTGCGGCCGATCCGGTCCGCGAGCATGCCGAACAGCGGCTGGGTGCCGAGGGCGATGAAGTTCGCGCCGACGACGAGCCAGAGGGTGGTGGTGCCGTCCACACCGGCGACGTTCTTGGCGTAGGCGATGGCCAGCGTGCCGAAGACGGTGGAGACGGCGGCGATGAAGGCGCAGGCGACGACGCGGAGGACATCGCGCCAGTGGTGCTTGAGCAGGTCGGCGACGGGGAGCTTGGAGATCTGGGCGGTCTTCTGGGCTTCCTCGAAGGCCGGGGGCTCGTGCAGGGTGCGGCGGATGAAGAACGCAACAAGCACCACAACGGCGCTGAGCCAGAACGGGATACGCCAACCGATGCCGTACTTGATCTCGTCCGGCAGGGCCAGGACGGGGATAAAGACGAGGGCCGCGAGGATCTGGCCGCCCTGGGTGCCGGTCAGCGTCCAGGAGGTGAAGAAGGCGCGGCGGTTGTCCGGGGCGTGTTCCAGCGTCATCGACGAGGCTCCGGCCTGCTCGCCGGCAGCGGAGAGGCCCTGGCAGAGACGCGCCAGCACCAGCAGTGCCGGAGCCCACCAGCCGATGGTGTTGAAGTCGGGCAGGCAGCCGATCATAAAGGTGGAGGCGCCCATCAACAGGAGCGTGAACATCAGGACCTTGCGGCGGCCGACCCGGTCACCGAAGTGGCCCAGGATGACGGCGCCGATCGGCCGGGCAATGTAGGCGAAACCGAACGTCGCGAAGGACATAATCGCCGCGTTGGCGCCGGCGTCGGGGAAGAAGACCGTGGGGAAGATCAGGGCGGCGGCGGATCCGAAGATAAAGAAGTCGTAATACTCGACGGCGCTGCCGAGGAAACTGGCGAGGGCTGCCTTCTTCGGTGTCCCGGCCGGTGCGTCAGTGCCCGGCGTCGTAGACGGGAGTGTCTGGCTCATGGAGTTCCTTTTGTGTGACGACATTGTCGCGGATGGATCAGGAAGGTCTCGGCCGCCGCTGGCTTTAAGTGTGCGGCAGCCGGAGGTTCGTGGAAAGACCCGGACGAGTAGCCACATGGTGGGAGCTACTTGTGCGATGTAGCAATCATGACTGTGAGGGCGGTCACTTGTCAACAAAAATAATCACTATCTAGAAATAGCTCTCACCATGTGAGAGCATTGAGCCATGAGTGTGAATCAAGACACAGAAGCGGCCGCGGCCGCCGCCACCCTTCCAGAACCCGCCGGCAACGGCGCGGCAGCCGGCGCAAGGCCGGCGCCAAGGCTGGCAAGGAGGACTCCCGGACGGACATGGTCGGCAAGGCCCTGGGGCTGCTGGTTCTGCTTGGCGACGAGCCCCGGGGCGCGAGTGCCGCCGAGCTGTCCCGCCGGGCGGAGCTTCCCTTCAGCACCACCTACCGCCTGCTGGGTTCCCTGACCCGCGACGGCTTCGTGGACTACGAGCCGGACGGCCGCCGCTACCACCTGGGCCTGCGCATCTTCCAGCTCGGCCAGCGGGTGTCCAACCACCACGGATTCGCCGGCACGGCCCTGCCGATCCTGCGGCGTGTCACGGAGGAGACGGGCGAGGCCACCATCCTGTCGGTGCGCGACGGACACCACCATCTCACCGTCAACAAGGTGGACGGCCCGCAGACGTTCCGCGTCACAAGCGACCCGGGGCACCTGGGCGCCCTGCACACCACCTCGGTCGGCAAGGCGCTCGTGGCCTTCGCCGACGACGCCACCCGCAGCCAGCTCGTCGAAGAACTCGAACTGGAGCCGCTGACCGAATTTTCCATCACCGACCGGGAGGCCTTCCGGGCCGAGATCGAGCTGGTGCGCAAGCGCGGCTACGCCCTGATGGACGAGGAAAACGAACTCGGCATGCGCGCCGTCGCCGTCCCGGTCTTCAATTCCCAGGGCCACGCCTTCGCCGCGCTGGCCACGGCGGTCCCGGTGTTCCGGATGGGCGCGGAGGCCCTCGTCGCCCTGGTTCCGCTGCTCCAGTCGGCGGCGGCGGAGCTCTCTGCCCGGCTGCCCCAGCAATGAGCCCCGCGGCCCGCACCGTCATGAGCCGTCGAAAAGTGTTCGCTAGTAGAACAACCGTGCAACATATGAACTTTTGCGGTACTGTAATCCCCAACACCCGGCCCGCGGCCGGCGCCCCGCGCGTCCCCGCCCGCCGAGTGCCGTTGTCAAAGGAGCTATACGGATGAGCAATCGAGCAGAGTCCTTTCTTGTGGGCCTGATAGGTGACGGCGTGACGCCGTCCCTCACGCCCCCCATGCACGAACGCGAAGGCGATGTGCAGGGCCTCCGGTACCTCTACCGCCCCATCGACCTGACCGAGCTGGGGCTTCCCGGCCAGAGCGTCGGTGAGCTCCTCACCGGCGCCTACCGTCTGGGCTTCAACGGACTGAACATCACCCACCCCTGCAAGCAACTGGTCCTGGAACACCTGGACGAGGTCACTCCGGACGCCCGGCGCCTCGGTGCGGTCAACACGGTGACCATCCGGGACGGCCGCTTCATCGGCCACAACACCGACTTCTCCGGGTTCGCCGCCGCGCTCGCCACGGGCCTGCCGGGAGCCAGGCTGAACCGCGTGGTGCAGCTGGGTGCGGGGGGTGCCGGCTCCGCCGTCGCCTACGCCCTGCTCACCGCCGGGGTCCGCGAACTGGACCTGGTAGATACCGATTCGGCCCGCTGCGCGGCACGCGCCGCCGAACTCTCCGGTTTCTTCCCGGACCAGCTGGTCACCGCACGGACGACATCGGAGCTGCCGCAGCTGATGCCGCTGGCAGACGGCCTGGTCCACTGCACCCCGGTGGGCATGGCCGCCCACCCCGGCGTCCCGCTGGACATGTCCCTCGTGGCAGCCCGGCACTGGGTCGCGGACATTGTCTACCGGCCGATCGAGACCGAGCTGATCCGTGAGGCCCGCGCCAAGGGCTGCGACGTGCTTGACGGCGGCCGGATGGCCGTGGGACAGGCCGCCGACGCCTTCCGGATCTTCACCGGCCTCGAAGCGGATGCGGACCGGATGCGCGCCCACTTCCTGGAACTCGTCGCCGCGGAAGAGGTGGCCGCCTGATGCGCACCGGAATCGCCACCGTCTGCCTCTCCGGCACCCTGCGGGAAAAAATGCAGGCCTGCGCCCTTGCGGGCTTCGACGGGATCGAAATCTTCGAACAGGACCTCGTCACCTCCCCGCTGAGCCCGGAAGAGGTCCGGAAGACGGCCGCCGACCTCGGACTGACCCTGGACCTCTACCAGCCGTTCCGCGACTTCGACAGCGTGCCGGAGGACCTGCTCGCCGCCAACCTTCGCCGGGCGGCAGCGAAGTTCCGGCTGATGTCCCGGCTCGGGATGGACACCATCCTGGTCTGCTCCAACGTGGCCACCGCCAGCATTGATGACGACGGGCTGAGGGCCGAACAGCTCGCGGCCCTCGCCGCCCTCGCCCAGGACCACGGCGTCAAGGTGGCCTACGAGGCACTCGCCTGGGGCAAATATGTCAACGACTACGAGCACGCCCACCGGCTCGTGGAAGCGGTGGACCACCCCAACCTGGGCACCTGCCTGGACTCGTTCCACATTCTCTCCCGCGACTGGGACACCGCAAGAATCGAATCCTTCAACCCGGAGAAGATCTTCTTCGTCCAGGTGGCCGACGCGCCCAAACTGTCCATGGACGTGCTGTCCTGGAGCCGGCACCACCGGGTGTTCCCGGGGGAAGGACAGTTCGCGCTCGCGAAATTCCTCGGCCACGTGGTCCGTGCCGGCTACACCGGCCCGGTGTCCCTCGAGGTCTTCAACGACGTCTTCCGCCAGTCCGACGCCGACCGCACGGCCGTGGATGCCATGCGGTCCCTGATCTGGCTCGAGGAGCAGAGCGCCAAATGGCTGGACGGGGCGCAGGCCTCCGACAACGGCGCCGGCACCCGTGCCGATAACGCTGCGCCGCGCCGCCGCCGTTACCCGATGGAACTGGCCACGCTCCCGCAGGTCGCCGAACCGGCCGGCTTCAATTTTGCCGAGGTCCGGGCCGCGGACACCGCCGCCCTGGAAACCCTGCTCGGCCAGCTGGGATTCGCGTTCAACGGGCGCCACCGGACCAAGAATGTGCAATTGTGGACCATGGGCCACGCCCGCGTGATCATCAATGAGGACTCCTCCCAGGACTCCCTCGACCCGCAGGCCGCCGGTGCGCCCGCAATCTCGGCCCTGGGCTTCGACGTCGACTCCCCTGTCATTGCCGCGGCCCGGGCCCAGCAGCTCAAGGCCCCGGCCGTGCCGCGCAAGAGCCAGGCCGACGAGGAAATTTTCCAGGGCTTCGCCGCCCCCGACTCCACCGAGATTTTCCTGTGCCAGGGCAGCCCCGACGGCACCGCCGTGTGGACCCGCGAATTCGGCGAAGGAACGGAAGCCCCCGCCGCCGGCCTGGCTGCCGGACGGAGCGCCGTGATCGACCACGTCAATCTGGCGCAGCCCTGGCAGCATTTCGACGAAGCCGTCCTCTTTTATACGAGCGCCCTGGCCCTGGAACCACAGCCGTACGCGGAAGTCGCCAGCCCCAGCGGCCTCGTCCGGTCCCAGGTGATGCTCACCCGCGACCGCGGCGTCCGCCTGGTGCTGAACCTGGCCCCGCTGATCCAGCGCGAAGGCGCCGCAGACGCACCGGAGGTGCAGGAAAGCGCGGGCACCGGCCAGCGCCGGACCTACCAGGAACACATCGCGTTCGCCGTGGATGACCTGGTGGCGACGGCCCGCGCCGCGAAGGACCGGGGGCTCGATTTCCTCCAGATCCCGGAAAACTACTACGAGGACCTCGACGCGCGGTTCGACCTGGACCCGTCCTTCCTGGCCACTCTCCGCGAGCTCAACCTGCTCTACGACCGCGACGCCGACGGCGAGTTCCTGCACTTCTATACCGTCACCGTCGGCAGCGTGTTCTTCGAAATGGTGGAGCGCCGCGGAGCCTACGACGGCTACGGGGCGCCCAACGCCCCGGTACGGCACGCCGTCCAGTACGACCACCTGCACCAGTTGAACCCCACGACCTGACCGGCCAGAGCAAAACCAAACACCACACCCAACGAAAGGAGGCTGCTGTGCCTGAAGAATTCAACCTTGAGACCTACAACGCGGATCCGCTCACCGAAGACGTGTCCGACGAAGCCACGGAGGCCGCACCGAAGACGGATGCGCGCGCTGTCCCTGCCCTGGACACTGCCGCAGAGTCGCAGGCGGACCTCAGCGCCGAGATGAAAGCCCTCGGCGACGCTTACGCGCAGGCGCTCAAGAACGGCGCCCCGGCGGAGATCCAGCCGCGCCTGGACTACGCACCGTACCGCAGCAGCGTCCTGCGCCACCCCACCAAGGACCTGCACCACGCGGATCCGGAAACCATCGAGCTGTACTCCCCGGCCTTCGGGCACATGGACGTCCACGCGCTCGAAGCGGACCTGACCATCCAGCACAACGGCGAGCCGCTGGGCGAACGCATCATCGTCTCCGGCCGCGTGCTCGACGGCGACGGCCGGCCCGTCGCCGGCCAGCTGGTGGAGATCTGGCAGGCGAACTCCGCCGGCCGCTACATCCACAAGCGGGACCAGCACCCGGCACCGCTGGACCCCAACTTCACCGGCGTCGGCCGCTGCATCACCGGCGCCGACGGCTCCTACAGCTTCACCACAATCAAGCCCGGCGCCTACCCGTGGAAGAACCACCTCAACGCCTGGCGCCCGGCGCACATCCACTTCTCCCTGTTCGGGCAGGAGTTCACCCAGCGGATCGTCACCCAGATGTACTTCCCCGGCGACCAGCTCTTCCCGCTGGACCCGATCTACCAGTCGATTGTCGACCAGGACGCCCGGGACCGGCTGGTGGCCACCTACAACCACGAGCAGACCAAACCCGAGTGGGCCCTGGCGTACAACTGGGACATCGTCCTGACCGGGTCGAAGCGGACCTGGACAGAGAACGAGGCATTGGGCGCGGCAGGAGACGACTATGAATAAGGCCAGCATGAGTAAACTCACCCCGACACCAGGCCAGACCGTGGGCCCCTTCTACGGCTACGCGCTGCCCTACACCAAGGACCGCGAGCTGCTGGCTCCAGGTTCCCCGGGCTCCGTCCGGCTCCAGGGCACCGTCTACGACGGCGCCGGACACCCGATCCCGGACGCGATCCTGGAAATCTGGCAGGCGGACGCCGAGGGGAACGTCCCGCACCACACGGGTTCGCTCGTGCGCGACGGCTACACCTTCACCGGCTTCGGCCGCAGCGCCGTCGGCAACACCGGCGTCTTCACCTTCACCACGGTCAACCCCGGCCCCACCGAGGACGGCGCGGCGCCGTTCATCGCCGTTGCGGTCTTCGCCCGCGGCCTCATGAACCGGCTCTTCACCCGGATCTACCTGCCGGAGAACGCAGAGGCCCTGGCCGCGGATCCGCTGCTGTCCTCGTTGGATCCGGAACGCCGCAAAACCCTGATCGCACGCCGCGACGCCGACGGCGGCCTGAGCTGGGACGTCCGGCTCCAGGGTCCGGGCGAGACGGTGTTCCTCGACTTCGAGGGTGCCTCGAAGTGATCTCTCGTGAAACCAGCGGAGCCACCGGGGGCGACGCCGGCCTGCAGGGCGATTTTGGCCTCCTGAGTCCCGTGGCGGCGTCGCCCTTTGTGGCGGCGCTGACCGGGGACCGGGCCGTGCTGGCCGCCCTGCTCCGGGTCGAGGCCGCCTGGGCCTCGGTCCTGGAACAGGCAGGGCTCGCCCCTGCCGGATCCGCCGCGGTGGTCGCCGCTGCGGCCGAGGTGGGCCGCTATGACGTCGCGGACCTGGCCGTGCGCGCCCAGGACGGCGCCAACCCGGTGATCCCGCTGCTGGCGGATCTCCGCGCCCAGGTCAAGGCCCTCGACGCGGCGGGCGTCGGTGCCGGGAAAGCCGTGCACACCTCGCTGACCAGCCAGGACGTCCTCGACAGTGCGCTTATGCTGCTGTGCAGGGAGGCGGTCCGCGGACTGCTGACCGAGCTCACGGCAACGACCGCGGCACTGGCCGCCCTCGCCGGACAGCATGCGGACACCCTGTGCGTGGGGCGCAGCCTCACCCAGCATTCCCTGCCGTTCAGCTTCGGACTCAAGGCGGCCCAGTGGTTCCACGGACTCGCCGCTGCCGCCCGCCGCCTGGCGGCCCTCGAATTCCCCGTCCAGACCGGGGGAGCGGCCGGAACCCTGGCCGCGGGCACCGTGCTGACGGCGGGCTCAAGCCTCAGCCCCCTGGATCTCTCCGACCGGCTGGCCGCGGAACTTGGACTCGCTGCCGTCCCGGCCCCCTGGCACACGAACCGGCTGGCCGTGACATCCCTCGGTGACGCCCTGACGGCCGTGACCGACGCTGCGGGCAAGATCGCCGCCGACGTGCTGTTCCTCAGCCGGCCGGAGGTCGCCGAGCTCGCCGAGCCGCGCGCAGCCGGCAGGGGAGGGTCCTCTGCCATGCCGCAGAAGCAGAACCCGGTACTCTCCGTGCTGATCCGCAGCGCAGCCCTGCAGGCGCCCGGCCACGCCGCCCAGCTGCACGTTGCCGCCGCCAACTTCAACGATGAACGGCCCGACGGTGCCTGGCACAGCGAATGGCCGGCGCTCCGCCAGCTGCTCCGCCTTGGCCTCGGCGCCGCCGTGCAGCTCCGCGAACTCGCCGAGGGCCTGCAGGTCTTCCCCCAGGCCATGCGCCGGAACCTGGACCTTTCCGGCCCGCTGCTGCTCAGCGAGGCCGTCACGGCCGCCGTCGGACCGCTTTTGGAGGGCAACGCCGCGGGTAAGAACAATGCGGACGGCAGGCAGCGGCTGCAGGCGGTGGTGGACGAGACCCTCCGGGTCCCGGCCGCGGACCAGGCGGCGACCTACCGGCGGCTGCTCCGTGCAGCCGTCCCGGCGGACCTGCTCTCCGACGCCCGGCTGGAGCAGCTGCTCGATCCGGCCAACTACCTCGGCCAGGCCGCCGAAATCTCCCGGCGCATCCTCGCCGCTTACCCGGACTACAGCGTCCGGGTCACCGACGCAGTCGCCGGGTCCCACACCGCATCACCGACCCCCGAGCTGAACGGAGCCTCCCGTGGCTAGACCAACTCTCAAGGCAGTACTGCTGTCGCCCCAGCGCCCGCTGGGCGACAAGCCCCTCCTCGTGGTGGGCCCGTCGCTGGGCACGTCCACGTTGCTGTGGACCCAGGCCGGCGCCCTGCTCGGGGACGACGTCGACGTCGTCGCCTGGGACCTGCCGGGCCACGGCATCTCACCGGCCGCCAAGGAAACCTTCACCGTCGCCGAGCTGGCAGACGCCGTCGTCGACCTGGTGGATTCGATCGCCCCCGGAGCGAGATTCCACTACGCCGGCGTGTCGCTGGGCGGGGCCACCGGCCTGCAGCTTGGCATCAAACACGGCGAACGGCTCAAGAGCCTGTCCGTGCAGTGCACCGGAGCGAAGCTTGGCACGCCCGAGGGCTGGCTGGAACGCGCGGAAACCGTCCGCACGCAGGGAACGCCCGTGATGATCCAAGGCTCGGCGCAGCGCTGGTTCGGCCCCGGTTTCATGGAACGCCAGCCGGAACTCAGCGGCCGGCTGCTGCACAGCCTGCGCGACGCCGACCGGTTCAGCTACGCCTTCTGCTGTGAGGCCCTCGCCGGCTTCGACGTCCGGGACGAGCTTGGCAGCATCAATGTCCCCACCCAGGCCGTCGCCGGCGCCCAGGACAGCGTCGCCCCGCCGTCCTTCGCCGAGGCGATCGTCGAAGGGATCACCGCCGGCGGCGGCACCGCCAGCGCCGTCACCCTCGAAGGGGTGGCACACCTGGCCCCGTTTGAAGCGCCCGGCCACATCGCCGAGCTGCTGCGGAGCCTCATCACCTGGACCGAATCCAGCGGAGCAGCCAAGTGACCGGCGCAGATCTCAGCGGCGCACTGCGGAACGGCGTCGTCCAGCCGGAGGCCACCAGCCGGGAAATCTACGACGGCGGAATGGCCGTCCGGCGCGAGGTGCTCGGAGCCGAGCACGTCGACCGAGCCAACGCCGCCAAGGATTCCTTCACCGAGGACTTCCAGGACATGATCACCCGGATCGCCTGGGGCGGCATCTGGACCCGGCCGGGCCTGACCCGGCAGATGCGCTCCGCGGTCACCATCACCGCGATGGTGGCCCACGGCCACTGGGAAGAACTGGCCATGCACCTCCGCGCCGCCGTCACCAACGGCCTGAGCCGGGACGAGATCAAGGAAATCCTGCTGCAGACCGCCATCTACTGCGGGGTGCCCTCCGCCAACACCGCCTTCAAGACCGCCCAGCAAGTCTTTGCCGAGCTGGACGCAGCCACCCCTCCCAACTAGCTGGCAGCTTGGGCCGTTTTGAGCCCTCAGAACGGCCTTATCTGCTACCTAGTCGGGATTCTCAGACGGAAATTAGAGGAATCATGAATCACGCTTTTCTGTACGACGCCGTGCGGACCCCGTTTGGGAAGTTCGGCGGCGGGCTCGCCGGAGTCCGCCCGGATGACCTGGCCGCGCATGTGATCGGTGAGGCCGTGAAGCGCGCGCCGGGCCTCGACGTCGAGCGCATCGACGAGGTCGTGTTCGGCAACGCCAACGGCGCGGGCGAGGAAAACCGCAACATCGCCCGGATGGGAACCCTGCTCGCGGGCCTGCCGGTCTCGATCCCCGGCACCACCGTCAACCGGCTCTGCGGGTCCTCGCTGGACGCGGCGATCATCGCGTCCCGGCAGATCAACACCGGCGACGCGGAGCTGATGCTGGTCGGCGGTGCCGAGTCGATGTCCCGTGCGCCGTGGGTGCTGCCCAAGACCGAGAAGCCCTACCCGGCCGGGGACATGACCCTGGTTTCCACCACGCTGGGCTGGCGGCTGGTGAACAAGGCCATGCGCCCGGACTGGACGGTGTCCCTGGGCGAGGCCACCGAACGGCTGGCGGAGAAGTACGGGATCACCCGGGACGCGCAGGATGAGTTCTCCGCCAACTCCCACAACCTCGCCGCCGCGGCCTGGGACGAGGGCTTCTACGACCGGCTCGTCGCGCCGGTGCCGGGCACGGACCTGGTCCGGGACGAGGGCATCCGGCCCGGGTCCTCCGCCGGCAAGCTCGCCGGGCTCAAGACCGTGTTCCGCACCGAGGGCGGCACCGTCACCGCCGGGAACGCCTCCCCGCTCTCCGACGGCGCCTCCGCGGCCTGGCTCGGGTCCGAGAACGCCGCCGGGATCCTGGGGCTGGACCCGCTGGCCCGCATCGCCGGCCGCGGCGCGCACGCGAACGACCCGCAGTACTTCGGCTACGCCCCCGTGGAGGCCGCGAACAAGGCCCTCGCCAAGGCCGGCATCGGCTGGGACCAGGTCGGCGCCGTCGAACTCAACGAGGCCTTCGCCGCGCAGTCCCTGGCCTGCGTCAACGCCTGGGGCATCGACCCCGGAATCGTGAACCGGCACGGCGGCGCGATCGCCATGGGCCACCCCCTCGGCGCGTCCGGCGGCCGCATCCTCGGCACCCTGGCACGGTCCCTGCAGGCCTCCGGTGAACGCTGGGGCGTCGCCGCGATCTGCATCGGCGTCGGCCAGGGCCTCGCCGTCGTCCTCGAAAACATGACCGTTGCCGGAACCAACACTGGAAAGGCGTAAGCGAATGCTGAACTTTGTAGACACTGTCGGCGAGGCCGTCGCCAGCATCAGGGACGGCTCCACCGTCATGATCGGCGGCTTCGGCAACGCCGGCCAGCCGTTCGAACTCATCGACGCGCTGATGGACTGCGGCGCCACCGGCCTCACCGTGGTCAACAACAACGCAGGCCAGGGCGACCAAGGCCTGGCGCTGCTGATCAAGGAAGGCCGGGTGAAGAAGATGATCTGCTCCTTCCCGCGGCAGTCCGACTCCTGGCACTTCGACGCCAAGTTCCGCGCCGGCGAGATCGAGCTCGAACTGGTCCCGCAGGGCAACCTCGCCGAGCGGATCCGCGCCGCGGGCGCCGGGATCGGCGGTTTCTTCACCCCCACCGGCTACGGCACCATGCTGGCCGAAGGCAAGGAAACCCGCATCCTCGACGGCCGCGGGCAGGTCTTTGAGACCCCCATCCACGCCGATGTCGCGCTCATCAAGGCCCTCAAGGCCGACGGC
Source organism: Arthrobacter sp. CJL-S3 (assembly GCF_056711635.1). NCBI lineage: Bacteria > Bacillati > Actinomycetota > Actinomycetes > Micrococcales > Micrococcaceae > Arthrobacter > Arthrobacter sp. CJL-S3. The sequence continues at coordinate 4,300,002 of NZ_CM160046.1, read as the reverse complement.
AAGGGCAATCTCGTCTACCGCAAGACCGCCCGGAACTTCGGCCCGATCATGGCCGCCGCGGCCAAGCACACGATCGTCCAGGTCTCCGAGATCGTTCCCACGGGGGGCCTGGACCCGGAGATCATCGTGACCCCGGGAATCTACGTCAACAGCATCGTCCGTGTGGCCGCAGCCGCAGGCAAGACAGAAAGCGTGGCCTGAGATGAGCGTCCAGTCCAATGACCAAACGGCAAGCCGCGCCGGCATCCGGACCTCCGAGAAGCCCCTGGGCCGCGATGACCTGGCCCGCCTGGTGGCCCGGGACATCAAGCCCGGCTCCTTCGTGAACCTGGGCATCGGCCAGCCCACCCTGGTCTCCAACTACCTTCAGCCGGAGCAGAACATCACGCTCCACACCGAGAACGGCATGCTGGGCATGGGGCCCGAAGCCACCGGGGACCAGATCGACGGCGACCTCATCAACGCCGGCAAGATCCCGGTGACCGAACTCCCCGGCGCCTCCTACTTCCACCACGCCGACTCCTTCGCGATCATGCGCGGCGGGCACCTGGACATCTGCGTGCTCGGGGCGTTCCAGGTGTCCGCGACCGGCGATCTCGCCAACTGGCACACCGGCGCCCCCGACGCGATCCCGGCCGTCGGCGGGGCCATGGACCTCGCCACCGGCGCCAAGGATGTCTTCGTCATGATGACCCTCCTGACCCGCGAGGGGATCTGCAAACTCGTCGAGACCTGCAGCTACCCGCTCACCGGCATCGGCTGCGTGACCCGCGTGTACACGGACAAGGCCGTCTTCCTGACCGGACCCGACGGCGTGCAGGTCCGGGAAACCTTCGGCTGCACGCTCGAGGAGCTGCAGGACATGGTTCCGGTACCGCTGAGGTCCGCGTCCGCCGCTGGAAGCTGAGCATCCGCTCGCACGGATAAAGTGGTGCGGGACCGAGAGGCATGGAAATGATTGACGCAGCAAAGGGCGCCATGGCCGGCGGCGCGCCGGCGGCCAGTGACCAGTACGTGCAGTCGCTGGCCCGGGGGCTGGCGGTGATCCGCGCCTTCGACACGGACCATCCGAAGATGACGCTGACGGAGGTGGCCGCCCGGACGGACCTCACCCGGGCCACGGCGCGGCGGTTCCTGTACACGCTCGTGGAGTTGGGCTATGTCCGCACCGACGGCAAGATCTTCGCGCTGACCGCCAAGGTGCTGCAGCTCGGCTACGCCTACCTGTCAGGGCTGTCGCTGCCGCAGCTCGCCCAGCCCCACCTCGAGGAGCTGTCGCTGCAGCTGGGGGAGTCGACGTCGGCCGCTGTGCTGGAAGGGACGGACATCGCCTACATCGCCCGGGTCGCGACGCGCCGGATCATGACCGTCGGCATCACCGTCGGCACCCGCTTTCCGGCGTATGCCACCTCGATGGGCAGGGTATTGCTGGCGGCGCTGCCGCCCGACCAGCTGGAGGACTACCTTGCCAGCACTGAGATCCGGCCCCTGACCCCGCTGGCCATCGGCACGCGCGAGGGACTGCTCGCCGAACTTGCCACCGTGAGGGAGCAGGGCTGGTGCCTGCTCAACCAGGAACTCGAGCTCGGGCTGATGTCCGTTGCCGCGCCCGTCCACGACGGCCCCAAGGTGGTCGCCGCCATCAACGTGTCATTGCAGGCCCAGTCGGTCGCGAGCCGGCCGGACCCGGCGGCCTACCTGGACTCCGTGCGGGCGGCCACGGTGGCCACCGCCGAAGTCATTTCCGCGGACCTGTCCTCCGGACGTTAGGGGAGCTCAGCTGGACGGGTCCGCAGCCGGTGCGGTGGAGACCGTGATGGTGACGCCGGCCTCGTCGTCGCGGATCTTCAGATGCAGGTCTTTGCCCACAAGGCAGGCATGAATGTCCTCGCTGTCCGCCGGGGCGATCTGCTCCGCCAGCCGCGTAACCGCCCGCGCCATGGCCCGGCCCCAGTCGTGGGGATCGGTGCTGGACGCTTCGGCCTCGGCCGAGTAGTTCTCCTGTGGTTCGGACATGTACTCCCGCTTCCCGCCCCTGGAGTGCTGCCTGTCAGGCTGATCCGGACAGGCAGCCGGCCCAAAAATCGCTTGGGACGGCATGCTCCAGTACTTGAGCATGGCCAGTCTAGTGACTCCGGCGCGCGGACGTCCACGCCTCGCGCCCCGGCTGCGGAAGTTACGTGCGGAATCCCGCTAGGATTTCAAACCGGGACACACTACGCCCCCTAGCCTCCGAAGGATGCCATGCCAGAGAACAATTCCGCGCCTGACAGCACCCCACAGGTTAGGCGCGCAGCCGTAGTCATCAACCCCGCCAAATCCGTTGGTTCGTCGCTCCAGGGCGCAATCCTCCGGCTGTGCGAAACGCAGGGATGGGCCGAGCCGCTCTGGCTCGAAACAACCGTCGAAGACCCGGGCGCCGGGCAGGCGCGCCAGGCCCTGGAGGCCGGGGTCGACGTCGTGATTGCCGCGGGCGGAGACGGCACCGTCCGTTGCGTCGCCGAGGTGCTCGCCGGCACCGGAACACCCATGGGCCTGGTGCCGCTGGGAACCGGAAACCTCCTGGCCCGCAACCTCGGCATCGACATCACCGACCCCGTCTCGGCCTGCTACGACGTGCTCAACGGCAGCGAAACGGCCATCGACGTCGTCAAGGCGCGGCTGAACCACTCCGACGAGGAACAGATATTCCTGGTGATGGCCGGACTCGGCTACGACGCCGCGATCATGGCCGACACTGTCGATGTGCTCAAGGACCGGATGGGCTGGCTCGCGTACGTGGAGGCGGGCATCCGTAAACTCCCCGGCAAACCGGTCAAAGCCAGGATCAGCGTCGACGGCGGCGAACCCGTCCGCCGCAGGATCCGCAGTGTCATGATCGGTAACTGCGGCCGGATCATGGGCGGAGTCGAGATTTTCCCGGACGCCAAGGTCGACGACGGAGTGCTGGACCTGCTGGTCCTGGCCCCGCGGGGCCGGCTCGGCTGGCTGGGGGTTGTTGCCGGAATTTTCGGCCGGAACAAGCGGGAGACCGAATCAGTGGAGTACTTCCAGGGGAAATCCGCCGAGATCACCCTGGAGCACGAGCAGGAATTCCAGCTGGACGGTGACCACCTCGGCACCGGAACGCATCTCGCCGTGGCCGTCGAGCGTGACTCCCTGAAGATCCTGATGACTACGTAGACCCCCTCCACCGGCATTCTGCGCGCTACCTGCCTGCCAATATTCCGGTATCAGCGCGGGACGGCCATGTCCGGGTAGTGAGTACTACCCGGACATGGCTTTTTGTGTCTGGTTCGCAAAGGCGAGTAGAGACCACTCGTGACCGAAGTATCCCCACCAACTTTGATTGGCTCAGGCATCAAACGATGCAGCCAATTGCCTTTGGAGGGAGTCGCCATGGCACGCTGGTTCGCTGTCGCCCAGGATGTTCGGCCTCAGGACCGAACATCCTTAATTTGTGCGGATGACCGGTCCGCCGGTCCGCGGCCCACTGGCCCTGGCGGGTGCCGGTGACGCCGCGGTCCGAGGGCCTGCCGCACGGACTGGCCCTCCGAACCCCCGGATACACCGCCGGCCGCCCTGCGGGGACGGCGGCCGACCTCGCGTACGCGCCCCACGCCCTGCACACGTCCCAGACCGGCCACAGCGCCCCCTCACCCTTCGCCCCGCCGCGGCATGCCGGGCCTCCCGCTGTGGACGCGGCGGGGCTGAGCGCTGCCGCGCCCGCGCCCGCCGCGGCGCCGGCACGGCTCTCCGGCCGGGAATGGGCGCGGTTCCTGCGCCGCCTGCTGCGGGGCACAGATGCCGTGCTGGTCCTCGTCTGCGTCATCGCCGGGTTCCTGGTCCCTTTCGACGGCGGCCAGCGCTTCACCGGCACGCTCGCTGACCTTAACGCGGCCGCCATCGGCGGAGTCCTCGGCGTGATGTGGATTGCGGCCCTTGGCCTCTACCGCACCCGGGATACAAAGATCCTGGGGGCCGGGACCAGTGAATACAAGCGTGTTGCTGCCGCCAGCGGCGCGGTCTTCGGGCTGCTCGCCGTCGGCCTGGTGGCATTCCGCGTCCAGCCGGCGTCGGCGTTCTACTTGGTCTCCCTGCCGCTGGGACTCACCCTGCTGCCGGTCAGCCGGTGGCTTGCCCGCCGCTGGTACAACGCGCGGCAGGCGCAGGGACAGTACCTTGTCAAGGCGATCGTCATCGGCCAGGCCGAGGATGTGCGCTACGTGATCAAGCGGATCGCCCGGAAGTCCGGCGCGGTCTACGAGATCCTTGGCGTATCGTTGCCCGGCGGGCGGCGGGGGACGTCGTTCGACGTCGACGGCCGGCGGGTGCCTGTTCTGTCCTCCACGGATGACGTGGTCCGGACGGTTGGCCGCTGCGGGGCGGAAGCGGTCATCGTGGCCGGCCCGGTCCCCGGCGGAAACCAGTACATCCGCGAACTGGGCTGGGGTCTGGAAGAGCACCAGGCGGAACTGGTGCTGGCCTCGTCCCTGACCAACGTTGCGGGGCCCCGGATCCACTGGCGCCCGGTGGAAGGGCTGCCGTTGATGCACGTGGATGTGCCCCGGTACAGCGGTGCCAAGCACGCTTTCAAGCGGCTGCTGGACATTGCGGTGGCCGCTGCTGCCCTGGTCCTGCTCTCGCCCCTCTTCCTCGTCCTGGCGGTCATCGTCAAGCGCGACAGCCCGGGACCGGTCTTGTTCCGGCAGGAGCGGGTGGGCAAAGCAGGTCAGCCATTCCGGATGCTCAAGTTCCGCTCAATGGTCACGGACGCCGAAACCGCGCTGGCAGGTCTCGGGGCGCAGAACGACGGCGCCGGCCTTCTCTTCAAAATGCACAACGATCCCCGGGTCACCCGCTGCGGACGCTGGATGCGCCGTTACTCGCTGGACGAACTGCCGCAGTTCTGGAACGTCCTGTGCGGCGAGATGAGCCTGGTCGGGCCCCGGCCGCCGTTGCAGCGCGAGGTGGGCGGCTACGAGCGGCACACGCACCGCCGGCTGCTGATCAAACCGGGGATCACCGGGCTGTGGCAGGTCAACGGCCGTTCGGACCTGCCGTGGGATGAGGCCGTGCGGCTGGATCTCTACTACGTCGAAAACTGGTCGATCATGGGCGACGTCATCATCATATGGCGCACCTTCAGGGCTATGTGCGTGCCTGCCGGCGCGTACTGACTGAGTGAGGAAACACAATGAATGAAACACGTTCGGGGTACTCCCGCGGCCTGATGCGGGCAGCGGTCATCGGTGCGGGCTATTGGGGGCCCAACCTGGCGCGAAACTTCGCAGCCAGTCCCGACTGGGAGCTGGCCGGAATCGTCGACCTGGACCAGCCGCGGGCCGCTAAGCTCGCCGCGGCCCAGGGCGGGGTTCCCGTCTTCCGGTCCATCGACGAGTTGCTGGACACGGCCGACGTCGACGCCGTCGCGATTGCGACGCCGGCCCACACCCACCACGGCATCGCCCTGACGGCGCTGAAGGCCGGGAAGCATGTGCTGGTCGAAAAGCCCCTCGCCGACAGCCGGATCAAGGGGCTGGAGATGGTCGAGGAAGCGGAGGAGCGGGGGCTGGTCCTGATGGCGGACCATACCTACTGCTACACCCCGGCCGTCCTGAAAATCCGGGAACTGATCGCCGACGGGTCGCTCGGCGACATCCTGTTCATCGATTCGGTCCGGATCAATCTGGGGCTGGTGCAGCCGGACGTCGATGTTTTCTGGGACCTTGCCCCGCACGACCTGTCGATCCTCGACTTCATCCTGCCGGAGGGGCTGCGGCCGGTGGAAGTCGCCGCGCACGGCGCGGATCCCCTGGGTACCGGCCATGCCTGCGTCGGGCACCTGACGTTCGCGCTGCCCAACGACGCCATGGCCCATGTCCACGTCAACTGGCTCAGTCCGACCAAGATCCGCCAGCTGGTGGTCGGCGGCTCCCGGCGCACCCTGGTCTGGGATGACTTGAATCCCCAACAGCGGCTCAGCGTCTACGACCGCGGAGTCAGCCTGGAGCGCCAGTCCCGGTCCTCGGCGGACCGGAAGGCCTCGGCCATCTCCTACCGGCTGGGGGACACCTGGTCACCGGCGCTGCCCGAACACGAGGCGCTGGGCCAGATGGTCGCCGAATTCGCCAACAGTATCCGGCAGCAGCGCCCTGCCCGGACCAGCGGCTCGTCCGGACTGCGGGTGCTGTCCGTGCTGGAGGCTGTCAGTGACAGCCTCAGCGCGGACGGTAAAGCCAGCATTGTCGTCGGCAACGAAGCGAAGCTGGGGGCCAGCCGATGAGCACACTGCAGGGCGCCCAGGTCCTGGTCACCGGCGGAGCGGGAACCATCGGGTCCACGGTCGTGGACCACTTGCTCAACGCCGGCGCCGGCAGGATTGACGTGCTGGACAACCTGGTCCGCGGCCGGCGGGCCAACCTCGATCCGGCGATCGCGAGCGGCCGCGTGCACCTCATCGAAGGGGATCTGCGCGACCGGGACCTCGTCCACGACCTGAGCCGGGGCAAGGACATCGTCTTCCACCAGGCCGCCATCCGGATCACCCAGTGCGCCGAGGAACCCCGGCTGGCCCTCGAAGTGCTGGTCGACGGGACCTTCAACGTGCTCGAAGCCGCGTCCACCCAGCGGGTCGGCAAGCTCGTGGCGGCCTCCAGCGCCTCGGTTTACGGCATGGCGGAGACCTTCCCGACATCGGAACGCCATCACCATCACAACAACGACACGTTCTACGGCGCCGCCAAGTCCTTCAACGAGTCCATGGCCCGCAGCTTCCGTGCGATGTCCGGACTCGACTATGTGCTGCTGCGTTATTTCAACGTGTACGGGCCCCGGATGGACGTCCATGGGCTCTACACCGAGGTCCTGGTCCGCTGGATGGAACGAATCGAGGACGGGCTGCCGCCGCTGATCTTCGGCGACGGACAGCAGACCATGGACTTCGTCCATACCCGGGACGTGGCCCGGGCCAACATCCTGGCCGCGGGCAGCGGGGTGGACGAGGGTGTGTACAACGTCGCCAGCGGTAGTGAGACCAGCCTGCTGGAACTGGCTGAGGCGCTGTTGCGGGCCATGGATTCGGAGCTGCACGTGGAGCACGGCCCCGAGCGGGCCGTCAACGGCGTCGTCCGGCGCCAGGCGGACACCGCCGCGGCCCTCCGCGATCTGGGATTCAGAGCCGAAACCGGGCTCGAAGACGGACTGCGGGAACTGGTGGACTGGTGGCGGCCGCTGCGCGTTGAAATTGCGGATGCCAGGGTCGGAGGTGCGCGGTGACGGTCAGCCAGGACCGGGCCCTGAGCCGGATCAACGTCATGAAGCCGTGGCTCGGGACCGAGGAGGCCGAGGCCGTCGCCGAAGTGATCGCCTCCGGCTGGGTGGCGCAGGGGCCCCGCGTGGCTCGTTTCGAGGAAGCGTTCGCCGGCACGCAGCAGGCCGGTTACGCCGTCGCCGTCTCCAACTGCACGACCGCCCTGCATCTGGCCTTGAAAGTGGCCGGCATCGGGCCGCGCGACGACGTCGTGGTTCCTTCCCTGTCCTTCATCGCGACCGCCAACGCGGTCACTTATGTGGGCGCCAGGCCGGTGTTCGCCGACGTCGAGCCGGACACCGGAAACGTGTCCGTGCGGACACTCGCCGCCGCCCTGACCCCGGCCACCCGCGCGGTGATCGTCGTCGACCAGGGCGGCATGCCGGTCGATCTGGTTCCGATCCGGGCTCTCTGCGACGGACTGGGCATCACCGTCGTCGAGGATGCGGCCTGCGCGGCAGGCTCCACGTACCACGGCCGGCCGGTGGGAGCGGGCGCGGAGCTCGCCGCCTGGTCATTCCATCCCCGCAAGATCCTCACCACCGGGGAAGGCGGGATGCTCACCACCTCTAACGCGGCCTGGGCGGACCGCGCCCGGAAGCTCCGCGAACACGCCATGAGCGTCTCCGCGAACGACCGGCACACCACAGTCCTCGCGCCGCCTGAGGAGTACGGGGAAATCGGATTCAACTACCGGATGACGGACATGCAGGCCGCCGTCGGGCTCGTCCAATTGGGCCGGCTGGCGGAGGCCGTCACCCGGCGCCGGACCATTGTCGCCGCCTACCGGGAGGCGCTCTCCGGGGTAGCGGGGCTGCGCTTTAGCCAAGACCCCCCGTACGGCACCAGCAATTTCCAGTCCTTCTGGTTCGAAGTCCTGCCGGATTTCGCCCTCGGGCGCGAGGAACTGCTCGAGCGGCTGGCCAGTGACGGGATATCCGCCCGCCGGGGCATCATGGCCGCGCACCGTCAGCCCGCCTACGCCGGCCTGAACACCGGCCGGGCGGACCTGTCCGTGACGGAGCGGCTCACGGACCACACCGTGATTCTTCCGGTCTACCACCAGCTGACCCCGGACGAGCAGTCCCGGGTCATCGACTCAATCCTGAAGGCTGCGGGGAATTCCCATGACTGAGTTACTGCTGATCGGCGCCAGCGGCCTTGCCCGCGAGGTGCTTGCCTGCGTCCGCGAGAACGGACAATTCGACGTGGTCGGAATCCTCGACGATGACGAATCCCAGGTCGGGTCAGCCCTGGACGGCGCACCCATCATGGGTCCGGCCAGCCACGTCCTCCGTTACCCCGAGGCGCGGGTGGTCGTCTGCATCGGTGCGGGGAAGGGGCGCGAGCGCGTTGTCGCCAGACTCGCCGGGCTCGGTTTCCCGAGCCACCGCTTCGCGACGGTGATCGACCCTTCCGTGCGGGTTCCGTACTGCTGCGACGTCGGTCCCGGGAGCATCCTGCTGGGCAACGTCACGCTGACCGCCGGGATCACAGTCGGGAGCCATGTCGTGATGATGCCCGGAGTGACGCTTACCCACGACGACGTTGTGGAGGACTTCGCCACCCTGGCCGCCGGCGTTTCGCTGGGCGGCGGCGTCAGGATCGGGCGCGCGGCCTACCTGGGCATGAACTCCTGTGTGCGGGAAGGCACGAGGGTGGGGGCCGGAACCAGGGTCGGCATGGGAGCCGCCGTCTTGGGCGATGTTCCCGACGGAGAGACCTGGGCCGGAGTTCCGGCGCGGGTGCTGGAACCCGCAGCGACCGCAGCGGGTGGTGTGCGGTGACCCCGGCCCGGAATGTAGGCATTTCCGTCCCTTTCGTTGATCTGGGCGCCCAGCAGGACGAGATAGCCGCTGAAGTCGAGACTGGGCTGAAGGATGTCTTCGCCCGGACCTCCTTCATCGGAGGCCCGGCCGTGGCCGAATTTGAGCAGGCCTACGCCCGGTTTCTCGGTACCCGGAATTGCGTCGGGGTGGCCAACGGCACGGACGCCCTGGAACTGGCACTCCGTGCCTCCGGCATCACGGCCGGAGCGGAGGTCATCCTCCCCGCCAACACATTCATCGCTACCGCCGAGGCAGTCAGCCGGATCGGCGCCGTGCCGGTGCTCGTCGACGTCGACCCGGACTACCTGCTGATCGATCCGGAGCGGGTGGCGGAGGCGGTGACGGCCCGGACCCGGGCCATCATGCCGGTCCACCTGTTCGGGCAGACGGCCTTCGTCGAGCGCCTGGCCCCGGTTGCGGCAGCCTGCGGCGCCGTAATTGTCGAAGACGCCGCCCAATCCCAGGGCGCTGCCCGCCATGGCCGCCTCGCCGGCACGCTGGGACTGGCCGCGGGCACGAGCTTCTATCCAGGCAAGAACCTCGGCGCCGCCGGGGATGCCGGAGCTGTCATGACGGATGACGACGACGTCGCAGCCCGGGTCCGCATGCTCGGCGCGCACGGCAGCGAACGGAAATACCAGCACGACGCGGTCGGCATGAACTCGCGCCTCGACACCATACAGGCGGTGGTGCTCAACGCGAAGCTGCGCCGGCTGGCCCTGTGGAACGACCGACGGCGGACGGCCGCGGCGCGCTATGAGGAACTGCTGGCGGACCTGCCCGGCGTCGAGCTTCCCCGCACGGCCCCGGGGAACCTCGATGTCTGGCACCTGTACGTCATCCGAGTGCCAGAACGGGACCGCGTGCTGGCTGCCCTGACCGAGGCGGGTATCGGCGCCGGCATCCACTACCCGGTTCCGGTGCACCTCAGCCGCGCCTATCGGGGTCTGGGCCTCGGTCCCGGGTCCTTCCCGGTCACTGAGCGGGCGGCCGGCGGGATGCTGTCGCTGCCGCTCTTCCCCCACATCAGCGAGGCGCAGCAGCAATATGTGGCGGACCGGTTGCAGGCAGCCCTGGGACAGCCGTGAAAACCCCGGCAGGTCCGCGATGAACGCGAAGGAGCGCCGGGGGATCCTGCTCACCGCCCTGGCCGTTTACCTGATTGGCCTCGCGGTGGTCGGCGACTGGCCGACGCCGGTGGACCGCCCGCTGGCGGGTCTGCTGAAAGATCTCATCGACGCTGTGCGGGGTTACCCCCTGACAGCCGGCATCACCTACATGCACGTCGAGGGGGCGGCCAACGTCCTCCTCTTTGTTCCTCTGGGGCTGATGGTGGCCCTGCTCCTGCCGGTCCGCCGGTGGTGGCTGGCAGGGGTCGCGGGCGCGCTGATCTCAGCCGCAATCGAAACCGTCCAGTACCTTGCATTGAGCCAGCGCCAGGCAAGTCTGGGGGACGTCGTGAACAACACCCTTGGTGCCGTACTGGGTGCCGTGGCCGTTCGGGTAGTCAGAAGACGCCCGGCGCAAGTGTGAGCGCCGGACCGGCACAGACCCCGTTTACAGGAGGAGCGTCATGAAAAACATCGCCGACACCGCGGACGTGGCAGACACCGCCGCCATTGGAGAGGGAACGAGGATCTGGCACCTCGCACAGGTTCGCGAGGACGCCACAGTGGGCAGCAACTGCAATATCGGCCGCGGCGCATATGTGGGCCCTGGCGTCGTTCTGGGCAACAACTGCAAATTGCAGAACTACGCCCTCGTCTATGAGCCTGCCTGCTTGGCCGACGGCGTCTTCGTCGGCCCCGCGGCCGTCCTTACCAATGACCTGCACCCCCGGGCGATCACGCCGGACGGGACGCTCAAGGATGCGGATGATTGGGTCGCTGTCGGCGTCACGGTCGGCAAGGGGGCGTCCATCGGAGCCGGCGCCGTTTGTATCGCTCCGGCGTCCATCGGCGAGTGGGCAACGGTGGCTGCCGGAGCGGTGGTGACGCGGGACGTGGCGGCGTACGCCATCGTGGTGGGAGTCCCGGCGAGGCAGGCGGGCTGGGTGGGAGAGGCCGGACACCCGCTGAAGCAGGACGGCGGAGGCTGGCTGTGCCCGGCCAGCGGCCGGAGGTATGTCGAAATCAGCGGGCAATTAACGCCAGCGGTCACGGACTGAGGAGGTCCCCCAGCCTGTCACCGGCCGGTGGCCGGGCTGTGCGCGAGGATCTCGGCGAGCTCGGCCAGCCGGTGCGCCCGGGCGGACTCCGCCGGAGTGAACGGTTCGCCGGGGCGGACAAAGGTGATGGGACCGTGCCAGGCGGTCGGGATCCTCAGCACGGTGCCGTCCGGGACCTGGGCCGGGGCCGGGCCCGCGTTGTCCGAGGCAGCCGGCGCCTTCTGGGAGGCAGCCGCCGTGCCCGTATCCGGCCTGGCCTCGATCCGTGCGCGGAGCAGTTCAGCGACCGCCAGCGGCAGCTCCGCCGGGTTGGCCGCGATCCTGGCCGCGAGGCTCAGCGCCCCGGTCTGCCCGTCAGCCATGGCCAGCGCCGTGGTGGGCCAGACATGCGGGTCGTTGCCGCCGCCATCGCGCAGGGCCTTCAGGAGCTCCGCCTCGCCCAGCTCGCCGGGCGCGGAGAGCACAAATTCATCCAGCACGCCGCCGTCGACCGGGTGCACATGGATGCTCAGGATGTTGGTGTCCAGCCTGGCCAGCGACTGCGTGAGTTTCTGCAGTGACCCCGGCCGGTCCTTCAGTACGGTGCGGGCCCGCCACAGGGCCGGTGCGGCCCCAGCCGGCGGCGGTGCCGCAGGGCCGGGGCATGCAGCCAGCGCCGCAGCATCCGCGCCGCGGATGGTTCCGCGACCCAGATGACCAGGACGGTGGCGGTCAGGGTGAGGACCAGTACCTTCGCCACGTAGGAAAGGTGAGTCCCCACCACCGCGGCATGCACGGCCAGCTCGATCGGCAGCATGACAGCGACGTTGGCCAGGGTCAGCCGGGTCTTGGTCGGTTCGGGCATCTGGCCGCAGACTTCGCAGCTCAGTTCGGCGGCGGCCGGGTCCTGTGTTCCGCCGTGATTCTTGCCACGGGCTGAGTGCTTCATGGGTCCCATGATGTCCGGCGGCTGTTACAGGCCTATTGCCGGCCGGTGACGATTCCGCTCAGACTAGCGGCCGCGCCTGCTGGCCGTCTCGAGGGTCTGCTCCACAGTGCGCCCGCCGGCCTGCCCGCCCGGGCGGTCAAGGTCCGGTTCGCCGTCCCGCTCCAGAGTGGGGCCGGACGTCCGCCCGTGTTCCGCGCTGGCGAGCTGGGCCAGCAGGTCACGGATCTCGGCCAGCAGCGCGGTGTCCGCCGGGAGCGGCTTCTCTTCCGGCTCCGCTGTGGCGAGGCGCTTCTTGACCAGATGGTTGATCCGGTTCATCGGCGCCACGAAAATGAAGTACACGACGGCGGCCGTGATCATAAACGTGACGAACGCCGTGATGACGGCGCCGAAGTTGACGAAGGTCTTCTCGTTCCCAGGCCAGATGGGGAAGCCCAGCCCGTTGGTCTCAACCCCGCCTGCTGCCGCGATGATCGGGTTCACGATGTTCGAGGTAAACGCGCCGACCAGGGCGGTGAAAGCGGTGCCGACAACGACGGCGATGGACAGTTCGATCACGTTGCCGCGCAGGATGAAGTCCTTGAATCCTTTGAGCATGGGTCCTCCGGTGTGACTTGATGTGGTTCTGTGTGCCGTGTCCCGGGCGCGGGGAACAACCGCTAGACGCTATCACTTCCGCGGCCAGGCCTCCGGATGTGTCTCACGTCAGGCCTCCGGTTTCGTCTCGCGCCCGCGGCCCGGCCGGCACGCAGCAGCACCTCGGGACACGGCACCGGGCCTAAGGTCCCTGTCCATGGCCCGGCCGGACCCCGAGGCTAGGCTGGACACAACAAAGCGGCGGGGGATGCTGGTGGAAGTAGTACAGACACAAACGAGGGACGTGCTGGATGTCAGCGGACTGGTCAGGCGCTACGGGGAGCTGACCGCCGTCGACGGTGTTTCCTTCCACATCCGCACCGGGGAAACCTACGGGCTGCTGGGACCCAACGGCGCCGGTAAGACCACCATCATCTCCATGGTCGCGGGCCTGATCCCCGCCAACGGGGGAACCGTCCGTGTGGCGGGCCGGGCCATGACCCCGTCCGAGACGGAAGCCAAGCGCACGATCGGCCTGGTCCCGCAGGAACTGGCCATCTACCCCGACCTGACCGCGCGGGAGAACCTGAAGTTCTTCGGCCGGCTGCAGGGGCTCCGCGGCAGGGAGCTGACCCAGCGCACCAACGAGGTGCTGGAGCTGATCGGCCTGAGCGACCGTGCCGGTGACCTGACCAAGAAGTACTCAGGCGGCATGAAACGCCGGCTGAACATCGGCATCGGCCTGCTCCACCGCCCCACCCTGTTGATCCTGGACGAACCGACAGTCGGGGTGGATCCGCAGTCCCGCAACGCCATCCTCGAATCGGTGGAAAGGCTCTCCGTCGAAGGCATGGCGGTGCTCTACACCACGCACTACATGGAGGAGGCCGAGCGGCTCTGCGACCGGATTGCGATCATTGACGAGGGCCGGATCCAGGCCGAGGGCACCCAGGACGAACTGATCACGCTCACCGGCGGTGTGGACCGGATCAACCTGCGCGGCGGCGGCAGCATGTCCCGGGCCGCGGAGGCCCTGCGCGGGCTGCCGGCCGTGCAGCACGTCGACAACGACGGGGCCGGGCTTATCCTCACCGTCAGCGACGGACCCACCGCACTCGCAGGGATCGTGACCGGAGCCGGGCACGCCGGAATGTCCGTCACGTCGGTCGAGATTGTCCGGCCCGACCTGGAGTCCGTGTTCCTGCACCTGACCGGCAAAGCGCTGAGGGACTGAGATGCGCGGTCTGTGGACCATGGTCGCGAATGACCTGCGCCAGCGCATCCGGGACAAGTCCGTCTTCATCTTCTCCCTCATCGTCCCGCTCGCGCTCATGGGCGTGTTGAGTCTGGTGTTCGGCGGACTCGGTGAGGACACCGTTGACCTGCAGCCGGCCACCGTCGTCGCCAGCGCGGACGACGCCGACCAGCTGGGTGCCGCTCTGCTCGGCGCCGTTGATTCACTCGAGATCATGGACGTCACCATCAAGCGGGTCCCCGCCGCGGACGTCCGGCACGAGACCCAGTCCGGCGGCGCCGACCTCGGCATCATCATTCCCGAGGGCTTCAGCAACGCGGTGCTCTCCGGACAGGCAGCGTCGGTCCAGCTGGTCGAGGGTGACAACGCCTCGCTGGAATCCGGCGTGCTGATCTCCGTGGTCCAGGGGGTCGTGGACCAGTTCGCCGCCGGCACGGTGGCCGCCGCCGCCGGCGGCCTTTCCGGGCTGCCGCCCCAGGATCTCGCGGCGCTTGCCCGGCAGGCCGCGGCCGGACCGGCCCTGCTCACCCTGACCGAGGGGCAGGCCGCCGCCGAACAACTCTCGCTCCGCGGCACGCTTGTGGCGGGCCAGGCCGGGCTGTTTCTGATGTTCACCGTCGGATTCGGTGTGCTGGGGCTGCTCGCGGAGCGGGAACAGGGCACCCTGGCCCGGCTGCGGTCGATGCCGATCACCGGCGGCGCCGTGATCACGGCCAAGGCCTGCACCGGCTTCATCCTGGGCGTCGTTGCCACCGCCGTCCTGCTCACCGCCGGCTCCCAGCTGTTCGGCGTGTCCTTCGGCTCCCCAACCGTGGTGGCCGCGCTGATTCTGAGCGTCGTGACGGCCGCGACCAGCTTGACGTTCGTCGTGGCCCGGCTGGTCCGGACGGCGGAGCAGGCCAACGTGGCGCAGTCCATCCTGGCGATGGTGCTGGGGATCGCGGGCGGCGCCTTCTTCCCGGTCCAGGGCACCGGTTTCGCCGCCACGCTGCTGGACCTCAACCCGATCGGCGCGTTCATCCGGGGTCTCGGGATCTCCGCCGGGGGCGGAAGCCTCGGGGACGTGACGGGGCCGGTCGCGGTTATGCTGGCGTTCGCCGCGGCCGGGCTGCTCCTTTCGCGCCTCCTCCCGGACCGGGGGGCGCAGGCATGAGCGCCATGGTCGCGATCGCCACCGTGGAACTGCGGCGCTTTCTGCGGGACAAGTCGAACCTCTTCTTCGTCTTCATTTTTCCGCTCATGCTCATTCTGCTGTTCGGTTCGCAATTCGGGGCTGGCAGCGGCCAGCCCCGGGTGACCATCGCCGGACCCGGCAGCACGCTCACCCAGGCCCTGACCGCGGAGCTCGAGTCCGCCGGCGTCGACGTCACGGCAAGCGGTGAGGACGCGGCCAGGGCGGACCTCAGCCGCGGCCGCACCGACGTCGGCGTGTTCCTCGACGACGCCGACGCTGCCGCTTTCGACGCCGGCCAGGCCCAGCTCGCCGTGGTGATGGCCTCGCAGTCCTCCGCCCAGGCCGTGCTCCAGCAGGTCCGCACGGCCGTGCAGGCCGTGGGCCTGGACCGGAGCCAGCTCGCTGCCCTGACCGGCGCCGGAATCCCCGAGGAGCAGGCCCGCCCGGCCCTGGACCAGGCCGCCGCGCAGGTGGCGGCGCCGACAGTGCAGATCGTGGACACCGGCGACGTCGTGCAGGAGTTCCGGGGACTGGGGAAGTTCGATCTCGGCGCCTCGCAGCAGCTGTTGCTCTTTGTCTTCCTCAGCTCACTCACCGGTGCGGCCACGCTGATCCAGGCGCGGCGGTTCGGTGTCGTGGGCCGGGTCATGTCCGCTCCTGTGTCCAGCGGCCGGGTCGTGGCCGGGCAGGCGCTGG
The DNA here is from genome assembly GCF_056711635.1 of Arthrobacter sp. CJL-S3. Classification (NCBI taxonomy): domain Bacteria; kingdom Bacillati; phylum Actinomycetota; class Actinomycetes; order Micrococcales; family Micrococcaceae; genus Arthrobacter; species Arthrobacter sp. CJL-S3. The sequence goes on along the minus strand of NZ_CM160046.1, from coordinate 4,284,065 downwards.
GACGCTTCGCCATCGCCTTCGTCCAGGGCGGGTTCATCATGGTCGGCACCGCGCTGCTGTTCGGCGTCGACTGGGGCAATCTGTGGCTCTCGGCCCTTGTGCTGGTCCTCTTCTGCGCCGTCTCGGCCGCAGCCGCGATGATGGTCGGCTCGGTGATGGACAACGACACCGCCGCCGCCGGCGTGGGTGTGGGCGCCGGACTCGTGCTGGCGGGCCTGGGCGGCTGCATGGTGCCGCCCGAGTTCTTCCCGGAAACGCTGGCCGCGGTCTCGTTCGCCACGCCGCACCGCTGGGCCTACGAGGCGTTAGCGACCATCCAGCGCCACGACGGCACCCTGGGTGACGTCCTGCCCGAGCTGGGCGTGCTGGCCGGCATGGCCGCGGCACTGCTCGTGCTGGGCGCCTGGCTCCTGCGGCGAAGCCTCAACCGGGCCCTCTAGCGCTGCGCGCACCCCCGGGCCGGCGGGGCGCCGGCGGCGTAGAGTGGACGCAGGATCCATTCAACGGAAGTGACGGCGATGGCTAATTCGGGCACCGGGGACTCCGTGGTGGACCGCGTGGTCCGGGTGATCTCGGCGTTCCCCGAGGGCGTCACCGTGCTGCCCCTCTCCGAGCTCGCGGACCGGGCCGGACTGCCGCTGAGTACGGCCCACCGGCTGGTCCGGCAGCTGGCCGGGCACGGACTCCTGGAACTGGGCAGCGGGGGATCCGTCCGGCTGGGCCTGCGCCTGTGGGAGCTGGTCAACCGGAATTCGCCCACCCTGGCCCTCCGCCAGGCGGCCATGCCCTTTATGGAGGACATCCAGCAGGTGCTGAACCAGAACGTGAACCTGGCCGTGCTGGAGGGCTGGGAGGCGCTGTTCGTCGAGCGGCTCTCCCGCCGCGGCTCTGTGGCGAACCGGGCCCAGATCGCCGGACGGATGCCGGTGCACGTGTCCTCCGCCGGGCTGGCACTGATGGCCAACCAGCCGGCGCCGGTCCAGGCGGACTATCTTCACCAGTTCCACGATCCGGCCGGCAAGGTCCGGCGGGAGGAACTCCGCACCCTGCTCCAGGGGACGGCCGCCCACGGATTTGCGCAGCTGGCCGGCGTCGTGGACCCGGACACCTGGGGGATTGCCGTCCCCGTGCGGGACGCGCGGAACCGCGCCGTGGCGGCGCTCGGCGTCGTCGTACCCCTGCGCGAGATGCGGCTTCAGGCGCTGGTTCCGGCCCTGCAGACGGCTGCCCGCGGGATCGGCCGGCAGCTGCCGGGAGCGGCGGCGTCACCCGCCTTCCATTCAACGGAATCCTTGTAACGCCCATCACGTGCCCGGGCGCACACTGGAGCCAGAGAACCCACACGGCCCCCGACGCCCACCAGTCCGGGCCCCGCAACGAAGCGAGGACACCATGGCAAACCGCAAAGTCATCACCACCCAGGTCGCCATCATGGGCGCCGGACCGGCAGGGCTGATGCTCTCCCACCTGCTGGCCAAACAGGGAATCGAATCCACCGTGATCGAGATCCGCAGCCACCGGGAAATCTCGGAAACCGTCCGCGCGGGCATCCTGGAACACGGCTCCGTGAACATGCTGGTGGACAGCGGCGTCTCGGACCGGGTGCTGCGCGACGGCGACCGGCACGACGGGATCGAGCTGCGCTTCAACGGCGAAAGCCACCGGATCGACTTCCAGGACCTCGTCGGCGAGTCGGTCTGGCTCTACCCCCAGACGGATGTCTTCCTCGATCTCGCCGCCCGGCGCCAGGCCGACGGCGGCGACGTCCGCTACAGCGTCACCGACACGACCATCCATGACCTCGAAGGAACGCCGAAGGTCTGGTTCACCGACGCCGACGGCGTGGAATGGGAGCTGCAGGCGGACTTCATCGCCGGCGCGGACGGCTCGCGCAGCCACAGCCGATTCCAGATCCCGGAAGCCCGGCGCACGTGGTACTTCCATGAGTACCCGTTCGCCTGGTTCGGGATCCTGGCCGAAGCCCCGCGCAGCTCCGACGAACTGATCTACGCCAACTCCGAGAACGGCTTCGCGCTGATCAGCCAGCGGACCGAAACCGTCCAGCGGATGTACTTCCAGTGCGACCCGCACGAGGACGTCAACGACTGGAGCGAGGACCGGATCTGGGACGCGTTCCGCAGCCGGGTCAACGGCAACGGCTTCGAGCTCAAGGAGGGGCCGGTCATCGACAAGACGGTCCTGAAGTTCCGCAGCTTCGTGCACGCCCCGATGCGGCACGGCAAGCTGTTCCTCGCCGGCGACGCCGCCCACACCGTCCCGCCGACCGGCGCCAAGGGCCTGAACCTGGCACTGCACGACGTCAAGGTGCTCTTTGAAGGCCTCGACAGCTTCTACAAGACCGGGAACACCGTGCTTCTGGACGCCTACAGCGACCGCGCCCTGGACCGGGTCTGGAAGGCCCAGCAGTTCTCCTACTGGATGACGTCCATGCTGCACACCCCGGTCGATGCCGACGACTTCGCCCGCGCCCGCCAGCTCGGCGAGCTGAACTCGGTGGTATCCTCCCGCCACGGCCGGGCCTACCTCGCCGAGGCCTACACCGGCTGGCCGGGCGCGCACTAGCACCGGCCGCACTCTCACACCGGACGCCCTCCGACGCCGGCGCCCGGAGGGCTAGGGGACGCGCACCGACTCGGCCGGCGCCGCTTCGACGAGGACCGGCGTCGTGCTCCCCTTGCCACCCGTGTCACCCGTGCCTGCCCTCCCGGCTTTGGCGGACTTCCGGCCCGCCCGGCCGTAGACCAGATACATCGTCACACCCGTGATGACCATCAGCAGCACCGTGTAGACAAAGGTGTTGGAGACCCCGTCGACACCCTCGGCGCCGTCGGTGTTGGCCTTGATCACCAGGCCCAGGGGCTGGTACAGCGGATGGGCCAGGAAGATGGCGGTGTCGTAGTCGTCGAGCATGCTGTTGAAGTTGAGCGCCGTGATCGCCGCGGCTGCCGGCAGGACGATCGGCAGCAGGATCCGGCGGAACACGTACAGCGTCTTGGCGCCCATGATGTTGGCGGCCTCCTCGAGCGAGGAGTTGACCGAGGTGAAGGAGGCCTTGAGCATCCGCAGGGTGAACGGGATCTTGACGGTCACGAAGGCGATGAGCAGGATCACCGTGGTCCCGGTCAGGACGGCGCCGCCCACCAACGGGTTCGGATGGTCGTAGCTGAGGATCAGGCCCAGGGCGAGCAGGGCGGAGGGGAGGATCCACGGGATGTGGAGGAGGTACTCCACCACCGACGTCACCCAGTTGCGGTATTTCTGCAGGAGCCGGGCCACGAAGAGCAGGCCTCCGACGGCGATCAGCGCGGCCAGCGCGCTGTAGACGATGCTGATGATGAACGGCCGCAGGCCCGAGGGCTGGGTGAGGACCCGGATGTAGTTGTCGAAGGTCAGGCTCCCCGGCAGCAGCTGGCCGGTCTGGATCGCGGCTCCGTCGGCAAAGGAGAACACCACGATCAGCACCACGGGCAGCGTGTAGACGGCGAACAGCAGGTACGCGGCGGTGTGGACGAGGGCGTTGGCCACGGGGTTGCGGATCTGCTGCTTCTGCAGCCCGGAGGAGACTTTTGACACCGAGAAGTACGTTCCGCCCTTCTCCAGCCGGGTCATGACCGCCAGCATCAGGATGGTGGCCACACCGAGGATCACGGCCAGCAGGGCGGCGAGGTCCCTCGACGTCGGGCTGTTGCTGAAGGTGAGGATCATTGGCGTGATGGTCTGGAACTCCCGGCCGCCGAGGACCTGCGGGGCGCTGAGGGCCCCGAGGCCGGTCAGGAACGAGAGGACGGTGACGGCGAAGAGCGTCGGTTTGAGCATCGGCAGGACGATCCGCCGGAGGATGGTCCAGGTGGAGGCCCCCATGTTCCGGGCCGCCTCGATGGTCTGGTAATCCACACCCTTCAGCGCGTTGGTGACGAACAGCATGTGGTTCGTCGTGGTGGCGAACGTCATGACGGCCAGGACGGCAAAGAAACCGGAAAACCATCCGGGATCCATGCCGGGAAACAGCCCCACCAGGAAACCGGTCACGATGCCCTTGTCCCCGTAGATGAACTTGTAGCCGGCCGCCAACACAATGCCGCCGTAGATGAAGGTGGTGGCGTAACCGAGAAACAGGACCCTGGAGCCGCGGATCCTGAAGTACTGGGTCACCAGCACAATGAAGATTCCCACCACGTTGACCGTGATGGACAGGGCGACCGCGAGCAGGAAACTGTTGCCGAGGGATTTCATGGCCCGCTGGGAGGAGAAGAGCTTCTCGGCGGCGCGCCCGGAGAAGCTGCCATTGGGGAAGAAGGTCTGGATCAGCACATTGGCATTGGGCCAGACGAGAAAAGCCGCAATGAACCAGGTCAGCACGACCCCGACGATCAGGACAGCGGGGGAGCGGAGCATGCTCCGGATGCTTCCGCCGTTCGAGCCGCCCGCCGTGCTCACAGGCTCGTCACTTCCTGCAGGCGGTTTCTGAGCGAGACACCTGTCTCCGGGTGGTACTGGAGGACGTGGGAGGGCTGGACGTACACCGTGGCCGGGCTGCCCGTGGCGGGATGGGTCCCGCCGTCCTCCTTGACCAGCAGCCGGATATCGGCACCGTGGCAGCGGACGATGAACCGGCTGTGCAGGCCGTGATAGGTCTTCGAGACGACAGTTCCCTGCACCGGGACGGCCGAGCCGTTGCCGCCGGCGGGATCCAGCGATGCCTTTTCCACGCGAAGGTAGGAGTTGGCCGCGGGATCGAGGACGTGGCTTGACTGCCGGTTCAGCTCAGCGACGAACCCGGCCGTCAGGCGTGAACTGTCCCCGATGAAATTGCAGACGAACTCGGTGGCGGACTCGTCGTAGATGCTCTGCGGAGTGCCGATCTGTTCCACCACCCCCTTGTTGAAGACGGCCACCCGGTCGCTCATCGCCAGGGCCTCGTCCTGGTCATGGGTGACGTAGACCGTGGTGATGCCGAACTCGCTTTGAAGATCCTTGAGCTGCTGCCTGAGCTGGTGGCGAAGCTTGGCGTCCAGATTGGAGAGCGGCTCGTCGAGCAACAGGATCTTGGGCTGCAGCACGAGCGCCCGGGCGACCGCGACGCGCTGCTGCTGTCCGCCGGACAGCTCCGCCACGTTTTTGCGCAGCTGGTCCTCGGAGAGGTCAACCCGCCGGGCGATATCGCGGACGAGGCGGTCACTTTCGGCCGGCTTCTCCTTGCGCACCCGGAGGCCGAAGGCGATGTTCTCCCACACGCTCATGCTGGGGAACAGGGCGTAGTTCTGGAACACCATGCCGACCTGGCGCTTGTCGCTCGGGAGCCGGGTGACGGCCTTGCCGTCGACATAGACCTCGCCGGCGGACGGCTCAATGAATCCCGCCAGGGTGCGGAGCGCGGTCGTCTTCCCGCAGCCCGAGGGTCCAAGCAGGGTGAAGAATTCCCCCGGTTCCACCTGGAGATCAAGGCTGGGGATGGCGGTGAAGTCGCCGAAGGTGACTTCGATGTTCTCGAAACGGATCATGGCAACCTGTCCTTGGCTGGCGGCGAAGCGGGGTGTCCAACGGAAAAAGCGCGGGCTGCAGCCGGCTGGCCGGCGGCAGCCCGCGCTCGGGTCAGCTCATGTATTCCAGTTCGATCTTTTCCACCCAGGCGCCCATGTTCTCCTGCACGAAGGTCCAGTCGATGTCCTGCTGTTTGAGCGTGTTGAAGAATTCGACGACCTCGGGCTTGGCCGTGGCCACGGCGGCCTTGTTCACCGGCATGGAGTTGAACTGCTGGGACCACTCACCCTGGGTCTTCGCGCTGCCGAACCAGTCGATGAACTTGAGGGCCTCGTCCTGCTTGTCCGTTCCCTTGACCAGGGCGACCTGCTCGATGGCCAGCGGTACGCCCACGGAAGGCATCACGGTCGCCACATCGACGCTGAACGACTTTTCACGTTCGAGAATGATTGAGGAGGGCATCTGTCCCATGTCCGTGTCCCCCGCGGCGATGCGGGCGAAGAGGTCGGTCTTGGCCACGGCCGGTGTCCCGTTCTTGAAGTACGCTTCGACCTGCTGCCACCCCTCGTCCGAGACGCCCAGGTCGCCGGTCTCGTCCTTGTACCGCGTCAGGATGCTGGCGAAGACCAGCTGCGCGGTGGCCGTCCCGAGGCCGGTCACCCGCTCGTAGCGGGATTTGAACTTGTCCTGGGTCCACAAATCGGTCCAGTCCTTGGGCGCCTCGTCCGCGCTGAATTTCTCGGTGTTGTAGCCGAGCAGGATGGCCTGCTGGACCAGCGGCCAGTACGCCTTGCTGTCGGACGGGTCGCCCTTGGCGGCGTCGACTTCCGCGGACCAGGCGGGCGTAAACGGTGCGATGGCGCCGGCGGCCTTGACCTGCTCGAAGTACATGTTGTTGAGCCCGAAGGCGACGTCCGCGATCGGGTTGTTCTTCTCCGCAATCAGCTTGTTGGTGGCGTCCGCGCCGCCGGCGCCGACAATCTCGATCTTGAAGCCGGCTTCCGCCGCCTTCGCCGTCAGCCACTCGCCACGGCCTTCACCGTTGGAATTGGTGTAGACGATCAGTGTCTCGCCGGAGGGCGGTCCCGAGGGGGCGACGGCGGCGGGCCCGGTAGCTGCTTCGGACGCGGCGGGGGCTGCGGCGCCCGCTCCACAACCGGAAAGGAGGGCGACGGCGACGGCGCCGGCAACCATGGTTTTCAATCTGCGCACGAGTGGGACTCATTCCTGAACGGGGCCAGATGGCATTTGTCCGGCCAGCCTATAGCGGACGGCGCCGGATTGAGCGGAAATGGCTATCAAATCGATGAAATAGCCTGACCTTGGCCACCGAGTCTGGCGCGTCCGGGTGAACGTCCGGCGCCCGCGGCGTCAACACGCGGTGAACATCCGGGCGCGCCCTGCTTTCCCGCCGCTGCGCCGGCCTTTCCCGGCGGTAACGGGGATCCATCGACATGCCCGGGGACCAGGAATAGCCTTAAGCCGTCCCAACAACCCGACAAAGATGACGGAGAGGTGCCCGACATGGGAGCCGCAGAAAATGCTGAACTGGTCCGGCGTGGCTACGAGGCCTTCAACGCAGGCGATATGGCGACCCTCAGCGAGTTGTTCGCGGAGGACGCCGTCTGGCACGCCGCCGGAAGTGGTGTGCTATCGGGGACCAAACAGGGGCGTGATGCAGTCTTGGCGTACTTCGGTGAACTGGGAGCGCGGACCCAGGGTTCGTTCCAGGCCAATGTCCAGGACATCGTCGGCGGGGAAAACCACACGGTAGCGATCCAGCAGACCCGCGGAGAAAGCAACGGCAGGATTCTGGACCTGGCCACCGTCGTCGCTTTTGTGGTCCGCGGCGGAAAGATTGCGGAAGGGCGGGAGTTCTCCGAGGACACGGCCAAAGGCGACGACTTCTGGGCCTGACTGGCCAGCCTGCCCTAGTCCTCCTCGAGCGTCTCCGTCAGGTGGTGCGTCGGGATCCGGTCCCGGTCGTAGGTGATCTCGGTGTACCCGTGCGGGGCGGGCTTGCCGTGCGGATCCAGGTTCACAAAGACGATTTCCTCGATGGTGAGGATGCTCTGCCGCGTGATCATGTTGCGGACTTCGGCGCGCATGGTGAGCGAGGTCCGCCCGAAGCGGGTGGCCGTGAGCCCCATCTCGATCAGATCGCCCTGGACAGCCGAACTGACGAAGTTGATCTCGGAGATGTACTTGGTGACGGCCCGGCCGTTGCCGAGCTGGAGGATGGCGTAGATCGCCGCTTCCTCGTCGATCCATTTCAGCAGGCTCCCGCCGAACAGCGTGCCGTTGGCGTTCAGGTCTTCGGGCCGCACCCACTTGCGGGTGCGGAAGGTGATGTCGGCCGGTTCCATAGTGCGAGATTAGCCGACGGCGGCGCGGCCGGCGGGAGTATGACGGGTCCGCCGGGGCCGGCACCGGCCGTAGACTCTGGGCATGGACGCTCTCTCGGTCGTCGGCGGCGGCATCGCGGGGCTGGCGCTGGCCGCATGCCTTGACCCCGGGCGCTTTCAGGTGACCGTCCACGAGCGGCGGGACGAGCCGCCGCCGGTTGAGTCGTCCCTGGCCATGTGGCCGGAAGCCCAGCAGGCCCTTGATGAGGTGGGGATTCTCCCGGCCGTCCTTGCAGCCGGGTCGGATTTTGGCGGGATGGCACTCCGGGACGGCGCCGGGACCGTCCTGCTGACGGCACGGGCACCGGGCGTCATCGGGGTGTCACGTGCTGACCTGCTCCGGCTGCTGGACGCGGCGGTGCCCGCACCGGTGGCCAGAGCCTACGGCCCGGTGGCATCACTGCCGCGTTCGGGCCTGGTGGTCGGCGCCGACGGGGTGCACAGCATTGTCCGCCGGAGGCTCTGGGGCGAACGCAGCGGGGCCAGGCTCAGCCCCTATCTTGCGCTGCGCGGCATCATCGACGAAGCGGTTCCGCCCGGCGGCGGCGGTGAATACTGGGGCCGCGGGCAGCTGTTTGGCATCACGCCCGCGTCCCGCGGCCGGACCTACTGGTACGCCTCCTACCGGTCGGGGCTGGGACCCGGCGGCATCGACGTCGAGGAGGCCCTGGCGCTCACCCGCGCGCGGCTGTGCGGCCGGGCTGCCGGCATAGACCGCGTCTTGGCCGCAGCGACGCCGGGGCGGACGCTGGCCCAACGGGTCTGGACGGTGCCCTTCCCCGGCAGCTACCAGCGGGACGGTGCGGTGCTGGTGGGGGATGCTGCGCACGGCATGACCCCCAACCTGGGGCGCGGCGCCTGCGAGGCGCTGATCGACGCCGTCACGCTCGCGGAAATGCTTGACTCCCGCCCCGTCCCGGAGGCCCTGCGGGCGTACAACCGGCGGAGGCTGCTGCGCAGCCAGGCCTTGCGCGTGGCGTCCTCCGCCATGGCGCGGCTGGCGCTCGCGGAGACTGCCCAGCCCCTGCGCGACGCGCTGCTGCGGCTGGCCGGCAGGCGCAGCAGCGCTGCTGCCCGCTGACGGGGGCAAACGCCGGACCCGCCTAGGCCATGGCGGTGTGGGCGGCGCTGTGCGAGTCGATGGCCTTCGAGTAGCAGTAGGAGTGCTCCACACCGATGTACGGCCCGAAGTTCGGCACCGGCACAAAGCCGGAGTTCTGGTAGAACTGCCGGCCGTCAGTCTGCACCGAGCCGGCCTCCGCGGTGATGGACGTGATGCCGAGGCTGTGCGCGTGCGCTTCCAGGGCCGCGAGGATGGAGCTGGCCACCCCGGAACCGCGGGTGTACGGGAGCACGTAAAGCCGCTTGATCTCGGCGGTGTGCGCGTCGAGGATGCGCAGGCCGCCGCACCCCACGGGCTGACCGGAGGCCTTGTCGTGGGCGACGAGGAACACGGCCGTGTCAGCCTCCGACGGCGGCGGGCCGGGTTCATGGTCGCTCGTGCCGAAGCGGGCGTCGAGTTCGGCCTGCTGGGCTGCACGGAGATCCGCGCCCACCGGGTTGGCCCAGGTGACCTGCCGGATGTTGAGCCGCGGGTTGGTCTGCATGGCTGCCTCGCTTCGCCGAAGGGTTATGCAGATCAACGGTAGGCACCGCCGGTTTCGGCCGTGTTTCCTGCGCGTTAGGGTTCGGAGAATTCAGCTACAGCCTGCCGCCGGCCGGGTCCTCCGCCGCCGGGTCCACCAGTGCCAGGCCGCCGACCGGACTGTCATCCCAGTGGATGAGCCGCCAGCCGGCGTCGGGATCCCCTTCCAAAGCCACAATCCCGGTGTTGGCGAGAGCGTGGCGGGCGGCGAAGCCGGCCTCCACGTTGCTGGCCCGAAGGCCGGCCCAGACGCGGATCGCGGCGCCGTGGCTGACCACAGCCACCGTCGCGGTGTCGCCGCCGGCCGCGGCGGCGATCCGTGTGATCGAGGCGTCGTAGCGTTCGAAGAAGTCGTGCCCGCTGGGCCCGGCAGGCATCCTGCGGTGCAGTTCCCCTGCCGCCCAGCCGAACACGGTTCCAAGGTAGCGCAGGTGCGATTTCTTGTCGGTGAGCTTCTCCAGGGACCCGGCCTCGATCTCCCGCAGGCCCTCCAGCACCTCGATCTCCAGGCCCCGGACGGCTGAAAGCGGCGCGGCCGTGATCTGGGTGCGGATCAGTGTGGAGGCGAAGAGAAGGTCGATCTGCTCATTCGCCAGGGACCGCGCCAACGCGGCGGCCTGCCGTTCGCCGAGCTCGGTCAGCCCGGGGCCCGGGTGGGCGGTGTCCAGCTGGCCCAGGACGTTGCCGGGCGTCTGGCCGTGGCGGATGAGCAGGAGCCTCATGCGAGGTGGTCCACCAGCTTGTCCGCGATGCCGGTGTACTTGCCGGGGGTCAGGGCCAGCAGCCGGGCCTCGGCGTCCGCCGACAGGCCCAGGCTCTGGACGAATTCCTGCATCCTGGCGGCGTCGACGCGCTGCCCGCGGGTCAGGTCCTTGAGCCGCTCGTAGGGGTTTTCCATGCCTTCGATGCCGGCGATGGCCTCGGCGCGCATGACCATCTGGATGGCTTCGCCCAGGACTTCCCAGTTGGTGTCGAGGTCCGCGGCCAGCACGTCCTCGGCGACCTTCAGGCGGTCCAGGCCCTTGGCCACGTTGGAGATGGCAAGCAGGGAGTGGCCGAAGGCGACGCCGATGTTGCGCTGCGAGGAGGAATCGGTGAGGTCCCGCTGCCAGCGCGAGGTGACCAGGGTGGAGCCCAGGACATCGAACAGCCCGGAGGAGATCTCCAGGTTGGCCTCGGCGTTCTCGAAGCGGATCGGGTTGACCTTGTGCGGCATCGTGGAGGAACCGGTGGCGCCGGCGACCGGGATCTGCACGAAATAGCCGATCGAGATGTAGCTCCAGATGTCCGTGCAGACGTTGTGCAGGATTCGGTTGAACCGCGCGACGTCGGCGTACAGCTCCGCCTGCCAGTCATGGCTTTCGATCTGCGTGGTCAGCGGGTTCCAGCTCAGGCCCAGGCCTTCAACGAAGCTCTTGGCGACGTGCTCCCAATCGGCGCCCGGGACGGAGGCCACGTGGGCCGCATAGGTGCCGGTTGCGCCGTTGATCTTGCCGAGGTATTCGGTCCGGGCGATGCGGTCCAGCTGGCGGGTCAGGCGGTGCGCGATGACGGCCAGTTCCTTGCCGAGGGTGGTGGGGGTGGCCGGCTGGCCGTGCGTGCGGGAAAGCATCGGCACGGCCCGGTTGTCCCCGGCCATGGCGCTGATCTGTGCGACGAGCTGCCGGGCGGCGGGCAGCCAGACGTCCTCCACGGCGCCCTTGATGCCCAGGGCGTAGGAGAGGTTGTTGATGTCCTCGGATGTGCAGCCGAAGTGCACCATGGCGGTCAGGGGTTCGATGCCGATCCCCGGCAGGCGGCGGCCGATGTAGTACTCGACGGCCTTGACGTCGTGCACGGTGACGGCTTCGATGTCCGCCAGCTCGGCAACCGAGCCGGCGTCGAATTCGGTGACGATGGCGCGCAGCTTCTCCTGCTGCTCGGCGGTCAGCGGCCCGGCGCCGGGGAGCACGCTGTTGCCGGTCAGGTGGATGAGCCATTCAACCTCGACGGCGACCCGGTCGCGGTTGAGGGCGGCCTCGGAGAGGTAGTCGACCAGCGGCGCGACGGCGGACTGGTACCGGCCGTCCAGCGGGCCGAGCGCGATCTGTTGTGAGGACGCGGCAAGGGCCAGGCGTCCGGACGGCGTGCGGGTATCGGCTGTGGCGGCAGTTTCAGGCATGCTCCGATTCTTTCACGAAGTCCCGCCGGGCCTTAAGCGCGGTGATCCATGTGACTTCCGGCCGGGGTTCCCGGTGCTACCTGCGGTTCGACCGGCAGTTGTCCACATGGCCGGGCGGGGGGCTTCAGGCCGTGCGCGGGGGTCCCTAAGGTCGGTGATATGACCAGCGGGAGCGCCGACATCGGCGCCCACACCAGCAACAACCCCGGAGGCGGAGGGGTGTCCGCGGGGGGTGTCCTGGCCTCGGATGCCGGGGCGTGCGCCTCGCGCAGCTACGAGGTCCGGCAGCTCGCTGCCCGGGTGGCCGCCTGCGCAGACCACACCGACGCGGTGCTCGCTGGCCTGGCCCGCGTGGAACTGCAGAGCTGGCAGTCCCCGGCGGGACGGGCCTACCGGACGGCGGTGTCCCTGCAGGCCGCCTCCCTGCGCCGCAGCCGCGCAGCCCTGCAGGAGGCAGCCGCCGCCGTGCTCCGGCATGCCCGGAACGTGGCTCTGTCCCCGGGGCGGCCGGGGCCCTGATGGCGGAGGTGTCGCCGGCCGGATCCGGCGGAGCGCCCGTCCCCGCCGCTCCGGCGGACGGGATGCTGCGGATCCGCGGCGGAGTGGGCGGCCTCAGTTTCTCGTTCGAGGAGCTGATGGCAGGCGCCACGGCCCTGGACGGCCTCGTCCGGGAACTGGCTGACGCGGAGGCGGAGGCAGAACGGGTGCGCCGCGCGCTGTTCCCCTTCCAGTCCGACTCGTACGCCTCCGGCAGCGCTGCGATTACCGCCGTCGGGGAGGGAGCGCAGGCCATCGGCCGCGTCCGGACGGAGCTGGAGCGACTCTGCAGTGAGGTCCGGGCGAGCCACCGGGAGTACGAGTCCGCCGAGGCCAGGAACACCCTGCTCCTGCGGATCGGCCGGACCGGCCCCGGATACGGGCCACTGTGGGGTCTGGCGGGCCTGCCGCCGCTGACCATCCGCGACACGGTGGAGGACGAGTTCTCGCTGGCGCCCGGAAGGCTGGCGCTGCTGCTGGGCCTGCCGGCCGGGGGACCGGCGGCAGGGGGACCGGCGGGCGGTGTCCGGGCCGCGATCCGGGGACTGGCGGACGCGCCGGGCCTGGACTTCCTGCGGCCCCGGCCCGTCCGGATCGCGGGCCGGGAGACCCGGACGGAGGAGGTCGATGTCTCACCGGCCGGGCTGCTGCTGCGGGCCGGGGACGTCGGCCGGAACAGCGGCGAGATTGAGGTCCTCCGGCTGGGGGAGCGCGGCAACCGCGCCTGGGCGGTAATCATCCCCGGAACGCAGCTGGACGGACTGCCGCAGGGCACCAATCCCTTCGACGCCGCCGGTATCGCAGAGGGCCTCGGCTACGACTCGGCAGAGACCGCAGCGGCCATCCGTCAGGCCCTGGCGGAGGCCGGCGCCGAGGCGGGCGACCAGGTGGCCGCCGTCGGCTACAGCCAGGGCGGCATCCACGCCATGAACCTCGGCCGGGACCGCGCGTTTCTGGCCGACTACGAGCTGAAGTTCGTGCTCACGGCAGGGTCCCCCGTGGGCGGGATCGAGCCCGGGCCCGGCACCGGCAGCCTGCACCTGGAACACGAGCAGGACTGGGTGCCCGGGGCGGACGGGACGCCCAACCCGGACCTGTTGGACCGGGTGACCGTCACTTTGACCACTCCGATCCCCGGACATGAATGGCTGGGGCCGGGGATGGGGCCCGGCCACGCTATGGACCGCTACGCAGACGGCGCCCGGGACGTTGCGGCCAGCCGGGATCCATCACTCCAGGCGTCGACCGCCGCGTTCGCCGCCGTGGTCGGCGCGGGCGGAACCGCCACGGTGACCCGCTTCTCGCTCCGGCGCGACGCCGTGCCGCCCCAGCGGGGAACGCCCGTCGCTCCGGGGCCGCGGCGCAGCCCGGGAGGGACTTCCCCGGACTCCGCCCGGCAGCCCGCGGCATAGGGACCAGTTCCCGCCCCTCGTTCCCGCCCGCGCCGGGGTTCCGGGCGACGTCCCTAACGGTCGAGCGCGGGGAGGAAGCTCGCTACGAGGGACACCGCACTGATAATGAGGGCGGCGAACACCGCCGTCCACCAGAAGCTGTCAATGGTGAAGTGCACGGTGGTGTAGCTGCTGATCCAGGACGTCAGATAAAGCATCCCCGCGTTGATGACGACCGTGAAAAGGCCCAGCGTGAGGATGGTGATCGGCAGCGACAGGAGGCTGACGATCGGCTTGACGAAGGCGTTGACGAGGCCGAAGATCAGGCCGATGAACAGGTAGCCCAGGATGATGCTGATGGTGCTGTCGCTCGCGGTGGAGATATCCAGGCCGGTGAGGATCCAACACGCGATGGCCAGGGCCAGCCCGTTGACGATGACTCGTACGATGAAGGAGCGCATGGGCTCATGCTGTCACAGGCCCGGCGGCAGCGGCAGGGACCATATCCCCCTCTTGCGGCAGCCCGAAGTAGGCTAGTTGGCATGACTTCATCAGAGAACACTGCCGGGGGCATCAGGCCCCGTCCGGTGGTAGACCTCCTTCCCCGCTACGCGGCCGGCAAACCGCCGGTCCCCGTCGAGGGACTGGTCAGCTACAAGCTTTCCTCCAACGAAAACCCGCTGCCCCCGATCCCTGCAGTGCAGCAGGCCATCGCGGCGCAGACCGACTTCAACCGCTACCCGGATCCGCTGAGCAGCAAGCTTCGCGCCGCTCTCTCCCAGTTCCTGGCGGTTCCCGCCGAGGACATCGTCACCGGCGCCGGAAGCCTCGGCGCGCTGAACCAGCTGCTGGCCACCTTCGCCGGGCAGAACGACGACGGCAAGCCCGACGAGGTCATCTACGCCTGGCGCTCCTTCGAGGCGTACCCGATCTGCGTCGGCCTGGCCGGCGCCGAGAGCGTCCGGATCCCGCTGACCGGCGAGGGCCGCCACGATCTCGACGCCATGGCCGCCGCGGTAACGGCGCGCACCCGGATGATCCTGCTGTGCACGCCCAACAACCCCACCGGACCGATCCTGACCACCGAGGAAACCGAGCGCTTCATCAAACGGGTTCCCTCCGACGTCGTCGTGGTCATCGATGAGGCGTACCAGGAATTCGTCCGCGACGAGCAGGCCGTCGACGGCATCGAAATGTACCGGAAGTACCCCAACGTCGCAGTCCTGCGGACCTTCTCCAAGGCCCATGGCCTGGCCGGGCTGCGGGTCGGCTACAGCGTGTCCCAACCGGACCTCACGCAGCATCTGCGGGTTTCGGCCACCCCCTTCGCCGTGTCCCAGATCGCCGAAATCGCGGCGGTGACCTCGCTGGAGCACTTCGGCGAGGTTGTAGAAAGGGTACAAAGCCTCGTGGATGAACGGGACCGCGTCACCGCCGGCCTGCGGGACCTTGGCTGGTTTGTGCCGGAGGCCCAGGGCAACTTCGTGTGGCTCAATCTCGGTGCGGACAGTGCGGAGTTCGCCGCAATGGCAGGGGAACGGGCCCTCTCCGTCCGCGCCTTCGCCAACGAGGGTGTGCGGGTCAGCATCGGCGAGACCGAGGCCAACACCCGCTTCCTGGAACTCTGTGCGATCTATACAAAACCACCGATGCGTTCCTAGCGCTTAACATAACGGCCGCCGCCAACCGGCTGCGGATAAAGTAGGGACGAGTTAGCCAATATATATGCCGGGCCGGGAATGTATTACCGGTCCGGCATATATCCCAGCGATTGCGGCGCATTCGGATGCGGCAAGCAAGGAGACGGTATGGGCGCCACACATCTGCCCGCTACCGAGTTCGATGGAACCGATGTAGAGGACCGGCTTGAGGCCGAGGCCGAAGCCCGCCTGGGTGATCCGGCCGAGCCGATGGTGCAGCTCCTCGGTCCCGATGGCACGCTCGGTTCCGATCCCGTGTTTTCGGACTACGCCGAGCGGCTTGACCCGGAGAAACTGCGCGGATTCTATGCCGACATGGCGAAAATCCGCCGCTTCGACGTCGAGGCCACCGCGCTGCAGCGGCAGGGCCAGCTGGCCCTCTGGGTTCCGCTCACCGGTCAGGAGGCCGCCCAGATAGGATCCGGCCGGGCCAGCCAGCCGCAGGACTACATCTTTCCCACCTACCGCGAACACGGCGTCGCCCTGACCCGCAACGTGGACCTGGCCGAACTGCTGCGACAGTTCCGCGGCGTCTCCAACGGTGGCTGGAACCCCAAGGACACCAACTTCCACCTCTACACCCTGGTCCTCGCGGCGCAGACCCCGCATGCGGTCGGCTACGCGATGGGGATCCAGCGCGACCAGAAGTTCGCGGCGTCGGCCGCACTCGCGGACGGAACGGCCGGCCAGGCCCCGGAGCCCAAGGCTGCCGTCATGGTCTACTTCGGCGACGGCGCCAGCTCCGAAGGCGACGTCCATGAGTCCATGGTCTTCGCGGCTTCCTACAAGGCCCCCGTCGTGTTCTTCTGCCAGAACAACCACTGGGCGATCTCCGTTCCCAGCTCCGTGCAGACCCGCATCCCGCTCGCCAACCGGGCCAAGGGCTACGGCTTCCCGGGCATCCGGGTGGACGGCAATGACGTGATCGCCGTCCATGCCGTCACCGAGTGGGCGCTGGAACGTGCCCGCGAGGGCGGGGGCCCGGTGCTGATCGAGGCGTTCACCTACCGCGTCGGTGCCCACACCACGGCCGATGATCCCACCAAATACCGGGAATCCGCCGAGGAGAGCCGGTGGCGGGCCAAGGATCCGCTGGAGCGCCTGGAGAAGTACCTCCGCGCCAAGGGAATGGCCGACGACGCCTTCTTCGAGCAGGTCAGGGCCGACGGCGACGAACTCGCCGCCTACGTCCGCAAGACCACCTACGATCTCGAAACTCCGGACATCCGGACGGCCTTCGCCAATGCCTATGTGGAGGCGCACCCGCTGGTGGCCGAGGAGCTGGCCTGGTTCGAGGAGTACAGCGCGGGATTCGCCGACGAAGCGACCACCGACGAGTCAAAGCCCCGTGAGGCAGCCCGGGCGGAAGGTGCGGCCAACTGATGACGACCATGACCATTGCCAAGGCCATCAATGAAGGCCTCCGCGCGACGCTGAACAACAACCCCCGCGCCCTGCTCATGGGCGAGGACATCGGACCCCTGGGCGGCGTGTACCGCGTCACTGACGGCCTGATCGCGGAGTTCGGCGCCGACCGCGTGGTGGATACACCGCTGGCGGAATCCGGCATCATCGGCACCGCGATCGGCCTGTCCCTGCGCGGCTACCTGCCCGTCTGCGAAATTCAGTTCGACGGCTTCGTGTTCCCGGGCTTCAACCAGATCACCACCCAGCTGGCAAAAATGCACTCCCGCAGCAACGGCAACCTGACCGTTCCGGTTGTCATCCGGATCCCCTACGGCGGCGGCATCGGCTCGATCGAGCACCATTCGGAATCCCCGGAGGCGCTGTTCGCCCACACGGCCGGCCTGCGGATCATTACCCCGTCCAACCCGCACGACGCCTACTGGATGATCCAGCAGGCCGTCGACTGCCAGGACCCCGTCATCGTCTTCGAACCGAAGCGACGCTACTGGCTCAAGGGAGCGGTCGACACGGAATCCCCCGGAACGTCCGCGGACCCGTTCAAGGCACATGTGCTGCGTGAGGGAACGGACGCCACCGTCGTGGTCTACGGACCCCTGGTCCCGGTCGCCCTGGCAGCTGCCAACGCTGCCGCCGAGGACGGCCGCAGCGTCGAAGTGATCGACCTGCGTTCCATCTCGCCGATCGACTTCGACACCGTCACGGACTCCGTCAGGAAGACGGGCCGGCTGATCGTGGCCCACGAGGCCCCGACGTTTGGCGGAATCGGCGGCGAAATAGCAGCCCGGGTCAGCGAGCGTGCCTTCCACTCACTCGAGGCACCCGTCATCCGCGTTGGCGGATTCCACATGCCCTACCCGGTGGCCAAGGTGGAGGAGGACTACCTCCCGGACATCGACCGCATCCTTGAGGCACTGGACCGCGCCCTTTCCTACTGACCGCTTCCCGCTGAGGCGCCTTCTCCCAACAAGGACAACATGACACTCCACAAGTTCAACCTCCCCGATGTGGGCGAAGGGCTGACCGAAGCCGAGATCGTCGCCTGGAAGGTCAAGCCCGGCGACACGGTGGCCATCAACGATGTCCTGTGCGAAATCGAGACCGCAAAATCCCTGGTCGAGCTGCCCTCGCCCTTCGCCGGCACCGTCACCGAGCTGCTCGTCCCCGAGGGCCTGACCGTTGACGTCGGGACACCGATCATCAGCGTGAGCGACGCGGCACCCTCCGCCCCGGCTCCGGCCTCCCGGCCGGCACCCGACGCTCCGCTGTACGGAAAGCTGGATGCGGACACCTCCGACGCCGGCGAATCGGCCGGGGGTCCGGCCGGCGGTCCGCTGGTGGGTTCCGGTCCCAAGGCGGACGCCGTCAAGCGCCGCCGGCGGGTGGCGGCGCCGGCCGCGCAGCCGGCGGCCGCGTCGGGCTCCGTCGCCGGGCCGGTCCCGCTCGCCGAGCCTGTGGAGGCCCACGACATCTGGATCAGCCCGGAGGCCGTTTCCCACGCGGAGCGCCCGGCCCCAGCGGACAGCATCGACGTCCGGCCCACCCTCGGCGGTGCCATCAGCGGCCTGGTCAGTCGGGTCCTGGCCAAGCCTCCCGTGCGCAAAATCGCCCGCGACCTGGGCATCGACCTGGCTGACGTCGTCCCCACCGGCGCCCGCGGCGAAGTGACCCGCGAGGACCTGGTGAGCTACCAGGCGCAGCGCGACGCCGAGGTCGACAAGGCGGACACCTTCTGGGGCAAGACCGGCCGCCCGCAGGAACAGCGGATCGAACGGATCCCGGTCAAGGGCGTCCGCAAGGCCACGGCGCGGGCCATGGTTGAGTCCGCCTTCGCGGCACCGCACGTCAGCATCTTCGTCGACGTCGACGCCAGCCGGACCATGGAGTTCGTCAAGCGCCTCAAGGCCTCCCGCGACTTCGAGGGCATCCGGGTCTCGCCCCTGCTCATCCTCGCCAAGGCCGTCATCTGGGCCGCGGCCCGCAACCCGAGCGTCAACGCGACCTGGGTGGACGCCCCGGACGGCAGCGACTCCGCCGAGATCCATGTCAAGCACTTTATGAACCTCGGAATCGCCGCGGCCACGCCCCGTGGCCTGATGGTCCCGAACATCAAAAACGCCCAGGATCTGTCCCTCAAGGAGCTAGCCCTGGCCCTGAACGAGCTCGCCACGACTGCGCGGGCCGGCAAAACCCAGCCGGCGCAGATGCAGGGCGGCACCCTGACGGTCACCAACATCGGCGCCCTCGGCATCGATACGGGCACGCCGATCATCAATCCCGGCGAGGTGGCGATCGTGGCCTTCGGCACCATCAAGCAGAAGCCCTGGGTCCTTGACGGCGAGGTGATTCCGCGCTGGATCACCACCCTCGGCGGCTCTTTCGACCACCGCGTGGTGGACGGCGACCTCTCGGCACGGTTCATGGCCGACGTCGCGTCGATCCTGGAAGAACCCGCCCTGCTGCTGGACTGAGCCGCCGACCCGCGCTGCGGAAGGCTGCCCGGTGGACACGACGTTCCTGCCCAGTTACTTCGGCCCTGCGCATCTGGCGCCCGCGTAGTTCCGCAGCGCACGGGGTTAATGCGCGTGCCCGCGGTCAGTAACTGGGCAGGAACGTCGCGAGGCCCGGGGCGGACCTAGCTGCCCGGGTAATTCGACAGCAGTTCGGCCATGGCCGGATCACCGCTGATCCCGGCCAGGGCGACCGCCGCGGCGAACATCACGCCGGCAAAGCCGGTCGTACACGCGGCCACCACGGCAAATGACTTCCAGTCGTCCCGGAGCAGGCTCCGCGCCGTCCCGGGCATCCGCAGGCCGGGAGAGATTCTGTTGGGGGCACTGTCCGTGGAGCCGTCGTCCAGGAACGCGATCACCCGGTCCGCTTGGCGGTCGACACGCATGGTGGTGATGTGGTTGCCGTGCCGCGCCAGGAGAATGTCGTGGCCAACGAGCTGGCGCCGCTGAAGAGTAGGCATTTTCATCCCCTAGAACTAAACAATCGCATGTCCACGCCGGTGGGGGCACTTCCAATTTTACCGCCGGTACAGGGCTGCGGCGGGACGGAATCCGCGTGAGCCTGCCCACGGGGCGTTGTGGCGCGCGTCGGCGCGCTCCTGTCCAGCCGGGCCTAACGGCACTAGAGTGGCACCAGCCGCCGCCAGCGGGGCGGACGCGGATCAAAGGAGATGTTGCGTGTTTTCGAGCCCGTTCCCCGATGTGGATATTCCCGACGTCAGCCTGTACGAGTACCTCTTTGGCGGCCTGGAGGACGCGGACCTGGATCGGATCGCCGTCGTCGACGGCACGAGCGGCGCCGAGACCAGCTACCGGACCCTCGTGGGGCAGATCGATGCCGTGGCCGGGGCCGTTGCGGCCCAGGGACTGGGCATCCACGGCGTAGCGGCGATGCTGTGCCCCAACGTCCCGGCGTTCACCGTGGTCTTCCACGGACTGCTGCGGGCCGGCGCGACGGTCACGACGATCAACTCCCTCTACACGGCAGACGAGATCGCCCTCCAGCTCGCCGACGCCGGCGCGCAGTGGCTGTTTACCGTCTCCGCCCTGCTCCCCGCGGCCAGGGAAGCCGCCACCGAGGCCGGAATCCCGGCCGACCGGCTCGTCGTCCTCGACGGCGCCGCCGGACATCCCTCGCTGCGGGACTTGCTGACCGCAGGCGCCCCGGCGCCGGACATCAGCTTCGATCCGGCCACGCACGTGGCCGTGCTGCCGTACTCGTCCGGGACGACCGGCCGGCCCAAGGGGGTCATGCTCAGCCACCGGAACCTCGTGGCCAATGCGGAGCAGTCCCGCGGGCTGCTCAAGGTCACTCCGGAAGACCGACTGCTGGCCCTGCTGCCGTTCTTCCACATCTACGGGCTGACCGTGCTGCTGAACCTTGCCCTCCGCCAGCGTGCCTGCCTGGTCACGATGCCGAAATTTGAGCTGGCCGAATTCCTGCGGATCATCCAGGACCAGAAGTGCAGCTATCTGTTCATCGCACCGCCCGTGGCCGTGGCCCTGTCCAAGCATCCGATGGTTGCCGACTATGACCTCAGCTCCGTCCACACGACCCTGTCCGGCGCGGCCCCGCTCGACGGCGAACTGGGCGGCAGGCTGGCGGAGCGCCTCGGCTGCCGGGTGCTGCAGGGCTACGGCATGACCGAGATGAGCCCCGTGTCCCACCTGATCCCGGTGGACGCCACGGAGCTGCCCGTCAGTTCGGTCGGCTACACGGTCCCCAATATGGACTGCATGCTGCTGGATCCGGCCACCGGGGAGGAAATCGAAATTCCGGCCGAGGGGACCAGCGCGCCCGGACACCTGCTGTGCCGCGGACCGAACGTGATGCTCGGCTACCTCAACCGGCCCGAGGAAACGGCGGACACCCTCGACGCCGACGGTTTCCTGCACACGGGGGACATCGCCACCGTCCGCGCAGACGGTGTGGTCACGATCGTGGACCGGCTCAAGGAACTCATCAAGTACAAGGGCTACCAGATCGCCCCGGCGGAGCTTGAAGCGCTGCTCCTCACCCACCCCGGCATCGCCGACGCCGCGGTGATCGGAACGTCCGACGCCGACGGCCAGGAGGTGCCGATGGCGTTTGTCGTGCGCCAGCCCGGGAACGACAGCGAGGGCCTCGACGAGGCCGCGGTGATGGACTATGTGGCGGCCAGGGTGGCGCCGTTCAAGAAGATCCGCCGGGTCGAGTTCATTGATGCGGTGCCAAAGTCGTCCTCCGGCAAGATCCTGCGCCGGATGCTCAAGACGGCAGGCGCAGCTACCGGATAAGCCGCATCGCCGGCGGGCCCCGACACGGGGAAACGGTGGCCGGCGGACGCCAAATCGGTCCGCCGGCCGGCGAATGTGACGCAGCTAATCCCGGGCGCCCGCCCCAGCGCGTATAGTCGGGAGTAGGTCAGGACGCGGCCATTGGAACCCCATCGTGGAGCTACCGTGCAAAAGATTCCCCCCGTCCTGCCTTCCGCCGCCCAACGCGCACACGCGATTCGAATTGTGCCGCATGCGCCGGCCCGGTCCGTCCCCCATAAGGTCGCTGACATCCGCCGGCCCTCAGCGCCCGGCAAATTTGAAATCGTCCGTGTCGACGGGGGCGGGTTCCTCATCCGCATGCTCGACGGGAACGGGGCCGTGCTGGCCCTTTCCCGGGCCTACCCCGACATCGCCGCTGCGGTGCACGGTGTCGAGGCCGTGCGCGAATGCGCTGCCGCGGCCCACATCTCGGACGAGACGGCGCGTTCCTCCGCCCCGGAACCCCTTACCCCGCCGCTTCGCTAACGCGACCGCCGCGACCGCCGACACGGAATTCGCGGACCGGCGGCTGCCGATCACCATTGGGGGTGACCGGATGCCGCCGACAGGGCCAGCGAACTCCCGCCCAGCGGTCGCGGTGCGCGCCCAGGCGGGCACCCGACTATTCGGGCACGTCCGTCTTGGCGATGTAGACGTCGCAGGGAGCGTTGTGGGCCACGGAGTTGGCAACGCTCCCGAGCACGCGGCCCAGACCCTTCATCCGACGGTTGCCGACGACAATCAGCTGGGCACCGGAACGGGCCGCCTCGTCGATCAGGGCCTCGGCCGGCTTGCCGCGGGCGGCGGCGTAGGTCACCTGAACCCCGGGCGTGCGAAGGCTGTCGGCGACGCCGCGGGCAACCTTTTCGGCCTCCCCGGCGTCGGAGACAATCCACTTGTCGCTGCCGCTGCCGAAGACCTCGGTCCGGTCGCTGTCGAACGCGCTGACCACATGAAGTGTGGCCCCGAGCGAAGTCGCCAGGTCACGGGCGGTGTGCGCGGCCTTCAGGGCAGTCTCGCTGCCGTCGACGCCGACAACAATAATTCCGGTCATGAAGTGCTCCTTGGGTCAACAAAAGTCTTCGGCCGTGCACCGATGATTCAGGCTACAGGGCCGCGATGGCTTCCCGCAGGACCGGCGCCAGCCGGCGCACCCCTTCGCGGATGGACTCCGGCGGGACGGCGCTGAAGGCCAGCCGGATCTTGTTGGACGGGTCGTCGGAATGCGTAAAGGCCGCGCCGGGAATGAACACCACGCCCGCGTCGATCGCCTTCTTCAGCAGGGGATAGGTGTCCACGCCCTCGGGAAGCGTGACCCAGACGAAAAAACCACCCTCCGGGCGGGTCCAGCTCAGGCCCGGGGGCATGTACTCGTCGAGGGCGGCCAGCATCGCGTCGCAGCGCTCCTTGTACAGACCCCGGTACGTCTCGATCTGGCCGCGCCAGTCGTAGTCGCGGAGGTAGGCGGAGACGAGCATCTGGTTGAGGGTCGGCGGGCACAACGTGACAGCCTCCGAGGCCAGGTAATAGCGGCGCTGGAGGTGCGCCGGAACGAGGGCCCAGCCGATCCGCAGCCCGGGTGCGAAGATCTTCGAAAAGGACCCCATGTAGATCACGTCGTCCGGATTGGCGGCCCGCAGCGGGGTGAGCGGTTTGCCGTCGAAGCGGAGCAGGCCGTAGGGGTTGTCCTCCAGCACCAGAATATTCGCATTGCGGCATCTGTCCACGACCTCCTGCCGCCGCTCCGCGGACAGGGTGATCCCGGAGGGGTTGTTGAAGCTCGGGATCGTGTAGAGGAACTTGATGTTCTTGCCCGCGGTCTGCAGGGCGGCGATCTTGGCCTCGAGGAGGTCCGGGATGATGCCGTCGTCGTCCATCGGCACGGTGGCAACCTGGACCTGGTACGCCTCAAAGGTGTTGAGGGCACCGACGTAGGTGGGGTCCTCGACGAGCACCACGTCGCCGGGATTGCAGAAGACCTTGGTCGCCACGTCCTGGGCGGACTGCGATCCCGCCGTGATGACGACGTTCTCGGGCTTGGCGTCCAGGATTCCCTCCGCAGCCATCACTTCGCAGACCTGGGTCCGGAGTTCCTCGGTGCCTTGGCCGCTGCCGTACTGCAGCGCGGTCATTCCTTGATCGGCAATGATTTTCGCGGCGGTCTGGCCCAGCCGTTCAAGCGGCAGGGACTGGAGGTACGGGCTGCCGCCCGCCAGCGAGACGAGGCCCGGGCGCATCGAGATGTCGAAGACATCGCGGACTGCCGATTGCCTGATATTTGCTGCGCGCTCCGAGAACAGGTCCTCGTGGCGGTGGGCGGACGTAGCCGCACGTTCGATTGCGTCAATTGCCTCGGCCGGGAGTACTTCAACGGCGGCATCAAGTGTTTCGTGGGTCACATCTCCCAGAATACAACCCTTGTTGTCACAGGGGAAACGTTTGTTTTCCCTCTGCTGCGATGGTTCGCCGGCGCCGAACACCCCCGGCCGCAGGAGGGCGGCCGGGGGTGTCTGAAGTGGAACGGGGAACTTAGGCTGCGGAGGCCGTGCGGGACACTTCCAGCGCCTCGAAGACCGCCTTGATCTGCTCAACAACCTCGGCGTCGTCCTTCGGGTGGACCTCGGCGAAGCGGACCATGGAGCCCGGGACGGCCAGCTTGACGTCCCCGAGCACGCGGGCCCCGGCGATGCCGACGGCCTTGCGGGCCTCATCCTGGGCCCACACGCCGCCGAACTGGCCGAAGGCGGTGCCGACGACGGCGGTCGGCTTGCCGCTGAGGGCGCCGGCGCCGAAGGGGCGGGACAGCCAGTCAATGGCGTTCTTGAGCGAGGCGGGCACGGTGCCGTTATGCTCCGGGGTAACCAGGAGCAGGGTGTCGGCGTCGTTCGCGGCGGCACGCAGGGCGGCTGCGGCGGCGGGAACCTGGCCCTCGACGTCGATGTCCTCGTTGTAGAACGGGATGTTGCCGAGGCTGTCGTGGATCAGGACCTCCACCTGCTCCGGGGCGTTCAGTTGGATGGCTTCAGCCAACTTCTGGTTGGTGGAATCGGCGCGCAGGCTGCCGACCAGGGTGAGAACGGTGTTCTTGGACATGTGAACTCCTAGGTGTCGCGCCGCGTGATGCTGCGGCAGGCTGATGATGGAGGCTTTGCCGGCCTTCACAGATCAAAACGGACTGCGGTCCGCTTCTATTCCCCGGGGCTAGAATGTGCGTTGTGAGCCTCATCCCAATCCGCCCGGGCCTGGAGCCTGAACGCCGCGATGCGGCCCGCAACCGCGAACTGCTGCTCCGCGCTGCCCGCGAGCTCATCGAGGAATGCGGGGCGGACGGCCTGACCATGGGCACCCTGGCGCAGCGGGCCGGCGTGGGCAAAGGGACGGTGTTCCGGCGGTTCGGCAGCCGGGCCGGGCTGATGATGACGCTGCTGAGCGACGCGGAGGCCGGGTTCCAGGGGCGGTTCATGTTCGGCCCGCCGCCGCTCGGTCCCGGCGCCCCGCCCCTAGAGCGGCTCATCGCCTTTGGCGAGGAGCGAATCGCCTGGGTGCTGGAATTCGGCGAGCTGGCCAGGGCCGCGGACGTGTCCGCCTACAACCGGTTCGACGTGCCGGCGGCCGTGCTCTGGCACCGTCATCTGGAGATGCTGCTGCGCGAAGCGGGCCTGACGGCCGACCCCTGGCTGATGGCCACCTCACTGAGTGCCGTCCTGGAACCGGAGCGGATCCTGCACGCCGTCCGCGTGCACCAGATTGCCCCGGAGCGCCTCGCCGCGTCCTGGCGCGAGCTCGTCTCGCGCGTCGTGCGCGGGGCCTAGACCGACCCGGATTCCGGCCGGGGCTGATCAAATCAATTCCCCGGAATTATTCATAACGATCTGATACCTGACTCGCGGAATGCCGGGTTCGGGCGCGTTCGGCGGCAGGGTGCATGTGATAGTTTCCTCTGGAATGTGACCCGCAACATAGTCCACCAGGACTTGCCGAAAGGCATGCGGGGCGGCCAGATACCCGCTGGCCAAGATCCCGGATCGGCAGCGGTGACCCCCTGCCGGATGGGGACTACGGAAGGATCAAGTTGTGAATCTTGTCAGGCATCCTGCGCACGCCGAGGCAGAAAACACCGTTCCGGCAGCGGCAGCGACCGCACACACAACGGCGATCCAGAACTAGCCGCCCATGCTCCGATACCTCGCCAAACGTGCCGTCACGTATGTCTTCATGATCTTCCTGACGACCACCGCCGGGTACTTCCTGGCCGTGAACACCCTGCAGCCGGCGCTGCTGGAGCAGGAGCGGATCCCGCGCCCCACCCCCGAGCAGGTGGCCAACTCGTTCCGGCTCAAGGGCCTCGACCCGGAGCTCAGCGCGTGGGAGCGCTACGTTGAGTGGCTCACGGCGATCGTCACCCGCTGGGACTGGGGGCGCAGCCCCAACGGCGCGTTCATCAACGCCGAATTCGGCGACCGCGTCTGGATCTCGACCCGGCTGTTCCTGGCCTCCATCATCCTGACCCTGATCATCGGGGTCGCCCTGGGTGTGTACACGGCAGCGCGGCAGTACAAGGCCTCGGACCGGGTCATCACCTCCTACAGCTACCTCGTCTACATCGTGCCCGCGCCGATCGCGTACTTCCTGGTGCAGCTCGGTGCCATCAACATCAACGAGACGGTCGGGGAACGCATCTTCTTTGTCACCGGCATCTCCACGCCAGGGCTGGAGGGAGGCGGCTGGGTGCAGTTCGTGGACATGCTGGCGCACTACGCGGTGCCGACCTTCGCGATCACGATCGTGGGGTGGGGCACCTACCAGATAGCCCAGCGCCAGTACCTCCTGGACAACGTCAACGCCGACTTTGTCCGGACGGCTCGGGCCAAGGGACTGACCCGGAACCAGGCCATCAGCCGCCACGCACTGCGGGTGTCCTTCATCCCCGTCGCGCAAAGCATCGCCTTCACCATCCCGGCCATTTTTGCCGGCGGCTTCTTCGCCGAGAAGATCTTCGCCTGGCACGGCGTCGGCTCCTGGAGCATCGACGCGATCGCCCTGCAGGACGTCAACGCCGCGACGGCGACGCTCGCCTACGGCTCCGTGATCTTCGCGATCGGCGCGATCCTCGCGGACTTCGCCACCACGCTGGTCGACCCGAGAGTGCGGGTGCAGTAACCATGACAAACCTCAACACCATCGACCCGGCCGCCGTCGCCGGCGAAGCGAAAATCGAGAACAGCGACGTCGTCATCGCGAAGTCCTCGATCATCCTCCGCCGCTTCCTGCGCAACAAGACAGCCGTCGTCGGCCTGGTCATCTTCCTGGCCCTGACCCTGTTCTCCTTTGTCGGCGGCTTCTTCACCAGCTGGGACAAGGAGACGATCGACCCGTTCAACATCGGCATGCCGCCGTCGGCCGAGCACCTGCTGGGTACCTCCCAGGCCGGGATCGACCTCTACGCCCTGACCGTGGAGGGCACCCGGATCTCGATCCTGATCGGCCTCGTCGTTGGCCTGGTCTCGGTCCTGATCGCCGCCGTGTACGGCTGCACCATGGCCTACTTCGGCGGGAAGGTGGACAAGGTCATGCTGTTCGTCCTCGAAGCCCTGATCATGATGCCGGCCCTGCTGGTCGTCGCCGTGGCCACCAGCGGCGGCGGCAACGGCCTGCAGCAGTCCCTGCCCAGCTGGCTCCTGCTGATCATCGTGCTGCTGGTCTTCAGCTGGATGGGCACGGCCCGGCTCATCCGCTCGCTCTCGATGTCCCTCATGTCGCGCGACTTCGTCAAGGCGGCGCAGTACATGGGGATTCCGCCGCGGCGCATCGTCTGGCGGCACCTCGTTCCGAACATCGGCTCGCTGCTGGTCCTGGACGTCACCCGCGGCATCACCGGCGCGATCCTGGCCGAGGTGGCGTTCTCCTTTATCGGGATCGGCATCAAGGTCCCCGACGTGAGCCTGGGCGTGCTGATCGGCCAGGCCACCTCCCAGGTCTCCACCTTCCCGTGGATGTTCTGGGTACCGCTGACCGTCATGTTCCTCCTGACCGGGTCGCTGGCCATGATGAACGACGGCCTGCGTGACGCGTTCGATCCCAGCTCCAGCTCCGTTGGCCGCGCCAAAAAGAACGGCCCCGGGAAGCGTACGTCCGGCAAGGCACAGAAGTCCGCACAGAAGAAGGCCTCATGAGCCACGAAATGACCGCCAGCACCGAATCCCCCGACCTCTCCGCTGTCGAGCGCCTCCACGTCGCCGGGCTGCACGCGCCAGGTGATGCCGCCGCGGATGCGGTGCTCTCCGTCCGGGACCTGAACGTCCGCTTCAACACGGAAAACGGGGAGGTCCACGCCGTCCGCGGCATCGACTTCGACCTCCGCGCCGGCAAGACGCTGGGCATCGTCGGCGAGTCGGGTTCCGGAAAGTCCGTCACCTCCATGGCCATCCTGGGCCTGCTGCCGGACACCGCCCGAGTCACCGGATCGGTCCGGCTCCAGGGCCAGGAACTGCTGGGCCTCAGCGACAAGGCCATGTGCCGGTACCGCGGCAACGACATCGCCATGGTCTTCCAGGATCCGCTGTCCTCCCTCACCCCGGTCTACACGGTCGGCAACCAGATCATCGAGGCGCTCACGGTCCACAACCCCGGCATGAGCAAGCAGGCCAAGGAGGCGCGCGCCGTCGAGCTCCTCGGCATGGTGGGCATCCCCAGCCCGAAGGACCGGCTGAAGGCCTTCCCGCACGAGTTCTCCGGCGGCATGCGCCAGCGTGTCATGATCGCCATCGCGATCGCGAACAACCCGCGCGTGCTGATCGCCGACGAGCCCACGACGGCGCTCGACGTCACCATCCAGGCGCAGGTCCTGGAGGTGCTGCACACCGCGCAGGAGGAAACCGGCGCCGCCGTCGTGATGATCACGCACGACCTGGGCGTCGTCGCCGGCATGGCGGACGACATCATGGTGATGTACGCCGGCAAACCGGTGGAGACCGGCAGCGTCGACGACATCTACTACAACCCCCGGATGCCCTACACGATGGGCCTGCTCGGCGCGGTCCCGCGCGTTGACGTGGCCGAGAAGTCCTCGCTGGTGCCGATCGAGGGCATCCCGCCGAACCTCATCCACCCGCCGACGGGCTGTTCCTTCGCGCCGCGCTGCCCGCTGGTCAGCAACGCCTGCCTGCAGGGCGAGCCGGAGCTGTGGCCCGTCACCGGAACCAGCCCGGACAGCGGCCTGCAGCACCGGGCCGCCTGCATCAAGACCGACTCCCTCGGCCTGGAAGTCGACGTCCGCGAGGTCTTCAAGGCCCCGGCGGTTCCGGTGTCACGCTTTGACGCGATCCCGCGCGCCGAACGCCGGACCGTGCTGGAGCTCCGGGACGTCCGGAAGCACTTCCCGCTGATGAAGGGTGCCCTGCTCAAACGCCGGATCGGCACCGTCAAGGCGGTCGACGGGCTGAGCTTCGACATCCGCGAGGGCGAGTGCTTCTCGATCGTCGGCGAGTCCGGCTGCGGCAAAACCACCACCCTGCTGGAAATCATGGAGTTCCACAAGGACCAGGACGGCGAGGTGGTCATCGGCGGCCTCAGCAACCAGGAAGCCTCCGACGCCAGGACCAAGAGCGCCATGCGCAAGGAACTCCAGATGGTCTTCCAGGACCCCACCGGAGCCCTTGACCCGCGCTTCACCGTCTTTGAGGTGCTGTCCGAGCCGCTCGAAAACGCGGGCATGCCCAAGCCCCAGATCCGGAAGCGGATCATGGAGCTGATGGAGCTCGTCGGCCTCCAGCCGGACCACGTCAACCGCTTCCCCAACCAGTTCTCCGGCGGCCAGCGCCAGCGCATCGGCATCGCCCGCGCCCTGGCCGTGAACCCCAAACTCGTCGTCCTGGACGAGCCGGTGTCCGCCCTGGACGTGTCCGTCCAGGCCGGCGTCATCAACCTGCTGGACCAGCTCCGCGCCGAACTCGGGCTGAGCTACCTGATGGTGGCCCACGACCTGTCCGTGGTCCGGCACATCTCCAACCGGGTGGCCGTCATGTACCTGGGCAAGATCGTGGAGATCGGCGACGTCGACAGCGTCTTCGACAATCCGCGACACCCCTACACCCGGGCCCTGCTGTCGGCGATTCCGGTCCCCGACCCGGTCCTGGAACGCACCCGCGAACGCATCATCCTGCAGGGCGATCTGCCCTCGCCGCTGGAAGCTCCGACGGGCTGCAACTTCGCCACGCGCTGCCCGGTCTTCGCGGCACTGCCGCCGGCAAAGCAGGAGAAATGCCTGACCCTGGAGCCCGGGCTGCTGGCAGTCACGGACTCCCTAGCCGCCGTCGGCGCCGGAGCCTCCGGCCACCCGGCCGCCCCCGCGGCCCCCTCAGACCAGCAATTCGCCTGTTTCTATCCCGACGGCGAACTGGACGCGGACATGCTTGTTGTCCACGAAACCACCTGACCTACCAGTCACACGCATCACAACACGCACCAAAAGGAATGAAGGGGAACACATGAAGAATCTGACCAAGATCGGCGGCGTTACCGCCGTCGTTGCAGCGCTTGCGCTGACCGCTTGTGGCGGCGGCGGCGGCGCTGCACAGGGTCCCGAGACCGCCAAGGGCCAGGACGCGGGAAGTGACCTGGCCAAGCTGGTCAGCATCAACGCGAAGGACGCCAAGGACCTGCAGCCGGGCGGCACCGTCACCCTGCCGCTGGGCAACATCGGTCCAGACTTCAACGGGTTCTCCAACAACGGCAACAGCGCGGACAACACCGCCCTGCACCGCCCGATCGACCAGGCCGGCACCTGGGGCTGCTGGAACTTCGACTTCGACGGCACCGCCACGCCGAACAAGGACTTCTGCGAGGACGTCCAGAGCGAGGTCAAGGACGGCAAGCAGACCATCACCATCAAGGTGAATGAGAAGGCCAGCTACAACGACGGCACCCCGATCGACGTCAAGGCCTTCGAAAACACCTGGAACATGCTTAAGGGTGAAAACAAGGACATTGACATCGTCAGCTCCGGCGCGTACGAGTTCGTTGAATCCGTCACGGCCGGGTCCAGTGACAAGGAAGTTATTGTCACCACCACCCAGCCGGTCTACCCGCTGGACTCCCTGTTCACCGGCCTGATCCACCCGGCCGTGAACACCCCGGCGATCTTCAACGAAGGCTTCACCGGCGACATGCACCCGGAATGGATGGCCGGGCCGTTCAAGCTCGACCAGTACGACAGCGCCGCCAAGACGGTCACCCTCGCCCAGAACGACAAGTGGTGGGGCACCAAGCCGGTCCTGGAAAAGGTCATCTTCCGCCAGCTGGAGAGCAGCGCCGCCATCGCCGCGTTCAAGAACGGTGAGATCGACGGCGTGTCCGCCAACACCATCACCCCGTACAAGCAGCTCGACGGCACCAAGGACTCCGAGATCCGCCGCGGCCAGCGCCTCTTCGCCGGCGGCCTGAACCTCAACGCCCAGAAGGCGCCGATGACCGACGTCGCCATCCGCGAGGCGATCTTCACCGCCGTCGACCGCGAAGCACTGCGCAAGGTCCGCTTCAACGGCCTGAACTGGGAAGAAACCAGCTCCGGATCGATGATGCTGCTGCCGTTCTCCAAGCACTACCAGGACAACTACCCGGTCAAGGAAACCGGCGCCGAGGCCGCCAAGAAGGTCCTGACCGACGCCGGCTACACGGCCAACGCCGCCGGCATCATGGAAAAGGACGGCGTCCCCGCCGCCTTCAAGATCAGCAACTTCGGTGACGATCCCACCACCCTGGCCTTCGCCCAGACCCTGCAGAGCCAGCTCAAGGCCGGCGGCATGGATGTTGGCATCGACCAGCGCGCTTCCGCCGATTTCGGCAAGGTCCTGGGCAGCCGCGACTTCTTCATGAGCGTCTCCGGCTACACCGTGGGCGCCGACGCGACCGACGCCGTCAAGCAGTTCTACGATTCCAAGACGAACGAGAACGAACTGGGCGACGCCGAACTGGACGCCGAGATCAAGAAGCTCTCCACCATCGCCGACAACGATGAGCGGAACAAGGCAGCCATGGAAGTTGAAAAGAAGCACATGGAGAAGTACTTCTCCATGGGTGTTGTGATGAACGGTCCGCAGATCTCCTTCGTGCGCACCGGTCTGGCCAACTACGGCCCGTCCCTGTTCAAGAGCCTGTCCCAGGTTCCGGACTGGACCACCATCGGCTGGGAAAAGAAGTAACACCCCTTCCGACCCTCCCTCACGTTTAGCAGCTTTTCGGGCGGCGCTCCCTCACGTTTCGAGGGGGCGCCGCCCTCATTGTTGCGAAATCTGAGGGAGCGTCGGATGGGCCTGCGGGGTAGCGTGGGACCATGACAACCGACCCCACCCGGCCCATCCGCACGGCCGTCGCCGGCTTCGGCCTCTCCGGCAGCGTCTTCCACGCCCCGCTGCTCCACGCCGACCCCGCATTCTCCGTCGAGGTGATCTCCACCTCCGACGCCGGCAGGCAGGCCGCCGCCGCCGCCCGGTATCCCGGAGCCCGCCTGGTCAATACCCCGGCGGACGTCCTTGACCTCGCCGGCGAACTGGACCTGCTGGTCCTGGGAACCCCGCCGGCCACGCACTACCCGCTCGCGAAAGCCGCGCTGGAAGCCGGACTCGACGTCGTCGTCGACAAGCCGTTCGCCGTGCGCAGCGCCGAGGGCGAGGAGCTCATCCGGCTCGCGGCGCGGCTGGGACGTGTGCTCACGGTCTTCCAGAACCGGCGCTGGGACGGCGACTACCTGACCGTCCAGGGCCTGCTGGAGAGCGGCGTCCTCGGCACCGTGACGCGGTTCGAATCCCGCTTCGAACGCTGGTCCCCGGAGGTCGCCAAGGCCTGGAAGGCGGCCGCGACGGCGGACGACGGCGGCGGGGTGCTTTTCGACCTCGGCACCCACCTGCTGGACCAGGCGGTGCAGCTGTTCGGCCCCGCCACGGTCACGCACGCGGAGCTCGCCGCACGGCGGCCCGGCGAGATGACCGACGACGACGTGTTCCTGGCCCTGCGCCACGAATCCGGCGTGACGAGCCATCTGTGGATGAACATGCTCTGCGCCCAGCAGGGGCCGCGGTTCCGGCTGCTGGGCAGCGCGGGCGGTTTCACCAAAAACGGGGTGGACCCGCAGGAGCCCTTCATCGTGGCCGGCGGCAGTCCGCTGGACCCGGACTATGGGATCGAGGACCGGGACTGGGCCGGGCTGCTCGGCCGGGACGGCCACCTGGACCGGCTGCCCACCGAGCGCGGCGCCTACCCGGAGTTCTACCGGCTCCTGGCCGCGAAGATCCGCGACGGCGGGGCGGCCTCGGCGCTGCCGGTCCCGGTCGATCCGGCAGGTCCGGTGGAAGTGCTGCGGCTGATCGAGCAGGCCCGGGCCCTGGGCTAAACAGGGTTAAACAGCAATCGGCTGCTCCGTAAACGCCGTTTTGGGGGTTCCAAAGGGCGTCTACGGAGCAGCCGATGCGGTTTCTGGCGGGTGCTACGCGGGACGGACCGGTTAAGCGGAAACCAGTTCGTGCCAGTCGGCGACGAGGGGCAGGTTGTGCGCCTCGGAGACCGAGCGGTGCGCCACCTTGCCACCGGCGATGTTGAGGCCGGCGGCGAGGGCGGCGTCGCGTTCAAACGCGGCCTTGACGCCCAGGTTGGCCAGGGCGACGGCGTAGCGCAGCGTGACGTTGGTCAGCGCGTAGGTGGAGGTGTTCGGCACGGCGCCCGGCATGTTGGCCACGCAATAGAAGATCGTGTTGTGGACCTTGTACGTCGGTTCCTGGTGCGTGGTGGGGTGCGTGTCCTCGAAGCAGCCGCCCTGGTCCACCGCGATGTCCACCAGCACCGAGCCGGGCTTCATCCGGGCAACGAGCTCGTTGGTGACCAGTTTCGGGGCCTTGGCGCCCGGGATCAGCACGGAGCCGATCACCAGGTCTGCGTCCACGACCGACTTCTCGATCTCGTACGCGTTGGACGCGACGGTCTTCAGGCGGCCCTGGTACTGGGCATCCAGTTCGCGCAGGCGGTTGATGTTGATGTCCAGGATAGTGACGTCGGCGCCGAGGCCGAGGGCCATGGCGGCGGCGTTGGTGCCGGCAACACCGGCGCCGAGGACAACAACCTTGGCCGGGCGGACACCCGGGACGCCGCCGAGCAGCACACCCTTGCCGCCGGCCGGAGCCATCAGCGACGTGGCGCCGACCTGGACGGAGAGACGGCCGGCAACCTCGGACATCGGGGCGAGCAGCGGCAGGGTGCGGCCCTCCTGGACGGTCTCGTAGGCGATGGCGGTGACGCCGGAGTTGATGAGCTGCTGGGTCAGTTCCGGCTCGGCGGCCAGGTGCAGGTAGGTGAAGAGGATCAGGCCCTTGCGGAAGCGGTGGTATTCGGCCTTGACCGGCTCCTTGACCTTCATGACCATGTCGGCGCGGGCCCAGACGTCGTCGGCTTCGACGACGATTTCGGCTCCGGCGATGGCGTATTCCTCGTCCGTGATGCCCGAACCCAGGCCCGCGCCGCGCTCCACGAGGACCGAGTGGCCGTGGGTGCGGAACTCGTGCACGCCGGCGGCCGTGATGGCGACGCGGAATTCATTGTTCTTGATCTCTTTGGGGACACCGATAATCATTTGTGGGCTCCAATGCTGGGGGCCTCGTGGGCCCGGTTATTCGGGGGAAGTCGTACTTCCAGAATAAATCCGGCTGTGAGGCAGGCGACAGGCGCCGCCTCGCAGCCGCGGCCGGGTCCCGCGGAAATCCGGCGTTTTCCAAACACGGGACTGGACATTTGTCGACCCGGCAAGCGTCAGGTGTCGCCTGCTGTCCGTTGGGGCGGGGTCCGCCGCGGCGTTTCCAGAGGAGGCGGCATCGGCAGTAGTGTTGCAGCATGCAGCAGCAGGACGTCGAACAGCTCGTGGAGCAGGTCGCACTGCAACTGGGCCGCGGGCTCTCACTTGAGGATCTCGACGGCCAGCTGCTCGCGTACAGCTCCAACCAGTCCCACGCCGACCGGGTCCGGGTGAACTTCCTGCTCAGCAAGCGCGTCCCGGTGGACGTCAGCGCCTGGCAGCTCTCGCACGGGATCGCGACCGCGGTCCGCCCGGTGGTCGTGCCGGCCAACGAGGAGCTGGGGATGCTGGGCCGGGTCTGCGTTCCCCTCCTGGTGCGGGGCTTCCGGGTGGGATACCTCTGGGTCCAGCTCGACGCCGATGAGCCGAACGCGACGACGGTCCTCGCCCAGCTGCCGGAGGTGGCCCGCGAGCTGGAGCAGCTCTCGGCCCTGCTGCTGGAGTCCAATACGGCCGAATCCGAGTTCCGCCGCCGCCGCGAACAGGAATTCCTGGCCGCCTGCCGGGGCGAGGCCAACGCCGTCGCGGCCGTGGCCGGCTGGAAGGAAGTCCAGGGGCGCGGACCCTGGCAGCTGGTGACGGTACTGGATGCGGACGGCTGGGCGGAAGCCGCGGACCCGATCGCTTCCACGCTGATCCACCGCGCTGCCGCGCTGCAGGCCACCATCGGCGTGGACGCCACACTGTTCAGCGCCGGCACGGAGACCCACGCCGTCGTCCTGTTCAGGGAATCGACCGGCCGCGCGAACCACGCCCAGGTGCTGGTCCACTATCAGCTGGAGCTGGCCAAGCGGTCCGGCCGGCCGGTGCACCGGATCATCCTGGGAACCTCCGAGGGTTTCGCGCGGCCGCGGGAACTTGCCGACGCGTACCGGCAGTCCCGGCAGGCCGCGCAGGCTGCTGCGGTGGATCCCCAGCTGGGAGAACTCGTGGACTGCCGCGCCACCGGGATCTACCAGCTGCTGGCCTCGGCCGGCGGCGGGGCGGGGGCGTGGGCGGACGCGGGCTCGGTCTACTTCCGCGTCCTGGAGGACCACGACCGGAACCATGAGCTGCTGCCGGTGCTGGAGCTCTTCTACGACAATGACGGATCAGTCCAAGAAGTCGCGGACAAGCTGCACCTGCACCGGAGCAGCATCTACAACCGGCTGGGCCGGATCCGCCAGCTGCTCGGCGTCGACCCGCTCAAGGGGATGGTGCGGCTGGAACTCCACGCGGCGCTGAAGGCGCGTCGCTGGGCGGCGCGACCCAGGATTTAGGGGGCCGGCGGCCTAGCTGCCGCGGCCCTCGCGTTTGGGCTGCTCGGACTCCAGTTGCCGGTCCGTTGCGGAGCCGGCATCGCCGGCCTCCGCGGCGCCGTCGGCCTCCCGCGCTCCTTCTCGCGCGCTTTCCCGCGCTTTTTCTCTCCTGCGGAGAGAGATCCGGCTGTCCATCCACATGGAGACGGCCACAAACGCAACACAGCTGGACATAAAGGCAGCCGTATTGTTCAGCCCCATGGAGTTTCCGAGGATGCCCGTGAGCACCATGGCGGCAATGCCAGCCACGATGTGCCACCCTCTGAACTTACCCACAATCCAAGCGTAACCCCGGCCTTCTCCGCGTTTCCGCGCAGGGCCGGGATCGTTGTTTGATCCTTATCACGCCGTCACGAAGCATCCGCGGCACCGTCATCCCCGTGGCCCGGAGCACCGTCCGCGGTACTGTTCTTCTTCTGCTTTTCCAGCCAGGCCATGACGTCGGCGAGCCGGATCCGCCGGTGCGTGCCCCGGTATTCCACCGGGATTTCGCCTCGGTCCGTCATGTTCCGCAGGTAGGTGTGCGAGATCCCGGCCAGCTCGGCCGCCCGGGACGTGGTCAGCATTTCCTCGACGCTGCTGACCGTCACCGCCTCGCCCCGGCTGAAGCGCGCCAGCAGGTCCACGACGGCGTCCCGCGCCTGGGGCGGCAGCCGGTGGACGGTGCCGTCGACGAACACCGTGATGTCGTCGCTGCCGTTGAGGGCGTAGCGGAGTTTCTGCGCGTCCTCAGCCGGTAGGGCGGCCGTCACCCGGGGAGCAATCAGTGTCATGGAGTGCATCCTAGCGCCCCGGGATCGGGCCCACACCACCTCTGCCTGCTGCGGGGCTACAGCCCGAGCTCCTCGAGGACCGGCAGCTTCGCCCGGACCCAGGCCCGGGCCTCGGTGGCGCTCGGTGCGGAGAGCGCCAGTTTGGCCAGTTCCTGCGCCTCGGCCAGCGTGACGGTCTTCAGCACGGCCGCCACGGCGGCGAGGGACCGGGCTGTCATGGACAGGGTCGAGACGCCGAGCCCGGTGAGGACGACGGCGAGGGCCGGGTCCGCGGCGGCCTCGCCGCAGACACCGACCGGTTTGTTGTGGCCCTCCGCGACGGAGCCTTCCACGGTGAGGCCGACGAGTCGGAGCACGGCGGGCTGCCACGGGGTGTTCAGCGCCGCGAGCGGGCCGAGCTGGCGGTCGGCGGCCATGGCGTACTGGGTGAGGTCGTTGGTGCCCAGGCTCGCGAAGGCCACCTCCCGGAGGATGGCCTCGGCGGTGAGCGCCGCGGACGGAACTTCCACCATGACCCCGGGGGTCTTGATCCCGGCCTCGGCGCACAGCGTGGCGAAGCGGGCAGCTTCCTCCGCGGTGGAAATCATCGGCGCCATCACCCAGACGTCGGCCTCGGACTCCTGCTCGGCGCGGGCGATGGCCTGCAGCTGGCGTTCCAGCACGCCGGGCGTGGTGAAATCGGTGCGGTACCCGCGGACCCCGAGGGCGGGGTTGGGTTCCGTGGCGTCGGTGAGGAAGGGCAGCGGCTTGTCCGCGCCGGCGTCGAGCGTCCGGAGCACCACCTTCTTCCCCGGGAACGCGTCGAAGACGCCCTTGTACGCGGCGGCCTGTTCGTCCACGGTGGGCTCGGTGTCCCGCTCCAGGAAACAGAACTCGGTCCGGAACAGCCCCACCCCCTGCGCGTTCAGCTTCGCGGCGGCCACGGCGTCCTTGCCCCCGCCGACGTTGGCGAGCAGCGGCACCAGGTGGCCGTCCGCCGTCGCGCCGGTGCCGTCAAAGTCCGCCAACAGCGAGGCGGTGGCGGCCCAGTGTTCGGCAGCGGCGCGCTGCGAGTCGTCCGGGTCCACGGTGATCAGGCCGGCGGCGCCGTCCACGTAGACCTCCGTGCCGTCCGGAAGCTGGTCGACGCCGGTCGCGGCCACGACCGCGGGGAGGCCCAGCGAGCGGGCAATGATCGCGGTGTGCGACTGCGGTCCGCCGCCGGCGGTGAGCAGCGCCAGGATCTTCTCCGGGTCCAGGGTGGCGGTGTCCGCCGGGGCGAGATCTTCGGCGATCAGGATGAACGGGGTGGGGGAGGTCGGGATGCCCGGGGCCGGAACGCCGCGCAGTTCTGCCACGATCCGGGCCCGGACGTCCAGGACGTCGGTGGCCCGCTCGGCCATGTAGCCGCCCAGGTTGTGCAGCATCTCCGAGACGGAGGCGCCGGCCTCCCAGATGGCGCGCTGGCCGGAGGTGCCGCGGCCGATCAGTTTGGCGGCGGACTTCAGGAGCATCGTGTCCGTCGCCATCAGGGCCGTGGCTTCCAGGACAGCCTTGCCGTCGCCGCTGACCGTCTCGGCCCGGGCCTTCAGTTCATCGTGGACGGCCTTCGCCGCGGTCTTCAGGGCCGCGGTCGCCTCCTCGGCCGTGACGCCGGCGGGCAGCTGCTCCCCGGCGGGCGGTTCGCTGACGGGTTTGGGCATCTGGCGGATCGTTCCGATGATGCGGCCGGGGCTGACGCCTACTCCTGGGAAGTTCTGCACTGAAGGTCCTCATTCTCTGCCGTGGGCCGGTAAGCCGGTGGGTCAGGTAGCGCGGGAGATGCCGTCCGCTCCGGACCGGACGATCCGGATCGGATTTTCTGGTTCGGACGGCCGGGCAGGCCTGCCGACAGCTACGTCGGCGGGCGGATCCCGGTACCTGAAAAAATTGTATGTGATGCACTTCATATAGCGTTGCTATAGGTGCTAGGGTAGCGGTTATGAGTTTCGATGGCCAGCTTCCGCCAAAGACGCGGCTGCTGCGTGCGGCGGCTGAGTTGCTGGCCAACTCCGCCGGGGGCGCGGTATCCACCCGCCAGATCACCCAGCGGGCCGGCGTCACCGCGCCCACCCTGTATCACCACTTCGGTGACAAGGAAGGGCTGTTCGACGCGGTCGTCGCGGCAGGTTTCGAGGAGTATGTGGCGGGCGAACGCGACTTCGCGCCGTCAGGACATCCGCTGGAAGACATCCGGCGTATGTGGGACAACCACGTGCAGTTTGGGCTCAACCAGCCGGAACTGTACCTGGTCATGTTCGGCAATATCCGCCCCGAGAGCCGCCCGGCCGTCGTCGCCGACGCCGAGGGCCTGATGGAGGAAATGCTGAACAAGGCCGCAGTCGCCGGCCAACTTAACGTCCCTCCGCGGGAAGCTGCCAGGAGCATCCTGGCCGCCAACGTCGGGGTGACACTCATGCTGATCACGGAAAAGGCGCCCGAGCGCAACCTCGAGCTGTCCACCATGACCCGCGACGCCATGATCTTTGCGGTGTCCTCGGAACAGGCCAAAGAAAACGGTCCTGAAGCGTCCGGGAAATCGTCAGTGGTTGTGGCAGCGATCGCCCTGAACGCGGCACTGCAGGCATCGCACTCGGACCAGCTCTCCAGCTCGGAACTCAAGCTCTTCCTCGAATGGCTCCACCGGATCTCCACCAGCTCCAACAGCTAGCTTTCGCGAAATTAACGGACCATCCTGCGGTGCAGCAGGAATGACGGTTAGGAAATCACATGGCAACAGAGACAGTTGCGAAACCCCGTACTAGCGTGCGGGTAGGCGTCCAGAAATTCGGGACGTTCCTGTCCGGAATGATCATGCCCAATATCGGCGCGTTTATCGCCTGGGGCTTCATCACGGCGCTCTTCATCCCGGCGGGCTTCCTGCCCAACGAGGAGCTCGCCAAGCTCGTCGGGCCGATGATCACCTACCTGCTCCCGCTCCTGATCGGCTACACCGGCGGCCGGATGGTCTACGGCGTGCGCGGCGGCGTCGTGGGCGCGGTGGCCACCACGGGCGTCATCGTCGGCACGGACATCCCCATGTTCATCGGCGCCATGATGCTCGGCCCGCTCACGGCCTGGCTCATGAAGAAGCTGGACAAAATCTGGGAAGGCAAAGTCAAGCCCGGCTTCGAAATGCTGATCGACAACTTCTCGGCCGGCATCCTGGCCGCCGGCATGGCCGTCGTTGGCATGCTCGTGGTCGGCCCGGTGGTCAAGGCGTTCAGCGACGGGGCCAGCAAGGTCGTCGAATTCCTCGTCCTCAACGGCCTGCTGCCTTTCACCAGCATCTTCATCGAGCCCGCGAAGGTCCTGTTCCTGAACAACGCCATCAACCACGGCATCCTCACGCCGCTGGGCACACAGCAGGCGCTCGAGGAAGGCAAGTCCATCCTGTTCCTGCTCGAAGCCAACCCCGGTCCGGGCTTCGGAATCCTGCTCGCCTACTCGATCTTCGGCACCGGACTGGCCAAGGCCTCCGCGCCTGGTGCAGCCCTGATCCAGTTCGTCGGCGGCATCCATGAGATCTACTTCCCGTACGTGCTGATGAAGCCCATCATGATCCTCGCCGCCATCGGCGGCGGCATGACCGGCATCTTCACCCTCGTAGTCACCGGCGCAGGACTCCGCTCGCCGGCTGCCCCGGGCAGCATCATCGCCGTCTACGCCGCCACCGCCCGCGACAGTTACGTCGGCGTGACCCTCTCCGTGCTGTTCGCCACCACCGTGTCCTTCCTGATCGCCTCGGTGATCCTGAAAGCCAGCAAGACCCCGGTGGGCGCCACCGAGGAAGAAGCCCTCGGCGCCGCCACCGCCCGGATGGAGGAAATGAAGGGCAAGAAGAGCTCGGTGTCCTCCCTGCTCACGGGGTCCGGTGCTGCGGCCGGCGCTGCCGCCGGCGGCGTCGCAGTCCTCGCCGGACCGGTCAAGAACATCGTCTTTGCGTGCGACGCCGGCATGGGCTCCAGCGCGATGGGCGCCTCGGTGCTGCGGAACAAGATCAAGGCTGCCGGCTTCCCGGACGTCAAGGTCACCAACTCCGCCATCGCCAACCTCAGTGACACCTACGACGTCGTCATCACGCACCAGGACCTGACCGAACGGGCCACCCCCGTGACCGCCAGCGCCGTGCACGTCTCGGTCGATAACTTCATGAACAGCCCCAAGTACGACGAGATCGTGGAGCTGGTCAGGTCGAGCAACACGGAGATCGGCGCCGACGCCCCGGCCGCCACCCCTGCGGCTGCCTCTGCGGCCACTGCGGCTGCGGCGCCTGCCGCGGCTGGTGCCGCAACGCCCGGAGCGCCCGAAGCTCCCGAGGAAACCGGCCCCGCCGGCATCCTGGTGGCGGAAAGCGTTGTCCTGAACGGCACGGCCACCACCCGGGATGCCGCCATCGACGAGGCCGGCCTGCCTGCTGGACCGCGGCGCCGTCGACGCCGGCTACCTGGACGCCATGCACGAACGCGAGGAATCCGTGTCCACCTACATGGGCAGCTACCTCGCGATTCCGCACGGCACCAACGCCGCCAAGGACCACATCATGAAGTCCGCGGTCTCCGTCATCCGCTACCCGAACGGCATCGACTGGAACGGCAAGGAAGTGAAGTTCGTGGTCGGCGTCGCCGGCATCAACAACGAGCACCTGCACATCCTGTCCTCCATCGCCAAGGTCTTCACCAACAAGGCCCAGGTGGCACAGCTTGAGGCGGCCACCACGGTCGAGGAAGTCCTCGACCTGTTCGGAAAGGTCAATTCATAGTGAAGGCTGTTCATTTCGGAGCCGGAAACATCGGGCGCGGATTCGTGGGGCTGCTGCTGCACGAGGCGGGGTATGAGGTGGTGTTCGCGGATGTCGCGGAGGACCTGATCACCCAGCTGGCCGCCGCGGACAGCTACCAGGTCCACGAGGTGGGGGAGCACCCCACCGTCCGCACCGTGGAGAACTTCCGCGCGCTCAACTCCGGCAGCCAGGAAGCGGAGGTCATCGCGGAGATCGCGACGGCGGACGTAGTCACCACCGCCGTGGGGCCGCATATCCTCAAGTTCGTGGCCCCGGTGATCGCCAGGGGGATCGCCGCCCGGGCCCCCGGACTCGCACCGCTGCAGGTGATGGCGTGTGAGAACGCCATCAACGCCACGGACATCCTGAAGTCCGAGGTCTCGGCGCAGTGGGACCCGGCCGCGGGATCCCTCGACGCTGCCGCCGTGTTCGCGAACACGGCGGTGGACCGGATCGTGCCCAACCAGGAGGCCGGGCAGGGTCTGGACGTCACAGTGGAGACCTTCTACGAATGGGTCATCGACCGGACACCCTTCGGCGCTGCGGCGCCGGTCATTCCGGGGGCCATGTTCGTCGATGAGCTGGAGCCGTACATCGAGCGGAAACTGTTCACCGTGAACACCGGGCACGCCGCGGCAGCCTATTTCGGTTTTGAGGCCGGGCTCGGGAAGATCTCCGAGGCCATGGCCGATCAGGACGTCGCCGCCGATGTGCGCGCCGTCCTGGACGAAACCAAAGAGCTGCTGGTGGCCAAGCACGGCTTCAACCGTGACGAGCAGGAGGCCTACGTCCAGAAGATCCTGGGCCGTTTCTCCAACCCGCACCTGCCGGACACCGTGAACCGGGTGGGCCGGGCGCCGTTGCGCAAGCTCAGCCGGCACGAACGCTTCATCGGTCCGGCGGCGGAGCTCGCCGAACGCGGAATCGTGCCGGAGGCCCTGCTCGGTGCGATCGCCGCAGCCCTGCGCTTCAACGACCCGGCCGACGCCGAGGCCGTGGAACTCAGGCAGATCCTGGCGTCCTCCAGCGCCGACGAGGCCACCGCGAAGATCACCGGCCTCGCCCCGGACCACCCGCTGTTCGCGGCCGTCTCCGCCCTCGTCGACGAGGCCAAGGAAGCCGCCTAGCCCGTTTCCAGTAATCGCGAAAGCATAGCCGCCGACGCCGGAACTCACCCGAGTCCCGGCGTCGGCGTCTGTGTGAGCAGCGCCCCCCACCCGCCGAGGTGACAGACAATGCCCATGTTTCAACGAAGCATGGGCATTATCTGTCACCTCGAGCGGCGGTAGGGCAAGCTGGTCTGGTGACTGCGAACCCCCATGACCGGACCTCCTTGCTGACTCTCGACGTCGACGGCGGGACTTTCCGCCTGCGCCATGCCGAACGCACCGATCTGCCCGAGATCCTCCGGCTGCTGGCCGATGACCAGCTCGGGTCAGGCCGCGAGGACACGTCCGATCTGACCCCCTATGAGAAGGCGTTTGACGCGATCGACGCCGATCCGGCGCACCTGCTGGTCGTGGGGGAGCTGGCGGCCGCGGACGGGCCCGGTACCCGGCTGGTGGCAACGTTCCAGCTGAGCTTCCTGCCGGGGCTGTCCCGCCGGGGTTCATGGCGCGCCCAGCTGGAGGCAGTGCGGGTGGGGAGCGAGCTGCGCGGCCAGGGCGTCGGGGCGGCGATGGTGGAATGGGCCATCGACGAGTCCCGGCTCCGCGGCTGTTCCCTCCTGCAGCTCACCACGGACAAGTCCCGCACGGCCGCCCACCGGTTTTACGAGCGGCTCGGCTTCGCGGCGAGCCACGAGGGCATGAAGCTCGTTCTGTAGCCCCAGCGCACGCCGAGGTGACAGATAATGCCCATGATTCCCCGAAACATGGGCATTATCTGTCACCTCGAGCGGCGGGAGCGCGCCCGGCTCAGGCCCTGACGGAGTCCTTCGCGGAGCCCTTCGGGACGAACAGTGTCTCGGCGTGCTCGAGGGACATGCCGTTGGTCTCCGGGACCTTGAACTTCACGAAGAAGAACGACGCCGCCGCGAACATCGCGTACATGGCGTAGGTCAGGGGCAGGGAGGCCGCCGCCATGGCCGGGAAGCTCAGGGTGATGGCGAAGTTGGCAATCCACTGGGCGGCCGCGGCGAGACCCAGTGCGCGGGCGCGGATCCGGGACGGGAAAATCTCGCCCAGCAGCACCCACACCAGCGGGCCCCAGGAGGCGCCGAAGCTGATCACGAAGACGTTGGCGGCCACCAGGGCGACGGGGCCCCACGCGCCGGGCAGCGAAATCGCATCGCCGGTTCCGGTGGCGGACCCGAAGGCGAGGGCCATGGTGCCCAGCGAGACGGCCATGCCGATCGAACCCGCCAGCATGATGGGCCGGCGGCCGATCCGGTCCACGAGGGCGATCGCCACAAGGGTCACGAGGATGTTCGTAATGGCGGTGGCCACGGAGATGGTCAGCGAATCCTTCTCCTGGAAACCGACGGCCTTCCACAGGGTGGTGGAGTAGTAGAAGATCACATTGATGCCGACGAACTGCTGCAGCACCGACAAGATGATGCCGATCCACACGACCGGCTGCAGGCCGAACGCCTTGCCGCGCAGGGAGCCCTTCTGGCCCGCGACCTTGTCTTCCTCGATGGCCTTTTTGATGTCGCGCAGGTGGCGGTCCGTGTCCTCGTCCGGGGCGATGGACTGGAAGACTTTCAGGGCTTCCTCGTCCTTGCCCTGGAAGACCAGGAACCGCGGCGACTCGGGCAGGGTGTAGGCGATCCAGCCGTAGACGACGGCGGGGACGGCGCCGGCGAGGAACATCCAGCGCCAGGCCTCAATGCCGAACCAGAGGGCCTCGCCGGCGCCGCCGGCGAAGTTCGCGAAGAGGGCGTCCGAGAGCAGGGCCGCGAAGATACCCGTGGTGATGGCGAGCTGCTGGAGCGACGCCAGACGGCCGCGGACGTGGCGGGGGGAAATCTCGGAGATGTACGCCGGGGCGATCACGGAGGCCAGGCCGATGCCCAGGCCGCCGACGAGGCGCCAGAAGATGAGGTCCCACACGCTGAAGGCGAAGCCGGTCCCGATGGCGCTGACCAGGAACAACAGCGCCCCGATCTTCATCGCCGGGATGCGGCCGTAGCGGTCGGCCACCTTCCCGGCCAGGTAGGCGCCCGCGGCGCAGCCAAGGAGGGCCACGGCGACGGCGAAACCGGTCACGGCCTCGCTCAGCGCGAACTCGTCCTTGATGGCATCGACGGCGCCGTTGACCACTGAGGAGTCGAAGCCGA
Source organism: Arthrobacter sp. CJL-S3 (assembly GCF_056711635.1). Taxonomy (NCBI): domain Bacteria; kingdom Bacillati; phylum Actinomycetota; class Actinomycetes; order Micrococcales; family Micrococcaceae; genus Arthrobacter; species Arthrobacter sp. CJL-S3. The sequence continues at coordinate 4,239,501 of NZ_CM160046.1, read as the reverse complement.
AGAGGAAGCCGCCCACGGCGCCCGCCACGGCCAGCCAAATGACCCGCTGGGGGATCTTGGCTACGGTCTGGTCTTGGGTGGTTGTCATCTGGCTCCCTCGGCGTTCACGTTCCACGGCCTCCGGCCGCAGCTACCAAGTCTTACACCGGCGCCAGAGCGGTGCATGTCACAGGGCCAAAAAGTGAGACGAAACATACAGTTCGGCGGGCACCGCGGACGGGCGACGGCGTCGAACGCCGCCGAGGTGACATTTCGCGCCCATGCCCGGTCCGACCATGGGCGCGAAATCTCACCTCGGCGGCAGCAGGCCGGACGCTGTGGAGGACAGGTGGAGGCCATCTGGGGATAACTTAAACGCGCCTCCCCGGATCTCATCATGATGGGGGAATGCGCCGACTTGAACTCCCGCCAGCCCTGGCCAGTGGCTCGTTCTCCGTCCTGGCTGCGGATGCGGTCGGGATCCCCCGGAAGCGCACCCGGGCCCGGGACCTGATCACCGTGTCCCGCGGTATCCGGGTCCCGCCCGGCAGCAGCGCACAGGGCGCCGCCGCGCTCAGGGCCTACTGCCAGCTTGATGACTGCACCGTGCTCTGCCACGTCACCGCGGCGCGGATATGGCGCGCGACTGGCGGATCCACCTTGCCCGGCCGCAGGGCGGCAGCATCCCGAAACGGGCGAACGTGGCGGGACACCGCCTCGCGCTGCGGCCCGGGGACGTTGTGATGCTCGACGGCGTCCGGGTGACCTCGCCCGAGCGCACCTTCCTGGACCTGGCTGCGATTCTGCCGTTGGATGACCTCGTGGCTGCCGGGGATTCGTTGGTCTCCGAGCACGGTCCGGAGTTCCCCTCACCCCGGGATGCCCTGTCGAGCCTCGGGGCGCTGAACCGGATGCTGTTCCAACACCCAGGAGCCCGGAACATCCGGAGGGCGCGGGAAGCGCTTGGGCTCGTGCGCTCGGTGCGGATTCCCCGCCGGAGACGCACCTGCGCCTCGCTGTCGTCCGCGGCGGCCTGCCGGAACCGGAGCTCAACTGCGTGGTCTGGGGCCCGGCGGGAATCCCGGAGCTGTGGCCGGACGCGGCCTACCCGGCATTCGGCGTCTCGCTGCAGTATGACGGGGTCCACCACGGCGAGGCCGGTCAGCATCAGCGCGACATCCACCGTGCCGCGGACCACGGACCGGCTGGGCTGGGGCGAGGTGCGGGTCTCGAAGGACGACCTGACGGGAGAACGCCCCGCCGTCGTCGGCAGGGTCCGGCGCACCCTCATGTCCCGCGGCTGGACACCGACGTGAGATTTCGCGCCCATGGTGGTGCGAATCATGGGCGCGAAGTGTCACCTCGGCGCGGGTTAGCGCTCGACCAGGATCCCGTCCGGGTCGCACCAGATCATCGCGCCGGGCCGGAAGACGACGCCGTCGATCTCCAGTTCCACGTCGCTCTCGCCCGCGCCCGCCTTGGCGCTCTTGCGCGGGTTGCTGCCCAGTGCCTTCACGCCGAGCGGCAGCCCGGCAATGGCCGTCCGGTCGCGGATGGCGCCGTTAATGACGACGCCGGCCCAGCCGTTTGCGACGGCGCTTGCCGCGATCAGGTCCCCCATCAGGGCTGTGCGTAGCGAGCCGGCGCCGTCCACCACCAGGACGGCGCCGTCGCCGGGGGTTGCGAGGGTGGACTTGACCAGGGCGTTGTCCTCGAAGCAGCGGATGGTCCGGACCGGGCCGCTGAAGTGCGTGTTGCCGCCGAGCGACTGGAACTGCAGGGCCACGGAGTCGAGTTCTTCCCCTCGCTCGTCGTAGAGATCGGCGGTATTAACGGCGGTTGCGGCCATCGGGTCTCCTCTTGCTGGTGCGAACGGTGTCACCGAGACGCGGCGATTCCTCGGAATCCTCGAGTCTCCGTCCCTAAGCTACCTCTTGCTACACGGTGTCCATGTCTGGCCTCCGGGGGCATAGCAACGAGGACCGTTATATCCCGGGTACGGGTTGGGTGCGGGGGCCGGTGCTGCCGGAGGTACGTAGACCGGAGGGACATAGGCTGGCGGAACATACGGTGCCGGAACGGGCGGCAGGTTTCGAAGCCGTTCAGCTTCTGCCGCAGCCGCGGCTGCGGCAGCAGCTTCCGCCGCTTGGCGGGCAGACTCGGCAGCGGCAGCATCTGCAAGGTCCTTCTTCCTCGCGCCGATGGTCGTTTTGTGCTCGGCCCCCGCCTTGGCTGCCGAATCCAGCCTGTTCACCATTGCGTTCAGCTGAGGAGCCTTGTATGCGGCCCAGTGGACGTGATTCTTGGCGTTCGCGGCGGCCTTGAGCGCGGCAACCGCGGCCAGCGCGGCGACCAGCCCTGCATGGCTCTCGTCAAGGTCAGTCGTGGCTTCAGCGAGCGGTGCGGCCACGATCGTCTCAACGGTCCTGGCTGCCTGTTCGATCTGCTGGGCGGGAAGGCAGGGAATTTCAGCCGAGTTGAGACCGACCCCTCTCGTGCGGGCATCCTCGAACGCCGTGACAACCGGCGGATAGAACTTCCTATTGGGCTCGAACAAGACAGGAACTCCCAAGCCCAGCCGCGCTACCTCAGCGTTGACCAGTCTTCCGTTTGAGTCGAAGACGCCTGCCAAGGTTCGCCCATATTTGTCCAGCGGTTCCTTGTCCAATTCCAGGGTGACCTTGGAGCCGACTGGCAGGAGCTGCTCGAGAGCTTTCGTGGCCTCCGGCCCCAGGCACTCGACGGGCGCCTTGGGATCCTTGGTCTCAGGGGTGTCCACGTTGAGCAGTCGGACCGTTTTTTGTTCGCCGTTAATAGAGGCTTCGAACGTGTCTCCGTCAACGATACGGACTACTACCGCCTCGTCCCGAGCGGAGTTTGATGCCGGTCCGGCAGCATTCTTTTCAGTGCTGGCCGATCCCGCATTGCAGCCGGTGAGCGCCATGACGGCGGCAATTGCCAGTCCCACGGCCTTGGTGCGGGCAGCAGTGCCCGACGTTTCTGACAGCAAAATATACTCCCCCAGGAATGAGTGATGTGGGCTTTCTCCAGGGTGGAGTTGCCCGAATGATATTGACAATACTTTGCAGAGCCGGGAATCAACTTTTCCGGTGGCGCCTAATCGTGATCCCCACGATAGTCTGGCTCCACACTGATCTTCAGCGTGCGTCAGCCGTTTCCGGGGGGAACCGATTTACATGAGCCTGTCCGATCTGTCCGGAGCATCGCCGGACCCATCCCGCGGCAGTTTCACCGCGGGAAGCCCGGCGGCGGTGGCGTTCGCCGAACCCGAACGGGCAGTCCGCCCCGTCTGGGTCACCGGCGTCGTCCTCGTCAACGTGGGCATCAACGCGGCATTCTTCGGCCCGCTTCAGGTGCTGCTCGGCCAGCAGGCCGCCGCGTTCAGCGAAGCTGACAAAGAGGCCATCCTCGCCCTCGTGACCGGAGCCGGTGCGGCGGTCTCCCTCGTGGCCAATCCCTTGTTCGGTGCGTTCAGCGACCGCACCACCTCACGCCTGGGCCGCCGCGTGCCCTGGGTCCTTTTCGGAGCGATCCTCGGCGCCGCGGCCCTGATCGCGCTCGCCGGGGCGCCGAACGTTGCCATCATGGCGCTGCTCTGGTGCCTGGTCCAGGCCGGCTGCAACGGGGCCTATGCCGCCGTCACCGCCGCCATCCCGGACCGCGTCCCCGTCGTCCAGCGCGGGACCGTGGGGGGCCTGGCCGCCATGGGCCAGACGGTCGGCATCCTCATCGGGGCGGTGATCGCCGCAGCGGTCACCGGGAACTTCGCCGTCGGTTACCTGTTCTGCGCCGCGGCGCTGCTCGCCGGCGTCGTGCTGTATTTCTTCAAGAACGACGACGTCCCGCTCCCCACGGGGGCACGTCCGCCGTTCAGCCTGGCCGGCTTCGCCAAGGGCTTCTGGATTTCCCCGGTGCTCTATCCGGACTTCGCCTGGGCCTGGCTGACCCGGCTGCTGGTGAACATCGGCAACCACATGGTCACCCTCTATCTGCTCTTCTTCCTCAAGGACGCCGTCCATCTTCAGGAGACGCAGGGCATCGCGCCGGAGTTCGGTGTGCTGATCCTGACCGGCCTCTACGCCGTGATGGTGATGGTGACCAGTGTGATCGGAGGCCGGCTGAGCGACCGGATGGGGAAGCGGAAGCCGCTGGTGATCATCTCCTCGGTCGTCATCGCGGCGGCCTCGCTGATCCTGGCGTTCGCGCCGAACTGGACCGGGGCGCTGCTGGGCGCTTCGGTGCTGGGAATCGGCTTCGGCTGCTACCTGGCGGTGGATTTCGCCCTGATCACCCAGGTGCTTCCGACGTCACTGAGCCGCGGAAAGGACCTGGGCGTCCTCAACGTCGCCAATTCCCTGCCCCAGGTGCTCGCTCCGCTCATCGCCTTCCCCTTCGTGACGCTGTGGGGCGGCTACGTTTCGCTGTACGTGGCGGCGGCCGTGATCGGACTGCTGGGGGCCGTCTTTGTGGTCAAAATCAAGGGCGTCGACTAGGCCAGGACCCGCCGCGGCGGTGGCCGTGTCAGCCGTGAGCGGCGACGCCGCCGGCACCTTTCGGAACGGGCTTCCGGCCCGGGAGCGTGACGTATAGTGGACGGGAATTGCCGCGGCAGCGCTGTGGGGAACCCCTGCCGGCTGCCGAGAAAACCGACCCCGGATCGCTGCTGATGCCTGAATTTCACTCAGAACTTCCACCGATGGCCCCTCCGCCCACCCTGCCCCGGCAGCGTCTCCGCTACACCCGGATTCTTGACGTCGCCGCCGGGTTCGCCCGCAAGGGCCTGGAGTCCGTGGTCCTTTCCGAAGTAGCGGCCAAGGCCGATGTTCCGCTGGGCACCCTGTACCGGTACTTCCCCTCCGCCACCCAGCTGGTGCTGGCGCTCTACCGCAAGCAGCTGACGGAACTGCACGAAGCCCCGCCCGCAACCAAACCCCCGGGACGAACCGCGATGCCGCCCGCAGGGAACGCCGGAGGCGACGTGCCCGCCCACGCGCTCGTCGGCGTCGTGATGGAAATTTTCCACATGCGCCTTATGCAGCCTGCCGTGGAGCAGTGCCTGAACAGGGCCGTCTACACCAAGGACGCGGACACCACGAGGCTGCTCCGGGAGATCGACACCGCTGCCGAGAAAGCCGTCTCGGCCGTGAGCGGCGACGCCGCCATTTCCCGGGTTCTGCTGCTGACCGTCACTGGACTGGTCCAGTCCGTCCGATGCCGGCGGCTGTCCCTCTTCGAAGCCGAGGAGACCTCAAAAAGGCGTGTTTCCTGCTGACATGCACCCGCCGGTCGGCGTAACTGGTCTAGACCAATCTGATAATTTACTGGCCGGTAGGGGCGCTTTTCGGTGATCGCGGCCACGATTTGTGCAGGATAAACGTTTAACCAACCGCCAGAGTATGTCGCGGGACACGTCACTGCCGGCGAGTTCTGTTTACCATTGCAGAACCGGAGCGGCCCAGCCGCCTGCACTACCCGGAGCTTCACCGCAGACCCACCAACCCTGGGTCGCTGCCGAGGCTCCCCAGACCATCTTGAGCATCCCTGTGCTTGAGCTTCCATGTGCCGTACGCCCACGGTGAGCCCCAGGAGACAACGAAGTGTCCATTGAAACGATTAACACCGCCGACGCCACGTCCCCCGAGACCGTAGCAGCGCTCAGCGACGAGGAAATTTTCGCATCCCATCAGGGCGGCAAGCTTTCGATTGCCAGCACCGTGCCGCTCGCCAGCAAGCGTGACCTGTCCATCGCCTACACGCCCGGCGTCGCCCAGGTCAGCCGCGCCATCGCTGCCAACCCGGAACTCGCCAAGACCCTCACCTGGGCCCAGCGCCTCGTGGTCGTCGTCAGCGACGGCACGGCGGTCCTCGGCCTTGGCGACATCGGCGCCAGCGCCTCGCTGCCGGTGATGGAGGGCAAGTCCGCCCTGTTCAAGGCCTTCGGCGAGCTCGACTCCATCCCGCTGGTGCTCAACACCACCAACGTCGACGAGATCGTCGAGACCCTCGTCCGGCTGCGCCCGAGCTTCGGCGCGGTCAACCTTGAGGACGTCTCCGCGCCGCGCTGCTTCGAGCTGGAGGAAAAGCTTATCGAGGCCCTCGACTGCCCCGTGATGCACGATGACCAGCACGGCACCGCCGTCGTCGTCCTCGCGGCCCTGACCGGCGCCGCCAAGGTGACCGGACGCGGGCTTGAGAAGCTGCGTGTTGTCGTCTCGGCGCCGGCGCCGCCGGGATCGCCGTCGCGCAGATGCTGCTCACCGCCGGAATCAGCGATGTAGTGCTGCTGGACTCCCGCGGCGTCATCAACAGCGAGCGTGCCGACATCGCCGCCGATCCCGCCAGCAAGAAGGCCCAGCTGGCCAAGAGCGGCAACCCGCGCGGCGTCTCCGGCGGACCCGCCGATGCCATGCTGGACGCCGACGTGTTCATCGGCGTCTCCTCCTCCCAGCTGGCCGAGGAACACCTCAAGCTCATGAGCCAGGACTCGATCGTGTTCGCCCTGTCCAACCCGGATCCCGAAGTCCTGCCCGAGGTCGCGCGCCGGTACGCGGCCGTCGTCGCCACCGGCCGCAGCGACTTCCCGAACCAGATCAACAACGTCCTCGCGTTCCCCGGCATCTTCCGCGGAGCCCTCGACGCCGGCGCCCGCCGGATCACGCCGGCGATGAAGCTGGCCGCGGCCCGCGCCATCGCCGCACTGGCCGACGAGGACCTTTCCGCCGACTACATCGTCCCCAGCCCGCTGGACCCGAGGGTGGCGCCGGCCGTGTCCGCCGCCGTCGCCGCGGCGGTTGAAGCCGAGTAGCCACAGCAGCACAGACGACGACGGCGGCGCTTCCTTGGGGGATGCGGCGCCGTCGTCGTCTTGGTGCCGGCCGGGGCCGCCTGAACAGAGGCCCCCGCGCCTTAGACTGGGGCGATGAACCCCGAGACTGTTGTGACGATCCTGTGTGGCCTCGCCATCCTGGTGGGCGTGGCCGGTACCGTCATTCCCGTATTGCCCGGAAGCATCCTGATCGGGCTGAGCCTGCTGGCCTGGGCCATCTGGGGCGGCGCCGGGACCACCGGCTGGGTGGTGTTCGGGATCGGCATGGTCTTCGTCATGGCCGGAATGGCCGCCAGCGCGGTGCTGACCGGCCGGAAACTCAAACAGCACAGCATTCCGAGCCGCTCGGTGGTGGCCGGGCTGGTCCTCGGCGTCGTGGGGATGTTCATCATTCCGGTGGTGGGCCTGTTCGTCGGTTTCGCCGCCGGCCTGCTGCTCAGCGAGCTGCACCGCACGCGGGCCATCGGCACCGCCGCGGCCTCCAGCTGGGCCGCCCTGAAGGCCACCGGGCTGGGCATGATCGTCGAGTTCGGGCTCGCCTGCCTCGCCGGCAGCACCTGGGTGATCGGCCTGTGGGTCACGGCCGCGGCCTAGTCTGCCCGCGTCCTCCCTGCGCCTACTAGCATGGATGTATGAGCGCCGGACCAGGACAATCCGCACCCCGCCCCGCCCTGTACCGCGACCTGCGCGATCTGGCGCCGTTCCGCACGCCGGTCATCAGGACCCCTGTCCGCGGCCTCGCCGAGGGCGTGGGCGGCGCGGTCTCCGGAGTCCTTGCCGGGCGGCCCCGCGGCGCCCTGCCCGTGGAGGGCGGCGCGCCCCGGCTCGGGAAGGTGGGCGGCAGGACCCCGGGCAAGGCGGCCAAGGCCGTGCATTCCGCGATCTTCGGCAGCTCCGACCCAAACCGGCTGATCGCCCTGGCGCACACCTACCCCGGGTGGGCCGGGCTGTGCTACCTGATGGCAGGGCTGCAGAGCTACGCCCAGGGTGGCCACCTGCGCGCCGCCGAACTGCTCCAGCGCGGGATGCTGACCAGTAACGACGACGACGCGAACCGCTACGCCTCCACCTATCTGGCCCGTGTTATCACCCGCGTGGCCGTTGCCGAGCGGGTCGAGGTTCCGGTCCTGTTCAGCGAGGAGGCGGTCTTCCTGGCGCTGTCCCACTCACTGCGCGAGACCGGCCAGACGGAGACTGCCCTCGCGGCACTGAACGGACTCCCGCCATCATTGCCGCTGGCTTTGGCGCGCTGCACCCTGGCCGCCTCGCTGGGACGGCACGAGGAGGTGGTGGCAGACACGGAAGGGCTGCTCAACGGGGACGACCTTTCGGCGGCGCTGCTCCTGGTGCGGGCGCGCTCGCTGCGGAAATTTGGTGCCAATACGGCCGCCCGTGCCGCCCTGCAGGAGGTCCTGCGCCGGCGCGGGACCGACTTTACGCTCCGCAGCGATGCCCTGACGGACCGGGCCCTCCTGCTACTGGACAACGGACGGAAGGCGCTGAACCGGCTGGAGCGGCAGCACCGCCAGTCCGCAGACCTGGAGACGGTCCGGGCCATCCGCAGGGACGCGGAACTCCATGAACTCTGGGACCGCGAATACGGCCGGGCCGACGACGACTGAACCTGGGCGAAGTGTTCCGGCCCGGATCAATGACCCTTGCGGGCCCCCGGAAACAGGGAGTAGAACCGAGGGATGAGAGATGCGGCAGCGCGCTGGATGCAGCACTACATCATTGCCTGGACGTCGAACGAGCCGGAGGATATCCGGGCGCTGTTCACGGAGGATGCCGTCTACTCCACTCGCCCGGATGATCCCGAGCCGTGGACCGGGCGCGAGCAGATCGTGGAGCGCTGGATCGCCAGCCAGGATGAGCCGGGGGACTGGACGTTCGAGTGGGAACTCCTCGGCGTCGACGGCGGAAGGGCCTTCGTGCAGGGCCGCACCGACTACCGCGGCGACAGCCGGAGCTACGACAACCTCTGGATCATCCAGCTCGCGGGCGACGGCCGCGCCACAGCGTTCACCGAGTGGTACATGCCGCGCGCGGCGGCCGGCTGAGTTCAGCCGCGGGACAGGGCCTGGCCCAGGAGCGGCACCAGCTGCTCGGACAGCAGGACGGTGCCCAGGGCCACCATGATGATGCCGCTGGCGAGCGTCACTTTCCGCGCCGCCTCCGGCCGGGAGTGCAGCAGCCTGCGCGCCAGCAAGGCAACGGCGCTGTAGACCACGCCGACCAGGAGAACAAACGTCAGGCCGAGGAGGCCGGACTGCACGGGCACAGGCAGGGACGCCTCGGGGCTGACAAACTGCGGCACCAGGGCCACATAGAACAGCAGGCCCTTGGGGTTGATGCCGCTTGTTCCCATGCCCTGCAGGAAGGTCCGGAACTGGTTCGCCGGTGCCCGCATCTCCGCGCCGCCGAAACTCGCCCCGCGCCAGGTCCGGATGGTCGTCAGCCCGAGCCACAGAAGGTAAGCCGCGCCGGCGACGGTCAGCCAGCCCAGGATGCCGGGGACCCCGGTGAGCAGGGCGGCCAGACCCGCCACCAGCAGCACGGTGTGCAGCACGTAGCCTCCGCAGAGTCCCGCAACTGCGGGCACGAAACTGCGCTGCTTCAGCCCGGCGGTGATGGAATACGCCCAGTCGACCCCCGGCGTGCAGGCCAGGGCGCCGGCGACCAGCAGAAAGGCGAGGAAAAGCTGGGGGTTCATGGCGGTCTCCTGTGGTCCGGGGTACAGGAAAAGTCTAGGAAATAAGCCGCCGTAAGTGTTCCCCTTTTTCGCGGGGAATTGCCGTCCGGGGGTAAGATTATTGCGTGATAGACCGGTTGGACAGAAGTATTTTGCGCTACCTCAAAGAGGACGGCCGCATGACTGCGACGGCGCTCGCCGCCAAGGTGGGATTGACCGTGGCGCCCTGCCACCGGCGGCTCCGTGACCTGGAGGCCGCCGGCGTGATCCGCGGCTACCGGGCAGATATCGATCCCTCGGCCCTCGGGCTCGGGTTCGAGGCGATCGTCTTTGTCACGCTGCGCCAGGTGGACCGGGCGACGATGGAGATCTTCGAGAACCGCGTGGCGGACAACCCGAACATCGTCGAGGCGCAGCGGCTGTTCGGTTCCCCCGACTACCTGCTGAAGGTGATCGCCGAGGACCTGCCCGCCTACCAGCGCTTCTATGACAGCGAGCTGACCTCGCTGCCCGGCGTCGAGCGGCTGACGTCGACGCTGGTGATGAAGAACCTGAAGTCCAACACGGGTCCGCCTGTCTAGTTCGGCGGAGCCGACGTTCAGGTGCCCAGCAGGCCCGTGGTCCGGTAGGGGATGACCTCGCGCAGGAACATGCTGGTGGAGGTCCGCACGATTCCGGGGCACAGCCGGATTTCCTCCGAGACCCGGTACAGGTCATCCGGGCTTTGCGCCACGACCCGGATCAGCAGGTCCGTCTCGCCGGCCGGTGCGTGGCATTCCAGCACCTCCGGGATGTTCCGCAGCGCGGCGATCGCCTCATTCAGGTGGCTCTGGTCCAGCTCGGCGCTGACCGACGCCGCCACGCCGCGGCCCAGCGCCGAGGGCAGCACCCGGCTGCTGTTCGGCCGGAGCGCGCCCGACGTCGTCATCCGCTCCAGGCGGGACTGCACGGTGCCGCGGGCCAGGCCCAGTTTCTGGGCCAGCACCATGATGGGCAGCCGGGGATCCTGGTCGAGGGCGAGGAGGATTCGCCGGTCGGTCGCGTCGAGTTCCTGCAAAGTGACCACTTCCTGTTCGTCGTCCGGGCCACGGTTGATCAGATTGACCAGTGCACGAGTTGTCCGTTGCACCAACTGTAGGACTTCTGTTGAAATAGTGACAACAAAGGGACGAAGGCCACCGCCGGATCCCAACGGCTACAGGTACCCCGGCACACCACCCGGATCTTGGATGAGGCTTCCCGCAAGGAACCCGCCCGCTGATTGACTCTTGTTCACACCATCGTCTTTCCGCACCAATCTCCGCATTCGCAGTGCCATGGCCCGGAGCAACGCCCCGGGTCCGGCACGGCAAGAGCCCCTGAGCCACCGACGTCGGATTTCCGAAGTCATCGGTAGCTGAGGGGCTCTTGTGCTGGCGGCGCATAGGCTGGTGCCATGACTTCCGCCGGCCGTTTCGCCCCCAGCCCCTCCGGCGAACTGCATGTCGGCAACCTCCGCACCGCCATCCTCGCCTGGCTCTTCGCCCGGTCCACCGGCAGGCGGTTTCTCATGCGGGTTGAGGACCTGGACCGGGCCCGGGCCGGTGCCGAGGCGGAGCAGCTCAGGGACCTCGCCGCGATCGGCATCACCTGGGACGGCGGAATCGTCCGCCAGACCGACCGCGGGCCCCTCTACGCCGAGGCGATCGCCGGGCTGACCGCGGCGGGCCTGACCTATGAGTGCTTCTGCACCCGCCGCGAGATCCAGGAGGCGCCGTCCGCTCCGCACGCCCCTCAGGGGGCCTATCCGGGCACCTGCCGTAACCTGTCTGAGGCCGAACGCTCGGTCAAGCGCGCCGTCCGTCCCGCGGCGGTCCGGCTCCGGTCCGCCGTGACCGCGGCGACAGTGCAGGACGTGCTGCACGGCAGCTACACCGGAGTGGTGGATGACTTTGTGCTCCGCCGCAACGACGGCGTGACCGCCTACAACCTCGCCGTGGTGGTGGACGACGCAGCCCAGGGCATCGACCAGGTGGTCCGCGGCGACGACCTGCTGCCCTCCACGCCACGGCAGGCCTACCTCGCCTCCCTGCTGAATATGCCTGTTCCGGAATATGCGCATGTTCCGCTGATCGTAAACTCCGAGGGCGCCCGGCTGGCCAAGCGCGACGGTGCTGTCACCCTCGCGGACCTTGCCGCCGCCGGCATTCCGGTCAGTCAGGTGCGGGACACCCTGCTGGCATCGATGGGGCTGCCGGCCGGTCCGCTGGAGCAGGCACTCGCCGTGTTTGAGCCCGCCGCGCTGCCGCGGGAGCCGTGGATCTGGCCCGGGATGGCCGGGCCGGACGCGTAGGCTGGAAGCATGTCAGAACCAGAGTTCAGGGAAGCGCACACCCCGCAGCCGAGTTTTACCGTCGAGACAGCGAAGATCCTCGCGGAAGTGGCCCACAACCGCCAGAAGGACAAGCTCAAGCGGCCCTACCGCGAACACGTGATCGCGGTAGGGGATGCCCTGGCGGACTTCGACGACGACATCAGGATTGCCGGCTACCTGCACGACATCGCCGAGGACACCCCGATGACCCGGCAGGCGCTGCTGGACATGGGCGTCACCGAGCGGGCCGTGGACATCATTGAGCGCGTCACCAAGCGCCTGCACGAGAACCCGGACGACTACCAGGCCGGCATCCGCTATATCGCCGAGGACCACGATGCCACCCTGGTGAAAATCGCGGACAACGCCCACAACTCCCTGCCGGAGCGCGTCAGGGCACTGGCCGAGAAATGGCCGGACAAGCCGCCGGTCACCCGCTACAACGAGGCCCGCCCGGTGCTCTATGCCGCGGTTCCGGTGGAGGAAACCCGCAAGATCCTGGCCCGGATCAACCCGTGGCTGCTGGATGAACTCGACGATCTGCTCGACGAGGCGGACGACACCGACTACGAGAACCTCTCCTACGAAGGCGCCACAGAGGAGTCGACCGAAGCCGTGACCGAAGCCGTGCCCGAAGCCGGACCCTCGGCCGGGCCTGGCGAGACCCCCGCCGACAGCGAGTCCGAGCCGCGCCGGGCCTGACCCCGGCACCCCGCCGGGGCCGGCCGGTTCCGTTCCAAAGCCGCGTCCGCCGTCGGCCTCTGAGAGCAACGCGGGGTCACCCGGCGCCCATCCCTGGGCCGGCCATGGGCAATAGCTGACCCCGCGTTGCGTTGGCCGGGGATCTTGCCCGCCACAGCAGGCCGATGTAGGCCAGGTCAAAGACGCTGCAGAGGACGCCCACGCCAAGAATCAGCGGCGAGTTGCCGTACCAGCCGAACACGATGGTGGGTGCCACGGTCCCGATCCACTTCGCCACTGCGATCAGCAGTGACTGGCCGCGGGGTCCCTGGCGGGCAACAAACAAGGCGATGAACAGCCCGGACATCAGCAGATTCTGCAGGAACGCCGCGTAACGCGGAGCGTCCTCCCAGCCGAACTCGACCACGAAAAGCAGCTGAACCGCGAACGACGTGGTGCCCAGCAGGAGCGCCCAGCCGATGAAGAGCCTCCGCGTCACCCACGCTGGCAGCTCGGAGCGGCCGAACCTGAGGAACGTATACACAATCACGACGTCGGCGAGTGCCCACGCGATGTTGAAGACGCCCTGGGTGGAGATGCCGGTGGCAACGGAGCGGGCGGCATAAATGGTCTCCCAGGCGAAATTGAGTCCGAGCGCCGCGGCCGGGATCGCGTAGCTTCTGTCCCGGAACCCGATGCGGACGGCCTCGACGTACACCGCGGTCCAGGCGAGGCCGCTCACCACCGTCAGGAACAGGACCACGGATTCCCCTTTGACTCTCTACTCGATGCAACGCGGGGTCCCTTCCGGCCCGTCCACGGCGCCCGCCACGGACGCTGGCTGACCCCGCGTTGCCTGAGGGGTTTAGACCCGGCCCAGGGCGTCGATGTCCTCGAGGAACTGCTGATGGACCTCGTCGCTGACCGTGGTCCGGGTCTCGGCGATCGCGTCGAGGTAATCCTGTGTCGCGGGGCCCTTCCGGACCGCGTCGCGGACGGAGGGGCTGCCGCTGGAGGCGAGCCCGCCGTCGTCGTACACCGCCTTCTCCAGCGCCCGCTGGGACGCGCTCCGGGCCGCGTACTCGATGTCCGCGGGGGAGAACCCCTCGGTCCGGTCCACGAGCAGCTCCACGTCCACGTCGTCCACCACCGTGGCGGGAATGAACCGCTGCCACATGGCCTCCCGGGCCTGCCGGTCGGGCAGCCCGATGGGGATGACGTAGTCGAAGCGTCCGTGGCGCAGGAACGCGGTGTCCAGGGCCCGGATGAAGTTGGTGGCGCAGACCAGCAGCCGGCCGGGCTGTTCGCGGAAGGCCGGAATGATCTTGAGGAGTTCGTTGGTGACGCCCTGCAGCGGCGACGGCGGCTCGCCCGAGCGCTGGGAGGCGATTTCCTCCACCTCGTCGATGAACACCACGGCGTGTTCCAGTTCGGCGATCTCCAGGAACGTCTCGCGCAGCGCCCCGGCGAGGCCCTTGGGGTCGGCGGCGAGGCGGGAGGGGAAAACCTCCACGAACGGCCACTCGAGGCGGGAGGCAATCGCCTTGGCGAAGGTGGTCTTGCCGGTGCCGGGAGGGCCAAAGAGGACGACGGCGCGCGGCGGCACCACACCGTATTCGTCGGCGAGGTCGGCCTCCGCCAGCGGAAGAACCAAGCGGCGTTCAAGCAGCTCCTTCTCGTTCCGCATGCCGGCGACGTTTTCCCAGAGGTCGCGGGCCAGGATCCGGCCGCCGAGCAGGCTCAGGGGTTCGAGTTCCTGGCGCTGCACCGGGATTTTCCGCTCGAAGTAGCGCAGATTCTTTTTCAGCACAAAGCCGCGGCCCAGGAACGCCTCCACCCGGGTCTCGGATTCCGGCATGAGGGCGGAGAGCTTGTTCAGCCCGTGCGGCGCCATCCGGTTCTCGACGGCGGCCAGCAGCGAGGTGCCGATCCCGCGGCCCCGGTACTCGGGGAGGGTGGCCAGGAAGACGATCCAGCCCTGGTCGTGGGCGGCCCGTCCGACGGCGGCGCCCACCACCTGATCGCCCTGCACCGCGACGACGGCGTGGTCCTTCTCGCAGGAGGCCAGAACCTCGGAGAGCGCGTAGACCGGCTCGACGTTCGTGGCCTTGAGTGACTCCCAGAGGTGCAGGATGCCGTCGAGATCGGCGGAATGGAAATCCCTGATTCGCCAGGTGGTCATGAGGTGTCTCCCGGGTGGTTCGTCGCTGAGCCAGTGAAGCTGTCCGTCGAGCATATGCGAACCGCCTCCGGGAGAGGTTGCGCGGACGTTGCGTTACGGTGCCGCCGCGAACGGACGGGCATCCCGCGAGGTGAGCTTTCGCGCCCATGTTTCGTTCGAACATGGGCGCGAAGTCTGACCTCGACGGCGGACGGCGGGCTACAGGCCCGCGAGCAGTTCCTTCATTTCCTGGATCTCATCCGTCTGGGAGGCCGCGATGTCCTTGGCCAGCTGGATGGCTTCGGCGTTGTTGCCGCTGCGGACCTCGGCGTTGGCCATCTCGACGGCGCCCTCGTGGTGCGCGATCATCTGGCGGAGAAACAGCTTCGCGGCCTCGGTTCCCTCGGCGGCGTCGAGCTGTGTGAGGTCCTCGCCGCTCATCATGCCGGTCATGGAGTGGCCGCCTGGTGCCTGGGTGGGTTCATTCCAGGCCTTGAGCCAGCCGGTCATCTTCTCGATCTCGGGCGCCTGGGCGGCCTTGATCTTCGTGGCCAGCGCGGTGATCCTGGCGTCGATGCCCTGCTTCTTCAGGATGATGTCGCTCATCTCCACGGCCTGGGCGTGGTGCGGGATCATTCCCTGGACGAACATTGTGTCCGAGCCGTTGTGGTCCGCGGCGGCGGGTGCGGCGCTTGAGCCCATGGTGCTGTGGTCCATCCCGGGCATGCTGCTGCTTCCGCCGGAAGTGCCGGGGGTGGAGCAGCCGGCCAGTGCCATAACGGCGGCGAGGGCGGCGGCGGAAATAGGGAGGTTCTTCTTCATGGGAGGTCGTGTCCTTCGTGCATCCGGCGGTGGACGCCGGCGGGGTGGAGCCGCGCGGAGGCTGCTGGAATCGGCGGCCGTGCGCTGGGGGCAGGTGGTGGTGCGCCGGCGTCGTCACGGCACATGCCCGGTCCTACGTGCGGCTGATGGACAGGTCCCGGGGTGTGGGCGTCCCCGGCACGTAGGCGTAGCCGGACGGGCGGTCAGCCTCCTCTGCGGTCCAGGGCTGGCCCTCCAGCAGGGCGGGCCCGGGGTGAGGGGCGCTCATCGGGGCCCCTGACAGCGACGGCGTGCAGCCGACGTGAACCGCTGGCGTCTCGGCGCATCCGCCCTGGCACGTGCACGACGGCGGGACCTGGGTTCCGCCGACTGTCGCCGCGGCGGGTGTCACCGCAGAAACGGTCTCCGCCGCAGCGGTGCCGTCGTCGGCCTGCGACAAAGTGCCGGCGGCGCTGTGGCTGGAGTGCCCGGCAGGATCGCCGGCTGTTAGGTCAGCGGCCGCCTGGCCGGTGGCGTGGGGCGCCGTCGCGTGCGGCGCCGTCGACGTTTGGACGCCGCCGGGAGGGGACGCCTGGGCGTGCAGGCCATGAGAGCCGGCGATGATGTGCATCCCCAGGAAGCCGGCAATCACGGCGAGCAGACCGGCCAGCAGTGCGGCGCGGCGGAGGACGGCGACGGGATGGGCCGCGGCGGCTGCGGACATCGTCACCCTCCTTTCGCAGTTACGGCTTTGGGCAGTGTCGAGAAGCACTCAGGCTACCTGTCTTCAACGCCTGCCCCCGGAATTGTGTTCCCGCGGCGCAGCGCGCCAATTGGCCGGAGGGGACAACTATGACAGTATCTGCGTATGAATGCAGATATGCGGGTTGAGGTCGACAGCCCCCACGTGGAGCTGGCCGTCGAAGTGTTCTCCATGCTGGCCGACGCCACGCGTGTCCGGTTGATCCTCGCTTTGGGAGAGGGCGAGCTGCCGGTCAACGCCCTGGCAGAGTGCGTCGGGAAGCCCGCCTCAGCAGTCTCCCAGCATCTGGCCAAAATGCGGCTGGGCGGCATGGTCGCCACACGCCAGGAAGGCACCAAAGTCTTCTATCGGTTGCAGAATGACCATGCCCGACAACTGGTGATGGATGCCATCCATCAGGCCGAGCACGCGCTCGGCACGGCCCCGCGGCACGGCGCATGAACCGCCCGTCGGATGCCGTGGACGAACACAGCCACGGCGAGGGCCAGGAGCACAGCCACGACGACGGGCACGTCCACGTCCACCCGCATGGCCACGACGACGGCCCGGACGGCCACGGTGCCCATGACCACGGCCCGGACGGCCACGTGCGTGACCATGACCACGGCGCGCATCACCACGACCACGGCGCGTCCGGTCACAACCACACGCACGCCACCGGCCTGAAGGGCTGGCTTCAGTCAGTCTTCGTCCCGCATTCGCACGACGCTGCGGACTCCATCGATGAGGCGCTCGAATCCAGCTCCCAGGGCATCCGCGCCGTCAAGATCTCCCTGCTCGGCCTCGGCGCCACCGCGCTCTTCCAGCTCGTGATCGTACTGGTCAGCGGGTCCGTGGCGC
Source organism: Arthrobacter sp. CJL-S3 (assembly GCF_056711635.1). NCBI lineage: Bacteria > Bacillati > Actinomycetota > Actinomycetes > Micrococcales > Micrococcaceae > Arthrobacter > Arthrobacter sp. CJL-S3. Next base: position 4,222,384 of record NZ_CM160046.1, on the reverse strand, counting down.
TGCTGGCCGACACTGTACACAACTTCTCCGACGCGCTGACCGCGGTCCCGCTGTGGATCGCGTTCCTGCTGGGCCGCCGGAAGGCCACGCGGACATACACCTACGGGTTCGGCCGCGCCGAGGACCTCGCCGGGCTGTTCATTGTGGCGATGATCGCCCTCTCCGCGGTGGTGGCCGCCGTTGAATCGATCCGACGCTTCTTCGAACCCCAGCCCGTGCACAACCTCGGCTGGGTGCTTGCCGCGGGACTGGTGGGCTTCGCCGGCAACGAACTCGTGGCGATCTATCGGATCCGCGTCGGCCGGCGGATCGGTTCCGCAGCCCTGGTGGCTGATGGCGTCCATGCCCGGACGGACGGCTTCACCTCGCTGGCCGTCGTCGCCGGCGTCATCGGCATCTGGCTCGGTTTCCCGCTGGCGGATCCGATCGTTGGCCTGCTGATTTCCGCCGCCATCGCCGTCCTCCTCTGGGGCACCGTGCGCGACGTCGGGCGGCGGCTGATGGACGGTGTCGACCCTGGACTCACCCGGAGGGTCGAGGCCGTCGTCGGGGAACACTCCCGTTCGGGCGGTACAGCCCGGCTGCGCTGGTCCGGCCACCGGCTGCACGTGGAGATCACGGTGCCGATCCCGACGGACGCGCACCTGGTGGAGCTCGCCTCGGTGACGGCCAATCTGGAACGCGGCGTCCGCAGCGCCCTCCCGCATGTCGGACCGGTGACGATTGTGCCCGACTTCGCCGCAGCAGGGTCGCCGCAGACCGCCTAAATCCCCAGCGTCGCGAGACTCCGCTGCAGTGTCTCCGCCGAATGCTGCAGGGAGGCGAGTTCGCCGTCGTCCATGGGGGTATCCAGCACGGCGCGGACCCCGCCATGCCCCACAATGCTGGGCAGCGACAGCGCTACCCCGGTGATCCCGTACTGCCCGTCCAGCACTGTCGACACCGGCAGGACCGCGTTTTCGGCGCGCAGCAGCGCCTCCACGATGCGCGCGCCGGACAGGCCGATCGCGTAGTTCGTGGCGCCCTTGCCCGCGATCACCTTGTAGGCCGCGTGCGTCACTTCACTGGCGGTTTCGGCGAGGTAGTCGGGGGTGAAGACGCGTTCGCCGTCGACCGTCCAGTTGCGGATCGGGACCGGGCCGATCGTGGCGCCGGACCAGATGGGGAACTCGGTGTCGCCGTGCTCGCCCACCATGCTGGCGTGCACGCTGGTGAGGGAGACCCCGGCCTTGCGCGCCAGCAGCCAGCGCAGCCGGGACGTATCCAGCACAGTGCCGGAGGAGAAAATGCGCGAGGAAGGCAGGCCGGAGATCTTTTGCGCCGCGACGGTCAGCACATCGCAGGGATTGGTCACCAGGACGTAGACCGCGTCCGGGGCGTGCGTGAGCAGCTGCGGCATGAGCTGTTCGAGGATGCGGACGTTCGTGCCGGCCAGGTCCAGCCGCGTCTGGCCCGGTGCCTGTTTGGCCCCGGCGGTGATGACGACGACGTCGGCGCCCTCCACCGCGGTGATGTCCCCGCCGCCGGTGACGGTTGCGGCGGCGGCGGCGAACTGGGTGCCGTGGGCCAGGTCCAGCACCTCGGCCTCGGCCTTGGTGGCATTGACGTCGAAGAGGGCGACGCTGCTGGCCGAGCCGCGGATCAGGGCTGCGTAGGCGAGGGACGTGCCGACGCTGCCGGCGCCGACAATTGCGAGCTTTGAGCCGGGACTCTGGGACATGGGATTCTTCTTTCCGGTCAGACGGCGGGCGGCGCGACCGCCCCGAACTTCGAGTCAGTGCAGCCGGGAAGGGTCTCCTGACCCTGGAGTCCCGCGATCGAGGAGACGTTGATGGTAGAGGCGGGCGCTGTGCCCGTCAGAGCCGGGCCGGCGGCATTGACGCCGGTGAAGACGCCACTGAGGGCCACCGTGCCGTCCAACCGTCCCATCGCTGCATCCTTTGCGGGAGCGAGCCGCACGTGGGGACGCGTCCGTCCGGGCTCGACTCAAGCTCACCAAGCACCGCCCGGCTTGGGCAGGGCCGTTGGACCCTACGCGGACCCGGGGCCCGCGGAACCGCTGCCTTGCGTGTCCTGTACCGGCGGTTCAGAGGTGCTGGATGCCCGCCCGCTGCATGGCGTCCTTGTAGACCTCGACGTTCTTGCTCAGGAGCTCTTCCTGCTTGACGGCCGAGACGGCGAAGGCGCGGCCGCCCAGGGCGGTGGCCTTGTAGATCTTGACCCCGCGATTCTTCAGCGAGGAGTGGTAGGTCTTCTCGAAGAGTGTCAGGAAGGCGTGGGCGTCGGCGCCGTGGGCGATGACGGCGGAAACGCGCCTGTTGATCTTGAGGAACTGGCGGAACGGCCGGAGCCCGTCCGTCTTCTCCTGGACGTTCAGCGCGGAGGGGAGCTCCGGATCGCGGACCCAGGGGTAGGCGTTCCACGGCATCACGTAGCGGGGGTCAAGCTCCACGGCCTCGTAAATGGAGGTGGCGCGGCGGGCGGCCTCGTCATCGTTGAAATGGGAAACGAAGCCCGATTCGGTGCCCTTGCCCGGGGCGATGTGGAGGCTGACGATCCGGCACTCGTCCTCGTCATGGACGGGATCGATGTAGGGGACGACCGACCCCGGCTTCTTTTCCATCAGTTCGTCGCAAAGCTGCGTTACGGCGGCGATGTTCGGTTCCTGCAGCAGGGTCTTCTTTTCGTCCCAGTCAATCGTCACGATTTCTCCCTCAGCGCTCGGCGTCCAGAATCAGGCGTCTGGTTCCACTCTACGCTTTTGGGCGCTGGCGCGTTTTTTCGGACTCCGTAAGAGGCCACGGACCCCTAGTCACGCTGAATGGGCGGGCGTACGCTTAAAGCGCCTGCAGGTAACCACTGGATTAAGCCGGGTCGTTCTGGACATGAGAATGTCCGAGCCGTCTCATAGCGAGATCGCGAAGGTACCTGCAGGCCTTGCGTTTGCATTGGTCCGGTTGCCGGACTCTGAGCCTGCGTGAACGGTCGGAGATGCGGCGGGTCGGGCCCCTATTTTCTGCTCGTCTTCTTCAAGATATCCGCGGCCCGTCGGAAAGCTTGCTTCGCCTCCGGGCTGTTGAATCCCCGGTAGGCCTTGGCGCCATTCTCAGCGAGCTTCCGGGCCTTCTCCTGCACAGCAGGATCGGTAGCCAGGTCATACGCTTTAGCAGCAAGCTGTTTCGCCGTCGCGCCGCCAGCCCTCATCGCTGCTGCGACTTTGTCCGCTTTTCCTGCCACAGATTTCTCCACACTTCGTTTGGTTTGTCCAGTGAGATTAGCACTGCGTGCGAATGTGCCAATGGAAACCGGGTCAAACTGGCGAACTGGCACTGCATACCGACGGGGATAAGCACAACAAACTAGGCGATTAGTTCGACTATTTCCGCGGTATTCGTGCCTAGTGCGGGCAGTGGGGTGCGCTGTCTTTGGCCAATCGCTCGATGGCCGATTGCGGCGCCCCATTGCTGTGCAGCGTTTAATTGATCACGCACGTACTTGCCCTTGCGTTGTTCGGGGATGGGTGACACTGCCCGGTCATGTTCGGCCGCGTGGCCGCCGTGGGGCTGTGGCCGTTATGTAAAGATGTGCATATGACTGACCACGACCGCGAACTTGCCGTCTACATCGACGGCCCAGATGCCCTGGTAGCTGGAGACCCATCGGCCATCGCCGAGCTTTTTCAAAAGCTTGACGTTAAGGACGGGGCCACATCGAAAATCGGGTCGGGCGTGGCGGATATTCTCGCCGGTGTATCTGGCGTTGCGGCAGCTTGGGCTTCCGCGGGTATCAGTGGAAATGCCTTCCACATGACGCCAGAGTCTTACGCCAGATACCTGCAACTCGCGGGCTCGACCAAGGAAAAGCTCGGGGTTGTCAGCGGCGTGCTACGACATTCCGATGGCAGGATCGATACCGTGATCGAGTTGGTGAAATCTTCGCCAGTCAATCCTGCAGCGGCCGCGAACGTGCAACTCATGGCCGCAACTTTGGCGATACGTGTGGCCCTCAAAGACCTCGAGGCCCTTCTTCAGGCTGTGGACGCGAAGCTGGACACGATCGTCCGGGATATCCGTGACGAGGCACTCGGTAATGTACAGGGCACAACCCACGTCCTGGATAAGGCATTTGGGTACTTCGAGGAGACCGGACACCTTAACGACGCCCTATGGGACCAAGTGTCGGGACAGGCAGCGGCGCTCGCCCAAGCACACGCTGTCGCACTGAACCACTTGAACACCATTGCGGACGGGCTCGCCGTCAAGAATATGGGCAAGCGGCTGAGCAGCGCCGAGGCGGCCGCCAAAGGCGAACTGAAGCACTGGCTGGTCATCGCGGCAGTGGCTCTCACAAACATGGTTCGAATGGACTCCTTGGAGGCTGTCCGCAGCACGAATGACGGATCGGATTCCGTGGCACATTCCCGACACATCGCTAGGTCGCGGGAGCGGCGAATGGCAAGCACTACGGCCGCAATTCAGAATCTGTCCCACGCTATATCGGAGGCAGTAGAGGTCGATACGTTCACCCGCGTTACGAATCCCATGGAGGTGGCCAGGCTCTACACCGCCGCCGAAGAACTGCAGCGGTTGGTGAGAATCTTCAGTTCTGTCTTTGGCATGTCGGATAGCTCAACCATCAAACGCACCCAGTGGCACGAATCGGTGATACGACTCGGTCAAAAGGCTGGCGGGGTAATGGCTGGCGCCGCAACTGCAGTTGTCGCAGGAGTGGCCTCAGTTCCAAAAGCCATCGGCAGAACTGTCGAAGACACCATTCTGCATGTAGCTCAAGGGATCGAGGAGCGGCGGCGGGTACCTGCAGAAACCACGGATAAGGAAATTGAATCGGAGACCGGCGACGTGGCAGTCACTCGATAGTCACCTCGCTGGTCTCCCGGAGTTCATTGCGGTCTATTGACTCTGCGTCAATTGTTGGGACCCAATTGCGGCAAGTGCAGCGCCACATATAGGCCTGCAGCCTCACTTCGCCACGCAAAGCTCTGGCCCCGCCTCACCGCCACGGGCATGATGGAACCGATCCCAGGTCCCCACTCCGCGGCGGCGCCCAACGCCCGCCGGGACGACCCCGAAAGCAGGCAACGCGTGAATTCAGAGGCGATGGCACGGGCCCGTGAAGTCGAGGCGCAACTGACGGATGAGGAGCGGTTCTCCCTCCTGATCAGCGTCATGGGCACCAACGAGGTCCTCACGGAGAAGGATCCGCGCATCCCGGACGGCGTCCCGATGAGCGCCGGCTACACTCCCGGGATCCCGCGGCTTGGCATCCCGGCCCTGCTGATGAGCGACGCGAGCCTGGGTGTCACCAACCCGGGCTACCGGGAGGGAGACACGGCCACCGCGCTCCCGGCATCGATCGCCCTGGGGGCCAGCTTCAACCCAGAGCTCGCCCGCCGATCCGGGCAAATGGTGGGCAGGGAGGCCCGGAGCAAGGGGCTCAACGTCCAGCTCGCCGGCGGCCTCAACCTGCACCGCGACCCGCGCAACGGCCGGAACTTCGAGTACCTCTCCGAGGACCCTTGGCTCACCGGGGTACTCGGCGCGGAGTCGGTCCGGGGCATCCAGGGCGAGCAGGTCATCTCTACGGTCAAGCACTTTTCCCTGAACTGCAACGAAACCAACCGGCACTGGCTGGACGCCGTCATCGAACCGGCCGCCCACCGGGAATCCGACCTGCTCGCGTTCGAAATCGCCATCGAACGCGCCGGGCCCGGCTCGGTCATGACCGGCTACAACAAGATCAACGGCACCTACGCGGGCGGCAACGAGTCACTGCTGGAGGGCATCCTGAAGGGCGCCTGGGGCTTCCCCGGCTGGGTGATGTCCGACTGGGGCGCGACGCCGAGCTGGGACTTCGCGCTGCGAGGCCAGGACCAGGAATCCGGTGTGCAGATCGACGTCATGATGTGGGGGCAGGAGACCTTCACCGCTCCGCTGCGGGCCGCCTACGAGGCGGGCGAATTCCCTAAGGAACGCCTGACCGGGATGGTGCGGCGCATCCTGTACGCCATTTTCGACGTCGGCATCGACCGCTGGGAGGGGACACCCGACGTCGACCTGGCCGCCCATGCCGACATCGCGCTGGAGACGGCGCGGCAAGGCATTGTCCTGCTCAAGAACGACGGCGTGCTCCCGCTGAACTCGCCGTCTCCTCCGGCCGCGCCGCTCACGATCGCGGTCATCGGGGGACATGCCCAGCTCGGCGTACCCACCGGCTGCGGCTCCAGTGCCGTCACCCCGCCCGGCGGCTACGCCGAGGTCCATACGGTCGGCGGCCCGGGCATCATGGGCAGCATGCGGAACTTGTACCTGCTGCCCTCCTCGCCGCTGGCGGAACTGCAGAGGCTGCTGCCCGGCGCGGAGATCGAATACGACCCCGGAATGAGCCCTGCCGAGGCGGCGCTGCTGGCACGCCGTTGTGATGTCGCGGTCGTTTTCGGCATCCGAGTGGAGGGCGAGGGCTACGACAACGCGGACCTGTCCCTGCCGTGGGGCCAGGACGCCGTGATCGAGGCGGTTGCGGACGCCAACCCGAACACCGTCGTTGTCCTTGAGACCGGCAACCCCGTGGCGATGCCGTGGCTGCCGAAGGTCCGGGCCGTCCTCGCGGCCTGGTATCCCGGGCAGTGCGGCGGCCGGGCGATCGCCGAAATCCTCGCCGGCGTCACCAACCCCTCCGGGAAACTGCCGCTGACCTTCCCGGCCGCCCTGGACCAGACACCGCGGCCGGAGCTTCCGGGCCTCGGTACACCGTGGGGGACCCCGACGACGATCAACTACAACGAGGGATCCGACGTCGGCTACCGCTGGTTCGCGAAGACCGCGCAGGAGCCCCTCTTTCCCTTCGGCCACGGTCTCAGCTACACCCGGTTCAGCTATGCGGAGCTGAGAGTGCAGGACCGGGACGGGGTACGGGCCGGGTTCACCGTCACCAATGCCGGGCCACGCCGCGGGGCCGACGTGCCCCAGCTCTACCTCCTTGAGGACCCCGCGGGTCCCCGGATGCGGCTGCTCGGCTTCGAGCGCGTGGACCTCGAACCCGGCGAATCACGGACCGTCGCGCTGGACGTTGACCCTCGGCTGCTCGCGTCCTACGACACCGACCGCGGGCAGTGGCACACCCCGGGTGGCAGCTACCGCCTGGCGCTCGGGCATTCGGCCGTCAACTACACCATGGAGGCTGATGTGGCTTTGGCCGAGTCGTGGTTTGGCCAGTAGCCGTCCCCTTGGTCCGGCAACGTTCAGGCTGCGGGTTGGCTTTGTCTTCGGGAGCGAAGAAGGTTGTTGGCTCGGCGGTGACGTTGGCGGCGGTGGTCCGGGCTCTTGGCCGCGGCCAGGTCTGCATTCGGTTCGGCGTGGCGGGCCGGGGTTCCCGGTAGGGGCGGTGCGGTGGAGTGGTAGGTGTGGCCGGTGGGGGTGGTGACGTCGAGGGTGTGTCGGGGTCCGGGGCGTGGTCTGGAGGACCAGCCGGGGGTTTCTTTGGTGTGGTTGCAGGCCTCGCAGAGCCCGGCACCGTTGTCCTGGGTGGTGGTGCCGTCACGGTGCCAGGGGATGATGTGGTCGAAGTGGCGGATCGGGGCGTCGCAGAAGGGGGTGCGGCATGTGTCGTCGCGGGCGGTGAGGAAGCGGCGGAGTCCGGGCGGGAAGAGCCGGGCCCGGGAATCCATCGCGGTGAGCTCGCCGATGCCGGGGGCGGTGTAGAGCCGGCGGAGCCAGACGTTCATGGCCTTGTCCCCGGTGGTGTCGCCGGCAGTGCCTCCGGCGGCGTCCCTGGCGTTGGGGAGGAGGTCCCGGGCCCAGCCGGCGGGGACGATGCCGTAGCCGGGGAGGCGGGCGGGCTCGCTGTCGCCCTGGAAGAGGGTGCGGTCGGTCATGACGAGCTGAATCTCGATCCCGCTGATCCCGCCGGCCGTGCCGGTGGCGCGTTCGATGAGGGTGTCGGCCATGAGCTGCCCGCGGGTGCGGGTGTCCCCGGCGGCCCGCAGGGTGTCGGCGTGCCGGGTGAGGCCGGCGTAGACGGCGACCCCGGCCGCGACGGGGAGCAGGGCGGTGAGGTAGCACATGGTGTCCGGGGCCGGGCGGAGGCTGACGTGCCGTTCGGTGCTGGCGTGGCTGGCGCGCTGGGTGACCGAGCGCGGGTCCCGCCGGTACGCCGCGGCCCGGGCCGCGGCGATGATTCCCCGGTCCCCGGCGCCGTCGAAGGTCCCGGCGTCGGCCGCGAGCTCCTCGTCGACGGCGGCCCGTTCCTCCGCGGACAGGCACGCGGTTTCCCGCACCAGCAGGGTGGCGCGCCATTCGTTGAACTGCCCGGTCTCCAGGGCCGCGAGGGTGTGGGGCATTTCGGTGACGAGGGCCTTCGCCAGGCCCAGGAGCCGGCCGCCGCGGGCCGGGGATTCCCGCCGGGCCAGGGCGATCTGCGCGCCCACCCCGGAACCCAGCTCCGCCGCCGCCATCCCAAGGTTGCGCTGTTCGCGGCGCTGGATCAGATCGAAAGCGACGGACAGCCGGGCCTGGCGGGCAGCCAGGGCAGACTTTTCGTCTTCCAGGGCCCGGATTTCGGCGATCAGACGCGCACCGTCCAGCTCCGGCACGTCCCCGGACGGCCGGACAGCGGCCAGCGAACGGGCCGCATCCAGAACTGTCACCTGTTCTGGCTGAGCCTGTCTTGGCTGAGCTTGTTCTGGCTGAGGCTGGTCGGGCCTCTGATTGCCGTCCATGGAACCACGCTATCGGGCACCTCCGACATTTGGAGCGGCCATGGAAGCCGCGCGTCCGTAAGCTTTGAAGGAACGCAGCGCCCCCAACCCAAGGAACCCATGCCGATCAACAGACAGTCACTGAAGCAGGACGGGTTCACCGGCTTCCGGCCGCTCGGGGATCTGGATATCAACCGGATCCCGCAGAAACCCGGGATCTTCGCGGTGCTGCAGCCCGAGGGCTTTCGGGCGCAGTTCCTGGCCAGGAGCACCGCAGGCATCTTCAAGAAGAAGGACCCCACCCTGAAGACGGACGCACTCGCCGCGGAATGGGTTGACGGGGCCGACGTCCTCTATCTGGGCAAGGCCGGCCCCGGCAGCAAGGGCAACCGCGGGCTGCGCCGGCAGATCCAGGAGTTCGTCGACTTCGGTAAGGGCAAGCCGCCTGGCCACTGGGACGGCCGGCTGATCTGGCAGCTCGCCGCGGCCGGGTCGCTGACAGTCGCGTGGAAGGAGCTGCCCGTTGAGCAGCTCAACGCGGCCGAAGCCGGATACCACGCCGCGTTCGTGGAGGAATACGGCCGGCTGCCGTTCGCCAACCTGGTCCAGTCGCGGGTCAAGGCGAGCTGATTCAGCCGGTCAGACGCCGTCCCGGAACGTGAACCGTCCGGCCACGATCGTCGCGGCCACGGGCATCGCCGCAAAGACGGCATCCGCTACCGCGAGCGGGTCGCCGTCGAGCACCACGAGGTCCGCCGGATCCCCGACCCGGATCCTGCCCCGCCCGCGCGTTGACGCGGCCAGGGCCTCCTGCCGCGTGAGCGCCTGCTCCGGGTGCCAGGGCGCCCGCCCGTCCTGCCGCGCCCGGGTGGTGGCCGCCGCCATGGCGGTCCATGGCTCCAGTGGCGCCACCGGCGCATCGGAGCCCAGCGCCAGGGTGGCGCCGGCAGCCAGCAGCGACCGCAGCGGGAACGCCCGCTCCGTGCGCCCGGCCCAATTGGAATCGGCAGCATCACGGTCATCGAGGGCGTGGGCGGGCTGGACACTCGCGGTCAGCCCCAGCTCACCGAAGCGCGCAAAGTCCTGTTCCCGGACAAACTGGGCATGCTCAATCCGGCCGGCGATCCCGGCCGCCGTGAAGGCATTCAGGGCCACCTCGTTCGCGCCGTCGCCGATCGCGTGCACGGCCGGCACAAAGCCGGACTCCCGGGCCCGGACCAGCAGCTCCAGCAGTTCCGCCTCGCTCACGGTCAGCAGCCCGCGGCCGCCGTGCGGGTACGGGTCCACGCAGTAGGCGGTGCGCGTGTTCAGCGAGCCGTCGATCAGCACCTTGAGCGGGCCGACCCGCAGCAGCCCCGTCCCGCCGTCGAGCTCCTGGCCGGTCCGCATCCCCTCCGCTACGGCCCGCGCCAAGTCCTGCGGATAGACGCCTGCGTCGACCCGGAAGGAGTCGAACCCGCCAGCCACGCGGCGCAGCCACACGTCGCGGTTCCAGGTCATTTCGAAATCGACAATCCCCACGATCCCGCGTGCGGCCGCCGCCTGCGCGGACTCCCGCACCCAGGCGTCCACCACCGTGTCCGGCAGCCTGCCCAGCTCACGGGTCAGTTCAAAGGCAGGCTCCTCGCGCAGCAGCCCGGAGGAGTCCACCGGCACGCCGTAGCGGGTCGCCGCCGAACTGTTGAGCCACACGCAGTGCAGGTCATGGCTGAGCAGCGCCGTCGGCAGGCCGCCGGTGGCGCCGTCGAGCAGCTCCAGGCTGGGAACGTCCGCCCAGACGGCGTCCCGGAAACCGACACCCACCACAGTCAGGCCGCCGCCTCGCTCACCCGCGAGGCCGGGGCCGGACAGGGCGGAACGCACGACGTCGGCTGCCTCGCGCGCCGAGGCGGCCCCGGAGACGTCGATCCGGTTGGCGGCGAGGGCCCACTGCGTCATGTGGACATGCTCATCCCACAGCCCCGGGATAACGAAGCGGCCGTCCATGTCGACCACCTGGGAATCGGGACGAGCAACCATTCCGGCGGGAGTGATCCGCGAAACCACCCCGTTGGCCACGTGCACGTCGTACAGCGCGGTGTCACCGGGGATCCGCACCGAGGCGAGCACGAGGTGGCGGGTCACGGCAGCGGCAGGAGTCTCAGGCATAGGAAACAGGCTATGGGCCGGAGCGTGCCGCGCCAATCCGGACCACCGCAGCCGCCGGATTCCGGTTGTCCCCCGGACAAGGGACTTTCGCCCCTTGCCCCGGGAACACTCACACACCAAGCTGAATTTGGGGCGGTTCCTGCACGGCCATTGGGGATGAACCGCTTGCTTGTCAGTTGTACGGTCTCGCTCGAACCTTGGGGAAGGAAAAGGCATTCTGCACTGCCCGTGTCCGCGGGTACAGGGCAGGAGACCGCAGCCAATATGACTGTTCACAGCGATTCTTACATTCTTGAGTCCGCCCACGGGCTGCGCGGGAGCTCTGATGCCGCATGACGCACAGGCAGCACGGAAGCCGGTCCAGTGCCTACTACGCACACCCCTCGCACGGGGATCCGCGCATCAGGGTGCTCATCCGGATTGACGCAGTTGAGGAGTCTGCCCGGGTCAACGTGCGCGGCGTCGTGACGCCGGCGAATGTCAGGGCGCTTTATGTCGTCTGCCGCCGCGTGACCGCGAAACTTCCCGGTTACGAAATCGTGGTGGACCTCGCCCACGCCCGCGTAACAGCCGAGGCCATCGAAGAACTGCACGACCATGCCAGTCGCTCGGTCGTGTCATCCGGCATCGACGGCACGGTCACCCCGTGCCGGCTGCGCATCGTGGATCCGCCGAACATTCTCAGAATCAAGGAGAACGCATGAAAGCCCTCGTCTATGGCGGTCCCGGTGAGAAGTCATGGACGGACGTTCCCGATCCGAAGATCCAGAATCCCAGCGACGTGATCGTCAAAGTGGAGACCACCACGATCTGCGGCACGGACCTCCATATTCTCAAGGGGGATGTTCCGGCCGTGACCAAGGGCCGGATCCTGGGCCATGAAGGCGTCGGCACCATCACGGAAACCGGTTCCTCGGTTACCAGCCTGAAAGTGGGGGACCGCGTCATCATCTCCTGCATCAAGTCCTGCGGCCACTGCGCCAACTGCAAGACCGGCTTGTACTCCCACTGCATGGGTGAGGAGGGGGCCTCCGGCATCGGCTGGGTCTTCGGCCACATGATCGACGGCACGCAGGCCGAGTACGTCCGCGTTCCCTACGCCGAAAACTCGCTCCACCTGCTCCCCGAGGGCGTCACCGACGAACAAGCCGTTATGCTCTCCGACATCCTCCCCACCGGCTTCGAGATTGGCGTGCAGTACGGTCGCGTCAAGCCCGGCGACACGGTCGCCGTCGTCGGTGCCGGACCGGTGGGCCTCGCCGCCATCGCTACCGCCGGACTCTACGGAGCCGCCACCATCATCGCCATCGACCTTGACTCGAACCGGCTGGACAAGTCCCGCGAATTCGGCGCCACCGACGTCGTTCTTTCCGGCGACGCCGACTGGAAGGAACAGGTGCTCGCGCTGACCGACGGGCAGGGCGTGGACGTGGCGATCGAGGCGGTCGGCATCCCGGCGACCTTCAGCATGTGCACGGACATCGTGCGCCCGGGCGGCAATGTGGCCAACGTCGGCGTGCACGGCAAGTCCGTGGAGCTGCATGTGGAAAACCTCTGGATCCAGAACATCAACATCAGCATGGGCCTGGTGAATGCCAACACCACCCCGATGCTGCTCAAACTCGTGGCCCAGAAGAAGGTGCCGGCGGAGAAGTTCGCCACCCACCACTTCAGCTTCGACCAGTTCCTGGAGGCCTACGACACGTTCGCCCGGGCCGCGGAAACCAAGGCGCTCAAGGTCGTGATCACGGCATGAAAGCCCTGGTCGTCTACGATTCGGCGCACGGCAACACCAGATCGGTAGCCGAGGCGATCGCCGGTTCGCTTGACGGACTGCAGGCGAGTTCGGTCCCGGTCGGCGACTTCAAGCCCGACACGCTCGCGGCCGGGGACCTCCTCGTGGTCGGCAGCCCCATCAACGGGTGGCGCCCGACGCCGAAGATCACCGCGCTGCTCGCCGCCCTGGGAGACGGTTCCCTCAATGGGGTGAAAGCCGCGGCGTTCGACACCCGCGTCCGGATGTTTATCCACGGCGATGCCGCCAAGAAGATCACGCATGCCCTGAAGGCGGGCGGGGCGGACATCATCGCCGAACCCATGCCCTTCTACGTGAAGGGAAGCGAAGGGCCTCTGCGCGACGGCGAAATCGAGAAAGCGGGAGGCTGGGCACGAACCCTCCTCACCTCACTTAGGAGCTGAGTGAGCTGATCTAAGTCATCTGAAAGGACGGCGGCCATGCGACCAGGCCGGATAGTCATGCTGGTGCTGGGCACGCTCAGCGCACTTCTCGGACTGGGGCTCCTGGCTGCGGCCGGCGCCGCAGGGTTCGCCAACTACCTGCAACGCGACAACGGCTACTTCACGACCCCGTCGGAACGTTATGCCACGAACTCCTATGCCCTGACGTCGCCGCGCCTCGACATCATGGCCGACGAGGGCGTGCCGGACACGGCCCCGGTCGGCGTGGTCGGAAGTGTCATGATCGGCGGATCGGCCGCCGCCGGCAAGGAAATCTTCATCGGCATCGGGCCGCGCAGCGACGTGGCGGCCTATCTGGACGGCGTCAGCCACTCAGAGATCACCGAGGTCCGGTTCAACCCCTTCCGGGTGGACTACCGTGACGTAGCCGGCACCCAGGTTCCGGCGAGGCCCGCGGACCAGGGGTTCTGGGCCGCATCCGCCAGCGGCACGGGGGAGCAGCAGCTCGAATGGGACCTGCGGTCCGGCAGCTGGGCTGTGGTGATCATGAACGCCGACGCCAGTGCCCCGGTGGTTGTGGACATGAAAGCCGGCGCCCGGTCCAACCTGCTGTGGCCCGTCTTTGTCGGGCTGCTGGTCGGCGGACTATTGTTCCTGCTCATCGGCGTTCCGCTGATCGTGCTTGGGGCCGCAGGGCTGGGCCGCGGCAAGGGAGGACCTCCCCAGCCCGGCCAGCTGCAGGCCGGACAGCCACAGCCCCGGCCGGGCGAGCTGCAGCCCTCGTCCGCGGCCTCCGCACCCCAGCCGTATGCGGCCGGCGCGGTGCCGGCTACGGTGCCGGGTTCCCCAGCGGGCGCCGTGGCGGGGGTCCCGCCGAGTGCCGGCGGTGTCTATCCGGCCCGGCTCAGCGGCTACCTGGACCCGAACCTGTCCCGCTGGAAGTGGCTGGTCAAGTGGCTCCTGGCGATCCCGCACTTCATTGTCCTCTTCTTCCTCTGGTTTGCCTTCGGCGTGGTCACCATCGTGGCCTGGTTCGCGATCCTCTTCACCGGGCGCTACCCGCGGTCGCTGTTCAACTTCAACGTCGGGGTGATCCGCTGGAGCTGGCGGGTGGCCTTCTACTCGTACGGGGCGCTCGGCACGGACACCTATCCGCCCTTCACGTTGGAGCGCACCGATTACCCGGCCGACTTCGACGTCGACTATCCGGAGAAGCTGTCCCGCGGCCTGGTGCTGGTGAAGTCCTGGCTGCTGGCCATTCCGCACCTGCTGATCATCTCGCTGCTGACCGGGACCGCCCAGACCTGGGTGAACCGCGACGGCGAATGGGTGCAGGTGAGCACGGGGCTCTCCCTGTTCGCGCTGCTCGTCTTCATCGCCGGGATCATCCTGCTGTTCACGGGCGTGTACTCGCGGGGTCTTTTCGACTTCCTCATGGGACTGAACCGCTGGATCTACCGAGTGGTTGCCTACGTTTCCCTGATGCGTGACGAATACCCGCCGTTCCGCCTGGATATGGGGCCGCGGGATCCGGGAGACGCCCCTGCGATTCCGCCGGCGGTGCCTCCGGCCGGGCCAGCGTACGCACCAGTCCCTGGCGGCCCCGCCGCCGCCGCCGGGATGGGCGCGGCCACGGCCGGGCCGGCCGAGGGCCAGACAGGCTTCTACGGAATCGGCGGGCCCGGCGCCTCCGGCCCGGACCAACCGGAAGCCCCGACGGGCCCGGAAACGCCACGCGCCTAGGAAGTCCAAACTCAACGGGTAACGCCTCTCGGGGAGCGCGCGAGACGCAGCTAGCTGCGGAACACGCTGACGTGCCCGCGGGAGTCTACTTCCACACCGAACCCGGCAGCAGCCGACTTGAGACCGTCAATGCGCAGAGCACCGAAGGGTGTCGGGCTCGTTGGGGAGCTTGTGGGCAGCTCCTCTGATCCCTGGGGTGCCAGCCCGAGCGTGGCGAGCATCATCGGAATGACTGAGGCCGCCGCCCAGGCCTGAGGACGGCACGACGCCGGGTACGGCAACGGGCCGCACTGCTCCGGGGTGTCGCCGGAGAACAGTTCGGGAAGACGGTAATTGAAGGCTTCCGCAGCGTCCAGAAGTGCCGCTGCCAGCTGCGCGGCTTCGCCCGCGTGTCCGGCTTTGGCCATGCCTTGCAGGATCACGGCGGTGTCGTGCGACCAGACAGACCCGGCGTGGTAGCGCAGGGGCCAGTAGCCTGCATTGCCCGTATCCAGGGTGCGGATGCCGAAGCCGGAGAACATGCTCGGGTGCATCAGCCGTTCCACCACCACCGAGGTCTCTTCCGCGTTGAGGATGCCCGTTCCCAGCAGATGGCCCATGTTGCTGGCCACCCCGTCGACGGCGCGCTTGTCCGCGTCCAGGGCGATGGCCGGGTAGGGGCCGAGGTGATCGGCGCACCAGAAGGACGCCCGGAATTTGCCGGCAAGGTCCTCGGAGTAGTCCCGCCACGCAGCTGCGCCCGGCCGTTCGAAGGCATCAAGGATGTCGGCGGCATTGACGGCGGCTTCATAGGCGTAGCCCTGGACCTCTGCCAAGGCGATCGGTCCGGTGGCGAGGGAGCCGTCGTTCCAGCGGATGGAGTCGCCCGAGTCCTTCCAGCCCTGGTTGGCCAAGCCGTGGCCGGTCTCGTCGATGTATTCGAGGAAGCCGTCACCGTCAGCGTCGGCCCAGTCCTTCAGCCACACGAGGGCGCGCTCCAGGTTATCCAGCAGCGCCTCGACTTCGGCGTCGGGCATGCCCCACTTCCAGGCGTCATGGAGCAGGGAAACCCACAGCAGGGTCGCGTCAACTGTGCCGAAGTACACCGGAGGTAAGGCCAGCCCTGCGTGGTCGCTGCCTTCGGGAAAGCGGAGTTCACCGCGGCGCATTTCGTGGAGGATCTTGCCCGGCTGCTCGGCCGTCTCGGCGACGCTCCGCGTTCCCTGCCGGGCGGCGAGGGTCCGCAGGGTTCCCGCGGCAAGCTCGGGATCAACGGGCAGCAGCATGCGTGCCGCGATGAGGGAATCACGGCCGAAGAGTGTGAAAAACCAGGGTGCGCCGGCGGCCAGGAACGTATCGTCCGGGGCCTGGGCAGTGGCCATGCGCAAGCCGCCGAGATCAGCCATGGCACGCTCAGCCAGAGCTGTCAGCCGTCGGTCGCCGGCGTGGACGGTCAGCCCCGCGGGGGCGGCACGCCGGGCGGCGATTACTGGAGCCTCGCTGTCCGCGGCGCCGACAGACCAGCCGGCAGTCGCAGAGCCGTGGGCAGGGACTGTGAGCTCCCAACGCAGCCGGAGCCTGTGGCCGTCCGAGGTAACGGAAGCGCCGGGCGCAGACAGCGACGACGTGACCCCGCCCGAGGCGGCGTGCCAAACATTACCGCGTTCCACCGGCCGGACCGGGTGCGATGCCGCTCCGGACTTAACTGTCTCCATCGGCGAAAAATCAGTACCGAGCACTATCTCGACCACGGCAACGGTGTCCAGGGAAAGGTCAGAGGCGAGCTGAATGTCCTCGGAAACATCTTCGGTCGTCACGGTGCGCGTTCTCGTAAGCCGGACCAGCGGGTCGCTTCCTTCGCCGCCGACCGTACGGACCAAGGCCTGGAATGATGCCGCGCCGCCTGTCTGTTTGCCTCCGACCATCTCGGGTTCCTCTCCACTGACTAGCAAGATGGCTTCGTCGATAACTCGGGTGTCCGCGCAATAGATTCCCTGGGCCCCGCCGGGTCGCAGCTGCCCGTCGTGGCCGCTCCATGCCTGCATCGGGGCGGCAAGCAGAACGTTCAGGTCGTGCAGAAACGGCTGGCGTTGGGTCATGAAGTTCCTCCTGGGAGGCCCTGGGGGCCTGAAGTGATGAGAAATGCGGGCGTTTCGCCGCGGCTAGTTGACAGTGACCTGAGCCACAATCCATGATGAGGCTATCGCTTTTGATCGTTCAAATACAGTTGTAGCCCAAATTTGAACGATCAAAAACATCATCGCAGTTCAAGAACCCGGAGGAACAATGGCGTCGAGGCCCACCCTGGCAAGCCTGGCCGAGCAGCTGGGTCTGTCCCGGCAGACAGTCTCCAACGCCATCAACGCCCCCGAACGCGTCAAGCCGGAAACGCTGCGGCGGGTCACCGACATGATCCTGACCACGGGCTACCGGCCCAACGCCGCGGCCAGGCAATTGCGCACCCGTCGGTCCCGAAACCTGGGCTTCCGCCTCATGCCCGCGGAGGACGGAATCAATGGTGCAATTCTGGACAGGTTCCTGCACTCGCTGACCGAGAACCTGCAGGAGTACGGCTACCGGGTGACGCTGTTTGCCGCACGCGATGACGAAGCGGAAATCCGATCCTACGAGGAGCTCCTGGAAACGTCCGATCTCGACGGATTCGTCCTGGCGGGCACCCACCATGGTGATGCGCGCAGTGACTGGCTCCTGGCCAGAAGCGTGCCCTTCGTGACCTTCGGCCGCCCGTGGAACGCCTCCGGCGATGACAGGGACTGCGCCCACTCCTGGGTTGACGTCGACGGCCGCGCCGGCACTGCGGAGGCCACAAACTACTTGCTGGGCCGGGGCCACCGACGGATCGGATTCCTCGGGTGGCCGGAAGGCTCAGGCGTTGGTGACGACCGTCGGGCCGGGTGGGCATCCGCCCTCCACGGGGCCATGCCCCCCGCAGACCTGGATGCCTTGTCGGTGGGTGTCCCCGACGGTACCCGGCAGGGGGCCGAGGGGGCCCGGCTGCTGCTCGAACGGGGCGCGACCGCCGTGGTCTGCGCCAGCGACTCGCTCGCCCTTGGCGCATCAGAACAGTTCCGGGCCGCGGCGCCGGGAACGCCGCCTGCGGTCATCGGCTTCGACGACACACCCGTGGCCGCCGCCATGGGGCTCAGCAGCGTCGCCCAGCCGGTGGAACAGGCCGCCAAGGAAATCGTGGACATCATGCGCCACGTCCTCGACGGCTCACCGGACGAACAGGTCCCCGTGACCCATCGCCTGCTCAAGCCCCGGCTGGTCCTGCGCGACGGCGGCGGCCCGCTTGCCAACCCGCCGTCCACCTGACTCATCATCTGACCCACCACGCCAAGAACTTCCCGGCTATCCATGCTTTGCTGCGCGTCCAACGATGGGCGCGTCCTAAATGAAACGGAGATTGACCCATGGCAAGAACTCGAACACTGCGAATGGTTACCGGCGCCGCGGCCGTCGCGAGCGCCCTGGCGCTCAGCGCCTGCGGCTCAGGATTCAGCAGCCCGGCCACCAGTGGTTCGGCCGACACTGCCGGCTCCGGGCCGATCAGCGTCCTGATCGGCAGCTCCGGTGAGGCGGAGACGACTGCAGTCAAGTCCGCCGTCGCCGACTGGTCCAAGGCATCCGGGACCGAGGCCTCCGTTGCTGTGGCCTCCGACATGGTGCAGCAGCTCAGCCAGGGATTCGCCTCGGGCAAGCCGGCTGACGTGTTCTACGTTTCCACTGACCAGTTCTCCGGCTTCGCAGCCAACGGTTCGCTTGAGCCGTACGGGGATTCCCTTGAGAATAAGGGCGATTTCTACCCGGGGCTGGCCAAGGCGTTCAGCTATGACGGCAAGCTCTACTGCGCCCCCAAGGACTTTTCGACGCTCTCCCTGGTGATCAACACAGATAAGTGGGCGGCCGCCGGGCTCACCGACGCAGACGTCCCCACCACCTGGGACGGCCTGGCCTCAGCGGCCAAGAAACTCACCAGTGGTCCGACGACCGGGCTCGCCTTCAGCCCCGAAATAGCCAGGATCGGCGCCTTCTTCCCGCAGGCCGGAGGCTCCTTTGTTAGTGAAGACGGCAAAACGGCCACCATCAACAGCCCCGAAAACGTCGAGGCCCTGGGCTTCGTGAAATCCCTGCTTAACGACGGAACGGCGAAGTACTCCTCCGACCTCGGCGCGGGCTGGGGCGGCGAGGCCTTCGGCAAGGGACTCTCCGCCATGACCATCGAAGGGAACTGGATCGGCGGCGCGCTGTCCAAGGACTTCCCCGACGTGAAGTACCGCTCCGTAGAGCTCCCGGCAGGACCGAAGGGCAAGGGGACCCTGCAGTTCACCAACTGCTGGGGCATCGCCGCAGACAGCAAGAACAAGCCGGCCGCGAAGAAACTGGTGGAACAGCTGACCAGCACGCAGAGCCAGATCGGTTTCGCCAAAGCCTTCGGCGTCATGCCGTCCGTCCAGTCCGCGGCAGCCGAGTTCAAGTCCGAATTCCCCGCCCAGGCCGCATCCCTTGCTGGCGCCGAATACGCACAGACGCTGCCCTCACAGCCCGGCGCAGCCGATGTCATCAAAGACCTGAACGCCAAGCTCGCAACGCTCAAGACCTCCGATCCGAAAACCATTCTGGATGCCGTCCAGACTGAAATGACCGCGGTCCTGGCCAAATGACCATGGCGTCACAACTGCTCACCCGGCGGCGTTCAGGCATCCACGGACGCCAGAACGCCACCGGGTGGCTCTTCATCGCACCCGTGGTGATCATCCTCGGGCTGTTCCTGGCGCTGCCGGTAGCCATGGCTGCTTGGGTCAGCGTCTCCGACTGGACCGGCCGGGGCAGTCCCTTCTCGGGCACCACCAACTTCGTGGGAACCGAAAACTACGCCGCCATCCTCTCCGGAGGCGGCTTGGCCGAGCGGGATTTCGGCACCGCGCTGCGGAACAATTTCTACTACGTCATCCTCACCGTCCCGCTCCAAACGGCGCTGTCGTTGCTGCTGGCAGTGCTGGTGAACAGGCGCATCCTGAAGGGCAGGGGTTTCTTCCGCACCGCCTTCTACTTCCCGTCGGTGACCAGTTCGGTGGCCATCACCGTGCTGTGGCTCTTCCTTTTCAGCGCCAGCGGCGTCGTCAACAAGCTTCTGGCACTTTTCGGCGTTGTCGGGCCCAACTGGTTCCAGGACCCCAACGGCGTGCTGCACCTGATTGCCGCCAGCCTCGGCATCACCACCCCGCCTGCAGCAATGGCCGGCAACACGTTTCTGGGCGTGAGCTGGTGGGAATGGCTGTCCGGACCATCGGTGGCGATGTCCGCCTTCATTCTGATGGCTGTCTTCACGACCTCGGGAACATTCATGCTGCTGTTCATCGCCGCGCTGCAGAACCTCCGCGGCGAACTCGAGGAAGCGGCCATGCTTGACGGGGCCAGCGGCTGGCAGCGCTTCTGGTACGTCACCCTTCCCATGCTGCGCCCCACCCTCTTTACAGTCATCACCCTGGGCCTGATCGGCACCTGGCAGGTCTTCGACCAGATCTACACCGGCACCCAGGGCGGTCCCGCGAAGACCACCCTGACCCCTGCCTACCTCTCGTTCAGCACCGCCTTCAACAACCAGCAATGGGGGCAGGGAGCCGCCATCGGTTTCCTGCTGTTCGCCATCATCATCTTCTTCGCGATCATCCAGCGGCTGATCCTGCGGGAACGCACCACTGTCCCGCGCCGCAAGCGGTTCAACCCGCCGCCGCCCAAGGGAGGAACCAAATGACCGTGTCCCCCGTCAGCCCGCCCGTCATTGATGCCGAACACCAGGCCTCTCCGCCGCGGACCCCCACGCCACGGCGGACGCCGCCAAAGGTCCGGGCGCGGAAACCGGCAAACTGGGGCTGGGTGGTCTACGTTGTCCTGATCCTGCTGGCGATAATCTACATTTTCCCCTTCCTGGTCAACATAGCGACGTCGTTCAAGACGGAACCTGATGCGGCAGCCGATCCGCTGTCTCTTGTCCCAGCGACATGGACCGCCGCCGCCTATGAGCGGCTGTTCCTAAACTCAGACTTTCCGGTCTGGTTCAAGAACTCAATCGTGGTCACTGTCCTCGTCACCTTCGGGCGCGTGTTCTTCGACCTGCTGGCCGGCTACGCACTGGCCCGGCTGCGATTCCGCGGACGATCCGCAGTTTTTGCGGCACTCATCGCCGTTATGGCCGTTCCCGGCGTAGTGCTCCTGATCCCCAAGTTCCTCGTGATAAATCAGCTGGGAATTTACGACTCCTACTTCGGAATGATCATTCCGCTGCTGGCCGACGCTGCAGGCGTCTTCATCATGAAGAACTTCTTCGAGTCAATCCCCGTGAGCGTGGAGGAACAGGCAAAGGTGGATGGGGCGGGAACCTTCCGGACGTTCTGGTCTATCGTTCTGCCCATGTCAGTTCCCGCGGTCATGACTATCGTCATCCTGTCGTTCCAGGGGTCCTGGAACGAGCTAAGCCATTTCATCGTCTCAACCCAGGACCCCGCACTGACCACCCTGACCAAAGGCGTGGCCCAACTGTCCTCCGGCCAACTCAGCGCCGGAACTCAGTACCCGCTGAAGCTGGCGGCCGCGGCGATCATGACCATTCCGGTCGCCATCGTCTTCTTCATTTTCCAGAAGCAGATCATGAACGCTACGGCCGGAGCGGTCAAGGAATAGCGGCTCATTCAGATGCCGGAGTTTCGGACGTGGAGCCCCGGCCGGTAGTCACGCCGGCGTCGGAGGCAACGGGAGAAGTACCCCCGGACCTCCGGGAAAACCCAGCGGCCGGGCAGCCCACCAGAGCCGCCCGGCCGCTTTGCTGCGCCGAGTAGATTTTGCCGATCGCCAGGCCTCCCAAAGACTCCGCCGCTGCGCCCCGCTGCCGCGACCGCAAACTTCTTGAAAAAGATATCTACATGCATGTGCATCCAAACGCGCCCGTGCGCCGGTAGTAGGGGTGTAAGCAAAAATCGCCCGCCTGGCGGGCCGTTGAAGGAGATGTAAATGCGTACCAGCCTTTTCACAGCAGGCGCCGTGGCAATCGCGGCAGCTCTTACCCTTGCCGGCCCCGCCCAGGCGGCCGAGTCCGACGCCCAGCTGTCCGTTCTTCACGGCGTGCCGGGTCTGACCGTTGACGTCTGGGTCAACGGCGAACGCACCCTCGACGATTTCGCCCCCGGGACCCTGGCCGGTCCGCTGGCTCTGCCGGCCGGCGACTACGACCTGGCCATCACCGCCGCCGATGCCGCGGACGCCTCCGCCCCCGTGATCGGGCCCGTGAAGGTCACCCTCGCCGCCAGCGGCAACTACACCGCCGTGGCCAACCTCGACGCCGCGGGCGCACCGACGGCCAACTTCTTCACGAACGACGTTTCGCAGATTGATCCCGGCAAGGGCAAGCTCACGGTCCGCCACACGGCAGCGGCGCCGGCCGTGGATGTCCTCGCTGGCGGCACGCCCGTCATCTCCGGCCTGGCCAACCCCAATGAGGAGACCCTCACGCTGGATCCCGGCACGTTGTCCGTGGCGGTGGCCGCCGCCGGCACCACGGCACCGGTCATCGGCCCGGCAGATGTGACGGTTGCCGAGGGCACCCACACGGTCGTGTACGCGTGGGGAAGCCTCGCGGACAACAACCTGGCAGTGGCCGTGCAGAACATTGAGGGCCTGCACTCCGCCCCCGCCGGTGTCCCCGGCGCACGCTCCGGCGCCGCTGACGGAACCGCATCAGCCGGCCAGACAGCCGCCACGGTAGGCATCGGCGCCGCGGTCCTCCTGTTGCTTGCCGGCGGGGTCGCCGTGTCCCGCAAGCAGCCGGCGCTCCGCCGCACCCGCTAGGCCGCACCCGCTAGTGCCGGCCGCCCGGCTACCCGCCGGGCGGCCGGCACACGAGCTTCAACAGGGCAGGAGGACGGACATGAAGCGCACGACGACGGCGGAAGCCACCCGGCGGCCACCGGCTCGTGGTCCGCGGCTCTCCGCACAAGTCTCCGCCGCCCGGATCGCGGCCGCAGCTGTCACGATGGCGCTTCTGATCGCGGGATGCACCGCACCCCAGGAAACCGCGCCGCCGCAGCCCCTGTCCACGGAGAGTCCGGGCACGGAGAGTGCCGAGGCGGAGACAGCCACCCCGCAGCCCCCGACCCCGGCGCAGGCCACTGCCGCCCCCGGCCCCGCGCCGGCCATCCCGGTCCGGCCGGCCACCCCACAGGCCCAGACGCCCAAGGACCCGGCCCCGCGCTTCCTGACTGTGGCGGGAACCACCATCAACATGCCGATCGTGGAGGTGGGCGTCAGCCCGGACGGGGCGATGGAGATCCCGGAGCCGTTCAATGAGGCCGGCTGGTACCGCTTCGGCCCGGCCCCCGGAGCCGCCGCCGGCACCGCGGTGGTCGCGGCGCACGTCGACACGACCTCCGATACGGCGCCCTTTTCCCAGCTTAAATCGCTCGAGCCCGGCACCCTCGTGACGGTGCAGCGCGACGGGGCAGCGCCCGTGACGTTCCGGGTGACCGGGGTGGAGCTCATGGCCAAGGACGCGTTCGACGGCGCATCCATCTTCCGGCGCGACGGCCCGCCCGAACTGAAGCTGGTGACCTGCGGCGGCCGATGGCTGGACGAACAACAGGACTACGGCGACAATGTGATTGTCACGGCGGTGCCGGCATGACTCAGGATGCCGCGCTCATCGTCGCCACCAGCAGGGGGAAGGAGCCGGGCTTGGCACCTTTCGACGCCTCTTCCGCTTGGGACGCGCGGCTCAACGAGTCCTTCGCCGCCGGTGACGAAACCGCCCTGGCAGAGGCGTACCGGCAGTTCGCGCCCCTGGTGCACACGCTGGCGCTGCGCTCGCTGCGGGACAACTCCGCCGCCGATGATGTCACCCAGGAAGTGTTCATCCGGGTCTGGCGCTCGCGGTCTGCGTTCGACCCGTCGAAAGCGCGGCTGCCGGCGTGGATCGTGGGCATCACCCGGAACGCGATCACGGACGCGCAGGCGGCTTCGATGCGGGAAACCCGGAAGGTGCTTGCCGCCGTCGAACTCTCTCCGGACCCGGAACAGGCGGCCGGGCACGCGGCCGCGGAGGTCCTGGCCGACCGGCTCCTGCTGGACGGGGAACTGGAAAGGCTCGGGGAGCCTCAGGGATCCATCCTCAAGCTCGCCTTCTACGATGACCTGACGCATTCGCAGATTTCACAGAAACTGGACCTGCCCCTTGGTACGGTCAAAAGTCACATCCGCCGCAGCCTGTCCCAGCTCAGAACCCGATTGGAGGTAGACCGTGCAACATCTTGATCCGGAGTCCCTGAGCCTGCTGGCCCTCGGCGAAGAGCTCGGAGACGACGCCGCGGACCACCTCCGTTCCTGCCCCAGCTGTGCGGCGGACTACGCCGGCTTCCGCCGAGCCGTCGTGGCGGCGAAGCCCGGGCCACCCGACGCCTCCATGCTGGAGTCCCCGGGACCGCAGGTGTGGGCTGGAATCCACCGCACCCTGGGGCTTTCCGCCGCCGTCGCAGCCGACCCGCTGGGATCGCCGGCGTCGTCGGACTCCCGCCCGCCGTCTCCGGCTGCGGCACAGACACAGCCGCCGCAGCAGGGGGAGATACAGCCGCCGCAGCCGGCGGCCGGCGCCCCGACGCCGCTCCCGTCCCGCGAGGACCGGGCCGAGCGGAAGCGGGAACCACGTGGGGGCTCCGGCTGGATCCGCCGTCCCGGGGTTTGGCTGGCGGCTGCAGCGTCCACGGCACTGCTGGCGGCAGGGATCTTCTGGTCCGTGCAGCAGAACCAGCCTGCGGTGACCCCGCTGGCCCAGGCCGAACTGGCGCCTGTGGATCAGCATTCCGCTACCGGCTCGGCCCGGGTCGTCGAGACCAAGGACGGGCAGCGGACCCTTGAGGTCCAGGTCGATAAGAACGAGGCCCGCGGGTACCAGGAGGTCTGGCTGATCGCGCCGGATCTGTCCCGGCTGGTGAGCCTGGGCGTCATGACCTCCGAGTCCGGGACTTTCGCGGTTCCGGCGGGCCTGGATCTGGGCGAGTACCCCATTGTGGACGTCTCGGACGAGCCGATCGACGGCAATCCCGCGCACTCCAGCGTGAGCATTGTCCGCGGAACCTTGGCCTCGTGAACCGGACCGCCCCCTTGCCAGCGGACCCGGGCGAGAACATAGTGGAGGGAATTCACCACTCCACCGCGGGAGGCAGGCGACCATGCTGAACAACGAGGTGCCGGGAAACGGACTGCTGAAGGGCAAGACCGCGCTGATCTACGGTGCGGGCGGTTCCATTGGCGGGGCCGTGGCACGGGCCTTCGCGGCGGAGGGGGCCTTCGTCCACCTCGCCGGCCGCACCGAGTCGCGGCTGGAAAAGGTGGCCCGGGACATCCAGGAGGACGGCGGGCGGGCGGAAACGTCCGTCGTCGATGCCCTGGACGAGGAACAGGTCGACGCGTTCGTGGACCGGGTGGCCAAGAAGAACAAACGGATCGACATCTCCTTCAACGTCATTTCCTTCGGCGACATCCAGCAGCCGCTGATGGACATTGACGTCAACGACTTCACGCAGCCCATCAGCCTGGCTACCCGCACCCATTTCCTCACCACGAGGGCCGCGGCGACGCACATGATCAAGCAGCGCTCGGGTGTGGTGCTGATGTTCGGAGGCTCCGGCCCCCAAACCGCGCCCGGGCTCGGCGGCTTCAAGGTGGCCCTGGATGCCATGGAGGGGCTGCGCCGGCAGTGGGCCCTGGAACTCGGCAAACACGGCATCCGGGTGGTCACCATGGTGTCCGGCGGCATCATCGAGACGATCCCGTGGCAGACGGAGGGCCGCGAGGAGATCATCGTGGAGATCTCCAAATCCGCCCACCTGAACCGCACCGCAACGCTGGCCGACGTCGGAAACGTCGCCTGCTTCGTGGCGTCGGACAAGGCCGGCGCCATCACCGACGCCACGGTCAACATCTCCGCCGGCGCGATTGTGGACTATTAGGGGCTAAGACACCAGGTTCGCCGCGGCGCCGTCCATGTGCTCAAGGATCGTCTGCCGCGCGAGCGAGGCGTCGCCGGACTCGATGGCCGTGACGATGTCGTAGTGCCTGTCGACGCTCATGTTGCTGACAGCCCGCTCCAGACCCGCGAACATGATCGACATGCGGATGGAACCCTCCAGGGACTCCCAGGAGTGCAGCAGGGTTTCGTTGCCGGTGAGGCGGCACATCGTCCGATGGAACTCGAGGTCGGATTCAATCCGCTCTTCCAGGCTGCCCTCGGCGGCCGCGGCCATGGCTTCGATCGCGATGCGCAGCGAAGCAGTGACCTCGACGCGGTCCGGCAGTTCGCACAAAGTTCGCGCCGCGAGCGATTCGAGCGCGGCCCGCACTGCGAAGATGTCGCGGATTTCCTTGGCGTCCAGGTGGCGCACCGACAGCCGGCCCCGCGGCCCGGCCGAGAGCAGGCCCTCCTGCTCCAGCTGCCGCAGTGCCTCCCGCAGGGTCCCGCGGCTGATCTGCAGCATGTCCGACAACTCGGTCTCCACGAGGTGCCGTCCGGGCTCCAGTTCGCCGCTGGTAATGGCGATGCGCAGCGCGGACAGGGCTTGTTCGCGGAGACTCTTCTTCTCGAGTCCCAGCAGCGGTGCTGTAGCTCCGGCCATGGCAGTTGTCCTCAATATTGCGGGGTGACGGTTGACAACCTACTGTCAACCGTTGGTGTGTTAACTGTTGATCTTACGGGAGAAGCACGGCACAGGCCGGTGCCCGTGCCGCGCTTCTGCCGCTGCCGCGTGTTAGCCCAGTTCCGCGAGGACTTTCGCGACGATTTTCTGGACGGTGAGCCCATAGCGGTCGTGCAGGGTGGGCAGGGCGCCGGCGTCGAGGAACTGGTCCGGCAGGGCGATCGGTACGACGCGTTTGCCCAGGCCGGCGGTGACGACGGCGGACGCGACGGTTTCGAAAAGCCCGCCGACCACGCTGTGGTTTTCCAGCGTCACCGCGAGGCGGTCGGTGTTGAGTTCGGCGAGGACCGTTGCGGTGTCGAAGGGTTTGATGGTGGGGGCGTGGACGACGGCGACATCGACGTGGTGGGCGGCCAGGGCCTCGGCGGCCTGGAGCGCCCGCATGGTCATCAGGCCGCTGGAAATGAGGACGACGTCGGCGCCGCTGCGCAGGACCTTGGCTTTGCCGAGTTCGAAGCTGTAGTCATACTGGTCGAGGACGGTCGGGACGTTGCCGCGCAGCAGCCTCAGGTAGCTGGGTCCCGCGCTGGCGGCGAGCTGCGGGACGGCCTGTTCGATGTCCAGGGAATCGCACGGATCCACGATGGTCAGGTTGGGCATGCCGCGGAAAATCGCCATGTCCTCGGTGGCCTGGTGGCTGGGGCCGTACCCCGTGGTCAGGCCGGGGAGGCCTCCGACGATGTTGACGTTCAGGTTCGGTTCGGCGGCGTCCAGGCAGAGGAAGTCGTAGGCGCGCCGCGCCGCGAAAACGGAATACGTCGACGCGAAGGGCACCAGGCCCGTCTCGGCCAGGCCGGCCGCGGCCCCGAAGAGCAGCTGCTCGGCCATGCCCATCTGGAAAAACCGTTCGGGGTAGGCCTGGGCGAAGATGTGCATGTCGGTGTACTTGCCCAGGTCCGCGGTCAGGCCCACGATTTTCTCGTTCTCCTGAGCTGCCTTCACCAGGGCGTGCCCGAACGGTGCCGAGGCGGTCTTCTGGCCCGGATCGGCGAAGGACGCGATCATGGCCGAGGTCTTCAGCTTGGGTGCGGCGGTGGTGCTCATGAGCTGGTCCTTTCTTCGTATCCGGCGGTCAGCTGCTCGCGGCAGGTCTGCCATTCGTGTTCCTCGATGCGCATGAAGTGCGCCTTTTCCCGGTCCTCCAGCAGCGGCACGCCACGGCCGACCTTCGTGTCGCACAGGATCACGGAGGGCCGTCCGGTGAGGGCCGCCTGGGCGGCGGCGTTGTCGAACGCGGTCAGCAAGGCTGCCATATCGTTGCCGTCGATGCGCTGGGTGTACCAGCCGAAGGCCTCCCACTTTTCCGTGACGGGTTCGGTGCGGAGCACGGTGTCGGTTTTGCCGTCGGCCTGCAGGGCGTTGATGTCCACCATCGCGGTCAGGTGGCCGAGCTGGTGGTGGTGGGCGCCCATCGCGGCCTCCCAGGTGGAGCCTTCGTCGAGTTCGCCGTCGGAGAGGAAGTTGTAGACCCTCGCCGCGAACCCCTGGTGGCGCAGGCCCAGGGCAATGCCCACGGCGATGGAGAGCCCGTGGCCCAGGGAGCCGCCGGAGATTTCCATCCCGGGGGTGTAGGTGGACATCCCGGACATCGGCAGCCGGGAATCGTCCGAGCCGTAGGTGTCCAGTTCCTCGACCGGGATGACCCCGCCCTCGGCCAGGGCCGCGTAGTGCCCGATGGCGTAGTGGCCGGTGGAGAGCAGGAACCGGTCGCGTTCCGCCCACTCCGGGTCGTCGGCGCGGAACCGTAGCTGGTCCGCGTACACGGCGGCGAGCATGTCCGCCGCGCCCAGGGCCTGGCCCACGTAGCCCTGGCCCTGGACCTCGCCCATGGTCAGGGCGTGGTGCCGGATCCGGTACGCCGCGGCCGAGACACTGGCAAGACGTTCTGTGCTGGCGTTAGCCATGGTTTCCTCCGTGCGGGTCATGTGCGCTTCTTCGGTCGTGGTCATCAGACGTTCACCGACTCGGGGGTGCTTTTGCTGGCCTCATCCGCGAGCTGGCGCTCACGCTTGCCCCAGGTTTCCCGGGTGACGAGGGCGGCCCAGAGGCCGATCGCGGCGTAGAAGCTGAAGAGCAGTGCCGGGCCCATCCAGCCGAAGCTGACGAACAGCAGCGTGGTGATGAAGGGGGTGAAGCCGGAGACCATGGCCGAGATCTGATAGGCCAGTGAGGCCCCGGAGGAGCGGGTCTTGGCCTGGAACAGTTCGGGGAACCAGGCGCCCTGGGCGCCGGCGAGGGAGTTCTGGCAGACGGCGTAGGAGATGGCGACGGTGGCGATGATGGCGATGAACATACCGGTGTTGACCAGCAGGAACATCGGGATGCCGAACAGCAGGGCGAAGGCGCAGGACCAGATGTACAGGGGGCGGCGGCCGATCCTGTCCGTGAGCCGGGCCCAGGCCTGGGTGGCGAAGATGCCGATGGCAGAGGCGATGCAGAGGGCCACCAGGGTCTGGGTCTTGTCCGCGAGCTGCTCGGTGTGGAGGTAGGAAATCATGTACGTGATGGACACGGCGTACCCGGCGGTCTCGGCGATGCGCAGGCCGATGCCCTTGACGATGTTGCGCCAGTCGGTCTTGATGACCTCGGTGATGGGGGACTTGACGATGGCGCCGCTTTCCTTGACCTCGTCGAAGACGGGGGACTCGGGGACTTTGGCGCGGATGATCAGGCCGACGGCGACCAGGACGATGCTGGCCAGGAACGGCACGCGCCAGGCGAGTTCGCCGCCGAGGTTCACGCTGACCAGGAAGACCAGGTTCGCCAGGAGCAGGCCAACGGGGAAGCCGGCCTGCACGATGCCGGTGTACTTGCCCTTGGATTTCCACGGGGCGTGTTCGTAGCTCATCAGGATCGCCCCGCCCCATTCGGCGCCGAAGGCCAGGCCCTGGACGATGCGGACGAACACGAGCAGGGCCGGGGCCAGCAGGCCCACCTGCTCGTAGGTGGGGAGCAGGCCGATCATGAATGTGGCCACACCCATGAGGATCAGCGAGGCCACGAGGACGGGCTTGCGGCCCACCTTGTCGCCGAGGTGGCCGCCGATGATGCCGCCGATGGGCCGGGCGGCGAAGCCGACGCCCAGGGTGGCGAACGCGGCGAGGGTCCCGGTGACCGGGTCGCCGGTGGGGAAGAACGCCGTGCCAAAGTACAGGGCAGCTGCCGTGCCGAAACCGATGAAGTCATAGGTCTCGATCACTGCGCCGACGCCGGAGCCGACGGCGACCCGCTTTGCGTCCTTGGTGCCATGCACGTGGCCGCGCATTTTCAGAGCTTCGTTGCTCATGGTGGATCCCTTTCGATTAGCGGCTGACGCCTCGGCGCCATCACTGTCGACTGTTAACAACTGATGCAATCCAGTGTGACCTCCGCCATACCCTAATGTCAACAGTCAACTTCAAAGGTTGACTGTTGACAGTGACTGTCCGTAGTGTGGTCCGCATCACCACCGCCCCCGGGCATGACCAGAGGATCAACGACGATGTTCAACTCCCGACTCGGCTGCTCGTCCATCAGCTTCCGGCACCAGGACCTGTCCACGGCGCTCCGCACCATCGCTGACCTCGGCTTCGAGGAAATCGACCTGGGCGCCCTCCCGGGCGTCTGTGACCACGTCCCCTACGAACTGGATCTGCCCGCCGTCGCACTCGTGGCCGCCGAGGTCGCGGCCTCCGGACTCCGGGTGCGCTCGGTCAACGGGGACATCGGGGACCTCAACGCCGTCCTCGACGCCGACGGGGAGTCGGCCCGAGAACGTCACCTGACGGCGCTGCTCACGCTCACCGCCGACACCGGAGCCAAGGCGCTGGTCCTTCCCTGCGGAGCCCTCAGCCACGAACCGGTCCGGAGCCTTGAGGAGGACCTGGACGCTGTCGCTGCCGCGCTGATCCACGCCGGGCAGTGCGCGGCAGGGTTCGGCGTCGAGGTCTGGACCGAATCGCTGCACTTCCTGCGGTTCTGCTGGAACCTCGAGCGCGCCGACCTGCTCGCCCGGCGGCTGGCCGGGTCCGGCGTCGGAATCGTCATGGACTTTAGCCACATCGTGGCCGCCGGCGAGGATCCCCTGGAGTACCTCCGGCGCCACGGGGGACGGATCTCGCACGTCCATCTGCGCGACGCCGTCCCGGGGAACATCAACCTCAGCATCGGCAACGGCCACGCGGACTTCGCCGCGGGACTCCGCGGACTCGCGGCGCAGGGCTACACCGGCCACTTCTCGCTCGAACTCGAAACCCGGGACGTCCCCCACGGGGAACGCCCGGCCGCGGCCGCCAAGGCCGCCAGCTTCATCACCGACCTCATCTGACCACCGGTTGCTCCGTAACTGCCGTTTTGACCCCTCAAAAGGGCAGTTACGGAGCAACCGATCCCAGCAAAGAGTTACAACACACCATTCAAGGAGCATCATGAGCAACACCATCCAGCGCACCGCCGTCCTGACCGGAGCCACCTCGGACCGCGGCATCGGCATCACCACCGCACGCCGCTACGCCAACGACGGCTGGGCGGTCGTCATCCTGGACCTCGACGGCGAGAAGTCCGCCAAGGTCGCCGCGGACATCGGCAACGAGTTCAACGTTCCCGCGTTCGGGCACGAGATCGACGTCGCCAACGAGGAATCCGTCAACGCCGCCTACCGGGCCGTCGCGGCCGAAATCGGTGCCGGCAACCTTCCCCCGGTCGGCGCCCTGGCCAACATCGCCGGCATCACCTCGCCGGTGCCGTTCCTGGAAACCACCCTCGAGCTGTGGAACAAGGTCATGGCAGTGAATTCCACCGGCACCTACCTCGTCACCAAGGCCTTCCTGCCGGACATGATTGCCAGCGGCTGGGGCCGGATCGTCAACATGTCCTCCGTCTCGGCCCAGCGCGGCGGCGGTGTGTTCGGGAAAGTCCCCTACTCCGCCGCCAAAGCCGCCATCCTCGGCTTCACCAAGGCGCTGGCCCGTGAAATCGGCAGCACCGGCGTGACCGTCAACGCCATCACGCCCGGCGCGGTGGACACCAATATCCGGGTCGGCAGCACGGAGGAGCAGGAAGCCGCCATCAACGCGGGCATTCCCGTGGGCCGCAACGCCAGCACCGAGGAAATCGCGGCCGTCATCACGTTCCTGTCCTCCGAGGAATCCGCCTACCTCACCGGAACCACCATCGACATCAACGGCGGAAGCCACATCCACTAGCAGGGTTCAAAATCCAGGCGCCCACCGACTTCGAGGGCTGCTGAGCGCCCCCTATTCCACCGTGACCTTGACCCGCTGGACCACGTTGTTGCCCATGCCCTGGTAGTTCCAGACCTGCTCCAGCGGCTGGGTGGCGCCGCTGGCGTCGGTGGCGCGGCAGGACAGCTCGTGTTCGCCGGGGTCGGCCACCCAGGGCAGGGACCAGGCGCACCAGGCGAAGGGCGCGGCCGAATGTTCCAGTTGCGCGGTCGCCCACTTGCCGTCGATTCCCACCTCGACGCGCTGCACCGCACCCTCCCCGGACCAGGCCCGGCCGGTCAGCAGCACCGGCCCGGCCGGCACGATCCGGCTCCGGGTGAAGAAGTCCGGGACGCCCGGCGGGACCATCAGCGAGCGGACCTTGATCCAGGTGACGGGGATGCCGGCGTCGTCAGCGTCCTGCTGGTAGCGGTACGCGACGGCCTGCTGGAAACCGTCGAAGGGCTTGGTGAGCACCTTGATCGAGGAGAGCCACTTGACGCTCGCCATGCCGTACCAGCCGGGGACCACCAGCCGCAGCGGGTAGCCGTGCTGCGGCGGCAGGTCGTTGCCGTTCATCCGGTAGGCCAGCACGATGTCGGGCCGCAGGGCTTCCGCAATCGGAAGGCTCCGGGCGTACTGCTGCCGGACGCCACCCTGGATCCCGCTGTCGGCGCCGGTGAACACCACCTCCACGGCATCGTCCTCCACCCCGGCCTGGGCCAGCAGGTAGGCGAGCGGAACCCCGGTCCAGACGGCGGTGCCGACGGCCTCAAGCCGCCAGGGCTGGCTCAGCGGGCGGGGCCGCAGCAGCGAGCGGCCGTTGCCGGCGCACTCCAGGGTCACGGGCATGCTGATCCTGGGCGACCGGCGGAGCGCCTTGAGGTTCAGCTCCAGGGACCGCTGCACGGCGCCGTTGATCCGCAGGTGCCATTGCTCGGCATCGATGAACGGGATGTCGAAATGGTTCAGCAGGTAATGCAGCCCGGGAGGGGTGGTGTCCTGCCGCAGCGCCTCCAGCGGCATGGAGTGGTTCCGCGCGGCAAGCTGCAGTTCCTCCGCCGTCAGCGGGCCGTGGCTCGGCTCGCCGGGATGCGGCGCGAGTTTCCGGCTGGCCCTCGGGGTCTTCAGGATGGACGAGTGTCGGGACATCTGCTTTGGCATGGCACTGCGATTCTGCTCCGGACCGGCCCGGTTGTGGACCGGTGACACCTGCCTTCAGGTCTACGCCGCAGCCCGGAAGTCGTCAATACTGGCCCGGCCCGGCAGCCGCCCGACGGGCGGTTAGATCGTGTGCGACTCGGCCAGGAACTGCGCCAGGCCCAGCGGTTCGCGGCCGGTGAGCTCGTGCACGGCCGACGTCGGCCCGGCGAGTTCTCCGGCGGCGACCGCCGTGTACGTGCTCACCCAGGCGTCCACCTGCCAGCGCGGCGCGCCATAGGGGGCCCGTGAGGCGTAGGCCTCCTCGACCGTCTCATTGTGGAACGTGATGGTCCGGCCGGTCCCGGCAGTGAGGAGTTCCGCGGCACGGGCCAGGGAGAGATCCTCGGGGCCGGTGAGGTCGTAGGTCCTGCCGATGTGCAGGGCCGGGTCCCGGAGCACGGTCACGGCGGAACGGGCGATATCCGCCCGGGCAACGGCTGCCATGACGCCGTCCCCGGCCGGTCCGCGGATAACGCCGTCCTCGCCGGCCAGCAGCGGCAGGAAGTCCAGGTAGAAGTTGTCCCGCAGGAAGGTGTAGTCCATCCCCGAGGCCTTGATCCGCTCCTCGGTGGCGAAGTGGTCCCGGCCCAGCGTGAAGGTGGAATCCGCTGCCGCGCCGAAGAATGAGGTGTAGACGATGTGCTGCACGCCGGCAGCGGCCGCCGCGTCCACAAACGTGCAGTGCTGCTGCAGCCGGTCCTCGGCCTCGGCAGCGGAGACCATAAAGAGCGTCTTCACCCCCTCGAGGGCTGCCCTGGCGAGGACCGGATCGGCGTAGGTGACGACGGCGGGGACGGCGTCTTCCAGCTCCGGCGCCCGGCCAAGGTCGCGCACGAGCAGCCGCTGCGGGCTGCCGGCATCGGCCAGCTGCCGGGCCACCATGCCGCCCAGGTGCCCGGTGGAACCGGTGACGGCGAGCGAGGGCCCGGCGGTCACGGGCCTACCCCTCCCGGGACGCGGGCGACTTGGTCTGCGCCGGGTCGCGTTCGGCCAGTGAGCCGATCGCGGCGTCGATTTTCTCCATGATCCCGGCGTCCAGTTTCACGCCCGCGGCCGCCACGTTCTTCTCGATCTGCTCCGGCCGGGATGCGCCCATGATGGCGGAGGCCACGTTCGGATTCTGCAACACCCAGGCGATGCTCAGCTGGGCCATGGTGAGCCCGGCCTCCTCGGCGATGGGCTTGAGCTGCTGCACGCCGCTGAGGACCTCGTTGGACATCCAGCGCTCGATCATCTTCGAGCCGCCCTTGTCATCCGTGGCGCGGCTGCCCTCCGGGGCCGGCTTGCCGGGATGGTACTTCCCGCTCAGCACCCCCTGTGCCATCGGCGACCAGACGATCTGGGAAAGGCCCAGCTCCTCGGACGTCGGAATCACCTCGGCCTCGATGACCCGCCACAGCATGGAGTACTGCGGCTGGTTGGAGATCAGCTGGAAACCGAGCTCCTTGGCCAGGGCATGGCCGTCGCGGATCTGGTCGGCCGTCCACTCGCTGACGCCGATGTAGAGGGCCTTGCCCTGCCGCACGACGTCCGCGAAGGCCTGCATGGTCTCTTCCAGCGGGGTTTCGTAGTCGTAGCGGTGGGCCTGGTAGAGGTCCACGTAGTCCGTCTGCAGCCGGGTGAGGGAGCCGTTGATGGCCTCCAGGATGTGCTTGCGGGACAGGCCAAGATCGTTGTGGCCCTTGGGGCCCGTGGGGCCGAAGACTTTGGTGAAGATTTCCAGCGACTCACGCCGTTCGTCCTGGAGGGCCTTGCCCAGCACGGTCTCCGCGGCCGTGTTGGCGTATACGTCGGCGGTGTCGAAGGTGCTGATACCGGCGTCAAGCGCTGCCCGCACGCACTGGGTGGCGACCTCGTTTTCCACCTGCGAGCCGTGCGTGAGCCAGTTGCCGAAGGTAATTTCCGAAATCTTGAAGCCGCTGTTCCCGAGGTATCTGAATTCCATGGGTTTCAACCTAGCCGACTTGACTGCCGCGGGTAAGGCCTCAGCCGGCTTTGCGCTCCTGGGCCTGCGGCTCGGGCGCCTGATTGATGTGGGGCTTGGACGATTGTTCGTTCAGGGGCTTCCGGGGCAGCGGGGGACGGCCGTGAAGGGAGACCAGTGAGCCGGTGTCCAGCACCGACTTCGCGGCGGGCATCGGGGCCTTTTTGAAGGCCGGCGGGACGGTGCCGAGCTGGCCGTTCCGGTCCGTGGCTGACTCCACGAGCGGCGCCACTGCCGCGACGTCCTGCGCCGGAGCCGTGGGGCTGGGCAGTTCGCGGACCGAGACCTTGACCTCCGGGGCTGCTTCCGCCTTGGCCCGGGCAGCGGCGCGGGCATCGGCCTGCGCGACGGCGGCAGCCCAGTCCGGGGACAGGGCGGGTTCCGGCTTGGCGGGTTTCGCCGGCCTGGCCGGCTTCGGGGCGTTTGCCGGCCTGGCAGCCTTTGCCGGCGGTTGAACAGCTTTCGGCGGCCGGGCCTCTTGGGTGGCCCCCGGGGTCCGGACCGGGCGGTCCCGCTGGGCGGTTCCGGCGGTGCGCGCGGTCCGGAACAGCCCGCGTCCCACCGCCATGACGGTCACGGCGGCCAGCCGGCCGAGGCCCGCCATCACCAGCGTGGCCACAAAGACAAGGAAAAGGCCGAAGAACATGACGAGCGCCACTGCCAGGGTCCCGAGGAAGGTCAGATTGAGGGCGATGGTTGTCGGATCTTCCATTTCACCTCTCCTGGCTGGCCTTCCCGCGACGCTTCCCGCCACAACCGGCGGGGAGCAACACCCCTTAACCATACGGACTTTTTCGCTCGGACACGCAGCCCTGCGGCCTCTTCGCGGAGTCGTGTCAAAGCTGTTATCCGATCCGCCGCGTCTGCCCCGAGGGACCGTGCGTCTATAGTCGGAAGGAGACCTGCCGGCGTCGTCCGGCCTCCGGGAAGGACACATGTGACGCCCCCAGCCGCCGGCCCTCCGGGCGCCGATACCCAGCCTGCCCGCGCCCCGTTTCGTGGCAACTGCCCCTGCCTGTCCGGGGAACAGTACGGCGAGTGCTGCGGGCGCTTCCACGACGGCCTGGCTGAGGCCCCGACGGCTGAACAACTGATGCGCTCCCGGTACAGCGCCTTCGTAGTGCTGGACGCCGACTACCTCCTGCGGACCTGGCACCCGGAGACCCGGCCTGCCGAACTTGACCTGGATCCGGACCTGCAGTGGCGGCGGCTGGACATCCTGTCGACGTCCCGCGGCGGCCCGCTGGACACCGAAGGGACGGTTGAGTTCAAGGCCCACTTCCGGCGCGGCGGCGAACGCGGCGTCCACCATGAGACGAGCCGCTTCGCGCGGGTCGAGCGCCGCTGGTATTACGTGGACGTTGTCACAGACGCAGCCGCCGTCGAGTTCGGCTAAACGGGCTGCGCACCCGACGCTTAAAAAACCTGCCGGGCGCCGGGCAACGTTCGCCCGGCACCCGGCAGGTCGTGGACGGCTGCCTGCCGGCCTAGCGTTCCTCGACGGTGTCGACCGGGGCGAACCCGGCCCGGTCCACCTTGCGGTGGAAATGCATGCCGGCGGTGCCGCCGAGGACGGCGCCGACCAGGGCCACCGCGGCCACCACAACTGCCGCGATGATGCTCGTGGTGGTCAGCTCGCCCTCGTTGACCGGGATGCGCGGGAAGGCGTTGAGCTGGGCCAGGATGTTGTACTGCTGGCCCGCCACGACGCCGAGAATGGCGACGACGACCGCGGCGATGAGGGCCCAGACCCACACCATGAACCCCTGCTTGGCCCCGTTGAAGCGGGCCATCCGGCCGGCGACGTAGCCGCCGGCGAAGTAGGACACGAACAGGATCACCAGCAGCACAATGATGCCGACGAGTCCCACGGTTTCGTTGCCGGAGGCGACCGTGGCGTTGACGTCCGTGTTGGTGGCGAGGCCGACGGCGGTGCCGGCGGCGGCGACGAGGGCGGTCAGCAGCACAGCCATGCCGGTGGCGGCGAGCCAGCCGAAGAATGCTGATCCGACCTGGATGCCGCCGAACTGCTCCCTTTCGCGGGCCACCACGGTTTCCCGGGTGGGCACCTCTTCGACCACGGTGTCCCCGGCGGGGGTGGCACGGGCGGGCTCGGCATGGCGCACGGCGGTGACGGGCTGGCTGCGGGTCGGTTCCGGGCGGACCGCGGCATGGCTCCGTGTGGGGGCCTCGGTCGCTGCGCCGGTCGGGATGACGCGGGTGTCGTTGGTGCCGGCGGTGTCGGGGCGGGCGGCGTCCTGCCGGGCGTCGTGGATCCGGGCGTCCTGGCTCACAGCCCCATCCTCGTCACGGGCGCGCCGGGAGGTGCGATCTTCGGGGCCTGTTGGGTTGCTCATGGGGGACTGCTCACTTTCAATGAATGACCCGCGCCCATTGTTTGGGCCGGGCACCGCAGGGCGGAGGCCGGTGTTGCAGGCCTCGGGTCCACCTAATCACGGGCAGTCAAAGGTAGCAAGGATGCTTACTATTTTGGGGTGGCGGGGGAGTGCCCGGCGCGCCCGGTCAGCGGTACTTCCGGTGCAGGTTCGCCTTCACCGACGCGCGGGGGCCGGCGTCGGCAATCCAGGGCCCGGTGCCTTCGGACTGGTCCAGGACTCCGGCCTCCAGCCACTCGTAGTCGCCGGCCAGGACCTTGCGGGAGAGCACATGGTCGCCGTCGTCGGTGTTCCTCCAGAGCTGGTCGAAGTATTCATCGACCCGCACCCGGGCCTGTTCGCAGAACGCCTCGGCAAGTTCATAGGCGGAGGCGCCTTTCTCCGGGGAGGTCCGCAGCAGCATTTCCGCCCGGGAGCAGGCGGCGGCCATCGCGAACAGTTCGGCCCCGATGTCCACGATCCGGCCCAGGAATGCCTGTTTGTGCTCCAGCTTCGCCTGCCACCGTCCCATCCCGTAGAAGGTCTGCCGG
This sequence comes from Arthrobacter sp. CJL-S3, assembly GCF_056711635.1. Taxonomy (NCBI): domain Bacteria; kingdom Bacillati; phylum Actinomycetota; class Actinomycetes; order Micrococcales; family Micrococcaceae; genus Arthrobacter; species Arthrobacter sp. CJL-S3. The sequence goes on along the minus strand of NZ_CM160046.1, from coordinate 4,184,526 downwards.
GCCAGCCGCCGGGAGGACCGCTCGACGAAGCGCAGCTGCTTCGCGAGCCGGCCGAAGTCGCTGTAGGAACGCGGGTCCATGCCCGCACCGGCGACGAGCTTGGGCAGCCACTTCGCGTAGAAACCGGACGCGCCGACGGCGGCGCGGGCTTTGTTGGACAGGCTAGCGTCCTCGGAGGCGAGGTCTCCGGCGGCTGCGAGGTGCGCGTCCACGGCCTCCCGGGCGATCAGCAGTTTCATGATCTCCGAGGAGCCCTCGAAAATCCGGTTGATCCGCAGGTCGCGGAGCTGCTGCTCGGCCGGCACGGCGCGCTCGCCGCGGGCCTCCAGCGAGTCCGCCGTTTCGAAGCCGCGGCCGCCGCGGATCTGCACCAGCTCGTCGGCGATCCGGCAGCTGATCTCGGTGGACCACAGTTTGGCCAGTGCCGCCTCGATCCGGACATCCTTCTGCCCGGCGTCGGCCATTTCGGCGGACAGCTCGAAGACGGCGTCCAGGGCGAAGGCGCTGGCCGCAATGAAGGCGATTTTCTTGCCCACGGCTTCATGCTTGCCCACCGGCCGGCCCCACTGGGTGCGGGCATTGGACCACTGCCGGGCGATCTTCAGGCTCCACCGCCCGGATCCGACGCAGAGCGCCGGAAGCGCGAGCCGGCCGGTGTTGAGCGTGGTGAGGGCGATTTTCAGGCCATGTCCCTCGCGGCCCAGCCGGTTGGCCGCGGGCACCCGGACCTGGTGGAAGCGGGTGACGCCGTTCTCGATGCCGCGCAGGCCCATGAAGGCGTTGCGGTTTTCCACCGTGATGCCGGGGGAGTCCATCTCGACGACGAAGGCGCTGATGCCGCCCTTGTGGACCGTGCCGTCAGCGTCGGTGCGGGAGGGGACCACCGCCATGACCACCACGAGTTCGGCGATCACCCCGTTGGTGGTCCAGAGCTTCACGCCGTCCAGGACGTAGGACTCGCCGTCGTCCGAGGGGACGGCGGTGCTGCCCATCCGGGCGGGGTCGCTGCCGACGTCGGGCTCGGTCAGCAGGAACGCGGTGATGGCGCCGGCGGCGCAGCGCGGCAGGTATTCCTGCTTCTGCGCGGGGGTGCCGAAGACTTTGACCGGCTCGGGGACGCCGATGGACTGGTGCGCGGAGATCAGCGCGCCGAGGCTGGGGTGCACGGAGCCCAGCAGCGCCAGCGCCCGTCCGTAGTACACCAGCGAAAGGCCCAGCCCGCCGTAGTCGCGGGGGATCTTCATGCCGAAGACCCCGAGGTCCGCGAGGCCCTTGAGGTACTCGTCCGGGATCAGCGCATCGCGCTCGATGGTGCGCCCGGACATCGTGCGGCAGAAAGCGGTCAGGCGGGCCATGAATGCTTCCCCGCGTTCGACGTCGTCCGCCGGCGCTTCCGGCCAGGGGTGGATGAGGCTGAGGTCAAAGCTGCCCAGGTACAGGCCCTTGGCGAAACTGGGCCGGTCCCAGCTGGTCTCGCGGGCGGCTTCGCTGATGGCCCGCGCGTCGGCCGCGGTGGCGTCGGGGCCGATCGTCTCGGGCGGGACCGGGACATCCGAGGCGGGGCTGTCGGCGGGATTGTCGGTTGCTGGATTCTCAACGGCGGAGCTCATCGGGCATCTCCTCTAACCGGGGGTCACCGGCTCGAGCCCTGGATCCGCCGTGGGTGGAGGACCCTTCAGCTGTCCCGCAATACTACCCGCGGGTAGGTGCCGGTACTAGGGGCCGATTGGCCCATAATCTCCGCCGCGATATCCCCCACGAAGTCACCGGCGAAGTCGCCCGGGAGCTCCACCGTGGAGGCGTGATGAACCAGCCGGTCCCAGAGGTGGTTGATGCCATGGACCAGGCCCAGCAGCACCGTCGAGGCGATGATCCAGGCAAGCCGCCCGACGCCCACGAGCACGAGGGCCGCGAACGACGCCGTCATCATAAAGAGGGTGATCACCAGGGCAAACACGAGCGTTCCCATGAACACCAGCGTTCCCGTTTCCACTGCGCTTAAGTCGAACTGCATTCTTCCCCCTGCACCATTGCTTCGGCTGAAATCAGTAGCCCGAGCGTAGGGTGCGGGACGTGCGCTAGCCAGAGCCGACAGCGTGTGCCGTCACTCTTGATACGGGATCGAAATGCTACCGGGGCGTAGGTCACGGGGCGGTTGCGGTAGCCTCACGGGGAGGTTTCGGCGGCCCGCTTCCGCCCGGCCGGGAAGGACAGCCGGGGCCTGCGTTAACCTTGTAGCTGGCAGTTTTCCTGATCCGCTGCCCGATCCAGATCCCACGGCAGCCGTAAGGAGGGTGCGTGTCCCGCTCCGCCCTGTCCTCCGCCGACGCCATCAGCGCCCGGCTGAGGGACCTCGAACTTCTCACCAAGGGTCCCGCCTGGGCGCTGACCCGCTCGGCGCCGTGGGTCATCGCCGTGCTGCAGGCGTCCTTCACCCGCACCCGGCCGCAGCTTCCGCTGGAACAGTTCCACGCCGACGTCGACGCCTTCCTTGAACAGCTCCGCCGCCAGGACCCGGGCCTGGGGGGCGCCGCGAACGGGAAAACGTTCGGCGATGAGTGGACCCGCAAGAACTTCCTGACCCGCCGGAACCAGTCCGGGCAGATCGTGTACGAGGTCACCGAACCGGCCGCCCGTGTCATCGCTTTCCTGGACAGCCTCTCCAGCGAACGCTCCACGCTCAACGGGTCGCGGCTCGGGACGCTGCTGGGCGACGTCGAGAAGCTCGCCAATGAGACGAACCCGGACCAGAGCGCCCGGCTGGAGTCCCTGGCGGAAGAGATCGGTGAACGGCGCCAGCTGATCGAGGACATCAGCTCGGGGGACTTCGACGGGCTGCTCGACGACGAGGAGGCCGTGGAGGCCGCCGGGAACATCCTGGACCTCGCCGGGAGCCTGCCCGCGGACTACAAGAAGATGCGTGACCGGATCGAGGAACTGGTGGGCGAGCTCCGCAACCAGATCATCGAGGAGTCCCTCAGCAAGGGCGCCACGATGGCCCAGGTGCTGGAGGCGGACAAGCGGCTCCGGCAGAGCCCCGAGGGCCGGACGTTCCGTTCCTTCACGGCGTTCCTGGAGGATCCGCAACAGCAGCTGCGGTTCCGTTCCGCGATCGGCGAGGTGCTCAGCAGGCAGTTCGCCGATGACCTCAGCCATGAGGAACGGGAGACCCTGAAGAACCTGGTCGCGGAACTGCGGACCCAGCACAGCCAGATCCAGCGGATCTACGGCAAGCTCAGCGAAAGCCTGAACACCTACGTCCAGAGCGACGACTTCCGCCAGTCGGTCCGGCTCCGCAAGGTCCTCCGGGAGGCCGAGCAGGCCATCCGGTCGCTGCCGTACGAGCGCGAACGCCCCGGACTGGTCCGCGGCCCGGTGCTGTTCAACGCCGGCTTCGAGTCCCTGTCCATGGTCAAGCTGTTCGATCCGGACGAGTTCGCGGCCCCGCCCAAGCTGGCCGACCCGATCGCCTTCAGCGACTCGGACCGCGTGCGCTCGCCGCGGACCGGCAAGGCCAGCCCCGCGGCGATCCGCGCCGCGTTCGCCGGCGCCTCCACCCTGGCCGAGGCCTGGGAGCAGCTCCCGCCCGGCGAACGCCACATCAACTCGATCCGCGCCCTGCTCTCCCACGCCCTGCACGAGGGTGCCGGCTTTGACCGCGAGACGTGGGACACCCTCGACTTCGAACAGATCGACGGCTCCACGCGCACCGCGTACCTGCCGGTCGTCACGCTCAAGAAGGACTGAAGATGACTGAACTTTCCCACGCGGCAGTAGAAGACACGGCCGAGGCAGCCGAGGGTGCCCCCGCGGCTGCGGAGCCCGCCCAGCATGTCCACGCCGCCCCTTTCACGGTCACTCCGCGGGATACGTTCGTCGACGGCGCCGCGCTCTTCCCGGGGGACACCGGCGTGCTCCCGATGAAGGTCCGCCAGGCCCTCGTGAAGCTCCTTAAGGGTCCGTACATCGACGGCGGCCGGGACGAAAAGCTCTGGACCACGCTCCTGGACAACCAGCTGATCCTGCGCAGCCGCCTGTCCGAACTCTTCCTGACCCTCCAGCTGGACCACGAACGCAAGGTGGCCGTCCTGCGCCCGGTGGACCCCGAGGCCATCGGCGGCAGCACCCGCTCCAGCATCCTGCGTCAGCAGCGGGCCCTGAGCCGGGTTGAAACCATCGTGCTGCTCCGCCTACGCCTGCTTCTGGACCGCCACGTCACGGCACAGACCGACCCCACGATCACGCGCGAGGAAATCGCCGAACTCGTGGCCCACTACCAGCCGTCCGGCCAGCAGGACGCCCTCCGCGATTCCGACGTCGTCAACCGTGCCATCACCAAGCTCCTGGCCCGCCAGCTCCTCCTCGCCACCGGCCTCGACGACGTCTACACCATCTCCAACGCCCTCCCCCTGGCCCTCCCCTTCGAAAACATCGGCGACATCCCCGCCCAAATCGACGCCCTGGTAGCCGCCAGCACCGACCAGTCCGGCACCGAACCCCTGCTGGAATTCGACGGGAACAAGTCCGGTAGCTCGGATGACGATGACAGCGAAGGCGACGACGGCGATGCCGCCCAAGGTGACCTGAACAGCGAAGACGACGACGGCGATGCCGCCCAGGGAGTGGCATCGGGCCTGTCGGAGCCGGACGGCTCGCTGCTTGCAGCGGAGCCGTCCGGCGAAGGGGCGGGGGCGGCATCGCCGTCGTCGTCAAACCCGGCCACGGACACGAACGGGTCTGCCAAATGAGCATCGCCACCATGCTCCCGATGGGCGAGCTCACGAACCCCGGCCAGATGCGCCTCGCCTTAGTCCAGGTCGTCAACTGGGGCACCTTCCACGGCGCCCACACAATGCACGTGGACCGCAACGGCACCCTGCTGACCGGCAATTCGGGCGTCGGCAAGTCCACGTTGTTCGACGCGATGCTCCGGGTCTTCGACGCCAGGCCGCGCTCCAACGAGGCCGCGGCCCAGCGTGCGGGCGGCGCAGTCGAGGACAAGCGGACCACCTTCACGTACATGCGCGGCAAGGTCGGGGACAAGGCCGTCGGCGAAGGCTCGGCGAGTGCGTTCCAGCGTCCCGGCGCCACCTGGTCCGCGGTCGCGCTGACCTTCGACAACGCCGCCGGCACCCGGGTGACCGTGTCGGCGCTGTTCGACCTGCCCAAGAACGGCACGGAGTCCAGCGTCGGCCGGTACTACCTGATCGACAACAAGCCGCTGGACCTCGCGGCAATTGAGGGCATCGCGGAGAAGCGCTTCACCAAGTCGGCGCTGGACGTGCTCTTCCCGGACGCCCAGATCTTCGACGTGCACAAGGCCTTCGCGGAACGCTTCCGGCGCCTGCTCGGGATCAATTCGGACCAGGCCCTGCCGCTGCTGCGGGTCATCCAGGCCGGCAAGGGCCTCGGCGGCAGCGTCAACAACTTCTTCCGGGACCAGGTCCTGGACGCGCCCGCCACGCTGACGGCGGCCGATGACGTCGTCGAGGAATTCAGCAACCTGATGTCGATCCGGCAGCGCCTCGAGGACGTCCGGCAGCAGCGCGACCAGCTGGCCCCGGTCCCCGGGCTGAACAAGGAGTATGCCCAGTCGCTGCTGGACGCGAACCGCCTGCGGGAGCTGGCCGGCGAGGAATTCGAGGCCTACCGGCAGCAGCTGGCCGTCACGGTCCACGAGAAAACCCTCGCCCGGTTCAAGGACCTGGCCCAGGCGAAGGCCAAGGAACTCGGCGCCGAGCGCGGCATCCGGGACGGCCTGGCCAAGGAACTGCGGCAGCTCGAGGCGGACTACAACAACCAGGGCGGCAACGCGATCTCCGCGATCGAGCAGGCGCTGGAGAACGCCCGGGTGGGGCTCAAGCTCCGCCAGCAGGTCGAGGAATCGGCCCGGAAGGCGCTCTCCGACGCCGGCCTGGAACTTCAGTGGTCCGCGGCCGGCTGGGAGCAGGCCCACGAGCATGCGGCCGCCCGCTCGGCCGAGCTGAAAGACGATTCGGAGGCGCTCAGGGAGCTGCGCTTCGAGGCGTTCGACGGCCACGCGACCAGGAAGCGCGAGCTCGCCGCGGCCCAGCAGGAACTGGGGTCGCTCAGGACGCGCAAGTCCCTGCTGCCGCCGTCGAGCATTGAAAACCGCAGCGCCATCGCGGCGGCCACCGGCGTGCCCGAGGAGCAGATGCCGTTCGGCGGCGAGCTGATCGACCTTGCGGAGGGCCAGGAACGGTGGCGGCCGGCGGCCGAGCGCGCGCTGCGCAGCCTCGCCACCACGCTGCTGGTCCCCGGCGAGCACTTCGGCGCCGTGACCCGCTACCTCAACGACCATTCCGTCCGCGGAGCGCTGCGCGCGGTGGACGTCTCGAAGCCGCTCGCCGGCGGGGCGTTGGCCGTGCAGGACGCGGCCGACGGCGATCTGCTCACCAAGCTGGACATCCTCACCATGGGACCGTCCGCGGATGCGGGCGAGTGGATCCGGGAACGGATTGCCCTCGACTTCGCCTACCCCTGCGTTGAAGACCCGGACGAGCTGGCCCGGCTGGACAAGGGCCTGAGCCTGGGCGGTGTGGTCAAGCGCAACCGCCACACCGTGGAAAAGGATGACCGCTTCACCGGACGGCAGGACTACGTCCTCGGCTTCGACAACGCCGCCAAACTGGAGCTGGTGGCAGCGCAGGTCGAGGACCTGCAGCAGGAACTCGCCAAGGCCGCCGAGCTCGCACAGAGCCGGGAAGAGTCGCACCAGGGAATGAGCCGGCAGCTTGAGGCCCTGCGCCGCGTTGCCGACGACCACCGGCCCTGGGAACAGGTCTCGGCCGCCGTGGCAGCGGACGAACTCGCCCGGATCGAGCAGCGCCTCAAGGACGCCCTCGCCGCGCAGGCGGATCTGGAACCGCTGCGGGCCAACATCGAGGCGGCCCGGCACAAGCACCAGTCCAGCACCGAGGCCGCGGCCGTGCTGCAAAGCGAATACAAGGCAGTTGACACGCAGCTGTCCTCCGCCGATTCGCTGCTGGACGCCGCGCGGGACCGCCTGGCGCAGGCGCCGCCGTCGGACGCCACCGTCACGGCACTGGAACCGTACTTCGCGGACTTCGGCGACGTTCTGGAAATGCACGAGCTGGACAACCTCGCCAACCAGGTCCGGACCCGGCTCCTCGCCGAGCTGCACGCGGCCGAATCCCGCGGGCAGGCAACCTCGGAGCGGCTCACGCGCATCTTCGAGGGCTTCGTCCGCGAGTGGGGAACGGCGATTTCCGCGGACCACGGCACCTCGATCGGCGCCGCGGGGGAGTTCGAAGCCCGCTACCACGCCATTGTCAGCGACGGCCTGCCGGCGCAGGAGGCCGAATTCCGGCAGTTCTTCAACCAGCGCACGCACGAATCCTTCAGCACCCTGCTGCACCTGCTGGACGAGGAGCGCCGCTCGATCAGCAGCCGCATCCTGCCGCTCAACGGGATCCTCTCCGAAGTGAACTTCCACGAGGGCAGCTTCCTGGAACTCGACATCAAGCAGACCCTGCCCGCCACCGCCAAGCAGTTCAAGGATGCGATCCAGAACGCGCTGAAGGTCCGGCACACCCGGCCCGGAAAGGCGGCCGCTCCGGCGTCCGGTGCTTCCGGCGCGGAAGCGGACGACGACGTCGAGCTCGGCAACCGCTACAAGTCGCTCGAAACGCTCGTCAAGCGGCTCGGCTCGCAGACCCCCGAGGACCGGCGCTGGCGTGCCGAAGTGCTGGACGTCCGCGGGCACCTCTTCATCCAGTGCAAGGAGCACCGCGAGGTCCAGGCTTCGCGGGCGGCGAAGGGCGGGCGGAAGAAAACCGAGGTCTTTATGCACGCGGACACCGGCTCGATGTCCGGCGGCGAGCGGCAGCGCTTCACGGCATTCATCATGGCCGCGGCGCTGAGCTACCAGCTGGGCATCGCCGAGCAGGGCTTCACCACCTACGGCACCGTGATGATGGACGAGGCCTTCGTGCTGGCTTCGGAGGAATTCGCCGGCGCCGGCATCAAGGCCCTCCATGAGTTCGGTTTCCAGCTGCTCCTGGCCGCACCCGAGAACGTGATCGACCTGTCCCGGCACCTTGGTTCCGTCACCGAGATCCTGCGGGACAAGCGCACCAACCGTTCCGGTGTGCTCACCGCTCCCGTCATCGGCCCGCGGCCCGGCACCGAGGGGACCTGGCGCTCCGAGGCGAATCCGGTGGACATCGTCCTCCGCTGACAGGCTGAACGTCCGCCGAAATATAACAAATCGGTGGAAATATCGTGAGGGCTCTGGCAGTGATTGGTGCGCGAGTGCGAATCTTTACGGCATCACCCCTTCGCCCCGCGCTCCACCAGGGCCGTTGCGGAACACCAGAACCGCAGCGGACCACACCGCACCACCCCTGCCGAGCTTGAGGGCGTCCTCATGAAAGGCATAACCATGCGCCCTGCACATCGTGCACCCCTCGTGGCCGCCCTCACTGCCGCCGCCGTCCTCGCTCTCAGCGGTTGCGGGACATCGGACTCCGGCGGCTCGCCGCCGTCAGCCGACGCGGCCGCGCCGGGTTCGCCGAGCGCCACCCCGACCCTGGGGGCATCCGGCCCGGCAACGGCTGCCGGCGTGGAACCATCGTCGTCCGCTCCCGCGCACGCCGCGGCAAAAACCTACACCTTTCCGGACGGCCGAGTGTCCTTTGAGTACCCCGCGGATTGGCGGGTGGAACTCTTCACCGGAGAGCAGACGCCGGCGACGTCGGGCACCGCAACCGTCTTCGACGCCAGCGGCACAGCGCAGGCCACTGTCTACTCCGGGAGGTTCGCCGACGGAGTGGGATACCAGGTGGCACGGACCGTGTTCGAGTCCGAACCCGTACCGGGCCTGGCGCAGCAGCCCACTCCTGGCGCCCACTATTCCTTCTATGTGGACCGGATGGATGACAAGCCGACATACCGGATGCACCTTACTGCCGGGGCGCCGCAGCCGGGGGGCGGGTCCGCGCTCGACGGGATCATCCGCGTCGGCGAGGGGGTCCTGGTCGCCGAGGTGAAATTCATCGACAAGCCCTTCGCGAGTGACGCGGCGGCCCAGTCCTGGCTTACGGGCGAGGAAGGGCAATCCCTCAAGAGGCTGCTCTTGAGCATCTCCTACCGCTGAAACCCTCCCACCGCCTATTAGGTTACGAAAGGTTTGCGTAATTTCCCAAAGGATAGGCTAGCCTTACTTAGGCTCGCATCATTGACCTAAGGAATCCCATGCCTCTCCCTACCCCGGGCCGCACCGTGCCCAGACGCCGCTTCCTCCGCGCCACCGGCCAGGCGACTGCTGCCCTCGCCGCCGTTGCGCTCTCCCTGACGGCCTGCTCCACCGGCCCGGCCAGCCCGACGGCGGCGGACGCCCCCAGCCAGTCGGCCAGCTCAGCGTTCCCGGTGACCATCAAGCACGTGTTTGGCGAGACCATCATCAAGGAACAGCCGACCCGCGTCGTCACCGTGTCCTGGGTCAACGACGATGTGGCGCTTGCCCTGGGTGTGGTTCCCGTGGGTGTCCCGAAGAACGAATGGGGCGGCAACGACCAGGGATCCACGCCGTGGAAAGATGCCACACTCGAAAAGCTCGGCGCCAGCTTCGGTTCGGACAAGGCCCCGGTCCAGTACTCCGAGGCCGACGGCGTCAACTTCACCGAGATCGCCAAGCTCAACCCGGACGTCATCCTCGGTGCCTACTCCGGCCTCACGGAGGAGGACTACAAGAAGCTCAGCGAAATCGCCCCCGTGGTGGCCCACCCGGAGATCGCCTACGGAACCTCCTGGCAGGATTCCACCGCCATCATCGGCAAGGCCCTCGGCAAGGACGCCGAGGCCACCAAGCTGGTCGCCGACACTGAGGCCACCATCAAGGAAAAGGTCTCCGAGTACCCGCAGATCGCCGGCAAGAGCTTCATCTACGGCAACCTGGAGCCCGCTTCGGCTGACGGAGTCAACGTCTACACCGCCAACGACAACCGCCCCCGCTTCCTCAGCGAGATCGGCATGAAGCTGGCCCCGGTGGTGGAGGATAACTCCCAGGGCTCCAAGGAGTTCTTCATCCCGTGGTCCGCCGAGAAGGCCAACGAACTCGAATCCGACATCTTCGTCACTTGGGTTCCGGACGCAGCCACTACCGATTCCATCAAGGCAGACCCGCTGCTCGGCCAGATCCCGGCCATCAAGAACGGCACCCTTGTTGCCGACTCGGACAACACCCTGACGCTGTCCATCTCGGCTTCGTCGCCGCTGAGCCTGCCGTGGTCGCTGGACACGTTCCTGCCGCAGCTGGCCAGCGCAGCGGACAAAGTCACTGCCGCGGTGAAGTAGGCACATTCCCATGAGCTCCCTTACGACGACGGCGGTGTCCGCAGCCGCCCGGCCCGCCCCGGAGACGCCCACGGGTGTTACAGTCCCCGCCCGGGGCCCGCGCGCGCTCTGGCTGCTGGCCGCCGTCGTCGTCCTGGCGCTCGTGACCCTGGCGTCGTTCGCCATCGGGGCCCGCGGCCTGGCCCTGGACACCGTCTGGCAGGCGCTGACCCGGTTCGATCCGGCCGACGGCGACCACGCCGTCGTCCATGCCCGCATTCCGCGCACCGTCCTGGGCCTGCTGGCCGGGGCCGCCCTCGGGCTCGCGGGCGCCGCCATGCAGGGCGTTGCCCGCAATCCCCTCGCCGACCCGGGCATTATCGGCATCAACGCCGGGGCCGCGCTGGCCGTCGTCACCGGAATCTACATCTTCGGCGTGTCCTCGCTGACCGGGTACATCTGGTTCGCGTTCGTCGGCGCCGCGGCCGCCGCCGTCGTGGTCTACCTGATCGCCTCACTCGGCCGGGACGGCGCGACGCCGGTGAAGCTCGCCCTCGCCGGCGCCGCCCTGAGCGCCGGTCTCTTTTCGCTCATGAACGTCATCCTGGTCTCCAGCCGGGACACCCTGGACCGCTTCAGGTTCTGGCAGGTCGGCGGGATCGCCGGCCGAGACTGGTCCGTGATCCTCCCGGGCCTGCCGTTCCTGCTGCTGGGGGCCGTGATAGTGCTCGCCACCGGCCGGATCCTCAACAACCTCGCCCTCGGCGACGACATCGCCCGGGGCCTGGGCCAGCGCGTCGGGCTGGCCCGCGGCATCACCGCCCTCGGAATCGTCCTGCTCTGCGGGTCGGCCACGGCGCTGGCCGGCCCGATCGGCTTCGTGGGCCTCATCATTCCGCACGCCGTCCGCTTCCTCACCGGCCCCGACTACCGCTGGATCCTGCCCTTTTCGCTGGTCCTGGCCCCGGCCCTGCTGTTGACCGCCGACGTGATCGGCCGCGTGATCCTGCTCCCGGGTGAGGTCCCCGCCGGGATCATGACCGCCCTGGTGGGTGCCCCGGTGTTCGTCTGGCTGGTACGGCGCAGCAAGGGGGCCGGGCTATGACAACCGCCCCGCAGACCCAGCCCGCCCCGCCGACCCAGCCCGCGGCGCAGATCCAGCCCGCCCCGCCGACCCAGCCCGCCCCTGACGTGACACCCCCGGCCCGGGCATCCCCCGCCGAGGTGACACTTGGCGCCCATGTTCCGCCCAAACATCGGCGTTTTCTCGCACCTCGCGGGGCCGGGCTCAACCGCACGGGCATCCTGGCCCTGGCCGTCGTGGCCCTCTTCGCGGCCAGCGTGCTCCTGGGCAGCTACACCGTCACCATCCCCGACTTCTTCAGGATCCTGGCCGCGCACCTGACCGGCGGCGAGAAGATCCCGGGCGCGAGCTTCATCGTGATGGAGCACAAGCTGCCACGCGCCGTCGTGGGGACGCTGATCGGGGCCGCGTTCGGGCTGTCCGGCGCGCTGTTCCAGACCATGCTCCGCAATCCCCTGGCCAGTCCGGACGTGATCGGCATCAGCTACGGTGCCAGCGCCGCGGCGGTGACCGCGATTGTCGTCTTCGGCGCGTCCGGTGCCGTGGTGTCGGGCGCCGCCTTCGCCGGCGCCCTGGCCGTGGCCGCCCTGATCTACGGCATCTCCCGCAGCGGATCCCTCGGCTCGGGCGGACAGCGGGGCGACGCCGCCGGCAGCCGGCTGATCCTGGCCGGAGTGGGGATCGCCGCCGCCCTCCACGCCGTGGTCAGCTTCCTGATGACCCGGGCGGACATCCGGACCGCCGCCGAGGTCCTGATCTGGCTCAACGGCTCGCTCAACTCCGCAAACTGGGACCGGGCCGGGGTCCTCGGCCTCGCCCTGCTCGTGCTGGTGCCCGCCGTCGCGGTCCTCGGCGGCCCGCTGCGCATCCTCGAACTCGGCGACGACACCGCAGCGGGCCTCGGCGTCCGGGTCGGGGCGGCCCGGCTGGGCATCGTGGTCACCGCCGTCGGCCTTGCCGCCGCGGCGACGGCGGCCGCCGGGCCCGTGGCGTTCGTCGCGTTCCTCGCCGGGCCGATCGCGCGCCGGTTCGTCCGCAGGGCGAGCCTGCCGGCGTCGGCCCTGGCCGGTGTGCTGATCGTGCTGAGCGCCGATTACTTTGCCGCCAACATCGCGCCGCTCCTGCTGGCCGGCACCGTCCTGCCGGTCGGGGTGGTCACCGGGGCCCTCGGCGCCCCCTTCCTGCTCTGGCTGCTCGTCACCTCCAACCGAAAGGACGCCTGAGATGGCAACCCTTCAGACCTCCGGGTTGAAGCTGAAATACGACCAGCGGACCGTGATCGAGGGGCTCAGCGCGGAGATCCCCGAAGGCAAGGTGACCATGATCGTCGGCGCCAACGCCTGCGGAAAGTCCACCCTGCTCCGGGGCCTCGCCCGGCTGCTCAAGCCTGCCGCCGGCACGGTCACCCTCGACGGGCGGGACATCCACCGCCGCCCCGCCCGCGAGGTGGCCCGCACCCTGGGCCTCCTGCCGCAGCATCCCACGGCCCCGGACGGCATCACCGTCCGGGACCTCGTGGGCCGCGGCCGCTACCCGCACCAGGGTTTCTTCCGGTCCGCGGGCGGCTCCCCGGACGACGAGCGTGCCGTGCAGCAGGCGATGGCCGCCACCGAAACACTGGACCTGGCCGGGCGGAACGTGGACGAACTCTCCGGCGGGCAGCGGCAGCGGGTGTGGATCGCGATGGCCTTGGCGCAGGAAACCGAGGTGCTGCTGCTGGATGAGCCCACCACCTACCTGGACCTCACCCACCAGGTGGAGGTCCTGGACCTCATCACGGACCTGAACCGGCAGCGCGGCACCACCGTGGCAATCGTGCTGCACGACCTCAACCTCGCAGCCCGGTACGCCGACCACATCATCGCGATGAAGAACGGACAGATTGTCGCCGAAGGCACCGCCCGGGCGGTGGTCACCGAGGAACTCGTCCGCGAGGTGTTCGGCCTTGAATCGCGGGTGCTCCCGGACCCGGTGTCCGGCGCACCCCTGATCATCCCGGTGGGCCGCCACCATGCCGCCGTCCCGCAAACCACAAACCTGGAGCTGGTCCCATGACTGCCACGAACCCCACCCCGGCCCGCACCCGGTCGGCCCTCAAAACCGCACCCGCCACCGAGCCCATGACCCAGGCCTTCGACGTCCAGGTCACGGCGGTCCAGGAGCTAGGACCGAACTTCCGGCGGGTCACCCTGGGCGGCTATTCGTTGCGGAACTTCGGTGTCCACGGCAGCACCCTGGACCTGCGCATCAAACTCATGATCCCCTCGCTGGCGCCCGACGGCAACGCGCTGCCGCTGCCGGAATTCCGGACGGAGCAGGCCGGCTGGTACCGCGAGTGGCTGGCCATGGATCCTGAAACCCGCGGGTCCATGCGCACCTACACCGTGCGGCAGGAACGCCTCGACGCCGTCTACCCGGAACTCGACGTCGACTTCGTGATGCACTTCGACGACGCCGGCCACGGCGGACCGGCCGCCAACTGGGCCCGCAACGCCAAACCGGGGGACACCCTGACCCTGATCGGACCCAACAACCGGGCCGCGCACTGCGTCACCGCCGAAACCTACTCGGGGATCGAATGGCGTCCGGGGATGGCCCAGCGGGTCCTGCTGGCCGGAGATGAGACGGCTGTCCCTGCCATCAGCGCCATTCTTGAGAGCCTCCCGCCGTACTTCAGCGGGCATGCCATCCTGGAGGTGCCCGAGGCCGGCGACTTCCAGGGCATCACGACAGCCGCCGACGTCGAGATCACCTGGCTCGCGCGCGGAGCGGCGATCGGCCGGTCACGTCCGCACGGCGAATTGTTGCAGGAAGCGGTCCGGGCCGCCGTGACCCTCCCGGGCTGGGTCGGGCTCCGGCCCTCCGTTGAGCCTGCGGCTGGCCCCGAGCCCGAGGACGTCAACGTGGACCACGACATTCTCTGGGAGACGCCCGCCCGGATGGATGCCGCGGCGATCAGCGCCAGCCGGAATCCGGACAAGCCCGCGGGGGCCATGCCGTTCTACGCCTGGATTGCCGGAGAAGCGGGAGTCGTCAAGGAGATGCGCCGGTACCTGGTGCGGGATGTCGGGATCGACCGGAAACAGGTAGCGTTTATGGGGTACTGGCGGCAGGGGAAGGCCGAGCTCTAGGCGACGCTCCCGCAGCTTTCGCGCCTATAGTTCCGACGCTGCCGCACTGCTGTGCCCCTCTTGTTCACCCCGACGTCGTCCGGGTTGGCTAGCGTGGGCGGTATGGCCGAGAAGCTTCTGTCCCCGGGCGCTGACGGGCGGCGGGTTTATGTTGCACTGGGGGATTCCTTCACCGAAGGGGTGGGGGACTACAACTCCCGGCTGCCCAACGGGGTCCGCGGCTGGGCGGACCGGGTGGCGGAGCAGCTGGCCAGGGCCGACCCGGGATGGGAGTACGCCAACCTTGCCATCCGCAGCAAGAGGCTGCGGCAGATCATCGCGGAGCAGCTCGAACCCGCGCTGGCCATGGAACCGACCCTGATCACCCTGTACGCGGGCGGGAACGACATCCTGGATCTCGGGACCGACATCCGCGCGTTGATGAAGGACTATGAATACCTCGTCGCCAGGCTTGCCGCCAACGGGGCCACCGTGGTGCTGTTCACCGGTTTCGACGTCAGGGTCTCGGCGCTGCTGGAACCCCTCAAGAGGCGGAACGCCCTCTACAACCAGCGGGTCCGCGAGGTGGCGGCGAGGTACGAGGCGGTACTGGTGGATTACTGGTGCTTCGACGCGTTCTACGATCCGCGGATGTGGGACTCGGACCGTCTGCACATGTCCAAAGCCGGCCACAAGTATCTCGCCGGCCAGGTCCTGGACCAGCTCGGGGTTGTACACAAGGTCAAGCCCAAGGAATGGGCGCCCGCGGCGAAACTCGGCCTCCGCGACCGGGGGCGCGGACAGCGGCGCTGGGTCAGCGACTGGGTGCTGCCGCTCTTTGCGCGCAAGCTCCGGGGCGTCACGCTCGGGGACGAGCTCAGCCCCCGCTGGCCGGCGCCGGTCAGGGTTCCGCCGAAGGCGGGACTGAAGAAACTCACCGCCAAGGTCCCCGCGGGCTGACCCCTACTCCTCTTCGGGGGCTCCTCCACGCGGTGCCCGCCTGCGTCAGCTGTCCAGCAGGTTTTCGTAGCCCGGCGCCACCCGGCTCGCGTGGAACTCCTCGACGTCGAACTCGGCCACTCCGTTGATGTAGAAGGGGTCCCTTGCCAGCGAGGCGTCCAGGGCGTCGCGGTCCGCGTTGGAGAGCAGCAGGGCTCCCGTGCGCGGGATCTTCCGCCCCGCGACCATAAAGATGCCCTGGTCGAAGGCGTCCTGCAGCCACGTGACGTGCGCCGGTAGATGGAAGTCAACGATCTCTTCGGGGACCTTATAGGTCAGGGAGACTACATACATAGGGTCAGCCTAGCGCCTGTCCGCGGCGCCCGGGCAGGATTCTCCCGGTCACGGAATCCCGCGAAGTTGAACCGTCAAGCTTCAATGCTCCTAGACTGTACCCATGACTGAACCGCGCTGGCTGAACGCCGACGAACGCCGGGCCTGGCTGGCCCAAGTGAGCATCAACACCCTGCTTCCGGCCGCACTGGACACGCAGCTGCACCATGCGCGCAAGCTCTCTCTTTTCGACTACAACGTCCTCGCAATGCTCTCCGAGGCCGATGGCCGCTTCCTGCCCATGAGCGAACTGGCCGCGCGCACCAGCGCGTCCCTGTCCCGGCTGTCCCATGTGGTCACCAAACTGCAGAACCGCGGCTGGGTGGAGCGCCGTCCGCACCCCGGCGATGCCCGGGTCACGACGGCGCACCTCACCGACGCGGGAATGGCGACTATCGAGGAGCTCGCCCCAGGCCACGTCGAGGCGGTCCGATCGCTGTTCCTGGACGCCCTGAGCGAGAAGGACGTCGCTGACCTCGCCCGGATCGGCGAGAAGATCGTGGGCCGCCTGGACAAGGACCACTGGATCCTGCGGGAGAGCAAGCAGGCCTAGGGCCGCCGTGAGGCCTGCCGCGACCCGCGGTCGCCTAGTGTTGGCACTATGGAATCGCCGATCGACAGCTACCTGCGCCAGATCCACGCCGAGATCGCCGAGCTCAAGGACGGCAAGCCCTACAGCACCATTCCGGCCATGGCCAACGTGGACCCGGACAACTTCGGCATCGCCCTGGCCACCGTGGACGGCAAGGTGTACGAGATCGGTGACACCCGCGAGGAATTCACCATCCAGTCCATCTCCAAGCCCTTCACCTACGGGCTGGCCCTGGAGGACCTCGGCGCCGAGGCCGTGGACGCCAAAGTGGACGTCGAACCGTCCGGGGACTCTTTCAACGAGATCTCCCTGGCCGAAGGGACCGGCCGGCCAACGCGATGATCAACGCCGGCGCCCTCACCGCCACCTCGCTGATCCGGGGATCCGGCGGGCAGTCCGGGTTCAAGCGGATCCTCAGCACCTACTCCGCGTTCGCCGGCCGTCCGCTCTCAGTCAGTGAGAAGGTCTTCGAATCCGAACTCAAGCACGGGCACCGCAACACGGCACTCGCGTACCTGCTGCGGTCCTTCAACATCATTGAGGACGATCCGACGCCGGTCCTGGAGGACTATTTCCGCCAGTGCTCGGTCCTGGTGAACTGCTTCGACCTCTCGATCATGGCCGCCACCCTGGCCAATGGCGGCCGGAATCCGCTCAGCGGCAAGCAGGTGCTGGAGATCGGCCCGGTGGAACGCGTGCTGTCCGTCATGATGACTTCCGGTATGTACGACGACGCCGGGGCCTGGATCAGCAGCGTGGGGATGCCGGGAAAGAGCGGGGTGGCAGGCGGAATCATCGCCGTGCTGCCCGGCCAGGTGGGCCTGGCCGTCTACTCGCCGCCGCTGGATGAGCACGGCAGCAGTGTCCGCGGCCTGGCAACGGCACAGCGCCTCTCCCAGGACATGGAGCTCCACTTCGTCCGCGCGGCCCGGACGGGCCGGTCGGCCATCCTCGCCGCGTACGACGTGACCGAGACGCCCTCGGGCATCCGCCGGAACGACGAGGCCGCCGACGTCCTGCGTGCCCACGGCCACCGGGCGCGGGTGATCGAAGTCAACGGCGACCTCCTCTTCGCCGGAACCGAGTCCATGGTGCGGGAGCTCAGCAGCCTGGCGGACGACGTCGAGCTGGTGGTCCTGGACGTGCGCCGCACCGACCAGGTCAGCGAGGTTGCCGTGCGCATGCTGGCCAAGGCCAGGCAGGGGATGGCCGACGCCGGCCGGGAAATGGTGCTGATTGAGGCGGACGGTGCCGTCACGGAGGCCCTGGGGCTGTCAGCGCAGCGCCAGGTGCCGTCCTTCGAATCCCGGAGCGCCGCCGTCGAATACTGTGAAAACCGCCTGCTGGAGCGCCACGGGGACCACCTGCTGCTCCCGGACCACGTGCCGGTCACCGCGTCACCGGCGCTCGCGCCGCTGGAGGAGGCAGACGCCGCGGCGCTGGAAGCGCTGATGACCCCGAAGTCCTACGACGACGGCGACGTCATCCGGCGCGTCGGGCTGCGGTTCGGCGGGGTCTACTTCATCACCTCCGGACGGGTCAGCAGCACGTCCCCGGGGCCCACCGCGGACCGCGTGAAGCTGAATACGCTCAGCGCCGGCATGACCTTTGGCGAACTGGCGCTGGGCAGCGGAAACCGGCAGGAAACCACCGTCCGGGCGGTGGGCCCGGTGGAGGTCATGGTGCTCAGCGCGGAGGCAATTTCCGAGCTGGAAGCCGCCGACCCGCGCCTGGCCATCGCCCTCTGGAAGGCACTGACCCGCGACGCCTACACCCGTGTCGAGCAGTACCTGCGCGAAACGGCGGTCCGGATCCGCGAATAGCGGCTCTGCGGGGCCCGCCTGTTTGCGGCCCGCTTTGTTTGCTTGGAGCAACTGCTGGCAGACTGGATCCATGGATTTCACCTCCCGCTATGTAGCCCTTGGCGACTCCTTCACGGAAGGCGTCGGCGACGACGACCCCGCCCGTCCCAACGGCGTCCGGGGCTGGGCGGACCGGGTGGCGGAGCAGCTGGGCGCCGCCGACCCCGGCTTCGGGTACGCCAATCTCGCCATCCGCGGCCGGAAGCTGCGCCAGATCATGGCCGAACAGGTCGACGCCGCCGTCGCCCTCAAACCGACCCTCGTGAGCATCTACGCCGGGGCCAACGACATCCTCCGGCCCAAGGTGGACATCGATGATCTGCTGGTGGACTACGACGCCGGCATCCGCAAACTCACGGCCACCGGCGCGACTGTGGTGATGTTCACCGGTTTCGACTCCCGCGGCTCGAAGATCTTCAGCACGACGCGCGGCCGGACCGCGATCTACAACGAACTGGTCCGCGGCATTGCCGGGGACCACGGCGCCCTCCTGGTGGACTACTGGCGCTTCAGCGAATACTACGACTGGGGAATGTGGGCGACCGACCGGATGCACATGTCCGCCGCGGGCCACGCGAACATGGCCAAGCGCGTCCTCAGCGTCCTGGAGCACGACCATTCCATCGATGTCCCGCCCATGACCCCGGTGCCGGAACTCAGCCGGACCGAGGCCATCCGCGCCAACGCCCGCTGGGTCCGCGAATTCGCCGGGCCGTGGGTGGTCCGCCGCGTCACCGGGAAGTCCTCCGGCGACGGACTGACGCCGCGCTACCCCCGGCTCACGCACCTCTAGGCGCGGAACCCCGGCGTCGCGAGCAGTTCCCCGCCGCCGAGGACGGCGAGCACCTCGACGTCCCAGCTGTCGGTGGCCCAGTTCAGCATCCGCCTCCCGCCGGCGACGACCGCCGTCGCGAGCACATCCGCGGTGAGAATGTCCGCGGCGGCCACCGACACCTGGCGGAAATCGAGGGGTCCGAGCCCGGTCCGGCCGGCTCCGGTCCGGTCTGCCCCGGCCCGGCCGCCCCCGGCCCGCCAGATGTGATTGCCGCGCTCGGCGGTCCCGGACGTGGCCAGCGCGGCGAAGCGGCCGGTGCCGCCCAGGGAAAAGCCCGAGAGCAGCGACCGGCGGTCCTGCGGATCCACGATGCCGGCCAGCCACAGGGACCCGGTTCCAGGCGCGGGTGAACCGCTCACCAGCACGTCGCCGCCGGCGTTCAGGCACCAGTCCTCGATGCCGGCGCAGTCCAGGGCGGAGGCCGCCTGGTCGATGGCGTAACCCTTGATGATTCCGGTCAGGTCCAGCACGCCGTCGGGCCGCTCGGGCGTGAAGAACCCGTCGGTCAGCAGCCGCCACCCCGTGGCGTCCGCAAAGCGGGCACGGAAGGCCGCCGAGGCGTCCCGGAGCGTAACCTCGCCGCGGGCCAGCTGGCTCGCCTCGGAATCAGGCCGGTAGAGACTGAACGTCGCGTCCAGGCCGGCGAACACGCGTTCGACGGCGGCCGTGGCATCTTCCAGCACTTCCCCGCCGTCCCGGGCGGCCGGCAGGGCGAGGCTGATGACGGTCCCCATGCACTGGAAGGTCCTGCTTTTCAGGGCAGGGCCGCCCTGGTTGGTGTCGCTCCGCGTCGGGCTCTCGGCGGGCGAAGGCTTAGAGGTTCGCTGCATCGAGGGCTGCCTGAAGCGAAGTCAAATACGCGTCACTGGTGACGGTGGCGCCGCTGATGGTCTGCACCTGGGCGGACTGGGCCTTGATGACCGCGGCCCGGAGCAGCGGTGCGGCCCGGTTGCTGATTTGCACCGACTTGCGGTCGTCGTCGGTCAACTGGAGGGCGGTGACGTCCGTGACGGCACCGGCCTTCACGGTAATCTGCACCTGGACGGCGCCAAAACGGGTCTGGACCACACTGCCGGCATAGGTGAGGGCGGCCTGCGCCGCGGTCCCTGCGCCCGCTGCCGACCCGGACGATGCGCCGGACGAAGTACCGGACGACGGGGCTGCCGAGCTGGCCGCCGGCGTGCTCCCGGTGTCGGCGACGTGGGCGCCGGATTGCCAGCCGGCCAGGAGAATCCCGGCGGAGGCCAGTGCTGCTGAAACCGCTGTGCGTGTTCTCACCAGTCGAACCTTTCATTGTGGATTTGTTCTTCGCGGACACCGGCCGCGCGGGCTTCGCCGATCACACCGCGCGCCCAGGCGGACGGGCCGCAGATGTACACGTCGGCGTCGGCGACGTCCGGGGCGTAGCTGGCCAGCCGGTGTCCTGAACGGACGGCCGACTCGGGCAGCCAGCTATGTCCGCTGGCGGTCCGGGCGCCGGTCAGGTGGAACAACGTGGCGCCGCGTCGGCGGCACAGGTCCAGGATTTCGTCGCCCAGGTACAGCTCCTCCTCGCTGTGGCCGCGGAGGATCACCGTGGCGTTGCCCGGGTCGAAGGGGGTGCGCTCCAACAGGGCGCGGATGGGAGTGATTCCAATGCCCGCTCCGATCAGAACGACGCGGTTCCGGCTGCGGGCCGCGGTGCTGAAGAGCCCGTAAGGGCCCTCGATGGCCGCCCTCGTCCCGGGTTTCAGCCGGGCCAGCTGCGTCGAGCCCCGGCCGAGGTTGCGCACGGTGATCCGCAGCGTGCCGCGGCCCGAGGAATCGAACAGCACAGGCTCCGCGGAGAGGCTGAAGGGGTGCGGATGCCACCACGCGCCCGGGGACAGGAACCGCCAGATGAAGAACCTGCCGCCGCTGCCGGCCAGCTCGTCGAGGTGGCGGCCTGCCAGTTCAATGCTGACGACGCCGGGACCCTCCGTCACGACGCGGCTCACCGTCAGCCGATGCCGGACGGTGGCCACGAGCGGCTCCAGGAAGCGGTAATGAGCCAGGGCGGCGCCGGTTCCGATGCAGATGGCCAGCCAGTACCAGCGTTGCCAGGTGCCCTCGGCGAACAGCCCGCCGGCGCTGAACTGATGCGGGATCGCGGTCAGCACCGCGGCATAGGTGAGCAGGTGGACGGCGTACCAGAATTCGTAAGGAAACCGCCGCCGCACGGCCACGAGCGAGGTGGCCACCACGGCGATGAACAACCCGATCGACACGACGGCGAGCCACATGTCGGGGACCAGCACCCACAGGGCCACGAGCTCACTGACCGGATCGAGCCCTTCGGCCATCCCGTATCCGATGGCGATGAGAATTCCGTGCGCGAGCAGCAGATACAGCGACGGTTTGCCGAGTTGCCGGTGGAATTCCAGCGCCCGGTCATGCCCGACGGCGCCGTCGATCAGCGGGATACGCGCCGCCAGCAGCAACATCAGCAACACCAGATCCATGCCGGCGAGGCCGGCAACGATTCCCAAAGCCGTGACGGAGCCGGCCAACGTCGAGAACCCGGCGGCGCCGCCGTCGGCGAGCCACAGTGCGACGGCAAAGGCCACGGAGGCCCACGCGAGCACCGTCAGCAGGTCCGCCCGGAACAATCGGCTCCGGGACTGACCACGGAACTGCTCCACGGGAGTGCGGGGTGCCGTGGCCGGCACGGCCATCGGGAGTGGGGAGTTCATGGCTCCACGGTCCGCCCGCAGCCTATCAATTGGCTGTGAAACTGCTAGGGGGTCGATGTGACTTCGCACGGAACCGGGCTTCGCCCCTTATACACCGTCAGTTGCCGGATTGGTCTTTAATTCGTCAAGCTCGTAGACTTGGTAGGCGCTAGGTGGCGCGGAGCGTGTGCAATTGCTCCGGTTGGAGGGATCTGTCTGCAAAATTGGCAGTCCTGATGGCCGGTAGTTAGGGGCTCAAATTGCGTGCACTCCTGTATTCGCCCAGCATCCCGGTACTTCGCGGTGGCCATCCGAAAGGATTCCGCCGCCCGGTAACCGTGGCCCACAATCTTCGCCGCAGTGCGGAAAGCAGTCGGTTCACACCGTTGCCTGACTCCTGCCGGAACCCTGTGGGCGCTGGATGCGGACGCCGCCTGTCGCACGGTTACGCGGGAACTCCGCCGATCGTTTCATTTATTTTTGAGGAGAGTCGTCATGGCAGCACACTGCCAGGTGACCGGAGCCGAGCCGGGCTTTGGACACAGCATTTCGCACTCGCACCGTCGCAACAAGCGCCGGTTCGACCCGAACATCCAGAAGAAGCGCTACTGGGTTCCGTCCCTGCGCCGTAATGTCACTCTGCAGCTCTCTGCAAAGGGCATCAAGACCATCGACGTGCGTGGCATCGACGTAGTCGTAGCCGCCATCCTGGCACGAGGAGTGAAGCTCTAATGGCTAAGGACAAGGACGTACGTCCGATCATCAAGCTCAAGTCGACCGCGGGCACGGGTTACACCTACGTGACGCGGAAGAACCGTCGTAACAACCCGGACCGCATGGTTCTGAAGAAGTACGACCCCCGCATCCGCAAGCACGTCGAATTCCGAGAGGAGCGCTAAACACATGGCTAAGAAGTCAATGATCGCTAAGAACGAACAGCGTAAAGTCATCGTCGAGCGTTATGCTGCAAAGCGCCTCGAACTGAAGAAGGCTCTGGTTGACCCCGCGTCGACCGACGAGGCACGCGAAGCTGCACGCCTCGGCCTGCAGAAGCTGCCCCGCAACGCCTCACCGGTACGTCTGCGTAACCGCGACATCATCGATGGCCGCCCGCGCGGTACCTTCCAGAAGTTCGGCATCTCCCGTGTTCGCTTCCGCGACATGGCTCACCGCGGTGAGCTCCCGGGCATCACGAAGTCTTCCTGGTAATTCAGCACCCCTGAAGCCAGTGGCTTGAAGAAGGGCCGGCGCCTCTTGGCGCCGGCCCTTTTGCATTTAAAAGCTCGACGCCGGGCTGCAGCTCCCGGGGGGCGGGGAGCGGGTCACGCCTGCGGGGGGAGGCAGGAGTGTGACCCACTCCATAGGGCCGTCCTTCCGGGTTCCTGGTTGCAGTGGTGGTCCGGGTGGGGTTGGTTTCGGTGTGGTGGCGGGGTTTTTGGGGTGTGGGGGGTGGTGTGGGGGTGGATTTGTGTGTGGTCGGTGGGGTGTGTAAAGTAGTTCGAGTCGCCGCCGCTGATGCGGAAAGATTGCGACCGACCCCCTGATAAACAGCCTGGAAATGGTTCGCAGTTTTGCGTGCCGAGTATGGGTGGGGATCCGGGTTGGTGGAGTTGTGGATCGGTGAAACGCTGGTTTGCAAAGTTCCGCTGGTTCGGGTAAGTTTGGGAAGTTGCTCCGGAGCGATCCACGGCTGAGGTTGTGGTGGTGCCGGGTGTGTCTGTTGTTTGAGAACTCAATAGTGTGCCAAGTTTGTTGATACCAATTTATTGTATTGAATTGGTTGAATTGACCAGGCCTGCCACCCCGTGGTGTGGTCTGGTTTTTACAGCTGGTTTCAAATTTTGTGCATTGTGTGCATCCCGTTTTCCCGGGGGCGCATGGTGTGTCTGTTTTACTTCAACGGAGAGTTTGATCCTGGCTCAGGATGAACGCTGGCGGCGTGCTTAACACATGCAAGTCGAACGATGATCCCAGCTTGCTGGGGGATTAGTGGCGAACGGGTGAGTAACACGTGAGTAACCTGCCCTTAACTCTGGGATAAGCCTGGGAAACTGGGTCTAATACCGGATATGACTCCTCATCGCATGGTGGGGGGTGGAAAGCTTTATTGTGGTTTTGGATGGACTCGCGGCCTATCAGCTTGTTGGTGAGGTAATGGCTCACCAAGGCGACGACGGGTAGCCGGCCTGAGAGGGTGACCGGCCACACTGGGACTGAGACACGGCCCAGACTCCTACGGGAGGCAGCAGTGGGGAATATTGCACAATGGGCGAAAGCCTGATGCAGCGACGCCGCGTGAGGGATGACGGCCTTCGGGTTGTAAACCTCTTTCAGTAGGGAAGAAGCGAAAGTGACGGTACCTGCAGAAGAAGCGCCGGCTAACTACGTGCCAGCAGCCGCGGTAATACGTAGGGCGCAAGCGTTATCCGGAATTATTGGGCGTAAAGAGCTCGTAGGCGGTTTGTCGCGTCTGCCGTGAAAGTCCGGGGCTCAACTCCGGATCTGCGGTGGGTACGGGCAGACTAGAGTGATGTAGGGGAGACTGGAATTCCTGGTGTAGCGGTGAAATGCGCAGATATCAGGAGGAACACCGATGGCGAAGGCAGGTCTCTGGGCATTAACTGACGCTGAGGAGCGAAAGCATGGGGAGCGAACAGGATTAGATACCCTGGTAGTCCATGCCGTAAACGTTGGGCACTAGGTGTGGGGGACATTCCACGTTTTCCGCGCCGTAGCTAACGCATTAAGTGCCCCGCCTGGGGAGTACGGCCGCAAGGCTAAAACTCAAAGGAATTGACGGGGGCCCGCACAAGCGGCGGAGCATGCGGATTAATTCGATGCAACGCGAAGAACCTTACCAAGGCTTGACATGAACCGGAAACACCTGGAAACAGGTGCCCCGCTTGCGGTCGGTTTACAGGTGGTGCATGGTTGTCGTCAGCTCGTGTCGTGAGATGTTGGGTTAAGTCCCGCAACGAGCGCAACCCTCGTTCTATGTTGCCAGCGCGTTATGGCGGGGACTCATAGGAGACTGCCGGGGTCAACTCGGAGGAAGGTGGGGACGACGTCAAATCATCATGCCCCTTATGTCTTGGGCTTCACGCATGCTACAATGGCCGGTACAAAGGGTTGCGATACTGTGAGGTGGAGCTAATCCCAAAAAGCCGGTCTCAGTTCGGATTGGGGTCTGCAACTCGACCCCATGAAGTCGGAGTCGCTAGTAATCGCAGATCAGCAACGCTGCGGTGAATACGTTCCCGGGCCTTGTACACACCGCCCGTCAAGTCACGAAAGTTGGTAACACCCGAAGCCGGTGGCCTAACCCCTTGTGGGAGGGAGCTGTCGAAGGTGGGACTGGCGATTGGGACTAAGTCGTAACAAGGTAGCCGTACCGGAAGGTGCGGCTGGATCACCTCCTTTCTAAGGAGCACCTACAATCATCTTGCCCCGTGTATGCGGGTGTGGAGGGGTTGTCAGGAGTACGCCCGTTGCGCAGACGCTAGTTCTGCGGCGGGTGCTCACGGGTGGAATATCAGCAAATAGCGGCCGCCGGTTTTTCCCCGGCACCCAGTACGGATACACGCCCCTTTGGGGGTGGTGGTCCTGGAACGGTGCCTGGGAGGGTAACGGGCGGTTTAGTGTTTGGCACACTGTTGGGTCCTGAGGCAACAGGACCACGGCACGCAGCTCTGCGCGGGTTCCCTTACGGGGGAGTCCGGGGCGGGGGGCGCGTGGTGTGGGACTTGTGTTTCTGGTTTCCTGGCTGCACCGAGCACACACGAATGCGTGTGTGGGGTGTGTGGTACGGGGTTGTTGTTTGAGAACTACATAGTGGACGCGAGCATCTTTTATAAGAAGCAATTTCCAAGATATATGAACCTGGATCTGTTGTCTCATCCCTTTGGGGTGGGGTGATGGTTTCTGTGGTTCTCTCGAAAGAATAGCGTTTTATTGATCTTTTGTGGTCAAGTTTTTAAGAGCACACGGTGGATGCCTTGGCATTAGGAGCCGAAGAAGGACGTAGGAATCTGCGATAAGCCTGGGGGAGTCGATAACCGGACTGTGATCCCAGGGTGTCCGAATGGGGAAACCCCGCCAGGGGCGCGAGCTGCCTGGTGACCCGCATCTGAACACATAGGGTGCGTGGAGGGAACGCGGGGAAGTGAAACATCTCAGTACCCGCAGGAAGAGAAAACAATAGTGATTCCGTCAGTAGTGGCGAGCGAACGCGGATCAGGCTAAACCGTTCCATGTGTGATAGCCGGCGGGCGTTGCATGGTCGGGGTTGTGGGACTTCCCATTCTGTCTCTGCCGGGACAGTGGGGTGTGTAGTACAGGCATAGGTGAACGGTCTTGAAAGGCCGGCCAGAGAGGGTGTGAGCCCCGTAACCGAAATGTTGTGTACCGCCCGGGGAGTATCCCAAGTAGCACGGGGCCCGAGAAATCCCGTGTGAATCTGTCAGGACCACCTGATAAGCCTAAATACTCCCTAATGACCGATAGCGGACCAGTACCGTGAGGGAAAGGTGAAAAGTACCCCGGGAGGGGAGTGAAACAGTACCTGAAACCGTGTGCTTACAATCCGTCGGAGCCAGTCTGATTCTGGTGACGGCGTGCCTTTTGAAGAATGAGCCTGCGAGTTAGTGTTACGTCGCGAGGTTAACCCGTGTGGGGAAGCCGTAGCGAAAGCGAGTCTGAATAGGGCGTTGCAGTGGCGTGATCTAGACCCGAAGCGAAGTGATCTACCCATGGCCAGGTTGAAGCGACGGTAAGACGTCGTGGAGGACCGAACCCACTTCAGTTGAAAATGGAGGGGATGAGCTGTGGGTAGGGGTGAAAGGCCAATCAAACTTCGTGATAGCTGGTTCTCCCCGAAATGCATTTAGGTGCAGCGTTGCGTGTTTCTTACCGGAGGTAGAGCTACTGGATGGCTAATGGGCCCTACAAGGTTACTGACGTCAGCCAAACTCCGAATGCCGGTAAGTGAGAGCGCAGCAGTGAGACTGTGGGGGATAAGCTTCATAGTCGAGAGGGAAACAGCCCAGACCACCAACTAAGGCCCCTAAGCGTGTGCTAAGTGGGAAAGGATGTGGAGTTGCGAAGACAACCAGGAGGTTGGCTTAGAAGCAGCCATCCTTAAAAGAGTGCGTAATAGCTCACTGGTCAAGTGATTCCGCGCCGACAATGTAGCGGGGCTCAAGTACACCGCCGAAGTTGTGGATTTCAGATATTAGCTAAGCCGCCCCTTGTGGGTTGGTTCAGGCGTCTGGAGTGGTAGGGGAGCGTCGTGTGGGCAGTGAAGTCGCGGTGTAAACCAGCGGTGGAGCCTACACGAGTGAGAATGCAGGCATGAGTAGCGAAAGACGGGTGAGAAACCCGTCCGCCGAATGATCAAGGGTTCCAGGGTCAAGCTAATCTGCCCTGGGTAAGTCGGGACCTAAGGCGAGGCCGACAGGCGTAGTCGATGGACAACGGGTTGATATTCCCGTACCGGCGAAAAACCGCCCATGCTGAACAGGGGATACTAACCGCCCGAAACCTGCCCGGCCGCCCTTGTGGCGACCCGGGTTTTGGTGGAGCGCGGGACCTGATCCTGGGAGGCAAGCGTATTAACAGGTGTGACGCAGGAAGGTAGCCGAGCCGGGCGATGGTTGTCCCGGTCTAAGGATGTAGGGCGAACGGTAGGCAAATCCGCCGTTCATGATGCCTGAGACCCGATGGGACTCCCGTAAGGGGGGATTCGGTGATCCTATGCTGCCTAGAAAAGCATCGACGCGAGGTTTTAGCCGCCCGTACCCCAAACCGACACAGGTGATCAGGTAGAGAATACTAAGGCGATCGAGAGAATTATGGTTAAGGAACTCGGCAAAATGCCCCCGTAACTTCGGGAGAAGGGGGGCCCCCATCGTGATGGACACAAGCTGTCCGGAGCGTGCAGGGGCCGCAGAGACCAGGGGGAAGCGACTGTTTACTAAAAACACAGGTCCGTGCGAAGTCGCAAGACGATGTATACGGACTGACTCCTGCCCGGTGCTGGAAGGTTAAGAGGACCGGTTAGCCGCAAGGCGAAGCTGAGAATTCAAGCCCCAGTAAACGGCGGTGGTAACTATAACCATCCTAAGGTAGCGAAATTCCTTGTCGGGTAAGTTCCGACCTGCACGAATGGAGTAACGACTTCCCCGCTGTCTCAACCATAAACTCGGCGAAATTGCAGTACGAGTAAAGATGCTCGTTACGCGCAGCAGGACGGAAAGACCCCGAGACCTTTACTATAGTTTGGTATTGGTGTTCGGAGTGGCTTGTGTAGGATAGGTGGGAGACGTTGAAGCCCGGACGCCAGTTCGGGTGGAGTCATCGTTGAAATACCACTCTGGTCACTTTGGACATCTAACTTCGGCCCGTAATCCGGGTCAGGGACAGTGCCTGATGGGTAGTTTAACTGGGGCGGTTGCCTCCTAAAAAGTAACGGAGGCGCCCAAAGGTTCCCTCAGCCTGGTTGGCAATCAGGTGTCGAGTGTAAGTGCACAAGGGAGCTTGACTGTGAGAGAGACATCTCGAGCAGGGACGAAAGTCGGGACTAGTGATCCGGCGGTACATTGTGGAATGGCCGTCGCTCAACGGATAAAAGGTACCTCGGGGATAACAGGCTGATCTTGCCCAAGAGTCCATATCGACGGCATGGTTTGGCACCTCGATGTCGGCTCGTCGCATCCTGGGGCTGGAGTAGGTCCCAAGGGTTGGGCTGTTCGCCCATTAAAGCGGTACGCGAGCTGGGTTTAGAACGTCGTGAGACAGTTCGGTCCCTATCCGCTGCGCGCGCAGGAAATTTGAGAAGGGCTGTCCTTAGTACGAGAGGACCGGGACGGACGAACCTCTGGTGTGTCAGTTGTACTGCCAAGTGCACCGCTGATTAGCTACGTTCGGATGGGATAACCGCTGAAAGCATCTAAGCGGGAAGCTCGCTTCGAGATGAGATTTCCATACACCTTGTGTGTGAGAGGCCCCCAGCCAGACCACTGGGTTGATAGGCCGGATGTGGAAGCGAGGACTAACGACTCGTGAAGCTGACCGGTACTAATAGGCCGATAACTTACACCACACACTCCCTTCGTGAACGGATTCAAAAGACGTTCACACCATGAAGAGAGTACAAAGATAACAAGACTGCTTGCGTCCACTATGTGGTTCCCAAACAACAAACCCGCCACCGCGGCCACGTTGTTCCAGGGAACAAAACCACAACCAAATAAACAACACCACAGTTGTAACACCACAGATTTCCCACCCGCCACACCCCCAGGGGCCGTGACGGGAACGGGAGCAAGGGTTACGGCGGTCATAGCGTGGGGGAAACGCCCGGTCCCATTCCGAACCCGGAAGCTAAGACCCACAGCGCCGATGGTACTGCACCCGGGAGGGTGTGGGAGAGTAGGTCACCGCCGGAACATCATTAAACGGTCGAGAGCCCCAACCACACGGTTGGGGCTCTCCCGCATTTAACCCCAAAACAGCACCCCAAACGCCGGCTCCGGGCAGCGGGGGAACTTCCTGCCGCGGATCCAGGCCAGGAGCTCGATAGAGAGCCCGCCGCTCACCGCAGCCGCACCCTCTGCCCGCAACAAATCCGGCGGCGGGCACGCGAGAGGGAAGAAGTCTTGGGCGAGGGGCAGGTTCATCAGGATCAGTAGATTCGAACACATGCGAGCAGCACCGCCAGCTTCTTGGTATCGAACGGGCGGGAGACCACCGCAAGAATCCACAGCCCCAACACCGAGAGGGCCAGTACCGACGCGGACTGCAATGTCTCCGGTGTGTCCCCGGCAGCTCCGCTCGACTGCGCGTAGAGGTTCAACCCCAGCGTGCGGCGGTGACGATGAGCCCTGCCGGGACGGCGAAGGACAGTGACCTGCGGAGGAACCCGGGCCGGTAGCGGCTGGTAGTGACCATCCCATCCAGCAGCACCAGCAGCAGCCGGGGATCGGCCGGAAGCGTCCGGGCATCGTAGCCCTCCCCGACGTCCAGGCCCACGGTGCGGGCAATCGCCCCGGCCGTCCTAGGGTCGTCGCCCGAAATGACTTTCAGCTCAACGCCCTCGTGGCGGAAGTAGTCCAGCGTCTGTCGCGCATCGGGGCGGATCTATTCCCGAAACGTAAGCACAATGACGGGTTCCACAACCGCCGGCAGGGTGGCCGACTCGGCCGTGGTGGTTGTGCCGGCGGCATGGGCCAGCACCACAGTCCGCAGGCCGGATTCGGCGAACCGGCCGGACCTGCCGAGGGCGGCGTCTGCCGCCAGCGCCGCGTCTGCACTGCCGGACCGGTCCGCCAGCACGACTTCCGGGGCGCCGAGGATCCATGTTCCTGAGCCCGGCGTTCCGCCGTCGAACGTCACGGAACTCCACTTCCGGGCGGAAGAGAACGGAACGGATGAGACCGCCAGGCTGCCGCCGTCGTGCTCAAAAGGCCTTTCAAGGCAGCGCGAGGTCGCGGTTGCCTCCGGATCCGCAGCGAACCAGCCTAAGGCGTGCGACCAACCCGGTTCCGCGGGCTCGGACAGTTCGTGCACACCGTCGAAGATGATTCCTCCTTCGGTGAGCGTTCCGGTCTTGTCGAGGCAAAGGACGTCGACGCGGGCCAGGCCCTCGACCGCTGCCAGCTCCTGGACGAGGACCTTGTTCCCGGCAGGCCGGACCGCGCCGACGGCAAAAGCCACGCTCGAGAGCAAGACCAGGCCCAGCGGAATCAGGGCGATGACGCTCGCAATCACCCCTACGAGCGCGGCAGGCCAGGCGCCGTTGGCGATGGCCTGCTCCCAGCCGCCCCTGGACTGCATTTCGCCGTTGGCAACGATGAGGGCAACCGGCATAGCGCCCAGGTAAGGCAGCCGAGGATCCGGTTGAGCCTGTTCCGGATCTCAGAGTTGACCAGCGAGAACCGCTTCGCGTCCGCGGCGATCCTGCTGGAGAAGGAGTCAGCTCCCACCCGGATCACCCGTGCCGTGCCCCGGCCGGCAACAATGACCGAGCCGGAGAGGACTTCGGTCCCCGCATCCGTATCCACGGGGTCCGATTCCCTGGTCAGGAGGGATTCATCGGCCTCCAGCCCGCGGCGGCTCTTCAGGACCGAGGCATCGGCCGTGACCTGGTCGCCGGCCCGGAGCACCAGGACATCGTCAAGCACGACGTCGGCGGTCGGGATCTCCCGCAGAGTCCCGTCACGCAGGACCCGGGCCCGCGGGGCCTCGAGGACCGCGAGGCGGTCCAGGGACCGCTTGGCGCGGTACTCCTGCACAACGCCAATGACGGCGTTGCCTACAGTTGCCAGCCCAAACAGGGCGTCCTGCCAACTGCCCAGCAGTAGCAGGACGACGAAGCTCGTGCCCACTATCGCGTTGAACAGGGTCAGCACATTCGTGCGCACGATCTCCCAGAGGCTGCGGTTCGTCGCGTCCGTTACACGGTTGGCAAAGCCATGCCTCATCCGGGAGGAGACTTCGCCCCCGGACAGGCCGGCGGCGGCCGGTCCGGACACCGATGGAGCAAGTCTGGCCTGTGGCGCCGGCGTTCGGCCATCACCTCCTGATCGTAAAACGGGAAGGAGCCCCGAATGCAGGTGATGCACCCCACAGGCAGTGTTTCTTGGGCTGAGGGGGTGCGGGGTGGTCCGGGTGGGGTTGGTTTCGGTGTGGTGGCGGGGTTTTTGGGGTGTGGGGGGTGGTGTGGGGGTGGATTTGTGTGTGGTCGGTGGGGTGTGTAAAGTAGTTCGAGTCGCCGCCGCTGATGCGGAAAGATTGCGACCGACCCCCTGATAAACAGCCTGGAAATGGTTCGCAGTTTTGCGTGCCGAGTATGGGTGGGGATCCGGGTTGGTGGAGTTGTGGATCGGTGAAACGCTGGTTTGCAAAGTTCCGCTGGTTCGGGTAAGTTTGGGAAGTTGCTCCGGAGCGATCCACGGCTGAGGTTGTGGTGGTGCCGGGTGTGTCTGTTGTTTGAGAACTCAATAGTGTGCCAAGTTTGTTGATACCAATTTATTGTATTGAATTGGTTGAATTGACCAGGCCTGCCACCCCGTGGTGTGGTCTGGTTTTTACAGCTGGTTTCAAATTTTGTGCATTGTGTGCATCCCGTTTTCCCGGGGGCGCATGGTGTGTCTGTTTTACTTCAACGGAGAGTTTGATCCTGGCTCAGGATGAACGCTGGCGGCGTGCTTAACACATGCAAGTCGAACGATGATCCCAGCTTGCTGGGGGATTAGTGGCGAACGGGTGAGTAACACGTGAGTAACCTGCCCTTAACTCTGGGATAAGCCTGGGAAACTGGGTCTAATACCGGATATGACTCCTCATCGCATGGTGGGGGGTGGAAAGCTTTATTGTGGTTTTGGATGGACTCGCGGCCTATCAGCTTGTTGGTGAGGTAATGGCTCACCAAGGCGACGACGGGTAGCCGGCCTGAGAGGGTGACCGGCCACACTGGGACTGAGACACGGCCCAGACTCCTACGGGAGGCAGCAGTGGGGAATATTGCACAATGGGCGAAAGCCTGATGCAGCGACGCCGCGTGAGGGATGACGGCCTTCGGGTTGTAAACCTCTTTCAGTAGGGAAGAAGCGAAAGTGACGGTACCTGCAGAAGAAGCGCCGGCTAACTACGTGCCAGCAGCCGCGGTAATACGTAGGGCGCAAGCGTTATCCGGAATTATTGGGCGTAAAGAGCTCGTAGGCGGTTTGTCGCGTCTGCCGTGAAAGTCCGGGGCTCAACTCCGGATCTGCGGTGGGTACGGGCAGACTAGAGTGATGTAGGGGAGACTGGAATTCCTGGTGTAGCGGTGAAATGCGCAGATATCAGGAGGAACACCGATGGCGAAGGCAGGTCTCTGGGCATTAACTGACGCTGAGGAGCGAAAGCATGGGGAGCGAACAGGATTAGATACCCTGGTAGTCCATGCCGTAAACGTTGGGCACTAGGTGTGGGGGACATTCCACGTTTTCCGCGCCGTAGCTAACGCATTAAGTGCCCCGCCTGGGGAGTACGGCCGCAAGGCTAAAACTCAAAGGAATTGACGGGGGCCCGCACAAGCGGCGGAGCATGCGGATTAATTCGATGCAACGCGAAGAACCTTACCAAGGCTTGACATGAACCGGAAACACCTGGAAACAGGTGCCCCGCTTGCGGTCGGTTTACAGGTGGTGCATGGTTGTCGTCAGCTCGTGTCGTGAGATGTTGGGTTAAGTCCCGCAACGAGCGCAACCCTCGTTCTATGTTGCCAGCGCGTTATGGCGGGGACTCATAGGAGACTGCCGGGGTCAACTCGGAGGAAGGTGGGGACGACGTCAAATCATCATGCCCCTTATGTCTTGGGCTTCACGCATGCTACAATGGCCGGTACAAAGGGTTGCGATACTGTGAGGTGGAGCTAATCCCAAAAAGCCGGTCTCAGTTCGGATTGGGGTCTGCAACTCGACCCCATGAAGTCGGAGTCGCTAGTAATCGCAGATCAGCAACGCTGCGGTGAATACGTTCCCGGGCCTTGTACACACCGCCCGTCAAGTCACGAAAGTTGGTAACACCCGAAGCCGGTGGCCTAACCCCTTGTGGGAGGGAGCTGTCGAAGGTGGGACTGGCGATTGGGACTAAGTCGTAACAAGGTAGCCGTACCGGAAGGTGCGGCTGGATCACCTCCTTTCTAAGGAGCACCTACAATCATCTTGCCCCGTGTATGCGGGTGTGGAGGGGTTGTCAGGAGTACGCCCGTTGCGCAGACGCTAGTTCTGCGGCGGGTGCTCACGGGTGGAATATCAGCAAATAGCGGCCGCCGGTTTTTCCCCGGCACCCAGTACGGATACACGCCCCTTTGGGGTGGTGGTCCTGGAACGGTGCCTGGGAGGGTAACGGGCGGTTTAGTGTTTGGCACACTGTTGGGTCCTGAGGCAACAGGACCACGGCACGCAGCTCTGCGCGGGTTCCCTTACGGGGGAGTCCGGCGCGGGGGCGGCGTGGTGTGGGACTTGTGTTTCTGGTTTCCTGGCTGCACCGAGCACACACGAATGCGTGTGTGGGGTGTGTGGTACGGGGTTGTTGTTTGAGAACTACATAGTGGACGCGAGCATCTTTTATAAGAAGCAATTTCCAAGATATATGAACCTGGATCTGTTGTCTCATCCTTAGGGGTGGGGTGATGGTTTCTGTGGTTCTCTCGAAAGAATAGCGTTTTATTGATCTTTTGTGGTCAAGTTTTTAAGAGCACACGGTGGATGCCTTGGCATTAGGAGCCGAAGAAGGACGTAGGAATCTGCGATAAGCCTGGGGGAGTCGATAACCGGACTGTGATCCCAGGGTGTCCGAATGGGGAAACCCCGCCAGGGGCGCGAGCTGCCTGGTGACCCGCATCTGAACACATAGGGTGCGTGGAGGGAACGCGGGGAAGTGAAACATCTCAGTACCCGCAGGAAGAGAAAACAATAGTGATTCCGTCAGTAGTGGCGAGCGAACGCGGATCAGGCTAAACCGTTCCATGTGTGATAGCCGGCGGGCGTTGCATGGTCGGGGTTGTGGGACTTCCCATTCTGTCTCTGCCGGGACAGTGGGGTGTGTAGTACAGGCATAGGTGAACGGTCTTGAAAGGCCGGCCAGAGAGGGTGTGAGCCCCGTAACCGAAATGTTGTGTACCGCCCGGGGAGTATCCCAAGTAGCACGGGGCCCGAGAAATCCCGTGTGAATCTGTCAGGACCACCTGATAAGCCTAAATACTCCCTAATGACCGATAGCGGACCAGTACCGTGAGGGAAAGGTGAAAAGTACCCCGGGAGGGGAGTGAAACAGTACCTGAAACCGTGTGCTTACAATCCGTCGGAGCCAGTCTGATTCTGGTGACGGCGTGCCTTTTGAAGAATGAGCCTGCGAGTTAGTGTTACGTCGCGAGGTTAACCCGTGTGGGGAAGCCGTAGCGAAAGCGAGTCTGAATAGGGCGTTGCAGTGGCGTGATCTAGACCCGAAGCGAAGTGATCTACCCATGGCCAGGTTGAAGCGACGGTAAGACGTCGTGGAGGACCGAACCCACTTCAGTTGAAAATGGAGGGGATGAGCTGTGGGTAGGGGTGAAAGGCCAATCAAACTTCGTGATAGCTGGTTCTCCCCGAAATGCATTTAGGTGCAGCGTTGCGTGTTTCTTACCGGAGGTAGAGCTACTGGATGGCTAATGGGCCCTACAAGGTTACTGACGTCAGCCAAACTCCGAATGCCGGTAAGTGAGAGCGCAGCAGTGAGACTGTGGGGGATAAGCTTCATAGTCGAGAGGGAAACAGCCCAGACCACCAACTAAGGCCCCTAAGCGTGTGCTAAGTGGGAAAGGATGTGGAGTTGCGAAGACAACCAGGAGGTTGGCTTAGAAGCAGCCATCCTTAAAAGAGTGCGTAATAGCTCACTGGTCAAGTGATTCCGCGCCGACAATGTAGCGGGGCTCAAGTACACCGCCGAAGTTGTGGATTTCAGATATTAGCTAAGCCGCCCCTTGTGGGTTGGTTCAGGCGTCTGGAGTGGTAGGGGAGCGTCGTGTGGGCAGTGAAGTCGCGGTGTAAACCAGCGGTGGAGCCTACACGAGTGAGAATGCAGGCATGAGTAGCGAAAGACGGGTGAGAAACCCGTCCGCCGAATGATCAAGGGTTCCAGGGTCAAGCTAATCTGCCCTGGGTAAGTCGGGACCTAAGGCGAGGCCGACAGGCGTAGTCGATGGACAACGGGTTGATATTCCCGTACCGGCGAAAAACCGCCCATGCTGAACAGGGGATACTAACCGCCCGAAACCTGCCCGGCCGCCCTTGTGGCGACCCGGGTTTTGGTGGAGCGCGGGACCTGATCCTGGGAGGCAAGCGTATTAACAGGTGTGACGCAGGAAGGTAGCCGAGCCGGGCGATGGTTGTCCCGGTCTAAGGATGTAGGGCGAACGGTAGGCAAATCCGCCGTTCATGATGCCTGAGACCCGATGGGACTCCCGTAAGGGGGGATTCGGTGATCCTATGCTGCCTAGAAAAGCATCGACGCGAGGTTTTAGCCGCCCGTACCCCAAACCGACACAGGTGATCAGGTAGAGAATACTAAGGCGATCGAGAGAATTATGGTTAAGGAACTCGGCAAAATGCCCCCGTAACTTCGGGAGAAGGGGGGCCCCCATCGTGATGGACACTAGCTGTCCGGAGCGTGCAGGGGCCGCAGAGACCAGGGGGAAGCGACTGTTTACTAAAAACACAGGTCCGTGCGAAGTCGCAAGACGATGTATACGGACTGACTCCTGCCCGGTGCTGGAAGGTTAAGAGGACCGGTTAGCCGCAAGGCGAAGCTGAGAATTCAAGCCCCAGTAAACGGCGGTGGTAACTATAACCATCCTAAGGTAGCGAAATTCCTTGTCGGGTAAGTTCCGACCTGCACGAATGGAGTAACGACTTCCCCGCTGTCTCAACCATAAACTCGGCGAAATTGCAGTACGAGTAAAGATGCTCGTTACGCGCAGCAGGACGGAAAGACCCCGAGACCTTTACTATAGTTTGGTATTGGTGTTCGGAGTGGCTTGTGTAGGATAGGTGGGAGACGTTGAAGCCCGGACGCCAGTTCGGGTGGAGTCATCGTTGAAATACCACTCTGGTCACTTTGGACATCTAACTTCGGCCCGTAATCCGGGTCAGGGACAGTGCCTGATGGGTAGTTTAACTGGGGCGGTTGCCTCCTAAAAAGTAACGGAGGCGCCCAAAGGTTCCCTCAGCCTGGTTGGCAATCAGGTGTCGAGTGTAAGTGCACAAGGGAGCTTGACTGTGAGAGAGACATCTCGAGCAGGGACGAAAGTCGGGACTAGTGATCCGGCGGTACATTGTGGAATGGCCGTCGCTCAACGGATAAAAGGTACCTCGGGGATAACAGGCTGATCTTGCCCAAGAGTCCATATCGACGGCATGGTTTGGCACCTCGATGTCGGCTCGTCGCATCCTGGGGCTGGAGTAGGTCCCAAGGGTTGGGCTGTTCGCCCATTAAAGCGGTACGCGAGCTGGGTTTAGAACGTCGTGAGACAGTTCGGTCCCTATCCGCTGCGCGCGCAGGAAATTTGAGAAGGGCTGTCCTTAGTACGAGAGGACCGGGACGGACGAACCTCTGGTGTGTCAGTTGTACTGCCAAGTGCACCGCTGATTAGCTACGTTCGGATGGGATAACCGCTGAAAGCATCTAAGCGGGAAGCTCGCTTCGAGATGAGATTTCCATACACCTTGTGTGTGAGAGGCCCCCAGCCAGACCACTGGGTTGATAGGCCGGATGTGGAAGCGAGGACTAACGACTCGTGAAGCTGACCGGTACTAATAGGCCGATAACTTACACCACACACTCCCTTCGTGAACGGATTCAAAAGACGTTCACACCATGAAGAGAGTACAAAGATAACAAGACTGCTTGCGTCCACTATGTGGTTCCCAAACAACAAACCCGTTGCTTGAGGAACAAAACCACAACCAAATAAACAACACCACAGTTGTAACACCACAGATTTCCCACCCGCCACACCCCCCAGGGGCCGTGACGGGAACGGGAGCAAGGGTTACGGCGGTCATAGCGTGGGGGAAACGCCCGGTCCCATTCCGAACCCGGAAGCTAAGACCCACAGCGCCGATGGTACTGCACCCGGGAGGGTGTGGGAGAGTAGGTCACCGCCGGAACATCATTAAACGGTCGAGAGCCCCAACCACACGGTTGGGGCTCTCCCGCATTTAACAGCCAAAACAGGTCGGGCAGACTCCGCACCCGTCTTCCCCGGCGTCGCAGAGCTCAGCCTGGTCAGCGGGCGCCTTCGGGGCCCCGCAGCGGCGGGAGGCCGCCGTCGTCGGGCTCCCAAGGGGATCCGGGAGCGTTGCCCCCGGTCACGCAGGATCTGCGGGAGCATCAGGGCGGGCCCTGCCCCAGCTGAGGGAGCGTCCGCTGTTGGCGAAATATGGCCCCGAAAGGCGTCGATTCCCGGGTTTTTCCCCGAAAAAGGCCGAAAACACGCGGAATTTGCCACCTCGGCGGCGGCAAGCTGGTAAGTTTTCGGACAGTGGCTTGTGCGCATGCCGTGTGCAGGCTCCAGAAATCATGACAGTCCAGGAGGACATAAATGGCTAAGAACCGTAGTGAACTTGTTGCAGAGGTAGCAGGCAAGGCCGGCACCAGCCAGGCAGCCGTCAACTCCGTGCTGGATGCACTGTTCGAGGTCTTCGAGACCTCTGTCGCCGCCGGCGAAAAGATCACCATCCCGGGCTGGCTCGCCGTTGAGCGCACCGACCGTGCAGCTCGCACCGGCCGCAACCCGCAGACGGGCGAGACCATCCAGATCGCCGCGGGCCACAGCGTCAAGCTGACCGCCGGCTCGAAGCTGAAGGCTGCGGTCTCCAAGAAGAAGTAGTCTTCTCTGAACGCTTGAAAGGAGCGGCGACCCCCTGGGTCGCCGCTCCTTTTTCGTTAACCGACAGCCGGGCGGGTGTGCCCGGGCAGATGGCGGGCAGCTCTCGATTCGGCGGGCAGGCGGGGCGTAGCGGACAATGGAACTGTGCCTTCCGCAGCAAATCCCCGTGCCACCACCGCCGCTCCCACCCCGTCCGGGGGAGGGCGGGGCGCCGTTGCGGGTTCCGGCGAAATCTCCCGGGCCTGGCTGGTCGGCGGACTTGCCGCGCTGTTCCTGGGACTAGTTGCCGCGCTGGTGTTCTCCGGCGCCGCGGCCGCCCGCGAGGTCTCCGACCCGGGTGCCCTGGTCCGCTGGGGCCTGCCGGTCAGCAAAGCCGTGCACAACATGGCGCTGGCCACCGTGATCGGCAGTTTGCTCTTCGCCGTCGGAATCCTGCCCCGCTCCCATGCCGGCTCCCGGTCCAAGGACGACGACGCCCCGGAACATCCGGCCTTCACCCGGACGCTGGCGATCGCCGCCGCCGCCGGGGCCGCCTGGACGCTGTCGGCGATTGCCGTGCTGGTGCTCAGCTACTCGGACATCGCCGGCCAGGGGATTTCCGGGGATCCGGAATTCACCCGCTCCCTGGTCTATTTCATGACCGACATCGAGACCGGCCGGGCTTGGCTGGCCGTCGTTGTCATCGCCGCCGTGGTCACCACGGCCCTCTTTGGGGTCCGCTCCCGGGGGGCCCTGGCGGCAACCCTGGTGCTGTCCCTCATCGGACTCGTCCCGTCAGCGCTGATCGGACACTCCGCCAGCTCCGCTGACCACGAAGGCGCCATCAACTCGCTCGGCCTGCACCTGGTCGGGGTATCGGCCTGGGTCGGCGGCATCATCACGCTGGCCCTGCTCTCCGGCACGCTGGCAGGCACCGCGGCCGGCTCGAAGTCCGGCAGCCGCCCCGATATCACCGAGCCGACGTTCCGGCGCTTCTCCGCCCTGGCCGGCTTCGCCTTCGTCCTCGTCTTCGCCTCCGGCGTGATCAACTCCAGCATCCGCCTCACGTCCTGGAACGACCTCTTCGGCTCGGCCTACGGGCAGCTGATCCTGGCCAAAGCAGCTGCGACGCTCGTCCTCGGCGGCATCGGCCTGATGCACCGGAGCTGGGTCATCCCCCAGCTGGGCAGCCAGGGCGGGGGGCTGTCCGCCCGCCGCGTGCTCTGGCAGCTCGTCGTGGCGGAACTGCTGATCATGGGGGCGACGTCGGGTATCGCCGTCGCGCTCGGCCGCTCGGCGCCGCCGCAGGGCGAGGCCCTGGCGCCGAACGCCTCACCGGCCTTCATCGTCTCGGGCTACGAACTGCCGCCGGAACTCACCCCGGAACGCTGGCTGACCGAATGGCGCCCCGACTGGCTCTGGGTCGCCGTCGCGGTCTTTGGCCTGGTGGCCTACATCCTCGGCCTGCGGAAGGTGCTCCGGCGCGGGGACTCCTGGTCCTGGTTCCGGACCCTCAACTGGGTGATCGGGCTCGGGGTACTCACGTATGTGACCTCCGGCCCTCCGGCGGTCTACGGCCGGGTGCTGTTCTCGGCGCACATGGTGGACCACATGGCACTGACCATGGTGGCCCCCATTTTCCTGGTCCTGGGCGCCCCCGTGACGCTGGCCCTGCGCGCGCTCACGGCCCGCCGCGACAGCTCCCGCGGCCCGCGCGAATGGCTGCTGATCGGCATCCACTCGAAATTCTCCCAGCTGGTGACGCACCCGCTGTTCGCCGCCGCCAACTTCGCCGGTTCCATCGTGCTGTTCTACTATTCGGACGCGTTCGGGTACGCGATGCGGGACCACATCGGCCACGAGCTGATGAACCTGCACTTCGCCCTCACCGGCTACATCTTCGTGCTCACCATGATCGGCACCGACCCGCTGCCCCGGCGTGCGCCGTACCCCATGCGGCTGATGCTCCTGCTGGCCACCATGGGCTTCCACGCCTTCTTCGGGGTCGCGATCATGGGCGGCACCGGGCTGCTGGCCGCGGACTACTTCGGCAACCTCGGCCGGACCTGGGGCCCGTCGGCCCTGCTGGACCAGCAGATGGGCGGCGCCGTGGCCTGGGGCATCGGCGAAGTGCCCACGCTGCTGGTGGCGATTGGCGTCGCCGTCCAGTGGTCCCGTTCCGATGCGCGCGAGTCCAAGCGCACGGACCGGGCGGCGGACAGGAATAACGACGCCGATCTCACTGCTTACAACGATATGTTTGCCAAGCTGGCCGAGCGCGATGCCCGGCTGGCCGAACGCAACTCAAAGCTGGAAGGACGCTCATGACCGAAACCGTACGCACCCACCTCCGGGTCCGGGCCTCCGAGCTGGTGGGCCGCAACTGGCTCAACACCGGCGGGAAATCATTGGACCTGGAATCCCTGCGCGGCAAGATCGTGCTGCTCGACTTCTGGACGTTCTGCTGCATCAACTGCCTGCACGTGCTGGACGAACTCCGCCCGCTCGAGCAGCAGTACTCCGACGTCCTGGTGACGGTCGGTGTGCACTCGCCGAAGTTCGAGCACGAGGCTGATCCGGTGGCCCTGGCCGCCGCCGTCGAACGCTACGAGATCCGCCACCCGGTCCTGGATGATCCTGAGCTGGACACCTGGAAGGCCTACACGGCACGGGCCTGGCCCACGCTGGTGGTCATCGACCCCGAGGGCTACATCGTGGCTCACCTCTCCGGCGAGGGCCACGCCGACGGCCTCGCCGTGCTCATCCCGGAGCTGATCGCCGAACACGAGGCGAAGGGAACGCTGCACCGCGGCGACGGGCCGTATGTGGCGCCGGAGCCGACGTCGGGCACCCTGCGGTTCCCCGGAAAGGCCCTGTTCCTCCCCGACGGCCGCGGCGTTGGAAGCGCTTCAGCGGCGGGTTCCTGGCTGGTCACCGACACCGGGCACCACCGCCTCGTGGAGCTCTCCACCGACTTCCAGACCGTGCTCGCCACCTACGGTTCCGGCGAGAAGGGCCACGCCGACGGCAACGCCGCCACGGCCCGCTTCAACGAACCCCAGGGCCTGGTCCTGCTCCCGGAGGACGTCGCCGCCGAGACCGGCTACGACGTCGTGATTGCCGACTCCGTGAACCACCGCCTGCGCGGGCTGTCCCTCGCGCACGGAACCGTCAGCACCCTGGCCGGCAACGGCGTCCAGCGGCTCCTCGAGACGGGACCGGCCCGGGTGGACGAGGAAGGCGCCGCCTACGGCGCCCGGCTGGAACCGGATCCACTGCAGGTCTCCCTCAGCTCGCCCTGGGACGTGGTCTGGTCCACCAAACTGCGTGCCGTCGTCGTCGCCATGGCCGGCGTGCACCAGATCTTCAGCTTCGACCCGCGCTCCGGCGCCGTGTCCATCATCGCCGGCAACGGCCTCGAGGGCCTCCTGGACGGCCCGGCCGAGGAAGCCTGGTTCGCCCAGTCCTCCGGCCTCGCCGAGGACGCCGACGGCAACATCTGGGTGGCGGACTCCGAAACCTCGGCACTGCGCAAGCTCGTGATCGGCGACGGCGGCGCCATCACCGTTGAGTCCGCCGTCGGCAAGGGCCTGTTCGACTTCGGCTTCCGCGACGGGAAGGCCTCCGACGCCCGGCTGCAGCACCCGCTGGGCGTCACCGTGCTGCCGGACGGCTCGGTGGCGATCGCGGACACCTATAACGGTGCCGTCCG
Source organism: Arthrobacter sp. CJL-S3 (assembly GCF_056711635.1). Taxonomy (NCBI): domain Bacteria; kingdom Bacillati; phylum Actinomycetota; class Actinomycetes; order Micrococcales; family Micrococcaceae; genus Arthrobacter; species Arthrobacter sp. CJL-S3. Next base: position 4,142,599 of record NZ_CM160046.1, on the reverse strand, counting down.
CCGCTACGATCCCGCCTCGGGAACGGTTTCCACCCTGGCGCGCGGGCTGTCCGAGCCCTCCGACGTAATCGTGGACCACACCCAGGTCGCCGGCGCCGAGCCGCTGCTGGTGGTGGTCGAGGCCAACAAGCACCAGCTCGTCTACGTGCCGATCCCCAAGGAAGCGCAGCAGGTGGACGAGGGCGCGGCCCAGACCCACCGGCCCAAGACCCCCGTGGCCCCCGGGCTGCTGGAGCTGGCGGTCCGCTTCACTGCGCCCACGGGCCAGAAACTGGACGACCGCTGGGGCGACCCGACCCAGCTGAAGATCTCCTCCACCCCGCCGGAACTGCTGCTGGCCGGCGGCGGAACCTCGGTGGGGCTGTCCCGCACCCTGGAACTTTCCGCCGACGTGCCGGACGGCGTGCTGCACATCACCGCCCGCGCCGCTGCCTGCGACGGCCCGGAGGACGCGGACGGCGAGATCCCCGACCACGCCGCCTGCCACCTGTACCAGCAGGACTGGGGCATCCCCGTGCTGCTGCAGGCCGACGGCGACACCGAGCTGGTGCTGGACCTGCGCGGCATGGACTGACATCCGCCTGAGCGCCCCGGCTTTGGGCTGCTGTCCGTGACCCGGCGTCACGGACAGCAGCCTTTTGGGTTTAACCGGGCCCCGGATCCGCGGAGTCCCGGCGCGTCACGGTGCTGGCGGCCGCAAACCGCTGCGCCGCGTGACGCGAAGATGTCCACATAGCGGGTCCACGGACTCCCGGCACCGCGTGGCGGGGGAAACGATTGCCCCATGGATGTCTTCAGGGCCTTGGCGATCTGCGGGGGAGCGGCCCGGCGGCCTGCGATGACCCGCTTGGGAATCGACGACGCGGCACTGCGGCGGGCGGTGAGGGCCGGCGTCCTGCAGCCGGTCCGGGGTCTCTACGCGCTCCCGACGGCGGCTCCGGACCAGGTGGCGCTGCTGCGGCACCGGCAGCTCCTCACCTGCAGCAGCGCGGCGCCCTTCTACGGGCTCTGGCACGTGAACTCCGCCGGTCCGCTCCATGTGCATCACAGCCGCGGTTCAGCCTTCGAGGGGCAAGTCGGGCACTACGGACTGCTCCTCGAGCCGCACCCCTACCGGCCGGTTGCTGCGCTCGGTGACGTGCTCATCCACGCGCTGAGATGCCTGCCGTTCGCTGAAGCCCTGGTCATGGTGGAGTGCGCCGTCGGCCGGGGCGATATGACAGTCGGGTTCCTGCAGGACCGACTCCCCGGGAAGCGAAACGGCCGCGCCCGACAGGTCCTTGACTGGGTGGACCGCGGAGCCGAATCCCTGCTGGAGACCCTCGCCAGGACGTATTTCCGCCAGGCCGGCATCAGGGTGGAAACTCAGGTCCACATCGACGGCGTCGGCTCCGTGGACCTCCTGCTGGAGGGCACCCTGATTGTCGAGCTGGATGGGCGCCACCACGGTGAGCGGGTCCAGGTCAAGAAGGACCAGCAGCGCAACAACGTGTCCGTGGTTCAGGGCGACTCCGCGCTCCGGTACTACTACGACGACGTTGTGCACCACCCCGCGCTGATGCTGGCCGAGGTCCTGGCAGTCCTCGGCCGGACGCCCGGGCCGGTGTAGGCGTCACGGCAGGCAGGTTCTTGGCAGCTGGGAGCAACGGTTTCCGCGGAACGGCGGGGTGCGGTGGGGCCGGTGGAGTCAAGAAGCTGTCCGGCGTGACGCCGCCGCCGCCGCGGGGCCCTAGTAGCTCAGGAGCGGGGTGACCTTGACGGTGTCGGCGTCGATGTCCAGGCGGGCGGTGAAGCTGAAATCGTGGACCGTGTTGAGGTACGTCACGGCACCGGTGAACAGGTCCACCTGCTGGGCCTCGATGCGTGCTTTGCCGTTCAGGGGCGCCACCACCCAGCGTCCGCCGAAGGGTTCGATGCTGATGGCGGGGTACTCGGTGATGCTCCAGTCGATGGTGCCGTCAATGACCCGGTTGTTGGTGGTGTGGTAGAACGGGCAGTCCGGCTGGAGCTGCTGCTGCTTGTCGGCGGTGTCGGCGCAGGTGTCCAGGAACTCGTTGACCTTGCCGCCCACCGCGTCCTTCAGCCCGTCGGTGGCTTCCGTCATCAGGTTCAGCGGTGCCACGGGGACGTCCCGGCCTGACACCGTGGCCTTGGTGGGCGCGGCGGAGAAGTACTGACCGGCCAGGGAGGCCTCGTACTCGCCCGGGTAGAAGACGGCGAAGGTGTTGCGGCCGTTGGGCATGTTCACCGGGACGCCGTTGAGGGTGGCCTCGCTGGCGTTGACCACAGTCACGTCCAGGACCGGAAGGGCGGCTGGAACCAGGGCCCATTTGTGGAAGAACAGCCACTCCGTCCCGGACCTCTCCAGCAGGAACTCGGTCCTCAGCGCGCTTCCGTCAATCGTGTACTCGATCGGCACCATCACCTGGTTGTTGCCGCGGTCCTCGGCGTCGCCGTACCTGATGCCGCTGATCCGTGCGGTGGCGGTCTGCAGCGCCGTGCCGTCCAGCATGGCGGCGTTGCTCTGCGGAACGGAAGCGCTCAGCAGGCCAAGGGCTTTCTCGCCTTCGCCCTTCTGCAGGGCATCGAGATATTCACGGACAGGCTGCTGCGGGCTCGCAAGAGAGTTGTTCACAACGTTGATCGCAACGATGCCTCCGGCCACGGCAAGCATCAGGACCAGCAGCCATGCGGCTGCGATCCTGACCAACGCCTGACTCATTTGCACTCACCTTACGTTACCTGCACCCCACAGGAATCCCCTTGTCACGCGGGCTCGATGTGACAAGGTCCGCCTAGCGGCGGCGCTTAGGGGCGGTGCCGAAGACGCCGCGCAGCAGTTCGCGGCCGAGCTGGGTCCCGAGCGAGCGGGCCATGCTCTTGAGCCCGCCGCCGAGGGCGCCGCCCAAGGCCCCGGCGAGGTCTCCGGCCATGCCGCCGTCGTCCGCCGGCTGCCGCTGCGCCTGCCTGGGTGACTGCCGGGGCCCCCGGCCCGGCTCCTGACGGTCAGGTGCCGCAGCCGGCCGGCTGCTGGGGCGGCCCAGGATTTCCTCCTCGATCCGGCGCGCCTCGGCGTCGACGTCGGAGGCACGGCCGGGGGCCGGGGCAGTGGGTGCCGCGGCGGCGTCGGCCGCGGCCTTGCCGGAGATCCTCTCGTAGGCGGAGACGTTGTCGACGGCGGTGCCGTACTTGGGCAGCAGCGCCGAGCCGGCCACCGTGCTGGAGATCAGGGCGTCGGCGCTGGGCCCCATAACGGATTCCGGCGCGCGCAGGCGGGTGAGTGCCACCGGCGTCGGGGCGCCCTTCTCGTTCATGACGGTGATGACCGCCTCGCCGATCCCGGCCGAGGTGAGGGTTTCCTCGAGGTCGTAGTCGCTCATCGGGAACGTGGAGACGGTGGCTTTGAGCGCCTTGGCATCCTCCGGCGTGTAGGCGCGGAGGGCGTGCTGTACCCGGTTGGCGAGCTGCCCCAGGACCTCGGCGGGGACATCCTTGGGGGTCTGGGTGACGAAGAAAATGCCGACGCCCTTGGACCGGATCAGGCGCACAGTGGTGGTGATGGCGTCCAGGAACGCCTTCGAGGCGTCATTGAACAGCAGGTGGGCCTCGTCAAGGAAGAACACCAGCTTCGGCTTGTCCAGGTCCCCGGCCTCGGGCAGGTCCTCGAACAGGTCGGCCAGCAGCCACATCAGGAAGGTGGAGAACAGCATGGGCTTGGTCTGCAGGGTGGGCAGCTCCAGGCAGGTGATGACGCCGCGTCCGTCCGGTGCGGTGCGCATCAGTTCCGCGGTGTCGAACTCGGGTTCGCCGAAGAACTTCTCCATGCCCTGCGCCTCGAGCGTGATGAGTTCGCGGAGGATCACTCCGGCGGTCGACTTCGAGAGTCCGCCGAGTTCCGCGAGCTCGTCCTTGCCTTCGGCGGAGGTGAGGAACTGGATGACGGCGCGCAGGTCCTTCAGGTCGATCAGTTCGAGGTTGTTCTTGTCCGCAAAGTGGAAGACCAGCTGCAGGCTCGATTCCTGCGTGTCGTTGAGCTCCATGATGCGGGAGAGCAGGATGGGGCCGAAGGACGTGATCGTGGCGCGGACCGGGATGCCGTTGCCGTCGCCGCCCAGGGCCAGGAACTCCACCGGGAACGTCTTGCCGGACCAGGGCTGGCCGATCCCGGCCGTGCGGGCCATCAGTTTTTCGCTGCCCGTGGCGGCAGTGGCCAGGCCGGACAGGTCGCCCTTGATATCCGCCAGGAACACCGGGACCCCGGCGGCGGAGAGCTGCTCGGCCATCATGTGCAGCGTGACGGTCTTGCCCGTGCCGGTTGCCCCGGCTACCAGCCCGTGGCGGTTCATCATGGACAGCGGCAGCCGGACGGGGGCTTCCTTGTGGACCTCGCCGTCGATGATCGCGGCGCCCAGCTCAATGGTGGGGCCCTCGAGGGTGTACCCCTTCTGGAGGGTGGCGACTTTGTCTGCGGTGGATTTGATGGCCATGCGGACAGCTTAGCCGGGTCCGGCAATCCGGACCCGGCTCCGGCGGGTGGTGTTCCGGCGGTGCTACCCGGCGAGGGCCTTGAGGACTTCCTGCGCCACGTCCTCGCTGGACTGCGGGTTCTGGCCGCTGATCAGGTTGCCGTCGCGCACCACGTGGGAGCTCCACGCGGCGGCGTTCTCGACGACCGCGCCCTTGTCCTTCAGCACGTCCTCCACGAACCACGGCGTGTTGGGGCCGGTGCCGCCGCCCAGTTCCTCCTCGTTGGTGAAAACGGTGAGGCGGCGTCCCGCGAAGGCGAAGGCCCCGGCGTCGTCCGTGGCGCTCAGCAGACCGGCCGGGCCGTGGCAGAACGGGGCGATGATCTTGCCGGCCGTGTTCGCCGCGGTCAGGAGTTTGCCGAGGTCGGCGTCCCGGTAGAGGTCCGCCATCGGGCCGTGGCCGCCGGGCAGGACGACCGCGTCGTAGCCGGCGGGGTCGACGTCGGCCAGCGCCAGCGGCGCGGACAGCTCGGCGTCGATCCCGGCGAGGTAGCTGCGGAAGCTGTCGGCGCGGTCCTGGCCGCCGGCGGACTCGGCCGTCAGGCTCACCCCGTCGACCGTGGGCTTCGCTCCGCCGGGTGTGGCGATGTGAACGGTATGTCCGGCGTTGCGGAGGGTCTGGTGCGATACCACCAGTTCCTCGGCCCAGTAGCCGGTGGGGTGTTCGCTGCCGTCACGCATGGTGAGGGAGTCGGCGGCGGATACGACCATCAGAATGTTAGCCATGTCAGGCTCCTGTTCTGCCGGCCACGCGGCCGGCGGGTATAAGTGCGGGGGTTAGCGTGCGGCTTCGAGTTCGGCGTACGTGGCGTCATCCAGCACGACGCCGGCAGCGGCCAGGTTCTCTTCGAGGTGCCGGATCGAGCCGGTCCCGGGGATCGGCATCATGACGGGGGAGCGGCGCAGCAGCCAGGCCAGGGCCACCTGGGACGTGGTGGCGCCGAGCCGCCGGGCGGCCGCATCCAGCGGTCCGCCGGGCCGGGCCAGTTCCCCGGCGGAGATCGGTGCCCAGGGGATGAAGCCGATCCCGTTCTCCTCGGCGTAGGTGAGCACGTCCTCGGAGCTGCGGTCGGTCAGGTTGTAGCGGTTCTGCACCGTGGAGACGGTGAAGTACTTCCCAGCCTCCTCGAGTTCGGCGACGCTGACCTGGGACAGGCCCAGCGCCTTCACCTTGCCCTCCTTCTGCAGGTCGCGAAGCACGGTGAACTGCTCCTCCGGATCCACCTTGGGGTCGATCCGGTGCAGCTGCAGCAGGTCGAGCGCGTCGACCTTGAGCTTGCGCAGGCTCAGTTCGGTCTGCTGCCGGAGGTATTCGGCGCGGCCCAGCGGCACCCATTCGTGCGGGCCGGTGCGCGTGAACCCGACCTTGGTGGCGATCCGCAGACCGTCCCGGTAGGGGTGCAGGGCCTCGGCCAGGATCTCCTCGCTGATGTTCGGCCCGTAGGAATCGGCGGTGTCAATGAAGTCGACGCCGAGTTCAACGGCGCGGCGGACGACGGCGATGGCGGCCTGGCGGTCCGCCGGCTCGCCCCAGACGCCGTCCCCGACAATGCGCATGGCGCCGAACCCCAGGCGGTGGACGGTGCCCAGGTCCTTGAGGCCGATCGTGGCGGACAGTTCCGGATGCTGTGAATTGTCATGGCTCATGGGGGCGGCAACTCCTTCAGCCTGCTGAGTATTCCAACTTCCGACCCGCGCGGCGGGTTTCCCCGCCCCGGCTGGGGCCGGAAGTAAGCTGGAGCATGGCTACCCGGGCATTGAAAAAAGTTCTTTCCGCCGCCATCACGCTTGGCCTGCTCCTGCTGGGCGGAGTGCCGGCCTCGGCGGCCCCGCCCCGGAACACCGAGCCGGTCGGCATCGACGTTTCCTGGCCCCAGTGCGGCAAGACCCTCCCCAAACAGCCGGCGTTCGCCATCGTCGGGGTGAACAACGGCCTCGCCAACACCACCAACCCGTGCCTGGCAACCCAGCTCACCTGGGCCAACACCGCCCCGTCCCCGGCACGCACCGCCCAGCCCCGGGTGGCACTGTACGTCAACACGGCGAACCCCGGCCTGCAGGGTTCGTGGTGGCCCAGTTCCAACCACTACGGCGGCGCTAACGTGGCGAACCCGTACGGTGTCTGCCGCGGCGGCGGCAGCGGAGCGGACGACTTCCGGGCCTGCTCCTACATGTACGGCTACGCGAAGGCCTACGACGACGCCACAATCCGCGGGATCGACGACCCGGAGAAGTACCTGTGGTGGCTGGATGTGGAGACCGAAAACAGCTGGCAGCCGGACAAGGCCGCCAACGTCGCGGACCTGGAGGGCATGACCGCCTACTTCACCAGCATCCACGCCGAAGTCGGCCTCTACTCCACCGGCTACCAGTGGAACCAGATTGCCGGCACAGTCTCGGCGAGCAGCCCGCTCGCAGGGCTGCCCAGCTGGCTGGCGGGGGCGCGGTCGCTCACCGGCGCCAAATCCAACTGCTCGCTGCCGGCGCTCACCCCCGGCAGCCGCGTCGCCCTGACGCAATACGTCTCCGCCGGGCTGGACTACAACTACTCCTGCCCCTGAGCCGCCGCCTGCTGCATGGGCAGCGCCACAGCTGAGGCAGAAATATCCCGGGGCCCGGCGTCGTTGTCGACAGTGTGCCCGCGCCGGGATCCGGAGCGGCACCTGAGACTTCCCCGCTACGAAAGGCCGGCTTTTCCGTGACTGTTCCGCTTTCCATCCTTGACCTGGCAACCATCGGCAAGGGCCAGACGGCGGCAGAGAGCCTCGCGGGAAGCGTCGCCATGGCGCAGCTCGCCGAGAAGCTCGGTTACCGGCGGGTCTGGTACGCCGAGCACCACAACATGTCCGCCATCGCCTCCTCGGCCACGAGTGTGCTGATCGCCCACATCGCCGCGCAGACCGAGAGCATCCGCCTCGGCGCCGGCGGCGTGATGCTGCCGAACCACTCGCCGCTGACCATCGCCGAGCAGTTCGGCACGCTGGAGACCCTGCACCCGGGGCGGATCGACCTGGGACTGGGCCGTGCGCCCGGCAGCGACCAGAACACGCTGCGGGCCCTGCGCCGCGACCCGATGTCCTCGGACAGCTTCCCGCAGGACGTGCTGGAGCTCCAGGGCTACCTGACCGGCCCCACCCGCATTCAGGGCGTGGAGGCCACCCCCGGCAAGGGCACCGACGTGCCGCTGTACATCCTGGGGTCCTCGCTCTTCGGTGCCCGGCTCGCCGCGCAGCTGGGCCTGCCCTACGCCTTCGCCTCGCACTTCGCGCCCAACGCGCTGCAGGACGCCGTCGCGATCTACCGGCGCGACTTCCAGCCGTCCGCGCAGCTGGACGCCCCGCACGTGATCGCCGGCGTCAACGTCATTGCGGCGGATTCCGCGGCCGAGGCGCAGCAGATGTTCCACGCCACCAAACGCGCCCGCGTCTCGCTGTTCTTCGGCAACGGCCGCGAGTTCAGCGACGACGAGGCGGACATGATCCTGGACTCGCCGCAGGGCCAGCACGTGGCCCAGATGATGAAGTACTCCGCCGTGGGCACCCCGGACGCCGTGCTGGAATACCTGGACGAGTTCACCGCCCACGCCGACGCCGACGAGCTCATCGTCGCGCACCAGAGCACCGGCACCGAGGCCCGGCTGCGCTCCGTGCAGCTGCTGGCCGACGCCGCCGGGCTGGTCCGGGTCTAGGCATCCACGGGTCCCGGCACCCCGGGTTCCGGGCCGTGCGCCGCCGGTCCCGCCGGGCCGCGGGGTCCGTCACGCACGGCAGGCTTTAGCGCCGCTCGATGCCGTCCTGCCGCGGACCGGCGCGGCAGTACGGCATTTCCCGCGCCAATAACCCGCCCTGCGTGACGCGGCCGGCCAAAGGCCCGCCCGGCACGACCCGCAACGACGGTGCCGGGGCGGTGAGCTTCGTGGCCCGCTAGACGGGAAACGGCACCTTCACCGGGGTTCCCGGCGGTTGCGGATGTTACACAGCTGCAACCGCCGGGACACCCGCGGGAAATCGGGGCGGGAGGATACTGGGAGTACGTCCTTCACGGACGGTCTCACGCAGGCATTGGGGACTACTCGAAGGACTCCGCACATGCCCACTCCTCTTAACCAGTCCCTGGCCGACTCTGCCCTCCTGACGAAATCCCTCCCGCTGGGCCTGCTCCGCGCCTTTGTGCAGACCAACGCCGCCGACGACGGGCTGACGCCGCAACTGCTGGCCGAACTCAAAATCCTGGCCCGCACTCCAGGTCTGCTCGTGGCCTGCAACTACGGCGGGACCCTGTGCGCCGCCGAAGGCATCTCCACCGAGACCCTGCCGCTGGGCAGCGCCGCGATTGCCCTCCGGGCGCTGGCCGCCCTCCCGAACACCCACGCGGCCGTCATCTCGGGGCGTTCCCTGCGCGACCTGGCCGCCGTCTCGCGGCTCCCGGCCGAGGTCCATCTGGTCGGCTCGCACGGCGCCGAGTTCGACATGGGCTACGCCCACGGTCTGTCCCTGGCCACCGAATCGGCGCTCCAGCAGGCCAGCCAGGCGCTCGCCGAAACGGTGGGCGCCTACCGCGGCATCACCATCGAGCGGAAGCCCGTGGCCGTGTCCGTGCACACCCGCCCGGCCGCCCCCGAGGTCGTGGCGCTGGCCACCGAACAGGCGGAGGCGATCGCCCGGGCGCACGGGCTGTCCTTCATCGTGGACGGCTCGGTCCTGGACCTGTCCGTGGTGGAGCCGGCCAAGGCCACCGCCCTGGAACATCTGCGCTCCATGCTCGGCGCCAGCGCGGCCCTGTACGCGGGGGACGCGGCCAGCGATGAGCTGGCGATGGCAACCCTGCGCGGACCGGACATGGCCCTCCGGGTGGGGGAGGGCCCCACCCTGGCCGCGCACCGGCTGCGTGATCCGGAGTCCTTCGCCCGGGTGCTCGCCATCCTCTTTGAACTGCGGCGGGCCTGGCTGTTCGGGGAGGACGCCGTCGGCCTGGAGAAGCACTCGATGATCGGCAACGGCTCCTCCACGGCGCTCATCACCCCGGACGCCAAGATCTGCTGGATGAGCCACCCGCTGCCGGACTCGGGGTCCCTTTTTGCGCATCTCCTCGGCGGCGACGCGGCCGGCCACTTTTCGGTGGAACCGGTGAAGGCCTCGCAGGTCCTGGGCCAGCGGTACGTGGACAGCACCATGATCGTGGAAACCCGCTGGGCCGACGTCACCGTCACGGACTACCTGGAACCGGCGCCGGAGGGCGTGACCAGCCTGGTCCGTGTGCTCTCGGGCACGGGAACGGCGCGGATTGTCTTTGCGCCTCGCCCGGACTACGCGAACGCGCCCTTCAGCATGGAGGCGCGCGGCGAGGAGCTGCACGTGGTGGGGACCGCGGACCCCATCATGCTGCTCGCCCCCGGCGTCAGCTTCGCCCTCACCTCGGACGGCCGTCACGCCACCGCGACGGCCGACGTCGAACTGCGGCACGGCCCCGTGGTGCTGAACCTGCGCTGCGGCGACACGGAACTCCAGCGCGCGGAACCGCCGGAGGAAAACTCGCGCCGCGCCGCCGTCGCACATCATTCCCGGCGCTGGGTGCAGGCGCTGCAGCTGCCCGCCGTGAAACCCTCCCTGGTCCGCCGGTCCGCCCTGGTGCTCCGCGCCCTGGTCCACGAGCCCACCGGTGCGGTGCTCGCGGCGCCGACCACCTCGCTGCCGGAGGGGATCGGCGGCACCCGGAACTGGGACTACCGGTACTGCTGGCTGCGGGACGGCTCCATGACGGTTAACGCCCTGGTGGACCTCGGCTCGACGTCGGAGGCGGAAGGGTTCCTGGCCTGGCTGGGCCGGATCCTGGCCCACGCCCCCGGACCGGAGTGGCTGCACCCGCTGTATTCCGTCACCGGGGCGCCGCTGTCCACCGAAGCCATCATCGAGAGCCTCCCCGGATACGCGGGCTCCCGGCCGGTCCGGATCGGCAACGCCGCGGACCACCAGGTGCAGCTGGACGTGTTCGGGCCGATCGCCGAGCTGATCGACGCCCTGAGCGCGCGGCAGGGGGCGCTGGACGATGCGCACTGGGAGCTGATGGTCCAGATGGCCTCGGCCGTCCTGGCCCGCTGGCACGAGGCGGACCACGGGATCTGGGAAGCCCGGCGGGCACCCCGGCACCATATCTACACCAAGGTGATGTGCTGGGTGGCGCTGGACCGGGCGCTGCGCACCGCCGCCCGGCACGGCCGGACGCCGCTTCCGGACTGGGAGCCGACGGCGGCGGTCATCCGGGAGGAGGTCCTGCGCGAGGGCTGGGATGAGAGTGCGGCGTCCTACACCGTGGCCTACGACAGCCCGGACCTGGACGCCGCGGTGCTGCATATCGGGCTGTCCGGGCTCCTGGACGTCTCCGACCAGCGCTTCCTGGACACCGTCACGGCGGTGGAACGGGAACTGCGCGTCGGGCCCACCGTGTTCCGCTACCGGTACGACGACGGCCTGCCGGGCCTGGAGGGCGGCTTCCACATCTGCACCACGTGGCTGATCGAGGCCTACGTGGCGGTGGGGCGGATCGAGGAGGCGTGGGACCTGTTCGACCAGCTGGTCAACCTGTTCGGGCCGACCGGGCTGCTGCCGGAGGAATACGACCCGGGCACCGAAACGCATCTGGGGAACCACCCGCAGGCGTACTCGCACCTGGGCTTCATCCGATGCGCGCGGCTACTGGACGCGCTGCCGAAGAACTAGGCGCTTCCCGGGGTTGAATGAGCCGTCGCGCCGTTCGGGCGTTCCGCTGTTCGCTCGCTACCCGCCACCCGCTACTCGCAGGCGACGCCGTCGCGGTCGCCGTCCATCTGCTCGCGGTAGCCCGGCTGGCCAGCCCGGAGCGGCGCGGCGCCGGCGGCACGGGCGGCGGCGCAGTTCGCGTAGTACACCGCACCAGGGGCCGGTGCGGCGGGCGGGGCGGCCGGTGCGGGTGCGACGGCGGCCGGGGCCTCCGGCTGGGGTTCGGCCGGCGCCGGTGCTGCCTGGCCTGCGGGGGTGGCGGTGTCCCGGCAGTCGGCCAGGACCCGTGCCATCGCGTCATGCTCCGCCCGGGTGACCCACAGCCCGTAGCTGGACTTGACCGAGATCTGGCGGGCCACGTAGTCGCAGCGATAGGACTTGTTCGGCGGCAGCCAGGTGGCGGCGTCGCCGTCGCTCTTTTGCTGGTTGGTGGGGCCGTCCACCGCGAGCAGGTTCAGCGGGTCGTTGGCGAAGGAGAGCCGCTGGGCCTCCGTGAGCTGCTGGGCGCCCTTCTGCCAGGCATCGCTGAGGGCCACCACATGGTCGATCTGCACGTCGGGGCTGGTGCTGGTGCCGCGGAGGAAGTTGATCAGGGTTGCCGTGTAGGGGTCGTTGAGGATGCCGGAGAGGACAACGCAGTCCCGCGTGCCGGGCTTGAGGGCGAGGTCGGTCAGGTCCCGGCGGAGCATGTCGTTGCGGGTGTCGCAGCCGTTGCGGTCGGCGTCGGCCCAGGCCTGGCCGAACTGGTCGCGCGAGTAGCCCGTCTTCGGGGCCCGGCCCTTGACCGGAATCGTGGCCAGCACGTCCAGGGCCTTGCCGGCGGCGGCCGGCTGCTGGGTCGTCGGGGCGCCGTCGCTCGTGCCGGGGTCCGGCGTGCCGGTCTCCGCGGCGGGCGCGGGGCTCGAGGCGGGGGCGGTGGAGCTAGCGGCGGGGGCCGGCGCTGCGGCCGGGGCCGTTCCCGTGCCGGCGCAGGCCGTGGCGGAGACCAGCAGCAGCCCCGCCAGCCCGGCAGCGATCCAGTCGACCGCGCCGGACCTGGCGGTGCTGGATCCCGCCGTGCCGGATCCCGCGCGGCCGCGCGGTCTTACCTTCTGCAATTCTTCCCCACTTCGTGCCGTTGCCCCGGGTCTCGGCGGAGCAGCCCAAGACCGGTCCCAGCCTACCGGGGCCCACCGCAACGCGGGGTCACCTCGCGCCCATGCCGTGGCCCGGAACGGGCGCGATCTGACCCCGCTGGGGGCTGGCCGGGGAAGCGGGGTCAGCGGACCCTCGGGCGGGACGCCGAGAAGATCGCCGGCGCTGGCCCGGCGCCGGTGGCGAGGTCGGCGAGGATCCGCCCGATCACGGGGGTGAATTTGAACCCGTGGCCGGAGAAGCCCGCGCCGATCACGAGCGGTCCGATGCGGTCGAGGATGAAGTTCTCGTCCACGGTGGTGGTGTAGGTGCAGCTGATGTCGGTGAGGGAGTCCGCGTCCACTCCGGGCAGCCAGCGCCGCGCGTAGCGCTGCAGCGCCGCCATCTGGGCAGGCTCCGGCGTGAACGACCGCCGGTCCGGGTCCACAACGGGCCCCACCCCGTGCCAGCCGGCCTTGATCCCCTCGCCGGGTGTCGGCATGCCGTAGACCGGCGAGTACCAGTCGGCGAACTCCGCCCCCTGGCCCGGGACGTGGTTGAACCCGGGCCACAGCGCACCCTCGTCCGCAATGGCGAAGTGCGCCGGCTGCTCCTGCGTCACGGTGAGGCGGGGGAGGGGCGCCTGGGTGCCGAGCAGTTTCGCGGTCCAGGCGCCGGCGGTGACCACGGCCTGCCGGGCGGTCAGTACCTCGGTGCGCCCGCCGGCGTCGACCGTGAGCCGGACGCCGTCGCCCTCCACGGCGAGGTCCAGCACCTTGACCCGGTGCCGGATATCCGCCCCGCGGCCCGCGGCGAGACGCTGCAGGACCGGCAGGGCCGCATCGGGATTCAGCTGCCCGCCGTCGGGCATGTGCAGCACCTGCTGGTCGAACCGGATGCCGCGCCAGCGTTCGGCGGCTTCCGCGGCACTCAGGAACTCGGCCCGCAGCCCGGCCCCGCGCAGGGCCGTCCGCACCTCGCCCAGGCGCGGATCAGTGCCGTGGTTCACGACGCCGGTGCGCGCCAGGAGGCGCTCGCCGCCGTCAGCCTCGAGCTCGTCCCACAGCCTGACGGCCTCGGCGAGCATCGCCACGTAGTCCGGGTCCGCATAGCCGGGATTGAAGTTCCGGGTGGCGCCGTGCGACGCGCCGTTGCGGTGTCCGGGGCTGAACTGCTCCAGCAGGGTAACGGCCCGGCCGCGGCTGGCCAGGGCCCAGGCGGCCGCCGAGCCCATGGCCCCGCCTCCGATGACGACGGTGTCCAGGCTGGTTGTCATGGGTCCTCCGGAGGGTGTTGGTGCTGGCATAAGGGAGCGTCAGGCAAGCAGCAGCGCGACGCCGATCATGGCCGGCACGGCGACGATGGTCGTGATGAGCACGGTGTCCTTGGCGACCGTGAGGCCGGTCTGGTACCGGCTGGCGGCGACGAAGACGTTCTGCGCCGTGGGCAGGGCCGAGGTGACGACGACCGCGAAGAGCGCCTGGCCCTCCATGCCGAGGGCGAAGCGGGCGAAGACATAGGCCAGCGCCGGGTGGACGATGAGCTTGAAGCCGCTGGCGAGCAGGGTGTCCAGGCGCCGGCCGGCCGAGGCCTGCAGCGGCCGGGAGCCGTTGAGGCTCATGCCGAAGGCCAGCAGCATGGCCGGAATCGCGGCGCCGCCGATCAGGTGGATGGGCTGCATCACCAGCTCCGGAACCCGCCAGCCCGTCCCCGCGACGAGGAGGCCGAGGCCGGAGCCCACGATCATCGGATTCCGCAGGATCATGAGCCCGAACCCCAGCGGCGTCGTCCGGTGGCTGCTGGTGGTGGCGTCGAGCGCCATGAGGAACAGCGGCGTGAAGAAGGCCAGCTGGAAGATCAGCAGCGGGGCCACGTAGCTGGCGTCCCCGAGGACATAAACGGCGATGGGGATGCCCAGGTTGGCGGAGTTGGCCAGCGAGGCGCCCATCGAGGACATCAGCGATTCCGGCACCGAGCGTTTGAGCAGGAAGCGGACGATGATGAAGAACAGCGCCGCCGTCGCGATGGCCCCGAACGCTGTGACCAGGAGCGGCGCCGCGAAGATGTCCTGCAGTTTGGCCTTGCTCAGTGTTTCGAACAGCAGCGCCGGGCTGGCGACGAAGAACGTCAGGGCGCTCAGCACGGAGCGGGCGTTCTCGCCCAGGATGCCGCGCCGGCCGACGAACATGCCCACCAGGATGATGCACCAGACCACAAAGAAGCCGGCCAGGACCCCTAGCACGCGGCGGTCCGCGGCGTGGAAGGCGGGAAAGGGTTGGCAGTCACCCTCCCAGACTAATCAGCTTTATTAGTGGCGGGCGCCTGTTACGGCGGAAGCATTTCCGCGGTTTGCAGGCGTCAGTTGAGCGCGGCGTTGTTCAGTGCATACGGCGGGCGCATGATCCCGGGAGTGTGGCCCTCCGCGGGATCGTTGCCGATCTGGACAATCTTGTTGTCCTTGTCCACATGGACCACCTTGGGGCTGTAGGCCTTGGCCTCATCCGTGGTCATCTGGGCGTAGGTGATCAGAATGACGATGTCGTTCTCGTGCATGAGGTGCGCGGCAGCACCGTTGATCCCGATGACGCCGGAACCGCGCTCGCCGGCAATCGTGTAGGTCTCCAGCCGGGCGCCGTTGGTGACGTCAACAATGGACACCAGCTCGCCGGGAAGGATGTCGGCCGCTTCCAGCAGATCCAGGTCCACGGTGACCGAACCGACGTAGTGGAGGTCCGCGTGCGTGACCGTGGCGCGGTGGATTTTGGACTTGAATATTGTGCGATTCATAACGGCACCAGTCTAGCGCCGGCCCGCCGGAAGCGCTGTGAGCCAGCCGACACCGCCGGCCACGTTAAGGGCCGGCGGGCGGGATGGACGCGGCAGTCTCGGCGAGGATCTCCCGGGCGGCGAGGATGGCCGGGCGCTTGGCGCTGGAGCGCCGCACCGAGGTGAAGATGGTCCGGTGCGGATCACCCGGCAGGGTGATCAGTTGCGACGTCGTCCCCCGGCCGGTCCAGACCAGGTCCGGCATGAGGGCCACGGCGTTGCCGGATTCGATCAGCCGGATCTGCGCCTGCAGGTCAGCCGTCTCGTAGCGGACGTCGGGTTCGAACCCCGCGCTGCGGCAGGCCTGCTCGGCCCAGTGCCGCGACGCCGCCCCGCGCGGCTCCATCACCCAGGCCAGCCCGGCGGTGTCCTGCAGGGTCATGACCGCCGGACGGTCGGGGGAACGCGGCGGAACGGCGAGGCGGATCGCATCGCTGGTGAGCCGAAGCCGGTCGAGTTCGGCATACCGGGGGGCCGCGTGTCCGGGGTACTGCTCGGCAATGACCAGGTCGAAGTCCCGGGCCCAGGTCTCGTGAAGCGCCGTTTCGGGTTCCCGCTGGATCATTTCAATCCGCACCTCGGGATAGCGTGACGACATCCGGGTGAGGGCGTCAGGCATCAGGGCGAGCGCCGCGGACTGGAACACAGCGATGCGGACCGTGCCCGTCACGGTGGTCAGCGACGCGGCAAGGTCAGCCTCGGCCTGTTCCAGCGTTTCCAGCAGCTGCGCCGTGTGGGCCACCAGGACCTCGGCCTGCGGGGTGAGCTGGACCCGGCGTCCGGTCTTGCGGAGCAGCTCGACGCCGGCCTCCTTCTCCAGGAGGGCCAGCTGCTGTGAGACCGAGGAGGGGCTGTACTGGAGGGCCTCCGCGACTTCGGCCAGGGTGCCCCGGATCTTCAGCTCGCGCAGCAGGCGCAACCGCCGGACATCCAGCATCGCTATTCCTTTTTGAATTCTAACGGTTATTGATTAGGAGAATTCACTTTATCTAATGCAATCCCGGTTGCATACTGTTGTCGTTCAGTAATTCCCATCACAGGGTGGATTGATGGGCACCACACCTAAGCAGGAGACCCTGATGGCTACAAAAGACATAGACAGGTCGATCATGCGGCGCAAGCCCATCGACGACATCGAGGAAGAAAACCTCCACAGCGGATTGATGAAGAGCCTGGGGTTCTGGCAACTGACGGCCATCGGCGTCGGCGGCATCATCGGCGTCGGCATCTTCTCCCTGGCGGGCCTCGTGGCCCACGGCAGCGAGACGGAGCCCGGCGTCGGCCCGGCGGTTCTGTTCTCTTTCCTGATCGCGGGACTCGCCTCCGCGGCGGCCGCCTTGTCCTACGCCGAATTCGCGGGCATGATCCCGCGGGCCGGTTCGGCGTACACCTACGGCTACGTCGCGCTCGGCGAAATCATCGGCTGGTTCATTGGCTGGGACCTGCTGCTGGAATACATCGCGATCGTGGCCGTGGTGGCCATCGGCATTTCCGGCTATTTCGACGCGTTCCTGACCGGCATCGGTATCAACATGCCCGTCTGGATGACGTCCACGCCGGATGAAGGGCTCGGCGGCATCGTCAACATCCCGGCGATCGCCGTCTGCCTCCTCGTGACCTGGATCCTGTCCCGCGGCACCAAGACCTTCGGACGGTTCGAGCTCATCGCCGTCGGGATCAAAGTCGTCCTGATCCTGTTCATCATCGGCCTGGGCATCTTCTACATCGATACCGGGAACTACAACCCGTTTATGCCCAGCGGCTTCGGTCCGGTGGTGGCGGGAGCCGCCACGGTGTTCTTCGCGGTGTTCGGCTACGACGCCATGAGCACCGCCGCCGAAGAGGCGAAGGACGGCAAGAAGCACATGCCGAAGGCCATCATTATGTCCCTCATCATCGCGATGCTCTTGTATGTGGCGGCCACCCTGGTGCTCACCGGCATGCAGAACTACCAGGAGATCGACCCCAAGGCCGGCTTCGCCTCTGCATTCAACAGCGTGGGGCTGCCGGTCATCGCCACCATCATTTCGGTCTTTGCCGTGCTGTCCATCCTGACCGTGATGCTCACCTTCCTGCTCGGCGTCACCCGCGTATGGTTCTCAATGAGCCGCGACGGGCTGCTCCCCGGCTGGTTTGCCAAGACGGACAGCCACGGCACGCCGCAGCGCGTCACCTGGATCGCAGGGATCGGCTCCGCCCTGCTGGCCGGCGTGTTCCCGATCAAGGCCGTCGCCGACCTCACCAACATCGGCATCCTGGCCGCGTTCGTCGTTGTCTGCACCGCGGTCATCGTGTTCCGCTACAGGAAGCCCGACGCCCCGCGCACTTTCCGGCTGCCGTGG
Source organism: Arthrobacter sp. CJL-S3 (assembly GCF_056711635.1). Lineage (NCBI taxonomy): Bacteria > Bacillati > Actinomycetota > Actinomycetes > Micrococcales > Micrococcaceae > Arthrobacter > Arthrobacter sp. CJL-S3. Next base: position 4,125,037 of record NZ_CM160046.1, on the reverse strand, counting down.
ATGCCACTGGTTCCGGCGTTTGGCGTGCTGGCATCGGCGTTCCTGATGCTCCAGCTGCACTGGGAGACCTGGGCCCGCTTCGGCGTCTGGCTGATCATCGGCCTGATCATCTACTTCGGCTACGGCCGCAAGCACTCGCTGATGAACCCGGACAGCCCGCGGCACGAAGAGCTCGTGGAGATGCACCGCCCCCTCGCCTAACCGACAACCCGAGTTGCGCTATCACTTTTGGCTCCCATTCACGCCTTTTGGGGGCCAAAAGTGATAGCGCATCCGTCTGTGCGGGACTGTTGAGCCCGCCGCGAGAACCTTCGACTTTTCTAACCAGTATTGCTCGGAAAACATCGCTTTATCTTATGAAAATCCGGTCGCATACTGAGTCTAGAAGGGTCCACATATTGAGAAAGAACGAGTACCAGCCATGACCAACATTTCAACGGAGTCCGGCGTGGTTGCCGGCAGCGCCGCCGAGCACGCACCCGTCTCGGAAGGCTCCCCGGTCCTCGAGGCCGCAGCCCTCGCCGAGGAGACCATCGGGCTGGTACGCCACTGGCTCACCGAGGCGGCGAAGGTCCCGGTGGACGCCTCCGCCGAGCAGTTGGCCGGTGTCCTGAAGGATCCCAACGGCCTGGACTTCACCGTCGGGTTCGTCGACGGCGTCGTCCGCCCCGAGGACCTGGCGGTCGCCGCCCGCAACCTCGCCGCGCTGGCCCCCAAGGTCCCCGCCTTCCTGCCCTGGTACATGCGCGGCGCCGTCCGCCTGGGCGGCACCGTGGCTCCGGCGCTGCCGCAGGTGGTCATCCCGATCGCCCGCCGCGTGCTCCGCGAGATGGTCGGCCACCTCATCGTCGATGCCACCGACGCCAAGCTCGGCCCGGCCATCGCCAAGATCCGCAAGGACGGCATCAAGCTCAACGTCAACCTCCTGGGCGAGGCCGTGCTCGGCGAGCACGAGGCCTCACGCCGCCTCGAGGGAACGCACAAGCTGCTCGCCCGCCCCGACGTCGACTACGTCTCCATCAAGGTCTCCTCCACGGTGGCCCCGCACTCGGCCTGGGCCTTCGACGAGGCCGTGGAGCACGTCGTCGAGAAGCTCACCCCGCTCTTCACCCGCGCCGCCTCGTTTGCCGTCGGCGGAGGGAAAGCCAAGTTCATCAACCTGGACATGGAGGAGTACAAGGACCTGGACATGACCATCGCGGTCTTCACCCGGATCCTGGACAAGCCGGAGTTCAAGGACCTCGAGGCCGGCATCGTGCTGCAGGCCTACCTCCCGGACGCGCTCGCCGCCATGATCCGCCTGCAGGACTGGGCCTCCGCCCGCCGCGCCGCTGGCGGCGCCGCGATCAAGGTCCGCGTGGTGAAGGGCGCCAACCTGCCGATGGAGCAGGTCGAAGCGTCGCTGCACGACTGGCCGCTCGCCACCTGGGGCACCAAGCAGGACTCGGACACCAACTACAAGCGCGTCATCAACTACGCGCTGCACCCGGACCGGATCCGCAACATCCGGATCGGCGTCGCCGGCCACAACCTCTTCGACATCGCGTTCGCCTGGCTGCTGGCCAAGCAGCGCGGCATCGCGGATACCGCACAGCAGAGTATTGAGTTCGAGATGCTGCTCGGTATGGCCCAGGGCCAGGCGGAAGCCGTCAGGAAGGACGTCGGATCGCTCCTCCTCTACACCCCGGTGGTCCACCCGGCCGAGTTCGACGTCGCGATCGCCTACCTGATCCGCCGGCTTGAGGAAGGCGCCAGCCAGGACAACTTCATGTCCGCGGTCTTTGAACTCAGCGAGAACGAATCCCTCTTCGAGCGCGAGAAGCAGCGCTTCCTCGCCTCCCTCGCCCGGCTCGACGACGAGGTCCCGCCGCCCAACCGCCGGCAGAACCGCAGCCTTCCGGCCGAGCCGATGCCGCACGACTCCTTCGAGAACACCGCGGACACCGACCCCTCGCTGCCGGCCAACCGCGACTGGGGCCGCGCCATCCTGGAGCGGGTCCCGTCCTCGACCCTCGGCGACGCCGCCGTGGCCGCGGCCACCATCAACGATGAGCAGACCCTCAACACGGTGATCGACACCGCCGTGGAAAAGGGCAAGGCCTGGGGCGCCCTCTCCGGCGACGAGCGGGCGGCGGTCCTGCACCGCGCCGGCGATGTCCTGGAAGCCCGCCGCGCCGAACTGCTGGAGGTCATGGCCAGCGAAACCGGCAAGACCATCGACCAGGGCGACCCGGAGGTCAGCGAGGCCGTCGATTTCGCGCACTACTACGCCGAAGCGGCCCGCAAGCTCGACGACGTCGACGGCGCCACCTTCGTCCCGGCCAAGCTCACCGTGGTGACCCCGCCGTGGAACTTCCCGGTGGCCATTCCGGCCGGCTCCACCCTGGCCGCCCTCGCCGCCGGCTCCGCCGTCGTGATCAAGCCCGCCAAGCAGGCCCGCCGCAGCGGTGCCGTGATGATCGAGGCCCTGTGGGAGGCCGGCGTCCCGCGGGACGTCCTGACCATGGTCCAGCTGGGCGAGCGCGAGCTTGGCCGGCAGCTGATCTCCCACCCCGCGGTGGACCGGGTGATCCTCACCGGCGGCTACGAGACCGCCGAACTGTTCCGTTCCTTCCGCCAGGACCTGCCGCTGCTGGCCGAGACCAGCGGCAAGAACGCCATCATCGTCACCCCGAGCGCCGACCTGGATCTCGCTGCCAAGGACGTCGCGTACTCCGCCTTCGGCCACGCCGGGCAGAAGTGCTCCGCCGCCTCGCTGGTGATCCTGGTGGGGTCCGTGGCCAAGTCCAAGCGGTTCCACAACCAGCTGATCGACGCCGTCACCTCCCTGAAGGTCGGCTACCCGGAGGATCCGTCCAGCCAGATGGGCCCGATCATCGAACCCGCCGGCGGCAAGCTGCTCAACGCCCTCACCACGCTCGGCGAAGGCGAAAGCTGGGCCGTCGAGCCGAAGCAGCTGGACGGGACGGGCAAGCTGTGGAGCCCGGGCGTCCGCTTCGGCGTGCGCCGCGGCTCCTACTTCCACCTCACCGAATTCTTCGGCCCCGTCCTGGGCGTGATGACCGCCGCAACCCTGGAGGACGCCATCGCCATCCAGAACCAGATCGAGTACGGCCTCACCTCCGGCCTGCATTCGCTGGACCCGGCGGAACTGGACCTCTGGCTCGACACGGTCCAGGCCGGCAACCTCTACGTCAACCGCGGCATCACCGGCGCCATCGTGCAGCGCCAGCCCTTCGGCGGCTGGAAGAAGTCCGCCGTCGGCGCCGGCACCAAGGCCGGCGGGCCCAACTACCTCGTCGGGCTCGGCGAATGGGTCAGCAAGCCCAGTTCCGCGGCGGGCCAGGGGGCCGCTCACGCCGGCGTCCGCAGGCTCGAGCAGGCAGCCCAAGGCTTCCTGGCCGACGGCGAACTGGAACCGCTGCAGCGCGCCCTGGCCTCCGATGCCCTCGCCTGGGCCGAGGAATTCGGCACCGCCAAGGACGTCTCCGGGCTCACTGCCGAGCGGAACATCTTCCGCTACCGGGCCCTGCCGGTCACGGTGCGGCTCTCCGAAGGCGAACGTCTCGCCGACCTGGTCCGGACCGTAGCGGCTGGCGTCCTGGCGGGCTCCGCGCTGACGGTATCCACCGCCGTCGACCTCCCCGCCCGGCTGCGCACCGTGCTCGCGGGCCTGGGCATCGACGTGACCGTGGAGAGCGACGCCGACTGGCTGGCCTCCGCCGGCAGGCTCGCCGGCGCGGCCCGGCTCGCGACCTCGCGGATCCGGCTCATCGGCGGGGACGCCAAGGCTCTGGCCGAGGCGACCGGCGGGCGTCCCGACCTGGCGGTCTACTTCCACCCGGTCACCGAAGCCGGACGCGTTGAACTGCTGCCGTTCCTGCACGAGCAGGCCGTCAGCATCACGGCCCACCGCTTCGGCACCCCGAACCACATCTCGGACGGACTGATCTAGGGTTCGCGTCTGCGGGGACGCACACCCCTGGCAGACAGCACAAACGAGCCGGGCGGCCACCCTCCAATAGTGGCCGCCCGGCTCGTGATTTATGTGGCTCGGCTAGGAGCCTGCCGGCCGAATCAGCCGAAGTACCAGCCCGGGGGAACCCACGAGGCAGGGACGGCGTGGGCGGAGAAGTCGTCGCAACCGGAGCAGAAGTACGTGACTTCGCCCAGCTTGTTGATGGAACCGTCCCGGTGGTGAGTGGCCGGGACAAAAGTCTCCAGGTAGATGAACTCGTCGGTGCCGCAGCGTTCGCAGTAAGGGCTGCCGACGTACTCGGCCTCCACCAGGGTCGTCGGGTGCGGGTCCAGACGTCCGCGGCTGGGGTGGTGCGCGGCGGAACCGCGGTGCACTACCTGAGAAAGAGGGCCCGCCTGCTTGAGGCCTCTGGCTGATGCGGGACTGTGGGGGCGGTTAACGGCTGGCGTCATTGTCGGCCTATCCCGAACGCTTCCGGAGGTCGCCGCACGGCAGACACACAGGACAGCGTCCGTATTTCGAATCGTTGTCATTGGCCTCTGCTTGACCTTCAACACACTCAGGATAAGCCACGAAGTCGAGTGGATCAATGGTATGCGTAAGTACGCAATCCGAGTAGGTACATCAGCGAGTACGCAGGTGCCCTCCCGGGCGCTCAGGCGGGGCGCTTCAGGGTCCGGCCCGCGATGGTCTGGGTCAGGGCCTCGATCACCTCGGTGTTGGCCAGCGGGTTGCGGATCAGGGTGAAGTCGACGTCGCCCACCGGCGGCAGGTCGAAGCGCCGGGTGATGATCTTCAGGTCATCCGGCACCAGCGACGACGGCATGACCGCCACCCCGATCCCGGCGCGGACCGCGGCCAGCACCCCGCTGATCTGCCGCGTGGTGCACGTGATCCGCCAGGTCCGGCCGGCGGCTTCGAGCGCGTCGATGGCCAGCTTCCGGCTCAGGCTGGGGGCGGGGTAGGCGATCAGCGGCACCGGCTCCGCCGGATCCAGCACGGTCTGTTCCAGGCCCACCCAGGCGAAGGAGTCCTGCTGCACCACGGTGCCGTCCTTGGCCCCGGCCACCCATTTGACGAAGACAAGGTCCAGCTGGCCGGCGTTGAGCCGCTTGTACAGCTGGTCGCTTTGGCCCACCGTCAGTTCCAGGTTGATCTGCGGGTAGACCTGCCGGAACTCCCGCAGGATCCTCGGCAGGCCGGTGATCGCGAGGTCGTCCGCCGTGCCGAAACGCAGCCGGCCTCGCATGGCCGAGCCGGAGAAGTAGCGGGAGGCGGCGTCGTGCGCGGACAGGATGCTGCGGGCAAACCCGGCCATGGCGTCGCCGTTGTCGGTCAGGCGCACGTCCCGGGTGTCCCGCGCCACCAGGACCCGCTTCGCGGCAGCCTCGAGTTTGCGCACGTGCTGGCTGACCGTCGGCTGCGCCAGGCCCAGGCGTTCCGCGGCCTTGGTGAAGCTCAGGGTTTCAGCCACGGCCAGGAAGGACCGCAGCTGGGCGGGTTCGAACATGCGGTCTCCTGAACTGCGGCGTTCTCGCGCCGCATTGCGTTTCGTAATGCGAGTTATGCGGTGAATAAGCTTCCACAATCTCTTTCGGCCAGCTTAGCGTTAAGGCATTCCCGCTCACCCGCTCCTTTGAGGACTTTCTGTGGCACCCCCTCCGCCGTTAGAGGCCAACGTAACTGCACTCCCGGACACCAGCACCGCGCCCATCGCCGTCGTCAGCCAGCGGCTGCCCTGGCGCCACACCTTCATCTCGCTGAAAGTCCGCAATTTCCGTATCTTCGCGATCGGCCACTTCATCGCCGTGATCGCCATCTGGATGCAGCGGATTGCCCAGGACTGGCTGGTGCTCCAGCTCTCCGGTTCCGTCACCGCCGTCGGGATCACGGTGGCCCTGCAGTTCCTGCCCTCGCTGTTCCTGGGCCCGTGGGCGGGCATGATGGCGGACCGCTTCGCGAAGCGGAAGATCCTGATGCTGTGCCAGTCGGTGGCAGCGGTGCTAGCGGCCATCCTCGCGGTGCTGGCGCTGAGCCAGCGGATCGAGGTCTGGCACGTGTACGTGATCGCCCTGGCCCTTGGTCTGGTCACCGTGCTGGACCAGCCGGCGCGGCAGGTCTTCGTCAATGAACTCGTCGGCCCGGCCTACCTCCGGAACGCCATCAGCGTGAATTCCACGACCTTCCAGCTCGGCGGCCTGATCGGGCCGGCGCTCGCCGGGTTGCTGCTGACCGCGGTGGGGGCCGGCTGGGCGTTCGCCGCGAACGCCGTCGCCTGCTGCTTCACCGTCACGATGCTGCTCACGCTGCGGAAGGACCAGCTGCATATCAGCGCGCCGGTACCCAAGCGCAAGGGCATGCTGCGGGAGGGGCTGAACTATGCGCTGAGCAAACCCACCATTTACTGGCCGTGGCTGATGGCCGGCTTCATCGCCGTGTTCGCGATGAGCCTGCCGGTGCTGCTGGCGGCCTTCGCGGACAACGTCTACGACGTCGGCGCCGGAGGCTACGGCCTGCTGAACGCGCTGGTGGCCCTCGGGGCGCTGGCCGGTGCCATCACCTCCGCGCGTAGGCGGGAACTGAGGCTGCGCTCGGTGATCCTGGGGGCGGGAATGTACGGGCTGATGCTCTGCCTCGCCTCGCTGGCGCCGTCCATGGTGTGGTTCGGGGCGGCGATGGTGCTGGCCGGGTTCTGGTGCCTGATGTTCCTGACCGCCGCCAACCAGCTGGTCCAGATCAGCTCGAATATGGCCATCCGCGGGCGCGTCATGAGCCTGTACATCATGGTGCTGATCGGCGGGCAAGCCATCGGCGGGCCGATGCTCGGCTGGCTGGCCGAGCATGTGGATCCGCACACGGCGATCCTGGTCTCCGGCGGGGTGCCGGCACTGGCCGCGGCGACGGTCGCCGTCGTGCTGGCCCGCCGCGACCAGCTGATGCTCAAGGTGGACCTGAAGGACCGGCGGCGGCTCGTGAGGATTGTCCGCGCAGCCGCCGCGCCCTAGCGTTCGGCACAGTTTTCGGACAGCCGCTGCGTGGATCCACGCAGCGGCTGTCCGTTTCCGCAGCGGAAGCCGGGGGCGGAGCTAGTCCGCCAGCGGCAGGTGCGGGTACTCCCCATTCCGCTGCTGGAACTGCAGGACGTCCGGGTTGAGGACCACGCCGTCGCGGATTTCGATCGCGCGGCGGATGGTCTCGTTCCCGGCCCAGGCCCCGGGCCGGCGATCACGGTCTCCAGGAACGGCAGCAGCGCCTCGCTGATTTCCCAGCTGGAGGAATTCCAGAGGTAGGACGGGCTGTGGTCCACCGCGTAGTAGTCGATGTGGTCCCCGACCTTGAACATCGGCTCGGCGAACGTGGTGGTTTTCGCCCAGCTGAAGCCCATGCCCTCGTCGCAGGACACGTCCACGATCAGGCTTCCCGGGCGGAAGGCGTCCAGGTCCTCGGTGCGCAGGTACGTGAGCGGCGCGTTCGGGTCCTGCAGGGTGCAGTTGACCACGATGTCGCTCTCGGCAAGGAACGGCGCCAGCGGCACGCGGCCCCGCTCGGTGATGACCTGGCTGAGGAACGGGGCCTGGTCGTCGTGGTCGAACTGGGCGATCCGCACCGAATGGATGGGGGAGCCCACCGCGGCAACCCCGCGGTTGGTCAGCACCTGGACGTCATGGATGCCGTGGGCGTTGAGGGCCGTGACCGCCCCGCGGGCCGTGGCCCCGAAGCCGATGACGACGGCGCTCAGCCGCCGGCCGTAATCCCCGGTGGTGCCGGTCAGGGCCAGGGCGTGCAGCACGGAGCAGTAGCCGGCCAGTTCGTTGTTCTTGTGGAACACGTGCAGGCCGAAGCCGCCGTCGCTGGCCCAGTGGTTCATCGCCTCGAAGGCGATCAGGGTGAGCTTCTTGTCGATCGCCAGCTGGGTGATGGCCCGGTCCTGGACGCAGTGCGGCCAGCCCCAGAGGACCTGCCCGTCCCGCAGTTCGGCGAGGTCCTCGGGCTGCGGCTTGGGCAGGAGGACGACGTCGGCCTCGGCCAGCAGCTGCGCGCGAGGGACGATGCGCCCCACGAGCGGTGCCAGGTGCTCGTCCGAAACGCCGAAGCGCTCGCCGTAGCCCTCTTCCAGGATCAGCTGCTCCCGGAGCTCCGGGGCGATGCGGTCCAGGTGGAGGGGGTGGATCGGGAGGCGCCGCTCGTCAGGTTTCCGCGTGGTGGCAAGGACTCCGAGGGTGAGGTGGCTCATGGCGCCGCTCACTTCTTTTTGGGACTCGCCGGCTTGGAGCTGGTGGCCTTGTCCAGGGAGCTAGGCGGCGCTGCAGCGGTCCGCTTGTCGGCCCGCTTTTCCTTGATGGACTTGCCGGACTTCTTGGATGCTGCTTGACGGGGGGATTTGTCAGCCATGATCGCTCCTGTAGCGGAACCGGAGAGGTTCCTGACTTCGAACGATACAGGTAGCGACCTAACGGTCCGGGAGGTCCGCCGGGCCGGGTTCCGGCCGTGGCCGTGCGGGTCATTGGAGCGGCTGACGGGAATCGAACCCGCGTATCAAGCTTGGGAAGCTAGCGCTCTACCATTGAGCTACAGCCGCAGTGGGACCGTCCGAAAGGCCGGACCTGGTCCCGGGGAACAACGAGATTTACCTTACCCCAGCCGGAAGCCTTCTCAGAACACCCGCGCCGGTTTCGGCTCGCGTCCAGGGTCCACGGCAGGGGACGCCGGGGAGAAGACCGAGGGACGGGACGCGTGGCGCGGCCCGTCCCTGCCGCCCGTTCGCGGTCAGCCGCCCTGGCGTGCCATGTGGCGCGCGGCGCGGAGACCGAACACGACGGCGGGGCCTATGGTCGAGCCCGGGCCGGGGTACGTCCGCCCCATGACGGACGCGGAGTTGTTGCCCGCCGAGTAGAGGCCCTCGATGACAGTGCCGTCCTCCCGCCGGCTTCGGGACGGCGCCAGTTCGCGGAGCGTCCTGGCCGTGGCTGCACGCAGACCTCTATAGCCTAGATCCATGACTGTTTTGCTGAGGGAAGACCGACGGTGGTAGAAATTCCGGCGCCGCCGCTGGGAGACGGACTGGACTCCGATCCGGCCGGCGGAAGCGCCGTCCCCCGGCCGACCCCGCGGCACCAGCAGCTGATCGTCACGATTTACGGCCTGTACGGGCGCACCAACGGGGGTGCCCTGCCGGTCTCGGTGCTGATCTCCATGCTCGACGACCTGGGCGTCGAGTCCTCCGGGGTGCGCTCTTCCGTGTCGCGGCTCAAGCGCCGCGGAGTGCTGGAAAGCGTCAAACAGGGCGGAGCGGCCGCCTATCGGCTGGCCCCCAATCTTGAGGATGTCTTCCAGGAGGGTGACCGCCGCATCTTCTCGCCCCGGCGGGCGACGGCGGCCGACCGCTGGCTACTCATCGCCTTCTCCGTCCCGGAATCGCAGCGCCACCTTCGCCACCAACTGCGCAGCATGCTGACCCGGATGGGCTTCGGGTCTGTCACCCCGGGCCTCTGGATTGCCCCGGGCAACACCTACGAGGACATCAGCCACCAGCTCGAGCGGACTGGGCTGACCGAATATGTGGAGTTCTTTAGGGCGGAGCACCTGACTGCCGGCGACGTCAAGGACAAGGTCTCCCGGTGGTGGGACCTTCCGGCGCTCGAATCGCTCTACTCGGAATTCATAGAGCGCTTCGCTCCGGTGCTGGCGCGGTGGGAGTCCGCAGGCACGGCCGGGCCCGACGCCGACCGGGCGGCCTTCGCGGACTACGTCCAGCTCCTCACCCAGTGGCGCCGGCTGCCGTATCTGGATCCGGGCCTGCCGGCGGAGTTCCTACCGCCAGGCTGGCACGGGCTCACCGCGGAGCGGATCTTCGCAGAACTGCACCGCCTCCTGAACGGCCCGGCCCGCCAGCACGCCGAGAGGCTGCTGGCATCGACGGGCAGTTCGGGTACTGCGTAGGCCGTGCCGGGCCGAGAGTCGGGCCTGGTCCTAGCCCTGGCCTGATACGACGGCGATGGCCTGGATCTCGATCAGCGCCTCTGCCTGCCACAACCGCGTGACCCCGACGCCGGCCATCGCGGGGTAGTCGGTGCCCGCCATCTCGCGCCAGATCCGCCCGATTTCGCGGCCGTTCCGCTGGTAGTCCTCGACGTCGGTCAGGTAGATAGTGACGTTGACCAGGTCCGAGGGCATGCCCCCGGCTTCGGCGAGGGTGGTGAGGACGTTGGAGAAACACTGGCGGAACTGCTCCACGATGCCGCCGGGAACGATGGCGCCGCTGCTGTCCATGGCCGTCTGGCCACCGAGGAACACGGTGTTGCCGGCCAGGACGCCGTGCGCGAAGCCCGAGGGTTTGGCCAGGGCTGCGGGGTTGATGACCTTGTGGTTCATGGTGGCTCCTCAATGAGTCGGAGGTGATGGGTACATGCGAAGGTACACGCGGGCGGGGCCCGCGATGGACCGGAGGCGGATCGGAACACTTGCCGGTCTACCCAAACGGGTGAATTCGTGTTAACTTGAGCATATGTGACGACCGTAAAAATGTCGACATACCCAAGTGGGGATGCCGCGGTTGCTCATCACCGGAACCGGCAAAGGGGCCGGCTCCGCCGTCGAACCGGAAGTGAAGAAATCATGCGCCTTGCGACCGTCATTACGGCAGCCAGCGACGCCCAAGGTGGCCCCGCCACACGCGCCGCAGTGCAGTCGGGGGACCGTTTTGTGCTCCTGGCCGCGCGGGACCTTAGTGAACTGCTGGGAAGCGCCGGCTGGCAGGAGCAGGCAGCGGCCGCCGTTGCCGCCGCGGAAGCGGCGGGCAGCGAGCCGGAAGACTCCATCGCCGTTGGTTCCGCCCGGTACGCCACCGCGCTGCCGCGCCCGTCTAAGGTCATTTGTTGCGGCCTGAACTACGCGGACCACATTGCGGAAATGGGCAGGGAGTTGCCCGAATACCCCACCCTGTTCGCCAAGTTCGCGGACACCCTGATCGGCGACGGCGAAGTCATCGACGCCGCCGGGCACGGCGCCAGGCTGGACTGGGAAGCGGAACTGGCGGTCGTCGTCGGCGCTCCGCTCAAGAATGCCTCGCCGGCGGAAGCCGCCGCCGCGATCGCCGGCTACACGGTGGCGAACGATATTTCCATGCGCGACTGGCAGAGCCGCACCCTGCAGTGGTTCCAGGGCAAGGCCTTCGACCGCACCACCCCGCTCGGTCCCGTGCTGGTGACCCCGGATGAGTGCGATCCCGAGGCCGGTGTCCGGGTCCGGTGCCTGGTCAATGGCGAAGAGGTCCAAAACGGCAACACCAAGACGCTCGTATTCACCGCGGCCGCCCTGCTGTCCTATATCTCCACGTTCACCAGGCTGAGCCCCGGCGACGTCGTCCTCACCGGCACCCCCGGAGGTGTCGGCATGGGCGCCAACCCGCCGCGCTTCCTGCGCGACGGCGACGTGGTCACCACCGAGGTCGAGGGGATCGGCACGCTCACCAATACGGTCCGCCTCTAAACTCCCAAACCGCCATACCGACCCTCCATACAGAGAGGCACCACCATGACAGAACAGATCAGCCAGCAGGTGACCGAACAGGTTGTCCCCGTCGTCACCCGCAAGGGTGCCGAGCACCGCGACACCGGCCAGTCCGGCGGAGCCGTCCGGATCTCCGGCGTCAGCCCGCAGCACACCCCTGCTACAAAGATCTGGTACGGCCAGGTCAGCAACGAACCCGGCTACCGCTCCTTCCCGCACCACCATGGTGAAGCCGAGACCGGCGGCTATGTGCTGCGCGGCCACGGCCGGATCTACTTCGGCGAGGACTACAGGGAATTCATCGACATGACCGAGGGCGACTGGGTCTTCGTCCCGCCCTACATGCCGCACGTGGAGGCGAACATGAGCATCACCGAGGAACTCGTCTGGCTCACGGCACGCACGCCGGAGAACATCGTTGTGAACCTCGACGACGTCGACGACGCCACCCTCGAAGGGTACCGCCGGGCATGAGCCCCACCTCTGAAATCCTCCTGTCTGCCCTCGAGCTGACGCCGGTCGAGCCGGACTTCCTCGACGAGGCCTACACCGCCACGACGCAGTACGTGCCCTGGCCCAAGGCCTACGGCGGCGACATGGTGGCGCAGGCCGCAGCGGCCGCGATGCGCTCGGTGGGGGAGGACCGCTCGCTGCACTCCATGCACAGCTATTTCATGCGTCCGGCGGACATCGGCGCCGAAGTCCGCTACGAGGTGGAGCGGCTTCGCGACGGGCGGGGTTACTCCACCCGTCAGGTCCGCGCCTATCAGGGCGGCAAGACCGTCTACGTGGCCATGGCGTCGTTCCACGCGGCGGAAACCGGCGAGGAATTCGCCCGCGCCATGCCGGCCGGGATCCCGGAGCCGGAATCGCTGCCGTCCTCCGCCGACGTGCTCGACGGCGTCGATGGTGACGCCGCGGCCTACTGGTCCGGCGGCCGCAGCTTCGACATGCGGCACGTGCCCGGGTCCGTGTACCTCAGCGTCGAGGGGGAGCAGGTGCCGCATCAAGCCGTCTGGGTGAAGGCCTTCGACCGGCTGCCGGACGACCCGGACCTGCAGAAGGCGGCGCTGGCCTACGTCTGCGACTACACCATCCTCGAACCGGTGCTCCGGGTGCACGGCTACGCCTGGGGTGACCCGGGCCTGGTCACAGCCAGCCTGGATCACGCCATGTGGTTCCACCGCGAGGGCCGGGTGGACGACTGGCTGCTCTACGTGCAGGAAGCAGTCTCGGCCCAAGCCAGCCGCGGCCTCGCCCAGGGGCACTTCTACGACCGGCAAGGCAGGCTCCTCGCCACGGTGGTCCAGGAAGGCATGATCCGGATGTCGGCTGCTCCGTAACTGCCCTTTTGGGCGGCCAAAACGGCCGTTACGGAGCAATCGATGGCCCTCCACCTCCTATCAATGACGATACGAAAGGTCTGCAATGGAACTGACGCCCTCGGCGCACCAGGACACCTTTGCGCGTGACAATCTGCCGCCGGCAGAGCAGTGGCCCACTCTGGAGTTCACGCTCCCGGAACTGCAGTATCCGCAGCAGCTCAATGCCGCCACCGTGCTGGTTGACGACGCCGTCCGCAGCTTTGGTGCCGAACGCCCGGCCCTGCTCACTCCGGACGGGGTCGCGTGGAGCTACGGTGACCTGCAGCGCCGCGCGAACCAGGTGGCGCAAGTCCTCGTCGAGGACTTCGGGATCGTACCCGGCAACCGCGTGATGCTGCGCTCGCCGAACAACCCGTGGCTCGTCGCGGCCTGGCTCGGGGTGCTCAAGGCCGGCGCCGTGGTCGTCACGATCATGCCGGCTTTGCGTGCCAATGAGATCCGGACGCTGCTGGAGCTGACCCGGCCGGCCGCCGCCCTGTGCGACAGCCGCTTCCTGGACGATCTGGCAGAGGCCGCCGGAGATGACATGCCGGTGCTGGCCATGGGGGGCAGCACCGGCCAGGACCTTGCCGCACGCTGTGCCGCCAGGCGCGGCGAGTTCACCGACGTCCCGACGGCGGCGGATGACGTGGCGCTGCTCGGCCCGACCTCGGGCACGACCGGGACGCCGAAGATCACCATGCACTTCCACCGCGACATCCTGGCAAACGCGGACACCTTTGCCAGGCACATCCTCCAGCCGAAGCCCCAGGACGTTTTTGCCGGGTCGCCGCCGCTGGCCTTCACCTTCGGGCTGGGCGGACTGGTGGTCTTCCCGCTGCGCTTCGGTGCCTCGGCGCTCCTGACCGAACGCGCCACCCCGCTCGAACTGGCGCAGGCCGTCCACGCCGCGAAAGCCACCGTCCTGTTCACCGCCCCCACGGCGTACAAGGCGATCCTCAAGGAAGGCGCCGAAGGACTCCTCGCCTCGCTGCGCACCGCGGTCTCCGCCGGCGAGCACCTGCCGGCCGAAACCTGGCGGGCCGTCCACGAACGCACCGGCCTGAAGCTGATCAACGGCATCGGTGCAACCGAAATGCTGCACGTCTTCATCTCCGCGGCAGGGGATGACATCCGCGCCGGCGCCACCGGCACGGCCGTCCCCGGCTACCGGGCCACGATCCTGGACAATGACGGCCGGGAACTCGGCCCGGGCGCCGTCGGACGCCTCGCTGTCATCGGCCCCACCGGCTGCCGCTACCTCAACGATTCCCGCCAGCTGGACTACGTCGTCAACGGCTGGAACGTCACCGGCGACACCTTCAGCCGCGACGACGACGGCTACTTCTACTACCAGGCCCGCTCGGACAACATGATCGTGTCCTCCGGCTACAACATCGGCGCCCCGGAGGTCGAGGCCGCGATTGACCAGCACCCGGACGTGATGGAAAACGCCGTCGTCGGCCGGCCCGACCCGGAGCGCGGCAGCGTTGTCTGCGCGTTCATTGTGCTGCGCGAGGGCGTCGAGGCCGATGACGCGAAGCGCAAGGAAATCCAGGACTTCGTCAAGCAGACAATCGCCCCGTACAAGTACCCGCGGCAGGTGAACTTCGTCGACGAATTGCCCCGCAACCCGAGCGGCAAACTCCAGCATTTCCGGCTGCGCGAGCGGCTTGCCGCTGACACTGCCACCCCCGAACACCAGAACGCTTGAGAGGCACCACATGAAAATCGCAATCATCGGCGGCGGTCCCGGCGGGCTGTACTTCGCCGCCCTTATGAAGCAGCTGGACCCGAACCACGAGGTAACCGTCTGGGAACGCAACGCCGCGAGCGACACGTTCGGCTTCGGCGTAGTCTTCAGCGACGAGACCCTCGGCGGGATCGGCAACGCGGACACCGTGATCGCCGAGTACATGTCCGAGCGCTTCGCCCGCTGGACCGACATCGACATCCACTTCAAGGGTGCGCAGCACACCGTCGGCGGCCAGGGTTTCGCCGCCATGAGCCGCAAGGAACTGCTGGAACTGCTCCAGCGCCGCTGCGCCGAACTCGGCGTCGACCTGCGCTTCAGCACCCTGGCGCCGGACGTCGAGGACCTGAGCCGGGACTACGACCTTGTCCTTGCCGCGGATGGCCTGAACTCCGCCGTCCGGTCGCAGTTCGCCGAGGTTTTCCAGCCCAGCCTCGACGTCCGCAAGTCCAAATACATGTGGCTCGGCACCGACCTGGTCTTCGAGGCGTTCAAGTTCTTCGTCAAGGACACCGAGCACGGCGTCATGCAGATCCACGGCTACCCCTATTCGGATGAGGGAAGCACCTTCATCGTGGAAATGCACGAGGACGTCTGGCGTCGCGCCGGCTTCGACGCCACCAAAAACCAGACCTTCCGGCCCGGCGAAAGCGACGAGGCGGCCGTCGACGCCATTCGCGCCCTCTTCGCAGCGGAGCTTGAGGGCCACGAGGTCCTGGTCAACAACTCCAAGTGGCTCAACTTCACCACGGTTCGCAACGAGTCCTGGCGGCACGGTAACATCGTGCTCCTCGGGGACGCCGCCCACACCGCGCACTTCTCCATCGGCTCCGGCACCAAGCTCGCCATGGAGGACTCCCTGGCCCTGGCGGCCTGCCTGCACGAACACTCCGAGCTCGGTGCCGCGCTGGAAGCCTACGAAACTGAACGCCGTCCCGTCGTCGAATCCACCCAGCGCGCCGCCCAGGCCTCGCTGGAATGGTTCGAGAACATCGGCATGTACAAGGACCAGAACCCGGTCCAGTTCTGTTTCAACCTGCTCACCCGCAGCCGCCGGATCACCTACGACAACCTCAAGCTTCGGGATCCCGAGTTCGCCGCCCGCGTCGATGAGGAATTCGCCCGGACGCAGGGGATCGAGGGCAGTGCCCCCGCCATGTTCCAGCCCTACCGGATCGGCGGGCTGGAACTGAAAAACCGGATTGTCGTCTCGCCGATGGACATGTACTCCGCCACGGACGGTGTGCCGGGCAACTTCCACCTGGTCCACCTGGGCAGCAAGGCCCTCGGCGGCGCCGGCTTGGTCATGACCGAGATGGTCTGTGTCTCCGACACCGGCCGCATAACGCCAGGCTGCAGCGGTCTCTACAACGAGGCCCAGCAGGAGAGCTGGCGCGAGATCGTCGACTTCGTGCACGACCGTTCGACGGCGGCCATCGGTGTCCAACTTGGCCATTCGGGCCGCAAGGGCTCCACCAAACTCATGTGGGAGGGCATTGACGAGCCGCTGGACACGGGCGGCTGGGAGCCGGTTGGCCCCTCGGCGATTCCTTACGGCCCGGAAAGCCCGGCCCCGCGCGAAATCGGCCGCGCCGAAATGGACCAGGTCCGGGACGAGTTCGTCGCGGCCACTGCCCGTGCGGCCGCCGCGGGATTCGACCTCCTGGAGCTGCACTGCGCCCACGGCTACCTGCTGTCCGCCTTCCTCTCGCCGCTGGCCAACCGCCGCGCCGACGACTACGGCGGATCGCTGGAGAACCGGCTGCGGTACCCGTTGGAAGTGTTCGACGCCGTCCGTGCAGCCTGGCCGGCGGACAAACCGCTGACGGTCCGGCTCTCCGCGACGGATTGGTCACCCGGCGGCAACGACGAGCACGACGCTGTTGCCATTGCCCGGGCATTCGTGGAGCACGGCGCCGACGGCGTGGACGTCTCCTCCGGCCAAGTGGTTAAGGAGGAGAAGCCAGCCTACGGCCGGAGCTACCAGACGCCGTTCGCGGACCGGATCCGGCAGGAGGTGGCACACAAGGCAGGCGTGGCAGTGATCGCGGTGGGGGCGGTGTCCTCCTACGACGACGTCAACTCGATCCTGCTGGCAGGGCGGGCGGACCTCTGCGCCCTCGGCCGCACGCACCTGTTTGATCCGCAGTGGACCCTTCACGCGGCGATCGAGCAGGACTACCGCGGGCCCGGCGCCGAGTGGCCGCAGCAATTCCGGGCCGGCAGCCGGAAGCCGCCGGCGGCCCGCACTGACGCGGTCCGGCCCAGGCTGGCGCTGATGCGCGAGCCCGAGATTGCCGGGTTGCCGACGCACCTGCGCTGGACGCCGGCGAAAGTGCCGGCGGCGGTCTAGCGCCGGTGCGGGGATCGCTGCCCGGTGCCCCGATGGCGCGGTGCCGGGCAGCGGCCGGGGCGGTCCGGTCAGTCCAGACCGGAGACGCCGCGGGCGGTGACTTTGGCCGCCAGCTCAGCTGGCCACGGGGTGGCGGCCGTTGCGCCCTGGGCGACATGGGCCGTCACAAAGGACCCGTGGGCGGCAAGGGCACGGGGTTCGCCGCGGAATTCCTCGCCCCACACCTCAAAGCTGAACGTCATGGACGTGCGGCCGATTTTCTCCACTACTACGGTGGTGGTGACCTGCTGGCCGAAGTACAACTTCGCCCGGTAGTTGAGCTCGTGGCGAACCCGCGGAGCCGACGGGAAGTACTCCGGCAGATCAAGGTCCCGGAACAACTTTGCTTCGCAGGCCTCGACGAAGCGGAGCACCGCCGAGTTGTGCTGGTGCCCCGCGGCATCCGTATCCACCCATTCAATGGTCCGTTCCAGGGTTGCCGTCGTGGCGGTGTCAGGGAGGGACTGAAGGGGGTTCATAGCGGCCGCCTGGAAGTTCGAAGAGCAGTCAGCAACAGCGCAATATCCAACCGCTGCAGTACTCAATGGAAGGTAAGTCCATGGTAGTAGCTTCACAAGTTTCCCCCGGCGCCGCGGGCGCCCCGGAAATGGCCCGCGGACCCATCGACGCGGCCCGCCAGGCCCCCGGTGACCCGGTACAGCAGGCGTCCGCCACCGTCGCGCAGCTCGTGGGCCGGACCCTGGCGGAGCTCGGCGTCGGGCACGTCTTCGGCGTCGTCGGCAGCGGCAACTTCGAGGTGACCAACGCCCTGCGCCTGGCCGGGGTGCCCTACACCGCTGCCCGACACGAGGGCGGCGCTGCCACGATGGCCGACGCATATTCCCGGATGTCCGGCCTCGTGGGCGTCGTGAGCACCCACCAGGGATGCGGGCTCAGCAACGCCGTCACCGGGATCGGGGAAGCGGCCAAAAGCCGCACGCCGCTGATAATACTGGCGGCGGACACCCAGGCCGCCGCGGTCCGGTCCAATTTCAAAATCGACCAGGACGCCCTCGCCCGTAGCGTCGGAGCCGTGAGCGAGCGGATCCATTCCCCGGCCACCGCCGTCGCGGACACCATCCGGGCCTTCCGCACCGCCCGGAACGAACGCCGCACCGTGGTGCTCAACCTGCCTCTCGATGTCCAATCGGCCCCGGCCGCCGCACAGGCTGCGGCGGCCCGCCCTGCCGCTGTCGCGGACCCCCAGCCGGTCCGTCCTGCCGCCGCCAGCGTTCGCCGTCTGGCGCACCTGATCAGTGCCGCGGAGCGCCCGGTCTTCGTGGCAGGGCGCGGGGGCAGGGGTGCGCGCGGGGAATTGCTCGACCTTGCCGCGCATGCCGGGGCGCTCGTGGCCACGTCCGCGGTGGCGAACGGCTTGTTCCATGACGAGGACTTCGCCCTCGGGATCTCCGGCGGATTCTCCTCACCGCTCAGTGCCGAGCTGATTCAGGGCGCTGACCTGATCATCGGCTGGGGCTGCGCCCTGAACATGTGGACCATGCGGCACGGGCACTTGATCTCGGCCGGGACCGTCGTGGTCCAGGTCGATGTCGAGGATGCCGCGCTCGGCGCCAACCGACCCATCGACCTGGGCGTGGTGGGGGATTCTGCGCTGACTGCGGCGGATACCCTCGCGGAATTGCTGACGCTGCAGCCGGTCCCGGCGGAGAAGTACCGAACCGCGGAGAACGCGGCGGCCATCGCCGCAAGCTCGCGCTGGAACGACGTCGCAACGCCGGATCTCTCCGGCGGCGGGCGGATCGATCCGCGCGTGCTGAGCCGCGAACTGGACACCATCCTGCCCGCAGACCGGATTGTCTCGATCGACTCCGGCAACTTCATGGGCTATCCCAGCACTTACCTGAAGGTCCCGGACGAGTTCGGCTTCTGCTTCACCCAGGCTTTCCAATCGATTGGTCTGGGTCTTTACACCGCGATCGGGGCCGCGCTGGCCCGGCCGGAGCGGCTGCCGGTCCTCGGGGCCGGCGACGGCGGCTTCCTAATGGGCATCAGCGAACTGGAGACCGCCGTGCGGCTGGAACTGCCGCTGGTCTGCATCATCTACAACGACGCCGGCTACGGGGCGGAGGTCCACCACTTCGGCGCGGGAGCCGAATCCGGAGGCGGTCCCGCCGTCGATCTCAGTACTGTCACCTTCCCGGACACGGACATCGCCGCGATCGCCCGGGGTTTCGGCGCGGACGCTGTGACAGTCCGGAGCGTGGCGGATCTTGAAGCGGTTCGCGCCTGGCTGCAAGAGCGTCCTGCCCGGCCGTTGGTCATCGATGCCAAGATAGCGTCCGACGGCGGGGCCTGGTGGCTCGCCGAGGCCTTCAAAGGCCACTGATGCCCCTGCTCACTGCTGACGATCGTTACAGAAACGAAATATGCTGATTTGTTTACTGTCGCAATCAATGCGTGACACAGTGGGCACAGTATGTGAGCTGTCACACAAATCCCAACCAAATCCCAACGAGAGGTATATCCATGACGCAGTCAATGTCGACTGAGTTGCGCAACGAGGCCACACCTCGCTGGAAGGGCCATGCGGTCCTCATCCTGTGCTTCGTGGCCATCGTCTTTGATGGCTATGACCTGGTGGTCTACGGGTCCACCGTTCCCACGATCCTCAAGTTCCAGGAGTGGGGCGTCACCCCCGCGCAGGCCGGGCTGATCGGCAGCCTCGCCCTGGTCGGCATGCTCGTCGGCACCCTCTCGGTCGGCATCCTGACTGACAAGCTGGGCCGCCGACGCATCATGTTGGCCTGCATCGCCTGGTTCTCCACCTGCATGCTGCTCACGGCGTTTTCGCCGTCCGCCGAGGTCTTCGGCTTCCTGCGTTTCCTGACCGGTCTCGGCCTGGGCGGCATCGTGCCCACATGCATCGCCCTGACGGTTGAGTACGCCCGCAAAGAGCGGCGCCAGATCGCCAATGCCGTGATGTTCAGCGGCTACTCCGTGGGCGGGGTCGGCGCCTCCCTTCTGGCCATCAACCTGCTGCAGCACATCGACTTCCGCTGGATGTACGCGATTGGCGCGCTGCCCCTCGTCACCCTCCTTCCGATCGCCTGGAAGCTCCTGCCCGAATCGGTCGCCTACCTCGCCCGTAAGCAGCGCATCGAAGAAGCCAAAACCACCGCGGCCCGCTACGGCCTGATCTACTCGGACATCGTCACCGCGGAGGACGTCAAGACCGGCGCAGACGCGCCGAAATCGGCCATGAAGACCCTGTTCACCCGCAAGTGGGTCCGCTCCACGGTCCTGTTCGCGATGGCGAACTTCTGCGGCCTGCTGCTAGTTTACGGCCTGAACACGTGGCTGCCGCAGATCATGCGGCAGGCCGGGTTCCAGCTCGGCGACGCATTGACCTTCCTGCTAGTCCTCAACGCCGGTGCGATCGTCGGGTCCATCAGCGCCTCCGTCCTGGCGGACAAGATCGGCATCCGCAAGGTCGTAACGGCGTCGTTCCTCCTGGCGTTCGTGGCCATCCTCATGCTGAGCCTGCAGCTCCCACTGGCGATGCTGCTCGTCATCGTCGCCTTCGCCGGCCTCGGCTCGGTGGGAACCCAGATCCTGGTGGGCGGCTACTGCGCCACCCATTACCCGCAGTCCCTCAGCGCCACCGCCCTGAGCTGGTCGCTCGGCATTGGACGCATCGGCGCAATCTGTGGTCCCCTGATCGGCGGACTGATCGCCGGAATGGCCTTCGGCTGGCAGCTCAACTTCTACATGTTCGCGGCCTTCGCCGTGGTCGGCGCCATTGTCGTTTTCTCGGTGCCGAAACTGACCGAAAAGTAGGGTCCGAAAAGGAGTCACAGAGCAGTACACAATCCGGACAGTCCCATAACTCTTCGATAAAGGCCCGTCCCCGCAGCCGCGAGGGACGGGCCTTGCTGTCTATCCTGAAGGAGTTAGCTGCAGTTCCGGGGAAGCGGGCTACGCCCATCAGCCGTCCGCCGAGCAAGGATTTCCGTGGCAATCGCAGAATACGACGTCGTCATCCAACGGGATGCCATGAGCGTGTATGACTTCCTGCTGGACGCCCGCAATCTGCCGAGCTGGCGGGCCGGCGTCGGCAGCATCGAACTGGAATCAGGGGCTGCGGGGACCAAGGGCGCGGTGTACCGGCAGACCGTCGCCGGCCCCGGCGGGCGCGCCGTCTGCGGAGACATCGAGATCACCGAGGCGCGGCCCGGTGCGGAAATCCAGTACAGGGTCCTGGGCGGGCCGGAGCTCACGCGCGGCGGCTTCTACCTGAGCACGGAAGGCGGGAGCACCCGCGTCCGCTTTGCCGTGGAACGCGAGCCCCGGGGCCTCATGGCCCGGCTGAAGTCGCCCTTCCGCCGCCGGATGAAGGCGGAGGTCTGCCAATTGGAGCAGCTCAAGTCGGTCCTGGAGGAACGGGTAGAGCCGTAACGGCAGTGCTGTAATACTCGGCCCGCGCACTTTTGTCCCCGGCAAGTACGGTAATTTTGAGACTGTGCTGATCTCCGACCGCGACATTCGTGCCGAAATTGACTCCCAACGGATCGTTCTGGAGCCGTTCGACCCCGCCATGGTTCAGCCATCGTCGGTTGACGTCCGGATCGACAGGTTCTTCCGGCTCTTCGACAACCATAAGTACGCCCACATCGATCCGGCCGAGGACCAGCCCGAGCTGACCCGTCTGGTGGAGGTCGAGGCCGGCGAACCCTTCATCCTGCATCCCGGGGAATTCGTCCTTGGCTCCACCTACGAAACGGTCACGCTTCCTGACGACGTCGCCGCCCGGCTTGAGGGTAAGTCCTCGCTGGGCCGGCTGGGCCTGCTCACGCACTCGACCGCAGGATTCATCGATCCGGGCTTCTCCGGGCACGTGACGCTCGAACTGTCCAATATGGCGACGCTACCGATCAAGCTGTGGCCGGGCATGAAAATCGGCCAGTTGTGCTTCTTCCGGCTCACCTCCGCCGCCGAGTACCCCTACGGGTCCGGGGAGTACGGCAACCGCTACCAGGGTCAGCGCGGCCCCACGGCGAGCCGCAGCCACCTGAACTTCCACCGCACCGACATCTAGACGCCGTCCGCCGTCCGCACCGCCGGCGGTTTCGCCGGCCGGCGCAGCATCGCCACCACGGGCTCCACGAACCTGGCGGCCAGCGGGCCCGTGACGGCCATGATGAGCACGTAGGCGGTGGCCATGGCCGCGAGCTCCTGGGGCACCACCCCGGAGGCGACGGCCAGGCCGGCGATGACGATCGAGAATTCTCCGCGGGCGATCAGCGCGGCGCCGGCACGGAAACGCCCCGCACGCCCGATCCCGGCCCGCCTGGCCGCCCAAAAGCCTGTGATCATCTTGGTGGCGGCCGTGACGATGGCCAGCAGAAGCGCCCAGCCGAGCACCGGCGGGATGGTGGACGGGTCCGTGTTGAGGCCGAATACCACAAAGAAGATGGCGGCGAAAAGGTCGCGCAAGGGCTCCAGGATCCTGGTGGCGCTGTGCGCGGTGGCCCCCGAAATGGCGATTCCGAGCATGAACGCCCCCACGGCCGCGGACACCTGCATGGCCGAGGCCAGCCCGGCCACCAGCAGCGCGGCCCCCAGCAGGTTGAGCAGGAACACCTCGGAGTTTTCGCTGTGCACGGCCTTGGACACGTGGTGCCCGTGCCGCAGTGCCACCAGCAGCACGACGGTGACGACTGCGAGTGAGATCCCGACAGTCTGCAGCCCCATAACGAAGCTGACGCCGGCCAGGGTCGCGGTCAGGATCGGCAGGTAGACCGCCATGGCCAGGTCCTCGAAGACGAGGATGGACAGCACCACCGGAGTCTCGCGGTTACCGATCCGGCCCAGGTCCGTGATTACTTTGGCGGCGATCCCCGAGGACGAGATGTAGGTGACCCCGCCCATCACCATCGCTCCCACGACTCCCCAGCCCAGCAGGACCGCCAGCAGGGCACCCGGCAGGAAATTCAGGACGAGGTCCAGGACGCCGGCCTGCCAGGAGCGGCGCAGTCCCGTCACCAGCTCGGCAGCCGTATATTCCAATCCGAGCATAAGCAGGAGGAGGATGACGCCGATTTCACTCGAGAGATGTGCAAATTCCTGCATGCCTTCGAGTTTCACAATTCCGCCGGCACCGAAGAACAGCCCGCCGAGGAGGTACAGCGGGATAGGTGACATGCCGATCCGCCCCGCCAGCCTCGCCAGCAGGCCGAGGCAAAAGACGACGGCCCCGAGTTCGATCAGGGTCAGTGCGAGCGGATCCATCCCGTCAGCCGTTGCGCAGGATGCCGGCTGCTGTGTCGAGGCCTTCTTGCGTTCCTACTGCAACCAGGAGATCGCCGCGCTGCAGGACGACGTCGGGTCCCGGCGACGGTACCACTTCGCCTTCGCGCATGATGGCCACAATCGAGGCGCCGCTCCTGGTCCGGATGCGCGCCTTGCCCATCGGCTGGTCGCGGTAGGGGGAGTCGGGGCCGATGGAGAACTGCCGGGTCACGATCCCGGGGACCTCGCGGTGGGCTTCGGAAAGCTGCATGGCCAATCGCTGGCCGCCCAGCAGGTTCCCCAGCGCGGCGGCTTCATCGGCGGTCAGCGGGATGGACGCCTGGCAGGTGTCCGGATCGTCCCAGGTGGAGACGATCAGTTCGGTTTGGCCTTCGCGGTATTCCACGACGCCGATCCGCCGCCCGGAGGCGGTCATGAAATCCTTGCGCCGGCCCAGTCCCGGCAGGTCCGTTTCATCCACGTTCATTCCTCCAGCCTAGTGGGCCGGAGGCCTTTCCGGGCAGAGTCAGGCCGCGGGGACCACCGCGATGTCGGTCTCGTCCGGTGCCTTGACCGGCAGCAGGAGCAGCAGCCCGGCCAGGAGCACCACCATGATGCCGAGGATGCCCCAGCGCTGTGCCTCGCCGGGCTCCACCAGCGGGGCAGCGACGGCGATGCAGAGCGTAAAGAGGGCGGGGGCGAGGAAGCTGACGGCCCGGCCGGTGGTGGCGTACAGGCCGAACAGTTCGCCGGACTCGCCGTGCGGTGCGAGCCGGGCCAGGTAGGCCCGCGAGGAGGACTGCGCCGGCCCCACGAAGAGGCACAGGAACAGGCCGAAGATCCAGAATGTGGTTGTGCCGGCCCATTCCATGCCCCAGAAGGAATGGTTCCCGTTGCCGAGGACCAGGATCATCGAGCCGGCGATCAGCAGGCCCACCAGCGATCCGATGATGACCGCCTTCGGCCCGATCCGGTCGTCGAGGAAGCCGCCCAGGATGGCGCCCGCGGCGGCCACGACGTTGCCGAAGATCGCGAAGAAGATAACGTCCTTGAGTTCGAAGCCGAAGGTGCCGGCGGCGATGATGCCGCCGAAGGTGAACACCGCGGCCAGTCCGTCCCGGAACACGGCACTGGCGAGCAGGAAGTAGATGGTGTGCGGGCTGGTCCGGTAGATCGCCTTGATCCGCCGCACCAGCAGGCCGTAGGAGGCAAGGAACCCCAGGCCGGCGCCCCGTCCGGTCCTGGGAAGCTCCGGGACTGCGAACAGCACCGGCAGCGCGAAGATGAAGAACCACAGGGCCGAGAACACCGCGACCAGGCGGATGTTCAGGCCGTCCGCCGTCGAGGCGCCGAACCACTCGAAGCTGGGCTGGACGAAGATCTGGAGCACTATCAGCAGCGCCGCGATCCCGCCGAGATACCCCATGCCCCAGCCGAAGCCGCTGACCTTGCCGATGTTCTGCGGCGTGGAGATCTGGGCGAGCATGGCGTTGTAGTTCACGCCGGCGAACTCGAAGAACACGTTCGCCAGCGCAATCAGCGTCACGCCGAGGAGCAGGAACTCCGGGCGCGGGAACACGAAAAAGCACAGGGCGGTCAGGAGCGCGACGGCGGCCGTGTTGACCCCCAGCCACAGCTTCCGGCGACCGCCGGTGTCCGAGCGCTGCCCCGTGACAGGCGCCAGCAGCGCGATGGCGGCGCCGGCGACGGCCAGTGCGCCGCCCAGGACGGCGGAGGCCTGGTCCTCCCCGCCGAAGGCATTGGAGGTGAGGTACACGGTGAAGACGAACGTGGTCATCACCGCGTTGAAGGCCGCCGAGCCCCAGTCCCAGGCTGCCCATGCGAGGATGCGGCCCTTGTGGGAGACCGGGCTTCCGGATTCCAGTTCCGAGGCGGGACGCATGGCCTCTGGGGGAGCAGCGGAGTTCATAGCGTGAATATTATCCGCAGTGCCCCGGAGCCCGGTGCACCGTGCAAAAAGAATTTGTCCACGCTTGGTAAACTGTCCGGACTGAACATAACGAATGCCCCGCCTGCTCCAACTTTTTGACAATCGAATTCCTGACGTTGCGGAGATAACAGTGATCACAGTCCTTGCCGTGCACTTTGCGGTGGCTGCTGTGGCGCCATTTCTCTTCCGGAAGTTCGGCCGGAATTCGTTTTACGCCCTCGCGGCGGTGCCCGCGGGCTCGTTCGTGTGGCTGCTCCTGCAGCACGGCGCCGTCTATTCCGGCGCCGGGGCAGCTCAGGGCGGTGCCAGCACCGGCGTGTCCGAGGTCCTGCCCTGGATCCCCGAGCTGAAAATTGAGCTTGCCTTCCGGATGGACGCCCTTGCGTGGGTCATGTCCCTGCTCGTCCTCGGCGTGGGGGCGCTGGTCCTGGTCTATTGCGCCCGGTACTTCAAGGACAAGGACGACTACCTCGGCGGATTCGGCGCCCAGCTGCTGGCCTTCGCCGGGGTGATGTTCGGCCTTGTGACGGCGGATGACCTGCTCCTGATGTTCATCTTCTGGGAACTGACCACGGTCCTGTCCTACCTGCTGATCGGCTACGCCCGGACCAGGCTCTCGGCACGGCGCTCGGCCCTGCAGGCCCTCATCGTGACCACCGCCGGCGGCCTGGCCATGCTGGTCGGCCTGATCATCCTCGGCTTCAATGCCGGGACCTACCGGATCTCGGCCATCCTCGAGATGGCTCCCGCGCTGATCACCGGGCCCGCAGCGGGAGCCGTGAACGCCGCCGTCGTGCTCATCCTGGTCGGTGCGATCACGAAATCGGCGCTCGTTCCGTTCCACTTCTGGCTCCCCGGCGCCATGGCAGCCCCCACGCCGGTGAGCGCCTACCTGCACGCCGCGGCCATGGTGAAGGCCGGTATTTACCTCGTCGCACGGCTGGCGCCGGGATTCGCGGAGACCGAGTTCTGGCTGCCGGTGGTGCTCGGCCTCGGCCTAGCCACGATGCTGGTCGGCGGCTACCGGGCGCTGCGGCAGACGGATATCAAGCTCATCCTGGCCTACGGCACGGTCAGCCAGCTCGGCTTCCTGACCATGGTCGTGGGGCTCGGCAAGCCCGACGCGGCGCTGGCAGGTCTCGCCCTGCTCCTGGCCCACGGGCTGTTCAAGGCCACCCTCTTCCTCGTGGTGGGCATCATCGACCACCAGGCCGGAACGCGTGATATCCGCAAGCTCTCGGGCGTCTACCGTTCCTCCCGCGCCCTCGCCATCGTGGCCGCCATCGGCGCCGCGTCGATGGCGGGCATCCCGCCGCTGGCCGGCTTCGTAGCGAAGGAATCGGTCTTCGAAGCCTTCGTCCACTACAGCACCGACCCCGCCGCCGGCCCGTGGGGGCCGGTGATCCTGATCGGCCTGGTCCTGGGTTCCATCCTGACCTTCGCCTACAGTGCACGGTTCATGTGGGGCGCCTTCGCCGTCAAGCCCGGCGTCGAGACCACCCCGTTCAAACCGATCAGACCGGCGTTCCTGGCGGCCCCCGCCATCCTGAGTCTCCTGACCATCGTCTACGGACTGTGGCCGGCCCCGGTGGACGGCTGGATCCAGCCCTACGCCGCGCTGTTCGTGCCCGACGGCGAGGACCCGGCGGCCGCCGCCGGGCACCTGGCGCTGTGGCACGGGCTGACCCCGGCCCTGGGACTGACCGCCATCACGTTCGCCGGCGGACTGGCCATGTTCTACGGCCGCAACACGGTCTCCCGGCTCCAGGGGCTGGTCCCCGGCTGGATCGACGGCGACCGGACGTACCAGCTGACCATCGGCGCGCTCGACGACGCCGCGGTCTGGATCACCGGCCGGACCCAGCGCGGTTCGCTGTACTTCTACCTGTCCGTGATCCTCACCGTGGCGTTCGTCCTGCCGCTGACCGCGCTGGTGCTGGCCAACAAGCCCCTGCCGCAGGACCTCTACTTCATCGACCCCAACGCCCCGCTCCAGATCGTCGTGGGTGCCGGAATCGTGATCGGGGCGCTGGCCGCGGTGCGCGCCAACAAGCGCTTCCTGGCCGTGCTGATGGTGTCCGTCACCGGCTACGGCATCGCCCTGATGTTCGCGCTGCAGGGCGCCCCGGACCTCGCGCTCACCCAGATGCTGGTGGAATCGATCATCCTGGTGGCCTTCGTGCTGGCCATGCGCAGCCTCCCGGCCGAACTGCGCGACCGGACCGGCGGGAAATACCGGGTGGTGCGGGTAATTATCGGCGCCGCCTTCGGCATCACCATGGTCTTCGTCGCCATCTTCGCCCTCGGCGCCCGGGTGGCCGTGCCCGTCTCGCTCGAGTTCCCGAAGCTGGCCTACGAGGGCGGCGGCGGGCTGAACATTGTGAACGTGACCCTGGTGGACATCCGGGCCTGGGATACCTTCGGGGAGATCTCGGTGCTGGCCCTGGCGGCCACCGGCGTGGCCAGCCTGATCTTCGTCCGGGGCCGCGGCGAGGGGATCCGGGCCTCCTCCACCGTCGCCGAGGGCACCGTCGGACGCCGGAGCCCCGGCGCCGGCCGCGGCAGCACCCGTGAGGATGCCACGCTGGCCATGAGCCGCCGGTTCGCGGCCTCCAGCCGGGACGCCTGGCTGGTCGCCGGCCGGACCCTGGCGCCGGAGCGCCGGTCCATCATCTTCGAAGTCGTCACGCGGCTGGTCTTCCACTCCATGATCGTCTTCTCCATCTATCTGCTGCTGGCGGGCCACAATTCACCGGGCGGCGGCTTCGCCGGCGGCCTCATGGCCGGGCTGGCGCTCACCGTCCGCTACCTCGCCGGCGGCCGCTTCGAGCTGCGCGAGGCGACCCCGATCAGCGCCGGCACCCTGCTGGGCATCGGCCTCGCCACCGCGGCGGCCTCGGGCCTGGTGCCGCTGCTGCTGGGCGGCCAGGTGTTCCAAAGCGCCATCATCGAGTTCTGGCTGCCGGTCTTCGGCGACGTCAAGTTCGTCACCTCCACGATCTTCGACATCGGCGTGTACATAGTCGTGGTCGGCCTGGCCCTGGACGTGCTGCGCAGCCTCGGCGCCGAAATCGACGAACACTTCGAGGAACACCCGCCCGCACCGTCCGACGACGAGCAGGAGGCCGGCGGGATGCCGGCAGAAACCACCGCCAGGGGGAAAGCATGAGCGTCAACCTGACCCTGCTGACGGTCATGGGAGCCCTCTACGCGTGCGGCATCTACCTGATCCTGGAACGCAGCCTGACCCGGGTCCTGCTGGGCCTGATGCTGCTCGCGAACGCCACCAACCTGCTGCTCCTCACCACCGGCGGCTACGCCGGCCTGGCACCGATGTACAGCAAGGACACCGCCGCCGGGGAGTACAACGATCCGCTGCCGCAGGCCCTGATCCTCACCTCGATCGTGATCTCCTTCGCCGTCACGGCGTTTATGCTCGGCATCATCTACCGGACCTGGGTACTGGCCCGCGAGGATGAGATCCAGGACGACGCCGAGGACCGCCGGGTCGCGAAGACGCCCAGCTTCGACCTTGAGGACGACTCCGTGATCCCGGTGGAAACCTCCGAGTTCCCGCTGACCATGCTCGGCTCGGACGGCCAGTCGGTGTCCGATGTTCCCGACGGGGCCGAGGCCACCGTCAAGGTCGCCGGCCGCAAGCTGGACGCCGGGGAAGCCGCCTCGGAGGAACAGCCCGGATCCCTGAATGTCACCCCACCCAAGGAAGGAGGCGGACAGTGAACATTGCCAGCTTCGCCCCGCTCGCCGTCCTCCTTCCCATCCTCGGCGCGGCGCTGACCTTCCTGCTGATCCGGCACTCGCGCGCCCAGCGGACCGTGAGCATTGCGCTGCTGTCCCTGACGCTGCTGCTGGAGTGCTGGCTGCTGGCCTCCGTCTGGAACGGCGGAACGGCGGCGGTCAACATCGGCGGCTGGCTCCCGCCGTGGGGCATCGTGATGGTGGTGGACCAGTTCTCCTCGCTGATGCTGGTGGTCTCCTCCTCCGTGAGCCTCGCCGTGCTGATCTATGCCACCGGGCAGGGCATGGCCGACGGCGACCGGGACGCGCCGGTGTCGATCTTCCACCCCACCTACCTGATCCTGGTCGCCGGGGTGTCCAACGCCTTCCTCTCCGGGGACCTGTTCAACCTGTACGTGGGGTTCGAGATCCTGCTGACCGCCAGCTACGTGCTGATGACCCTCGGCGGGACGGGGCCGCGGATCCGGGCAGGGGTGACCTACGTGGTGGTCTCCGTGGTGTCCTCCGTGCTCTTCCTGATCGCGATCGCCATGATCTACGGCGCCACCGGCACCATCAACATGGCCGACCTCGCCATCAAGCTCGCGGACCTGGACCAGGGCACGCAGAACCTGCTGCACGTGATGCTCCTCGTGGCGTTCGGCATCAAGGCGGCCATCTTCCCGCTGTCCTTCTGGCTCCCGGACTCCTACCCGACGGCGCCGGCCCCGGTGACGGCGGTGTTCGCCGGCCTGCTCACCAAGGTGGGTGTCTACGCGATCGTCCGCACCGAAACGCTGCTGTTCCCGGGCGACACCTTCAATACCCCGCTGATGGTCGCCGCGCTGCTGACCATGATCGTGGGCATTCTGGGCGCCCTGGCCCAGAGTGACATCAAACGACTCCTGTCCTTCACCCTGGTCAGCCACATCGGCTACATGGTGTTCGGTCTCGCGATGTCCTCGGTGGCCGGGCTGGGCGCCGCCGTCTTCTACGTGGCGCACCACATCACCATCCAGACCAGCCTGTTCCTGGTCACCGGCCTGATTGAACGCCGCGGCGGCAGTTCCTCGATGGACCGCGTCGCCGGGCTCGCGAAGCTGTCCCCGATGCTGGCGGTGCTGTTCTTCGTCCCGGCCATGAACCTGGCCGGCATCCCGCCGTTCTCCGGCTTCCTGGGCAAGCTGGGGCTGCTGCAGGCCGGGGTGCAGCTGGGAACCCCGCTGGCCTACGCCCTGGTGATCGGCGGGGTGCTGACCAGCCTGCTGACCCTGCTGGCCATCGCCCGCGTCTGGAACCGCGCCTTCTGGCGCAAGCCCGAGGACGCCGAACACCCCGATCCGGTGCTGCTGGCCGCCCCCGAGGATTCGGCCACGGGCGACCGGGCCGGCAAGACCAACGTCACCCTGCTGCCGAGGACCATGGTGGGTTCCACCCTGGGCCTGGTCATCTTCGGCGTCGGGCTGACCATCTTCGCCGGTCCGCTGTTCAAGGTCGCGGACCAGTCCGCCGTCGACATGCTGGACCGGACCTCATACATCCAGGCGGTCCTCGGCGAGGACGCGCCGGTCCCCGCGATCGCCCAGCCCGAGCCGCGGGTGGTGTCCAAATGAGCCGGAAACGGATCTCGCTGCGGCAGGAACTCCCGCTGCTGGTGTGGCTCGTGATCGTCTGGGGCGCCCTCTGGCGGGACTTCAGCCCCGGGAACCTGCTCTTCGGTGCCCTCATCGCCGTCCTGGTGGCCCGGCTGTTCTACCTGCCGCCCGTGGAACTCGGCGGGCGCTTCAACGTGCTCCGGGCGGTTCCGTTCGCCCTGATGTTCCTGGCCAAAGTGGTGGCGGCGAGCTTCCAGGTCCTCTACCTGGCCGTGGCGAAGTGCCCCAAGGTGATCAGCGCCGTCGTCGCCGTCCCGCTCCGGAGCCACTCCGACCTGCTGGTCACCGCGACCGGCCACATCACGGCGCTGATCCCCGGCTCGCTGGTCGTGGAGGTGGACCGCTCCACGTCCACGCTCTACATCCACGGCATCAACGTCCGCAACGCCGAGGACGCCGCGCAGCTGCGCAAGGACGTCCGCGACACGGAAGCGGGACTGATCAGGATCATGGGCACCAAAGCCGAACTCTCCGCCCTCAACCAGGAGGTGGCGGCATGATGCAGCTGGTCCTGACCGTCACCGCCGTGGTGCTCTCCCTGGCCGCCGGCGGCGCGATTATCCGCATCGCGCGGGGTCCCTCGCTGCTGGACCGGGTGCTGGCCGCGGACGTGCTGCTGGCCATCGTCGGCGCCGCCTTGTGCATCGACATGGCGGCGAACCGGCATCTCAACAACCTCATGCTGCTGGTGGCGGTGTCCCTCATCGGGTTCATCGGCTCCGTCACGGTTGCCCGCTTCGTTGCCGACCGTCGGGAGAAGACCCGTGAATCCTGAGACATTTTCCGGCGACACCGTAATCGACGCCGTCTCGGCGGTCTTTATGGTGGTCGGCGCCCTGATGTCCCTCGCCGCGGCGGTGGGCCTGCTCCGCTTCCCGGACCTCATGACCCGGATGCACGCAGCCACCAAGCCGCAGGTGCTGGGGCTGTTCCTGCTGCTCTTCGCGCTGGGCCTGCAAATGCGCACCTGGTGGGTCTGGCCGGTGCTGGTGGTGGCGTGGATCTTCCAGCTGCTCACCGTGCCGGTGTCGGCGCACATGGTCGGCCGCGCCGGTTACCGGACGAAGCACCTGCACCCGGAGCTGCTCAGCACGGACGAACTGGAGGCTGTGGTGCAGCAGGCGGCCGGCAAGCGCGGTTTCACCGACGACGACGGCGACGAGGCCACCGCGGGGCGGTGAGCTCTGGACAATACGCCCTAAACGACGTCTTGCGACTTGGCGAAGCGGGTAATCGCGCGCTGGGTGCCGCGGTTGGCAAGGACCTGGATGATGGCGCTGACGCCCGCTGAGATCAGCGCGAAGGTCAGGGCCGAGTGCAGCGTGGTGGGCACATCGTCGTCGTGGCCCTTGGGCGGCTGGTTGCCGGTGGCTTTCTCCCAGATGTTGTCAACGAGCTTGGTGCCGACGTAGCCGGCGAGCAGGCTGATGCCGGTGCCGAGCAGTTTGATGAAGATGTTCATTCTTCGCAACTCCTTGTGGGGGAAACAGGGCTTCCCCTAGCCTAGCCTTCCCGGCCGGGCGGTTCGGCCAGGGACGCGGGACCGCCTCTGCTCCGGCTGGCGGCGCGGGACCAACGCCCCTGTTCGGCCGGGCGGGCCCGGTCCTACCTTCGAGCATGGACCAGCCCAACACCCGACCGCGGGGCCACGCCTCGCCGCCCGCCGCGCCATCGGCCGACGGCCAGTCCTGGCGGCGGCTCTATCTCTGGGCCGGCATATCCTCGGTGCTCTTCGTGGCGCTGCTGATTCTCGCCCTGGTCCTGGACTTCGCCGCCCCGCCTCCGGTCCACGGAGGGGCCGAGACGCTGGAATTCATCGCACTCAACAAGGGGATCTACCTCGCCGAACAGCTGCTGTGGATCGTGCCGAACATCCTGCCGGTGCTGGTGTTCGTGGCACTTTTCGTGGCGCTCGCCCCGCTCGACAAGAGCCTGGCACTGCTGGCCACGGTGGTCGGCGGACTGTCGTGGGCGCTGATCCTCGCCGTCCCCGTCACCAGCCGGGGCTCCCTGGTGCTCGTGTACCTGAGTGACCGGTACACCGCTGCGGACGACGACGCAGCCCGGCTCCGCTACGCAACCGCCGCCGAAGCCGTCGTCGCGGAGAACAACACCCCCGCCGTCGTCGGCGTCCTGTCCGCGCTCGGCATCCTGCTGATCTCCCTTGTCATGCTGCAGGGGGTGCTTCCGCGGACCCTCGCGTGGCTCGGGATAACGACCGGCGGACTGGGCGTCGTCGCGGAGGCGCTGCGGCACGCCGTCCCGGAGTTCTACTGGGGTTACGGGGTGCTGTTGTGGGTCTGGTTCGTGGCCGTGGGGCTTGCGCTGATCCGGCTGGCGGCGCGGACGCCCCGGAGCGGCAACCGCGGCTGCTTAGCCTGATGTCCCGGAGCGGCCGAGAATTTCCGAGAGCGCCTCGACCACCAGCTCATGGTCGGCCTTCTGCGGCAACCCGGAGACCGTGACGGTCGCGACCATCCCGGTTCCGCGCAGGTAGATGGGGAAGGCGCCGCCGTGCGCGGCGAACTCCTGCTGGTCGAACCAGGCGTTGTCCTCAATCCTTCCCCCTGCGGCCCGGGCGCGGAGTCCGACCAGCAGCGACGGGACCTCGTACCGCACGGCTGTGCGCTGCTTGGCCCTGATCCAGCGTTCGTTGTCCGGGGTGGCTCCCTCGAGCGCCGCGTGGAACAGCACCTGCTCACCCTTGGTGATATCGATGGCGATCGGGTGCGAACGCCGCCGGCCCAGTTCCACCAGGAGGAGCCCGAGGTCCAGGGCGTCATCCTTGCTGAACGACCGGAACTGCAGCTCCTCCATTTCGGCCAGGATGCGGCCGATGAGCGCACCCAGGGACCCGTGCGGCTGCGGTTCCGCGGAGTCCGGGTCGTAGTCGGGGGAGGACACTGGTGAGTTGGTCAAATGATTCAGCTTCCGTTAGATGGCCGCCGCGGGTGGCCGGCAGGCCGCGGCGTCCGGAGTTCCCGTGCTTGGTGCGACTCTACCAAGCCGGCCGGTGCGGGTCACCGGCGCCGACGCCGGCGGATTGTGACGGCGGGCCCCGGAAAACAACCCGTCACGGGTGTAAACTGGTCCACGCCCACAAGGGCGATATTTAGATACGACAGGGGAGCGCCGCCGTCGGGCATCACCGGAGGAATCCGGGGAAACCACAGGTGGGCGCTGAGAGTGCGGACAGCCGCAGACCCTCGAACCTGATCCGGTTAGTACCGGCGCAAGGGAGTCGAGTTCTCAGAGTGCGCGGGACAGCGGCGGAAGCCGCCGATCCCCGGGTCACTCTCCCCTCCTGTTCCTCAGGAGGACGATATGACTGACACATCAGCCAAGCAAGAACCAGCCGGGCACGAACCATCCAGGCACGAACCATCCGCGACGCCCGCCAAGCGCAGCCACAACTGGCGTGTGGTGGACATTGTGGTGGCCGCGTTGATCGCGGTGGCCGGCGGCGTGATCTTCTGGGCCTGGTCCCAGGGCGCCAACCTCATTTCCGCCCCCGTCAACGCGTTCTACCCGCCGCTCACCGGGCTCTACGCCGGCGGCTGGATGATCCCCGCGGTGCTGGGCATGCTCATTATCCGGAAACCGGGCGCCGCACTGTTCTGCGAAGCCGTGGCCGCCACCGGCGAGCTGATCATGGGCTCGCAGTACGGCACCACGGTGCTCATCTCCGGCCTGCTGCAGGGCCTTGGCGCCGAGCTGGTCTTCGCCGCCTTTATGTACAAGAAGTTCAACCTGCCGGTGTCCCTGCTGGCCGGTGCCGGGGCGGGCCTGTTCTGCGGCCTGAATGATGCGTTTATGCCCTGGGGCTGGAACATCGCCTACGCCAGCGGCGACAAGCTCGCGTACATCATTTTCACCGCCATCTCCGGCGCCGTGATCGCCGGCGGGCTGTCCTGGCTCGCCACCCGCGGCCTGGCCAGGACCGGTGTGCTGAGTTCCTTTGCCTCCCGCCGGGCCGCCACGGAGCCGGTCTTCTCCTGACGTCCGAACACCGACCATGACATCCTCCGATACGGTCCGCCCGGCCGCGGTCACCGCCCGCGGCTGGGGCTGGCGGCACGCCGGCCGGTCCCGGCCCGCGGTCAGCGGCCTGGACCTGGACATCCGGCCCGGGGAGCGCGTGCTCCTGCTGGGACCCTCGGGTGCCGGCAAGTCCACGCTGCTCCACGCCCTGGCCGGGGTGCTCGGCGACAGCTCCGCGGGCGGCGCAGACCCGGCATCCGGCGCCGCGGCGGACGCCGAGGACGCGGACGAGTCCGGCAGCCTGCTGATCGACGGTGCCCCGCCGCGGTCCCGGCGCGGCCGGGCCGGGCTGGTGCAGCAGGACCCGGAAACCCAGGTGGTGCTCTCGCGCCTGGGTGACGACGTCGCCTTCGGCGCGGAGAACCTCTCCGTGCCCCCGGCGGACATCTGGTCACGGGTGGCGGAAGCGCTCGACGACGTCGGGCTGGGCCGGCTGCCGCTGGACCACCCGACGTCGTCGCTCTCCGGCGGGCAGAAGCAGCGCCTGGCGCTCGCCGGCATCCTGGCGATGCGCCCCGGGCTGATCCTGCTCGACGAACCCACCGCCAACCTCGATCCCGCCGGGGTTCTGGAGGTCCGCGACGCCGTCGGCCGCTGCCTGGACAAAACCGGCGCCACCCTGGTGGTGGTGGAGCACCGGGTCTCGGTCTGGAAGGACCTCGTGGACCGGATCGTGGTTCTGCAGCCCGGCTCGGCCACGGACTCCGCTGTGCTGATCGACGGGCCGCCGGACCAGGTCCTGGCGCAGGCACGGGACATGCTCACCGCAGCGGGCGTCTGGGTGCCGGGTTACGTGCCCCCGACCCGCGCGCGCGGCGGCACCCGGGAGACCGGGCACCCCGGCGCAGCCGGGGCATTAGCGGCGGGCGCCGGCGCCGCGGGGCAGCTGCTGCTGGCCGCGGAGGACTTGGCCGTGTCGCGCGAACGCCCGCGGCGGTCCGGCCTCCGCGGCGGCTTCCGTCCCATCCCGCCCAAGCCCGTCCAGTCCGGCATCACGGCCCAGGTCCGGGCCGGGGAGGCCCTGACCATCACCGGGCCCAACGGCTCGGGGAAGTCCACGTTCGCCCTCACGCTCGCCGGGCTGCTCGCGCCGGTGTCCGGCAGGGTCTCCGCCACCGTGGAACTCAGCGCCGGCGCCGGGATCGATCCGTACCGGTGGAAGGCCCAGCAGCTGATCGCGAGGATCGGCACCGTGTTCCAGGAACCCGAGCACCAGTTCGTCACCGGCCGGGTGTTCGACGAGCTGATGTTCGGACCCCGGCACCTGGGCCGCGGCGAGGAGCGTGTGGACGAACTGCTGGAGCGGCTGCGGCTGACGGAGCTGGTGGACGCCAATCCCTACACGCTCTCGGGCGGAGAAAAGCGGCGCCTGTCGGTGGCCACCGTCCTCGCCGCCCATCCCCGGGTGCTCGTCCTGGACGAACCCACCTTCGGCCAGGACGCCAACACCTGGGCCGAGCTGGCATCCTTCCTCTCCGAGCTGCTCGACGACGGCACCGCCGTCGTGTCCGTGACGCACGATGCCGAATTCAGCGCGGTCCTCGGCGGCACCGAGCTGAGCCTCCGGGCCCCGGAACACCGGGAACCGGACCGGGACCCGGGACCCCGGCAACAGGGGAAGGTGGCCGCGCCATGAGGCAGGAACTGACGCTGCGCGGCAACCAGGCCGTGCTGACCCGGGCCAACCCGCTGGCGAAATTCACCGCCGTCATGCTCATCACGATGGTGCTGGCGCTCTCCATCGACTGGGTGTCCGCCTCGGTGGCCCTGGCGTTCGAGCTGGCGCTTTTGCCGCTGGCCGGACTGACCCTCGCCCTGCTCTGGCAGCGCGGCTGGCCGCTGATCCTGGCCGCCGCAGTGGGAGGCTGGAGCACCACGATCCTGGCCCCCGACAGCGGGAGTATCCTGTTCGACGCCAGGATCTGGTCCATCAGCGAAGGCTCCCTCGAGCTCGGGGTGGGGTTCATGATCCGCGGCCTGGCCATCGCGCTGCCGGCGGTGCTGCTGATGAGCTGCACGGACCCCACGGACCTGGCGGACGCCCTCGCGCAGAAGGCGAAGCTGCCGCACCGTTTCGTCCTCGGAACTTTGGCCGCGATGCGGCTCGTGGGACTCATGGCCGAAGAATGGCAGACCATCGGCATGGCCCGCCGGGCCCGCGGCGTGGGCTCCCACGGGAATCCGCTGCAGCGGCTCCGCGCCACCCTGGGGCAGAGCTTCGGGCTGCTGGTGCAGGCCGTCCGCCGCGCCTCCCGGCTCGCGGTCACCATGGAGGCCCGGGGTTTCGGCGGCGCGCACCGGACCTGGGCCCGGAAATCGACGGTCAGCGGCGTGGACGCCTGGGTGCTGCTGGGCGGGGTGCTGATTGCCGGGGCCGCCGTCGCCGCCTCGCTGGCGGCGGGAACCTGGAACATGGTCTTCCTCGCCCGGCAGTAGCTGCGGTTATCGCACGGCGCGGGTATTCCTGTGAGATTAACGGCATTCCGGGCGGAATTCAGGAGTTTATTAGATCATTCGTGATATTTTCCGGATATGACTCAAGAGACTGCTGAAGAAGTTGGCGCCCTGCTCCGCGACGCCCGTGGCCAGAAGGGCTGGACCCAGGGCCAGCTCGCCGCCGAGCTGGGAACCAGCCAGAGCGCGATTGCCCGGATGGAACAGGGCAAGCAGAACCTGAGCCTGAAAATGATCCAGCGGCTCGAATCCATTTTCGGCCGGAGCATTGTGAAGGTGGGTCGGCCGGCCATGACGCACCTCCGGGTCGAGGGCGGCCGCACCCTGTCCGGCTCCGTGGACGTGAACAGCAGCAAGAACGCCGGCGTCGCCCTGCTCTGCGCCAGCCTGATCAACCGCGGCACCACGACCCTGCGGCGGCTCGCCCGGATCGAGGAGGTCAACCGGATCGTCGAGGTGCTGACCAGCATCGGCGTCGAATGTACCTGGCTCAACGCCAACGACCTGCAGATCCGCCGCCCCGCCGTGCTGGACCTCGATTCGATGGACGTCGAGGCGGCCCGCCGGACCCGCAGCGTCATCATGCTGCTGGGCCCGCTCCTGGATGAATCCAGCGAGTACCGGCTGCCCTACGCCGGCGGCTGCGACCTCGGCACCCGCACCGTGCAGCCGCATATGCAGGCGCTGCGCCAGTTCGGCCTCAGCGTCGAGGCCACGGCCGGCTTCTACGCCGTGCAGGCGCCGCCGTCGGACGGGCTCGACCGCTCCTTCGTGCTCAGCGAACGCGGCGACACCGTCACCGAAAACGCCATCATGGCCGCCGCCCACCGCAGCGGCACCACCGTCATCCGCAATGCCAGCCCCAACTACATGGTGCAGGATCTCTGCTTCTACCTGCAGATGCTCGGCGTCGGGATCGAGGGCGTGGGGACCACCACGCTGAAGATCACCGGCCGCCCCGCCGTTGACGCCGACATCGAATACTTCCCCTCCGAGGACCCGATCGAGGCGATGAGCCTGATCACCGCGGGCATCGTCACGAACTCGGAGGTGACCATCCGGCGCGTCCCGATCGAGTTCATGGAAATCGAACTCGCGACGCTGGAGCAGATGGGCCAGCGGCTGGAGGTGTCCGGCGAGTACCTGGCCCGGAACGGGCGCACCCGGCTGGTGGACGTCACCACCCGGACCTCGGAACTGCGCGCCCCCGAGGACAAGATCCACCCCATGCCCTTCCCCGGGCTGAACATCGACAACCTGCCCTTCTTCGCGGTCATCGCCGCGAACGCCCAAGGCCAGACGATGATCCACGACTGGGTCTACGACAACCGGGCGATCTACCTGACCGAGCTGAACAAACTCGGCGCCCAGGTGCAGCTGCTCGACCCGCACCGGATCTACGTCAACGGACCCACCAAATGGCGCGCTGCCGAGGTGGGCTGCCCGCCGGCCCTCCGCCCCGCGGCCTGCCTGCTGCTGGCCATGCTCGCCGCCCGCGGCGTCTCGGAACTGCGCAACATCTACGTGATCGAGCGCGGCTACGAGGATCTGGCCGAGCGGCTCAACACCATCGGCGCGAAAATCGAGTACTTCCAAGACTGAATCCGCTGGACTAATCCGGGCAACGCCGGGTCACTCCGCGCCCATCGGGAGACGCCGCATGGGCGCGGAGTGACCCCCCGTTGAGGTAGCGCGTTTCGGCGGATCCTGACGCACAATAGAGACATGCGCACCTTCGGCGTGGAGGAAGAACTGCTGATAGTTGACCCGGAAACGGGGATGCTGCTTGCCCTCGCCGATGTCATGCTGCCCAGCCTGGTCCCGCCGAAGCAGGACGCGGGCCCCGTTGACCCGACGAAGCTGCATGACGTCGGGGTTGGCACCGATTTCAGTTACGAACTCAAACTCGAACAGATCGAAACCCAGACGCGGCCGTGCCTGGACTACACCGAACTGCTCCGGCAGCTCAATGAGGGCCGGGCCCTCGCGGACCGCGCCGCCCGGGTGCACGGCGGCCGCGTCGCCGCCCTCGCCACCTCGCCGCAAGGCTCCGCCACGCACTTGACGCCGAATCAGCGCTATCTGACCATGCAGCAGCGCTTCGGACTCACGGTCCGGAACCAGCTGACCTGCGGGCTGCACGTCCATACCTTCGTGGAGTCTCCGGAGGAAGGCGTGGCCGTGATGGACCGGATCCGCGACAAGCTCGCGGTGCTGATCGCGCTCAGCGCGAACTCCCCCTACTGGAACGGCGCGGAGACCGGGTTCGAAAGCTACCGCACGCAGGCCTGGAACCGCTGGCCGGGGTCCGGTCCCACGATGATCTTCGGCAGCCTGCCGGTCTACCGGCGGGTGGTGACCCGGCTGATCGAAAGCGGCGTCCTGATGGACGAAGGGATGATCTACTTCGACGCGCGGCTGTGCCGGCAGCATCCCACCGTGGAGATCCGGGTCGCCGATGTCTGCCTGCGCGCCGAGGACGCGGCGCTGATCGCCGTGCTGGTGCGGGCGCTCGTCGAGTCGGCGTCCCGGGAATGGAACGACGGCGTCGATCCCGCCCCGGTGCCGACGCTGCTGCTGCGGATGGCCGCCTGGCAGGCCAGCAACTGCGGCCTCGGAGGGCAGCTGCTCGACTTCGGAACCTTCACCCCGGCCCCCGCCGCGGAGGTGGTCCACGCGCTGGTGGACTTCGTGGCCCCCGTGCTGGAGGAGCAGGGTGAGCTGGACCTGGTGCGGGCGGGCGTCGGCCGGATCCTGGCGGAGGGCACCGGATCGCAGCTGCAGCGGGCGCCGTTCCACGCCGGCGGGCTCGCCGCCGTCGTCGACCGGGCCGTCGAGGTGACCACCGGGGGAACCGTCACCGGGGACCCTGCGGACCAGGGCTCCTCCCTGGGCCGGGTCCGCCGCCGGCCCTGACGGCGGACCGGAACAGCCCTACACCTGCTTGAGCGCCTGGCCGAGGTCGCGGGTCAGGTCCTCGAGGTCCTCGAGACCCACGGAGAGGCGCACGACGCCGTCGCTGAGCCCGATCGCCGCCCGGCCCTCGGGCCCCATGGCGCGGTGCGTTGTGGTGGAGGGGTGGGTGATGAGCGACTTGGAATCGCCCAGGTTGTTTGAGATATCGATGATCCGCAGCGCATCGAGCAGCGCGAACGCCGCCTCCTTCGCCGAACGCCCGGCGGACGGGGAAAGCTCGAAGGTCAGCACCGTGCCGCCGGCCTTCATCTGCCGGGCGGCCAGCTCGTACTGCGGGTGGGACGGCAGGAGCGGGTACCTGACCCAGCTGATGGCGGGCTGCTCCTCAAGCCATTCGGCCAGCCGCAGCGCGGAGGCGGAGGAGTGGTTCACGCGCAGGGCCATGGTCTCCAGCCCCTTGGTCAGCACCCAGGCGTTGAACGCGGAGAGTGCCGGGCCGGTGTGGCGCATGAGCTGCTTGACCGGGCCCTCGATGAACTCCTTGGTGCCCAGGATCGCGCCGCCGAGCACCCGGCCCTGGCCGTCGATGTGCTTGGTCCCCGAATACACGACCACGTCCGCGCCGAGCTCCCCGCAGCGCTGCAGCAGGGGGGTGGCAAAGACGTTGTCGACGACGACCGTCGCCCCGGCGGCGTGGGCCAGGTCGCTGACGGCGACGATGTCCACGATTTCCTGCATCGGGTTCGACGGCGACTCGAAGAAGACCGCCGTCGTCGGTTCGGACAGCGCGGACCGCCACTGCTCCAGGTCCGGGCCGTCCACGAAGACCGTCTCGACGCCCCAGCGGGGCAGGATCTCGTTGAGGATCACGAAGCAGGACCCGAACAGCGAGCGGGCCGCGACGACCCGGTCGCCGGCGGCCAGCAGGGCGCCGAGGGCAGTGAAGACCGCGGACATGCCCGAGGCGGTGGCGAAGCAGGCCTCGGTGCCTTCGAGCAGCCGGAGCCGTTCCTGGAAGGTGGCCACCGAGGGGTTGCCGTAGCGGGAATAGACGAAGCGCTCGTCCTCGCCGGTGAAGGCGCGTTCCGCGGCGGCCGCGGATTCGTAGACGAAGCCGGAGTTCAGGAAGATCGGTTCGGACGTTTCCTGGAAGCCGGTGCGGTCGAGTCCGCCGCGGACGGCCTGGGTGTCGGCGCTCCAGCCGGTGGCGTCAGGGTTGAAGGTCACTTAGTGCTTTCCAAGGTTGGTGGGCAGGCCGCGGTTTTTCCAGCCGTTGACTGTGCGTTCGCCGTAGCGGTCCGGCTCGCCTTCGAAGCCCTCAAGGACGTTGTAGGAGATGAACCCGGCCTCCGTTGCGGCGATCGCCGCGGCGATGGACCGGGCGCCCGAACGGCACAGGAAAACCAGTTCGGTGCCGCCGCCGTCCGGGGCCTGTTGTTTCAGCTGCAGCTTCAGCTCTTCTATGAAGCGCGAATTGGGGATGCCGCCGGCCAGGTTCCACTGGATGAAGAGCGGGTCATGACGCGTTCTGCCCGCCGGCTTGGTGTCCGGGATGCCGATGTGGGCCCATTCACCCTCGGTGCGGACGTCCACCAGGATGGCGCCGTCCTCCAGCTTGGCCCAGGCCTCGTGCGGGCTGAGGTCCCCGGCGTAACTCACGCGTGGCCCTCGCCGTCGAACTCGAGGTCATCCACCGCATTGGCGATGGCGGCGTCCGCGCTGGCGATCGCCGCCGGCAGCACGACGGCCTGCGCCACGATGACGGTGCTGCCGTTGAACGTGGCCGACGGGCTGCCGTGCAGCACGTAGCCCTCGGCGAGGGCGGCCGAGACGCGCTCGCAGAAGGCGCGGTCATCGGGGCCGGTGAACAGGCGGAACGCCAGTCTCTCCTCGGCGGCACCGGGGACAGCGCGGGTCGGGGCGGGGGCTGTTACGGGGACAGCGGGGGCGGACGCGTCAGGCACGACGGATCTCCTTCTTTCACGCTTGCAGCTCGAATGGTCGATATGCCGAGTATTCACCTGAGGCACCCCGCCGCGAAAGGGAGGGTTGCCGACCGGCCAGTCAGGGCTTGGCGCCGGTTCTCATTACTCACCAAAAAACGTAACACCTGCGGCGCCGGCCCGCACCGCCGCCGCCGTCATGTTAAGTAACGGTCCTCCACACAACGC
This sequence comes from Arthrobacter sp. CJL-S3, assembly GCF_056711635.1. NCBI lineage: Bacteria > Bacillati > Actinomycetota > Actinomycetes > Micrococcales > Micrococcaceae > Arthrobacter > Arthrobacter sp. CJL-S3. The sequence continues at coordinate 4,082,865 of NZ_CM160046.1, read as the reverse complement.
GGATCCTCGCAGTCAGCGACGGCCCGTTCCGGCGCCCAGGGCCGCCGCCAGGTGTCCCCGCGGCGCCTTTTGGGCGGGGCGGATCATTCGATCGTGGCGTACAGCGCGTTGAGCTCCGCGGTGAGCTGCCGGCGCAGCTCCGGGGTGCCGATTTCCTTGCCGTCGATGTGGTTGACGGGCGCCAGCAGCCGGATGCTGGAGATCAGCCACACGGCGTCGGCGTCGTACAGGTCGCGGGGCTCCAGCGGGCCGTAGCCCAGCTCCCAGCCGGCGGCCTTCGCCGCGGTGAACAAGGCGCCCTGCGAGGTGCCGGGCAGGATCCCGCTGTCGAGCTGGGGCGTGATGAGCCGCCGGACGGTGCGGACCCCGCCGGCGCCGTCGTCGGTGGTTTCCAGGTGCGCGAGCAGCACGGTCGACGTCGGTCCCTCCAGGACCCGGCCGTCCGCGGAGGTGAAGATGACGTCGTCCGCGCCCTGGGCATGCGCGTAGCGCAGCGCGGCCATGTTGACGGCGTAGGACAGGGTCTTGGCGCCAAGGAGCAGCCACGGGGCCCGTTCCCCGATGTCGCTGTCGTAGCCGCGGTCCAGCAGGATCACGTCGATCCCGGTGTCGCGCTGGCGCCTCCCGGCGGGGCCGGGGGCGGAAGCCTGGACCCAGCAGGTGGGCCCGGGCGCACCTTCGACGCCGCGGGTCACGAGGAGCTTGACCACAAGTTCGTCGTCCCCGACGGTTTCGGCGCCCGGCACGTGCTGGCGCCGGTATTCGCTGATCGCCGTCGCGATGGCCCGGCGCCAGGTGTCCTCCGCCGGGATGTCCAGCTCCAGCAGCCGGGCGGACCCGGCCAGCCGGTTCAGGTGCGCCTGGAGTTTGCGGGGCTGCCCGCCCACGGCCAGCAGCGACTCGAAGACCCCGTCGCCGCGGGTGGCGCCCTGGTCCGTCGCCATCAGCTGCGGCTTCGTGGCGTCGGCCAGCCGGCCGCCGTCGAACGCCGGATCCAGGAAGACCAGCACCGGGACAGGGGCGGGGGCGGCAGCAGGAGAAGTCATGGCTTCAGCTTAGTGCGGCAGGCTGCGGGATAGGATTTGACGGTTGCCCGTTCCGGAACTGTTCCGCGGGTCTGGAACTTGAGGGGTTCGTCTGTGTTGTGGCCTTTTTCCCTGGCGGAATCTCTCCCGTCCTGGGTGATCCTGATCCTCACCATCGTTGACCTCGCCATCCGGGTGCTGGCCCTGGGCATCATTCCCGGAAACCGGCGCCCCACCACGGCCATGGCCTGGCTCCTGATCATCTTCTTCGTCCCGGCCGTGGGCCTGGTCCTCTTCCTGCTCTTCGGCAACTTCCGGCTCTCCCGCAAGCGCCGGGCGCAGCAGGACGCCGTGAACACCCGGGTACGCGCCGGCACCTCCGATCTGGCGATGCTGGAAAGCGGCTACGAGGGCCCGGAATGGGTGTCCTCTGCGGCGGAACTGAACAAGACACTGGGCTCGCTGCCGATGGTGGACGGCAACCGCGTGGAGCTCCTGCCCGGCTACCCGGACTCGATCAAGGCGATGGCCGCCGCCGTCCGGGACGCCAAGGAATTCGTCAACGCCGAGTTCTACATCCTGAGCTCGGACCACGTCACGGATGAGCTGTTGACCGCGATGGAGGACGCCGCCGAACGCGGCGTCGAAGTCCGCCTCCTGTTCGACCACCTGGGGACCCTGCGGATCAAGGGCTACAGCAGGCTGATCGCCCGGCTCAAGGCCAGCAAGATCCGCTGGCGGCCCATGCTGCCGCTGAACCCGCTGCAGGGGCAGTGGCGCCGTCCGGACCTGCGCAACCACCGCAAGATCATGGTGATCGACGGCGAAATCGCCTTCACCGGCTCGCAGAACCTGATCGAGCCCTCCTACAACAACCCGCGGCACCGCAAGATGGGCCGCGAATGGGTCGAGCTGATGGCGTCCCTGCGCGGGCCGATCGTCACCACGCTCAACGTCGTCTTCGCCACGGACTGGCTCAGCGAAACCGACGAATCCCTCGAGGACCAGCTCGCGCACCGGCCCGAGCTGCACGCCGGGCACGTCACGGCCCAGGTGGTGCCCAGCGGCCCCGGTTTCATCACCGAAAACAACCTGCGGCTCTTCAACACGCTGATCTACTCGGCGCAGCGCAAGATCTCGATCTGCAGCCCCTACTTCGTCCCCGATGATTCGCTGCTGTATGCGGTGACGACGGCGGCGCAGCGCGGCGTCGACGTCGAGCTCTTCGTCTCGGAAAAGGGTGACCAGTTCCTGGTCCACCACGCCCAGCAGTCCTACTATGAGGCGCTGCTGGAGGCGGGGGTGCGGATCTACCTGTACAAAGCCCCGTTCGTGCTGCACGCCAAGCACTTCACGATCGACAACGAGGTGGCCGTGCTGGGGTCCAGCAACATGGACATGCGCTCCTTCTCGCTGAACCTCGAGGTCTCGGTGATGCTCCTGGGGGAGGACATCGTGCAGCGGATCAGCGCCGTGGAGGACACGTACCGGGACATTTCGCGCGAGCTGACGCTCGAGGACTGGATGAAGCGGCCGATGGGGGTCAAGTACGTGGACAACGTCGCCCGGCTGACGGCGACGCTGCAGTAGCCGGCGACGCGCGGCAGCCCGGAGCGGGGAGTCAGCCGGCCGGGAACTCCGCGCCGAGCGCCGAGAGGACCCCGAAGGCCTTGGTCCGGATCTCCTCGTACTCCTCCTCCGGCGAGGAATCCGCGGTGATCGCGCCGCCGACGCCGAGGCTGAGTCCGGTGCCGCCTCCGGGCAGCTCCGTGAGCACGAGGGTGCGGATCGCGACCGCCAGGTCGGTCGCGCCGTTGAGCGAAAAATAACCGATCGCGCCGGAGTACACACCCCGCGGGGCGCCCTCGAGCCGGTCCAGGATGCCCATGGTGCTGACCTTGGGTGCGCCGGTCATCGAGCCGGCCGGGAAGCAGGCCGCGACCGCCTCGGCCCGCGGCATCCCGGGCCGCAGCCGGGCATCGATGGTGCTCACCATCTGGTGGACCGTGGCGTAGCTTTCGATCGCGCAAAGCCGGCTGACCGACACCGATCCGGGCACGGCGAAGTGGCTGAGATCATTTCGCAGCAGGTCCACAATCATGATGTTCTCGGCGCGGTCCTTCGGGGAGGACTCCAGCTCGTGCCGCAGCAGCGCGTCCCTGGCGGGGTCCGCGTCCCGGTGCCGGGTGCCCTTGATCGGCTCGGCCCGCATGCCGCCGTCGGCCGTGATGCGCAGGAAACGCTCCGGCGAGGTGCTCGCCACGGTGAGGTCCCCGAACCGCAGGTAGCTCGCGAACGGCGCGGGATTCCTCCGGCGCAGCGCCAGATAGGCCTGCCGCGGGTCCAGGGCGGCGGGGAGTTCCGCTGCCAGCGCGGTGGTCAGGCAGACCTCGTAGGTGTTGCCCTCGGCGATCTCGTACTGGGCCTGGGTGATTTTGGATTTGTAGGAGACCTCCGAGTCCCGTGCGGCGAAGTCCGGGCCCGGGGCGGACGGTTCGACGGCGCCGCTGCCGCTGCCGACCGCTCCCGCCGCCGGCGCTGAACATGCCTCGGTGGCGGCGCGGGCCGTCTCCAGCCAGCCGCCGGCGTCCGCGGTGTCCAGGGCCAGCAGCCAGACCGTGCCGTCCACATGGTCCAGCACCACCGCGCGGCCGGCGAACAGCAGGCAGGCATCGGGGGATCCGGCCGTGACATCGCTGCCGCCGGTCTCGCGTTTGAGCTCGTAGCCGAGGTAGCCTAGCCAGCCCAGGGTGAACTCGCAGGGGTAGTCCGCCGGGGCGCGGAGGTCAGGGCGGCCCCAGACCCCGTCGAGCCAGCGGAAGAACGGCCCCTCGGTCCGGACTCTGGCGTTGCCGACGCTGACGCGGGTGGTGCCCGAACTGTGCCGGACCGACTGGCCGAGCGGGCCGCCGTCGTCCGCCAGGATGCTGAAGCGGCTCCGTTCCGCCGCGGCCCTGCCGTCCGGCGCGAGGGAGGAGTCGAGCCAGACGGCATTGGCGGAGCGGCCGAACAGGGAGTCGAAGAGCCGGGCCGGGTCCGGGGCGGCGTCGATCCGTTCGGCGCGGAGGTGCAGGCCGCGGCGGGCGCCAAGCTCGGGGAGGAGGGTCGGGGCAAGCGCAGGCAGGTATTGGAGCGCCTGCAGCACCTCCGCGGGAGCGGCACCGTCGGCGAGGTTGAGCACGCGGATATCGGCGTGGGCGGGAACGTTGTCCCCGGCCAGCCATGCCTGCTCCTGGGCGGCCCACTCATCCCAGTAGGGTTCGTAGTTGTCGCCGTCGCGGGCCAGGGCCCTGCTGCGCCGCTCGTGTTCGGACGAGTCGGCCCAGACCACCGCGGTGAGGAAGGGGCGGGCGGCCTCCGCGGCGGCGCCTACCCCTTCGACCAGGACGATTTCGGCCGGCTGGGTCGTGCGCGTGGCGCCGTCGTAGTGCGCGTTCCAGTCCCAGCTGACCCACTCGGCCGGATCGCCGCGGTGCAGCGGGGCCAGGACGGTCGAGACGTAGCGTTCAATGCCGGCTGTGAGCCCGTTCCAGCCGGGGTAGATGTCCTCCAGATGGAAGAGGGAAACCTTGTGGTGTTCGCGGAGCCGCGCCGCCAGTTCGATCGCCAGGGTGGTCTTGCCTGCGCCGGAGCGTCCGTCGATGGCGATGATGACGGGTGCTGGACTCATGAAATAGAGCGTACCGGCTGCCCTGCGGTGCCGGGGTGCCGCCCGTCCGGCTGTGGACGCCCGGCGAGCTCGGCCCGGACGTGCGCCACGATCCCGGGCAGCGCGGCGTGGATCAGGTTCCAGGTCAGCTCGAAGTCGGCATGGCCGCCGTACCAGGGGTCTTCGATACCCTGGTCGAGGGGATCCTTTCCCGCGACGGCCGGGTCAAAGCTGCGCAGCATCCGGACTTTGGACAGCGCTGCGCGGTCCGGCGCAGCCTGCTGCAGCCAGCCGAAATGGTCCACGTCCAGGGCCAGGATGAGATCGCGGGTCTCGAACCATTCAGCCCGCCATTCGCGCGCCACATGGCGGTCCGAAGCAATGCTGTGGGCGGTGAGCTTGCGGGCGGCCCGCGGGTCAATCGGGCGGCCCACCTCGTAGGCCGTGGTTCCTGCCGAATCCACGACGGCGCCGGCCAGGCCCTCGGCGGCGATGGCCTCCGCCAGCATCAGCTCGGCCATCGGTGACCGGCAGATGTTTCCGGTGCAGACCGCGATGATCCGGTACTGGCTCGACATTGAGGTCATAGTGCAAGCATGAATCATGCGGGTCCTCTTGGCTAGTTTCCGGCCCGCGGATATTACAAAGCTTGTCACACTTGTATTTTATGCTGTCACGCTGGGTGCGGGCGGGGCCTTTGCCCCTACCCGGGCCCGGGCCGGAGGGGGAAGCATGTCCCCATGACGCTGGGAACGAATGTGCCGCCTCCGGTGTCCGCGGCTACGGCGGCGGCGCAGCATGCGGAGCGCGGCCCGGATGCGCCGGGCGCCGTGAGGACCCGCCGGTACATGTTCGGTTTCGTCCCGCTGCTCGGGATGCTCGTGGCCGCCGCGCTCGTGGGGGCGGGGGCGGCGCTGCTCGTGGCGCGCGCCACCGGCTGGGGCACCGAGACTGTGGTGAACCGGTACATCTCGACGAACGGTGCGGTGTCGGATCACCCCATGGATATTCAGGGGCTGCTCGCTGCCTCGCTCCCCGCCGTGGTCTCCGTGAAAGCCACAACGACGCAGTCCAACCTCTTGCTGGACCCCAGCGGCGGCGGCCGGGTGATGGCCCAAGGGACCGGAATAGTCATTGGCAGCACGGGGGAGGTCATTACGAACGCGCATCTGGTTACCGGCGTAGTCAGCGAAGCGTCCGCCGTGACCGTGACGTTTGATGACGCGAGCGAACACACGGCCCGGATCGTCGGCTCGGACTGCGAGCACGACCTGGCCCTGCTGAAGGTCGACGGCGTGAGGAACCTGCCCGTGCTGGAGCTGGGGGACTCGGGATCCATGGCGCCCGGTGACGCCGTCATCGCCATCGGCTATGCCCTGGGCCTGGACGGTGGCCCCAGCGTCACCACCGGAATCATCTCCGCCACCGGCCGGACGTCCATTGCGGAGACGGGTTTCGGCATGAGCTGCAGGCTGACCAACCTGCTCCAGACCGATGCGCCGATTAGCTCCGGGGACTCCGGCGGACCCCTCCTTGACAGCGGCGGCCACGTGATCGGCATCAACACCATGGTGGCCGCGCCCACCTCGCAGACGACGGTGAACGGGATCAGCTTCGCCATCGCGTCGGACACGGTGAAAACGCTGCTGCCGGGACTGCGCGCGGGCGGCTGAAGGGGCTCCTGCGTGAACCGCCTAATGGCGTGGTTGCGGCCAATATTCGAACTAACTATCGGTGTGATTCCCTGACCAGACGGCCTTGCGGAGAATGGACCGCAAGGACGCCACCTCCTCGCCGGTCAGCATTTCCAGCTGGCGTGATTCCGCGGCCTGAGTTGCCCTCTGGGCGGCAGTGTGAAGAGCGCGGCCCGCATTTGTGGCGGCCACCAGCTTCTGCCGCCGGTCCGAGATTCCCGGCCTTCTCTCGACCAGGCCGCGTTGTTCAAGCTCATCGATGAGGGCCACGATCTGGCTGGGGTCAAGGCTGAGAAACTCTGCCAGTTCGCGCTGGGTGGGTCCCAGGGTGCCGCATGCCAGGGCCAGAACGGAGTAGGACCGCTCTTTCAGCCCGAACTCCGCAAGGGCGGCGTTGTTGAGTACGCTGCCGGCGGCGTGCAACTTGGCCAGAAGGAAGCCGATGTCAGTGCTGATGCTTGATTCCGCCAGCCGTTCTGAAGCCCCGCCGGAGCTTTCGTTGGCGTCATTTGCCTGGAGTGTCATGGTGCCTTTCGGGCGGGTAGCCAGCCGGTCGTTGAATTATTCAATGATCCCATGCGGGGCCACGGCGGCGAAAGGCGAGCGGCGGAGTGACGAAGGCGGACGCATTGAATGCATAAATAAATGATTGACATTTTCAAGGATTGAGTTTCTAATTGAAAGCAGTCAAGGGAGACGCGCATCACACCGCAGGCTCCCCGGGATAGCCGCCGCAAGGCGCATTGCAAAGGAGCAGCGCATGAGCCTGTCAGGGAAAGCAGCAATCGTCACCGGAAGCGGCCGGGGCCTCGGCCTGGCCTACGCCCAGGAACTCGCCCGCCAAGGCGCCGCCGTCGTCATCAACGACGTGGATGCCGGGGTGGCGGCCGAAGCGGTCCGGACCATCGAGGCCGACGGCGGCCGCGCCGTCGCCGTCGTGGCGCCGGTGGGCAGCTCCGAAGTTGCCCGACAACTCGTGCAGGCAGCCGTCACGGAGTTCGGCCGGCTCGATATTCTGGTCACCAACGCCGGCATCCTGCGGGACAAGAGCCTGCTGAAGATGACGGATGAGGACTTCGACCTCGTGGTGAATGTCCACCTCAAGGGCACGTTCACCTGCGCCCGCGAAGCATTCCGCTACTTCAAGGAAAACGGCATCGCCGGCCGCATTATTACCATCGGCTCGCCCACGGGCCAGCGCGGCAACTTCGGCCAGACCAACTACGCCGCCGCAAAAGCCGGGATTGTCGGTATGGTCCGCACCTGGGCGTTGGAAATGAAGAAGGCCGGCGTTACCGCCAACGCCGTGATCCCGGTGGCCGCCACCGCCATGACCAAGACCGTCCCGTACTTCCAGAAAGCCGTCGAGGCGGACGAACGCGGCGAGGCCATGCCGGCCTTTTTCCGGCAGGAGCTGGGTTTCGGAACCGCCGGCGACGTCGCCGGACTCATTGCCTTCCTCGCCTCCGACGAGGCTTCCGGCGTCACCGGGCAGGCGATCGGCGCCGGCGGGGACCGCCTGCAGCTCTGGACCCACCCCGAGGGGGCCGTCACCGAGTACCGCGAGGGCGGCTGGGGCTACCAGGACCTGGTAGAGGACTTCGGGAAGCTCTTCGGCGACAAGCTGCAGAGTGTCGGCGAGGAGTTCCCGCCGCTTCCGGAAGACCTCAAGCCCGAACCGGCAGCGGTCCGCTGACATGGCCTCCCAGCGCTATGAACTCGGCGTCGACGTAGCAAGAATCGACGCGATCGACATGCACGTCCACCTGGAGGTGGACGGCCACGGCCATGAATCCCTGCCGCCGGCTTTGACCGAAGCGTCCGCCAAATACTTCAAGTCCGAGGACCGGACGCCGTCGCTGGACCGGATCGCAGACGTCTACCGCGGACTGAACATGGCCGCCGTCGTGTTCACTGTGGATGCCCGCACCCAGCTCAAGCACGAGCCCAACAGCATCAAGGAGCTCATCGCTGGTGCGGCCCGGAACAACGACGTGCTGATTCCCTTCGGCAGCGTGGATCCACGCACCGGTGCCGAGGCCATCCAGGGCGCCAAGCACCAGGCTATCGACCTGGGAGCCCGCGGGTTCAAGTTCCACCCGTCCCTGCAGGGCTTCGACCCTTCGAATGAACAGTTCTACCCGCTTTGGGAAGCCCTGCAGGAACTCGGCCTCCCGGCTATTTTTCACACCGGCCAGAACGGCATGGGCGCCGGATTGCCCGGAGGCTACGGCATCAAGCTCGGCTACTCGAACCCGCTGCTGCTGGACGCCGTCGCGGCGGACTTCCCGGAACTGCAGATCATTATGGCCCACCCGTCGGTGCCGTGGCAGGACGAGGCCAACTCCATCGCCACGCACAAGTCCAACGTGTTCATCGATCTTTCCGGCTGGTCACCCAAGTACTTCCCGGAATCTCTGGTGAGGATGTCCAACTCCGTGCTGCAGGACAAGGTCCTCTTCGGAACTGATTTCCCGCTCATCACCCCGCAGAAATGGCTGGGTGCCTTCGCGGACCTTCCACTCAAGGACGAGGTCCGGCCCAAGATCCTCAAGCACAACGCCGTCCGGCTGCTCGGACTGGGAGGCTGAAATGTCAGTGGATACGAGCCAGACCGTAAGAGCCGTAGACCAAACCAGGCTTTACGGCGTCTGCGACTACTACGACGCCGAGTCGCTGCTCACCACGGATGAGCGCCGGGTGCTGGGCAGACTCCGGACCTTCCTCGACGAGACAGCCCGGCCGCTGCTGGCGGAGTATTGGGAACGCGGCGAGTTCCCGGACGAGCTGGGACAGCCGTTGATCAGCCTGGACCTGATGGAACCTGCCGAGCTGACCGGCGCCCCGGGTGCAGAGCAAACGCCGGCCAGGGGAATCTACCAGGGCTTCCGGATCTTTGAGCTCGCCCGCACGGATGCCTCGCTGGCAACCTTCTACACGGCCCAGGCCGGGCTGTTCCGGACCGCAATCCGGGTCGGTGCCTCCGCGGAACAGCAGGCCGAGTGGATGCCGAAAGTCATCGATTTCTCGCTCAAGGGCGTATTCTCGCTGACCGAACCGGAGTCCGGCTCGGACATCGCCGGGGGACTCGCGACGACGGCGCGGCGTGAGACTGGTCCTGACGGGGACACCTGGATCCTCGACGGTGCCAAGCGCTGGATCGGCGGTGCCGCCACCGCGGACGTCCTGGCCGTGTTTGCCCGCGATGTGGCCGACGGCCAGGTCAAGGCCTTCCTCGTCGAGCGGGAAGCTCCCGGCGTGACGTTGGAAAAGATCCATGGCAAGACAGCGTTGCGGATGATGCAGAACGCTAACATCACCCTCGACGGCGTACGGGTCCCCGAATCCATGCGACTGCACAACGTCAACTCCTTCCGGGACGTGGCCGCGATGCTGCGGGCCATGCGCTCGGACGTCGCCTGGATCGCCACCGGCATCCAGGCCGGAGCCTTCGAAGCCGCGCTACGGTACGTCACCGAGCGGCAGCAGTTCGGCCGTCCGGTGGGCTCTTTCCAGCTGGTCCAGGAAAAGCTGGCCCGGATGCTCGGCAACGTCACCTCGTCGCTGTCCCTCGTGGTCCGGCTGACCGAGCAGCAGGCCAAGGGCATCTACCGCGACCAGGATTCCGCCCTGGCCAAGATGCAGACGTCGCTCCTGATGCGCGAGACCGTGGCCCTGGCCCGGGAAGTGGTCGGCGGCAACGGCATCACGCTCGAAACCGACGTCGCGCGCTTTCATGCCGACGCCGAGGCCGTGTACTCCTACGAGGGCACCCACGAAATCAATGCCCTTATCGTCGGCCGGGCCCTGACCGGCGAAAGCGCCTTCACCCGCTGAGCCGCCCGAACTGAACCATCACACCCCGCTCCGGCACCGACGTCGGACAGTTCCCTACCCCACCCAGCCCTCCAGGAGGACACCTTGCCCAATCTCGTTGTCGATTTCGACAAACTGCTCACTCTCGCCGGTACCGACCTTGGAGTCACCGAGTACCGCGAGATCACCCAGGAACAGATCGACAAGTTCGCCGACGCCACCGGTGATGACCAGTGGATCCATGTTGACCCGGAACGCGCCAAGGACGGCCCGTTCGGCGCCCCGATCGCCCACGGCTTTCTCACCCTCTCGCTCATCATCCCGTTCTGGGGCGAGCTGTTCGACGTCGACGGCGTCACCACCAAGGTGAACTACGGCCTGGACAAGGTGCGCTTCACGTCACCGGTCAAGGTGGGCTCGCGGATCCGCATGCGGGCCACCATCGCCGAAGTCACCGAGGTCAAGGGCGGCGCCCAGATCAAGGTGGCCAACACCATCGAGATCGAAGGCCAGGAGCGCCCCGCAGTCGTCGCGGAATTCCTCGCCCGCTTCTACAAGTAAAAAGCCCCTTCAATACCCCTCCCTCTGTTCAAAGGAACAACCATGTCAGGACTCACTCAGCTTCAGGCTATGGGCGCCGCCGAGCGACGCAAGGAAGCGCGCACTGTCATTGCCTCCAGCTACCTGGGCAGCACCATCGAGTACTACGACTTCCTCCTCTACGCCACCGCCGCAGCAATCGTCTTCCCGAAAGTTTTCTTCACCGGCATGGACGACTGGGTGGGCGTCGTGGCCGCCTACGGCACCTTCGCCGCCGGTTACGTGGCCCGCCCGGTGGGCGGCATCATCTTCGGCCACTTCGGTGACAGGATGGGCCGCAAGAACATGCTCATCATCTCCATGCTGGTCATGGGCGTGGCTTCCACCCTGATCGGACTGGTCCCGGGGGCCTCAGTGGCCGGGCCCTGGGGTGCGGTGCTCCTCGTGATTCTCCGCGTTTTCCAGGGCATCGCCGTGGGCGGCGAGTGGGGCGGAGCAGCCCTCATGGCGCTGGAGCACTCCGAATCTGGCAAACGCGGATTCGCCGCCTCGTTCGTGAACGCCGGGGCGCCGACCGGTGCCGTACTGGGCACCCTGGTTATGGGCGCCTTCGCCGCACTGCCGAACGACCAGTTCCTCGCCTGGGGCTGGCGGGTGCCGTTCCTGCTCTCCTTCGTACTGCTGGGCGTGGGCATGTTCGTCCGGCTCAAGGTTTCCGAAAGCCCCATCTTCAAAGCCGCTATTGAGCAGGAAAAGTCCGAGCGGGAGCAAGCTGCGCAGGGAGGCGGCGCCGGAGTCACGGCAAAGCCGGCCGCACCCCTCGTGCAGGTCCTGCGGCGGCCAAAGACCCTGATTTTTACCATGCTCGCCGGTGCAGCAGGCTTTGCACTTCAGGTGGTCCTGGCCACGTTCTCGGTGACCTACGCCGTCTCCAAGGGCGCCGACCGTCAAGGCGTGCTGTACGCGTTTGCCGCAGCCTCCCTGATCTCCATCGTGTTTGTGATCATGGGCGGCAGGCTCTCCGACAAGGTGGGCAGGCGGCCGGTGATGATCGGCGGACTGGTTCTTTTCATCCTTTACCTGGTGCCGATGTTCCAGCTTCTGTCCTCGAACAACATCATGCTGATCTTCGTGGCCTTCGCCATCGGCTTGATGATCCATTCGACCCTTTTCGGTCCGTTGGCGGCCTTCGTGTCCGAGCAGTTCGGTACGACCTCCCGCTATACGGGCGCATCCCTCGGCTACCAGCTCGCGACCCTCCTTGGCGCCGGATTCACCCCGGGCATCGTGGCCCAGATCTTTAAGGACTCGGGCCAGGACACGGGATCGGTGGTCTGGTATCTCGCGATCATGTCGGTGGTCTCAATCGTCTTCATCGTGCTGACCCGGGAACCGAAGAACAACGACCTCCAGACCGTCCAGGCCTGACCCTTTATCGGTTCCGGTCAAACGGGCTAACCTCACAGTAGAAAGGATTCGCCGTGGAAAATTCTGGCATCGGCTCGTGGCTGCAACGTCGCCGCCCGAAGTCCGGCAGCAAAACCGCCCTGATCACCGGAGACCGGGAAGTCAGCTACGAACAGCTCGCGGACCGGACCGTCCGGCTCGCCAACGCCCTGCGGGACCGCGGCGTGGCCAAGGGGGACAGGATTGCCTACCTGGGTGAGAACCACCCGTCCTTCTTGGAGACGCTCTTCGCCTGCGGCACTTTGGGCGCCATCTTCGTCCCGCTCAACACGCGGCTGGCACCCCCGGAAATCCAGTTCCAGCTGCAGGACTGCGGCGCCGGCGTTCTGGTTTATGCAGGCAGCCTCGGCGACCTGGCAGCCCGCGGGGCGGCCGGCACGGCAGTGAAGACCCTCGTGGTCACCGCCGACGATGCCGACGACGGCAGTAGCCCGGCGGTGCCGAGCGGAGCCTCCGGGGCGCCGACGGCGGTGGAGGACTTTGAGGACCTGGTGGCCTCCGGCTCGGACGAGCCGCACGATGAACCGGTAACGCTGGACGACGGTGCCATGATCCTCTACACCTCCGGTACGACGGGCCGACCCAAGGGGGCTCTGCTCACCCACGGCAACGTCACGTGGAACTGCATTAATGTGATCGTCGATTTCGACTTCTCCTCGCATGACGTGGCGCTGATGATTTCGCCGATGTTCCACGTGGCGTCACTGGACATGGGGGTCCTGCCGACGCTGCTCAAGGGCGGAACGGTTGTGCTGGAGCCAAAATTCGACCCTGGCAGGACGCTGGAGCTCATTGAGCGGCACCGGGCGACCACGATCAGCGGGGTACCCACCACCTATCAGATGCTCGCCGAGCACCCGGCGTGGGCCACGGCGGACCTCAGCTCCTTAAACAAGCTCACCTGTGGCGGATCAGCGGTGCCGATGCGCGTGCTGGAGGCCTACGAGGCGCGCGGCCTGCGGTTCTCCAATGGCTACGGCATGACCGAGACTGCGCCGGGCGCCACCACCCTGCCGACGGCCCGGTCCATTGACAAGGCTGGATCGGCCGGGCTTCCGCACTTCTTCACCGACGTCCGGATCGCCGACTTCGACGGGAGCGCCGCTGCGTCGGGAACCGTGGGCGAGATCCAGATCAAGGGCCCGAACGTGATCCCCGGGTATTGGAACCGGGCTGACGCCACCGCCGAGGCATATGCGGAGGGCGGCTGGTTCAAGTCCGGCGACATGGGATACAAGGATGACGACGGGTTCGTCTTCGTCTCAGACCGGATCAAGGACATGATCATTTCCGGCGGCGAGAACATTTACCCCGCCGAAGTGGAACAGGCCATCACGGAGCTCGAAGCGGTGGGAAGCGTGGCCGTGATTGGCGTGCCAGATGAGAAGTGGGGTGAAGTGCCTAGGGCCGTCGTCCTGCTGCGCGAGGGGGCCCGACTCACAGAGGAGCAGCTCCGGAGGCACCTGAATGGACGCCTGGCACGCTACAAGATCCCCAAGTCCTTCGTGTTCGTCGATGAGATGCCCGGACAGCCAGCGGCAAAATCAGGAAGGCCGACCTTCGGAAGCTGAGTTCCGTCCAGCCATGACGGGCTGAAGCCGACCCTCAGTGGATGAGGGCCAGCAGGACTCCCACGGCCATGAACAGCACGCCGAACGTCCGGTTGAGGATCCGCTGCCCGCGGGCGTCGTGGGTGAAGCGCTGGAAGGACTTGGCCGCGGCGGCGAAGAAGAACCACATGACGAGGATGTCGATCACGATCACTGTCGCGGACAGGGCCAGGTACTGCGGCAGCAGCGGTTCCTCCGGGCGGATGAACTGCGGCATGAAGGCCAGGAAGAACACGATCGCCTTGGGGTTCAGCAAGTTGACCCACAGGCCGCGGCGGAACATGGAGAAGGCGGGCTCGTTGCGCAGCGCGGCAGCCTTCTCCTGGTCCAGATCGGGTTTGTGCCGGAACTGCTGGATGCCCAGGTAGACGAGGTAGGCGGCACCGGCATAGCGGATCACGTTGAACGCGACCGGCGAGCTGGCCACCAGTACCCCGACGCCGAGGGCGACAATGACGATGTGCACCACCAGCGCGGCCTGCTGGCCCAGGATGCCCCAGATGGAACGCCGGAAACCGGAGTTCAGGGAATTGCTCATGGTGTTGATGGCGCCCGCACCGGGCGTGAAACTGATCAGGACGCCGGCGCCCGCCAGGGCCAGCCACAGGGAGGGTTGCACTGATTCAGTGTACGGCCGGGGGCGGGCCTCCCTGCCCCAGCCTCCCAACGCCGTCACGCGCCGGCCTGTTGGTATGGGGGGTCGTTCCGGGAGCATAGGCACCGGACCAGCTGTGAATGCGACCAGTGCAGCATGGTTCTGGGAAGATCCTCGTGCTGCGGATACTGGTCAAAGTACTTGTGCGCGCGGGCCGACATGTAGCCCGTTTCGTCGACGGCGAAGTGGCCGATCAGCTGCATTCCCCGTTCGGCGGCCTTCGATTCCAATTCATCAGCCTCTCGCATGATCGGGTCCGAGCAGCCGTATTCACCGAAACTGCCAGGGTGGGCGATGGCAAAGTACCTGGTGTATTCGCGGTCCAGCGCCGCCAGGACAGCATCATGGAAAGGGGCCAGGGAGCCCGCAAAGTCTTCGGTGATGACTTGAACGCTGTCCAGCTGCATCTCCGCGTCCACACAAATCAGCACGAGATTGGGCCTGAGCCTGCCGTCCGGGACGATAAACGGGCGGGCCAGTATGACGAAGTCGAAACCTGCTTGGATGATCATGGTTTGAGGCTAGAAAACCGGGCCCTGGAGGTCTACGGGCGCCAACGCCTATGTGGACAAACGGACTGCCAAGCCTGCGCCTGTCCGGCAACGGTGAGCGGTATAGCCGGTTCTGTCAGGTTGCTACTTCCCGGCTGACCCGCGTCCGAAGGAGGCTGCGCGACGCTCGGTCGCTACTATTGCGACTGTGAAATTCCGCCGCGCGTCAGCCCTCCTGTTGTTCCTGTTGCTCACGGCGTTCACGGTAGGTTCCGCTGCATCGGCGCAGGCCAGCGTGCCGGGACCGGTTCTCGTCGCAGCCCAGCCAGGAGACCCCGAACCTCAGCCGGCGCCGGTAACGGGGCCGCTGTGGGGAGTGCAGCTTGACTGGTCGAAGGATTCGGCCGCAGAGTACGCGCGCCGCCTGGGGCAACCGGCCGCCCTCTATGCCCACGAACTGTCGCTGCCGGTTCAGGAGGACGAAAAGATCTTCATCCCGCAGTTCCTGGAACAGGCGGGGTCCGCCGGCGCCGATGCCCTGATCACGGTCAATCCGAGGATTCCCCTGGCACAGATCGATGCGGAGGCCTCGGCCGGGCTGGCGCAGGACATCAAAGTGATGGCTGAGGGGTTCGGAGGTCGGCTATTCATCCGTTTCGCCCCCGACATGAACGCGGGCTGGGCGGCCTGGGGACAGAAACCGGTGGAGTATATTGCGGCGTTTCGTGCCGTGACGGCCGCGATGCGTGGAGCAGTGGAAGAGCCGGTGATGGTCTGGTCGCCCTTCCAGGGCAGGGACTACCCCTTTGTTCAGGCTCCGGACGTTGCCCAGCCCGGTAGCCCG
Source organism: Arthrobacter sp. CJL-S3 (assembly GCF_056711635.1). Lineage (NCBI taxonomy): Bacteria > Bacillati > Actinomycetota > Actinomycetes > Micrococcales > Micrococcaceae > Arthrobacter > Arthrobacter sp. CJL-S3. The sequence continues at coordinate 4,067,074 of NZ_CM160046.1, read as the reverse complement.
GGCTTTAAGGTCCTGGACACGAATTCCGACGGCGTCTGGAACCTGGAGGATGCGGCCTACTCGCCGTATTACCCCGGGGACGATGCGGTGGACTGGGTCGGGCTGTCCGCGTTCCTTGACGACTCTGCGGGCGGGCCGCCGGTCAACTCCCTCCCTGCGGCCGATGGCCTGACCCGCATGCTCGGACCCGCACAGCCGGTCCGGGCCGCCGTGGACGCGGACTTCTATGCCAGCTATGCCCTCGCCAGGGCCAAGCCGCTGCTGCTGGAAACGGCGGCCTTCTACAGCCCGGCAAGCGGTGGACCCGCCGAAACAGACATCAAAAGTGCGTGGCTGAGCCAGATACTCGCGTCCCCGGCCGCCGGATACAACAACGTCCGGGCAGTGCTGTGGAACGAAACCGTTGAACTGCGCGCCTCCGGTGAGGTCGCCATCGACTGGCGCCTGACGGCGGACCCGGGCACCGCCTCGACGCTGGCCGCCGGGCTCAAACAGGCCGACTTCCAGACGGGCGCCCCGACGGCGGTAGCGGGCGCGGACGCTGCCAGCAACGCACCGGGCGGCAGGGTAGTCGCCGGCGGCTGGGCGTGGCTGGCTGCCGCGGCGGTCCTGGCGCTGGCCGCCGCGTTGTGGGTGCTCCCCTTCCGCCGGCCGGCAGCACGGTCCTGGGCCTATCAGGAAGAGCACGTCCGGGACAGGCGCGTGGACATGCTGCGCGGCATGGCGATCCTCTTCGTGGTCGTGAACCACGTGGGCCTCACCTCGCTGTTTCAGCTGCTGACCCAGGAAACAATTGGCGCGGTCTCCGGCGCGGAGTTCTTTGTCCTGCTTTCCGGAGCGGTGCTGGGCATGGTCTACGGCCCAAGGGTCAGGGACAACCCCGGGGACGTGGTGGACAAAACCACCGGCCGTTCCTGGAAGCTCTACGTGACGGCCCTGACCGTCGTCATGACGGTCTTCCTCATCAGTCTCATCCCGCTAATCCAGAGCTCGGTCCTGACCTCCTTCACCGATCAGGGGACCGGCGGGGCGGGTGCCGCGGCGGCCGGCCGCAGCTATGACATGTATTCGGAGGTGGAGGGGCTGCTGCAGTTCCCGGTCCCGGCCTGGCTGATCCCGAAAATCCTGCTGCTCGAGTTCGGCCCGTGGCAGTTCAACATCATGGGCCTGTACGTCGTGCTCCTGCTGCTCAGTCCCCTGATCCTGTGGGCGCTGTCCCGCAAGCTGGCATGGCTGGTTCTGCTGGTGAGCGCCGCCCTCTACACAGTGGGGGCACTGTCCCGCATCCGTCTCCTCCCCTCCCAGTTCGAAGATTCCTTTCCCTTGATGGTCTGGCAGATCCTCTTTGTCCTTGGCCTGACCGCCGGCTACTACCGCGGGCCCCTCGTGGAGTGGTTTTCGCGCCACAAGCGCGTGCTGGCCTTCTGCGCGCTGCTGACGGTCCTTTTTGCGCTGTTCGCCTGGTCCAACCCCTACCTGTCCAACGCCTACGATGTCCGCCTCGCCCTCCTGCCGGATGCCCTGCATCGGACGCTCTACAGCGGCTATTTCGGCCGGACGTATCTGGGCGCGGGACGGCTGATCAATGTTGTGTTGGTCGTCATCACCGCCTACACCCTCCTAACCGCCTACTGGAAGCTGCTGGAGCGGGCCCTGGGCTGGTTCCTGATCCCGCTGGGGCAGGCCACCCTGTATGTCTTCATCATCCACGTGTTCCTGATCCTGGCCCTGGCCAATATCCCCGCGCTGCAGCTGGGCAACATCTGGCTGAACACCGGTGCCTATGTGCTGGTGCTGGGCCTGGTGTGGACGATGGTCAAGACGAAGTTCCTGTTCCGGATCATCCCCCGCTAACCACCCCGCCAGCTCCGCCCTCCACCGCGCCGGCCAGCGGAGACAGCCCGGCTGCGGGAGGCTAGGATGCAGTCAACGGCACGGTCTCAGTGCACACAGCCAGGCTTGGGGGAGTCGATGGACAGGATTGTCGGGACGATGCTAACCGGGGCCGTCCTACTGGCCGCCTCGTCCTGCGCGCTGCCGGGGGCCGGACCGCCGGCAGGAACTGTCCCGCAGACCACAGCCGCTACGACAGCCGCCACCGCGTCCGCTGCACCCCGGACGGCCGTCCCGTCCCAGCCGGCCGCCACCACGCCGTTCGCGGCGAATCCCGGGAGCGCAGCGAGCCAGACGGCTGTCGCTGTCCCCGGGGCGCGGTTCGCCAATCCCGACTACTACGCCATGCCCGGGCAGACAATCACTTTCGTTGTCACGGCGTCGCTGCCCCGCGGGGTCAGCACCGCGCAGTACGAATGGGACTTCGACGGCGACGGTGTCATAGATGAGGCGGGGCCGCTCCCCGTAACGACCCACAGCTACCCCGCCGTGTTCGAGGGCGCCGCGACGGTGGGCATCACCCACTTCACGGGAGGCTCGTCGACGGCATCGACCGGGGTCCACATCGGCCGGGGCCCTTGGGACGGACTCCCGGCCGCGCCGGTCAACGTGAGCGTGGTGGTGACCGCCCACTCCGACGGCATCAGCACCATCCAAATATCGTGGGAACCCGGCGGCGAGGAACCCTTCCGCTGGGGCCTCACCGTGGACGGCATTCCGGCCGGCATGGTGGAGGGCAAGGCGCGCACCGCGACCATGACGGACGTCCACCGGGTCAAGGACGTGGCGGTCGGCGTCGTGGGGTTCACCCAGAACGGCGGCATGGGAACCCCCGCCAGGGTGACGCTTCGCGCGATGCCGGACTAGGCGGCCCCGCCCGGACCGCCTCACGCCCGGGCGATCACCTCGCCGTTGGGGATCAGGAACCAGCCGTCGTCGGTGGAGCCCCAGCGGTGCCAGCCGGCCGAAATCCGGGCCAGGTCGGCGGCGTTGGCGAAGCCGTACTCGAGCGCCTGGTCCGCGAAGGCCGAGTGCAGCACGCGCTCGCCCCAGACCCGGGCCTGCCAGCGGCGCTGCTGGCCGGTGGCGTAGAGCCAGTTGCTGCTGGAGGGGGCGACGTCGGTGAACCCGGCAGACTGGGCCCAGGAGACCAGGCGGCGGCCCGCGTCGGGCTCCGCGCCGTTGCGGCGTGCGATCCGCTGGTAGAGCTCCATCCACTCATCAAGTTCGGGGACGGCCGGGTACCAGCTCATGCCGTGGAAATCGGCGTCGCGCACGGCCACAATGCCGCCGGGCTTGGCGACGCGGCGCATTTCCCGCAGCGCGGCAACCGGGTCCGTGAGGTGCTGCAGCACCTGGTGGGCGTGCACGACGTCGAACGTTTCGTCCTCGAAGTCGAGGTCGTAAATATTGCCGGCGACAAACTCGACGTTTTGCACGCCGCGCTCGGCCGCGAGGGCAGCCGCCTGGCCGATCACCTCGGGCGAGCGGTCCAGCCCGGTGACCATCCCGGGGGAGACGAGCCCGGCGAAGTCGCAGGTGATGCTGCCCGGCCCGCAGCCGACGTCGAGCACCGACGCCCCGGGGACGAGGTGCGGGATCACAAACGCCGCGGAGTTCTCCGCCGTCCGGGAGGCGTGGGCGCGGACCACCGACTCGTGGTGGCCGTGGGTGTACACATCGTCAGGCTGCTGCGCACTCATAAGGAAACGCTACCGCTTCACGCCGACAAATCCGCGAAATCGCCGGGAAAGCAGCCCCGCAAGACGGCAGGATTTCGTGTGTGACCGTCAGTTTTGCCGCTTCTGGCCGGGACGGTTCTGCGGATGATTAGAGGAGTGAAGACCAACAGCAGCAAGCAGGCAGGGCTCGGCCTGTTCCGGGCCACCGGCATCTATGTCGGGGCGATCCTCGGCTCGGGAATCCTGGTGCTCCCGGCCATTGCCGCCAAGGAAGCGGGACCGGCGTCGCTCCTGGCCTGGGCCCTGCTGCTGGTGTTCTGCACCCCCGTGGCCTTCAGCTTCGCGGAGATGTCCCGCCAGCAGCCCGACGCCGGCGGGATCGCGCACTTCGTCACGCGTGCCTACGGGCGGCGCGCCTCGGCCGTGGCCGGCTACCTGTTCTATTTCGCCATCCCCTTCGGCGCTCCGGCGACGGCCGTGATCGGCGGGAACTACATCGCCCATGCCCTGGGCGGCGGGCGCGGGACGGCGTTGGTCGCGGCCGCGCTGCTGCTGGCCGCCGCCTTTGCGGGCAATGCCGCCGGGATCCGGATGTCCAGCGGCATCCAGCTCGTGCTCATGGTGCTGCTGGTCGGGCTGCTGGCCCTGGCCGTGGCCCTGGCGGCGCCGTATGCCAGGGCGGAGAACTTCGCGCCGTTCGCGCCGCATGGCTACTGGGCCGTGGGCGGGGTGGCCAGCCTGCTCTTCTTCTGCTTCGCCGGCTGGGAGGCCGTCACGCATCTCGCGGGCGAATTCCGCCACCCCGAGCGGGACCTCAAACGGGCCACCTGGCTCACGCTGGTCATCGTCGGTGTGGTCTACCTTGGCGTGGTGGCAGCCTCGGTCGCCGTGCTGGGCCCGGCCCTCCCGGGCAGCGAGGTGCCGATCGCGCAGCTGCTGGAAAAGGGCCTCGGCGGACTCGCGGCCCCGCTGACCGCCGTCGCCGCCGCGGTGCTGACCTTCGGACCGATCAACACCTTTGTCGCCGGCGCCAGTCGGCTGGGTGCGAGCCTGGCGTCCGACGGCGTGCTGCCGCGGACGCTCGCGCGGGGCTCCGGGGCGGGCCAGGTGCCCGCGGCCAGCCTGGGACTGCTGGCGGTGATGACGTTCCTGTCCTTCGGGGCGGCCGCGGCCGGGCTGAGCGGCCTGCAGTTCCAGATCGCGGCGGCGTCGGCCTGCTTCACCGCCGTGACGGCGTTTGGCCTGCTTGCCGGGATCCGGCTGCTGCCCGCCCGGACGCCAGCCTGGTTCGGCGTTATTGCGGCCGCCGGTGTGATGCTGGCGGTGCTGCTGTTCAGCGGCTGGGCGCTCGCGGTCCCGCTGGGGCTGGCCGTGGCCGCCGTCTGGGCGGGCCGCCCGGCCGGCCGGAGGGTGCTGCTGCGGTCCGCCGGACGGCCGGGAACGTCAACTACTGCGGGGCAGTTGGCGGCGGTGCAGCTTGCGGCGGAGCCGCTGGCGACGGTACCTGCTGCGCCGCCTCCTGCCCCGCCCGGACCGTGGCATCGATCATCGAGGTCATGAACCGGGTGGCGATCTCCAGTTCCTCCGGGGTGAACTCGGCCATCGCGGCGGCCATGTGCCGGGCCAGCGGCTGGAACATGGCGCCGCCGTCGCGGTAGGCCTTGGGGGTCATCCGGAGCTGGACCTGGCGGCGGTCCGCGCCCTGCCGCTCGCGGACGACATGGCCGGAGCTGTACAGCCGGTCGATCAGCGCCGTGGTGGCGGGTGAGCTCAGGTGGAGTTCCCTGCGGAGCACTCCGGGCGTGACGATCTGGTTCCTCGCGGCATGCTGCATGATCACGGCCAGGGCATTGAGGTCCGTCCGGTGCATGGCGTTCCGGCCGCCGGCGGAATCCACGTATCGGTTTGCCTCCATGCTGAACTCCTGCAGCAGCCGGACCAGCGGCGGCGGTCCGGGAGTGCCGGGGGATCCGGGAGTGGGTCCGGGAGTGCCGGGGGCTCCGGGGCGCGCCGGGGGATCAACTGTCACGGTGCACCGTCCTCTCTCCCATGGCCTGCGGCGCCTGCTCCGCAGATGGCGCCCTCCGGAGTTTACTGCAGCGCCTCTTTTTTATCCCCGCTCTTTATCTCGATGGTGGAGATAGTCTACTATGGACTCAATTCTACTCCTCCGAGGCAAGCACCAGAAGGAACCATGAACAAGACTCCACGCACCAGTGCCCGCGTCCCCTTCTGGCTGCGCTGGCTGGTCCCGGTCCTGCTCGTCATCACCTGGCTGGCCATCGCCGGGATCGGGGGACCGACCTTCGGCCGGCTGGAGGAGGTCTCCTCGAACGACCAGGCCTCCTTCCTCCCCGCCGGGGCCGAGGCCACGGCAGTCCAGGACTGGCAGGCCAAGTTCCGGGACACCAACGAGATCCCCGCCGTCATTGTCATCGAGAGCGAATCCGCCTTCACCCCGGCCCAGCTCGGCGAGGTGGCCGCCCTGAAGGGCGGGCTGGAGGCCGTGGGTGGCGGCAGCACCGTCATCGGCCCCATTCCGTCCGAAGACGCCCGGGCCGTGCAGTTCGTGGTCCCGATCGATTCGGCCGGCGAAGTGAAGGAAATCGTCAAGGAACTCCGCGACGAAGTGCAGGCCTCCGCCCCGGAGGGCATGCAGACCTTCGTGACCGGTCCGGCCGGGCTGACGGCGGACCTCGTCAGCGCCTTCGCCGGCATTGACGGCATCCTGCTGCTCGCGGCTCTCAGCGCGGTGTTCGTGATTCTGCTGATTGTCTACCGCTCCCTGCTGCTGCCGATCGCCGTCCTCTTCACCTCGGTCTTCGCCCTCTGCGCCGCCATCCTGCTCGTCTTCGGCATGGCCAAGCTCGGCTGGATCCAGCTCAACGGCCAGAGCCAGGGGATCCTGTCCATCCTGGTGATCGGTGCCGCCACGGACTACGCGCTGCTCTATGTGTCCCGGTTCCGCGAGGCGCTGACGCACACCACCAACCGGACGGCCGCCGCGCTGACAGCATGGAAAAACTCGTGGGAACCTATCATCGCGTCCGGCGCCACGGTCATCATCGCGCTCCTCTGCCTGCTGTTCTCCGATCTGAACTCCAACAAGGCCCTCGGCCCGGTGGCGGCCGCGGGGATCCTCTGCGCGCTCTTCGCCGCACTCACCCTCCTGCCGGCGATGATGGCGCTGCTGGGCCGCGCCGCGTTCTGGCCGTTCCTCCCCAAGCTGCTCCCGGAGACCGAGCGCGAGCCTGAAATCGTCACCGGCCTGGAGGGGCAGAAGGGCGTCTGGCGCGCCACCGGCTCCCTCGTCTCCCGCAAGCCCCGGACCGTCTGGATCGCCTCCGTGCTGCTGCTCCTGGTGGCCTCCGCGGGCGTCCTGCAGCTCAAGGCCAACGGCGTCCCGCAGACCGATGTCATCCTCACCGCCTCCAACGCCGTCGACGGCCAGGACGCCCTGGCCCGGCACTTCGACGCCGGATCCGGCAGTCCTGCCGTGATCGTCGCCAACGAGGCGGCGGCGCAGGAAGTGCTGGCGCAGACCAAGGCGACCGACGGCGTCGGGGACGCCTATCTGCTGGCCGACGGCGGCATGCCGATCATTCCCGGCGCTCCCGCTGCCCCCGGCGCACCCCCGGCTCCCACGGCTCCGGCCGTCCGGGACGGCAAGGTCCTGATCAACGCGACCCTGAACTTCGCCGCAGACTCCAACGACGCCGAAAACGTGGTGGTGGTTCTCCGCCAGGAACTCAAGAAGATCGACGACGGCACCCTGGTCGGCGGAGTGACCGCCACGGCACTGGACACCAACACCACCGCCCAGCGTGACCTCGTCACCATCATCCCGGTGGTCCTCGCGGTCATCCTCGTGATCCTGATGCTGCTGCTGCGCTCCGTGCTGGCCCCGGTGCTGCTGGTCGCCTCCGTCGTCCTGTCCTACGGCGCCGCGCTGGGCGTCTCCGCCTTCGTGTTCAACAACATCTTCGGGTTCCCGGGCGCCGATGCCACCGTGCCCCTCTTCGGCTTCGTCTTCCTGGTCGCCCTGGGCGTGGACTACAACATCTTCCTGATGAGCCGGGTCCGGGAGGAATCCCTGAAGCACGGCACCCGGCCCGGCATCCTGCGCGGCCTGGGAGTCACGGGCGGGGTCATCACCTCCGCCGGTGTGGTCCTCGCGGCCACCTTCGCGGCCCTGGGCGTCATCCCCATCATGTTCCTAGTGCAGCTGGCCTTCATTGTGGCCTTCGGCGTCCTGCTGGACACCGTTCTGGTCCGGTCCCTGCTGGTCCCGGCCCTGGCCTACGACATCGGCCCGCGGATCTGGTGGCCGAGCAAGCTGGGGCGCCCCGAAACGGATGCCGCCGCGCGCGGCCTGCGGCCAGCCCCGGAACCGGAGCCGGAGACCGCCGAGGCGGGAATCCGCTAGCCCGACCCACCGACCGCAGCCGCCGTCACGGCTCCTGGACCCCCCACCAGGCCACCGTGGCGGCGGCTGCCGCCTTAAGCGGGGTCGGCCGCAGCCCCAGGGCGGCCTCGCTGGCGCGCGAGTCCATCACGAAGGGGTGCTCAAACTGGTACAGGGTCTCGGCCAGTTCCCGGGCCCCGGGGAAAACGACGGCCATCGTCCGCAGCACCCAGCCGGGGACCCCGGCCACCCGCGGGGTCCGGGCGCCGGCGGCGGCCGCGAACGCCCCCGCGATCTCCCGCTGGCTTGGCGCAGGGCCGGTCGGTGCATGCCACACCCGGTTCCAGAGCCCCGGATCCTGCGCGGCCCGGATCATGGCCGCGGCCAGATCCGGCACATACGTGAACGAATGCGGCAACCGCGCGTTGCCGATCACCATCAGGGGTCTGCCCGCCAGGACCGGCTTCACCATGCGCTCGCCGGCATGCGAGTTGCGGACCCTGGGACCGAAGAAATCGCTCGCCACCACACTCACGGTGTCCGTCGCGGACGCCGCCCGGGCCTTCAGCAGATCGGTCCGGACGCCGCGCTTGCCGCCGCGGGCCTCGCGCGGGCCCTCCTCCGTCATCGGACGGTCCGGCTCGCTGTAGGAGTACAGGCTTTCCGGGAAGACGACCACGGCGCCGGCCTCGCCCGCCGCGGCCAGGACCGCCGCCTCGGCGCGCGGGAGCTCCTCCGCCCAGGTCCGGGCGCTGTACCGCGAGCCGTGGATGCAGTGGAACACGGCCTTGGCGCCGCGGAACAGCCCGCCGAGCTGCGCCGGGTCCGACACATCCACGGACTCCCTCTCGACGCGCGGGTGGTCGGGACCGCTGCCGGACCGGGTGAGCACCCGCACCCGGTGGCCCGCCGCAGCGAGCTGTTCGGCGACCGTCCAGCCGACCGGTCCGGCGCCGGTGACGACGTACAGGGCCGGGGTCGGGGTCGGGGCCGCGGGGGATTCAGACGGGGACATGGGGTGCTCACTTTCGCTGTGGTCATTCACCGGCGGCCGGGCGGGGTCTGCCTTCGCCGGCCCTGCTCGATGTTGAGAGCCGGGCCCTCGGACACCAGAATGCAGCCTGTCCCGGTGCGCGGTCTACCGCTGTCCGACCCCCTGTTGCCTCCCGGCCGTGCTCGATAGACTGCCCGTGCGCCTGCCTGGGCGCGCCGAGGCTTCCAGGAAGGATCCAACCATGTCAGAAAACAACGAGTTTGATCGAACGGCAGCGGAATCCGGCGACGAGGCCGCCGAGGGCCAGTACGTCGAAGGTGACTACGGTGCGGCCGGCACCGCCGGGGAGAACCCGCCTGAGGCCGCGGAAGGCGAATACCCCACCGGTGACTACGGGGCTGCGGGCGTCAGCGGCACCACCGCCGTCGGCGCGGAGGAGGGCGACTACCCCGAGGGCGACTACGGAGAGGCAGGCGCCGACACGACGCCGCCAACCGCCGTGGAGGGCGAATACCCCGAAGGCGACTACGGAACCGCCGGCGATGCGGGCGAAAAGGGACGCACCCGGGACGACTCCGCCGGGGAAGCGGACCGCCGGGACCGCTAGGCGGCGCACTTCGCGCACAGCGAAACGAGCGGCGGCCAGCCTGGCCGCCGCTCTGAAGAGTGCCGGAATTCCGGGGAACTGGCCCGTCCGGCGACCCGCCAGGCAACCTCCTAAAAGTCAGGTTGAGCGTATGGCGCTCAACTTTGAATTGACTTTGAAACCGGTCTGAGTAAAGTTGAGTGCAGATCACTCAATAACGGCTGGACCCATGCGGTTGCTACCGCTACGGTCCGCAGCCAGCTCAGCAAGTTTCCCCGGAAAGAAGGAAGCAACACATGTCACGTGCAGTAGGTATTGACCTCGGAACAACCAACTCCGTCGTCTCCGTTCTCGAAGGTGGCGAGCCCACCGTCATTGCCAACGCCGAGGGTGGCCGGACCACGCCGTCGGTAGTTGCATTCTCCAAGTCAGGCGAAGTGCTGGTCGGCGAGATCGCCAAGCGCCAGGCCGTCAACAACATTGACCGCACCATTGCTTCCGTCAAGCGCCACATGGGCACCGACTGGAGCGTCGCCATTGACGACAAGAAGTACACGGCGCAGGAAATCTCCGCCCGCATCCTCATGAAGCTCAAGAACGACGCCGAGTCCTACCTCGGCGAAAAGGTCACGGACGCCGTGATCACCGTTCCGGCGTACTTCAACGACGCCGAACGCCAGGCCACCAAGGAAGCCGGCGAAATCGCGGGCCTCAAGGTCCTGCGCATCGTCAACGAGCCCACCGCGGCCGCACTGGCCTACGGCCTGGACAAGGGCAAGGAAGACGAACTCATCCTCGTCTTCGACCTCGGCGGCGGAACCTTCGACGTCTCCCTCCTCGAGGTGGGCAAGGACGAAGACAACTTCTCCACCATCCAGGTCCGCTCCACCGCAGGTGACAACCGCCTCGGCGGCGACGACTGGGACCAGCGCGTCGTCAACTACCTGCTGAACCAGCTCAAGGTCAAGGGCATCGACCTGTCCAAGGACAAGATCGCCCTGCAGCGTCTGCGTGAGGCAGCCGAGCAGGCCAAGAAGGAACTCTCCTCCTCCACCAGCACCAACGTCTCCCTCCAGTACCTCTCCGTCACCCCCGACGGCCCGGTGCACCTGGACGAGCAGCTGACCCGCGCTAAGTTCCAGGACCTCACCAAGGACCTGCTCGAGCGCACCAAGAAGCCCTTCCACGACGTCATCAAGGAAGCCGGCATCCAGCTTTCCCAGATCGACCACATCGTGCTGGTCGGCGGTTCCACCCGTATGCCCGCCGTCTACGACCTGGTCAAGGAACTCGCCGGCGGCAAGGAGCCGAACAAGGGCGTGAACCCGGATGAGGTCGTCGCCGTCGGCGCCGCCCTGCAGGCCGGTGTCCTGAAGGGCGAACGCAAGGACGTCCTCCTGATCGACGTCACCCCGCTCTCCCTCGGCATCGAAACCAAGGGCGGCATCATGACGCACCTGATCGAGCGCAACACGGCCATCCCGACCAAGCGCTCCGAGACCTTCACCACGGCGGATGACAACCAGCCGTCCGTGGCCATCCAGGTCTTCCAGGGCGAGCGCGAGTTCACCCGCGACAACAAGCCGCTGGGCACCTTCGAGCTGACCGGCATCGCTCCGGCCCCGCGCGGCGTCCCGCAGGTCGAGGTCACCTTCGACATCGACGCCAACGGCATCGTGCACGTCTCCGCGAAGGACAAGGGCACCGGCAAGGAACAGTCCATGACCATCACGGGCGGTTCCAGCCTCTCCAAGGAAGACATCGACCGCATGGTCAAGGACGCCGAGGAGCACGCAGCAGAGGACAAGGCCCGCCGCGAGGCAGCCGACACCCGCAACACTGCCGAGCAGCTCGCGTACTCCGTGGACAAGCTGATCGCCGACAACGCCGACAAGCTGCCGGAAGAGGTCAAGACCGAGGTCAAGGCCGACGTCGACGCCCTCAAGGCCGCCCTCGAAGGCACCGATGACGCAGCCGTGAAGACCGCGTTTGAGAAGCTGCAGGCGTCCCAGAGCAAGCTCGGCGAGGCCATCTACGCGCAGGCAGGTTCCCCCGACGGCGCCACCGGCGCCCAGGGTGCCCCCGCCGGTGAGAAGGCCGCAGGCTCCGACGAGGACATCGTCGACGCCGAGATCGTAGACGAAGACGAGAAGAAGTAATCATGCCGCACCACGGTAACGAAGAAGAGCACGGTTCTTCCGAGAGCCGTCGCGACGCCGAACAGCGGGAGAACGAGCCGCAGAAGCCGATCATCCACGACAACCGCAAGGTTGATCCGAAGACCGGCCAGGCCCGCCACCCCGACCAGGAGCGCGCCAGCGCCGCCTCGGCAGACTCGGAAACGGACTCCGGGGACGCACTGTCCCAGGCGGAGGACATCCTCAACAGTGTGGAGGTGCCGGCCGCGGAGTCCGTGGCCCAGGGTGCCGACGGCGCGGAGGCGGAGGAGCTCAGGAATGACCTGCGCCGCCTGCAGGCCGAGTACGTCAACTACCGCAAGCGCGTCGAACGCGACCGTGCCGTGGCAGGGGAGATGGCCGTCATCGGCGTCCTGAACTCCCTGCTCCCGGTGCTGGACGACGTCGACGCCGCCCGCCAGCACGGTGACCTCACGGACGGACCGTTCGCCGCGATCGCCGCCAAGCTGGAGAACGCGCTGAAGACGTACGGCCTGGTGCGCATCGATGAGACCGGCGTGGAGTTCGACCCCACGATCCACGAGGCCCTCATCCAGCAGCCCGGACCGGATGTCGAAATCGACACCGTCAGCCAGGTCCTGCGCTCCGGCTACAAGTCCGGCGACCGGGTCCTGCGGGCAGCCCAGGTCATCGTGGCTGTTCCGGCGTAGCAGTACCCCATCGAAGTGACAGTTCGCGCCCGTGTTTCGACCAAACATCGGCGCGAACTGTCACCTCGGCACACAGATTTGAAAGGAAACGCCATTGGCTAGCCAGGACTGGGTGGACAAGGACTTTTACAAGATCCTTGGAGTCGCCAAGGACGCTTCCGACGCCGACATCAAGAAGGCTTACCGGAAGCTCGCGCGGCAGCACCATCCGGACACCAATGCGGGGAATGTCGCTTCGGAGAAGAAGTTCAAGGACATTTCCGAGGCCTACTCCGTGCTCTCCGACGCCGACGAGCGCCAGCAGTACGACGCCATCCGGGCGATGGGCGGCGGAGCCCGGTTCGCCCCGGGCGGTAGCGGCGGCGCCGGCGGCGGGGCCGGCTTCGAGGACCTCTTCGGCGGGCTGTTCACCGGCGGCAGCGGACGCCACTCCGGCGGCTACAGCACAGCCGGCGGCATTCCGCCGGAGTTTGCCGATCTCTTCGGCGGAGCGGGCGGCGGCTTCGGCGGCGGCGGGCAGTCGTTCCAGCGGGCCCCGCAGAAAGGCGCGGACCGGACGGCGTCGACCTCCATTTCCTTCGCCGGGTCCATCCGCGGCACCACCATCGGCCTGCGTGAACCGGACGGCGAAGTCATTGACGTCCGTGTCCCGGCCGGCATCAAGGACGGCCAGAAGGTCCGGGTCCGCGGCAAGGGCCAGTACGGTCCGGCCGGAAACGGGGACCTCATGGTCACCGTCTCGGTGAAGCCGCACGACTTCTACGTCCGCGACGGCGACAACCTGCGCATCCACGTGCCGGTCACCTTCCCGGAGGCCGCCCTGGGCGCCGACATCGAGGTCCCGACCATCGACGGCGACAAGGTCAGGGTCCGCGTCCCTGCCGGCACGCCGTCGGGACGCACTCTCCGCGTCAAGGGTCGCGGCGTCAAGCACTCCAAGGCCACCGGGGATCTGCTGGTGACCATCGACGTCGCCGTCCCGCGGAAGCTGAACAAGGAAGCCGAGGAGGCCGTCAAGGCCTTCGCCGCGGCCACCGCCGGCGAGGACGTCCGCGCCGAACTGGCAGCCAAGGCCCGGCTCTAGAAGCGGATGCCCGCCATGGCCATCGACTACGAGCAGCCGATCTTCGTCATCTCCGTCGCCGCGGAACTCGCGGACATGCACCCCCAGACGCTGCGGCAGTATGACCGGCTGGGCATCGTCTCGCCCAGCCGGGCCCCCGGCAAGTCCCGCCGCTATTCGCAGCGCGACATCACCATGCTCCGCGAGGTGCAGCGGCTCTCGCAGGAGGGCGTCTCCCTCGAAGGCATCAAACGGATCCTCCAGCTGGAGAACCAGGTGGCGGCCCTGCAGCGGCGCGTGGCCGAGCTGAGCGAGGAACTCGAGCGCCGCCCCCGAAGCCTGGAGTCCCGGATCTTCGCCGCCGGCGCCGCGGGCGACGTCGTCAGCCTGGCCCGCGGCAAGCGCCCCCGGGCCCGGTCCCAGGCAATCGTGGTGTGGCGGCCGCGGAACGGCGAGTGACGCCGCCCGCCGGCAGGCTCCGGCCCGCGCCGTCCAAGTAGTCGGCTGCCCCAGGGCAAGTATTCGCGTCCGCGCCCGGGTAGTTCCCGGCCGGAAAGACGGGTACAGGGTTTGCGTGACTTCGGGGCCGCCCGGCCGTTTGAATTGTCCTGCACGAACGGCTGGCATCACCGCCAGCCGAACAGCGAGGACCGCCGGGGGGCGCCGCATGTTGAACTCACTTTCGCCGGGCACACCGGCACCTGGACCCGCACTGATCGCGGGCAGGGCATGAACTCCGGGCTCCAGGCCCTGGCCATGTTCGCAGGATCCATCACGGGCTCCATCCTGCTGACCGTGGGCCAGACCATCGTCGTCATCTGCGTCTGCTTCGACATGGTCCGCGCCCTCTCGGTGCCGCGGTCCCACCGCCGCTACGTGGCCAACACCGTCTTCACCACCCTGGCCTGGCCCTCGATCCTGATCTGCGCCGTCAGCGTGCTGATCGATGCCGCGAGCGGGACATGGCAGGACGTCGCCGGCGGGGTTTTCATGATGGTCATGGTGACCTACCGGTGGAAGCACGGCGGTGATGAGGACAGCTGGTGGAAGGGCAAGGGCAAGAAACTGGCCACCTGGTTCCGGAAGCAGACGGCCTCCCGGTCCGTCACTGCGCCGGCCGCGGCCTGACCCGCCCGGTGCTGCTCCCCGTCAGTCGGTGAACAGCGCAGCCAGGTCCTCGGCCGTCAGCGCTCCGCCGGAGAGGGTGTCGCCTTCCATGACGTCCGCGAACAGCTGGGACTTCCGGGCCTTGAGCGCCATGACCTTTTCCTCGATGGTGTCCTTGGCGACCAGCCGGTAGACCATGACGTTCCGGGCCTGGCCGATCCGGTGCGTGCGGTCCACGGCCTGCGCCTCGGAGGCCGGGTTCCACCACGGGTCCAGCAGGAACACGTAGTCCGCCTCGGTCAGGTTCAGGCCGAAGCCGCCGGCCTTGAGGCTGATCAGGAACACCGGCGCGGCGCCGTTCTTGAACTCGTTCACGACGTCGGTGCGGTTGCGGGTGCTGCCGTCGAGGTAGCAGAACTCGATGTTCTCCTCGACGAGCCGCTCGCGGACCTTGCCCAGGAAGCCGGTGAACTGGCTGAAGATCAGGGCCCGGTGCCCTTCCGCCACCAGGTCCTCCAGCTGCTCGAAGAGCACATCGAGCTTGCTGGACCGCACCCCGGAGAGCGAGGGGTCGATCAGCGAGGGATCCAGGCTGAGCTGCCGCAGCAGGGTGAGGGACTGGAAGATGGTGAAGCGGTTCTTGTTGACGTCGTCGATCAGGCCCAGGATCTTCTGCCGCTCCCGCTGCAGGTGCGTCTGGTAGACCTTCTGGTGCCGCGGGTTCAGCACCACCTCGAGGATCTGCTCCTGCTTCGGCGGCAGGTCGTGGATGACCTGCTCCTTGGTGCGGCGCATCATGAGAGGACGGACCCGTCGCCGCAGCTTGTCCAGCTGGGCCTTGTCGCCGTTCTTCTCGACCGGCTTCTGGTAGTACTCGGCAAACCGCTTCGGGCTGGAGAAGAGCCCCGGCGCGACGATCGAGGTGAGCGCCCAGAACTCCATCAGATTGTTCTCCAGCGGGGTGCCCGTGATGGCGAGCTTGAACACCGCCGGGAGTTTCCGGGCGCACTGGTAGGCCTTGGACTGGTGGTTCTTGACGAACTGGGCCTCGTCCAGGACCAGGCCGGCCCATTCCTTGGAGGCGTAGGCCTCGTAGTCGATCCGGAACAGGGCGTAGGAGGTGATGACGATGTCCGCCCCCGCCATGGCCTCCGCGGGGCTCGAACCGCTCTTGGCAAAGGTCTCGCCGACGGCGCGCACCGTGAGGCCGGGGGCGAACCGCGCGGTCTCGGCCTCCCAGTTGCCCACCACACTCGTCGGGGCAACGACGAGGAAAGGTGCGGCGCCCGGCGCGGCGCCGGCGGCAGCACCGCCGTCGGGCGCCGCGGACGTCCCGGACGCCAGGTCCTTGGCGGCGCAGATCAGCGCCAGCGCCTGCACGGTCTTGCCCAGTCCCATGTCATCGGCCAGCACCCCGCCGAGCCCGTGACGGTAGAGGAAACTGAGCCAGTTGAAGCCCTCCAGCTGGTACGGGCGCAGCTCGGCGTTGAGGGTTGCGGGCAGCGGCAGGCCCTTCACGCCGCCTTCCAGCAGCCCGCCGACAGCCTCACGCCAGGCCGCGGCCTGTTCGTCCACGACGCCCAACTGCGCGAGCTCGTCCCAGAGCCCGGCCTGGAACCGGCTGATCTGCAGCGGCGCGTCCTTGTTGTCCTGCAGTTCCCGCGCCTCTTCAATCAGCGCCCGCAGCTGGTGCAGTTCGGGCAGGTCCAGGGAGAAGTAGGCGCCGCTGGGCAGCAGCATCTTGGTCTGGCCGGCCGCGAGGGCGGAGAAAACGGCCGCGAAGGACACCGGCTGGCCCTCCAGGGAAATCTGGATGCCCAGATCGAACCAGTCCCGCTGCTCGGTGGCCTTGGTGGAAATGGACACCACCGGGGCCTCCTCGGCCTCGCGGTAGTCGGCGATTTCGCCGGCCGTGTCCACGCTGACGCCGGGGACCTCGCGGAGCGCAGGGAGCAGCTCCTCGGTGAAGGCCAGGGTGTCGAGGCCGCTGAGCTCGGCCGAGGCTGCCAGCCGCGGTGTTCCCCAGCCGCCCGTGGCCGACTCGCCCAGCGCCGGCACCACGTCCCAGGGCTGTCCGAGGGCTTCGAGGATGCGGGCCTCGGCAGGGTCGTCCCGGTAGCCGTGATCGCCGGGGTGGCGCCACAGCGGCTGCGACGTGACGAGCGTGCCGGACTTGTAGTGCCACTCCCAGTGCAGCCGGACCCGGTGATCGGCGCCGTAGTTCGCCAGCAGCGACAGGGTGGGAACAGCCAGCTGGGGCAGCACCACGGACTCGTCGGAGGCCGTGACCCGCGCGCTCTGCTTGAGTTTGGGGTAGAAGCCGGTGAGGAAGCGGCTCTCGTCCCGGGCCGGGATGTGCAGCGTGGTGCCCGCCGTGACGAAGGTCAGGAGCTCCTCGCTGAGCCCGCTCTCCAGCGGGGCAAGCGTAATGGCGGAGTCCGTCGGCGCGACACCCGGCAGGGCGTCCGCCCCGGAGGTCAGGAAGATCCCGTGCGCCGGGCGCCCGATGGTCCCGACGCTTGCCGGATCAACCACCTCCCCCTCCACGGTGATGCTGGGGGCCAGGGACAGCCCGCCGTCGTCCCCGTCGGCGGCGGGCACGACGGCGCCGTCCCCCTCGACGGGGGCCGGCGCGGTGCCGAACCGGGTCAGGTTGAGCCCGACGGCGGCCGGCTGCTCAACGAGCCGCACCGGCTCCGGGCCGCGGCTGTGGACCAGGGCTAGGCCGATCTTCCCGGCCTGGGCCAGCAGGCTCCACAGGTTCTTCCCGGCATAGGTGTTCAGGCCCAGCCACAGCCCGGTTCCGGCGTGCTGGCGGTTCGCCTGGGCGGTGTGCGACGCAAGGAACTCCTGCATCCACTCGACGTGGGACTCGTTGCATTCGCGCCGGTAGCTCAGGTAGCTCAGGGTGTTCCACGAGACATCGCCGCGGATCCATTTGCCCTTGGCGCCCATGATCACGGGACGGGCCTTCAGCTGGCGCACGCTGCGCAGCGGATCCCGGCGTCCGGTGTAGGAGAAGTGCGGGGCGGGTTCTTCAATCTCGAACTGGAGCGCCAGCGGGACCCCGCTGGTGGACTGCGTGATCCCCGGCTGGGCAATCAGAGGGCTGAGGGCCTGTTCCCAGTCCGGAACCTCGAGCGCCGGGGCCTGCCGGGACAGCCGGCTGACGTCGGCGGGAGCCAGCAGCTGGACCCGGATCGCGGGGTTGTCCTCGGCTGCGAACAACAGCGCGGCCACATGCTTGCAGTCCTTCCGCACCGGGCAGCTGCAGACACCCACGGTGCAGCTCCAGCCGCCCGCCTTCCGGACCAGCTTCGCCGTCGTCGAATACGGCACGTCGGCGCCGCCCCGCACCTTGCCGAGCATGAGTCCGGTGGCGGCGTCGAAGGAAATGCCGGACACGCGGCTACCCATGGCGTAGGCGAGTCCGGCCGCGAGGGAGCGGTCGTTGATCGCGGGAGTCTGTATTGCCAGTGCCGCACTATCGTCCGGATGGGAGGGCATGTGCGCACTTACTTTCGGCAGTTGGTCATCGGATCCATCTTACCGAGCCTGGCCCGGCTCCCCGTACTGGATGCCCGGCTATGTGGATATCCGGCCGGACTACGTGTCGGGACCGGGACACCCAAACTTCGCCGGACGTTCAGCTGCGGCTCAACCCCGGTGCCGGCGGCGCCACGTAGCGTGGAAAGGGTTCGGAGCGCCACCGCCTTCAGCAGTGAGGATTTTCCATGAGCACCAGCCTTTCCACCACCCTTTCCGCCTCCGGCTACGCGACGGTCCTGCCGCGGGAGATCATCAACGGCAGCGACGCGGACGTCGTCGACGCGAACGTCGAGGTGGTCAACGCCATGTATGCGGAGCTGCTCGACGTCGGGGAAATCGCACCGAACGCGCTGCGCAGCTACTACGTCGACTTCTACCTGACGCAGGCGCTGGGCGGCGGGTTCGCCCAGTACGTCTTCACCGCGCCCGAACGCGAGGACATCGACGCCTACGTCCGGGCCGGGCTGGAAAACATGGGGGCCGCCGCGCACCTGGACCTCTTCAACCGCACCGTGGCCGCGTTCGAGGCCCTCTCCGAGGAGGAGGCCGACGCGTATCTTGACGGGGACGCGGATCTGGACGGCGGCACGGACGTCGTTGACGGCGTCACGCATGCGGTCCGGCTCCTGGAGGAGCTCGACGGCGAGTTCGAGGCGCTGCTGGAAACCGAGGACATCACCGCGCTCAACGCCGCCTGGCTGCGGGGCCAGGCGGACCTCCTCGTCCTGGACGAGGAGGAACTCGACCGCCACATCGCCGAGCGGGTGTCCCGGATCCCGGACCTCGCGGAGCGCCAGGCCGAGGCCGCCGAGGATGACCTGCTGGACACCCCGGAATTCGAGATGATCATCCGCGAGCTCTGCGACGTGGCCGGCCACACGCTCCTGAAGATCACCATGGGCGACCCCAACTATGACCACGACGGCCAGACCGCCCTGGCGTGGCATTTCACCACGGACCAGGGCGAGTTCCTCATGCTCGACGACGACCAGCAAGCGGTCATGATCCACCCGGACACGAAGGAGATTCTGGCCGCCGTCGAGTTCGAGGTCGAGGACGACTGAGCCGGGCCGCCGGGGCCGCCTTTGCTAGTACCCGGCGGCGCCGGTGATCATCTCACCGGACGGGGCGACGAGGTACCAGACGCCGCCGACTCCCTGGCCCAGGATGTCCCCGGCAGCCAGATCCTTGGCGTAGTAGTACACCGGCATCCCGTTGATGGTGAGCTGCTTCTGGCCGTCCGGGGTGGCGATGGTGCCCACGGGGCCGGTGACGCCGTCGACGGTTGGTGTGTCGGCGGCGGCGAGGACCGGGGGCCACGCGTCGAGGCAGCCGCCGGTGCAGGTGCTTGTCCCGGAGTCCTTGACGTCCTTCGTGTAGTAGTAGACGCTCATGCCCTTGCCGTCGACCACAATCCTGCCGGCGGACGAATCCGCGACCTTGAGGTCCGGGGCGGCCGCGGCCGGTGCCGGTGCCGAGGTCGACGCCGGAGCCGAGGTCGCCGCGGCGCTGCCGGGCGTTGTGGTGGCCGCCGACGTCGGCGACGTGCCCGTCCCGCTGGTGCCGGCACAGCCGGAGAGCAACGCGGCGAGGGCGACAGCGGACAGGCCGATGCTGAGGTGCTTTTTCATCTGCTGCTCCTTGACTCGAACCGGCCAACTGGCCAGGCCGGCGCTACCCGTTACGACGGCCCCGGGGGAAGAATGGTTCACAGCAGGTAGCGGGCGGTCAGGGCATTGGGCGGCGCCCGGACCCCGCGCGCGTGAACCGTTCCGGCGGTCCGCGCGTCATAAGGGGCAGCAGCGCAAACCCTCAGGGCCAGGGAGGACGGTCATGTCGCTGGACGAAGACGTGGTGGCGGCGATTTATCGCGACCACGGGCCGGCGCTCCGGCGTTTCGTGCTCAGCGCCTGCCGGGATCCGCAACTGGCCGATGACGTGGTGCAGGAGACCATCCTGCGGGTCTGGCAGCAGGCCCCCCGGATCACCGGGAGCCTGCGCAGCTACCTGTTCCGGACGGCCAGGAACATCATGATCGATAACTACCGCAAGGCCCAGCGCCGGCCCCGAGAGACGTCGGACCGGGAGCTGGCCGACCCGGCCGACGGCGCGGAACGCGTCAACGAACTCCTCAACCGGGTGCTGATGGAAGAGGCGCTGCTGCGGCTCAGCGCCGAGCACCGGGACGTTCTGGTGGCCCTCCATTACCGCCGCTACACCGTCCAGGAGGCATCGGTCAGCTTGAAGATCCCGAGCGGAACAGTGAAGTCCCGGGCGTTCTACGCCGTGCGGGCCCTCCGCGCGATCCTCGATGAGATGGGGGTGGAACGGTGAGCGGCACGGAGCTGCACCAGCTGCTCGGCGCCTACCTGCTGGGCGGTCTGGAGCCTGACGAGGCCGCGGCCTTTGAACAGCATCTGGGCAGCTGTGCGGAGTGCCGGCTGGAGCTGGACGAACTGGCCAGCCTCCCCGCGCTGCTGGACGCGCTCCCGGTCCATGACGCCGTGGCTCTCGCCGCAGCGGCTCCTGCCGCTGCCGGGCGGGAATTGTCGACGTCGGATCCCGCGCTGTTGGAGCCCTTGCCGGCGGCCGCCGTGCCGCGGCGGATGCTCGAGGAACTGTCCAAGCGCCGCCGGAACGCCAGGCGCCGCTGGACCGCGGCGCTCGCCGCGGCGGCCGCGGCGTGCCTCGCCCTCGGGGTCCTGGCCGCGCCGCTGTTCAACCCGCCGCCCAAACCGGACGCCAGCTACTCCGTCCAGGCCAGTGACGGACTGCAGATCACGGTGGGCATGGTGAAAAAGACCTGGGGCACCGAGCTCGCGGTCGACGGCCGGAGCCTTCCGGTGGACGGCACGTTCTCGCTCTGGGTGAAGGACAGCGACGGCGTCGAAGACCGCGCCTGCGCGTGGACGGCAACGCCCAGTGGCAGGGTCAGGATCACCGGAGCCACGCCCCTGCAGCTCTCCAACATCGCCAGTGTCGAGATGCGGGACGGGCAGCAACAGACCATGGCGGTCATCGCCGTACCTCGGGGATAACGGGGTCGACGTTACGGCCCGCAATAAACTGTCGGACCTCCCTGCTCTACTCATGGTGGGGGAGCCGATGGCTTCCCCACCACCTGCGGCACGCACGTCCGCACCGGCGATTGGGGATTCGTTATGGAACAGTCTTTTGTAGTTGTCACCTCCGGGAAAGATCTGGCACTGCAGCTGACGGCGGCCGGGCGTACCAAGCCGGCGGCGGTGATCTCCTGGCATCCGGAGCAGCGGGATAACCGCATCGACGTCGAACATATCGCCCGGGAAATCGGTGATCTGGCCGACGTTTTCTGGCTGGAGAACGGTCCGGAGAGTTATGCCTTCGGCGACAGTCTCCCGTCCGGCGCCCACGTGTTCGGCAACGCGGCACGGGTCTACGCGGAGGATCGTCGCTGGATGACCGCCGTGCACCGCAGCCCGCTGCGGATGGCCCGGGACCGCGAAGCGGCTCTCCGCGCGGCCGAGGACATCATCGAGGACGTGCTGGGCCTGATCACTGTGGTCCCGCCGAAGTCCGCGCCGGCCCGCACCCTGCCCCGGCGCGTCCGGGGCACCGTCAAGGCCTTCGCCAGCGCGGGCTCCCGGGCCATCGTCGAACTGGGCGACGGCAGCTGCTGCACCATCCAGCGCGAGCACGTGGTCCCGCCGGTCCGCCTCGACTGGATGCTGGACCTGGGCCAGCCCGTCGAGGGCGACCTCAACGCTGAGGACAGGACGCTCGACATCAACGGGCTGAAAACCGCGCCCCGTCTCGCCGAGCTCTACCGGCCCGGCAACCTGGTCCTCGCCCTGGCCGAACAGGTCAGCGCCAAAAACGCGAAGCTCACCCTCTACCCTGGCTCCAGCTGGACCGTTGACCAGGCCAGGATCTCCTCCAACCCCCTCGATGCCGCCGACAGCCTCGTGACGGAAGGCGAGGTGGTGGTGGCGAGGTTCCTCCGGGTGAACGGGGCGGTGGTGTTGTCCCTGCTCGACGTCGACGATGACGCCGACGTCGTGGCCGCGCCCGCGCTCCTGGCCGGCGGCACGCCCTGGCTGCGGCCGGGGCGGCACCTCACCGAGCAGCCCACGTCGGGCCGGACGTTCCCTGCCGAGGCTGCCGCCGGCCCCGGACCCGGAGGAGCCGGGGCCGCGGAGCAGGGCGGCGCTTCCGCGGCGGCGGGACCCGCTCCGAAACCGTCGGCGGCGCTGATGACCGCGCAGCTCCAGCTCGAAGCCGAACGGAGGAAGGTCTCGGCCCTGCAGGAACTGGTCGCCGCCGCCGGCCACGCCGGGGCCGGCCTGGTCAGCCTCCAGCAGGAGCAGGACGCCCTGCGGCGGGAACTGCTGACGGAACAACAGATCGCGGAGGATGCCCGGGCCGCGCTGGAGGACGCGGAGGTCCGGCTGGCCCGGCGGAATGAGGAACTCCTGGACCTCAGGGCCTACAAGCGCCGGACGCAGCCCGCACTCAAACGCGCCCTGGCTGCCGGTTCGGACGCGCTGTTCGCGACGGCCGGAGAGCGCCTGCGGCACGATGTGTACCTCGCGTGGGCCAAAAATGTTCCTGCGTCCGAGAAGGCACGGCAGCCGCTGCCCGCGGACTGGACGGCCGGACCGGAGTTTGCGGCGTCCCTCTACGGGTTCACCGAGCCGGGCGTCGTGGCCAAGGCACTGAAGGCCGTCGTGGAGGTCCTGACCGGGGCGGCGGAGCGGAACGCGGCGCGTGAAGTCCACGCGCTGCGGGCCAACGCGGGCGCAGACACGGCCCAGCGGGTGCGCGAGGACGGGTCAAAGTGCTTCCGCGCGGCGATCGATCAGAATGTGGCCTCGGCCCGGCGGCTGCACTTCTGGCGTCTGCCGGACGGATCGATTGAGCTGTCGCGCGTCGTGGTCCACGACGACTTCAAGCCCTGACCCAGGCTGGGTGGGTCAAGGGTTGGCCGCCGCGCAGGACTGCGGCCAGCCCGAAGTCACCATCGACGGCCACGACGTCGGCGCGCATGCCTGGCTTCAGGCTGCCGATCTGGTCCTCCAGGCCCAGGATCCTCGCCGGAACCAGGGTCGCCGCCTTCACCGCCTCCGCGGGCGCCACCCCGGCCCCGATGGTCCTCCGGACCACCTCGAGCAGCGTGGCGGTGCCGCCGGCGAGGGCCCCGTTGCTCTTCAGCGCGGCCACGCCGCCCCGGACGGCCACGGCGGAGGGGCCCAGCTCGTAGTCGCCGTCGGGCAGACCGGTCGCCGCCATGGAATCGGTGACGAGGATGACGTTGTCGGCGCCGACCAGCTCGAACACCATCCGCACCGTCTCGGGGTCCAGATGGACGCCGTCGCCAATGAGTTCCACGGCGACGGTGCCGTTGGCCGCCAGGCGCAGGCACGCGGCCGCGGGTCCGGGGCTCCGGTGGTGGAGCGGCGGCATCCCGTTGAACAGGTGCGTCACCGTGGGACGCCGGCCCGCTCCGGCACCGCCGGCCCGCAGTGATTCGGCCGCGGCGGTCAGGGAGTCCGCGGCGGTGCGGGCGTCGGCGTCGGTGTGGCCCAGCGACGGCGTGACACCGTTGCCGGTGAGCATGCTGACCAGCCGGCCGGCGCCGGGCAGCTCGGGGGCATACGTCATGGTCCTGAGCGTGCCGCCGGCCGCGTGCAGCAGCCGGTCGAGCAGCTCAAGGTCCGGGATCCGGAGCCACTCCGGATCCTGCGCCCCGCAGCGGGCCGGGGCGAGGAACGGGCCCTCGGCGTGGATGCCCGCAATGAGCCCCTCGTCCGCCAGCGGTCTCAGCACCCCGATTCCCCGGAGGAGTTCCTCCGCCGGGGCCGTTACCAGGCTGGCCAGCAGCGTTGTTGTTCCGCTGCGGTGCAGGAAGCCGGCGGCGTCGCGGCACGCGCGGCTGTCGCCGGTGGGAAAGCTGCCGCCTGCGGCGCCGTGGCAGTGCAGGTCGATGAGTCCGGGGAGGATCGAGCTGCCCGGCGGAAGAGTGATTTCCCGTGCGCCCCGGATGCCCGCGGCGCCGAACCCTCGCCGGGTCCCGGCATAGGCGATCCGGCCGTCGGAGACCGCGACGACGGCGTCGGCGGTGGTGTGCCCGTCCGTGATCAGTGTTCCGGCCAAGACGTAGGAGGACGCCGGGGCGGCTGCGCGGAGGTCCGGGCTGGGCATGGCCGGGCCGCTACATCTTGGCGAGTTTTGCCCGCACCATCATGAAGATGCCGTAACAGATCAGGCCGATGCCCACGGCTGCCAGCATGTACATGCCGAAGGGCTGGTCGCGCAGGCCCTTCAGCCCGCCGTCGAGCCCGGTTGATTCCTCGGGGTGAACTTTGACGGTGGCGATGATGATCAGCAGGCCGGCCAGCAGCAGGGCAATGCCCTTGGCGGTGTAGCCGACGACGCCCAGGACGGTCACCGCGGTCCTGGCCTTCGGCGAGGCGGGGAGCCGGAGGTGCTTGGCGAAGGATTGCCGGAAGCCGCGGATGGCATAGACGATGCCCGCGATGGCGATCCCCGCGCCGACCGCAAGCAGGAGCAGATAGCCGCCGGGGGCTTTCATCACCGATGCGGTGAGGTCGCTGGTCGAGCTGGTGTGGTCCTTGCCGGCGCCGCTGGCGAAGGAGAACAGGGTGAGGGCGAGCCCGGCATAGACGACAGCCTGGAGAGCGGCCTTGGCCTTCTTCGCCAGTTTCTTCTTTCCGGGAAGGTGCTCGAAATCGAAGATGGCGTCGCTGGTCTGCCAGATCGCAAGGGCCACGCAGGCCGCGAAGGAAGTCCACAGCAGCACCGGACCGGCCGGCTGCGCGGCGAGCTGTTCCACCGCGCCGCTCACGTCGGCCTCGCCTTCGCCGCCCATGGCGAGCCGGATCGCGACGAGTCCGATCAGCAGGTGCAGCACACCGCTGACCGCAAATCCGGCACGGGCCACCACCTCCAGCGTCCGCGAGTTGGTGATGTCCTCGGCCGCGTCCGCGGCGTCCTTCAGTTCTCTTTTGATGATGGATCCTTCAACTGACTCGGTGGTTCTTTCGGACCGCAGTTCCGCCCGGTTCGTGCCTCTGAGGTAATCGTGCCACGCCGAACCCGCCGGGAACAGCGCTGCCGCCGGTCCGGATCCTGCGACGGCGACCCACCCGAGCCGGGCGCTCAGCGGCGGCGGTAGCTGAGGTCGAAAATGAGCCGTCCGGCCTCGTGCGCCTTGTTCTCGAAACTCGTCAGGATCCGGCCGTCAAACCGCGGCGCCCAGCCGCCCGTCTCGTCGGTGCCCTGGTTGGGGCCGGTGTGTTCGGTGCTCACGGGTGCGCGGCCCTCCTTGACGGGGGCCCCGCCCACGAGGGACTCGACGCCGGATTCCCACACCTGGGTGAGGGGGCTCTCGGCGCCGCTGCGCTCGCCGTCGTGCAGGTTCTCGAAGTCGGCGGAGTCGGCCAGGACCTCGCGCACGTGGACGGCGTAGTTGGACCAGTCCGTCGCGATGCGCCAGAGTCCGCCGGGTTTCAGGGCCCGGGCGGCAAGGTCGGCGAAGGCAGGCTGGATGAGGCGGCGTTTGTGGTGGCGGGACTTGTGCCACGGGTCCGGGAAGAAGACCCACAGTTCCGTGACGGAACCGGCCGGCAGCATGGTGGCGAGCACTTCGGGGGCGTTCGCCTCCACCACACGGACGTTGTTCAGCCCGCGGCTGTTGATCTTGATCAGCGTGTTGGCCAGGCCCGGGGTATAGACCTCAACGGCGAGGAAGTCCGTGTCCGGGTTCTCCTCGGCGGCGTGGCACACGGCGTCGCCGAGCCCGGAACCGATCTCCACGATCAGCGGGGCCTTCCGGCCGAATTCGGCTTCGGCGTCGAAGACGTAGTCCGGGTGCACGGAGGTGTTGGCGATGTGGCGGGGCACCTCGACGGCCCAGCGGTCAGAGTGTTCGTCCCAGGCCACCTGCCGGCGGCCGTGCAGGCGGGTGCCGCGGCGCACGAAGCTGACCGGACGGCCTCCATAGGTGCCGAAGGAGGCCTGGGTGCCGGGGGTCACTGGGCGTGAAGGCTGCGGCGTTTCGGGGGATTCTGGGGATTCACTCATCCCTTCCAGAATAGTGGAGTCCCGGCGTCCGCCCGGGCGGGCAGGCGTCAGCTTTCCCGTCGGGGGCCCGTGGCAGACTGTCCGCATGGATGACGCAACACGCGAATACTGGGACGGGCAGGCAGCCGATTTCGACCGGGAAGCGGACCATGGTCTGCTCGACCCCGGTGTCCGCCAAGCCTGGACGGAGCTGATTCTGCCCCTTATTCCCCTGCCCGGCAGCGACGTCGCTGATCTGGGCTGCGGGACCGGCAGCCTGTCGTTACTGCTGGCGGAGGAGGGCCATCAAGTCCGGGGTCTGGACCTGTCCGGCCGCATGGTGGAAGCGGCCCGGACCAAGGCTGCCGCGGCCGCCGCCGCCGGGATGCCCGCGGCCGCGGAGTTCTTGCAGGGTGATGCCTCGGAACCGCCATACCTTCCGGCGAGCTGCGATGTCGTGCTGGCCCGCCACGTCCTCTGGGCACTCCCCGATCCGGATGCCGCCCTCGGCCAGTGGACGAGGCTGTTGCGGGAGCCAGGGACATTGCTACTCGTGGAAGGGCTGTGGGGAACAGGCGCCGGCATACCCTCGGCGGAATGCCGTGAACTGGTGCTCCGGCACCGCCACCACGCCGAGGTCGTGGCGCTGGCAGACCCGGCGCTGTGGGGCAAGGAAATCGACGACGAACGCTACCTGATCCTGAGCCCGAGCTGACGGAACCGTCGACAGCGACGATGGTGGCACCGCCGCCTGCACGGGGCCTGCCAGAATGGGGTCCGTGACCATACCGAAAAGTTCCCAGGACTCCACCGCCAGCGGCATCGAGGTCGTGGACCGCCTGGGCCTGCTGGTGGACGCCGAAATCGACGACGTCCCCGCGGCTGAGCCCACGCGGGTCGGCAGCCGCCGCACCCTTGCCTACCTGGGCGTCTGCCTGGTTTTGATCGGGCTGAACCTCCGCACCGTCTTCTCCAGCTTCTCCGCGGTCCTGCCCGAGGTGACGGCCGACGCCGGGCTGCCGGGCTGGGCGGTCGTCGTCCTCACCACGGTCCCGGTCACCCTGCTCGGGGTGTTCGCCCCGCTCGCACCCGTCCTGGCCCGCCGCTTCGGGGCCGAGCGCGTGCTGCTGGGCGCGATGGCGGTGCTCACGGCCGGCCTGCTGCTGCGGCCGCTCGACGCCGGAGACGCCGGGCACCTGCCCGCCCTGCTGGCCGGGACCGCGGCCTGCGGCGCCGCGATCTCGCTCTGCAACGTGCTGCTGCCCGGACTCGTGAAGCGTGACTTCCCGCACCGGCTCGGCCTCATGGGCGGGCTCTACACCACCGCCATCTGCGCCTCCGCAGCCCTCGGCGCCGGGTTCACCTACCCGGTCTTCAGCGCGACGGGGGACTGGACCGCGGCGCTGCGGTTCTGGGCGCTGCCCGCCGGCGTCGTTCTTCTGCTCTTCCTGCCGCTGGCCATCCGGCAGCGCCACGGCCGGCACCAGGCCGCGCACGGCGGAGTGAACGTGTGGCGGTCGGCGGTCGCCTGGCAGGTGACGATGTTCATGGTGCTGCAGGCGATGATGTCCTTCAGCGTGTTCGCCTGGCTGGCCCCGATCCTGCGCGAACGCGGAGTGGACGGCGGCACCGCCGGGGTGATCGTCTCCGTCTCGATCCTGCTGCAGATGCTGGGGTCCCTGTTCGCCCCGGCGCTCGCCACCAGGTTCCGGGACCAGCGCGCGATCAACACCGTGGTGGCGCTCATGACCGGCGGCGGCTTCGCGCTGAGCATCTTCGGCCCGCTGGAGCTGATCTGGCTCTGGACCGGGCTGCTGGGTCTGGGCCAGGGCAGCCTGACCGCCGTCGCACTGACCATGATCATGGTCCGCACCCGCGACGGCCACACCGCCGCGCACCTGTCCGGGATGATGCAGGGCGTCGGCTACGGCGTGGGTTCCACCGGCACCCTGATGGTCGGCCAGCTGCACCAGGCCACGGGCTCGTTCGCGGCGGCGGGGGTCCTGTTCCTGGTGGTCGGATCGCTGGCCGCCGTGTTCGGCTACCGCGCCGGGCGGAACCGCTTCATCGGCGGCTGACCACCAGGGCGCGACTGAGTCCGGAGCCCTACGGGCGCCGGACCAGCAGATACTTGTCGGTGAGGAGTATAGAACCGCAGGGCATGGTGCGCCCCGCCCGCCGGCTGTGGCATGCTTCCCCTTGAGCCAACTTCCCCGCCCCGCCAGGAACCGCAGACCGGCCAGAGGCCCGGGCCTCACCGCCGGCTGAGGTTCCCCAGTTCCGTCCACAACTATCGATCAGGCCGCCATCTTGCCCCGTACCGCCCCCGCTCCGAGCCTGGATTCAGCCGGCATCTTCCACCGCGACTATGTGCTGGTGACGCTGGGCGCCTGCGCCCTCGTGTTCCTGGTCGCGTTCGAATCGCTGGCCGTGACCACGATCATGCCGCTGGTCAGCCGGGAGCTGGACGGGGCTGCCCTTTACGCCCTGGCGTTCGCCGGTCCGCTCGCCACCGGCGTTATTGGTATGGTGGCCGCCGGCAACTGGTCGGACCGGCGCGGTCCGGTGGGGCCGCTGTATGCCTCCGTGGCTCTGTTTGTGCTGGGCCTGCTGATCGCCGGAACGGCGGCGACCATGCCTGCCCTGGTGGCCGGCCGCCTGGTCCAGGGCCTGGGCGGCGGTGCGATGACCGTGGCGCTGTATGTGGTGATCGCCCGGGTCTATCCGCCCGTGCTGCACCCGAAGATCTTCGCCGCTTTTTCCGCAGCCTGGGTCATTCCCTCGCTGGTCGGTCCCTTCGCCGCCGGCCTCGTGGCGCAGCTGGTCAGCTGGCACTGGGTGTTCCTCGGCGTGGTGGGGCTCGTGGTGCCGGCCCTGCTGATGGTCGTGCCAGCCCTGCGCGGGCTGCACGGCACGCCCGACGCCGGAACCCCGAAGCCCGCCGCGCCGGGGGACATGTCCACTGAGGCCCCGCGGAAGTCCTCGGGCTCCGGCCGGCTGGCCTGGGCCGCGCTCGCGGCCCTGGCCGTGCTCGCTCTGAACCTCTCCGCCCGGCTGCCGGTGGCCGGCGGGATCGCGGCGGTGGCGGCCGTCGCCGTGGCCCTCATCGCCGTCCGCCCGCTGGTGCCGCGGGGAACCCTGACGGCCCGCCGCGGCCTGCCCAGCGTCATCCTCACCCGCGGACTGGCCTCTGCCGCGTTCTTCGGCGCCGAGGTGTACCTGCCGTACCTGCTGGTGGAACGCTACGATTTCTCGCCCACCTTCGCCGGGCTGGCGCTCACCGGCGGGGCCGTCTCCTGGGCCGCGGGTTCCGCGGTCCAGGGCCGGCTCGGGTCGCGCCTGGACCACCGCCGCGCGGTCCGGATCGGCGCGGCCCTCGTTCTCGGCGCCGTTGTCCTGGTGCTGGTGACCACGGTCCTGAACTGGCCGGCCGCCGTCGCGATCGCAGCCTGGGTGTTCGCCGGAGCCGGCATGGGGCTGATGTATGCGCGCCTGAGCGTGATGACTCTGGCCCTGTCCAGCAAACAAAACGAGGGCTTCAATAGTTCGGCGATGTCCATCTCCGACTCGCTGGGCGGGGCGCTGTCCCTTGCCACCACGGGCATCATCTTTGCCGCGTTCCCGACGGCGGCGGCGTCCTTCGGCGGCGTCTTCGCCCTGACGGCGGTGATCGGCGTCGCCGCGGTCGTCGTCGCCGCGCGCGTCGCCGGGCGCTGAAGCGTGCCATGACGCGGGTAGCCGCCAAGGACCGTTGACAAGGGGAACTCCGTTAACACGGGAAGCTCCGGCCGGTGGATCCGGCCGGAGCTTCCCCTGAGGGCTTCCGGGTGGGGCCTGGCTGCCGGATTCCCGGGCAGGGCAGGCTTAGGCGCCTGCGGTCACCATCTCGGCCCCGCGGACAGCTTTCCACTCGGCGATCCGAGCCTGCTGCAGCGGCGTCTGGCGGTTGAGGTACCAGGCCGCGCCGAGGAGCAGGAACCAAACCGGGGTAACGAAGAGTGCGAGCCGGGTATCGTCAGCCTGGCCCAGTGCCACCAGCATGAAGCCGAAGAAGGCGAGCACGACGTACGGCATGAAGCCCGAGCCCGGCATCTTGAACGTGGAAGCGGCGTGCAGGGCGGGCCTACGGCGGCGGAACACAATGTAGCTGATGAGGATCATTGACCAGACGAACATGGTCAGCACGGACGCCACCGAAGTGACGATGGTGAAGGCTCCGATGACCGAGTCGCCGGAGTACAGCAGGATCAGCCCGGCCAGCAGGAAGATGCAGGAGAACAGCAGGGCGTTCTGCGGAACCTTGCGCGGGCTGAGCTTTCCGAACGCTTTGGGGGCGTTGCCGTCCTGAGCGAGGCCGTAAACCATGCGGGAGGTGGAGTAGATCCCGGAGTTGGCACTGGACGCAGCTGACGTGAGGACCACCAGGTTGATGACCACCGCGGCGATGCCCAGCCCGGCCAGCGTGAACATCCCGATGAAGGGGCTGCTGGCAGCGTCGATGTTCCGCCACGGGTTGACGGCCATGATGACGACGAGGGCGCCCACGTAGAAGAGCAGGACCCGGATGGGGATGGAGTTGATGGCGCGCGGCAGGTTCTTTTCGGGGTCCCTCGTTTCGGCGGCCGCCGTGCCCACAAGTTCGATGCCGGCGAACGCGAAGATCGCGATCTGGAACCCCAGGACAAAGCCGAACATGCCGTGCGGGAACATGCCGCCGTCATTCCAGAGGTTGGACAGGCTCGCCACAGCCCCGTCGGGGGAGGTGAAGTGGGTGGCGATCATGACGATGCCCGTGCCAATGAGGGCAAGGATTGCCACCACCTTGATGATGGCGAACCAGAATTCCGCCTCACCAAAAGCCTTGACGCTGGGGAGGTTCAGCACGATTAGCACCACCGGGGTGATCAGAGCCGGGATCCAAAGCGGGGTGCCCGGGGCGAGCTTGTCCACGTACCCCGCGATCGCCACGATGTCGGCCACGCCGGTCACCACCCAGAAGAACCAGTAGGACCAGCCGGTGAAGAAGCCGGCCCAGGGTCCCAGAAGGTCGCCGGCGAAGTCGCTGAAGGACTTGTAGTTCAGGTTTGAGAGCAGGATCTCGCCCATGGCACGCATGACGAAGAACAGCATGAAGCCGATGATCATGTAGACGAAGATGACCGACGGGCCGGCCAGCGAAATGGTCTTCCCGGAGCCCATAAACAGTCCGGTGCCGATAGCGCCGCCGATGGCCAGCAGCTGGATATGGCGGTTGCCCAGGGCTCGGGCGAGGTGCGGTTCCTGCCCGTGGCTGCTGGAGGAATTGAGGGCGGGCTTCGGACCGGCCGTTGTGGTGCGTTCAGACATTGAGCTTCTTCCTAGTACGGGCGCGCCGGGGCGGAGGACGTTCCGCAGGAGGCGCGCACGGATCCATCTGATGTGTGATGGAGGTAACACTTTGTCGTGTGGATTAAGCGTAGGGGCCGCGCGGGGCCGGCGCGGCGGCCCGGACGACGGCGCTGCCCGGCAGGCGCCAGCGAACCGCCCTGGGCACCCGAGCGGTTTCCACCGGACCGCGGAAGGTCCCGCCGCGCGGCTTCCCGCCCGGCCCTTCCTGCGGGAACGGCAATTTTTCGGCAACCGCCGGACGGCACCACGGCCGCCCCGGGCGGGGCGTGCGACGTGCCTCCTCCAGCTTTCCCCGGGTCGACGTTTGTCGAGAAAGCTCGCCTCGGTTGTCGCCCCGTGTTCTGGGTCACAATCCCGGCAGCACCCCGAACCAAGGCGCCGGGGCTGCCGCGGGGCGGAGCCGGCGTCGGGCTAGTGCGCCACCAGCCGGGTGGCGCGCAGCACGGCGTCCGTCAGCGCGGCAGCCTCGCCGTCGGGCCCGGTGGCGCTGCGGTGCCGGGTGTCCACGACGTCGAGCCGCCACTGGGGTGCCTCGATGCCCAGCTCGCGGGCCAGCTGCTCCGCCGTGTAAAACCGCTCCGCGGCATGATCATGGTGCTGCCCCCACGGCGGCAGACCGTCGGGGTGGTGCCCCACGATCAGGAGCGTGCCGCCGGTCCGCACCGCCGCCGCGGCCAGCTGCAGGGCCTGCTGCCAGGGCATCACGGTGGAGTGCAGGAACTGGGCCGTGACCAGGTCGAAGAGCTCCCCGGGTACCCACGTGGCCAGATCCTGCCGTACCCAGGTGATGTTCCCGCTCTGGCCGCGTTCCTGCGCGTGCGCTTTGGCCCGCTCCAGCGCGACGGCGGAGACGTCGACGGCGGTGACCTTCCAGCCGCGGCTGGCGAGCCAGATGGCGTCCGCGCCCTCGCCGCAGCCCAGGTCAAGGGCCGTCCCGGGAGGCAGATGCGCGGCCTCGGCGATCAGCTGCGGGTTCGGCTCGCCGCTCCAGATTTTGGCCCGGCTGCGGTACTTTTCGTCCCACACTTGGGCCGCACTGACAGTGCTGTCGTGCTCGGAGTGCTCGGGGTGCTTGTGTTCCGTCATTGTTGTCCTCGCCGGTCTGGGGGTGTCGGGGTGTGGGGCCGTTTCCCACATCATGGCAGGGGAAGGCTCCGGGCGACACCCGAAAATCGGCCGCACCCCAAAATCGACACACGAAGATCACCGCCCGGAAACGCCCGCGAAACCTCGGTGGTGGAGGCTGGAGCCGGAAGACGGAACGATGCTGGGGCGCATCCGGATCTGAGGAAGGAACAGGCCATGACTGTAGACGTTGCGCAGCAGGTGACATCGTGTGGGGAGCTGTCGGTGGGGGACCAGATTGAAGCGTGGCACAACGGCAAGCTCTTCCACCGGGGCGAGGTAATCCGGACGGTGGCGGCCACGGACCTTTTCTGGATCCTCGACGAGCGGACCGGAACCCGGCGGCTGATCGACGCCGAGGTGCTGGTGGTCCGGCGGGTGGCGGTCCCGGCAGCCAGGTACGGTTCAACGGCCACGGACCGTCCGACGGCGACGGCGACGGCCGCGGATCGCTCATCGGCCACGGACCGTGCGACGGCCACGGGCAGGGCGTCCGGACGGCCGGCGTCGGAGGCCCCGGCGCCCGTCGTGCCGGCGTCGCACGTGCCGCTGTTCCAGGCCCCCAGCCTGGCGGGCTGAGGGGATAAAACAGTCCTGGCCTCGCCGGATGATAGACTGAGGGAACTTGATGTGCAGTGATGCCCACTTTGGTCTTGAATGATCGGTCCGGTTCATCAACCGGTTCCCCTGCGGATTCCTTTCGGATTCCTTCAGGGAGTGGGACTTTTTCATGTGAGAGGCACATCCTGCGTCGATGAACGCGTTCTATTTGGTCCCGGCCGCCGCCCTAACTGGCAGCTGGCCGGTTGATCACCTGACTTTTCTTCGGCGAACCCCTGGGCCAACCGGCACCGGGGGCCGATATCCGCACGGATACCGCCTGAAAGACCTTTGAAACATATGACTACTTTCGCTGCCCTCGGCACGCCCAAGGCTCTCGCCGACACCCTTACCGCGCAGGGAATCGTTGAGCCGTTCCCCATCCAGGTCAAGACCCTGCCGGACACCCTGGCCGGACGCGACGTCCTGGGCCGCGGCCGCACCGGCTCGGGCAAGACCATTGCCTTCGCCATCCCGCTTGTAGCACGACTCGCTGAGCGGGAAGCCAAGCACTTCCGCAAGCCCGGCCGCCCGATGGGCCTGGTCCTCGCGCCGACCCGCGAGCTGGCCACCCAGCTGAACGCGACCATCGAGCCGATGGCCAAGGCCATGGGCCTGAACACGACCGTTATTTATGGCGGCATTTCCCAGGCCCGCCAGGAAAAGGCGCTGCGCGCCGGCGTCGACATCGTCATCGCCTGCCCGGGCCGCCTGGAGGACCTGATCCGCCAGCGTGTCCTGACCCTCGAAGGCGTCGAGATCACCGTGCTGGACGAGGCCGACCACATGGCCGACCTCGGCTTCCTCCCCGTCGTCAAGAAGCTCATGGACATGACCCCCAGCCAGGGCCAGCGCATGCTGTTCTCCGCCACGCTGGACAACGGCGTGGACA
This sequence comes from Arthrobacter sp. CJL-S3, assembly GCF_056711635.1. Lineage (NCBI taxonomy): Bacteria > Bacillati > Actinomycetota > Actinomycetes > Micrococcales > Micrococcaceae > Arthrobacter > Arthrobacter sp. CJL-S3. The sequence continues at coordinate 4,032,881 of NZ_CM160046.1, read as the reverse complement.
AGATCGTCCAGCGCTACCTGTCCAACCCGCTGACCCACGCCGTGGATGAATCACAGGCAGCGGTCACCACGATGGAGCACCACGTGCTCGTCGTCAACGACCAGACCGTCAAGAAGCAGCTGATCGTCGAGCTCGCCTCGGGCGCCGGCCGCCGGGTGCTCTTCCTGCGCACCAAGCACCACGCCCGCAAGCTCGCCAAGACCCTGACCGACGCCGGTATCCCCGCCGTCGACCTGCACGGCAACCTCTCGCAGAACGCCCGTGACCGGAACCTGGCCGAGTTCTCCTCCGGTGAAGTCCGCGTCCTGGTCGCCACCGACGTCGCCGCCCGCGGTGTCCACGTCGACGACGTCGAGCTGGTCATCCACGTGGATCCGCCCACGGAGCACAAGGCCTACCTGCACCGCTCAGGCCGTACCGCCCGCGCCGGCTCCGACGGCACCGTCGTCACGCTGACCCTGCCGGAGCAGCAGTCCGACGTCAAGAAGCTGATGAAGGCTGCCGGCGTCGAGGTTAACTTCGAGCGCGTCACTGCCAACTCGCCGCTGGTTGCTCAACTGGTCGGCGAAATGGCCGACAAGATCGACCCGCGCACCCGCGCCGCACTGCTGGCCGCCAAGTCCAACCAGGGCGGCGGCAGCTCCACCGGCGCCAACGCCGAGCGCAAGCGCGCCCGCCGCACCACCCAGGCCGCTCCCACCGCGGGTGGCCGTGGTGGACGTGGCGGACGCGGACGCGTCGGCACCGAGGCTGCCCGCACCGATCTGCCCCGCGCCGAGCGCCGTGCTGTGGCCTACGAAGGCCAGGCCGCCGCGCGCAACGCAGCAGACCGCGTGATTGAGCGCAACGAGGACCGGCAGGATGCCGAGCGCGCCGAGCGCCGCAGCGTCCGTGCCCGCTCCACCTCCTATGGCACCCACCGGAACGATGTTCCGGCTGCCGGCGGCCGCGCCTCGGCCGGCCGCGGTTCCGACGGCCGAGCCGCAGAAGGGCGCAGCGACGCCCGGGGCGCTTCGGCTCCCCGCACCGGCGCACCCCGGAGCGGCGCACCGCGCAGCGGGGCTCCCCGCCCGGGCGGCGCCACCGGCGGCCAGCGCGGCGGGCGTCCGGCAACGGGCCAGCGTGCAGCTTCCGGCGCCAAGACCGGCGGCAGCAGCGCGGGCGGGAACTCGGCGGTCTGGTCCTCCAACACCGGCGGCACCTCGGGCGGATCCTACGCAGGCGGCGGCAACGGCCGCTCCGGCGAAGGCCGTCCGGCACGCAGCGGCGGCCCCCGCCGCGCGTCCGCCCCGGCGTCGAACGAACGCCGCAGCCGCTAATCCCCAACCGCTCCCTAACCTCGCAAGCTCGGTCAGGGAACGCGGCGGTCGTGGCCCCAGCTTAACCACCATCGAGTGCTCCGTAACTGCCGTTTAGAGGGTTCATAACGGCAGTTCTGGAGCACTCGATGAGGTTTTGGCCTACCAGCCGCGGGCGCGCCACTCCTTCAGGTGCGGGCGTTCCGCACCCAGGGTGGTGGGCTTCCCGTGGCCCGGATGCACCACGGTGTCATCCGGATACGCCCCGAACAGCCGCTCACTGACATCGCTGATCAGCTGGGCGAACCGGTCCGGATCGTTTTGCGTGTTGCCCACACCTCCCGGGAACAGCGAGTCGCCGGAGAAAATGTGCGCCGGGCCCTCCGGGTCCTGGTACACGAGCGCGATCGACCCTGGGGTATGGCCGCGCAGGTGCACTGCCGTCACGTCGAAGCCGTCGAAGTTGCCGACGTCCCCGTGATCCAGCAGCACATCCACCGGGACCGGCAGCTCCGGGGCGTCATCCGTCCCGGCCGCCGTCTTCACCCCGGTGGCCGCCACCAGGCCCGGCAGCGCACGGACATGGTCCCAGTGCTGATGGGTGGTGGCGACCAGCGCCAGCTTCGGCGCCGCGGAGGTATCCGCGGCGGCGTCGGCAAGCAGCCTCTGGATGGCGGCCAGATCATCGGCCGCATCGATCAGGAGCTGCGCGCCCGACGCCTTGCTGGTGAGCAGATACACGTTGTTGTCCATCTCGCTGACCGAAATGCGGCGGATGGTGATGTCACGTAACGAGTGAATGAGCGAGTCCATGGGCTTCAGTCTACGGAGGCGCTATTCACGGCCCTGGGACACCCAGTTGGGGTCCGCGGAGCGGGAGCCGACGACGGCGTCCGCGGCGGCGTCGAGCTTCTCGAGTTGCGCTGGGGTGAAGTCGAGCGCCAACGCCAGTGCTCCCTGGTTTTCGTCGATCCGGTCGGCCCTGCGGGTGCCGGGGATGGGGACCACGGGCAGCCCCAGCTTCCGGCCCTGCGCGAGCAGCCAGGCCAGCGCCACCTGGGCAGGAGTTGCAGCCTGCCCGGCGGCGGCAAGTTCAGCCGCGACGGACTGCACGGCCGCGACCACACCCTGGTTGGCGTCCAGCGCCGCCTCGGCGAAGCGCGGGATGTTGCGGCGGAAGTCGTTGCTGCCCAGCGTAGATGCGTCGACGGTGCCGGTGAGGAATCCCCGGCCCAGCGGCGAATAAGGCACAAACCCCACCCCCAGCTCGGCCGCGGCAGGAACAACGTTTTGTTCCACATCGCGGCTCCAGATGGACCACTCGCTCTGGACCGCGGCGATCCGGTGGACGCTGCTGGCTTCACGCAGCTCCTCGGCCGTCACCTCGGACAGGCCCAGATGCCGCACCTTGCCGGCCTGCACCAGCCCCGCCATGGCCTCCACGGTTTCCACTATCGGAACGCGGAGGTCGCGGCGGTGCATGTAGTACAGGTCGATGGTGTCGGTGCCCAGCCGTTGCAGGCTGCGGTCCACGGCCTGTCGCACATACGCGGCGTCACCGCGGATATCGGAGTAGCCGGCGGACGGGGTGCCCACCAGGCCAAACTTCGTGGCCAGCTGCACCTCGCTGCGGCGTTCCTTGAGGAGCCGCGCGATCAGCTCCTCGTTGCTGCCGCCGCCGTAAATGTCCGCCGTGTCGATGAAGCTGACCCCGGCATCCACCGCATGGTGCAGGGTCCGCAGGGCCTCGGCCGGATCCACCTCCCCGTACACCGGGGTCAGGGCCATGCCGCCGAATCCCAGGGGACTGACCATCAAACCGTCGCCGAGCATGACTGTTGCTGCCTTCATTGGGGCCTCTCTTTTGCTGTTTCTACGCCCAACCCGGGGCCGCTCCGGAGTATTCCTGCGCTCCCGCCCAGTTACTGACGGGAGTCGGGCCGCAGCCACGGCGTGTCGCCCCGGATCACGCCTCCGGCCGCGCGCTAACTGGGCGGGAGCGCCGGGCTAGCCGCGGATTTCGCCGCCGGCAGGAGCTTCAGCCCGGCCGCGCAGCCCACAATCCCCGCGATGAACAGCAGTTTCAGCGGGCTGGCCGGTTCGACGCCGGTCGCCATCGCCCAGCCGACCGTCAGGGCCGCGCCGATCCCGACCCAGACGGCGTAGGCCGTGCCGAGCGGGATGCTTTTGACCGCCAGGCCCAGGCCGGCCATGCTCAGCGCCGCGGTGATCGCGAACACGAGGGTCGGCAGCGGGCGGGTGAAACCGTCGGACAGGCCCAGGGCCGTGGCCCAGACCGCCTCCAGCACGGCGGAGGCGAGCAGGATGAGCCAGGCCGCCGTGGCGGCGGGCGCCTTGGTGACCGGCTTCGGTGTGCGGTTCGCGGCCATCATCACGCCACCAGCTTCAGGCCGGCCACGCACGCGACGATCCCGCCGAGCAGCAGGATCCGCGCTGCCGTCGTCGGCTCAACCTTGGCGATCATGGCGTAGGCGGAGGTCAGCACCACGCCGACGCCCACCCAGACGGCGTAGGCGGTGCCGGTCGGGATGGACTGCATGGCGACCGCCAGACCGCCGGTGCTGGCCAGGACGGAGACGAGGAAGACGGCGGCCGGTGCGATCCGGCGGCGGCCCGTGGCCTGCGCGGTCCGGTGCAGGGCCGCGGCCCAGACGGCTTCCAGCGACCCGGAAAGGATGAGAATTAACCACGACATGACAGCTCCTGTGGCCAGTCTTGTCGCGTGCCGGGTACTGAACCGTCGTCCGGAGGCCCCTTACGCGGGGTCTTGATTCCAGCCTAGCAACACCCCCGCGGAGAGGCGAACCCGCGGCAACGCGGCGCAGGACCCGCCATCGAGCGCTCCGCCCCGGCTCCCTCGCCCAACCCACCGTCGAGTGCTCCAGGACCGCCCTTTTGAGGGTCCATAACGGCGGTTGCGGAGCACTCGATGGGACGGGGCCGGGTCAGAGAGCCGTGGCTTCGCTCCAGATCCGGAACTTTCTGCCCACGGGATGGACACTGCAGCCCTCCGCCGCGGCGGCGAGGTCCCCGGCGGCGATGTCCGGGGCGGCCGAGACGATGGCGCGGCCGTCCGGGTTGACCAGGGCGGCCCGTTCCCCGATCCGGCGCAGGGCAGCCATGGCCCCGCGCTCCAGCCGCTGCACGGTGACGTCCATCCCCACAATGCCCACCACCGGACCGTCCGCGCGGCAGAAGACCGGGTGCGTGAAGGTCAGGACGTATTCGTCCGTGCAGAGGAAGTCCACGTACGGCCCGGTCACATGGGCCTGCCCGGTCTCCACCGGGACGCGGAACCACTCGGACTTGACGTAGCGGCTGATGGAGTTGGGGCTGAAGTTGGCGAGGGCGTCCACGTGCTCCATTTCCTCACCCTGCCACCAGGCGATGTAGCTGCGCTCGGGCCCCAGTAGCCCGGCGTTGGCAAGGAATCCAGCGCCGGCCGCGTATCCGCCGGGAGTCCGGACCAGTTCCTCGACCACCGGCCGGATGAGTTTGTCCACGGCGGTGCCGGTGACCCTGCCGGAGAGCGCGGCGAGGGCGGTTCCCGTGTCCGCCGCCCACGCCGCGAGCCGGTCCTCGATCCCGGTGATGGCGGCGTCCAGTTCCCCGGCGAGCAGGGTGATGGTGTCAATGGAGGCGGTGGTTTCCGACATCGGGTCTCTGCCTTAGCTCGAAGGAACCGGGGTGCTCAGTAGCGTTTGGACTGCTCGGCCAGCAGCCAGTCCGTGGTGGCGGACACCAGGGCTTTCACGGCGGTTTCCGCGGCGGCCGGCTCGCGGGCCTCGATGGCGGCCGCGACCTCCCGGAGGAGTCCGGTGGTCGTCGAGCGGTAGCCGGCGTCGGCGCAGGGCAGCAGCGTGAGGGTGCCCAGGTCGGCCTGCAGCCGGATCAGTTCTCTGGCCAGCCTGGCCGAGCGGGCGATGGCGGCAACCTCGAGCAGGAACTCGGAGAGCGCCAGCCGCCAGTGCAGCGGATCCGCCTCCGCCGTCGGGATGAAGGCACGCAGGGTCGCGACGTCCGCGGCGTCGGAGCGCCGGGCCGCGACGCTGGCGCAGGCCGCGGCGATCGCCTGGTAGTGCAGCCCCAGATCGCTGATCTGGAGCCGGGTCAGGTCCCGCAGCTGGTCGAGGGCCCGTTCCCGGGAGGGCAGGACGTCGTCGGCGATGAAGCTTCCCCCGCTGCGTCCCCGGGCCGTGCGGATGATGCCCGCGCTCCGCAGCTGGGACAGGGCCTCGCGCGCGGTCACCGCGGAGACGCCCAGGGCGGCGGCGAGTTCGGTCTCGTTGGGCAGCCGCTGGCCGCTGGTGAGCAAGCCGGTTTCCACCGCCTGTTCAATCCGGCCGCACACCTCGTCCACCAGGCCCCGGGACTTGATCGGGGTGAACACGGCCGCCAGGCTGCGGGAGGCGCTCTGCGGTGTCAGCAGCATCCGGGCCTCCCTGGCAGTTTCTGGCGTCGTGTCCCTGGCGCCTGGTCCTGGCACCAAGAGCCGGTGCGCTGGGGGCTTCCGGCGCCCGGTTGATCCATCCTAATCCGGGCTTTCGTGGGGGTCTATACACAAAACCTATGGAGTAATAGTATTTGGCCCATCAGCCTGTTGTGGCCTGGATCACACCCCGCTGTGTCGCATCTAAGACGATCCGGCAACGGAGTTAGGCGCACCCCATGACCGAGACGCTCGCCGCCGGAAGACAGGCGGAAACGGACGCGGTTCCGGCGATCCGCATGCGGAAACTCACCAAAGTCTTCGGGGACACCGTCGCCGTCAACAACCTGGACCTGGATATCCGCCAGGGCGAGTTCTTCTCCATGCTCGGACCCTCGGGCTCCGGCAAAACCACCGTCCTGCGCCTGATCGCCGGCTTCGAGCTGCCCACCTCCGGGAGCATCGAGCTCGAGGGCAAGGACGTCACCGGCATGGCGCCCTTCGAACGGGACCTCAACACCGTCTTCCAGGACTATGCCCTGTTCCCGCACATGTCCCTCGTCGACAACGTCGCGTACGGCCTGCGCGTGCGGGGCATGTCCCGGAAGGAGCGCCAGGCGCGCGCCCGCGAAGCCCTGGAACGCGTGCAGCTGGGGAAGTTCGTCGGACGCAAACCCGCCCAGCTCTCCGGCGGCCAGCGCCAGCGGGTGGCCCTGGCCCGGGCGCTGGTGGTGCAGCCGAAGGTCCTGCTGCTGGATGAGCCGCTCGGCGCCCTGGACCTCAAGCTCCGGCAGCAGATGCAGGTGGAACTCAAGGAACTGCAGCGCTCGCTCGGCATCACCTTCATCTTCGTCACCCATGACCAGGAGGAGGCCCTGACCATGAGCGACCGGATCGGGGTCTTCAACAACGGGAGCCTGGAACAGATCGGCACGGCGCACGAGATCTACGAGCGCCCGGGCGGTGCGTTCGTGGCCAATTTCGTCGGCACCTCCAATATCTTCGACGCCGCCCAGGCCCAGAAACTCTACGGCCGCGCGGAGCAGGTCTGCATCCGGCCCGAACGGCTGCGCCTGTCCTGGACGGCGGCGCCGGAACCGCGCACCGGAGTCACCTCCCGCCCCGGAACCGTCACCGCCCTCGTCTACGTGGGGCACGCCACCCAGGTGCGGGTGCAGCTCGACGACGGTCCCGCCGTCGTCGTTCTCGCCCCGGAGACGCTGCCCGGCGGCGACGCGGAACTGCTGGACCGCCGCGTCACGGTGAGCTGGGACGACGACGCCGCCGTCTGGCTGCCGTCCGGCGGCTCCTGACACGTCCGCCGGGCAGCCGCCGGCGGAGTCTGCTTCTGATTCACCCCACAACGAAAGGTAAGGATCATGGCATCAAGGAATCGGGCCTCCCTCGTGGTTGGGGCGGCCGCGGCGGCAGCGCTCGCCTTGGCGGGCTGCGGCACCACCGGCGGGGGATCGGCCACCCCGACCCCGCAGCCGGTCAAAACGGAAATCGGCCAGGGCGAAGGGCAGCTCACCATCCTGGGGTGGCCGGGCTACGTCGAGGACGGCAGCAACGACCCCGCCGTCGACTGGGTGACCCCTTTCGAGACCGAGACCGGGTGCAAGGTGAGCTTCAAGCCCTTCGGCACCTCGGACGAAGCCGTGACCCTGATGCGCACCGGCCAGTACGACGTCGTCTCGGCCTCCGGTGACGCCTCCCTGCGGCTGGTCGCCGGCAACGACGTGGAGCCGGTCAACATGGACCTGCTGAAGAACTACGCCGACGTCTACCCGTTCCTGAAGGACAAGGCCTGGAACACCGTGGACGGACAGAACTACGGGATGCCCCACGGCTGGGGGGCCAACCTGCTGATGTACTCCGTGGACACCGTCACCCCGGCGCCCACCTCCTGGCGCGCCGTGTTCGACGACGCCGCCCAGCACAGCGGCAAGGTCACCGCCTACGACTCGCCGATCTACATCGCCGACGCCGCCGTGTACCTGATGGCCCACAAGCCGGAACTCGGGATCAAGAACCCCTACGCGCTGGACAAGGACCAGCTGGCGGCATCCGTGGACCTGCTGAAGCAGCAGCGCCAGCACATCGGCGAGTACTGGAGCGACGTCGTCAAGGAGGTCCAGGCCTTCGCCAGCGGCAGCACGGTGGTCGGCACCACCTGGCAGGTCGGCGCCAACATCGCCACCGCGAACGGGACCAATGTGAAGACCCTGCTCCCCGAGGAGGGCGCCACCGGCTGGTCGGACACCTGGATGATCGGCTCGCAGTCCAAGAACAAGAACTGCGCCTACCTTTGGCTCGACTACATCGCCAGCCCCGCGGCCAATGCGGCGGTGGCGGAGTACTTCGGCGAATCGCCGGCCAACCCCAAGGCCTGCGAGCTGACCAAGGACAAGGCGCACTGCGAGACCTTCCACTCCGGTGACGAGGCCTACGCACAGCAGATCTGGTACTGGACCACCCCGGTGGCCGACTGCCTGGACGGCCGCACGGACGTCAAGTGCACGGATTACTCGGAGTGGACGAAGGCCTGGACGGAGATCAAGGGCTGAGATGACGCTGAAGACGCATCACCCGGTCCCCGGGGCGCCGCCGGCAGCCGCCGCCGTGCCCCGGCCCAAGGCCCACAGGTTCTCGGCGCTGCTCCACCGCTCGCCGAACCTGCGGCTCGCGGGGCTGGTGACGGCCCCCGCCGGCTGGCTGGTGCTCGTCTACATCGCCGCCCTGGCGGCGCTGCTGATCACCGCGTTCTGGACCGTGGACACCTTCACCGGCAAGGTGTCCACGGAATGGACCACCGAGAACGTGGTGACGGTCCTGACCGATCCGGTCTACCAGCGGATCACCCTGCGGACCCTGTGGATCGCCATCGCCGTGACCCTGATCGACCTGGTCCTGGCGCTGCCCATGGCGTTTTTCATCGCCAAGGTGGCCAGCCCGCGCTGGCAGAAGCTGCTGGTGGTGGCCGTGCTGATGCCGCTGTGGGCCAGCTACCTGGTCAAGGCCTACGCCTGGCGGAACGTGCTCGCCGACGGCGGGCTGCTGGAGTGGCTGGGGACGCCGATCGGGCTGGAATCCCCGGGGTACGGCGAAACCGCCGTGATCCTGACGCTGGCCTACATCTGGCTGCCGTTCATGATCCTGCCGATCTACGCGGGTTTCGACCGGGTCCCCGATTCGCTGCTGGAGGCCTCCGGGGACCTGGGCGCGAAACCGCTGACCACGATGCGCCTGGTCATGTTCCCGCTGCTGGTCCCCTCGATCATCGCCGGGACAATCTTCACGTTCTCACTCTCACTGGGGGACTACATCACGGCCCAGATCGTCGGCGGCACCACCCAGATGCTCGGCACCGTGGTCTACGCGAACGTCGGGGCCGCGAACAACCTGCCCTTCGCCGCCGCCGTCTCGCTGGTGCCGATCGCGATCATCACGCTGTACCTCTTCATCGTCCGGCGCTCCGGCGCCCTCAACAGCCTGTGACCGACGGGCAGCCGGCAGGAGCACCATGAGACTTTCCCGAAGCGCCAAAGTCATCCTCGGCGTCGTCACCGCGCTGGTGTTCCTTTTCATCTATCTGCCGCTGCTGCTGGTGGTGGTGAACTCCTTCAACGCGGACCGGACGTTCGGCTGGCCGCCGCAGGGGTTCACGCTGGAGTGGTGGGGGCGGGCCTTCGATTCCCCCGGCGTCCGCGAGGCCGTGGTGTCCTCGCTCTGGGTGGCGGCGGTCTCGACCCTTATTTCGCTGGTGCTGGGGACGCTCCTGGCGCTGGCCCTGCTGCGCTACAAGTTCTTCGGCCGGGACGTCATCAGCCTGCTCGTGATCCTGCCGATCGCGCTGCCCGGCATCGTGACCGGCATCGCCCTGAACAACATGTTCACCACCATCCTGGGTGTCTCGCTGAGCATGTGGACCGTCGTGATCGCGCACGCCACCTTCTGCATGGTGACCGTGTTCAACAACGTCATCGCGCGGCTGCGCCGGATGAGCGGCGGGCTGGAGGAGGCGTCCGCGGATCTGGGCGCCGGCGTGTTCACCACGTTCCGGCTGGTCACCTTCCCGCAGCTCCGCTCCGCCCTGCTGGCCGGCGGCCTGCTGGCCTTCGCGCTGAGCTTCGACGAGATCATCGTTACCACCTTCACCATCGGCGCCGGGGACACCACCCTGCCGATCTGGATCCTGCAGAACCTCTTCCGCCCCAACCAGGCGCCGGTGGTCAACGTCGTGGCCGTCGTCCTGATCGTCGTCTCGATCGTGCCGATCTGGCTCGCGCAGCGGCTGTCCCAGGACTCAGTGGGGATCGGCGCCACCCGGGTGAAGGTGACGGAGGGTTAGTCCGCGACCCGGTCGATCGACACGACGGCCAGGAAGCCGCGGCCCAGGATCTCGGGGGTGTCGGTGTCGGAACCGACGACGGCGTCATAGCGGTCGAGCGTCGTCGGCTCGGCCGCCTGCGTCCCGGGGGAGCCCGCGGTTGTGACCGCGTCCGGCCCGGTGCCGGATCCGGTGCCGGACGGTGTGCCCGGCCCGGCGCCCGTGCCTGCTGCCGAATCGGCGCCCGACGGCGCGCCCGGCCCGGTGCCGGCGGTGCCGGGAGTGACGGCAGCCTGGCCCTGGAGCAGGATCCCGAGCTGGCCCTCGAACACCGGATGCGCCCGCTTCTTGGAAAGTTCGATGATGGACGTGTAGCCCTTAAAGACGCCCTGGCGGGTGATGACGTTCAGGTCGCGGATATCGCCCGTAGGCAGTGCCCCGGTCGCGGCGGCGTCGCCGGAAAAACGGAACGGGCGGTACTTCTCGAGCGGGTGCTCGGCGCCGTCGACGCTGAGCAGCAGCAGTTCCCCCTCCACCACGGTGAGGACGCGGTCCATGCCGGGGTACGCCGAGAAGTCGCCGGCCTTGGACACCTCGGCGATGCTCACCCGCCAGTCCCAGTCGGCAGCCGCGGGGCCGCCGTCCTGCGCGGGGGCGGCCTGTGCGGGGGCGGCCGCGGGGTGGCTGGCCAGTTCGCGGGTCACCCCGCCGCCGTTGCGCCAGGGGTGGGCTTTCAGCTCGGCATAGCGGATGATCTGCATCCCTCCACCCTATCGGCCGGCCGGTAACGTCATCGCGGGGCCGGGGCCGGGGCCGGGGCCGCTGCCACCAGCCCCGAGGTGAGATTTGGCGCCCATGTTCTGGACTAACATGGGCGCCAAATCTCACCTCGGGGGCCGGTGAGGCGTCGTCTTGCTGCCGTCCTTGCTACCGTCGGAGGCAGAGACAAGGTAAACACCGAAGAAGGAGCCGAATTGTTCGTCAAGGTATGCGGGCTCAGCACCCCCGAGTCGGTCCGGGCCGCGGCGAAGGCCGGGGCGGACGCCGTCGGCTTCGTCCTGACCCGCAGCCCCCGCGAAGTGACGCCGGCGCAGGCACGGGAACTCCTGGCCCACGTCCCGGCCGGCCTCCCCGCCGTCGGCGTCTTCCGGCACGAGGCCGCGGCGGACGCCGCCGCACGCGCCCGTGAGGCCGGTCTGGACTGGGTCCAGCTGCACGGCGACCGCACCCCGGTGGACGTGCGCACGGTGCACGACGCCGGACTCAAGCTCATCCGGGCCGTCACCATGGCCGCCGCGCCCGAGACGTTCGCGGACTGGGGCGAGGAACTGCTCCTGATCGACGCCGCCGTCCCCGGCTCCGGGGAGGCCTGGGACTACGCCTCGGTCCGCGCCAAGGGGCTGGCGGGGCGCAGCTGGCTGCTGGCCGGCGGGCTCGATCCCGCCAACGTCGCTGGCGCCGCCGCGCAGGCCGGCGCCTGGGGTGTGGACGTCTCCTCCGGCGTCGAATCCTCCCGCGGGGTGAAGGACCTGGCCAAAATCCGGGACTTCGTGGCGGCGGCGAAGTCCCTGGCCGCGAAACCCTGAAGATGCTTTAGGGGCCCTGGCTGTCGAGGCCGTCGCGCCGGGCTTTGGTGAACTCGTTGAAGTCGGTCTCGTTCTGGTCGGCATAGGCGGCGGCAAACGCTGTGAGGGCGCGGTCGAAGGCTCCTCCGGATCCCAGATAGGCGGCGATCGCGATGGGGCTGCCGGTGCGGGCGTGGGCCCGGGCGAGCGTCCAGGCACAGAGGCGGGCATGGGCTGTGAGCCGCGGCGCGGAAACGGTTGCAAGGTCGGCGGAGGTTTTCCAGTCCCAGAGCTGACGGACGTAGAAGTCGCGCTCGACACCGTCGAGGCCCTTGGTCCGTAGCCAGCCGAGCAGCACGTCGCTGGAGGCCTGGATCAGGCGCTGACCTTGGATGACCCGTTCGCCGTGGTTTGGGTAGTGGCTGGCGCCGAGATAGGCCTCCAACGCGGAGGCCTCGGCCTGTTTCAGCTGCAGCACCAGGGGATCGGAGTGCTCTCGACCGACCAGCAGCACGATCCAGCTGAGCGTGCCGACACTGCCGACGCCCACGACCTTGCGGGCGATGTCTTCAAACTCGTAGTGATCGAGCAGGGATTGCCGATCGTGGGGGAGGGTGAGCCGGTAGTCGGCCAGCACTCCGCGAATCCCCTTCTCAAGTTGCTGCGCCTCGAGGCCGGGCAACAGCTGGCGGAGCGGGACCACCAGGGGCGGATCGCTGATGATCCTCGGACGTCCGTCGACCACCTGCGTCAGCTTGCGGGCGGCTCGGGCACTGTCCTTGCCCAGTGCCCGGGCGACTTCGCGTTCCGCATCCTTCAGAGCCTGACCGCCGAGGTCACTCCTGATGGCCGGGAGCAGGGATTGAACATCGAACGACGCATACCAGATCTCCAGCGGGGTCATCTCCGAGAAGGATCTCATGGCTTCGCGGTAGGCTTTGGCGGCCTCAAGGACAGCGTCCAGCCGTTCCTCCCCGTCAAAGCCGCGGTCCCGGGCTGAGATCTCAACGCTCGCCACTAGCCTCTTGACGTCCCATTCCCACGGCCCCGGGAGCGTCTCGTCGAAGTCGTTGATGTCGAATACGAGGCGTCGTTCCGGGGAAGCAAAGCCGCCGAAGTTGCCGATGTGGGCGTCTCCGCAGAGCTGGACGGTCAGCCCGGTGCTTGGGGTGTGCCGGAGATCCGCAGCCATAATGGCTGCTCCGCCGCGGAAGAATGCGAATGGGGACGCGGCCATCCGCTCGTGTCGGAGCGGAATGAGCTCGGGAACGCGGGTCTCTTCCTGCGCGCGAAGGATGTCCAGCGGGTTCACCCGGTCCGGGGGAGCGGACCATTCGCTGTGACTCCTGCGGGGTGTGCTTTTGCGCAGGAGCTTGCCGAGGACGGCTCCCCGCGCCGTTGACCGTCCGGCGTCGGAGACCGACGCCGGGATGTCCGTCGTATCCGTACTTTGCATCACGTTCCTCCGTGTGGGTCTTTGGAAGGCTTTGGAACGAATCTGCGGCAGAGGGTGGCCTATCTGTTGCTTGCCTTCGGCACTCCGATGCCTGGAGCAATCTGGTGGGGGCCCGCGGCGGATGGTCGCACATCGAAGTCGAATACAGCCGCTGGAATGTATACCGTGGAGCACGAATTCGGGATGTCCACTACTCCGGACAGGCGCCCTTCGATGGGGACTGCACCCAGGATGATGTAGGCCTGCTCCCTGCTGTAGCCGAACTTGCTGAGGTAATCGATGGCGTGGAGGCAGGCTCGCTGGTAGGAAAGGTGCGAGTCAAGGTAGCGCTGTTCACCGTCCAACGTCACGGATGTCCCGGAAAATGCCAGCCATTGACTGAACTGGGGCTCGACGTTGCCGGGCATGAAGATGGCGTTTTCGCTCACCCCGTAGGTTTCCATACCGCCCTTGATAATCTCCACCCTGAGGTCCATGAAACCGCCCATCTCGATGGCGCCGCAGAACGTGATCTCGCCGTCGCCTTGCGAGAAGTGGAGATCGCCCATGGAGAGGTTGGCCCCGTCCACGAAAACCGGGTAGAAGATGCGGGTGCCCTTGGACATGTTCTTGATGTCTTGGTTTCCGCCGTTCTCACGCGGAGGCGCGGTCCTGGCTGCTTCCGCGGCCACCCTGTCAAAGTCCGCAGCCGGAAGGTGTCCGAGGACTGCATGTCCGGCCTCGGGCGGTAGAGCCAGCGGCGGCACCCTGGTCGGATTCGTGGCGATCAGGTCGCCCTCGCGTTTGTTCCATTTCGCGAGGAGCTGGGCCGAGGGGGCCGTCCCCATCAACCCCGGGTGGATAAGTCCGGTGAATGAAACGCCCGGCACATGGCGCGATGTTGCGACTTGCCCTGTGAAGTCCCAGATGGCCTTGTAGGCGTCAGGGAACTGCTCGGTGAGGAAGCCTCCGCCGTTGCTGGTGGCGAAAATGCCGGTGTATCCCCAGCCCTGCCCGGCGAGCGGGCCGGAATCTTCCTGGGGGATCGGGCCGACGTCCAGGATATCGACGACAAGCAGGTCGCCGGCCTTGGCGCCTTCGACGGCGAAGGGTCCGCTGAGCTTGTGCACGGTCAACAGCGGGGCGTTGAGAATATCTTCGGCGGAGTCGTCGTTGACGATCGCTCCGTCGAACCATTCCCGGCAGTCCACGCGGAACGAATCTCCCGGTTTGATCGTCGCGACCGGCGGAATGTCGGGGTGCCATCGGTTGTGACCGATTTTTTCCTGATCCTCGAATTTCTTGCTGGAGTCCAGTGTGAATATTTTCGCTGGCATTTCATCTCCTTATGAATGGCGCCATGAATGGCGCCGCTTCTTGTCGGTTAGGGGCGCGGCAATTTCCGATGTAGCGGGTTGGATGAATATTGCTGGACGCGCCTGGGGGTGCCGGGAATCTGTGAGGTTACAACTTCGGGCTCAGCGGCACTGCGTTGCGTGGAGTCGATCAGGCGGAAGGCCGGAGAGCCGGTCTTGGACAGGTGCGGCACGCTGATCAGCCTGCGGGATGGTTCCCCGCATGAGGGGCAGGGCAGAGTGTCCGGGGCGTCTCCGATTGGGTGGGATGCTTCAAAGCGTGTGCTGTCGGAACAGAGGTACTCGTAGATGGCCATCGGGGCTCCTTTGAGCGGCAACGTTGTTTCGCGGCCCGCCAACGTTCGTGGCGTCCCCGTGGGCGGTACTGCTTAGCGTCGCCTTCCGGCCAATGAAGGCGGCAGTCACCAGGAAGATGGCGGCCAGGGCCGCGATACCGCTGACGGGTCGTGGGCTCGCCGCGGCCCAAGTGAAGGAGGAACGCCGAAATCGTGCCGGTCAGGTGACTGATGAATACCGTGAAGCCCCGGAGAGACGCCGGGTGGGAAGGGACGCGCGATCCCAAGGTGAAGACACCTCAAGGCTAGACGGCGCCCACGCTGCGAACTAAGGACTTTTGGCCTACTCTGCTGAACCGGGCAGGGGGAGGCTCCTGTTGCCTGGGACAGGTGGCGCACCGTTCAAAGGATTCTGCCCAGGAGCGACCCCTCCGGTTCCGGCGGAAGGCTAGCCGGGCCGGGGCGCCGTGGCTAGCATGGCTCTTTGGGGGAGTACCCCGATGACCCGGCGGGCCCGGCCCGCCACCCGCGAAGGAGACCGTTGTGACCCTGCCCGAAGGTTTGACCCCCGGCGTCTGGACGCTGGACATGTCCCACAGCGAAGTCGGCTTCAGCGTCCGCCACGCCGGCATCAGCAAGGTCCGCGGCCGCTTCAACGAGGCCATGGCGGAGGCCCGGGTCGGCGATTCCCTGGCCGACTCCAGCCTCCATGCCAGCATCAAGACCGCCAGCTTCGACTCCGGCGACGCCAACCGGGACGCCCACGTCCGCGGCGCTGACTTCTTCGACGTCGAGGAGTACCCGGAGATGACCTTCCGCGCCACGGGCATCAGGGGCGACGGCGAGGACTATGTGCTGACCGGCGACCTCACGATCCGCGACGTCACCAAGCCGGTGGACCTGGAGGTCGAGTTCACCGGCGTCGCGGTGGACCCGTTCGGCGCCACCCGCGCGGGTTTCAGCGCGGAGGCGGACATCAGCCGCAAGGAATTCGGCCTGACCTGGAACGCCGCGCTCGAGGCAGGTGGGCTGCTGGTCAGCGACAAGGTCAAGATCAGTGTCGAGGCGGCCATGGTGAAGCAGGCCTAGCCGGCAGCCGGGTCAACGTTTAGAACAGCAGCAGGACGAAGCCGCCGACCGTGGAAACGATCCCCACCCCGGTGAGGATCCAGCCAATGGTCCAGGCGGCGTTGTCCTGCTTCGGCGGCGTGAGCCCCCAGCGGGACGGGTGGCACACGTCGTAGAAGAGGTCGACGTCGGACCCGACCACCAGCCCCTGGGACTCGGCCGCCGGCAGCAGCGACCGGTGGTCGGCGTCGTGGTGGTCCGTCCAGCTGTAACCCGTGAACCCGCCGGCGCTGATGACTTTGCCGGTCGTGCCGGCCCACTGGCAATGGCGCCGGCGCAAAATCCAGCCCCACACCAGCAGCGGCAGGCCCAGCACGAAACCCACCCAGGTCATGACTTCGAGGATGGGGCCCAGCAGGTCCCCGAGGCTTGTCATCTGCGCGCGTCCCGGGCGGGCGGCGTCAGCGGGTGACGCGCGAGCGGCGCAGGAAGAACATGATGCCGGCGCCCACCAGGACCAGGAGGCCCACGTAAAGCAGGAACTGCACGGCCTCCACAACAAACCCGACGACCAGCAGGACGACGGCAACGATCAGGGCAATCTTCAGGAGTGCAGGCATGTTCCCAGTATTGTGCCCTTTCGTGCGTTCGCAAAGCGCCCGGCCCGACGCCCGCGTCACGGGACACATTTCAGGAATTGTTCAGGGTGAACCCCTAGGCCGGATCGGCCTCCGACGGGGGAGAATGGAGCCATGAAGACACTGCTCAACATCATCTGGCTGCTCTTTGGCGGGCTCTGGCTCGCGCTCGGCTACTTCGTGGCCGGCATCATCTGCTGTCTGCTGGTGGTCACCATCCCCTGGGGGCTGGCGTCGTTCCGGATCGCCAACTATGCGCTCTGGCCGTTCGGGCGCACCGTGGTGGACCGGCCGGGCGGCACCGGGGTGTTCTCCCTGCTCGGGAACGTCATCTGGCTGCTCGTCGCCGGGATCTGGATCGCGATCGGCCACGTGATCACCGCGTTCGCGATGGCCATCACCATCATCGGCATCCCGCTGGCCATCGCCAACCTCAAGCTCATCCCGGTCTCGCTCATGCCGCTGGGCAAGCAGATTGTCCCGACCGACAGGCCCTTTGTGACGACGTACAGCAAGGCCTACCGCTAACCGTTGTAGAGGAGAAGTCCCGCAATGTCCGAGCATGTCACCGCCGTTCCCGCAGCGTCCGGCCAGGACGGGCCCGCAGCCCCGCCCGAGGACCTCATGCTGGTCATCACCCGCGAATTCCAGGCCCCCATCGCCCGGGTGTGGTCCGCCCTCACGGATCCGGAACAGGCGGCGGCCTGGTGGGGTCCGCGCGGGTTCCACGTACCCCGCGAGAGCATCGACGCGGACCTGGAGATCGGCGGCCTGTACCGGGCCTGCATGGTCCAGGACAGCACCGGGGAGGAACACTGGTGGAGCGGGGTCCACACGGACATCGAACCGCCCAACCTGTTCATCTTCACCCACGCCTGGGACAAGCCGGACGGCACCCGGGGCTTTGAGACCGAGGTGACCTTCCAGCTGGAGGAGATCGACGGCGGCACGCGGATGACGTTTTTCCAGGGCCCCTTCGACACGATCGACAACCGCGACGGCCAGGGCGTCGGCTGGCGCGAGTCCTTCGAGCGGCTCGCCGACCACCTCCGCCGCAGCCCCTGACCTGCCAGGTCAATGCGGGTTGCGTGCCGCCTACGGCTTCAGGGCCGCGGATTCGAGGGTTTCGTAGCTGATGTTCCGGAGCTCCTCGTCCGCCTCGTTGACCTGGAGCACGTAGCCGTCGGGATCCGCGACAGTGAAGTACCGGCCGAAGGTTTCATCAATGATGGCGGACGGCTCGAAGCCTGCCGCTGCCAGGCGTTCGGCCAGAGGATCGAGCTTCTCGTCACTGGTGAACTGCAACGACACCGCGCCCGCATCGAGGTGGGTGCTGGGCGTTGCGGCGATATGGAGTCCCAGCCCGCCGCCCCCGCCATGCAGTTCGGCCCAGGTGCCGCTGGTGGCCGCGGCCTGCTCCGTGAGGCCAAGCATGGCGTAGAACCGGTTGGACTTCTCGATATCCCGCACGTAGCGGATCGGCGTGATTCTCATGATTCCGAGCCTTCCTTGCTGTTGAGGACTTGCATCAGAGCTTGTTCGACATAGGCGGAGAGGGAGAGCCCCTCTTCGATGGCGGCATGTTTGACCCGCTTCACCAGAGGCGCCGGCAGATACACGTTGAACTGCGTTTTCTCGACCATAGCTAGGATGCTAGCAATCTAGGACGAGGATGGCTAGGCCCGTCGCGGAGGAGTGTGTTCTTCGCTGGGCCTCCGCCCGGCGCCTACCCGAGCTCGGCCTGCAGGTTCTTCCGGGCGGCGTCCAGCCACAGGGCCCGGCCGCGCGGTGTGTGGAAGAGCGGATCCAGCGCCATGAGCTGGCGGACGACGGCGGCGCGTCCGGCGGCGAAGTCGTCGTCGCCGATGTGCGCAAAGTCCTGCCGGACGGCGGCGAGGTACCGGGCGTAGGCTGCCGGCTCCCCGCCGAGCACGGAGAGGTCGGCGTCGCTGAGCAGGGCGGCGGCCCCGTCGCCGGGCTCCGGCTGGTGGTCGGCCGTCATCCGCACCAGACGGGCCACCTCGTCCACCTCGGCCGCGGGAAGGCCGGCGTGGGCCAGCCGGTCCTCGGCGAGCCGGGCCGACTCCTCCTCGTCCTGGCCCGCGATGCCGCGGTAGACGGCGTCGTGGAACCAGGCGGCGAGCAGCACGGCGCGGGGCGGATCGGCGGGCTCGGTGAGGAGGTCCAGGGCCTCCAGGACCGCCAGCAGGTGCGTGCGGCCGTGGTATTTCCGGTGCTCCTCGCCCCAGCGGTCCAGCAGGTCCAGGAAAAGCGCGTCGTGGCCGGGCAGCACGGTGTTCCAGCGCGTCAGCAGGGGGAGCTTGAGCGAGCCGCTGCGCCGCCGGGCCGGGATCCGCAGCCCGCTGTCGATCAGTTTGCGGACCAGGACCCGCCCCTCCACCGGAACGGCCCCCGCGGCCACGAGGGCTCCGTACCGGGCCTCGGCGACGTCGTAATGGTCGCCGTCGAACGCCCTGTCAGGGATGCCGGCTGCCCCCGCGAAGGCGTGCAGTTCCTCCAGCGAGGTGTCCGAGATCAGGTGCGAGAAGTGTGTTCCGTGCGCCGGCCAGAGCGGAGGGTCCAGGTAAATGGCCATGGGGAAAGTCTAATCCGGCCGCGGATCAGCCCTGGCTGGCGTCGGCGGCGGCGGTGTCCGAGGACTGCTCCGCCTGGGTCTGCGCACGGACCGGCTTGGAGCGCACGCCTTCGCCCTTTTCATTCAGCTGGGTCTCATGCTCGGCTTCGGCGATCTCCGCGGGCGTGATGTCGCCTCCTGAGTTCCAGGCCTTGATCGCGGCCCAGGCCACCGCCACGAGGGGGACGGCCAGGATGGCGCCGATGATGCCGGCGAGGATGGTGCCGGCCGTGAGGGCCAGCAGGATGACGAGGGCGTGGACGTTGAGCGCCTGGCCCATCACCACGGGCTGCAGGAAGTTGCCCTCCAGCTGGTTGACGACGATCACGACAATGATGACGACCAGCGCCGCGAGCGGGCCGTTGGCGACCAGTGCGACGAGCGCCGCGAGGATGCCGGCCAGGGTGGCGCCGATCAGCGGGATGAAGGCTCCGATGAACGTCAGTGCGGCGAGCGGCAGCGCGAGCGGCACCCCCATGATCACCAGCGCCAGGCCAATGAAGAACGCGTCCACGAAGGCCACGATGGAGGTTCCGCGCACATAGCCGCCGAGCACGTTGAGGCTCCGCTCCCCGGCGCGGCGTGCCCTGACCAGCTTCTCGCCCTTGAACGCCCGCAGCATGAAGGCCCAGATGCTTTCGCCGTCCTTCAGGAAGAAGAACAGGATCACCGCCATGAGCACGGCCCCGGTGATGAAGTTGCCGGCCGCGCTGAGCCCGGAGATGGCGCCCGCGCCGACGGTGCTGCTGGTGGCGAAGTCGATCGCGGCGTCCCGCGCCTGCTGGATCTGTTCGTCATCAATGGGGATGGGGCCGGTGCGAATGAAGTCGTAGACACGGTCGAAGCCCTGCGTGGCCTTGTCGGCCAGCTCGTCCGCCTGGCTCATGACAGCGAAGACGATCCCGGTGATGACGGCGCCGAACGCGAGCAGGAGCGCCACGAACGACAGAGTGGTGGCGGCGGTGCTGGGCCAGCCGCGGCGGCGCAGCCAGTGGACGAAGGGGGCGATCGCGGCGGCAAGGATCAGCGCCAGCAGCGCCGGGATCACCACGAGCCGCACCTGGATCAGGGCGTACACCACGACCACGGTCAGAACCAGCAGCAGGAGGACCTGCGCGGTCCTGATGCTGGCGCGGCCCAGGCTGTCGTTCCAGGGGGTTGTCTTGTCCGGGCTGCCCATGCTGCTCTGTCTCCCACTATCGGATGGTCATGTTACTTACCAACCGTCTCACAATCGGAGGCCCCAGCCCGCGGGGACTGGCCCGTTTATGTGGAAGTGGCGGGCCGGATGTTCTGGTTGCCGCGGAAGGTGTTCTCCGGATCGAACTCCCGTTTCACGCGGGCCAGCCGGGCGTAGTTCTCGTCCCCGAAGGCCGCCCGGACCCGTTCCTGGCCCTCGTCGCCGATGAAGTTCAGCCAGACGCCCCCGGTTGCATAGGGTGCAATGTCCTGGCGGAACCTCTTGACCCAGGCCTTCGCCTCCTGGCCGCCCTGCGGGGTGTCGCCCAGGCCGAAGGGGTGGGTCACCCAGTTGGCGTTCCGGTTCAGCAGCGGGGTGGCAGCCGCTCCGGCGCCTCCCACGGCGCCGCCCCAGTGCGCCACCATCTGCTGCGAGCTCGGTCCCGGCAGGTGGCGGGCGGAATCGATAATGACGTCCAGGGCGGCATCGGAAAGTTCCTCATGGTAGTCCGCGCTCCAGTAGTTGTACTTGCCCGGCGGGTCGTCCAGCGAGCACTGGAAGTCGGCGTAGCCGGTGTCCACCACCAGGTCCACGGCAGGCTTCAGGTCCCGGTAGGGTTTGGCGTGTTCGGCGCCTTCCGCCGCGTTCCCGGCGTAGAGGTAGACGACGGCGACCGCCATCTTCCCGACCAGGTCCGGAGGCGTGCCGGGCTCGTCCGGGACGGTGACATAGAGGATGGTCGCGGATTCCTCGTTCGGTGCCGCGAGGGCCAGTTCCCGGTAGCCCCGGCTGATGTCATCCGCCGCATCGCCGGGCCACAGCATCAGCCCGGCGTGGACCGTCGGGCCGAGCCGGTGCAGCCCGAAGGTGAACGACGTGGCGACGCCGAAGTTCCCGCCGCCGCCGTGCAGGGCCCAGAACAGCTCGGGGTTCTCCGCCGCGCTCGCGGTGACCTTTTCCCCGGAGGCGGTGACCAGGTCCACGGAGACGAGGTCGTCGCAGGCAAAGCCGAAGGCCCGCTCCAGCCAGCCGGAGCCGCCGCCGAGGGTGAATCCGGCCAGGCCCGTGGTGGAGACCCGGCCGCCGGTCAGGGCGAGGCCGTGCTGCTGGGTGGCCCGGTCGAATTCCCCGCACGTCAGTCCGGCGCCGGCAGTGACCGTGCAGGCGTCCGGGTCTACGCTGACGGACTTCATCGGCCGCACGTCGATCACCAGGCCGCCGTCGTTCAGTGACATGCCGGCCACGGAATGGCCGCCGGCGCGGACCGCGACGGCGAGGTTGTGGTCTCTGGCGTAGTTCAGCGCCTCGGCGACGTCGGCCGGGGTGCTGCAGGGGGCGATCACCGCCGGGCGGCGGTCGATCATGGCATTGAACAGCGTCCGGGACTCGTCGTAGCCCGGGTCAGCAGGTGTAATCCACTTCACGGCGGTGCTCCTCGGCGACCGCGGCTCCCACCCCTCGCGGAAATTTTAGGTCCGGTGACGGCGCCGGGGCTAGAGTCCGCGCTTAGGGCCGGCCGGAGCCGACGCGGGCCGGGTGGTCCGATTTTGCGGGCCCGGAACCGTTTCCAGTCCGCAAATGCGGGTTAGAGTGGCCTTATGCCTAATATTCGCGTTTCCGAGGCGGCCCGGCTGCTGGGTGTCAGCGATGACACCATCCGGCGCTGGACCGAGAACGGAAGCCTGACCCCGCTCAAGGACGACGCCGGACGGCTCGCCGTCGACGGGCTGGAACTCGCGCAGCTTGCCCGGGAGCAGGCCCAGCTTCCGGAGGACCCCGCCAAGGCCGGCAGCTCCGCCCGCAACCGCTTCACCGGCCTCGTCACGGCCATCACCGCCGACACCGTCATGGCCCAGGTGGAACTGCAGTGCGGGCCGTTCCGGGTGGTCTCCCTGATGAGCAGCGAGGCCGTGCGGGAACTCGGCCTGGAGCTCGGCTCGGTCGCGACCGCCGTCGTCAAGGCCACCACGGTGATCATCGAAACGCCCAAAGGCAAGGGCGTCATATGAGGCCCGCCCTCAGACCCAGGGCCGGCGCCAGGGCCGGCGCCGCGGTGGCGGCAGGAGTGGTTGCCGCCGGCCTGGCGGGCTGCGCCGCGCCGGCCGGGGACAACGGGGACGCAGGGAAGACCGTCACCGTTTTCGCCGCGGCCTCCCTCAAGGCCCCCTTCACGGCGCTCGCCGAGCAGTTCGAGGCCGCGCACCCCGGAACCACCGTGACCCTCAGCTTCGCCGGGTCCTCCGACCTCGCCACCCAGATCAGCCAGGGCGCCCCGGCGGATGTCTTCGCCTCCGCCGACGCCGACACCATGGCCAGGCTGAGCGGCGCGGGACTGGTGGAGGGATCGCCCCGGGACTTCGCGAGCAATGTGCTGACCATCGCCGTGCCCCCGGGGAACCCCGCGTCCATCGCCTCCTTCGCCGATCTCGCCCGTCCCGGCGTCAGGACGGTCATCTGCGCGGCGCAGGTCCCGTGCGGCGCGGCCGCGAAGGCGGTCGAGCAGGACACCGGCGTCACGCTGACACCGGTCAGCGAGGAATCGTCCGTGACCGACGTCCTGGGCAAGGTCATCTCGGGGGAGGCCGACGCCGGGCTGGTCTACGTCACGGACGTGATGGCCGCCCGGGACAAGGCGCAGGAGGTCCCCTTCCCCGAAGCGGAGCAGGCGGTGAACACCTATCCGATCGCGGCGGTGCGGACCGGCAAGCACAAGGAACTCGCGGCGGCATTCATTGACGCCGTTCTGGGCACGGACGGCCAGCAGCTCCTCCGCGGCGCCGGCTTCGGAACCCCTTAGGTGCGCATGCGACGCCGGAGGGACAGCGCCTACAACGGGATTCCGCGCTGGGTCATGGCCGTGGCCGCCGTCGGGTCGCTGCTTGTACTGCTGCCGCTCGCGGCCATGCTGGGCCGGGTCAACTGGCCGCAGTTCATCCCGCTGATCACCTCGGAATCCTCGCTCACCGCGCTGGGGCTGAGCCTCCGCACGGCCGCCGCGAGCACGGTGCTGTGTGTGCTGTTCGGGGTGCCGCTGGCGCTGGTGCTGGCCCGCGGCGACTTCCCGGGCCAGCGGCTGCTGCGGTCCTTCGTCCTGCTGCCGCTCGTGCTGCCCCCGGTGGTGGGCGGCATCGCGCTGCTGTACGCCTTCGGACGCCAGGGCCTGCTGGGGCAGAGCCTCGAAATCGCCGGCATCCAGATCGCATTCACGACGACGGCGGTGGTGCTCGCCCAGACCTTCGTGGCCCTGCCGTTCCTCGTTGTCAGCCTCGAGGGCGCCCTCCGGTCCGCCGGCAGCCGGTACGAGGCCGTCGCCGCGACCCTCGGCGCGCGCCCCACCACCGTGCTGCGCCGGGTCACCCTGCCGCTGGTCCTGCCCGGGCTCGCGTCCGGGGCCGTGCTCTCCTTTGCCCGGAGCCTGGGCGAATTCGGCGCCACGCTCACCTTCGCCGGCAGCCTCCAGGGTGTCACCCGCACGCTGCCGCTGGAAATCTACCTGCAGCGGGAGACCGACGCCGACGCCGCCGTCGCGCTGTCCCTGCTGCTGGTCATCGTGGCGGTCGTCGTCGTCGGGCTCTCCTACCGGGGGCCCGCACCCGCCGGCTCCGGCAGCCGGACGGCCCGCCCCGGCACCCCCGGGCGGGCGGCATGACGTTCACGCTCGACGCCGCCCTCGCCGCCCGCCGCTTTGAGGTCTCGCTGAGCCTGGCGCCGGGGGAGACGGTGGCCGTGCTCGGCCCGAACGGGGCCGGCAAATCCACCCTGCTCTCCGTCGTCGCCGGGCTGCTTCGCCCCGACACCGGCCGGGCCGAAGTGAACGGCCGGGTGCTGTTCGACCTCGGCCCGGGCGTGCACACCTGGACGGCGCCGCACCGCCGCGGAACCGCCCTGCTGGCCCAGGACCCGCTGCTGTTTCCGCACCTGAGCGCCCTCGAAAACGTCGCCTTCGGGCCGCGGAGCGCGGGGATTCCCAGGCGGGAGGCCCGGGAGACCGCCCGGCACTGGCTGGCCGAGGTCGACGCCGCCGACCTCGCCGGCCGCCGGCCGGGGAGCTGTCCGGCGGGCAGGCGCAGCGCGTGGCGGCGGCCCGCGCCCTGGCCGTGAACCCCGAGATCCTGCTGCTGGACGAGCCCCTCTCCGCCCTGGACATCCATGCGGCTCCGCTGCTGCGCCGGCTGCTCAAGCGCGTGCTCGCCGGGCGGCGCGCCATCATCGTCACCCACGATGTCCTGGATGCCTACATGCTCGCGGACCGGGTGATTGTCATGGAGGAAGGCCGGATCACCGAGGACGGGCCCACCCGTGAGGTCCTCCGCCGGCCGCGCAGCCGCTTCGCCGCGGGGCTGGCCGGGCTGAACCTGGTGTCCGGAACCGTGACGCCCGCCGGGATCCGGTCCGCCGAGGGCCTGGAGTTCGCGGGCCAGCACGATGCCCCACTGGTTCCCGGGCAGGCCGGTGTGGCGGCGTTCCCGCCGTCGGCCGTGTCGGTGTTCCTGAGCGAGGCGCACGGCAGCCCGCGGAACTCGTTCCGCGTCACGGTCACGGACCTGGAGCCGCACGGGGACCAGATCCGGGTCCGCGCCGGCGAGCTGTCCGCGGACGTGACCCCGGCCGCGTCCGCGGACCTCGGGCTGGCGCCGGGCCTTGAGGTCTATTTCGTGGTCAAGGCGGCGGTGGTGTCGATCTACCCGGCCTGACGGCGGCCGGAGGCGCCGGGCTCCCCGCGGTCCTTGCGGACAGGGTGCTGGCTGACGATCGAGACCCGGTTGAAGGCGTTCATGGCGATCACCAGCCAGCTGATGGCGGAGAACTGCCCGTCGGTGAGGTGTTTCCGGGCGGCGGCGCCCTCGTGCTCGCGCGCCCGGGCGTCCGAGATGTTGGTGATCGCCTCGGCCAGGGTCAGGGCGGCGCGTTCCGTCTCGGTGAAGAGGTCCGTGTCCCGCCAGGCCGGCAGGACGGCGAGGCGCTGGGCGGATTCGCCGTTTTTCAGGGCGTCGCCCACGTGCAGGTCCAGGCAGTAGGCGCAGCCGTTGATCTGCGAGATGCGGACATTCAGCAGCTCGATCAGCGTCCGGTCCAGGCCGGCCTCATCCGCGGCCTCCTTGGCTTTCAGGCCCAGCCCGTTGAGGGCCCGCCAGGCGGCCGGGTGCTCCTTATCCAGAAAGATGGACCCCGTGGTGTGGTGCTGCGCTGCCGCTTTCTCATCCATGGTCAAAAGACTACCCACGGAAAACTCAAAACAGGGACGTGACAGATTTGTCATAAGTGTGACAAGATACCTGAACAACTAAATCCCCTGCGGGGAGCGGTTCCCTCGACCGCCCCACGGAGCTGGCCCGCCGACATCGGGCCAGCCCCCATCCAACGACGGTCGGCTCCTTGGGGGAGCCGACCGTCGAGTGGTTTAACGGGGCTTAGATCTCCTGGCGCCGGGGGACATGTCCAGCCCCGGGCCCGGGGAGGGGGCATATTAGGGCTATGTCCAGCAGCCCGCCCGCACGGAGGGCATGTCCCTTCCCGGAACCGGACCCGCGCCTGCACACGAGCGTGCATGCCCATCCCTGCGCCCCAGTCCTTGGGGACATGTCCAGTCTTGGGCCCGGGGAGTGGGCATATCAGGACTATGTCCTGGGGCCCGCCTGCGTGGAGGGCATGTCCCTTCCCGGAACCGGATCCTCGCTTGCGCATGAGCGGGCATGTCCCTCCCTGCGCTTCAGCCCTTGGGGACATGTCCAGTCTTGGGCCCGGGGAGTGGGCACATCAGGATTATGTCCAAGGGCCCGCGGGTCCGGAGGGCATGTCCCCCCGGGGAGTAATGTGCGGCTCCGGGGGACTCCGGCCCTAGACAGCAGTTTCGCCGTCGGCAAACATGGAGCCAAACGGACCCTGCGCAAAGTTGAGCGGAGTAGACTCAACTTTAATAGCAGCATGTTCCCGGAAGGAGCTCTCTTTGGACGCCAAATTCACCACCAAGAGCCAGGAGGCTCTTGCGGCAGCCGCCATGAACGCCTCGACGGCTGGCAACCCCCAGCTCGAACCCGCCCACCTGCTCAAGGCGCTGATGGACCAGCGCGAGGGTGTGGCCGTGGCCCTCCTCCGCGCCACCGGCACGGACCCGGATTCCGTCAGCGTCCAGGCCAGCACCGCGATCAAGGCCCTTCCCTCCACCTCCGGCAGCTCGGTGCAGCAGCCCCAGCTGTCCCGCACCGCCCTGCAGGCCATCAAGAACGCCCAGAACGAGGCCGAGCGGCTCGGGGACACCTTCGTCTCCACCGAGCACCTGCTGCTGGGACTCGCGTCCGGAAGTGACGCCGTCGGCAAGCTGATGCGCGACGCCGGCGCCTCCCACGAGGCCCTGCTCGCGGCCCTCCCGGGTGTCCGCGGCGACCGCAAGGTGGACACCGCCGACCCCGAAAACACCTTCCAGGCCCTGGAGAAGTACGGCACCGACCTCACCGCGATTGCCCGCTCCGGCAAGCTCGACCCGGTGATCGGCCGCGACGCCGAGATCCGCCGCATCATCCAGGTGCTCAGCCGCCGGACCAAGAACAACCCCGTCATCATCGGCGAACCCGGCGTCGGCAAGACCGCCGTCGTCGAAGGCCTCGCCCAGCGGATCGTCGCCGGCGACGTGCCCGAAAGCCTGCGCGGGAAGACCCTCATCGCCCTGGACCTCGCGTCCATGGTGGCCGGCGCGAAGTACCGCGGCGAATTCGAGGAACGGCTCAAGGCCGTCCTGGAGGAAATCAAGAGCTCCGAGGGCCAGATCGTCACCTTCATCGACGAGATCCACACCGTGGTGGGGGCCGGCGCCACCGGGGACAGCTCCATGGACGCCGGGAACATGCTCAAGCCCATGCTGGCCCGCGGCGAGCTGCGCCTCATCGGCGCCACCACGCTGGACGAGTACCGCGAAAACATCGAGAAGGACGCCGCGCTGGAACGCCGTTTCCAGCAGGTCTTCGTCGGCGAGCCGAGTGTGGAGGACACCATCGGCATCCTGCGCGGACTCAAGGAGCGCTACGAGGCGCACCACAAGGTCGCCATCGCGGACTCCGCCCTCGTCGCCGCCGCCACCCTCTCCAACCGCTACATCTCCGGCCGGCAGCTCCCGGACAAGGCGATCGACCTCGTCGATGAGGCCGCGTCCCGGCTGCGGATGGAAATCGATTCCGCCCCGGAGGAGATTGACCAGTTGCGCCGTTCCGTGGATCGCCTGACCATGGAGGAACTGGCCCTGGCCAACGAGACCGACCCGGCGTCGGTGGAGCGGCTGGCCGCGATCCGGGCGGACATGGCGGACAAAAAAGAGGAACTGGCCGGGCTCAACGCCCGCTGGGAGGCCGAGAAGGCGGGCCTGAACCGCGTCGGCGACCTCAAGGCCCGGATCGACGAACTGCGCTCCGCCGCGGAGAAATTCCAGCGCGAGGGCGACCTCGAGGCCGCCTCCCGGATCCTGTACGGCGAACTCCCCGCCCTGGAGCGGGAACTCAACGAAGCCGCCGAGGCGGAGTCGGCCCGGGTGGCCGGCGGCGGGGCCAAACAGGAACTCATGGTGGCGGAGGAGGTCACCGCCGACGACATCGCCGAGGTGATTTCCGCCTGGACCGGCATCCCCGCCGGCCGCATGCTGCAGGGCGAGAGCCAGAAGCTGCTGGAGATGGAACACATGCTCGGCCAGCGGCTCATCGGCCAGACCAAGGCCGTCACCGCGGTCTCGGACGCCGTCCGCCGGGCCCGGGCCGGCATCAGCGACCCCAACCGGCCCACCGGCTCCTTCCTGTTCCTCGGCCCCACGGGCGTCGGCAAGACCGAGCTGGCGAAGGCCCTGGCCGACTTCCTGTTCGACGACGAACGCGCCATGGTGCGGATCGACATGTCCGAATACTCCGAGAAGCACTCCGTGGCCCGGCTCGTCGGGGCGCCCCCCGGCTATGTGGGCTACGAGGAAGGCGGCCAGCTCACCGAGGCCGTCCGCCGCCGGCCATACTCCGTGCTGCTGCTGGACGAGGTGGAGAAGGCCCACCCCGAGGTGTTCGACATCCTCCTGCAGGTGCTCGACGACGGCCGGCTCACCGACGGCCAGGGCCGCACCGTGGACTTCCGCAACGTGATCCTGGTGCTCACGTCCAACCTCGGCAGCCAGTTCCTGGTCGACCCGGCCCTAGACGCAGACGCCAAGCGCCGGGCCGTGATGGCCACCGTGCACTCCTCCTTCAAGCCCGAGTTCCTGAACCGGCTCGATGAAGTGGTGCTGTTCGACCCGCTGAGCGTCGAGGAGCTCTCCCGGATCGTGGAGCTGCAGGTCAAGGAACTGGGCGAACGCCTCAAGGGCCGCCGGCTCAACCTGGAAGTGACCGAGGGGGCCCGCGCCTGGCTTGCGGTCACCGGCTTCGACCCGGCCTACGGCGCGCGGCCGCTGCGCCGCCTGGTGCAGCGCGAAATCGGCGACCGGCTGGCCAAAGCCATCCTGGCCGGCGACATCATGGACGGCGACACCGTGCTGGTGGACACCGCGCCAGACCTCACGGAGCTGACCGTGGGCGGTGTCGAGGCCTCGGACCGGCCCGACGGCGGCGCCTCCACCGGCAGCGGGCTCTCCGTCCGCCGCAAGGAGTAACGCGGAATTAAGCAAAGACCCGCCGGCCGGAGCATGCTCCGGCCGGCGGGTCCTTAAGCCGGCCGGTCTCTCAGCTGGACCCCGGTGAGGGACCGGCGGAAAACCTCTAGGGGACCAGCGATTCCATAATGACGTTCCCGGCATCGGCGGTCACGTAGCAGTCCACGCGGCGGTCGCCGTTGTTCCAGCTCGACGAGCTCGGGTAGGCGTTGCGCTGCAGCAGGTTGTAGGTGGTGGCGGCAGCGGCCAACTGCGCACTGCGGCACGTCTCGCGGCCCTTGTCCTTCAGCGCGTCCAGGCCGGGATAGGCCTCCGACGCCGGGTAGTGGTGGACCGCGATCAGCTGGGCCGAGTGCCCCGTGGCGCAGTCCACAATGGTGGACTGCGGCGCCTCCGGATCGAAATCCTTGAAACAGTCGCCGGGCTGGAAGTCCAGCGGACCGACCCCTTCCAGCGGCAGCGGTCCGCGGCTCGCGGGCGCGGCCGACGTCGCGGCGGCGGCAGCGGGGGCAACGTCCGCCGCGGGCTGCTTCGGGCTGCCGCCCAGCGAGGTCACGCCCCAGATCAGCAGACCCATGACGACGACTGCGGCCACGGCGGCGCCGATCCGCGCGGAACTCTGGCGGCGTACCCAGCCGCCCAGCTGTGACGTTTTGTCCGAGGCGACCTTTCCGGCCCCGGCCAAAGCCTTGGAGGCGGCGGCAGCGGTGCCTGCGGTGCGAGCTTTCGCGGCGGTGGCGGCAGCGGTCCCGGCGGCCCGCGCTTTCGCAGCGCTGGCGTTAGGAGTACCCGGGGCGCGCCCGGCGCGGCGGGGGCGGGGCTGCCCGGCGTCGGGCCCGTTGACCGGCGGTGCGGAAGGGCGGGTGGGAAGCGGCGTGGGCGGAGCAGCCGGCGGCGTCGCAGGCGGGACAGACTGCGGGGTCGCTGGCGGCACAACGGGTGTTGCGGACGTGGGCGGCGCGGACGGTTTCGGAGGCACGGCAGACGGTGCGGCAGGCACGGACCGCGCGCCGGGTGCGCCGGCCGGTGGAACCCCAGGCGTGCCGGCGTTGCCGGGCCTTTCGTTCTCTTCGGTCACTGAGAATTCACCACTTCCGTGCATCTGGGCCGCGGCGGGACGCCGGGCGGGGGACCCGTTTCCGGAAGTCCACTACGGAACTCTACCGAAGATGCCGGGCGCCCCGCATGCCGCCGGGGCGCCGCCGGGAGCAGCGGTCCGCCCGATACCGCCCGGAGCGTCCGTCCCGGGGAGCAGTTACCGCTGAAAGCATGTAATCTAGGTGTACGACAAATTGACCAAACATTCCGGGGCCTCACTAATGCCAATGGTGACCACCTCCGGTCCGAGTACAAAAGGGGGTCACGCCATGGGGCGCGGCCGTCAAAAGGCAAAAGCTACCAAGCAGGCTCGGGACATCAAGTACTACTCCCCGAACACTGACTACACTGCTCTTCAGCGTGAGCTCAAGAGCTCTGAGGTCCGTGCGCCGAGTCGTTTCTCGAGTGAGCCTGTAGAGCCGGATTATTCGGCCTATGTGGATAAGTACGCGGACGATGTGGAAGAGGACGACGACGAGGTTGATTCCCGTCGGATAGGTTAGTCGACACTTCTTTCCGGCATGCACCTCCGCTAGCGGATTGCCGACCACATGATTTCAGGCCCGCCGGCCACTTCCAGCAATGGGAGCGGACGGCGGGTTTTCTGCTACCCGAAAGGACCGCCATGACCATTCGCACGGGTTTCACCGAGGGGGAAGTCTGCTGGACGGATCTCCAGACCAGCGACGTCGCGGCGGCCAAGGCGTTTTACGCCGCGGTCTTCGGCTGGCGCTTTGAGGACCTGCCCACCCCGGACGGGCGCAGCTACGCCCAGGCATTCCTGGGCGAGGACCTGGTCACCGTGATCGCACCGCAGAATCCACAGCAGCAGGCCGCCGGGGCGCCCGCCCAGTGGAACGTCTACTTCGCCTCCTCCGACGCCCGGGAGCTCGCCAACGGTCTGGTCCACGCCGGCGGAACCCTGGAGTTTGGCCCCGAGGAGGTGGGCGGCACCGGCGTCATGGTTTTCTTCGCCCCGCCCGGCGGCGGCACCACCGGCGCCTGGCAGGCTGGCAGCCACTTCGGCACCGTCCGCAGCGGAGAGCCCGGCGCCCTGGCCTGGGCCGAACTGTTGACGCCCGAGCCGCAGTCCGCCGTCGGCTTCTTCCAGCAGCTGTTCGGCCAGGACGTGACGGAGTACCCGCAGGACGACGGCGGCAAGTACAGCACGCTGGTGGTCAACGGCGCGGAGGTGGCCGGCATCGCCGCGGTCCCTGCGGATGCCGAGGGCACGCTCGAGCCGGGGTGGCAGGTGTACTTCGGGGTCTCCAGCGTCGCGGAGGCAGTTGCGGCGGCCGAGGCTGCCGGCGGCACCGTCCTGATCGCCCCGGACGAGGACGAGGAAGCCGGCACCATCGCCACCCTCGAGGACCCGCAGGGCGGCGTGTTCAGCGTGCTGGAGGTCTGACCCGCCTTAAACCAGATCGAGTGCTCCACAACTGCCGTTTTGGACCTGCTAAACGGCGGTTGTGGAGCACTCGATGGGGGTTTAGGTGGGGGTTTAGGTGGGGCTTAGTTGGGGGGTTAGGCGTAGGTGTTGACCAGCCGGACGGCGCCGCCGTCGACGCCCTTGGCGCCCTGGACGTAATCCGGTCCGGTCTTGACGATCGAGTCCGAGTTTTCCTCTACGGTGCCCATGACCCAGGCCGGCAGCCCGCGTTCGTTGAGCCGGTTCACGGCGGCGTCGGCGGCCTCGGGGGAGACGATCGCCACCATGCCCACGCCCAGGTTC
Source organism: Arthrobacter sp. CJL-S3 (assembly GCF_056711635.1). Taxonomy (NCBI): domain Bacteria; kingdom Bacillati; phylum Actinomycetota; class Actinomycetes; order Micrococcales; family Micrococcaceae; genus Arthrobacter; species Arthrobacter sp. CJL-S3. The sequence continues at coordinate 4,001,184 of NZ_CM160046.1, read as the reverse complement.
AGGGTGCGCTCCAGGTCGGCCAGCGGGACGTTGCCCAGCTCGGCGACCAGCCGGAATATGGCCGGAAGCTGCCAGGTGCCGCGGTCCACGGTGGCCAGCAGGCCCTGCGGCAGGACACGGGCCAGGTTGGCGGCGAGGCCGCCGCCGGTGACGTGGCTGAAGCCGTGCACGGCCTGGCCGGCGGCGGAGCCGTTCACCGGGAAGGCGCGGGCCAGGTCCAGGCAGTCGGCGGCGTAGACGCGGGTCGGTTCCAGGAGTTCCTCGCCGAGGGTGCGGCTGAATTCGGAGACGTGGCGGTCCAAGGCCCAGCCGGCGTGGTTGATGACGCGGCGGACCAGGGAGTAGCCGTTGGAGTGCAGCCCGGAGGAGGCCATGCCGATCACGACGTCGCCGGCGCGGACGCGGTCCGGGCCCAGCAGGTCGGCGGCTTCGACCACACCGGTGGCGGCACCGGCGACGTCGTACTCGTGCTCGCCCAGCAGGCCCGGGTGCTCGGCGGTTTCGCCGCCCACCAGGGCGGTGCCGGCGACGGAGCAGGCGGCCGCGATGCCGCGGACGATGTCCGCGATGCGCTCCGGGACCACCTTGCCGCAGGCGATGTAGTCGGTCATGTACAGCGGCTCGGCGCCCACCACGACGATGTCATCGACCACCATGCCGACGAGGTCGAAGCCGATGGTGTCGTGGATGTCCATGGCCTGGGCGATGGCGACCTTGGTGCCGACGCCGTCGGTGGAGGTGGCCAGCAGCGGGCGCTTGTAGGTCAGCAGCCGGGAAACGTCGTACAGGCCGGCGAAGCCGCCGACGCCGCCGATCACCGAGGCGTTGTGGGTCGCCTTGATGGCGCCCTTCATCAGTTCGACGGCGCGGTCGCCCGCTTCGACGTCGACGCCGGCGGAGGCGTAGGTGATGCCGACGGCGTTCTGGGCGGCGTTCATGTCAGCGGCCGGGGAGGCGGAAGTCATACGGGCTCTTTCTTGTCGGCAGCAATGGTTCGATCAATGCGATCGGCATCGGTGAGCAGTTCTTCGAATTCGGCGTCCGGGCCCGGGTCGCAGCCGGTGGCTCCGGACTTCTCGGCCGGATCCTCGTCGGCGCTGATCCCGGCGGCCGCTTCGGCGGCGGTTTCCGACGCGGCGGCGCCGAGGGCGGCGTCTCCGGCAGCAGCGGGGAGGCCGCCGAGGTCGGTGCGTTCGAGCAGGTTCTTGCCCAGCTTGTCGGCGCCCGGGAGTTCGATCGGGTAGTTGCCGGTGAAGCAGGCGGTGCACAGGCGTTCGCGCGGCTGCTGCGTGGCGCCGATCATGCCGTCTTCCGAGATGTAGGCCAGGGAGTCGGCGCCGATGGCCTGGGTGATCTCCTCGACGGTGGCGCCGTTGGCGATCAGCTCCGCCCGGGAGGCGAAGTCGATGCCGTAGAAGCACGGCCACTTCACCGGCGGGGAGGAAATCTTGATGTGGACGCTGGCGGCGCCGGCCTCGCGGAGCATCCGGACGATCGCGCGCTGCGTGTTGCCGCGGACAATCGAGTCATCCACCACCACAACGCGCTTGCCGCGGATCACGGATTCCAGCGCATTGAGCTTGAGCCGGATGCCCAGCTGGCGCAGCGTCTGCGAGGGCTGGATGAAGGTGCGGCCGACGTAGGAGTTCTTGACGAAGCCGTGCGCGAACGGGATGCCGGATTCCTCGGCGTAGCCGACGGCGGCGGGCGTGCCGGATTCCGGCACCGGGATGACGATGTCGGCTTCCTGCGTGTTCTCGCGGGCCAGCTGGCGGCCCATTTCCACGCGGGACTCGTACACCGACCGGCCTGCGATGGAGGCGTCCGGGCGGGCGAGGTAGACGTATTCGAAGACGCAGCCGGCCGGCGTCGCCTCGGCGAAGCGCTGCGAGCGGACGCCGTCCTCGTCGATCGCGATGAACTCGCCGGGCTCGATTTCGCGGATGAAGCTGGCGCCGACGGTGGCGAGGGCGGACTGCTCGGAGGCGACCACCCAGCCGCGCTCCAGCCGGCCCAGGCAGAGCGGGCGGACGCCGTACGTGTCCCGGGCCGCGTAGAGGGTGCCTTCGTCCATGAAGACAAAGCAGAAGCCGCCCTTGATCTTGGGCAGCAGCTCCATGGCGGTCTGTTCGAGCGACTTGCCCTCTTCGCCCTCCAGGAGCGCGGTGACCAGGGCCGTGTCCGAGGTGTTGCCCTGCTTCATTTCGCCGCTGAGCTGGCCGCCGTTGCGGCCCTCGATCAGGGCCTTGAGCTCGGCGGTGTTCGTGAGGTTGCCGTTGTGGGCCAGGGCCACGGTGCCCGTGGCGGTGGCGCCCAGGGTGGGCTGCGCATTGGCCCAGTGGCTGGCACCGGTGGTGGAGTAACGGCAGTGGCCGACGGCCAGGTGCCCGGTCAGGGTGTTCAGCGTGGTCTCGTCGAAGACCTGGGAAACGAGGCCCATGTCCTTGTAGACGTTGATCCGCTTGCCGTCGCTGGTTGCTATGCCAGCCGACTCCTGACCGCGGTGCTGTAGTGCATACAGCCCGTAATAGGTGAGTTTTGCAACCTCTTCGCCGGGAGCCCAGACCCCAAAGACGCCGCATGCGTCCTGAGGGCCTTTTTCGCCAGGGAGGAGATCATGAGAAAGTTTTCCATCGCCGCGTGCCACTGGTCGATTATCTCACGTTGTGCGGTGGGTCTTTCCCGGCGACCGGTTTATGACCTGCTGGGGTTGGCCTCCGGCCGGTCAGGCCCCCGGCTGGTCCCCGGTATCGGGCACGGAATCGGGGACGGATTCGACGACGGCGCGCTTGGCCCTGCGGACGCTCAGGCGGTCCAGGATGAGCGCCGCGGCGCCGCCGAGGATGACGCCGCCCGCGCCGCACAGGACCATAAAGAATCCGAAGACGGCGCCGGCGTCGTAGGCTTCATCGCCCGGGAGTCCGTAGGCGAGGAAGGCGGCCACGCCGAAGCCCAGGAGCCCGCCCAGGACCAGGAACGGCACGTACTTCGGCGCCCGGCGGACGGTGACTTCGCGCCGTTCGGGGAGGTGCTGCTCGCCTGCGGTGCCGGGGTTTTCGGGGGTAGACATGCCGTTAAGCCTACTGCCCCGCCAGCCATTGCTCCGGCCGGGGCGGCGGGGGCACACTAGGGGGTGGGGGAGGGTGCGGTCCGGGCGTAAGGAGTCGCACCATGTCAGTCACAGCGGACAGCATCCGTGACCAGCAGCGCACCATCTGGGACCAATTCGCGGCGGGCTGGCAGAAATGGGACGCCGAACTTCTCGGCTGGCACGGCCCGTTCGGCGACGCCCTGATTGAGGAGGCGCGGCTGCATCCGGGTGCCTCGGTGCTGGACGTTGCGTCAGGGACGGGGGAGCCGGGGCTTACGGCGGCGGCGCTGGTGCCGGACGGCCAGGTGGTTTTGACCGACATTTCACCCGGCATGCTCAAGGTCGCCGAGCTGAAGGCGACGGCCAGGGGCCTTCACAACGTGCGCTTCGAGGTCTGCGATGCCGCCGCCCTGCCGCTGGAAGACGAATCCTTCGACGCGGTGCTGTGCCGCTTCGGGTTCATGTTCTTTCCCTCGATCTCGCCCGCGCTCCGGGAGATGGTCCGGACGGCCAGGCCCGGGGCGCGGATAACGGCTGCAGTGTGGGGCCGTGCCGCGGAGAACCCGTGGGCCAGTTTGATCCTGGGCACGCTGGCCCGTCACACGGAACTCCCGCCGCCGCCGCCTGGGATACCGGGGTTGTTCCGGTATTCCGCGGCAGGCCTGATGTCCCGCATGTTCCGCGAGGCCGGCCTAGTCGACGTCAGCGAACGGAAAGTCAGTACGGATCTGGTGCACGAATCGCCGGAACGCTACTGGGAGTTCATGACCGACATCGCGACCACCGTGGCGATGGGCCTGGCCAGGTCGGACGCGGAATCCCGGGAGCTGATCCGCTCTGACGTCTTCCAGCTGCTGGGCCGCTACGAGCACGACGGCGCCATCCGGCTCCGCTCCTCGGCCACGATCGTGGCGGGGACGCGGCCCTAGCCGGTTTCCGCGGCGCTTTTGGACGGGCGCGGCGCGGATCCGGGGTGCGCGCGTCCGAAAGCGCCGCGCAATCCTAGATGCCGAGCTCTTCCTTCAGTGCCGCGACGTGGCCCTGGGCCTTGACCTGGTACTGCGCCAGCGTCACGTTGCCCTCGGGGTCGAGCACCACGGTGGAGCGGACGATCCCTTCGGTGACCTCGCCGTTGACCAGCTTCTCGCCCCAGGCGCCGTACGCCAGGGCCACGGCGTGGTCCTCGTCGGCGAGCAGCGGGAAGGTCAGGGCGAAGTCGCCGGTGAAGTGCGCCAGTTCCTCGGGTGCGTCGGGGGAGATGCCCAGCACTTCATAGCCGGAGCCCTGCAGGGACGCCAGGTTGTCGCGGAAATCGCAGGCCTCGGTGGTGCAGCCCGGGGTGGCGGCCTTCGGGTAGAAGTACACGATCACGTTCTTGCCGCGGTAGTCGGCCAGCGCGACCTTCTCTCCCGCGGCGTCCGGCAGCGTGAAGTCCGGGGCGGGGGTTCCGGGCTGGAGTTTGATGGTCAGCTGGGGGCTCATGGGGGTTCCTTCGGGGTCTGTGAGGGGTTCGTCCGCGGAGGTCTGCGGACAAAAAGCGGTCTGCCGATGCACAACCACGGGTTCAGATGCTGTATTCCGCCGGCCCGCGCACCTTGGTGTGGGGTCCGGGCATAAACCGGTAGCCGCCGCCGCGGACCGTGGCGATCGCGTGCCGTCCGCCCCGCAGCTTGCGCCGCACCCGGCCCACGTACACATCGATGGACCGGGACGCCGCCGCGGGGGAATCGAACGATTCGAGGAACAGCCGCAGCTCTTCCCGGCTCACGGTGTGCGAGCAGTTCTCCACCAGGTACCGCAGCAGCTTGAACTCGACGCCGGTCAGCGGCACCCGCTGCCCGTCCAGCCGCACCTCGCTCGCGGCAAGGTCCACGGACACCAGGCTGCCGGGCCCGCGCATCGGCGTCACGTGGGCGGCGCCGCCGTCGTCCTCCTGCGGGGAGTCCTCCGCAGCGGACGGCGACGGCACGGACGGCGCCGGCACCGGGGTCCCGCCGTCGGCGGTGGTAGCAGCCCCGGGGACGGGCCAGACCTGGACGTCCGCCCCCGGGGCAATCTTCAGGGCGTGCGCCAGCAGCAGTTGCGCGGCCCGCGCCATTCCGGCGTCATCGAGATCCCGGCCCTCGCCCGGTGTCACCCAGACGGCCAGGCCGTGCGCCAGCAGCCGCGGGCCGGACGCCGGACCCTGCTCCCGGCGCGTATATATGCCTCGTGGGGAATGGGCTTCGGTTGCCATGGAAACCGTCAGACTCCGCCGCGGCGCAGCAGCTGTCCGCTGGGGGTGCGGCCGTCGATTTCATGGCCGCGCAGGAAGGTCCTGCGGACCACTCCGGACAGTGCCTTGCCGTCGTACGGGGTGATGGGGTTCTTGTGCTTGAGCTTCGAGACGTCCACTACGAAGGCCTCGTCGGGCGCGAAGATGGAGAAATCGGCGTCGTACCCCAGGGCCAGCTGGCCCTTGGTGTTCAGCCTCGCCAGTTCGGCGGGCTTCCGGGCCATCCAGGACACCACCTGTTCCAGCGGGATGCCGCGGTGCCGGGCCTCGGTCCAGATCAGCGACAGGCCCAGCTGCAGCGAGGAAACCCCGCCCCAGGCCACGGCGAAGTCGCCGTTTTCCAGGTCCTTGAGGTCCAGCGTGCTGGGGGAGTGGTCGGAGACGATGCAGTCGATGGTGCCGTCCTGCAGGCCTTTCCAGAGCAGTTCCCGGTTCGAGGCCTCGCGGATCGGCGGGCAGCACTTGTACGCGGTGGCCCCGTTGGGGATTTCCTCGGCCATCAGGGTGAGGTAGTGCGGGCAGGTCTCCACCGTGAGGTGGACGCCGTCGCGCTTGGCGCTGGCAATCATCGGGAGGGCATCGGAGGAGGACAGGTGCAGGATGTGGGCGCGGGCGCCGGTCCAGCGGGCGCGTTCAATCACCTCGGCGATGGCCTTGTTCTCCGCGCCGCGGGGCCGGGACGCGAGGAACGTCGCGTACTGGTCGCCGCCCGGGTGCGGTGCACGGTCGATCGCGTGGGAGTCCTCGGCATGGACGATCATGAGGGAGTCGAAGGACTTGAGCTCGGCCAGGTCCTCTTCCAGCTCCTCGGCGTCCAGGTGGGGGAACTCGTCCACGCCGGAGTGCAGCAGGAAGCACTTGAAGCCGAAGACGCCCTCGTCGTGCAGCGGCCGGAGGTCCGCTTTGTTGCCGGGAACCGCGCCGCCCCAGAATCCGACGTCGACGAACGCCTGGTCCTCGGCCACCTCGCGCTTGAGTTTGAGGCCGTCCACCGTGGTGGTGGGCGGGATGCTGTTGAGCGGCATGTCGATGATGGTGGTCACGCCGCCAGCCGCCGCGGCCCGGGTGGCGGAGGCAAAGCCCTCCCACTCGGTGCGGCCCGGCTCGTTGACGTGGACGTGCGTGTCCACGAGGCCCGGCAGCAGGGTTTCGTCCTCCGCGAGCTCAATGACGGCCGTACCGGACAGCCCGTTGCCGAGCGGCTCGATCGCCACGATCTTGCCGCCGCGCACGCCCACTTCGCGCGGCGCGATGCCCGCCGTCGTCAGGACGCGCTGGCCCCGGATGACGAGGTCGAAGGTTTCTTCAGACATTCAGGCTCTCCTTGCTCGTGGCCGTTTGGCCGGCGGCCGGCGCCGCCAGCTGCAGGCCGATGTTCCGTCCGAGGCGTTCCAGCAGCGCTGCCGCCTCCGTTATACATGTGTCTACATTGCTTTCGAGCTCCGTCAAAGCATGGACCTGGCGGAGCCCGGAAGCCGTGAGCTGCTCCGGGCCCAGCGTGGTGCGTCCGCAGACGGCGATGACCGGAATGCCGGCGCGCGCCGCCGCCCGCGCAACCCCCAGCGGGGTTTTGCCCAGCAGGCTTTGTTCGTCCAGGCTGCCTTCGCCGGTGATCACCAGATCGGCACCGGCCAGGCGCGCCTCCAGCTCAGTGAACTCGAGGACGACGTCGATGCCCGGCCGGCGCGTGGCCGCCAGGGCCGCGATCGCGGCGTAGCCCACCCCGCCGGCCGCCCCGGCGCCCGGGGCCTGCGCGGCCTTGACCGCCCGCGGCCCGAGCTCCCGCGCCAGCACCTCCACGAAATGCGCCAGCGCGGCGTCGAGTGCGGCCACGTCCGCCGGGCTGGCGCCCTTCTGCGGTCCGAAGACCGCCGCGGCACCCTCGGCGCCGAGCAGCGGGTTGTCGACGTCGCTGGCGAGCACAAAGCGAGTCTCGTCCAGCCGAGGGTCGAAGCCGGTGAAGTCGATCCGGTCCAGCCGGGCGAGTGCGGCGCCGCCGGGCGGCAGCTCGCTGTCCGCGCCGTCGAGGAAGCGGGCGCCGAGGCCCTGCAGGAGGCCGGCGCCGCCGTCGGTGTTAGCGCTGCCGCCCACGCCGAGGATGATCTGCCGGCAGCCGGCATCCAGGGCCGCGCGGACCAGCTCTCCGGTGCCCAGGCTCGTGGCGCCGGTGGCGCTGGCCGAGTCCGGGCCGCCGCCGGGCAGGACCGCGAGCCCGGACGCGGCCGCCATCTCGATGACCGCCTCCCGGCCGCGGACCGCGAAGTCGGCGGTCAGCGGTTCCCCGGTGGGTCCGGTCACGACGGCGCTGCGGCGGGAGAAACCGGAGCCGACGGCGGCGTCCAGGGTGCCTTCGCCGCCGTCGGCCACCGGAATCAGGAGGATGTCCAGGTTGGAACCGGTGGCCGCCTGCAGTCCCGCCGCCAGGTGCCGGGCGACGTCCGGGGCGGAGAGCGAGCCCTTGAACTTATCCGGAGCTATGACAACGCGCATGTCTTACGCCTGCAGGGCCAGGATGGCGGTGGGGGCGTCCGCGCGGGTTTCGGCCAGCGCTTCGAACTCGTTCACCGCGTTGATTTCGGTGCCCATGGAGATGTTGGTGAGCTTCTCCAGGATCACTTCAACCACCACGGGAACCCGGAACTCGCCCATCAGGGCCTGGGCCTTCTCGAAGGCGGACGCCAGGTCGCTGGGGTCCTCCACCCGGATGGCCTTGCAGCCCAGGCCCTCGGCCACCTTGACGTGGTCCACGCCGTAGCCGCTGGCGGTCGCCGAGAGATCCGTGGAGTTGATGTTCTCGAACGCCAGGGACACGTTCTGCTCCATGTTGAACCCGCGCTGGGACTGGCGGATCAGGCCCAGGTAGGAGTTGTTGACCACCACGTGGATGTAGGGGAGGTTGAACTGCGCGCCGACGGCCAGCTCCTCGATCATGAACTGAAAATCGTAGTCACCGGACAGGGCGACGACGGTCTCCTCCGGCTTGGCGCGCACCACGCCGAGGGCGGCCGGGGCGGTCCAGCCCAGCGGGCCGGCCTGCCCGGCGTTGATCCACCTGCGCGGTCCGAACACGTGCAGCATCTGGGCGCCGGCGATCTGGGACAGGCCGATCGTGGACACGTAGGTGGTGTCCTTGCCGAACGCCTTGTTCATCTCCTCGTAGACGCGCTGCGGCTTGATGGGGATGTTCTCGAAGTGCGTCTTGCGGTGCAGGGTGGCCTTGCGCTCCGCGCATTCGGCGGCCCAGCCGGAATAGTCCGGCAGGGTGCCCGCAGCCTTGCGTTCGCGGGCCAGCCCGATCAGGCCCGTGATGGCCGCGCCGGCGTCGGAGGCGATGCCCAGGTCCGGGGAGAACACGCGGCCGATCTGGGTGGGCTCGATGTCGATGTGCACGAACGTCCGTCCGGACGTGTAGGTGTCCAGTCCGCCGGTGTGGCGGTTGGCCCAGCGGTTGCCGATGCCGATGACGAAGTCGGACGCCAGCATGGTCTCGTTGCCGTAGCGGTGCGAGGTCTGCAGGCCCACCATCCCGGCCATCAGCGGGTGGTCGTCGGCGATCGCGCCCCAGCCCATCAGGGTGGGGATGACCGGAACGCCGAGCAGTTCGGCCAGCTCCACCAGTTCCGCGGACGCGCCGGCGTTGATGATGCCGCCGCCAGCCACGATCAGCGGGTGCTGCGCCGCCGTGAGCATGTCCAGTGCCTTTTCCAGCTGCCGGCGGCTGGCCCGCGGCTTCTCAACGGCCAGGGGTTCGTAGGCGTCGATGTCGAATTCGATCTCGGCCAGCTGCACGTCAATGGGCAGGTCCAGCAGCACCGGACCCGGGCGGCCGGAGCGCATGAGCTGGAAGGCCTTCTGGAATGCACCCGGCACCTGGCCCGGTTCCCGGACGGTCATGGCCATCTTGGTGACCGGCTTGGCGATGGACTCGATGTCCACGGCCTGGAAGTCCTCCTTGTGCAGTTTGGCCACCGGGGCCTGGCCGGTGATGCAGAGCATGGGGATGGAATCGGCCCAGGCGGCGTACAGCCCGGTGATCATGTCCGTGCCGGCGGGCCCGGAGGTGCCGATGCAGATGCCGATGTTGCCGTCCTTGGCCCGGCTGTAACCGTCGGCCATGTGGCTGGCGCCTTCTACGTGGCGGGCCAGGGTGTGGCGGATCCCGCCGTGGTTCCGCATGGCGGAGTAGAACGGGTTGATGGCCGCGCCCGGCAGGCCGAACGCCTCGGTGGCGCCCTCCTTTTCCAGGATGGCGACGGCAGCGTCTACGGTGCGCATCTTAGTCATGGTGTACTCCTTGGAAGTCTGTTTTTGGGTGTGCTGAAGGAAGTCCCGGCGAACCGTCGCGGGCATCTTTTTTTGTGGGGCAGGGAGTCGGCGTCGTAATTAACGACGGCGGCCGGCGTGTCCGTGTCGAAGTGCCCCCGGAAGGGCGGCCGGGCTGCGGCCGGGCTAGTGGCGGCCGCTGAGCTGCAGGACCTGCTTGAAGAGTCCGGAGTGGTCCAGTCCGCCGTCGCCCTGGTTGACGCTGGCCGCGACGAGCTGCGCGACGACGGCGCCCAGGGGGACGGCGACGTTGGCTTCTCGGGCGGCCGAGGTGACGATGCCCAGGTCCTTGTGGTGCAGGGCCAGGCGGAAGCCGGGGTCGAAGTTGCGGTCGAGCATCTTCTGGCCCTTCTGGTCCAGGACCTTGGAGCCGGCCAGGCCCCCGCCGAGGACCTTGAGGGCCGCGTCCGTGTCGACGCCGTAGGCCTCGAGGAAGGCGATGGCCTCGGCCAGGACCTCGATGTTGACGGCGACGATCAGCTGGTTGGCTGCCTTGACGGTCTGGCCGGAGCCGGACGGGCCGACGTGGACGATGGTTTTGCCCACCGCGGTGAGGACATCCTGGGCGGCCTCGAAATCCGCCGCTTCGCCGCCCACCATGATGGACAGCGCGGCGTCGATGGCGCCCTGCTCGCCGCCGGACACCGGGGCGTCCAGGGCGCGGAGGCCGGCAGCCTTCGCGTCGTCGGCGAGGCGCTTGGCGACGTCCGGGCGGATGCTGCTGGCATCGATCCACAGGGTGCCCGGCCTGGCGTGGGCGAACACCCCGTCGGGGCCGCTGACGACACCCTCGACGTCGGGGGAGTCCGGCACCATGGTGAGAACGACGTCGGCGTCCTTGACCGCGTCGGCGATGCTGGCGGCGCCGCGGCCGCCTTCGGAGGCCAGCTTGTCGATCTTGTCCTGGCTGCGGTTGAAGCCGGTGACGGTGTGGCCGGCCTTGACCAGGTTGATGGCCATGGGCAGGCCCATGATTCCGAGTCCGATGACTGCAACGTTGCTCATGATGGTTCCTTTACTGAAGTCTTTTTAGCGCGGGTGTGCTGTTGTGCCGCGGCGGGTGCGGGGTGCGGGTGGGGACTACCGGGCGACGCGCTGGCGGATGGCCCAGGCGAAGGCGGTTTCCGCCGGTTCCTTGTACTCGAGGCCGATGTAGCCCTCGTAGCCGAGTTGGCGGCTGCGGGCGATCCATTCGCCGAGGGGAAGCTCACCGGTTCCGGGAGCCCCGCGGCCGGGGTTGTCGGCGATCTGGATGTGGCCGAAGTCTTTGGCGTGTTTTTCGATGACGGCGGCGACGTCGTCCCCGTTGACCGAGAGGTGGTAGAAATCGGCGAGGAGACTGATGTTCCCCGCACCGGTTTCCTGCTCCACGCGGGCGATGACCCGGAGGGCGTCGTCTGCGGTGAGGAGCGGGTACCGGGGGGCGCCGCTGACCGGTTCGAGCAGCACCGTGCCGCCGATCCGCGCCACGCCAGCGGCCGCGGCCGCGAGGTTCTCGACCGCCAGTTCGTCCTGGGCTTCCGGGGTGTGCCCGTCCTGCCGGTTGCCGTAGAGGGCGTTGAAGGACGTGCAGCCGAGCCGTCCGCCGATGCCGGAGACCACATCGATGTTGTCCTTGAACTCGGAGCTGCGGCCGACCCAGGACACGAGGCCGCGGTCGCCGCCCGGCATGTCGCCGGCGTTGAAGTTGAGGCCGGTGAGCTGGACCCCGGCGTCGGTGATGGCCCGCTCGAAGCGGGTGACCTCGGCATCGGCGGGCACCGACGCCGCGAAGGGCCACCAGAACTCGACGGCGTCGAAGCCGGCGGCCTTGGCCGCGGCGGGCCGCTCGAGGAGGGGCAGTTCGGTCAGCAGGATGGAGCAGTTCACGGTGTACGTCATGGTGTGTTCTTTCCGGTGCGGGCGGAAGCTGGAGGAGTGGCTTCCTTGCCACTCTCAACTTCCACTTTGTGGAATAAAGATTCTGCTTTATGAAAAGTGTAGGGAAAGTGGGGCGGGTGCGTCAAGGGGTAAAGGGAAGAGGGGCCCAGCTGCCGGATCCTCAGGCGGACCGGGTCGTCTGCGGGCGCAGTTTCCGGGCGCAGCCTGAGGGCGTGCCTCGGGGGCCGGGCATCAGGGCCCGGCGGATTCCTGGCGGGCAGGGCGGGGGTTTTGCTACCCCTTCGTGGGGTCTTTCCGGGAGGCCAGGCCCACCAGCGCGCCGACGGCCACGCCGATCAGCAGGCCCGTGAACGGCTTGTCGACGGTGGCCACGCCGATGGCGAAGCCCAGGGCAGCGCCCAGGAGCATTCCTATCCACAGGGATTCGTACTTCACAGGCTCAGGCTAGCAAGCGCCGCCAAGCCCCACAGGCCGCCACGGAGGCGCCGGGGGCGCAAAGAGAACGGGCCCGCCCCGTCAGGCGGGGCGGGCCCGGTGTTGCGGCCGGCCTAGGTAAGGCGGATCTGCCGGTTGACGTCCTTGTACAGCAGGTAGCGGAACGGGCCCGGCCCGCCGGCGTAGCAGGCCTGCGGGCAGAAGGCGCGGAGCCACATGAAGTCGCCGGCCTCGACCTCCACCCAGTCGTCGTTGAGCCGGTAGACGGCTTTGCCCTCGAGGACAAAGAGGCCGTGTTCCATCACATGGGTTTCGGCGAACGGGATGGAGCCGCCGGGCTGGAACGTGACGATGTTGACGTGCATGTCGTGGGCCAGATCGTCCGGATCCACGAAACGCGTGGTCGCCCAGGCGCCGTTCGTGCCCGGCATGGGCCGCGGCTCGACATCCTGGTCGCGGGTCACGAAGGACTTCGCGGTGTAGCCGGCCAGCGGCTCATAGGCCTTGCGGATCCACTGGAAACTGGCAGCGTCCGCGGCGCCGTCGTTGGAGACCTTCCAGTCCGAACCCGCGGCGAGATAGGCGTAGCCGCCGGTCTCCAGGTGGTGGATCTCGCCGTCGAGCGTCAGCGTCAGTTCGCCCTTGGTGAGGAAGATGACGCCTTCGACGCCGGCTTCCGCCTCGGGCTTGTCGCTGCCGCCGCCCGGTGCCACTTCCACGATCAGCTGCGAGAACGTGGTGGCGAAGCCGGCGATGGGCCGGGCGATGATCCAGGCGCGGGTCTTGGTCCAGCCGGGGAGGTTGGACGTGACGATGTCGCGCAGCACCCCTTTGGGGATGACCGTGTAGGCCTCTTTGACCACGGCGCGGTCGGTGAGGAGCTGGGTTTGCGGCGGCAGGCCGCCTTCGGGGGAAAAGTAGTTGCTCATGGGTGCACTCCTTGCGTAAGGGTCAGTGACGGGGGTCAGTGGTTGGGGGCGGCTGCCGGCTGTGCCAGCCGGGGGTGGGCCAGGACGGTCAGCTGGGGCAGTCCCAGGCCCGTCAGCCCGCGGACTTCCTCGGCGCCGGCGGCACCGCACTGGATGCCGCGCAGCACGAAGGCCGCGAGGGCCCTGGCAGTGGCGGGTTCGTCCATGACGCCGCCCTCGGTGCGCTCCACATAGTTGCGGAGCCGCGCGGCGGCGGCGGGCAGGCCCTGCCGGTAGAACGCGTAGGTGGCGGCGAAGCGGCTCGGCAGCTGGGCGGGGTGGAGGTCCCAGCCCTGGTAGTAGCCGCGTTCCAGCGAGCGGCGGACCAGCCGGCCGTGGAGCCGCCAGGCGTCCTGCACCCCGTCGCCGACCGGAATGACGTTGGTGGATCCGTCGGAGAGCCGGATGCCGGTTCCGGCGACGGCCAGCTGCATGACCTCTTTGGCGAAGTCCGCCACCGGGTGTTCCATCGACTGGTATTCCGCGGAGATCTGCAGCGAGGCTGAATAGTCGTACGTGCCGTAGTGCAGGGCGCTGATCCGGCCGGGGACGGCGTGCGGCAGCTGCGCCACGGGGGAGGTGCCGTCCGGGCCCAGGATCAGCTGCGGCGTTTCCACCTGGACCTCGAACCGCAACCGGCCGGCGGGCAGCGAGTGGGCTTCCTCCAGCCGGGACACGGCATAGTCCATGGCCTGCACCTGGGCCACGGTGGTGACCTTGGGCAGGGTGAGGATGAGCCCGTCCGGGAGCTCGCCGGCGGCGGCCAGGCCGGACACGAACAGGTCCAGGGTGCGCAGCCCGCGGGCGCGGGTGGGCGCCTCGAAGCATTTGAACCGGATCCCGATGAACGGCGGGGCGGTGCCGTCCGCCACCGCGGCGGCCACGGCGGCGGCGGCAGCGACGGCGTCGGCGTCCTCGGCGTCGTCACCGCGGTCCCCGTAGCCGTCCTCGAAGTCCAGCCGGAGGTCCTCGATCGGTTCGCTGCCGAGCTTCGCGGCCACCCGGGCTGCGACGGCGGCGGCCAGTTCGGGGTCCTGGCCGAGCAGGGTTCCGAGCCGTTCCAGCCCGCCGTGGGCTTCGGCCGCGGCCAGCGCCTGGGCGCCCCAGCCGGCCGCGAACCCGGGGGTGAAGCGGTCGGCCGGGATGTAGACGGTGTGGACCGGCTGGCGGGTGCCGTCGTCGCCCGGGTAGTTCCGTTCCAGCAGCTCATCCGTCGCCGCCAGCAGGGCATCGATCCGGCCCAGATCGGAGCCGGAGAGTGCCCCGGAGGGAGTCACGGAGGGAGTCACAGAGCGCGGCCCGGAGGGAGGCCCGGATGGAGTCGCAGCCATGGCTCAGCCCACCAGTTCGTAGGCCGGGGTGGTGAGGAAGTCCGTGTAGTCCTCGGAGAGGCAGATGTCGCCGATGAGCTTGCTCGCGGGCAGGTAGTGCTTCGCGAAGGCGTCCTCGCCCACCTCGCCGCGGAGCTTCTCGGTCTCCTCGGCCAGGATTCCGGCCACCAGCTCGCGGGTTACGGTCCGGCCGGTGTCGGCGAGGACCACCTGGTTGCGGATCTGCTGCCAGACCTGCGAGCGGGAGATTTCCGCCGTCGCGGCGTCCTCCATCAGGTTGTGGATGGCGACGGCGCCGTTGCCCGAGATCCAGACCGCGGTGTAGGCGACGGCGACGTAGAGGTTCAGGCGCAGGCCCGCCTCGGTGACCGTGCCGTCCGCGGAGGCGATGTCCAGCAGCTGGTCCGCGGTGACGGAAACTTCCGGGCGCTGCTTGTCCAGCTGGTTCGGCCGTTCGCCGAGGACGGCGTCGAAGACGTCGCGGCAGACCGGGACCAGGTCCGGGTGGGCCACCCAGGATCCGTCAAAGCCGTCGTTCGCCTCGCGGGTCTTGTCCGCCCGGACCTTCTCGAATGCCTGGGCCGTCACGTCGGGCTCGCGGCGGTTGGGGATCACGGCCGCCATGCCGCCCATCGCGAAGGCGCCGCGGTGGTGGCAGGTCTTGACCAGCAGCTCGGTGTAGGCGCGCATGAACGGCGCGGTCATGGCCACGGTGGCGCGGTCCGGGAGCACAAAGCGCGGGCCGGCGTCGCGGAAGTACTTGATGATGCTGAACAGGTAGTCCCAGCGCCCGGCGTTCAGGCCGGAGGCGTGGTCGCGGAGTTCGTAGAGGATCTCGTCCATCTCGAAGGCCGCCGGGATGGTCTCGATCAGGACGGTGGCGCGGATGGTGCCCTGCGGGATCCCGAGGTAGTCCTGCGCGAAGACGAAGATCTCGTTCCAGAGGCGGGCCTCGAGATGGCTCTCCATTTTGGGCAGGTAGTAGTAGGGTCCCTGGCCGTTCTCCAGCAGCTGCTTGGCGGTGTGGAAGAAGTGCAGGCCGAAGTCCACCAGGGCGCCCACGGTGTGCTCGCCGCCGATCAGCAGGTGGCGCTCGCTCATGTGCCAGCCGCGCGGGCGCGCCACGACGACGGCCAGCGGACCGTCGGTCCGCAGCTTGTACTCCTTCCCTTCCGGGGAGGTGTAGGCCAGGGTGCCCGCCGCCGCGTCGCGGAGGTTCAGGATCGATTCGATCACGTTGGACCAGGTGGGCGTGCTGGCGTCCTCAAGGTCGGCGAGCCAGACCTTGGCGCCGGAGTTCAGGGCGTTGATGGCCATCTTGGCCGGCGCGGCCGGGCCGGTCATTTCCACGCGGCGGTCCTGCAGGGCTGCCGGGGCGGGCGCAACGGTCCAGTCGCCCTCGCGGACGTCGCGGGTCTCCGGCAGGAAGTCGAGCCGGCCGGTGCGGGCCACCTCCTCGCGTTTGACGGCGCGGGCCTTGAGCAGATCCCCGCGGGTGGCGGCAAAGCGCTGGTGCAGTTCCTCGATGAAGGCCAGGGCCTCGGGCGTGAGGATCTCCTCCGCACGGTCAACGGGGCGGTGGGCTGAAATGGTGAGAGCCATTGTGGTCCTTCCTGTTCGGTGAATCAGGGCTGCAAATGCGGTTCAGGCGTGGGCGTGCGCGGCGGCGGGGGCCGCCGCATGGGCCGCCGCGGCAACGGCGGCGGCGACGTCGGCGGCCACATGGGGGTCGAAGACGCTGGGAATGATGTAGCTGGCATTGAGCTCATCGTCAGCCACCCGGTTCGCGATCGCCCTTGCGGCGGCCACGAGCATCTCGGGGGTGATGTCCGCTGCACCCGCGTCCAGCAGACCGCGGAAGAACCCGGGGAAGGCCAGGACGTTGTTGATCTGGTTGGGGAAATCGCTGCGGCCGGTCGCCACCACGGCGGCGTGCCGCGACGCGATGACCGGATCGATTTCCGGCGTGGGGTTGGCCATGGCGAACACAATAGCGTCCCTGGCCATGGATGCCACCTGCTCTTCGCCGATCACGTGCGGTGCGCTGACGCCGATGAAGACGTCGGCTCCCTTGAGGGCTTCGTGCAGGGTGCCGGAGAATCCCTGTTCGTTGGTGTTCTCGGCAATCCAGGTGCGGTGCTCGTCGCTGTACTGTTCGCCGAAGTGGATCGCGCCCGCGCGGCCGGCGGCGATGATGTTCCGCGCCCCCTGGGCCTTGAGCAGCTGGATGATGGCGGAACCGGCCGCCCCGACGCCGGACACTACGATCCGGACGTCGGGGAGCTTCTTGCCCACCACGCGCAGGGCGTTGGTCAGGGCCGCGAGGGTGACGATGGCGGTGCCGTGCTGGTCGTCATGGAAGACCGGGATGTCGAGTTCCTCGCGGAGCCGGGTTTCGATCTCGAAGCAGCGCGGCGCGGCGATGTCCTCGAGGTTGACGCCGCCGTAGACCGGGGCGAGTGCCTTGACGATTTTGATGATTTCCTCGGTGTCCTGCGTGTCCAGGCACACCGGCCAGGCGTCGACGTTGGCGAACTGCTTGAACAGCGCAGCCTTACCCTCCATCACCGGCAGCGCGGCGGCCGGGCCGATGTTGCCCAGGCCCAGGACGGCGGAGCCGTCGGTGACGACGGCGATGGTGTTGCGTTTGATGGTCAGGTTCCGGGCGGCCTCGGGGTTCTCCGCGATGGCCATGCAGACACGCGCGACGCCGGGAGTGTAGGCCCGGGAGAGATCGTCGCGGTTGCGCAGCGCGACCTTCGGGACGACCTCGAGCTTGCCGCCGAGGTGCATCAGGAAGGTGCGGTCCGAGACGTTGCGGACGGTGACGCCGTCGAGCGCGTTCAGCGCGTCCTTGACGCGGGCGGCGTGGTCGTCATCCGTGGTGTTGCAGGTGACGTCGACGACGAGGGTCTCGTGGTGGGACTCGGTGACGTCCAAGGCGGTGATCGCGGCGCCGGCGGCACCGACGGCGGCGGCCAGTTCGCTGGTGGCCGTGAAGCTGGACGGTGCCTCCACGCGCAGGGTGATCGAATTTCCGGGGCTCGGATTCGCCATTGAATTTCCTCCTGGTCGGCCCGCGGACGGGCGTTCGCTGTTCTCACTTATTTCGTATTATGGATATTATTATCTACTTTGTGGAAACACAAGCCCCGCGGGGTGGCGTTTCCGGTGTGTCGCCGCCGCAGCGACGCGGCGTGGACGCCGCTTCGACGGCGCGCCGGACGTGCTGTATCTTGGGTCTACTAAGCACTTTTTTCACGATGTGGATAAAAGTTGTCGCAAGCCGATCCCTCAGGAGACCCAAGTTATGGCGGAAAAAGCCCCCGGAGGCGTGCAGTCCGTTGAGCGCGTTTTCGAACTTCTGGAGCTGATCACTGATGCCGGCGGGGACGTCACCCTCAGTGAACTGTCGTCCTCCACCGACCTGCCGCTGCCCACGATCCACCGGCTGCTCCGCACGCTGGTCACCCTGGGATACATCCGGCAGCTGCCGAACCGCCGCTACGCCCTGGGCCCGCGCCTGATCCGCCTGGGCGAGGCGGCGAACAAGCAGCTCGGCGCGCTCGCCCGGCCGCAGCTCCAGTCGCTCGTGGAGCGGCTCGGGGAAACCGCCAACATGGCGGTGCTCGATTCGGACATGGTCATGTACGTGGCCCAGGTCCCGTCCCTGCACTCCATGCGGATGATCACCGAGGTGGGCCGCCGCGGCTACATGCACGCGACCGGCATGGGCAAAGCGATCCTGGCCCAGCTCGACGACGAGACGGTGCGCGGCATCGTCGCCCGGAAGGGCATGCCCACCCCCACCCCGAAGAGCATCGGCGACGTCGAGGCCCTGTTCGCGGACCTGAAGCTGATCCGGGACCGCGGCTACTCCATCGACGAGGAGGAGCAGGAGATCGGTGTCCGCTGCTTCGCTATCGCCATCCCCAACGCGCCGACTCCCGCGGCGATTTCGGTCTCCGGCCCTGTTTCGCGGGTGGACAAGTCCTTCGCGGACCGGGCGGTCCCGCTGCTGCGTGAGGCGGCCCTGGCGATTTCCCAGGACCTCAACAAGAGCTGAACCCCGGCTGTACAGCAGCCGGCGCCGCAGCCGGCGAGGCCACAGTGCGGCCCCTTTCCCTTCCGGGAACGGGGCCGCACTTGCCATTTCGGTGGTGTCGCCGTCGGTCAGTGCTCGGTTTTCGACGCCGACTCGACGGCCACTTCCTTGCCGTCGCAGTCGATCAGCTTGCCGCCTTCGAAGCGGTCGCCGTCGGCCAGGCACTTGAGGTCCTGTTCCCGCACGATCCGTTCGGTGCCGGCCACAAACACCGACTGGTTCTCCGAGTTGCCCGCCTTGAAGTGGTTGAACAGCAGGTTCAGCAGGATGGCCATCACGGCGGCCGAGCTGATGCCGGAGTGGAAGATCGTGGCGAACCAGGACGGGAACTGGTCGTAGAAGGCCGGGGCGGCAATCGGGATCATGCCGAAGCCGATCGAGGCGGCCACGATGATCAGGTTCATGTTGTTCTTGTACTCCACCTTGGCCAGGGTCCGGATGCCGCTGGCCGCCACCGTGCCGAACAGCACGACGCCGGCGCCGCCCAGCACCGGGGTCGGCACCGCGGCCACCACCCGGCCCAGGACCGGAAGCAGGCCCAGGATCACCAGGATGGCGCCGCCGGCGCTGACCACGAAGCGGCTCTTGACGCCCGTGATGGCGACCAGTCCCACGTTCTGGGCGAAGGCGCTTTGGGTGAAGGAGTTGAACAGCGGCGAGATGGCGCTGGAGAGCATGTCCGCCCGCAGCCCGTCGCCGATGCGCTTGGAGTCCACCTTGGTGCCCACGATCTCGCCGACGGCGATGATGTCCGCGGACGTCTCCGTCAGTGTCACCAGGATCACGATCAGCATCGAGATGATCGCCGCCACGTGGAACGTGGGCGGCCCGAAGGCGAACGGGGTGGGGAACGCGACCATGTCGCCCTGGCCGACCTTGGAGAAGTCGGTCATTCCGGCGATGAAGGCGATGACCGTGCCCAGCACCATGGCCAGGAGGATGGACAGCCGCGAGATGGTGGCGCTGCCGACCTTGCTCAGCAGCAGCACGATCGCCATGGTGGCCGCCGCCAGCCCGATGTTGGCCATGGAGCCGTAGTTGGGCGCCGCCTTGTTGCCGCCCATGGCCCAGTTCGCGGCCACCGGCATCAGGGTCAGCCCGATGACGGTGATGACCGTTCCGGTGACCACCGGCGGGAAGAAGCGGATGATCTTGGAGAACAGCGGCGTGATGAGCAGGCCGATCAGGGAGGCGGCAATCACCGAGCCGAACACGGACTGGATTCCGCCGCCTTCGTCGACGATCGCCACCATCGTGGAAACGCCCGCGAACGAGACGCCCTGGACCAGCGGAAGCCGGGAACCGAAGAACGGGATGCCGATGGTCTGGAGGATGGTGGCCAGGCCGCCCACAAAGAGGCAGGCCGCAATCAGGAG
This sequence comes from Arthrobacter sp. CJL-S3, assembly GCF_056711635.1. Classification (NCBI taxonomy): domain Bacteria; kingdom Bacillati; phylum Actinomycetota; class Actinomycetes; order Micrococcales; family Micrococcaceae; genus Arthrobacter; species Arthrobacter sp. CJL-S3. The sequence goes on along the minus strand of NZ_CM160046.1, from coordinate 3,981,399 downwards.
GCCGATTTCCTGCGACGGCATTCCGGCGGCCGCGCCGATGATCAGCGGCGGCGCGATGATGCCGCCGTACATCGTCAGGACGTGCTGGAGGCCGTAGGCGAAGGTGCTTCCGATCGGAAGCCGTTCGTCCTCGGGCCGGTCGGACGGTGTGCGGCCGGCGCGGGACTTAACCGCTGACGGCTTCTTTTTCATGTTCATGGCAGACTTTCTTGGTTCATGGCAGACGTCTTTGTCTGGCTAACGGTGTCTGGCTAACAGATGTGGCTTATGGTGTGCTGCTTGCTCTTCCGGCTGCCTGTTCCGGGGCCGGCACGGGTGCTGGCCCCGGAACAGGCAGCCAAGCCGGGTTTCTGGGCCGGCGGGCCGAAGTTCCTTAGCAGAATCCGGCGATGCCGGACCACGCGGCATCGGCCGGTGCTGCGTCCTCGCGCTGGACCGTCGCCTCGATCAGGCCGTACGGCCGGTCGGCGGCGAAGAACACCTCGTTGGGGTTGTCGAGGCCAAACGGCGAGAGGTCCACCAGGAAGTGGTGCTTGTTGGGCATCGAGAACTTGATCTCGTCAATCTCGCTGTGTGCCTCGAGAACTTTGGTGCCCATGTCGAACAGGGTCTGCTGCAGGGCGTGGGAGTACTTTTCGGTGAAACCCTCCAGCAGGAGGGCCTTGACGTCCTCGTAGCTCTTGTTGAAGTCGAGGGAGCCGAAGTCCGTGCCGGGGTTGTAGCGCCAGCGGGCGGAAACATCCGTCGCGAGGATCCGGTCAGTGGTTTCCGGCAGGGTGGTGTACTTGTCCCGCGGGTAGCCGACGAAGCCCGACTGCGTGGACTTGAGAACCGTCAGGTCCTTGAGCCCCGAGATCAGGTGCCGGTCGGCGCCGTCGCGGACCAGCACGGCGGTCCGGACTTCCTGGCCGTTGCGCACGAAGGAGTGGTCGTGGGCCGCGCCGTGGGCCTGGATGCGGTCCCAGCTGTAGGACTCGGCCTCCCAGCGGCCGCCGGTCACCCAGTCGAAGCTCGAGGTGAAGTGGTCGCCGAGGCGGAGCAGGAAGGCCTCCGGGGAGCCAATGCCCTCCCGGGCGAAGGCGTAGATGGTGTTCTTCTGCGTGTCCGTGGCCACCACGTGGCTGTTGTCGCCTTCCAGGTGGGCCGCGGCGAAGTCGCCGCGGAGCTGCGAGGTGACGTTGAGGTCTTCGATCTCGTGGCGCTCCGTGTCGCGGGTGATCTTGACGACGCGGACTTCGGCCTTACCGTACTGGTTCTGTCCGAGGACGATTTTGTTGTTCATGGAGGGGTTCCCAACTTCCGGTATGTGGAATCAAACTCCCACATAGAAATTTCCGACGCATTTCGCGTTCGTTTCTTTCTCCGCCGACCCATAAAAAAGAGCCGACGTCAGTTGACGCCAGCTCATTACAACCCTGCCTGCTGCTCCCAGGTTACGTGACCTACGCCACGAATTACCTTCAAGGCTAGCCCAGTCCGGCCGTGGTGTACATCACAATCTGAAATTTCCGATTGTGACCGACGGCGCTGCGTGACGGCGGTCGCAGGCCCTTGACCGCTCCGGGCCGCAGTCTTATCGTTTCCGTATAGCAAGAACTAAGTTTCGTATAGCGAAAATAGACCACGAGAAAACAAGACCAGAACAGGGAGCAACAAAATGCAGCAGCACCAACCAGCCGCCACGGCCGCGGAGCCCCCGGCACCGCCCGCCGAGCTCTACCTCCCCCGCGGCGGCACCGATCCGGACTTCCACTTCCCGGCCGACCGGGGGCACCGGCCCGGCCGGGTCTCACGCTGGATCAACAGACTGCGCGTTGCCAGGTCTAGCCGGCCACCAGCTTCCGCGCCGCAGCCGAGTGCTCCGCAGTGAGCCCGGCGATGTCCAGTCCCGGAATGTTGCCGTCCACCACGCGCCACTGCCCGCCCACCATGACGCGGTCCGCCCGGTCGGCCGCGCACAGCAACAGGGCAGCGACGGGGTCATGGCTGCCGGAGAAGCGCAGTTCGTCGAGTTTGAAGAGGGCCAGGTCCGCCTGCATCCCGGGGGCCAGCTGGCCCAGGTCCGGCCGGCCCAGGACGGCGGCGGAGCCCCGCGTCGCCCAGCCCAGCGCCCGTTCCACCGGGACCTGCGCGCCGTAGCGCAGCCGCTGCAGGTACAGGGCTTGCCGCGCCTCCAGGATCATGTTGGACGCATCGTTCGAGGCTGAACCGTCCACGCCCAGTCCCACCGGGACGCCCGCGTCCTCCAGTTCCAGCACCCTGGCCGTGCCGGAGGCCAGCCGCATGTTGGACGTGGGGCAGTGCGCGACGGCGGTGCCGGCGGCCCCGAGCGCGGCGATCTCGCCGTCGGTGAAGTGGATGCCGTGGCCCAGCCAGGTCCGGTCGCTCAGCCAGCCCACGCTGTCGAGGTAGTCCACGGTCCGCAGGCCGAACATCTCCCGGCAGAAGTCCTCCTCGTCCAGGGTCTCGGCAAGGTGCGTGTGCAGCCGGACATCGTGCCGCTCTGCCAGGACCGCGCTCTCCGCCATGACCTCCCGGGTGACCGAAAACGGCGAGCACGGCGCCAGCGCAATCTGGACAGTCGCGCCGTCGCCGCGCTGGTGGTACTCGCCGATGAGCCGTTCACTGTCGGCCAGGATGACGTCCGGTGACTGCACCGTGGACTGCGGCGGCAGGCCGCCGTCGTCCGTTCCGAGGCTCATGGAGCCCCGGGTGAGCGTGGCGCGCATGCCGAGTTCGCGCACGGCCCGGACCTCGATGTCGATGGCGTCCTCCAAGCCGTCCGGGAACAGGTAGTGATGATCCGCCGCCGTGGTGCAGCCGGAGAGCAGCAGTTCGGCGAGGGCCACCGTGGTGGCCAGTTCCAGGTCGCGGGGGGTGAGGCGCGCCCAGACCGGGTACAGGTTCTGCAGCCAGGGGAAGAGCGGCGCGTTGGCCACCGGACCCCAGGCCCGCGTGAGGGTCTGGTAGAAGTGGTGGTGCGTGTTGATGAGCCCCGGCAGCAGCACGTGGCTGCCGGCGTCGAACGTTTCCTGGCAGGGCGCCGCGGGCAGCTGCCCGGCGGCCAGAACTTCAACGATGATGCCGCCGCTCACCACGATTCCGCCGGAGGCGTCGAGGCTGTTGGCCGTGAAGGCGCCGAGCGGGTTCTTGATCCAGAGCCGCGTGCCGGGAGCGGGATGTGGCGTGCCTGAATGGCGGGGGAGGGTCATGGGGGATCCTTGTCTGGTGGTTGCCGGTGCGTGCAATTCCAGCTCAGTGATGCCCTGTCTGCTGATCCAGGTGGCCGGCGGAGAGGCGCCGGCTGGGGACCAGCGTATGGCCGCCGTAAGCCGCCCGTCAACGGCGCCGCATGTGACAGGGGGAGGTGAGCCCGCGGAAACATGAATTTCACATCCCGAAATTAAGTTTCCAGAAATCTATGGCGCAGCTCACGTTCCGGTGCTAATCTCGATCTTGCCAAAGGCGGGCACCCGGACTCCGGGGAAGCTATCTACCAGGCGCAACTTAACCTTCAAAGCACATGCTGAAGCCTGGTAACCGTCGCATCTGGCCCTTCCGTCTCACCTCGGTATACCGGCTTCCCAGCAAAGGGAGTCGCATCATGAGCAGCACCGTCACGGCCGAACATTTTCTGGCCAGATCCATCCAGCTGGCCACGGCCAACGTCCTAAACAGCGGCGGGCCCTTCGGCGCCGTCATCGTCACCGCGGGCGGTCAAGCGTTCGACGGCGTCAACCGCGTCACCGCCACCAACGATCCCACCGCCCACGCCGAAGTCACGGCCATCCGGCGGGCCTGCAGCGAACTGGGCACGTTCGACCTGCGGGGAGCCACCCTCTACACGAGCTGCGAGCCCTGCCCGATGTGCCTGGCCTCCGCGCTGTGGGCGCGGGTGGAGCGCGTGGTCTTCGCGGCGGACCGGCACGACGCCGCCTCCGTCGGCTTCGACGACGCCGTCTTCTACGAGTACTTCGAGAACGAGAACCGGGATGCCCTCATGCCGGTGTCCAAGCTGGAACTGGGTGATCCCCAGGCCCCTGCGGTGCTGGAACCGTTCAACACCTGGAACACGCTCGGCTCCAGGATTGACTACTAGGGCCGGCGGCTGACATGACAATCCTCGATCAGTCCCACGAAGGCCCGCAGCCGGCAACAACGCCGGCCCCCAAAGCCGCAGCCGAGACCAAGCGGCAGGCCCGCAACACCCGGCCGCCGGCGTCGAACGCTTTCCTGGACCGCTTCTTCCACATCACCGAGCGCGGCTCGACGCTTGCCCGCGAGTTCCGCGGCGGCCTGGTCACGTTCTTCACGATGGCCTACATTGTGATCCTGAATCCGCTGATCCTTGGCGGCTTCAGCGCCGGCAATGCACCCACCGACGTGGCCGGCGGCTGGCTGTCCGCCGCGCAGGTCGGCGCCGTCACCGGACTCACCGCCGGTGTGATGACCATTCTGTTCGGGCTCGTAGCCAATCTGCCGTTCGGCCTGGCCGCGGGACTGGGCATCAACTCCTTCCTCGCGGTCTCGGTGATCAACGACGTCACGTGGCCCGAGGCCATGGGCCTGGTGGTCCTCAACGGCATCCTGATCGTCCTCTTCGGCGTCACCGGCGCCCGGACGGCCATCTTCCGGGCCGTCCCCAAGGAACTGAAGGCAGCCATCACCGTCGGCATCGGCCTCTTCATCGCGTTCATCGGCTTCGTCGACTCGGGCTTCGTCCGGGCGACGACGGCCGGGCCCCCGGTGCAGCTGGGCGACAACGGCTCCATCACCTCAGTTCCCACCCTCGTCTTCGTCGTCGGACTCCTCGTCATGGGCATCCTCGTGGCCCGCAAGGTCCAGGGCGGACTGCTGATCGGGATCGTCGCCACCACGGTGCTCGCAGCAATCGTCGAGGCCGTTCTGCGCATCGGCCCCGGCAGCGCCACAAACCCCGGCGGCTGGCACCTGAACACCCCGGTGCTCTCCGGCCAGCTGGTGTCGGCGCCCGACCTGGGCCTCGTGGGACAGTTCGATATGTTCGGTGCCTTCGGCCGGATCGGCGGGCTTGCCGCCACCATGCTGGTCTTCACGCTGGTCTTCACCAACTTCTTTGATGCCATGGGCACCATGACCGGACTCGCCAAGAGCGCCGGTGTCGCCCACAAGGACGGCACGTTCCCGCGGCTCAAGTCGGCCTTCATCGTTGAAGGCATCGGTGCCGTTGCCGGCGGCGCGACCTCGGGATCCTCGAACACCGTCTACATCGATTCCGCCGCGGGCATCGGCGAAGGCGCCCGGACCGGGCTGGCCTCCGTGGTCACCGGTGTCCTGTTCCTTGGCTCCATGTTCCTCACGCCGCTCACCAGCGTGGTTCCGCTGGAGGTGGCCGCCGCCGCCCTGGTGGTGGTGGGCGCCATGATGATGGCCCAGATCCGCGAGATCAAGTTCACCAAATTCGCGGTGGCTCTCCCGGCGTTCCTGACCATCGTCACGATGCCGCTGAGCTACTCGATCGCCAACGGCATCGGCGTCGGCTTCATCTCGTGGGCCATCATCGGGGCAGCGTCCGGGAAGGCCAAGAAGATCCATCCGCTCATGTGGGTTGTGACGGCCGGATTCCTGGTCTACTTCGCCCGCGGCCCCATCAACGCGCTGCTGGGCGCCTGACATCCGGACTTGCGCTGCGCTTTCGGACCGCCGCACCGGGGATCCCCGGCGCGAAATTCCGGAAGCGCAGCGCTTCTGGGCCACGCCGCCGCGGCGGTGCTGTCCCCGGACACCGATTGGAACGAGAATATGCACACGATCGCCGCACAGGAAAAGAGAGTGCAGCCATGTTGGATCTGATGCCGTCACTGGGCGAATGGTGGCCTGCTGCGTCCGGCCGGCGCTGCGCCGTGGCCACAGTGGTGGGGACCGGCGGTTCCGTGCCGCGCCCGGTGGGAACCTCCATGCTGGTCTCCGAGTCCGGCGATGTCCTCGGCAGCCTCTCCGGCGGCTGCGTTGAGGGCGCCGTCGTCGCGGCGGCCCTGGAAGTGATGGCCGACGGCGGCACGCGCCGCGAGTTCTTCGGCTACAGCAACGAGGACGCATTCGCCGTCGGGCTCACCTGCGGGGGCGAGCTGGACGTCCACATCGAACTGTTGGCGGACACCCTCGGGGGCCTCCGGCCGGAGGGCCTGACCGCCCTGGACGCCCACGATCCCGCAGCGGGCCTGGCGCTCATCCGCCGGATCGATGCGCACGGCCCGGACGGTGCCGGATATCCGCGAGGCGCCGGGGCGGTTGTCATCCCGGATCCGGCCAGCTACCGGGTTGCAGAGTCCGACGCCGTGGCCGCCCTGCTGGGAGTCGACGGCGGGGACCGCTCCCTGCTGCAGGCGGCCGCCGCGCAGCTCGAACCCCTGCTGAGAAACGGGACCACCGGGGTGGTGCGGCTGGCGGCGGAATCCGGCTGCTACGGCGACGCCGCGGCGGGGCCCGCCGCCGAGCCCGTCACCCTGCTCGTGGAGAGCAGGCTGCCGCCGGCCCGGATGCTGGTGTTCGGCGCCAACGATTTCGGCGCGGCCCTGGTGCCGGCCGCCCGGCTGCTCGGCTACCACGTCACCCTGTGCGACGCCCGGCCGGCGTTCGCGGGGCAGGACAGGTTCGCGGCGGCGGACCAGGTGGTCACGGACTGGCCGCACCGGTACCTGGCCGCCGAAGCCGCGGCCGGCCGGCTCGATGCCCGGACCGTGGTCTGCGTCCTCACGCACGATCCCAAGTTCGACATCCCGCTGCTGCAGGCCGCGCTTGGCCTGGACCTGGCCTACGTCGGGGCCATGGGATCGCGGCGGAGCCACGCCCAGCGGATGGCATCGCTGCTCGCCGCCGGGGTGGCGCCCGAGAAGGCCGAGCGGCTGCATTCCCCGATCGGACTGGACCTGGGCGCCGTAACCCCGGCGGAGGTGGCCGTCTCCATCACCGCGGAGCTGGTCGCCGGCCGGAGCCGGGCCGCCCGCGGGCTGTCCCTGAAACACGGGACCGGACCGATCCACCACTTCGTCAACACCCCGCAACACCAGGAGATGCCATGGACATGAACACCATCGAGGCCGTGGTCCGCACCGCGGATCCGGCCGACTGGCAGGCCGGCGACGCCTGGCTGGCCGGCGGCACCGTGCTGTTCTCCTACGGCAGCTACGCGTTCGGCAAGGAACCGCTCCGGCGGCTCCTGGACCTCGGCTCCACCGGCTGGCCGGCGATCACGGTGTCCGACGCCGGGATCGAACTCGCGGCCACCTGCACCATCGCGGAGCTCTACGCGCTGCCCGCCGGCGAAGCGGGCCGGACGCACGCCGGGATCTGGCCCGCGCTGGAGCTGATCCGGCCGTGCTGCGATTCCTTCGTGGCGTCCTTCAAGGTCTGGAACATGTCCACCGTGGGCGGCAACCTCTGCACCTCCCTGCCGGCCGGACCCATGATCTCGCTCTGCGCGGCCCTGGACGGCGTGGCCACGGTGCTCGGCCCGGGCGGGTCCAGCCGCACCGTCCCGGTGGCGGAATTCGTGACCGGGGACGCACGCAACTGCCTGGCACCCGGCGAGCTGCTCCGCAAAGTCCAGCTGCCGGCGTCGGCCCTTGCCTCCCGGGTGGCGTTCCGCCGGCTGTCGCTCAGCAACCTGGGACGGTCGGGGGTGCTGCTGATCGGCAGGCTCGACGCCGACGGCAGCCTGGTCCTCACGGTCACCGCCGCCACCAAGCGCCCCGTGCAGCTGCGCCTCGCGGCGGCTCCCGGCGCCCCGACGTCGCCGGCGGCCCTGGCCGAAGCGCTCGACGCCATCCCGGACGGGCTCTACCACGATGACATCCACGGCCTGCCGGCCTGGCGCAAGGACATGACCTACCGGCTGGCCGAGGAGATCCGGGCAGAGCTGGCCGCCCCGGCAGGGGTTCCGCCGGTCCGCGTCTCGGGGGACTTCTGGCCTCCGAGGGGCGACGCGCCCCCTTCACAGCACACAGTTTCTTCACGGCACACGGTTTCGCCGCAGCAGGAAAGGGCCTGAGCATGGCTATCGAGATCAACGGGACCCCGGCGCAGGCCGAACCCCGTCCCGGGCAGTGCCTGCGGACGTTCCTGCGCGAGCAGGGCAACTTCGGCGTCAAGAAGGGCTGCGACGGCGGCGACTGCGGCGCCTGCACCGTCCATGTGGACGGCACCCCCGTGCACAGCTGCATCTACCCGGCCGTCCGCGCCGAGGGCCGCACCGTCACCACCATCGAGGGGCTCGCCCGCACCTGCGGACCGTCCGAGGGGACCGACACGGCCGGGACTGCGTCCGGCGCCGGCGGCGCGACCGGGACTGCGTCCGATGCGGGCGCCGCGACCGGGACTGCGTCCGATGCGGGCGCCGCGACCGGGACTGCGCCCGGCACCGCCCTGCACCCGATGCAGCAGCAGTTCCTGGAACGGCAGGGCTTCCAGTGCGGGTTCTGCACCGCCGGCATGGTGATGACGGCGGCCACCTTCGACGACGAACAGAAGGCCGACCTGCCGCGGAACCTGAAGGGGAACCTGTGCCGCTGCACCGGCTACCGGGCCATCGGCGACGCCGTCTGCGGTGAGGCCGCGCACGGCGCATCGAGCCACCCCGGCCCCGCGGGACCCGGCTCCGGGATACCCGGCGAGAGCCAGCCCGAGCCGCAGCCCGGCCAGCTCGGCGACGACGTCCCGGCCCCCGCCGGCCGGGCGATCGTCACCGGCACCGCGCGCTACACGCTGGATGTGCCGGCATCAGAGCTTCCGGGGCTGCTGCACGTGAAGCTCCTGCGCTCGCCGCACGCCCACGCCCGCGTGCTATCCATCGACGCCGCGGACGCGCTGGCAATTCCCGGCGTCGAGGCGGTCTTCACCCACGAGGACGCGCCCGCCCAGCTGTTTTCCACCGCGCAGCACGAGCTGTACACCGACGATCCGGACGACACCCGGGTGCTCGATGACGTGGTCCGGTTCGTCGGGCAGCGGATCGCCGCCGTCGTCGCCGAGACCGTCGCCGCGGCGGAGGCCGGCGTCCGGGCGCTGAAGGTGGAGTACCAGGTGCTGGACGCGGTGTTCACCCCGCAGGACGCGCTGCGCCCCGGCGCCCCGGCGATCCACGGGGACAAGGACGCCGCCACAGCCCGCATCGGGCGGCCGGAACGCAACGTCGTCGCCGAGCTGCACTCCGAACTCGGCGACGTCGCGGCGGCCTTTGCCGCCGCGGACTTCATCCACGAGCAGACCTACCGCACCCAGCGGGTGCAGCACACCGCGCTGGAGACCCACGCCGCCATCGCCTCGATCGACGACGAAGGCCGGCTCCAGGTCCGCACGTCCAGCCAGGTGCCGTTCCTGGTCCGGCGCACCCTGGGCCGGGTGTTCGGCCTGCCGGAGGACCGGATCCGGGTGGTCGCGGGACGGGTCGGCGGCGGCTTCGGCGGCAAGCAGGAGGTCCTCACCGAGGACATCGTGGCGCTCGCAGCGCTGAAACTGCGGCGCCCGGTGCAGCTCGAATTCACCCGCACCGAGCAGTTCACGGCAGCCACCACCCGCCACCCGTTCACCATCCGGCTCAAGGCCGCCGCCAGCGCAGGGGGCAGACTGACCGCCCTGCAGCTGGACGTGCTGACCAACGCCGGCGCCTACGGCAACCATTCGGTGGGCGTGATGTTCCACGGCTGCGGCGAATCCCTGGCCGTGTACAACTGCGCCAACAAGAAGGTCGACGCGCAGGCGGTGTACACCAACACCGTGCCCTCCGGCGCGTTCCGCGGCTACGGGCTGAGCCAGACGGCCTTCGCGATCGAATCCGCGGTCGACGAGCTCGCCGCCGGGATCGGCATGGACCCGATGGAGTTCCGCCGCCGCAACATGGTCCGCGAGGGCGACGACATGCTCTCCACCCACCCCGACCCGGAAGAGGACGTCCTCTACGGCAGCTACGGGCTCGACCAGTGCACGCGGCTGGTGCAGGACGCCCTGGCCCGCGGCCGGGAACGCTACCGGGAGGCCGGGCTCGAGGACCTCGGCCCGGACTGGGTCACCGGGGAGGGCACGGCGCTGTCCATGATCGACACTGTCCCGCCGCGGGGCCACTTCGCGCACTCCCGGATCCGGCTGCTGCCTGACGGGAGCTACCAGGTGGACGTGGGGACCGCGGAGTTCGGCAACGGAACCACCACCGTGCACGCCCAGCTCGCCGCCACCGCCCTGTCCACCACCGCGGGCCGGATCACGGTCCGGCAGTCGGACACCGACCTGGTCGACCACGATTCCGGCGCCTTCGGCTCGGCCGGGACGGTGGTGGCCGGGAAGGCCACCCTGGCCGCGGCCGAGGAACTGGCGGTGCGGATCCGCGCCTTCGCCGCCGGCCTCCGGCAGGTCCAGGCCTCCGGGTGCGTGCTGGAGGGGGACGCGGTCCTCTGCGAGGGAACCCGGGTGCCGCTGGCGGAGTTGTTCGACGCCGCCGTTGCGGCCGGCGTCGAACTCTCCGGCGAGGGGCACTGGGGCGGGACGCCGCGGTCGGTGGCGTTCAACGTCCACGGGTTCCGGGTGGCGGTGAACACCGGGACGGGGGAGCTGCGGATCCTGCAGAGCGTCCAGGCCGCCGACGCCGGCGTCGTGGTCAACCCGCGGCAGTGCCGCGGGCAGATCGAGGGCGGCATCGCGCAGGCCCTCGGCGCCGCGCTGTACGAGGAGGTCAGGGTGGACGACGCCGGACGGGTCACCACGGACATCCTCCGGCAGTACCACATCCCGTCCTTCGCCGACGTGCCGCGCAGCGAGGTGTACTTCGCCGACACCTCCGACAAGCTGGGCCCGCTGGGCGCAAAATCCATGAGCGAGAGCCCGTTCAATCCTGTGGCGCCGGCGCTGGCCAACGCCATCCGGAACGCCACCGGGGTCCGGTTCGCTGAGCTGCCGATCGCCCGGGACAAAATCTACCTCGGCCTGAAGGAAGCGGGGCTGGCAACGTCCTCCCGGTAGGTGCCTCCGGTCCCCAGCCAACCGTTTGTGACCGGCCGGATTCCGGTGGCCCTTGACGCCGGCGTGACCCAGGTCATACCGTTATTTCACTACTCGATACCCATCTTCCGCATTGTGGAATATAAGCAATGACGCTCCTGCCGGTGGTTTCCGACACAGATCCCGGTGCGGAATGGATGGAAGACATCTTCAAGAAGTGAGATCACGATGCAGACGACCCCGTTGACCGGCGTCGAGCCGGATCCCGAGACCGCTGCTGGCCTGAACAAAGCATCCCACCCTTCCATGGGTGTCGACGCGCTTTGCGATGCCGCCAGCGCAGCCTCCGGCCGGACGATCAGTCCCACCCTGTACAACATCGACCTTGCCCCGACCAAGCGGGAGGGCCGCCGCTGGACCAGCTACAGCATCTTCACCCTCTGGGCCAACGACGTCCACAGCCTTGGAAACTACGCCTTTGCCATCGGGCTCTTCGCCCTCGGCCTGGGCGGCTGGCAGATCCTTCTCGCCCTGGGCGTCGGAGCCGTTCTCCTGTTTGCGCTGCTCAGCTTCTCCGGCTTCATGGGCGTCAAGACCGGTGTCCCGTTCCCCGTCATGAGCCGGATCAGCTTCGGCATCCGGGGAGCCCAGATCGCCAGCCTCCTGCGCGGGGCCGTGGCCGTGGCATGGTTCGGCATCCAGACCTACCTGGCGTCCGTGGTTCTCCGCGTCATGCTGGTGGCCATGCTGCCCTCGCTGCGGGAGCTGGACGCCAACTCCATCCTCGGCCTGTCCACGCTGGGCTGGGCATCGTTCGTGTTCCTCTGGATCGTCCAGCTGGTCATCGTCAGTTTCGGCATGGAAATGATCCGCAAGTACGAGGCCTTCGCCGGTCCCATCATCCTGGTAACGATGGCTGCCATCGCCGTCTGGATCTTTGTGGAGGCCGGCGGGTCCATCGCCTGGGCCGCGGACAATGCCCTCGAAGGCGCCGAAATGTGGCGCACCATCTTTGCCGGCGGTGCACTCTGGGTGGCCATTTACGGGACCTTTGTCCTGAACTTCTGTGACTTCACCCGGTCCGCCGTCTCCAAGCAGGCTGTGGTCCGCGGCAACTTCTGGGGCATCCCGATCAACATGCTCCTGTTCGGCGCGATCGTGGTGGTCATGGCCGGCGGACAGTTCAAGATCAACGGCACCATCATCGAGAGCCCGTCGGACATCGTTCAGACCATCCCCAACACGCTGTTCCTGGTCCTGGCCTGCCTCGCGCTGCTGATCCTGACCATCGCCGTCAATCTGATGGCCAACTTCGTGGCCCCCGTCTACGCCCTCACCAACCTCTTCCCGAAGCACCTGAACTTCCGCCGGGCGGCCTGGGTCAGCGGCACGATCGGCCTGATCATCCTGCCGTGGAACCTGTACAACAACCCGCTCGTGATCGTGTACTTCCTCGGCGGACTCGGAGCGCTGCTCGGCCCGCTGTTCGGCGTCGTGATGGCCGATTACTGGCTGCTGCGCCGCGGCCGGGTCAACGTTATCGAGCTCTACAGTGAGGACCCGGCGGGGGCCTACTACTACAAGAAGGGCTTCAACCCCCGCGCGATCATCGCCATGGTGCCCGCCGCCTGCCTTGCGCTCCTCATCGCGTTTGTTCCGGCGCTGGAAGCCGCGGCCCCGTTCGCGTGGTTCGTCGCGGCCGGTATCGCCGCGGTGGTCTACTACGTCATCTCGGACCGCTCCCAGCGGCTCGACGACGTCGACGGCGAGCCAATTGCCATCGCCAGCACCCACTGACCAGCCCTCCTGAAGGAGAACAGCACCATGCGCATCCTTGTCGCCAACGTCAACACCACGCAGTCCATGACCGACTCCATCGCCGCGCAGGCACGCCAGGTGGCGCTTCCGGACACGGAAATCGTGGGGCTCACCCCCCGCTTCGGCGCGGACTCCTGCGAGGGCAACTTTGAGAGTTACCTGGCGGCGATCGCCGTGATGGACCGGGTGCTGTCCTATCCGGAGCCGTTCGACGCCGTGATCCAGGCCGGCTACGGCGAGCACGGCCGGGAGGGGCTCCAGGAGCTCCTCGACGTCCCGGTCGTGGACATCACAGAAGCGGCCGCGAGCACTGCGATGTTCCTGGGCCACAAGTACTCCGTGGTCACCACCCTGGACCGGACCGTTCCGCTGATCGAGGACCGGCTGAAACTGGCCGGGCTCGATGCCCGCTGCGCGTCGGTCCGGGCCAGCGGGCTGGCGGTCCTGGAACTGGAGGAGGATCCGGAGCGCGCCGTGGAGGCCATCATCGAGCAGGCGCTGCTGGCTGTCCGCGAGGACAAGGCGGAAGTCATTGTCCTCGGGTGCGGCGGCATGGCAGGTCTGGACGAGGAGATCCGGCAGCGCGCCGGCGTTCCCGTGGTGGACGGGGTGGCGGCAGCCGTCACCATCGCCGAATCCCTGGTCCGGCTGCGGCTGAGCACGTCAAAAGTCCGGACCTACGCCAGCCCGCGGCCCAAGACCGTCACCGGCTGGCCGTTCGCGGCCGCCGCCACGCAGGCCGCTCGCTGACCCCGCGCTGCGGTTCCGGCCTATAGTCGGATGATGGAAAAGCGAATCTTGGGCAAGACCGGACGGAACGTCTCCATTGTTGGACTGGGGACCTGGCAGCTTGGTGCGGACTGGGGGAACGTGGACCCCGCGCAGGCGCAGGCGATCCTGGCCGCCTCCGCGGAAGCCGGGGTCACTTTCTTCGACACCGCGGACGTGTACGGCGACGGCCGCAGCGAGCAGGCCATCGGCAAGTTCCTGGCCGAGAACCCGGGCCTGGAGATCACGGTGGCCACAAAGATGGGCCGCCGGGCGGAGCAGCTGCCGGAGAACTACAACCTCGCCAACTTCCGGGAGTGGACGGACCGGTCCCGGCGCAACCTGGGCATGGAGCAGCTGGACCTGGTCCAGCTGCACTGCCCGCCCACCGCCGTGTACAGCAACGCCGAGGTCTATGACGCGCTGGACACCCTGGTTGCCGAAGGTGCCATCCGGAACTACGGCGTCAGCGTGGAGCGGACCGACGAGGCCCTTGAGGCCATCCGGCACGAGGGCACGGCCACCGTGCAGATCATCCTCAACGCCTTCCGGCTCAAGCCGCTGGACGAGGTGCTGCCCGCTGCGGAGGCGGCCGGCGTCGGCATCATCGCCCGCGTGCCCCTCGCCTCGGGGCTGCTCTCGGGCAAATACACCGCGGACACGTCCTTCGCGGCCGACGACCACCGGAACTACAACCGCACCGGCTCGTCGTTCGACGTCGGGGAGACCTTCTCCGGCGTGGACTTCGGGCAGGGCCTGAAGGCGGTGGCCGAGTTCGAGGAACTGGTGCCCGACGGCGTCAGCACCGCCCAGGCGGCCATCGCCTGGATCGCGGCACAGGACGGCGTCAGCACCGTGATCCCCGGCGCGCGGAACGTGGACCAGGCCCGCGCCAACGCCGAAGCGGCCGGGGTCAGCGGGATCGACGCCACGTTCGACGTCGGCGTCCGGGAAATCTACGACAAGTACTTCCGCGAATCGATCCACCCGCGCTGGTAGCAGCCGTCGCCGGCGTATCCGGTCAGTCCGCCGGATACCAGACCCGTTCTCCGTCCACTCGCGCGAAGGAGGTCAGGGTGTGGGGTTTGGCGGACTTTTCCGACATGATGTCCAGCACCTCGACATTGCGGACCAGGAGCGCGTCACCGATCAGCGAGCGGTGGCAGCGCCACGGGACCGCTTCAGCACACATGATCGCCACATTGTTGGTCCGCCCGCGTTCCAGCAGCTGGCCGATGGCGGTGGAAAATTCCTCGGTCTGCATATAGTCGGCGTACCCCCGGAACGACGCGTTCCGCCAGGCGCCGTTGGGGCTGTCCTTGCGGGGATGCCGCAGGCCGCCGAGGGAATCCATCCGCCGGTAGGTGATCCCGGACGCCCGCACGCTCGCCGCGAGGGCGTCCGCGTTGAACTGCGGGTTGTGCCGCGACTTCGGGACGGTGCGCACATCGATCAGCTTCCTGACGCCGTGTGCCTTCAGGATGCCGATGAATTCGTCGATGGGGTGCGTGGAGTGCCCCACCGTGAAGATGGTCATGTCCGTCATGCCCCCATGCTAGGACGGCCGGGAAGCCCGTGCCGGCGGCGGAGCGGCCGGGATAGTCTGATGACCCGACAAGCTGCCAAGGGAACGGGCCCGGAATGACTTCATCCTCCATCGACGGCTTCGTTGACCGGCTCGCTGCCGTGCCGACGGGGCCGGGGTGCAACAACTTCTTCGACCACACCGTGCCGGGAAATGCCCAGCGCCGCCGGAACCTGGCGATCTACCTGCGGGAAATGCAGGACCGCTCCCCGAAGGTGCTGCTGGTCGGGGAAGCGCCCGGCTTCAGGGGCATGAGGATCACCGGCGTCCCCTTCACCAACCGCACCATGTTCGAGGGTCCCGCCAACGCGTTTGGGCTGTTCGGGCCCGGGAAGGGCTACGTGCTTCCGGCGGAAGCTGCGGCTGTGGCGGCGGAGCCGACGGCCACGGTGATGTGGCAGGTGCTGGCCGAGCTGGAATTCCTGCCCCTGCTCTGGAGTGCCTGCCCGTGGCATACCCACGTGCCGGGGAAGCCGCTGTCCAACCGCACCCCGACGGCCTCCGAGGCCGCACGGGGAACCCCGTTCTGGCAGGCGCTGACCGAGATTTTTCCTATCGAAACGGTCGTGGCCGTGGGGAACGTGGCGCACCGCAGCCTGCAGCGGAGCGGCCTGGACGTGCCGAAAATCAGGCATCCCGCCCACGGCGGCCGGTCCGGATTCAAACGGGGGCTGGAAGAGCTGTTCGTCCCCGCCCGCTAACGCGGTCCCGGCTTCGGTTGGCCCTAGTCGAGGAGGTGCAGCTGGTCGGGGGTGTCGAGGTCCGCGCCGCCGGAGAGGTCGCTGCAGTCCACGAGGTCGATGAGCTCCGGGTGGGCCTGGAGGAAAAAGCGTGCGCCGGCGTCGCCCGCTGCCGTTTCCACCGCCTCAGCGCGGAGGCCTGCATCCAGAAGCAGCGGATGTCCCCGCCGCAGCTTCCCCTCCGCAGAGCGGTAGCCGGCCGCCGTCACCCGGCCCGGCCGGTGCGATGCCAGCAGCCGGGCGACGGTCGCAGCCGTCAGCCCGGGCTGGTCCACCAGCGCGATGAGCACATGGTCGTCCGGGGCGGCCGCGGCGACGCCGAGCCGGAAGGAGCTGCCCATCCCGCCGGCCCAGTCCGGGTTGTCGATGACCCGGTGCCGGCGGAGGTCGGTGCCGGCACGGACGGCTGCCGCGTCCGCGCCGAGCACCGCCACGACTTCCCGGCAGCCGCCCGCGACCAGCACATCCGCCAGCACTTCCACGAGCGTGCGCCCGCGGAACGGCAGCAGTGCCTTGGGCCCGAGCCCCAGCCGGGTCCCGGCGCCGGCGGCGAGCAGCACCGCCGTCGTGCCTGCTGCCCGGCTGTGGTCCGGTGCTCCGCTGTCGTTCATCTGCCCACCCTAACGCCGCGGGTCAGGCCTCGCCCCCGGTTCCACCGGTGGTCCCGGCGTTGACGTCCAGGAGCTTGTAGCGGTCCATCGCGTAGGCGGGCACGCCGCCGTCGACCTCCCCGCGCGCGGCCAGCAGCTGCAGGGTCTTCACCACAATCGAGTGGGTGTCGTTCTTGAAGAAGCGGCGGGCCGCGGCGCGGGTGTCGGAGAAGCCGAAGCCGTCGGCGCCGAGCGAGGCGAACTGGTGCGGCAGGAACTGGCGGATCTGGTCCGGGACGGCCTTCATGTAGTCGGTGACGGCCACGATCGGACCGGTCGCGCCGGCGAGCTGCTCGGTGACGAACGGGACGCGGGCCGGCTGGCCGGGGTTGAGGAAGGCCTCTTCCTCGGCCGCGAGCCCGTCGCGGCGCAGTTCATTCCAGGACGTCACCGACCAGACATCGGCGGAAACACCCCAGTCCTCGGCGAGGAGCCGCTGCGCCTCCAGGGCCCACGGCACCGAGACGCCGGAGGCCAGGATCTGGCTCTTGGGCCCTTCCAGGTCCGACGCCGACACCCGGTGGATACCTTTCAGCACACCGTTAACATCGAGGTTCTCGGGTTCGGCGGGCTGGAAGATCGGCTCGTTGTAGACCGTGAGGTAGTACATCAGGTTCCGGTCCTTGGACTCCGGGCCGTACATCCGCTCCAGGCCGTCCCGGATGATGTGGCCCATTTCGTACCCGAACGCGGGATCGTACGTCAGGACGGCCGGGTTGGTTGAGGCCAGGATCGGGGAGTGCCCGTCGGCGTGCTGCAGGCCCTCGCCGGTCAGGGTGGTGCGGCCGGCGGTGGCGCCGATGATGAACCCGCGGGTCATCTGGTCCGCGGCGGCCCAGAAGGAATCTCCGGTGCGCTGGAAGCCGAACATCGAGTAGAAGACGTAGATCGGGATCAGCGGTTCGCCGTGCGTGGAGTAGGACGTGCCCGCGGCGGTGAACGCCGCCACGGCGCCGGCCTCGTTGATGCCCGGGTGGATCAGCTGGCCCTGGGCGGATTCCTTGTAGGCGAGGACCAGGTCGCGGTCCACGGAGAGATAGCCCTGGCCGTCCGGGTTGTAGATCTTCGCGGAGGGGAAGAACGCGTCCATGCCGAAGGTGCGGGATTCATCCGGAACGATCGGGACAATGCGGTGCCCGAACTTCTTGTCCCGGAGCAGATCCTTGAGCAGGCGCACGAACGTCATGGTGGTGGCGGCACGCTGTTTCCCGGAGCCGCGCTTGGCAACCTCATAGGTTTTCGGGTCGGGCAGCGCTACGGGCGCGTGGTCCGGCCGGCGTTCGGGGACGAAGCCGCCGAGGGCGCGGCGGCGTTCCATGAGGTACTGGATCTCGGGGGAGTCCATGCCGGGGTGGTAGTACGGGGGCCGGTAGAGGTCCATTTCGAGCTGGTCGTCGGTGATGGGGATGCGCAGGTGGTCGCGGAAGGCTTTCAGGTCCGCGAGGGTGAGCTTCTTCATCTGGTGCGTGGCGTTGCGGCCCTCGAAGTGGGTGCCCAGGCCGTAGCCCTTGACCGTGTGGGCCAGGATGACGGTGGGTTTGCCCTTGAATTCCGTCGCGGCCTTGTACGCGGCGTAGACCTTGTTGTAGTCGTGGCCGCCGCGCTTGAGGTTCCAGATCTGGTCATCGGTCAGGTCCTGGACCATTTCCTTGGTCTGCGGGGTCTGCCCGAAGAAGTGCTCGCGGACGAACGCGCCGGACTCGGCCTTGTAGGTCTGGTAGTCCCCGTCGACGGTTTCGTTCATGATCTTCACGAGCGAGCCGTCCTCGTCCTTGGCCAGCAGGTCATCCCATTCCCGGCCCCAGACGACCTTGATGACGTTCCAGCCCGCGCCGCGGAAGAACGCCTCGAGTTCCTGCATGATCTTGCCGTTGCCGCGCACGGGACCGTCGAGGCGCTGGAGGTTGCAGTTGATCACGAAGTTCAGGTTGTCGAGCTTGTCGTTCGCGGCGAGCTGGAGCAGGCCGCGGGACTCGGGCTCGTCCATTTCCCCGTCGCCCAGGAACGCCCAGACCTGCTGGTCCGAGGTGTCCTTGATGCCGCGGTTCTGCAGGTACCGGTTGGACTGGGCCTGGTAGATCGCGTTCATCGGCCCGATGCCCATCGAGACCGTGGGGAACTCCCAGAACTCCGGCATCAGCCGCGGGTGCGGGTACGAGGAGAGGGCATGGCCTTCCTTGGACTTCTCCTGCCGGAACCCGTCCAGGTCCTCCTCGGAGAGCCGGCCCTCCATGAAGGCCCGGGCGTACATGCCGGGGGAGGCGTGGCCCTGGAAGAAGACCTGGTCCCCGCCGCCGGGGTGGTCCTTGCCGCGGAAGAAGTGGTTGAACCCGACCTCGTAGAGGGTCGCGGCCCCGGCATAGGTCGAGATGTGGCCGCCGACGCCGATATCGGCCCGCTGCGCCCGGTGCACCATGACCGCGGCGTTCCACCGCAGCCACGCCCGGTATTTCCGCTCGATTTCCTCGTCCCCGGGGAACTCCGCTTCCTGGTCCACCGGGATCGTGTTGACGTAGTCCGTGGTCGTGACCATCGGAACACCCACGGACTGCGCGCCGGCCCGCTGGAGCAGGCTGCGCATTATGTACTGGGCACGCTCGGTGCCCTGTTCCTGAATCAGCGTGTCCAGGGACTCCAGCCACTCGGCGGTCTCTTCCGGATCACGATCAGGCAGCTGGTTAGTCAACCCGCTGAGGATATGGGAGGTCTCTTCTCCTGCAGCCACGTCCAACCTCTTTTCGTCATTGAATGGTCGGCTCAAGTTTTCATTGTGTGAGAAAACTTTCTTGCAATTCGAGAATACGCAGGCGATTGCAGGCAGTCAAAACAGGCCGGCCTCCAGTCGCCGGCACGGCCTGCCGAGAGGCTGTGGGCGGATTGTGACTGCGCACCGGACGCCGCGGAAGGCCATGCCAACCGTGCCTGCATGTCCCAATTCAGGCCTGGACGAATTCCTGGCGTTGGCGTCCAAGGCCGGACACCTCAATCTCCACGACGTCCCCGGCTTTTAGATAAGGGAAGCGCCCGGACAGGGCCACGCCCTGCGGAGTGCCGGTGCAGATCAGGTCGCCCGGTTCGAGGACGAGGTACTGGCTGAGGTTATGGATGATGGTGGCCACATCGAAGATCAGGTCCTGCGTGGTGGAGTCCTGGCGCGGTTCGCCGTTGACCCAGCTGCGCAGCCGGAGGTGGCCCGGGTCCACGTCCTCAGGAGTGACCAGGTACGGGCCGGTGGGGCAGAACCCGGCGCAGCTCTTGCCCTTGGACCACTGACCGCCGGGACCTTCCAGCTGGAAGGTCCGCTCGGACAGGTCGTTGACGGTGACGAAGCCGGCGATGTGGCTGAACGCATCCGACGGCGACTCGAGGTAGGAGGCGCGGGTGCCGATGACTACGCCCAATTCGACTTCCCAGTCCGTTTTGGTGGAGCCGCGCGGGATGGCGACGGCGTCGTTGGGTCCTACGACAGTGTTGGCAGCCTTCTGGAACAGGACCGGTGCCGTGGGTGGTTCGGAACCCGATTCGGCGGCGTGTGCGGCGTAGTTCAAGCCGATGCCGAACACAGAAGACGGCCGGGTGATGGGTGCCCCGATGCGGAGGTTCGCGGCATCCATTTCCGGCAGTTCCCCGGCAGCCAGGGCGGCTGCTGCGCGGGCGGGACCGCCTGAGGACCAGAAGTCCGCGTCAAGGTCCGGGGTGAGTCCGGCCAGGGAATAGAACGTTTCACCGTCGACGATGGCGGGAGTTTCGGCACCGACGGCGCCGAGGCGTGCAAATTTCATGCGGTTATTTCCTTCTTGAGGTCTGGATCAGGTTCCCGGGGCGTCTCAGTTCGCCAGGAGCCTGCCCCAGCGAGGGTCCAGCAGCGGGGCGCCCGCCATCCTGAGGCAGTGCCAGAGCGTGACGGCCACCGAGTCGAGCACGGGAACGCCCGTTTCGGCCTCGATTTCGGCGGTGATGTTGGCGCCGTAGAGGTTGGTGCAGAGGTAGATGATGGCGTCCGGCCGGGCCGCGGCCAGCTCCAGCGAGCCCGGGCGCATCTCCTCGTCGGCCACGCGGGCGAACGATTCGTTGTCGCTCAGGCCCAGGAACCGGTGGTCCAGGGTCTTGATGCCGTCCCGTTCGTAGGACGCCACGATCTGTTCGTTGACGTCCCCGGTGTACGGGGTGAACAGCCCGATGCGCCCGGTGCCGAAGGTCCGGAACGCCTCCATGTAGGCCAGCGTGGACGTGGTGGCCGGGATGCCCGTGGCGTCCGTGATGTCCGCCACGATCCGGCGGTCGTGGTCGGCGCCCAGCCAGGAGCCGGAGGTGCCGTTCCAGGCGATGACGTCCACGTCGGCGGTGGCGAGGAGCTCGGCGGCCGACCGCATGACGGCGGCGTCGAACTGTTTGTCCGAGGATTTGTCCAGGGCAATCCGGGTGACCGGGATCCGGGCGAAGTGGATGGTGACGTCGTCGCGGCCGCCCAGGATCCGGTAGCTCTGCGGCTCGAGGCAGGTGTTGGAGGACGGCACGATCATGCCGATGCGGGTGGCGCGGGTTGCGGTAGGCATGCGGGCTCCTAGCGGGTGGCCCGGACGGCCGGCGCGGCGGCGGCCGCAGCGGCGGGAGTGGTGACGGACAGCGAAGACTGGTGCTCGCGGAAGCCGTCGCGGGCCACGAACCGGCCCACGGGACCGGGGTCGTGGAACCCGTCGCTGTCCAGCACCACGCGTCCGGCCGAGACGACGACGGCGGGCCAGCCTGTGAGCGTCCGGCCGTCGAACGGGGAGAAATCGGTGCCCATGTGCAGGGCGCCGCCGTCGACAGCGCGTTCCTCTGCCGGGTCGAAGATGACCAGGTCGGCGTCGAAGCCGGGCGCGATGGTGCCCTTGCGGGGCAGGGCATTGATGCGGGCCGGGCCTGCGGCGAAGACCTCGACGAAGTCCTCCACCCGCCCTGCGCCGTCGCGGGCGGCCTGCATCAGGGCCGTGAAGGTGACGGGCATCCGGGTTTCGACGCCCGGGAGGCCGTGCGGCATCTCGCGGATGTCGTCCGTGCGCTCCCGCTTTTGCGTGAGGTCGTAGCAGGAGTGGTCGGAGGCGACGGTGTGGATGGCGCCGTCGGCCAGGCGTTCACGGAGCGCGGCGACGGTCCGGGGGCTGCGCATGGGCGGGCAGCAGGCGAACCACTCCGGCATCACCGAGCCGTAGACACTGTCGTCCAGGGTGAGGTAGTGCGGGCAGGTCTCGGAGAATGCCTCCTGCCCGCGGCGGCGGGCCTCGCTGACCAGGTCCACGGCGCCGGGAGTGGACTGGTGTACAAAGTAGATGGGGGCGCCGGTGTATTCGGCCATGGCCAGGGTTTCCTTGACCGAGACCTCTTCGGCCAGTTCCGGGCGGGTGCGGTGCAGGTGGTCGATGCCGATCCGGCCGTCGTCCGCGTGCTGCTGGGTGCAGTCCGCGATGATGGGGTCGTGCTCGGCATGGATGTAGGTGAGGCCGTCCAGGCGGACCATTTCGCGCATGACCTTCAGGATGGTGTCCCCGTCCGCCATCGTGGTGCCCCGGTTGGTGGTGTACATCTTCACGGACCGGACGCCCTCGGCGGCGAGCTGCTCGAGCTGCCACGGCACGGTTTCGTCCCAGCTGACCACGGAGCCGTGCAGGGCGACGTCGCACCGGGACTCGCGGGCCAGTTCCTTCTTGTGCAGGACGGCGGCGAGCGGCGTTTCCCGGGAATCCCGGGGGATGCCGAAGTCGATGATGGTGGTGGTGCCGCCCCACAAAGCGGCCGTCGACGTCGTCCGGTAGTCATCGAGGGTGCGGAACCGCCCGGTTATCTGGGCCACGTGGCAGTGCCCGTCCACGCCGCCAGGGATGACGAGCCGGCTGGCGGCATCGATGACGCGGACAGCGGCGGGGACGGGTTCGGCCGCGTCCACGAGCCGGTCGACGCGGCCGTCCCGGACCACCACGTGGGCGTGCTGGCGTCCGAAGCTGTTGACCACGGTTCCGTGGGCGATGACGAGTTCTGGGGTATCGGACATCGGTGTCCTCCTAGGTAGAAGTAGCTAGTTGGCCGGTGCGGGCGCGGCCGGCCGGGCGGCGGCGCTGCGGACGGCGTCGTGCGCTGCCGCGTTCTGTGCCGTGGCGAGGGCGGCGTCGAGGTTCTCCGTGAGGCCGCGTCGGGCCTTCGCCGGGGGAGGGGCGAAGGCGCCCGCGCGGTGCGGGCCGGAATCGAGGCCGACGACGGCCTCCGCCATCCGGATGCCTGCGGAGATGCCGTCCACCACGGGGACCCCGATCTGGCCGCGGAGTTCGCGGGCCAGTCCGGCGAGCGGCGCCCCGGCGAGGATCACGACGTCGGCCCCGTCCTCGGTGACGGCCTGGCGGCTGAGGGCGAGCAGGGTTGCCTTGAAGTCCTGCTGCACCGAGGCGATGCCGTGGAGGGCTTCGTTGATGGAGCGGATCGACGCCAGCCGGCCGCCGAGCCCGAAGCGTTCCACGCAGTCCTGGTACCAGGGCCTGATCCGGTCGGAAATGGCGATGATGGAGAACCGGTGCCCCTGCAGGGCGGCGGCGCAGAGTGCCGCCTCGGTGATGCCGATGACGGGGACGTCGGCGAGTTCCTTCAGCGCCGGCATCCCGGGGTCGCCGAAGGCGGCCACTACGACGCCGTCGAAGCTGCCGCCGTCGACGCAGGCGCCGTCGCGGGTGTACTCGGCGATGATTTCGGCGACGGCTCCCGCCGCGATCAGGGACTCAAAGCGGGTTTCGATGTATTCGACGCCGTACCCGGCGGTCCGGACCAGCAGTTCGGTTCCGGGGGAGGCGGAGCGCAGGGCCTCCGCTTCGATCAGGGCGGTGACGTCGTCGCTGATGTTGGGGTTGATGACAAGAAGTTTCATGGGTTCTTCCGATGAAGGGAGGGTTCGGTCCGGCTGAGATCCTCCGGAAACTGGTCACGGTATTTGCCGATGTGCGACGCCGACTGGGCGGCTGCCCGGTCCGGGTCGCCGCTGGCGATGGCGGCGTAGAGGGTGCGGTGTTCCTCGATGAGTTCCGGCAGGTCGCTGACGTGGCGGAAGAGCCAGTGCATGCGGCCCTGGAGCGGTTCCAGTGCCGATTTGAGGAAGCCGTTGTCCGCGATCCGGGTGATTGCATCGTGGAATTCGCTGTTGGCGCGGTGGGCTTCCATGATGGCGCCCTTGGCCAGGCAGCGGTCGGCTTCATCCAGCAGGCCCTCGAGGGCGCTGAGGTCTTCGGCGGTGGCGCGGGTGGCGGCCAGACGGCAGGCCAGGACTTCGAGGGACTGCCGGACGTCGAACAGGTCCTCGACGTCCTTGGGGCTCAGGGTGCTGACCTCGGCCCCGCGGGCGCCCCGGTCGCTGACGAGCCCTTCCTGGCGCAGCATGCGGAGGGCCTCGCGGACGGGGAGGCGGGACACGTTGAATTCGGCGGCGAGGTCGCGTTCCACCAGCCTGGTGCCGGGAACGTAATGCCCTTCAAAGATCCTGTTGCGGAGGGTGTCCCGGACAGCCTCCCGGAGGGGGCGTTCCTTGTCCTGGGTCTCTTCTGCGGTATGCATGGTTCTCCACTTTCGGTTCTTGTCCGGCATTGCGTTCCCGGCGTCAGGAGCAGGGTGCGTGTGGCTAGCTTAGACAGGTAGCCGCTTGTTGTAGTTCAGGGTCAGGACGGATACGCCCATGATGATCGCGGATCCCACGAAGTACAGCAGGGCCCAGGTGTAGGAGCCGGTGGCGCCCACGATCAGGCCCACCGCAATCGGGGTCACGAAGCCGGAGATGTTGCCGCTGAAGTTCATCGCGCCGCCCAGGACGCCGGCGTTGGTCCGGCCGCCCAGGATGGAGGGGATGCTCCAGAACAGGCCCACCCAGCGGAGGAAGAACATGACCACGGAGAGGAGGACGACGGCGGTGGTGGGGTCGGACACGACGGTGACGCCGATCAGGCCGCCGATCACGACCACACTGGAGGTGCCGAGGAGCGTGCGCATCACACGGTTGGCCGAGGCGCCGGTGGACTGCCACTTGTCGGCGATGGCGCCGCCGAGGATCTCGCCGACGAAGCCGGCGCCGAAGATCACAAACGTGGACCAGCCGATGGTCTTGAGGTCGAAGCCCTTGTCCTGGGCCAGGTAGAGCGGTCCCCACGTCAGCAGTCCGTAGAAGACGCCGTTGAATCCCAGCCAGCCGAAGCACATGGCCCAGAAGGAGCGGAATTTCAGGTAGGGCAGGAGTGCGCGTTTGCCCTTGCTGCCGTCGAGTTCGGCGGCAGCGTCCTCGGCCGCGTGGGAGGCCTCGATGTATTCGGCCTCGGCGTCGTTGACTCCGCGGTGCTCGCGGGGGTGGTCGCGGACGTACCACCAGACGGCCAGGCCCATCAGGACGGTGGCGGCGCCGGCGATGATGAAGGCGGTGCGCCAGCTCCCGGTGGATGCGATCAGGCCGGCGATCAGGATGCCGCCCAGGCCTGCGCCGAGGGGTGCGCCGGCATCAAGGATGGTGGCGCCGCGGCCGCGCTCTGACTTGTGCATCCAGATCGCGTTGAGCTTGCCGCCGGCCGGCATAACGCCGGCTTCGGTGACGCCGATGCCCA
This sequence comes from Arthrobacter sp. CJL-S3, assembly GCF_056711635.1. Classification (NCBI taxonomy): domain Bacteria; kingdom Bacillati; phylum Actinomycetota; class Actinomycetes; order Micrococcales; family Micrococcaceae; genus Arthrobacter; species Arthrobacter sp. CJL-S3. The sequence goes on along the minus strand of NZ_CM160046.1, from coordinate 3,956,267 downwards.
GCCGGGCGATGAACATGCTGAGGAAGCCGCCGGCCAGTCCGGAGGCTGCCGTGGCCGCGCCCCAGCCGACGCAGGACGCCGTCATGACCTTGCGGGGGCCGAACTTGTCGATCAGCAGTCCCACCGGGACCTGCATCAGCGCGTAGGTCCAGAAGAAGGCGGAGAGCAGCAGGCCCACCAGCTCCGGGGGCAGGTTGAATTCCTTCTGGATGATCGGGAGGGCCACCGAGATGGAGCCCCTGTCGATGTAGTTGACGGCGACGAGGACCAGCAGGAGCAGGAACATTTTCCAGCGGACGTTGGTGCGACGCTGCACGCCGTCCTTGCCGGTTTTGTCGTCGGGGAGCGGTACTGCGGTTTCAGTGTTTTGAACAGACACAACTTCTCCTTTACAGAGAGGAAAATTGCAGACGGGGAAAGACTTGGGTGTTCGCGGGGCAGGGGCACTGGTGGGGCGTCCTGGGTCCAAATCCGGAAGCGCCGGGCAATGACTGAAAGCCCGGGATCCGTAGCGCGATCTTTTGGGATCCCAATTTGGGATCCCAAAATTTAGATTAGAAGTGACGGGGGCCACTGTCAAGGAATTTGTTTCGGTTGTGGCCCACCCGGGCCAAATAACCGATTGTGACCGCCGGCGCCGTCTGGTCCTGCCGTGGGTCGGGGGAGGGGCGAGGGGCCGGCCGGTGAGCATAAAGAAGGCCCGCGGTGACGCCGCGGGCCTTCTTTGCCCGGGTTCGGTGCGCTCCAGGCGTGGTGCAGGTTTCGGGTGTTCAGCTGCCCCGGTAGGTGGAATAGGCGAACGGGCTCAGCAGCAGCGGCACATGGTAGTGCGCCTCCGACTCCACCACCCCGAACGTCAGGGTCACTTCGGGGAAGAACGTGTCGGTGCCGCTGGCGGCGAAGTACTTTCCCGTGTCGAAGGCCAGGCGGTAGGTCCCCGTCGGCAGCCGGTCCGGCCCCAGTTGCTTGATGCGCCCGTCCGCGTCCGTGGCGCCCTCGGCGATCTGGACCCAGCGTTCGCCGTCGAGCATGTGGAGGGTGACCGGGACGTCCGCCGCAGGCTTGCCGGAACCGGTGTCGAGTACATGGGTGGTGACGTGGGACATGCTCATTCTTCCATCAGTCCTTTGAGCCGGAGCACCGCGATTTCCCGCAGCTGCTCGCCAATAATTGCCTGTTCTTCTTCGGGGGTGTGGCCGAGCCTGGTGGTGAGTGCGGCCAGGATCTCTTGGCGGCTGCGGCCGGCTGCGCGGATCAGGAATACCTGCCCGAACTTCTCCTCGTAGGCCCGGTTGCCTTCGGCCAGGGCTTCCGCGACCGCGGCGTCGGCCTCGCCGAGTCCGGCCTGTTCCGACTGGGAGAGCCTGGCCTCAGTGCTGTTTCCCCGGGCCCGCTCGCCGATCCGCGGGTGGTGGGCGAGGGCTGCTTGGATCTCGGCCGGGGTGAACGGGTCGGCCGTGGAGCGGCCTGCCTCCAGAAGTGCTTCGAGGCTGGAATAGGGCCGCGCGTCCGCCAGGTCGTCGATCCAGCGCTGGATGTCCAGGCAGGGCCGCAGGGCATCGGCGGCCTCGGTGCGGCTGGCCGCGTTGAACTGTTCAAGGTGCATGAGGCAGGTCCTCGCGTTGTGATGCTGGCATCCACGGTGTAGGGCTATGCGGACAAGTCATTCCGCATCATGGAACTCTTATTTCAGCATATGCAAAAAGTGAACCGCACCCGCCTGCCGGTGTCAACTTCGGGGTCGGCGGTTGACGGCGGAAAGGATCCGGAGCCCCACAGATCCAAGCGCAGTGCTCCGGCCGCGAATCTGCTCCCCACGTTAGTGTGGGAAGGAGTTGATCCGCGGATGAAAGGCAGTGTCATGAGTGATCCGAACGAACCGAGCAACGATCCGGCCGGCCTGCGGGGCCCCGGCGACCCGGACGCCGTCGAGTCCCGAGAAGCCGTCGAAGTCCGCCGGCCGCATGCCGAACCCGGCCAGAGCGGCAACATCCGCGAGGAACAGCTGACCCAGGCCGCGGGAACGGTACCCGCCGCGTACGTCGGGTCCGGTGACCCGGAGGCGGAGGACAAACCGGAGGACGCCGCGGACACCGGCATGTGGGACGACGAAACCTAAACTCCAGGCCCTGCCGGTCGGGTGACGCTGGTTCATAGACCGGCAAAGCTCGCGTGGCTGGGCCTCAAGGTTCTACTTCGCCCGGCGGTCCGGGGGCACTTTGCGGCCCGCCGTCGTCGAACTGGCCGACGGCGGCACGGCGCTTCGTATCAAAGCGCCCCCGGATGGCAGGGAGCGAACCCGGCGGCAGGGGACAGGGCCGGACGGCACCCCGGCGCCGGGCGGCCCGCCAGGATTTCGGGCAAAAAGTGAGCCAGGGGACAGGTCCCCTGGCTCTCGGTGCGCAGTCGCGTGGGCTGCTGGGCGATCAGCGGTGGAGCCTGGCCACGTCGCTCTTTTCCCAGCGGGTCCAGTCGGACCAGTTGTCACTGTTGCCGCTGCGGACGCGGAAGGAAACGAGTTGGTAGACCTCTTCGCTGCCCCGGCGGTCCAGGTTCGGCACGCGGTCGTAGCTGTGAATCGTCACGGCGTCGTCACGGCGATCGAAGGACTTCCAGAACGTGGACTTCCCCAGGAAATCGTCATTCCGGCCGCGGTCGTCTTCGAAGCGCAGCTGGCGGATCTCCACTTTCTTGTTGCCGTTGCAGTCCACGTAGATCCGGAAGTCCACTCTGACTTTGCTTCTGTCTTTGTTGTCGTGCTTGACGGGCTTGAGCGGATCGACTGTGCAGCCGCGTTCGGAGGTTGATGCAACGGCCGGCCCGGCCGCGGCAACAGGTCCCCCGATGAGCCCCAGGGCGACGGCCGGGATCAGTGCGATCCTTGCCGCCCGGGAGCGGGACTTTCTTGGTGAGGTAGTGATGGACATTGTCTTGGTTCTTCTGCCTGATGATGCGAATCTTTAGCTTTGGACGGCGTCTGCCCGCCGTGATCACACCGCGGTAGCGCTGCAAATCAGGCGGCGGCCCTCCGTTCCAATTTCAATCAGCTCGCCCGTGATCGGCCGGGGAGGCGAGCCGGCGTCCGCTCGTAGGATGAGTGGCCCGGTGCCTTAATCCTCCGCCGCTCGCGGCCCTTGATCAATAGAGGCGCATTCCGGGCTGACCAGCGGTTCTTCTCCGGCGGTCCGGGGGCACTTTGGGCCGGGCCCGTGAATCTGAGTGCTCGCTGAAAGGGCACCTCAGCGGGCGACGCGGGAGCTCTGCGCTGGCTGGAGGTAGTCGGTCAGGAACCCGGCCACGATGCTGGCCAAAAGAACCACGAGCCCTGGCAGGAGCGTGATGGGGCCGACGTACTCGCGGACGTCGACCCTGAAGATGAGTGCCAGGAGGACCGCCAAAAGGGCGTAGGCGATCGCCATTGCGGCCCCGATCATCGTGATGGTGTGTCCCCGTGTCCGCCTCTTCTTCTTGGGGAACTGCTGCGCGTACTCCTCGGCGGTACCGAATTCGGCCTCCGCGGGAGTCCCGGCGGAGGCCTGGTGCCCCCGCATCTCGTCGATGACGTCGGCGATCTCGGGTTCGGACAGCCCACGCAGTCTGAGGTTGAAAGTCAGTTTTCGCTCGTAGTTCATGGCTGTCCCCGTTAGGTCGCCCGGATATTGGTGAGGGCCTGGCCCATCCGGCGCCAGGCCGCTGCCGAGCGCTCCAGCTCATGGCGGCCCTGCTCGGTGAGTGTGAACTGCTTGCGACCCGGGCCTGCCTGGCTATGCTCCCACGTGTGCTCCACGAGGCCCTGGTCCTCCAGTCTCTTCAGGAGGGGGTACAAGGTTCCGCCCTTGATGCGGGTGAAGCCGTGCTCCCGGAGGACCTCGGCGATGGCATAGCCGTGACTATCACCGTGGCTGAGCACCGCGAGCACTGCCTGCGGCAGCGCCGCACGCGTCAGCTCCTGATCAAAGTCGATGTCCTCCACAACTAGATAGTGTCACTAGGTAGGTAGCTGCGCAATCCAATCACACGCCGGACCGGCGTCGAAATGGCCGACGCCGGTCCGGCGTTTCGCGTCGAAGGGCCCGGGCCCGCGCGAACCGGCTCGGGAGTGAGCCGAGATGGCCCGGGCCGGCCCAGGCTACGCCCGCGGCTTCCCCAGGAACCCCAGCAGCAGCTCGTTGACCTCGGCGGCGTGGGTCCAGAGCATGCCGTGCGGGGCGCCCTCGATCTCCACGTACTCGGCGCTCGGCAGGGCCTTGGTGAACATCCGGCCCGTGGCGTCGATCGGCAGGATCCTGTCCGCGGTGCCGTGGACGATCAGTGTGGGCACGTCGATCTTGGGGATGTCGGCGCGGAAGTCCGTGAGCCAGGTGGGTTGCGCGGCTGCCGAAGCGGTGGGCCCGCCCGACGTCGCCAGGTTCCAGCCCGCCCGCATGACCTCCTCGCTGAGCCGGGGCGTGCCGAGGAACGTGTCGCTGTTGTAGAAGTTCTTGAAGAACTCGGTGAAGTAGGCGTAGCGGTCGGTGGTGACAGCCTCCATCAGGCCGTCGAACACGGACTGCGGGACGCCGTCCGGGTTGTCCTCCGCCTGCAGGAGGTAGGGCTCCAGCGAGCCGAGGAACACGGCCTTCGCCACCCGGGCCGAACCGTAGGTGCCGAGGTACCGGCCCACTTCGCCGGTTCCCATCGAGAAGCCCACCAGCACGACGTCGTTCAGATCCAGGTCGGTGAGCAGGGTGTTGAGGTCGGCGGCTAAGGTGTCGTAGTCGTAGCCGTCGGTGGGCTTGCTGGACTGGCCGAAGCCGCGGCGGTCGTAGGTGAGGACCCGGTAGCCGGCGCCCAGCAGGGCCGTGGTCTGCCTCTCCCAGGACGATCCGTCCAGGGGGTAGCCGTGGATCAGGACCACCGGCTGCCCGCTGCCGTGGTCTTCGTAGTAGAGCTCGATGTCGGTGCTGTTCTCGGTTCCAACCTTGATGTAAGCCATGTCAGCGGTCCTCTCGGTACGGTTCGGAAGTCAGTTCGTGCAGGAGCGGCGCAGCGCTGGTGCCACTGTACGGAACCAACGCCGGCAGGCAGCAGGGTGTTCCCGCGGGATCCCGGCGACGCGCGTTTTGAGTCGAATACCCCAGGGGGTATAGTTGTGACAACAGACCTACCAACAAGGAGAACCAGATGTGCCGACAGGTTGCATGCAAGAAGTGCGGTAAGACCACTTGGGCCGGCTGCGGCCAGCACGTTGACTCGGTCATGCGGGGCGTCAAGAGCGCTGACCGCTGCAAGGGTCACGAGGGTGAAGTCAGCACCAAGACCGGCTTCTTCGCCAAGCTCTTCGGCCGCTAAAACCGGTTCTCCAGATCGCAGGGCCCCGTTGCACACCGTGCGGCGGGGCTCCGCGCGTTAACAGCCCGGGCTAACGCCCTCCGCGCAGACGCCCGCCAGTCGCCGCCCTACTCCAGCAGCGCCTTCGTCACCACGCCCGTCAGGTCGTGGATCATGGCCAGGCGCTTCTCGCTCCCGCCGTCCTCGCCCCAGCTGTAGATGGTCAGCGCGTAGGACCGGTCGCCGGAGCTCAGGATGGCCGCGTCGTGGAGGTAGCCCCCCAGCGCGCCGTACTTGTGCTGCACCGTGATGCCCGGGCCGACCGCAGCGGGAATGAGCCGTTCGTTGTTCGTCTTCTGCATGTAGCCGAGCAGTTCCTGCGTGTGCTCCGCGTTGATCAGCTGGCCCGTGGACAGCTGTTTGAGCAGGTCCGCCATCTCGGCCGGGGTCAGCAGGTTCTGCTCCGGGTCGTAGCTGATCCCGATCGACGCGGCGTACTCGATCAGCCGGGGGTAGCCGATGTCCTGCATCAGCAGCAGCCAGGCGTCGTTGCTGCTCGCGTTGACCATCGCCTGGATCTGGAACGCGGCGTCGTAGCTGCCCAGCGGCACGTCCAGCGACTTCTCGCCGGTCTCCACCAGGTGGTAGTAGGCGGCCGCCGTGATGATTTTGGCGGTGCTGGCGGCCACAAACTCGGTTCCGTCGCCGTAGCCGCGCGGCTCCCCGCCGTGGGTGTCCGCGAGGACGACGCCGATCCGGTAGCCGGGGTTTTCGGCCAGGACCCGCCGCACCTCGGCGTCGAGGGCATCGAGGTCGACGGCGGCCTGCGGGGCTTCCGCCGCCGGGGCCTCGGCCGCGGGCTGTTCCTCCCACTGGTCCTGCCACAGGTCCTCGGGCCGGCGACGAAGTCCGTCCCGGGAACCGGTCCGGTGCGGACGGCGCCGAGGGTCACCATGCCCACCAGCAGCAGGGCCGTGGCCGCCCAGACCAGAAGCAGCTTCGTCCGGGCAGTGAGGGACTTGGCGGCCGGACGGGAGGGTCCCGAGGTGTTCATGGTGCAGGACCTTCCAGGTCAGTTAGGGAGAGGGGTTTCCTGCAATGTATGCCCGGGGAATGGGCATGTCCAAATGCCGCGCGGGGCGGCGCGAAGGTGACGGCAAACTCCCTCCGGGGACGGGGTCGGCTGTGTGACACGGCCCACGGCGGAAGCACCGTCCAAGGGCCCCTGCACCATTAGGCTGGCAGCTATGCCGAGGAAAATAACCGTTAGCCTGCCGGACCCGACTCTGCGCGAGTACCTCAAGCCCCACCCCGACGTCACCGTCCTCGAATGGGACCTGACCGGGGAACCGCCCCGGCCGCGCCTCGACATCGTGGTCCAGCCCTATATGGGCAGCGCGGAGGTCCTGCGCGGCCTGGAAGCGGTGGAGACCGGGCTCGTGCAGAGCACGTCGATCGGGTACGACGGCGTCGCGGAGTCGCTGCCCGCGGGGCGGGTGTTCGCCAACGCCGCCGGCGTCCACGAGACCTCCACCGCAGAACTGACCCTGGCCCTGATCCTGGCCAGCCAGCGCGAGTTCCCGCGGCTGCTGCAGAACCAGCAGGAGGGCCGCTGGGAGACCCGGCCCACCGCCAGCCTCGCGGACCGGCGGGTCCTGATCGTCGGCTACGGCGGCGTGGGCAAGGCGATCGAGGACCGCCTCCTGCCCTTCGAAACCACCGTGACCAAAGTGGCCAGCAGGGAACGGACGGACCCGCGCGGCCACGTCCACGGCATCGACGAGCTGCACACCCTGCTGCCGGAGCACGACATCGTGATCGTGGGCGTTCCGCTCAGCGACGCCACCCGCCACCTCATCGACGACGCCTTCCTCGCGGCCATGCTCGACGGCGCCCTACTCGTCAACGTGGCCCGCGGCCCGGTCGCGGACACCGACGCCCTGGTCCGGCACACCGGCTCCGGCCGGATCCGCGCCGCCCTCGACGTCACCGACCCCGAGCCGCTGCCGCAGGACCACCCGCTGTGGCGGACCCCCGGCGTCATCATCAGCCCGCACGTCGGCGGGGCCAGCTCGGCAATGCGCCCGCGGATGGGAAAGCTGGTCCAGCGGCAGATCGAACTCATGCTGGCCGGCGAACCGCCGGTGAACGTGGTGCTGGGCGGCTAAAAACCGGGCCAGTCCCGCCACCGGGCCGCCCGCCACCATATAATTCGAGAATGCCAATATCGCGCCTTGACCGAGGCAACCCCGTCCAGCCGTCCGCCCTCAAGCCGAACGGAAGCGTGCTGTGAGCGGCGGTCTCGTCGCCCTGCTGGACGACATCGCCGCCCTGGCCCGCATAGCGGCCGCCTCGGTGGACGACGTCGCGGCCGGAGCCGCCAAGGCGGGGGCCAAGGCCGCCGGCGTCGTCATTGACGACGCCGCCGTCACCCCGCAGTACGTGTCAGGGGCGGACCCGTCCCGCGAACTGCCGATGATCAAGAAGATCTTCTGGGGCTCGCTCCGGAACAAGCTGCTGATCATCCTGCCGGCGCTGCTGCTCATCAGCGCCTTTATCCCGGGCGTCATTCCGTTCATCCTCATGCTGGGCGGCACGTACCTCTGCTACGAGGGTGCCGAGAAGGTCTGGCACAAGTTCTTCGGCCACCACGAGGCCGAGGAAGACACCCCGGCGGTGGACCGGGGCCCGGAGGCGGAGGCCAAGGTCACCAAGGGCGCCATCACCACCGACTTCATCCTTTCCTGCGAAATCATGGTCATCGCGATGAACGAGATCTCCGCCGAGTCCATTTGGGCCCGGGCGGCCATCCTGGTGGTCGTGGCGCTCGCGATCACGGTGGCCGTGTACGGCGCCGTCGCGCTCATTGTGAAGATGGACGACATCGGCCTGCACCTGGCAGCCAAGGACTCCGCGGGCGCCCAGCGCTTCGGCGAGATGCTCGTCAAGGGGATGCCCGCAGTGCTGACCACGATCACCGTTATCGGGACCGTCGCCATGCTGTGGGTGGGCGGTCACATCATGCTGCAGGGGGCCTACGACCTCGGCTGGCACCTGCCGTATGACCTGGTCCACGTCCTGGAGGCTCCTTTCGCCGGGATCGCGGTGGCGGGCGGCTTCCTGGCCTGGCTCGTGAACACCCTGTGCTCGGCCGTGCTCGGTCTCGCCTGGGGCCTCCTCGTTATGGCGATCCTGGTCCCGCTGCTCAAAGTGCTGCCGTTCGGCAAGAAGAAGGGCGGCCACGCAAAGGGCGGGCATGAAGCGGGCGACGACCGCGCCGCCGTCGACGGCCATCGGCCGGAGAAGCACGACGCCGGTCCCGCCTCCTAGCTCGCACCCGCCGGCAGAGGCAAGTTCGGGCGAGCACTGATGGTCGGCCGACTGCCGGTGTGCGATCAGCTTCCGGTCGCCACGGGTGACGAGTGGATCCCGATGTCCTCACCGAGATCGGAGTTGATCGTGATGTTGGGAGTCATGGCGTCCTAGAGGGCTGGTGCTGTTCGTCCTTGCAGGGTGGCTTCAGATGCGGCTGCGAGTGCCAGGAGGGACCGCTCGCTGTACGGAACGGCCATGAACTCCAAGCCGACGGGCAGCCCGTCGGGTGTTTGTCCGGCCGGGACGGTGATCGCGGGGAAGAGGAGTTGGGATGCGATGACGGTGTTCGTCGGGTAGGTCAGGCAGGTCCAGCGGTCAGCGAAGATGTCTTCGCGCGTCGGGGCCGGGAGTTTGGCGTCCGGGAAGGCGATGGCGTCGAGCCGGTTCTGCGCGATGATTCCGATGACCTGTCGCTGGAACGCGGCCTGGGCGAGCAGGCGTTCAACATAGTGGGGATCATCGGTGGGTTGGTCCGGGCCGGCCACAATCGCTTCGAGCAGGTCGAGTTTTTCGTGGTACTGCTTGGTGTCGATCAGGTGCCGCATGGAGGGGATTCCGGCGGCAGGCCGGGCGGCCACGAATTCGTTCATGTCCGACTGCGAGCGTGTCGTGTAGAGCGATGTGAAGCCGACCTGATCATCGAGGTTGTCGATGGTGATGTCGATGAGCTCGGCGCCGGCGTCGCGCAGAGCCGAAAGCGCGGCTTCGATGGTTGTGTTGACCTGGGCGCCGTCCGGGTCGGCGTCGTCGCCGAAGGCTTGGCGGAGTATCCCGATGCGCTTGCCGGTGAGGGTCGCGTCCTGAAGTGCATCCGCATAGGGCTTGCCGCGGCCTGCGATGACCGCTGCGGCGGTGAAATCGTCGCGTTCGTCGTAGCCGACCATGACGTCGAGAAGCCGGACGGCGTCTTCGACTGTCCGGGTCATCGGCCCGGCGGTGTCCTGGGGCTTTACGAGCGAGGACATCCCGGCGCGGCTGATGAGCCCGGGGGTAACACGAAGCCCGACGAGGCCGCAGAAGGACGCGGGCAAGCGGATCGAACCCCCAGTGTCCTCTCCGATTCCGACGAGTGAGAGATTCGCGGCTACGGCTGCGGCGGTTCCGCTCGAGGATCCACCGGGATCTCGAGCAAGGTCGTAGGGGTTTTTGGTCACCCCGCTGCGGGAGGAGGTCGAGAACCAGGACGTTGCGAAGTCGGGGAGCGTGGTCTTGCCGAGGATGATCGCGCCGGCCTCACGGAGTTTAGTAACGGCGGTCGCGTCCTGTTCGGGCTGGTAACCACCGGAGGCGATGCTGCCGAATGTCGTGGGCAGGCCGGCGGTCTCAATCTGGTCCTTAACGACAATCGGTACGCCATGAAGCGGGCCCGCCAGCTGGCCTGTTTCGGAGAGTTCCCGGTCGAGCCGGCGTGCCTCTTCCAAAGCGGTCTGTGAGATGGCAATCAGTGAATTGAGCTCCGGCCCGGACCGGTCGATTAGCTCGATGCGGTCCAAGTAGGCGCTGACAAGGTCCTCGGCGGTGAATTCACCGCTGAGGAACGCCGAGTGCACCTGGGCAATGGTCAACTCTTCGATGGGTCGTTTAATAGCCATAGGTTCACTGTTCCTTAATCGTTGTGGTCAGGATAGGGGGTCGCCTCCCGCAGGCACCCCGATCCGCCGTCAGAGGAATCAGTCCCACCCCAAGCCCCCGGACGTAAACTGACCTTCGGATCACTCGGCGGGGGAACTGGCCCTCATGCGGCCAGGGTCAATCCTGGTCCCTGCCAGAGGTGCACCGAGGCTCATCTGAGAATCAGGGCAGCTGACAACCGCAGGTTGTACGAACGCCACCGCGACAACTGGTCAGTCGCGGGGACGCCTTTCAGATGGAGAGGAAACGGCGAGCGTCAGCGCTACGATCGTGGAATGGCTCGCCTTATCGCTCCGGACGCAAGTTACCACTCATCCTGGCTGGAGGGATCTGAAGAGTTCGACGGCGCCCACAGGGGCGGCGGGGGCGGCGAAGGCTGGCCCCTGGAAGAACTCAGGAACCTCGAATCATTCCGCCGCTTCGTCGCTTTCCTTCTCGACGATGCGTTGCCTGAGACCCCCCGGAAACCGGGGCACGTTCCTTGCACGTACCTGTGGATCGTGGACGGCGGCACGTTCCTGGGCTCGCTGGCCATCAGACACCAGTTGAACGACTTCCTCCTCAACGAGGGTGGGCACATCGGCTACAGCGTGAGGCCGGCGGACCGGCGCCGCGGACACGCGTCAACGGCGCTGGCTGATGCCCTGCCGCTGGCCAAGGAACTCGGTATTTCCCGGGTTCTGATCACCTGCGATGAGGACAACCTCGGCTCCCGGGCGACTATCGAAAAGAATGGCGGCGTCTATGAGGACTCCCGCAACGGCAAGCGGCGATACTGGGCCAACACCGAACACTCGGGCGCACCCTAACCCCACCCGCAGGAGGGGTACCGTTGAGACGTTGCCGAATAGGTCGGCAGCCCATTCAGGAGGCGACATGGCCGCAGCAGCGCAGACCGTGGACGGCGGAAAAGGCAGCGTCGAGCTGCGCGACGACGGCGTCGTCCACTTGCAGTGGTTGTCCGGGATCAGCATTGAGGTCGAGGACGCCAAGGCCGCAATGGCGAAAGTCAATGAGGTCTGCCAAGGCGTGCCACGCCCGATGCTGGTCGACATGGCAGCTGTTGCTTCCGTCAGCCGGGAAGCCAGGGGCATCTGGTCCATTCCCTGCGATGCCTCCCGCATCGCCCTGCTGGGCCGATCCCCCGTAGACCGGGTATTGGCGAACTTCTTTCTCGGTGTCCACATACCTCCCTGCCCCACCCGGTTCTTCAACTCCCGCAGCGAGGCAACGGACTGGCTCAATGCCGTCCGGTAGACGCGAGAATCAGTCCGGGGGGCCGCAGGCTGCGATACGCCGGACCCTTCCGCGCCAGCCCGCGTTGCGGGACGCATGAAACCAGTAGAAGGCTCTGAAGACCCCCGCCTGGAGCACCTGGTTGACGGCATTGTCCGGCTTGCCGCCGGAGAGCTGGACGCGCGCATCGAGCCCTCGGAACGGGGAGACGCCATTGACGCGGTCATTACCGGAGTCAACCTCCTGGCAGAGGAACTCGGGCATATCTATACAGAGCTGGAAGAACGCGTGGCCGCCCGGACGGCCATGCTGCGCCGGACGCAGGTGGAGCTGGAGCACATGGCGAAGACCGACGCTCTCACCGGCCTGGCCAACAGGACCCTGCTCAATGAGCGCATTCAGGAGGCCATCCTGACCGGCGCTGGCAGCGGTGGCGCACCGGCTGTTCTTGTCCTGGACCTTGATTCCTTCAAAGCCATCAACGACACTCTGGGCCACAGTGCCGGCGATGCAGTTCTGATCGAGATTTCCCGCCGCCTTCGCTCAGTCGTCCGGGCCTCGGACACGGTAGCCCGGCTTGGAGGCGATGAATTCGCAGCGCTTATCACCGGAGCGAGCGCGGACGACGTCATGCTCATCGCCCACCGGGCGTGGGAAGCCATGCAGGAGAGCATCGATATCGGAACGGAAACAGTATGGCCCACCGCCAGCATCGGAATATGCCTCCGCGACGGTGAATACTCGGCAGAGGAACTCATGCGGGATGCCGACATTGCCATGTACCAGGCCAAAGCCCAGGGCCGGAACAAGGTCCAGCTTTTCCACCCGGACATGCTCAACGCCGTTCAGGAAAGATCCCGGATCACCGCTGAACTGCGGACGGCAGCCGACGGGGGCCAACTGGCGCTGCTCTACCAGCCCGTGATTGAACTGGCCTCGGGAAAGGTCACCGGCGTCGAAGCCCTCATCCGGTGGCACCACCCCGTCCACGGAACCATCATGCCGGACAACTTCATCAGCATCGCGGAAGAGACCGGCTTGATCCTGGAACTGGGGCGCTGGGTCCTGCATGAGGGGATAGCCCAGCTGGGCCGGTGGAAACAGCAGGCCCCCCAGTTGACGGACTTCCGCCTGCACATCAACCTGTCTGCTGCCGAGCTTCTTCGCAGCGACCTGGTCGCAGACGTCACCGAGACCCTGGCCAACAACGAGATTGAGCCCTCCCGCCTGGTCCTGGAGATCACCGAGAGCGTCCTGATGTCCCGGCGGACGGTGGAACAACAGGTACTGGAGAAGCTCCGCGCCGTCGGCGTCGGACTGCAGATCGACGACTTCGGCACCGGCTACTCATCCATCAGCTATCTTCGGGACCTCCCCGCTGACACCGTCAAAGTCGACCGTTCCCTGATCAACAACCTCGAAACCGACCACCGCCAGCAGAAGTTCGTCGCTGCCATCCTGCAGCTCATATCAGCAGCAGAACTCGAAGCGATCGTCGAAGGCATCGAAACCCCCGGACAGGCCGCCTCGCTACAAGCTATGGGCTGCCTGTACGGGCAGGGCTACTACTTCGGACGCCCCGTTCCCGCCGCGGAGATCCTTCCTCGAATCAGCCATTCGGAGCCCCAAATGTAAGGTGGTTTCATGTCGAAACTCTGGGACCGGATGCTGCTCGTCCCCACGGTGGTGCGCTTGGCCTCCCGCGCCCCCCGAAACCCGCATACGGCCTGGGAACAATACTGGACCGGCATACAAACCACCGGTCACGACGGTGACGTCCTCTGGGACTCAGACTCCCCGGCCGAGCGCCAGCAGTACACAGACCTGGTCCTTGCGCACTTTGATCCGGCCCTTCCCGTCATCGACATCGGCTGCGGCAACGGCACCTACACCCGGTGGCTTGCCACGCTGTTTCCAAAGGTTATCGGCGTCGACGTCTCCGCTGGCGCCGTTGCGAGGGCCACACGGGAAGCCCGCGATACCGCCAATTGCTCCTTCTCGGTACTGGACGCCACGCAGGAGGGCGCCGGGGACCTCCTCCTGGAAAGGTGCGGACCCGCGAACGTCTTCGTCCGAGGGGTGTTTCACGTCCTGAAGCCAAACAAACAGGCAGCGCTGGCGGAAAACCTCAAGACAGTAGCCGGAAAGACGGGGCGTGTGTTTCTGGCAGAAACAAACTTCCCCGGAAACAGCCTGGAGTACCTGGCGGAACTTGGTGCGACCGGTGACCACGTGCCCGGCCAGCTGCAGCGGGCGCTGGAAAACCTGCCCCGCCCAGGACGCTTCGGCGCCCGGGAACGGCAGGGGGTCTTCCCCGAAACGGACTGGCGCGTCGTCGCCGACGGGCCGGTCAACATCGAGGTTGTCCCCATGAACCCCGCCGGGCACCCCCAACGGGTGCCGGGCTACTTCGCCCTCATGGCAGCCGCCGACCCGACAACAGTGCGTTATCTGGGCTCCACGGCATAGGTCGCTCGCACGAGTCCGTCGTCCGGAGTTGAGTGGTGGCCTCGCAGGGTCAGCAAGACGTCACGGTCCAGGTCACCGAAGAGCCGGCTTCCTCGGCCGAGAAGAACCGGCGCGATTGAAACGGTGATTTCGTCGACGAGGCCCGCGGTGAGGAACGCCTGGATTGTCCTGCCCCCGTCAATATAGGCGCGGCCGGCGCCTCCCTCGCCGAGGAGCGCAGTCGCCTGCTCCACTGAGCGGGCGACTTCCACTCGCTCGTGGCCGCCCAGCGTCGTGCTGAGCACGATAACGCGCTTGCCGTCGAAAGGCCAAGCGTCGAAGCCCAAGACGGTTTCGTAGGTGGAACGCCCCATGACGAGCGTATCGATGCCGGGAAAGAACGTCTCCCAGACCAGTGCGGGGTGCGGCGTCGAACCGGTCACATGCGGCCTCGGGATGGGATCGGTGAGCCAGGCGAGGTCGCCGTCAGGTTTGGCAATGTAACCGTCCAAGCTTGCGCCGATGAAGACGCACCCCTGCCAGTTGCGCTCGTCAGTCATGTCCAGCCTTTCAGGAAGTTGTCGAGTGTGTCTGCTGGTGCCGTGGGGTCCAAACCCACGGCTCGCCGGAAGAGGCTCCCGTGAAGTGCATCGAGGAGCGTCAGGGACGCCGTATCAAGGTCAATGTCGGCTCGCAGCGGTAAGCGCGCAAGGAGTGCGGCGAAGTAGTTTGCCTGCTTGCCCCACCCGCCGCGAAGCATTGTGGCAGCGGTCGGCGACGAAAGGTCGCGCATGAGCTCGCCGAGACCAAAAATGGCGGCCGACGACGAGGTCGCGTTGAAGTTATCTTCGATGTACCCACGCAGCTCGACGACCGGCTCGACGGCGCCAAGCGGCCGGGTAGGCACTTGGTCGACCCACCGCTGTGTGAGGGCAAGGAGCAGGCCCTCTTTGGAACCAAAGCGCTTGACCAGACCCGCCGGACTCATCCCTGCCGCCGGCGCGACATCCTTGAGACTCCACGGTGCTGACGAGCTTCGCTCGGTGACCGCCGCGTCGATGAGGTCCAGCAATTTGGCGTTGGATGATCGCAAGGGTCTACTCACGTAATTAGTAAATCACCATTCACTAATTGGGCAACGGTTGCTGGAACGACCACGCTACGTGTGACGGATTCCGGAGCAGTTCTGGAACTGAAGGACTTTGCCACTGAAAACAGCGAAGATCTTCGGGTGTACCTCAGTCCCGGAACTCTGAGTCCCGGCGAGAACGGCGAACTCGGGCTGACTTCGACGGTGATGCATGAGCTGGGCGAGCTGAAGAGCTTCCAGGGAAACCAGCAGTATGAAAGCAGCAGCAAGCAGTGGGCCGACACGCCGGCCATCGGCAGCGTTATTGTCTACGACTACCTGGCCCGGGCTGCCTACGGAACGGCCAACCTCAAGTGAGGTGCCGCTGGTTCCCTGCGTGGCGCGTTTGCCGGGATCCGTCTACAGACGTAGCCTCGGCAGCATGAGTGCTGCAGGCAAATCCGGGACAGAGCCAGGCAGCCGGTCGAAGGGAAGCGGGGCCGGGGCTTTCGTGCCCATCGGGATCGTCTTCCTCGCCGTTGCGGTCGCCATGATTTTCTGGGCACCAGCGCGTGGATCGCCTTCTTCTCCATGGGCATCACGTTTCTCATCCTGGGGCTGCAGAAGCCTGCGTCCCGGAAGGCGGGCGGCAGTAACTAGCCCGGGACGGCAATAACCTGCGGCGCCGCTGGCGCCCGCTCCCAGCACCCGTAGCCCCGACGGCAAACGCGCCCGCTCCGCCCTCAGAGGAACCCGTTCCGCTTCCGGCCTCCGGACGTAAACTGACCTTCGGATCACTCGGCGGAACGCACGGCTGGGAGTACGGATGCTCTGGAAACTGCTCGTTGAATACCTGGCACCGCAACGCAGGCTGCTGCTCGCCGTCGTCGTCTTCCAGCTTGCGCAGTCCATCGCCTCGCTGTACCTGCCCACCCTGAACGCCGACATCATCGACCAGGGCGTGGCGAAGGGCGATACCGACTACATCCTGCGCGTCGGCGGCGTGATGCTGCTGGTGACCCTGCTGCAGATCGCCTGCGCCATCGCGGCTGTGTACTTCGGGGCGAAGGCGGCGATGGCGATGGGCCGGGACGTGCGCGGGGCGATCTTCGGCCGGGTGGCGGCCTTCTCCGAACAGGAGGTCACCCGCTTCGGCGCGCCGAGCCTGATCACCCGCTCCACCAACGACGTCCAGCAGGTCCAGCAGCTGGTGCTGGTCTCCGCCACCCTGATGGTGGCCGCGCCCATGCTCAGCATCGGCGGGGTGATCATGGCGATCCGGCAGGACGTGCAGCTGTCCTGGCTGATCGCGGTGAGCGTGCCGGTGCTGCTGGGTGCGGTGGGGCTGATCATCACCCGGATGGTGCCGCTGTTCCGTCTCATGCAAACCCGGATCGACACCGTGAACCGGGTGCTGCGCGAACAGCTCACCGGCATCCGCGTGGTCCGCGCCTTCGTCCGCGAGGACGTGGAGACCGCCCGCTTCGCCCGGGCCAACGAGGACGT
Source organism: Arthrobacter sp. CJL-S3 (assembly GCF_056711635.1). Taxonomy (NCBI): domain Bacteria; kingdom Bacillati; phylum Actinomycetota; class Actinomycetes; order Micrococcales; family Micrococcaceae; genus Arthrobacter; species Arthrobacter sp. CJL-S3. Next base: position 3,939,691 of record NZ_CM160046.1, on the reverse strand, counting down.
CACGGACACCGCCCTCCGCGCCGGCCGGCTGATGGCGCTCGCATTCCCCACCGTGATGCTGGTGCTGAACGTCTCGAGTGTGGCCGTGATCTGGTTCGGCGCGTTCCGGATCCAGGACGGCTCCATGCAGGTGGGCACCATGATCGCGTTCCTGAGCTACCTCATGCAGATCCTGATGTCCGTCATGATGGCCACGTTCATGGCGATCATGATCCCGCGCGCGGCGGTGTCCGCGGACCGGATCGGCCAGGTGCTGGGCACCGAGTCCAGCGTCCGGCCGCCGGAACACCCGCTGGACTTCTCCGGCCGCATCGGCCGCGGCGAGCTGGAGATGCGCGACGTCGGGTTCGCCTACCCGGGTGCCGAGCAGCCGGTCCTGTCCGGGATCAGCTTCACCGCCAAAGCGGGGCAGACGACGGCGATCATCGGCGCCACCGGCTCCGGCAAGACCACCCTGGTGAACCTGATGCCGCGGCTCTTCGACGCCACGGCCGGCTCGGTCCGGATCGACGGCGTGGACGTCCGCGAGCTGCACCCGGACCTGCTCTGGGGGCACATCGGCCTGGTCCCGCAGAAGCCGTACCTGTTCTCCGGCACCGTGCGCAGCAACCTGCTCTACGGCAAACCCGACGCCACCGAGGACGAACTCTGGCAGGCGCTGTCCATCGCGCAGGCGGAGGACTTCGTCCGGGAGATGGAGGGCGGGCTGGACGCGCCGATCTCGCAGGGCGGCACCAACGTCTCCGGCGGGCAGCGGCAGCGGATCGCGATCGCCCGGGCGCTGGTGAAACGGCCCGAACTCTATATTTTTGACGACTCGTTCTCCTCGCTGGACACCGCCACCGACGCCCGGCTGCGGCAGGCGCTGCGGCAGCACACCGCCGGCGCCACCCTGGTGATCATCGCCCAGCGGGTCTCCAGCATCATGGACGCGGACCAGATCCTGGTGCTCGACGACGGCAGGCTTGTCGCGCACGGCACGCACGAGGAGCTGCTGGAGACTTCGGACACCTATCAGGAGATCGTGAACTCCCAGCTCGCGGCGGAGGAGGCGGCATGAGCGCCACGGACCGCACCGGGCCGGCGACGTCCACCGGCGGGCCGGGGCACGGCGGGGGAGCCGGGGCACCCGGCGCCGCTCCCGCCGTCGAACGCATCCCCCGTCCGCGCGGCGGCCCCGGCCACGGCGGGCCGTTCGCCGGGATGAACGTGCCAGCGGAGAAGGCGATGAACTTCGGCCCCTCCGCCAAACGGCTGCTCGGCCAGCTAAGGCCCGAGCGGCTCTGGCTGGTGCTGGTGCTGATGCTCGCGGTGGTGAGTGTGGCGTTCTCGGTGATCGGGCCCCGGCTGCTGGGGGAGGGCACCAACCTGATCTTCGCCGGCGTCGTGTCCAAACAGCTGCCGGCCGGGGTGAGCCAGGAGCAGCTGATCGCCCAGCTGCGCGCCGCGGGCGAAACCCAGCAGGCGGACATGCTCAGCGCCATGACCCTGACGCCCGGTGAGGGGATCGACTTCGCCGCGCTGGCCACCGTGCTGCTCTGGGCGCTGGTGCTGTACGTGCTGGCCTCGGGGTTCATGTGGATGCAGGCCTATATCCTCAACGGCGTGGTGCAGCGGACCATGTTCCGGCTGCGCGAGCGGATCGAGGCCAAGATCAACCGGCTGCCGCTGCGCTACTTCGACACGGTCCAGCGCGGGGAGCTGCTCAGCCGGGTCACCAACGACGTGGACAACATTTCGCAGAGCCTGCAGCAGTCCATCAGCCAGGCGGTCACCTCGCTGCTGACCGTGCTCGGTGTGCTGGTCATGATGTTCATTCTCTCGCCCACCCTCGCCCTGATTGCGCTGGTCACCGTGCCGCTGACGCTGGTGACGACGGCGATGATCGCCAAGAGATCGCAGAAGCTGTTCGTGGCGCAGTGGAAGCACACCGGGGAGCTGAACGGGCAGATCGAGGAGACCTACACCGGGCACGCCCTGGTGAAGGTCTTCGGCCGGCAGCGGGAGGTGGAGGAGCGGTTCCGGCAGAAGAACGCGGAGCTGTATGAGGCCAGCTTCGGCGCGCAGTTCGTCTCCGGGCTGATCATGCCCGCCATGACGTTCATCGGGAACCTGGTCTATGTGGGGATCGCGGTGGTGGGCGGGCTGCAGGTGGCGGCCGGGGCGATGCAGCTGGGCGACGTGCAGGCGTTCATCCAGTACTCGCGGCAGTTCACCCAGCCGCTGGCCCAGCTGGGGTCGATGGCGAACCTGCTGCAGTCCGGGGTGGCCTCGGCCGAGCGGGTGTTCGAGCTGCTGGACACCGAGGAGCAGTCCCCGGATCCCTCGCCCGGGGTGGCGCCCGCGGCGACGCGGGGGCGGCTGGTGTTCGAGAACGTGTCCTTTGCCTACTCCCCGGACAAGCCGCTGATCTCGGACCTGAGCCTGGTGGCCGAGCCGGGGCAGACCGTGGCCATTGTGGGCCCCACCGGGGCCGGCAAGACCACGCTGGTGAACCTGATGATGCGCTTCTACGAGCTCGACGCCGGCCGGATCACGCTCGACGGCGTGGACGTCACCGCGATGACCCGGCACGAGCTGCGCTCGCGGATGGGCATGGTGCTGCAGGACACCTGGCTGTTCGGCGGGACCATCCGGGACAACATCGCGTACGGCCGGCCCGGTGCCACCGAGGCGGAGATCCTGGAGGCGGCGAAGGCGACGTATGTGGACCGGTTTGTCCGCTCGCTGCCGGAGGGCTACGACACCGTGCTCGACGACGAGGGCTCCAACGTCTCCGCTGGCGAGAAGCAGCTGCTCACGATCGCCCGGGCGTTCCTGGCCCGCCCGTCCGTGCTGATCCTGGACGAGGCGACTTCTTCCGTGGATACCCGGACCGAGGTGCTGGTGCAGAAGGCGATGAGCGCGCTGCGATCGGACCGGACGAGCTTTGTGATCGCGCACCGGCTCTCCACCATCCGCGACGCCGACCTCATCCTGGTGATGGAGGCCGGGCAGATCGTGGAGCAGGGGACGCATGCCTCGCTGCTGGAGGCCGGAGCGGTGTACGCCGCGCTGTATGAGGCCCAGTTCGCGGCCCCGGTGGCGGAGGTTTAATCTCACATGCTGTGCTGGGCGGCTAACGGTGATCGACAAGTCGACAATCCGACGGGGAGCGACTGCACTGGGTAACCCCACTCATCCAGCGGGTTGCGCTGGTGTCGGCGATGGGAGCTGATCTGGCGGCTCAGACACTAACGGCGCGGCGCCCGACCCAGCGGGTGAGGCAATGGACTCGGATAAGAACTTCCAGCGGAGGAGTACCTGATGCAGACTGCTTCACGCCTTGGGTCTCTTACTTGGACAGCTCAGAGTATCGGTTGATGCTATACCGCGTGAGATCCATTGCAGCCGTCATTGCCCAAACTGTGAGTCTCATAGTGGGATGGTTCTCAATCACAGTCGCCCCACCCGGGAGCGACAGCTTCTGGACAGGCTTCAGAACTGCGTCGGACGCCCAACGCCGGCCATGTGCGAAACCTGAGCACAGCTGCCATATTGATAGCACCGAAGTGGTGGGGACCAGTTCACGAACGTCTTTGACGATTTCTGTACTGGTCGGAAGTGCCAATTTAGAAGCGCTACTGCACCTGTCTAATATCTCCTGAAATTCGACCTTATCTTCCTCAAAATTAGGAAGGGTGGCATTGGGTTGAGGATGCTGTCTGTTCAATTCTCTGTATGCCGAATCGCGGTCTTTCGCCACTTTCAGTGAGAGCGCGATCGAACGGGCGATTCTTTCTCTCCGATCGTCCGGCGCGGCTATTCAAGCTGCTTGCGCTGCTGATTCCACGGCCCCTCGGATCAGTGAAAATGGCGCGAGAGCGTGGGAGGCGCCAGCTCCGATCATGACGCTGTCGAGGGTGTGCAAATGGTCGACGGCACTGACAACGGCGTTCGCGATGTTGTGGGACACGTTGTGCGGGCTGGATTGCTCGTCATCGGTGGCCATCCTGCTCCCCGCTGAGGCAACCCAAGGGCCGTGAGAATCGCGAAATATCAGCCAAGAACGGATTTCCGCAAAGTATTTCTCTGGTATTTCGAATTCCGCTGGTTCATCTTCTCGCTTCATGTATCCCGCATCTTCATTCAGGCAAGTCGTGACAGATCATATTTTCGGGCAGCGTCGGCAGCAATGAATCTACGTCGCAGTGAGATGGAAGAAATTCTGCAATTCATTGGCGGCTTGGTCATCATCAACATCAATCGGGTGGGCGCCAGCCTCCAGCGGCATCAGAAGCTCATCCATCTTGTCTTCGCTATGGCCGGAAAATGAGGTGAAAGCGACGAACTGAGCGCGCGGCGTCACGCGATGAACTGCATCAACGCGCCCCTTGAACGCGTGGACAGACGATGATTGAAACGAAACTCGCGCCATCACCTGAGGATCAGGGCTATTAGGGATGGCGAAGTCGAAGAGAATCTCTTGTTCGGCTCCTTTTGCATCCCATTTGCCCCTCAAGGGAATCCGCTCAACGGGAACCACTCCTGCACGTTTTAGCAAGCGACGAATCTTGGCGTCCATGTCGTTAGGCTCGCGGTGTCGCTCATCGACCAGCTCAGCAAATAGCTGCTGAGTAAAACCATCCCAGTCGTGTTCGTCTTTGAGGTGGACACCGGCACTCCGCACGGTGAGATTCGTCGGTTTCTCAGCCTGAAAAGCCAGAACTTCGTCCCATTCGTCGCCTGCAGCCTTCCGGCGGTAGAAGTCTATCCAAGATTCGAATAGCCCCTTGTTCAGTTTCAGTGAGCGGAGCTTGTTTCCGTCTACGCCTTGACCGGCAGTTTCGCCCAAAAAGCGCAGGTGCCATTGCCCGGTTGGATCTTGGAGGGCAACGCCAACATTTCTGGGCTCATGACGCCGGATCTCATGGGTGTACTGAACTAGAAACCAAGGGGCAGCCACGGTGCACTCCTCTTGTGTGTGTCGATGCGCCGGAAGTGAGGTACTCGAACGTTCATTCGATTATGTCAGGAAGGGCTGGGTAGTTGTGCGAAGATCGGGGTCGATCCCTGGGGCTTCTTTGAAGTTCAATGAGTCAAACACAAGTTCCTGAATCGTTGTGGCCCGCCGACGGAGGAATCGCTGGTATCGGGCTGCTTCTTCAACTGTAAGTAGGCCGCGTCGTTGCGCCGAGTCCACCGCCGCTCGGCTCATACGAGGCCCGTGGCTTTTTATCAGGTCTGTCCACGGCTTTGTGTCAGATGGGACTAAGCCCAGTTTGGCCAGCTTGCCCGGGTTGAAAGACAAGGATGGGTTCGCGTCCATCCACCCGGTACCGTCGTCGTTGTTGCCACAGAATGCCATTTCATGGTCGATTGCCCACACCCCTATGTCTTCAGACCAAACGAGGTTCTGTTCCGCCCTGTCGGGGTTGAAAATCCACGCATCGAACACGGCGATGCCAGCCAAGATGTGGCGTTCATTCGCTAGTACGTCCTCTAGCTTGGGCGGAGGATACAACTTGCCGTCCCGGCCGGCGATGGCACTCACCCACGCTTCTCGGCTGTCGTGAATGCCGGCAACTTCACCAAAGGGGACTGGGATGCCCACCGAATTAGCCAGTCGGGCGGCAAGGTACTCGTGGACTACGAGCCGCAACCCGGTCGTTCGTTCCGCCTTAACGAACACTTGAGCTCGTCCCGACCAGAAGTGATTCGAAGACGCTACCTCTGTATCAGCTAAATCAATAACACTTAGGCCTGGCTTCACGCGAGCCATGGTTATCCCCTCTGGTCGGGACCGCTAGCGTTTCTTGACTTAGGGTCGTAGGTGGAGTTGTCTGACTGATTGTTGCACATCCGATCCACGTGAATTTGGGTCTAACCCTTGACTTGCGTCTATTTCTAAGGGACGGCGAGCCTTGCCGGTACGAAGTCGGGACGGCCCAAAACCGACCGGGGTGAGCCGACCAAGGAGCGGCTGACGGCATTTTCGGTGGTACGTCTCCTCGATCCAGGTCACGACGACCAGGCGAAGATCCGCCTTGGTGGACCATCGCTGGCGATCCAGAACGTTCTTCTGCAGGAGTGAGAAGAACGGCTCCATGGCGTCATTATCGGCACACGCGTCGACCCGTCGCGATCGACACTTTTCGCCCTTAAGCGCCTTGACGAAGGCGTCTGAGCGGACTTGGGATTCGCGGTCGCTGTGAATCACGGGTGCTGCGGGATCCCTGAGTGCTTTCGTAATGTGGAGTGCCGAGACGGTCAGAGATGCTTTCATCCCGGAATCGATGGAGTAGCCCACGATCCGGTTGGAGTAGAAATCGTTGATTGCGCACAGGTAGAGCTTGCCCTCGTCGGTCCGGTGTTCGGTGATGTCTGCGGGCCACTGCTGGTCAGGTGCCGTTGCGGTGAAGTCCCCCTGACGTGGTCATCTTGTCCTTGCGGGCCCGCCTTGCGAGTCAGACCGCGCTTCTTGGCGAACACGGACCATATCCGTTGGCTGCTGCACAGCCGGGCCCCCGGTTCTTTCCGGCACTGAAGCCCTGATCTTCGAGCTCGTCGGCTATGAAACGGTACCCGAACGCCGGAGCACGGTGGACGTCGATGGGGGCGTTGATCAGGTGCGCATCGGACCAGTCGCGCTCTGTGACCGGCGCAGCCTTCCAGGCGTAAAAGGCCTGCTTGGAGACCCAGCACCCGGCTGGCCACCGCGACTGGGATACCGTCCGCGCCGAGGTCAAGGACCAGCGGGAACTTCATTCTTTTGAGGGCAGTTCCGGGCGATGAATGCCATTGCCGGGACGGGCGCCGTTCTCGATGTCGGATTTCTTGAGCCAGTCGTGCAGGTTTTGCTTCGGAGATCAGGAGGTCCTTGGCGATCTGCGAGATCAGGGCTTAAGGCTTCCGTGCAACCGCGACAAAATCGCGGCGGAACTCAGCGCGGAACGGCTTCGGCCTTTGAACTTCCTTGCTACGGGGAAGTTCACAAATCAGAAGTCACGCAAATCCCCGGGCAGTCCCGTTCCTTCTTGGTCAAGTTGGATATAGCGCTCGGTATATGTGCGGTGTGCAAGGCGGTAGGTGCTGAGGCCGAATTCGGAGTCGAGCATGATGTATGGGGCGGCCATTAGAAGGGCCTGGTCGATGTCGTCGTCCCTTATCGTGTCATCCAAGAGCGCATTGGCAGCGATGGCCCAGATTCCGCCTGTACGGGGGTATCCGTTGCCCTGTGCGTAAGCGAGGGAGTGCAAAAGGGCCTCGACGCGGGGGTTAGCGGTGCGGATTCGGGCGACGGCGCGGTCAAAGATGCCGGTGTGGCCGTGGGACAGAAGCACGTCAAGGTTTGCGGCGGGGTTCTGCCATGTGGAGTCGGCGATTACCTCGTAGGCGGCGAGGCGGGCGAAGAGAAAGGGCTGGTCTCGGTCGGTAATGGCTTTCGTCAGTCGGCTTATGGTGGCGTTCCTGTTGGGCAGTGCGGATGGGAGGTGCTGCGTCAGTCGCCTATGGACGTAGAGATTGATGGCCTCGGAATCTCTATCGAGTTGGAGGATTGCGGCTCCCGGGTTGCCATGGGCACCGAGGGCGTCAAGCAGAGCCCCACCCGGGGGTGTGTGGTGGTCCGGGGCCTCATTCAGGGACTGGCGGGTGCCGACGATAATTTTTACGTTCTGCAATAGCGCGAGGCGTCGCAGCAGGTTTGCGATGGGGTAGGGATCGCGGGCTTCGTCGAGGGCGTCAGCGAGTATGGCGATTGGCGTGGTGGCGCTGAGGCTCTCCAGGAGGTCTTCCGGATTCGTGGTCGGGATCTGACCGAGCTGGACGGCGAGGTTCGTGACGGTCTCGTCGATGGTTCGCCCGCTCAAGTGCGTGACGGCCGTAAAAGTTCGGGGCTTGGGGCAGAGTGCATCTAGGATGGGCGGATTCCCGAGGTGTTCCAGGGCTTGGAGGAGAGCCGGATCGGATGCGGCGAGCACCATGCCCAAGACGGCTGACTTCCCTGATCCTGGGGACCCAGTAAGGATAAACATTCCAGAGCTGACGTCTCTGAGCCACGCGACGATTTGTTTGCGTTCCAGCGATCGGCCACTGAAATGCCAATCGAACTGGCCAACTTCAGTGCCTTGGGCTTTGGCATAGAAATGGTTGCGGAAGGTTTCCGGTGCGTCGCCTAGAACACGTTCAAGTTCCGCGTAGTCAGCTTGCGGCGCGTGGATGCCGGTGCCTCCCTTTGGATGAGGTATCCGGGCGTCCGTGGTGAAGTCGAAATGGATCCGATTTTTTTCATCGACGTTAACGTCGTAAGCGTCCTGAAGGCGTCGCATGAGCTCGCGGACGCTGATGTGGGCGTCACTGGGGGTGAACCCCTCGATCTTCTTCCGGAAGAGATCAGCGAAGTGGCCGGCCCTGACCGGAGCAGCACCATTGGATGTGCCGACGATACCGACGTTCTTAGGAGGCGTGTCGAGGTTTCCGATCATCCTGTAGATTTCCCAGGCACCCATCCCTGAGACACAAGTGTCAAGTATGAGAAGCACCCAGTCATCTGGGTGGGCGTAGTTGCTGGCCATCCGGAGCTTCAGATAACTGGCGAAGTCGGAGTGGCTTAGGTAGTGGCTGGGCAGGACCATCCCCGTGGCATTTCCGAGCAGGGCGTGATAAGCGTTCCCGTCCTGCTCGCCGTGCCCCACCCAGTAGATGATGCTCCCTACGCCGCGCTTTTGGGCCCATTGCCCGAGCTTGGTTTCGATAGCACTTTTGGCTTCTTGCACTGTGGCTTCGGTGGACCAGTCCTCCGTTTTAACGCCGTGGGCCGTGAGCGCCTCTCTGACTAAGGTGCAGCATTGAGTTGCGTCAGGGACATCTAAATCGTGATGATTGGGGTAGTCGGCGATGCCTACGATGACCAGCTCCACACCAAGAACTCCGGGGTACGGATCGGCGTTCACCCGGGGCCCCTGACTAGGACGATCTCAGTGACTGGTTCAAAGCCTCCGGCCTTGACGGAGACTTGATGCAGGCCCGGGGGAAGGCCAGGATGGGTGAGGACAACAGTTCCGTCCCGGCCTCGGCCGGGCCCCCAGTGACTTACCTTTCCGTACGTAAGTTCCTTGCTTGTTGCCGTTATTCCAATAGGGTTACCTGGCTGTGAACCAGTGTTGCCGGGTTGCTCTATGACCGTTAGGGAGATCTCATGACCGGCGGTCGCGATGTCGGGCAGTTGGACACCCACCGGGCGAGTGCCCAGCGGCGGCCCGGAGTCTCTATTCAAGACCTTGTCCTCGATGAGGTCAAGGGCTTGAGCGGTGACTGCCAAAGCCATGTGCTTCTGCGTGATCAAATGGGCGTTCGACCCCAAAGGTGCTGCTGCCTTACGCCAAACAGTCGAGTCCCCGTAGTCAACCGAGCCGTTAAGGCTGGGGCTGGTATCCACAACACCGCCGTTTAGGCTGATGGATGCAGCCGTAGGCTGGTTTGCTCCGGCTACCGGTACGTGCAGGAAAGGAGTCGGCGAGAAGTCCTTGGTGAGGAGTTCGAGGCTCTCCCAACGCTGTTGGGCGGCGCGGGCGAGGTCGACGTCGCCGATCTCCGAGATGTCGCTAGTGGTCAACTTCCGGTACTCCAGAGGCGCAGTTTCCACGCACTTGTAGCGGGGGAGCAGGTCGTAGACGCCGGGGCAGGATCGGGCCAACCTTTGGGCCGCTTTTTCAGGTACAGGGAGGTCGCCGTTGCCGGTCGCGAGCATCTCGAGGGCGTTGATGGAGCCGAAGTAGGGCGTGCCTAGGGTGATCAATAAGCGTACTTCAGCAGCAAGGGAGGAATCTGCCAAGGCGAGGCGGGCGAGGAGGCCTCCCATGGAATGGGCCACGATGACCAAGCGGACCTCGTCGGGGTCCCCGAGTCCATCCTTGCGAACCACATTTCTCCATGCTTTGAGATGCTGGTGGCAGGCGTCTAGCAGGGCGGCAGTATGTGTATCAATGGCCATGCGCCAGTCGTACGGAAACGAGCGAACCGCGCGGACGTCATTGCCACACAGGCCTCTTAGCTTATTCACAAGTCTCGCGTACGGCAGGAATCCATGCAGAAACGGCGCCCACGCGGGCGCCTGGAGGAGTCGCCTGGCAGTGAGGCGAGACCCTTGCTCAAGTTCGTCCGGGGTGACCTGTAGCCCCGACATGGTTCCCTTCATCCACGCGTTGCTCAGCACGGAGGGATTCACGCCCCACACCAAACGTCCTTCGGAGTCCTCCAATTCAGAGCCCATGATTCCTGGCACCACGATGATCGCATCAAGCATGGAACGTTGCCTCCGCGGGTGAAGCGGCAGGTGCCATCGTCGATATGCGCAGCCAAAGGAAGCCGCGGTCACAGCCGATGACAAGCACGTCACCGAGTGCGGTCACTGATGTTGGCGTCAGCGGCGACAGATCCCGGACGGCCAGGCACTTCGAGGTAGCGGGGTCCCAGATCCTGACAGTCCCGTCTCGTCCGGTGGTGGAGAGTAGCATGCTTCCGTTGGCGCTTTGAATTGCGCACAGACCTGTGACATCACCTTGATGGCCCGTGGCGGGGTCCTGCGAACGGGTGCCGGCGATCGGGTCCCAGATCCGTATGGTGCGGTTGCCTCCAGTCGTGGCAAGCAAAGTGGTTCCGTCGGGGCCGGATAAGGCGCATATTAATATCGTTTGGCTCGTGTGGCCGGTGAGGGGTGCGCGAGCTTGGGCGCCCGTGGTGGGGTCCCAAATTCGTAGGGTGCCGTCCCGTCCGGTGGTCGCGAGGAGAGTGGTCCCGTCGGGGTCGGCGAATGTGCATATTCCACTTACACGGCCGTTATGGCCGGTGAGGGGTTTCTGGGTTTGGGTGCCAGTAGTGGGGTCCCAAATTCGGACGGTGCCATCCGATCCGGAGGTGGCAAGGAGGGTGGTCCCGTCGGGATCAGTGAATGTGCATATTCCATTTATCCGACCGTCGTGGCCGGTGAAGGGCTCCCGCGTTTGCATGCCGGTGTTGGGGTCCCATATCCGAACCGTACCCTCACCCCCAGTGCCGTCGCCCCCGGCAATGGCGAGCAGGGTCGTTCCCGAAGTGCTTGGGAAAGCGCACAGGCTTGTTACCCTGCCTGTGTGGCCGGAGAAGGGTTCCCGAGTTTGGGTACCGGTGTTGGCATCCCAGATCAACACGGACCCATCGATTCCCACGGTGGCAAGCAGAGAGGCCCCCTCGAGGCCGTTAAAGGCGCACGCCGCGTTCACCGGACCGTTGTGGCCCGTGTGAGATTCCCGGGTTGGGGTACCGGTGGCGGGTCCCCAGATCCGCAAAGTCCCGTCCCTGCCTGTGGTGGCGAGCAGACCGGTCCCTTCCGGTCCGGTGAAGGGGCACACCCCGGTTACAACTTCGTTATGGCCGGTGAGCGCGTCCCTGGTTTCGGTACCCTTGGTGGGATCCCAGATCCGTACGGTCCCTTCCACTCCGGCGCTGGCGAGGAGGGTGGCCCCTTCTGGCCCGATGAAGGCGCATATGTCGTTTACACGACCCACGTGACCCTTGAGCGGTTCTCTGGCTTGAAGGCCGGTGAGCGGGTCCCAAATCCGGATAGTGCCGTCCTGGCCGGTGCTGGCGAGCAGGGCTGTCCCCGTAGCGGTAGTGAAAGCACACAGGCTTGTCACCCTGCCAGTGTGGCCGGCTAGTGGGTCTCTGGTTTGGAGGCCGGTTATCGGGTCCCAGATTCGGATGGTGCCGTCTTGGCCGGTGCTGGCTAGCAGTGATGTCCCTTCTGGCCCGGTGAAGGCGCATACATCGGTTACCCGCCCAATATGGCCGGTAAGTGGGCTTATGGTTTGGAGGCCGGTTACCGGGTCCCAGATTCGGATGGTGCCGTCACGTCCGGATGCGGCGATCAGGGTGGTTGCGTCGGAGCCAGGGACGGCACAGACGCCGTTCACTCGACTCGTGTGGCCCATGAGTGGGTCCCGGCTCTGCATGCCGGTGAGTGGATCCCAGATCCGCACGGTGCCGTCCTCACCGGAGGTGGCAATTAGGACGGTTCCTTCGCGAGTAGTGAAGGAACACAGCCCGTTTACCCAACCTCGGTGGCCAATGAGTGGTTCACGGGTTTGGGTGCCTGTGGCCGGGTCCCAGATCCGCAAAGTGCTGTCCCGCCCGGTGGTGGCGATCAGGCTAGTGCCGTCTGGGCCAGGAAAGGCGCACACCCCTGTAACTTGGCCGCCGTGTCCTGTGAGGGTTCTGGATAGCACCCTTCGCTGAAGGCGGGCCGTAACGAGCTCGCCGTGGCCCAGTTCTGGCGGAACCATTCCTAGGAGGTGAGCGGCGATCGCTCGGGAGAGTCGACGCTGGATAACGTCACTGTGTTTCGGATATGGGTGCGCGAGCGTCGTTGCCAAGGCGATAGGGGGCTGCATAGCTCCCGGTAGCCAAGCCCGGAAGGATTCCGAGACGAAGGCGTCAAGGTCTAAGGCGTCTATTAGTTCGTCGTCGCTGTCCTGTAGCTGTTCCCAGCCTTTAGATTGCGCGAGGTGGGCAGGAAGGTATGCCTTTAAGTAATTGTCAGGAACGGAGACCGCATGTCTGGCGTGATGCAATAAGGCTGAACAGATCAATGATGAGGCTTCTTGTGATCCGGCTCCCACGCATGCACACTCCATTTTCGTCTTTTTCATAGATGAGACCGCAACGTCAGTAGGGGGAGACAGCCCGCGTTGCGCCCCCCGGGGCATTGACGAAAGTAGTCTATATGGACATCTCAACTAGAGTCAGACCGATGCTTTCACCCGCAAGCCAAAACCCGAGCGCTGGATGCATTGTCTTGGGACGTCAAGGGCGACAAAGATGCCGCTGCGCCGCCATGGAGCGGGAACCGGCCGAGCACCAGGACATTGTGGCCGCTACACCATCGCCAGCAACAAAAAGGCTTCGTCGCACGGCCATATGGGCACCTGCCCGATGGCCACCATGCAGGCAAAGGGAAAGCGGTTCACCTACGATGGTCATCATCACCTCCAGCAAGCCCGTCGCGCTGATCCCGCTGGTCACCGGCAACTAGTCGTTCTTGACATGTCTGGCACAAGACTCGTACCCGAGGCCAGAACCAGAAATGAGTTATAGGGGCCAGAATCCACGAGTGAGCCAGACGAATGCCTTATGAAGACGCACACCGCCGTCGTAGTACAGACGAAACACAGCGCACCGCAAAGGCCCCCGCCCGTAGGCTGGTCGGATGCCTCGTTTTGCGCTTGATATTGACTCCGTCCCCCGTCCCGTCCGTTCGCAGGAACTGCTGGATGCGGTGAACCATCGGGTCGTCATTGCCGACGGGGCGATGGGCACCATGCTGCAGGACCGGGAGCTGTCCCTCGAGGACGATTTCCTGGGCCTGGAGGGCTGTAACGAGATCCTCAATGCCACGCGTCCGGATGTCCTCGCGGACATCCACGACGCGTACTTCGCGGTGGGAGTCGATGCTGTCGAAACCAACACCTTCGGTGCGAACTGGTCAAACCTCTCCGACTACGGCATCGACGACCGGATTGAGGAGCTCGCCCGGAAGGGCGCGGAGATCGCCCGCGAGCGAGCCGAAGCGGCAGAAAAAACAGACGGACGGATGCGCTGGGTCCTGGGCTCGATGGGGCCGGGCACCAAGCTACCCAGCCTCGGGCACACCAGCTACGACTACCTCAAGCAGACCTTCGCCCTGCAGGCCGGGGGCCTCATCGACGGGGGAGCGGACGCCTTCCTCATCGAGACCAGCCAGGATCTCCTGCAGACCAAAGCCGCGGTCAACGGCTGCAAGCAGGCCATCGTGGCCCGCGGCGTCCGGCTCCCCATCTTCGTCGAGGTGACCGTCGAGACCACCGGAACCATGCTGATGGGCTCCGAGATCGGCGCCGCGCTCACCGCGCTCGAGCCGCTCGGCGTCGACGCCATCGGCCTGAACTGCGCCACCGGGCCGGATGAGATGAGCGAGCACCTGCGCCACCTGGCCAAGCAGTCCTCGGTGGCGATCGCCTGCATGCCCAACGCCGGCCTTCCTGTCCTTGGTGCCAACGGCGCGCACTATCCGCTTTCGCCCAGCCAGCTCGCCACCGCGCACGAGCAGTTCGTGCGCGAATTCGGTCTGGGCCTGGTGGGCGGCTGTTGCGGTACGACGCCGGCGCACATGGCCGCCGTCGTCGAGCGTCTTGCGCCCTTGCGCGCCAGCGTTGCCGTCACCAGCGGCGGGAGGGGCGCCGACGGTGCCCGCGTTCCCACCGAGCGTGAAGCCGGCATCGCTTCCCTCTACCATCACGTGAATTTCGACCAGGAGTCGGCGTACCTCGCCATTGGCGAGCGCACCAACGCGAACGGTTCGAAGGCGTTCCGCCAGGCGATGCTGGAGGAGCGCTGGGACGACTGCGTCGACATCGCCCGCGGGCAGGTCCGCGTCGGCGCGCACCTGCTCGACGTCTGCATTGATTACGTGGGGCGCGACGGCGTCGCGGACATGAAGGAGATCGTCTCGCGGTTCGCGTCGGCCTCCACGCTCCCGCTCGTCATCGACTCCACCGAACCGCAGGTGCTGGAGGCCGGGCTCGAACACATCGGCGGGCGCCCCGTGATCAACTCCGTCAACTATGAGGACGGCGACGGCCCGGACAGCCGCTTCGGGCGCATCATGCCGCTCGTGAAGGAACACGGCACCGCCGTGATCGCCCTGACCATCGACGAACAGGGCCAGGCACGCACCACCGAGGGCAAGGTTTCCATCGCCTCGCGCCTGATCGATGCCCTGGTGGGTGAATGGGGGATGCGCGTGGAGGACATCATCGTTGACTGCCTGACTTTCCCCATCGCCACCGGCCAGGAAGAAACCCGCCGGGACGGCATCGAAACGATCGAGGCCATCCGCCAGATCACAGCGAAGTACCCTGGCATCCACACCACGCTCGGCGTCTCCAACGTGTCCTTCGGCCTGAACCCGGCGGCGCGGATGGCCCTGAACTCGGTGTTCCTGCACGAGGCCGTGCAGGCGGGCCTGTCCAGCGGCATCATCGACGCGGCCAAGATCGTGCCGCTCGCCTCCCTGCCGGAGGAGCAGCGCAAGGTGGCCCTGGACCTCGTCTGGGACCGCCGCGAATACGACGCCGACGGCAACGTTACGTACGACCCCCTGAACAGCATGCTGGACCTGTTCGCCGGCGTCGACACCGCAGCGCTGAAGGACCAGCGCGCGGCGGAACTGGCGGCGCTGCCCACCGGCGAACGCCTGGCGCGGCGCATCATCGACGGCGAGGGCAAGGGCCTGGAAGAGGACCTCGACCTGGCCCGCGCCGAGGGCATGAGCCCGCTCGCGATCATCAACGACCAGCTGCTCGAGGGCATGAAGGTGGTGGGCGAGCGTTTCGGCGCCGGCGAGATGCAGCTGCCGTTCGTGCTGCAGTCCGCCGAGGTGATGAAGACCGCGGTGGCTCTGCTTGAGCCGCACATGGAGAAGTCGGATTCCTCGGGCAAGGGCACCATGGTGATCGCCACCGTGCGCGGCGACGTGCACGACATCGGCAAGAACCTGGTGGACATCATCCTCACCAACAACGGCTACAAAGTGATCAACATCGGCATCAAGCAGGGGATTGCCGAGATCATGGCCGCAGCCGAGGAGCACGACGCGGACGTGATCGGCATGTCCGGCCTGCTCGTAAAGTCCACCGTGGTGATGAAGGAGAACCTCGCCGAACTGCAGTCCCGCGGCCTGGCGAAAAAGTGGCCGATCATCCTCGGCGGCGCAGCCCTGACCCGTGCCTACGTGGAGCAGGACCTGGCGGAGCAGTTTGAAGGGACCGTCAGGTACGCCAAGGACGCCTTTGAGGGCCTGGCCCTGATGGAACCGCTGGTGCAGGTGGCCCGCGGCGCCGACCCGGCCGCCGTCGGCCTTCCGCCGCTGAAGAAGCGGATCCATAAAGGCGGACCGAAGTTCACGGTGACCGAGCCGGAGGCGATGCCCGGCCGGTCCGACGTCGCCTCCGACAACCACGTGCCGTCGCCGCCGTTCTGGGGCACGCGCATCGTGCGCGGCGTCGCGCTCCACGACTACGCCACCTTCCTCGACGAACGCGCCACCTTCATGGGGCAGTGGGGGCTCAAGCCCGGACGCGGCGAGGACGGCGCCTCCTACGAGGAGCTGGTGGAACGCGAAGGCCGGCCGCGGCTGCGGTACTGGCTGGACCGCATCCTCGGCGAGGGAATGCTGGACGCGTCCGTCGCCTACGGCTACTTCCCGGTGGTCTCCGAGGGGGAGCAGGTGGTGGTGCTGCACCACGGGGAGGACCGCGACGGCGTCCTCGGCACCGCGGGACTGCTCGCCCCCGACGGCGGCTCCGGCGGCCCGATCGGCACCGAGCGGCTGCGCTTCGACTTCCCGCGCCAGCGCCGCGACCGGCACCTGTGCCTCGCCGACTTCGTCCGCTCGCGCGAATCGGGGCAGATCGACGTCCTGCCGGTGCAGCTGGTCACCGCTGGCTCGAAGATCGACGAGGTGACGTCCGAGCTGTTCAAGGGCAACCACTACCGCGACTACTACGAACTCAACGGCCTGGTCATGCAGCTCACCGAGGCGCTGGCGGAGTTCTGGCATGCCCGCATCCGCTCAGAGTTGGGTTTCGCTTCCGAGGAGCCGAAGGACAAAGCCGGGCTGTTCAAGCTCGACTACCGCGGTGCGCGGTTCTCGCTCGGATACCCGGCGTGCCCGGACATGGAGGACCGCCGCAAGGTGACGGAACTGCTGAAGCCCGAGCGGATGGGCGTGGTCCTGAGCGATGAGCTGATGCTGCACCCCGAGCAGTCCACCGACGCGTTCGTGTTCCACCACCCGGAGGCGAAGTACTTCAAGGTGTGAGTTGCGGTCTGAATCGGCCAATGTCTTGACGCCCAAATTCTGGGCGAACGTAATGCTGCCACGTGTCAGGTTTAAACGCCCTGGGCGGAATGACACGCGGCAGGGCGGTCGCTGGCCCCATCGCCTGCGGGGGAGTCGTTGTCAATCAAGGCGATCTCATCACCGCCGACGACGACGGCGTGGCCGTTATTCACGGGTAACGAGGGCTTTTGGAACACCGGTGCCGGCGGCGCCTGTCACGAGCGGTTGTCGAGGTAGGCCAGAATCGCCCCGGCCGTTTCCTCCGGAGCGCTGACGTGGGGGCAGTGCCCGGTGGCCTGAAGCTGCACCAGGGTGCTGTGTTCCAGATTCTTGTGCAGGTAGGCGCCCACTTCCGGCGGGGCGAGCCGATCGTCGGAGCACTGCAGAATCAGGCAGCCGGTGCGCAACTTTTTCAGTTCAGGGCGGGTGTCGGAAAAGAAAGTCACCCCGGCGAAGTGCCGTGCGATGGTCGGATTTGTCCGGCAGAAGCTGACACGCAGGTCCTCCGCTAATTCCGGCTCCTGCGGATTGCCCATAACCATGGGCGCCACGGCCGCGGCCCAAGCGAAATAGTTGCTGTCCAGAGCTGCCAGCAGGCCCTCGATGTCTTCCCGTGAAAACCCGCCCACGTAGCCGTCGTAGGGGTCATCCGTATGTCGGGGCGAAGGAGCAAGCAGGACCAGGTGGGAGAAACGGTTGGGGTCCTGCACTGCGGCGATCACGGCGATCATCGTGCTGACACTGTGGCCCACCAGGATGACGTCCTGAAGTTCAAGGGCGGCGCAAATCTCCAGCAGATCCGACGCGTACCCATTTAGGGACCCGTACTTCTCCCAGTCATAGGCGCTGATGTCGGAGTGCCCTGCACCAACATGATCAAAAAGCACCAGCCGGTAATCATCAACGAAATAGGGCAGCAGCTTCCGCCACATAGCCTGATCGCAGCCAAAACCGTGGGCGAACATCATCACAGGCCCATCATCCCGGCCGAGTATGGTGACATTGTTCCGGCCGATTACCGCAGCAACTGCTTCGATCACATTCTCACTGACCCTCGCGTAGGGTGATTTCCTGTCCCAGATTCTATAGAGAATCCTAGGGATCCTCCCACTATGACCTTCACTACCGCCTGCCCCTGGCCCACGCAGCCGGGCTGCTGCACAGCCGCCAGGAAAACGGCCTAGCCCATCCCGACGTCGACCCCGACCGGTCCAGCCGCGAGACAGCCACAATTTGGGACGGGCTCCACGCCCAATGGCTAGTCACCCTGGACTTCGATCTCGCCGACGCCGTGACCGCCGCATTCCGCCACCTTTCCCGCGAAGGCGTCAAGTACTAACCGTGAGGCAGTGCCGGATTTCAGCGCTCGACGGCGGCATCAGTTGGCAAAGTGGGTCGCAGCCCCCCGAGATCGAAGTTCGCGAGGAGCGCCTAGAGGTTCCGTCGATGGGTCAGGGACGGTGTGCGGCCCGGGTGTCGGGTAACCTCAAACCCCGATTCGAAGCCGGTCCCTGTCCTGGACGGGTTGGGCCTGCGCGGCGTGCCCGCCCACGCTTCCGCCAGGGCCGGAGACCGGCTTCACCCGCCGGAGTGCGGCGAGAATGGCGCGGCCTACCACCGCGATGCCGATGACCGTCGTGACGGCACGCAGCGTGTCCCAGCCCGCCGTCGACGTCACCAGCGAGTAGAGCAGGAAGCTGCTGAGGTTCATGCCCAGCGGCGCGCCCGGCACATAGGAGATGCCGGTGCCGGCGCCCACCGCGAAGGGCCAGAACCACAGATTGGTCAGCAGGCCGAACAGGTAGGACGCCAGGACGCCGTAGCCGCCCAGCATCCACAGCTCGGCTTTGCCCCGCACCCCGCGGGGGAGCATGCCGGCCCCCCCACCCACCCACGCACAGGCGAAGATCTGGAACGGCGTCCACGGCCCGATGCCACCCCACAAAGCGCTCGAGAGGGCGATGGTTGCGGCGCCGAGAAGCATGCCGAAGCGGGGGCCGTAGGCCCGGCCGGACAGGATCAGCAGGATAAACACTGCCTCCACGCCCCCGACGCCGGTGCTCGCCACCCGCACCGCGGAACCCACCGCGGCCAGGACGCCGAGCAACGCCACCGTGTGTGCGGAGCGGACCGAGCCATCCATTGCCACGACGACGGCGATGGCGGCGAGCGGCGCAATGGCCAGCGCCGCGAAGGGGAGGGCCGCGGCGGCATCCTCCGGGAAAGCCGCGGCGAGCAGCGGCCAGCAGAACGCTGCGAGGGCCAGAACGTTTGCCGCCGCGAGAACTGCGAGCTCGACGCCACGCGGCATCCGGATGCGGTGCTGCCTGGACGGGCGCCGGGTGTCTGTTTGTTCAATGACCCGTGGCCTCGGCCCGGCATTTGCCTGCCGGGCAGGCGGGAGTTCTGGCTCCGGCGTATGGGCCGCCACGGAGGAAGGCGCGACGCCGTCACGCATCGGGAGGATCCGGGCGCCGAGGCCCTGGGCAAAGTCGAGATCGTGCGTGGCGATCAGGACCGCCGCGCCGGAGTCCGCCGCCGCCCGCAGCACCGCCGAAACTGCTGCGCGCGCCGCAGGATCGAGTCCCCGGGTGGGCTCATCGATCAGGAGTACCTGGGGGTCATCCAGGGTCTGCAGCGCGATGGCAAGGATCCTGCGCTCTCCCGCCGAGAGGTCCCGGGGATGCTCGTGCCCGATGGGAATGCTGACCTCGCCGCGCAGACGGGCCAGGTGTGACGCCGCAGGCATCGGGGAAAGCTGGTCATTGCGCCCGTCTGAGCGGCGCCCGGCACGCGCCTGGCGCCGCTCGGCCGCGCGGAGCTCTCCCGCCACCGTATCCCTCGTGAAGAGGTCGTCCGAGGAGTCCGGCACAAGGGCGACCCGGCCGCCGTCGACCGTGCGGCCGTTGATGGTTCCTTCACCAAGGGCAAGCGCCACCAGGAGGGACGACTTCCCGGCGCCGTTCGGACCCACCAGGGCCACCACCTCACCGCGGTGCAGGGTCAGGGATGCCTCCCGCACGAGTGGCCTGCCCTTGCGGTGCACCGCGAGATTTGCCGCAGTCAGCACGGGCGCCCGCTTCGCTGGCTCCGCCGGCGTCGGACGGGCAACAGCAGGGGATGCAAACGCGGACGGCGCGGCACCCGGCACCAGGGCGCCGTCGTCGATGGTCCACCACGAATCGGCAACGGGTACGAGCTGCGCGGCCCGGTGCTCCGCCACGATGACGCAGACACCGCCAGCGCGGGCGAGATCGTTGAGGACGGCGATGACGTGCCGCCGGGCTGCGGTGTCGAGGTCCGCCAGGGGCTCGTCCACCAGCAGCAGGGCCGGATGCTCCACCATCGCGGCGGCGATGGCGACGAGCGTTGCCTCACCCGCCGAGAGGGTGCTGACATTCCGGTCCAGCAGCGCCGACACCCCGATGCGCTCCGCGACCTCCAGCACCCGGACCTTGGCGGTCCCGGAGGCCATGCCGCGCAGCTCAAGTGCGAGGGAGATTTCGTCCCGGACCCGGGTGGTGGCGAAAGCGGCGCGGGGATTCTGCAAGACGACGCCGACGAGGAGGGCGGTGTCGCGGGGCGGCGTGGCGGCACGGTCCGTGCCGGCGACGCGGACGGTGCCGGAAATTTCGCCACCGTCCACGTGGGACAGGAGGCCGGCGATACCCCGCAGGATGGTGGATTTTCCGGAGCCCGTCGGGCCGGTAATGACAGTGATGGACCCGTTCGGCGGCGTGAATCCGGCGACGCGGACCTGCGCGTCGCCGATGCGGAAGTGTGCGTCCCGGACGAGAACCGGTGGTTCGGTGCCTTGGCCGGGCTGGTGTGCTGCCCGGCTTCCGAAGCCGCGCAGCTCCAGGGCCGCGGCAACCCTGCCCGCGTGCTCAAGGGTGCGCTCGAGCACCGGCACCAGCGCGCGGGGTCCGAAGCGTTCGCCCCGCAACCGGAACGCAAGGCGGACGGAGGCCACGGCGTCGGCAAGCGCCGGAAGCGCCGCCCACGCCACCACGAGCGTCCGGGCCAGGCCCTGCATGGGGCCGCCGCGGGCCAGGTGCACGAAGCCGCGGGCCACATCCACCCAGGCGTTGAGCAGGCCGAAGGCGAGGAACATCGCGGCAATCGGCAGGGCGGACAGGACCGCCGCCCACAGCCCGGGCGCCGTAACCGGACCCAGGAGGACCACATGGGCGTACGGGGCAGGCAGCCGGATCGCCGGCAGGTCGAGCAGCACCGGTTCGCCAATGCCCGCCCCGTTGAAGAGGATGCGGTAGATGACCCGCGCCGCGATGAAGACGACGGCGAGGACCGCCGCCGCGCGTAACGGCGCAGGTCGAAAGGTCATGCCGCGGGGGCGGCCGGTTCGCCGTCGACCGTGTAGAGCAGTTCCAGGCTCTCGCCCGGGCTCACCTGCAGGGTGGCCAGGCCTTCCTGCGCGTACGCCCAGTCACCGGAGGCCGGGTTAACCCAGAGCGCCCAGTAGGCGAAGGCGGCGGGCATCTTGCTGCATTCTTCCCGGTACGTGCCGCCCTTGTGGGCGATGTCGAGGTCCGCGGCGGGCACACCGTTCACGCGGCACACGAGTTCGTTGGGGTATTCGGCGGTGCCCTCGGTTTTCACCTTTGCCTCGTCGAGCACCTTGGAGGCGGGCGTTGGCCCGTCCACGGTCACGCAAACGGAGGAGTCAGCCGCGGCCTGCTTCAGGGAGCCCGAATCGACGATGACCTTCACACCGGCGCACGGCTCGGAGGCGGCATTGGATGAAGCTGCTGCCGTGGACGCCGGGGCAGAGGTGGTTGGCTGGGTGGCGGCCGGCGTGGAACAGGCTGCGAGGGTAAGCAGGAGACCGGCGGCGGCGAGGGTGCTCGCGGCGGCGGTGCAGATCTTAGTCAAAGTCACGTGTCAAGGGTAGGGCGTTGCTTGTCCGGATGCGGAGGCCGTCGCGTTGTGTGACGTGAGGTCACTGACTTCGCCGGTGTCGGCAGATAGTGTGCCTGCTATGGCATCACATGACGCTGGTACTGGCCTCGACGACGGTGTGCGCGCGTGCTAGACGTCCTGGGAGAGACGCTGCCCCTGGCAGTGGGTATCGCGCTGAGTCCGTTGCCCATCCTCGCCGTCGTGCTGCTGCTGGTCTCGCCCAACAGCGGGGCGGGACCGGCGTTTCTGGCGGGCCGGCTTGCGGGTGTCACGCTTGTTGTCGGCCTGTTCGCTGCGATGTCCGACGTCGTCGAAAGATCCTCCGGTGGTCCCTCGCCGGTTGTTGCCGCGGCGCGGATCGTCGTGGGCGCTGCGCTCGCGTTCCTGGCTGTTCGCAAGTGGAGCCGTCGGCCGGGACCGGAAGAGGAGCCGGAATTGCCGGGGTGGATGAGTTCGATTGAGGACAGCACCGCGGCGAGGGGCTTCCGGCTCGCTTTCCTGCTCTCCGTCGCGAACCCGAAAGAGTTGCTGCTCGGTATCGGCGCGGGGTTCGCCGTCGGTAGCGCCGGGCTCCCGCTTGGGGCCACCATGGTGACCGTCCTCATCTTCACCTTGATCGCATGTTTGAGTGTGGGGACTCCGGTTGTCGCGTTCCTGCTGGCCGGTGAACGCATGGCCGGCCCGCTGGAATCCGCACGAACCGTCCTGGTCCGTCATAACGCCGTGATCATGAGCGTGGTTCTGCTGATCATTGCCGCAGCCCTGATTGGCGGCGGGATCGCTGACCTGTGACCACACAGCCTCAAGCTTTGAGTGCCCTGGCCGACCGTAGCGGGGACCAGGACCAGTGAGTCCGCCAGGGCTTGCCGAACTTGCCCACAGGGCTCTGCGAGACACGCCAATGGTGCCGGCGGGAGGGAAGTCCGCTCCCGCCGGCACCTGTTGGGCCTAGGCCTTCCTTACGCGAACGCCAACCATCAGGAACAGACCTACGCCAAGGAACACGAGCGCAAGCCACAACAAATCTGTGTTGGCTCCCGTGTTGGCGAGGGTCGCTGCCCCCAGCCAAGCCGTCGCCGGCGCCGCCGCCGCGGACTCAGCCCCTGCACGAACCGCCGTCGGCGGGTTCACGACCGGACGGTTGACGACCGGAGGATTCACCACGGGCGGGGTCACGACCGGCGGGTTCACGACGGACGGGTTCACGACGGACGGGTTGACTGCGGGCGGGTTCACGACGGACGGGTTGACTGCGGGAGGGTTCACGACGGTGGTCCCGGTTGTTCCGCCGGTCTGGGCGGCTGAATCGCCGAGCAGACCCACCGAGGTTGCGCCGAGAGTCACCGGTGCTGTTACTGGTGCGATGATCTGGGT
The DNA here is from genome assembly GCF_056711635.1 of Arthrobacter sp. CJL-S3. Classification (NCBI taxonomy): domain Bacteria; kingdom Bacillati; phylum Actinomycetota; class Actinomycetes; order Micrococcales; family Micrococcaceae; genus Arthrobacter; species Arthrobacter sp. CJL-S3. Next base: position 3,916,503 of record NZ_CM160046.1, on the reverse strand, counting down.
GCCGGAGAGGACTCCGTCGGCACCGCTGGTGGTCCCGGTGGTCGGGGCGGGGTGGCCGGTGGTGCCGGTCGTTCCGCCAGTTTGGGCGGCTGAATCGCCGAGCACGCCCACCGAGGTTGCGCCGAGATTCACCGGTGCTGTCACTGGTGCGATGACCTGGGTGCCCGAGAGCAGTCCGTCAGCACCGCTGGTGGTCCCGCCGGTCCCGGTGGTCGGGGCGGGGTGGCCCGTGGTGCCGGTCGTTCCGCCGGTTTGGGCGGCTGAATCGCCGAGCACGCCCACCGAGGTTGCGCCGAGAGTCACCGGTGCTGTCACTGGTGCGATGATCTGGGTGCCGGAGAGCACTCCGTCGGCACCGCTGGTGGTCCCGCCGGTCCCGGTGGTCGGGGCGGGGTGGCCGGTCCCGGTTGTTCCGCCGGTTTGGGCGGCTGAATCGCCGAGCACGCCCACCGAGGTTGCGCCGAGAGTCACCGGTGCTGTCACTGGTGCGATGATCTGGGTGCCGGAGAGCACTCCGTCGGCACCGCTGGTGGTCCCGCCGGTCCCGGTGGTCGGGGCGGGGTGGCCGGTGGTGCCGGTTGTTCCGCCGGTTTGGGCGGCTGAATCGCCGAGCAGACCCACCGAGGTTGCGCCGAGAGTCACCGGTGCTGTCACTGGTGCGATGACCTGGGTGCCGGAGAGCACTCCGTCAGCACCGCTGGTGGTCCCGCCGGTCCCGGTGGTCGGGGCGGGGTGGCCCGTGGTGCCGGTCGTTCCGCCGGTTTGGGCGGCTGAATCGCCGAGCAGACCCACCGAGGTTGCGCCGAGAGTCACCGGTGCTGTCACTGGTGCGATGACCTGGGTGCCGGAGAGCACTCCGTCGGCACCGCTGGTGGTGTCGGCTGCACTGGCAGCGGTACTTCCAAGGGCCAGGAGCCCTCCGGCAAAGAGGGTGCCGAGCAGCCCTCGTCGGATGTTTTGATGCATGATAAATCTCCTGAATGAAAAGTTGGTGGCGGGCGCAATTGCAGCCCGTGTGGCCGTTGTCCGCGCCGTGGCGCGGAAGAGGGCTCAACTAATCAGGAGAAGACCCCGGGCCGAATGAAGTCGGTGAGGGTGCCCGCATCAGGTCGCCTCGTGCGGGGAAGGGGGACAGGCGCAGACTTTCAAAGTGCTGGGCTGACAGCCAAGCCGGAGACGGGGAGTTACCGCCAGAAAAAGCACTTCCGGCCGAACCGGAGACGCCGGTCAGAGGATCTGCCTGTGAGTCCAGGGGAGCTTGTGCGGGCCCCTCGGGGAGAGCCAGAGTCGCAGTCAGTGCCGGTGTCAAGAATTGGCTGCACGTCGCGGACGCGTCGGCTTGACCCAGACCAGACGTAGAGCGGTGCCGGGACGGCTGCAAGCCGGTGGCGGCATCGGCCGGGGTCATCGTGGGTGTCGCAATGGGGTCACTGGCGCTGGCAGGATCTGCCGGGGTCGCAGCTAGGAGGCCCGGGCTGCCGCCTGTTGACTCCTCGATCACGTCGACAGGGACGGGTGATGAAACAGGGAGCTCAGAATCAATAGTGGCTTCAGCAATCGGGTCGAGGACCTCAGCAACGGCACCGGCCGGGGGAAGCATGGCCTCCGCTGCGGCACCGACTACAGAGTCAGTCAGCCCGAGGACGGGGGCCGTCAGAGTCGTTACAGGTTCTGGGGTGACCAGCGCGTTTACGGCGGGGATACTGCTCACTAGGCCGTCCGCGGCTGTCGTCACGACGTGGACGCTAGGCTGCAGTTTTGGCAGCGCGTCGGGCAGGTAGGAGGAGGCGCTGTTCGCTTCCGCTTCCTGCTGCTCTTCTGTTTTGGAAGGTAAAAGAACATTCCGGGCTGGATCCGTGACAGAAGCGGAGGCTGCTCCGACCGAGGAGCTGATGCTCGTCAGGAGTGAGCCCGAGTCAGCAGCTGAGTCGGCGCTAGCAGCCGAAGCCGAAAGAGCTATCCAAGAGGTCGCTGCCGCGGCCGCGAATAACACGGGACGCAGGCGGCTCCACATGGGACGTGGTTGGTCCATGCGAAACGCCTCCCCCCGGATCAGCAAAACGGCCAGTCCGACCACACTAGGCAGAGACCCGCCCGCAAGTCCAGAGATTCGGCAAATAAAATCCGGCGATTGGATAAACCGAAATGGGGTGCGCCTCACTGCTCGATGAGGCGCACGTGACGTGCCCGGCGGCAGCCTGCTGCCACCAAGGCGGGACGCAAGCGATGGCAACCGGCCCGGCATAAGGTAGGCAGGAGGCGCGAGACCGCTCCTCACCTCTCGAAGGATGGAAGAACGCACAATGCCCGCTGCCACCCGGACCGCGCCGGACCGCACTGCCAGGTTCGGCGTCGCTTTCATCGGCCTTCTGCTCATCGCAGTTAACCTTCGTGTGTCCTTCGTCAGTGTGGGGCCGGTACTCGGGAACATCAGCAGCGATCTTGAGTTATCTAGTGCCGCAGCAGGGCTCCTCACAGGTCTTCCACTCATTGCTTTCGCAGTCTTCTCCCCGCTGGCACCCGGCTTCGCTTCCCGTCTGGGTCTCGACCGGGCACTGTGGGTGTCACTGCTGATCCTCGCGTCGGGCATTGTGCTTCGCTCCCTACCCTTGCCGGGCATTATCTGGGCTGGCACCGCACTGATCGGCTTGGCTATCGCGTTTCTCAATGTCCTAGTGCCCTCCCTTGTAAAGCGGGACTTTCCGATGAGGGTTAGTCAGGTCACCGGAGGCTACACCGCCACACAGGCCGCCTTCGCCGCGATCGGGGCAGCCGTCGTCGTTCCCGTGGCACAAACGTCCCCGGCGGGATGGCGGCTTGCCCTCGGAATCTGGGTGGGACTGGCCCTCATCGCCATGGCGGTGCTCCTGCCGTGGCTGCGCCGGCACAGGTCAGGGAGCTCGCATGCCACCAGGCCGGAGGTTTCCTTCCGGTCGCCCTGGACCTCAGCCTTGGGCTGGCAGGTGACGATCTTCATGGGACTGCAGTCGATCGCCTTCTACGTCCTGATGGCATGGCTGCCCACCATCGAACAAAGCCAGGGGGTTCCCGCCACTGTGGCGGGCGTCCATCTGTCCGTCTTCCTGCTCATCAGCGTGTTCGCCAGCCTTGCCACAGGGGGAATCCTGCACCGCGGTTCGGACCAGCGGCTTGTCTCCTTCACGAGCGGCGGGCTCACGTTCGTGACGTTTCTCGGGCTGGCACTTGCGCCCGACCTCATCTTGCTGTGGGTCATTCTTGGGGCAATCGGGTGCGGGAGCCTCATTGTCATCGCCCTGTCGCTGTTCAGCCTCCGGACCGTGAATTACCCGCAGGCAGCGTCCTTGTCCGGCATGGCGCAATCTGTCGGCTACGGTCTGGCCGCGGCGGGGCCGGTAATGTTCGGCGGGCTTCGCGACGTGAGCGGAGGCTGGACGCTTCCGCTCCTCGTCACCGCGGGCCTCATGGCGGTTCTCGCCGTGACCGGTCTGCTGGTTGGACGTGACCGGGTGATCAGCGGTTCGCCGTGATCCGCTCCTGAATCACGCGTCCCTTAAGGTCAGGGTGGACACCGCTCTACGTCCGTCCAGAGCTGCGCGGTCACCGCCTCGGCAGTACACTCCTGGACGCGGCACTGGACTTGGTACGCGACGGGGCGGTGCACTCATTGAGATCAACGTCGATGGCGAGGACACGGATGCGCGCCGTTTCTATGAAGCGCACTGGTTCACCAACACCGAACCCAACCAGACAGACCCAATGCTGTACTACTACCGAGAGCTCTGAACCGGGCAGTGATGCCCGGCCGTCAGGGCGCTGCGGGGTGAGGATGGCCGCCGCGGCGGGCGGCGGATAGCATGAAATGTGATCCCCCGGCAGCCCGCCGGGTGGTATCCCGAGGAGGAAAACGATGGGTCTGGGTGACAAGATTCGGAATGCGTCGACAAAGTTGACCGGCAAGGCTAAAGAAGCCACAGGCAAGGCAACGGGTGACAACCGCCTCAAGAACGAAGGCAGGGGAGACCAGGTCAAGGCGAACCTTAAGCAGGCTGGCGAAAAGGTCAAGGACGCTTTCAAGAAGCACTGACCATCGGTCGTGCCAGAACCCAGTCCCGCCGGCCGAGTTCCTGACTGGCCGCGGAGTGTGGTTGGCCCAGCTGGGGTCGGTGGCCCAATCTATGCTGCGCCACGACGGGTCGGCGTCGCGGCACTCATCGACAGCCGCGGCGGCCTCAATCCATCTTTGGATCCAGGGGCGTCGTCCCTGCGGTACCGGTACGAATTCCTAGCAGGTTTACAAGGTCACCCGCGGCCACCTAACCGCCGATTTCGGCACAGATGAAGTGTTCAGTCGCACTGGACAACGCGCTGGCAGAGGCTCAACCTTAAAGTAACCGCCGACGGCGCACATCACCTCGAACGGTCGCGTGCCCCCGGTGTCGGGCACCCATGAGATGTCGACTCCCTCGGGTTCGCTTGAACATGGCTCCGTGACGATTGGAGGACCGGCGACATGACGAACGACCATTACAGGCGACCATCGCGGAATTCGAGAAACGGTGCGCGCCGGTGGGCGCTCTGCTTGATCCCGGCACTGACCGTCGCACTATTTGTGCCAGGAGTGTCGAGCGCCGGGGCCTCCAACGCTCGGAACGCGGGGCCAACGAACACGGACGTCCTCATCGAGTGGAGCACCATCGCCCAAGACCACGTCATCCCACTGCGTCCCACGGCTCACGGCCAGCTCCGCGGTATGGCGATGGTTCAAGGCGCGGTGTACGACGCAGTGAACGCCATCGACCGCGGGTACCAGCCGTATCTGCTCGACGTCGACTCGGTCGGCGTCGGGCCGGAGGCATCATTCGATGCGGCGATCTCGACCGCCGCACACCACGTACTCGTCACCCTGGTCCAGTCGGACCAAGTAGGTAGGCTCGACGATGCATACGAAGCAACGCTCGCGGGCGTCACTGACGGCCCGAACAAGGACGAAGGCGTCGCCGCCGGTGAGGCCGCCGCGGCGGCGATGATCCTCGCGCGCACCGATGATGGGTTCATGGCCCCGTTCGAGTTCGACATCGGACCCGATCCTGGTGACTGGCGGCCCGTCACGCCCGGCGCGCTGGATCCGGACGCCTGGGTGGCCAATCTCCGACCGTTCATCCTCGAGAGTCCCGACCAATTCCGCTCGGAGGGACCCAATCCGCTGACGAGTGATGAGTATGCAGCTGACTTCAACGAGGTCAAGGAGATCGGGGCGCTCGCGAGCACCACTCGAACCGTCGACCAGACCACTGCGGCCATCTTCTGGCAAGCTACGCCGGTGGCACTCTGGAACGGAGTGTTCCGCAGCCTCGCCGTAGAACACGGACTTGACGTGGCCGACTCGGCTCGGCTCTTCGCGATGACAAACCTCGCCGCCGCTGATGGCGCGGTCGCTTGCTGGAGCGACAAGTCCTACTGGAACTTCTGGCGTCCGATGGCGGCGATCCGCGAAGCCGACACCGACAACAATCCGGAGACGGAAGCCGATCCGACATGGAAACCGCTCTTCGATCCATCGACGGCGACCGCCCCTCCGCTCGGCACGCCGCCGTTCCCGGAGCATCCGTCCGGTCACGGCTGCGTCAGCGGCGCTGCTCTCTACGCGGCGCAGGAGTTCTTCGGCACGGACGATGTCGCCTTCGACGTGAGCTCCGGTCGCTTCCCCGGCGAGCCACGGCACTTCGACGGATTCTCAGCGGCGATACGGGAGATCATTGATGCTCGCGTCTGGGGCGGCATCCACTTCCGCACTGCCGACGTACAGGGCGCCGAGCTCGGCAACGAGGTGGCGTTGTGGCTCAACGATCATTACTTCCAGCCGGCACCATGTCAGTAGCGGGATCGTGCGACTGACCCGGAGCGAGCGCACCGACACGTCCACCAGCATCCCGGTGTGAACTTCGCTGACGAACGGTGCATCTCTGCCGTCGCGCCGCGGCGTCCGGGCGGGCCCCTGCCTCAGTCAATGCAGGCCGTTCCCAGCGCTGACCTATCTCGATAGGGTGATCTCGGGCGGTGTCATGAAAAAATCGCCCGGTTGGGGTCAGGCACCGATAAGGGGGCTGATCATGCCATTCGATTCTCGGGAGGAAGCATGACGACTAATCCAGAGCAGGATCCAAGCCAGGAAGGCCCGGCCGACGGCGGCGCGGCCGGCATCCCCGGCGCCCACGACGGTGGTGCCGATGGTGGTGCCGACGGCGGCGCCGATGGCGGTGCCGATGGTGGTGCCGACGGCGGCGCCGATGGCGGTGCTGATGGCGGCGCTGACGGTGGTGCCGATGGTGGTGCTGACGGTGGTGCCGATGGCGGCGCTGATGGCGGTGCCGATGGTGGTGCTGACGGTGGTGCCGACGGCGGTGCCGAGCAACCAGGCAGCTGAGTTTGAGCACTTCTAGCGACGACTTTCAGTGCCCCGATGCCGTGGGTGGCACCGGGGTTCTGGAAACTCGCCTGATCGACATAGGCCGCGAGAGGTTCGCCAGCGACGTCTGGGGGAACACCGCGCTGCTCACGCGTCGTGTTAGCGACTTCTCGGACCTGTTCTCAGCCGAGGCGGTCGACGAACTGATCTCGCGCCGCGGACTGCGCACACCTTTCTTGCGCGTCGCCAAGGGCGGCGCCACCTTGCCCGACTCTTCCTTCACCTCCCCGGCCGGCGCAGGCGCCGGCATCTCGGACCAGCTCGACGACACCGAGCTTTGGCGCAAATTCGCTGACGGGGCCACGCTGGTCCTGCAAGCGCTGCACCGCACCTGGGAGCCGATTTCGGACTTCAGCACCAGGCTCAGCACCGAACTCGGACATCCGGTACAGGCCAATGCCTACATCACCCCGCCGCAGAACCGTGGTTTCGATGATCACTATGATGTCCACGACGTCTTCGTGCTGCAGATCGAGGGAACCAAGCGCTGGATCATCCACGAACCCGTCCATGTGGACCCGTTGCGCAATCAGCCCTGGACCGACCGTCGCTCCGCCGTCGCCGAGGCAGCGAAGGACAAGGCCTATATCGACACTGTGCTCGAGCCCGGCGATTCCCTTTACCTGCCGCGTGGCTGGTTGCACGCCGCTGAGGCGCAGGGCAAAGTCTCCATCCACCTCACGTTAGGCATTCACAACTGGACCCGCTACGCGTTGGCCGAACACCTCGCGCAGACCGCGCTGGCAAAGCTCTGCGACGATCCCGAGATGCGCCGCACCTTGCCACTGGGCGTAGACGGGCTGGATGGGGAAATCGCCACCATCCGCGAGCGTCTGGCCGCCGCCGTCTCGGAGAGTGACCCCACGTCTGTGTTCCGCCGCGCCGCGCGGGGACAGGGACGCCCGGCACCGCTGGGGCCGGTGGCCCAGCTCGCGGCCGTCGATGGCCTCGGACCCCAGTCGCTGGTGAAACTTCGGGGTGCACTGGACGCGCGGCTCGATGGCTCGCGCCTGATCACCCGCGTGGGTTGGCTCGACTTCCCCGAAACAGATTTACCCTCTGTAACGCGCCTGCTCGACGGAGCTGTTCACACCGCGACCGATCTCGGCGTCGAACTCGTCGACAGACTGATGCGCGCCGGGGTTCTCGTTCCCGTTGACCAGTAACCTCGCCGCCATGGCCGCCACGGAACGTTTCTTCTGCGCAGAACGCGCCCAGCTTCGCGGCGACTCGATGGCAGGGACAGCCTCGCACGGCTTGGTTTGGGTCCTCATCGAGTACCGGGGAGGGTGGCCGCCCAACGGCTTCGACGGCCTTGATATTGACCCTGAGACCAAAGCCTTGGTTCTCTCGGCCGCGCAAACCGCCCGCGCGCGGGTGCTGCTGGTGGAGCGGCCCGGCCGCCGCCGGCGCGAGGGCCCCAGCCGCTGGGCCGTACTGAGCCATCAAAAGTCCGGTGCCTATCTTCAACAATGGGGAACATGGAGCCATGATGAGGACCTCGCGGAAATTGCCACCGCTCTTATCTCCCCCGGAAAGCCCGGCCTTCCACCAGTCATCCTGGTCTGCACTCACGGTCCGCACGACCCTTGCTGCGCCGTGTGGGGACGGCCCGTGGGACGTGCACTGAGTCAGCACTGGCCTGAGCTGGTCTGGGAGTGCAGCCACGTCGGCGGGGACAGATTCGCAGCCAACGCCGTCGTTGCCCCCGACGGCGTGTACTACGGCGGACTCGACGCCCAGTCCGCCGTCACAACGATCGAGGACCACCTCGCCGGCCGTATCCGCGCAGATTATCTGCGCGGATATACGGACCTCTTCCCGCCACAACAGACCGCCGTCGCGGCCGCGCTCAAACTATTCGGCCCCGCTGGCCGGCATGATTATCAGGTCGCCGAGACGTGGCGTGACGGTGACCAGTGGCGGATCCACCTCACCGGCCGCGCGCCTCACCCTGCGCATATCGACGTCGAACTGCAGTCCAGCCGCACGCCGCCTGGTCAGCTGACCTGCCGAGGTCCGGCCACGGGCTCGGTCGTCGTCTACGAGCTCATTTCCATCCGGACGGATTTGCGGAAACCATGACTTCCGATGATGCGGCGGGCGACCTGACGCCGCGGCGGGCGACGACGGCCGACGCCGCGGTCGTTGCCCAGCTGCTTCATGATTTCAACACTGAGTTCTCGACGCCGACCCCGGACGTTCGCGAGCTTCAATCGCGGTTGACGCATCTCCTGGCGGGGGACGACGTGGTGGTCCTGCTGATCGGTGAGCTGGCGAGCGGTGTTGCCGTGCTGAGTTTCCGGCCCAACGTCTGGTACCGAGGGCCGGTCGCGATCCTCGATGAGCTATACGTCCGTCCAGATCTGCGCGGTCGCCGCCTCGGCAGCGCACTCCTGGACGCGGCATTGGATCTGGTGCGCGACCGGGGCGGTGCGCTCATCGAGATCAACGTTGACGGGGAGGACACCGATGCGCGTCGTTTCTATGAAGCGCACGGGTTCACCAACACCGAACCCAACCAGACAGACCCAATGCTGTACTACTATCGAGAGCTCTGAAACGGGCAGTTGTGCGCCACGGAGGAAGACCACGGGTTCGGAGCCGAAGCAGTGCGCGGACTCCAGCACTCCTGCCGTCATCCCAGCAGATCGTCCTGATAGCACCAGCGCCATTCTTCGCCCGGCTCGATGCTCCGCATGACCGGGTGCCCGGTGGCTTCGAAGTGCTTCGAGGCGTGGCTTCCGGGTGAGGAATCACAGCACCCCACTTTGCCGCACGCCAGGCACATCCGCAGGTGCACCGTCGTCGTGCCTTCCCTCCGGCAGTTCGCGCAGAAGGGGTCCCCGGGCACCTCCGGAGACCGGGCCGACTCGAGGTGGGCACATACCCCGCCCGGCCGCGCGATCCCTTCCCCGCCGCCCTCGCCGGACGTGTCCACCTCGTCCAAAGCCATGTCCAGCATGGATTCCTCAACATCCAGCTGGTCCAGCACACCGCTGATGACCTCGTGCGCGTACTCGCCGCCTCGCCTCAGTTCCAGTACCTTGGCCCGTTCCGCTTCCAGCATGGCCAGCCGCAGCCAGGCGTAACGCGCGCTGGGGGTCGCCGTTTCGGCCAACGGGCGGCCGAGGCGTTCCCACGCGGCCAGCCCGCGCTCCTGGGTGCGCCGTTTCAGCATGGCCACCACCTCCGGCGGATCGTTCTCCGTCCGCAGCTCCTGCAGGCGTGCCACGCCCGCAACCGTGGCCAGCTGCACCAGCGAAGCCTGGTTCAGCGCGTCTTCGCGCGGGTCTGGGCCTTGCACCTTCAGGCGCCGGACCAGCCACGGAAGAGTGAACCCCTGCAGCGTCAGCGTGCCGCCCACCACCACCAGGGCGGCCAGAATCAGCACCGAACGGTGCTCCAGGTCTGTGGGCAGCACCAGCACCGCCGCCAGGGTGACCACTCCTCGCATCCCCGCCCAGGAGACAATCGCCGCGTATTGCCACGGCGGCGCCGGGTCATTCCGCCGCACGGCCGGAATCAGGCGGGGCAGGTACGTGGCCGGGAAAACCCACACCGGCCGGAGCACCAGCACCGCCAGCAGGATCAGGGCGCAGCCGGCCCAGATCCGCCCGGCGCCCAGGGAGTCGTCTTGGACGCCGTCGATGATGGTCCGCACCTGCAGCCCGATCAGCAGGAATACCGCGTTTTCCAGCAGAAACTGCACAGTGTTCCAGTTGCTGCGCTGGCTCAGCCGGGCGGCGCCGTTGGGCATGGAGGGCGCCTTGGTGCCCATTATCAGCCCGGTGACGACGACGGCGAGGACGCCGGACGCGTGGATCGCCTCCGCGGGAAGGTATGCGACGAGCGGGGCTATCAACGACGTCGACGTGTTAATGGCGACGTTCCGGGTCCGCTTGCGGAGCTCGGTCAGCACGTAGGCGGCTGCCATGCCCACCACCACCCCGCCCCCGGCCGCGAGCAGGAAGTCCGCGGCGATCCCCGTCACGGACACTGACCCCGAGATGGCGGCGATGGCAGCGCGAAGGCAGATCAGGGCGGTGGCGTCGTTGACCAAGGATTCGCCCTCCAGGATGGTGACGATCCTGCGGGGCATCCTCACCTTCCTCGCGATGGCGGTCGCCGCCACAGCATCCGGGGGCGCCACGACCGCCCCGAGAGCGATCGCGGCAGCCAGCGGGATTTCCGGGAACAACCACCAGACCACAAAGCCCACGGCGAAGGTTCCGAAGATGACATAGCCCACCGAGAGCAGTCCAATGGCGCGGCGGTTGGAGCTGAAATCGAAGAGCGACGTCCGCAGCGCCGCGGCGTACAGCAGTGGCGGCAACAGTCCCACAAGGACCACTTCAGGGTTCAGCTCAATGGGCGGAACGAAGGGGAGGAAGGACCCCGCCACGCCGGCCAACACCAGCAGCAGTGGAACTGAAATGTTGAGTTTCCTGCCCAGCGCGCTGCCGGCGCAGACCACAGCGACGAGAACCAGGAGTCCCAGCGCGATTTCCATTGGGACATTGTCTCAGTTGGAGGAAAAGGTGTCTGGGCCAACCAGGCATTTTCTCCGGCCTACGCCACGCCCGTCGCCCGGAGCGTCCCGGGGTGGTGGCCGCAGGCCGCGCCGTGGCGGGCAAGGCCGCCCTCCTGCCCTACCGGGATGACTCTGGACGGCCTATCGTGATCCTGGCACAGCCCGAGGAAAGGAATGACGATGTTCACCCTGCAGATTGGCTATCAGGTCCGGGACTACGGGGCATGGAAGAAGGTCTTCGACAGCGATCCCGCAGGCCGCGCCGCGTCGGGCGCCCGGTCCGTCCGGGTATTCCGGGATGCGGAGGACCAGAACAGCGTGGCCGTGCTCCTGGACTTCGACACCAAGGACGCTGCGACCGTCTTTCTGGAACGGCTACGCAGCCAAGTGTGGGACAAACCGGAGGTGATAGGGCAGTTGGTGTCCGCATCGCCGACAGCCAGGACTCTGGAGGAAGTGGCCCGCGAGGGCCAAGGCGCCGGCTGACGACTGAGAATCCCGCCGTCCTCGCCGGGTGAGTTAACTTCAACTTCGTGCAGGGACCAGCGCTTCAACGCGGCACCCCGCCGGCGGCCAGTGGGACAGCCCGCCGTTGACCGCCGCCATCGGCGGGCCGCGGCGCCCCCGAAACTATTTCGGCCTAGCCTGAAGAAACGGGCCCAGAACGATCCGCCTGTGCATTCCGTCCCTCCAGGAAACCCCACAAGGAAGAACTGACGATGTCCGACATTCGTGAAACCCCCATCCCCACCGTGACCCTCAACAACGGCGTGCAGATCCCTCAACTCGGCTTCGGCGTTTTCCAGGTCCCGGCGGAGGAGACTCAGCGCATCGTGGAGGATGCCCTGGAAGCCGGATATCGGCACATCGACACCGCCGCCGCTTACCGGAATGAGTCCGGCGTCGGCGCGGCCATTGCCGCGTCCGGAATTCCGCGTGAGGACATCTTCATCACCACCAAACTTCGCAACGGCGAACAGGGCGCAGCGCTCGAGGCGTTCCGGAACAGCCGCAGGGCCCTCGGCGTCGACTACGTGGATCTGTACCTGATCCACTGGCCCGTGCCGTCCCAGGGACTTTTCACCGCGGCGTGGAAAGTCATGGAAGAGCTTTATGCCGGGGACGAGGTCCGCGCCATCGGAGTCTCAAACTTCCTCTCCGAGCATCTGGATACGCTTCTCCAGGCCTCAGACATCGTCCCGGCGGTCAACCAAATCGAAATCCATCCCACCTTCCAGCAGCGAGACCTGGCGGCCAGGAGCCGGTCGCTGGGCATTGCCGTCGAGGCGTACAGTCCCTTGGGACAGGGCGCCGACCTCGGTGCGGCGGCAGTGCAATCCCTGGCAGCCCGGCACGGCGCAACACCCGCCCAGGTTGTGCTCGCCTGGCACCTCGCCCAAGGAACGATCGTCATCCCGAAGTCTGCCGATGGCGCGCGAATGCGGGAAAACCTGGGGGCTGCGACGCTCGCGCTCACCCCGGCCGAAGTAGGGGAAATATCGGCGCTGGAGTCAGGCGCCCGCGCCGGCGCCGATCCTGCCGTTGCCGCGCACAGCCAGCTATAGCCCGTTCACCTGGTTGGGGTACCCGGCCGGACCTTGGCTCGTTAGGCTTTGTCCATGGACGGGGAGCGAGGAATGACCCAACGGACGTACCCGCAGGGCGTCCCTTGTTGGATCGATACCGAACAGCCTGACGTCGAGTCGGCCGCCGAGTTCTACACCGGAATTTTTGGCTGGACGTTCGAGGACGCCATGCCGCCGGGAGCACCGGGCCGTTACTTGATAGCAAAGCTCGACGGTCAGGACGTCGCTGGGATGGCCAGCACGCAGCGTGCGGCGGCGTGGAATACCTATATCGCCGTCGAGGACGCGGATGTCGCAGTGCAACGACTGATCGCTGCTGGCGCTGCGATGCGTTCGGCGCCTGCCGACGCGGGAGAGGGCGGCCGCAGCGCGGCGCTAACCGATCCGGCGGGTGTCGAGTTCCGCATCTGGCAGGCCAGGCGACGACTGGGGGCACAGGTGGCCAATCAGCCAGGGACGTGGAACTTCAGCGATCTTCACACGGCTGACCCCGGCGCGGCCATTAGGTTCTACGAGGACGCGTTCGGTTGGCAGGTCGACGATCTCGGCTTCGCGATGTTGGTCCGCAGGCCCGGTTATGGCGACCACCTTGAGGCGACAGTCGATCCGGGCATCCGGGCACGGCAGTCGGTGCTGGCCGCCCCAATTGGGTTCGAGGATGCGATCGCCTGGATCGCGACCAACGCCCCCGGCGAACCGCCGCGCTGGCACGTCTCGTTCACCGTGGCTGACCGGGACCGGACGGTGGCTGATGCTAAGAGACTCGGCGCCCAGGTCCTTGGGCAGGACGACACCGAGTGGACGCGCACGGCACTGATCCGGGACCCCCAGGGGGCGGAGTTTACGGCCAGCCAGTTCACGCCCCCGTCGGGCTGAGCCGCCCTACCCTCACCAACATCGTGGTCGGCTGGTCCTCGGTGCAGGAGAGAAAAAAATGTCTCCTACACCAGCGGCCACGGGTAACGCCTACCCGTGCGGTCGACCGGCAGGACCCTCGCGCCGAGCAGACGCTGGACGCGGTGCTGCAGGGAGGCGACTTCGTCGTCGTCGAGCAGCTCGGCCACCTCGACAGGTACGGCCTCTGCGAGCGGGGCGATGTCCTGGAGCAGGCCCTCGGGGATGGGATCGCCGGCGAAGTCCCATATGACGGTGCGCAGCTTGAAAGTTGCCGAGAAGCACAGCCCGTGGTCGATGCCCCACACCCGTCCGTCATCGCCGCGCAGCACGTGGCCGCTTTTGCGGTCGGTGTTGTTGGCGACGTAGTCGAACAGTGCCATCCGCGCCAGCTCGCGGTGGGTCTCGGGCGCGTCCTCGTACAGGGTGAAGTAGTGCTCCTGGAAGTCGCTCTCGATGAACCATTGCAGCGACCCGATCCCCAAAGGGGCATCATCGCGAATGACTGTCAAAGGCACGAGCCCCCAGCCCAGGGACTCGCTCAACAGGTAGGCGGCGCGTTCCCGCCGGAAGAGGCCGGGCTCGAAATCGGACAGTGGCCGTTCCCCGGCCTCCGGCTTGTAGACGGCATACGCGGAGTCGTCGCCGCAGGAGACCTGGACGAAGAACGTCTCGTTGCTGCTGCGGGGGATGCGTCCGAGCAGTTCAACCTGACCCTCGGTGAGCAGGGTCAGTTCGCGGCCTGACACCGGCTGCCCCATGTCACGGCGCCCTCAGCCCGCTCAGCGGTTCCGACGTCGAATTCACCATCAGCACGGCCGGGTCCTGGCCTTCCACAAACGAAACGGCAGACACCGAGCCCGGGCTGACGACGATGCGCTGGAACAGGTCCAGGGGCGTGCCCAGGGCATGCGCGACGGCGGCCTTGATGGGATCGGCGTGGGAAAAGCACACAATGACGCCGCCGGTGTGGGCGGCGCACAGCGCCTCCAGCGACCCGACAATCCGTGCCTGCATCTCCGGAAAGCTCTCCCCGTTCGGGAAGCGGAACTCAGACGGGCTGTGCTGCACGGTCTGCCATTCCGGAAGGCCCGCCAGCTCGGCAATCGCGGCGCCGGTCCACTTGCCGAACTCGCACTCGAGCAGACCGTCGTCGTGCTTCACGGCCAGTCCCGTGCGGGCCGCCGTCGGCTCCGCCGTCTCGCAGGCGCGCTCCAGCGGCGAGGAATAGAGGGCATCCACCGGCAGGCCGGAGAGCCGTTCCGCGACCCGTTCGGCCTGGGCCCGGCCGCGGTCGGAAAGATGCAGTCCCGGCGCCCGCCCCGGCAGCACCGTGCCCGTCGTCGGCGTCTCCCCGTGGCGCACCAGAAGCAGGAGCGTGCCCTGCCGCTCAGGTGAGGTTCCGGGTGCCGGCGGTGCCGGCGGCGTTGCTGCAGTCATCAGCATCCAGCGTATTCCGCACGCCAGCCCAATGCGCAAGGAATCTGAAGAAATTCCTCGATTACCTGCACAGCCGAGGACTACCTTAGAGGGGTGAGTGATCGCCCCGATATCTTCACTGTTGGTGAACTGCGTGCCTCCGGCCACGTGCACAAGGACCTGCGCCGCGAAATCCGCGACAACCTGCTCGCCGCGCTCTCCGCCGGCCGCGACCCGTGGCCCGGTATGTTCGGTTTCAGCCGGACCGTTCTGCCCCAGCTTGAGCGGGCCCTGCTCGCCGGCCACGACGTCGTCCTGCTCGGCGAACGCGGTCAGGGCAAGACCCGGCTCCTGCGCACCCTGGCCGGGCTGCTGGACGAGTGGTCGCCGGTGATCGAGGACTCGGAACTGAATGAACACCCGTACGAACCCATCACGGAGCACTCCCGCGCCCTGGTCCTCACCGAGGGGGACCGGCTGCGGGTGGCGTGGCGGCACCGCTCGGAACGGTACGTCGAGAAGCTCGCGACGCCGGACACCTCCGTCGCGGACCTGATCGGCGACGTCGACCCGATGCGGGTGGCCGAGGGCCGCCGCCTGGGCGACCCGGAGACCATCCACTACGGCCTGGTCCCGCGCTCCAACCGCGGGATCATCGCCATCAACGAACTGCCCGACCTCGCCGAGCGGATCCAGGTCTCGATGCTCAACGTGATGGAGGAACGCGACATCCAGATCCGCGGCTACGTGCTGCGGCTGCCGCTCGACGTCCTCGTCGTCGCGTCCGCCAACCCGGAGGACTACACGAACCGCGGCCGGATCATCACGCCGCTGCGGGACCGCTTCGGCGCCGAGATCCGCACCCACTACCCGATCGAGCTCGACGACGAGGTCGCCGTCATCCGCCAGGAGGGTCACCTGGTGGCCGGCGTCCCGCCCGTCATCCTGGAGATCCTGGCCCGCTACACCCGCGCGCTGCGGCAGTCACCGGCGGTCAACCAGACCTCGGGGGTGTCCGCGCGGTTCGCCATCGCCGGCGCCGAAACCGTCGCGGCGGCGGCCCTGCGCCGGGCCAGCGTGCGCGGGGAGGACGAAGCGGTGGCCCGGATCATCGACCTGGACGCCGCCGTGGAAGTCCTCGCCGGGAAGATCGAGTTCGAATCGGGCGAGGAAGGGCGCGAGCAGGACATCCTGGACCACCTCCTGCGCATGGCCACCGCGGAAGCCGTGCGGGCACACTTCCACGGCATCGACATGGGCGCCCTCGTGGCGGCGCTGGACGGCCACACCTCGGTGACCACCGGGGAACTGGTCACCGCGCGGGAGTTCCTCGAAAACCTCCCGCCCCTCAACGGATCGCGCCTCTACGACCAGATCACCGAGCGGCTGGGCGCGACGAACGACGGGCAGCGCGCCGCCGCCGTCGAACTGGCACTGGAAGGTCTCTACCTCGCCCGGCGGATCTCCAAGGAGTCCGACGACGAGACGACGGTCTACGGCTAAGCAGGCCAACTAAAGGAGGGCCCATGAGCGCTCACCACCGGTCCCGGTACGGCCGGTACACGGGAGGACCGGACCCGCTCGCCCCGCCGGTGGACCTGGCGGAGGCGCTGGACGCCATCGCCGAGGACGTCATGGCCGGCTACTCGCCCCGCCACGCCCTGCAGGAGTACCTGCGCCGCGGCGGCCGCAGCCGGGAAGGGCTCGACGACCTCGCCGGCCGCGTCCAGCAGCGGCGCAGCGACCTGCTGGGCCGCCACCGGCTGGACGGCACCCTCAACGAGGTCCAGAAGCTGCTCGACACCGCGGTGCTGGAGGAGCGCAAGCAACTAGCCCGGGACGCGATGATGGACAACACCGACCGCGCCTTCCGGGAGATGCAGCTGCAGAACCTGCCCAAATCCACGGCCGCGGCGGTCAACGAACTCGCCTCCTACGACTGGCAGTCCAGCACCGCCAAGGAAGCCTACGAGCGGATCAAGGACCTGCTGGGCCGCGAACTCCTGGACCAGCGGTTCGCCGGCATGAAGCAGGCCCTCGAGAGCGCCACGGATGAGGACCGCGCGGCCGTGAGCGAGATGCTGCAGGACCTCAACGAGCTCCTCGGCAAGCACCGGCGCGGCGAGGACACCGACGCGGATTTCCGGGAGTTCATGGCCCGGCACGGCGACTTCTTCCCGGAGAACCCGCAGTCCGTCGAGGAGCTGATCGACGCGCTGGCCCAGCGCGCCGCCGCCGCCCAGCGGCTCCTGCGTTCCATGTCCCCGGAGCAGCGCGAGGAGCTGATGCAGCTCTCCGCCCAGGCGTTCGGCTCACCCGAGCTTATGGCCCAGCTCGGCCAGCTCGACGACAGCCTGCGCGCCCTGCGCCCCGGCGAGGACTGGACCGGCTCGGAACGCTTCGAGGGGGAGGAGGGGCTCGGGCTCGGCGACGGTACCGGCGTGCTGCAGGACCTCGCGGAACTCGACGAGCTGGCCGAACAGCTCTCCCAGTCCTACAACGGCTCACGCCTCGATGACCTGGACCTGGACGCCCTCGCCCGCCAGCTCGGACGGGACGCCGCCGTGACCGCCCGCACCCTCGCGGAAATCGAGCGGGCCATGCACGACGGCGGCTTCCTCCGGCGCGGTGCCGACCGCGATCTCCGGCTCTCACCGCAGGCCATGCGCAGGCTGGGCAGGTCGCTGCTGCGGGACACCGCCAAACAGCTCTCCGGCCGGCAGGGGCGCCGGGACACGCGGGTGGCCGGGGCGGCGGGGGAGCAGACCGGCTCCAGCCGCCAGTGGGAGTTCGGGGACGCCGAACCGTGGGACGTCACCCGGACCATCACCAACGCGATCCGCCGGACGATTGCCGACGGCGGCGATCCGCGCCGCGGCCTGCGGCTGGACGTGGGGGACATCGAGGTGACGGAGACGGAGGCGCGGACGCAGGCCGCCGTCGTCCTGCTGGTCGATGTGTCCTTCTCGATGGCCGCCGAGGGGCGCTGGGTGCCGATGAAACGCACCGCGCTCGCCGTGCACCACCTCGTGTCGACACGGTTCCGCGGCGACCGGCTGCAGCTGATCACGTTCGGCCGCTACGCGCAGTCCATGGACATCGGCGAGCTCACGGCCCTGCCGGCCCTGCGGGAGCAGGGCACCAACCTGCACCACGGCCTGCTGCTGGCCGGCCGGTTTTTCCGCCAGCACCCCTCGATGCAGCCCGTCCTGCTGGTGGTGACCGACGGCGAACCCACCGCGCACCTGCTGGCCGACGGCGAGTCATGGTTCGGGTATCCGCCGGCCGCGGAGACCATCCGCGTCACGGTGGCCGAGCTGGACCGGCTCGGGCGGGCCAGGACGCAGGCGACGTTCTTCCGGCTCGGCGATGACCCGGGCCTGGAACGGTTCGTGCAGAAGATGGCCCGCCGGATCGACGGCCGCGTCGTCGCGCCCGAGGCCGGGGACCTGGGTGCCGCCGTGGTGGGGGAGTACCTCCGCGCCCACTTCCGCGGCCGCCCCTACGACGACGCCGATTGGGCCCAGTAGAGTTGCCATTCGAGGGCCGGATTGTATTGCCGGACACGGAAGGCGGAGCTCTGAATGGCGGGAATGCCACCAGCCACGATGGAAGTCAGTGATGCCGTCGTCCGGGGCCTCGTCCTGCAGCAGCGGCCCGATCTCGCCGATGGTCCTCTGGTCCGGGTCGCGAATGGCTGGGACAACGCGACCTTCCGGCTCGGCGACGACCTGGCCGTCCGGCTGCCGCGCAGGGCGGAGGCCGTGCCGCTGATACTTCATGAGCAGCGCTACCTTCCCGGCATAGCCCGCCGCTCCCCGGTGGCGGTTCCTGTCCCCGTCCATGCCGGCCGGCCGACGTCGGACTTTCCCTACCCGTGGAGCATCGTGCGGTGGGTCCCCGGAGCCGGCGCGGACGACGTCGGCCCCGCCGGCCGTGGGCCGGCCGCTGAAGGTCTGGCCGATTTCCTCCTCTCCCTGCACCTGCCCGCCGAAACCGGCGTCCCGGTGAATCCTTTCCGCGGCGTGCCGCTGCCGGAGCGTGACTCTGCGGTCGGGGAACGGCTCGGGGACCGCGAACGCTACCCGCAGGCAGCAGCGCTGAGAGCCGTGTGGGAGCAGGCCTGTGCCGCTACAGCCTGGGACCGTCCGCCGGTGATGCTCCACGGGGACCTTCACCCGGGCAATGTCCTGCTGACGGAGGACGGCTCGCTGGCCGGCGTCATCGATTTCGGCGACGTCGGGGCAGGGGACCCGGCCGTCGATCTTGCGGTGGGATGGCTGATGTTCGACGCCGGCACCCGCCACCGCTTTATGGACGCTTTTGGCCCCGCAGTGGATGGGGACACCTGGTTGAGGGCCCGGGGCTGGGCTCTCAACCTGTCCACCGCCCTGCTGAGCAACTCCGACGACAACCCGCGGATGTTCGCCGTGGGGGAGTTCGGGTTCAGGCAGGTCCTGGCAGGCTGACCTAGGGAAACACCGGCAGGGCCTCATACAGCCCCACCACGCCAATGATCCTTCCCAGTTCACCCGCCAGCAACCAACACGCCCTCCAGCGTTCTCCCGCGACCAGCAGTCTTTTCACGCACCCTTTTGCCCGGCACGTCCCCGTGTGCCGGGCGGAGAATCCCCTGAATCTAAGGAGTACTCCTTGTTCGTGAAAAGCACCCTCGCCGCCGTCGCCGTCCTTGCCTCCCTGGCCGGGACAGTAGCAGCCCCTGCCCAGGCAGAGGCGACCAAGCCGGCTCCCGTCGTCGTCGGCCAGCCGCTCGCCCAGGCGCATGCGCACAACGACTACGAGCACGACCGTCCCCTGTTCGATGCGCTGGAGCACGGCTTCACCAGCGTGGAAGCGGACGTGTGGCTGGTGGACGGCGAACTGCTGGTGGCCCACGACCTGGAGGAAGTCCAGCCCGGCGTTACGCTCGAGAGCCTCTACCTCGATCCGCTCCAGGACCTGGTCCGCGGCCAGGGCCACAGCGTCTACCCGGACTGGGACGGCAGCCTCCAGCTTCTGATCGACATCAAGAGCGACGGCGAATCCACCTACGCCGCAATCGAGCAGGAACTGGCCGAGCACCGCGACATCATGAGCCGCTACAGCCACGGCGCCACCAAGACCGGCCCGGTCACCGCGGTCATCAGCGGAAACCGCCCGCTGGCCACCATGCAGGCACAGGAGAAGCGCTTCAGCTTCTACGATGGCCGCTCCGCAGACCTCACCTCCGGAAAGCCTGCCGGCCTGATGCCGCTGGTCAGCGACAACTGGACCAAGCTCTTCAGCTGGCAGGGCGTGGGCCCGATGCCGGAGGCCGAGCGCGCCAAACTGCGCGCCTACGTTGCCGAGGCGCACGCCAATGGCTACCGCGTCCGCTTCTGGGCCACCCCGGACACGCCCGGCACCGCACGCGAAGCCATCTGGAATGAACTCTTCGACGCCGGCGTGGACCACATCAACACCGACGACCTCGCCGCCCTGCGGCAGTTCCTGACCGCCCGCGGGGCCTAAGCCGCGCACCTCAAGCCCCTACCCCGCAAAGAAGAGGAACACCGTCATGCCTTCAAAGACCATCAAAACGACGACGGCGGCGGTAGCCGTCCTGGCGCTCGGCCTCCTTGCGTCCCAGCCCGCGACCGCCGCCGACAACACCGCCGACAGCCAGGCGTTCACGTTCGGCGTGATCGGCGACATCCCCTACGGCGAGGCCGAAATCGCAAAGTTTTCCGCCCGCATCCAGGACATCAACGCCGACAGCGCGCTCAAGTTCGTCACTCACGTGGGCGACATCAAGAACGGCTCCTCGGTCTGCTCGGACGGGTACTTCGAGAACATCCGCACGCAGTTCGACACCTTCGAGCACCCGCTGGTCTTCACCCCGGGCGACAACGAATGGGTGGACTGCCACCGCACCAACAACGGCGCCTACAACCCGCTGGAACGGCTCGACAAGCTGCGGGATATCTTCTTCGACGAGCCCGGCAAGACCCTGGGCGCCACCATGCCTGTCAAGACCCAGGCGGATCTCGGTGTGCCGGAAAACGTCCGCTTCACGCAGAACCGGGTGGCGTTTTCCGTGCTGAATATCCAGGGCAGCAACAACTCGCTGCAGCCGTGGACCGGCCTGGGCGAAACCACGGCCACGCCCGGGCAGTTGGACGAAGTCGAGTTCCGCACGGACGCCGTCCTGGCCCAGATCCGCAACACCTTCGCCGACGCCGAACGCCGCAACGACCGTGCCGTGGTCCTGATGACCCAGGCCGACATGTTCGACCCGTCCCTGCTCGCCGCCGCGACCGCCAACCCGGACACCATGTCCGGTTTCCGCGAAATCGTGCGGGCCATCATCGAGGAAACCAACAGCTTCGACGCCCCGGTTTACCTCATCAACGGCGACAGCCACGTCTTCGCCGAGAACCAGCCGCTCGCGGAGGGCTCACCCTGGCTGGACATCTACGGCCAGCCCGCCGCCGATGACCTGCAGCGCATCACCGTGGAAGGGTCCGCCAACGCCACCAACTACGTCAGGTTCACCGTCGCCGGCAACAGTGCCGCAGGTGCGGACGTTCTGGCCTGGGAAAAGGTCCCCTTCAGCCAGTAGGCACCCGACGGAAGCGGACGACGGCGGGAGGTCCCGCCGTCGTCCGCTCACGGCTCAACGAGGATCAGGATTGTTTCCGGGCGGACACCGTCGAATTTCATCGCTTCGGCTGTCTCCGGGGACTCCATGATCCGCTGGAACGCTTCCATGTCGGGGACCTGGACGATCAAACCAACCCGGTGGCTTTTTGCCGGGTCGATAAACGGTCGAAAAGTGATGCCCAGCGGCCCGAATACCTCTTCCCTTTTTGGTGAGCGGAGCCAGTGCTCAACGTCGTCGACTTCGTGGAAGACCATCAATGTTGGCATCGTTGCCTCCGCTTTCCGGGGTGGTGCCAGGAGCCGGGCCGGTCAAGGGGCCGCGTCCGGACGTCCTGATCACGCTGAACGTACCACGGCCCCGAATGCGGCGGTAGCGGGGAAATCGACACTTCGGCCCCTCGCAAAGCGGAAGCTGGCCGGCCGCATCGACGGCCGCGACTCGGCGCCCGAGACCGGGACCCGGGCGCCGCCGTGGTGGGCGAATGCCCGCTCAGGTCCGCGGACCGACGTCTACTTTGACTGCAGTCACAGGGCAGCCGGCTTCGAGGATGACCCGTTGGGCGGTACTGCCGAGGAACAGCTTCCCCACCGGGGAGCGCCGCCGGACGCCGATCACAATCAGTTCAATATCCTCCTCATAAGAGGCATCGATGATGTGATCGGCGGCGTCAGCCCCTTCGTTGAGGCGAAGGGTGGCCGTTACGCCCGCCGCCGCGGCGGTGGCGATGGCGTCGCGGATGTCCGACTCGGAGTCGGCTGAACTTTCGCCTACAGCAGGACCCATTATCTGCAGGGCGGTCTTTCGTAACAGCGCCTCACTAATTGCCGCACTCAAGGCGGAGCGGCCTTCTTGGCTCGCTGCGTATCCCACGGCCACGCTCATGCCTGCACCGCCGTGAGGACCGAGCCCGTGGCCACGAACTGCCGCAGGTTCGCGAGCGTAAGTTCCGCCATCGCCGCCCTCGTTTCATGCGTCCCACTACCCAGATGCGGCAGCAGGACAACATTGTCGAGGGCGAGGAGGTCTTCGGGGACTTTAGGTTCCTCCGCAAAAACATCCAGCCCGGCCCCGGCCAGCCGCCCGGCCGTCAGGGCAGCCACCAGGGCCTCCTCATCCACCACGGATCCCCGCGCGACGTTGATCAGGTAACCGTCGGGCCCGATCGCATGGAGAACATCGGCGTCCACGAGTCTTACCGAACCGGGACCGCCGGCGGCAGCGACGATGAGCACGTCGCAACCCGCAGCAAGCTCGCGCGGCGAGGCCTTGTACTCGTAGCTGACGCCGTCCACCGGACTGCGGCTGTGGTAGCTGATTTCGCAGTCGAAACCTTCCAGCCTGCGGGCGATGACCCGTCCGATCCTGCCCAGCCCGAGAATACCGACCCTCTTTCCGCTGGCTTTGGTGGCCAGCGGAAAGTTGCCTTTGCTCAGCCAGTCACCGCGGCGGACGAAGCGGTCCGCCGCACTCACACGGCGCAGGACGTCCAAATACAGCGCGACGGCGGTGTCCGCCACGCAGTCATTGAGGACGTCGGGCGTATTGCTGACGGTGATGCCGCGCTGGACAGCCTGGGCAATGTCCGTGGTGTCATATCCGACGCCGAAGTTTATGACCGCACGAAGGTTGGGGAGGGAGCGCATCAATTCCGTTCCGACTCCGAGCTTCCCGGACGTCACGGCCACTTCGAAAGATGTGCCGTGCAGCCGCAGGAACTCGTCCCGCTCTGAGGGGGAATCGGGCAGCCGCACGGCGCTGTAGTCCCTGGTGATGGGTTCTTGAACGCTCGGCATGAGGGGCCCTACCTGGAGGACAGCGATGTTCTTCATAACTGAACACTAGGATTTCGATCCATACGCGTCCAACATGTAAATGGCATGGATCGATTCCCGAAGTGTATTGATCAAACTTCTCCTGCGGAACTGCGCGGATTATCGGGCGGAGTGGTGCTCGTCACAGACCGTGAGGGCGGCAAAAAGGCGCTACCGGGGAGACCCGGGGGAGTGCCAAAGCCTTGTGGGGGCTTTTGCGCCTGAACTAGCTTGAGTCCAGCGCGGCCCGAAAGCACTGTTCCTGAGGCCTTGTCCACTGCCACGAGAGCACCCCGCTGCCGCAAGTATCCCGATCCGGAGGAATCCAATGACGTCTTCTTCAAAGCTCTACCGTGCCGCGGCCCTGCCCAAGTGGCCGGCCCTGCTGTCCGTCGCGGTGCTGGGCCTGAGCGGCTGCTCGGTCGCCAATTCCGACGCCGGCGCTGCCCCATCCAGCACGGTGCGCGTGGTCCTCGGCCAGGAACCACCCACCCTCGAAGCCTGCGAATCAAACCTGACCTCGACGGGTGTTGTGGTGCGCTCGAACGTGACCGAGCCGCTGATCGAACGCAATCCCCAGAGCGGCGAGCTCGAGCCAAAGCTCGCCACCGAATGGAAAGCCACCACCGATAAGGAATGGACGCTGAAGTTGCGCGAAGGTGTGACCTTCCAGGACGGAACGCCGTTCAATGCCGAAGCTGCCGCCTTCACCATCGAAAGGGCCGTCAATTCCAAGCTCGGCTGCAACGTGGAGGGCTATGTCTTCGGCGATGCGGATCTCGCCGTGAAGGCCGTGGACGCCACCACGCTGACCGTGACCACACCGGAACCGGACCCCATCCTGCCGCTTCGCCTTTCGTTCCTCGAGGTGGTCCCGACGTCCACCAGCGCCACGGAGAAAGTCCGTGAGCCGATCGGCACCGGCCCCTACAAAATTGAGAAGTGGGATGCCGGCCAGAAAATCACGCTTTCCAGCTGGGACGGCTACTGGGGGGATAAGCCCGCCTATGCCAAGGCCGAATACCAGTGGCGTTCCGAAAGCTCGGTACGGGCCGCCATGATCACCAGCGGCGAGGCCGACCTTGCGATGGGGCTTAGCCCGGACGACAACATCGGTGACCTCGGCGTCGACTACCCCAACAACGAGACTGTGGCCCTGCGGCTCGACGCCAACGAAGCACCACTGAATGACATCCGCGTCCGTCAGGCCATCAACTACGCCATCGATAAGGAAGGGATCGTCAACTCGCTCTACCAGGGTAAGCACCAGGTGGCAGCCCAATTGGTGCCTGAAGGCATCGTGGGGCACAACGACACCCTGAAGGGCTGGCCGTTCGACCTGGACAAGGCCAAGTCCCTCGTTGCTGAAGCCAAGGCCGGCGGCGTTGACACGTCTGCGCAGATCTCGCTGGTGGTCCGCAACGCCCAGTTCCCCAAGATCACGGAACTGGCCCAGGTCCTGCAGGAACAACTGAGCCAGGCCGGACTCAACGTAAAACTCAAGATGCTTGAAACCAGCCAGCACCTGACCTACCAGGTCCGTCCCTTCGCCGAAGACGAAGGTGCCGTGGCACTGATGACCCAGCACGGAAACCAGGCTGGCGATGCGGCCTTCACCGTGGACCAGTACATGCTGTCCACGGGAGCCCAGAGCTACTTCGGCACCCCCGAGTTCGACGCCCTGATCAAGAAGGCGGACGCGGCATCGGGCGACGAACGGAAGAAGGACTTCGAGGAGATCTTCGCCTACCAGAACGACAAAGTTGTCCAGTTCGCCCACATCTCGCACCAGACCGGCATCATCGGCAAGGCCAAATCCGTGACCTACACGCCCAACTCGTCCAGTGGCGATGAGCTGCGTGTTTCGGAAATGACCCCGGCAAGCTAGCCCGAAGCTCCGGGACGGAAGGACAGCCATGCTGATTTACTTGAGAAAGCGGATTGTCTCCAGCGCATTGCCGCTGGTGGTGGTGATCGTCGGTGTGTTTGCGCTGGCCAGGATGACCGGCAACCCGGCCAGCCTTTACCTGCCGCTGAATGCCACGCAACAGATGCGCGACGCCTTCACTGAGCGCAACGGCTTGGACCAGCCCCTGCTCGTGCAGATGGCCGATTACTTCGGAGGAGTGCTCCAGCTCGATTTCGGGCAGTCGCTGCGCACGGGACAGGACGCCGCGGCCATGGCCCTGCGAGCTTTTCCCGCCACCTTGCAGTTGGCCGCCACCACCATGGTGCTGGCGATCGTGCTGGCACTGGTGGTCGGTTGCTGGGCTGCGCTGAAGCCGAACGGCATCGCGGACCGCATCTCAAGTTTCATCTCAATGGCTGCTGCTTCGATCCCGGATTTCTGGCTGGCAATCGTGGGAATCTGGGTCTTCGCCATCACCCTGG
Source organism: Arthrobacter sp. CJL-S3 (assembly GCF_056711635.1). Taxonomy (NCBI): domain Bacteria; kingdom Bacillati; phylum Actinomycetota; class Actinomycetes; order Micrococcales; family Micrococcaceae; genus Arthrobacter; species Arthrobacter sp. CJL-S3. The sequence goes on along the minus strand of NZ_CM160046.1, from coordinate 3,890,777 downwards.
GCTGGCTCCCGACATCAGGTGTGTCGGGAGCCGGCGCCTGGGTGCTCCCCATCGCCACGCTGCTCCTGCGGCCGTTCGGGGTGCTGGTCCAGATAGTCCGCGGCTCCATGGTCTCCGCGCTTTCGGAGCCCTATATCAAACTGGCCCGCAGCCGTGGAGCAGGAGAACTCCGGGTGGTGACGCATCACGCGCTACGCAACGCGGCAGCCCCCGCGCTGACAGTGGCCGGGGACCTGACGGTCGGCCTGGTCAACGGCGCAGTGGTGGTGGAGACCATCTTCGGCTGGCCGGGCATCGGAAAGCTGATGATCGATTCGATCCTGCAGCGGGATTTCGCTGTCCTGCAGGCAGCCGTGCTGCTTACCGCAGTCGCGATCTTCGCCCTGAACATCCTCATCGACATGGGCTATGCCCTGCTGGACGCGCGGGTCCGTCCGGTCACAGTTAAGGCTTAGGAGTAGCCATGAAGAGTTCAATCCCTGAGGCTGTGGCACCGGAACAACTGCCCGCGGCCCACCAGCAGAAGAACGTTAAACGGGACAGCAAGCAGGACGGCAGCCTCAGCCTTTTCCGCCTCCTGCTCAAGGACCGTTTCGCCACCGTCTCGGCACTGCTCCTGGTCCTCATCGGGCTCACGGCCCTCGTCGGCCCCGCGCTGATGGGAGACCTGGCCACAAAACAGAACCTGTTGTTCGCCAACAAGGCACCTTTTACCTTCGCGCACGGCTGGGAGTACTTCCTCGGCAGCGATTCCCTGGGCCGCAGCATGCTGGCCCGGTTGGTGGTGGCCAGCAGAACCACCTTCTCGGTTGCCTTGCCGGCGGTGGCTGTCGCCCTGGTCTTCGGCTCCCTCTGGGGCGTTTGGGCCGGCTACCATCGCGGATGGCGTGAGAATCTGTCCATGCGCATCGCCGACGTGATCATGAGCTTTCCATCCCTGTTGCTCGCCGTCGTGGTGCTCTATGTCTTCAGCCCGAGCGCAGGAAACATCGTGCTCATCCTCGCCCTCACCCGCATTCCTATCTACCTGCGCACCGCACGCGCAGAGGCGGCGGAGCTCCAGAGCCGGACGTTCGTGGACGCGGCGCGCACGTTCGGGGCCAAACCCAACGCGATCATCGTCCGGCACGTCATACCCGTGGTGCTGCCGACTATCCTGACGCTGGCCACCCTCGAGTTTTGCTACGTGATGCTGGCTGAGTCCTCGCTGAGCTTCCTAGGCATCGGCATCCAGCCACCGGACGTCAGCTGGGGCCTGATGGTGGCCCAGGGCCGGCAGTACCTGCAGACCGCATGGTGGCTGTCGATCTTCCCCGGCGTTGCAATCGTGGTCACTACGATTGCCGCTAACGTCCTCGCCGCCTGGCTGCGGATCGCCACCGATCCGGCCCAGCGCTGGCGCCTGGCACTACCCCGCAAACGGCTCATCACCCGTATCCCGGCCAAGGAGGCACAGCCGTGAAGACAGCTACTGAACAAACGCCCGCCGAACGCTCGCGTTCCACAGCCGCGGCCGCAGGCACGGCAACACGTCAGGCGAAGGCGCATGATGTTGTCCTGCAGGTCCGAGACCTCGCCGTAGACATCCGCACTCACCGCGGTACAGTGCGCGCCGTCAACAGCGTGGCTTTCGAGGCCCGTGCCGGGGAAACACTGGCCTTGCTCGGGGAATCAGGCTGCGGAAAGTCCATGACAGCCAAAGCGCTCGCCGGGATCATGGATCCCGTTTGCGACCTTGCTGACGGTCAAATCATCCTCAACGGTACCGACCTCGCCTCACTCAGTCCCAAGGAACGGCTGAAATTTGCCGGACCTGAGCTGGGCATCGTCTTCCAGGACGCGCTGACGGCCCTGAATCCCGTCTACACGGTGGGCGTGCAACTAGGCGAGGCCTTCCGCATTCACCGCGGTCTCAATGCCAAGGAAGCGCGCGCCGAGGCAATTGACCTGATGAAGCGCGTCGGGATCCCCGAACCGGAGTCCAGGGTCAATTCATACCCCCACCAGTTCTCCGGGGGCATGCGCCAGCGCATCCTCATTGCCATGGCCGTGGCACTCAACCCGCGCTTGCTGATCGCTGATGAACCCACCACCGCCCTGGACGTCACCGTCCAGGCACAGATCATGCAGCTTTTGCGGAAGCTCCGTGAGGAGGGCCAAATGGCTGTCATCCTCATTACGCACGACCTCGCTGTGGTGGCCGAGGAAGCGGACACCGTGGCTGTGATGTACGCCGGCAATGTGGTGGAGAGCGGACCGGTCTCCCAGGTGTTCTCCGATCCGCGCCATCCGTACACCAAAGGTCTGCTGGAATCAGTGCCCGTGCACCTTGAGCGGGGCGCCCAGCTCAAGTCCATTGCCGGCAGCCCCCCTGAGCTCCACGACATCCCAACCGGCTGCGTCTACCAGTCCCGCTGCCCGCTGGTGCAGGAGATCTGTTTGGCCGAGCGACCCGCACTCCGCCCCATCGCCGGCAACCCTTCCGCCGGCAACAACGTCACCCACACCCCCGTGACCGACGCCCTGGTGACCGGCCCTTCCGGCCAGGAGCCGCGGCCTGGCCGCACCGCAGCCTGCCACTTCAGCGAGGAGATCAACAATGTCTGAGCCGCTTCTGGAAATTGCCGGCCTGACCAAAACGTTCCACGTGGCCAAGAGCGCCAGCGGCAATACACAGCTCAAGGCTCTGGACGGGATCAGCCTGACCGTCGGCCGGGGGGAAACCCTTGGGCTCGTGGGCGAGTCCGGCTGCGGCAAGTCCACTTTGGCACGGACACTGATGTTGTTGGAAACACCGGATGAAGGGACCGTGAGCTTTGAGGGAACCAACCCCTTCGGGCTTCGCGGCAAGGAACTGCTGAGCTGGCGGCGCCGCGTGCAGATGGTCTTCCAGGACCCGTTTGCCTCCCTGAATGCCCGGATGAACGCGGGCGACATCATCGCCGAACCGTGGGCCACCCACCGCGGCCTCTACCCGACGTCCCGGGAACGGGAGGCCAGGATCCGCGAGCTGCTGCACATGGTGGGGCTGCGTCCGTCCGATGCACGCAAGGCCCCGCAGGAATTCTCCGGCGGCCAGCGCCAACGCATCGGCATTGCCCGTGCCCTCGCGCTAAACCCTGACGTCATCATCCTCGACGAGCCGGTCTCTGCCTTGGACCTCTCCGTCCAGGCACAGGTTCTGAACCTGCTCAATGAGCTCCAGCAAGAACTTGGTGTCTCCTACATCTTCATCTCGCACGACCTGACGGTGGTCCGCCACGTGGCAGACAGGGTTGCGGTGATGTACCTCGGCAGGATCATTGAGACTGGGACCACCGAGGAAGTCTTTGACCATCCCCGGCACCCCTACACGGCCGCCCTGATGTCGGCGTCCCCCAAGCTGGACGTCAGCGGTTCAAAAAGGGACAGGATTGTCCTCCAGGGCGAGCTGCCCTCTCCGCTGGATCCGCCGTCGGGCTGCCGTTTCCGGACGCGGTGCTGGAAAGCGCAGGACATCTGCGCCGACAAGTCGCCGGAACCATTGGTCCTCGCGGCTCCCGATGGGACGAAGCACATAGCAGAATGCCATTTCCCGCTTGATTCCCTGAAGGGCCTGTCCGGCGCGACGGCAACTGCCACCGCGGCCGCCACTGCCTCAGCCCGGTGACCGGCGCCGAGTATGCCGCCATCGCAGTCGTAATCTTCCTGGCCGCGTGCCTGCAGGCATCCAGCGGCTTCGGCATGGGGATGCTCGCGGCGCCGGTGATAGCTATCGTGGATCCGGCGCTGCTGCCGGCCACCCTGATCCTCCTGGCGCTGCTGGTCACCATCATGGTGACCGTGCGGGAGCGGCAGAGCCTGGACCTGCGAGGCACCGGCTGGGCGTTGCTGGGCCGGATTCCCGGAAGTTTCATCGGCGCCTGGCTGGTGACGGCCCTGTCCAGGGAAGGCCTGGCATGGGTGGTGGTGGCCGTGGTGCTGACCGGCCTGGTGATGGCAGGCCGCGGTTGGGCCCCCCGGCCCGTCCGGCTCACCCTGATCGCCGCAGGCGCTGCCTCCGGCATCATGGGTACCGCCACCTCCATCGGCGGCCCGCCGATGGCACTGGTCTGGCAGGGACACCAGGGCCCCCGGCTGCGCGGCACCATGAGCGCTTTCTTTATGGTCGGATCATCGATTTCGATGGTGATGCTGTGGACGGCCGGCGCGGTCACCGCGGAGATGCTGACCCTGGCGCTTTGGATGGTCCCGGCCGCTGTTGGCGGCTACGCCGCGTCCCGGTTCGTCAATCGCTTCCTCAACGCAGCACGCCTCCGGGCTCTGGCCCTCGGGGCGTCGGCGCTGGGAAGTGCCATGTTGGTGGGGCAGCTCGTCCTGGCGGCTAGGTAAGAGGTAGGGTACCGGAGGCCGGAGCGGGCCATGGCACGACGTTCACGAGCTCACGGCCGCGGGCGAGTAAGCGGATGTTGGCGGCAATATCTGCGGCCCGCTCTTCAAAGGTGCTGCGGGCATGACCGGAATGATGCGGGGTCAGGACGGTGTTCTTCAGGGACGCGAAAGGCAGATCCGCAGGCGGCACGACACCGTCCACCGGCGACCCCCACCAGACATCCAGGCCCGCCCCCGCGATGCGCCGCTCCTTCAAAGCCGCATACAGCGCGGCCTCATCGACGACGGGACCCCGGGCAACGTTAACTAAGAAAGCTGACGGTTTCATGGCGGACAGTTCCGCCGCCCCGATCATTCCCCGTGTGCCGGCATCCAGCGGCACGGTCACAACCACGACGTCGGACGTCGCCAAGAGCTCGTGGAGCTCGTGGTTTCCGCCCACCCAGTCCAGCTGGACTCCCTGCGGCTGAGGGGCCGACGGGTTGCGCCGCACGGCGCGGACTTTCATGCCCAGTGTTCCGCCAATGCGGGCCACCTCGGCGCCGATGGACCCCAACCCCACCAGCCCCAGAGTCAGGTCGGCGAGGACCGGGTGGAAGGGAACGTCGTCGGCCGTGGCAATGGTCCGCCATTGCCCCTGCCGGACCGCACGGTCGGCGGCCTGAACATTGCGGACCAGCATCAAGGTGACCATCAGGACGTGTTCGGCGATGGGCCGGGCATGGTGGAAGGTGTTGGCCACCGAAGCTGACGGCACCAGATGCGGAAAGGAAATCTTGTCGCAGCCCGCACCGGTGACATGGATCAGCCGCGCCCGGCTTGCGGCCTTCGCTTCCGCCGGTCCGAGGGAGGAACATACGACGACGTCGGCGCCGGCCAACGCTTCCAGCCGGCGGTCCGGCGTCCAGGCCGCCGCCATGTCCCATTGGTGAGCTCCGCCGTCGGCCCTTAACTTGTCCTCGAACCGGCTGATGATCGGGTCCGTGACCACGATCCTGAGGGATTCGATGCGTTCCGGCACGCCCGGCACGCTCGGGGCGTCGTTCACCACCGGGGGCTCTGAAGTTCGTATGAGGGGTGGATCCGCTTCATGTAGCCGGTGTCGTCCCGGCTCCTGATCCCGGAGTCCAGGTACTGGCGGTGCAGGCGGGCCAGGGCGTTTCGGTCCACCTCGACGCCGAGGCCGGGGCCGGTCGGGACCTTCACGGCGCCGTCCTTGAACGTGAACACGCCGCCGGTGATGACGTCCTCCGACGGGTCTTTCCACGGCCAGTGGGTGTCGCAGGCGTAGTCGAGGTTGGGGGTGGCTGCCGCCAGATGGACCATGGCGGCGAGGCTGATGCCCAGGTGGGAATTCGAGTGCATCGACAGCCCCAGTCCGAAGGTCTCGGTGATGCCGGCCAGGAACTGGGTCCGGCGGAGTCCGCCCCAGAAATGGTGATCCGAGAGAATGACATCAACGGAGCCGGCCGCGAGGGACGGCGCCACATCGGCGAAGCTGACCACGCACATGTTCGTGGCCAGCGGCATGTCCACTTCGCGACGCACGGCCGCCATGCCTTCGATGCCGGGTGTGGGATCCTCGAGGTACTCCAAGACCCCCTGCAATTCCTTGCCCACCCGGATGGAGGTTTCCACCGTCCAGGCGCCGTTGGGGTCGATGCGGAGCGGGAGGTCGGGAAATTCGTTGCGGAGGGCCAGGATGGCCGCGATCTCCTCTTCTGGCGCAAAGACCCCGGCTTTCAGTTTGAGTGCGCTGAAGCCGTAGTGGTCCACCATGGTTCGGGCCTGTTTCACTATCCCGGCAGGGTCCAGGGCCGCCCCCCAGGCGTCGTCCTCCTGGCCGGGGTGACCCGCCCACTTGTAGAAAAGGTACCCGCTGAACTGCACAGACTCACGCACGGCGCCTCCAAGGAGGTCGCTGACCGGCCGGCCGAGCAGCTTGCCTTGGATATCCAAGGCAGCGACGTCGAATGCGGACAGGACGCGGTCAACCGTGCTGGAGCCGGTCACCATGCCGCTCATGCCGTGGCCGCCCTGGATGGTGTCCTGCTGCAGTGCCCGGGCAATCCGGCTGCGCAGCTCGTTGATGTTGAATATGTCTGTACCGTTCAGGGCCGCAGCCGCGAGCCGGAGCCGGGCGAGGTGGCCGGCGTCGCCGTAGGTTTCCCCGAAGCCTGATACTCCCGCGTCCGTCAGGACCTCCACGATGGCCCGCAGCGCAAATGGTTCGTGAACGCCAACTGTGTTCAGGAGCGGAGGGTCCTTGAAGGCGACCGGTGTGATGGAGACGCCTGTGATCCTGGCCTGATTGACATGCTCGGGGCGATCGTGTGCCTGGTCCACTACGCTGTGCTCCTTGGGTTGGCTCGGTGTTGCTTTACCTCTTCGGTTCACCGACCATAAGGGGAGCTATCGATCCAAGTCCAAGCTAATCTGCGCACTCAACAATCCAGTAAAGGTATGAATGTTTTCCCTGCCCCAGTTAGAAGCTTTCGTGGCCGTCGCGGAAGAGCTCCACTTCGGAGCCGCCGCTGAGCGGCTCAACATGACGCAGCCGCCCCTGAGCCGCCAGATTCAGGTGCTGGAAAAGAAGCTGGGAACGCAACTCTTCAGCCGCTCCAGCAGAAAAGTGGAGCTGACCGCCGCAGGCGCCACTCTTCTTCCGAGGGCGCGGCAGATTCTGGACATGTGTATCAAGACGGACCTGGATGTCCGACGCGTCTCCTCCGGCGAGGCAGGCGCCATCACCGTGGGGTACACGGCCATAGCCGGGCAAAGTGCGTTGCCGCTAATGTTGCGGCGGGCCGCGGAGGGGATGCCGGGAGTGTCCTTTGTGCTTCGGGAACTGGTCTCGACGGACCAGATGGACGGGCTCGTGAAGGGCAGCGTGGACATCGGACTGCTGCGCCCCATCGTGGCTCGGCCCGGCATCGTGTCCCGGCCGCTGATGCAGGACCGTATGGTGGTGGCGCTGCCCGAGGGCAGTTCCCTGCTGGGCAACATGGCAGCGCCGCGGGGCGGGCCGCTGCCGCTTGGATCCCTCGACAGGCTGCCCTTGTTGATGTACTCCACCAAGGAGGCGCGATACTTCCATGATCTAGTGCTCCGGCTCTTCGCCAGTGCCGGTGCGCACGCGAACGTTACCCAGTACGCGAGCCAGGTCCCGGCTCTCCTGGCCTTCGTGCAGGCGGGCTTGGGGGTGACGCTGGTCCCTGCTTCGGCCATGGCGTTCGCTCCCGCAGGCGTGGAATTCCACGAAATTGACGGACGCCGTGGCATCCAGGAGCTGAACCGCGTGGATCTGGAGATGGCATGGAACGAGGAAACAGCCAACCCGGCCGTCCTCAGGCTTCTCAAACTCATCGAGACGTTCTGACCCGGCGCCTTGGTTGTTCCGCACCCGGCTCGGGATCTCGGGTCGACGCCTAGGGAAGTTTGTATCTAGATGTCTGCCAGGGTCAGGGACGGCGGGGACTTTCCGTCGATGTCCAGCACGCCGAACTCCTTCGCGACCGCGGCGGCGACGAGCACCTGGCCGGTGCGGGACATCAGGGCCGGATCGTGGAACAGCGCGTTGATCACGCGGCCGATGAACTCGGGGCTCTCGCTGGTCGAGACATCGAACGCGCCGCTCTTCGCCGCCGCCAGCACCGTCTCGGTTCGCACCAGGCCCGGGTAGAGCGAGATCACCGGGATGTCGAACGGTTTCAGCTCGACGGCCATGTCGGACGTCATCTTGTCCGTCGCCGCTTTGGCGATGCCGTAGATCGTGTTGCCGAGGTGACGCTGCGCGGCCCAGAAGCTGATGTCGACGATCAAGCCGCGGCGCCGCGGCGTCATCAGGCGCGCCGCGTGCGCCGAACAGACAAAGGCGGCGCGGACGCCGGCGTCCATCATGCCGGTCCAGCGGTGCATCGGCTGCTCCCAAAACGGCGCAGGCCACGTGAACGCGCCGCCTTCGACCATCTTCTCGTAGCCTCCCCAGGCGCAATTGACGAGGAGATCGAGGCGGCCGCCCTCGGACCGGATCACGTCAAACACCCGCGCCGTCTCTTCGTCGTTGAGATGGTCGCAGCGCAGCCGCCGTATCTCCGGCGGCAGATCCGCCTGGTCGATCGAACGGCCCGTGCCGTACACCCGAAACCCCGCGGCCAGGAGGCCGAGCGCGATGCCCCGGCCCACCCCTCGGCTCGCCCCGGTCACAAGCGCCACGTTTCCCGGCGCCTCGTCGCGTTCGCTGGTCATGCCAAGCTGCCCCGCTTAATTTTTTGGGTCCTTGACCCCATCGTAAGCCGGAGCCGGCGCCATGGGCACGGCGCCCGATTACGCTTCGTTCGCGAATCAAGGTCCCGTCGGCCCGGGTGAAAAAAGGTGTCGGCCATGCCGCTGCTTGCGTGCCAGAATCCTCACATGACCAACGAACGCAGTGAACTGAAGAGCATAGGATACGAGATCTTCATCGGTATCCTTTCGATCCTGTCGATCGTCAATCTCGTGCTCTTGAATGTTGTGCAGGAGGCGTCGCTCGACACCGTGCTGACGGTGATGAACGCCCTTTTCAGCGTGATCTTCGTCCTCGACTTTCTCTACCGGATTGTCACCGCACCATCGGCGGGCGCCTATTTCTTCAGGCACTTCGGCTGGGCCGACCTGTTGGCCAGTGTGCCTTTGGCGCAGTTCAAGATCCTGCGGGTCTTCCGGCTGGTCAGGGTGTACCGCCTGCTCCGCGGTGTCGGCGTCCGCAGGGTCGGCCGCGCTCTCGTCAAAGACCGCGCCGGCAGCTCCCTCTACGTGCTGCTGCTCATGGGCATTTTCGTGCTGGAATTCGGAAGCCTCACGATCCTCGGCGTCGAGCAGGGCGCCCCGGGGGCCAACATCACGACCGCCTCGGACGCCCTCTGGTACACGATCGTCACGATCTCGACAGTTGGATACGGTGACCAGTATCCGGTCACCGATGCGGGCCGCCTGATCGGGACAGGCATCATCGTCGTCGGTGTCGGCATCTTCGGTACGTTCACCGGCTACCTGGCCAATTTCTTCCTGTCTCCCAAGAAGAAGTCCTCCGCACCGCCCGTCGCTGAGGCCGGCTCGGGGACCGCGACGGTTGAAGGTCTCCGCCTGAGCCTCGAAGAGTCCGAAGCGAAGCTTGCCGAGATCAGAAAGCTGCTGGCCGGGCCAACCCAGTGAACGTCGGCCCATAGTCACGCCGGAATATTGCCGCGGTGGCGATTCTTCCGGCACCCCGCCCCTACGGATCCGGATCCAGGGATCGCGCGCACCGGAAGCCGATATGAGAGGTTGCCGTGTCCTCGGCCTGCGGGGAACGCGCTGCCGGGCGGTAACGCAGGCAGTACTCCGGAGCGCACAGGTGTGAGCCTCCCTTGAGTACGCGGCGCGGGATGCCGGACCCGGGCTCCACGCTTTCGGCGGCCTCATCCCGCTGCGGGGTGCAGGCGCACCCGCTTACCCGGTCGTGAGCCCCTGCCCCTGCGACGGGGTCGTGGCGGGCCGAATAGTAGCTTCTCGTCCATTCCCAAACGTTGCCGATCATGTCGGAGAGCCCGTACCCGTTTGGTGGGAACGTCCCGACCGGGGACGTTCCCTTCCACCCGTTCGCGCCCGTCTGGACGTACGGGAAACGCCCCTGCCACGTGTTGGCCATCAGCACACCGTCCGGGCTGGCCTCGTCTCCCCACGCATAGGTGAACGCGTCGGATAGTCCGCCCCTGGCCGCAAATTCCCACTCGGCTTCGTCCGGCAGCCGTTTGCCGGCCCAGGCCGCATAAGCACCGGCGTCCGCGAAGGACACCTGCACGGCGGGGTGGTCATCCCTGCCTTCGATTGAGGACCCGGGGCCCAGTGGCTGCTGCCAGCACGCGCCCGGAACCCAGCGCCACCACTGTCTCCAGTCGCTCAGGTCCACCGGCCCGGGTGAAGGCGTGAAAACCAAACCGCCCGGAGCCAGGTCCCGGGGTGACAGGTCGGGAAATTCCGTCGGGTCCAGCGGCCTCTCGGCCACTGTCAGGTAACCCGTGGCCGCAACAAAAACGGCGAATTCCGCGTTGGTGACCGGACGCTCATCGAGCTCGAAGGCCGGTACGCGGACGCGGTGCGCGGGTCCCTCGTCGGGGTAGAAGGCGTCCGATCCCATCAGGAACTCACCGGCCGGAATATGCAGCATCGTCGGCGTTTCAGGCATGCCGGGCGTTGTCCTTCCCGTTCCGCATGCGCCAGCTGCTCCGTCCGGTGGGGACCGGACGCTGCCGGCGCGCCATGGCTTGAGCTGATGCTACTTGCTATCGCGCCAGGGTTCCAGACGCCGTCGGAAGCATAAAGGGATGGTGAAGCGGGCGCGGAAGCCTATCCTGCGCGTCCCGGCCAACAGGTTCATTCCTGGCGGGTGAGGCGGAGGCCGACGGGGCGGCGCAGAGTAGGTGGCAAACCAGCAAAACAACAACCCAGGGGAGTCCCATGTCAATCACGGAGTACACACCAGGTGACCGGTTCCCCGGCGTGGCCGGGCGGACGGTCTTGGAGTCGGAGCCGGCCTGGCCCGCTCCGCAACGGGCCCCGGAAGGTGCACCGAACGTGCTGCTTGTCGTGCTCGACGACGTGGGCTACGGACAGCTCTCCTGCTTCGGTGGACTTGTTGAGACACCGAACATCGACCGTGTCGCAGCGATGGGCCTGCGGTACGCGAACATGCACACGCCCGCGTTATGTTCACCGAGCCGGTCGTGCATCCTGACCGGCCGCAACCATCATTCCAACGGTGTCGCCTGCGTCATGGAGCTGGCAACCGGCTTCCCCGGTTACGACGGGCGGATGCCGTTCGAGAACGGCCTGCTGCCCGAGATGTTGATCGACCACGGCTACAACACGTTCTGCGTGGGCAAGTGGCATTTGTCGCCGTCGGAGGACAACTCCCCGGCCGGTCCGTTCCACCGCCGGCCCCTCGGGCGCGGATTCGAGCGCTACTACGGGTTCCTTGGCGGAGAGACCAACCACTGGTATCCCGACCTCATCCAGGACAACGCATCGGTGCGGCAGCCGCGGCTGCCGGAGGACGGATACCACCTGAGCGAAGATCTGGCGGACCAGGCGATCAAGATGATCCTGGACAGCGAAGCCAACGCGCCGGAGAAGCCGTTCTTTCTGTACTACGCCACCGGGGCGGGGCACGCCCCGCACCACGTGCCGAAGGACTGGGCGGACCGCTACCGCGGCAGGTTCGATGAAGGTTGGGACTCGTACCGCGAAACGGTGTTCGCCCGGCAAAAGAAGATCGGCCTGTTCCCGGGCGACGCCAAACTATCGCCACGTGACCCCGATGTCCCGGAGTGGAAGTCGCTGAGCGACGACGAGCGCCGGCTGTATGCCCGCATGATGGAGGTCTACGCCGGATTCGTCTCGCACGCGGACCACCACCTCGGACGCGTGCTGGACACGCTCGAGCAGATCGGCGAGCTCGAGAACACCCTGGTCATGGTCATCTCAGACAACGGCGCCTCGGCCGAAGGCGGCGTGTCGGGCTCCTTCAACGAGATGCTGTTCTTCAATCAGGTCCCCGTGAACTTCGACGACAATCTTGCCATGATCGACGAGCTGGGCGGTCCGCGGACGTACAACCACTACCCGTGGGGCTGGACCTGGGCGGGCAACACGCCGTTCCGCCGCTGGAAGGGCGAGACGTACCGCGGCGGGGCGACCGACCCGTTCGTCGTCGCCTGGCCGGCGAGGATCACGGCCCGCGGCGAAGTCCGCGGACAGTACGCCCACGCGATCGACCTGGTGCCGACCGTTCTCGACGCCCTCGGTGTTCAGCCGCCGGCCGCTGTGCGTGGAGTCACCCAGGCACCGCTCGAAGGGGTCAGCTTCGCCGGATCCTTCGACGCAGCGGACGCGCCGACCGGCCACACGACGCAGTACTTCGAGATGTTCGGTCACCGGGCCATCTACCACAACGGGTGGCGGGCCGTGTGTCCCTGGCCGGGGCCGAATTACACGGAGGCCGCAGTCATGGGCCGCCGGGTGGGTGCGCCGATCACACCGGAGGTCCTCGAGCAGCTCGACGCGAGCGGATGGGAGCTCTACGACATCAACGAGGATCCCACGGAGGCATCCAATGTCGCCGCCGGGCACCCCGAGCAGCTGCGCGAGCTGATTGCCCTCTGGTGGGAGGAAGCCGAGAAGCACAAAGTTCTGCCGCTGGACGGCTCGCTACAGGCACGTCTGGCAACGGAGCGTCCGCAGACATCGAGGCCCCGCACCCGGTTCATCTATCGCCCGCACACCTCCTCGGTCCCGGCCTTCGCGGCGCCACCGATCCACAACCGGCCCCACTCCATCGAGGCCGACGTCGAGATCCCGGCCGACGGCGCAAGTGGCGTGCTCATCGCGCAGGGTGGAGATGCCGGCGGCTACACCTTCTTCGTGGAAGACGGACGCCTGCGGTACCTGTACAACTACGTCGGACGCGAACAGTTCGAGGTTTCCTCGTCCGAACCGCTCCTTCCGGGACGGCACTCCGTCCGCTACGAATTCGAGCCCACCGGTCAGCCTGACTTCAAGGTCGGCAAAGGAACGCCCGGACGCGCCCAGCTCTACATCGACGGCAAACTCGTTGGAAACGCAGACTTCCCCTACACCACGCCGCACGTATTCGAGCTCGAGGGCCTCAGCTGTGGCTACGACTTTGGCGCCCCGGCCGCCGGGAGCTACAAGCCGCCGTTCACGTTCACGGGCACGATCCACTCGGTCACCGTCGAGGTGTCGGGCGAGCTGATCGGCGACAGCGACGCCGCTATAGCCCGACTGATGGCGCAGCAGTAAGGCGGGCTCGAGGGGCGGGTTGAGTCTTGGGCGGTCTGGTTGCCCGGGACCTCGGGTCGGCGCTCAGGGGAGCCCGTATACGCGGCGGGCGTTGTCGCGTGCGACGAGTTGCACGATCCTGCGGGCGTCCGCCTCGGAGCAGTCGTCGTCGTCGATCCAGCCGCCGACAACCTTGGTGATGGCGTTGCGCCACAGCCTCGCTCCGAGGTAGTGGAGTTCGGCCGGGCCGAAGGCGTCGGAGGAGTAAAGAACTTTCGTGAAGGGAGCCAGCTCGAACGAGCGGGCCACCAGGTCCCGGCTCCGTGACCCGGTGAAGTTCACGGCGAGGCCCACATCGATGTAGACGTTTTCGAAGGCGTGGGCCAGATAGCCCGCCTCACGCTCGAACGGGTAGCAGTGCAGCAGCATGATGGGTGTGTCCCGGACTTCGGGGGTCCGCAGAAAATCCAAGAGGTACAGCGGGTTGGTCCTGTGGAGGTCCAGGTCGCGGTCACCGAATCCCACATGGAATTGCAGCGGGAGCTTCATCGACACCGCCGTGTGGATCCCGTGGGCAATGAGTGTCACATCGGTGAGCTTCGCGTTGGTGCCGGGGGACAGGTTCTCCCGCCAGCGGCGGGCTGCTTCGACGACTGCGGCCGGCGAAGGCCGGCTGAGATTCCGGTCGAAACCCGCGCGGTAGGCGAGAACTGTTTTGACGCCGACCGCGCCGAGGGCGAGTTCTCGAAGCCGCTGGCCGAACTCGTCGGCGTAATCTGCCGGGTTCGGAATCTCCCGGATCAGCGACTCGGCGACCAGCTCCAGCCGGACGATCTCGTGGGTTCGCCCGCCGGAGACCCCGGCCATGCCGGCCGTGCCGAGGTAGTCAGCGGCATCCAGGCCGGTATCGATCAGCCAGTCGCTCACGCCGGCAGCGCGGGTCATGCGCCGGCACACCTCGAGTTCCCCAAGCTCGGAGCGCCGGCTCCAGTAGTCCTCCGGTGAGGCGTGCCGGGGCAGATCAAGGATGCCGCTGCACCAGCGCCGGATGGCGAGCCCGATTTGGGTGGTGTAGGTGTCCTCGGGGTTGGCGAGTGGTTCGGTGTTTCCTTCGTTGAGCGAGTTCTGGAAGCGTGCCTCATCACCGTCGGCGTGAAACGCGCCATGCACGTGGTGATCAATCAGGCCGACGTGCTCGACGAAGTCCGGGAAGGAACCGCCCGCCATCAGATCGACCAGGCCAGTCGAAAGCGTTCAGAAAGCTCGTCCGGCGTGAGTTCCGCGGAGATCCGCTGTTCGTAGCGCCGGACGGCCACCGTGGCATCGACGATGGCATCTCCCAGAAGCCCGCGTGCGAGGCGTGACTTGTCCAGCGTGTCGATGATGGCGGCGGGGGAGTCCGAGAGCAGCCGGACGTTGGCCCGACGCCGCTCGTCCTCCGAAAGCCGTCCGGGGTCACCCGGGATCTCTGCCGGAAGCCTGCGCCCGCCGCGGATGCCGTCAAGGGCGAGCGCAAGGATGGCTGCGGACGCCAGATAGACGTTGGCCGACGGGTCGATGATTTTCACCTCGATGTTGGCTCCGTGCGGATTGCTCTCGCCCTCGTTCAAGAAGCGGACCGAGGCTTCCCGGTTTTCCAGGCCCCAGCACAACCAGGCGCCCGACCACGTGCCGGGTGCCAGGCGGCTTCCGGATAAGACTGATCCCGTGAGGAATCCCTGGATCTCGGGGAGTCCGGCGATGATTCCTGCCATGGCCGCGCCTCCCTCGGCGGAGATGCCGTGCGGTCCGCTGCCCCCGGAGAGCAGCGGCAGGCCGTTCCTGTGGAGCGACAAGTGCTGGTGGGCGCCGTTTCCGACGGTGCCGGCAAAGGGCAGCGGGGAGAATGAGGCCTGCATGCCGTGGGCGCGGGCGACGATGCCAACGATGATCTTGGAAAGGACCACGCTGTCCGCGGCCTGAACCGGCGAAGCAGGGGGAAGGGAAAACTCGAACTGGTTTCTGCCGTACTCGGCGTGGATCTGCTCCATCGGAATGCCGGCATGGTTCAGCAATGACAACAGGTCATCGAGAAATTCCGACCGGTCCAGAAGGCCGGTTGCCCCGTACGGAACCCAGGGTGTGTTTTCCAGCGCTGAACCGTCCGGGGCGACGAGGAAGAATTCAAGTTCGTGGCCCACGGATGCCTGGTATCCGGCCTCGTCCAGGCTACCGTTCACAGTGGCCAGAAGGCCGCGGGCACAGGCCGGAGACGCGGCTCCGTCCTGTTCGAACAGGCTGCCCGGCGCCCAGGCCCGGCCACCCTGCAGGACACGGAGTCCCGCGATATCGATCTTGAGGCGCATATCGCCGACGGTGGTGATGCTGTCCGTGAAAGCTATCCCGCCGTCGATGGTGAACACATGCCAGACGGGGGCAGCACCCATCCCGGACTGCTGGAAGATCTTGAGCCGCGCTACCGGGACGCTCTTGGCCAGTGTGATGCCCGAAGCGTTCACCACGGTGCCGATCACGGTGCGGACGCCGGCCTCTTGGAGCTCGTGTTGAGCCTTGGCAACAGCGGAATCGCCGGCTGAAGCGAATTCACTCATGCGCCTATCATGCGGCGCCTCCCCGCCCAATGAAAGGTTCGAAAGCTGCGCCGGCTGTTAGCTTGTCCCGCTCAGCAGGTTCATTCCTGCGCGCTGAGGTTCCAATGGATTCGGATGGCCTCAGCAATTGGGCCGGCGGTGACGTCGACCCGGAAAGCAACGGGCGCGGTCCCCGTCTCTTCGATGACCGAGTCACGGTAGACACGGCCGCAGGAGGGACACAGGGTGTAGAGATCCTCATCCGCCGGCCATTCCGCCAGCCCGGCGGGAACCGGGGTGCTGTCTCCGATGTGGACGGGAACACCTTGGACGTTGGCCTGAATCAGCCCGTCCTTGCTGACGGTATTGCCGCACACGCAGGTGATGGTGGTGACATCATGATCGATTACATCGGCGGTTTCAGAGTCCATGATGACCTTCCCGGCGCTGGAAAAGACGTTCTGGTATTAGCTTATGCCTGCCGATCCATGGCCGCACCGGAACGGGATTCGGGACTACACTCGACAAACTCTCTGATTACCGTCACCGGCTACACCTGGAGGACGACATGAACAGCGTCAAATCAGCGGACGGGACGATCATTGCCGTCGACAGAACGGGAACCGGGCCGGCACTTATTGTGGTGGTGGGGGCCTTCTGCGATCGTCACTCGAAGAATTCGCTGGCCACAGCTCTCGCGGACCGGTACACGGTCTTCCAGTACGACCGCCGAGGCCGAGGTGACAGCGGACCGGTCGGTGATGTCACGGTCGAACGCGAGATCGAGGACTTCGCCGCCGTCGTCGCGCAGACAGGGGAGGAGCCATTCGTCTTCGGTGACTCCTCAGGGGGCGCCATTGCCATCGCGGCAGCAGCCGCTGGGGTCGAAGTTCGAAAGATCGCCACCCACGAGGTGCCGTTCACCCAAGGTCCCAGCTTCGAATTCGCGGATCAACTTGCGGCATTGGTCGCGTCCGGCGACCGGAGCGAGGCAGTGGAGCGTTTCCTGAAGCTGATGGGAATTCCCCCGGAAGCCATCGAGGGCATGAAGCAGGGACCGGGCTGGCGCCAGATGGAATCCTATGCGGCAACTCTTCCCATCGACGTCAGGCTGTGCAACGACGGCCGCATCCCACAAGACCAGCTGGCCAAGGTCCTGGTTCCCCTCCTGGCCATCGCCGGTGATCGAGGGCCCTGGGCGGTGAACGTAGCGAACGACATCGCAGAAGCAGCGCCGAAGGGCGAGTCACGGATTCTGGCTGGCTACGGGCATGACGTGCCTGACGCCGTGCTCAGCGGGGTCTTGTCGACATTCTTCACCTGATGCCGCCTGCTCCGATGGGACCGCGGGACAGCGCGCTGCCCGCAGCAGTATGGTGTGCTCCTAGAAGGGGGCTGTTATGAGTGGGATGCTGCAAGGGCAAGCCATTTCCCTATGGCTTGCCACCGCTGCCGGCACGGGCTATCCCTCGCTCAGTACCGACCTCGACGTCGACGTCGCGGTAATCGGCGGTGGCGTTGCCGGTCTGACGGCAGCGCTGGCCTTGAAGCGCGCTGGTCAATCGGTCGCGGTCATCGAGGCGGCGCGCGTCGGTACAGGCGTCACCGGCCACACCACCGGCAAGGTCACCTCCCTGCATCGCTTGGTGTACACCGAGCTTGCCGGGCGCCACGGCCCTGACACGGCGCGCCGCTACGGGGAGGCGAACCAGGCGGCCGTCGAGCACATCGCCCGCGTCGTCTCGGACGAGGGCATTGACTGCGGTTTCCGCCGCGTACCTAACTTCACTTATGCGGAAACAGACGAGGCCCTGAGCCTCGTCCGGGATGAGGCGGCGCTGGCCGCCAGGCTCGGCCTTCCTTCCGTCTTTACCGCGGATGTGCCCCTGCCTTTCGCCGTCAAGGGAGCCGTCCGCTTTGACAATCAGGTGCAGATCCACGCCGTGAGATACGTGCAGGGCCTGGCCCGCGCGGTCGACGGCGGTGGCAGTTTTGCGTTTGAGGAGTCCAGGGCCCTTTCGCTCCGGGACGGATCGCCGGTTGTCGTGGGGACAGAGCGGGGTTCGCTCCGCGCGCGGGATGTAATCGTGGCCACCAATGTGCCCTTCGGTGACCATGGAAGTTTTGCCGAGAAGTCCTTCCTGCACCGTTCCTACGTCGTCGCCAGCCGGGCGGGGTCCCCTCAACTGGAGGGGACCTACATCAGTGTCGACGAGCCGATGCGATCGATTCTGGGCGTCGAGATCGATGGCGCCAGCTACGTGCTCGCCGGCGGCGAAGGCCACCGGCCCGAAGACTCCGACGACACCGCAGAGCGGTATCGCCGGCTGGCAGCTTTCAGCCGTGACCGTCTCGGCACCCATGAGCCCGCATTCCGCTGGTCCACCCAGGACAGCATTTCCGTAGATGGCCTCCCGTATGTGGGCCTCATGTCCCCGGACTCCACCCACATCCATGTGATCACCGGGTTGCGGAAGTGGGGCCTGACGAACGGCTCCGCGGCGGCCCTGATTCTGGCCGACAGCCTGTGCGGCCGGGCGAATCCTTGGGCGCGGATGTTCGACAGCACCCGGACGCCACGGGCCGAGGCCACGGCGCCTGCACTCCCGAGCGTTTCGACCCCGCCCGGGCCACAGCATGTGGCGCCGGATCAGGAAGACAAGGGTGCTCCCGTAGTTCCTGCCCCGGGGGAAGGCGCAGTCATCGACCGGGGAGGCGAAAAGATCGCTGTCTATACTGATCCGGCCGGTAGAGTGCGGTCGGTCTCGGCGACCTGCACGCATTTGGGCTGCACTGTCGAGTTCAATGTCACCGATAAGACCTGGGACTGCCCCTGCCACGGTTCGCGGTTTGCCACCGACGGCACGGTCATTCAGGGTCCTGCCAGCACCAACCTCGCCCCTCGCCCCATTTCCGGGGATGAGCTGCTTTAGCCGGTCCCTGCCGCGGTCACGCGGCCCGCCTCGCTGTAAGGTGCGGGCGGCGGTGTCCGTGGCGGGCGTCCAACGGATGTGTGGGAAGGGTTTTAGCTCCGGACTCCGTGAGTGTCCGAAGCGCCTCCGGGGAGTTGGTATGCAGGAGGTCCAGGTCCAACTGAACGGCAAATCCGGGCAGGACTCGGCCGGCGCGCCCCACTACTGCGAGGAGGCCGCGGACGTTGTCGGGGGTGAGTCTTCCGGCAGGTCTAAGAGTGACGGTCGTTGCGTCCATGTCGACGGCAACGGTGACGGCGAGCTTGGTGGTCATAGGGAAAGTTCCTCTACGAAGCACTGACGGCCGCTTGCTTGACCTCCTTTCAGCGTACCGAGAGTGCCGGACGCCACCAGCCGTTTGTGAGACACATCACATGAGACTCTTGGTTCCCTTTCACCCGCTTTGGGTGATGACTGCCCCCGCTTGGAGCGCTAAATTTGCGAACGTGTGATTGACCGGTCTCAACTCCTTGTGAAACCCCACTGAAGGCTCCCGCCGTCTGGCGGACGGCCAGCGGAAGGAGAGGGATGCTCAACGGTTACCACGGGCGCACCCAACCTGTTCCCCGCGCGATGTTCTGCTCGTTGATCGTCGGTGACTCCCGGGGTGGACGGGAATGAGCCAGCCTGCCGCGCCGCCGCCCGGTATCGATCCGGTCGCCGTGATTCGTTCCAGGCCGTACATCGCCGCGCTCGTGCTGGCAGCGGTCCTGGGCGTTCCCATCTCGGTCATTGCGTACGGTTTTCTCGCCTTTGTCGCGGCGCTCCAGCGGTTCGTCTTCGTCGGGCTGCCGAATCAGGTCTTCGGGGGTTCTGCTCCTGCGTGGTGGCCGGTTCCGTGGTTGGTGCTGTGTGGGCTGTTGACGGCGTTGACCATCCGCTATCTGCCGGGAACCGGGGGCCACTCTCCCGCTTTCGGGTTCAAGACGGGCGGCGGTCCGCCCAGCGGCCGGGAGCTCGTGGGCATCGTTCTCGCGGCACTGACCACGCTCAGCCTGGGTGCGGTGCTCGGGCCCGAAGGGCCGCTGATCGCGATCGGTGGCGGCCTCGGGGCGCTGGCGGTGCGCCTGGTGAAGAAGGACGCTCCGCCGATGTCCCTGACGATCATGGCGTCGGCCGGCAGCTTCGCAGCGATCAGTACCCTGCTGGGGTCTCCCGTGCTCGGCGCCTTCCTGATCATGGAGGCCGCCGGGATCGGCGGAATGACGCTGAGCCTCGTGGCTCTGCCCGGCCTGATTGCCTCCGGCGTCGGGGCCCTGGTGTTCGTCGGCCTGGACGGCTGGACCGGGCTGGGCAGCTTCTCGCTGGCGCTGCCCGTGGTGCCGCCCGCCGTGCCGCCGACGTTGGCGACGATGGGCTGGGCGGTGGTTATGGGTGCGGTCGGCGCGCTGCTGGGATGGCTGATCCGCTCAGTCGCGCTGTCGCTTCGCACGGTCGTGCATCTGAACCGGGTGTTGGTGACGTCCGCGCTCGGCCTGCTGATCGGTCTTACCGCGATGGCGTACCAGTTGATCTCCGGGCGCAGCTTCACGCAGGTGTTGTTCTCGGGGCAGGACGCACTGCCGGAGCTGGTCGAAAATGCCGCGGACTACTCGCTTGCGGTGCTGGTCCTGCTGATCGCTTGTAAGACCCTGGTCTACGGGCTATCGCTGAGCGCATTTCGTGGTGGTCCGGTGTTCCCGTCGATGTTCATCGGTGCGGCGCTCGGTATTGCCGCGAGTGGGTTGCCCGGAATGAATCTCGCGGCCGGGATCGGCATGGGCATGGGAGCGATGTGCGCGGCCATGCTGCGGCTGCCGTTGACCTCGACGCTGCTGGCCACGCTGCTGCTGGGGGTGGACGGTTTGGCGGTAACACCCCAGGTGGTGGTGGCTGTGGCGGTGGCCTTCGTGATCACCAATCTGCTCCCGGTCCCGGGCCCGACGGCGTCCGGGGCGCCTGACGGCGTCGGCGGCGTCCAACATCGGGGTGCCTCGACGGCCGGCCAGACAACTGAGAACGCGAGCGCGGGCCCGTCGACCGCACGGGACCGGTGGATCGCCTGGCTGTTCATCATTGGCTCGAGTCTGTTCGCCTTGGGGGCGGTGCCGTTCTACGTCGAGGCCGTGGGATTGCGCTGGTGCGCAGCCACATTCTTCGTCGGTTCGCTGTTCTTCACCTGTGCGGCGTTCCTGCAGTACCGGGAGGGCGTTGACGCGCTCCCGGCCGCGGGTGCCACGCGTCGCCATTCGTTCTGGGTGTGGGCGCCGCGGAATCTCGTGTGGCTCGCTGCCGCTGTTCAACTTGCGGGCACGCTGTGGTTCAACTGGAGCACGGGAAACGCCCTGCGGGACAATCTCAGCGCTGCGCTGACCGAGCAGCGGGTATGGCGACCCGACGCCCTGGGTTCCATCGCGTTCCTCATTGCCAGCGGTGTGGCGTTGCGGGAGGCCGGTCGCGGCGTGATTGCCGGCCGGCCCAAGCCCCGGTCGTGGAAGATCGGCGTGATCAATTTGGCCGGCTCTGTTGCGTTCGGCATCTCGGCTGTCGCGGCCTTTGTCATCCCGTCGAGCGGCAATGTCTTGAATGCCGAGCTGTCCAATCTCGGCACGCTCGTGGGAGCCCTGTGCTTCCTCGCCGGCGCGATCCTGATGCTGGGTCCGGTCCACCGCCGCCTCGGTTCCCGCGTATCGGGGACCTCATCCGGAACCCCTTTTCAACAGTCCCTGAAGGAGAAGTGATGTCACGAGATTTCCAGCCGGCGGATGCCGACGTGGCCCTGTTTGGCAACCGATTCGTCACCCAGGAGGTTCCGAGCCGGGAGTTCCCGGAGACCGGCATTCCTGCCCAGGACGCTTTGCGGCTGGTGGCGGAGGATCTGGCGCTGGAGGGTGATCCGGCCCGGAACCTGGCGACCTTCGTGACGACGTGGATGGAGCCGCAGGCCCAGCAGATCATCGCCGCGAACCTGCACCGGAATTTTATCGACCACGCCGAATATCCCCGCACGGCCGAGATTGAGCAGCGCTGCATCCGGATGCTCGCCGACCTCTTCCACGCGCCGGGCGAGACGACGGGCGCCCGAACCCAGGGATCGTCCGAGGCGATCATGCTCGGCGGTCTGTCCCTGAAGTGGAACTGGCGGAAGCGTCGCGAGACCGCCGGGGAGTCGACGTCGAGCCCGAACCTGGTGTTCGGCGGCGACGTGCACGTCGTGTGGGAGAAGTTCTGCCGCTACTTCGACGTCGAGCCGCGGATCGTGCCGCTGCAGCCCGGGAAGTACACGATCGGCCCGGAAGACGTGCAGGCGCATGTCGATGAGAACACCATCGGCGTCGCAGCCGTGCTGGGTACGACGTTCACCGGGCACAAGGATGACATAGTCGGCATCAACGACCTGCTGCTGCGGATCAAGCGCGAGCGGGGCCTTGATGTGCCGTTGCACGTGGACGGGGCCAGCGGGGGGTTCGTCTGGCCCTTCCTCTACCCGGACTCCAAGTGGGACTTCCGGCTCGAGCAGGTCCGTTCGATCAATGTCTCCGGGCACAAGTTCGGACTGGTCTACCCCGGCATCGGCTGGCTGATCTTCCGGGAGAAGGCCGACCTGGCCAAGGAACTGGTCTTCGAGGAGAACTACCTCGGCAAGACCGACTCGACCTTCACCTTGAACTTCTCCACCGGCTCGTCGATGGTTATCGCCCAGTACTACAACCTCGTGCGCTATGGCCGCACCGGCTACACCTACATCATGAAGAACATGCAGACCAACGCCCGCGTCCTCGCTGAGAAGTTGGAAGCCATGGGCCGATTCGAGATCATCGGCCCCGACGAGGAGCAACTTCCCCTCGTCGCGTTCCGGCTTGCCGCCGAAACCGGCTACGACGAGTTCGACATCGCCTGGCAGCTCTCGGCCGAGCGCGGCTGGATGGTGCCGGCATATACCCTGCCCCCGAACGCCCAAAACGTGACGATCATGCGGGCCCTGGTCAAGCAGACGATGAGCCGCGAGCACGTCGACACGCTCGCCCGGGACATCGAAGAGGCGTGCTCCACGCTGGCGAAGAAGGGCGGCGCGCACGAATCCGAACGCAACAAGATCATCACCGGACCCGGCCATTGACCCGGTGCTGACGTGGCACTCAGACGATGTTGTCCGGAGCAGGTTGTGTCCGGCGGGACTAACGGCCACGGATACCCGCCAGCTAGGATTCAGGTGTGAAAGCAGATGTGTTGGCGGTGGCGGCATGAGCGAGGACGCCGCCAAAGAGGTTAAGCGCCCTCCCACCGCCCAGGCTTTCGTCCTTTCCGAGCTGAGGCGCGCGATCATCGCCGGGGAGTTCCTGCCGGGACAGCCGCTTCGTCAGAACACTCTCGCCGAGCGATTCGGTGTCAGCCGTGTTCCGGTCCGCGAAGCTTTCAAGGTCCTCGAAAGCGAGGGCCAGGTGGTCTACGAGCCTCACCGCGGCCATAAAGTCGCCAGCCTATCGCTCACGGACCTCCTGGAGGTCTACCGGCTCAGGCAGCTGCTGGAATCCGAGGCCGCCCGGGTTGCCGTAGCGAACCGGAGCGACAGCGTGCTCGCCGCGATGAGGGCGGCCGCCAGGGACGTTGAACTGGCCAGCGCCGCCGGTGACCTGCTCAAGATGACCGAGGCGAACCGGCGGTTCCACTTCGAACTGTTGGCAGCGGCCCGCATGCCGCGTCTGGAACGGATCGTTCAGGTCCTGTGGGACGCGACTGAGGCGTACCGGTTCGTGTACTACGGGGCGGAAAGCAACCGGGCCAGAGTAGAGCGCGAACATGCGCGCATCGTCCAGGCATACGCGGAGGGCGACGCCGAGCTGCTCGTCGAGCTGATGGACGAGCACCGGGAGCACGCAGTGGATGCCCTCCGCACCTTTCTGGAAGTCCCGAGCACCCAAGGAACAAAAAAGATTGTGTGACATGGGTTACATCTGATTACAAAATTGGATACATTATCCAAATGGTCTTTCGAGCAACCCGCAATGATGCGGCTTCCAATGCAGGCACGGCGCAGCCGCCCGCCGGAACGTCGTGGCGTCCGTGAACGACTGGCTCGGGCTGGGCGGGGCGCGGGTACTGGTTGCCGGAGCCGGAGGAATCGGGAGCGCCTGCATCGGGGAATTCATAGCAGCCGGGGCGAGCGTGCTCGCGGTTGACCGCGATGACTCCCGGCTGGCTGCCCTGGGTCAGGGCCCGGCCACCGAGCGGGTCGACCTCACGACCACGCAGGGCTGTGAGGATGCCGTTGCCGCAGCCCAGGAACGGCTCGGCGGCCTGGACGTTCTGGTGCACGCCATCGGTGTCAACCACCGGGTGCCGATTCTCGAAACCGCGGATGAGGACTGGAACCGCATCCTGGAGCTCAACCTCACCAGCGCCTTCCGGCTGGGCCGCGCGGCCGGCCGCGTCATGGTCGAGGCCGGCTTCGGGCGCCAGATCTACTGCTCGTCGGTCTCCAGCATCCTGGCGCACCCCGACCACGGTCCCTACGCAGCCAGCAAAGGCGGCATCAATCAGCTGGTCCGGGTCATGGCCCGCGAGTGGGCCTCCCGCGGAGTAACGGTAAACGCGATCGCCCCCGGCTACGTGGACACGGAACTTACCAAGGCGCATCTGGACCGCCCCGGGGTGCGCGAGCACTACACCTCGATGGTCCCGGCCGGCCGGCTCGGTACGGTCAACGACCTCACCGGTCCCGTTCTTTATCTGGCTTCCCGCCAGGCGGCGTTCGTCACCGGTCATGTCCTGTACGTGGACGGGGGCAGGACCCTTGTCTAAATCGGTCCGCGGGGAAGCCGTGTCCGCCGTTTCCGGGCCACGCCAGGGCGGGCGCTTTCCCCTCCTTGCCCCTCACGAACTCTCGGACCAGCAGCGCGATCTCTATGACGCCATCGCCGGCCCGCCGAGGGGCAACGGGCCATTTTCCCTTGCCGACGAAGCCGGTTGCCTCACCGGCCCCTTTAACGCGCTGCTGCACTCGCCCGCCATCGGAGACGCGGTACAGGCGCTGGGTGCCGTCCTGCGCTTTGGAGGATCACTGCCGGACCGCACGCGGGAACTGGTCATCTGCGCCGTCGCCGCGGAACTGGAGTCCGCCTACGAGTGGTACGCGCACAGCCAGGTCGCCACGAGCGTGGGCGTCAGCGGCGCAGAGCTGAAGAAGCTTCACGACGGCGAATCCCCGGACACGCTGACCGCGGACGAAAGCTCGGCGCTGGGCCTGACGCGTGCCCTGCTCCGCGGCACAACCGTCGGCCCGGAAGTACATGCGGCCGCCCTTGAACACTTCGGACACGGTGGCATTACGGAGATTTCGGTGCTGGTGGGGTACTACCGCCTGCTGGCTGGCATCCTCGCCGCCGGAGACGTTCCCCTTCCGCCGGCCGCTACCGGAGGACTGCGCACAGGACCGGCTGACACTCATTCAATCAACACCATCACTACCCAGGGAGAAAAACCATGACCGCAATGACCATCCCTGCCCGGAGGCGCATGCAGCGTCTGTGGGCGGCAGCAGCCCTTGTTCCGGCAGTTTTCCTGACCGCGTGCGGCAGCCCCGCTCCCAGCGGCGGTGGCGGAGCCGGGGGTGCGTCGGGCCAGGGCGGCACCTTGTCCATCGCTACGGGCGGCACCGGCGGCGTCTACTATCCGCTGGGCGGTGGCTTCGCCACCGTCATCGGGGACAAAGTCGAGGGCTATAACGCCACCGTCCAGGAAACGAACGCTTCCGTGGACAACATGCTGCTGATCGAGAATGGGTCGGCGCAGCTCGCCTTCTCGGTGGGCGACGTGGTTTCCGATGCCGTCAAAGGCGAGGGCGAATTCAAGGGAAAGCCGCAGGAGGTCTGCTCCCTTGGCAACATCTACAACAATTTCATGCAGGCCGTCACTGTCAACGACAAAGGGATCCAGAACGTAAAGGACATGGCGGGCAAAGTCGTCTCGGTCGGCGCGCCCAGCTCCGCCACGGAGGTAGGGGCGCTGCGCATCCTCGAGGCCGCCGGAATCGATCCGACGTCGGGCATCCAGCGCCGCCAGCTCGGAGCGGCGGAGACTGTCGCTGCGCTCCGCGACGGAACGATCGACGCCGGATTCTGGTCCGGCGGGCTGCCCACCGGCGCGCTGATTGACCTGGCCGGCGACGGCGACATGAAGCTGGTGCCGATCGGGGAGTACGCGGACCCGCTCGCGCAGAAATACGGCGCCTACTACGTGAAGCAGGACATCCCGGCCAACACCTACGAGGGGCAGACCGAGGCCGTCCCGGCGATCGCTTCGCCGAACATCCTGGTTGCCAGCAAGAAAATGGACCAGAAGCTTCAGCAGGACATCACCACCGCCCTCTTTGACAACAAGGAGGCGCTGGTCAAGGTCCATCCCGCAGCCGCCGAGATGGATCCGGCCACCGCGGGGAAGGTCGCCTTCGTGGAGACCTGCCCGGGTTCGAAGGCCTACTTCGACAAGGCCGGAAGCTAGGACCCCATGCCTAAGCCAGCCGCCGCCGTCGTCGGCCTCGTTTGCCTCGGCATGCTGGGAGCGGGTGGGATTGCCGTGGCCGGCGCGCCGGCTGAATCCCGCGGTTCCCGCGCCCTGGTGATCAGCAACGACGGCGGCGTGCTGGCCAGCATTCCCCTTTCCGGGGACACGTTCGCGGTGAGCTACCGCAATTCCATCTACGGCACCGTCGCTGAAGAGCGGTACACCGTGCAGGAGGACGGAAGCTACCGCCTGGCGCAGCTGGCCGCCGACCAGCTGGCGGTGCTTGAAGAGTATTACGCCGTCCCCGGAGCGCCGTCTGCGGCCGGGGACACCGACCGCCGGGAATGGGTGACCGACCCCGACCCGGGGCACCCCGCGGAGTTCAGCCGGCTGTCGCTCGCAGCAACGGACCTGGGCCGGCGCACCGTACACGTCCCGGGTGCCCCGCCGCTTGAACTATGGAAGTTAGTCGAAGACAGCGACCCGTTCGTTGTGCTATCCCTCAAGGAGACCCCATGACCGAGACACCCAACGGCAACGGAGCCGTTGATGCACGCACCTCGCCTGAACCCCCGGGGAGTACCGTGCGGAAGGGGAGTACCGAGCGGGCGGGGAGCACCGTGCCGAAGGGAACCACCGGGCGGGCGGACGCGGACAAGGACGCCGACGTCAACCCCATGGACCTGGCGAGGGACGGGGCGATTGATGAAGAGGCGCTGATCGCGGAGTTTGAGGCGGAGAAACCCGCACGCCACTTGAGCGGGATCCCCGCCATCGTGGTGAAAACCCTTTGTGTGGCAATGTCCCTGTTTGTGCTGTATTGGGTCTTCAACCCGATGCCCACCCAGTTCTACCTGCCCGCGTTCCTGATGTTCGGGCTGCCCCTGACCTTCCTGGTCTACCGCGGGTGGGGCCGCTCGGCTGCGGCCAAGGAGGCCGGACGTTCCGACAACCCGCCCATCCTGGACTGGCTGCTCGCCGTAATTGCCGTGGTGCCGTTCGCCTACATCATCTCGGACTGGGACGGCTTTTTCCGCCGCGCAATCACCCCGACCTACCTGGACCTGGCCATGGGCGTGATCGCGATCCTGGTCACGCTGGAGGCAGCCCGCCGGACCGTGGGCATCCTCGTCCCGCTCGTCGTGATGGGCTTCTTCGTCTATGCGGCGCTCGGTTCCTTCGTCCCTGCACCGTTCAACACGGCGTCCTTCAACTGGATCCGCCTCGTCGGCCACAATGTCATGGGGACGCAAGGGCTGTTCGGGGTTCCCACCGACGTCGCGGCGTCCTACATCATTCTTTTCACCATCTACGGCGCCGTTCTGGGCGCCTCGGGCGCCACCAAATTCTTCATCGACCTCTCGTTCTCCGCTTTCGGGCAGTCGAAGTCGGGCCCTGGCCGGACCGTGACCCTGGCCGGCTTCCTGCTCGGCACCGTGTCGGGTTCCGGCGTCGCCACCACCGTGACCCTCGGCGGCATCTCCTGGCCGCTGCTGCGCAAAGCCGGCTACCCGAAGGAACACGGCGGCGCCATCCTGGCGGCTGCCGGTATCGGCGCCATCTTGTCCCCGCCCACCCTCGGCGCCGCAGCCTTCATCATCGCCGCGCTGCTGGGAGTCTCATACCTCCAGGTACTCATCTGGGCCACCATTCCCACGGTCCTTTATTACTTCGGCATCATCCTCGCCATCGAAATGGACGCCCGGCGGTTCAAGACCCGGGCGGTCGAGCTGGACGTCAAGCCGGTCGGCAAACTGCTGCTGCGGTTCGGATACCACTTCAGTTCCCTGATCGCGATCGTGCTGTTCATGTCCATGGGCATGACACCCTTCCGGGCCGTGGTCTACGCCACGGGTCTCGCATTTATCCTCAGCTTCCTGGACCGCCAGTCCTGGCTAACGCCCAAGCGCATCTACGACGCGCTCGCCCTCGGCGCCATGGGCGCCCTCTCCGTGATCCCCGTTATGGCGGCCGCCGGCCTGATCGTCGGCATCATGACCCTCACCGGCCTCGGCCTGAAGCTCGCGAATATCATCGTGGACTTTGCCGGCGGCAGCCTGCTCCTGACCGCCATCTTCTCCGCGATCTCCGTCACCCTCCTGGGACTTGCGGTGCCGGTCACGGCCAGCTTCATCATTTCGTGGGTGATCATCGGACCCGCCCTGCAGGACGTCGGGGTGCCGGCCTTCGCGGCCGCGATGTTCATCTTCTATTACTCGGTGCTCAGCGAGGTGTCACCGCCGACGGCACTGTCGCCGTTCGCGGCGTCCGCCATTACCGGCGGAAAACCCATCAAGACGATGTGGCTGACCTGGCGGTACACGCTGTCGGCGTTCCTGGTCCCGTTCATCTTTGTGCTGTCCGACGACGGCGTCGGGCTGCTGCTGCAGGGCGGTCCGGGGACGGTTGCGCTGGCGTTCGTCGTCTCGCTCCTGGCTGTGGCCTCCCTTGCCGTGGCAACCGGAGCCTGGCTCCTCGGCCCGGCCCGCTGGCCCGAAAGGATTCTGCTGGGCGTCGGGTCACTGCCCATGCTCGTTATGGAGCCCCTCTACATCGGCATCGGGGCGGCCATCATTGCCGTGGGCGTCCTGGTCCATATCCTCGGGCTGCGCCGGCATCGCCGGGACGAACCGGGCGGCGCCGCCGCCGTGTCCTCGTCCCGGGAGGCAAAGCCCGAGCGGACGTGACCTCCACAGGCGTTTGATCCGGCGTCCGGAATGCCCGGACGCCGGCCGCGGCGCCGGCGCTGGCCAGCGCCGATCCCACAGTTTCGATGGCCCATGGCCGAAAGGACTACGCATCACTATGACGACACCAATCCCGCACCTCGCCCCAGGGCTCTGGGGAGTCCTGGCAACACCCTTCAGCGGACCGCAGTTCGCCGTGGACACCGAGTCCCTGCGCCGCGAAGTGCAGCTGTACACCGCACTACCGGCCACCGGAATGGTGGTGCTGGGCGTCTTCGGCGAGGGAGCATCCCTGGACGCCGGGGAGCAGGCCCTGGTGGTGCGCACCGTCGCCGAGGCGGGGAAGGACGCGCCTCTCGTGGTGGGCCTTTCAGCCCGCTCAACGGCAGTGGCGCTGGAGCAAGCCCATACCGCGGTCAGTGCGGCCGGCAGCAACCTTGCAGCACTGATGGTGCAGGCCAACAGCTCCGATCCAGAGGTGCTTTCGGCCCACCTGACCGCCGTGCACCGGGCCACGGGCGCGGGCATCGTGCTGCAGGACTACCCCGTGGCGTCCGGCGTCACCATCAGTGCGGCGCAGATCCTTGAAGTCCTGGCGCAGTGCCCGTTCATCGTGGCCGTCAAGTCGGAAGCACCGCCCACCGCCTCCGCCATTGCCACGCTGACGCGCGGCACATCCGTGCCCGTCTACGGCGGACTGGGCGGAGTGGGACTGCTGGATGAACTCGCCGCCGGCGCGGCCGGCGCCATGACCGGCTTCTCCCACCCCGAGGGTCTCCAGGCCGCGCTGACAGCCTGGGCCGACGGCGGCTTCCAAGCCGCCCGCGAGGCATTTGCCCCGTGGCTGCCCCTGGTGAATTTCGAGGCCCAGCCCGGCGTCGGACTGGCCCTGCGCAAGGAAGTCCTGCGCCGCCGCGGCATCATCTCGGAATCCACCGTGCGGCCGCCCGCCCCGAAACTGCCGCCGGCGCTGGCGGACCTGATCGATGCCCACCTCGAAGCTGTCCGGGTGGTGACCGGCTGATGGAGACCGGTCTGAGGGGAAAGAACGTCCTGGTTCCGGGCGCAAGTTCGGGGATAGGCCTCGCCATCGCCCGGGCGTTGGCTGCCGAAGGCGCCAACGTGGTCTTGGCTGCCCGGCGCGGGGACCTGGCCCGGGCGGAAGCCGCGCGACTGGAGTCCGCCGTCGGGATCGGCATCGACCTCACCGACGGCGGCGCGCCGTCGGCCCTGGTGGACGCCGCGGTGGGCGCCTTTGGCCCCGTTGATGTGCTCATCCTCAACAGCGGCGGACCGCCTCCCGGCGGCGCCGCGGACGTCTCCGACGAACAGGCCCTGGCCGCCGTGCACCAGCTCCTGCTGCAGCACATGCGGCTCACCTCCCTTGTGCTTCCCGGCATGCGGGAGCGCGGGTGGGGGCGCGTCGTGGCAGTGGGCTCCAGCGGGGTGCAGCAGCCGCTGCCCAACCTGGCGCTGTCCAACATCGGCCGGGCCGGGCTCGCCGGTTACCTCAAGACCCTGGCGGCGGAGGTGGCCAAGGACGGTGTGACCGTCAACATGGTGCTCCCGGGCCGCATCGACACCGACCGTGTTGGCTCACTGGACGCTGCGGCGGCCAAACGCACCGGCCGCTCGCCGGAGGAGACGAGGGCGGCCTCGGAAGCATCGATCCCTGCCGGCCGGTACGGCAGACCTGAGGAATTCGCCGCCGTCGTGGCCTTCCTGGCGAGCGGACCTGCATCCTACGTGACCGGGGAACAGATCCGCTGCGACGGCGGACTCGTCCGTTCCTACTAATCGAAAGAACAAGGCCATGACATCCCGCATCCTTCACCTCTGCGCGATCCGCGACGGGTCCGCCGCCGACACCGCCAACCCCGGGCAGGCCCGCGAGGAGGCCGCCGTCGTCCACCCGCAACGGGGAGCCGCGCTGGTCCGCGACCTGCTCCCGGGCTTTACCGGCGACATCCTCGACGTCCTCACCGGAGACCTGCTCGGGGATCTCGAAGCAGCCGCAGCCAAGGCTGACGATGCCGTCTTCCGCGATCCGGAACATCTCACCTATGGTGCCCCGTACCGTCACCCGCGCATGCTGTGGGGGATCGGACTGAACTATGTGGAGCACGCCTCCGACCTCACCGAGGCGGTGCCCGACGAGCCGGCCTCGTTCATCAAAGGCGACCACACGGTCATCGGCCCGGGCGAGAACATCCCGATCCCGGACCAAAGCCAGCGCACCACCACCGAAGCGGAAATCGCCGTCGTGATCGGCCGGTACTGCCGCAATGTCGAGCCGGAGGATGCGCTGTCCTATCTGGCCGGCGTCGTACCGGTACTGGACCAGACGGCGGAGGACATCCTGCAGCGCAATCCGCGGTTCCTCACCCGCTCCAAGAACTTTCCGGGATTCTTTTCCTTCGGCCCCCGGATCGTGCCCCTCGCCGAGGTGGAGGCTGCCGCCGGCTCCCTGGCCGAAGTCACGGTATCCACCGTGGTCAACGGGGAGGTGCGCCGCAGCAATACGGTGTCGCACATGCGCTACGACCCGGCCTACCTAATCAGTTTCCACAGCAAGGTCATGCCGCTCTTCCCCGGTGACATCATCTCCACAGGAACGCCCGGAGCAGTCCACATCGAACCGGGGGACGTCGCCGAATGCCGCGTGACGGGGCTTGGAACCCTCCGCAATCCCGTGACCGCCTCCAGCGGAGACCCCAGCACCACCACCGAAGGAGCTGACGCTCGTTGAACAGCGCACAACTTGTCCCTGATGGCCCTCCCTCCGCCGCACCGCTGGCCGGAATCAAGGTGGCGGATTTCTCCCGGGTCCTTGCCGGACCCTTCGCCACCATGATGCTCGCTGATTTCGGCGCCGACGTGATCAAGGTCGAGAGCCCGGCCGGCGACGACACCCGGGCCTGGGTGCCTCCCGTGGACGAACACGGCGCGGGCACCTACTTCTCCAGCGTCAACCGGAACAAGCGCTCGGTCGTGTGCGACCTGCGCACCGAGGAAGGGCTCGCGCAGGCGCGGGACATTGCGCTGGCCGCCGACGTCGTTGTTGAGAATTTCCGGCCGGGCGTTATGCAGCGGTTCGGCCTGGACTATGAGACCCTCCGGGCGGAGCGCCCGGACCTGGTCTACTGCTCCATCACCGGATTTGGAAGCAAGGGCGGGGCGCACCTGCCCGGATACGACCTCCTGGTCCAGGCCGTGGGGGGACTCATGAGCGTCACCGGTTCCCCGGAATCGGAACCGAGCAAGGTGGGGGTGGCACTGGTGGACGTGGTGACCGGCCAGAACGCAGTCGTGGGCATCCTGGCCGCGCTGCGAAGCCGCGACCAGACCGGCAGGGGCCAGCGGGTCGACGTCAACCTGCTGTCCTCGCTGCTCGCCGGGCTCGTCAACCAGGCGTCCAGCACCCTCGCCACCGGCGAATCCCCGCAGCGCATGGGCAACGCCCACCCCAGCATCGCGCCGTACGAGACGCTGCGAACCGCAGACGCGCCCCTCGCCCTGGCCGTCGGAACGGACAAGCAGTTCGCCTCCCTGACACGCGTGCTGGGCGTTCCCGAACTGTCGGAGGACAGCAGGTTCCGCGGGAACTCGAACAGGGTGGCCCACCGGGTCGAGCTGAAGACCCTGCTTGAGGAGCAGCTTCGGAAAAAGCCGGCGGTGGAATGGTCGGGACTCCTGAGCGAGGCGGGCGTACCCGCCGGCAAGGTCAACTCCATCGTCGAAGCGATCCAGCTGGCCGCCGACCTCGGGCTGGAGCCGGTGGTGGAGATCGCGGACGGGTCCAGCCCCCGGGCCTCCCGACAAGTGGCCAACCCCATCCGGCTCTCGGAAACACCCGCCTCCTACCGGCGGCTGCCGCCGCTACTCGGCGAACACAGCGGCGCGACTTTCGCGGAGCAGAACAAACCGGCCGCCCTCCTCCCCACATCCACCACCGGAAAGTAGAACCATGACTGACACTTCAGACCTCATCGGCATCGACACACTGCTCACGCCGGAGGAACTCGCCGTGCGGGAGAAAGTCCGCGGGTTCGTGGACTCCGACATCAAACCGAATATCGCCGGCTGGTACGAGCGCGCGGAGTTCCCGCTGGAGATTGTCCCGCGTATGGCGGAACTGGGCCTGCTCGGCATGCACATCAAGGGCTACGGCTGCCCCGGCCGGAGCTCGGTGGAGTACGGTCTGGCCGCCCTGGAGCTGGAGGCCGGCGACTCGGGTCTGCGGACGTTTGTCAGCGTCCAGGGTTCGCTGGCCATGAGCGCCATCGCCAAACACGGATCGGAAGAGCAGAAACTCGAGTGGCTTCCGCGCATGGCCGCCGGAACTGCCATCGGCTGCTTCGGCCTCACCGAGCCGTCCGCCGGATCCGACCCCGGAAATATGCTGACCTTCGCAAAGCGCGACGGCGACGACTGGATCCTCAACGGCAGCAAGCGCTGGATCGGGCTGGCCTCGGTGGCACAGGTGGCCATCATCTGGGCAATGACCGACGACGGCGTCCGCGGCTTCGTCGTCCCCACCGGGACTCCCGGCTTCAAGGCCACCCCCATTGAGCAGAAGCTCTCCATGCGCGCCTCCATTCAGTGCGATATTGAGCTGACGGACATCCGGTTGCCGGCCAGTGCCATGCTTCCCAACGCCAAGGGACTCCGCGGCCCGTTCGAGTGCCTCAACGAAGCCCGGTACGGCATCATCTGGGGTGCCATGGGCGCGGCACGCGACAGCTTCCTCACGGCGCGGGATTACTCGCAGGAGCGCATGCAGTTCGGCAAGCCGCTCGCCGGCTACCAGCTGACACAGGAGAAGCTGGTCAACATGGCACTGGAGATTAACAAGGGCACGCTGCTGGCCCTGCAGTTGGGCCGGCTGAAGGACGCCGGAGTCCTCCAGCCGCACCAGATCTCCGTGGGCAAGCTGAACAACTGCCGCGAAGCGATCAAGATCTGCCGCGATGCCCGCGCCATGCTCGGCGGCAACGGCATCACCCTGGACTATTCCCCGCTGCGCCACGCCAACAATCTCGAAAGTGTGCGCACCTACGAGGGGACGGACGAGGTGCACACGCTGATCCTGGGCAACCACATCACCGGGATTCCGGCTTTTCGCTGAGGGGACCCCGCCGGACGTCACGCCCTTCGAGCGCCTGGTTAACGATGTACTCGGCGATGGCCAGGGAGGACGTGGCACCGGGGGAGGGTGCGTTGCGGACGAGGACCAGATCCTGGCGGCGGGCAATCACAAAGTCATCCACCAGCGACCCGTCCCCGTTCATCGCCTGGGCCCGTACGCCCCGCGTGCCGGGAACGATGGACGCACCCTCGAGCGAGGGGACGAAGCGCACGGCCTCGCTGATGAACTTGCGCTTGCTGATGACCGTCTGGAACTCGCGCGCTGCCGAGGGCAGGTTTTTGCGGGCGAAGTTCCAGAAGCCGGGGAACAGCGCGTAGTCCAGGACATCCCGCACATTGACGTCCTTCCAGGAGTAGGACTCCCGTCCGAACGAGATGAAGGCGTTGGGGCCCAGCATCATTTCGCCGTCGATGCGCTTGGTGAGGTGCACTCCAAGAAACGGATGCCGCGGATCAGGGACCGGATAGATCAGGCCCTTGACCTGGTTGCGTGCCTCCGGGCCGAGGAGGAAGTACTGCCCGAAGAACGGCACGATGCGGGGGGTGGAGGGTTCCCCCGTCGACGCCGCCAGCCGGTCGGACTGCAGCCCGGTACACGCCACCACAAGGTCGTAGTGTTCACCGCCGTCTTTGGTGTACACCACAACGCCCTGCCCCTGCTGCTCCAGAGAGCTGACTTCCTGTCCCAGCCTGATCTGCCCGCCTCCCCGGCGGACGTCGTCGGCCAGGGCATGGGTGACAGCGGCGTAGTCAACGATGGCCGTTTCCGGCGAGTGCAGTGCCGAGACCCCGACAGCATTCGGCTCCACGTCCTTGATCTCGTCGCTGCTGAGCATCGCGGCTCCGGGCACGCGGTTGGCCTGTGCCCGGACAAAGATGTCGTCGAGCCGCCGGCTTTCTTCGGCCGTCTGAGCGATGACCAGCTTTCCGCACTGATCGTAGGGGAGCTTCTTGGCGGCGCAGTATTCCTTCAGCAGATCGACTCCCCGGCGGCATAGCGTGGCCTTCAGGCCGCCGGGTTCGTAGTAGAGGCCCGCATGCACCACTCCGGAGTTGTGGCCCGTCTGGTGATAGGCGAGTTTCTCCTCCTTCTCGTAGACCGTGACCGATGCACCGTCCAGTTGGTTGATCAGCTCCCGTGCAACGGCGACGCCGATGATGCCGCCGCCGACGACGGCACAGCGCAATGGCCTGCTCATGCTGCTCGTCCTTCCCCACTCTTCAGGGCGTCCTGTTCCGTGCTGGGGACCCGCATTTCGAAGGTCTCACGCACCACGGTGTAGTCAAAGTAGCCCAGGCGGGCGATTGGTTCGATTTTCTCGATGTCCAGACGGCCGTCGACGGTGATGACCGCATCGTCGATGTGGATGGTTTCAACGGTTGCGAAGATCACGTCGACCGTCCCGGCGGGGGTGGCCCCCGGAATCCGGTGGGTGGAATGGTACTTGCACTCGAACTTCACGGGGCTCTGTTGCACCATGGGGATCGGGTAATTATCGGCATAGCTTCGTGTGAGCCCCAGATGATCGAATTCGCTCTCCTCCGGACCCAGCGCCATCGCGCTCCTGTTAACGGATTCCCGTAGTGGATAGGTCGCCATGTTCCACACGAACCAGCCGGTGGCCTCGGCGTTGATCACGGTGTCTTTCCGGCGCCCGTCGGGGTACTGGGTGGCTGAAAACATCACCATGGGCGGGTCGGACATCAGGTTCTGCCACTGGCTGTAAGGGGCGATGTTTTCCACGCCGGTGGCGCTGACACTGGAGAGCCAGCCGATGGGACGGGGAATTGTGCAGCTTTTGAAGGGCGAGTACGGCAATGGGCTTGGTTCGGTAGCCGGGTTGTACTTCATGACTTCTCTCCATGTGGTGGGGGTCACTGCAACCCACTCATCCTCTCAGAAGCCGTCCACCGCGCATCGACCCAACCCATCGACTCTCCAGGGGCCCGCGCCGAAGCGCCTAGTCGAACAGGCTCAGCACGGCCTGCGCGAACGCCTCCGGGTCCTCCTGCGGAACGTTGTGTCCAATTCCGGGAAGGACGCGTTGGCTGTAGGGGCCGGTGAAGTAGTCTCTGCCGGCCGTCGCTGCGGGGCCGCCGACGCCGTCGTCCCCGCTTTCGAGCACCACCGTCGGGACGGTGATGCGCGGCTCCCGGGCGATCAGGTCCTCGAACCGCTGGTACCGGGGGTCGCCGTCGGCCAGTCCGTACCGGTGGCGGTAGGAGTGGATGACGACGTCGACGAAATCGGGGTTGTGCAGGCTCGGGGCGCTGGCGGGAAACGCCTCGCGCGCGCCAGCCCAGGCGGGCGACCAGGTGCGCCAGAGCAGCTCGCAGAGTTCGTCGCGGTTCAGCTCCAGCCCGCGGCGGCCTCGCTCCGAGTGGAAGTAGTACTGGTACCAGTAGCTCAGCTCCCACTCCGGGGTGGCTGGTTCGCCGGAACGCGCGAGGTTGTGCATGTTATAGCCGCCGACGGTGACCAGGCCGGCGATGCGTCCGGGGTCCAGTGCCGCCACGATGCACGCCGCCCGGCCGCCCCAGTCGTAGCCCGCCACGACGGCCTGGTCAATGCTGAGGGCGTCCATGAAGTCGAGGAGATCCTGCGCGAGGGCGGCTTGCTGTCCCGAGCGGATCGTCGTCGGATCGAGGAAGCGCGTCGGGCCGAAGCCGCGAAGGTACGGCGCGAGCACGAAGGCGCCCTGGCCGGCGAGGACCGGCGCGACGTCCTCGAAGGCCCGGACGTCGTACGGGAACCCGTGCAGGAGGATGACCGGGGTCCCGCCCGGATCACCCGCGGACTCGTAGCCGACGTCCAGCACGGGGGTGTGGACGCGGCCGAAGGATGAAAAGCTCATGCTGCCATTCTGACCCAACGCACAGCCATTGCCCTTGGCGTCTGCGACGCATAGCCTGACCGTGCCGAGCAGGGAGAAGACCATGAAACTGACAGTGACCGAATTCGTGAGCCTCGACGGCGTATCGCAGGGCCCGGGATCGCCAGAGGAAGACACGAGCGACGGGTTTACCCGGGGCGGATGGCTGGTCCCCTACATGGACCAGGCGTTCATCCGCCAGGCCGCGGAATGGCTCGGCCAGGCCGACGCACTCCTGCTCGGCCGGCGCACCTACGACGCCTTCGCGCGGGACTGGCCGCAGATCACGGATCCGAATGATCCCTTCACCGTGCTCATGAACAGCCTGCCGAAATACGTCGCCTCGCACACCCTGACCACCGGCTCCTGGAATCCGACCACGGTCCTCTCCGCCGACGTCGAGGCCCAGGTCGCGGACCTCAAACAGCAGCCCGGACGGGAACTCCAGGTCCACGGAAGCGCCCGGCTCGTCCAGTCCCTGCTGGCCGCGGACCTGATTGATGAGTTCCGGCTCGTGGTCGCCCCCGTCATCGTCGGTCTCGGCCGCCGCCTGTTCCCCGACCGCGGCCCGTCCGCGGGGCTGCGCCTCGTCAGCAGCCAGAGCACCCCCGGCGGACTCACCCTCCAGGTCTACGAACGGGCCGGACTCGCCACCTACGCGACCTACACGGGCGTCTCGGATGTGCCCTGAGCTGCAGCACGCGCCAACGGGGAACGGGCCAGCGCAACCTAGGCTTCGACGTCGGCCGCGGTAATTGCCTTGTCCGTGAGGATGGGCATCATCCCGAGCAGCGCGAGGGTCAGCACTCCCATGATGCCGAACATGGCCTGCAGCCCCAGCCACTGGGCCAGCAGGCCGCCCGCCGCCGCACCGAGCGGCATGGTGCCCCACGCGAGCAGCCGGTAGGCGCTGTTGACCCGGCCCAGCAAGCGGGCCGGAGCAATGCGCTGGCGCAGGGACACGGTGATGATGTTCCACAGCATGATCAGCATGCCGCCCACAAAGAGGAGTGCGCCAAGAATGTACGGGTTGTCGGTCACGGCGGGCGCACCTACCAGCAGCGCGCTCCCGAGGATCGTGAGCGCCAGGGACTTCGACCGGCCCAGCTTCGCCTCCGCCCATTCGGCGATGAAGGAGCCAACGAAGGCGCCCAGGGCGGAGGTCGTCAACAGCAGGCCGAACCCCGCTTCGGACAGGTTCATTTCCGACGCCGGGCCGACGGCGAACAGCACGAGGACCGCGAAGGCGGCGCTGGAGGCGAAGTTGAACACCCCGGTCATCACCGCGAGCGTGCGCAGGATCTTCTGGTTCCAGAGGAACCGCAAACCCTCGCCGATGTCGAACCGCAGGGTCGTTTTCTGCTCCCGCTCGATGCGGAAAGTTCCCGGGACCAGGAGCAGGCCGCCGACGGCGGCAAGCCACAGTGCCGCCGGCACGGCAAGGCCCGCCACGACGCCGACGGCCACCAGCAGCCCGCCCAGCGGCGGACCCACGAACTGGTTGGCGGTGAGCTCGACGGCGTAGAGCCGGCCGTTGGCGCGCGACAGCTGGTCCCGGTGCACCACCTGGGGCAGGATCGACTGCGCGGAGGTGTCGTAGAGCGTCTCGGCCACACCCACCATCAAGGCGACCACATACAGCGCCCATATGGAGCCCAGATCCAGCAGGATCACTGCGGCCAGCACGGCGGGCAGCAGCGCGCGGCTGAGGTTGGCCCACAGCATGAGCTTGCGCCGGTCCAGCCGGTCGGCCAGTGCTCCGGCCGTCAGGGCGAAGAGAAGCCAGGGAAGCGTTGCCGCGACGGTCAGCCCGGCAACCAGTGTGGGTGACTGGGTGAGCTGAACGGCCAGCAGCGGCAGCGCGATCTTGAAGACGCCGTCCGCGAGGTTGGACAGCCCGGATGAGGTCCACAGTTTCCAGTAGGACGCCCCCAGCGGCGCACGGCCCAGTTCTTTCAGCTGCGGGGCGTAATTGGTCATGGGTGCACCCTTCCCTATTGATTGAGAAAATTCAAGGGGATTGAATTTCGTACATCAGTTTGTAGGATGGGTGCATGGACGCGGAACCGGCAGGCGCGGAGCAGAAACCCGCCGCCAGCGCCCGCGAAATCAAGGCGCTGGCCCATCCGCTGCGCCTGCGGATCCTGCGCCTGTGCGGGCTGCACGAACTGACCAACAAGCAACTCGCCGACCGGCTGGGCCAGGATCCGGGGACGATGCTCTATCACGTGCGGCAGTTGCTCTCCACCGGGTTCCTGGAACCCGCCGAGGTCCGCACGGGGGAGAGCGGCGCGCTGGAGAAGCCGTACCGTTCCACGGGGCGGTCCTGGCACCTGGACACCGCACTGCGTGACGCCGGTCCGGACGGTCCGCTGGCACCGGTCGAGGCGTTTCGGGAAGAGCTGGCGGAGGCAGGGCCGGATGCGCTCGCCAGCCTCTCCCGCTTCGTGCTGCACCTCTCCGAGGCAGACGCCGAGGACCTCACCACGCGCATCCACGCTGTGCTGAGCGAATACACCGACAGTGACCGGCAGCGGCCGGACCAGCCCGCGTACGGCGGCATCTTTGTCCTGCACCGGTCGCCGGACTAGGCCGCCGGATAGCGTTCCACAGACAGAAGTGCCCCCCGCGATGGCGGGGGGCACTCCTCGTGGGTTGCGCTTCGGTGCCGGTCCGTTTAGCCGATCAGTGTGGTGATGAGCCGCAGGGACGAGGCGACGATGGCGATGAGGCCGATGGCGCCGAACAGGTTCTGCCACCATTTGTTGCGCAGGTCCCCGATGACGGATTTCTTATTGGCCATGATGACGATGAGGACGCCGAGCATGGGTGCGATGAGCACGGTGAGGGACTGGGCGATGACGATCAGTCCGACAGGTGAGGACTGGAAGGACAGTGTGATGACGAGTCCGAAGGCCAGAATGACACCGGTGAAAATGCGGGCCGTGGGGGATCCGGCTTTGGCGCCGCGGCCGAGGGCGTCGGAGAACATGGTGCCGCCGGCGGTGGCGTTGGCGATCATGGAGGAAAAAGCGGCCCCGGAGAGTCCGAGGGCGAAGACCGTGGCTCCGACGGGCCCGGCCAGCGGGGTGAAGATGGAGGCCAAGGCGTTGATGGTTCCCGCTTCGGCTCCGGTCTTGCCCAGCACGGCAGCGGAGACCATGATGACCAGCGCAGTCATGATGCCGGGGGCGACGATTCCGGGAATGGTGTCGACCAGGGTGATGTCTCGGTAGTCGGCGCGGGTGCGGCCGTTTTCCTTGATGCCGTAGGAGGTGTAGAAGGCGGCATTGATGGAGAAGTTGGTGCCGACCAGGGCCACGATGAGGATCTCGCTTCCCGCCGGAAGGCTCGGGGTCATGCCTTCCATGGCCCGGTACCAGTCCGGTTGGGCGACGATGGTGCTGGCGATGAACGCGATTCCCATGAGCAGGACGATGACCAGGAGCGCCTTTTCCACGATTCCGTAGACGTTGCGGAAGGCCAGGACGAAGCCGACGGCTGCTGTGCAGACGACCGTCCAGAGGACGGGGGAACCGCCGAAGACCAGTGAGAGACCGAGCCCGGAGCCGACGGCGTTGCCGACAGAGAACATGAGGGTGATTCCGAAGACACCGCAGCCGGCCAGTACGCCGACCCACTTGCCGAGATGGTGCTTGATGGCGGTGATCAGGGAACCGGGTGCGGCGATGCCGAGCCGGACGCTCATGTCGGTGAAGAAGATCATGAGGATCGTGGAAACGGCGATGACCCAGATCAGGGTGTAGTCATAGCGGCTGCCGGCCTGCACGGCGGTGGTGAGGTTGCCGGGTCCGAATTGCCAGGCGCCGACAACGAAGGCGGGGCCCATGAGGGCGAGGTAGCCCAGGAATGTCCGCCGTTTGGGCCGGGCTTCCGGGGCCGGGCGGTGGTCGGGTGTGGTGGCCATGTGTCCTCGGTGAGCGTGCGGGGAGGCAATGGTGTTCTTTGGCTCGCTCATTGCGAGTCCTCCTTCTACAGCGACACTGCTGCTGTGGTCGTCGTTGACCCAATTGGAGAATAAGGCATGGGATGCAGGTGGCGGGTCGGGCCCGCCACCTGCCGGGATCCGGAGATCAGACGGGAACGGTGACGCTGCCCAGGTTGGCGGACTTCAGTGCCTGAGCGATTTCCTCGCCGGCGCCTTCGGCCAGGGGGAGCAGCGGCGGGCGGACCGTGGCGTGCTCGAGAATGCCGCGGGCGACGAGGCCTTCCTTGAGGGCGACGGTGCCTTCCATGTGCGATCCGCGGTGGTAGACGTTCTTCGTCACGGGCAGGAGACGGTCGTGGATGGCGCGCGCCGCGGCGTAGTCCTGGGCCTTGCCGGCGGCGATGAGCTCCACCAGCGGCTCGGGGGCGAGTCCGCCGTAGCCGACGAGGGCGCCGTCGACGTCGAACATGGTGTGCAGCAGGTACTCGTCGTGGCAGGTCAGGATCTGCAGGTCCGGGTAAGTGGCCCGCAGGACCGGGATCTCGGTGTCCCAGCGCTTCATGTTCCGTACCCCGTTCTTGGTCGCGAACACGCCTTCCATGCCGGCGATCTCGAGCTGGGTTTCCAGGTCGTAGGTGGCCTTGGTGGCGTCCGGGTACTGGAAGAGGATCAGGGGCAGGCCGGAGGTTTCGTAGATTTCCTTGTATCGGGTCTGCGGTGCGCCCTTCTGGTAGCCGAAGCGAAGCCAGCCGTGGGACGGGTAGACGAGGCCGGCAGCGGCGCCGGCCTCGACCGCGCGCTTGGCCTCCAGGGCAGCGACCATGTTGCCCTCGCCGGTGATGCCGGCGATGATCGGGATCTGGCCCTTGACGGCGTTCTTGAATTCGCGGATGACCAGCGCCTGCTCGTCCTGGGTCAGGAACGTGCCTTCCCCGGCGTGGCCGAGAACGACGAGGCCCTTGACGCCTTCGACGCTGGCCAGCCAGCCGCCCAGGCGGTGGATCGCGTCAACGTCGGCGCTGCCGTCGCGGTTGAACGGGGTTACAGGTGCGGGAACAAGTCCCCGGAGATCGATGGTCATGAGAGCTTCCTCTGTCTTGTTGGTCGAAGTCCCGCTATGCTGTGAGAACGTTTGCGGGAACGTTTTCATCATGACGTGTGTTGCACCTCACTGTCAAGGGGTGGATTTCAATTGGGGGAAAATAGAGTGTCTACCAAGACCACAGTGAAGAGGAGAACGTACATGGAACCGGCCAGCCCAGGGACGACCGTTACGCTCAGGGACGTTGCCGCGGCCAGCGGCGTCAGTCTCTCCACGGCCAGCCGTGCCCTGGATGAGCGGGGGACCGCGTCGAAGTCGGCTGCGGCAGCGCACGTCCGGAAGGTGGCCGAGGAACTGGGCTACCGCCGGAACTCCTTCGCATCCAACCTCCGCAGGGGCGAGACCCGGACGCTCGGGGTGCTCGT
Source organism: Arthrobacter sp. CJL-S3 (assembly GCF_056711635.1). NCBI lineage: Bacteria > Bacillati > Actinomycetota > Actinomycetes > Micrococcales > Micrococcaceae > Arthrobacter > Arthrobacter sp. CJL-S3. The sequence goes on along the minus strand of NZ_CM160046.1, from coordinate 3,848,441 downwards.
GCCGCGGCTCAGTGACACCGTGATGGCCCTCATGTTCGAAGAACTCGAGCGGGCGGCGTCGGACCGCGGCTACTTCGCGATGGTGGCCACCAGCGGCGATGATCCCGACGATGAACGCCGCGCCGCGGAAACCCTGCTCGACCGCAATGTCGACGGGCTGATCCTCGCCACTGCCCGGCTCGACGACGAACTGCCCCGGCACCTGCGCGAACGGGGTGTGGCGCACGCGCTGGTGCTGCGTACCGACGGGGTCAGTCCCTCAGCACTCGGCGACGATGAGGTGGGCGGATACCTGGCGGTCCGGCACCTTGTTGATCTCGGGCACCGTGACATTGCCGTTGTGACCGGGCCGTCCTTCACCTCCACCGGGGTAGCCCGGCTTGCCGGCGCCCGCAGGGCCCTGGACGAAGCGGGCATCGAGACGCCGGAAGAATGGCTGATGGCCGCCGGCTACGGCATTGAAAACGGGTTCTCCGCCGGGGAGTCCCTGCTGGTCGGCAATGGCGGAAAACGCCCCAGTGCCGTGTTCGCGGCCAACGACAACCTGGCCATGGGGATCATCGCGGCCGCCCACCGTTTCCATGTCACCGTCGGAGAAGACCTGGCCCTGGTTGGCTACAACGACATACCCCTCTCATCTCGCCTGTCCACCCCGCTCTCGTCCGTGCGGGTGCCCCTGGACCAGATCGCCGGCAACGCCATCGACCTCATTGTGAACCCCGGCAAGGAACCCAGAATCCGGAAATCCATGCCCACGCTCATACCGCGCGAATCAAGCGGGTCAGCCAGGCACGCCACACCGCACGTTCCCTAGAAGGCAGGGACCGAACCGCTTGGAGTCCAATAACGATGCCCAGTAACACTAAGCTCTCCCGCATGCTCGCCGACGGAGCGAACCTGACCGTTGACGGCGCACTTGCCACCGAGCTCGAAGCGCACGGCTGCGATCTGGAAGACCCGCTGTGGTCGGCCAAAGTCCTTCTGGAACAGCCGCACCTCGTCAAGCGCGTGCACCGCGATTACTTCCGCGCCGGAGCCGCGGTGGCCATCACGGCGAGCTATCAGGCCACGACCCTGGGATTTGCCCGGCGCGGCCTCAGCAAGGAAGAGGCCCTGGACCGGGTGGCACTGAGTGTGCGCCTGGCCGACGAGGCGCGCCGCGAGTATTTGGTCGAGAACCCGGGTGCGGGCCCCCTGCTCGTTGCAGGATCGGTCGGACCCTACGGCGCGTACCTCGCGGACGGATCGGAATACAGGGGCGACTACCGGCTCAGCCCAGACGATTTCCGGGAATTCCATCGGCCTCGCATCTCGGCGCTGGTGGATGCCGGAGCGGACTTTCTGGCGTGTGAGACGCTGCCGTCATTGCCGGAGGCCCAGGCCCTGCTGGCGCTCCTTGAGGAGTTCGACGTCGAAGCCTGGCTATCCTTCACACTGAGGGATGGCGGCCACATCAGTGACGGCACGCCGCTGGCCCAGGTGGCAGAGCTCTGCAGGAAGCAGCCGCTCGCGGTGGCAATCGGCGTCAACTGCGTGCCGGTGGAGCTGGTCTCCCCGGCCCTGGAGGCCTTGGGCGACGCCACCGAAACGCCACTGATCGCCTACCCCAATTCGGGAGAAACATATGACGCAGTCACCAAAAGGTGGGGGCCCGCGGCTGCCGGGGACAGCCCTGCGGGCCCAAACGGAAAAACGCCCCTAAGCCTTGCGGAGGGAACGCCCATCTGGCGTGAACTTGGTGCCCGGCTCGTGGGCGGGTGCTGCCGAACCACCCCGCAGGATATTGCCGCCGTGGCCAGGCTGTCCGGCCAGCCCTGACGGGAGTTATCCCGGCGGGGATTGTGCTTCAGGAGCCCGCGTATTGGGCGGCGGACCGGGCGCCGAGGGCCAGGTTGAGTTCTTCCAGGGTCGGGGGGTTCGCTCCCGGGCGCTGTACGGTGATGGCCGCGGCCGCGGCTGCGGTGTGTCCGAGCTGTTCCAGGACGGCTGGTGCGAAGCCTTCGGTTCCCCGGGTGAGAAAGCCCAGGATGAGGGCGGACATGAAGGAGTCCCCGGCGCCTATGGTGTCGGAAACCTTGGATTTCACGGCGGGAATGCTGACGTTAGCGCCGGCGGTCGTGAATTGTGAGCCTTGCGCACCCCTGGTGACGACGGTGAGTTCCGCGCCCAAACCGAGAATGTGGGCTGCGGCTTCGTCCAGGCTTTTCTGGGGGTACAGCCACTGGGCGTCCTCGTCGCTGAGTTTGACGACGTCGGTTAGGGGCACGAGCTCTTCGAAGATGGCTTTCGCCTCCCAGTGGCTGCCGAGCAGGGCTGGCCGGATATTCGGGTCGTAAGTGATCATGCAGTGTCTGTGGGCTTGTTCGAGCAGCAATTTCACGGCGCCGGCACCGGGACTAAGGAACGTGGCGATTGATCCGGTGTGCAGGATTCTTGGGAAACAGGCAGGGGCTGACGGGGAAAGGTCCCAGGAGATGTCGAAGTCGTACGTGGCGGAGCCGTCCGGTTCAAGGGTGGCCGTTGCCGATGCGGTCCGGGCCAGGGACCGTGACCCGGGCAGAAGCATGACTCCTGCGCTGCGGAGATGGCTTTCGATGGAGTTTCCCCGCGCGTCGGGGGCGATGGCCGTGAGCAGACCGGTCGTTACGCCGAGGCGGCCAAGTCCGTAGGCGACATTGGCCGGCGAGCCGCCCGGGTGTTCCACCTGATCCTGTGACGTTGTGACCACGTCGATCAGCGCTTCGCCTACCACCATGACGTCGAGCGTCTGGCGAGGGTCGTGCCGGGCTGTCTTGAAGTAATCCATGGTCTGTCTCTCGTTGGAAGCTGATGGCGGGGCGCGTCCGGGCCGCTTCAGTCCGCGGACTGAAGCGGCCCGGTCCGCGGACTGAAAATGGCGGGAGCCGTTGTTCAGGCGCTGGCCGCACCGGTCATGATCGCAACTGCATCGGTCATGGTGTGTGATTGCGGAGTGATGGTGGCAGCGCATTTGCCCAGGCGCTGGACGTGGATCCGGTCCGCTACGTCAAACACGTGGGGCATGTTGTGACTGATCAGGATGACTGGCAGGCCGCGGTCCCGGAGGTCCCGGACCAACTGCAGGACCTGGTTCGATTCCCGGACGCCGAGTGCCGCCGTCGGCTCGTCCAGCACGACCACCTTTGACCCGAACGCCGCGGCGCGGGCCACGGCGACAGCCTGGCGCTGGCCGCCGGAGAGGTTCTCCACCGGCACTGTGACGTCCTGGAGGGTGGAGATGCCCAGCCGGGTCAACTCCTGTTTGGCCTTCGTGCGCATGCCTTTGGTGTCAAGCATCCGGAACACGCTGCCGAGGATTCCTGCACGCCGTTCTTCCCGGCCAAGGAACAGGTTGGAGGCGACGTCCAGGGCCGGCGAGACGGCAAGGTTCTGGTACACCGTTTCGATGCCGTGGGCGCGCGCGTCCTGGGGGCGTTTGAAGTGGACCGGTTGCCCGGACACCATCAGCTCGCCGGTATCCGGAATCTCGGCACCGGTGAGGCACTTGATCAGCGTGGACTTTCCTGCGCCGTTGTCGCCGATGATGGCCAGGACTTCACCCGGGTACAGGTCCAGGCTGACGCCGTCCAGGCCGACGACGCGGCCGAAGGTCTTGACGAGGTTCCGGGCCTGCAGGATGGGCTGGCGTACTTGGGTTCCGGCCGGCTCCATGTGGGTGGCGGTCATGATTTCACCTTTCGGATCCACTGGTCGATGGACACAGCGAGGATGATGAGGACGCCCACGGCGAGGGTCTGGTAGAGCACGTCAAGGCCTGCGAGGGAGAGCCCGTTGCGGAAGACGCCCACGATCAGGGCGCCCAGGAGGGTGCCCCAGACGGACCCGCGTCCGCCGAAGAGGCTGGTTCCGCCAATGACCACGGCGGTGATGGAGTCCAGATTCAGGTCGACGCCGGCGTTGGGGCTGGCTGCGTTGGTGCGGCCGATCTGTATCCAGGCGCCGACAGCCAGGACAGCGCCGGCGGCGAGGTAGACGCTCATGAGGACTTTGTTGACGGCGATGCCGGCCAGGCGGGCGGCTTCCTTGTCATCGCCCACGGCGTAGACGTGCCTGCCCCACGCGGTCTTGCCGAGGATGAACGCGATGGCGATGTAGAGCAGGAGCATGACGACGACTCCGGTGGAGATCCTGACCGGGCCGACCGGGAATGTGGTTCCGGTCCAGGTGAGCAGGTCAGGCATGGCCGAGCCGCGTACTGTCGCGCCGTTCGAGTAGAGCAGTGTCAGGGCGATGAAGATATTCAGCGTGCCGAGGGTGACGATGAACGGCGGGAGCCGGAACCGGGTGACCAGGAATCCGTTGAGGGCTCCGGCTGCGAGTCCGACGATCAGGCCGGCGAGGAGCGCGACGGGTGCGGGCAGTCCATTGTTGACGGCGAGCTGGGCCGTGACCATCGATGAAAGGATCATGACGGCTCCGACGGAAAGGTCGATGCCTGCGGTGAGGATGATGAGGGTCTGGGCGATGGCCAAGGTGCCGACGACGGAGACCTGCTGGGTAATCAGGGAGAGGTTTTCAACCCGCAGGAACCTGTCGTTGAGGAGGCCGAACACGACCACTGCGATGAGAAGCACAAGGGCGGGGCTGACGGCGGGGTAGCGGTGGAGGACATTGCGTATCCGGCTGAGCGGCGTCTGTCGGTCAAGGAATTCCTCCGCCAGGTCGGCGGGCCCTGTGCTAGCCGGGCCGGCGGTCTGTTGCTGGGTCACGGTTGATCCTGATCTTCGGTGGGGTTTGCTGGGGCGGGCCTAGCTTGATGGGTGCAGTGCGGGGAGGCCGGCAGCGGGCGCCGGCCTCCCCAGCAATGAACTGGGTGGGCTACTTTCCCCAGCAGATGTCGGAGGCTTCCGTGGTGGTGATGCTCTTGATGCCGTCAGCCGGCTTGTCCGTGACGAGCTCGACGCCAGTGTTGTAGAAGTCCAATCCTGCGGAGTTGGCTGGCTTCTTGCCTGTCTTGGCGAGTTCAACGATTGCCTTGACGCCCAGTTCGGCCATCTTGACCGGGTACTGCTGGGCTGTGGCACCGATGACGCCGGACTTGATGTTGTTGACGCCGGTGCATCCGCCGTCCACCGAGACCACGAGGACGTCCTTCTCTTTGCCGGCCGCCTTCAGTGCCTCGAAAGCACCCGCTGCCGCAGGTTCGTTGATGGTGTAGACGACGTTGATGTCCGGGTTCTTGGCGAGCAGGGTTTCCATGGCGGTGCGGCCGCCGTCCTCGGCGCCCTGCGAGGCCTGGCTGCCGACGATCTCGTAGTCGCCTCCTTTGCCGCCGGTGTACGTGCCGGTCTTGGCTTCGTCGCCGTTCTTCTTGGCGTCGACGGTGTCGATTCCGAGGCCCGTGAGGAAGCCCTGGTCCCGGTTGTAGTCAACCGAGACGACCTTGTCGTCAAAGAGATCGACGAGGGCAATGGTTGCCTTTTCCCCACCCAGCTGGGCTGCGGTCCACTTTCCGATCAGCTCGCCGGCGGCGAAGTTGTCGGTGGCGAACGTGATGTCTGCTGCGTCTGCCGGGTCGGGCGGCGTGTCCAGGGCGATGACGAACAGTCCCGCGTCCCTCGCCTTCTTCAGGGCGTCCACAACGGAGGGGCCGTTGGGCGTGATCAGGATGCCCTTGTCGCCCTTGGAGATGGCGTTCTCGATGGCCTGGATCTGGGTGTCCTCGTCCCCGTCGGCCTTGCCGGCTGCGAGCTTCAGGTCCACGCCCTCGGCAGCGGCTGCCTTCTTCGCGCCGTCCTGCATGGAGACGAAGAACGGGTTGGTGGTGGTCTTGACGATCAGGGACACTCCGACCTTTTCGGCGGACGCGCTTCCGGGGGTGGCGGTGGAGGTTCCGCCGCAGGCGGTGAGACTGAGGGTGCCGAGGGTCAGTACGGCGCCCATGGCGAGCAGGCGGTGGGTCATGGTGCGCGGGGCTTTGGAACTCAACATTGAATCTCCTGTTTTCGGGGCACTTCCGATGCCTGACAACGATGTCAGGCCTCATGTAATCAGCGTCACAAGGTAGAGTCAATGAAAATTCGAAGATGAAGGACGATGTTGTGACAACGATGTCTAATCGTTACCAAGCGGACCCCGCGAAGAATCGCCCCACCATGCGTCACGTCGCAGCCCTGGCCGGAGTAGGCATCAAGACGGTGTCCCGCGTGATGAACGACGAACCAGGCGTCTCCGAAGCCACCCGCCAGCGCGTGCTGGATGCGTCCCAGCAGCTCAACTACCAGCTGGACATGGCGGCGGGAAGTCTCCGGCGGACCGGCCGGCAGACGCTTTCGATCGGACTTTTGCTGCCCAGCGTGGCCAACCCGTTCAGCAGCGAGATCCACCGGGCCCTGGAAGATGCTCTGGCGGCCCGCGGCATCGCCGTCTTTTCCGCCAGCCTCGATGACGACCCCGAAAGGGAAAAGACTTTGGTGGCCGCTTTCCTTGGCCGGCGGGTTGATGGCCTGGTCCTGACTCCCATTGCGCGGAGCCAGTCCTACGTCATTCCGGAACACTCCCGCGATCTGCCCATGGTGTTCATCGACCGCGAACCCGTGGGCATCGACGCGGACGCCGTGGTGACGGACAACGCCGTCGGGGCCGCCAGGGCAGCCGCCCATTTCCTGGCGCACGGCCATACCAAGATTGCCTTCCTGGGTGACCGCACGGACATCCAGACCGCCCGGGAGCGGCGCCGCGGCTTCATCGAGGAACTAGGCCGGGCGGGCCTTGCCACCTCCACGGTTCCGGTCCGCGACGGACTCCACGATGAGGAGTCGGCACGGCTGGCCGCGCTTGAACTGCTCACGGCCGAGGACCCGCCTACGGCCATCTTCTCCAGCCAGAACCTCGTCACTTTCGGGGCCATGCGTGCCCTGAAAGAGCTCGGATTAAGCAAACGCGTGGCCTTGATAGGGTTCGATGACTTCACGCTGGCCGACATGATGGAGCCCGCCGTGACCGTCATCGCCCAGCATCCCGAGCGGATCGGCAGGCTGGCAGCGGAGAGGCTGCTGGCCAGAATTGATGGCGACAAGCAGCCTGCGCGCACGTATGTTGTTCCCTCGGAGCTGATTCAACGAGGCTCCGGCGAAATCCGTCCTCCATCATGAGGCCGACTCTGGCTGAACAGCCGATCGATTTGAAAGGGATACCCATGACCAAGACCCTCTATGCCGAATTCACCGTCAAGCCCGGCAGTGAGGTCCGCGTGGCCGAAATGATGCTTGAACTGACCCAGAAGGTCCGCCAGGAACCGGGCAACGTTCTCTTCCTTCCGCACACCGGGCAGCAGAACCCCAGGGACTACTTTGTCTTCGAGGTCTATCGCGATGAGGCCGCGTTTCAGGAACACATCGGGGCCGACTACGGCGCCCGATTCAATGCGGAACTGGCTCGCCACATCGAGGGCGAGGGGTCGGCGCTGACCTGGCTCCTGCCCCTGGAATAGTCTTCAGCCGAGTCTCCGCCATCCAGCGTTGACCGATTCGCCAAACCATTGACCCGAGTCGCCAAACCGTTGACTTGAGTCGCCAAAGCCGTTGACTCGAGTCGCCAAAGCCGTTGACATGTCTGACGGACATCACTTAGCGTCCTTCCCACTGACAACGTTGTCTACCGGCAACGCGCGCGACGAAGGGCGACAAAAGCAGATGAAGAGAATCACCACCCGCAGGACGCATGCCGTCTCTGCACTGACGCTCGCGGGACTGACACTGGCCGCGGCACTGGCAGGTTCCCTGCCGGCGTCGGCTGCCACAACCCTCGGGGACGAACCCTACCGGCCGGCCTTCCACTTCACGCCCGAAAAAAACTGGATGAACGATCCGAACGGGATGGTCTTCCACAAGGGCGTCTACCACCTGTACTACCAGCACAATCCTTCCGGAAACACGTGGGGGAACATGTCCTGGGGTCATGCCACGTCCAAGGACCTGGTCCACTGGGAGGAGCAGCCCCTGGCGATCTCCACCGACGCCCAGCAGGACATCTTCTCGGGAAGCGTTGTGGTGGACAAAGACAACACCTCCGGTTTCGGAACAACGGAGAACCCGCCCCTGATCGCTGTCTTTACCAGCGCGTACAAGGACGCTTCTCCGCATCGGGGCCTGCAGGCGCAGTCGCTGGCCTACAGCCTGGACGACGGGCAGACCTGGACGCAGCACGATCAGAACCCGGTTCTGGACCGCAACTCGGCGAACTTCCGCGACCCCAAGGTCTTCTGGTACGACCAACCCGGCGGCGGCGGCGGTTACTGGGTGATGACGGCGGTGGAGGCAACCGAACACAAGGTTGTCCTGTACAAGTCGACCAACCTCAAGGACTGGACGGCGCTGAGCGAATTCGGGCCGGCCAACGCCACCGGGGGACTGTGGGAATGCCCGGACCTGTTCCCGCTCGCCGTGGACGGCGACATGGACAACATCAAATGGGTCATGGTCGTCAACATCAATCCCGGCGGCGTCGCCGGCGGATCCGCCGGACAGTACTTTGTCGGAGACTTCGATGGCACAACCTTTACCTCCGAGACCACCAAGCCGGCCGCAGCGCTTCCTCCCGGTACGGTCCTGGCCGGGTTCAACGACGGAACCTACAACGGCTGGACTGTGAACAATGAGCCGGGCAACTGGAAGAACGGCCCTTTCGGTGACGCCCCCGCTGCCGGTGCTCTTCCCGGCCAGAGCCCGGTGACCGGATTCGGCGCCACCGGCCTGATCAATTCCTTCAACGACGGCGACTGGCCGCTGGGGTCCATGCAGTCACCAACCTTTACGGTGTCCGATGACTATTTGAACTTCCTCGTGGGCGGCGGCAAGCACCCGCGGGTCTCGGACAAGCTGGACAACACCCCACCCGAGGGCGAGCTCAAGTTCAACGGCTTCGAGGTTCCCCCAGGGACCACACTGGCCGACGCCGACTGGACCGGAACCGGCGACCTCACCCCCAATTTCCAGCCCTCCGCCAGTGGCGGGGACTTCTACATCGGGGCCAAGCGGGTCAACACCTTCGACACCGGGACGGCACCGGGCGATGACCGGCAGGGCACCCTGACATCCCCGGCATTCCCCATCACCAAGAATTTCATGAGCATGCTGGTCGGCAGCGGCAACCGCTCCGCGGACTCCGGCCAGATCCTTGCCGTCCAATTGCTCATCAACGGCAGCGTGGTCCGCTCGCTGGCGGGAGACAATGCCGGAATCCTGAACTGGAAAGGCTGGGACGTCTCCGAATTCGCGGGACAGAACGCACAGTTGCGGGTCGTTGACCAAGCCACCGGCGGGTGGGGACACCTGACCCTCGACCACGTCATGCTCACCGACACCGCCGCTGTTCCCAGGTCCGATGAAGAAACCGTGAACCTGGTCATCAATGGAGAGGTGGTGCGCACGGCCACGGGAAACGAAAGTGAAACGCTCGACTGGGCATCATGGGATGTCAAGGAATTCGTTGGTCAGGAGGCGCACATCAAAGTCGTCGACAACAACCGGTTCGGCTGGGGACACATCCTCGCTGACGAGTTCATGGCAAGCTCCGCACCAGCGACAACCCGACTGCAGTCCTATGACTGGCTGGACTACGGCCGTGACTACTACGCTGCCGTGTCCTTCGCCAACATGGCCTCAGACAATAGGGTCATGCTGGGCTGGATGAACAACTGGGACTACGCCAACGACATCCCCACGAACCCGTGGCGCAGCGCCATGTCCCTGCCGCGTGAAGTGAAACTGACGCAGACACCTGAAGGTCCCCGGCTCGCCCAAAGCGCCGTAAAGCAGGTCGACAAGCTGGCCATAAAGCCAAGCTACTCAACCAAAAAAGGCACCGCGATAGCGGAGGGAACTACGCCGCTACCGGCCGCCTCCGGTCAGGTTCAACGCGTCGACATCACTTTCGCTCCGGGCACGGCCAAGAAATCCGGCATCACCGTGCTCGGCGAGGGAACTTCATCCACCGTCGTCGGCTACGACGCCACGGCCGGGACGATGTTCGTTGACCGCACCAACTCCGGCAACACCGGCTTCCACCCGGCCTTCGCTTCAATCGAGGACGCCCCCATCACCCTCGACGCGGAGGGGAACATCACGATGAGGATCTACCTCGACCGCTCATCGGTAGAGGTATTCGCTCAGGACGGTCTCCGGACCATCACCGACCAGGTATTCCCCAATGCCGGGGCCGACAAGATGGCCCTCTTCGCGGAAGGCGGGACCGCCCAGCTCAAATCACTCACTGTCACCCCGCTGGAGAAGGCAATGTTCCTCCCCGAACGGACGCAGCCCTAGCCGGCGCCGGTTGCTCCGGGGAGTTGGAGCTGACGGGACTGCGTGCGGTATCGCTCTACTCCAATTCTCCCGGGGCGAGACCGTAGAAGGGCGTGAACCGGCCTCGGGCCCCCGGGGAAATGTTGGAGCGAACGATCGCAGCGCTCTCGAGGGCTGCCAGGTGGTATCTGACCGAGCCCCGCGAGGATGCGATGCCGTTACTGATGTCGGCCACCTTGCTAGCACCATGGCTGGCCAGGTAGTTGATGATTTGTGATCTGATCGGTGCGCTTCTCGCCCGTTCAGTCCGCTCAACGCGGTGCATGTCCATCGGGCGTTCGACTTCAAAATCGGCGGTCATTGTCCAAGGCCTTTCATTGGGTGTGAGGGTAGGCTCGCTGAAACCGGGCGGATATTTGGGCACGACGGCTTGCCCCAGCTCCTTTGGTGGGGCGGGGTCAAAAGTGTGCGCGTGGGCCCACAACCGCAGGGTCACCGTGCCGGGCTTGCGAGGTTAGGGAGCGGTTGCTGACTATCTGCTCAGGTTGGCGAGGCGCTGCGGGCTGAGGAGGTCGGTGAGCTGCTCGGCGGTGAGTAGCCCGTGTTCGAGGACGAGTTCCGCGACGCCCTTACCGGTGGCGAGGGCTTCCTGCGCGATGGCCGTGGCCGTGGCGTAGCCCAGGTGCGGGTTGAGTGCGGTGACCAGTCCGATTGACTGTTCCACCGTGAGGCGGAGGTGTTCGGTGTTGGCGGTGATACCCCGGACGCAGCGTGCCGTGAGGGTGCGGCAGGCGGCTTCGAGGTGGGAGATGCTCTTGTGGAGGCTGTGGACGATGATCGGTTCGAAGGCGTTGAGCTGGAGCTGGCCGGCCTCCGCGGCCATGGTGATGGTGACGTCGTTGCCGATGACCTCGTAGGCCACCTGACTGACCACTTCCGGGATGACGGGGTTGATCTTGCCGGGCATGATCGAGGAGCCGGACTGCACGGCGGGGAGGTTGATTTCGCCGAAGCCGGCGCGCGGGCCGGAGGAAAGCAGCCGCAGGTCGTTGCAGATTTTGGACAGTTTCACCGCGACGCGCTTGAGCACGCCTGAGAGGTGCACGAAGGCGCCGACGTCCTGGGTGGCCTCGATCAGGTCCACCGCCGTGACGAGCGGCAGGCCGGTGATGTCGGCCAGATGCCGGCAGGCGGCCTCGGCGTACCCGGCCGGTGCGTTGAGGCCGGTGCCGATCGCGGTGGCGCCGAGGTTGATTTCGTGGATCAGCAGATCGGCTTCGGCCAAGCGGAGCCGGTCCTCGCCGATGGTGACGGCGTAGGTGCCAAACTCCTGGCCGAGCGTCATGGGGACGGCGTCCTGCAGCTGCGTGCGGCCCATCTTCACCACGGTGCGGAATTCCCGGGCCTTGGCGGCGAAGGCCTCTTCGAGTTCGGTGAGGGCTTCGAGCAGCTCCCGGGCGGCGAAGATTGTGCCGAGCTTGACGGCGGTGGGGTAGACGTCGTTGGTGGACTGGCTGAGGTTGACGTGGTCGTTGGGATGCAGCCGCGCGTAGTCGCCTTTGGGGTGTCCGAGGATTTCGAGGGCACGGTTGGCGATCACCTCATTGGCGTTCATGTTCGACGACGTCCCGGCGCCGCCCTGGATCACGTCCACCACGAACTGCTCGCTGAGCTTGCCGTTCATGACGTCGGTGCAGGCTTCCTCGATGGCCCGGGCGCGGCCGGCGTCGAGCAGCCCGAGCTCGTGGTTGGTGCGGGCGGCGGCCAGTTTGACGGCGGCCAGCCCGCGGACCAGGTGCATGTTGGAGGCGAGCGGCTGGCCCGTGATCGGGAAGTTCTCCACGGCCCGGAGGGTGTGGACACCCCAGTAGGCGTCGGCGGGAACCTCCCGGTCGCCCAGCAGGTCGTGTTCGGAACGGGTGTCTTGGGTGGTGCGGGCGATGGTCATAGGGGTCCTCACGGGGCTTCGTTGACGGGCGTGGACGGAAAGGGGAGCGGGCAGGCCTGAACGGTGCAGCCCAGCAGGGCGGACATGGTTATGCCACAGCAAGGGGACCGAGAGGGCCTTGTGGCAATCGCGGCAGGCAGGGCGGTTCGTGAAAGTTCGGGGTTAGGCTCTAGCGGGGATGGGTGGTCCGGGAATTTCCGCTTCCGGGGACGATCGTGCCGAGGGCGCATTCGACGCCGTGCAGATGCATTCTCATGGCCTGGGATGCTTCCTCGGCCGACCCGCGCTCGATGGCAGCGAAAATGCGGGCGTGCTCTTCACCGGATTCCTTGCGCCGGTCAGCCACGAGGTTAAGCGTGTTTGATTGGTTGGCCATGGCGTCGCAGATGTCGGACAGGAACGATTCGAATACGCCATTGCCGCTGCACCGGGCGATCGTCACGTGGAACTCCGTGTTCAGAAGCACCCACTGCTGGATATCGTCTTCCTCGGACATTTCCCGAAGGATTTCCCGGAGGGCCTCCACGTCTTCGCTGCTACGGCGTTGGGCAGCGAGGCCCGCGGCAGGCACTTCCACATGGGGCCGGGCTTCGACGAGGGCGCTGGCCGAATATTTGCCGAGTTTGAGGTCCTGGGCGACTTTGTCAGCGATGACGAAGGTGCCCTTGCCCGTGTGGGTGGCCGTGAGTCCCAGTGCGGTGCATGAACGCAGCGCCTCCCTGACCATCGTCCGGCTGACGCCGTACTGCTTGGCCAACGATGCCTCCGAGTCGAGACGGGTGCCGACAGGGATCTTCCCGCCTTCGATAGCGCCCCGGAGGGATGCGAACACCGCCTCAGCCGCGCCAACGCGTACCACTCGATCTTGTGCAGCTGTCCAGCTGTCCAACAGGTTCATGTAAAGACTATGACACCTGTCACAAAGCCCGTCAAGGCGGTTGGGCAGTATGTCGCTAGGCGCCGGCCGGCTGGAACAACTCGACAACGTTGCCGGACGGGTCCTCCAGCAGAATCTGCTGGCCGCCCGGGCCGGTGACAATGTCGTTGCGGAAGGCGAGACCCGCGGCACGCAGCCGTTCAACCTCGGCCGCGATATCGCCCACTATTAGGTGGATGCGGTTCCACCCGCCCGGGGCCGGCACCGTGCCGTCCGGCATCGGCCGGCCGGCCGAGCTGCCGGGCCCGCTCAGCAGAAGCCGTAGCCGGCCTCTTGTGACGTCGGCGAACGCCGGTGCGGCGCTCGTGCGGAGGGTGAATCCGAGGTGTTTGGTGTAGAAGTCGGTCGCCGCTTCCACGTCGTCAACCATGTACCGGACGCTGACCATGTCCGTTGGGTCGCTGGGCATTGCTGGCTCCTTGCTAATTCGTTGGGGTGTACTCGATGGCGGACAGCAGGAACTGGATCCGCGTGTTCAGGTCGTCTGCCGTGCGGACGAACGTCGAATGGTCGTCCTGGTTAGCTGTTGTTTCGGCTGCCGGATCGGGAATGCTCCAGTGCACCATCGCCGGTGGGCCCGGGAATTCCGGGCAGACTTCCCTCACCCGGTCACAAAGGCTGATCACAAAGTCGAACCGCTGCTCTGCGAACTCGCGGAGGTGCTTGGGGCGGGCGCCGCTGATGTCTATGCCCCGCTCACGCATCACGCGCACGGCGTCGGGGTGCAGGTCCTTGGGGTGGCTGCCCGCGCTGGCGGTTTCGATCCGGGAGCCACCCAGGTGCGCGAGCATCGCCTCAGCCATCTGGGACCGGGCGCTGTTGCCCGTGCACAGGAACAGCACCCGAACGGGTGGCTGCGCGGGCGACTGACTGGTTGCTTCGCCAGAACCGCCCGCCGACGGTGATTGCTCGGCTCGGACGAGCCGCAGGCCCGGGTGAAGGGCCCCGCCGGCTTCGGTGAGCTGTTCGCGAAACGCCGACATGTTGAGGCTGCAGTAGATGTCACGCCCGTCAGCCGAGCTGCGCCGCATGGTCACCAGCCCGCCCGTGCGCAGTTGAGCGAGGTGGTAGGACGTCAGGCTCTGCCGCTGGCCCACCAGCGCCGTCAGCTCGCGCACCTGCCGGTCGCTGCGTGCCAGCTCGGCCAGCAGCTGCCACCGCACTGGGTGCCCGGCCAGGCGTAGGATTCCCGGTGGATCCGCGTGAAGCGTGGCGGATGGGGTGTAGCTCACCCTTAAATTATATCAATCTGGATTGATCGATCAACCAGGGATGCCGCACTCACCGCACGGGTGCGGAATAGTGCCTCGGGAGCGGCTGTTCAGCCTTGCATGAAGGCAATTACTTACAGCGAATACGGAAACCCCGGCGTCCTTGAACTGACCGAGCAGCCGATGCCGAAGGTCGGGCCCGGGATGGTCCTGGTCAAAGTCAAGGCGGCAGCTGTGAACCCGGTCGACTGGAAGATTATGGCCGGCTACCTGGACGCAGTCATGGACCTGCAGTTCCCGGCCATTCCCGGGTGGGATATGGCTGGCGTCGTCGAGTCAGTGGGCATCGACGCGCCGCAGTTCCGGCCCGGCGATGAAGTGATTTCCTACGGCCGCAAGGACTACGTCCACGGCGGCAGCTTCGCCGAATACATAGCCCTGCCGGAACGGCTCCTCGCCCGCAAGCCGGCATCGCTGGGGTGGAACGAGTCCGCCGGTCTTCCTCTGGCGGGTTTGACGGCATATCAGGTCCTTACCCGTCTGGGCCTCAAGGCGGGCGAGACCGTGCTGATCCACGGCGGCGCCGGCGGTGTCGGGTCCCTGGGTATCCAGATCGCCGCGGCGCTGGGCGCCAGCGTCATCGCGACCGCCTCGGAAAGGAATTACGACTTCCTGCGCTCGCTCGGGGCGGAGCCCGTCAGCTACGGCGAAGGACTCGCGGACCGGGTGCGCGCCCTGCGGCCCGACGGCGTTGACGTCGTCGCGGACTTCGTGGGCGGGAACCTTGAGTCCACCCTGGCTGTCCTGGCCGACGGAGGCCGCCACGCCTCCATCGCGGACAGCGACGTCGAGCAGCACGGCGGCACCTGGATGTGGGTCAACCCCGTCGGCGCCGAGCTGCAGGCGCTCGCCGACCTGGTGGACCGGCACAACATGCGCGTCGAGGTGGCCCGCGCATTTCCCTTGCCGGAGGCCGCCGACGCCTTCCGGCTCAATATGGAAGGGCACACCCGCGGCAAGATTGTCGTCACGGTCGACGACGTCGCGTGATGCGACGCGGCAGCCGGATTCCGGCCGGCGCTGTTCCGGCGCTGCGTCAGGCCGGAACGCCGGCGACAACCCGCTCGCCGTTGTAGTACTCGAGCTGCCAGCCGTCAACGGGATGGTGGTGGGCCAGGTTGAGCGCGGCGTTTTCGATGCTGTGCAGGGTGCGCCCGATCGCACGGCTGAGGCTCACACGGATCAGGGAGCCGTGGGCGACCACGAGGACGCGGCGGCCGCGGAACTCCTCCGCGAGGGTTTCCAGCGCGGCCAGCCCGCGGCGGGCTGCCCCGTCCTGGCTTTCCGCGCCGCGGAATCCGTCGGGGATGCGCAGCGCGTCCAGTTCGGGGCCGTCCTGCAGGCCCTCGGCGGGTCCGAAGCTACGTTCGGTGAGCTCCGGTACGCGGCGGGCTGGGCCCAGTCCCAGCCCAGCCGCAATGAGGTCTGCGGTTTCCGCGGCACGGCTCAGCGGCGACGACACGATCGTGTCCCACTCGTAGCCGGACAGGACGGCGACGGCGCCGCGCGCCTGGCCGCGGCCGACGTCGTTCAGGGGAATGTCGGTGGACCCCTGCAGCCGGCGCTGGGCGTTCCAGTCCGTCTGGCCGTGGCGGACAAGGGCGAACGTCGTAAGGGTCATGCGTTCCATTCTCCCCTGAATCGCGGCGCCGGCGTTGCGAGGCGGCCTTAGACGCGGCCCTTGAGGATCAGGTTCCAGTACATAAACGGCAGCCCGTAGCGCTTGAGCAGCCACATGTCGCTGCGTTCCTTGGTGGTGTCGATGAAGGGGATGCTGGGAGCGGGCTGGAGGGTGTAATCGAACTCCGCCAGCAGCATCTTCCCCCGCGCCGTGGTCAGCGGGCAGGAGGCGTACCCGCCGTACTGGGCCGACGGGGTTCCGCCTTCAAGGGCGGCCAGCAGGTTCTCCACCAGCACCGGGGCCTGCTTGCGGATCGCCGCTCCGGTCTTCGAGTTCGGCGTGGACCCGGCGTCGCCCAGGGCAAAAATTTCCGGGTAGCGCTTGTGCCGCATGGTGTGCTTGTCGACGTCCACGTAGCCGGCGGGGTTGGCCGGATCCGCTAGCGGTGTGCGCTTGAGCCAGTCCGGGGCCGACTGCGGCGGCACAGCATGGAGCAGGTCGTAGTGCAGTGACTCCTCGGAGCCCGCCGCGTTGTCCCTGATCACCGCCACACCGGCCGCCGGGTCCACCGCGGTCATCTCGCTGTTGAAGCGGACTTCGATGCCGTACTTTTCCACTACCCGCTCAAGCTCATCGGCGAACACCTTGATTCCGAACATACCCGGCGTCGGCAGAACCATAACGACCCGGATGTCGTCCAGCACCCCCTGCTTGCGCCAGTAGTCGGCTGCCAGGTAGGCGATTTTCTGCGGGGCGCCGGCACACTTGATCGGGCCTGCGGGCTGGGTGAAAACGGCCGTCCCGGACTTCAGGTTCTGGATCATGTCCCAGGTCTTGGGTGCCAGGTCGTAGCGGTAGTTGCTGGATGCGGCCGGGGATTCCATGGCTTGGGCCATGCCCGGGGTCTTGTCCCAGTCCAGCTGGATGCCCGGACAGACCACCAGATGTTCGTACGTGACAGAACCTCCGGAGGTGAGGGCGACAGTGCGGCGGTCAGGGTCAATGTCCGCCGCGGCGTCCTTGATCCAGGCAACCCCCTGGGGCATCACGGACGCCTGGGGACGGATCGTTTCCTTTTGGCTGGCGACGCCTGCCCCGACCAGGGTCCACAGCGGCTGGTAATAGTGCTGCTCGCTCGGCTCGATCACGCCGACATCAGTGCGCCCTGCATTGCGGAGCCGGGCGGCAACACTCAGCCCCGCGTTGCCGCCGCCGATGATCAGGATCTCGTGGTGCATAGTCATGGATAAGACGCCTCTCTGGAAGTCCGGCGTCGCCTCAGCGCGGACGCCTGACATGTGGGGATAGATCGGGCCGGGAAGATCTTCGGAGCCGGCAGTTGCGGCCTCGTTGCCTGCAGCCGGACCCCGATGTCTTCGTTTAACCACTGTGGTGATAATCACTGTATACCCCCATGGGTATTCATGTATACCCCGGGTGGTATTGAGGTGGGACGACGGCGCAACCTCCCGCCGTCGTCCACCCAACGCCACCCGCGGGCCGGGCCGGTCCGGGCCTTCGCCCGGGATGGCCGCGCGTATCATCGGAAAGACCCGTCCCCCTGGAGAGTGGAGCACCACATGCAGCTCGGCGCCTTTTCCGTCAGCCTCGCCGTCAAGGACATCGCGGCGTCGGCCGCGTTCTACGAAAAACTCGGTTTCAGCAGATTCGGGGGCGACATCACCCAGAACTGGCTCATCCTGAAGAACGGCGAGACGGTCATCGGCCTCTTCCAGGGCATGTTTGAGAAGAACATGCTCACCTTCAACCCGGGCTGGAACCAGAACGCGGAGGCGGTGGACCCGTTCACCGATGTCCGCGAACTCCAGCGGGAACTGAAGGCCAAGGGCATGGAGTTCGTTTCCGAGGCAGACGAGGGGTCAACGGGGCCGTCGAGCTTTGTCGTCCTGGACCCGGACGGCAACCCGGTGCTCGTCGACCAGCACGTCTGATCTGCGGGGCCCGCCAGGCTGACTGCCCTGCACGCACGGCGCGAAACGTGAGCGGACGACGGCGGGGAGTCCCGCCGTCGTCCGCTCTTTTCTGTTCCGAAGTCCGGTGCTGCGTGTTAGTGCCAGAGCCCCAGGGCGAACTCGGCGATCACGGTGGAGAGCAGGAAGGACGCGGTGATCGCGACCAGGCCCACGGGAATGATCTTCCAGCCGATGGTCTTCAGCAGGGGGATGTCCTTGCCCAGCGACAGGCCGGCGAGTGTCAGCATGACGGTGGCGATGGACAGGAAGTCGACCGTCTTGATGGCCGCGGTGAGCGCTGCGGCACCGAAGAACCAGGGGCTGGAAACGTACGCGCCGATGGTGGTGATGTAGACGATGGCCGAAATCTTCCGGGTGACCTTCGACAGCCCGATGCTGACCAGGACCAGCGCGAGCATGATTCCGTACCCGGCGACGATCGACAGGCTGAATCCCTTGGCCGCCACCGATGCGGTGCCGATGCCCAGGACCGTGAGGACGGACAGGGACAGCCAGAGCGGGAGCTTGATGGCTGCCGAGGATTCGGCGACCTGTTCGCGGAACCGGCGGTTCTCCTCGGCCTGGGCCTCGTCCCGGTCGATGTCGGCGGCGCTGCGGACCTGGGCGGCGTCCGCCGCGACGGCCACGGCCTCGCGGGTCGCCTGTTTGCGGGTGAGTGCCTTGTAAAAGCGGTCGGCCAGCGGCAGCGCAATGTAGATGCCGACGTAGACGCCCAGGACCGTGGTGATGAGGTTGGACACGGCTGCCATACCGAGGATGGCTTCCTGGTCGGCCGGGTAGGCGGCGACGATGCTGGCCGCCGAGGCCGCCATCATGGAGCCGGACCCCACGCCGGCGCCCATGGCCAGGGCCAGCGGATCGAAGATCTTCCAGTTGGCCACGAGCGACGTGAGGAGGGTGATGAACACGGCGCCGAACAGCGTTCCGAAGACGTACATGGCCAGCACACCGCGGTACTGGTCCGAATCGGGTCCGTACTTTTCCGAGACCATGGCGAACGACGGTTCCCGGTCCAGGGAGAACGTGGCGCCCACCGTTGCCTTGCCCATCCGGAGCAGGACGGCCAGGGGGAGCGCCAGCATGATCGTGCCCAGCAGGTGGCCGACCTCCTGAAGGAGCAGCGCCGGCCCGGCCTTGATCAGGCTGGGAAGGCTGGGGCCGATGTTGAAGGCCAGCCGGGCGACCAGGAGCAGGACGGCGACACCCACCAGGGCGGCCGCCACCCGCTGGAGGTCCAGGCCCAGCGGCTTGAACTTCTGGACGGAGACCAGAAGGCCCAGAATGAGCCCCCAGACCATGGGGAAGATGATGATGGCGCCGATTCCAAGGTCAATCTTGGCCTGGCCGATGAACTGGACCGCAACAGCGATGACCAGGGCCAGAGCGGCAATCGGGATGGTCAGTTTGGGGCCGGCCGTATCTATCCGGGCTGCCTTGGTGGGGGTGCTCATGAGGTGCCTTCCTGGGTGAAAGTACGACGGCGGTATGCCGCTTGGGTGAAGCGTGCTCGTTCGGCGGGGGTTGAGGCCGCGGCGGCGACGGTCCAGGCCAGCGCGGTGGCGGCCTCGAACATCACGCCGTAAGCCTCCGGGGAGTCGGCCAGTGCGGCGAACGCGTGGGAATGGATCGGGACGTCCGCGCCGGGAATGCTGAGCCACGGATGCAGCGACGGGATGACCTGGGAGATGTTGCCCATGTCGGTGGAACCGCCGCTGAGGCCGGCGGAGGGGGAGATGTCCTTGCCGAACTCCGCCATCGCCCCGGTCCAGTGCGCGGCCAGGGCGTTGTCCTGCAGCAGGGGTTCGTAGAGGGGCTCTGCCGCCTCGATGGCCAGGGTGGTTCCGGTGGCCACCGCGGCCCCCTCGAAACAGCGCCGGACACGGTCGAGCAGCGCCTCATATTCCGTCATGGTGAAGGCCCGGCATTCGAACTGGACCACCGCCCGTTCCGGAATGATGTTCGTGACGTGCCCGGCTTCGGCCACGAAGCAGGCGATGCGGTGGTCCGCGGGGATCTGCTGGCGCAGCAGACCGATGGCGACCTGGCTCAGTACGGCGGCGTCCGCGGCGTTCACCCCGAGATGCGGGGCTGCCGCCGCGTGGGCGGCCTTTCCGGTGAACGTCGCCTTGTACCGGCCCACGGCCTGGGCGCTCGTGCCTGCCGGGTTATAGGTCAGGCCGTCCTGGACGGGATGGACCATCAGGGCCAGGCCGACGCCGTCGAACGCCCCGCGTTCCAGCAGGAGGGCCTTGCCGCCGCCGTGCTCCTCGGCGGGCGTTCCGATCGCCTTCAGCGTGATGCCCAGCTCGTCCACATAGGGCCGCAGGGCAAGGGCGGCAGCGACGGAGGCTCCCGCGATCAGATTGTGCCCGCAGGCGTGTCCGATGTTCGGGAGCGCATCGTATTCCACGCACAGGGCCACCGTCAGTTCGCCGCTGCCGGCGCTCGCGGTGAACGCTGTGGGCAGGCCGCCGGTGCCGCGTTCCACCTCGAACCCGCCCTCGGCCAGCAGTGCCGCTGCCGCTTCGGCCGAGCGGACCTCCTCGAAGGAGACCTCCTTGTGGGCATGGATTTCCCGCGCCATGGCCTGGACCCGGGGCCTCCAGTCCTCGACGCCGTCGGCCAGGGCGGTGCGGAGGGTCGCCATGGCGGGGGTTGTGTCTGTCAGTTCCATGAGTTTCTGCCTGTTCTAGTAGGACAGCGACGGGAAGGGGGAGCCGGCTGCGCGCGTGGGCACCCAGATGGCCTTTGTCTGCGTGTACTCGTCCAGGACGCCGGGACCGGAGGAGCGGCCGTGGCCCGAATCGCCGAAGCCGCCGAACGGAACCGCCACGTGGATGGTCTTGTAGGAGTTGATCCAGAATGTGCCCGCCCGCACGTCCCGGGCAATGTGGTGCGCGCGGGAGACATCGGAGGTCCACACGGCCCCGGCGAGGCCGAAGTTGGTGTTGTTGGCGCGGGCAATTGCCTCCGCTTCCGTGTCGAAAGCGTCCGCGCCGACCACGGGGCCGAAAACCTCCGTGGTTTCGAGGCGGTTCGCGGGCGTCACCCCGTCGAGCAGGGTCGGCATCACCCAGCGCCCGCCGGCCAGCGGGGAGCCGGCGAATGCCTCCGGGAGCGCCGCTCCGGTGACCCGGCGTCCGCCGTCGCTCAGTCCTGCCTCGATGAGGGAGGTGACGGTCGCGAACTGCTGGGGCGTGATGATCGGGCCCACCTCGGTGGCCGCGTCCAGCGGGTCGCCGACGCGCAGCCGCGCGGCCTTGTCGGCGACCAGCTCGACGAAGTGTGCGTGCACGCTGCGTTCCACCAGAAGCCGTGATCCCGCGACGCAGGACTGGCCCGCGCCGGAAAAGATCGCCGAGATGGCGCCGTCGGCGGCCCGGTCCAGGTCGGCGTCGGCGAAGACAATGTTGGCGCTTTTGCCGCCGAGTTCCAGCAGGGCGGGAATCCCGGCCTGCGCGGCCGCGACGGCCACCCGCCGTCCGGTGGGGACGGAGCCGATGAAGCTGATTTTGCCGACGCGACGGTCGGTGGTGAGGGCGGCGCCGACGGTCTGGCCCAGTCCCGTTGCGACGTTGAACACGCCGGCCGGCAGCCCCGCTTCGTGGGCCAGCTGGGCGAGCCGGACCGAGGAGGCCGGAGTGAATTCGCTGGGCTTGATGATGACGGCGTTGCCGGCGGCCAGCGGGGCGGCGGAGTTCCAGCCGGCCGTGAACAGCGGGGCGTTCCAGGGGGTGATGGCGACGACGACGCCCCACGGGACACGTTCGGTGTAGGTGTGCCAGGGCCCGGGAACGGGAATGGTCAGGCCCGTCAGCTTGTCGGCCCACCCGGCGTAGTAGCCGAACATTTCGGCTACTTTGGCGGCTTCGACGCGGGCGTCGCGGATGGGCTTTCCCGTGGTGGCGGACTCCAGGATGGCCAGTTCCTCCGCGTGGGCTTCCACGACGCGGCTGACGCTGCGCAGGATGGCGGCCCGCTCGAATCCGTTCATTCCGCCCCAGACCGTTGCGCCCGCCGTCGAGCTTTCCAGGATGGCGCTGGCGCCGTCGGTTCCTGGGTCGGCATAGGTGGCAAAGGGCTCCCCGGTGGCCGCTGCGGTGAGCGTGATGCTCTCGCCGCTGCCGGGAACTGTCCGGCCGTCAAGGAAGGCGCCGAGGCCGGTGGGGAAGGCCGCGTCCAGGACTGCGCGGGCCGTGGATGCTGAGGAGGTGGTGGGTGCTGTGGTGGGGCTCAAGGTGGTGTTCCTTCGTGGCTGGAGGCTTAGGCGACGGCGTTGGTGCCGTTGGTGGTGCCGGGTGCGCCGGCGGGCGTGATCGCCGGGGCGACGGTCCTGGCGATTTCGGTGAAGTCGGCCCTCGGTCCGAGGACGGCCAGGGCGTCCTGCCACTGGCCCGCCACGGCTGCCAGCAGGGCCGGGCGTTCGCCGATTTGGGCGGCGACCTCCACGGCGAGGGCGGCGTCCCGGGCCATGAGGCCCAGGGAGAAGCCTGAGTCGTGGCTGCCGCTGATCACCCAGTTCGGGTACATGTTCGCGGAGACCTTGCTGCCGCCGGAGGCCTCGCTGATGCTGGCCGCGGCCGTGGCAGGATCGATGCCGTAGGCCTTGGCGACGCCGAGGGCCTCGCCCACGGAGACCAGGTTCGCCGCTGCCAGGACGTTGTTGAGGAGCTTGACGACGTTGCCGCTGCCGGGGCCCCCGATGTGGCGGTACTTGCCGCCGGTGAGGGCGAGCAGGACCGGCTCCGCCGCGGCTAGGGCCGCATCGGTTGCGCCGACGAAGGCGCTCAGGGATCCCGTTGCTGCCCCGTCGCGGCCGCCGGAAACCGGCGCGTCCACGAACGCTGCCCCCTGTGCTTCGGCGAGGGAGGCCATGAGCTTGCTGGTGGCCGGTTCGGAGGTGGTGGTATCAATGATCGCGACGGTTCCCGGGGCCGCCAGGAGCTGGGGCACGGTGGTTTCCACGATGCTGGCTGCGGGCAGGGAGAGCACCGCGTACGGGGTCCCGGCGAGATCCCCGAGGGTGGAGGTGGTGGGAATTCCAGTATGCGCGGCGGAGGCCCGGGCCGCCTCGGAGGGGTCGAAGCCGGTGACATCCCAGCCGGACTCGTGGAGGGTGGCGGCCATCGCGCCGCCCATGGCTCCGAGGCCTATGACGGCGATGCGGCGGTCGGTGCTGGTGTTCATGAACTGCTCCTGAAGTGTGCGGGTCGGGGACGTGTCAGGGTTGGAGGGGTCAGTCGAGATAGATGTCCAGGTCTTTCCACAGCTGCTGGGTGCGGCGGATGGCGGCGCGGCTGCGTTCGGGATGCGCCGCCTCCATGCCCGCGAGCAGGCCGTAGATCACCGAGTTTGCGGCCGTGACGGACTGGAAGAAGGAAATGCCTTCCGAGGCCACCACGAGAAGATGGTCAGCCGCAGCTGCCAGGCGGCCGCGGCGCATGTCGCTGACGGCAATGACCGTGGCGCCTGCCTGCTTGGCGGCTTCGGCGGTGACGATGATCTGCCGGATGGAGCGCCACATGTTGATGACCACCAGGACGTCCCCCTCACCCAGCGTGTTGGTGCTGGAAGCGAGGTGGACGCCGCCGCGGTTCTCCAGGGTGATGGGGTAGCCCATGGTGGAGCCCAGGTGCGCCATCACGCTGGCGGGGCCGGCGAAGGAGCCGAGCCCGACGACGGTGATGGACCGGGCGGCGGCCATGGCCGCGATGGCGGCCTCGGCGTCGTCGGCCGTATTCGACTCCAGCGTCAGGCGCAGGTTCTCGATGTCGTGGTTGAGCGCGTCGTGGAGCGGACTGCGGTGTTCGCCGTGCTCGGTCAGGGTGTCCTCGGTGGAGATCATCACGAGGTAGCGGGAGCGCAGCTCCCGCTGGAGATCGGGCCAGCCCCGGTAGCCCAGATGCTGGGCCGCGCGGACCACGGTGGAGTTGTTGACGTCGGCACGCTGGGCAATCTCGGCGATGTCGGCGTAGGAGGAGAGTTGCGGATTGCGGGCGATGACATCGACCACCCGGGTCTGGGCCTTGGACAGCGGAACGCGCGGAAGCGCGTCACCGAGCCAGGCATGGAAATCGTTCCCGGCACCGTTGACGCCTGCCGCGCCGGCTTCAAGATCTGCCGCATTGGTTTTCAAGTCCGGACCTCTTCTGTAACGCACATCACTCTGCAAGCCTGATTGCATCAAATGTACTCTGCAATTTCGTTTGCGAACAGACTTTTTGGTTTCCGGCTTGTAAATACTCGTTGTGGTGGCGGCGCAACTGAGCCACCATGATCGTATGGACGCTCAAACACCCAAGGCGGGGGAGCTCAGTCTTCCCCAGGCTTTCCTCCTGCTGGCAACCAACGACAGCGACGGCAAACCTGCCGTGCCGGTATACGCACTCAGGACCACGTTGGCCGGGGCAATACTGGCCGAGCTGGACCTCCTCGGCGCCATCGAGCTGCAGGGCAAGCACGTCAAGGCGACCGGCACCGCCCCGCACACGGACTTCCAGCGCGAGCTGGAGCTCATCCGGGGCAAATCCCGGCCCCACACTCCCAAGCGGTGGGTCGCCATGCTGGAGGGCCGCGCCGAGGTGCAGCGTGTCTACGAGCAGATGGCCTCACGGGGCATCGTGGAACCGGTCGGCGAGAAACACCTTGGTCTGTTCAAGTCCATGCGGTACCCGGAAAAGGACCACGGTCCGGAAGCTGCGCTCCTGCAACAGATCGAAGCGGCACTCATCGTTGCGCCGCCGGAACCCGTGAAGGCCGACGCCACGGTGCCCGAAACCAAGCCTGAAACCGGGGCGCCCCGTGCCGAGGCGCCCGGTGGCGAACCTGGTTCCACAGCCCCCGATGCCAAGCCTTCGCCCAAAGCGCCCGATGCCCGAACCGCGGCGCTGATCGCCCTGCTTGACGCGGCCGGGCTGCTCGGTAAGCTCTTCCCGGCAGCAGATCAGAGCCGGGTGAGGGAGCTGGCGAATGGACACTGGCCCTCCCATGCGGTGGTGGACGAACTGCGCATGATCAGACTGGCGGAGGTAGAAGCCGTAACCTAGCCAACCGTCGTCGGCTGCAGGCCAACGGCGTCATCCACGCGTCGATCAGCACGCCTGATCTGCTCCGTAGAGGGGTACAAATCCTCATTGTGGGGGCGGCGCAACTGCGCCACCATGAGCGTATGGACGCTCAAACACCTGAAACACCCACGGCGGCGGAACTGAGCCTTCCCCAGGCCTTCCTGCTGCTGGCAACGAACGACAAGGACGGCTCACCTGAAGTGCCGGTGTTTGCACTCAGGACCACCCTGGCCGGGGCAATACTGGCCGAGCTGGACCTGCTCGGTGCCATCGAGCTGCAGGGCAAGCACGTCAGGGCGACCGGCGCCGTACCGAAAACGGACTTCCAGCACGAGCTGGAGCTTATCCGGGGCAAATCCCGGCCCCACACTCCCAAGAGCTGGGTCTCCATGCTGGAGGGCCGGGCCGAAGTGCAGCGCGTCTACGAGACGATGGCGTCACTGGGCATCCTGAAACCCGCCGGCGAAAAACGCCTTGGTCGGTTCAGGTCCACGCGGTACCCGGAAACGGATCACGGTCCGGAAGCTGCGCTCCTGCAGGGAATAGAGGCGGCACTCAGCGGTGCGCCGCCGGCACCCGCAAGGGCCGATGCCAAAGCGCCCGAGACAACGGCCGATGCCGAGACGCCCGAGACCACGCCCGCTGCCGATGCGCCCGCTGCCGAGCCAGGGGCCGCGGCGCCTGGTGCCGCACCTGAGTCCGCGGCGCCCGGTGCCGCCCCCGTTTCCAAGGCCCCCGTTGCCAAGGCGCCCGATCCCAGGATCACGGCGCTGATCGCCCTGCTTCACGCCGCCGGGCTGTTCGGCAAGCTCTTCCCGGACGCAGACCGGACCCGGGCGGGGGAGCTGGCGAAGGACTATTGGCCGGCCCGCGCGGTGGAGGACGAACTTCGGCTGGTCAGACTGGCGCAGGAAGAAGCCGCCACCTTGTGACGCTGCCTGTCAGGCGGGGGTGTTTTGAGTTTCCGGGATTTCCCGGGTCCCATCTGCTGGGGCGCACTGCCTTCTAGGACCCGACGGGCCCGGTCACCAGGTTTCGCTTGAGGATTTTTCCGCTGGGGCCGAGAGGGAGCTCCGTGAGCAGCCTGATGACGCGCGGATACTTGTACGCGGCGAGCTGGGCGCTTGCGAATTCCATTAGGTCTGTTTCGGTGGCGGCGGCTCCCGCGTCGAGCACGATCGCGGCTGCAATTTCCTGGCCGTGGACGTCGTGCGGGATTCCGTAGACCGCGGCGCTGACGACCTCCGGGTGGGTCAGGAGGATTTCCTCCACCTCGCGGGGGTAGACGTTGTAGCCGTTGCGGATGATCATGTCCTTTTTGCGGTCGACGATGGTCAGGTAGCCGTCGTCGTCCTTCGTCCCAAGGTCGCCGGTGCGGAACCAGCCGTCGACGATCGCCTCGGCGGTGGCATCGGGCCGGTTGAGGTAGCCCTTCATCAGCAGATGCCCGCGGATGACGAGTTCGCCGAGTTCGCCCGCGGGCAGCAGCTCGATGCTTTCGACCGTTTCGGCGCGGGCGATTTCGATGTCGACTCCCCAAATGGCCACCCCGATGGTGCCGGGCCGGGGTGGGGTCCCGACATGGTTGAACGCGGCGACGGGGGATGTTTCGGTCAGACCGTAGCCTTCGTGGATTTCCACGCCGAAGACATCGCGGAATTTGTCCATGACGGTGAGCGGGAGGGAGGCGCCGCCGGAGATGCCGTAGCGGAGGGCAGCCGGGCGGACATCCGTGGCCTTGGCCGCTTCGAGGAGCCCCACATACATGGTCGGCACTCCCAGGAAGATGTTGACGTTGTGCCGGGCCATCAGCTTGATGGCGCCTTCGCCGCTGAACCGGGGCATCATGACGATGGTGGCGCCCGCCCGCAGCCCCGCGTTGAGAACTACTGTCTGGCCGAACGTGTGGAAGAGCGGCAACCCCCCGAAGAGGACATCGCCCGGCTTGAAGTCCATGACGGACGTCAGTATGACGGAAGTCTGTTCCACCAGGGCGAAGTGGGTGCCGAGGGCTCCCTTCGGTTTGCCGGTGGTGCCGGAGGTGTACAGGATTGTGGCGGTGTCCGAGGGCCTGCAGGGGACGTAACTGCGGATCGGCTCGGCCGCGGCGGCCTCGGCTTCGAGCCGCGGCAGCCCGCCGTCGTCGGGCGCCATCACGGTCAGGAGATCGGTCCCGGTGCTGGCGGCACCGGCTGCGCCTTCCTTCAGGAGCGGGGCGGCGCAGATCAGCATCCTGGCGCCGCTGTCCTGGAGCACGTATTCGATTTCCCGTGCCTTGAGCAGTGCGTGCACCGGAACCACAATGGCGCCGAGCGACAGGATGGCGTAGTACACCCGGGCGAAGTCCGCGACGTTGGGGATCAGCACGGCGACGGCGTCCCCGGGGCCGATGCCGCGGGCCCGCAGTGCCCCGGCGTAGGCGCGGGTCTCACTCCAGAGGTCGCCGTAGCTGGTTTCGTCCTCACCGACGATCAGTGCGGTGCGGTGCGGGGTCCTTCGAGCGGACTCGGCCAGGATGGCTGCGACGGAGGTGGTTCCGAAGCCCTCTTCGGGATTGGTGGGGTTCATGGCCTGCTTCTTCGTAGGGATGGTCATGCCTTCAGGATCAGGGCGTCGCCCTGGCCTCCGCCGCCGCAGAGTGCGACGACGCCGGTGCCTCCGCCTCGGCGCTTCAGCGCCAGCGCCTGGTGCAGGACCAGACGGGCGCCCGAAGCCCCGACCGGATGCCCGAGCGCGATGGCGCCTCCCTCTGCGTTGATTTCCTCCGGATCGAGGCCCAGGTCCCTGGCGGACTGGATGAGCACGGAAGCGAAGGCTTCGTTGATCTCGACAAGATCGAGCTCCTGCGCGGTGAGGCCCTCCCGTTTGAGGGCGAGTTCAATGGCGCGGGCAGGTTGGGAGTGCAGGGATCCGTCCGGTCCCGCCGTCTGGCCGTGCGCGCCGATTTCGGCAATCCACTCGAGCCCGGCCGCTTCGGCTGCGGCCTTGCTGGCGATCACCAGGGCGGCGGCACCATCCGAGAGCGGGGAGGAGGATCCTGCGGTGATGGTCGCCGTTTCGTCGTTCGAGAACGCGGGACGGAGCTGTGCCAGGGATTCGGCCGTGGTCTCCGGGCGGATGCCCTCATCGTGCTCGAGGGTCACCGCGGGCCCCTTGCGTTGGGGAAGGTCGATCGGGGCGATTTCCTCGGCGTACACGCCGGCGGCGCGTGCTGCCTCGGCCCGCTGGTGCGACCGCGCTGCGACGGCGTCCTGCTCGGCGCGGGTGATACCGCGTTCGGCGTTCCCGGCGTCCGTGGCCGTGCCCATCAGCAGGCCGCTGACCGGATCCTGCAGCCCGTCCTTGTTCAGCGAATCCAGCATCGGGGCTTCCCCGATGACGACGCCGGCGCGGAGCCCGGGCACGAGGTGGGGTGCGTTCGTCATGGATTCCTGGCCGGCTGCAACGATGAAGTCCGCTTCCCCCGCCCGGATCATCCGTGCGGCGTCAATCACGGCTGTCAGGCCGGAGAGGCAGAGCTTGTTGACCGTCACGGTGGGCACGTCCCAGCCGATTCCGGCGGCTAGACTCGCCTGCCGCGCCGGACCCTGGCCGGCCCCGGCCTGGATGACCTGGCCGACGATGACTGCTCCGATTTGTTCGGGGGCGACCCCGGCGCGGTCAAGGGCGGCGCGGATGGCGTGGGCGCCAAGGTCGCTGGAGGAGAAGGGTGTGAGGCCGCCGCGGAAACGGCCGAAGGGGGTTCGGGCGCCGCTGAGGATGACGGGGATATTGGCGTTCTGGTTCAAGCCGGATTCTACGGGCGACGTCGTCGTCATGTGTTTGTCCTCTGTCTCGGCGCCGGGACCTGGTCGCCCGCGTGCTGTGGCTCACACCACATCGACTAAGGATGCATTGAAACGCGGTTCCACGTCAAGAAACTCAGTTTCACGGCGGATCGACGTCAGTGCAGCGCTTCGCGGACCGCCTGCACTATCGCGTCCTTGTCGGCGCCCGCGGCAAGGACGGTCACGACGACGGACGGGGACGGCTGCGCTGGCGTGCCGGGGCCGAGCAGCGCTGGCCGGAAGATCTCCGAGAGGGCCCGAAGTTCATTCGCGAGTGCGGCAGACCTGTCCCGGTCAGCCGTCACTGCTTCCGGGCTGGAGGCTGCAGTGCGTAGCCACCCCCGAAGGAAGGCGTTGTGCACGGCGACCGCCGCTGCGGCGAAGGAGACTGCCTTGTATTCACGATGTTCGATGTCGGGCAGTCTATCCAGCAGGTGCTGCACGAAGGCCCTCTCGTACCGGTAGGACGTGACCAGTTCGCGGTCCCGGAGTGCCGGCACGGCCTGCATGAGCTCATAACGCGCGCGGGACGTTTCCTGGTTCCGCAGGTGGTGATTGAAAACCAGCAGCGCCGCATCCTCGATCGCTGCGAGCGGTTCCTGGATCGTTTCCGCCAGACGGTCGGTGACCTGCCGGAGGATCCGCTCGTGGTCAGCGAAGACGACGTCCTCCTTTGACCCGAACTTGCGGAAGAACGTGCTGCGGCTCATGCCGGCGGCGTCCGCAAGGTCGTCAACAGAGGTTGCGTCATAGCCCTGCCTCGCCAGGAGCCCGATGGCGGCGGCCGCGGGAGCGTCGGCATGGTGGCTTGGCAGGTGCGGGATCATGGGCCGAAATCTAGCACAACGGCCGTCGCCGCCTTGGCGTCGGAAACATTGCTAGTCACGGGAGTCGCCGGTCTCCGTGGACTCCAGCAGACCGCCGCTGGCCCAGCGGCGCACCGCGGACTTCTCGGCGGCGTCGAACTCCAGCAGCGCAACGCGGCAGAGTTCCTCCACGTTCGCGGTCCAGGCCGCTGCCAGATCTGCGGCCGTCGCCTGGTCGTTGAGCTGGAAATTGGCGTAGGCGAGGCCCTGCAGGACAAAGTTCACCGCGTTCCGGGAGACCGGCTGGCCCGCGCTGACGCAGTCATCCCGGACCAGCCGGGACAATTCGGTGCGGTTGAGCGGATGCTCACGAAGCCTCGCCGCCATGGCCAGGAACACCTGCCGGAACTGGGCCTCGGACAGTGCTGGAACATCCGTCACCCGGGTGACCTGCTCCTCGATGCCGGGCTGCAGGTCCGCCGGGGCGGGAAGGTCCTCGCTCGAAAACCGCTTGGCGTCCCACACCCACCCGCCCTGTGCCGGCGAGTATTCGATGCTTTGGCCGATCTGGGCCACCCAGGTCCCGAATTTGCCGAAGCCGCCCCAGTCCGTCTTCAGGGACGGGTCTGCGGTGAGCGCGCGGTGGGCCACCATCGCGCCGACCACCGGTCCCGGAGCGGTGCGGACGAACTCCAGGACGTCACGGACCGCGGGCGAGGCCGCCTTGGTTTTCGGCGTCGCCGCGGCCGGGGCGTGCTGCTGCTTCGGGGATGCCACCGCGTGAACCGGCTCCACCGTGGTGCCGTTGAGGATGGCGACGAAGTCGTGGGATTCCACCACATGGTCCGCCATCTCCCGGTAGGCGAAGGCCACGGCGCCGGCGGCGATGACGGTGGTCATCCGGTCGGCGGCGCGGAACCGCTGGATCAGGGACGTGAAGTCGGCGTCGGCCGAGGCGATGAAGAACTCGTCGATGCCGCCGCTGCCGGACAGCGCGTCCATGGCTTCCAGCACCAGGTTGATGTCTGTGCTGCTCTTGCCCCGCTGAGTCAGCGACGGGCAGTCGATCACGCGGAACCCCGCCCGGGTCCAATAGGTCCGGTACTTCGAGTACACCACGGGGTTGAGATAGCAGTTGCGGATCAGGAAGCGCCGGGATTCCCCGCCGGCACCGCCGTCGGCCAGCGCCTCCGTCCAGTGCTTGGGATCCTCGGCGAACCGTTTGGCGGCGGCCGGGTCCAAGGCCATCAGGCCGGTGTAGACGTTGTCGAAATCAACGAACATCGCGGCGCGGACGCCGGGCCGCGCGGACCGCTGGAGAGGATCACTCATCGGCTCAGTGTGCCAGCAGGATGGCCGGACAGGCCAGATTTGACCCCTTGTGTTTCTCTTCTGCCCCGAACGTCCGGAGGCACCCTGGCGCTGCGGCTACGGGCGCGGTTGACGGGCGGCCTCGTAGGACGGCTTCCGTAGTTGGCCCGCCCATCCGTAGGTTCCCGCACCGGGCAGGGGGCGCCTCAGCGGGTCGAACCTCGTGTTGAGGTCTGCCTGTTCCGGGTCGAGGGTCAGCAGGAGAGTGCCGAATCGGGTCCAGGGCCCGGTGGGCCGGGCATGGTAGAGGCCCAAAGTCCAGGTGTTGGCGGCCAGTGACTCGCGGAATGACGCCGGGGTGGCCGGAAGGCCCCTTCCGGTCGACTCCGGGCGGGCTGCCAGCAGAACCGGCCCCGTCGATCCCTTGTAGGGCATGAGTGACGTCAGCTTGCTGTTACTGGCATAGCGGTGAGCGGTGAGCATAAGTCGTCCAGGCCAGGACATGGCCGTTGATGCCAATAAAATGTCCGCCGGACCTGACTCCGTGGTAATCCGCAGCGCCAGGCCGAGGACGTCAGGCCAGCCCGGGGGCATGCCGATCGACCGCGATAACCGGGCGCTCACCGCAGCAGTGCCGGGGGAGTCTATCCACAGGATTCCGCTTTCCCCGCAGCCGGGCCACCGTTCGATGGTTCCGGTGAGGGCCACGCCCGTGGGGTGGATGGGTCGATTGGGGCGCACGGCCTTCAGGGCTTTGAAGGCGGCAGCGAGAGTCTGGCCGGCCGCACCGCTTAAGGAGATTCTCATGCCATGCGTTACTGCTGAGCAAAACAGGATTGGGCGCCGCAGGCTTTCACCAGGCCACCGCCTTCTTCTGCCGGGCATTGATGGCGGAAGTCTGGCCGCAGTTCGTGCAGGAGATCCGGTAGGTCCGGGACGTGGTGAGGACCGGGATGAAAAACAGCGTGAACTTGGTGGCGCGTTCCTGGAGGTGGTGGTGAACGAACCGGCCGCAGTACTGGCAGGTTGCCGGCCGTCCGGGGAGGTTGTTCAGTACGGTCTTGAGGCCGAAGAGGAGAAGCATGGCTGGTGCCTTTCAGGGAGTTCGCCGGTTAGGGGCCGGGCAGGCCAAGTAGTAAGCATGCTTTGCTTTCTCAGTCTACGCGCAAGTGAAGAGTTCCCCCCGAAACCTCCTCCTGTTCACGCCTGCGGGCCGAGGCTCTCACCGTCCTCGGCGCGCAGGGAGCTTTTCATCGACGCGGTGACGAGCAATAATCAATTGCTCAGCATACTTATTATTGCTATCTGAACGGAGTACGGCATGAGAGCACTTACCTGGCAGGGAAAGCGGTCGGTCAGCGTCGAGGTGGTTCCGGATCCAGTGATCCAGGAGCCCACGGACGCCATTGTGAAGATCACGTCCTCGGCGATCTGCGGTTCCGACCTGCACCTGTACGAGGTGCTCGGGCCGTATATGAAGTCCGGGGACATTCTGGGACACGAACCCATGGGCATAGTCCAGGAAGTGGGGTCCGCTGTTACGAATCTTGTGCCCGGGGACCGCGTGGTCATCCCGTTCAACATCTCCTGCGGACACTGCTGGATGTGCAGGCAGGGGCTGCAATCCCAGTGTGAGACCACGCAGGTTCATGACCACAACAGCGGTGCGAGCCTCTTCGGATTCTCCGAGCTCTACGGGTCCGTCCCGGGCGGCCAGGCGGAATACCTGAGGGTGCCGCATGCAGACTACGGGCCGATCAAGGTGGGCCATGAGCTGCCTGATGAACGCTATCTCTACCTCTCCGATATCCTGCCCACTGCCTGGCAGGGGGTGACCTACGCCGACGTCCCCGAGGGCGGCACGTTGGCAGTCTTCGGCCTCGGTCCGGTGGGGCAGTTCGCCAGCCGAATCGGCCGCCACCTCGGCCAGCGGGTCATTGCGATAGAACCGGTTCCGGAACGCCGCCGCATGGCAGAACGGCACGGAGTGGAAACCATGGATTTCACGGACGACATCGGCGACCAGCTGCGCGAGATGACCGGGGGGCGTGGCCCCGATGCGGTGCTCGACGCCGTCGGGATGGAAGCGCATAATTCCCCCGTCGGCGCGTTCGCCCAGCATGCAGTGGGGCTCTTGCCCGACGCGCTGGCAAAAAAGGCCATGGAAACGGCCGGTGTGGACCGCATGACCGTCCTCCACTCAGCCGTGGACGCTGTGCGGCGCGGCGGCACCATCTCGCTCAGCGGAGTCTACGGAGGCACGGCAAGCCCGATGCCCCTGCTCACCATGTTCGACAAGCAGATTCAGTTCCGGATGGGCCAGTGCAACGTCCGGAACTGGACAGACGACCTCATCCCCCTCGTGGAAGACCCGAGCGACCCGCTGGGCGTGATGGACCTCAAGACCCACGAGGTTTCCCTGGACGGCGCCGCGGCCGCCTACGAAATTTTCCAGAAGAAAGAAGACGGCTGCATCAAGGTGATCCTAAAGCCCTGAACGGGGCCGCGCAGCAGCCTGTCTGTCCAGGTCCAACCGAGAGCAGTGAAAGGCATAACCATGAGTACGTATCATCCCGAAAATGATCCCGCCAACCCCGACCCGCCGCGGGCGGACGGCGGAAAGAATCCGGGCGTGCCCGAATACTCGATCCCGGATCCGGCCGCGTCGGGTGACACCGATGCGGGGGCCTCGGCCAACCCCGATCCGCTCGAGGGCAAGGTCACCGGGTTGGAGCCTGGCGGGGGAGTGCCGCCGGGAGAGACCCCTCCGGCCGAGGACCAGATGAGCCGCGATCAGGGGCACAGCGAGTAGCCGCCCGGGGTCCGCGCCCGCGGGCTGGGTGCGTGTTGTGACATCGGAGACGACGCGCGGTTAAGCCGGGACGACGACGGCGGGAGACTCCCGCCGTCGTCGTGGCGTTACGTGGTGAATGGGGTGCTAGGAGGAGACGGACTCGAGGGTGGCGGCGCCGTGGTTCAGGCTCAGCGTGAATGTGCCAGGGCCGCTGGCGTGGACCGCGATGTTGCTCTTCGGGGTGTTGTGCCGGACCGAGAGGTCGTGGATCAGGGAGTCCAGTTCGTGGTGCATTGTGGAGCGGTCCCAAAGCTTGTGGGTGACAGAGGTGGCAGTTTCAAACGTCATTGTTCAGTGCTTCCATTCGTGATCCGGGTGTCCGGCCGCCGCACCGATGCGGAGCCGCCGTAGGGCCAAACCGGGAACGCTCCGAGACCGCTGGCGGCTCTGCGAGCTCACCGGTTTGGCCTCATTGCGTCCACCAGGATGGGTAAAGCTGTCCAGGCCGGGAATTATCCGTCCCCGCCTGCCTTTCCATAGTGCACAGCGCGGCGCTGCCGCCTCAAGCTGATTGCGCATTGTTGCCCGTGAGACTCATCACAGGCGGGCAGGGCGAATCCGGTATGCCGGTGGATCAGTTGCGGGTTGAATCCCGCGCCTGTCGGGGATCCGGGAAGGAATGCACAAACCGGGAGAGTTGCTCCCGGAGGATTTCCCATCCGTCAAAGTCTGAGGGGAGGGCGGCGCTCTCAGCGTCACGGGCCGCTCTGAGGGCCGTTTCCCCGGCGTCGGTTATCTCTACCTGGAACTGGCGGCGGTCATGGGGGTCTCGGGTCCTCGTGACCATGCCTTCCGCCTCCAGGCGCGTCAGGACCCGGCCCAGGGTCTGGCTTTGCACGTGGACGACTGCGGCGAGTTGTTCCTGGTTCATGGGTCGGTGTGACATGGCCTTGAGTGCGATGACTGCTGCCCGGGTCAGGCCCAGCGGTGCCAGGGCCTCGTCAAAGCGGCGCTGGACAAGGCGGGCAGCCGTGGTCAGAAGCAGATAGCCGTCCCGGACGTGGTCCTGCGGATCGAGGGGCATCGGTGACGGCCTTCCTTGAGCGGAACAGATGACGGCCTTCCTTACTTGGGGAAAGGCTCAAACAGGGAAAGCAGGTCGGGCTCCGGCCTTGGCCGGAACCCTGACCCGCCCCCGCCGCTATCGGCGCGTGTTGTGGTCGCCGTCCGTTCTGATGTGTTCCTTGCGTACTTCCTCATCGACGGGTACGTCGTCGGTCATGGGTTCCGTGGTGACGTACTTGCGCAGCAGCACCCCTTCGCGGCGGTCTGCGTCCAGGCCGGCTGTCGCCTCGGTGTAGGTCCGACCTCCCCCGCTCAGACCATAGTGGGCGTAGAGCCGGTCCTCCTCGTCGGGCTCAAGGCGCCCATCGGTGTCCACCCGGGGAGCGTCCTTCACCTGCTCCTTCGTGTACGGCACAAGGATGTCGCCCCCCTCGACGCGGGCTCCTTCCAGCGGGACGAAGGATTCCGACATGCCGAAGAGCCCGGTCTTGGCCGTGACCCAGGTTGGCTGGCCGTTCTCATCATCCGCGTATACCTGGCCGATGGATCCGATCTTGTCCCCATCATTCGTCAGGACGTTCCCGTTGCGCTGAAGCAAGTCATCAATATGTTCCCTGGCGAGCATGATGCCTCCTTGGATCTGTCGTGCAGCTTGGGCTGCAGCGAATCCGTGGGGATTGCTGCATAACCACCATAAGCATGCTTAGTAAGTACTTGGCAAGCCTACTTACCAATTTTTCACCACGGGCGACGCCGGCCGCCGGAACGCGCGAGCTCTATGCAGTTTTTGAATATGACCGGAAGTCTTGCGAAACAATCAGGAAGTGTGCTTACTATTTAATTAGTAACCGTGCTTACTAATTCACCGGCACCGCGGGTTCAAGACTCACCTCCGGGCCCTTCCTGAAAGAGAGCAACGATGACAGAGAACCAGTGGCCCCAGACGACCCCAGTAGGCTCCGCGGACGCCTACCCGACCACGGGCACAGTGCCCTCCGGCGGTGCGGCGGGCTCCGCGTCCACCACCGGAACTGCCGGCTCCGCGTCCACGACAGGAACGGCGAAAGACGAAGCGGCGGCCGTCGCCGGGCACGCCGCAGCGGATGTGAAAAACGTGGCCGGCACTGCCAAGGCAGAGGTTGCTAACGTCGCGACCGAGGCAAAAACGAGTGCACTCGGCCTGCTGCAGCAGGCAAGAACCGACCTCACGGACCAGGCGGGCACGCAGCAGCAGCGAGCCGCGGAAGGGATCCGCTCAATTTCCTCGCAGCTGAGCACCATGGCCGATGCCTCCGACCAGCCCGGCGTCGCAACTGACCTTGTCCGGCAGGCAGCCGAGCGGTCCCGGTCCGTGGCCACCTGGCTTGAGAACCGGGATCCGGGATCCCTGTTGGAGGAAGTGAAGTCCTTTGCCCGCCAGCGCCCGGGAACATTCCTGATGGTCGCAGCCGGCGCCGGGCTGCTCGCCGGCCGTCTGGGACGAAGCCTGCAGGCCGGCGCGCCGGGCACGCAGGCCCGGCCCTCGAAGCCCGCGCAGCCGTCGCCTCGGGTGGCGGTTCCCGCACACCAGGAGACGGTTATTGCCGCTGGATCCGGGGACCGGTTCTTTGACGGGCCGGACCTTCCCGGCACGGCCGGTCCCGTTTCGACCCAGACTTTGCCGTCCGGTACGGCAGCCGATACGACGCTCCGGGACGAAGTTCCCTTTCCTCGCCGGGAAGGGGGCCAGCTGTGAGCCACGAGATGCCAGAGGTACCTCCGACCGCGGCGCATGCCAAGGCTGAAACGACGTCGCTGGGTGATCTGCTGGGCGAGGTCACGCGGGACATGTCCACCCTGATGCGGCAGGAAGTGGAGCTGGCGAAGGTCGAGCTCAGGCAGTCCGCGACCCGTGCCGGCAAGGGCGCCGGGATGCTGGCCGGCGCCGGCGTCGCCGGTCACTTTGTCCTGTTGTTCCTGTCCCTGGCGCTCTGGTGGGCGCTCGGGACCGTCATGGGCCTGGGCTGGTCCGGTGTCGTCGTGGCCCTCATCTGGGGAGTCGTCGCCGCGGTCCTGGCAGCCAGGGGCCGCAAGGAACTCAACGCGATCAAGGGCATGCCCCAGACCGCCGAGACGCTGCAGGAAATCCCGCCCACGCTCAAGCCCACCACCTAAACACAGCGAGGAACCACGATGAGTGAAAACCCGGATGTCATCCGAGCAGATATCGAAGCAACCCGCGCACGGCTGGGCACCAATGTCGATGCCGTCGCGGACAAGGTCACCCCGTCCAACATCGTCCAGCGCCAGACCGACAAGGTGAAGGAAAACGTCAAGGACGCCGTCTTTGGAGTGAAGGAGAAAGTCATGGGAGCTGCCGACCACACCGCCGGCAATGTCCACTCCGCCACCGGGACCGCCGGGGCGCACCTGGGAGATGCCGGCGCGGCCATCGGGGACGCCCCCGCACAGGTCAGGACCAAGACCCGGGGCAACCCGCTCGCGGCAGGCCTGATCGCCTTCGGGGCCGGCCTGCTGGTCTCCTCCCTGATCCCGGCCAGCCAGAAGGAACGCGAAGCCGCCGATGCCCTGAAGACCGCGGCCGAACCGCTCACCACGGAACTCACCGAGGCCGCCAAACACGTCGCTGAGGGGCTCAAGGAACCCGCCCAGGCCGCGATGGAGAACGTCAAGGCCACCGCCGCTGACGCGACCGAGCACGTCAAGGCCGAGGGCCAGGGCGCCGTTGCCGACGTCAAGGACCGCACCGCCACGGCCAAGGACAACGTCCAGCAGGCCTGATCCCGCTGGCACCCGGCCGGCCGTCCTGCGCTCACGCGCCGGGCGGCCGGCAGTTGGGCGGCTCTGCCGCCAGGATGCAGGAGGCCACGATGACGAAGACACCACTGGAAGATTTCCTCAATGAGTGCGTCGCCCCAGATCCGGACGGGGACGGGCTCAGCATGGAAGAACTGTATGGTCTGTACCTGAGCTGGTGCGGGCTTGAAGGTCTGACACCCATTCGCACCAGGGCGTTCAGGGCCGGACTGCGCGCTGCCAACATAGGCGCTGAACACCATGGAAGCAGGTGCCCCGGCCTGAGGATGGCCGGCCCGGCTGCCTGCGACTACCTTGTCCACCGCGAGCTCCCGCTTGTCGTGCTGGACGCTCCGGCGGGACACCTGACCCTGACCTAGCCGCCGGTCCCCGAACTCGCCGCGTCCCTTCCCGGCCGGCTGGGCCGGGGAGACCGCGGCTCCGTGCCTGCCGCCTGACGGGCTACGGTCGGGCCCGCTTGGGCCGGAAACGGGGGAGGGGTATGTGCTGTCGGCTCAGCCCCCGGGCGGGCGCGGGCGTGACCGGCACCGGGCCGCCGGGCTCCGGCCCCGCTGCGGCAGCGGCCCGTCCGTAGCGGGCGGCCAGCGGAGCGGCACTGAGGCCGTGGGCCAGGACGCTGAGCAGGACGGTGGCCGCGATGACGGCCACCGCCCCGTCGGACACGGCCCCGAGGGCTTCCAGCGCCAGCAGCGCGAACACAAGCGATGCCAGACCGCGCGGACCGAACCACCCCACAAACAGGACGGTGGAACGGTCGAGGCCGGCGCCTATCGTGGCCAGTGCCACCGGCAGCATGCGCACCACCGTAAGGCTGAGGACGGCGTACACGAGCGTCAGGGGGACATAGTTCGCCAGCATCGTCGGAACGGCGATGGCTCCGAAAGCCAGCCACACGAGCAGTGAGACCAGTCCGCTCATCTGCTCGACGAAGACCAGTTCGGCCGGACCCCGCTGACCGGCGCACGTGCCGAACGCCAGCCCGCCGCAGAACGCGGCCACGAACCCGTTGCCGCCCACGGCGAGGGCAGCGGAGTAGGCGAGCAGGCTCAGGGCGAGGACTCCGATGCCGGCGAAGTCCTCGACGGCGGTCCCGCGCTGGCGGGCCAGCTGCAGCAGCCACCCGCCCAGGGCGCCGACCGCCGCGCCGACGCCGGCACCGATGAGCAGTTCGACGGCGGCGCTGCCGGGGCCGGCGGCGCCCTCCAGGCCTGCCGCGGCGGCGGCGCCGGCGATCGCGACCATCACGACCGGGGTGGCGATGCCGTCGTTGAGGCCGCTTTCGACCGTGATCAGCTGGCGGATCCGCGACGGCACCGCCGGATTCGTCACCACGGGGACCCCGAGGGCAGCGTCGGTGGGGGCCAGCGACGCGCCGACGAGGAGGGCCAGCCACAGCCCGAACTGGGGGAAGAACCAGATGGCCAGGACCCACCCGAACACGATTGTCAGCGGCAGGCCGACTCCCAGCAGCCGCACGTACCGGCCCACGTCCCGGCGCAGCTGCTGGAGGGGCAGGCGGGCGGCGTCGGAGAAGAGCACCCAGACCAGCGTGAGCTCGAGCATCGGGGTGAGACCCTCCGGGGGCGAGGAGCCGTCGACCAGCCCCGACCAGGCCAAGGCCGCTCCCACGGCGGTGAACACAATCGGAGCGGTCAGGTCCGCCTGCTGCAGCCGCTCCGAAACCAGTGCCCACGCGAACAGGAGGGCAGTGATCAGGACTATGGCCGTCAGCTCCATGATGGACCCGCGCCCGCGCCCGCGCCCGCTGCCGTGTCCGGTTCCTGGCCTGCTTCCGGGCCTGCGTCCGCCCCTGCATCCGGCCGCGCGTCCGGCCCCGCTTCAAGGGCGCCGGTGCCGTTCTGGTCCCAGGCGCGGAGCCGTCTGAGGAGGCTGCTTTTTTTCTGCGTATGGTCCTGCATCCGGCCGAGGATGTCCGCGAGCATGCTGATGGCCTCGTTGATGAAGGGTCCTTTGTTGAGCATGACGC
Organism: Arthrobacter sp. CJL-S3; assembly: GCF_056711635.1. Lineage (NCBI taxonomy): Bacteria > Bacillati > Actinomycetota > Actinomycetes > Micrococcales > Micrococcaceae > Arthrobacter > Arthrobacter sp. CJL-S3. Next base: position 3,808,713 of record NZ_CM160046.1, on the reverse strand, counting down.
ACTCGGCGCGCTGGGCCATGGCGGCGTCCGTCACTTCGGCCCGGGACGGCATGCCGGTCCGGGCGAGGGTGTCGAGCACCTGGGTGGCCCAGACGACCGGGACGTGGGCAGCCTCGCAGAGCCACAGGATTTCCTCCTGGACCTCTGCGAGCCGTTCGAAGCCGGCTTCCACGGCGAGGTCGCCGCGCGCGATCATGACGCCGACATCGGCCCACTTCATGAGTTCAAGCAGGATGTCCGGCAGTGCTTTGAAAGCCGCGACGGTCTCGATTTTGAGCAAAATGTCCAGGTTCCGGTCCCGCTCCGGGTCGAGGTGGGCCAGGAGTTCCCGCACGTCCGTGGCTCTTCGGACAAAGGACATGCTGACGATGTCGGCCAGTTCCCTGACGTGCTCCAGATCGGCGGCGTCCTGCTCGGTCAGGGCCGAGACGGTGAGCCGCGAGTCCGGGAGGTTGATGCCCTTGCCTGCGCGGAGCCGCCTGCCCTGCGGCGCGGCGGACGTGATCCTGACCGTGAGCTCTCCCGGCCCGACGGCGGTGATCACTCCGCCGATCTTTCCGTCGTCGAACCAGATCCGTTCCCCCGCGCGGGCATCCGCCAGCGCGCTGGCGAGCGTGCACCCGATGCGGTGGTTGTCCGTGGACGTGCTGTCTGCAGGGTCCAGGTTGCTGCTCAGCACAAGGCTGTCACCCTGCTGGATCAGCAGGCCTTCCTCCACGGCCGGGAGTTCCCCAACCTTGACGGACCGGCGCCCCGAATCGTGGCGGCCCTTCTTGCCGGCCGCCGGGTCCAGGACAGCGGTGAGTTTCGTCCCGGGTGTGAAGTAGGCCGTCTTGGCCAGCGTTACGAGGCACCCGGTGGGGGTCGTGTGCTCGACCACGAGGGTGCGGCGGGCTCCGCGGGCATCATCTAGTTTGATTTTCTGGCCTCGCCTCCGGGAACCGGCCCACGCGTTGTTCTCCAGCGGAATCACCGGCAACTCCGGGCCGGGCGCTGTTTCAGGTGCGGCGCCGAGCCACACGCGTCCCGGTTCCAGGACCGTGCCCGTCTTGCTGCGGACCGGCTTGACCCGGAGCACCCGGGGGCCAGGGCGGACCGGGCCGGTGCGCAGTTTGGGGCCCGCGAGGTCCATCGCGATAAGGCACCGCTTCCCGGTGCCGTTTTCTGCGGTCCGGATATGGTCGACCATGTGCCGCCACGCCTGGGGCCCGTCGTGGGCGCAGTTGATGCGGGCCAGATCCATCCCCCGCTCGACCATGCCGCGCACCAGCGATGCGTCCGTCGCCGCCCCGCTCGGCAGAGTGACCATGATGCGCGTGGACCGGTCTTCCGGCCTGGGTCCGAGGAGGTTGACAGCATTCCGGGCGAGCATCTCGCCGCCATCCGGAAAACCGGAAGGGGCCGCAGGGTGCTCGGCATCAGGGTTGACCAGCCGGGTCAGGGTCCAGATCAGCGTCTCGATGCTGGGAAGCACGTGTGATTCAGTGCGTCCGAGCGAGGACAGGCCGTACTTGGAGAGCCGTACTTGGAGATCGCGGATGTCGTGGCGGCGCAGCTCGGTGTAGTGAACGAGGTTGAGGGCACTCTCGCGGTGCCGGGGTCTTACGGCGTCGATCCGGCCGCCGCTGCGTGTTTCGGCGTGCTTGATGCTGCGCCGGAGCCTGATGACTTCTTCAAGCAATGCGCGCAGGTCTTCGATCTCCGCATTGGACACGAGTTCTTACTTCCGTGCGTCGCCGTCGCGGTCCACTGTGGGCGTGGCGGAACTGGCCATGCTCAATTTTAGGCGGGTTGGTCCTGCCCGGGCCTGTGCCCAAAGTCCCTAGGGTAGAAAGGGAGCTACGGCCCTGTGTGGAGGATGGTGCCGCCTAGGTTCTTCTGGATGAGTTTCGGGTCTTCGCTTACTACGGTCCAGTTTTTGCCGACGTTGATCGCATTCTGCCCAGCCGACTTCGCGAAATCAAGCTGCTGCTCCAAGTACATGTCGCTGCTGTAGGTAGCAAGGAATAAGAACTCGCCACAGCTTCCCGAGGAGGAGGCGTACTTGGCAGGTGGTGTGTTCAAGACCAACTCCGGGCATCGCAGGCCAGCGGATTCCACAGCATCCTTCAAATCTTCAATCGTCTCGAATGTCCCACCGTCCGCCGGCGGTGGCGTGACATCGGAAGTGGAACATGACACCAAGGAGACAGCGATGATGGCTGTGGCAGTACCCAAAGTAAGTCGGTTCATATCTGGTCCCCAATCAGAAAACTTTTCCGTCGCTCCAGCCTAGGCCAGCCCAGGCATCAGCAACCTACCCAGAACGATGTTGTCCACGAGGGTACCCGGACTGGGTTTTCGGCTGCCTAATTATTGAGCTCACGGTGGAGCCGGGTGCGGGCGCTGTTTTCGATCAGCGTCGGGATGTAGATTCTGATCCGTCCGGTTTCCAGCGCGTCGTATTCCTCCGCGACGATTCCTTCAATGCGGTGCCGTGGCGTCGCGGGGAAGCGGGGGGCGAGGCGGTCCGCAACCTTGCGGATGGTCGGTTCCCTCTCGGCGTCGCTCACTTTTTCATTGTGATTCAGGGCCGATTTCGGCGTCAAGCAACTTTTGCCGCGCGTGGGCGGTGGCCGGGGTTGCCCCGGGCTGACTTCCCGTGCTGGGCAGACGTTCCCCGTGCAGGTGCGTTAACCGGCCGTTAATCGGGCGCGCCTACGCTGGAGAGGACCCATCTCCGATCACGGGAAGGCGCCGCCATGAGCTTCGAAGGAAAGTCCGGGAGGAATGTTCACGGGAGTGAGCTGAGGCGCGGGCAGGAGGTCCACGTCCGGGTCGGCGACCAGGACTTGGGCATAGGTATCGTCGATGAAGTGACCGTCGACGGCGGCGGCGGCGTGTGGATCTTCTTCGCTGGGACCGCGCCGCGCCGCATCCCCACCGACCACGCCTTGACCGAATTCACCGTACTGGAGTCCGAAGCTACCCGTGCTGTCCCGTGGGGGCCGCCGCGGTGAGGGCCGCGAGGGCGCCGGTGTCCGCATTCTCCGACGGGCCCTGCAGGTAGCGCGCCAGGCTGTCATCCATGGCGTTGATCCAGCGTGTGTGGTGCCGCGCAGCCATCGTGCCGGTCATCACCGAACGGTGCACGTTGTCCCGGTATCCGAGGATGTTGTCTTCCTTGTCGTGCATCCACTGCTTGAACAGCGCGGAAACGGTGTTCAGATCGAACTCCGGGTAGTCCGTCAGCGCGATGAGGTCGCGCAGATAGTCCGTCTGGTAATCCGCCTCGGCATCGTGGCTCGCCAGGGCAGCCTGCCGCTCCAGCCAGACCGTGATGTCGGCTGCCCGCTCCGCGGCGTCCGGCAGCTCGATGCGGCCAAGCATCACATCGCGGGCGAACCACGCCTGCGCGTCGAACATGTTGAAGGTGTAGTACTGGTCCTGCGCGCCGAGGTAGAAGAGGTTGGTGTTGTCCTGCCAGACCACGCCTTTGTAGAGGTGGTCCGGGTAGAGCACGTTGCGCGACTTCAGCGACAGTCCGCTGGGCAGGAACGGGTACTTGTGCTGGTAACCGGTGCAGAGGACGACGGCGTCGAAGTCACCGGTGGTGCCGTCGCTGAAGTGCGCCGTGCTCCCCTCGAACCGTGTCACCAGGGGGCGTTCCGTCGCGTTCTCGGGCCAATCGAAGCCCATCGGGGCGCTGCGGTAACTGAACGTCACGGACTTCGCACCCATTTTATGGGTCTGCATGCCGATGTCCTCGGCGGAGTAGCTGCTGCCGATCAGCAGGATGTTCTGGCCGGCGAACCGTTCGGCGCCGCGGAAATCGTGGGCATGCAGCACCTCGCCCGGGAAGTCGCCGATGCCCTCGAACTCGGGGACATGCGGGAAGGAGAAGTGGCCGGTGGAGACCACGAGCTTGTCGAAGACGTGGGTCTCGGTGGTCTCGGTGGCCAGGTCCTCGACGGTGACGGTAAATTCCTGGGCCTGTTCGTCATAGGAAACCCAGCGGGCCACCGTATTGAAACGTACGTACTTGCGCACATCGGATTTTTCCACCCGGCCCTTGATGTAATCGAAGAGGACCTCGCGCGGGGGATAGGACGAGATTGCCCGGCCGAAATGCTCATCGAAAGTGTAGTCGGCGAACTCCAGGCACTCCTTCGGGCCGTTGGACCACAGATGCCGGTACATGCTGCTGTGCACGGGTTCGCTGAAGGCATCCAGGCCGATCCGCCAGCTGTTGTTCCACTGCCCGCCCCAGTCGCCCTGCTTTTCAAAGCACATGATGTCCGGGACGCTGGCTCCTGCCTGCCGTGCCGACTCAAACGCCCGTAGCTGTGCCATACCGCTGGGGCCAGCCCCGATAATTCCGACTCGCATTGACATGCCTACTCCTGTTCGTTGGATCTTCTCCATCAGATTCGACGCTCGGAAGGCATGCGGTGGCTGCGAGGCACACCGGCCGCACCGCAGACGGCGCAAAGGCGCACGGCGGATAACGGCTTCTTCAATGACACTGCCGGCGCGGCTGCGCGCCGGGCCTCGATAATCAATCCCTGCCGGCCTGTGCCTGCAACGGGAGAAAGGGCCACGGGTGTTTGCTGTCGGCAGGAAAATGGTCCTGCACGACTGTTCCGAGCGGTCCGCCTACGATCCAATAAGGTCGGCGGTCCTCTTGCATTATGCTCATCCGGGCTGTGGATAAGTCAAAAGGAGGGCTCTACGGCAGCCGGGACGGCCGCAGCAGAGTTGGCGTGCCGGCCTGCTCGGGATCCAGCGGTACGGGGCTGATCAGCACGGCCGGACCGCGGTACAGCAGGCCGTCCGAGAGCGACTGGCAGCGCACCCCGCCCCGCCCGCGCATGGCCGCGTGCGCCCCCGGGGCGAGCATCTGGTCCATCCAGGCGCAGGGATGGGCCGGACGGCCGGCCCGGAGCCGCACCAGTTCCCCGCGTGACTCGAGCGCGAAGTCTCCGCCGATAAGGGGAGCCAGCTGGGCGCCTCTGATGACCACATTGCGGCGGGTCAGGAGCGGGTCGAACGGTCCGGCTCCGAGTTCCGCGGCCATCGCCTCGAGGGCCTCGACCGCGATCAGCGTGACAGCGGCGTCCATGTGTGCGGCCTTGCCGAAGAACCGGTCGCCGACGATGCCCTTGCCCGCCACCAGCTGCACCCGCTCGGCGTCCGTGGTCGGGACGTCCGCTGCGCCCTCGCGGGCGCGGCCGAAGTATGCGTGTGCCGGGGACACGAGGAGGTGCACGATCTCGACGTCGTACCTGTAGCTGGCCGTCATGCCCTCAAACTACCCTCCCTGGCAACGCCCGGCACATCCGCGCGCCGTCGACAGACTGGCGGTCCGGTCCCGCACTGTCGTCCGGAACCCCGCTGCCGGTCCGGCCGTTGGAAAGGCATGAACAGGCGCCTTGCCATGCCCGTCGCGGTCCTCCTGACCGCCGTCGCGGTCGCGGTCGGGCTGTATCTGTTCCAGCCGTGGCGGATCTTCACCAGTTCCACCGTGACCGAGGGCATTCCGGCCGTTGCGCCGACCAGCCAGGCCGCCAGCCAGGCCGCGGCGCCATCGGCTGAGCCCACCGCGACCGGGCCGCGTGAACTCGTGACGGGCGGACTGATCAGCCACGAACATGCCAGCTCCGGAACCGTGAAAATCCTCGAACTTCCCGACGGGCGCCGGATTCTGCGGCTTGAAGGCCTCGATACCTCGGACGGCCCGGACCTTCGGGTGTGGCTCAGCGACGCCCCGGTGATCCCGGGACCGGCGGGCTGGCATGTCTTCGACGACGGGGCCTACCTCGATCTGGGTGCGCTCAAGGCCAACAAGGGCGATCAGAACTACGAGATCTCGCCTGCAGCGAACCTGGCCGACTACAGCTCGGTAAGTATCTGGTGCGCGCGTTTCGCTGTTTCCTTCGCCGCCGCCGAGCTGACGGGTTAGGCACCGGTCCGGCGGCCGACCAGCATCCCTTGGCCGCAGCTCGGACCGGACCCGAACGGCGACTGTCAGGTGGCGGCCCCGAGGAGGGCGTTGGCCGCCGTTTCCTCGTCGAGCGCCAGGGATTCCAGGGTTGCGGCCAGGTCAGCGAAATGCGCCGCGCGGTCCCCGGCCGGGCAGCCCGGATCGATCATGTCCGCCAGCCCGTCCCATCTAGTTCCCAGCGCGTCGTACTGCGCAGCCACATCCCGCAGGGCAGCGAGGCCATCAAGTCCTGCGGCCTCCTCCAGGAAACGGGCGTACAGCGGCCGGAGCGCACCGGGCCCGGACCATTCATCGCCGGCCAGGAATCCCTGGACCTGGGTGAGCGCCTGGGACCGCCGCTGGTCGTCGGCGAACATGGCTGGCCACCCTTTCCTTGTGCGGGTGTCGCGCAAGCGGTCCGCCCAGGTCCGGATTCCGCTGATGCCGAAGTTCCTGCTGAAACGCTCGGGGATCCCGGCCTGGCCGTGGGTGCTGAGCAGCGCTTCTGCCGTGTCCCGGATCGCGGACCGGACATGTGCTTCGTGAACGTCAGGATTCTGCGTTCCACTCCCGGTCACGTGGGCCTGCCAGTGCTTGTCGGTCTTCCGGCCTGCCCTGGCGGCGGCCAGTTCCGCCGGGCCGCGGGCCTCCACCCGGCCGCCGCCGTCGTCGATGAGATACGTGCCCTCGCTGCGTCCGGCCACCACAACATCCGCCGATTCTTCATATTCGGATATGGTCCCGGTCAGCCTGCCCGGAGTCAGCCGAACCACGACGGCGGCCCCGGTGTCGAGAGCGGACTCGAGCCGGGTCCTTGCCACCGCGGGACTGCCGGTGGTTTGCTGCTCGATGGCGGCCCCCGACCGGGCGATCAGATTTCCCACGTAGGGGCCAGGGTGGAACCGGGTGACCACCGTCGCCGTCGTCACCTCCTGATACTCGAAGGTGAACATCATAAAGCCGATACCGCCGGCCAGCCCGGCCAGCATCGCCTCGCTGAACGGCTCCCCGGTCAGCGGATCGGCGACTCCGGCGTGGGCCAGGACCCGTGACCACAACCCGGCGTCACGCTGGGTGGCAGTGGCCTGGGGCCGGTATCCGGGTAGCAGCCCGGCAGCCGGGGCCGGGGCCGGCGCCGATGAGGCGAGCAGCTGACGGCGGGCAGCCGTGTAGCTTTCGCCGGTCTTGGCCATACGTCCCCGGATCCGGGCTTTGAAGCGTTTGTTCTGGACCATGCCGCTCGCTTTCGATCACAGCCAATGCAGGGAGTCCCACGCACTTCCGCACCGGCTGGCACCGTCGAAAGGAACCGATCATCCTACCCGGAGGCCTGACCTCCTTTGCCTTCTGTGAGCCGGCAGCGTGGGTTCCGGAACGAAGGTTAGGCGCTGGGTCCGCCTGTTGCCCAACAATATGGCCGATACAGTCCGCCCGCAACACCATGGGCAACGCCAGGCGGCCAGGCGACGGCTGTGGCGGAAACCACCCTGCGGGAGCACAATGCATGGCATGGAGCCAACGACTGTGGATCAATCCAAGGCAAACGAAAAAGTGGTCAACCGACTGATCGCCTGCATCAACGACCGTCGGGTTGAAATCATGGACGAGCTGTTTCATGACGACGCGGTTATGCACTGGCCGCAGTCCGGGGAACTGGTGCGCGGCGCCGAGAGCCGGAGGGGAATCTACAGCGCCTTCCCGCAGTTGCCGACCATCACGCCCCGCAGACTGGTCAGTGGCGGGAACCTGGTGGTCGCCGAGGCGTCCTTGGATTATGGCGGCCCGAAGTACGAAACGGTCTTCATCTTCGAGTTCCGGGACGGCAAGATTGCCAAAGAAACGGCGTACTGGAGTGAGGCCTTCGAAGCGCCGGCCTGGCGCGCCCAGTGGGTGGAGAAAACCTAGCGAGCAATCCACGGCGTAGCCTGTTCCCAGCCAAGGGAGATACTGACGGGAACGAAAGATGGGGATCGTGATGACGCCGGACGAATTTGCCGCGTTGGCCGCCTGCTCGGTGCTGGCCTGCCTGGCCGTCTTTCAGTGCGCCCTGATCGGCGGAGCGCCGCTGGGCCGGCTGGCGTGGGGCGGACAACACGAGGTCCTGCCGACCGGGCTGAGGTTCGGCAGTGCACTGTCAATAGTCCTCTACGCCGTGTTCGGCTACGCCGCGGCGGCCAAAGCGGGCCTGGTGCTGCCCCTGGTCAATGAGAGTGTCGCTTCGATCTCGATCTGGGTGCTGACGGGGTACTTCGCGCTCGGTGTGATCATGAACGGGATATCCCGGAGCAAACCGGAACGCTTTGTTATGACGCCCACCGCGCTCGTCCTCGCGGCCCTCTATTTGATCCTGGCGATGGGATGACGCCAGCCCGGGTCAGGCAGCCTGCTTGGCAAGGTGGCTCACAAGACCGGCCACGTTGACCTTGTAGGGGTGGACGTCGCGACGCTCCATGTACGCCAGGATCGCCGCAGACTTTCCCGTGTGGCCGAGGACGACAGCTGCCAGCGGTCCTGTCATGCTCATGGACGCGGCCTGGGAGTAAACGACCCGGGTGGCGACGGCACGCCGCTGGGCATTGGACATCATGCCCCAGAGCGTCCGCGCCAGACGCAGGTAGGACCCGTAGGCCACCTTGAGCAGCTCAGTGATTCCCTCCTCCGAGTAGTACCTCACCCCCTCGACGGCGAGGCTCGACCCGGGCCAGACGCGAATTGCGGCGTGGACACTGCGCAGCACCGCTGCGGCCGCCCCGGCCGTGGTTCCGCTCGTCGCGTCCAGCCGTTCGGCGTCGAAGACGTTCCTGAAGGTCAGGAAATCGAGCTTGAAGCTGCTGGGGACGGCGGCCCACGTGTGGAGGAAGAACGCCAAGTCATCATCGGGCCGCAGATTCGCCGTCAGCGCCTCGAGTACCGCGAGAGGTTCCTGATCAAGAAGTGCCTCAAGCTCCCCGGTCTTGGTTCCCGGTTCCCCCGGGGCCGACGGTGCTGAGCGTCGGAGCCGCGCCTGCAAGGTGACGAGCAGCGGGCGACGGCGTTCCTCGTCGCCGCGCGGGAGCGTGGTCCCCGAAACGGGCGCTGGTCGGTGGCCGTCCGCGGAGATTCCGCCGGGCGCGGGCAGCCCGGCCGCGGGGGCGCTGCCCTGGCCAAGGAGCTGGGCGACGGGCAGCGGCGTCAGCCGCCTCCGAAGGGCCGGCAGCGCCAGGAACTGCGCGCAGACAATCAGGGCGGTCATGACGGCCGCGACCAGCAGGCTGGGCAGGATTGCTCCCGGGCCCCAGTACCGCCAGAGGATCCGCACAATCACGTAGACGTTGACCGCAAAGATCGCGGCCGCGAAGACCTTCCGCCAGGTGGTCAGCTCGAGGCGGCGCCTGAAGCGCGGCGCATCTGCAATCGGCCAGTTCACTGTGTCCCCCCAAGACCCGAACAGTAATTGAAGGACACGCTACGCCACGTGACGGGCAGAGGAACGCAAGGCTCCACAATGGCGCCGTCAGCAGGCGGCATTCAGCGCTTCCACCACGGTCTCGGCCATCTCGTCCACGAATCCGTTGTCCCTGACACCGAAGGGGCCGGGTGGATGCGTAAATGACATGGAAACCTGTCGCGAACCGTCCGCGCTGGAGACCGAGAAGGTTCCGTACCCCGGCAGATCCCCTCCGTGGCCGTAATAGAAATTGTTGGTGCACGTGTCGTTCCAGCGGCCAATGCCCAGACCATAACGCGCATAGAGCGGGCTTTGCATTTCGGCCACCAGGGCCAACGGCAGCAGCTGTCCCCGCAGCAGCGCCGAATAAAACGTGTTCAGATCGCCCACGGTGGAGATCAGCCCGCCGTCGGGCGACCCGACGAGCATCTCGATACTGCTGACGTCCCTGCGCTCGCCGAAGACGGTGATGTAGCCGCGGACCATGTCGCCCGGAGCTGGACCGGACTGGGTCATGGCAGTTCCCTTCAGATTCAGCGGCTCCACGATGTCGGTCCGCAGGACATCGCCGATGGGCCGGGCGCGAAGCCGCTCCACGATCATTCCCAGGGCGATGTAGTTTGAATTTGAGTACTCAAAGCCCTGGGCAAGTTTCCGTTCCCACTTCTGGGTTCCCGCCAGGGCGAGCCGCTCCGTGTGGCTCAGCGGGGTATCAAACACCTCGCGCAGGCTGCCTTGCTGCAGCATCGGGATCACATAGTCCGGCATGCCCGACCGGTGCTGCAGCAACTGCCTCACGGTGACCTGCTCGGGTGGGCGCAACAGGCTCCCGACCTCGGGAAGGATCTGGCTGACGTGGTCCTCAAGCCCCAGCCGTCCCTCCGCAACCAGCTTGAGGACCGAGACGGCCACGAAGCTCTTGGTCACGCTACCCACCCATACCCGGTCGCTAATCCGGGCAGGCTCCTCGCTTTCCAAACTCCGCACACCGTAGGCCTTCGACCATTCTTCGCCGCGCATCTTCGCCTGAACCAGAACCGCGGGCGCTCCGGCGTCGCGCATCTTGTTGGCAAACTCATCAAGAGAGGTCGTGACGTTGAGGGTGGTGGGGGATGGTGGACCGGTGGGCTGGGGCGCCGGAGTGCATCCCGTCGACGCTGCCAGGACCGCCGCAATAACGCCGGCCCACATGGACCAGGACGCGCGCACCCATCCACAGGACATGGCATCAGATCCTTAGCTTGTCCTTGGGTCCGGCCAACCATTCAAGCGGGTTGGACTGGCCGGCCCGATGCAACAAATACTCCTCAGGGCGGCTGCAACCGTCAATGGCTGGTGACACGGCCCTTTCACGAAGAGGTTGTCACCCCCGCGGCCGCACCCTGTTTCAGCCCGAGCGGTATCCGGCGGTGTGTGACGGCGTCGGCCAGGGCCACGTCGTGGGTGACCAGCAGCAGTGCGGCGCCGGTGCGGTCCACCTGGTCCATGAGGCAGCTGATGGTTTCCTCCTGGGTGATGAGGTCAAGGCGCGAGGTCGGCTCGTCGGCGAAGACCAGGGCAGGGTCCAGCAGCATGGACCGGATGATCGCCAGGCGCTGCAGCTCCCCTCCGGAAACCTGCCCGGGCCTGCGCTGCAGCAGTGCCGGGGCGAGGCGGAGCGAGGCCATGAGCTCGTCGAGGCGGCCCGTTGTCAGCCCGTGGCGGCGGAGGACGTCGCCGAAGGAATCCCGGAGCGGGACCCGCGACGCGAAGGCCGCGGCAGGGTCCTGGTAGAGCTTCTGCAGGCGGCCCCCGCGAAGCGCGGGGCCGTGGTCCACGCGGCCGGTGTCCGGCGGCAGCAGACGGAGCAATACATTGCCCAGGGTGGTCTTACCGCTCCCGCTGGCACCGCTGAGCGAGACCCGTTCGCCGGCGCCGACGGCGACGGACAGGTCCGCGAAGAGCTGCTGTCCGGCGAAGGCCTTGCCCAGCCCTGTCCCGGCAATGAGCGGCCGACCAGGTGCCTCTGCGGGCGGCTCGGCACGTTTCCACGAGTGCCTCCAGTGAGCAGGTTCGGCCGCCAGCAGCCGCCGGGTGTAGGGGTGCGCGGGGTCCGCCAGCACATGCCCGGCCGGGCCGTGTTCCAGGATGTGGGCGTCCTTCATCACCAGTACCTCGCCGCCGAGTTCGCGGGCCAGGTCCAGATCGTGGGTGATGGTGAGCAGCATGCCGCCCCCGCCAAGGTGCCGTTTGAGGAGTTCCGCCAGTTCAGTGCGGGACTGCAGGTCCAGGCCCTTGGAGGGTTCGTCCGCGATCAGTACGGGGGCGCCGCCGATCGTGGCGGCGGCGAACGCGACCCGTTGGGCCATGCCGCCGGAGAGGGTGTGCGGAAACGCCGCCGCGGCGTGTCCGAGTCCGAGGGAGGCGAGCAGGGTTCCGGCGGCACGCCGCCCGCTGCGCTTGTCCGTGGCGAACGTGGCCGCACCTTCGGCGACCTGCTCCCGGGTGCGCATGGTGGGGTCGAGGGCGAGCCCGGGTTCCTGCGGCAACAGGGCCATCACCGGTCCCCAGAGGGGGCGCCGGTTTGCCCGGTCGGCGAGGTCGTAGCTGCGGCCGTCGACGGACAGGTCGCCCCGCGCCAGGAGGTTGGCGGGGAGGGTTCCCATGATCGCGTGGGCCAGCAGCGACTTCCCGGAGCCGCTTTCGCCGACGATCGTCACCGGCATCCCCGGTTCGAAGTCCAGTCCGGCGACGTCGACCAGGACCGTGCCGGCATGGGTGACTGTCAGATCGTTCAGGCGCATGCTCACGGGCGGGCCTCCTTGTTTCGCAGGCTCAGCAGCCCGATCAGGATGGTGGCGAGAACCAGGACCGGGGCCAGGGACATCCAAGGGGCCTCGTGGTAGTAGGGGAACGCCTCGGTGACCATCAGCCCCAGTTCCGGGGTGGGCGGCCGGATCCCGATGCCGACGAACCCGAGGGTGGACAAGGCCAGGATGGAGGATCCGATGCCGAACGTTGCCATGGTGGTCAGCAGCGGCCGCAGCTCGGGCCAGAGGTGGCGGCGGATGAGGTGGGCGGGTCCCAGCCGGAGCATCCCGGCGGCCTCGACGGCCGGGCCGGCGAGGACGAGCCCGCTGCGGGAACGGACCATGCGGAAATACTCCACCCATTGCGCCAGGGCGAGCCCGACGTAGAGCGTCCACAGGTCACCGTTCGCGACGGCCGAGAAGATAAGGACCACCAGGAGGGCCGGAAGCGCAATGAAGGCTTCGGACAGGCCGTGCAGGACGGTGTCGATCCAGCCGCCGCGCCAGGCCGCGATGATGCCGGCGAGGGATCCGACCAGGAGGGCGGTGGCGACGCACAGAACGGCCATCAGCAGGGACAGCTGCGTGGCGTGGGCCAGCCGGGCGACGACGCTCCGGCCCAGATGGTCGCGGCCGAGCGGATCCGCCAGGCTGGGCGGTTCCAGGAAGCGCGACAGGTCCTGCGCTGCGTGGTCCGGCCAGGCCAGCGGCCCCGCGGCTGCGAAAAGCCCCAGCAGAACCAGCAGGGCAGCGGCCGCGCGCTGAGCGGGCGTGATCACAGAACCAGCTCCCTGCGGCGGGGACGGGGATCCAGGGCGAGAGTGCCCAGGTCCACGACGGTGTTCAGGGCGACCACGAGGAGGGCAAGGGCAAGGGCGGTCGCCTGGATCATGGGCAGGTCCCGCCAGAAGATCGCGTGCACGAGGGCGTGGCCCAGCCCGGGCCAGGCGAAGAGGCTTTCGACGACGACGACGCCCTCGATGAGGACCAGCAGCTGCACCCCGACATAGGGCAGCAGGGTCACGCTGGCGTTCCGGAGCACGTGGCGCAGGAACACCAGCCGGCCGCCCAGGCCCTTGGTCGCGGCGAACCGGACGTAGTCCGATTGCCGGATCTGGGCGACGGTGTCGCGGGTCACGCGGGCAAACAGCCCGGAGAGTCCGACGGCGAGTGTCACCGCCGGGAGCACGATGTTCCCGGCGTCGCCGTGCCCCGCGGCGGGAAGCACCCCGAGGTGGACCGAGAACACCAGGATCAGGACCAGCCCGAGCAAAAAGGGCGGCAGCGACCGCGCGCCGGAGACCCACAGGGTCGTGAGCCGGTCCAGGATCCCGCCGGGACGGGACGCAGCCAGCGCGCCGGCTGTGGCGCCGGCAGTCAGCGCGATGGCCAGCGCGGCGGCGGCGAGCTGGAGGCTGCTGGAAAGATACAGGCCGAGTTCGCCGGCGACGCTGGCGCCGGTGACCAGCGAGGTGCCCAGATCCAGGGTGAGCAGGTCACCAAGCCAGCCGAGGAGCTGCTGCCAGGCCGGGCGGTCCAGCCCCAGTTCCGCGCGGACCGTGTCCGCCGAGGCAGCGGTCGCCTGGTCGTAGCCGTAGCGCCCCGCGGCGATGCGGAAGGCGATGTCGCCGGGGAGGCTTTGGATGATGGCGAAGCAGGCCGTGGAGACGAGCAGGACCACCGTCGCCGCCTGGATGGCGCGTTGCCGCATCACGCGCAGGGCTGGGCCCGCGGGGGCTCGGGGTGTGGGTGGTGAGAAGTTCATAAGTTTCATCCCTGCCTACTTTGCCCAGGTCAGCTCGGTGAGCCGCCAGGACCGCTCGAACGGGTCTAGGGCGAGGCCCTCCACGCGGTGGCTCACCACAGCGCTCTGCCGGTACCAGGCCACCGGGATGATGGGCAGTTCGCTCTGCAGGATGTCCGTCGCCTGCCGCCGCCCGTCCTCCAGTCCCTCGGGGTCGGTGCCGCGGGCCATGGCGTTCAGCGTTGACGTCAGGGTGGCGTTGTCCCAGCCCATGGCGCCGTAGTCGGCACCGGTGGGTCCGAAATCGTCGGCCAGAGTCACCAGGGCGTCGGGGACGAGGGCGTAGTTGCGGGCATACAGTCCCAGTTCGAGAGAGCCGTCCTGGTGCCCGGCCGGGATCTCGCTGGAGTTGCCGACCTTCACGTCGAGGGCAATTCCCAGGTCCTTCAGCTTCGCCTGGATGGCGGTAGCAATGATCGGCAGTTCCGGGCGGTCCGGGAAGGTGCGCAGCGTGACAGCGAACTTTTCGCCGTTCCGCTCCAGGATGCCGTCGCCGCCGGGCTGCCAGCCGGCCCCGGCCAGAAGCTCCCGCGCACCGGACGGGTCGTGGGCCAGGGGTGTGATGGAATCCCGGTGCCACTCCGGGAGGGAGGGCGGGAAGAGCTGGGTGGCGGCCATCTCCGGGTCCCGGAGCAGCGCAGTCGCCATCGACTCCCGGTCCAGCGCCATGCTCAGGGCGCGCCGGACCCGCACGTCACCGAGGATCGTGTGGCCTGCGTTGACCTTGAGCAGGATCGTGCGGGGCAGGGTGACATCGGCGATGGTCAGCTTGCCGGCCTGTTTGAGGCGCTGCAGGCTGGTCGGGTCCATGCCGAAAGTGACATCGGCCTGGCCGCTCTCGGCCATCAGCGCCCGGCTTTCCGATCGTCCGGCGGCCTGGTAAGCCACCTCGGCGATGGCCGGCTTCCTGCCCTGCCAGTGCTCGAACGCCGTCAATTCAATGGTGGACGGCTGCTCCAGCCGCTCGACCCGGTAGGGGCCGGAACCGACGACCTTGGTCACGGCCCGATCCGGGCCGTAGGAGCTCGGGGCGAGAATCTGCGTGCTGGTGTGCGCCAGCACGGCCGCCAGCGGGGCGAACTGCTGCGACAGCGTTACCCGCACATCCCCGCCGTCGGCGGTTATTGCCGCGACAGGAACCGTCGCCAGCGGGGTTCCGGCCTTTGTCCGGGCGGTCTCCAGCGCGGCGGCGACGGAGCCAGCGGTCACCGGCGTTCCGTCATGGAACATGGCTTCGGGGCGCAGCGAGAAACGCCAGGAGAGTCCGTCGGGGGACACCTCCCAACCGGTGGCCAGTCCCGGCTGCAGTGCGCCGCGGAGGTCGGCGTCGACCAAGGTTTCGGCGACCTGCAGGCGGGTGAAAAACCCGCCGCTGGTGGAGGGGTCCAGGCTGTGCAGCTCGAACTGTCCCACGACCTTCAGCGGCCGCTGTGCTGCGTGGCTGCTTGGGGCGCCTTCCCCGGCGCATGCCGCCATCACCGCGACGGCGGCTGCCGCCGCGCTCAACATTCTTACCCTGCGCCAAACCATCTGCCGTTCCTCTTCCCTCGCCAACTGACTGTCGTCCGCCGGTCAGCCTAGATGCAAATGATTATCAATAGCAATCATGTCGAAAGAGGTCCGCATCGCCTTGCTAATAAGAATTGTTCTCATGTAGAGTCGCGGCCGGCGGGACTGAACATCTAATCCGTCGGCACAACGCGTCAACTCCTCCGCAGTGGTGACGGGCTGTTAGGGTTGCCGAAGACCGAGCGAGCATCCGCTCATCGACAAGGGCAAACCGGGTGCGAATCCGCGACGCAAAGCTACGGGACCCTCGCGGTCGGCCGGGCCGCCGATCAACAAGGGACCCCACTTTGCTTTCGAAATCTTCTGCCCACAGCCATGCTCGAATCGAGTCCGGTGATGGATCCGGCCAGCAGCGACTCCGCCGGCGACGCCGGACCGCGGTGGGGGCCGCCATGGGTGCATCTGCGCTGCTGGCATTGGCACTGGTGGGGCAGTCTCCGGCGTACGCCGCTGACGCCCCGGTCGGACTGGGGACGGCAGCCGGGTACTCCGTCCTGGGCGGAACAACAGTCACCAACTCCGGACCCACGACCCTGGCGGGAGACCTCGGGGTGAACCCTGGCAGTGCGATCACGGGCTTTAAGCCGGGCCTCGTAGCCGGCGCCACCCACGCGGCCGACGCGCACGCCCTCCAGGCCCAGTCCGACCTGACCACCGCCTACGACGACGCAGCAGGCCGGGCCATGACCGCCAGTGTGGCCGGTGACCTGGTCGGGAAAACCCTGACCCCGGGCGTCTACAAATCCACCGGCCCGCTCTCCGTCAGCGGCGCGCTGACCCTGAACGGCCAGGGGAACCCGAACTCGGTGTTCATATTCCAGGTCGCCTCAACCCTGACGACCGCCACGGCAAGCAGCATCGTACTGACCAACAGTGCCCAGGCCTGCAATATCTACTGGCAGGTCGGTAGCTCCGCAACGCTGGGCACAGCGTCTACGTTCAACGGCAACATTCTGGCCCTGACCTCCATCACGGCCACCACCGGCACCACCGTCCAGGGCAGGGCACTGGCCCGGAACGGGCAAGTGGCGCTGGATACAAACGTCTTCACCATGCCCGGCTGCGCCACGGCTTCGCCCTCGGCCTCAGCGACGCCGGCAGCATCGTCGGTGCCCTCCGCAGCCGCCACGGCAGCGTCGGCCCCGACACCTTCGGCGTCGCCCGCTCCCGCCGCTGGGGCGATGAACGCCGGCCCGGGTACCGGAACAGACGCCGGAACGGGTACAAGAACGGGCCGTGGCGTGAATATTGATACCGCGGCAGAAACCCCTGCCTCCAACGCAGGGATGGTTTTCGGCGCGGCAGCCGCGGGGCTCATCGGGGTGTGGGTGCTGACCCAGGGAAGGCGCCTGTTCCGACGGAACAAGTGACGCCGCAGCGAAAGCACGCGCGCGCCACCGCGGTGGCGACGGGTGACGCGGCCGGTGGGTGACCAGACCGCGGCCGAAGGCGCGTCGGGCATGGCCTCCGTCCGCCGCCGGCCACGAACCGGGATGATATTCGCTGGGGCGCTGACAGCGGCTGCGCTGGCCGCCGCGGTCTACCTCACGGCCGGGCCGGCTTCGCCCCCGCCCGCGGCGGGACCCGCCCCGGTGACGGCACCGCTCGCACCCGCCGACGCCCCGCTGACTGCGGAGGCGAGCACCCCGGCACCCCAGGGATCCGCGCCGCTGCACATCACGTATCCGGTCATCGGTATGGACCAGGACGTGTTGCCGCTGACACCGCAAGACCTGGGACCGCAGGCGACAATCGTTCCCCCGCTGACGGCGGACGCGTACTGGCTCACCCCTTACGGCAGCCCGGGCTCCACCGACACCACGTACATCATCGGCCACAGCTGGGAGGGCCGCGACTCGGCCTTCAACCACCTCAGCAGCCGGGCAAAGCCGGGAAACCGGCTGACCGTCACGACTGCGGCCGGACCGGCAACCTACACCGTCAAGACGATCACCACAGAAGACAAGAACACGCTCAAAGACAGCCGCATCTGGGACAGGATCCCCAACCGGCTCATTCTGGTCAGCTGCTACACCGCTGACCTCCGGGGAACCAACATCATCGTCACCGCTGATCTGGAACCGCTTCCCTGACGGTGCACGCGCGGGAACCCGCGGTGGGTTCGGCCGCGCTCAGGCGTTAGCACCCGCCATCCACCGGTGGTCCGTGGCAGAATTCGGCCATGGAGCCCATGGATTGTCTGGTCATCTACGTTCCCACCGCAGCGGCGCACGCCGTCCGGCAGGCCATCGGCGACGCCGGGGCGGGCAGGCTGGGCAACTACTCGCACTGCTCGTTCAGCGCCGAAGGGACCGGACGCTTCACCCCGTTGGAGGGTGCAAACCCGGCTATAGGCACCATCAGTTCCCCCGCGGAGGTGCCGGAAACCCGGATCGAGGCAATCTACCCGCGCTCCCGCCGCGACGCCGTCGTCGGCGCCGCACTGTCCGCGCATCCTTACGAGACGCCGGCGTTCATGACCTTCCCGGTCGACGGCAGCCTGCCGGACGGAACAGGCCCGCTGTAACCGGAGGCCTCCCGCCGGTCGCCCCCGGCCGTGCACCCTCAGAACAGCGTGGCGCCGGTGAGCCCGGCGAGGATGTCGGTGAGCCTGTCCTGAAAGCTGGTGTCGGTGACCGCCGGGGCCGGCTTCTGCGGCCGGCGGTGGTGCCAGTACTTGCCGGAGACCAGGGCTGCGGGGTCGTTGCTGACGGCGAGCCAGGTCTGGGTGTCCCCGCCCAGGTCGAGGTCGTCAGGGGCGCCGGCGCCGCCCATCCTGGTGGGCACCCAGCCGGGGTCAACGGAGTTGCTGAGCACGTCGGGCCAGTGTCGGGCGACGGCTGCGGAGAGCGCGGTCACGTGGAGCTTGCTCTCGGAGTAGGCCGCGCTGGCGTTCCAGCGCCGTCCGGTCCAATCGATGTCGTCCAGATTGCCGCCGGCGCCGCGGTGCATGCCGCTACTGAGGTAGATCAGCCGGCCGGGCCGCTCGATCAGTGCGGTGAGGATGTACGGGGCGAGAACATTGACGGCCAGGGTGCGGGAATGCCCCTCCGTGGTCGCGACGCGCCCCGGCGAGAGGTAGACGCCGGCGTTATGGATGACGGCGTCCATCCGCCCGTGCGCGTTGACCTGCCCGGCGAGGTCCCGGGTTTCGGCGGCGCTGCTGAGGTCACCAATCACGATGCCGGCCGCCTGCGGGGCGAGTTCAGCGAGCGAGGCCGAACGTTCCCTGGTGCGGGCGTGCAGCAGGACCTCGTGGCCCTCCTCTAGCAGCGTCCGGGCGTTGGCGAGGCCGAGCCC
Source organism: Arthrobacter sp. CJL-S3 (assembly GCF_056711635.1). NCBI lineage: Bacteria > Bacillati > Actinomycetota > Actinomycetes > Micrococcales > Micrococcaceae > Arthrobacter > Arthrobacter sp. CJL-S3. Next base: position 3,789,862 of record NZ_CM160046.1, on the reverse strand, counting down.
GTCGGTCGAACCGGTGATAAAAACGCGAGCCATGCGCTGATTCTAAACGGATCCGCCCGCGGCCGGACCGGGCCCCCGCTCGATCGTGACCGTGCCGGCGTCGCCGTCGACGCGGATCCGCTGGCCGCTTGTGAGCCGCTGGGTGGCCACCCCGGTGCCCAGCACCGCCGGGATCCCGTACTCGCGGGCCACGATGGAGCTGTGGCTCAGCGGGCCGCCGACGTCGGTGACCACGGCGGAGGCCATCGCGAACAGCGAGGTCCAGGCGGGCGTGGTGATGCGGGCGACCAGGACGTCTCCGGGCACCATCTGGGCGAAATCCTGGGGGCCGCTCAGGACGCGGGCGGGGGCACTGACCCGGCCTGAACTGGCGCCGGCGCCCTTGATGATGTCACTGGGCTGGTCCTGCGGGCCTGCCGGCATCATGGCCCCGAAGGCCCGCTCCATCCACCGGCTCTCCGGGAGAAGCTGCGGGGCGGCAGCCCGGGCCTGGCCCCGCCACAGCATCTTGCGCTCCTCGACGGCCCCGGCGCGGACGGGCCGCTCTGCTCCGGTAATGGCCACCGCGCCCGGCCCGGCAAGACCGAACTCGACGGCGCTGCGAAGCTCCCGGTGGCGCAGCCAGAACACGTCGGCAGGTTCGGCGATGACACCGGAGCCGACCAGCCGCCGGCCGAGCTCGAACAGCATCCGCCGCAGCAGCGGCCAGGCCAGGCCGACGTCGGCCAGGGCGTCCTCGCGGATCGGGTTGGCGTTTTGTGCCCAGCGCAGCAGCCGGAGGAACAGAGCCCGGCGGCGCGGCCCGAGCCGTTCGACTGCCCGGCTGGTCAGATCCTCCCGGCGGGCGGCCGACAGGCGCTGACGCTCATGCGGGTCGCTGCCCTGTCCCCGGAGGTAAAACTTCACCGTTTCCAGCAGCGGCGCGGGATCGTCGGCCGGCACCGGGGTGACGAAGTCCAGGTTGTAGACCGCATGGCCGAACCGCCCGAGGTGGTCCTGGAAGCGGGGATGCCACTGCTGCCAGAGTGCCGGGTCGACGCCGGCGGGCGCGTTCCCGGTGCGCTGCGCCTCGGCCAGTGCCGTCGTCGGCGCATCAAGGATTGCCGTGGCCAGTCCCGGCACGCCCCGGGCCCAGGCTGCCAGGTCGTACAGCGACTTTTCCGCCCGGATGGGTTCGCTGTCGTAGCCGAGCAGGAATGTCTGGGCGGGGGGATCCCCGTCGCGCCGCACCAACTTGTCGTAATACGCCCGGAAGGACATTTCGCTGGTGGCGGCGACCGGAATGATGGACTGCACGGCCGTGTAGTAGACGGCGCCGGCGTCCAGCAGCGCCTGCACACCCGCCAGCAGTTCCTCGCCGGAGAGCTCCCCGACGGGTGTCGCCGACCAGTCCTGGATCACCCGCTCGTAGCGGGGATGCGAGAATTCCCGCCACCCGGCCACTCCCATGTGCGCCTTGCCGCGGATCAGGGCCCGTGCCGCGGTCACCGTTTTGGCCGTCACCCGCCACATCGCCGAGGTGCGGTAGTAGTAATAGGCGTAGCCGTTGATCGTGGGCAGCCCAACGTCCTCCGCGCCGAGGATGTTCTTGCCGACGGCCCCGGCCAGCAGCGCCCGCAGGGACCGTGACACCGAGCCGTCGATCAGGTCGGCGAACAGCGGCGAGAGCGGATCGGGCAGCTGTTCCACGATGCTCGCCCGGAAGTAGAGCCCCTTCGGGTAGGGCACCGGCCACGTATCCGGGGTGTCGGCCGCCGGTTCCGGCAGGGCGGTGATGGGCCGGGACTGCAGGATGAAGAACTCCCCGCCGGCCCGGCCCATTCGATGTCCTGCGGCACCCCGAAATGCTCCATGATCCGGGTTCCATAGCCGGCCAGCTCCGCGGCCGCACCGTCGTCCAACACGGGCTGAGGGCGGCGCTCCGCCGGCACCGGCTCCTCCCGCGTGCCGTGCTCCGCGTAGACCGTCATGACCTGCTTGTCCGCTGTCCGGCGGGAGATCACCCGCCCCGTCCCGGCTTCGACGACGACGTCATCCGTGCTGACCGTTCCGCTGACCACGGACTCGCCCAGGCCCCACGCGGCACTGATCACGAGCTGGTCGCGGCGCCCGTTGGCCGGGTTGGCGGTGAACATCACCCCGGCCGCCTCGGCCCCGATCATCCGCTGGACCACGACGGCGAGGCGGACCGTGCCGGGCCCGATGCCTTCACGGGCCCGGTAGGCCATGGCACGCGCCGTCCACAGCGAGGCCCAGCACTCTGTCACGGCCGCGGCCAGGGCCTCCATCCCGGCGACGTTGAGGTAGGTTTCCTGTTGCCCGGCGAAGCTGGCCGAGGGGAGGTCCTCGGCCGTGGCGGAGGAGCGGACCGCCACGGCTGGATCCCCGTGGCCGAGCAGCCCGTAGGCGGTGCCGAGTTCCGCCGCGATGGCGGCCGGCATGGTTCCGCCGGCGAAGAGGGCGCGGATCCGCGTCGCGGCCTCCTCGTAGTCCTGCGGTGCCGCGTCCGGTGACAGCGCGGCCAGCTCCTGGATGCCGGCCCCGAGGTGATTGGCTTCCACAAAGTCCGCGTAGGCTGCGGTGGTCAGCACGAACCCTGGCGGGACCGGCAGCCCGGCCTGGATGAGCCCGCCCAGTCCGACCCCCTTGCCGCCGGCCAGGGCGACGTCGCCTGGTCCCACATCGCCGAGGTTGTTGATGTAGGTCATGACAGTGCCTCCTTCGGCCCGGAGCCGGGGCGCCTCCCTTGGGCCTGATGCCCTATCACTTTTGGTGCCCATCCGCGGGTTTTAGCAACCAGGAGTGATAGGGCAACCGGGAGGCGAGGCGGGGCTCCTTCCTTGAGCCTGATGCCCAACATACTGGCACTGCCGCAGGCAAGAGGCCAGAGCTGCGGGCGGCGCCTCAGTCCGGCTCAGGGGGCAGGCGCCGGGCTCTTGGCGTCATCGGGAAAAGCGGCTGCGACGGCGCCCGCCAGGGCCGAGGTGAAATCGGCTGCGAGCCGGGGGAGTGCGCCGGCACGGGGAATCCGGTGTCCGCGGAGTTCCACTTCAAGACCTTCGCAATAGAGGGTCACCTGCTCCGCTCCGAGCATGGCCGAGCTTGCCTTGAGGTTCAGGACGGCGTCCAGGGCGGACACCGGGTCTGCCAGTGCCAGCGCTGCGTCCACCTGGGTGAGGCGGCGCTCGAGCAGGTTGAGGAAATCACGCGCGAACCTGGCGGCGGCAGTACTCCCCACGTGTTCGATCAGGGTGTGCAGCACCAGCGGGTTCAGTACCGCTGCTGCTGTGCGGCCGGCGCCGGAGGGCGGCTTCGCGGCCTGGTGATCGGGCTTAGGTGCCTCGGGCAGCGGTTTGTTCATAGCGTCCCCCAACGTCATGCTGCCAGCCTAGTCGGTGGCCCGGTTCAGTCCTAACGGCCCGGCTGCTTTGAATCGCCCCGGGCCCCGCCGCCCGCCAGCCGCAGCCGGCCCACCCGCTCACCCAGGATCCGCCGGGCCTCGCCGGGCAGGCCCTCGTCGCTGATGAGCTCATCCGCCTCCTCCAGGCCGGCGATGGTGCTGATGCCAAAGGTGCCCCACTTCGTGTGGTCGGCCAGCACCACCACCCGGCGGGCGGCGGCCACGAAGGCGCGGTCCGTCTCGGCCTCCAGCACGTTGGGGGTGGTGAACCCCGCGTCGGCATCGACGCCGTGGACGCCCAGGAACAGGACGTCCAGGTGCAGCTGTTTCAGGGCAGCGGTGGCCAGCGGACCCACCAGGGCATCCGAGGGCGTGCGCTCGCCGCCGGTCAGGATCACGGTGGACGGGGACGAGCTCTGGTGGAAGACGTCGGCAACGCGCACCGAGTTGGTCACCACGGTGATCCGGGGCCCGGCGGACAGCAGCTGCGCCAGCGCCCAGGTGGTGGTGCCCGCGCTGAGTCCCACCGCCATGCCCTCGCGCACCTGGGCGGCGGCCTCGTGGGCGATCGCCATCTTCTCGTCCTGCAGCTGGGTCACCTTCAGCTCAAAGCCGGGCTCGTGCGTGCTCACGCCGCCGGGCAGCTTGGCGCCGCCGTGGATCTTCTCCACGGCACCCGCCGCATCCAGCGCCTCGATATCCCGCCGGACGGTCATGAGGGACACACCCAGCAGCTGTGCGAGATCCGCGACGCGGACAATCCGCTCGCGCTGGACCTCCGCGATGATGGCGGAGTGGCGGGCTGCGGCTAGCATTCTGCATCCTTCGGGGTGTGCCAGGCAGGGGAAAACGGGGAAGTGGACGGCGGCGGCTGCGCAGGCTTCCTCCTCCACATCCTAACTTCCACGCACGCCAAAAGCCCACACTTTCTGCTTCATTTTGTTCTCTATTGTTTGAAAATGTTTTGTCGTGTACAAATGTAAGCATGACGCGAACCACGATGACCCGGCTGGCCGACGGCCGCGAGATCCTCTACTTTGACGACGCCGGCTCCGCCGAGCGGCCCGCCGCATCCCTCGTGGACCACCGCGAGCTGCCCGCCCGCCCGGAACCGGGCCAGCTGCGCTTCGATGCGCTCAGCCGCGAATGGGTGGCTGTCGCGGCGCACCGGCAGTCCCGGACCCATCTGCCGCCGGCGGACCAGTGCCCGATCTGCCCGACGACGCCGGCCAACGAGACCGAGATCCCGGCGCCGGACTACGACGTCGCCGTCTTCGAGAACCGCTTCCCTTCCCTCGGCCCGGACACGCACGCGGTCCCCGCGGCGCCGGCCTGGGGAACCACCGCGCCCGCCGTCGGCCGCTGCGAGGTGGTCGCCTTCACCCCGCAGCACACCGGATCCTTCGCCGAACTGGGCTGGCGCCGCACCCGCACGGTGATCGACGCCTGGGCCCACCGCACGGAGGCGCTCAGCGCGCTGCCCGGCATCCAGCAGGTCTTCCCGTTCGAAAACCGGGGCGCGGACATCGGCGTCACCCTGCACCACCCGCACGGCCAGATCTACGCCTACCCGTACGTCACGCCCCGCGCCGCGGTCCTGGCCGCCGCGGCCGGCGACTATTTCGAGACCTCGGACGGCACGGCGAGCCTGACGTCCTCCCTGCTCCGGGCCGAGCGCGGCGACGGCAGCCGCATGGTGCTCGAGGGCGAACACTTCAGCGCCTACGTCCCCTTCGCGTCCCGCTGGCCGCTGGAAGTCCACCTCGTCCCGCACCGCCAGGTCCCGGACCTCGCCGCCCTGGACGGGGCCGAGCGCGACGAACTGGCGCAGCTCTACCCGGAACTGCTGAAGCGCTTCGACGCCCTGTACCCGACGCCGACCCCCTACATCGCGGCCTGGCACCAGGCACCGCTGGAGCCGGCCCTGCGCCGGGCTGGCCACCTGCACCTGCAGCTGACCTCACCCCGCCGCGCCGCGGACAAGCTCAAATACCTGGCCGGCTCCGAGGCGGCCATGGGCGCGTTCATCAACGACACCACCCCCGAATCCGTCGCCGCCCGGCTGCGCGAAGTGGCCGGTGCAGGCGCCAACGACCGCGCCAGTGCACCGGCCGGCGCCGGCACCCGCGCCGCCCTGACTCCGGAAGGCGCCCCCGCATGAACCCCGGCACCCGCACCGACGCCGGGGCCGGCGGCCTGGTGGACCTGGCCAGCCGCTTCGAGGCCACGTTCGGCGCGGCCCCGGCCGGCGTCTGGGCCGCCCCCGGCCGGGTGAACCTGATCGGCGAGCACACCGACTACAACGAGGGCTTCGTCCTGCCCTTCGCCATCGACAAGCGGGCGACGACGGCGGTCCGGCCCCGCGGGGACTCCACCATCCGGCTGCTCTCCACCGCCGGCGGCGAGGGCATCGTGGCGGCCGACACCGGCGCGCTGGTCCCCGGCGCCGTCACCGGCTGGGCCAAATACCCGCTGGGTGTGGTCTGGGCGCTGCAGCAGCGCGGCATCAAGGTCCCCGGCTTCGATCTCCTCCTCGACTCCGACGTCCCGCTCGGCGCGGGGCTGTCCTCCTCGCACGCCATCGAATGCGCCGTCGTGACAGCCCTCAACGAGCTCACCGGCGCCGGACTGACCGCCGAGGAGATGGTCACGCTCACCCAGCACGCGGAAAACGCCTTCGTCGGCGCACCGACCGGCATCATGGACCAGTCGGCCTCGCTGCGCGGGGCCGGCGGGCACGCCGTCTTCCTCGACTGCCGGGACCAGTCCGCGCAGCTAGTGCCGTTCCAGGCGCGGGAGGCCGGACTCGTGCTGCTGGTCATCGACACCAAGGTCTCGCACTCCCACGCCGACGGCGGCTATGCCTCCCGCCGCGCATCCTGCGAGCTCGGCGCCGGGGTCCTCGGCGTCGCGGCGCTGCGGGATGTCGCCGTCGCGGACCTCGAGGCGGCCGGCGGGCGGCTCGACCCGGTGACCTTCCGGCGGGTCCGGCATGTCATCACCGAAAACGACCGGGTGCTGCAGGCGGTGGACACGCTCCGGTCCCACGGCCCGGCCCGCATCGGGCCCCTGCTCGATGCCAGCCACGCCTCCATGCGCGACGACTTTGAGATTTCCTGCCCCGAGCTGGACCTGGCCGTGGACACCGCCCGCGGCCACGGCGCCATCGGCGCCCGGATGACCGGCGGCGGCTTCGGCGGCTCGGCCATCGCCCTGACCCCGGTGCGGGACGAGCAACGGGTGCGCGACGCCGTCGTCCGCGCCTTCGCGGAGGCCGGGTTCACGGCACCGGACATCTTCACCGTCACCCCGGCCGCCGGCGCCGAGCGCCTCTCCTGACGTCCATTGCTCCTCATGACGTCCATTGCTCCGCAACCGCCCTTTTGACCCCTCAAAACGGCGGTTGCGGAGCAGTCGATGGGGGCTAGGCCGTCGCGGCGCAGCCGCAGGACTGCCTGATCCGCAGCTTGGTCGGGAACGTGCGGTGCCCGGACGGCTGGCCCCGGCTGGCGCCCACCAGGGCCTCGACGGCCGCTTCCGCCATCACCCGGACCGGCTGTTCCACGGTGGTGAGGGCGGGCCAGCTGTATTCGGCCTCGGCCGAGCCGTCGAAGGAGGTCAGGGCGATATCGCCGGGCACCGTGAGCCCGGCTTCGTGGATGGCGCGCAGGATGCCGATTGCCTGCATGTCGGAGCTGGCGAAGACGGCGGTGGGCCGGTTCGCCGCGGCGAGCAGCCTGCGGCCGACGGCGTAGCCGCCCTCCCGGCTGAACGGACCGCGGACGATGGGGCCTTCCGGCAGCCCGGCCGCGGCCAGCGCCTGCAGCCAGCCCTCCTCGCGGAGGTCGTAGTCTCCTGCGGTATTGGTGCCCATGGCGAGGGCGATGTTCGAGTGCCCGTGCCCGATCAGGTGCTCCACGGCCATCCGGGCGCCGGCGGCGAGATCGACGCCCACGCTGTTGAAGCCGGGCGCCTGGCGGCCGTGGTTCAGGAGCACCGCGGGGATGTCGGCCGATTCGAGAGCCTCGAGGTCCGGTTCGAAGAGCACGCTGGCGAGCACCACACCGTCGACCTGGCGCGAGGCGAGGTTGCGGATGTTGCGGCGCTCCTTCGTCAGGTTGCCGTCGGAGTTAGTCAGCAGCAGCGCGTAGCCTAGCTCGGCGGCGGCGTCCTCCACGGCGTGGGCCAGCAGCGAGAAGAACGGGTTGGTGTTGTCCGGGATGACCAGGCCGATGGTCTCGCTGGAGCCCAGTTTCAGCGCCCGCGCGGCCGCATTGGGCCGGTAGCCGAGGATCCGGATGGCATCCTGCACCTTCGCCTCGGTGCCCGGCGCCACCTTTTTCGGTCCGCCGTTCACCACATAGCTCACGACGGCGGTGCTGACGCCGGCATAGCGTGCCACGTCCTTGCGGGTCACCGGGCTGCGGTGGTTGGGCACTACCGGTGTCGTCATGGCTTCCATGCTAGTCACAGGGCCGATCGCTCAAGGGGAACCTCTCGATATGCACGTTTCCGACAGTGTCGCACGCCAATCTACTCGAGTCAACGGTTACCGGCGGGTACAAGAAAAACCAAACATTTACGGTAAATATTGCTTGCCAGCTCAAATCTACTCGTGTAGATTCAATTCCAGTTGTTACCCACATCACACCACCAGGAAGAGTCAACGATGACTACCATCACCAAACTTCCGGATCCCGTGGCTGGCGGATCCAAGCCCTCGCACCGCGGCAAGGCTTCCCGGCCCGGCCGGGGCCGCCGCCTCGGCGACCTGCGGATCGCGCTGCTGTTCATCCTCCCGGCCATGATCGGCTTCGTTGCCTTCTACCTGGTCCCCACGATCCGCGGCGTCTACCTCAGCTTCACCGAGTACAGCGTCCTGGGGGATCCCACCTGGATCGGCACGAAGAACTACACCGCGATCTTCGCCGACGAGCTGTTCTGGAACGCCATGGCCGTCACGCTCCAGTACGTCGGCCTGAACATCGGATTCCAGACCGTCATCGCCCTCGGACTGGCGCTCCTGATGCACCGGGTGGCGAAATCCACGCTCATCCGCGGCGCCCTGCTGCTGCCGTTCCTGGTCGCCAACGTGATCGTCGCGCTGCTGTGGTTCTGGATGCTGGACTACCAGATCGGCATCGTCAACGAGATCATCAACTGGTTCGGCCTGCCCCGCATCGCCTTCTTCGGCAGCGAGCAGTGGGCCATCCCCACCATCGCCGGCGTCAACGTCTGGCGGCACATGGGCTACACCGCGCTGCTGATCTTCGCCGGGCTGCAGTCCATCCCCAACCACGTCTATGAGGTCGCCTCCCTGGACGGCGCCTCGCCCACCCGGACCTTCTGGAGCATCACCATGCCGCTCCTGCGCCCCGTGCTGGTGCTGGTCCTGGTGGTTACCGTGATCGGGTCCTTCCAGGTCTTCGACACCGTGGCCGTCACCACCGGCGGCGGCCCCATCAACGCCTCCCGCGTCATCCAGATGTACATCTACCAGAAGGCCTTCGGTGAATCCGATTTCGGCTACGCCTCGGCCCTGTCCGTCATTCTCTTCGTCATTCTCGCCCTCGTGGCCTTCATCCAGATGAAGTTCCTCAAGGGCAACGAATCGGATCTGGACTAAGGAAACCACGCCATGACAACCTCAGCACTCTCCCGCAAGACGCCCTCCAGCAAGCCCGGCCTCCGGCCCGCCGGCAAGAAGCCCTTCAACTGGCGCCGTGCCGCCGCCTGGACCCTCGTCGCCGTCGCCGTCGTCGTGACGGTGGCACCGTTCCTCTGGATGCTCCGCACCGCGCTTTCCAGCAATGCATCGCTCGCCTCCAACGCCAGCAACCTGCTGCCGGCGGACTTCAGCCTTGGCGCCTTCAAGCGGGTCCTCGGCCTGCAGACCGCGGAGGAGGCCATCGCCGAAGGCGGCTCCGGCGCCGCCATCAACTTCTGGCTGTACCTGCGGAACTCCGTCATCTTCGCCACCGTCACCACCGCCGGGCAGGTGTTCTTCAGCGCGATGGCCGCCTACGCCTTCTCCCGGCTCCGCTGGCCCGGCCGCAACGTGGTCTTCGGACTGTTCCTCGCCACCATGATGGTCCCGCCGATCTTCACCGCACTGCCCAACTTCCTCATGATCAAGAACCTCGGCCTGCTCAACACCTTCGCCGGCCTGGCCCTGCCGTTCCTGTTCATGACCCCCTTCGCCATCTTCTTCCTGCGCCAGTTCTTCCTCTCCATGTCCCGCGAGGTGGAGGAAGCGGCCATGCTCGACGGCGCCAAGCACGTCCGGATCTTCTTCCAGATCGTGTTGCCCAACGCCGCCGCCCCGCTGGCGACCCTGGCCCTGCTGACCTTCATCGGCCAGTGGAACGAATACTTCTGGCCGCTGCTGGTGGGCCAGAACGAAAGCGTCCGCGTCCTCACCGTGGGCCTGGGCGTCTTCAAATCCCAGTCCCCGCAGGGCGCCCCCGACTGGTCCGGCCTGATGGCCGCGACGCTGATCGCCGCGCTGCCGGTGCTCCTGCTCTTCATCGCCTTCGGCAAGCGGGTGGTCAACTCCATCGGCTTCTCCGGCATCAAGTAACCCCCGCACCCCCGAACCCACAAAACCCCCTGCCCCACGCACCTCCCCACCACTGTGCACATCCCTGAAAGGTTCACCATGAAGAAGACCCTCGGCGCCGTCGCTGCCGCCGCAGCCATCGCCCTCTCCCTGTCCGCCTGCGGCGGTTCCGCACCCTCGGCCGAGGCCAAGGGTGAAATCAACTACTGGCTCTGGGACGCCAACCAGCTCCCCGCCTACCAGCAGTGCGCGGACGATTTCACCAAGGCCAACCCGGACATCACGGTCAAGATCACCCAGCGCGGCTGGGACGACTACTGGACCACCCTCACCAACGGCTTCGTCGCCGGCACGGCCCCGGACGTCTTCACGAACCACCTCTCCAAGTACCCCGAGTACGCCGCGAAGAAGCAGCTGCTCTCCCTGGACGACGCCGTCGCGAAGGACGGCATCAAGCTGGAGAACTACACCAAGGGCCTGCCCGAGCTGTGGGTCGGCCAGGACGGCAAACGCTACGGCCTGCCCAAGGACTGGGACACCGTAGGCCTGTTCTACAACAAGGCCATGGCCGACACCGCCGGCCTCAGCGCCGAGCAGATGGCCAACCTGGACTGGAACCCGCAGGACGGCGGCAGCTACGAGAAGGCGATCGCGCACCTGACCGTGGACAAGAACGGCGTGCGCGGCGACGAGGCCGGCTTCGACAAGAACAACGTCGCGGTCTACGGCCTCGGCCTCGCCGGCGGCGGCTCCGGCCAGGGCCAGACCGAGTGGAGCTTCCTGACCGCGACCACCGGCTGGACCCACACCGACAAGAACCCGTGGGGCACCGAGTTCAACTACGACGACCCCCGCTTCCAGGAGACCATCGCCTGGTGGGCCGGCCTGATCGAGAAGGGCTACATGCCCAAGCTGGAAACCACCGTCGGCGCCAGCCTCGCGGACAACTTCGGCGCCGGCAAGGCCGCGATCAACACCACCGGCGACTGGCTGATCGGCCAGTACCAGAGCTACAAGGGCGTGGAAACCGCATTCGCACCCACCCCCAAGGGGCCCGAAGGCAAGCGCGCCAGCATGTTCAACGGCCTGGCCGACTCCGTCTGGGCCGGCACCAAGAACCCGGCCGGCGCGGTGAAGTGGGTCGAATACCTCGGCTCCACCGCCTGCCAGGACGTCGTCGCCGGTAAGGCCGTGGTCTTCCCGGCCATCACCAGCTCCTCCGAGATCGCCGCCAAGGCCTTCGCCGCCAAGGGCACCGACGTTTCCGCCTTCACCACCCACATCAAGGACGGCACCACGTTCCTCTTCCCGATCGCGGACAAGGCAGCCAAGGTGGACGGCATCATGAAGCCGGCCATGGACGCCGTCCTCGCCGGCAAGAAGCCGGCCAGCTCCCTCACGGAAGCCAACAACCAGGTCAACGCCCTCTTCAAGTAGGGCCCACCCGCCCCGGATGCCGCCGCCACCTCCTCGCGGCGGCGGCATCCGGTCTTTCCCTTTTGCACCACCCCTTTTGAACCCCCAGCACTTGCCCCGCGTCCCGGACGCGCCCCGAACCACCGAAAGAGACCCGCCATGGAACCCCTGTACCTCCGCTCCGCCAGCACCAGCCTGGTGATCAGCTTCGACAGCGGGGAGGCCGAGGTCATCCACTGGGGTGCCGACCTGGGCGACTCCCTGCCCGACCTGGCCGTCCTCGGTGCCTCCGTTTCCAACTCGGCGGTCGACGCCGCCGTCCCCGCCGGGCTCCTCCCGCAGGCCTCCTCCAGCTGGCGCGGCCGCCCCGCCCTGCGCGGGCACCGGATCGCCGACGGCGTTCCCGGCTACGACTTCTCCGCCCGCCTCCGGGTGGCGGAGGTAACCCCGGACGGCGCCGGCGCCGTCGTCATCATCCAGGCCGACGCCGACGCCGGGATCCGCGTCGCGTCCGTCCTCACCCTGCACGACGGCGGCCTGCTGGAACTGCGCCACACCGTCACCAACACCGGCACCTCGCCGTACCAGCTCGACGAACTGGCCACGGTCCTCCCGGTGGCGCCGGACGCCGTCGAACTCCTGGACCTGACCGGGCGCTGGTGCCGGGAACGCCACCCGCAGCGCCGCGCCATTGAGCAGGGCACCTGGGTGCGAACCGGCCGGCACGGCCGCACCGGCCACGATTCCTCGCTACTCTTCGCCGCCGGAACCGCCGGCTTCGGCAACCGCCACGGCAGGGTCTGGGCCACCCACCTCGCCTGGAGCGGCAACCACGAACAGTTCGCCGACACGATCGGGGACGGGCGGACCATGATCGGCGGCTCCGAACTGCTCGGAGCGGCCGAGGTCATCCTGGGCCCCGGCGGCAGCTACACGACGCCCGCGCTGTTCGCCGCCTACTCGGACCGCGGCCTGGACGGCATCAGCGAGGCCTTCTACGCCTGGTTCCGGAACCGGCCGCACCACGTGCTGCCCTCCGCGGCCGCTGCCGGACACCGCGCCGGCGCCGGGAAGCCGCGCCCGGTGGTGCTGAACACCTGGGAGGCCGTGTACTTCGACCACGACCTCACCACCCTGATCGAGCTCGCGGGCTCCGCCGCGGAGCTCGGCGTCGAGCGGTTCGTGCTCGACGACGGCTGGTTCCGTGGCCGCCGAGACGACACCGCCGGGCTCGGCGACTGGTACGTCGACGAGACCCTCTGGCCGGCCGGGCTCACCCCGCTGATCGACGCCGTCACCTCCCGCGGGATGGAATTCGGGCTGTGGGTGGAGCCGGAAATGGTCAACCTGGACTCCGACGTCGTCCGGGCCCACCCGGAGTGGATTGTCGGCCCCTCGGTGCAGAGTTACAAGGACGGCGGGCGGCTGCCGCTGGAGTGGCGCCACCAGCACGTCATCGACCTGGTCAACCCGGACGCCTGGCAGTACATCTACGACCGCGTGGATGCGCTGCTGCGCGAGAACAACATCAGCTATCTCAAGTGGGACCAGAACCGGGACCAGCTGGAGCACGGCCACGCCGGCCGCGCCTCGGTGCACGAACAGACCCTCGCCGCCTACCGGCTCTTCGACGCGCTCAAGGCCGCGCACCCCGGCGTCGAGATTGAAAGCTGCTCCTCCGGCGGGGCCCGCGTGGACCTCGGCATCCTGGAGCGGACCGACCGGATCTGGGCCTCGGACTGCAACGACGCCCTTGAACGGCAGACCATCCAGCGCTGGACCGGCCTGGTGGTCCCGCCGGAGCTCGTCGGCGGCCACGTCGGCCCCACCACCTCGCACACCACGGCCCGCACGCACGACCTCTCGTTCCGCGCCCTCACCGCCCTGTTCGGGCACTTCGGGATGGAATGGGACGTCCGGCAGGTCCAGGGGGCGGAGCGTGCGGAGCTCAAGCGCTTCATCGGCCTCTACAAGGAGCACCGCGGCCTCATCCACTCCGGCCGGATGGTCCGCGCGGACCTGGCCGACGCGTCCCTGATGCTGCACGGTGTGGTGGCTGGCGACGGCGGGCCCGCCGTGGCGGGCTCGACGGCGGCGCTGTTCACCCTGGTCAGCACCCGGACCTCAGCCGCCGAGCAGCCCGGCCGGATCGCGATCCCGGGCCTCGCCGCCGATGCGGCCTACCGGGTGGAGGCGGTCTTCCCCGCCCCGGGCGACGCCGACTACGCCCACACGTTCACCCAGGTCCAGCCGCCGGCGTGGCTGGAATCCGGAGCCACGGCCAGCGGCCGGTTCCTGGCCGAGGTGGGCCTGCCGATGCCCGGCCTCAACCCGGAGCACGCCCTGCTCCTGAAGGTCACCGCCGCCTGACCCCGCCCCCACCCATCCCACCCATCGCACCCATCGACTGCTCCACAGCGGCCCTTTTGAACCCCCAAAACGGCCGTTGTGGAGCAGTCGATGGGGGGCTCACAGAGTTATCTGGCTCGTTTGTCGCTGCGCTCATGAGCTCACGTACCGGGCCGCCGCCGACGCCCCGCCGCTATGCCGGGACCGGCTACTGCCACGCCCGCACGTAGTCCACCCTCATGCTGCCCCGCTTGCCGAACATCTGCGAACCCTCCGCAACGCCCACATTGAGGAGTAGATAGTGGGGGCTGTTGCCGTCGCTCGTGGCATAGGAGTGAACGCGCCGGCCGTCATAGTAGATGTCGTTGGCTCCGGCCTTCCGGTGTAAACCGTACGTGTGGTATGCCCCGGCCAAGCAGTCGGAGTTCAGCCGCTTTTTCGAACCCTCCGCCGAGTGATAGACGCTCCACATATCACCGGCGAGGGCCTCCGCTATGTCGATTTCTCCGGTTTGGGGAAACCGCTGCCCCACTGTCCACCACGCCGGCCAGTTGGGGATCCTGCTGCTGCAGGTTCCAGGGAAGTAGATCCGCGCTTCGACGAAGCCGCTGGTGAACTCGAAGCCCGAGTGGCCGGGTACGCCGTCTTTGGGATTGGTGGAGAGGAGTGCGCCGGACTCGGAGTCGGTGAGCTGGAGAACTGCTTCGCCGTTGACAACCTGTACGTTGCTCGAACAGGTCTTGACGTTGTTCATCACCGATTTGGGGTTGCAGTCATTGAACCAGTAGGGAGTCCAGAATGTTGTGTCCAGGGTGTCGAACTCGTCGTCGAAGACCAGATTCCACGGGCCGCCAACGCCGAGCGGAACCCGATGCGTTGTGTCCAGGACCGGTGCGACTGTCAGCAGATCAGCGCCAGCGGGATTGCCGGTTTCTGCTTCGGCGGAGGTGTCTGCACCATTGTCAGGAGGAGGCGCTTCCGTTGGGATGCCGGCCCCGCCATCGGAAGGTGGCGGCTCTACCGGCATGTCAGCTCCGAAGGCGCTGGAGGCCGCTGGATCGACGGCGGCAGATTCTGGTGCCGTGTTTCCAGCGTCAGCAGGTGGCCGCGCAATGGGGAATGCAACCTGAGTTGCGCTCCCTGACAACCCGGTCAGGATGAGCAGGCAGCACAGCCAGTGCGTTGAGTGGCCCCTCGTGGGAGAACGACGCCCCGGGGCAGGGCCAGTATGCTGCCGATGCTGTGGTCCTCTGTCGTGCGGTGCCCACCCCGTGGCACCGGACGCTGCGAGGGCTGGTTGCACGTTGTCCCTCCATAACGAATTCGGCAGGCAGCTTGATCCGCGTCTCTCGGTTCACGTTATAAGCCCTTCTGCGGCAGGTCAGCAGTACCGGCCACTTGTCTATTTGGCGTCCTGCTCTCGGAGCGGCCCCTCGGATTACTTGGTTCGCGTCAGCTGCCGGAGCCGGACAACGCACCGACGATATCCACCTGTCATTCCGGGCTGACCTCCGCTCCTGCCCCGCCGCTGCGCTAGCGCTGCAGCGGCAGGAGCAGCACCGTGTAGATGCCCAGTCCGGCCAGCACCACGACGCTACCGGCGATGGCCGCCGTCGCCCGGATGTTCGCGGTCATGGCCGCGCCGCCGATGCCGCTGGCGGCGCGGTGGTAGCGGCGCCGCTGGGTGAGGGCGATCCCGAGGGCGACCAGCAGTGAACCCGCCACCAAGGTGCCGACAAACCAGCCGTAGTGGGGCATCCAGCGCAGGAAGATACAGGCCGCCGTGATCAGCGTCAGGGCGGTCCGGCGCCAGGCGAGGTCCGTGCGTTCGGGCTGGAGCCCGGGGTCGTTGTGGACCGCCGCGGCCCTGGTCTTTGCCACGGCTAGGCCGGCCGTCCGATCACGAAGACGATCAGCACGGCCGCGACGATGGCGCCCCCGGCTGCCAGGATCGGCGCGATCAGGGGCACCGGAAGTGGAGCCTGGTGCCGCATGGCCCGTTCCACATTGAGCCAGCGGAAGAACGAGCCGCCCGCGGTCACCAGACCCAGCAGGAGCAGGAGCACGGCCACGGTCTTGCGGAATTCGGGGGCGAAGAGCTCCGAGGTGAAGGCCTCGACGGCGATGCCGCCGGCCACCATCGCCAGGGAGGTGCGGATCCAGGCCAGGAACGTGCGCTCGTTGGCCAGCGTGAACCGGGCATCCGGTTCGGTCCCGCCGCCCAGTGCCCAGGCCGAAAGCCCGCGGCGGCCCCGCGCCTCGGAGGAGGCCTGGGAGGAATCGTGTGGCTCTTCGTGTGCGGTCATGATGCTCTCAGGATGCCACCCCACGGCACAATTCCCCACTCGCCGCCCGGCACCTGTCAGTTGTTCACGGCGGCGTGCAGGTTCAGGCTCGCCGAGAACACGAGCCACGAAACGTAGGGCAGCATCAGCAACCCGGCAGTCCTGCTGATGGGCCCGAAGAACAGCACGGTCAGCGTCGCCACCACGGCGTGGGCGGCAATAAGGAGCAGCGCCAGCCACAGGGCGGCGGCCCCCATCATCGGGTACAGGCCGAAGAACATCAGCGGCCACGCCAGGTTCAGCATCAGGAGCGCGCCGTAGACCGTGAACGCAGCCCTGCGCGGGAGGTGCCTCTGCCGCCATACCAGCCACGCGGCGACGGCCAGGGCGGCGTAGAGCACGAGCCATACGGAGCCGAAGATCCACCCCGGCGGTGTCCATGGTGCCTTATCGGCCAGGGCGTACCAAGCGGCGTTCAGCCGGATCGGCAAAGAGCCCAGCAGCGACACGATCCACGACGCCGCGAGAAAGCCGGTCAGTGCCGCGGCCTGCCGCCGCCAGGAGCGACCGACCGTCAGCACGGGGCGCGGCAGACTTCGTTCAGCGTTGGCAGGCACGCACTTACTGTGGACAACAGGGGGTGCGTACGTCAAACCGCGGCGGCCGTAAGTCGGGAAGAGTCGGTCTGCGGAGCCGCTCACGCCCCCGGCACCCGCAGCACCTCGACGGCTGCCAGCAGATACGGCACCGGATCCGGGTCCGTGCCGGCAGCCCACCGCATCCACGCTTCGAAGGTCGCGGCCAGATAGGCCGCGCTCAGGTAGCCGGCTGTTTCCTCGGGAACGCCCAGGCCGATCAGGTGCCGCCGGGCGCGCTCGCGCTGGGGTGCCAGGGACTCGTAGCTCCGGCTGGCGAGCTCGGGATGCTCGGCGATCAGCCGCAGCCGCCCCCGCGACACCGAAAGATCGGGAATGACCGCCACTCCGGCGACGGCCGCGGCGCGCAGCCCCGCCAGGAGGTCCTCGCTGTCTTCCCGAGCGTCGCGGGCCACCTCGAGGACCAGCCCCGAGGCCGCGATCACCGGTTCCATGCCGCCCCAGATGAGGTCGGCCTTGCTGGAGAAATACCGGTACAGGCTCTTGCGCCCGATGCCGGCCCCGCGGGCGATGTCCTCCATCGAGGTCCGTTCGTACCCGTGCTCGGCGAAGAGCCGCAGCGCGAGGCTGGCGATGGCGTCCGGATCGATGGTCACCGGACGCCCGGCGGAGCGTATGCCGGAGGGTCTGGGGTCTTGCTGGGGCATCCCACCAGTATTCACCCTTTCATAATGACACAGGGTGTCATAAGGTGGAAGGCGTCAGCACTGGAAACGTTCGGAAGGGCATCATGGGCAACGAAGCTTCATGGCAGGAATCCATCACGGCGGGCCGCTTCGCCGGCAAAACCGTTATCGTCACGGGTGCCGGTTCGGGCATCGGCCTGGCCACGGCCCTGCGCGTTGCCAAGGAAGGCGGCCGGGTCATCGCCGCCGACATCAGCCCCGAGCGGCTGGACGCGCTGGTTGCCGGGAACAGCGGCCTGGACGTGGTTCCCGTGGCCGGTGACATCTCCGACGAAGACACGATCGCCGCCGTCGTCGCCGCCGCGGACGGCAGGGTGGATGCGCTCGCGAACGTCGCCGGCATCATGGACCACTTCGCCCCGATCCACGAGGTCGACGACGACACCTGGGACAGGGTGTTCAGGATCAACGTCACCGCCCTGATGCGCCTGACCCGCGCCGTGGTGCCGCTGATGCTCGAGGCGGGTTCCGGCTCCGTAGTCAACGTCGCCTCGGAGGCCGGCCTCCGCGGTTCCGCCGCTGGCGCCGCGTACACCGCGTCCAAGCACGCCGTCGTCGGCCTCACCAAGAACTCCTCGGTGATGTACGGACCCAGGGGCCTTCGCTTCAACGCCGTGGCCCCCGGGGCCACCATCACCAACATCGAGGCCACGTGGGGTTCCCAGCTCGCCGCCGAGCGCCTCGGCCCGCTGATGGGGGCGAACATCCCGGCCCCCGCCACCGCGGCCCAGCTGGCGGCCTCGATCACGTTCCTGCTCAGCGACGACGGAACGAACATCAACGGCGCCATCCTGGCCTCCGACGGCGGGTGGTCCGCGGTCTGAGCCAGTCCGGCACACGCAAGAGGACGGCGGCGGGGAGCTCCCCGCCGTCGTCCTCCCGCGTTGCCCCTGCTGAGCGGCAGCGGGCTGCCCGATGGATCCTCTAGGCCGGTTTCAGCGCCGTCCGCCAGACCGCGACGGCCTTCGCGACGTTGAAGGTCCAGGTGGCTGTGCCGCTGGCTCCGGCGGTCGCCTGGACCCGGTCCGCTTGCTGGGCGATCTGCCCGTCAGCGGATTCCCAGCGTTCGGTCCAGCCGGTCGGGGCGGAGGCGCCCGGGGTTGAGCTGTCGAAGCCGACGCCGCCGATCAGCATCGCATTGTTGCTCGCCGTGGTGACGCTGGGGGCTGCAATGCTGCTGGCCAGGTAGGTGGTGTCCGCGGCCGTGACAACGCTGCTGTCCAGCGGCGTGGTGTTGTTCACGCCCTTGTAGGCGGTGATTCCGCCGCCCCACTTGGCCGTGGTGCTGAGGGTCCAGCCGTACGTTCCCGGGTCGGAGGCACCCACCACCCGGTAGTACGCGAACACCCGGGCGCCGCTGCCGACGGACAGGTTGTTGACGATGGCTGTCCAGCCCGACGGAACAGCGGAAACCGTCGGGTTCTTGTCCGCCGTGAAGGACGCGACCAGGACGTCACCGGCGGCCGTGCCGGCGGGTTTGGTCAGAGTGACGGTGGTGGTGGCCGTCGGGTTGTTGGTGGTGGTGGAGGCGCCGAGGGTGATCCCCGACGTCGACGGCGGCGGTGTGGTGCCGCCGCTGACCGTGATGGTCCGGTTGGCCGAGGTTGAACCGCCGGCGTTGGTGGCGGTCAGCGTCGCGGTGAACGTCCCCGCGGTGGCGTACGTGTGTGACGGATTCTGGGTGGTGGAGGTCCCGCCGTCCCCGAAGGCCCAGGCCCAGGAGGTCGGCGAACCCGTGGACGTGTCCGTGAAGGCCACGTTCAACGGGGCCGTACCCGATGTCGGCGACGCGGTGAACGAGGCCACCGGCGCCGTCGGCGAGGGCGGGGGAGTGGTCGAGCCCCCGCTGCCCGGCTTCAGTGCGGTCCGCCAGACGGCGACGGCCTTGGCGGTGTTGAAGGTCCAGGTTGCCGTGCCGCTGGCACCCGCGGTCGCCTGGACCCGGTCGGCCTGTTCAGCGATCTGGCCGTCAGCGGATTCCCAGCGTTCGGTCCACCCGGTCGGGGCGGTGGCGCCCGGAGTCGAGCTGTCGAAGCCGACGCCGCCGATCAGCATCGCATTGTTGCTGGCCGTGGTGACGCTGGGACCCGCAATGCTGCTGGCCGTGTAGCTCGTGTTCGCCGCCGTGGCAACGCTGCTGTCCAGTGGCGTCGTGTTGTTCACGCCCTTGTAGGCGGTGACTCCGCCGCCCCACTTCACCGCGGTGTTGAGGGTCCAGCTGTACGTTCCCGGGTCGGAGGCACCCACCACCCGGTAGTACGCGAACACCCGCGCACCGCTGCCGACATTGAGGGTGTTCACAATCGGGGTCCAGCCCGAGGGGGTGGTGGCGGTGGGGTTCTTGTCCGCCGTGAATGAGGCGACCAGGACGTCACCGGCCGCGGTGCCGGCGGGTTTGGTCAGCGTGACGGTCGTGGTGGCGGTGGTGTTGTTGGTGGTGGTGGACGCGCCGAGGGTGATCCCCGACGTCGACGGCGGCGGTGTGGTGCCGCCGCTGACTGTGATCGTCCGGCTGGCCGACGTCGAACCGCCGGCATTGGTGGCGGTCAACGTCGCGGTGAAGGTGCCCGCGGTGGAGTAGGTGTAGGACGGATTCCGGGTGGTGGAGGTCCCGCCGTCCCCGAAGGCCCAGGCCCAGGAGGTCGGCGACCCCGTGGACGTGTCCGTGAAGGCCACGTTCAAGGGTGCCGTGCCGGATGTCGGCGACGCGGTGAACGAGGCCACCGGCGCTGCCGGAGGAGGTGTGCCCCCCAGGGTCCGGTAGGAGAACCAGTAGCGCTTGGTCACGTTGTTGCTGGCCAGCACGACAAGGCCGGTGGTGCTGTTGACGCTCTGCTTGCTGGTGGTCACGTCGTTCATGTTCGCGGACGCGCCGTCCTGGATGATCGGCGTGCCGCGTCCGGACGGGAAGACCGGGTTGTCCATGGACGCTGTCTTCTCATAGATGGCGCCGGGGGTGCCGGAGAACGCGCAGCCGCTGACATCGGTGCCGGGCGCCGTATGGAAGGCATGCACCGTGTTGTTCTGCGTATCCAGGACGATCTGCGGCCGGGACACGCAGTCCCCGACCGTGGCGATCGTTGACTGCGAGAAGGAGCCCGTTCCGGGTTTGAAGACCAGCAGCACCAACTGCGCCAGGCTCTGGTTGGTCGAGCCCTCGTTCAGGCCGGTCTTGATCGCGGCGAACACCCGGCCGGCGCTGTCGGACTGCAGCGTCTTGACGTTGAGGTGGTCGTCGGCGAGATTGTTGCCCTTGATTGCGTCCTGGACTCTCCAGGATGACGTCGCCGTGGGGCTGGTCCCGTCGGTGCGGGTTGCCCAGCGCACGGCGCCGGTGCGCTGGTCGCTCCACATGACCCCGATTTTGTTACCGCCGTAGGCCACGACCGCCGAAATGTCATCCGGCGCGGGGTTGGGGTTGGTGACGGGGATGACGAACGGGGAGTTCCAGCTGGTTCCGCCGGGTGCGGAGCGGTTGACGTAGACGGTGTTGGTGAAGCCGCTGGTCGAACTGCCGGACACCTGTGTCCAGGTGGCCCAGATGGCTCCGGTGCTGTCCTGGTCGATCGTCATGGATTCACTGCTGTTGTTCATGATCGTGGTCGGGAAGCCGCTGTCCAGGGTGAACGTCCCCCCGGAATAGCTGTAGCGGTACAGCTTGGCCGGCTGGCCCGAAACCGACGCCCTGGGCGTTGTGTCCCCCGAGACCGTAACGACGTGTGAGGCGATGTAGAGGTGGGTGCCGTCCCACAGGGCGTCCGCCAGCGTGTTGGCGCGGGTGTCGTTGGTGAGGCCCGTGCTGACCCAGGTCTTTGATGCGACGTCCAGCCGGTAGATCTGCCAGCCGGTGCCGGAGGTCCACATGTCGGCCCACCAGGATCCGTCGTGCCACCAGAGCTTGCTCTGCGGTTTGTCCGAGGTTGGCGGATTGCTCACGCCCGTGTAGCTGTTGCCCGGATAGCCGTAGTTCGTGGCCGCGGTAGCGCTGGTTGAAATTCCCAGCAGCCCCCCGGCCGCAACTAATGCTATTACTACGACTTTACTGAGCCAGCTTGCGGTACGTTTCATCTTCATCGCCGATTCTTTCATGCGTTTGATCGCCGTTTCCATGGTGAGTTTTGCAGATGCTTCCCGACGAGGGTGATGCTAGCCACTCTTTCCGGAAGTGAAAAGGGGTACTTTTCTTTTTTTGAGTTTTCTTCTGTCTTTCCTGGCGGAGAAAGAACTGACATGGAATACGCGATATCCCCCCGGGCGGCAGTTGAACCGCACCCTCAATCCCGTTCCCCCCGACCCCCCAGCCACATCTGGAAACTCAGATGTGCCTGCTGCGCACGCTGGCTCTGGACCTCTCCCCCGCGCCGGCGTACCGTTCCAGTATCAAGACAAAAGGCCTGAAACTCAACGAAAAATGGCCGTTTGGGTGCTGACCGAGTACACCGTTCCGGAATGACTCGAGGTTCCCGAGTAGACCGCTCCGAAGACCCAAGTAGAGGCGCGGGAGTAGCGCAGGGGCCGGAACAAACAACCAAGTAATAGCCACTCGTGACACAACTTTGGGTGAACTTTAGGCTCTGAGTAGGGCCACCATCCAGTGGCAGCTGGGGCATGGGGGTTGTACACAATTTTCGACGGATTCCAGTGAATTCGTCCTCTAGGTTCTCATTCGCTGATGGTTATGCCGCCGGCGCCGGAAATGTCGTGGAGTGGTGAGGCATTTGTCTATTCCAAATTTAGTCCCTGATTCGCCGTCCGAGCATAATGCGGCGTCACCCAGGGCGTCGGTCAGCGTTGTAATTCCGACGCTTAATGAAGAAATGAATTTGCCCTGGGTACTGCGGCGAATGCCTTCGTATGTGGATGAAGTTGTCATCGTGGACGGTCGCTCGCACGACCACACCATCGACGTCGCACGGGCGCTCAGGGTCGACGTCGTGGTGGTGGCCGAGCCGCGCAAGGGCAAGGGCATCGCTGTCCGCGCCGGATTCGCGGCGGCGTCGGGCGACATCATTGTCATGCTTGACGCGGACGGGAGCATGGATCCGCAGGAAATCGGTTGGTTCGTTTCTCCCCTCCAGCATGATTACGACTTCGTCAAGGGCTCGCGCTATGTCACCGGAGGCGGGTCAGAGGACCTGACCTGGTTGCGGAACGCCGGCAACCGCGTGCTGACAGGGTTGGCGAACACGGTGCTGAGGAGCAACTATTCCGACCTCTGCTACGGCTATATCGCACTCCGGCGGGAATGCCTCGAGGTCCTCGAGCTGGAGTCGGACGGCTTTGAGATTGAGACCGAACTGATAGTCAGGGCCGCCCGCGCAGGTCTCCGCATCGCGGAGGTGCCGAGTTTCGAACTCGACCGCATCTCCGGCGTTTCCAACCTGCAGACCTTCCGCGACGGATGGCGGGTCCTCCGCACCCTGGCCCGGGAATGCACGACATGGGAAGCACCAACCGCGGGGGCAAGACCTGAAGCCCTGCGGCGGGTGAAATACACCTATCCGAATGTCCGGTTTGCCCGCACACCCACGGATCCGCAAAGCGTTCTCACCGTGGCGGAAGGAGCCTAAGGTGCTCGACTTCAATTTCCGGCCCTCCGCTTCGGTGGTCATCTGCTCCTATACGGAGCAGCGCTGGGATCTGCTGATGGACGTTATTGACTCGGTCCACGCCCAGACGCTCCAGCCGAAGCAAGTGATCGTTGTGGTTGACCACAACGAGGACCTCTATAAGCGGCTGGTTGCGGCCGTTCAGGACATCACCCTGGTGGAGAGCACCGGGCTGCAGGGGCTCTCCGGAGCCCGCAACACCGGTGTTGGGCTTTCCACGGCGGACATTGTGGCGTTCCTGGACGACGACGCCGTCGCAGCTCCCGATTGGCTGGAAAAGCTCACGGCCCTCTACGACGATTCCGATGTCCTGGCAGTCGGCGGCAAGGTTGAACCCGTGTGGCAAGGCGGCCGTCCGGGTCACTTCGGCCCGGAGCTGGACTGGATTGTCGGCTGCAGCCACCGGGGCCTGCCGAAGGTGGCCTCCGAAGTACGGAATGTCATCGGCGCCAACATGTCCTTCCGGCTACAAGTGCTCCAGCAGGTGGGCGGCTTCAACCTCTCCCTGGGCCGCCAGGGGACGAAGCCGCTGGGATGCGAAGAAACCGAAATCTGCATCCGGGCCGCCATTGGATCCCCCGGGTCGCGCATCGTGTACGAGCCGGCAGCCCTGGTGCGGCACCACGTTCCGGTCCAGCGGGGAACATTCCGCTACATGCTGGAGCGTTCCTGGTCGGAGGGTATTTCCAAAGCCCAGGTCAGCCACATAGTGGGCCACAAAAGGGCGCTGGGCCCCGAGCGGCGCTACGTGCGCAGCGTCCTGCCGCGGGCGTTCTTTTCAGCTCTGGTGGACTGGAGCAGGGGTGCCGACCCTGAGGGCTGGCGCCGGGCGGGGGCCTACGTCGCCGTTCTGGCCTTTACAGCAGCAGGATACGTCCGAGGCCGCCGGCTCGCCCAAGGCTCCGGATCAGTCCTGACCGGTTCAGCACCCGTCCCCCATCGCAGTCTTCCCCGGAGGGAAGCCACGTGATCGAAGTTGGAAATGAGTTAGTGGTGGCACCTGAGGACGCAGGCCTGGATATTGCACCTTCGATGGGGACCGAGGTCGTGCCCGACTGGCCCGGAGCGCTGTGGGTGGGAGCAGTCGATCTCGATTCCCTCGCCGGTTACACGCACCTGAGGCTCCAGGACTCGATGGGCTATCACCGTGCGCGCCTGCTGGTGCGCAGCGGACCGTCCGTCCGCGGGTTCATCGACGTCGACGCTCCAGGGGGCATCCTTGACTGCGGCGTTCTTGAGTCCGCAGCGGCGGCACTGCCCGCGGCCGTGGCAACCCAGGCATCGTCGACGCCGTCGATCACCGTGATTGTGTGCACACGGGATCGGGCGTCGCTGCTGCGTGGGGCCATCCTCGCGATCCTGCGACTCGACTATCCGAACTTCGATGTCATCGTCGTGGACAACGGGGCAAGCACTGCTGAAACCCGGGACATGGTCCGTGATGAGTTCAGCGACCCCCGGTTGACCCTGATCTCCGAGCCCAGGCCGGGCTTGTCAAAGGCACGCAATGCCGGCCTGCGCCGTGCGCGCGGCGACATCGTCGCGTTCACGGATGACGACGTCGTCGTGGATGAGTTCTGGCTGCGGGGGATCGCAGCCGGCTTTGAGCAGGCCCCCGATGTTGCCTGCGTGACAGGACTGGTGCCGGCCGGTGAACTGCGCTCGGCCGCCCAGGGCTACTTCGATGAACGCGTCAGCTGGTCCAAGATCGTCGCACCGAAGGTCTTTTCCATGGCGGATCCTCCGGCCGATCTGCCGACATTCCCGTTCTGCGTGGGTGCCTTCGGCACCGGCGCGAACTTTGCCCTGGACCGCCGCACTGCCCTGGCACTGGGGGCCTTTGATCCCGCCCTCGGTGTCGGGACGCGGACGTGCGGCGGCGAGGACATCGACATGTTTACCCGGGTGATCCTCGGAGGGCACTCGCTGGTCGTCCAGCCCTCCGCGATCGTCTGGCACCGCCACCGGGCGGAGCTGGAGGACCTGATCGTTCAGGCCCGGGGGTACGGAAAGGGCCTCGGATCGTGGCTGACCAAGATACTCCTGGACCCGCAAACGGCCCGTCTGGCGATCGCCCGAAGCCCGCAAGGCGCGCTGCACTTCCTGAGAAATGCACGAAACAATTCGCTGGGGCAAAAAGCGGCCGAGGCTACGACCGCGGCCCCGGCGCCGCGGGACCCGCGCATCGCAAAGGCCCTGCGGACCGAACTCATCTCAGTGGCGCGAGGACCACTGAACTACCTTCTGGAACGCCGGTCGGGAAGGACCTAGACACCTTACGGCCGCCGGCACGAACTACGGCACACACAGTCCCTGGGACAACGCTTCGCAAGGGGACGTTGACTTCCCGGGAGCACAGTCCCCGCACATCGATCAAGGAAGTATCAGCGACATGAGTCTCTTACTCCAAGACGAAACACCGGCCCCCAAAGCGCCGAAGCCAACGGTTGCGGCGTTGTGGGCA
Source organism: Arthrobacter sp. CJL-S3 (assembly GCF_056711635.1). NCBI lineage: Bacteria > Bacillati > Actinomycetota > Actinomycetes > Micrococcales > Micrococcaceae > Arthrobacter > Arthrobacter sp. CJL-S3. The sequence continues at coordinate 3,764,438 of NZ_CM160046.1, read as the reverse complement.
AGTAGGCCTTTGGACTTTGGACTGGCTCTGGCCGGCCTCATCCTCGCCGTCCTCATCCTGTTCGACCTGGGCGGCCCGGTGCTCGCGCCGGTCACGATCTTCGGGTGCCTGATGCTGCCCGGGTGGGTCCTGGTACGGCGGATTCCCGACGGCGATCCGGCGGCACGGGTGGTCTGGACCGTCGTGATCAGTGCCGCCATCTATACGATTCCGGCTCTCCTTATGGCGTGGGCCCAGGTGTGGCATCCCCGTCCTGTGACGGCCGCCATCCTGGTGGTGGCGTCGACCCTGATCGCACTCTTTCCGCCCGGGACCCGGACCGGCCGGCACGCGATTTACGGGCATCCGGTCAACAGGCGCCCGGTGGACTGGCGCGCCCTGTGGAGCCCTAGCGCCTTGCGGGGCCGAAGCCTGACGACCTACGCGCCGTGGGCCATCCTCGGTGTCGCGATGGTGGTGTGGGGCGTGGCCCTGGCCATGACGGGGGAAGAACTTGTCGGCGACAGAGGGCTGCTGACGACGTTCCCCATGATCTGGTACGTCTCCGTGGCCGCCGTTGTGGCGCTCTGCATCTGGGCCGTCGCGGCGCGAAGGATGGCGTCCAGCGCCTTCCTGGCAGCCTCCTTCACCGGGCTCGTCGCCATGCTCTACGCCTCAGCCCCCATGGTGGTTAGCGTCCCGCGCTTGCCCTGGTCCTACAAGCACATCGCCGTGACGAACTACATCGGCGCGGCGGGCCAGGTGGACCCTTCGATCGACATCTACCAGCGGTGGCCGGGGTTCTTCGCGGTCAGCGCCTTTCTCGGCGAGGTCGTCGGCTATCGCGACGCCGTGGACTACGCGGCGCTGGCAGAGTTCGGGTTCGCCCTGCTGGACGTCGTCATCATCCTCGCCATCGCGCGGACCCTGAGCGCCAACCCGAGGATTTACTGGAGTGCGACCTTGGTCTTTGCCCTCACCAACTGGGTGAACCAGAACTACTACTCACCGCAGGCGTTCTCCTACACCCTCTACCTGACGATGTGCCTCATCGCCCTGACCTTCCTCCGCAGCACGCCGGTCAGGATAGCCACATTTGCGGAGGACCGGCTGAAAGGGCTGCAGGGGCGGTTCAGGAAGGGGCTTCCTGCCGCTCGGGAGGCTGAAGCGGTCCACCCCAGCCGCGCCATGGTCATGCCTGCGACGGTGGCATTTCTCCTGCTGCATGCGGTGACTGTCGCGAGTCATCAACTGACGCCGTACATGGCCATCCTGGCGCTGTTCCCGCTTTTTGTCTTCGGCTATTTCCGGCCCAAATGGCTTGGTCCCGCGCTCGTGGTGATGGCGATCGCATACTTTCTGCCGAATCTGGAATATGTGGACAACAAATATGGCCTGTTCAGCGGGTTCGACATCCTCAAGAACGCCAGCTATTCCCCGCCGCAGGTGGGCAATATCAATGACGCATCCCGCTGGATGGCCCGCGCTCCGGATGCCCTGTCGGTCTTCATCGGGGTGCTCGGCGTGGCCGGCTTCGTCCGCCATCTGCTCCGCGGCAACGTCCGGCAAACGCTGGTCGTCGGCTGGCTGGCCGTCGCGCCACTGTTCTGGCTCCTGGCCCAGTCCTATGGCGGGGAGGCGAAGTTCCGCGTCTTTATGTTCGCCCTCCCGTGGCTGGCGGTTGGAGCGGCGTGGCTGTTCTGGTCCGGGCCGGTCCGCACCCGCCGCACTGTCATGGGCGCTACCGCCTCGCTGACGATCATGGCCATGCTGTTTACGATTGTGTACTTCCAGGCCGAAGGGAAGTTCCGGGTCCCCAAGGAAGATGTGGTGGCGGCGCAATGGCTGGACGCCCGGGTAGGGGAGAAGGACGTCATCTTTGAAACCAACGCCTTTTTCCCGCTCCTGATCGGCCCCAGCTACCCGAGCTACCTGGAGTGGGGCAGGGTCACGTCGCTGACCAAGTTCCTTCAGAAATCGAACGGAAACGTGCTGACGGAGGATGTGGAGCGCTACGCGAACAACAACTGGAAACCTCAGCGCATCTTCGTCGTCTTCTCGGACTCACAGCTTGCGCAGGCGATCAAGGACCAACTATTCGATGCCGACATGCTCCCCGCTCTAGAGAGGGAGATAGCCGGAGGGGATAAGGCCGATCATGTATTTGACAACGGAGCCGTCCGAATTTACCAAATCAAGAAGACCCTTTAGATTGGGCGGAGGCGGCGCCATCCTCGCAAAGGTCGTCGCGTTAGTTGCGGCAGCCGCGCTGCTGATCGCGCTGGTCTTCTTCTTGAGGCAACCCACTCCGACGGAAATGCCGGTCGGGGACCTCCCCGGCTGGAAGCAGACAGGCGCCCAGGACTTCACCACCCCTGCCAAGCGTGGCCGCGTGGGCGAGGTCTACGGCCCGGATATGCGCGGGTATCACGATTTTGAGGACACCTCCGGTGAGGGAATCTACACGCCGGATTCTGTGCTCTCGGTCAAGGACGGGAAGCTGGACTACTATCTGCACACGAAGGGCGGGACGCCGCGGGTGGCGAGTGTCGTTCCGTTCGGCTACGCCGGCCAGACTTATGGCCGCTACTCCGTCCGGTTCCGGTCGGATTCCCTGCCGGGCTACAAAATTGCCTTCCTGCTCTGGCCCACCAGCGACGATTGGCTCGAGGGCGAGATCGACTGGCCGGAGGGCGAACTCGACGGGAAGATGTACGGCGTTTCAGCCATCAAGGACTCGCCCCTCAAAGGACCGGCCCGCTTCGACCCCTCCACCCGGTATTACTCTCCGACCGATGCGACCGACTGGCATGTTGCGACGACGGAATGGACCCCCGGCAAAGTCAAGTGGTTTTGGGACGGGCAACTCGTCGGTGAAACGACTATGCCCCAGGGTGTTCCAACCACGAATATGCGGATGACCCTGCAGGCGGAGACCAAGGATGGGGCGGATTCGTCGTCTCCCAAGCCTGAAACCTCCGGACATCTGGAAGTCGACTGGGTCGTGCAGTATGCCTATGCGCCCTAGCCCTGACCGCCCGCGTATTACCGGAAGGATTGGTCAGGCATGATCTCCAGGGTTACGGCGGAGGAACAGATGGAAGCCCCTATGAACGGCCAGCCCGACCCGGGCGAGTGGACCGGCGAGCAACCAGACATGCACCCGTCGATCGCAAGCGCGTTCCGGGCGCTGGACGGGTTGGGTCTTCCCTGGGTGCTGTTGCGCGGCGAAGATGACCTGGTGCGCCCCCAGGGCGATGTGGATATTCTCGTGGCCCACGGCCGGCTCCCGCGGCTGGACGCGCTGCTGGCGGGTGCAGGGTTCCGCCGGGTCGTGGCCCCCGGGCACGGAAGCCACCGGTTCTATTTCAGCTATGACGCCGCGGAGGACCTATGGCTCAAGCTGGACATCGTCTCCGAGATCTCCTTTGGCCCGTTTCAGCAGTGGCACACGCTGCTTGCCGCGGGGTGCCTCCAGCGGCGCATCCGCAACGGGCTGCTCTGGCTCCCGGCAACAACCGAGCAGGCCTGGCTCCAGCTTCTGCACATCATGCTGGACAAAGGCGGTGCCGTCAGGCAGGGGCGGATGGAAACCGTCCGGGTCGCCGGCGCCCTGGCCTCGACCGACGACGTCATCGCGGCCTATGTCGACCGGCAAGTGGGACCCGGAACCGCCGCCCAGCTGCTGAAGCTCGTCCGGTCCGGCAGCGTCGACGATTTCCGCGGCCCGGCCCGCCGCATGGCATCAGCGCTGACCCGGAACGCGCCATTGCGCACCCGGTTGACCGCAGTGAAAAACAGGGTGTTCCGGCTGATCAGCCCGACCTTCCCGGGGCGTTTCAGCCGCGGGCTGGTCGTTGGTGTGCTGGGCCCGGCGGGTGCGGTCAAGACGACCTTGCTGCGCCGGCTCGGCGAAAACTTTCCCGTTCCCAGCCGCTACGTGTCCCTGGGCAAGGCCGGACCCGGGCGCTGGGACGTCTGGTTCACTCGGATTCCCGGCGGGCGGCCCGGCCGGCATGTGATCGGGCAGCTCCACGGCGCAGTGGCGGCCAGATACCACTACCGCCGGGGCCGGCTGGTTCTTGTGGACCGGCCGGCCTACGACACCTTGCTGCCGGATGAGGCCGGGACCAGGGCCGGTGGTCCGACGGAGACCGCCCGGTCGGAGGCGGCCCTCACGGTGGCGCTGGCGCCCGAACCCGACGTGCTGCTGGTGCTCGACGCTCCCGGAGAGGTCATGTTCGCCGGGAGCGGCGGACACCCGCCCGAGGTCCTGGAACAGTGGCGACGGGCCCAGCTGGAGACGGCGCGGCGGCTCCCGAACACCTGGGTGGTTGACGCGGCCCAGCCCCAGCCGCTCCTCCAGAGGGTTGCCACCGGGATCGTCTGGGGGCACGTGGCGGGTTCCACCCCGGGCCCGGCCGCACCCGGCCAGCCCGGCCAGCCCGGCCGGCCCGGCCGGTCCGAGTCGCAGGAGCCCGACGCCGGAGGCCAGCCGTGAACTTCATCGACTCGGTGCTTCGCGAGCACTGCAACGAGTGGGATCTGGGGGGCTTCGGGCTGGGCGCGGAGTGGACCACCCTCCTGGTTACGCCGCAGTTCACCACCTCCCGGCACGTTGTGGGCCTGATCTTCCCGGAAGGTGCCCGCCATCCCAGCCTGGTCGTCAAAGTGCCGCGGTGCCCGGGCGACAACGAAGGAGTCCAGCGGGAGGCGGACATGCTCCGTCAGCTCAGCACCCTCAGCGGCGGGCGGGTGGAAGGCATCCCCCACATTGTGGCCACGCTGGGCGTCGGGGACCACACGGTGCTGGTGGAGACTGCCTTGACCGGGGCTCCGCTGGACCCCTACCGGGTCGCCGGGGATCTGCCCGGCGCGATCGCCGTCGGGGTGGACTTCGTGGGGGCACTGCCCTGCACCCGGCCGGGACCGGACAACACGGACTGGTACGAGCGGACGGTCGAGCGCCCGCTGGAGGGGCTTCTCTCGCTGCTGCCCGGGGACGCCGAGGTGTCTGCCCTGGTCCACCGCACCCACGAGCTGCTGGGTCCCCTGCGCGGCAGCGCCCTGCCCGCCGTCTTCGAACACGCGGACCTGAGCCACCCTAACCTTCTTGTGCAGACCGGCGGCCGGCTCCAGGTCATGGACTGGGAACGGTCGTCGCTGTACGGCATGCCCGGCCACGACCTCGTCTTTTACCTGCAATATCTCAGTGAATCGTCCGACCAGGCGTTTACGCGGGTTGCCCAGCTGGCGGCGTTCGACAAGGCCTTCGGACCCGGGGGGTGGGCGCTGGAGCCACTTCGCGGGCATCTGGTGCTGAGGAACGTTGACCCGGAGCTGCTCCCGTTGCTGGTCATTGCGACCTGGGCGCGCTCTGCGTCCACGCTGGCCTACCGCCTCGCCACCGAGGATGTTCCGGGGCCCGGGTCCGCCCAGCTAAGGACGGCCGTGCTGGAGGACCGGGATTTTTGGCTGTGGCGGCACGTCGTGGCCTCCGGGCTGAACTAAGGTGCAGCGTCGGTGGAAGGGCCGGGATCCGCGCAGCCAGCTGCGTCTCGCCGCAACGGTTCTCTTCTCCGGCGTCGTGGTTTCCCTCCTGGCCGGGTCACTGCACGCCGACTCAGCCAGCGCGAACGACCATCCGGCCGCATTCGCCGCCTACGCCGCCAGCGGCATCTGGACCGTGGTCCACCTGGGCCAGTTTGTGGGGATGGCGTTGCTGGTGACAGGGCTCCTGGTGCTGCTGTCCGCCCTGAAGGTGGACGAGGGGGCAGCGGCGTGGGCGGGCCGCATCGGCGCGGTGTTGGCGGCTGCTGCCCTTGCCCTCTACGCTGCGCTCCAGGCCGTCGACGGCGTCGCGCTCAAGCACGCGGTTGACGCATGGGCGGTCGCAGCCGGGCCCGAAAAGTCCATGCGCTTCGCCACCGCCGAAGGGATTCGCTGGCTGGAGTGGGGAATGCGCAGCTACCAGAGCTTCGTGCTGGGCGCGGCGCTGATCCTGGCCGGCCTTGTCATCGTGCTGGCCCGGGGGATCCCCCGGGGGATCGGTGTCCTGATGGGGCTCTCCGGGCTGGCCTATGTCGCCCAGGGCTGGGTGATCGGGGCGGAAGGGTTCTCGGCTGCCAATACGGTACCGACGCTGTCCGGGATTGTCCTGACCGCGGTCTGGAGCGTCTGGCTGCTCATCTTTGCCTGGCGAATGAGGCAGGAGCAGCCCCGGCGGCCCACATGACGGGTCCGGGGACGGGCGGTGCTGCGCAGCCCGGGCGGCCCCACCGCGATTCGCCCCGGCCAGGGGTTCACGGCAAGATGTGAGCATGGAGCACACTGACCAGCAGCCCTGGGTGAAGAACTACCAGCCGGGTGTCCCGGCGGAGATCGAACTGCCGACGGAGTCGCTGGTGGCGATGCTGGAGCGGTCCGTGGCCGAGGCCGGCGCGGCCCCCGCGCTGGAGTTCTTCGGCCGCCGCACCAGCTACACCGAACTCGGCGAACAGGTCGACCGGGCAGCAGAGGGCCTGCGCCGGCTCGGTGTCCGCGCCGGCGACCGGGTGGCGTTGATCCTGCCGAACTGCCCGCAGCACGTCGTCGCGTTCTACGCGGTGCTGCGCCTCGGCGCCGTCGTCGTCGAGCACAACCCGCTGTACACCTCCCGGGAACTCCGCCACCAGTTCGAGGACCACCAGGCCAGGGTCGTCATCACCTGGGACAAGGCCGCGGCAGCCGTCCGTGACTTCCCGGCGGACATCGAGATCGACCATGTCGTGTCGGTCAACCTCCTGGCGGCGTTCCCTGCCGTCAAGCGACTGGCCCTGCGCCTGCCCGTGAAAAAACTGCGTGAGTCCCGCGAGGCGCTGACGGCACCGGCGCCGGGCACCTCGCCGTGGAAGGACCTCCTCAGCCACGGGCGCATCGATCCGGAACACCCCCGCCCCTCGGTGTCTGACCTCGCCGCGATCCAGTACACCTCGGGCACGACCGGCCGTCCCAAAGGCGCCATGCTTACCCACTTCAACCTCTACTCCAACGCCCTGCAGGGTGAGGCCTGGATGCAGGGGGCCGAGTACCGCAAGGAGATCTTCTACGCGATCCTGCCCATGTTCCATGCCTTCGGCCTGACGCTTTACCTCACCTACGGCATCCGCAAGCAGGGCCTGCTGGTGCTTTTCCCCAAGTTCGACCCGGACCTGGTGCTGGACGCCATGAAGAAGTCGCCCGCCACGGTCTACTGCGCGGTTCCGCCGATCTACGAGCGCACCGCGATGGCCGCGAAGGAGAGGGGCATCTCGCTCCGGTCCTGCAAATACTGCATCTCCGGGGCCATGAACCTGCCGGACCACGTGGTGGAACTGTGGGAATCGGTCTCCGGCGGGCTGCTGGTGGAAGGCTACGGCATGACCGAGTCCTCCCCGGTCGCGCTGGGCAACCCCTTCCACCCCACGCGCCGCAACGGCACGATCGGCGTGCCGTTCCCCTCGACCCTGATGAAGGTCGTCGACCTGGACGACCCCGCCGTGGAAGTGCCGCCGGGGCAGCCGGGGGAGTTGCTGCTCAAGGGCCCGCAAGTGTTCCAGGGCTACTGGAACAACCCGGAGGAAACCGCGAAGACCCTCACCCCCGACGGCTGGCTGCGGACCGGCGACGTTGTGACCGTGGACGGGGACGGTTTCACCACGATCGTTGACCGGGCCAAGGAGCTCATCATCACCGGCGGTTTCAACGTCTCACCCACCGAAGTGGAGTCGGTGCTGCGCCTGCACCCGGACGTCAGGGACGCCGCCGTCGTCGGCAAGCCGCTCGAGCGGGGCGGCGAGCTGGTGGTGGCCGCCGTCGAGCTGGAACCGGACGCCACGCTGGACGAGGAGGCCCTCCGCCGGCACTGCCGCGAGCACCTGGCCGGCTACAAGGTCCCCAAGCGCATCGTGGCCGTCCCTGACCTGCCGCGCTCCATGCTCGGCAAGATCCTGCGCAAACAGGTGCGCGAGCAGGTGCTGCCGACGCTCTGACCTTCCCGGGGCGCCGGAGCGAGTAGGCCCACGTGGAACGGGCGCACTGCTCAAGTAGGTCCGTGCGGCCGGGGCCCGAAACCGCTACTGGTGACACCCCCGGGTGCGGATCGTAGGCTTCATATCAAAGAATCCAGCGGCGTCCTCGTCGCTGGTGTCTTCCGGCGACGGAAGCGGGTGAGGGAAGCTGCGGAACGGCTCACGCGGCAGCCGCACCCGGTCAAGGAGGTCTCACGCTTATGCTCCACGAGGTCCGAAGCGACGTCCCGGTGCGGCTGCCGCCAGGACACGCACGACGGCGGCGCGCATGACTGCGGACCCGCAAACCAGCCTTCCGGCCGTGCACCCGGCGGTCGCCAAAGCGTTCGGCGCCCTGGACGACACAGGCCTGCCCTGGGTGCTGCTCCGCGGCGAGGATGACCTCGCCGCGCCCGCCGGCGATGTGGACATCCTGGTGTCAGATGAGCTGCTGCCGGGCCTGGACGAGCTGATGAACGGAATCGGACTGTGCCGGGTGCGCGCCACGGGACACGGCAGCCACCGCTTCTACTTCGGCTATGCGGACTCCGGTGAGCTGTGGCTGAAGCTGGACATCGTCTCGGACATCTCCTTCGGCCCGTTCCAGCAGTGGCGGACCCCGCTGGCGCCGGGCTGCCTCGAGCGGCGCGTCCGGACAGGCGGGTTGTGGATGCCCGCCCCGGCCGACCAGGCCTGGCTGCAGCTCCTCCACCTCGTCCTGGACAAGGGGGAGATCCGGCCGCAACGGGAGGGGACCGCCCTGGCTGCCGCCGCCGTCGCGTCCCCCGGGGACCGCATCGCCGGGTACGTGGACCAGCGCAGCGGGGCCGGCACCGCCGCGCAACTGCTGGACCTGGTCCGTTCGGGCAGCTTCGGCGAGGCCTCCGCCATGGCCGCGCGGCTGCGGTCCGTCTGGACAAACGGGTCGCCCCTGCGCACCCGGTCACTCGCCCTGACGAACCGTGCCCTGCGCCAGCTCAAACCCCGGCTTCCGGGCCGGGGACTGGTCGTGGGGGTCATGGCCCCCGACGGCGCCGGCAAGACCACGCTCCTCCACGGCCTGCGTGCGGATTTTCCCATCCCCACGGCCTATGTCTACATGGGAATGTGGGGCGCCGGCCCCTGGGACGGCTGGCTGCACCGGGTCCCCGGGGGACGAACCGCAAAGAAAATGTACCGGGTCCTCAAGGGAGGGATGGCGGCCAGATACCACCGGGCCCGCGGCCGCGTGGTGCTGATGGACCGCGTTGCCTACGATGCCCTGCTGCCCTCCGCAGCCGGCAGCAATTCCTCAGGCAACAATTCCCCGGGCAACAATTCCTCGGGCAACAAACCCGTCGGCATGTCCAACGCCCTCGCCGTGTGGCTGGGCGCGGCTCCTGACCTCCTGCTGGTCCTCGACGTGCCCGGGGAGGTGATGTTCTCCCGGAAGGGTGAACACACGGCGGACATACTGGAGAAATGGCGGCAGTCCTATCTGACGCTGGCCGATCGGCTGCCGGGATCCCGGATCCTTGATGCCGCCCAGCCCCGGCACACGGTCCAGCGGCTGGCCACGAAGACGGTCTGGCGCAGCGTGTGTCCCGGAGAACAGGGCAGCCCCGGCGGACCGGGAAGTTCCGCCACGGCGGCAGGGACTTCCGGGACCGCCGCGGAGGATGCAACTGCCCTCTCCCTGCACCTGTGGCGGCTGCTCGACTGGCGCTTCCTGGTGCCCGTGTTGCAGCCCCGCAGCGTGGGCTACGGCGGTGCCGTGGGCCCGGAGCTGCTGGCCGCGCTGCGGCTCCTGGACCCGGCCGCCACCCGCATCCGGTCCGGCATCCGGTCCAGCCGCGGCGGCATCCAGGCCGATGGGTTCGAGGTTGTGCTGCTCAGGGAGCCAGAGCTGCAGCTTTTCCGGCAGGCGGCGGCGGAGGTGCAGCCCGGAGGCTGGATATGCGCCCAGGTGAAACGCTCGCCGCTGCGGCGCTCGGGCCCGCGCACCCTGGCGGGGTGGAAGCGGACCTTCCAGCGGTACGGGTTCGAAGACGTCAGCGTCTACTGGCACGCGACCAACCTGGACAGCCCGGGCCGCCTGGTTCCCGTGGCGTCGGCGACCGCGGTCAAGGACACATTGTCGCTGCACAAGGGAATCCGCTTCGGACTGGCCAAGGCGGTCCTGGCCCGGCTTGCCCTGGCGCTGAGGGTGTTCGACGTGGCCGTCCCGGAAGGGACCGTGACCGGCCGCCGGCCGGTCTCACTTACGCCGGTCTCACTTACGCCGGACTCAGGTGCGCCGGAATAGCTGCACCAGCTCATCGTGCAAGGGCCTGAACCCGAAGCGAAGGATCGTGTAGACCACCGCAACGGCCGTCGGGACAACCAGGAGGAGCGTGGTCAATCCGCCCAGGACCGGCGCCGCCAGGACACCGAGGCCTGCCACCGCCACGGCAGCCCCGCAGACCAGTCCGGGCGCGACCGCACGGAGCAGTTCGCGTGCCCGCAGCTGGATGACTCTGGCGGCCACGAGCTGCATGCCGCAGGCGAACAGCACCGCGACGACGAACTGTGCGCAGGCGATGCCCACGATGCCCCACTGGGTGGCAAACAGCAGGACCGGGAGCAGGATGGCGAGCCGCACCAGGGATACCCGGATGGACAGGCCCGGACGGCCGATGGCCTTGTAGACGTCGTTGGCGCCGGCACCCAGGGAGCGGGCCGCGGCGTAGAGGGCGAGGAATACGAGCGGCACGACGGCGTCCATCCACTTCTCGCCGAAGACGAGCGGCACCAGCAACGGGGCAACAACGGCCAGCCCCACGCCGGTGGTGACGCCGTAGAGGGACTGGATCCGCACGCTGGTCAGGTAGCCGGAGCGGAGCCGTTCGGGCTCGCTGCGGACCTGCGTGTACAGGGGGAACAGGACGGTCGACAGCACAAAGAAGACGTTGAGGATCAGCACCTCGGGGAGGCGGAAGGCCAGCGTGTAATAACCCAGTGCCTGCGCCCCGAGGAACAGGCCGATGATGAGGTAGTCGATGTCAAAGATCAGCCGCGCCAGGAGGCTGCTGCCGGCGACCGGTGCGCCGTAGGTGATGTTGGCTTTGAGGGCATCTTTGCGCACCCGCCAGATTTGCCACGGTCCGCCCTTGCCGAGCAGGAACCAGCACGTCGCTGCGTACGCCACGGAGCCGGCTGCGGTGCCGACGGCCAGGGACCAGGCCCCGTGGCCGGAGAAGGCAAGGGCCAAAGTCACGGTGCCCATCGTGGCGGCACGGATGACCGGGGCCGCCGTGAGCTTCTTGAATTTCAGGTCCCGCCGCAGCAGCGCCTCGGGGACGGCGCCGAGCGAGGTGGCCACCACTGAGATGCCCAGGACCTGGACCAGGGGTTCCACCTCGGGAAGGCTGAACAGCTCCGCAATCAGGGGTGCGGCCAGGTAGGCGCCCAGACCCAGGAGCGTGCCGAGCACCACGGAGATCAGCAGCGCGGATCGGGCGATAACCCCGGTGCGTGGCAGGTAGACCAGCGCCTGGGCCACACCGGCGTCGGCCACGGTCTCCGCGTAGGCCATCAGGACCAGGGCCAGCGCCACCAGGCCGTACTCCTCGGGGGAAAGCAGCCGCGCCAGCACGATGGTCGTGACCAGGACGATGATTCTCCCGCTGGCAAACGCCAGCCCCTGCCAGATGGCGCCCCGGACCCCGGTCCGGGCCAGTTCCCCGGGAGCGTACGTCATGCCGGTGAGCTTCCCAGCGGCAGATCGGCGCTGCCGGGTTGGATCGCGCTGCGCAGCTCCGCCAGGTACTCCTGCGTGACCACCTGCCAGGTCCGGACGGCGACGGCGTCACTCGCCAGGTCCTGCGGCCGCTGACCTGTCAGCCGTTGAACGATGAGATCAACAAAGCTCCCGGTGTCCGGCGCGACGGTGAGCAAGGGATGCGGGTCCTGTTCGCGGGCGGCGACCGGCGTCGCTACGACGGGGAGCCCGGCAGCGAGGGCTTCGCGGACCGAGTTCCGGATGCCGACGCCATGTTCATCGGGAAAGGCCGCCACATCGGAGGCCTGGAAGACGTCGAGGACGGACGGAACATTGGCGAGGACCTCCACCCGGGGACCGGCCAGGGCGAGGACCTCCGGCTCGGGGCGGCGGCCCGCAAGGACGAATCTGGCGTCAGGCACGCGCTCCCACACCAGCGGAGCGATCTTCCCTATCAGCACCGTCGCGCTGTCAATGTTGGGCCCGTAGTTCAGGCTGCCGACAAAGCAGACCACGGGGACGGTCTGTGTGGCGTCAGGGCGGACGGCCGCTTCGGCGCCGTTCGGGATGCTCCGCACCGGCCGCCCCAGGCGTTCAGCCCATTCACGGGCGTCCCGGGACCCGACAGTGAGGAGCCGTGCCCGCGCGGGCAGGCGGCGCTCGGCCCGCAACCACTGCAGCTCCCTCGCCCGGTACGCCGGCCGCAAGAAACGGGGCGCAATGGCAGTATCCATCCCGGCCCTGATCGACCAGGGGTCCACTGTCTGCAGGACAACCGGTCCCTGTACATGGCGGGCCAGAAAGAGGGCGTGGGGCCCGTGGATCAGGGTGGCATCATTGTGGGCCGAAAGGCTGGCTGACGTCGAGACGGCCTCCGCCGTGTCACGCTCGTGTTTTCCGACGCCGTTCAGGCCCGCGAGGGACCGCACAAGCGCCGCCTTGCGGCCCCGCGGCGTCAGCACGTGCACCGCGGCGCAGCGGCTGCGCACCTCGTCCGGAATCCCGACCGGGCCGGCGAACGTCAGCAGGGTCACATCCACGTCGGCGGGCAGATTCCGCAGGATCTCATGCGGAATCATCGAGCTGCCGTCACCGAACGCGGGGTCCCGGTTTGGCACACTTTCTGTGATGTACAGAAGCCTCATTGCACGAGTGTACTGGAGCGGGCGGCCGGGCGGCCGGGGGTCCAATGGCCCTGTTCGGGGCCGCTGCTCCGGCCCGGCCGGGCCCCCGAGCCCGCAACCGGTCAGCGTTCCCGAATGACGCCCCGGCCTTCGTCCTTGGCCGCCGGGACGTTGCTTCGCATACTGGAAGGAGGGTGCATAGCGGCGCAGCCAGAAAGGGCGGGAGCCATGAGCGGCGGATCAGGCGGATCGTTCCGGCGACGGGTGGAGCGCGCAGCGGAACTCCGCTCCCTCCGGATCAGCGGAATGACGGTCCAGGAAGAGGAAGAGCTGGCCGCTGCCGAAGAGAAGGAACGGCAGCTGCGCGCCAAATTCGACGACGCCGCCAGGGCCGAATACCTGATCCGCGATGCCATGGCGCAGGGCAAATTCGACCACCTCAAATACGCCGGAAAACCCATCCCCGGGCTGGGGGAGAAGTACGACCCCGACTGGTGGGTCAAGGGCCTGATCCAGCGCGAAAACATCACCGGGATGGGCCCCAAAGCCATCCTGCTCCGCACCGAGGACGCCGGGCTCGATGCCCGGATCGATGAGCAGCACTCCGAAACGCAGGTCCGGCAGCTCCTGGAGGATTTCAACGCCCGCGTGATTGATGCCAGACGGCAACTGCAGGGCGGGCCGCCGGTCGTGACCAAGACCCGGGACATCGAGTCCGAGGTGCGGCGCTGGGCCGAACGCCGCGCGGCCCGCGCCGCCGTCGTCGCTGAACTGGAAGCAAGGAAGGAACCGGGCCAGATCCGTCGCCGGTGGTGGCGGCGGATCCGGCCCGGCTCCTAGCGGGAAGCTGGGCCTTGGCCCCTACTCGGTTCCGTACCGCGCAATCTGGGTCAGATAACCGTAGTACTGCCCGTCCACCGGGCGGAGCGGGTCGCCCTCGAAGCCGAACTCGCGGTTTTCCTCGTTGTACGCGGCGGTGATGTCCAGGAACTGCGACATCACCTCCTTACCCGAACCCTCACATGCCCCGGCGCCGATGCACAGCGCCACGGAGCCGGCGACGGCAGGGCTGGCGAAGCTGGTTCCGTGGGCCACGGAATAGCCGCCCGGCGCCGTGGAGGTCACGCAGACCCCCGGGCCCGCGATGGTATGGGCCTGGTCCTCGGACTCGCTGGCGTAATTGGAGAAGAACGCCGGACGGTCATCCAACTGCCCCACCGCAGACCAGTCCTCGGCCCCGCAAACCGGGGCCTCCAGGCCATCAGGCTTGCCGTCGAAGTCCGCCATCGCCGTGGCGGTCAGGACCTCGTCGTACGTGGCAGGAACGGTGCCGGCGATGTCCTGGCCGGAGTTTCCGGCCGCGACGGCGTACACGACTCCGGCCTTGATCGAGCGACAGATGGCGTAGTGCATCGGATCCGTGCCCTTGCCGCAGTCGGCGGTTTCAGTGCCGGGGCCGCCGATGCTGATGTTGGCCACCTCGATGTCGTTCTTCGCGTCGTCGTCCTTGCGCGTTGCCGTCACCCAGTCGATGGCGCAGATGAGCATTTCCTCCGTGATCACCCCGGCGTCATTGACCACGCGAACGGACCACAGCGGGGTTCCCGGTGCCGCCCCGATGACGCCCTCGTTGTTGTCCCTTGCGCCGATGACCCCGGCCACGAAGGTCCCGTGTCCGACGTCATCCGTGGGCTCCACCTCGACCGGCGACCCGGTGGAGCAGTCGACACCGCCGCGCACGTTGAGGTCCGGATGGTTTCCGTCGATACCGCTGTCGATCACGGCCACGTTGACGCCGGCGGCGTCCTTTTCGCCGTCGGGCTCTGTGTCATCGGAGGCGGTGCCGCCGATTCTCAGCCACCAGAGCGGCTCCACCTGGGTCGTCGGCTCGGGGGCCTGGGGCTCCTCGAACTCCCGGGCCAGGGTGACGAAGTCAACGCCCGGGTCGGCAGCGAGGCGGGCCGCGACGGAGGCCGTCATCGTGGCGGCGTACCCGCTCACGGCAGCCCGGTAGACGGTGGAAACGGAAAGGCCGTAACTGCCCCGCTGGGCCGCGGCCGCTGTGCCGGCGTCAACAGCTCCGTCCTTCAGCACCACAATGTAGCGTTGCTCCTTCTCGGCGCTTGCTGAAGGGGCGGCGGCGACAAGGCCTCCGGCCACGGCCAGGCTCAGCGCTGCGAGGCCGCCCATGATTCGCCGGAACCTTGACGTCATTTTCGGCGGTGGCGCGGCGGTTCCGGCATTCCGGTGTGCCCCCGCGGCTGCACGCACTGGTTCCCGTGATGATCCTGGACGGCGGACGTGGCTGAACATAGTGGCCTCCCTTAAGCGTCTACGCTACTGAACGCCCCCCGGTCATAGCTTAGGCCCGGAACTGTCTCTTGCACACGGACCTTTGGCATTACTTGGAAAAGGGCAGCGACAGGTCCCTAGGTGCGGAGCCAGTCCTGATCGAAGTCCGGGTGGTCGTAATAGGGCAGGGCCAGGGCGTTCAGCGACTGCTCAAGCCAAACCAGCGATTGCGGGATCCAGCCGGCGTCCTGGCCCGTGTCGCTGACCAGTGACGCGAGGGCCGCCTGCCGGGCGGATTCCACAATGCGGATCAGGCGCCGCTTGGCCTCGCATTCGAGTAGCAGGCGCTGTTCGTACCAGGCGCCGGATTGCGAGACGGTCCGGTCGCCGAGGAGGGTCCGCGCCACGGCCTCGTCCTCGGTGATCCGCTCGGACAGGAAATCGACAATGTCCACACCGCGAGCGTACGCGCGGTGCTTGGCGGCAACCACCCCCCGCATGCGCGGCCGCTCCGGCGTTTAGTGCACCGCCAGGTTTTCCGCGTCCTCGGGACCGACGAAGCGGCAGGAGCCCTCGTGCGGCTCGTGGACATCACAGGTCCGGCCGGTGGGCAGGTGGACGTTGCCGCACAGTCCGGTGATGGCCACGTCCTCCCGGACGTGCAGGCTGCTCAGGTCGGGCCGGCCCTGGCTTTCCTCGTGGATTTGGCGGGGGCCGGGGGAATTCTGCTCTGGACTGTTCATGTCTGCTGCTCCTTGGAGGGTCTGCTGTGCAGGAGGTGCCAGTCTCGATTGAGTCCGATGCCCCAGTCTCACACGGCTCCGTTGTTACCGGGGGACCGCCCCGTTAGATTTTTGTCTCCGGCCCGGTTCCGGCGGCGTTCGCAGGGGTATATTTCGAATGAGAGCAGCGATACAACAACGCAAGAAGGGGGGCGCCGTGATGGTGCCAAATTCAGCGGAAACGGGTGAGCGGGCGCCGGGTCTGCAGGACACCGAACCGATCGGCGCGGACGCCCTTGCCATTCGACTCGGCGACATCGCCCGGGAGCTCCAGCATAAGGAGGACCCTGAATCCATGCTGTCAGGCATCGTGCACGCCGCGTTGGAACTAGTGCCACACGCTGCCGAGGCCTCAGTCAGCCTGGTCACGGGCCGCCGAACGATTGAATCGCGTGCCGCTTCCAGCGATCTGCCGCGCCGGGTGGATGCCCTGCAAAGCGACACCGGGCAAGGCCCGTGCCTTGACGCCTCCTATGAAAAGCGGGTTGTGAGTGTTCCCGACCTCAGCACGGATAGGCGTTGGCCGGATTTCTCGCGGCAGGCCTTCGAACTCGGAGCGCGGAGCATGCTCTCCTTCCAGCTCTTTGTGAATGGGGACCACCTCGGAGCCTTGAATCTCTTCGGGAATGACGTGGGCGTCTTCGACGCCGAATCGGAGCGGATCGGGGCGCTGGTGGCTGCCCACGCTGCCGTCGCCGTCGCCGGCAGCCAGCAGGTCAGCCAGCTCACCCTGGCCCTGGATACCCGGGACCTGATCGGTCAGGCCAAGGGAATCCTGATGGAGCGGTACAAGATCACCGCCCAGCAGGCGTTCCTGCTGCTGTCGCGGGCTAGCTCAGAGCTGAATATCAAGCTTCGCGAGGTCGCGGAGCAGTTGACCGTCAGCGGGGAAATGACAAAAAAGCCCTGACACCGGCCGGGCTCGCGCCCGGCGCCGGGTTCTTAGTTGCCGGCAGGCAACTGAGAACCATCGATGAGCCCGGAGCAGACCACGGACAGCGGTGCACCGTCAGTCCGGGCACGGCGCAGCAACTCCCTCAGGGCCTGCTCCGCCGACAGCCCGTGGCGTTCCATCAGGATCCCGCACGCGCGGTTGGTGTTGTCCCGGCCGGCGAGTGCGCCCTTGAGCGGGCCGCTCAGGTGCCGGGGTGTTTCAGAGCCCTGGACATGGGCGAGGAGGGTCGCCGCGGGCACCGCGAATTTCTCAAGCAGTAGCCCGGTGGCGACTGTGTAGGCGGCCGGCAGGGCGGCGTAGATCTTCAGCGTTCCGATGGGCCCGCCGGCGGCGGCCAGCGGCGTGCTGACGACGGAGCGGATGGGCATCGAGGCGACAGCCTCGCTCCAGAGCGGCCACCGGTCATCCGCTGCAGTGTCGTGGACCAGCATTGTTATCCCCGCCGTCCAGGCCTCGATGCACGGTCCCTGACCCAGGTCGTGCTGGGCGGCGTCAGCCTGCCCCACGAGTTGTGCTGTCGCCGCGGTGCTGGTTCCGCGCCCTTGCTCGTCGAACAGTGAGATTCCGGCCCCGGCTGATCCTGGGATGGCATCCCGGACGGCCTGGACGAGCAGTTGCAGCGCACGGTCCACCTTGTCCTCGGTCAGGAGCAGGCCTTTGATGCGCGCGAAGACAGCGGTGAGTTCATCGAGGGGGAGCGGATTGAATGGCTGGTTGTGCACTTGCGGGCCTTATGGCGTGAGGGCAGTATCGCCCTGCGTATGCCCCCTGCTGAGCCGGGACGCCTTGAACGGCGGTCCACCTCAAGCATAACCCGCTCCGCTGTGCTGCGGGTAAGCGGCGGGTAACAGTGGACCAGCAACCTCGTTGGGGCGGCGCCTCAGCCCGCGGCGGCCAGGGGAATTTCCAGGAACCCGCCGGCGGAGTCCCAGCTGCTGGCCGTCCCGAGGTGCCGGCTGAGCCGCTGCATCCGTTCCGCGATCTGCCGGGAACTCCGGCCCGCCAGCCGTGCCTGGAAATCGGTGATCAGCGTCGGGTACAGGCGCAGACCCAGCGGTGTGCCGCCGTCCGTGGCGAGCAGGAAGATGAACGACTGGTCGTTCCTCTCCAGCGGATCCACAGCGTAGTCGTCCACAAAGTCCCCGGCGCTGTAGATGATCGGCCGGTTCCGGAACACCTCGATGCCACGGAAGATGTGCGGCGAATGCCCGAAGACGACGTCGGCGCCGGCCTCGATAAGTGCCCGGGCCAGCTCGCGGTGCTCGGACGGTGCCCGGGAGCCCCAATTCGGCCCCCAGTGGGCGGAGACGACCAGAAGCTCGACGCGGGCCTTTGTTCGCCGGACCAGGGCCAGCAGATCCTCAACCCTGCGGTCGCTGCCCACGACCGGCACGTAAAAGACCCCGGGCCCGACGTCGGCTTCCCAGTCTGGCTGGTTGTCGGTGAAGGCAATGAGGCCGACGGCGGTCCCCGCCACGCGGCGCACCGCAGGCCGGCGGGCGGCGTCCCGGTCCAAGCCGGCACCGGCATGCAGGACCCCGGCCCCGTCGAGCGCCGGCAGCATTTCGCCGAAGGCGCCGGCCCCGTAGTCCAAGACGTGGTTGTTGGCCAGCGACACCATCCCGATCCCGGCGGAACGGAGGCTCGCCACGTTCTTCGGGTCGGAACGGAAATGGAAGACCTTCCCGGCCTCCGGCTCCCCGCCGGCTGCCAGGACGCATTCGAGGTTGGCGATCGTCAGGTCGGCCTGGCGCAGCACGGAGTCCGTGTCTCCCCAGGGGTAACCGGCGCCGACGCGTCTCAGCCGCTCGTTCACGAGCCTGCCCAGCATGACGTCGCCCAGCAGCCCTATCAACATCGCACACCCGCCCGGGGTCACGACTCGTAGTTTTCCACCTGTTTGACGGGCCGGGGCTCCGCCTCGTCAGGATTTTCGCCGTACTGCAGCTTGGCCCGGCGCTGCCGCAGGAGGTCCCAGCACTGGTCCAGGTCCTCCTCGATGCGCTTCAGCCGGGTGTGCTCGGGGCTGTGCTCGTAGTCCGGCGAGGAGGACGGGGCCTTCTCGCGGAGCGCCTGTTCTTCTTCGACCAGCGCTGAAATGCGTTCGAGGATGTGTCGTTCGTCCATGACGGCCTTCTCTCGGGTAGCAGTCCTTCCGCCAGACTAGCGAGGCCGTGATGCACTGGCCAGAGGACCATTGACCGGAGGATGCTCTCAGTTCAGACGAAGCGCGGGAGACGTGGGCGACAAACACCCCGCCTTCGGTGAGGACCACAACGGCAACATAATCAGCTTGCTTATCAGTTTTTCGCTTCCTAAAGTTGATCCTGTAAGGCATCAATCTCTCCGTGCGGAAGTTTCCGGCCGGCCACCGGCCGCGTGAACCTCCCCGGCCCCAGAGGAGGACCCATGTCAGAGCACAACATTGCCGGTAAGAAAGTCGCCTTCCTGCTCACGGACGGTGTGGAGCAGGTGGAACTGACCAGCCCCTGGAACGCAGTGAAGGAGGCCGGCGGCGAGCCCACACTGGTGGCCCCCAAGGGCGGCAAACTCCAGGGCTACGACGGCACCGAGAAGGGGCAGAAGTTCGACGTCGACCTCACGGTCGCCGAGGCGAACGCCTCCGATTTCCATGCGCTGGTGATCCCCGGCGGCGTCGTCAACGCGGACCATCTCCGGGCCGACAAGGGCGCCCAGGCCTTCACCCGGGCCTTCTTTGAGCAGCACAAGCCGGTGGCCTCGATTTGCCACGGCCCCTGGCTGCTCATCGACGCAGGCGTCATCAGCGGCCGGAATGTCACCTCCTACCACACGCTCCAGACCGACCTGAGGAACGCCGGGGCCAACTGGAGCGACCAGGAGGTCGTGGTCGACCAGGGCCTCGTGACCAGCCGGACCCCGCGCGACCTTCCCGCCTTCAACAACAAGCTGCTGGAGGAAATCGAGGAGGGCGAGCACGCCGGCCAGACGGCCTAAGCGGCGCGCCCCTGGGGCGGGGCGCCCGGCGGCACCTACCCTCCGGGGGTGATCTGGGGCAGGATATGCCCTGTAACGTGCACCGCCGCGGCCGCCACACGGCGCCCTGGCTGGCACCCCAGCTGCAAGGAGTCCCGGATATGACCACGCTCAACCCCTACCTGAGTTTCCGCGACAACGCGAAGGAAGCCATGACGTTCTACCAGTCGGTATTCGGCGGAGAACTGACCATGAGCACCTTCGGCGAATACCACGCCAGCGAAGATCCTGCCGAGCAGGACAAGATCATGCACGCCATGCTGAGCACGGCCAAGGGAATGGTGCTGATGGGTGCGGACACGCCCAACGGCATGGACTACAAGCCCGGCAGCAGCATTTCGGTGTCGCTGAGCGGCTCCGACGAGGCCGAACTGCGCGGCTACTTCGACAAGCTCGCCGACGGCGGACAAGTGACCGTCCCCATGGAGAAAGCACCCTGGGGAGACGTCTTCGGCATGTGCACGGACCGGTTCGGGACCGACTGGCTGGTCAACGTCGGCCCCGAGTAGTCGGACCCGCGTAGGCAGGGCTCCGGCTTCGCACTGCGGCCACCCTCTGCCCGGCCGCCCGGCTGATCGGGCCTGGCATTTGCCGGGCCGGGCGGCTAGGGGCAGACGAAGTCCTAGTCCGGGCTGGAATCCGTGGTGAGCCCGCGGTCGTCGCCGGACTGCTCGTCCTGGTCCTCCGCCGGGCCGGTGGCCTTGTTGCCGTCCCGGGCGCCGGCTGCTGCCTGGGCCTCGGTGAAGCCTGACCCCGCCGGGCTCACATCCTGCCCCTCCTCGCGGGCCACCGGCGCTGCACCCGCCTGGTTTCCGTCCTCAACGCCGTCCTTGACGATGTCCTCTGGGTCCTTGCGTTCGCTGCCCATCGGGTCCTCCCCGCTCCGGCTACTCCGGTCCGATTTGACTGGCCCGGCTGCGGGCCCTGACTGCCCAAGATACACCGCAGCCCGCCGTCGTATTCCACTCTTCGGTGGCCACGGCTATTCTAAAGTCGGCCGGGACGCAGAAATTCGAGTCCACTTCCCCTGCCCAGAGAGGCATTGACATGACCGAGAAGTTGCACCTCACGCCGGAGGATGAATTCCCGGAGGACCTCACCACGGTGGCGGACAAGGATCTTCAGGTCCTGGACAGCCAGGTCCAGCGGCAGTTGGACCACGAATACGTGGCGGACGGCGAACCGAACCCGGAAACGGAGTTCAGGCACTACGACCTCGATGAGGAGTTCAGCGAGCGCGACAAGCGGAATGACTGACCGGCGGGTTCTGTCAGTATGCTTACTAGACGCTGACGAGTGGCGCTGACCAGAAGCGCCGAATAGAAATGAGCCCACCATGAGCAGGCCCGAACGCTTCGAGATCGAGGCCGCAGGCCATCTGGGCCATGTGTTCGTCTCCGCACGGCCCGCCGGACCAGCCGGCGCCGGGGAGACGCGTCCGGCCGTCGTGCTGATCCACGGGATCGGCGTCTCGCACCGCTATCTCAGCCGGCTCCACGGGCTGCTGGCGGAATCCGTTGACACCTACTCAATCGACCTGCCCGGCTTCGGCGCCACGCCCCGCCCCGAGCAAACCCTCACGATCGCCGACCACGCCACCTACATCCTCGGCGCCCTGGAACAGTTGGGGGTCCTGGAGTTCGTGCTGGTCGGGCACTCGATGGGCACCCAGTTCGCGATCGAAGCGGCGTTGCAGCAGCCTGGCCGGATCTCCCAGCTCGTCCTGATGGGACCGGTGGTCGACGAGAAGCGCCGCACCGTGGTGCAGCAGGCCCTGGCGCTGGGCCGGGACAGCATCTTCTTCGAAAGCCCGTCCTCGAACGCCCTCGTCTTCACGGACTATTTCCGCTGCGGGCCCATCTGGTACCTGAAGACCCTGCGCGTCATGATGGGCTACCCCACGGAGCAGAAGATCACCGGGGTGTCTGCCCCGGTCCTTGTGGTGCGGGGCGCCGAGGACCCCGTGGCCTCCGTTGACTGGTGCCGCCGGCTGGCCGCCCACGCGGCCCAGGGCCAACTGCTGGAAATCGAAGGCACCGGACACGTGGTGCAGCACAACCGCTCCGAGGAAGTGGCAGGCGCCATCCTGGACTTCGCCGGACTCCGCCGGACGGCCGGAGAGGCTCCCCAGGGGCGCCCGGTATGAGCGGGGTCCTGCAGGCCGCCCGCTGGTGGGCCCAGGACTACCTCTATGCCGCCGGCCGGCAGGTCCTCAGCGCCGTGTCCCGGACCAAGCCGGAGGATTTCCTCGGCGGGACCGGACGGCCCGTGGTGGTGATTCCCGGGGTTTACGAGGATTGGCGCTTTATGCTGCCGCTGGTTAAACGGCTTCATGCGGCCGGCCATCCGGTGCACGTGCTGACCCTGCTGCACCGGAACCGGCTCGCGGTGCCCAAAGCCGCGGACCTGATTGCCGGCTACATCCGGGACCGTGACCTCTCGGACGCGATGATCGTCGCCCACAGCAAAGGCGGACTGATCGGCAAATTCGTGATGATGCAGCTGGACCCGGATCGCCGCATCGCCGGCATGGTGGCGGTCTGCTCACCGTTCTCCGGCTCACGTTATGCCTCGTTCATGCTGCTGCCGAGCCTGCGCGCCTTCTCGCCCCGGAGTGCCGTGACCATGCAGCTCTCCCGTGAAGAGCGCGTCAACGAGCGCATCACCTCGGTCTACGGGCTCTTTGACCCGCACATCCCCGAAGGGAGCATGCTCCCCGGCGCCCGGAACATCCGGCTCGAGACCGCCGGCCACTTCCGGATCCTGGCCCACGAGGACACGATCCGCACCATCCTGGACGTGGCGGCGGAGCCCCCGCGCCAATAGTCGCCCGCTCCGGCCCCGCGACGGCTAGTCTGGCAGTGAACGAATCAATGTCCGGTTCCCGGACTGACCTTTCGAGGGTTCAGCATGTCTCTTCGCCGGCCACCACCCGCGGCCGGGGCGTCGCCCCACGTGGCCGACGGCGTTCCCCCGGAGCTCCTTGTCCGTGCCCTCGAAGCCACGTCCGAAATCTCCCTCATCACCGACGCTGCACAGAACATCCTGCACGCCAGCCGATCCTTCAGCGCCATCACCGGCTACACGGAAGCAGAGGTCCTGGGCGCCAACTGCCGGATCCTCCAGGGGGCGGGTACCGGGCCGGAGGCCGCCGGGGCCATCCGTGACGCGTTGGCCCGCGGGGAGCAGTTCCGCGGCGAAATCCTCAATTACCGCAAGGACGGGTCGCCGTTCTGGAACGCCCTGACCATCACCCCGCTCCGGGACGAACACGGTCAGGTGACCCACTTCGTCAGCGTGCAGCGGGACATCAACGCCCGGGTGGCGCTGCACGAACAGCTCCGGTTCCAGGCCGCCCACGATCAGCTGACCGGCCTGCCCAACCGCGCCGCCCTGGACGGCCACCTCGCGAAGGTGCTGGATTCCGACGGCGGCTCCCGGCCCGCCGTCGTCGTCGGACTGATTGACCTGGACCGGTTCAAGGAAGTGAACAACGCCCTCGGCCACGAGGCCGGTGACGTCATCCTGAAAAGCTGGGCCGCCCGGATGCAGGCCCGGCTCCAGCCGTCGGAGTTCCTCGCCCGGATGGGCGGCGACGAATTCGTGCTCGTGGTGGCCGGCGCGGCCGGCGGCGACGCCGCGGCGCTGGGCGTTGTGCTCCAGCGGCTCGGCCGCAGCATGGATGAGCCCTTCGATGTGTCCGGGGAATTGATTTCCCTGACCATGAGCGCGGGGCTGGCCTGCTCGCCCCGCGACGGCATCGAAATGCGCACGCTGCTGCGTGCCGCCGACGCCGCACTCAAGGTGGCCAAAGCCCGCGGGGGCCGAACGCGGGGATGGTGGGAGCTGGCCGGGCCGGTGGCGGGCGCCAGCGCGGCTGCCGGACCCCCGGTAGCCCTCGAACCCCCCGGCCTGGCGCCCGCGGAGGCGGATGCCGCCGGCGGTTCCGCCGCCTTGTGCAAGGAGCGACTGTTTGGCGGCGGGCTGGAGATGTACATGCAGCCGGCGGTGGACTTCGATTCCGGCGGCATCTACCTCTTCGAGTCCCTGGCCCGGCTGCGGCTGGGGGATGGGAGCCTCGTGCCGCCGGCAGCGTTCCTCCAGCACCTCAGCACGGCCGAGACCGCGAGGCTGTTCCGGGCGGGACTGGACCAGACATTGGCGTACCTCGCGGCCTGGGACGGGCTGGGGCTCTCCGCCAGGGTCTCCGTCAACATTGCCCCGTCCACCCTGACGGACCCGGGCTGCCTGCCCTTCGTTGAAGAGGCCCTCCGGCGGCACTCGATCGCGCCGCAGCGGCTGGTGTTGGAACTGCTGGAAACCGAGATCGCGGATTGGGACCTGCTCCGCGCCCCGCTGGACCGGCTGGTCACGCTGGGGGTGGGCCTGGCCATGGACGACCTCGGCGCGGGATACAGCAGCCTCAAACGGCTGTCGATGCTGCCCTTCACGGCGGTGAAGATCGACCGGGACATGCTCACCGGTCTCCGCACCAGTCCGCTGGAAACACTGAGCCTGATCGCCACCCTCGTGCAGATCGGCCGGGATTTTGACCTGACGGTCGTGGCCGAAGGCCTGGAGGACCTTGGCATGACCGAAGCCGTGGCCGTCCTGGGCGCCCGGTACGGCCAGGGCTACCACCTCGCCCGTCCGATGCCGGCCGCCGAGGTCCCGGGCTGGACGGCGGATTTCGAATCACGGGTATGCGCCCGCCAGGTCCGGACGGCCCTCGGCGCACTGGCCTTCCACTGGAAGTTCCTTCGCCTCGGATCCCCGCATCCGCACGCTGTCGAGGACTGCCCCTTCACGGGATACCTGGACTCCCGCGGCGGGAGACAGGAGGACGTCCACCACTGGCACGCCCAGCAGCACCGGGCCGACAGCAGTTCCGGCGCCAGCCGGATGATCGTTGATTGGCTGGTCCGGGAAATCCGGAGTGGGGCCTAGGCGTCGAAATGCGTCCGGGCCGGCCCCTTGCCGAGAGACTCCACGACGCCGGCCGCCACGGCGTGCAGCTTGATGTTGCGGGCGCTGGAAGCGGCCTTGAGGAGTTCGAAGGCCTCGGTCTGGCTGCAGCGGTTCTGCGCCATGATGATGCCGACCGCGACGTCGATGCCGGTCCGGGTCTCCAGGGTCGCCCGGAGGTTCGCGGCCGTGTCGCTGTAGTGCGCAAAGCGCACCGCCAGCCGCAGCGCCAGGGATGCCTGGCTCACAAAATTCCGGGCCAGGTCCATCGCCCTGCCATCAAACCGGCCGGCCCGGTGCGAGTACAGGTTCAGGGCGGCACGGGTGTCGCCGTCGAGCAGGAACGGCAGGGCCAGGATCGAGCGGACGCCGAGGCCGCGGACGGTGGCGGCGTACTGCGGCCAGCGCCGGCAGTCCCCGAGGTCCCGGATGTGGACGGTTTCCTGTTCCCGGGACGCTGTCACGCACGGACCGTCGCCGAAGGTGTACTGGATTTCGTCCATGGACTGGGCGGCCGCACTGCTGCTGGCCACCGTCGCGGCCTTCCGGTGCCGAAAAAGCGTGATCCCGCACAGGATCTCGTCGCCGGGCTCGGAGAGGCTGCGTGCGGAAACCCGCGCCAGTTCGCGCAGGAACTCCTCAACGTCGGAGCTGTTGAGCACCAGTTCATGCAGGTGCTGGTTGGTTGAAGTTGCGTCTGGGGAAGCTGCGATGGGTTCGCTAACCACTGTCTCGTCGTGCCGTTTCGCTCAGGTCAAAACGATCCGGACGGGCGGCCCACCCGCGGCGGGGCGGCAGTGGCGGACGGCGGGCGGCCGGATCGAAGAACAATCCAACGGCTCGCTGCAAAACCGTACGGAGAAATTATATACAGCATCTTCCCGCCTCCAACGACGCACCGGGCACCGGCCCGGAACCGCCACCGCAGGGCCTGTTGCGGCGGGACCTCGCGCCGATTTCCGGGTCCGGGCGGAGCGCCGCGGAGGCTCGGGGGACGGCGCTGCCGGGCACCGGGCGGGGTGCCGGCCAATCCGGGCACAAAGGCCCTCACATCCCAGGGCCTCCTGACAGATAGTGGGAGAGAGCGGCCAAGTGGTCAATTTCCCAGCCTGCGGAGCGCACGCCTGGATGAGGTCACGGCCGACATCCCGATTGGAAAGCCATACCGATGACCATTTTCGAAGACAGGGTCGACGCCGGCCGGCAGCTGGGAAGGCGGCTCGCGGAGTTGCGGGGTCAGGACATCGTGGTCCTGGGGCTGCCCCGCGGCGGAGTCCCCGTGGCCTTCGAAGTCGCCGCCGCCCTGGACGCGCCGCTGGATGTGATCGTGGTGCGGAAGCTCGGCCTTCCCTACCAGCCGGAGCTCGCCATGGGAGCGATTGGGGAGGGCGGCGCCCGCGTGCTGGAATCACATGTACTGGCCCATGCCCGGGTCAGCGACGCCGAGCTGCAGGCCGTCGAAGACCACGAACGCGCCGTCCTGGAAAACCGCGTGGTCCGGTTCCGGAAGGGCCGGACCCGGCAGGACCTCACCGGGCGCATCGCCGTCATTGTCGACGACGGGATCGCCACCGGATCCACCGCCCGGGTCGCCTGCCGGATCGCCCGGAAGCTCGGTGCCGCCAGGGTCATCCTGGCCGTCCCGGTCGCTCCCGCCGACACGCTCAGGAGCCTGACCGAACCCGACGAGGTGGTCTGCCTCGCCACCCCGCACCAGTTCTCCGCGGTCGGCTACCACTACCGCGATTTCTCGCCCACCGAAGACGACGAGGTGGTGCAGCTGCTCGACGCGGCGGCCAAGCGCCTCCAGAACTCGCAGCCGGCTTCCCGGAAGCCTGCCACGGCCAGCGCACCGGACGCCTCGGACCTCGATGAGGAGGTCGAGATCCCGTCGCGCGGAGTCCGGCTCCAGGGCCAGCTGCACCTGCCGGTCCCGGCCCGCGGCGTGGTGCTGTTTGCGCACGGCAGCGGCAGCAGCCGGCACAGCCCCCGGAACCGGTACGTGGCCGGAGTGCTCCAGCAGGCCGGTCTGGGCACCCTGCTGCTGGACCTGCTGACCCCGGCGGAGGAGCGGAACCGCGCCAACGTCTTCGACATCGAACTGCTGGCCCGCCCGGCTGTCCGCGGCCACCGACTGGCTCGCCACGCGCCAAGACACGGCCGCCTGCACGATCGGTTACTTCGGCGCCAGCACCGGTGCCGGCGCCGCGCTCTGGGCCGCCTCCGAACCAACCGCCAGGATCGACGCCGTCGTCTCCCGCGGCGGCCGCCCCGACCTGGCCGGCCCCCGGCTGGGCGCCGTCCGCGCGCCCACCCTCCTCATCGTGGGCAGCTACGACCACGAGGTGCTGGAGCTCAACCGCAAGGCGAAGTCCATGATGCGCTGCCCCAACCAGCTGGCCGTGGTCCAGGGCGCCACGCATCTCTTCGAGGAACCGGGTACGCTGGCCGCGGCAGCCATCCTCGCCAGGGACTGGTTTGTCGACTACCTTCTGCCGGCCAAGACCACTCCAGGAGCAACAGCATGAGCTACACCTACACGGCCGTCGTCCCGCTGAGCTGGGAGGACGCCGTCGAAAAGACGCGTGCCGCTCTCGCGACCCAGGGCTTCGGGATCCTCTCGGAAATCGATGTGCGCGCCACCTTTGCCGCCAAACTCGGCGATGACGCCGCGGAAGCACTGGGGGACTACGTCATCCTCGGTGCCTGCAATCCGATGCTCGCGAGCCGGGCGCTCGCCGCCGAACCGGAAATGGGGGCGCTCCTGCCCTGCAACGTGGTGGTGCGCCGCGGAACCGACGCCACCGCGACGACGGTCCAGGCCATCGACCCGCAGACCATGGTGCAGCTCAGCGGTAACCCCGCTGTCCGCGAAGTGGCGGACGACGCCGGAACGCGCCTGCGGGCGGCCATGGCAGAACTGGGCGGGGACAGCTGATCCGTCAGGCCCCGTGCACCTTGTGGTGGCCGCCGGTGCGGTGGCGGTAGGCGTAGACCAGTAGCGCCACGCCGGCGAGGACCAGGAGCACCGGGACGAAGTACTCGCTCGCGGTGATCAAAGCCGTGGCCTGAACGGCGAAAATCAGCCCCAGCATGGCCAGTACCGCGGCCGGAATCAGGGGCCACTTCATCCTGGCCGGTTCCGCTTCCCCTGGCTCGCCGGCGACGGCGGCAGGCTGGCCGGGGCGGGGTTCGGGCTGGCCCGCGACGGCGGCAGGCTGGCCGGGGCGGTGTTCGGGCGGGACCGGAACCAGGGAAAGCACTGCGAACGTGGCAGCCAGGCCCAGGAACAGCACGGCAGCCACGGGCATTCCTTCCCAGGCCGGCGGGAGGGCCACCACCAGGGCCAGCGTCAGCATCACCCCGCAGGGGATCAACGCCCACCAGTTGGAGCGTTCGCGCACATACACCGCACCGAAGCCACCGGCCATGAACAGAAACAGGAAGGCGCCGGCCCCGTACGCCGCCGGCCCGGGCCAGAGCTGGGTGATCAGGATGACCGCCGCGAGGCCCAGGAACACGGAGCCGGGGATGGCGGCCCACCAGTTGTCGCGGCTGCGGACGAACAGGACCACGAAGGCGGTCCCGGCCGCAGCGAAAATCAGCGGCCAGACGATGGCCGCGCTGTCCAGGATCCCGAGCAGATCCAGCAGCAGCAGGACTCCGGCCGCCATCAATGCGATGCCGGCGATGATGCTGGTATGTGCCGATTTCACCGTTTGCCTCCCGGAACCCGGCGGGCGGACGCGCGCCGTCCCTGAATTCTCAGGCTATGCCCGGGCCGGCAGCCGGCGTAGGGCACAAGGTCACGGAGGTCCCGGGCCGACCGGCTGGCGCCCGGCTACCGGCCACGGCCCTCCGCCCGGGCTTTGATGCCGAGGAGCATGCGCCGCTCCAGGATGAACTGCAGGGGTTCCAGCACCGGCCGGAGAATCAACCCCACTTGCAGCGGGGCATAGTCGTAGCGCGTCCGGGACAGCAGCCGCGTGCTGCGCCCGTTGACAGGCTGCAGCACAAACGTCCAGCCGAGCTCCACCCGCGGCCCCGCGGGAGCACCGCCGGACGGCCTGATCTGCCCGGTGCGCGGATCCAGCGTGCCGCCCAGACCCAGCACCGAGCCTGCCTCCGCGCGCCGGACCGGAATCCCCACGTCCGGGCCCTTCCCGGGCACCAGCGGGACGACATCGCCGACGCCGAGCTGCTGGTATTCGGGAAGGATCCTGTCCGCGCTGTGCATCCCGAGGCCTGCGGCGTTCTCCAGCAGGTCGTAGCTGTACATCCCGCCGCGTCCGGCCCCCAGCTGGAGAAGCCAGGGCCAGACGCTCGCGGGCGGCGCGTTGATGGTGACGGCCCGTGTGCTCTGCATCCGGGGAGTCCGCACGAGCTCATCGCCCGGAAGCGGGGCGGCGGTCTCCTGGGCGGTCGCACCCCAGTGCAGCATCCGGGGCCGGACGGCGAGGACGTAGCCGGCGGCGACCGCTGCCGCCCCGAGGGCGGCCAGCGGCCCGCGGAGCCGGAGGGAGGCAGGGGAGCGGTTCACTGGATACGGCTTCCTTCCGCGCCCGCCCCCGCCCCCGCGCCGGGACCGGGACCCGCGGCCGCGCCGGCGCCGGAGCCGTCGCCGGAGCCCGGACCCGGGCCGGGTCCGGCGCCGGCATCCGCCGCTTGGGGCAGCGGAGCCCGGGTGCGGCGCGCCGCGCCGCCGCCGGGATTCAGGTCCAGCTTCCAGAGGTGCAGCCCGCCCAGCACCAGGAAGAAGGCCGAGAGCAGCACCGATGACCACAGGGACACCGCGGACACAGGGACATCGAACAGCGGCTTGAACAGTTCCCCCAGGGCCAGGGAAAAGATCAGTGTGAAGCCGAGCAGATACAGCGCGGGCATGAACACCAGACCGGGCCAGCGGCCCCGGAACGTCAGGACGGCGAGGATGAGGAACGCCGGCATGATGAAGCACAGGTCAAGGACGAAGACGGAGTAGAGCGAATCGATCTGATCGCCGGTCCGCATCAGCGGCAGCAGCATGGCGATCCACAGCGGATAAAAGATGAGCGGCTGCAGGAGCGCGCCCGAGGCGGACAGGACCCGGATGCCCTTCGGCAGCCGCGCCCGCCTCGGCCCGTCAGCCCGGAGCTCCAGGGCCGTGTAGACCATGCCCCAGAAGGACAGGGCAAAAACGGCAAGGTAGACGAGGTAGAAGCCGTTGTAGGTCCGCTCGATGGAGTAGATGCCGTAGGCGTAAAACAGGTAGCCCAGGATTCCCAGCGCCACGAGCTGGACCTTTGGGCGCCCCCGCCGGTCGGCGAAGGCCAGGACCGGAAGGGCGACGCCGGCAACGGCGGACATCAGGTCCTGGGACACCGCGCCGGGCACGAGCTCGGCTGCCACGACGGCCCGGTAGATCTCCGGGAAAAGCAGCCCCGTCACCGCCGCGGGGACGGTCAGCACACCGGTGATGATCCAGAGGACCCGCACCGGCCACCGGCTGCGGTTCATTCCGCCGCCTGGCGTTTTTCCTCGTCGTCGCCGACCACCAGGACGGGGCAGTGGGCATGGGCCGCGCAGGCCCCGCTCACCGATCCCATGATCTGGGCGAGGAAGCCGCCGCGGCCGCGCCGGCCGACCACCAGGAGCTGGGCATCCCGGCTCGCCTCGACCAGGACCTTGGCCGGCGGGCCGAACTTCACGGTCCGGGTCAGGCCTGCCGGGACGTCGCCGCCGAAGGCACGTTCCAGGGATTCGTCGACGAGCCGTTTCGCCGTCTCCTCCAGCTGGGTGGTGGTGGGGCTGCTCTCTTCGGGCAGGTGCGAGGCCAGGAAGAGGTCCGAGGTGCCCAGACAGGTGATGACTTCCAGGGGAGCGTCCAGGCTGCGCGCCATGCGCCCGGCGAGCCGGAGCGCCTTCGTCGAGAAATCCGAACCGTCCACGCCCACGACTATCCGCTGATCAGCGTTCATGGCCCCAGCCTGACCGGTCCGCCCGGCCGCGCCTAGGGCCAAAAGTCACGCGCGGCGTAGACCCCAGCTCGACTCGCCGCCGACGGGCAACCCTGCCCTGGGGGCCCGGTTTTGCGGCCGGGCCGGCCAGGGGGTGTGCACAGTCTCCGGCCCCCTCTAGGGTGGGACAAGCCCCACACGACCCACGATGCGAGGAGTACTGATGAGAGTTGCTGTTACCGGAGGAAGCGGAAAGCTGGGCCGGAGCGTCGTCCGGCGGCTGGGCGAGGACGGGCACGAGGTCACGAATCTGGACCGCACCGGCACGCGCGGGCGCGGTTTTACCGAGGTGGACCTGCGCGACTACGGCCAGGTCGTGGACGTGCTCCTGGGCCTCGAGGACCGGCACTCGGGATTCGACGCGGTGGTGCACCTGGCCGCGATCCCTGCGCCAGGCCACGCCCCGGATGCTGCAACCTTCGAGAACAACATGCAGGCCACCTACAACGTGTTCCAGGCGGCCCGCCGCGCCGGGATCAAGAAGATTGTCTACGCGTCCAGCGAGACGGTGCTGGGACTGCCGTTCGACGTCGACCCTCCCTATATCCCGGTGGACGAGGAATACCCGGCCCGGCCGGAAAGCACTTACTCCCTGGTGAAGCACCTCGAGGAACAGATGGCGATCCAGCTCACCCGCTGGGATCCCGAGCTGAGCATCAGCGGCCTGCGCTTCTCCAACGTGATGGACCCGGAGGACTATGAGGAGTTCCCCGGCTTCGACGCCGACGCGATGCTGCGCAAGTGGAACCTCTGGGGCTACATCGACGGCCGCGACGGCGCGCAGGCCGTGGCCCGCGCCCTCGAGCACGGCGCCCCGGGGTTCGAGGCGTTCATCATCGCCAACGCGGACACGGTGATGAGCCGCTCCAGCGCCAGCCTCGCAGCCGAGGTGTTCCCCAACGCGCCCGTGGTCAAGGAGCTCGGCGAGCACGAAACACTGCTCTCGATCGATAAGGCCAAACGGCTGCTGGGCTACGCGCCCGAGCACAGCTGGCGGAACTACCACCCGCTGCGCACCACTCCCACCGAAGACTGAAGAGGAGTCCCATGCAATACCGCACCCTGGGCACCAGCGGCGCCGTCGTCTCCAGCTACGCGCTGGGCACCATGACCTTCGGCGCCGAAGCCACCGAGGAACAGTCCCACGCCGTCCTCGATGACTACCTCGCCGCGGGCGGCAACTTCATCGACACCGCCGATGTCTATGCCGCGGGGGTCTCGGAGGAAATCATCGGCCGCTGGCTCGCCGCTCGCCCGGAGGCACGGGACCGCGTGGTGCTCGCCACCAAGGGCCGCTTCCCGACCGGCGAGGCCCCGAACGACGTCGGCACCTCCCGCCGGCACCTGAACCGCGCGCTGGATGACTCGCTGCGCCGCCTCGGCGTGGAACAGATCGACCTGTACCAGCTGCACGCCTGGGATCCGATCACGCCACTGGAGGAATCCCTGCGGTTCCTGCACGACGCCGTCTGCAGCGGAAAAATCGCGTACTACGGCTTCTCGAACTTCCTGGGCTGGCAGCTGACGAAAGCCGTCCACCTGGCGCGTGCCCACGGCTGGAACGGGCTCGTGACACTGCAGCCGCAGTACAGCCTGCTGGTCCGCGAGATCGAGTCCGAGATCGTTCCGGCGTCGCTCGACGCCGGAATCGGGCTGCTGCCCTGGTCGCCGCTGGGCGGGGGCTGGCTCTCCGGAAAGTACAAGCGGGACCAGGCTCCGGCAGGCGCCACCCGGCTGGGCGAAAACCCGGAGCGCGGCATGGAGGCGTGGAAGGCCAGGAACGCGGACCCGAGGACCTGGGAAATCGTAGAGGCTGTGCACGAGATCGCCGGACGGCACGAGGCCAGCGCCGCCCAGGTCGCCCTGGCCTGGCTGGCGGCACAGCCGGCCGTGACCTCGGTGATCCTAGGCGTGCGCAGCACGGACCAGCTCGCCGACAACCTCGCGGCAGCGGACCTCGCGCTGACCGAGGGGGAGCTGCTGCGGCTGAGCGAGGTGAGCCGGCCGCGCGTCGGGGCCTACCCGTACGGGCCGATGGCGCAGGAGCAGCGGAGCCGGAAGATCGCCGGCGGCCGCTAACTCCACCACGCGGGGTCACTTCACGCCGGTCCCACCGCCGGGGATGAGCGCGATGTGACCCCGCGTTGTGTCACGGGCCCGAGGGAAGGCCGGGGGGCTGGCGCGGCTGCGGGTTCGGGGACGGGCGCGGGGACGGGCGCGGGGACGGGCGCGGGGACGGGCGCGGGCCGCTGGTGGCGGGACCAGATGTCGCCCATTTCCTCGGTGGACTGCTCCACGATCCGGCTCATCGCGGCGTGTGCCGCGTTCGCCTCGCCGCGCTGGATGGCACTGGCCACGTCCACGTGCAGTTGGAGTGCCTCGTGGTCCGGCAGGTGCGGCATCAGGCCGTGCTCGGTGCGCCCGGTCAGGACCTCGGTGACGAGGTTGTGCAGCTGGGCAAACATGGGATTTCCGGAGGCCCTGAGCACGGCGGCGTGGAACTGGATGTCCAGCTGGAGGAATTCGTCGTGCTCCCCGCGCTGGCCCGCCGCCCAGAGCCGCGCGGCCCGGGAGACGATATCGCTGCCGGCGTCCAAGGAGGCGCGCCCGGCGGCGAGGCGGGCGGCCTGCGGTTCGATCGCGCCGCGGAGTTCGTTGAGCGCCTGCAGCTGCTCGAGCCGCCTGGAGGAGGCGAGCCGCCAGCGGATGACCTGCGGGTCGTAGGCGTTCCAGGACTCCGCCGGCTGCACCACCGTGCCGAGCCGGCGCCGTGATTCCAGCATGCCCTTGGAGGACAGCACCCGCGTGGCTTCGCGGACCACCGAGCGGGACACCCCGTGCCGGGCCTCAAGTTCATCCAGGCGCAGGATCGAGTCCGGTGCCAGGGTCCCCTCGGCAATGGCGAGTCCCAGGTTGTCGACCAGCACGGAATGCAGGTCGACTGCGGACTCCGCCTTTGGGGTTTTCATAAATAAATCATACGTGTGGGGCGCAAGGGGTTGTTTAAGTCTGCTTTATTTATCTAAGATCGCTTCCAGAGCAGATGTAAAGATGCATTTGCGGCCGGCTGGACAGTGTGCCCAGCCCCTTAAAGAAACCAAGGGAGTCGTAATGAAGCGACGTTCGATCATGCAGTACGCGGCGGTCGCCGCGGTTCTGTCGCTGGGCCTTACCGCCTGCGGCGGCGCCAGCGGCAGCAGCGACGCCAAAGCCGCCGGCACCGTCCGGGTCACCCTCGCCAACCACGTCTGGACCGAAGGCATCAAGGCCGCCATTCCGGAATTCGAGAAGTCCAGCGGTCTCAAGGTCGAACTGACCCAGCTCGGCGAAGACCAGCTCTCGGACCAGTACAACGTCAAGCTCAACGCCGGCAGCGACGAGATCGACGTCATGATGTACCGCCCGCTGCAGGAAGGCAAAGCCTTCGCCAAGAACGGCTACCTCGCCGACCTGACGTCCAAGGTCTCCTCGGACTCCGGCTGGGACTGGAAGGACTACCAGGAGGGCCCGGTCAAGGCCACCACGGCCGACGGCAAGGTGGTCGGCGTCCCGATCATCACCGAACGCGAGGTGCTCTACTACCGCAAGGACCTGCTGAAGGCCGCCGGCCTCGAGGTCCCCAAGACCATGGAAGAGCTCGAAGCGGCAGCCAAGGCCATCAAGGAATCCTCGCCGGACACCGCAGGCTTCGTGGCCCGCACCGGCAAGTCCGCCGCCGTCACCCAGTTCTCCAGTTTCCTGTACAGCTTCGGCGGCGACTTCACGGATGCCAGCGGCAAGTCCGCCGTCAACTCCGACGCGGCCAAGGAGGCCTACGCCTACTACGGCGGCCTGATCCGGAACTACGGCCCGGCGAACGTCAGCACCGACATGAGCTGGCCCGAGGCGATGGCAATCTTCACCCAGGGCAAGGCCGCCTTCTACACCGAGGCCGACTCGCTCTACAAGAACGCCACCGACCCGGCCAAGTCCAAGGTCGCCGACACCGTCGGCTTCGCCGCCCTGCCCGCCGGACCGGCCGGTTCCAAGCCGTACAACATCCCGTCGTGGGGCCTGGCCGTCAACGAGGCCTCCGGCAACCAGGACAACGCCTGGAAGTTCATCCAGTGGGCCACCAGCAAGGAGCGCACCCTGGAAGCCCAGAAGGCCGGCGTCCCCGGACCCCGCGCCTCCGTCTGGTCTGACCCCGCCGGCACCTCCACCTACCCGGCGGACCTGGCCGAGGCCATCGCCGCCAGCGCCAAGAACGGCGTCGGCCACGACCGTCCCGAGGTTGTCACGGTCGGCAAGGCCCGCGAAATCGTGGGTGCCCCGATCGTTGCCACCATCACGGGCGAGGACGCTTCCTCCGCCGCCGACACGGCCCACGAGGCCTTCCAGAAGTTCCTGGACAGCGAAAAGAAGTAGCACGCCCGGCGCATCCTGCGCCTGAGTACTCAACCGCCCGGTGGGGCGGCGGCCCGGCCGTCGCCCCGCCCGGCCAGCTCTTCACTTCACCCCCGACTCCTTAGGTGAACCATGTCTGTATTGACCCCTCCCCGCAGCGCGCAGTCCGAGCCGCCGTCCGGCCGCAACGCCGGCCGCGCCCCCGGCGCCCGTGAGAACTTCTCCGCCTGGGCCAACCGGCACCGCAAGTGGCTGTTCGCCGCCCCCGCGATGATCTTCGTCGGCGTGCTCATCATCTTCCCGCTGGCCTGGACCCTGTACCTGAGCCTGACCGATTCGCAGGGCTCCGTCCGGGCCGCCTCCGAGTTCGTCGGCCTGGAAAACTACCTCACGGTCCTGTCCGACGTGGAACGCTTCTGGCCCGCCGTCGGACGCACGCTGTCCTTCACCGGCGTCGCCCTGGTCTGCGAGGTCGTGCTGGGCATGTGCATCGCGCTGCTGCTGTGGCGCCCGTTCCGCGGCGAGAAGTGGGTCCGCGTGGCCATCCTCCTGCCGCTCGTCGCCACCCCGGTGGCCGTGGGCATGATGTGGCGGCTGATCTTCGACCCGAACATCGGCTTCGTCAACCAGCTGCTCGGCATGGTCGGCATTCCGCCGCAGCCGTGGCTCTCCGGCCAGGACACCGCGCTGGGCACCACGATCTTCATGGACGTGTGGCAGTGGACCCCGATGGTGGTGCTGATCCTGCTCGCCGGCCTGACCTCGCTGTCCGAGGAGCCCGACGAGGCCGCCCGGATGGACGGCGCCAACGCCTTCCAGCGCTTCTTCCTCATCACGCTGCCGCTCATGATGCCGACCGTGATCGTGGCCATCCTGCTCCGCGGCATCGATGCCCTCAAGACCTTCGACATCCTCTACGCCACCAAGGGCAAGGGCGGCGGATCCTTCCACGAGGTGGAGACCCTCAACGTCTACGCCTACGGCCTGAGCTTCGACTACAACCAGTACGGGCTGTCCTCCGCGGTGCTGATCCTGTTCTTCATGATCATCATCGGCTCCATGTGGCTGCTGACCATGCGCAAGAAAGCGGTAAGCAAATGACCGTACTGTCCAATAACACCGAAACTGCACCCGAAACCGCCGCCACCGGCCGGCCCGCGCCGGCCCCGCGCCGCAGCAAGCCCCTGGGCGTCCGCGCCTACAAGGCGTTCCGCGTCGCCGCGCTGATCGCCGTCGTCATCTTCCTGGTGGCCCCGCTGTTCTGGATGCTGCTGGCATCCTTCAAGACCAACGTGGACATCTACGACTCCGGCAAATCGTTCTTCTTCACCCCCACGGGCGAGAACTACGCGAACGTGCTGCAGCGCAACAACTACTTCGTCTTCATCCTCAACAGCTTCTGGGTCGCCTTCGTCTCCACGGCCCTGTCCCTGGTCCTCGGCGTTCCGGCGGCCTACGCGATGAGCCGCTTCACGATGCACCGCTCGGCCCTCGTGGTCCTCATGGCGCGCGTCATCCCGGGCGTCTCCCTGCTGGTGCCCTGGTACTACGTCTTCTCCAACCTGAAGATGGTGGGCGGTTTCGAGGTGCTGATCCTCAGCCACATGTTCGTCTCGCTGCCGCTGATCGTCTACATCATGATGAGCTACTTCGACTCGCTGCCGCTGGAGCTGGAGGAGTCCGCGCAGGTGGACGGGCTCACCCCGATCGGCGCCTTCCGCCGCATCACCCTGCCGCTCTCCGTGGCCGGCATGGCCACCGCGGGCATCCTGTCCTTCATCTTCTCGTGGAACAACTTCATGTTCGCCCTGGTGCTCTCCGGCTCCAAGACCAAGACCCTCCCGGTCGCGATCTTCGACTTCGTCTCCTACGCCAGCATCGACTGGGGCGGACTGATGGCGGCCGCCACCGTGGTCACCATCCCGATCATGATCATTGCGCTCTTCACGCAGAAGTACATCGTCTCCGGCATGACCGCCGGCGCGACCAAGGGCTAGGCCACCGATGACACTGATCAGCAGGATTGAAACCTTCCTCGTCGCCCCGCGCTGGCTCTTCGTCCGGGTCGAGACCGAGAGCGGGATCGTCGGCTGGGGCGAGGCCAGCTGCGAGGGCCGCAGCGAAACGGTCCGCACCGCCGTCGACCAGCTCTCCGAGCTGCTCATCGGCAACGATGCGCTCCGGATCGAGGACCACTGGCAGGTGATGACCAAGGGCTCCTTCTACCGCGGCGGGCCCATCCTGGCCAGCGCCGTGTCCGGGCTCGACCAGGCCCTCTGGGACATCGCCGGCAAGCACTTCAACACCCCCGTGCACCAGCTCCTGGGCGGCCACGTCCGGGACCGGATCCGGATGTACGGCTGGGTGGGCGGAGACGAGCCCAACGAGGTCGCCGACCAGATCAGCGCCCAGCTCGAGGTCGGGCTCACCGCCGTCAAGATGAACGCCAGCGGCCGGATGAGCCCCCTCGGCACCGTGGCGGAGCTCGACGGCGTCGTCCGCCGCGTCGCCGCCGCCCGCGAGGTCCTCGGGGACCACCGCGACGTCGCGGTCGATTTCCACGGCCGCTTCAGCCTGGCCAACGCCCGGCGCGTGGCGCCGCTGCTGGAACCGTACCGGCCCCTCTTCCTGGAAGAACCCGTGGTCCCGGAAAACACCCACCTGCTGCGCGAATTCACGTCCTCCACCACGACGCCGGTCTCCACCGGTGAGCGGCTCTACAGCCGGCAGGAATTCCTGCCCGCGCTGCAGGCCGGCATCGCCGTGGCCCAGCCGGACCTCTCGCACGCCGGCGGCATCACCGAGGTCCGCAAGATCGCCTCGCTCGCCGAAATCTACGAGGTCCAGCTCGCCCCGCACTGCCCGCTGGGACCGCTGGCCCTGGCCGCCTGCCTGCAGGTCGGCTTCGCGACGCCGAACTTCCTGATCCAGGAGCAAAGCATCGGCATCCACTACAACCAGGGCGCCGAAGTCCTGGACTACGTGGTGGACAAGTCCCCGCTGAAGTTCGTGGACGGCCACATCGAACGCCTGACCGGCCCGGGTCTCGGCATCGAAATCGACGAGGCCGTGGTCCGCGCCGCGGACAAGCGCGGCCACGCCTGGCGCGGGCCCGTCTGGCGGCACCCCGACGGAGCCTTCGCAGAATGGTGAATGACATGACCGACGAGCTGACCACAGACCTGACGCCGGAGGCCCTGCTGGCCGGAATCCGGGAGACACGGCTGGTCGCCATTGTGCGCGGCACCGACGGCGGCGCCGCCGCGAAGGCGGCCCTCGCGGCCATGGAGGAGGGCTTCCGCTACGTCGAAATCGCGCTGACCACCCCCGATGCCCTCGCGGCGATCCGCGACGTCCGCGCGGCCGCCCCGGCCGGCTGTTTCGTCGGGGCCGGGACCGTGCTCACCGCGCAGGACGTCGAGCACGTGGCCGAGGCCGGCGGCCAGTTCATGGTCACGCCGGCGCTGGCCGAATCGATCGAGGCCTCCGCGGTGCGCGGCATCCCGGTCCTGGCCGGGGCGATGACCCCCACCGAGGCCTACGAGGCCATGACCCGCGGCGCCACCGCGGTCAAGCTCTTCCCCGCGTCCATCGGCGGACCGGGGTACCTCAAGGCGCTGCGCGACCCGTTCCCCGGGATCCCCTTCATCGCCGTCGGCGGCGTCGGGCTCGACGAGGCGGCCGGGTACTGGCAGGCGGGGGCCGTCGCCGTCGGCCTGGGCGGACCGCTCTTCGGGGACGCCGGCTCCGGCGGCGACCTGGACCCGGTGCGGGAGCGCGCCCGCGGGTTCGTGGCGCTCGCCGCGGACTTCGACCGCCGGCTCGCCGCGGAGCGCCGGCAGTGACTCCCGACCCTGTGCTTCCCGACCCGGGGATTCCTGAGCTCCTGACCTTCGGGGAATCGATGGTCTCGCTGCGCTCCGCCGGGCCGCTGTCCGCCGGAGGCTCCCTGGGCATGCATGTGGCCGGGGCGGAGTCGAACGTGGCCGTCGGCGTGGCACGGCTCGGCCACCGGGTGGGCTGGGCCGGCGTCGTGGGTGCCGACCCGCACGGCGAGTTCATCCTGCGGCAGCTGCGCGGCGAGGGTATCGCCGTGCACCACCGTGAGGATGCCGGCCGCGGCACCGGCGTGATGTTCCTCGAGCAGCGCACCGCCGACGTCACCCGCGCCTTCTACTACCGCGCCGGGTCCGCCGGATCCACCCTGGACCGGGACGACGTCGACCGGGCCTTCCGGAACGGCGCCCGCGTCCTGCACCTCACCGGGATCACCGCAGCCCTCAGCCAGGAGGCGCGGCGGGCCGTCGAGTATGCGGCCGCCCGCGCGGCCGGGGAGGGCCTGGAGGTTTCCCTCGACGTCAACTACCGCAGCAAGCTCTGGTCCCGGGACGAGGCGCGTGCCGTCCTCACCCCGCTGGCGCGGCATGCCAGCATCCTGATCGCCTCCGACGACGAACTCTGCCTGGTCGCTGCCGGCGGCGCTGCCGGCTCCGCGGCCGGTTCTGCCGGGGCGGGACCGGCCGGCGACGCCGAAACGGCCATGGCCGCCGAACTCCTGGACCGGGGGGTCCGGGAAGTCGTGGTCAAGCGCGGCGCTGCCGGCGCCGGCGTCCACACCGCCTCCGGCCGGTGGGAAACCCCCGCCGTGCCCGTCACCAGCATCGACACCGTCGGCGCCGGCGATGCCTTCACCGCCGGCTACCTCTCCGCCCTGCTCGACGGCG
This sequence comes from Arthrobacter sp. CJL-S3, assembly GCF_056711635.1. Taxonomy (NCBI): domain Bacteria; kingdom Bacillati; phylum Actinomycetota; class Actinomycetes; order Micrococcales; family Micrococcaceae; genus Arthrobacter; species Arthrobacter sp. CJL-S3. The sequence goes on along the minus strand of NZ_CM160046.1, from coordinate 3,724,454 downwards.
AGGACGTCGCCGGCCGCCTGCAGCGCGGCGCCCTCGCGGGAGCCTTCGCCGTCAGTACCGCCGGGGACTGGGAAGGCCTGCCCCGCCGGGCCGAGCTCGCCCTCCTCGGGGCCACGCCCAGCGGAACCACCCAGCGCTAGCGCCCCGTCCGGCCGCCCACGGCAGCCGTCGGCCGCCGTCGGCCGTCCCGACCGAACTTTAACTGAATTTAGCCCCAACACGGAAAGCCTGGACCAAAAGTGAAAATCATTGCCGCGGAAGTCTTTGTGACCAGTCCGTCCCGTAACTTCGTGACCCTGCGGATCACCACCGAGGACGGGGTGACCGGGATCGGGGATGCGACGCTGAACGGGCGTGAGCTTGCGGTGGCGGCGTATTTGAAGGAACACGTCGCGCAGCTGCTGATCGGGAAGGATCCGCACCGGATCGAGGACACGTGGCAGTTCCTGTACCGGTCCTCGTACTGGCGGCGGGGTCCGGTGACGATGGCCGCGATCGCGGCGGTGGACATGGCGTTGTGGGACATCAAGGGCAAGATGGCCGGGATGCCGGTGTACCAGCTGTTGGGCGGGGCGTCGCGGAGCGGGCTGCGGGCCTACGGCCACGCCTCGGGCGCGGACCTTCCCTCGTTGTTCGATTCGGTCCGGGAGCACCTGGAGCTGGGGTACAAGTCGGTGCGGATCCAGACCGCGGTGCCCGGGATCAAGGCCGTGTACGGGGTCGCGGCGCAGGCCCAGGCCTCGGGGGAGCGGTACGACTACGAGCCCGCCGGCCGCGGGGCGTTCCCGGCGGAGGAGGACTGGGACACCCGGGCGTACCTGCGGCACCTGCCTTCGGTGTTCGAGGCGGTGCGGAACGAGTTCGGCCCGGAGCTGCCGCTGCTTCACGACGGGCACCACCGGATGACCCCGATCCAGGCCGCGAAGCTGGGCAAGGCGCTGGAACCGTACGACCTGTTCTGGCTCGAGGACTGCACCCCGGCGGAGAACCAGGAGGCGCTGCGCCTGGTCCGCCAGCACACCACGACCCCGCTGGCGATCGGGGAGATCTTCAACACCGTCTATGACTTCCAGAGCCTGATCAAGGAACAGCTGATCGACTATGTCCGGGCCGCGTCGACGCACTTCGGCGGGATCTCGCCGCTGAAGAAGGTGATGGACTACGCCGCGCAGTACCAGATCAAGTCCGGCTTCCACGGACCGACCGACATTTCCCCGGTCGGGTTCGCCGCGCAGCTGCACGTGGGCCTGGCGATCCACAACTACGGGATCCAGGAATACATGCCGCACTCGGACGCGACGAACACGGTGTTCGAACAGTCCATGACGTTCGTCGACGGCTACCTCCACCCGGGCGAGGCGCCCGGCATCGGGGTGGAATTCAACGAGGAAGCCGCCAACAGCTACCCCTACCAGCAGGCCTACCTGCCCTACAACCGCCTCGTCGACGGAACGGTCCACGACTGGTGACGGTTCCGTCCTGACAGTTCCTGCCAAGGCGGTTGGCACAAAAAAGGTCCCGGGCGGGAGTCGATGCTCCGCCGCCCGGGACCTGGCTTTTGCGCTGCAGTCAGTCGCCTACGTCAGTCACTGAGGCTCTGCCGGGTTCAGTTGATGAGTTCCCGGGTCATGCCGAAGGGCACCTGGTCGGACAGCGCCGCCGTGTAGTGGCCGGCCTTGTGCCGGGTGAGCAGGATGCCCTGCGTCCCGGTTTCCATGGCGATCTGCTGGAGGCCGCGGACGGCGTCGTCGAGCCGTTCGTCAAGGACCTGACGGCTGTCGACCTGGATCTCAATGCACTCGGTTGCTGTGGTCATGGCTTCGTCCTTCTTGGGTTTTACTCGTCGGCCCCAATGATTGAAGCGACAATAACGTCATATTTATCGGCCCGTCAAATCACCGTCCCGGCCCTCACCGGTGTCGGTCCGCACCAAGAATTCGGTCGGCGCGTACCGCACGCCGTTGACCTGCAGTTCCAGTACATGCGCGCCCGGATGATGGCGCCGCGTGGTCATCTGGCGGAACGCATGGCGCTTCGAGAATTTCGCCGACTCGCCCGGTCCGAGGACGGACGTTCCGAGCTTGAAAACCTTCTCCGCCTGGCTGCCGTTCGCCTTCGCATAGTGCACCACATAGTCGACGGCGAGCCGGGCCTCCGCGGGCCCGATATTGGACACCTCGAAGTCGAAGGCAAGCTCTCCGGGAAGCTCGACGACGGTGCGGTCCAGCCGGGGCGGCGTCACCGCGAGCGACGCCGGCGGGAACCCCAGCAGCTCCAGCGCGCCGGGGTGGGCCTTCTTGAGCAGCGTCCGTAGCCCGTGCCGGACCACCCTGGGCGTGTTCGCATCCGGGGCGGCCAGCCATCGGGCCGCCGTGGCGACGACCTCGTCGGGGGCGTGGCGGGCCAGATCGTTGAGGTGGTTGGCCACCGAGCGCCGGACATCTTCGACCGGGTCCCGGTACAGGGCATCGAGGATCGGCAGGGTCGCGGCGGGCCGGTCCGTGATCTCCGGGACGCGGATCGCCCACGGCAGGTAGGCCCGGGTGCCCTCGCTGGCGAGCCGGCGGACCTGCCAGTCCGGATGGGAGGTCCAGCCCTGGATGACGGCCAGTGCCCGGTCCAGGTCGGCCGCGAGGAGCCGCCGGATTGCGAATTCCGAGGTGAGCCGCGGCGTCAGCTCGGCGAGGAGCGCCAGGCAGTCCTCGAAATCGCCGGTTTCCTTGCGGGCCAGGGCGAGGGTGGCCGCCGTCTCGGTCACGGGCCAGATCATCCAGCCGGTGAAGTCCGGATCATCCAGCGCCCGCCGGAAGATGGCTGCGGCGCCGGAGTAGTTTCCCGGCAGGTCAGCCAGGAGGGCGCGGCTCAGGAGGTCGGTGCGTTCCCGCAGGCTCAGTTCGTCGAGCGCTCCGGCCGTTGCAGCGAGTCGGGTCAAGCTGTGTCCCGGTGCGGCCGCGGCGAGGATCCGCTCCAGCGAGCGGACCACGCCCGGGTTGATGAGTTCATTCATAACGCCCATGGCTTCAGGCTACCCGGGCGCGCGCCACGGGGCGGGCCGGGGAACCGCCAGCCCCTGCGGCACCGGAACCGGGATATTCTTCACGAAGGAAGTGACCACACGGCGCAGAAGCGGAGACGGGAATGGCAGAGGAAAACACCGGGAAATCGCCCGGCCGGTGGCGGGTGTTCCACGACAAGTTCGTCGTGGAGGAACGATATATGAGTGAGGGGGACCGGAAGAACCTGTACCGGATCGCCGTCGGCCTCATGATTCTCGGCGCGGTGCTGTTCTTCTCGATCCTTGCCGGTGTCCTACAGCAGAACGGCCTCGCTGCGGGCGACGAACCGGTACGTTCCTGGCTCCTGACCCTCCGCTCCGAACCGCTGACGACGAGCATGATCATCCTCGCGATCGTTTTCGGACCCGTTGCCTTGCCGATCATCATCCTTGTGGTGACGGTTGCCTGGGGCCTGCTGGCCAAGCACGCCTGGCGGCCGATGCTCCTGGCCGGCGCCATGCTCACCGGCGTGATCCTGGCCCAGATCATCGGGCGCACCATCGGGCGCCAGCGCCCGCCCGTGGATCTGATGCTTTTCGGCGCGGACTACACCTTCTCCTTCCCATCCGGCCACGTCCTGGGCGCCTGCGACTTCCTGCTGGTCAGTGCCTTCCTGGTCTTCTCCCGCCACCACAACCGGCTGGCCGCCGTCGCGGGTTTCCTGCTGGCCGGCGTGGGGATCTTCTTCGCCGCCGTGAGCCGGCTCTACCTGGGCTACCACTGGCTGACCGACGCGTTCGCCTCGCTGTCCATCTCGTTCGTGATCCTCGGGGGCGTGATCGCCCTGGACACCTGGCGGACGGCCCGAATCCGCGGTGAGCAGATCACCGGAACGCTCTCGAAGGCCGACACGAGCCAGCCCTAACTCCCCGGCCGCCTCTTGTCCCGCCCCGGCGCCGGTGCCACAGTGGGTCCATGGCCACCGAAGATGATGTCCGCCGTGCTGCCCTGGCACTGCCGGGCGTGGTCGAACGGTCCAGCTGGGGCCAGCCGACCTGGTTCGCGGCCACGCTGATGGCCCGGATCTGGGAAGACGGGGTGCTCACGGTCAAGACCGAGGAACGCGAAGCCCTGGCGGGAACGGACCCGGACACGTTCTTCTGGACCCCGCACCACGAGCGTTCACCGCAGCTCGTGCTGGTCCGTCTCGACCGGATCGATACCGGGGAACTGGGCGAACTTCTCGAGGAATCCCACCGCCTTGCCGGGGGCCGGAAGCCCCGGGCGTAATGGGCGCGACAGCGTCGCCGGACCGCTAGCTCCGGCGCGAGCGGAGGCGGTTCAGCTCACCCTGCAGCCGGGCGTTGACCGCCTCCAGTTCCAGCACCTTGGCCACCCCGGCAAGGTTCAGCCCCTCCTCCAGGAGTTCGCTGATCCGCCGCAGTACTGCCAGGTCCGCGTTGCTGTACTGCCGCGTTCCTCCGGCGGTGCGGTCCGGCGTCAGCAGACCCTTCCGCTCATAGAGCCTGATGTTCTGCTGCCCGGTCCCGACCAATTGCGCCACCACGGAGATCGCGTAGACGCCCAGCTCCTGACCACGTTCCGTCACGGTGCTCCTTTGCAGTCTCCAGCCGCCGGTTCCGGCGTGCCAAAACTTTTCCTCTTGCATCAGTGTCGCACCGGTGTTATAAAAAATCTATATCCACCACCACAGATAATTCGGTTGGCTGGATACATCAAAGGATAGAACTCTCGCATGAAGGAGTGGGAAATGATGTTGATGCGTACGGACCCGTTCCGTGAACTGGACCGGCTGACCCAGCAGGTTTTCGGAACGGCGGCACGGCCCGCTGCCATGCCGATGGACGCATGGCAGGAAGACGGCGAATTCGTCGTCGCCTTCGATCTGCCCGGCGTCAACGTTGACTCGGTGGACCTCGACATTGAGCGCAACGTCCTGACCGTCCGGGCTGAACGGCGCGACCCGACCCAGCCTAACGTTGAGCTGATTGCCTCGGAGCGCCCACGCGGCGTCTTCAGCCGCCAGCTCATCCTTGGCGACACCCTGGACACCGAGAAGGTCAAGGCGTCCTACGCCGACGGCGTCCTGACGCTCCGCATTCCGGTTCTGGAGCAGGCCAAGCCGCGGAAGATTGAAATCACGCACACACAGGACAAGATGCACGAGATCGGGAAGTAGCTGCGGCGGCGGACGCACACCGTCGAGCCGTCGATTAGCGCGGGGACCAGAGGGCGCCGGCAGCAGCCGGCACCGTCTGGTCCCCGCCCGGTCCGTCCAGAGGGCGGTGAACTGATGAATCGCGACCCCCGTGGCTACTACGCTGCCTTGCACGTGACGCCGGATGCGACGACGGCCGAGATCCAGCACGCCTTCCGGGCGCTGATGCGCCTCCGCCACCCCGACGTCGAAGCGGCCACCCGTGCCGGCGCCAGTGGCGGAACCGGCGCTGGATCCGGAGACGGGGACGGCGACGGCGACGAAGCGCGGCGCATCCTGGAGTCCTTTGCGGTCCTGCGGGATCCCAAATCCAGGGCGGAGTATGATCCGGCGGCAGCGGCAGCGGCAGCGGCAGCGGCAGCGGCAGCGGCACCGTCTGCCGGGACCGGCGGCACTACCCCCGGAGGCCGGGAGATTCCGGTGCGCCACCACCGACAGGAGCGCCCGGTCCTGCGGGTTACCCCGGTGCGGTGGGAGCGCGGTCCGCTGTGATCCGGCCGTCGGCACCCGGCCAAGAACCCCAAGTGAGCCGAGAACCCCACGTGACCGGGCCGCCGGCACCCGGCCAACAACCTCAAGTGACCGGGCCGCCGGCACCCGGTCAAGGAGCACAATAGGCACTATAGAAGGAGGGCGGCCATGACCACATGGCGCCGCTACGATTCGCATCTGATGCCGGTCTTCCACGAGCGTTTCGAGGCGCGTTGGGGCAAAGGGACAGCCCCTTTCCTTGACCCGGAGGCCCACGAAGCGCCGCTTCCGCGGGCCCAGTGGATCAACATCGACACCGGGGCCGCGCTCGCGGTGGTCCCGATCTGGACCGCCGATGACAGCCAGCACCGCTCCTTCGGCGTCTTTTACCTGCCGCCGACCGGGGATATCTGGGTGCTGCGGCCGGGGTACACGAGTTATCTGGAGCCTTCCGCGGACGAAACGGAACAGCTTCTGGCGCTGCGGAACGACGCGTTCAAAAAGGCCGTGGCGCACGCCAAGGAATTCCTGTTCGGGCCTGAGGCCGCCGCGTACTAAGGTTCCGCGGGAGCTGTTCCGGACGGCGAGGCGATCGGCACGCGGGCGCCGGTCGTGGCGCGGGGATGCGCCGCGGCCTAAAATCAGTCAACTGCCCGAAACTACATAGGGGAAATCCACTGATGAAAGCATCAGCCAAGGACCTGGCCGCCCTGCTGCCGCCGCGTTTCACCCTCGGCGTGGCCACCGCAGCCTTCCAGATCGAAGGTGCCCTGGATGAGGACGGACGCGGTCCCTCGGGCTGGGACCACTTCGCCGCCAGGCCAGGTGCGATCGTGGGGGACCACAGCCCAGCAATTGCGTGCGACCATTACCACCGGATGCCCGAAGACGTGGCCCTGATGAAAGAACTCGGGGTCGACTCCTACCGGTTTTCCCTGTCCTGGTCACGCATCCAGCCCGGCGGCAGCGGGCCGGTCAATCCCGCGGGCCTCGACTTCTACGACCGGTTGATCGACCTGCTGCTGGCTAACGGAATCGCACCGATGGCAACGCTGTATCACTGGGACACGCCGCTGGAGTTGGATGAGGCCGGCGGCTGGATGAACCGGGACACCGCCTACCGGCTGGGGGAGTTCGCAGCGATCGCGGCGGCCGCATATGGAGACCGGGTGACCCGCTGGGTGACGGTCAATGAACCCGCCACGGTCAGCACCAACGGCTACATGCTGGGGATGCACGCGCCGGGTGAAGCGCTCATGCTGAAGGCCCTGCCCAGCGTCCATCACCAACTGCTGGGCCACGGGTTGTCGTTGCAGGCGCTCCGGGCCGCCAATGTGCCGGGCGACATCGGGATCACGAATGTCTATTCGCCGATGGTGCCGGCCTCGATCAACCCCCTGGACAAGCTCAGCGCCGGTCTTATGGACATGGCGCAGAACCGGCTCTACGCGGACCCCGTCCTGCTCGGCAAGTACCCTGACGCAATCCGGGCGGCTACCTTGTTCTCCTCCTTCAGCCCGTCCAGCGAAGACATGAAGCTGATCTCGCAGCCGCTGGACTTCTACGGGCTCAATTACTACATGCCAACGCGTGTGGCGTCCGGCCCGGGTGACGGCGCCGTGCCCAAGGGGATGGCCGAGGCTATGGGCGATGACCTGAGCGGCACCGCACCCGGCTCCCCGTTCCACATTGTCTCGTTCCCGGACACCGAGACCACCGCTTACGGCTGGCCCATCAAACCGGAATACATGTCCGTCGCGCTCGCGGAAATGGCTGAGCGTTACCCGAACCTTCCGCCGGTCTACATCACCGAGGGTGGGGCGAGCTTCGAAGACCTCGAGATCCGGGACCCGGACGGCGGGCTGATCATCCCGGACGAACGCCGCGTGCGTTACCTGGCGGACCATATTGCTACCGCCATCGAAGCGGCGTCACCCGGGGGCGCTGCAGAGTCGGTCGAGCTTCGCGGGTACTACGTGTGGTCACTGATGGACAATTTCGAATGGTCGGGCGGCTACAAGCAGCAATTCGGTCTGCTGCACGTGGACCGCAAAACCCAGGAGCGCACCAAGAAGGCCTCGTACTACTGGCTCCAGGAAGTCCTCGCGGCCCGGCACCGGGACGCCGTCCCGGAGACCCCCGATGCCGGCGCCCGTGCCGGCGCAGAGCCGGTCCCGTCTGACGCTGTGCCGGTCGCGTCCGATGCCGCCGACCCCCAGCCTGCAGGCTCGTAGGCGAATAGGGACCAGTCCGGGAAGGGGTCCGGGGGCAGTTCCAGGTTGGGATCGCCGCCGGGGTCAGGGGGCGCGTCCACGTCGGGATCACAGCCGGGATCCCAGCCCGGGTCCGCGGGCAGGTCCAGATCGGGATTCCAACCTGGATACGCCGTCAGGGCCAGTTCGGGATCCGGGTCCGGATAAGATCCTGGATCCGGGGGCAGGGTTTGGTCCGGTCTTTCGTCCGCGGGCTGGACTTCGTCTAAGCCGTCGCCGGCGGGCTGGAGGTGGGGTGGCCAGTCGGGTGGTTCCCAGTCCTGCTGTTCGCTGGGATAGTACCGGCCGGAGGGCGAGGTCCAGCCCGGTGGTTTGTCTTTGCTGGCCCCGGAGGGTGTCCATCCGGAGCCGTGTTTGAGGCCGTGGTGCTTGCGACATGGCTGGCCGAGGTTGGTGATTCCGGTGGTGCCGCCGTCGGCCCAGGCCAGGAGGTGGTCGGCCTCGTTGTCCAGGGACTGGTTGTTGCATCCGGGAAACGGGCATCGGCCGTCGCGGAGGTGCAGCCAGAGCCGCATGGCCTTGGTGGGGCGGTAGTTCGTCCGTCCGATTTCCAGCGGGGCGCCGTCGCGGGGGTCGGTCAGGACGCGGTGGAAGGACTCCGCGCCGTCGGCGAGCAGGCGGCGGGCCATCGACGGCGGGATCGGCCCGTATCCGTCCAGCATCGCCGGTTCGTCCCCGGCGCCGAGCAGGGACAGGACCGGGACGGTGATGAGGACCTGCGCCCGCGGGACCGGCACCTCCCCGGTTAGACCGTTGCCATCAGCGCCGCCGTTGCCGTCGGCGCCGCCACCGGGGCCCAGGAGCAGGAAGGCGGCGACGTCGGCGCGGAGCTGGGTCAGGGGCCGGGTCTCCTCCGGGCCCTGGAGCGTGCGGGCGGCGGCGGTGGTCCGTTCCCAGATCCCCGCGGCCGTTACCGCCGGCAAATACGCGGAGAACCAGGCCATCCCGTCGCGGTCCGGGGCGAACTCGACCCGCCGGTCCTTCGCGGACTTGGCATGGCGTTGTTCGATGCTGTCCGGGTGGTGGCGTTCGCGCCAGGTGCGGGATTTGGCGCGGAACCGGCCCGGGACGAGCTCCCCGGCCGGGCACCCGCGGGCCGGGCTGGGCGCGTCGGGGTCCAGGAAGTGCGCCTCCAGCGCCGCGGCCCCTTCCGGGCCCAGGTCGGCGGTTTCGTCCACCATGATCCGGGCGTGGGCCCAGGAGATCGTCCCGTCCTGCAACGCCTCCAGGGTCAGCGGCAGCAGCGTTGTCAGGGCCTGGCTCTGATCCAGCAGGGCGCCGGCGGCGATTTCGCTCACCGTCAGGACACACGCGACCTCGGCGACCATCGCCATCTCCTGGACGGAGCGGTCATGAAGAGACGCGGTCGGGGACGCCATCGCCCGCGTGGCCTCCGCGTAATCAGCGGTCAGATGCACCTTCAGCGCGGCCGAACTAGCTTCCAGAACGGCCCACCCTGAGAGACCGTCCAGGCAGGAATCCGCCCGATCCCGCAACGGATCCGCCCACAGCGGATCAGACTCGGCGTCCCGGAACGGAACGGCGCCGGACGGATCAGCGCCGGACGGATCAATGCCGGACGGATCGGCATGGCCCGCCGCGGCGCCGCTGATTGCGGTCAGCGCGGCCACGGACGCGGCGACAGCCGCCAGGGCCGCCCTGCTCTCCGCACTCCACACCGTGCTTTCCATACCCGCAGATTATCGGGTGGCTACGACAGTAATGATGAACTGTGTTGGCAGGCAACGCTGGCACCGGCTGACGCGCCGGCGTGGGCCGGCGCTTAGAGAATCTTGAGCTCCTGCAGGCTTTTCGCCATGCCTGCGCCGTCCGGGGAGTAGATCCACGGAACGTTGGAGCCTGTGTGGTCACCGGTCTCCGAGTGCCCGCCGGCCAGGACGGCTTCGCTGGCCGAGAGCTGCCGGATGCCGATGGCGGCCACCAGGTCTCCATGCTGCTGGGCGAAGTGCGAGTAGATCGCTTCGTCGTGCTGGCCGTTGTCCCCGAAGAGCAACCAGCGCATGTTCGGGAACTCCTCGGCGAGCAGGTCCAGGTTGCGGCGCTTGTGCTCCTGGCCGCTGCGGAACCAGCGGTCGTGGGTGAGGCCCCAGTCGGTGAGCAACAGGGCGCCGGAGGGATACATGTTGCGGGTGATGAAGCGCGCCAGGGTGGGGGCGGCGTTCCACGGCCCGGTCGACAGGTAAATGACCGGGGCCTCCGGGTACTCCACCATGATCCGGTCCATCAGCACGGCCATCCCGGGCGTCGCCATCCGGGCGCGCTCGTTGAGCACGAAAGTATTCCAGAGCGCGAGGAACGGCCGCGGGAGCGCCGTGACCATGATCGTGTCATCGATGTCGGACACGATCCCGAGCTTGGTGTCGGGAGAAATGACGAAGATCTTCGCCGAAGCCGGCTTGGTCCCCTCGGCGCGCAGTACCGCTGTGTGCCATCCCGGGGTGAGCTCCACCTGCACAACGGTGTCCACGAGTCCGCCGCGGTCCGCATGCACCCGGGCGGTCACCCCGCCGATCTCGATCTCCACCTCGGAGTACTGGATCGGGACGGACGTGAACGCCCGCCAGCCGCGGATGTTCTGGTTGCCGTTCTGCGCTGCCTGCTCAACCCGGCTGCCGGGGTGGGGCTTGCTGGTCAATACCACCCGGCCGAGGACCCGGACCCAAGTGGTGGATCCGTAGCCTTGGTAGGCAACGGTCGTCGGGACAAAGTCCCAGCGCCGGGCCGCTTTCAGGCGGGCGCGGTTAACGGTGTCCGAGACCAGATGCGCCAGGCGAAACGCCCGGTTGCCGGTGATTGGTTGCTGCCGGGAAGATTCCTGTGACGCCAATTCCATGCCTCCACTCTCCCACAAGGGTCGGTCCCGCCGCTGACCGTGTCCGGAAACGCCACGTATCAGTCGACGCCCAGCAGATCCCTCAGCACCGTGGCGTTACGCACGGCGTTCCCGCCGCCGTCGTTGTTGAAATACACAAAGACCTCCTTGCCGGCCGCCTGCCATTCACGGATCCGGTCCGCCCACCAGCGAAGCTCGTCGTCCGAATAGGAGCCGCCGTAGAGGTACTCCCAGTCCGGACCGTGCAGCCGGACGTAGACGAACTCCGCGGTGGCCCGGAGGATGCACGGCAGTCCGGCGCCGCTCATGACGCAGTAGGCGGCGCCATGGCGTTCCAGCAGCGTGTAGACCTCCGGCGCGTCCCAGCTCGGGTGGCGGAATTCCACGCTGACCCGGATCCAGTCGGGCAGCGCCGCCAGGAAGTACTCCAGCCGCGCGTCGTCCCGGGCAAAATTCGGCGGCAGTTGGACCAGCAGCACTGCCCGTTTGTCGCCGAGTTCGTGCCAGCAGCGGACGATCCGTTCGATCCAGACCTCCGGGGAGTAGAGCTTTTTGCCGTGGGTCAACCCGCGGGGGGCCTTGACGGACAGCAGGAACCCCGGCGGAAGCCGACGGCGCCAGCTGGCGAAGGACGTGTCCCGGGGCCACCGGTAGAAGCTGGCGTTGAGCTCCACCGTGGTGAAGCGCGCCGCGTAGTGCGCCAGCCGCTCCCGCGCCGGCAGCCCCGGCGGGTAGAGCACGTTCTCCCAGTGGTCATAGCTCCAGCCGCTGGTGCCGATGTGCACAGGTCCATGCTGAGTGGCGCCGTGGTCCATCCCGCCATCCCCTTTCCGGGCAGGCCTCCGGGCCGGCCATGCCTAAACTTCCCCGGCCTGTTCGCCGGCATGCGGGGACCCTATTCCGAAGTTCCGTTCCAGCATCTATGGATCCTAGTCCTGGGGGAAACCGGTGTGGCACTGTAAGTCCCATGGCTCGCCTTGAGGATTACGCACTGGTCGGCGATCTGCATACGGCGGCCCTGATCAGCACCGAGGGCTCGATTGAATGGCTCCGCCTGCCTCGCTTCGACTCGCCGGCCTGCTTCAATGCCCTGCTGGATACCCCGGGCGGGGCGCCGCAGGCGTTCAGCCGTTTCGCCCTTATGACGGGCGCCCTGGAGCTGCACGAGGACGGTGTGCGGCGCAGCGGCTCGCCGTCCGCGGGGCCCTGATCCTGAGCGCGGCGGCGGTCCGAAGTCCGCTCTCAGTTCCCCGGGGCCGAGGTTTTCTTCAAGACCTTAGATAAGTATACTTACTAATATCCCAGTGTGGGGTGGAGAATTTAAGGAGTGTGCGATGGCCGGATATTTCGAGCTCGTGGACGCGCCCGACGGCGGCTACCGGATTCGGATGCTTGACGGAGCCGGAAGCCTGATGGCTATTTCAGTCACGTTTCCCACGAAGCGCGCAGCTGTGGCCGGTATCGCCCAGGCCCGCGAAATCGCCGGCACCGGGCTCATCCGGGACCGCAGCGCCGGCGGGCAGGCCGCGCCGGCGGGCCCACTCTCCAGGGTGTCGAGGAGGTCAGCCGGAGGCGCCGGCCGCGGAACCTCCCTGTCCGGCGGATCGCTGGCAGCCGGAAAACGGGCACGAGCGCACCACTGATGCGAGTCCTGACAGTCTCCGCCGCGACCCCGCAGTCAGCATGACCGCTGTCCCGCCCCGTGGCCCGCGCCGGGCGGCCGTGTTGTTCGACGTCGACGGCACCCTGGTCGACTCCGCCTATCTTCACACCCTGGCCTGGTGGCAGGCATTCCGGCAGGCCGGTTATGACGTGCCGATGGCGAGCATTCACCGCTCGGTCGGCATGGGCGGGGACAGGATCCTCGCCAGGCTGCTGCCGGACGGCCGGGACAGGAACGAGGACAGCACCATCATGACCTCGCACGCGGCCGTGTTCGCCACCTTCTGGCCCGCCCTGCGTCCTCTGGATGGCGCCCGCGACCTGCTGGCGCGGTGCCACGAGGGCGGGCTCGCCGTCGCCCTCGCCTCCTCCGCCCGGCAGCGGGATCTTGAGGTGCTGCGGGCCGCAATCGGCGCCGACGCCTTCATTGACGCGGCCACGAGTTCGGCCGACGCGAAGGAGAGCAAGCCGGCACCGGACATCCTCGTCGCCGCCCTCAACGCCGTTGACGTGCAGGCATCGGATGCCGTCTACGTGGGTGACGCCGTGTGGGATATTTACGCTGCCGGGAAGCTCGACATCCCGGCCATCGGACTGACGTGCGGCGGCACCAGCGAAGCGGAACTCCGCGACGCCGGTGCCGTCGAGATCTACACCAGCCCCCGGGCGCTGCTGGAAAACCTCGTGGACAGCGCGATCGGACGGCTCGCCGCCCGGGTACGCACTATTAGCTGAACCGGGAGCCGGCTGCGGGCCGCGAACCTACGCCACGTCCGCCGCCTTGACTGGCGGATACAGTGTGTCCATGAATCCGTCCAGCGGTAAGGAATCCGGGCCGTCCCGGCAAAGACGGCTGATCTGGCTCGCGGTGCCGCTGATAGGCGCGGTCCTGCTGGCGGCGGGGGCGGTCCTCCTGTCGCTGCCGGTGCGGCAGGAGGAGTTCGGCTGGTTCGCCTATGCACCGCTGTCCCAGCAGGCCTTTGCCGCCCCGGGACTGCTGGTCATGGACGCGGAGAAATGGGCGGGCGTCGTGCTGGTCGGTCTCGGACTGTTGACGCTGGCCTTCTGGTCCGGCGTCCTCGCCGGCCGGCGCTCCGCCGGCACCCCCGCTGATGCGGGGAGAACCGGTACGTCCCAGGCGGCACTTCGCCGCAATGTTGGCGCGGAACACTGTCATGGTGCGGGATCTCGGCATACGCTAGCCGGATGACACGACATCACCTGCCCGGCCGAGTGGCCGTCGTCACCGGCGCCGGCTCAGGGATCGGCCGGGCAGTCGCCCGGCTCATGCTCGCGGACGGGTACCGGGTGGTGCTGGCCGGCCGGCGGGAAGCGCAGCTGCTGGAGACCGGGGCCGGACATGCCCAGGCGCTCGCCGTCGCCTGCGATGTCACCGTGCCCCACGACGTCGAGCGGCTTTTCGCTGCCGCCCTGGGGCTGTGGGGACGCGTGGACGTGCTGTTCAACAACGCCGGAGTGTTCGGGCCGGCGGCCTCCGTGGACGAGATCAGCCTCGCGGACTGGGACGCCACCGTGGCGGTGAACCTGACCGGCTCCATGCTGTGCGCCGCTGCCGCCGTCCGGGCCATGAAGTCGCAGTCGCCCCAGGGCGGGCGGATCATCAACAACGGCTCGATCGCCGCCCACTCGCCCCGGCCCCGGACGGTCGCCTACACCGTCACCAAACACGCCATGACCGGGCTGACCAAGAGCATCGAACTCGACGGCCGCGGCTTCGGTATCAGCTGCGGCCAGATCGACATCGGCAACACAGCCACGGAGTTGATGGACACGATCGGCGTCGGCTCCGGGGCCGTCCAGGCCGACGGCAGCAGCCGCGTGGAGCCGACCTTCCCGGTCGACGACGCCGCGCGTGCGGTGCTGCTGATGGCCGGGATGCCGCCCTCCGCCAGCGTCGGGTCCCTCGTGATTACCGCCGCCGGGATGCCGTTTATCGGACGCGGGTAGCCAGGGTGCAGTCCGCTTAGAGCGGCAGCAGGCCGGACAGGTCGGCGCGCAACCCGGAGGCGGCCACCCGGCCGGCGCCGACGGCGTCCGCCCAGCTCAACTGGCCGCTGACCATCGCCAGCCAAGTGGCGGCGTCGCACTCAATGACGTTCGGGGGCGTGCCGCGGGTATGCCGCGGCCCCTCCACGCATTGCGTGACGCCGAACGGCGGGACGCGCACCTCCACTGAGTTCCCGGGTGCCCGGGCGGTGACCTCCTCCAGGGAGTAGCGCACCGCCGTCGCCAGCGTGCTGCGGGAGACCTGTGTGCCGGCTCCCGGGCTGTCGGCGTCCGCGGCGTCCGCAGTGTCCGGCCCTGAGGCGTTGGCGGCCTGCCAGTCGGCGAGGGCCGCGCGCCCCTCGTCGAGGGCAATACGACGTCGGGCCACCACCACTATGTGCCTCCCGGCCGATCGAAAGCGTTCGCGGCAAGCCGATCGTCCGGCCGCCTCTGGATCCACCCTACCCTCCACACTTTTTCGCGGCCGCCCCCGGTATCCCGGGTCCTGCGGCCCCCGATTAACTATGTCGAAAAGCATGTAGCTTGGATATTAAGTAAAATAGATGTAGTTTTACTTGGTGGGTTGCCCCAACGGAATCCTTGCCTGGTGTCATGACCGACCAGGCAAAGTCATGACATTAAGGATGAGCCAGATGCCGATTTCCCGGCCTCGCAGAGGGTCCGTGGTTCTGTTGGCGTTAGCGCTAGTCGCGGCACTCACCGGGAGCATGGCGACCGCACCGGACGCCTCGGCTGACGCCGGGTGCGCTGCGGGCACGGCACTTAACATCGTCGCCCACCAGGATGATGACCTGCTGTTCCAGAGCCCCGGGCTCCTCTCGGCCATCCGCGAGGGGCTGTGCGTGCGCACGGTCTACCTCACGGCCGGTGACGCCAACGACTCCGAGGCCTACTGGAGCTCGCGGGAGAGCGGCGTGAAGGCTGCCTACGCCCATCTCGCCGGGGTCGGCGACTCCTGGACGACTTCGGATGCCGGGATCGCCGGACACCCGATCCCGGTGGCCACCCTGGACGGGGCAACGCAGCTCTCGCTGGCCTTCATGCGGCTGCCGGACGGATACCGCGATGGAAGAGGCGGGTCCGACTACGGTTACCAGAGCCTGCAGAAGCTCTACAGCGGCGCGATCAGCGCGATCACTGCCGTCAACCGGTCCTCCTCCTACACGCTCCCGGAGCTCCGGGCCACTTTGCTGGCGTTGATGAACAGTTACCAGCCGGACCAGATCTCCACGCTGGACTTCGCCGGCACGTACGGCGACGGAGACCACAGCGACCACCACGCCGTCGCCTACCTGGTGCTCGCCGCGCATCAGCTCTACACCACGCCCCACACGATCACCGGCTACGAGGGCTACCCGATCTCAAAGCGCCCGTCCAATGTGGTCGATCCCGATCTGACGGCCAAGACCGACGCCTTCCTGGCCTACGCCCAGCATGATTCCAAGACCTGCACCACAGCCCTTGCCTGTTCCCAGAACTCGGTCGGCAGTTGGCTGTCCCGGGCCTACACCGTCACGCCGCCTGCAGTGGCGCCGGCGGCCGGCACGGAAACCATCAACTTCGCAGGCGACCCCACCAATGTTGCGGCCCTGGCGTCGGTCACTGCCAGTTCCCAGAACGACACCGCGGGACAGACCGCCGTCAAAGCCGTCGACGGCGTCATTGCCGGCCACCCGGTCGACTCGACCCGGGAATGGGCGACCGTGGGCGGCCGCGCCGGAAGCTACCTCGACCTTGCCTTCCCCGCCGCCCTCACCCTGAACCGGGTGGTGCTCTACGACCGGCCCAACGCCAAGGACCAGATCACCGGCGGCACCCTGACCTTCTCCGACGGGACCACCGTCCCGGTGCCGGCCCTGGACAACGCCGGCCAGGCGACCAGCGTCAGTTTCCCCGACACCGCCACCACCAGCGTGCGGCTGACAGTCACCACCGTCAGCGGCACCACCCGAAACGTCGGGCTCGCCGAACTCCAGGCCTACCCGGGCACCGAGGCGCCCGCGCCGGCCGTGCCCGTGACTGAGGATCCTGCGCCGGTTGTGCCGGTGATTGAGGATCCTGCGCCGGTTGTGCCGGTGATTGAGGATCCGGCTCCGGTTGTGCCTGTGATTGAGGATCCGGCGCCCGTTGTGCCTGTGATTGAGGATCCGGCGCCGGTTGCGCCCGAGCCTGCCCCCGTCACGGAACCCGTCAACGTCGCGGGCTCGGCGTCGGTCACGGCCAGTTCCCAGAACACGACGTCGGGCCAGGCCGCGGTGAAGGCCGTTGACGGTGTCGTTGCCGGTCATCCGGTCGACGCCACCCGGGAGTGGGCGACCGTCGGCGGCAAGGCCGGGAGCTACCTCAATCTTGCTTTCCCGGCCGCCGTCACCCTGAACCGGGTGGTGCTTTTTGACCGGCCCAACGCCGGAGACCAGATCACCGGCGGCACCCTGACCTTCTCCGACGGAGCCACCGTCCCGGTGCCGGCGCTGGACAACGCCGGCCAGGCGACCAGCATCAGCTTCCCCGACCGGGCCACCACGAGCCTGCGGCTGACTGTCACCACGGTCAGCGGCACCACCAGGAACGTCGGGCTCGCCGAACTTCAGGCCTACCCCGGCGTGACGGCCCCGGCCATCACCGCCGCGAACATTGCGGCCCTGGCGTCGGTGACGGCCAGTTCCCAGAACGAGCTCGCGGGACAGACTGCCCGGAAGGCCGTTGACGGTGTCATTGCGGGGTACCCGGTCGACTCGACCCGGGAATGGGTCACCATGGGCGGCCGGGCCGGGAGCTACCTCGATCTTGCTTTCCCGTCCGCCGTCACCCTGAACAGGGTCGTGCTCTATGACCGGCCGAACGCCAAGGACCAGATCACCGGAGGCATCCTGACCTTCTCGGACGGAAGCACCGTCGCGGTGCCGGCCCTGGACAACGCCGGCCAGGCGACCAGCATCAGCTTCCCCGACACCGCCACCACAAGCGTCCGGCTGACCATCACCACCGTCAGTGGTACCACCCGAAACGTCGGGCTCGCCGAATTCCAGGCCTACGCGAGCTGACAACCACCGCCGTCAGGCGGTTCCGGGCAGCGTCCGGTCGGGCAGGTCCAGTCAGTCGGAAGGGCAGCGTCCAGACTGGCAGCGTCCAGACTGGCAGCGTCCAGACTGGCAGCGTCCAGTCGGTCAGACGGGCTGTGTCCGGTCGGGCGGTGTCGGTTAGACGAGCAGCGCCGAGACGGCGTTGCCCAGGCGGATTTTGCCGACCGGCCGGCCGCCGCCGAGCACGGGGGTGACCACCTTGTCGAGGACACTGGCCACTTCCGGGACGTCGACGGCGCCGGCGGCTGCCAGCAGGGTCAGTCCGACAAGCGTCGTGGCCCGGATGTTGCCGTCGAGGATCTTGATGGCGACCGAGGCGCCCGTGGGGGTGGCCATCGCCAGCACGCCCTCGGCGCCGATCTTGGCGAGGATGCCGAGGTCGTCCATGACGATTGTGTTGCTTTCACCCTTGCCCTGTACGGCCCACGGATAGTCGAGCATCGACGTGGCGATCGTGGCGGCGCGGGCGTTCGAATGCTTGTCCCCGGGGGCCTTGGCCAGCTTCGAGAAGGCCCGGGCGAGTCCGGTGAGGGAGACGGCGGCCACCGGTGCGCCGCAGCCGTCGATGCCGAGGTGGGCGATGCTTTCGCCGCAGTATTCCTCGATGACGGAGCGGATGCGCTGCTGCAGCGGGTGATTGGGTTCGAGGTAGCTGTGCGTGTCCCAGCCGTTTTCGGTGCAGGCCCAGAGGAACGCGGCGTGCTTGCCGGAGCAATTGAAAGCGAGCTTGGACTTGCCCCGCTCGGCGCGGACCAGCCAGTTCCGGGCGGTCTCGTCATCGGGCCAGGCCGTCGGGCACTGGAGTTGCTCTTCCTTAACGCCGGCGGCCTTGAGCATGCCCTCGACGACGTCCATGTGGTCCAGTGAGCCGACATGGCTGCCGCAGGCGATCGCTGCCTGCGCGCCGCGCAGGGGCACGCCGGACTGCATGGACGCGAGGGCCTGCAGGGGCTTGAGCGCGGACCTGGCGTAGATCGGGGTGGTGATGTCGCCCAGTTCGGTAACGACGGTGCCGTCCCCGGCTAGGAGGACGGCGGAGCCGATGTGCCGGGACTCCACAAAGCCGCTGCGTTCAACGACGGCCAGTTCGACGGCGGACTCGACGGTGAAGGTGGCGTGAGAATTCAGGGGCATGCAGCAAGTCTATGGTGCCCGCCGGTGATACCCCGTTATTCCACGGTCACCATCAGCGACTGCCACCCTGAGGCGCCGTCGGGCACCGGATCCGCGCGCTGGTCTGTCTGGACCTCGCCGGTCCCGTCGGTGGCGCGGGCCTTGATGTAGTGCGGGCCCGGCGTGGCCTCCCAGTCGAAGGACCACTGGCGCCACGTCACGACGGACGCCTCGGTGGACAGGACGGCCTCGGTCCAGGGCCCGTTGTCGATCTGCACCTCAACCTTGGTGATGCCGCGTGTCTGGGCCCAGGCAGTGCCGCCGATCGCGACCCGCCCGGCCGGAACCTTGGCGAAGGACTTGGGGACTTCCACCCGGGCCATGGTCTTGATGGGGCCGCGCTCGGACCAGCCGCGCTGCGTCCAGTAGGCCTGGCTGTCCGCGAAGCGGGTGACTTCCAGGTCCACGACCCACTTCGTGGCCGAGACGAAGCCGTACAGTCCGGGGACGACCATGCGCACCGGATACCCGTGTTCGAGCGGGAGCGCTTCATCATTCATGCCGAACGCCAGCATGGCGTCCCGGTCGTCCCGGAGGACCTCGAGCGGAGTGGAGGCGCTGAAGCCGTCGATGGACGTGGAGAGCACCATGTCCGCGCCTTCCTGGGGTCCCGCCATGTTGAGCACGTCGCGGATGGGCATGCCCAGCCATTTGGCGTTTCCGGCCAGGTTCCCGCCGACCGGGTTCGACACGCAGGTCAGGGAAACGTGGGATTCAATCAGGTTCGCGTCGAGCAGGTCCTGGAAACTGAGCCGGATTTCCCGGTCCACGAGCCCGTGGACCCGCAGCTCCCAGTCCTGGGCATTGATTTCGGGCACGCTCAGGGCGGTGTCAATGCGGTAGAAATCGTTGTTGGGCGTGACCCATGGCGTCACCCCGGGCGCCTTGGACTGCACTCCTGCGGGGACTGCGGGGGCCGGTTTCGCCGGCGTCGGGAGCTGCAGGGACTCGCGGGCCTGGGCCACGTTGCTGCGGGCCGCGCTGAGCAGGCGCCCGCCGGTCGCGGCGATGGCTGAGGCCGCGGCGGTGACTCCGGTCGCGGCGAAGAAGGCGCGGCGGCTCGTGGCGGGACGGTCCGGAGCCTTGGCGGCCAGATCCGAGTCCAGGTCCGGCCACTGCTGCATGCGCCACAGCCTCGTGACAAGGAAGCGGAGCGCAATGAGTCCGGCCACGGTGCCGATCACCGTGGGGATAGCATCCAGCGGCTTCACCCCGGAGCGCGTCACGACGGCGGTCACGATCACTGCGCCCATCAGCAGCACACCGGCGACGCCGAGCGGCCATTTGCGGTACGCCACGACGCCCAGCACGCAGGCAAGCAGCAGGATGGTCACCGCCATGCCCACGAACAGGGCGACCTTGTCGTTGGTGCCGAAGGTGGCGATCGCGAAGTCCTTCAGCCACGACGGCGTGAAGTCGATGAAGGTCGAGCCCAGGGCGATCACCGGCGTCGCCCGTGCCGTGAAGAACGCCCCGATCAGTTCCGCCACGGACAGCACGACGGCGGCCGCGGCGACGCCGGCCAGCGCGGCAAGGACGGTGGGGCCGGTCAGCCGTTTCGAGGCCGGGTGCTGGCCGGGCCGCTTCCGGGCGGGCTTCTCGATCCTGAGTTCTTCCGCGCGGGGCGTCTGCGTGCTGGGCTTGTCCATACTGGGTCTTCGTAGCAGTCCGGGCCGCGGATTGCCGGCCGTGCCGGCGTCCCCCGTGGGACATGCTCTCCGCTCGGGCGCAGAAATGGGCATGCTGGCATTAGGTCCAGTGGCCCCGGGTAGGACTGGGCATGTCCCGCGGGGGAGGGTGCGCGCGATGTGGGACATGCTCTCCGCACGGGCGCAGGGACGGACATCTCGGCACTATGTCCCGTGGCCCCGGGCAGGACTGGGCATGTCCCCCGAGGGGCTGGAACCTGGCAGCGGCGGGGACTGGGCATGTCCAGCGGTGGACACAGCTTAGGAGCCTGCCCGGTCCACAAAGTACTCTTGGGAACTGTGAAGGTACTTGTCATCGGCCCCGGCGGCCGCGAACACGCCATTGTCCGATCCCTGCTAGCCGACCCGAACGTGTCCGAGGTCCATGCGGCCCCGGGCAACGCCGGCATCAGCAAACTGGTCCCCACACACGCCGTCGACGCGAACGATCCCGACGCCGTCGCGGCCCTGGCCGCCAAGCTCACGGTTGATCTTGTGGTGGTCGGCCCGGAGGCGCCGCTGGCCGCCGGAGTGTCCGACGCCGTCCGCGCCGCCGGCATCCCCGTGTTCGGCCCCAGCAAGGCCGCCGCCCAGCTCGAAGCCTCCAAAGCCTTCGCCAAGGAGGTCATGGCCGAGGCCGGTGTCCCCACCGCCATGGCCCGGGTGGCCAGCAACGCCGAGGAAGCCGCCGACGCGCTCGACACCTTCGGCGCCCCCTACGTGGTCAAGGACGACGGGCTCGCCGCAGGCAAGGGTGTGGTCGTCACCAAGAACCGGGACGAGGCGCTGGCGCACGCGCAGAGCTGCTTCGATGCCGGCGGAACGGTCGTGATCGAGGAATTCCTCGACGGCCCCGAGGTCTCCGTCTTCGTCCTCTGCGACGGCCGCAACACCGTCGCGCTGTCCCCGGCCCAGGACTTCAAGCGGATCTTCGACAACGACGAAGGCCCCAACACCGGCGGCATGGGCGCCTACACCCCGCTGGAATGGGCGCCCGAGGGCCTCGTCCAGGAAGTCATCGACCGGGTCGCCCAGCCCACGGTCAACCAGATGGCGCACCGCGGCACCCCGTTCGTCGGTGTCCTGTTCGTCGGCCTGGCACTGACCTCACGCGGCACCCGCGTGATCGAATTCAACGTCCGCTTCGGCGACCCGGAAACCCAGGCCGTCCTCGCCCGCCTCAAGACCCCCCTCGGCGGGCTGCTGATGGCAGCCGCCAAGGGCGAACTGGACAAGGTCCAGCCGCTGCGCTGGTCCAAGGAAACAGCCGTCGCCGTCGTCGTCGCGGCCGAAAATTATCCGGACACGCCGCGCACCGGCGACCGCATCCGGGGGCTCAAGAAAGCCGAGTCCGTCGAAGGGGTCCACGTGATCCACGCCGGCACCAAGCTCGACGACGAAGGCAAAGTGGTGTCCGCCGGCGGACGGGTCCTGGCCGTGGTGGCGCTCGGCACCGACCTCGTGGAGGCCCGGGAACGGGCGTACGACGGCGTCGAACTCGTCCATTTGGAGGGCAGCCAGTTCCGCACCGACATCGGAGGCAAAGCGGCCCGCGGCGAGATCAAAGTGACGACTCCCGGCGCCGTCCCGAAAGCGAAGGCCTGAGCATGACCACCCCCGAACCCTCCGTGCCGGAAGCCGCCGGCCCCGCCTCGTCCGCGCCCAAGGGCGGCCTGGACACCGAGACGCTGGACCTGCCGGGCTGGAAGCACATCTACTCCGGCAAGGTCCGTGACCTCTATGTTCCGGCGGACGAATCCATCACCGAGCGCATCGGCCAGGAGTGCGTGCTCGTCGTCGCGAGCGACCGGATCAGCGCCTATGACCACGTCCTCGCCAGCGAGATCCCGGACAAGGGCCGCATCCTGACCCAGCTGAGCCTGTGGTGGTTCGAGCAGCTCGGCGTGGAGCACCATGTGCTCGCGTCCACGGTCGAGGCCGGGGTGCCCGCCGCGGTGGAGGGCCGGGCGATGATCTGCAAAAAGCTGGACATGTTCCCGGTCGAGTGCATTGCCCGCGGCTACCTCACCGGCTCGGGGCTCCTGGAGTACAAGCAGTCCCGCACCGTGTGCGGCATCCCCCTGCCGGAGGGTCTGGTGGACGGGTCCCGGCTGGACGAGGCCATCTTCACCCCGTCCGCGAAGGCCGAGGTGGGCGAGCACGACGAGAACATCACCTATGACGCCGTCGTGGACATCGTGGGCGCGGACATCGCGTCCCGGCTGCGCGAGCTGACGCTGGCGATCTACACGAAGGCCGAGGGGATCGCCCGCGGCCGCGGCATCGTCCTCGCCGACACCAAGGTCGAATTCGGCTTCGACGCCGCCACCGGCGTCATCACGCTCGGCGACGAGGTGCTCACCCCGGACTCCTCACGGTTCTGGGACGCAGCCACCTACGAGCCGGGAAGGGCCCAGCCGTCCTACGACAAGCAGTACGTCCGTGACTGGCTGACCTCGGCCGAATCCGGCTGGGACAAGTCCTCGGACGAGACGCCGCCGGCGCTGCCGGCCGACGTCGTCGCCCGCACCCGCAGCCGCTACGTCGAGGCCTACGAGAAGCTCACCGGCCGGACGTTCGCGTAGGACGCTGCGGGGAACAGGACGCAGCGCGGGGAGTAGACCGCCGCAGGGAACGGTCCGCCGCGCGGGGCCGGCCGTCTAGGTTCCGGTTGACGCGGCCTGCGCGCGGCGCTGCGCGAGCCGGATTTCCAGCACGGCGTCCATCGCCTGCTGGACCCGGTCCGAGGCGCCGGCCGCACTGAATTCCCTCTGGGCTTCGTCGAGATAGACAAGGGCCTCGTCGGATTCCCCGGCGGCCTTGAGCGCCTTGCCGAGCAGCAGGGAGACCTCGCCGGCGGTGTGCTTGGCGAGCACATCCTTGCCGGCGTGGATCTCGCGCAGCTTCTGCACCGCTGCCACGATGTCCCCGGTCAGGTAGAGCCAGCGGGCCCGGATGAAAGCGACCTCGAGCTGGTCCGTTTTGTTGCCGCCGACGATCGAGAGCGCCAGCTCGGCGCGCTCGATGGACGTCAGGGTCTCAGGCTCCACGATCCCGGAGGACAGGCGGACGGCGGCCGAGGCTTTGTTGAACCGCGCCCAGAGGTCGATGTCGTTGGCGGGGGAGAGCAGCTGGGCCGCCCGTTCGTGGTACTTGATGCCCTCCGTGTAGTCATGCCGCATGAAGGCCACGTTTCCGATCACCCAGGCGACTTCGCCGGCGAGCTGGGTCATGGAATGCTCGTCCATCTGCTCGTTCATGGCCTGGCAGTACTCCCAGGCCTCATCCAGCCGGCCGCTTTCGGCCAGCGCGCCGATGAGGGCGCGCAGCGCACCAATGATCAGGGTGGAACCTTTGGGAAGTTCGGCGCAGAGCCGCACGGCCTCCTGCGCGTGTTCGACGGCGGATGTCAGCTGCCCTTGTCCCTGTGAGGCTGCGGCCAGCATCTGCCGTGCCCGCACACCCAGGCCTGCCGATTCGGCGGCCATCGGGTGATCCAGGAGGCGCTGGACGATGTCCTTGCACTCCTGCCACAGGCCCTGCTTGATCAGGCATTCAGCCTGCATGTAGGTCATATTCCACCAGGCGCTGGTGTTCTTGGCCTCGAGGGCGATCTGGGCTGCCGCGGCGGCGTGGGTCGCGGCCAGCGGGTAATCCCGCAGGTCCCAGGCCTGGCGGGCGTACAGCCCCGAGAGCACGTATTCGGCGTCGCTGACCGACACGGGCTGGCTCCACGCTTCCAGTGCCTTGGGGGCGAGTTCGAGCCGGCGGGCCAGCTCCTCGATCACATCGGCTGTTGGTTCACGGCGGCCGGTCTCCAGCAGGGAGATGTAGCTTGGCGAGTACAGATCGCGGCCCAATTCCGCTTGCGTCAGGCCGCGTTCGAGCCTTTCCGCTCGGAGTTTCTCCCCGAATCCGTTCCCCACGGATACCTCCTAATTCCGGACATTCTTTATACTAAATGCTTGACAGGCTCTGTGGAAACCATTTTACAATGTATGTCAACAAGGGTAGTGCTGACTTGGTAAGGACCCCGACTCATATTGAGGAACTCTATGTTGAAGAAGATTGCAGCCGGCGCCGTCCTGGCGGGCGCCCTGGCATTCACCGCTGCGGCCCCGGCCGTTCTGTCCGCTGGTTCCCTCGCTTACGAGAGTGGTCTCACCGCTGTCGGCAACTGGCCCGATCCCATGAATGCGCCCCAGGCGGTGGGCAACTGGCCCGACCCGATGACTTTCTCCAAGAACGTAGGCAACTGGCCCGACCCGATGTAAGCAGTCGCTTCTTGATAGCCCCGGGACAGGTGCGAAACCCTGTCCCGGGGCTATTTTTATGCCCTTCGAACCCTGGTGGCGGCCGGTCGAACCCCGGGCGCACAAAAGAAGAGGGCCTTCCAGCTGGAAGACCCTCTTCTTGATTGGTCGGGATGACAGGATTTGAACCTGCGACCTCGTCGTCCCGAACGACGCGCGCTACCAAGCTGCGCCACATCCCGATCCGTTACTTCAAAAGCAACTTCACAAGAGTATCCGATCAGGGCCCCGGATGCGAAATCGGGCGGCCGGCGCCCCCGCCTCAGAAGCCGCCCAGCCCGAAAAGGCCTCAGACCAGCGAATCCTTCCAGGCCCCGTGCAGCTGCGCGAAGCGGCCGCCGCCGCCGATCAGCTCCTCCGGAGTGCCGTCCTCGACGACCCGCCCGTCGTGGACCACGAGGACCCGGTCGGCGGTCTCCACCGTCGACAGGCGGTGCGCGATGATGAGGGCGGTCCGGCCGCCGTCGGGGCCGATTCCCTGCAGCAGCCTGGCGAGGCCGGCCTGCACCAGCCGCTCGGACGGGATGTCCAGCGAGGAGGTGGCCTCGTCCAGGATCAGCACGGCGGGCCGGGCCAGGAAGGCGCGGGCGAAGCTGATCAGCTGGCGCTGCCCGGCGGAGACGCGGCCGCCGCGCTTGTTGACGTCCGTGTCATAGCCCTCCGGGAGCTCCTGGATGAACTCATGGGCGCCCACGGCCTTCGCGGCGGCCTCGATCTCCTCGCGGGAGGCCCCGGGCCGGCCCAGGCCGATGTTGTCCGCGACGGAGCCGCTGAACAGGAAGGCCTCCTGGGTGACCATCACGACGTTCCGGCGCAGATCCGCCGTCGCCAGCTCCCGGAGGTCGACGCCGTCGAGCGTGAGGGAGCCGGCGGAGACGTCGTAGAAGCGGGCGATCAGCTTCGCGAACGTGGACTTCCCGGCGCCGGTCTGGCCCACCAGCGCCACGGTCTGGCCGGCCGGGATGTGCAGGTCCATGGTGGGGATGATGACCGGGCCGTCGCCGTAACGGAATTCCACACCCTTGAAGTCGATGGTTCCCTTGGCATCGTGCAGGGCCACCGGGTTCTTGGGCGGTCGGACGGTGGGGACCTCCTCGAGCAGCCCGGAGACCTTCTCCAGTGCCGCCTGCGCGCTCTGGAAGGAGTTGTAGAACATGGCCATCTGGTCCACCGGCTGGAAGAAACGTTTCGTGGACAGGATCAGGGCCAGCAGCACACCGACGGCGAGCTCGCCGCTGAGCACCCGGAAGCCGCCGAAGAGCAGGACGACGGCGACGCAGACGTTGCCGATCAGCACCAGGCCGGGCTGGAAGATGCCGTTGAGGTTGATGGAGCGGACCGTGACCTTGCGGTAGTCCTCGGAGAGGTCGGCGTAGCGTGCGGCGTTCTCGGGTTCCTTGCGGAAGGCCTTGACCGCGCGGATGCCGGTCATGGTTTCGACGAAGTGCACGATCAGCCGGGCCGAGACGACGCGGGACTCGCGGAACGCGATCTGGGAGTGCTTCTGGTACCAGCGGGCCAGGAAGTACATCGGCACGCCGGCGGCCAGCACCAGGAGCCCGCTGCGCCAGTCGAGGGCGAACACGGTCACGGCCGTGAACACCATAAACAGCATCCCCGAGGCCAGCGAGCTGATCCCGGAGTCCAGGAGTTCGCGCAGCGCCTCCAGGTCCGAGGTCTGCCGGGCGATGATGCGCCCGGAGGTGTACTTTTCGTGGAATTCCAGGCTGAGCCGCTGGGTGTGCCGGAACACCCGGACGCGCAGGTCCAGCAGCATTGCCTGGCTCAGCCGCGCCGTCGAGGTCACGTACAGGGCGGTGAGGCACGCGGTCGCGACGGCGGCGGCCAGGTAGGCGACGCCGGTCAGCAGCAGCGGGAGGCTGTCGCCGGCGGTCAGGGCGGGCAGGGCCCGGTCGATGCCGAAGGCGATCAGCACGGGCCCGGCGACCCGCGCAGCCTGGGACAGCACGACGGCGGCAATGGTCAGCCAGAAGCGCCGGCGGACCGGGCGGATGAGCGATCCCAGCAGGGCCAGGGATCGGCGCCGGACGGTCTTGCTTTCGCTTTTGGACAGGTGCGCGTTGTCCTCGTTCGCGGTGCCGAAGGTTGCACTGCTCATCGGGACACCTCCTCGGCGTTGAGCCCTGACAGTTCGGAGTCCAGCAGGTCGGAGTCCAGGTCCCGCGGCTCCGGGTCGAGACTGGCGATCACGTAGCGGTAGTGCCGGTTCTCCGCGAGCAGTTCGGTGTGCGTGCCGACCGCGGTGATCCGGCCCTCCTCCAGCAGCGCCACCCGGTCCGCCAGCGCCACGGTGGAGGGCCGGTGCGCCACGATCAGGGTCGTGGTGTCGGTGAGCACCTCCCGCAGCCTGGTCTCGACAAGTTCCTCGGTGTGGACGTCCAGGGCGGAGAGCGGATCGTCCAGGACCAGGATCCTGGGCCGGGCGGCGATGGCCCGGGCCAGGGCGATGCGCTGCCGCTGCCCGCCGGAGAGGCTGAGCCCCTCCTCGCCGATCAGGGTGTCCAGGCCGTCCGGGAGCGAGTAGGCGAAGTGGGCCTGGGCGACGTCGAGCGCCTCCTCAAGGGCGGCCTCGCGGCGCTCGGCCGGGAGGCCGGAGGGGGCGCCGAGCAGAACATTGTCGCGGACCGAGCTGGAGAACAGGGTGGTGTCCTCGAACGCGACGGCGACCACCGTGCGGAGCTCCTCGACGCTGAACTCGCGCAGGTCCACCCCGTCGATGGTGATGGATCCGTCGGTGACGTCGTAAAGCCGGGGGACCAGCTGGAGCAGCGCGCTCTTGCCGCTGCCGGTGATGCCGACCAGAGCCATGGTTTCCCCGGGCCGAATGTCCAGGGTGATGTCCTTGAGGATCGGCTTGTCCGGGGCGTCCTCATAGGCGAACGTGGCGCCGTTGAAGCTGAGGGCGCCCTTGAGCTCGGCGGGGCGGCGGGGGTGTTCGGGGCTGGTGATGGTGTTTGCCGCGTCCATGACCTCGAAGTGCCGGTCGACGGCGGACTTGGCGGTGAGTGCCATGGCCAGCAGCATGCCGGAGAACTCCACGGGGGTGGCGATCACGGCGGCGGTGGCGAAGAACGCCACGAGCGCGCCGATGCTCAGCTCGCCGGTGGAGGCCAGCATGACGCCGACGACGAGACCGGCGCCGAGGGCCAGCTCGGGCAGGAGCGTGACGACGAGGCTGAAGGTCGCGAGGTGCTTGGCCTTGACGATCTCCGTCTGGCGGAGCTCCTCGGCCTGTTCGTTGAAGTTCTCCAGCGCCTCGCGGCTGCGGCCGAAGGCCTTGAGCACGCGGATCCCGTGGACGGATTCCTCGACCGTGGTGGCGAGGTCGCCGGCCTGGTCCTGGCTGCGGCGGGCCACCTTGCTGAAGCGGGTGCGGAACCGGAAGCCGTAGATCATGATCGGCACGGCGGCGGCGAGGAAGATCAGGGCCAGCTGCCAGCTCATCGTGAACATCACCACCACGCCGATCACCACGGTCAGGGTGGTCACCACCAGCATGATGGCGCCGAAGGCCATCCAGCGGCGCAGGAAGTTCAGGTCCGTCATGGCGCGGGAGAGCAGCTGCCCGGAGCCCCAGCGGTCGTGGAAGGACACCGTCAGGTCCTGCAGGTGGTCATAGAGGGACACCCGCATCCGTGTCTCGACCGTGGTGGCAGGGTTGATCACGAACTGCCGGCGCAGCGCCACCAGTCCGGCTTCGGCGATGCCGAGGCCAAGGATGATCAGGGAGGCGATCCAGACCGCGTCCGCGCTGCCGCCGGGCTGGAGGGACTCGTTGACCAGCACCCGCAGCACCTGGGGGATGGTCAGGGCCACGACGCTGGCGAGCAGGGCGCAGAGCAGCCCCAGGACAAGCCGCGGAATGATCGGCTTGACGTGGGGATAGAGACGGCTGATGGAGGAGAAAAATGAGGTCTGCTTGGCCATGCCTGCTTCTTCAAATGCACGTGCGGATATCTAACGCAACTGGATGTAGTTTCCTGTAGCAACTACCCTAGGCCATCGGGTGACCGGGTTCACATGAAAATGGACAGCATCAGGATCTCGCCCAGTAATTACATTCCGCAATGGGCCCCCGGCGCGCCGTGCCCCGCGGGACATGTCCAGCCCACGCCGCGGAACATGTCCAGCCCACGCAGCGGGACATGCCCAGTCCAGGCCGCGGGGAGTGGACATAGGGCCACTATGTTCAGCCGTGGAGCTCAGGGGAGGGCATGTCCCGTTCTGGGCCCGGTCCACGCTGGCGGGACATGTCCGGTCTTGGCCGCGGGGAGTGGACATAGGCCCGCTATGTCCATCCGTTCGAGCCCAGGGAGGGCATGTCCCGCGGGGCCGGGGAGCCGGGCAGGCTCAGGAATGCGCGGTGAGCGTGAGCAGTACAGCCTCGGGTTTGCAGGCGATCCGGACCGGGGCGAAGCGTGAGGTGCCGATGCCGCCGGAGACGTTCACCGGCGTCGTGCGTCCCTTGCTTTCCCAGTCGTGCAGGCCCTTGGCGCGCCAGGTCGGGAGGTCGCAGTTGGCGACGAGGGCCCCGAATCCCGGGACGCAGATCTGGCCGCCGTGGGTGTGCCCGGCGAGCAGCAGGTCGGCGCCGTCCTCGGTGAAACGGTCCAGGACGCGCTGGTACGGGGCATGGATGACGGCGACCCGCAGGTGCGGTCTGGCGTCCTGGCCCTTGGTGCCCCGGGGCCAGCCGGCGTACCGTTCGAGGCCCAGGTGCGGATCGTCCACGCCGGAAAAGTCCACGCGCAGGCCCTTGATCACGAGCGACTGGCAGCGGTTGGTCAGGTCCACCCAGCCGCCCATCCCGAAGCCGGAGCGGAGCCGCGGCCAGTCGAGCTGGGCCGGGTCCTTGGGCTTGGCGGACGGGCCGAGGAAGTACGACGCCGGGTTCTTCAGCCGCGGCGCGAAGTAGTCGTTGGAGCCGGGAACGAAGACGCCGGGGAACTTCATCAGCGGGCGCAGCGACTCCAGCAGGGGCTCCACGGCCTTGACATGGCTGAGGTTGTCGCCGGTGTTCACCACCAGGTCCGGCTTCAGCTCCGCCAGGGAGGAGAGCCATTCGGCCTTCCGGTGCTGGCCGGGCACGAAGTGGATGTCGCTCAGGTGCAGCACCCGGATCGGGCCAAAACCGGGCGGGAGGATCGGCAGGGTCTCCTCGCGCAGCACGAACTGGTTCTTCTCCCACAGCCCGTACCCGGTGGCGGCGGCACCGGCCACGGCCCCGGCGGCGGCGGTGACGGCAAAGCCGCGCCCGATGCTCCGGGCGCGGCTTGCCAGCGAGTCAAGCCCGGTCACGGGTTGGGCTCGTCTTCCTTCTTGTCCTGGCCCGGCGGCGCGGGCTCACTCGGAGCGGGCTCGTTCGGCGCCGGGCTGGCCGGTGCTGAGCTGGACGGGGCCGGCGTCGACTGGGTGGACGGCCGGGGTGTCGGTGCCGGACCGGTCACCAGGTTCGACGGCGGGGTGGTGAACGGGTCGGTGCCGTAGGCCGGTGCCACCTGGGTCATGTAGTTCGAGAACTGCGGGCCCGCGATCATGTAGCCGTCGATGGCGTCGTAGAACTTGCCGTTGAGGGTCAGGTTGCGTCCCGGCCGGTCCTGGCCGCCCAGCGCGTCGCCGAACCAGGAGGCCGTCGCCAGGCCGCTGGTGTAGCCGACAACCCAGGTGGAGTTGTTGGGGTCGTTGGTGCCGGTCTTGGCGGCGATCGGGAAGCTGGTCCGGGTGGAGATCCGCGGCTTGATCAGCGAGCCGGAGCCGCGGTTGAGGACTTCCTGCAGCGCGAAGCTCACGCCGCGGGCAACCTCGGGTTTGATCGCGTCGCGGCAGCTGGTGGCCTGGGCCGGCAGCTGGGCGCCGGTCGCGTCCGTCACCGATTCAATGGCGATCGGCTCGCAGTACTTCCCGTCGTTCGCGAAGGTGGCGAACGCGCTGGCCATGGTCAGCGGCGAGGTCTGGGTGGCGCCGATCAGGTTGGACAGGCGCGTCATCGGCACGGGCTCGTTGGTCTGGCCGGCGTGGATGCCCGCGGCGTCGACGATCTTCTGGATCCCGCAGAGGTCGACCTGCGCCGCGGTGGCGAAGGTCATCGTGTTGATCGAGTTCGCCAGCCCGTCGACGACACTCATGTTCTTGTAGTAGTTCTCTTCGGCGTTCTGCAGGTCATCGGCCGCGCCCAGGCGCTTCTCCGCCGTGTTGTAGGCGCCGTCCACCCGGGTGGGGCAGGTGTTCTTCCACCGGTAGTTCAGCGGGTACCGACGCACGGCGCCGTTGAGGACCGTGTTCATGGACTTGCCCTCGTTGAGCCACGCGGCGAACGTGAACGGCTTCATCGTGGAGCCGGGCTGGAAACCGCCCAGCCCGCCGAGGTCGTTGCCCTGGGCGTCGCGCATGTCCACGTTGAAGTTGATGACGTTGTTGAACTTGCCTTCGGCCTCCAGGAACTGCGTGTTCTGGGCCATCGAGATGATCTTGCCGGAGCCGGGCTGCACGGAGACCAGCGAGGCGCCCCACTTGTCCGGGTTCTCCCCGGCGGAGCCCTCAACCTGGGCCTGCGCCACGGCCTGGGCGTTCGGGTCCAGGGTCGTCTTGATGGTCAGGCCGCCGCGGAAGACCTTCCGCTCGCGCTCCTCGGCGTCGGCGCCGTAGGCCGGGTTGTTCAGCATCAGGTGCAGCACGTAGTCGCAGAAGTACGGCGCGGTCGACGAGTAGGCGCAGCCCTGGCGGGGCTGGGTGATCTTCGTTTCCACCGGGGTGGCCACGGCGGCGTCGTAGTCGGCCCGCGTGATCTTGCCCTGGGTCAGCATGGAGTCGAGCACCAGGTTGCGGCGGGCCTGGGCGTTCTCCGGGTTGTTGATCGGGTCGAAGAACGACGGGCTGTTGACCAGGCCAGCGAGCAGCGCGGCCTGCGGCAGGGTCAGGTCCTTGGCGGTGGTGCTGAAGAAGAACTTGGAGGCGGCCTCGATGCCATAGGCGTCGCGGTTGAAGAACACGATGTTGAGGTAGCCCTCCAGTATCTGCTCCTTGGTGAACTTCTTCTCCAGCGCGATGGCGAGCTTCATTTCCCGCAGCTTGTCGCCGACGCCCTTGTTCACACCGTTCAGCAGGACTTGGTCGCTCTTGCCCTCGGCCTCGAGGGAGGAGTTGATGACGTTGTTCACATACTGCTGCGTGATGGTCGACGCGCCCTGGCGGTTGCCGCGGGCGGTGCTGACGAGGGCGCGCATGATGCCGGTGGTGTCGACGCCGCCGTGCTCGTAGAAGCGGCTGTCCTCGATCGCGATGACGGCGTCCTTGACGTACGGCGACATCTGGTCGAGGGAGACCCGGGTGCGGTTCTCGGCGTAAAGGTTGGCGATCACGCTGCCGTCGGAGGCCAGGATCGACGTCGACTGGCTCGGCGGGTCGACCTGCAGTTCGGCCGGCAGCGTCTCGAAGAACTTGATCGATCCGCTGGCCGAGCTGCCGGTGACGGCGGCCGCAGGGACCAGCAGTCCCGCCACCAGGACGCCACAAATGGCGCTCACGCCCAGGAAAAGAAGGATCTTTCCGAGGGTGGTGGCCGTGTCAAATAAAGGGTTCTTACCAGTCGCCATGTTTTCCACTTTACCGGCAAGGACTAGGCTTTAGCTCATGACCAAATGGGAGTACGCCACGATTCCGCTCATTATCCACGCCACAAAGCAGATTTTGGACCAGTGGGGTGACGACGGCTGGGAGCTTGTCCAGGTTGTCCCCGGCCCCGAAGGAAACGGCCTGGTTGCCTACCTGAAGCGGGAGAAGCAGTAGCCATGAGCACCCCCGCATCGGCCGCCCCGGGCGGCTCCGCCGTCCCCGGAACACCGGCGGACGGCACCGCCGCGGCGGGCGCGCCGTCCGCCGTCGAGCAGCGCCTGGCCGAGCTCGGCCTGACCCTGCCGGAGGTCGCCGCCCCGGTGGCCGCCTACGTCCCCGCTGTGATTTCCGGCAACCACGTCTACACCTCCGGCCAGCTGCCGTTTATCAACGGCAAGCTCGAAGCGACGGGCAAGGTCTCCTCCGGCACCGAAGGCGCCTCGGACGAGGCCACGGTCTCCCCGGATGCGGCCAGGCAGTACGCCGCCGTCTGCGCGGTCAACGCCCTGGCCGCCGTCAAGAGCGTCATCGGCGACCTGGACCGCATCACCCGGATCGTCAAGGTGGTCGGCTTCGTCTCCTCCGATCCGTCCTTCACCGGCCAGCCCGGTGTCATCAACGGCGCGTCCGAACTGCTCGGCCGGGTCCTCGGCGACGCCGGCCAGCACGCACGCTCCGCCGTCGGCGTTGCGGTACTTCCCCTCGACTCCCCGGTTGAAGTCGAACTCATCGCCGAATTCGCCTAAAGGCCAGGTCAGTTTCCCGTGCCCCAGTTAGCCCGACGCCTGTTTGCCCTTCCCCCGGATC
The DNA here is from genome assembly GCF_056711635.1 of Arthrobacter sp. CJL-S3. Lineage (NCBI taxonomy): Bacteria > Bacillati > Actinomycetota > Actinomycetes > Micrococcales > Micrococcaceae > Arthrobacter > Arthrobacter sp. CJL-S3. The sequence goes on along the minus strand of NZ_CM160046.1, from coordinate 3,691,235 downwards.
TTGAGGGGGCGGCCCGCAGCTGGCTTGAACACGGCGAACGGACCCCCCGCGCGGCCCGGTTCGCGTCCTCGGTCGTGCTCCTGCGCGACTCGCCCACGGGCCTGGAGACCTGGCTGGGCTACCGGCCCGGGTCCTCGCCGCTGGGTGTGCTCGCCTTTCCGGGCGGGTCGCTGGAGGCCTCCGACGACGACGCCGTCGGCTGGCTGGGCCCCTCGCCGCAGCACTGGGCCGAGCAGATGGGGACGGCCGACATCGGCCTGGCCCGCCGCCACGTGGTGGGCGCCATCCGTGAGCTGTTTGAGGAAACCGGCGTCCTGCTGGCCGGACCGGACCTGTCCACCACGGTGGAGGCAACGTCGAGCGCCGAGTGGATGCGCGCCCGGGTGGCGGTCGCGGACCAGGAGAAGTCCTTCACGGACGTGCTCGCCAAACGCGGCCTCTCGGTGCGGACGGACCTGCTCAAGCCCCTGGTCAACTGGCTCAGCCCGGACTTCGCGCACCGCCGCTTCAACACCCGCTATTTCGCGGCCACGGTCCCGATGAACCAGCAGCCGTCGCTGCTGGCCAGCAAGGGTGTGTGGGGCCGCTGGGTGTGCGTCCGCAGGGTCATCGAGGAACGGAACACCTCCGCGCTCGGCGATGAGGTGGGCCAGGAGAACACGGTCGGGCGCACCCTCGGCCAGCTGCTGGTGCCCGGCTCGGAGATCATGCTCGAGAAGATGGCCGCCGCGAACGGCTGTATCGCCTACCTGAGCTACAAGCGCAAGGCCCACGTCTACCAGCCGAAACTCGTCGAGGAAGACGGCCAGCTCATGCTCGAGGTCGAGGCGGCCAAGACCGTCGCCGGCGAACCCCAGCGCGAACGCTGACACTCTCGCAGCCCATCCCGCTCCGCCGCTGGACATGCTCTCCGCTGAGCCGAACCCGTGGACATACTGGCATTGTGCCCAGCCTTTGCCGCGCAAAATGGGCATGTCCCGCGTGGCTCGAAGCTATGAACGAGCATGCCCTCCGCTCTACCCGTCAGCCGCTGAACATGTCCCGCGGGGCTCGCAGCCAGGAATGAGCATGCCCTCCGCTCTACCCGTCGGCCGCTGAACATGTCCCGCGGGGCTCGCAGCCAGGAATGAGCATGCCCTCCGCTCTACCCGTCGGCCGCTGGACATGTCCCGCGTGACTCGACATTAGGAATGAGCATGCCCTCCGCTCTATCCGCGCGCGACTGGGCATGCCCCCTCCTGGGCCGGTCCCGTGGGCATGATGGCATTGTGACCACCCGCTGCAGCCAGGACTGGGCATGTCCCGCGGGGCCGGAGCGCGGGAATGGGCATGTCCTCCCGCGGGGCGGGCGGCAGGCTTAAACGCCGAAGGCCGGCGCCGTTTTCACGGGCCGGCCTTCGTGGTGCTGCCAAACAGGCTTAGCGGGAGCGCTGGCGGAGGCGCTGCATGTCGAGGATGACGACGGCGCGGGCCTCCAGGCGCAGCCAGCCGCGCTGCACGAATTCGGCGAGGGCCTTGTTGACCGTTTCGCGGGAGGCTCCGACCAGCTGGGCCAGTTCCTCCTGCGTGAGCTCGTGGGCCACCAGGACGCCGTCGGTCGCGGGACGGCCGAAGCGGTCCGCCAGGTCCAGCAGCGCCTTGGCCACGCGGCCGGGAACGTCGGAGAAGACCAGGTCGGACAGGGAATCGTTGGTGCGGCGCAGGCGGCGGGCCAGGGCCTGCAGCAGCTGCGCCGAAACTTCCGGGCGGGTGCGCAGCAGGGCGTTGAGGCTCTCATTCTTCAGCCCGGCCAGGCGGGTTTCCGAGACGGCCGTTGCCGTGGCGGTACGCGGGCTCGGATCGAACAGTGCCATTTCGCCGAAGAGCTCGCCCGGGCCGAGGATGGCCAGCAGCGACTCCCGGCCGTCCGGGGACGTGCGTCCGAGCTTGACCTTGCCGGAGACGATGAAATAGAGCTGGTCGCCCTGGTCGCCTTCCCGGAATACCGAGGCTCCGCGTGAGAGGTCCACCTCGGTGAGTTCGTCCGTCAGCAGACGGAACGCCTCGTCGTCGAGCGTGGCGAAAAGGGGTGCGCGGCGCAATACCTCGATATCCATGAAATCTCCTGACTAAAACTGTGTCGGCTGGGGCGCTTCAGCCATTGTTTCAGAATTTTGGCGCGTCTGTGACGTACTTGGCACCGAAACGCGCCAAACGACGTGACAGGCAGGGATCAAACGGGAGAACGGGGCCGGCTCCGGGCGCCGCCCGCGCTCGGGAAACTGTCAGCCGGCGCCGGTAGAATTGGGGCTTACCTGCCTGTAAGGAGCATTGGTGTTCGGCTTGACCATCTTGGACCTCGTGTTGCTCGTGACGCTGCTGTCCTACCTGTTCCACGGCCTGCGCAACGGCTTCCTGGTCACCGTCGGCGGCATCGCCGGCTTCGCCGCGGGGGCCGTGGCCGCGTTTGTGTCCGTCCCCATCGTCAGCGGCCTGGTCGAGGACAGCGGCTGGCGCCTCACGGCGATCATTGCCGCCGCCGTGCTGCTGATGGTCCTGGGGCACGGCCTGGGCACCGCCATCGGACGCCGGATCCGCAGCGTCGTGCGGATCCGCCCGCTCCGGTCCATGGACCGGCTGGCCGGCGGCGGCGTCAACGTCGTCGTCTCCGCCCTGGTCATGTCGATGCTGGCCTTCAGCATCGGGGCGCTCGGCGTGCCCTTCGTGTCCCAGCCGCTCGCCGAGTCTAAGGTGATCCGCTTCATCGACGGCGCGACCCCCGTGCCGCTGAAAACCTCCATGGCCCAGCTGCGCTCCGCCGTGATCGGCAACGGCATCCCGACGCTGTTCGAGGGCATCGGGCAGGGCCAGCCGGTGCCGGTCCCGGACGCCAGCACCGACACGCCCGCCCTGAACCGGGCCGCGGCGTCGGTCCTGAAGATCGCGGGAACCGCCTACCAGTGCGGCCAGAACCAGACCGGAACCGGGTTTGTGGTGTCGCCGGGCCGGGTCGTCACGAACGCCCACGTGGTCGCCGGCGTGCCGGAACCGGTGGTGGAGATTCCCGGCGGCGGCGCCCTGCCCGGGCGCGTGGTGTACTTCGACGCCCAGCATGACCTCGCCGTGGTGGCCGTGGACGGGCTGCGCTCCGCCCCGCTGCCGCTCAGCTCCGACCTGCCGGCCGGCAGCCCGGCAGCGTTCTCCGGGTACCCCCACGGCGGGCCCTTCCAGTCCCGGCCGGCCACCGTGCAGGACATCGCGACGGTGCTGGTCCCGGACATCTACGGCAACAACCCCGCGCCGGAGGACGTGTACCGGATCGCCGGGGACGTCCAGCCGGGCAACTCGGGAGGCCCGCTGCTGACCACCGACGGCCAGGTGGCGGGAGTGATTTTCGCGAAAGCCACGGGGGAATCCTCGCTCGGCTACGCCATCACGATGACGGATCTGGGACCGGTGGCCGCCCGGGCAGCGGGCCTGGGCGATGCCGTCTCCCCGGGCCAGTGCATCCAGAACTGACAGTGCATCCGGAAGCAGCAGCGGCCGCAGCCGGCGTCAGGGTGTCGGCCCGCTAAAGCCATTCCAGGCTCTGGCCGTGCGGGCCGGTGATCGCAGTGGGCCTGCCGTTGTGCAGCAGCAGGAAGCGGCCGCGGAGCCGGGACTCGTCCATCTCGGGGACCACACTGGAGCCGTCCGCCTGGATGATCACCGTGTGTCCTTCGTTGGACAGCCAGTGGCAGCCGCGGTCGACGGCGAGCCGCGCCATGGTGGTCCGGAACCGGTCCCGCGCCTCCGCGTCGAGGTAGGCCATGACCGCGCTGTGGAAGACCACCAGGGTGGCGTCCGACGGCGCCCGCGCCGCCAGGGCGGGGAGCTGGTCGTTGAGGTCCCCGGCCACGAGGAGGGGCGGATCGGCCTGGGCGATCGCGATCGCCCGGCGCAGCCGTTCACGGCGGAAATCCTGCTCGGGCCAGATCAGCGCCTCCAGCCACGCGACGTCGTCGGGATTCCGGATGTCGAGGGGATTGAGGTCGATCCCGGCCCGCCAGACCACCCGCGGCAGCTCCGCCGGCAGCGGGACCGGCCCGGTGACGGTGCAGCCCAGGACCGGGTAGGTGCCGGCGGCGGCGCCGGCCGGGGCCAGCCGCGTGAGCCCGGGACCGGCGTCGTACTCGTAGCCGTAGCGGTCCGGGAACAGCGCCAGCCCGGCCGAGGCCCCGACCTCGATGAGCGCCAGCGGACGCCCGCCGTCGGCGGCGATCTGCGCCAGGGACGGCAGCAGCGTGGCGCAGCGCCCGGCCTCGTTGGTCTGGGTGGCGCGGGCGAGCACGGTCCGGGACACGTCCTCCCAGTGCGCGTCCAGGAACGCCCGGAAGTCCGGGTAGGGGCTGATTTGCGCGCCGAGGAAGCGGGCGGCCGCGAGCATCAGCAGCGGCTGGCGCTTGTTGTACGGCCACTCGTCGATCCGCCGGAGCAGCTCCGGGTCCTCCGCGATGCCCACCGACCAGGCGGCGTAGCAGTCGGAGTTGCCGGGCGCGTCGACGGTGCCGAAGTGCCGGTACCACTGCGCCGTGGCGGACTCCGCGCCGCGCGTTTCCGTGGCGGCCGGGTCCCCGGAACGGGAGCCGGTACTGCCGGGATCAACGGGGGACATGCTCAGTCCCGGCTGGCCTGCAGCCCGGCGAGGTACTCGACGGCGAACCGGTAGCCCAGGATCCCGGCCCCGGCGATCACGGCCTTGCTGATGTCCGAGAGGTAGGAATGGTGCCGGAAGGCCTCGCGGGCGTGGACGTTCGTGATGTGGACCTCGACGGCGGGTAGCTGCACCGCGGAGATGGCGTCCCGGATCGCCACCGAGGTGTGCGTGTAGGCGCCGGCGTTGATGACGATGCCGACGGCCCTGCCGCGGGCGGCGTGGATCGCGTCCACGAGGGCACCCTCGTGGTTCGACTGGAAGCACTCGACGTCGAGTCCGTGCGCCGCGCCGGTGTCCTTGGCGAGCTGTTCGACGTCGGCCAGGGTGGCGGTGCCGTATTTCTCGGGTTCGCGGGTGCCGAGCAGGTTCAGGTTGGGTCCGTTGAGGACCAGGATGGTGCCGCGGCCGGCGCCGGCGGGGGTGGCTTCGCTCATGCCTGCCAATGTATCGCGTTGCGTCGCGGGCTGCCGCGCCGGCGGCGGAAACGGCACCTGGATGACCGCCCCGGGAGAGGGTGCCGCAGCCCGGCCGGCGCTGGTCCGCACCGGCACGCCTGCTTAAACTGAAAGGACAACCGTGCGGAGCTCCCGTACCGGTCAGCTCGCGCGGAAAGCCCGATTTCGGAGCACATCATGCGCAACATTCATGCAGGAAAATCAATCCGCAGGGCCGCTGTGGGCATCCTCGCCCTTGCGGCGTTCCTCGTGCCGGCGCCTCTGGCCACGGCTTCCGGCACGGACCGTGATGACCGGTCTCCGGTCATCAGACTCCCCGGCGCCACCGGCGCTGAAGGCATCGCCGCGGGCGACGGCGACACGTTTTTCGCCGGCGACCTGCTCAACGGGAACATCTTCCGGGGAGACATCGAAAAAGGCACCGCAAAACTGTTCATCACGGCGCCGGAGGGCCGGGCCGCGGTTGGCATGAAGGTCGACCGGGACAACGACCTGCTCTTCGTCGCAGGGGGAGCCACCGGTCAGGCCTATGTCTATGACCTGGAGACGAGGAAGACCGTGAAAGTCTACGATCTGGCCCCGGCCGGTGCCAGCTTCATCAACGACGTCGCCCTGACCGACGACGGCGCGTGGTTCACTAACTCCCGGGCCGGTGAGCTCTACCGGATCCCGGTCAGCCGCGACGGGAAGCCGGGCGACGCCCGGACCCTGGAGCTCGAGGCGCCCGCCGGGACCGTGGATGAGGGGTTCAACCTCAACGGCATCGCCGCCGCCGACGACGGCGACCGGCTGATCGTCGCCCACTTCGCCCGCGGCGCCCTTTACACCGTGGACCCGGACGACGGATCGAACAAGCTGATCAAGGTCACGGACTCCTCCGGGGCCCCGGTCGCCGTGACGAACGTGGACGGCATCCTCGTCCGTGACGACACGCTCTGGGCCGTCCAGAACTTCAGCAATCAGGTCAGCCGGATCGAGTTGAACGGGTCGCTGGGCAAGGGCGAGGTGCAGGAGGTCATCACCAGCAAGGACTTCGACGTCCCGACGACGGCGGCGCTGTTCGGCGACACTCTCGCCCTGGTCAACGCGAAGTTCGCCACCCCCGCGGCCACGAGCTTCGAGGTGGTCCTGGTCGCGGCCTGCTCCGGCGGCTGAGGCCCCAGGGCCGAGCGGCGGCGGCCCGAATCCCTAACGGGTCGCGAGCCGCTCGATCCGGCGCAGCGCGAGGGCGCACACCGGAAGGTAGGCCGGTGCCCACCACGGGACCGTGAACGTGACGAGGCAGCCGCCGTCGTACGGAACGACCCGGTGCCCCGTGGCCGGGATCCCGGCGACGGACCAGGACCAGTAGCGTCCGGGCTCGACCGCTGTCACGGTGTACGGCAGCGCCGCGCCCAGGACGGTGCGCACCCTGCCGCGGCTGCCCGGCGCCAGCCCTCCGGATGCGGGCCCGGCGGCAGGGCAGGCGGCGGGCCCGGTTGGTGGCCCTCCGTCTGTGGGCCCGGCGGCAGTCCCGGCTGCCGGCCCGCCCGGTGGCCCGGCGGTGATTCCGGCCGGCTCCACGGCGGTGATCGAAGGCCCCCAGGCCGGCCACGTCCCGGTGTCGGTGAGTAGCGCCCAGACATCCTCCGCGGGCGCGGCGATCCGGCGCGACACGGAAAAGGTCACCGCGGCCGTCCGAAGATGGCGAGGGCGGCGCGGTGGCCGCTGACGAGCGCACCGTTAATGGACGCCGTCTCCCGGTGGTCCCCGCAGATGACCAGCCCGGACGGGCCCTCCATCGGCTGCCGGGACCGCAGCGGCGGCGTCTGCAGGGGCAGGGCCTGCGGAACCTCATGCCGCGCCACCTGCTCCCAGCCGGACGTGGAGGAGCCGAAGAGGTCCGCGGCGTGGCGGCGGACGTCGTCGTCGGTCGGGACCGGCCGGCCCGGGCCCAGTAGCGCGGAGGTCTGGATCAGGTGCCGCCCGGCGGGGGCGTAGCTCGGCGCCGCGTTGGAGATGACGGCCGCGTTGACCAGCGGCCCGCCCGGCTGCGCGCGGGCATCTACGTGGAGCATGTCCACCGCGCTGGGGGCCGTGTCGGCAGCGAACCAGTGCGTCAGTACCCCCTTCATGGCCGGCAGGGCGCCGCCGGCCAGCCGGGCGGCGCTGACCGGATCGGCGGCAAGGACCACGTGGCGGGCCCGGAGCCGGGAATCCGCGGCGGTGACGAGGAACGCGTCCCCGTCCGGGGTGATCGAGTCCACCCGGGTCGAGGTGCGGACGGGGGCGGTGAGGGTGTCCGCCAGCTGCCGGGGGAGGGCCTGCATGCCGTCGCGCGGCAGCCCGGGTACCCCGGTCGCAAAGACCCGCACCAGCTGCAGCGCGAAGTCGTTGGAGGTACTGCCCTCGTCTTCGAGCAGGACGCCGGCGAGGAACTGGTCCACGGCCCGGCGGAGGTCGCCGGTGCATCCGGCCCGGTCCAGGGCATGCCGCAGCGCAACGTCGCCGCCGCGGTGCCGCCGGTGACCGGCGAACGCCGGGGCGGCCCAGCGCAGCAGGCCCGCAGCGGAGCGGGGGTGCAGCAGTCCGCTGCGCAGGGTCTGCAGGATCAGGCCGGGCTCGCGCACGGGGTGGGCGAGGACGGCGAGGGAGTCCTGGCGGCGGACCCGGAGGCCGGCGCCGAAGGACTGCAGCGCCAGGGCCTCGACGTCGACCCAGCGGCGGACCGCGGGGTAGGCGGGATTCAGCACCTGAAACCCGCGGTCCACCAGGAAGCCGTCGACCCGGTCGGTCCGGATCCGGCCTCCGACGTCGTCGGAGGCCTCCCACACCTGCACCTCGCGCCCGGCGGCCTGCAGCTCCCGGCCGCACTGCAGCCCGGCCAGGCCGGCGCCGACCACCAGCACGTCACAGGCATCCGTCATCGCTGCAACGTCCTGCCTTGGCCGGCCCGGACCGGGTGCCCGCTCACTTACGCAGCGAGAGCGCGATCTTGGCCATCACGGTGTTGTCGGCCAGGGTCGTGGCGTCGCCGACTTCGCGTCCTTCCGCGACGTCCTTGAGCAGCCGGCGCATGATCTTGCCCGAACGGGTCTTGGGCAGTTCGGGCACGACGAGGATGGTCTTGGGCTTGGCGATCGGCCCGATCTCCTTGGCCACATGGTTCCGGAGCTCCTGGACGATCGCGTCGCCGGTGTCCACGGCATCCCCGCGCAGGATCACGAAGGCGACGACCGACTGGCCGGTGGTCTCGTCCGCGGCGCCCACGACGGCGGCTTCCGCCACCGCGGGGTGGGACACCAGCGCCGATTCGATCTCGGCGGTGGAGAGCCGGTGGCCGGATATGTTCATCACGTCATCGACCCGGCCGAGCAGCCAGATGTCGCCGTCCTCGTCCTTTTTGGCGCCGTCCCCGGCGAAGTACATGGTCTCGAAGCGGGACCAGTAGGTTTCCTTGAAGCGCTCCGGGTCGCCCCAGATGCCGCGCAGCATGGCCGGCCACGGTTCGCGGATCACGAGGTAGCCGCCGGAGCCGTTGGGCACGGACTCGCCGAGTTCGTCCACGACGTCCACGGCGATGCCGGGCAGCGGGACCTGGGCGGAGCCGGGCTTGGTGGCCGTCACGCCGGGCAGCGGCGCGATCATCTGCGCGCCGGTTTCGGTCTGCCACCAGGTGTCCACGATCGGGGCCGGGTTTTCCTTGCGCTCGCCGTTCTTGCCGGCGTTGCCGCCGATGACCTCGCGGTACCACATCCACGCCTCGGGGTTGATGGGTTCCCCGACGGAGCCCAGGACGCGGATCGAGGAGAGGTCCGACTTCGCGGGGATCTCCTTGCCCCACTTCATGAACGTGCGGATGGCGGTGGGGGCGGTGTAGAGGATGGAGACCTTGTACTTCTCCACGATCTCCCACCAGCGGCCCTGGTGCGGGGAGTCCGGGGTGCCCTCGTAGATCACCTGGGTGGCGCCGTTGATGAGCGGGGCGTAGGCGACGTAGGAGTGCCCGGTGATCCAGCCGACGTCGGCCGTGCACCAGTAGACGTCCGTTTCCGGCTTCAGGTCGAAGACGGCCTTGTGCGTGTAGGCGCCCTGGGCGAGGTAGCCGCCGGTGGTGTGCAGGATGCCCTTGGGCTTGCCGGTGGTGCCGGAGGTGTACAGGATGAAGAGCGGGTGCTCCGCGTCATGCCCGACGGCGGTGTGCTCGGCGGAGGCGGTCCCGACCGTGTCGTCCCACCAGTGGTCCCGGCCCTCGCGCCAGTCGACGTTCTGGCCGTTGCGCTTGACGACGACGACGTTCTGCACGGTGTGCCCGCTACCATCTCCCTCATGGGCGAGGGCCTCGTCGACGGCGGGCTTGAGCGCACTGGGCTTGCCGCGCCGGTAGGTGCCGTCCGCGGTGACGACAAGCTTGGCCTCGGCGTCGTCGATCCGGGAGCGGAGCGCCTCGGCGGAGAAACCGCCGAACACCACGGAGTGGATGGCGCCGATCCGGGCGCAGGCCAGCAGTGTGATGACGGCCTCGGGAATCATCGGCAGGTACACGGCCACGCGGTCGCCCTTGGCGACGCCGAGGGACTCGAAGGCGTTGGCGGCCCGCTTGACCTCGTCGGTGAGCTGCGCGTACGTGTAGGTGCGGGTATCGCCTGGTTCGCCCTCGAAGTAGATGGCGACGCGGTCACCGTTCCCGGCCTCGACGTGGCGGTCCAGCGCGTTGTAGGCGGCGTTGATCTCGCCCCCGACGAACCATTTGGCGAACGGCGGCGTGGACCAGTCCAGGGCCTGGCTGAAGTCTTTGCTCCAGGTCAGCAGCTCGCGGGCCTGCTTCGCCCAGAAGGCGGGCCGGTCGGCGTCGGCCTCGGCATAATCCGCGGCGGTGACCACCGCGTTGGCGGCGAACTCGGGGGAGGGGGCGAACTTGCGGTTCTCCTGCGACAGGTTTTCGAAGGCATCGCGCTGGGGAGCCTGCGTCGTCGTGGAGCCGGGGGTCTGCTGGGACATGGTGAACCTCATCATTCATCGATCCGTGCTGCGCGGGGACACCCGTTCCGCCGCAGCGCCGCGCCGCTTGCGCGTCATCGGGCGTCGGCTGGTCACGGGCGTACCGCAAAGAGCTGTTCCGAAATACACACTAACGCCTGAGCCGTCCCCAACGTGGGCCGCGTCACACAGTGAACCGTGAGCGGTGTTTGTTAAGCGACGAATGGCGGTTCGGCGGCCTGCGGCGGCGCTGGCGCAGCCCGGTTCCGTACCGCCGTCCACGGCTTGTCAGCTAGTGATCGGCGGGCCACTTGACTAGGCTGAGATGGAATTGTGACATCCGATGGAGGCGACGGGACCGCTCGCGGTCCCGGCTTGGCCTGCCGTTAGACGGCGCTGTCCAGAGTGCCGCCATGCTAAGGAGAACCGAATGAACGAGCAAACAAACGGGCAGCTTAAGCCGCCCGCCCAAAGCCAGAGCAACGGCGGCGCGGACCGGTCCGGCGGCTTCGGGGAAGCACCCCGTTTCACGGTGGACAAGGCGAGCGGGAAGACGGCCGGCAAGAAGAACCAGGCGGTCCTCGGCCCGTTCACCATCCGTGACCTCACGGTGTTCGGCTCGACACTGATTCTCTTCGTGGCCTCGCTGATCCCGATGTTTGCCGTCCGCTACAACCTGTGGAACCTGGGCAGCCTGTTCTTCCTGGGCCTCGGGATCCTGCTGCCGGTGGTTGTGACCGCCCTGTTCGTGGCGCGCCGCGTCAGCCCCGGAACGAAGGTCCGCATCGGCTCCCTGTCGGTGGACCAGTTCGCCTCCGTGGTCGCCTCCTTCGCTGTCGCGTTCTTCTTCCTGGCCGTCGCCGGCGCCTATGTCCCCAGCATGCTGCTGGCCCTCGTCGGCGCCCTCGGGCTCCTCGCGGCCACCGTGCTGGGACGCCTGATTCCCTTCTTCGCCGGGGACTTCCTGGACCGAGCAGAAGTCCCCGCCCACATTGTGGCCCGCGAGTCGGCGGTCCCCGTCCGCAAGCCGCGCGCCCCCAAGGCGCCGAAAGAGGCCAAGGACGAGAACGAGACCGCACCGAAGGCCGCCGGCACCAGCGCCGTCGCCGGCTGGGCGAAGCGGATGACGCCGGGCGGAAAGTCCGGCGCCGCAGGGGCCTCAGGCGCAGCTACTGCCGGCGCTGCGGGAGCAGCCGCAGCAGCCGGCCCGGCAACTTCGCGCCCCGCAACTTCAGACGCGGCAGCCGGCGCATCGGCGGTTCGCCCCGCGGCCGCAACACCGGCCCCGGCCCAGGAAGCACCGGCCCGGGCCTCCGCGCCCACCCCGGTCGTTGGCTCCGCGCCCGCCCCGGCCGTTAGTTCCCCGGAAACCCAGGTCGCGGGAATCGTGCCCGCCGCGGCCGCACCGAAGCCGTCCGCGGCCGAGCAGACCCAGGCCGCCGTCGTGACCCCCGGCGCCGCGGCCCCTGCCGACGGACAGCCCAAGGATGTCCGGGCCGCTTCGGCGGCTGAGGAGACCCGGGCCACCGAGGTTCCCGTCACGTCAGGCCACAGTGCCCCCACCACGGTGAACCCGCAGGTGCGCCAGCAGGAACCGATCGGCGCCACCGTCGACCCGGCAAGCCGCCCCGAGGAACATGAGGTCCACGTCGTCCACGAGGCCTTCTGGTTCGCCGTCGCCCAGCCCCGCACCGCCGTCGAGGAGCACAGCGGCGTCGCAGCCTTCGTGATCGAACCCGGCGGCTGGGTGCTCGCCCTGGAGGACCGGGGCCACGAATTCCTGGTCCAGCACACCGACGGCCGCGTGGGCGTGCTCCGCGACCTCAGCAACATCGAACGCGGCTAGCCAGTCCCCGTGGCCAGCGAGTCCAGCCTTCCAGTCCCCGGCAGCGCCGCGGCAGACCCCGCCACCGCGGGACCGCAACGTCCCGGCACCAAGGGCGCGGGCACAGGCGCGGGCACGGAAGGCGCCGGCCCCAAGGACCGGCGCCCGAAGAGCGCAGCCGCCCGGGCTGCGGGGGAATCACTGCTGGGCTTGAAGCGGCGCGCCCGCCGGATCAACAAGGCGCTCGCGGAACAGTATCCCTACGCCCATGCCGAACTCGACTTCCGCAGCCCGTTCGAGCTGGTGGTGGCCACGGTGCTGTCGGCGCAGACGACGGATGTGACGGTCAACCAGATCACGCCGCTGCTGTTCGCCCGGTACCCCGACGCGCGGAGCATGGCGGAGGCGGACCCCGCCGAGCTGGAGGCCATCATCAAGCCGACCGGGTTCTTCCGCGCGAAGACCCGGAACCTGATGGCGCTGTGCAACCGGCTCGTGGATGAGTACGACGGCGAGGTGCCGGGCCGTCTGGATGACCTGGTGACGCTTCCCGGCGTCGGGCGGAAAACCGCGAACGTGGTGCTCGGCAACGCGTTCGGCGTCCCCGGGATCACCGTGGACACCCATTTCGGCCGGCTCGCCCGGCGTTTCGGCTGGACCGAGTCCGATGACCCGGTGCGGATCGAGTCCGACGTCGCGGAACTCTTCGAGCCCCGGGACTGGACCATGCTCTCGCACCGGGTGGTGTTCCACGGCCGGCGCGTGTGCCATTCCCGCAGGCCGGCCTGCGGCGCCTGTGCCGTGGCGAACTGGTGCCCGAGCTACGGGATGGGGGAGACGGACCCGGAGAAGGCGAAGAAGCTGCTGAAGTATGAGCTGGCCCCGGGGCAGGAGGAGCTGCTGTCCAAGCTCCTCGCGGAGACCCACCGTGCCGCGGAAATCCGGATGGAATCCCAGAGGAGGCCGCTGTGACGGCCCGCCAGGACCTGATCGATCTGGTCGCCGCGGTGGAGGCCGGCACCGCGCCGTCCGCCGACCCGCGCTGGCGGGAACTCGTCGTCGAGCCCGGCCAGCGGGTCCGCCGGGCGGCGGTGCTGATGCTCTTCGGCTCCCTCGATGACGTCCCGGCGGCCTCGGTCAAGCAGCTCGCCCCGGCCGATCTCGATGTCCTGCTGCTGCAGCGCGCCCAGACCCTGGATGACCATCCGGGCCAGGTTGCGTTCCCCGGCGGCGGCATCGACCCGGGTGAATCCGTGATCGGCGCCGCCCTGCGCGAAGCGGAAGAGGAAACCGGGCTGGATCCGGCTGGCGTCGAGGTCCTCGGCGTGATGCCGGAACTGGCCCTTCCCCGCGGGAACTTCCTGGTGACCCCGGTCCTGGGCTGGTGGGCCTCCCAGTCGCCCGTGCGGGTGGTGGACTACGGCGAATCCGCCCAGGTGTTCCGCGTTCCCGTCCGGGACCTGCTGGATCCTGACAACCGCGTGATGGCGACGGTGACCCGTGTGGGGCAGACGTTCCAGAGCCCCGCCTTTACGGTCAACGACGTGGTGGTCTGGGGCTTTACCGGGATGATCCTCAACCAGCTCTTCGACCAGCTGGGGTGGGCGGTGCCCTGGGACCGCACGAGCCTGCTCGACGTCGACACGTGGAGCAGGCTCGACGGCTGAGGCGGGATTTAGCTGCAGGCCAGTCTGGCGCCGGGCCCCGTGGCGACCTTGGGGGGTCCGGACTTGCTGCGCGCCTGGGACTTGTCGACGATCAGCCCGGTGGCGGCGTTCTCCCGCACGGCGGTGATGCCCGCGGCTGCGCCCTTGATCGTGTTGAACAGTGGTGAAACGGCGACCACCGTGCCGTCGGGTGCCGTGAGCTTGAAGAAGTACTTCTTCCCGCCGGCTTCGGCGATCTCAAAAATGCCAGCCAATCTGCTGCCTCCCCAAAAAACTATGCGTCGTTGCATGGCCGGGATTGTCGGATCAATGACCGGCCCTATCGAGGGTAACTGGCGTCAGGCACTGTTCTCAACGCTACCGGCGGGTACGTTACGGCGGGCTACCCCGGCTGATTATTTGGCGTTGTCGTAGGAGTCCACGACCGCGACGCTGACGGGGAATTCCACCGGGATCCTGCCGAACAGCAGTTCCTTGGCGGCGTTCGCGGCTTCCTCGATGGCCCGGATGCAGTCGGCGACCGCGGCCTCGGGGCAGTGGACCATGACCTCGTCGTGCAGGAAGAAGACCAGTTCCCCGGCGGGGCCGCCGGCCGCGCGCATGGCGCGGAGCCGGCGTCGCAGTTCGGCGAGCCAGCAGGCCGCCCAGTCCGCCGCGGATCCCTGGACAACAAAGTTGCGAGTGAACCGGCCCCGCGAACGGGCGATCGAATCCGCCCGGCGCTGTTCCTCGGCGCTGGTCGACTGCTGGCTCTGCAGCCAGCGCCCGGACGGCGGCGGGCTGCTGCGGCCCAGCCGGGAGGTGACCGTCCTGCCGGCCTCGCCCTCGCGGGCCGCGTGCTCCACAAAGCCCACGGCACGCGGGTAGGTGCGGGTCAGCTGCGGCATCAGGCGCCCTGACTCGCCGGTGGTGGCCCCGTAGATCGCGCCGAGCAGCGCTATCTTGGCCTTGGCGCGGTCGCCGCCGAAGCCCTGCGCGGCGATGCCGGCGTACAGGTCCTTGTCCCGCGCGGCCTCGGCCATCTTGGAGTCCTGCGCGAGCGCCACGAGCACCCGGGGCTCGAGCTGGGAGGCGTCGGCGACGATCAGCTTGTGGCCGGGGTCGGCGTGGACGGCGCCCCGGATCTGGCGCGGAATCTGCAGCGCCCCGCCGCCGCGGGAGGCCCAGCGCCCGGAAACGACGCCGCCGACCACGTACTCCGGCTGGAACCGGCCGTCCTTCACCCAGGCATCCAGCCAGGCCCAGCCGTTGGCGGCGTGCAGGCGGGAGAGCTTCTTGAAGGCCAGCAGCGGCTCGATCGCCGGGTGGCTGGATTCCTTCAGTTCCCACTGCCGGGTGGTCTTCACTTCGATGCCGTTCCGGTGCAGGGCCCGCATCAGCTCCTGCGGGGAGTCCGGGTTCAGCGAGGGGGAATTCAGCAGCTGCCGCAGCTCGGCGGTGAGAGCCTCCAGCTTGGCCGGACGGTGGCCCGCCGGAGGCCGGGGGCCCAGGTAGTCCGCCAGAATCCGCTCATGCAGTTCCTCCCGCCACGGCACCCCGGTGTGCTGCATCTCCGCCGCGATCATGGCGCCGGCGGACTCGGCGGCGAGCAACAGCTGGAGGCGCTGCTTGCGGTTGTCGCTCTGGCGTTCGACGCCGGCCCCGCCCGCCTGACCGAGCGCCGCCTGCTGGGCGGCGTATTCGGTGCGGAGGTCCTCGGGGCTGTGGCGGGGTGTTCTGCGCAGGCCGGGATCATCGAACAGGGCACCCTGGTCAGCCGGCGGGGGAGGCGGCTGCAGCGCCCGTGGCGGCGGCTGGAGCTCATCGTCCTGGACCAGTTTCTCCGCGTCCTGCGCATATGCGGTGTGGGCGGTGAACTCCGAGTGGGCCAGGATCGCGCCGCACAACGTGAGGTCGTAGCAGCGTTCCAGCTCGACCCCGGCGGCGAGCAGGGCGGGGTACCAGTCCTGGGTGCGGTGCCAGATCCAGCGCGGCCTCCGCTGTTCGAGGTCACGCACGACGCCGGCCAGCTCGGCGGCGCTCACGGTCCGCGGTTCCGGTGTGGCCGGGTGCGGGGCGCCCTCCGCGGTGAGTTCCTGCAGGGCTGCGCCGTCGGCGTGGGCGGCGAGCAGCAGGTACATAGGGTCAATTCTGCCCTGCGGTGCGGAGTGCCCCGTGCACCTGCCCTGGGGACCTCCCCGGGTGACCCGCACTGGTCGCCTGGCTTGTCCACATAGCGGCCGGCACGGGTTATGGCCGGTTCCGGGGTCGGGAAGAGTGGGCGCATGAGCAGGCACGAGCTGGCAACCTCCGGTCCCGGGTCCGGAACTGGTGACGGGGCAGGCCGTCCGCCGGGCACCGGGGCCGGGCCGGGCACTGCGTTCCGCACGGCGGCGGGTGCTGCTTCCGGTGCTGCGCCGTGGGTGCCGGACGGGTCGGCGGAGACGTTGCTCGTGACGGGGCTTGAGGTGCTGCGCGGCGAAGTGGAACGCGTCGTGGCGGCGTCCGGCGGCCAGCTGCGCACGGTGGCGGACATCAGGGAAGCGGCGCCGTTCTGGGACACTGCCGCGGCGGTGCTGCTCGGCAGCGACATCCGCGAGTTGCCGCCGCGGGGACGTTCACCGGCTGTGCTCGTTGGCCTCACCGGGGATGGCGACAGCCTCTGGCACCTGGCCGCCGCCATCGGCGCCGAACGTGTCGCCGTGCTGCCCGAGGCCGCGTCCTGGCTCGCCGAATACCTCAGCCGCTCCCGTGCTCCCGAATCCGGCGGATTCGTCCTGGGGATTGTCGGCGGTTGCGGCGGCGCCGGAGCCAGCACGGCAGCTGTCTGGCTGGCCCATGCGGCCGCCCGGGAGGGTCTGCGTGTCCTGCTGGTGGACGGTGACCCGTGGGGTGGGGGCCTGGAGCTGGCGCTCGCAGCGGAGGAAACGCCCGGTCTCCGCTGGCCGGATCTGGCGGATGCCAGCGGCACGATCGATCCCCGCCAGCTCGCCGACTCGCTGCCCCTGGCCGGGGGATTCCCCTTCCTGTCGTGGCCCGGGAACAAGGAGCGCCACAGCGGCGTGGGGCAGGCCGTCGTGGCCGGGGTGCTTGACGCCGCCCGGCGCGGCTTCGAGCTGGTCCTAGTGGACATCGGCCGGGGTCCGGAAGCGCTGCAGACTTTCGCGTGGGACTGCGACCGGATGATTGTCGTTGCGCCCGCGCTGCTGCGGGCGGCCGTGGCCACGGCCCGGCTCCTGCAGGACCTCCCCGCGGTGGAGACGGTGCTGGTGGTGCGCGGCAGACCCGGGGCCTCGCTGGATGCAGAGCTGATTGCCGAGTCCGTCGGGCTGCCCCTGGCCGGGATCATGCCGGATGTCAGGCGCGCGGCGGCCGCCACGGAACTCGGGCGCCTGCTGGACACCGGGCGGCAGCGCAATGTCCGGCGGTTCGCCGGCACGGTTCTTGACTTCGGCGCCGGAGCCACCGGATGAGCGCCCACTCGGCGCCGGGTCCCCCGGACTCCGGTGCCGGCACGGGCGGCCCGCGCTACCGGCCGCCGGGCCGGGCCTCCGTGGACGCGCGGCTGCTGGAGTCCGTCCGCGAATCCGTGATGTCCGACGCCGGGCCGGTGACCCCTTCCCGGGTGGCGGCTGCCGTGCAGGCGAGCGGACGCCTGCTGGGGACCGCCGGAGCCCTGGCCGCGGTTGAGGGGATCAGCGCGGAACTGAACGGCCTCGGGCCCCTGCAGGTCCTGGTCCGGGACCCGGCCGTGACGGACATCTTCGTCAACGGACCGGGCTCCGTCTGGCTGGACCGCGGCGGCGGACTCGAAAGGGCGCCGGTGGCGTTCTCCGGTGAACCGCAGGTCCGGGCGCTGGCAGCCCGGCTCGTGTCGGCCGGCGGGCGGCGCCTGGACGACGGGTCCCCCTGCGTTGATGTCAGGCTCGACGGAGGGTTTCGGGTCCATGCCGTCCTTCCGCCGATCTCCACAGCGGGGACGCTCCTGAGCATCAGGATCCGGCGCGAACGGGTGTTCTCGATGGACGAGCTGCGGCGGAACGGAATGTTCGGGGCCGTGGTGCAGACCGTGCTGGAGCGGATGGTGGAACGGCGCCTGAGTTTCTTGATCAGCGGCGCCACCGGGTCGGGGAAAACAACACTGCTCGCCACGCTCCTCGGCTTGTGTCCGTCGCGCGAGCGGCTGGTCCTGATAGAGGACGCCGCGGAACTGAACCCGGTCCACCCGCACGTCGTCTCGCTGGAGGCGCGGCACGGCAACCTCGAAGGCGGCGGCGCGGTGGATTTGGGCGAGCTCGTGCGGCAGTCCCTGCGGATGCGGCCGGACCGGCTGGTCGTGGGGGAGTGCAGGGGTGCCGAGGTGCGTGAACTGCTGGCTGCCATGAACACCGGACACAGCGGGGGCGGCGGGACCATCCATGCCAACACCGCGGCGGATGTGCCGGCACGGCTGACCGCGCTGGGTGCGCTGGCCGGGATGGGGCAGGACGCCGTCCGGCTGCAGGCCGCCAGTGCCCTCGACGCCGTGGTCCATGTGGAGCGGAGGAACAACAAGGGGCGGACCGTGGCCTGCATCGGCGTGCTCGAAGGCACCCCGGCGGGCCTGGTGGTCGGCTCCGCGCTGGATATTGGCGCCGGTGCTGTCCGCGGCGGGCCGGCGTGGCCGCGGCTGGCGCTCCGCCTTGGCGTCGACCCGTCCCTGGTGAAGCCGGCATGACCGCCCTGCTTGCCGGAGTGCTGGCGCTCGCCATGATCCTGGCGCTCTCCCCAGCGGGAGCCCCCCGTCACCGGCTTCGCGCGGCGCTCGCCGGGGCACGGGGCAGTCCGGCAGGCTCTCCTGCGCGTGTGGGCGGGGTGGCGGGGTGGCGCAGACGGGGCGCCCCGGCGGTTTCGATGACCCTGCTGGTGCAGCAGATGGCGGCTTTGCTCAGGGGCGGCCGTGCTCCCGCGCGGTTGTGGGATGAACTGTGGCTCCTGCATGGTGGCGACCCCGCCGTAACCGTGTCCGTGTCCGCATGCGTGTCCGCGCCCGCGGCCGGGGCCGGGACAGGAGGTGCCGGCCGGAGCCTGGTGCTCGCCCCGGGATCCGGGCGGATACTTGCGGCGGCCCGCGCCGCCGCAGTGCGCGGGTCACCGGTCGGAGCGGCGATCCGGTCCGCCGCGGCCATGACCGGCGGAACGGAGTCCGGGAAGGCCTGGGGAAGCGGTGCCGGCGAGCGCGTCCGGGCGCGCCGCGTCTGGTTCCAGCTCGCCGCGTGCATTGACGTTGCCGAGGCCAGCGGCTGCCCGCTGGCGGAGGTACTGACGCGCTTCGCCGCCCAGCTTGAGGCCGAGGACGACGCCGAGGCCGCCCGGCAGACGGCGTTGGCCGGGCCCCGCGCGACCGTCCGGCTGCTGACGTGGCTTCCGTTCCTGGGTGTGGGCCTCGGCGTGCTGCTGGGCGTGGACCCTGTCGCGGTCCTGCTGGGAACCCCGGCGGGCGGGGCGGCGCTCGCGGCGGGCCTCGCCCTCACCGCGGCAGGCCGGATCTGGTCGTCACGGCTCGTCCGGACGGCTGAGGGGTCCCGGCCATGACAGCGGACGCCGCGGGTCTTGCGGTGCTGGCGGTGCTGGCAGCCGCGGCCGTGACCGCGTTTTCGGACCGCGGCATGGCCAGGCGGAGACTCCGGCGCCAGACGCTGACCGCCCCGGACGCCGGAAACGGTTCAGCACGCACCCGTGAGCGGGCCGGGGAAGCCGGCGGACACGGTCTGGGCGATACGGCAATGCTGCTGGAACTGATCGGCGCGATGCTCGAGGCGGGGGCCGGGCTCGGCCGTGCCCTGGCGCTCGTCGCAGAGCTGGCGGCGCCCGAAATCCGGGGCCCGCTGCGGCCGGTCGTCGCGGCACTGGCCGTTGGCGCCGATTGGGACACCGCCTGGGGCAGCTCCGACGTCCGGACGCCGGAACTCCTTGCCGTGCGCGATGCGCTGGGGTTTGCCGCGCTCACCGGCGCCCCCTCGTCGGCAATCCTTTACGCCCAGGCCGCCCGCCTGCGGCGCGAGCGGTTCCGGACCGCGGAGAAACAGGCCGCAGCCCTGGGCGTGAGGCTCGTGGTGCCGCTCGGCTTGTGTTCGCTGCCGGCGTTCATCTGCCTGGGCATCTTGCCGGTGCTGCTGGCGCTGCTACCGGGCTGAGCCCGGTGCCGGGCAAGTCGATGGCGGCGGCGCCCTTCCTCCACAGCCCGCGTGGGGCGTCGGTTTTCCACTTGGCTGGAGGGACGTCTTACGGCAAGGTCCCAGCCGGAAGAGTCTAGGAACAGCCGGCGGTCCCGCCGGAACCCAAGGAAAGGAAAAACCATGTCACGCCATCCCGCTGCGACCGCCGGAACCCGCGAGGCGCTGAAAAGCCATCCAGAGCCGGAGGAGGCTGAGATCCGTGAAATCTATCCGGGAGCCAGCGCCGCCGGCGCCCTCAGAGTGCGAACGTCGAGAAGGCCCCGATGGCCGAGGAGACTGTTTGGCTCGGAGGCAGGAATGGCGACGGCCGAATATGCCATTGCCACGCTCGCCGCCGTGGGGTTTGCCGGCATCCTCGTGTTCATCATGCGCAGCGACGAAGTCCGGGGATTCCTGTTGAACCTCATCCGTACGGCGCTCGCCTTGCCATGAGCTGCCGATGGGCGGCCGGGAGAGTGAACGGGGCAGCGCCGTCACCGTCAGCCGCACGGCGCCCCCGGTGGCGGCAGGACGCGGGCTGCGACACGTGCCGCGGCGTCGTAACTGCAGAATTCGCGGTGGCGTTGCCGGCCGTCCTGATCCTGCTCGCGCTGCTGCTGGCCGGCTCAGCGGCAGGAGTCACCCAGCTGCGGCTGGAGGAAGCGGCTAGGGCCGGTGCCCGTGCCCTGGCCCGGGGCGAGGATGCCGCCGCCGTGGACGTGATCGTCCGCCGGCTCGCGGGTGCCTCAGCGGCGTCGGCGGTAGCGTCCGACGGCGGATGGCTCAGCGTCACAGTGTCCGGCAAGGTTCCGGGCGCCGTTGGCTCGCTCCTTCCCTGGACCCTCACGGCCCGCGCCTGGACCCGGGGCGAAACCTCCGGGCCTTCGGCCGCGGCCCGCGTCCCCCCGGCCTGGCGCCACCAGCTGCAGGGTCTGGCCGCATGAGCCGGCCTCACCGCCGCAGCACACACCAGACCGGGGAATCCGGGGAACGGGGCGCCGGCACCGTGCTGGCGCTGGGACTGGGGCTGCTGGTCGTGCTCGCCGCGGTTCTGCTCGCACTGCTGGCCCAGGCGGCCGCGATGGCGTCCCGGGCGGCGGCCGCCGCGGACTTGGCGGCCCTCGCCGCCGCGGATGCCGCCCGCGGAATCGCTCCGGGGGAGCCGTGCGCCGTCGCCGTGGAGGTGGCACACCGGAACGGCTCACGGGTGCTGAGCTGCGTGATGGGCGCCGGGTTCACGGTCCAGGTCCGGACTGAACTCGTTATCCGCACGCCCGTGGGTGCGGCCACCGGTGTGGCCAGGGCCGGGCCGCCGCCGTGAGCGGGTGGCCATGGCCGTGGACGCAGCCGCGGCTACGCCTGCAGCGGTGCCGCGGCGGAGTCCGGCTGCCCGGTGCGCATCTGGTCTGTCGCGTCCTGGAGCAGCACGTCGATGAGGGTCACGGCGGCGTCCTTGTCGAGGGGATTGTTCTTGTTGCCGCACTTGGGCGACTGCACGCAGGACGGGCAGCCGGACTCGCATTCGCAGGCCTTGATCGCGTCGCGGGTGGCGGCAAGCCAGACCCGGGCCTTGTCGTAGCCGCGTTCGGCGAAGCCTGCCCCGCCGGGGTGGCCGTCGTACACAAAGATGGTCGGCACCCCGGTGTCGGCGTGAATGGCGGTGGACACCCCGCCGATGTCCCAGCGGTCGCTGGAGGCCACCAGCGGCAGAAGCCCGATGGCCGCGTGCTCCGCGGCGTGCAGGGCGCCCGGGAACTGCGCCTCGATCAGCCCCGCCCCGGTCAGCGAGCGGTTGTCCATGACAAACCACACCGCCTTGGTGAACAGGTCCCGGGCGCCCAGCTGCAGCGGTTCCTCGCCGAGGATCTCATTGGAAATCAGCGCCTTGCGCTGGAAGGAGACCACCTGCGTTGTGACTTTCACGTCCCCGAAGTGCACGGCCACGTCGCCCCACTGGGTGGTGCGCTGCGTTTCGAGCACCTCGATCTGGGTCACGTCCCGGGCGGTGGTGTAATAGTCCGGGTTCGCCCGGCGCACCATCACGCAGTGATCGTCCTCGTTCAGGTCCTCCACCACGTAGCTCTCGCCCTGGTGGACGTAGATCGCTCCCGTGTGGGCCTGGTAATGCGTCTGCGGGGAATCCATGGTCCCGAGCAGGGATCCCGTGTCGGCGTCCACGATGCTCACCGGGCCGCCGCCGTCGGCCCTCAGGTTCACCATGGCCGCGGCGCTTTGCGG
Source organism: Arthrobacter sp. CJL-S3 (assembly GCF_056711635.1). NCBI lineage: Bacteria > Bacillati > Actinomycetota > Actinomycetes > Micrococcales > Micrococcaceae > Arthrobacter > Arthrobacter sp. CJL-S3. Next base: position 3,669,240 of record NZ_CM160046.1, on the reverse strand, counting down.
GTGGGTCCAGAACCATCCCGCGGGACGCCGGCGCAGGTAGCCCTGGGCCACCAGCTGGTCCAGCAACTTCTCGGACGTGGCACCGAACAGGTCCAGCTCCGCAGAACCCAGCGGCAGTTCTGCGGCGGCGGCGCACAGGTGGGGGCCGAGCACATAGGGATTGGACGGATCAAAAACGGTGGCCTCCACCGAGACGTCGAAGATCGCCTCGGGATGGTTCACCAGGTACGTGTCCAGCGGGTCATCGCTGGCGACGAAGGCGGCAATGGCATCCTGCCCGGCCCGGCCGGCCCGGCCGATCTGCTGGAACAACGACGCCCGGGTTCCCGGCCAGCCGGCGACGAGCACGGCGTCGAGGCCGGAGATGTCGATCCCCAGCTCCAGGGCCGAGGTGCTGGAGACGCCCAGCAGCTCGCCGGAGCGCAGCGACTTCTCCAGGGCCCGGCGCTCCTCCGGCAGGTAGCCCGAGCGGTAGGCCGCGACCCGCTGCGGCAGGCTGGGATCGACCTCGTCGAGGAGGCGTTTGGTGATGGAGGCAATGGTTTCGGCCCCGCGCCGGGACTTGATGAACGCAATGGTCCGCACCCGCGAGGAGACCAGATTGGCCAGCAGGTCCGCGGTTTCCGCGACGGCCGTGCGCCGCTCTTTGGCGCCGTTCTCGCCGCGGAGCTCGGTCAGGGCAGGCTCCCAGAACGCCACGGTCGTGGAGCCGTGGGGCGAGGAGTCCTCGGACACGGCCCGGACCGGAGCGCCGATGAGCCGGCCGAAGGAGGTGCCGGGCTCGGACGCCGTGGCGGAGGCGGCGATGAAGACCGGCCCGGACCCGTCGGGGCTGTAGTAGGCGCAGATGCGGCGCAGCCGGCGCATCAGGTTGGCCACGTGGGATCCGAAGACGCCGCGGTAGCTGTGGGCCTCGTCCACGACGACGTAGCGCAGCCGGCGGAAGAACCGCGCCCACCAGGCGTGGTTGGGGAGGATCCCGAAGTGCAGCATGTCGGGGTTGGCCAGGATGAAGTTCGCGTGGTCCCGGATCCAGCGGCGGGACGCGGGGTCGGTGTCGCCGTCGTAGGTTTCGGCCCGGACGGTGGGGAGCTTCAGCGCCCGGATCGCGGCGAGCTGGTCGGCTGCCAGGGCTTTGGTGGGAGAGAGATACAGGGTGACGGCGCCGTCGTCGTGGATTTTGCCGGGATCGGCGAGGACCCGCAGTTCGGAGCGGTGGATCGCGTCCAGCGCCGGCAGCTGGTAGGCCAGCGACTTGCCGGAGGCGGTGCCGGTGGCGATCACCACGTGCTCGCCGGCGTGGGCGAGGTCGGCGGCCTGGATCTGGTGGCGGTAGGGCTCGTGGATGCCCAGCGAACCATAAGCGTCCACCAGATCGGGATGGGTCCACGCGGGCCAGGGCGCGTGCACGGCCCGGCGGGCGGGAATGGTGCGCACATGACGGAGCTGTTCCGGGTCCGGGCCGCGGCCCAGCAACGGAATCAGGGACTCATGTGGGTTCACTCGTACATTCTTTCACCCGGCCTCAAATCGTCCGGGGCGCGTGACCCGCCGGCCCAGAGCCTCAGCCCACGGACAGGTCCGAGCCCTCGTCCGAGGCGGAGAGCATCAGCACGTGGCTGACCGTGGTCCAGCCGAGGTGCGAATAGAGCTTCTGCCCGTCGAGTGAGGCGAGCAGCAGCCCGGTTTCGACGTCGTGCTCGAACGCCTGGGCGGCGAGGGCGCGCATGACGAAGCTGCCCAGGCCCCGGCGCTGATACCCGGGCTCGGTGACGATCTTGTCGAAGATTGCGGTGTGGCCCACCACGAACATGCGGCCGCTGGCCGCCACCTCTTCCCCGGCATAGACCACGGCATGGTGGACCCCGTCGATCCGGGACGGAACCCACCGGAGATCATCATCCGGAAGCCAGGGATCCTCGGCGTCCTGGGTCTCCATGTCCACGATCATCATCGTCTGCGAGGCGGACGTGACGTTGAGCCCTTGCTGCTGGGCCAGGAAGTGGTACCGCGCCACGTCATTCGTCAGGACCGTGAGGATCCGGGCGGGGACCTCCACGGTGGCAGCGGCCAGCGCCGCGAACTCCGCATCGGAGGGATCATGGGCGAAGTATTCCCACTCGTGGGTGGTGTCCGCCCTGAAAGCCGCCGGGAAGCGGCCCTCCCTGCGTGTCTCATATCCCCGGCAGCCGGCCCAGCCGGTGACCCAGATTTCCAGGAGATGAGTGGTGTCTTCAACCATGGCCTCAAGACTCATGTGATGAGCGTATTCCAGCCCCGCCGCAAGCAACAGGGGCCGGGTCCGGGAACAGGTCTTGCTTACGTAATTGTGACCGGACCGCGGCCCCGGTGCCGGCGGGGCGGGCGCCTGGACCGCTGCCCGGGTCCGCACAAAACGGGCTTCCCTGCGCCCCGGCCCGCTGCCCGGGGCTTTCAGTCCACCCGGTACCCTTAAAACGTGGCTTTGAACAGAATTGTGCTCTTTTACGGCTTTACCCCCCTCCCGGACCCGGACGCCGTCCGGCTCTGGCAGCGTGCGCTCTGCGAGAAACTCGGCCTCACCGGCCGCATCATCATCTCCAAGGACGGCATCAATGCGACCGTCGGCGGTGAGCTGAACGCGGTCAAGCAGTACGTGAAGACCACCCGCGAATACAAGGGCTTCCACGGTATCGACGTGAAGTGGTCCGACGGCGGCGCCGCGGACTTCCCCCGGCTGAGCGTCAAAGTCCGCGACGAGATCGTGTCCTTCGGCGCCCCCGGAGAGCTCAGGGTCGATGCCGGCGGCGTCGTCGGCGGCGGCACGCACCTTTTGCCCGAGGAACTGCACGAGCTCGTGGCGGCGCGGAAGGAGGCCGGCGAGGAAGTCGTGTTCTTCGACGGCCGCAACGGCTTCGAGGCCCAGATCGGCAAATTCAAGGACGCGGTCGTCCCGGACGTGGCCACCACCCACGACTTCATCAAGGAACTCGACTCCGGCAAGTACGACGCGCTCAAGGACAAACCGGTCGTCACATACTGCACCGGCGGCATCCGCTGCGAGGTGCTGTCCAGCCTGATGGTGAACCGCGGCTTCAAGGAGGTCTACCAGCTCGACGGCGGGATCGTCCGCTACGGCGAAACCTTCAAGGACCAGGGCCTCTGGGAGGGCTCCCTCTACGTGTTCGACAAGCGCATGCACCTTGAATTCAGCGAGGACGCGAAGACGATCGGCGCATGCGTCCGCTGCGCGGCGCCGACGAGCAAATTCGAGAACTGCTCCAACTCGTCCTGCCGTACGCTCACGCTCTACTGCTCGGACTGTGCCGCCAGCCCGGAGACGTTGCGCTGCCCGGACGGGTGCGCGGCCTAACGCCCTGCGGCCCTGCAGCCCCCGCGGACTGAGGCCCTGCCGGCTGGGTCTGCCGACCTGGGGCCTCAGATGCGGCTGACCCGGAAGGCGAAGTTGGCTCCGGCGTTGGCTTCGACCTTGATGGTGAGCACGGAGCCCGCGGGAAGATACACCACGTTCACGCGTGAGGTTCTGCAACGCAGTTCCAGGTCCACCAGCTCCTTGTTCTCGTGAGCGACGGTGAAGGAGACCCGCCGCGGGCTGCGGCAGGCAAGGGTCACCGAGTAGCTCCCACTGGGCAGCGGGGCCGTGGACTCCTCCCGTACCTCGTCTGCCTCAAGGGTGCCGTATCCGATATGGAACACCTGGCCTTCAGTGGCGGGGAGTACCTGCGCCAGCCACGCATCCAGCTCTGCCCCGGAGACGGGCCACCGCGTCGACGGGTCCCGCGGCAGCGCCGCATCGGTGAACGCCGGGGCGGATGGGGACTCCGTCCCGCTGGCAAAACCGTCGTCGTATTCGTACGCGCACCCGGCCAGTGCCATCGCCATGGCCAGCATCCAGGAGAGTCCCACGGCGGTGGCCGTGCGATTCCGGGCCACGCTCGACACCGGAACAGTGGGCATATCCCGACTTTAACCCCGCCCCTGCCCGGGCGCCAGAGTCCACCGGCGCACGACGGAAGCGTCGCGCCGGTGCCTACTGCCCCGGGCTGTCGAAGCTGATCCGGACGCCTGCGACGGCGCCGGTGCCGGGCCCGGCACCGGCGCCGTACCGGATGAGGTGAGCCGACACAGTCCCGGGGACCAGGTCCACCAGCGCTTCCGCCACGCTGCCGCAGTCGAGGTTGCGCTCCAGGAGTGTGCCGCCCTGGCGCGCGCCCTGGATGACGGAAAGGTGCGCATCCGGTGCCCCGACGCACGCCGCGGTGACCTTGTACTGGCCGGCCCGGGTGATAGTGCCCGACGTAGCGTGTCCTCCGCTGCTGGTGCCGCCGAGCCCGCCCGATCCGCCGAACACCAGTGCCTCCGGTATGCCGAGCATTGCCTCGAGCTCCGACAGGTTGCGGACCTCGGCGGCAACGAGTTCCGGGTCCCGGGTGGGCAGCGGTGCCCTGGCAGGGTCCGAGCGGGCGGACGGCCCGGCCGCGCCCGGTGAGAGTCCGACGTCGTCGGCGACTTCACATCCGGTCAGTCCCGCGGCAGCGGCGGCCACCGCCAGCAAGAGTGCGGCCCGGACCGGCCGCTGCATACCCCCAGTAGCAGACATGCACCGAGCCTAGCGGCGGGGGCATCGAACACAAGTCCCGGCGCTCTGCCGTGTCGGATACAGGCTGCTAGGCCGCAGGCGCCAGGTGGTAGGCGTAAATGAGCGGGGCATCCACGCTGGAGGCGCTGATCTGGAGGGCGCCCGCGGCGGGGACTTTGATTCGCGCCCTCTCGCGGCTGCCGTTGCAGGCCGCGCCGACCTCGGTCAGCCTGGTGCCGTCCAGGGAGACGTCGAAGAAGGCTTTGCCGCCGCCCTCGCAGGTGATGGTCAGGACATAGCTGCCCGCTGCGATCCCGGGTGCGGTCTTGACGATCGGATCCCGGTTGAGGATCTTTCCGGCATCCTCGACCACGACCCCCGCGACGGAGGGAAGCGCCGTCGCCTTCCACGCCGGCACATCGGCCGACTCAATGGAAACGACCGGGGAGCACGCTGCTGCGGCCAGGACGACGGCGGCGCCCGCCGTGAGGCCGCGCACGGCACGTCCGACGGGCCGGGCCGGGTGACGGAAGGGCCGGGTGGCGCGCCGGACGGTCCGGGCACGCCGGGGGCCGGGGGAAAGGAAGAGCATGCCTCCAACTTACCGCCGTTGCGGCCGGCAGCTGATTTCCCGGCTGCCGGCCCACAGTGGCCCCGCGGCCCTACCCGGCGATCAGCTCGAGTACCTGGCCCCGGTGCAGGGCAAGGTACACGCGGTCGCGCAGGAGGTTGGCCTCCCCGTCCGTCAGCGTCCGGTCCAGCGGCTGCAGCACCAGCCGCAGCAGCACGTTCACCTGGCCCGGGGCGAGCCGGAGCCGTTCGACGGCCGCCGGCGGAAGCCCCGACGCCGGGGTGACGGCCCGGATCTCCAGCGCGGCCAGCATCTCGGATTCCGCCCCGAGGGCCGTCCGTGCACGGTCACCCAGCAGTTCGACGTCGGCGTCCGCCGCGGAGCCGAGCACCAGGGACAGATCGCGCCGGACCTCCGGCATGACCGACACCGGCCGGTAGGGGTGCAGGTCCAGCAGCTGGGCCTGGATCTCGGGATTCTCCGCGCGCAGGAGCCGGATGTCCCGGATCCCCTTGCGCAGCATCAGGGCACGGTCCAGCCCCAGTCCCAGGGCGAGACCGGCCCAGCGGCGGGGATCCAGTCCGGAGCCGCGGAGAACCTGCGCGGCGACGAGGCCGCATTCGGCCAGTTCGAGCCACTCCCGGCTGCCGTCCGGCTGGCCGACGAGCACGTCGAGCTGCCTGCCGGTGTCCGTGTAGGGGTGGTTCGCCGGGGTCGCGCGCCACTGGACCTCCGGGTGCAGGGCGGCCGGCAGCACGGCCTCCACGACGGCCGCCATCATCCGGTCCAGCTCGGCCGGACCCAGCAGGCCGCGCGCTTTGAGCCGCCACAGATCCATCTGGTGCGGGGCGCCCACGTGGGTGCGGTCGATCGAGTCCCGCCGGTACACCAGGCCGGGCAGCGCATGCAGCCGGTCGTAGTGGCCCATTTCCTGGCGCAGCGAGTCCAGCAGGGCCGGAACGCCGGCCGAGGTGTGGCTCCGCAGCATCACCGTGGGGCTGACATGGCGGGAGTAGCGTGAATCGCGCGTGACGTCGTCGGGGGAGTAGCCCAGGCGGTCGTAGTTGTCGGCGGTGGCGACGAGGGGGCTGAGCCGGTGCGTCTCAACTCCGATGCCCCAGAGGTTTTCCAGCGCCGCGGTGACGTCCGCCAGCAGCAGGGACATCGCGTGCGGACCCTGGGCTGGATCGGACAAATCGCGGAGCGAGAGGGCTGATTGCAGGTCAGCCGGGGTCAAATACGTCTTCATGAGGGGGTCCTTGGTCTGGAGTGCGGGAGGGGAACTTCACCCTCGGCCGCTGCACCGGACGGACCCCGGCGGCTGCAGTTATGCGCGCGACAAGAAGCCCGTGCGGCCGGGAAGCGGCCGAGGGCTGATAAATCGCTGCTGCGTGTGCATACCGCCAATGGTACGCCAGCCCGCGGGCATCCCGGGCCCAGGCCAGGGCCTTGACCTTGACGTAGCGTCAAGCTTTAGCATCGGGTTACCGGCCCGGCTGGGGCGGGTTCCGGAACGAAAGGGGGCAGCCACATGGAATGGTCCGTGCAGCAGATCGCCAGGATCGCCGGGACCACGAGCCGGACACTGCGCCACTACGACGACGTCGGGCTGCTCAAACCCAGCCGGACCGGCGACAACGGCTACCGGTTCTACGACCAGGCCTCGCTCGTGCGGCTGCAGCGCATCCTGCTCCTGCGGGACCTGGGGCTGGGCCTCCCGGCCATCGCCGAGGTCCTCGGCCACGAGCCCGACGCCGTCAGGGCCCTGGGCCGGCACCTGGACTGGCTCCGGCAGGAACAGGACCGGCTGGCACGGCAGGTCGACTCGGTCCGGCAGACGATTGAAGCACTGAGAGAAGGAGAACAGATCATGGCGGAGAAGATGTTCGACGGCTTCGACCACACGCAGTACAAGGACGAGGTCGAGGAGCGCTGGGGCAAGGACGCGTACGCGCAGGGCGATTCCTGGTGGCGGGGGATGGGCCCGGCCGAAAAGGACGCCTGGAAGCAGCGCTCCCGGCAGCTGGGCAGCGACTGGATCGCGGCGGCGGAGTCCGGTGCCGCCGCGGACAGCGCCGAGGCGCAGGATCTGGCCCGGCGGCAGGTCGAATGGCTCACCGGCATACCCGGCACGCCCGCCTCCGCCACCGGCCGTGAGGGCGACCTGAAGGGCTACGTCACCGGCCTCGGCGAGATGTACGTTGCCGATCCGCGGTTTGCCGCGAACTACGGCGGGGAAGCCGGGGCCGCGTTCGTCCGCGACGCCCTCCGGATCTACGCCGCGAAGCACCTCTGACCCGCAGCCCCCGCGCCCTCGCGCCACGGGACCGGCAACCCCCGGTTCCGGCTCCGGGGGCCTGGACTAAACTTGTCCGGTGACTCCCTCAACGCATTTCACGGCCGGCAACACCCCCGACGCCCCGCGCAGCGACCTCCCCGGCCTGCTCGAGGCCCTGGCCACGGACCTGCGCGGTATCGGCTACACCGTTGACGGCGTCGCCGCACTGCTCGGCGCGGCCGCGCACAGCGCTCTGGGCCGGGACCAGCTGGTTCCCGCGCTGATCGTCACCGAGACGGCCCGCCACGGGGAGCCGACGACGGCGGCGCTCGCCGCCGTCGTCCGCTTCTGGCTGCTGGCCGAACCGCAGCCCGCGGCCACCCTCGACGCCGCCCTGCCCGGCATCCGCACGACGGGCCTGCGCGAACTGGGCCTCGTGGAGCCGTCCGCCGACGGCCTGATCCAGGCGAAGGTGGACCTGCGGCCCTACGGCTGGGACGGAATCGCCGGGGAAGACGCTCAGGGGGAAGACACCCAGGGGGAAGGCACTCAGGGGGAAGACGCCCGGAGGGAAAGCACTGTCAGCAGCGGCGGCGCCGAGCTCTGGGTGGCCAGCGACCTCGCCGCCCACCAGCGCCCCGGGGTGCTGCGCCACGACCACGTCCTCGGGATCGGGCAGGCCTCCACCACCCTGGTGCAGGTCACCGCGCGCCGGCACGTGGCCCGGGCCCTGGACCTCGGCACCGGCTGCGGCATCCAGACCTTCCACCTGCTCCACCACGCCGAGCACGTGACGGCCACCGACATCTCCGACCGCGCCCTCGCGTTCACCCGCTTCAACCTGCTCCTCAACGCCGGCCAGCTGCACCTGGACCCCTCCGATCCGGAAGCCCGGGTGAGCCTGCGCCGTGGCTCCCTGCTCGATCCGGTGGCGGGCGAGGAGTTTGAGCTGGTGGTCTCCAACCCGCCGTTCGTGATCACGCCGCGCGGCCTGGGGGAGGCCGCCGGCGACCAGTTCACCTACCGCGACGGCGGTCTGCCGGGCGACGACATCGTCGCCGCGCTGGTCCGCGACCTCCCTTCGGTCCTGACCCCCGGCGGAACAGCCCAGCTCCTGGGCAACTGGGAAATCCCGGCGGGCGCGGCCTGGGACGAGCGGCCCCAACGCTGGGCCGGCCCGAACGCGGACGCCTGGTTCATCCAGCGCGAGCAGGTCAGCCCGGAACAGTACGCCGAAACCTGGCTGCAGGACGCCTCCGAGGCCCGCGACAGGCGGCTCTACCAGGACTCGTACGCCGCGTACCTGGACGATTTCGCCTCCCGCAGCGTCGAGGCCATCGGCTTCGGGATGATCTGGCTGCGGCGGCCCGCCGACGGCGCCACCCCGGCGCTGCGGCGCTTCGAGGAGATCACCTATCCGATCGAGCAGCCCGTCGGCCCGCACCTGGGTGCCGCCGTGGAACGCGCCGACTGGCTGGCCGCCCATGATCTGGCGGCGGCGCACCTGCTCGTGGCCGAGGACGTCACCGAGGAGCGGCACCAGCGCCCCGGAGCCGAACACCCCGGCGTCATCCTGCTGCGCCAGGGCGCCGGACTGCGCCGCACCAACCTGCTCAGCACCGAGCTGGCCGGCTTCGTCTCAGCGTGCGACGGCGACCTGTCCGTCGGGCAGATCATCGGCGCCCTTGAGGCGCTCCTGGGCGGGGGCGAGGACTGGGACGCCGGGACCTTCCGCGCCGGCGTCCTCACCGAGGTGGGGAACCTGGTCCGCGACGGCTTCCTGCTGCCCGCCTGACGCCGCCGCCGGTTCAGTCCCGGCGGCGGGAACCGCGGGGCCTGCCGTGCCCTCACGGCCGTAGCGCGGCAGGACGTACGCGGTGACGGCCAGGGCCGCCAGGACCCCGCCCACCCCGGCGACCAGGAAGCTCACCCGGATGGGGAGCAGGGCACCGAGCAGCCCGCCCAGCGCGAGCGCCCCGATGGCGACCGCACGGGTCATGCCGCCGATGATCGCCATGGCCTGGCCGCGGCCGCTTTCCGGGATCCGCATGATCGCAATCGCCCCGAAGCACGCATTCAGCATCCCGCAACTGGCCCCCATGGCGGTGTAAGCGATGAACAACAGTTCCATGTTCGGCACCAGGGAAATGATCCCCAGGAAGGCCGAGGTCAGGGCCATCGAGACCAGCAGCGCGCGCAGCCGGGTGTGGTGGGTCGTGATCCGGCTGGCCAGCCCCGCCCCGGACGCCATCCCGAGGCCGAACGACGCGGCCAGCAGCCCGTACTGCGTCTCCGTGGCGCCGAGTTCGTCCCGGGCCAGGAACACCTCAAGGACGTTGGTCGCCTCGCCGACGGTGATGAAGAACAGCGCGCCGAGGACCAGAGCCCAGACCAGGCCGTCACGCCGGATCAGGCGCAGCCCGTCCAGCAGGGCCGGAGGCTCTTTGCCGACCCGTTCGGCGGCCGTGCCGCGGCGGGTCCGGATCAGCATGGCGGCCGCGCCCATCGCCAGGTAGCAGCCGCTGGCCACCGCAAACACCAGGCCGGATCCGCCCCAGCCGCTGAGCAGCCCCCCGGCCGCCGGTCCAACCATGCTGGCGATCATGATGGTGGCCTGCATGGTGCCCAGCGCCTGCGGGGTCCGTTCCTCGCCCACGATCCGGGGCAGCAGGGCCTGCCAGGTCGGACCGGCCACCGCCTGGGCGGTGTCGAGGAGGAACGTCATGGCGAACAGCACCGGTAGATAGTTGTCCAGATACTGCATGCCCAGCCCCATCCCGGCGACCGCGGCGGCACTGACCACGGAGGACGCCGTCGCCAGCGTCCTGGAATCCCGGGTGTCGGCCAGCCGGCCCGCCCACGGCGCCAGCAGCACCAGGGGGAGCGCCGAGCAGAGCAGATAGGCCGCCACGAGCCAGGGTCCGGCGATGGCCGTCTGGCCGGCGGCGGCGAGGTTCTGGAGGTGTAGCATGACGCTGATGATGACGGCCCCCATGCCGGCCGTGGCGATGAAGCGGGCACTGCTGGCCAGGACGAAGTCCCCGTTGCGCCAGAGGGGCTGCGCGGGCGGGGCGTCACCCGGCGCCGTATGAAATGCCTGTTTCATAGATAGCAAGCTACTCTGCGGTACATTTTGGTGTCAAGCATTTCTTTCATAGTTTGGCGAAGCTCGGTAGACTGGTGCTGTGAATGCAGAAACCCCAATGGCGGAGTCACCGGTCCCTCCGGCGTCCACACGCCGGCAGCGCCCGGAGAAGAAAGTGGAGATCACCGACCCGAAAGCGATCCGGGCGCTGGCCCACGCCGCCCGGCTGGAAGTCATCTCCGAACTGTATTCAACCCAGGTGAGCCGGACCGCCACCGAACTCGCCGCGCAGACCGGCCTCACCCCGAGCGCCATGAGCTACCACCTGCGCGCGCTGCAGAAGTGGGGCATTGTGGTCCCGGCCGCCACCGCCGGCGACGCGCGGGAGCGCCGCTGGAAAGCGGCGGGCACCGACTTCACCATCAACTCGGGCGGCGGCGTGGCGAGCCCCGAATTCGCCGTGCTGGACCTTGAACTGGACGCCTACCGCCGGCGCGTCAGCGCCTACGCCAAGACCCGCGACGAGCAGCGCCAGCGCGGCGAGGCCGTGGACGGGCCCTCCTCCGTGGTGCTGGCCAGCAACCTGCTCTATCTGACCCCGGAGCAGCGGGAGGAGCTGAACAATCGGCTCTTCGAGCTTTTGCGGGACTACGAGCTGGAGGATCCGGACCAGGTCCCCGACGGGGCCGAGCGGATGGCGACCCTGTGGTCGATGATCCCGGATGACCGCGGAAAGCCTCCGGCGAAGCCTTCCGGCAGCCCCGCCTGACAGCTGGTCGGGCCGCCCCGGCCGGGCCCGGCGAAGGCCTGCCTGGCGGGGGTTCATTACGTCCGGAAGTCGCGCCCGGGGCCCCTCCGTTTGGGGCTGGATGCGCGGGAATCCGCAAAATATGGTGAACTAGGCGGGTATGGGCGCATCTGCCCGAGCAACCTTTTTCTGTAGGAGCACCGTGCCAAGCAAGGCCAAAACCGGTAAGAAACTCGTGATTGTGGAGTCTCCCGCCAAGAGCAAGACCATCGCCAAGTACCTCGGCGAGGGCTTCATCGTTGAGGCCTCCATTGGTCACATCCGCGACCTCCCGCAGCCGTCGGAACTGCCGGCGGAGTTGAAGAAAACCTCGGTGGGCAAGTTCGCCGTCGACGTTGATAACGACTTCAAGCCGTACTACGTGGTGTCCCCGGACAAGAAGAAAAAGGTTGCCGAGCTCAAGGCCCAGCTCAAAGACGCTGACGCTCTCTATCTCGCAACCGATGGGGACCGCGAGGGCGAGGCCATCGCGTGGCACCTGCTGGAAGTGCTCAAGCCCAAGGTGCCGGTCTACCGGATGACCTTCGGTGAAATCACCAAGGAAGCCATCCACCGCGCCATGGACAACCTGCGCGACGTCGACCAGGACCTGGTGGACGCGCAGGAAACCCGGCGCGTGCTGGACCGCCTCTACGGCTACGAGATCTCCCCGGTGCTGTGGCGCAAGGTGGCCCGGGGCCTCTCCGCCGGCCGCGTGCAGTCCGTCGTGACCCGCATGGTCGTGGACCGCGAGCGTGAGCGGATGGCCTTCAAGTCGGCTTCCTACTGGGACCTCACCGGCCAGTTCGGCGCGGGGTCCGGCTCGTTCAAAGCGAAGCTGGCAATGGTCGACGGCGCCAAGGTCGCCAGCGGCCGCGACTTCAACGACAGCGGCGAGCTCACCTCCCGCAACGCCGTGCACCTCAACCAGGACCTCGCCACCTCCCTCGCCGCCGGCCTGCAGGACGCCGATTTCCGCGTCCGCTCCGTCGACACCAAGCCGTACACCCGCCGCCCGGCCGCGCCGTTCACCACCTCGACGCTGCAGCAGGAGGCCGGCCGCAAGCTGCGCTTCTCCTCCAAGAGCACCATGCAGGTGGCACAGCGGCTGTACGAAAACGGCTACATCACCTATATGCGTACGGACTCCTCCGCGCTGAGCAACGAGGCCGTCACGGCCGCGCGGCGCCAGGCCTCCGAGCTGTACGGCCCGGAATACGTTCCCGCCTCCCCGCGCGTCTACAGCGGCAAGGCCGCGAACGCGCAGGAGGCCCACGAGGCCATCCGCCCCGCCGGTGACTCCTTCCGCACCCCGGCCCAGGTGGCCAAGCAGCTCTCCGGCGACGAGTTCCGTCTTTACGAGCTGATCTGGAAGCGCACCGTCGCCTCGCAGATGGCCGACGCCAAGGGCTCCACCGCCACGATCCGCCTCGGCGCCGTCGCTGCCGACGGCCGCGACGCCGAGTTCTCTGCCTCCGGCACCGTCATCACCTTCCCCGGCTTCCTCGCCGCCTACGAAGAGGGCAAGGACGAAAGCCGCGGCGACGACGAATCCGACGAGGCCCGCCGGCTGCCGAACGTGGCCAAGGACGACGCGCTCACCGCCTCGGAGATTGCCGCCATCGGGCACGAGACGTCCCCGCCGCCGCGCTTCACCGAAGCGTCGCTGACCGCCGAGCTGGAAAAGAAGGGCATCGGCCGCCCGTCGACCTATGCCTCCACCATTTCCACCATCCAGGACCGCGGCTACGTCCGGAAGCAGGGCTCCGCGCTGGTCCCGAGCTGGATCGCGTTCTCCGTGATCCGGCTGCTCGAACAGCACTTCCACGACTATGTGGACTACGAGTTCACGGCAGACATGGAAGCGGACCTGGACAAGATCGCCAACGGCCAGGCCGAGGGGCCCGCCTGGCTCAAGCACTTCTACTTCGGCGAGGACTCCAACCCCGGGCTGCTGAGCATCGTCAACAACCTCGGTGAGATCGACGCCCGCGAAATCAACTCCATCCCGATCACCGAGGGCATCACCCTGCGGGTCGGAAAGTTCGGCCCGTACCTGGAGAGCTCCGTCCCCACGGTCGATCCGAAGACCGGCGAAGTGGTTGAGGCCGCCCGCGCCAACGTCCCCGAGGACCTGGCCCCGGATGAGCTCACCGCGGCCAAGGCGGTCGAGCTGATGGAAACCGCCGCCCCCGAGGAGCGGGTGCTCGGCGCGGACCCGCACACCGGGCACACCGTCGTCGCCAAGAACGGCCGCTACGGCGCCTACGTCACCGAAGTCATCCCGGAGATGACCGAGGAACAGCTCGCCAACCAGCCGGTCGAGTACTACAAGAACGGCAAGCCCAAGCCGCCGAAGAAGCCGGTGAAGGCCAAACCCCGCACCGGCTCGCTGTTCGCCTCGATGAGCGTGGACACCATCACCCTGGACGAGGCCCTGCAGCTCATGAGCCTGCCCCGGGTGCTCGGCCAGGACGCCGAAGGCAACCCGATCACCGTGCAGAACGGCCGCTTCGGCCCGTACCTGAAGAAGGGCACGGACTCCCGGTCCATCGGCTCGGAAGAGGAAATCTTCACGATCACGCTGGAGCAGGCCCTGGAGATCTACTCCCAGCCCAAGCAGCGCGGCGCCCGCGCCGCCGTCGCGCCGCTGGCCGAATTCGGTCCGGACCCGGTCTCGGAGAAGAACATCGTGGTGAAGGAAGGCCGCTTCGGCCCGTACATCACCGACGGCGTCACCAACATCACCGTGCCGCGCTCCACCTCGCTGGAGGAGCTCACCCGGGAACAGGCCGTCGAACTCCTCGCGGAGAAGCGCGCCAAGGGCCCGGTCAAGCGCACGACGACGGCGCGCAAGGCCCCGGCCCGCAAGGCTGCCGCCAAGAAGTAGGGGTCTGCCCAAACCGTGCCGAAGTCGCCGGAAGCATGCGTATCCGCCGGAAGTTTCCGGCGGCTCCCTGCGCTTCCGGCGATTTCGCGTTTGCGGAGCCGGGCGCAACGTGGTCGAGTAGAGACATGACTGAACAGCCCGATCACCTGGACCTCCAGCCGCTGAACGACCTCGAAGAGCAGCTTGCCAAGGGGGAGGAGCCCGACGCCAACCCCGTTGACGTCATCCTCGCCTTCCTCAACAACGAGGTCTACATCGTCAGCTCCGACGCGCTCGAAGGCGCCGATTCCCAGGTTGAGCCGCTGGTGCTCGCCAACTCCGCCGGGAAGCCTGTCCTGGCCGTGTTCTCCCACCCGAGCCGCGTCACCGAGCAGTACCTGGCCGCCGCCCCCAACGTGCTCGGCACCCAGGGCGCCGCGATTCTGGGCAACCTCGGCGACGACCTCGGCATGGTCATCAACCCCGGCGCAGCCTTCGGCTTCGAAATCGATCCGGAAGGCGTGGCGAACATCCGCCGGGACTTCAAGCCCGCCGACGAGCCCGAAGACGTGTCCGGCCCGGACGATCAGGCCTAAGCCGACATTCGGGGCGCGGCCGGCCCGTTAGGCGGGCCGCGTTCCCGGGGGCAATAATGACACTATGCGTCTTGGCGTCCTCGATATTGGATCAAACACCGTTCACCTCCTGCTCGTGGATGCCCACCCCGGTGCGCGTCCTGTGCCCTTCGCCTCGCACAAGCGCCCGCTTTCCCTCGTGCAGTTTCTCGAGAGCGACGGCAGCATCAACGACGCCGGCCAGCATGAGCTGATCGAATTCGTCCTCGAAGCCTGGGAATTCGCGGCCAAGCACAAGGCCGAAGACCTGCTGGCGTTCTGTACCTCCGCCATCCGCGAGGCCACCAACGGCCCGGAGGTGCTGGCACGGGTCAAGCATGAGACCACCGTGACGCTGCGGGAACTGACCGGCAGCGAAGAGGCCTCGATGACGTTCTTCGCGGTCCGCCGCTGGTACGGCTGGGGCGCCGGGCCCATCCTGAACCTTGACATCGGCGGCGGCTCCTTCGAGATGGCCTACGGGGAGGATGAACTCCCCGAACTCGCGACCTCCGTCCCGCTCGGAGCGAGCCGGCTTACCCGGGACTGGCTGCAGGAGGACCCGCCCTCGGCCAAGAGCGTGAAGGAACTCCGCCGCTATATCCGGACCACGCTCAAGCCGGTGGTGCGCGACTTCGCGAAGCTCGGCAGGGCAAACCATGTCGCGGGCACCTCCAAGACTTTCCGCTCGCTGGCGCGGATCGCCGGTGCCGCGCCGAGCGCCGCGGGCCCCTACGTCAAGCGGGAACTGTTCGCCACGGACCTGGGCCTGTGGGCGCAACGCATCTCGGCGATGGAGGTGGAGGACCGGCTGAACCTGCCCGGTGTCTCCGAAGCCCGCGCCCCGCAGCTCCTGGCCGGGGCCCTGGTGGCGGAAGCGGCCCTGGAGATGTTCGAGTTTCCGAGCATGGAGATCTGCCCCTGGGCGCTCCGCGAAGGCCTGATCCTCCGCCGGCTGGATCAGCTGGTGTTCGAGGGCCCGCTGGACCCGGCACCCCACGTGACCCAGACGGACCACCCCGCGGGGCCGCAGTCACCCGATTCAGAGGCGCCGGACGCTTCGAAATCCCAGTCGACCGGCGCCCGGTGACGGGTTTCCCTCAGGCCTGAGTGCCGGCAGGGATGTGTCGATCCGGGGGCGGCCCGTTCGTCTAGTAGGTGAGAGGCCGGTACAGGACCGGCCGGATCGTCAAGGAGGACAGCACCATGGCACAGTACCTGCTCAGCGTCTACCAGCCCGATGGCCCCACCCCGGCCCCGGAATTCCTGGAGCCGATCATGCGGGACGTCGAGGCCCTGAACCGCGAGATGGAGGAAGCCGGCGCGTGGGTGTTCGGGGCCGGGCTGCATCCCGCCGAGGCCGCCACCGTCGTGCGGCAGCAGGGCAGCGAGGTGCTCATCACTGACGGTCCCTTCGCCGAAGCCAAGGAGCACCTCGGCGGGTTCACCGTCATCGAGGCCGCGGACCTCGACGCCGCCCTCGGCTGGGCCGAAAAGCTGGCCCGCGCCACCACCCTTCCCATCGAAGTGCGACCCGTCCAGCACTAGGCGCCCCCGGAAATGGTCCGCGAAACAGGGTCCCCGCCGCCGCCCGAGTCCGCCGGGGCACCCGCGGCGGAGGCGGACATCGCCGGAGTCTTCCGGAAGGAATACGGGCGGGCCGTCGCGGTCCTGACCCGAGTACTCGGGGATATCGACTCCGCCGAGGACGCCGTCCAGGAAGCCTTCGCCCTCGCCGTCCGGCACTGGCCCTCCACCGGCCTCCCGCCGAGCCCCGCGGGCTGGATCATCACCACGGCCAGGAACCGGGCGACCGACCGACTGCGCCGGGAAGCCGGACGCGGCGACAAACAGCTCCGGGCCGCGCAGCTGCAGGCCGCCCGGTCCCCGGCAGCCCCGACGCCCGAGGAACTCGTGATGACTGAACTCTCAAGGGAGGGCACGGTGGACGATGACAGGCTGCGGCTGATGTTCACCTGCTGCCACCCGGCCCTCGCCACCAACGCCCAGGTGGCTCTGACGCTGCGGCTGCTGGGAGGACTCACGACGGCGGAAATCGCCCACGCCTTCCTGGTGCCCGAACCCACCATGGCCCAGCGCCTGGTCCGGGCCAAGGCGAAAATCCGGGACGCCGGGATTCCGTACCGGGTGCCGCGCGGGGCGGACCTTCCGGCGCGCCTGCCGCCGGTCCTTGCGGTGGTGTACCTCATCTTCAACGAGGGCTACAGCGCCAGCTCCGGCGGGCCGCGGATCCGGGCGGACCTCTGCGCGGAAGCGATCAGGCTGGGCCGGCTGCTGGCCGCGCTGATGCCCGACGAAGCAGAAGTGAAGGGCCTGCTGGCCCTGATGCTGCTGACCGAGTCACGCCGCGCCGCGCGGGAAGCCGGCAGCGGCCCCGTGCTCCTGGCGGACCAGGATCGACGTTTGTGGGACCGTGCCCTGATCGCGGAGGGCCAGGACCTGGTGCGGCAGTGCCTGCGGCGGAACCAGCCCGGACCGTACCAGCTGCAGGCCGCCGTCAGCGCGGTCCACAGCGACGCGCCCGACGGCGGCGCCACGGACTGGCGCCAGATCCTCCGGCTCTACGACCGGCTCCTCGAACTCGCGCCCGGACCGGTCGTGGCCCTCAACCGGGCGGTCGCCCTGGCCGAGCTGGAGGGCCCGGAACCTGCCCTGCGCCTCGTCGACGCGCTCGGGCTGGACGGCTACTCCCCGTTCCACGCCGTCCGCGCCGACTTCCTGGCCCGGCTGGGCCGCAACGCTGAGGCCGCCGCCGCGTACGACGCCGCGCTGCAGCTGACCGGAAACACCGCCGACCGGGCCTTCCTGGAGAGCCGCCTGAATGACACCCGGCTGCGCGCAGCGGGGCAGGACCCGGACTGAGGCGGGAAAGCGTTG
The DNA here is from genome assembly GCF_056711635.1 of Arthrobacter sp. CJL-S3. Taxonomy (NCBI): domain Bacteria; kingdom Bacillati; phylum Actinomycetota; class Actinomycetes; order Micrococcales; family Micrococcaceae; genus Arthrobacter; species Arthrobacter sp. CJL-S3. The sequence goes on along the minus strand of NZ_CM160046.1, from coordinate 3,651,559 downwards.
GGGGCCTCGGGGCTTCGCGGTGGAGCCGCGGGTCCGCCGGGGCGGAGCTGCCGGTTAACGGCGAAGGCACCGGCGGTCCGCTGCGGGAAAATGGGGGGAAACCCGCTGCAGACCACCGGTGCCGGGCAGACATCCGCATGCCTGCCGCATCACTCGCACCCTCAATGAGGTAACCACCACGTTAGTTCGGGAGTTTGTGAAGACCCTGACCTGAAGATGGGAGCTGGCTGGGAATCGGGCCGGACTGCAATGATGGGGGCATGAGTAACCGAATCGCATTCCTGGGCTGTGGATCAATGAACGAGGCCATCATGGGCGGCCTGATCGCCGGCGGCACCGACCCGGCGGACATTGTCGCCACGGTCCGCCGCGCCGAACGCGCCGACCAGCTGGCCAAACGGCATCACGGCATCACAGCGATCGCCGGCGCCGAAGAGCCGGAGAACAACAAGCAGGCAGCCACCGGCTCCGGCGTCGTGATCCTGGGCGTCAAGCCCGTGGGCATCGCGGACCTGGCCCGGGAGATCGGCGACTCGCTGGCACCGGACACGATCGTTATTTCCGTCGCCGCCGCGGTGTCGCTGGAGCAGCTGGAAGCGGCCCTGCCGGCCGGCCAGCCCGTGATCCGGAGCATGCCCAACACCCCGGCGCAGCTGGGCCGGGGCGTCATTTCGGTGTCGCCGGGCACGCACTGCTCCCCGGAGCAGCTCCAGCTCGCCAAGGACCTGCTGGCTTCCGCGGGCACCGTCGTCGAAATCCCCGAAGACCAGGTCGACGCGCTGTCCGCGATCAGCGGCTCCGGCCCGGCGTACGCGTTCTATCTGGCCGAAGCGATGGCGGACGCCGGCGTCGAACTCGGACTGGACCGTGAGCTGTCGCTGCTGATTGCCCGGGAGACCGTCGCCGGGGCGGGCCTTATGCTGGCCGAGGCGGGCGCGGATGCGACGGCGCTGCGCAAGGCCGTCACGAGCCCCAACGGCACCACCGAGCGCGCCATCGCGACCTTTGACGCGCGCGGCCTGCCCTCGATCATCGCTGACGGCGCCCGCGCCGCCGCCGAACGCGCCGCGGAGATCACCAAACAGCTCGGCTAGCGGCAAACGCAGGCGCAACCCATGACGCGGACCTCACCGGGTGGCAGGATGGGACCCATGGAACTGCACATCACAGGGGATCCCGCGGCGGACCAACTACTCAGCGACGACGCGTTTGCGCTGCTCACCGGCATGCTGCTTGACCAACAGGTGACCATGGAATCGGCCTTTGCCGGTCCGGAAAAGATCCGGACGCGCATCGGTTCCATGGATCCGGCCGCGATCGCCGCCTACGATCCGCAGGAGTTCATCGAGATGTTCAAGGAACGGCCGGCCGTCCACCGGTTCCCCGGATCAATGGCCGGCCGCGTCCAGTCCCTTGCCGAGACGGTGCAGAAAGACTGGAACGGCGACGCGACTGCCATCTGGACGCAGGGTGACCCCGACGGGCCGGAGGTGCTGCGCCGGCTCAAGGCATTGCCGGGATTCGGCGAGCAGAAAGCAAAGATCTTCCTAGCGCTGCTGGGAAAGCAGTGTGGCCTCCAGGCGGAAGGCTGGCGCGAGGCCGCCGGCCACTACGGTCAGGAGAACGCCTACCTGTCCGTGGCTGATATTGTGGACCCGGAGTCGCTGAGCAAGGTGCGGGCCAGCAAGCAGTCGGCCAAGGCCGCCGCGAAGGCTGCCAAGACCGCCGGGTCGTGATCGTTCGGTAGCTCAGGCGACGCGCAATCCGCCTCATGATGCGCAAAAGCGCTGGCGCTGCCGGAATACGGCGGCGCCAGCGCTTTGGCGCCTCGCCAGACGGTATGCGCCGCGCCGCTACGGCCGGGCGGCGAACCTTTCCAGCAGGTCCACGTGCCCGGAAACAATGAGCATGTCCCGTGCGGACACCTTCGTCTCCGGACGGGCGTAGGTGAAGTCCTCGCCCGGGGACTTCACGCCCACGATCGTGACCCCGTACTTGGAGCGGACCTTGGATTCGTCCAGGGTGAAGCCCACGGTTTCGCGCGGCGGGTACATCTTCACGATCGCGAAGTCGTCGTCGAACTCGATGAAGTCCAGCATGCGGCCGGAGACCAGGTGCGCGGCGCGGACACCGGCGTCGGCCTCCGGGTAGATCACGTGGTTGGCGCCGATCCGGGTCAGGATCTTGCCGTGCGAGGGCGTGATCGCCTTGACCCAGAGGTGCTCGATGCCGAGGTCCACGAGGTTCACGGTGATCAGCACCGAGGATTCGATCGAGGTGCCCACCCCCACGACGGCGGAGCTGAACTCCTGCGCGCCGAGCTGGCGGAGCGCATCGATGTTCGTGGCGTCGGCTTCGACGACGTGGGTCAGGGTGCTGGACCACTTCTGCACCAGGTTCCGGTCGCGTTCGATGGCCAGCACCTCGCGGCCCTGCTTGACCAGCTGTTCTGCGGTGGAGGCGCCGAAACGGCCCAGCCCGATCACCAGCACCGGGGCGTTGTGGGCGGGACGGTTGACGGCGCCTGAGGAACTAGCCAATGATCGGTCTCTCTTCCGGGTAGTGGTACAGCTGGCTGCGCTGGCGCAGGGCCAGGGCAGCGGCGAGGGTAACGGTCCCGACGCGCCCGGCGAACATCAGGGCGGTGAGGACGTAAACGCCCGACGGCGGCAGCTCGGCACTGAGGTTCGTGCTGAGTCCCACCGTGGCGAAGGCGGAAATGGTTTCAAAGAGCACCCGGTCCAGGGATGCGCCGCTGATGTGGAGCAGCAGCATGGCGGCCACGGCGACGAGGGTGGCGCCGGCGACGATGACCGAGATGGCCACCCGCATGGTGCCTTCGGGGATGGTGCGGCCGTAGACCTTGACGTCGGAGTCGCCGCGGGCCTCGGCCATGATCGCCAGGAACATCACGGCGATGGTGGTCACCTTGATGCCGCCGGCGGTCGACGCCGAACCGCCGCCGGCGAACATCAGGGCATCGGTGAGCAGCATGGTGGTGGAATCCATCTGGTTCTGGTCCACGAGGTTGAACCCGCCGGAACGCGTCATCACGGAGGCGAAGAGCGAGTGGATGACCTTGTCCGCGTCGTTCATGCCGCCGATGGTCCTCACGTTTTCCCATTCCATCAGCCCCCACAGCACGGTCCCGGCGCCCAGCAGGATCAGCGAGACCTGGATGGTCAGCTTGGTGTGCAGGTTCCATTTCTTCCAGTTCAGGCCGTTCTGCTGCAGCACCATCACCACGGGGAAGCCCAGGCTGCCGAGGAAGACGCCGAGCATCAGCGGGACGAGGATCCACAGATCGGTCTCGTACGGGACGATGCCGTCCGAGTGCGGGGTGAACCCGGCGTTGTTGAACGACGAAATCGCGTAGAACACCCCGTGCCAGACCGACTGGCCGAAGCTCTCGCCCAGCATCAGGAACCGGGGGATCAGCGCCAGCGCCAGGGCGGCCTCGATCACCACCGAGGTCACGATGACGATCCGCAGCAGGGTGCCCACCTCACCGAGGCGGCCGGTGTTCATGGCCTCCTGGGCGATCAGCTTGCCGCGGACACCCAGCTTCTTGCTCACCAGAAGGGCCAGCAGCGAGGCAAGCGTCAGAGTGCCCAGGCCGCCCACGAAGATGCCGACCAGTATGACGAGCTGGCCAAAGAAGGACCAGTGCACCGCCGTGGACACCACCGTCAACCCGGTCACGCAGACGGCGGACACGGCGGTGAACATGGCCTGGTACAACGGGGTGATTTCACCGGTGGCGGAGGAAACCGGAAGGGACAACAAGCCAGTGAAGACGAGGACCACCATGCCGAACGCGGTCAGCGCGAGGCGGGCGGGGGTGGTGTTGGCAATGTTGTCGATGAAGTCGCGGAGGCGGGTGAAGACCCACAGGCCTTCCCGCTCCGGAGTACCGGGCTGCCAGTTGGCCGGGCTCTTGGACCTCGACTGGCTCTGCGTCATGTGTGGCTTTTCCTCGCTTGAAACTGCTTCCTTCAGTAGTAAACCACTAAACCCCCCGCAATGACTGGGGGACGGGGCCCCGCGCTCGGGTAGCCTGTGATTGATGACATACCTTCCCGGGCTCGCCAAGGCCGCACTGCCAACGACGGTGGTGTGGGATCCCGCCATGACCGCCTACAACTTCGGCCACAGCCACCCGATGGCCCCGGAGCGGATGGAGCTCACGGCCAGGCTGGCCGGAAGCCTCGGTCTGCTGGACTTGGAGCACGTCACTGTCTCGGCACCGGACGTCGCCAGCGACGCCGAACTGGCCACCGTCCACAGCCCCGAATTCGTCGCCGCCGTGCGGCGCGTCAGCGCGGACCCCGGCACCCCGGACCTGGAACGCGGCCTCGGCACCGAGGATGACCCGGCCTTTGCCGGGATGCACGAGGCCAGCGCCCGGCTGGCCGGCGGCTCCCTCCTCGCCGCCGCCGCCATCCTGGACGGCAGCGCCGTCCGGGCGGTGAACTTCGGCGGGGGCATGCACCACGCGGCCCGCGAGCGCGCGAGCGGGTTCTGTATTTACAACGACGCGGCCCTCGCCATCCAGCGGCTGCTCGACGGCGGCCTGCAGCGCGTGGTGTACATCGACATCGACGCCCACCACGGCGACGGAACCCAGAGCATCTTCTGGGACGACCCGCGCGTGCTGACGATCTCCCTGCACGAGACGGGGCTGACCCTGTTCCCGGGCACCGGCTACGCCAACGAGATCGGCGGGCCCAACGCGCAGGGCAGCGCCGTGAACGTCGCCCTGCCGGCCGGCACCGGCGACGGCGGATGGCTCCGCGCCTTCCACGCCGTCGTGCCGCAGCTCGTGGGCGCCTTCGAACCCGAGGTCATCGTGAGCCAGCACGGCTGCGACTCCCACCGGCTGGACCCGCTCACCCACCTCAACATCAGCGTCGACGCCCAGCGCGAGGCCGCCACCGCGATCGGCAACCTCGCGGCCCGCTACTGCGAGAACCGCTGGATCTCCACCGGCGGCGGGGGCTACAACGTCATCACCGTGGTGCCGCGGGCCTGGAGCCACCTCATCGCGATCGCGGCCGGGCGGCCCGTCCCGCTGCGCACCCCGGTGCCGGAGGACTGGCGCAGTTACGTGAAGGAAAAGTACGGGGACAAGTACGGAGTCGCCGCGCCGGAAATGATGGGCGACGACGTCGACCTCTGGTGGCGCTCCTGGGAGGTCGGCTTCGACCCGAACGACGAGGTGGACCGGACCGTCATGGCCACCCGCAAGGAAATCTTCCCGCTCTACGGGCTGGACCCCTGGTTCGACTAAGTAGCTGGCAGTTGCGGCCGTTATGAGCCCTGAAAACGGCCCCTGCTGTGAGGTAGATGGGTCTCCGGCTAACTTGCCTCGGAGGCCTGCGGGCTGGGCTTCTCGGTCTGGAACACCACCCCGGCCGCGCCGATGATCCAGCCCAGCAGCGAGAGCGAGAACGCCCCGATCAGGTCGGTGGAGGCGGTGCCTTTCACCAGCCACACGCCGAGCACCAGCAGCCCGACCACGAGGTACACCATCAACGCCGCGATGACCCGGCCGGAGAGCTTCGTGGTGATCCCGCCGGCCTCGAAGACACCGACCTGGGCCTGGCTGGCGGCCTTCCCGCTCCCGCTCTGCTCCTCCCGGCGGACCTCGGCCATGGTGAAACCCAGGGCGGAGGCGGTCAGTGAACTCAGCGAGGTGGACAGCGCCCCGGCGGCGCAGACGACGGCGCCGTTCAGCCGGGGCGGGGTGCCCGGAACCTCCGGGACGAACACCCAGACCTGGAAGAGCACGTTGCCCCAGACGATCACGAACAGGGCCAGGAACACGGCTGCGATGATGTTGAACAGCTGATTCCGGAAGAAATCCCCCATGGTGGTCCACTCCTCTGCGTCGGTAGGCTGCGGCCTCACCTGCCGGGAAGGCGGTGCGTCCGTTCTAGCACCGCGCCCGGGACGGGGCAATGCCCCGCGGCTACAGCCCGGGGCCGCAATTAGTGGATGCCATCCGGCGTATATGTCGCTAGTGTTGAGGGCATGGTGACAGACGACGTATTTGCCGTCATTGCTGAGGCAACCCGGCGTGACATTCTGGTGTCCCTCCGCAAAGGGGACAAAGCAGTGGGGGAGCTGGTCCAGGAGCTCGAGGCCAGCCAGCCCACCATTTCCAAGCATCTGAAAGTCCTCCGCGAAGCGGACCTGGTGAGCATGCGCGCCCAGGGCCAGAAGCGCTACTACACACTCAATCCCAAGCCGCTGGCCGGGATCGCCAGCTGGCTGGAGACGTTCGACGTCGGCGCTGCCGCCACGCCGTCGCCGTCGCCGGCGCGGGCGGCCGAACCCCGGCTTCAGCCCGTCCCCGTGCCGGACTCCCTCGCCGCAGCCGTCACCGCCACCCCGCCCGCCACACCGGCATCGCAGCCCGCCGCCCCGGCGTCGCAGCCCGCCGCCCCGGCGTCGGAGCCCGCCGCGGCACTCGCCGGACGGCCCGCGGGAAGCCCGCTGAGCCCCGCCGTCGTTCTTCCGGTCGGCACGGCAGGCGAGGACAAAATGCCGCAGCAGATCGGCCGGACCGTTGGCCGGGCCGCCACCCGTGCCGCCGACCTCCTGGCCAGCCTGCCGAAGTTCGGCCGCAAGAAGTAGCCAGCCCGGTTCCGCCCGCCGCGGCCGGTTCGGCCCGCCGCGCCGTTGCCTGCCCCGCCCGCGTGTGTCCCGCGCCACCCCGTTTTAGTCACACGCGGTGCCCTCCGGTCCCCGAATGGAGATCCCCGCCCGTCCGGTGCCACCATGGAAGGGTTTGTTGGTCGCGCCCGATGAGGGGCGCCAGGGTTAGGGAGTTGCAATGGACGCACGGCTTGAAGCCATCCGGGACACGGTGCTGGCACGGAACCCCGGCGAAGGGGAATTCCACCAGGCGGTCACCGAGGTCTTCGAAAGCCTCGGCCCGGTCCACGACCGCCACCCCGAGTTCCTCGAAGGCGCCGTCCTCGAACGGCTCTGCGAACCCGAACGGCAGATCATCTTCCGCGTCCCCTGGGCCGACGACGCCGGCCGCTTCCAGATCAACCGCGGCTTCCGGGTGGAGTTCAACTCGGCGCTGGGCCCCTTCAAGGGCGGCCTGCGGTTCCACCCCTCGGTGAACCTGGGCATCGTGAAGTTCCTCGGCTTCGAGCAGATCTTCAAGAATGCCCTGACCGGCATGCCCATCGGCGGCGGCAAGGGCGGCTCCGACTTCGACCCGCGCGGACGCTCGGACGCCGAGATCATGCGCTTCTGCCAGGCCTTTATGACCGAGCTCTACCGCCACATCGGTGAGTACACCGACGTCCCGGCCGGGGACATCGGCGTCGGCGGCCGCGAAATCGGCTACCTTTTCGGGCAGTACAAGCGGATCACCAACCGCTACGAATCCGGCGTCCTCACCGGCAAGGGCATTTCCTGGGGCGGCTCGCTGGTGCGGCCCGAGGCGACCGGCTACGGAACGGTGATCTTCGCCGAGGAGATGCTCAAAACGCGCGGCCAGTCCTTCGACGGGCAGCGCGTGGTGGTCTCCGGCTCCGGCAACGTCGCCATCAACGCCATCGCCAAGGCCCAGTCGCTCGGCGCCACCGTCGTGGCGTGCTCGGATTCCTCCGGGTACGTCGTGGACGAGGCCGGGATCGACGTCGCGCTGCTGCGCCAGATCAAGGAGGTCGAGCGCGGACGGCTGAAGGACTACGAGGCCCGGCGCTCCGCCGTCGACTATGTGGACGGCGGCTCCGTCTGGGACCTCGACGCGACCGTCGCGCTGCCGTGCGCCACGCAGAACGAGCTCGACGGCGACGCCGCGGCCCGGCTGGTGCGCAACGGACTGCTCGCGGTGGCGGAGGGCGCGAACATGCCCTCGACCCGTGAGGCCGTCGCGGTGTTCCAGGACGCCGGCATCCTGTTCGGCCCGGGCAAGGCCGCCAACGCGGGCGGCGTGGCCACGTCCGCGCTGGAGATGCAGCAGAACGCCAGCCGCGATTCCTGGTCGTTCGCGCACACCGAGGACCGGCTCACCAAGATCATGGTCGGGATCCACGACCGCTGCGCGGCCACCGCGGACGAATACGGGGATCCGGGGAACTACGTGCTGGGCGCGAACATCGGCGGCTTCGTGAAGGTGGCCGACGCGATGCTCGCCCAGGGGCTCATCTAGGACCCCGGACTCAACAAAGGGGGCCGCGTTCTCCAGAACACGGCCGCCTTTGTTGTGCCCGCGCAGGCTACTTGGAGAGCAGCCGCACGTGGTCCGGGGTCAGCTCCGAGATCCGGCTGACACCCAGCAGCGCCATGGTGCGGAGCATGTCCTTCTCCAGAATCTCGATGGCCCGGTCAACGCCGGCCCTTCCGCCGGCCATCAGGCCGTAGAGGTAGGCACGGCCGATCATCGTGAAGTCGGCGCCCAGGGCCAGCGCGGCGATGATGTCCGCGCCGCTCATGATGCCGGTGTCCAGGATGATCGCCGCGTCGCTGTTGTCCGCCTCGAACGCCGCCTTCACGTCCGGGAGCAGGTGGAACGGGATCGGGGCGCGGTCCAGCTGGCGCCCGCCGTGGTTGGAGAGCACCACACCGTCGGCCCCGTGGTCCACGACCCGTCGGGCGTCCTCGACGGTCTGGATACCCTTGACGACCAGCTTGCCCTTCCAGGTTTCGCGCAGCCAGTCGAGGTCATCGAACGTCAGGGTGGGGTCGAACATCGAGTTGATCAGGTCCGCGACGGTGCCGGTGTAGCGGGACAGCGACGCGAAGGTCAGCGGCTCGTGGGTGAGGAAGTTGAACCACCACGCCGGCCGGTAGGAGGCGTCCAGCACGGTCTTAATCGTCAGCGCCGGCGGGATGGTCATGCCGTTGCGGACGTCGCGCAGCCGGGCCCCGGCAACGGCGGTGTCCACGGTGACCATCAGGGTGTCGTTGCCGGCCTTGGCCGCGCGCTCGATCAGCTCCAGCGAACGGTCGCGGTCGGTCCACAGGTAGAGCTGGAACCAGTTCCGGCCGTCCGGGGCGGCGGCGGCCACGTCCTCGATGGATGCCGTGCCCATGGTGGAGAGCGTGTACGGGATGCCGGCGGCCGCGGCGGCCTGCGAACCGGCGTACTCGCCCTCGGACTGCATCATCCGGGTGAAGCCGGTGGGCGCGATGCCGACCGGCAGCCGGGACGACTTGCCGAGGATGTCGGTGGTCAGGTCTATTTTGGAGACATTACGGAGGATGCCGGGCCGGAACTCGATGTCCAGGAACGCCTCGCGGGCGCGGCGCAGGGTGATCTCCGCTTCGGCCGCCCCGTCGGTGTAGTCGAACGGGGCCTGCGGGGTGCGGCGCTTGGCCTGGTCGCGGAGGTCCCAGATGGTGCTGGCACGCCGCAGCCGGGCGGCGCGGCTGAACTCGGGCTTCTTGAACTGCATCAGCGGGGCGAGGTCCGAGTACTTCGGCACGCGGCGCTTGAGGGCCGCCGGAATGATCACCGGGGTGGCCGCGGCGGGGCGGGTGCCCGCGCCGGTGTCTTCGGGCTGGGTGGGCGCCTCGGGGTTGCCGGGCTCGATGGTCTGCGTCATTGCTGCCTCCGGGCAGGTCTCGTGTTCCTGGATGTCGGGATCCCCGCCGGACTAAAAACTAAAACCCAGCCACCGGGGGAGTGTGGTCCAACCACAGTCTAGGCGTGTGGTCCAACCACATCAAGTAGGATGGGCCCATGCGTACCCACCAGCTTGTCCTGCAGTGGATTGAGGGCCAGCTCTCCAGCGGTCAGCTGGCTTTGGGCGGACGGCTTCCGGCCGAGCGTTCCCTCGCCGAGCAGCTTCAGGTCTCGCGCACCTCGGTCCGCGAGGCCATCCGCGTCCTGGAGGCCATGGGGGTGCTCCGGGCCGGCGTGGGGTCGGGCCCGGAGGCGGGGACGGTCGTGATCGCCGACCCGACGGCGGCGCTGGGCTCGGCGCTCCGGCTGCACGTCGCCACTTCGCACCTGCCGGTCAAGGACATTGTGGAGACGCGCGTACTGCTCGAGTCCTGGGCCGCTTCCCGGGCGCGCCCGGAGTCGCCCGCGCTGGCCGAGGCGGCCCGGCTGCTGGAGCAGATGGACAGCTGCGCCGAGACGGAGGCGTTCCTGGCCCTGGATGTCCGCTTCCACCTGGCCCTCGCGGATGCCGCGGGCAACGCCGTCGTCAGCGCCATGATGGGCTCCCTCCGCGAAGCCATCCAGGACTATGCCGGACGGCTGACCGGACACCTCCCGGACTGGGATGCCACGGCTGCACGGCTCCGGGCTGAACACCGGGGCATCCTGGCGGCCATCTCCAACCACGACGGCGGCCGTGCGGCGCAGCTGGTGGCGGACCACATCGAGGGCTACTACGCGGAGGCCGGGCTGGGGTCCGGGACGTGATCCGCCGTCGAGATGGCATTCCGCGGCAGTGATCTCCGCTCCAATTACAGGGTCATCAGTCAGGCCTGATGTTCTGATTGAGCCTGAAGAAGTTCGCGGGGTCGTACGTGCGCTTGAGGGCCTTTAGCCGGTCGTATTTCGCGGCACCGTACGCGAGCCTGACACGCTCCTCGCCCTCTTCCATGAGGAAGTTCACGTAGACGCTGGTGTGGTGGGGGGCCAGGGCGGACCAATAGTCGCGGGCCCACTGGCGCTCGGCGTCGAAGCCTTCGGCAGTCTTGCTGTTGCCGTTGATGTTGAACGTGAACCCGGCCTGGCGGCCGTTGAATGCGGTAGCGTCGTCGTCGATCCTTGCCACCGCTCCGCCCATCTGCCATAGGGCGACGCTGGTTACAGGCGAGGTGATGCGCATGCCGTGCTCCACCACGGTGTCGATGACCTCGTCGCTGAGAGCTGCGACGTCACAGGACCTGACGTAGTAGTGCCAGCCGTGCGGGAACGACGGATCAAACGTCTTCTGGTGCTCCAGGAACGGCTTGGGCCGGCAAAAATCGAGCACGGGCGAACCGAATTCCTTGAGTGGCCGCAGGACTCGTTCGCCCTCCTCGACCGGTCCCGCGTAGCAGGCGGTGACCGCAATGACGAGCTTGCCCACCAGGTCTGGCGGGACGATGGGCAACGCCGGGGCCCGCCGTTGCACGGCGATGGTCATGAGCTCGTCGGGGCAGTCCGCGATCCAGTCCCGGTAAAAGCGGAGCACTTCCCGGGCATCTTCCATCGCCCAGAAGACGGGACCCGCAGTGACGTACGGGCCCACGGGATTCAGCCGGAACTCGAAGTCGGTGACGACGCCGAAGTTCCCGCCACCGCCCCGCACGCCCCAGAAGAGGTCCGCGTTCTCGTTCTCGCTCGCCCTGACCAGGTCGCCGTCGGCGGTGACCACATCCACGGACCGCAGCTGATCTATCGTGAGCCCGTATTTGCGCATGACCCACCCGATACCCCCGCCCAGCGTCAGACCGGCCACGCCGGTATGGGTAACGATTCCCGAAGGAACGGCGAGACCGAACTCCTGTGTCTCGCGATCGAGTTCGCCAAGCAGCGCGCCTGCCTGGACACGGACCGTCCGCGCCTCAGGGTCCACGCGGACGCCCTTCATCGGGCCCAGATCGATCAGCATGCCGCCGTCGCAGACCGACAGCCCCGGGAAACTGTGGCCGCCTCCGCGCACGGCAGCCAGCAGGTCCTGCGATCGGGCCAGCCGGATGGCAGCGCGCACGTCTGCGACGCCGGTGCAGCGGGCTATGAGGGCGGGACGGCGGTCAATCGACCCGTTCCACACCTTGCGGTGTTCCTCGTATCCAGCATCGTCCGGGCGGACGAGTTCGCCCCGAAAGGATGTCTGTAATTCATCGACAGCTACGGCGTCGATCTCCGTGCCTTGTGCCATGGGACTCACGGACCTCTCGCTCCTTCCAGCAGAGTCCCACCGTCGGGACGAACTGGCAAGAGGAAAGGTAACCACCGGCGTCGAGCACAATCAGTCCTGTGGTCCTGCTGTGGCGCGCCCGGAGCTGGCCGGCGTCGTTGGGGACAAAGCCAGCTCAGCAACAGCCCGCAGCACGCGCTCCTTGGCCCGCTGGGACACCCTGATCAGGACACTCTGTGACCGCCGCGATTTTGCGACGGCGGCAGCGTGCGGTTACGGTGTGCTTATGACTAACCGTTGGTATGCGTATTTTTCGTTGGCTCTGGAGGGGCCCGCGTCTAGCTGACACGCATCCAACCTTCCTTCAGAGCCAACAGGGCAGAGATCATTCTCTGCCCTTCGCCATTTCCCGGCGGGTTCTGATCAGGGCCCGCTCCGCACCCCCGGAACAGGACCCCCATGAGCATCGAAGCAGCCCCCGAATCCCAGCAGTCAACATCCAACCTGCGCGTCAGCGAGTTCACCCCGCTGCCCACCCCGCAGGAGATCGTCGCGGAGCTGCCGCTGGACACCCGCCTGGCCGAGACCGTGGCCCGGGGCCGGGACGAGGTCCGCGCGATCATGGACGGCGTCGATGACCGCCTGCTCGTCATCGTGGGCCCCTGCTCCATCCACGATCCCAAGGCCGGCCTCGAATACGCCCGCCGGCTGGTCAGCCAGGCCGAGAAGCACAAGGAAGACCTGCTGATCCTGATGCGGGCCTACTTCGAGAAGCCCCGCACCACGGTGGGCTGGAAGGGCCTGATCAACGACCCCCGGCTCGACGGCAGCCACGACATCGCCGCCGGGCTGCGCGCCGCGCGCCGCTTCCTGCAGCAAGTCACCGCCCTCGGGCTGCCGGCCGGCACCGAGTTCCTCGAACCGATCAGCCCGCAGTACATGGCGGACCTCGTCTCCTGGGGCGCCATCGGTGCCCGGACCACCGAAAGCCAGATCCACCGCCAGCTGGCGTCCGGGCTGTCCATGCCGATCGGGTTCAAGAACGGGACCGACGGCGACCTGCAGGTCGCGCTCGACGCGTGCAGCGCCGCCGGGGCAGCCCAGGCGTTCCTCGGCATCGACGGCGAGGGCCGGGCCGCCCTGGTCTCCACCGCCGGCAACCCCGACACGCACATCATCCTGCGCGGCGGACGCAAGGGACCGAACTACTCCGCCCCCGACGTGGAGGCCACCTCCGCCAAACTGGCCGCCAAGCAGCTCAACCCGCGGCTGATCGTTGACGCGAGCCACGCCAACAGCGGCAAGAACCATCACCGCCAGGCTGAAGTCGCCCTCGAAATCGGCGCGCAGCTGGAGAACGGGGGTGCCTCGGCAGGTGCCATCGCCGGCGTCATGCTGGAGAGTTTCCTCGTCGGCGGGGCGCAGAACCTCGACGTCGCCGAGCACGCCGCCGGAACCGATGATCTGGTCTACGGCCAGAGCGTCACGGACGCCTGCATGGAGTGGGAAGTCACGGCCTCGGTCCTGGCGCAACTGGCGGCCTCCGCGCGCGTCCGCCGGACCCGGGGATAGGCGGTATTGCGGGCCGCTACACCGCCGATCCGCGGGCGGGCAGGGGACTGGGCGGGGCGGTCCGCGCCTCCTCCGGCTCGAGCCCCCGCGACCGCCGACCGATGCTGGGCAGTGCAGCGGTCCGCCACGCCAGAGATTCCGCGCGTCGGGGCCCTGGAGATCCGCGCAACTCTTTCACATTGGCACCATCAGCCCCTAGAGTATCTAACACATGGTTGTTTGATGGCTCAGCATCGGCACACCGCCATGTCGTTCAGATGGGGCTGCCGTTTGCTTGAGCAAAGGAATAAGGAAATGTCTTCGGAGGCTAACTTCTCCAATGCGCGCTTCTTGACCGTGGCCGAAGTCGCGGATGTGATGCGCGTGTCGAAAATGACCGTGTACCGGCTTGTTCATTCCGGCGAAATGCCGGCTGTCCGTTTCGGGCGCTCCTACCGGGTGCCGGAAGCCGCTGTTGAGCAGTACCTCAAGGGTGCTGTCGTCGACGGGAACACGGAAACAGGCTGAGCATCCGCCGTCTTCTGCGGCCGGAATAAGGATCTGCGGGCCCCTATGGGCCTGCGGTCGTGGTGTGCCCCCGATAGGCGGTACCCTGTTAAGGAACGTTTTACGTCATTGTAAGAACCTGTCCGTTGTACAGTCTGCTGCTTAGCCCGCGGACCCTTTCCAACAGGCAGGTACTGCATCTAGCCGGTAAGGAACTTTCGTGGGTTCAGTTATTAAGAAGCGTCGCAAGCGTATGGCCAAGAAGAAGCACCGCAAGCTGCTTCGCAAGACGCGCCACCAGCGTCGCAATAAGAAGTAGAGATACTTCGCATCATGTGAATGCCCGTTGCCTTCCCGGCAGCGGGCATTTTCTTTGGCATTTCCGCGCCTGGTTCGGACCGTCGACGCGCTTCTGGGCCGGCAGTGCGGGTGGTGGCGCGTAGCGGGGGACGCGCTTTCGGACAGTCGACGCGGGTTGGGACGGGCGCTACGCGGATCCGCGTAGCGCGGAGCAGGAAGCGCAGCGCGGAGCGGAAAGTGCAGCGCCGAACCGGAAGCGTAGCGCTGAGCGGGAGGCGCAGCGAAGAAATCGCGCGGGGCTTAGACGGTGGGGCCGCGGAAGCGGGAGAACCCCCGCCAGAGGCCGTAGATGGCCCCTCCGACGGTCGCGGCCTTGAGCCCCAGGGTGGCCGCGCGGCGTCCGGCACGGAAGTCGTAGACGGGCCAGTTGTTGTCGCGGGCGTGGCGGCGGAGCCCGGAATCCGGGTTGATGGCCACGGGGTGCCCCACCATGCTCAGCAGCGGGATGTCGTTGCGCGAATCGCTGTACGCCCAGCACCGGGCCAGGTCCAGCCCCTCGGCCTCGGCCATTGCCTGGACGGCCACCGCCTTGGCGGGGCCGTGCAGGATGTCGCCGACCAGCCGGCCGGTGTAGGAACCGTCCCGGATTTCGCCCACCGTGCCGAGCGCGCCGGTGAGGCCCAGCCTGGTGGAGATCACCGTGGCCACCTCGATCGGCGTCGCGGTCACGAGCCACACCCTGCGGCCCACCCGGAGGTGCTGCTCGGCCAGTGCCTTGGCCCCGGGCCAGATGCGGGATTCGATCATTTCGTCATAAACCTCTTCGCCGAGGACCCCAATGTCCTCCACGGTGAAGCCGGCGGCCAGGCCCAGGGCGGTGTCGCGGACGGCATGGACGTCATCCATCTTCTCGCCGCGCACCACGAACATGAACTGCTTCCAGGCAATGCCGAGCGCCTGCGGAATCGTGAAGGCCCCGCGCTGGTGCATCTTGCGGGCCACGTGGAACAGGCTGGCCCCGCGCATGAGGGTGTTGTCGACATCGAAGAACGCGGCTTCGCCGTGCTGCGCTGCTGCAACAGGCTGTGCAGCAGCAGGCTCGGTGACCACAACGGCGTACTTCTCTTCGGGCATGCCACGAGTCTAGTCAACACCGGGGCCGGTTCCCGTCGCGCAGCCCGCGGCGGCGACGGACATGTCGGGCTCGGCCCGCGGCACCGCACCCGCGCAGCCCGCGGCGCGGACATGTCGGCACGGCCCGCGGCGGCGACGGACACGTGGCACGGCCCGTGTCGGCGGCGGACGTGTCGGGCGCGTCGACGCGGGAGCGGCCGCCGGGCTACCGTGGAGCCATGCCAAGCCCCGACGTCGTCCTCATCACCAAAGCTGACTGCCATCTGTGCTCTGCGGCGCGCGCCGCCGTCGAGCGCGTCACCCAGGGTCTCGGGATCGGCTGGCGCGAGCAGTCCATAGAGGACGACGCCGAGCTGCGCGAACGTTTTGCGGAGGAGATCCCCGTGGTGCTGGTGGACGGCGTCCAGCGGGACTTCTGGAAGATTGACGAAGTCCGGCTGGAGCGCACGCTGCGCCGGGCGCTGGGACAAGAGGCCTGAGGCGCGGAGAAGCGCCGGGGACGGCTGCTTTGTTCGCTGAACTGCGGGGGCTCTAGAGTGGAACTCACAACGCGACTCAATGGAGCTGATAGTGACTTCGCTTGATTCATCCCCTGACGCGATGCCCGGGGGAGCAGGGACTGCCGCCAAGCAGATTCCGCCCGCGGCCGTTGCCCGGCTGACCATTTATCTGCGCGCCCTCACCACCCTGCTTGCCGAGGGCATTGACCGGGTCTCGTCCGAATCCCTTGCCGAGGCCTCCGGGGTCAGCTCCTCCACCCTCCGCAAGGACCTGTCCTACGTCGGCTCCTACGGGACCCGCGGCGTCGGCTACGAGGTTCAGTACCTCAACCGGAATATTGCCGCGGCGCTGGGACTGACGCGCGACTGGAAGGTCGCCATCGTCGGTGCCGGCAACCTGGGCAAGGCGCTGGCCCGGTACGGCGGATTCGAATCCCGGGGCTTCGAAATTGTGGCGATCTTCGATGCGGACCAGATGGTGGTGGGCAGCGAGGTGGGCTGGCTGCGTGTCAGCGACGCCGCCGACCTCGAGCCGGTGCTGCAGCGGACCGGCGCCAACATGGTGGTGCTGGCCCTGCCGGCCGCCGTGGCGCAGGACGTCTGCGACCGGGTCATTGCCGCCGGTGTGCGGAGCATCCTCAGCTTCGCCCCGGTGATGCTGCAGGTGCCGCCCGGGGTCAACCTGCGCAAGGTGGACATGGCCACCGAACTCCAGATTCTCGCCTATCACGCACAAAGGGCGCAGGACCCGGAGGATGCCGACTAGGTTCAGTCGGCCCCATCCGGCTCCCGCGCCCGTTGCGCTGGTGCCTGCGGCCTAGTACGGCCGCTTAGTGCGGTTCTCTTGGTAAGGTCCGCTTAGTACGGTCCGCCCGGCTGCCCGTAAGGGTTGGCAAACGGCTGCCGCTTGGCGAAGTACGGCGACGTGGCCGGCAGGTACAGCATCACAATGCCTGCGATGCCGAGGAGGATTGACAGCGTGGCGAGGCTCAGCGGGAAGATGCTGAGGATGGACAGGGCTGCGAAGACCGTCCCGAGGATCCGCGCCCAGTTCTTGCCTTTGCGGATGTTGAAGGCCACGAGCGCGTAGAGCCCGGCGCCGATCACGGCGAAAGCCACGATGCTGCCGACCAGGAATCCCCTGATGTCTTCGAACCTGATCTCAGCGCCGCTCCCGGCCATCTGCTCCTCGAACTGGGCCCGCATTTCGGGGGAGTCGATCATGCCCATCGCCATCAGGAGCGACAGGACCCAGACCACGCCGGCAGCGACGATGAGCCAGAAGGCCGTGTTGACCAGCTTGGGGATGCCCGCCGGGCCGGCCGTGGCCTGCGGCTGCTCGGAGGGGAACTGGGCGTAGGGGGACTGGCCGTACTGCGGGGGCTGCTGGCTGTACTGGGGCTGGTTGTACTGGGGCTGGTTGTACTGCGGCGGGTTCTGCCCGTACTGCGGCTGCTGCGGGGCGTTCTGCCCGTACTGGGGCTGCTGCCCGTACGGCGGCGCGGACGGGGCCTGACCGTACTGGGGCGCGGACGGCGGGGTCTGGCCGTACTGGGGCGCGGACGGCGGGGTCTGGCCGTACTGCGGCGCGTTCTGGCCGTACTGCGGCGCCGACGGCGGCTGCTCGCCGTGCTGGGGTGCGTTCTGGCCGTAGCGGGGGGCCGGCTTTTCGCCCGGCTCCGGGGAGTCCGGGTTCGACGGCGGGACTGGCGGGATGCTCATGGGCGTTCCTTTGCGTGGCGGTCTGATTCGGATACCGGAAACAGCTTCCTGCCCTGCCCCCAGCATGGTTTAGGTCCACCGTACCGCGGTCCGGCGCCCGCGCGGATCATTCCGGAGAGGTATTCTCGCCGGGTGCCTGGGCGCCAGTCAAGGCGCCGGTTCCGCGGGTAGCGGGATGTGCCCGGACGCTGCTAAGGCGCAGGTCAGGTCCGGGTCAGGCGCAGGTCAGGCCCGGCCGCGCAGGGAAGCGAACCAGGCCTGGGAGTTGGGCAGCCACATCAGCACGGCGGCCACCAGGCTGATGGTGAAGCTGGGCCAGCTGCCGGCGCCACGGCCGTCCGCGGCGCTGGTGTTGAGGATGGCCAGCAGCAGGGAGATGCCGGCGACGATCGTGAGGGCGAAGCGGGCCCACTCGTGGCCTTCCTTCATCTTCATGGACAGGATGACCTGTGCCCACGAAAGGGCCAGTGCCACCAGCACCAGCAGGAGCACCAGGAAGCCCAGGCCCGGAACGACGGCCAGGAGCACGAACGCCCCGAAGAGGCCGACGACCCCGCCCAGCAGGCCCAGCAGTCCGCTGATGAGCCAGATCCAGTAGGCGACTTTGAGCTCGATTGGCAGCCAGGTGACCGTGAACATGCCGGAGAATCCGCCGTGGGGCATTACATCGTTGAAGTTCCGGGGCCGGTCCGTCGGCATCTCAAAGCGGAATCCGCGAGGCGTTTGGCCCGCAGGCCGGTTCGAGGACTGTTTGCCTGGTGTCGGCTGTCC
Organism: Arthrobacter sp. CJL-S3; assembly: GCF_056711635.1. NCBI lineage: Bacteria > Bacillati > Actinomycetota > Actinomycetes > Micrococcales > Micrococcaceae > Arthrobacter > Arthrobacter sp. CJL-S3. The sequence continues at coordinate 3,633,246 of NZ_CM160046.1, read as the reverse complement.
CGGAGTCGGGTTGCCCGGCTGCTGCGGCTGAGGTACCTCGTTGGGGTTGCTCATGGATCTCACTTTAGTCCGCGGACAGGCCGGTATCGAGGGACCTCCGGCATGTTGCGGGGCATGTCGGGGCACCGCCGGCCGCGGCCCGTCAGCCGTCCGCGGGACGCGCATTTCCGGAGACGGCGGCGCCCCGGCGCCGGGACGCCGGAGACGCCGGGGTAACCCCCGGGTTAAGCACAACACCCCGCTCCGTCACGGGGACGGAGCGGGGTGGCGGCGGCTCGAGGCCGCGGGTCCGGCCGTGTCCCTGGGGGACCGGCCGGTCAAGCGTTGGGTGACTAGGCTGCGGGAGCGATGAAGGCCAGTTCGAGGTTGACGGCAACCTTGTCGCTGACGAGCACGCCGCCGGCTTCGAGGACGGCGTTCCAGGTCAGGCCGAAGTCCTTGCGGCTGATCGTGGTCTCGGCGGACAGGCCGGCGCGGGTCATGCCGAACGGGTCCACGGCGACGCCGTTGAACTCGGTCTCGAGGGCCACCGGGCGGGTAACACCCTTGATGGTCAGCTCGCCCTGGAGTTCGTAGCTGTCACCCTTGGGGACGATGCTGTGGGAGACGAAGGAGATTTCCGGGAACTTCTCGACGTCGAAGAAGTCTTCGCCGCGGACGTGGCCGTCGCGGTTGACGTCGCCGGAGTCGAAGCTCGCGGTCTGGATCGTGGCGCTGACCTTGGAGTCGGCCACGTTCTCGGCGAGGTCAAGGGTGGCCTCCGCATCCTTGAACTGGCCGCGGACCTTGCTGATGCCCGCGTGGCGGACGGTGAAGGCGATTTCGCTGTGCGAGTTGTCGAGGGTCCAGGTGCCGGTGGTGACGTTAGCGGGAAGTGCCATGGTGTTGCTCCTTGAGTCGGGTGGGTCGTGCGGGTGGTCTGATCGTCAGTTGAAGCATCATTTGTTGAAGTCTCAACTAACTGCTTCACCCAGTATAAACATGCATTTGCATCTTTTATTCCAACTCCGGGGAACATTTCGCAAAACTCTTGAGTTCTACTTCATGTAGAAGATTTCGTCATTGCCCCTGCCCTTTGAGAAACTGGTACACATGCCCCAAGCCACTGTTCATTTGCTCCGCCACGGCGAGGTCTACAACCCCGACGGCGTCCTGTACGGCAGGCTGCCCGAGTTCCATCTCTCCGAGCTCGGCCAGGAGATGGCCCGGATGCTCGCGGAGCACTTCAGTGCGAGGGCCGCGCAGGGGGCCAACATCGTCCACCTCGTCGCCTCGCCGCTGACCCGCGCGCAGGAAACGGCGCAGCCCATCGCGGAGGCGCTCAATCTCGGGATCACCACCGAGGACCGGATCATCGAGGCGGCCAACTACTTCGAGGGCCTGCACGTCAACAAGGGCGAGATCTTCCGGCCCAAGCACTGGCCCATGCTGCGCAACCCGTTCCGGCCGTCCTGGGGCGAGCCCTACAAGGACCAGGCCGCCCGGGTCATCGCCGCGGTGCAGGACGCCCGGCTGCGCGCCATCGAGCTCGGCGGCGAGGGCGCCGAGGCCATCCTCGTCAGCCATCAGCTGCCCATCTGGGCCACCCGGCTCAGCGCCGAGGGCCGGCCGCTGTGGCACGATCCGCGCAAGCGCGAATGCACCCTCACCTCGGTCACTTCCCTGGTGTTCGACGACGACGGGAACCTCCTGCGCGTCGAGTACAGCGAGCCTGCTGCCGCCCTTCTCCCCGGTGCCTCCAGCACCCCCGGAGCCTGAGCATGACCGGAAACCACGGCAACTCGTCCCCCGTGTCCCGCCGCAGCGTCCTGACGGCGGGCGGTGCCGCCCTCGCCGTCGTGCTGGGCCTCTCCGGCTGCGCCCAGGAGGACGCGCTGGCGCAGCAGGCCAAGGCCGGCGACAACAAGAACTACGTGGCCGGCGACGGTTCGGTGACGGAATTCGCCGCCGCGGACCGCAAGAGCGCCATTGCCATCAAGGGGACGCTGTTTGACGGCACCGCGGTGACGCCCGAGGCCTTCCAGGGCCAGGTGACCGTGCTCAACTTCTGGTTCGCGGCCTGCGCGCCCTGCCGGGTGGAGGCGCCCGAGCTGGAGGCCCTGCACCAGGAGTTCAAGAGCCAGGGTGTGCAGTTCTTCGGGGTCAACCTCCGCGACGAGAAGGCCACGGCGGAAGCGTTCGACAAGAGCTTCAACCTGACCTACCCGAGCTTCAACGACAAGGACGGCGCCGTGCTGCTGGCGGTGTCCGGGCTGGTTCCCCCGGGCGCCGTGCCCACCACGCTCGTGCTCGACAAGCAGGGACGCGTGGCCTCCCGTGTCCTCGGCGAGATCCAACGAGGGACCCTGAAGTCCCTCATCGCCGCCGCCGTGGCCGAGTAGCGGACGGGCCAGCCGCCGTGAACAGTCCCTTCGCCGAAGCCATCCTGAGCGGATCGCTGCTGCTTGCCATCCCCGTGGCACTGCTCGCCGGCTTCGTTTCCTTCCTGTCGCCCTGCGTACTGCCCCTCGTGCCGGGCTACCTGGGCTACGTCACGGGACTGACCGGCGTCGACCTCCAGAAGCAGAAGCGCGGCCGCATGCTGGCCGGCATCGGGCTCTTTGTCCTCGGGTTCTCGGTGATCTTTGTGCTGCTCGGCGGGGCGTTCGGGCAGCTGGGGACCCTGATCACCGGCTCGCAGAACGCCTGGATCACCCAGGTCCTGGGCCTCCTCGTGATCGTCATGGGCGTTGTGTTCATGGGCGGTTTCGGCTGGCTCCAGCGCGACGCCAAGATCCAGTCGAAGCCGCCGGCCGGGCTGTGGGGCGCGCCGCTGCTGGGCATCACCTTCGGCCTCGGCTGGGCACCCTGCATCGGCCCGACCTATTCCGCGGTCCAGCTGCTGAGCCTCTCCGGCGGGTCCTCGGCCGCCAAGGGCGCGTTCCTGGCGTTCGTCTACAGCCTGGGCCTGGGCATCCCGTTCCTGCTGATCGCCCTGGCCGTGCGCCGCGGCATCGGCGTGATGTCCTTCTTCCGCAAGCACCGGCTCGCCATCCAGCGCATCGGCGGCGGCATCCTGGTGGGGCTGGGCCTGCTGATGGCCAGCGGCGTCTGGGGAACCTGGGTGTCCGAGTTGCAGTACTGGTTCCAAACCGATGTGAAACTGCCGATCTGATGAGCGAGCGAGTGAACGAAGAGAAGAATCTCCCAGCCGACGGCACGAAGCGCCCCGGCAAGTCCGGCGGCAGCCCTGTGGTCGCCGCCAAGGCTGAAGCTGTCCTTCCCACCCTCGGGCCGCTGGGCATGCTCCGCTGGGCCTGGACCCAGCTGACCAGCATGCGCACCGCGCTGTTCCTGCTGCTGATGCTGGCGGTCGGTGCGGTGCCCGGTTCGCTGTTCCCGCAGCGGCCCGCCAACCCCTCGATCGTCACGCAGTACATCAAGGACAACCCGGACTACGGCAAAATCCTTGACTCCCTCCAGCTCTACGACGTGTACTCCTCGGCGTGGTTCTCGGCGATCTACATCCTGCTGTTCATCTCGCTGATCGGCTGTGTGGTCCCGCGCGCCATCGCGCACTACAAGGCCATGCGCTCCCAGCCGCCGCGGACGCCCGCGCGGCTGTCCCGGCTGCCCGAATACGGCACCCTGGTCATTCCCGCCGGAGCCGGGATCCCGGCGTCGCGCGCCATCGACGACGCCGCCGGGCTGCTGAAGAAGCGCGGCTACCGCGTCGACGTCCGCGACCGCGACGGCGCCCGGCCCTCGATCGGTGCGGAGCGCGGCTTCCTGCGCGAGGTCGGGAACCTGGTCTTCCACACGTCGCTGATCGGGGTGCTCGTCTCGGTCGCGATCGGCGGGCTGTTCGGCTACAGCGGCCAGCGGATCCTCGTCGAGGGCGATACCTTCGTGAATACGCTCGTCGGCTACGACCAGTTCACCCCGGGCACCAACTTCCAGAGCAGCCAGCTGGAGCCGTACTCCGTCCAGCTGGACAAGTTCCAGATCACGTTCGACCGGGAGTCCCAGGGCAAGATCGGCCAGCCCATCGACTTCCAGGCCGACGTCACCACCCGGGAATCCCCGGACGCGCCGGCCCAGAAAGAGGTGCTGAAGGTCAACGACCCGCTCACCCTCGGCGGCACCAGCATGTACCTCACCGGCAACGGTTACGCCCCGGTCGTCACCATCCGCGACGGCGACGGCAACATCGCCATGCAGGGTCCGGTTGTGGCCAAGCTGCAGGGCGACAACTACTACTCCTCCGCGGTCATCAAGGTCCCCGACGCCAAGCCGGAGCAGCTCGCCTTCGCCGGCTTCTTCCTGCCCACCGCGTTTGTCACCGAGGAAGGCGTGTCCTTCAGCGGCGATCCGGAGCTGTTCAATCCGCAGCTGACCCTGAACTCGTACTACGGCGACCTCGGCCTGGACGACGGGGCCCCGCAGAACGTCTTCGAGCTCGACGTCAAGAAGCTCACGCCGCTCAACGCCCGGAACCTCGACGCCGGCGGCATCACCCTCGCCCCGGGCGCTACTTACACCCTCCCCGACGGCAAGGGCACCATCAGCTTCGACGGCGTCAAGCGCTACATCGGCGTCGACATCCACCACAACCCGGGCCAGCTCTACGCCCTGATCTTCGCGCTGCTGGCGGTGGCCGGTCTGGTCACCTCGCTGTACGTGAACCGCCGCCGCGTCTGGGTCCGCACCGGAACGCACGCGGACGGCCGCACCATGGTCGAATACGGGCTCCTGGCCCGCGGCGAGGACCACCGGCTGGCCGGCGAGGCAGTGGCGATCCGCAGGCTGCTCGCCGGGGCCTGGGATCTCGACGACGGCGGCTCCCAGTCGGCTCCCAGCGGGGGAGCGGATAATGACCGGGCGGACACCGTGCAGCCCGGTGCCGGTGCCGGTGCCGGTGCCGAGGCCGGTGCCGAGCAGGACTCCCCGGACCACCCCGCAGCAGACTTCATCCAGTCAACAGCAGGCTCTTCCGAGTCAAAGAAGGAACAGTAATGCTCCCCATCAACGAAACCATGGGCCAGTACAGCGAGTTGTTTATGCTCCTCGCGGCCGGCACCTACACGGTGGCGTTCATCGCCTTTGCGTGGGACCTGGCCAAGAGCAGCAAAACGCTGCGCGCGGTGGACCTCAAGGCCGCCGAGCTCTCCGGTGCCGCGGCCGCCCGCGTTCCGGTGGCCGCCGGCGTCGGGGCCTCCTCTTCGTCCTCCTCCTCAGCTGCTGTTGACCGCGCCGACGGGGACGTGGCCGGGCCTGTCGGGCGGGCCGAGCGTCCGACGTCGTCCGTGTCGGGTGGTTCCGCCGGGAACGCCGCCGGCATCGGCCAGACCGCCGACGGCGCCATGCGCTACTCCGCCGAGCGCCGCGCCCCCGCCCGGGTCGCCGTCGCCCTGACCGTGCTGGGTGCCGCCATCCACGCGGCCGGCGTCATCACCCGGGCCATCGGCGCGGGCCGGGTGCCGTGGGGCAACATGTACGAGTTCCTCACCACCGGCGCGTTCGTGGCCGTGGCCGTCTTCCTGCTTGTCCTGGTCCGGCGCGACCTGCGCTTCCTCGGCACCTTCGTGGTGGGCCTGGCGATCATCATGCTCGTGGCTGCCTCCGTGGCGTACTGGACGCCGGTGGGGCACCTCGTTCCCGCGCTGCAGAGCTACTGGCTGATCATCCACGTCTCGATCGCCGTGCTGTCCTCGGCGCTGTTCACCCTGACCTTCGCGATGTCGGCGCTGCAGCTGGTCCAGACTCACCGGCAGAAGACCATCGCGGCCGGGGGCGCCGACAAGCTGGGCTTCATGCGCCTGGTGCCGTCCGCGCTGAGCCTGGAGAACCTCTCCTACCGGATCAACGCCATCGCGTTCGTCGGCTGGACCTTCACGCTGATGTTCGGCGCCATCTGGGCCGAGAAGGCCTGGGGCCGGTTCTGGGGCTGGGACACCAAGGAAGTGTGGACCTTCGTGATCTGGGTGGTCTACGCCGGCTACCTGCACGCCCGCGCCACCCGCGGCTGGACCGGAACCCGCGCGGCCTGGCTCTCGATCGTCGGCTACCTCTGCGTGGTCTTCAACTTCACCATCGTGAACCAGTTCTTCAACGGCCTGCACTCCTACTCGGGGCTGTAACCCGGGGCCCTTGAGCCTCCGCGCTTAGCGCACCCACCTGTCACGAATGGCCGCTAAGCCACCCCGCTTTGCGGCCATTCGTGTCAGATGGGTGGCCGGTGTGCCGGTGCTTTTCATCGGTTCGCCACGAATGGCTGCTATTCCGACCCTCGTAGCGGCCATTCGTGTCAGATGGGTGGGGCTGGCGTCATGCGTGGCGGCCATTTGCGTCAGATGGATGACGGGTGTGCCAGTGCTCTTCATCGGTTCGCCACAAGTGGCTGCTATTCCGACCCTCGTGGCAGCCATTCGTGTCAGATGGATGGGGCCGGCGCCCTGCGTGGCGGCCATTCGTGTCAGATGGGTGACGGGTGTGCCAGTGCTCTTCATCGATTTGCCACAAATGGTCGCCATACCAGCACTCTTAGCGACCATTCGTGTCAGATCGCAGGCGGGGGGCGGCCCGCTTTGGACTCCTGCCCGGTCCGGGGGTCCAGCCGCGCTCCGTGAGCGCCGCCCGCACGCGGGTCACGGCAGTCGGATCCATGCCGGGTGCCAGCGGTTCCAAGTCTGTCTGCGTCAACACGACAACGCGCCATCCGCCATCCCTGGCGTTCTCATCTCGAAAGATGTCGCTGCGACGTTGCGCCGGATTGGCGTGATGCGCGCCGTCGTACTGGATCGCGATCTTCTCCCGCTCATAGGACAGATCCGGGTCCTGGATCCACACGCCGGTCTCGTCGAAAATCGGGACGTTGATTCCGGGCTCCGGCAGGCCATGGCGAATCAAGAGCAGCCGGAGCTCGGTCTCTTTAGGGGAGTCCGTGTTGGCCCGAAGCAAAGCCCGGGCACGCATGGCACGCCGGTAGCCTGTCCTGCCCTGTTTCCCGGCAAGGAATGCATCCAGGGCATCGACGGTGGTCGGCGGGTTCCGCCGGCGCAGCAGAAAGTCGCCGGCAATCACCAAATCATCGAGGCTCAGTAAGACGGCGAGGTCGAACCACGTCCGCAGCGGGGACGTGCAGCTCACCCAGGCCCCGGCCACGATCTCGTCCGGTTCCAGTGACTGCTGGTGGCCCACGACATTCTTGTATCGCACGGCCCGCCTGCCCGGAACGCCCGTCAGATGGACCACATCCAGGTTCGCTAGTGCAAGCGGCAGGGGGAAGCCCCACAGCACTGCCGCGGACAGGTGACTCACAACAGCGCCGGTCACGGCGGTCAGGGCGCGCAAACGTTCCAGCAGACTGTTCTCGGTGGTCGCCGAGGCGCGCACTCCGTGGCAGGGCTTGACGAGATCGCGAGCCCGGGTCCGTCTCCGGCTCAGCCCCGCGGCACGGGCCTCGGCCACGGTGAAAGGCTGGTTTCGAAGCTGCGGGGGAAGCTCGCTGGGCAGGTGCATACGAGCATTCTGCTCCCGTCAGGCAGCGGCTCGGAGGTTATCCACAGTGTGGAGGAGAAGTGGTCTTGGGGTGCTGTGTCCTCAAGGGGGAAGCTATTCCGGCGTCTCTTCATGCTCTCTTTGGGCGAGCCGCTGTACTTGCCATCTGTGCACGTCGGGCAGCCAATCCAGCGGAGCCGATGGGCCGACCCGCGCGTCGTCGGGAACACCGCCGTCGCGCAGGGCCTCCGCGTACGCGCGATCCTGTTTGATCCGTGCTCGTAGCTGCTCAGCCCCGCCGACTGAGCCGTGGCCGGGGATGACGGCAACAACATCGTCGGCCACGCCGTCGAACAGCAGCAGCGCGGCGAGGTAGTCCTCGATCGGATTCGCGGCCTCGAGATCGAGGAACGGCATCAGGATGTCGGAGAGCATGTCGCCGGCGACGAGGACACCGCGGTCCTCGATCAGCAGCGCCGCGTGGCCGGGGGCATGGGCCTGATGCTCGATGATCCGGACTTTCGGGCCATCCCAGGGAATCTGCGCGGCGTCGTCGGGCAGCTCGGTAATGAGACCGAGCAGATCCATCGGGATCTCCTCGGCGAACTCCGGCGGGAGCACCCCGGCTATGCGGGCCTTCCAGTCCGTGTGCGACAGCAGATCGTGGGTGGAGGCCGCGCAGCGGGCTGTACCGAACCGGGGCACGTCGCCGAAGGCCGCGTGCCAGAGCACGTGGTCCCAGTCAGGATGCGTCGAGAATCCTGCCACGACCGGCTGGCCCAACTCGCCAAGGTCGTTCGCGAGGTCGGCCATTTCGCCGCTCGTTATACCTGGGTCGATGAGCAACACACCGGTCCGGCCCTGCACGACAATGGAGTTGCTCTGGATGAACTCGCTCTCGTGAACGAGAACGCCCTCAGCGACCTGCTTCAGCATGAAACGCCTCCCGCTTGTGGTTCGCACCGCTGGTCGAGACGGTATTCCGCGCGGTAGTAGATCGCAAGCACTAAAGGCAAAGCAGAAGAGTCGGGTGCCGGATCAACGCGGCGGTCGAGGTGTTCGCGAGGCACGGGGCTGCCAGCGAATTATTTGCCCGGCTCAGTGGTGCAGATCCAGTAGCGCCACGCGGCGCCGTTGTCGCCGTCGCCATGATCCTCGAGGATGCCGCCTTGCCGCTCGATCGTCTTTGCGGAGGCCCCATTGCCTGCCTCGCAGACAAGGAGCAGCCGGTCCATGCCGCGCACCCGCGCCTCGTTCACCATCCGACCGAGAGCCCAAGTGGCCAGCCCGCGTCGGCGCGCGGAGGGACGGATACCGTAGCCGATGTGCCCGGCCCGCTGCACGAAGTCGCTGAACTCGTACCGCAGTGCGATCCCGCCAAGCACGCGGTTGCCTTCGATGATCCACCGGTAGGTGCAATGTGTGGAGTCTTCGGCCACCCGCGCCAGCCAAACGGCGAACCCGGCTTCTGAGATGACCTCATCGGTCGGCAACAGACCGAACCCATCCTCATGGAGGCCGTCGCCCCACTCGGCATGTGCCTGGAGCCAGGCATTATGCAGCCGTTCGGTGGGTGCGATCAGGTCGGGCATGCCGCAACTATATCGATCCGGGCTCGCGGGGCGGTTCAGCCTTCCGGCGGAACGACGACGTCCAGTGGAGGCCGTGATAAATCGCCACTCTTCCCGAAAAGTTCCCGGAGTGGCGCAGGGGCGGACCGGTACTACTTGACCTCGTCGGTGCCCTGCGTGTCGCCGCTGCCGCGGGCGTCGCCGGACTCGGTGTCGTCGGTGTCCTGGTTGCCCTTGTCGTCGGCGGCCTTGCGCTCCTTGGCGTCCAGCTCGTCCTTGAGCTTCTTGAGCCGGTCGGCTTCGGCCTGCTTGCGGCGGCGGAGTTCGAGGTTGCGCAGGAAGTCCGGGTCGTCGTCGGGCGCGATGGGGTGGCTGTAATTGGTGCGTACCGGTGCGGTCCCGCGCGGCCGGCCAATCAGGAACCACAGGATGGCGCCGATCACCGGAAGGACGATCTGCACCACAATCCAGGCCGGCTTCGAGATGCCTTTGGTCTGGCGAGGATCAGTGCGGATCACGTCGACGAGTCCGTAGACAAACACGACCAGAACGGCGACAACAACCACTACTCGGAGCATGTAATTAGTCTAGCCTCCGGGGGAGTGTCCGGCTTCTACTGATCGATGGCTCTGGGGGAACTCCAAGGCAACCCTGACGAACCCGGTCGCGGCCCAAGCTCCAGTGCCGCGCGTGCCCCGGCGGAAGCGCCGGAGCACGGCCCCGGTGGGCCGGGGTGCCGCCGGCGGCTAAACTGGGAGCGTGGCTTTCCTGAAATACTCCCTGATCCGGCTGGCGCTCTTCGTGCCGTTGTTCGCACTGTTCGTTTACCTCGAGCTCGGATGGCTCCTGGCCGTCCTTTGCGCGGGAATGATGGCCTTCGCGATCAGCTTCCTCTTCTTCCAGGAGCAGCGCAACGCCGCCGCCGCCTCGCTCCACCAGCGATTCTCCGGCAAGGCCAAGCCGCTGCGCAGCGCCGGGGAAATGGACGACGCCGACGCCGAGGACCGCCTGGTCGACGCGCACCCGGACATTACCGTCAACAAGGACAACCGCCCGAAGGACGCCTAGCTCCCCTCCGCACGCGTGACCGCCGGACAAGTAGCAACCACCGAACTGCGGCCCCTGCCCCTAGCTCCCCTGGTCGACGGCGGACATGTCGCCGACTCCGGGCGTGCCCTCGGCGAGCGCGTAGCGCTGCAGCACCGCACCCTTCGGTGAGGCGACGACCGGTTCGATGAGCCTGAGGTTCGTCGGCACCACCCCGCCGGCGAAGACCTTCTTTCCGCCGCCGAGGAGGATCGGGTACACCCAGAGGTTGAGCCGGTCGAAGAGCCGCTCGGCGAACAGGGTCTGCACGAAGTTGAGGCTGCCGATGACGTGGATGTTCTCGTGCCGGTCGCGCAGTTCCCGCACGGCGGCCACGACATCAGGACCGAGCAGCGTGGAGTTGGCCCACTCGAGGGCCGGCGTCTGGTGCGAGGCCACATATTTGGGGAGGCGGTTGAACAGCCGCGCGATGTCCCCGTGCGCGTTCGGCCAGTACCCGGCGAAAATGTCGTAGGTCCGGCGGCCCAACAGCAGCGCGTCCATCCCGGCCATCCCGGAGTCGATCTGCCCGCCGACGACCTCGTCCAGGAGCGGCGCCTGCCAGCCGCCAAACGCGAAGCCGCCGTCAGTGTCCTCGGTCGGCCCGCCGGGTGCCTGCGCGACGCCGTCGAGCGTGGTGAACAGGTCGATATGGATGAGTCCCATGCCGTGCTCTTTCCTGTGCCGCCCGTCGTCGTCCCGGCGACGGGATCACTTCGAGGCTGTCACACGGTCCCCCTGGGAGGCAACGCGTATTTGCGCCCCTAGAACCCGTGGCTCAGGACCAGGCCCAGTGAGAACAGCACCGCGTAGCCGAGGTTGATCAGCCCCGTCTGCTTGAGCACCGGAATCAGGCTCTTGCGGCGCCGCCCGGAGATCATCAGCCAGGACGGCATCAGGCTGGCCGGGATCAGCAGCAGCACAATCAGCATCCACGGCCGGGTCGGAGCCAGCACAATCGGCAGCAGGATCGCGACGGCGAGCATCAGCACGTAGGCTTCCCGGGCATGCTTGTCGCCGAGCCGCACGGCCAGCGTCTTCTTCCCGGCCTTCCGGTCGGTGGGGATGTCGCGGACGTTGTTGGCCATGAGCAGCGCGCAGGCGATCAGGCCGGTGCCGATGGCGCCGATGACGGCCGGGAGGCTGATCTGGCCGGCCTGCGTGTAGGTGGTGCCGAGCGTGGCGACCAGACCGAAGAACACAAAGACGAACAAATCGCCCAGGCCCATGTAGCCGTAGGGGTTCTTCCCGCCCGTGTAGCCCCAGGCCGCGAGGACGCAGCCCAGGCCCACCAGGATCAGCCACCAGGTCTGCGAGAGGATGACCAGGGCCAGGCCGAACACCATCGCCAGCCCGAACGCGGCAAACGCGGCGTACTTGACGTGCTCGGGCTTCGCGGCGCCGGAGCCCACCAGCCGGAGCGGGCCCACCCGGTCCTCGTCGGTGCCGCGGATGCCGTCGGAGTAGTCGTTGGCGTAGTTCACGCCGACCTGCAGCAGCAGGGCCACCAGCGCGGCCAGCACGGCGTGGAGCGGCAGGAAGGCGTCCAGCTCGTACGCGGCCGCGGTGCCGATCAGGACAGGCGCGATCGCGGCCGGCAGGGTGCGCAGTCGGGCGCCTTGGATCCATTGAGCGGCTGTTGCCACGGTCAGTACCTCGTGTTGGTTTAGCGAAACCGGGAGTGCCCGGACTGTCTATTTTCCCTGATGCAGCTCGGTGAGCCGAACCGTCATCGCCAGGCGGTCCGGTTTCCCGTTCGGCAGCATCAGCAGGTCACCGGCGGCCAGCACGGTCTTCGGGGCCAGCGTGCCCAGCGCCGGCGCCCAGGCCGCGCCCGCGGTGAAGTCCCGGAGGCTGTCCGGGGAGCTGTCGGCGAGCGCCACGTAGGCGGCGAGGGCCTGGCCCCATTCGGCCGAGGGGACCCCGGCGACAAAGGCGGCCCGCACGCCGTCGAGCTTCTCCAGCTCCGCCTGCACGTGCGCGGCGGAGACCTTCACGCCGCCGGTGATGACGACGTCGTCGGCCCTGCCCAGCACGGTCAGCTTCCCGGTGGCGTCGATGGTGCCGAGGTCGCTGGTGCGGTACCAGCGGACGCCATCCTCCTCGAAGAAGGCGCCGGCGGTGAGCCCGGGGTCGCCGAGGTAGCCGGCCGCGAGGGTGGCGCCGCCGAGCAGGATCCGGCCGTCGCCCTCCACCCGGGCCAGCACGTCCTCGAGCGGGAACCCGTCGTACACGCAGCCGCCGCAGGTCTCGGCCGAGCCATAGGTGGTGATCACGCGGGCGCCGGCGTCCCGCGCCGCGGCGAGCAGTTCGGGCGAGGCGGGGCCGCCGCCGAGCAGGATGCCGTTGAAGCGGCGCAGCACGGCCAGCGTGTCGGCCGCCGGCGCGTCCAGCAGCCGCTGCAGCTGGGTGGGCACCAGCGACGTGAAGCGGATCTTGTCCGTGAGCTCCAGGGCCGCGGCGGTGAACGCCTCCGGGGTGAATCCGCTGGACATGTCCATCGCCCACGGCCGGGTGCCGGCGAACAGCGAGCGCACCAGGACCTGGACGCCGGCGACATACTGCACGGGCAGCGCGAGCAGCCACTGGCCCTCGCCCTTGAGCGCGAACGCCGTCGCCACCGAGGACGCCGCCAGCGCATCCACGGTCAGGACCGTCGCCTTGGACGTGCCGGTGGAGCCGGAGGTCCGGACCACCACGGCGGCGTCCTCATAGCCCGGCGTGTCCACGGCGGTAACCACCACGTTCCCGTCCTCGTCGGCGGAGAGTTCGACGGCGGGGCCCTCACCGTGGAGGGCATCCGCCAGGGCCTTGAGCGCGGGCTCGATGTTCGGGGGCTGGGAAGTCGCTGCTCCGGAAGTCATGAGGGCCGCCTTAGAAGTAGTACGGGAAGCTGGACCAGTCCGGATCGCGCTTCTCCAGGAAGGCTTCCTTGCCCTCCACGGCCTCGTCCGTCATGTATGCCAGCCGGGTGGCCTCGCCGGCGAAGACCTGCTGGCCGGCCAGGCCGTCGTCGGCGAGGTTGAAGGCGAACTTGAGCATCCGGAGGGCCTGCGGGGACTGCCGGGCGATGTCGGCGGCGTATTCCAGCGCCACGTCCTCGAGCCGGGCGTGGTCCACGGCCTCGTTCACGGCCCCCATCCGGACCATGTCCTCGGCGGAATATTCGCGGGCCAGGAAGAAGATCTCGCGGGCTGCCTTCTGGCCGATCTGGCGGGCCAGCAGCGCGGAGCCATAGCCGGCGTCGAAGCTGCCGACCGTGGCGTCGGTCTGCTTGAACTTGCCGTGCTGGCGGGACGCGATGGTCAGGTCCGAGACGACGTGCAGCGAGTGCCCGCCGCCGGCGGCCCAGCCGTTCACGACGGCGATAACCACCTTGGGCATGGTGCGCATCAGCCGCTGGACTTCCAGGATGTGGAGCCGGCCGGCGCGGGCTGGGTCGATGCTTTCTTTCGTCTCCCCTTCTGCATACCGGTACCCGTCGCGGCCGCGGATCCGCTGGTCCCCGCCGGAGCAGAACGAGTGGCCGCCGTCCTTGGCGGAGGGGCCGTTGCCGGTGAGCAGCACGGTGGCCACGTCCGGGCTCATCCGGGCGTGGTCCATGGCGCGGTACAGCTCGTCCACGGTGCCGGGGCGGAAGGCGTTGCGCACCTCGGGCCGGTTGAATGCGATGCGGACGGTCGGGAGGTCTTTGACCACGCTGCCGTCCTCGGAACGCTCCACCTGCCGGTGGTAGGTCATGTCCTGGAAGTCGTCGAAGCCGGACACTGTGCGCCAGCGGGTGGGGTCAAAGACGTCGGACACCTTGGCGGGGATTTCGTTGCTCACAGACCGAGTCTAGTAATCGCCTCAGCTGATGCAGAACTCGTTGCCTTCCGGGTCCGCCATGGTGTGCCAGGAATGCGGGCCCTGGCTGGCGGTCCAGAGGAACGTGGCGCCGCGGGCCTCGAGGGCGGCGCGCGCCGCGTCCTTGTCCGCGCCGGCCAGGTTGACGTCCCAGTGGATCCGGTTCTTGATGGTCTTTTCCTCCGGGACCGTCTGGAAGAGGATGCGGCGGGCGGGCGGCGTGGCGTCGAGTTCCTCGGGCGGGCGGATGGCGGCCCCGGCGCCCCAGACGAGCCTGCCGTGGTGCGTCGTGGTTTCTGCCTCCGTGGCGAAGCCCTGCGCGATCATCGAACGGATGAAGGACTCGTCCTGCGGCTCCACGGCCCACTCGAGGGTTTCGGCCCACCAGTCGGCAAGCGCATGCGGGTCCCGGCAGTCGACGGCGATCTGGATGTTCAGTGTCATGGATAGAAACTACGACGTCGGCGCGCGCCGCGGAAGGTCCCCACGGAACTTCCCGCCCCTGGGTCAGCCCTGCATCTGCTGGAGCTGCTCCATCAGTTCCGGCGGGATGGCGTAGATGAAGATGACCGCCAGCAGGTTCTTGGAGGCGTGGACGAAGTAGGCGAACATAACGTTCCTGCCGGTCCAGACGTAGACGAACACCAGCACGGCGCCCATGGCGAGGTACGGCATCAGCACCGGCAGGCTCAGGTCCTCCTGGCCCACGATGTGCAGGGCCGCGAACAGCACCACGGACAGTGAGCAGCACAGCCAGATGTTGACCCGCCGGCTGAGTTTGCCGATCAGCAGGTGGCGGAAGATGTACTCCTCCACGAAGGGCCCCACAATCACCAGCAGCGGCACCATCAGCCAGGCCGGCACCTGCTGCATCAGCGCCTGCAGGCCGGCCTGGTTGGCGGAGGTCGCCGGCGGCCCGGTGATGGCGACCAGGACCGCGGTGAGGATCATCATGGCCACGACGGCGACGGGGACCATCAGCACGGTGAACCAGGGCCTGGTGGCGAGCACCCTGAGGTCCCGGGCGGCGACGTGCCGGGCGGCGGCCAGGGCCAGGATGCCGATGATGCCGTAGAAGACCAGGTTGACGCCGTAGGTCGCGACCGCCGGGTTCGGGGACAGTTCGAGCAGCAGCGGGACCAGCAGTCCGCCGGCCACGGCGAAGAACGCGGCCACCGCCACGTACAGGCCCGCGGTGATGTAATCGAGCCGCGAGAACCGGTAAAGTTCCGGCCGCGGTGCCGGTGGTGTGCGGAGAACAGTGCCCATGTCACCAGCCTAGCGCCGCGGCCGGACGGCCGGGTCCCGTATAATATTCGGTATGCCTAATAATTTGTTTCGGTCCGCCAAAGTTGTCGGCCGAACACGTCGCCGTCGTACTGCCGGAGCCGCCGTCGCCGCCGTTCTGCTCGGACTGTCCCTGGCTGCCTGCGGGGCTGCCATCCCGGGGCAGGGGCCGGGCTCCGCGGACGAGAAGCCCGTGGTGCTGACCACCTTCACCGTGCTGGCCGACGTCGCGCAGAACGTGGCGGGGGACAAGCTGCAGGTCGAATCCATCACCAAGGCCGGCGCCGAAATCCACGGCTACGAGCCCACGCCCGGTGACATCCGCAAGGCGTCCAAGGCCGACCTGATCCTGGACAACGGGCTGAACCTGGAAGCCTGGTTCGCCCAGTTTGTGGAGGGTCTGGACGTTCCGCACGCCGTGGTGAGCGAGGGCGTGGAGGTGCTCTCCATCGGTGAGGACTCCTACCAGGGCAAACCGAACCCGCACGCCTGGATGTCGCCGGTCAACGTCCAGATCTACGTGGACAACATGGTGAAGGCGTTCTCGAAGCTGGATCCGGAGAACGCGGCGGCCTTCGAGGCGAACGGTGCGGCGTACAAGGCCCAGCTGCAGTCCGTGCAGGATGAAATGGTCCAGAAGATCGCCGCCGTCCCCGAGGCGCAGCGGGCGCTGGTGACGTGCGAGGGCGCCTTCTCGTACCTGGCGCGCGACGCCGGCCTCCGCGAGGTCTACATCTGGGCCGTCAACGCCGAGCAGCAGGCCACCCCGCAGCAGATCACCAAGGCCATCGAATTCGTCAAGGCCAACAAGGTCCCGGCGGTCTTCTGCGAATCCACGGTCTCGGACGCCCCGATGCGCCAGGTGGTCGGGGCGACCGGCTCCACTTTCGGCGGGGTGCTGTACGTGGACTCGCTATCCGAAGCGGACGGCCCCGTGCCCACGTACCTGGACCTGATCCGGCACGATTCCAAGCTCATCACCGAAGGCCTGACGGGAGCGGCATCATGAGCAATCCGGCCATTCTGGTGGAAAACGTCACCGTCCACTACGGGGAGGTCCTGGCGCTCGACGCCGCCTCGCTCACCGTGGAGGCGGCCCGGATCTGCGGGCTGGTGGGCATGAACGGCTCCGGCAAGTCCACGCTGTTCAAGGCGATCATGGGCATGGTCAAGCCCGACGCCGGCCGCGTCCTGATCAACGGCGAATCACCGGCCAAGGCGCGGAAGAAGGGCGGCATCGGCTACGTCCCGCAGAGCGAGGACGTGGACTGGCAGTTCCCGCTGTCCGTGCGCGACGTGGTGATGATGGGCCGCTACGGGCACCAGGGCTTCACCCGCCGTGCGTCCAAGGCGGACCGCGACGCCGTCGACCTCGCCCTGGACCGGGTGGAACTCTCCGAGTTCGCCGGCCGGCAGATCGGCCAGCTCTCCGGCGGGCAGAAGAAGCGCGCCTTCGTGGCCCGCGGGATCGCCCAGGGCGCCACCATGATGCTCCTGGACGAGCCCTTCGCCGGGGTGGACAAGCGCTCCGAGGCGACGATGACGCGCCTGCTGAAGGAACTTGCCGCGGACGGCTGCACCATCCTCATCTCGACCCATGACCTGCACGCGCTGCCCCAGCTCTGCGACGAGGCCGTGCTGCTGATGCGCAAGGTCCTGATGCACGGCCCGCCCGAGGTGGTGCTGCAGCCGGAGCACCTGGCCATGGCCTTCGGCCTCGACGTCCTCAACCGCGACCTTCCCGAGCAGCCGGACGTCGCCAACCAGCCGGACGTCGCCAACCAGCCGGGCAGGAACTGAGCCATGGATTTCTTCGACCTCCTGCTGGAACCGCTGAGCTATGACTTCATGGTCCGTGCCATCGTCACCACGGCGCTCGCAGCCATCGTCTGCGCGGTGCTGAGCTGCTGGCTGGTGCTGATCGGCTGGTCACTGATGGGCGACGCGGTCTCCCACGCCGTGCTGCCCGGGGTGGTGCTCGCCTACATCGTCGGGGCCCCCTTCGCGCTGGGCGCACTGGTGTTCGCGCTGATCGCGGTGACCCTGATCGGGGTGGTCCGCAACACGAGCCGGGTGAAGGAGGACGCGGCGATCGGGATCGTGTTCACCTCCCTGTTCGCGCTCGGCCTGGTGCTTATCTCGGTCACGCCCAGCCAGACGGACCTCAACCACATCATCTTCGGCAACCTGCTCGGCGTCAGCGTCCCGGACCTCATCCAGGTCCTGGTGCTGGGTGTTGTCACGTTCGCGATCCTGGTCCTCAAGCGCCGGGACCTGACGCTCTACGCCTTCGACCCCACGCACGCCCACGCGATCGGGCTGTCCCCGAAGCGCCTCGGGGCCCTGCTGCTCGGCCTGCTGGCGCTGACGTCCGTGGTGGCGCTGCAGACCGTGGGCGTGGTGCTGGTGGTGGCCATGCTGATCATTCCCGGGGCCACGGCCTACCTGCTGACGGACCGGTTCTCCCGCATGCTCGTGATCGCCCCGGTCATTTCGGCGGTGTGCTCCATCGCCGGCATCTACTTCAGCTACTACCTCGACACCGCCTCCGGCGCCATGGTGGTCCTGACGCAGGGGGCCGCGTTCGCCGCCGTCTACCTGTTCAGCCCGCGGCAGGGGCTCATCGGCACGCGGCTGGCGATGGCCCGGCGCCGGAAAGCGGCCGCGCTCGCCGCCTGACAGGGCCCAGCTGACCCGACGGCGCCGCGCCGCCGCACGCCCTGTGCGAGCGCCCGCGCGAGCGGCTGCCGACGGCGGCAGCCGGGTCAGTCTCAGACCTGCCCCCTGGCGGCAGTCGGGTCAGTCTTAGACCCGCGCCCGACGGCGGCAGCCGGGTCAGTCACAGCCTGCGGTGTCATACTTGACGACGCAAGCCGCCGCCGGGCCGGCTCGCCACCTACCTGCGAGGACTCCTTGAGCGAACATCTCCGCCTTTCGGGCGTATCCCACGGCTACGGGGACCGCCAGCTGTTTGCCGACGTCGAACTGGCCATCACCGCCGGGGAACATGTGGCGATCGTCGGCGAGAACGGCGCGGGCAAATCCACGCTGCTCCGGATCCTGGCCGGGCTCGAGACCCCGGACGAGGGCACCGCCGTCCGCCGGGGCCGCGTCGGCTACCTTGCCCAGACCCTGGGCCTGCCGGACGCGTTCACCGTGAGCAACGCGATCGACGCCGCCCTGGGATCCCTCCGCGAACTGGAGGCCGAGCTGGACCGCCTGGAGGACGGGCTCGCCGACGCCGAGGCGGACGACCTGGAGCGCTACGGCAACCTGCAGACCCAGTACCAGCTCAGGGAAGGCTACGCCGCGGAATCCCGGGTGGAAGCGGCGCTTGACCGGCTGGGCCTGGGCGGGCTGGACCGGATGAGGACACTGGGCTCGCTCTCCGGCGGAGAACAGGAACGCGTGGCACTGGCCTGCGTGATGGCCGACCCCGCGGACATCCTCCTCCTGGACGAACCCACCAACCACCTTGATGCCAGCGGGACGGCCTGGCTGGAGGCGCGGCTCGCGGCGCACCGCGGAACCGTCGTGGTGGTCTCCCACGACCGCGTCCTGCTGCGCAAAGTCGCCTCCACCGTGATCGAAGTGGACGCCGAACGCCGGACGGTCAACCGCTACGGCAACGGCTACGAAGGCTACCTGCACGAGAAGGCCGCCGAACGCCAGCGCTGGGCGCAGCAGTACACCGGGTGGCTGGACGCGATGGCGGCCGAACGGCTCCAGGCGGACACGGTCGCGGGGAAGATGGGCTACGCCCGCCAGCGCGACAACGACAAAATGGGCTTCGACTTCAAGGCCGGCACCTGGCAGAAGGCGGCCTCCAGCAAGGTCCGCAATGCCCAGGAGCGCCTCCGCCGGCTGGAGGAAAACCCCATCGACCGTCCGCCGGTGCCGCTGAAGCTGGAGACGGACCTCCGGGCGGACGTTGCTGCGGGGCCGGCGCTGGAAGCCCGGGGCGTGACGGTCCCCGGCCGGCTGGAACCGACGGACATCCGGGTGGTGGCGGGCCAGAAGATCCTCATCACCGGCCCCAACGGTGCCGGCAAGTCCACGCTGCTCTCCGTCCTGGCGGGCACGCTGGAACCGGCGCAGGGCACCGTGGTGAGGCATGGCCGGATCGGCTACCTGCAGCAGGAGTTGGAGCTCCCGCAGCGCCCGGGGCTGCGTCTGCTGCCGGCTTTCGCCGCGGGCCTGGGCGGCAACATCGACGAGCACGCGGAGGCGCTGCTGCGGCTCGGGCTCTTCCGGACCAGCGAATTCCACGTCCCGGTGGGAGGCCTCTCCGCAGGGCAACAGCGCCGGCTGGCGCTGGCCCGGCTCCTGCTGGGCGGCTACGGGACAATGCTCGTCGATGAGCCCACCAACCACTTGGCCCCCGTCCTGGTGGAACAGCTGGAGTCGGCCCTCTCGGACTTCGCCGGGACGCTGGTCATGGTCAGCCACGATCGCGCGCTGGGGGAATGGTTCGATAGGTGCGCCCGCGAAAACAACGCCGGGAACCGCACGGCGAACCGCGCCGGGCACGGCGCCGGGACCGGGACCTGGCTCCGCTATGCGATGCGGGACGGCGCCCTGGCCTGACGGCGGCCTAATTCGGCGGCGGAAAACCTGGCAACGTCCTAACTGACGGGTAGGTCGGGACTAGCCATGCTGAAATCGAACATAATTCGGAAACTTAGCCCAAGGTGCACCATAAATTGGCCAAAGTACCCGCAGGGTGTATCCCGCGTCACGAACAGGCCGCAAAGGCTAGTACGATGGATGAGCCGCGCGAGCTTCGACCCTTGTGAGGTTCGGTACATGTCTGGGCCCCCACAAGGGGCTCCGGGCCGAATTCTGTGTACTTGAATCCACGGTCACTTCCCGGCCCTACCCCGACCTACAAGGAACAGCTGTGCCATCACCTACGCCCACAGAACTTAAGAGCACCACGGCGCAACCCGCCGTCGTCGACTCGACCCTCAGCGCCGAGGGCTACGCAAAATCCCTGAGCGGCCGCCAGGTCACCATGATCGCCATGGGCGGCGCCATCGGCGTCGGCCTCTTCATGGGTGCCGGCGGACGACTGGCCTCCACCGGCCCCGCACTCATCTTCTCCTACGCCATCGCCGGCGTCATCGCCTACCTGCTGATGCGCGCCCTGGGCGAACTCATCATGTACCGCCAGACCTCCGGCTCCTTCGTCAGCTACGCCGGCGAAATGTTCGGCAAAAAGGGCGCCTATGTGTCCGGCTGGATGTACTTCATCAACTGGGCCATGACCGGCATCGCCGAGCTCATCGCCATCGGACTGTACTTCCAGTTCTTCTTCCCCAATGTGCCGGTCGAGCTGTCCGCGATCGCGGCACTGCTGCTGCTCGTGGGCGTGAACCTCATGAGCGTCAAGGCGTTCGGCGAATTCGAGTTCTGGGCCTCCTGCCTCAAGGTCGGCGCCATCCTCATCTTCCTGGCCGTGGGCACCTTCATGGTCATCACCAACGCCCAGGTCGGCGACGGCAACGCCTCGGTCAACAACCTCTTCGCCGCTGAAGGGGGCATGTTCCCCAAGGGTGCCCTGGTCATGATCCTGGTCCTGAACGCCGTCATCTTCGCCTACAACGGCATTGAGCTCGTCGGCATCACCGCCGGCGAAATGCAGGATCCGGCCAAGGAAGTGCCCAAGGCCATCCGCGCGGTTGTCTTCCGCATCATCGTGTTCTACGTCGGCTCCGTGACCCTGCTGGCCATGCTCCTGCCCTCGGACCAGTACGTCGCCGGCACCTCGCCGTTCGTCACCGTGTTCGGCCAGATGGGCCTCGGCTGGATGGGCGATGTTATGAACATGATCGTCATCACCGCCGCGCTGTCCTCCTGCAACTCGGGCCTGTACTCGATCGGCCGCGTCTTCCGCACCATGGCCAACAACGGACATGCTCCCGAGTGGCTGACCAAGATGTCCAAGAGCCACGTGCCGTACGCGGCCATCCTGGCCATCGGCGGCGTCTACCTCGTCGGCATCCTCCTCAACATCTGGCTCGGCGGCTCGCACGCCTTCGACCTGGCGCTGAACTCCGCGTCGATCGGCGTGATCTTCACCTGGGGCGCCATCTTCGCCAGCCAGATCGCGCTGCGCAAGACCAAGGGCAAGGTCTCATCCCTGCCCGCACCCGGCGGAGTCTGGGCCAGCTGGGCCGGCCTGATTGCCCTGCTGCTCATCACGGTGCTGATCGGCTTCGACACCATGACCAGCAAGACCGGCGAGGTCTTCCACCTGGGCCTATGGACCCTGGCGACCATCCCGTTCTTCTCGCTCCTGCTGTGGCTTGGCTGGCAGAAGGTCAAGAACAACGAACCGAAGAACGCACTCTTCAACTAACCGCTACAGGCACCATCTAAGCGGACGACGACGGCGGGCCCCCAGTGCGGGGCCCGCCGTTGTTGGCTTAACCCCCCGTTGTTGATTCAGGGGGCCTCGCGTAAGGCCGCGGGGGCTCGGCCGCGCCCACGTAGCGGGCAAGGGCCCTGCGCCTACGCATCACCCATCTGACGGGAATGGCGGCTATCCGGGGCGGTTTAGCCGCCATTCGTGGCGAATGCGTGGGGTGCGCCGCGGGTCAGGGTGGTTTAGCCGCCATTTGTGGCAAATCGATGGTGTCGGGCGTCCTGCTGGGCGGTGGTCGCGCCTACGCCTCACCCATCTGACGAGAATGGCGGCTATTAGGGGCGGTTTAGCGGCCATTTGTGGCGAATGGGTGAGAATGCGCCACGGGTCAGGGTGGTTTAGCCGCCATTTGTGGCAAATCGATGGGATCGGGCTTCCCTCTGGGGCGGTGGTCGCGCCTACGCCTCACCCATCTGACGGGAATGGCGGCTATCTAGGGTGGGATAGCCGCCATTTGTGGCAAATCGACGGTGTCGGGCGTCCTGCTGGGCGGGTGGTCGCCCCCCACGCCTCACCCATCTGACGAGAATGGTCGCTATTCGGGACGGTTTAGCGACCATTTGTGGCGAATGGGTGGGGGTGCGCCGCGGGTCAGGTGGGTGGCCGCCATTCGTGGCAAATCGATGGGGTCGGGCTTCCCGCTGGGGCGGTGGTCGCGCCTACGCCTCACCCATCTGACGGGAATGGCGGCTATTCGGGGTGCTTTAGCGGCCGTTCGTGGCGAATCGGTGCCCCGGCGCGCAGCCGCCCACGCGGCACCAACCCCCGGGCATACAAAAGCGGCGGCGGGCATCCCCCAAAGGAATGACCGCCGCCGCTTTTTGTGAGGACTAATCCTTCTTGAAGGCGTCCTTGGTGTTCTCGCCGACCTTCTTGGCGTCTGCGACGACCTGGTCCTTCTGGCCCTCGGCGCGCAACTGGTCGTTGTTCGTGGCATTGCCAGTAGCTTCCTTGGCCTTGCCGCCGAGGTGCTCTGCTTCGTTCTGAATCTTGTCTCCGATACCCATGGTGCAAACACCTTTCGTTTCCGGTTGAAATTCAACGTCCCTTCACACTAACACAAAGCATGCTTACTAAATCAAGAGGGCATCAAGAGGGGATCGCGGGGGTGTCCGCGCCGCACTAAATCAAGGGGGCATCACGGGGGTGTCCGCGCCGCGGGATGATATCTGCGCCGGAGCCGGGCTAGGCTCGATGCCATGGACCACAAGATCAGCCTGACCCAGCACGTCAACGCCCCGGCCGATAAGGTCTGGGCGGTCATCTCCGACATTCCCGGTTCGGCCGCGACCCTCTCCGGCATCGACTCGATCCAGATGCTCAGCGACGGTCCCTACGGCGAGGGCACGCGCTGGAAGGAGACCCGCAAAATGATGGGGCGGTCGGAAACCGTGGAGATGTGGGTGTCCCAGGCCGATCCGCCGCGGAGCACCACGGTGAAAGCGCTGCAGGGCGGGGCGGACTACACCTCGCGCATGACGCTGGCCGATCGCGACGGCGGCACGGACCTGACCATGACGTTCGGCGCCGAGCTCCAGAATCCCTCCCGGATGCACACGCTGGCAATGGCCGTCTTCGGAAAATTGGGCATGCGCATCACCCGCAAGGCCCTCGCCAAGGACCTGGCGGAAATCGCGGCGAAGGCCGAGTCGCTCTAGTGGCCAGGGGCACCGCGGCCAAGGCGCCGAAGGTCACCGCGCCGCGGCTCAGCCCGGTCCGGCTGGCCGAGCTGCGGGACGACCCGTCCCCGGAGTTCCAGTCCGGCGAGAGGTACGACGGCGTCCGGTACAGCAGGGCCTCCGCCGACGGGCTGGAACTGGCAGGCACCGACTTCGCGGAGTGCGACTTCCAGGGCGTGTCCTTCAATGAGACCCAGCTGCGCGGCGCCACCTTCCGTGACTGCATTCTGGCGGAGCTGTACGCCCCCGTGTTCATGGCGGCCCGGAGCACGCTGCGCGACGTCGAGATCGGCAACCCGCGCTGGGGTTCCGCGGAGCTCTACGAAAGCGGCTGGCAGTCCGTGAGGATCGACGGCGGCAAACTCGACTACGTGAATCTCCGCGGCTCCAAGCTCACGGACGTGCAGATCAGCGACTGCATCATCGCCGAACTGGACCTCGGTTCCTGCGCCGCGACCCGGGTGGCGCTGAAGAACTGCACCATCGGCACCCTCGACGTCGCGGGCGCCCGGCTCAAGGACTTTGACATCCGCGGCACCGACATCCGCACCATCAGCGGGCTGGAAAGCCTCGCCGGCCTCGTGATCGACGACTACCAGCTCGGCCTGCTCGCCCCGCTCATGGCGAGCCACCTCGGCGTCGTCGTCGCGTAAGTTCCCGAGTCAGTTCCCGCGTAATCCGGCGGGGGTTTGATTGACCCCCTTGCCGCGCCGTGTAATCTTTATAGAACGAACGGTCAGTAAATTGGCGCGCCGGGGTCGAACGCGGACGCCGCCGCCAGGAGTTCTTTCGATGGCAGATTCGATGACAGAGACGTTTATCGCGTGAAGGGTGTACCCATGGCATCAGCAGCAGCAGGACCACAGGCATTTCTCGTAGGCGGCGCCCGCACTGCGGTGGGCCGGTACGGCGGGGCACTCTCCGCGGTCCGCCCCGATGACCTGGCCGCCCTGGTGGTCCGCGAGGCCGTGGCCCGGGCCGGGCTGGACCCCGAGAGCATCGACGAGGTCATCCTCGGCAACGCCAACGGCGCCGGTGAGGAAAACCGCAACGTCGCCCGGATGGCCACCATCCTGGCCGGCCTGCCGCTGCACATCCCCGGCATCACCGTGAACCGGCTCTGCTCCTCCGGCCTGAGCGCCATCATCATGGCCAGCCACATGATCAAGTCCGGCGCCGCGGACATCGTGATCGCCGGCGGTGTGGAATCCATGAGCCGCGCCCCCTGGGTCCAGGAGAAGCCCCGGACGGCCTTCGCCAAACCCGGCGAAATCTTCGACACCTCCATCGGCTGGCGCTTCGTGAACCCGCTGTTCCGGAAGGGCGAGCTCTCCCGCGGCGGCAAGATGACCTACTCCATGCCGGAAACGGCAGAGGAAGTCGCCCGCGTGGACGGCATCACCCGCGAGGACGCCGACGCCTTCGCCGTCCGCTCGCACGAGCGCTCCCTCGCGGCCATCGCCGCCGGCCGCTTCGCCGACGAGATCGTCCCGGTCACGGTCAAGGGGCGCAAGGGCGAAACGATCGTCGACACCGACGAGGGCCCGCGCGCCGGCACCACCATGGACGTCCTCGCGGCCCTCCGCCCCGTCGTCGCCGGCGGCTCGGTCGTCACGGCCGGCAACTCCTCGACCCTCAACGACGGCGCCTCCGCCATCATCGTCGCCTCCGAGGCCGCGATCGAACGGCTCGGCCTCACCCCGCGCGCCCGGATCATCGACGGCGCCTCTGCCGGCTGCGAACCCGAAATCATGGGCATCGGCCCCGTCCCGGCCACCCGGAAGGTGCTCGCCCGGACCGGCCTCAGCGTCGGCGACCTCGGCGCCGTCGAACTCAACGAAGCCTTCGCCACCCAGTCGCTCGCCACCATGCGCCGGCTCGGCCTGGACCCCGAGATCGTCAACCGCGACGGCGGCGCGATCTCCCTGGGGCACCCGCTGGGGTCGTCCGGCTCCCGGCTCGCGATCACCCTGCTGGGCCGGATGGAGCGCGAGGACGCCCGGATCGGCCTCGCCACCATGTGCATCGGCGTCGGCCAGGGCACCGCGATGCTGCTGGAGCGGGTGTAGTGGCCGCCGCCGCGACGGGCCTGAACCCGCACGATTTCCGCACCCTGCTGGTCGACGAGCGCGAGGACCGGCTCGTGGTGCTCCTCAACCGGCCCGAGGTCCGCAACGCGATCGACCAGCAGATGGTCGATGAGCTGCACGCCGTCTGCGCCGCGCTGGAGCAGACCCCGAAGGTGCTCATCATCGCCGGCACGGAGGGCGTCTTCGCCTCCGGGGCGGACATCGGGCAGCTGCGCGAACGCCGCCGCGACGACGCCCTGCAGGGCATCAACTCCACCATTTTCGTGCGCATCGCGAAGCTGCCGATGCCCGTCATCGCGGCCCTGGACGGCTTCTGCCTGGGCGGCGGCGCCGAGCTGGCGTACGCCGCGGACTTCCGGATCGGCACACCCTCGGTGCGGATCGGCAACCCGGAGACCGGCCTGGGCATCCTCGCCGCCGCCGGGGCGAGCTGGCGGCTGAAGGAACTCGTGGGGGAGCCGGTGGCCAAGGAAATCCTGCTCGCCGGCACCGTGCTGCGCGCCGAGCGGGCCCTCGCCGTCAACCTCATCACCGAGATCCACGAGGCCCCCGAGCTGATGGCGGCCGCCCACGCCCTGGCCGACCGGATCGCCGCGCAGGATCCCCTCGCGGTCCGGATCACCAAGTCGGTGTTCCACGCCCCCGCCGAGGCGCACCCCCTGATCGACCAGCTGGCCCAGGGGATCCTCTTCGAATCCCAGGCCAAGTTCGACCGCATGCAGGCTTTCCTCGACCGAAAGTCCGAAAAGAAGTCAGCCAAGAAGTCCGAGCAGGATCCAGACCGGAAGAAGAACTGAAGATGAGCAACTCCGTACTTCCCGCGAACCTTCCCGCCGGCAGCCTCCCCAACTTTGTTGGAGTGCTGGGCGGCGGCCGGATGGGCGCCGGCATCGCGCACGCCTTCCTGATCAACGGCGCCAACGTCCTCGTCGTCGAGCGCGATGAGCAAGCGGCCGAGGCGGCCCGCGAGCGGGTGGAATCCGCCGCGGCCAAGAGCATCGAGCGCGGCGCCACCGACGCCAACCTCGACGAGATGGTCTCCCGGCTCGCGGTCACGGTCGACTACGACGACTTCAAGGACCGCCAGCTGGTCATCGAGGCCGTCCCGGAGGACTGGGACCTGAAGGTCGCCTCGCTGCGCGGGATCGAGGAACGGCTCGACGACGACGCCTACCTCGCCTCCAACACGTCCTCCATCTCGGTCAACGCGCTGGCCCGTGAGCTGCAGCGCCCGCAGAACTTCCTGGGCCTGCACTTTTTCAACCCGGTGCCGGCGTCCACCCTGATCGAGGTCGTCCTCGGCGAGCACACTTCCGAGCCGCTGGCCCAGGCGGCCCGCGGCTGGGTCGAGGTGCTGGGCAAGACCGCCGTCGTCGTCAATGATGCCCCCGGCTTCGCGTCCTCACGGCTGGGCGTCGCGATTGCGCTCGAGGCGATGCGCATGGTGGAGGAGGGTGTGGCGTCCGCCGAGGACATCGACAACGCCATGGTCCTGGGCTACAAGCACCCCACCGGACCCCTGCGGACCACGGACATCGTGGGCCTGGACGTCCGTCTCGGCATCGCCGAATACCTCGCCTCCACCCTGGGCGAGCGCTTCGCCCCGCCGCAGATCCTGCGCGACAAGGTGGCCCGCGGCGAACTCGGACGCAAGTCCGGCAAGGGCTTCTTCGACTGGACCGATTGAGTCCGGCGGGGTCAGTCGAGGATCCCGACGATGTAGCCGACAAAGAAGAGCAGCACGAACAGCACCACCACGGCGATCATGATGATCCAAAGGTATTGCGCGTAACCGCGGTCCTCGGGGATCCGCGGTCCCTGCGGTCCCACCGAGGTTCCTTCCCCCGGTGGTGTCTCACCGGGCGGAACGCCGCCGCCCGGCTCAAGGCCGGTGAGGTTGTTGTCAGCGGGGTCCGGATTCTGGGATGTCATGGTGTGCTCCTATTCCCCACCGCGCAGCTGCTGCGATGCCAGCGAGTCGAGGGTCTTCTTCATGCCGTCCATGGCGGGGCCGGCCAGGGAGCGGAACGCGGGCCGGACGAAGGGCTCGGCGACCTTGAGCAAGCCCTTGAGCTGGAACTCCGCCGTGTACTTCACCTCGGAGCCCGTCCCCGCCGGCGCCACGTCGATGGTGTCCACGGAGATGACTGATTTGTTCTCGCCGCGCAGCGTGATGCGGTTAGCCGTCAGCTCGGTCACCTCGTAGGTCAGCGCCTGGCGCTTGCCGCGGAACTCTGCCTCCGCGTGGTAGCGGTGCCCGACGGCGACCGGCCCCTCGGAGAGCTTGTCCACCACGGGGGTCCCGGGGTCCCACTCCGGGGTGTGCTCGAACGCTGACAGGTAGTCGAAGGCCCGGGCGGGCTCAAGGGCGGTATGGACGGTGCCGGTAACTGTGATCATGGCCCCAGCCTAACCAGAACCTCTGCCATCTAGGATGGTGCGGTGACTTCCTTGGACCGGCCCGCCATCGCCCCCATCACCCTGACCGGCAAATTCGTCGTCCTTGAGCCGCTGAGTCCGGACCACCACGACGGCCTCGTCGAGGCGGCCCGCGACGGCGAACTGTGGCGCCTCTGGTACACGTCCGTGCCCGGCCCGGAGCAGATGGCCGCGGAGATTGAGCGGCGGCTGGCCCTGCAGGACAGCGGCTCCATGCTGCCCTTCACGACGCGCCTGATGGACCCCGCGACCGGCGGACCGGGCCGCGTGATCGGCATGACGACCTACATGAACATCGACGCCGCCACGCCCCGGGTGGAGATCGGCTCGACCTGGAATGCGGCGTCCACGCACGGAAGCGGCAGCAACCCGGACTCCAAGTTGCTGCTGCTGCGGCACGCCTTCGAAACGCTGGGCTGCCCCGCCGTCGAGTTCCGGACGCACTGGCTCAACCACCAGTCCCGCGAGGCGATCGAGCGGCTGGGCGCCAAACAGGACGGTGTGCTCCGCAGCCACACCCGCAGCAGTGACGGCGCGCTGCGGGACACCGTGGTGTTTTCCATCCTGGAACACGAGTGGCCCATGGTCCGGAACGCCCTGGAGTCCAGGCTGGCCCGGCGGTAATAGCCCGGCCAGCCTGGACCAGCGTGCCTTAGCGAACCGAGTAGGCCCCGGCGGCGCTCATCGACGCGTAGTACGCCTTGTAGCCTTCATCGTTCGGGTGGAAGTTGTCGGGACTGCCCAGGTTGGCGTAGTCGAGGTTGATCCACGGGTCCAGTGTCGCCGAGTTGATGCCGTGGCCGGCGAAAACGGCCCTGACGTCAACGTACTCCGCACCGGTGGCCAGGGCGGCGCCGGCGATGGAGGCGTTCAGCCCGTCAGCGAGCTGTGTGGCCTGGGAGATGAACACGGACATCGGATCGGCCGTGTTGAGGGGTACCGGATCGTAGAGGTAGGGGTAGCCGGTCACGACAATCTCGGCGTTGGGCGCGGCGGCCTTCACGCTCTGGATCATCGAGGCCACCTCCGCGGCCAGCTGGCCGCTGCCGATCATGACCGCCGCGTCAGCGCTGGCTTTATCGCACGCTGCGGCCGCCGCTTCGGTGGGATTGACCATGACCGCGCCGCAGGCCGTGACGATAGCGCCGAACCCGAGGTTGTTGCCGCCGGCCGTGATGGTCACCAGCTCGGTGCTTTTGTTCAGCCGACCCAGCTGGGTGCTCACGACTTCCTGGGTGGTTTTGCCGCTGCAGGCCGCGTTCTTGACCAGCTTGACGGCCTTGGTGTCGGCCGCGAGCTCGGAATAGGTGTTATCACTGCGGTAACAGCTGTCCAGGTACGGTCCCGCGCCCTGTCCGGCGGCGTAGGAGTCGCCGAGCGCCACGTACGTCGTCTTGTCCACGGCCTGCGCCGGGACCGCCGCCAGTCCGGCCGCCATGGCCAGGGTGGCGAGACCGGCTCCCAAAGCCGTTCGCCGGCGTCGAAGTTTCAGAGTTCCCATGGTGTTTCCCCTCAGTAGCACGCTGGTTCAGCGCCCCGTGCCGTGATGAGGAGTCAGTCCCGGCGGCCGGCGAGCTGAAAAAAGAGCCCGGCGGCTACCGGGTTCACCGCCACCTTACTCGCGCGCCTGAACCCGGCACCATGCCCCAGGGCCCCGCCGGGGCGAACTTTCGGAGAATTCTGCCCGTGGATTGGCGCCGGCGCGTGTGCTTAGCTGTCAGCATGACGATTCCTGCCGTGCCCGGTGGCCCAGCTCGGGGGAGTGCGCGGCCCGGAGCCATGGACTGGGACGGGGCGGTCAACGCCTGGCACGTCGCCGGCAGCGTGTTCCGGATGGGACGCCGCGAGTGGCTCACCGACGCCGGGTGGCAGCAGGCGTACGACGGCGGCATCCGGACGGTGATCGACCTCCGCAACCCGGACGAGATCCGCCGACGCGAGACGGATCCCCGGGTCAGCGCCGGGACCCTGGCGGCGTTCGACGTCGTGCACGCCCCCACCGAGGACCCCGGCAACAGCGAATTCCGTGAGCTCTGCGTCCCGTACCTGAACGATCCGGCGTCGTACGCGGACAATGCCCGGATCTTCCCGGACAAGCTCGCCGGGGTCTTCAAAGCCGTGGCGCAGGCGCGCGGCGGCGTCGTGATCCACTGCTCGGCCGGCCGGGACCGCAGCGGGATGATCGCGGCGATGCTCCAGGACCTCGCCGGGGCCGGTGAGGACGCCATTGCCCGGGGCTACGAGCGGGCCGTGCGGGGCATCAACGAACACCACCGGGTGTCGGCGGTCCCGCATCCGCACGAGCGCTATCTGCCCGAGGAGGTCCTCGCGCCGCTGCTCGAAACACGGCGGGAAAGCCTGCTGCGGTTTGTGCGCCATGTGAGGACCGGGGAGTTCCTTCGCCACAATGGGGTAACGGACCCGGAGGTGTCTGCCATTCTGGCCAAATTGGGGCGCTAGAGTAACCCGGGTGATGACACCGAAGTTTCAGCTGACTGTGCGGGCGGTGGCGGCTGCCGCCCTCGCGCTCGCCGGCTCGTTCCACGCCCTGCCCGCGCTGGCCGAAGGTGGGGTACCGGAACCCGTTTCGACGGCGTCGCCGTCGGCGGCGGACTCCAGTGTGGCGGCGCCGGATGGGCCGACGACGGGTGGGCCGGTTCCTGCGACGGTGCCGGCAGCGGCCCCGAACATCAGCGACGCCGGGCTGGCCGAAGCCCTCCGGCGCGACCTCGGCATGACGCTTGAGGAGTTCAACGCCGCGGGCCAGCTGGGCCGGACCGCCGCCGACACCCTTCCGTCCCTGCAGGAGCTTCCCGGCTACCTGGGCATTAGCCTGCGGGACGGCAAAATTCTCGTCGAAGGCAGCGGCGCCGAACTGCAGGCCCGGGTGGATGAACTGAACGGGCCCGGAAGCGCGGCAGTGTTCGTCCTCGTCGCACCGGCTGTCGAGGCACCCACCACCGCGGCCGTTGACTCCTCGGCTGCTCCGGCGGATGAGCCCTCGGCCGTCCCGTCGGACGCCCCGGATGAGGCCTCGGACGCCCCGCCGGCCGCCTCCTCCACCGTTCCGTCGGCCGCCTCCTCCGCCGCCCCGTCGGCCGCCTCCTCCGCCGCCCCGTCGGCCGCCTCCTCCGCCGTTCCAACGCCTGCGGAGCTGCTCGCGTCCAGCACCGAGCAGCTGTTTCAGGCCTATGTCCGCGACGTCGGGCCGGCCGGACTGCAGGCCGTGGCCTACTCCGGGGGCAACTTCGTCATCCGCACCGGCGGCACGAACGCGGCCGAAGCCGGCCCGACGCAGGTCCCGGACCAGCAGACCGCCCCGGCAACCGCACCCGAGCAAACTGCCACGGCGTCCGAGCCCGCGGCCACTTCCGCAGTAGCCGGGAAGATTTCCCCGGCTGACTTCGTGGCCCGCTACGGCAACGTCCAGCTCGAGCTGGGCTCCCCGGTCACCACCGAAGCGGATGTTTTTGGCGGGGAGGGAATCGCCATAGACCGGCGGACCATCTGCTCGACGGGTTTTGGCGCGTTCAGCGCGACGGGACTTCCGGTGGTGCTGACGGCGGGGCACTGCGCCGAGGACGGCGCGGCACTGATCGCGGAGCTTGAGCCGCCGACCTCCGCCACGGCGGGCGGGTCGGCGCCCCGGGCGGGCATGCTCGCCCCGCTCGGCAGTTTCGGCTTCAGCCAGTTCGGCGGACCGCTGAACTCCTGGATCACCGGCACCGAAGACATTCCTGGCAACGTGGGCACCGACATCGCCGTCATCGAGGATCTCGACGGCCGCATCAACCTGCAGCCGGCCGCGACCACCTGGGCCGACGCCGCGAACCCGGGCGCCACCGCCGTGAAGATCATCGGAATGATGGCCCCGTTCGAGGGCCAGGAAGTGTGCCGCTCCGGACGGACCGCGGGTTGGTCCTGCGGCCAGGTGGAGGAAACCGGCATCTACGTGGTGGGCGGACGAACCACCGCATCCGCGGACCTCCGGGCCTTCCGCGGTTTCCTGTCCAGGAACGTCCAGTCCCGCGGGGGAGACTCCGGCGGACCCTGGATCAGCGGCAACTTCGCCGTCGGCACCCATTCGGCCGGCGAGACGTCCGGGGAGAACTTCGCCATCGCCACGAGCCTTGAGGACGCCCTCACCAAGTTCCCGACCCCCGTGCAGCTCCAGCTGTTCCTGAACAAGCCGGAGCTCGCGGCACCTGAAGACCTGACCGTTCTGGCTGGCCAGCCCATCACGGGCCGGGTCCCCGCGGCCCCGGCGTCGGCGGTTGCCGCCAACTCGCAGGTCCGCATCACCTTCGATGAGCCAGCTGACCAAGAAACGCTGGACGTGCCGGTCGACGCTGCCGGCAACTGGTCCTTCCCCGCACCGGGGAGCAACGGCAAGCTGAAATTCGCGGCGGAAACGGTGAACGGCTTCAGCCGCTCCGGCAAAGTTTCCCTGGCGGTCGAGATCACAGACCTGGACGCCCCGGAGATCACCACGCCGGCCGAGGGCGCGGCGCTGGAGAGCGTTACCCGCATCGACGGCACCGGAACCCCCGGGCTCACGGTGAAGCTCACCGGCGACATCACCGGTTCAGCAGTCGTTGCGGCGGACGGCCAATGGACCATCCCCGTCGAGGACACCGAACCCGGCCGGTTCAGCATCAGCGCCGTCCAGACCTCCCCGGGCAAGGTCGACAGCCCCTCGGTCAGCCGGACCTTCACCATTGAGGCTCCGGTCGTTGTGCCGGTGGAGCCCGTCGTGCCGGTGGAGCCTGTTGTGCCGGTCGAGCCCGTTGTGCCGGTGGAGCCTGTTGTGCCGGTCGAGCCCTTCGTGCCGACAGAACCTGTGGTCCCGGTCGAGCCAGTTGTGCCGGCCGGGATCGTTGTCCCGCCGGCGGCACCGGCGGCACCGGCAGCACCGGCGGCCCCGGCGGATCCTGCGGAGGCCGTGAACCCGGTCCTTCCGGCCGCCTCCGGCCAGCTGCCGGACACCGGCGCCGCTTCCCTGCTCCCGACGGCGGGACTTGCCGGCGGTGCGATCCTGCTGGGCGGCGTCCTCTTGGCCGCCACACGACGCCGGACGGCCCGCTAACGACGGCCGCTACTGGAAGTCGGCCAGCCAGAGGTCCGGGCCGAACACCTCGTACTGGATGTCCTTGGCCGGAACGCCGCCGGCCACCAGCGCGCTGCGGACGGACTTCAGGAACGGCAGGGGACCGCAGAGGTAGTACTCGGCGTCGTCGGGGAGGTCCACCGCTCCGACGTCCATAAAGCCGGAGAATTCGGATCCGGACGCCGTTCCGCCCACGGTGGTGTTCAGGAACCAGGTCTTCAGCGTCCCGTCCGGCAGGGCGGCCAGATCCTCCCGGACCTGCCCCCGGAGCGGGAAGGACTTCTCGCTGTCATCGGCGTGCAGCAGCATCACCTGGCGCTGGGAGCCGGACTTGACGAGGTGCGAGAGCATGCCGGCCATCGGGGTGATCCCGATCCCCGCGCTGGCCAGCACCAGGGGCCGGTCCGTGTACTCCATCACCACGTCGCCGAACGGTGCCGAGAGGACCACCTCGTCGCCCACCTGGACCTCGTTGTGCAGCAGGTTGGACATCTCGCCGTCGGGGGTCCCGAGTCCGTGGACCCGCTTCACCGCGAACTGGCGGTGCTGCCCGTCGTCGGCCTTCGTCAGGCTGTACTGCCTGGGCTGGTGGACGCCGTCGTGCATGCGCATCTTGATCGTGACGTACTGCCCCGGCAGGGACGGCTTGACCTCGCGCTCGTCGACCCGCTCGACGACGAACCGGACCACGTCGTCCGTCTCCTGGATCCGCTCGACCACCCGCCAGGTCCGCCAGATCGTGTCCGGGGTGAGGTGGACCGCGTTGTACAGCCCGCGTTCCTTGTTGATCAGCATGTTCGCCATCAGCCAGTAGACCTCGTCCCAGGCCGCGGCGACGTCGGGCGTTACGGCGTCGCCCAGCACATCCACGATGGCCCACATCAGGTGGTCGTGGACGACCTGGTACTGGTCCGGGCTCAGCCCCAGCGAGACGTGCTTGTGCGCGACGCGGGAGAGGAGGTGGTCCGGGATCTGGTCCACGTTGTCCACGAGCAGGCCGGCGAACGCCGCGATGGACCCGGCGAGGGCCTGCTGCTGGCGGCCGTCCGCCTGGTTCCCCCGGTTGAAGAGCCCGTCCAGGAGGTCCGGCCGCGCTTCGAACATGTGTTTGTAGAAGCGCTTGGCGATCTCCTCGATGTGCTCGCCGACGACGGGCAGCGTTGCCTTGATGACGGGAAGTGAGGTGTCTGAGAGCATGGTGGATCCCTTCCGGTGCGACCGGTTATACCCAGCGGTGTCGGGTGAATCAGCCCTTCCAAGCTAACAGTCCGGGTCCGGGGCCTTCCGGGTCCATCGGCCCTACAGTGACCGGCGGGATGGGTGTAGACACGACCAGCAGCGCACCCCTGCGGGATGCGCTGCTGGTCAGCTCGTCAGGGCCGGGCCGACGGCTCGGCGGTCATTATCGGCTCAAGGGCGCCATCAACGGCCATCAACGGCCATCAGCGGCTCAGCGGCGGTCGTGGCCGCGCCCTTTGGCCGAGTCGACCACCTGGACCGCCACGCCGAGCGTGTCGTCCTCAAGGCTGCCCCAGGCGTACACAATCGTGTTCTTGCCCTCCTCGACCGGAACATCCGCCGGGCCGATCAGGGCCTCGGTGGTGCCGGCGGCCGCAACCGACGCGGACACCGTTCCGGCCTCCAGCGTCAGCACCTCCTGCTCGGGGTTCTCCAGGTTCTCGATCACCGCGGTGTCGCCGGCAAGGACGTCGACGGCGGGCGCCGCGGCTACGTGCCGGACGGTCAGCTTGCCCTCGCCCTTGGGACTGGGCCGGGTGCTGTTCTTGAACAGGGTGGCGGTGGGGTCCCCGTCGGCATCCAGGTGCGCGACGGCGGTGTAGTTCCGGCCCTCCTTGAGGTAGACCTTGACCGGGCCGATCACCGGGTTGTCGGCGCTGGTGGCGTCGGAGGCCGTGATCGCGATCTTGTAGCTGCCGCCGTTGAGCTCCAGCGGACCCGCGAGATCGCCGGGCTCGAAGTCGTCCAGGGTGAGCTTGCCGTCCACCCACACATCCACGGTCAGGCCAGGGACGCCGTGCAGGACGGACAGGAGGGCATCGTCGCTGTGGTGCCTGCCGCCGTCGTCCTTCCCGCCGGCCTGGGCGGGGGCGGCGAAGGCGAGTGCCGCCACCATGGACACGGCCCCGGCGGCATAAACGGTTTTGCGCATTTCAAACTCCTCGTTGAGTTGCCCGGATCCGGGCGGTGATTTGCTTACACCGTTACTACCGGCCGGGGGCGCTGTTTGGATGCAGCCGGCGGGATTTTGCTTTTGCATCCCGGCCCCAGCCCCCTCAGCCCGGTCCGCCGCCGTCGCCCGGTCAGCCCTTGCGGTCCAGCAGCAGGTTCGTGATGCGCAGCGTGCAGAGCCGTTCGCCCGCGGCGTTGCTGATCAGCACCTCGTGGGTGGTGAGAGTGCCGCCGAGGTGGATCGGGGTCGCGGTGATGGTGATGAGCCCCTCGCGGGCGGACTTGTGGTGGGTGGCGGAGACGTCCACGCCGACGGCGGTCTTGCCCAGGGTGCTGGCGTGGATGACCGCGGCCCAGGAGCCCACCGCCTCCCCGACCGCCAGCGAGGCGCCGCCATGCAGCAGCCCGAAGGACTGCCGGTTGCCCTCCACCGGCATGGTGGCGACGACCCGTTCGACCGATTCCTCAACGATCTTGACGCCCATTTTCTCGTCGAGCTCGCCGAGGGTGATCTTCCACAGCTCGGTACTGCGGGGCTCGAGCGTCATAGCGTCTCCTCTGTGGCCGGAAATCCAGGGGTCCCGGCGGGTCAGTGCCGCCGCAGCTAGTGTGCGGCAGGCCTCATTCATGTACTGTAGACATATTACCGAACGGACGGTCAGTAATGCTGGCCGTGTTGATCTTGCCCCTGTTGGAAGGACCCGTCAACGATGACCACCACTGCAACTGCTCCGGAACCCACAGTAGACACTGTCGAGATCGTTCCCAGCTTCATCAGGGATTCCTGGTGGACCCCCGCCGCCGGCTCCGCGGCCGGCGCCGCCTCCGTCCTGGACGCGAGCACGGGTGAACTCCTCGCCAAGGTGAGTACCGAGGGACTCGACCTCGCCGCCGTCGTGGATTACGGACGCACCACCGGCCAGGCGGAACTCGGCAAACTGACCTTCCACCAGCGCGCGCTCAAGCTCAAGGAGCTCGCGCAGTACCTGAACGGCCGCCGCGAGGAGTTCTACGCGCTCTCCGCCCAGACCGGCGCCACCAAGATCGACTCGATGGTCGACATCGACGGCGGCATCGGCGTGCTCTTCACCTTCGGCTCCAAGGGCCGGCGCGAACTGCCCAACTCCCAGGTGATCGTGGACGGGCCCATGGAGGTGCTGTCCAAGGACGGTTCCTTCGCCGGCGAGCACATCTACACCCGCATCCCCGGCGTCGCCGTGCAGATCAACGCCTTCAACTTCCCGGTCTGGGGCATGCTCGAGAAGCTGGCCCCCGCGTTCATCGCCGGCGTGCCCACGATCGTCAAGCCCGCCACCCCCACCGGCTACGTCACCGCCGCCGTGGTCCGGGCAATGATCGAATCCGGCATCCTGCCCAAGGGGTCCCTGCAGCTGATTTCCGGCTCGGTCCGCACCATGCTGGACCACCTCGACTACCGCGACATCGTGGCCTTCACCGGCTCCGCGTCGACCGCCAACACGCTCAAGTCCCACGTCAACGTGGTCAAGGGCGGGGTCCGCTTTACCTCGGAAACCGACTCCCTGAACGCCTCGATCCTGGGCCCGGACGCCGTCAAGGGCACCCCGGAATTCGACGCCTTCATCAAGTCCCTCGTCACCGAGATGACCGCCAAGGCCGGCCAGAAGTGCACCTCGATCCGCCGGGCCATCGTGCCGCAGGAACTCGTGCAGGACGTCATCACCGCCGTCGGGGAGCGGATCCAGCAGCGCGTGGTCCTCGGTGACCCGCGCGCCGAGGGCGTCAACATGGGCGCTCTGGCGTCCCTGGAGCAGCTCGCCGATGTGCGTGCAGCCGTCCAGTCCATGCTCGACGCCGGCGGCGAACTCGCGTACGGCACGCTCGATTCGCCGAAGGTCACCAGCGCGGACGGCACGGTCGGCGTCGTCGACGACGGCGCGTTTATGTCCCCGGTGCTGCTGAGCTGGGCCGATCCGGAGGCCGACGAGGTCCACTCGCTCGAAGCCTTCGGCCCGGTCTCCTCGGTGATCGGCTACACGGACCTGGCCGACGCCGTCCGCCTCGCCGCCCGCGGTGGCGGCTCGCTCGTCGCCTCGGTCTGCACCAACGACCCCGACGTCGCCCGCGAACTCGTCACCGGCATCGCCGCCCACCACGGCCGCGTGCACATGCTCAACCGCGAGGACGCCCGCAGCTCCACCGGCCACGGCTCGCCGGTCCCGCACCTGGTCCACGGCGGCCCGGGCCGCGCCGGCGGCGGCGAGGAGCTCGGCGGCATCCGCTCCGTGCTGCACCACATGCAGCGCACCGCCATCCAGGGCTCACCGAACATGCTGACCGCGGTCACCGGAGTCTGGCACACTGGCGCCGACCGCAACTTCACGCTCGAGACCGAGGGCCAGCACCCGTTCCGGAAGCACCTGAGCACCCTGCACATCGGGGACGCGATCCGCTCCGAGCTGCGCGAAGTGACCTTGGACGAGATCACGAAGTTCGCCAACACCACCGGCGACACCTTCTACGCCCACACCAACCAGGAGGCCGCCGAGGCGAACCCGTTCTTCCCGGGCATCGTCGCGCACGGCTACCTGCTGCTGGCCTGGGGCGCCGGGCTGTTCGTGGAGCCCGCACCGGGCCCCGTGCTGGCCAACTACGGCCTGGAGAGCCTGCGCTTCATCACTCCGGTGGCCGCGGGCGACTCCATCCGGGTCACCCTGACCGCGAAGAAGATCACCCCGCGGGAGACCGACGAATACGGCGAGGTGGCCTGGGACGCCGTCCTGACCAACCAGAACGACGAGATCGTGGCCACCTACGACGTCCTCACCCTCGTGGAGAAATAACCACCCCCGACGCTCCCGCACGTGTGGCGGTTCCGGTGCCGACGCTCCCGCCGAGGTGAGATTACGCGCCCATTGTCCGCTTGGACATGGGCGCGAAGTCTCACCTCGGCGCGTAGATTGGCAGGCTCTTTCGGGCCCGCTCCGGCGTAAAATTTTCAACGTAGGAGGTGGCGAAATGACCCTAGTTTTGAACAAAGCCACAACAGTCCTGCCGGTCGATGATCTAGAGCGCGCCCACCGCTTCTATGCGGAAACCCTGGGCCTCCCGCTCCGCGGCAAGGCAGACGACGGAAGCGAACTATATGGCAGCGAAGGCGGCCCCGGGCTGCAGTTGATGCCCGTCAGGGACGGAAAGCATTCCGAGCACACGGCCCTGAGCTTTGAAGTCTCCGAGATCGAGCGGACCGTCCAGGAGATGGAAGCCAAGGGCGTCCAGTTCCAGGACTATGACCTGCCGGATCTCAAGACAGAGAACCACATCTGTACAACAGATTCCGAGAAGTGCGCCTGGTTCATGGACACCGAGCACAACATCCTCTGCGTCCACGAGAACCTCACCTCACCGGTGGATTACCAGCTCTAACCGGCCCTGAATTCTGAGGAAGGCACTCTGCGGAATAGCGCCCCAAGGAATAGCGCCCCGGCCCGCGCCGGGGCGCTTTTCCGTGCTGCGGGGAGTTCCGGGCTGCCGTCCGGGGGCACATTGACCCGGATCCACCGGGAAAAAGGCCGAAATCCGCGCTGCGGCCGTCAAAGCGCCCCCGGACCGCTCAAGCCGGACGCGCGCCGCAGCCGTCAGGGTGTCCCCGGACCGCTGGGGCGGGACCACGGCGTCACCGGGCGCGGCTGGAGCACGCCGTCGACCGTCAGGTCCACCCGCTCGTTGTAGAAGCTGATGAGCCCGTGGATCTGGGCGGCGTCGAGGTACCTCCGGTCGTAGCTCCACGCGAGGTTCCTGCCCTCGGCGGAAACCGGGTAGCTCCAGTAGCTCGCCTGGCCCTTGTACGGGCAGACCGTCCGCTTTGGACTCTCCTCCAGCAGGTCCAGCCGCACATCCGCCGGCGGCATGTAGTAGCGCACCGGCAGAAGCGTCTCGTAGAGCAACTGCGCGCTGTTCGTGCTGGCCAGCGTCACGCCGTCGAGCGCAACCTGGACGTCCACGGACGACGCGCGGATGTCCACGCGGTGGAACGGATCACGGGGGTGGCCGATGATCTCCTCGTCGTCCTCGAGCCAGTCGAAGGCCTTGAAATCCAGGATGACGTAGCCGGCCAGGTCGGGGTCCTCGGGGCGGAAGGCGGCCCGGGGAGCCGTCGCCGTTGCCGTCACGACGTCGAGCTCCCCGCCGGCGGTGGTGTGCTTGCCAAACGATGTGGAGGGGTCGAGCGACGTCGGGGCAGCGCCTTTCCGGATGGCGACGGGGTGTTCCTCGACCGACGCCGCCGGAAGGGCCGGTGACGTGAGCTCCGCCAGCATTTCCTGCTCCGGCACGGCGTAGATGGGGGTGATCCGCCGCGGTTCCCAGATCAGGTAGGCCTGCACGGTGTCGACGACGGCGGTCCCGTCGAGGCTCGCGCGGACCCTTTTGCCTGTGGGTTCGTACCGCAGCTCGGGGAAGGCGCCCAGGAGCACCGTGGATAGTCTCGTGGCCATTCCCCCAGCGTGGCCCCGGCGCCGGACGCCGTCAATGGGGACCGGACTTCACCAGTGTGGTGGCCGTGAGTTGGGCGGAGGTGTCGCCGGGCCCTCTGCCAGCCCCTGGACTACTGCGGGACGTGGAGGCCGTGGAAGGCCATGGTGATGACGTCGTCGGCCAGCTTCTCGGGGGAGAGGGAGCCGCCGGGTTTGTACCACTCGACGATGGAGTTGATCGTGCCGAAGAGCAGCCGGGTGACGGTGCGGGGATCGATGTCCTGGCGGAGGGATCCCTCGTCGCGGGCGGCGGAAATCAGGGCCGCGACCTTGTGGTCGAAGGTGCGCCGGCGTTCCATGGCGTCGCGTTCGATCTCGGTGTTGCCGCGCAGGCGCAGCAGCAGGGTGACAAACGGAAGCCGCTCCACCAGCACCGAGATGGTCTCGCGCAGGACGAACTCCAGCCGGGCCTCGGCGGAGCCGGTCTGGGCCTGCGGCTGGTCCAGGATGGCTTCGAGACCACCCAGGGCGTGGTCCAGCGCGAGCTTCAGGAGGTCGCCCTTGGACGGCACGTGGTGGTAGATGGCGGACTTCGAGATGCCCAGGTTTTCAGCGAGGATGCCCATGGACGTGGCGTCGTAGCCGTGGCGGTTGAAGACGTCCACAGCGATCACCAGTACCGACTGCTGGTCATAACCGGGGCGGCCGCGTTTGGTGTTGGTTGCTGTTGTGGGCATAGTCGCTAGTTTCTCACGATCAGGAGATCAGTCAGCCCGCCGGGGCGGTCCGGGTGGGCCGGCCGGCGGGCTGGACTTCATGTGGTCAGGCCTTGGGACGCATGTCGTAGATCCGGCGGAGCTTGCCGCTGGACCGCTCCAGGGAGCCGGGCTCGACGACGTCGACGGCGCAGGAGGAGCCGACGTGGATCTTGATCTGCTGCTGCAGGACCTTGGCGGCGGCCGCGGCGCTCTCGATCGTGACGGACTCGCGGCGTTCAATCTTGACGGTCATCTGGTCCATCCGGTGGCCCTCAGGCCTGGTGAGCACGAGCTGGAAGTGCGCGCTGAGCTCCGGGACGCGCAGGGCGATCTCCTCGATCTGCGAGGGGAACAAGTTCACGCCGCGCAGGATGATCATGTCGTCGCTGCGGCCGGTGATGCGGCCCATGCGGCGGTGCGCCGGGCGGGCCGTGCCGGGCAGCAGGCGGGTGAGGTCCTTGGTGCGGTACCGGATGATCGGCAGCGCTTCCTTGGTGAGCGAGGTGAAGACCAGCTCGCCGTGTTCGCCGTCGCCCAGCACCACGGAGGGGTCGAAGGCGTCGATGATTTCGGGGCGGAAGTGGTCCTCCCAGATGTGGCTGCCGTCCTGGGTTTCCACGGCCTCGCCGGCAACGCCCGGGCCCATGACCTCGGAGAGCCCGTAGATGTCGCAGGCCTTGATGTTCATGGTCACTTCGAGCTCGCGGCGCATTTCCTCGGTCCACGGCTCGGCACCTAGCACGGCGTACTTGAGCGAGGTGGAGGCCGGGTCGATGCCCTGCTTCATCATCGCGTCGGCGATGGTCAGCAGGTAGGTCGGGGTGGCCAGGATCGCGTCGGGCTTGAAGTCCTGGATGAGGGTGATTTGGCGTTCGGTCTGGCCGCCCGAGATCGGGATGACCGTGCAGCCGAGGGCCTCGGCGCCGGCGTGGGCGCCCATGCCGCCGGTGAACAGGCCGTAGCCGTAGGCGTTGTGGACCTTCATGCCGGGCCGGACGCCGGAGGCGCGCAGCGAGCGTGCGACGAGCTTGGCCCAGTCGGCGAGGTCCTTCTTGGTGTAGCCGACGACGGTGGCGCGGCCGGTGGTGCCGGAGCTCGCGTGGATGCGGGCCACCTCGTGCTGCGGGACGGCGAACATGCCGAAGGGGTACTCCAGGCGGAGGTCTTCCTTGGTGGTGAAGGGGAACTTGCCCAGGTCGGAGAGCTCGTGGAGGTCCGTGGGGTGGACGCCGGCCTCGTCGAACTTGCGCTTGTACAGGGGCACACGGTCGTAGGCGTAGGCCACGGTGTGCTGCAGGCGGCTCAGCTGCAAGGCCTCGAGCTCGTCGCGGGAGATGGTTTCTTCGCGGTCCAGGACAGCATCACTGGTGGGTGCGACAGTTTCTTGGGTCATCTGGGGTTCCCTGTTTCTATTTCTTGGAGATGGTGCGGCTGCGGCCGCGGAACTCGGCGACGAGTTCGCCCGGGAGGATGTCGGTGGGGAGTTCGCCCGGAACCGTGGCGGCATGCGCCGTGGCGGCGGGGGAGGGCGCTGTGTCCGCTGCGGTGCCCGCGACCGGATCGGCGGCGTAGATCTGGATGTCGTAGAGGCCGCTGCGTCCGGTGCTGGCGCGGCGGTTGGCGACGGCGGTCAGCACCTGGCCGCGGAACGCCGGCTTGAGGAAGTTGATATCGACGCCGGACGCCACGGTGATGTTGCCTTCGTCCGCAGGGTCCGGGTTGGCCGGGTTGCAGGCCAGCGCAAAGGCGGTGTCGCCGAAGGCGAAGATCATTCCGCCGTGGGCCATGCCAAAGCCGTTCAGCATTTCCTGCCGGAGCGGCATGCGGATCGTTGCATGTCCGTCGTCCAGCGCCACTACTTCGATGCCCATCCACTCCGACGCGTAGTCGTCTTTAAGGATGGGGTGGGTGTCACCGGAAACCGTCAGTCCAGCCATGCGTCATTGCCTCCAGCTTTATTTACCGAATGTTCATTAGGTAATCCCATTATGGCCTCCTCTGTCAAGAGCTGGCGGGCATATGAAGCCCTCGGCGGACACGGCGAATGGTGCGGAAACGGGCCGGAAAGCGGCCGAAAACCGAACGGGAACCAAGCGGAACTCGCCCGAAGCGCCACCCGGCCCCCGGCTCCCGGCCAGAGAAAGTAGGCTGGGAGGGAAGCAGCACCACTTCACAGCAAAGGGCGAACCATGGCCAAAGGCATCTACGTCAGCGCGACCACCCCGGGCTCCGGGAAGTCGCTCATAGCCCTCGGGCTGGCGGACACCCTGCACCGGCACGCGGACCGGATCGGCTTCTTCAAACCCGTGGTCAACGGCCACGACGTCACCTCGGACCCGATGGTGGCGCTGATGAAGGCCCGGTTCGACCTCGACGACGAACGCTGCCGCGGCGGGCTCACCTTCCCCGAGGTCCGCAGCCTCCTCGCCGAGGGCAAACGCGAGGAGATCGACTCCCGTTGCGTGGAGATCTTCGCCGAGATGGCCCGGCACTGCGACGTGGTGATCGTCGAGGGCACCGACCTGACCGGCCAGGACGCCGCCGTCGAGTTCGACCTCAACGCCCGGCTGGCGAACAACCTCGCCGCCCCGGTCGTCGCCGTCGTCGGTGCCAAGGGCCGCACCGTCGCGGAGACGGTCGACGCCGTCGAGGTGGCCCGCAAGGAGCTCGTCGCCGAGCGGTGCACACTGCTGGCCATCATGGTCAACCGCGCCGATCCGGAGGACCTGGAGGCCATCGCCGCCGCGGTCCGCCCGGGCGCCTCCGGCCGTCCCGTGTACGTCCTGCCCGAGCTGGAGGAGATCGCCCGGCCCACCACCGGCGAGGTCGCGGCCGCCATGGGGGTCGGCCAGGTGGCCGGCCTCGCGGACCTGGAACGCGACGTCCGCTCGGTCAAGGTGGCGGCCATGAGCGTGGCCAACTTCCTGCACGTGCTCGACGACGGCGCGCTGGTGATCGTCCCCGGTGACCGCGCCGACGTGCTCGTCGCCTGCCTGGCGTCCTCGTTCTCGCCGGAGTTCCCGGTGCCCTCGGCCCTGATCCTCACCGGCGGCCTGGCCCCGGACCCCACCATCTACTCACTGCTGGCGCAGGCCCCGTTCCCGATCTTCGCCGCCCCGGACGACACCTATGTGACCGCGAAGCGCGTCTCCGAGGTGCGCAGCGAGATCTGGTCCGGGCACCGCCGCAAGGTCGCCTCCGCCCTGGGCCTCTGGGCCCGCCGGGTCGACGAGGCGGAGCTGCTGGAGC
This sequence comes from Arthrobacter sp. CJL-S3, assembly GCF_056711635.1. Classification (NCBI taxonomy): domain Bacteria; kingdom Bacillati; phylum Actinomycetota; class Actinomycetes; order Micrococcales; family Micrococcaceae; genus Arthrobacter; species Arthrobacter sp. CJL-S3. The sequence goes on along the minus strand of NZ_CM160046.1, from coordinate 3,589,584 downwards.
GCCTGCACCTGCCGCGGCTGGAGCGGATGACGCCGCTGCGCTTCCTGCACGACCTGATCGAGCGGGCCCGCTCCGAGCGCCGCCACATCGTGCTGCCGGAAGGCACGGATGTCCGCATCCTGCGTGCCGCGGAAATCCTGCACCGCCGCGACGTCTGCGAGCTGACCGTGCTGGGCCGCGAATCCGATGTCCGCGAGCTCGCCTCCACCCAGGGCATTGACCTCTCCGGCATCCACATCATCGATCCCGCCACCTCGGAGCTGCGCCAGGGGTTCGCGGAGAAGTACGCGGAGCTGCGCGCGCACAAGGGCGTGGACCTGGCCAAGGCCCTCGAGGTCATGCTGGACGGGAGCTACTTCGGCACCATGATGGTCCAGCTCGGGGTGGTGGACGGGATGGTCTCCGGCGCCGCGCACACCACCGCGCACACCATCCGGCCGGCGCTGGAATTCGTCAAAACGCGCGACGGCGTCAAGATCGTCTCGTCCGTGTTCCTGATGCTGATGCCGGACCGGGTGCTGGTCTACGGCGACTGCGCGGTGAACCCGGAGCCCAACGTGCAGCAGCTCGCGGACATCGCGGTGGCCTCGGCGGAAACCGCGGCCCAGTTCGGCGTGGAGCCGCGGGTGGCCATGCTGTCCTACTCCACCGGCGGATCGGGCGCCGGGGAGGCCGTGGACGCGGTCCGCCAGGCCACCGAGCTGGTGCGCGAACGCCGTCCGGACCTCGCCGTGGAAGGGCCGATCCAGTACGACGCCGCCGTCGACGCCGCCATCGCCGAATCGAAGATGCCGGGCTCGTCCGTGGCCGGGCAGGCGACTGTTTTCATCTTCCCGGACCTCAACACCGGCAACAACACGTACAAGGCGGTCCAGCAGTCCTCCGGGGCGGTCGCCGTCGGGCCCGTGCTGCAGGGCCTGCGCAAGCCGGTCAACGACCTCTCGCGCGGCTGCACCGTGGAGGACATCGTCAACACGGTGGCCATCACCGCTATCCAGGCGCAGTCCGCGGAGCCCGCCGCCGAGCCGGCGCCCGCGGCCGCCCATGCCTAGTCGGTGTTTTCCGGCTCCGCCGTGCTGTCGGGATCTTTTTGGCTGGCGGCCTCATTGGCCAGGCCCGACGGCGTGAGGTCCAGGTCCTCCAGGTTCTTCGGGGCTTCTGGGGCTTCTCCGGTCTCGGCGGCCTTGAGCTCCCCGGTGTCATCCAGGGCGGGGTTCGCGCCCTCGACGCCGGTGGGATCCTGCTTGCCGGAACCGCTCTCCGGCCCCGTGCCGTCCGGCTTGGTGCTGGCCGGCTCGGTGCCCTCGGGCTGCGTGCTGTCTTGCTGCGTTGCGTCGTCGGTCATGGAAGTCCCTTCGTGAGTGGTCCAGTTGCTCCGCCGACTCTAGGCGCCCGCCGCGGCTTACGCAACGAATCGGCGCGCCCGCCGCTCCGGCAAAAGATAGTCCGGCAATTTATAGTGGGTCCCACGGAGCGCTCCGCCAGGCTCTTCCGTGTTGCCCGTCCCGGCGCGCCCGCAGGGGTCAGCGCAGCAGCCAAGGCGTAGGAGGCCCCATGCTCGTGCTCGTTATCAACTCAGGCTCGTCCTCGCTCAAGTACCAGGTCCGCGACGTCGAGGCCGGCAGTGTGCTCGCCGAAGGGCTCGTCGAGAAGATCGGCATGGGCACCGGCGGTGAGGGCGACGGCGAGATCGAGGGCCCCCGCGACCACGCCGAGGCGCTGGAACAGGTGGACGCCGAGATCCACGCGGCCCTGGGCGACCGGGAGCTCGACGCCGTCGGGCACCGGGTGGTGCACGGCGGGGAGCGCTTCGCCGAGCCGGTCCTGATCAACAACGAGATCACCCGCGCCATCGAGCGGCTCAACCCGCTGGCGCCGCTGCACAACCCGGCGAACGTGCTCGGGATCCGCGCGATCTCCAAGAAGTGGCCGGACATGCCGCAGGTCGCCGTGTTCGACACCGCCTTCCACCGCACCCTGCCCGAGCATGCCTGGCGCTACGCGGTGCCCGAGGAGCTCTACGCCAACCACGGGATCCGCCGCTACGGCTTCCACGGCACCTCGCACGAATACGTCGCGCACCGGGCGGCCGCGCTGCTGGATGTCCCGCTGGAGGAGTTCGACGCCGTCATCGCCCACCTCGGCAACGGCGCCTCGGTCACCGCAATCCGCGGCGGCCAGTCCGTGGACACCTCGATGGGCTTCACCCCGCTGGAGGGCCTGGTGATGGGCACCCGCTCCGGCGACCTGGACCCGTCCATCCTCGTCTTCCTCGGCCGCGCCGGCTGGTCCCCGGAAGACCTCGACGCCATGCTCAACCGCCAGTCCGGGCTCAAAGGCCTGGCCGGCAACAACGACATGCGCTCCGTGGTGGAGGCTTCGGAAGCCGGCGACGCCCGGGCGGCCATGGCGCTCGCCGTCGCCTCCTACCGGCTCGCTAAGTATATCGGCGGCTACCACGTGGCCGTCGGCGGGGCGAAGGCCCTGGTCTTCACGGCCGGGATCGGAGAGAACTCGCACCAGTTCCGCGCCCTGGTGGCGGAGCGGCTGGGCGCCCTGGGTGTGCTGCTCGACGACGGCCTGAACCGCGAACGCTCCAAGGAACCCCGCGTGATCTCCACCCCGTCCTCGGCCATCCCGGTGCTCGTGGTCCCCACCGACGAGGAGCGGGCGATCGCCGAGGCCACCGCCGCCGTCGTCGCCCACCCCACATCAGTTGCTCCTTAACCGCCCTTTTGGTGGCTCATAACGGCACTTACGGAGCAGTCGATGGAGACCCCCTTCATCGGTTGCTCCGTAACCGCCCTTTTCGGGGCTCATAACGGCACCTACGGAGCAGTCGATGGACACCCCCTTCATCGGTTGCTCCGTAACTGCCCTTTTCGGAGCTCAAAAGGGCACCTACGGAGCAGCCGACTGCGCGGTTCATCCGGTTGGAAGACGCCAGGCTGTCCGCTCAACGATGGTGAATCCTAATTTCCTAAGGTTGCTGATGCTGGGTGATCCTGGAGCTGCGGTGGCCGCGGCCAAGGAGACGCCCAGGTCTGTCGCGAGTAGGAGCCGGTAAGCCAGGAGCGCGGTTTGAGCCCCAGTGCCTCGGGCTTCCGGAAGCGTGGAAGCGCCGCCGAGTACCGCGACCGTGGCGTGAAGGGACATCGCTGCTGCGGCGAGAAGAAGCTGATCGTTGCGCGAAGCGATGAAACCACGAATGGCCGGGTGAGCGTGCTCGGTCCGGATCAAAGCCCTTACTTCGCTCGACGCCGGGTAGCCCTCGCCAAGAAGATCCAGGAAGAGTGCCACCTCATCCTGGGTCACGACTTCACGTATCCGCCACGGCTCAGCGGCCGTTCGGTTCCGGCTGAGATCAGCGCTCAAGTGCCGGAAGGCGATTGGTCGCACGGGTGCCGGTTCTTAACCCTCGCCTCGAAACCAGTCGATGAGGTTCTGTGACGGGAGAGTTGCGACGAAGGTTATCCGGCATGGATTCGGGAATCTCTTGATGATGTCGGGCAGGGCCGTGGCCGAATGATCGTTTATGCCTTCGATGGTGTTGAGGAAGTCGTATTGATCTCCAGTTGCCACGCTTGCCCGCAAGCCGCCGTCGCCGAACGATTCAAACCTGCCCGGAAACCTCGCGTCTGCCGCCGCATTAAGCGAAAGTTTCTTGCGAGCGAATACAGCCAGTTCCGCAGCCTCAACAGACTCTTCCAGGGAATTTGGCATGTCCGAAGCCTAGCCCTCGAATGATTTCGCGACGGAAATCCTTCGGACCCCTAGCCGGCCGCAAACGAAAAGTACCCCGCTCTGCATTTTCATCCCCGAGTACTGTGCAGAAGGCGGCACGATGAGCTGGTGACTTCCGGTGACGAGCGCTCTTTGTGGGCTATATGGAAAGGAATCCGGTCGACCGGCGGATCCTTCAGGTTGCGCCGGGTCTGGCCACCGCTGATCGTCCAGCCTTGCCTACGGTCAGCGTTTAGGACGGCAACGCGCTGCCTCGAGCACGTAGTGTGAGGGAATGCTGCTGCTCGTGGACTTGGACAACACCTTGGTCGACAGGGCGTCCGCGTTCAATCTCTGGGCCAATGACTTTGTGCGGTCGCTTGGAGGATCCGATTCGGAGGCCGGATGGCTTATTGAGGCGGACCGTGACGGTTACGAACCGCGGGAATCCCTGGCCCGCGCCATCAAAGAACGGTTCGGCACTGACCTGAGCATCAATGCCCTCGTTGAGACACTCCTCTACGACCATGTAGGCCTGATGACCATGGACCCTGCGACGACGGGCGCTCTCCGGAGGGCCCGCAACTCCGGCTGGCGCATTGGTGTCGTCACCAACGGGACAACGGCGCAGCAGACCCTCAAGATCCAAACCGTCGGGCTGGGGCCGCATGTGGATGCCGTCGTCATTTCCGAGGCAGAACGGATAAAGAAGCCGGACCCGGCAATATTCCATAACGCCGCGGAACGCCTCGGCGTCGGGTTTGCCGGGGGCTGGATGATTGGTGATCACCCGACTGCGGACATCGCCGGTGGCCGCGCGGCCGGACTGAAGACGGGTTGGGTCTCCCGCGGCAAAGAATGGCCCGGTGAGATGGCTGCCCCGGACCTCTCCGCGGGCACCGTCGCAGAGGTTATCGACGCTGTCATTCTCCGGAGGTTCGCCTCATCCGTTGCTCCGTAACCGCCCTTTGGCGGCTCATAACGGCACCTGTGGAGCAATCGATGGGACGCCCATTCATCCGTTGCTCCGTAACCGCCCTTTTCGGGGCTCATAACGGCACCTGCGGAGCAGTCGATGGGGCGCCCTCTCATCGGTTGCTCCGTAGCCGCCCTTTTCGGGGCTCAAAAGGGCACCTGTGGAGCAATCGATGGGTAGCGTTGGGGGCATGACGGAACCCAAGCCCCTCCCGCTGCCGATCCGAACCAAACGGCTGGTGCTGCGCCGCTTCGTGGCCGGCGATCTGGACGCGTACCACGCCTACCATTCGCTGCCCGAGACCGCCCGGTTCCTGCCCGGGGAGGCGAAGAGCTACACCAAGTCCATGGAGTCCGTGGGCAAGTACGCCAACTTCATCTTCGAGAAGGAGGGTGACTGGATCTGCCTGGCCATCGAGGCCGCGGATTCGCCGGGCCTGCTCGGCGAGGTCGTGCTGAAGTGGATGCCGGGCTGCGGCCAGGCCGAGATCGGCTGGAGCCTCGCCCCGGAAGCCCGTGGGAAGGGCATTGCTACCGAGGCCGCCGAAGCCCTGCTGAAACTCGGCTTTGAGGTACTGCACTTCCACCGGATCGACGCGAAGCTCGATGCCCTGAACACGGCGTCGGCGGCGCTGTGCGAACGCCTCGGCATGCGGCGGGAATCCACCCAGGTCGACAAGTGGCACTACAAGGGTCAGTGGGCCACCGAAGTCGTCTACGCCATCCTCGACCACGAATGGAAGTCCCGGCACCCCGCGTAGGGCGCTGCCGGGCACACCGAGTTGACGCGAATGGCCGTTGCGCCCCGCGCTGGGCCAACTATCTGACACGAATGGCCGCTAAACGGGCGCGTATAGCGACCACTTGTGACGAATCGATGAAGACCGCGGCCCGCCCGGCCATCCATCTGACACGAATGGTCGCTACTGTCGGCGCCCGGCCACCTATCTGACACGAATGGTCGCTACCGGAGGCGCCCGGCCACCTATCTGACACGAATGGTCGCTACCGGAGGCGCCCGGCCACCTATCTGACACGAATGGCCGCTAAACGGGCGGGTATAGCGACCACTTGTGACGAACTGATGAAGAGCGCCGCCCCCAGGCACCCATCTGACACGAATGGCCGCGACCGCTAGAACCCAAGGGTCCCATAGCGGCCACTTGCGTCAGATTGCTGCAGGAACAAGTCAGTAGCTGGCGGGGGTGTCGCCGCCGTCGGGCCGGATAAACGCGGCGGCGAGTGCCTCGGAGCCGCGGGCCAGAAGCGCCACATCAGCGCCCACCAGGACAAACGAGGCCCCGGAGGCCAGGTAGTGGTGCGCGGTGGCGGGGTTGAAGGCGTTCACCCCGGCAGGTTTGCCGGCCGCTGCGGCGGCGGCCAGGCAGTGCTCGACGGCGGCACGCACCTCGGGATGTTCCTGCTGGCCCAGCAGCCCCATGGAAGCGGCGAGGTCGGAGGGCCCCAGGAAGATGCCGTCCACGCCGTCGACCGCGAGGATGTTCTCCACGACGGCGACCGCCGCCGTGGACTCGATCTGCACGGTGACGCTAATCGTCTCGGAGGCGCGGGCGAGGTAGTCGGGGACCCGGTTCCAGCGTGCCGCGCGCGCCAGGGCGGACCCGACGCCGCGGACCCCGTGCGGCGGGTACCGGGTGGCGGCCACGGCGGCCTCCGCCTCGGCTGCCGAGTTCACCATCGGGATCAGCAGGTTCTGGACACCCAGGTCCAGGTACTGCTTGATCACCACGGTGTCGTTCACCGGCGGCCGCACCAAAACATGGACCGGGTAGCCGTTGACGGCCTGCAGCTGGGCGAGGATGGATTCGAGCCCGTTGGGGCTGTGTTCGGCGTCGACCAGCAGCCAGTCCAGGCCGGAGCCGGCGCAGAGCTCAGCCACCAGGGGGCTGCCGGAACAGACCCACATCCCGGCCAGCGGCCGGCCGGCAGCGCCGGTTTGGGCGGCCAGGGCGTCCCGGAAGGTAAGGAAGGGTTCTACTCGAAGCGGCATGTGACAACCCCCAGGGGTCCGTAGTCGGCATGGACGGTATCACCCTTATAGGCCCACATCGGCCGGGTGAAGGAGCCGGCGAGGATGATGTCCCCGGCCTTCATGCCGTCCCCGTGGGCGGCGATCTTGTTGGCCAGCCAGTGCACGCCGTTGGCGGGGTGGTCCAGGACGCCGGCGGCGACACCGGTTTCCTCCACGGTCTGGTTCTTGTAGAGGATGGCCGAGACCCAGCGCAGGTCCACGGCATCCGGCCGGACCGGGTTCCCGCCGACCACCATGGCCCCCATCGCGGCGTTGTCCGAGATGGTGTCCACGATGGTCCGGCCCTCCATCTCGATCCGGGAATCGAGGATCTCCAGGGCCGGAATGACGTAGTCCGTGGCGTTCAGGACATCGAAGATCGTGCAGCCGGGGCCGGCGAGGTCCTTCTTCAGCACGAACGCCAGCTCCACCTCCACCCGGGGATGGCTGTACTGGTCCCAGGCCACGGAGCAGCCCGTCTCCAGCACCATGTCATCGAAGATGGCGCCGTAGTCGGGTTCGGTGATGCCGGTGGCGGCCTGCATGGCCTTGGAGGTGAGGCCGATCTTGCGGCCCACCAGCTTCCGCCCCGCGTCCTCGTTCCGGCGCCGCCACAGCTGCTGGACGGCGTAGGAGTCCTCGACCGTCATCCCCGGATAACGCGCGGTCAGCAGCGGGACCGGAGTCCGGGTCCGGCCGGCCTCCAGCAGCTCATCGGCGATGGCCTCAATCGTCTGGGCATCCAGCATGGCTACAGCTGCGCCCCGAGCTTGAACCCGGTCCGGTCGCCGTCGGGGGAGCCGTCCTTGCGGGTGTAGGAGAACCCGTCCGCGCCCACGGTCACGGCCATCTCGCTCTTTTCCTCACGCACGACGACGGGCTGCGGGTTCCCGTCGAGGTCCAGGACCAGGGAGGCCTCGGTGTACCAGGACGGTACGACGGGGTTGCCCCACCAGTCGCGGCGCTGGTTGTCGTGGACGTCCCAGGTGATGACCGGGTTGTCCGGGTCGCCGGTGTAGTAGTCCTGGGTGTAGATCTCGATGCGGTGGCCGTCCGGGTCGAGGATGTAAAGGTAGAAGGCGTTGGACACGCCGTGGCGTCCCGGGCCGCGCTCGATCCGGTCCGAGATCCGCAGCGCGCCCATCTTGTCGCAGATCTGGATGATGTTGTGCTTCTCGTGGGTGGCGAACGCGACGTGGTGCATGCGCGGGCCGTTCCCGCCGGTCAGGGCGGTGTCGTGCACGGTCTGCTTGCGGTGCATCCAGACCGCGTACGTGACGCCGTCGGAATCCTGGATGTCCTCCGAGACCCGGAAGCCGAGGTCCTCGAGGTACTTCCGCCCGCGCGGGACGTCCGGGGTGACCTGGTTGAAGTGGTCCAGCCGGACGAGTTCGCCGGCGGAGTACAGGTCATAGCGCTGGGTGAGGCGTTCGACGTGCTCCACGTCATAGAAGAACTCGTAGGGGAATCCCAGCGGGTCCTCGACGCGGACGGAGTCGCCGATGCCCTTGGTGAAACCGCCCTTGCGGCGTTCCGTGCGGCAGCCGAGTTCCTTGTAGTAGGCCTCGGCGGCGTCGACCTCGGCGGGGGACTTCACCCGGTACGCGAACGCGGCGACGGCGGCGATGGGTCCCTTGCGCAGCACCAGGTTGTGGTGGATGAACTCCTCCAGGGAGCGCAGGTAGATGTTGTTCTCGTCCTCCTCGGTCACGTGCAGGCCGAGCAGGTCCACGTAGAACTCGCGGGACTTGGCCAGGTCGGTAACCACAATCTCCATGTAGGCGCAGCGGACAATATCCGGGGCGGGGACCGAGGGCTTGGGGATGATGTTGCTCATGGTGTTCTCTCTTCGTCGAGGAGGGGCAGTGGTTAAGGTACGACGACGGCGGGCCGGCTGGGGCGGCTGCGTCGCCACCCAACTGACTCGCAGTAGGTGCCGTTTTGGAACCTCATAACGGCCGCAAGTGCGAGCCAGTTGGGCTAGGCGCCGAATTTCGGGGTGTGGACGGTGCCGAGGGTGATGTGGACGGCCTGCTGGTCGGTGTAGAAGTCGATGGAGCGGTAGCCGCCCTCGTGGCCCAGCCCGGAGGACTTGACCCCGCCGAAGGGCGTGCGCAGGTCGCGGACGTTGTGGCTGTTGAGCCAGACCATGCCGGCCTCTACGTTCTGCGAGAAGTTGTGCGCCCGGGTCAGGTTCTGGGTCCAGATGTAGGCCGCGAGCCCGTACTTCGTGTTGTTCGCCAGGGCGAGGGCTTCCTCGTCGCTGTCGAACGGGGTGATCGCGACGACCGGACCGAAGATCTCCTCCTGGAAGATCCGCGCGTCCGGGGCGACGTCGGCGAACACGGTGGGCGCGATGTAGTTGCCCTCGGGCAGGTGCTCCGGCCGCCCGCCGCCGGCCAGCAGCCGGCCCTCGGACTTGCCGATCTCCACATAGGAGGCGACCTTGGCGTAGTGCTCCGGGTGGACCAGGGCGCCGACCTCGGTCTTCGGATCGTGCGGGTCACCGACCACGATGTTCTTGGCGCGGGCGGCGTACTTGTCGCAGAATTCCTCGTACACGGCGCGCTCCACCAGGATCCGGGACCCGGCGGTGCAGCGCTCGCCGTTGAGCGAGAAGACCCCGAACAGGGCCGAGTCGATCGCGGCGTCCAGGTCGGCGTCGGCGAACACCACGCACGGGGACTTGCCGCCGAGCTCCATCGACAGGCCCTTGAGGTTCTCTGCAGCGTTGCGGAAGATGGTCTGCCCGGTGGTGGTCTCGCCGGTGAAGGAGATCAGCGGTACGTCCGGGTGCTTGACCAGGGCGTCGCCGGCTTCCTCGCCGAGGCCGTTGACCAGGTTGAACACGCCATCGGGCAGGCCGGCGTCCTTGAAAATCTGCGCCCACAGGGACGCGGAGAGCGGCGTGAACTCGGCCGGCTTGAGCACCACGGTGTTTCCGGTGGCCAGCGCCGGGGCCAGCTTCCAGGACTCGAGCATGAAGGGGGTGTTCCAGGGCGTGATGAGGCCCGCGACGCCGATCGGTTTGCGGTTGACGTAGTTGATCTGGGCGCCGGGGACCTTCATGGCGTCGTCGAACTGGGCCACGATGAGGTCTGCGAAGAAGCGGAAGTTCTCCGCCGCGCGGAGGGCCTGGCCCTTGGCCTGGGTGATCGGCAGGCCGGTGTCGAAGGTTTCGAGTTCGGCGAGCCGGGCCTCCTGGGCTTCGACGGCGTCGGCGATCTTGTTCAGGACGCGGGCGCGTTCCCGCGGCTTCATCTTCGGCCACGGCCCGTTGGTGAACGCTTCGCGGGCGGCGGCGACGGCGAGGTCGATGTCCTCTTTCTGGCCGGCCGCGGCGGTGGCGTAGTTGGTGTTGGAGACCGGGTCCAGGACGTCGAAGGTCTTGCCGCTGACCGAGTCGACGAATTCGCCGTTGATGTAGTGCTGGATGTGCGTGGTGAGGTCCTGCGGGACGTAGTGGGTGGTGGTTTCAGGGGCAGTGAACGTCATTGTTTTCCTTACTGAACTACTGAACTTCTGAACGGATATGGCGGCGCTGATTACTGCAGCGCGGGGTCACGTACGGCCGGTGCGGCGGCCCTTAATGGGCGCTGACCGACCCTGCGTTGCTTTGGGCGAGGTAGGCGTCCAGGGTGGCGGAGCGGTGCAGGCGGGCGGCTTTTTCGATCACGTCGGCGTCGGCGGCGGACTCGATGAGCCGCAGCAGGGCCTCGTGTTCGTCCACCGATTCGTGGGCGCGGCGGGGGACGAAGCGGAACGTGGAGGACCGCAGCGACGCCAGCCGGTTCCAACCCCGGTGGACCAGGTCCAGGATGTGCGGGTTGGGGCAGTGCTCGAACAGGATGCTGTGGAAGTCCTGGTTCAGCCGGGTGAACCGGACCGGGTCGAAGTGCTCCAGGCATTCGCGCATCTCGGCGTTGACGGCCCGGGCCCGGGCCACGTCGGCCGGCCCGATCAGGGGAGCGGACAGGGCCGTGGCTGCGCCCTCGACGATGCTGAGGGTCTGCATCGTGTAGAGGTACTCGGTGGGGTCGATCCCGGCGACGGTGGCTCCGACGTTCCGCTCGAACTTCACCAGGCCCTCGGCCTCGAGCCGGCGGATGGCCTCGCGGACCGGCACCACACTGACGCCCAGGTCCTCGGCGATCTTGGCCAGCACCAGCCGGTAGCCGGGGGAGTAGCTCCCATCCACGATCCGGGCCTTGACGGCCGCGTACGCCTGCTCGGACTTGCTGGCGGTGTGCGTGGCCGGGGCGGGCGAGACGGCGCGAGGGGCGGCCTGGGTGGCAGTGTGGGTGCCCATGGCGGGCGCGGTGTCATTCATTGGCTTTGCCGGCTTCCCAGTTCACGTACCGGGCGCGCCACTCGGCGTTCAGCGGGTAGAGCCCGTCCACGCTGTGGCCCTGCTGCACCATCTCGGTGATGAAGGCCTCCTCGCGTTCCTGGGCGATGGAATCGTCCGCGAGCTCCGCGGCCAGCGCCGGCGGGATCACCAGGATGCCGTCCGCGTCGGCGACGATGATGTCCCCGGGCTGCACGGTGGTGCCGCCGCAGGCGATCGTGATGTCGGTGTCCCACGGGATGTGCCGGCGCCCCAGGACGGCGGGGTGCGGGTTGGCGTAGTACGTGGGCATGTCCATCGCGGCGACGGCGGAGAAGTCCCGGACGCCGCCGTCGGTGATGATAGCCGCAGCGCCGCGGACCTGCGCGCGGAGGGCCAGGATGTCGCCGATCGTGCCGGTGCCCTTTTCGCCGCGCGCCTCCATGACCAGGATCTCGCCCGGGTTGACGGAGTCGATGGCCTTCTTCTGGGCGTTGAAGCCGCCGCCGTGGGTCTTGAAGAGGTCCTCGCGGTTGGGCACATAGCGCAGGGTCCGCGCCAGGCCCACGATCCGCTTCTCCGGACGGGTGGAGGTGAGCCCGTCGATGCTGACATTGTTCAGGCCGCGCTTGCGCAGCTGGGAGGAGAGGGTGGCCGTGCAGACGCTTTCCAGCTTCGCCTTCAGCTCCGGGGTCAGGACAGGCACGACGGCGGCTGCCGGCTCCTCCGTTGCCGGCGCCTCCGCCGAGGGGACATGCTCAGCCGCGGGAAGCCCGGCCGCCGCGCGGGAGCCGAAGGCCTCCTCCCGCTGCAGGTCATCGGTCCGGGGCTGCGCGCCGAAGTCACCGAACGGCGTCGTGCCCTCCGCCACCAGGGTGACCAGCCGGCCCGTGGTGAGGCCGCCCGTGGTGAGGCCGCCGGCAGCGCCGCCACCCGCCGTCGTGCCCTCAGTGCTGACGCCGCCGGTGCTGAAACCTGCGGCACTGACCTCGACCTCGACGACGTCGCCCGGTTTGGCCACCGATGCGCCGGCGGGGGTGCCGGTGAGGATGATGTCGCCCTCCTCGAGCGTGAGCAGCTGGGACAGGTCGGCGACCAGGCGGGCGAAGGGGAAGAGCAGATCACCGGTGGTGTCGTCCTGGACCAGTTCGCCGTTGTGCCAGGTGCGGATGCGCAGGCCGGCGGGGTCCACGGCGTCCGCGGCGATCAGTCCCGGGCCCACGGGGGTGAAGCCGTCGCCGCCCTTGGAGCGGAGGTTGGAGCCCTTGTCGGCCCAGCGGAGGTCGTAGACGCCGAGGTCGTTGGACGCCGTGACCCACTCGACGTGGTTCCAGGCATCCTCGACGGCCACGCGGCGGGCGGGCTTGCCGATGATCAGCGCGATCTCGCCCTCGTAGCCAAGGAGTTCGCAGCCGGCCGGACGTTCCACGGTTGAGCCGCTGAGGGCCAGGGACGAGGAGGGCTTCAGGAAGTACGAGGGCTGTTCGGGGGTGCGGCCGCGCTGGGCTGCCCGGCTGGGGTAGTTGATATGCACCGCGATGACCTTGCGGGCCGCTGCCAGGGTGTGGTCGGTGACCTGTTCCAAGAATGACTCCTCATCGAGTACGAAATCGTATACGAAGACTATTGCCCAGGAACCGCGGATCGTCAACCCCCGGACCCGGCGGATTCGTAGAGCGCTTGTAACCCACGTCATATCTGCGTACAGTTTTGGATGAGAAAGAAATTCTATTATTGAACGTCCAGTTCTATTATCGAACACAGAGCGACGGCTGCAGAAGCCGCCCGGCGAAGTGCCACCCCGCGCAGTGCCCACAAAGAAGTGAGGAAAGCCCGTGCAGTTCCACCACCACGGTTACGTATCCGGTGACCCGCGAATCCAGCCCGCCGCCGGCGTCGGCATCAACCGGCCCACAGACCTTCCCGACGAGGTCGACGTGCTCATTGTGGGCACCGGCCCCGCGGGCATCGTCGCCGCCGCCCAGCTGTCCCAGTTCCCGGGCGTCACCACCCGGATCGTGGAGCGCCGCGGCGGGCGCCTGCCCATCGGCCAGGCCGACGGCATCCAGGCCCGCAGCGTCGAGACCTTCCAGGCCTTCGGTTTCGCCGAGCGGATCATCGCCGAGGCGTACCGGATCACCGAGATGGCCTTCTGGAAGCCGGACCCGGCGGACCCGTCCAAAATCGTCCGTTCCGCACGCGCCAAGGACGACACCACGGGCATCAGCGAGTTCCCCCACCTCATCGTCAACCAGGCCCGCGTCCTGGATTACTTCGCCGAGTTCATGGCGAACGCGCCCACCCGCATGGCCCCCGACTACGGCTTTGAGTTCCGGAGCCTCGAGGTCGACGACGGCGCGGAGTACCCCGTCACCGTCACCCTCCTGCACACCGCCGGCCCGACGCCGGCCGGGAGCGCACCGTGCGGGCCAAGTACGTCGTCGGCGCGGACGGCGCCAGGAGCAAGGTCCGGGACGCGATCGGCTGCACCCTCGCCGGCGACCAAGCCAACCACGCATGGGGCGTCATGGACGTCCTCGCCGTCACCGACTTCCCGGACATCCGCACCAAGTGCGCGATCCAGTCCGGCACCGGCGGCAGCATCCTGCTGATCCCGCGTGAAGGCGGCCACCTCTTCCGGATGTACGTCGACCTCGGCGAGGTCGACAAGGAGGACAAGGGCGCAGTGCGCAGCACCACCATCGAGCAGATCATCGCCCAGGCCAACGAGATCCTGCACCCCTACACGCTCGACGTCCGCAACGTCGCCTGGAACAGCGTGTACGAGGTCGCGCACCGCCTCACGGACCGGTTCGACGACGTTCTGCCGGAGCAGCAGGGCACCCGCGCGCCGCGTGTGTTCATCACCGGCGACGCGTGCCACACCCACAGCGCCAAGGCCGGCCAGGGCATGAACGTCTCCATGCAGGACGGCTTCAACCTGGGCTGGAAGCTCGGGCACGTGCTCGAGGGCCGCAGCCCGGAGAGCCTGCTGTCCACGTATTCGGCCGAGCGCCAGGTCATCGCAAAGAACCTCATCGACTTCGACAAGGAGTGGTCGACGCTGATGGCGAAGAAGCCCGAGGAGTTCAACAGCCCCTCCGAGCTCGAGGACTTCTACGTGAGCACCGCCGAGTTCCCGGCCGGATTTATGACCCAGTACACCCCCTCGATGCTTATCGGTGAGGCCACGCACCAGGACCTGGCCACCGGCTTCCCCGTCGGCAAGCGCTTCAAGTCCGCACCCGTGGTCCGGGTCGGCGACACCAACCCGATGCACCTGGGCCACCACGCCACGGCGGACGGGCGCTGGCGGATTTATGTCTTCGCCGACGCCGCGGTGCCCGTTGCCCAGGTCTCGGGGCAGCCGGGTGCGGGCTCGGCCGTTGCCGACTTCGCCGAGTGGATCGCGAACGCGCCGGACTCGCCGCTCGCCGCAACCCCTGAGGGGGCCGACCGCGACGCGTGGTTCGATGTGAAGGTGATCTACCAGCAGGAGCACACGAGCATCGACATCGGCGCCGTGCCGGCCGTGTTCAAGCCCTCGGTGGGTCCGTTCCAGCTCACGGACTACGAGAAGGTCTACGCCACCGATCCGTCGGCGGACATCTTCGAGCTGCGCGGCCTCGACCGCGGCGGCGTGGTGGTGGTGGTGCGCCCCGACCAGTACGTGGCCAACGTCCTGCCCCTGACGGCGACGGCCGAACTTGGCGCGTTCTTCGCACCGCTGCTGCAGGCCGGCAAGCGCGCCGCCGAGCTCCAGGACCACGCAGGCTAAGCGCTGCTTCGGGCCGGCGGGCGGCTGAAGTGCAGCCCTCCCGCCGGCGCCGCGACGCTCCCGCCCAGTTACTTCCGGCCGCACCCCCTTTCGCCCACGCAATCCCGCGGATCTGCGGGGCGGAGGCGGGGTGCGGTTCCGGGTAACTGGGCAGGAGCGTCGCCAGCCCGGGAAGCAGCGACGAAGCCAGCCCGGGAAGCAGTGCTGAACGTAGCGACTGACTGCCCACGGAAACGCCCTGCCTCAGTCCTCCCACGGCCATTTCCGCTGCGGAAAACTTCCCATGACGCGCCAACGGCTCAGCGCCGCGTTATACCCGTAGCGCTGGTCCGTTCGCGCGTCACCAGTCCGTAACCGCGGCGGATTTCGCGAGTAAGGCACCAAAACGAAGGGGAGGGCTATCGTGGTGCCATGTCAAGCAAATTAGCTGTCATTGCCATCGACGCGATCCGGCCGCGGGTGGTGGCCGACTTCTGGTGCGCCGTCCTCGGCTGGCGCATCGTCGAAGAAGACAGCGGCATCATCAGCATCGCGCCGCAGGATCAAAGCTGGCCCACCATCGATGTGATTGCGGTGCCCGAGGGCAAGACCGTCAAGAACCGGCTGCATTTCGACCTGCGGGCCGACGGCGTGTCCACCGCCGCGGAGCTCGACCGCCTGCTCGCCCTCGGCGCGCGGCGCGTGGACGTGGGCCAGGGCCTGGACGTCAGCTGGGTGGTCCTGGGTGACCCCGAGGGTAACGAGTTCTGCCTGTTGTCCCGATCCGTCCAGGATCTCGAAAACCCGGAGTAAAGGGGTTCAGCCAGCGTCAGCCGCCAGGCTCCTGCCGGGATCTGGCGGAGCGGCGGAAACCCGTCGCAGTGTAACCACCGCCAGCACGACGATCCAGGCGAAGTACGCGTAGGCATTGATCCGCTCGAAGCCCCCGACCCAGGGCGTCTCATTCCGGGCGAGGCCCTGCATGGCAAGCGACGACGCGGCCCCGAAGCCCACGATGACCAGCAGCGTCGCGATCGCGAACCACCGGAACCATCCCGGGTAGGCGATCGCGGAAAGGACGAGAGCCGCGAAGACAAAGAGGCCGAAAACAGACGTCAAGACAATATGCATGACGTCGTTGAAGCCGCCTGGGAGCCACCGGGAGCTCATCGCGAAAACGGTATGGTTCGGAAACCCGATGAGTCCGGTGGCAACCAGGCATACGCCAACCCAGCGCAGACTCCTGCGATCAGCCGTTCGCCAGATCCCCACGCCGAAGGCCGTCATCAGCAGGGCGTGAATGAGGATGACCGTGACCATCAGCGGGCGCACCGGCGAGCCGAAGGCGCTGAGCTCGCTGATCGCCTGGTCCCTGAAGCTGTACCCGCTGTACCCGCTGTACCCGCTGTACAGCAGGCCGGAGACGAGGTCACCCATGCCGTAGACGGCCACGGCGAGGATTCCGGCGGTCAGGAGGAATCTATCGACAGCCTCCGCGCGCGGGCGAACCGTGACCGGGCGGGGATCTCGGGAGACATTCATGGCCTGCTGCCCTTCGAACTGGACCACATCCACGTCACCGTACTCCAGCCGTCAGGACGCGGTTAGAGTCGAAAGACAACGGCACAAAAGACAGTTTGCTTATGAAGTAGTCTACGCTTAGAGTCTACATTGTAGACAAAATGCGTGGACGGCCTTCCTCGGAATCCGGACATCCATCCCGACTACGCTTTTCCCGGATCTGCGGTGACGCAGCCACCCGGGATCCCGCTTCAACGCCGCGTGCACGGCCTCGAAGCCCAGCTGCTGTAGCCACGCGGCGGCACACATGCACCGCAAGGAAGCGAACCAGCCTTGGCAACTTCTCAACGTATGACCATCCCTCACGCGCGCGGACCCATCAGCGACGGACTGTTCCGGCTCCTCGCCGGCAGCCCTGGAGACGATCCCGCGGCGATGGCCGCCCTGCAGGATCTCGCCGCGGCACAGCTTCCGCTCACTGATGACATCATCGACGACGGCGACGTGCAGCTGAGCCTCTTCTGCCTGTACGAACTCCATTACGGAGGCCTCGACGGCGTGACCGACCACTGGGAATGGCACCCCGGTCTGATCGCGCTGAGGCAGCTGCTCGAGGAACCCTTCGAGCGGGCGCTGCGCGATGCGGCCCGCCCCTACGCCGGTGCAGACCACGCAAGTGCAGACCCCGCCGGCCCTGACCAGCCTGATTCCGCCGCGGGCCTGGACAGCGACGCAGTGGCAAGCATCCTGTTCGCGATCGCGGCCCAGGAGGGCGGACCGGGGATGTCCCGCCACGTGGCCAAGAAGGCGACCCTGGAGCAGCTCCGCGAGTTCCTGATCCACAAATCGATCTATCAGCTCAAGGAAGCCGACCCGCACACGTGGGCGATCCCGCGGCTGCACGGCCGGGCCAAGGCCGCGCTGGTGGAGATCCAGGCGGACGAGTACGGCGGCGGCCGCCCGGACCGCA
Source organism: Arthrobacter sp. CJL-S3 (assembly GCF_056711635.1). NCBI lineage: Bacteria > Bacillati > Actinomycetota > Actinomycetes > Micrococcales > Micrococcaceae > Arthrobacter > Arthrobacter sp. CJL-S3. Next base: position 3,572,279 of record NZ_CM160046.1, on the reverse strand, counting down.
TGCACAGCACCCTCTTCGCCCGGACCATGCGCGGGCTGGGGCTGGACGACCGCTACGGCGCCTATGCTGACGCCGTTCCGCCTATCGCCCTCGCCTCGGTCAACGTCATGTCCCTCTTCGGGCTGAACCGCCGGCTCCGCGGAGCCGTCGCGGGTCACCTGGCGATCTATGAGATGACCTCGTCCCGGCCGAACCAGCTGTACGGCAACGGGTTCCGGCGCCTCGGATTCGGGGCCGCGGTGACCGCGTACTTCGACGAGCACGTCGAGGCCGACGCCGTCCATGAACAGATCGCGGGCCGGGATCTCGCCGGCGGCCTCGTGGAGTCGGAACCGGACCTCTTCCGGGACGTCCTGTTCGGCGCGACGGCGGTGATGGCCATCGACGCCCGCCTCACGCAGCACATCATGGGGGCCTGGGACGACGGCGAGTCCTCGCTTCGCGCGGCCACCCCCGCCGCGGCCTGAACCACGGCCTGACGCCCGGCCCCTTCAAACCCCAGACAGTGAGCACCGATGAACCAGAACCCGCCTGAATCCTCCGCCGAGAACTCCATCGTCGTCTGCCCCGACGGACCGATCCTCGTGCGCGGCGACTTCGAGATCGTCACGCCGTCCGGGGAACCCGTGCCCCGGCAGCGCAAAACCGTCGCCCTGTGCCGCTGCGGCGCCTCTGCGATCAAGCCCTTCTGCGACGGCACCCACAAGCTGATCGGCTTCCGGACTGAAGTCCCCGGCAAGGTTGGGGCGAAAATGGAGCCCTAACCGGCTCTGCCCGGCTGTCCAGAGATTTAGGGCCGTGCGGCGGATCCCCGGCCCTAGCGCTGGTAAATTTCTCGACGATGGCCCATGGCGACGACCAGGACGATGAGCTGGGCGTCCCGGATCTCGTAGATGATCCGGTAGTCCCCGGTGCGGACACGCCAGTCGCCGCTGCTGCCGGAGAGTTTCTTGGCGCCGGGCGGCCGCGGTGTTTCGGCAAGTAGTTCGATTGCGGCCTGGATGCGTCGGCGGGCGTCGGGAGGGAGTTTGCGCAACTGCCGGACGGCGGCCGGAGCAACCTGCACGGCGTAGCTCACGCCAGGCCCAGTTCCGCCTTGACTTGCTCCCAGGGCACAGGGCCTTCGCCGGTGTCGGCCATTTCTGTCCGCGCTGCGTTCGCCGCCCGGAGATCATCTAGATCTTCGGCCGCCTCGATCAGTTTCGCAAGGTCCTCGGCATCTATCAATGCTGCCACGCGGCGTCCGCGACGCAGCAGGTACACCGGTTCATGGTTCACCCGGGCAGTGTCGACCGCCTCGGAAAGACGGCTTCGCGCGTCAGTCACAGACATCTCGCTCATAACTGAATTTTATCCAGTCATTGCCGAAATGTACATAACCGCAATAACCGCTATAAGCGCGAGAATGCCCGTAACCGGCCGAGCACTGACGCAGCGTCAGCCGGCAAGATCACGACGCCGGATCAGGTAGGCAGCAATCCCGGCCCCCAGCAGCGCGACGGCGGTCAGGGCCAGGGCCGCCGCCGGGTCGAACGGTTCAACCGGCATGGCCGCGGAGTGGCGGAACGGGCTCAGATCCTGCACCCAGGACGGCAGCCGCAGCAGTTCCCCGAACTGACCCAGGACCAGGCCGCCGGCCAGCAGCCCCCAGCCCACTGGAATGCACAGACGGGGTGCCGCCGCGAAGACCACCGCCGTGGCCGAGAGGAACACCGCGGCCGCGGGGACATGCGCCAGCGCGGCACCGATCAACAGCGCCCCCGGCGGGTTGCCCGTGCCGGAGAGGGACAGCCCGACGGCGGCCGCGGTGCCAGCGACGGCGGCCACTACGGTCACCGAGGCGGCGCCCAGGACGAGGTTGGCGACGAGCCAGCGCGCCCGGGACCTCGGGACGGCCAGCAGGAGTTCGGCCCGGCCCTCGACCTCCTCCGCACGGAGCCGCAGCACCGCCTGGACGCCTGCGGCCGCGGCAAAGACCCCGGCGATGCCCAGCAGCGCGGCGGTGAACACATCGATGATCTCGGCACGGCTGCCCGGCACGAGCCGGCCGATGAGTTCCTTCAGCGACTCGTTCCCGGCCACCGCATCGGTCACCACGGGCCCGAGGCCGCCCGCCAGGGCCCCCAGGACAGCGGCGCCTACGCACCAGCCGGTCAGCGTGGACAGCTGAAGCCGCCAGGCCAGGCCCAGGAACGAGGTCCCGCCGGCACCGGCGCGCTCCCGGCCGGCCCGCTCGGGCAGCAGACTCCCGCCCAGATCCCGTCGGCTCCGGACCACCAGGACAACAACGGCCACGAGGGCGGCCGCCGCCGTCAGGACCAGCAGCGGCACCGGGTCGGGGTTCGAAAAGGGCCGGGAGCGCTGGCCCCAGCCGATCGGCGAGAACAGCGAGGCCCAGCCGCTCGTGACCTGGGTCAGATCGGCATTCGGGGTGCCGAAGGCGTCGCCGATGCCGCGGAGCAGATACGCGGCGCCGACCATGCCCGCGGCTGCACCGTTCGCGCTGCGTCCCGACGGCATAACCTGGGCGACCGCCGCGGCGACGGCGACAAAGAAAACCCCCACCGCACCAACGGCCGCGCCGGCAGTGACCGCGCCGGTGCCGGGCAGCCCGGCGGCAGCGAAGCCCGCGGCCACACACCCGGCCAGCACCAGGTTCGCGGCCGCACCCAGCAGCAGCGTCGCCGCCAGGGACGCGGCGCGGGGGACCGGAAGCGACCCGAGGATCTCCTCGCGTCCCAGCTCCTCGTCGGCCCGGGTATGCCGGATGACCAGGAAGGTGCTCATCAGTCCCGCGAGCACGGCCGTGAACGCGTAGCCCTGGAAAAACACCACCGCTCCGATGCCCGTCCCGTCCGGCAGGCCCCGCAGGAACAGGAACGCCGGGCTGACCACGGCGACGCCGATGATGGCCGCGCGCTCGGATTCTGCATCGAATTCCGTGGCCACCGCGGTGGCCGTGACGAACCCCAGCAGTGCTATGCCCAGGATCCAGACCGGAAGGAGCACTCGGTCCCGGCGCGCCTGGGCCAGTGCCAGCCGCACGACGCCGGACATCAGCGCGCCTGCCCGTCCCGGTCGCTGTAGTGCCGGAGGAACAGCGACTCCAGCGACGGCGGGGACACGGTCAGGCCGCTGACGCCGCCGGCGGCGACGGCGGCGAGAACGGGTGCCAGGTCCGCGGCGTCAGCGTCGAACTCCACGGCCGTACCGTTCGCGCGGACGCCCTGCACGCCCGGAATGGCCGCCAGCATGACCGGGTCGGCGCCGCCCTCGATCCTGAAGTGGGTCCGTTTCAGGTGCCGGAGCTCGGTCAGGGTTCCCGTTTCGACGGCCCGGCCGGAGCGGATGATCGTCACCCGGTCACAGAGCTGCTCGACCTCGCTGAGAATGTGGCTGGAGAGCAGCACGGTCGCCCCGTCGTCGCGGACCCGCCGGATCTGGCTGCGGAACACGGTGTCCATCACCGGATCCAGGCCGGCGCTCGGCTCGTCCAGCAGATACAGCCGCGCCGGGCGGGCGAACGCGGCGATCAGTGCCGCCTTCTGCCGGTTGCCCTTGGAATAGGCGCGGGCCTTCCGCTTCGGGTCAAAGTCAAAGTCCTCGATCAGCGTCCGCCGCAGCCGTTCATCGGCGCCGCCGCGCAGGCCCGTCAGCAGATCAATGACCTCGCCGCCGGTCAGGTTCGGCCACAGGCTCACGTCGCCCGGGACGTAGGCGACGTCCCGGTGGACACTGACCGGGTCGCGCCACGGATCCAGCCCGAAGACACGGACCGTGCCCGACGTCGGGCGGATGAGTCCCAGGAGGACGCGGAGGGTCGTAGATTTGCCGGCACCGTTGGGGCCCAGGAAGCCGTGGACCTCACCCGCGGCGACGCTGAGGTCCAGGCCGTCCAGCGCCCGCGTGGGGCCAAACGTCTTTCCGAGCATCGTGGCTTCAATGACGGGATCTGCTGCAGAGGTCATCGGGGTCCTTCCCTCGGTCCGGCCTAACGACCGAGGCGGCCGCCAGGGCGTTCCGCAGGCGCACCGCCAGCGGGCCGACCAGGCTTCCCGGCTCTCCGATCCACAGCCTACAAGCGGGCCGGCCGCCGGGGAAGAGCACCGGCTCCCCCCATCGATTGCTCCCCAACGGCCCTTATGGGGGTCCAAAAGGGCGGTTACGGAGCAATCGATGGGCAGGGGGAGCGCTACGTCAGCCCGGCGCACCCAGTCTCCGGGCCTCCCGGCCGCCGAGGGCCCACCGGCTCCGGGCCTTCCGGCTTACGGCGCCGGCGGGGCCGTGGCCGATTGAGAGGGCGACGGCGTGACGGTAGCCGGTGCGGTGGCCGTTCCCGCGGGCTGCGTGGGCTGCGCACCCGCGGGTGCCGTGGCCGTGGACGTGGCCGCGGGCGCGGTCCCCGTCGCACCGGGAGTCGCGCCGGGTGTTGCCCCCGTGGTGCCCGAGGACGTGGCCGAAGGGCTCGGCGAAGTCCCCGGCGTGGCAGGAGCCGTGCCGGACGGAACCCGCGGCGTGGCGCTGGGGTCGGACTGGATGACCTCCATGATCTGGGCCTTGAACGCGTCCAGGCGCCCCTGGATCTCCGAGAGCGGCACATCCTCAAGGGTCCGGCCGTATTCCGCGATCTGCTGCCAGAGCTCGTTGAGCTTCGTCATGCCCTCGGTGCTCAGCGGCCCGTCCAGGGTCAGGACCAGCTGGCTGGCCAGGGCGTAGGTCAGGCACCGTACGCAGTCGTAGTTCGCGGCGGCGGAGAGGTTCTCCGGGACGATCACGTCGGTCTGGCCCACGATCAGCACCACCTGGAAGCCCACGGCGACGGCGGCGCAGTCCGCGCAGCTGGCGAAGGCGTAGGCCTCGTTGCGGGTGGTGACGTCCTCGCCGTCGTCGGCCCAGACCAGCGCGAAGGCGACGTCGTAGACCACGGATCCGTCGGTGGTGTTGACGGCGAGCGACTGGTTGCCGTCCTCCTCGGGTGCGGCCGGCTGGTCGAACGGGAACACCCAGGCGGGCGCCGCCGTGCCGGCGGTTCCGGCGTCGCGCGGGACCAGGACCATGCTCAGCTGCGGGTCCTCCCGGGTGGGCTTCTCCGCGCCGGCGGGCCAGAGCGCCACGGTCCGGCCGGCCCGGCCTTCCCGCAGGCCCGTGGTGGAGCCGGCCGGGAAGATCGCGGTGGTGGCGTCGGCCAGGGTTCCGCGCTCGTAGGGCTGGACCGGCCGGTAGCTCTCGCCGCCGGGCCACCAGGCCCAGGCGACGCCGGCTGTTACAACCGCGATCACGGCGAGGGCCGTCCCGCGCTGAAGGGCCCTGCCGCGGGTCTTCTGCCACAGGGCCGTGACGAGCTGCCGGACCAGCCGGAACAGGATGTAGAGGATCCCCAGGACGGGAAGCGCGACGGCGGCGATCGCCAGGATCCGCACGGCGGCGTCGACGATGTCCCCGCCGGCGAGGGCGCTGTTGAACATGGCGTACTGCTTCTGCCCGCTGTCCCAGGCGGTGCCGAGGAGCCGGGGGAGGGACAGCACCATCAGGACCAGGCTGAAGAGCAGCAGCGGGACGGTGATGAGCACCCAAGCGGTGACCACGGCGCGGGCCCACGGCTTGAGGAGCTGCGCTTCCGGGTCCTTCCGGCGCCAGGGCAGCAGGCTCAGCAGGGTGGGCTTGATCCGCTGGAACAGGTCCGGGACCCCGGTGGCGTCGGCGAGGATGTGGTACCCGTCGAAGCGGACCAGCGGCAGCAGCTGCCGGACCATCTGCAGGACCTGGGTCACCACCACGAGCAGCAGCGCGTCGAAGCCGGTGGCCCACCAGAGGCCCATGATGGCGACGGCGACGATCGCGTTGAAGTACAGCCCGCCGAGGTCGGTCCGGAGGCGGCCGCCGCGGCCCAGCCGGTAGGAATCCGTGACGTCGGTGAAGAATGCGGGCCAGATCAGGTAGAGGCCGGTGCCCATGGCCCCGGGGGTGGCGCCGCCGCGGCGGGCGGCCGCCGCGTGCCCGAACTCGTGGAACCCGGCGGACAGTATGGTCACGGCGAGGATCAGCAGCACCAGGCCCGGGTTGGCGAAGGCCTCATGCGTGGCGGAGGCCAGGCCCTTGACCATGAACACCCACCAGCAGGCGGCGAGGAAGGCCGCGGTCACCAAAACGACGATTAGCGGGTTGAAGAGCGCGGCGAAGGGGGCCGTGATCCGGCGAGTGCGCTCCGGGTCGGTGACGGTGTAACGGAACTTCATCCCAAGCAGCGGGTCGGCCTTGCGGACCTCGGGCTGGGAGCCGTCGGCCAGCTGCAGCAGGCCCAGGGGCAGGAGCTGGGAGTCGATCAAGGTCCGGACGTTGTCGGCGCTGACCAGCCGGCCGAATCCGGCGCTGGCGTGGCTGGCGATGTCCTCGGGACCGCGGGCACCGTCGATCGCCTCGAGGATCAGGTACAGCAGCCGGGTGAGCTGCAGCGTCTGGCCGTCGGCACGCCGGACCAGGGAGGGTGCCTCGCGGTAGCCGGAGCCCTGGGTCTCCCCGAGGAGCTGGACGCCGTCGGCCCGGACCGGAACCGGCAGGGTGGCGGTCCCGGCGGCGGGGGCAGAAGCCGCAGTTGGAGCCGGCGTCGCTGACGACGGCGCGGATGGAGACGGCGCGGAGAAGTCCGGCGGGCCGTCCGTGCTGGACGGCCCGCCGTGCGGTGAACTCATCCGGGGGACTACTGCCGGAGGTCGGACTGCTGGTCGGCCGAGGCCGTGGCTTCGCCCTCGATGTTCTGGTTGATGATTGCGTCCTGCTGCGAGACGGCGTAGGCGTTGCTGTCGATCGAGCCGATGTTGGCGGCGACGGCGGCGTCGATCGGGGCGGCGACGCTGGCGTTGGCGGCCACGGCACCGTTGATCGGGGCTGCGATGTCGGCGGACGCGTCCAGGTCCACGTTCACGTTGAGCAGGTTCGAATTCAGGGCGCCGGCGACGTCGGTCGGCAGGGCGCCTTCCTCGGCGGTGGTCTCGGTTGCGCCGGTGTCGCTGCCGTCGGTGCTGCCGGCTTCCTGTTCTATGGTGCTGTCCTGCGTGGACTCGGCCGTGGCGTCGGCCGCGATGCCCTGGTTGATGATGACGCCCTGGTCGGAGAGCGCCTGGGCGTCCGAGCCGTAGGACAGGATGTTCGCCGAGGCTGCGGCGTCGATCGGGGCGGCGACGTTGGCGTTGGCCGCGACGGCGAGGTCGATCGGAGCGGCGGCGTTAAGGCCGAGGTCCAGGTCCGCGTTGAGGTCCAGGACGGAGGCCACTTCCTTGTCCGGAAGCGCGGTGCCTGCCTCGGCCATCAGTTCATCGTCGCTCAGCGGGGTCATGGCCTGTTCGGTGCTCACAAGAAACTCCAGTTCCGGCACGGTTCCTGCTGCCCCCAGTGAGCAGTTTCCAGACCGACGTGCCTGATGCGAGTCAATAGTAAGCATGATGAGCATTTATTCGGTAGGCGGCTCCCGGAAATCCGTGCCCCGGTCTCAGTTGCGGTCGTCGCCCAGACGCGTCAGGAGCAGCCCTTGTGCTCCGGGCGTAGACTAATGCTATAGTCCTCCGCGTCGAGCACCCGCTCCTGGGAGCGCGTATGGCCGTGGATCCGTTTCAGGTTCAACTGGAACAGGAATAAGGGACATCAGATGTCGACCAGCCCGTTTTCATTTCCGGAACGCAGCCTGGGCGGAACTCCGCCTCCGCGTCCTCGCCTAATATCGTTCAGCAGAGTTGAAGCTCCCCGTAGCAAGAAGATGCCGGACATTCGACGGCAGGCCATAGCCGCTATCGAGGCCTTGATGGCACTGTCCGATCCGGAGAGTGCGTGTGAACGGGAACAACTTAAGGCATACGTGGAAGCGCATCCTGGTCAACCGGAAGTCGCGCTGGCCAAGCACTTGTTGGCTCTCAGGCCCCACATCGATAAACCCAGTGCCCGGGCGGGGTCAGATCCTCGGTAGTCAAATACCGAGGCGATGCCGAGCTGGGATCGATAATCCGTCCCCTGCATACTTCCGCCCCGGTAGTCGTGCTCAGGGCTGACTTCGAGCCCGTGTGGAATCGGGATGTTGCGGGAAATTTGCCCGCAGCGCAGTTCGTAGGCAGCGCCAGCGCTAGCGTCGGTCTTTCTCTCGAATCCGCCTTGCAGGAGTCCGGGCTTGGAAGAGCAACCGCTAGAGCAAGGGGGAATCCGTCGTTGGCAGTCGCGGATTCCCTGACTTCGACGACTTAGTCAGGGTCGGGACCAGTTCGCCTGCCACCTCGACGACCTTTTCAGACGGCACGCCAGCGGCCAGGGCAGCAGCAATCTGCACGTCGCACGCGGCTCTAGCCTGGTCAAGGGCCCATTCAGCGGCCTCGACCTCGCCGACGCGGGTGATCAAGGCAGCCAGCTGCGTCTCTTGGAGGGCCACCAGGCCAGCGGCCGCCCTTGTGGATGGCGCAAGCTCGTGTTCTCCGTCCAGGGTCCAATCGACCTGGGCGATGGACAGAGGGGGAATGTTTGAATTCGTGAACGGTTCCACGGTGCGGCCTTCTACGACTGGCGAAGCAATGCTCCGAGTCGCTGCGCGGAATAAGGTCTCTGAGGACCACCAGACTGGATACGTCCGTTTACTATGGCCGAGAATACACACCAAGCTTCGGAATATGAAGTGCACGCATCCGTCGCAACCTCCACGCTGGCCTTGACCTGGCTTCGTACGCCACACGCCCATGGCAGCCATTTGTGGCGAATGGGCGAACGCCCTGCGAGGACGAGCCAGCCCGGACCATCCAGTGCTCCGCAACGGCCCTTATGGGGTCCCAAAAGGGCCGTTGCGGAGCACTCGATGGGGGGAGGGGGAGGGGGGGCTACTTCAGCCCGGCGCCCGGCAGCAGCTCCGTCGCGCCGAGGGAATCGGCGACGAAGGCGTAGTCCCAGGCCCGTTCCTTCCACTGCACGTAGCGGCCCGAGGCGCCGCCATGGCCACCCTCCATCTCGATCTTCATCACGATCGGCTCGCTGCCGGTGTTGACTTCGCGCAGCCGCTGCACCCACTTGGCGGGCTCCACGTACAGCACCCGGGTGTCATTAAACGAGGTGACCGCCGCGATCTTCGGGTACGCCACAGCGCGGACGTTCTCGTACGGGGTGTAGGACTTCATGTACTCGTACACGGCGCGGTCGGTGATCGGGTTGCCCCACTCCTCCCACTCCAGCGCGGAGAGCGGCAGCTCCGGATCCAGGATGGTGGTCAGCGCGTCCACGAACGGGACGGCGGCCACGATCGCCGCGTACTTCTCCGGCGCCAGGTTCGCGACGGCGCCCATCAGCAGGCCGCCGGCCGAGCCGCCCATGGCCGCGATCCGGGCTGGGTCCACCCAGCCGGACTCCGCCAGCCAGTCGGTGGCCGCGATGAAGTCCGTGAAGGTGTTCTTCTTCTGCAGCTTCTTGCCGGTGTCGTACCAGTGCCGGCCCAGTTCCCCGCCGCCGCGGATGTGCGCGATCACAAACACGATGCCCCGGTCCAGCAGGGACAGCCGCGGGATCCCGAAGCTGGGGTCCATGCTCATCTCGTAGGAGCCGTACCCGTACACCAGCCCGGCCGCCGTCGAGTCCCGCTGCACCGAGGCGTGCCGCAGCACGGACAGCGGGATCCGGGTCCCGTCGGAGGCCTCCGCCCACTCGCGGGTGGCGACGTAGTCGGCGGCGGAGTAGCCGCCCAGCACCGGGCTTTCCTTGCGCAGCAGCAGCTCGCCGGCGGGCTGTTCCGCGGTGGGCAGCACAAAGTCGTAGACCCGGGACGGGGTGAAGTAGGAGGTGTAGCCCATCCGGATCACGGGGGCCTCATAGTCGGAACCGGCCACCCCGGCGGTGTAGAGCTCCTCCTCGAAGGCCGGCTCCACCGGCGCGCCCTGCTCCGGGGTGCCCAGCCCGGCCAGCGGCAGGACCTGCACGCGCTCGATCGTGTCCTTGCGGACGGAGACCACCAGGTGTGTGGAGGTGACGCCGGCGCCGTTCACGCGCACCTGGTCGGAGTGCTCGACGACGGTGGTCCAGTGCTGCTCCGCGACCGGCTTGTTGAGCTCGGCCGGGTCCAGCAGCGAAACCATGGAGTTGATGGCGTCCCTGTTGTGGGTCAGGACGATGGCCTCGGACTGTGTCCCCGACGCGTCCGCCAGCAGGAATGGTTCGGCCTCGTAGAGGATGCGCTCGTCCCGGGAGACCACGGTGGTCAGCCCGGCGTCAAGCGCGTCGAAGCGCAGCAGCCGGGTCTCGCTGAACTCGGAGCAGCCGATGCTCAGCACCAGGTGGCGCCGGTCGGCGGAGAGCTCGAAGCCCAGCCACATGGCGACGTCGTCCTCCTGGTAGATGACCTCGTCGCCCTCGACGGGCGTGCCCAGCACGTGCGACTTCACCTGGTACGGCCGCCAGGAGTCGTCCACCACGGTGTAGAAGATCCGGGTGCCGTCGGGGGAGAAGGAGACGCCGTAGAAAATGTTCTCGATCACGTCGGGCAGGAGTTCCCCGGTCCGCAGGTCCTTGAAGCGCAGCGTGAACCGCTCGTCGCCGGCGTTGTCCACGGCGTAGGCGTAGAGGTGCCCGTCGATGGTCACGGCGGCGCCGCCGACGGCGAAGAACGGCTTGCCCTCGGCCTCGACGTTGCAGTCCAGCAGGATTTCCTCGCCCGGAACCTCGACGCCGACCTCGACGGCGGGGGGCGTCCAGTCGGCGACCCGGTCCCCGGTGTCCTGGGCGCGGACGCGGCACTGGATGCCGTATTCCTTGCCCTCCACCGAGCGGGTGTAGTACCACCAGCCGTCCTTGCGGTGGGGCACGGAGAGGTCCGTCTCCTGGGTGCGGCCCTTGATCTCCTGGAAGATGGCCTCGCGCAGCGGCTCCTGGTGCGCGGTCACGGCCTCCTGGTAGGCGTTCTCGGCCTTGAGCAGCTCCACGACCTCGGCGGATTCCTTGTCCCGCAGCCACTCGTAGTTGTCCTCGAAGGCATCACCGTGGTGCGTGCGGAGGGCGGGGATCTTCTTGGCAACCGGGGGCTGCGGGGACGGCTGCACGGGAGTCTGGGTCATGGACCCAATATATAGAGCCACGGTCACCCCTGGCGTAGGCGTTCGCTACCGGGGTAGCGCACCGTTCGGGACGCCGGCGGGAACCCTGAGGTCAGGTCTTCCCGCCGGCGACGGCGGCGCCTCAGTTCCCGTTCTGCAGCCCGTTCGCGGCGATGTACTCGCCCAGGGTCCCGGACGCCAGCGCGGCGGCCACGGCGGCGGTCGCGGCCGGGTCCTGCCGGACGATCGACTGGCCGTCTCGGCTGAACCCCACGCCGGCCGTCGGGAGGGTGAAGAACAGGCCGTTGCCCGGCGGTGTGGCGCGGAGGCTGAAGGCGAGCTGTTCCAGCGTTTCCACCGTGAGCCCGGGGGTGACCGTGACGTGGGGGAGGACGGTTGACACCAGCTGCTTGATGGTGTTCCGGTCTGTCAGCCCGCCCTCGGCGGCCATTTTGGCCATCATGGCCTTGAGGAAGGTCTGCTGGTTCCGGACGCGCTGGTAGTCGCCGTCGGAGAAGGCGTGGCGCTCGCGGACGAAGGCCAGCGCCTGCGCCCCGGTGAGCCTGTTCACCCCCGGCGGGAAGTAGAAGATGTCGTCGACGGTGCTGGTGAAGGGCTGCGTGATGTTGACATCCACCCCGCCGAGCGCATCGGTCATGGCGGCGAAGCCCTGGAAGTCCGCCATCACGGTGTGGTTGATGGGCTGGCCCAGCAGGGCCTCCACGGTCTGCGTCATGAGCGGCACTCCGCCCAGTTCCAGCCCGGCGTTGACCTTGGCCGCACCGTAGCCGGGGACGTCCACCCACAGGTCGCGCATGATCGAGATCCCGTAGATGGCCTGCCGGTCCGCCGGGAGATGGAGCAGGACCAGGGCGTCCCCGCGCTGGTCCGAGGTGGCGCCGGAGGCTGCGACGGCCCGCTCATTGACCCGGCTGTCACTGCCCACCAGCAGGATGTTGAGCGCAGCGGGCGGCGGATCAGGGGTCCGGGTGGGCGTGGGTTCCGGGGTGGGAGAGGGCGGGGTTGTCTCCGGGGCCGGGGCGGAGGTCTGCGCCGGGGCCGCGGTTTCGGCGCGCGGCCGGTTCAGCAGGAACGCGGCGGCGGCGACGGCGAGGACCAGCAGCCCGGCGATGATGACGATGGCAAGGGTGCGGCGGCGGTGCGTGCCGCCCGGGGCCGCGGCTGAGCCTGCGGCTGCTACTGGTTCCGGCGACGTTCCCATGGCCGGACACTACCACCGCGCTCCGCCAAAAGATGCCGGCGGCGCAGAGGCAAAATCGATCAGCTGTGCTGGCGGGCGAACCGCAGGATGGCGAGGATGGCCGGGGCCAGCTCGTCCTCCATCTGGTTGTACAGTTCCTGGCCGCGCCGGTAGGGGTCCACCACGTCGTTGTCGGCGGCCTCCGCCGCCAACGCCAGGTGCCGCACGGAGGCGGCCCGGGCCGGGAGTTCCCGCCAGAACGCGGGAAGGTCGACGACGGCGGAAGGCGCGTCGCGCTGTTCGAGGACCTGCAGCATCCGGGCAAATTCGCGGATGGTGAAGGTCCGCTTCAGCAGCGAGGCGTCCATCTGCATCACGGCGCCGCGGTGTTTGGCGGTCATCGCCAGCACCAGGTCGGACTCCCTGAGGATCTTGGGCGTCAGCAGCCGTGCCGCAAAATCATCCGGGGTCCCGCCGTACGTCCTGATGATGTCGGCCGAGAGCGGCTGGATCGGATCGCCCACCATGGCGCGCGTGCCGGCGCTGCTCACCAGAAAAGCGCCGGGCTGCACCTGGTCCAAGCCGGTCTGCAGCAGGCGCTCGGCAACCGGCGAACGGCAGATGTTGCCGGTGCAGACCGTCAGGATCCGGACGGGGTGGGGGGCTTCCAAGGTTTTCCCAACTTCCATTCGCGAGACTCGTGCCGGTGGCGTGGCTTTCGAGTCTAGCCGCGCCGGGCTCTACCGTCCCGCCTTTGGGAGATAGGGCCGCTTTCTGTCGTTCTTGAAAATAAAGCATCTTGATATTGAAGATTCACGCTTTTCTGCGTACAGTCGTTCAAGAACGCCGAAACGCTCGGCAGGAGCTTGCCCGACGGGGGTTCTCCACAGCACAAGAACTTGGGGTAAAGATGTCGGAGATCAAGAGCCTGACCGCACCGAAAGCTAGTTTCGACCGCCGTTCCGTTGTGAAGGGCGCGGCCTGGAGCGTGCCCGTTATCGCGGCAGCTATTGCGGCTCCGGCCGCTGCGGCGTCGCCGAAGACCGCGACCATGGCCCTTGCCGCGCGGACACAGGGTGTGTCGTTCAAAGGAAAAGCAAACCGCACCGCAACGGTCTCTACGGGTTTCACAATCAGTAACACGCCCGGTGCCGCAATTCCCGCAGGAATCATTGTTAAGGTAACTATCACGGGTGCGCCGCAAGTCAGTCTCACCGCAATGTCGGGGGGAAGCGTGACGACTGCCGGGGCTTACGCAGCCGGAGCTTACACAATTTACTTTCAAACATTGGCTTCCATCGCGGGAGGTGCTAACCAGCTCTTTACCTTCAGCGGCTTCTCCCATGAGGCCGCCGGTAACGACAACGCCGCGTACAGCTACACCTTCAAGGTCACTTTCTCCATCCCAGGCAACCAGCTTGAAGCCTCTTCCACTCTCAACCTGAACGCGTAGGGGCGAATGCTCCGCCGCCGCCCGGGTGAGTGTCCGCCGAGCGTTCCCTGAGTGGTCTAATAGCCATTAGCAGATTTCTGGGAACACTTTGGAGGAACCATGTCGGAATGGGCCCAGCGGCGTGGGTGTTTGATAGCTGAGGTCTTGTCCAGCCCTTTCGACCCGCCATGCAGTGACAGATCGCCTATTCGGAACGGCTCAGTGTTTCTAATTGGTGAAATCCGGTGAAGGATTCCATTGACTTGCATGTCGAGGTGCTGAAGACTCCATTCACCGTCAGCTGGGGTGCACGAGTCACAACTAGTCAGCGGCAATCAATGGTCAAGGCGTGGAGCCGCTGCCTCAGTGAGCCCAGGAACCTCATTGCCCTGGAGGCTGTTCCCGGCACTGCAAGTTTGCCGTTTACTGCATCTGTCTATTTTGACTCCCGGGTTCCAGGCGGGGGCGTCAGGCACCTCGGTTCGGAGACCTTTGAGGGCTTGGCTGAAGCCGTGACCTCCGAAATTACAGTCGCTGCCATCCTCGAAAGCGCAGGCGAGCTCACCATGCTCCACGCCTGCGGTGTCGCGGATCCCAGCGGCGCTGTTATTGCACTTGTCGCAAAGTCAGGCACCGGCAAGACGACGGCCTCGTCGCAACTTGCCCGGTCACTTGGCTATATAACTGACGAAACTCTGGCGATTCGGGTCGATGGGACGGTTGTGCCATACCCGAAGCCGCTGTCCTTTAAGCAGGCAGCGCGGGGCGCCGCCAAATTGCAGGTAGGCCCGGACGAGCTGGGCTTGAAAGTCGCCCCGGAAAAACCCCGACTCCGAGCCATCGCGCTGCTCGACAGAGTTACCGGGGCGGACTACCAGCTTCCTGTCATCGAGCCCGTCCCTCTGGTCGAGGCAGTGCTGGCGCTCATTCCCGACACATCATCCCAGGCCGCCCTGGTCGAGCCGCTTCAATCACTCTGCCGACTCATTGAAAGCGTCGGCGGAGTGTTTCGCCTCCGCTATTCGGAAGCGGCCGACCTGGCGGAAAGCGTCGCGCCGCTCTTTCAAAGGGCTCCCGTCAGACCGCAGGGAACCAGCAGGGAATGGGCTCCGGTGCTGTTGGAGCCAGAGCCGTGGCCAGCAGCTCGGGGAGCGGGCTCACGACCGTCAGGTTCAATTCCCGCAGGCTGGCTGCAGGCCGCGCACGCAGTTGACGCTGTCGAGATAGGCGAGGACTTGTTGATCCTGACGGAAGCCGAACTCACCAAGCTCAGCGGCATCGGACCCGTCATATGGAAGTCCGCCCGACGTCCTGTCTCGATGCAGACTTTGGCGGAGCGGATTGAGGCCGTGCATGGGCTGCCCCAAGGCTATGAAGCGCTGCTGGATGCGGCCGTGGACGGACTAGTCACGCAGGGACTGCTCCTGCGCGGTTAATATGCACACCAACGCGGTCGGCGTACCGTACAGTAAATTTTCGTGTGGGTCGTTGGGGCCAGGCACGGGGGAGAGGACCTAAGCGTGACTGGTTTTGAAGCGGCCGAAGACAATGCGAAGACTGCGGCCGGACTTGCGCTGGAGGACTACCTGCGCATCGCCCGAGCACGCTGGAAAGGCATCCTCGCTTTCACGCTGGCACTGACCGTGCTCGCCTTCTGCTGGACCCTCTTGCAGCCGAAGATCTACGCCGCACAGTCCACCGGGCTTGTGGTGGCAGGCGGTTCGGACAACCTCAGCCTTTCGCTCATGAGCGAGAACTTGGCCCAGACCAAGGCAACCAAGTACGAATCCGTGGCTAAGTCCAGGCTGGTGGCCGAGCGCGTCGTTACGGAGCTTGGCCTGAATACTTCGCCGGACGCCCTGCAGGGATCCGTCTCCGTGACCGTGCCGAAGGAAAGTGCTCAGCTTGCCGTCACTGCTACGTCCACTGACCCCGCGATGGCTCAGCGTGTCGCGGACGCCTGGGTCCGGGGCCTGGCTGAGCAAGTCAAAGAGCTCGAGAGCATCCCGGCTGTCGAGGGTTCAGATGTCGTGCAGGTTCCGGTGATCCGGGTGGTTCCGCTGGGTCAAGCCGTCCTGCCGACCGCCCCAACTTCCCCCAACGTGAAGTTGTCGCTGGGCATCGGGGCTCTGGCGGGATTGGCGTTTGGTCTCGCCTATGCCTTGATTCGCCACCGCTTGGACCGCCGCCTCAGCAGTGCTACTGCGATCGAACGCCGGTTCGGAATTCCGGTGCTGGGGACGCTCCCCGTGGACCACCGTCTGGACGGCAAGAGTAAAGTGCTGGACGACGGGTTCAGTCCGATCGCGGCAGGCGAAGGCTCGCATGCCATCACTGAAGCGTTGCGGGAGCTGCGGACTAATCTTCAGTACGTCGACGTCGATAATCCCCCGCGGATCATCGTAGTGACGAGCTCCGTCCCGGCCGAGGGCAAGTCGACTGTGACGGCCAACCTGGCGGTCACCATGGCTGCCGCCGGCGAAAACGTCGTTGTCGTCGACGGCGATCTTCGCCGCCCCACCCTGGTCGATGTCTTCAATCTCGTTCCCGGAGTCGGTGTAACCGACGTCCTCAGCGGCCATGCCGAGCTGGAGGACGTGCTGCAGGAATGGAGCGCGATGCCCAACCTGCGCGTGCTCGGATCCGGCCGGATCCCGCCGAACCCCAGCGAGCTTTTGGGGTCGCAGGCCATGAAGACCCTGCTCAAGACCCTCGCCCAGGACGCCATCGTGCTGGTCGACGCTCCGCCCTTGCTACCTGTTACGGACGCCGCCGTCCTCACGCGCATCGCCGACGGGGCGATTGTTGTCATCAGGGCCGGAAAGACCACCGATGAGGAGCTGGGCAAGTCTCTCGGCAACCTCAACCGGGTGAACGGCAACGTCCTCGGCACCATCCTCAACTGTGTGCCCACTACCGGTGCAGGTTCGTACCGGTACTACACCGCCTATCAGTCCCATGAAACCCAGCCGGAGCCCGTGTCTGTCGGATCCCAGCGGGACCACCTGGAACCCGCGCCCGTCTACGACCAAAGCGCTGAATTGCCTGCGCGGCCGGCGACGCGGCTGCCGGCGCGAAGCCGGACATCATTTGATTGAGCAGTGAAAAATCCCCTCGGAGCAACTTGTTCCGAGGGGATTTTCGTTTGTCGATAAGGTCAGCCGACTCCGCCAGCACGGTTCAGCGGCCAGAACCTGACCGCCACATGCCCGACGACGGCCGAGGACGGGATCGTCCTGACGCAGTCGCCAGCGACATCAGCCGGCTTACGGCAAGCGATGGCTGAATCTACTGAGTTGGAACGGTGGTCACCCAGTACCACCAGTTCGCCTTCGGGGACGGTAAACGGGGGAACGCACCGGAGGGATAGGGGACTGGTCTGGCAGTCGAGGCTGCCCGCCTCAAACGGCAGATCCTTGAAAATGTAGGGCTCGTCAAGCGGCTGGCCGTCGATGCGCAGTTGACCGTCGTCTCCGCAGCAGCTGACGGTCTGGCCACCGGTCGCAACCACCCGCTTCACCAGGAACTGCTCGTTGGAGGGGCCGATCCCAGTCACATCACCGAACGAACGCGCGAACCCCGCGACCCCTCCGCTGCGTGGCACGGCGGATTCCGCCTGCCAGCTGTCCGGCCGGGTGAACACCACGATGTCCCCGACATGCGGTTCGGAGCCCGCATAGGCAAGCCGGTTCACGAGGATCCTGTCCCCGCCGTCCGCGGATCCCTGTAGCGTCGGCTCCATCGATCCGGACGGGATCCGGTACGCCTTCACCAGGAACCCCTGGACCAGGGAGACGGCCACCAGGGCGATCAGCATGTTCCGGGCCACGGAGGCCCAGAGGGGGAGCTTCTTGCCGGCGCCGATATTCACGAGTTCAAGCTACCACCGGCGATCTGCGCCCGCGTGCCGCAGATCGCCCCGGTGCTTGACGCATCTCCCGCCTTCCGCATATCCTGAACGAACGGTCGGTAATTATTTATCGGAAATGCATAGGAGCAACCATGGCATCGCAGACCCTGCAGTCAGTGCCCGGAGAGCCAACAGCGGCACGGCACGAACAGAGCCTTGAAGATGTGGCCCGGCGCGAGGCTGAAGGCCAGGCATACTTCGACAAAGTCATGGCGGAAGACTCGCGGATCGAACCCCGCGACTGGATGCCTCCGGCATACCGCAAGACCCTGCTGCGCCAGATCTCCCAGCACGCGCACTCGGAAATCATCGGCATGCAGCCGGAAGCCAACTGGATCTCCCGCGCCCCCAGCCTCAAACGCAAGGCCATCCTCATGGCCAAGGTCCAGGACGAGGCCGGCCACGGACTGTACCTGTACTCCGCCGCCGAGACCCTCGGCCAGCCGCGCGATCAGATGATGCAGGACCTGATGGACGGCAAAGCCAAGTACTCCTCCATCTTCAACTACCCCGCCCGCACCTGGGCCGACATGGGTGCCATCGGCTGGATGGTCGACGGCGCAGCCATCGCCAACCAGGTGCCGCTCTGCCGCGCCTCCTTCGGCCCCTACGGCCGCGCCATGGTCCGCGTCTGCAAGGAAGAATCCTTCCACCAGCGCCAGGGCTTCGAGATCCTGCTGGAACTCTCCCACGGCACGCCGGAGCAGAAGCAGATGGCCCAGGAGGCGGTGAACCGCTGGTACGCCCCCGCCCTGATGATGTTCGGCCCGCCGGATGACGACTCGCCCAACTCCAAGCAGTCCATGGCCTGGAACATCAAGCGCTTCAGCAACGACGAACTGCGCAACCGCTTCGTCGGCATGATGATGGAGCAGGTCAAGGTCCTGGAGCTCACCCTCCCGGACAAGGACATTCGCTTTAACGAGGACACCAAGAAATGGGAGCACGGCCCGCTGGACTGGGATGAATTCCACGAAGTCCTCGCCGGCCGCGGCCCCTGCAACGCCCAGCGCCTGGAACGGCGCCGCGAAGCCCACAACGAAGGCACCTGGGTCCGCGAAGCCGCCGCCGCCTACGCGGAAAAACAGAGCCGCAAGCTAGCAGAGAAGGAATCCGCAGCATGACCACCCCCGAACCGCACGCAGGTAACGTCTGGCCCATCTGGGAAGTCTTTGTCCGCTCCAGCCGCGGCCTCTCCCACGTCCACGCCGGCTCCCTGCACGCGCCGGACGCCGCCATGGCCCTGCGCAATGCCCGTGACCTCTACACCCGCCGCAACGAGGGCGTGTCCATCTGGGTTGTCCCGGCTGACGCCATCGCCTCCAGCGATCCGGACGCCAAGGGCTCGTTCTTCGAGTCGCCCCAGGGCAAGGACTACCGGCACGCCACGTACTACACCAAGAGCGAGGGCGTGAAGCACCTGTGAGCACCTCACCTGAAACTGCGGCTGCTGCGGTCCCCGCAGAAACAGCAACCGGCGGCCATGGCGACATCTCCGTCGGCGTCAAGGGATCGGGCAACAGCGGCGAGGCCACGGCCAGCGCCACCCGCATCACCCCCGGCAACGCCCTCCGCCCGGAGGACATCGCCCTCGCCGTCAGCCGCGGCACCGCCAAGCCCAGCGAGGACGTCGCCGAGTTCGCCCTGCGTCTGGGCGATGACGCCCTGGTCCTCGCCCAGCGCCTGGGCCACTGGATCTCCCGCGCCCCGGAGCTTGAGGAGGACATCGCCCTCGGCAACATCGCCCTGGACCAGCTGGGCCACGCCCGGTCCTTCCTCAGCTACGCCGGCGGACTCGACGGCCGGAGCGAGGATGACCTCGCGTACTTCCGCCGCGAGCCCGAGTTCCGCTCCGTGGAGATCTTCGAACTCCCGAACGGCGACTTCGCCGTCACCATCGCCCGGCAGTTCGTCGTCAGCTACTACCAGTTCGAGCTCTACCGCCGGCTGACCCAGTCCACCGACGCCACCCTGGCCGGCATCGCCGCCAAAGCCGTCAAGGAAGTGGACTACCACCGCGACCACAGCGCCCAGTGGGTGCTGCGCCTGGCCCAGGGCACGGACGAGTCCCGCGAGAAGATGATCCACGCCTTCAAGGTCATCTGGCCCTACGTCGACGAGTTGTTCCGCGACGACGAACTCACCGACCGCCTCAGCGCGAGCGGCGCCGCCGTCGAGCCGTCCAGCCTGCGCGCCGACTTCGACCGGCTCACCGGCGAGGTCCTCGCCGCCGCCGAACTGGACGTCCCCAAGGTCCAGCCCGCCCCCGGCGGCGGACGCAAGGGACTGCACTCCGAACACCTCGGCTACCTCCTCGCCGAAATGCAGGTGCTCGCCCGCGAGTACCCCGGAGCCAGCTGGTAACCACCATGGACATGTACGTCAGCCACCCCACGGCCGCGGACGGCCGCCCGGCGGAGCAGCAGACCCCCGAGCAGAAGGCCTGGGACCTTGCTGCCACCGTCTGCGACCCGGAAATCCCGGTCCTCACCATCGAGGACCTGGGGATCCTGCGCAACGTCCAGCTCTACGACGACGGCGGCATGGTCCCCGCTGTGCAGGTCACGATCACCCCGACGTATTCGGGCTGCCCGGCCATGGACGCCATCCGCGACGACCTCAAGGCGGCCTTCCGCTGCGAGGGCTACCCCAGCGTCAACGTGGAAATGGTCCTTTCCCCGGCGTGGACCACGGACTGGATGAGCGAGGCCGGCAAGGCCAAGCTGCAGGAATACGGCATAGCGCCGCCCTCCGGCCACTCGGCCGCCGTGCGTCACGCCGGGCCGGTCCGCCTGTCCCTCGCTGTCAAGTGCCCGCAGTGTTCATCGTTGAACACCAAGGAGCTCACCCGCTTCGGTTCCACCTCCTGCAAGGCGCTGTACGTCTGCCAGGACTGCAAGGAACCGTTCGACTACTTCAAAGTTTTGTAAGGAACAGGTGCACCCATGACTGTTGTCCGCCAGACCGCCGCTGAAACGGCTGCAGCCACCGGCCGCCGCCGCGCGTCCTTCCACCCGCTGATGGTGGACGAGGTCCGCCGGCTCACCGATGACGCGATCGAGGTGACCTTCGGCGTTCCCGCCGAGCTCGCAGGCCAGTTCGATTACCTCCCGGGCCAGTACGTCGCGCTGCGCACTACCCTGCCCGATGAGTCCGGGGAGCCGAAGGAAATCCGGCGCAGCTACTCCATCTGCGCCGAACCGCAGAGCTTCGCGGACGGCAGCAGCGAGATCCGGGTCGCGATCAAGAAGGACCTGGGCGGGCTGTTCTCCACCTGGGCGAACGCCGAACTCAAGGCCGGCGACATCCTGGACGTGATGAGCCCGATGGGCGCGTTCGTGTCCAAGCACGGCCGGGACGGCAAAGAGCAGAACCTGATGAACTCGATGAACCATCCGGAGGCCATGGCCAGCGAACTGGCGGGGGAGCCCGGTTCCTTCGTCGCGATCGCCGCCGGCTCCGGCATCACCCCGGTCATCGCGATCGCCCGCACCCTGCTCGCTGCGCACCCGGAGACCCGCTTCGACCTGGTCTACGCCAACAAGGCCGCCATGGACGTGATGTTCCTCGAGGAGCTCGCCGACCTGAAGGACAAGTATCCGGCCCGGCTCGCCCTGCACCATGTGCTCTCCCGCGAACAGCGGATCGCCCCGCTGCTCAGCGGCCGGATCGACGCGGAGAAGCTGCAGGCGCTGCTGGGGACCGCCATCCACGCCGACGACGTCGACGAGTGGTTCCTCTGCGGCCCGTTCGAACTCGTCCAGCTCTGCCGGGACACCCTGGCCGAGCGCGGCGTCAACCCGGACCACGTCCGGTTCGAACTCTTCACCACCGGCAAACCGGACCGCCCCGAGGGCAACGCCGGCCGCCCGGTGATTGTGGACGAGTCCCAGGCCACGTACAAGATCACCTTCAAGCTGGACGGACTCCAGGGCGAGGTGGCCAGCCCCACGCACGCCCGCGAATCCATCCTGAACGCGGCCCTGCGGGTCCGCCCCGACGTGCCGTTCGCGTGCGCCGGCGGGGTCTGCGGCACCTGCCGCGCCAAGGTGGTCTCCGGTGCCGTCACCATGGACGAGAACTACGCGCTGGAGCAGGACGAGCTGGACAAGGGCTATGTCCTTACCTGCCAGTCTCACCCCACGACGCCGGAAGTCACCGTCGACTTCGACGTCTAAGCAGTCAGACCCCGCTTCCCGCCCCGACCCCAGGAGCCCCATGATTTCCCTCTCCATCGCCGACGGCATCGCCGAGATCGTCCTCGACGCTCCCCACAAGCTCAACTCGCTGGACGGGCAGGCGCTGAAGGATTTAGCACAGGCGTACGACGACGCCGCTGCCGCCGCCTCCCGCGGCGAGGTGCGGGCGCTGCTGCTCCGGGGAGAGGGGCGCGCGTTCTGCGCGGGACGGGACATCGCCGGCGTCACGCCGGAGACCGATGACGTCCAGGCGTACCTGGGCGGACTGCTGCAGCCTCTGCTGAAGAAGATGACGGTGTTCCCGGCCCCCACCTTCGCGGCGGCCCAAGGGGCCTGCCTGGGCGTCGGGCTGGGCCTGCTGCTGGCCACGGACGTGGTGTACGTGGCGGAGAACGCCAAGTTCGGTTCACCGTTCGCGAACCTGGGGGCAACGCTCGATTCCGGCGGCCACTGGTACTTCACCGAGCGCCTCGGCATGCACCGGACCCTCGACCTGATCTACACCGCCGAGCTGATGAGCGGCGCGGACGCCGTGGCTCAGGGGATGTTCAGCCGGGCCATGCCCGCGGCGGAGCTGCTGGAGAACACCCGCGCCATCGTGGCCAAGGCCGCCACCGGCGCCACCGGCGCGTTCAACGCCAGTAAGGAACTCGTGGCGCACATCCGCGACCAGCGGCTGGGCCTCTGGGAGTCCATGGAAGAGGAGAACGCCGAGCAGGCCCGGCTCTCCAAGACCGAGGACTACGCGGAAGGGTTCCTCGCGTTTCAGGAAAAGCGCAAGCCTGTTTTCAAGGGCTAGCACCGCCGGAAAACGGACTACGCGGGACAAAGCTGTCCCGGTACTTGTCTTTCGTGGAAGCCATTCTCATTTTTCGGGTGCGCTTGTAGGGTTCGTCTATGACTTCGGGGAAACCAGTAACTAAAGCTGTCATTCCGGCCGCGGGACTTGGGACACGCTTTCTGCCAGCCACTAAGGCGATGCCCAAGGAAATGTTGCCCGTGGTCGATCAGCCGGCCATCCAGTACGTTGTCGAGGAAGCAGTTCGCGCTGGCCTGACCGATTTGCTCATGATAACTGGCCGTCAGAAGCGCGCGCTCGAGGATCACTTTGACCGTGAGCCCAGCTTGGAACGCACCCTGGAACTCAAGGGCGATCTAGATAAACTCGAAGCCGTTCAGCATGCTTCCGCACTGGGGCCGCTCTACTATGTCCGCCAGGGCGACCCGAAGGGCTTGGGACACGCCGTACTCTGTGCCCGCCAGCACGTGGGAGACGAGCCCTTCGCCGTCCTGCTGGGCGATGACCTGATCGACGAACGCGACGAGCTCCTGAGCACCATGATCGAGGTGCAGGCCCGCACAGGCGGCTCCGTCATCGCCCTGATCGAAGTGGACCCCGCCGAGATCAGCGCCTATGGTTGCGCCGACATTTCGCCGGTCGACGGCGAAGGCCATGTGCGCGTCAACCGTCTGGTGGAAAAACCCTCGATCGCCGACGCGCCGTCGAACCTGGCCGTCATCGGACGGTACGTGCTCCACCCGGCGGTCTTCGATGTCCTGGAGGAAACCGAGCCCGGCCGCGGCAGCGAAATCCAGCTTACCGACGCCCTACAGACCCTTGCCACCTCGGACTGCGAGGGCAGCGGTGTGTACGGGGTGGTGTTCAAGGGCAGGCGCTATGACACCGGCGACAAGCTGAGCTATTTGAAGGCCGTCATCTCGATCGCCTCGGAACGGGTGGAGTTCGGCGAAGAGCTCAAGACCTGGATGAAGGCCTTCGTCAGCTAACACCGCGACTCGCGCCGCTCCGGGGGCGAAGGAAGTGCGCCACCAGGAGGAACCCCAGGAGGCATCCGGCGGTATTGGTGGCCAGATCCAGCGTGCTGGGGAAGCGGCTGTGAAGAAAGAGCAGCTGCCCCAGCTCCATACAGCTGGAGACCAGCAGCCCAAAGGCACTGATCTTCCACCAGGGTTTCCTCGGGAAGGTAAGGGCCGCGACTACGCCGAGAGGCACAAAGAGCGCCACATTGGCGGAGGCATCGACGAACCCGTAGCCAATCACCGCCGGCACTCCGAGGGCGTGGATCAAAAATAGGAATACAGCGATCTGTCCCTGCACCGGCCTATCCACCGGGCTCGGCCAGAAGCCAACAAGCGCCAGAAAGGCCAGAAAACCTCCCAGCATATTGCGCCATACCTTGGGTGTGGCCCTTTCCCTCACATCAAAGGTGCCCATGGCCGGCCGGCCGAAACTGAGGTGTGTGAAGGATATGAGAGAGTGGGTTGGTTCTTTCGGACTTACGCATCGGCCGGAGATCGGCTGATGCCGGTCTTGAAGCCGGCCATCGTAGAAATCGTTCCTCCGGGCGAGAGCAGCGATTCCGCCACCGCACTGTCTCGGCACACGCCCGTCGATTGACGGACCGTGTTCTCCGGCACGAGGCGCCCATTTCCTGGGACATGTACTGCCTTCCGCGGTCGATGTGGAAGAGCGCGTCGGGCTGGAGGTACCCGCGGTCCCTGCCATCCTCAGCGTACCGGCCTTGTGGAGGCACGCACACGGTCAGCCATCGGCCAGCGACCATGCTCACGAGTGCACAGGTCGATGACGGTGGCCAGATCCAGCCAGCCCCCATCGGTTTGCAGATAAGTATGTCCCCGACAAGCTGGGCCCAGGACCTCTTGGGTGAGGTCCCGCTAGGTGGAATCCCGGCCGATGAGATCGGCGAAATCGTTGTCCGGATCCGAAGGGATCGTGGTGCGTTTGAACGCCCGAATCCGCTTCCCTGCCCACCCCGTTGGCCGCCACGATGGCAGCGACTGCCCACGGAGAGCTGTATGCCGGCGGCCAGCCTCGTGTGGACGATCCGGCGCCCGAAAATCCCGTCGAAGAATCGAACGTCGTCTTCACCTGTCCTGTCAGCTCCAGATGCTGGAGGCCGTCGGGACTCCTCGGCGCCACGCCACTGGCAATACGAAGCCTTGGAAATGCCCAGTCGGCCGCACCTCCTCTGGATGGAACTGCTCCTCCTTCTCTGGAACAAGACGGTAGAGATCCTCTACCGTTGTTCTTGGACGATGAACGCGGAAGTTCTTTTTGGGAAAATCTTTCGGCATCCGCCGACTCATCGGGTCTGCCGTCGCACCGGTGCCAGGATCACGGCGCAGCTGCACCAAACGCTTCAGCACGTGGAAAAAGAAGCCCATCTCCGGGGCAGGGCAGCGGTGGTCGGCCGGAAGAAATGACAAGATCCACGGCATCGACTTTGACTTCCGCGGATCACGTTGGTCGGGCTGACATGAGCATGCAACCTCAAAACCATCTGATTTCAGCAGTACCGCTCAAATCATTCAAGGCTCGCGGTCCGGTTCTAGGTTGAATGTTTAGAAACACTCGTCTCTGCGGGGCCACGGGCCCTTCTTTCAACCACGACACGGAACAATTCCTCGCTAACCGGCCCATCTGGAAAGGTGGTCCAATCATCGAGACAGGGGCACCCCGTTGTCAGACGCCGAAGCCGAACTCGATGAATGCACTCACCGTCGCAGCTGCTGGCGTGGCGCCTGCCTCCACGACTCGGAACTCGATCTGGTCGCCTCCAGCCAGCGGATACTTGTAGGCATATTCCTGCGTGGCAGCGTGTGACATGCGCCAGTTCTGGTATGCACCTCCGAGTTCGTGCACTACCTTGCCCGTGGTCACGTTGAACACCTGCAGCTTGACGGTGTTGGCAGCACCCGTGAGGACCTTGACGCCCATGTTCAGGATGATTAGTGTTCGGGGTTCAAACGGTGCGCGAGTATGAGCGAACGTCCTCGCCTGCGACGCGTTCAGATCCATGACGGTGTTGCGTGACTCCGGCACGTAGACCGCCGCCCTATTGTTTCGCGGTTTGACGAATGGGACTGTACCGAAGCCGACCCGAGCCCTGAACTGGAAGGCCGAGTTCGTGCGGAACGGGAATTCCTGGTAGGCGTGGGCGCGGAGCCAGAACGTGTCGCCGCCGCTGGGTCCGGCCAGCGGAGACAGTGATCCGGCTCCGTAGGTGCCTTCCATTGACACTGCGGCGATTTCGTCCACGGTGTCGCCGTTGTTGCTGACCACGTACAGGTGAGCTGTGCAAAGGTCGGTGTCGGGCAGCCCGCCGCCTATTTCCGACGATGAGCTGCATACCCACATTGACCCGTCGTTGCGTACTTTCTGCGCCCACCATGAGGTGTTGTCAATGGCGGCGACCTGTTCCACAATTGGGTTCGGCTTGCCGATCTCCGTCCGGGCCATTCGATAGATGTGGTTCTGCCCTCCTGCGCCGTCACATCCCCATGCGATGTGTGTATCGAAGAACATCACATCGATGGACCGGGCGGGAGCGACCAGGCCAAATTGTGCCCTGATGTGCTTGTTCAGAATGACCGGCTCGATGTCTGTCCCTGCCGCGTTGACACGGTATACGCCCGCGATGTCGTTTTGGTCCCCCGCAGTGAAGTAGACCCGCTCCGAAATCGAGTCGTACCGGGCGCCGTGCCAGTGCCGGATCGTCTCATTGCCCCCGGGAGTCTTGGGCATAGACTTAAACACTGACCATGTCACGCCATCGTCAGTGGAACGGATGATGTCGATGTGGGTCAGTGTGGTCCCGCTGCTGTACTCCACAAAGTACAAGTAGCCGGTAACGGCGTCCTGCACGAGCGAGCCCGGACCGAGTGGGATTACATCTCCTCGTGCCGTCCAAACCGTTGACCAGGCGATGCCGTCACTGGCCGGGGTCGACCGCTGAAGAGTGGTAACCTGGCCCTCCTCCTGCTCCATGAGGAGCGCACCTGATGCCGTCCTATAGAACACCCCGTGGAACGCCCACGTTTGTGTGGGCGTAGCGAAGGCTCGAGGTAGCGTGTTGAATGCGCCAACGTCTACAGAACCCGCCGCCGGGTTCCATTTCTGCAACCGTAGGCCCTTGTCCGCCCCGATGGAGTAGGCGCGTCCGATGGACTCGTCTGCCCACACGATCTGATGATCGATGCGGGCGTTGGGGAACATGCTGTCCACCATCAGCACCGGGCGGCGCAGATTCTTGACGTTCTGGCCGTCTGTCTTGGACGCGCCACCCTGCTCTGCAAAGACTGCCGAAAGGTCCGTTGCCGCTACTGGCGCATGGGTTGTCAGGACTCCAAGCGGGGGGGACTGAACTTCGGCGTACGCATGGCTGGCTGTGAGACTCGACAACGCGGAAGTGCCGGTTGTGACCGCTGTCAGGGCACCAAACCGCATAACCATTCGACGTCCTATTCCGTCATGTTTCCAATCGTCGGACGACTCCTTAGCACTTATCTCGGTCGTCATGTCCGGAGCCCAGTCATGCCTGTCATAATCAATTTTGCCGTGTCGAAACTATCTAGTCTTCTCATGTGAGCATCCCCCATCCACCGTGAATATGTTCGTTCTGACTACACTCAGAAGTAGGAACGCTCCGAAGAGTTCTTGTAAGTGCATTACAAATGCACGTCCATCCCAGACGGAAAATCTCCCTGTAGACAAAATAGATTGCAGAGACGGATTCAACCCGGGTAGGAAGTACTCGCTTTTTTGCGAAAAGCCACTTGCTTAGCGAAAGCTTCGCTTTCTGGCGCAGTTGGATTGTTTGTTCCGGTGGGGACGGTGTCCGCACTGAGCAGGCATCTGAGGGTTTTTGGTGGATCTGTGAAATCCTCTGGCGATTTTGTGGGCGGTTTCATGACGCCTGTTGATCTCGGCTATGTTCGTGGGGAATTTAATTCTCGGATGAGTGTCATACTGCAGTCAGGACAGCATTTCTCTTGAGAATAACTAATTTGTAGATGCGGGCCTTTTCGGCGGCCGTGGGCAGTGCGGTTGAGGTCCTGGATGCCGGCGTCGAGGGCTTCGGCAGTTCCGGTGTTGGTTTGCGCCGGGGATCTTGAGCCGCGCACTGACGTTCCACACGGCTTGCACCATGGTCGTCGGCGGCGAAGACCTCACCCAGTCGGGGTGCCAGCTTGCCGCTGAGAATGTCGCCGAACCGCAGGAGCAGCATCCAGTGGCTCAGGTGTCAATCCGCGGCCGGTCGTAAAGCCAGCCGCGGATGCCCTGTGGTCCCGGCCGTCCACGATCCTCAGTACCTGACCGTGTCCAGATCAAGGATCGCCGCCAGGCGCCGCGTGGGCGATCCACGCCAGGTAGTGCGGCCCGCGGAAATTTCGCACAGACAGGAACCCTCACTTAGCCATGCTCCGCATCCGCAGCCCCGAGCTCACCCACCTTGGGCATGGTGAGAGGGCAGGCCTCAAGTGGTGCAACGCTGACCATCCGCCTAGACACCGCGAATATTCGGCGGTCTCGGACAAGGTACGGCCGGAGCTGAAGCCAGCTTCAGTGACGCTGCCCCTGAGATCTGCCCTGTCGGGCCGGACAGTCAGGGCAGGGACGGAGCGACGAAATTCGCTAAAGCGATAGGTTAGTACGATAGCCAGCGCCAACACTCAGCTCGGTTACGGAGAGCTAGTGAAGTCCACTCTGGTGGTCAACAGCCAGCATTGGGAACTTAGTGCTCATCTAGTACCCCCAGGCAAACTGGACGTACCCCATTGCGTCGGCCCCCGCTATGCCGCCAGTCTCAACAAGATCGAAGTAGATCATGCTGCCCGCGGTGAGTTGCCCGGATAGGAAAACGTTGGGTGCGGACTCGTTGTTGGAGGTGTTGTAGAGCACTGACTGGCTGGTTGTTTCAATGGAACCCGCCAATGGATCGGTGACGACCGACGCCGAGGTCGCGTTCCAGACGCGAGTCTTCACGGTGCCCGTCCCGGAAATCTTCCACGCCCCGATATCAAAAACGTAGAGTTTCCGGGCACCGTTCGGAACCCGAGTCGCTCCGAACGTCTGCGTGCCGGATGCGAGGAGCGTGACCTTGCTGCTGTTCTGCGTCTGCGGCGTTCCCGCATAGGCCTTGCGCTGCGCGTCCGGACGAATCAGCGACTGCATCCCCCATCCGAGGGACACCTTCAGCTGCTGGCCGGCGTGGGGGTCGGCTGAAACTAATGTCTCGTAGGTACTGTAGATGTTCGACCCGATCCACACGTATTCATCTGCGTTGCTCTGGAGAGGCGAGCCCAGCGGGTAGAAGTAGTTCGTAGCAGTCAGAGACGTCGCCGGCAAGGATGCGACCTCATCGCAGGATGCCCCATCGTCCGCGACCCGGTAGAGGTGGATGCTGTTATCTAGCGGTGCAACGTCGGCGGCGTGCTGGTTCGAAACGCCCATTAGCCATTCTGTGCCGTCCGTTTTGGTCCGGCATGTATACCAGCTGCAAGACTGGACGTGCATGATCCGTTCCACGACGGGATTCGTAAGTCCGATCTGGTTTCGGTTCATCCGCAGTAGCCATGCGTCGCCGGACTGATCCTGTCCCCAAGCAATGTAGTTCGGGAAGAACATGACACCTACGGCAGTGGCAGCGGCCGCAACGGCTGTCTGTGAGTTTTTCAGCAGGACCGGCTCGATGTCCGTTCCTGCGGCGTTCACGCAGTAGATGCCACTAGCGTCCTCGGCGTCCCCAGTAAGGAAATATACCTTCTTGCTGTGCTGGTCCCACTGGACACCGTGTCCGTGCCGGACAGCGGACGCGGGATAGGCAACCGCATCGCGCTGGAAGACGTGAAAGACTGTCCACGTAGCGCCATTGTCGATTGAGCGGATAATCTTCCACGTCGCCTTGGTTGCCGAGTCTACGGAGACATACTCGGCAATGTAGAGGTATCCGGTGACCAAGTCCTGGCAGACGGACGTGGGGCCGAGATAACCGACGTTGGCCTGTGCCGCGACCACTTCAGAGAATGTTGCCCCGTAGTTGGTTGAGCGCCGGATCGTCGGCGAACTGCCGCCGTCCGGTTGCCAGGTAGTCAGGACTGTCCCGGCCGTGGATGTTCGGAAAAACATACCGTACTGGGCGTACGTACCGCCGCCGCCTTGAGCGATCCTGGACCAAGTGGCGCCCTTGTCTGAGGAAACACGCAGTGTCCGGTCAGCACCTGCGGCGTACATACTGGAGTTGACCACAGACAGCAGCGTCAAATCGCCCCAGGTGCTATTTGGTGAAACCCGGTCCACCAGCAGGATCGGTTTGCGTTCTAGCTTCACTCGATTCGTGTCACGCGGAGATGCAGAGGCGTCCAGCTTCGGTCCATCGGTGGGTATGGTGCTCGCGATGACATCAGCAGCCTGTGCCGCGGGAGCAGAGGTGACATTTGCTGCTCCAGCCCCGACGGCAATTCCTAATGCTGAAAGCATGAAGCGTCGAGAAACCGGTGAAACAATATTAGATGATTTAGAAGGCATTGGCTCTCCACGGATGGAATGGCCCCAAAATCTCAGGGAAGCATTTACTCGTCGCATTTTCTTTTCGCTCCCTTTCATCCACATATTTCTTACCGCGCCTGATCGTCCGGGTAGACAACCTCTAGATCAGACGAGAGACCTTTTTCTGATACCAAAAGAGTGGGATGCCTGGTGCCTAATACGCCACCGACCGATTAAACAGTTCAATTGCTTCTTAGGCTAGAGGGCTCCGCAGCCTTAGTCGCGAGAAACCTATACTTGTTTACGCGGGGTCAACTACGTGTTTCAGTTCCGCTTCCACTCATCCAAGGTGCTGGAGGTTATCGCCAACTGAAACAGATGATAGCGACCACCGTTTGAGTGTCGTGTTGGCCGCCTGCGGGCAGGCCGCTCTTGACCCAGGCGCCACGACCCGCGGGCTCGGCGTGAGACGTCCAGTGTCTGGTGTCCGCGTTGTCACGGATCCGCATTGAGTCGTAGAAATCCTCTGCGTGGCCCGATACGTGCCCTCACTTGAAAACCTTCGGGTCGCGGCGTGGTTGACAGTGCAGGCGGCGGTTGCCAGCCATGCCCGTTTAATGAAGCTAATGATGGCCCAGTGCCAGGCTGTGACGAAGACGAAAGCTTTCGCCTATCAGCGAGAGTCCCGGTTAGGGAAGGCCTGGATCCTTTCGTGAAGTTGTCGAGCTGACCGGGTAGCACCGCGCCTACGCGCGGGCTGCCCTGCGAGATGCCTTGGTCCCGAAGATCTGGAGTGGTGGGACGGCGAATGGGCATCGCCAGACCTCGGCGGGCAGAACACGGGTGTGCGCGCGCGAGCCGCTGCCCGTCCTGGTCAGGACCGTTCTAAATGCGCCGGGAGTCAAGATGCTGGCCTCGATGTTGCCCATGCTGGTGCCGATGTTGCGGAGGGAGCGGGAGCTGATGCACAGCGATGAAGAGGCGCAGTCGGTACACCGCATGGGCGCAGCGACGGTCAACCGGAAACTTGCCGGCGCGGGCGCAACTGGTCCTGCGGGGGGACGGTCCCATACAAACCCGGGCACGATGCCGAAGCCCCAGATTCCGGTCCGCCAGGCCCGTGTGACGCCCCAGTCCCGGGGTTTGTGGAGGTCGGCCTGGTCGGCCATGAGCGCGGCATCAACCTGGGCGAGTTCTGCTTCACCCTGACAGTGACCGACATTGCCACGGCTGAGGTGTGTCAAGGATGTGAGACAGCCGGTTAGTTTCTTCTTGGTCAGGCAGCCGCGGGTAGCGGCTGGTTTTTGGACTTGAAGTGGGCCATGGCTGTGGCCGGCGGCAGCCCATCATTGTTGGTGTGGGGCCGCCAGCGGTTGTAGAACACTTCGATGTAGCGCATGGTCGCCCGGCGGGCGTCCTGCCGGGTGGCGAAGTTGTGGTGGTGGTAGAACTCGTTCTTCAGGGTTGAGAATGCCGACTCGGCGACGGCATTGTCCCAGCACACCCCGGTGGCCCCCATGGACTGGCGGACACCGTTTCCGGTGCACCAGGCGACCATTTCCCGGGAGGTGTATTGGGTTCCGCGGTCGCTATGGAAGATGGCATCCGAGGCCAGGTGTCCTCGGTCCCGGGCCATCGCCAGCGCGCCTGTGACGAGGGAGGCGCGCATGTGATCAGCGATCGCCCATCCAACGATCATGCGGGTGTACAGGTCGATGACGGTGGCCAGATACAACCAGCCCTCGCCGGTACACAGGTAGGTAATATCCCCGACGAGCTTCGTGCCGGGGATCTCTGAGGTGAAGTCCCGGCCGATGAGATCGGCAAAAACCTTGTCCGGGTCAGAGGGGATGGTCGTGCGTTTGAAGGCGCGCATCCGCTTGGCCGCCCAGCCGTTCTCCGCCATGATGGCAGCGACCGTTCCCACGGAAATCTCCACACCCGTGGCGGCGAGTTTGGTGTGGACCATGCGATGGCCGAAGATCCCGTCGGAGGAATAGAACATCGCCTTGACCAGTCCGGTCAGCTCCCGGTGCCTGGCAGCCGTCGGGGCTTCTTCGTGGTCCAGCCAGCGGTAATACGAGGCCCGCGGAATGCCCAGCCGGGCGCACATCCAGGTGACAGGGAATTCGGCGTTCTTCTCCTGAACACCGGTAGAGGTCCTCTACCGTTGTTCTTTGGCGAAGAACGCCGAGACTTTTTTCAGGAAATCATTCTCCCTTTCCAGCTCCCGCAGCCGCGCCTCCATCGCCTTGTATTTCGTGGGATCCACCGGATCATCAGGCTTGCCGCCGGCCGTGGCCTCTCCTTCCCGATGCAGCTGGACCCACCGCTTCAGCGCGGTCACGGAGGGGACTGCCCCGGCTTTTGTTGACTCAGGGTCTTAGGCCGCTAAGAGCGCGGTCCGGTTGATTGTTTCATATTCGATCGGCGTGAGTTTTCCCAGCCGTCGTTGCCGTCGCCGGCGGTGGTACGTCCTTTCGATCCAGGTGGTGATCGAAAGGCGGAGCTCCTGGCGTGTGAGCCATCTCTGACGGTCCAGGACGTTTTTCTGCAGCAGCGAGAAGAAGGATTGTGACACTTTCAGCATGCTGCGCGGCAAGGTGGTGTCGGTTGGTGTGACCCACAGAATGACCGACCCTTCCGGTGTCCTCATTTGGAGATATGTCCGCCGACCGCACCGCCGACTACAGATGGCTTGATTAGGAGCTTGTCCCTTCGGGTGACTCATCACAGTCCTGCCTCGTTCCCCCTGGCGGTGAAATCAACCACGAGGAAGAGGTGAGAAAGATGGTTGTTCTGGCAGAACTCGTCGATCACGTGATCGGCGTTGACCCGGACCGCGATCGCGTGACGGCCGCCGTTGTCAGCGTCGGCACTCAAGGCGAGCTGGCATCAAAGACGTTCCCCGCAACACGACGGGGATAAGGACAAGCATTGCGATGGGCGAAAACCTTCACGGTCGACGAACGACGAGCGTGGGCGATTGAATCCACGGGCAGCTACGGCGCCGGCCTGGCAGCGACGCTGGCGGAGAGAGGCGAAATCGTCATCGAGTTCGATCACCCGGCAACACGCGCATCCAAAGACGGCGCGAAATCTGACTCGCTGGACGCGGTCCGGGCAGCACGTGAAACGCTGGGTCGGAAGACGTGGGCGACGCCTCGGTCGCGGGGTTTGCGAGAAGGTCTCCGCACGCTCATCGTGGCCCGCGATTCCGCGAAATTGGCACGAGTCGCCGCGATCAACGTTCTCAAGCACTGGTCGTCACGGCCCCCGTCGATCTCCGCGAAGAACTCCGCGGCCGCACCCTCGGCCAGCTCGTCGATCGGTGCATGCATCTTCGTCCGGATACCGCAGTTGACCCTGAACATGCCGCCACGAAGCTCTCTCTTCGCAGCACCGCGTCACGGGTCAAGCAGCTCACGATCGAGTGTCGGGAACTCGAGGACGCGATGCTCCCAATCGTGCGTGAGATCTGCCCAGCGCTGCTCGCCGAGCCCGGCGTCTGCACCCTCGTCGCCGCGCAGGTCATCATCTCCTGGTCACACGCCGGCCGCTGCCGCGACGAAGCCGCGTTCGCCCGTCTCGCCGGAGTCGCACCCTTGGAGGCCACCTCGGGACAGAACCAGACCCGGCATCGCCTCTCCCGCGGTGGCGACCGTCAACTCAACCGCGCCCTCCACACCGCAATCCTCGCGCGGGTGAAAATCCACCCCGAAACCCATAGCTACCTCGCCCGCCGAATCGCGGACGGCAAGACCAAGCGAGAAGCCATGCGCTGCCTGAACAGGTACTACGCCCGCCACCTATTCCGACTACTGGAAAGCACTCCCGTGCCCTCTTGACACTGATAGGAGCATCTCCATCGCGGCGTTGTCCGCGCACGCACCCACCCTGCCCATCGAGCCGGTCAGCCCGTGGTGCCGGAGCGATTCGACGAAGCGGCGAGACCGAAACTGGGAGCCGCGGTCCGAATGCACCACAGTTCCGGCCGGGCGGCGTGAGCGCACCGCGTTCTCCAGTGCCGCCACCGCCGGCGAGGATTTCATCCGCGAGTCCATCGAGTACCCGACGATCCTCCCGGAATAGACGTCCTTCACCGCGCAGAGGTAGAGCTTCCCCTCGGCAGTGGGGTGCTCGGTGATGTCGGTCAGCCACAGCTCGTTCGGCGCCTCGGCAGTGAAGTCCCGCTCCACCAGGTCATCGTGGACCGGCGGCCCGGGTCTGCGGTTCAGGCCACGCTTCTTGGAGAACACGGACCAGATGCCGTGGTCCCGGCACAAGCGCTGGACCCTGTTCTCGCCGGCCATGATGCCCTTCTCGGGGAGTTCGTCAGCGATGAAACGGTATCCGAAGGCGGGATCGTCGTCGTGGATGTCCAGTGCGGCGTTGACCAGGTGCGCATCCTCCCAGTCCCGGTCCGTCACCGGGCTGGATCTCGACCGGTAATAGCCTTTCTTGCTGAATCCCAACACCCTGCAGGCCACCGCCACGGGAACGCCGTCGGCGGCAAGATCCGTGACCAGCGGGTACATCATTTTGGGTTGATGTCCCTCGCCAGATAAGTAGCAGCCCGGCGCAGAATCTCATTTTCCTGCTCCAACAGGCGGTTGCGCTTCTTCAGCTCCCGCATCTCGGCCGACTCGGCCGATGTCGGGCCGGCTCCGGAATCTTTACGTTCGGCGATGGCCATCCACCGTTTCAGGGTCGTGACCGACAGCCCGAAGTCCTTGGCAATCTGCGCCAGCGGCGCTTCGCCCTTGCGGGCCACATCAATAACATCCTGGCGGAACTCCGCCCATAAGCCGTGGACATGGTCAACATCCTTCCACGAGCACTCGGTCGCTAGGTCAAGGAGTCAACAAGACCGGGGGCAGTCCCGAGATCCCCAGCTCGGGGGCAACAGAGGCGGGCGAACGGCCAGAGGAAATGACGAGATTCACGGCGTCGGCCTTGAACTCATCGGAATAACTGGGACGGGAAGACCTGGGCACAATCCTTTCAAACTGTGTCTCACATCAGTAGTACACCTCAGGCTGGACGGTGAACCGGTCGGTGCAAAACGAGGCCGCCAAATGGGTCCTCGAAGCTTTCGAGTATGTCACCGCGGGGTTCCCGTTCCCGATCGGCATCGCTTCGGATAACGAGTCGGAGTTCATAAACGATCACCTGTTCGCCTACTGCCACGCCCACCAGATCACGGTCACCCGGTCCCGGCAACAAGAATGCCACTGCCCACGTCGAGCCAAAGAACTGGGCCCGAGTCCGGGAACTTGTGGGCTACCTCCGCTACGACACAGCCGCCGGGCTGGAGAAGCTCAATGAAATCTGGGAACTGGACAGCACCTTCACCAGCTACCTGCTGCCCCAACATAAACTCATTGGCAAATACGGTGCGAAAGTCACGCAACAACACGACGTGCCGGCAACACCGCACCAACTCGCGATCCGGCACGAGCGAATGCCGCAACAGCCGATCATCCGGACGAACGACGCCTCTATCGGTCCAGCTGGCAGCCCGCTCATGACAAATTCTGGCCTCACTTCGGAACTGGAAGTCCTTGCCCTGGCCAAGAAAACCGCGACCGCAAGACCCCCATCAACACCGCCGGGAACCCCAGCTTCCGTCCCGGGAAGTGCCACGTAGAGACATCTCAGGGCCGTCTGCCG
This sequence comes from Arthrobacter sp. CJL-S3, assembly GCF_056711635.1. Lineage (NCBI taxonomy): Bacteria > Bacillati > Actinomycetota > Actinomycetes > Micrococcales > Micrococcaceae > Arthrobacter > Arthrobacter sp. CJL-S3. The sequence goes on along the minus strand of NZ_CM160046.1, from coordinate 3,536,508 downwards.
GGGATGACCCCTCACGTAGACCCCGTGCCGGTACCTGGCATTGCTGGACTTGAGACGTTGGTGCTGCCGATGACCTCCCGGTTTCCACACTGTAGTACGGGAACGGCACGAAATTGCCTGGAGGATTCGTTCGCGGTGGCCTCGGACGGTTTCATTTAGACTGGCTGCAGCCAGCGGGGCGAGTCTTCCCGGTCCTGACGGGCAGCATATCGGGAGGTGTTGCAGGTGTGGACCACAGCGAACTCCCACACGGTGTCTGTGGTCTCCGGCTGGCCTTGGAGTTCATCGCAGACCTTGTGATCGTCGTCCTCGACACCCCGGTTCTTGATTTCTGCCAGCACCGAGCGCCAGAATTCGGCCTTGCACGTCGTGTTTGCCGCAACTGAGGTGCTCGTACATCTCCGCTTCTAGTGCAGTCTCCATTGCATTCTTTGTCAACCGATTCGACATCCCGCTCGCGTCGACGAGCTCGATTACCTGCTCGCTGGCCCGGGCCAGAGAGCAGCTGCGGTAACTCTTGCTCCATTTCAGTCGCCAGGTGACCCATGCTCATGATCAGTACACCCCGCCTGGCACTGCCCGGGTGTCAGGTCAGCCTCGGCGCCTCCGCTATTCAAACTCTCCCGGGAAAGCAAAGGGTGGGCGACTCCGGAATACCGGAGACGCCCACCCTTAGAATGCTGTTGAGGCTTTCCGACTAAGACGTAGCTGACCTGCGGGCGCGTCGAGAGAGAATAATGCCTCCCGCGCCGAGGCCCAGTGCGCCTATGCCGGCTGCGCCCCAAATGAGAAGGCTGGGATCCGCGCCCGTGTTGGCCAGTTCGGTTCCACCGGTGGTGGCCAGCGTGACTCCCTTAGCATTCCCCGTCACTGGATTGGCCCTTACGGTAGCGGAGGCCGTCTGGCCGCTGGCACCGGTAGCTGTCAGATTGAATTCACCGGGCTTACCGAGGTTGAGCGACAACCTAAATGCGCCGTCGGAGTCGGCGGTAACGGTGTAGGTGCTCACGATCGGGCCGTTTCCGCGGCCCTGACGAACGGTAACCGTGACCGTCTCGCCCGGGGCGAATCCACTACCAGCGAAAACGAAATTCTCGCCCACGTCAACTGTTCCATCGGAGACAGTGGCGCTGGGCTTCGGTGCCGGGTATGTATCTGCCATGGCCGGAACTGCGCCGATGAGTGCGATGGAGCCCGCGAGTGTGATCGCTGCAAGTGATTTTTTCATGTGTCCCCCTGAGACCATATATACGAGTGTCACGCGATGTGGAGATTTCCGATCCCCCGAGTGACCGCAGGTTGAAATCTCAATTGATAAGCCCATGCAGACACTAGCACCTATAGCGCTTATGACCAAAGTGAATCAAGTTGCTTTACATACCGTTTACTCGGCGTTTTCTTTCACTGATTGCATCCCGCATTCTCGGTGACTAGGACGACGTCTCTGACAGGCTGGACGGTGGGCGTGACAACTACGTTCGGTTCAGTGTGCTGGACGATTCTGCCGAAGGTTAGCTCTACCGTGCTGCTCTGCCCGGGGGCCAATGCGACGGTCACTGTCGCAACTGGCCTATCGGCATGGCGGTGGGCGGCGAAGTCTGTTTTTACTCCATCCACCATGGCTGTTTCCACGTTGGCCTGCGCCGGACCGTAGGCAACCAAATTAGTCTGGACCGTGCCGGCCGGTACGCCGAAGGCGCCTCCCCCGGTTATCGAGGCAGGCAGAGACATTGCTGAGTCTGCGGGGGCGGCGTTGGTACTGGTGATTCTCACATTGACCTCCCTATATCCGTCACGCTCGCATTTCGCAACCAGCTGGACCGTCCGTCTGACGTAGTAGTCCATCTTGGCTCCGGTACCGTCGTTGAAATAGACACCGAAGGATGATCCTCCAACGTTTGGCCCGGAAACAGCGCCGCCAACACTGAGTGTTCTCAGGACCTGCTGCTCTATTTTGTGGTCGCTCCATAAGTAAATGCGGTTCTCTGCTGCGCTTTTCGCCAAGGCGGGCACGAGTTTGGCTCCTGGCGCCTTGCCCGAGGCTAAAGCTTTGAATATTTGTTCAGAGGCCGAAGCAAAGTAAGCGTCTTGCGAGTTGTTACCTTCAATGCTCCGGTATACGTCGGAAAGTAACGTCTGGACTACGTTGTCTGCGGTCAGGGCTGTGGGAAAGACGCCGGGCTTAGTCGAATCTAGCGGTACCGGTATCTCAACGGGCCCTGTGGCCTCGAGGACGTGCGCCAGCACTACAGGATCTACGGCGATGACGCCGTCAATGGATGTTCCAAACCGCTCTTCCCACATTCTCTTGGCGGACTGTGCTGCGGTAGGGAAATCCGGCGTCAGGTTTACGTCGCTTATGAAAGACCCTAGTCGGTCGGTGTAGATAAGACTCTGGGCAGGATCGACGTCGACGGGCGGCGTAAACTTTCCGAGCGCGGCCCCGCTGGACTGAGTTGTCAGTTGGATTGCGCCGTTTTCAACACGTATGACCGCCAGTACGCCGGGCAAGCCGCCGGTTGTGCGGATTTCGGCATTGTTCTGGACGAGCATTAGATAGTTCCGAGCTTCGTTGGATCCCATCATGCTCGGAAGCACCTTCGAGCAGTCTGCCGCCAGGTTTAGCGTTGTCCGCAACTCATCAAGCGCTTCGAGAGACCGATTCAGGGGCACCGAGATTTCGGCAAACAATCGAGAACTATCGAGGTCAGCCAAACGTGCATGCGTGAGCTCCACAGTATTCGCGGCGGCAATAATGGTCGGGGACGCCGCCTCCAAGGGGGCAACGTCAATCTCGCCGGCGACCGGTGTCAGGTCTTCATAATTAACGGTGCGAAACACGAGCAGCAACGGCTTTGCCGTTCCCTGAACAACATCCCGCGCGGAGAGCGCTAATTCGCTGACTGCCGAGAAGTTCGGGCCGATCCATGGAACGACTGTTGCTGCTTTCCAGAGCGGGTCATTAGCAGCCGATTGGGCGGCGTCGGTATGACTCTCCAGTTGCTGAAGGACGATTTCTGCCCCTCGTTCGTCCTTCATGATCAGCTGGGTCTTGAATTCCGGAAGCAGCAGGCTGGCCGCCGTTAATTCAGATTTGACTTCGAGGGCCTGGTGCGTCAACCAGCCACCGACGGCCGCAACCACCACAGCGAAACTACCGGCAAACACGAAAAACCGGGGACCTATCCGTCGACGTCGGAGGCGGGGTCGTTTCCTGGCTCGCCGGCCCTCCCTCTCCCCAGTTGGAAGGGTTAACAAGAAGTCCCGTTCATTCGTTGGCCCGCTAGCGGGCACTGCGTTCCCTGCCGTTTCCGCTATTGAATCGGGTCGCTTCGCGGGGTGCCCCCCGAAGGATTTCATCGGCGAAGGTCTGGTCGGCGGCGTTCACCGCGGTGCCGGGGCGCGAGGTGGCCTTCGTTACTGAAACATCGGTCGGCTTACTGGCGTAGCTGTAGTAGCTGTAAGCGTAGGCATCGGGACCCTTGGACGGGAGTCGGTTGAGCACGACACCGAGGAGATCTGCCTGAACCATTTCCAAGGCGGCCAGAGATCTTTCGAGGTCCGTGGTGCGTACTTTATGTGTACCGACAACCACGACGACTCCGCCAACCTGTTGTGCAAGGACTGCTGCGTCTGTGACGGGGAGGAGTGGGGGCGCGTCGATTATCACCGCGTCAAATGTGTTTTCGAGTTTGATGATCAGCTGTTTCATTCTTTCCGAACCAAGCAGTTCACTAGGGTTGGGAGGTATCTGACCTGATGTGAGTACGAATAGCTCGTCACTTCCCCACTGTTGCAGCAGATCGGCAAGGTCGGCCCTCCCAACGAGCGCTGTGGTCAGTCCAGCATCTCGCTCCAATCCCAGATACTCGGCAATCATGGGCCTTCGCAAGTCCGCGTCCACTAATGCGACCGTCTGCCCCGCCTGCGCCAAGGCAATGGCTAGGTTCGTTGCCGTCGTACTCTTGCCCTCACCTGGAACGGATGACGTCACGAGGACAGTCTTGGACTCATGGCTCACGTGGGCGAATTGCAAGTTGGTTCGAAGCTGGCGGAAAGATTCTGCGCGAGGATTTTGAGGGGCTGTCTGCGTCAGCAAAGGCTTCTTTACGGCGTCTGCATCGAAACCAACGCCTCCCAACAGTGCAGCATCGGTCACCCGGCGCAAGTCGGCTTCGCCTCGGATTCTGTTATCTATGACCGAGCGGAGAACTGCTACGGCGACGCCAGCCGCTAGACCAACAAGCAGACCGACGATCAAGTTCATTTGAACGTTCGGTGAGGAAGGCATCACTGGCGCGGTGGCGGGCGTGACGATTGACAGCTTCACGGGCGAAGAACCACCTTGCGACGGCTTCTCCAGCTCGTCAACCGCCTCAATCAAACTTCGGCTTACAGCTTGGGCTATAGCCGCCGCCTGCACAGGCGACTCATTTTGCACCGAGATGCTTATGAGAACCGTATTGAGGTCCGAGGTTGCGACAACGCTCTGCGCCAGCGACCGGGGTGTGGACTCGAGGCCGAGACTATCGATTACCGGCTGTAAAACTGTGGGCGTGGTTACTGTCTCGACGTAGGACTGCACTCGCGCTTGGCTGAAGGCGTTTCCCTGGGTGAGTTCCGAGACCGATCCGGAACTTTGGAGCGCCACAAAGAGTTTTGTTTCCGACTTGTAATTTGGCTTCATGAGCAAGGACGCCGCACCGGCACCCAGGAGGCCGATCAGCGCACATGCGACGACCGTTATCCAGTTTCGTCGCAGAACGCGCAAGTAATCCTTAAGCTCCAAAGTAGAGCCCCTTCCGGGTGAAGTTTTCAGGCAAAGTCGTCCTCATCCTACCCGGGATACGTGAATAAATTAGCCTGGCAACGATCACGGCCAGAGGGCTGCCCTGTGTTGCTCGACAGTGCTTAACATGCTGGCTCTGCGCCGAGCCGAACGCAGATGAACCAAGGCAGATGGCCCAGCACTCCGTCACGCGGGATTGGGTACGACAAGGAAGTGCTTTAATAGGGGTGCATCTCGCGACTTCAGTGTGGGCTTCGAACTGTTTCGAGTCGATAATTTAGAGGGCGCTCGGTTCTGAGGTGGTCTTGGGCACCTAGGGCCGGCCGTCAAGGCCTCGCTTCGGGGCCAGGAAATTGGGGGAATATTTTTAGTGGCAGTATCAATGCAGCCGCGCAAGAGACCAGTTGATGGCGGGCGCGCAGACCGTTGGGCGCCCCGGGTGCTTCAGTACTCGGTGGATGCCGAAGCTTGGGTCATTGCAATCACATTCGCAGTCCTGTTTCGCTTCGATTTCGCCACGGACCGTGTCGACTGGCTGTCCGTGGGCATTTTGGCGACTTTGGCTATCCTTATGCAGGCCGTCGTCGGTTGGGGACTGGCCCTCTATCGCGGGCGTCACCAGCATGGAGCCTTCCATGAGGCACAAACATTGCTGGCGACGGTCGTTACCGTTGCAGCCGTCCTGTTCGGGATTAACCTCTTCGTCCTCAGCAACGTAGGTCTGCCTCGGAGTACAGCCATTGTGGCTTTGCCTCTTGCGTTCGTATTAATGGGCGGCAGCCGACATTTGCAGCGGCTCGTTTCAGAACGCAGGGCCCGGCCTCAGGATTCGGCGGAGAGAGCGCTGATCTATGGGGCTGGCCAGACTGGATCGTACCTCATCAAGCGAATGCTCAGTGACCCAGCCTCCCCCTACCTGCCGGTCGGGTTGATCGACGATGATCCTGACAAACGGCATCTTCGGCTGTCCAATGTTCCAGTTCTGGGAAACGGTGCTGAGTTGGAAGCGCTGACGCTAAAGACAGGAGCGACGGCGCTGGTTCTTTGCGTGGCTTGGGCCGACGCCGACCTTATTCGAGACATGTCGGACCGCGCTGACAAGGCGGGCCTACGGATGATGGTTATGCCTCTTCTTTCCAAGATATTGGAAGACGGCATGAGGCTTGCGGACCTCCGGGACGTGGCGATTGAGGACGTCATCGGCAGACAACCAGTCGACACAGAGGTTGAATCGATTGCTGGCTATGTAGCCGGAAAACGCATTCTGGTGACGGGCGCCGGAGGGTCCATCGGGGCTGAACTATGCCGGCAACTGTCGAAATACGCACCTCAGGAATTGATTATGTTGGATCGCGACGAAACCGGTCTTCATGGAGTTCAAATTTCCATTTCCGGGCATGGTTTGTTGAACAGCGATGATGTCGTTTTGGCCGACATCCGCGACAAAGATGCCCTTCAGGAAATCTTCGATCAACGGAGGCCCGAGGTCGTATTCCATGCCGCTGCGCTGAAGCACCTCCCCATGTTGGAGCAGTATCCCGAGGAGGCTTGGAAAACCAACGTACTAGGGACCCTGAACGTCTTGGCCGCGGCACGCAGCGTGGGAGTGCAGACTTTTGTCAACATTTCAACCGACAAGGCGGCGAATCCGATTAGCGTCCTCGGCCACTCCAAGAGGACTGCCGAGAGATTGACAGCTTGGGCGGCTATGCAATCGGGCGAAGCATACCTGTCGGTTCGTTTCGGCAATGTCATAGGGAGCCGGGGCTCGGTACTCCCAACTTTCATTGCCCAGATCGAGGCCGGGGGACCGGTTACTGTCACCGATCCGGAGGTAACGAGATACTTCATGACAATTCCGGAAGCGTGTCAGCTTGTGATCCAGGCCGGCGCCATAGGCCGACCTGGTGAAGCTCTAATTCTTGACATGGGACACCCCATAAAAATTCTCGACGTTGCCAGGCGCGTAATTGCCAGTTCAGGCAGGCCTACGGAAATTGTTTTCACTGGCCTTCGCGACGGTGAAAAACTACATGAGGAGCTATTTGGAGTGAGTGAACACGACGAACGGCCATTCCATCCCAAAGTAACGCACACCGCTGTTCCCCCGTTGGACCCTGACTCTCTTGACCTTGAACGCTGGGCAGAATCAAGCGGGCGCTCGCACGATGCGCCTAAGCCCTATCTCGCTTCATCATTGGGGGTCCACTATGAGTGATCGTATATATATGTCCTCACCAGATGTCGGGGAATTAGAGGAAAAGTACGTTCTGCAAGCCCTTCGCTCGGGTTGGATTGCGCCACTGGGACCTGACGTCGACCAGTTTGAACAGGAAATGTCTGATCGTATCGGCCGCCGGCACGCGGTGGCACTGAGCTCGGGCACCGCTGCACTGCATCTCGCGCTCCTAGCCCACGGGATTGGCCCAAAGGATGTGGTCGTAACATCCACCATGACTTTTGCCGCCACGGCCAATGCCATCATTTACACCGGCGCGGAACCATTCTTCGTGGACTGTTTGCCAGATTCGGGGAATATGGATCCCGATTTGTTGGAGTCTGCATTAAGGACACTGACCGTTGCTGGAGAGCGAATTGGCGCCATTGTTTCTGTAGATCTATTGGGCAAAGCCGTCGACTACACCGCTATTGCTGGAGTAGCTGCCTCCTATGGAGTTCCTCTGATCGCCGACGCGGCGGAATCATTGGGCGCATTCCACAACGGCAAGCCTGCCGGCGCCTGGGGCGAGACAGCAATTTTCTCCTTCAACGGGAACAAAATCATGACCACGTCGGGCGGTGGTATGTTGCTCACCGATGACGAGTCTCTAGCGTCCCGCGTGCGCTATCTGGCAACACAGGCGCGGCAGCCGGTGGTCCACTACGAGCACACGGATATCGGGTACAACTACCGGCTGAGTAATTTATTGGCTGCGCTGGGCCGTGCACAACTCATCCGGTTGGATGAGATGATTTCGAGACGCCGAGACCATCGCCAGTACTACAAGCGGCTTTTCGCCGACGTCGCCGGGGTATCCGTTTTCGGTGGAAAATCAGACACGGATGACAACTTCTGGCTTACGTCAGTGCTTGTGGATCCGGAGGCGGCGGGTTTCGAGGCTGCGGCTTTGAGTTCTGCCTTAGCCGTCGAAAATATCGAGAGCCGGCCGCTGTGGAAGCCTATGCACCTTCAGCCAGTATTCCGTCATGCACGGCGTCTAATCAACGGTGCATCCCAGCAACTATTCGAAACCGGGTTGACGCTTCCAAGCGGATCAGGCATGACAGTGTCTTCCTTGGAACTAGTTGGATCAACGGTGGCGAAGTTCTTGAACGAAAATGGATGAGGTGCCGGAGGCATCTTCAGAGAACACATGGAAATTAACTGCGAGAAATACCTAACTTATGTTCCGCGTCTAGCCGAACTAGTTGGGGAGCTTTGCACAGCGAAAGGGAACGTCCGATGACGGAAGTATCAAGAGGCTACGAGGGTAAGCGCATTCTTGTCACAGGTGGAACCGGCTCATTCGGTCACACAGTCGTGAAGAAGCTGCTGGCCCAGGGTGCGGAACAGATCCGTATTCTGAGCCGTGATGAAGCCAAACAGGATCATATGCGGCACGAGATCGGCGACGCCCGGCTCCGTTTTTACGTAGGCGACATCCGTGATTATCAAAGTGTTGAGCGAGCGGTGCGAGATGTTGATTTCGTTTTTCACGCCGCTGCTCTAAAGCAAGTACCTTCCTGCGAGTTCTTTCCGATGGAAGCGATGAAGACGAACATCCTTGGAAGTGAGAATGTCGTCCGGGCCTCCGACCACGCGGGTGTTCAGTCTGTTGTTTGCTTGAGTACCGACAAGGCGGTATATCCGGTAAACGCAATGGGGATGAGTAAAGCAATGATGGAAAAGGTTGCGCAGTCTCATGGCCTCAATAATCCCAATGCAGCCACGACAGTTTCCTGCGTGCGCTACGGAAATGTCATGTATTCACGGGGTTCTGTCATTCCACTTTTCATACAACAGCTTAAAGCAGGCAAGGATCTGACGGTTACAAACCCGGACATGACTCGATTTATGATGTCGCTTGCCGACTCTGTCGACTTGGTCGATTTCGCCTTCCATAATGCCAAACAGGGTGACCTGTTTATTCGCAAGGCAAAGGCATGCACGGTCGGGGACCTCGCCCAGGCAACCGTGAATCTCTTTCGTTCGCCCTCCAAAGTTCACGTGATTGGGACCCGGCATGCTGAGAAACTTTCGGAAGCCCTAGCGACGCGAGAGGAACTTTCGCGAGCTCGCGACATGGGGGATTACTTCAGAATCCAGGCGGACAAGCGGGACCTGAACTACAGCATCTACTTTGAAGAAGGCGACCTCGTTCAGGCCGACTACTGTGATTACGATTCTCACACCGTCGGGAGAATGACCGTATCCGAAGTGGAGGATCTCCTGCTTACGCTGCCCGAGGTACGCCAGGAACTCACCGCTGCCGGACTTTCCTCTGAGAAAAGGCTTGTGGACCAGTGACGGCTGTCGCATTGACAGGAGCGAACGGCTTCCTCGGATGGCATACCCGTGCGGCGCTTCGCGAGAGCTCTGCTAGTAGGTCTTTTTCCGTAGGAAACGCCTTTGATTTTGATACAGCCGCCGACTCAATAGACGGGGCGCCTCGTCTCATCCACATCGCCGGCGTAAATCGGGGGACCGAAGCAGACGTCCTTGAGGGGAACGTGCGCTTTGCTACCCAGATCGCAGAGGTCCTAGTCAAATGTGAGAACCCACCCCCAGTTGTCGTCTTTGCAAACTCGACGCAGGCTACCAATGGGAGTATCTACGGGGATGCAAAATCAAGGGCGGCGGAGATTCTGCGAGCGGCCACGGAGAAAGCAGGGGTCCGGTTTGAGGACGTACTTCTTCCCAACCTCTTTGGAGAGCACGGTCGCCCGTTCTACAACGCCGTCACCGCCACGTTTTGTCATCTGCTATCTCAGGGTGGTCAGCCTATGGTGGAACAGGATAAGGATCTCACGCTGCTACACGTCCAGGATGCGGCAGATATCCTGATCGGCGCCGTAGAGCCAGCGGCTAACGAGTCGGAACAAGTCCGCGAGTCCGTGCGGGGATTACTTCAGCGACTCACGGCGATCGCGTCTGTTTACCGCAATGGCGACATACCTGATATCCGCAGTAAGTTTGACCGTGACCTCTTCAACACCTACCGGTCCTACACGTTTCCCACTAATGCCCCAGTAGGTCTGACGCGTCATGCAGACGCCCGGGGTTCGTTCTTTGAAATAATACGGACCAACGGCGGATCCGGTCAGTCTTCGTTTTCAACGACGGAACCAGGTATAAGCCGCGGGGATCATTTCCATCGAAGAAAAATTGAGCGCTTTACCGTGCTTGCAGGGACAGCTACTATCTCTCTGCGGAAGCTGTTCTCCGACGAGGTCTACGAGTTCCATGTGACAGGGGAAAAGCCCGTCGCTGTCGACATGCCGACGATGTGGACTCATAAGATTACCAACACCGGGGCAGATACACTCTACACCTCCTTTTGGACCAACGAGATCTTTGACCCAATAACACCTGACACGATACCGGAGCCCGTGTAAATAATGACCCAGAAACTAAAGGTGCTGACAGTCGTTGGTACGAGGCCAGAAATTATCCGTCTGGCGGCAACAATCAAGCGCCTCGATAAGCACGTGGATCATGTGCTGGTACATACAGGCCAAAACTATGATTACGAACTGAATGAAGTATTCTTCCAAAACCTCGGACTTCGCCGGCCAGACCACTTCCTGGAAGCGGATACGAGCTCCCTAGGGTCAGTATTGGGTACAATTCTAACCAAAGTTGAGGCGGTACTGACGGCCGAGAAGCCCGACGCCATGCTTGTTTTGGGCGATACTAACAGCTGTATCTCCGCTCTGATGGCCCGTCGAATGAAGATCCCGGTTTATCACATGGAGGCGGGGAACCGTTGTTTCGACGAAAACGTCCCAGAGGAAGTCAACCGTCGTCTGGTGGACCATGTTGCAGATTACAATCTCGTGTACACGGAACACGCCCGGCGCAACTTGCTCGCCGAAGGCATTCACCCATCCCGCATTGTGCTTACTGGCTCGCCCATGCGGGAAGTGCTTAATGCCAATGCGGAAAAGATCGCTGCAAGTGACGTACTGGAACGGCAGAACCTGACAGCGGGAGGCTATTTTCTCGTAAGCCTGCATCGAGAGGAGAACGTCGACAGTTCACAGCGCCTGACGTCAGTGCTGGACGCCTTAAGCCGACTCTCAACCGCGCATGGGCTGCCCGTGCTTGTCTCGACGCATCCGAGAACCCGTAACAGACTGGACGAACTGCCAGAAGGACTAAAGAGCGGTCTGCGGTTTCACCCACCGTTTGGATTCCATGACTACGTTAGTCTCCAGCAGTCGGCAAAATTGGTGCTTTCAGATAGCGGAACCATCAGTGAGGAATCTGCCATTTTGGGCTTCCCGGCTGTCACGCTTCGTGATTTTATCGAGCGCCCGGAGTCGATGGACACGGGAGGAATTATTACCGTAGGTGTTTCAACTGAATCAATTGCTGATGGTGTCCGCATCGCATTGGAAGAGTTCCATTCCGATGGTCCGGCCGTGTCACCTATGGAGTATGATGTGGCAGACACTTCTCGACGAGTTTTGAGTTTCATCCGATCGACGGCCCATAGTCATCGCCAGCGAAGCGGAATCCGAGCCTCCTAGGGGGCCGGACAGGTTGGGCGTCGGAGGGTGCTCGGGCCCACGCCGAGCGGATTGAAAATACCGAATAGGCCGTTGGCCGGCCGTGATATGACAAAGTTCGCTCGTCGGTAAGCGTTCCTGGCAATAGCACGTGCGAGTCCCTGAAGCTGAGGCAATATTTGACACTCAGAATGCCAGTCGCCTCGGGGAAATATAAGCCGCGATTTACGGTTCTACTCAATTGGGAAGCGATCGTGGAGTTGGTAGAATTTGGTGGGGCGATTCTTGGAATCCTCGCTTACAACCGCAAGATATGAGGAAACAGCCATCAAGGATCGAATAGTAGTCATTGTTGGGCAGGGCTACGTGGGCCTACCGGTCGCGATGAGAGCCGTTGAAGTAGGCTACACGGTGGTCGGGGTCGACTTAGACAAAAATCGCATTGACTCGCTCAACTTAGGAGAGTCATATGTGGACGACATTTCAAATGGGCAGCTGCAGTCAGCATTAGACTCGGGTCGGTATATTGCCACAACGGATTATGACGAAACTCGGGGGTTTGGAACCGCGATCATTACGGTTCCCACCCCTCTGCGAGAAAGTCTTCCGGATCTCTCTTTCATCGAGGATTCAAGCCGCTCGTTGGCTGCGCATCTGACTGCCGGTGCTGTAGTCGTCCTTGAATCCACGACCTATCCTGGGACCACAGAGGAGCTTTTGGTTCCCATTCTCGAGAGCGGATCAGGGCTGAAGGCCGGCATAGACTTCCATGTCGGGTACAGCCCAGAGCGAATCGATCCGGGAAACAAGAAATGGGGTTTCGTCGAGACGCCGAAAGTTGTGTCGGGAATTAATTCGGATTCTCTTGGTCACGTGCGGCGGTTCTATGATGACTTGGTGAATCAAACCGTGCCTGTGAGTTCTCCAAAGGAAGCGGAGCTCACTAAGCTGCTTGAAAACACGTTTCGGCACGTCAATATTGCTTTGGTCAACGAATTGGCCATCTTTGCGAATCAGCTTGGCGTCAACGTGTGGGAGTCTATCGAAGCGGCAAGCACCAAGCCGTTCGGGTTCATGAAGTTCACCCCGGGCCCCGGCGTAGGGGGGCACTGCCTTCCCGTAGATCCAAGCTATTTGTCCTGGCAGGTTCGTCGCAAGCTAGGCCAAAATTTCCGATTCGTTGAGCTTGCGAACGATATCAATGACAATATGCCTAACTATGTCGTGCAGCGGATGGTGGAACTGCTCAACGAACAGGGTAAAGCTGTCAAGGGATCAAGCGTGCTTCTACTGGGGCTGGCTTACAAGAAAAATACGGGCGATATTCGTGAGGCGCCGTCGCTTCGCGTAGCTGAACTCTTGCGAGGCATGGGTGCGATGATATCTGCTGTGGATGGCCACGTTGAGTCGCACCGTTGGCCAAGTGGTGTCGTCCAGTCGGAGTTGTCGGCAGATGTAGTGAACGCAGCCGACATCGTTGTACTGCTGACTGATCACGACGAAATTTCCTATGAACTCCTTACCGCGGTCAGCGGTGTCGTTCTCGACACCAAAAACAGGTTGCCCGGCACCAACGTGCACACACTTTAATCGCGTTCTCGCGGCATCGCCGGCTACAGCTGTCAAGCTATTCGATCTAGGAGACTCATGGATATTCTAATAACTGGTGGCTGCGGATTCATCGGCACCAACTTGGTGAACCACTTGCTGAAACAGCCAGAGGTTCAACGTGTACGCACATTGGACAACTACGTGACGGGCCTTCGCCGGACGGTGACGTCACCCCGCGTCCAGGAAATAGAGGGCGACCTCCGCAATTATGACGACGTCCTGCGTGCCAGCAAAGGTGTGGACGCGGTTGTGCACCTCGGTGCGCTGCCATCGGTGCCACGCTCAATAAAGGATCCCCTCTCAACTAACTCTGTGAATGTTGACGGGACGCTCCATGTGCTCGAAGCCGCTCGGGCTAACGGAGTGGAACACGTCAGCGTCGCTTCTTCTTCCTCGGTTTACGGTGCTAACCCCACGCTGCCGAAAGTCGAATCGCTGGCGACTCTGCCTCTGAGCCCCTATGCGGTCACTAAATTGGCCACTGAAGCGTATACAAACGCATACTCAACCAGCTACGGTCTAAACACGATTGCCTTCCGTTTCTTCAACGTCTTTGGACCCCTGCAAAGGGCAGACCACGTTTACGCAGCTGTAATCCCCAAATTCCTCGCAGCACTCAAGAATGATGACCCGCTGACGATACACGGCGATGGAGAGCAGTCTCGCGACTTTACGTCTATCCATGCAGTGACCGACGCCATCTCGAAGTCCGCTCTTCGGACGATTACCAGTGGGACGCCGGTGAACCTGGCCTTCGGTACGCGCACGTCGCTCAATGCCGTTGTGTCTATATTGCAGGAATTTCACCCCAAACCCATCGAGGTGCGGTATGAGGATCCGCGTGCAGGCGATGTCAAACATTCACAGGCGTCCTCTGCCCTGCTTACTTCGTTGTTGCCGGACGTGCAGCAGCCGGACTTTGTCCATGCGCTGAGGGAAGTCTATGACTGGTATATGGCTCTTTAGCAGGAATGATGGTTTGGCCCATGGCTGAACAAATGGCGCCACCATCGGGCGAGATCACTGCGGCCGAAGCTCGGACTAAGTCGCTCGTCCTAGGAATTCTGACCGGTCTCGGTTCACGGGCATTGATTCTCGCTGCACCGCTCCTGACTATTCCCGTCACATTGCGTTACCTGGGCCCCGAAGTATTCGGGTTTTGGATGATGATTGTGTCGATATCTGCGATGGCCATGTTTGCCGATCTGGGACTTGGGAATGGATTGCTCACTCGATTGGCTGCTTCTGTGGCTAGTCGAGACTATTTGAGTGCTAAAGCATTGATCAGCACAGCCTACATTTCACTGGCCGGAGTGGCTCTGGTCCTGTTGGCACTTATAGTACTGATAGTCCCATCTCTTGATTGGGCATCCATTTTTAGTCTAAAAGACGGATTTGATACCACCATTTTTGTGACGGTGGCTACGCTCTGTCTGGGTGCTTTCGCTGTGACTATACCTTTGTCCTTGGTGCAACGCGTTCAGTATGCATTTGGCGATGCTTGGCAAAGTAATGTCTGGCAGGTTTTCGGTGCAGCATTTACAATCGCCGCTGTCTACCTAGCTGCTGCTTTGGATACGGGCTATGGCATAGTCATTGCGGCCGCAGTATTTTCGAGTCCTTTTGTGATGCTCCTCAATAACCTCTTCTACTATGCCCGTCATCCGAAAGTGCGTCCTAGCTTTTGCTCGGCTTCCGTTCTCGCCGTTGGATCGCTGCTCCGGGTGGGACTGGCATTTCTATTTTTGTCTGTGTTGACTTCGTTGTCCCTTAACGTAGACAACTTGCTTGTGGCAAAAGTTGCCGACCTTGGCTTGGTCAGTGAGTTTGCAATAACGACCAAGCTCTTTTCGTTGCTTGCGATGGCCATTACACTTGTCGCCCTTCCCTTGTGGCCAGCAAATGGTGAAGCGATCGCAAGGGGGGACAGTTTTTGGGTGCGAAAAACAACCCGCAAGATGGTCATTTTTTCTGTTTCGCTTGTCGGGGTTGGAGGATGTGCACTGGTTGCTTCACGGGACTTGATAGCCGGGCTTTGGATAGGCGAAGGTCACACAATATCTTGGAGCCTGGCCCTTAACCTCGTCCTCTGGTCAATGCTCATGGCCTTTTCGTCTCCGTTTTTCAGTGTGCAGAATAGCGTTGGTCTCCTCCGATACCAATTTATTGGCTGGAGCCTGTATCTAGTTTGTTCGGTTCCATTGAAAATGTACTTTTATTTTCTACTCGGGCTGCCCGGCATCCCGTTGGCCGGAGCCGTCGCGTACTTGGCGCTCCTTACTCCGGCAGCCTTGATTGGCTATCGGGTCACCTTAAAGGGTGTAGATGGATCCCAAACGAAAGGACTTGAGCATGCCTGAACGACTTCACGTGGCATATGTGGGTCCGGTCGACTTTCCGTCGTCTTCGGCGCCGGCTCAGCGGATGATGGGTGTAATTCAAGCTTTGATCGCTGCGGGTGATCGTGTGAGTGTTGGCTCTGGGGGACATGCGCCGACGGAACTTGCTAAGTCCGACGACTCGAGAGCGGTTGTGACTTGGCTCGATGAACTTCCGGACTCTCAGTGGTCGAAGTTGAGAAGGATAACCAGGGGACTGACTTGGGGGGCGGCTACTCGAGAGTGGATTCAGACGATGGACCCGGCCCCTGACGTTGTTTTGGTCTACGGAACCTCTCTCGGATACTTGGCACGACTACTCCCTCTCACGCGTCGTCTGGGGATTCCCCTCATTATTGACGCTACCGAGTGGTACGAGTCTTCGCACCTCCCTGGTGGAAGATGGGGACCCTTCGCTATGGCCAACAGTATGGCGATGCGGACGGTTGCGCCCAAGGCGAATGGAGTGATTGCCATCAGCCGTTTTCTTAAGGACTACTTTGAGGGACGCGGGGTAGCAGCCTTGCTGGTGCCCCCTATGTTTACTGTTGACAGCGCGCTACGGGACAATGTCGATAATCGGCCTTTGACGCTCTGCTATGTTGGTTCCCCTGGCCAGAAAGACAAACGTACCCTCGACAACCTCGTGCGGGTGCCGTCTGAAATCGGGTGTGATCCGGAGGAATTGCGCATTCACATTGCAGGAGTCAGCGAATCCGAAGCGTTGGCGTTACTCGGCGCCGGGGCGGCAGCCGCCATCCAACATGAATGTCTCGTGTTCCATGGCCGCGTAGCTTCTGCACACGCTCGCCAAATAGTAGTTGACAGTCACTTTTCGGTGCTTCAGCGGGGAGACGAAAGGTATGCCCAGGCAGGCTATCCATCTAAAGTCCCCGAGAGTCTGCTTCTCGGGACGCCTGTAATGGCAAATCTAACCAGCGACCTTGCCGAGGTTCTCGTGGACGGCACGAATTCGAGGATCCTTGACGACGCAACCCTGGAGTCCCTAGTGTCGACGGTGGCTCGGTCCCTTGTCGCCCCGTATATGTTCAACCGCGGCATGATCGCCGCCAACGCGCAAAGCGAATTTTCGCCGCTTCGATACGCTGTGTCGATTCATGATTTCCTCGCCAATCCATAGTCGATTAACAAACAGAGGCACTTGCTCATCAGTTCCCTGGCAGCCCTTAGCAGATGGGCGTAGTTAGTGTGGTTCGAGGGCTCAAGGCGACTTATGGAACACGGGATTCCCGGATGAGCGTTATGCCGTTAACATCGTCGGCGCACGCGAGAAGATCTAGTTGAAACTCTCAGACATCTGTCCTCCCCCGGGCCGTGGTATTGGTCGCGGCGGGTATCAGCGACGTCGGGGGTAGGTTCGGCGGCCACGGCAGCTTGTGAACGGAAGTGCGCTCAGCGGCCCAGCACCGCCGTCCCGCTGAATTGCGACGGAAGGTGCCGCTAGGCCCCAAAGGTTGCTTCGATGACCGCTATTAGCCTCGGTGGTATTGCGGCCAGCCGTTGCGAGAGTGTTTCCAAACTGGCCATGTCGGATCGACTGTGAGACGGCTCAGAAGCTCTTGCCGACGCACGCCGAAAATACGGCCAGAAACGCCAACTGAGACTAGGGCCATCGACCATTGCTGAGTATTTGAAGGTTTGGACGCCACTCGATATTGCCTTTCGGGGCCGTTGTTATTGCCGGTGGGGGCCACCGGCTGCCACCGGCGTTTTGTTACTGCTTCATGGTGGCGTGTTGGCGCATGTTGTGGTTGCCGGTATCGACCCAGATGGTGTTGTGCACGATGCGGTCCATGATCGCATCGGCGTGGACCCCGGAGCCGAGCCGCTGATGCCAGTCTTTCTTGGCGTACTGGGTGCAGAACACGGTTGATGCTGTGTCGTACCGGCGCTCCAGCAGTTCAAGGAGCATGCTGCGCATGCCCTCGTTGGGCTGGTCGAGAAGCCATTCGTCGATCACGAGGAGGGTGAAGGACGCGTACTTGTTCAGGAATTTGGTTGCCCAGGCTTCCTCAAGGTCGGGCATGCGGACGTAGTGGGCCCGGATCCGGTGCTGGCAGGCCTGCTTGGTCAGCGCGCACCCCAGGTAGGACTTCCCGGATCCGGTGAATCCCTGAAACACGACGTTCTGCTGTCGTTCAATGAACGAACACGTGCCGAGCTGGGCGATCACGTTCCGGTCCAGACCACGCTCGTCCACGAGGTCGAGCCGGCGCAGATCCGCGCCCGGGTAGCGTAGCCCGGCCCGCCGGATCAGTCCCTCGACCTTGGCGTGGTTAAACCCGGAGTGGGCCTCGTCCACGACCAGCCGCAGCCGTTCCTCGAAGGCCATGCCGAGCACGAGCGTCTCGTCCTGGGCCTCGAGCGCCTCCAGCATCGGGGCGGCGCCCATCTCACGGAGCTTGCGCTTGGTTTCGATATCGATCCCGCTCACTTGGCACCACCTGCGTAGTAGTCGGCGCCGCGCACGTATCCGCCGTGTTCGGCCGGTTCATCCCCTGGTGGCCTGAGCCCGGCGGCTTTGTCCTGCTCTGTGGCCAGGATCGGCTGCAGATGCGCATACCGCGAGGACCTCACGCGCCCTGCCAACGCAAGCCGGCAGGCTGCCTCGACCCGTTCAGCCGAATAACGACGGGAGAGCCGCAACACGGACAGTGCCGCGTCCAGGCCCTGCTCGTCGACCGGGACGGACTCGAAGATCCGGTTGACCACGGTCACCGCTGCCGGGCCGAGCCGTCCGGCCCACTCCCGCACCCGGGCCGGGTCCCACTGCCGGTACTTCTCGCCGGCGGGCAGGTCGGCGTCGTTGGTGCGGTACTCGTTGGCCGCGCCTCGGGCAGCAGCAGGTGGCTGGTCAGCCGTTCGGTGCCCCGGTAGGCCTGAATCACCCGATCGGTGATCCGCAGGTCCACCTTGGTGCCGAAATTGGCAAAGGGCACCGAGTAGTAGTTCCTTTCCCAGACCACGTGCCCGTTCCGGCCCACCCGGCGCCCGTAGGCCCACCTGCTGATCTCGTAGGCCGTCGCCGGCAACCCCGTCAGCAGCGGCTGCTCCTCGGCTGCGAACACGCTGGCCCTGGACCCGGGCCGCTTCTGGAACGGCTCCGCATTGTAGGCCGTCTCCCGCTCGATGATGGCGGCCCTGAGCTCCGGCAACGAGGTGAACTGTCGCTGGCGCAGCCCGGCGATGATCCAGGTAGCCACGTGGGCGACCGTGTTTTCCACGCTGGCCTTATCCTTCGGTGCTCTGACACGTCCGGGCAGCACCGCCGCCGAATAGTGCGCCGCCATCTCGCGGTAAGCGTCATTGAGCACGACCTCGCCCTCGCGGGGATGGCTGATGACACCGGTCTTCAGATTGTCCGGCACGATCCGCGGCACCGAACCGGTGAAGGCTTCGAACATCGCCACGTGGGCCCTCAACCAGGTGTCCTGCTTCATGTCCAGGGCAGGTTCGACGAACGCATACCGGCTGAAAGGCAGGCATGCCACGAACAGATAACCGGTCCTGGCCTTGCCCGTGACCGGATCGGCCAACTGCATCGTCGGCCCCGACCAGTCGACCTCCACCGTCTGCCCGGCCTTGTGCCCGACCCGCAACGCCGCCCCCGTTACCAACACATGCCGCTGGTACGTCCTGCAGAACCGGTCATAACCCATCGTCGGCTCACCGGCAGCGGCGCATGAATCGGCGTACTCGCCATGCAGCAGCTTCAGCGTCACCCCGACCCGGGCCATCTCCCGGTGGACCTGGTCCCAGTCCGGCTGCGCGAACACGCTTTGATGCTCACCGCGGCCCGGGAACAACCGGGCATACACCTCGCGGTGCGTGCTGTCGGCGATGTCATCCCAAACCACACCGGCCGCATCGGCAGCCTCCAGCACCGCCGTGATGCTCTTTCGGGACATTCCCTGCGATGCCGCGATCGTCCGCCCGGACAGGCCCTCGGCGCGCAATTGCAGCACGAGCTTCGCTCTGATCTTCCGTACCATTGATGATTACTCCTTCCGCCGTGCGCCCTATACACACGACGGAAGGAGCCTAAACTGGGTGGCCCCCAAGCGCGCCACTACCGGCACCCAAGACCGCTACTGCGCGCTCTGCCCTCCGGCCCCCAATCACACGACAGATGGACCCCAACAGCGCGAATATTCACATTGCGGAAGGTGTTCAATTTGGTGATTGGGCGGAAACACGCCACCTATTTTCAGCTGGCAAGAACTCGAAGCGTTGGATCGGCAGGATTGTGGGGGTCCCCCGCGGAATGGTCGAGCGTGCGCTGGAGCCGAACTGGGCACCGAAGGATCAGCGGGCAGCATGCCTGTCGAGCTTTAATGCGATTGCTCCCAGGTTGCGGGAGCTGTTCATGAAGACGCCGACGATGCCGGCGGCAACTCTCTCGGAGCCGGTGGGTCGGCCCGATTCCGCGGCATTGTTCCGGGCGGAGTTGGCCGTTATCCGGCCCTTAGCATTTAAGCATGGTTGTTGTGTTTCGCCCGGTAGGGGCGGTGGCCGCCGGCGGCGAGTAGGCATCTGAGCCGGTAGTTGGTGAAGTTGCGGAAGCCGCGGGCCATTCTGCGGGTGGTTTTCTATGACGCTGTTGATCGCCTCGGTGGGGCCGTTGGAGGCGCCGTTGGTGTCGAAGTACGCCAGGATCGCCGACTTCTATTGTTTGAGTGTCCGGTCAAGGTGAGGTGTACTACTGATGTGAGACACAGTTTGAAAGGATTGTGCCCAGGTCTTCCCGTCCCAGTTATTCCGATGAGTTCAAGGCCGACGCCGTGAATCTCGTCATTTCCTCTGGCCGTTCGCCCGCCTCTGTTGCCCCCGAGCTGGGGATCTCCGTGACCGCGCTGAAGCGGTGGGTCCAGCTGCATCGGGAAGGAGAGGCCACGGCCGGCGGCAAGCCTGATGATCCGGTGGATCCCACGAAATACAAGGCGATGGAGGCGCGGCTGCGGGAGCTGGAAAGGGAGAATGATTTCCTGAAAAAAGTCTCGGCGTTCTTCGCCAAAGAACAACGGTAGAGGACCTCTACCGGTGTTCAGGAGAAGAACGCCGAATTCCCTGTCACCTGGATGTGCGCCCGGCTGGGCATTCCGCGGGCCTCGTATTACCGCTGGCTGGACCACGAAGAAGCCCCGACGGCTGCCAGGCACCGGGAGCTGACCGGACTGGTCAAGGCGATGTTCTATTCCTCCGACGGGATCTTCGGCCATCGCATGGTCCACACCAAACTCGCCGCCACGGGTGTGGAGATTTCCGTGGGAACGGTCGCTGCCATCATGGCGGAGAACGGCTGGGCGGCCAAGCGGATGCGCGCCTTCAAACGCACGACCATCCCCTCTGACCCGGACAAGGTTTTTGCCGATCTCATCGGCCGGGACTTCACCTCAGAGATCCCCGGCACGAAGCTCGTCGGGGATATTACCTACCTGTGTACCGGCGAGGGCTGGTTGTATCTGGCCACCGTCATCGACCTGTACACCCGCATGATCGTTGGATGGGCGATCGCTGATCACATGCGCGCCTCCCTCGTCACAGGCGCGCTGGCGATGGCCCGGGACCGAGGACACCTGGCCTCGGATGCCATCTTCCATAGCGACCGCGGAACCCAATACACCTCCCGGGAAATGGTCGCCTGGTGCACCGGAAACGGTGTCCGCCAGTCCATGGGGGCCACCGGGGTGTGCTGGGACAATGCCGTCGCCGAGTCGGCATTCTCAACCCTGAAGAACGAGTTCTACCACCACCACAACTTCGCCACCCGGCAGGACGCCCGCCGGGCGACCATGCGCTACATCGAAGTGTTCTACAACCGCTGGCGGCCCCACACCAACAATGATGGGCTGCCGCCGGCCACAGCCATGGCCAACTTCAAGTCCAAAAACCAGCCGCTACCCGCGGCTGCCTGACCAAGAAGAAACTAACCGGCTGTCTCACATCCTTGACACACCTCAAGGCGGGCGACTTCCGGGATGGGGCAGGACGGGAACGACGCAATCACCTCGGTGACGAGTGCCCGGCCGTGTTCCGGGCGGGCGTGGTAGATGTTGCGCAGCTTCCGATAGCACTGCCAGGCCAGGGGGACTTCGTGGTCCGGGTCCCCGGCGGTGAGCTTCGCGTCGAGCCGGGTTGCCTGTTTCTCGGTGAGGTGTTCGGCGCCGATCTGCAGGGTCCGGCGGATCCCGTAGAGCGGATCTCCTTTCCGGCCGCGGTGTCCCAGGGTGTCCTGCTGGACGCGTCGGCGCACTTCATCGACCATGGCCGAACCCAGTTTCACGACGTGGAAGGCATCCAGCACGGTGATGGCTTCGGGCAGTTCGTCGCGGATGGCGTTGGCGTAGCCGCGGAACGGATCCAGTGCGGCGGTCCTGATCCCGGCCGTGAACCCGGCGCCGCGGTCTTTGAGCCAGTCCGCGTAGGCCTTTCCGGAACGTCCCGGAACGAGGTCCAGCAACCGGGCATGAACGGTGCCGTCCGCGTCGCGGGTGTGGTCCACGATCCCGGTGACCATCCCGGTGCCGGGCGGGCCGGTGTGGGCCCAGACATGTTCGTCGACGCCGAGCGCATCCACTTCCTTCAACCGGCCTGTGTCGGCGATCCGCCGCGCGGCTTCTGCCCTGATCCCGTGCCACACGGTGTGCCAGGAGACGCCGAGCTGGTGGGCCAGGGCCGAGACCGAGGTGTCGAAATGCTGGAGCGAATCTGTTGCCCAGTTCACGGCCCGGTCGGTTAGTTTCGCCCGTGGCCCGGCCAGCGGGCGCTCCTCGGTGAACGTCGTTCTCGGGCAGTCCGGATCCGGGCAGCGCCAGACCCGCTTGGCCCACAGCAGCCGCACCGGCCTGCCGAAAAGGAATGTCGTGGAGCCGGACCTGCCGGCGTCCGTGCCCGACCGCAACGACGCCGCAGTCCGGGCAACCGGTGACGTCCTCCCCGGTCTCAACGCCAAGAACCAGACCGGCCGCGGTTGCCGTGACGGAGCTGACGTGGACGCCTTCGACACCGAGCAACGCGTCCGAACGCGTGCACCACCGGCCATCGGAACAAGACATAAAGTTATTCATGTCAGGGTCTCTTTTGGATATTGGTTGCTTGGTCGCTACCAATTCAAAGAGGCCCTGACCTCTTTCCCGCCGCACCACGCCGCACCGGCAACGGCCGACCCCGCGGCGCCGGCCTCAGACCGCCCTAACCACGCTCATCTGCGAAGGGCCAGGGAAGGACGACCACCCCACCGGATAGGGGGGACCTAGCAGATACTACCCTCGAACCCCAAGCAGAATCGCAAGGGATTCCCAGCAGCTCTGTCAACCATGAACTCAGATACCGCCTCGTCGCCGGAAGCCGCCGCCTCGATCGGGCGAAGCATACCAACCATGGCAAATTCAAGTCGCTCGTTATCGAGCGACTGCATTTTGCAAGATCGCCCTGATCGACGCAACGCCACGCTCACAGGACAACTCTCGCGCGTAAAGACTTCGACAATTTTCTATCATTTCCTGGCGCTTTTGGTCCGGCATGAAAACCGCTGTCCGGATGGCACTTGCTAATGACTCCGGGTCTTCTGGCCGAGCAGAAATTCCAACGCCTTCTTTCAGGCATAGTTCTGCCAGGTCACCCTGAACGGTGGTAATCACGGGCACTGCGTTGGCCAATGAGGCTTGAAACTTTGACGGAATTGTCATATGAAAGAGGGGACGGTCTTTGAGCGTCACAAGTTGAAAATCCGACCATCGATAGATATCCACCATCTCCGACTTCGAAACCCGACCATGAAATGTCACGTTCGAGAGCCCCAACTCTTGAATGAGCTTCGATACGGAGTTCTCAGAAACCCCCGAGCCATAGATGTGAAACTCTATTTGAGGTAAGTTCTGGACGAGAGCCGCCGCTCGCACTATAGTCTCGACGTCCTGCATGACGCCAAGATTCCCAGCGTAAATGAATCTGAGGGACGAGTCTCTGGCTGGACGGGCGGCCGCGCCGCCAATTTGTGGGCCGGCATCCCAATTCAGGACGGTGCTGACCTTTGCCGCTGGGACCCCTCTTTTAATTAGCGTCTGCGCCATCGTAGGGGCTATAGCGACGACATTAGTCGCCGCACCGTAAAGCGGCTTCAGCATTAAGGAGATGAAAAAGTCAAGTACGTTGACGGCTGCTCCCTTACCCATCATGCCCGAGTTTGTTGCCGACTCGGGCCAGAGGTCCTGGACATGAAGCACATAAGGAACGCCGTAACGGACGCGGACCCACCAGGCAGCCCATGCGACCGTTGCGGGCGTTGCGTAGACGTAGTTAACGTCATTGTGGGCAAGTACACGGCCTCGCCGAACACTGGCACAAGAGAATGAGATAAAAGTTCTGATGCGATTTACTGCGCTTGAATCATGGCTGAGGAAGGACGTTACACGGTGGACCAGTGCACCGCTGAGGCGCTCACTGAACTTAAGTTGCTGGGAGTACCCGTCGTAAATGACGCCACCAGGGTAGCTTGGAAACGCTGTTAGGACCGTAACTTCATCGCCGCAACGGACCGACTCTTCCGCCAGCGAATTGGGCAGAGTAGCTTCCTCGGGAGCAAACCACTGAGAAATTATTCCGATCTTCATTTTGCAACCTCTGAGGATCCAACCGGCGCCCCCATAAACTCCGGCATCGTGGCGTGTTGCGTCGCCGAGATTCCATCGCGCCGGATCACGGATCCTATCGTCCAGAGTACGATTTTGGCGTCCAGGATGAGGCTTCGAGATTCTACATATGAGACATCTAAGGCAAACTTCTCATCCCATGAGAGAGCATTCCGCCCCTTACACTGTGCGAGGCCAGTAATGCCGGGCCGGACTTCGTGCCGCCTCATTTGTTCTGACGAGTACCTCTTGAGGTAGTCAACGAGCAGAGGTCTAGGTCCGACCAAGCTCATATCGCCGATCAATACGTTAACTAGTGATGGAAGTTCATCGACACTTGTCGATCGTAATAGCCTGCCCACCCTCGTTAGCCGATGTTCGTCGGCGATGATCCCATTCTCCGGATCCGGATGGAGCATGGTGCGAAACTTCCATAACCTGAAGATTCTTCCGTCTTTCCCTGGCCGTTCCTGATTGAACAGGACGGGCCGACCCATACGCGTCCAGATGGCGACAGCAGCTGCTGCCATTATCGGACTCGCAAGAATTAGACATGTAGTCGCAGCAACGATGTCGAAGACTCGCTTGATGGCTTCATATGATCGGTTCATCCGGTGCCGCCCTTACAAATCTCGCCATGGTCCCGACCCATTTGAGATCGTCGTCAATTGCCAATTCGGGTTATCCGTACTCGAGGTCTCGTAAGGGTTGGCTTCGCAGGAAACCCTGGAACCTCACCGTCGCACAGAGACGAGCTCAGATATGCAGCTAAGCTGACGCCTTAGAGTTTAGCTCAAGGCCGAGGGCTGGCTTTAACCCTCCACGTTGAGCGCATCACAGACCAAAACCTTAACTCGGATGGTTGGGGCAGGCCACGGTGGAAGCGACCGGAGGGCACCGAAATCGTCAACTGGTGCTAGCGGGCAAGCATCACGACGGAACCGGAAGGCGCGCGCCGCTAAGGACCACAATAGTGACTGGCAGTTCCGAAAATCGCGAGTTATCCCGGAGCTCCTCACAAGTCCGCAGGGCTACGATCGATCTGTGAAAAGCGTGAGGTGGACAGCCGGACACCGATCCAACTGCAAGCCAGCCTCCATGACCGTACATTCAGCGATTGGGGGCCCGGTCAAGTTCGGATATAGACTCGTGGCGGCGTGAATTGGCTGTGCTTCGGCAGCCTGCGCCGCATACGTGGCGAACCCGCGGTGTAGGGCCGCGATTGGCGACTCGGACGCCGGACATTGGTGCACTCCTGGCTACAGCCGGGTTGCGGTGGTGGCAGCGTCCGCTTGCGCCGACGATTTAGGGACTCTATCAGAATGGCAGTGGTGACCTCTAGCGACAAACATAACGGGCCGGCGCCCAATATGGACGCCGAACGAGCGCTTTTCGCTCGTTACTGCGGGGCCGTGGGAGCCAACCTGCGAGCTCGAAAAGGCTGCGGTCGTAGTGACCCCATTATTCGCAATCAAAAGCCGTCCCGCATTAATACTTACGGATTTTTCAGGGCGGCCACGGGCACCCCCTCCGTCATTTGCGCTATGACTAAGGCGGGAGTGCTGAAGTTAACGAGCAGTCTTAGGACTCGGGGTGCGGGCAATTCATTCGAATCGAATCCAAGCTCAGACGCTGTCGCCAACAGAGAAATGAGAGCATTCAGCCCATCCGGTCAGCGGGAATAAATACGGGAGTTGTTGAGTTTTTATTGGTAAATATATAGCTTGAACTTACGGGGCAGAGTCGGCGGACTTAGGGTTATCTGCTTTGCATATTACGTGTACCTAGGAATGCGGTGGGCAGAAATACGTATTTTGTCCAGATTAAGTCCCATCGAGGAGGCATTATTTAATGATTAAGCCAAGAATTGTGCAACATTCATTTGGTTCGCCAGGTTCGGGTGGGCCCGTTGGTGCCCTTGGCCGGGTCCTTGCCTCAGATATCTCCGAGTCGTTCGACTTCTTACACGTGGCCCAGCCCTACCCGGCAGGAGGACTCAATCTGAAGCTAGTGACAGACATGGCGAAAGAGATGCGGAGATTCCGTCCCGACCTTGCACACATTCGAGGACTTGGTAATGAGGGATTTCACGGCGTCCTTGCAGCGAAACTGGCCGGTGTTCCACGGATCCTCCTTTCTGTTCATGGATCCGTTCGAGATTTAGAATCTCGGTCAGGCAAGCTTCGTCGGTTGCTCCTAGGCCGGATTATTGAGCCGCTAACCATGAGACTGGCGACTCATGTCGTCACAGTGTGTGACGATGCGCTAGACAAGCCAATTGTCAAGGCCTCTTCCGGGAAAGTATTTGGCGTTGTTCCAAATGGGGTCGACTTAATCGACACGTCAGTAATTCGCAGTTCAGAATTGAGGAATACACTCTCGATCGGTCCCAGCGACATAGTACTAATCATGGTTGCGAGGTTAGTAGTCGACAAGGGTGGCCTCGATCTGCTTGAAGCGCTCAATTCTCTCGACTTAGAATTCCCATCCGAAGTGATTCATCTCCTTGTCGTGGGTGACGGTCCTGATCGCGAGGTACTCGCCGCCCAGGCGCGGTCCGTGGCCAATGTACAGATTCACATGCTCGGGCGCCGCCATGATGTTTCCGAACTGTTAGGGGCGTCAGATATCGCGTTGCTCCCGAGCTGGCACGAAAACATGTCTAATGCCCTTCTGGAGGCCATGGCCGCAGGGATTCCTGTAATCGCTACAAGAGTGGGGGGAAACACTGAGGTCCTGTCCCAGGGCGGGGGAGTTCTCGTCCCACCTCATGATCCGCCCGCACTGGCTTCGGCAATGCAGGGACTGATCGTGGACCGCCATCGTCGGCTCATGCTTGGACAGGAGGCTCGGACGGTCATCGAAAAGGCCTACACAACGAGCCACATGACCCAGCGTCTCTCGGACGTCTACCGGACCCTACTAGAGAGCTGACGATCATGAATCATCTCCTTCCGACGGTGGTTCTTCTGGGCTTCACCATCGATGACCAGAAGTTTGTCGAAATCGCGGGACAAAGTGCCGTAATGCCTACGCAGACTCATAGATTCGCCTGGAATCTGGTCGGCGCTCTAAAGTCGGCCGGCGTGTCCGTGTCACTCCTGTCAGTGCTGCCTGTACCCAACTATCCGGAATTTCCGGGAATAGTTATACGCTCAGCGGTCGTTGAGCAAGATGGGGTTGAGGGCATCACGCTGGGTTTTCTCAATGTACTGATACTCAAGCACGTTACGCGCTTTAATTCGTGCTTGAGGGCTGGAACGCGCTTTATAAAAACCCGCCAACCCGATGTTGTGGTTGTTCATGGAGTGCACACACCATTCCTCGCCTTCGCTCGACTTCTGAAGCACACTTTAAATTTGCGGATCTGTTTGGTTATGACCGATCCGCCCGGAGTTGTGCGAGCCGGGGATAGTAGACTAGGCCGAATTCTGAAGCATCTCGATCGCCATCTTCTCAGAGTCCTCGCGTCAGGGTTCGACGGCGTAATATGTCTTACGCCCGCTCTAGCATGCGACTTTGCGCCCAAAGTCCCGAGGCTGGTTGTTGAGGGATTCGCGAACCCAGAGCTTTCTCTCCTGATAACCGAACAAAATAGAGCAAAGGATGGCTTCGAAATTGCGTACGCTGGTGGAATCGCTGCCGAGTACGGTGTCGAGAATCTTGTGCGAGCGTTCCAGTCTATGGCCGACCCCCGCGCCCGGCTGACTCTTTACGGGAAAGGTCCGCTAGACACATGGGTGTTGGAACAGTGCGAGGTGGATGAGCGGATTAGCCACGGAGGTTTGGTCCCGCATGAGGACCTGATGCCCCGATTGGGACGAGCATCAATTCTAGTCAATCCGAGACCGGCCGCTCAAGGGTTTGTTCCCTACTCATTTCCCTCGAAACTCCTCGAATACATGGCACTCGGCGTCCCGGTTGTCACAACGCGATTAGCGGGTCTTCCTGCCGACTATCTTCCGTACCTCAACGTTACTCGAGATGATTCAGTTGATGCACTAGCCCAAGCTATGGAGACAGTTCGGGCTCATTACGGGAGCGCAACAAGGCGAGCCTCCCGTGGCCAGGAGTACGTTGTGCAAGAGAAATCCGTAGATGCACAGGGCAAGCGGATTTCAGCGTTCTTTACCGAGCTAGGGGTATAGACGCACGCTGGTGAGTCCAGCCGGGGCCATTTAGTTGCCTGTGTGACGACGAGACGATTGTAAATTGCTCGCGAATTGAGACTCGCTCTTGGATGCTCGCGAAGTGTCGTCGTCCGGATAGTACTATTCTTGAATAGCCGATTTGTAATTGGCTGGGTTCCGGTAGGCGCGTGCGGCGCGTTTGATTTGCTTAATGCTGGCGTTTTTTCCTTCCACCCTGGCGGTGGTGGGGCCGGTTACCGTGAGGAATTCGATCTCGATCCGCCATCGGCAGATTGTGCGGTGCCCCCTTCTTCGGCTTGTATTCCCTAAGTACCCCCTGCAGAGTTGGGTGGTCGTCGTTTGCGGGCCCTTCGCATTTAGGCATGGTTGTTGTGTTTCGCCCGGTAGGGGCGGTGGCCGCCGGCGGCGAGTAGGCATCTGAGCCGGTAGTTGGTGAAGTTGCGGAAGCCGCGGGCGATTCTGCGGGTGGTTTTCTATGACGCCGTTGATCGCCTCGGTGGGGCCGTTGGAGGCGCCGTTAGTGTCGAAGTACGCCAGGATCGCCGACTTCTATTATTTGAGTGTCCGGCCGAGGCGGGCGACTTCCGGGATGGGGCAGGACGGGAACGACGCAATCACCTCGGTGACGAGTGCCCGGCCGTGTTCCGGGCGGGCGTGGTAGATGTTGCGCAGCTTCCGATAGCACTGCCAGGCCAGGGGGACTTCGTGGTCCGGGTCCCCGGCGGTGAGCTTCGCGTCGAGCCGGGTTGCCTGTTTCTCGGTGAGGTGTTCGGCGCCGATCTGCAGGGTCCGGCGGATCCCGTAGAGCGGATCTCCTTTCCGGCCGCGGTGTCCCAGGGTGTCCTGCTGGACGCGTCGGCGCACTTCATCGACCATGGCCGAACCCAGTTTCACGACGTGGAAGGCATCCAGCACGGTGATGGCTTCGGGCAGTTCGTCGCGGATGGCGTTGGCGTAGCCGCGGAACGGATCCAGTGCGGCGGTCCTGATCCCGGCCGTGAACCCGGCGCCGCGGTCTTTGAGCCAGTCCGCGTAGGCCTTTCCGGAACGTCCCGGAACGAGGTCCAGCAACCGGGCATGAACGGTGCCGTCCGCGTCGCGGGTGTGGTCCACGATCCCGGTGACCATCCCGGTGCCGGGCGGGCCGGTGTGGGCCCAGACATGTTCGTCGACGCCGAGCGCATCCACTTCCTTCAACCGGCCTGTGTCGGCGATCCGCCGCGCGGCTTCTGCCCTGATCCCGCGCCACACGGTGTGCCAGGAGACGCCGAGCTGGTGGGCCAGGGCCGAGACCGAGGTGTCGAAATGCTGGAGCGAATCTGTTGCCCAGTTCACGGCCCGGTCGGTTAGTTTCGCCCGTGGCCCGGCCAGCGGGCGCTCCTCGGTGAACGTCGTTCTCGGGCAGTCCGGATCCGGGCAGCGCCAGACCCGCTTGGCCCACAGCAGCCGCACCGGCCTGCCGAAAGGGAATGTCGTGGAGCCGGACCTGCCGGCGTCCGTGCCCGACCGCAACGACGCCGCAGTCCGGGCAACCGGTGACGTCCTCCCCGGTCTCAACGCCAAGAACCAGACCGGCCGCGGTTGCCGTGACGGAGCTGACGTGGACGCCTTCGACACCGAGCAACGCGTCCGAACGCGTGCACCACCGGCCATCGGAACAAGACATAAAGTTATTCATGTCAGGGTCTCTTTTGGATATTGGTTGCTTGGTCGCTACCAATTCAAAGAGGCCCTGACCTCTTTCCCGCCGCACCACGCCGCACCGGCAACGGCCGACCCCGCGGCGCCGGCCTCAGACCGCCCTAACCACGCTCATCTGCGAAGGGCCCCTATAGTCCGCTAGGAGCCCGAAAATGACTACCCGACCTCGATTGGGGGAACTCACGATACAAAACGCCATCTTGGCCAACAGGCGGATTCAAAGGTCAGTAGCCTTTGCTTGAGGTCCTCATCGACCGGCTCACGGCAGTTCGACACCCCTATTTCGCGTTAGCTCCGAGTGGCGCGCCTTTCCAAGTCAATATGAGACCACCCCACGACAGGCCCACGCCGAAGCCTAGGAGCATCACCTTCATGCCATCTTTCAAGACACCTGATTTTAAAGCTTCAGACAGGGCAATAGGAATAGTCGACGAGACGGTATTCCCAGATTCGCCGACGCTTATAAAGAATTTGCTAGGCTCTATGCCCAACTTGTTTCGAAGATGCTCAAGCATAAAACGGTTCGCTTGATGGAAGACAAATAAATCGACCTCTTCAAGACCCATGCCTGTTTTATCCAGAATCGTTCTTACAGAACCAGGTACTACACGCAACGTGAAGTTAAATATCTCCGAACCGTTCATGTAAAGGTCAAATTCACCGGGCTGCAGGCCCCTGACCGCAGGGGAAGATTCCCGATTCAAGTCTTCTCCGGAACGCAATCCTCCATTGGGAACAACTAGATAACCCCCGCCGGACCCGTCTGTTCCATACGTGAAACCTGCCAGTGTCTCGGAAGCGCCGCCGCCTGATATCAAAGTACTAGCTGCGCCATCACCGAAGATCGTCCGGACGGATTTGTCAGCTGGATTCAAAAATTTGCTGTAAGTATCAGTCGTCACTAGCAAAACATTGGCGGCTTGCCCGGATTCAATGAGCCCTTTGGCCAGACCCAAGCCGTAGACGAACCCCGAACATCCCAAATTAATGTCAGTTGCGCCCGCGCGCGTAGACATGCCGAGACGACCGTGAACTATTCCTGCCGTGATCGGCATATAGAAATCAGGACTTTGGGTGCAAAGAATCAGAAAGTCGATATCTTCGGCGGCTACTCCCAAAGACTGAAGTAGCTTTTCCGCACTCGCTATAGCCAGATCGGATGCAAATTCAGTTTCACTCGCGATGCGTCGGGAGTTAATTCCTGTTTTCTTAGCAATCTTTTCAACAGTCCACTCCGGAAACTGCGTCGCCAAATCAGTGTTTGTGAGCTCTCCTTTGGGAAGGCTATAGTCAATCCCCACTATTCTTGCAAAATTCACTCGATCTACCATTCTAGGATGGCACCGCCCCAAGATAGCCCCACACCAAACCCGACTATCAGGACCCGCATGCCTGGCCTTAGTTGGCCGGTGGACTCGGCATCTGCCAGAGCAATTGGTATAGTAGATGAACCAGTATTACCGTAGTTCTCTAGGGCATGAACAAACTTTTCGACAGGGATTCCAAGTTTCTTGCGAAGGTGTTCGATTAGGAACCTATTGGCCTGATGGAAGACAAACAAATCAATATCGTGGAATTCAAGATTAGCTCTCGCCAATACTTCGTTGACACAATCAGGGACAACCTGGAGCGTAAAATTGAAAATCTCCGCCCCGTCCATGTACATGTCAAAGCCGTTCGAGTCCAGTCCCCGATCTAGTGGGAGCGAACGAGGGGAGTAGTCATCGCTCGCGCGTCGCAGACCGCCGTTAGGGACCACCAGGTGTTTGCCGCCGTTGCCATCCGTGCCGTAAGCAAAACTATGAAGGGAGTCTGCTTCGCTATAGACGACAAGCGTGGCCGCGGCGCCGTCCCCAAATATTGGTCTCGTTGACTTGTCAGAGGGATTGGCGAGTTTAGTATGTGTTTCCGCGGTGATTACCAGCACACTTTGTGCCTGTCCTGTTTCGATGAGCCCCTTTGCCAGTCCAAGAGAGTAGACGAACCCGGAGCATCCGAGTCTGACGTCTAGCGCCCCGGAATCAGTAGAAATGCCGAGTGCGTCCTGGACCAGGCAAGCTGTTGTCGGCAAGAAAAAATCTGGGGTTTGAGTGCAAACGATGAGGTAATCGACGTCACTTGGAGAAAAACCACTGCGGTCGAAGAGCCTCCTGCCTGCCTCGACGCAGAGATTCGACGTGAACTCGGTCGGCTTTGCAACGCGTCGTGCCCGAATCCCAGTCTTTGCCGAAATCTTCTTCACGTTCCAGTCGGGAAATTCTTTATCCAGGGCTTCGTCCGTAGTGCTCTCTTCGGGCAAGTAATACTCCACGCCAGCAATACGTGCGTTCAAGATTCGATCTTTCCGATAGGCCGGCAAGGGTTGCCGAAGGCCGAAACGCTGGCTGAAAGGCTTCGAAGCACAACGCTCCCTGCTCCGATTCGGGAGAAGTTCCCAATACTTTTGCCGGGAATGATAGTGACGGCAGTCCCTAGGAATACCCCAGAACCAATCGACACATGCCCCGTGAGGTTGCAGCTTGAACTAAGCGTTGCGAAGGGTCCTATACGAGCGTCGTGGCCCACGGTGCATCCTACGTTTATGTGAACGTGGTCAGCCACTTCGATGTCGGTAGACATAATCACCCCTGGGCAAACGATCGTTCCTTGCCCGAAGGTAACCCCGTCACCTATCAGGGCATTGTCGTGAACGAAAGTTGTAAATGTGGCTCCTCGTGCCTCTAAGTGTCTGCAAATCTTTTCCCGACTTGCCGGACTTGCTACGGCGCACAGCATTATATCGCCTGCTTCAGGCGCATATGTCAAAATCCGCCCAACGAGGGGTGCAGGTAAATTATGCGCTTGAGCGTCGTCGTCGTCAATGAATACTATTTCGCCGATCTGACGGGTCTCCACAAAAGTTGGGGAGGTTCTAACCCAAACGAAGAGTTCTCTTCCGAACTCGCCAGAACCAACAATTACAAGTCTATTTTTCACCAAGCCGTGTAGCCCCCATCTACAGCCAGTGCGGTGCCAGTTATCCAGCGAGCGGCATCTGACGAGAGAAATACTATGGCTTTGGCCACGTCGTCGGGTGTTCCGAGACCAAGTGGATGCGAAGCTTCTATGTCTGCGAACTTTGTATCGCCGACGGTGGCGCGGAGAGAGTCGGTCATGGGGGTCATCACGACTCCAGGGCACACGCAATTGACGCGAATGCCTTCTCTTGCGAGCTCTACTGCCAGGGACCGAGTTGCTGAGACGACCGCTCCCTTGGAGGCGGAGTAGACGCTGAGTCCTGCCTGCCCCACCAAGGCAGCGGCCGAAGAGAGAAAAACAATACTTGGAAGCGGGCCGCGGACCTGCTTGTGACGAAAGCCTTTCGCCAGCATCAACCCGGTTGCAACGTTAGTATTCAGCATCCCGGTAATAGATGCTGCATCGATCCCCCGGAGTGGTTCCGATGAATGAATTCCGGCACTGTGTACTAGGCCATCCAACCTGCCAAAGCGGACCGACAGATCTTTAATCATGCCTGGAATGCTGTCCAAGTCAGAGAGGTCGTGCTGGTACGTCTCATGGCCGGTGCCGCTAAGTTCCGACTGCATTTCCTTAAGTCGTTTGGCATCTCGACCCAGGGCAATTACTGTCGCCCCGCGATGGCTTGCCTCTATTGCCGTTGCTCGGCCGATACCGGACGAAGCGCCGGTGACGACGATTGTCCGGCCCCGAAGGGTTAGGAAGCCTGGCTCGCCCACAGCGTGCCTAGTCCGAGATCAAGGCATAGACGTCAGCGAGCGTTTCGCATTTGTTGAGCTTTTCGGGGCTGACAGACTTCCCCAGAGTGCTATCAACCTCGGCGATAAAAGAGATGTTCGCCAATGAATCCCAATCGATCTCACCAAGGTCACTGCCGAGCGTGATGTCGATTACATCGACCTCCAATATTTCAGCAGCTACGGAGAGGAACTGATTCTGGTCCAAGACACAAACTCCCTTCAAGTTTAGGATGCTCTAGCGGGAGCATTTGGAGACTACAAGTTGAGGAGTAGTCCCCCGAATAATTCGGCGCAGGCCAAGTATGGAGGCAGTCTATCAGCGCGACACATGGCGACGCGCCAGCGGCGACCCAGACCGGGGTCGTTATGACTTGGCGCACGCCCCACGCGGGTCGGCCGGCCTCTTAGGCAACTAGACGCATAAGCCGTACGAGGGCGTGACCTGAAGAACCTGAGTTACATCTACCGCGTATCCAAATCCTCAAACACCAAAAACGTCTGCGTATCCAGCACTCCGGGCATGGACTGCAGCTGATCGAAGATCACCCGGCGTAGATCGATGTTATCCACGGCGCGCACCAGGAGAATCACGTCGAAGTCCCCGCCCACCAGCGCGATGTGGTGCACCTCCGGAATGGCACGCAGCAGCTCCCGGAGTTCCCGCCAGGAATGCTGCCGCACCTTGAGCGTCACGTAGGCCGAGGACTTCAGGCCGGCCTTGATCGGATCTACGAGCGCAGTGAACTTGGTTAGTACGCCTTCGCCGGTCAGCCGAGCAATCCGCGTGTACGCGTGGGCCCGCGAGATGTGGACGTTTTCCGCGACCTGCGTGACGGACATCCGGCCGTCCCGGGTCAGCTCCGCGATGATGTTCCGGTCCACATCATCCAGCGGCACCGCCGTCTGGTCCGAGTCGTCCTCTGCCATTCGTCCACAACCCCTGCCGGTAATCCAGCTCACACTTACGATTCGTCTTCCAGACTAGGCCAATTCTCTGGACTTCTCCACGATTCTTGCTGGAGCTGGATACGAAACATCGCCCCGCGCCATACTTAGAACGAATAGTGGCTACAGAAGGACGGACCAATGACGATCTCCGCAGACCACACTGCGCAGCACCCGGCGCCCGAGGATCAGACACCCGGAGCTTCCGCACCCGGCAATGCGCCGGAAAAGGCCGCCAGCGAGGCGGTCCGCAAATTCGGCATCACTGTCGAGGACTACATGCTTCCCGCGAGGCACCAGATCCAGATGGTGGGCCCGGACGGCACCCTGACCCCGCACACCGACCAGGGCACCCAGCCTGGCCACGAATACACCCTCCCCGGCGACGAGGAACTGCTGGCCGCCTACGAGCAGCTGGTCGTCGGACGCCGCGTCAACGACCAGAACTCCGCACTCGTCCGGCAGGGCCGCATGGCTGTCTACCCGTCCAGCCACGGCCAGGAGGCCTGCCAGGTCGCCGCCGCCCTCTGCCTGTCCGAGGGCGACTGGATGTTCCCCACCTATCGCGACTCCGTGGCCGTGATGGCCCGCGGCGTGGATCCCGTCCAGACCATGACCCTCTTCCGCGGCGACTGGCACGGCGGCTACGACCCCGCCAAGCACAAGGTCGGCATCCAGTGCACCCCTCTGACCACCCAGTTGCTGCACGGCGTCGGCGTCGCCCACGCCGCCAAGCTCCGCGGCGAGGACACCGTGGTCCTGGCCATGTGCGGCGACGGCGCCACCAGCGAGGGCGACTTCCACGAGGCGCTGAACTTCGCCGCGGTCTTCCACCTGCCGGTCGTGTTCTTCGTCCAGAACAACCAGTACGCCATCTCCGTGCCGCTCGCGCACCAGTCCGTCGCGCCGTCGCTCGCCCACAAGGCCGTGGGCTACGGCATGGCCGGCGAACGAGTGGACGGCAACGACATCGTCGCCCTCCTCGCCGTGCTGGGCCGCGCCGTCCGGCTCGCCCGGGAAGGCTCCGGACCCCTGCTCGTGGAGGCCCACACCTACCGCATGCAGGCCCACACCAACGCCGACGACGCCACCCGCTACCGCCAAGACAGCGAAGTCGCCGAATGGGTGGCCAAGGACCCGCTGAGCCGGATGAAGACCTACCTGACGGACCGCGGCCTTCTCGACGACGACCGCGCCGCCGGTATCGCCGAAAAGGCCGAAGCCGTCGCCAGCAAGCTCCGCGAGGGCCTCAGCGAGGAGGTCCCGGTAGAACCGCAGGACCTCTTCAATTACGTCTTCTCCACCCCCACACCCCAGCTGAAGGAACAGTCCGCCATGCTCGCCGACGAACTCGCCCGCGACGCCGCCTCGAAAACGGAGGCCGCGAAATGAGCCCCACCGTCACCACCTCCTCCGAGGCGAACGGCAACGTCAGCGCCGCCACCGCACGCGCTGCCGCCAAAGCGGCAGGCACGGCCGAGCAGACTGGCCCGCAGAACATCACCCTCGCCAAGGCCTTGAACTCCGCCATGGCCGACGCCATGCACGCGGACCCCTCGGTCCTGGTCTTCGGCGAGGACGTCGGCATGCTCGGCGGGGTCTTCCGCATCACCGACGGGCTGACCAAGACCTTCGGTAAGAGCCGCTGCTTCGACACACCGCTCGCCGAGTCCGGCATAGTCGGTATGGCCGTGGGCATGGCGATGAACGGCATGCGCCCGGTCATCGAGATGCAGTTCGACGCATTCGCCTACCCGGCCTTCGAACAGATCGTCAGCCACGTTGCCAAGATGCACAACCGCACTAAAGGCACGGTAAAGCTGCCCATGGTCATCCGGGTGCCCTACGCCGGGGGGATCGGGGGAGTGGAGCACCACTGCGACTCCTCCGAGGCCTACTACGCCCACACCGCCGGGCTCAAGGTCTTCACCCCGGCCACCGTCGCTGACGGCTACCGGATGCTCCGCGAGGCCATCGACTCCGACGACCCCGTGATGTTCATGGAGCCCAAAAAGCTCTACTGGTCCAAGGACCAGGTGGACCTGGACGCCCTTCGCGCCGAGCACACAGAGAACACCGAACGGGGGACCTCCTCCGAAGGCCGCGCCGCCGTCGCCCGCCCCGGCACCGACGCCACGCTGATCGCCTACGGGCCCTCGGTCCCGACGGCACTCGCCGCCGCCGCCGCGGCCGCCGAGGAGGGACGCTCGCTGGAAGTGATCGACGTCCGCTCGATAGTGCCGTTCGACGACGAGACGGTCTGCGCCTCGGTGCGCAAGACCGGCCGTGCCGTGGTCATCGCCGAGGCGCACGGCTTCGCCTCGGTGTCCTCCGAGATCGTCGCCCGGGTCCAGGAACGCTGTTTCCACCATCTGGCTGCCCCGATCCGCCGCGTCACGGGCTTCGATGTCCCGTACCCGGCGCCGAAACTCGAGCACTACTACCTGCCCGGCGTGGACCGCATCCTCGACGCCGTTGACGACCTCCAGTGGGAAGACTGACCATGAGCGAACCGAAAGTATTCCTCCTCCCGGACCTCGGCGAGGGCCTCACCGAAGCCGAACTCGTGAACTGGCTCGTGGCCGTGGGCGACGAAATCCGCGTCGACCAGCCCATCGCCGAGGTCGAGACCGCCAAGTCCATGGTCGAGGTGCCCTCCCCGTATGCCGGCACCGTCGCCGTGCTGCACGGCGAGCCAGGCCAGACGCTCGACGTCGGGAAGCCGCTGATCTCCGTGACTCCGGTCGGTGCGCCGGTTGCGCCTGCCGCTGCCACGGCGGCTGAGCCTGCCGAAACTGCAGAAGTCGCAGCCGAGGTCTACCGCGAGGAAGAAAAGGCCGGATCGGGGAACGTCCTGATCGGGTACGGCACTCCCGGCGGGCACGGGGTTGCCCGCAGGACCCGGCCCCGGAAAGCTTCGGCCGGAACAGCCGTGGCCGTGCCGGTGGCCCAGGTGCCTGCGGCCGAGAAGGCGGCCGATGACCTGCTGCTGCTGCGGACCCGGGTGCCCGGAAAGCTCGGTGCGGTCATTTCCCCGCTGGTCCGGCGGATGGCTCGCGACCACGGGGTTGATCTGGGGGAGCTCCAGGGCTCCGGAGCCAGCGGGCTCATCATGCGCCGCGACGTCGAGGCGGTCATCAAGCCCGCTGTGGTTGAGCGTCCGGTGTTTGCGCCTGCCGAAACCGCGCCGGTCGAGACCGCCGGTGACACGGATGCCCGCACCGGGCTGGGCATTACCGGGCGGACCGCCGTCCGCGGCGTCCGGAAAGCCGTCGCGGCAAACATGACCCGCAGCCGGTCCGAGATCCCGGAAGCCACCGTGTGGGTGGACGTGGACGCCACCGCCCTGGTGGAGATGCGTGCCGCGCTGAAGAAGACCGATCCGCACCACACCCCCGGTCTGCTGGCGTTCATCGCCCGCTTCGTCACCGCCGGGCTCAAGAGGTTCCCGGAGCTGAACACCCGGATCGTCACCACCGAGGACACCACCGGCGGAGCCTCCCAGGAGATTGTCGCCTTCGACGGCGTCAACCTCGGATTCGCGGCCCAGACCGACCGCGGCCTGATGGTTCCGTCCGTGCGCAACGCGGACAAACTCAGCGCCCGCGAACTGGACGCAGAAATCCGCCGGCTCACCGCCGTCGTCCGCGACGGCAAGGCCAGCCCCGCAGAACTGGGCAGCGGCACCTTCACACTGAACAACTACGGCATCTTCGGGGTGGACGGCTCCGCCGCCATCATTAACCACCCCGAGGTCGGAATCCTCGGCGTCGGGCGCATCATCGACAAGCCCTGGGTGGTCAACGGCGAACTCGCCGTCCGCAAGGTCACCGAGCTGACACTCACCTTCGACCACCGCGTCTGCGACGGCGGAACCGCCGGCGGCTTCCTGCGCTACGTGGCCGACGCGATCGAGAATCCGGGGTCGGTGCTGGTCGACTTGTGATGCGGTGTGCTGCGGAAGGGAGCCACTCCAGGTGACCAAGACGCCAGTTCATCCACAGACTGATCGAAGCCGCCGCCGCCTCCGCCAACTTCAAGAAAAGACTCTGCAGTCATGAAGGCTTGGCGCCTCGGAACCGTGCCGCCCCGCCGCAAAAGAGAATTTCCTGTACGCACGGAACCGTCCCCGCAGGAGACCATCGACTCGACCGCAGCCACGCTTCGAGATCAAGTCCAGGTCAGGCGCACCGTTAATTGTCTGACTGAGAACTTCCTTAATTCCACTCGAACGGCACTGAAGGACCTTTTTCGGTCGGGGATGTCAGCAGTCTTGATTGATCGCGACTTTAACGAAAGCGGCGGTTTCGTACAAATAGTGGTAAGCCCACGACGACCGTGACACATTCGGGACCACCAAGAACGGCAGCTCCTGCCGGTACTCAATCATGGCCAGATCGCCTTTGTAGCATCGCTTGAGGAGCACCCTTGCTCTGGCGACGTGAAACTGTGCCGTGAGGACTGCGGCACTCTTCCACCCATGTTCCACCGAGAGCCTTTGCAGTGCCCGGGCTTCGCCTTGAGTCGTCTCGGGGTCGGGTTGGAAACAGACGATCCTGTAGACACGCTTTACCGCACACAGTGCGGAGCTGCCGTCCTGGTCCCGCGGTGCGGATATGGCGAGTGTTCCTGCGTAGCCTTGGTCCATAAGCTGCTCGGCATACTTCGTACGGTCACCCTGAGGCGCGAGCACGAACAGTACGTCAGCGTGTCCCTGGGCGTCTTTTGCTGGTGCGACGTAAAGGAACAGACCGGTGACCACCCAAAGGAGGATGGTGGAGGCGCACCAGACTACCGTTCTGAGAAGTCGCCTCCGCCATCGCCGCCAGGCCGCCTTTTTCGTCTCAATCATGCAGGTGCTGGTCATCCTGTCCTATGGCGCTTTGCTAGTGGGCCGACTGTGGACACTCAACTTGAATCGTAACTTGTGAATGCCGGCTGCGCTCCATCCCGCGGACTATCGGACGCAGCTTCCTGCTGAAGGCTCCACGGCACGTTGGGGCCGCACCTGCAGCACACTCGGTTAGACAACAAACTGCAGGAACTGGCAACTTGTTTCGTGCCTAATTCCGCACCAAAATCCAGCTGCTTGTGCCAGCCAGTCCGTCCCTCCCCTTCTGCGGTTCTGCCGGCGGAAGAAACTGCGCTGAGACGGATAGGTTGCTCTCCGACGGTTCTTCCGTCCGTTCCGCAGGCTGCACGAACCGGTGACACGGGAGGAGAGCGGGCGTGGGATCGGGGTAAGCCGTTTCGCCGCGAACGGCAATCACCCGCGAGGGTGAGCCTTGCACGGTCGAAGGAATTCGGCCACTCGTAGGGGACGCAGG
Source organism: Arthrobacter sp. CJL-S3 (assembly GCF_056711635.1). Taxonomy (NCBI): domain Bacteria; kingdom Bacillati; phylum Actinomycetota; class Actinomycetes; order Micrococcales; family Micrococcaceae; genus Arthrobacter; species Arthrobacter sp. CJL-S3. The sequence goes on along the minus strand of NZ_CM160046.1, from coordinate 3,496,465 downwards.
CAGGCGACGTCACTCACCCGGGCTCGCATGACCCCTATCATTGGGCTTATGACATTAAAGGGGGACCCGCCTGCTGCGACGATTGTGCATGACAATTGGAAATCGGGCATCCGGGCGCTAGCAATGGCGGTGATTGCAGGCCTCTCGACTTTCGACCCAGCATTGACGCTGGCCTACGGCCCGACGGTCGCTGCCATAGTGATCCTCACGGGTCGTCCATCGAGACTTAGTGTGGCGGCGCCGCCCGTCCTTGGGACCCTGTTTGTGCTGTGGGCGTTGACGTCTCTCATCTGGACACAGGATCATGACTTCACGAAGGCGACCGTAATCCTCTGGGCGCAGATTCTAATCATGTTCATCGCCGCCTGTGACCTGATCAAGACAAAGGCACAGCTTCGGGTCGTCGCCGCTGGCTTCGTCACGGGAGCAACCTTCACGGTTTTTAAGTTCCTTTACTTCCCTCCGGCGGACGTCGGCGCGATGACCACCACCGGGAGGGCGGTCCTCGGCAATACCAACGTCAACTACATTGCTTACGCACTCGCCTCCGCGCTTGCTGTGGTGGTGGTCCTCTGGGTTACTCGGACCCGAACAAAGCTATCTCTCCTTGTACTAGGGGCGGCCACGGCCCTGACCGTTGTGGGCCTCATGGCAAGCGACACGCGAGGAGCGCAGTTTGGTGCGATCACCATGCTCGGTTGGCTCGTTCTATGCAGGTTTACGCGTCGCGCGCCAATCAGGATACTGGTGTTCGTTATTCTGGTTGCTGCATTCTGTATCACCACTGGAGTCACAGATCAGGCATCCCTCGCCTTTGAGACTGGCGCCAGGGTCACTGGTGACTGGTCAGGACGGTTGGTCGTTTGGCCGCTAGCCAGGGGGGTGTGGGCTGAAAATGCCTTGGTCGGGATTGGGGCAGGGGCTTTCATTGTGACAAATGGCCTCGGTATCGGTGCCCACAACTTCATTCTTCAGACCGGCACAGGCCTCGGAGTGGTTGGGGCTGGTCTCCTCCTAGCTCTCATGTGGACGGCGCTGGCTTGGAGAAGCAAAGGGGCTGCTTCTCATCAGGCTCTGCTCGTCGGTGCATTCCTCGTCGTGTCCGCGCCAGCTTTTCTATCGGGGATGTGGGAGACGACCCCGGCAGCGTGGCTGGGTATGGCCATATTCGCGCGAGTGGGTGTGATTGGGGTTCCACCCCGGAGTATCAAAGACCCAGGCGGACAGACACCAAAACTGGGTCAAGACCGCCTGTGCAGGAACCCCGTCAAACTGGCGAAGGCCCGTTAGCTGCTGCCGATATGCTCACGGGTGGCGGAGGCAACGGCAACGAGTCGTCGAAACGGTTAGAAACCACACTTCTGGTTGCGGGCGTGGACAACCTGGAGTCAATTACGGTTGAACTGCTGTGCTGGCCGTTCTCTACGCGCTCCGTGCGGTCGAGTTCCAAGAGTAGACTCTGACGTTTCCGGCTCCGGCCGGCTTGTGGTTCCAACGGCGTTTACTACCAGCATCGCTTAGGCTCCGTTGTTACAATCGAGGGCAGAACATCGCACCAACGACTCCGGCGAATGCCGGAATACGGAGATTCCTAATGTCACGATGGCTCGAGGTTGGCCCGGACAATTATGTCCTGACGACCCAAGGTTCCCTGCTCAACACCGGTCTGGTGGTCGGCTCCGAACGCGCCCTGGTGATCGACACCGGGAGCGGACCGCGGCAGGGGCGGGAGATCCTGAACGCCGTGCGGGAAAAGACGCAGTTGCCGCTGGTCGTGGTCAACACGCATGCCCACTACGATCATTTCTTCGGCAACGCGGTGTTCGGCGATGCTGGCGTCACTGAATTCTGGGCTCACGAGAACTGCGCCGCCGAGATCGACGAGAACGGCAACACGCAGCGCCGCATCCTCGGGGCCGATGAGCCCGAAATGGCCGCCGGTGCGGGCAGCAACACGGAACTCGTCGTCCCGAACGCGATCGTGAAGAACCAGCCTGTGCTGGTGGATCTCGGCGGCCAGTCCGTCACGCTCTTTTACCTCGGCCACGGGCACACGGACGGCGACCTCCTGGTGGGGACGGCCACTACCCTCTTCGCCGGCGACCTGGTGGAACAGGGCTCATACCCGTCCTTCGAGAATTCTTATCCCGAAGAGTGGGCGGATGTCCTCCGGCACGTCTCGGCCCTGCGCCACCGGTATGAATTCCTGATTCCCGGGCATGGCGAGCCGTGCAGCGATCAGTTCGTGAAGACTATGGCCAACACCATGACCACGGCGGTGCGCCAGGCCACCCAGGCGACACGGGAGACCCCGGATGACGCCACCAAAGCCATCCCGATCCTGCCCTATGGGCCGGAACAGTCCCGCTGGTTCATCCGGCGCCTGCAGGAGACGCGCGCGCACCATTGAGCCGCGGTGGGCTGGGCTGCGTCTACTGACAACGCAGGCATCCCGCGAGTAGCCCCGTGGAGGATCCGCAACCGAGGGTCGATCCCGCTAGCACTCAGCTCCGAGCGACCAAATGGTGGGCTTACGTTGGCCGGATAATCCTCACCTTGGTTAGTGCCGACGTCGTGGTTCTGGTGCTGACACGCCGCTAACCGAAGCCCGCTGCTAGGGCCTTGCAAGGGTCCGAGTGGTGGGGACAAGAAATGCAGGCAACAACTACGCGTGTGAAGTGGCTTCCTGATCGGTAACCTCAGGATTAGTGCGTACCTGTCAGGGTTTTCTGCCCGTTCAGGAGTTCTGCCACCGCGTTCTCGCGGAGTGTGCAGCCGCCTTGAGGTCTTTCATGGACCAAAACTGGGCCCTTGGTAAACCGCCTATTCATAGGTCGGGCTGATGCAGATGCCTCCCAAGCACGAGCTTTCGAAAAACCGCCTGTTCCCACGAACCGCTGCCACGCTGATGGCCGCCGCGGTCCTTCTGATCGTCTGGGCCGTTGCGGCCCTCCTGACATTACAACCCGCTGCCCCTACGACGGCGACTACGGCCGCCGGGACGTCTTCGGCCGCCGAGGTGTCGCCCCCGGAGGTTTCGACGGTTACGGCCACTGCTCCGCCGGACCCGGCTGTGCCGCCAGCCACCGCCCAAGCCGTTCCCGCAGACAGCGCGAGCCCCGCGGCTGTAGATCCACCCCTGGCTGCGCCCGGATTACCCACTGAGCCGGCGACCGCTCCGGTGCCCGCGCCCACCGCCGCGCCCGGACCCCCTGCCGCCGAGGCAGCGGGGGCTGAGCCCCCACCCGCAGCCACCCTGGAGAAGCCCGTCGGCAGCGTCGCCAACAGCAACCTGTACGTGGTAGTTGCCGGGGACACTGTCGGCGCCATCGCAGCTCGCTTCGGCCTGAATGTCTACGAGGTGCTGGCAGCCAACGGGCTTGGCGTGTACAGCACGATCTTGCCCGGCCAGACGCTAAAGCTCTCAGGACCTCCGGTTGCAGCTGCAGCGGTGGCTCCAGCCTCTCCTGCGAAGGTTTCTCCGGCGAGGCCATCTCCGGCGGCACAGGCCGCGCGCACGATTTTCGTGGCGGGCTCGGGCGGGCAGGCCATGGTGGACAGGTGCATCGGCCCCATCCACTTCACCCCCACGGATGCATACTCGCTGTTCATCACCGAACACGATTTCTGCGGAGGGTGGGCGCGGTTCTCGGGGATCGGCGTCGGCGAAACAGTGGTCCTCTCCGGCTACGGCACTTACAAGGCAACGGCCCGCGGACAGGTTTTCCAAGGTGGGTCAACTAACGACGTCGCCGCCGTGTTCGGCGGCTTTCCAAGGGCCGTCCTGCAGACCTGCATTCCGGGCACGAACAAGATGCTGCTGATCGCGCTGAACTAATCTTACCGGCGCATGCGGAAGCCCACTTGTCCGCCACTTCTGGTGTCTGCATCTAGAATTGCTGTTGGACCAATTCCAACGAACGCCGCAGCGGCCTGCGCTGTGAGTCCCAGGGGGACAACTATGCCCGAACCGGTGGACAGCAACACAGCCAATGATGACTTAGACGTAGAGCAGCCGGAACTCCGCCGGCGCCGCGACCGCCGGGGCGGCGACGAGTCCGACGCCTGGACAGGAACCATGCCCATCATCACCCCCAACGAAGTCGGCAGCGACGCTGCGCGGACTGTCCGCAGCACCTCCTGGGCCGAGGCCGCAGCCGCGGCGGATGGTTCGCAGGCCCCGACGCATGCGCCTGGTGATACCAGTCCTCCCTTTAACTCAGTCCCGGCGGCTCCCGGTCTTGTGCGCACGGACCTGCCGGCCGCCCCCGAGACTGCGCCCTCCGTCCCGCCGATGCCGGTCCGATCCAGCCGGGCTGGCAGCCGCGCATCAGCCCTCGCCGCCCCGGCCCCGGATTTCATCAGCTCGCCCGGGCTCTTTGTCCGCGAGCAGAAGCCCCGCCCAGTCGGCGGTTTCCGCGGTGCCCTCTACAAGATGACCGGCGGCGGGCTGAACCTTGGCCCCAGCGCGCGGCAGCGCGAGGAAGACGAACTCGCCCGGCGCATCTCCCGCCAGCTTCAGGGCAGCTACAACACCGCCGTGCTGAGTCTCAAGGGCGGCATCGGCAAGACCTCAACCACGGTCGGCGTCGGGCTGACCCTGGCGGAGTACCGCGGAGACCCGCCCTGTGCGATCGACGCGAACCCGGACTCCGGCGACCTCGTGGAGCGTGCCCTCGGCGAGGGCATCTACCAGCAGCAGAGCCCGCGCACCATCACGGACCTGCTCAAGAACGTCGACTCCATTGATTCGCTCACCGCCCTGGCCCGGTACATGCACCACGCCGGCCGGTTGCACCTGATTGCCGGTGAGCAGGACCCTGAGGTTTCGGACTCTCTCACGGCCGAGGAATACCTGCGGATCCGCAAGCTCATCTCCGGGTACTACTCGGTGGCCCTGACCGACTGCGGCACCGGCGTCACGCACAACGCCATGAGCGGTATCCTGCAGTCCGCGGACAACCTCATAATCGCCGCGGGGTATGCAGTCAGCGGCGCGAAGCGCGCCCGCAGCACGCTGCAGTGGCTGGCCGGTCACGGCTACGAGGAACTGGCGCGCAACGCCATCGTGGTTATCACCGACAAGGACGAGGTGTCCTCGCGGGTGGACAAGGACGCGATCGAGGACCACCTGTCCGGGATCTGTCGCCAGCTTATTGCTGTACCGCACGACCGGGGCGTGGCCGACGGTGACCTGGTCACCCTCGATGTGCTGCGCCCGGAAACCCGCCGCGCGTACAAGGAAATCGCCGCCGCCATTGTGGACGGGTATGCGTAGGAGAGGATGGTTAGCGGCGGCGTAAAGCCCTAATCATCCGTGCCAATGAGGGAATGCGGGCCAGACCGCGGCTCCAGCGCGAAATGTGCACCCTGAGCAAGCCGATAGCAGAGTCGTCTAAATACAGATTGCCACGCCGTAGGGACTGCCGTGAGGGCCAGACCGCACGGGCGATCACCAGCGGCTTAGCGTGCCACGGACTTTCGATGAGCGCGACCAGATAATCCATACCGGGCACTCGTTTAGAAGTACGGTACCGCCACTCCTCACTCACGGTTTCCTCCAGGGGCGGCAGATCTGCTATGCCGAGGTCGTCCAAAAGCGGCTTCAACGCCGCCGCCGCCTTCAGCTCCACGCTGAGATCCACAATTTCCTGATGCATGGTCACGTGGACCCGTTGGAGGAGCCCTGAGTACTCGCGTTTATTGCGTGGCTCACCCAGGTTCCGAAGGCTGTGCAAAGCCTGAAGAATTATTGCGGCAACCATGGAGGGCACGGCTACGGGTCTGGCGGCTATGAGAAGGTATTGCCTGTCGCGCCAGAGCGTGTCGAAGGCACTGTGGGGCGGGGCTTCCATCCCGGGAAATCTGTCGTGCACGTCAATATCGCAGTTCCATTGCCGATGATACAGGGTCCGGGAGTGCGAGTACTGCCGAACAACTGCCACGCCGGGCGGCCGTTCGACCCATCCCCGCCGCCCCAGTAGTTCCACCAGCTTGTTCAGCTGTTCCGGGCGGACCAGGACATCCACGTCCGCGGAGACGTGATTTTCGCGGAGCCCCATCATGGTCGCCGCGGGGCCCTTAATGAACAACACCGCGAGATTGGCTGATGCTGCCACCTGGTCCACGAGGGCGGTGGCCAGGAGGACGGCCTCGTCCAAGTGCAGGGGCTCTGCGGCGTCCATCAGCTGGCACCCGCGTCACGGGGGGACAGAGTGATCAGTCCGCTGCTGCTCAAAGTGTGGATCAACGCCATCACATCAGCGGAGATGTCGGAAGCATCCATACTGTAGTCGAGGGCAAGCTCTTCGATGAGCTCGGTCTCGGTCCGGGTTCCGTCCAGACCGTTCCAGACAGACGCGGCCGTTCCCGCCAGGATGACCGGCACGTCCTGCTCCAGATGCAGGACGGCGACGCGGCCGCCGTCGGGACTCTGGACACAGGCGACGTCGGCACTGACGCGCCACACCTGTTCCGTCATGAGACCTCCACCGACACTAGAGAGGCCGTACAGCATCACGCGGGGGCCTTCGCAAGGCTTATGCTACCTCGCGGCCGGCAAGTTGTTTCGCGCCGGTGACCGACTTAGATTTAGGCATGACCAACAACGCCGGGGACGAAGCCGCTCTGCACCTGCAGGACCTCCTGATGGGAACCGAGAACGTCGAGGACTTCCTCGGCCAGCTCGCGGAATTCTCGGCGGCCACGCTCAGCTCCGCCGCCGGCGCCGAGATCGAATGCGGCGTGACGTTGCAGCGCCGGCGGAAGACCATGACCGTGGCGGGAAGCAGCCCTCGGGCTGTCATCCTGGACCGCATCGAGCAAAGCCTCGGCGAGGGCCCCTGCATCGAGGCGCTGCGGAGCAAGTCCGTGGTCCTGCTGGCCGATGTCGACACCGATCCGCGCTGGCCGGCCTACCAGCAGCAGCTCGCTGCCCAGGGCTGCCGCAGCACCCTGGGCGTGCCCCTGGAAATCGGCGCGGACGCGACCGCCGCCCTGAACTTCTTCGCCCCCGGCACCGGGATTTTTACCGAGGGCATCATCGCCGAGGCCGCCGGCTTCGCCGATCTCGCAGGCCGTTCCCTGCGCCTGGCCGTCCGGATCGGCACCGCGCAGTCCCGGGCTGAGGACCTGCAGGCCGCCATGGAGCACCGCACCTCGATTGACCTGGCCTGCGGCGTGATCATGGCGCAGAACCGCTGCACGCAGGAAGAAGCCATGGGCATCCTCACCAAGGTCTCCAGCAACCGGAACCAGAAGCTCCGCGACGTCGCCGCCGAGGTCCTCCGGAACCTCACCGGCGGGAACGTCCGCACACACTTCGAGGCCTGAGCGCGTAACGCGCCGCAACAGGATGGCTTCTACATTGGCGCAGGCGTGATGCAGTGAGGATATGCAGGGACCGAGACTGGCGCCGGAAAAGCCGACGCAATGGTCGGCCGCGGAAGCGAGGAAATCCGCTCGGGCTCGTCGTCAAACGAAGCAAGTAGTCGGTGATGCGAAGACAAGTACTCTTCACTCTGTTGCAGCGCCTTCCCGATCTCGCAGGCTTGGTCGCGTGGGTGAGATGCCCGCGCAGCCTGGGACGGCTGTGACGCTGAGTTGGGGAGACCAGATGAGCACTTTCAACGACATGTATGCGCGTGAGGAGTTGCGATCCTCGCGGCGACGGGCCTGGCGGTTGGCGCAGCTTTCTGGGTTGGCTGTCCTCGCTGCGGTGACGCTGACGGTTGTTTACCTCGCTCTAGCCCGTCAGTTCTAGGTCCGGCAGCACGGATCTTCCAGCGCCAGGGATCGGGATGGGCCGAGGCTTTCGCTGACCACGAGTGCCCGTAGGCTGGCGGGGACGTCCGCGCACACCGCGAGGCCTGAGCGGCCCCGCGGTCTGGCCGTCCTAGGATGAAGGGGATGAGCACCACACAGACCGCGCCGTTCAGCCTCCGCAGCATCGCCGTTCCCGCGTTCGGCCCGGCCCTGCTGTTCAGCATCGGCGAGGGCGCCATCCTGCCCGTGGTGGCCCTGTCCGCCCGCGGCCTCGGCGCCTCGGTGGCCGTCGCTGCGCTGGTGGTCACCCTGATCGGCCTCGGCTCCTGGTTCTTCAACCTGCCAGCCTCGCTCATCACCCTGAAGTTCGGCGAACGCTGGGCCATCGTCGGCGCTGCGGCGGCCAGCGCCGTCGCCCTCGCCGCCGCGGCCCTCGCACCGCTGCTGCCCGACGGGCTCTGGCTGCTCGCCGCGGCGATGCTCGTCGTCGGCATGGCCGCGAGTGTCTTCAGCCTGGCCCGGCAGAAGTACCTGACCGAGGCGGTCCCGGTGATCCTCCGGGCCCGGGCGCTGTCCACGCTCGGCGGCGTCAACCGGATCGGCATCTTCATCGGCCCGTTCATCGGCGCCGCCGTGATGCAGTTCGCCGGCATCACCGGCGCCTACTGGGTGGGCGTCGTTGCCATGGCGGCCGCTGCGGCCCTGTCGGTGACCATCCCGGACCTCGTCGCCAAGCCCGCGCCGGACGACGGCGTCCCGGTGCAGCAGGCGACGCTGGGCAGCGTCGCCGTCTCCCACGCCGGGGTGTTCCTGTCCGTGGGCGTGGGGGTGCTGCTGCTCAGTGCGCTGCGCGCGTCCCGGCAGGTGGTGATCCCGCTCTGGGCCGAGCACCTCGGGATGGACGCGGCGCAGGCTTCGCTGATCTACGGGCTCTCCGGCGCCATCGACATGCTGGTCTTCTACCCGGCCGGGAACCTGATGGACCGCAAGGGCCGGCAGTGGGTGGCCATCCCGTCCACCCTGATCATGGGCACGGCCATGCTGCTGATCCCGCTCAGCACCGGCTTCGTGGGCCTGCTGCTCGCGGCGCTGCTGATCGGCTTCGGCAACGGCATCAGCTCGGGACTGAACATGACGCTGGGGGCTGACTTCTCACCCGACAACGGCCGCGGCCAGTTCCTGGGCATCTGGCGGTTCATGGCCGACGCCGGGGCGACCGGCGGCCCGGTGCTGCTCTCTGCCGTGACCGCTGTCGCCTCGCTCGGCGCCGGGGTGGCCGCCACCGGCGTGCTCGGCTTCGCCGCCGCCACGGTCTTCGCCATCACGATTCCGCGGATGAAGCACCGGCGCAACTACTGAGGGGCCGGCACAGAAACCCGGCACGCGAACCGGGGGATCGTCGCCGCCGTCGTGGGCGGGTACGGGTGGGGCGCTTGAGGCGCCGAGAGGAGTTACTGCTGAATGTCGTTCGGCTAGGCCTGCGGCCGAAGCAGAAAAACTTCGGAAAACCTTGGCGAAAGCAGATCAACTCGTTGTTAGCATCAACTTGGACGCGGAGCTCGCGGTCTCGAAACTCCGTTCGGGCGCTTTAGCGGTCGACGCCCGCCCTTAGGACGCCCGAATGATTGATGTCTCTCGGCCATATTCCCGTGTCGTACTAGCCGGAGTGCTAGCATTGGTGGGCGCGACCTTGGTGGCCATTCCAGCTGCCGCAGAAGGCGAGCGCCCGTTGCCCGCCGCGCCGCGGCCGAGTGCAATGGCCGCCCCTGCGGCGTCGACGGACCAATTCATCGTCAAGTTCAAAGAAACCGCCGGAATGAGTTCCGCTGCACGGCAGGAGTCCTATGCCCGCGCTGAAGCTGAGGTTGGTGTGCCTGCTAAGGGTAAGCGCCTCGCGGCAAACGGCGCCCAGATCGTTGGCACCGACAGGGCGCTCAACGCAGTTGAAGCCGAGGATTTCCTAGCGAGCCTGCGGGCGGATCCCGACGTCGAGTTTGCCGAGCCTGATGCGCTGATGTACCCGATGATCGCGGACCCCAGCGACCCCTACTACCCGCTGCAATGGGACCTGTGGGAGGAAGCCGCTGGAATGCGCATGCCTGGGGCTTGGTCGGTTAATAAGGGTGACGGCGTCGTCGTCGCGGTGATTGATACAGGGATCACAGAGCACAGCGACTTGAATGCGAACATTCTTCCTGGGTACGACATGATTTCGAGCCCTGCCAAAGCTCGAGATGCGGACGGGCGTGATCCTAACCCCCGAGACGAGGGCGACTGGACTTCCGATGGCCTGTGCAGCGCCGGCATAGGCGGCGGCCCCTCCTCCTGGCACGGAACGAGTGTTGCGGGTGCCGTTGCCGCAATCGCTAACAACGGACGGGGCATCACAGGCGTTGCTCCCGGAGCGAAAGTCCTGCCCGTGCGTGCCTTGGGCCCGTGCGGAGGCTACTCATCGGATATCGCGGATTCAATCATCTGGGCTGCCGGGGGAAGTGTTCCGGGAACATCCGCTAATCAGAACCCGGCCCGTGTCATCAACATGAGCCTGGGCGGCACTGCTGCCTGCTCGGCTACCTACCAGAACGCCATTGACTTTGCCTACAACCGAGGGGCCGCGGTTGTTACTGCCGCAGGCAACTCCAACAGACCGGCCGCCGACGTCAGCCCCGCCAACTGCCAGAACGTGATTACCGTCGCGGCGTCCGGACGGACCGGCGATCGCGCTCCGTATTCGAATTATGGGGCTGTTGTGGATGTGACCGCACCAGGTGGCGACTTATCGGCGAATGCGCAGGGCGGTATCGCTTCGACGCTGAACACCGGCACCAACGGACCCGTTGCCGAAGGTTATGCATATACCGTGGGAACGTCTATCGCGGCCCCCCACGTCGCGGGGTTGGCCGCGCTCATAATCGCCGAGCTGGGCGTGAGTGCTACGCCTAAGGACGTCGAGGACCGAATCAGGAACACCGCACGGCCTCTGCCCGGGAACTGCGCCGGCGGCTGCGGAGCCGGTTTGGTTGACGCGACGAAGGCGCTTGAATTTCGGGTTGGTACGCTGCCCCGAGTTGCCACGCCTGCTGCTGTGGTCTTCAGCGATGTGGACGGATCGGCGAACGATGCGTACACAATCCCAGTGGCGGACGGTGTGGACTACCTCGTCGGCGGAACAGTCAAGCCGGCCGGGACCTACCCCGGGACCGGAACGGTCACGGTGACCGCGAAAGCCAGGACCGACTACATCCTGGCCGCGGGCGCGACAGCCTCCTGGACCGCGACGTTCAAGGCCACCCCTTACGCGGTGACCCCGGCAGCGGTGACCTTCACGGATAAGGACGGCACCGCCGCTGACACGTACACGGTCCCGGCCACCACGGGTGTGGACTACCTCGTCGGCGGAACAGCCAAACCCGCCGGAACCTACCCCGGGACCGGAACGGTCACGGTGACCGCGAAGGCCAGGACCGACTACATCCTGGCTGCCGGCGCGACAGCCTCCTGGACCGCGACGTTCAAGGCCACCCCTTACGCGGTGACCCCGGCAGCGGTGACCTTCACGGACAAGGACGGCACCGCCGCTGACACGTACACGGTCCCGGCCACCACGGGTGTGGACTACCTCGTCGGCGGAACAGCCAAACCGGCCGGAACCTACCCCGGGACCGGAACCGTCACGGTGACCGCGAAGGCCAGGACCGACTACATCCTGGCTGCCGGCGCGACCGCCTCCTGGGCCGCGACGTTCAAGACGGATCCGGCGTCGCCGAAGCGACTGAACGACTTCACCGGTGACGGCAAGACCGACGTCATCGCCCGGGATGCCTCGGGGCAGCTGTGGCTGTACCCCGGCACGGGGACCGGCGACTGGCTCAAACGGATCGACCTCGGCGGAGGCTGGAACGTTATGTCCACGATCGTCAGCGCCGGCGACTTCAACGGCGACGGCAAGGCAGACGTGATCGCCCGGGACACGAACGGCGAGCTGTGGCTCTACCCGGGCACCGGCAGCGGCGGCTGGTCCAAGCGCCAGAACATGGGTGGCGGCTGGAACGTCATGACCTCCATCGTCGCCCCGGGCGACTTCAACGCGGACGGCCGGCCGGACCTGATCGCCAGGGACAGCAGCGGCGAACTGTGGCTCTATCCGAACAACGGCGCCGGCGACTGGCTCAAACGCGTCGATCTGGGCGCCGGTTGGAACATCATGGGCTCCATCGTCGCCCCCGGGGACTTCAACGCCGACGGCAACGTGGACCTGGTCGCCCGCGACACCAGCGGCCAGCTCTGGCTCTACCCGGGCAACGGGAAGAACGAATGGTTCAAGCGTGTGGACCTCGGCGCCGGCTGGAACACCATGAACGCCATCACCGCCCCCGGAGACATGAACGGCGACGGCAGACCCGACGTCATCGCCCGCGACACCACCGGGGAACTCTGGCTCTACCCCAACAACGGTCAAGGTGACTGGTTCAAGCGCATCGACCTCGGACCGGGCTGGAACCCCATGACAGCCATCCTGTAACAGGGGTTCCGCCAGGAGGTCCTCCGCCCAGCATCCCGGAAGCGGAGGGCCTCCACTCGTATGTGGCTGCGTTTAGAGCCGCACTTCAGTGCTTGCAGACCCCGCCCGAGCGCTGGATTGCCGCGGCGAAGACCGGCAGGGCGGCAGAACATGTCCTCGGAGGCGGTGATCGAGATACGGAAATGGTCCGGGGTCTCGAACTGGGTGCCCGTCGGCACGAAGACGTCCTTGTCCGCGAGGGTGGCGGTTAACTGCTCGTCGTGGTCGGCGGGGTGCGGACCTGAAATCCGCCATGGAGCAGTGCACCCCCGACATACCTGGCCTACGCCGTCATCAGGGCAGGACCGCTGCTCCCAGGAGGAAGCGAAGGGCATCCTCACCGAGGTCTCCAGCGACAGGAACCAGAAGCTCCGCGACGTCTCCGCTTAGGTCCTCCACCTCACACCCCCCCCGGATGCTGTTCATCACCTAACACGCTGGAAGGCGCTCGTTGGTCCTCGCGACTATGCGGGTTCGCCTAGACTTGCTGGTAGACCAATTCGACCGAGCACCGCAGCGGTCTGCGCTGTGAGTCCCAGGGGGGACCAACGTGACTGATCCTGTGGACGACCACTCGGTCAATACTGCCGAAGAGGCAGAACAGCCCGAAGCCCGGCGCCTTGACCGGCGCCCCGGTGAGGGCTCCGACGCCAGGACAGGAACCATGCCCACCATCACCGCCGACCAACTCGTCAGCCCGCCGGTCCGGACAGCCCAGGATCTGGGCTGGACCGCCTTGTCCGTCGCAGCCGGCATTGTGTTGCTTCCTGCCATCGCAGTCAGCAACGTGGTGCGGAACCTCTTTCCAAAGAAGGATGCGGCTGGCGATTGCAAAGGCTGCCCCGGATGCAGCCCGGAGTGAGACTTCCTTAAGCCGAAGCCGGGGGCCCTGTGCCACCGGCTTAAGCTGACGCCGGGGCCACCGGCGGCCCGGTACTTATTTCAGGCATGACCGCCGTGGCCTCGCTCGGGGCGGGCATGGCCGCCAGCGTGCTGGGCTTCGCTGCCGCCCTTGTCTTCGCCACCACCATTCCCCGGCTGAAGCGCCGGCGCAACTACTGACGGATCCGGCACTCGCCGTTCGATCTGCCTGACCACGTACGCAGCGTCCCGGTCCACCCCGCCGATCAGGCCCGAAGTGAGCGCGTACTGGAACGGCATGCCCACGAAATACAGGCCCGGGATCCCGAGGACGGCGCCGCGTTGCGTTTCCGGCCACCCCGACGCCTGCAGCTGCAGACCCTCGATCCAGTCCAGGTTCGGGCGGTAGCCGGTGGCCCAGATGACCGTTCGCACGCCGGCGGGGCTGCCGCCGTCGCCTGGGCCGCCGTCGTAACTGCCGCCGTCGAACGTGGGCTGGCCGTCCGCGGTGCCGCTGAACCGCGCCACCCGGACCACCCCGGCGCGGTCCAGGTCCTTCGCGGAAATCCGGATCAGGGGTGCGCCGCGCTGGTGGAAGCCCGCTGCGACCTTGCGCCCGACCGGGGTGCGCAGCGTCAGCACATAGTGGATGAACCCCCAGTACGCACCGCCGGCGTAGCGCAGCAGGGGATCGGGAATGTGCGGGGTGGGCCGGCCCGCTAGGAACACCCGGTGGCTGGCCGAGAGCTCTAAGGCGATCTCCGAGCCCGAGGTTCCGGCGCCCACCACCAGCACGTCGCCTGCGGGGATGTCCGCCGGGCTGCGGTACTGGGAGCTGTGCAGCTGGCGGATGGCCGGGTCCAGCCCGGCGGCGGCGTCCGGCAGGCGGGGGAGTGCGTTCGCCCCGGTGGCCACGATGTCCGCATGTGGCGTGCGCCGGGGCCGCGTCTCGGAGATCACCACCCCCGCCGCGGAGGAAACCGCTAGGGATTCGATGTATGAACGGTGGGAGGAACTGAATTCGCGTTGGCGATCACAACCTTGGGGAGGGACGCCCAGGTTATGACGGTCATTCCCCTTTCCCGAACGGGCAAAGCTTCGCCCATAAACTTTGGTCCGAGGTCCCGCAGCTGCTCCTTGAGGGGCCTGGGCGAGCACAGCAGCAGCCCGAAGTAGTGCACGTGGGGCAGGTAGTGAGGCGAGCCGGGTTTCTGCCGCAGCGGCGGAATGTCCTGCGGGTGGTCCAGGCCGTAGTCGCTGCCATCCCAATCGATCACGGTGTAAACGGCAGACTTCCCGCCCTTGTCCTCATGGAAGCCGACAACGCGCAGGAGAAACTGTGACCCTGATTCGATGTGGCTGTAGAGCTGATGCTGGCCGATCAGGAGATCAGTGGTTGCAACGGATCGGGGTCGAAGCTTGCGGGGTGGGGGAGGCGGCGTCCGCAGCGTCTCGCCCAGTTTGGTCAGCGCCTGGCGTCGAGCTTTTCTGTCCCCCGGCTCCCAACGCTCAAGCTCCTGAGGCGACTCGGTGATGGCCAGGGCTCGCTCAATCACCTCGGGCACAACGTGGCCGGTCTTGTGCTGCGTTGCTGCCAGGCCCAGCCACAAGTCGTTGTTGTCGGGGTCCCCGGGCATTCCGACGCCGTATTCGGCCAGGATCTGCTCCGTGGCCTGAACCGGTGTGGTCCCCTTGGCCACAAGGTCGCGGAAGTCGTCGCGGACGTCCGGAGCGGTGTCGTTGCTGAAAATTGCCGGTCCCCAAGTCCCCATGGGCCGAGTATCACACAGCCGAGCGCTGGATCGCCGCGGCGAAGACCGGCAGGGCGCGCTGGATCATGTCCTCGGAGGCGGTGAGCGAGATCCGGAAATAGCCCGGGGTCTCGAACAGCGTGCCCGGCAGCACGAACACGTCCTGGTCCGCGAGGGCGGCGGTGAACTGCTCGTCGTCGTCGGCCGGGGTGCGGACGAACAGGTAGAACGCCCCCTCCGGCCGCGTGACCTGGTAGCCCATGCCGGTCAGCGCCTCCACCATCAGGTCGCGTTTGTGCTGCAGCTGCCCGACGTCGATCGAGAACTGCTCCAGCCGCGGCAGCGCATACTGCAGCAGGGCGTTGGGGTAGATCCAGCCCAGCGCCATCTGCAGGGCGGTGATCGCCTCCCGCAGCGGGCCGCGGTCCGGCATGGTGGGCGGCAGCGCCAGGTAGCCGATCCGCTGCCCGGGCGCCAGATGGGTCTTGCCGTACGAGTAGGCCAGGAGCGTGTACGAATAGTATTCGGCGGGGCTGTGGAACCGGGCGCCGTCGTAGACGATCCGGTTGTACGGCTCGTCGGAGAGCAGGTAGACCCGCCGCCCGTTGCTGCGCGAGGCCCCCTCCAGCATGTCCGCCAGGTCCTTCAGCAGCTCCGGCGGGTAAATCCGGCCGGTCGGGTTGTTGGGCGTGTTCACGATCACCACCCGGGTCCGCGGCGTGATGGCCGCCCCCAAAGCCGCCAGGTCGACGTCGAATGTCTCGGCGTCGCAGCGGATCTTGACCGGCACCAGCCCGGCCTCGAGCACCAGCGGCTCGTAGAAGAACCACGGCGGCAGGGTGAAGATGACCTCGTCGCCCGGGTCGGCGACGGCCTTCAGCGCCAGCGGAATCGCCGTGAAGCCGCCCGTGGTGAGGTGGATGTCCGCCGGCTCGAAGGGCATCCCGAGCAGCCGTTGCAGGGACGCCGCCGCCGCGGCCTGCGCCTCCGGCTCGTTGGTCTTGTAGGCAAACCACCGCTCGTTCCGGGGCGTCAGCGCGTCCGCGAGGGCCTCGACATAGGCGGCCGGCGGCATCTGGTGCGGGTTGCCCAGGGCCAGGTCGCAGATCCCCGGCACGTGCTGGCGCCTGGCGTAGACGGAGTCGCGGAGGAAGGTGTTGATCCGCTGCTGCGACGGGACGGACGCGAGGGTGGCGGCGCGCCGTGAAACGTTCGGTGAAGCGTGAGGTGAAACCGGAGAATCAGTGCTCATGACAGTCCCTCGAGAGGTGGCGGCTTGACCGAATGGACCCATGGCCCCGGCACGCTGCCGGGCCCGTGGCTGGCTTTCAGTCTGCCGTCCCCGCCACAGCGTGTCTACTGCCGGCGTGGCCGCTACATTTGGTCAATGCGGAACCTAACCTCGAGACTCGAGGCGCCGGATTGCACTCTGGCTTATGAGGACCGGGACGGAACCGAACCCGCCGTCGTCTTCCTCCATGGAGCAGGGGCGGACCATGTCATGTTCACTGAGCAGGCAAACGCAGTCGCTGGCGTGGGCCGTCGAACGGTCATGCTGGACTTACGTGCGCACGGTTTTTCCCGTCCCAACACGGCCCCACTCACGGCAGAGCAATTCGTTGACGACATTGAACGCCTGATCAAGCATCGCGGGTTGATCCGGCCGGTCCTCGTCGGACACTCCCTCGGCGGGAATCTTGCCCAGGAACTGGTCCGGCGCTCACCCGGATCCTACGCGGGCCTGATGGTGATGGATTCGACGTGGAACACCGGTCCGCTGAGCCGGCTGGAACGCGTACTCCTTCACCTGGCCGTCCCCGGACTGGCGCTGGTACCGGCGAAGAAGCTTCCCGCAGTTATGGCACGGGTGTCGGCGGTGACCGAAACTGCGCGGGCGGATGCCGCCCGGGCATTTTCGCAGGTACCCAAGCGGGAGTTTCTGGACATCTGGCGGGCGACCGTGTCGTTGGTTCGACCCGACGCCGGTTACCGCACCGCAGTGCCTTTGTGTCTGCTGCGTGGCAGCGCTGACCGCACCGGCAACATCAGAACAGCGATGCCGATGTGGGCATCGGCCGAAGGCGTGAAAGAACACGTGATACCAGGAGCGGGCCACTTGGTGAGCCAGGATACACCGGCCTTGGTCACCGGTAAGCTGCTCTCGTTTCTGCAAAAACTGGATCCCGACCGGTGACGAGAAACTGTCGGGACCGGGGTAAAGATATCCGGCGCCCGGCGGTTGCCCGCCGGGCCACCGGCCGCCCGTCACCCCAGCGCCGGCTCCCGCTTCGCGTGGCCGGTGGCCTGTTCGAAGCCGTAGGCCACCTGGAGCAGCTCGAAATCCTGGCCGTGGTTCATGGCCAGCTGCAGCCCCACCGGCAGGCCGCCGTCGCTGAACCCGGCCGGGACCGAGATGGCAGGGATGCCGGTCGCGGAGATCAGGCAGGCCGAGCGCATCCAGTCCAGGTAGGTCTCGAACTCGACGCCGTTGATCGACGTCGGGTACCGCAGGGACGCCTCAAAGGGCAGCACCTGCGCGGCGGGGCTGGCGAACACGTCGTACCGGCCAAAGAAGCGCCGCACGCTGGTGTCCAGCCGGGTCCGGGCGAGGGCTGCGGAGACCAGGTCCTGCCCGCTGAGGGCCCGGCCCCGGTCAACGTTCCAGCGCACCTCGGGCTTGACCACGTCCAGGTGCTTGGCCACCAGCTCACCCAGGCCCAGGGCAAAATCGAACGCCCGGGTGGTGCCGAACACCTCATCCGCGTCCCGCAGGTCCGGCGCGGCTTCCTCCACGGTGGCGCCGAGATCCTCGAAGATCCGCAGCTGGCTTTCCAGGACGCGCAGCACCTCCTTCTCCACCGGCACGCCCAGGCCGAAGTCCGGCGACCAGCCAATCCGCAGGCCGGTCAGGTCCCGCCGCAGCGGGTCGGTGAACCGCCCGGCCGCCACCGGAGCGGCGTAGGGCACGGCGGGGTCCGGCCCGGCCACGGCCGCCATGGCCAGGGCAATGTCTTCCACATCGCGGGCCATGGTGCCGGTCCGGGCGAGCCAGGCCCACGCGTTGCGGGTCGGCGCCACCGGGATCACGCCCACCGACGGCCGGAACCCCACCACGTTGCAGAACGACGCCGGGATCCGCAGCGAGCCGCCCATGTCGCTGCCGTCGCTGAGCGGCTGGATACGGGCCGCGATGGCCGCCGCCGCGCCGCCGCTGCTGCCGCCCGCGCTCTTGGCCGTGTCGTAGGGGTTGACGGTGGTGCCGAAGACATCGTTGAAGGTGTGCGAGCCCGCCGCGAACTCCGGCACATTGGTCTTGCCCGTGGTGACCACCCCGGCCGCCTTGAACCTGGCGATGATGAGGTCATCAAAGTCCGGCACGAAGTCCCGGAAGATCACCGAGCCCTGCGTGGTCCGCAGCCCCTTGGTGTTGTTGGTGTCCTTGTGCGTCATGGGCAGGCCATGGAGCGGCGGGAGCTCCGCCCCGGAGGCGGTGAGCGCGTCGGCGGCCGCGGCCAGCGCCGCAGCACCCTCGCGGTCCTCGGTCACCACGGCGTTGAGCTGCCCGTTCACGGCATCGATCCGGGCGAAGTGCGCGTCGAGGGCCTCCCGTGCGGAGATGTCCCGACGCCGGATGGCCGCGGTCAGCTCCGTGGCGGACAGCGCGCTGATGCCGCCGGCCGCCGCAAAGGCCGTCTGGTGTGTGGCCGGGCCGGCCCCGGACCGAACATCCGGTTCGGTCACAGCGCGGCCCCGGACCGGCCCACCCGGGAGAGCAGGGAGGTCATGGCGGCGCGGAGGCCCGTGCCCAGGGTCGGCTCGATATCCGGTGCGAAGTACGGGGAGTGGTTCCCGGGAAGGGGAGTCTCGGCGTCGAGCCTCTCCTGCGTGTAGGCGCCGAACATCCAGTACACGGACGGCACCTCCAGCACCTCGGCGAGGAGCCCGAAGTCCTCGCTGCCCATCACCGGCGGGACCAGGTTCACGCAGTCCTCGCCGAGGGCTGCCTGGAACTCGCTGATTAGGGCGTCGGCGGAGGCGGGGTCGTTGTAGCACCGCGGGAAGCTGGAGATTTCCTCGATCTCGGGGGCGGGCGCCCCGGAGGCGTCCGCTTCGGCGCGCAGGATGCGGCGCAGGGAATCGAGCACCCGGGTGCGGACGTCGACGTCGAACGTCCGGACGTTGAGCGAGAACTCAGCCGTGGCCGGGATGATGTTTTCCTTCAGCCCGGCGTGGAAGGTGCCCACGGTCACCACGGCGGACTTCATCGGGTGGACCTCGCGGGAGACGACGGTCTGCAGCCGCACCACCATGTGGGCGCCGAGGACGATCGGGTCGATGGACTGTTCCGGCTGGGAGCCGTGCGCCTGGCGGCCGTGGACGGTGACCTTCCAGGAATCCGCCATGGCCATGGCCGTACCGCTGCTGATGTTGACCGTCCCGGACAGGCCCGGCCAGACATGCTGCCCGTAGATGATTTCCGGCTTCGGGGCCTTGTCCCAGAGCCCGTCCGCGATCATGGCCTTGGCTCCGGCGCCGGTTTCCTCGCCGGGCTGGAAGATGAAGACCACGGTTCCGGCCCACGCGTCCAGGTTCTCGCTCAGCAGCTGTACGGCCGTCAGGGCGACGGTCATGTGGGTGTCGTGGCCGCAGCCGTGCATCACCGGGACGGGCGTGCCGTCCGCGAGGGTGCCGGTGGCGGTGCTGGCGAACGCCAGGCCTGTGTCCTCCTTCATCGGCAGGCCGTCGGTGTCCGCCCGGTAGCCCACCACGGGTCCCGTCCCGTTGCGCAGGATCCCCACGACGCCGGTGCCGCCGCAGATGAACGTCTCCAGGCCCAGCGCGTCGAGCTTCTGCTGGATGAACGCCGCCGTGTTGGTCTCCTGCATGGAGAGTTCGGGATGGGTGTGGAGGTGGCGGTAAAGCTCGTGCATCTCGGCCCGGCGGGTGTCGCTGAGTTCAAACAAGGCAGTGCTGGTGGTCATGGGGTTCCTTCCGGAGGATTTCGGTGTCTGGTTCAAGGGGTGCCCACGGGGCTTGGTCCAGTGGGCCTGGCTTAGGTGTGCAGGTGCGGCTAGTTCACGAGGGTGGCGGCGGCGGGCGCGTCCTTGCGGGGCCGCAGGAACCACGCCAGGGTCGCCGTCAGCAGGACCACAATTCCGGTGGCCGGCTTGGCGAGCGCCGGGACGGCGGGGACCAGGACGAAGAGGACCAGGACGGCGACGACGACGGCGATGACCGTCACGCGGGGCTGCTTCATGGTGACGACGAGCTGGACCAGGACGGCACCGATGATGCTGGGGAAGATGTAGAGCCGGGCGACGTCGACGATGCCGGTCGGGATGACGCTGACCAGCCAGGTGCCGAGCACGCCGACGAACAGCAGCATCGAGAACACGTGCACCATCGCGGCGCCGCAGATGGCCATGAGGGCCGCGAACTCGCCGCGTTTGGTGCCGGCCTTGGCGCCGACGGTCGCCTGGGCCACCAGGGCCGACGGGAGCAGCTTGTTGGCGATGTTGCCGATCATAAAGGCCTGGTACATCGCGGCCGGGCCGAGGACGGGGTAGTAGGTGATGGGTTCGACGAACCACAGCACAAAGAACGCGGCCGCGACGGCGAAGAAGGCCGTCCAGACCTGGCCGGAGGTGATGCCCAGGTCGCCGAAGAGCACCAGGTAGAGCGGGGCGGCGAGCGAGAGGATGAGCGCGGAGCCCATGGTGATCTGGCCCCAGCGGGAGGTGGTGCGGTCGAATTCGAGGAGGGTCGCGGCGCGGGAGGCATCAGTGGCGAGAGCAGTCATGACAATCAATCCTTTCGAGACGGGATATCGCTGGAAATCGCTGCCTAGGCAGCCATGCCGGACGTGTGGGCGGCGTAGGCGACGAACAGGCCAACCAGGATCGAGATCCCGAGTCCCCATTCCCGGAGCCACGCGAGGTCGAACTTCTTGGCCAGGGCGAGGCAGATGCCCATGACCAGGGCGGACACGATGACGGTGATGATGTGCACGGGGGTCTTGCCGAGCTCCGCGATGCCAAGGCTGGCGAACGCGCCGATCAGGGCCGCCGCGGGAACGATCGCCATCAGGGCCGGGTTGACCCTGCGCAGTTTCGAATCACCGCGCCGGAGGATCGGGGTGAGGATCAATGTGGAAATCATCCACATGGCGCCGGACATGCTCATTGCCATGAACGCCACCGCAAAGACGCCCTGGTTGTAACCGGCGCCGCCGAGCGTTGCCCCCATGGTGGTGGCGGCGAGGCTCGCCGACGCGGATTCTGTGGCGGCGGAACCCACCAGGCCGATCCGGACCAGCACCGCGGGTGTCCCGAACAGTGTCATCAGCGCAATGCTGACCAGCACGACGGCGAGGGACGGGCCGATCGCCGCCACGGCCCCGGCACGGAATGACTGCTGCAGCTCGGTCTGGGAAATGTCGGCGGCCGGCCCCGCCTTCCTTGCGGCGCGCATGTAGATGACGGTTTGGAGAATGATGGCGGCGAAGACACCGATGGCCAGCACCCACAGGACGGGGATGTTGGCGATCGCGAGGATGTCCGTGGAGGCCCCGGGAGTTTCTGCAGTAGTCATGGATGCTCCGATGCTGGATGAGGATACTAGCGGATAAGGAGTGGCGTGCTGCTGGGTCGGGGAAGCTCAGGTCGGGCCGGCCGGCAGGTCCGGCTGGTTCGGGTCAGGGCTGCGGAGCCAGCTCGGTGCGGTCGAGCAGGGGCAGCGTCTGCGCCAGGGCGCCGACGCCGGTGGCAATGTCCGCGAAGTCGGTCCATTCCTCCGGGCAGTGGCTCTTGCCGGCCCTGGACGGGACAAAAATCATGCCCATCGGCGCCAGCGCCGCCATGTGAACGGCGTCGTGGGTGGCACCGCTGGGGATGGGCATCCATGGGATGCCGATGGCATCGGCGGCCGCCGCGGCGACGTCGTGGATCCCGGAGTGCGCGTGCACCACGGTGTTGTCGGTGGACCAGTCGAACTCGACGTCGACCCCCAGGTTCCGGGCGTTGGCCAGGATCTCCTCGGCCAGGCGGCCGCGGACCCCGCTGAGCCAGTCGTTGTCGACGCTGCGGACTTCGCTGATCATCCGGACGAGGGACGGGACCACGTTGGGCGACCGTGACTCGGATTCGACCCGCGTGGTGGTGGCGACCCCGTGGTTGGGGGCTCCGCAGCCTTCGCGGCGGACCGAGAGCACCGCTTCGGCCGCGGCGACCATGGCGTCCTTGCGGTCATTCATCGGCCGGGTGCCGGCATGGTCGGGGCTTCCCGTGAAGGTTGCGACGAGCCGCTCGATCCCGGTGATCGCGGTAACGATGCCCAGCGGCAGCTGGCGCTGTTCCAGCGTGGGACCCTGTTCGATGTGCAGCTCGATGAAGGCATGGAGCGGTGCGGAGCGGGCCCAGCGTGTCTGAAGCACGGCCCCGGGATCGAGCCCGAAGTCCCGGTAGGCCTGCCCGAGGCTGACGCCGCGGTAATCCTGCCGGTCCAGGTCGGCGCGGGTCAGTTCGCCGGCGATGGCCCTGCTGCCCAGGCAGCTGAGGCCGAAGGCATTGGATTCCTCGCCGAGGAAGTCCACGACCAGGAGATCGCGGCTGAGCCGTTGTCCGGACTCCCGGAGCAGCTGCACGGCCTCCAGCGCGCCGAGTACCCCGACGACGCCGTCGAAACGGCCGCCGCCGTCGACCGTGTCCGTGTGTGACCCGGTCACCAGCGCCGGGGCGTTGGGATCGGTGCCCGCGAGCCGGCCAACGATATTGCCGGCCGTGTCCACCTGGACCTCCAGCCCTGCGGCGGCCATCCGTCCGGAAACCCACTGCCGGGATTCCCGGTACGCCTCGCTGAACACTTCCCTGGTCCAGCCTGGCCGGGTCTCATCCCGGTACGTGGCCAGTTCCAGGATGCCTTCACCGAGTCGTTCGGCGGCATCCTGGCTCTGATCGGTGAGATCGAGCATCGGGCTCCTTCGTCGAGCGTCGGTCTTAGCCTGCGGGGTCTGGTGCAATCGATTGCGTTGTGCCGGTTGCAGGACAATGCGGAGGGGAATGTTTCGTACATCACACTAGAATCCTGTTGTTTCGTCAAGGTTTCTTAGCGAATAACATTTGATGATCCCGGCCGGCGCCGGGAAACAACGCAAACCTTTGCATGAATTTCCTCCGGATGGATCTAGACTTCTGGGAACACCAGAAGGGGGCACCGCCATCGCCGACTCACCCGCACCCGGTCGCTCCAAGCCCGTCACGCTGGCCACGGTGGCCCGCCACGCCCAGGTGCATGTCTCCACCGCCTCCCGGGCGCTCAGCGAGGACCCCGCGGGGATCAGCACCGAGACCGTCCGGCGGGTGCGCGAGCTCGCTGCCATGCTCGGCTACCACCGCAATCTGGGCGCCGCCGGGCTCCGGACCGGAACCTCCCGGCTGATCGGCGTGCTGGTTCCCCGTCTGACCGACCTGGCGCTCGCCACGATCTACGAGAGCATCGACGCGACGGCGGAGGCGGCCGGCTACAGCACGGTGGTGGCGAACACCTACGACGATCCCGGGCACCGCCGGGCCCGGCTCGACGCCATGCTGTCCCGGCGGATGGACGGGGTGATCATTGGGGATTCGCACATCGGCGACACGGCCGGGTACGAGCTGCAGAGCCGCGGCGTCCCCTATGTGCTCGTGATGCGCCGGCTGGAGGGGCATCTGTCCGTGGCGACCGATGACGAGCTTGGCGGCCGACTGGCCGCGCAGCACCTTTTGGAGCTCGGTCACAAGCGGGTCGGCGTCATCGCCGGGGATCTGCTGGCGAGCACCGGACGGGAACGGTCCCAGGGCTTCCGGCGCGCGTTCGAGGCCGCGGGCTATCCGGTGGAGGACCCCTATGTGGTGAGCACCGGATTCGGCACCGCTGCCGGCCGCGTGGCCGGGGAGCAGCTGATGGCGCTGCCCGAGCCGCCCACTGCGATCTTTGCCGTGGACGACCTGACCGCCCTGGGTGCGATGGGCGCCATCCGGGCCGCCGGAAAACGGCTGCGCGAAGACGTGGCGCTCATCGGCTACAACGACCTCCTGCTGGCCGACAACCTGCCCGTTCCGCTCACGTCAGTGCGTTCGGACCTGAAGGCCATGGGCCGGCTCAGCGTCGAGGCCCTGCTGCAGGGGATCGCCGGCAAGACGGCGAGTTCAACGCTGCTCCCGCCGGTCCTGGTGCCGCGGGCGACGACGGTGGCTGATTACTAAAAGGGTCCGGGGCGGCGCCGGTCAGCGGCGGGCGCCGGTCAGCGCCCGGGGTGCGCTCCGCCGTCGTGCCGCATGCCCGAACAGCCAGACGCCGGCGACCGTGGCGAGGTAGCCCGCGATGACGATCAGCGCGGTCCCGGCCCAGAAGTAGTGCGTGGTGCTGCCCGCCAGGCCCGCGCCGGCGGCGACACTGAGCAGCGAGAACGCGGCCACGGCGGCCGCGGCGAGCCCGGCCAGCAGCGGCAGCGCGAGCCACAGCGGGGAGGAGGCCCAGTGCCGGCCGTAGCCGTCCCAGACGTTCCAGCGCGGGCCACTGCGGATGATCAGCCAGCCCGCCGGGAGCATAAACACGGCCACGACGAGGAAGGCCGCCACGACGTCGGCGGGCCGGTGCCACTGGTTGATCAGTGTGGACACCCCGGTGGCGACGGCGAAGCTGCCGCCCAGGAACCCGGCGAGCGGCCGCCAGCGCGGGGAGACCATCAGGAACACCGCCGCCGCGGCCGACGCCGCCAGGGTGGTGTGGCCGGACGGCAGCGAGTTCAGCTCCAGGGTCTCGATCCCGCGGTAGGGCCGGTCCGGGACGATGGCCTTGAGGATCTGGGTGGCGACGTTGGCGCCCACGCAGGCCGCCACGGCGATCCCGGCGGCCGTCCAGCGCCGCTTCAGCACGGTGACGATTAGGACCACCACCGCGGAGATCAGGAGCGACAGCGCGGGCAGCGAGTCGAGGAGCTTCGTGGCGGCCTTGCCGGCGGTGCCGTGGGTTTCGACCGCCTCCACGAGTGCCGATTCGTCGATGAACTGGCCCGTGGTGGTGCGGACGAAGAAGATATAGGTCCCGGCCAGCGCCGCCATGCTCACGAGCGTGGCAAGCAGGAACAGGAACCCGGTGCCCCGGCCCTGGCGTGCTTCGGGCGCGCGGGAAGGCGGCTGCAGGTACTCCGGAGCCGGCTGCATGGTGGGGTGTTCCTGCCGAGAAATCATCGATCTCAGGTTCCCACAGAACCCTGCGAACTTTCTGAGGGCCCACCGCCGGGCAGATGAGGGCGGATGCCGGGAGCGCATTCGCCCGGATCTGCCCGGCGGGCAGCCCTCCGCCCGGCGCGCGGGTAGTGTTTTGGCCATGGACACCGCGGCGCACCATCCGGACCCAGCCTTCCCCCGCTTCCACCCGCGGCCCGCGCAGGGCTGGATCAACGACCCCAACGGCCTGAGCTACGCGGACGGCCGCTACCACGTGTTCTTCCAGTACAACCCGGACTCGGCCCGGCACGAGGGCATCTGCTGGGGGCACCTGAGTTCGGCCGACCTGGTCCGCTGGGACGAGGAACCGGTGGCGCTGAAGCCCCAGCCCGGCGGGCCGGACGCGCTGGGCTGCTGGTCCGGTGTGGTGACCGACGACGGCGGCGTCCCCACCGCCGTGTATTCCGGCGTCGACACCGTGGGCGGGCACTCCCGCGTGGTCCTGGCCCGGGCGGATGCCGCGCTGCGCAGCTGGACCCAGGAGGGGCACGTCGCGGCCGAGGTGCCCCCGGACCCGCAGGTCACCGCCGTGCGCGATCCGTTCCTGTTCAGCTTCCAGGGACGCCGCTTCGCCCTGCAGGGCGCCGGGCTCGCCTCCGGCCACGCCGCGGTGCTGCTGTACAGCGTGGAGGACTTCCGCAACTGGCGGTACGAGGGGATCTGGTTCAGCTCGGAGGACCCGCTCGCGGCCCGGCACCTGCCCGCGGAGATCTGGGAGTGCCCGCAGCTGGTCCGGCTCCCGGACTCCTCCGGTGCCGAAACCTGGGTGCTGATGGCCTCGCTCTGGCTCGGCTCGGACGAGCACGACCACCCCAACGGTGTCGGCTACCTCCTGGGCTCGCTGGCGGCGAACGGCAGCGGGCTGCCGGTGTTCACCCCGGCGTCGGGCGGGAAAGCGGACCTGGGGCGGGAGTTCTACGCCCCGCAGCTCCTCGCGCTGCCGGACCGGGCGCTGCTCTGGGCCTGGTCCGGGGAGGCTGAGGACTCCGAGGACCGTCCCGGGCGCAGCCAGGCGGAGATCGACGACGCCGGCTGGGCCGGGATCCTGACGTTCCCGCGCCAGCTGTCCGTGCACGGCGGGGTCCTCGCCGTCGAGCCCGCCCCCGAACTGCTTGCCTACCGCGGCGACCGGCTGCGCCACGGCGCCGCGGGCACGTTCGCTGTTCCGGCGGAGTCGGAGGTCCGGGTGGCCGGGGGAGAGGGCACGCTCCGGCTGGTCCTCGTCTCGGCGGGGCAGCGGCGGACCGTGTTCTCCGACACCGTGGCCGGCGGCGATGAGCTGCGGATCTTCGTCGACGCCTCGATCGTGGAGGTCTACCGCCACGGGACCGTCCCCACGACGCTGCGCGCCTACCCCGGCCCGGGCGAGGAGTGGCAGCTCGAGCTGCCGCACGGCGCCGCGGCGGACGTCTGGGAGCTCCGGCAGCCGGACCGGGCGGACCTGTCCCCATAGACAAGGGTCAGCGTGACTCAAAACGGGATCGACTGTCCTGGACCTGCCATAACTTCATCCACGAGCGTGTTCATCCCGCTGGAAATCCCGCACAAATGGGGCCAAAACCGAAGCCGTTGACACCCCTCCCCGCCCGGCGTGTACTGGAATCGGCGTCTGCATTAGCAGAGGCCAAGCCACGGAGCGGCCTGACCTTTCCGTGAGGCCGCCAAAGATGGAGGTCTAAAAATGGGACAAGCACGCGATGCAATGGACCGCTTAACCGCAGCCGTGACGGCGAAGGACAAAGAGACACAGGCAGCGTGTTACTCAGCTGATGCGGTGGCCTTCACGCCCGAGGAGGGCAGGCTCGTTGGGCCTGAAGCCATCAGCAACTACCTGTCACAGTTCGGGGAATCTTTCCCGGACATCACCTACGAGTACGCGGACAGGTACGAGGCCGGAAATGTGGCGATCGATGAGGGCTTTGTCGTCGGAACCAATACAGGACCGCTGATCATGCCGTCCGGCGAAAGCCTGCCTCCCACCGGAAAGAGCATCCGGGTCAGGAGCTGCGACGTCGCCCACGTCGAAAACGGCCTGATCACAGCCCACCACTTCTACTTTGACCAGATGGAGTTTCTCGGACAACTCGGGCTGCTTCCTGAATCCCTGTCCAAGCCCTGAACACGCACCGTGGAGGCCCGCGGCGCGTGAAATGCGCTAAAGAGCGGTCAACTCCACAGGCGTCTTCTAGACGTACGGATTGGTGTGGAACACACCCTCAATCCCGCCGTCGGCCGGTCGGTCGTTTTTTGCCAGGCGTCGAAACCGTCTGGCGCCGCGGCGGTCATATTTTCCGCATTTCGTGCAGTGCCGGAACAGGGCGCCGTCCGGGCCCGCTTGGGCCAACCAGTGATGCCCCAGGTTCACCTTGCAAAGCAGCGTCGTGAGCATGATGCGTCCCGTCCTAAGGGCCGGGCCGGTGGCGCTCAGACCCGCACCATAGCCACTCGTATTCTACTGCGGGGCGCGTCCGGGAGCGGAGTGTGGCCACCTCCGGGAGCTGAGTGCGGCCACCTCCGGGAACGGAGGAGCGTGAGCACGTCATCGGCAGAGGAACGCTGGCCCCGGTATGAAAGGATGTTCCGGTGACCTCCCCTGCCCCCGCCCCGCTCCGCAGCTCACGCGGCCGCCGGTTCAGCGGCCGCCGTCACGCGGGGCTGGTTGCTCTGGTTCTGCCGTTGGTGATCGGGATGGCGGCGTGTTCGGCCCCCGCACCCACCATCACTTCCAGCCCGGCTGGTTCAACCGGCCCGTCCGGCAGCGCCCCGGCAGCGGCCGGACAGGCAACGTATGCCGCCTCTCCGGGAGTGACGGGTGCGTCCTCGGCCGCCCCGTCCGGCGTTTCCGCTGCAGTCGAGGCGGCGCTGCAGACGCTGCTGGCTTCCGCCCCGCAACCGAGCACGGCGCAGGTCCGCGAGAGCCTCTCCGCGGCGGGATTCGCCCCGGCCGCCGTCGAGGTGTCCGCCTCCCGCACCCCCACCGGACTGGCCGCGGACGCCGTCGAGGTCGGGGTCTTGGGCGAAAACGAATGTGTGATGGCGCAGCTCCGGTCCGGGACTGTGGCAACGTCAGTCTTGCCGGTTCTTCCGAACGGGCGATGCTTCATCGGCAGCGTCCAGCGGTAATCAACAGGAGTGGCATGACGAACGTACTGAACCGCCGCGCCGCCGTCGCGCAGGAAAAACGCCGCAACCGCCCGCGGCGCTCGCTGATGGTTGTCCAGGTGATCGGCGAGCTGCTGATCACGCTCGGCGTGATTGCCGTGCTATTTGTCGCCTGGCAGCTGTGGTGGACCAACGTCGAGGCGGACGCCGCGCAGGGGGCTGCCGTGAAGCAGTTCGTCCAGGAGCACCAGGCGCCCATCCCGGATTCGTCGGCTGCGGACCCGGCGAACCCGGCGGTCCCCGCCGACCCCGCGGCCACGCCGGTGGGCACGGCGCCGGCCCACGGAACGGCCATCGGGGTCATCTACATTCCCCGCTTCGGCGCCGACTACAGCCGCCCGATCATCGAGGGCACCAGCAGCGACGTCATCGACACCCTGGGCCTGGGCCGCTACGCGGGCACGGCGATGCCCGGCGCCGTCGGGAACTTCGTCATGGCAGGCCACCGCCAGACCCACGGCGCGGTCCTGGACAACATCCACACCCTGGTGCCCGGGGACAAAATCTACGTCCAGACCGCCGACGGCTTCTACACCTACGTCTTCCGCAACCAGGAGATCGTCCTGCCGGACCGGACCGACGTGATCCTGCCGGTGCCGACCCAGCCCGGGGCGGTGCCGGAGCAGCGGCTCCTGACCCTGACCAGCTGCAATCCGCTCTTCGGGTCCGAGGAGCGCATCATCGCCTACTCGGCCTTCGAATCCTGGCAGCCGCTCAGCGCAGGGCCCCCGGCGCCCATCGCCCAACAGCTCGCCGCTCTGCAGGGGAAAGGCTAGACCATGTACCTTTGGCTGTTTCAGCACCTTCCCGGACCGCTCTGGCTGCGGATCCTGCTCTCGGCCGCCCTCCTGGCGGGGGCGCTGTTCCTCCTGGTCGAGTTTGCCTTCCCCTGGCTGGCCGACCTCACCAACCTGACCGACGCGACGGTGGGCTGAGAAGTGCAGCTCCCCGACCTGGAGGAACTCCTTGCCGGCGCGCACGTGGTGAGCCTGCCGATGCGGGTGAAGTTCCGCGGCATCCTCCAGCGCGAGGCCCTGCTGCTGGACGGGCCGCTGGGCTGGGGCGAATTCTGCCCCTTCCCGGAGTACGGCGACCCGGAAGCCTCCCGCTGGCTCGCCGCCGCCATCGAGGCCGGCTGGCAGGGCTTCCCGGAGCCGCTCCGTGAGCTGATTCCGGTCAACGCCACGGTCCCCGCGATCGCCGCGGACCGGGTCCCGGAGATCCTCGCCCGCTTCGGCCGGGTGGACGCCGTCAAAATCAAGGTCGCCGAGCCCGGGCAGTCCCTGAACGACGACGCCGCCCGGGTCGCCGCGGTCCGCGCCGCGCTCCCGGACGCCGCGATCCGCGTGGACGCGAACGGCGGCTGGGACGTCCCGACCGCCGTCGCGGCACTGACCCGGCTGGCCGCCGTCGGGCTCGAATACGCCGAACAGCCCGTGCCGGACATCGCCGGCCTCGCCGAGGTCCGCCGTCGGCTGCGCGCCGCCGGGGTCCCGGTGCTGATCGCCGCGGACGAAAGCGTGCGCAAGGAGGAGGACCCGCTCAAGGTGGCCCGCGCCGGCGCCGCGGACCTGATCGTCGTGAAGGTGACACCGCTCGGGGGAGTGCGGCGCGCCCTGGACATCGTGGCGCAGGCCGGGCTCCCCGCCGTCGTCAGCTCGGCGCTGGACACCTCCGTGGGGATCCGCGCCGGACTGGCGCTCGCCGCCGCGCTGCCGGACCTGCCGTACGCCTGCGGGCTGGGGACCGTGTCGCTGCTCGCCGCCGACGTCACCCGGGACTCCCTGGTGCCCGACGACGGCGCCATCCGGGTCCGCGACATCGCCGCCGATCCGGGGCTGCTGGCCGAACACGCGGCCGCGCCGGAACGCCGCGAGTGGTGGCTGGAACGCCTGCGCCGCGTCCACGCGGTGCTGGCCGCCGACCGCTGACGCCCGGGGGTGCGGGTAAAGTGGTTGCGGACGCGGCGATGTTGCCGCCGGAAATAGCTTTAGAACGGAAGATTCGTCATGACCACCCCGGTACCCCAGCAAGTTGACGAGCTGGCCAAGGCCACGCCTGCGGAGGGCCCGAACGCGACCCACCAAGCCGGGCTGCTCCGCATTGTCCAGGGCCTGCGGCGGGTTGATACCGGGACCTACGCGCTCCGCATCCGGCTGGCCGAGAAACTGGGGATCGGCACGATCGACATCAACGCGATGGCATTTGTGGGCGAGGTCGATGGCCTCACCCCCAAGGACCTGGGCAAGACGCTGAACATCACCACCGGCTCGGTCACCGCCATGGTGGACCGCCTGGAAGCCAAGGGCTTTATGGTCCGCAAGCCCAACCCCACGGACCGGCGCAGCGTGCTGCTGCACCTGAGCCCGGAGGGGACTGAAGCGATGCAGTGGGCCAACGACCACTTCGCCGCGGCCGCCGGGGCCCTGCTCCAGGCCTCCTCCGAGGAGAACATCGTCGACATCGCCGAGTTCCTCGAAGGCATTGGCCAGCGCCTGATGGCCGCCGCCACGGACCCGGAAGAGGACTAGGGCCGCGCCGGTCACGCCGGGCGCGGCTAGCCGGACCGGGTTGCGTAGTTCTTGAGGAACAGGGCCAAGGAAGTGGCCATGGCGCTGATCTCGCCCGGATCGACGCTCTCATTCGGTGCGTGGATGAGTGCCTGGGGTTCCTCGACCCCCAGCAGGATGATCTCCGCGTCCGGATAGGTGTCAGCGAAGACGTTGCACAGCGGGATCGATCCGCCTTGCCCCAGCGTGGTCATCGGACGCCCGTAGGCCTCCAACATTGCGGCACCCATGGCTTCAAAGGCCGGCCCGCCGACTGCGGCTTGGAAGGGGGACCCGATGGCTTCCAGGTCCACTGCGACGTGGACTCCCCATGGCGCGGCGTCCCGAAGGTGGTCAGCCAGTGCCGTGTGGGCGTCGGCGGCGGCCATGCCCGGTGGGACACGCAGGTTGAGGCGCGCAGACGCCCGCGGCACGATCGCCGCCGTCGAACCCGTCACCGGCGGGCAGTCGATGCCGAGGACCGTGACGGCCGGTCGCGCCCAGAGCATGTCGGAGACGCTGCCGTCGCCCAGCAGACTGACGCCCTCGAGCACGCCGGCGTCGGAGCGGAACTGTTCGGGCGGATAGGGTGCGCCGGCCCAGGTCTGGGTGTTGTCCAATCCGGTGACCGTGGTGTTGCCTTGTGTGTCCCGCAGCGAGGCCAGCATCGAGATCAGTGCCGCGAGCGCGTCGGGGGCCGCACCGCCGAACATGCCGGAGTGGAGCTCGGATGCCATGGCCTCCACTGTCACCACGACATTGACCATTCCGCGCAGGGTCACGGTCGCGGCGGGGTGTCCGACGGCGGCGTTGCCGGTGTCGCACACCAGGATGGTGTCGGCGCGGAGCAGCTCGGGGTGGCTCGCGACGAATGCCTCGAGTCCGCCGGTGCCTTGTTCCTCCGACCCCTCCACGACCAGCTTCAGGTTCACCGGTACCTCGTTGCCGAGCGCTCTTAGCGCGAGCAGATGCGCGAGGATGTTGCCTTTGCAGTCGGCGGCGCCCCGTCCGTACCAGCGTCCGTCCACCTCCGTGAGTTCAAAGGGCGGGGTCCGCCATGCTGAATCATCGAGGGGTGGCTGCACGTCGTAGTGCGCGTAGAGGAGCACAGTGGGCGCACCCGGGTCGGGTCCCGGTCTCGATCCGACCACCGCGTCGGACCCGTCGGGCGTCCGCTCGAGGCGGGCATCCGAAAATCCGAGCGCGGCGTATTTGTCGAGCACCCACTGGGCGGCCTTGGTGCATTCCTCCGGGGGGAACTGCCGGGGGTCTGCCACCGACCTGATGGCCACGAATTCGGCGAGTTCGTCCCGTGCCGGCCGCATCAGGTCGGCGATGCGGGAGTGCAGGTCCACGGCTCACGCACCATCCGTTTGGACCGTTTTGAGGTCGTCGACGAACTGCTGGAAGTCGGCCAGCTCTTCCGGGCAGTAGATCGTGATAATCGCGAGCTGGCCTTGGGCTATTCGGGCGTTCGCAATCACCGGCCTGCTTCCAGGCCCGGTGGCCCCGTTCGACAGTTGGCTCAGGAAGGTGGCCCGGCTCAGCGCGTCGTTTGGATTCGCGCAGACCGCGCCGCCGTCGTCGCCCAGCACCCGGGCGATCTGTTCGCGCCGGGGGGCCGTCCCCCCGGCCGCCTCGATCGTCACAATCAGCTGGTCGGCTTTCTCCAGGGCCTGCTGGGTGTCCCTCGCCGACTTGAACATCAGCAGCGCGATAACAGCGAACACCACGAGCAAGACCATGGACACGATGTAGGTGACAGAACGACTGCGCTTGGTGGAGGACTCCATATGCGTGCTCATGCCTCGTGCACCTCCGTCTGCGTCTCTTGGTCAGGCAGCTTCCAGGAGGGCTTGCGCAGCTTGTAAAAGAGGAACGGTACCAGCAGACCGAGCCCCAGTGCGCCGCCGCCGACGATCAGGAAATAGACAATCGGATCGCCGTTGCCGAACTGCGACGGCGGGACGAATCCGACGAGAAGAGCGGCAAGGGAGGCCGCGAATCCGACGCCGCACAGCCCGACCAGCATCGGCGCCCGGTAGCCACGCGGATGGTCCGGGTCGTTGCGGCGCAACCGGACTGCGGCCACGAACATCAGCAGGTACATGATCAGGTACACCTGCGTGGTGATCACGGAGAAAATCCAGTACGCGCTGGAAACATCCGGGATCAGCGCATATCCGAGCGCGATCACGGTGGTGACGAGTCCCTGGATGACCAGGAGGTTCTGCTGTACGCCGTTCTTGTTCAGTTTTTGCAGGAACGGCGGGAGGTAGCCCTCCTCGCGGGAGATCAAGAGCAGGCCCTTCGACGGGCCCGCCAGCCAGGTCAGCATGCCGCCGAGGGCGGCGGCGACCAGCATGATTCCGAGGATCGGTGTCAGCACTTGCAGGTTGAATGATGCCAAGACCGCGTCGAAGGCCTGCATCACACCCGCAGTGAGGGACAGTTCCTCGGCCGGGACGATCCAGCTGATTGCCAGCGCCGGCAGAATGAAGATGAGCAACACGAGGCCCATGGACAGGAACATCGCCTTGGGGAACTCCTTGGCCGGGTCCTTCAACGAGGACACGTGCACCGCGTTCATCTCCATGCCGCTATAGGAGAGGAAGTTGTTCACGATCAGCACCAGGCTGGCCAGCCCGGCCCACTGCGGGAAGAAATTCGCCGCGGTCATCGGGGCGGCCGATTCATTGCCCTGCCCGAGGAACATGATGCCCAGGACGACGAGCAGTGTGCCCGGGATCAGGGTTCCGATGATCAGGCCACCGCTAGCCAAACCCGCGACGCCCTTCGTGCCCCGGGATGAGACGTACACGCCGGCCCAGTAGAACACCACGATCACCAACGCTGTCCACACGCCGTTGCTGGCCAGCGCCGGGTTGAAGACATAGGCGAGGGTGCTAGCGACGAACCCCAGCAGGGTCGGATAGTAGAAGATTGTCATCGCGAACTGGCACCACACCGCCAAAAAGCCCATCGGCTTGGAGATGCCAGCCGCGACCCATTTGTAGATGCCGCCCTTCCACCCGGACGCCAATTCAGCGGCGACAAGCGAGGTGGGCAACAAAAAGACGATCGCGGGAACCAGGTAGAGGAAGACGGAAGCCAGGCCGTAGACGGCCATGGTAGGTGCCGCTCGCAGGCTGGCCACCGAACTGGTGGTCATCAGCGCCAGGGCAATCCAGGAGATCCACACGGCCGTAGGCACCTTCGGCCGGACCAGTGCCTGTTCGCTCACGGCAGCCACATCCCGGGGTGTCCCGTGGTCGGTGCCACGGGCCAGGCGGGGCTACACCGCCTGGGGCAAGTAGTTGACGGTTTGAACATGCCACTGCCCCCTTGTCACTAAATGTGCTCGGTGCCTACAGCATGGACCTTGGAATAAGTCGGGAATAGCACTCATCTCCTCTTTACATGAGATCGCCGGGGTGCTATGTTTCCCCGCTTCGGATATGGACACGTCAGAAAGACCTCCGGAGGCACTGTTTCGGGCATTGCTTATTGGCTGGACGCCTTTTCAGGTTTAGCGTGGGGCGTACAGGTCGGCCAGTGCGCGCATACATGTGCGCTGGAGGGGGACCGGTCGGGTTTTTTCCAGCAACGTTTTCGGTCTCAGGGACGAAGGAACGTAATGGAGATGACGCCTGATTCCGAAATCCGCCCGCAGCACCCTTTGACCGGCCGGGGCGTGTATTTGCTGGACGACCATGAGGTCGTCAGGCGAGGCCTGCGCCAGCTGCTGGAGTCCGATGGGCTCAGCATCGCCGGGGAGTCAGGGTCCGCGGGCGAAGCGATCCGGCAGATTCGTGCCATTCGTCCGGAGCTGGCCATTCTTGATGAGGATCTCACCGACGGTTCCGGGGCCGAGGTGTGCCGAGCCATCGCCGCGGCGGACCCGGCCATCCGGTGCGTGCTGATGACCGGTGACTGCGACGAGCCCGTGCTGACCGATTCCATTCTGGCCGGCGCATGGGGGTGTCTGTCCAAGCAGGATGACAGCAGCGAGCTTCTCAGGCTCATCCGCCGCGCCCTGACAGGGCATACGGCATACAGCGGCAGGTTCCGGCCCGCGCTTGTTGCCCCGTTGGTCCGGCGCGGGACGCAAAGCCCCGATGAGAGACTGTGGACCCTAACGAGACAGGAAATGAATGCCGCCATCGGACTGGCGAAAGGGCTGACCAACCGCCAGATCAGCCAGGAAATGTTCCTGGCAGAAAAGACCGTAAGGAGCTTGACCTCGACCGTGCTGAGGAAACTCGGCATGGCGCGCAGAACAGAGGCCGCCGTCTTCATCACCAGGGCGCTGAATTCTGCGGAGGACCATTCATATCGTTCTAGCCCGTTTCCGGACCTCATCGCGGAGGTCACGGCAGCGCTGGTGGACTGCATCAGCGAGTCCGGGACCGTGCCGCCGACGGACGAAGTGCGGGCACGGGGGGCCCGTCGGCTTGCCGACGCGCATACCGCGATTCGGATCGGCCGGAGAGGACCCCGCCGGCTGCCGGTAACCCGGGACGCCGGCTGCGACGGTCCGTCGGAGTCCCTGGTGAAGTCGATAATTCCAGCGCGGTGCATTCCCTGAAAATTCCCGGCTGAGTACCACCGGAATCACCTTCCCCGGATGAGGTCCGCGCCGCGGGCACTGAGACGACGAGACGGAATTGTCTCACGTCGCCCCTGAACGCGATGGTGCTCCGGTCTCCACGTTGACTGAAGAGAACATCGGTCGCCCTGTAGTCCAGGAGCGCTCGTTCTATATGCTCCCGGGACGCCCCGCTGCTAATGGAGCCACCCCGGTCGTAAGATCTTGTCATCCTCCCACTTTGCGGTTTCGGCTACTCCTTCATATGTCAATAACTCTGCGCCTGCTGTGGCCGGACGGTTCACGTCGTGACGGCTCCGAAGGATTGGCCGCCCTCCCGGACGTCGGGCGGTCCGCCGACCAGGGGTAACCACAGCAGCCACTCACCAGCGACGGACCGCCGTCGGCGCCACCAGCCACGACCTGCCTTTGACGCCGCGCATCCCGGGACCATGGAACGCTCCCGCCAGCACCCTGGGGGTTGGTGCACGCGACCGCGGTCGACCTGGCGATGAAGCAATCGGGACGTCGTCGGCGGTGCCCCGGAAGTAAAATAAAGGCAGGCCGGTTTCGGTATCGGTAGAGCAGCAGACGTCCCCTTGCCCTCCAGATCTCTCCCGCCGGACCATCGCCGGTCGCGAAGCCGCGATGCCTCTGCATTCGCACGGGCCGCGATGCTTCAAGGAAGGATTTTCCATGTCCGAGAACCCAGAATCTGCAGCCCAACAGCACGATAACAGCACCCCGAAACCCCCCGTTGAAAGGGAGGTCGGCCAATATTCCGGCGGGGATTATGGCGAAGGCGGAACGGTTAGCCAGGACCAGGCCGGGCCGGAAGCCGGAGGTTACGCCGGAGGGGATTACGGCGAAGGCGGAACAGTTGGGGAGGACCAGTCCGGGCCGGAATCCGGAGGATACGCCGAAGGGGTCTATGGCGAAGGCGGGACAGTGGGGGACCAGGCCGGGCCGGCAACCGGTGGATATGCCGAAGGGGACTATGGCGAAGGCGAAACGGGGCGCCCCGGTGGCAGTGGAGACGGTGCGCTGGACGCTGAGGTTGCAGTTCCTGGCCCCGCTGACGACGATACGGAAGGCACGGGCCGGAAAGCCTGACTCCTTTACAGCCGATCCCGCGCGCTGGTAAGGAAAACGCAGCACGCCTTTGAAAGTCCAGGGCGAGGTCCGCAGGTGAGTGGAGGCGCCGCCAGGCGGAGGCCAGGCGGGTTGTTGGCCGTTCTTTTGCGATGGGCATGATACCCGGTTGCTGCCAACGTGGCGTTGTGGAGGAAAACGGCGATTTTGAAGAACCGTAACGGGATCCCCACACCCCGGTACACGGATCATCGTAGGTGAAGACGAGGTCGGTGAAGACGAGAAGCCGTCGGCGGTTGTCGGCTGCGTTGTCCCGCAGGTAGGACTCCAAACCCAGCCAGAGCTTCAGGCCCTGGTTGGACTTTGCGGCCTGCGGTGCCGCGTTTGTGTAGTGGAAGGTGTTTTCGTTGGCCTGGGCGTTTTGCGCGGGTATTGCCCCAGACCACTGAGGCCCGCCGCACGAGGTGTCCCCGGTCGATGTCAGGTCAAAGGAGTACAAGGCACCGCGGGATGACTGGACGGGGCGCTGGTGACCCTTGTCCCGGTCAGCTGCCCTTGTTTTTGCCCCTGCCCTCGTTGCCTCTGCCCTCGTTGGCAATGCTCTCGTTGCCTTTCCTCTGTGCCGGTTCTGGCGGTGGCGCCGGTATGGGGGCTGCAACTACCGGTGCCGTGTATCCCTGGGCAGCTCTCGCCGCCGCTTCCGCATCGGTCGTGGCCTTCTCCGCTTCTGCCGCGGCAGCAGCGGCTGCTGCTTCCTCAGCCGCTTTCGCTGCTGCGGCAGCGTCAATGACGGCAGTGAGGTCGGCCCTGACGGCGGTGATGCTGGTCATGATGCTCCGGCGCCGCTCCTCGGAAACCCGACCGCTGCCGGCCGCTGTTGTCACGTCTGCTTCCAGGCTGTCAAGGGTTCTGAGCGCGGCCGAATGATCGTTCGCGGCCGCGGCCTGGCTCACGCCGAGCACGAGTTCCTGAAGCTGCCGGGCCGTGTCGCGCGGCAGAGTGGTATCGGCCGGGCCGCAGCCGGCGAGCGAGGCCGCCAGCACCAGGGCGGCGGCAAAGCCAACTCCCCGTGAGCCGGTGCACCGGCCCGTGGGCTGAAAGCGCGTCATGGTTCCACACTCTTCTGAAGTTGCTGGAGGTTGTCACCCAGGGTGCCGGTGACCGTCGGGTATGGCACAACGATGGGTGTGGACGGTGGCGCCATGCTCGCCGTGAGCGCCACCGCCCCGCCCCCCAGCGCAAGAAGGGTCAGGACTGCGACCACGGGGAGCCGTCCCTTGTAACCTGCACGGGAGGATCGCGCCGCGCGGCGCGTTCCCGGGCGGTTGCTGCTCTGATCGTTAGCGGGGAGCGGCGAGGCCCGGGCGGCGTTGGGGGCGGTATCCGTGCCGCTGCGATCCTGAGCGTGGGTGTCCTCCTTGGCTGGGCCGGGGGAGGGGCTGGGGGC
Organism: Arthrobacter sp. CJL-S3; assembly: GCF_056711635.1. Lineage (NCBI taxonomy): Bacteria > Bacillati > Actinomycetota > Actinomycetes > Micrococcales > Micrococcaceae > Arthrobacter > Arthrobacter sp. CJL-S3. Next base: position 3,458,422 of record NZ_CM160046.1, on the reverse strand, counting down.
TGCGGACTTTGTCGTGGTGGAGGGGGCCCTGACGGGCCTGAGCGGGAGAACGGGCGTGGGTCCCAGTGGAAGTTCGCCAGGAGTGGATGCCGGCGAGACCAGTGCCTGCCGCAGCGCTGTCTCAACATCGGCGGCGCTCGGGCGTTCCAGCGGTTCGATGGCCGTCATCGACCGGATCAGGTCCGCCCACTCCGCCGGGAGATCCTCGGGAATGTTCGGTGCGCGGTACAGCCTGGCCACGGCGGATTCCACAGCGCTGCCGGGGTACTCCATTGTCTGCTTGATGCCTTCGAGCAGGACCAGGCCCAGCGAATACACGTCCGTGGCCGGGCTGAGTGGAGAGCCCATGGCTTGTTCAGGGCTCAGGTACGCTGCGGTTCCCACCATCGCCCCGGTGGCTGTCAGGCGTGTTGAGTCGGCGATCCGGGCAATCCCGAAGTCTGTGACCTTGGCCCTGAGCGGCTCCCCGGGGCGCGTCTGCACTAAGAGGATGTTGCCCGGCTTGATGTCCCGGTGGATGATGCCCAGGTTGTGGACATAGGCCAGCGCGTCGGCGCTTCCGGCTCCGATGACAGCGAGCTCGTCCAAGGGAACAACGCTGTGCCTGATGCGGCTGCGCAGATCCTGTCCGCCGACCAGTTCCATCGTCAGGAAAGGGCGGGGTTCGTCCGGGATGCGGGTGTCGATGCCGGCGTCGAACAGCGTCACGAGGTTGGGATGGTTCAGCGTCGCCAACAGCTGAACCTCAGCTTCCTGGCGTTTGAGCTCGTCCGCGTCGGGCGCCTGAGGTGCGAAGAGCTTCAACGCGACGTCCCGGCCCAGATTCTCGTCCCTTGCACGGTAGACGGACGACATACCCCCGCGGCCGATCACCTCGCCAAGCCGGTAACGTGCACCGACCAGTTCAATTCTGATGGAGCCCGGCGATTCCGCCACCATATCCGTTCCTCCCGGTGCACTGTGGCACTGTTACCTCAAATCATAAGGCAACTTACTACCTGTCCGCTCCTGCGATCCCGGTAGCCGGCCGCTTTGGGGTCGAGACTCTACTGGCCCTGCGCCTTCCGCGCTCCAGGACTTCCAGGCGCCGGGAATGCCTCAAGATTGCGGGAGTTCACCGGAACTTCATGTGAGAGTCGGCTCCGCGTAGTCCGCGGCTGGAACGGTGGGGAGGCACCCCAATCCACCCGTGGAAGGTCTCTCCATGTCTGTATCCTCAGGACGCAAGTTCTCCCTGCTCCCCATGCTCGGCCACACCAAAGGCAAGCGCAGCGCCGTCACCTGCGCGCTGAAATGCGATAACGCCTGCAGCGGCGACGTCTGCAACACCAGCTCCAACAGCTACTTCCGCGACATCGCCTCCGCGACCATGTCCCGCCGCTCCGCCCTGGGCTTCGGCGCCGCCGGTGCCCTCGCCGTCGCGTTCGGCGGTGCCCTGGCCTCGCCCGAGGCCGCAGCGGCCGGCGGCCCCGGCCTGTCCCCGGCCGCCAAGAACGGCTACGGCGCGTCCAAGCTCAAGTTCACCGCCATCGCCCCGGTGGATGCCGCCGTCGACGCCGTCACGGTGCCGGAAGGCTTCACCTGGCAGCCCGTGATCCGCTGGGGTGACCCGATCTTCAACGACGCCCCGGACTTCGACCTCGGCAACCAGACCGCGGCGGCGCAGGCACGGCAGTTCGGCTACAACAACGACTACACGGACATCCTCGAGATCCCCGGCAGCAAGGGCCGCCGCGCGGTGCTCTTCGCCAACCACGAATACACCAACGAGACCATCATGTTCCCGGCCTCGATGCCCGCCGCCGACGTCCGGAAGGTCGGCGCCGCCGCGCACGGGCTCACCGTCGTCGAGCTGGAGCGGAAGAACAAGAACCAGCCGTGGTCCTACGTCAAGGGCGCCGGCCTGAACCGCCGCTACCTGAACGACACCGCGTACGAGCTCACCGGGCCGGTGGCCGGCTCCGCCCTGGTCCGCACGAGGGACGACGAGACCGGCCGCACCATCCTAGGCACGCTCGGCAACTGCGCTGGCGGCACCACCCCCTGGGGCACCATCCTCTCCGGCGAGGAGAACTTCAACGGGTACTTCGTCGCGCCCGGCCTCTCCGCCGAGGACAAGCGCTACGGGCTCACCAACAAGCCCACGGCGCGCCAGTGGGAACTCGACGACCCGCGCTTCGACACCCGCACGCCGGGCTACGAGAACGAAGCCAACCGCTTCGGCTGGATCGTGGAGGTCGATCCCTTCGACCCGACGTCGACCCCGAAGAAGCACTCGTCCCTGGGCCGTTTCAAGCACGAGGGCGCCAACGTGATCGTGGCCGATTCCGGCCACGTGGTGGCGTACTCGGGCGACGACGAGCGCTTCGACTACCTCTACAAGTTCGTCTCGAAAGACAAGTACGTCGAGGGGGACCGGAAGCACAACATGACCCTGCTCTCCGCGGGCGACCTCTACGTGGCCCGCTTCACCGGCAGCTCCCCGGCCTTCGAGATCACCGGCACGGGCACGGTCCCGTCCGACGGCGGCTTCGACGGCACCGGCGAATGGCTGCCGCTCGTCGTCGGCGGCGTCTCGCAGGTGCCCGGGATGTCCGTCGAGGAGGTGCTGGTCTACACGCGCGTGGCCGCGGACAAGGTGGGCCCGACCAAGATGGACCGCTGCGAGGACGTCGAGCCGAGCCTGCACACCGGCAAGGTCTATGTCGCCTGCACCAACAACTCGGACCGCGGCAAGATCGGCAAGGAAGGCGCCACCGAGGTCAACCCCCGCAACGCCAACCGCGACGGCCACATCGTGGAAATCACCGAGACCGGTGACCAGACCTCCACGGCGTTCACCTGGAACCTGCTGATGGTCTGCGGCGATCCGGCGTCCGGGGACGTGACCTATTTCTCCGGCTTTCCGGCGGACCAGGTCTCGCCCATCTCCTGCCCGGACAACCTCGCGTTCGACTCGGTCGGGAACCTTTGGATCTCCACCGACGGCGCACCCTCCGGCATCGGCAAGGCCGACGGGCTGTTCAAGGTCACGCTCGACGGCGCCGAGCGCGGCCGGGTGGAGCAGTTCCTCGCCGTCCCGCGCGACGGCGAAACCTGCGGACCGATCATCCGCGACGAGGAACGCACCGTGTTCGTCTCCGTGCAGCACCCGGGCGAGGACGGCACCTTCGACGCGCAGCTGTCCTTCTTCCCGGACTACGTCCCGGCAGGCACGACGCCGGCCCGGGGCCAGGCCCGCGCCCCGCGCCCCTCGGTGGTCCAGGTCTTCCGCACCGACGCCTGACCCCTTCCTCTCTAAAGCAACGCGGGGTCAGATCCGGCCCATGCCGGGGACCTTGATGGGCGCTGTCTGACCCCGCGTTGCTTCTGGGGCACGAGGGGAGTACTGACCGCAGGTGGTTCCGAAGACGGACCAAGTGTGGGTCTGTCCAAACCCGCGTGGACGCCACTCCTGCGGTGACACGGTCCTGTCCGTATCCTTCGACTCATCGGGGTATGCGGACGAGGTGGGTGAGTGTCTGACATGGAAATCACACGACGAACTCTGTTTGAGGCCGGCGCTGCGGCAGGCGCAGGATTGCTACTCGCGCCGGTCATCACATCAACAGCCTCTGCGGCCGTTCCGACGGGGGTTACTCCCTTCACCGAGCAACTGCCGACGCTGGCGCAACTGGGCGTCATCGATGCAACGGACGGTGGCAGCGCAACCATCGAGATGGTCAATTCAACTCATAAATTCCACAGTGCGATGACCGCGACGCCGACGTTTGCCTACCGCGGCGGTACCGTTTCGCAGGACTACCTCGGCCCCGTCATCGTGGCGAAACAGGGTGTCCCGTTCGACCTGACCATGGTGAATCGTCTCGGCGCGCACCCGCTGGCTTCCGCTATCGACTACGACATCGCCGGCACCGTCGCCGCCGACGCCACCGGCCCACGGGCCTCCGTCCACCTGCATGGCGGGAACACCAGCCCGGGCGACGACGGCGACCCCACCGACACCTTCGCGACCGGCGCATCGAAGACCTACCACTACGGGAACACGCAGGAGGCTGCCGGTCTCTGGTATCACGATCATGCCTTGGGCATCACGCGGCTCAACGTGTTCGCGGGACTGGCCGGCGGCTATCTAGTCCGCAACAGCGATGACCCCGGCGACGGCTCCACCGGCCTGCCGCCTGCCCCCTTCGAGGTGCCGCTGGTCATCCAGGACCGTATGTTCAACCCCGACGGGACCTTCCTCTACCCGCCCAACGCCAATCCCGGGACAGCTGGACGGCCCTGGGCGCCCGAGTTCTTTGGCGATGTGGCAACGGTCAACGGCAAGGCCTGGCCAAATCTCAACGTCGCCCAGGGCAAGTACCGGTTCCGGGTCTACAACGGGTCGAATGCCCGTTTCTACAATCTCAAGCTCAAGTCCGCGGGTCAGACCATCGGATTCTTTCAGATCGGCTCGGACGGCGGCCTGCTCAACGCTCCCGTTCCCCTCACGACCCTGTTGCTCGGCCCCGGCGAACGGGCCGACGTCGTGATCGACTTCGCCGGGCTGGCGTCAGGCGCCAAGGTGGTTCTCACTAACAATGCCCGTGTGCCGTTCCCTGACGGTGCGCGCGCAGTCAGGCGCGGCGGTTCGCCCCTTCCCCAGATCATGCAGTTCTCGGTGACCAGTGCATCCGGGTGGACAGCGCCGCTGCCGGCAACCCTGCGCGCAGTGCCGATCGCGCCGCTGGCCACCGCGGCCCGGCCGGTTGCCGCCGTCCGGACCATGACGATGGTGGAAAACCTCAACACTTTGGGCTCTCCGCTGATGGCGTTGCTGAACAACAGGAGCTTTGAGGCCTCGGGGGCGACCACAACCGTCGGCGCGGCCACCCTCGAACGGTGGGACCTGGTCAACACCACCGTCGACGCCCACCCGATCCACTTGCACTTCACCCAGTTCCAGGTGCTCAACAGGCAGAAGTTCGACTCTGCGGGCTACCTGGCCGCCAATTACGGGCCGCAGCCGTTGGCGCCCGACGGCGGCTCCTTCCCGCCACCGGCCGTGGCCGCGTTCCTGAGAGGCGGCCCGCAGGCACCGCCCGCCAACGAACGGGGGTGGAAGGACACCGTCGTAGCCATGCCGGGGGAGGTCACCCGGATCGTTGTACCGTTCGGCGCGAACGCGGCCGGCTCCGTGACCGCGTTCCAGACCTCTTTCACCGGTCCGTACGTGTGGCACTGCCACATCCTCGAGCACGAGGACAACGACATGATGCAGCGCTACGTCATCGAGTAGACACGCCAGCCCCCGGGACGCTCCCGCGTCTGGTGATTGGGGGACACGGGCGGGGGAGCGCCGGGGCTTCCGGGGTGCGGGGGAACTGATAATTTGAACAGTGTGAATAATCCGGCCGAAATGGTTGTCCCCAGAGTCCAGGCAGCAATTGCCAGCGCGTTCGGCGAAGAGTACCGCGAGACCGATCCCGTGGTCCGGCCCTCGCAGTTCGCGGACATCCAGATCAACGCCGCCATGGCACTGGCCAAGAAGGTCGGCATGGCCCCGCGGGACGCCGCCGCCCGGATCGTCGAGGCCCTGGACCTGGACGGGATCTGCACCGCCGTCGAGATCTCCGGACCCGGCTTCATTAACCTCACCTTCGACGGGACCTGGATCGAGGAGCTGCTCAATGCCGCGTCTCCCGGCGCCCCGGCCGTGCCGGCGGCGGAAGCCCAGCGCGTCGTCGTCGACTACTCCTCCCCGAACGTCGCGAAGGAAATGCACGTCGGGCACCTGCGCACCACGGTGGTGGGCGACAGCCTCGTGAAGGTGTTCGAGGCGCTGGGCGACACCGTGATCCGGCAGAACCACATCGGCGACTGGGGCACCCCGTTCGGCATGCTGATCGAGCACTGGCTGGAGATCGGCGAGGACTCCCCGGAGGCGGCGCTGCTGGTCGATGACCCCAGCGCGTTCTACCAGGCGGCCCGCGCCAAGTTCGACGCCTCCGCCACCGACGAGGACGGCTTCGCCACCCGCGCGCGGCAACGCGTCGTCGCGCTGCAGGGCGGCGACGCGGAGACCTTCGCCGTCTGGCAGCGGCTCGTGGCCCAGTCCAAACGCTACTTCAACGCCATCTACGCGATGCTGGGCATCAGCCTCACCGACGACCACATCGCCGGCGAAAGCTCCTACGACGCCCATCTCGCACAGCTGTGCCAGGAACTCGAGGAACGCGGCATCGCCCGGATCAGCGACGGCGCCCTGTGCACATTCCCGGCCGGCTTCACCGGCCGCGACGGCGAGCCCATGCCGCTGATCATCCGCAAGTCCGACGGCGGCTACGGCTACGGCACCACCGACCTCGCCACCATCCGCTACCGGGTCCGCGAACTGGAGGCCAACCGCGTCCTCTACGTCGTGGGCGCGCCGCAGAACATGCACCTGCGCATGGTGATGGCTACGGCCCGCGACGCCGGGTGGCTGCCGGACACGGTGGAGGCCGTGCACGTGCAGATCGGCAACGTGCTGGGGGAGGACGGGAAGATCCTGAAGTCCCGCTCCGGCGCCCCGGTCAAGCTGATGGCCCTGCTGGAGGAGGCCGTGGACCGCGCCCGCGCCGTCATCGACGCCAGCCGGCCCGAGCTCACCGAGGCGGAGCGCGCCGTGACCGCCCGGCAGGTGGGCATCGGCGCTGTCAAGTACGCCGACCTCTCCGTGGGGCACGACACCGAGTACGTCTTCGACTTCGACCGGATGCTGGCCCTCAGCGGCAACACCGGGCCCTACGTGCAGTACGCCGCCGCCCGGATCCGCTCGATCCTGCGCAAGGCCGGCGTGCTGGAGCGGTACACCGCCGTTCAGGCTGCCGGGACCGACGGCGGCACGCCAGGGTCAACCGCCGGGACCAGGATCGACGGCGGCACGCCGGGCACAACCGCCGAGACCAGGATCGACGGCGGCCAGCCGGGGACGCTGATCGCCGCCGGGACCGAAACTGCCGGGACCGACAGCGACGGCGGCATTCCCGCGACGCCGATCGCCGTCGTCGAACCCGCCGAACGCGCCCTGGCCCTGCACCTACTCGAGTACGGCGCGACCCTGCACAAGGTGCGCGAGGCGCTGGAGCCGCACCGGCTGTGCACGTACCTGTTCGAACTCGCGCAGCTCTTCACGGCCTTCTACGACCAGTGCCCGGTGCTGAAGTCCGAGGATTCGGTCCGGGAGTCGCGGCTCGCCCTGTGCGCCCTGGTGCTGCGCCGGCTGTCCGAGGGCCTGGATCTGCTCGGCATCGAGACGCCGGAGAACATGTGAGCTCGGAGGAGCTGGGCGCGGAGGAGCTGAGCGCGCTGGATGCCGCGCGGATCGCCGTCGCGGCCCTGCTGCTCGAGGGGGTCCGCTACGTGGTGGTCGCGCCGGGCTCGCGCTCCGCGCCGATGGCCTACGCCCTGGCCGAGGCCGACGCCGCCGGCCGGGTCGAACTACTGGTCCGGATCGACGAGCGCGACGCCGGTTTCACCGCCCTGGGCTTGGCTCTGGCCACCGGTGCGCCCGCGGCGGTGCTGACTACCTCCGGGACCGCCGTCGGCAATCTGCTGCCGGCTGTGATGGAGGCCAACCACGCCGCCGTCCCGCTCGTGGTGATCTCGGCCGACCGCCCCGAGGAACTCCGCGGGACCGGCGCCAACCAGACCACGGCGCAGCTGGACCTGTTCGGGGAGCATGTCCGTTTCGCCGCCGATGTGCCCGCCGGCAGCGACCCGCGGCGCGCCGTCGAGACCGCGCTTAGCGCCGCGACCGGGGCGTTCGAGGACACCCCGCCCGGGCCTGTGCAGCTCAACTTGGCCTTCCGCGACCCGCTCGTTCCCGCGCCCGGGGACCGGCTGCCGCCCGAGTCCGGCCGCCGCGTGTACCGAGCGCCGCGCGGCCCGCTGGCCCTCGATTTCCCGCCCGCCTCGCCCGGGCTGCCGGAGCGGCGCACCGTGGTGCTGGCCGGGCACGACGCCGGCCCGGTCGCCGAGGCCTTCGCCCGAGCCCACGGCCTGCCGCTGCTGGCCGAGCCGTCCTCCAACGCCCGGTTCGGGCCCAACGCGGTGGGACCCTACCGGATTGTCCTGGATGCGTTCGGCCCGGAGTCCGCGCAGCCGATCGAGCGCGTGGTGCTCTTCGGCCGGCCCACGCTTTCCCGGCCGGTGAGCGCGCTGCTGGCCCGCGCCGACGTCCCCTCCGCGCTCTACCAGCCGGTGCCGGTGGCCTGGTACGAGCCCGGCCGCCGAACCGAACTCCCGCTGAACAACCTGGGCGACCTGGCCGACTTCGCCGGCCGCGGCTCCGCGGCGTGGCTCGATGCCTGGCTCCTGGCCGGCGCCGCCGCGCAGCACGCGGTGGACGTGGTGCTGGCAGGGAGTGCTGGGCCTGCTTCGGGCGGACCCGCTTCGCCCGCCGCGACGGGGCCTGGCTCGGGGGCCGGACCCGCTTCGGCCGGGCCCGCTTCGTCCGGGCCCGCCGCGACCGGGACTGGCGCGGCCGGACCTGAGGTGACCGGTTCTGCCGGGCCCGGGGCTGGGACCGGGGCCGGCGCAACCGGTCCTGCGGCAGCCGGGCCTGGCGCGGCTGGTCCTGCCGCCGCGGCAATGCCTTCCGCCACAGGGCCGGCCGCGACCGGACCCGCTGTCGGCGCCCTGGTCTGGGAACACACACGCGGGCAGCTCGTGCTCGGCTCCTCCAACGGCATCCGCGACGTCGATCTCGCCGGAACGCCCGCTTCTGAGCCGGCCGCCGTCGTCTTCGCCAACCGCGGTCTCTCCGGCATTGACGGGACACTCGCTACGGCCACCGGGATCGCGCTGGCCGGCCGGCAGGAAACCACGGTGCTGCTGGGCGACATTACCTTCCTGCACGACGCCGGCGGGCTGCTGCTCGGTGCCGGCGAGACGGAGCCCGACCTGCGGATCGTGGTCCTCAACGATGCCGGCGGGGCCATCTTCGGGCTGCTGGAGCACGGCCTGGTCGAGGCCGCGGGCCGCTACGGCACCGCCGTCGAACGCCTCTTCGGCACCCCGCACAGCGTGGACCTGGGGGCACTCGCGGCGGCGTACGGCGTCGCGCACCGCTGGGTCAGCACCACGGCGGAGCTCGCAGCGGCGCTGGCGGAACCGTGGAAGGGCCGCAGCATCATCGAGGTCCACACGGACAGGCGCGGCCTGCGCGAGCTGCACGTCCGCATCCGGGCCGCCGTGACCGCCGCCGTGGCCGGAGTCCTCGCCGCGCAGTAGCCCTGCCGCGCGATTCCGCGGCGGTTTCGGACGAGGGCGGCGCGGATCCGAGGCGCGTCTGTCCGAAAACGCCGCGGATGCGCTGCTTGCGTTTGGTTGGCGTTTGGTGCGCGAAGGTCAGATCGTGAGGATTACAGGTCCGTCGTCCGTGATGGCTACGGTGTGCTCGCTGTGGGCCGTGCGGGTTCCTGTCGCACTTCGGAGTGTCCATCCGTCCGGGTCGGTGACGAGGTCGGCGGTGTCCGCCATGACCCAGGGCTCGATTGCGAGCAGCAGGCCGGTGCGGAGCCGGTATCCCCGGCCCGGACGGCCCGTGTTGGGGATGTGGGGATCCTGATGCATCGTAGACCCCACGCCGTGCCCTCCGAACTCGGTGTTGATGAGGTAGCCGGCGGCTGCAAGGACGGCCCCGATTGCATGGGAGATGTCCCCTATCCGTGCTCCTGGGTTGGCAACCGCAATTCCGGCTTCCAGTGCCCGCTGAGTCGTCTCGATCAACATGGAGTCCGAGGGGCTGGACGGTACTCCGACGACGAAGCTGACGGCGGCATCGGTGACGATCCCGTCGAGGGACGCAGCCAGGTCAAGGGTGAGGAGATCGCCATTCTGGAGGGCATAATCGTGAGGCATTCCGTGCAGCACGGCGTCGTTGACCGATGTGCAGATGAAGTGGCCAAAGGGTCCGCGGCCGAACGAGGGCGCGTAATCGAGATAACAAGACTGGGCACCTGCCGCAGCAATCATCTCACCGGCCCACTGGTCGATCTCCAGAAGGTTTGTGCCGACCCTAACCCGCTCCTGCAAGCTCTGCAGCACTGTGGCGATGAACCTTCCGCTTACCTTCGCTCGCTGTAGTTCAGAAGAGCTGAATATTTCGATCACCAGATGTCCCTCTCACGCTTCCCAATAAATATACCGGTAAGACTATACCGGTACTATAGTTGGAGGCATGGTCAGACTCCCACTCACTCCTGCCGCGGTCGAACGCGGACAACGTTTGGGCGCACTTCTGCGCCAAGCGAGGACAGATCGCTCCATGTTCGAGGTGGCGGTGGCCGCAGACATCTCGCCAGAAACGCTGCGGAAGATCGAAACAGGCCGTGTGGCCACTCCCGCGTTCTCCACGATCGCGGCGATCGCGGCCGTGCTCGGGCTCTCACTCGACGATGTTTGGTCCGCCATCAACCCGCCTGCGCAAGGGTCAAGCGAACACGTATCGGACCAGCGGCCCGACCGTCTGGCGTCCTGAGTACTAGCCTGATCCTCGAACTGGGCGCACTCCGCGGCTGGCCACCGGCTCTGACCGCGCATCTAACGCCTCCTGACGACCTGTAAGCCCCGCCGCGCCCGCCGCGCAGTAGCCCCTCCCACGTTTCCGCGGCGGTTTCGGACGACGGCGGTGCGGATCCTCGGCGCGGCTGTCCGAAAGCGACGCGAGAACGCCGCTGGCCGCCGCCAGCCGCCGCCGGCGTTTTCCACATCCGGGCGCCGGGCTGTTGTTGGGGCTCCGAGGCGGGGGCCAGTATCGATGCATGGACCTGCCCGCCCTGATTCTCAGCAGCGACCTGGCACGCCTTGGCCGCGACTCGCGTGCGCTTGCCCGGCAAGCCAAGGCCGGGGAGCTCAGACGCCTGCGCCAGGGTGTGTATGTCCGGGCCGAGGCGTGGGATGCACTGCAGCCCTGGGAACGGTATCCGCTGCTGATCCATGCCGCGGCAGCCACCCTCCGGAGCCGGACCGTCTTCTGCTGGCAGTCGGCCGCCGCCATCTCGGACATCCCGGTGGTCGGAACGAGGCACCCTGTTCACGCGTGCACGTCCGACGCCGGCGGGGGACGCTCAAGGGCGGGCGTGCGGCGGCATTTCGCTGATCCCCAGTCCCTCCAGGTCGAGGAACGCCAGGGCCTGCTGGTCACGGCCCGGGCCCGGACGGTGCTGGACCTGGCCGCCTTCGCATCCTTTGAACAGGCCGTGGCAGCCGTCGACCATGTCCTGCGGCCCACACGCAATGGGCCGCCGGTGCTGAACCTTGCGCTGCTCGAAGCTGGCATCACCGGGATCTACACGGCCGCCGCAGCCCGGAGGATCCTCACCGCCCTGGAGTTCGGCGACCCGGCGTCGGGTTCTCCGGGGGAATCGGTGAGCCGGGCGATGATGCATCGGCTGGGATTCAAGGCGCCCGTACTCCAACACGAGATTAGGGATGCCCGGGGACTCGTCGGCTTCACCGACTTCGAGTGGCCGGAGGATGGTCTATCCGGCGAATTCGATGGCCTCGTGAAATACCGGGCAGCGGCCTATCTGAAGGGGCGGACGCCCTCGGATGTCGTGGTTGAGGAGAAGGCTCGTGAGGACCGGATCCGGGCCACCGGGCGCCGGGTGATCCGATGGACCTGGTGGGAGCTCGCCAGCCTGGAGAGGTTCGCGGCCTTCCTCGATGAGAAAGGCGTCCCGCGAATCCGCTACGGAAACGGACAGCCGCCACGTGGATCCACGTAGCGGCTGTCTGAAATCGGCGCGGAATCCGCGGGGACTTACTCCGTGATGTCGATGTGGGTCGGGTCGAGGACGCGGCGGAGGAATTCCTTGGTGCGGGCGTGGGCGGGGGAGCTGATGACCTTCTCGGCCACACCTTCCTCCACGACGACGCCGCCGTCCATGAAGACCACCCGGTCGGCGACCTCGCGGGCGAAGCCCATCTCGTGGGTCACCACCAGCATGGTCATTCCCTCCCGGGCCAGGTTCCGCATGACGGACAGAACGTCGCCCACGGTTTCCGGGTCCAGGGCCGACGTGGGCTCATCGAAGAGCATCAGTTCGGGGTCCATGCTCAGCGCACGGGCGATGGCCACCCGCTGCTGTTGCCCGCCGGAGAGCTCATCCGGGAAACGGTCCGCGAGGTGCCCCAGGCCGACGCGCTCCAGGTTCTTCAGGGCCGCCGCCGAGGCGTCTGCCTGGCTGCGCTTGAGCACCTTGGTCTGCGCGATCGTGCAGTTCTGCAGCGCGCTGAGGTGCGGGAAGAGGTTGAACTGCTGGAAGACCATGCCCACCTTGCGGCGCATCTTGTCGATGTCCACATCCGGGTCGGTGGATTCGAAGCCGCCCACGTGGATGGTGCCCTGGTTCGGCTGTTCGAGCAGGTTCACGCAGCGCAGCAGGGTCGATTTGCCCGAGCCCGAGGGGCCGATCAGGCAGACGACCTCGCCGGGGGCAACCTCGAGGTCGATCCCCTTCAGCACCTCGTTGGCGCCGTAGGACTTCCGCAGGTCCTTGATGGAGACCCCGGCGGCGTGGACGGCTCCGCTGGGGGAGGGGGCGTTCTGTACGACGTCGTTCATGACTGTCCTGCCTATCGCTTCGTCCGCGCGGAGCGGCTTTCGAACTTCCGGGCCAAGAGGCTCAGCGGGATGGTGATCACCAGGTAGAGGGCGCCGGCGATCAGGAGCGGGGTCAGACCCGCGCCGAGGCTGGAGATGCCGTCGCGGCCGAACTTCGTGAGCTCGTACTGCGAGGCGGTCAGGCCCAGCACGTAGATCAGCGAGGAGTCCTTGGTCAGCAGGATGACCTCGTTGGTCAGCGGCGGCAGGACGATCCGGAAGGCCTGCGGGATGACGATGGAGATCATCGCCCGCCACTGCGGCATGCCGAGTGAACGGGCCGCCTCCATCTGGCCCTTCGGCACGGCCTGCAGGCCGGCGCGCAGGGTTTCGGCGATGTAGGCCGCGGCCACCATGCCGAGCGAGACCATGGCCACCACGGTCACGTTCCAGGAAACGCCGAAGGCCAGCGGCACGCCGTAGCCGAACGCGATGAACACCAGCAGGGCCGGGACACCGCGGAAGAACTCGATGTAGCCGGTGGCGATCCAGCGGTACAGCGGGAACGAGGAGAGCTTCATCAGCGCCAGCAGCAGGCCGCCGGACAGGCCCACGATGAAGCCCAGGGCGGTGTAGATCAGGGTGTTCTTCAGGCCCACAAGGATGATGTCCGGGAACATCGGGCCGACCTTGGCGAAGTTGAAGACGCTGTTGCTGATGGTCTCCCAGTCCGTGGCCAAGATCAGGGCGATCACGGCCACCACAAAGATTCCGGCCTGGACGTACAGGCTGACTTTGGCTCGTTGACGTGCGGTCATTGCCATGGTGTTCTCACATTCGTTTCGCGCAGTTGAGGCCCCGTACGGACTGTTGTACAGCGGTACGGGGCCTCGTCTGTGTCGGTCTCAGGCCGGGGTGCTACTTGGAGGGTTCGCCGAACCAGGTGGTCTCGAACTTCGCCAAGGTGCCGTCGTCAGTCAGTCGCTTGAGCGTGCCGTTGACCTGGGTGGCCATCGCGGTGTTGCCCTTCTTGATGGCAATGCCCAGCTTTTCACCGGTGGCGTAGTTCTCCACGCGCTTGAAATTGGAGTCATCCTTGATGGCGTAGCCGAGGACGGACTGGTTGCCCAGGGCTGCGTCGATAGTGCCGGCCTTGAGTGCCTGGACCAGGAGTCCGGTGTCCTCAAACTGCTGCGCGTCGAGGCCCTGATCCTTCGCGTACTGGGCGCCGGTGGTGGCCTGCTGGACGCCGACCTTCTTGCCCTTGGCGCCGTCGAGGTTCGTGATGCCTGAAGAGCCAGAGGCCACGAGGGTCAGGTCGTCGTCGAGGTACGGGTCGGAGAAGTCCATGACCGACTTGCGGGTGTCCGTGATGGAGATGGAGGAGATGGAGACGTCGCACTGGGTCAGCGCAGTACCGGTCTCGATGGCCTCAAAGGAGCTGTCGACGACGCTGAGTTCGGCCTTCATGTCCTTGGCCACCTCGGCCGCGATGTCCATGTCGAAGCCGACGATCTTGCCGTCCTTCTGGAATTCGAACGGCTCGTAGGGCACATCCGAGCAGACGGTGAGCTTGCCGGCGTTGATGAGCTGGATGCCGCCTTCGGAGGTGGCTGCGGGGGTCGAGCCGCCGCCGCAGGCCGTGAGCGTGAGGGCGCCGGCGGCCAGGAGTGCGGCTGCCTTGGCGGCCACCTTTGCCGAGGCGAGGGACTTGAGCTGCATGGTTTTTTACCTCTTGTTGCAGGAGCAGACGTGACTTAGTCGGCTTATAGTGTATCGCCGAATACGAGATGTGCATCACAGGAAACTTAGTTTCACCATTGGATAACTATTGATGACACTAGTGCAAGCCCCCGCGGGGCGGCGGTGTCTCCTATTCCGGACTCTAGCTGTTGATGCCGAGGGACTCCAGCATCGGCCGGAACTTCGCCCAGGTTTCAGCGAGTTCGGCTTCCGGCACGGAGCCCTCGACGACGCCGCAGCCGGCGTAGAGCCGCACGGTCTCGGGGGACTCAATGACGGCGCCGCGCAGCGCGATGCCCCATTCCCCGTTCCCGGCCGCGTCGAGCCAGCCGACCGGTCCGGCGTACGGCCCGCGGTCCAGGTGCTCCAGCTTGCGGATCAGTGCGCCCGCGACTTGCGTGGGTGTGCCGCAGACCGCGGCCGTGGGATGCAGGGCGTTGATCAGCGCGAGGCAGGTGGGCACATGGCCTTCGATCTCGGCGAGCTCCGCTTTTACATCCGAAGCGAGGTGCCAGACGTTGGGCAGTTCCAGGATGAAGGGTTCGCTGTGCGCGTTCATCGCCTCCGAGAACGGTGCCAGCTGCGTGGTCAGGGACTGGATGGCGATGTCGTGTTCGTGCCGCTGCTTTTCGGATCCGGCCAGCACCCGCTCGGCGAACTCCAGCGGCGAGCCGTCCATGCCGTCGGCGTCACGGCGGTCCAAGGTGCCGGCCAGGACGCGGGCCTGCGCGGTGCGGCCCTCCACCTGGATCAGCATCTCCGGGGTCGCGCCCACCAGCCCGTCCACGCCGTAGGTCCAGCATTCGCGGTAGCGGACGGCGAGCTGGCGGAGGATTTCGGCGGCGTTCACCCCGGACGGGACGGTGGCGACAATGTCGCGGGCGAGCACCAGCTTCTCCAGCGCCCCGGTGCGGATCTCCGCCACGCCCGCGGCCACGGCCGCCATCCAGTCTTCTTCGCTGAGCGATCCGGTGTGCAGCGTCGCTCCGGCGGCCAGCGGCATGGGGCGCACGACGGCGCCGCCCGCCGGCGCGGCGGAGGTCCCGGGGGTGCCGTCCCCGGCTGTGCCGATTGCGGCGGTGCCGTCCATAACGGAGCCGGTTCCCGGCGTCGGGCCCGTCACCAGGGTGGCGTCAACCAGGGTGCCGTCCGCAGGGGTGCCGTCAACAAGACTGCTTTGCGCCAAGTTGGCGTGAACAAGGGTGCCGTCCGCAATGCTGGCAGCATCAGCCCTGCCGCTGGCACCGGCACCGCCGCTGAGCCAGCGGTCCAGGGCGGCGCGGGCGCCCGCTTCGGTGAGGTCGCCGTCGTCGAACGTCATCTGCGTGAGCCAGGCCTTGCCGTCACGAAGCCCGACGACGATTTCCGGCACGATCAGCCGCGATTCGTGTGCGGAGGCTTTGGAGAAGGCGAACGAGCCGAAGGCGACGGGGCCGGTGCCGGGCCAGTCGACGGGGTCATCGATCTCGGCCTCAATGACCAGGTGGCGCCACCAGATGTCCGCTTCGAGGAAACGCTCGGGTCCCGTGGCGGTGAACCGGGCCACCTCGCCGAAGCCGACCAGGCCGGCTTCGCGGCGGGTCCAGCAGAGGAGGTCGTCCCGGACCAGAAACGACGGCAGCCCCCCGGGGAATGATTCTGCATCGAGGGGGACTGTCAAGGTTCGGAACGCGCTCGTCATAGTGAGACCACACTACTCCCGACGCGCCGGAGGCCCGGCGCAGGCTCGGCGCAGGCCCGGCCGCAGGCACAACGGAGGCCCGGCCGCAGGCACAACACGGCGCCACGGGCGCCGGGTTCAGCCCCAGTTCAGGCGTGGTTAGGGTGTGTGCTGATCATTTGAGACACTGTAAGGGTGAACCGAGCATCCTTGGATAAGCGTCCGGACGAAGTAGCCACGATGTTTGACGACGTCGCCCCCAAATACGACGTCGTCAACGATGTCCTGTCGATGGGGCAGACGCGCCGTTGGCGCAAGGTTGTGGTCGAAGCCATGGACGTGAAGCCCGGCCAGCGGGTGCTCGATCTCGCCGCCGGCACCGGCACCTCCAGCGAACCGTATGCCGACGCCGGCATAGATGTGATCGCCTGCGACTTCTCCCTCGGCATGCTCAAGGTCGGCAAGCGCCGCCGCCCCGACATCGACTTCATCGCCGGGGACGCCACGCGCCTGCCCTTCGCGGACAACACCTTCGATGCCAGCACCATCTCCTTCGGCCTGCGCAACGTCAACGAGCCGAAGAAGGCCCTGGCCGAGATGCTCCGGGTCACCAAGCCCGGCGGCAAGCTGGTCATCGCCGAGTTCTCCCAGCCCGTGGTGCCGCTGTGGCGGACCATGTATACGGAATACCTGATGCGCGCGCTGCCCGCGATCGCCGTCAAGGTCTCCTCCAACCCGGACGCCTACGTCTACCTCGCCGAGTCCATCCGCGCCTGGCCGGACCAGGACCACCTGGCGGCCTGGCTGCAGGAAGCCGGCTGGGACAAGGTGTCCTACCGCAACCTCAGCGGCGGCATCGTCGCCGTGCACCGCGGCATCAAGCCCGGCGCCGAGGCCGGCCCCTCCGCGGCCGCCGCGGCGCTGGCCGCCCACACCGGACCGGTGGCGAAGCTGCGCCGCAACATCGCCCGGCCCGCGCGTTAGTTCGTCGCCGCCGTGAAAGTACTGATCGTCGGAGCAGGTCCGGCCGGATCCACAGCCGCCTACTACTTGGCGCAGGCGGGCATCGACGTCACGGTGCTGGAGAAGACCAGCTTCCCGCGGGAAAAGGTCTGCGGCGACGGGCTCACCCCCCGCGCCGTCCGCGAGATCCAGAAGCTCGGCCTGCCGCACCCCGAGGCCGACGGCTGGCGCCGCAACAAGGGCCTGCGCCTGCTGGCCGGCGGCCGCAGCATCGAACTGCCCTGGCCCGAGGTCTCCGACTTCCCGCAGTACGGCCTGATCCGCACCCGCCTCGGCTTCGACGAGGAATTGGCCCGGCACGCCCAGTCCGCGGGCGCCGTCGTGCTGGAACGCCACAGCGTCACCGAGGCACTGCGCTCCGACGGCGGCCGCGTCACCGGCGTCCGCGCCGCCCTGCTCGATGAGTCCGGCCGCAAGACCGGGGAGACCCGCGACTTCAGCGCCGACGTCGTGCTCGCCGCGGACGGGAACTCCACCCGCACCGCTGTGTCGCTGGGCATCCGGAAGCGCGACGACCGGCCGCTCGGCGTCGCCGTCCGCACCTACTTCACCTCGCCGCGGCACGACGACGACTGGATGGAAGGCTGGCTGGAGCTCCCCGGCCGCGACGGCAAGCTGCTGCCCGGCTACGGCTGGGTGTTCGGCGTCGGCGACGGCACCTCCAACGTGGGCCTCGGCATCCTGAACTCGTCCAAGGAATTCGGCAAGCTGGACTACAAGCAGGTCCTGCGCGAATGGACCGCCGGCATGCCCGCCGACTGGGGATTCACTCCGGAAAACCAGGTCGGCGAGATCCGCGGCGCCGCGCTGCCAATGGGCTTCAACCGCACCCCGCACTACTCGCCCGGTCTGCTGCTGCTCGGCGACGCCGGCGGGATGGTCTCCCCGTTCAACGGCGAGGGCATCTCCTACGCCATGGAGTCGGCCCGGTTCGCGGCCGAGTTCATCATCGACGGCGCCGCCCGCTCGGCCTCCGCGGGCTGGGGACCGGCCGACGCCGATGCGCACCTGTCGCGGTACGCGGACTACGTGCGGGACCAGTGGGGTTCGCACTTCACCCTGGGCCGGGCTTTCGCGGCCCTGATCGGCAAGCCGGCCGTAATGAAACTGGCCCTCCGGACGGGCATGCCCATCCCTGTGCTGATGCGTTTTGTGGTGCGGCTGCTGGCCAACCTGACCGATCCCGCGGCCAAGGGCTTCGAGGACCGAGTCATCCGGGTGCTGGAATCGCTGGTCCCGGCGACGTCCAACCAGGGCCTGTCCCGGGCGGACGCTGCCAGTGCAGGCGCTGCCAGTGCGGGCCCGGCGCAGGCCGGCCCGGCCTCCGGCGACGCCCCTGCGCACGGCGACACCCCGACCCACACCGGCGCCAACTCCGCGGTTTCCGCAACAAAAGTTAGGGTTAACCCGTGACCAACTCTGCAGACCAAAGCTGGACGCACGCCGGACACGGCCTGCCGAGCTCCGAGCCCAGCCTCAACACCACAGCGATAGCCACCGGATTGCAGCTGCCGGCCGGCTTTGCCGCGATCGCGGGGGACCCCGAACTGGGACCGGCGATCACCACAAACCTGGCCCGCGTGGAGAAGAAGCTGCGCGAAGCCATTGCCAACTCCGATCCGCTGGCTGACGCGACGTCGCGCCACCTCGTGGAAGCCGGCGGCAAGCGCATCCGTCCCTTGCTGACTTTGCTCTGCGCGCACCTGGGCGACGCCTCCCGGCCCGCGGTGGTGCAGGCCGCCGTCGTCGTCGAACTGACGCACCTGGCGACGCTCTACCACGACGACGTCATGGACTCCGCGCCGTTCCGCCGCGGCGCCCCCACGGCGCACGAGGTCTGGGGCAACTCCGTCGCGGTCCTCACCGGCGACCTGATTTTTGCCCGCGCCTCCATCCTGGTCTCCGAGCTCGGTTCCCGCGCGCTCGGCATCCAGGCCCGCACCTTTGAGCGGCTCTGCCTGGGCCAGTTGCACGAAACCGTCGGCCCGCGCCCGGACGAGGACCCGGTGGAGCACTACCTCTCGGTCATCGCGGACAAGACCGGCTCGCTCGTGGCGGCCTCCGGCCAGCTCGGCGCGATCTTCTCCGGCGCCGATGAGGCCTACGAGCCGATGCTGGTCGAGTACGGAGAAAAGGTGGGCGTGGCCTTCCAGCTCGCCGACGACGTCATCGACGTCACCGGCGTCAAGGTCAAGTCCGGCAAGTCCCCGGGCACCGACCTGCGTGAGGGTGTGCCGACGCTGCCCGTGCTGCTGCTGCGCAAGAAGGCCGAGAACGGCGACCAGTCCGCCGTCGAACTCCTGAAGCTCATCGACGGCGACCTTAGCTCCGACGAGGCCCTCGCCGCCGCGGTCGCCGGCCTGCGCGAGCACCCCGTGACGGCGGAATCCTGGGTGGTGGCCCGGGCCTGGGCCCAGGAAGCCATTGCCGCCCTCGCGCCGCTGCCCGAAGGTGTCGTGAAGGACTCGCTGACCAACTTCGCGCTGGCCGTGGTGGACCGCGCCAGCTGACCCTACGGGCTCCGGCTTAAACGGAATGGCCCCGGTTCCTGCAACGTTTCGAGTCATACGTTGCGTCGAACCGGGGCCATTTCTCCGTTCGCATCAGATCCACCGGAGGCATTTGGTGAACCCATGAACGAGCATATGACAGAAGTGTCACGCTGTCTAGGGTTTCTGTAAATCCAGTGTCACAGGACTGTCTGGGGACGCCTGACGGACTTTCCCCATGTTTCAACGTTTCCATCGCCAGACCCCGGGCCTTTCGCTTCGGCACGCCGTTGGGGTGTCTGAGAGGTGGGGAAATTCGGCGGAGAGTTTGTCCACATAGTCCAACTGCCGGTTCTACGACGTGGTCACCGCCCGGTCTGCTGGAGGCATGGACCTCACCGAGTATCTGAGATACGCCGGCTCGGTGGCCCGGACGGCGACGCTGTTGCAGGCCGGATTCACCGAGCGAACCATCAGGAACACCCTGGCTTCCGGGCAGGCAGTGCGGTTGCGGCACGGAGTAGTGGCGCTGCACGGTGCGCAGCCGGACCTCGTTGCCGCCGTCCTGGCCAACGGTCTGCTGTGCTGCGCCTCGGCGGCCCCGCACCACGGGCTCTGGAGACTTTTTGCCCCGGCGCGGCTGCACCTCCTGTGCCGGCATGGCTCGGCTGCCGGCGTCGTGGTTCATCGTGGCAGTGTGGTGCCGCCGGAGTTTCCCCGCCCGGTGGCCGGGCTGACCGACTCGTTGTTGCATGCCGTGAGATGCCTGCCAGCTGTGGAAGCCGCGGTCATGGTGGAAAGCGCCTTGGTTCAGGGCCGCACCACGCTCGGCTACCTCGGGCAACGCCTTCCGGGAAATCGAAACGGAGGCGCACGCAGAGTCCTGGAGCTAGTCGACGGAACCGCGGACTCTGCGATAGAAGTCGTGGCCAGGCTGCTGTTCCGGAGTGAAGGGATCTACACGCAGACGCAGGTGGACCTGCCAGGAATCGGTATCGTGGATTTTCTGCTGGAAGGCTTCCTCATCGTGGAGATCGATGGAAGCACGCACATGGAAGCCCGGCAGGTCAAGAAAGACCGGCTGAGGAACAATGCCAGCACACTCACCGGGTACGCCGTACTCCGTTACGGGTACCACGACGTTGTCTACAACCCGCAAAAGATCGTCCGGGAAGTGTGGCAGGTTCTGCGGGGCCGGGTGGTGCGCTGAGATTCCCCACCTTTGGCTTCACGGCGGTGGGGATCCCCGGCGGTTCGGGGCAACACGCGGACTGTGCCAGTCAAAGGTGGGGAGAATCCGACGGCCAGGCGGGGGCTTAGTCCTCGTCCTCGTCGTTGAAGGCCCACTCGAACATGTCGAAGACGAACTCGGAGAACGTGCCCTCTTCGCTCTTCCACTGGCCGCGGGCGTTGTTGCGGCGGTACACGATCGGGTCCGGGACGCTGAGGTCGCCGACCCGGAAACCCCAGGTGAACTGCTCTTCCTCGTCCTCGAGGAACATGAGGAAGCCTTCGTCATCAACTTCGAGCTCTTCGGGGTCCCAGAAGTAGTGGTACGCCTCCATGATGTCCTCGCAGCCGCCGACCGCGAGGTAGAACTCCCGCAGCACCATCGGCACCTGGAACTGGTGCTCGGCGAGAGCCTCGTCCAGCTCCTCGGCCTCGAGGCCATCCTCTTCCTGCCATTCGTCTTCGAGATACTTCGGAACAAGCGCGCGGAACTTCTCGAGGAACATGTCAGTCATGGTTCTTATCCTAGCTAATCCTTGGACCCGCCATCCGCCGCGTTCAGGCCGAGCCGGTGCCAGCCGCGGACCGCCAGCGGAACGTACCACTTCCGCCGCCAGGCCGTGACGCGGAAGGCGAAAACGACGGCGGCCACGGCAGCCGCGGTGAAGGCGTTGAATGTGCCGGTGACGGACAGGGCCACGGTCAGGACCGCCCCCGCAAACGCCGGGAGGGCGTAGATGTCCTTCGGGTCGAACAGCTGCGGCACCTCATTGGCGGTGATGTCGCGCAGCAGTCCTCCGCCCACCGCCGTCGTGACCCCCAGCAGCACCGCCGCGACCGGGTTCATCCCGGCGTCGAGCGCCTTGAGGGTTCCGGTGATGCAGAACAGGGCCAGGCCGCCGGCGTCGAACAGGATGAGCAGGGAGGTGTAGCGCTGGACACTGGAGAACAGGAAGTACACAAGCACCGCGGCCAGCACCGGCGGCGCCAGGTAGGCCGGGTTGGTGAAGGCCGCGGGCGGGCCGGCGTTGATGATGATGTCGCGGATGACGCCGCCGCCCAGGCTCACCACCGAGGCCAGCAGCACCGAGCCGACGATGTCGAACTGCTTCCGTGCCGCGAGCAGGGACCCGGAGACCGCGAAGAAGAAGACCCCGGCCAGGTCCAGCCAGAGCAGGACAACGCTGAAGGAAAAAGTCATGGAGGGTCCCGGTGGGATAGCAAGGGGGCGGATGGGGCGGGTCCAAGGTTACGCTAACGGCTATGAATAGCCCCATCCTGATCGCCTGCGCCCACGGCACCTCGAGCACCGAGGGTGCCGCCGAAGTCAACGCCCTCCGCGACGGGATCGCCGCGCTGCGGCCCGGACTCGACGTCCGCGAGGCCTACGTCGACGTCCAGAACCCCGAGCTGCCGGACGTCGTCGCGGGCCTGCCTGCGGGGGAGACCGCCGTCGTCGTCCCGCTGCTGCTGAGCGTCGGGTACCACGTGAAAGTGGACATCGCCCGGGCCGTCAAGAGCCGCCCGAACACCCGCGCCGCCGCCCCGCTCGGGCCCGATCCGCGGCTCGCGGCGCTGCTGGATCAGCGGCTCCGGGAGGCCGGCGTGACCGATAACGACGCCGTGATCCTCGCCGCTGCCGGGTCCTCGGACCCCACCGCCGCGCAGAATGTCGAGGTGCTCACGGAGCAGTTGCGCGCGCTGCGGTCCAACCGGATCGTGGCCGCGTACGGTGCGTCCGCGAAGCCGTCAGTGCCCGAGGCCGTGGCCATGCTCCGCGAGGAGGCCGCGGGCGGCGCCGGCGCGGGGGAGTCGGCCGGGGCCGTGGACCTGGGCGGACGTGTGGTCATCGCCGCCTACCTTCTGGCCCCGGGCTTCTTCCACGACCAGCTCCAGAAGGCCGGCGCGGACCTCGTCACGGCGGCGCTGCTGCCGTCGCCGGTGCTCGCCGAGATCGCACTGGAACGCTACGACGCCGCGCTCGCGGCCGGCGCCTGACCCGGGGCGGCCCGCCGCCGTCGCCCTCCGGCCCAAGCGCAACTGCGGCGCCTGACGCGGAGGCGACCCGCCCGCCGTCGTGCGCCCGGGGTCCGGCGCCTGACGCACCCGCCCCATGCACACCGCCCGCGCCACTTCAAGGCTCGCCGACGCTTCGTGACGATTTGTTGCCCTAGGTGACTTAGCGTTTCCGGACCTTTGTGACGGCATTACGGCCCGCCCTACAGTCGATCCATGACTGATACAGCTCTAGCCGGAGCGTCCCCGGACCAGGCTGCCCCAGGCCGCACCAAGCGCCCCACCTCCCGCCCCGCCGCAAAGCCGCACGGGCAGTGGAAAGTGGACGGCACCGCGCCGCTGAACGCCAACGAAACCTGGAAGCAGGAAGACAACGGCCTGAACGTCCGCGAGCGTATCGAGTCCGTCTACTCCAAGCACGGCTTCGACTCGATCGAGGGCACAGACCTGCACGGCCGCTTCCGCTGGTGGGGCCTCTACACCCAGCGCAAGCCCGGGATCGACGGCGGCAAGACCGCCACGCTCGAGCCGCACGAGCTCGAGGACAAGTACTTCATGCTGCGGGTCAGGATCGACGGCGGCGCCCTCACCACCGAGCAGCTGCGCGTCATCGGCCAGATCTCCGTCGACTTCGCCCGCGACTCGGCCGACCTCACCGACCGCCAGAACATCCAGCTGCACTGGATCCGGGTCGAGGACGTCCCGGAAATCTGGCGCCGCCTCGAATCCGTGGACCTGTCCACCACGGAAGCCTGCGGCGACGTGCCCCGCGTCATCCTCGGCTCCCCGGTCGCCGGCATCGCCAAGGACGAGATCATCGACCCGACGCCGCTGATCCACGAGCTGGCCGAGCGCTTCATCGGCGACCCGGAACTGGCCAACCTGCCGCGCAAGTTCAAGACCGCCATCACCGGCCACCCCAGCCAGGACGTCGTGCACGAGATCAACGACGTCGCGCTGGTGGGCCTGGTCCACCCGGAACTGGGCATCGGCTACGACCTCTGGGTCGGCGGCGCGCTCTCCACCAACCCGATGCTGGGCAAGCGCCTCGGCGCCTTCGTCCGGCCGGACCAGGCCGCCGACGTCTGGCTCGGCGTCACCAGCATCTTCCGCGACTACGGCTACAGGCGCATGCGCACCAAGGCCCGGCTGAAGTTCCTGCTGGCCGACTGGGGACCGGTGAAGTTCCGCCAGGTCCTCGAGGACGAATATCTCGGCTACAAGCTCGACGACGGCCCGGCCGCGCCCAAACCCTCCACCCCGGGCGACCACATCGGCGTGCACGAGCAGAAGGACGGCAAGTTCTTCATCGGCGCCACACCGCTCGCCGGGCGCCTCTCCGGCGGCCAGCTCGTGAAGCTCGCCGACACCCTGGAGGCCCGCGGCTCGCAGCGGCTGCGCACCACCCCGCACCAGAAGCTCGTCGTCCTCGACGTGCCCAAGGACCAGGTGGAACCGCTCGTCGCCGAACTCGACGCCTTGGGCCTCTCCGCCCGGCCGTCCGTGTTCCGCCGCGGCACGATCGCCTGCACCGGCATCGAATACTGCAAGCTCGCCATCGTCGAAACCAAGGTCACGGCCGCCACCGCCGTCGCCGAGCTGGAACGCCGCCTCGCCGACCTGGTCGAGTCCAAGCAGCTCCCGCAGGCGCTGTCGTTGCACATCAACGGCTGCCCCAACTCCTGCGCCCGGATTCAGACCGCGGACATCGGCCTCAAGGGCATGATGCTTCCCACGCCCGACGGCGACCCCACCCCGGGTTTCCAGGTCCACCTCGGCGGCGGGCTGGCTTCCGACAGCCGCGAGGAGGCGGGCCTTGGACGCACCGTCCGCGGGCTCAAGGTCACCGCCGAGGACCTGCCCGACTACGTCGAGCGCGTGGTCCGGAAGTTCGTGGCCGACCACACCGAAGGCCAGACCTTCGCCGAATGGGCCTTCGCGGCCGATGAGGGTGATCTGCAATGAGCAAGCACGCACTGGGCGTTGACCCCGTAGCTGGCGCAGCTCCCCAGGGGGCGGCATCCGCGGGGTCGGCATCGCCTGCCAATGGCCCCGTTGCCCTCCGCACCCACGACGAGCTCAAGGTCATCGCCGAGTCCGGCGCCGCCGAGCTCGGCTGGGACGCCCCGGCCCGGGAGGTGATCGCCTGGGTGGCGCGCAATTTCGAGCTGCCCGCGGTCGCCGTCGCCTGCTCCATGGCCGACGCCGTCCTGCCGGCGCTCGTCGCGGACCAGCTTCCCGGCGTCGACGTGCTCTTCCTGGAGACGGGCTACCACTTCCCGGAAACCTACGCGACGCGTAACGAGGTCGCGGCGAGCCTGCGCGTGAACGTCGTCGACGTGCTGCCGGAGAACACCGTGGAGCAGCAGGACCGGCTCCTCGGCAAGGACCTCTTCGCCCGCGACGCCGCCCAGTGCTGCGCGCTGCGCAAGGTCGCCCCGCTGCGCCGCACCCTGGCCGGCTACGAACTCTGGTTCACCGGCGTCCGCCGCGACGAGGCCCCCACCCGCACCAACACACCGCTGGTCACGTGGGACGAGGTCAACGGCCTGGTCAAGGTCAACCCGGTGGCGGCCTGGAGCTTCGACCAGCTGGTCCAGTACTCCGACGACAATCTCCTCCCCGTCAACCCGCTGCTTTCACAGGGCTACCCGTCCATTGGCTGCCAGCCCTGCACCCGCAAGGTGGCGCCCGGCGACGACCCCCGCGCCGGCCGCTGGGCAGGAACCGACAAGACAGAATGCGGACTACACGTATGAGCAATGTTGAGACTTTCGTGGCCGTCGACCCCGATGCCGCCCCCATCACCGCCTCCGCAGCAGATGCCGCCCCCGCCCCTGCGCCGCGCGGCATCCGTCCTTCGGACGATGCGCGCGGCTCCGACAGGCCCGATGCCACTCCCGGGGCGGCATCTGCTGCTGCGGCTACGCGCTCGGCCCGCCTCTCCAGCCTGGACACCCTCGAGTCCGAGGCCATCCACATCATCCGCGAGGTCGTCGCCGAGTTCGAGAAGCCGGCGTTGCTGTTCTCCGGCGGCAAGGATTCCGTGGTGATGCTGCACCTGGCCACCAAGGCGTTCTGGCCCGGCAAGGTGCCGTTCCCGGTGCTGCACGTGGACACCGGGCACAACTTTCCCGAGGTCATCGAGTTCCGCGACCGGACCGTCGAGCGGCTGGGGCTCAAGCTCGTCGTCGGCTCCGTTCAGGAGTTCATCGACTCCGGAGAACTGGCCGAGCGTGCCGATGGCACCCGCAACCCGCTGCAGACCGTCCCGTTACTGGACGCGATCCAGCGCAACAAGTTCGACGCCGTCTTCGGCGGCGGCCGCCGCGACGAGGACAAGGCCCGCGCGAAGGAACGCATCCTCAGCCTGCGCGACGAGTTCGGCCAGTGGGACCCGCGCAACCAGCGGCCCGAGCTGTGGAACCTCTACAACGGCCGGCACACCGTGGGACAGCACGTCCGCGCGTTCCCGATCAGCAACTGGACCGAACTCGACGTCTGGCGCTACATCGAGCGCGAGAACATCGACCTCCCCGGCCTCTACTACGCCCACGACCGTGAGGTCTTTGCCCGCGACGGCATGTGGCGCGCGGTCGGCGAGGTCTCCCAGCCCCGCGACACCGAGCAGGTCATTACCAAGACCGTCCGCTACCGGACCGTCGGCGACATGTCCTGCACCGGCGCGGTGGAATCGGCCGCCGCCACCGTGCGCGACGTCGTGATCGAAGTTGCCGCCTCCACCATCACCGAACGTGGCGCCACCCGGGCGGATGACCGCATCTCCGAGGCCGCCATGGAAGACCGCAAGAAGGATGGCTATTTCTAATGAGCACCGAAATCAACAGCGCCCGCGCGGCCGCCCTGCTTGACGAGGCGCCCCTGGCGCATGCTTCCCTGTTCCGTTTCGCGACCGCTGGATCGGTCGACGACGGCAAGTCCACCCTGGTGGGCCGGCTCCTGCACGACTCCAAGGCGATCCTCGCCGACCAGCTCGACGCCGTCGCCCGCACCTCCGCGGACCGCGGCTTCGGCGGCGCCGGCGCGGCCGGTATTCAGGCGATCGACCTCGCACTGCTCACCGACGGCCTGCGCGCCGAGCGGGAACAGGGCATCACCATCGACGTCGCCTACCGCTACTTCGCCACGGACCGCCGCAGCTTCATCCTCGCGGACTGCCCCGGGCACGTGCAGTACACCAAGAACACGGTGACCGGCGCGTCCACCGCGGACGCCGTCGTCGTGCTCATCGACGCCCGCAAGGGTGTCCTTGAGCAGACCCGCCGGCACCTGTCCGTGCTGCAGCTGCTGCGGGTGGCGCACGTGATTGTCGCCGTGAACAAGATCGACCTGGTGGACTTCAGCGAGTCCGTGTTCCGCGAGATCGAGGCGGACGTGCAGAAGGTCGGCCGCGAACTCGGCCTGGGTGCGGACGGGATCGCCGATCTGCTGGTGATCCCGGTGTCCGCGCTCGACGGCGACAACGTCGTGGACCGCTCGGACCGCACGCCCTGGTACGATGGCCCGGCCCTGCTCGAGGTCCTTGAGACGCTGCCGGCCGCGGACGAACTCGAAAGCCACCTGGAGAGCTTCCGCTTCCCGGTCCAGCTGGTCGTCCGGCCGCAGGGGGCGCTGGCTCCCGACGCCGTCGCCGCCGGGCTCGACGTCGAGGGCTACCGCGACTACCGCGCCTACGCAGGCCAGATCACCGAGGGCTCGGTGAAACTCGGGGACCAGGTCAGCGTCCTCACCCCGGGCCAGGCGCCGCGCACCACCACGGTGACAGGCATCGACTTCGCGGGACGGCGGCTCACCGAGGCCGTGGCGCCGCAGTCCGTGGCCCTGCGCCTGGCGGACGAGTTCGACGTCGCCCGCGGGGACACGATCGCGGCGGCCGGCACCATCCGGGAAGCCTCGGCCGACCTGTACGCCGCGCTGTGCTGGCTCTCGCCGAAACCGCTCCGCGAGGGCGCCAAGGTCCTGGTCAAGCATGGCACCCGCACGGTCCAGGCCCTGGTCCGGAACGTGACGGGAAAGCTGGACCTCGCCAACTTCCAGCTCGAGCCGACCAGCACACTGGAGCTCAACGACATTGGACATGCCCAGCTGCGGCTCGCCGCACCGCTGCCGCTGGAGAACTACCTGCACCACCGCCGCACCGGGGCGTTCCTGGTGATCGATCCGCAGGACGGCAACACCCTCGCCGCCGGCCTCGTCAAGGACCACCCCGGCGACCACGAGGACGAGCGCTACTCGATCTGAGGCCGGCCCGGCGTCGCATCCCTCGCTGCCCCAGTTCGGCAGGACACGACCGGCCGGTGTCCTTGGTCCCTGCGCTGCGAATTGCGCGGAACGAACCTTGGGCCATGGCACTGCGGAGATGAGGCGCCTAGCATGAAGCTGCCGGGTCCGTAACAGCGGTGGCCCCAAGCAGCCGGGCGGCACCTGGGACGAACCATGGTTGGTGCGCGTCACCAAGGTGCGGGAGGCGGAGGGATCATGATCCTGGTAACGGGAGCGACCGGGAACGTCGGCGCGGCGGTCGTCGCGGAGCTCACCGCAAAGGGGGTTCCGGTGCGCGCCTTCGTTCGTGACGAGACGCGCGCGCGGGAGCGTCTCGGGGCAAGCGTCGAGCTGGCACGGGGAAACTTCGAGGACGCCGCATCGATCGACCGCGCGCTCGATGGAGTGGACGCAGTGTTTCTCTCGTCGGCCGACCACCCACAAAAGGTGGCGCACGAGACGGCCGTGATCGAAGCTGCGCGCGCGGCCGGGATTCAACAAATCGTCAAGGCCTCCACGATCGGCGCCGAGGCAGGGTCGCCGCTTCCTCCCTTCGACTGGCACGGACGGATCGAGGATAACCTTCGCGCGTCCGCGATCCCGTCGGTGGTCCTGCACTCGTACTACTACATGACCAACCTGCTCGCCTCGGCGGAGCCGGTGCGTCAGACCGGCAAGCTGTTCGCACCGCTGGGCGGGGCCCGGATCGCGATGATCGACCCGCGTGACACCGGAGCGGTCGCAGCGGCGGCGCTGGTCACCAACGCTTACGACGGCCAGATCCTCGACCTCAGCGGGCCGGAGCCGCTCACCTACGAGCAGGTTGCCGAGGAGCTATCGAGGGTGGCGGACCGCACCGTCGAGTTCGTCATTATCTCCGACGAGGCCGCCAGGCAGACATTCGTTCAGATGGGGATCCCGGGCTGGCTCCTCGCGCACTTCGAGCAGATGTTCCCGCTGCTGCGCAGCGGCTTCATAGCGCAGCCGACGGACACAGTCCGTGCTGTGACTGGCCGCGAGCCGCGTTCCTTCGCGACGTGGGCGCGCGACCACGGAGCTGCATTCCGCGGATGAGCGAGTCTTTTCGCGAGGTGAACTGGCAGTGAGGGTCCGCAGGCCGGTGCTCCGGGGTGCGGGCCGGGACGGGGGTTCCGTTGGAAGTCATCAACAGCAAGCTGTTCAGCTGGGCCTCGATCCTTGACGACGCGACCCGCCAGCAGGCCCTGACCACGGCGCAGCTGTCCATCATCTTTCCGCATCTGGCGCTCATGCCGGACGCCCACCTGGGCCTGGGCGCCACCGTGGGATCGGTCATTCCCACCCTCGACGCCGTCATCCCCGCGGCTGTGGGCGTGGACATCGGCTGCGGCATGATCGCCGTCCGCACGCAGTACGCCGTCAAGGACCTGCCCAAGGACCGCAAACCGCTGCGGGAGGGCATCGAGCACGCCGTTCCGCTCTCCGCCGGCCACTTCAACCACAGGATCAGCGCCACCGCCGCACCCCGGATTGACCAGCTGCGGCGCCTGGCGGCGAAGGCGCGGTTCGACCCCGGCCAGTACGCCGCCAACTGGACGCTGCAGCTGGGGTCGCTGGGCTCGGGCAACCACTTCATCGAGGTGTGCGCGGATGAGACGGACGCCGTCTGGCTCTTCCTGCATTCCGGCTCCCGCGGCGTCGGCAACAAACTCGCGCAGCGGCACATCGGCGAGGCCCGCAGCGCGGTCCGGAGCGGGCAGATCGTCGTGCCGCACCCGGACCTGGCCTACCTCCGGGAGGGCACCCCTGAATTCGACCGGTACATCCGGGAACTCCGCTGGGCCCAGCACTTCGCCCTGCTGAACCGCGAGGAGATGATGGACCGGGTGGTCCGGCAGTTCGAATCCTGGACCGGCGGCTCCGTCCGCGAGGCCGAACGGATCAACTGCCACCACAACTTCACCGCCAAGGAATGGCATTACGGCAAGTCCGTCTGGGTCTCGCGCAAGGGAGCGATCCGGGCCGAGGCGGGCGACGCCGGGCTGATTCCCGGCTCCATGGGCACCGCGTCCTACGTCGTCGTCGGGCTGGGGAACAAAGAGTCCCTGAACTCCTCCCCGCACGGCGCCGGGCGCGAATACTCCAGGCACGCGGCGCAGAAGACCTTCACCCTGACCCAGCTGAAGGCCGCCATGCAGGGCATCGAATTCCGTCCCAGCAAGGCCTTCATCGACGAGATCCCGGCGGCGTACAAACCCATCGACACGGTGATGCGCGACTCCGCGGACCTTGTCAAGATCCGGCACAAGCTCCGGCAGCTCGTCAACGTTAAAGGCGACTAATCCGCAATAAATCCGCCGTAAACCCCGGATGGCGGTCCCGCATATGACGCCGCATGAACCCGCGTGACCCCGGGTTTCCGGACCGTTGAACCGTGTTCCCCGCAGTCCCTATGGTGAAGCAATGACAACCACGGAACTGCTTCCCCCTGGCCCCGCCGGCCGGGTACCCCGGGGGCGATGTCGCCGGCGCTGACCACCCGCCCGGCCTCCCGCACACCCCCAGGAACAGGACCTCCCGCATGTCATCACCCACGAACACCCCCGGACAGACCCCCGGCACCACCCGCATCGTCGCCGGCGAATCGGCCAAGCCCAAGCGCAGGCGCACGCTGGAGATCAGCCTGGCGGTCGGCCTCGTGCTGCTGATCGCCGCCGGCGCCGCCGTCGCGTCGCTGAACCGCACCAGTGACGCCGCCGCCGCGGCGCCCGCGCCCACCCCGGCCGCCGAACTCAAACTCGGCTACTTCGGCAACATCACCCACGCCCCGGCCCTCATCGGCACCAGCCAGGGCCTGATCGCGAAGAGCCTCGGCGACACCACGCTCAGCACCCAGGTCTTCAACGCCGGCCCCGCCGCGATCGAAGCCCTCAACGCCGGCGCCATCGACGCCACCTACATCGGCCCCAACCCGGCCATCAACTCCTACGTCAAGAGCAAGGGCGAATCGATCAGCATCATCGCCGGCGCCGCGTCCGGCGGGGCGCAGCTGGTCGTCAAGCCCGAGATCGACTCGGCCGCGGACCTGGCGGGCAAGAAGCTCGCGACCCCGCAACTCGGCGGCACCCAGGACGTGGCCCTCCGCGCCTGGCTCGGTGCGCAGGGCTACCAGACCAACACCGACGGCAGCGGCGACGTCGCCATCAACCCCACCGAAAACGCCCAGACCCTGAAACTCTTCCAGGACGGAAAGCTCGACGGCGCGTGGCTCCCAGAGCCCTGGGCCTCGCGCCTGGTGCTCCAGGCTGGCGCGAAGGTCCTGGTCGATGAGAAGGACCTGTGGGAGCAGGGCGAGTTCATCACCACCGTCCTGATCGTCAACAAGAACTTCGCCGCCGCGCACCCCGAGACGGTCAAGGCGCTGCTGAAGGGCCACGTGGAATCCGTGGACTGGCTCAACGCCGCACCCGCGGCGGAGAAGTCCACGGTCCTCAACGCCGCGCTCAAGGACTCCGCCGGCGCCGCCCTGCCCGCCGACGTGATCGACCGCTCGCTCAAGAACATCGTCTTCACCGTCGACCCGCTCGCCGGAACGTACCCGAAGCTGCTCCAGGACGGGGTCGACGCCGGCACCACCAAACAGGCCGACATCACCGGCATCTTCGACCTCACGGCCCTGAACAGCGTCCTCGGCGAGGGCACCACGGGCACGAAGATCTCAGCGCAGGGACTGGGCAAGGACTAGCCGGTCCTTACCCCAGCCTGCCAACAGAAGTAAGGACGTGACCATGCCAGTCGTACTGGAAAACCTGGGCAAGCGCTTCGGCGACGGCGCCCCGGTGCTGGACGACGTCAACGCCACCATCGGGCAGGGCGAGTTCGTCGCCCTGCTCGGTGCCTCCGGCTGCGGCAAGTCCACCCTGCTGAACATCATGGCGGGACTGGAGGCCCCGACGTCGGGCGCCCTGGAAGTGCCCAGCGACGGCGCCGCGTTTATGTTCCAGGACGCGGCGCTGTTCCCCTGGCTGAACGCGCGGGAGAACATCGAGCTGGCCCTGAAGCTGCGCGGCGTCGGGAAGGCCGAGCGCCGGGTCAAGGCGGGGGAGCTGCTGGACCTTGTGCACCTGGGCGGTGCCGGGGACAAGCGCCCGCACGAGCTCTCCGGCGGGATGCGCCAGCGCGTCGCCCTGGCCCGGTCGCTCGCCCAAGACCGGCAGCTGCTCCTGATGGACGAGCCGTTCGCCGCCCTGGACGCGATCACCCGCGACCTGCTGCACGACGAGCTGGAGCGGATCTGGAAGGAAACCGGCCGCACCATCGTTTTTGTCACCCACAACGTCCGCGAGGCCGTCCGGCTGGGCCAGCGCGTGCTGCTGCTCTCCTCCCGGCCCGGCCGTGTGGTGCGGGAATGGCACGTCAGCGAAGAGCACCGCACCGACGCCGGACTCGCCGGCCAGCTCACCGGCGAAATCACCGCCCGGCTACGCGAGGAGATCCGCCGCCATGCCAAATAAGCCAACGTCCCTGGTGGAGCCCGCCGAGACCCAACACATCACCGCGGCCCTGACCCGGTCCTCCACCGGCCCGGCCGACCTCCGCGAGCTCGAGGCCGGGCTGGACTCGCTGCAGTCCGACGCCGTGCGCCAGGCCCGCGTCGACTGGAGCCGGGTCCTGCTGCCGGTCGCCGCACTCGCCGTGCTCGTCCTCATCTGGCAGCTCTACGTGTCCCTGGGCTTCAAGCGGCAGGACCTGGTGCCCGGGCCGCTGGATGTGCTGGGGCAGCTGGGAACCCTGTGGGCCGACGGGAAGCTGCAGGAAGCGGTGTGGACCTCGCTGCAGCGCGGACTCGTCGGGTTCCTGATCAGCGTGACCATCGCGACCCCCGTCGGGCTGCTGCTCGCCCAGGTCGCCCCGCTGCGCCGCGCGTTCGGCCCGCTCATCTCCGGCCTGCAGGTGCTGCCCTCCGTGGCGTGGGTGCCGGCGGCCATCATCTGGTTCGGCCTCACCGACGCCACCGTGTACTTCGTGGTGTTCATGGGCGCCATCCCCTCGATCATCAACGGGCTCATCTCCGGTGTGGACCAGATCCCGCCGCAGTACCGCAGCGTCGGGAAGGTCCTGGGCGCCTCCCGGCTCCAGCTGGCGCTGCAGATCATCCTTCCGGCCGCGCTGCCGGGTTACCTGGGCGGACTGAAGCAGGGCTGGGCCTTCTCCTGGCGCTCGCTGATGGCCGCGGAAATCATCGCCGTCGGCGGCACCATCGGCTTCGGCCTGGGCTCGCTCCTGGACCAGGGCCGCGACCTGTCCGACATGACCATCGTGATGGCCGCGATCCTGATGATCCTCGCCGTCGGCATCCTGATCGAACTGCTGTTCTTCGCCCCGATCGAAAAGCGCCTGCTCCGCCGTCGCGGCCTCCTCGCCGGCAGCACCCGCTAGGCACCCCGGCACCACCCGACAACGGGCCCCGACGGCGACTACCGCCGTCGGGGCCTGGTGTGTCTGGCAGACTGACGGCATGACCGTGAGCTTCGTCGGCCGCACCGAGTCGGTTCTGCCGAGGGGTCAGCTGTTCGACCGGGCGCGCAGCATCGACGCGCATGTGGAGACAATGGCGGACTCGGGGGAGCGGGCCGTGGCCGGGGTCACCGCAGGACTCATCGGCGCCGGCGAGGAAGTGACCTGGCGGGCCCGGCACTTCGGCGTCCCGCTGACCATGACCAGCCGGGTGACCCGCGTCGACTACCCGGCCTCGTTCGTGGACGAACAAGTGAAGGGCCCCTTCAAATCCTTCCGCCATGTCCACGAGTTCGCGGCCAACGGCGCCGGCTCGGTGATGACGGACCGGATTGAGTTCTCGGCACCCTTTGGACCCGTGGGCTGGCTGGTCGAGCGGGTCGTTCTGCGCCGCTATCTGCAACGCCTTATTGCCGGGCGCGGGGCCCTCCTCGCGACGCCTTGTCCGGACCCCGGGACGGGCCTACACTCGCGGCTATAGGCCGGGTTCCGGCCGATCCAGCCCAATTCTGAGGAGACAGCCGTGGCGCCAAAATACGGAGTACTGGCACTGGTCGAAGCTAAGCCGGGGAAGGAACAGGACGTCTGGGACTTCCTCAACGGGGGCCGAGAGATCGTTCTGACGGAGCCCGGCACCCGGACCTGGTACGCCTTCCGGGTCAACGAGAACACTTTCGGCATCTTCGACACCTTCGACACCGAGGAGGACCGTCAGGCCCACCTCGACGGCGCCATCCCCGCCGCCCTCGGCCAGCACGGGCCCGAGCTGCTGGCCAAGGACCCCGACATCAAACTGATCGAGCTCATCGCCGTGAAATAGGGGATGGCCGCCCGGCCGCCTGCCAACTCGCCTGCCGAACGGGGGCACATTGACACGGAGAGGCCGCCACTTGAGCCCGAAACGGCTGTTCCGGCTGTCAAAGTGCCCCCGGACGGCGAAGGGGTGCCCCGGGACGGCGACCCGCAATGAGAGAGCGACGGCGACAGGGTGGCCCAGAGTGCCCCCCGGGCCGCCTCCGGGACCGCGACAACTATGTGACGCGGCGTTACCCCGCGTGAACGGGTGTTTCCGCACCGTTGTTCCGGCCCATGGCACCGCCCTATCGTCGATGCATGGCAATTCAGGACATTTACCCCACGGCGCTGCGCCTCCTCGGCCGCCCCGTGCTGGTCGTCGGCGGCGGCCCGGTCGCCGCACGCCGCGCCAAGGGACTGCTCGACGCCGGCGCCCGCGTCACCGTCGTCGCGCCCCTGGCCTGCCCGGCCCTGACCGGCCTCGCCGACGCCGGCCTCCTCGCCTGGGAGCCCCGCACCTACCGCACGGCCGACGTCGACGGCGTCTGGTTCGTCCAGACCGCGACCGGCGATGCCGCTGTGGACGCGCAGGTGTCGGCCGACGCCGAGGCGCAGCGGATCTGGTGCGTCAACGCCTCCGACCACGAGGCCTCCGCCGCCTGGACGCCCGCCGTCGCCGTGGTCGA
This sequence comes from Arthrobacter sp. CJL-S3, assembly GCF_056711635.1. Lineage (NCBI taxonomy): Bacteria > Bacillati > Actinomycetota > Actinomycetes > Micrococcales > Micrococcaceae > Arthrobacter > Arthrobacter sp. CJL-S3. The sequence continues at coordinate 3,423,427 of NZ_CM160046.1, read as the reverse complement.
TGACATCAAGATCGCCGTGAACGCCGGGGGAGACCCGCGCCGCGCCATGGCCCTGCGCGACGCCGTCGCCACCGCCCTGGAAACCGGGGACCTGCCGCTGCGCCGGCACCGTGTTTCCGGCTCAGGCGCCACCACGTCCGCCGGATCCGTCGCGCTTGTCGGCGGCGGACCGGGCGACACCGGGCTCATCACCGTCCGCGGCCGGCGGCTGCTGGGCCAGGCCGACGTCGTCGTCGCGGACCGCCTCGGCCCGCGCGAACTCCTCAGCGAACTTGCCCCCGACGTCCGCGTGATCGAGGTCGGCAAGACCCCCGGCCACCACCCCGTCCCGCAGGCCGAGATCAACCGCATCCTGGTCGACGAGGCCCTGCAGGGACACCGCGTGGTCCGGCTCAAGGGCGGCGACCCGTACGTCCTGGGCCGCGGCGGCGAGGAAGCCGAATTCTGCCGGCAGCACGGCGTCGAGGTTGAAGTCGTCTCCGGCGTCACCTCCGCCATCTCCGTGCCGGCCGCCGCCGGCATCCCAGTCACGCACCGTGGCCTGGCCAAGGGCTTCAGCGTCGTCACCGGCCACGAGGAGCTCTCCGAAGTCCCCGCCCGGGCCGACCACACCGTGATCCTGCTCATGGGCGTGGGCCAGCTGCGCGATTCCGCGGCCTCGCTGGGACGCGCCGGTTTGCCAGCGGGGACACCTGTTGGCATCGTAGAGAATGGTTATTTGCCGAACCAGCGGGTGACCATCGGAACGCTCGGGACCATCGCGGACCAGGCGGAGGCCGCAGGCGTCGCGAACCCCGCCGTGATCGTGATCGGTGACGTGGTCCGCGTCAGCCCGTTCGCGCCGTCGCACTTCAAGACCGCGGACTACAGCACCACCTCCCCGAACGCCCCGCGCACCACCAGCACCAGCACGACCGAGACCACCAGCACCAGCAAGACCACCAGCACCGCCAAGACCCGCGTACTGACCCCCTAAACCGCATACCGACCCCCCAAAGCCCCGTCGATTGCTCCACAACTGCCGTTATCAGGCCCCAAAAGGCAGGTGTGGAGCAACGGATGCAGAAGAACAAAGGAACACAGCCGTGTCAACGAACACCCCTGTAGGAACTGCTGCCCGCCCGCTGCGCATCGCCGTCGTCGGCTCCGGACCCGCCGGTGTGTACGCCGCGGACATCCTGACCAAGAGCGAGGCCGTCAAGAGCGGCGAGCTCACGGTCAGCATCGACCTGTTCGACCGCTACCCGGCGCCCTACGGGCTGATCCGCTACGGCGTTGCCCCGGACCACCCGCGGATCAAGGGCATCGTCAACGCCCTGCACAAGGTTCTGGACCGCGGCGACATCCGCTTCTTCGGCAACGTCGACTACGGCACGGACCTGTCCCTCGAGGACCTCCGCACGCACTACGACGCCGTCATCTTCGCGACCGGCGCCATCAAGGACGCGGACCTGAACATCCCCGGCATCGAAATTGAGGGCTCCTACGGCGGGGCCGACTTCGTCTCCTGGTACGACGGGCACCCGGACGTCTCCCGCGAATGGCCCCTGGACGCCAAGGAAATCGCCGTGATCGGCAACGGCAACGTCGCCCTCGACGTCGCCCGGATGCTCTCCAAGCACGCCGACGACCTTCTGGTCTCCGAAATCCCTGACAACGTCTACGCCGGCCTGAAGTCCTCGCCGGTCACGGACGTGCACGTCTTCGGCCGCCGCGGCCCCGCCCAGGTGAAATTCACCCCGCTGGAGCTGCGAGAGCTGTCCCACTCCAAGGACGTGGACATCATCCTGTACGCCGAGGACTTCGAGTTCGACGCCGAATCGGACCGGCAGATCCAGAGCAACAACCAGACCAAGACCATGGTCGGCACGCTCACCAACTGGATCGCCGAGCAGCCCGAGGACCTCTCCGAGCTCACGGCCTCCCGCCGCCTGCACCTGCACTTCCTGCACAGCCCGGTCGAGGTGTACGGGGACAATACCGGCGACGCCGGTGCGCCCGGCCGCGTCGCCGGCATCAAGTTCGAGCGCACCGAGCTGGACGGCACGGGCCGCGCCCGCGGCACCGGCGAGATCGTCGACTACCCGGTGCAGGCCGTGTACCGCGCCATCGGCTACTTCGGCTCGTCGCTGCCCGAGGTCGAGTTCGACCACAGCAAGGGTGTGGTGCCGAACGACGGCGGACGCGTCCTGGACTCGTCCGGCGCCCACGTGCCGGGCATCTACGCCACCGGCTGGATCAAGCGCGGCCCGGTCGGCCTGATCGGGCACACCAAGGGCGACGCCCTGGAAACCGTGACCTACCTGCTCGAGGACCGCGCGGACCTGCCGCTGGCCTCGGCACCCGCCCCGGAGACGATCGTCGAACTGCTGGAGAACCGCGGCGTGCAGTACACCAGCTGGGAAGGCTGGCTGGCCCTGGACGCGCATGAGCGCTCCCTGGGCGAGAAGGCCAGCGCCGACGCCGGCACGGACGGCGTCGTCCGCGAACGCGTCAAGGTTGTCCCTCGCGAGGACATGGTCCAGATCTCCCGCGATGGAGTGGCTGCGGAGGTCTAAGCGCCAACCTGGTGACGCCGATCGTGCCGGACAGAGCTGCCGGACGCGGTCACCTTCGACGAATGATCAACTTCCCGCTTCCGGCGGTGCCTCTGGTGGTGGCATCCGGCATATAAAGCTTCCCGGCCGTGGTGTTCGAACCGCTGAGATGGCGGCCGTGGCGGGCCGCCCTATACTGTCTGATTGGGAGCAGGTAAGGCCCGGATCCTCATGTGAAAGGTGGAGGCAAATCATGACTACGGAGAATCTGCATTTGACCCCTGGGGAATCGTTTCCAGAGCACTTGGAGAAGGTGTCCGACCAGGAACTGCAGGTACTTGACAGCCGGGTCCAGCGCCAGTTCGACCACGAAATCGTGGCCGAGGGAGAGCCGAACCCGGAAACGGAGTTCCGCCGCTACGAGCTGAACGAGGAATTCGGGAACCGGGAGAATCGCTGAATGCCCTGCTGTTACGGCTGACGTTCGGAGGGCGACGCATATCCGGCCCTCCTCCCAGGTCTGCAGGCAAAACAACGCGGGGTCACGTCGCGCCCGTCCCGGAGGGGATTATGGGCCGAACGTGACCCCGCGTTGTTCATGGGTGGCGGAAAATTCGGGTTTAGTCAGTAGGCTTACCGTCATGGATGAGCAGCACATGCCAGCAGCCCCCGGAACCACCGGACCAGCCGCCCCCGGCGCGCCCCGACCAGCCGCCCCCGCACCAGGAATCCGGCGATGAGGCTCCGGCGCAGCAATGCGTCCGGCCGCGGCTACCGCCGGGTCCCGGCCGGGACCGGCTTCAGCTACAAGGACCTGGACGGCTCCACGCTCCCGCCCGGGCCGGTGCGCGAACGCCTGGAGAGCATCGGCATCCCGCCGGCGTGGACGGATGTCTGGATCGCGCCCTACGACAACGGGCACATCCAGGCCACCGGGGTCGACGCCGTCGGCCGGCGCCAGTACATCTACCACCCGGGCTGGCGCGAAAAGAAGGACCGGCTCAAGTTCGACCGCGCCCTCCAGCTCGCCGAAACCCTGCCCGCCGCGCGCCGGCTCGTCACCATGGACCTGCGCTCCGAGGGCCTCACCCGGGAGCGCGTGCTGGCCGCCGCCTTCAGGATGCTGGACAGCGGCTCGCTCCGGGTCGGCTCCGAGCGCTACACGAATGAAAACGGCAGCCACGGCCTCGCCACCCTGCTCTGCGCCCACGTCGGCGTGCGCAAGGACGAGCTCCGGCTCAGCTTCCCCGCCAAGAGCGGCAAGAACTGGGAATCGCGGATCCACGACGCCGACCTGGCCGCCGTCGTGCGCCAGCTCAAGCGCCGCGGCGGCAACGCCCGCCTGCTCGCCTACAAGGACGGCCGGCGCTGGCACCCGGTGACCAGCTCGGACATCAACGACTACGTCAAGGAACGCACCGGCCAGGACTTCACCGCCAAGGACTTCCGCACCCTGCGCGGGACGGTGGCCGCGGCCGCCAGCCTGGCGAAGAGCGGTCCGCAGCCTAAGGTCTCCGCCCGGAAGAGGGCGGTGAGCCGGGCCATGCTGGACGCGTCCGACGTCCTCGGCAACACGCCGTCGATCGCCCGGAAGAGCTACGTGGATCCGCGCGTCCTGGACCACTTCTCCGCGGGGGAGACCATCGACCCGAAGCGGGTGGACTCCGCCGAATCCGAGGTCCGCGCCCTGCTTTACCAGGAGGGCGACGTCGTTCCGCTGCGGAAGGCCGCGGGGTAGCTGCCGGGCCGGACGACGGCGGCGCCGCGCGTCGGGCGGGCCGACGGCGGCCTCGGGTTACATCCGCACAGGCTACATCCGTCCGAAGCGTGCCCGGACCAGCGCGAACAGCCCGTAGGCGATGAAGCCCGCGCCGATCGCCAGGAGCAGGACAGGGCCGAACGGGTGGTCCCGCAGGGCCTTGAGGCTGCCGTCCAGTCCGGTGGACGAGCCGGGATCGTTGGTGGCGGCGGCGATGACAAACAGCAGGCCCGTCAGGATCAGCGCCACACCCTTGGCGATATGGCCGGTGACGCCCAGGCCGCTGATCAGCCGGCCCCGGCGCATCCCCTCAAAGTGATGCAGCTCGTCCTTGAACTTCTTTCGTGCGCCCTTGACGATGAAGTACACGCCGATCCCGATGATGGTCAGGCCCAGGCAGACCAGCGCCGGCACTCCGAAGGGGCTGCGGACCAGGGCGGTGCTGAAGTCCCGGGTCGAGTCGCCCGAATCGCCCCGGTTGCCCAGCGCGAAGCCCGCGAAGCTGAGCCCCACGCTGCCGTAGGCGATGCTGAGGAAGCCGGACGACACCAGCTTCCCGAGCCGCTGCCGGCGCGGGAGGTGCCGGGCGCGCAGCGTGGCCTCGCTCAGTTGCCACAGGGCGAGCCCGGCGCAGGCGACGAACCCCGCCCACATGACCGCCGGGCCCCACGGGTTGGCCGCGAGCTGTTCGATCGCCCCGGTCGGCTCGGCCTGGCCCGGGGCGCCCAGCACCAGGGCCACAGCAATCGCGCCGATCACGATGTGCAGCAGCGCCATCACGGCGAAGCCGGAGCGGGCGACGACGTCGAGCGCCGCGCTGTCCGAGGCGGACTCCGCGGCGTCGGCAGCGCCGCCGGCGGCCGCGCCCAGGGCTCCGCCCCGGGTTCCGCCGAGGGTCTCGCCGCCGGCCTCGCCCGTCGTCTCGCCGACGGCTCCGCCGGGCGCTGGCTGGCCGTGTGGCCCCGGTGATTCCATGCCGACGAGTCTAGTCAGGGCAGGGCGCCTCCCCGGAACTACCAAGTTTTTCATAAGTGTGCTTACCATAGCCGGAACGTGGCCTTTCTTGGGCCCCGACTGTTCCAGACTCGAATGCAGACGATAGGAAGCTCACCATGGCAGGAAATCTTGTTGCCCGATCCATCCACGACCTGACGGCGGGTGCCTGGTTCGGCGGTTCGCTGATGGGCGCCATCGGCCTGAACGGCGCGACGGCGGAAGCTAAGGATCCGGCCGAACGCACCCGGCTCTCGAGCCTGGGCTGGAAGAAATGGGCCCCGGTCCAGACGGCGGCCTTCGGCGCGCACTTCCTCTCCGGCCTCGCGATCATGTGGGAGAACAAGGGCCGGATGGCCAAGCAGGACGGCGTCGCCCGCCTCAGCGTCATCAAGTCCATCGTGACCCTCGCCGGTGCCGGTGTGAGCCTGTATGCCGGGCTCCAGGGCGCCAAGGTGGACAAGCTCGCCAGCGAAGGTGCCAAGGGCGCCACCGAGCCCAAGCCCGGCGCCTCCGAGGAACTCCGCTCCGCCCAGCAGCAGCTGAAGGTCCTGCAGTGGGCCATCCCGGTCTTTGCCGGCACCGTGATTGTGCTCGGCGCCAAGCACGGCGAAATGCAGCGTCCCAAGAACGTCTTCGCGGGCCTCGCACGCTAATCCGGGGCAGCGGGGCAGCGTCGCGCTAGATTCGCGCTCGCCGCTCGCCGCGGCAGCGCACGGCGCGGCACCAGCTGCCGCCGTCAGCCGCACAGCAAGGCCCCCGCGCCGGAACTGGATTCCGGTGCGGGGGCCTTTGTGCTGCCCGGGGCAGCTACTGCTGGATCCACTCCGCGCAGGAGTTCAGGTTCCGGTGCACGCTCTCGACGGCGGCCGTTTCGTCGTGCGCGGCGATGGCATCGACGAGTTCGTCATGGCCTTCGTGCGGGAGGCCGTTGAAGCCGGCGCGGCCCTGCTGCCGGAGCCGGTCGGCGTGGAAGACGACGCCGAAGCTGACGTAGAGCTCGTGCAGCAGCGGATTGCCCGAGGCCTGCGCCACGAGGACATGGAAGTCCCAGTCCGCCCGGGCCCAGGCGGCATAGTCCTCGGCCAGCCAGGCGACCCGGCGGGCCTCCAGCAGACCGCGCATCGCCTTGACGTCGTCGGCGGTGGCGTGGCGGGCGGCGAGCCGGGCGGCCTGGGTGTCCAGGCCGACCCGGACCTCCAGGATATGGACCTGCGAGTGGTCCCGGTACATGCGCTGGGCCGCGCCGGAGATCTCACTCGTGGCGCGGACGTACGTGCCGTCCCCGCGCCGGACCTCCAGCATGCCGCTGTGCGCGAGGGCCTTGATCGCCTCGCGCAGGGTGCCCCGCGAGATGCCGAGGGCGGCCATCAGTTCGGGTTCGGCCGGGATCCGCTGCTGCAGCGGCCATTCGCCCGAATGGATCAGCTCCCGCAGCTTGGCGGTGATCTCCTCCACCAGCGGCGGCCGGTGCGATGTAGTGAGCGTCATGACTGTGCCCTTCCGGCTGAGATCCGGGTGGACGCCCCGGCGGGCTGCAGCTCCGCAGGCGCCGGCTCCGGTGGCCGGGGAACCTTGGGCTTGGCGGTCAGCAGGTGCCCGACGGCGATCTGGCCCAGGGCCACGGCCAGCAGCAGGATCAACGGCAGCGTCCAGGACTCGGTGGCGCTGTGCAGCAGCCCCATGCCGAACGGGCCCAGTGTCGCCAGCAGGTAGCCCGCGGACTGCGCGACCGTGGACAGGGCGGTGGTTTCGGCCGTGGTGCGGCCGCTGCGGCTGATCATCACCATCACCAGCGGGAAGATCCCCAGCCCGAAGCCCAGCAGCACCGCGGTCAGCGGCGCCCAGGTGACCGGCAGGACGAGCATGGACAGGACGCCCACGGCCATGGTGACCGTGGCGAGGTAGAAGGCGGTGCGCTGCAGCCGGGGGCGTGAGCCGATCGCGACCAGCGCCATGCCCGCCGGGACGGAGACGAGCTGCATCAGGCCGAACATCAGCCCGCCCTCGGAGGCCGTCAGGCCTAGGGTCACCAGCATGTAGGGGAACCAGCTCAGCACGGCGTAGGCCAGCAGGGCCTGGACCGTGAACCCGAGCGTGATCAGCATACCCGTGCGGGTCCGCAGCAGGGGCCAAGGGGAGACCCGGCCGGCCTTGACGGCGGGTGCGTTGCGGTGGGCGTGCAGCGCGATCGGCAGGAAGCCGAGGCAGGCGCCGAGCGCCAGGAACCCGATCGCTCCGACGCCGGCGGAGGGCGAGCCGAGCTGCTGCGCGACCGGGACGATCAGCACGGCAACCACGGTGGCGCCGGTCGTCATGGTCACGGTATACAGCGCCGTCATCAGCGATGTCCGGTGCGCGAAATAGACCCGGATGAAGGACGGCATTGCCACATTGCAGATCGCCAGCCCGGACATCCCGACGACGGTGCCGGCCATCAGCATGCCGGTGGAGGGGATTCCGCGGACCAGCAGCCCGGCCGCGAGCAGCACCAGGGAGAGCAGGATCGCCTTCTCGAGCCCCAGAACCCGGGTCAGCCACGAGGTTGCGGCGCCGGCCACCGCGAAGGACAGTGTGGGAATCGAGGGGATGATGGCGGCGATCAGCGGCCCGTAGCCCAGGACCGCCTGCAGGTCATGCAGCAGCGCGGCGGCGCCGGTGATCCCGGCGCGCAGGTTGAGCCCGATCAGGACGATCGCAACGACGCCGGCGATGACGACGCCGCGCGGTGCGCGCGCGACGGCGGGGGGTGCTGTGACGGCGGGAGGTGCTGTCTGGGGAAGGGCGGTCGCCGCCGTGCTCGTAGCCATTTCTAAAGGTTAGACGTTTGACGTTTGGGGTGTCACCTTTAGTGGCGAATATCTCGGCAGGTGACAAAGACCCGGGCTCGGGGCGCCATCAGAGGGTCAGTGCGCGTGCCGGGCCCGCAGGATGAGCTTGAACAGCTCGCCCAGGACCAGCAGCAGCACCGCCGGAACCAGGCAGGCCAGCCACTGCTCGCCGTTGAGCGCCACGGTGCCGAACAGGTCCTGCAGCACCCGCATCTGGGTGATGAGCATGGAGCCGACGAAGGCCCACGCGAACGCCCAGAGCAGCTTCGGGTTGGAGAGGGTGGAGGGCCCGAAGGCGCTCTCGGTGGGGTAGCGGAGGTTGAGGGCGACGGCGATGTTCATCAGGCCCAGGCCCACGATGGCCATGCTCTGGCCGATCTCGAGGGAGCCGTAGGAGGTCTTGCCAATCTCCACGAGGACCAGCGTCGCGGCCGCCATGAACAGCCCGACGACGAACAGCCGCACCATCATCGACCGGACGATGATCGGTTCGTTGAAGGGCCGGGGTTTGCGGTCCATGATGCCCGGCGTCGCGAGGTCCAGGCCCATGACCGCGCCGATCGGCGCGACGATCGCCATGTGGATCCACAGCACCTGGGCCGGGCTGAGCAGCGCCGTGCCGGCGATTGCGAAGGCCGAAGACCCGATGAACGCGAGGATGAACATAAAGAGGTTGGCGACCTGGATCCGGATGAACTTCTGCAGGTTGTCGTACACCAGCCGGCCCTGCTCGACGGCGGTCACGATGGTGGCGAAGTTGTCGTCCGCGAGGATCATCTTGGCCGCGCCCTTGGCGACGTCGGTGCCGGTGATGCCCATCGCGATCCCGATGTCGGCCGCGGCGATGGCGGGCGCGTCGTTCACGCCGTCGCCGGTCATCGCGACGATGTGGCCCTTGCGCTTGAGCACCTCGACCAGCCGGACCTTGTGCTCGGGGGCCACCCGGGCGATCACCCCGATCCCGTCCACCTGGCTGTCGGCCTCCGTGTCGCTCATCGCCGCGAACTCGGCACCGGTGACCGCGCGGCCCCGGATGCCCAGCTCGTCGGCGATCGCGGCCGCGGTGATGGCGTGGTCGCCGGTGATCATCCGGACCCGGATGCCGGCGTGCTTGGCCTTGGCGATGGCTGCGACGGCCTCGGCCCGCGGCGGGTCCACTTCGCCGATCAGCGCGCAAATCTCCAGGTCCTGCATGAGCGCCATCAGGTCGCCGGAGGGCTGGAACGTCGCCGGGTCGAACTCGCGCTGCGCGAGGGCGAGCACGCGCCGGCCCTGGCTGGCGATCTGTTCGTTCGCGGCGAGCACTTTCGCCCGCATCTCCTCGGTGAGCAGTTCGGCGCGGCCGCCCGGCATCCGCCCGGACGATGACCTGTTGAGGACGACGTCCGGCGCGCCCTTCACGTAGGCGCGGATCACGGGCCTGCCGTCGGCCCCCGGCATCCGGTGGAAGGTGGCCATGAACTTGTAATCGGAGTCGAAGGGCACCGACGCGACCCGCGGGTTGTTCCGGCGGAACTCCTTGACGTCCACGCCGCCCTTCTGCGCGAGCACGTACAGCGCCGCCTCGGTGGGGTCGCCGATCACCTCGCCGTCCTGGATATCGGAGTCGTTGCACAGCGCGCACGGGAACATCACATAGTCGAGGTTCTGCTCGGCGTCGCCGGTGGTCCGCTTGACCTGCCCGTCGAAGCTGTAGCCCTCACCGCTCACCGTGTAGTGGTGCTGCACGGTCACGAACTCGCGCACGGTCATCTGGTTCAGGGTGAGGGTGCCGGTCTTGTCCGAGTTGATCGCCGACGTCGAGCCCAGGGTCTCAACGGCGGGAAGGACCTTCATGATGGCGTTCTTTTTGGCCATGTTGACCGAGCCCACCGACAGGATCGTGGTGACGACGGCGGGCAGCGCGTCCGGGATGGAACCGACCGCCAGCGCCACGCCGATCCCGAAGAGCACCGCGAAGGAATCGCCCTGGGCCAGGCCCATCACCACGATGGCGACGAAGGCGAAGAGGGCGGCGATGATGATGAAGATGGTGAGCCGGTCCACCTGCTTGGTGAGCGGGGTCTTCTCCACTTTCTGCCCCGACAGCATGTGGGCGATGTGGCCGACCTCCGAGCCCATGCCCGTGGTGGTCACCAGGATCTCGCCGTGGCCCCGGGTCACGTTGGTGTTCATGAACGCCATGTTGAGCCGGTCCCCGATGCCGACGTCGTGCCGGCCAATGACGGCGGTGTCCTTCTCGACCGCAACGCTCTCGCCGGTCAGGGCGCCCTCCTCGATCTGGAGGGTCGCCGCCAGGATGACCCGGCCGTCGGCGGGGACCCGGTCACCGGCGTCGACCACCACAATGTCGCCGGGGACGATTTGTTCGGCGGGGATTTCGGCCATGTCGCCGTCGCGGCGCACCTTGGCCATCGCCTTCATCATCTGTCCCAGGGAAGCGGCGGCTTCTTCAGCCTTGCCTTCCTGGTGATATCCGAGCCACGCATTGAACAGCGTCAGGATGGCGAGCCCGATGGCGGTCCCGTATTCCGCGATCAGCAGGCTGACCAGCGCGGCGACCACGAGCACGATTTGCATGTAGTCCCGGTAGTGCTTGAAGAACCGTTTCCAGACCGGTTCCTGCTTCGCGGCGGCCAGGGCGTTGGGGCCGTACTCCTGCAGCCGCTCCTGCGCCTCGGCGGCGCTCAATCCGCGGGCGGGGTCCACCCTCAGCTCGGCCGCCACCTCGGCGGGGGCGAGCGTGTACCAGGGGGCGTCCGTATCGGCCCGGGCCACTGCTGCCGCCGTTCCGGGATTGTCCTTCATGACTTCCTCCTCATCACGGCACGGCTCAGAACTGGGTGGGGACGCGCCGCACCGCGAGCGTCGGCTCTTGGTAGTCGCCGGGCTTCTGGCGCTTCGGCAGTTCGACGTCGAGCCCCGGGTACGGCTCGTAGGGCACCTGGGTCAGCAGGTGGCTGATGATGTTGAGCCGGCCGCGCTTCTTGACGTCGTTGTTCGCGACGAACCACGGTGCCCACGCGGTGTCGGTCGCGGCGAACATGGCGTCCCTGGCCCGGGAGTAGTCGTACCACTTGCTGTAGGACTTCAGGTCCATCGGCGAGAGCTTCCAGGTCTTGCGCGGATCGTCCATGCGGCTCTGGAGCCGCCGGGTCTGCTCGTCCGCGCTGACCTCGAGCCAGTACTTCAGCAGGATGATGCCGGAGTCGACCATCGCTTTCTCCACCAGCGGTGCCATGTTGAGGAACTTCTGCGTCTGCTCCGGGGTGCAGAATCCCATCACGGGCTCGACGCCGGCCCGGTTGTACCAGCTGCGGTCGAAGATGACGACCTCGCCGGCCGCCGGGAAATGGGCCATGTAGCGCTGGAGGTACATCTGGGATTTTTCCCGGTCCGTCGGCGTGGGGAGCGCCACCACCCGGAACACCCGAGGGCTCACCCGCTCGACGATGCGCTTGATCGTGCCGCCCTTGCCGGCCGTGTCCCGGCCCTCGAACACGATGCAGATCTTGGCTCCGGTGGACCTCACCCATTCCTGCAGGGCCACCAGCTCTCCCTGCAGCTTGGCCATCTCCGCCTCGTACTCCTTGCGGGGCATCTTCGTCCGGGGCGGGTCCTCGGTGCCGTTTTTGTTTTTCTTCTTTTTGCCCACGATCGGCCTCCTAGTCGGGTACTTCCTAGGGCGAATCAGGCAACCGCACTCCGACATCCGAGGGGACCAGCCCTGTCGTCCGCGGGACGGGCGGAAGGGCGCAGACTCTTCACGGGCACTCTCGTACAGCGTGCTGCCAATCCCAGTGTTGACCGCGGCTTCGTCCCGGGTCTACGGCACTAAGACCCTATTGGAGGTAGGGGACGACTTCGCTGGGACCTAGCAGCCGGGCCGGAGCCGACGGCGCTCACGTGCTCGTACCGGTGCCTGCGCAATAATCGTTGTTCATGAGGTACGAGGGATGGGTTGAGCGCTACCGGAAAGGCGATCGCGAGCGTGTCTGGTCGGAGATGGACAGGCTGGGCTCGGCCGTGCGTGATCCGGAGGTGTTGCCCGAGGCGCAGGCCGTGTGCGACGAAATGGCCCTGCGGGCCCGTTTCAATATCCGACTGGTTGTGCAGCGCCTTCAGCTGCAGGGTTATACATTCCATTCGAACGACGACGAGCGAACTCCGGTCGTTCCGTTCCGGCCACCAGGCGCCGCCGCTCCCCAGTTGTTGGAGTGGCTCGAGGCTGAGTTCGGTCCGGTCCCGCTGGTTCTGTCGTCCTGGCTTCGACTGGTTGGCGATGTGTGGCTGGTGGGCACGCATCCGGACTGGAGCGAGTCGTCCGGGGCGGACCCGCTGGTGATCGAACTGGAGGGAACCCGGTATCCCGGTGTGTCGATCTCTGACTTTTTTGTCAGCGAGTATGGGGCGTGGGTGGAGGAGGCCGCACAGGACTCGGCCGTCGGGGGGTTCGTGCTGCCGGTGGCACCTGATCGGTTGCACAAAGCCAATGTGAGCGGCGGAGTGCCCTACGGATTCCGGATCCCGGATGCGGGAGCTGACGCCGTTTTCGTCGCCGAGGGCGACGTGTCGTTTGTGTCGTATCTGAATCTGCTCTTCGACAACGGCGGCTTCGCTGCGTGGCCTTCGGGGGTTGAAGTGCAGCGGCTCAGGACATCGCTCACGGACGGTCTCCTGGTGTTGTAGCTGGACCCGCCGCCCGCAGATCCTATGACTTCATTGCTGATTCAGCGGCGTCCTGCAGAGCGTTGGCGTCAGCGCGGGTGGCGGGCACTCAGCCGCTGCACGGCCAGCGCGAGCCACAGCTGCACGCGGTCCGCGGTCTGGGCCGGGTCGTAGCCGGTGAGCTCGGTGATCTGGGCCAGCCGGTAGCGGACCGTGTTCCGGTGCAGCGTGAGCTCCTCGGCCACGGCCGCCACCGAGCCGTTGTTGTTCAGGTAGCTCTCCAGCGTCGCCATCAGCTCCGCGCCATGGGCGGCATCGAAGCTCCGGAGCGGGTTGAGGGACTCGTTCGCCATGTCCGCCAGCGGCACATCCTCGCTGGCCAGCAGCAGCGAGGTCAGGCTCAGCCGCTCCGGTTCGTTCACGGGCAGGCCGTGGCTCGCCGCGTCGCGGGCCTCGAAGTAGCTCCAGCGCAGCCCGTTGGGCTTGGTGTAGGCGCCGCCGATCCCGATCGTGGCGTGGATCCCGGCCTCGGCCAGATGATCGCTGAGGCTCCGGGCCAGCGCACTGGCGCCGTGGCCGTCGTCGGGGATCACCACCACCAGATCCTTGCCGACGACGGCGCTCACCGCCTTTTCCAGCGGCTGCGGCAGGGAGGAGGTGCCCAGCTGTTTGGTGTGCGCGGCGGATTCCGCCAGCAGGACGACGTTCCGGCGGGTGCTGTTGACCCCGATGCCCGCGAGCCGGCGGGTGGCCTCGCTCGGCTCCAGGGTCCCGTGGATCACGTCCTCGAGGACCTGCCCGGCGAGGGCCCGCTGGGACTGGCGCTGTTTGACCATGTTGTTGAGCTCGACGCTGATCAGGTTCTGCGCGTAGCCCACGATCCCGGAATCCTCGAAGGGCTGCCGCACCCACAGCGTGCACGCGTCGCGGCGGCCGGTGGGAATCGGGAAGGACGCCCAGCCGTCCGCGCTCGGGGCCGGATGGCCGGGCACGCTGTTGTAGAGCTGGGCGGTGAACTGGGTCAGCACGATGTCGGTGCGCAGCATCGACCCGAGGTGCTTGAGGAGCTCGGCGAGGCCGCCGCCGGTGAGCAGGGCGCGGGCGAGGATCTGGTGCCCGGCGATCAGCCGCTCCAGCTTGGTGAAGTGGTCCGCGGACTGGGCGTCGGCGACGAGCTTGCCGATCGCGATGAACGGCGTCTCGTACGGCACCGCCACTACGGGCAGCCCCCAGCGGTTGGCCTCGGCAATCAGGGCCGGCGGCACGGCGTCGTGCGTCAGGCCGATCCCGAAACCGATGCCCACCGCACCGGCGCGCTGGACCTGGCGGACGAAGCGGCGCTGTTCCGGGGCGCTCTTGAGCCGCATGCCTGTGGTGAGGACCAGTTCGCCACCGTTGAGGAACCGCTGCGGGTCCTCCTGTTCGGTGACGGCCACCCAGACGATGTCCTGGTGCCAAGTGGTCTCCGCGAGGCCGGCTTTGGCGAGTTTGAGGGACGGCACCCCCAGCAGGGCGGCAAGTGAAATGGCCATGGATTCAGGATAACCGGGGGCTGGGCAAGCGCACTAAAATATGGCGTCAACGGTGTGCAGGTGACTATTCCCCGGGGTTGACCGGCTGGCATAGGCTCGGAGCAGTCTCATTGGGTCCTATTTCAGCGCGAAAGAGGTTGTACACCGTGGTTCAAACCTTGCAAAACTTCATCAACGGCGAGTTTGTCACTCCGGCCGGAACCGGGGTCCTGGACATCGTCAACCCCACCAACGGCGACGTCGTGGCGAAGTCGCCGGTCTCGGGTCAGGCCGACGTCGACGCCGCCATGACCGCCGCGAAGGACGCCTTCAAGAGCTGGAAGCACACGACGCCGGGGCAGCGCCAGCTGATGCTGCTCAAGCTCGCCGACGCCGTCGAGGCCAACAGCGACGAACTCGTCGAGGCCCAGCACCGGAACACCGGCCAGGTCCGGTCCCTGATCGCCTCCGAGGAAGTTGCCGCCGGCGCGGACCAGCTGCGCTTCTTCGCCGGCGCCGCCCGCATCATGGAGGGCAAGTCCGCCGGGGAATACTTCGAGGGCCACACCTCCTACGTCCGGCGCGAACCGATCGGCGTCGTCGCCCAGGTCGCGCCCTGGAACTATCCGTTCCTGATGGCCATCTGGAAGATCGGCCCGGCCCTGGCAGCGGGCAACACCGTGGTGCTCAAGCCCTCGGACACCACCCCGGAGTCCACCCTCGTGCTGGCCCGCCTCGCCGGCGAGATCTTCCCGGCCGGTGTGTTCAACGTCGTCCTGGGCACCGGCGAGACCGGCGCCCTGATGGTGGAGCACAAGGTCCCGGGACTGGTGTCCATCACAGGCTCCGTCCGGGCCGGCATCGCCGTCGCCTCCGGTGCCGCGAAGGGCCTCAAGCGCGCGCACCTGGAGCTCGGCGGCAAGGCGCCGGCCATTGTGTTCGCCGACGCCGACATCAAGAAGAGCGCCGCGGCCATCGCCGAGTTCTCCTTCTTCAACGCCGGCCAGGACTGCACCGCGATCACCCGCGTCCTGGTCCAGGACTCGGTGCACGACGACGTCGTCGCCGCCATGGTCGAGCACACGAAGACCCTGCACACGGGCTCGCAGAACGACGAGGACAACTACTTCGGCCCGCTGAACAACGTCAACCACTTCAAGGCGGTCACGTCCGTCGTCGAGCACCTCCCGGCGAACTGCAAGATCGAGACCGGCGGGCACCGGGCGGGGGAGAAGGGCTACTTCTTCGAGCCGACCATCGTCACCGGCGCCAAGCAGAGCGATGACATCGTCCAGAAGGAAACGTTCGGCCCGGTCATCACGGTGCAGAAGTTCAGCACCGAGGAAGAAGCCGTGGAGATGGCGAACGACGTCGACTACGCCCTCGCCTCCAGCGTCTGGACCACCAACCACGGCACGGCCATGCGCCTGAGCCGCGACCTGGACTTCGGCGCCGTCTGGATCAACACGCACATCCTCCTCACCGCCGAAATGCCGCACGGAGGGTTCAAGCAGTCCGGCTACGGCAAGGACCTCTCCATGTACGGCGTGGAGGACTACACCCGCATCAAGCACGTCATGTCTGCATTAGATGCATAACGCCGTCGCATAGTCCCACCGGCTCCCTCACCTCGCTCCGCCAGGGAACCCTGCCGGCGTGGCCCCATTCAGCAAGAAAGGCTTTTCCATGACCACCACCGCGAATGACATCACCTACCGTCTTGAGCAGAAGCGCCGCGTCCAGGCCGATTTCCCGGGCCCGAAGTCCATTGCCCTGACCGAGCGCCGCAAGGCCGTCGTCGCCGCCGGCGTCGCGTCCACCGTTCCGGTGTTCGTCGCCGACGCCGACGGCGGCATCATCCACGACGTCGACGGCAACTCCTTCATCGACCTCGGCTCCGGCATCGCCGTGACCAGCGTCGGCGCCTCCGATCCCGCCGTCGTCGGCGCGGTCAAGGAAGCCGTGGAGCACTTCACCCACACCTGCTTTATGGTCACGCCCTACGAGGGCTACGTCGCCGTCGCCGAGCAGCTGAACCGCCTCACCCCGGGCGACCACGAGAAGCGCACCGTGCTGTTCAACTCCGGCGCCGAAGCGGTCGAGAACGCCGTCAAGGTCGCCCGCCTGGCCACCGGCCGGGACGCCGTCGTCGCCTTCGACCACGCCTATCACGGCCGCACCAACCTGACCATGGCGCTGACTGCCAAGGCCATGCCGTACAAGACCAACTTCGGACCGTTCGCGCCCGAGGTCTACCGCATGCCGATGAGCTACCCCTACCGCGAGGAAAACCCGGCGATCACCGGTGCCGAGGCCGCCAAGCGCGCCATCACCATGATCGAGAAGCAGATCGGCGGCGAGCAGGTGGCCGCGATCATCATCGAACCGATTCAGGGCGAGGGCGGCTTCATCGTCCCCGCCGAGGGATTCCTGCCCGCGCTGGCGGCCTGGGCCAGGGACAAGGGCGTCGTCTTCATCGCCGACGAGGTCCAGTCCGGCTTCTGCCGCACCGGCGAATGGTTCGCCGTGAACCACGAGGGCGTCGTCCCGGACATCATCACGATGGCCAAGGGCATCGCCGGCGGCATGCCGCTCTCGGCCATCACCGGCCGCGCTGACCTGCTCGACGCCGTCCACCCGGGCGGCCTCGGCGGCACCTACGGCGGCAACCCGGTGGCCTGCGCCGCGGCCCTCGCGTCGATCGGCTCCATGGAACAGTACGGCCTCAACGCCCGCGCCAAGCACATCGAGGAGCTCGCCCTCGGCAAGCTGCACGAACTGGCGACCGAGCAGCCCGTGGTCGGCGACGTCCGCGGCCGCGGCGCGATGCTCGCGATCGAACTGGTCCAGGCCGGCTCGAAGGAGCCGAACCCGGAGCTGACCAAGGCCGTCGCCGCGGCCTGCCTCAAGGAGGGTGTCATCATCCTCACCTGCGGCACTTACGGCAACGTCATCCGGCTGCTGCCGCCGCTGGTCATCAGCGACGAACTGCTGCTGGACGGCCTCCAGGTCCTGGCCGCGGCTATCAAGGCCAACGCCTGACAAATGCCTGACACCAGCAGAGCCGCGGACAAACCGTCCGCGGCTCTGCTGGGTTAAGCCCCTGTAGTTTTCCGGGAGCTATTTCCAGAAACTGGCGTCGAGCTGGACCGCGACGACGTAGACGACCTGGCCGCGCTCGATTTTCTCGACCTCCCAGACCCGCACCTTGGTCTCCGGCACCGGATCCCCAGGCCGGCCGACGCCGATCCCGTAGCTGACGACGCCCTCGAAGTCCCCGGCCGCGGCGTAGCTGGTCAGCGCCGGGTAGCCCAGCGCCGGGCCCGGTTCGCGCGTGATGGTGCTGGCTGTGCCGTCCTCGGTGTGCGCCTGGGCGCCGCGGAAGACCACCTTGAGGATGGCGCCGGTGCCGGGCATGTCAACCGGCAGGCCGCTGCCGTCGGCGATCAGTTCAGGCACAAACTCGATCTCGTAGCTCGGGAACCCGCCCAGGAACCGGAAGCTCATCTGGTCGTAGGGCGGAGTTTCCGCGGGGTGCGACCCGGCTCCGATGGCGTACAGGGCGGGCAGCGGGGCGGCCGGGGGCGGGGCGATCGGCACCGGGTTCTCATGCGTCTCCTTGAACGGGCTGCCCGGGCCGGGCCACGTCCAGTCCAGGACGATCCTGGAGGAGATCACCCTGGCGCCCGAATGCGGCGGAGCCGTTTCGTCCGTGTCGGCCGGGACGGTGGCGGACGCGGACGGAGCCGCCGTCGCCGTCGCCGTCGAGGTCGCGGGGGCGGAAGGAGAAGCGGTGGACGTGGCGGCGGGCGGGCTGGTTCCGCCGGATTGCGGTGCGGACGGCGTACAGGCGGTGAGGGCCAGCAGCAGGACCGCCGTCGCCAGCCCGGTGTTCCGTGTGGCGGCGCGGATCTTCCGGGTGTCTATCGCTCCCATGGCGGGCTCCCCTCGACCCTGCCAGCCTAGGGACGGATGATGGCCCTGCTCAGGGCCGAAAGTCACGGCCTGACACGGCCAATTCGGGGCCCCGCTGGGCTAGAGTCGTTCCTACCACTGCAGGAACGCAGACCGGCCGACGTCGCCCGGAACCCCCGGAGCAAAGCTGGCTTCTGCCACAGACCCATAAGGGGTTCATACATGCGATACGTAGTTGGCTATACCCCCAGTGACCGCGGCGCCGACGCCGTTGCACTGGCCTCCGCCCTGGCCCGGGCCCAGGGCGCGCAGCTTGACCTGGTCTACGTTGTGGACCGGCGGACCCCCTACGTCGCCCTGCACCCGGAGGGAAGCGGTGTCAGCGCCGCGGAGCAGGAGATGCTCACCGCGGAACGGGAGGGCCTGTCACTCATCCCCAAGGACGTGGAGGCCAAGTTCCATGTCCGCCACGCCGACTCACACGCCGCCGGCCTCATTGATGCGGCCCTGGACTACGAGGCCGGCCTGATCGTCGTCGGTGCCGCCAGCGCCGGGCTGTTCAAGCGCTACACCATCGGCAGCGCGGCCAATGCCCTGCTCCACGCCTCGCCCATTCCGGTGGCGCTCGCACCACGGGGTTACCACCGCACGGAGCCGATCACCCGGCTGACCCTCGCGGTGGGCCAGCGTCCCGGCGCGGAGGCGGCGATCGACGTCGCGATCACGGCCGCGGAACGCCGGGGGGTCCCGCTGCGGCTGGTGTCCCTGGTGGAGCTCGACGCCGAAGGGGACAGCGGCGAAAACATCAACGCGGCGCACATCCATGCCAATACTGTCCTCACCGCGGCCGCCCACCGGCTCCCGGAGGGGCACGACGTCACCGTCGAAGTGGCCCATGGCCGCACGATTGAGGAAGCGATCGACGACATCGACTGGGACGAGGGCGAGGTCATGATCGTCGGGTCGTCCCGCCTGGCGGAGAAAAACAAGCTCTTCATCGGCAGCACCGCCCACAAGGTGCTGCTGGCCCTGCCGGTCCCCATGGTGGTGGTCCCGCGCGACTACTCACGGATGCACGTCAGCCCCGGGGTCTGACAAGCCCCGGAGCGCGCCGGCCGCCTGGGCCAGACTCAGGACTGAGTCTGACTCAGGCGGCGGCGCGCGCCAGTTTCCGGTTCACGGAGTTCTTCCGCGCGGTCAGCAGCATGTCCACGGTGAGCACCAGCAGCGCCAGCCACACCACGCCGAAGCCGATCCAGCGGTCCGTCGTCATGGGCTCGTGGAACACGGCCAACGCCACGATGAACTGCAGGACCGGGGCGAAGTACTGCAGCAGGCCGATCGTGGTCATCGGCAGCCGCCGGGCCGAGGCGCCGAAGAACAGCAGCGGCACGGCGGTGATGATGCCCGACGCGGCGAGGAGCCAGAAGTGCCCGGGCCCGTGGGCGGCCAGCGTCGCTGCCCCGGTGAGTGCCAGCACGATCATCGCGGCGGCGGCCACCGGCGCGAGCACGATCGTCTCGACAGTGAGGCTGGTGATCGCATCGGCGCGCGGGCCGACGCGCTTCTTGACGAAGCCGTAGAGGCCGAAGCTCAGCGCCAGGGTCAGGGCGATCCACGGCAGCTTGCCGTAGGAAACCGTCAGGACACCGACGGCGATGAAGCCGATCCCGACGGCGGCCCACTGCAGCGGCCGCAGTTTCTCCTTCAGCACCACCACGCCCAGCAGGACCGAGACGAGCGGGTTGATGAAATAGCCCAGTGAGGCTTCCACGGCCTGCCCGGTGGTTACGCCGTACACATAGGTCAGCCAGTTCACGGCGATCAGGACCGCGGCGATGATCAGCGGGAAAATCAGCGTGCGGTTCCGGAAGGCGGCGCCCAGGACCCGCCAGGAGCGGGTGATGGTGATCAGCAGGGCGCAGAACAGCAGCGACCAGAGCACGCGGTTCGCCACGATTTCGACCGCGCCGGCCGGCTGCAGCAGGAAGAAGTAGAGGGGCATCAGCCCCCACAGGCCGTAAGCGCCGATCCCGAAGATGATTCCCGCCGTCGTGTCCGTGTCCACGGCCTTGAGGGCCGCCGGCGGTCGCTTCGACGGGCGTCCGCCGGGGGCGGCGGTGCCCGGAGCGCTCAGGGTGGCGGGGGAGGGGGAGCGGTCGGGGGTAAGCACAAGATCAATAACACCACCTGCGGGACCCCTATTCCTGCCTTTCGGCCCGGAGGCGTCCGGCGCCGGGAGCGGATCCCTGCGATGTCGGTCACCGGGGCGCCCATACTGTCCTGCGGACATTTAGAATGGGGGATTGTGCGCTGCATGTGCTGGCGCCGTCGCTAAGACTCAGAAGGGCTTCCGGTGTCCAACTCGGCCAAAACTTCGCCTATAAGTTCGCCTAAAAGAACGTCCAAACGTCCGCTCCGCGTTGCGATTGTCGGCGCCGGACCGGCCGGCGTCTACGCCGCGGACATTCTGACCAAGTCCAACGAGGTCAAGGGCGGCGACTTCGAGGTCAGCATCGATCTCTTCGAGGCCTACCCGGCACCGTACGGCCTGATCCGCTACGGCGTCGCCCCGGACCACCCGCGGATCAAGGGGATCGTGAACGCGCTGCACAAGGTCCTGGACCGAGGCGACATCCGCTTCCTCGGCAACGTCACGTACGGCCGCGACCTGACCCTGCACGATTTCCGCGCCTTCTACGACGCCGTGATCTTCTCCACCGGCGCCATCAAGGATGCGGACCTGGACATTCCCGGCGTCGGGCTCGAGGGGTCCTTCGGCGGGGCCGACTTCGTCTCCTGGTACGACGGGCACCCCGACGTTCCGCGCGACTGGCCGCTGGAGGCCAAGGAGATCGCGGTGATCGGCAACGGCAACGTGGCCCTGGACGTGGCCCGGATGCTGGTCAAGCACGCCGACGACCTGCTCGTGACGGAAATCCCGGACAACGTCTACCAAGCGCTCAAGAACTCCCCGGTCACGGACGTCCACGTCTTCGGCCGCCGCGGACCGGCCCAGGTCAAGTTCACACCCTTGGAACTGCGCGAACTCTCCCACGCCCGGGACGTCGACATCGTCCTGTACCCGGAGGACTTCGAGTTCGACGAGGCCTCCGACGAGGCGATCCGCAGCAACAACCAGATCCGCACCATGGTCAACACGCTGACGAACTGGCTGGTCGAGGAGCACACCGAGGCCGCGGAGCCGTCCTCGCGCCGGCTGCACCTGCACTTCCTGCACAACCCGGTGGAAATCTATGGAACAGCAGGCGACGCCGCCCACCCCGGCAAGGTCACCGGCATCAAGTTCGAGCGGATGCAGCTTGACGGCACCGGCAACGTCAAGGGCACGGGGGAGTACCTCGACTACCCGGTCCAGGCCGTGTACCGCGCGATCGGCTACCACGGCTCGCCGCTGGACGAACTGGCATACGATGCCCGCCGCGGCGTCATCCCCAACGAGGGCGGCCGGGTGCTCGACGCCGAGGGCAACCCCGTTCCCGGCATCTACGCGACGGGCTGGATCAAGCGCGGCCCGGTCGGCCTGATCGGCCACACCAAGGGCGACGCGCTGGAGACCATCGGCTTCCTGCTCGAGGACCGGCTGAGCCTGCCCCCGGCGCAGAACCCGAACCCGCAGGCGATCATCGACCTCCTCGAGGAGCGCGGGATCGAATACACCACCTGGGAGGGCTGGAACCGGCTCGACGCCCACGAGCTGGCCCTCGGCGCCGAGTGGTCCGCCTCCGGGGACGCCGACGGCATCGTGCGGGAACGCATCAAGGTGGTTCCCCGCGAGGACATGGTGCGGATCTCCCGCGGTTAGGCTTCCCGCCCGGCGCCGCAGGCCGGCCTGACGCTGCGCCTGCATTCCGGCGCTGTGCGAAAACGCCGGCGCGCCGATGCACCGGCGTCGACAGCGCTTAGGCGCGTCGGGGAAAAGATGGCGCGTCGTGGAACTGATGGCGCAGCGTGGAACGCGCGCTCCCGCGCAGCCAACCCTCCAACCTGCCCGGCCGGCGGGAGCTCTGGCGGGCTGGGGGTGCGCCCCGTACACTTGACCGGACATGGCTGCCTCCGGCACGCCGTCGTGCCCGTCCGGTGGGAGTTCAATGAGGAATCCGATCCATCCGGCAGCGCTGTTCCCGCCGGCCGGCGGAGTTCCCGCAGCGCTGCGCCAGCAGTATGCCAGCGCCGGCCACGAGCAGCTGGACTCCCAGGGGCTCGTATTCCCGGCCGATCTGCAGCTGCCCGGCCTCAGCAGCCTGATCCAGGAGTCGTGGCGGCGCTCGGCCCAGTTGCACGCCAACCCGGACAACCCCGAGGCCCCGCTGGCGATGGACAGCGAAGAACTTGAAGAGTACCGGCGCCAGCACCCCTTGGCCGCCATCATGCCGGTCATCCACAAACTCCTGGTTCTGCCCAGCCACGACAGCGGCATGCTGGTGGCCGTGGGCGACGAAGTGGGCCGGCTGCTCTGGGTCGAAGGCGACGCCGAAATGCGGCGCCGGGCCGAGGGCATGATGTTCGTTCCCGGGGCCGACTGGTCCGAGGCGACCGTGGGCACCAGCGCCCCCGGCACCGCCCTGGCCCTGGGCCGCGGCATCCAGATCTCCGGGGCCGAACACTACAAACGCTCCGTCCACCCTTGGAGCTGCACGGCCGTGCCGTTCCACGATCCGGATTCCGGGGCCGTGCTGGGCGTTGTGGACATCACCGGCACCGAGTCCGCCGTCGCGCCGCACACCCTGTCTCTGGTCGAGGCCACGGTGGCCGCCGCCCAGGCGCACCTCCGCGTCGAGCGGCTCCAGCTCGCGGCCGCCAAACAGTCCTCGCCGGCCCGACGGCGGGGCGCCGCCACGTCCGGGACGGGCCGGGACAGCGGCGCCTCCGGAACAGGCGGCTCGGCCGGCAGCCTGTACCGCAACAGCCTCCAGCTCCTCGGCCGGGACCAGGCGCTGCTCAGCATCGACGGGCGCACCGTGGCGCTGTCCGCCCGGCACAGCGAAATCCTGGCGCTGCTCAGCACCCACCCCGAGGGGCTCAACGCAGAGGAGCTGTGTGCCCTGCTGTACCCGGGGGACGCGTCCACCATGACCCTGCGGGCCGAGATGGTCCGGCTGCGCAAGGTCCTCCAGCAGCTCAACCCGCCCGCCGTTCCGGAATCACGGCCCTACCGGCTGCCGCTGGACCTGGTGCCGGACTCCGGCCAGGTGCTGAACTGCCTGCAGCGCGGCGCCCACCGGATCGCGCTGGAGATCTACCGCGGCGCGGTCCTGCCCCGCTCGGAGGCCCCCGGCATCGCCGAGCTGCGGTCCCGGGTCTCCTCCCTGCTCCGCGACGCGGTGCTGACGGACGGCAGCGCCGAGACGCTCCTGAGGTACGCCGAGCTGCCCGAGGCGAGGGACGACGTCGAGGTCCGGCTCGCGGCGCTGAAACTGCTGCCGCCGCGCTCACCCAAGCGCGCCGCGATCGTCGCGGACCTGGAACGGCTCGAGGCGGAACTCAGCGCCTGACCCCCGGTTGAGCTATCAGATATGGTCCTTGAAATGGCCGTTTCGGCCGGTTTAGCAGCCGTAAGTGATAGCGCAAGGGGGCTAGACGCGCGGCCCGCGCCCGACACCGAAGTGACCCGGGTCACGTGGTTGCAACCTGACTGCAACCTTCCTGCTCCTACGCTGAACACAACGGTGGCGCCGACAACTGGGCGCCACTATCTTGCACAGCAAAGGAGCTAGCAATGACTGTTTACGCACAGCCCGGCACCGAGGGCTCGAAGGTCACCTTCAAGGACCGCTACGAGAACTGGATCGGCGGCGAGTGGGTCGCCCCGGTCAAGGGCCAGTACTTCGAAAACATCACTCCCGTCACCGGCAAGGTCTTCTGTGAGGTCGCCCGCGGCACCGCCGAGGACATTGAACTGGCGCTGGACGCCGCCCACAAGATTGCGCCCTCCTGGGGCAAGACCTCCGTCGCCGAGCGCGCCGCCATCCTGAACAAGATCGCGGACCGGATCGACGAGAACCTTGAGATGCTCGCCGTCGCCGAGTCCTGGGACAACGGCAAGCCGATCCGCGAGACCCTCAACGCGGACATCCCGCTCGCCGCCGACCACTTCCGCTACTTCGCCTCCGCCGTCCGCGCCCAGGAAGGCCGGCTGTCCCAGCTCGACGACGACACCACGGCCTACCACTACCACGAGCCGCTCGGCGTCGTCGGCCAGATCATCCCCTGGAACTTCCCGATCCTGATGGCCGTCTGGAAGCTCGCCCCGGCCCTCGCCGCCGGCAACGCCGTCGTCCTGAAGCCGGCCGAGCAGACCCCGTCCTCGATCCTGGTCCTGATGGAACTCATCGGCGACCTGCTCCCGGCCGGCGTCCTCAACGTCGTCAACGGCTTCGGCGTCGAGGCCGGCAAGCCGCTGGCCTCCAGCCCCCGGATCCGGAAGATCGCGTTCACGGGCGAGACCTCCACCGGCCGCCTGATCAGCCAGTACGCCAGCCAGAACCTGATCCCGGTCACCCTGGAACTGGGCGGCAAGAGCCCCAACATCTTCTTCAACGACGTGGCCGACACGAACGACGCGTTCTACGACAAGGCACAGGAAGGCTTCACCCTCTTCGCCTTCAACCAGGGCGAAGTCTGCACCTGCCCCTCCCGCGCCCTGGTCCAGGAAGACATCTACGATTCGTTCATGGCCGACGCCGTGAAGCGCGTCGAGAAGATCATCCAGGGCAACCCGCTGGACACCGACACCCAGCTCGGCGCCCAGGCCTCCAACGACCAGCTGGAAAAGATCCTCTCCTACATCGACATCGGCAAGCAGGAGGGCGCCAAGATCCTCACCGGCGGCGCCCGGGCCGAGATGCCCGGCGACCTGGCGAGCGGCTACTACGTGCAGCCGACCATCTTCGAAGGCCACAACAAGATGCGGATCTTCCAGGAGGAAATCTTCGGCCCGGTCGTGTCCGTGACCCGCTTCAGCGACTACAACGACGCCATGGGCATCGCCAACGACACCCTCTACGGCCTCGGCGCCGGCGTCTGGTCCCGCAACGGCAACGTCGCCTACCGCGCCGGCCGCGAGATCCAGGCCGGACGCGTGTGGGTGAACAACTACCACGCCTACCCGGCGGGCGCTGCCTTCGGCGGCTACAAGTCCTCCGGCATCGGCCGCGAGAACCATTCGATGATGCTGGACCACTACCAGCAGACCAAGAACCTCCTGGTCAGCTACAACGAGAACAAGCTCGGCTTCTTCTAAGCCGCAACGATCCCGGGCGGGGCGGATCGGAAAGATCCGCCCCGCCCGCACCACGTGTGCACCCACCCGGAAGGACGCCGTGCACACGCCCCCTAGCTGCACCCACGCTTGACGACGCAAGGATTTCGCTATGACGACGACAACGACGACGACGACAATGCAAGCCGCAGTAGTAACAGAATTCGGCAAGGACCTGCAGATCCAGACCGTGCCCGTGCCGACGCCGGGCCGCGGCCAGGCGCTCGTGAAGGTGCTGACCACCGGCGTCTGCCACACCGACCTCCATGCCGCCGAAGGCGACTGGCCGGTCAAGCCGAGCCCGCCGTTCATCCCGGGCCACGAAGGCGTCGGCGAAGTGGTGGCCCTCGGTGAGGGCGTCACCGACCTGGCCGTCGGCGACATGGTCGGCAACGCCTGGCTCTGGTCCGCCTGCGGCGACTGCCAGTACTGCCGCACCGGCTGGGAGACCCTGTGCGAGGCGCAGCAGAACGCCGGCTACAGCGTTGACGGCTCCTTCGGCGAGTACATGCTGGTGGACACGCGCTTCGCGGCCCGGATCCCGGCCGGCTCGGACCCCGTCGAGGTGGCCCCGGTGCTCTGCGCCGGAGTGACCGTCTACAAGGGCCTCAAAATGACCGAGGCCCGCCCCGGCCAGTGGGTCACGATTTCGGGCATCGGCGGCCTCGGCCACATCGCCGTCCAGTACGCGGTTGCCATGGGCCTGCGCGTTGCCGCGGTGGACATCGCCGATGACAAGCTCGCCCTGGCCAAGAAACACGGTGCGGAACTGACCGTCAATGCCCTGCACGATGATCCCGCCGAAGTCATTCAGCGCGAAACCGGAGGTTGCCATGGAGTCCTGGTCACGGCGGTGCACCCGTCAGCGTTCGGACAGGCGATCGGGATGGCCCGCCGCGGCGGAACGATTGTGTTCAACGGCCTGCCGCCGGGAGACTTTCCGGCACCGATCTTCGAGATTGTGCTCAAGGGCCTGACCGTCCGCGGCTCCATTGTGGGAACCCGCCAGGACCTGCAGGAGGCGCTGGAGTTCTACGCCGAGGGCAAGATCCACCCCACGGTCTCCACCCGCGAGCTCTCCGACGTCAACGCCGTCCTCGACGAGATGAAGCACGCCAAGATCGACGGCCGCGTGGTCATCAAGTACTGATCAGGAAAGGACTCTGATGCCACCACCGACAAAGCTCGACGCCGCCGTCACCCTTCCCGGGGAGGACTTCTCCCGGGTGGCGCTCACCCCTGTGGCCGTGGAACTGCTGCGCAAGATGTGGCTCCAGCACGGGCCGCTGATGTTCCACCAGTCCGGCGGCTGCTGCGACGGGTCCTCGCCGATGTGCTATCCCGCGGGGGAGTTCATCACCGGGGATTCGGATGTGCAGCTGGGCCTGTTCGACATTTCCGACGGTGTGCAGCCGCAGACGATTGAGTTCTGGATGTCGAAGGAGCAGTTCAACTACTGGAGCCACACCCACCTGACCGTGGATGTGGTGCCGGGCCGGGGGAGCGGCTTCTCGGTCGAGGCGCCCGAGGGCAAACGGTTCCTGATCCGGTCGAAACTGATGGACTGGCCGGTCTAAAGAGGTACGCACCACGCGCCGGCGGGCCGTGCAGGGAAACCTGCACGGCCCGCTTTTGCGTCTCACCATGTGGGATTAAAATGGCCGTCCAGTGGATGGACACTACTCTTAATAGGTCTGTTTCCAAACAAGCTACCGAGATTGTGGACTTTTCTATGAACCTCTTCCGGACCAAATCAATCGAGCAGTCCATGTCGGACGCCGATGAACCCGGACGCCAGCTCAAGCGCTCGCTGAGCTCCTGGGACCTGATGATCATGGGTGTCGCCGTTGCCGTCGGCGCCGGCATCTTCTCGGTGGGCGCCAAGGCTGCAGCAAACTTCGCCGGCCCGGCCGTCACCCTCTCCTTCGCCATTGCCGCCGTCACCTGTGCGCTGGCCATCATGTGCTACGCCGAGTTCGCCACGGCCATCCCCGTGGCCGGCTTCGCCTATGTCTTCACCTACGCCACCATGGGTGAGTTGCTGGCCTGGATCATCGGCTGGAACCTCATCCTCGAGCTGTTCACGGCCGGTGCGGTGATCGCCAAGTACTGGGGCATCTACCTCAGCAAGGTCTTCGCGCTCATGGGCGTCGACATCCCGCCGTCGATCTCCCTCGGCGGCGTGGACCTGTACTGGGGCGCCTTCCTGATCGTCGCCGTGTTCACCGTGCTGCTGGTGCTGGGGACGAAGCTGTCCGCCCGCGTCGGCAACATCTTCACGCTGATCAAGATCGGCGTCGTGCTCTTTGTCATCGTGGTGGGCTTCAGTTACGTGAAATTCGAGAACTACGCCCCGTTCGTCCCGGCCTCCGAGCCGACCGGCGGCACCGGCGCCGCCGACGTCATGAAGCAGTCCTTCTTCGGCTTCCTCACCGGTGCCGCCCCGGCGCAGTACGGCACGCTGGGCATCTTCGCCGGCGCCGCCCTGGTCTTCTTCGCCTTCATCGGGTTCGACGTCGTCGCCACCTCCGCGGAGGAGGTCAAGAACCCGCAGAAGACGCTGCCCCGCGGCATCTTCGGCGGCCTCGCCGTCGTCACCGTGCTCTACATCCTGGTGTCCCTGGCGCTGACCGGCATGGTGTCCTACACCGAGCTGGCCGAGGCCGAGAACCCCACCCTCACCACGGCGTTCGAGGCGGTGGGCAACACCGACGCCGCCAAGGTCATCGCCTTCGGCTCGCTCGTGGGCCTGACCACCGTGATCATGGTGCTGCTGATGGGCCTCTCCCGCGTGGTGCTGGCGATGAGCCGCGACGGACTGCTGCCGCGCTCGCTGTCCAAGACCAGCACCATCCGTGCGACGCCGGTCCGGCTCCAGATCATCTGCGGCGCCGGCGTGGCGGTGGTCGCCGGACTGACCAACGTGGACCTGCTCGAGGAAATGATCAACATCGGCACGCTCTCCGCGTTCGTGACCGTCAGCATCGGTGTCCTGGTGCTGCGCAAGAAGCGCCCGGACCTCAAGCCCGCGTTCCGGGTGCCGTTCGGCAAGGTGCTCCCGATCGTCTCCGCCGTCCTGTGCCTGTACCTCATGACCAACCTGGCCGTGGAGACCTGGATCTTCTTCGCCGTCTGGCTCGTGATCGGCGTCGTCATCTATTTCTCCTACGGCCAGCGCCACTCCCGGCTGAACGAGAAGTTCGCCGAGGCCAGGGCCTCCGTCAACGGCACCGCCGACAAGAGCGCTGCCGTCGCCGACGCCAAAGCCACGGCCAAGGCCGGGGCCGGCGCAAAATAGGGAGCCGTCGCCCCTCCCGATAGAGCGCAGTCGCCGGAGCAGTGCCCGTTCGCCGGAACCTTCCGGCGAACGGGCACTCCCGGCGACTGCTGCGTTAACGGCCCGCTCCCTATGATGGAACCATGGCCCGCCCAGCACGACCGGAACGCAAAACAGAGCTGTTGGCCGCCATTCTGGACTACCTCATGGACAAGACCCTCGCGGAGCTCACCTTCCGGAGCCTGGCCGAGGGCCTGGGGGTCAGCAGCTATGTGCTCGTCTACCATTTTGGCCACCGCGAGGAGCTGGTGAACGAGATCATCCGCACCATCGAGTCCCGGCTGGACAGCATCCGGGCCACGGACGTGCGGGACATCGACCGGGACGCCTGGCGGGCGTTCCTGCTGGAGTCCTGGCGCTGGACCATGGCGCAGCGCAACCGGCACCTGGCCCGGCTGGAATTCGAGGCGACCGCGCAGGACATCGTGGCGGATCAACCCCGCGGAACGGCGCAGGAACATTTCAGGATGCTGCACGAGAAAGCACGGGACTGGCTGATGCTCCAGGGCATCCGCGAGGAGTTCGCCGACACCGACGCCCGGCTCTTCACCGCCGCGTTCTACGGGCTGCAGTTCGACTTCGTCGTGAACAACCAGCCCGAGGAAGCCAGCCAGGCCTTTGACCTGATGCTGCTGGTTTTCTTCAACAACCTGGACCGGCGGCTCGCCACCGACGGCGAACACATCTGACCGGCCCAGCCGACACGGCAGATCCGAACCGGCACATCCGGCCCCGTCCGACGTCGCTCAGGCCCCGTCCGACGTGCTCAGGGCGCGGCGTAGCGCCCGATCCACTCCACCAGCGGCCGCAGGTCCTCCCAGCGCCGGGCCACCTCCCGGGCCGCGCCCGGCGTTGAGATCCAGTCCGGCCGTCCCACGTGCATGCCGGCGGCGAGGGACTTGTGCTTCAGCAGGTCCGCGCGGGGATGGTCCTTGGCGAACCCCCGCGGAACCGTCTTCAGGGTCTCACCCTCCACGGTGAAGCCCAGCGCCGCGACGTGCGCGACGATCTGCTGCAGGACTCCTCCGCTGGAGGGGGCGTCCACCGCACTGCGGAAGCGGGCCAGCTGGGCAGGTGTGTGCGTGTGGTATCCACCGCCAATGAGGAGGCCGTCGGCGTCGAGTTGAATGTAGTACCCCGTTCCCTCGGCAACGGCGGCAAGGGCTCCCTGGGCCGTTTTGTAAGGCGATTTGTCCGGGGAAAACCGGATGTCCCGGTGGGGCCGGAACAGCCTGGCTTCGCCGAACTCCGGCTCCAGCTTTTCCAGCAGCCCGGTCAAGGGATCCTTGACCGCGGAGTCGTAGGTGGATTTGTGTTCCAGCCACCAGCCACGGTTGTTGTTGTGTTCGAGTTCCGCGTAGAACTCGAAGGCGGCGTCCGGGATGCCTGAAAATGGGGTCATGTCTGCATCCTAGGGAAATGGCGTGCCTCACCGCGAGCGGCGCCAGCCATATGTGGAAAGTCGAGGACACCCCGCCGCGGTAAAGGTGAGGCGCCGAGGGTCTCGCCCTCACATCCCGTGGACGCACCCGTCTCAGAGCTGTAACAATGAGCCGGTTGTGGTTGACCTCACCTGAGGTTTAGATCAGACTTAATTTGAACGTCTGTTCGAATAGCGAACATTTGGGGCTGGGGGCTAGTCACTCCCATGCCAATGGGCACATAGGAGTGAACATGAAACGTCGTTTTATTGCCGTCTTGGCAGCCGCATCCGTTCTGGGACTGTCGGCCTGCGGAAGTGGCTCGCCCAGTTCCACGGGAGGCGGCGCCGCCACCGGCGGCGGAGATTCGAGCCTGACCAAGGTCAGCGTCGGTGTCATTCCGATCGTCGACTGCGCCCCCATCTACCTCGGCGACAAGCAGGGCTTCTTCAAGGAGGAGGGACTCCAGCTGGACATCCAGACCGCAACGGGCGGAGCGGCGATCGTCCCCGGCATCGTCAGCGGCAGCTTCGACTTCGCCTTCTCCAACCTCATCTCGGTCATGGTCGCCAAGGACAAGGGCCTTGACCTGAAGTTCGTCGCCAACGGTGCCTCCACCACCGGTGAGATCGGCAAGGACATCGGCGGCGTCGTTGTCCCGGCCGGATCGAGCATCCAGTCCGCGAAGGACCTCGCCGGCAAGACCGTCTCGGTGAACAACCTCTCCAACATCGGCGACACCACAATCAAGTCCGTCATCGAAAAGGACGGCGGAGACCCCAACAGCGTGAAGTTCGTTGAGGTGGCCTTCCCGGACGCCCCGGCGGCCCTGGCCAACAAGCAGGTGGAGGCCGCCTGGATCCTCGAGCCCTTCCTGTCCAAGGCGGTGGCTGAGGGCGGCAAGGTGGTGTCCTGGAACTTCGTCGAGATGCACCCGGAGCTGGACATCGCCGGCTACTTCACCAAGGCGGAGACCATCCAGGGCAAGGCCGAGCTCACGCAGAAGTTCACCCGCGCCATGAACAAGTCGCTCGAATACGCGCAGCAGCACCCGGAGGAGGTCCGCGCCATCGTGGGCACCTACACCAAGATCGACGAGGCCGCCCGGGCCGCGATCGTGCTGCCGCGGTACCGGGTCGAATTCAACCAGGACGCGTTCAAGACCCTCGGCGACGCCGCCGCCAAGTACGGCACGCTGACCAAGGCTCCGAACGCAGACGAACTCCTCCCGTGAGTTCAAAGACCCTGGCCTCCGGTGCTGCCGCTCCCAGCGTGGAGCGGCAGCACCGGCAGGTCCGCAAGATGCCAACCAAGCAGCTGCTCGGCCTCGCGGGGATCCTCGGATTCCTGCTCACCTGGGAACTCATTCCCCGGCTCGGCCTCGTCGACCCCAACTATTTGCCGCCCGCCAGCGAGGTCATTGCCGCGCTGATCGTCGATTTTGGGCTCACGGCCTTCTGGGTCGCCGTGGGCGAGACCATGAAGGCCTGGTTCCTGGGCCTGCTGATGGCCGTGGCAGCCGCCGTCGTGCTCGGCTTCATCATCGGCTCCAGCAACTTCCTGCGCAAGGCCACCAACTCCACGATTGAATTCCTGCGCCCGATCCCGTCGGTCGCGCTGATCCCGCTGGCCGTGCTGATGTTCGGTGTGAAGATCGAGTCGTCGCTGCTGCTGATCGTGTACGCCGCCTTCTGGCAGGTCCTGATCCAGGTGCTCTACGGCGTGGCCGACGTCGACATGGTCGCCAACAACACGGCCAGGACGTACGGCCTGGGCAGGATGGCCCGGATCCGCTACGTCGTCTTTCCCACCACCCTGCCCTACCTGATGACCGGGGTGCGGCTCGCCGCCGCGGTGGCGCTGGTCCTGGCCATCACCGCGGAACTGGTGATCGGCTCCCCGGGGCTCGGCCGCGAGATCGCCCTGGCCCAGTCCGGCGGAGCGATCTCGGGCATGTACGCCCTGGTGCTCGCCACCGGCCTGATCGGCGTGCTGATCAACATGCTGATGCGCTTCATCGAAAAGAAGACCCTGTCCTGGCACTCGTCGGTCCGTTCCGAGGTGTTCGTATGAAAACCCTGAAGAATCTCGGCTACCTCCTGGGCCTGCCGGTGATCCTGATCCTGATCTGGTGGGCCGCCACCCTGGAGACGGAAAACTTCTTCGTTCCCACCCCGGCCAGCCTCGTCGAAACCTTCGCCGAGGTCTGGTTCGGCGAGCGTATCTTCACGGATGTGCTGCCCAGCATCGGCCGGCTCGCGGTGGGCGTCCTCGTGGCCATCGTCATCGGCGTCGTCGGCGGCGTCCTGATCGGATCGGTCAGATGGCTCCGGGCGCTGCTGGAACCGACGCTGGAGTTCTTCCGCGCCATCCCGCCTCCGGTCCTGGTGCCGGTCCTGATGCTGCTCATGGGCATCACCGACACCATGAAGGTCGTCGTCATCATCTCCGGCTGCATCTGGCCGGTGCTGCTGAACACCATCGAGGGCGTCCGCGCCGTCGACCCGGTGCTCTCCGACTCCGCCCACACCTACGGCATCGACGGCTGGGCCCGCGTCCGCTACCTGGTGCTGCCGTCCGCCAGCCCGCAGATCATGGCCGGCGTGCGCCAGTCGATGTCCCTCGGGCTGATCCTGATGGTCATTTCCGAAATGTTTGCCTCGTCCTCGGGACTGGGCTTCGCCATCGTCCAGTTCCAGCGATCCTTCTCCATCCCGGAGATGTGGTCCGGCATTGTGGTGCTCGGGCTGCTGGGTGTGGGCATGTCATTCATCTTCCAGTGGGCCGAGCGGAACATCCTGCGCTGGTACCACGGCCAGAAAGAGGTAGAAAATGCAGCCTGACCCAACGCAAGCGGCCCCGGAAGCGATGCTCTCCGTCCGCGGGCTGAAGAAGGTGTACCAGACCGACGGCGGCGACGTGGAGGCCGTGCGGAACCTCACCTTCGATCTGCGCGCGGGGGAACTGGCGTGCCTGGTGGGGCCCTCCGGGTCCGGGAAGACCACGCTGCTCAAGTGCATCTCCGGGCTGATGGCCCCGACCGAGGGCGAAGTCCTCCTGAACGGCAAGCGCGTTTCCGGTCCGCCGAAGAAGATGGCCGTGGTGTTCCAGGAATACGGACGCTCGCTCTTCCCGTGGATGCGGGTCCGGGACAACGTGGAACTGCCGCTGAAAAACCAGGGAGTCCCGCGGGCCGAACGTGACCGGCTCGTGGATGAGGCCCTCGAAGCGGTGGGCCTGTCCCACGTCCCGCGGTCCTACCCGTGGCAGCTCTCCGGCGGCATGCAGCAGCGCGTGGCGATCGCCCGCGCCATCGCGTACCAGCCCGAGGTCCTGCTGATGGACGAGCCGTTTGCGGCCGTGGACGCCCAGACCCGGGCGGACCTGGAGGACCTGATCCGCACCGTGTGGAAGAAGCTGGGCATCACGATCCTGTTCGTCACCCACGACATCGACGAATCCGTGTACCTCGGCGAGCGGGTCATCATCCTCTCCAGCTCCCCGACGGTGATCCAGGAGGACATCGCCGTCGACCTGCCCGAGGAGCGCGACCAGCTGGAGACCCGGTCCCTGCCGCGCTTCACCGAACTGCGCCACCACGTCTACGAGCAGATCCAGCTCGCCAAGAAGGGCGACCGCCCGGCCGCGGCGGGAACACCGTCCGCAGGCCCGACGCCGGCAGCCGCCTCGGGCGCGGATGTCGCCTAGACGGTCACGCCCGTAACGTCACCAACAAAAAGCACCCCGCCACGCGGACCGGTTCAGGTCCGCGTGGCGGGGTGCTTTCTTGGTGCCTTGAGCGGGACGATCAGACCTTGTTGGCGGCCTCGGCGTCGGACTCGACCTGGCCGGCGCCCAGGTTGGCGCGCAGCTTGGCGCCGAACTCGGCGTCGACGTTGGTCCAGTACTGGATGGCGCGTTCCTTGATCTCGGCGTTCTTGACGCCGCTGACGGCACCGGTGACGGTGTCCAGCAGGCGGGCCTTGGCGCCGTCGTCGAACACTTCGCGGTACAGCGTGCCGGCCTGGCCGAAGTCGCCGTCCTCGGCGTGCAGGGAGTGCGCGGAGTGCGTGAGCTCACCGTCGTTCTCCCAGCCGCCGGCCGGGTTCAGCGGCTCCACGGCAGCCGGGCCGCCGAGGGAGTTCGGTGCGTAGACCGGAACGGACGGGGCGTTGAAGAGGTACCGGCCCTGGCCGTCCTGGCTGTAGTTGTTGACCTGGTTCTTGGGCAGGTTGACCGGCAGCTGGGCGTGGTTGGTGCCCACGCGGTAGCGGTGCGCATCGGCGTAGGAGAAGATGCGGGCCTGCAGCATCTTGTCCGGCGACGCGGCGATGCCCGGCACGAAGTTCGACGGCGCGAAGGCGGCCTGCTCGATCTGCGCGAAGTAGTTCTCCGGGTTCCGGTTCAGCTCCATGGTGCCGACCTTGATCAGCGGGTAGTCCGCGTGCGGCCACACCTTGGTGAGGTCGAACGGGTTGAACCGGTAGGTCTTGGCATCCTCGTACGGCATGACCTGGACGTGCAGGTCCCAGGAGGGGAAGTTGCCGGCGGCAATGTTCTCCTGCAGGTCGCGGATGTAGAAGTCGCCGTCGGCGCCGGCCAGGGCCTCGGCCGCGTCCCCGGTCATGGAGTTGACGCCCTGGTTGGAGCGGAAGTGGTACTTGACCCAGAAGCGCTCGCCCTCGGCGTTGATCCACTGGTAGGTGTGCGAGCCGTAGCCCTGCATTTCACGCCAGGAGGCCGGGAGGCCGCGGTCGCCCATCAGCCAGGTGACCTGGTGCGCGGACTCGGGGGAGAGGGTCCAGAAGTCCCACTGCATGTCGGCGTCGCGCAGGTGGGTGCCCGGGAGGCGCTTCTGCGAGTGGATGAAGTCCGGGAACTTGATGCCGTCGCGGATGAAGAACACCGGGGTGTTGTTGCCCACGAGGTCGTAGTTGCCCTCGGTGGTGTAGAACTTCACGGCGAAACCGCGGGGGTCGCGCCAGGTGTCGGGGGAGCCTGCCTCGCCGGCGACGGAGGAGAAGCGGATGAGCATCTCGGTCTCGGTGCCCGGCTGGAACAGTGCGGCCTTGGTGTACTTCGAGACGTCCTCGGTGGTGGTGAAGGTACCGAACGCGCCGCCGCCCTTGGCGTGCACCACGCGCTCCGGCACACGCTCGCGGTTGAACTGCGCGAGCTTCTCGATCAGGTAGTGATCGGTGAGGATGATCGCGCCGTCAGCACCGACGGATTTCGAGTGGGCATCGGATGTGACCGGGGCACCGGTCTGTGTTGTGGACACGGCGGGCGCAGAGATGTTCTGAGTCATCGTTCTCCTATTTCTTGGTTGTACTTATTTACGTTCGGAGGGAAGTTGTTGGGTCCGCTGGCAGTCCTGGCAGATGCCCTGGTACAGCACATCGGCGATCTGGATGGTCATCGGACTGGCGTTTTCGTCCCAGCTCGGCGTCAGGCACGGCGCATGCCCGACGGCGCATTCGACGTCCTCCACGCGGCCGCAGCTGATGCAGACGGCGTGGTGGTGGTTGTCGCCCACCCGCGTCTCGTACAGGGCGGGGGAGTGCGGGGGCTCGAAGCGGCGCAGCATCTGCAGGTCGGTGAGGTCGCCCAGGACCACGTAGACGGACTGTGCGGTCAGCTCGGGGAGGTCCTGGCGGGCGGCGGCGAGAATGTGCTCGGCCGGGGAGTGCGGGTGGTGTTCGACGGCGGTGAGCACGGCCAGCCGCTGTTTGGTCACCCGGCGGCCGTGGGCGCGCAGGGCGGCAGCCCATGCCTCGTGGGTGCCCGCCGAATCCGTCATGCCCCCATTCAAGCACCTATTATGAGTCGATCATAATAAGGCGCGCCTATGACGCCGCTCCGGCTTTGGCGTCGCCGGCGGCCCCGGGGGCTCTGGGGGCTCCGGGGGCGGCGGCGGCCAGGCTGCGCGTCGGGCACCGGGTGCGCCGGCCTGCCGCTCCGGCGCCACTAGAGTGTCCGGGTGGGGAAATATCTGGCGGACATCACGCCCTTGCGCGAGAGTCCGGCGTTCCGCCGCCTATGGTTGGGATCCACCGTCGCAGCCCTCGGGAGCCAGCTGACCCTCGTGGCCGTGAGTCTGGAGGTCTACCGGCTCACCCAGGACAGCCTCTACGTGGGACTGCTGAGCATCTTTGCCCTCGTCCCGCTGGTTTTCGGCGGGCTGCTGGGCGGATCGATCGCGGACGCCCACGACCGCCGCACGGTGGCGCTGCTGGCCTCCTCGGTGCTGTGGCTGACCACCGCCTGCCTGGCCCTGCAGGCCTGGCTGCAGCTGGGGAACATCTGGGTGCTGTACGCCCTGGTGGCGGTGCAGAGCGGCGCCCAGGCCATCAACCAGCCGGCCCGCAGCGCCATCATCCCGCTGCTGGTGCGCAAGGAGCTCCTGCCGGCCGCCAACGCGCTGAGCATGATCAGTTTCGGCCTCACCCTGACCGCCGGGCCGCTGCTGGCCGGGCTGCTGGTGGCCACGGTCGGCTTCGCCTGGACCTACACGATCGACGTCGCCACCTTCGCCTTCGCCTTGTGGGCTCTGTTCAGGCTGCCGGCCATGCCGCCGGGGGAGCATGCGCGGCCCGCGGGGCTGCGGTCCGTCGTCGAGGGCTTCCGTTTCCTGGGCACCCGCCCCAACCTGCGGATGACCTTCATCATCGACCTCGTCGCCATGATCTTCGCGCAGCCCCGGGCGCTGCTGCCCGCGATCGGCGCCGTGATGATCGGCGGCGGCGAGGCCACGGTGGGGATCCTGCTGGCCTCCACCGCGGTCGGTGCGTTCCTGGCCGGTCTCTTCTCCGGCCCGCTCGGGGCGGTGCGGCGGCAGGGGGCCGCCGTCGTCTGGTCCGTGATGGGCTGGGGCGCCTCGGTTGCCGGCTTCGGCCTCGTCGTCGTCCTCGCCGGGGACTCCGGCGCCGGCGGCGTGACGTGGTGGCTGCTGCCCGCGGCCCTGTGCTGCGGGCTTGCCGGCATCGCCGACTCCGTCAGCGCCGTCTTCCGCACGACCATCCTGCAGGCCTCCACGCCGGACCACCTGCGCGGCCGGCTGCAGGGCGTCTTCATTGTGGTGGTGGCCGGCGGACCCCGGGTGGGGGACATGCTGGCCGGTGGTGGGACTAAAATTTTGAGTGAAGGCTGGGTCCTGCTTTTGGGCGGCCTGCTGTGCATCGCGGTGGCCTGGGCCGTGGCGCACTGGCAGTCGGGCTTCCTGAAGTACGACGCGCGGAACCCGGTGCCCTAGCGGGACGTTTTTCTTGTGCGGGTCGATATTGGGACGACTTCGGGAGGAATCGTGCATCAGCATCACAACGGACTGAAGACCGCGGCCCTTTTCGGTGTGCTGTGGGCGGTGCTGCTGGGGCTTGGCGCGCTGATGGCCTCCAGCATGCGCAGCGCCGCCCCGATCTGGATTATGGCGCTGGTAGGCGTCGCGACGACGGCCTACGGCTACTGGAACAGTGACAAACTCGCGATCCGGGCCATGCAGGCCTATCCCGTGACGGAGGCACAGGCGCCCCAGCTCTACCAGATTGTCCGGGAGCTCTCCGCCGAGGCGCAGCAGCCGATGCCGCGGATCTACCTCTCGCCAACGATGGCCCCGAACGCGTTCGCCACCGGACGGAACCCGCAAAACGCCGCGGTGTGCTGCACCGAGGGCATTCTCCGGATGCTCGACGCCCGGGAACTGCGCGGCGTGCTGGGCCACGAGCTTATGCACGTCTACAACCGGGACATCCTGACCGCCTCGGTGGCCGCCGCCGTCGCCGGTGTGATCACGTCGGTGGCGCAGATGTTCCTGATTTTCGGCGGCGGAGGGGACCGGCGCAACGCCAATCCGATCGCCGCGATCGCGATGGCGCTGCTGGCCCCGTTTGCCGCCTCGCTGATCCAGATGGCCATCTCCCGAACCCGGGAGTTCGACGCCGACGAGGACGGTTCCAAGCTCACGGGGGACCCGCTGGCGCTCGCCTCGGCCCTGCGCAAGATTGAGCAGGGCGTGCAGCTCGCGCCGCTGCCGCAGGACCAGCGGCTGGTCAACGCCTCGCACCTGATGATCGCGAACCCGTTCCGCGCTGGCGGCGTCGCGAAGATGTTCTCCACGCACCCGCCGATGGGCGAGCGGATCGGCCGGCTGGAGCGGATGGCAGGCCGGCCGCTCGGGTAGCTGGGCAGATTGACCGGGGTGCATCCGTCCGGGGGCCGCTCGGCTGGCAGGCGGGCTGGACCGAGGTGCATCCCCGCGCCGGCCGCTCGGGTAGCCGTGCGGGTTCGGCCGGGGGTGCAGCCGTCCGGGGGCACTTTGAGCCCGGATTTCGACGGCGGCGCCTCAGCTGACGGCGTATCCGCGCCAATGTGCCCCCGGAGCGCGGACCCGGTCGCGGCGGATGCCCTGGATCTGGGTCCCAGGGGTCCGCGGACAGGAGTGGATGCGGCGTCGTGGGTGGAGCGGAAACCGGGCTGCGACGCGCAAGTGGCCCCGTGACGCGCTAAAGGGCTGTCGACACCGGTATACCGGCGCGCCAGCCCTTCAGTGCAGCGTCAGGAAATATGCGCAGCGTGAGGAAACCTGCGCCGCGGAGAGACCCTAGCTGCGGAAGTTCACGAACTGCAGGTCGGCCTCGTCGAAGCCCTTCAGCAGGTTCATGGTCTCCTGCAGGTCGTCGCGGGATTTGGAGGTCACGCGGAGCTCATCGCCCTGGATCTGCGACTTGACGGACTTGGGGGCCTCGTCGCGGATGAGCTTGTTGATCTTCTTCGCGAGGTCCTGCGCGATGCCCTCCTTGATGGTGGCCTCGAGCCGGAACTCCTTGCCGGACGGGTAGGGCTCGCCCGTTTCGAGGGACTTCAAGGAGATGCCGCGGCGGATGAGCTTGGACTGCAGCACGTCCAGGACCGCGAGGACACGCTCTTCGGAGTTGGCCTTCATGAGGATCTTCTCGTCGCTGAAATCGACCTCGGCGCCGACTCCCTTGAAGTCGTAGCGCTGGACCAGTTCCTTCTGCGCCTGGTGCAGCGCGTTGGCGACTTCCTGCTTGTCGACCTTGCTGACGACGTCGAATGTGGATTCGCCTGCCATGACTGTCCTCCTGGTGGTTGGGGGGTGCCCGGTAAGGGGCCGTTGTATCTGCAATCCAGCCTAGTACGGATGCCCCTGATGTGAAGTCCGGCGGTGCGGCGGCCCCTTCACAGTCCGGTTCACAGTCCGCTCAAAGCTAAGTCAGGGCGGGAACGAAGTTTCGGGGAGGAGAGTTGCAGAAGTTGGAAGAGTCGCTCGAAGGGTACAGCTCATGCAGAACAA
Organism: Arthrobacter sp. CJL-S3; assembly: GCF_056711635.1. NCBI lineage: Bacteria > Bacillati > Actinomycetota > Actinomycetes > Micrococcales > Micrococcaceae > Arthrobacter > Arthrobacter sp. CJL-S3. The sequence continues at coordinate 3,383,863 of NZ_CM160046.1, read as the reverse complement.
AGCCGTCCGGTACGTCGTCCGCTCCACGGCAGCCGCAGCCGGTGGTATCGCCACCGCCGCGACCTCGGTGGCGGCCGCGACGCTGGCTGCCTCGATCATCTTCAGCCCGGCCGCGGATGCCTCGTCGCGGCTGGACGGCGTCCATGCTGATCTGGCCCGTGCCATCCAGCTGAACCAGATCACGGAGGAGCAGGCGGCGAGGTTTGAGTCCAAGCTCGCCGGCCGCATCCTCGGTGATGCCTGATTTTCCGGGCTTTTTCGGGCCTCAAAGCGCCGATTCGATTCTTCGGCAGAAGTTCTGTAAAGTTGTCTTGCCCGCGGTTACTGGAAGCGGAACGGACTGGAAACAGGCGTTCTGACGATGGAGGCCGCGAGTGATCTTCTTTTGAAGTTCGGCAGATTACCCGAGCGGCCAAAGGGGGCTGACTGTAAATCAGCTGGCAACGCCTACGGGGGTTCGAATCCCTCATCTGCCACCCTTGGAAAAGCCTCCGGAACCACCAGGTTCCGGAGGCTTTTTCTTTGCCTGCCTCAGACCGGAGTGCCCGCCAGGACTCTGTTTCCGCGCCTGTTTCGGGCGCGGGACGCGGATTCGGACGGCGGCACGCCGGATCCGCGTAGCGTGCGTCCGGATGCGGAGCGGAACGTGCAGAGCATCCCGGATCCGCGTAGCGCGCGTCCGAATGCGCAGCGGAACGTGCAGAGCATCCCGCCGGAAGCGGCCTCCGGTTACCGGGGGCGCGCGGCCAGGGCAGCGGCCAGCGCCGTGGCGGAGCCGGTGCTGCTGTTGATCCGCCAGTCGGTTTCCTTGTTGAAGTGGAACCAGACCACGGCCGTGACGTCGGCCTGCGCGGCGAGGTAGCTGATCAGCGCCGTGTTCCAGTCCGCCTTGGATCCGCCCTGTTCCGCGGACGAGGTTTCCGCGATGAGCACCGGCTTGCCCGGCGCGAGCCCTCTCAGTTCGGCGAGCCCCGGGCCGAAGAGCTCCGCCGGGGCGATCCAGCTGCTCCAGGCCGCCGAGGTGCCCCAGTTGTACCCGTCGAGGGCCACTGCGTCCACGTATCCGGGTCCGGGGTAGAGGCCGTCGAGCGGTGTTGACCCCCAGTAGGGGACGTTGGGGTTCCAGACCCAGGTGATGTTGGTGGCGCCGGTGCCGGCGACGACGTCGTGCACGTGCCGCCACGCGGCGGCGTAGTCACCGGGTCCGTTCCCGTTGATGCCCTCGGCCCACGGGTACCAGTTTCCGTTCATCTCGTGGCCGAAGCGCAGCATCACGGGGTGCCCCCAGGACGCCAGGGCCGCGCCCCACTGCCGCAGGTAGGGGTCGAAGTCTCCGGCGGTGATGCGGTCGAGGGCGTAGGCGGGCTGCTCGGTTCCGCCGCCCCAGGCCCAGGGCTCCCACGTCAGCAGGGTCGTGGCGCCGCGGCTGCGGGCGGCGTCGAGCTCCGGAACGGGCGGGGCGTGGTTGAAGTCCTTGTAGGACAGAATGACGGACGGCACCTCGCCGGCGAGGGACGCGGCCTGGTCCAGTTCCGCCGAGGCCATCGCTCCGCCCGGGGTGCCGACGCCGAAGCGCAGCGGCGAGCTGCTGATGGCCGGCGGCGGCGGCGGTGCAGGGGCGGCGACGACGGTGAAGGCCGCCGAGGCCCTGACGGTCCCGGCGGTGGCCTGGACGTCAAGGACCGGTTGGGTCGTCTGCGGGATGACGACGGCGGCCGTGAAGTATCCGGAGGCGCTCACCTTGAAGGCGGCGGAGCTGGTGCCGGCGTTGAGGGTTCCGGCGCTTTTTTTCGGGAACCCGGTGCCGGTGACGGTGACCGTGGTTCCCGCCGGGCCCTGGGCCGGGCTGAGGCTGATGTTCGCGGTGGCGGCCTGCGCGGGGACCGCTGCCAGCGACAGGCTCAGGACCACAAGGGCGAGGACGCAGGCCAGGCTTCTTATCGGCTTCAATCGAACTCCTCGGCCGGACGCCGGGTGCGGCGGGGCGTCGTGACGGTACCCGGCCCCCACCGGAAGCCGTAACTTCCAGTGTCCGCTACGGCCGTCCCGCTAAAGGGGCCAAAAAGGCGCAGGACATCCCGAGGATTGCCCAAGGATTCCGCTCAGTCATTCAGCGGGGACTTGGACAGGATCCAGGTGTTCGTCCCGTCCTGGCGCCTGAACGTCACGGTGGTGACGAGGGCGCGGATAAGGGCGAGGCCGCGCCCGGATTCCGCCTCGCCGTCGGGCATGGCGGGGTCGGTGTCGATGGGGTCGGGGCACGCCGCGCCGAACGCGCTCACCCTGGCCTCCAGCCTGAGGGGCGTGACGCTGATGTCGACCCCGAGTTCCACCGGAGACGTGGATTCGGGAACCGCATGCTGCACCACGTTGCTGGCAGCTTCGATGACGGCCGTGGCGAAGGTCATCCGGTCCATGTCCGGGACGAAGGAAGCGTCCTCCCACAGCCCGTCCAGCTCGGTGTGCACGGCCTCGATGGCTTCCGGAAGTGCCGCCTGGCGCAGCGTCCGCCGGGCGAGGACGTCAGTCATCGCCGAATGCTTCGGCCGCGGAGGGGTAGGACGTGAGGACCTTGTCCATGCTGGTCAGGCCCAGGACCATCTGGACCTGGGGCTGGACTGCCGCGATCCGGAGGTCGCCGCCGGCCTGCCGTGCGGCCTTGAGGCATCCGATGAGGGCTCCGAGGCCGGAGGAGTCCATGAAGGCAGTCTCTTGCAGGTTGATCACAATCCGGGAGGTACCCGCCGCGACGACTTCCGCCACCAGTTCCCGCAGTTTCGGCGCTGACACCATGTTGAGCCGGCCGGCGGCCGTTATCTCGGCGTAGCTGTCTTTCACTTCATAGCTCAGGTCCACGGATGGCCCTTTCTTTGGATGACTCGGTGCTGCTGTCGGTCTCATCGTCGGATTCGACGGCCGGGTACCCGCGGTACAGGACGGCCCGGACCAGGATGCTCATGACGACGAGGTCAAACACCACCCAGAGTACGTTGACGAGGGTGCCGACCGGTTCGGACATTCCGGCGGCAAGCCGCCCAATCCCAACAACCGCCGCGATGACCAGCAGGACGGACACGGCGATCTGGGGCCGGATCAGGCTCCACCGCGGTCCGCCGGACTGCCGGTCCTTGGGGGTGACGGCGAAGCCGAGGGGGCGTCCCAGCCAGACGTTCCGGGCCGCCGTCGTGCACGCCTTGATCCAGGTCGGGAACAAGGCGAGGCTGTACTGCTGCCCGCGCCAGGTGGGGATGCCCTTCCCGGCAATGGCGAACAGGAGCTGGTTCACCACCATGAACGGGATGAACCTGACGAAGAAATCCGTGCTCAGGCTGGTGACGGGCAGGATGCCGAAGAGCAGATAGACGATCGGTGCCGCGAAATAGACGACGGCGGCGAAGCCGCTGAGGTAGGTCCACATGGTCGCGAAGTACATCAGCCGCTGGCCGAACTTGAGCCCCCGCTGGACCAGCGGGTTCTCCCGCAGGAAGACCTGCATGGTGCCCTGGGCCCAGCGAAGCCGCTGGGTCAGCATGGTGCCGATGTCCTCCGGTGCCAGCCCGTACGCCAGGACCTCGTGGTGGTACACGCTCTGCCAGCCCATGGCGTGGAGCCGCATGGCCGTGGCCATGTCCTCTGTCACGGAGATGGTGGCCAGCGGCATGACCGGCTGGGCCTCGTCGGTGCGTTCCACCGACAACGCGTCCAGCACCGCCTGGACGGATTCGATGGCACCGAGGGGGGACCAGTCACGGGCCGCCATCCGCTGCACCGCGTCGTCGGTCACCACGGGCACGCCCGCGTCGCCGACTTCCACCGGGGACATCGCGGCGATCTCCTCGAGGTCGGCCTGCAGGGCGGACACGTCGGCCATCACCAGCGACTGGACCGCCTGGTCCACCCGCCGCCGCGCCCGGTAGGTGATCTCGCTGAGCGACTCGCCGGCGTCGAGCCGGCGGCGGGCCTCCTGGGTGGCCTCTTCGACCTCGTCGAGGGTCTGCTGCAGGAGTGGCGATTCGCTGGAGGCCGCCTTGCGGGCCTTGCGGATCGCGGCCTGGGAGGCGCTGAGGGCGCGCCGGATGCTCTTTTCCGTTTCCTTGACGTAGCCGACCAGCCCCAGCTGCATCAGGGCCTCCCGCCGGAGCACGGCGTTGGAGCCGCAGAAGAAGGCAGCATTCCAGCCGTCCTTGCCCTGCTGGATCGGGCCGTAGAACAACGGCGCCTGGCTGCCCAGGGGATCGCTGGCCGGAACGTTGCTGAAGTACTGGGGCGTCTGGACGAGGGCGACTCTGCGGTTGTTGAAGTAGCCCAGCGTGTTGTCCAGGATGTCCGGTTCCGGGATCTGGTCCGCGTCCAGGATGAGCAGGAACTCACCGGCGGTCATCATCAGCGCGTTGTTCAGGTTCCCGGCTTTGGCGTGCCGGGGCATCCCGCTCCACGCCGCACTGCGCGTCACGTACCCGAGCCCGTGCGCGGCAGCCAGGTCCCGGAGTTCCGGCCGGTCCCCATCGTCAAGGATCCACGTGCTGTGCGGGTGCCGGATCTTCTGGGCGGCCAGCGCGGTCGTCATCACCAGGTCCAGCGGCTCGTTGTACGTCGTAATGAAGACGTCGACCGTGGCGTCCGCGGGGGCCGGGGCCGGTGGTGTGCGGGTCTTGAGCCGCCAGACCGTCATCCCGAAAAGCATGACGTCGATCAGGCTGTAGGTTTCGGCGATGACAAGGGGCACGGCAATCCACCAGGCGTCCCAGTTCAGCGATGCCAGCCAGCGCCAGGCAATGTAGTTGACCCCGGTCAGCACCGTCAGGACGACGACGAGCCGGACCCAGAAGGGCCTCATCGGGTTGCCCCGGCGTGCGGGGTCGGGCTCTGGCTATCGCGCCGGACGGCCAGGATTGTGACGTCGTCGGGGTTGGAGCTTCCCTGCGCCCGCCGGCGCACGGCGTCCACGAGCTCTTCCGCGGACCCCGCACAGACGGCGAGCCTGCCGATCTCGTCGACGGCGGCGAGTGTTCCGTCATAGAGGTCCAGGACGCCGTCGCTGAAGCTGACAATCATGTCCCCGGGGCCCAGCCGCGTTTCCAGTGATTCCCAGCGGGTGTCCGGGAGCAGGCCAACCGGAAAGTTGTCGGAGGCGAGCCTCTCCCAGGTGCCGGCCGCCCGGACCACCAGGGTCAGGCCGTGGCCGGCGTCCGAGTAACGGATCCGCCCGTCGGAGGCCCTGAGCCGGGCGTGGAAGAGTGTCGCGAAGGAGCCCGCCTGGCTCAGGTCGGTGGCGAGGCAGTCCTGCGTGAGGGTCAGGGCGGTCGCGGGGTCATGGCTGTTGCGGGCACTGCGGATGACAGCCCGCGTCGTGGCGGCGATCATGCCGGCGCCGGCTCCCTTGCCCATCACGTCGCCGAGGGTGAAACCGAGCCCCTCCTCGATGAGGTACCAGTCAAAGAAGTCCCCTCCCACAGCGGTGGAGGGGATGCAGGCCCCGGCTGTCTGGTAGCCGGGGAGGGGAGCGGCGTTCTTCGGCAGCAGGAAGCGCTGGATCTGGGCGGCCCGGCTGAGTTCGGCAGTGGCCGCGGCCGCTTGCTCGCGGGCGGTGTGGAGACGGCGTCGTGCCCGTTGCGCCAATTCGTTGACCACAAGGGCTCCCAGGACGAAGATCGTCGTGCTGAACAGCCCGCGGAAAAGCTCATTGGGGTTCGCGTCGATGCTTGACCCGAGAGCAAACGGGACCATGATGGCAATCGTCGCGCCCGCGGCAGCGTAGGCCACGTGGCGCCGGCCCTGCATGGCGGCGAACCAGAGGACCGGCAAGAGGACAATCGAGGCATAGATGGAGTGGCTTTCCCCCGTGCCGTGCCGCAAGGCTCCGGCCGCCAGGAAATCCAGGCACGGCACAATGACGGCAAAGCGTGCCAGCTCCGGTTTGGCCGCCAGGGCGGCCAGCGCGGTGGCCGCTGCCGTCAGCGCTGCACCGGCTGCCAGTGCCGTCCAGTCGCTGACCGTCAGGGTCGGGATCGCACTGCTCATGGCCGCGGCGACGATGAAGAACAGCACGAACGGCAGCTGTTTATGCAGCGGCGACAGCTCGTCCACGCCCGTCAACAGTGAGGGCATCTGGTGCCGCCGCCGTGGTTGCTCGTCCACACCCGTCACGACGGCTTCCCGTGTTACCGTTGCCGCCACTGACTCCCCTATACCTAGACTTCCCCAGCTCTTGTCCCCATGAATCCTACCGACGCTTTTGGGGTGAAAGCTCCGGCGGGAACGCCGGCCCGCCCCGGAGCGGCCCCGGAGCGGTGTCGGAGCTTAGGTGCGGCCCGGGCCGCGCTGGAAGAGGACGGCCGTGATGTCGTCCAGAACCACGGATTTTCCCCGCCGGTCGCACAATTTCTTGACGGCCGTGTCCGCGTCGTCCTGCGTCCGGCTTTCCGTCATGGCGGTGGAGAGCAGGCCGAGGTCGCCGCCGTGGAGGTCGAGGAGGCCGTCGGTCGGAATCAGGACCGCGTCTCCGGGGGAGAGCGCGAAGGGGCGTTGCGTCCAGGTCGCGCCGGGGACCAGCCCCAACGGCGGGCCTGTGGGCGGCAGCCGCTCGACGGTGCTGTCGGCCCGCAGGATGTGGGTCAAGCCCTGTCCGGCGTCAGCATAGAGGCCGGTGCCGGTTGCCGGGTCGATCACGGCGTGGAAGACCGAGGCGAAGGACCCGGCGCGGGCCAGGGTCCCGTCCAGGCGGTCCGCTGCGTCCCGGAGGAGGCGGGACGGGTCCGCGTCCCAACCGGCGTCGGCGAAGGCGGAACGCGCCGCCCCCGCCACGAGCCCGGGTCCGACACCCTTGCCCATGGCATCGCCGACGGTCATGCGGAAGTGCCCGGCCCCTGTGGTGCCGAGGTCGTAGAAGTCCCCGCTGAGCCCGAAGGCGGGATAGAAGCAGACTCCCAGCGAGTAACCGGCCGGGGCCGGGGGAGTGACCGGCAGGAGCGCCCTTTGGGTGCGGGCTCCTTGGTCGATGTCCCAGGACAGGTTCATCTCACGCTGGATGATTTGGGTCAGATCCTCCAGGATCTTTCGCTGTTCCGCATTGAAGGACCGGGGCGACTGGTCGATGATGCAGAACGTTCCGACATGGGTGCCGCCCGGTCCGGTGAGGGGGTGGCCGGCATAGAACTGAATGTGGGGGTCGCCGGTCACGAGCGGGTTGTCCCGGAAACGATCGTCGGTGAGGGCGTTCTCCACGATCAAGGTTTCGGAGGACTTGAGCGTCTCGGCGCAGAACGCATCACCCCGGTCCGATTCGCGGGACAGCGGACCTACAAACGATTTCAGGTACTGGCGGTTCTCGGCGATCAGCGACACGCTGGCTGCGCTGACCCCGAACAGGCTCTGCGCCAACCGCGTGATCCGGTCGAAGCGCTCCTCGGAAGGTGTGTCCAGCAGACGGGTCCTGGACAGGTCCTCCAGCCGCGCCCATTCCGGGGCATTCGGACCCCGAAGGCTGCTGGGGGATGGGTGTTCCGTGCTTGTCATACGTCCTCCAACTTTGAGGGAAAACACCCGCCATGGACCTACTCGTCAGATTAGACGGGTCACCCCGATTCCGCGGTGGGCGCTCAACCTCGAATGAGCTTACAGCCCATCGCAGGGTGCAGAGATGCGTTGTCCTTCCCGCACCGACAGTCAGCAGATGACGAGGTGAAAGGGCGGTCCCGCTTCAGACCAGGATCGTCCCAACTGCCCAGAGGCCCGTGACGGCCCCGATGATGAGGACCGGGCGGTTCCAGGTGGAGACCACCCCTGTTGCCGGGCCGGGCAGGGCCGCAGCACGCCCCTCGTGCCAGGCGGTGACGACGGCGTCGCGGCCCGTTCTCCCCGGTGTGCTCCAGCTGCCGAACCGTCGGCCTTCTGCCCTGATCGCAACGGGGTAGCGCACCCGGACGTCGTAGACGGCCGGGTAAGGGATCCGGTGGTTGCGCAGGGGATTGACCAGTTCATAACCGTCCGTCAGGGTGCGGACGCACGGCCGCCACAGCGTGCAGTAGATGAGCCACGAAGCCAGGAAATGCCACGGTGCGGCTTCGACGCCGTCCCTCGTCTCCCCGACCAACAGCAAGGGCCCAAGGGACGCGCCAACCCCGAGCCAGCCGAGGACGGCAAGCGGATGAGCGTACGCCGGCCGGTGTGTGGTCACCAACGGCGACCACTTCCCAGCCCCGCCTGAACGGCCGGCCCGCTGGTACTGCGAGTTGTAGTCCGTTGTCCCCAATTGGTCCCCCACGTCTCTTCCCGCCGTCGTCGTGTCCGAGAAACGTACCGCACTCCTGCCTCGCTGCGGGCGTGCAGCCCGTTTGTTCGGGCTCACCCGAAAGGGATGATGCGGCCACCCAGCCCCGGGCGCTGTAGTGGTTCTGTAGGAGCCTGGAAGCTTTCAAGGGATGCGAGCCACCGGAGTCCGGTCCGGCGCTGGACCGGCCGCCGCCTCGCCCCCGGGATCACCCGATGCGGGTGGTGACGCCCCGGCAGGTGACGACCACACTTTAGACGAGCGCGCCGGACAGGGCGCTGCAATCAGAACGGAGGAAAGCCAGTGACAACCACACCGGAGACCGAGGCCCACGGGCCGGTCGACTTTGTGCTCCTCGAGTTCCCCATGGCAGGACTGACCGGACGGGCGAGCGAAGAGCTCATAAGGCTCGTGGAGCAGGGTGTGATCCGGCTCTTCGATCTCCTCGTCGTCATGAAGAACGAGGACGGCACGGTCGAGGTGCTCGAACTCACCGACCCTGGCGGCCCCGCGGAGTCGTTCGCCTACTTCGAGGGCGCGCATTCCGGGATTCTCGGCGAGGAGGAAATCGCCGAGGCAGCAAGCGCGATTCTGCCGGGCACCCTCGCCGCACTGATTGTCTACGAAAACATTTGGGCGGCACCTTTCGTGGCGGCCGTCCGCGACGGCGGGGGCGAGCTCGTTGCGAGCACAAGGATCCCCGCCCCGGACGTCATGGCAGCGCTCGAAGCGCTCGATGACATGCCGCCCGTGGGCTGACACCCAAGACGCGATGCGAGAGGAGAAAGATTATGGGACTGCTTAGGGGTATGGCGCGGACGGCGGTCGTTGCCGGGACGGCATCGGCGGTCAGCGGCCGCGTCCAGCGCAGGCAGGCTTCGAAGTTCGCCGAAAAGGACGCCGCGACCGCTGCGAAGCAGCAGGAGGCCTACGACGCGCAGATGGGGCAGCAGCAAGCTGCGTACCAGGAGCCGGCTGCGCCCCCGCCTCCGCCCGCCGCAGGCGGAATCTCTAACGAAGCCATCCAGCAGCTCAAAGAGCTCGCGGCGCTGAAGGAGCAGGGGATTCTCACGGAGCAGGAGTTCGGGGTGCAGAAGGCGAAGATCCTCGGCGGCTAAGTCCGGCCGGCCCGCTCCACCCGATAAAACACCCCCGCAACTGCCCGGCAGGCGTCTGCGGGGGTGTTCCCGTGCGGATCCGGTTTCTTGCCGCGGACCGGCTCCGGTCAGCTGACTTTGGTCTCGGCGAGGATGGCGTCGATCTGGGCGAGGGCCTGCATCATGCCCTCTTCCATGCCCATGGCGAGAACCTTCTCCAGCGCCTCCGCGGAGTCAAAGGTCGACACCATGGTCATCCGCGTGCGGTTGTCGACTGCCTCAAGCTCCATGACGGCGTGGCTGGTGCCCATCGAGGGGTCCGGATCGCCGTTCTCGTCGGCGAAACCGTCGTCGAACTCCAGGCGGTGCGGAGCCTCGATGGCGGTGAACCGCCACCATCCCCGGCCCTTCTCGCCGTCGGGCCCGGTCATGTAGTAGCTGGCTTTTCCGCCGGGCACGAAGTCGTGGCTGGCGAAGGTCGCGGGCCAGGTGGGCGGGCCCCACCAGCGTTCCAGCTTGCGCGGGTCTTCCCAGACCTGCCAGACACGCTCGACGCCGGCATCGAACTCGGCGACGACGGTGAAGCTCAGGGCTTCGGCATTCTTCTGCGAACTGATAACGGTCATGACGGAACTCTCTTCCTATCCCTCTGCGAGAATGTCTGCGATCCGGTCAGCCCGCTGCCGCCAGATCGTTTCGTACTCATCGAGCAGCCGTCGGGCGCGTTGTAGGCCATCGTGGTGGGCCCGCACGATCTGCTCCCGTCCGCGCCGTTCCTTCGTCACGAGGGAGGCGCGCTCCAACACCGCCACGTGTTTCTGCACGGCGGCGAAACTCATGGCGTAGTGCTCCGCCAGCCGCGATACCGAATATTCGCCGGCCGTCACGCGGGTGACGATGTCCCGGCGGGTGGCATCGGCGAACGCCTGGAACAGGCGGTCAAGGGCAGCGTCTCTGAGCTCATCTACAACCATTTGGTTGTAGAATAATCCGCCTATTCACCTGTGTCAACGGGTTGCCGGTGGGCTACTTAACCATCCCGGGGTGCACCGCGACGAACTCGATCGCGTTGGCGGGCTGGACGGTCCTTTTCGGCGCCCGGGTGTATCCCTTCGCGTCCAGGTGGTTCTCTGCCCGGTACACGGCCAGGGCCTCGTCGTAGAGGGTGTTGAGACGCTGGCCGGTGAACTCCTCCCTGGAGCCATCATTGAAAGTGACGGCAATGACGGTGCTGCCGGGGAAGTGCCTCTTCATGCGGATGAAGCCTTCGGCGTCCTGCTGGAGATTGATCAATGCGGTCCTGCCTTCGTATTGGGGACTTCCAGTCTCCCGCACGTTCCCCGGAACGCCCGCACGGCGGGGGCGTGACGGAGCGGAAGGCCCCTCGGGGAGGAGCCTTCCTTGGTTTCCAGCTAGACCTTCTCGCGGGTTCGGTCAGTCGTGGCCGGCTCCTCGACGGTGAATTCCCTGCTGCGGCGGGGGAAAGCCCAGAACTTGAAACCAGGCGATTCCACCCGGGGCTCCGGGAGCACCTCAGTGTCCTTTGATTCATCCTTCTTGATGTCCCGCCGGAACTCCTTGTTGTACTGGTAGCACATCACTGACCTCCTTATCATGACTGCCCCTTAATCCTCCTCCCCGTCCCCCCTCGCGTCGATACCCTTCTTGCCGGACCGGGGGAATCCCGGGGAATACGGATGCCCTTCCGGATCGGCGATGGACCGGCTTTACTGAAACCAGCGACACACAATGGAGGGGGAACCATGAAGTCCAACGGAACATGGCAGATCGTGGCGGGCAGCCTGGCCCTGGCTGCGGCCGTTTTTGTCCTGCCGGCACCGCTTTTCCAGGTGGCCAGCGGCAGTGCCGATGCGGGAGCGACCGGTCTGTTTGTTCTGGGGCTGGCGTTACTTGCCGGCGGCCTCGGACTGCTCGGCGTCGGACTGTACCGCCGCTCCCGCGATCTGAAGACCGCGCGGACCTACGCCACCAGGGAGCCGTCTGCCCTGGACGAGGACCGGCCGGTCAACCCCTACGCGATCCCGAAGTCCTACGGCGCGCTACCTCCGCTGTCGTGACTCGGTCCAGCACCGGCTGCTACCGTCCGGCCGTATCCACCACGCAGAAGCGGTTGCCCTCGGGATCGGCCAGAATGACGTAGTCTGCGTCGGCCGGACGTTTGCTCCATTCCACACGGCTCGCGCCGAGCCGCAGGAGCCGGTCGACGTCGCGCTCCTGCTGTTCCGAATAGAGGTCGAGGTGGATTCGGGGCGGGACCTGGACCGTCGACGGGACGCGGTCCAGGGAGACGTTCGGGCCGCCTCCGTTCCGCGGCTCGAGGACGACGAAGTCCTCTTCGGGAGGCCGCCGTGGCACGTAGTCCAGGGCGGCAGTCCAGAAGTCCAGTTGGCGCTGGAGATCATCGACACGGATGACGATCGAGCCGATGCTGATCATGGGATGCGCGCCCTAATCCCCGCCGAGGAGCTGGTCGGTGGCGGCGTCGGGCAGACCGTCGAAGTACTTCGCCAGGACCTGCTGGAAGACGACCTTCCGGGGGTCCGCCCGCAGGAAGAGGGTCATCGAGGAGTGCAGCTTCCGCTCGTCGGTGCCGCCGAAGATCTGCCTCGCGGTGCGCCCCTCGAGACCGGCCACAGCCCCGGCGCACTCGGCCAGCCGCGGACCCAGCACGGGGTGGCCCAGATAAGCCTTCGCCTCATCGAGCGAGGTCACGGCATACTTTCGGGCCGTCGGGCTCTGCCCGAGCCCGGCGATTTGCGGGAACACAAACCACATCCAGTGGGTGCGCTTGGATCCCGCCCGGAGTTCCTCGAGGGCGTGCCGGTACGTGCCGCCCGCGTCCTGGGCGGTAACGAACCGTTCCAGATCGAAGGGATCCGCCGCGGCGTCCTCCCCGGATTCGCGTGACATCACTCCTCGAACCGGGCCGTCATGTCGGTATCGCCGGCGATGGAGGCCACCACGGCCGCCGCAACGTCACGGATCTTCATGTTCCTGTTGTTCGAAGTATTCCGAAGGATCTTGAAGGCGGCTTCCCGCCCGCAGCGGTTCTGGGCCATGATCGCCCCGATCGCTATGTCGATGATGGTCCTCGACTGCATGGCCGCGGCAAGGTCATCCCGGGAGTCGCTGAGCTGCGAGACCCGCAAGGCGAGCAGGAGGGCCCGGGAGGCTTCGACGGCAAACAGATGTGCGTGCTCGACATCGTCGCTGGAGAATGCCTCGGTCCGCGGCGAGTAGAAGTTGACGACGGCGGAGCTGTCGCCGTCGAGCACGAGCGGGATCCGAAGCGTGCTGGCGGACTCCTCGCTGGTGCTGCCAGCATCTATGGAGGCCTGTTTCCGCCGGTGGACGGTGATCCCGCAGGACACCTCGGTGCCCGGGTGCGAGAGTTCCGCCGCCGCAAGGCTGGCCAGATCGGCCAGGAAATCGTCGACGCCGGACCCCGCCCGGGTGCTCTCCAGCAACAGGCCCAGCAGTGTGCTGGCGTCGCCGCTGACCCGGCCTCTGATGTTGTGCGCCGTAGACGATACGGCACGGTCCTCACGCATTTGTCGCCCCCAAGTCCCAGCCGCGCGCTGAGAAAACGGCGGCTTTCTCCCATCCTATTGCGGAGGGTCAACTGAGGGTAGCGAAGCGCCCTCCAGGATATCCGCGGCAATGGTGTGGAGCTTCGTGTCGGTTGCCCTGGCGGCCAGATGGAGCAACTCCAGGGCCTGCTCCCTGCTGCACCTGTTCTGAATCATGATGAGGGCGACGGCGGCGTCAATGACGGCGCGGGACTTCAGGGCGGACCGGAGATGCTCCGGGTAAGTCTCCGGAGGGTGGACTTTGAGGGCCAGCCGCAATATCCGGGAGATGGACGCGGCGTGGCGCTCCACCTCCGCGACCGTCTCGCTGTTGAAAACGCCGCTTGTACGGGCATAGCAGTTCAGGGCCGCGGCTGCACCCGGATCCGTGGCGATCGGCACGGCCAGCACCGACCGGATGCCCTCGCCGGAGACCGCCGAGGCGTAGTGCGCCCAGCGGTCGTCAGCCGCCACGTCAGGAACCAGGACGGTGATTCCCCGCCGCAACGCCGTCAGGCAGGGGCCGTCGTCGAACGTGTACTGCTTCTCGTCCAGCCGTTTCGCTTCCTCGCCGCTGCTGGCGACCGTGGCCGGGGAACCGTTCCGTTCCACCGTGATGGCGCACAGCATGGGCTCCGGACCGCCGAGGAGCGTTGCGGAGACGGTGGTCAAACCCAGGAGAAACTCAGTGAACCCCGGACTTTCCAGCAGGAGATCCTGAAGTTGCTCGGGGGTGGGAGATGCGCCGGTACCGGAAACCATGCCGGCCTCAATCCTACGAACGCCTGAACGTATGTGACGAGCCGGCTCAGCGGCGGCGGACTCTTGATCGCCCGCAACCCAAATAGCGAATACCTGCACCTGTCACGGCCACAGCTACTAGCGACACTACGCCGTGCGGAGGCCGGTGAATATAGGCGCCCCCGGCCAGCCGCCGTATGCTTGACTCCTGCGGCGATACGCGCCGGCTGGCGTCGCGCCGGTATGGACTTCTGAGGTGAAGATGAGCGTAGAACTGCCGCTGGCTGACGAGATCACCGCTGTTTTCGCCCGAGCCACCAAGCTGCTGCTGACCGAACAGACGGTTGCCCACGCCCTCCGGCTGATCACCGACGCCGCGACGGCGGCGATTCCCGGCGCGATAGGCGCCGGAGTCTCCCTGATCAACCATTCGGGCCTGCGGCAGACGACTGCCGCCTCCGACGCCGTCGTGGCTGAAGCCGATGCACTGCAGTACGAGCTGGAGGAAGGCCCGTGCATCACGGCCTGGGCGAGCGGGGAAACGGTCCTGGTGGAGGACCTTGCCTCGGACCGGCGCTGGCAGCGCTGGTCTCCCGCCGCGGCGGCCCTGGGCATTTCATCCTCGATAAGCTGCCCACTGCTGTCCGGCGATCTTGCACTCGGAGCGGTGAAGATCTACTCCGACGGCGGACAGTTCGCCGGCAACGGCACGGTCCGTCTGGCCGAACTCTTCGCCGAACAGGCGACGCTCTTTGTCATCCACTCCCACGCCCGTGAGGCTGCCCGGACGCTGAGTGACCGACTGCAGGAATCCCTGGCGCAGAGGGACACGATCAGCATGGCCAAGGGCCTGCTGATGGCCCGGAACGGCACCAATGATGACGACGCACTCAGGGATCTGATGATGCTGTCGCGGCAGACTGGGAAACCCCTGGCGCTCGTCGCGGCGGAACTGCTGGCTGCGGCCAGGACCTTCGAAAATTAAGCGCAGGACGACGGCATGGCCTTGGGCGACGAGGAGAGCGAACAGCGGCAGCGATTCGCCGACTCGCTGCGCCATGCCGACGTCAGCGTTGAAGAGCTGTGGCTGCGGTACTTCACCCTGGGCGGCCACGCCGGGCAGTTCGAGATTGAGGCCTACATCCACGGCGCCATGGCGCTGCCGGCACTTCAGCGGGACATCCTCGCCCACGCACTGAACGAACGCCTCGATGAGCTGTACTCCCGGGCGCCCCGGGCGCCCTACAGCGTCGAGGCCCCCGACAACAGGCCCAACGACGAGCCCGACGACGAGCCCGACGACGAATCAGACGACGAATCAGACGACGGGTCCGAAAAAATGCCCGACGACGGCTGACTGCCGCCTTGCTAGAGTCAGCCATAGGGTGAGTGATCCGGGCCGGTCCGCCACCAAGTGACGGGCCAAGGAAGGTGGGCGGTATGTTCGCATTCTTCACCGACACCAGCCTGATGGAAGCCGGTCTGCTGGCCGCGACGTTCGTGCTGTGTTCAGCGATCGGCATTGAGCGGCAGGTCCGGCAGAAGAGCGCGGGCTACCGGACCCATGTGCTGGTGGGACTCGGCTCGTGCGCCTTCACCCTCGTGTCCGCGTACGGCTTCGCCTTCGTGATGGAGCCCGGAGCCGTCCTGGACCCGTCCCGCATCGCGGCCCAGATCGTCAGCGGCATCGGTTTCCTGGGCGCAGGCGTCATCTTCAAGGGCCGGGACGTGGTCCGCGGCCTCACGACGGCCGCGACCATCTGGGTATCCGCCGCAGTGGGCATGGCCTGCGGAGCCGGCATGGTCTCCCTGGGCGCCGTGCTGACGGTCTTCCACCTCCTCACGCTGTTCGTGATTGCCCCGGCGGTCCGCAGGATTCCCTCCGTGGACAGAAACCGCGTCATGCACATCGATTACGCCGATGGCCAGGGCGTGTTGCGCCAGATCCTCGAAATCGCCACCACCATGGGGTTCAGTTCCTCGATCCTGCGCACCCGCAGGACCGGCGATGAGCAAAAGCCGATGGTCTCGATGGAAGTGCGGTTCTTCGGCCGCCACCCGCTGCGCAACCTCGTGCTTCCTCTGATGGACCTGAACGGCGTCGCCAGCGTGACTGTCCGGGGGACCGATTCGAGCGAGGACGACGACGACGACGATGACGAAGACTGAGGCGCTAGCGCTCTGGTGATCTGTCGAGGCGGAGCAAATGCCATTGCCATGCGTCAAGTCCGACGAACAGCCCGTCGACGAGATCGTCTCCGGCGCGCTCGAAACTCATGTCCCGGGTCGGGTCGGTCAGTTGCCACCGGTGACCACGCAGGTCCGGCCACGGTGCGCTCACATGACCTGTTGCGGGCTCATCGCTCAAATTCACCACGATCAGCCACCGGGTGGTACCGTCCCAGCTCCAAGCGACGAGGTTTTCGAAGCTGTTATCGCCCGGCCACCCCGACCGTTCACAGAGTTGCCAGTTGCCGTCGCGAAAGGTCGGATCGGCGACAGCCGCCAAGAGCCGGTCGTAGAATGCCGCGAGCTGGCCATCGATCGGCTCGGCGGGAAAGCGACCGAGGAACACCGGAAGGTGTACCCGCCACCCCAACAGCTGACCGTGGTGAATGAGCCGTGCCCCTGTCTGGGTCAGGGCCGCCACTGCCGCCGCCTGTGTTCGCCCGGTTCCGAACACCGACGCGGCCCGTGGCTCGTCGTGATTCTCCACGAACCGAAGGAGAGCATTCTGATACGTCTGCTCTGCCATCAGGTGTAGCCGCACCTCCTCGGCACTACCACCGAGAAGGCGGTCATACAGACGCTTGTCGTAGCAGTAGTCGAAGCCTTGCTGCATGAGGGACCACTCAAGATCCCAGTAGGCTTCGGCGAGGAACACGAATCCGGGGTGGGTTTCACGGACGGCGTTGATCACCGTTGGCCAATACTCCGTGCTCGGTGCAGGACCGACCCGGGCGCCCCAGGTGCGGGCGAAAACGTCGTTCATGACCAACATCGCCATGTCGCAGCGCACCCCGTCGCACTGATCGGCGATCGATGTCACCGTCTCCACCGCCGCCGAACGAAGGGCCGGGTCAAAGGCGTTGAGCTGAACGACATCCGGCCAGGCAGGGAAGTAGGGGTCACGCCCGTTGGCGAGCACTCGTCCGCCTACCTCGACAAAGGACGCCGGATCCAGGTCCCGGTCCGCGGCGGTTCCCGGGACGAAGAGCTCGGATTTCCCCGTGGTCCACGGATGATCCGGTGCGACATGGTTGGGCACGAAGTCAAGGATTAACCGGACACCCCGCACCGCCAGCGCTTCCCGTGCGGCGGAAAGTCCGGCAGGGCCGCCCAGGCGGTCGTCGACCACATAGTCCCTGACGCAGTACGGCGACCCGACGACGTCCTCGGCCTGCCAATCCGGCAGCGCGGCCTGGAAACCGGACCGCAGGGCCGGATTTTCCAGTGCGATCGCGATCCCGGCGGGGCTGCGTTGCCAAACCCCCATCAACCAAACCGCATCGAAGCCCAGGCCGGCAATCTCGTCCCAGTGCCGTTTCGGGACGGAGCCCAGGTCGATTGGTTTGTCTTCTTCGACGCTGATTGATTCGAGCCAGGCCCAGGTGTTGATCTCGTAGATAAAGGGGTGGGCCGCCGGTGGCGTCAGGCCCGGCGGTCGGTCCGGCACTACCATTCCGTCCATGACAGCTCTCTCTCAAATCGTGGTTCCCGGACAGCTGGCCCTCAGCCTTGTTGGAAATGGGTTCCCGGTTCCGTTTCCGGCGGTCCTGTCGTCGTGGTGGGCTCCGGGCTGTCCCCGAACAACAGCCGGTGGCTTCGGCGGGGTGGGTCGATGAGGAGGTCCGCGACCAGAGCAGTCCATCCGGTCTGGTGCATGGCGCCGAGTCCGGCCCCGTTGTCGCCGTGGAAGTACTCGTAGAACAGCAGGTTGTCCTTCCATGCGGGATCGTGCTGCAACAGGTCCACGCCGCCATAGACGGGCCTGCGTCCGTCCGCGCCGGGGAGCCAGATGCTCACCAGCCGGTCGGCGAGGTCACCGGCAATCTCTCGCAAGGTCAGGTGGTGACCGGATCCGGTGGGGTATTCGACGGTGAAGTCGGGACCGAAGAATTGGTCGTATTGCAGCAGGGCGCGAATGACGAGGTAGTTGACCGGCAACCAGACCGGTCCTCGCCAGTTGGAATTGCCGCCGTACATCGCTGTCCGCGATTCGGCTGGTTCGTACTGGATGGTCGCGGTGGGCAGCCCCGGAACCGTGTACGGGGTGGTGTGCCGCTTGGAGATCGATCGCAGGCCGTGGGGCGACAGGAAGGCCTCCTCGTCGAACAGGGTGCCGAACAGCCTGGCGAGTTTGTCCATCGGGACGACCGACAGCAGCGTCCGCCGGGAGGCCCCGGTGCCCCGCACCTGCCAGTCGAGGATCTCGTGCCGGCCGGTCTGTTCCAACCGGCGGGCGAACCGCTTCCGCAGCCGGCCGATCCGTTCCGTGTTCTGGGTCGGGAGCGCCACCGCGGGCAGCGCCGGGATCAAGCCGACGAGGGTCTGCACCTTGATCGGGACACTGGTCCCGGAGGGGTCGGTGAGTCGGTCGTAGAAGAAGCCGTCCTCGGTGTCAAAGCAGCCGGAATCCTCCAGCGCGTCGACGATCAGCACGGTCTGTTCCAGGAATTTCACGACCATGTCGTCATAGGCTTCGTCGTGTTCGGCGAGTTTGTTGGCCAGGGTGAGCATGGCCACGGAATAGTACGCCATCCACGCGGTGCCGTCGGCCTGGTCCAGCCTGAAGTCGGGCGGGAGGTGGGATCGGTCGATAGGGCTGATGTTGTCCAAACCCAAAAAGCCGCCACCGAACAGGTTGTTCCCGTCGGGGTCTTGACGGTTGAGCCACCAGGTGAAATTGAGCAGCAGCTTGTGGAACACCCGTTTCAGGAAGTCGAAGTCGGTGCCGCCGTCGATGACGAAGACCCGGATGGCAGCCAGCGCATGGACCGGTGGATTGACATCATCGAAGCTCCACTCGTAGGACGGGAGCGCCCCGTTTGGGTGCTGGAACCACTCCCGAAGGAGCACCAACAGTTGGTATTTGGCGAATGCGGGATCCAGGTGCGCCCAGGTGATGGAGTGAAATGCCAGATCCCAGGCCGCGAACCACGGGTACTCCCACGGATCGGGCATGGCGAGCACGTCGAACGAGTCCAGGTGCCGCCACCCCGTGTTCCGGCCGCTGCGATGCCCGGCCGGTGGCCTCGGTTGGCTGGGGTCGCCGTCCAGCCACAGGTTGACCCGGTACGGGTACATCTGCTTGCTCCAGATCAGTCCCGCGCAGGACTGGCGCATGACCTGCATCGGCTCGGCGCCGATCTCGGCGGGGGCAATCGCCGCATAGAACTCGTCCGCTTCCCGCTCCCGGGCTGCCATGACGTCATCGAAGTAGGAGTCGGACCAGCCAGGGCGTGCGGTTTGGTCCGGGAGTGGCCGGTGCAGCCGCAGCCGAAGCTCGACCCGCCCCCCGCCCGGAACGGCCACCTGATACCACCAAGATGCCTTGGTCCCCTGATTTTGCGGATTCACGGTATCCGCACCGGAGACCACGTGGTCGTTGATGCCGTCCTTTGGATAGGCGGTGACCGGAGCCGCCCCGAACAGGCGGACCGTGTTCGTCTCGTTGTCGCAGAACAAGGCCTGCGGCAGCACACCCTCCTGAGTGGGAGCGGCATCGAGCCGGTAGCCGGACAGTCGTGGGTGCTCGACAGCGACCCCGTCCCCGTCCAGGAACAACGACGGCGCCTCACCCCCTGAAACCCGCCACGTGTTGCGGAACCACAGTGTAGGCAGCACCGAAAGCACCGCTTCCTCGGACGAATGGTTCTCGATGGTGATCCGGGCAAGCACCTCGGTCGGTGAGGCCTTCGCGTAGGCGACATCCACGGACCAGTACCGGCCCCCGTCGAATACACCGGTATCCAGCAACTCGAACTCGGGTTCGTCCCGGGAACGACGGGCGTTCTCATCGATCAGTCGCTGATACGGAAACGCTGCCTGCGGATAGTGATACCGCCACCGCAGCCATGCATGGCTGGGCAGCGCATCCGGGTACCACCAGTACTCCTTGACGTCCTCGCCGTGGTTGCCCTGCGGGCCAGTCAGCCCGAACATCCGCTCTTTCAGGATCGGATCGGCCCCGTTCCACAGCGCCAGCCCCATGCACAGGTCATGGTGGATATCGGACAGCCCCGCCATGCCGTCCTCGTTCCACCGGAACGCACGGGACCGGGCATGATCGTGCGGGAAGTACTCCCACGCGTTGCCGTTCTCGCTGTAGTCCTCCCGAACCGTGCCCCAGGCCCGCTCCGAGAGGTACGGCCCCCACTCGTACCAGGGATTCGCCTCGAACACGTCGTCCTCCGCCGCGCCCGTGGCCTCGGCCAGCCGGGCATGTTCAGCCGTCACACGCTGAGGTGCCCCGGGCGGCATCTTGTCGTCGGTCATGACGTCCTCTCAGGAAGCGCTGACAGCCGGACTTCTCAAGACATGCCTTGATCGTGCCCATTGCCCTTGGTCACTGTCAACCTTCGACGGCGCCACGCACCCCGCCCGGCCCGTCCCCCACACGGAACATTGAACTCCGCGCCGGGTAGACGGCGGTGCAAGGATGAGATCATGTCCTACTTCGACGAACTTCCGGCCCCCGCCGGAACGCCAGCGCCAGCCCTGCTGGCTGGCCCCGGACTGAGCCCCGGATGACCGGGACGAGCAGGGCGCTCGCGGGCGGCGTCCGGATCCGCGTGTTGCGAGCCGATGACGCGGAAGCCATGTGCGCCGCGTACCTGCGCAACCGCGAACACCTGGCGCCCTGGGAGCCGCTGCGGGCCGAGGAGTTCTTCACCGTTGACGGCCAGATGATGAGCGTCCAGTCCAAGCTGGCCCTCTTCATCGCGGGATCCGACGTTCCGTGGGTGCTGACGGACGGGGAAACGATTGTGGGCGTGATGACCCTCAGCGGCATCGTGCGCGGGCCGTTCCTCAGCGCCCACCTCGGGTACTGGGTGGACAAGGACCACACCGGGCGCGGGATCGGCTCCGCGGCGGTCGCCTTCGCCGTCGACGCGGCGCGGGACGAGTTGGGCCTGCACCGGCTGCAGGCCGCCACCCTCCAGCACAACACCGCCTCGCAGAAGATCCTCAAACGCTCGGGCTTCACGGAAATCGGCGTGGCACCGGCCTATCTCAACATCGCCGGGGGCTGGCGGGACCACATCCTCTTCCAGCGCATCCTGTTCTGAAGCGCCGGCGCCCGCGGGGACCGGCGGCCCGGGCGTGCGAGACTCTCTGGGTGACTGATGAATCGCTCGGGGCCCTGCACCATGTTGAACTGTGGGTCCCGCACCTGGGCCGCGCCAGGGACGAATGGGGCTGGCTCCTGGCCCGGCTGGGCTATGAGGACTACCAGGACTGGCCGGACGGGTGCAGCTGGCGGCGGGGGCCGACGTACATCGTTGTCGAGGAGTCCCCGGCGCTCAGCAGCCGGGAGCATGACCGCACCGCTCCGGGGCTGAACCATTTGGCGTTCAGCGCCGGGACCAGGGAGCAGGTCGACGCGCTGGCCGCGGCCGCCGTCGGGCACGGCTGGCGTGAGCTGTTCCCGGAGAAATATCCGCATGCCGGCGGCCCGGAGCACTTCGCCGCGTACCTGGTGAATTCCGACGGCTTCGAAGCCGAGCTGATCGCCACGGACTGACGCCCCGCCCTCACTGCTCGGCGCACTGCTCAGGGCACGGCTCAGCGCACCATCCGCAGGATCCGGACCGGCGTGCCGGCCAGTTCATGCACCGCGGTCGCCCCGTCAGGGACGAAGCCATTGCGCCGGTAAAAAGCGAAGGCCCGGGGATTATCCTCCGCAATCCAGAGGTACGCGCCGGCGTCTCCCACGGCCGCGTCCAGCAGCATCTGTCCGGCCCCCGAGCCGTAGTGGCTGGCGAGCACGTAGATGCCCTTCAGCTCCCAGGGCCGGGGTCCGTCGTCATCGCGGCCGGCCCCCGCGCTCGCCCAGCCGATGATGTCCGTCCCTGCGCAGGCCACCCAGGTGTCCGAGGTGGCGGCGGCGATGATGGCGCGCCAGCGCTCCTCCCGCGGGCCTTGCTGCAGCCCCGCCAGAGTGCCGGCCGGCAGCAGATGGGCGTAGCTCTCGCGCCAGGCCTGGAGGTGCACCCGCGCAATGCCGGCGGCGTCGTCCAGGACGGCGGCCCGGACGGTCAGCTCTGATGTCATCCGCACAGCGTAATACGCATCTCCGCCCACCCCCGTCAGCGATCCGGGTACCTTGAAGTTATGAGCATCTTTCTGGTCGGCGGCGGCCCGGATACCGTGTCGACGCCCGTGATCTTCGACCAGTTCACCGCGGAGGCCCGGCACCGCGCCGGCGGCAGCCGGCCGCCGCGAATCGCCGTGGTGCTCGTTGACCACGAGGGCAGCGCCGAATACTTCCTCCCCGCCTACCTGGATCCCCTGCACCGCCGGACGCCGAGTGAGGTGACCACGGTCCTGCTCCGCCGCCACGGACAGGCGGACCCCCGGGCGTTCGACGGCGTCGACGCGATTGTCGTCGGCGGCGGCCCCACCCCCGTCTACGCCGAGGGCCTGCAGACCGCCGCGCCCGCCATCCGCCAGGCAGTGGCCGCGGGCGCCCCCTATCTGGGCTTCTCCGCCGGGGCCATGATTGCGCCGGCGCGGGCGATCGCCGGCGGCTACCGGGTCCGCGGCGTCGACGTGTGCCCCGAGGAAGCGTCCGAGGGGCTCGGGGAGGTGGAGCTGCGCGCGGGGCTGGGCCTTGTCTCTTTCGCCGTCGACGTCCACGCCGCGCAGGCCGGCACGCTGGGCCGTGCGGTCGCCGCCGTCGTGCATGGCATGGTGGACAGGGCGGTGGCTGTCGACGAGAACACGGCCCTGGTGCTGCCGCACGCGGACCCGGGGGAGCAGGGGGTGATCGGGACCAACAACTGCTGGCTGGTCCGCGGTCCCGGACTCAAAGCCACGGTCTCGGTCCTTGGCAGCGTTATTACTCGCGGGTAACATAGTCCCCATGCATCTGCTCCTCCGCACGCTTGTCCTGCTGTTCACGTCAGCCCGACGCTCCCCGCTGAGCATCTGGGACACGGCGTCGCTGCCGCTGAAGGTCCTGCCGACCGACATCGACATCGCGATGCATGTCAACAACGGCATGTATTTCTCGCTGATGGACCTGGGCCGGTTCGACCTGATGGCCCGCAGCGGAACCTGGAAGACCATGCGCCGCCGGGGATGGAGCCCGGTGGCGGCGGGGGAGACCATCGCGTTCCGCCGGTCGCTGCAGCTGTGGCAGCGGTACACGATCGAAACGAAGATCATCGGCCTGGACGAGAAGGCCATCTATTTTGAGCAGCGCATGGTGGTGGACGGGGAAATCTATGCCCGCGCCTTCATCGCCACCCGCCTGGTCTGCAAGGGCAAGCCGGTCAGCCAGGAGGACATCCTCCGTGAGTTCGGGGCGCCGCCTGCGGACCTGGTACTGCCCGAATGGATCCACGAATGGCGCGAAACCAACGCCCTCCCCGGCGCGCGGCGCCCGGCGCCGCACGTCTGGGCCTGAAACGGTCTAGCCGTAGGTTCCGACGTCGCGCCGGCTCAGCGCCGCCGCGCTGAGCGCCACGAGAACGGCGGTAATGCCCCACAGCCAGCCGGCGGCCGCCCAGTCCGCCCCGGTGGCCAGCGGGTTGTTGCCGTACGCCCAGCTGTAGGGCGAGAGGTTCAGGAGCCAGTCGACCTCCTCGCTTTGCCGGCCCACGGCATTGAACACATAGCCCAGGACGCCGACGCCGGCGCCAGCGGCCAGCCCGTAGGTCTTCCGCCCCGTCACGGCGCCGGCGAACAGTGCCGTGCTGCCCGAGAGCATGGTCAGCCCCGCGAACAGGACCGAGACGCCGAAAAGGTTTTCCGGCCTGATGTTCAGCTGTGCTGAATCGGTCAGCAGCCGGATCAGCACGAATATCAGGGCCACGAGCAGCAGCACGCGCAGCAGGATGGCCAAGGCGCGCTCCAGGACCACCTGCGTGCGGGTCACGCCGTGCGCCAGGGTGAGTTCCAGCTGGCCCGATTCCTCGTCCCCGCCGACCGCCGCCGCACCCCACGCCACCGAGGCGATGGTCATCAGCAGGAAGCCGATCAGCCCGAACATGGTGGCCTGGGTGTACCCGGGTCCCGAGGTGATCTGGTCGTAGTTGAGGGCCTTGATCATCTCCGGCGGGAAGGCATCCATCACGCCCTGCATCTCCGGGCTTCCGCCGATCGAGGGGTAAAGCGGCAGGTAGATGAGGATCGTGGCGGCGAGCCCTGCCGCCCACCCGAGCGTGGAGCGCCAGGAGTCCACGAACGCCCGCGTGAACAGCGGCAGCGGCTTGCTCATGCGCCGCGTCCCTTCCGTCTGCGGCGTCCGCCGCCGTTCGTGGTGCCGGCGCCATTGCCGTTGCCGCGGATGGTGCCGTAGAGCTCCAGGACCGATTCCTCGAGGTCGGGCTCCTCCAGCACCAGGTCGGTGAGCTGGAGGGTGGCCAGAATCTGGAGCAGCGGCCCGATCGCGCCGCCCAGCGTGGCGGACAGCTCGACGCCGTCGCCCGCGGGAAGAACCTCCAGGTGCCCGATCCCGGGCACCCCGGCCAGCAGCGCACCGGCGTCGGCCGCCGAAATCCCGGCGGCGGTGAACCGCACGTGCCGGACCGCGCCTTCCCGGAGGCTGTCCACGGTGGCGACGGTGATGATGCGGCCGTCGCGGAGGATCGCGACCTGGTCGGCGGCCTGCTGGATTTCGCTGAGCACATGGGAACTGAGGAACACGGTCTGCCCGTTGGCCTGGGCTTCGCGGACCATGGTGAGGAATTCCTGCTGGACCAGAGGGTCCAGCCCGCTGGTCGGCTCGTCCAGCACGAGCAGTTCGGGATCATGCATAAAGGCCTGGACGAGCCCCAGTTTCTGCTTGTTGCCCTTGGAGAGCTTGCGGGTGTGTCGGTCCAGATCCAGGCCCAGCCGTTCGGCCAGGGCATCGACCCGGCCCGGCCGGACGGGGCCGCTGATGTCCGCGTAATGGGACAGCAGCTTGCGGCCGGTGATCCGCCCCTCCAGGAACAGTTCGCCGGGCAGATATCCGATCCGGCGGCGCAGCGCCGGGCCCGCGGTCCGGGGGTTCTCGCCCAGCACCGTCGACGTGCCGGCGTTGGGCCGGATGATGTCCAGCAGGCACCGCATGACGGTCGTTTTGCCGGCACCGTTGGGCCCGATCACACCAAAGACGGAGCCCTTCTCGATGCCGAAGCTGACCCCGTGCAGGACTTCACGCCGGCCGAACCTCTTGACCAGGGAGTCGACCGTGATGGCTTGGCTGGCGGTGTTTTCCGGGTCCGGGGGCATGGCGCCGATGGTAGGCCGCGGCCGCCGTGGAGGCTAGGGTCCTAGGGCCCCGGGCCGGAGGGCAGGGGGCGGGGGAGGGCCGTCACATGGATGTGCCAACAGCGAAATGCAGGGGACAAGCCGGGGCTGCTCGCGTACCGTTGACCCATGGCTACCGTAGACATTACAGGTGAACAGTTCGCATCTACCGTCGAGGACAATGACATTGTCCTCGTTGATTTCTGGGCCGAATGGTGCGGCCCGTGCAAGCAGTTCGGCCCCACCTACGCCGCAGTGTCCGAGAAGCACCAGGACGTCGTCTTCTCCAAGGTGGACACCGAGGCCGAGCAGCAGCTCGCGGCCGAGGCCGGTATTACGTCCATCCCGACGCTGATGGCGTTCCGCGAGAAGGTGCTCGTGTTCTCCCAGCCGGGCGCGCTGAATGCCCAGCAGCTGGAGCAGGTCGTGGACGCCGTCAAGGCCCTCGACATGGAGGAAGTGCACGCACACGTGGCCCGGTCCCAGGCCGAGGCCGCCGCCGCGTCCGGCACGCAGGACGGCAGCCAGGTCCCCGAGGCCTAAGCGCCAGCGCTCACCGGCAATAGCGCCACCGCTCACGGGCAATAGCAACTGACCGGCAAACGGCAACGCGGGGTCGCTCCGCGCCCATAATCTTCGGATTAATGGGCGAGGGGCGACCCCGCGTTTTGTTCCGTCGTGGTTCCGGGTCCGGCTAGAGCTTCACGAGTTTGACCGGCTCGGCCAGCAGGGCGCTGAGGGATTCGTTGAGGTCCTGGACCGCGGTGCCTTTCGAGTGCTTGTCCAGGTCCTCCTGCGAGGCCCACCGTTCGGTCAGGACCAGCTTGTCCTCGCTGGCTTCGGTGAGCTCGTACCGGATGCAGCCGGGCTCGTTGACCACCTCGTCAATCGCGATCTCCAGCGCGAGCTTCACACGGAAGAACTCGCCGTCGTTGGGGATGAAGATGGCCTGAAGGTCAATGGGTGCGCTCATGGTTTTTACAATACCGGGCGCGGGCAATGTGTCCCGAAGATTTCGTAGGACATCCAAGCTTTACTCTTCTTTTGGGGGCCGAGTGTTGGTAGCGTCACATCATGCTTGCATACACAGCCGGGGACACTGACGTCCCGCTGCTCGAGGAAACCATCGGCGACAATTTCGAACGGGTCGTGGCCCGGTTCCCCTACCAGGACGCCCTGATCGAGGCCGCGGCGGTGCCGGGGGAAGAGGCCCGGCGCTGGAGCTACACCAAGTTGAACGACGACGTCGACCGCGTGGCACGCGCGCTGCTGGCCCTGGGCGTGGCCAAGGGGGACCGGATCGGCATCTGGAGCCCGAACTGCGCCGAGTGGACCATCCTGCAGTACGCGACGGCCAAGGTCGGGGCGATCCTGGTCAACGTCAATCCCGCGTACCGCAGCCACGAGCTGGAATTCGTGGTCAAGCAGAACGGCATGCGGATGCTGGTCGCGGCGCCGTCGGACCGCAACAGCGACTACACCGCCATGGCCCGGCAGGCGCTGGCCGAATGCCCGGAGCTGCACGAACTCGTGTTCCTGCCCGACGCCGGCCTGCCCGGCCTCACCGCCGGCGTCCCCGAAACCCCGGCGGAGCGCACGTTCGCTGAGCTGCTCAAGCGGGCCGACGACGTCGCGCACGCCGTGCTGAAGGCGCGTATGGCGGAGTTGGACCCCTATGACGCGATCAACCTGCAGTACACCTCCGGGACCACCGGGTTCCCCAAGGGGGCCACGCTCTCGCACCACAACATCCTGAACAACGGCTACTCGATCGGCGAGCTGATGGGGTACACCGAGCACGACCGGGTGGTGCTGCCGGTGCCGTTCTACCACTGCTTCGGCATGGTGATCGGAAACCTGGCCGCCCTCAGTCACGGCTGCGCCACCATTATCCCGGGCCGGGGGTTCACGCCCGCCGCCGCCTTGGAGGCCGTGCAGGACTTCGGCGGGACATCGCTGTACGGGGTTCCCACGATGTTCATCGCCGAACTCGCGCTGCCGGACTTTGCCTCCTACGACCTCTCCACCCTGCGCACCGGGGTGATGGCGGGCTCGCTGTGTCCCATCGAGGTGATGAACCGGGTCATCGCGGAAATGAACATGACCGATGTGGTGATCTGCTACGGCATGACGGAGACCTCGCCGGTGTCCACCATGACCCGCAGTGTGGACACGATGGCGCAGCGCACCCAGAGCGTGGGCCGGACCATGCCGCAGCTGGAGAGCCAGGTGGTGGACCCGATGACCGGTGACGTGATGCAGCGCGGCGAGATCGGTGAACTGTGCACCCGCGGATACTCCGTCATGAAGGGCTACTGGAACCAGCCGGACAAGACCGCCGAGGCGATCGACGCCGACGGCTGGATGCACACCGGGGACCTGGCCCGGATGGACGAGGACGGCTACATCGTCATCGAGGGACGGATCAAGGACATGGTGATCCGGGGCGGCGAGAACGTCTATCCCCGCGAGATCGAGGAGTTCCTGTACACCCACCCGGACATCCAGGACGTGCAGGTGATCGGCGTGCCGGACGCCAAGTACGGCGAGGAGCTGATGGCCTGCGTCATCCTCAAGCCCGGTGCCGCCCCGCTGGATGCCGGCAGCCTGGCCGAGTTCTGCCGCGGGAAGCTGGCGCACTACAAGATCCCGCGGTACGTGGACGTGCGCGAGGACTTCCCGATGACGGTTTCCGGCAAGATCCGCAAGGTGGACATGCGGCAGGAAGCGGTGGCCCGGCTGGGCCTCTAGTGCGTGTTCCGGTGGACGGTCCGGATGCCCACGGCAAGACCGACGGCGGCTGTCAGGCCGGCGGCGGCCAGCCCGAGCAGCGTGTCCACCCCCACGGCCCCGGCGAAGAGTTCGCGCTCGGAGTTCACAAGGTACGTCAGGGGATTGAACAGGCTCGCCGCCTGCATCCAGTCCGGCCCGGCCTCGATGGGCAGCATAATGCCGGACAGGATCATGAGCGGAAACAGGAGGGTCTGCTGGACGGCCCAGAATATCCACTCCTTGCTCTGCGAGACCAGGGCCAGTGAATAGGACAGCGCTCCGAGTCCGATGCCGAAAATTCCCAGGATGACCAGCCCGAACAGCACGTGCAGCGGGTAGAAGGCGAAGCCGAAGGGAACGCACACCAGGGCGATCAGGAGGCCCTGCACCACCAGCGGGGCCCACTCCTTGAGCGCCCGGCCGATCATCAGCGAGGAACGGGACAGGGGTGTGGCCAGGATCCGCTCGTAGGAACCGGTCATGAGCTCGTACTGCAGGTTGGAGCCGGTCATGGACGTGCCGAACAGGGCGATCATGACCACGACGCCGGGCAGGAACCACTGCAGCGTCGACTGGCCCCCGAAGGCCGGTGCCCCCACGGCGGATCCGAGAAGAGGTCCGAAGAGGGCGAGAAATATCAGCGGCTGGAGCAGGGAGAAGACCAGCGAAAAGGGGTCCCGCAGCGGAAGCAGCATCTCGCGCAGGAAGACGTACCAGATGTCCCGCAGGAGCTGCCCGGCCTGCTTCACGTCGGCGTCGGGCCGCCGGCCGTTCCCGGGCATCAGACCTTCGCTCCTTCCCGCAGGCTGCGCCCGGTCAGTTCGAGGAACACGTCATCCAGGGTCGGCGGCTTCAGTTCCAGGGACAGCGCGGGTGCTCCGGCGTCGTGCATTTGCCGCAGCAGGGCCGGGGCCAGCCGGGAGCCGTGCGTGAGCCGCAGCCGGAACCGGACTACGCCGTCGGCCTCGGATTCGTCGAGTCCGCCGTCCGCGGCGGTCCGCTCCAGCAGCCCCCGCACCGCGGCTGCCGACCCCGCGGCCACTTCCACGGCCAGCAGGTCTCCGGCCAGATCCGCCTTGAGCCGCGCGGGAGTGTCGTCGGCGATGATGGTGCCGTGGTCGATCACGACCACCCGCTCGGACATGGCGTCCGCCTCGTCCATGTAATGGGTGGTCAGCACGATGGTGGTTCCGTGCTCGGCACGCATGCGCATGATGTGCTCCCAGAGATTGGCCCTGTTCTGCGGGTCCATGCCGGTGGACGGTTCGTCGAGGAACAACAGCCGGGGTGAATGCATCAGCCCCAGGGCCACGTCCATCCGCCGCCGCTGGCCGCCGGAGAGCTTGATGACCGTGCGTTTCGCGAACTCGGTGAGGTCCAGGGACTTGAGCAGCTCATCGGCCCGGGCCAGCGCGCCCGCGCTGTTCATGCCGTAGAAGCGGCCCTGCATGACCATCTCGTCGATGACCCGGAAGCTGTGGCCGCCGCCGTTGCCCTGTCCGATGTAGCCGATCCTGGCCCGCACGCCGGCAGGATCCGTTGCGACGTCCAGGCCCGCCACCGTGGCGGTGCCGGTGGTGGGCTTCAGCAGGGTGGTCAGCATACGAAGGGTGGTGGATTTTCCCGCGCCGTTCGGGCCGAGGAAGGCCACGAGTTCGCCGGGGGCCACGTCAAGGTCGATGCCCTTGACCGCCTCGACGGTTTCCTTCTTGACGACGAAGTTTTTCGTGAGCTTCTGCGTGTGGATCACTGGTACTCCGGGGATGTGAGGCCCGGGCGCCCGGGGCTGCCGGGCGCCATGCCGCCACGCTATACCCAACCGGCAGGGCCGTCCACAGGGGTGTCAGCCGAGCTCTACGAGCATGTCGACGGTGTCGGGGAGGTTCTCGAACACAGTCAGGTCCGAGGTGATCTCTCCCATCTTCGTGAGTGTGGGGACGGAGCTGGTCTCCTCGTAGATGATGGTGATGCTGTCGAGCGGGTTGTAGTAGACGATGTCTCCGGGTTGCACGTCCGTATAGAACGGACCCGTCTCCGTCATGGGGGCGGAGAGCTCGGTGATGTACTCGATGCCGGCGTTGCGGAACCAGGGCAGCGTCACCGGGAGCGTGGCCGCGAAGTCCCGGGCGGCCTGGGTGTCGTTGAGGGTCGCGGTCATGACCACACCACCGGCGGTGATGGTGACCGGCGTCCCCTCACCCGTCCCCTCACCCGTCCCCTCACCCGTCCCCTCACCCGTCCCCTCAGCCGGGGCCTCGGCCGGGGCCGACGACGCGGTTGCGGTTGCGGTGGACGGGGTAGTTGCCGCGGTCGGGGATGTGGTGGTCTCGGGTGTGGAGCATGCTGCGAGGGCGATCGCAGCCGTGGAGACGAGGGCGATGAGCGACAGGGATTTCTTCATCATTTCCTAAGCGTTTTCGATGGCCATGGACGAGGACAGGCCGCGGTGGGCATCAACCTGGTCCAGCAGCAGCTGGGCCTTACGCTCGACACCGGCGACGACATCCGCTCCGGCGACGAAACGCAGCGGCGGGGTCTCCAGTGCGGCGATCGTGACAAGGGCTGCGCCGAGCTTGGCGGGGTCTCCGCCCTGCCGGCCGTTCATGCCCTTCCAGGCGGCGATCGTCCGGGCGGTGCGCTCGGCGTAGTCGTCGATGGACAGTTCGGGCCACATGGAAGACGCGCCCTCGACCAGGAGTTCGGTGCGGAAGAAGCCGGGTTCGACGATGGTGGTGTGGATGCCGTAGGGCTCGACGTCGTACCGGAGGGACTCCATCCAGCCTTCGAGGGCGAACTTTGATGCGGCGTAGGCGGCGCAGAACTCCTGGCCGATGATGCCGGCGGCGGAGGTGATGGTGATGACGTGGCCGCGGCGCTGCTGGCGCATGACCGGCAGGATCGCGCGGGTGACGTTCAGCGGGCCGAAGAAGTTGGTTTCCATCTGCCTGCGGAACTGCTTGTCGCTGATCTCCTCGAAGTACCCGGCGTAAAAGTTGCCGGCGTTGTTGACGAGAACATCAATGCTTCCAAAGCGTCCGACGGCGGCCTCGGCGCCGGCCGCTGCGGCTGCGGCATCGGTGATGTCCAGCGACAGGGCGAGAAGGTTTTCGTGTTCGCCGAGAGCCGCGGTGACCTTGGCGGCGTCGCGGGCGGTGCCGACGACACGGTGGCCGGCGTCGAGCGCGGCCTTGGCCAGGTCGACGCCCATGCCGCGGGCGGCTCCGGTGATGAACCAAACGTTGTTGGTCATGATGATGCCTTTCTCAAGTCCAAACCGGCCCGTTCGGGGCGGCTGATGTTTCAAGTCAACCGGCCAGCGCCGGGGCTAGCGAGACCCTACCTAGAGGTTCCCTGACAGGGACCCGCTACCGGGCGCGGGGTGGAGTACCTTCGATTTCATGGACAACCAGGACGACCTCAGCAAGTTCCTCATCTCCCGCCGGGCCAAGCTCGACCTGGAACAAGCCGGACTGCCGGACTACGGCGGACGGCGCCGCGTTCCCGGCCTGCGACGAGAGGAAGTCGCCCTCCTGGCCGGGATGAGCTCGGAATACTACAAACGCCTGGAACGCGGCAACGCCAAGGGGGTGTCGGAGGCCGTCGTCGAAGGGGTCAGCCGGGCCCTCCAGCCGGACGACGCCGAACGCTCTCATCTCCACGAGCTCATCCGCTCAGCCAATGCCGGAGCCCATCCAGGGCGCGGGCGCCCGGCACGCAAAACGCAGGTCAGCTCCAGCCTGCAGCAGACCATCGAGGCAATGTCGACCGTCCCGGTGTTCGTGCAGAACGGCCGGCTTGACGCGGTCGCCACCAACCGTCTGGGGAGGGCCCTGTTCTCGGAGATGTTCCACGGCTCCGTCCAGCCGGTGAACGCCGCGCGCTTTGTCTTCCTGGATGCCAGGGCACAGACGTTTTACCAGGACTGGGAATCCAACACCCGCCAGATTGTCGCCCTCCTCCGGGCCGAAGCGGGCCGCGCCCCCTACGACCGCCAGCTCAGCGACCTCGTCGGTGAACTTTCCACCCGCAGCGATCTCTTCCGGAAGCTCTGGGGAGCGCACGACGTCCGCGAACACCGGACCGGCATCAAGAGCATCCACCACCCCGTCGTTGGCGACCTTGACCTGAGCTACCTCGCGCTGGACCTCGCGTCCGACCGCACCCTCCAGATGCTGGTGTTCTCCGCGGAACCGGGCTCCGCGTCCCACGACGGGCTGCAGCTGCTGGCCAACTGGGCAGAGACGCACAACGCCGGGTTGGAACCCAACGACCCGGCTACCACGAACCTCATCAACGGAAAATGATGCTGCGACGGGCGGGAACCGGCCGGGTGCTAGTGGCCGCGGTGGTCCTGGATGGTCATCCGGGGGCCGAACGTGGGTTTGCGGAAGCCGCTGAGGCCGATCATCCGGACCACGCGCTGCCGGTGGCCGGCCCACGGGGCCAGTAGCCGGAGCATCCCGGCATCGTCGGTCCGGCGCCCGGTCAGCGCCGCCCCCACATACGCCGCCAGGTGGTAGTCGCCCACCGCGATCGAGTCCGGGCAGCCGTGCGTGCGCTGCATGACTTCGGCCGCGGTCCACACGCCGATGCCGGGGATGGTCTGCAGCTTCGCGGAGGCCTCCGCCGCCGGCAGCGCCGCCAGCCGTTCCAGCGCGGCGGCGGAGCGCAGAGCGCGCATGACGGTCGCCGAGCGCTGGGGACCCACGCCGGCCTTGTGCCATTCCCAAGACGGGATGCGCAGCCACTGCTCGGGCGTGGGCTGCACCAGCAGGTTCGCCGGCGCAACCGTGCCGGCGCCGGGGGCCGGGGTGCCGAAGCGGTACATCAGGTAGCGGTAGCCGCGCCGGGCCTCGATCACGGTGACCTTCTGCTCCAGGATCGTGGGCACGAGGGAGTCGACCAGGCGGCCGGTGGCGGGCAGCCGGACGGCGGTGTTCCGGCGTCGGGCCTCCACCACCATCCGGGGGAGCGTGGCGTGGAACGCGGGCTCATCGAAGGCGGACCAGTCGTCGTCGCGCCCCAGCATCCGCGGCGCGGACGCGGCGGCGTCGGCCGCACCCGGCCCCCAGGCCTGGATTTCGACGGCGGGACCCGCCGGCGCGCAGTCCGACGGATAAGCCACCGTCAGCCGGAGCGTGGCCGGACCCGACGGCGTGGTGAACGCCATCCAGAGGCCGTCCGCCGCCGTGCGGATGGACGGATCGCCGTGCCCCCGCAACAGCGTCCCGATGGTCTGCATCAGGTCGAAGGGGCCGCCCGGGAGCCAGCGCAGGGAGGCGTCCGCCGCGGCGGCAACGCCGGCGGGGACGTCTGCAATGGTCATCCGACCATGATTCCACGAACGCCTGACAGCGGCCGCCGCTGCCCGCACTTCCCGCCCACCGACGCATGGGCCGGACGGCCCTTAGCCCCGGGGTTGAGCGGTACTAGACTCCGGCTGTGGCGTGGGCGCCCGCGCCCGCTTGAGGGCCGCCGAATCTTCTGAGGAGCATGTGATGGCTGGTGGAGTAGTGCATTTCGAGATCCCCGCGGACGACGAGAACCGCGCCCGGGACTTCTACCGTGCGGCGTTCGGCTGGGGCTTCGAGGTCATGCCGGAGATGGAGTACAGCCTGGCGATGACCACGCCGCTGGATGAGCAGGGCAGGCCCGCGGTGCCCGGCTCGATCAACGGCGGCCTGTTCAAGCGGGGGGAGGGGCTCACCGCCCCGGTGGTCACCGTGGACGTGGACGACATCGACGCCGCGCTGGAGAAGATCACCGCCCTGGGCGGCTCGACGGTCCGGGAGAAGATGCAGGTGGGCGGGATGGGCTGGAATGCCTACTTCAAGGACTCCGAAGGCAACATCGTGGGTCTGTGGCAGAACGCGGCACAGACCTAGAATTTCCCTGTGGCGCGGACCGCCCGCGCCACGGACCAAGGCACCGAATTCCTGTTCTAAGGAGAGTGTGATGGCTGGTGGAGTAATCCATTTCGAAATCCCCGCGGACGACGAGAACCGCGCGCGGGAGTTCTACAGGTCGGCGTTCGGCTGGAGAATTGATGCCATGCCGGAGCTGAGTTACGCCATGCTCATGACGACGCCGTCGGATGAGACGGGCATGCCCTCCGTTCCGGGGTCCATCAACGGCGGCATGTTCCGCCGCGAGGGGGAACTCACGTCGCCCGTTGTCACGGTGGACGTGGAGGACATCGACGCGGCGCTGGAGAAGATCAATGCCCTGGGCGGCAGCACCGTCACGCCGCGGCAGGAGGTCGGCACCATGGGCTGGGCCGCCTATTTCCGGGACACCGAAGGCAACATCATCGGCCTGTGGCAGAACGCCGCGCCGGAGGGAGGCGCCTCTTCCGCCGGTTCGACCGGGGCGAACGACATCGGCGCCTGAGGCGCGCGAGGCACGCGGGGCCACGCGGGCCCGCCGGCCTCAGGGCATCCCGGTGCTGAGCCAGAGGGCCACGACCGCCAGCGGGACGGTGAGGACGACGGCGGCGAGGCCGGCAACCGCGAATCCGCCCCAGCGGATCTCGACGTTGAGCGTGCGGAGCCGTTCGTGCCACAGCAGCGTGGCCAGCGACGCCCAGGGCGTCACCAGCGGTCCCAGATTGACCCCGATCAGCAGGGCCGCGAGCCGCACCGGCGAATCGCCCACCGGTTCCAGCGCGAGGTACGCCGGCAGATTGTTCACCGCGTTCGCCGCACCGGCGCCCAGGCCCGCGAGCCGCAGCAGGGCCGGCAGGCCCTCGCCGGCGCCGGCGAACCCGGACAGGAACCGCGTGAGGCCGTTCGCGTGGAGGGCCTCCACCACCATGAACAACCCCGAGGTGAGCATCAGCGGCCGCCAGGGAATC
This sequence comes from Arthrobacter sp. CJL-S3, assembly GCF_056711635.1. NCBI lineage: Bacteria > Bacillati > Actinomycetota > Actinomycetes > Micrococcales > Micrococcaceae > Arthrobacter > Arthrobacter sp. CJL-S3. The sequence continues at coordinate 3,349,078 of NZ_CM160046.1, read as the reverse complement.
ATGGACCAGCGCACCGCCGAGCGCCGGCGCCACAGGAACAGGCCCAGCAGGACCGCCGCCGCGGCCATCGCCGGGAACTGCACGGGCACGCCGGAGACAAGCGCGGGCAACAGCAGCACCATCACCCCGGACGCCGCATACAGCAGCCCCTTGTCCCGCGGCTTATGGACCGGCTGCGGCCCGTAGCGGCCGGCGAGGTCCTTCCGGAACGCCAGCCACAGCAGCCCGATCGGGACCAGGACCCCCACCAGCGCCGGCGCCCAGACGAGACCGGCGAAGGCCGCCGGACTCAGGTTGAGCCGGTCCTGGGCCAGCAGATTGGTCAGGTTCGACACCGGCAGCAGCAGGGAGGCGGTGTTGGCCAGCCAGATCGTGGTCAGGGCAAACGGCAGCGGCGGGATCCCGGCGTGCACTGCCAGCAGCACAACGACGGGCGTCACCAGCACCGCCGTTGTATCCAGGGACAGGAACACGGTGGAGACGGTCGCCAGACCGACCACCAGCAGCCACAGCAGAAAGACCCGGCCCCGGCCCAGCGCGGCGAGACGCTCCGTCACCACCCGGAACAGCCCGGCGTCGTCCACCAGTTCCGTGACCAGGGACATGGCCACAACGAACGCGAGCACCGGGACGGTGCGGCCGGCCAGTTCCTGGAAGGCCGGCCAGGGCAGCAGCCCGCTGAGCAGCGCCGCGGCACCGGCGAGCAGCATTCCGCCGGGCAGCAGATAACTCTTCAGCTTCATCGGTCGCCACCACGTTTCACCGCATAATCTTCGCACCGGCCGCCTCCGGGGCCGCCCCGCCGTGCCCGGGACCGCTCCATGCGGGCGGAGACGGTAACTTTGTACCTATGAAGTACGCCCAGTCCGTTCTGGACCTCATCGGCAATACGCCGCTCGTCAAACTGCACCACGTCACCGACGGCATCGGGGCCACGGTCCTGGTGAAGCTGGAATACCTGAACCCCGGCGGTTCCATCAAGGACCGCATCGCGGTGAAGATGATCGAGGAGGCCGAACGCACCGGCAAGCTCCTGCCCGGCGGCACCATCGTGGAACCCACCTCCGGCAACACCGGCGTCGGCCTGGCCCTCGTGGCCCAGCAGAAGGGCTACCGCTGCATCTTTGTGGTGCCGGACAAGGTCGGCGAGGACAAGCGCGCCGTGCTCCAGGCCTACGGCGCCGAGGTCGTGGTGACGCCCACCGCCGTCCCGCCCGACAGCCCGCAGAGCTACTACGGCGTCTCGGACCGGCTCGTCACCGAGATCCCCGGCGCCTACAAGCCCGACCAGTTCTCCAACCCGGCCGCCCCGGCCAGCCACTACGAATCCACCGGCCCGGAAATCTGGCGCGACACGGACGGCCGGATCACCCACTGCGTGATCGGCGCCGGCACCGGCGGCACCATCACCGGCACCGGCCGGTACCTCAAGGAGGTCTCCGCCCACCGCGCGGACGCCGACGGCGGCGTGGTCAAGATCATCGGCGCGGACCCGGCCGGTTCGGTCTACTCCGGCGGCACCGGCCGGCCGTACTTCGTCGAGGGTGTCGGCGAGGACATGTGGCCCGCCAACTACGACAAGTCCGTCCCGGACGACGTCATCGCCGTCAGTGACGCCGACTCCTTCGACATGACGCGGCGGCTGGCCCGCGAGGAAGGCCTGCTCGTGGGCGGGTCCTCCGGCATGGCCGTCGTCGCCGCCCTGCGGGTCGCCAAGGACCTGCCGGAGAACGCCGTCGTCGTCGTGATCCTGCCGGACTCCGGCCGCGGCTACCTGGCCAAGATCTTCAACGACCAGTGGATGCGCTCCTACGGCTTCCTGGCCAGCGGCGACGACGCCTCCGTGGGCGAGATCCTCAAGGCCAAGACCGGGGAACTGCCGGACCTCGTGCACATCCACCCGAACGAGAGCGTCCGCGACGTCATCAACATCATGAACGAGTTCGGCGTCTCCCACATCCCGGTGCTGTCCCAGGAACCGCCCGTGGTGATGGGCGAGGTCCTCGGCGCCGTCGACGAGCGCACCCTGACCGCCAAGCTGTTCCGCGGCGAGGCCAAACTCTCGGACAAGATCTCCGAACACATGGAGGCCCGGCTGCCGGTGATCGGATCACTCGAATCGATCCAGACGGCCCGGGAACTCCTCTCCGACGCGGACACCCTCATGGTGACGTTCGTCGGCGCCCCGGTGGGGATCCTGACCCGCCACGACCTCCTCGCCTACCTGAGCAACTGAAGCCACTGACGCCCGCAACTGACCTCAGCAACTGACCCGGCAGCCGGACCGCCCTCCCGGGGCCGCCCGGCCGCCGGCCGAAAGGAACGCACATGTCTTTGCCAGAAAGCTCCGCCGCACCCACCACCGGCTTCAACACCCGCGCCGTGCACGCCGGCCAGGAGTTCGAGCCGCGCACCGGCGCCGTCGTGCCGCCCGTGCACTTCTCCACCACCTACGCCCAGGAAGCGATCGGCGTGCTGCGCGCCGGCTACGAGTACGGCCGCGGCACCAACCCCACCCGTGACTCGCTGCAGGAACAGCTCGCCGCGCTCGAGGGCGGGACCGCAGCGTTCTCCTTCAGCTCCGGCCTCGCCGCCGAGGACTCCATGATCCGCGCGCTCACCCGCCCCGGGGACCACATCGTGCTCGGCAACGACGCCTACGGCGGCACCTACCGGCTGATCGCCCGGGTGCTGGGGGAGTGGGGCATCGGCAACACCCCGGTGGACATGTCCAACCTCGACGCCGTCGCGCAGGCCGTGGCCGCGGGTGGATCAAACGGGGGCAAGACCCGCCTCGTGTGGGTGGAGACGCCGTCGAACCCGATGATGAAGATCACCGACATCGCCGCCCTCGCCCAGCTGGCACACGACGCCGGCGCCCTCCTCGTAGTGGATAACACCTTCGCCTCGCCGTACCTGCAGAACCCGCTGGCCCTCGGCGCCGACATCGTGGTGCATTCCACCACCAAGTACATCGGCGGGCACTCCGACGTCGTCGGCGGCGCCATCATCGTCAACGACGCGGAGCTGGCCGAGAAGATCGGCTTCGTGCAGTTCGCCGTCGGTGCCATCTCCGGCCCGATGGACGCCTTCCTGACCACCCGCGGTCTCAAAACCCTCGGCGTCCGGATGGACCGGCACAGCGATAACGCCCAGGCCGTGGCCGAATGGCTGCTGCAGCGCCCCGAGGTCGAGGCCGTGCTGTACCCGGGCCTGCCCTCCCACCCCGGGCACGAGCTGGCCAAAAAGCAGATGAAGAAGTTCGGCGGCATGATCTCCGTGCAGTTCAAGGGCGGCGAGGCGGCAGCACGCAAGGTGGCCGAGTCCACCTCCGTGTTCACCCTGGCCGAGTCCCTCGGCGGGATCGAATCGCTGATGAACTATCCCTCGGAAATGACCCACGCCTCAGTCAAGGGCACCGAACTCGCCGTCCCGGTCAACCTGATCCGGCTCTCCTGCGGCATCGAGGACGTCGAGGACCTGATCGCCGACCTCGAGCAGGCCTTCGCGCAGCTCGGTTCCGGCGAGTCAGGCAGCTAAGCACCCGTGACCACCACCACCATCAGGGCCACGCCCTCCACCATGCGCGGCTGGCTCGCTACGGCGGCCGGCGCGCTCGCCGTCGTCCTCGCCCTGGTGGTGCTGTACTCGTCCTACATCCCGCTGATGAACGACTTCGAGGTGTACTTCTACGGCGGCAGCCGGGTGCTGCAGACCGGGGAGACCGGCGTCAACGAGCTCTACGCACCGCGGGACGGGCTGCCGTTCACTTACCCGCCGTTCGCGGCGCTGCTGTTCGCGGCGATGGCGACGCTGGGCCAGGACGGCGGCGGCCTCGTGTTCATCAGCACGGCCCTGCTGGGCGCCGCGACCGTGTCCGCCTGGCTCGCGCGGCACTACTTCCGGCTCGGCGGATGGCGGAACGCATTCGCCGACTGGCGCTTCCGGGCCGTGGCCCTGGCCGGCACGGCCGCGATCCTGCTCCTGGGCCCGTGGCGGGACACCTTCGACTTCGGCCAGATCAACATCATCCTGATGGGCCTGATCCTCGCCGACTTCGCCCTCCACGGCAAAGCCCGGGCCGGGGAAATCCGCTGGCCCGCGGGGCTGCTGATCGGCGTCGCGGCCGGAATCAAGCTGACCCCGCTGGCGTTCGGGCTGTATTTCCTGGTCCGCCGCGACTTCAAGGCGCTCGGCTGGATGGCGGCCGGCTTCTTCGGCTCGATCGGCCTGGCCTGGGCCATCCTGCCCACGGCCTCACTCACCTTCTGGACCAAGATCCTGCCGGACACCGGACGGATCGGCGGGCCGGCCTACGTGGACAACCTCTCGGTCAAAGGCCTGCTGCTGCACCTGGGACTCCCGGACTCCGGCCTGACCAGCCTGCTGTGGCTGGTGCTCTCCCTGGCCCTGGCCGCGGTGGCCGCGCTTGTGATCGCATGGGCCGTGGACGCGGACGAGAACTTCGTCGCGGTCTCGGCCACCGCCGTGCTGATGCTGCTGATCAGCCCGGTGTCCTGGTCCCACCACTGGGTGTGGATGGCCGTGGCGCTGCCCTGCATGGGCTTCGCGATCCACCGGGTGCCGTCCCGGAACGGCCGGATGCGCCTCGCCGGGTGGATTATCGTCGCGTTCTCCGCGCTGGCCTTCTACCTGACGCCCAAGTACCTGTCGGTCATGGCCGGGGCGGCCGAATGGGGCAAGGACCCGCAGACCCAGTGGCAGCTGATCGTGGCGAGCCTCGGTGTGCTCTGCGGGATCGCCATGCTGGTGTTCTGGGCGCTGGCCTACCGGCCCTCCCGCGCCGCGCTCCGCCCGGGCGGATAAGCGGCCGACGCCCGTCAGCCCCGCCGAGCCTGCATCTCGCGGCAGTGTCCGCGGAAACATTCCTTGAAATGACAGCCCGGCGGAATTGCTGGCTTTCTTGAAGATAGTCAGCTAGGTTGGTCGGCATGGCACTTCGATCCGACTGGTCCCAGCGGAACTGCAGCATGGCCCGCGGCCTGGACATCCTCGGCGACCCCTGGGGCATGCTGGTCCTGCGTGAGGTCTTCTTCGGCAACGGCCGCTTCGACGCGATCAAGTCCCGCCTGGGGGCCGCGGACTCGGTCCTCACCAAACGCCTCGCGGCGCTCATCGAGGCCGGGCTGCTCAGCCGGCAGCCGTACGACGACGGCGGCCGCACCCGCCAGGAGTACGTGCTCACCGCGATGGGGGAGGACGCACTGCCGGTGCTGAACGCCGTCGTGCTCTGGGCCGAAAAGCATCTTCCGGCGCCGTCCGAGCAGGCCCACATGTTCGTGATCCACACCGGCTGCGGCTCCCGCACGACCTCCGCGGACAGCTGCACCGTGTGCGGGGAGCGGCTCACGGCCCGCAACACGAGCTGGCACAGCCTGAGCCGAACCCCGGAACCTGTGGCCCTCGCCGCCGCACCGGCCGGCACCGCGGCCCATCAGAACGGAACCGCCGCCGCCCATCAGAACGGACCAGCCGCATGAGCGCCCCCGAAACCACTCTGCTGCCCGCGCCCAAACGGCGGATCCATCCCGCCTGGATCGTCGCCGCGGTCGCCTTCCTCGCGCTCGTCGGCGCCGCGGGCTTCCGCGCCGCGCCGGGGGTGCTGATGGTGCCGCTGCAGAGCGAATTCGGCTGGTCCACCACGGTGCTCTCGGCCGCGGTCAGCATCAACCTGGTGCTCTTCGGCCTCACCGCACCCTTCGCCGCAGCCCTGATGGAACGCTTCGGCGTCCGCGTTGTCACGTCCGTGGCGCTGGTGCTGATCGGGGCCGGCAGCGCCCTGACCGTTCTGGTCAACGAGTCCTGGCAGATCCTGCTGACCTGGGGGCTGCTGATCGGGCTCGGGACCGGGTCCATGGCGCTGGTCTTCGCGGCGACCATCGCCAACACCTGGTTCGTCAAGAGCCGCGGCCTGGTGATCGGCATCCTCACCGCCGGCAGTGCCGCGGGCCAGCTGGTCTTCCTGCCCTTCATCGCCGCCCTCGCCCAGGACGCGGGGTGGCGGCAGGCGTCGCTGCTGATCGCCGCCGGCGCCCTGGCCGTGGTGCCGCTGGTGCTGAAGTTCCTGAAGAACTCACCGGCCGAGGCCGGGGTGCTGCCCTACGGTGCCGAATCGGGGACCGGGACGCCGTCGGGCCCGGGCGCCGCGGGCTCCGCCGGACCGGGCGCCGCCGGCACCGCCGGAGCCGGTGAGCCGAGCCGGAATGCCGCGGTCCGTGCGCTGCAGGTGCTCAAGCGCGCCAGCAAGGTGCGGACGTTCTGGGCGCTTGCCGCCGGGTTTGCGATCTGCGGCGCGACCACCAACGGCCTGATCGGCACGCACTTCATCCCCTCCGCCCACGATCACGGGATGTCGACGACGACCGCGGCGGGCCTGCTGGCCGTCGTCGGGATCTTCGACATCGTGGGGACGATCGCCTCCGGCTGGCTCACCGACCGCTTCAATCCCCGGATCCTGCTCGCGGTCTACTACCAGTTCCGCGGTATTGGCCTGCTGGTCCTGCCGCTGCTGCTAAGCGCGACCGTCCAGCCCAGCATGATCGTGTTCGTGGTGATCTACGGGCTGGACTGGGTCGCCACCGTGCCGCCGACCGCCGCCATCTGCCGCGAGGTCTTCGGCGCGGACGGCAGCGTCGTGTTCGGCTGGGTCTTCGCCGCCCACCAGCTCGGGGCGGCCGCCGCGGCTCTGGCCGCCGGCGCCATCCGGGACGCCACCGGACACTACACCTACGCCTGGTTCGGCGCCGCCGCGATGTGCACGATCGCCGCCGTCATCAGCGCGACCATCCGCAAGGACATCGCCGCCAAAGAGCCCGCGCCCGTTCGGGCCTAGCCTGCCGCGGCAACCAAGTGGCGGGATCCGCTGGGCTGGGCCGCGGTGTGGGCGCCGTCCGCGCGAAACCTGCCGCTAGGCTGGTCCGCATGGATGCCACCCCGCCTGCCGTGCCGCAGCCTGCCGAACGCCGGCCCGCCGCGCCCCCGGCGCACCGCAAGACTGTCCTGGTGACCGGCGTCGGCCGGCTGGCGGGAATCGGTGCGGGCATTGCGCGCCGGCTGGCGGCCGACGGCTGGGACCTCGTGCTGACTTACTGGCAGGACTACGACGCCCGGATGCCGTGGGGTGTCCAGCCCGACGACGTCGGACGGCTCACCGCGGAACTGCAGGCCGCCGGCGCCGCCGTCGTCGCGCTGCCGGCGGATTTCCAGGACCCGCAGGCCGTGGACGGGCTGATGGCGGCCATCGCGGCGGAGGCCGGGCCGCTGCAGGGGATGGTGCTCAGCCACGCTGAATCCGTGGACTCGGGCATCCTGGACACGTCCCTGGAGAGCTTTGAGCGGCATTTCGCCGTCAATACGCGCGCCGGCTGGCAGCTGATCGCGGCGTTTGCCCGGCAGGTCCCGCCCGAGGGCGGCGCCATCGTGGCCCTGACCAGCGACCACACCGCCTTCAACCTGCCCTATGGCGCGTCCAAGGGTGCGCTGGACCGGATCGTGACCGCGGCCGCGCGGGAACTCGGACCAATGGGAATCAGCGCCAACGTGCTCAATCCCGGTCCGGTGGACACCGGCTGGATGGACCGGCCGCTGCGCGAAGAACTGGCCCGGCGCCAGCCGGGCGGCCGGCTCGGCACCCCGTCGGATGTGGCCGGGACCGTAGCGTTCCTGCTCTCACCCGAAGGGCGCTGGGTGTCGGGGCAGCTGGTCAAGGCCGACGGCGGCTTCTCCGCCTGAGCGCCCGGGCTACCGGAAAGCGGCCAGCCCGGTGATGTGCTGGCCCAGGACCAGCGTGTGCACCTCGTCGGTGCCCTCGTAGGTGCGCACGGATTCCAGGTTGGCGGCGTGCCGGAGCGGGGAGTAGTCCAGGGTGATCCCGTTCCCGCCCAGGATGGTCCGGGCCTCGCGGGCGATCGCGATCGCCTCACGCACGTTGTTCAATTTGCCCAGCGAGATCTGCTCGGGCCGCAGCTTCCCGGCATCCTTGAGCCGTCCCAGCTGCAGCGCCACGAGCGTGCCCTTCTGGATCTCAAGCAGCATGTTCACGAGCTTCTCCTGGGTCAGCTGGTAGCCCGCGAGGGGCTTGCCGAACTGCAGCCGCTCCTGCGAATACTTCAGCGCGGCCTCATAGGAGTCCCGGGCCGCGCCCATCGCACCCCACGCGATCCCGTAGCGGGCCTCGTTCAGGCAGCTGAACGGCCCGCGCAGCCCGCGGGCTGCCGGAAGCTGGGCCTCCGGACCCAGCCGGACGCCGTCGAACGCGACATCACACTGGATCGAGGCGCGCATCGAGAGCTTCTGTCCGATCGGCGTCGCGGTGACCCCGGGGGTGCGGGCGGGGACCAGGAAGCCGCGGACGCCGTCGTCGGTCATGGCCCAGACCACCAGCACGTCGGCCACCGAGGCGAGCCCGATCCAGCGTTTGGTGCCGTCCAGAATCCAGCCGGCGTCGTCGCCGGAGCCGTCGCGGCGGGCGAAGGTTTGCATGGAGGCCGGGTCCGAGCCGGCGGTCGGCTCGGTCAGCGCGAAGCTGCCGATCAGTTCGCCGGCGGCCATCCGGGGGAGCCACTCCTGTTTCTGCTCCTCGGAGCCCCACTTGTGGATGGCGGTCATGGCCAGCGAGCCCTGCACGGAGACGAAGGTCCGGATCCCGGAATCGCCGGCCTCCAGTTCCATCGCCGCCAGGCCGTATTCAACGGCGGAGCGGCCCGGGCAGCCGTAGCCCTCCAGATGCATCCCGAGGACGCCGAGTTCCCCCAGCTCGGGGGCCAGCTCCAGCGGGAAGACGCCGTCGTCGTACCAGCCTGCGATGCCGGGACGGATCCGCTGCTCGGTGAAATCGCGGACCCGCTCCCGGAGGGCCAGTTCCCCGGCGCTCAGCAGGCTATCGATTGCCAGGATGTCGGAAACGTCGGAAACGTCAGATCCAGGGGGAAAACCAGCCTCGTTGCTCATCTCAGCATCCTACGGTCTGGGCGCCGCCGCCCGCCCGACGTTCCTGCCCGGTTACTTCCGGACACGGGCCCGGATCCCGGCCAACACGCCGGTGTCGCCCGGGGAATAACGGGCTGCGCCGGAATGTAACTGGGCTGGAGCGTCGCGGGGATTGGGTGCCGGACCGGTTTCGGGGCCGCTGGGGTCCTGCGCCGCGGGTTTCGGTCGTGTGCCGGGGGACATGTCCCGTGGGCGGCCCCGGGGGCCCAGGCCTACACTGGTGCCATGGACACCGCTTCTGTGCTCGCCGTCTGCCGCGTACACCAGTTGCTGGACGACCCCGGAACCGTGGGCGTCACAGCGATCGACAAGCGTCCCGTGGCCGGGCCGGTCAGGGTGCACAGGCTCGGGCTGCGCGGTGACGTCCAGGCCAGCCGGGTCCACCACGGCGGCGAGGACCAGGCGCTGTACGCCTACTCCCAGGATGACGCGGACTACTGGGCCGCGGAACTCGGCGGTGAACTGCCGCCGGGGATCTTCGGGGAGAACCTGCGTATTGCCGGCATCAGCGCCACCGACGCCGTCATCGGTGAACGCTGGAAGATCGGTCTCGACGTCGAAGTCGAAGTCACCTCGCCCCGCACCCCCTGCGCGACCTTCCAGCGCCGGATGCACGAACCGCACTGGGTCAAGCGGTTCGGCGATGCCGGGCGGGTGGGGACCTATCTGCGGGTGGTGCGGGTGGGCAGCATCCAGGCCGGCGACCACATCCACCGGATCTTCGTCCCCACCCACGGGGTGACCATCGGCAAGTGGTTCACCGACCCCACGGTCGAGGACATGGAGGCCCTGCGGGACGCCGACGCCGACGGCGAGATCCGCCTCCAGCCCGAGTACCACGGGGAGTTCGCGAAGCTTCAGCGCCGCCTCGGGGTGTAGCGGGACAGGCGCCCGTGTGCGCAGGATCACCGCCGTCGTGGGCCCCTGAGTTACCCATGGGCGGATCCATGCCCTACAATTGAACTATCCCCCACTCCGGAAATCCCTTATTTCCTGCCCAATTCTTGAGGCAAGACTGGTAAGTGTTGGGGCCCGCGCATTGAGATGCGGGCATTTTCATAGGGAGAGCCGGCTAAAGAAAACGCTGTACAGACTGCTGGGATAGCAGCCAAGAGATGCAGCGGGAAGTCCTGCCACGGGATTGCGAAAGCGCCGGGCTTCTATGTGACCGGCCGGTCAAAGTATGTCCGGCGATTTCGGTCACGCGTACTGCGGCTCCGCTCACCTCGGGTTGTGCCGCTTGGCCCCTATGGATGAGGATATTTCACCTATGCCCGAAAATCAGAACAACTCCGTCGAAACCGAACTCTTTACCGAGACTAGCCAGGCCGACGTCGAGACTTCTGAAACGGCTGCCCCCGCAGCCGGCTCCGCCCCGGTATTCACCGAGGCTCCTGCGAACAACGACGCTCCGGCTGCTGCCGAAGCCGCACCGCAGGCCGACGCTCCGGCTGCCGCCGAAGCACCGAAGGCCGAAGCCCCGGCTGCCCCCGCGAAGGAAGAAGACGCCGAAGAAGAAGGCGTCAAGTTCGTGGACCTCGGCATCGACGGCCGCGTCCTCGCTGCCCTGCAGGACGTTGGCTACGAGAAGCCGTCCCCGATCCAGGCAGCAACCATCCCGCTGCTGCTCGAAGGCCGCGACGTCGTGGGCCTGGCCCAGACCGGCACCGGTAAGACTGCAGCATTCGCAGTACCGGCGCTGTCCCGTCTGGCCGAGCTCCACGACCTCAACGGCCCGTCCCGCAAGACCCAGGCCCTGGTGCTCGCTCCGACCCGTGAGCTCGCCCTTCAGGTCGCCGAGGCCTTCACCTCCTACGCCAAGCACATCGACGACTTCACCGTTCTGCCGGTGTACGGCGGCTCCGCCTACGGCCCCCAGCTCAACGGCCTGCGCCGCGGCGCCCAGGTTGTTGTCGGTACCCCCGGCCGCGTGATCGACCACATCACCAAGGGTTCCCTCGACCTGTCCGAACTCCAGTACCTGGTACTGGACGAGGCTGACGAGATGCTCCGCATGGGCTTCGCCGAAGACGTGGAGCAGATCTTCCAGCAGACCCCCGCGGGCCGACAGGTTGCCCTGTTCTCCGCCACGATGCCGAGCCAGATCCGCCGGCTGTCCAAGCAGTACCTGAACAACCCGGCCGAGGTGCAGGTCAAGTCCAAGACCACCACGGGCGCCAACACCCGCCAGCGCTACCTGCAGGTCATGGGCCCGCACAAGCTCGACGCGCTGACCCGCATCCTCGAGGTCGAGCCGTTCGAAGGCGTCATCGCCTTCGTCCGCACCAAGATGGCCACCGAGGACCTCGCCGACAAGCTGCGTTCACGGGGCTTCCAGGCCGCCGCCATCAACGGCGACATCCCGCAGCAGCAGCGTGAGCGTACGGTCGAGGCCCTGCGTGACGGCAAGATCGACATCCTGGTCGCCACCGACGTCGCGGCCCGCGGCCTTGACGTTGAGCGCGTCAGCCACGTGGTCAACTACGACATCCCGCACGACACCGAGTCCTACGTGCACCGCATCGGCCGCACCGGCCGCGCAGGCCGTTCCGGCGACGCGATCCTTTTCATGACCCCGCGGGAGAAGTACCTGCTGCGGTCCATCGAGAAGGCGACCCGCCAGCCGGTGGAGCAGATGCACCTGCCCACCGCCGAGTCGGTCAACACCCTGCGCCTGGGCAAGTTCGCGGAAAAGATCACCGAGACCCTCGCCTCCGAGGATGTTTCGTCGTTCCGCGACCTCATCGCCTCCTACGAGGAAGAGCACAACGTTCCGGCCTCGGAAATCGCCGCCGCACTGGCCGTGATGGCCCAAGGCGGGCAGCCGCTGCTGGTCAAGGAACTGCCTGCTGCTCCTGAATTCCAGAAGCGCGAGCGCGCCAAGGACGGCTTCGGCTCCCGCGGCCCGACCCGCACGCTCACCGAGGGCAACGCCACCTACCGGATCGCCGTGGGACGCCGTCAGCGCGTCATGCCGGGTTCCATCGTTGGCGCCATTGCCAACGAAGGCGGCATCTCCTCGGCCCAGATCGGCGGCATCGACATCCGCGCCGACCACTCCCTCGTGGAGCTTCCGGCGGACCTGAGCGCCGACCAGCTGAAGGCCCTGTCCCGCACCCGGATCGGCGGCGAGCTGATCCACCTCGAGCTGGACAACGGCCGCAAGCCCTCGGGCGAGCGCGGCAGCTACCAGGGTGGCGGCCAGGGTGGCAGCCGCGGCGGTTACTCCGGCGGCGGCGACCGTGGCGGGTTCTCCGGCGGCGGCGACCGCGGCGGCAACTTCAAGGGCAACGGCGGCTTCAAGCGCGAATTCCGCAAGAGCGACGGCGAGCGGACCTCCGCTGACCGTGGCGGACGCTCCTTCAGCGACCGCAACGAACGTGGCGTCGGCTCCGACGCGGCCCGCAAGCCGCGCACCAAGTGGTAACCATCAGCCGCTAACGCACTGATTCACCCCTGAGAACGGGCCGGCCCAACAGCCGGCCCGTTCTTCGTTAAGTACCCTTGGTCACATCCGATCGTCCGGCGGCGTCGCCGGGCTGCCCGCGGACCATCGCCGGGCCCCGGGGAGCCCGGATTTCCGCCGGTTTTGGCGCTTTCAGGGCTTCCCCGGCCCCGATTTGTTGGGAGCGGAATCTTCCGGTAAAGTATTTACTCGTTGCCCCCCTAGCTCAGTGGTAGAGCGCGTTCTTGGTAAGAACGAGGTCACCGGATCGATTCCGGTGGGGGGCTCTGAATGAGGGCCTGTGTCAAGGCGGTTTTTGACCGGCTTCGCGCAGGTTTTCCTCATTTATGGCGGCGTAGCTCAGTTGGTTAGAGCGCACGACTCATAATCGTGAGGTCGGGAGATCGAGCCTCCCCGCCGCTACAGATAAGACCCCCGGAATCCTTGAGATTCCGGGGGTCTTGCTGTACCTCCGGAAGAGTGCGCTCCGAGGTGGTCTCTTGGATTTGCATACGGCGACGAGCCGCGTTCGCCTACGGTCCACTGAGGTGAGAGATGGCCGGGGCAATATTGATAACCCATACGACTATCCCGGCGGCGATCAGCACCAGGAGGATGCCGATGCCCAGGATAATCAGGGGAGTATTTTCACGGTTCCAGAAGCGTGGTTCGCGTTTTGGTGACATTAGAGGCACCTCACTGTTCAGGGCTTGTGTCGGCTGATCATGCCGATGGGCATGGGGGCAGAGGTTGGCGAAACGTCTTGCCGCCCGCCACCGACTCCAGTAAGTCGCGGCCACCGCCGCATCCGCGGCTACACCAGTTCGAACAATAGTGGGCCCGCCGACTGTGTCCTCCATAGGGATCGCCTGTGGAATTGCTGTGCGAATCGGCAGGAGGTCCCGGGCGCGTCGATGAGCGAAACCAGCGCTGAGCGAATTGAATCGGTCGTCAGTCGAGTGCCGGATCGGTCTTGCCTCGTGGTTTGTCTGAGCCGCTCCGTGAAGTCACCGCGGCGAAGGCGGGAGGATCATCATCGCTCGCCCTTACCATCCCCGCCGCGGGATGCGGCGGGGATGGCCCGCGCTGTCCAGGACCCTGCAATACCCGGGTCGGGGCCCGTGGGGATCACCGGTGTCGCCGCCGGGGTGGTGAGAAGCCCGGGCCGTGGCCGGGGCGTACTTTGGATCCCTGGGGTGGGGGATCCCTGGGGTCAGGGTTTGGCGTAGTCGACGAATCCCTGCCAGTCGATCACGACACAGGGTTCGTCTCCCAACACCCAGGCATCGTGCCCGGGTGCCATCATGGCGAAGTCTCCCGGCCCATACTCCATTTCTTCGCCGTCGTTCATCACGACTTTCATTCGACCGGAGATGAAATATCCCATGTGCGAGGCCTGACAGCTCTCCGTTTTGGCGATCGGTTTTACGTGCTCGGACCAACGCCATCCGGGTAGGAACGTGGCGCGGCCCACGCCGCCCTGTTCCAGGTTGACGAGTTGAAGTTGACCCTTACCACCTTCGAAGGGACGCGTCTCCTCGGGCGAATCGAGGCTTTTACGAATTAGACTCGGCATCTTGACCTCCTATGGTCTGCACTGCCTGCTGTTGTGATTTCCCTTCGGCAACGGCGCGCTGGCGGTGTGTTTGCCCCCTCGGGTGCGGGCGAACTTCAGCTGCCGGCGCCCGGGTAGAGGGCCGACAACGCACTGAGTTGCCGTGATGATTTATAGACCCATTAGCACCATTTGCCTAGAGCACATTGGTTACGGATCCGGGTGATCCCGCGAGTGACGGCTCACGGCGCGTGTCTCTGTCCACGCCTTCCAGTGCTCGTTTCTCCCTGCTGGCCCTTGCGCTGCAGCCGCCTGTGACCCAGCCAAATCGATGCCGCCATGAGGCCCAGCACGTCGGCGAAGCCGAGGATGGAGGCCCAGGGAAGTTCGATGTCCCCGGTGTTGAGGTTATTGAAGAACGAACCCAACGGAGTGAGTAAGGGCCACAGGACCAGGGCGCTGCGGGTTAGATCGAACGCGACCGCGTAGACGATGCCGAGCCCAAAAAGGAAGACCATGCCTTCGCTGCTCATCCCGTACCCGACGTGGTAAACGGCGTACAGTGCGGCCGCGACCGCTATGCCCGGGGCCCGGCCGAAACTGGCACTGAGGCGGGTCTGCACGAAGCCCCGGAAGAAAACAGTTTCAAATGCGCCCACTGTCAAAGACATAACCAGCAAGGGAACCCAGCCGGCCGGTTCCGGCAGAGGATACCCGAGGAGCGTGATGGCGAACTGAATGGCCGCCAGAACCACTCCCAGGGCTACAGCCGGCTTCCAGTTGCCGAGCCACAGTCCCAGGTCGGACAGTGGCCGCCCGCGTCTTACGGTGTAGAAGACGGGGCCGGCGACGCCCAGGACCAGCCCTGCAGCAAAACACAGAAAGAGGCCCAACACGTTCGTAACAGTGAATACGGTAAAGGCCACCCGGAACAGAGCCACGACGGAGATATAGAGGGCCGCCACCACGGCGAGATCCAATTTATCGATACCCTGCCGCCGCCAGGCTGCGGGCCCGGAAATCACGGCCAGCAACAGCGCCGAGACGGGCATCAACAGGCCATAGGCCGTCAGGTCGAGGAACGCCAACATCGTCATCGCCGCGACCAGCCACAGACACCACATCCAAGTGCGCCAGCCTCGAACCGCCTGAACACTCATCACGGCCGTCCTTCCACTTCAACTCCAGTTTCGTGCCGGAAAGCGGCTGTCAATAGAGCCTTTCGACGCAACGCCCAGGTCTCCGGAAGATGAGAACTGTCTCCGAGGGCGGCATCTGTCAAGGAGTTACCCGCTGGCCGCGGAGTGCCGCCGGCGTCCCCGTCACGGCCCCAGATGTGAGGAAAGCCTCCGCGCGAGTCCAAGACTCAAGCGCGGAGGCTCCCGGCTCTCCAAGCTGGGGGGACTGGAGAGCCGCTATGAGTCTACCCGCAGGCCGCTGATCGGCAGTTCATTTGCGTACCCCCGGAACCGGTGTGTCCGGCCCCCGTTGCGCTATCACTTCGGGGCCCTAACCGGGCTTTTTGGCCGCGCAGAGTGATAGGGCAACGGGGGGTTGTGGGACAGAATGGGTCCATGACGCGAATCGCAATCATTGGCGGCCACGGCAAAGTGGCTCTGGAACTCTCCCGCATCCTCTCCGCCGAAGGAATGGACGTGACGTCGTTCATCCGCAACCCGGCGCACCGGGAGGACGTCGCGGCCACGGGCGCCACTCCCGCGGTCCTGGATGTTGAGCAGTCGACGACGGCGGAGATCGCCGAGGCGCTCCGGAACCACGACGCCGTGGTCTGGTCCGCCGGCGCCGGCGGCGGGAGCCCGGAGCGGACCTACGCCGTGGACCGGGACGCCGCCATCCGGTCGATGGACGCGGCCGCACAGGCCGGCGTCGGCCGGTACATCATGGTCTCCTACCTTGGCGCCGGTCCCGATCACGGCGTCCCCGAGGACAACAGCTTCTTCGCGTACGCCGAGGCCAAGGCCGCGGCGGACGCCTATCTGCGGGGAACGGACCTGGACTGGACCATCCTGGGCCCGGGAGCGCTCACTGACGGGCCCGGCAACGGCCTGATCGAGGTCAACCCGGCGGAAGGCTCCGGAGGCGGGGAAACGGCCCGTGCCAACGTGGCCCTCGTCGCGGCGGCGGTGCTGGGCCTGCCCTCCACCGCCGGACGCACCATCGACTTCCGGGACGGCACCCTGCCCCTGGCGGCGGCCCTGGAACCGGTGAGCTAGCCGGCGCAAGTCAGCTCACCGCGGCGCAGGGTCAGCGCGCGGCGGCGCCGCCCCGCCGCCGACAGAAAGGGCCGGATCATTGATGATCCGGCCCTTTCTGCTAACTGGCGAGGTCCCTCAGCGGCCTGCGCCCGGCCTACAACACCGAAGCGGTGAAGGTGCGGGGGAGGTAGCCCTCGTTCGTCTGCATGCCCGTTCCCGAGTAGGCCCAGAGCGAGCCGTCGGGCCTGCGGGCCACCATGTCGGGGAAGCTGTCCGCGTTCAGGCTCCCCGCTCCCAGGACGGTGTCAAACACGGACCAGCCGGTTCCGATTCTGCGCGGGGTGGAGAGCTTCCCCGTGCCGTCTCCCGGGTACATCCACAGGGTGCCGTCGAACATCCTGGCGATGACGTCGTTTTTACCGTCGGCGTTGTAGTCCCCGGCACCGAACAGCCGGTCAAAGACCTCCCAGCCGTAGTCGCCGATCTTCACCGGGGAGGTGTAGCCCTCGGTGGTGCCGCTGACGGAGCCCGTACCGCGGTACAGCCAGATCGAGCCGTCGGCTTTCCTCGCCAGCAGGTCGTTCTTTCCGTCTCCGCTAAGGTCGCCGGTGCCGGTCAGGGCGGTGAAGGCGTCCCAGCCGGCAGTGCCGATCTTCTTCGGCGCCGTGTAACCGGGGTCGACGGCGTCGACACGGCCGGTGCCGGGGTAGATCCAGAGCGTGCCGTCGGGTTTCCGCGCCACGAGGTCATTCTTGCCGTCCCCGGTGAAGTCCCGGACGCTGACCAGCGCATTGAACGCTTCCCAGCCGCCGAGACCGATCTTCCGCGGCACACCGTAGGCGCCCTTCCCGTCGCCGGGATAGAACCACAGGGTGCCGTCCGGTTTCCGGGCGAGGAGATCGGCGACCTTGTCGCCGTTGAAATCTTCGACGGCGGTCAGGTTGTCGAAGACTTCCCAGCCGAAGTCACCGATCTTCCGTGCGCTGCCGTAACCCTCGTCCCGCATGGCGGTCCCGGCGTAGAAGAAGACGTTTCCGTCGGGCTGGCTCGCCACGAAGTCGGCAGTCCGGTCCCCGTTGGCGTCGCCGGTGCCCAGGACCGTGGTGTAGATGCCCCAGCCTGTCCCGATCAGCTCGGGCTGGAGGACTTTCGCGGGTCCGGAGTTGGGATACAGGAGGAGGGAACCGTTGGGAAGCCGGGCGGCCAGATCGTTCGTTCCGTCGCCGTTGAAGTCGTGGATCGGGATCAGCTGGTCAAAGACTTCCCAGCCGGTGTCGATTTCGCGGGGCGTGCCCGGCCGGCCGGTGCCCATTCCCGGGTACAGGACCAGGACGCCATCCGGGCGCCGGGCCAGGATGTCTGCCTTGCCGTCGCCATCGAAGTCGCGGACACCCAGGAGCGCATCGAAGGCATTCCAGCCGAATTCACCGATCTTGACGGCGGCGGCGTACCCCTCGTTGCCTGCCGACACACTTCCCGTCCCGGCGTAAAACCACAGCGATCCGTCGAACTTCCGGGCGACGAGGTCGTTCCTGCCGTCCCCGTTGAAGTCGCCTGTGCCGAGGATGCTGTTGTAGATTTCCCAGCCGGTGCCGATCCGCTGGCCGGCCCGGGACTTGCCGGTGCCGTCGCCCGGGTAGAGCCACAGCTCGCCGTTGACCTTGCGCTGCATGAGGTCAGAGATTCCGTCGCCGTTGAAATCGCCGGGGGCGACCAGCAGGGGCTTGGCCGGAGGCATCGCATCAATTGTGATCCCCGCAGCGGAATCCGAGACCCAGTCGATGGTGACCCGTGTGCCGGCGTGCGAGGTGAAGCTCTGGCCGGCCTGCCAGGCCTGGTTGTAGCTGTAGTAGCCGTTGAACGTGGTGGTGCTGGGCTGCAGCGCGATGGAACCTGCGCCGTAGGCCTGGACCACCTTCACCCCGCGGTTGCCGTTGAGGGCGGTTGCCGCGTCGTTGCCCACCGGAAGACGCAGCTCCAGATAGTAGGTCTCCCCGCTGATGGGATCCGAGAACTTCACCGCGCGGTAGTCGTCCGCGCTTCCCCAGGCTCTCAACTGGTAGGAGTTCTTGCCCACCGCTTTCCCCAGGTCCCTGACCTCGTTGCCGGAACCGAATCCGCCAAACTGGTAGATGGGGGAGCTGACCACCGGCTGGCTGCTTTGCGAGACCCCCATCAGGTCCAGGTTGTCCTTGTACTCCTCGATGCTGCACGTGCCGTTGGCGAACGTTCCGTCCGCGTTGCTGGCGGTATCCACGGCCCCGTTGCCACACCGGAGCCGGTTGGCATGCATCAGCCCCAGGACGTGCCCGAACTCGTGGGTCAGCACACTCTTGGTCAGGGCTGCCGGGAGCGGCATGAGGACGCGTCCGCTGGTTCCGTTGTAGCTCCAGCCGGCGCCGTAGGCCCCGTCGGACAACGTGGGAGTGGACACAAACGCTACGAGGGCCGTGAAGGAAGTGGGCACCCAGCCGATTTCGGCGGCGATGGTGTTCATCATCGAGGAGTAGCTCTGGGTTGAGGTGGCCTTGCTCGACCTGTTTTCGACGGTGTCGACGCTCATCGACAGCCGCCCGTTCGACATGGCCTGCCAGTACTGGCTGCTGGTCTGGATGGCGGCCCGGGCGTCCGCCTCCGGGATGGTCGCCTTCTTGTCCGCCAGCTGGACCATAACGAGCTTCACCTTGATGTCGCCGCTCCGGGCGATGGAGTAAGCCTCGGTGGCCGCCGTGTGCTGTTCGGCGCCCTTGGGCCCGTGGCCTTCCGTCCCGTGGCTGGAGGTGGGATTGCTGCCGCCGATGACCTCCGTGAACAGCGGCTCCGGACTGGTCAGGGTCTCCGATTCCACCGTGGCCGGGGACGCCGTGGTCGTTGTCGGACCGGGCGCCGGCGTGGCAGTCGCCGTCGCGGCCGGAGCCGGAGAGACCGTCGCCGTCGCCGCGGCCGAAGCCGTGGGCGTGGCAGACGCCGTCGACGTGGGTGGCGGCGCCGGATCCGCGAGGGCGGGCGAGAGCGTCACAGCACTGAGCGAGGCGAGGGTAACGACGAACGCTGTCAACAGCGCCGTCGTCTTCCGTATTGAGTTCACGTTTTGTCTTTCATGAGACCGCCGCCCCACTGAATCCTCAGCAGGACGGCCGGGAGACCGGGAAGTGAGGTCAGTCTACGGATGGCGCGCCGTTAGAACAGGGAACCTGCAAAAATCTTGCGTCTTACGTAGCGAATCGTTGCCTAATCTTGAGCAAAGCCGGTGCGCCCGCCGTGCCGTGCGCCCCGCCGCAGAGTGCCGGGGCCTACCGCGCGAGCTCCAGCTCCGGCGCGTTCGCCTCGACGTAGTCCAGGGCATGCCGGACGGCGCCGACGGTGACAATCGCGTCGCCCAGGGGCGAGACCGTGACGCGCGGGGGAGTCGCCGTGTACCGGGGGAGCAGGGCGGTGATGCCCGGCAGCAGCGCGCCGGCGGAGTCGGCCACCGCCCCGCCGATCACCACCTGCTCCGGGTTCACGAAGCTGGAAACGGTGGCGATCACCCGTGCCATCCGGTCCGAGATGCGCGCCAGGATGGCCAGCGCGGCGGGGTCCCCGGCGGCGGCATCCTCGAACACACGGCGCGCGCTCGCCGCACCGCCCGCGGCAGGGCCGCCGCCGGCGGCGGACCACTGCCGGGCGAGGCTGGCGATGCCGTCGCTGGAGCCGACGCCCTCGACCAGGTCCAGGTAGCCCATTTCGCCGGCCGCGCCGCCTCGGCCGTGCAGCAGCCGCCCGGACTCCAACACCCCGGCGCCCAGCCGTTCGCCGGCCAGCAGCACCACGAGATCGTCGACGCCGGCGCCGGAGCCCCGCCAGCGTTCGCCCAGGGCGGCCAGGTTCGCGTCGTTCTCGAGCAGTACCGTCCAGCCGTGCAGCTCGTTCAGTGCCGCGCGGAGCCCGACGTCGAACAGGCTCCAGAAATGCTGGGTGACCAGCACGTTGCCGTCACGGTCCACGGGGGCGGCGATGCCCGCACCGACGGCCAGGACCTTGTCCGGGCCCGTCCCGGCGGCGGACAGCGCCCGGCGGCAGGCACGGTCGACGACGTCGATGCGCTCCTCCGCGGGGATGTCGGCGGCCCGGAAGCTCTCGCTGGATCGACCGAGGATGGTGCCGCGCAGGTCCGCGACCGCCGCAGTGGTGGTGGCGGCACCGATGTCGAGGCCCAGCACATACCCGGCGCCGCTGTTGAGCTCGAAGCGCCGGGCCGGGCGCCCCTTGCGCGGACTCCCGGGCTGCTCTTCGTCGCGGGACTCCAGTTCACGGATCCAGCCGCGGCGGATCAGGTCCTCGCAGACGGAGATCACCGAGGCCCGCGTCAGCCCGGTCCGGGCCATCAGCTCGGTCCCGGTGGCCACCTCCGTGGTCCGGATGACGCCGAGCACGGAGCGGGCGTTGACCCGGCGCAGCAGCTGGGGCGTGGCGGCGGCTGCGTGCGGCATCAGAATCTTGACCTCCCCGTGACTGCGGACCCATAATTGATCCGGCAATATATTTAGCTTGTATCTAAATTATCAGAAGCACCGCTCCGAACCCGAAGGATCTCCCCTTGTCCAACACCGCCACGCTGGCAACCCTGTCCGGTTCCGATCTCGCCGCCGACCCCAACTGGTGGCGGCAGGCTTCCGTGTACCAGATCTACCCGCGCAGCTTCTCCGACTCCAACGGCGACGGACTCGGCGACATCAAGGGCATCACGGCGAAGGTCCCCTACCTCAAGCAGCTCGGGATCGACGCCGTCTGGCTGAGCCCGTTCTACCCCTCGGCCCTCGCGGACGGCGGCTACGACGTCGATGACTACCGCGACGTGGACCCCAAGCTGGGAACGCTGGAGGACTTCGATGAGATGTCCGCCGCCCTGCACGTTGCCGGCATCAAGCTGATCGCCGACATCGTCCCCAACCACTCCTCGAACCGCCACGCCTGGTTCCAGGAAGCCCTCGCCTCCCCGCGCGGCTCCGACGCCCGGGAACGCTACATCTTCCGCGACGGCAAGGGTGAGAACGGCGAGCTCCCGCCGTCGGACTGGGAGTCCGTCTTCGGCGGCCCGGCCTGGGAACGCATCACCGAGCCGGACGGCACCCCCGGCCAGTGGTACATGCACATCTTCGCCAAGGAACAGCCGGACCTGAACTGGTCCAACCGGGAAATCCGCGACGACTTCCTCAAGACCCTGCGCTTCTGGTCCGACCGCGGCGTGGACGGCTTCCGGGTCGACGTCGCGCACGCCCTGACCAAGGACCTCACCGAGCCGCTGCTGTCCAAGGTCGAGCTGAGCGAGGCCAACAGCGGCACCGACGGCTTCGACGACGGCTCGCACCCGTTCTGGGACCGCGACGAGGTCCACGAGATCTACGTCGAGTGGCGCGAGGTCTTCAACGAATACAACCCGCCGCGCACCGCCGTCGCCGAGGCCTGGGTCCACGCCAGCCGCCGCGGCCGCTACGCGAGCCCGGAGGGCCTGGGCCAGGCGTTCAACTTCGACCTCCTCCAGGCCGACTTCGACGCCGACGAATTCCGCGAAATCATCACCCGGAACCTCGCCGAGGCCACCGAGTCGGGCGCCTCCTCCACCTGGGTGTTCTCCAACCACGACGTCGTCCGCCATGCCACGCGCTACGGGCTGCCCAAGGGCGGTGGCAAGCACGCCAAGGGCCAGGACGGCAAGGGCTGGCTGCTGGCCGGCGCCCCGGCTGAAGAGCTCGACGTCGAGCTCGGACTGCGCCGTGCCCGCGCGGCCACCCAGCTGATGCTGGCGCTGCCGGGGTCCGCGTACCTGTACCAGGGCGAGGAGCTGGGGCTCCAGGAAGTCGCGGACATCCCCGACGCCGAGCGGCAGGACCCGACCTTCTTCCGCAACAAGGGCGTGGAGATCGGCAGGGACGGCTGCCGCGTGCCGCTGCCCTGGGCCGCCGAGGGCAGCTCCTTCGGCTTCGGCGACGGCGGGGCGCACCTGCCGCAGCCGGCGTGGTTCGGCCGGTACGCCGTCGCCGCCGAGGACGGCGTGGAGGGCTCCACCTTGGAGTTCTACCGCCAGGCGCTGAAGCTGCGCCGGGAACTGCAGACCTCCGAAGAGCTGCAGTGGCACACCACGGCCAGCCCCGCGGTGCTGCACTTCAGCCGCCCCGGCGGCTGGCAGACCGTGACCAACTTCGGTGACAAACCCGTGGAGCTGCCCGCCGGAACTGTGCTGCTCAGCAGCGGACCGCTGGAGAAGAACCTCCTGCCGGGCAGCACCACCGTCTGGCTGCGGTGAGTTCCCCGGCCGGCCGGGAAACCGGTCGTCCCGCCGGGCAGCCGGCCCAGGAACTGATTTACGGCTGCATGGGCCTGGGCGGCAGCTGGTCGCCGGAGCCGCACTCGTCCGCGCACGTGGACGAGGCGGCTGCCGCCGTCGACGCCGCCCTGGCGGCCGGCATCACCCTGTTCGACCACGCCGACATCTACCGCGGCGGCAAGTCCGAGGCCGTGTTCGGCGAGGTGCTGGCACAGACCCCGGGGCTGCGCGACCGGATCCGGCTGCAGACCAAGTGCGGCATCAGGCTCAACGAGCACGGCCTGGAGGGCTACTACGACCTGAGCCGGGACGCCATCCTGGCCCGGGTCAACGAGAGCCTGGGCCGGCTCCGCACCGACTACGTGGACGTGCTGATGCTCCACCGCCCCGATCCGCTGATGGACCCCGCGGAGGTGGCCTCCGCCGTCGGGCAGCTGATGGCCGAAGGCAAGGTCCGGGCGCTGGGCGTGTCCAACATGTCCGGGGCGCAGATCGAGGTGCTGCAGGACCGGCTTGAGACGCCGGTGGTCGCCAACCAGCTGGAGATGAGCCTGTTCAAACGCGCCTGGCTGGAGAGCACGGTGCTGGTCAACCATGCCGAGGGGACGGACTACAGCTTCCCGCACGGCACCGTGGAGCACTGTGTCCGGCACGGCATCACCCTGCAGGCCTACGGCTCGCTGGCCCGGGGCCTCTACACCGGGGCCCCGGCCGCGGCGCCGTCGGCCGCGGAGGAAGCGACCGCCGGGCTCGTGGCGCAGCTGGCCGCGGAGAAAAAGACGACGGGGGAATCGGTCGTGCTGGGCTGGCTGATGAAGCACCCGGCCGGCATCGCCCCGGTGATCGGCTCCGCCCGGCCGGACCGCATCCGGGCCTGCGCGGACGCGGCGGGGGTCGCCGCGGCCATGACCCGGGCCGAGTGGTACCGGCTCTGGGTCACGGCGCGCGGCAGCAACATCCCCTAGCGGCCCGCTCCACCCATGTAACTCGCAGCAGGGGGCCGTTCTGACAGCCGAGAACGGCCCCTGCTGCCAGTCAGATGGGCGGGGACGTGATTTTGGTCGTAATGGTCGCCCCGGAGGGCCGGATCGCTTAACCGCAAACGCCCCCGGGCGGATAGCGTAGATACATGACTTCCACCACCACTGCCGGGACCCTCCGGACCCAACGCAACATCCCCGCCGAAATCGCCCGCTCCTGGCTGCTGGTCAATGCCATGAAGACCGAGCTCTTCGACCAGTCGGCAGCCTCCCGCGCGGACGCTATCATCCTGGACATCGAGGACGCGGTGGACCCCTCGCAGAAGGACCAGGCCCGCGGACACGTCGTGGACTGGCTGACCGCCGGCGGCAGCGCCTGGGTCCGGATCAACGACGCCACGAGCCCCTTCTGGGCCGATGACCTTGCCGGGCTCCGCGGCACCCCGGGCCTGCTCGGCGTGATGCTGGCCAAGACCGAGTCCGCGGACCAGGTCACCGAGAGCTTCCACCGCATGGACGGCAAGACGCCGGTCATCCCGCTGGTCGAATCCGCCGTCGGCATCGAGGAAGCGAACCACATCGCCAAGGCCCAGGGCGCGTTCCGGCTGGCCTTCGGCTCGGGCGACTTCCGCCGCGACACCGGCATGGCCGCCACCCCCGAGGCCATGGCCTACCCGCGCGCCAAGCTCGTCGTGGCCAGCCGCGTCGGGAACCTGCCGGGCCCCATCGACGGCCCCACCGTCGGCACCAACCACCCGATCCTGCGCGAGCAGACCGGGATCACCGTGATGATGGGCATGACCGGCAAGCTCTGCCTCGCGATCGACCAGACCCACGTCATCAACGAGGTCATCAGCCCGACGCCGTCCGACGTCGCCTGGGCCACCGACTTCATGGCCGACTTCGAGGCCAACGGCCGCGTCATCCGCGACGGCTCCGACCTGCCCCGCCTGGGCCGTGCCGAGAAGATCATGAAGCTCGCGGTAGCCTTTGGGGTGCAGCCGGCCCTGTAGCCTGCCCCGACCCAAGGAGACCCCGTGACCGATACCCGTTATCTGGTCCACGGGGTCTTTTGGGATGCCGGCCCCGCCGGCCCCGCCGGCCAGGCCGGTCCGGCGGGCGAGCCCGGCGGCGGGCCCCCGGCGCTGCGCCTGCAGGACCCTGACGGCGGCTTCACCGAACTGCCGCTCGACGCCGGAACCCGGCTCGGCTTCCGGCTCGCCGCCGCGGGGAAGCACTGCCTCGGACACCACTTGGTCCACGGGCCCGCCGACCGCGATCACGTCCTCTGCCCGGACCGTGCACCGGCCGTGAAGGGCAGCCAGTGCGAGCGGTGCTTCGTCGTGGACGACTCGCGACTCATCCACGACTTTCACCGCGGGGGGCGTGTCCCGCCCGGGCTGCGGGCCTACCTGATGCAGCCGCACTGGCTCTACATCGCCACCTTCGCCAACGGCGCCAGCAAGGTGGGCACCGCGGCGAACCTGCGCAAATGGAAGAGGCTCGCGGAGCAGGGCGCCGTCGCCGCCCGCTACGTCGCCCGCGCCGACGACGGCCGGGTGGTCAGGAACCTCGAGGACCTGGTGACCCGCGACGCCGGCATCCCCCAGCAGATCCGCTCCGCCGCCAAAGCCGCAGCCCTTACCGGGCCGGCGCCCGCCGCCGAACTGGATGCCCGGAACAGCCGGCTGGCCGCAGAGGTCCGCGCGCTGCTGGCCGGAGCCGGGGGCGGCGGCTTCGGCGTCGTGGACGAGCACTGGCAGCGGCCGGGCCTGTCGGATGAGGTCTGCGCACCGGCTGCCCGGCACGCCTACCCGCATGAGCTCAGCACCGGAGCTCACGGGTTCCGGATCGACTCGCTGAGCGGCAGCATCGCGCTGGCCCGGCTCGACGGCGCCGATCTCGAATTCGTCGTCAACCTCGGGCAGCTGAAGGCGCGCACGATTGAGCTCGGGGACCATGGCTCCGGCGTCCCGGCGGTCCAGGAAGCCCTGTTCTGACAGTGTTCTGACGCGGTTCTGACGCGGAAGGCGCCCCGCGACGCGCAGAATACCGGACGCGCCCGTATTCCGGCGTCGCCAGGTATTTCGGGCGTCGCAGGGTATTCCGGGTGTCGACAGGCACTGTGAGTGTCGCAGGACGGCCGGCGGCCCCCAGTAGACTGGCACGGTGCTGAAAGAATTCTGGGACTCCGCCCCAACCACCTACAAGGTGCTCGTTTTCAGTGCCATGGGCCTGCTCGGCGTCGGCATCGTCCTGAACCTGGTCGGCAACAGCTCCGGCAACCAGGACCTGGCCGTCGCCTCCCTGGCCGTGATCGGACTCGGCCTGGTCCTGCACATCGCCGGGATCGTCGTCCGCGGCCAGACGATCCGCAAAAACCTCAAGCGTTAGCGGCCGCGTTCCGCAGCACATGGCTGCGGGCGTGCGCCACGGCCTCGGGCAGGGTGGTGAACAGGTGTTTGTGGTGCCGCAGCGAGCGGATCACCCCGACGTTGGTCACGAGCTCCAGGTGCTGCGGCTGGACGCCCTTCAACAGGACCGTCACACCGCGCAGCTCCAGCGCCGAGATGACCTCCACCAGCGTGTGGGCCCCGGTGGCGTCGAGCATCCGCACCTGTGAGAGCCGGATGATGGCGACCTGGATGTCCTTGACCTGGCTGATTTCCTGCAGGACCCGTTCCGCGGCGCCGAAGAACATCGCCCCGTCCAGCCGGAAGATCGCGATGTGCTCGTCCCCCTCTTCGCGCGGTCCCGGAATCTCCTCGCGCTTGACCCCGCTGAGCGAGGCGAACTTCCGCAGCGTGAAGATGGCCGCGGCGACCAGCCCGATCTCGATGGCCACAATCAGGTCGAAGGCTACGGTGATCAGCGCCGTCAGGACGAACACGAACGCGTCGGCGCGGGTGGAGCCCATAATGGCGGTGACCGTGCGCCGGGACACCATGCGCGTGGCCGTGACCATCAGGATCCCGGCCAGGACGGCCAGCGGGATCTTCCCGACCAGACCCGCCGCCAGATAGATGATGGCCAGCAGGACCAGGGCGTGCACAATCGCGGAGAGCCGGGTCTTGGCTCCGGAGCGGACGTTGACCGCCGTCCGGGCGATCGCGCCCGTGGCCGGCATGCCGCCGAAGAACCCCGCGGCCACCGAGGCGAGTCCCTGCCCCATCAGCTCCCGGTCCGGGCTGTACGCCCCGGAGGGCCTCCCGTCGGGGCCGACCATGCCGGAGGCCACCCGTGCGGAGAGCAGGGACTCTATGGCGGCCAGCATCGCGATGGACACCGCCGGCATCAGCAGCCCGCCCAGCAGGGCCGGATCCAGGGCCGGGACCGACGGTGCCGACAGGGAATGCGGCAGGTCGCCGATCCGGGGAATGTCCAGCTGCAGCAGCTCGGCGGCCACGGTGGCCAGCAGCACCGCGATCAGGCTCGCGGGCAGGGCCTTCTTCAGCTTCGGGAGCAGCAACATCACGGCCGCCACCCCCGCGACGACGCCGAGCGTCTGAAGAACGGTGGGCAGCGTGGCCTGCGAGGCGCTCTCGAAGGCGGCCAGCAGGGTGTTGTGGCCCGGCACCGCCTCCGTGCCGGTGGCCAGGGGAACCTGCTGGAGAAAGATGATCGCGGCGATGCCGAGTGTGAAGCCCTCCACCACCGGCCACGGGATGAAGGCCACGGCCCGGCCCAGCCCGCTGATGCCCAGGATCACCACCAGCAGCCCGGCCATCAGGGAGACCAGCGCGATGCTGCCGACCCCGTGGAGCGCAACGACCGGGGCCAGCACCACCACCATCGCGCCGGTGGGTCCGGAGACCTGGACGTGCGAGCCGCCCATCACCGCGGCGACCAGACCGGCCACGACGGCGGTGATGAGTCCGGCTTCGGCGCCGACGCCGGAACTCACTCCGAAGGCCAGCGCCAGCGGCAGGGCCACGATCCCGACGGTGATTCCCGCCAGCAGATCCGTTTTCCAGGATGAGCGCAGCCCCTCGTAGTCACGGCGGGACGGCAGGAACCGGGTGAGCGTGCCCGGCAGGGCACTCATGAAGCGGAACCCTGGAGATGCTCGCTGGGGAGTCCCTGGGCGAGTTTGAGCTGTTCGTTGGAATCGGCGAGGGTGTCCAGGAGGAAGGTCCGGGCGATGGCCAGCAGTTCGGCGATCTTCGGATGGGCCAGCCGGTAAGTGACGGCGTTCGCGGTCCGGGACGAGGTCACCACCCCGTGCCGCCGCAGGGTGGCGAGGTGCTGGGACAGGTGGGAGGCCTCTAGGCCCGTCTCGGCCAGCAGGTAGCTGACGGGCGCCGCGTTGTCCGGCGCTGCGGACAGCAGTTCGAGCACCCGGATCCGCGCCGGATGGGCGAGGGCCTTGAACAGGTTCGCTTTGATCTCGTACAAGGGGGTCTGCGCTGGTGAAATCATCGCTGCCTGGGCTTTCTCGTCACTGCGGATCCGTGAACCCGGCAGTGAATTGATGAAATGATGTTTTCATCATACCGCATGGCCGTCATTCTGTCCGGCCCCCTGTCATCGGCGCGGGCGCCCGGGGGCTTGCCGTTAGGCTTGAACCCATGACTATCAATCCGGATCTGCAGGGGCGCAGCTACCCTGCCAAAGAGGTGTACGACGTCGGCCGCGAGAAAATCCGCGAGTTCGCCCGCGCGGTCAAGGCCACCCACCCCGCCCACTTCGACGTGGAGGCGGCCAGGGCGCTGGGGCACAGCGACCTCGTGGCACCGCCGACCTTCGCCATCATCGTGGCGCAACGGGCGGACGCCCAGCTGATCGAGGACCCCGACGCCGGCATCGACTTCTCCCGCGTCGTCCACGCCGACCAGCGGTTCATCCACCACCGGCCCATCGTCGCCGGGGACCGGCTCGTGGCGGAACTGCACGTCGACGGCGTCCGCGCCATGGGCGGGGGAGCCATGATCACCACGCGCCAGGAGATCTTCGCCCTGCCCGCCGGTGCCTCTGACGCCGCCGGTGCCTCCGCCGGTGCCGCAGAAGACGCCGGGCGCGAGCCCGTCGCCACCGCCACCTCGTCCATTCTGGTCCGCGGAGAGGGACAGTAGCCATGACACCCACACTTTCGGACCTCACCGTCGGCCAGGACATCGGCAGCCGCAGCATCGACGTCACCCGCACGGACCTCGTCAAGTACGCCGGCGCCTCCGGCGACTTCAACCCCATCCACTGGAACGAGGCCTTCGCCACCGGCGTGGGCCTGCCCGGCGTGATCGCGCACGGCATGTTCACCATGGGCTCCGCCGTCCAGCTCGTCACCGACTGGGCCGGCGACCCTGCCGCCGTCGTCGATTTCCAGACCCGCTTCACGAAACCGGTCCCGGTCTCCGACACCACGGGAACGCCCGACGCCGGCGCCGTGATCGAGGTCAGCGGCGCCATCGGAGCGATCGACGCTGACAAGGGGACCGCCCGGGTGGACCTCACCGTCACCAGCGCCGGCCTGAAGGTGCTCATGAAGGCCCAGGCCGTCGTCAGGCTGGCCTAGCCGCATGGCGATGCTGTGAGCGTCAGCACCGGCCGGGCCACGGAGGTCACACACTGGCGGAACGCCGTCGTGGCCGCCTACGCGTTCAGCGGCATCGCCTTCGCCACCTGGGTGTCCCGGCTGCCGGCCATCCGGGACGGGCTGGACCTCACGCCCGGCAACGTCGGACTGCTGCTGCTGTGCATGACCCTGGGCTCCTTCATCTCGGTCTCCGCGTCCGGGCTGATCGTGTTGCGGTTCGGATCCAAACAGACCATCCGGATCGGCAGCATCATGGTGGGCGCCGGGCTGGTCCTGACCGGACTGGGAACCTCGGTGCTGGTCAACCCGCTCGCCGTCGCCGCGGGGCTGGCCGTCATCGGCCTGGGCACCGCCAGCTGGAACACGGCCTCCAACGTCGAGGGGGCCGCGGTGGAACGCGCCGTCCGCCGGCACATCATGCCGCGGCTGCACGGATCGTTCAGCCTGGGCACGGTCGCCGGCGCGGCGGCGGGCGCCTGGGCCGCCGCGGCCGGTGTACCCGTCTTCGGGCACTTCGCCGTGGTGGGGCTGCTGGTCGCGGGCTCCGTGGCGACCGCCGCCGCCTGGTTCCGCGCGGACATCACCCCCGTGGAGGGCGGCCCGGGCTTCCGGCCGGCCAGGCCCGACACCTTCGAGGATCCCTCCACCGGGCCCATCCCGATCATCCGGCCGGACACGGCCCGGCCCGAGGCCCCGCTGGACAGCAAGCGCCAGATTGCCGCGGCCTGGCGGGACCGCCGGACGCTCCTGCTGGGGGTGCTCGTGCTGGGGCTGGCCCTCGCCGAGGGCGCGGCGGGGGACTGGGTGGCCCTGGCGCTCGCCGACGGCCACGGCCAGTCCGACGCCGCGGGCGCCGCCGGGTACGGGCTCTTCGTCACGTTCATGACCGTGGGCCGGTTCGCCGGCACCGTGGTGCTGGACCGCTTCGGCCGGGTCCCGGTGATGCGCTGGTGCGCGGCCCTGGCCGTGCTGGGCCTGGGCCTGTTCGTCTTCGCTCCGGCGCCCTGGGTCGCGTACGTGGCCCTCGCGGTCTGGGGGCTCGGCGCCTCGCTGGGGTTCCCGGTGGGCATGTCCGCCGCCGCCGACGACCCGCTCAAGGCCGCCGCCCGGGTCTCGGTGGTCTCCACGATCGGCTACGGCGCCTTCCTCTGCGGGCCGCCGCTGCTGGGCCTGCTGGCCGAGCACGTGGGCATCCTCCACTCCCTGCTGGCCGTGATGGTGATGCTCGTGGTCAGCTTCCTGCTCTCCCCGGTGGCCCGGAAGATCGCCTAGCGCGCGGCCCTGCTTAGGGGAGTCCGGCGTTACCCGGCTAGGCTGGTCGGGTGACCCAGACACTGCTTTCCGCCCTGACCACGGCCGCCGTCGGCGGTCCCGCCGGCTCCTTCATCGAAGCCCTCACCGAGGCGGAGATCATCGAGGCCGTCCGTTCAACGGACGCCGCCGGTGAGCCCCTGCTGATCATCGGCGGCGGCTCCAACCTGCTGGTGTCCGACGACGGGTTCCCCGGCACCGTGCTGAAAATCGCCTCGGAGGGGTTCACCGTCAATGCGGAGGACTCCTGCGGCGGCGTCGCCGTCGTGGTCCAGGCCGGCCACAACTGGGACGCCCTGGTGGAGCACGCCGTGCGGCACGCCTGGTCGGGCATCGAGGCGCTCTCCGGCATTCCCGGCGCCACGGGCGCCACCCCGGTCCAGAACGTCGGGGCGTACGGCTCGGACGTTTCCCAGACCATCGCCGCCGTACGGACCTGGGACCGGCAACGCAACGCCGTGCAGACCTTCACCAGTTCGGAGCTGAAGTTCGGCTACCGCGATTCGATCCTCAAGCAGACCACCGTCAACGGCTCCCCGCGCTACGTCGTGCTCACGGTCGAGTTCCAGCTGCCGCTGGGCAGGATGAGCGCCCCCGTCCGCTACGCCGAGCTGGCCCGAGTACTGGGCGTCGACGCCGGCCAGCGCGCCTATTCCAACGATGTCCGGCGTGAGGTTCTCCGGCTCCGGGCGTCCAAGGGCATGGTGTGGGACCCCGCGGACCGGGACACCTACTCCACCGGCTCCTTCTTCACCAACCCGATCGTGCCGGCAGCCGTCGCCGCCGGGCTGCCCGACGACGCGCCGCGCTACCCGGCCGGCGCGGACGGGCTGACGAAACTCTCGGCGGCCTGGCTGATCGACCAGGCCGGCTACGGCAAGGGATTCGGGCTCGAGCCGGACAGCGTCTCCGGCGGCCGGGCCTCGCTGTCCACCAAGCACACCCTGGCCATCACCAACCGGGGGAACGCCAGCACCGCGGACCTGCTGGCGGTCGCGCGGGAGGTGCGCCGCGGCGTCGTCGAACGCTTCGGGATCGA
Source organism: Arthrobacter sp. CJL-S3 (assembly GCF_056711635.1). NCBI lineage: Bacteria > Bacillati > Actinomycetota > Actinomycetes > Micrococcales > Micrococcaceae > Arthrobacter > Arthrobacter sp. CJL-S3. The sequence goes on along the minus strand of NZ_CM160046.1, from coordinate 3,317,683 downwards.
ACTGCACCCGGAACCGCTGCTCATCGGCGTCGAACTCTAGGAAACGGCGCGCCTCAGTTCCCGCGGCGCTGTCCGGCGACCCTGCTGAAGAGCATAAAGGTGAAGCCGGACGCGGCGGCGCCCAGGAAGAAGACCTGGCAGAACGCCACGGACTGGGCGCTGGGCCCGCTGCGGAGCACCAGGCCGGCGAGGGCGAAGGCGACCGCCCCGGCCAGCAGGGCGAGGGAGCCGAGCAGGAAACTCTGCGCGGTGTCCGGGAATTCCCGGGGGTCCAGGCTCTCCGGTGATTCGACGGCGCCCCGCACGGGAGGGCGCGGCTGCACCGCGGCGGCCGTGACGAAACTGGTCACCGCCACGGCCATGGACATCATGGCCACGAGCTGCAGGGTGCTCATCATGGGCGATAGCCGCGTCCCGCTCGCGATGGCAACGGCGAGCCCGGCGCCCATGCCGGCAGCGCTGGACGCCCAGCCCAGCAGGGCGAGCCTCCGGCTCAGGGGCCGCAGCAGCGGCCACATCTCACTCAAGGTCATCCATCAAGGGTAGGGAGTCCGGCTGGGCGGCGGCTGGGAACCGCCCGCCAGGAGTCCTAGCATGGGTGCATGGCAGCAACGGCGCGTGCCCGGCTGAGCCGGGGGATCCTAGGACGGCTGCGGCTGGCCTCGCAGGGGCTGGCCGGGTCCGGATTCGGCAGCGTCCCGGCGGCCGTGCGCTGGATGACGGCCATGCAGGCCCAGGATCTGCAGTCCGCCCTCTGGGCCGTGGGCCAGCGGGTGCCGGGTTCGCGGGTCGGCGATGTCCGCAGCGCCCTTGACCGGGGCGAGATCGTCCGCTCCTGGCCGATGCGCGGCACACTGCACCTGCTCGCGCCCGAAGACCTCAAATGGATGCTGGCCATCACCTCCGATCGGCTGATCCGGGGCCTGGCCGGGCGTCACCGGGAACTTGGCATCACTCCCGCGGACGTCGACGCCGCAGCGGGCACCGCGCTGCGGCTGGTCGCCGGCGGGGCAGCGGCCAGCCGGGCGGAGCTGTTCCAGGCCTTCGAACGGGCGGGCCAGTCCGCGGCGGGCCAGCGCGGCATTCACCTGCTGGGGATCCTGTGCCAGCGGGGCTGGCTGGTGCAGGGCCCGCTGGCCGGCAACCAGCAGCTGGTGGTGGCCTTCGACGACTGGATCACCGAGTCGCGGGTCCTGGACCGTGCGGAGGGCACCGCCGAGTGGCTGCTGCGCTACCTGCGCAGCCACGGGCCCGCGACGGAGCGCGACTTTTCCTGGTGGTCCGGCATTCCCCTGACGGAGGTCCGCGCGGCCCTGGCCGGGGTGAAGGACCAGCTGGCGGAGGTGACCTTCGAGGGGACCAGCTACTGGATGTCCCCGGAGACGGCGGCGCTGCTCGACGAAGGCGTCCCCGCAGGGCGGCTGGTGCTGGCGCTGCCCGGCTTCGACGAGTTCCTGCTCGGCTACACGGACCGGTCGCTGGTGCTGCCGCCGGCCCATGCGGACAAGATCGTCCCGGGCGGCAACGGGGTGTTCCGGAGGACGATTGTCGCCGGCGGCCAGATCGTCGGCACCTGGGAGGTCACCCGCAGCGGAAGGGGCGTGGTGGTGGTGCCTGAGCCCTTCGATGAGGTTAACGGGCTGCGGCCTGCCGCCCAAAGATCCTTTGAGCTGCAGGCCGCGAAGTACCGGCGGTTTATCGGCACCTGAACGGGGTGGTGAAGCCCTTAGAGCTTGCCGGTGGCGATGTTGAGCATGCGGCGCAGCGGTTCGGCCGCGCCCCACAGGAGCTGGTCGCCGACGGTGAAGGCGCTGATGTACTGCGGCCCCATCTCCAGCTTGCGGATGCGCCCCACCGGGATGTCCAGGGTGCCGGAGGCCGCCACCGGCGTGAGGTTCGCCATGGAGTCCTCCTTGGTGTTGGGCACCACGGTGGCCCACTCGTTGTCCGCGTCCAGCAGCTTCTCGATCTCGGCGACGGAGAGGTCTTCGCGGAGCTTGAGCGTGAGCGCCTGGGAGTGCGAGCGCATGGCGCCGATCCTGATGCACAGCCCGTCCATGATGATGTGCTCATCGCCGGAGGTGCCGAGGATCTTATTGGTCTCCACCCCGGCCTTCCATTCCTCCTTGGACTGGCCGTTGCCGAGGTCAGCGTCGATCCAGGGGATCAGCGACCCGGCCAGCGGCACGCCGAACTGGGTGGCGTCGATGTCGGTGCGCTGGTGGGCCAGGACCTTGCGGTCAATCTCCAGGATGGCCGACGCCGGGTCGTCCAGTTCCGTGCTGACCTGGGCGTTGAGCGTGCCGAACTGGTTCAGCAGTTCGCGCATGTGCCGGGCGCCGCCGCCGGAGGCCGCCTGGTAGGTCATGGAGGTGCCCCATTCGACGAGGCCGTTCTTGAACAGCCCGCCCAGGCCCATCAGCATGCAGGAGACGGTGCAGTTGCCGCCGATGAAATCCTTGGTGCCGTTGGCCAGGCCCTTGTCGATCACCTCGCGGTTGATCGGGTCCAGCACGATGATCGAATCGTCGTTCATCCGCAGGGTGGACGCGGCGTCGATCCAGAGTCCGTCCCAGCCGCGGCTGCGCAACTCGCCGTGGACCTGTTTGGTGTAGTCGCCGCCCTGGGCGGTCACGATGATCGGCAGCTTCGCGAGGGTCTCGACGTCGAAGGCGTCCTCGAGCTTGCCGGCCCCTGCAGCGAAGGCGGGGGCGGCACCGCCCGCGTTCGAGGTGGAGAAAAATACCGGATTGATGTTGGCGAAGTCGCCCTCATCCTGCATGCGCTGCATCAGGACGGAGCCGACCATGCCACGCCAACCGACGAGTCCAATGGACGGAGTAGCTGCTGTAGTCATGGGCCCAGTTTAGACTTCGCCGGCCCCGGGGCGCAGTCGGTTACGTCACCGCCAACGGTTTACGCAAGGTACGGCGCCGGCCCGCGCCTGCCGTGCTATTCGACGGGCCGCGGGCGGTCCTTGTCCCTGCGCAACGGGTGGCCGTTACTTATTGGCCAATTGGCGGGCGGTGGGCTCGGGAATTCCCCGCTCCGCGCGGAGGTGTTTGGCCTTGGAGGCTATGGCCGCCATCCGCGCGGTGTACACCACGCCTGCCAGGGAAGCGACTGTCAGGACCAACGCACCCCAGAATGGATCCTGGCCTCGGGTGCTGGGGCCGGCGAAAAGCATGATGGAGAAGACGGCACCGGCGGCGAAGAAGACGGCCGTCATCACGAAACCGCCGGCAGACCGCACCTGGGGGTGGGAACTGGCGGTGACCACTCCGAGTTCTTCCCGCGAATAGCTGTGGAGTTCCCCAGCCACGGTGCGATGGACGATCCGCTCGCCATGCTTTGCAGTGGCCGCCGCGTGCCTGGCTTGAGAGTCACCGGGGGACATGCCCGGCTCCCGGTTCGGGGACACGCCGCTCGTTGCGCAGCTTTTTCGCCCGGTACTCGTCTTTTGCTATGCCGAAGGTATACCAGGCGCCGAACCCTGCGAGTGCCGTCAGAAACAGTGCGCCCCAGAACGGCTGCTCACCGCGGCCCACGGGTCCCAGCATTACTACCAAAGACAGAATGACGAGCAGTCCCATCACGGCGGTGAGGATTCCCATGCCCCACTAGGACCGGACCTGCACCTGTCCGCGGCCGGGAGAAAAGCCGACTTCGTCGGCGGGATAGCTGTGCAGTTCACCGGTGTCGGTCTTTCGCAGCACGCGCTTTTCTCCCCGTGCGAGCGCCTCCTTGTGTTCGGCATACACGTCATCGTTGCGGCGTTCACGCTCGGAACGAAGAGGATCGTTTGTCACTGATCTCCTTCGGGGAAGGGATGGCTGCTGTCCGGGAAATTCTCCCGGGTCAACGGTATCCCGGCAGGGATCTTCTCGAACCACTGGCGTGCCTGGTCATCGGTGACGGCGAATCGCGGTTTGGGCAGGCCCTTCAGGCGCCGCAATCTGCCGGCGGCGGACTCATTTCTGAGTGCACGCAGTCCCAAGAACCATCCACCGGTGAAAAGCGCCGTGCAGGCCAGGGACAACAAGGCAATGCCGAGATCCAGCCTGAAGGCGGCGATGACCAGCATCAGAGGGGCCAGAATGGCCGGAATGGTCATCAGGGCCGTGGCAGTGACGAGCCCGGTGACTGTGTGGGCCGAGTAGTTCCCGTTGGGTTGCGAGCCGCCGATGCCCCACTCCTCCCGGGTGACACGCTACTCAACCGGCCGTGGCAGGTTGCGGGCACCGCGCAATTTCTCGGCTTTTCGTTCCCTGAAGTATCCGGACCAGCCAGCGAACAGCGGATAAAGGACCAGCAGGTACATCCACCAGATCTCGCCCAGGATTCCCCACTGGTCGGTCACGGCCATCTGAACGATTCCGTAGAGCATCAGCCCGAACAGGGCAGACATCAGGAGGGAGAGGAACAGCAGGCCACCCGAAGAGTTCACGGGTTTGATGATGCCGAGGCCGTCGTCTTTCCTGACCCCGTACTCTTCATCCGTATAGCTGACGATTTCGCCGTTCTCGGCCAGGCGGTGCTTCAAAGGCGCCTCCGGGGGAGGGGGCGGTACGTAACCGGGCTCCTGCGGGACGTCCCTGCTACGCCTCGCCACGGGACTCCTCGATGGCGCTCAGCAGACCGGCATTATCCAGCGGACCGGTCTCCGTCACCTCGTCGGTGGCGAAGTCCGGCACACCGGTGGCCCAGGATTTCCCGTCGTGGCGGACGAGGAGGTGCTTCTCGTCGTCGAGGGTCTTGAAGACGAGATAGGCCGTGCCGCCTGGGTGCTCATTCACGTGCTGGCGAATGACCCGCAGCGTGGCCTCCGCGGAGCTGATCGTGGGATCCTGGGCGAAGGCGAACCAGGTGCCGAGCGCCCGGGGCTGCAGCATCAGGGACACCTCCGGAGCCTCGAGCAGCACCACGTTGTCCATACTGTCCTCGGTCAGCAGGGACATTTCGGTCCAGCGCGTCGACAGGCCCAGGGCAGTGGCGACGGCGGCGGCAACGCCCTTGACGCCAAGGTCGCCGTCGTCGTCGACGACGGCGAGGTCCCGTGCCAGGAGGGAAGAGGCGCCTGCCGTGCTTAATGTGACATCGTCGACGAGCTCCTCCGCCCTGAAGACGCTCACGGAGCGATCCCGGGCGGGGCCCTCCAAGACGTTGAGGAGGTAGGCGAACTCGCCCACGCCAAAGCCAATGACGTCGACCCCGAGCCGCGGCTCCTGGTGGATCTCGTGCTGAACGGTCATTTGAGTCTCCTAATCCCCGAAGCCAAAGAACTTGGCCACGGACTTGCCGGCATCCGTGACGTTGCCTGCAGTATCGCTGACGAATTTGCCGGGATCCTTGACAGCGTTGACGATGCCCTCTCCGACGTTCTTACCGACGCTTGTGATGGTGTCCCAGTTTTCGTAGACGGCGATCCCCACGCTGGCGACCTGGCAGACGGTTCCGGCCGGGGGCGGCAGGAAGCAGCCGACGCCGAGTAGGGCTTTGCCGCCACTCATGGCTCCGCCTTTGATATCGCCATCCGCAAAGCTCTTGACCGAATCGAAGGTGTTGAAACCGACGCCGGCCCAGCCGAGACCGCGAGCAATGCCCGACTTGCCAACCCACTCGTATTTGGTCCCTGCACCCAGCCAGGGCTTCTCGGCAATGAGGCCTCCCAGCTTGTCCAATGGCTTGATGAAGCTGTTGAGGTTCTTCAAGGACGCGACGTCAGAGGCCTTGTCGATGGCGTTGAGCGTGCGGCTGCCCTTGGAAGATTCCCGGAGCAGTCCTTCCAAGGCCTTATTTCCGGCAGTGGTCTGCCAGAGGTTGCGGGTCTCGAAGGCCGGTCCGCCTAAGCGATGGCGGCCTTTGGTGAAAAGTTCTCGGGCCATTTCCGCGCGCTGGTTCTTGAGCACCCAGCCGTACTGGCCAATATGCTTGGCCAAGGTGAGAGGGGCCTTGACGTTTCTCTGGATCCCCATGAACTTCTTGAGGAATGCGGCGCTGCCGGTGAGGACGCCGCCTGCTACTCCCAGGGCGCCCGCCCCGGACCCGATGGGACCGAGCGGGCCGCCGCCGGACCCCGCCGCCGCGTTGCTGGCCTTCTCCTGCTGATCGGCGTGCGTCGTCAGCCGCGTGGACTCTGCCTTGAGCGCGAAGGCTGTCTTCTGGATCAGGGCGCGGTGGCTGCTGTTCCACTCGGACGTGAAGCGGGCGCCGTCGGCACCCTTCCAGGCGGTGTTGTTGTTGATGGCCGACGTCAGCGCGGTCGACTGCTGCAGCAGCGTCTCGGACGTCTTGCCGAACTGTTGTGCGAGTGTGCGCAGCTGGGCGACGTCGGCGCCCCACAAGTTTCCTGCCATTGTGCCTCCCCCTTGGACCTGCATCAGCCTAACCGGCTGCGGCCGGGACCTGGTGCATTCCGGCGTGAGTACCTCACCGGGACCAAGGTAGCCGGAGCCGCGGCAACCGGCGATGGGGTGATGTCCCCATCCGCGGTCAGCCCGGGCAGGCGGGGTCGGCTACTCGCCGCTGCGCTCCGTGAGCAGCGCGTGCTTCCGCTTCCGGAGGGCGTAGAACGCCCCGAAGGCAAAGGCCTGCGTGACGACGACGAGCACGATGGCGCCGACGATCTTGTTGCCGCCCAGGATCATGGTCAGCCCCACGATCGCGGACAGCAGCGCCAGCAGCGGCAGCAGCATGTAGCCCAGGACAAAAAGGGTTTCGGGTTTCTGCAGCATTCTTCTAGCCCTCCGTCCGGCGCCACACGCTGATGCGGTAGCGGGTGCCGTCGTCGGCGGTTTCCCAGCCGTCGGCCGGCAGGCTCGCGCCCAGGGTCCAGTCGTAGCCCAGGTCCGGGGCGAACGTGTCGCCCTCCGTCGAGGCATCGATCGTGGTGATCACGGCGACGTTGGCGAGATCCATGGACTGCGCGTAGATGTTGCCGCCGCCGATGATCCAGACCATCTCATGGCCCGGCGCGAACTGGGACTCCAGCAGCGCGTCGTCCAGGGATTTGACCGCGATGGCGCCTTCCGCCGCCGGTGTCCCGCCCCAGTCTTCCTGCCGGGTGATGACGATGTTCGTCCGACCGGGCAGGGGGCGGTACTGGTCGGGAAAGGACTCCCAGGTCTTGCGGCCCATGATCACCGGGTGGCCTGCGGTGAGCCGGGTGAAGTGCCGCATGTCCTCGGGCAGGCGCCACGGCATCCCGCCGTCCCTGCCGATGACACCGGTGCTGGTCTGGGCCCAGACAACGCCGAGCCCGGTCAGGGCGGCAAGCGTGTCGGAGAAGTCGGCGGGCGGTGCGCCCTGGAGGTCGTCGTTGCTCATACGGCTATCGGGGCCTTAATCGTCGGGTGGTGCTGGTATCCGACCACCTCGAAGTCATCGAGGGTGTAGTCGAAGATGGAGGCAGGCTTGCGGGTGATCCTCAGCTGCGGGGACTCGTAGGGCTCGCGGGCGAGCTGCTTGAGGACCTGGTCCATGTGGTTGTCATAGATGTGGACGTCGCCTCCGGTCCAGACGAATTCGCCCGGCTCCAGGCCGGTCTGCTGGGCGACCATGCAGGTCAGCAGGGCGTAGGACGCGATGTTGAACGGCACGCCCAGGAAGGTGTCCGCGGAGCGCTGGTAAAGCTGGCAGGAGAGCTTGCCGTCGGCTACGTAGAACTGGAAGAACGCGTGGCACGGCGGGAGGGCCATGTCCTTCAGCTCGGCGACGTTCCAGGCCGAGACGATGTGCCGGCGGGAGTCCGGGTTGCTCTTGAGGTTCTCGATGAGCTCGGCGATCTGGTCGATGTGGCCGCCGTCGGGGGTGGGCCAGGAGCGCCACTGGACGCCGTAAACCGGGCCGAGTTCGCCGTCGGCGTCGGCCCATTCGTTCCAGATGGTGACACCCTGGTCCTGCATCCATTTCACGTTCGTGTCCCCGCGGAGGAACCAGAGCAGCTCCACGGCGACGGACTTGAAATGCACACGTTTGGTGGTGACCAGGGGGAAGCTCTTGCTGAGATCGAAGCGCAGCTGGCGGCCGAACACACTCAGGGTCCCCGTCCCGGTCCGGTCTGATTTGTGCGTGCCGTGGTCCAGGACGTCGCGCAGCAGGTCTTCATAGGGCGTTGGAATGCTCACGGTCCCAGTCTACTGAGAAGTCGCCGCCGCTCCTTATCCGTCTTGCTGGCTGAGCTTTGTCCGCAGGATTGCCAGCAGCGCGGCGTCGTCGAAGCCGGCGCGCCGGCCCTCGGCAATGTAGAGCTCGACGGCGGCGGTCACCTCCGCGACGACGGTGCCCGGCGCGGGAGTGCCGGCCAGGGCACCGGCAATGGCGGACATTCCGTTCGCCGGCGTCCCGGCGACCACGGTGCCGTTGCGCCGCCTGGTGTCGATCAGCCCCGACTGCTCCAGCTCCCGGTAGGCCCGGGCGACGGTCCCGGCCGCGATCCCGAGGTCCGCGGCAAGGCGCCGGACCGTCGGCAGGCGGGTGCCCGGCTCCAGTGCTCCGAGGGTGATCAGCGCGGAGATCTGCGCCCGGATCTGTTCGTAGGCCGGTGCGGCCGAGTCCAGGTCCACGGAGATCCCGGCCGTCACGCGGAGACTCCCGTCCGCGGCAGGGGAGCCGGGGCGGGCCGTGCCGGGCCGCGCACCGGAATGACGGCGATGACCGTGGCCGCGACGCCCAGCACTGCGCCGGCCGCGATCGCCGGCCACCAGGTTGTCGCGGCCGGGTCGGTCTCCCCGAAAGCGGCCCGGCCCAGCACGGCCGCCCAGGCGTTGCTCTGGGTCAGGAGCAAGACGCCGGCCTGGGCGGTGAGGGCGGCCGCCAAGGTCCGCATCACCCGGTGGACGGTGATGGCGCGCAGGGCCGGGTCCAGGCCGGCCGGGGCGTCGGGAATGCCCTGGCGGCGCCGGGCCAGGAGCAGCACCGGAAGGGCGGCGGCACACACGCCGGCGGTGAGCAGCCCGGCCGGAACCCAGGCCGGACCCTCCGCCAGCCGGGCATTCCCCACGGCCGTGACAACCAGGACGATGAGGAAGGCCAGCAGCGCCAGGACGGCGGTGGTCAGCAGGGCCGGGCTCACCGGCTGCCGGGGCCAGCCGCGCGGGGCTTCCGGGTGTCCGTAGTTGTGCTGCAGCAAGAACTCCCCGGCGGCAATGACGAGCAGGACCAAGACCGCCATCAGCGCCACGAAACCCGCAAAACCATAGCTGGCGGCCGCGAGAGCCTGGGCGAGGAAGGCCCCGGTCAGCAGCGGCACCGCGGCCGCCAGCCCCAGCAGCGCCCCGAGGGAGGCGACGAGCCGGGCCGCCGGATGCTGCCGGCCGTCGGCGATCCCCGGTTCCGGTCGGTTCCGGGCGCCCAGTCCCGCCGTCGCGAGCCGCGGGGGCCGCCACCCCAGCATGACGAGCAGGACCACGCCGCAGGCCAGGGCTTCCGGGTTCCCCCAGGACGTCATCCCCTGGGCCGGATCGGGCCGGGCCGCGAAGTTTCCGGCGATTGCGGCCAGCCCGGCGGCCACCGTGGAGACCGTCCGGAGCAGCCGGTTCATGGCGATGGTCCGCAGCACGGTGTTGTCGGCCGCGTCCAGGGACTCCAGCTGGCGGCGGCTGGCGATCAGCCGCAGCACCAGCCACGTCCCGCCGGCCAGCACCAGCAGGGCCCCTCCCAGCCAGACGGCCACGTCCGGCCCGGGAAGGCGTCCGTCACCGCCGCCGCTGTAGTAGCTGTAGCTGTCGGGGCCGTCGCTGACCCGGGTGGGGGCCACGGCCGCGAATCCGGGAAGGGCGGCCGTGCGGGCGATGGCCGCGGCGGCGGTGAGGAAGATCGCGGTCGTGGTCAGGGCGAGCCTGCGCGGCAGGAAGTCCCGGATGCGCCGGACCGACAGCACGGCCTGCCGCCGCATCCGCCGGGGACCGGGGTAACTCACCTGGCCGAGGGCGTGCACGGTCAGGCAGCCCAGGACCGGCCACGCCAGTGCCGGCAGGACCGTCCCGGCGCTGGTCAGGGCGCCGCCGGCGGACGGACTGGCCGGAATGATGCCCACGTTCATCGCCGCCTGGAGGGAGCTCGCCAGCCAGCCGATGACGCCCACCCACAGTGCGTGCTCCGACACCGACGCCGGCGAGGTCCCGGTCCGCGGCGCCCAGACCACCCAGCGCAGCACCACGTAGACAGCGACGGCAGCGAGGAGCGGGCCGAGCAGCAGCAGCGGCGGCAGGCTGGGCTGGAGCGGCATTAAATCCCCCAAGATTCTGCGGCAATGTATCAAGTGTTTGATACAAACTATGGCCGGCAGGGCGGGGGGTCAATGACCTCAGTCGTCGAAGGGCCTGAATCGCTCGACCGCGACCACCTTGTTCTTGCTGTGGTGCGCCACATGGCACACGACGATCTCACCAGGGGCAAGGAACGGGTCGGTGTCCGGGAGCAGAGCGCGCAGCCGGGACCCCATGTGCTTGCCGAGCTGGGCGAACACGGTGGGGAGGGCCGGGCGGTGCGTGCACAGGGCCACGGCCCGCTGCTTGTCGAAGAGGCCCTCGACGGCGGCGGCCGTCTTGTGCGGATGGCGGCCGTGCCGGTGCTCGGTCAGGGCTTCATTCAGCTTCACCTTCGCGTCGGACGCCTTGGCGTACGGGGCGATGGTGGCAACACACCTTAGCCACGGGCTGGAGACAATTCGCATGGGCTTCCAGGCCTGCAGCAGCCGTCCCACTGCCTGCGCCTGCCGCAACCCGGTGACGGCCAGGGGCCGGTCCCCTTCGGCTTTGGACCAGGAGGAGCGCGGCTTGGCCTTGGCGTGGCGGACGATCACGAGCGGCCAGGTCTTCAGTTCGCCGCGGGCGTGGGCGGCCGCCAGATGTTCCAGCGGGGCAACGTCGCTGGGGTTGCTCAGCAGGCGGGCCGCCTTCTCCGGCGAGCACCACATGACGCTGTCCACTTCCTTGCCGTCGGGCAGGAGAGAGGCCCCGTCGACGTCGACCGCCCAGTAGTGGACGACCTTCAGCCCGACGGGGACGTGGTAGTGGATGGCCGGCAGCGGGATGCCCAGCGGTGCCTTGAGCCCGATTTCCTCTTCGACCTCGCGGGCGGCGCACTCGGGCACCGTCTCGCCGGGATCGATTTTGCCCTTGGGCCAGGACCAGTCGTCATAGCGCGGGCGGTGGATCAGCAGGACCTCGAGTTGGTCCTTGTCGCCCGGGGCAACGCGCCACGGCACGGCCCCGGCAGCCACCACCGCAATGGCTTCGCCGGCGTGGTCTGTCTGGTCGGCAACCAGTGAATCGCTACTCAATGCCAGAGCCCCTACCGCAGACCGGCGGAACGCTGCCGCGAGCGGGAGTTGAGCAGCCAGGACTGGATGTCTTCGAGCTCCTGCCCGTCGTCGGTGACGTGGTGGCGGGTCCAGACCGCCTGGTTGTCCAGGTGCCAGCTGGCGGTGCCCGGATCCATGTAGCGGCGCAGCAGGTCCATGACATAGGTCGTGTCGTCCCCGCTGGTGAGCTGGACGAGGGCCTCCACGCGCCGGTCAAGGTTGCGGTGCATCATGTCCGCCGAACCGATGTAGACCACCGGGTCCCCGGCATTGGCGAAGGCGAAGACGCGGGAGTGCTCCAGGAACCGGCCCAGCACGGAGCGGACCGTGATGTTCTCGCTGAGCCCGGGCACGCCCGGCCGCAGGGAGCAGATGCCGCGGACGATGATGTCCACGGGAACGCCGGCCTGGGACGCCCGGTAGAGGGAATCGATGATGGCTTCGTCCACCATCGAGTTGACCTTGATCTGGACCCGGGCGGTGAGGCCCGCCCGGGCGTTCCGGATCTCGGTTTCGATCCGGTCGATGAGTCCCGACCGCACCGACCGGGGGGCCACCAGGAGCCGCTTGAAGGTCGACTTCGGGGCGTAGCCGGACAGCTGGTTGAAGAGCTTCGAGAGGTCCTCGCCCACCTGCTCATTGGCCGTGAGGAGGCCCAGGTCCTCGTAGTAGCGGGCTGTGCGCGGGTGGTAGTTGCCGGTGCCGATGTGGCAGTAGCGGCGGAGGCCGTCCACTTCCTGGCGCACCACGAGGGAGAGCTTGCAGTGGGTCTTGAGGCCCACGATGCCGTAGACCACGTGGACGCCGGCCTGCTCCAGCTTCCGGGCCCAAGAGATGTTGGCCTGCTCGTCGAAGCGGGCCTTGATCTCGACCAGGGCCAGGACCTGCTTGCCGGCCTCGGCGGCGTCGATCAGGGCGTCGACGATCGGGGAGTCGCCCGAGGTGCGGTACAGCGTCTGCTTGATGGCCTGGACCTTCGGGTCCGAGGCCGCCTGCTCCAGGAACGCCTGCACCGAGGTGGAGAACGAGTCGTAGGGGTGGTGCAGCAGGATGTCCCGGCGCCGCATGGCCGCAAAGACGTTCGCCGCCTTGGACGTTTCCGACTCGTTGAGGTGCCGGGAGGTGTGCGGGACGTGCTTGGGGTAATGCAGGTCGGCGCGGTCGATGCCGGCGATGACCGAGAGCCCGCGCAGATCCAGCGGGGCCGGAACCGAGTAGACCTCGGATTCCTCGACGCCCAGCTCGCGGATCAGCAGCGCCCGGATGTTCGGGTTGATGTCGTTGGTGACTTCGAGCCGGACCGGCGGGCCGAAGCGGCGGCGCAGCAGTTCCTTTTCGAGGGCCTGCAGCAGGTTCTCGGCGTCGTCCTCTTCGACCTCGAGGTCCTCATTGCGGGTGACACGGAAGGTGTGGTGCTCCAGCACCTCCATCCCGGCGAAGAGCTGGTCCAGGTGGACGGCGATGACTTCCTCGAGGGCGATGAAGCGTGCCACCCGGCCCGGCACGGAGCCGGCGCGCGGGCCGTCGACCGAGATCAGCCGGGGGAGCTGGTCCGGGACCTTGAGGCGGGCGAAGAGTTCCTTGTCGCTGATCGGGTTGCGGACGACGACGGCGAGGTTCAGGGAGAGCCCCGAGATGTACGGGAAGGGGTGGGCCGGGTCCACGGCCAGCGGGGTCAGGATCGGGAAGACCTTCTCGGCGAACATGGCGCTGAGCTGGTCCTTGGCCTGGGAGTCGAGTTCGTCCCAGTGCATGAGGTGGATGTGCTCGTAGGCCAGCGCCGGGCGGATCTGCTCGGCGTAGACGCGGGCGTGGCGCTGCTGCAGCCGGTGGGCCTCCTCGCCGATCTGTTCCAGGACCTGCACCGGGCTGAGCCCGGCGGGGGAGGGGACGGCCAGGCCGGTGGCGATCCGGCGCTTCAGCCCGGCGACACGGACCATAAAGAACTCGTCCAGGTTGGACGCGAAGATGGACAGGAAGCTGACCCGCTCCAGCAGGTGCAGGTCCGGGTCTTCGGCGAGTTCCAGCACGCGGGCGTTGAAGGAGAGCCAGCTCAGTTCGCGGTCCAGGAAGCGGTCCGGGCTGAAGTCGCCCTCCGGTTCCAGGTTGGGCGCGAATTCCGGAATGTCGATCCGGTCCTGGGTGGCACGTGAGGCAGGCACTTCGGAGGAGCCGAACTGGGCGCGCGCGGGCCGGACTTTCTTGTCCGACGTGGCGGCCTCAGACGTGGCTGTCCGGGCAGAATCCCGTTGCATGGTCTCTCCTAATGCTGGCTCGATTTAGCTTCAACCTTACAAGCAAACATCGCGCGATCAGCTTTCGCGGAGTGCAGATTTCCCCGGGCGGAGACAAGATGTCCGCCGACTGGATTAACCACCCGCCAGCGGGGCATACATCACGTCGACGTCCCAGCGGGTGAAGCCCAGCTTCCGGTACAGCGAAACGGCCGGGGCGTTGTCCGCATCGACGTAGAGCATGACGGCGTGCAGGCCCTGGCGCTGCAGGTGCCGGATGCCGGCCACGGTCAGCGCTTTGCCCAGCCCGGTGCCCTGCGCCTGGGGGGTGACGCCCACGACGTACACCTCGCCGATCGCCGGGTGGTCCCCGTGCCGGGGGTGCACCTTGGTCCAGTGGAAGCCGAGGATCCGGTCCGAGGAGTCGACAGCGAGCAGGAAACCGGCGGGATCGAACCACGGCTCGGCCATCCGGGCGTCCAGATCGGCGCGGGTCATGTTGCCCTGCTCGGCGTGGTGCGCGAAGGCGGCCCGGTTCGCGGCGAGCCAGGCGTCCTCATCCCGGCCCGGGACGAAGGCGCGCAGCGTCACCCCGTCCGGCAGCGGAACGTCGGGCAGCTCCGCCGTCGAGCCGGCGAGCCGCATCTTCCACAGCTCCCGGACCGGGCCGTAGCCGTAGCGGGCGGCGAGGTCGGCCGCGGCCTCGTGGTTGCCGTGGGACCAGGCCTTCAGGCCGGCGAAGCCGCGGGTGGCTTGGAGCTCGCCGACCAGCCGGGTCGCCACCCCCTGGTTGCGGTAGCTGGGGTGGACGGCAATCTCCAGCACGCCCGTGCCGTCCGGTTCCTCGATCACGACGGCGACGCCGGCCAGATCCTGCGCCGTCGCCGGGTCGGAACTCTCATCGGGCCAGTACAGGGCGAGGGTCAGCACCGCATGGGTGCCTGGCGTTCCCTCGGCGTCCGCGGTCCGGAGCGTCACCAGCGTCTGCTCGGACAGCGGCGGATTGCCATCGGATTCCTCCGCGGCGGCCGCGAGGGCTTTGACGTCCTTCAGGAGCTGCGGATCCGCGGCCCCCCTGGCGGCGAGGACGGACCAGTTCTCAGGGTGCGCAGGACTCATGGTGCAAGGCTATACGCTGCCGCGCGGGCGGGGCCGATTTTGCTGATTCCGGAACTGTTACGTATAGTCGATATCTCGTCCGGCTGTTCGGTCCAGAACTTGTTTCTGGTTCCGCTGGCCTGGCGGCGAGGGGGATCCACCACTGGGGTGGCCTCGATACGTTCGACCCGTATGTCCTCCACTGAAGAAAAGGAAAGCCCCGGACTCCTGTCCGGGGCTTTTCGTGTTCCAGACCGCCAACCCCGATCTGCGGGGCGGCGGGCAGATCAGGGCGGATCGGCGCCGCATGTGCGCCGTGATCTGCCCGGAGGCTTCGTAAAGGCCGTCGGTGCGTCACGCAAACGGCTGCGGGCTCACCGAACGGGGTGACGCGGTCCGGGGGCACTTTGACACGGACACGCCGCGGACACCGGGCCCAAGGGGCCGGAATCATGCCCAGAGTCGCCCCGGACGGCAAGCGGCGGGGTATGAAGGTCCCTTCGACACGGGGTTGATGGTCTATACCGCCGCCCTGCGGGGCTGAAGTGCGGGCTGAGGTGCAGGGCGCGGTTGCCGTGTCAGGCTTCGGTGAGTTCTTCCTCCGGATGCCGGACCAGGGTCAGGCGGTACCCCACGTTGCGGACCGTGCTGATCAGGTTCTCGTGGTCGGCGCCGAGTTTGGCCCGGAGGCGCCGGACGTGGACGTCGACCGTGCGGGTGCCGCCGTAGTAGTCGTAGCCCCAGACCTCGGTCAGCAGCTGCTGGCGGGTGAAGACCCGGCCGGGGTGCTGCGCCAGGTACTTGAGCAGTTCAAATTCCTTGAAGGTCAGGTTCAGCGGTGCGCCGTTGACCCGGGCGGTGTAGCTGGCCTCATCGATGACGACGCCGGCGGCCCGGATTTCGGTCGGCGCGTCGTCCTGGTCCGGCACGGCCCGGGCGACGCCCAGGCGGATGCGGGCCTCGACTTCGGCGGGTCCGGCGGATTCGAGCAGGATGTCGTCGACCGCCCACGCCGAGGACACGGCGGCCATGCCGCCCTCGGTCAGGATCAGCATGAGCGGGGCGCTGAGGCCGGTGGCCTTGAGCAGCTGGGTCAGGGAACGTGCGCCGACGAGGTCTTTGCGGGCGTCGAGCAGGACGATGTCGCAGGGGTCGGTCTCCAGCAGCGCCGTCGGCTCGGCGGGGAGAATATGGACCCGGTGGTTCAGAAGTTCCAGAGCGGGCAGGACGTCCACCGATGATCCGGTGCTGTTCGTCAATAGCAGGATGTGCGACATGTTTCCTCCAAGGGGTGTCCGCGCATCGTTGGGCGTCTGTAGCTGAGTCCGAGTATACCCAAAGGCCCCTTGCCGGACATGCCCCGGTCACCCGCGTCCGGTTCTTTTGCGACACAAAACGGTCACATAGGGCAGGATTGATCCGTCGGGGCCTGCCGCCCCATGGCGAAAGATCAGGTCGAAGTGGGTCCGCAGTGAGCGAAAGTAAAACGATGGCCGGAAGACGGATGACGCAAACACACATGTCTGGTAACAAGTGAGGGCTTGGTCCATCGGCGTCATCGGCTTGGCCGGACTCGCCGCGATCGTCGGCGCGTCCTACACCTCGCCGGAGGCACTGCTGGCGGTGGGGGTGCTGATCGCCGCCGCCGTCGGAATCGGCTGGCCGCACTTCCTGGGCATCCCTGCCAGGAAGACCCTCGCCGTGCTGATCGGCCTCCCGGGCGTGGGCGCCGCCGTCGCCGCCACGTACCTTCCTGCCCCGGGGTTCCTGGACTGGACGCCGTCGTTCATGGCGGCCGGGGTGATGGCGATCTTCGTGATGCAGCTGATCCGCGGCACCGGCCAGTCGCAGCGCCTGGAGTCCATTCTCGGTTCCTCCGCCGGCGTTCTGTTGTCCTGCCTGGGCGCCGGGTGGATCGCGTGCACCCGCTTCAACGGCGTCCGTGAGATGGTCCTGGTCGCCGCGATCAGCGCCGCGATCGCCCTGCTGGCGGGCCTGATCCGCTGGCCGGACCGGGTGGTGGCGCCGCTGGGCGTCGTCGCCGCCGGTCTGGCCGGACCGCTCGCGGGCCTGGTATTCTCCGACATCGCCGTGATCCCGGCCGCGATCGTCGGCGTGGTGGTGGGGGCCGTGCTGGTGAGTTTCCGCCGGCTGGTCATCCTCCGCGGTGAATCGCTAAGCTTTGCGGCAGCCCTGGGAATCGGGCTGGGCCCGGTGTCCGCCGTCGGTTCGCTGGCGTACTTCATAGACAAACTACTCATCTTCTAAAGCGCTAGGATGGCATCATGTCCGTACTTGCATTTGAAATCTTCTTCCTTGTCCTCCTTGGCGTTGCCAGCCTGGCCATGGCCTGGTTTGCCGGCTTCGTGGTGTACCGCCTCTTCAAGGGCCAGAAGTAACAGCCAGAAATAACTAGCCGTCTTCGTTTCCAGAGGTAGCTGCTGTGCCGATTGAAATACCTACAGATCTGACCCCCGAAATCGTTCCGCTGTCCTGGCTCATTGGTGAGTGGGAGGGCCGAGGCCGGCTGGGGGCCGGGGAAGAGGATTCCGAGCACTTCCTGCAACACGTCTCCTTCACGCACAACGGCCTGCCGTACCTGCAGTACCGTGCCGAGAGCTGGCTGACCGACGACGACGGCACCAGGCTGCGTCCGCTGACGGTCGAAACCGGCTTCTGGGCCCTGGAGCGCAAGCAGCGCGAGGAAGACGGCGGCCCCGGGCTGATCCCGGCGGACATCGTTCCCGTGCTCAAGAGCGCCGACGAAGTCGAGGCCCTGCGCAACAAGGACGGCGGCTTCGACATCTCCGTGTCGATCTCCCACCCCGGCGGGATCTCCGAGCTGTACTACGGCCAGATCAAGGGCCCGCAGATCCAGCTCAGCACCGACATGGTGATGCGCGGCAGCCACTCCAAGGAGTACACGGCCGCCACCCGGATCTTCGGACTCGTGGACGGCAACCTGCTCTGGCGCTGGGACGTGGCCACGGGCAAGGCCCCTGCCGGCGGTAGCGGACTGGAAGCGCACGCGTCCGCCATCCTCCATAAGGTCACCTGAGCGGCTGAACACTGCGCCGCACCGCCCGTGGTGAGGGCTCACTGATTTTCCTTTGTCCGTAGCGACCGCAGGGAGTACCACAGTGAATGCCACAGCTGCCATGTCCGGGAAAACCGCCGATTTCAGCGACCTCAAGGCCGTCTATTTCAACGGCACCCTCAAAAAGTCCCCGGAGAAATCCAACACGCAGGGCCTGATCGAGGTCAGCCGCCGGATCATGGACAAACACGGCGTCAGCACACGGGTCATCCGGACCGTGGACCATGACATCGCCAGCGGCGTCTACCCGGACATGCGCGAGCACGGCTGGGCGAGCGATGAATGGCCGGAGCTGTATCCGGCCGTCCGGGACGCCGACATCGTCATCGTGGCCGGACCGATCTGGCTGGGCGACAACTCCTCGCAGACCAAGAAGCTGATCGAACGGCTCTACGCGCACTCCGGCGAGCTCAACGACAAGGGCCAGTGGGCGTTCTACCCCAAGGTGGGCGGCTGCCTGATCACCGGCAACGAGGACGGCATCAAGCATTGCGCCATGAACGTCCTGTACAGCCTGCAGCACATCGGCTTCACCATTCCGCCGCAGGCCGACGCCGGCTGGATCGGCGCCGTCGGCCCGGGCCCGAGCTACCTCGATGAAGGCTCCGGCGGTCCGGAGAGCGACTTCACCAACCGCAACACCACGTTCATGACGTGGAACCTGCTGCACCTGGCCCGGATGCTCAAGGACGCCGGCGGCATCCCGGCCTACGGCAACCTGCCGGAGGCCTGGAAGGCCGGGACAAGGTTTGACTTCGAGAATCCGGAATACCGCTAGCCCGTTAGGACTTCTACTTCATATGACTATCAAGAGCCCCCTGCTGGCGCGCCCTGGCGCCGTCGAAGCCGGCGGCGCTGACGCCGGCGTCGCCTCCCACTACGGCGAACCGCTGCGCGAACAGCGGGCGCTGGCCGCCGGCACCGCCGTCGTGGACCTGTCCCACCGCGGCGTCGTCACCGTCACCGGGCCGGACCGGCTGAGCTGGCTCAACACGCTGTCCTCCCAGCAGCTCACCAGCCTGGCCCCCGGGCAGTCCAGCGAACTGCTGCTGCTAAGTGTGCAGGGCCGGATCGAGTTCGACGCCCGGGTGGTGGACGACGGCGCGACCACGTGGCTGATCGTCGAGGCGGCCGAGGCCGCTCCGCTGGCCGAATGGCTCAACAGGATGAAGTTCATGCTCCGCGTCGAGATCGCTGACGCCTCGGCGGACTGGGCCGTGCTGGGATCCACCCACCGGGTGCCGGAATGGTCCGGCCTGCTGGTCTGGGAAGACCCCTGGCCGCATGTCGGCGCCGGCGGCTACTCCTACGCCGTGGTCGCGGAGGACGCCCACCCCGGGCTGGAACGGCCCTGGTTCGAATACCTCGTCCCGGCCGCCGAGCTGGAAGCCACGGTCGGCGACCGCCCGCTCGCCGGAATCTGGGCCGCCGAGGCGCTGCGCATCGCGGCCTGGCGGCCGCGCTGGGGTGCCGAAACCGACGACAAGACCATCCCGCACGAACTGGACCTGCTCCGCACCGCCGTGCACCTGAACAAGGGCTGCTACAAGGGCCAGGAAACCGTCGCCCGGGTCCACAACCTGGGCCACCCGCCGCGCCGGCTGGTGTTCCTGCAGCTCGACGGCTCCCAGCACACCATGCCCGCCGTCGGCAGCGAGGTCCGGTCCGGGGACCGGAAGGTCGGCACCGTGACCTCGGTGGCGCAGCACTACGAGATGGGGCCGGTGGCCCTGGCCGTGGTCAAGCGGTCCGTCGCGCCGGAGGAGGTCCTGACCGTCGTCGACGGCGAAGAGCCCTACACCGCGGCGCAGGAGCTCATTGTGGCCCCCGACGCCGGCCAGGTCGTGGGCCGCCAGACCGGCTTCCTGCGGGGAACCCGATGACCGACAGAGCAGCGCCGGACGACGAGACGCTGGCCCTGGCGCACAAGCTTTTCGACGCCGCCCGGCAGGGGGATACCCCGCTGCTGGCCGGCTACCTCGCCGCCGGAGCCCCGGCCACCCTGACCAATGAGGCCGGGGACACCCTGCTGATGCTCGCGGCCTACCACGGCCACGCGGACACCGTCCGGCTGATCCTGCAGCACGGCGGAGACGCCAACAGCGCCAACGACCGGGGCCAGACCCCGCTCGCCGGCGCCGTGTTCAAGGGCTACACGGAAGTGGCGCAGGCGCTGCTGGAGGCCGGCGCGGACCCCGACGCCGGCACGCCCTCCGCCCGTGCCGCCGCGCAGATGTTCGAGCGCAAAGACATCCTGACGCTGCTGGGCTGAGCCCATCCGGGGCTTCGGCCGCGACGAATTCCTAAGAACTATGAGCGCCATTCTTTCAATCCGTAAGGAATCCCGTGGAAAACGTCGCCAGGCCGTGGCCGGCACTCTGGTCCCTGGTGATCGGTTTCTTCATGATCCTGATCGACACCACCATCGTGTCGGTGGCCAACCCCCGCATCATGGAGGGCCTCAACACCGACATCAACTCGGTCATCTGGGTCACCAGCGCCTACCTCCTCGCCTACGCCGTGCCGCTGCTGATCACCGGCCGGCTCGGTGACCGCTTCGGCCCCAAGAAGCTCTACCTCTCCGGCCTGGTGGTCTTCACCGCCGCCTCGCTCTGGTGCGGGCTCTCCGGCGACGTCCAGGCGCTCATCATGGCCCGGGTGCTCCAGGGCTTCGGCGCGGCGATGATGACGCCTCAGACCATGGCGGTCATCACCCGGATCTTCCCGCCGGACCGGCGCGGCCCCGCGATGGGCATCTGGGGCGCGACGGCCGGCCTGGCCACCCTGCTGGGGCCGATCCTCGGCGGCGTCCTGGTGGACGGGCTCGGCTGGGAATGGATCTTCTTCATCAACGTCCCCGTGGGCATCGTCGGCTTCGTCCTCGCGCTGCGCTTCGTCCCGGCGCTGAGCACCCACCCGCACAAGTTCGACATCCCCGGCGTTGTGCTCAGCGCCGTCGGGCTGTTCCTGCTGGTGTTCGGAATCCAGGAAGGCGAGACCTACAACTGGGGCACCATCGCCGGACCCGTCACGGTGTGGGGGCTGATCATCGCCGGGATCGCCGTGCTGGTGGTGTTTGTGGTCTGGCAGAAGGTGAACAAGGGCGAGCCGCTGCTGCCGCTGTCCCTGTTCAAAGACCGCAACTTCTCCCTCGCCAACATCGGCATCACCACCGTGGGCTTCACCGTTACCGCGTTCACGCTGCCGCTGATCTTCTACTTCCAGGTGGTCCGGGGCCTGACCCCGACGCAGTCCGCGCTGATGATGGTGCCGATGGCCCTGATCTCGGGCGGGCTGGCCCCGGTGTTGGGCCGGATCATCGACCGGGTCAACCCGAAGTTCATCACCGCCGCCGGCCTGGTCCTGATGTCCGTGGCGCTGTTCTGGAACGCCTTCCTGATGCACCCGGACACGCCGATCTGGCTGTTCCTGCTGCCCAGCGCGGTGCTCGGCTTCGCCAACGCCGGCATCTGGGCGCCGCTGAGCACCACCGCGACCCGGAACCTCCCGCCCCGGCAGGCGGAGCCGGCGCCGGGGTCTACAACACCACCCGCCAGATCGGGGCCGTCCTCGGCAGCGCCGCGATCGCGGTGCTGATCCAGGCGCGGCTCGCGGCGGAACTCCCGGCAGCCCAGGGAGGGGCCGGGGAGGCGGGCCCGATGTCGTTTGGCGGGGCCCTTCCCGAGGCTTTGCAGGAGGGCTTCTCGACGGCGATGGGCCAGTCCATGCTGCTGCCCGCCGCGGTGATCCTGCTCGGCGCGGCGGTGGCGCTGTTCTTCGCCAAGCCCCAGCCGATGCAGGGCTGGGCCATGGCCCTCAAGCCTGCGGCGACGGCCGGCGCCCGGGATGCCGGGGCACCGTCCCGCTGACGCTGTCCCGGGCCCCGCGCGTCAGCGGCCTCCGGCTCAGCCCAGCAGGACGCTGGTCTGGATGCCGCCGGCGGTGAAGCCCAGGCTGCGGGCGATGGCCAGCGAGCCCTTGTTGCTGACGTCGGAGCGCCACTGCAGCGTCAGCCCGGAGGCGAGTGCCTCGTGCGCCGCGATGGAGGCGGCCAGGGAGCCCAGCCCCTGGCGGCGCCATTCCGGGGCCACCAGCACCCCCATCTGGGCCAGGATGCCCTCCCACTCGGTGTAGGCCCCGCACGCCACGGGGGTCCGGCGGCCGTCCTCCGCGTGCAGGATGGTGAAGCGGTGCTCCAGGCCCGAGAGGCCCACCTCGTTGACGTCATCCGGCGGGCAGGCGGCCTCCAGCTCGATCGCTTCCGGATGGCCGTGCGAGACCGTCAGCTCCTCCGCGGGCTGGCGCAGGGGCAGGTCGTCCGCGAAGAACAGCGCGGCGGCGCCGAGCCCGTGGCCGCCGTGGTCGCGGGTGATGGTCAGCAGGGTGACATGCTGCGCGAGTTCCTCGTCGGACAGCCCCACGGCGGCGTCCAGCGCCCATTGCGGGCCCACCAGGGCCGAGTTGCCGAACAGCCGGACGAACTGGACGGCGCGGGCCGTGTCATCGGCGCGGGTGATGCGGACCCCCGCGGCGGCCGCGAAGGCGCCGTCGTCGAGCCCCAGGCGGCGGGCCCACGCGAGCAGGATGATGTCGACCGAACCGGGCTCAAGTGTCATGACTCCACCCTACCCACGGGCGCGTCGGGCCCGGCGCGGCGGAACCAGAGGCTCAGCCGAAGAGGACCGCGGCCTCGTCGTAGCGGTGCTTCGGGACGGTCTTGAGGTTGCCGAGCGCGGCGTCGAAGCCCACGTGGACGATGTCGGTGCCGTTGAGGGACACCATCGTGCCCCAGCGTTGTTCCACGACGGAGTCAATGGCCGCCATGCCCAGGCGGGTCGCCAGCACCCGGTCGAATGCGGTGGGGACCCCGCCGCGCTGGATGTGGCCCAGGACGGTCGCCCGGGTTTCGATGCCGGTCATGGCTTCCAGTTCCGGGGCCAGCCGTTCGGAGATCCCGCCCAGCCGCGGTCGGCCGAAGGTGTCCAGCCCGCGTTCGGAGTGCGGTGACTCCTGGTCATCCGGGACGAACCCCTCCGCGACGACGACGAGCGGGGCGCGGCCGCGGTCGCGGGCCGAGGTGACCCATTCGGCGATCTGCTCCATCGAGGCTTTCTGCTCCGGGATCAGGATGGCGTGGGCGCCCGAGGCCATGCCGGCGTGCAGCGCGATCCAGCCCACGTGGCGGCCCATCACCTCGGCAATCATGCAGCGGTGGTGGGACTCTCCCGTGGTGCGCAGGCGGTCGATCGCCTCGGTGGCAATCTCGACGGCGGTGTCGAAGCCGAAGGTGTAGTCCGTGGCGTCGAGGTCGTTGTCGACGGTCTTGGGGACGCCGACGATCTTCAGGCCGGCGTCGGTGAGCCGCTTGGCCGCGGCCAGGGTCCCCTCGCCGCCGATGGCGATGAGGGCGTCGATGCCGAGCCGGTCCATGTTGGCCTTGATGACCTCGGGCCCGCCGTTGTTCTCGAACGGGTTGGTGCGGGAGGTGCCCAGGATGGTCCCGCCCTGCTTGGCGATGCCGCGGACCATGGTGCGGGGGATCTCGATGATGTCGCCCTCGACAACGCCGCGCCAGCCGTCCAGGAATCCCACGAATTCGTGGCCGTGGACGGCGATGCCCTTCAGGACGGCGCCGCGGATGACGGCGTTCAGTCCGGGGCAGTCTCCGCCGCTGGTGAGGATTCCAATTTTCATGTTTCGGCTCAAATCCTGGTTCGAAGGGTTACAGGCAGAGCGCCACGCTGAGCTCACCTAGAGTCTAATGGCGCATGTGGGGCAGGACACAAACCATGACAACGCCCAAGTGCCCCCGCCGGCGGCAGGGGCACTTGGGTCCTCGCGGAGCGGGGCCTCAGGGCCGGTTCGGGCGCTTCGCCAGGAACGACTCGAGGACGATGGCGTTCCGCTGGTCCGGCAGGAGCAGCCAGGCCACGAGATACAGCACGAAGGCCGGTCCGGGCAGCAGGGCGAAGAGCAGGAATGCGATCCGGACGAACGCGACGTCCACGTTCAGCTTGGCGGCGATCCCGCCGCAGACACCGCCCAACCAGCGCTGCGGACCACGTTTCAGGCCAAGGCCCCGGACGGTGCTAAAGAACTTTTCCATGGCTCAAGACTTCCCTGTCGGTGCTGCTTTGTCACGTTTGTCACGACCGCGGGCCGAGAGCAGCCCGCCGATCACGAGTGCCGCCCCGGCGCCGATCATCAGGCCGATCACCACATAGGTGCCGTTGAGCGCCACGATGCCGAGCTGGGCGACGATGATGAGGACGGCGAGGGCCACCACGATCAGCCCCCAGACGATGGTGCCGACACGGGCCGGGGAATCCTCCGGCGGCTCCGGGGGAGCGGACCGCGGGGGCGCGGCGGGGCCGCGGTGTTCCGTGCTGCCGGTCGGTGCGTCATAGCTGCTCATGTCAGTTCCCTTCCCTGATGGTGACGTTGCTGAAAGTGCCGTCGATCTCCACGATCAGCGTCTCTCCAGGCTTGTCGGTGTTGTAGTAGCTTCGCTGGTTGGTCATGCCCCCGTGGTTCTGGCTGCCCTCATTGAGGTTGCCCATGGTCATGTCGGCGCGGATCTGTACCGGGACGTCGTCCGGGATGACCACCGTGAGGTTGCTCGCCGTCGCGTCGATGGGGACCACGACGTCGGTCCGCAGCGGCGGGTTGATCGCGAGCCTCGTCAGGTCCACGGTCCCGGTGCCGGCCGTGATGTCGAAACCGGCCCGGGCCTGCTCGACGCTCACCGGTGACCAGTCGGCGTTCTGCGGGCGGAAGCGGTCGGCGTTGGGAAGCACGTTGAAGATGCCGCCGACAATCAGGGCGACCACGGCGAAGAATCCGAGGATGCCCGAGGTGCGGCCCCGCAGCCCGGCGACGAGGATGCCAAGCCCGAGGACCACCGCGGCGCTGGCCCAGACGACGGCGTTACTGGAGGTGCCGAGGTCGATCACGTTCGCGACGTCGAGGGCCTTGAGCCCGCCGCCCACCAGCAGGGCGAGTCCGGCGGTGACCGCGACGGCGGGGGCCCCGGGGCCGAAGTTCCGGTCCTTGGCCGGCGGGACGGGCCCGCCGCCGGGCACCGGCTGGTAGCCGCCCCCCGGGGGAGGCGTGGGACCGGCGGGCGGAGGCGTGCCCCAGGCCGGGCCTGGCACCGTCGTCTCGCCGTAGCGGGGCAGCGGGGCCGACGCGCCGTAGCCGGTCGCGGCGAAGGGGGCGGTCGGTGTTGAGGGTGTTGCCGAAGTTGACGACATTGACGACGGTGACGACATTGACGGGTTTGACCGGTCTGACGGGTCTGACGAGTAGGTCGGGGTGATCGGGTTCGGCGGATAGTCGGGGTTTGCCGGGCCGCCGGTCCGGGGGCTCGAGGACATGGACGTGACTCCGTTCCGGGATTTGTTGCGCTGTGTCAGGTAGTAGACGAGGTAGATGGCGCCGCCGACCCAGAAGACGGTCCAGATGAAGGCGCCGAAGCCATAGCGGTCCCAGCCCCAGACGCCGGTGCCCAGGCTGGGGAAGCCGATGATGGTGGTGATCAGGGCGCCGGTCATTCCGGACGACCAGCGGCCGGCGGCGGCCTCCTGGACGTGGATGCGGCCGTCGGGTTCGGGCAGGAGGGCCCAGGCGATGCCGTAGAGGAGGACGCCGACGCCGGCGAAGACTGCCAGGACAACCAGGATGCCGCGGACAATCAGCGGGTCGATGCCGAGGCGCTGAGCAATGCCGCTGGCGACGCCCCCGACCCAGCGCTCGCGGCCCCGGTAGACGCCCTGGCTGCGGATCCAGTCGAAGAAGTTCTGCGGCTGGCTGCCGGCCGGCGGGGGTGTCGCACCGTAGTAGGGCGGCGGAGGCGGTGGGGGCAGCGGGGGCGTCCCCGCGCCGCCGGCGCCCGCGGAAAAGTCCAAGGGGAGCGTGGCGGAGGTGTCCAGCGGAAGGGTGGCGGAGGTGTCGGCCGCGGGCCGCTGGTCCGCGGCGGAACCGCGGGGGGCCTCGGGGCGGGCGCCGGCCGGGAAGTCCAGGGGGAGGGTCGCGGAAGTATCCAGGGGAAGGGTGGCGGAGGTGTCCGCCGTCTGACCGGCCGGCCGTCCTGCGGACTCTCCGGTACTTTGCCCTTCGGTCGGCTCTGCATCAGGCCCTTCGGAGGGCCCTGCCATTGGCCCTGTATTTATCCCTTTATTGGTCCCGGTATTTTGCCCTGTATTTTGCCCTTCGGGCTGTCCGGCGTTGCCGCCCGAAGGGGCGGTGCCTTCATCGGGGTGCTCAGTGTGCGGATTCATACTTCGATCCTCCCGTCCGCCGCGGATCCGCTCTACTGGGGACCACCCTGAACTGTCCCTGAGTCGCCCCCGGTTACGGCTGAAAACGGGTCCGGGGAACCCTGATCCATGTTTGGATTGAGTCATGACAACCGCCGCTTCCCGCCCGCCGCTGGTCCGCGGCAGCGACCGGGTGATTGCCGGGGTCTGTGCCGGCCTCGCCCGGCATCTGGGCTGGCCGGTGCGTATGGTCCGCCTTGGCATGGCGGTGGCCGCGCTCGCCGGGGGCGCCGGGGTCGCCTTCTACGCCTGGCTCTGGATCATGGTTCCCACCGCGGACGAAAGCGCCAAACGCAATGCCCGCCAGCCGGCGTCGCCGATTGCCCCGGCGGTCGCGCCGGCAGCCGCACCGGCAGGAGCGGTTCCTGCCGATTCCTGGTGGAGCAGTGTCACCGGCATGCGCTACGGCAAGGAGATCCTGCTCGGGGCGGGCCTGCTGCTGGCCGCCGGCATCCTGATCGCCCGCATGCTCGGTGTGGATGTTCCACTCGGGACGCTCATCCCGGTAGCTGCCATCCTGGGCGGCGCGGCCATCGCCTGGATGCAGCTGGACGAGACCCGCCGTGCCGGCCTCGTGGACAAGACCAAGGCGGACCAGGCCGGCGGCTGGGCCCGCCTTGCGGCCGGGCTGGCCCTCGTCGTGAGCGGAGTCCTGGTCATGGTGTCCGGCTCCGGGTCCTGGGAACAGACCTGGCTTGCCCTGCTGTCCTCGGTGGCAGTGCTCGGCGGCGTGGCCCTGGTCCTCCTGCCCTGGGGGCTGAAATTCTGGCGCGACCTGGAGACGGAACGGGCCGGCCGGGTCCGCGCGACCGAACGGGCCGAGATCGCCGCCCACCTGCACGACTCCGTGCTGCAGACGCTGGCCCTGATCCAGCGCCGCGCCGGCAACGAGACCGACGTCGTCCGCCTGGCCCGGGCCCAGGAGCGCGAGCTGCGGGGCTGGCTGTACCGGGACCCGGGCAAGGAAGCCGGTCAGCTCTCCGAGGGCATCAAGACCGCGGCGGCGGAAGTGGAAGACTCCCTGGGCCACGCCGTCGAGGTCGTCACGGTGGGCGACTGCGCCATGACCGAACGCCATGAGGCACTGGTCCAGGCCGCCCGTGAGGCCATGCTGAACGCGGCCCGGCACGGCGGCGGCGCCGTGTCGGTGTACCTGGAGGTCACCGACGGCGCGGCGGAGGTCTTCGTGAAGGACCGCGGTCCCGGCTTTGACCCGGATGCCGTCCCCGCCGACCGTCTGGGGGTCCGCGAGTCGGTTGTCGGCCGGATGAACCGCCACGGCGGCACCGCCACCATCAACAGCACCCCGGACGGCACCGAGGTGCGGCTCAGGCTGCCCCTCTCAGCGGGAGCACCCGCCGGGGCTGCCCCCACGAACAGCAACGGAGAGGCAAGACTGTGAGCAGCACCGAAGCGGGGAGCCCGGCCCAGGGGATCCGGGTGGTGATCGTGGACGACCACGCCATCTTCCGGTCCGGCCTGAAGGCGGACCTCGACCCGGACATCGTTGTGGCGGGCGAGGCCGGCACGGTGGAGGACGCCGTCGCCGTGATCGCCGCCGTGCGCCCCGACGTCGTGCTCCTGGATGTGCACCTGCCGGGCGGGCTCGGCGGCGGCGGACGCGAAGTGCTGGCCGGCTCCGCGCCACTGCTGGGCGGCACCCGGTTCCTGGCCCTCAGCGTCTCGGACGCGGCCGAGGACGTCGTTTCCGTGATCCGGGCCGGCGCCCGCGGCTACGTCACCAAGACCATTTCCGGGGCGGAAATCTCCGACGCCGTCCGCCGCGTCGCCGGCGGGGACGCCGTCTTCTCGCCCCGGCTGGCGGGTTTTGTGCTGGACGCCTTCGGGACCGCCCCGGCGGACATTGCCGACGACGAGCTGGACCGGCTCTCCGCCCGCGAGCTCGAGGTGATGCGGCTGATCGCGCGCGGCTACAGCTACAAGGAGGTCGCGAAGGAGCTGTTCATCTCGATCAAGACCGTGGAGACCCACGTCTCGGCGGTGCTGCGCAAACTCCAGCTCTCCAGCCGGCACGAACTCACCCGCTGGGCCGCCGAACGCCGCCTCCTCTAACCAAGGATGCGCTATCAGGTAGGGTCCTTATCCCACTGGAATAAGGACCCTACCTGATAGCGCATCGGGGGTTTGGGTTGCTACTTCGCCTTGCCCAGGAAGTCCTGCAGCCGGGCGACGCCGGTGGCGAGGTCCTCGTCGCCCAGGGCGTAGGAGAGGCGCAGGTAGCCGGAGGGGCCGAAAGCCTCGCCCGGAACCACGGCCACCTCGACCTCGTCCAGGATCAGCGTGGCCAGCTCCGCCGACGTCGACGGCCGGACCGGACCGTTCGCGGACGGGAACTCCTTGCCGAGCAGGGCGCGGACGTCCGCGTAGACGTAGAAGGCGCCCTTCGGCGTCGGGCATTCGACGCCCTCGATGGCATTCAGTCCGGCCACGATGGCTTTGCGGCGGCGGTCGAAGGCGAGTTTCATCTCCTCGACGGCGGTCAGCGGACCCGACACTGCGGCGACGGCGGCGATCTGCATGATGTTCGAGACGTTGGACGTGGCGTGCGACTGCAGGTTGGTGGCGGCCTTGATGACGTCGGCCGGTCCGATCATCCAGCCCACGCGCCAGCCGGTCATGGCATAGGTCTTTGCAACCCCGTTAAGGATGACCACCTTGTCGCCCAGCTCCGGGACGGCCGTGGCAATCGACGTGAAGGGCACGCCGTCGTAGGTCAGGTGCTCATAGATCTCATCCGTGACCACCCAAAGTCCCTTGGCGGCGGCCCACTGCCCGATTTCCCTGACCTGCTCCGGTGAGTACACGGCGCCGGTGGGGTTGGAAGGGGAGACGAAGAGCAGGATCTTGGTGCGGTCCGTGAGGGCGGCCTCCAGCTGCTCCACCGTGACCAGGTATCCCTGCTCCGGTCCGGCGAAGACCTCGACCGGCACGCCTCCCGCGAGCCGGATGGCTTCCGGGTAGGTGGTCCAGAACGGCGTGGGGACAATGACCTCGTCGCCCGGATCGAGCAGCGTGGCGAAGGTGTTGTACACGGCCTGCTTGCCGCCGTTGGTGACCAGCACCTGGGCGGCCTCGCACTTGTAGCCGGAATCCCGGAGGGTCTTGGCCGCGATGGCCTGCTTCAGTTCCGGCAGCCCGCCCGCCGGTGAATAGCGGTGGTACTTGGGCTGGCTGGCGGCTTCGATGGCTGCCTGCACGATGTATTCGGGGGTCGGGAAGTCCGGCTCGCCGGCGCCGAAGCCGATGACCGGCCGGCCGGCCGCCTTCAGCGCCTTCGCCTTGGCATCAACTGCCAACGTGGCGGATTCGGCTATGGCGGAAATACGCTGTGAAACGCGGGCGGCAGTCATCGCGGGTCCATTCTTCGCTAGCAGCTTCGGTGGCTGTTGGTGGGATTCGACGGAACCTACTCTATGCTGTTCACCGGATCGTCCGCGGTGCCGGCGTGGAAATGTGACTGCATGTTGGTCAGATGGTTTTTGCAGCCGGTTTACCGCCTCGGTTTCCCCTGTTTTCTCGGTAAGGCGGGACGGTCCGGCGGGGCCGGTTCGACGTAGGCGCAGTTGTTGCGTAGACTGGTTCTCCGGTGTTGAAAACACGATGATGGTCTGCGCCTCAGGAAAGTCTGGGGAAAAGGCCGGAACTGGTTTTCGCTCCATAGGGTAGTGGCGCAATTGGTAGCGCAGCGGTCTCCAAAACCGCAGGTTGCAGGTTCGAGTCCTGTCTGCCCTGCGCAAGCTGTTCCGGTTTCTCCGGAGCAAGCGCAGCAACCATGGTTCAGTTCAGAGCCGGGTATCCGACATTGCGAGGATGAGTGAGGACTAGGTGACCGAAACGGCTGCAAGCAGCTCCAGTGGCCGCCCCGCCAAGAATGCCCCCAAGGCAGGCTTCTTCGCTCGAATCGCACTCTTCGTCCGCCAGGTCATTGGCGAACTGAAGAAGGTCGTTGCACCGACCCGCAAGGAACTGATCAACTACACCCTCGTGGTGCTGGTGTTCGTGGTCATCATGATGCTCATCGTCACCCTGCTGGATCTGGCCTTCGGGACCGGAGTGGGCTGGGTCTTCGGCGGCACGGGCCCCACGGACAGCTAAGGCGACCGGTCCGCAGACTGCGTGGATTACCACCGGGATTCCGGGGGTTCCGCGGGGTGTGCGGAATTGAGTCATTTAAATAGGCATGTTAGGCAATGAGGAAGCAGGAGACCAAGTGTCTGAGCAGGAGCTCGAGGTAACTGAGACTGAGCTGGATAAGAGCCAGGACGCCGCGGTGGAAGCCGGGGAAGAGTCCGAGGCTGTGTCTGCTGCGCCCGAATCCGACGTCGCTGACGAGGCCGGCGAAGAAGCAGCCGAAGGCGACGACGAGTCGGCTGACGCGCTGGCCGCCGCTGCAGCAGCCGCCGAGGTCGATCCGGCCGACGAATTCAAGGCCAAGCTGCGCCGCCAGGAGGGTGACTGGTATGTCATCCACTCTTACGCCGGCTACGAGAACCGCGTCAAGGCCAACCTTGAAACCCGCATCCAGACCCTGGACATGGAAGATTACATCTTCGAAATCCAGGTTCCGATGGAGGAAGTCGTTGAGATCAAGAATGCTCAGCGCAAGGTCATCAACCGCGTCCGCATCCCCGGTTACGTCCTGGTCCGCATGGACCTGACGGATGCCTCCTGGGGCGCCGTCCGCCACACCCCCGGCGTCACCGGCTTCGTGGGCAACGCCCACAACCCGGTCCCGCTGCGCCTCGACGAGGTCTTCTCCATGCTCGCCCCGGTCTTCGAAGAAGAGCAGGCCGAGAAGGGCAAGCCGGTCAAGCACGCCGCCGCGCAGATCGACGTCGACTTCGAGGTTGGCGAGTCCGTCATCGTCAAGGAAGGTCCCTTCGAGACCCTTCCGGCCACGATCTCGGAAATCAAGGTGGATTCCCAGACCCTCGTGGTGCTGGTCTCCATCTTCGAACGCGAGACCCCGGTCACGCTGGCGTTCAACCAGGTCAGCAAGATCTAGTAACCCCCCACAGAATTCGCCCCGGACTGCCCGCTTTAGCAGCCTGGGGCGGCCGGCCGCCTCGCCATGGCGGCCAACAACCTGAGGCACGCTCCTGTGTCCCAGGACGTAATTGAGAGAAGGACCCTACATTGGCTCCCAAGAAGAAGGTCACCGGCCTCATCAAGCTGCAGATCCAGGCAGGTGCCGCTAACCCGGCCCCGCCCATCGGTCCTGCGCTTGGCCAGCACGGTGTCAACATCATGGAATTCTGCAAGGCGTACAACGCTGCGACGGAAGCCCAGCGCGGCAACGTTATTCCGGTTGAAATCACGGTCTACGAGGACCGTTCATTCACGTTCATCACCAAGACCCCGCCGGCTGCAGAGCTCATCAAAAAGGCTGCAGGCGTCGCCAAGGGTTCGCCGACCCCGCACACCGTCAAGGTTGCCAAGCTGACCCAGGCCCAGGTAAACGAGATCGCCACCACCAAGATGGAAGACCTCAACGCCACCAGCCTGGAAGGCGCCGCGAAGATCATCGCCGGCACCGCCCGTTCCATGGGTATCACCGTCGAGGGCTAATAGCCTTCCCCGCCGGGCAACCGGCACCACCTAAACATTGAGATGTTGGAAAGCCGGTACGGGCAAACCGTACGGAGTTCCAACTGTGGCAGGGCCCGCGCGGTCCGCAGACCACAACTGCACAAGGAGAATAAGCAGCATGGCAAAGCGCAGCAAAGCATATGAGGCAGCCGCAGCCAAGATCGACGCGGAGAAGTTCTACGCGCCGTTCGAGGCAGTGACGCTCGCCAAGGACACCAACCCGTCCAAGTTCGACGCCACCGTTGAGGTTGCATTCCGCCTGGGTGTCGACCCGCGTAAGGCTGACCAGATGGTCCGCGGCACCGTTATCCTGCCGCACGGCACCGGTAAGACCGCCCGCGTCCTCGTTTTCGCAACGGGCGACAAGGCTGAGGCAGCAATCGCAGCCGGCGCCGACTTCGTTGGTTCCGATGACCTGATCGAAAAGATCGCAGCCGGCTGGACCGACTTCGACGCCGCCGTCGCCACCCCTGACCTCATGGGCAAGGTTGGCCGTCTCGGCAAGGTCCTGGGCCCGCGTAACCTGATGCCGAACCCGAAGACCGGCACCGTGACCGCTGACGTCGCCAAGGCCGTCAACGACATCAAGGGCGGCAAGATCGACTTCCGCGTCGACAAGCACTCGAACCTGCACTTCATCATCGGCAAGGTTTCCTTCGACGCCCTCAAGCTGGCCGAGAACTACGCAGCCGCTCTGGAAGAGGTCCTGCGCCTCAAGCCGTCCGCTTCCAAGGGCCGCTACATCCAGAAGGCCACCGTCGCCACCACCTTTGGCCCGGGCATCTCGGTTGACCCCAACGTCACCAAGGTCCTGACCGAGGTCTAAGCTTCACCGGATTCACAGCAGCAACAGAGAAGGCCGTCCCGCATCCGCGGGGCGGCCTTCTCTGCGTTCCGGGGCACCGGCTACGCTGTCCCGGTGACTGCCGCGCCGTACCGCATAGAACGCCTCCTGATTCCGGACGCCCTCGATTCCACCGACGCCGGAGAATTCCTCGAATTCAGCACGCTCAGCGACGCCCTGGTGCTGGAGACCTGGGGGAACCTGGACCGCGCCACCCGGCAGGAGGCCAGGCTCCGCTACTGGCGGGACGACGCCTACAAACGCATGCAGCTCTTCTTCGTCCGCGCCGGCGGCCGGATGGTCGCGCGGTCGTGGATCCGCTACGGGCTGCAGGACAACCTGGGCAGCGCCCTCCTCCATGTGGACGTCCTGAACGGCTTCACCCGCCGGGGGATCGGACGGGCCCTCCTGGCCCATGCAGAGGCCCTGGCGGTTGCGGACGGCCGCACCGTCCTGATGACTTTCACGGAGCACCCCGCCGACTTCGACGCCGACGGCCCGGATGTCCTCCGGCCCGCCACCGGGACCGGGACGCTGCCGGCGGCCGCGCGCCCCGTCCGGTTCGCGCAGCGGGCGGGCTACCGGCTGGAACAGGTGGAGCGCTTCAGCTCCCTCGCCATGCCGCCGGCTCCGGCACTGCTGGACGCCCTCGAGCGGGAGGCGCTGGCCAGTGCGGAACCGTATGAGCTGGTCACCTGGACGGACCGTTGCCCGGAGGGGTACGTGGAGCAGCTCGCCGTGCTGATGTCCCGGATGAGCACGGACGCGCCGACGGGCGGGCTCAGCTACGACGAAGAGACCTGGGACGCCGCCCGCGTCCGGCACGTTGAGGACACCTGGAAGCAGGCCGGAAACGTCTCGCTGGTCACCGCCGCACGGCACCGCGGCAGGAACGAACTCGCGGCGTACACCGTGCTCGAACTGGCGCCCGGCAAACCGTGGCTGGCGGACCAGGACGACACCCTGGTCGCGGCCGGCCACCGCGGGCACCGGCTGGGCATGCTCGTCAAGATCCGCAACCTCCGCCGCCTGCTCGCCGGGTACCCGGCGGTGGAACGAATCATCACGTTCAACGCCGCGGAGAACGACCACATGCTCGCCATCAACGTGGCGCTCGGATTCCGCCCCGCCGGCTACGACGGCGAATGGCAGCGGACCGTCGACGCGCCGGGCCGCGGGTCCTAGCCGGTCCGGCGCACGTCGGACGATGGAACGCCGGCGCAAACCGGCATATGCTGACCGTGGAAGCCCTGTTTACTGCAGGAAATCCGGTACCCGTAGATGGCAGAACAGCTGGGGATGATGCCCGTTATGGCAAACGACGTACGGATTGAACAGCTGTGGATCCCCGATTCGCTGGACGGGCCGGACGCCGCCGACTTCATAGCCGCCGTCGAAGTGGGCCGCAAGGTGCGCATGCAGACCTGGGGCAGTGACGATCTCGCCTACGCGCCACTGGAGAAACTGCTGGAGATGGCGGACCCCTATGAGCGCCAGGTGATTCTGGTGGCCAGGATCGGCGGGGACATCGTCGGAACCGTGGACATTGCGCTGCCGCTCTCCGAGAACCTCGACCTGGCCGAGTTCGCCCTCGACATCCTGCCGGAGTTCCAGGGCCGGGGCGTGGGCCGGCAGCTGCTCGAGGCCGCGGAGCACTTCGCCCGCGACGAGGGCCGCCACACCATCCTGATCGACACCAACCATCCGAGCTCCTCGCTGGGGGACAGCGAAGCCGGCCAGCTGGTCCCCGGCACCGGCCTCGGCTTCGTGCCGGTGAACAGCAGGGAAGTGGAGTTCGCCCGCCACAGCGGCTACACCCTCCAGCACATCGAACAGTTCAGTGCCTGTGCGCTGCCGCTGGACAGCGCGCTCGTGGAGGAGCTGCAGACCGAGGCCGAGGAAGCCAATGCCGGCCGCTACCGCCTGCACCATTGGACGGACCGGTGCCCGGAGCAGTGGCTCGAGGCGGTCGCTGCGCTGGAAAACAGCGCGGGCGAAGACGGCGTGCCCGGCGTCGACGATACGGACATGGTGTTCGACGGCGGCATCCTCCGTGAGGCGGAAGAGGTCGCCATCGCGCAGGGCCGCCGGACGGTGGTCACCGCCGTCGAACACATCGACAGCGGCGACCTCGTCGGCCTGACGACCATCAGCGTCCTCGCGCTGCGCCCCGACGTCGTGTTCCAGGACGACACGGTGGTGCTGCGGGAGCACCGCGGCAACAAGCTGGGCCTGCTGATCAAAGTCGCGAACATGGAGCGGCTCTCCGAGCAGTTCCCGGATGCCCGGGTGCTCTACACCTGGAACGCGCCCGAAAACCGGTACCTGCTCAAGGTCAACCAGCAGCTGGGGTTCGCCACCGCCGGTGTGACGGGGATCTGGCAAAAGGAGCTCCCCAACTTCGGCCCCAGCAACAGCTGAACGGCGCCCGGGCGCCCGATTTGGAGCACACGCCCCGGTTCGCGTAAGCTGGGGGGACCAAAGACCGTCGGTTGTTGGAAATCCACTCTCCCAAGCAAGACTCACTTCTGCAGTCGCGCCGGGAGGGCCAGTGGATCTCCAGACGAAGGACCCTGAACATAGGGCGGCCGGCGCAGGTGAACGAAGCAAAGCTCCGCAGTCATGGACTGCGTCGAGACAAGCCCCGTGCATCTGCGCGGGGCGTTTTTAGTTTTTAGCTCTTTTGAGCGGGGACCGGGAAACACCGGCACTATCCCCGGAAGGAGGGTTATGGCAACGCCTAGCAAGGTTTCAGCAGTAGCTGAGATCACTAACGATTTCAAGGAATCGAACGCCGCTGTCCTGACCGAATACCGCGGGCTCACCGTTGCACAGCTCAAGCAGCTGCGTGTCTCTCTCGGCCAGGACACCAAGTTCTCGGTCGTCAAGAACACCCTGACCGCTATTGCAGCCAAGGAAGCTGGTGTCGAAGCATTCGACGGCCAGCTCGCCGGCCCCACTGCAATCGCGTTCATCAAGGGTGACGCAGTTGCCGCTGCCAAGAGCCTGACGGATTTTGCCAAGACCAACAAGCAGCTGGTTATCAAGACCGGTTACTTCGAGGGCAAGGCACTGAACGCCAGCGAAGTTGCTGCCCTGGCAGCACTCGAGTCCCGCGAGCTGCAGCTCGCCAAGGTTGCAGGCATCCTCAAGGCTCCTGCTGCCGCCGCTGTACGCATCATCGACGCGCTGCGCCTCAAGCTTGAAGAAGAGAACGGCGCACCGGCTGAAGCCGAGGCGCCCGCCGCTGACGAAGCTCCGGCCGACGCAGCAGCTGAAGCTCCGGCTGATGCTGCCGCTGAAGCTCCGGCCGACGCCGCAGCCCCCGAAGAGAACTAACTCTCTAAACCAGACTCCGGTGCGAAGGCACGGCTCCGGCCGCCGAGCACCACTATAGGAAGGACGCCACACCATGGCGAAGCTCACCAACGAAGAGCTCATTGAAGCTTTCAAGGAACTGACCATCATCGAGCTCTCTGAGTTCGTAAAGCTCTTCGAAGAGACCTTCGAAGTTACGGCTGCTGCTGTTGCAGTTGCTGGCCCCGCTGCCGGTGGCCCTGCCGAAGAAGAAGAGCAGACCGCATTCGACGTCATCCTGGAGCACCCGGGCGACAAGAAGATTGCCGTCATCAAGGAAGTTCGCGCGATCACTTCCCTGGGCCTCAAGGAAGCAAAGGACGTTGTTGACAGCGCTCCGAAGGCCATCCTCGAAGGTGTCACCAAGGAAGCTGCCGAGAAGGCTGTTGCACAGCTCGAAGAAGCCGGCGCTCGCGTTACCCTCAAGTAACTCGCCGCTTCAGGAACTGTCCGGGAACCACGCGTTCCCGTTCCGCTCCGGGAAACCCCGTCCACTCCGGTGGGCGGGGTTTCCTGCGTTAACCGCAGCACCCCCACCGCCTGGTGTGGGCCTGAACAGCGACCCGCACACGACGCGTCCCGTGCTGTCACAGCCGGGTTAAAACAGCCTGCGCGTTGAACCCGGCGCCTGCTCAGGAAGCCCCCTCCCGCCGACGGACCGGAAAATCGATGATTTAGTGCCCACTGAGTAACCTCCCGCCCGAAAGACGGGTAGTCGGTACTCGGGCCCTCACTCGGCTGTGCGACATAGCGTCGAGCGATGGACAACGGACTGGAATCCAAGGGGCACCAACGTCGGCGCCCGCGCCCGACGGATGACGAGATCCAGGATCTCCTTGCCCGCATCACGGCGGATCCAAGGGTGGGCAAGGTCGCGGTGATACAACCGTTCCCGGGCCAAGGTGAGTCTCTGGGACGCCTGGGAAGAACCTGGCGCCGTCTGCTCAGCAGTATCGCTACGAGCCCACATTTGAGGAAAATCACGTGAGCGCTCTGGACACCGCTTGCGTCGTCGTCCACCACCGGAGCAGGGCCACTCTCAAGGCAACAATTGACCGCCTGATCTCCGAGGGGCTGGAACCGGGAAAGCTACTTATCGTCGATAACAGCGAGGACCCGGACCACGCCGATTCGCTCCGGGGGACGCTGCCACCCGGGGTGAACATCATCTTTACCCCGAACTCCGGGTACGGCGCGGCCGTCAACGAAGGTGTGGCCTGGCACAAGAAGCACACTCCTCCGACCTCCAGCCTCCTGGTATCTACGCACGAAGCCCTTCCCGAGCTGGGTGCGCTGCAGATCCTGGCGACAGCGCTGGAGCGGCATGAAAAGGCAGCACTTGTTGGCCCGGCGTTGGTGACGGGGGAGAACTCGGAAGTTATCTGGTCGCTGGGCGGTTATCTTTCCCCGGCGCTGGGATTGCCCAGGCATTTCGGCCACAAGGAGCCGAGGCAAAAGTTGGCCACCGCTGTACCCGGCCCCATTGAATGGCTTGACGGCGCATTCCTGCTTTTCCGGCGATCGGTCCTCGAAGCCCACCCCATCGACGAGGATTTCTTCCTCTACATGGAAGAGGTCGATCACCAGCAGTCGATCCGGCGAGAAGGGTGGGAAGTGCGGCTCGAGCCGGCAGCCGTGGTGTGGCAGAGTTCGGGGGGCGCGCCGGTCTTCTACCAGACGCGGAACATCCAGCTTTTCCAGGCAAAAAACGGATCCAGGCTGCAACATCTCCTGTCAGCTCCTTACCTGGTCTCCACGGCGGTCATCAAAGACGCCCTCAGGGGTAGGGGAACCTCGAACTGGAAGCCACTGCTGGCCGGATGGAAGGCGGGGCGGCAGCTCGGGAAACGCGGGCGGGAAACACCCGTGACAGTGCTGGTCAACCCGCTGGGCGGTGCGCTGGCCCACTACACGGAAGCGTTGGCGAGGACGCTCGAAGCCTCGGGCGCAGACGTGCGGATTTACACCATCAATGAGCCTTCGGTCTCGGGCGGGAGCCGGTGGCGCTGGCTTTCGGACTACCTGCGGCTGCTGGCAAGAAGCCGAGAAACCGGGCGGCTGGGACACCATCGGACTCTGGTGGCGTGGCCGGTGCTGGGGTTCTTTGACCTGGTGCTTGTTCGCCTGCTCTGCGGGGGCCGTGCATCCGTTGTCTATCACGACCCCGAGCCGCTCGTCCGGTCTGCCGGAAGTGATCCGCTCAGTGCCCGGCTGGTCTTCCGGCTGCGAAATCTTCCCCACGTCGTGGTCCACAGCACTGGAGCCGCTAAGGCCATGGACAGCCTCGGCTGCACATCAACTATGCACGTGCTGGCCCACCCGATGCTTCCTCCTGTTGCTCCGGAGGTTGCTCCGGATGCAGAGGCCGGTATGCGTGCCGCTGCGCGCCGTCCGGTGGTCCGCGTTCTTGGCCAGTTCAAACGGGACCGGGATCTTGGTGCGCTGGAGGTCCTGGCCAGGGAACTCAAGACTGAAGTCGATTTAGAGGTCGTGGGACGGGGCTGGCCGGATTTGCCCGGGTGGAAGGTGGATTCACGTTTCGTTTCCGAGCTGGAACTCGATGAACTCGTGAAAAGCAGCGATGCCATTGTCATCCCGTACCTGCGCTTCTATCAGAGCGGCATCGCCATCCGGGCACTTGAGTCGAACACACCCGTGGTTGGCCGGGCTGCGACCAGCCTGGCGGACCTGTACGGACAGGAGTCGAGGCTGTTGCTGCGTGAGGATCCGCAGACAGGGCTGGTTGACGACCGCGCCTGGGCTGACGCCGTCAGGTATGCGGTGACGGACGGCCGCGACGAGACCATCCGGGCAGCACTCGCCTACCATTCCGTGGCAGTTGCGGAATGGACGGCCTGGAACGGGGCCTCCGCATCAGTGAACGAAAGGTCATGACATTGGCTTCCTACACTCTCCTGGCAATGGGCCCGGCCTCACCGCGCGCGGATTCCGAATGGCTCAGCCATCCACAGATCAAGGCCACCTGCCAGCACCATCGCGCAGCGGTCACGGGGAAGCGGCTCGGTTCAAGAGTTCTGGGGATAGGACTGGATTCACTGATACTGGCCCTGCGAACACTTAACCCGGCTGTGCGGGGGCCTTATCTGGCCACAAACCCGTGGATTGGCGCTGCCCTGCGGGTAACCGGCCGAAACGACTTTGTGGTGACGGGCATCTACGCGGAACCGTCCAGCCGGAGCTGGAAAGTCATGCGCCGGCTCATCGGCGACGCTCCGGTGATCACCATGTCCCAATCTGAAACGGGACCCTGGAACGCCGACGGCGGACGGGCCCAGGCGGTGTTGTACGGGAATTCCTTGTGCTACCCGCCGAAGAAGGCATCGCAGGACCTTCACATATTCATTGGCGGCTCCTCGGATCGCGATCCCCTTCTCATCCGGGCCCTTGAGGACGAGGTGTTGGCAAGCAGCACCCCGGTCCAGTTGACCCTGGCCACGGGTGGTCCGGCCGGAGAAACCCGCTGCGGTGAGAACGTGATCAGGCGCCCGGGGTATTTGAGCCAACAGGAATTCGGCGAGCTGCTGAGCACGGCCTCCGTGGTCTTTCTTCCGCTGGCCTCCGGAACCAGGGCGGCGGGACACATGGTCCTGGTGGGTGCACTCGAGAGCGGAATTGCCGTGGGTGTCACTCCCAACGAGGGCATGCGGGAGTACGTTATTGGCCCCGCCGTGGCCCTCTGTGACCCGGAACAGCCTCTGCTTCCCCAGCTTCGGGAATTGGCTGAAGCCTCCCATGCAAAGCAGGATGAAATACGCGCCATCTGGGCGAACGACCTTAGCCTAAAAAGCTATATCGCCCGGGTGGGGGAGTTGCTCGAACCTCCCGGTAGATAAGGGGTTCCGCCGTGGCGGGCTGCCGGGTCGAGCATGCCCGTGCCGGCGTCAGTTCGGCTCGGAGATGTCCGCGACGACGGCAGCGAGGGCCGCGGTGAGGGCGTCGGCGTCGACGAAGGCGCTGAAGCCGTGTTCCCCGGCACCCATGGAAATCCTGCGCCCGGTGATGGTCCGGTCCGCGTACACCGGCCATGCCACGGTGCTTCCAAGCGGGGTGATGGTGCCGCGCTCATAGCCCGTCGCGGCCAGGGCCACGTCGGCCGCCGGAAGGGACAGCTTGTTCACCCCGATCAGCGCGCGCAGTTTGGGCCAGGAAATCTGCCGGTCGCCCGGAATCAGGGCGAACAGGAAACTGCCGTCCTTGTGTTTGACCACGAGGGACTTCACGATATCCCCGGGCTCGATCCCCAGGATCTTGGCTGCCTCCTCCAGGCTGTTCGCGGCGAGGCGCTCCACGAGCTGGACGCTGAGGCCGCGGGCGGCGGCGTCAGCCAGGAACCGCTCCCGGCCGGCGGCGGCAGCGGTGGTGCCGCCGCCGGTGCCGCCATCGGCCGGGCCGTGCCCGGGCACCAGGGGGTCGGGCATCACAGGGTCCGGCACGGCGCTCAGTCGCGGTAAAGCAGAAGCGCTTCGCCCTGCCCGCCGCCGCCGCAGAGGGACACCGCGGCCTTGCCGGTGCCGCGCCGCTTCAGCTCGTGCGCGGCGTGCAGGGCCAGCCGGGCGCCGGAGGCGCCGATCGGGTGGCCCACGGCGATCGCGCCGCCGTGGATGTTGCACTTCTCCAGCGGGTAGTCGAGGTCCTTGAGGGACTGGACGGCGACGGAGCCGAAGGCCTCGTTGATCTCGATGAAGTCCAGGTCCGCGGCGGACCAGCCGGCCTTGGCCAGCGCGTTCTTGATCGCGTTGGAGGGCTGGGAGTGCAGCGAGTTGTCCGGACCGGCCACCTGCCCGGGTTTTCCGACGACGGCGAGGTAGTCCAGGCCGTTATCCTCGGCGAACTTCCGCGAGGACAGCACGAGGGCGGAGGCGCCGTCGGACAGGGGGGAGGAGTTGCCGGCGGTGATGGTGCCGTCCGTGACGAACGCCGCCCGCAGCCCCGCCAGCGACGTCACCGTCGTGTCCGGCCGGATGCCCTCGTCCGCGGCCAGGATGACCGGGTCCCCCTTGCGCTGCTTCACGCTGATCGGGGCGATTTCGCCGTCGAACACGCCGTCCTTGGCGGCACGGGCGGCGCGCTGGTGGGACGCGGCCGCCACCTCGTCCTGGGAGGTCCGGTCGATGCCCAGCGTGAGGTTCTTGGTCTCGGTGGACAGGCCCATGGACTGCCCGTCGAAGGCGTCGGTCAGGCCGTCGTGCGCCGCGACGTCGAGCGCCTGGATGGAACCGTAGGTCCAGCCCTGCCGGGAGCCGGGGAGGAGGTGCGGCGCCCGGGTCATGGACTCCTGGCCGCCGGCGACGACGACGGTGGCGTCGCCGCTGCGGATCATCCGGGCCGCATCGATCACCGCGGTCAGCCCGGACAGGCAGACCTTGTTGATCGTCACGGTCGGAACGTTCCAGCCGATGCCGGCGCCGATGGCGCTCTGGCGGGCGGGGTTCTGGCCCGCCCCGGCCTGCAGCACCTGGCCCATGATCACCGAATCCACCTGCTCGGCCTTCACTCCGCTGGAGGCCAGGGCCGCGCGGATGGCGTGTGCGCCGAGTTCCACGGCGGTGAAGCTGGCGAGCTGCCCGTTGAGGCGCCCCTGGGGCGTGCGGGCGGCGGCGAGGATGACAACATCATTGTTGTCTGCAGAGTTGCTCATGGTTTTCTCTTCCGATCTTGAACGATGTACAGCAAGGTTATCGTGACCCCGGTCACCGGGCCATCCGGCTCCCTCGCCGCGGGCGAAGCGGGGCCGCGCTCCGCGGGCGTGATACCCGATCCCGGCGCCGGGGCCGGTGCTTGCAATCCCGGACGAAGTGGGGTAGACAAGTAGGTTGCTTTGCCGTATCGTAGATATTTGCGTCTTCCCTGTTTACCTTCAGCCTTCATATAGCGGTGGGCTTAGCCTGGCAGCTGGGCCATCAATGTGCCGTCAACAACGGCACCAGCATGGTCAGCGCGGGTCCCGGGTCATATAGCGGAACCGGATTGGTAGCACTGCGGAGTCACTCCGCAGGGTGCATAACGGGGGAGATCTGAAAACGCCTGAAGGTCTGTGGAAGGATCCCTCTTGGTCGCCTCGAGCACCTCTAATGTAAACAACGCTGCAACCGCTATCAATGCCGACAGCACCGACGGTGCAACCCGCCGGCTCTCATTCGCAAAGATTCACGAACCCCTTGACGTTCCGAATCTGCTTGCCCTGCAAACGGACAGCTTTGACTGGCTGGTCGGAAACGAACGCTGGCAGGCACGCGTAGCCAAGGCCGTAGAAGAAGGCGACCTCAGCGTCGCCACCTCCTCGGGTCTGTCCGACATCTTCGAAGAGATCTCCCCGATCGAGGATTTCCAGGGCACCATGTCCCTGAGCTTCTCGGAGCCGGAGTTCGCTGATCCGAAATACACGATGGCTGAGTGCAAGGACCGGGACGCAACGTACTCGGCTCCGCTGTACGTCAAGGCCGAATTCATGAACAACAACACGGGCGAAATCAAGCAGCAGACCGTGTTCATGGGTGACTTCCCGCTGATGACCGAGAAGGGCACCTTCGTCGTCAACGGCACCGAGCGTGTCGTTGTCTCGCAGCTGGTCCGCTCCCCGGGCGCCTACTTTGAGCGCACCGCCGACAAGACCAGCGACAAGGACATCTTCACCGCGAAGATCATCCCGTCCCGCGGCGCCTGGTTCGAACTCGAAATCGACAAGCGCGACCAGGTCGGCGTTCGCCTCGACCGCAAGCGCAAGCAGTCCGTCACGGTGCTGCTGAAGGCCCTCGGCTGGACCGAAGGCCAGATCCTCGAAGAGTTCGGCCAGTACGACTCCATGCGCGCAACGCTGGAGAAGGACGCCACCGAAACCCGGGAAGACGCCTTGCTGGACATCTACCGGAAGCTGCGACCGGGCGAGCCGCCCACGGTTGAGGCTGCCCAGTCCCTGCTGGACAACCTGTACTTCAACTCCAAGCGCTACGATCTGGCCAAGGTTGGCCGTTACAAGATCAACCGCAAGCTCGGCATCGACCGCTCCCTTGGTGACAAGGAAGCGTCTGTCCTGCACGTTGAAGACATCGTCGCCATGATCAAGTTCCTCGTTGCCCTGCACGCCGGTGAGAAGACCCTCACGGGCAAGCGCGACGGCCAGGACCACGAGCTGCGCGTTGAGATCGATGACATCGACCACTTCGGCAACCGCCGCATCCGCGCCGTCGGCGAGCTCATCGAGAACCAGGTCCGCACCGGCCTGTCCCGTATGGAGCGCGTTGTCCGCGAGCGTATGACGACCCAGGACGTCGAGGCCATCACGCCGCAGACGCTGATCAACATCCGCCCCGTTGTGGCAGCGATCAAGGAGTTCTTCGGAACCTCCCAGCTGTCCCAGTTCATGGACCAGAACAACCCGCTCTCGGGTCTGACCCACAAGCGCCGCCTGTCCGCGCTTGGCCCGGGTGGTCTGTCCCGTGACCGTGCAGGCATGGAAGTCCGAGACGTTCACCCGTCGCACTACGGACGTATGTGCCCCATTGAAACCCCTGAAGGCCCGAACATTGGCCTGATCGGTTCGCTGGCTTCCTACGGACGCATCAACCCGTTCGGTTTCATCGAGACCCCGTACCGCCTGGTGGCCGAAGGTGTTGTCTCCGATGAGGTCCAGTACCTCACGGCCGACGACGAGGCAGAGGTCCTGATTGCACAGGCCAACGCTCCGCTCGATTCGAACAAGAAGTTCGCCGAAGAGACCGTCCTGGTCCGCGCCCGTGGTGGTGGAGGCGAGCCCGTGCTGGTCCCCGCCGGCGAGGTCGAGTTCATGGACGTTTCCCCGCGCCAGATGGTGTCTGTGGCCACCGCCCTGATCCCGTTCCTCGAGCATGACGATGCTAACCGCGCACTCATGGGTGCCAACATGCAGCGCCAGGCCGTGCCGCTGGTCCGTTCCGAGGCGCCGTTCGTCGGTACCGGCATGGAACGCGCCGCAGCAGTCGACGCCGGTGACGTCACCATCGCGAAGAAGGCCGGTGTGGTCACCGAGGTTTCCGCCGAGCTCGTCATCATGCTCAACGATGACGGCACGGAAAC
Source organism: Arthrobacter sp. CJL-S3 (assembly GCF_056711635.1). NCBI lineage: Bacteria > Bacillati > Actinomycetota > Actinomycetes > Micrococcales > Micrococcaceae > Arthrobacter > Arthrobacter sp. CJL-S3. The sequence goes on along the minus strand of NZ_CM160046.1, from coordinate 3,273,747 downwards.
CAACTACCGCATCAACAAGTTCGCCCGCTCCAACCAGGGCAACTGCTACAACAACCGCGTTCTGGTGAGTGAAGGCCAGCGCCTGGAGGTCGGCGGCATCATCGCTGACGGCCCGGCAACGGACCAGGGCGAACTGGCCCTCGGAAAGAACCTGCTCGTGGCATTCATGTCATGGGAAGGCCACAACTTCGAGGATGCCATCATCCTGTCCCAGCGGATCGTGGCCGAGGACGTACTGTCCTCGATCCACATCGAGGAGCACGAGATCGATGCCCGCGACACCAAGCTTGGTGCCGAGGAAATCACCCGTGACATCCCGAACGTGTCCGAGGAGGTCCTGGCAGGCCTGGACGAGCGTGGCATCATCCACATCGGCGCCGAGGTCGAAGCCGGCGACATCCTGGTCGGAAAGGTCACGCCCAAGGGCGAGACCGAGCTGACCCCGGAAGAGCGCCTGCTGCGCGCCATCTTCGGTGAGAAGTCCCGCGAAGTGCGCGACACCTCGCTGAAGGTTCCGCACGGCGAGTCCGGCACCGTTATCGGTGTCCGCGTCTTCGACCGCGACAACGACGACGAGCTGCCCCCGGGCGTCAACCAGCTGGTCCGCGTCTACGTCGCTGCCAAGCGCAAGATCACCGACGGCGACAAGCTCGCCGGCCGTCACGGCAACAAGGGTGTTATCTCCAAGATCCTTCCGATCGAGGACATGCCCTTCCTTGCCGACGGTACCCCCGTTGATATTGTCCTGAACCCGCTGGGTGTTCCGGGCCGTATGAACGTCGGCCAGGTGCTGGAAACGCACCTCGGCTGGGTTGCCAAGACCGGCTGGAAGATCGAGGGCGAGCCCGAGTGGGTCAAGCAGCTGCCGAACCTGCCGCGCGAGAGTGGCTCGACCACTGTTGCAACGCCGGTCTTCGACGGTGCGCGTGAAGAGGAAATCACTGGTCTCCTCGACTCCACCAACGTCACCCGTGACGGTGTCCGCCTGATCAACTCCTCAGGCAAGACCCGGCTGTTCGACGGCCGCTCCGGCGAGCCGTTCCCGGATCCGATCTCGGTCGGCTACATGTACATCCTGAAGCTCCACCACCTGGTGGACGACAAGATCCACGCGCGCTCCACCGGCCCGTACTCCATGATCACGCAGCAGCCGCTGGGTGGTAAGGCACAGTTCGGTGGCCAGCGCTTCGGTGAAATGGAAGTGTGGGCGCTCGAAGCTTACGGCGCCGCCTACACGCTCCAGGAGCTCCTTACGATCAAGTCGGATGACATCCATGGTCGTGTGAAGGTCTACGAAGCCATCGTCAAGGGCGAGAACATCCCCGAGCCGGGCGTTCCTGAGTCCTTCAAGGTCTTGATCAAGGAAATGCAGTCGCTGTGCCTGAACGTGGAAGTTCTTTCCACGGACGGAACCACAATTGAAATGCGTGACTCTGATGACGCAGTCTTCACGGCTGCGGAAGAACTGGGCATCGATCTGTCTCGTGCAGAGCCCAGTTCCGTAGAAGAGGTTTAGCAGAGGCCGTACGACGGCGGGTTCCCACCCGCCGTCGTACGCCCCTCCCTCTTCCCGTAACCCAAGACTTCAGAATTTAGAGAACAAGAGAGAACAGGGACCATATGTCCAGCGAATCCTCCTTCGGCCTCATGCAGATCGGCCTCGCCACCGCGGAAGACATCCGTGGCTGGTCTTACGGCGAGGTTAAGAAGCCGGAAACCATCAACTACCGCACGCTCAAGCCTGAGAAGGACGGCCTCTTCTGCGAGAAGATCTTCGGCCCGTCCCGCGACTGGGAGTGCTACTGCGGTAAGTACAAGCGCGTGCGCTTCAAGGGCATCATTTGCGAGCGGTGTGGCGTTGAGGTCACCCGCGCAAAGGTCCGCCGTGAGCGCATGGGCCACATCGAGCTGGCCGCCCCGGTCACGCACATCTGGTACTTCAAGGGTGTTCCGTCCCGCCTGGGCTACCTCCTTGACCTGGCACCGAAGGACCTCGAAAAGGTCATCTACTTCGCCGCCTACATGATCACGAGCGTCGACGCCGACAGCCGCCACGAAGAACTGCCCAACCTCCAGGTTGAGCACGACATCGAGAAGAAGCAGCTGATCGACAACCGCGACTCGGACATCGCCACGATCGCCCGCGACCTTGAGAACGAGCTTGCCCGTCTCGAAGGCGAAGGCGCCAAGGCTGCCGACAAGAAGAAGGCCCGCGACTCCGCTGACCGCCAGATGGCTAACGTCCGCAAGCGCGCGGATGCTGAAATCGAGCGCCTCGAGCAGGTCTGGGACCGCTTCAAGAACCTCAAGGTCGCTGACCTTGAAGGCGACGAAGGCCTTTACCGCGAACTGCGCGACCGCTACGGCATGTACTTCGAAGGCTCCATGGGTGCCGAAGCGATCAAGAAGCGTCTTGAGAACTTCGACATGCAGGCCGAGTCGGACATGCTCCGCGACATCATTGCCAACGGCAAGGGCCAGCGCAAGACCCGCGCCCTGAAGCGGCTCAAGGTGGTCAACGCGTTCCTGACGACCAACAACAGCCCGCTCGGCATGGTGCTGGACGCCGTCCCGGTGATCCCGCCGGAACTGCGCCCGATGGTCCAGCTGGACGGCGGCCGCTTCGCGACCTCCGACCTCAACGACCTCTACCGCCGCGTGATCAACCGCAACAACCGCCTCAAGCGCCTGCTTGATCTCGGTGCTCCGGAGATCATCGTCAACAACGAGAAGCGCATGCTTCAGGAAGCCGTTGACAGCCTGTTCGACAACGGCCGCCGCGGCCGTCCGGTCACCGGACCGGGCAACCGTCCGCTGAAGTCCCTGAGCGACATGCTCAAGGGCAAGCAGGGTCGTTTCCGCCAGAACCTCCTGGGTAAGCGCGTTGACTACTCCGGCCGTTCCGTGATCGTCGTCGGTCCGCAGCTGAAGCTGCACCAGTGTGGCCTGCCGAAGCAGATGGCGCTGGAGCTCTTCAAGCCGTTCGTGATGAAGCGCCTGGTTGACCTCAACCACGCACAGAACATCAAGTCGGCCAAGCGGATGGTGGAGCGTTACCGCCCGCAGGTCTGGGATGTCCTCGAAGAGATCATCACCGAGCACCCCGTGCTGCTGAACCGTGCACCCACCCTGCACCGTCTCGGCATCCAGGCGTTCGAACCGCAGCTTGTTGAAGGTAAGGCAATCCAGCTCCACCCGCTGGTTTGTGGCGCCTTCAACGCTGACTTCGACGGCGACCAGATGGCAGTCCACCTGCCGCTGAGCCCCGAAGCCCAGGCTGAGGCCCGCATCCTGATGCTGTCCTCGAACAACATCCTGAAGCCGTCTGACGGCCGCCCGGTGACGCTGCCTTCGCAGGATATGATCATCGGCCTCTACCACCTGACCACCAAGCGTGTCGGTTCAGCTGGCGAGGGCCGGATCTTCTCCTCCGTCGCGGAAGCCATCATGGCGTACGACCTGCACGAGCTGCACCTGAATTCCCAGGTCAAGATCCGTCTTGAGGGCTTTGTCCCTTACGCCGGCTGGGAAGCTCCGGAAGGTTACGAGCCGGGTCAGACCGTGCTCGTCCAGACCTCCCTGGGCCAGGTCCTCTTCAACGAGACGCTGCCCGCGGACTACCCGTGGGTTGAGAACGTTGCCGACAAGGGCGAACTGTCCACCATCGTCAACGACCTCGCCGAGCGCTACCCGAAGGTGGTCACGGCGGCAACGCTGGACAACCTGAAGGATGCCGGTTTCTACTGGGCCACCCGGTCCGGCGTCACCGTCGCCATCTCCGACATCGAGGTGCCCAAGGACAAGCCGCGGATCCTCGCCGGTTACGAGACCATGGCTGCCAAGATCCAGGGCCAGTACGACAAGGGCCTGATCGACGACGACGAGCGTCGCCAGGAACTGATCGAGATCTGGAACAAGGCCACGAACGAGATCGCCCAGGCGATGCGTGACAACCTGTCCCCGATGAACACGATCAACCGCATGGTGTCCTCCGGCGCACGTGGTAACTGGATGCAGGTCCGTCAGATCGCGGGTATCCGTGGCCTGGTGGCCAACCCTAAGGGTGAGATCATCCCGCGTCCGATCAAGTCCTCGTACCGCGAGGGCCTGTCGGTGCTGGAATACTTCATCGCCACGCACGGTGCCCGTAAGGGTCTGGCTGACACCGCGCTGCGTACCGCCAACTCGGGTTACCTGACCCGTCGTCTGGTGGACGTGTCGCAGGACGTCATCGTCCGCGAAGAGGACTGCGGCACCGAGCGCGGTCTGATGACCGCCATCGCGGTCGCTGACTCCAACGGCGAGCTGGTCCTGGACGAGAACGTCGAGAACAGCGCGTACGCCCGTACCCTGGCCGTGGATGTCGTTGACTCCAAGGGCAAGGTCCTGGCAGCGGGCGGCACTGACTGCGGCGACGTCGTCATTGCCGAACTGTTCGCCGCCGGCATCACCGAGGTCAAGGTCCGCTCCGTACTCACCTGTGAGTCCAGCGTCGGCACCTGCGCCCTGTGCTACGGCCGTTCGCTGGCCACGGGTAAGACCGTCGACATCGGTGAGGCGGTCGGCATCATCGCCGCACAGTCCATCGGTGAGCCGGGTACCCAGCTGACCATGCGTACGTTCCACACCGGTGGTGCTGTTTCCTCCAGCGGTGGCGACGACATCACCCAGGGTCTGCCCCGTATCCAGGAGCTCTTCGAAGCCCGTACTCCGAAGGGTGTCGCACCGATTGCTGAAGCAGCCGGCCGCATCACCATCGAAGAGTCCGAGCGTCAGATGCGCCTGGTCATCACCCCGGATGACGGATCCGAAGAGATCGCTTACCCGGTCCTGCGCCGTTCACGTCTTCTCATCGAAGACGGCGAGCACGTCAGCGTCGGCCAGAAGCTCATCAACGGTCCGGTCGACCCCAAGCAGGTTCTGCGCATCATGGGCCCCCGTGCCGCGCAGAAGTTCCTGGTCGACGAGGTCCAGGGCGTGTACCGCAGCCAGGGCATCGGTATCCACGACAAGCACGTCGAGGTTATCGTCCGCCAGATGCTGCGCCGCGTCACGGTCATCGAGTCCGGCGAATCGGACCTGCTGCCCGGCGAGCTCGCCGAGCGCAGCCGCTTCGAAGATGCCAACCGCCGTGTTGTGTCCGAGGGCAAGACGCCGGCTTCCGGCCGTCCCGAGCTCATGGGCATCACCAAGGCGTCCCTGGCGACCGAGTCCTGGCTGTCCGCAGCTTCCTTCCAGGAGACCACCCGCGTCCTGACGCAGGCGGCCATGGAAGGCAAGAGCGATCCGCTGCTCGGCCTCAAGGAAAACGTCATCATCGGTAAGCTCATCCCGGCCGGCACGGGTCTCCCGCGCTACACCGAGGTCACCGTGGAGCCCACTGAAGAAGCAAAGGCCAACCTGTTCACCGGCCCCAGCGCGTTCAGTGACTTCTCCTACGATTCCCTGGGCGGCGACGGAGCTCCTGAGTTCCACGCCATCCCGCTGGATGACTACGACCTGGGCAGCGACTTCCGCTAAACAGGTAGCTTTCCCAAGGATGGTCCCGCACCGCACGGTGGGGGACCATCCCTTTAACCCATCGACTGCTCCGGTACTGCCCTTTTGGGGCCCCATAAGGGCCGTACCGGAGCAGTCGACGGGGGAGGAGGGGGCGTGGTTCCGCGCCGATTAAGGGCCGGGACCCGTCCGTGTTAGACTTGAGACTAATTGTTATTGTGGCAGTGGATGAGTGCGCCGGTAGAAGCTGAAAGGCTGAACCAGGTCGACGTTTCCGGTTTGCAGGGTTCTTGTGCAACGTATGCCACATTTTCGCATGCCTAGGGGCAATTCAGGATGAGAGTCCGTGGGCCCAGGCGTGCGGTCCGACTATTAAGGCTTCGCCTCAGCTGCTCTGGAGAGAACTTCAAAGCTCGAGCGGCGGGGCGCAGCGACAAGAGAGCGGCTGCCAACGGCCGCTCCGGATAAAACGGAGAACACGAGAGTGCCTACGATTAACCAGCTGGTCCGCAAGGGCCGCACGCCGAAGGTCAAGAAGACCAAGGCCCCCGCGCTTAACGGCAGCCCGATGCGCCGCGGTGTTTGCACCCGCGTGTACACGACGACCCCGAAGAAGCCGAACTCGGCTCTGCGTAAGGTCGCACGTGTGCGCCTCAACGGCGGCGTTGAAGTCACCGCGTACATCCCCGGTGTAGGCCACAACCTGCAGGAGCACTCCATTGTGCTCGTCCGTGGCGGCCGCGTTAAGGACCTTCCGGGTGTCCGTTACAAGATCGTCCGTGGCGCCCTCGATACCCAGGGTGTCAAGAACCGTAAGCAGGCTCGTAGCCGCTACGGCGCAAAGATGGAGAAGAAGTAATATGCCTCGCAAGGGTCCGGCCCCCAAGCGGCCGCTAGTTCTAGATCCCGTTTACGGCTCCCCGCTGGTCACCCAGCTGATCAACAAGGTGCTCGTTGACGGCAAGAAGTCCACCGCAGAGCGCATCGTTTACGGTGCACTCGAAGGTGCTCGTGCCAAGTCCGGCGGCGACCCGGTTGCAGCCCTCAAGAAGGCCATGGAGAACGTCAAGCCTTCCCTCGAGGTCCGCTCCCGCCGTGTCGGTGGCGCCACCTACCAGGTTCCGGTTGAGGTCAAGCCGGGCCGCTCCACCGCACTCGCCCTGCGCTGGCTGGTTGGCTACTCCAAGGCCCGCCGCGAGAAGACCATGACCGAGCGCCTCCAGAACGAGATTCTGGATGCCTCCAACGGTCTCGGTGCCGCTGTGAAGCGTCGCGAAGACACCCACAAGATGGCCGAGTCCAACAAGGCCTTCGCACACTACCGCTGGTAATACTTCCCGGACGCCGCCGGCTCTACCGAGCCGGCGGCGAACGTGCAGTTCATCCGAAAGGGAGACACCGTGGCACAGGACGTGCTTACCGACCTTAGCAAGGTCCGCAATATCGGCATCATGGCCCACATTGATGCTGGCAAGACCACTACTACCGAGCGCATCCTGTTCTACACAGGTGTGAACCACAAGATCGGCGAAACGCACGACGGCGCTTCGACGACTGACTGGATGGAACAGGAAAAGGAACGCGGCATCACCATCACGTCTGCCGCCGTGACCTGCTTCTGGGAAAACAACCAGATCAACATCATCGACACCCCCGGCCACGTGGACTTCACGGTTGAGGTTGAGCGCTCCCTGCGCGTCCTCGACGGTGCAGTTGCCGTGTTCGACGGCAAGGAAGGCGTGGAGCCGCAGTCTGAGACTGTCTGGCGCCAGGCTGACAAGTACAACGTCCCGCGCATCTGCTTCGTCAACAAGATGGACAAGCTCGGCGCTGACTTCTACTTCACCGTCGACACCATCATCAGCCGCCTCGGTGCCAAGCCGCTCGTCATGCAGCTGCCGATCGGCGCCGAGAACGACTTCATCGGCGTCGTCGACCTGCTTTACATGCGCGCACTGGTCTGGCCCGGCGACTCCAAGGGTGACGTCACCATGGGTGCCAAGTACGAGATCCAGGAGATCCCGGCTGACCTCAAGGAAAAGGCCGAAGAGTACCGCGCAACGCTCGTTGAGACCGTTGCAGAGTCCTCCGAAGAGCTCATGGAGAAGTACCTCGAAGGTGAAGAAATCACCGAAGAGGAGCTCAAGGCCGGCATCCGCAAGATGACGATCAACTCCGAGCTCTACCCGGTCTTCTGCGGCTCCGCGTTCAAGAACCGCGGCGTTCAGCCGATGCTTGACGCCGTCGTGGACTACCTGCCGAACCCGCTCGACGTCCCGCCGATGATCGGTCACGATCCCCGCGACGAAGAGAAGGAACTGACGCGCAAGCCGTCCTCCGAGGAGCCGTTCTCGGCTCTGGCGTTCAAGATTGCTACGCACCCGTTCTTCGGTCAGCTCACCTTCATCCGCGTGTACTCCGGTCACGTGGAAGCAGGCTCCCAGGTGGTCAACTCCACCAAGGGCAAGAAGGAGCGCATCGGCAAGCTGTTCCAGATGCACGCCAACAAGGAAATGCCGGTTGACGGCGCTACCGCTGGCCACATCTACGCAGCGATCGGTCTGAAGGACACCACCACGGGCGACACCCTGTGTGATCCCAGCAACCAGATCGTTCTGGAGTCCATGAGCTTCCCGGAGCCCGTGATCTCTGTTGCGATCGAGCCGAACACCAAGGGTGACCAGGAGAAGCTCTCCACGGCCATCCAGAAGCTCTCCGCTGAGGACCCGACCTTCCAGGTCTCCCTCAACGAGGACACCGGCCAGACCATCATCGCCGGCATGGGCGAGCTCCACCTGGATATCCTGGTGGACCGCATGCGCCGCGAATTCAAGGTCGAGGCAAACGTGGGCAAGCCCCAGGTTGCCTACCGCGAAACCATCAAGCGTGCTGTAGAGCGTCACGACTACACGCACAAGAAGCAGACCGGTGGTTCCGGCCAGTTCGCAAAGATCCAGATCGCGATCGAGCCGCTGGACACGTCCGAGGGCGAGCTGTACGAGTTCTCGAACAAGGTCACCGGTGGACGTATTCCCCGCGAATACATCCCCTCGGTTGACGCCGGTATCCAGGATGCGCTGAACGACGGCGTCCTCGCCGGGTACCCGGTTGTCGGCATCAAGGCCACGCTGATTGACGGCGCGTACCACGATGTTGACTCCTCGGAAATGGCGTTCAAGATCGCCGGCCGTATGGCTTTCAAGGAAGCCGCACGCAAGGCGAACCCCATCCTGCTCGAACCGCTGATGGATGTCGAGGTCCGCACCCCTGAGGAATACATGGGTGAAGTTATCGGTGACCTCAACTCCCGCCGTGGCCAGATGCAGTCCATGGAAGATGCCCAGGGCGTCAAGGTCATCCGCGCGCACGTCCCGCTGTCCGGCATGTTCGGCTACATCGGTGACCTGCGCTCGAAGACCCAGGGCCGCGCTGTGTACTCCATGACGTTCCACAGCTACGCCGAGGTCCCGAAGGCATTTGCCGACGAGATCATCCAGAAGAACCGCGGCGAGTAGTCCCTAGGGCTCTCGCAGCAACAAACTCGGGTGCGTCTTCGTCAACGGAGATTCACCTGGTGCAGGTGGCCGGTTCCGGCCAGCAGCTTTTCCGGGCAGGCCGGGCGGCCATCTGCACCGACAGACTCGAGGGACTAGTATTAGTTCCTGAATCTGCAATTTCATCAATCCAAAGCCCCCCAAGTAGACTTACTGAAGTTTCGCCGCGATAAGCGCGGTCGAAGGGTAAGTCATTTGAAAACGTTCTAGGAGGAACCTGTGGCAAAGGCAAAGTTCGAGCGGACTAAGCCGCACGTCAACATCGGCACCATTGGTCACGTTGACCACGGTAAGACGACGCTGACGGCCGCGATTTCCAAGGTGCTGTACGACAAGTACCCGACACTCAACGAGCAGCGCGACTTCGCGTCCATTGACTCTGCTCCCGAAGAGCGTCAGCGCGGCATTACCATCAACATCTCCCACGTTGAGTACCAGACCGAGAAGCGCCACTACGCACACGTAGACGCTCCGGGTCACGCTGACTACATCAAGAACATGATCACCGGCGCTGCACAGATGGACGGTGCAATCCTCGTGGTTGCCGCCACTGACGGCCCGATGGCTCAGACCCGCGAGCACGTCCTGCTCGCCCGCCAGGTTGGCGTTCCCTACCTGCTGGTTGCACTGAACAAGTCGGACATGGTCGATGACGAAGAGCTCCTCGACCTCGTCGAAATGGAAGTTCGCGAGCTGCTTTCGGCTCAGGGCTTCGATGGCGATGAGGCTCCGGTCGTTCGCGTTTCCGGTCTGAAGGCTCTCGAAGGCGACCCGGTTTGGGTCAAGTCCGTCGAGGACCTCATGGAAGCTGTCGACAACTCTGTGCCGGACCCGGTACGTGACCGCGACAAGCCGTTCCTGATGCCGATCGAAGATGTCTTCACGATCACCGGCCGTGGCACCGTTGTTACGGGCCGCGCCGAGCGTGGAACCCTCGCCATCAACTCCGAGGTCGAGATCGTCGGCATCCGCCCGGTCCAGAAGACCACGGTTACCGGTATCGAGATGTTCCACAAGCAGCTCGACGAAGCATGGGCCGGCGAGAACTGTGGCCTCCTGCTCCGCGGTCTGAAGCGCGACGATGTCGAGCGTGGCCAGGTTGTCGTCAAGCCGGGTTCCATCACCCCGCACACCGACTTCGAGGCCAACGTCTACATCCTCTCCAAGGACGAAGGCGGGCGTCACAACCCGTTCTACTCCAACTACCGCCCGCAGTTCTACTTCCGCACCACGGACGTAACCGGCGTTATCACCCTGCCGGAAGGCACGGAAATGGTTATGCCTGGCGACAACACTGAGATGACCGTTGCGCTCATCCAGCCCATCGCCATGGAAGAGGGCCTCGGCTTCGCTATCCGCGAAGGCGGCCGCACCGTTGGTTCGGGACGCGTTACCAAGATCCTCAAGTAATACTTGCTGATCTGAGTTAGACCTCTGATCGGGTCGGCCGTCTGACGGCCCCCGTGAAGCAAAGAACAGCCCCGCTGCACTCGCAGCGGGGCTGTTCTTTTTTGCGCCCGCGGTCCCTGCCAGCGCTCACTAGCCAGGGTCCCTGCCCAGGGCGGCGGGACCTGGGCCCCGCCCGCGGGCGCATGGACCGCAGGCACCGTCATGTACGAACTCCACTGGGCCTCACCGGGCCTGGGCGCGGGTCTTGGGAATTGGCCCTATGCACAGGGCTCCGTTGAGCATCGTCCGGTGCTATATTTCATCTAGTCATTGGATTTAATGGGAGCTGGGCGGTACGGACAGCCGGAGTCACGAAGGATATCCATGTCGACCGCTGTCCACCCCCTGTTCGTCATACTCCTGGTTGCGGTCGCCTTAGTGCTTGGCCTCCGCCGGGGGAGGGCGCGGGAACGCCGGCGTCACACTGACGAGAACAGCCAGGCCTTCGCGGCCGGCTTCCGTGCCGGGCACCTCCAGGGCTGGCGGGACGGCCAGGCCGCACAGGAGACGGGGGCGGCGAGCGTCCCGTCGGCGGCGGCAGCGGCTCCACCGCCGGTCCCGCCCGCCGCGGCAGCGGCTCCACCGACGGCCGCGCCGCTGCCTCTGGCGGCTCCACCGCTGAACCCGCCGGGCCGGCCAACTCCGCCGGTCCGGCCTGCCGGTGCGTTACCGTACGAGCCAACACCGCCGGCAGCGCGCGATCAACGCTGGCCCTTGCCCGCGCAGCTGCCCGCTCCGGCGCACGATCAGTCCTGGCCCTTGCCCGCGCAGCTGCCCGCTCCGGCGCAGGTGGCTGCGGCCCCGGCTGCTCCGCGGGAGTCCGCCGCGGACCGGGCTGCCCGGAAGGAGAAGCGGGACCGGCAGAACATCAACATCACCCTCTACGTCGCCAGCCTCCTGCTGGTGGCTGCCGGGGCCCTCTTCATCGGCACCGGCCTCCCGGCAGTCCTCCGCTTCGCCGGCGTTGTCGCCATCACCGCGCTGTTCTATGCCGGGGGTCTGGTCCTGCATGCGAGGGCCCCGCGGCTCCGGCCGGCCGCCGTCGCGTTCGCCGGAACCGGCCTGGCTCTGATCCCGGTGGCCGGCCTGGCCATGTACAACTTCACCCTGCCCGACGGCCCCGCCGCCTGGCTGGTCACCTCGTTCATCGGCACCGTGGCCTACGTTGCCGCCGCCGTCCGGATGGACAGCAGGGTTCTCGCCTATCTGTCCCTGACCTTTGTCGTGTCGACGGCGTGGTCCGGGATTTCTGTCGTGGGCGGAGCCGTGCTGTGGTACTTCGCGGCGCTGATCGCCATCGCGGTCGTCCTGACCCTGCTGGCGCTGACGCGTCCGTGCTGGATGCCGTCGGTGTTCGTCAAACCGCTGATGGTCCTGCATCCGTTTGTGGTCCCCGCCGTCGCAGCCGCTGCGACCTTCCTTCCGATGCTGCTCGGCAGGGGCGAGTATGCGTTCATGATGTTCCTGTGCGGAACGTACTTCGCCCTGATGGCGGCGCTCCCGCAAAGCCGGTTCCGGGTCGGCCAGTACTACGGCGCCCGGGTCAGCCTGACCGTGGCGGCGGCCGCCGCGGTCTGGGCGTCGAGCGAGAGCCTGCCGTGGATGGTGCTGACCGCCCTCGTACTGGCAGCCCTCCAGTCCGTGCTGCTGGCGTCCGGGCTGTCGGTGGTTCCGGCCGCACTGCTGGGCTCCGCCGGCCGCCGGCGGGCCGACGCCCTCGGCACCTTCGGGCTGCAACTGCTCCTGACCCTGCTGTGGGGTGCGGCCACCCTGTTCACTGCCGCCGTCGACCCCGCCATCGCCCCCGCCGTCGAGATCCCGGTGTGGCTGCCGCTGCTGCTCGCCCTGCTCACCGGCATGGCCCTCGCCGTGGGACTGGAAGGGATCGCGGAAGGGGCCCCCGTGGCCGCGCTTCTCGTGGTTGCGGCGTTCGGCGGCCGCGCCGGCGCCTGGAGCCCGGCCGTGTTCCTGTTGCTGGTCGCGCTGTTCTGGGCCGTGCGCTCCCTGCCCCCGGCGGAGCCCCTGCGCCGGCAGTTCGTGCTCGCCGCCCGCATCGCCGCTACGCTGGCCGTTCCCGCGATGGCCGCGGCCGTGACGGGCGGCGGCTCCGTTCCGGTGCTCGCCGCTTTCCTGCTGGCCCTCGTGGCCCAGCAGCTCGCCACGGCGGCCCTGGTCCGGGCGGGCGTGCCGACGCTGGCCCCGGACGCGAGCCTGGCGGCCTTCTCCCTGGCGGCACTCCCGGCCCTCGCCGCGCTGGCCGTCGTGGACAACTCGCCGGGGCGGACACTCGCCGGCGCCGCCGTCGTGCTCCAGCTCCTCACGTCCCTGGGCATCGGCTGGGCCCTCTCCGGGGAAGCCGCGGCAGGGACTCCCTGGCGGTCCGGTGTCCGGGAACTGCTGCCACTGGGCATGGCGGCGGTGCTGGCCGGCCTGGCACTCACCGGCGTCTCGCTCCAAAGCGCCAACATCGGGCTGGCCCTGACCGTGCTCTACCTCGTGGCAACGGCCCTGCGCCGCCGTGCCCTGCAGCAGCGGTGGAGCTACTGGTGGATGGCCCGGGCGCCGGCACCGTCCTGGTCCTGACGGGTTTCCAGCAACTGCGCCAGGAGACCGGTCCGCTGACGATCGGCGGTGAGGAACTCATGGGTGCGTCACTGGCGGTGCTCGTGCTGGGCCTGCAGCTGGCGTTCCCCCTGCTGGCCGAGCTCAGGGGCCGGGCTCCAGACGGTGTGGTCGCCGACGCCGCCGCAGTGCTGATGCTGCAGGCCGTCGCATTGGCCGGTCTCACGGCGTCCGGCCTCCAGTTGCAGCCGGCCGGGAGCTGGCAGCTGACCGCTGCCGTCGTCGTGATGGCCCTCGGCGCGGCGGCGGCGGGGCTGGTGCTGCGAGCCCGCCCGCGCACGGCGGTGTTTGCCCCGGCGGCTCTGGCGGTGCTGCTGCTGGCCCGTGCGGGTTCGACGCTCGACGTCGAGCTGGTGCTGGGCATCTTTGCCGTCTTCAGCGCCGCGATGGTGGTGGCCTCCGTCTCGCGCACGGGCAAGGGCGTCTACTTCGCATCCGCCCGGGTGCTGACCCTGGCCCTGGCGCTTGTCCTGAGCTACGACCTGACGGTCTCGGCCACCGCCGTCTCGGTGACCTTCGGGCTGGTTTTGGCCGCCCAGCACGTGATCCGCTGGCTCATGCGGCACCGCCTGGCCGAGGTCCCGTTCCAGCAGGCGTCGGTATGGATCACGCTCGCCGCCCAGACAGTGCTTCCGCTCGGTTACCTGGCGGCAGCGCCCGACGACGGCGGCCGCTGGGTCATCCTGCTGCACGCGGCCCTGCTGCTGGTCTCCGCAGCCGTGGCCAGCCGGGTGTTTGCGGCCCGCGGGGCGGCCTATCTGACGGTCTATGCCGCCGTGTTCGGCACCGTGGCGCTGGGGCCGCTGGTGCAGTTCGACGGCGGCACCTCTGCCGGCGGTCTGCTGGGCCAGCCGGTCCTCAGCCACGACGGGGTTGTGGTGATGCTGCTCGTGCTGTCCCTGGCCGCCACCGCCGCCGGCCTGCGTTTCCGGCGGAACGCGCGGGCCGACGTCGAACGCTGGCTCTGGCTGGCGGCTTCCGGCGCTTTCGTCCTGACTGCCCTGGTGCTGGCACCGCGCGTCGCGGACTGGTTGACCGGAGCGTCGGTCCTGGCGCTGGCAGCGGTCTGCTTCGCGGCGTCGCACCTGGAGCGGTGGCCGGCGCTCTACGTTCCGGCCGTTGCGGCGGCCATGTTTGGTGCCACATTGTCCGCCGCCGCGCTGTCGGCCTCCGTGCTGCTGGACGCCGTGCCGGGTGCCTGGGGCAGCTACCTTCCGTGGCTGGCGGGCTGTGCCCCGGCGGCGGCAGCACTGTATGCCGGCCGGTGGCTGCGCCGCGGACCCCTGACCGCCGATCCGGTCCGCCGCTGGTCGCTGGTGTCGGCAACGGTCCTGGGTCTTGGCCTCGCCGCGGCCGCCGGGCTTCGGTGGGACGAGACAGCCTGGGCCGGAGCCGCGCTCGTGGCCGCCACCGCCGCGGTCTGCTGCGCCGAAGCGCCGGCGAGAGCCCGCAGGGCCGGAGCGGAACTGGGCCTGTTCGTCACGACGGCGGCGGTGCAGCGCGCCGTGCTGTTCACCGGACTCGATGCAGGCTCCGCGGGGCCCGACGTGTTCTGGGCGCTGCAGTGGTATGTGGTTCTGGCCGGGGTGCTCGGTTCCCTTCGCCTGGCGTCCGGGAACCGCGGGGCGGGACACCGCAGGGCAGGGCGGGTGTTGTTGTCCGGCGGCGCCGGGCTGCTGACGCTGTCCGGGCTGGGGATCATCCTCGGCGGTGATGCGGGGCAGCAGCTGTGGGTCCTGGCGCTGATGGCCGTGGTGCTCATTGCCGGGCTGGCCTTCGGCGAACGTTTGTTCGTCTGGTGGGGTGCTGCAGGAGTGGCGGTGTGCATCATGTGGGCGATGCGCCAGTACACCTTCGCGCTGCTGGCCCTCATTGCCGCTGCTCTCATCGTGCTGGCGGTCTGGAGGCTGAACCGCAGCAAACCCGTGGCTGACGAGCCGGCACCGCACCGTGAGCCGGCGGACCATAGTTGACGGGGGCCTGGCGCTGATATCGTTGCTCCCAACGAAGGGAGCTCACAGTGAGCTGGTTGATTTTCCTGTTGGTGGCCGTTGCCGTCGTCGCAGCCGTCTTTTGGGCCAAGAAGCACTTCCGCAACGAGATTGAACGGGCCAAGCGGATTAACCGGGCGAACCGGGACAAATAGCGCGCAAACGTACAAGGACTGAGCAGGCGGCCGGCACGCTGCCGGTCCGGCGCCGGCGGCTCCTGCCGGCTCAGGGCCTGCGGGCCCGGCTGAGTGCCTGGTACCAGTAATACGAATCCTTGGGCGTGCGTGCCTGGGTGTCGAAATCGACATGGACCAGCCCGAAGCGCTGCGAGTACCCGGCCGCCCACTCGAAGTTGTCCATCAGGGTCCAGACGTAATAGCCCAGCAGTTCAACGTCCTCGGCGATGCCGCCCGGCGCGGTGGCATCCACGGCATGACCCAGGTGCGATGCGATGTAGCTGATCCGTTCCGCATCCGGGATGGGGCCCGACACGTGCTCGGGCTCGGGGAAGCTGGCCCCGCTTTCGGTGATGTACAGCGGAGGCAGCGCCGCACCGTACCTGTCCTTCAGCTCGCGCAGCAGCGGGCCCAGGTGGTCCGGCGCCACCGGCCAGCCGAAACCCGTGGTGGCGTATTCCGGGAACGCCGCCATATGGAAGGGCATCTTCAGCATCGCGTCCGCGGTGCCCGCGGGGCTCTCGCCCGCGCCGCGGCCGGTCGCGACCTTCACGGGGTAGTAGTAGTTCAGCCCGTAGAAATCGAGGGGCTGGTGGATGGTCCGCAGGTCGGCGTCGGAGATCTTCCCCATCGCACGGAACCACGGCTTGGCGATGAGCGGCACTTTCGGGTAGCTGCCCAGGAGGATCGGATCCGCATAGACCCGGTTCAGGACCAGGTCGAAGATGTTGGCCAGGAACCGGTCGGTCATCGACCGGGACGCGGGCCGCACCGGGGAGTGCAAGTTGGTGACGCCGACAGCGCCGGTGACCCCCTCCGCGCGCAGCGCCTGCACGGCCAGGCCGTGCCCCAGGAGCTGGTGGTGCACGGCCGGCAGGGCATCGAAGAGCAGGTCGTGGCCCGGGGCATGGAGCCCGAGGGCATAGCCGTTGAGCGTGACCGAGACCGGTTCGTTGAGCGTCACCCACTGTGCGACCCGGTCACCGAAGCGGCGGCCGGCCGCCGCGCTGTACTCGGCGAAGCGTTCTGCGGTGGACCGCCGCAGCCAGCCGCCGCGGTGTTCCAGCGGCAGCGGGGTGTCCCAGTGGTACAGGGTGGCCATGGGGGAGATGCCGGCTTCCAGCAGCTGGTCGATGAGCCGGTCGTAGAAGTCGAGCCCCGCGCTGTTGAACGGACCTGTCCCGTCCGGCTGGATCCTGGGCCAGGAGAGGGAGAACCGGTAGGAGTCGATGCCGAGCGTGCGCATCAGTTCGACGTCTTCCGCGGCGCGGTTGTAGTGGTCGCAGGCGACGGCGGGGGAGTGGCCGTCCCGGATGGTGCCGGGCTTCTCGACGAACGCGTCCCAGCCGGAGGGTCCGCGGCCGCCGGCCGCGAGGGAGCCTTCAATCTGGAAAGCGGCCGAGGCAACCCCCAGCTGGAAATCAGGGCGCAGGCGCGCGGCAAGGGCCTGAACTGCTACGGAATCCTGCACAGTCATGCCCCCATCATCCCCACGGTGCCCGCCGAAGGCAACGGGCGGAAGTCCTGGCCCGCCGTCGTCCGCTCCGAAGGGGCATGACCAGCCCGGCGCGGCTGCCGGCGGCTGCCCGGCGGATGCCCCACCCCACCCGGCCGCCGATTCGCTTCTGCCCGGCAATTCCGGCATACTAGATGAGTTGTTCAAGCGCTCTTTCGCGTCCCGATCCGGATAATGCCGGGTGTCAGGGTCCAAGTAGGAGACCAAACATAACCCACGCCCCAAGGAATTGCGGACGAGTCGCGTGAAAAAGCGCGACACGCCCGACCGCGGGGGTCGGTTACGTCGGCAGGTTGAGGAACCCGGATTTGTCCGGATTCAGCTTGTGCGGCGGGTGGTAGTTACGACTTCAATTGCCTCGGCAGCCACATGCAACACGCAAGTAAACAGAGCAGCCCTCACTGGAGCAGCACTAACGAAAGAGAGTCAGGCGACATGGCGGGACAAAAAATCCGCATCCGGCTGAAGTCATACGACCACGAGGTCATTGACTCTTCAGCACGGAAGATCGTTGAGACGGTCACGCGCGCAGGCGCCACGGTAGTAGGCCCTGTGCCGCTGCCGACGGAGAAGAACATCTACTGCGTCATCCGCTCTCCGCACAAGTACAAGGACAGCCGTGAGCACTTCGAAATGCGTACTCACAAGCGTCTGATCGACATCATCGACCCCACGCCGAAGGCTGTTGATTCGCTTATGCGTCTCGACCTGCCGGCCGACGTGAACATCGAAATCAAGCTGTAGGGAGGTGCTGAGAAACTATGACCGCAACCCGTAACGTAAAGGGCCTGCTGGGCACGAAGCTCGGCATGACCCAGGTCTGGGACGAGAACAACAAGCTCATCCCCGTCACTGTGGTCCAGGCTGACTCGAACGTCATCACGCAGCTGCGCAACGCAGACACTGATGGCTATGTCGCCGTTCAGATCGGCTACGGCCAGATCGATCCCCGCAAGGTCACCAAGCCGCTGGCTGGTCACTTTGAAAAGGCAGGCGTCACGCCTCGCCGTCACGTCGTCGAACTGCGCACTGCAGATGCTGACTCTTACGAGCTGGGCCAGGAGCTCTCCGTAGAGCTCTTCGAAGCCGGCCAGAAGATCGACGTCGTTGGCACCACCAAGGGTAAGGGCTTCGCCGGTGTTATGAAGCGTCACGGCTTCCACGGCGTTGGAGCTTCCCACGGTGCCCACAAGAACCACCGTAAGCCCGGTTCAATCGGTGGCGCATCCACCCCGAGCCGCGTCTTCAAGGGCATGAAAATGGCCGGCCGCATGGGCGCCGTTCGTCACACCACGCTGAACCTCACGGTCCACGCGGTTGACGTCGAGAAGTCGCTGCTCCTGATCAAGGGCGCCGTCCCCGGCGCCCGCGGCCAGGTCGTACTCGTACGCACCGCCGTGAAGGGAGCCTAGTTCAATGACTAGCACTGTCAAGGTTGACCTGCCTGCAGAGATCTTCGACGTACAGACCAACGTGCCGCTGATGCACCAGGTCGTCGTTGCCCAGCTCGCTGCTGCTCGCCAGGGTACCCACAAGACCAAGACCCGCGCCGAGGTTTCCGGTGCAGGTCGCAAGCCGTTCAAGCAGAAGGGCACCGGCCGCGCCCGTCAGGGTTCAATCCGTGCTCCTCACATGACCGGTGGTGGCGTTGTCCACGGCCCCACGCCGCGTGACTACAGCCAGCGCACCCCCAAGAAGATGATTGCTGCTGCCCTGCGCGGCGCTCTCTCTGACCGCGCCCGTAACGGCCGCATCCACGTTGTTGCTGAACTGGTTCCCGGCACCAAGCCGTCCTCCAGCGCCGCACTGGCGACCCTGCGGGATGTCTCCGAGCGCAAGAACCTGCTCGTTGTCATCGAGCGCGCCAACGATGTTGCTGCACTCTCCGTGCGCAACCTCACGGATGTTCACGTTCTGTACGCAGACCAGCTGAACACCTACGACGTTCTCGTCTCCGATGACGTTGTCTTCACCAAGGCTGCCTACGAAGCATTCGTTGCTTCCAAGGCAGTGGCAAAGAACGAGGAGGATGCCAAGTGAGTGCAGCCACCATCAAAGACCCGCGCGACGTCGTGCTTGCACCCGTCGTCTCGGAAAAGAGCTACGGCCTGATCGATGAGGGCAAGTACACCTTCCTGGTGGACCCCCGCTCGAACAAGACCGAGATCAAGCTGGCCGTGGAGAAAATCTTCTCCGTCAAGGTCGACTCGATCAACACCATCAACCGTGCCGGTAAGCGCAAGCGGACCAAATTCGGATGGGGTACCCGCAAGAACACCAAGCGTGCAATTGTGAGCCTCAAAGAAGGCACGATCGACATCTTCGGCGGTCCGCTCTCGTAGCGGAGACCACTTTAACGAGGAAATTAAATTATGGGAATCCGTAAATATAAGCCGACTACCCCGGGCCGTCGCGGCTCGAGCGTAGCGGACTTCACTGAAATCACGCGGTCGACGCCGGAAAAGTCGTTGGTACGTCCCCTCCCGAAAAAGGGTGGCCGTAACAACACCGGTAAGATCACGACCCGTCACAAGGGTGGTGGCCACAAGCGCCAGTACCGTCTGATCGACTTCCGTCGCCACGACAAAGACGGCGTCAACGCCCGCGTTGCCGAGATCGAGTACGATCCGAACCGCACGGCTCGCATCGCACTCCTGCACTACATTGATGGCACCAAGCGGTACATCATTGCCCCGAACAAGCTGTCCCAGGGTGACACCGTAGAGGCAGGTGCCGATGCTGACATCAAGCCCGGCAACAACCTCCCGCTGCGCAACATCCCGGTCGGTACCGTAATCCACGCAGTCGAACTGCGTCCGGGTGGCGGCGCCAAGATGGGCCGCTCCGCCGGCGCATCGATCCAGCTCGTTGCTAAGGAAGGCCGTTTCGCCCAGCTGCGTCTGCCTTCCGGCGAAATCCGCAACGTTGACGTGCGCTGCCGCGCAACCGTCGGCGAGGTCGGCAACGCCGAGCAGTCGAACATCAACTGGGGTAAGGCCGGCCGTATGCGCTGGAAGGGCGTTCGCCCGACCGTCCGTGGTGTCGCCATGAACCCGGTTGACCACCCCCACGGTGGTGGCGAGGGTAAGACGTCCGGTGGACGTCACCCCGTCAACCCGAACGGTAAGCGCGAAGGCCGCACCCGCCGTCCCAACAAAGAGAGCGACAAGCTTATTGTTCGTCGCCGTCGTACTGGCAAGAACAAGCGATAGGAGCCTGGACACATGCCACGCAGCCTGAAAAAAGGTCCTTTCGTTGACCAGCACCTCTTTGTAAAGGTAGCCAGGGAAAACGAAAAGGGCACCAAGAACGTCATCAAGACCTGGTCCCGCCGTTCGATGATCGTCCCCGACATGCTCGGCCACACGATCGCCGTTCACGACGGACGCAAGCACATCCCCGTGTTTGTCACTGAGTCGATGGTCGGGCACAAGCTCGGCGAATTCGCTCCCACGCGGACATTCCGCGGCCATGTCAAGGACGACCGTAAGGGCAAGCGCCGCTAGGCGCCTGCACTTACGTCAAAGACGAGAGAAGGAAAGCAATGGAAGCCAAGGCAATTGCGCGTCACATCCGCGTAACGCCTATGAAGGCCCGGCGCGTCGTCAACCTTGTTCGTGGTAAGCAAGCGAATGAGGCTCTGGCAATTCTGAAGTTTGCCCCGCAGGCAGCTTCAGAGCCGGTATTCAAGGTAGTTCAGTCGGCAATCTCCAACGCCCGGGTCCTCGCGGACCGCGACGGCGTGGCGTTTGACGAGGGTGACCTCATCATCAGCGAAATGTATGTTGATGAAGGCCCGACCATGAAGCGGTTCCAGCCGCGAGCCCAGGGTCGTGCATTTCAGATCAAGAAGCGCACGAGCCACATCACCGTGGTAGTCGCTACCCCGGAGAAAGAGGAGGCTCGCTAAGTGGGACAGAAAGTTAACCCGCACGGGTTCCGACTCGGCATCACCACCGATCACGTATCGCACTGGTTTGCTGACAGCACCAAGCCCGGTCAGCGGTACAAGGACTTCGTTCGCGAAGACATCCGTATCCGCCAGCTCATGTCCACGGGCATGGAGCGCGCCGGTATCGCCAAGGTCGAAATCGAGCGCACCCGCGACCGTGTCCGTGTGGATATCCACACGGCACGTCCGGGCATCGTTATCGGCCGCCGCGGTGCAGAAGCAGACCGCATCCGCGGCGAGCTCGAAAAGCTCACGGGCAAGCAGGTCCAGCTGAACATCCTCGAGGTCAAGAACCCCGAGATGGAAGCACAGCTTGTTGCCCAGGGCGTTGCTGAGCAGCTGACTTCCCGCGTGGCGTTCCGCCGTGCGATGAAGAAGGCCATGCAGTCCGCACAGCGTGCAGGTGCCAAGGGCATCCGTATCGCCTGCTCGGGTCGACTGGGCGGCGCAGAAATGTCCCGCTCGGAGTTCTACCGCGAAGGCCGTGTGCCCCTGCACACCCTCCGCGCGAACATCGACTACGGCTTCTACGAGGCCAAGACCACCTTCGGCCGCATCGGCGTGAAGGTCTGGATCTACAAGGGTGACGTCACCGCCAAGGAACTGGCTCAGCAGGCAGCTGCTGCTCCGTCCCGCGGCCGTGGTGCCAGCGACCGCCCGGGCCGCCCGGGTGGCGCTGACCGTGGTGACCGCCGTCGTCGCACTGACCGCCCGGCTGAGGCTGCACCCGCTGCTGCCGAAGCTCCGGTGGTTGAAGCAGCTGCACCGGCAGTAGAAGGAGGACAGGCTTAAATGCTTATCCCACGTCGAGTCAAGCACCGTAAGCAGCACCACCCGGGTCGTTCCGGCGCTGCTACGGGCGGCACCAAGGTCTCCTTCGGTGAGTGGGGTATCCAGGCTCTGAGCCCGGCATACGTCACGAACCGTCAGATCGAGTCTGCCCGTATCGCGATGACCCGCCACATCAAGCGTGGCGGAAAGGTCTGGATCAACATCTACCCGGACCGTCCGCTGACGAAGAAGCCTGCCGAAACCCGTATGGGTTCCGGTAAGGGTTCTCCGGAATGGTGGGTCTCAAACGTCAAGCCGGGCCGGGTTCTCTTCGAGATCTCAGGTGTCGATGAAGAAACGGCCCGCGAGGCATTGCGCCTGGCGATCCACAAACTCCCGTTGAAGGCACGCATTCTGCGTCGCGAAGGTGGTGAATAGAAATGTCAGTAGGATCCAAGGAACTTGCATCCGCACAGCTGGACGGTTTCGACAACGAGCGACTCGTTGAGGAACTCCGTAAGGCCAAGGAAGAGCTGTTCAACCTGCGTTTCCAGTCCGCCACCGGCCAGCTGGAGAACCACGGTCGACTGCGCGCGGTAAAGAAGGACATCGCACGCATCTACACCGTTCTGCGTGAGCGCGAGCTGGGCATTCGTGCCGAGGTTGCCGCACCGGTTGTGGAAGCCAAGGAAGAAAAGAAGTCCAAGAAGGCTGCAACCAAGAAGGCCGACAAGGCTGAAACGGTTGAGACCGAGGAGGACTCCAAGTGAGTGAAAAGGACGAAAACGTGACGGAAACTGTTTCCGGTGCAGCTACGGCTGACGAGCGCGGTTACCGTAAGACGAAGCGCGGCTTTGTGGTCTCGGACAAGATGGAAAAGACCATCGTTGTCCAGGTCGAGGACCGTGTGAAGCACGCCCTCTACGGCAAGGTCCTTCGCCGCAACACGAAGATCAAGGCTCACGACGAAGAGAACAGCGCCGGCATCGGCGACCTCGTTCTCCTCGCCGAGACCCGCCCGCTCTCCGCTACCAAGCGGTGGCGTCTGGTGGAGATCCTCGAGAAGGCCAAGTAACACCTGCAGCCTGGCTGTCAGAGCAACCCCCGTTCCCTTCAGGGAGCGGGGGTTTCTCCGTTGGCGGGGGAGCCGGGCGCCGGTTTCCCGATGGCCGGGCGCCGCGGGCCGAGCGTCACCCCCTCGGGCCGCGCGCCGCGTGTCGCGCAGGGCAGGGTTTCGGTCCGACAGCGACGCCGGCGGGCCGGGAATCCGGGGGAGTGCAGCGCCGGCGGGGCCAAAAGACTGCCGTGCGTGACGCCGTCGGGCGCTGCCGTGCCGTATTGGCCTGTATAGCCCCTGGCGGCCTGGCTGCCGGCGGACCCACGGGTCGCGCGTCAAGCAGGGCAGGGTTTCGGCAGGCCCCGACGCCGGTGGGCCGGGATTCCGGGGGAGTGCGGCAGCACCGGGGCCAAAAGACTGCCGTGCGTGACGCCGTCGGGCGCTGCCGTGCCGTGCGGGCCTGCACAGTTCCGGTCGGCCTGGCTGCCGCCCTGCCTGTGTTGCCTCGGACTGCCCTGATAAGCCCCTCACGGCCCCGTACTGCCCTGAACTGCGGCGTTGGCCTGTGCTGCGACGGCGAAGCTGTGATATGGGGATACGCCCGAAACGTGCTAAGATTTTGAGTTTGTATGGCGCCCTCTGTGCGCCGTCATCAACCTCGTAAACAATCGTGCCACGGCATAGTGCCCCCTAGCGCCCCGATCCGTCGGAATCCGCCTGGGAAGCAAATGTTTTTGGCACGGGAGTTTAGGCCTGGTCTGGCAAAATCCAGGCAGGTCAAGAGACACCCCGATCAACCGTTCCGCAAGGCTCATTCCGTAGGAAGATTTTCGGTCTGAGAACCAGCGCGACGCAAGGAGTAAATAGTGATTCAGCAGGAGTCGCGACTCAAGGTCGCCGACAACACGGGTGCTAAGGAAATCCTTACCATTCGCGTTCTCGGTGGATCTGGCCGTCGCTACGCAGGCATTGGCGACGTCATCGTCGCTACCGTCAAGGACGCAATTCCGGGCGGCAACGTAAAGAAGGGCGACGTCGTCAAGGCTGTCATCGTCCGTACCAAGAAGGAACGCCGCCGTGCGGATGGTTCCTATATCAAGTTTGACGAGAACGCAGCTGTGATCCTGAAGAACGACGGTGACCCCCGCGGTACCCGTATCTTCGGACCGGTTGGTCGTGAACTTCGCGATAAGAAGTTCATGAAGATCGTTTCTCTGGCTCCGGAGGTGCTTTAGTCCATGGCTAAGATCAAAAAGGGTGACCTCGTTCAGGTCATCACTGGCGCCAAGGCTGAGCGCGGCGGCGACAAGGGCAAGCAGGGCAAGGTTCTGCGCGTTTTCCCCGAGACCAACCGCGTGCTGGTCGAAGGCATTAACCGCGTAACCAAGCACACCAAGGTCGGTCAGTCGCAGCGCGGCACCAAGACCGGTGGCATCGAAGTCGTCGAGGCTACGATCCACATCTCCAACGTGGCTCTGGTTGACCCGTCCACCAAGAAGCCCACCCGCGTCGGTTTCCGCACCGAGACCGTTGAGCGCGATGGCGTGAAGCGCGACGTGCGCGTCCGCGTGGCCAAGAGCTCAGGGAAGGACATCTAATGACTGAGACTCTCGAGACTCCGGCAAGCAAGATCGTTCCTCGTCTGAAGACCAAGTACGCGGATTCCATCAAGAGCACGCTCGTTGAGGAATTCAAGTACGAGAACGTCAACCAGGTTCCCCGTCTGGTCAAGGTCGTTGTGAACATGGGTGTTGGAGATGCCGCTAAGGACTCCAAGCTGATCGACGGCGCTGTCCGCGATCTGACCCTGATCACCGGCCAGAAGCCGCAGGTAACCAAGGCCCGCAAGTCGATCGCACAGTTCAAGCTGCGCGAAGGCATGCCGATCGGTGCACACGCAACTCTGCGTGGGGACCGCATGTGGGAATTCCTGGACCGTCTGGTCACGCTGGCTCTGCCGCGTATCCGCGACTTCCGGGGCCTCAGCGGCAAGCAGTTCGACGGCAACGGCAACTACACCTTCGGTCTGACCGAGCAGGTTATGTTCCACGAGATCGACCAGGATTCCATCGACCGCGTTCGCGGCATGGACATCACTGTCGTGACCACTGCCAAGACCGACGACGAAGGCCGCGCGCTGCTCAAGGCGCTTGGCTTCCCGTTCAAGACCGAAGATTAATCTAGCTACGTAAAAGGTCCGACCGTGCTGGTTTCCCTCCGGGGATGACTGCACGGCGGAAACCGTTATGAGGAAGGGCAAGAGCCCACCATGACAATGACAGATCCCGTCGCAGACATGCTTACGCGTCTGCGCAACGCAAACTCGGCATACCACGATTCCGTGTCTATGCCGTACAGCAAGCTCAAGGCACGCGTTGCCGACATCCTGAAGGCCGAAGGTTACATCGCCTCCTGGAAAGAAGAAGACGCGGAGGTTGGCAAGAAGCTGACCCTCGAGCTCAAGTTCGGTCCGAACCGCGAGCGTTCAATCGCTGGCGTTCGTCGTATTTCCAAGCCGGGACTGCGCGTTTACGCAAAGTCCACCAACCTGCCGCACGTGCTCGGTGGCCTGGGTGTCGCAATCCTGTCCACCTCTTCCGGCCTCTTGACTGACAAGCAGGCCGGCAAGAAGGGCGTGGGCGGCGAAGTCCTCGCTTACGTCTGGTAACGGGAAAGGAAGAGAATAATGTCACGTATTGGACGTCTCCCCATCACCGTTCCTGCCGGCGTTGAGGTCAAGGTTGACGGCTCTGTCGTCAATGTCAAGGGTTCCAAAGGCGAGCTGAGCCACACTGTGCCCAGCCCGATCGAGGTTTCCCTGGAAGATGGCACCCTGACTGTCGCCCGCCCGAACGACGAGCGCGCCTCACGTTCGCTGCACGGCCTGACCCGCACCCTGATCTCGAACATGATCGAGGGCGTCACCACAGGCTATGTGAAGAAGCTTGAAATCGTCGGTACTGGTTACCGCGTTCAGGCACGGGGTGCTGACCTGGAGTTCGCTCTGGGCTACAGCCACCCGGTCAACATCACGGCACCGAACGGCATCACCTTTGCAGTAGAGACCCCGACCAAACTCTCTGTTTCAGGCATCTCCAAGCAGCAGGTCGGCGAGGTTGCTGCCAACATTCGCAAGCTGCGGAAGCCGGACCCCTACAAGGGCAAGGGCATCCGTTACGCAGGCGAAGTCATCCGCCGCAAGGTCGGAAAGGCTGGTAAGTAACCATGGCGATCGCAATTAACAAGAAGCGTACGAACAAGAGCAAGTCTGCCCAGCGCAGCCGCCGCCAGCTTCGTATCCGCAAGCGCATTTCCGGAACGGCTGTACGTCCTCGTCTGGTCGTCAACCGTTCCGCACGCCACGTATTCGTCCAGGTTGTCGATGACACCCAGGGCCTGACCGTAGCGAGCGCCTCCACTTTGGAAGCCGACCTTCGTGCATTCGACGGTGACAAGACTGCCAAGGCCAAGCGCGTTGGCGAGCTCGTCGCCGAGCGTGCCAAGGCTGCCGGAATCGAAGCTGTTGTCTTCGACCGCGGTGGTAACAAGTACCACGGCCGGATCGCCGCCGTCGCTGACGGCGCACGTGAAGGTGGGCTGTCACTGTGACCGAAAATAACGAAAAGGACATTCAGGTGACTGAAGCTGTAGCTGCTCCGGCAACTGAGACCGCTGCGCCTGCTACCACCGACGCCGCCCGTGGTGGCGCCCGTCGTGGCGAGCGTGGCGACCGCGGCCAGGGCCGTGGCGACCGTGGTGGCCGTGGTGGCCGCGATGGTGGCCGCGAAGCCGAAAAGAGCCAGTTCGTAGAGCGCGTCGTAACCATCAACCGTGTTTCCAAGGTCGTCAAGGGTGGTCGTCGCTTTAGCTTCACCGCCCTCGTCGTCGTCGGTGACGGCAACGGTATGGTCGGCGTCGGCTACGGCAAGGCCAAGGAAGTTCCCGCCGCCATCGCGAAGGGCGTTGAAGAAGCCAAGAAGTCCTTCTTCCGCGTTCCCCGCATCGGCAGCACCATCCCGCACCGCGTTCAGGGTGAAGCCGCCGCAGGCGTCGTTATGCTGCGTCCGGCTTCCGCCGGTACCGGTGTTATCGCCGGCGGTCCGGTCCGTGCAGTACTGGAGTGCGTGGGCATCCACGACATCCTCTCCAAGTCGCTCGGTTCCTCCAACGCCATCAACATCGTGCACGCGACCGTTGACGCGCTGAAGCGCCTCGAAGAGCCGGCAGCAGTGGCAGCACGCCGCGGCCTCCCGCTCGACGAGATCGCTCCGCCGGCAATGGTGAAGGCGCTTTTGAACCAGAAGGCAGGTGTCTGAGTTGGCTAAGAACGTGCTTGTCTCCGACGCAAAGTTGGAGATCACTCAGATCAGGTCGTCTATTGGCGGCAAGCAGAACCAGCGCGACACCCTGCGGTCCCTCGGCCTGAAGCGGATCGGACACACCGTTGTCCGCACCGCCGACGCCGTGACCGTCGGGATGCTCAACACGGTTCCGCACCTGGTAAAGGTAGAGGAGGCGAAGTAATGGCAGAGAAGAACACCGCCGAGAAGGCACAGGGCGCCGCTGAGAAGCAGAACGCACTGAAGGTTCACCACCTGCGTCCCGCCCCGGGTGCCAAAACCGCCAAGACCCGTGTTGGTCGTGGCGAAGGCTCCAAGGGTAAGACCGCTGGTCGTGGCACCAAGGGTACGAAGGCCCGCTACCAGATCAAGGCTGGCTTTGCCGGCGGCCAGCTGCCGCTGCACATGCGCCTGCCGAAGCTGCGCGGCTTCAAGAACCCGTTCCGGGTTGAGTACCAGGTCGTAAACCTGGACAAGCTCAACGAGCTGTTCCCGGAAGGTGGCGCAGTCACCGTGGAGAACCTGGTCGAAAAGGGTGCCGTTCGCAAGAACCAGCCCGTCAAGGTGCTTGGCACCGGCGACATCACCGTCAAGGTTGACGTCACCGTCCACGCATTCTCGGCCAGCGCCGCAGAAAAGATTGCTGCAGCAGGCGGAAGCACCACCGCCCTCTAACGAGGCGGCGGGGCAGTTG
Organism: Arthrobacter sp. CJL-S3; assembly: GCF_056711635.1. Classification (NCBI taxonomy): domain Bacteria; kingdom Bacillati; phylum Actinomycetota; class Actinomycetes; order Micrococcales; family Micrococcaceae; genus Arthrobacter; species Arthrobacter sp. CJL-S3. The sequence continues at coordinate 3,246,126 of NZ_CM160046.1, read as the reverse complement.
CCCGTTGTTGGAAACTCCCGGTACCCGGGGCTCAGGCCCAGGGTGCCGGGAGTTTTTCTAATTTCCCGGCCCTGCGATTGTCCGCAGGACGCGTCCACCCGTTAGACTCGGTTGTTGGGTTTATTTGACCTATCTCACACGACTTTACTTATTACTCAGGAGGACGCTTGCTTAGCGCATTTGGCCGGGCCTTTCGCACGCCTGATCTGCGACGCAAGTTGTTGTTCACGCTGGGAATCATCACAATCTTCCGCTTGGGTGCCTTCATCCCCTCGCCTGGTGTGAACTACCAGAATGTCCAGCAATGCTTGCAGAACGGTCAGACCACGGGCGGCATCTACCAGCTCGTCAACCTGTTCAGCGGCGGTGCATTGCTCCAGGTGTCTGTCTTCGCCCTGGGCATCATGCCGTACATCACGGCCAGCATCATCGTCCAGCTGCTCCGGGTGGTCATTCCCCGCTTCCAGCAGCTGTACGAGGAGGGCGCCTCGGGCCAGTCGAAGCTGACGCAGTACACGCGTTACCTGACGATCGCCCTCGGCCTGCTCAACGCCACGACCCTTGTGTCGCTCGCACGTTCGGGCCAGCTGCTGCCGAACTGCCAGCTGCCGATCATCCCGGACGACAGCATCGTCACCACGATCCTGATCATCATCACGCTGACGGCCGGCACCGGCCTCATCATGTGGATGGGCGAGCTCGTGACCGAAAAGGGTGTCGGCAACGGCATGTCGCTGCTCATCTTCACCTCGATCGTGTCCAGCTTCCCGGGCTCGCTCGGCGCCATCTGGACCTCGCAGGGCCCCGGGACCTTCTTCATGGTCCTGGTCATCGGCCTGCTGACCGTGGCCGCGGTGGTCTTCGTGGAGCAGTCCCAGCGCCGCATTCCGGTGCAGTACGCCAAGCGGATGATCGGCCGGCGGACCGTGGGCGGCACCAGCACGTACATCCCGATCAAGGTGAACATGGCCGGCGTCGTGCCCGTCATCTTCGCTTCCTCGATGCTGTACCTGCCGGGCCTGATCTCACAGTTCAACCAGCCCCAGCCCGGCGAGCCGATTGCACCCTGGGTGGAGTGGATCAACAACAACCTGGTCCGCGGTGACCAGCCGATCTACATGGTGCTCTACTTCGCCATGATTGTGTTCTTCACTTACTTCTATGTTGCGATCACTTTCAACCCTGAAGAAGTTTCTGACAACATGAAGAAGTACGGCGGCTTCATTCCGGGTATCCGTGCCGGCAAGCCGACCGCAGACTACCTGCAGTATGTGCTTTCCAGGATCACGCTCCCCGGTGCCATTTACCTGGCTTTTGTGGCACTTATCCCGCTGGTCGCACTGGTCCTGATCAATGCCAACCAGAACTTCCCGTTCGGTGGCACCTCGATCCTGATCATGGTCGGCGTAGGTTTGGAGACCGTCAAGCAGATTGATGCGCAGCTACAGCAGCGTCACTACGAAGGGCTTTTGCGATGACGAGAATGTTGATTATCGGACCTCCCGGCTCCGGCAAGGGAACGCAGGCGGAGCGCATTTCGGAGCGCCTCGGCGTGATTGCGATCTCCACCGGGGACATCTTCCGCGCCAACGTCAAGGGTGAGACGCCGTTGGGCATCGAAGCCAAGACGTACATGGATGCGGGCGACTTTGTCCCGGACAGCGTGACCAACAAGATGGTCCGCGACCGGCTCAGCGAGGGCGACGTGGAAAACGGCTTCCTCCTGGACGGCTACCCCCGCACGACCGCGCAGGTGGACTACCTCGACGGGATCCTGGCCGACGGCGACCAGAAGCTCGACGTCGTCCTGCAGCTCACGGCCGACGACGAGGAACTCGTCACCCGCCTGCTGGGCCGCGCCAAGGAAACCGGACGCACTGACGACAACGAAGCCGTCATCCGGCACCGCCTTGACCTCTACCACGAGCAGACGGAAGCCGTGGTCGCCAAGTATGCCGACCGCGGCATCCTGACCCGCGTTGACGGCATCGGCGGCATCGACGAGGTCACCGACCGCGTTATGCAGGCCATCAAAGAGGCCCAGGCGGCCTGACCGGCCCGCGAACCTCGAGGCCCCTCCCGGAAGATCGGGAGGGGCCTCAGCCATTTGGACGGCGGCCTTGCCGCCGTCACACCCATTGAAAGGAAGTTGCGGATGGCATTCGGCCAGCCACGCATCGAGTACAAGACCAACGCCCAGATGCGCTCCATGCACGAGGCGGGGCTTGTCCTCAGCCGGGCCCTCGACGCGGCCGTCGCGGCCGCCGCGCCGGGGAAGACCACCAAGGACCTTGACGCCGTGTTCGCCGCGGTGCTCAAGGAGGCCGGTGCCACGTCGAATTTCCTGGGCTACCACGGCTTCCCCGCCACGATCTGCACCTCGGTCAATGAGGAGGTCGTGCACGGCATCCCGGGGAACCGCGTCCTGCAGGACGGGGACATCCTCTCGATCGACGGCGGCGCGATCCTGGGAGGATGGCACTCCGACTCCGCCCGCACCGTGATCGTGGGCACCGCGGACCCCGAGGACCAGCGGCTCTCCGAGGTCACCGAGGCCGCGATGTGGCACGGGATCGCCGCGCTGGCGACCGGCAAGTTCATCGGCGATATCGGCAACGCCGTGGACGATTACGTCTCCTCCGTGCCCGGCAAGCCCCTGGGCATCCTCGAGGACTACGTGGGCCACGGCATCGGCTCCGAGATGCACATGGCCCCGGACGTCCCGAACTACCGCACCAACCACCGCGGGCCGAAGATCCGGCCGGGGCTGTGCCTGGCCATCGAACCGATGCTGGTGCGCGGCGGCATCGAGACCGCCGTGCTGGAGGACGACTGGACCGTGGTGACCACCGACGGCCAGCGGTCCTGCCAGTGGGAGCATTCCGTCGCGGTGCACGACAAGGGCATCTGGGTGCTCTCCGCGCCCGACGGGGGAGCCGCGAAGCTGGCCCCGCTCGGCGTCGTGCCCGTCCCGATCCCCTAAGCCCCGTTAACCCAACTAGCTCGCAGTTAAGGCCGTTCTGAGCGCTCAGAACGGCCTTAACTGCGAGCTAGTTGGGTCGGGAGTGCCGTCAGCTCTTGAGCTTGGGCTTCACGTCCTTGGTGTAGATGCCTTCCAGGGTGGCCTTGAGCGCCGTCATGGTGGCCTGGACGTCGCCCTGCTGGGTGAGGATCGCCGCAGCGGACTTGGCCATCTCCTGGTCCGCGCCCGGCAGGAACACGCGGGCGTTGTCCTGCACACGCGTCACGGCGAGCTGGTCCATGGCGGTCTTGATCTGCGGCGTGGCCGCCAGCACGGCGGTCATATCGGCCGAGGTGCGGGTGGGCATGTAGCCGGTGGCCGCGGAGAACTGCGCCGTGTTCTCCGGTTCCGTCATGAACTTCAGGAAGGTCGCGGCGGCGAGCTGCACCTCCTTGCTGACGCCGCTGGGGATGCCCAGTCCTGCTCCGCCGGTGGGGCATACCGGGCTTTCGTTTTTGGGACCGCCCGGCAGGTAGCCGACGCCCACGTTGAACTTCGCGGACTTCAGCACCCCCAGCAGGGAACCCGTCGAGGAAATCGTTGACGAGGTGATCCCCGCAGCGAAGTCATCGGCAGCTTCCTTGGACGAGACCCCGGCCCACTTGTCCTTGAAGATCGAGTCCTGGGCCCACTGCAGCGCGGCGACCGACTCGGCCGAATCGCAGTTGAACTTCCACTCATCGGACCAGCTGCCGCCCCAGCCCCACAGGTTGTTCTGCAGGGTCCAGCCCGCATAGCCGGCCAGCGCCGGGTAGATGTAGGCGTACTGGGCGCCGGAGCTGGCCTTCAGCTTGGGCGCCCACTCGGCGAACTCCTGCCACGTCTTCGGGGCCCGGTCAGGCAGCCCGGCGGCCTTGAAGTGGTCCTTGTTGTAGTAGAAGAGCGGGGTGGACCGGCCGTAAGGCAGCGCCCACTGCTTGTCCTCGTACTGATAGTCCGCGATGAGGGACTTCTGGAAGTCATCGACTTTGACGTCCAGCTGCTTGATCAGGCTGTCCAGGGCGATGATGTTGCCGTTGGAGTAGTACCGGAACCACCAGACATCCGAGAGCACCACGAGACCCGGGAGGCCGGACTTTGCGGCCTGCGAGGTCTGGAACTTCTGGGCGATTTCCTCATAGTTCGCCCCGGCGGTGACCAGGTTGACCTTGATCTCCGGGAACTTGGCGTGGAACTTCTCGATGATCGCCTTTTCAACGTCCTGGGACTTGCCCGGGTGGTTGGACCAGAAATCGATCGAGGCCGCGGGCTTGACGCCGCTGAAGTCGATGTCGGCGGCCGCGGTCGCAGCCGCGGGGCCTGCGGTGGACGGGCCTCCGCAGGCCGACAGTGCGGCGGCGCCGGCGCCGGCACCTGCCAGTCCCAGGAAGTGCCTGCGGTCAAGATTCAATGCCATGGTGGATCCTCTCGATGATGCTGACTCGTTGAATGGCTGTGTTTGAATTGGAGCTTTCGACGGCGGCGTCACCCGGTGACGCTGCCCTGGGTGAGGCCGGCCACGATGTACCGCTGCAGTGCCGCGAAAACCAGCAGGATGGGGACAATCACCAGCACGGCGCCGGCCATCAGGATGCCCCAGCCGGAGCCGTTGCCCTCGGAGTTCTGCAGCAGCGTCAGGCCGACCGGCAGGGTCATCGTCTCGGGCCGGTCCGTGATGATAAGCGGCCAGATGTAGTCGTTCCATTCGCTCACGACGACGACGAGGGCCACCGTGGCGATCGACGGCCCGGAAACCGGCGCCACGATCTGCCAGAGACGGCGCCAGTGCCCGGCGCCGTCAATCTCTGCCGATTCCAGGATGGACGCGGGCAGCGTCATGAAGTGCTGGCGGAGCAGGAACGTGCCGAACGCCGTGCCCAGGCCCGGGAGGATGATGCCCCACAGGGTGTTCTTGCCGCCCATCCCCGCGATCAGGATGTAGTTGGGCAGGATGGACACCTGCGGGGGGACCATGAGGGCGACCAGGATCAGCACGAAAATGACGTTCTTGTACGGGAAACGGACAAACACGAGCGCGTAGGCGGTCAGGATGGCCAGGAGGACCTTGATGGTGGCGCCCACGGTGGTGACAATCAGGCTGTTCATAAAGAACTGCGCGAACGGGACCGTCGTCATCGCGATGTTGTAGTTCTCGAGGTTCAGGCCTTCCGGCAGGATCTTCAAGTCCATGGTGATGATTTCGCCGGGCTGTTTGAAGGAGCTCAGCACCATCCACAGCAGCGGCAGGAACACCACCAGGGTGCTGAGGATCAGCGGAAGGTAGCCGCCGGCGATGGTCTGGGTCAGGTTGGCCCGCGAGAACGGCCGGTGACGGTGCAGGGGGATCTCGGGCCCTGCGCCGGTGGCGGGGCCGGCATCGGCGGCAGGGTCCGGGCTGACGGGGGAGAGCAGGCTCACGAGTAGTGCACCTTCCGTTCGACGAACCGCAGCTGCAGCACGGTGATGATGAGCAGGATGGCGAACAGGATCACGGAGATGGCCGCCGAGTAGCCGGCCCGGTTGAACGCGCCGAAGGCCTGGAGGTAGGCCTCGTAGATCAGGGTGCTGGTGCCATTGCCCAGCGGGGTCATGATCCGGATCAGGTCAAACGCCTGCAGGGAGCTGAGCATGGTGGTGATGAGCAGGAAGAACGTGGTGGGGGAGAGCAGCGGCAGGGACATCGTGATAAAGCGCTTGAAGCCGTTGGCCCCGTCGAGTGACGCGGCCTCCATGACATCCTGCGGAAGCGACTGCAGCCCGGCGAGGTAGACGACGGCGCAGTAGCCCAGGTTTTTCCAGACGTAGACGATCATGACCATGACCAGGGACAGCTGGGGATCATTGATCCACTGCGGGCTCTGCTGGCCGAGCCCGCGCAGCAGCCAGGCGAGCACCCCGTAGCCGGGATCGAAAATGAACAGCCAGACGAGGCCGACGCCGACGCCGCTGAGCACGTAGGGGGCGAAGACGGCCGAACGCGCGAACGTTGTGCCGCGGATCCTGGAGTTCAGGGCCAGGGCCACGAGCAGGCCCAGGACCATGGACCCGCCGACCGTGACGAGGGTGAAGATGGCAGTGGTGCCCAGGACCTTGGTGGCGTCCGAACTCGTGAAGAACGTGACGTAGTTATCGAGGCCCACCACCGTGGCCGAGGCGGAGCCCAAGGTCCAGTCCAGGGTGGAGTAGTAGATGTTGTTGAAGAGCGGGAGGTAGGTGAACACCGCAATCAGCAGAAGGTTTGGCAGGGCCAGGGCCAGGAAGACGAAGAAGTCCCGGCGGGTCCTGGCGGACCAGCGGGCACGTGGCGCCGCGGCCGGTTTCGCCTCGACGGCGGCGCGGGGCCGGTCGGTCAATTGTCGCGTCATTCAGGTCTCTAACGGGTCCGTGCCTGCCGGGGCAGGCGGGTGGGCGGGGATACCTTGCTATCACTTCACCACAAGGTTGGTGGGCAGAACCCCGCACGAGACACCAGTAGAGCTTTGTTGTCCTAGGCTTCGTTGCCCGTTCACGCTGTGTTGGATGAAGTATTACATAACGATCGTTGGGACCACAGGCATCCGGGCGCGATTCTTCAAGACGATGGAAAAGTCGGCCGGGCGGTGGACGCGAGCCGGGGAGCACAATAGAGCCATGACTGCGATTACTGATGTGCCGGGCCTGAGGGTTGGCCACGCCGGCAGGACGGATGAGGGCTGGCTGAGCGGGGTGACGGTGGTGCTGCCTCCGGCCGGGACGGTGGGCTCCGTCGATGTCCGCGGCGGCGGCCCCGGGACCCATGAGACCGATGCCCTGGACCCCACCACCCTGAGCCGGACCGTCGACGCCGTCGTGCTCACCGGCGGAAGCGCCTTCGGCCTCGCCGCGGCCCACGGCGCCCAGCAATGGTGCGAGGAGAACGGCCGGGGATTCGCCGTGACCGGCGGCGTGGTCCCGATCGTCCCGGCCGCCGCCATTTTCGACCTCGGCCGCGGCGGGGACTTCGCTGCCCGCCCGGACGCGGCCATGGGCTACGCGGCGACCGCGGACGCCGCCGCCCGCAAGATCGAGCACGACGTCGAACGAGGCAACGTCGGCGCCGGCACCGGCGCCCTCATAGGCAGAGGGACGTACAAAGGGGGAGTAGGCACCGCCTCGATCACCCTGGACAACGGCGTCGTCGTCGGAGCCCTAGCGGTAGTCAACGCGCTGGGGTTGCCTTTTGACACCTCAACGCAACAGCCCGAACCTGCGAAGCAGGACCCGCCCGCGCTCAACACAACCCTTGTCGTCGTCGCCACGAACGCGATCCTGGACAAGGCCGAATGCAAACGCACCGCGTCGGCCGCCCATGCCGGGCTGGCCCGTGCGCTCAACCCCAGCCACACCCTCGCGGACGGGGACACCGTCTTCTGCCTCGCCACCGGAGCGCTCGCGCTCGACCGCAGCAGCGAGGCCGCCCGCAACGCGAGCCTCATCACCCTGCAGAGCGCGGCAGCCGACGTCGTGCGTCTGGCCATCCTGGACGGGATCGACCGCGCGGAGGCCGTGAGCACGCCGGCGGGCGAATTTGGTGCATACGGACGCTGAGTGCGCTACGCTTGCTGGATTTAACATTCGGGCCGTGATGGCGTAATGTTGTCTGTTGGTTGTCTGCCCTGTTGTGCCCTTTTGGGGCCGGGAGGCATCAGCCAATCAATCAAAAACGTCCGCGGTGATTTCCGGTGCAAGCCGAAGGGCTGCGGCAAACAACAGTTAGCGGAGGGTATGGCCAAGAAGGACGGGGTCATTGAGATCGAGGGCGTTGTGACTGAGGCGCTGCCTAACGCGATGTTTCGCGTTGAGCTCACCAACAAGCACATCGTTCTGGCACACATCTCTGGAAAGATGCGCCAGCACTACATCAGGATTCTCCCTGAGGACCGGGTAGTGGTGGAGCTGAGCCCGTACGACCTGACACGTGGTCGTATCGTCTACCGCTACAAGTAAACACTGGGCGGCCAGAGCAATAGCCGAAGGCCGGTCCAGCTGACCACTGCAACACGCAAAGGAACGCCATGAAGGTCAAGCCGAGCGTCAAGCAGATCTGCGAAAAGTGCAAAGTGATCCGCCGTAATGGCCGGGTCATGGTGATCTGCGAGAACCCGCGCCACAAGCAGCGCCAGGGCTAATTTCCCTCTTCGGGAAATCCTGGGTTGCTAACCCACGCAAGTAAATAGAAGGCAGCACAAGCTGATTTGGGACGTATGAGCCCGGACAGCTAACCCCCGGTCGGAGGCTGGGGCCGCACGGATTGTGCGGGTGTACTGCCTACGACCTCCGGTTTATTCAAGGAGCACTGCCTCTATGGCTCGTCTCGCTGGCGTAGACATTCCCCGCGAAAAGCGGTTGGAAATTGCGCTTACTTACATCTACGGCGTGGGCAAGACCCGTGCACACGAAACCCTGGCTGCCACCGGCATCAGCGCGGACGTTCGGGTCAAGGACCTGTCCGACGCCGAGCTCGTCCAGCTGCGTGATTACATTGAAGGCAACTACAAGGTTGAGGGTGACCTTCGCCGCGAAGTAGCAGCAGATATCCGCCGCAAGGTTGAAATCGGTAGCTACGAAGGTATTCGCCACCGTAAGGGCCTGCCAGTGCGCGGACAGCGTACGAAGACGAACGCACGTACCCGTAAGGGTCCGAAGCGCACCGTTGCAGGCAAGAAGAAGACGCGCTAAACCGCTCGTCTTCCCCCCGATAACTTTCTGTAGGAGAAATAATGCCCCCGAAGACTCGTGGCGCGGTTCGCAAGCCGCGTAAGAAGGACAAAAAGAATATCGCGCTGGGCCAGGCGCACATCAAGAGCACCTTTAACAACACCATCGTGTCCATCACGGACCCGAACGGTGCTGTCATCTCCTGGGCTTCGTCCGGCGAGGTTGGCTTCAAGGGCTCACGTAAGTCCACCCCGTTCGCAGCCCAGATGGCCGCCGAAGCCGCCGCAAAGCGTGCGCAGGAGCACGGCATGCGCAAGGTTGACGTATTCGTCAAGGGCCCGGGTTCGGGACGCGAAACGGCAATCCGTTCACTGCAGGCCGCTGGCCTCGAAGTTGGATCCATCCAGGATGTAACCCCCAGCGCCCACAACGGCTGCCGTCCGCCGAAGCGCCGCCGCGTCTAAGGCTTTCCAGCGCACCGGTGCTTGCCCGGACCTTCGCGGGTCCGGGCAAGCCCAGTCGCGTTAAGTCTCAGACCGATCTTTCCACCACCTGTGTTGCGTCATATAGCGGATGCTCGCCGAAAGGAAACCTAAGTGCTCATTGCACAGCGCCCCACCCTCTCCGAAGAGGTCGTCTCCGACAACCGCTCCCGTTTCATTATTGAACCGCTGGAGCCCGGTTTCGGTTACACCCTCGGAAACTCCCTCCGCCGTACCCTGCTCTCCTCCATCCCCGGTGCCTCTGTCACGAGCATCCGGATCGATGGCGTGCTGCACGAGTTCACCACGGTTCCGGGTGTCAAGGAAGATGTCACCGAGATCATCCTGAACATCAAGAACCTGTCGGTTTCCTCCGAGCACGACGAGCCGGTTGTTGCTTACCTGCGCAAGCAGGGCCCGGGAGTCGTCACCGCCGCGGACATCGCTCCGCCGGCCGGCGTCGAATTCCACAACCCGGATCTGCACATTGCCACGCTGAACTCGAAGGGCAAGTTCGAACTCGAACTGACCATCGAGCGCGGCCGCGGCTACGTTTCGGCAGCTCAGAACAAGTCCGGCGACTCCGAGATCGGCCGTATCCCGGTCGACTCGATCTACTCGCCGGTCCTGAAGGTTACTTTCCGCGTGGAAGCTACCCGTGTTGAGCAGCGCACTGACTTCGACAAGCTCATTGTCGACGTCGAGACCAAGCAGGCCATCGCCCCGCGCGATGCCGTTGCTTCGGCAGGTACCACCCTGGTGGAACTGTTCGGTCTGGCCCGCGAGCTGAACACCGCAGCTGAAGGTATCGAGATTGGCCCGTCGCCGACGGATGCTGCCCTGGCAGCAGACATGGCCCTGCCGATCGAGGATCTGGACCTCACCGTCCGTTCCTACAACTGCCTCAAGCGTGAGGGCATCCACACCGTGGGTGAACTCGTGGCCCGCTCCGAGGCCGACCTCATGGACATCCGTAACTTCGGTGCGAAGTCCATCGATGAGGTCAAGGCAAAGCTGGTTGAACTGGGCCTGTCCCTCAAGGACTCGCCTCCCGGTTTTGACCTCGCAGCACGCGCCGCAGCAATTGAAGAGGACGACGCCGCTTTCAGCGACGACGAGCTCTAACAAACAGATCTTGGCCTGCCGGCTGGATGCACCACGGTGTGCGCAGCCCAACGGCTTCCATATGAGGAGAAACTATTATGCCTACCCCCGCTAAGGGTCCGCGCCTCGGAGGCGGAGCGAGTCACGAGCGTCTGATGCTCGCGAACCTGTCCGCCGCACTGTTCGAGCACAAGCGGATCACCACCACGGTGACCAAGGCCAAGCGACTGAAGCCGTACGCCGAGCGCCTGGTGACTTTCGCCAAGCGTGGCGACCTGGCTTCCCGCCGCCGTGTACTCGGCTTGATCAGCGACAAGGGCATCGTCCACGAGCTGTTCACCGACATTGCACAGGCAGTGGAGAACCGCAACGGCGGCTACACCCGCATCACCAAGATCGGCAACCGCAAGGGCGACAACGCTCCCATGGCTGTCATCGAACTCGTTCTCGAGCCGGTTTCCGCCAAGCAGGCAGTCGTAGCCGAGGCTACCTCCGCCGCCAAGCGCGATGCCGACAAGAAGGACGCCGACAAGGCAGAAGCAGCCCCGGTCGCCGAGACCGAAGCCGCTGAAACCGAAGAGGCTCCGGCCGCTGAGACTGAAGCAGCGGCTACCGAAGAGGCTCCGGCCGCTGAGGAAGCTCCCGCGAAGAAGGACGAGAAGGACGCGAAATAATTCGCTGATTTCTTCGCATAGACTTAAGTCTATGAACGACCAGAAACCCGCTGCCCCCGTTAGAGGGGGCGGCGGGTTTTTGCGTGTCCGGCTTGATCTTGCGTACGACGGCGGCCCCTTCAGCGGGTGGGCCGTCCAGCCTGGGCGGCGCACCGTCCAGGGCACCCTGGAGGAGGCCCTGGCCCTGCTCATCCGCCGGCCCATCAGGGTCACCGTCGCCGGACGGACCGACGCCGGGGTGCACGCCCGCGGCCAGGTGGTCCATGTGGACTTCACGGAGGCCGAGTGGCTGGGCCTGAACCGCGGCGTGGAGCTGGATCCGGCCGTCGCGCTGCTGCGGCGGCTCCGCGGCGCCCTCAGCCGCGGGCTGGGCGACCTTACCGGGTCCATCGAGGTCCACAAGGTCACCCTCGCACCCGAGGGCTTTGACGCGCGGTTCTCCGCGCTGTGGCGCCGCTACAGCTACCGGATTGCCGACGGCCCGCTCCTCTGGGACCCGCTGGGCCGCACGTCCACGCTGTGGCATCAGGAACCGCTCGACGTCGGCCTGCTCAACGAGGGCGCCTCCCAGTTGCTGGGGCTCCAGGATTTCCGGTCGTACTGCAAGCCGCGGGAGGGTGCCACGACCATCCGGGAACTCCAGCGTTTCGAGTTTGCCCGTGGCGCCGACGGCGTCCTGGTGGCCACGGTCCAGGCCGATGCGTTCTGCCACAACATGGTCCGCTCGCTCGTGGGATCGGCGCTGTTTGTGGGCGCCGGCATCGAGGCGCCCGGCTGGCTGCACGAACGGCTGATCACCCGGCAGCGGGACGCCAAGTCAGTGCTGGCGGCCCCGCATCCGCTGGTACTCGAAGAGGTCGCCTACCCCTCGGTCAGCGGGCTGCTGGCCAGGGCCGAGCTGACGCGCGCTAGGCGCCAGTAACGCCCGCCCGCGTCCGCCGTACCGGGTCTGGTCGGTGGGGAAAGCTCCTTCGCTTAGCAAATACAGATCCAGCATGCTCACGAGCGGCGCTAGCCCTATTTCGAATGGAGGGTGTAACCGAAGTCCTCAAGAGTGTGGATTTTCCCATCGAGGTCAACGCGGGTGTAGCTCGGATGTGGAGCCTCCAGCCCGTTATAGGCCCATCCAAAAACCAGAAGGTCTTCTACCGTGATCTTCATCCAGCGCCGCTTTTCGGCATCATCACTGAAAGTGCGATTAACCAAATCTTTAGTATTTCGGTGGGCCTTCGGCGCGCTGCCAAAGGTCACGAACTTAAATACGAAGTAAGGCAGTCCTGATTCAGGATCCACGCCTTCCTCGCGCACCGTAGTGAAGGGAATGCTTCCGTCGGAATTCGCGATTTTGAACACTTCAGTAAAGTATGGGCCGCCCGCGACCAGCCACTTCAAGTAGACGCCGGTGGCCCTGTCGGTGACGCGGTGTTCGCGGCCGTCTTTGGTCACTTCGACTTCAAACACGTGTGAATCTCCCCCAGCTAGCCAAATGCCAGCCATTTGAACCCCCGGCCAAAGAGCCGGAACCAGGCTCATCATTACAGGTCGATCTGGTTCCTGTCATTCAAGGCCGGCGCCGCCTTGGCGGGAAGTTTTATGCTGAACGTGCTTCCGCAGCCGGGGCGTGTGCTGCAGGAAATGGTGCCCCCGTGCCGTTCGACGATCGCTTTCGTGATGGCCAGCCCCAGCCCGGCTCCGGGGATCGGGCCCTCTCGGACCGCGGGGCTGCGGAAGAAGCGGGTGAAGACCCGTTCGGCGTCGGCGGCTGTCATGCCCATTCCGTCGTCCTTGACCTGCAGCAGCACCCAGCCTCCCTCGCAGCTGGCGGAGACGTGGACGGTGCCGCCGTCGGGCGAGTACTTGATGGCGTTGGAGACGAGGTTGTCGAGGGCTTGACTGATCCGCAGCGGATCCACCTCGGCCCAGAGCGGCGCCGGGAGGTCCATGGAGAGCGAGACCCGGGCGGCCTGGGCGTGGGCCTGGGCGGAGCCGAGGCTGGCTTCGACCAGGCTGGCCAGGTCGGTCCGGCGCGGGTGGACGTGCACCGCGGTGTCGGCGGACATCATCAGATCCGAGACCAGTGCCAGCAGCCGCTCGGCATTTCGCTGCGCGACTTGGATCCGGCGCTCGGTGGCAGGGGAGAGCTCGTCGGATTCGCCGAGGACCAGGTCAAGGTTGCCGATGATCGAGGTCAGCGGGGTGCGGAACTCGTGCGAGACGGTGGAGACCAGGCTGTCCTTGGCCATCAGGGCCTCGGCAAGCGCGGTGACCTCGTCGGTGAGCAGCCGTTCGCGTTGGCCGCTGTCCGCGAGCAGGGTATGGAGCTCGGCTTCCCGGGACCCGGTCAGCCGGACGAGGGCCAGCTGCGCACGCCGCGGCATCCCCGCAAAGAATCCTTCCGGTTTCCGGACCTGTTGCTGTTCACTCAATGAAGCCGCGCTCCTTCCTCGCTGCTCCAATTCAACAGCATGCGTCACGCTAGCTTGACACAGGATGAATATTTGTGGCCGCGGCTGTGCCTAAACGGCAATTCGCGCCATAGCGTAGGTATTCTGACACTACTGTCGCAGTTCGAATGCGCTGCAGTACCGACGCGGCCGCTATGGGGGTGGATGCCGCATCATCAGAATGTAGAGGGGGACCATGACTGACTTGGGAGTAGCAGTCGTCGTTGAGGACGACGAAGACGTACGTAACCTCGTCGAAGCGGTACTGAGCCAGGCGGGATTTGACGTCCACGGCGCCGCCAGCGGGCGGGAGGGGGTCGAGGTGGTGCGGAGCCAGAAGGCCAGCGTCGTCACCTTGGACATTGGCCTGAACGACATTGACGGCTTTGAAGTCCTGCGCCAGATCCGGCAGTTCAGCGACGCTTATGTGGTCATGCTGAGCGGGCGGACGGATGAGCTGGACACGCTGACCGCGCTGCACACCGGCGCCGACGATTTTATGACCAAACCGTTCCGCCCGCGGGAGCTGCGGGCCCGGGTCGCCGCGATGATGCGCCGGCCCCGGCAGGAGTTCGCCGAGGGCACTCACCCGGAGCCGAGGGCGGCGCCGGCTGCGAGTCTTGTCCAGCCCCAGGATGTGGTGTTTCGGCACAACGGCCTGGTGCTGAACCCGCACACGCGTTCGGTCACCCTTGATGGCATCCCCACCAGCCTGACCCGCAGTGAGTTCGACCTGCTGCACGCGTTGCTGAAGGCGGCCGGCGCTGTCCGGACCAAGGTCGATCTGGTGCGCGTGGTGCGGGGAGAGTATTACGGGGCTGATGCGTACATCAGTGAATCTGACGAGCGTGCCGTCGAGGTCCATATCGGCAACCTCCGGCGCAAGCTGAGGGAGGATCCGCTGCAGCCGCGCTGGCTTCAGACGGTCCGCGGTGTGGGGTACCGGCTCGCGCCGGCCGTCGACTAGCTGTCCTTCAGGTAACTGAACTGCAGTTCGTCCACGGTTTCGTGACCGCTTTCGGCGACTTCCTGCAGGAGCAGCCGCGCGCGGTCGGCGTCGCGGACACGGATGGCGTCCTCCAGCTCCCGGGCGAGCCCGGCCAGCCGGACCCCGCCGACCATGGCTGAGGACGTCTTCAGGCTGAGCACGGCGTCCAGGGCCGCGGCCTCGTCCCCGCTGCCGAGGGAGCTGGCGAGGGACTGGTACCGCCGGTCCCACATATTGGCATAGTCCCGTGCGAATCCTCTCGCCACGGCAGGGCTCTCCAGCTGGGATCCGAGCTCCTGGAGGGTGGCAGGGTCCACGAGCGGGGGCGTCATGTCTTTGGCCTCCGCGGTGTCCTTGTCCGCAGCGGGGGCCAGTCCCGCTCCGCCGGGGGAGGCCTCGGCGGAGAAGCCGATGGTTGCGTCGCCGCCGTCGTCTGGAGCTCCGAGAAAGGACATGTGTCCACGCTACTGCCTGCCCCGGCTGCTGCCCGAGGCTTCGGAGGATCCTGCGCAAACCCTTGCGCTATCCCGGTGGCTTCCTGAGGGTTCCCCAAGCGGGCCGATCGTCCCGGTGGCCGGGCACTATTGGCCGCTGAAAGTCTCGATGGTGTTGATGACGGCAGGGCCCAGGATGGCGATGAAGAGGACAGGAAAGATAAAGAAGAGCAGCGGAAACAGGATCATCACCGGGAGCTTCATAGCTTTCTCCTCGGCCCGCTGCCGGCGCTTGACGCGCATCACCTTGGCCTGGACGCGCAGGACCCGGCTGATGGCGATACCGTAGGTGTCCGCCTGCACCACGGCCTGGACGAAGCTCCGGAGTTCGGGGATGTTGGTGCGTTCGGCGAGGGCGAGGTAGGACTCGCGGCGGCTGCGGCCCACCTGCATGTCCTGCAGGGTGCGGACCAGCTCCTCGGCCAGCGGGCCCTTGCCGTTCTCGCCGGCGCGGGCCATTGCCCCCTCGAAGCCGAGGCCGGCCTCCACGGAAATCAGCATCTGGTCCAGGGTATTGGCGAGCTCCAGCTGCATGGCCTTCTGCCGCTCCTGGCCCTTGCTGTAGAGCATCAGGTCCGGGATGAAGTAGCCCAGGACCACGACGAAGATCCCGGTCAGCTTCATGATCGGCGTTGATCCGATGGAACTGAGAAAGAGTCCGAGCAACCCGCCCAGTAGACCCAGCGCAGGTTTGGCCGCCAGCAGCCGCCCCAGCGGGAGGTTTGCCGGACGGCCAGCGAGGGACAGCAGGTGATCGAGTTTCAGCACATAGGCGGCCGGCGTCAGGCGGTACCCGATCTTCTCGATGAAGCCGGTACCCGCCCGCTTGTCTTCCTCCTCGACACTGTGCCCCCGGGCGAGGATGTCCCGGGCCACCATCTGGCCTTTCTTGTCCGAGGACAACAAGGTCCACGCCAGGTAGCCGAGCGGCAGGCAGATCAGGAGGAGAGCGAGGAGAATCAGGGGACTCATGGCCGACTCAGAACTTCAGGTCAATGATCTTGCGCATCCAGAGACCGCCGATGGTCATCAGGATGCCGGAGGCCACCAGCAGGATTCCGCCCAAGAGCGTGGTGAACATCTTGTCCATGTAGCCGGGGGTGACCAGCATCAGCATGGCCACGATGCCGATCGGCAGCGCCATCAGGATGTAGGCGGAGAACTTACCTTCCGCAGCGAGGGACTTGATGTGGCCCTTGATTTCGCTGCGTTCACGGATGGTTTCGTTGACCTGGTCCATCACTTCAGCTAGGTTCCCGCCCACTTCGCGGTTGATCTGGATGGCCTGGGAGATCCAGATGAAGTCCTCGTTTTTCATCCGCTCCGCAGTGTCGTTCAGCGAGACCAGCAGATCCCTTCCCAGGCTGGTTTCCGAGATTACCCGCCGCATCTCCTCGGACGTGGGGGCCTGGGACTCGGTGGCGGCAGCGTCGATGGCACGCAGAATACTGTGCCCGGCGCGCAGGCTGCCGGAGAGCAGCTGTAAGGTGTCGCCCAACTGCTGGTCGAACTTCGCCCGTCTTTTGCCCGAGAGGAAACCCAGGACGACGTGGCCCACTAGGGGCGCCGCCAGCACCAGCAGGATCCCCAGGAGGGGACCGGCCACGACGAGGCCCAGAAGGCCGCCCACGAAGGCGCCGATCAGGACCAGGAACAGGAAGTCGGCCTGGCTTAGGCGCAGGCCGGCGTTCTCAAGGGCTTCCCGGTTGAAGAACCGGACGTTCCGCTTGGCCAGGAAGCCGTCAATTGCGTCGACCGCGGACCCCGCGAAGCGGGTCAGCTGCGAGTCCGCTTCGGTCCTGAAGGGCCGACGGCGGTCCAGCGGCACGGTGGGGGTGCGGGGGATGAACACCGTCGCTCCGGCCAGGGAGGCCGCGGCGACCACAAGGATGACGCTGAGTGCCAGGACCATGAATGTCAGTTCTTTCCGGTCGGGGCCACGGGCGCGCCGAAGACGCCGGCCGACACGTGGATCCCCAGATCTTCAAAGCGGTCAATGAACCGCGGACGGATCCCGGTGGGCACCGGGGTCCCCAGGAAACGACCGTGCTGGTCAACGCCGGCGGAATAGTCGAAGACGAAGGCGTCCTGGAGGGTGACGATGTCACCTTCCATGCCCTGGACTTCGGTGACGTGGGTGATGCGCCGGGTGCCGTCCCGGAGCCGGGAAATCTGGATGATCAGGTTGACGGCGGAGGCGATCTGTTCGCGGATGGCCCGCAGCGGAAGATCCATGCCGGCCATGAGCACCAGCGTTTCCAGACGGGCGACGGCGTCGCGCGGTGAGTTGGAGTGCACCGTGGAGAGCGAGCCGTCGTGGCCGGTGTTCATGGCCTGGAGCATGTCCAGCGATTCGCCGCCGCGGACCTCACCCACCACGATCCGGTCCGGACGCATACGGAGCGAGTTGCGCAGCAGTTCGCGGATGGTGACCTCGCCCTTGCCCTCGGTGTTCGGCGGCCGGCTTTCCAGCCGCACCACGTGGGCCTGCTGGATCTGGAGCTCGACGGCGTCCTCGATGGTCACGATGCGCTCGTTGGCGGGAAGGAACGAGGACAAGACATTGAGCAGTGTGGTCTTGCCCGTACCTGTACCGCCGGACACTATGATGTTCAGCTTGGCCTTTACACACGCATTGAGCAGCTCGGCCATCTCCGGGGTGAGCGTGCCGAACTCGATCAGGTTCCGGACTGTCAGCGGGACCTTGCTGAACTTACGGATGGTCAGCGAGGAGCCGCCGACGGCCAGCGGCGGGATGACGGCGTTGACGCGGGAGCCGTCTTCCAGGCGCGCGTCCACCAGGGGCGAGGACTCATCGATGCGCCGGCCCACCTTGGACACGATGCGCTCGATGACCTTGCGCAGGTGGTCCTCGGAGCTGAACCTGGATTCGGTGAGCGTGAGCTGGCCCTTGCGTTCCACGTAGATCTGGTCCATCCGGTTCACCATGATTTCGGTGACGTCTGAATCGTCAAGGAGTCTCTGTAGCGGGCCGTATCCGAGCACGTCGTCGGCCACGTCCCGAACCAGCCGGGAACGCTCGTCCGCTGTCAGCGGGACTTGCTCCCCGTCGATAATGCGGATGAGCTCCTCCCGGGCCGTGCTGCGAAGCTCACCCTCGGTAATGGCTGAGTCGTTGAAGCGCGCGCCCATCTTTTCGAACAGCGCCGTCGCGGCACGCTGCTTGATCGCCGCGAAAGCGTCCACAGGCTGGTGGGTTTTGGGCTGGAAGCCGTCTGTCTGCGCGGAAGCCCCCTGCGTTGGTGCCGGTCTTGCGAGTGTCGCCGGCTTTTCGCGGCGTATCGACGGCGCAGTTGTTGGGGCCGGCAGCCGCGGAGCTGGGGAAGCCCCGGCGGGGGCCACGGAAGCGGTGGCCATCTTCCGAGCAGGAGTCGCTGCTGGCTGGCTCTTTTCCTGCGCCGCCTGGATGCGTTCGGAGAGTTTCACCTAGACCACCACCCGCCGGTGGGCCTTGCGCTGAATTTTTGAGCGACCGGCGGGGCTGAAGCGCTCCACGAGCTGGTTGAGACCCTTTACCGCAGGGTCCCTTCGGGACTCCTGCAGAACGGGAACACCACGGTTGGTGGACAACGCGACGGTGCGGGAGCGCGGGACGCTGACGTCCACGGGGGCGCCGATACTGGACTCGACGTCCTGGACGGAGAGACCGCACTTGGGGTCGGCCATATTGAGCACTACGTGCCTTCCTTCCGGCATGATGTCCAGCTGCCGGAGGATATCGAGACCGGAGCGCAGACCGCGGACGCTGGGGATGTCCATGGCGCTCACCCACACCACATCGGTGCAGGCCTCCATCGCGGCCAGCCCGATTTCGGGCAGCCCGGGAGCGGTGTCGACCACCACGTACTGAAACTCATCCGCCAACTGCTCCAGCAATCGGGTGATCTGTTCTGGGGTGATGAAATCGGCCTCAACCGGGCTGACCGGTGCGCACAGGGCGTAGATGCTGGCGGGGTGGACGGTCAGAAAGGCCTTCAGGACAAGGGTGTCCTGGCTGGCGGCTGGGGAGACGGCATCGGTGACTGTATGCACTGGATTGAGGTAAAGCCCCGAGGCGACGTCGCCGAACTGCAGGTCCAGGTCCACGATCACCACGCTCATGGGCGCGATCTTGCCCAGGCCCACGGCCACATTGGTCGCGATCGTGGTCTTTCCGACGCCGCCCTTGGGTGAGAAGACCCCGATCACGGTGCCTTTGCCGCTGTCCGCGTGCTGGGAGGGCTCGGTCCGGTGACGGTTGGCGAAGGACTGGCAGGCATGCTCCAAAAGGACCCTCATTTGGTCCGGATCGGCCGAGGGGCTGAGGATGTCCCGGACGCCGGCGCGCATGGCCTGCAGGATGAAATCAGGATCAGGCTCACTGACCAGAAGAACCGTCAGGTCCGGGGCCTGGACGTCGAGCACCATGGCGAGACGCAGGGCCTCGTCGACCGGCACATCGGGACCCAGGATGAGAACCTCCGGGCGTTCCTGGTTCAGTTGGGCGAACAGGTCGTAGGGGCCGGCGGGCAAAACATTCGTGAGGAAGGTCTGCACTTCGCCGTGGAGCCCGCCCGCCACCGCCCGACGCAGGCGGTGGTCGAAGTCGGCGTTCGGTGTGATCAGGACGAAGCGGCTCACTTGTAGACCTCGGGTTTCATCATGATGCCAGGCTTGCCACTGTCGGTGGCGTTGAGCGGTTCCTTGCTCAGCCAGATGCTGGCAGAGTCCGTGAACTCCGAGGCGTAGACAATCTTCGTCGCATCGACATCATTAACGGCAACGGTAAGGAGCAGCGACCCGGTGGGTAGTGACGTGTCCTCCGCTGGAGTCGAACCATCCGCGGTTGGTTGCGGGGAGGGGGTAGCGGCGGGAGCGCGCTGGACGGAAGTGACCAAGACTTTGTGGATGGACAGCTGTGTCGTTTGCTTTTCCGGCCTGGCTTCGAGGCCGCCCTCCTTGAGATTGATGAAGATTCCGACGTGATCACCCGGAGCGATTCGTCCACCGACAACACGCTGAGGTTCCAGCTGAAAGGAGACCTCCTGCAGGCCCGCCGGGATGTCCACGGACCCTCCACTCTTGAGGTCTTCGCGTTCGACCAGGCGCTCCTTCACCAGCTGCTCGCCGGGAATGAGGTCTACGGAGGCGACTTTGCCCTTGTAATCATCGAGCGACTTGAGCGAAGAGGCGGAAACGGCCGCTGCGGGCAACTGTTCGGTCGCCAGCGAAGCGCTCATGCCTTCCACCGCTGTTCCTGCAGGAATCGCCGTCTTAACGACCAAGACGCTCACAGGCTCAAGGTTTTTGACGGCCCGTTGGTCGGCCCCCTGCGCGTAGGACATCACAAGCATGGCCCCCACGATGGCGAGGACCACTGCCGCCACCCCTGCCAATAACCGAGACTTCACGAACTGCTCCTGAGGGGTATAGAAATGCTGAACTTCATGGATTTAGCTGGCCAATTCGACGACGGTGGCACCATATGGGCTGACCGGGCCGAGTTTGTAGCCGTCGGACAAGGAGACGTAGTTGACGAATTTGCCGATGATGCCCCGGCAATTGCCCGTGCAGTCCAAGGATTTATCAGAGGATTTGTTGTTATAGACCAGCGGCAGCTTATCGGCGCCACTAAAAGCCCAGCCTTGGACGCTAAGGGAGGCGAAGGCCAGCAGATCGTAGGAGGCGCCGGACCCCGTGCCGCTGACGTCCTCGTAGACAGGGAGCAAGACTGTGACGGGCTTGCCTAACGCGAGTTCGCCAGCCCATTTGGTTAGAATCGCATCGCAATTCGACGGTCCGTCATTGCCGGTGTCGCTGCCGCTTTGGTTGATGGCAAGGTTTACCACGCCCCCGCACTGCCCGGTGCTTTGAACAATCCAGGCAAAGCCGCCGGGCACCGTCTTGCCGGCCGGGCCCAAGGGACAATCGGCATTGGCGTTCGTGGTGTGGTTCTGCAGCAGCTGCGCTGCGCCGCCCACCATACCCGAGACCTGGCAGATCGATAATGCCAAGGGGAACGGTGTAGTGCCCTCAACGGGGCTTCCCCAGCGCACGGACGATGTCGCAGTGACTTCAGCGCTGGCGATTCCCAGCGCCTTGGCGAAGAAGAGCGAGACAGTATTCGGAGCGCTCCCGGTTTCCTTCGCGCCGGTTGTGACGGTGACCGTGCGGCCGGTCTTGTCCAAGGCGATGGACTTTACGCCGCTCTGTCCATCCACGGCGTTTCCGTTGGCCAGACCGGCTGCGAGGGGGGCAGCGGTGGAGCAGTTTTCGTCAGCTGCGTTCTTGGCGCATTTTTGTGCCACCATCAGGGCAGCCGCGTCAGAGCCATTCTGCAGTTGGGCTCGCTCCGAGTAAAGCTTTCCGACATCGATGGCGATGGCTGCGAAGCCGAGTAGAACCACCATCAGCATGGCGACCAGAACCGCGATGCCGCCACGCTCCCTGTCCGCCGGCGCTGTTATCCGCCGCATTGCATAGTCCCCATGCCCTTCATGGCAAACGGGCCGGCGATTCCCGTCATGGTGGTGAGAGTGTAGTCAATCGTCACAGTGACCTGGACGTTTGGTGCACAGGCTGTGGGCACTGGCGTCGTCGCGGGCGTCGTTTGATACTTGAAGACAATCTTTTCCGACTTGAGCCCCGGGTTGAGTGCAACGGCGGAACTACTAGCAGCAGCTTTGGCTGCGGATTGACTGTTGTTAATGGCCATCACTCGCACACCTTCACGGGCAGCGTTGGAGAGTGTGATCTGTGCGTTGTAAGCGCGGCCGAATTCCATGATGCCGAGCAACATCATGATCAGGACAGGAGCCAGAATTGCAAACTCAACTGCGACAGCTCCTCGTTCTGATTTGTCCGCCATGCTGTGGCCTCCCGCGGCGCTTGGGTCTAACAAATCCGGGTGGTTGAAGGTCCCAAGACCTTCAACCACCCGGCAACTCAACTAGGGTCTAGCGGGGGACTAGGGTGTTGTTGCCTTCGGGGTGCAGACGCTCGCGGCGTAAGTTCCGCCCTTGATCTGGCAATCCACGGCTTCGAACATGTCGTTCAATGATCCGCCCAGGGTGGTTACGGCGACGATGATGACAACGGCGATGAGGGCAACCATGATGCCGTATTCCACGGCGGTGGCGCCTTTCTCATCGCGGCGGAGGCGGAGGGACAGGTTGGTGTAAAGAGCAAGCATTGTGGACTCCTGAGCGAGCGAAGGGAAGCTGGCCAGATACCAGCTCTGCCAGAAAGCTAGCAACGTGATTCGCCCGAAGTTACGCTCCTTGCCTCATCCTGTGCCAAGGCTTCCCAATCTGCACATATCCTGTATGTTTTCTGCACCTAATCTGCGCTTGAGCTGGGCGAAGTCACTGGACACAAAAGGACCCCCTCGGATTCTGGGGTCCGAGGGGGTCCGGCTTTGGAGGACCCCCTCTGCTCTGGGTCAGAGGGGGCCCGGTCCTTAGAGGACCCCCTCGGTTCTGGGGACCGAGGGAGTCCAGTATTTCGGGCGCTTGGTTGCGCGGTGGGCAGTGTCTGTTAGCTGAAGGCCGCGATTATGTTTATAACCGCAGGTCCGAGCAAAACTATGAAAAGCACGGGGAAAATGAAAAGGAGAAGTGGAAATAGGATTTTCACGGGAAGTTTCATTGCCTTTTCCTCTGCCCGTTGCCGGCGTCTGACGCGCGCTTGTTTGGCTTGTGTCCGAAGGACCTTTGCTATGCCGATACCATACTTATCGGCTTGAACGACAGCGCGGACGAAGCTTCGGAGCTCCTGCACTGAGGAGCGGTCGGCCAGGGCCTGATATGCTTCGTGCCGCGGCCGTCCGACCTGGATGTCCTGGAGTGTGCGCATCAGTTCCTGCGCCAGGGGGCCCTTCCCATTCT
Organism: Arthrobacter sp. CJL-S3; assembly: GCF_056711635.1. Lineage (NCBI taxonomy): Bacteria > Bacillati > Actinomycetota > Actinomycetes > Micrococcales > Micrococcaceae > Arthrobacter > Arthrobacter sp. CJL-S3. The sequence goes on along the minus strand of NZ_CM160046.1, from coordinate 3,223,377 downwards.
GTCCAGCCCTGGCCATTGCCGTTTCAAAGCCCAGCCCGGCCTCCACTGAAATTAGCATCTGATCCAAGGTGTTGGGCAGCTCCAGTTCGATTTCCTCCTGGCGCTTAATCCCCTTGTTGTAGAGCAGAAGATCGGGGAGGAAGTAAAAGAAAACAGTCAGAAACAAGCTGACGCCAAGGTTCTTAGGCGACGGATCGCCACTGAATAGGAAGAAACCGATGAACGCGCCGACTAAGGCGAGCGAGGGCTTGGCTACAGTCAATTTTTCCAGCGGAATGGATTGGGGACGGCCCGCGAGGGATAGCCAGCGGTCCAGCTTGGCAACATAGCCTGCAGGGGTCAGTCTTTTCGAGAACTCCAGAAGGGCCGGAGGTCGGAGAACGTTGACGCTCCCGTTCTGGCTCAGGCCTTTTCCAAGGTTCGTTTGGACGGCCAGAAGTGCCTTCCGGTCCGCCGTGAGGAACGCCCAGGCAAGATAAGAAAACGGCAGGACAACCGTGGCGATGATAAGCCATTCAAATGCGGTCATGATGGCCTTCCCTAGAACTTGATCTTCACGATGCGGCTCATCCAGAATCCGCCAACGATAAACATGATTAGACTCGCGACGACCATTGCTACACCCAGAGGCTCGGTGAAAAATACATCCGTGTATCCGGGGTTGATAACGCTAATCATGATGGCGACGACAACGGGCATGGCCATCAGGATGTATGCGGACATCTTGCCCTCGCCGCTTAGAGCCCGTACCTGCCCCTTGATCTCGCTGCGTTCGCGGATGGTGCCGGCGACTTGCTCCAGCACTTCCGCGAGATCGCCGCCGACCTCACGGTTAATTTGAATGGCTTGACCGATCCACTGGAAGTCTTCGCTGTCCATGCGTTGGGCCGCTTCGTCAAGAGCCAGGTGGGCGTCCTTGCCAATACGGACTTCGTTCCCGATTCGTGTCAGCTCCTCGGACGTTGGGGCGTCGGCCTCAGTTGCCGCGGCTTCAATCGAACGCATGATGCTATGCCCCACACGCAACCCACCAATTAGCATTTGGATGGTGTCAGTGAGCTGAGCTTCGAATTTTCCGCGACGTTTGTCAGTCATCACGGATAGGCCAATTTTGACCAGGAAAGGACCCGCAACGGCCATCAAGATGCCAATGAAACCGTTGCTAAGAAGCGCACTAAGAATTCCACCGACAAACGACGCGACAGCAACCATGACAGTAAACGTCGCTGGATCCGTCTTCACCCCTGCGTTGTAGAGCACCGTCCGGTTGTACGGACCGCCCGAATCCCCGAGGACTCCACCCATCGCAGCGACGGCTGTCTGTGAGACCTTTCCCAGCGAGGTCTGGTCCGGCTGCGAGTCAGGTCGTCTCCGTTCGATTGGTATGCCGGAGTAGCGGGGCTTTAATACAACAACGATCAGTAATATGAATGCACTGAGGCAAAAAGCTGTGGCGACAATAAAGAGAATGGGCGAATCCATGCGCTATCGCCTCCCTTGAGGCGCCATCGTCGGACCGAATACTGCCGGCGATACGTAGATACCAAGCTCGGCGAAACGGTCCAAGAATCGGGGTCTAATTCCCGTAGGAATAGGCTTACCCAAAAAGCGTCCCTGCTGGTCCATTCCGGCAGCGTAGTCGAAGACGAACGCGTCCTGGAGTGTGACTATATCGCCTTCCATGCCCTGCACTTCGGTTACGTTGGTCACGCGCCTCGTCCCGTCTCGGAGGCGTGTCACCTGAACCAATAGATCCACGGCGGACGACACTTGTTCGCGGATGGCACGAAGCGGCAGATCCATTCCGGCCATGAGTACCAGGGTCTCCAAGCGTGCGATTGCGTCACGCGGCGAATTGGCGTGCACGGTGGACAATGAGCCATCGTGGCCGGTGTTCATTGCCTGGAGCATATCCAGCGACTCGCCACCACGAACTTCGCCGACGATGATGCGATCGGGGCGCATACGCAGCGAGTTGCGGACGAGCTCGCGAATGCCAACGGCCCCTTTGCCCTCAATATTGGGTGGCCGGCTTTCCAGACGCACGACGTGCTCCTGTTGTAGTTGTAGCTCCACTGCGTCTTCTATCGTGACTATCCGGTCCTCTTCCGGGATGAATGAGGACAGAACGTTCAGCAGCGTTGTCTTTCCGGTACCGGTACCGCCGGAGACAATAATATTGAGTCGTGCTCTCACACACGCGCTCAACAGTTCGGCCATCTCAGGTGTAATCGAGCCCCACTCAATTAGGTTCTGCACGGTCAACGGCACGTGACTGAACTTTCGTATGGTCAGCGTCGGTCCATTGACGGCCAAGGGCGGAATAATTGCGTTTACCCGGGACCCATCTTCAAGCCGTGCATCCACCAATGGTGAGGACTCGTCGATGCGCCGGCCAACGCGGGAGACAATCCGCTCAATGACCTTACGCAAGTGGTCGTCCGAGCTGAATTGCAGCCTCGTCAAGGAGAGGTGACCGTTCCGTTCAACATAAATCTGGTCGAACCGATTGACCATGATTTCTGTGACCGAGGGGTCCTCAAGCAACCGCTGAAGGGGTCCATAGCCCATCACCTCGTCGGCGATCTCCCTAATAAGGCGCCGACGTTCTTCGGGAGAGAGCGGTACTTTCTCCAGGTCAATGACTGCGGACAACTCTTCCACAGCACTGGCCCTCAGTTCCTCCTCTGACGACGACGTATCACCAAAACGTGTGCCCATACGTTCAAACAAGGCCAAGGCGGCGCGCTGCTTCAATCCGGCCAAAGCGTCCACAGTGGGTTGGACAGGGGCCCCTCCGAGAGAAATCCCTGATGACTTTGTCAGGCGGACGGCCTGAATGGGCGCAATATCGATTGGTACCGCGCCCGCCGGATCCCCCTGTGCAGTATCAGAGGCGGCGGGCGTGTGAGGATCGATCTCAGTCTGCGTCCGGGAGAGCCGGGCTGACAGTTTCATGAAACTACCGCCCTGCGGTGAAGTTTGTGTTGCGTCGAAGCGACCCATTGCGGATCGAAGCGGTCCACGAGCTTCTTGAGTCCTTTGGAAGCCGGTTCCCTCGAATTGCTTTGCAGCACGGGCACTCCTCGGTTGGTGGAGAATGGCAGGGTTCGGGAGCGTGGAATGACGGCATCAATGGGCACACCAATGGTGGCCTCGACATCCTGAACTGAAATGCCGCTTTTTCGATCGGCGAAATTGAGAACTGTATGCCGCCCCTGCGGCAGCAACTGCAGCTCTCGGAGGACGGCAAAACACTTGTGGAGGCCGCGGATGCTGGGAACGTCCATGCCGCAAACCCATACTCCATCGGTGGCCTGCTCCAGGGTTGCAAGGCAGTGTTCGCCCAGTCCGGGCGCCGTATCCACGACGACATACTTGAACTCGCTTGCCAGCTGATTGATCAGACGAGTTACGTGCTCTGCCGTGATGTAATCCGATTCCGCCGGGGTTCGCGGTGCGCACAATGCGTAGATGCCGGCTGGGTGGACAGTCAGGTAAGCCTTCAGCACCATGGAATCCTGGGCGGCGGCGCCGTGCACTGCATCGGTGATCGAATGCTCAGGTTCCAGCAGCAACCCCGAAGCGACGTCGCCGAACTGCAAATCCAGGTCCACGATAACTACGCCCATGGGGGCAATCTTGCCCAACCCAATGGCCAGGTTCGTGGCGACGGTGGTTTTCCCAACCCCGCCTTTGGGAGACATAACGGCAATGACTCGTCCCCGTTCCTGGCCGGATTCCGGGGCCGCTGCCATACCGCGGCGTCGGCTGGCAGATGCCAGGCATGACCGCTCCAACAGAACCCGGAGGTCGTTCACCCCTATTTCAGAGGTCACCACGTCGCGTATGCCCGCATGCATGGCCCGAAGCACGAGCTCGGGGCTGGGTTCGGCGACCAACAGGAGACTGACTTCTGGGAACTGTAGGTCGAAGACCGTAGCCAGCTTGAGGGCGTCGTCGGGAGAAACGCCTGGTCCAAGGATAAGTACCTCGGGCGGCGCGCCGTTCAGTTGTTTGAAGACGTCGTCGGGTCCGCCCTTCAACATGTCAGGGGAGAGCGTTTGGAGTTCGCCATGGAGAGCGCCCGAGATGGCTTGACGGACTCGGCCTTCGAAATCCCTTACTGCTGTGATTGCGACGAAGCGGCTCATCAGTACAGCCCTCCAAAGGTGGTGACCGGAGGATCGTTCTTGGTAGATGTGGGGGTTTGCTTGGACAGCCACAAGGTGCCAAATTCAGCGCCGAAGACCAGCTTGGCCGCGTCAGCGTCAGTCCTTGCGACGGTAACGAATGCTGACCCGTTGGGCATTTCCACGCCGGTTTCGGCTCCGGCCGAGTTCTTAGTCTCTGCGGCGGCCTTCTGTACGGCTGTAACCAGTACGTCCTGGAACAGCAGGCCAGTTGACTGCTTCCAGCCTTTCAACTCCGGCGGGACACCAGCATCCGGCGCCCCGTCTTCAGACTTGAACGAGGCGTACACGGTGACGGTATCTCCGGCTTCGATCCTGCCGCCCAGGAGACGTTCAGGTGCCAGGAGAAGAGTAACTTCTTCCAGCCCGTCGGGCACGGGCACAGTGCCTGGCACCAGTTCGCGAGGATCAATGAGGCGGGAAGCGAGGAGCTGCTCGCCTGGTTGAAGATCGACGGCGGTGACCGTACCTTCCTTCTGGCTGAGCGTGTCCAACGCCCCGTCAGGAACTGCCGTCTTAGGAATTGCTTGAGAGCGAACCCTGCTGCCCAGTTCTGACGTCCTGGTGCCGGCGGGTATTGACTCTTGAACAACCAAGACATTGACCGGTTCCAGCCCGGCTTGTGCGCGGTTGGCCGCGCCTTGCACGTAGACGAACAACATGATGGCTCCAACAACGGCCAATACTAAAGCCGCGATGCCTCCCAGTAGGCGTGACTTCACTTCGGTTGCTCCTTCGATAGTCGTTAGTGGTGATTCGCCCAGGCTGAGCTGCGTTTACTCAGAGAGATAGACAACAGAGCTCCCATAATTCGGCGTCGTTGTAGTCGTCGCCAGTCCTTCAGCCATGGAGACGAAGCGAGTGAAGTAGCCCTGAATACCGCGGCAGTTGCCTGTGCAGGACGGGGCCAGAGGATCGAGGCTTTCGACACTTCCGCTGAACTTATATCCAGTCACTTGGAAGGCAAGAAATCCCACCAGGGTGTATTTGGTGTTACTGCCGTTGGCAACGGCGGAAGAGTAAACAGGGATCATGACCGGTTCATTTTTGATCGTGCTCGGCATGGAGGAACACACATTCGGCAAATTGTTGCCGGGATCACTTCCAACTTCGAAATTAGCGAGGTTGATGTTTGCCGAGCATCCCGTGTCCAAAGCGAGCCAACCGAAGCCTCCAGGGTTGTAGCCGTCGCAACCCGGGTAGGCCGTAGCATTTGAGTCATAGCGTAGGAGAATGTGCGTGGGGATCGGATTACCGGTGAACGTCTTAGTGGCATTGAACTCGCTCAACTGGGACGGACTCAGGTAGCTTTTGAAGATGCATTCGCTGACGGTCCATGGCAGGGTGGTGGCTTCGGATGGGGCGCCCCATTTCGCCTCCGCCGTGGCTCCAATGCTCGCTGAATTGAATCCCATTAATCTGGCGAAGAACAAAGGGAATCCGTCAGTTGAAGCGCCGGCAGCACGGGCTGTGGTCACCACGCGGACGGTAGCGCTGCCAGGGAAGGTAACTGCCGCGGAACTTTTCCCGTCATTGGCATTATTGTTCGCGAAGACATTCCCAGTTGCAGTGGCATCGCCACAGGCGCCCTTGGCGCATTGATTCGCAACGGCCAGGGCTGCAGAGTCTGCGCCGTTTTGCAACTGGGCCTTTTCGGCATACATAGCACCCACGTCCACTGCCAAAGCAGCGAATCCCAAGAGGGCAACAAGGAGAATTGCCACGAGAACGGTGGCCGCACCTCGTTCTTCATCTTTGCCAACCGTGCCTGAACTATGAATTCGATCGATAGGTTGGGCTAACCGCCGCATCGCATGACTCCTACTCCGGACAGTGCTATCGGAAACATGCCCGGGGAGCCGAACAGACCGGCATCCAGGAAACCCGTAAGCGACGTCAAGGAGACGCTGGTTCTGACGGTGACGTTTAGACCCTCACCGCAGCCGGCGGCATCATTTGTCACCGTGACAGGAAGTCCTGTGAGCGCTGGGGCAGCCGCAAGGGTCTTCGCCGTTACATCAAAGCCGCTTGTGTCCTTGTAATGAATTGCTGCGTAGCGGGCGCCTTCCCGTGCAGCCTGTGTCATGGAGACCTGGACATTCAGAACGCGACCAAACTCGATGGTCCCGACGACGATCAGCAGCAATAGCGGCAAGATCATGGCCATCTCAACGGCTACTGCGCCGCGCTCTTTATGCTTCGTGTTCATAGCGCTGCTCCCCAGCTCGGCTCAATACTTCTCAAATAATGGGTTTGGCGGCGGAGATAAAGCTCCGCCGCCAAACACTGCTCCGAGGTCGTCTACGGGCCGGCGGGGGGGAGGCCATTGGTGACGTTGGTGAACATCGCTGCGATACGAATACCAAGCGGCCCGACAGCGACGATGACGATAACGGCGATGAGGGCGACCATGATGCCGTATTCCACCATCGTCGCACCCCTTTCATTCGATTCGAGTTTATTCTTAACGCCGGCGACGAAAGCCAGCATTGAAACCATGAGACCAGTCATTTTGAAGTTCCTTTTCCAGAGTTTTGATTGGGAAACGGAATTCCAGCAAATCCCCTGTTGCTAAACCCCCCGGAGTTCCGTTGGGACAACAGTTACATGGCGATTAACGGCACAGCAATGAATCGGAATACCCGAGTTTTTTGGATGGAAAAGGTGGCTCTACTTGCGACCACTCGGCGGTGTACTCAGTTTCCTGATAACTCTTGGGGCGCACTACTTGTATTGATGCGCTTACTTACCAATGGGAGCAGAGATACTGCAGTGACTGGAGTTACGGCATGAGCAGGATGACAGCGAACACGGCGGCCAGCATCGAGGGGCCGTAGGCCACCTCTTTCGGCTTGTTTTCACGGTTTTTCAGCACGACGAAGACCGAGGCAACGCCGCCGAGGACGAAGGCAAAGGCCCCTCCATAGAACACCTGCGACCAGCCTAGGTAGCCTAAGTACAGTCCAAGTGGTGCAGCGAGCTTCACATCGCCCATTCCGAGGCCGTTTCGGCTGGTCAGGGCAAGAATTAAGTAAAAGACGAACAAGATTACGGACCCTGCGACTCCGCGATAGAGGTCAACCGCAGCCCCTTGAGCCAGGGCGGCGAACGCCAGAAGTGAAAGGCCGGCCCCCAAAAGGGGCCCAACGAGCCGGTTCGGCAGCAAATGGTGCACGATGTCGATCCGGGCCAGCGGAACGGCGAAAATACCAAGTAGTACGTAGGCGGAAAGCTCTGCTGCGCTCCCGAAGCGCCAGGCCAGCAGGGCCGAGAGTAAAAAGGTGACAGCCGCCGTCGTAATCATCAGCCGGGTGGTGGCCTTGCCGGCCAGCTGGGGGAGTGCCCGCCGGACCAGGGCGTCGGCAATGAGTCCCAGGCACGCGCCGGCCAGCCCGACCCCGGCAATAAAGAGCGGCGATGTGGAGCCAGCGGCGGCGGTGTCGAACACGGTTCCTCCAGGATGCGGTGCGCCGGCGGCGGGCAGAATGCATCCGGATACCCCATTTTGACCCAGCGACACGTCGTCCGCTATTATTGGTAGTCGTTGTGCGTGTCCTTCTCGATGATGCGTGCCCGCTGGGGATCCGGTTGCAGGATGACTACCCAACGTGCACATTCGAGACTCTGGACGACTGGTTACATAGAGCCCTCACCTCTGTTCCGGTAGCGCATAGATAGTAGGTGCACCTTCGCGTGACGCCTAAAACAAGAACGCCAGAACAAGAACGAGGCAAACACCGTGCGTACGTACACCCCGAAGCCCGGCGATATCAACCGCCAGTGGCACGTCATTGACGCCACAGACGTTGTCCTTGGTCGTCTCGCGAGCCAGACCGCAATCCTGCTGCGCGGCAAGCACAAGGCCACCTTTGCGTCCCACATGGACATGGGCGACTTCGTCATCATCATCAACGCTGAGAAGGTCGCCCTCACCGGCGCCAAGCTGGAGCAGAAGCGCGCTTACCGCCACTCCGGTTACCCGGGCGGCCTGACCTCCGTCACCTACGCGGAGCTGCTGGAATCCAACCCGGTCCGCGCCGTGGAGAAGGCCATCAAGGGCATGCTCCCGAAGAACTCCCTCGCTGCACAGCAGCTGGGCAAGCTGAAGGTCTACAAGGGTGCCGAGCACCCCCACGCCGCCCAGCAGCCCAAGACGTACGAAATCACCCAGGTCGCCCAGTAGTCCTGGCCACCAACAACTTATCTATACAAGGAGAATCGTGGCTCAGAACGAAGAGACCACCGAGGCCGTTGTGGCTGAGGAAAACCTGACCAGCTACACCTCGGAAAGCGGTCCTGCGGAAGCAGAAGCGCCCAAGAAGGAACGCCCGGCCCTCACGGTTGCCGGCGCAGCAGTTGGCCGTCGCAAGGAAGCCGTCGCACGCGTTCGCATCGTGCCCGGCACCGGCAAGTGGATCATCAACGGCCGCGAGCTGGCCAACTACTTCCCGAACAAGCTGCACCAGCAGGACGTCAACGAGCCCTTCAAGATCCTCGATCTTGACGGCGCCTACGACGTTATCGCCCGCATCCACGGTGGCGGCATCTCCGGCCAAGCCGGTGCCCTGCGCCTCGGCATCGCCCGTTCGCTGAACGAGATCGACACCGAAAACAACCGCGCCACCCTGAAGAAGGCCGGTTACCTGCGTCGTGACGCCCGCGTCATCGAGCGCAAGAAGGCTGGTCTCAAGAAGGCCCGTAAGGCTCAGCAGTACTCGAAGCGTTAATCCCGCTTCGAGGCGCCCCCGGCGCTTGCACGAAAGCCCGTTCCGCCCTTTGTGGCGGGGCGGGCTTTCGCGTTTTAACCAGCGCGAACACTGGGGTATCAGCGGCGCCGCGGGTCCGCCACGTGGTCATGGACCGGAAGCGACGACCTCATCGTCTAAACTTGACCCGATGTCTAGATTATTTGGAACAGATGGTGTCCGGGGTTTGGCGAACGGCCTGCTGACGGCCGAACTGGCGATGCAGCTGGCCCAGGCCGCCGCCGTTGTGCTTGGCCATGACCGCAATACCAGCGGGACACGGCCTCGTGCCGTGGTGGCCCGCGACCCCCGCGCGAGCGGTGAGTTCATTGCGGCTGCCGTGGAGGCGGGGCTGTCCAGCTCCGGGATCGACGTCTATGACGCCGGCGTGCTGCCCACCCCTGCTGCGGCCTATCTGGTTGCAGACCTGGACGCGGACTTCGGCGTGATGATCTCCGCCTCGCACAATCCCGCCCCGGACAACGGCATCAAGTTCTTTGCCCGCGGCGGCCAGAAGCTTCCCGACGACGTGGAAAACGCCATCGAGGCGCAGCTCGGTCAAGAGCCGCGCCGCCCGGTCGGCGGCGACGTCGGCCGGATCCAGCGGTTCTCCGACGCCGAGGACCGCTATATCGTCCACCTGCTCGGCACTCTTCCGCACCGCCTCGACGGTCTCAGGGTCGTGCTGGACTGCGCCCACGGCGCGGCGAGCGGCTGTTCCCCGCAGGTCTTCAAGGACGCCGGAGCCGACGTCATTGTGATCGGCGCCGAACCGGACGGCCTCAACATCAACGACGGTGTCGGGTCCACTCATCTGGGCCCGCTGGCCGAGGCAGTCCTGGCGCACGGCGCCGACCTGGGCATCGCGCACGACGGTGACGCGGACCGCTGCCTCGCAGTGGACCACGAAGGAAACGTCGTTGACGGCGATGAGATCATGGCCATCCTCGCCGTGGCGTTGAAAGCCTCGGGCAAACTCAAGGACGATGTCCTCGTGGCGACCGTGATGAGCAACCTCGGACTCAAGATCGCACTGCGCCAGGCCGGCATCAGCCTGCGAGAGACCGGCGTGGGCGACCGCTACGTCCTAGAAGGCATGCGCGAAGGCGGATTCAACCTCGGCGGCGAGCAGTCCGGCCACGTGATCTTCGCCGACCACGCCACCACGGGCGACGGCGTCCTCACCGGTCTGCAGATCGCCGCCCAGGTCGCCCTCACGGGCCGTCCTCTGAAGGAGCTGGCCAAGGTCATGACCAAGCTTCCGCAAGTCCTGATCAACGTCAGGGGCGTGGACCGCAGCAGGGTCACCGGCGACGCAACCCTGGCCGCAGCCGTTGCCCTCGCCGAAGCCGAGCTGGGCGACACCGGCCGTGTGCTCCTGCGACCCTCCGGCACCGAACCGGTGGTGCGCGTCATGGTCGAGGCTGCATCGCAGGAGACCGCCCAGGCCGTCGCTGACCGTCTGGCGCAGGTGGTCCGGACCGAGCTGGCACTGGAGCTCGTAGCGGACTGATGCGCGCGCAGAGCAATCAGCAACTCGCTACACTACTGCGAGACGGAAGTTGCTGACATAGGTGGCCCAAAGGAAAGCTAGCCAAAGGACGAACTCCCCGTGAGGGGTTGGCCCGGATTACGAGGGCGACAAAGCACCTAAGTGCGGATGCCGCCACTTGCCGCTGGCAGCCACACGGTCAGAACAGACCGGGCACAAATCTCTTAGTTCGCAGCTTGTAAGCCGCATATTGGGGCAATTTCTCCTCCAGTAGCTGCTCCTCCTGGATTGCTCGATATGCCTGAATTACGCCGAGTGTCAAAAGAATTGCCGTCTTCAGCAACGTGGGATCGAAGCATACTGCGCCGGTCAGAGTCACCATCTCTCCGACGTAAAGTGGGTTGCGGATGAGCCGGTAGGGTCCGTGCTGCACGAGCGTTCTCACTTGGGGTTCCACGCCGAAGCTTTTACCCAGCGTGTTCAGGGAGTAGACAGTGAACGACATTCCCACAACCATCAGCCCCACCGCAAATAGAGCCAATCCCTCGGAAACTTCTGAACCACCTGCAAACGCAAACAGGAAAGGCAGGAAAGTCCCCAAGTAGGAAGCGACCTTCGGCACAATCCGGCCGCTCCGGGCACTCGCGGGGTTCCTCGTGAGTAGGAAGAAGACCAACAGGACATAGAAGACGGTCAACAGCACCTGATAGCTCAGGTACAGCGCAGAGATGAGAACAGACGACGACTCGCGATTCCCACCCCAAAATAGTGCGACGATCGCCCAACACAACAAAAGTGCCATGATGGGGACGAGAATCACCCGCTCAACGTCAATTGACCTCAACTGCGCACGAAGTTTCATAGAAAAAAGCCTTCCAGAGAGTTATAGACCCGTCCCGATAAATCCGCAGGCATTATTTGGCGGCTTCCCCGGTTGGGGTGGCGGTGAAATGAGCCTAATAGGCCTCCGGGCATTAGTAGGGCGACACGCGCCTTAGAATGCGTGTAAATCTGCGCGCGCTTAAACAACGGAACGGCCCGTCTTTCGAGACGGGCCGTTCCGTCGCTTACGCGTTGGTTGCCCAATGTGTCGGGGGCATAGTGTCCGGATTGCGTGGACTACAGCTGGCGCTGGTGCAGGGAGTCGCGGATTTCTGTCAGCAGGGCGATCTGCGGATCCTCGGCGGCCTCTTCCTTGACGCCCGTGTTGATGCCGAGGCGGCGGTTGCGCCGTTCGATCATGTGGTTCATGGGCACAACAACCACGAAGTAGATGGCGGCCGCGACCAGGAGAAAGTTCACGATCGCCGTCAGCAGCACCCCGAACATGATGTCATTGCCGTTCAGGGTGACGACGGCGAAGCTGTCGAAGTTGGGCGCGCCCACCAGGCCTGAGATGAAGGGCATGAGGACACTTTGAACGAGTGCCGTGACCACGGCGCCGAAGGCGGCGCCGATGACGACGGCGACGGCAAGGTCGACGACGTTGCCTTTGAGAATGAAACTCTTGAATCCTGTCAACATGTCCCCAAGCTATCCCAACGCCGTTAGCACGACGTGACCGCCGGGTTATGTCGGCGGGCGTGGCGGGAGGTCCGCCCCGGGGTCCTACCGCAGAATCAACATAAGAAGCAACGGGCCGACCGCTGCGCACAGGAGCGCTATCACGACAACCCCGCGGGTTATCTGACTCCGGCGGTAGCGGAGGAAGGCCGAAGCCGCCGGTGCCAGCGGAGGCCGAGACCGCTGTTCGTACTCCAACGCCTCGTTTTCATAGTCCGTGCCTTCCAGCACTGCGTCCTGACGCAACAACAAGTGCATGCGTTCCTTCGTCTCAGGGTTCATTTGTCGTATCCCTGACCGGGACATGCCCGGGCCGGCAAGCGAGCTGAGTGTCCGCATCCCCTGCAGGAGCGCCAGTGCTGCCTTGACGGGGTCAGCTTCCAAAAATGTGCGTGTGGTCCAGGCAACCTTGGCGCGTTCGAGGGGGAACTTCAGCTCGACATCCCTGCCGTCCTTCCGAACCACGAGGACCACCCGCTGGCCGTGACCGCGCTTGGACTTGCGGCCGCGGACAGGCGGTTCCGCGAAAATCTGGCGCACATGAAGCCAGTGAAACGCTGCAACTACAAACGGCTGCGTGTGGCCTCCAAGCAGCAGTGCTCCTTCCTCGTCGAAACAAACAGTGAAGAGCCGTGGCAGGCCTGCCGTCGCCGAGCGGTCAAACAGGCCGGGGCGAAGAACACGCAGGGCCCGGAGAAATTCCCTGTCCCGCCGGCCCTGCAGCACCGTGTAGCGGGTCAGCTCGCGGGCCACCTGGAAAAACCCGCTGACCCGAAGCTCCAGCCAGGACGAGATCCCCATGGCGATCAGGCCTCCGCCCAGGGCGGCGGTAAGGACAAAGACAAAAAGTCCGGTCCACCCGGCGCTTCCGGGTCCTGCCAGTAGTTCCCCCAACGCCGGCCACGCCATCCAAAGGTAAAGGCCGACAAGGGCGAGCGGACAGGCAGCCCACGCCGCGGCGCTCAGCCGACGGATGACGACGTTGGCTTCCCGGCGGGAAATGTGTTTCTCGAAGGCGTCTCCGGCCGTAGCGGGAATGCGTGCAGTCGGCGGGATAGCGACGACAAAACTTCCCCTTCCGCCGTCGTCGAGCTCTGATAGGTCGGGCCGGCGCCGCTGACGCCGCTCCGAGGTGCCGCTGCCGACGTGCCCGGCGTGGAAACTTCCAGCGTCGACGTCGGGCAGGGATCCGGCCACCGCGGCAACGTCCACCTTGGCGAGCTCCGCCCGAAGTTTCTCCGGATCCAGCTCGGCCGGTGATATCCCATACTCGGCCAGCCGTCCGTTGGCGGCCAGGGCCGCGAGCTTGGCAGGGGAGGGGTCGGTCTTCAAGATCCAGCGGGCGAAGGCGGCCGTCATGAAGTGGCAGTCGTCCAAGGCATCCGCGTGAGCGTCCAATCCTGCGTAACCCATCCGGGGCGTGATGTGGGCCGATGTTTGGCTGAACTGCAGGTCTGCCAAAGACACTGAAATGTGCAGCAGTGAAACTATGCCGCGGGCACCGTATCGGGCGACGCCGTGTTCCGCCAGACTGTCTTCTGGGCCGAGGCCGAGGATGGCTTTGACGCCGTCCAAGCACCGGTGGTACATGTTGCTGCCATGAGCGAGCCGGACGTCCCGCAACATCAGCAGGTCCAGCAGTGACGCCTCGATGGCGTGAGCGGAGCGCGGAGAGCTGTACGGGCCATGGGTCTGCGAACACACTCGGACGAGGAACCTGGCCACGCCTGGTTCGCCCGACTGCTCCCGGCCCTGGGTTCCCCCGGTTGCGAGGCGCTCCGGCCGGGTGAGGTCCTTTTCCAGGGCACGGAGGGTGCGGAGCCCGAGTTGTGGCAGGAATGCAAGTGCAGCGCCGAGTTCGACTGCCAGATCCGCGTCGGCGCCACTCCTGCCAGGCCGCTCATCGGCATACGCCAGCGCGGCAATACGCCCCACGATGGCTTCGATTTCCTCGCGCACGCGGCCGTCCCCGGTATCCCCCATGCGGACAATGTACACGGCCAGAAGCGGAGCCCACCGCGGGCTTGCGTCCGAACGGCGCAGTCCTACAAGTAACCCGGTGCCGGTTCCAGTCCGAAGTACTCCTCGAGGGTGGCGATGCCCCGGGCGTTCATCTCGCCCGCCGTCTCCACGCCGACGTAGCGCAGGTGCCAGGGTTCGTAGTAATAGCCGGTAATCTCATGGAACATCCACGGGTAGCGCACCACAAAGCCGAACAGGTGGGCGTTGGCCTTCACCCAGACTGCTGCCGGCTGATTGGCGAACGCGGGGGTGAAGCTGTCCCGTCCGCTGCCGTCGCCGATGTCGAAGGACCAGCCGGTCTGGTGCTCCGAATAGCCGGGCCGTGCGGAGGCGGTGTCCGCCGCGGCCTGCCCCTCCGCCTTCACCCACCGGTTGTAGGTGGCGATCTGGGTGTTGAAGGAGCGGTAACCGCTTGCGAGGGTGATGACGACGCCGGCCGCGGCGGCCGCCGCGAACATCTTCTCCGCCGCGCCCGCCGTCGTGCTGTTGAGCAGGGCCGATTCGCCGGAGGTGGCCAGACGCACCCGCGGCTGGACCAGGTCGGCCGGTACATAGCCTGCGGGGGAGAGCGGCCGGTGCTTGTTCACGACCACCCAGGGGCTCGCCGGGTCGGTGAGCGAGTGCTTGGCTGCAGGCGCGGCAGCGGAGGGCTCCGGGGCCGGCGGCGTGTCAGCCGGCGCTGTCGCGGCGGGACTGTCCGGCAGGGGCTCGGCGGAGGGTGTTGCCAAGGCGGAGGCCGTCGCGGAGGTGCCTGCCGTCGTCGTGGACGGGGAGGCCGCGGCGGAGGCAGTCGGGCGGGCCTCTCCCGGGGAGCAGGCGCTCAGGGCTGCAAGGCCCGAGCCTGCCAGCAGCAGGCGGCTGAAGGCCCGCCGGCTGGGCGGGCCGGGGACGGCGTCCGGCCCGGCCGGATGCTCAGAGGACCCGTCGTAGCACACGTGTGCTAGACCTTGCGGAGCAGCATGCGGCGGATGGAGTGGTCGGCGTCCTTGGTGAGGACCAGCTGCGCGCGGCCGCGGGTCGGGAGGACGTTCTCCTCCAGGTTCGGTTCGTTGATGCGCTTCCAGATCTCGCGGGCGGTCTGCTCCGCCTCGGCGTCCGAGAGCGTCGCGTAGCGGTGGAAGTAGGACTCGGGCTGCGCGAAGGCGGTGGTCCGGAGTTTGCGGAAGCGGTCCACGTACCACTCCTCTATGTAGGACGTTTTGGCATCAACATAGATGGAAAAATCGAAGAAGTCACTCAGTGCCAGGCCCTGCCGGCCGTCGTGCCGCGGCCGGGCCGGTGCCAGGACGTTCAGCCCCTCGACGATCAGCACGTCGGGGCGACGCACCACCACTTCCTTGCCCGGGACGATGTCATAGGTCACGTGGGAGTACCAGGGCGCCCGGACTTCCTCGGCGCCGCCCTTGATCTCGCTCACAAACCGGAGAAGGGCGCGGCGGTCATAGGACTCGGGGAAGCCCTTGCGCTCCAGCAGCTGGCGGCGCTTGAGTTCCGCCAGCGGATACAGGAAGCCGTCGGTGGTGATGAGCTCAACATTGGGGGTTCCGGGCCAGCGGCGGAGCATCTCGCGGAGCACGCGGGCGATGGTGGACTTGCCGACGGCCACCGAACCGGCGACGCCGATCACGAACGGTGTGCGCTGGGTCTGCTCGCCCAGGAAGGTGGTGGTTGCCGCATGAAGCTGGCCTGCCGCCTCGACGTACAGGTGCAGCAGCCGGGACAGCGGGAGGTAGACCTCGCGGACTTCCTTCATGTCCAGGGGATCGCCAAGGCCGCGGAGACGGAGTACGTCCTCCTCGTTGAGGGGCTGCTCCATCTGGGCAGCGAGCCGGGACCAGGTCTGCCGGTCCAGCTCCACGAACGGGGAGACGCCGTCGCCGTTCGCTTCATTGCGTTGCAAAGTCACTATAGAGATTCTGCCCTCCGCCGGGCCGAGAGCGAAATGGGCCGACCTGTCCGAGCAGCAGACGCGCCCCGCCCGGGCCCCGGACGGCGTGTAATGGCCGCTGGTCCTACGTCCTCTGTCCGGGAAACCCGCTAGGCTTGGGTCCATGTGTGGAATCGTTGGATATGTGGGCCACTCCGCTGGCCGGGTAAATACTGGACACAATGCCCTGGACGTTGTCCTTGAGGGACTGCGGCGCCTGGAGTACCGGGGCTACGACTCTGCAGGCATCGCCGTGGTGGCTGACGGAACCATTTCGTCCCGCAAGAAGTCAGGCAAACTGAGCAACCTGATCGCCGAACTCGAGGCCAACCCTCTGCCCGAATCGCTGACCGGCATCGGTCACACCCGCTGGGCGACCCACGGCGGACCGACCGACCAGAACGCCCACCCGCACCTCGCGGATGACGGCAAGCTCGCGGTGATCCACAACGGCATCATCGAAAACTTTGCCGAGCTCAAGCTGGAGCTCGTGCGCAAGGGTGTGGTCTTCAAGTCCGAGACCGACACCGAGGTCGCCGCCGCGCTGCTGGGCGACATCTACCGCAACAAGGTCCACGGCTCGTCCAAGGGCGACCTGACCAAAGCCATGCAGCTGGCCTGCCAGCGCCTCGAAGGCGCCTTCACCCTCCTCGCCATCCACGCGGACCAGCCCGACGTCGTCGTGGCGGCCCGCCGCAACTCCCCGCTCGTCGTCGGCCTCGGCGACGGCGAGAACTTCCTCGGCTCCGACGTCTCGGGCTTTATCGACTACACCCGCCGCGCCGTCGAACTCGGCCAGGACCAGATCGTCACCATCACCGCCGACCTGGTGGAAATCACGGACTTCTACGGCGCCCCGGCCGAAGGCAAGGAATACCACGTCAACTGGGACCCGGCCTCGGCGGAAAAGGGCGGCTTCCCGTCCTTCATGGAAAAGGAAATCCACGACCAGCCGGACGCCGTGCTGCAGACCCTGCTGGGCCGCTCCGACATCAACGGCAAACTGACCCTGGATGAGCTCCGGATTGATCCGCAGCTGCTCAAGAACGTGGACAAGATCATCGTCCTGGCGTGCGGCACCTCCGCCTACGCCGGACAGGTCGCCAAGTACGCGATCGAGCACTGGTGCCGGATCCCCACCGAGGTGGAGCTCTCCCACGAGTTCCGCTACCGCGACCCGATCGTGGACGAGAACACCCTGATCGTCTCGATCTCCCAGTCCGGGGAGACCATGGACACCTTGATGGCAGTCCGCTACGCCAAGGAACAGGGCGCCAAGACGGTCTCGATCTGCAACACCAACGGCTCCACCATCCCGCGTGAATCCGACGCCGTGCTCTACACCCACGCGGGCCCGGAAATCGCCGTCGCCTCCACCAAGGCCTTCCTGGCGCAGATCACCGCCGCCTACCTCCTGGGCCTCTACCTGGCCCAGCTGCGCGGCAACAAGTTCCAGGGCGAGATCAAGGACATCCTCGCGGACCTGAACAAGATCCCGGCCAAGATCCAGCGGATCCTCGACAACGAGGCCCAGATCAAGGAGCTCGGCCAGTCCATGGCCGACGCCAAGTCCGTGCTGTTCCTGGGCCGCCACGTCGGCTTCCCGGTCGCGATGGAGGGCGCGCTCAAGCTCAAGGAGCTCGCCTACATCCACGCCGAGGGCTTCGCCGCCGGTGAGCTCAAGCACGGCCCGATCGCGCTGATCGAGGAGGGCCAGCCGGTCTTCGTCGTGGTTCCCTCGCCCCGGGGCCGCGACTCGCTGCACGCCAAGGTCGTCTCCAACATCCAGGAAGTCCGGGCCCGCGGCGCCAAGACGATCGTCATCGCGGAAGAAGGCGACGAGGCCGTCAAGGCCTACGCCGAGCACGTCTTCTACATCCCGGAGACCCCCACGCTGCTGGCCCCGCTGCTCAGCACCGTGCCGCTGCAGATTTTCGCCCTCGCCCTGGCATCCGCCAAGGGTTACGACGTGGACCAGCCTCGCAACCTGGCCAAGAGCGTCACCGTAGAATAACGCCATGATTGTTGGCATTGGCGTAGACGTCGTAGACATTGAACGGTTCGGCCGGCAGCTGGAGCGCACCCCCGGGTTGCGCGACAGGCTGTTCGTCCCCGCGGAGCGCGAACTGAACACCCGCTCCCTGGCGGCCCGGTTCGCCGCCAAGGAGGCAGTGGCCAAAGTCCTCGGCGCTCCGGCCGGCATGAACTGGCAGGACTGCTGGATCGGGCTGGACCAGAACGGGCCCACCGTCCAGGTCAAGGGCACCGTCCTGGCCGTGGCCGAGTCGAAAGGCGTCAAACGCTGGCACCTGTCCATGAGCCACGACGGCGGCATCGCCACGGCGACCGTCATCGCCGAAGGCTGAGCGTCACCAGCGACGAACCACGCCGCACTTCCCCCAGCGACTGCACCGCGAACGGACTGAAACGATGATCAGCGCCTACACCGGAACCCAGATACGG
Source organism: Arthrobacter sp. CJL-S3 (assembly GCF_056711635.1). NCBI lineage: Bacteria > Bacillati > Actinomycetota > Actinomycetes > Micrococcales > Micrococcaceae > Arthrobacter > Arthrobacter sp. CJL-S3. Next base: position 3,204,972 of record NZ_CM160046.1, on the reverse strand, counting down.
GCGGCTGAAAAGCCCTATCTGCAAAACGGTGCGGGCGCTGTTCTCATGCAGCGGGCCGCCCACGGGCTGGCCAACGCGGTGGTCCGCGAACTCCGTGACCGCGGGGAGCGCCTCTACGGCGCCAGCGTCACCGTGCTCGCCGGCAAGGGCAACAACGGCGGGGACGGGCTGTTCGCGGGCGCCATGCTGGCCGGCCGCGGCATGCGGACGACGGCGGTGCTCACCGCGGGGGAGGCGCACCCGGAAGGGCTGCAGGCCTTCGAAAAGGCCGGCGGCCGGGTGATCCGCCTGACCCACGGGAACGTCGCAGGCGCCGCGGCAGCCGCCGCGGCGTCCGGCGTCGTCCTCGACGCGGTCCTCGGCACGGGCGCGCAGGGCGGGCTCCGCGGCGCTGCCGCCGAACTGATCGAGTCGCTGGGCAGCGCCCGGCCCGGGCTCGTGGTGGCCTGCGACATCCCCAGCGGGGTGGACGCCGACACCGGCGAAGCCAATCTCCCTGTGCTCCGCGCGGAGCTGACCGTGACGTTCGGCGCCGCCAAGGCCGGGCTGCTGGCCGATCCCGGAGCGGACTACGCCGGGCGGGTGCAGGTGATCCCGATCGGGATCGAGGCTGCCCTGCCGGATCCGGCCCTGCGCCGGCTGCAGTCCGCGGACCTCGCCGCGCTCCTGCCCCGCCCCGAGCGGCGCTCCCACAAGTACTCCCGCGGCGTCCTCGGCGTCGTGGCCGGCTCGCAGCAGTACCCCGGCGCCGCGGTGCTGGCCTGCCGCGGCGCGCTGGCCGCCGGCGTGGGCATGGTGCGATACCTCGGCCCCCCCGACGTCGCCGACCTGGTCCGCCGGTCCTGCCCGGAAGTCGTGTGCAGCTCCGGCACCGCCGCGGACGCCCACGTCCAGGCCTGGCTGCTGGGACCGGGGATCGACGAGCACGCCCACGAGCAGCTCGAACGCGTGGCCGACGCCGCGGCCACCGGGCTTCCCGTCGTGGCCGACGCCGGGGCGCTGCCGGCCCTGCCCCGGAGCCTCGCCCCGCACTTCGTCCTGACACCCCACGCCGGCGAGCTGGAAACCCTGCTGGCCCGCTACGGCGCCGCCCCAGGCCGCCCCGGAGTGGAGGGCGCCACGCTCGCTGCCGCCCGGCGGGCCAGCGAACTGACCGGGGCCACCGTCCTCCTCAAGGGCGCCACGACGCTCGTGGCCGCTCCCTCGGGGGCCGTCTTCAGCCAGGCCGACGCGACCCCGTGGCTGGCAACGGCCGGCAGCGGGGACGTGCTGGCCGGCATCCTGGGGGCCCTGCTCGCGCAGCTGGCCGGAGCCCCCGGCACCTTCACTTCCCTCGGGATCCGCGCCGATGACCGCTGGGCCGCCATCGCGGCGCTGGCCGCCAGCGTCCACGGCCGGGCCGGAAGCCTCGCCTCGGACGGCGGGCCGGTGACGGCGTCGGACGTCGCGCAATCCGTGCGGGAGGTCATCGCCAAGCTGTAACAAACGCGCGCACCGAGTGCGCCGAGTCAATTAGTAAACCTACTTACCAGTAGTCTGTCTAGAGAATTTTTTGTCTGTCTAGAGAATTTTCGCCACGCACGAGGAGTACACATGGAAGTCTGGCCCGGAACGGCATACCCGCTGGGAGCCACCTTTGACGGCACCGGCACCAACTTTGCCCTGTTCAGCGAACGCGCAGAACGGGTGGAGCTTTGTATCCTTGCTGATGATCTGTCCGAGACACGCATCGAACTGACCGAAGTGGACGGCTATGTGTGGCACTGCTACCTGCCGCACATCCAGCCCGGCCAGAAGTACGGCTACCGCGTCCACGGCCCGTACGAGCCCGAGAACGGCAACCGCTTCAACCCGAACAAGCTGCTGATGGACCCCTACGCCAAGGCCGTCCAGGGCCAGATCGACTGGGACCCGGCGCTGTTCACCTACGAGTTCGGCGACCCCGATTCCCGCAACGACAGCGACTCGGCGCCGCACACCATGCACGGCGTGGTCATCAACCCGTTCTTCGAATGGGACGGCGACCGCCAGCTCCGGATCCCGTATCACGAATCGGTCATCTACGAGGCCCACGTCAAGGGCCTGACCGAGCTCCACCCGGAGGTCCCCGAAGACCAGCGCGGCACGTACGCCGGAGTCTCGCACCCGGCTGTGATTGACCACCTGAAGAAGCTCGGCGTCACCGCGATCGAGCTCATGCCCGTGCACCAGTTTGTCAACGACGGCACGCTGGAGGAGAAGGGCCTCACCAACTACTGGGGCTACAACACCATCGGCTTCTTCGCCCCGCAGAACACCTACAGCTCCTCCGGCGACGTCGGGCACCAGGTCCAGGAATTCAAGGCCATGGTCCGCGAGCTGCACAAGGCCGGCATCGAAGTGATCCTGGACGTGGTCTACAACCACACCGCGGAAGGCAACCACCTCGGCCCCACCCTGTCCTTCAAGGGCATCGACAACCAGGCCTACTACCGCCTCGTCGACGACGACCTGAAGCACTACATGGACTACACCGGCACCGGAAACTCCCTCAACGTCCGGCACCCGCACTCCCTCCAGCTGCTGATGGACTCCCTGCGCTACTGGGTTACGGAAATGCACGTCGACGGCTTCCGCTTCGACCTCGCCTCCACGCTCGCCCGCGAGTTCTACGACGTCGACAAGCTCTCCACCTTCTTCGAACTCATCCAGCAGGACCCGATCGTTTCCCAGGTCAAGCTCATCGCCGAACCCTGGGACATCGGCCCGGGCGGCTACCAGGTGGGCAACTTCCCGCCGCAGTGGACCGAGTGGAACGGCAAATACCGCGATACGGTCCGCGACTTCTGGCGCGGCGAGCCGTCCACCCTGGGCGAGTTCGCGTCCCGCCTGACCGGCTCCGCGGACCTCTACGAAAGCTCGGCGCGGCGCCCGGTCGCCTCGATCAACTTCGTCACGGCCCACGACGGCTTCACCATGCGCGACCTGGTGTCCTACAACGAGAAGCACAACGACGCCAACGGCGAGGGCAACAACGACGGCGAATCGCACAACCGGTCCTGGAACTGCGGCGCAGAGGGTGACACCGACGACGACCGCGTGCTGACCCTGCGGGCCCGGCAGCAGCGCAACTTCATCGCCACCCTGCTGCTCTCGCAGGGTGTCCCGATGCTCCTGCACGGCGACGAGCTCGGCCGCACCCAGCAGGGCAACAACAACACCTACTGCCAGGACTCCGAGCTGAGCTGGATCCACTGGGACGCGATGGACCAGCCGCTGGTTGAGTTCACCGCCGTCGTCAACAAGATCCGCCACGACCACCCGACGTTCCGGCGCAGCCGGTTCTTCGACGGCCGCCCGGTACGCCGCGGTGAAGGAGAGAAGCTGCCGGACATCGTCTGGCTGAAAACGGACGGCACCGAAATGCTCCCGGAGGACTGGGACAGCGGCTTCGGCCGGACCATCGGTGTGTTCTACAACGGGCACGGCATCCAGGAGCAGGACTCCCGCGGCCGCCGGATCACCGACGACAGCTTCCTGCTCGCTTTCAACGCCCACGACGACGACGTGGACTTTGAGCTGCCGGCCGAGGAATACTCCAAGTTCTGGGACGTCCTGGTGGACACCTCGGATCAGGCCGACACCGCGGAACCGCTTAAGGCCGGCTCGGTGATCGGGCTCGCTGCCAAGTCGATGGTGGTGCTCCGCGCGCACTCCGGCCCCGAGGTGGAAGTGGACTACTCCGCTGCCGCGTCGCTGGCCGTGATGGCCGAGCACGAGGAAGAGGGTTCGGCAGCGGCTGCCGCCGAGCTCGAGGCCGCCGAGGCTGCGGCTGCCGAGGAGGCCGCTGCCGCCAAGGCCGCCGCCGCTAAGGCCAAGGCACCGTCGGCCAAGGGGGCTGTCCGGAAGAAGCCGGCCGGGAAGCCGAAGGATTCGAAGGGGCCCGCCAAATGAGGACCCCGGTCTCCACCTACCGGCTTCAGATCCGGCCCGGCTTCACCCTCCAGGATGCTGCCGAGACCGTGCCCTACCTGAAGTCACTCGGCGTGGACTGGATCTACCTCTCGCCGATCCTGACCGCGGAGAAGGGCTCGGACCACGGCTATGACGTCACCGACCCCTCCGCAATCGACCCCGACCGGGGCGGCGCCGAGGGCCTGACCGCCGCGTCACGGGCAGCACGGGACGCCGGGATGGGTGTGCTCGTCGACATCGTGCCCAACCATGTCGGCGTCGCAACCCCCGTGCAGAACCCGTGGTGGTGGTCCCTGCTCAAGGAGGGACAGCAGTCCCGCTACGCCCCGGCGTTCGACGTCGACTGGGACTTCGGCGGCGGCCGGATCAGGATCCCCGTGCTGGGATCGGACGCCGACGTTGAGGCGCTGGAAATCAAGGACGGGGAGCTGCGGTACTACGACCACCGCTTCCCGCTGGCCGAGGGCAGCTACACCGAGGGGGATGATCCCCGCGAGGTCCACGACCGGCAGCACTACGAGCTGGTCGGCTGGCGCCGGGCCGACAACGAGCTGAACTACCGCAGGTTCTTCGCCGTTAACAGCCTTGCCGGCATCCGGGTCGAGATCCCGGAGGTCTTCGACGAGGCCCACGCCGAGATCGTCCGCTGGTTCCGCGACGGGCTGGTCGACGGCGTGCGGATCGACCACCCGGACGGCCTGGCCGATCCGGAGGGCTACCTACGCCGGCTCCGCGAGGTCACCGGCGGCAGCTACCTGCTGATCGAGAAGATCCTGGAACCGGGGGAGGTGCTCCCGGCGGGCTTCGACTGCGAGGGGACCACCGGCTACGACGCCCTCGCGGACGTGGACCGGCTCTTCGTCGACCCCGCCGGGCAGGAGACCCTCGATGCGCTCGACACCGAGCTGCGCGGCGGCCAGGCGGCGGACTATGAGGAGATGATCCGGGGCACCAAGCGCCGGATCACGGACGGGATCCTCCACTCCGAGATGCTCCGGCTGGCCCGGCTGGTGCCGTCCGGAACGGGGCTCTCGGTCGAAGCGGCCGCCGATGCCCTGTCCGAAATCATCGCCGCCTTCCCGGTATACCGCAGCTACCTGCCCGAGGGTGCGGATGTCCTGAAGGAGGCGTGCGAACTAGCCGTCCGCCGCCGCCCTGAGCTGGCCGACGCCGTCGGGCTGCTGCTGCCCCTGTTGCTTGACGCCGGCCCGGAGCCGGACGCCGAGCTGGGACGCCGCTTCCAGCAGACCTCCGGCATGGTCATGGCCAAGGGCGTGGAGGACACCGCGTTCTTCCGCTACACCCGGCTGGGGACCCTGACGGAAGTCGGGGCCGATCCCACCGAATTCTCGGTCGACCCGGACGAGTTCCACCATCGGATGGCCCGGCGGCAGGCCGAGCTTCCGCTGTCCATGACGACGCTGAGCACGCACGACACCAAACGCAGCGAGGACACCCGGGCCCGGATCTCCGTGCTCGCCGAGATGGCCTCGCAATGGCGGGCCACCCTGGCCCGGCTGCAGGAACTGGCGCCGCTGCCCGACGGGCCGCTCGCCAACCTGCTGTGGCAGGCCATCGCCGGCGCCTGGCCCGCGGACCGGGACCGGCTGCAGTCCTACGCGCAGAAGGCGGCCCGGGAGGCCGGCAACTCGACCGACTGGCTGGACCCGGATGCCGGTTTCGAAGAGAAGCTGGCCGCCGCCGTCGACGCTGCGTTCGACAACGCCGACGTCCGGGCGGAACTGGAGTCCTTCGTGGACCTCCTGGCGCCGTACGGGGCCGTCAACTCGCTGGGCGCCAAGCTGGTGCAGCTGACCATGCCCGGGGTCCCGGACGTGTACCAGGGCACCGAGTTCTGGGACCGCTCGCTGACGGATCCGGACAACCGGCGGCCGTTCGACTACGGTGCGCGGCGCACGGCCCTGGCCGCGCTCGACGCCGGTGACCGCCCGGCGTCGTACACCGATGACGCGGCGAAACTCCTGGTCACCTCGCGGGCGCTGCGCCTGCGCCGCGACCGCCCGGAGCTGTTCACGGGCTACCGCCCCGTGGCGGCAACCGGCTCGGCCGCCGGGCACCTGGTCGGCTTCGACCGGGTCGGTGCCGCAGGCACCGGGGCCGTCACGCTGGCGACCCGGCTGCCCCGGGGACTGGAGCAGCAGGGCGGCTGGCGGGACACCGCCATCGAGCTGGACAGCGCCATGACCGACGAACTGACGGGCGCCACCTTCGGCCCGGGCGCCGTGGAGGTGGCCGCCATCCTGGCCAGCTACCCGGTTGCCCTGCTGGTCCCCGCCAAGCACTGATTGACCCACCGATAGACGGAAAGCTGTGATCACTTTGCTCGCGAACGGAAATGAACGCTTCGACCTCTGGGCGCCGGAAGCGGGCACCGTGACGCTGCTGGCCGACGGCCGGCACTACCCGATGACCCGGCGGACCGGCGTCGGGGCCGCTACTGACGCCGGTACTGACGGGTGGTGGACCGCCCCGGAGGCCCCGGCCTCCGGGGACGTCGACTACGGCTACCTGCTCGACGGGGACACCACCCCGCTGCCGGACCCTAGGTCCCGGCGGCAGCCCGAGGGTGTCCACTCGCTGTCGCGCACGTTCGACGCCGGCAGCCACGAGTGGGCGGACGGGCAGTGGCAGGGCCGCGGGCTGCAGGGGGCCGTGATCTACGAGCTGCACCTGGGGACCTTCACCCCCGAGGGCACGCTGGACGCGGCCATCGGGAAGCTCGACTACCTGGTGGATCTCGGCATCGATTTTGTCGAGCTGCTGCCGGTGAACGGCTTCAACGGCACCCACAACTGGGGCTACGACGGCGTCCTCTGGTACGCCGTGCACGAAGGCTACGGCGGACCCGCCGCGTACCAGCGCTTCGTGGACGCCGCCCATGCCGCCGGGCTCGGCGTCATCCAGGACGTCGTCTACAACCACCTCGGCCCCAGCGGGAACTACCTCTCCCGGTTCGGGCCGTACCTGAAGTCGGGGGAGGGCAACACCTGGGGCGACTCGGTGAACCTCGACGGCCCCGGCTCCGACACGGTGCGTAGCTACATCCTCGAGAACGCCGCGATGTGGCTGCGCGACTACCACGTGGACGGGCTGCGGCTTGATGCCGTGCACGCCTTCAAGGACGAGCGCGCGGTCCACCTGCTAGAGGAGTTCGGTGCGCTCGCGGACGAAGTGTCCGCCGAAACCGGCCGTCCCGCGACGATGATCGCCGAGTCGGACCTCAACGACCCGAGGCTGCTCTACCCGCGGAACCTCAACGGCCACGGCCTGGCCGGGCAGTGGAGCGACGATTTCCACCACGCCGTGCACGTCAACGTCAGCGGGGAGGCCACCGGCTACTACGCCGACTTCGAATCCCTCGAGGCCCTCGCCAAGGTCCTGGTGGACGGCTACTTCCACGACGGCAGCTACTCCAGCTTCCGCGGGCGCCACCACGGCCGGCCCATCAACACCGGTCTGGTCCACCCGGCGGCGCTGGTGGTCTGCAGCCAGAACCACGACCAGATCGGCAACCGGGCCACCGGGGACCGGCTGTCCCAGACCCTGGGGTACGGCCAGCTGGCGCTCGCCGCCGTCGCGACCCTGACCTCGCCGTTCACGCCCATGCTGTTCATGGGCGAGGAATACGGCGCCACCACGCCGTGGCAGTTCTTCACCTCGCACCCGGAGCCGGAGCTTGGCAAGGCCACCGCGGAGGGCCGGATCCGCGAGTTCGAGCGGATGGGCTGGGACCCCGCCGTCGTGCCCGACCCGCAGGACCCGGAGACGTTCACCCGCTCCCGGCTCAACTGGGCCGAAGCGGCCGAGGGCGACCACGCCCGGCTGCTGGAGCTGTACCGGCAGCTGATCGCGCTGAGGCGCGCGACACCGGAACTCGCCGGCCTGGGCTTCGAGGACACCGCGGTGGCCTTCAGCGAAGCCGACCGCTGGCTCCGGCTGCGCCGCGGCAGCGTGGAGGTCGCGATGAACTTCTCCGCCGAACCGAACCGGCTCGCCGTTGCCGGCAGCACCATCGCGCTGGCGACCGACGGCGGCGTGCGCCTCGCGGACCGCCAGCTCGAGCTCCCCGGCCACAGCGCCGCCATCATCTCGAAATAGGACAGGACAGTACGCATGACTTACGTTGCAGCAGACACCCGGTATGACTCCATGCCCTACCGCCGCGTGGGACGCAGCGGGCTGAAGCTCCCCGCCATTTCGCTCGGCCTGTGGCACAACTTCGGCGACGACAAGCCCTTCGAAACCCAGCGCGCCATCCTGCGCCGGGCCTTCGACCTCGGCGTCAACCACTTCGACCTGGCCAACAACTACGGTCCGCTGGCCGGCTCCGCCGAGACCAACTTCGGCCGGCACCTCAAGGACGACTTCGCCCCCTACCGGGACGAGCTCATCATCTCCACCAAGGCCGGCTACAACATGTGGCCGGGCCCGTTCGGCGAGTGGGGCTCACGCAAATACCTGCTCGCCAGCCTGGACCAGTCGCTGAACCGCATGGGTCTGGACTACGTCGACATCTTCTACAGCCACCGGCCCGACCCGGAGACGCCGATGGAAGAGACCATGGGCGCCCTGGACCACGCGGTCCGCTCCGGAAAGGCCCTGTACGCTGGCATCTCCTCCTACACCCCGGAACAGACCCTGGAGGCCGCCCGGATCCTGAAGGAGCTCGGCACCCCGCTGCTGATCCACCAGCCCAGCTACTCCATGCTGAACCGCTGGACCGAAAACGGCAGCCCCAACCTGTACGAGGCGCTGGAACAGGTGGGGGCCGGCTCGATCGCGTTCTCACCGCTGGCGCAGGGCATGCTCACCGGCCGCTACCTGAACGGGATCCCGGCCGATTCACGCGCCGCCCAGGAGAAATCCCTGGCCGAGGACAGCATCACCGAGGACAAGCTGGACCGGGTGCGGGGGCTGCACCGCATCGCCGAGGGCCGCGGGCAGACCCTCGCGCAGATGGCCATCGCCTGGATCCTGCGCGAACAGGGCAAGGGCACCTCCGTGACCTCCGCCCTGGTCGGCGCGTCCAGCGTCCGCCAGCTTGAGGACAGCCTGGCCGCGATCAACAACCTCGGCTTCACGGCCGCGGAGCTGACGGCGATCGACGAGTTCGCCGTCGAGTCCGACATCAACCTGTGGGCGCAGAAGTAGCCTGCCCCTCCCGCCCGCCAGTTCTGCCCGCGCGACCCGCCCGCGCGACCTGCCCGCCCTGCCGCACCGCCCGTCATACGGGCGGTGCGGCAGGACGGGAACAACTGAGGTCCCCGCGCCGTTGACTAGAATGCTAAGGGCGCCGTACGGCGCCGTGCCCGCTGCCGCCGTCGTGCATCAGAGTACTTCCGCGCCGGGCACATGAAGTTGTCCCCAAAGGAGTTCCGTGTCTTCACATCCGATTCGTGTTGCAATCGTCGGCGTAGGTAACTGCGCCACCTCGCTGGTCCAGGGCGTCGAGTACTACCGGGAGGCCGACCCCAAGGCCACGATTCCGGGGCTGATGCATGTCGAGTTCGGCAAGTACCACGTCAACGACGTTCAGTTCGTTGCCGCGTTCGACGTCGACGGCAAGAAGGTGGGCCTGGATCTGGCCGACGCCATCCTGGCCAGCGAAAACAACACCATCAAGATCGCCGACGTCCCGCCGACCGGTGTCACCGTCCAGCGCGGCCCGACCCTCGACGGTCTCGGCAAGTACTACCTCGAGACCATCGAGCAGTCCACGGAGGAGCCGGTCGACGTCGTCCAGGCCCTCAAGGACGCCAAGGTCGACGTGATGGTCTGCTATCTGCCGGTCGGGTCGCAGGAAGCCGCGGAGTACTACGCCCAGTGCGCCATCGACGCCGGCGTGGGCTTCGTCAACGCCCTGCCGGTCTTCATCGCCGGCACCAAGGCCTGGGCGGACAAGTTCACCGCCGCCGGTGTCCCGATCGTGGGCGATGACATCAAGAGCCAGATCGGTGCCACCATCACGCACCGGGTCATGGCCAAGCTGTTCGAGGACCGCGGCGTCACCCTGGACCGCACCTACCAGCTGAACGTCGGCGGCAACATGGACTTCAAGAACATGCTGGAGCGCGACCGCCTCGAGTCCAAGAAGATCTCCAAGACCCAGGCCGTCACGTCCAACGTCGAGGCCGACATCGCCCCGCGCGACGTCCACATCGGCCCGTCGGACTACGTCCAGTGGCTCGATGACCGCAAATGGGCGTTCGTCCGCCTCGAGGGCCGCAACTTCGGCGACGCCCCGGTGTCGCTCGAATACAAGCTGGAGGTCTGGGACTCGCCCAACTCCGCCGGCGTGATCATCGACGCCATCCGCGCTGCCAAGATCGGCCTGGACCGCGGCATCGGCGGCCCGCTGCTCTCCGCCTCGAGCTACTTCATGAAGTCCCCGCCGGAGCAGTTCAACGACGACCTCGCCCGCGACAAGGTCGAGGCCTTCATCCGGGGCGACCTGGAGCGCTAACCCCTCCCCGGTTGCCCTATCACTTTCGGTGCCCAAACCCCTGGTTTGACCTCCACAAGTGATAGGGCAACCGGCGTTTAACCGGGGCGAAGGGCGGCCCGAACGCGCTGGACGGCGCCGCGGAAATCATCCGCCAGATCGTCGGAGTTGAACTTGAAGTAGCGCCAGCCTGCCGCGTTGAACGATTCGTCGCGGCGGTTGTCGCGGGACTGCTGTTCGGGCGTGCGGTGATGTCCGCCGTCGTACTGGATCGCGACCCGTTGCCTCCGGTAGCCGAGGTCCGCAGCGGGGGAGTAGGGGTCGCCCGGCACAATCCGCAGCTGCAGTTCGGGCTCCGGCAGCCCGGCCTCGGTCAGCGCCAGGCGCAGGAACGTTTCCGGCGCGGAGTCGGAGCCGGGCCGGATGAGCTCCAGCGCCTCGCGCGCCTTCACAATTCCCTTGAGCTTCGGATGCCGTCTGAGCATTGCCGCGAGCTGGGGAAGCGTCGCCCACGGCCCCGTGCGGCCCTCCAGCCCAGGGCGGGGCTGACGCACCAGCTGATCTCCGACCGCGACGAGATCCTTCAGCGGCAGGATACGCGCAAGGTCCAGCCACGTCCTGGCCGGCGTTGAAATCCGGATTCCGTCCCAGACCATGAGTTCGTCGTCGAACGCGAGAACGGTATGTCCGACCACACCCGCCCGCCGGACCGGCGGCAGAACCTTGGGCTTGCTCAGATGCAGTTCCCGGCACCCGCGGAACCACGATGGAAGCCACAGGCCCAGCAGCACGGCGGCCGTGAGGTGCGAAATCCACGCGCCCGGCGTCGCGGCCGACAGGGCACGGGCCAGCCCCCGGAGTTCAAACTCCCAGCCGGCGGGCAGGTAAACCAACCGGCCGGCCGTCGCGAGATCGGCAGCGCGGAGCCGGGAGCTGCCCAGGGCCGCAGCCCGCGCCTCGTACACAGTGAACGGGGCCGAGGCGAGGTGCGTCGGCAGGGCTGCTGGTGGTCGCATGCCGACCATTCTTATCCGAACGCAGAATCCGCGCTCCGGTTATCCACAAGGACCCGTTGCGCTATCACTTTTGGTGGCCATTCCGCGGAAATGGCAACCAAAAGTGATAGCGCAACTGGGGGTTAGAAGAGGCCGACGGGGTTGCCTTCGGCGTCGACGTCCATGCGCATCGCGGCCGGGACCTTCGGGAGCCCCGGCATCGTCATGACCGCGCCGGTGAGGGCCACGATGAAGCCTGCACCGGTCTTGGGAATAAGGTCGCGGACGTGCACGGTGAACCCCTTCGGTGCGCCGAGTTTGCTCGCGTCGTCGCTGAAGGAGTACTGGGTCTTGGCCATGCAGACCGGGAAGCCGGACCAGCCGTTCTTCTCGATCTCCGCGAGCCGCTTGAGCGCCGGGACGGAGAAGTCCACGCCGTCGGCGCCGTAGATCTCCTGCACGATCGTCCGGATCTTGTCCTCCACCGACATCTCCAGCGGGTACAGGTGCCGGAAGGTGTGCGGCGCCTCAATGGCCGCGGCGACCTTGGCCGCGAGTTCGTCGCCGCCGTCACCGCCGCCGCCTCGCCCCCAGACATCGGCCACGGCCGCCTGGACGCCCTCCGCGGCGCACCATTCCAGCAGCCAGTCCAGCTCCTCCCGGGTGTCGGTGGCGAACTTGTTGATCGCCACGACGGGGGTGATGCCGAACTTCTCCACGTTCCGCACATGGCGCTGGAGATTGACGACGCCGGCGGCCAGCGCGTCCAGGTTGGGCTCCTTGAGCTGGTCCTTGGGGAGGCCGCCGTGCATTTTCAGGGCCCGCACGGTCGCCACAATGACGACGGCGGACGGGGCGACGTCGGCGACGCGGGACTTGATGTCCATGTACTTTTCCGCGCCCAGGTCGGCGCCGAACCCGGCCTCGGTGATGACGATGTCGGCCAGGCTGCGTGCGGTCTGGGTGGCGATGAGGGAATTGCAGCCGTGGGCGATGTTCGCGAACGGTCCGCCGTGGACCAGGGCCGGGGTCCCGGCGATGGTCTGCACCAGGTTCGGTTTGATGGCGTCCTTGAGCAGCATGGTCAGGGCGCCCTGGACACCCAGCTGGGCCACCGTGACCGGCTGCCGGTCGTAGGTGTACCCGAAGGTGATCCGGCCCAGCCGCTCCCGGAGGTCCGCGAGGTCCGTCGCGAGGCAGAACACCGCCATGATCTCGGAAGCCACGGTGATGTCGAAGCCGTCCTGCCGGGGGATGCCCTGCGTCGGACCGCCGAGGCCGATCACGACCTCGCGCAGCGAACGGTCGTTCATGTCCAGCACCCGCTTGAAGGTCATCCGGCGCGGGTCGATGTTCAGCTCGTTGCCCTGGTAGATGTGGTTGTCCACGAGGGCCATCAGGGCGTTGTTCGCCGAGGTGACGGCGTGGAAATCGCCGGTGAAGTGCAGGTTGATCTCGTCCATCGGCAGCACCTGGGAGTAACCGCCGCCCGTGGCGCCGCCCTTCATGCCCAGGATCGGCCCGAGCGACGGTTCGCGCAGCGCGATCATCACCTTGTGGCCGGCGCGGGCCAGGGAATCCGCCAGCCCCACTGTGGTGGTGGACTTGCCTTCACCGGCCGGGGTGGGGGACATCGCCGACACCAGCACCACCTTGCCGGGGGCGCGGGACGCAGTGCCGTCCGGTGAACCGGCGAGCTTGGCGGGGTCGATCTTGGCCTTGTAGCGGCCGTGGAAGTCCAGCGCCTCGGCATTGATCCCGGCGGCCGCGGCAATCTCCTCGATCGGCCGCATCGTGGCCCGCTGCGCGATCTCCAGATCACTCAGCACGGCGGCGGCGCCCGCGGCAGGCGCGACGGCGGCACCCGCGGACGCGGCCGGCGCAGCGCCCGCGGCGCCGGCGCCTCCCGCGGCTGCTGTGGCGGCTGATCCGGGAATCGTGGTTTCAGACATCGTCGTCCTTTGGCTCGTGGCGGCGGTGGGTGTGCCGGCCAGTGGGTCAGGCCGCTTCTACCGGCCGATGGTTCCGGGTGCGGGCGTGTGGCCCACCGGAATGGTCAGGTTTCCAAAGTACTGGCTCAACGCCGTGTGGTAGCTCTCCAGCGTCACCGCGGCGGTTCGGTGCCAGCCGAATCCCTCCGCGTGCACGGCGGCCGCGCGGCCCATGTCCTCGCGGGTTGCCGGGTCGTCATACAGGGCTTCGAGCGCGTCGGCCCAGTCGGCGGCCTTGTGGCCCTCCACGAGCATCCCGGTCCGGCCGTCGAAAACGGCACGGGACAGCCCGCCGACCTTGGTGGCGACCACCGGCGTGCCGCAGGCCTGGGCCTCCAGCGCCACAAGACCGAACGATTCGCTGTAGGACGGCATCACCACGACGTCGGCGGAACGGAACCAGCCGGCCAGCTCCGGTGCGCTGACCGGCGGATGGTGGGTCACGACGTCGTCCATTCCGGCGGCCCTGATCAGCGACTTCAGGTCGAAGTCCTTGGCCCCGCTGACCGCGCCGACGATGGTCAGCTGCAGGTCGATGTCGGGACGCCGGTTCCGGAGCAGGGCGGCGGCCTTGATGAGGATCTGCGGCCCCTTGAGGCGCTGGATCCGTCCCGCGAACAGCAGGTGGAACCGGCCCGGCGGGATCCCGTGGGCGGCCCGGGCACGGCTGCGGAACGCCGGCGTGAAGATGGCCAGGTCCACGCCCGGCGGGGCCACATCGATGTGGTCATTGTCCGCGTGGTAGTGCGAGACCAGCTCCGCCGCTTCGGTGCCGGTGTTGGCGATCAGCCGTGTGGCGCCGTCGACAATCCGCTGCTCGCCGTCCTCGCGCCGCCGCGGCTCGGGCTGCTCGCCGGAGACCAGCAGCAGGTTCTTGACCTTCGCCATGGTGTGCATGGTGTGCACGAGCGGCAGTCCCCACAGGCTGGCGAGCTCCAGCCCGGCCACCCCGGACACCCAGTAGTGCGAATGGATCACGTCATAGCGGCCGTGCGGCTGGAGCTGCCGGATGCGGTCGATTTCGGCGACCATGCTGTGCAGCAGTTCGGGAAGTTCTTCCTTGGGCAGCTTCCGGGCCGGGCCGGCCATGACGTTGTGCACGCAGACGCCGGGAGAGGGGTGCTCGACGGCGGCCTGGCCGGCGGAGGTGGACCGGGTGAAGATCTCCACCTCGACGCCGGTGTCGGCGAGGGCCGCGGCGAGCGCACGGATGTACACGTTCATGCCCCCGGCGTCGCCGGACCCGGGCTGCTCCATCGGGGAGGTGTGCAGGGACAGGAACGCGACGCGGCGGATCAGCGACATTCTTTCCCCTTCCTCCTGGAACACACCCGGAACTGCATTTCGATAAAACACTACTCCTGAAAATCCCGCGGGTTCATAGGCCGGTGGGCGGCACCGGTCACAGCGCCGGGCATGCTGCTAACGTGACGGCTGTGAGCACACGCGAAGAGACCGATTCCACCGACCCGGGCTGGGACATCCGCCCCGCCGCCGGGACGGACTGGCCGGCGATCTGGGGGATCCTGGAACCCGTGATCAGGGCCGGGGAGACCTTCACCTGGGACCGGGACACCACCGAGCACCAGGCCCGCGAACGGTGGTTCAAACAGCCCCCGGGGCAGACCTTCGTCGCCGTCGGCCGCGGGGAGCTCGACGGCGTGGTGCTGGGCACCGGGGAGCTGCACGCGAACCAGGGCGGCGGCGGAAGCCACGTCGCCAATGCCGGGTACATGGTCGACCCGGCGCACGGGGGCAAGGGCGTGGCCCGCGGGCTGTGCGCCTACTCGCTCGACGCGGCGCGGGCGGCCGGTTTCCGCGCCATGCAGTTCAACGCCGTCGTGGAAAGCAACGTCCGGGCCGTGGCCGCCTGGCAGTCCCTGGGCTTCGAGGTGCTGGCCACCATCCCGGAAGCGTTCCTGCACCCGCGGCTGGGCTACGTGGGACTGCACCTGATGTACCGCAGGCTCTAGCGCCGGGGACTCAGGGCTCCCCGCGCCAGAGCTCCTTCAGCTCCGGGAACGCCGCCTCATACCCGGCCAGCAGTTTGCCCGCGAGGTCCGCGGAGCCGACCAAAGGGTGCCCGGCGAACGCCGCCAGCGCCGCGTCCCTGCTGCCCGGCCCGGTCAACCCGGAGTCCCGGCTGGTTGCCGCCACCACGAGCCGTTCGACGTCCTTGACCTGCCGGAGCAGTGCCAGCTGGGCCGGCGCCGGCTGCTCCTGCGGCAGCGGCACCACGCCGTCGGGCGTCACCCGGCAGGGAACCTCGACGACGGCGTCCGCGGGCAGTCCCGGAATGGCCGGCACCGCGGCGCCCCCGCCGCCCCCGCCGGAACTGCGGCCGGCGGTGTTGGGGGTGTTGAGGATCAGCTCCGCTGCGCCGCCGCCGGAGAGCGCTCGCATCACCGCAAGGGCGACGCGTTCGTAACCGCCGCCGCCGGCCAGGTCGGTCTCGTCCCGGCGCTCGCCGGCGGCACGGGCCTCGGCCAGATAGCCCTCCTCGCGGGAACGCCGCGCGGCGTCCCACAGCCGGTACGCCTCCGGCCCGGCCGCCGCGAGCCGCGGATAGAGCTCGGACTGCTGCCGGTCGATGGACTCGCCGCGGGTCGTGGGGGAGGACCGGATGCCGGCCAGGGCGCGTCCGGTCTCGTAGTAGTAGTACAGGTATTCGTTCGGCAGGCACCCCAACTTGGCCAGGAAGGGCTGCGGAAACAGGCGTCCTTCCTCGAAACCGGCCAGGGCGTCGGCGTCGGCCAGCAGCCCGGGCAGTACGTCCCGGCCGCCGGAGACCAGCCGGTACAGCCAGCCGAGGTGGTTCAGGCCGTAGTAGCCCACGCCGTCGAGCGTGCCCTCCGGCAGCGCGACGCCGGCGGCGTTCGCCGCCCGGTGCACCAGGCCACTGGCCGAATCGCAGATCCCGACCACCCTGCGGCCGAGGACCGGGACCAGGGCTTCGGTGACCATGCCGGCCGGGTTCGTGAAGTTCAGCAGCCACGCGTCGGGGCAGTGGTCCCGCATCCGGGCGGCGAGATCCAGCATGCGGGGAATGGACCGCAGCGCGTAGGAGATGCCGCCGGCCCCCGTCGTCTCCTGGCCCAGGAGTCCGAGGTCCAGGGCGACCCGCTCGTCGGCGGTGCGGCCGGCTGTCCCGCCGGGGCGGATCGCGGCAAAGACCAGGTCCGTGCCGTGCAGCGCCTCGGACAGGGAGGTAGTGGCGCGGACCGCGGGAAAGGCGGCGGCGCCGGGCGGGTGCTGCCCCGCGAGGGACGCCAGGACGGCGTTGATGGCGGCCAGCCGGCCGGGATCGACGTCGTACAGCACCAGTTCCCGGACCAGCCCGGCGAAGGGGCCCGCGCAGAGCGCCCGGTAGACCAGCGGTACCCGGAATCCGCCGCCTCCGGCAATCATCAGCCGCATGCCGACAGTCTATGCACTGCGGCGGCTTCCGGGCCCGGCAGACGCCTTTCCAGCGGTACCGGGACGGCGTACTGTGCATACATGGACGCGATACCGACGCGGCGTTTTGACCCGCTTGCCTCCGTCCGAACCCCGGGTGCGGAGGGCTTTGACCTGCTGCTGACCGGGACCGTCTTCCAGGACATCATCTTCACCGGGCTCCCGCACGCGCCGGTCGCCGGCACCGAGATCTGGAGCGACGGGATGGGCAGCTGCCCCGGGGGCGTGGCCAACCAGGCCATCGCCGCGGCACGGCTGGGGCTGCGGACCGGTCTCGCGGCAGCGTTCGGCGATGACGGCTACGGCGACTCGAACTGGAAAATCCTGGCCGGACAGGAACACATTGACCTGTCACTGTCCCGGAAGATCGCCGGCTGGCACTCCCCGGTCACGGTGTCCCTGAGCGTGGACCACGACCGGTCCATGGTGACGCACGGCCATCCGGCGCCGGTGACTTCCAGCGAACTGGTCGGCTGCCCTCCTCCGGCGCTCGCCGCCGTCGCGGAGCTTGGCGAGGAGCTGGAGCCGTGGGCGCTCGACGCGCACAAGGCCGGGGTCCGGCTGTTCGGCGACGTCGGCTGGGATCCCACCGGCGTCTGGTCCGCGGCGCGGCTGGATAACCTGCGGTACTTCCACGCGTTTATGCCGAACCAACACGAGGCGATGGCCTTCACCGGGCACGACAACCCGTGGGCGGCGCTCTACGCGCTGGCGGACAAGGTGCCGGTCGCCGTCGTGACCCTTGGGCCCCAGGGTGCCATGGCCGTGGACTCCGAAACGGGCGAGGAGGAATGGGTGCCGTCGCTGCCGGTGTCCGCCTACGATCCGACCGGCGCGGGGGACTGCTTCGGCGCCGCCTTCATCGTCGGCTGCCTGGCCGGCTGGCCGCTCGGTGACCGGCTGCGGTTCGCCAATCTCTGCGCCGCCCTGGCCGTGCAGGAGGTCGGCGGCTCGCTCGCTGCCCCCGGCTGGGGGGACATCGCCGACTGGTGGCAACGGGCCAACGCCCGGAAGGAACGCCAGAGCAGCCAGTGGCTCCGGCGCTACAGCTTCCTCGCGGACATCGTCCGTGACGTGCCGCCGGAGGCGCAACGGCGGGCGACGGCGACCATCGCGCACCTTTCGGACGCGTAGCAGGCTCCCCTCCCGCTGGACATGCGCTCCCTGCGGGCCGAGGAGTGGACATGATGCCAGGTGCCCAGTCGGGGGCTCGAACACTGGGCATGTCCCCCGGGCGGGCGTGGGTGTGCGCTGACCTGGATCCGGCGGCCGCTGGACATGCGCTCCCGGCCGACCCGGGAGTGGACATGATGCCATGGTGCCCAGTCGCGGGCTCGAACACTGGGCATGTCCCCCGGAGGGGTGGTGCCGGGAGGCCCGAATTCAGCCGCATGCGCAGCCACCCCTAGAATCGTTAAGTGACTTACCCAGCAGCAACAGGTGACTTCCGGCCCGTCCCGCACGCTCCGCCGGCCTACGCCGAGGAGCGCTCGGCAATAATCGACCTCGAAGCCATCCGGCACAACGTCCGCCGCCTGGCCGCCGTCGCATCACCGGCCCAGGTGATGGCCGTGGTCAAGGCCGACGCCTACGGCCACGGCGCCGTCCCCGTCGCCCGCGCCGCGCTCGCTGCCGGTGCCGGCTGGCTGGGAACCGCCCACATCTCCGAGGCCCTCGCCCTGCGCGCCGCCGGCATCGAGGCCCCCCTGCTGGCCTGGCTGCACACTCCGGAGAGCAACTTCGCCGCCGCCGTGGCCGCCGGCATCGATATCGGCTGCTCGGGCTGGGAACTGGAACGCATTGTTGCGGCGGCCCGCGAGCAGGAACGGCCGGCCCGCGTGCACCTCAAGGTGGACACCGGGCTGGGCCGCAACGGGGCGACGCTGGAGGCCTGGGACAGCCTCGTGGGCGAAGCCATGGACTTCCAGGACCAGGGGCTGCTGCGCGTGGTGGGCATCTTCTCCCACCTGGCCGTCGCCGACGAACCCGAACGCCCGGAAACCGACGACCAGCTGGCGGCCTTCCGCGACGCCCTCGCCGTCGCCCAGGACGCCGGAGTGGACCCCGAGGTGCGCCACCTCGCGAACACCCCGGCCACCCTGTCCCGGCCCGACACGCATTTTGACCTGGTCCGCGTCGGGCTGGGCCTGTACGGACTGTCGCCGTTCGACGGGCAGAGCTCGGAGGAGCTGGGCCTGCGCCCGGCCATGACGGTCCGCACCGTCGTCTCGCACTGCAAGGATGTGCCGGCCGGCCAGGGCGTCTCCTACGGACTGAACTACCGCACCGCCGGCACCAGCACGCTGGGACTGATCCCGCTCGGCTACGCCGACGGCGTCCCCCGCATCGCCACCGGAGGACCGGTCCGCGTCGGGGGCGTGAACTACCCCGTGGTGGGGCGCATCGCGATGGACCAGATGGTGATCGACCTGGGCCCGCTCAACGTCTCCGCGGGCGGCCCCAGCGTCCTCGGCGCCGAGGCCGTGCTGTTTGGCAACGGCGACGACGGCGGTCCCACCGCCGAGGACTGGGCCCGGGCGGCCGGCACCAACAATTACGAGATCGTCACCCGCATCAGCCCCCGGGTGCCGCGCCGCTACATCAACGAAGAACCTGTCACAGAAGAGCCTGACAGCGGCGAGCCGCGGCCGTGAGCGCACCGGCCTGGGTACGGACCCTGAGGGTCGGCACCGCGGACGAGACGCACGCCCTCGCGGCAGTCCTCGGCGCCCAGCTCCAAGCCGGTGACCTGCTCGTCCTCACCGGCGAGCTGGGCGCGGGAAAAACCACCTTCACACAGGGCCTCGGCGAGGGCCTGGGGGTCCGCGCCGGCATCATCTCACCGACCTTTGTGCTGGTGCGGATCCACCCGAACCTGCCCGACGGTCCGCGGCCGGGCGGCCCGGACCTGGTCCATGTGGATGCGTACCGGCTGGGTTCGGCCTCGGAAATCGACGATATCGACCTGGAAAACACGATGGACAGCGCCGTGACCGTGGTGGAATGGGGCCGCGGCCGCGTGGAGCACCTGAGCGAGAGCCGGCTGGAGGTGGACCTGGTCCGCAGCCTCGGCGGGGCCCCGTCGCCTGCACCCGCCCACGGCCCGGAGCCCGCCCACGGCCCGGCAACAACCGGAGACGCCGAGGTGCTGGACTTTGACACCGACGACGACGACGAGCCCCGCACCATCGTGATCCGCGGCTTCGGTCCGCGCTGGGTGCACCCGCCCGCCCTCCCCGTGCCACAGCCCCTGCCCCACACCCCGGAAGGGACCTGATGCTGATCCTTGCCATCGACACCTCGGCGGTGGCCAGCGCCGCGCTCGTCTCCGATGACACCCCGGAATCCCTCGTGGGAAGCTTCGCCACCGAAGACACCCGGAGCCACGCCGAAGTGCTGGCGCCGGGAATCGAGGCGCTCCTCGCCGAGGCCGGCCTGAGCGGCGCCGACGTCGACGCGGTTGTCACCGGGGTGGGGCCGGGACCGTTCACCGGCCTGCGCTCGGGGATCGTCACCGCCCGCACGCTGTCGTTCGTCTGGGGCAAGCCGCTGTACGGACTGATGAGCCTGGACGCCATCGCCCTGGAGGTCGCGGAGTCCACGGATGCGGCGCCGGAGTTCATCGTCGCCACGGATGCCCGGCGCAAAGAGGTCTACTGGGCCCGGTATGCGCTCAGCATCGGCCAGTTGCCGCAGCTGCTCGACGGCCCGCACGTCGGTTTCGCCGCGGACCTCCCCGATCTTCCGGTCTACGGCGCCGGCGCCGGCCTGTACGCCGACGTCGTCAAGGCCGTCCCGGAGTTCCGCGACCGCCAGCCGGAGGCCCTCTCGCTGGGCCAGTTCGCGCTCGCACGGCTCGCCGCGGGGGAGCGGCTGCTGGATTCCACCCCGCTGTACCTGCGCGAGTCCGACGCCCAGGTCCCCGGTCCGCGGAAGAGGGCGCTGTGAACGCCGAGTCCGCAGGGCAGAACACAGGACAGGCCCCAGGACAAACCGCAGGATGGAAGCAGGGACAAAACCCCGCGCAGGGAACGGGCGCGGTGCCGGCGGGGCTGCCCGGCGGGGTGATGCTCCGGGACATGACCCCGGCTGACATCCCGGCCGTGCATGCGCTGGAGTGCAGGCTGTTCCCGGTGGACGCCTGGCCGCTGCAGATGTTCGCTGCCGAGCTGGCCCAGGCCGAAACCCGGCGCTACCTCGTGGCCGAATGTGCCGGGCGGATCGTGGGCTACGCCGGGCTGATGTGCATCCAGCCGATCGCGGACGTCCAGACCATCGCCGTCGTCCCGGAGCAGGAAGGCCGGGGGATCGGCTCGGCGCTACTGACCGAACTCATCCGGGAAAGCCGGCTGCGGCGAGCCGAGGACGTGCTGCTGGAGGTCCGGGCCGACAACCCCCGCGCCCAGCAGCTCTACCGCCGCTACGGCTTCGAACAGATCCATGTCCGGCCCCGCTACTACCGCGACGGCGTCGACGCGCTGATCATGCGGCTCCGGCTGGACACCGCCGGCTCCGCCACCACACCCCGGGAAGCAGACCGCCCATGAACAGCACCCAGCACGACCGGCCGCTGGTCCTTGGCATCGAGTCCTCGTGCGACGAGACCGGCGTCGGGATTGTCCGCGGAACGCAGCTGCTGACCAACACCGTGTCCTCCTCCATGGACGAACATGTCCGGTTCGGCGGCGTGATTCCCGAGATCGCCTCCCGCGCGCACCTGGACGCCTTCGTCCCCACCCTCCGCGAGGCACTGGCCGAAGCCGGGGTGACCCTGGACGACATCGACGCGATCGCCGTCACCTCCGGGCCCGGGCTGGCGGGGGCCCTGATGGTCGGGGTCTGCGCGGCCAAGGCGCTCGCCGTCGCGACGGGCAAACCGCTCTACGCGATCAACCACCTGGTCGCCCATGTCGGCGTCGGGCTGCTGCAGACGGACGACGGCGGCCGGCACCCCTTCGCCGGCGCCCCGGGCGAGACCCCGGAGAACACCCCGCCGGCCAACGCCCTGCCGGAAAACCTGGGCGCCCTGCTGGTCTCCGGGGGGCACACCGAGATCCTGCGGATCCGGAACATCACCGGGGACGTCGAGCTGCTGGGCTCCACAATCGACGACGCCGCTGGCGAGGCCTACGACAAGGTGGCGCGGCTCCTGGGCCTCGGGTATCCGGGCGGTCCGGCCATCGACAGGCTGGCACGCACGGGCAACGCCAAAGCGATCCGCTTCCCGCGCGGCCTCAGCCAGCCCAAATACATGGGGACCGCGGAGGAACCCGGCCCGCACCGCTACGACTGGTCCTTCAGCGGGCTCAAGACCGCCGTCGCCCGCTGCGTGGAGCAGTTCGAGGCCCGCGGCGAGACCGTGCCGGTGGCGGACATCGCCGCGGCCTTCCAGGAGGCCGTCGTGGACATCATCACCTCCAAAGCCTTGCTGGCCTGCCGGGAGAACGGCATCACCGAACTGCTGCTCGGCGGCGGCGTGGCGGCGAATTCACGGCTGCGCCAGCTCACGGAACAGCGCTGCAGCGCCGCCGGCATCCGGCTGACCGTCCCGCCGCTGGCGCTGTGCACGGACAACGGCGCCATGGTCGCGGCCCTCGGCGCCCAGCTGGTGATGGCCGGGATCGCGCCGAGCGGCATCGGCTTTGCGCCGGATTCCTCCATGCCGGTCACCACCGTCTCGGCCTGAGACGCTTCGGCGCGGCACGCTCCGCAAATCTGACTGGCAGCTGCGGCCGTTATGAGCGCTGAAAACGGCTTCTGCTGCCAGTCAGATGGGTGCCCGGTCTAGGCTTCGGGGCCCTTGCGCATCTGCTGGACCAGGTCCAGGACGACGGCGCGCAGGTCGCCGCCGTGCTCGGCGGCCACGCGCCGCTGCCGCTGGTACCCGGCGCCGCGCTCAATGATCTTCAGGACGTCGGCGAGCTCCGTGACGCAGCCCAGCTTCACCGCGACGGGTTCCAGCCGGGCGACCGTCTCGCGGATGTGGTCGGTGACGAGCTGTTCGTTGCCGGCGGCGTCCAGGATGATAATGGCGTCCAGCCCGTAGCGGGCCGCACGCCACTTGTTCTCCTGCACATGCCAGGGCGGCATGGTGGGGATGGTGCCGCCGTTGTCCAGCGTCGTGGAGAACTCGTCGACGAGGCACTGGGTCAGGGCGGCGATGGCGCCGACTTCCTCCAGCGTGGCCAGGCCGTCGCAGATGCGCATCTCGATGGTGCCGAAATGCGGGACGGGCCTGATGTCCCAGCGGATTTCGGAGAGCGAGTCGATCACGCCGGTGGTGAACATGTCCTGGGCGTAGGACTCGAAGTCCTCCCAGCTGGCGAACTGGAAGGGCAAACCGGCGGTGGGGAGCTGCTGGAACATCAGTGCGCGCTGCGAGGCGTAGCCGGTGTCCTCGCCGCCCCAGAACGGGCTTGAGGCGGAAAGCGCCTGGAACTGCGGGAAATAGTTGACCAGGCCGTCCAGGACGGGGAGCACCTTGTCCCGGCTGTCCAGGCCCACATGCACGTGGACGCCGTAGATCACCATCTGGCGGCCCCACCACTGCGTGCGGTCAATGAGCTTGGCGTAGCGTTCCTTGTCGGTCACCGGCTGCAGCTGCGGCGGGCTGAAGGGGTGGCTGCCCGCGCAGAAGATCTCGACGCCCATCGGATCGGTGACATCACGGACGGCGGCGAGGGAGCTGCTCAGGTCCGCCTTCGCTTCCGCCACGGTGTTGCAGACCCCGGTGACCAGCTCCACCGTGTTCAGCAGCAGCTCCTGCTTGATGTGCGGGTGCTCGTCGTCCTCGTTCAGCTCGGGATGCCGCGCGGCGACCCCGCGGAGGACCTCCTGGGCCACGGAGGCCAGTTCCCCGGTTTCCGCATCCACGAGGGCGAGTTCCCATTCCACACCAAGAGTTGATTGCCTGGATGAAGCGAAATCAATCTTCATGTGGTCCCTTCGTTGTTTTGCTGTCCGTTTCCCTGCCCCGTCCGGCTTTCGTCTTGGGCGGAATTGCCGGACAGTTGGCGAGGCAACGGTGGCTCAAGTCTAGTGCAGGGGTAGCATCGAGCCGGTGGCCAGATTGCAGCGAAGACGTGAAAGTATTCACAAAAGTACCCGGACCGCAACGGTTCTGACGGCAGTTCTGGGGCTTGTCCTCGGAACCGCCTCCTGCTCCGGGACCCCGACGCCGGACCCCGCGGCGGATTCCGCCACCCCGGCGGCCCCCGTAGCGACCGCACCCGCCGCCCCGGTGCCACCTGCGGAACCGCCGGGAGATCCGTCAGATCCGGCACCCCCGTCGGATCCGTCCGCAACGCTGCCGGACGATCCCGATACCTTCCCCCGCGCCGGGACCCGGCCGCTCGGCTGGGGGCCGCAGCAGCGGGACGCAACCGCCGCCGCACGGGCCGTGGCCGCGATGACCCCCGAGCAGCGGGCCGGGCAGGTCCTGCTGCCCTTCTACCGCGGACTCGACCACGAGGCCCAGGCCGCGCGCATCGAGCGCCTGCACCTGGCCGGGTCCATCATCATGGCCGACAACGTCCCGGGAACACCGGACGGACGGGTGGACACCGCCAAAATGCACGGCGTCGCCAGCCGGCTCCAGGCCGCGGCACAGGCCGGCGGCCGCAGCTGGCCCGGGCTGATCGGCGTCGACCAGGAAGGCGGCGTGGTGGCACGGCTGCGGGCGCCGCTGACCGAATGGCCCGCCCCGATGAGCTACGGCGCGGCGGGAAGCGGGCCGCTCGCCGGCGAGGCCGGCCAGGCCATGGCCTCCGAACTCGCGGCACTGGGCTTCAACACCGACTTCGCCCCGACCTCCGACGTCACCATGGGCCCGGCCGATCCGACCATCGGAGCCCGGTCAATGTCCGGAAACGCCGACGCCGCGTCCGGCTTCGGCGTCGCCTTTTCCCAGGGGATGCTGGCCGCGGGGCTGCTGCCGGCCGCGAAACACTTTCCCGGCCACGGTTCCGTCAGCGTCGATTCCCATGCCCGGCTGCCGGTCCAGGGCGCCAGCCTGGAGCAGCTCCGGGCCAGGGACCTGAAGCCCTTCCAGGCAGCCATCGACGCCGGCCTGCCGATGGTCATGACCGGCCACATCGCCGTGCCCGCGCTCGAGCCCGGCGTTCCCGCCTCCCTGTCCGGGGCGGCGTACGCCGAACTGCGCGGCATGGGATTCCAGGGCGTGGCCGTCACGGACGCGCTCACCATGGGCGCGGTCAAGGGACCGTACCCCCATGACTCCGCCGCTCCGCTGGCCCTGGCCGCCGGCGCTGATCTGCTGCTGATGCCCGCCAACGTGGAGGCGGCCCATGCCGCGATCATAGCCGCGGTGCGCAGCGGCGCCCTGCCGCCCGAACGTCTCGCCGAGGCGGCACAGCGCGTCGTCACCATGATGATCTGGCGCGCCCGCACCGGCGCCGGGCCCGGAACGGCGCCCGGCAGCGGCAGCGGCCTGTCCCAGGAAGTCTCCGCGGCGGCCATCACCGTGCTGGCCGGGCCCTGCGACGGACCGATCGTGCCCACCAGCGTCCGGGTGACGGGCGGCTCGGCCCAGGACCGGGCGCGCTTCGCCGCCGCGGCCCGGAACGCCGGCATCAGCATCGGTGCGGGGCCGCTCGTCTCGCTCATCGGCGCCCCGGCATCACGGGCCTCCGGGTCCGCACCGGCCGCCCCGCAGACGCCGGCGGACGTGGCAGTCGCCCTCGACGCGCCCTGGCCGCTGGCACACTCCACGGCCCCGGCCAGGATCGCCCTCTACGGCCGGAGCCAGGGCGCTTTCGACGCGCTGGCCGCCGTGCTGGCCGGACACGCCAGGGCCCCTGGCAAGCTTCCGGTCGCCGTCGGGGCCCAGCATCCGGGCACCGGCTGCGCCTGAGATCCGGCCGGCACGGCCGGCCGGCGCCCGGGAACGCGCCGGCACGGCCCGGCCTGTCGTTTAATGGAGGGGTGCCCATCCTGAATAAAGACATGACCCTCTGCATCTCGCTCTCGGCCCGGCCGAGCAACAACGGGACGCGCTTCCACAACCACCTGTATGACCAGCTTGGCCTGAACTGGATCTACAAGGCCTTCGCCCCCACGGACCTCGGCCAGGCGATCGCCGGCGTCCGCGGCCTCGGGATCCGCGGCTGCGCCGTGTCGATGCCGTACAAGGAGGACGTCATCGCGCTCGTGGATGTGATGGACCCGTCCGCGAAAGCGATCGACTCGGTCAACACGATCGTCAACGACGGCGGCACCCTCACCGCCTACAACACCGACTACACGGCGATCGAGCAGCTGCTGCAGCGCAACGCCGTGCCCGCGACGTACTCGGTGCTGCTCCGGGGCGCCGGCGGCATGGCGAAGGCCACCGCCGCGGCCCTGCGCGACGCCGGGTTCCGGGATGTCACCGTGATCGCGCGCAACGAGGAGGCGGGGCGGGCGCTCGCCGGGCTCTACGGCTTCGCCTGGCGCGCCGACGTCGATGCCCTGACGGCCGACATGATCATCAACGTGACACCCATCGGAATGGCAGGGGGCCCGGACGCCGAGGCCCTGTCCTTCCCGCCGGAGGCCGTGGACGCCGCGAGGGTGGTGTTCGACGTCGTTGCGCTGCCGGCCGAGACCCCTCTGATCAAGGCCGCCCGAGCCGCCGGCAAGACCGTGATCACCGGTGCGGAGGTGGCGACCATCCAGGCGCTGGAGCAGTTTGTTCTGTACACGGGGATCCGGCCCAGCGACGAGCAGGTCCGGGCCGCCGAGGACTTCATGCGGGCCCAGTAGCCTCCCGCGAATCCGCGAATCCGCGAATCCGCGAATCCGCGAATTCGGGAAACCGCAAACCCGCGCCTCCGCGAATCGGGAACCCGGGAATCCGGCGGGTCCGGCTGCCCGGACAGCTGCCCGAGCCTAGACCGGCTCCACCGAGATGGCCACCCGCTCCTCCCCGATCCGGGTGAGGACCAGGGTGGCTGTCTTTTTGCCCTTGTTCTTCCCTCCCGGAAGCAGCTGTTTGCGCAGCTCCTCCGGGGTGACCGAGGTGCCGCGCTTCTTGATGTCCAGGACGCCGATGCCCTGGTCCCTGACCCAGGCCTTGAGCGCCTTGACGTTGTACGGCATCACCTCGAGGACCTTGTAGGGCCGGGCAAAGGGGGTGTCCCGCAGCTCCGGGGCGCAGATGTAGGCGATGTGCTCGTCCACGAGGTGCCCGCCCAGCAGGAGCGCGACGTCGGCCACCAGCCCGGCGCGGATGACGGCGCCGTCGGGCTCGTAAAGGTAGCCCTCGACCGGCCCCACCGGCGCGACCGGGCCGCCGTCGAAGTCCTCGGCGCTGGTGAGCTCCGCCGCGCCCGCGGGGCCCAGAAGCAGGGCGGCACGCCGGATGCCCGGCCGCCGGACCGCGTTGAACCACAGCGCCACTTCGGTGACGTCCCCGCCCACCGACACCCACTGCGCCTCGCAGTTCCTGGGCACCGAGTCGTGCGGCATGCCCGGGCCCATCTTCACACCCACGGCCAGGCCGCGCCGGCCAGGGACTCGACGAAGGACAGCGGCGGGGAAAAGTCCTCCGGATCCCAGAGCCGCTTCGTGCCCGAGGTGGAGGTGGTCCGGCGCGCCGGGTCCAGCCACACGCCGTCCATCCCGTCGAGGGCCACCGTCGTCGCGTCGGAATGGACCACCGTGGCGTTCCGGAACGGGATCAGGTTCATCGTGGCGCAGGCCGCCGTCGTCTCGTCCCGTTCCACGGCGGTGACCTGGATGTCGAGCGAGGCGAGTGCCATGGCATCGCCGCCGAGGCCGCAGCCCAGGTCCGCGACATGCTGCACGCCGGCTTCCGCGAAGCGCTGCGCATGCCGGGCCGCCACGGTGAGCCGGGTGGCCTGCTCCAGGCCCGCCTGGGTGAAAATCATCTGCCGGGCGAACTCGCCGAATTTGGCCTCAGCCTTGGTCCGCAGCCGCGACTGGGTGAGGACGGCGGAGACGAGTTCGGGGGAGTGGCCGGCCTTCCGGAGCGAGGCGTTGAGACGGAACGCCTCGTCCTCCTTGTAGGGGCCCAGCGACGCCAGCAGCTCCCAGCCCTCGGGGTTCAGCAGCGGGGCGATTTGGTCCTGCGGTGCGTCAGACATGGGATCAAGCCTAGTTCAGGGCGGGCCGGCGCCGTGCGCCCGATAAGGTTGACGGCATGGAAGACAGCGGCACGGCAAACAGCGGCACGGGCGAGGACTACCAGGAGGAAGGCGCCGCCCGGCAGGACGCCGACGGCGGCCGCCCCGCCCGCCAGGGGCTCGCCCGCTTCGCCCGCCCGGCGCTGATCGCCGGCGGCATCATCGCCGTCGTCTGTGTGGCCCTTCTGGTCATCATCTTCTTCCTGGACTCCTTCAACGCCACCGTCTATTCAGTCGGCGGCCAGGACGTCCAGGACGCCTCCGACCAGGCGAAGGCCATCCGCGAGAACTACGCCGGGGCCCGCGCCGGCGGCGTCGCATTCCTGGCCCTGGGCCTTGGCCTGGCCGCGGCCGGGGGCCTGGTGCTGTACCGGCACCGGAACGAGACCGACTCCGACGACGGCGACAACGGCGAGGATGTCGACTTCGAGGACCTCGGCGGACGGTAGTCCGGCACCGGCACCGCGGACATGTCCAGCGCCCGGCGCCGGCATCGAGCACAACGCCCAAATGTCCCCGGGCCGCGCCCAGGAATGGGCATGTCCCCGGGAGTCCGGCGTTCACCGGGAACGAATTTCTGGCACTCGCCTTGACCGAGTGCTAAGTACTTACATAGAGTCGTCATTAGCACTCTCCCTAGGAGGGTGCTAACACCTGAAGCTTTACAGCCAGGCTGCTGCCGGCACCGCGACGACGGTCTGTACGCCTTGGCACCACAGCTTTGATGTCCACGAATTTGCTGACGAAAAGGAGAGGTCATTGTCGGTCTCTATTAAGCCTCTTGAGGATCGTATTGTTGTCCGCCCGCTCGAAGCCGAGCAGACCACGGCTTCCGGCCTGGTCATCCCGGACTCCGCGCAGGAAAAGCCGCAGGAAGGCGAAGTTGTTGCAGTAGGCCCCGGCCGCTTTGACGACAACGGCAACCGCGTTCCGATCGACGTCACCATTGGCGACGTTGTGATCTACTCCAAGTACGGCGGAACTGAAGTCAAGACCGGCGGCACCGAGTACCTCGTGCTGTCCGCCCGCGACGTCCTGGCGATCGTCGTAAAGTAACTCTCTTGGACCCCGCGCCGCCGATCCTCCTTTGACGGGTCAGTTGCGCGGGGTTCTGTCTTTGAAAGGACAAAACCATGGCAAAGCAGCTCGCGTTTAACGACGCTGCCCGCCGGTCGCTTGAAGCCGGCATCGATAAGCTCGCCAACACGGTCAAGGTGACGCTCGGCCCGCGCGGCCGCAACGTCGTGCTGGACAAGAAGTGGGGCGCCCCCACGATCACCAACGATGGCGTCACCATCGCCCGTGAAGTCGAACTGGACGACCCCTACGAGAACCTTGGCGCGCAGCTGGCCAAGGAGGTCGCCACCAAGACCAACGATGTTGCCGGTGACGGCACCACCACCGCCACGGTGCTGGCACAGGCCCTCGTCAAGGAAGGCCTCCGCAACGTTGCGGCAGGCGCCGCCCCGGGCCAGATCAAGCGCGGCATCGAGGTCTCGGTTGAGGCCATCGCCGCCCGCCTGCTCGAAAACGCCCGCCCGGTCGAAGGCACCCAGGTCGCCAACGTCGCCTCCATCTCCGCCCAGAGCGACGAGATCGGCGAACTGCTGGCCGAGGCATTCGACAAGGTCGGCAAGGATGGTGTGATCACCATCGAGGAATCCTCCACCACGCAGACCGAACTGGTCCTCACCGAGGGCATGCAGTTCGACAAGGGCTACCTGTCCCCGTACTTCGTCACCGACGCGGAACGCCAGGAAGCTGTCCTCGAAGACGCCCTGATCCTGATCAACCAGGGCAAGATCTCCTCGGTCCAGGACTTCCTGCCGCTGCTGGAGAAGGCGCTGCAGAGCTCCAAGCCGCTCTTCATCATCGCCGAGGACGTCGACGGCGAGGCACTCTCCACGCTGATCGTCAACCGCATCCGCGGCACCCTGAACGTCGTTGCCGTCAAGGCACCGGGCTTCGGTGACCGCCGCAAGGCCATGCTGCAGGACATCGCCACCCTCACGGGCGCACAGGTTGTCTCGCCGGAACTGGGCCTCAGCCTGGACACGGTCGGCCTCGAGGTGCTGGGCACCGCCCGGCGCATCACCGTCACCAAGGACAACACCACCATCGTTGACGGCGCCGGTTCGGCCGAGGACGTCGCAGCCCGGGTTTCCCAGCTGCGCGCCGAGCTGACCCGCACCGACTCCGACTGGGACAAGGAAAAGCTGCAGGAACGCCTGGCCAAGCTGGCCGGCGGCATCGGCGTGATCAAGGTCGGCGCAGCCACCGAGGTCGAGCTCAAGGAAAAGAAGCACCGCATCGAGGACGCCGTGTCCTCGACCCGCGCTGCCCTGGAAGAAGGCATCGTCGCCGGCGGCGGCGCCGCCCTCATCCACGCCCTCAAGGCGCTCGACGAGGACCCGGCCGTCCAGGCCCTCGAGGGCGACGCGGCAGCTGCTGTCGGCATCGTCCGCCGGGCACTGACCCAGCCGCTGCGCTGGATCGCCCAGAACGCCGGCTTCGACGGCTACGTTGTCGTCGCCAAGGTCGCGGAATCGGCCAACAACCAGGGCTTCAACGCCAAGACCGGCGAATACGAAGACCTGATCGCTGCCGGCGTCATCGACCCCGTGAAGGTGACGCGTGCGGCCCTCCGCAACGCGGCGTCCATCGCGGCACTGGTGCTCACCACGGAAACCCTCGTGGTCGAGAAGCCTGCCAACGAAGACGAGCACGCAGGCCACAGCCACTAGGCTGCAGCCAGCGCATAAAAGAACCGGTCCAGCCTCCGCTGGGCCGGTTCTTTTGTGTCCATGATGCCCCAGGCGGCCCGAATAGTTCCCGCCCAATCGGACTGGCCGGCGTCGGCGGGCGTGGCAGACTGGTGCCATGCTGCTGGACGAGCTCGTGATAACCAGTGATGCCGTGGCCTCGACCCGCTCCCGGCTGGAGAAAGTCGCAGCGCTGGCCGACCTGCTGCGCCGGATGGAGCCCGGGGACATCGCGACGGCCGTCGGCCTGCTCATCGCCAGGCCGCGGCAGGGCCGGGTCGGGGTCGGTTGGCGCGGTATGACAGCGGCCATGGGGGAGCCGGCTGCCGAGCCAAGCCTTACCGTCGCCGACGTCGATGCTGCGCTGGGGCGGCTGCTCGGCATGAGCGGCGCCGGATCGGCGGCGGAGCGCGCCGCCACCCTCCGGATGCTGACCGCCGCCGCCACCGAGCGCGAGCAGGCCTTCATCGCCGGCGTGCTGCTCGGCGAACTGCGTACCGGTGCCCTTGAGGGGGTGCTGACGGATGCCATTGCCCGCGCCTCCGGCCGGCCGGTCGACGCCGTACGCCGTGCGGCCATGCTCTCCGGCGATCTCGGCGAGACCGCCCTGCTGGCCCTCACGGGCACGGCGGACCAGCTTGACGCCGTTGGCCTCGTCGTCGGCCGTCCCGTGCACCCCATGCTCGCCGCAACCGCGGCCAGCCCCGGCGCGGCGCTGGAGGTCACGGGGAAGGCCTCGGTGGAATACAAGCTCGACGGAGCGCGCATCCAGGTGCATCGCGCGGGCGACGAGGTCCGCATTTATACCCGCACCCTGGCCGAGGTGACCCACCGGCTGCCCGAGGTGGTGGAATTGGTCCGCCGGCTGCCGGTGCGCGATGTGATCCTCGACGGCGAGACCCTCGCCCTCGACGAGGACGGCGGCCCGCGACCGTTCCAGGAGACCATGGCGCGGTTCGGGGCCGACGCGGCGCGCGCCACCGTGCTGCATCCGTGGTTCTTCGACGTTCTCCACATCGACGGGCGCGACCTGCTTGACGAGCCGCTGTCAGCGCGCATCGAGGTGCTCGAACGCATCGCCCCTGAGCACCGGATCCCCGGGGAGATCACGGCGGACGCGGCCGTCGCTGAGAGAGTCTCCCGTGATGCGCTCGCCTCAGGCCATGAGGGTGTGGTTGTGAAGGCGGTCGAATCGGCCTACGCGGCCGGCCGGCGTGGTTCCAACTGGATCAAGGTGAAGCCGGTGCTTACCTACGACCTGGTGGTGCTCGCCTGCGAGTGGGGGTCCGGGCGGCGTACCGGACTGCTGTCGAACCTGCACCTCGGAGCCCTCGACCCGGCCGGGGAGTTCGGCGAACCCGGCGGCTACGTGATGGTGGGGAAGACCTTCAAAGGCCTCACCGACGCCCTGCTGCGCTGGCAGACGGGGAGGTTCCAGGATCTCGAGGTGCGGCGCACCGCGGGCACCGTCTGGGTGGAACCATCCGTCGTCGTTGAGATCGCGATCGACGGTGTGCAGCTTTCCCCGCGCTACCCGGGCGGAGTCGCGCTGCGGTTCGCACGGGTCAAGCGCTACCGCGACGACAAGACGGCGGCGGAGGCCGACACCATACAGACACTGCGCGGGCTGCTGCGCTCCTAGCTCCCGTCAGCCGCGGCTCCGTCGCAGCTGCCGCCTGAGCCGAAGGGCAGTCTCTTCGGGCAACCGTTTGGTGATGACGCGGTAGAAGATCAGCACGGCAACAGCCGCCGCCACGATGCCCACCAGGTTCAGGGCCAGCTGCAGGGCGGAACCCGCCGCCTTCTCAAACTCGCCCAGCACCAGCGCGACGGCCACGAATCCGGCCGCAGGCACCGTGGTCACGGAGATGAAAACGCCGGTCAGCGCGGCGGAGCGCCCGCTGATCACGGACAGCATCCCGGCGATGCCGGCCAGCACGGCGACAATCAGCGAATACGGCCCCGGGTGGTAGATGAATTCGGCGGCGGAGCCGCGGTCCAGGACGTCGGCGGGGAAAAGTCCCAGCGGGACGGAGAGCCACGCAGTGAAGGCCGCGGCCAGCATCGCGACGGGGAAGCCGACGCCCAGGGCCAGCGCGGCACTCCGCCCCAGCTTCCATTGCTTCTGCACAATCGCCACGGCCAGGGCCGCCAGCGGGCCGAACTCGGGACCGACCGCCATCGCGCCGACGATCAGGATCGTCGAGTCCGTGACGATGCCGATGCCCACCAGCTGGGTCGCCAGGATGAGGAAGGCCAGGAAGCTCCAGGTGAGCCGCGAGTCCTCGCCCGTCTGCCGGGACACCTCGTCCCAGATCACGGCGTCCGCGCCTTCGCCGGGCGCATCCGCGGTGGCCTTGTCCGCCCGGTCCGAGAGCACCACCTCCGGCATGATGACCGAGATCGAGCCCTGTTCCTGGACCTTTAGGACATGGAGTTTCTCCACTAGCCGCTCCACGGACTCCCGCGCCAGCAGGACATGGATTACGTCCCCCGGCGGGAGGACGGACGCCCCCGGCTGGCGGGAAACTTCGGCGACGCCGACCTCTCCGGTGGAGCAGTCCATCACCGCGTCGGACAACTGTTCCGGAACACAAATGCGCAGCTGTGCGATCATGATGCGGCCTCCTCTGGCTCGTTACAGGGTAGCCTCCGGGACTATCCCGGACCGGCGACCGGGCGTCTGCACGCGCCGCTGTGATTGGCCAGCGAATTTACGACTCGGTAGGATTGAAGCTTTGGAAACCGGTCTGGAGGGTCCCGAGTGTCGATTGAGCGAACCACAGCCAGCCTGCCGGCAGCGGAGGCGGGTTCGCAGTTGCGCGCAAAATCGGGCTACCGCCCCGAAGTCCAGGGCCTGCGTGCCCTCGCGGTCCTCATGGTGGTCACCTACCACGTGTGGCTCGGGCGGGTCTCCGGCGGGGTCGACATTTTCCTGCTGATTTCGGCGTTCCTGATGACGCTCAGCCTTGCCCGCAAGGTCGAGGCCGGCAAGCCCCTGCGGCTCCTGAGCCACTGGCTCCACCTGCTCAAGCGGCTGCTTCCCGCCGTCGTGGTGGTCATCCTCGGCGTGCTGGCGGGCACCCGCGTCGTCCTGCCCCAGAGCCGCTGGCCGGACGTGCTCGACCAGGCCTGGGCCTCGCTGCTGTACCGGCAGAACTGGCTGCTCGCGGACACCGCCGTCGACTACTACGCGCAGGACCACGCCGGGGCCAGCCCGCTGCAGCACTTCTGGTCACTGTCCATCCAGGGCCAGGTGTTCCTGCTCTGGCCGCTCGTGTTCGCCGGGGCGGCCCTGCTGCTGCGGTTCCTGCGGCGGACGCCGCTGGGGGACCGGGTGAGCTATCCCGCGCTCCTGGCCGCGGCGTTCGGCGTGATCTTCGTGGTGTCACTGGTGTTTTCGATCGAGCAGACAGCCACCAACCAGTCCTACGCCTACTTCGACACCCGCACCCGGCTCTGGGAGTTCGCCCTCGGCTCGCTGCTGGCGCTCGCGCTGCCGCACCTCCGGCCCGGCAAGGCGCTGCGGCTGGTCCTCGGCTGGGCCGGCCTGGCCGCGATGCTCTCCTGCGGCCTGCTGCTCACGGTGGACCGCTCCTTCCCCGGCTTCATCGCGCTGTGGCCGACACTGGCCGCCGCTGCCATCATCGTCGCCGGACAGAGCGGCAGCCGCTTCGGCGTGGACCGCCTCCTGACCTGGAAGCCGCTGGTGGCGCTCGGGGACAACTCATACGCCCTGTACCTCTGGCACTGGCCGCTGCTGGTCCTGGCCCTCGCCGCTACGGGCATCACCGCCCCGAACCTGGTCCAGGGCCTGGCGATCGTTGCCGCCTCGATCGTGCTGGCCGTGCTGACCACCCGGTTCGTGGAGAAGCCGCTGCGCGAGTGGCACTGGCCCCAGCGCCGGGCCTGGCGCACCGCCGTCGTGATCGCGGCGTGCGGGGCGCTGCTGGCCGGCCCGGTGTCCGTGTGGCAGAGCAAGCTGATGGCCGACGAGGCCGTGGCCGCGGCCCAGCCGAGGGAGCTGACCCCCGGCGCGGCGGCCCTGGCGCCCGAGAACGCGGGCAAACCCACGCCGGATGCGAAGATCATCCCGGCTCCGGTCGCCATGAAGAACGAGTGGGCGGACATCGACGGGCTGTGCACGGACGGGAACGTCCCGGCTGACCCGCTGCTCGCCGGATGCCTGCAGAACAGCCGCCCGGACACCGTCACAAAACGCATCGTGGTGCTCGGGGACTCCCACGCCCAGCAGTACATGGCCGCGCTCGGCCCGATTGCCCGCAGCCACGGCTGGGAAGTCGTGGCCCTCCTGAAGGGCAACTGCCGCTTCGGCGGCGAATCCCCGGACCGGGACGCGGAGTGCAACGCCTTCAACAAGGCCAGCGCCCAGTACGTCCTGGACCACCGGCCCGACGCGGTCTTCACCGTCGCCTCGCTGACCCACAAGGACGCACCCTTCGAAACCGAGGTGCCGCAGTACCTCGAAGGCATCCAGCCCCTCACCGCTGCCGGCATTGACGTGGTCGGCATCCGCGACAACCCGCGCTTCAGCATGAACATGCCCGAATGCGTCCAGAGGCACGGCCCCGAGGCCCCGAAATGCCGGGTGCCGCTGCAGGAATCCCTGGCCGAGTCCTCCCCGCTGGACGCCTACCGCGGGAAGGTGCCGCGGCTGCACCTGATGGACCTGAGCGACTTCATCTGCGCCGGGGGGATCTGCCCGGCCGTCGTCGGGAATGTGTACGTCTACAAGGACGACAACCACCTGACCAAGACTTATGTCCAGAGCATGATCCCGATGTTCGAACAGCGCCTGCTCGCGGCCACCGGCTGGACCTGACCCGGCGGCGCGCCGGCCCGGCCGGTGCCGTTGCTCACATTACCGCCCCGGAATATGGGGATCGCCGCCAAGGTTCTAGTATTTATTCAACACTTCTGCACAGGCCATGCCCGTAATGACGGGCTGGTCATCTGTTGCAACCCCTACCCGTGAAACCCATACCCAAGGTAAGAGGCGCACTCATGACCCAGCCCGAACACGACCCCTTCGGCTTCATCGGCCTGACCTACGACGACGTCCTGCTGCTGCCCGGCCACACGAATGTCATCCCCTCCGAGGCCGACACGTCCTCCCGGATCTCTAAGCGCATCACGGTGCAGACCCCGCTGCTGTCCGCGGCCATGGACACGGTCACCGAGTCGCGGATGGCGATCGCCATGGCCCGCCAGGGCGGCCTCGGCGTCGTGCACCGCAACCTCTCCATCGCCGACCAGGCGGACCAGGTGGACCGGGTCAAGCGCAGCGAATCCGGCATGATCACCAACCCGCTGACCATCGGCCCGGAAGCGACCCTGGCCGAACTCGACGAAATCTGCTCGCACTACCGGGTCTCCGGCCTGCCGGTCGTGGACGAGGGCATGCGGCTGCTCGGCATTGTCACCAACCGCGACACCCGCTTCGTCCCGGAGGCGGATTTCCCGATCCGCCTGGTCAGCGACGTCATGACCAAGATGCCCCTCGTCACCGGGCACGTCGGTATCAGCCGCGAGGAAGCCTCGCACAAGCTGGCGACCAACAAGATCGAAAAGCTCCCGCTCGTTGACGAGCAGGGCCGGCTCAAGGGCCTCATCACCACCAAGGACTTCACCAAGGCCGAGCAGTACCCGCTGGCCACCAAGGACGACGAGGGCCGGCTGCGCGTCGGAGCGGCCATCGGGTTCTTCGGCGACGGCTGGGAGCGGGCCATGGCGCTGATCGACGCCGGGGTGGACGCCCTCTTCGTCGACACCGCCAACGGCCACTCCCAGGGTGTCCTGGACATGATCCGCCGGCTCAAGTCCGATCCGGTGGCCGCGCACGTGGACATCATCGGCGGCCAGGCCGCCACCCGCGAAGGCGCGCAGGCGCTCATCGACGCCGGCGCCGACGGCATCAAGGTCGGCGTGGGTCCCGGCTCCATCTGCACCACCCGTGTGGTCGCCGGCGTCGGCGTCCCGCAGATCACCGCCATCTACGAATCCGCCAAGGCCGCCATCCCGGCCGGCGTGCCGCTGATCGCCGACGGCGGCCTGCAGTACTCGGGCGACATCGGCAAGGCCCTGGTCGCCGGCGCGGACACCGTGATGCTCGGCTCCCTGCTCGCCGGCTGCGACGAGTCCCCGGGTGACCTGATCTTCGTCAACGGCAAGCAGTTCAAGCTCTACCGCGGCATGGGTTCCCTCGGGGCCATGCAGACCCGCGGGAAGAACACCTCCTACTCCAAGGACCGCTACTTCCAGGCCGACGTCTCCGGCGATGACAAGCTCATCCCGGAAGGCATCGAGGGCCGGGTGGCCTACCGCGGCCCGCTCGCCTCGGTCGCGTACCAGCTGGTCGGCGGCCTCCGCCAGACCATGTTCTACACCGGCGCCCCGACCGTGCCGGAACTGAAGGCCCGCGGGAAGTTCGTCCGGATCACCCCGGCCGGGCTGAAGGAATCCCACCCGCATGACATCCAGATGACGGTGGAGGCCCCGAACTACGGGTCGCGCTAAACCCTCAGGTTGATTCACCCAAACTGACTAGCAGCAGGGGCCGTTTTGGACGCTCATAACGGCCCCTGCTGCGAGCTAGTTGGGAGGGGGTGTGTCCTAGGCTGGAGGCATGTCCGAACTCAGGCCCGCCCGTGAGCCGAAGCGCAAACTGGCGCTGCGGCCGTACGCCCGCGCGGTGGCGCAGGTGCTGCGCGTCAGCTTCCGGGCCTCGCCCGCCGCCGTCGTCATGAAAGTGGCGGGCTCGCTGATCTCGGCGCTGCTTCCGCTCGTCACCACCTACTTCGCCGCCCTGACCACCACGGCCCTCGCGGCCGCCTACGCCGGCGACGCCGCCGCGGGGCAGCAGGCCATCGTCTACGTCATCATTACCGCCGCGCTGGGCCTGTTCTGGGGCGCCTTCAGCAGCGTGGACCGGTACATCCAGCAGCTCATGAGCTTCAAGGTCGGCGCGATCGTGGGCGACCTCATGTACGAGCGGTTCCTGGCGCTGGAATTCTGGCGCTACGACGACAAGGAAACGGTGGACCTGTACGACCGGGCCAAGCGCTTCTCCGATTCCTACGCCCGGGTCCTGGACCGGATCGCGGCCATCTTCACCCAGCTGGTCTCGGTGATCCTGGCGATCGGCGCGCTGCTGCTGGTCAGCTGGTGGATCGCGGTGATCGTGCTTGTGGCGATCGTGCCCAGCGTCTACCTGCAGTTCAAGCTCTCCCGCGAGCAGATCGCGCACTGGAACACCCAGATCGATTCCCGCCGGCAGCGGCGGATGATCGAGACCAACCTCCTGCGCCCCCAGCACATCGCCGAGATGCGTCTCTACGGGATCGTCGGGTACCTCATGGAGTTCCGCTCCCGGCTGCGCGACGCGGATGAGCGGCGGCGGCTGGATTTCCAGAAGCGCTACATCCCCAAACAGCTCGCCGCCGACGCCCTGCAGTACGGCGCCGAGGTGGTGTCCCTGATCTGGGTGGTCGGGCAGATCATCGTCCGGGCGCAGCCGGTGGGGCAGTTCCTCTACGTCCAGCAGATCGTCAGCCGGGCGCTGTCCACCGCCAACAGCCTCGTCTCCTCCCTCAGCTCCATCGACGAGGACCTCGCGAACCTCAAGGACTACGAGCTGTTCATGGCGCTGCCGGTGCACTCCGACCACGCCCCGCCGCTGCTGCAG
Source organism: Arthrobacter sp. CJL-S3 (assembly GCF_056711635.1). NCBI lineage: Bacteria > Bacillati > Actinomycetota > Actinomycetes > Micrococcales > Micrococcaceae > Arthrobacter > Arthrobacter sp. CJL-S3. Next base: position 3,166,502 of record NZ_CM160046.1, on the reverse strand, counting down.
GCGCCCACGACCGTGGAACTGCGGGACATCCGCTTCACCTACACGGGCAGCGACCTGGAAGTCATCAGGGGCATCTCGCTGACCATCCGCGAAGGCCAGCACATCGCGATCGTGGGGGAGAACGGCGCCGGCAAGTCCACCCTCATCCGGATCCTCGCCGGGCTCTACCGCCCGGACTCCGGGCAGGTGCTGCTCGACGGCGTCGACCTCGCCGCCGTCGACGTCAAGTCCTGGCACCGCCACCTTGCGGTGCTCAGCCAGGAGTTCCTGAAGTACGAGTTCGCGACCGCGGCGGAGAACATCTTCTTCGGCGACGTCGATTCACCGCGCGACGACGGGCGGATCCGCCGCGCCGCGGCCGACGCCGAGGCCCTCGAGTTCATCAACAAGCTGCCCAACGGCCTGGACAACCACGTCAGTAACTGGATGGAGGATCCGCGCGGGCGGAAGGGCAGCGGGCTGTCCGGCGGGCAGTGGCAGCGCCTCGCGATGGCCCGGAACTTCTACCGCAATGCCCCGTTCATGGTCATGGACGAGCCGACCTCGGCCATTGATGCGCTCGCGGAGCACCGGATCTTCACGCGGCTCTTCGCCGACCGCAGCAGCACGATCATCGCCATCAGCCACCGCCTCGCCACCATCGAGAAAGCGGACATCGTCTACATGCTGGAGGACGGACGGATCGTGGAGCAGGGCACCCACAAGGAGCTGGTGGCCCTGCGAGGCCGCTACTTCCGGATGTTCGAGTCCCAGCTCAGCGTGGACGAGACCGAAGGCATCTGAGGGCCCGCCCCGGCGCTTTTTAGCGGCGTTCCAGCCACTTCGCGTAGATCCCGGCGCTGTTCATCATGAGCCGGCGGGTATAGGCAAGGCCCGCGGCCAGGCCCAGCGGCCAGACCACCAGCATGCCCAGCAGCGGCAGGGATTCCAGTGAGCCTCCGTTAGGCGTGAACAGCACCAGGGCGCCAACACCCAGCGCGCTGGCAATCAGGATGGTCCGGATCATTCCGGGAGTGATCCGGATACCCTGTTCGACCCGCGGGATATCCGCAGCGGGCCCGGGCGGCTTGCGGGTGAACCGCGGCCAGGCCGTGAAGGCCCAGCCCAGGGCTGAGCCGGCCACTCCCAGGATTGCCATGACCACTCCCGTTTCCGCGCTCTGCCGCAGCGCGAGGGCGAGTCCGGCGTAAACGGCCCCGGAGACGGCCAGCACGGCGGGGTACCACCAGGCGGAGAACACCAGGGACCGGCGCTGGGCGAAGCCGAACGCCTCTTCGCGCGGTACCACTCCGGCCGCAGGGCCGGTCACGCCGGCACCGAGAGCACGGCGCGGACCGCGGAGCCGGGCTGTTCCGCTTCCAACAGGTCCCTGACCGTCAGCTGGCCGGCCGGGTCGAGCGGGGCCGCCGCCAGCTTGAGTGAGCCGTCGTCGAGGACCTTGATGTTCGCCACGGACGGTTCAGCGGCTCCGTCGTAGCGCCGGGAGGTGACGATGCCTCCGCCGGGCTGCCGCGCGGCGGCGACGGCGTCATTGACGGTCGCTTCCACCATGTCCAAGGTGGCGGCGTCCTCATTCAGGGGCAGGCACACATACTCGCTCAGGGGGCGCAGGAACATCGCCACCCGGCCGGCCGGTGATTCGACGATGTAGGCCGGTGCGACCGCGTCCGGGCCGACCCTGGTGATATCGAACCACAGGGTCGAAGTGCTGAAGACCTCAGCCAGGTGGCCGGCCCCTTCAGGCCCACCTGCTCGCCCTCAATGGAGATGGTGTCCCGGACGTTCAACGTGCCGAGGCCGGCCCGGACCAGGTCGTGGTCATCCGGGAGGTCAGCGAGTGCGAGCACCCGGCGGGTCAGTGCCGTCCCCGGTCCCGGCGCGAAGGCGAGGAGGGCGAGGATCTCGTGGCTGGTGACCCGGTAGGCCGTGTCGGGCAAAATCTGTTCAGTCATCTGGTCCTTGTGTTGTCCGCTGGTGCTGTGTCCGTGGCGCTGGCCGGGCCGCCGCTGTCGTTTAGCCGAATCCGAGCCTACCGCCGACCCACCCGACGGCGTCCTTGGCGCCGTCCGCCAGATCCTTGACGCCGCTGGCCGCTCCGGTTGCCAGGTCCTTAATGCCGCCGGCCGCTCCGGTCGCCAGATCCTTGACGCCGCCGACGACGCCCGCACCGAAGTCCCAGATCCGCTTGGTGACCGGGACGTCCCCGGACGCCATGGAGGCCAGACCCCACAGCAGGCCGGCGCCGCCGATGGCAGCGGCCACGGGCAGGCCCACGCCCGTGGCCGCGGCGACGGCGGCGGCTACGGCAAGGCCGCCGCCCACCGCGCCGTCCGCCACCCGGAACGGATCACGGTTTTCAATGCCGGAGGCGATGTCGAGTCCGCCGAGGACGATCCCCAGCCCCACGAGGCCTTTGCCGACGCCTTTCATGGCATCGAAGAACTTGCTGGTTCCCGCCTCGACCTTCGCCAGATCCAGGTTCCAGCTGAACTTGTCCGCGACGAACTGCAGGCCGCTGGCGATCGCCGCCGGACCGTTGCCGTCGTCGGCCCCGAGCTTCTCCAGCAGCCACTCCAGGCCGGAGGGCGCATGTTCGTAGTTCGGGTCGGTGAAGGCGTCTCCCCAGTTCCGGTGCGGGGTCTCCGGGCCGGGGGAGGCCGGGGTCTGTCCGGGGGGCTGCCCGGGCGCTGCGGACGCTCCCGCGGGCAGGCTGGCCCGTTCCTGCTCGTTGGCCTGGGTCAGCAGAACCTGCGACTGGTTCTGCAGCGTGGCGGCGGCGCGGTTGAGCATGGGCCGCAGGGAGGAGCTCCATTCGCTGCGGAACCTGTCGCCGTCCGATCCCTTCCACGCGGCTGACTGCACGAGGGAATTGACAGTGGATTCAACCGAGGTGAGCCGGGTCCCGGATTGTCCCAGCGATTTCGACAGGGTGCGGAGCTGCGTGATGTCCGCTCCGAAAAAGCCCGGCGCCATTGATTCCCCCAACGTTTTTCCGGCACAGGGTACGGCCGGACTCTGAACCCAAACTAGTTCATCCCCGTCGTCGCTGCGATGGGGACTTCTTCCCATCGCCGGCCGGCTGCAGCACGGTGGTGCGGACCCGCGCCAGGCTGGGCTCCGGGGGGACGCTGCTGAATCCGAAGGTGACGGCGGGCTGGATGGCCGACAGTCCGCCCGCGTCCCCGCCGTCCCAGCCGACGCTGGCCGAGTCAATGCGGTGCAGGTCGGTCACGCCGTAGTACTCCCGCCGCCCGCCCTTCGCGGCGCCCGCGGTCCGGACGCCGGCGCTGAGCCGGGCCGCGAGCGGGCTGACGGCGCGCAGCCAGTGCGGATGCACGGCCAGCGGCCGGGGGACCAGCCGCGCGACCGTGCCCAGCCGGGTCCGGGCGCCCACGGCGGCACGGATCCGGAGCGGTCCGGCGTCCACCCGGAGCCCGCGGGCGCCGTGCGACGCCGCGACGTCCAGCACCCGGGTCTCGTCGAAGTTGTAGACCGCGGCGATGAAGTCGGCGACCTCCGCGCTCGGGGCGAGCAGGATCCGGTGGCCGGAGGGCAGCTCCACCATGGCGTCGGCGAAGGGACCGAAGGGGGACCGCTGCCAGAGTCCCACGACCGCGCGCAGACCGGAGTCCGTCCCGATTCCGGCGATGTGGCCATCGAAGACCCAGCGTGTACCCATGCCGCCAGCGTACCGGCGCCGCACAGCCCACGCGGGCCGCCGCGGCGCGGGGCATCGGCTCCGCGCGCGTTCACTGGGATAACCTAGAGCAGTGACTTACGAGATTGAGATTGGCCGTGGCAAGCGTGGGCGTCGTGCCTACTCCCTGGATGACATTGCGATCGTCCCCAACCGACGTACGCGTGACCCCAAGGAAGTGTCCGTCGCCTGGCAGATCGACGCCTACAAGTTCGACATGCCGGTGATCGCCGCTCCAATGGATTCGGCCATGTCCCCGGAAACCGTCATCGCCCTGGGCCGGCTCGGCGGACTCGGCGTCCTGGACCTCGAGGGCCTCTGGACCCGGTACGAGGACCCGCAGGCCGTCCTCGACCAGATCGGTGCGCTCGAGGACGAGACCAACAGCCCCGCCGTCACCCGGCGCATGCAGGAGCTCTACCAGGCCCCGATCCAGCCGGAGCTGATCACCACCCGGCTCGCGGAGATCCGCGCCGCCGGCGTCACCGTCGCCGGCTCGCTCACCCCGCAGCGGACCCAGGAACACTACAAGACCGTGGTGGCCGCGGGCGTCGACATCTTCGTCATCCGCGGCACCACCGTCTCGGCCGAGCATGTCTCGAAGGCCCACGAACCGCTGAACCTGAAGCAGTTCATCTACGAACTCGACGTCCCGGTCATCGTCGGCGGGGCCGCCGGGTACACCCCGGCCCTGCACCTCATGCGCACCGGGGCCGCCGGCGTGCTGGTCGGCTTCGGCGGCGGCGCCACGAGCACCACCCGCCGGGCCCTCGGCATCCACTCGCCGATGGCCTCCGCCATCTCCGACGTCGCCGCGGCCCGCCGCGACTACATGGACGAGTCCGGCGGCCGCTACGTCCACGTGATCGCCGACGGCGGCATGGGATCCTCCGGCGACATCGTCAAGGCGATCGCCATGGGCGCCGACGCCGTGATGCTCGGCAGTGCCCTCGCCCGCGCCGAGGAAGCCCCGGGCAAGGGCTGGCACTGGGGCCAGGAAGCGCACCACCTCGAGCTTCCCCGCGGCGACAGGGTCAACGTCGGCACCGTCGGGCCGCTCGAGGAGGTCCTCTTCGGGCCGGGCCACCACACGTCCGGAACGTCCAACCTGATCGGAGCGCTGCGCCGGTCCATGGCAACCACCGGCTACTCGGACCTGAAGGAATTCCAGCGCGTCGACGTCGTCGTCTCGCCCTACGCCGGCAACTGACAGCCCCTGCCCATCCGGGGAAGTTGGAAGTAGTGTGGGTGCACTACGAGCTTTGAGACGGATGGAGGCGTGACATGAACAGTTTTCCCGGCGGTTCTCCCAAGGCCGGCGGTGCCCTTGGGCCTGCGGAACGCGAAGCTTCACTTGCGGTACTCAGGGGCACCACCGAACCGGGGAAGGAACTCGACATCCTGATCGTCGGCGGCGGTATCGTCGGCACCGGCGCGGCCCTGGACGCCGTCACGCGCGGCCTGAGCGTCGGCATCGTCGAGGCCAACGACTGGGCCGCGGGCACCTCCTCCCGCTCCTCCAAGCTGATTCACGGCGGCCTGCGCTACCTGGAGATGCTCGATTTCGCCCTGGTCAAGGAGGCGCTGCACGAACGCGGACTGATTCTTTCCGCGCTCGCCCCGCACCTGGCCCGGCCTGTTCCCTTCCTGTACCCGCTGACCAAGCCGTTCCTTGAACGGCCCTATGTGGGCGCCGGCATCGCCTTGTACGACGCCATGTCCATCTCCACCGGCCAGCGCCGCGGCGTGCCGTTCCACAAGCACCTGAGCCGCCGGGGGACCCTGCGGGCAGCGCCGAGCCTGAAGGACGATGCGTTCGTCGGCTCGATCCGGTACTACGACGGCCAGGTCGACGACGCCAAATACTGCGCCAACCTGGTCCGCACCGCGGCCTACTATGGTGCCCACGCGGTGAACCAGATGTCCGTGGTGTCCTTTCTCCGCGAAGGCGAACGCGTGGTCGGCGCGAAGGTGGTCAACCACGAGGACGGGTCCTCGTTCAACATCAAGGCCAAGCAGGTCATCAATGCCACGGGTGTCTGGACCGACGAGACCCAGGCCATGGTGACCGACCGCGGCCAGCTCAAGGTCCGCGCCTCCAAGGGCATCCACCTGGTGGTGCCGCGGGACCGCTTCCAGTCGACCGTGGGGCTGATCCTGCGGACCGAGAAGTCCGTGCTGTTCGTCATCCCCTGGGGCCGGCACTGGATCATCGGCACCACCGACACCGACTGGCACCTCGACAAAGCCCACCCGGCCGCGTCCAGCAAGGACATCGACTACATCCTCGAGCATGTGAACCGGGTCCTGAAACGCCCGCTGACCCGCGAGGACGTGGAAGGGGTCTACGCCGGGCTCCGCCCGCTGCTGGCCGGCGAAAACGACTCCACCGCCAAACTGTCCCGCGAGCACGTCGTGGCCCACCCGGTGCCCGGGCTCGTCGTCGTGGCCGGCGGCAAATGGACCACCTACCGGGTCATGGCCAAGGACGCCGTCGACGAGGCCACCCGCAGCATGGACGAACGTGTCCCGCCCAGCTGCACGGAGTCCATCCCGCTGCTGGGCGCCACCGGATTCAAGGCCGCCTGGAACAAACGGAACCGGATGGCGGAGGAAACCGGAGTGCACGTGGCGCGGATCGAGCACCTGCTCAACCGCTACGGTTCGATGGCACGGGAGGTGCTGGCGCTCATCACGGAGAACCCGGAACTTGGCGAACCGCTGCCCGGCGCGGACGACTACCTCGCCGCCGAGGCCGTGTACGCCGCCACCCATGAGGGTGCCCGGCATGTGCAGGACGTGCTGACCCGCCGGACCCGGATTTCCATCGAGGCCTGGGACCGCGGTGTGTCCGCCGCACCGGTAGTCGCTAAACTGATGGGAGAGGTCCTCGGCTGGAGCGATGCGCAGCGCGAGGGCGAGATCAAGCACTACCTGGCCAGGGTCGACGCCGAACGGCTCAGCCAGGAGCAGCCGGACGACGAATCCGCTGACGCCGCGCGCATGGGCGTCGAGGACATCGTTCCGTTGCGCTGACCGGCAGCGTCCGCCGGCAGCCTCAACCCGAGACTGCCGGCGCATTGACGCCACTTCGAAGGGATACCTCTTGGCGGAACCACTGGACCGGTATGACGCCGAGCTCACCACCCCGGAAATGGTGATCCTCGAGATGGACGCCACCGACAAGCTCGACGCCACGGCCCAGCTGGCGGAGCGGATGCACGCCGCCGGACGCATTTCAGATCTTCCGGGTTTCCTCAAGCACGTCAACGCCCGGGAACACCAGCTGGCCACCGGTCTTCCCGGCGGCATCGGCCTGCCCCACGCCCGCAGCGAGTTCGTCTCCCGGACCACGATCGCGGTCGGCATTACCAAGTACGGCCGGGCGCTCGACTTCGGCGCCGCCGACGGGCCGGCGACCGTGGTCCTCCTGATCGCGACCCCGGCCAGCTCCTTCTCCGAGCATCTTGAGGTGCTGGCCACGCTGGCGAGGTCCTTGTCGAAGGAGTCCTTCCGCGAATCGCTCCGCCGGGCCTACGACCCCGAAGTGATCGCGGAACTCATCAACTCCAGCCTGGTCTTCTTCGACCACTGAAATTGTCCCCGTTTCGTTGTTCTACACACCGACGAAGTACGGTTAAGGTGTGCTGAAAACTGCCCTCAAACCCCGCTGGATCGCCGGACTCGTGTTCGCGATCGTCGTGTCAGGGGTGTTTGTGCTGCTCAGCCAGTGGCAGTTCGGCCGCTCGACCACGCCTGAGGTGACGGTCTCGGCCACGACCGAGGAACCGAAGTCCCTCACCACGGTGCTCCAGCCCGGTGATTTCTTTCCCGGATCGGTCGCTGACCAGGTCGTCACGGCCACCGGCAGCTACGACCCGCAGAAGCAGGTCCTCGTCCCGGGCCGGCTGAACGACGGCGCCACGGGCTACTGGATCGTTTCGGCCCTGGCCGTGGACGGCGCTCCCGTCCTGACCGGAGCCGGCGCTTCGCCGCAGACCTGGATCCCGGTGGCCCGCGGCTGGGTCGCCGACCCCGCGGACGTACCCGCCCCGCCGTCGGGCACCATTGAACTGACCGGACGGCTGCTGCCCTCCGAAGCCCCGCTGACCGGGACCGACGCCGGCCCCGGCCGGGCCAGCGCCGTCTCCGTCGCGGAGCTCATCAACATCTGGGAAGTCAGCAGCTACCCCGGCTTCGTCGCCGCGAGCTCCGAAGCCGCCGGCGGCAGCGACGTCAGCGCCGCCGCGTCCGGCGGCGAGGTCAAGCCGCTGAATATCGGACCGCAGCCTCCGGCCGAAAAGGTCAACTGGCTCAACCTGTTCTACGCCGCGGAGTGGGTCGTGTTCGCCGGCTTCGCGCTGTTCATCTGGTGGCGCCTGGTCAAGGATGACTACCGCCGCGGACTCGAGGACGCCCTCGACGAGGAACACGACGCGGCGCACCAGCGCCCCGAACCGGAATCCAACCAACCGGACCGCACCGAACCGGACCGCACCGAACCGCACCCCACCGAAACGAAAGTGCAATCATGATCGAGCCCCAGCCGGCCGTCCAGCCGCAGCAGTCCAACGCCCCGGGAAGCGGACGCGGCAAGAAGCGCCGCTTTGGCGGAACCGAGGCGCAGATCCGGTCGGCGCTGAAGTTCTACAAGGTGCTCGCGTACATGACCGGCACCATGCTGCTCCTGCTCTGCGCCGAACTGATCGCCCGGTACGCCTTTGGCCAGTACCTCTTCCTCGGCGGCACCAACGCCGTCACCGGTGAGCCCTTCGGCTTCGGCTTCGCCGACGCCGAGCCCCCCGGCGTCGTCGGCGGCGTGAACCTCTCCGTCGCGGTCCTGATCGTGCACGGCTGGATGTACGTCGTGTACCTCATGTCCAACTTCCGCCTGTGGTCGCTGATGCGCTGGCCGTTCGCGAAGATGATCCTCCTGGCGCTCGGCGGCGTCGTGCCGTTCCTGTCCTTCTTCGTGGAGAAGCGGGTCCACGCCGAGGTGGAGGCGGAACTGGCCGCGAACCCGCAGGCGCCGCAGCGCTACTGAGCGCACGGCGCCGGGCCCGTGTGAGTTCGCTTACCCGGCGGCCGTTCCCGGGCCCGGGCGGGCTTCTCAATGTGCGGGCGGACGGCGCCGCAAAGTAGGCTAGTACGGTGACTACTCCCTTTGCATCCCAGACGTCCCACAAGCCCGTGCTGGTTGTTGACTACGGTGCCCAGTACGCGCAGCTGATCGCCCGCCGCGTCCGGGAAGCGAACGTGTATTCGGAAGTGGTTCCGCATACCTACAGCACCGAGCAGCTCCTGGCCAAGAACCCCGCCGCCATCATCCTCTCCGGCGGCCCCGCGAGCGTCTACGCCGAAGGTGCTCCCGGCGTCGGCGCGGAGCTGTTCGAAGCCGGCGTCCCGGTCTTCGGCATCTGCTACGGCTTCCAGGCCATGGCCAACGCCCTCGGCGGCAAAGTGGCCCAGACCGGGCTCCGCGAGTACGGCGCCACCGAGACCACCACCATCGGCGACGGCCGCTCCATCCTGAACGGCATGCCCCAGCACCAGAGCACCTGGATGAGCCACGGCGATTCGGTGCACGAGGCCCCCGAGGGCTTTGAGGTCCTCGCAACGACGGCCGGAGCCGAAGTCGCCGCCTTCGCCAACGAGGAGAAGCGCCTCTACGGCGTGCAGTGGCACCCCGAGGTGAAGCACTCCGCCTACGGCCAGCAGGTGCTGGAGAACTTCCTGTTCAAGGGCGCCGGGCTGGAACCGAACTGGACCGCCGGCAACATCCTCGAGGAGCAGGTCGACCGGATCCGCGACCAGATCGGCGACGCCCGGGTCATCTGCGGCCTCTCCGGCGGCGTTGACTCCGCCGTCGCCGCCGCCCTGGTCCAGCGCGCCGTCGGCGAGCAGCTGACCTGTGTGTTCGTGGACCACGGACTGCTGCGCGAAGGCGAAGCCGAACAGGTCGAACGCGACTTCGTGGCCGCCACCGGCGTCAAGCTCTACGTCGCCAATGAGCAGGAGCGTTTCCAGGCCGCCCTGGCCGGCGTCAGCGACCCTGAGACCAAGCGCAAGATCATCGGCCGCGAATTCATCCGCGCCTTCGAGGAAGCCGAGCTGGCGATCATCGCCGAGGCAGCCGCGCACGGCGAAAAGATCAAGTTCCTCGTGCAGGGCACGCTGTACCCCGACGTCGTCGAATCCGGCGGCGGCGAAGGCGCGGCGAACATCAAGAGCCACCACAACGTGGGCGGACTGCCGGAGGACCTGCAGTTCGAACTCGTCGAACCGCTGCGCGCCCTGTTCAAGGACGAGGTCCGCGCCGTCGGCGCCCAGCTGGGCCTGCCGCAGGAAATCGTGGGACGCCAGCCGTTCCCCGGACCGGGCCTCGGCATCAGGATCGTCGGTGAAGTCACCAAGGAGCGGCTGGACCTGCTGCGGAAAGCGGACGCCATCGCGCGGGCCGAACTGACCGCCGCCGGACTCGACAACGAGGTCTGGCAGATGCCCGTCGTCTTGCTGGCCGATGTCCGTAGCGTCGGCGTCCAGGGCGATGGCCGCACCTACGGCCATCCGATCGTGTTGCGCCCGGTCTCCTCCGAAGACGCCATGACGGCGGACTGGTCCCGGCTGCCCTACGACCTGCTGGCCAGGATCTCCAACCGCATTACCAACGAAGTGGACGGCGTGAACCGCGTCGTGCTCGACGTGACCAGCAAGCCGCCGGGAACCATTGAGTGGGAGTAGCCCGGTAACGGGTTAGTCGGATGGCCGGTCTCCTGGGGAGGCCGGCCATTTTCGGTCCGTCCGGGGCCGCCCGGCCGGGACTCCGGCGGCAGCATTTGGCGCAGGCCGGCGATCAGGTGAATTCGGTCGAATTTATGTTCCGCCAGTGTTGCGGAGCCTCACCGGGGCCGGATTCGGGCTACCCTCGAATGCATGCCGGTATTGTTCAGGACGTCCCGCGCGAGCACGGAAAACGTGAGCACAGTAAACGCGAGCACAGAAAAGAAGGCAGCAGTGTCAGTTGGTCAAGGCCACCCCGAGGGCTCCGAGGAGCTCAGGAAATGGCTGTCCGGGCTCAAACCCGTCACCGGAGCAGACACCATGCTGCGCTTCACCAAAACGCCTGAGGGCTCCATCGACCTGACCCACGCGCATCCGTCCGGACTGGCGCAGTTGATGGCAGGCCGCCGCACCCGGCTCTCCACCCTGATCCGCGACCACCAGCAGTACGTCGTCGCCGCGAGGGCCTCGCGCAACCTGCGGTCCAAGATCTTCGAACTCGCCAATGACCGCGGCATCGACGCGGGCTACTTTTCGGCCGGCACGGTGGTCTGGACCTCCGCCGTCGGCGGCAAACCCCAGCGTGTGTCTGCCCCGGTCATGCTCGCCGCCATCTCCCTCACCGTGCGCCCCGGCGAGGACGACTACGAACTGCAGCTCACCGAACAGGCCAGGATCAACCCTGCCCTGATCCGGCACCTGAAAACCATCCACGGGATCGTCTTCGACATCAACGCCGTCACCCGCATGGCGTACAGCACCGCCCGGTTTGATCCCCAGCCGGTCCTCGACCGCCTGGGCACCCTCATCCAGCCCATCCACGGCGCCGAGGTCGAGCACAACCTCCTGGTCTCCACGTTTGCGGACCTGTCCGGGAGTCTCGAGGATCCGTGGATCAACGAGAACCACCCCCTCGTCGGGGCGCTGGGGCGCGCCGCAGCCGGCGGGACCGTGGAGGTTCCCGAGCTCAAAGCCGGGCGCTTCCCGAGCACCGACGAGCGCGATCCCGCCGATGAGCTGCTGCTGCTGGACGCCGACGCGGACCAGCAGTACGTCGTCGACGCCGTCCGCGCCGGTGACTCGCTCGTGGTCAGCAGCCCGCCGGGCACCGGCCAGACCCAGACAGCCATCAACACCATCGGCGCCCTCGTCGACCAGGGCAAGACCGTCCTCGTGGTGGGGGACCGCCGGGCCAGCCTCGGCGAGATCTCCGCAGAGCTGGACACCTTTGGGCTGGACTCCACCCTGTTCCAGCTCGCCGGCAACACCACCCCGCTGCAGCTCAAGGGCCAGCTGGTCCGCGCCATCATGCGCAACGAAAAATCCCTGGAGCCGCAGCTCAGCAACCTGCACACCACCCTGATCGAGCACCGCCACGCCCTTCGGGACCACGTCGCGTCGCTGCACAATGTCCGCCAGCGCTGGGGCTGCTCGCCCTACGAAGCCATGCAGTCGCTGGCCGAGCTGACGTCGCTCCAGCCTGCACCGGCGACCACGGTCCGGCTCAAGCGCAGCGTGCTGGACAACATCCGCGACCGCGAGGAACTCGCCGGGCGGCTCCACCGCGCCGCCGAACTGGGCAGCTTCAGCCGGTCCTCGACGGCAAGCCCCTGGCACGGCGCCCGCCTCCTGACCCGCAAGGAAACCCAGGAAGCCCAGCAGGTGGCCCGCACGGTGGCCGGCAAGCTGCCGCAGCTGCGCGAACTGATGAACGGCGTCGCCGACCACGCCGAAATCCGCCTCGGCCGCACCTTCGCCGAATGGGGCGACCAGGTTGAGCTGCTCGTCGCGGTCCGCGAAAGCCTCGACAAATTCACCGCCGACATCTTCGACCGCCCGGTCCATGACCTCATCTCCGCCACCGCGGCCTCCTCCTGGCGGCGCGAACGGAACATCGAGATGCCGTCCATGCAGCGTTCCCGCCTGCGCCGGGTGGCCAAGGAATATGTCCGCCCGGGTGTCCACATCGCCGATCTGCACAGCTCCCTGGTCCTCGTCCAGGAGCAGCGGGCCGCATGGTCCGGCTACGCCACGACGCAGCGCCACCCGGCAGTCCCGTCCGGCCTCGGCGAGATCATCGCCCTGTACCGCGAGCTGGAAGCGGAGCTGGCCGAGCTCGGCCAGGCCGTCCGGCACACCGCCGCGGGCGGCGAGTTGCACACCACGCCCTATGAAGAATTGATGGAGCGGCTGGAACGGCTGGTTGCCGACACCGGGACGCTCGAGACGTTGCCGGAGCGGACGCTGCTGGTCGAAAACATGCGCGAGCATGGGCTCGGCGAGCTGCTCGCCGACCTTGCCGAGCGTGAGGTGCCCGCCGAGTCGGTCGCCACGGAGCTTGAGCTCGCTTGGTGGCAGTCGGCGCTGGAAGCCATGATCAGCGGCGACGATTACCTCGCCATGTCCGACGGCGACGCCCTGCGCCAGCTCGAAGCCGAATACCGCCTCGCCGACAACGCCCACATCGCCAGCGGCGCGGCCCGGCTGCGCTGGCAGCTGGCCCAACGGTGGCGGGCAGCCATCGCGGAGCACCCGCGCCAGGCGGAGCTGCTGCGCAGCCTGCTCAAGGACGGCCGGGTAACGCTTCCGGCGCTGACCGGGCAGGCCGCGGAACTGCTGCCCATGCTGGTGCCGGTGTGGTCGGTGAGCCCGTATCTCCTGACGGCGGTCCTGCCTGTGGAGCAGAGGTTCGACGCGGTTGTCATCCTCGATGCCGAGGCGACGTCGCTGCAGGCTGTCCTGCCGGCCATCGCCCGCTCGAAACAGGTCATCGCCTTCGGTGACGACCGGATCGCCAGCCCGCGGACCTTCACCGTGGGCGTGGAGCGGCTTGCCGCCGGCGAGAGCTCCCACCAGGGCGTGGAGAGCGCCTACCAGGCTCTGTCGACCGTGTTGCCCACCTGGAGCCTGCACACCGTCTACCGCGCCGTGGATGAAGACCTCGTCCGGCAGCTGAGCAAGGGCTTCTACGACGGCGGACTTCGCCGGCTGCCGGAAGGCCAGTCCGCGACCGGGCTGGACCGCGCCCTGACGGTGGAATACCTGCCGGACGGCACGGGACTGCCCAGCGCCGACCAGGACGGTGTCGAATCCGTCGTGGCAGAGGTCAACCGTGCGGTGGAGCTGGTCTTCGAACACGCCCGGCTGCGGCCGCGGACGTCGCTGGCTGTCGTCACCGGCAGCCTCCGGCATGCAGCCCGGATCGGCGAGTCCATCCGGCTGCAGCTGCCCAATTACCCGATGCTGGCCAGTTTCTTCACCGCCGGCGACGAATCCTTCCGCGTGGTGGACCTGGAACGCGCCCAAGGCCTGGTCCGGGACCATGTGATCTTCTCCCCGGGGTACGGACGCACTCCGCACGGGCGGGCTCTGCACAGCCTGGGACCGCTGTCCCTGGCCGGAGGGCGGGCCAAGTTCGCCCTCGCCATGACACGGGCGCGGCGTTCGCTGCACGTGCTGAGCTGCTTCCGCCCCGAGGACCTCGACGTGACCCGGCTGAACCACGGCGCGGTCGACTTCTACGAACTGCTGGACCGTGAAATCGCGGGCAACTCCGATCTTGGCAGCCCGGCATCGCGGGCCGCCGCCAGCGAACAGGCCCTGGGGGCTGACCCCCTCGTTGCGGATCTCGGCGACCGGCTCCGGGCCCGGGGTGCCCGGGTCTGGCACCAGTACGACGGTGCCCTGAACATGGTGGCCGCGGCCGACCCGTTGAGCACGCTCGGACAGGACGACGCCGAGATTCCCCGGCCCGTGGCGATTGAGTCCGACGGCACCGAGCAGTACCGGCGGCTGACGGTCCGCGAACGCAACAGGCTCCGTCCGCAGCTTTTGGAACGACTCGGCTGGCGCTACATGCCACTATGGACCATAGAGGTCTTCACCGATCCGTCGGCCTGCGCCGACCGCATCGGCGGATATCTCGGCCTGGAAAAGCCGGCGGTGACGCACCGGAAACAGGCCGCGCCGGGATTCTTCGACGACGACTTCGAGAACCTTGCCGTCAGCGAAGCGCAGGCCTCGGAGCGGCGGGCCCCGGCCGGAGCGCCGGACAGCGCGCATCAGGACAGAACAGATCAGGGCAGCAAGGAGGCCGGCGGCATGACTGCGGACGGCGATACCCAGAACCACGGCGATACCCGGAACCACGGCGATACCCGGAACGACCGCGATGGCCAGGACGACCGCAGCCAGACCAGCGGTGAAGCCCGGGACGACAGCCGGGACAGCGCCGCGCACCAGCCCGCACCGGCGGCAGCCGCGGCCGGTGTGCTGCCGAACAAGGCCGCTGAAGATGATCCGCGGCGCTGGGGCGACGAGCCGGGCGGCTACGACCACGACTCCTGGCTTGAGGAACAGAAGCCTCCGCACTGGGGCTAAGATTCTTCCCGGCCCGGACCGCCCCGGGGCGGGCTTCCGGGAGGGCCCCTGCCAAGGGATCACCTGACGGGACGGCCGGCTAGCCATTGGCGCCTGCCACCAGGACGAAGAACAGCTTCCCCTGTGTGGAGGCACCGGCGAGGCGACCGGCCTGATCGGCGTCGGCAGCGACCACCAGGAGGCCGTCCGTCTCCCCGGTTGCGAGCCATTGGCCGGAGCCGTTGCCGTGCTCGGAGGTCCACAGCACCGGCACCGCGGCGGCCAGCACCTGCGTTGCTGCCGGCTGGTCAAAGCTGTTGCCGGTGGTCATCACGACGTTGACGAGTTGCCCCGGGGAGAGCAGCTGGATCGAGGCGGGATCGGCCATCCGGAGCGGCACGGCGGCGGATCCCGGAGGGCTTCCTGCCAGCAAGCCGGGACCAAGGAGCTGGGCGTCAGATAGGAGTTGGCCCCTGCGCAGGGCCACCGCGAGCTGTTTGCCCTGCAGGGACTCGGCGCTGCCGTAGCTGCCTGCGGGCACCAGACCGCGCGGGACGCTCAGCGCCGTCAGGTCATCCGGGCCCAGTGTTTGCCCGGCCGGGAGGTCCCGTGCGGCGGCGAGGGCAGAGACCGTAAAGGCCGGTGCCGGGGTCAGCTGCTGGACGGTGAGACCGGCCGCCACACACAGCAGCAGCGCCACGCCCAGCCGCCGGTTGCGGGAAAGCCAACGGGCCAGCCGCCTGCGGGGAGACGGCCCAGCGGGTCCTGGCCGACGCCGCGGACCTGAAGGGGCCGACCGGACTCGGCGGCGCGCGCGCGACCCGCCGTTTCGGAGAACCGATAGAGGGTGCCACGCGCCATGAAAAAAGGCCCGAGGGCTGACTTCAGGGACGACGTCTGCGGACAGGACGGGAAGGGCGGGGGTGGACATAGCCCGACACTATGCAGCGGTGCGGACGCCGGACAGGCGTGCTGTGGGCTATGTGGACAACCAGCCAGGCAGGCACGAACCGGAACGGGGGCGCAGCCCCAGGCAGGTCCTAGCTGGCGGAAGCGGCGGCAGGCGCCGGAGTTGCGGCCGGGGCGGGAGCCGGTGAGACGGTGCTGCCTTTGGCGTCGCGGGAGTCGGTCCGGTAGAAGCCGGAACCCTTGAAGACGACGCCGACGCTGTTGAACTTCTTGCGAAGGGTCCCCTGGCACTCGGGGCAGGACGTGAGGGAGCTGTCGGTGAACGACTGCACGATCTCGAAGGCGTGGCTGCAGTCCTTGCAGGCGTATGCATACGTGGGCACTGGAAATCCTCCTCTGGGACAAACGAGCAGGTCCCGTGCTGTCCGGTGGGGACCGCGGTCGACGTGTCCGTCTCCGCAATCCGTCCCTTAGCAGTCGCAGGGCCTGAGTGCTAATTCTATCACCCCTGCGGCGCGTCCTTTTATGCGCTAACCGTGCTGCAGCGTGAGCAGGCCCGCCGGGGTCAGGGCGGCGGCCACCTTCCGATCAAAGGGCTCTGCCGGGATGCTGCCGGCGGGCAGGACCTCGCCGTCGTACACAACTGCGGCAGTCGGCAGGGGCGGCAGCCCGCCGTCGGCGGCCGGGGCCCCGGACCCGAGGAGGGTAGCCAGCGCCGCCAGGAACTTGTCGTAGTAGCCGCCGCCCTGGCCGATCCGGTTGCCGGAGTAGTCGACGGCGGTGGCCGGCAGGAAGATGCCGTCGGTGTGCTGCATGACGGCAGTGCCGTGGCGTTCCCCCGCTGGCTCCTGGATCGGCGCGTAACGGCTCCGGACAAATTCCGATGCCGGTGTCCAGTACACCCAGCTCAGCGCCAGGCCGGGTTCACAGACCGGAAGCAGTACCTGATGGCCGGCCTTATGCAGGGCTGCCAGCAGGGGAGCGGTCGGCGGCTCGGAACCTACCCCAAGATAGGCGGCAAAAGTGCCCGGGCCGCCACCGGTCAGGCCGGATGCCCAGGCAAGTCCGTGCCCGGCAATTCCCGCGGCGGCGTTTTCCAGCCGGTCCGGCGTGAGCCCCGCGCGCCGGGCGCGGTGGCTTGCCCGGATCTCTTCCTTCGACGCCATGCCCGTGGTCCTTAAGTGTGATGCGGCCCGGCAAACAGCTGTTCTCCCGGCGGCTCGAATGATTACCCAATGTTTGGTCCCTCCGTTAGATTAGTCGAGTGACTACACCCAACGCTCCCGTCCGCAAGGCCGTCATCCCCGCAGCCGGCCTCGGCACCAGATTCCTTCCGGCCACCAAGGCCATGCCCAAGGAAATGCTGCCCGTCGTCGACAAGCCGGCCATCCAGTACGTCGTGGAGGAAGCCGTCAAAGTCGGTCTGAACGACATCCTGATGATCACCGGCCGCAACAAGCGCGCGCTGGAGGACCACTTCGACCGCGTCCCCACGCTGGAAGCCATGCTTGAGGCCAAGGGAGACACTGCCAAGCTCGAGTCCATCCAGGCGGCCAGCAACCTGGGCGACATCCACTACGTCCGCCAGGGCGATCCGATGGGCCTGGGCCACGCCGTGCTCCGCGCGAAGCAGCACGTGGGTTATGAGCCGTTTGCGGTCCTGTTGGGCGATGACCTGATCGATGCCCGCGATGACCTTCTCAGCACCATGATCGAGGTCCAAGCGAAGACCGGGGGTTCGGTGGTCGCGCTGATCGAGGTTGAGCCCTCTGAAATCAGCGCCTACGGCTGTGCCGATGTCCAGGCGATCGGCGGCGAAGAGTACGTACGGATCAACCACCTGGTCGAGAAGCCTGACGTCAAGGACGCGCCGTCGAACCTGGCCATCATCGGCCGCTATGTCCTCCACCCGGCGGTCTTCGAGGTGCTGGAACGCACTGCCCCCGGCCGCGGCGGCGAAATCCAGCTCACTGACGCGCTGCAGGAGCTCGCTGCCGGTGACGGCGAGGGCTACGGCGTGTACGGCGTCGTTTTCCGTGGCCGCCGCTACGACACCGGCGATAAGCTCAGCTACCTCAAGGCCTGCGTCCAGCTGGCCTGCGACAGTGACGATCTGGGTCCCGGCCTGCGGGAATGGCTGCCGGGCTTCGCCGCGAGCCTGGCTCCCAGCCTGACCAAGTAGCCCCGGTGGGGGGCAGCTTCCACTGGCCGGTGACGCTTGAAAGCGGCGACCTTGTGCTGCGCCCGATCCGTTACCGGGACCGCAAGGAATGGACCGAGGTCCGTTCCCGCAACAGCGAGTGGCTGGCCCCCTGGGAAGCGTCCAACCCCGTTCCCGGGGGTGGCCTTCCCGACTACCGCCACATGGTGCGTTCCCTCAAGACGCAGGCCGCCCAGGCCACGGCCCTGCCGTTCCTGATTACAGAGCGGACCCCGGGTTTCCGGGAGCCTGTCATCGTGGGTCAACTGACGGTCTCCTCCATTGTGTGGGGCTCGGCCATGATGGCCACCCTCGGCTACTGGGTGGACAAGGACCGGGCCGGGCACGGCATCGCGCCGACCGCGGTGGCGCTCGTGACGGACTACTGCTTCCAGAACCTTGGGCTGCATCGGATGGAAATCAACATCCGGCCCGAAAACGGGCCCAGCCTCCGGGTGGTCGAGAAGCTCGGCTTCCGCGACGAGGGCTACCGGCCGAGGTACCTGCACATCAATGGTGAATGGGCCGACCATCGGACCTTCGCGCTGACCGCTGAAGAAGTGCCGGAGGGGCTTCTGGAGCGGTGGCAGCAGAGCCGCCCCGCGTAGCCGTCAGACCCGTGCTGACCAGCGCTTACGTCATCAATCCAGTCAATTGACAGTTCCCCCGCGACACACCGGGGACAATGCGGCCCCGGACCCCGTATTGCTCATACGGTTTTGGTGTGGATATCCCTCTTAGCAGCTCTGTGATCCTTGTCATTGCTGTTGCGCTCTGGATTGTGTGGGTTGCCCCCTACATGCTCCGGAACGGACGCCACCAACTGCAGCCCGCGGGCGAGCTTGCGGCGGACTTCATCGATCTCGAAACAGCAGCCCCCCAAGCCGGGAACGTCATGAAGATGGCGGCCCAGCAGGAGAAACCCATGACCAGCACCCAGCGCACCGAGTCCGCCCCGGGCACCACCGGACACGACGGCGGCCACACAACGGCGGCCGCCGGCCCGGCGTTCAGAATCCGCTACGGCCGGTTGGCCCTCGCCCTGGCCGGTCTGCTTTCGCTGCTGACCGGCGTCGTCTCAGCGGCCCTGCGACTCTTCGGCCTCGGCGCACCCTGGCTGCCGTTCGTTGCGTTGGCGGGCGCCGTCGCCGCGGTCTTTATGCTCCGCTGGCTTGCGGTCCGGGACCGCCGCCGAAAAATGAACGCCGCGTTTCGAGCGGCCATGAGCGCACCGGCCCGCCCGGCCCACCCGGCCGAGTCCGCCCCCGAGCGCCCGCTGCGGGAGCCGGCGGGCGAGCCCCGAGAACGCGCCGAGAGCCCGCTCTTTGACGCCCAGGCGGACGCCGCGGAACGTCAGCCGGCACCGAGGCCCCTGACCGCCCAGGAACTCCGCCAGGCGGCGCTGGCGGAAGCCATGGCCTCAGGCGACACGTCCGTCCGCGGCACCGTGGACGCCCGGCCCGCCGAAGGATCCAGCTGGGAGCCGGTGGAAGTCCCCAAGCCGACGTATGTAGAGGCGCCGAAGGCCGAGCGGGCCGCCCCTGAGCCGCTCGATCTGCCGGAAGCCCCGAAGGCAGTCGGAAAACCGTCGCTGAAGCAGGGCCTCCCGCAGACGCCGGCCGTCAGCGCCGGTGCGGACGCCGAGCAGAAGCCGATGGGCAAGGCCCAGAGCGCCCTCAGCAACCTGGACGACGTCCTGCAGCGACGCCGGGCCTGAGCTTCGTCCCTCCAGCCCCGGGCAGCCACCAACGGCCGCCCGGGGCTTTTTTGTGCCCGGCGGATCCTGGCCGGCGGTCCGCTGCGGCGCAGAACCCGGCCGGGGCGGTAGCCTCAGGGCATGACTCGAATTTGCGTTGCCGGGGGAACCGGCCAGGTGGGCCGCGAGGTGGTGCGGCAGGCCGTCGCGGCGGGGTCCGCGGTGGCGGTCCTCTGCCGGAATCCGCCGCCCGCCGGGGACCCCGCCCGGACCGCCGGCGCGGAGTACTTTGCGGCCGACGTGACCACGGGGGCGGGGCTGGCCGCGGCGCTGGCCGGGGCCGACGTCGTGATCGACTGCCTGGAGGGGCGGTCCGGGAAGGCGCTGAAAGACTTCGCCGACGGCGGCGCCCGGCTGCTTGCCGCCGCCCAGGACGCCGGCGTGCCCAGGGCCGTGATGCTGTCCATCGTCAACTGCGACCGGAGCAGCTTCGGCTACTACGCCTCGAAGGCAGCCAAGGAGTTGGTCTACGAGCGGTCCGGACTCGAGACCATCGCGCTCCGGGCGACGCAGTTCCATTCGCTGCTCGCGACCACTTTCGCCGCCGGCTCGAAACTGCGGATCATCCCCGTGGTCGCAGGCGCCCGTTTCCAGCCCATTGCACCCGCCGATGTCGCGGCCGCCCTGCTTGAGGAGGCCCTGAAACCCGCAACAGGACGGCGGCACAGCGTCAGGACCGTCGGCGGCCCCGAGATCCACGGGATGGGGGAGTTCGCCCGGCAATGGAAGGCCGCCACCGGCTCCCGTGCACGGCCGGTGCGTCTGCCGCTGCCCGGGGCGATGGGAAAATACCTGCGCGCGGGCCTGAACCTGGCCCCGGAGGAACGCCACGCCGGTGAGACTTTCAGCGGCTGGCTGGCAAAGAAGGCGGATAGTTTGTAGCCTAGGGACACCGGCAACGCCGTTCCTTCGGGACCGGCGTTGCTTCGGGGCTATAGCTCAGTTGGTAGAGCGCTTCGTTCGCATCGAAGAGGTCAGGAGTTCGAATCTCCTTAGCTCCACCATTTGCAGGGGTTTCCTGACCACCGGACTCCTGAATTAAACGCTTGGCGAAGAGTCTTCATGTTCATGTGTGCGGAGGGCCCGACTCAGCTCCCCCGAACCGTGCACCGATGCTGCCTAAGGGAAAATCACCGGGATCAGTTCATCCAGTGGCGTTTTGGTGCGACGGGCCCAGGCGCCCGCGGCGGCGGCCAGCGCCAAGGCGGAGCCGGACAGGACCCGGGATGCACCGTGGCGACTGACCAGCTCTGTCGCCGAACGCGATGCCCGTCCCTTCCCTGCCAGGGCCAGGACCTCAGTTGCCGCCTTCTCGCCGTTCCAGTGACCCGGCGGAAGGGTGCTGTCTTTGACGGGGTCCCCAGGTACCCAATCCGAGGCTCCGGCGAACCAGCTATCCAGCAGACCAAGGGCCGCACCGATGCAGCCGGCTACGGTCGGCGCTGTGCCGTCCGGCGATTCGGGCGGTATGTCTTCAAGTAGATCAGTGGCGTATCCGGTGGCGCCGCTGAGTATGGCGCTGACGACCTCCCGCAATATGTCAATCGCCAGGTCGCGCGAAGTGCCCACCGGGCTGAATAACTCCAAGTTGCGGCGTTCACTTGCGCTGGCCATCGCTCGATGGAGCTCTTGCATATCAACCGGCTGTCCGCCGCGGTAATCGATATCTTCAGCTGCAAACAACGCCTCAAGTTCTGCCATCCCCGGTGCTTGATTAATCTCAGGGATTCCGTCCGGTTCCGCGTCGCGCCGTTTGTAGCCGTCCGTCATTCGTCCATCGTGCCAGCATCGAAAGAACAGCGACAGGCCAACACACAAATCCGTACGGCCGGCCTTCCCGGCAGCGCGTCGCGTCAGCCAAGGGACCGCCTGGCGACGTGGGCCTCCATCCGGCCACGGCTCCCGGTGTGTTATCGATTTTGTTGGTAGCCCCAGCTGAGGGCGTCCCGCACGCAGCGGGTACTGAAACCGGGGTGATCCGCCGTGAGCCGTTCCACTTGCTCGGTAGTTTCGGACGGTGTCCAGGCGTAGCGGTATCCGTCCCGGATGAGTTTCTCGGCCTTGGCCATCGCATCGTCGAGGTCGGCCCGGGAGTGGAGATCGCCGAGCGTTCCATGGATAGGGATGGCCCCGAGGAACTGCCCTTTGGAGAACCGCCTGTTGAAGTAGAGAAGGTCGAACACTCCGTCGAGGAGATCGGCGGATCGCGCTGACGCGATGAGTTCTTTCCGGCGCCGCTTCTCTGCGTCCCGGTTGCCTTGGATCATAAAGGTTCCGTTGGCGAGGGTCCGGCGGTAGGTGTCGCGAGAGAAGCCCGGGGCATCGCCTTTCATCCGGCTCAGCACGGACTCGACGGTTTCGCCGTCGAGGTGGGCCGTGCCGTAAGTCGACGCATGGAACAAGAGCCGGTCTGCCCGGTTTTCCAGATCTTCCAGTTCAGCGGGCCGCACGTTTGGGAAAAGTACAGGGACCGAGAGCTTCATGTATTGGTTGTGGCGAAGCACGGCACGTCGACGGTTGTGTAGCACAATGACGAAGATGGAGTCCGGCAGGTCCAACCCCCATGACTCTTCGACCGCTTGCCGGCGAATGGACGCCTCGGCCCAATCAAGCCGGCTGTGAAAGTTGGGCGGCCTCGACGCTCCCTGGTAGCCGAACGAGGACAGCGTGTATGACTCATTCCCGCCATCTATGACGTCCTTAACAACGAAATGACCGTCCTGGAACGACAGACCGTCGTACCACGACCCGAAAACGAGCAAGGCTTCGGCGGCCAGGCGATGGGCAGGAATCCAATCCGATTCCGACAATGTCGACGCGTTCAGTCCACTGTTCCTCGCGTATCGGCTATCACCCAGGGACCGGATATGAACGTGGACCTGGTTCTGGCCCAATTCGCGGTCGACCGCGTTTTGGCTGAACGCGACGATCGGTATCAGGCGGTCCTGCCATGTCAGCAGGAAAAGGTCTCCTCCGGTTTGCGCGGCGCCGTTGATCAGTTCCAGCCGGGCCTGGCGGTCATGGTCAACAATGCGGCGCCGCGCGCCACTCATGAAGCCGTCCGGCTGGTCCCCAATTGTGAACACTTATCCCCCTGAAATACAGCCGAAGCCAGCCTCTTACACATGCATCATAGGGGTGGGTGGTCCGCGTCCCCGCGCACTTGTCCGGTGCTGCTACTTCCAGGCCCGCACGTAGTCGACCTTCACGGTGGAGGCTTTCCCGTACACGGTGCTGGTGTTGGCCTTGCCGATATTCAGGACGAGGTACTGCGGGGAGTTGCCGTCGTCGGTGCGGAACGACTTGACCTTGACGCCGTCCACGTAGACCTCGGAGACATTGTCCTTCCGCCACAGGCCGTAGACGTGGAACTTGTCGCCCCAATAGCCCGGAATGGGTCCGTGGTTGTAGGTTCCGGAGCTTGAGTGGTAATTGGACGTGAGCTTTCCCTCGAGCACTTCGGCGATGTCGTTCTCGCCCGTGGCCGGCCAGGACTGCCCGGTGGTCCACCACGCGGGAAAGTTGTGGAGCACCTTTCCGTTCCCGGGGAAGGAAATGCGGGCCTCGACGTAGCCGGTCCGGAACTCGTAACCAGTCTTGGCGGCGTCCAGCGGGTTCGACGACACCAGGGCGCCCGTGCCGGCCTTCGCGAGCTTCAGCGACAGGTGCCCGCCGCCGACGGAGACGTTTGCGGGGTCAGTCTTGACCTTGTTCACCCGGCCGCCGCCGAACCAGGACCGGGACCACTTGTTCGTGTCGAGGGTGGTCCCATTGAACTCATCACCGAAGGTCTGGGTCCACGAACCGGGAACCCCCACGGGCATCGGTGTCGACTGGGTCGAACCCGCCGGCGTCTCCGGGGACGCCGCCTGCGCAGCGACGGCGCCGAGCGAGGCGGTCAAGGACAGCGCGGCCCCCGCCGCAGTACCGGAAAACAACGTGGTGAGTTTCTTCATGACTACTCCCGGAGCTCACGTTCGATCGTTGAGTCATCTGCGGCGCGGGGCGCGATGGCGAGGAAATGCGCCGTACTCTATGGTGGCACCGAACCGGCATGACCGCCGCAACCAATATGGCCGGAGCGGGCCGGCACCGCTCTCCGTTTCGTGCATTTCGGATGTATCGTTGACTATCGTTGTATATCGTTCGCGATTTTCCAGAGGAGAGCATGATGCGCAGTTCATACCCGGCAGGCGGATTCCGCGGCAACAATGTCGACAGCATGTGGCAGGCCGTCGAGGAGTTGCGTTCGAGGTTCGAGAAACGCTCGGGTTCCCGTGCGGGGCGGGGCGAGGTGCGCTCGGCCGTGCTGGCACTGCTCGCCGAGCGGCCGATGCACGGCTACCAGATCATTCGTGAAATCGAGGAGCGCAGCGGTGGCAGCTGGAAGCCCAGCGCAGGCTCCGTCTATCCCACCCTCCAGCTGCTGGCCGATGAGGGCCTTATCCGTGCCGAGGAATCCAACGGCCGCAAGATCTATTCCCTGACGGAAGCCGGCCGGGAAGCCGTGGCGGGCGCCGACGCGTCAGCGCCCTGGGACTCGGCGGCACCGGCGTCGGGCACCGGATTCGCGGCGCTGCCCAAAGCGGGTGTCGAACTCGCACAGGCCGCGTCCCAGGTGGGCCGCACCGGGACCCCGGAGCAAGTGCAGGAGGCCGTGGCCGTGCTCGACGACGCGCGCCGCCGGCTGTACGCGATCCTCGCCAAGGGCTGACGGGGTGACGTCGGTTCGCCCGGACCGCGCAGATCCGCTTCCCCGCGGCGGGGCCTACCGTGCGCGTTACCGTCGCATCCTGCGCTTCGCCGCGTGGCATCTCGCGGTGACCTGGTGGTTTGAGCTGTTCCTCCCGCGCCTCGGGCTGGTCCGCATTGCCGAGCGCACCAGGGCGAAGAGGATGCTGCTCTTCGCGCAGCGCTTCCATGTCCTGGCGGTGGACCTCGGCGGTCTCATGATCAAAGTCGGTCAGTTCCTGTCCTCCAGGCTCGACGTGCTGCCGCCCGAGATCACCACGGAACTTGAGGGGCTCCAGGACGAGGTGCCTCCGGTGTCCTTCTCCGCGATCCGCACTCTCGCCGAAGCTGAGCTGGGCGCGCCGCTGAAGCAGTTGTTCGCCTCAGTGGAGGAGACACCGATCGCAGCAGCGTCCCTCGGGCAGGCGCACCGGGCGATGCTTCGTCCGGGCGACGCCGACGACACCGGGCTTGAGAGTGTCGTGCTGAAGGTCCAGCGGCCGGGCATCGATGCCATCGTCGACGTCGACCTGGCGGCACTGCGCAAGGTCGGCGGCTGGCTCAGCCGGGTGCGCCTGGTGTCCGACCGTGCCGACATGCCCGCCCTGGTCGAGGAGTTTGCGCAGACCAGCCTGGAGGAGATCGACTACCTGCATGAGGGGGCAAACGCGGAACGGTTCGCGGCTGAATTTACCGATGACAGCCGCGTGGGCGTGCCCGACGTCGTCTGGGAGCGGAGCACCCGCCGGGTCCTCACCCTCGAGGACGTCACGGCGATAAAGATCACGGACTCGGCGGCGCTGCTGGCGGCGGGCATCGATCCGGCGCAGGTTGCCCCGGTTTTCGCCTCGGTCATGTTCGACCAGATGTTCACTACCGGTTTCTTCCACGCCGATCCCCACCCCGGCAACATCTTTGTCACCCCGGTTGCCGGTCCGCCCGGAACGCGCCCCTGGAAGCTGACCTTCATCGACTTCGGCATGATGGGGGAGGTTCCGGCGAGCACGCGCAGCGGGCTGCGGAAGCTGCTCATCGCGGCTGCCTCGCGTGACGGCGAGGGGCTGGTGACCGCCATCCGGAACGTGGGTGTGCTGGTGCCCTCGGCCGACACGGTGGAGCTGGAACGGGCGATGACGCACCTCTTCGCCCGGTTCGGCGGGATGGGCTTCGCCGAGCTTCGCGAGGTCGACCCGCGGGAGTTCCGGGACTTTGCGGTGGAGTTCGGCGACGTGGTCCGCTCCTTGCCGTTCCAGCTGCCGGAGAATTTCCTGCTCATCATCCGGGCCATGTCGCTGACGTCCGGAGTGTGCAGCTCGCTGGATGCCCGGTTCAATCTCTGGGACTCGGTCGAACCCTACGCGGCGCAGCTGCTGCGCGACGAGCGCGGCAACATTGTGCAGGACGTGACACAGCAGGCGTTCGACGCCGCCGGGCTGGCCCTGGGCCTGCCGAAACGTCTGAATGGGATCCTGACCCGGCTGGAGGACGGTTCGCTGGCGGTTGCCAGTCCGCGCCTTGAGCAACAGATCCGACGGCTGGACCGTACGGGGCAGCGATCAGCTTCGGCCCTGATCTTCGGCGCCCTGCTCATTGCCGGTTCCGTGGCCCGCGCGGATGACACGGTGCTCGGCAATGTCCTCATGCTGGTGTCGGTGGTTCCGCTGCTGCACGGACTATGGGCGGGGCGCAGCGGCCTCTGAGAGCCCGATATCCTGTCCAGTGAGACGAGGAGAATCATGACCACCCTGAAAGAACGACTGCACGCCGACGTCGTCGGCCACATGAAGGACCGCAACAAGGTCGCACTCACCACGGTGCGCAACGTCCTGGGCGAAATCGAAACCCGCGAGAAGTCCGGCAAGACCCCGATCGTGCTCGACGACGCCCAGGTGACGTCCCTGCTGCAGAAGGAAGCCGCCAAGCGCCGCGACACCGCCCGCATCTACACCGAGGCGGGAGAGGCCGAACGGGCCGCCGCGGAAATCGCCGAAGCCGAGATCATCGAGGCGTACCTGCCGAAGGCACTGACCGCCGCCGAGGTGGAGGCGATTGTCGACGACGTGATCGGTGACCTCACGGCCGACGGCACCGAACTGACGATGCGCCAGCTGGGCGCGGTGATGAAGCCGGTGACCGCCAAGGTCGCCGGACGCTTCGACGGCAAAGCCGTCAGCGAGATCGTCCGCAGCCGCATCGCACAGTGACCGGGCGCCCGGCTGTATCCTGAGTAGGTGCGTTCCGCCGCACACGTCAGTCTCCGATCCGCCCTCGGACTCTGGGATTGGAACTCTTATCGCTACCGCCGTGCCGGACCAACCCCTGGCCATCCCCTCCCGCACGCCCCCGCAGGCAGCCGCGGTGGACGAGCCTGCGGTCGTTACCTGGGCAGAGGGCGGCCACAGCAGGACCGCCCGCTGGCGGTCGGCGAACGGCAGGCCCGCGCCCGCCCGCGTTGAAGTGGTCACTGACTCCCTCACCGCCGACGAGGCGAACCGGATGGCGTCCCAGGGCACCGCGATGCTCTGGCAGGGTGACTTCCACAATGCGCGGCAGATCCTCAACGCCCTGGACCGGCGGGTGGGCGCCGGGAAGAAAAAGGCCGCTCCCGCCCCGGCCGATGAGTTCTACCGGCACCGCCAGTCCCGCTCGCACCGGGCACGCATTCTCGGCCTGCTGCTGGTGCAGCTTGACCCGGGGCCGGCCGTGCCGCTGCGGCGCGCCCCGGACCTCCGGCAGGCCGCCCAGGAGGCGTACGGGGACATCAGCGAGCCTTCGGTGGTGTCGCTCCACGAGCTCGTCGGGGCCATCGGCGCGCACGAATGGCGCAAAAACGGCGTCTACGTCGAAGCCCTGCAGGACCGCATCCACCCGCACTACGGCACGTTCTTCCCGACCCGCAGCGAGTACGTCGACCTGGTGGCCGCCGCGCCGCTGCCCTCCGACACGCTGGCGTTCGACGTCGGTACAGGCACCGGCGTGCTCGCTGCCGTGCTCGCCCGCCGCGGCGTCCGCCGCGTCGTGGCGACGGACAATGAACCCCGCGCGATTGCCTGCGCCGAGGAGAACTTCCGGAACCTCGGCGTCCAGGACAGGGCAGAGGCTGTCCTGACCGACATGTTCGCGCCCGGCCGTGCGCCGCTCATCGTGTGCAACCCGCCGTGGATTCCGGCCACGCCGCATTCCTCGCTGGACAATGCCGTCTACGACCCCGGCAACCGGATGCTCTTCCGTTTCCTGAACGAGCTCGCCGAGCACCTGGAGCCGGGCGGTGAGGGGTGGCTCGTGCTCTCTGATCTGGCCGAACATCTGGGGCTGCGGTCCCGCGATGACCTGCTGGGCGCCATCGGGGCCGCCGGGCTGAAGGTGCTGGGACGCTCCGACACCAAACCCACCCACCCCAAGGCATCCGACCGGAACGATCCTTTGTTCGCGGCCCGGTCGGCCGAAGTCACCTCGCTGTGGCGGCTCGTGCCCCGCTAGTCCCGCGCCCCGCCGGGTGCCCCCGCCGTTCAGACCCCACATCGAAAGAGAAATACCCATGAGCCTGATCCGGCTGCAAGACGTCAGCGTGCGCTTCGACAACACCCAGATTCTCCGGGAAGCGTTCTTCCGCCTCGAGACGGGCGACCGGGTGGGCCTGATCGGCAAAAACGGCTCCGGCAAGACAACCATCCTAAAACTGGTCCTCGACCAGGTGACGCCGGATACCGGCACGGTCACCCTGGAACTCGGCACCAAGGTGGGCTACTTCTCCCAGTTCTCCGAACTCAACGGGGACGCCACGATTCTTGAAGTCCTCGACGCGCTGTTTACCGAGATCAAGGCGATCGAGGCCGAGCTGGCCGCCATCGACGGCGCTATCGCCGCCGACCCGGCGGGCGCCGAACTCGACCGCCTCATCGGCCGCCAGGCCGAGCTGTTCGAGGACATGGAACGGCTCGACGGCTGGGACTACCCGCGGCGCATCGACACCGTCCTCACCACGCTGGGCTTCGACGAGGCCCACCGGAGCTGCGCGATCGACGAGCTGTCCGGCGGCTGGCGCAACCGCGCGGCCCTGGCCAAAATCCTGCTCGAAGGCCCCGACGTGCTGCTGCTCGACGAGCCCACGAACTTCCTGGACGTGGCCGGCGTCGAATGGCTCGAAAGCTGGTTCCGGGACTTCAAGGGCGCCGCGATCATCGTCTCGCACGACCGGAAATTCCTCGACGCCGTCGTCACCCGGATCATCGAGGTGGAGAACTTCCACCTGCACGAATACCCGGGCAACTTCGGCGAGTACGTGGTGCAGAAACAGTTCCGCCTCAAGACCCTGGAGCAGCAGTTCGTGCACGAATCGGAGCTCCTGGCCTTCGAGGCCGAAGGGATCTCCGACCGCCGCGAGGCGGCCAAGGCCGCCAGCAGCGGGCTCGGGAACCAGCTGGCCAAAATCAAGAAGTCCCGCACCCCCCGCCCGGTCGACCAGATTGTCACCGAGATCTACGGCGGCCTGCACGTCAAGGACGTGCTCTGCCGGGTCGAGGGACTCGGCAAGTCCTACGGCGAAAAGCTGCTGTTCGACGGCCTGTCCTTCGAGATCCGCCGCGGCAACCGGATCGTCGTCCTCGGCTCCAACGGCAGCGGCAAGTCCACACTCCTGAAGGTGCTGACCGGCGAAGAGCAAGCCGATTCCGGCGACGTGGCCTGGGCCAAGGGGCCAGGCTTCGTCTCCTACAACCAGATGCTCGAGGACCTCGACGACGCCGACACCGTCTCGCACGCGGTCAACGCGCTGCCCGACAGCCTGGCGTTCAGCGCCACGAAGAAGTCCGTCAACCGGTTCCTGGCGATGTTCCAGTTCTCCGAGGCGGACCTCAAACAGAAGATCGGGAACCTCTCCGGCGGGCAGAAGGCGCGCGTCGCGATGGCGCAGTGCCTCCTCTCCGGCGCCTCGGTCCTGCTGCTGGATGAGCCGACCAACCATCTGGACATGTCCAGCACCCAGGTCATGGAACGCGCGCTGGTGCACTTCCCGGGCGCCGTCGTGGTGGTCAGCCACGACCGGTTCTTCAGCGAAAAAATCGCCAACCGCCACCTGGTGTTCGGCGCCGACGGCGCCGCACCGGGCGAAATCGACGTCCGCGCCGCCTAGTCCGGCGGCGGAACGGCACGGCCGGGCCGGTGCCTGTCTGACGCGGGCCGCGGGGAGTGTGACCGCACGCTGTCCGGACCCCCGGACCGCCGTGTCCGCGGGATAATGGAAGCATGACGGAACAGGACCAGGACCGCGACCCGTGGGAGGAGTTCGACCGGCTCAACCCGGCGGGACCCGACCGGGTGGCAGGCTACCCCGGGGGTGAACCCGTGGGCTTCGGCTTCCGCACGGGCGTCCGCAGCGCGAAGGTGGCCATCGGGTTCGCCGTCTATGCCCTGGCGCTGGGAACGATCCTGGTGGTGGTCGGCGCCGTCGTCTTCATCGGCGAAGGCCAGTGGCTGCTGCTCGGGCTGATGGTGCTGATCGAGGCGGTGTTTGTCCTGGCGTTCAGCCGGCTGGTCGCGCAGGCCCGGCGGCGCCGCTAAGCACCGGCGCCGCTGACAGCCTAGGGGTGGCGCGGTCGCGCTATCTCCGGTGCCGGGAGGTCAGGGCCAGGTAGACCCCCAGCGCACCCACGCCGCCGATCCCCGCGGTGAAGAGGGTCTTCGGCCAGTTCCGCCAGTTCTCCGGCTGGGCGGACACCAGCTCCCCGACGGCGTTGATCAGGGCGGCGGTGATCAGTCCGGCGACGATCCGGTTCCCGGTTTTCTCCGCTTTGTCCATCAGCCGGTCCAGCTCCTCGGCCCGGAAATGAATGTCGATGCCGCCGCGCTCCAGGACATCCACCACCCGGCGCATGATCTCCGGCGCCTCCGTCCCGAAGCGCAGGGCTTCCCGGCCGAGCTTTTTCAGCCGGTCCGCCAGGGCCTCGGGGGACAGCGAGCCCAGGATCATCTGCTGCGCGAAGGGTGCCAGCTGCGTGGTCAGCTCGAATCCGGGGTCCAGCTGTTTGCCCAGGCCGTCCGCCATGACCAGCATCTTCAGCAGCAGGGCTGTTTCCCGCGGCAGCCGCAGCCGGTTTTCGCGCAGCAGGGCCGCCAGATCCGTCAGGACCGCGACGATCGGGATCTCCGTGAGCGGCCGTCCGGCATACCGGTCCACGAGCCGCCCCAGGTCCGTCTGCAGCCCGCCGAAGCCGCCGCCCGCCTGCGCCCCGCACAGGCGGACCAGGGCGGTGGTCAGCCGGGCGGCGTCCTGGTCCACGACGGCCACCAGCATCCTGACCAGCTGATCACGCGTCGAGTCGCTGATGTGGCCGACCATACCGAAGTCGATGATGCCCAGCCGCCCGTCCGCCTCCACGAAGAAGTTTCCCGGATGCGGGTCGGCGTGGAAGAACCCGTCCTCGAACACCATCTTCAACAGGACGTTGCAGGCCCGCCGGGCCAGCTCGCCGGCGTCGATCCCCGCCGCCCGCAGCGCGGCCGCGTCGTTGACTTTGATGCCGCGGATCCGCTCCAGCGTGAGGACCCGGGCTGTGGTGGTGTCCCAGAAGACCAGAGGGATGTGGACGCGGCCGTCGCCCGCGAAGTTCGCGGCGAAGTGCTCCACGTTCCGGGCTTCCTGCAGGTAGTCCAGTTCGGCGCGCAGGGTCTGGGAGAACTCATCGACGAGGGCCGCCAGATGGACGGCGGCGGCCCGCGTGGAGGCCCGCTCCGCGCGTTTGGCCAGCTCGGCCATGATCTCCAGGTCCTCGTTGATCTGGGCCACGACGCCGGGCCGGCGGACTTTGACCACGACGTCGATGCCCCGGCCGGCGGCCGCGCCACCGGGGATGCCCGCTGCGGCGTCCGTCGGATCCAGGGTGATCCGGCCGCAGTGGGCCTGGCCGATGGAGCCGGTGGCGAGGGGAGTGTCGTCCAGCGAAGCGAGCAGCCGGTCCGCCGCGGTGCCGAGCTCCTCGGTGATGACGGCGCGGACTTCGGCGGCTGTAATGGGCGGGGACGCGTCCTGGAGCTTCGCGAGCTCGGTGGCGTACTCCGGCGGCAGCACGTCGGTGCGCGTTGACACGATCTGGCCGAACTTGATGTACACGGCGCCGAGGTCCTCGAGGGCGAGCCGGACGCGCACCGGCAGGCTCGCGCCCCGCGGCGGACGCCGGTGCTGGGCCGGGGCCCTATCCGCGGGCCGGATCCGGTCCAGCCCAAGGGTCCCCAGCGCGAAGCCCAGCCCGTGCCTCGTCAGGGTCTCCACGATGTCCCGGAACCGGTCCCGCCGTGCGCTCATGACGCCAGACTACACGCGGGTCCGCCGAACGGATCCGGTGGTCAGAGCCAGCCTTTCCGCTTGAAGATGCCGTACATCAGGGCGGCGGTGGAGCCCATCAGCGCGATGGCCATCGGGTAGCCGTAGCTCCACTGCAGCTCCGGCATCCCCTCAAAGTTCATGCCGTAGATGCCTGCCACAATGGACGGGGCGAAGAAGATGGCCGCCCAGGACGAGATCTTCTTGACCTGCTCATTCTGCTCGGCGCTGGCCTCGTTCTGCCGGTTGGCCGTCAGCGTCCCGTCGAGGGTGAGGGCGTTCTGCAGGAGGTCCCGGAAGGAATCGGCGCGGGAGATCAGCCGCTCCACGTGGTCTTCGACGTCGCGGAGGTTGTGCTGGAGCTCGGGTTTTATTTCGTATTTCTCGAAGCCGCCCCGGAGCAGCTGCATCATGGCCGGGAGCGGATGGATGGCGCGCTGGAACTGGATGACCTCGCGGGCCAGTTCGTAGATCCGCCGCGAGACCGTGGAGTCGCCGCTGAACAGCTGGTCCTCGATTTCGTCGATGTCGTTCTCCAGCCCCGCCACGACGGGCACGTAGTCGTCCACCACCTGGTCCATCAGGGCGTAGAGCACAGCTTCCGGGCCGTGGCACAGGAGGTCGGGGCGCTTCTCCATCTTTCGCCGCACCTGTGCCACCCCGCCGGTTTCGGCATGCCGGACGGTGACGACGAAATTCTTCCCGGTGAACACGTGGAGTTCGCCGAATTCCACGGTTTCCGTCGAGTCCAGGTACCGCGCGGGCCGCAGCACCGTGAACAGGATGTCGTCGTAGCGTTCGAGCTTGGGGCGCTGGTGGGCCGAAATGGCGTCTTCCACGGCGAGGCTGTGCAGCCCGAACTCCGCGGCGACGGCGGCCATTTCATCCTCCGTCGGCCGGTACAGGCCGATCCACGCCATCCCGCCGTGCCGGCTCAGGGTGTCAAAGGTCTGTTCGAGGCTCTGCGGCTCGGCGCTGCGAACGCCGTCAACGTAGACGGCGTTATCGATGATAGTCACGGGCTCATTATCCAGTCTTCAGCGAGCTGCCCTGGGCCAGCCGGCTGATCAGCGGTTCGGTGCGGTACTGGATGTGGGTGTACAGGGCAAGGACGGTCTCGGTCCGGATGACGCCCTTGATCCGCAGAATGGAGCGCAGGGCGGCCTGCAGGCTGTGGGTGTCGGTGGCCACTACGCGGCACCACACGTCGCCGCGTCCGGAGATCTCGTGGACTTCCAGGACCTGCGCGATCAGGCGCAGGGCTCCCACCACACCGTCGAGTTCCCGGTGGTTGACCTCGATGGTCACGAAGGCGACGACGTCGTAGCCCACCGCTTCAAGATCGATCTCGCGGCCGCCGTCGTGCAGCAAACCCGAACGCTGCATGCGCCGGACGCGGGACTGCGCGGTGTTGCGGGCAATGCCCAGCTTTTCGCTGAGGTCGCCGATCTGGATCCGCGGGTCCCGGATGAGTTCCAGCAGGATTTTCAGGTCGGTGGGGTCCAGGCTGTTCAAATCATCACTTCCGTTCACTTTGAGGGCGGCTGATTGATTGTTTTGATCAATTTTGGCATGAAATTTAGCTGCAAGGAGCAGCAATGCACCATTCTGGGAGTATCGAATCAGAACGGGCTGGCGATTCCCCACCAGGGGGAACACGCGGCCCGCTTCCATGCAAGGGCAAGGTCATGACGGTCTTCAGCGAACTTCGCATGCGCCCCGCCACGGCAGACCGCTGGGGCTGGGACGCTTCCACCACGGCGCGGCTGGTGATGGCCGGCGTCGTGATTTTCACGCTGCTGGTCGGCGCGAATCTTGCCACGCCGCTGTACCCGCTGCTGCAGGCCAAACTGGGCATTTCCGCCTTGGGTGTCACGGTGGCCTTCTCCGCGTATGTCCTGGCGCTGGTGGCGACCCTGATCCTGGCCGGGCACTGGTCGGACCACATCGGCCGCCGGGCCGCGCTGGTCCTTGCCGTGCTGGTGGGCCTCGCCGGCGGCTCCGTTTTCGCCGCGGCGGACAGCCTGTTCGCGCTGTGCGTCGGCAGGGCGCTGCAGGGCATCGCGGTGGCACTCGCCACCGGCGCAAGTTCGGCGGCCCTGCGGGAACTGCTGCCCAGCCGCCCCGAGTGGGCCTCGCGGTTCACCCTGCTGGCATCCGCCGGGGGTGTGGCGGCCGGCCCGGCCATCGGGGGAGTGCTCTCGCTGCTGCCCGGACCCACGACCACGCCGTATTATCTGCATTCCCTGGTCCTGGCCGCGCTGCTGGTCCCGCTGTACCTGCTGAAAGCCCGTCCGGCCATCGCCTCGGTCGCGGGTCCGCAGCCGTTGCGCGTACTGGCGCCCCGCCGCCCGTCGGTGTCCAGTGAGGCGCGCGGCGCCTTCTGGCTGGCGTCCTCGGTGGGGTTCCTCAGCTTCACCGTCTTCGGCTTCTGCCTTTCCCTGGCGCCCAGCTATTTCGCCCAGATCGTCCACGCGGATTCGCGGCCGCTGATCGGCCTGCTGGCGGGACTGACGCTCGCGTCCTCCGCGCTCAGCCAGCTCCTCGCGGTGCGGGGACGCTTCGTGGTGCCGATCGGACTGGGCATGCTCGCCGTGTCGGTGCTGCTGATCGCCGCGGCCGCCGCCTGGAACAGTCCCTGGCTGCTGATCCTCGCGAGCATCACCGCGGGCCTGGGACAGGGAGTGTCCTTCCGGACCGTCTTCAACGATGTGGCCGGGAAGGTCGAACCTTCCCGCCACGCCCAGATCATCAGCACGGTCTACGTCATCACGTACCTCGGCAGCGCCTTTCCCGTCATCGGGCTGGGGCTGGCCGCCGGCGTCGTCGGCCTCCAGACGGCGGTCGCCGGCTTTGTGGTGCTCTGCTCGGTGGCCGGGGCCACCCTTGCCGCCATCACGCTGCGCGCGGCGCTGCGCCGCGCCTGACTGCGCCGGGCCTGACTGCCCCCGGCGGAGCTGAAGCGGCGCCGGAGGTGACGCGGCGCCCGGCGCTAGTCGGGCAGCGGGCCCTGGTTGCCCTGGATGTGGTCGAACACGAGGGTGGTCTCGGTGTGCCCCACCACCGGATCCGTGGCCAGATTGTCCAGCACCCAGTCGCGGAGGTCCTCGGTGGTGGCGACGGCGATGTGCAGCAGGTAGTCCACCGAGCCCGAGGTGTGGAAGGTCGAGAGCACGGCCGGGAGCTTCGGGACCCGGGCCGTGAAGCGGTCGATCTGTTCGCGGTCGTGGGCGCGGAGCCTGACGGCGATGAGGGCCTGAACGGAGCGGCCGATCGCGGAGAGGCTCAGCTTCGCCTCGAAGCCCTGGATAATCCCGCGCTCGGAGAGCGCACGCGTGCGCATCAGGGCCGTGGACGGTGCGATGCCGACCAGCTCGGCCAGCTGCTTGTTGGAGATTCGGGCATCGGCCACAAGTGCCGCGAGCAGGCGCTCGTCGATAGCGTCCAGCGGCTCGCCGGCACCCGCTCCCGGCCGAAGATTCTTCGCACTGCTACTCACGGATCCTCCTTGATGGGTTGTCAGTTCATCATAAACGGCTCATTCCGACACTTCCATTCGCGGGCCCTACAAAACTCCGAATTATTGCCAGATACTTGCGGAATTCAACGGTGAATATTCATAAGGAGCAAGGTGCTTTCTCAAGACTCGCTGGCCGTCCACGCCGGCCGCAACGGACTCACTGAACTGGGCGTGCACGCCGTGCCGATCGATCTGTCCACCACGGCGCCCCTGCCCTCCGTGCACGACGGCGGGCTCGCCTATGAGCACATGGCCACCGGCGGCACCCACGTCGAGGGCCAGAGCACCGTCTACCAGCGGCTCTGGAACCCCACCGTGGCGCGGTTCGAGGAGGGCGTCGCCGTCCTTGAGGAGACCCCGGAGGCCGTGGCGTTCGCCACCGGCATGGCCGCGCTCAGCGCCGTCCTGCTCGCCGTCGTCGCCACCGGAAAGAAGCATGTCGTCGCGGTGCGGCCGCTGTACGGCGGCAGCGACTACCTGCTGGCCTCGGGCGTGCTCGGCAACGATGTCACGTTCACAACCGCGGAGGGCGTGCACGCCGCGCTCCGCCCCGACACCGGCCTGGTGATCCTGGAGACGCCGGCCAACCCGAGCCTGGAGCTGGTGGACATCGCCCGCGTGGCCGCGGCGGCGGACGGCGTCCCGGTCCTGGTCGACAACACCTTCGCCAGTCCCATCCTCCAGCAGCCCTATCTGCACGGCGCCGCGATGGTGCTGCACAGCGCCACCAAATTCCTCGGCGGACACGGCGACGCCATGGGCGGCGTGGTGGCTGCGGCTCCCGAATGGACCACCAGGCTGCGCCAGATCCGGGCTGTCACCGGCGGCATCCTCACACCCTGGCCCGCCTATCTGCTCCACCGCGGGCTGGCCACGCTGCCGGTCCGGGTGCGGGCGCAGCAGGCCAGCGCACAGAAGGTCGCCGCCGCCCTGGCCGGTCACGGCCTGGTCCGGCGCGTCTTCTACCCGGGGCTGCCCGAGTGCGATCCGCAGGGGCTGATCGGAACGCAAATGTCCGGTCCCGGCTCGCTGCTCGCCTTCGAGGTGGGCAGCGCCGAGCATGCCGAAAGGATTCCGTCCGCCGTCGGCATGAT
This sequence comes from Arthrobacter sp. CJL-S3, assembly GCF_056711635.1. NCBI lineage: Bacteria > Bacillati > Actinomycetota > Actinomycetes > Micrococcales > Micrococcaceae > Arthrobacter > Arthrobacter sp. CJL-S3. The sequence goes on along the minus strand of NZ_CM160046.1, from coordinate 3,130,138 downwards.
CACGCATGCGGTCTCGCTCGGCGGCATCGACACCCTGATCCAGCACCCGGCCGGGCTGACCCACCGGCCCGTTGCCGCCGATGCCAAGCCGCATGCCAGCCTGCTGCGCGTGTCCGTGGGCCTGGAGGACCCGTCCGACATCGTGGCCGACCTCGTGCAGGCCATCGAAGCGACCTGCTGACGCCCTCCGCGCGTCCCCTCAGCGGCCGGCGCCGGCTGCAGCTTCAGCTGCCGGCGTCGGCCCGCGCCTCGGCCGACGGGCGGGCGGGATGCACGACGGCGGTGATCACCGCCGTCGTGCAGGCCAGACCGATCACGGTCAGCGCCAGCGCGGTCCAGCCCAGTGACTGGAAAACCAGTCCGCCGGCCCAGCCGATGACGCTGGACCCGAGGTAGTAGGCGAGGTTGTAGAGCGAGGCCGCCTGGGCCCGGCCGGTCGTGGCGATCGCCCCGGTCCAGCCTGCGCCGACGCTGTGCGCCGCAAAAAAGCCGGCGGTGAACAGCAAAAGGCCCGCCATGATGAGTCCGAGCAGCTGGGTCAGGGTCAGGGCCAGGCCGGCCGCCATGAGCACCGTCCCCGCAATCAGCACCGTGCGCCGCCCGAACCGCTCCGTCAGTCCGCCGGCCCAGCGGGAGGAGACCGTGCCGGAGAGGTAGGCCAGGAAGATCAGGCTGATGATGGTGGCCGGCAGGCTGAAGGGTTCGCCGGAGAGCCGGAAGCCCAGGTAGTTGTAGACAGCCACGAAGCCGCCCATCAGCAGGAACGCCTGGACGTAGAGAGCCAGCAGCCGCGGATTCCGCCCGTGGCCGGCCAGCGTCCGGAAGGCCCCGCGGAAGCCGCCGGCCGCCGCGGCCGTGAACCCCCGGGCCTGCGGCACGAGGACCACAAACAGGGCCGCGGCCACGGCGGCCAGGATCGAAACAGCCAGGGCCGCGGCCCGCCAGCCCCAGACTTCGCCGACGAAGCCGGCCAGCAGCCGGCCGGCGAGTCCGCCCAGGGTGGTACCGGCTACGTAGGTTCCGGCCGCCAGCGCGGCGTGCGCCCTGTTGACCTCCTCGTTGAGGTAGGCGATGGCGATGGCGGGGATGCCGCCCAGTGCCATGCCCTCGAGCATCCGCAGGCCCAGCAGCATCGGGAAGCTGGAGGCGAGCGGGACCAGCAGGCCCAGGACCGTGGCAGCAGAAATGCCCCACATCATGGCCCGGACCCGGCCGATCCGGTCGGCCAGGAACGACCACGGAAGGACCGTCGCCGCCAGCCCCACGGTGGCGAGCGAGATGGTGAGGGCCGCCTCGGCCGCCGTGATCTGCAGATCCGCCGCCATCATCGGCAGCACCGCCTGGGTGGAGTAGAGCTGGGCAAAGGTGGCGACGCCCGCGAACGCCAGGCCGGCCAGAATCTTCCGGTAGGCCGCGGACCCCTTCGGATGCCCCGGCCAAACAGCAGGGGTCCCGTCGGCAGGGTCCGGCTGGACCCGGCCCTGGACCTGGGCCTGGTCGCGGGCAGCGGGGCGGCGGAGCATTGGAAGGCGGGGCATCTTCCCAGAATAGGCTTCCGAAAGACATGCCTCCAATGCATGATTCTCATAGAATTAATAGCAAATACGGAACGATCTGGAGGACGGGCCATGGACGTGGAACACAAACAGCTGGTCCAGCTCCTGCCGCTGCTGCCCCTGCTGGCCGAACTCGGGCGCACCCCGCACATCACGGAGACCGCCGAAGTGCTGGGACTGCCCCAGTCGACGGTGAGCCGGGGAATCGCCCGGGCCAGCAGCATCATCGGGACGGAACTGCTGATCCGCGACGGCCGCGGCGTGCGGCTGACCCCCGCCGCGAAGGCGCTCCTGCCGCACATCGAGGCCGCGCTCGGCGAGTTCCAGAGCGGGCTGGACCTGGTCCGGCACGAGTCGGAGGTGGTGCGCGGCCGGATCGCGGTGACGTTCCAGCACACCTTCGGCGAGGCAATGCTGCCGCTGCTGATCAGCGCCTTCCGCAGCCGGCATCCGCAGCCGGCGTTCGACCTCAGCCAGGGCGCCCGGGACGGCTGCCTGGCGGAACTGGCCGCCGGCGACGCGGACCTGGCCCTGACCGCCCCGGTCGCTGCGCCGAGCCGGCTGATCTCCTCCGCCGCTCTCTACCGGGAACCGCTGCGGCTCGTGGTCCACCACCGGCATCCCCTCGCGACGCGGCGCAGCGCGGGCCTCGCGGAGATCCGGCAGGACCCGTTCGTGGCGATGGGTGCCGGCTACGGCATGCGCTCGCTGACGGACGCCCTGTTCCGGGAGGCGGGCTTCCGGCCCCGCATCGCCTTCGAGAGCCAGGATTCCCACACGGCCAGGGGCCTCGTCTCGGCAGGTCTCGGCGTGAGCATTCTCCCGCCCGGCGGCCCGGCCCCCGGACGCCACACCCCCGGGCAGTCCGGCGACCTTGGCTGGGTGGAGCTCGCCCTGGATTCCGGACTGGCCTTCCGGGAGATCGGGCTGGCCTGGCGGAGCCGCCGGGGCGGGACGGACACCGAGCCGGACCCGGTGCGGCTGTTCCGGGAGCTGGTGCTCAGCGAAGGCCCGGAACTCCTGGCCGGCTTCGTCCGCGGCCGCTCCGGCACCTGAGCCGGGCGTCCGCCGGAGGCCCCGGTGCCGGCCGTCAGCCCAGCAGTTCCGCCATCACCTCAGCGACGGAACCGGGCCGCGCCCGCTGCCAGCCCGTCCCGGCCCAGAGGTTGAGCCGTTCCGCATCCCCGGCGGCAGCCGCGGCCGCGCGCAGGGGAGCGGTGAGGTGGTGCACGGCGGGATAGGACTCCGGCGCGTCGGGGTGGTCCCGGACAAACTCGTTGACCAGCGCCCGGGCGGGCCGTCCGGTGAACGCTTTCGTCAGCCGGGTCTGCGTGAAGTGCGGGCTGGCGAGGGCGTCCTTGTGCAGCTGCCGGGCCCCGCTTTCGTGCGTGCGCAGGAACGCCGTGCCCAGCTGGGCGGCCTGTGCCCCCGCGGCCAGCACCTCCTCCAGGCCCGCGCGGTCCATCACCCCGCCGGCGGCCAGCAGCGGGAGCCCGACGGCGGCCCGCACCCGGGCGAGCAGCCCCGCCGTCGTGCCCGGCCGGGTGTCAGCGCGTCCGGCATCCTGCGCCGCAGCGCCCGGCCGGAACGCCGCGCTGTGGCCGCCGGCGCTCGCATGCTGCACCACCAGCGCGTCCACGCCCTGCCCGGCGGCCTCCAGCGCCTCGTCCACCGTGGTGACTGTGGCGAGCACGGCGGAGCCTGAGCGCTGCAGCGCCCGGACAACATCGGTCCCGGGCAGCCCGAAGGCAAAACTGACCAGTTCCACCGGATCGGCCAGCAGCGCATCGATCTTGCCCTGCCAGTGGTCGTCGTCGTCGAGCCGCAGCGGCGGGACCTCCACGCCGTACCGCACGGCATCCGGCCGCAGCCGGGCGCGGTAGTCCTCGAGCTGCGCCACCACCGCTGCGGACGGCGGGAGCTGGGCGGGATCGGGAACGAAGACGTTTATGCCGAATCGGGTCCCGGAGGCGCGGGCCCTGCGGATCTCCGCCTGCATGGCATCCACGCTCTTATAGCCCGCGGCCAGGAAGCCCAGGCCGCCGGCGTTATGCACGGCCGCCACGAAGGCTGGCGTGGAAGTCCCGCCGGCCATCGGGGCGGCAATAATGCGGGTACCAAAGATGTCGTGCGACATTGCTCACTCCTGGAGAGGATTCAGTAGGCTGTTCCGGTGACTCATTCTGACATCCCGCCGGCGGCGGACCCCGTCGCCCCGACCGCACCCGCCGCCGTGATCGGCCTCGATATCGGCGGGACCAAGACCCGCGGCGTCCGCTTCGAGGACGGCACCGTCGTGGCCGACGAATCGGTGGGCAGCTCCAACGTCCAGAACGTCAGCCGCGAGGAGGCGGCTCTGCACCTCGCGGAGCTCTTCGCCCGGATCGGCGGCGGAACGGTCGCCCAGGTCTACGCGGGAGCCGGCGGCATCGATACCGACGAGGACGCCGCCGCGCTCGCTGCCCTGATCGCGCCGCACGTGCCGGGAGCCCGGATCACCGTGGTCCACGATTCGCGGCTCCTGCTGGCGGCCGGCGGCGCTAGCACCGGCGTCGCCGTCATCGGCGGAACGGGCTCGGCCGCGTGGGGCCGGAACAGCCAGGGCGAGGAGGCACGCGCCGGCGGCTGGGGCTACCTGCTTGGCGACGAAGGCAGCGGGTACTGGCTGGGCCGAGAGGCGGTGCGCCACAGCCTGCGGCGGATGAACCAGGGGCTGGAACCCGACGAGCTCACCACCGCGCTGCTGGCCTCCTGCGGTGTGGATGATCCCAACAAGCTGATCGCGCTCTTCCACTCACCGGACACCGGACGCCGGTACTGGGCCGAACGGGCCCGGCTGGTCGTCGACGCTGCCGCCGCCGGCCACGCCGCCAGCCAGGCACTCGTGGACCAGGCCGGACGGGACCTGGCGGCCCTGGCGCTGCAGACAGTCCGGAAGCTCGGCATCGACGGCCCGGTGATCCTGGGCAGCGGACTGGGCATGAACGTCCCCCGCCTGCAGGAATCCTTCCGCGCAGCCCTCGCCGCCGAGGGCATCATCGACGTCCGCGTCCTGGAGCAGGACCCTGTCTTTGGGGTGCTCCAGCTCGTGGCCGAGCAGGACTGACCCGGCCCACCGGGCTACTGCGCCGTCGGCCACTACGCTGGAGGAATGAGCCTCAACTTCGACACCCGGCCCGCCGCCTACGCGGTCATCATCCGCGACGGCGCCATCCTCCTGGCGTACTGGAAGCAGGGCGGCAAGGAAGGCTGGACCCTGCCGGGCGGCGGCCTGGACCTGGCCGAGCACCCAGTCGATGGCTGCCGCAGGGAAATCTTCGAGGAAACCGGGTACCACGCGGACGTCGGCGTCATGCTGGGGATCGACGTCGGGCACTGGCCCGCGGAGATCCGGATCGACGGCGGCGAACGGGACTTCCAGTCCCTCCGGTCATCTACGAGGCAACGATTACCGGCGGGGAGCTGCGGCACGAAGTGGACGGCAGCACCACACACGCCGACTGGATCCCGCTGGAGGACGTTCCCAGGCTCAACAAGGTCTCGCTCGTCGACGCCGCACTCCGGCTCCACCGCGAGCGGCCCCTGAACGGGCAGCTGTCCTGACCCGCCAGCTGTCCTGACCCGCCAGCTGCCCTGACCGGGTAACTTTCCTGGCCGGGCAACTTTTCCGGCGCGATTCCTAGCCAGGCCCGGGGCATCCGGCTATTCTGAAAAACGGCAGACAAGCCGACAGCGGGAACGGGGAGGTGGAGACGATGACTGCAACAGTCCGGTGCGCACTGCGCGCCAACATCAGCCAGCCCATCATTCCTGCCCCGGCCATCAGCACCCACTAGCCGCAACCCCTGCCAGGTTCCACCCGCAGCGCGGCACGTGCACCGGGGCCCACCAAAGGGTTTTCGTTGACTACTTCCTGTGCACATCCGGGCGCCTCCGGCGCCACCGACCCCATCCCCAGCACTCCCACCGCCGGCCCGGCAGCGTACGGCTTCACCGCCGCCGTCGCCGCACGGTTCACGGCCCATCCCGTGCCCGGCGGCACCGGCACGGGCCGGGTCATCCGCGTGGACCGCAACCTCGTCCTGATCGCCACACACGATACGACCCTCCATCTGCCGTATCCCGGCACCGGAGAGCTGCCCGCCACCGGCGACTGGGTCTGGCTCGGATCCGATACCGCGGGGGAGCCCGCCATCGCGGGGATCCTGCCGCGGCACTCGGAACTGAGCCGCAAACGCGCCTTTGACGCCTCCTCGGAGGCGCAGGTCCTCGGCGCCAACATGGACATCGTCGGCGTCGTCGTGCCCGTGGACCGTCCGCTCACCCACAACCGGCTCGAACGCACCCTCGTCGCGGCCTGGGACTCGGGAGCCACCCCGCTGGTCATTATCACCAAGGCGGACCTCGCCGACATCGCGGACGACGTCGTCGGCAAGGTAATCCTCCAGGCCGCCGGCGTCGCGGTGGTCACCACCTCCGCGGAACAACGCGACGGCCTCGACGAACTGCTGGGCCATCTCCCGCCCGGCGGAACCCTCGTGCTGCTGGGTCCCTCCGGGGCCGGCAAATCCACCCTGATCAACGCCCTCGCCGGCGCGGAGGTCCAGGAAACGGGGGAAGTCCGGGCCGGCGACGGCAAGGGCAAACACACCACGGCCTCCCGCGAACTCGTGCCCCTGCCCGGGGGCGCCGTGCTGATGGATACCCCCGGAGTGCGCGGCTTCGGTTTGTTCGACGCCGACAGCGGGATGGCGGAGATGTTCGGCGACCTCGAGGACCTCTTCGCCGAGTGCCGGTTTTCCGACTGCGCCCACGGCAGCGAGCCCGGCTGCGCCGTGCAGGCCGCGCTCGCTGACGGGTCCCTCGATGACCGCCGGTGGGAGAGCTACCTGAAACTCCAGCGCGAACTCGCTGCCCTGGCCCGGCGGCACGATGCCGCTGCCCGCCGCGCCTACGCACGGGAGTGGCACCAGCAGATTTCGGCCGCGGGCAAGAGCCAGCGTGCGGCAGAACGGGACAGCTACCAGGCCGCGGCCAACGAGGGCGGGAAGCGCGGCCGGAAGGGCCGGGGCGGGTCCAAAGGCGGCGGCCGGCAGACCCGCTGACCGGCCCGGAGGTGACCAGCAACAGCGCCGCGGGGCGGTGGAGGGGTGCTGCGGGGAAGTATTTCCGCGCGGCACCCATCCAAAGTCGCCTGCGCTTCGAATGACTACGTCAGCCACAGCGCCCTCGACGATATCCCTGACATTGTCAGCCGCGCTGGTTAGGCTGAGTTCTACCTGCTTTACAGCCAAAAATCAGCGTGTCTATGATCAGTTGGCTGGACCGTCCGTTGTTGCCGCCAAGAGTAAGGTAAGCCCCGGAAATGGCTGAAGCCATGATCGAGTTCCAGAACGTCACCAAGCGTTACCAGGGCGGCCAGCCCGCCGTCGATGACCTGACCATGTCCATCGACAAGGGCGCCATCACGGTCTTCGTCGGGCCCTCGGGCTGCGGCAAAACCACCTCGCTGCGGATGATCAACCGCATGGTTGAACCGACCTCGGGAACCATCACCGTGGACGGCCAGGACGTTACCGCGGTGCCGGCGGCGAAGCTGCGCCGGTCCATGGGCTACGTCATGCAGTCCTCCGGGCTGATGCCGCACCGTTCCGTCCTGGACAACATCGCCACCGTTCCCCGGCTTAACGGCGTCTCCAAGGCCGAGGCGCGGAAACGTGCGCAGGAGCTGCTCGACGTCGTCGGGCTGGCCTCCGCGCTGGGCAAGCGGTACCCCTCACAGCTGTCCGGCGGCCAGCAGCAGCGCGTCGGCGTGGCCCGGGCGCTCGCCGCCGACCCGCCCGTGCTGCTCATGGACGAACCCTTCAGCGCCGTGGACCCCGTGGTCCGCGATGAACTGCAGCAGGAACTCCTCAGGCTGCAGCGCGACCTGGCCAAGACCATCGTCTTCGTCACCCACGACATTGACGAGGCCACCGTCCTCGGCGACAAAGTGGCGGTCTTCGGCCTCGGCGGGAAACTGGCGCAATACGCCACTCCGGAGGAAATCCTGCGAGCCCCGGCCAACGACTTCGTGGCGTCCTTCGTGGGCCGCGACCGCGGCTTCCGGCACCTGGCCTTCAGCCCGTCCGACGGCGTGACCGTGCACCCGGCCCAGACGATCACCCCCGATGAACTCGACCGGGCAGGCAACGCCTCCGGCGAGTGGCAGCTGGTGGTCGACGAAAGCCTGCGTCCGCTCGGCTGGTCCGGTCCCGGCCAGGGCACGGCGACTGTGCCCGGCGGATCCCTCTTCCGGAAGGGCGACACGCTCCGCCGCGCCCTCGACGCGGCCCTGTCGTCGCCCTCCGGTCTCGGCGTCGCCGTGGATACGGACGGCCGCGTCGCCGGGGTCATCACCGCCGAGGAAGTCCTCGCCGTCATCGAGTCGGACCGCCATATCCGCCAGGGTGCGCGCTGATGGAGTGGTTCCTGGCCAACAGCGAACAGGTCTTCAGCCTCGCCGGCCAGCACCTTGTCCTGGCCATCCTGCCGATGGTGTTCGGGGTGCTCATCGCCGTCCCGCTGGCCCAGGTGGCCCGGCAGAACCGCGGACTCCGCTCCGTGGTCCTCACGGCGTCGTCCCTGCTCTACACCATCCCGTCCCTGGCGCTGTTCATCATCCTGCCGACCATCCTCGGAACCCGCATCCTGGACCCCGTCAATGTGGTGGTGGCACTGACCATCTACGCCGTCGCCCTCCTGGTCCGCGCCACCCTGGACGCCTTCGACTCGGTGGACGAGGATCTCCGGCAGGCCGCCGTCGCCATGGGGTTCAAACCCCTCGCACGGTTCCTGCAGATTGATCTGCCGCTGTCCCTGCCGGTGCTGTTCGCCGGGCTGCGGGTGGTCTCGGTCAGCAACATCTCGCTGGTCAGCGTCGCGGCGCTGCTCGGCATCGGCAACCTCGGCATGCTGTTCACCTCCGGCCTGCAGCGTGATTTCATCACCGAAGTGGTCGTGGGCATCATCGCCATCCTCATCCTCGCGCTGCTGATGGACGCCGTCCTGGTCCTCCTCGAGCGGCTGCTGACCCCCTGGACCCGCACGCCCGCCGCCACGGCCACGGCCACCGCCACCGGCGCCGACTCCGGCCCCGGCAAGCCCGGCCCCGCTGCCGCGGCGCTGCGGCTGTCCGATGCGCAGACCACCGGCGGTGCCTCATGAGCGTCGTGAACGACACCTTCGCCTGGCTCGCCGACCCGGAACAGTGGTCCGGCAGCGCCGGGATCCCCGCCCGGCTGGCCGAGCACCTGCTCTACACGGGGCTGGTGATGGCGATCGCCACGGCTATCGCCGTCCCCATCGGCCTGTACGTGGGGCACACCGGCCGCGGGCGGGTCGCCGCCGTCGCCGTCGCCGGTGCCCTCCGGGCCCTGCCGACCCTCGGCCTGCTCACCCTCTTCGTGCTGCTGGCCGGCATCGGGCTGATGCCGCCGATCTGGGCCCTCGTGATCCTGACGGTGCCGCCGCTGCTCGCCGGCACCTATGCCGGCATCGCCAGCGTGGACCGGAACGTCGTTGACGCCGCGCGGGCCATGGGCATGACGGAACTCCAGGTGCTGTTCCGCGCCGAGTTCCCCAACGCCCTGCCAGTGATGTACGGCGGGTTCCGGACCGGTGTTCTCCAGGCCATCGCCACCGTCTCGGTGGTGGCCTACATCAACCTCGGCGGCCTCGGCCGGTACCTCTTCGACGGACTCGTGCTCTCGGACTTCCCCCAGATGCTGGGCGGGTCCCTGCTCATCGCCGGACTGGCGATCGCCGTCGACCTTGTCCTTGCCCTCATCCAGAGGCTGTTCCTGTCCCAGGGAGCCTCAACCCAGCCAAACCGGAGCCAGCAGGCTGCGGTTGATCTCACAGACCCCGTACCCGCGGGGACTGTTGTTCAAGGAGGTACGTCATGAAGGAAACCCGCCAACGAGCACTCGGCAGGCGCGCATTCGGCGGCCTGGCCGCCGGGGTAGGCCTGGCCATGGCACTGTCCGCCTGCGGAGGCTCATCCGATCCGCTCTCCACGGCCCCCGCCACCGGCGGAGCCGCCTCCGGTTCGGGCTCGGCCCTCGTGATCGGGTCCGCCGACTTCACCGAGAGCCAGATCATCGCCGAGGTCTACGCCGGGGCGCTGAACGGTGCCGGCGTCACGGCGAGCACCAAGCCGAACATCGGTTCCCGCGAGGTCTACTTCAAGGCCGTCCAGGACGGTTCGGTGGACATCATCCCCGACTACAGCGGCAACCTGCTGCTGCACGTCAGCAAGGACGCCACGGAGGTCTCGGCCGAGGACATCTACAAGGCGCTGCCGGGCAAGCTGCCCGAGGGCCTGGCGGTGCTGGAGCCCTCCAAGGCCGAGGACAAGGACGCCATGGTCGTCACCAAGGCCACCGCGGAGAAGTACCAGCTGAAGTCGATCGAGGACCTCGCCAAGGTCTGCAGCGAAATCGTCGTGGGCGCCCCGGCGACCTTCGCCGAACGCGCTTACGGGCTCCCCGGCCTGGAGAAGAACTACGGCTGCGTGCCCAAGAAGCTGGAACCGTTCAGCGACGGCGGCGGGGCCGTGACGCTCAAGGCCCTGCTCTCGGACCAGGTCCAGGTGGCCGACATCTACACCACCACCCCGTCCATCGCGGACAACGACCTGGTGGTGCTCGAGGACCCGAAGAACAACTTCATCGCCCAGCAGGTCCTCCCGCTGTACAACACGGCGAAGATGACGGACAAGGCGAAGGAAACCCTGAACGCCGTGTCCAAGGTCCTCACCACCGAGGACCTGATCAACCTCAACCGCGCCGTCAGCGGCAGCCAGAAGCAGAACCCCAAGGACGCTGCGGCGGCCTGGCTCAAGGAAAAGGGACTGGTCCAGTAAGCGGCCCGTCCGGACCGCTCTGACGTACGACGGCGGCTGCCGGACTCCTCCGGTTCACGGGGGAGCCCGGCAGCCGCCGAAGCTTTTTACGGGGCGTGCGCCGCCTGTGACGGCGGGACACCCCCTGTGAGACAGATCTCGGCGGAAGTACATCCTCCATATGGCATATTTGATGAATGGCAGAATTCAAGCAGTCCACCAAGCTTCATAATGTCCTTTACGACATCCGTGGACCGATCCTCCTGGCCGCCCAGCAGATGGAGGCAGAGGGTCACCGCATCCTCAAACTGAACATCGGAAACCCGGCGCCGTTCGGGTTCGAAGCGCCGGACGCGATTCTGGTGGACATGATCCGCCACCTGCCGCACGCCCAGGGCTACAGCGACTCCCGCGGCATCTTCTCGGCCCGGACCGCCGTGTCGCAGTACTACCAGACCCGCGGGATCCAGAACATCCACGTGGATGACATCTACCTGGGCAACGGCGTCAGCGAGCTCATCACGATGTCCCTCATGGCACTGCTGGATGACGGCGACGAAGTCCTGATCCCCACCCCCGACTACCCGCTGTGGACCGCCTCCGTCGCCCTGGCCAGCGGCCGTCCCGTGCACTACCTGTGCGACGAGGAATCCGGCTGGCAGCCGGACCTGGAGGACCTCGAAGCGAAGATCACGCCGCGCACCAAGGGCATCGTGGTGATCAACCCGAACAACCCCACCGGCGCCGTCTATCCGGAAGACACCCTCAAAAAGATCGTCGCCCTGGCGGAAAAGCACGGGCTGGTCCTCTTCGCCGACGAGATTTACGAGAAGATCCTCTACGAGGACGCGGTCCACGTGAACATGGCCAGCCTGACCGGCGACGACGTCCTGTGCCTGACCTTCAGCGGACTGTCCAAGGCGTACCGCGTGTGCGGCTACCGTGCCGGGTGGATGGCCATCTCCGGCCCGAAAAAGGACGCCGCCGACTACCTCGAGGGCATCAACCTGCTGGCGAACATGCGCCTGTGCGCCAACGTCCCTGCCCAGCACGCGATCCAGACGGCGCTCGGCGGGTACCAGAGCATCAATGACCTCATCCTGCCGGGCGGGCGCCTGCTCGAGCAGCGGAACAAGGCCTACGACATGCTCAACGCGATTCCCGGGGTCAGCACCCAGCAGGCCCGGGGCGCCATGTACCTCTTCCCGAAGCTCGACCCCGAGGTCTACCGCATCCGCGACGACGAGAAGTTCGTCCTTGACCTGCTGCGCGAGCAGAAGATCCTGGTCTCCCACGGCCGGGCCTTCAACTGGGTCCGCCCGGACCACTTCCGGATGGTCACCCTGCCGCTCGTGAAGGACCTGGAAGAGGCCATCAACCGCATGGCGGACTTCCTGAGCCGGTACAAGGGGAACTAGCCTGAGCTCAGCAGCGCGGCGGGCGGTGGTCCGGCGGTCCGAACGGAGGCTGCCTGAACCGGAAAGAGGCAAGGGATGTCAGACGTCGTTGGATTCAAGGAGCACCCCTCCGAGACCTTAAAGGTCGGCAAAGGCTTCAGCCTGAAGAACACGGACCCGGACTCCACCCCCGGCTACCCGGGGGACAAGAACGACGGGGAGGTGCTGCTCGACGACCTCGATGACAACCTCGCCCTGCTCCAGGAACAGCTTTTCGCCGAATCGCGCTTCGGCGGGACCAAACGCATCCTGCTGATCCTGCAGGCCATGGATACGGCCGGCAAAGGCGGGATTGTCACGCACGTCATGGGAGCCATGAACCCGCATGGCGTCCAGATGAAGTCGTTCAAGGCACCCACGCCGGAAGAGAAGTCCTATGACTTCCTCTGGCGCATCGAGAAGGAAGTGCCGGCCGCCGGCATGGTGGGCGTCTTTGACCGGTCCCATTACGAGGACGTCCTGATCCACCGCGTCCACCGCTGGGCAGATCCGAAGGAACTCGAGCGCCGCTACAACGCGATCAACGAATTCGAGGCCAGGCAGACGGCCGCCGGCACCAGGATCGTCAAAGTGATGCTCCACATCAGCCGCGATGAGCAGAAGGAGCGGCTGCTCGCGCGGCTGGATGACCCGGCGAAGCTCTGGAAATACAGCAGCAATGACCTGAAAGAGCGCGCGTTCTGGGGCGACTACATGGACGCGTACCAGAAGGCGTTCGAGAAGACGGCCACCGAGCTCGCCCCGTGGTACGTCGTCCCGGCCAACAAGAAGTGGTACGCCCGGATCGCCGTGCAGCAGCTGCTGCTGGACGCGATGGAGGGCCTCAAGCTGCAGTGGCCGGTTCCGGACCTGGACGTCGCGTTGGAACGGGAACTCGTCGAGCGTTCCTGACCGGCCGGCGCGGGCTAGCCGGCCTGGGCGGGCTGGTCTCGGGCCGCAGCCAGGCGCTTGCGGGCACCTTCGAGCCACTGTTCGCAGCGCTTGGCCAGCGCCTCGCCGCGTTCCCAGAGCGCCAGCGACTCCTCGAGGCTCGCCCCGCCGGTTTCGAGCCGGGTGACGATGCCGACGAGCTGCTCGCGGGCCTCCTCGTAGCTGAGGCCCTCGATGTCGGTGTTGGGCTGTGTTTCTGCTGTCATGGCGTGCTGCTCCTTGCTCCGTCCCGCGGGACGGATCGTTCGGGTGGGTGGTTTGTCAGTCGCCGGCGGGTTCCTGGCCGCCGGTCGACTCCGCGGTGAACCGGCCTCCGGCCACCCGGACGGTCAGCGGCGTGCCCGACGGCGCCTGGTCAGGGTGCCGGACGACGTCCCGCCGGGTCCCGGGAGCTGTGTCGCCGCCGGCGAGCTGCACGACGGCGTACCCCCGGTCCAGGGTCTTCTGCGGCGAAAGCGCCCGGACCTGGGCCTTGAGGTGGACCAGCTGGTCGGCGGCCCGGACGACGGCGGTCGTGACCGCCGCCTGGGAGCGGCCCTTGAGCCGTTCGACGTCGTCGTGGCGGTTGTTGACCATGACTTCGGGGGACGCCAGCACCGGTCGGGAGCGCAGGGAGGCCAGGCGGTCCGTCTCACGTTCCACCAACCGGGTGACACCACGCCGGAGCTGGTCGCGGGCCTGACGGACGCGGGCGAGCTCTTCGACAACGTCCGGGACGATCCGCTTGGCGGCGTCGGTCGGTGTGGAGGCGCGCAGGTCCGCGACATCGTCGAGGATCGGCCGGTCCGCCTCGTGGCCGATCGCACTGACCACCGGCGTGGCAGCGTCCGACACGGCCCGGATGAGTTCCTCGTTGCTGAAAGGCAGCAGATCCTCCAGGGCGCCGCCGCCGCGGGCGATCACGATCACGTCCACCTCGGGATGCGCATCCAGCTCGCGGAGCGCGGCGATGACCTGCGCGACGGCAGTGTTGCCCTGGACGGCCACTTCGCGGATTTCGAATTCGACGGCGGGCCAGCGCAGCGCCGCGTTGCGCAGCACGTCCTTCTTGGCGTCCGAGTTGCGGCCGGTAATCAGGCCGATCCGGTGGGGGAGCAGGGGCAGGCGCTTCTTGCGGGCGTCGGAGAACAGCCCTTCCGCGGCGAGGGCATGGCGCAGGCGCTCGATCCGGGCGAGCAGGTCGCCGAGGCCCACCGGCCGGATGTCCTTCACCGACATGTTCAGCCGGCCCGTCTTGAGCCAGAATTCGGCCTTGATCAGGGCCACCACCCGGGAGCCGCGCTCCAGCGGGGTCTCCTGCCGGTCCAGCACATTGGTCCAGACGGCGGCGGGGAGGGAGATCTCAGCATCGATGTCCCGCAGCGTCAGGTAGGCGTTCGTGCCCCGCCGGTTCAGTTCGATGACCTGGCCTTCGACCCAGGCGGAGGGCGCGCGGTCGATGTGCATCTTGAGTTTCTGGGACAGCAGCTGCAGCGGCCAGGGGTTGTCCGGGCTGGTCTCAGCCGCCGTGCCCGGAACCGTGGTGGCGGCCGCAACGTCCTCAGACATGCCCGTGTCCCGGGGCGGAAATGGCCTGGTGCATATGCGTCGGTGTCCTTTGCCGGGGCGGGGATGTCAGCAGGTGCGGCCCCGGCGACTGCGCGTCAGGAAAGGCCACCGGCCGACAACTCGAACTTGTCGGTTTCAACTCTATCCATAGCTCTATCATCGGGGGCCGACTTTATCGTTCCGCAGGCCGCCCCCCGTAGGATGGGCACTACCCACCAACCACCTAGGACTTTCTCGTGCGCACTTTTGTCTCGGCCGTAGCGGTACTTATCGGGCTTGCCCTGGCGGCTGTCGCCGTTCCGGCCATGTGGGTGGACCGGAACATCGTCCAGCAGGACGGCTTCGTGGCGTTCACCGCGCCGCTGGGCAAGGATCCTGTGTTCCAGGAGCGGCTGGCCGCGGCCGCCGTCGGCAGCCTGGGCGCGGAGCGGATCCCGGCTGCGCTCAGCGGACTGGTCAACCCGATCCTGGAAAGCGCGGCCCGGTCGCTGACAAGTATGCCCGGCTACCCGGAGGCCTGGACCGAAACACTGCGCAAGAGCCACCAGCTGAACTTCGCCGACCCCGGCGCACCGACAGCCGAGGCCGGCCCGGCCACGTCGCTGACCCTGGACCTGGCTCCCCTCGTCGGTCTGGTGGCGAAGCAGGTGGCGGACGCCACCACCCTGCCGCTGGAGGCTCCGGAGCAGCTGCTGATTACGATCGGGCAGCCCGAGCACCGGCAGCTCCTCGACCGGATCTCCGCTTTCGCGCCGATGGGCTACGCCCTGGCCGTCGGCGCCCTCATCGCCTTCGCACTGGCCTTTGTGGCCGCCCGGCGGCGCTGGACTGTCCTGGCCGGCATCGGGCTCGGAGGCCTGGTGCTCGCCGGCGCCTGGAAGCTGGCCGCCGACGCCGCCGCGGGGGCCGTGACGGCAACGAGCAGCGGCAACGCGGTCGCGGAGATCTTCAAGAGCGAGTTCGTCGCCGCCGCCGGTTCCAGTTTCGGCCAGTGGACTCTGGCGGCCGCCGTGGCCGGCGGCGTCCTGCTGGCAGTCGGACTCGTGCTGCGCGTCCTCGGCGGGCGCCGAGGCGCCTGAGCGTCCGCCGCCGCGCCTGCGGCCGCGGCCAGATCGGCGGCCCGCCCAACACCGGTAGCATTGGGGCATGACTTCCACTGCTGTTTCCATTCCGATGCCAACCGTTCCGCGCCGGCGGCGCACGCCGGAAGAAGTCCTGGCTGCAGCCCCGGTTGACGGCCCGAAAAAGGTCCTGCTCGCGGCCCCGCGCGGCTACTGCGCCGGCGTCGACCGTGCGGTCATCGCGGTGGAAAAAGCGCTGGAGCACTACGGTCCGCCGGTCTACGTGCGCAAACAGATCGTCCACAACGTGCATGTCGTCAGTTCCCTGGAGGAAAAAGGCGCCATCTTCGTTGACGAGACCGACGAGGTCCCCGAGGGCGCCCTGGTGATCTTCTCCGCCCACGGTGTCTCACCCGCCGTGGTCCAGTCCGCCGAGGACCGGGGCCTGCGGACCATCGACGCGACCTGCCCCCTCGTGACCAAGGTGCACAAGGAGGCGGTGCGCTTCGCGAAGGACGACTTCGACATCCTGCTGATCGGCCATGACGGCCACGAGGAAGTCGAAGGGACCGCGGGCGAGGCCCCCGAGCACATCCAGATCATTAACGGCCCGCATGAGGTCGACAAGGTCACGGTCCGGGACCCGGAGAAGGTTATCTGGCTCTCCCAGACCACGCTCAGCGTGGACGAAACCATGGAGACCGTCCGCCTGCTCAAGGAGCGGTTCCCCACCCTGCAGGACCCGCCCAGCGACGACATCTGCTACGCAACCACCAACCGCCAGGTGGCCATCAAGAAGATCTCACCCCAGGCCGAGCTCGTGATTGTGGTCGGATCGGCCAACTCCTCGAACTCCGTCCGGCTCGTTGAGGTGGCGCTGGAGTACGGCGCGAAGGCCTCGTACCGCGTGGACTTCGCCAATGAGGTGGACGAGTCCTGGTTCGAGGGTGTGGCGACCGTCGGGGTGACCTCCGGTGCCTCGGTCCCGGAGGTCCTGGTCAAGGACGTCCTGCGCCTGCTCGCCGACTACGGCTACGGCGCGGTCGAGGAAGTCGTCACGGCTGAAGAGGACCTGCTGTTCTCGCTGCCGAAGGAGCTCCGCGCCACCCTGAAGCAGGCCGGCGACGTCACGCGTGCCCTCGGGGGCCGCGGGACACGCCCCGCCCAGACCTCCTAGGCGGCGCGGAAGTCCATACTTAGCGGCGCGGGGGTCCGTCCTAGGCGGCGGACTCCCGGTCCCCTGCACGCGCATCGCTGGCGGCTTCGTCCGCCGGCCGCGCGGACCCCAGCTCCTGCCCGTTCACGGGCTGGAGTTCCGGGGCGGCCACGGATCGCGGCGTCACCTCGACGGCCGCGGGGGTGGCCAGCCCGGTGGCGTCCAGGGCGTTGAGCTTCCGCGCAGTCGGCAGCACCCGGGCCTCCAGCGTGCCCACCATGGAGTTGTAGCGGTCCACGGAGGTCTTGAGGGAGGCGCCGAGCTTGGTGACGTTCTCGCCGAGCGTTCCCATCCGCTCGTAGAGCTGGTGGGCCAGTTCGAAGAGCTCCCGCGCGCTGTCCGTCAGGACGTCCTGGCGCCAGGTGAAGGCGACGGATTTCAGGACCGCGAGCAGGGTTGAGGGCGAGGCCAGCACCACGTTCCTGGACAGGGCGTAGTCCAGCAGGGCCGGGTCCGCCGAGAGCGCGGCCGCCAGGATCGACTCGGCCGGCAGGAAGCAGACCACCAGCTCCGGGGAGTTCCCCGGGATGTCCCAGTACTTCTTGTTGCTCAGCGCGTCCACATGGGCCTTGAGGGCCTTGGCATGGGCCAGCAGGTGGGCCTGCTGGCCGCTCAGGGATTGCGCGTGCTGCACCCCAGGAACAGACCCGGCGGACGCTCCGAGTTCCTGCGCCGCAAGATAGGCCGCCAGCGGCACCTTGGCGTCGACCACGAGCTGTTTCTGGCCGGGGAGCTGCACCACGAGGTCAGGCCGGATACTGCCCTCCGTCCCAGCGCCGTGCTGCTGGCCGCTGTGCACCTGCTCGTGGAAATCGACGTGGCGCAGCATCCCCGCGGCCTCGACCACCCGGCGCAGCTGGACCTCCCCCCACTGGCCGCGGGCGCTGTTGGACCGCAGCGCGGACTCCAGGGCATGGGTTGAGCGCAGCAGCTGCTCGTCGGACAACCGGGCTTCCTGCAGCTGCTGGGCCAGCTGTCCGTACTGCTCGAGGCGGTCGCGTTCCAGCAGCGACACCTGATGCTGCACGGCGGTGAGCTTCTCGGCCACCGGCGCCAGGGCCCGCAGCACGCTGCCGTCCTGGTTGCGGGACTCGCCAAGGTCCCGGTTCTGGGCCGCCAGCAGGCGCCGCTCGGCGTCGGCCGCGGCGAACTGCGCGCTGACCTCGGAGAGCCGGGCCGACACGGCGTCGAAATCCTGCTCCACGGCGAGGGTGCGGCGCCGGATCAGCAGAAAGACCACGGCGGCGCCGGCGACCGCGCCGACGAGCAGCATGAGCAGGGCAAGAATCAGTGCAAAAGCGTCCATGTCTTCACTGTGGCATGCCCCTCCGACAGTTTCCCGCCGGCGCCCCGCCGGTCCCCTGCCGGCGGCCCAACCAGGCGCCCGCCGGCGGCCCAACCAGGCGCCGAACCGGGCCCCCGCAGGGGACCCCGGCCGCAGCAGGTAGAATTAGTACTCGTGGCTCTTACTATTGGCATCGTCGGACTGCCCAACGTCGGCAAATCAACTCTTTTCAACGCACTGACCCGCAACCAGGTGCTCGCAGCGAACTACCCGTTCGCCACGATCGAGCCGAACGTCGGTGTGGTCAACCTGCCGGACCCGCGGCTGGCCAAGCTGGCCGCCGTTTTCGGATCGGCGCGCCTGCTGCCCGCCCCGGTGTCCTTCGTCGACATCGCCGGCATCGTCAAGGGTGCATCGGAGGGCGAAGGACTGGGCAACAAGTTCCTCGCCAACATCCGCGAGGCCGAGGCCATCGCCCAGGTTGTCCGCGTGTTCGATGACCCCGACGTCATCCACGTCGACGGCAAGGTGGATCCCCGCTCGGACATGGAGATCATCAACACCGAGCTGATCCTGGCCGACCTTCAGACCATTGAAAACGCGATTCCCCGGATCGAAAAAGAAGTCAAGATCAAGAAGCGGGATGCGGCGGAGCTGACCGCGATCAAGGCCGCCCAGGCCGTCCTCGAACGCGGCGACACCATTTTCGCTTCGGTCAAACGCGACAAGCTGGAGATGGAGCACCTCCGGGAGCTCAGCCTCCTGACGGCCAAGCCCATCATCTACGTCTTCAACGCGGACGAGGGCATCCTGGGCAGCCCCGAGAAGCAGGAAGAACTGCGCGCCATGGTGGCCCCGGCAGACGCCATCTTCCTCGACGCCAAGCTCGAATCGGACCTCGTCGAACTGGACGAGGAAGAGGCCCGCGAAATGCTGGAGATGAACGGCCAGGACGAATCCGGCCTGGACCAGCTGGCCCGCGTCGGCTTCCACACCCTCGGGCTGCAGACCTACCTGACCGCAGGCCCCAAGGAAACCCGGGCGTGGACCATCCACCAGGGCGACACGGCCCCGCAGGCGGCCGGCGTCATCCACTCCGATTTCCAGCGCGGTTTCATCAAGGCCGAGGTCGTCTCCTTCGACGACCTCATCGAGGCCGGGTCCATGGCGGAGGCGAAGTCCCGCGGCAAGGTGCGGATCGAAGGCAAGGAATACGTCATGGTCGACGGCGACGTCGTGGAGTTCCGGTTTAACGTGTAGTCCACTGAATTTGAGACGGCCCCGTCTGCTTCCGCAGATGGGGCCGTCTCTGTTGGTGCGATCGGAGCAGCCGTGGGTTCTGGGTGCCGATGGTGTAATAGCCGGGTGTGCGGTGTCAGGAAACCGACCCGTGCTGGGCCACCTGCAGCACGTGACCTAGGATCTACCCATGACGACTCTTCAGGGTGCGGTTGTTCTGGTAGTCGGCGCCACCGGCGGACTCGGTTCGCGCATCGCCGCTCAGCTGGAGAGTGCCGGCGCCATCGTCGCCCGGTCGTCAAAGTCTGCTGGGCACGATCTGCGCGCACCCTCCGTGATCCAGGAGGTGCTGGGTGACACGAATGCGCAGTACGGACGTCTCGACGGGCTAGTGGTTGCGTCCGGGGTCGTCGCCTTCGG
Source organism: Arthrobacter sp. CJL-S3 (assembly GCF_056711635.1). NCBI lineage: Bacteria > Bacillati > Actinomycetota > Actinomycetes > Micrococcales > Micrococcaceae > Arthrobacter > Arthrobacter sp. CJL-S3. Next base: position 3,110,542 of record NZ_CM160046.1, on the reverse strand, counting down.
CGCCGCATCAGACCTTGAACCCGCCACGGTGGACGAACTGTTCGCTGTGAACACGACCTGTCCGATCCAGCTCATTACCCGGAGCCAGCCCTACCTCGCGGCCTCGGCACGTGAGGGCCGGGAGCCTTTTGTGGTCACACTGAGCGGCGTTGTCGCCGAGGCACCCGTCGCCGGTCTGGCGGCATACTCGGCGTCGAAGGCCGGGCTCGCGGCTTTCGTTGTCGCAGCGGCGCGCGAGTATCGCCGCGCGGGCATCCGAATCGTGGACGCCCGCCCGGGCCACACTGGTACCGCGCTGTCCGAGCATCCGATCGCCGGGTCAGCACCGCGATTCGGAGCGGGGCTGGATCCAGACCTGGTTGCAGCGCGGATTATCACCGCGATCGTCGATGGCGAGAAGGATCTGCCCAGCACCGCCTTCTAGGCTCGGCCAACGTCCTGCAATTGGGCGCTGACGAAGCTAATGGATCCCGCTTCAGACGTTCATCGGCATGGCCCGTGGGCATCAGCCGCAGTGCTTGAGCAGATCGTGTTGCGAGCAGAGTTCAGGTCGACCGTGCACACCGCTTCATAGCGCTGAGGTGCCGTCCCGGAGTTCCGCTTCAACGTCCAGTGCGCGGGCGTTCGGAGCGCGGCCGGCGGCCGCGCCGATGAGCGCGATGCTGAGGGCCCGGGGCGGCCCCTCTATCGTTGGGATATGAATTCCGGCCCGTGTGTGCGCCTCGTTTTGCCGCATCAGCTCTTCGACCAGCATCTCGAAGCGGCTGGCGACACCGTGTTCGTGCTGATCGAGCATGACCTTCTCTTTCGCCAGTACGCGTTCCATTCCCACAAGCTGGTCCTGCATCGCGCATCGTTATCCCGCTTCGCCCGCCGCCTGAGCGGGCACGGTTATGAGGTGGAAGTCCTCAGCAGCGATGCCGGCCGCAGCTCCCACGATCAGCTCGCCGAGTTCGTCCGGAGCCGCAAGCCGGTGCAGGTGACCTGGTTCGACGTGGTCGATGACTGGCTGGAGCAGGATCTGTTCGCGGGGCTCGCCAAGGGCGGATACCAGATGCGCCAGGAAGACGTGCTGGAGACACCGAACTTCCTCACTGGCCGGCAGGAGATCGATGACTGGTTTTCACACAATGACTCCCGCATGCAGGACTTCTACGTGTGGCAACGCCGCCGTCTCAATGTCCTGCTCGACGACGACGGGGAACCTCGCGGCGGGAAGTGGTCCTTCGATACCGAAAACCGCAAGAAGCTTCCCCGCGGGTACACTCCCCATGTTGTCGGACGTTTCGCGCGCCATCCCGTCCTGCAGCGCGAGGGAACCTTCGATCTCGAATCGTTGATGGGGGACGCTGACCGGGTTGCCGACAAGGTGCCTCGCGAGGTCGACCTCGCGATCGCCTGGGTCAAAGCGGAGTTCCCGGACGCTCCGGGTGACCCCCATCTGTTTGCCTGGCCCACGAGCGGCGAGGAAGCCCGGGAGCATCTGCAGGAGTTCGTCCGCGATCGCCTGAACGACTTCGGACCCTACGAGGACGCGATCTCCGCCGCGCATCCGTTCATCGCCCACGGTCTGCTGGCTGCCGCACTGAACATCGGGCTGCTGGACCCGCGGGACGTCGTACGGACGGTACTCGACAGTGCTGATCACAATACTCCGCTGGCCTCCGTAGAGGGGTTCGTGCGGCAGGTGATTGGCTGGCGGGAATATATGCGCGCCACGTACCGAACAAGCGCCCGCCAAATGCGTACCTCCAACCGGCTCGACCACCGGCACGCACTCGGGGACGGCTGGTGGGACGCGACCACCGGATTGGCCCCCGTGGACCTGGTCATCTCCCGTGTGCTCGCCACCGGGTATGCCCACCACATCGAGCGGCTGATGGTGCTCGGCAATGCTATGTCGCTGCTGCGGATCCACCCCGACCGGGTCTACGAATGGTTCATGGCGCTGTTCATTGACGCATACGACTGGGTGATGGTCCCCAATGTCTACGCCATGAGCCAGTTCGCTGCGGGGGAGCAGATCACCACAAAGCCGTATGTGTCGGGCAGCAATTACCTGCGGAAGATGTCAGACCTGCCTTCCGGGCCGTGGATGTCTCATTGGGATGGTCTGTACTGGACGTATATCGACGACCACCGCGCGGTCCTGGGCGCAAACCCGCGCATGCGAATGGTCATCTCCCAGCTTGAAAACATGGACCCGAACACGCGGGATGACCATCGACGCCGCGCGGGGGCGCTTCTCGATGTCGGTCACGAAACGAGACTGCTGAGGACGACGCCGAGGCCCGCGAAGTCCCGTGAACCGTGAACGTGGTCAAGCCGGTGATGCGATGCCGTTCCGTTCCGCATGTGAGGGATTGATGAATTCATCAAGTAATGGGAGATTAACTCGGAAGGCGCCTAGGTAAGAATCGGGGCTTTTCCTGTGCCCGGGAACATTAGCGCCGGGCTTGCGGGACGTCAATAGACCGTGATGAATTCGACCCGGGAATCGCTGCCCAATGTTGCAGCTCTGTAACGAACTTTACAGTCGGTCAACTTTCATCGCCCGGCGCGGAATTTCGGGTTTACGCTACATCCCATGTGAGACGGACCACACTGCCGCTGGGGGAGTGTGGACGTCTGCCCGGTGCCTACGGCCTCGGTCTCAACCACACCACAGAAACAAGGAGGCGGAATGCGCTTCGGTCGTATTTCCAAAGCAGTGGGCGTGGCAGCAGCAGCTGCCCTGGCCCTCAGCGCCTGCGCAGGCAACAGCGGCGGGACAACCCCGACCACTGCTGCGGCAGCAAGCAAATCAGGCGGATCTGCAACAGTCGTGGAGGTGAACGCCTTCAACACGTTCAACCCCAACACGGCTGATGGCAACACAGACATCAACTCGAAGATCAGCTACGCCACCCACTCGGGCTTCTTCTACATCGACAACAAACTGAACGTTGTCCGCAACGAGAAGTTCGGCAAGATGGAAAAGGTCTCGGACGACCCGCTGACGGTGAAGTACACCATCAACGACGGCGTGAAGTGGTCCGACGGCACGCCCGTGACCACTGCCGACCTTCTGTTGCAGTGGGCCGCGTTCTCCGGCTACTACAATGATGCCGACGCCGAGGCGAAGACCGGAACGTCCTACTTCTCCTACGCCGGCGACCCCACCGGTATCGCCCTCTCGGACTTCCCGGAGCTCAGTGACGACGGCAAGTCCATGACGGTCAAGTACTCCAAGCCGTTCTCGGATTGGGAAATCGCGCTGGGCGGCCCCGGCATCGATATCCCGGCCCACGTTCTCGCCAAGAAGGCAGGCCTGGCGGACGCTAAGGCCTTCGTTGACCTGGTCAAGGGCATGCCGCGCGGCGACTCGGCGGCCCCGCAGCCGGCCAACGCGCAGCTCCAGGCCATGGCGGAGATGTGGAACACCGGCTTCGACTCCAAGACCCTGCCGGCAGACCCGAGCCTCTACCTCTCCAACGGCCCGTACATCGTCAAGGGCGTCAACCAGGACCAGTCCCTGACCATGGTCAAGAACAAGGACTACACCTGGGGTCCGGAAGCCAAGCTGGACGAAATCACCGTCCGCTACATCGGTTCCGCGCCCGCCCAGGTGCAGGCGCTCAAGAACGGCGAAGCGGACATCATCGCACCGCAGGCTTCGGCTGACACGGTGGAGCAGCTCAAGGCCCTCGAAAGCCAGGGCGTCACGGTCGAGGTCGGAAACCAGCTTTCCTACGACCACATCGACCTCAACTTCAGCGGCGTCTTTGCCGAGAAGAATGTCCGCGAAGCGTTCATGAAGAGCGTCCCGCGCAAGGACATCGTCGACAAGATCGTCAAGAAGCTGGACCCCGAGGCGAAGCCGCTTGACTCTCAGCTGTTCGTGCCGGACCAGGCCCTCTACACCGAGTCCGTCAAGGCCAACGGCTCGTCCGCCTACCAGGATGTCGACATCGAAGGTGCAAAGTCGCTCCTCGCCGGTGCCACCCCTGAAGTCCGCATCATGTACAACAAGGACAACCCCAACCGTGCGGACATGTTCGCACTGATCAGCGAGTCCGCCACCAAGGCAGGCTTCAAGATCGTCGACGGCGGCCTCGGTAAGTCGGACTGGGGCAAGGCCCTCGGCGACGGCAGCTACGATGCCACCATCTTCGGCTGGATCAACTCGGGTGTCGGCGTCTCGGGCGTCCCGCAGATCTTCAAGACGGGTAACGACTCCAACTTCAACCAGTTCAGCGATCCGGAAGCCGACAAGCTGATGGACGAACTGATTGTCACCACCGACAAGACCAAGCAGGATGAGCTGATCAAGCAGATCGACCAGAAGATCTGGGCCTCCTCCTACGGCCTCCCGATCTTCCAGGCAGTTGGCGTGGACGCGTACAGCGACCGCATCACCGGCGTGAAGTACATGCCGAACCAGACCGGTGTCTGGTGGAACTTCTGGGAGTGGGCACAGAAGTAGCCGACGCCGCAAGTGATACTTGCTAGCTAAAGGCGTCGGAACCGGGCATTCTGGTTCCGACGCCTTTCTAGCGACACCCCCTAACGATGGCGGGCCCTAGCCCGTCATCCGCGGGGAAAAGGCCAAACTCTGCGACCGGTCCGGGCAACCCCTGGCCCCGAATACCGAGGTTCTTTCCCATGGTGACCTATATAGTCCGGCGGCTCATCACTGCCGCCCTCATACTTCTCGGCGCATCCTTCCTGGTGTATCTCCTGACAGCGGCGTCAGGCGATCCCCTGGAGGAATTCCGTGCCAGCAGCGCCCCCAACAAACAGCAACTCATGGACGCACGCACCGAGCTGCTGCAGCTGGACACACCGGCCCCCATCCGGTATTTCCACTGGCTCGGCGGTGCGGCACAGTGCCTCATCCCCTTCGCCAACTCCTGCGACCTGGGCAAGAACATCGCGGGCCAGCCCATCACCGATGCCCTCGGACACGCACTGGTGCAGACCCTGACCCTGGTCACCGGGGCCACCGTGCTGGCGATCCTGATCGGCATCACGCTGGGCATCATCACGGCCCTGCGCCAGTACAGCACGCTGGACTACGGCGTAACGTTCATGGCCTTCCTGTTTTTCTCCCTCCCGATCTTCTGGGTCGCGGTGCTCCTGAAGGAGTACGGCGCCATCGGGTTCAACAACTTCCTCCGGAATCCCGAGATACCGATCCCGGCAGCCCTCGCCATCGGCGCCGTCATCGGCGTCCTGACGGCCGTGACCGTCGGCGGCGAGATGAAACGCCGGCTGCTCATCGGCGGCGTCGCTTTCCTGTTCGCGGCCGCCGTGCTGATGTACTTCTCCGCCACCGAGTGGTTCAAAACCCCGGGGCTGGGCCCGGTGGTCATCGCGATTGCCGGCGTCGGCATTGCGTTCGCCGTGACCCTGCTGTCGGCGGGGCTCAAGAACCGCAAGGCGCTGCAGTCAGCGCTGATCGCCGTCGGCGTCGGACTGGTCGTCTACTTCCTCATCCAGCCGCTGCTCAACGAGGCAACCATCCTGATGATCGTGCTCCTCGCGGTCGCGGCGGTCCTGGTCGGGCTGGGCATCGGCTTCCTGATGGGCGGCTACGACCGCGGGCAGTCCATGCGGGCCGCCGCGCTCACCTCGTTCCTGGTCGGATTCCTGATCCTGCTGGACCGCTACATGCAGGCGTGGCCCACATACTTCAACAACAGCCGGGTGCGGGGCCGCCCCATCGCCACCATCGGTGCCAGCACCCCGAACATTGAGGGCGATTTCTGGATCATGAGCCTGGACTCCTTCACGCACCTGATCCTGCCCACCATGGCACTGATCCTGATCTCGCTGGCGGGCTACACCCGCTTCACCCGGGCCTCGATGCTGGAAATCATGAACATGGACTACATCAGGACCGCCCGGGCCAAGGGCTTGTCCGAACGGACCGTCGTCATGCGCCACGCCTTCCGCAACGCGCTGATCCCGATCGCCACCATTGTGGCCTTCGACATCGGCGGGCTGATCGGCGGCGCCGTCATCACCGAAACGGTGTTCTCGGTCCGGGGGATGGGCTTCCTGTTCCTGGACGGCATCTCGCACGTCGACCCCAACCCTGTGATGGGCGTCTTCCTTTGTGTCGCCATCACAGCCATGGGTTTCAACCTCATTGCGGACCTCGCGTACTCCGCACTTGATCCGCGCGTAAGGGTAAAAGCATGAGCCAGCCAAGTCAGCAGGACGAAATCATGGCCGAGGACGCCGGGCTGCCGGCGGCCGGGGTCGAGCCCATCCTCGAAGCCAAGGGCCTGAGCCAGGGGCAGATCGTCCGGAAACGGTTCCTGGGCCACTCCGGCGCCATCGTCGGTCTCGTCGTGTTCGCCATCATCTTTGTCACGGCCTTCACCTCCGTCGGCTACTGGGGCATCCCCGGCTGGTGGAAGTACACCCACGACCAGGTCACCCCCCTGGTCAACGACGGCGTGCCCACCGCCTCGCTGTGGCCGCTGGCCTGGGGCGACCACCCCTTCGGCCAGGACCGGATCGGCCGCGACCTGTTCGCCATGACCATGCGCGGCGCCCAGCAGTCCATCACCGTCATGCTGGTGATCGGACTCATCGCCGGCCTGATCGGCGTCGTGGTCGGGGCCCTGTCCGGCTACTTCCGCGGCTGGACGGAAGCGATCCTGATGCGCCTCACCGACGTCATCATCATCATTCCGGCGCTGCTGCTCGCGGCCGTGATGGCACAGATGGCCGGCCGGCGGGACTCCGGCAGCTGGTTCGCCTCGTTTGCCAGCAGCAACGGCATCCTCGCGCTGGGCATTTTCCTGGGCCTGATCACCTGGGTGGGACTCGCCCGCCTGATGCGCGGGGAATTCCTCTCGCTGCGCGAACGCGAGTTCGTTGACGCTGCCCGGATTTCCGGGGCCAGCAACGCCAGGATCATCTTCAAACACATCCTGCCCAACGCCATCGGGGTGCTGATCGTGAACATCACGCTGACCATGTCCGCCGCGATCCTTACCGAGACCGCGCTGAGCTACCTCGGCGTCGGCGTCAAGGCTCCGGACACGTCGCTCGGGCTGCTCATTTCGCAGAACCAGGAGGCATTCGCCACCCGGCCGTGGCTGTTCTGGTTCCCTGGCCTGTTCATCGTGCTGATCTGCCTGAGCATCAACTTCATCGGTGACGGCCTGCGGGACGCGTTCGACCCGCGCCAGAAGAAGTTCAACGCCAAGAAGGCCAAGGACCACGGCAAGCATCCCCTCGAGGCGACACCCGTCACCGCGTTCGACGGAACCAAGGACGACTAGATGCCGGCCTCCCGTAGTGCCCGCACGGATGAGCTACTGCGCGGCAATGCTCCAGTAGCTGGCCGCGAGCAACAGCACGACGACGGCGGCCGCCGCCCAGCGGTAGGTTACTTTGACCGGTGTGGTGGCGGCATCGCCGGCGGCCAGTTCGCCGCTTTCCACCAGTTCATGCCAGCGCTCCCGCACCAGCCGGGCCGCCTGGCCGGAGTCCGTGGACTTCAGGTCCCCGGGCCGCACGGACTGGCCGGGACCGTACGTGGTGGCCGGCAGGCCGCGGAGGTCCTCCGGGCGGGCATTGCGCCCGCCCCAGATGCCCGGCGCCGGTGCGGCCCAGGCCACGTAGCTCTTGCGGGCCGTGACCAGGGTGAGGGCGAACCGGGTGTCGACATGCACCAGGGCTTCCCAGGGCACCAGGACCGACCGGAACGGGTTCTCCAGGGTGACCCCGCCGTCGTGCACGACCACGGCGGGCATCCAGAACAGTTGCCAGCCCAGGAACGCGACCAGCAGCAGCGGTGCCGTGCCGGCCAGCGCCGCCGGTCCGGCGGTGATCCCCGTGACGGCGATGCCGAGAGCGGCGACCGCCCAGCACAGCCAGGCGAACCAGGCGTTCGTTCGGGCCTTGAAGATTTCAACGGTACCGGCATGCGGCGCAGAGCTCATGCCCCCAATAATTCAGTATTCCGAGCCGCAGCACTAATCCCCGGTGGACCGGCGGCCCGGGTGGAAGGAAAGCCCCATCATGACTGACTTCATCACGCTCGATCCGGCCGTCACCCCGGCTCCGGGCAGGAGCGAACCCGTACTGGAGGTCCGCGACCTCAGCGTCGACTTCGGCGTGGACAAAAAGTGGGTGCCTGCCGCCATCGGCCTGAACTATGAGGTGCGCGCCGGTGAGGTGCTCGCGATCGTGGGGGAGTCCGGCTCCGGCAAGAGTGCCAGCTCGATGGCCCTTCTGGGTCTGCTGCCGAGCAACAGCCGGGTATCCGGGAGCGTCAGGCTCGCCGGAAAGGAGCTGCTGGGGACGGACGAGGCGAACATCCGGGCCGTCCGCGGCAAGGAAGTGGCCGTGATCTTCCAGGAGCCCATGACCGCCTTGAACCCCGTCTACACCGTGGGCGCCCAGATCGTGGAGACCGTCCGGCTGCACAGCGAGGTCTCGCCCGACGAGGCCCGGCTGCGCGCCCTGCGCATGCTCGAGCTCGTGGAGCTGCCGGACCCGGAGAAGGCCTTCCGGTCCTACCCCCACCAGCTCTCCGGCGGCCAGCGGCAGCGTGCCATGATCGCCCAGTCGCTGTCCTGCGATCCCAAGCTCCTGATCGCCGATGAGCCCACCACGGCCCTCGACGTGACAGTCCAGGCCGAAATCCTGGACCTCATGCGCAACCTCCGGAACAAGCTGGACAGCGCGATCGTCCTGATCACCCACGACATGGGCGTCGTCGCCGACCTGGCGGACCGGATCGCCGTGATGCGCCGCGGCGTCATCGTGGAAACAGGGACCGCCGCCGAGATCTTCCACAACCCCCAGCACGAATACACCAAGGCCCTCCTGGCCGCCGTTCCGCACCTCGGCCAGGGCGGCTCCAATACCGCTGCGGAGGTGGATGTCACGGCAGCCCTCGCCGCCGCCACGCACGCCGAACTCACCTCCATCCCGGAGGAGCAGCTGCTCCGGCGCGAGCGTGAAAACGCCGCGGCCCTGGCCGCCGCGGCAGCGGCCAAGCCGCAGGGAGATCCGGTGCTGGAGCTCACGGACGTCGCGATCGAGTACCCCAAGCAGGGGCGCGTGCCCGCCTTCCGCGCCGTCGAGGGCGCCAACCTGGTGATCTACCCGGGCCAGGTTGTCGGGCTGGTGGGGGAGTCCGGGTCCGGCAAGACCACCATCGGCCGCGCCGCCGTCGGGCTGCTGCCGGTCGCGGCCGGCACCATGAAGGTCGTCGGGCAGGACATTTCCACCGCCAAGAGGAACGGCCGGCAGCTGCATGAGATGCGCCGCCACGTGGGCATGGTGTTCCAGGACCCGTCGTCGTCGCTGAACCCAAGGCTTCCGATCGGCGAGAGCATCGGTGAGCCGATGTTCCTGGCCGGGGTGGCGAAAGGCGCCGAGCTGCAGCAGCGCATCGAGGCGCTGCTGGACCAGGTGGAGCTCCCGCGAAATTACCGCAACCGGTACCCGCACGAGCTCTCGGGCGGGCAGAAGCAGCGGGTGGGCATCGCCCGGGCGCTCTCGCTGAAGCCGAAGCTGATGGTCGCCGATGAGCCCACTTCGGCCCTGGACGTGTCCGTGCAGGCCAAGGTGCTCGACCTGTTCCAGAACCTGCAGAAGGAACTCGGCTTTGCCTGCCTCTTCGTCACCCACGACCTCGCCGTCGTCGACGTGCTGGCGGACCGGATCTGCGTGATGCAGCGCGGGCGCATCGTCGAGCAGGGAACCCGGGACCAGATCCTGCGCAACCCGCAGGAGCCCTACACCCAGCGTCTCCTGGCCGCCGTGCCGCTGCCGGACCCGGAAAAGCAGCGGGAGCGCCGCGAGCTGCGGGCCCAGCTTTTGGCCGCCGGACCGAGTTAACCTGCCATAACCGGGAGCGCCCGGCGGCGAATACTACCAGCCGGTAAAGTGTGACGTGAAATACATCGCACTTGACGCCATCGGTCACGCTTTTGTCGGATCACGGTTTGGCAACAGGGTTCCAGTATTTGGACATCCTCAGGTTAGGGTAGTCGTATATGTAGGCCACGTCACAGGGGATACCCCTGTGCCTGCCTGCGGGGAAGCATAAGTTTTTCCCTCACGAACTCCCACAACTCATAGGAGGCGGAATGCGTTTTTCGCGCACTTCCAAAGCACTGGGCATGGTGGCTATCGCCGCTCTCGCCCTGACCGGATGCGGCGCCGGAGGCGGCACCTCAAACGGTGCCAGCCAGGCTGCCGGCGACCCCAACAAGGTCATCACCGCTTACAGCAACGAACCGCAGAACCCCCTGATGCCCGCCAACACCGGCGAGGTCTACGGCGGCCGCGTCGTCGAACTGCTCTTCGAAGGCCTGACCAGCTACGACCCCAGTGGCAAGTCGGTCAACGCCCTGGCCGAGTCCATCGAGTCCCCGGACGGCCAGAACTACACGATCAAGGTCAAGCCGGGCACCAAGTTCACCAACGGCGAGGAAGTCACCGCCAAGAGCTTCGTTGATGCCTGGAACTTTGCCGCGCTGAGCACCAACGCGCAGGGCAACAGCAGCTTCTTTGAATCCGTCGAGGGCTACGACGCCGTCAGCGCCACCACGAAGCAGATGGGGGCCGACGGCAAGGAAACCGAAGTTCCCGCCCCCACCGCCGAGACCCTCTCCGGCCTCGCCCTGAAGGACGATTCCACCATTACGGTCAAGCTGACGCAGCCGGAAGCCGACTGGCCGCTGCGCCTGGGCTACTCGGCCTTCATGCCGCTGCCCGCCGACGCCATCAAGGACCCGAAGGCGTACGGCGAGAACCCGGTCGGCAACGGCCCGTACAAGATGGAGAAGGAAGGCGCCTGGCAGCACGACAGCCAGATCGCCCTGGTCAAGAACCCTGATTACAAGGGCGCCCGCGAAGCCAAAAACGGCGGCGTGACCTTCAAGTTCTACACCGATCCGGCCCCGGCCTACACGGACATCCAGGCCAACAACCTGGACGTCACGGACGTTCTGCCCACGAATGCCCTGAAGACCTACACCACGGACTTCCCGGAGAACAACCTGAACAAGCCGTACGCCGGCAACTCCACCCTGAACATCCCGGGCTACCTGCCCGAGTTCCAGGGCGAGGCGGGCCAGCTGCGCCGCCAGGCTCTCTCCATGGCGATCAACCGCGAGGAGATCACCAAGGTCATCTTCTCCGGCACCCGCATCCCGGCCAAGGACTTCACCTCCCCGGCTGTTGACGGCTACAACGAAAACGTTGCCGGCTCCGAGGTCCTGAAGTTTGATGCCGCGAAGGCGAAGGACCTCTGGACCCAGGCTGACGCGATCAGCCCGTGGCCCGCAGACAAGACGCTGCAGCTCGCGTACAACACCGACGGCGGCAACAAGGAATGGATCGACGCCGTTGCCAACAACTTCAAGAACAACCTGGGAATCAAGGCCGAAGGCCAGCCGTTCGCCAAGTTCGCTGAAATCCTGAAGCTGCGCACCGCCAAGGAGCTGCCGGGCCTGACCCGCGCCGGCTGGCAGGCCGACTACCCGTCGCTGTACAACTTCCTGGGCCCGCTCCTGAAGACCGGTTCCAGCGCCAACTACGAGGGCTACTCGAACCCTGAGTTCGACAAGCTCCTCAACGAAGGCCTCGGCGCCCAGTCCACGGACGACGCCAACAAGAAGTTCACCCAGGCGCAGGAGATCCTGTTCAAGGACCTCCCCAACCTGCCGCTGTGGTACTCCGCACGCCAGGCTGTCTGGAGCGAGAATGTCAGCAACGTTGACTCCGGCTGGAACGGCGTTCTGCAGTACTGGGCCATCACGGCCAAGTAGTTCCTGAGTTCTGCGGAACTTATTCACACATCACTAAAGCTTTGGGGGTCCGGCCTAGCCGGGCCCCCACATGCTTGAAACCGGCAGGAAGCTGTCCCATGATTCCCCTTCGTTCCACCATCTCACCGGAGGCGCTGCTGTGATCCAGTTCATCCTCCGGCGCCTGCTGCAGGTCATTCCGGTATTCCTCGGAACCACCCTGCTCGTCTACTTCATGGTCTTTGCCCTTCCGGGCGACCCCATCCGCGCCCTCTTCGGCGACCGCCCGCCGAGCGAGGCGGTCATCGCGCAGCTGCGCCAGCAGTACAACCTGGACGAACCCTTCTGGGTCCAGTACGGGCTGTTCCTGAAAAACCTCTTCACCTTCAACCTCGGCGTCGACTTCACCGGCAAGCCGATTGCCGACACCCTGGCACGCGTCTTCCCCGTCACGGCGATGCTCGCGATCGAGGCCCTCATTATCCAGGGCGTCTTCGGCATCGCCTTCGGCCTCGTCGCCGGACTGCGCAAGGGCGGCATCTTCGACAGCACGGTCCTCGTGCTCTCACTCGTCGTGATCGCCATCCCGACCTTCGTGCTCGGCTTCGCGCTGCAGCTGCTCGTCGGGGTCCAACTGGGGTGGGCCAAACCCACGGTCGGCTCGAATGTCACCTGGGGAAGCCTGATCCTCCCGGCGGTGGTGCTTGGCATGGTGTCCTTCGCCTATGTGCTTCGCCTGACGCGCGCGTCCGTCATCGAGAACATGAACGCCGACTACGTCCGCACTGCCACCGCCAAGGGCCTGTCACGCCGCAAGGTCGTGACCACCCACGTCCTGCGCAACTCACTGATCCCCGTGATCACGTACCTCGGCGCGAGCCTGGGCGGCCTGATGGGCGGCGCAATCGTGACCGAAGCCATCTTCAACGTCCCCGGCGTTGGCCAGAAGCTTTACCAGGCCATTCTCCGAAGTGAAGGCCCCACCGTGGTCGCCATTGTGAGCGTCCTGGTGCTGGTCTTCGTTCTCGCCAACCTGTTGGTCGATCTGCTGTACGCCTGGCTTGACCCGAGGATCCGCTATGAAAACTAATCGCACATTCGAGCACTTTGTTGCCCCCGTCGAGGAAACCCCTCTGCTGGCAACGGATGCCGTCAAGGTCGACGAGGCCCCGCTGAGCCTCTGGGCGGATGCCTGGCGAAAGCTCCGCCGTCGTCCGCTCTTCATCATTTCGGCGGTCATGATCGCGCTGATCATCGTGGTGGCCGTCTTCCCGGGGCTCTTCACCCAGGTCGCCCCGGACAACGGCTGCGAGCTGGCGAACTCCAACGGTGCTCCCACCGAAGGACACCCGCTGGGGTTCACCTTCCAGGGCTGCGACATCTACTCGCGCATCATCCACGGCACCCAGGCCTCGCTCATGGTGGGTGTGTTCTCCGTGATCTCCGTGCTGATCATCGGCGTCACCTTCGGCGCCCTGGCCGGCTTCTTCGGCGGCTGGGTGGATACCTTCTTCGCCCGCCTCGGCGACATCTTCTTCGCCCTGCCCATCGTCCTCGGCGCCCTGGTCCTCACCCAGCTGCCGCTGATGCGTGAAAACCGGGGAGTCTGGACCGTGGTCCTTGTCCTCGTGGTGCTTGGCTGGCCGCAAATGGCCCGCATCACCCGCGGCGCCGTCATCGAGGTCCGCAACGCCGACTTCGTGACCGCGGCCCGCTCGCTCGGAGTCTCCCGGCTCGGATCCCTGGTCAGCCATGTGCTCCCGAACGCGCTGGCACCGATCATCGTGCTCGCCACCATGGAACTCGGCGTCTTCATCGTCGCCGAAGCCACGCTCTCGTTCCTGGGAATCGGCATGCCCGGCTCAGTGATGTCCTGGGGCAACGACATCTCCGCCGCGCAGTCCTCCATCCGCACCAACCCGGCTGTGCTGCTCTACCCGGCAACGGCCCTGTCCATCACGGTCCTGAGCTTCATCATGCTGGGCGATGCCCTGCGCGATGCGCTCGATCCGAAGAGCCGTCAGCGATGAAGGAGGCAACCATGACAACGTCCGACGTCACGATTCTCGAGGCCGGAACCCAGGCCGACCGGCCACTGCTGGAAATCCGCGACCTCGCGATTTCCTTCAAGACCGGCAGCGGCGAGGTCCAGGCAGTCCGCAACGCCCATCTGACCATCATGCCCGGCGAAACGGTCGCCATTGTGGGCGAGTCCGGATCCGGCAAGTCCACGACGGCGCTGGCCGCGATCGGTCTACTGCCCGGGAACGGCCGTGTCGCCGGCGGGCAGATCCTGCTCGACGGCGAGGACATCTCGCACGCGTCCGAGAAGCGCATGATCGAACTGCGCGGCAACATCATCGGCATGGTCCCGCAGGACCCGATGTCCAACCTGAACCCGGTCTGGAAGATCGGCGACCAGGTCAGGGAGACGCTGAAGGCCAACGGCCGCCCCAGCGGCCCGGACGACGTCGCCAAGGTCCTGGCGCAGGCCGGGCTGCCGGACGCCGCCCGGCGGGCCAAGCAGTACCCGCACGAGTTCTCCGGCGGCATGCGCCAGCGCGCGCTGATCGCCATCGGCCTGTCCTGCCAGCCGCGCCTGCTCATCGCCGATGAGCCGACGTCGGCCCTGGACGTCACCGTGCAGCGCCAGATCCTGGACCACCTGGAAAAGATGACCTCGGAACTGGGCACCTCCGTGCTGCTCATCACCCACGACCTCGGCCTGGCCGCCGAGCGTGCCGACAAGGTTGTGGTCATGTACCGCGGCAACGTCGTCGAGGCCGGCCCGTCCCTGGAGCTGCTGCAGAACCCGCAGCACCCCTACACCCAGCGGCTGGTGGCCTCGGCGCCGTCGCTGGCGTCACGGCGCATCCAGGTGGCCAAGCAGCTCGGTGTCTCGACGGACGAGCTGCTGACCCCCTCCGGGACCGCCGCCGTCGAACCGGCGATGACCGAAGACGTGCTGCAGATCCAGAACCTGAGCAAGGTCTTCAAACTGCGCTCCGGGTTCGGCAAGTCGACCGACTTCACCGCCGTCGACGACGTCTCCTTCAGCGTCAAGCGCGGCACCACGACCGCGATCGTGGGCGAGTCGGGTTCCGGCAAGTCCACCGTCGCGCAGATGGTGCTGAACCTGCTCGAGCCGACCTCCGGCAAGATCATCTTCGACGGCGTTGACACCTCCGCGCTGAAGAGCAAGGAGATCTTCGCGTTCCGCCGCCGGGTGCAGCCGATCTTCCAGGACCCGTACGGTTCCCTCGATCCGATGTACAACATCTACCGGACCATCGAGGAGCCGCTGCGGGTCCACAAGATCGGGGACAAGGTCAGCCGCGAGAAGAAGGTCCGCGAGCTGCTGGACCAGGTGTCGCTGCCGCAGTCCACCATGCAGCGGTACCCGAACGAGCTCTCCGGCGGCCAGCGCCAGCGCGTGGCGATCGCCCGTGCCCTGGCGCTGGATCCGGAGGTGATCATCTGTGACGAGGCGGTGTCCGCCCTGGACGTCCTGGTCCAGGCGCAGGTGCTGAACCTGCTCGCGGAACTGCAGTCCCGGCTGGGCCTGACCTACCTGTTCATCACCCACGACCTCGCGGTGGTCCGGCAGATCGCCGACCACGTGTGCGTCATGGAGAAGGGCAAGCTGGTGGAGACGGGCTCGACCGACGACGTCTTCGACGCGCCGCGGCAGGACTACACCAAGGCGCTGCTCCATGCCATCCCGGGCGCGCGCCTGATGCTGCCCCCGGAAGTTGCCTGAGCGGGGCCCTTGCTGGGTAATTATGGCCGAGTGAACCCGGCTGAGTGAACCCGGCTGAGTGAACCCGCCAAAGAAACCCGGCTGAACGTACCCAGCTGACATGACGCCGGAGCCGGTGTCCGCCCCGCGGGGCGGGCGCCGGCTCCTGTGTTTCCGGGGCTGCCCGTGGGACCGGCGGAGGGGGACCTGCGGCCCTACACGAAGGGGAGACCCGTCCCTACCATGGCGCCATGGAACTACTACAGGAACCGGGCGCTGAAGAACCGGCGTTGTCTGCCACCACGGTTTTCGCCAGTCTCGCCGAGCTGCGGGACGCCCCGGGCTATAGCCCAAAGGCCATCTCCGGCCGACTCATCAACTCGCTGGGCGCCGATGCTGCCGCGCCCCTGCTCGGTGTCAGTGCGGACGTGCTGGATCGCTGGGCGTCGGGCCAGGAGGCACCGGACACGGCCGGCCGGCTCCACCTTGCGGACCTGGATGCCCTGGTCGGCCACCTCCACGGTGCTTTTACGCCGGCCCAGGCGATCTTCTGGATGTGCAGCCCCAACGTGCAGTTGGGTGCCAGGCCCATCGATGTCTACCGGACGCAGGGATCGGCGCCGGTGATAGGAGCCATCCGGGCCCATGTGCAGGGTGCTTTCGGCTGACCGGGCTCCCCGCGGGCCGCACTCAGCGGTTTGCCCCGGGCTCCGGCTGACCGGGCTCACCGCGGGCCGCACTCAGCGGTTTGCCGCGGGCTCCGCCGGACCGGGGTCTGCCGGCCCGGGCTCTGCCGGACCGGGGTCTGCCAGCCCGGGCTCTGCCGGCCCGGGCGCCGGGGCGCGGAAACCGAAATCGCCCAGCCGCCGGGCCAGCAGCCCGGCCAGGACGGCGTGCCCTTCGGGACCCATGTGGACGCCGTCGGCCATCAGTTTGGTGAGGTTGTGGCGCGTCAGCCAGTCCCCGACGCCCACAAAGGGGATCGCATGCCGGGCCGCCACGGTGCCCAGCAGCGCATCGACCTCGGTGCGGCGGCCGCCGCCGTCGGCGGCGCCGCGGGCGAGGGTCCCGACCATTGCCAGCCGGGCCTCGGGGTAGCGCTGCCGGACGCTGGCGATCAGCCGGTCGGCGTTGGCCGAGATCTGCTGGTCGGTGGCGCCGCGGGAGGCGTCGTTTCCGCCGCCCTCAATGACAACGAGGGGCGGCGATCCGTAGGGCAGCAGCCAGTCGCCGCGCTGCAGGGCGTCGATGTAATTGCCGGTCGTGCCGTTGGAACTGACAAATCCGGTGCCGCCCCGGCCGCAGAAGTGCACCTTGTAGCCCAGGCTGGCCAGTGCTGTCCGGGGCCAGGAAAACGTGGGTTCCGACTGGGAATCGCCTATCAGCACGGCGGTCCGGGCGATGTCCTCCACGACCACCTCGTTGCGGCCGCTGGCGGGATTTCGGTAAATGCTGCCCGCCGGCAGGCTTCCGGGCGCGGTTGTCGCTTCAGTCAGTTTCCTGGTGCCGTTCCAGCCCGCGGCCAGCGGCTCGCCGGCAGCCCCGGCGGGTGCGGGAGCGGTCTGGCCGTAGAGGCCGCCGACCGGGGCCGTGCCGTCGTCGGCGGTGCGGGTGGGGGGTGTCTGCCCGCACCCGGCAACCAGGATGCCTACGGCGATCATCGGTGCGGCCAAGCGGGACAGAGCCGAGGCGTTGCGCATTGATGTCTCCGTGCTGGCTGCTGCTGTCAGAGCAATGATGGGGCATGGGCGGCGGAATATCCAGTGATTTTACTCACACCTGGCGCGCCGATCCCCCGTCCTGACTACCCGGCCGGGACGCCGGGAATGAGGGATTTTAGGCCAATAAATGCCTTAGCGTTTAGAATGGATGAAGGTGCCCTGTGCCAAAGGGGCGTATCCGTCGTGCGTTCCGGTTGGAAATGTCGCGATACAACAGCTGACTTCACCACTGAATCGAGCAATAACGCATGTCTGAAACCACCACCAACACCGCGGTAGCCACTGCATCGCGCAGTGACCTGCGCAACGTCGCGATCGTGGCCCACGTTGACCACGGCAAGACCACCCTGGTCGACGCCATGCTCAAGCAGACCAACTCCTTTGCCGCCCACAACCACCTCGAAGACCGGGTCATGGACTCCGGTGACCTCGAGCGTGAAAAGGGCATCACCATCCTGGCCAAGAACACCACGGTGGCCTACAACGGACCGTCCTCCAAGGGCGAGACCATCACCATCAACGTCATCGACACCCCCGGCCACGCCGACTTCGGTGGCGAGGTCGAGCGCGGCCTGTCCATGGTCGACGGCGTTGTCCTCCTCGTTGACGCCTCTGAGGGCCCGCTGCCCCAGACCCGCTTCGTCCTCCGCAAGGCCCTCGCCGCGCACCTGCCGGTGATCCTCCTGGTCAACAAGACCGACCGTCCCGACGCGCGGATCGACGAAGTTGTGCACGAGTCCATGGACCTGCTCCTGGGCCTGGCCTCCGACCTCGCCGACGAAGTTCCGGACCTCGACCTGGACAAGATCCTTAACGTCCCCGTCGTCTACGCCGCCGCGAAGGTCGGCCGCGCGTCCCTCGAGCAGCCCGCCGACGGCTCCGCCCCGGAGAACGAGGACCTCGAGCCGCTGTTCCAGGCCATCATCGAGCACATCCCGGCGCCGACCTACAACCCGAACGGTGTCCTCCAGGCGCACGTCACCAACCTGGACGCCTCCCCGTTCCTCGGCCGCCTGGCGCTGCTGCGTATCTACAACGGAACCCTGCGCAAGGGCCAGACCGTTGCCTGGGCCCGCGCCAACGGTGAACTGAAGAACGTCAAGATCACCGAACTGCTGGCCACCAAGGCGCTGGACCGCGTCCCGACCGAGTCCGCAGGCCCCGGCGAGATCGTCGCCGTTGCCGGCATCGAGGAAATCACCATCGGTGAGACCCTGACCGACGTCGACAACCCGCAGCCGCTGCCGCTGATCACCGTTGACGATCCGGCCATCTCCATGACCATCGGTATCAACACCTCGCCGCTGGCCGGCCGGGTCAAGGGTGCCAAGGTCACGGCCCGCCAGGTCAAGGACCGTCTGGACAAGGAACTGATCGGTAACGTCTCCATCAAGGTGCTCCCGACCGAGCGCCCGGACGCCTGGGAAGTCCAGGGACGTGGCGAGCTCGCGCTGGCCATCCTGGTCGAGCAGATGCGCCGCGAAGGCTTCGAGCTGACCGTCGGCAAGCCGCAGGTTGTCACCAAGATCGTCGACGGCAAGGTCCACGAGCCGATGGAGCACATGACCATCGACGTGCCGGAAGAGTACCTCGGCGCCGTCACGCAGCTCATGGCTGCCCGCAAGGGCCGCATGACCAACATGGCGAACCACGGCACCGGCTGGTGCCGCATGGAGTTCATCGTTCCGGCCCGTGGCCTGATCGGTTTCCGCACCAAGTTCCTCACGGACACCCGCGGCGCCGGCATCGCAGCGTCCATCTCCGAGGGCTACGAGCCCTGGGCCGGCCCGATCGAGTACCGCACCAACGGTTCGATGATCGCTGACCGCGCCGGTGTTGTGACCCCGTTCGCGATGATCAACCTGCAGGAACGCGGATCCTTCTTCGTTCGCCCCACCTCCGAGGTCTACGAGGGCCAGATCGTCGGCGAGAACTCCCGCGCCGACGACATGGACGTCAACATCACCAAGGAAAAGAAGCTCACCAACATGCGTGCCGCTTCCTCCGACACCTTCGAGAACCTGACGCCCCCGCGCGACCTGACCCTCGAAGAGTCGCTCGAATTCGCCCGCGAAGACGAGTGTGTCGAGGTCACCCCGGAATCCATCCGGATCCGGAAGCTCATCCTGGACGTCAACCAGCGCGCCAAGTCCAACCGCGCCCGCGCGAAGGTCTAGTCTTCGCGTTCTGCGCTGAAGAATCGGATCGTTTGTGAATAAGAGAGCTGCCGGTATGGCAGGCGGTATTGCCGCCGCCGTGCCGGCAGCTCTTTTGCTGCCCTCGCCGGCACGATGCTGCACGGGCAGGACCTCCTGGTCGCGGGTGTCGAGGTGCCGTGGGGTGCCGCCGCCGCGCTGGTGCTGCTGGGCTCCGTTGAGCTGTGGCTCGGGGCCACGTTCCGTTCCGCGCTCCCGACGGCGGTCTGCGGCGCGCTCTGCTACGCGCTGGCCGGCTGGTGGTCCACCCTCGAAAACGGCAAACGCCTCATCGTCGGCGACCTGGCCGGAAACCTCTGGATCTACGGCATCGCGGTCGTCACTATCGGCATGCTGGCCTGGTGCCGGCGCTACCGGCCGGCCACGGCGTAGCCACAACCTCCGCATCACCGCACGCCACCCTGCCTGGGGGGACATGCCCATTCTTCGCCCTCCGCCCCGGGGGACATGCCCATTTTTCGTGGCCAAGGAGGGACATTAGGGCACTATGTCCGTCCGCTGCGCCTGCCGCGGGACATGCCCCTTCTTCGCTCCGCCCGCAGGCGGGACATGCCCCTTCGCCGTGCTGCCCGCGGACATGCCCACTGCTGTCCAGGGACGTGCACCGGGTCCGCCGCGGAACAGGTCCCCACCCGGCCCGGTCCGCCGGGCATGCCCTTTTGCACATAGCGGCTCCCTGCCCTGTTCCTGCCCGGGGCCTGGGCGCCACGATGTCCGCATGGTCAATGTCATGGAAGTACTTTCACGTTACGACGGCGTCGCCCGCGCCAAACACCTCGCTGCCGCGGGAGTCTCGGACTTCCAGCTCAAGGCAGCCCTGTCCCGGGGCGCCGTCTCCCGCGTCGCCCGCGGCGTTTACGCGGTCCCGGGCGCCGATGCCCAACTCGTCGCCATCCGGTCGCTTCCGGCCGAACCCGCGTGCGCCACAGCGGCGCAGTTCCAGGGGCTCTGGGTGCTCGAACTGCCCGGGCAACCCCACATTGCGATCACCCACAGCCGCCCCTATCCAGGCTTCATCTGCCACCGCTCCGCCGCGCCGCCCGCCCTGCTGGACACCGTTGTTCAAAGCCTGCGATGCCTCCCGGAACTCGACGGCCTCGTCATTGCCGAGTCCGCCGTCGTCGTCAAAGGCCTAAGCCTCTCGGCGCTGCGGCAGCGGCTGGCCGGGCGCAACGACGCGAGGGAGCGCCGGCTGGTGGGCAGGATCGTCCCGCAATCGCAGTCCATCATCGAGTGCATGGCCCGGTACTGGCTGCGCAGGGCGGGGTTCCATGTGGAGTCCCAGGTCAACATCCCGGGCATGGGCCACCTTGACCTCATGGTCGACGGCCGGCTCGGCATTGAGACCGACGGGGCCGCCTTCCACATGGACCGGGCAAGCTTCGAGGAGGACCGGCGCCGCTGGAACGTCACTACCCGGCTCGGCATACCGACGCTTGTGGTCAGCTACCCGCTACTGCTGAACCGGCCCGATGAATTCATCGCAATGGTCCGCGACGCGCTCAACAGCATCTCCGCTGCGGCCTAGCGCCGGACCTGTCCTCCGAGTCGCGGTTTCCCACTCATGCAAATTTTGAGCACATACAGCTACGGCTGGACATGTCCCACGTTCGCCGACCGGACCGCGGGGACATGTCCAGCGGGTGCCGCCGCGAATGAACATTGTGGCCATATGTCCATTGGCCGAGGCCGGGGGAGGGCATGTCCAGCGGGCGGGGAGGTGTGAGGCAGGCTGGGCTGGGCGCGGGAGGTGCCGGGCCAGGGGGCTCAGGGGTGCTGGCGCGGGGCGCGGCGCGGCGGCGGGGGCGGGACCTGTTTGGCGGCCACCACCAGCGGCAGCGGGATCACGACGTCGGAGCGCCCGGTGCGGATGGTGCACCCGTCCTCGGTGCGCGCCACCAGCTCGCCCAGGGCGTCCGTCAGCCCGCCCTCAATCCGGTACCTGACGACCACCCGGGTGCCGGGCTCGGCGGCGGCCAGGAACTCTTGGGGGGACGGCTTCGAGGAACTCACCCGTTCATACTAGGTCGGTTGGATTCCAGAGTGCGGACCCGTGTGACGCCCGGCTAGGTTCGCGGGAACCGGCTGGGAGATAATAGGCTCAGAAGTCAGCAGCCGGCGCTCAGGCCGGGAGCAGTTGTCCGGCACCTGCCGGAACCAGAGTGGAGAGGCCAGGGACGTGACGTACGTAATCGCGCAGCCGTGTGTAGATGTCAAGGACAAGGCATGTATTGAAGAGTGCCCCGTCGATTGCATCTACGAGGGTGAGCGTTCCCTGTACATCCACCCCGACGAGTGCGTGGACTGCGGGGCCTGCGAGCCGGTGTGCCCCGTGGAGGCCATCTACTACGAGGATGACACTCCCGAGGAATGGGCCGACTATTACAAGGCCAACGTGGAGTTCTTCGACGATCTGGGGTCCCCGGGCGGGGCCGCGAAGGTCGGCAACACCCACACCGACCACCCGATGATCGCCGCCCTGCCGCCGCAGAACCAAGAGAGCTAAGGCGGGGCGTCGGTGACTTCTGCGCTGCGCAGCTTCGGCCTCAGCCTGCCCGACTACCCGTGGGAAGCCCTGGCGCCGTATCTGGCCCGGGCTGCCGAACACCCCGGGGGACTCGCGAACCTGTCCATCGGCACGCCGGTGGACGCCACCCCCGCGGTGGTGCAGGAGGCCCTGCGCGGGGCGGCCAACGCTCCCGGCTACCCGACGGTCCACGGCACGGCCGGGCTCCGGGAAGCCATCGCGGCGTGGTTTGAGCGCCGCCGGGGCGTCCCCGGGCTCGATCCCCAGGACATCATGCCCACCGTGGGCTCCAAGGAACTCGTGGCCTGGCTCCCGTTCCTGCTCGGCCTCAAACCGGGCGACGTCGTCGTCCGCCCGACGGTCGCCTACCCCACGTACGACATCGGCGCCACGTTCGCCGGTGCCGACCACATCGCCGCGGACGACCTGGACGAGCTCGACGCCGCCACCCGCGCCCGGGTGCGCCTGGTCTGGATCAACTCCCCGGCAAACCCCACCGGCAGCGTGCGCGACGCCGAATCGCTGCGCCGGATCGTCCGGCAGGCCCGCGAGCTCGGCGCCGTCGTGGCCTCGGACGAGTGCTACGCCGAACTCGGCTGGGGCGAATGGGACCTCCAGCGCGGCGGCTCCCCGGTGCCCAGCATCCTGGACCCGCAGGTCGCGGAGGGCTCACATGAGGGCCTCCTGGCCGTGTACTCGCTGAGCAAACAGTCCAACCTGGCCGGCTACCGCGCGGCGTTCGTCGCCGGTGACCCCGCCATCGTGGCGAACCTGGTCAACAGCCGCAAACACGCCGGCATGATCGTTCCGTACCCGGTCCAGGAAGCCATGCGGGTTGCCCTTGGCGACGATGCCCACGTCCAGGCGCAGAAGGACCTGTACCGCGGACGCCGGGAACGGATCGTGCCGGCCCTTGAGCGCTTCGGGCTGACGATCCACGAATCCCGGGCCGGGCTCTACCTCTGGGCCACCGCGGGCGAGCCCACCTGGGACACGGTCGGCCGGCTTGCGGACCGCGGGATCGTCGTTGGCCCGGGCGTGTTCTACGGCGACGCCGGCAACGGATTCATCCGCGTGGCGCTCACGGCAAGCGATGAGCGGATCGACGCCGCCGCCTCCCGACTGGCCGCAGGCGCGTAACAAAGCAGTGACACGTGCCACAACTGACGCGTTTTGGGTAGTACCGGACGGCCTTGGATTAGTGCCACCCGGAAACTGAAGGTAGTTTTTAACTGACTATCAATGGTGGCTTTCCACAAGAAGGCAGCGCAGCCGTTGGAATCCGTGGCTAAAACAGGTTCCGTGGGCGGCTTCACCAAGAGTTGGACCAGCTTTCTACAGAGGCCCCGACGCCTCAGAGGAGACTCCATGACTGAGACCACCAGCGCAACCCTGCGCCATGCCGGCGGGGAACTCGTACTCCCGCGCATCCAGGTTGTAGAAGGAAACGAAGGCTACGACGTTTCCAAGCTGCTGAAGCAGACCGGTGCCGTTGCCTTTGACCCCGGCTTTATGAACACCGCAGCAACCACCTCCGCGATCACCTACATCGACGGCGACGCCGGTGTCCTGCGGTACCGCGGCTACCCGATCGAGCAGCTCGCCCAGCACTCAAGCTTCCTGGAAGTTTCCTACCTGCTGATCTACGGCAACCTGCCGACCGCCACGGAGCTCGAAGCCTTCGACCAGCGGATCCGCCACCACACCCTGCTGCACGAAGAGCTCAAGGGCTTCTTCAGCGGTTTCCCGCGCGACGCCCACCCGATGCCGGTGCTGTCCTCGGCCGTGTCCGCGCTGTCCACGTTCTACCAGGACTCGCTGGATCCGTTCAACGCGGAGCAGGTGGAAGTCTCCACCTACCGGCTGCTGGCCAAGATGCCGGTCATCGCCGCGTACGCCCTGAAGAAGAGCATCGGCCAGCCCATGCTCTACCCGGACAACTCCCACAACCTCGTGGAAAACTTCCTGCGCCTGAGCTTCGGCCTCCCGGCCGAGCAGTACGAGGTGGACCCGGTCGTCGCCAAGGCACTGGACCTGCTCCTCATCCTGCACGCCGACCACGAGCAGAACTGCTCGACCTCCACGGTCCGGCTGGTCGGCTCCTCCAACGCGAACCTCTTCGCCTCAGTGTCCGCCGGCATCAACGCCCTCTTCGGCCCCGCCCACGGCGGCGCCAACGAGGCCGTGCTGAAGATGCTGCGCCAGATCCAGGCCGACGGCACCAAGCCCGAGGACTACATGGAGAAGGTCAAGAACAAGGAGGACGGCGTCCGGCTCATGGGCTTCGGGCACCGCGTCTACAAGAATTACGACCCGCGCGCCAAGATCGTCAAGGCCACGGCGCACGAGATCCTCACCAAGCTCGGCGGCCACGACGAACTCCTGGAGATCGCCCTGCGCCTCGAAGAGAAGGCCCTGAATGATGACTACTTCATCCAGCGCAAGCTCTACCCCAACGTGGACTTCTACACCGGCCTGATCTACAAGGCCATGGGCTTCCCGGAAAAGATGTTCACCGTGCTCTTCGCGATCGGCCGCCTTCCGGGCTGGATCGCGCAGTGGCGTGAGATGATCAACGACCCGAACACCAAGATCGGCCGCCCGCGGCAGCTCTACATCGGCGAACCGGAACGCAACTACCCTTCCGTGTAGTTCGTAGTAGACAAAAGCAGCAACAAGAGCACGACGCCGGCCGCTCACCCCACGGGGTGCGCGGCCGGTGTCGTTGGACCGGGTCCCGCGACGGGGCAGGCTGACCGACGATCCCGCGCCCGGGCAGGCTGACCGGCCATCCCGCACCCGGGCGGCGGCCGGCCCGCCGCGCGGCCGTCGGACTGCCGACGGTGTGGCCCGCAGCCGTTCGCGCACATCCGTGCTAAAAAAGACGAATGCCCAAATTTGTCGACGCCGCTTTGCGGCGCCAAGAAGTGGTCGAAGCGGTCTTCCGGATCGTCGCAGCAGACGGGCTCGAAAGGGCCTCGCTCCGCGAAGTCGCGGACGAGGCTGAACTGGCGGTCGGATCGGTCCGGCACTACTTCGCCAGCAGCGACGAGCTCCTGGCGCACTCCTTCGGGGTCGTCGTGGACCGGATTGTCCGCAGGCTGGCGGCGGCCGATGAGCGCCTCGCGGAATCGCAGCCCGGCACTCCGGAGCACCACGAGGGTGTGTTAACCCTGCTGGGTGAGTTTCTTCCCCTGGATGAGGAGCGCGCCGTCGACGCCTGCGTCTGGATGGCGTTCAAGGCAGCGGCCAGGACCAAGCCGTTCCTCGCCCCGGAAGCGGACCGGAGCCACCGCGCCGTGGCCGCCATCGTCGGGCGGCTGGTGATGGAACTGTCCGCCGGGGCCGGGGCCGGGGCCGGGGCCGACACGTCCGATGCCGCCGCGGCCGGTTCCGACGCGGGGGCGGAGCAGCAGCGGCTCGTCACCGAGGCGGAACGGCTTCTGGCCACCCTGGACGGGCTCACCCTGCACGCCCTGTTGCAGCCTGAATGGATGACCGCGCAGATGTGCAGCGACGTGTTGGAGTCCCACCTCAACGGGCTGGGCAGCTACGCTGGCAGACATTAACGTGCGTTAACTTGGGGAATACACTGGAAACGTACGTCTTGCCAAGGAGGCAATTGGATGCACCACACAGGCGGGCCGGGCTGGCGGATCACCATGGACACTTCGGGTCCCATGCTCATTGCACTGTACGTTCGCGACGCAGCCGGCCTGGACACCGCGGGGCACCCGGCACTCTGCCACGCGGCACCGAAGATCCGGCCTGCGGACCACACGCACCTCATTGCGGAGGTGGGCGGGATCAGTGCGCTCAAGACGGAGTGGGAAGCCTGGTGGGAGCAGCTGCTCAAGGCCCATCCCGAGATGTCGCCGGAACTGGGCCCGCCCGGGTTCCGTGCCTTCAGTAATTCCCCGGCCCTCCGGCGTGTGTTGCAGGCGCATTTCGGTGCGGCGCTGTCCTGGGCACGGGAACGCCGCAGTGAGTACCTGGCCCTGGAGGCCGAACGTGAGGCCGCCGGCGGGGTGCAGCTGCTGCAGGACATGGTGGAGGACAGGCTGCTGGAGGTGGGCCGGGCCGCCAATGATTTCAACCTGACCATCATCGAGCTGCCGCTGGCCGAGCCGCGGGCCTGGTACCTGGAGCCGGACAAGATCATCATGAGCTCGGATCTGCTGTCCCAGCCGGAACTGTTCCGCAGCTATGTCCAGCCGGTAGTGGACCTGCTGGTCTGAGTCCGCACGCACCGCACGGACCGCACGCACGGACGTATCTGCGGACGTGACGCTACTGCGCCGGCGCCTCCGCGACAGTGACCCTGACCTGTCCCGCCGGGACCTCGGAGGCCTGCCAGCCGTTGCGGTCCAGCCGCGTCCAGCGGCGCCCCTCGGTCTGGACTTCCGTGATGGAAAGGGCCTTGGCGTTGGCAACCGCCCACTGGGCCACAGCCCACGCCCGGTCGCCCTCGGCCGCCAGGACGAGGGTGCGGCCCTCCGTGGATGCCGGGACCGCCCCAAAGTCGGAGGTAAGGCGTTCCTGCACGGCCGCCGGGTCGCCGGCCGCGTCGGGGTCGCGCAGCGTGCAGTCGAGGCCCGCGGCCGTCTGTCCGGTCAGCGACGACGCGAAGGCGCGGGCCATCGCCTCGTGCTGGGCGTAGGCGTCCGGGTAGGCGGAGCGCTGGACCCGCTGTGCGGCGTCGGTGATTTCCAGCGTCTGGTAGCCCGGGACCTTCACCAGGGCATCGTAGAAGGCATTGCTCGCGTGGTACGGGTCCATGACCTGTTCCGTGGTGCCCCAGCCCTGCGAGGGGCGCTGCTGGAAGAGCCCGCGGGAGTCAGGGCCGGCCTTGTCACCGTGGCCGATATTCCGGATCTTGGACTCCTGCATGGCCGTGGCCAGCGCGATGCTGGCGGCCCGGGCCGGGAGCCCGCGGCGGACGGCGACGGCGGTGATGAGTCCGGCATTGGCCGCCTGGTCGGTGGCGAGCTGGGCGGTGCCGCCGCCCGCTGCCGTGCAGCGTTCGGTGATGAGGACTTCCGAGCGCTGGACGAACGCCACCGCCGTGTACACACCGCCCGCCACCATGACCAGGGTCAGCAGCAGCACAACCCAACGGCGCAAGCTGCCTCTGCGTGCCACGAAACTACTCCCTCAGGCCCGTCCGGGGCCGGTTCATGCTGCTAACGGTTGGTTTCCGCACCCAACCTTAGTTGGCGTGCAGGGCCTCGTTGAGTTCGACGGTCTGGCCCTTGCGCGGGAGGACCTCCACCTCGCCGGTGGAGGAGTTGCGGCGGAAGAGCAGGTTCGGGACCCCGGAGAGCTCCACGGCCTTGACGATCTGGCTGGTGTCCTCGCCGTCGGCGTCTTTGGCCCCGACCACACGGATGCGGGTTCCAGCCGTGACGTACAGGCCGGCCTCGACGACGGAGTCGTCGCCGATGCTGATGCCCACGCCGGAGTTGGCGCCCAGCAGGACACGCTCGCCCAGGGAGATCTTTTCCTTGCCGCCGCCGGACAGCGTCCCCATGATCGAGGCGCCGCCGCCGACGTCGGACCCGTCACCGGCGACCACACCGGCGGAGATACGGCCTTCCACCATGGACGTGCCCAGGGTGCCGGCGTTGAAGTTCACGAAGCCCTCGTGCATGACCGTGGTGCCCTCGGCCAGGTGCGCGCCGAGGCGGACCCGGTCGGCGTCGGCGATGCGCACGCCGGAGGGGATGACGTAGTCGACCATGCGCGGGAACTTGTCCACGCCGTAGACCGTGACGGCGCCGCGCTTGCGCAGCCGGGCGCGGGTCAGTTCGAAGCCCTCGACGACGGCGGGCCCGAAGTTGGTCCACACCACGTTGGGGAGCTTGCCGAAGATTCCATCGAGGTTGATGCTGTTCGGCTGAACGAGGCGGTGCGAGAGCAGGTGCAGGCGCAGGTAGGCGTCGGCGGTGTCGGCCGGGGCCTCGTCGAGGTGGATCTGGGCGAACACGACCTTCTGCTCGGTGCCGCGGTCGGCGTCGGCACCGGTCGCGGCGATGTCGAGCAGCGACTGGTCCGCGTTCGCGACGTCGCGGAGGCTCTCCGTTGCGGTGCCGAGGGCCGGAGCCGGGAACCAGACGTCCAGCACGGTGGCGTCACCGTTGCCGGTGGCGATCGTGGCGACGCCGTAGCCATAGGCGGAGCGGGCGTCTGCGGGCACAGCGGAAGAAGCGGTTTCAGTCATGCCCCCAAGTCTATAGACGGCGCCCGCTGTCCCTGAAACCGGTGACAGCCGGGAGCGGCGCCGGGGGAGCGCAGCGGATAAAGTGGGACGGTGACTGCCCCGGACCTGAACTCACGCCCGACCTCCCGCCCCCACGCCGCCGCCCGGTTGGACCCCCGCCAGGACGTGGCGCTGCTGACCGCCAGGCTCATCGACATCTACAGCGTCTCCGGTGCGGAGCAGGAACTGGCCGACGCCGTGGAGCATGCCCTCCGCTCCGTCCCGCAGCTGGAGCTGGTCCGCGACGGCGACTCGATCATTGCCCGCACCAACCTCGGCCGCGCGGAACGGGTCATCCTGGCCGGGCACCTGGACACGGTGCCCCTGCCGACCACGGAGGGATCCCTCGGGACCGTCCCGTCCTACTGGCCCTCGGGCTCGCCCGGCGAGGGCATCCTCTACGGCCGCGGTGCCACCGACATGAAGGGCGGCGTCGCGGTTCAGCTGGCGCTGGCCGCCGGGCTGTTCGACGGCGGCGCGGAGCCGGACAAGGACGTCACCTTCGTGTTCTACGACCACGAGGAAGTCGAAGCCGTCAAGAGCGGGCTCGGCCGGCTGGTGCGGAACCACGGCCACCTGCTGGGCGGGGACTTCGCGATCCTGCTCGAACCCACGCACGGGACCGTGGAGGGCGGGTGCAACGGCACCATGCGCTTCGAGGCGACCACGGTCGGCGAAGCCGCGCATTCGGCCCGGGCCTGGATGGGCAGCAACGCGATCCACGCCGCAGCGCCGATCCTGGCCCGGCTCGCGGCCTACGAGCCACGGACCATCACCGTGGACGGCCTCGATTACCGGGAAAGCCTCAACGCCGTGAAGGTCAACGGCGGGACGGCCGGCAATGTCATCCCGGACCGGTGCGTCGTGGAAATCAACTACCGCTTCGCCCCGGACAAGACCCCGGATGAGGCGGAGCAGCATGTCCGGGACCTGCTGGAGGGATTCGACGTCGTCCGCACCGATAGTGCCGCCGGCGCCCGGCCGGGACTCAACCACCCCGCCGCCGCGTCCTTTGTCGCCGCTGTGGGGGCCGCGCCCAAGCCCAAGTACGGCTGGACCGACGTCGCGCGCTTCAGCGAACTGGGCATCCCGGCGGTGAACTTCGGTCCCGGGGACCCGCTGCTGGCGCACAAGGACAACGAACACGTCGAGGCCGACGCGATCCGCGAATGCCTGCGGGTCCTGCGGAGCTGGCTCACGGCCTGACTCAGGCAGGGCAGCAGCCAGTACAGCAGGTAACACGGCAGGCGGTACCGCCGCGAAACGCCACAGGCGTTGCAGCCGGCAACACAAAGGTCCGGAACCCCTCGCGGGATTCCGGACCTTTGTGCGTGCGGTGCAGCCTTGGTGAGGCGCAGGCTGCACCGCCGGGGAGTTACTTGACCGGGATCCCGGCGACCGGAACGTGCACGACGCCGCCGGCGGCCTTCTTGGAACCGCGCTTCTCGATCCAGATCGCGAGCCGGGAAACGGAGAAGTTGATGGCGATGTAGATCGCCGCCGCCACGAAGAACACCGGGAACAGGTAGTCCGGGCCGAGGAAGTCGGCCATGATCTGCACTTTGCGCAGCAGTTCCTCGTAGGACACGATGTAGCCGAGCGAGGTGTCCTTCAGCAGCACCACGAGCTGGGCCACGAGCGAGGGCAGCATGCGCCGGATCGCCTGGGGCAGTTCGATGCTGCGCCGGGAGGCGAAGCTGGTGAGGCCGATCGCGAGGCCGGCTTCACGCTGGCCCTTCGGCAGCGACTGGATGCCGGCGCGGATGATCTCGGCGAAGATCGCCGAGTTGTACAGCACCAGGCCGGCGACGACGGCGGCGAAAGGAGCGGTCGCGAACACCAGCAGCACGAAGAACATCATCAGGACCACGGGCATGCCGCGCAGGAACTCCAGCGCGATCCGGGTCGGGATGCGGATCCAGGCTACGTCGGAGATGCGCATGAGGCACAGCACAAGCCCCAGCGGGAACGCGATGACGGCGGCAAGTGCCGCGGCGGAGAGTGTGGCGATGATGCCGTTGCCGATCAGCACCCAGACCTCGGGAATCTGGAAAACGGCCCAGCGTTCGGGTTCGAAAATTCCCTGCGCGGCGAGGATGGAGACCGCCCACCAGAGCAGCCCGGCAATCGCGACGGCGCCAACGATGGAGCCGATCAGGGAGACACGGCGGGCCTTGGGGCCGGGGACGTCGTAAAGGACCGAAGTCATCGGGCGATCGCCACCTTTCGTTCAACCAGGTTGGCGAGATAGCCAAGGGGGACGGTGATCAGCAGGTAGAAGAACGCGACGCCGACGAGGACCCACAGCACGGCGTCGCCGTGGGCGTTGGCGAGCTGACGGCCGTAGCCGAAGAGCTCCAGGACGTAGAAGGCTCCGGCCACCGAGGAGTTCTTCACCAGGGCGATGAGGATGTTGATCAAGGGCGGGATCACCGTGCGCAGCGCCTGCGGCAGGATGATCAGGGTAAGGACCTGGCTGAACTTCATGCCGATGCTGCGGGCGGCCTCGGCCTGGCCCACGGGGACGCTGTTGACGCCGGAGCGCACGGCTTCGGCGATGAAGGCCGAGGTGTAGGCGCTCAGGGCGATGATGGCGGCGACCTCGAACTGCTGGAACGTCACCCCAAGCCGGGGAAGGACCACGGCGGCGAAGAAGAACGCGATGGTCAGCGGGGTGTTCCGGACGATCTCCACGTACGTCATGCTGAAGCCGCGCAGGGCGGCGATGGGCGAGACACGGGCTGCTGCGAGCAGGGTGCCGAAAATCAGTGCGAAGATCCCCGAGACCACGGACAGGAAGAGGGTTCTGAGAAAACCGTCCACATATGCGGGAAGGTTTTCAATGATGACGTCCATAGGTTCCTTAGGCTGCCTTGAGGGAAGTGGAGCGGGAGACGGGAATGGCGGTTACCGGGGCCGCGTCGGGCGCGTGCCCCGGCAACCGCCACACCTGGCTAGTAGCGGTCGATCGTGGGAAGGGCGGGCGCGGTCTTGATGACCGTTCCGGCGGTGTCTTCCCAGGCCTTCTTGTAGGAACCGTCCTTGTCGAAGGCTTCCAGCTGGTCATTGATCCACATGCGGAAAGCGGTGTCGTCCTTCTTCAGGCCGATGCCGTAGGGCTCCTTGGTGAAGGTCTGGTCCGAGGCCAGCTTGAAGGCGTCCGGCTCCTTGGCCACGAAACCGGCCAGGATGACGTTGTCGGTGGTGATCGCTTCGACCTGCTTGTTGCGCAGCGGCTCGAGGCAGGCGGAGTAGGTGGCAGCCGGGACGAGGACTGCTCCGTATTTCTCGACGATCGTGGCGGCCGGGGTGGAACCGGTCACGGAGCAGACGTTCTTGCCCTTGACGTCTTCGGGCTTGGTGATGGACGTGTTGTCCTTGTTGACCATCAGTGCCTGGCCGGCCTCGTAGTACGGGCCGGCGAAGTCGACTTCGGTCTTGCGCTTGTCGTTGATCGTGTAGGTGGCGACGATGAGGTCGACCCTGCCCTGCTTGATGAACTGCTCGCGGTTGGCGGAGACCGTCTCGACCCACTCGATCTTGTCGGCGGCGATGCCCAGCTTGGCGGCGATCAGCTTGCCGATTTCGACGTCGAACCCGATGGGCTTGCCGTCGAGGCCCTTCTGGCCGAACAGGGGCTGGTCGAACTTGGTGCCGATGATGATCTTGTCGGCGGATGACAGCTTGGCCATGGTTGAATCGGCAGCGAAGCTCGGCTTCTCGGCCACGGGCGGGTTGGAAGAGGAGGTGCTGCCGCCGCAGGCGCTCAGGCTGAGGGCCAGAGCCGCGGACGCGGCAACCAGAAGGGATTTCCTTCGGGTCAAAAATGCCATCATGACGTACCTTTCATTGGACGGCCGCCTTGCGGCGGCCAGGGTGCGAACTCGGAGGGAACTCAGTGGGTCAGCAGCTTGGAGAGGAAGTCCTTGGCGCGGCTGCTCTTGGGGTTTGTGAAGAACTCTTCGGGAGTGGAGTCCTCGACGATCTGGCCGCCGTCCATGAACACCACGCGGTGCGCGGCCTTGCGGGCGAAGCCCATCTCGTGGGTGACCACGATCATGGTCATGCCCTCCTTCGCCAGCTGGATCATGACGTCGAGGACCTCGTTGATCATTTCCGGGTCCAGAGCGGAGGTCGGCTCATCGAAGAGCATGACCTTCGGCTTCATGGCCAGGGCGCGGGCGATCGCAACGCGCTGCTGCTGGCCGCCGGAGAGCTGGGCCGGAAGTTTCGGCGCCTGGTGCCCCACGCCGACGCGCTCCAGCAGGGCCATCGCGTCCTTGTCGGCCTCGGCCTTCGAGAGGCCCTTGACCTTGATCGGGCCGAGCGTGACGTTTTCAAGAATCGTTTTGTGGGCGAAGAGGTTGAAGGACTGAAAGACCATCCCGACGTCGGCGCGCAGCTTGGCGAGTTCCTTGCCCTCGGCGGGCAGTTCCTTGCCATCGATCTTGATCACGCCGTCGTCGATGGTCTCGAGGCGGTTGATGGCACGGCACAGCGTTGACTTGCCGGAACCCGACGGTCCGATGACGACAACAACCTCGCCCTTGCGGACATCGAGGTTGATGTCCTTCAGGACGTGCAACTGGCCGTAGTGCTTATTGACGGCATTCAGGGAGACGAGGGCATCGCCGGGCACTTGAGTAGTCATAAGAAGAATCTAGCGAACATCCGCGGATTATGACCGCAATCACTCCCACTTCCTACAGATCGTGATTCAAGAGATACCTGCAGGTCAGCCTGCCAGCGGCGTCCTCGGGTAGTCTGCGGGGCCGGCCGGGCATCTTGCGCCGGCGCCCGCACGTCCGGGCCGTGCCGGACGGGCGCTCACGGGGAAGCGCGCTAACCTGTGGGCATGAGTACCGATCCGCAGCAACAGGGACCCCCGGCCGCCGCCGCAAAATCCGCCGGAAAAACCGCCGGAAATCAAGCCGGCAAAACAGCCGGTAAGACCGTCGGAGAGGCGGCCGGTCAGGCCCCCGCCAAGACCGCCGGCGAACCCCGCGACATTCCGGCCCCGGCCGGGATCAGGCACAAGGGTCCGCTGGAGCTGCGGCGCAAGGCTGCCAAAGTCACGATGTCCGACCGGACCCTGCTGGACACGAAGGGACCCGGACAGTTCGTCCACACTGACCCGTGGCGCGTCCTCAGGATCCAAAGCGAGTTCGTGGAAGGGTTCGGCGCGTTGGCAGACCTGGGCCCGGCGGTCAGCGTCTTCGGCTCGGCGCGGACCGTGCCCGGCAGCCTGAACTATGAACTCGCCGTCGAGGTGGGGCGCCAGCTGGCCGAAGCCGGGCTGGCAGTCATCACCGGGGGAGGACCCGGCTCGATGGAGGCCGCCAACAAGGGCGCCGTGCAGGGCAACGGCGTGTCCGTGGGTCTCGGCATCGAGCTGCCCTTCGAACAGGGGATGAACCAGTGGGTGGACCTGGGCATCAACTTCCGCTACTTCTTCGCCCGCAAGACCATGTTCGTGAAGTACGCCCAGGGGTTCATCGTGCTGCCGGGCGGCCTCGGCACGCTGGACGAACTCTTCGAAGCGATGGTGCTCGTCCAGACCCGGAAGGTCACCTCCTTCCCGATTGTCCTGATCGGAACAGCGTTCTGGAGCCCCATGGTGGAGTGGATCCAGAACACGCTGGTGGCCGAGGGAATGATGTCCGAGGAGGATCTGGACCTGCTGCAGGTCGTCGATGATCCGGCGCTCGCCGTGGAGCTCGTGGTGGAAGGCGCCGCCCGGCACCGGAACCCCAACGGCACCGGGGCCGGGAACGGGAACGGCACCGGCCCCGCCGGCGGCACGCGGGCCTAACGGCCCACCCGCCGGACCCACCGGCGTCTGGCACGATGGGGGAGTGAGCTTTTTCCTGATCTTCCTGGCGATTGCGCTCGTCGGCGCCGCTTTCCTCCTCGGCACCGGCCGGGCGGCGGGGTTCTTCCGCCGGCGCCGCGGGACGGACGCCGGTGAGCCGCGGGTCCTGGACGACGGCTTCGACCAGCCGGTCGCCAACCTCCCGCCGGTGCTGCTGCCGGCCGAGGCGGAGCCGGCCGACGTCGACCGCCTCCGGTTCGCCATTGGCCTGCGGGGCTACCGGATGGACCAGGTGGACCAGGTGCTGGACGAGCTGCGGGACCAGCTCGCAACGAAGGACCGGAAAATCGCGGACCTCGGGGCCGAACTGGGACGCCGGCGGCACGGACCGGAGCGTACCCCGTGAGCAGTGACCCGCCAAAGGCGCACCTGCCGGCGGCGGTGCAGCCGCACAGCCGTGAGGAGCAGGCGGGCGGACCCCGCAGCTCCGGGCTGCGGGACCTGACCGACGCGGCACGGAGCGGCGTCGCAGCGGCGGCGGGCCGGGCGGCGCACTGGCCCTGGTGGGTTCAGGTCGGCGTCCTCTATGTCGCCGCCCGGTTCGTCAGTGCCTGCATCTTCATGGCCGCTGCCCTGCACCAGGGCGTGAACCCCTGGTTTCCCGCGAAGCCGGATTACTGGTCCTTCGTCAATATCTGGGATGCCCGCTGGTACGGCGAGATCCTCCTGAACGGCTACCCGGACGTCCTTCCGACCGACGGTGCCGGGAACGTCCAGGAGAACGCCTGGGCGTTCTATGCGCTCTTTCCCGTGCTGGGCCGCGTGGTCGCGGGGGTGACCGGACTGCACCCGGCGCTGAGCCTGACGCTGATCGCCATGGTGTGCGGGCTGGGCGCGGCCCTGGTCATCTACCGGCTGTTCCGGCACAAGGCATCGCACCGGACCGCGCTTTGGGGAACGGTGTTCGTTTCCACCTTTCCGGTGTCCCCGGTGCTCCAGGTGCCCTACGCCGAGTCGCTGAACCTGCTCCTGCTGGCCGCGGCCCTGCTGCTGGTGGTGACACGCCGCTACCTGTGGGCCCTGCCCGTCGTCGTGCTGATGTGCCTGTCCCGGCCGACCGGCGTGCCGTTCGCGGCGATGGCGGGCCTGCTGTTCCTCTACCGCGGGTGGCAGTCCTACTCGGCGTCCCGCCGCCCGGCACGCGGGGATGACCCGGACCCGGCGGACGGCGGGCAGCCGGGCGGCGTGCCGCACACCGTTGTGCCGCACACCGGCGCCCAGCTCTGGTCCCTCGCCGGACTGACGGCGGTCAGCGGGCTGGGGGCCCTGATGTGGCCGGGGATCGCCTGGGCAGTCACCGGGGACATCGAGGCCTACACCAAGACCGAAACCGTCTGGCGCGGCCACGACCTGGTGCCGTTCAAGCCCTGGTTCGACACCGGCATCCTGCTCTTCGGGCCGGTGCTGGGCGTGCTGGCGCCGTTCGTTTTCGTTGCCCTGTTCGCCTTGCTCCTGATGAGCCGTCCGGTGCGGGCGCTGGGCACGGAACTGCGGCTGTGGTGCGCCTGCTACATGGGCTACCTGCTGCTTTTCCTGCACCCGCAGACGAGCACCTTCCGGATGCTGCTTCCGCTGTTTCCGCTGGCTCTCGCCGCGGCCCTCATCTCCCGGTCCCGCGCGTACCGCGGCACGGTGGTGGTCATGTTCGTGCTGCTGCAGATTGTCTGGATCGTCTGGCTGTGGGCCTGGGCTCCGCTGCCCGGCGGCGGGGACTATCCGCCGTGACCCGCGGCACCTTTGGCGGCTGCCGGCCCGGCACGACGCGGCGCGTCGGAAAGTCCAACGATTAGCTACAGCCGCGTTGTTACGCGATAATAGTTGGTAAGCAAGGACAAGAAGCAAACTGAGTATATGGCCCTGATGGCACCCATCACGGCCGCCGGGCAGCTTGATTGACTAAGCGGACGCAGCCCGGCCGGGCTGGTATGTCACTGGACTAATGGAGGGGATATTCCTTATGGCGGCAATGAAACCACGCACCGGCGACGGCCCGATGGAAGTTACCAAAGAAGGACGAAGCTTGATCATGCGTGTTCCGCTCGAAGGCGGCGGACGGCTCGTGGTCGAACTCAATTCCGCCGAAGCTGCCAACCTGAAGGAATGCCTCGTCGGCGTCACCGAATAGCGTCAAGGAATACTTGACAGCGGGCGGGGCCCGCAGCCGGAGGGCTGCGGACCCCGCCCGCTTTTTGCTGTCCTGCGGCGGAACTGCCGCAGCCCTCGACTGTGATTTCCCGACGGCTACTTTTGGACGGCCAGTTTTTGTACAGCTACTTTTTGACGGCGACCAGCAGGCCGTCGCCGGTGGGCAGCATGGCCGACGCGAGGCGGTCGTCGTCGCGGATGGCCCTGCCCACCTGGCGCAGGATCACGGTGGTGGCGTCCCGTGCGGCCGGGTTGGCGACGCGGTCCTTGTCCAGCGCATCGTTGACGATCAGCAGGCCGCCGGACTTGAGCAGGCGGATGGCCTGCTCCACGTAGCCCGGGTAGTTCGGCTTGTCGGCGTCGATGAAGACCAGATCGTAGGCGGCGTCGGTCAGCCGGGGGAGGACGTCGCGGGCCCGGCCGGAAATGGTCCGCGTGCGGTTGGCCGGGCTGCCGGCCTCCTGGAACGCTTCCCGTGCGGCTTTGAGGTGTTCGACGTCGACGTCGATGGTGGTCAGGACGGCCTGCGGACCCAGGCCGCGCAGGATGCAGACGCCCGAGACGCCCGCGCCGGTGCCGATTTCGACAGCGGTCTGGGCCTTGGAAGCGGCGGCCAGGACGGTCAGGACGGCCCCGACGCCCGGGCCGACGGGGGTGACGCCCAGTTCGAAGGACCGTTCGCGCGCGTGCAACAGGACCTCATCCTCGGCAGGCAGATCTTCTGCGTAGGACCAGCTCGTGGACTTATCGGCGCTCATGGATTTCGCTTTCTGGGCGGCAGGGGGATTGTTCCCTCCAGCGTACTGTGTCAGGCGGTACCCCGCCGGGAGGCGCCCCCGCTGCGGCGGCCGCACTGCGGCCCCGGCGGCCGGTTTCTGCCGTGGGCGGAAGGACCGCCGGCGTCAGGAAATTCCCAGCTTGATTTGAAATGATGGATATCCGCTCATCCGCGAGGTGATCGGCGCCGAATCACGGATGCAGGAGCTTGCAGCCGCAAGCACCGTCCACGGCGTAAGCACCATCCACGAGGGGAGCGGACAATGTCGATAGCGGCAGCTGTCCCTGCAACTGAACAGTCCCAGCCCGCGGCGGAGGCCGAGTGGGTCCGGCCCACCTGGGAGGAAGTGGTGACCAACCACTCCGCAAAGGTGTACCGCCTCGCGTACCGGCTCACCGGCAACAAGTACGACGCCGAGGACCTCACCCAGGAAGTGTTCGTCCGCGTCTTCCGGTCGCTGGAGAACTTCAAGCCGGGAACGCTCGACGGGTGGCTGCACCGGATCACGACCAACCTCTTTTTGGACCAGGCGCGGCGCAAGAGCCGGATCCGTTTCGACGCCCTGGCCGATGACGCCGAATCCCGTTTGCCCGGACGCGAGCCCGGCCCCGAGCAGAGCTTCGAGTTCAACAACCTGGACGTCGACGTGCAGGCCGCCCTGGAGGAACTTCCCCCGGATTTCCGCGCCGCCGTCGTCCTCTGCGACCTTGAAGGCCTGTCCTATGACGAGGTCGCCGTAGCGCTGGGCATCAAGCTCGGCACGGTCCGCTCCAGGATCCACCGCGGCCGGACCATGCTGCGCGAGAAGCTCGCACACCGCGACCCGCGGCCGCAGACGGCCAAGGCCTCGCTGAAACCGCGCCTGAAGTTGCCGCGCATCGCCGGTCTCCTCTGACCCAGGCAATGCGTCTGCTGAAACGACTGCTCCGGGGCCCGCACGAACGGCGGCCCCGGCACGTGGACTCCTGCGCGGAATGCCGGCTCCGGCAGCGCCGGGAACGCCAGTACCTGGAGCGGCTGCGCGGCGCCGAAGTGCCCGTGGCCAGCAATGACCTCACCGCACGGCTGCTCGCCCGCACCGCGGACCTGGCCCGCAACGAAGCGCCGGGCGCCCCGCCGGCTGCCCGCGGATTCCGTCCGGCCCGCGGATTACGTCCTGCCCGCGGTTTCCGTCCTGCCCTTCGGGCAGCGGTGCTCGTCGCCGGGACCGCGGCGGCCGCCACCGCGCTGCTCGGCGGATCGGCCTACCTGCTGGGCGGGGACCGCGCCCCGACGGCCGCCGGCGCATCCGCCCCGGTCTTTCTGCAGCGGGACCTTGCCGCCTCGGGGGCTGCTGCTGCCGCCGTCGAGGCCGGGCCCGGGGCGCCGACGGGGTGGAGCCTCACCGGCGAACCCGATTTCACCCCGGCCGGAGCACTCACGGACGAACAGCTCGCGTCCCTGCGCTCCGCGGGCTGGACCTGCCCCGAACTGCGCGAACTCGGCTACCACCTCGTCTGGGCCAGGACAGGGGTGCACGCCGGCGGCGACATCCTGGAACTGCGCCTCACCGACGGCCGGAATTTCGCCACCGTCCTGGAACAGCACAGTGACACCCGGGACAGTGACACCCAGGACAGTGACCAGGACAGTGACGCCCGGGAGAGCGGCGTGCCCGGGCAGACCGGCAGCCCGGGCGCCGGGCCGCAAACCGCCCCGCCGGCACCGGTGAACGTGCTCACGGGCCGCCCGGCGACGTCGGACGGCTTCACCGCCGCAGCGGTGCCGGCAGTGGCCGACGCGGCGGGCGACGGGACAGGAGCCGGCCGCGGGACCCTGTGGGTACACCAGGCAGCCCCCTTCGCTGCGATCTACCAGGCGGGCGGGGTCACCTTCACCTACGTCTCGGACCGGCCGGCCGAGCAGGCCGACGACGGCGTGGCCGCCCTCGTGCGGGCCCGTTCCGCGGCGGCGGGTCCGGCCGGCAGCGGGGCATCGGGGCAGGTCGCAACAGTCGACGGCGCCGGGGACACTTTCGCCGCGCGGATCGAGCGCGGCATGGGCAGGATCATGGAGCTGCTGGCCCCGTGACCGGCCTGCGCCGGCCCGAGGTGAGAGCTCGCGCCCATGGGCCGCACGGCAATGGGCGCGAAATATCACCTCGGCGGTGGCACCGGCCGAGGGGGCATGCCCCGTGTGTCGCGGCCGAATCGTCCCAGCCCCGATTGAGAGGGTAATCTTCCTACAGTGCTTGGAATCAATGGACCGGAGTTTGTACTTCTGCTGATCATCGGCCTTCTGGTGATCGGTCCCAGCAGGCTGCCCGAATACACCCAGAAACTTGCCAACATCGTCAAGGAAGTCCGCCGGATGGCGTCGGGCGCGCGGGAACAGATCAAGGAAGAAGTCGGCATCGATATCGATGACGTCGACTGGAAGAAGTACGACCCCCGGCAGTACGATCCGCGCCGAATCATCAAGGAAGCGTTGCTCGACGATGACACCAAACCGGTCAGCGCCGGTGCCCCGGCCGTAGCCACCGTGGCGGCAGCCGCCGCGGCGGCCGCGGAACGCCCGCCGGCCCGGATGATCGAGCGGCTCCCGGACGGCGAGCCGGCGCCCTTCGATTCCGAAGCTACCTAGCGGGGCTGCAGGCCCAGCGGCTTTCCGCTCAGCCCGCGCGGGACCGAGGCAAGCCTTCCGGCGATGTCCAGCAGTGCCACGGCCGCCGGCGTTTCGGGGCGGCCCAGCACCAGGGGGATCCCGGCGTCACCGCCCTCCCGCAGCAGGATGTCCAGCGGGATCTGTCCCAGCAGCGGAACGTCCGTTCCCACCGTGGCGGACAGCCGCTCGGCGAGCACGGCGCCGCCGCCGCTGCCGAACAGCTCCATCCGGCCGCCGTCGGGCAATTCCAGGTACGACATGTTCTCCACGACGCCGGCGACGCTCTGGCCGGTCTGGGTCGCGATGGCGCCCGCCCGCTCGGCCACATCCGCGGCGGCAGCCTGGGGGGTGGTCACGACGAGGATCTGGGCTTTGGGCAGCAGCTGGGCCACGGAGATGGCGATGTCGCCGGTACCGGGCGGAAGGTCCAGGAACAGCGCGTCGAGATCGCCGAAGTAGACGTCGGTGAGGAACTGCTCCAG
Source organism: Arthrobacter sp. CJL-S3 (assembly GCF_056711635.1). Classification (NCBI taxonomy): domain Bacteria; kingdom Bacillati; phylum Actinomycetota; class Actinomycetes; order Micrococcales; family Micrococcaceae; genus Arthrobacter; species Arthrobacter sp. CJL-S3. Next base: position 3,070,392 of record NZ_CM160046.1, on the reverse strand, counting down.
GGCGCGGTGCAGCATGGGGCCCCGCCACGCGACCGGCTGGTTGCCGGTGACGAACATGCCGATCGAGATGACTTTGACCCCGTACGCCACCGGCGGCAGGATCATGTCATCCACGCGGGTGGGGGCCTGGGTGATCCCCATCAGCGCCGGGACGGAGAAGCCGTAGACGTCCGCGTCCACAATCCCCACGCGCAGCCCCTGGGCGGCCAGCGCGCAGGCGAGATTCACCGTCACGGAGGACTTGCCCACGCCGCCCTTGCCGCTCGCGACGGCGTAGACCTTGGTCAGCGAGCCGGGATCGTTGAACGGGATCCCGCGCTGCCCGCCGGCGCCGCGCAACTGCTCCTTGAGCGCGTCGCGCTGCGCCTGCGTCATGACCTTCAGGTCGACCTCGACGCCGGTGACCCCGGGCACGGCGGAGAGTGCCGCCTCGCAGTCGGCGGTGATGGTTCCGCGCAGCGGGCAGCCGGCAATCGTCAGCAGCACCGCGACCCGGACCCGGCCGCCGTCGGAAACCTCCACCGCGTCCACCATGCCGAGCTCGGTGATGGGACGGCGGAGCTCGGGATCGATGACGGTGGCGAGGGCGGCGTGCACGGCACCGTCCAAAGCGGAGGCCGCGGGGATGCCCTGGGTGGTGCTGTCCTGGCTGGAGTTCATGCGGTGACGGCTCAGTTCTCGGGGGAAGCGGGGTGCGCGGGTGCGCCGGCGTTGTCCGGCCCGGCACCCTGGAGGGTGTCCGGCGCAAGGGTGTCCGGTGCGGTGCGCTGGTGTGTTCCCGGCGCAAGGGTGTCCGGCGCCGCGTCGGTTTTCCTGGCGGGTTTGCGGTCGTTCCTGTCGGACTTGATCCGGGGCATTTGCTGGGTCCGGGGGCTGCGCTGCTTGTCGCGGCGGTCCTTCAGCTTTTCCTTGGCCTTGTCCCGCGGCGTCTCGTGGACGCCGGCGGATGGATCGTGGGTGCGCAGTTCCTCCTGCGCCTCCAGCATGTCCTCGAGCAGGCTGCGCAGTTCGGCCCGGACGTAGTCGCGGGTGGCGACTTCGCGCAAAGCGATCCGCAGCGAGGCGAGTTCCCGGGTCAGGTATTCGGTGTCGGAGAGGTTGCGTTCCGCACGCTGGCGGTCCTGCTGGAGGGAAACCCGGTCACGGTCGTCCTGCCGGTTCTGGGCAAGGAGCAGCAACGGCGCGGCGTAGGAGGCCTGCAGCGAGAGCATCAGGGTCAGCAGGGTGTAGCCGAGCGCCCGGGAGTCGAACTGCCACTCCACCGGGGCGAAGGTGTTCCAGGTGAGCCAGAGCACGACAAACACGGTCATGTAGACCAGGAACTGCGGCGTGCCCATAAAACGGGCAAACCCTTCCGTGGTCTGGCCGAAGGCGTCCGGGTTGGGTGAGAATTTCGGCAGGATCCGCTGGCGGCCGCTGAGGGGTGTGTCGAGGCTTCCCTTGGCCGATTTGCTGCCCGGCCGGACGTGCGGGTTCCGTGGTGTGCTGTTATCAGCCAATGCGGCCTCCAAGCTTCCTTATCGGGACATCGTCCTCGTGGGCGCGCCAGTCATCGGGCAGCAGATGGTCCAGCACGTCGTCAACAGTCACCGCCCCCACAAGCCGACCGTCGCTGTTGACGACGGGGAGCGAGTTGAGGTTGTAGGTCGCCAGCGTGCGGGCCACCTCGCTGATGTGGGCCTGGTCCGACACGGGCTCCAGGGTCTTGTCGACCAGGTTGCCCAGCGGTTCGGGCGGCGGGTAGCGCAGCAGCTGCTGGATGTGGACGACGCCGAGGAACCGGCCCGTGGGCGTCTCCAGCGGCGGCCGGGCAATGAAGATCGACGACGCCAGAGCGGGGGAGAGCTCCTCGCGGCGGACATGGGCCAGGGCTTCGGCGACGGTGGCTTCCGGGGGCAGGATAACCGGGACCGGGGTCATCAGGCCGCCTGCGGTGTCCTCGTCGTATTCGAGCAGCCGGCGGACGTCGTCGGCGCCTTCGGGTTCCATCAGCTGGAGCAGTTCCTCGGCCTGGGCGCTGGGCAGTTCCGCGAGGAGGTCGGCGGCGTCGTCCGGGTCCATCTCCTCGAGCACGTCCGCGGCGCGGTTCACGTCGAGGGCGGAGAGGATCTCCACCTGGTCGTCTTCGGGCATCTCCTGCAGGACGTCGGCGAGGCGTTCGTCCTGCAGCTCGCTCGCGACCTCGAAGCGGCGCTTGTCGCTCATCTCGTGCAGGGCTTCGGCGAAGTCCGCAGGATTGAGGTCCTCGTGGGTCGCGACGAACTGGGTGGCGGCCTGGGGCTCGGTGCGCGCGTCCGGGTGCGCGTCGGCCCAGTCGATAATCAGGGTCTCGTTGCGGCGCAGCCGGCTCAGCGGGGAGAGGGAGTGGCCGCGGCGGACAAAGAGCTTGCTGACAAACCAGTCACCGGAGCGGTGCTTGTCCATCGCAATGTCCTCGATCGTGGCGTCCCCGCTGCCGTCGGCGAGCGTGACGCGGCGGTCGAACATCTCGGCCACGACGAGGGTTTCCGCGCCGCGCTGTTCGAAGCGCCGCAGGTTCACCAGCCCGGTGCAGATGATCTGGGTCTGGTCGATCGAGGTGATCCGGGTCATCGGCACGAAAACGCGCTTCTTCCCGGGAACCTCGACGACGATGCCCACCACGTGCGGGGCGCCCCGGGTTCCGCGGGAGAGCACGACGACGTCGCGCAGCCGGCCCAGACGGTCGCCCAGAGGGTCAAAGACGTCCAGTCCGAGGAGGCGCGCGACAAACACCCGCGAAAGATTTGTGCTCACCTGTACAGGCTACCGAGTCCGCTCTCTTTTAGCTGAATTTACAGCCGGTGCCCAGCCGGATAGGTAAGAATAGGCGTATGTCAAACATTTTTGGTGCTCCCAGGGCTGGCGCCCCCAACGGCCCGGACGAGGCCCGCAGTGTCCCCAAGGGCGACACCGTCGGTTCCTACAATTCCTACCTGGATGCCCAGAAGGCGGTGGACTACCTCGCGGACCAGCAGTTCCCGGTGCAGATGGTCTCGATTGTCGGCAATGACCTGAAGATGGTGGAGCGGGTCACCGGCCGGCTGACCTACCCCCGGGTGGCCCTGTCGGGTGCCCTGAGCGGCATGTGGTTCGGCCTGTTCGTGGGCATCATGCTCTCCTTCTTCTCCACTACGCCGGGGTATTTCTCCATCGTGACCTCCGTGCTCATGGGCGCGGCCTTCTTTATGCTGTTCGGCATCGTCACGTACGCCATGCAGAAGGGCAAGCGCGACTTCACGTCCACCAGCCAGGTGGTGGCGACGAACTACGACGTCGTGGTCTCCTTCGAGGCGGCGAACGAGGCGCGGCGGCTGCTGCACCAGCTTCCGATGACCCAGCACGACGCCTCGGCGTCCGCCGCATCGGCCGGATACTCCCAGCGCGACTACCAGCACCAGCCGTACCAGCCCGGTCCCGGGCAGGGCGCCCAGCAGCCGGGCCAGCACGGCCACGCCCCGCAGCGGCCCGCGGCCTGGAACGACCCCTACGGCCAGCGCACGCCTGACGCCGGCGGCCAGCCGGTCGAAGGCCAACACGCGCCAGTCCAGCAGCCCGAAGGCCAGCACGCGCCAGGCCGGCACGCTGAACCGTCGCAGCAGCCGTCTGCGGAGACCGAGCCGGCCACGGAAGAGGCGCCGAAGTCCACCGGGTTCGCCTACCCGGACCTGCCGGACGGCCGCCCGCAGTACGGGGTCCGCGTCACCGATACGCCCAAGCAGGGTCCCGACGAGGGCGGTTCGCAGCACTGACCGGCAACGCAGAAGGCCTCTGCCCCGGAGTGATCCGGGCGGAGGCCTTCTTCGTGCCGGCGCGGAATTACGCCGCCGGGCCGTCAACTTCCTGGTAGATTCCCGCCATCCAGGACTCGACGTCGTCGGCCTTGCGGGGCAGGGCCGCGCTGAGGTTGACCGGGCCGTCGGCGGTCATGAGGATGTCATCCTCGATGCGGACGCCGATCCCGCGGTATTCCTCCGGGATCGCCAGGTCCTCATCCTTGAAGTACAGCCCGGGTTCGATCGTGAAGACCATGCCGGGGGTGAGGACGCCGTCGAGGTACAGTTCGCGCTTGGCCTGGGCGCAGTCGTGCACGTCGAGGCCGAGGTGGTGGCTGGTGCCGTGCGGCATCCAGCGGCGGTGCTGCTGGCCCTCGGCGCTGATGGCCTCCTCCACGGAGACCGGAAGCAGGCCCCAGGCGGCCAGCCGTTCCGCCAGCACGGTGGTCGCGGCGGTGTGGATGTCGCGGAACCGGGTGCCGGGCTGGGCGGCGGCAAAACCGGCGTCGGCGGCGTCCAGCACAGCCTCGTAGACCTTGCGCTGGATCTCGGAGAAGGTGCCGTTGGCCGGCAGGGTGCGGGTGATGTCCGCGGTGTAGAGCGAATCCGCCTCGACCCCGGCGTCGAGCAGCAGCAGGTCGCCGGCGTTGATCTTGCCGGTGTTCCGGGTCCAGTGCAGCACCGTGGCGTTGTTGCCGGAGGCCGCGATGGTGTCGTAGCCGAGTTCGTTGCCTTCCTCCCGGGCCCGGGCGAAGAACGCTCCCTCGACGACACGCTCGCCGCGCTGGTGGGTGAGCGCCCGCGGCAGGACCTTGACGACCTCCGTGAAGCCCTGCACCGTGGCGGCGACGGCGGTCTTCATCTGCTCGATTTCCCACTCATCCTTGAGCAGGCGCAGTTCGGACAGGGCCTCGGAGAGCTTCTCGTCGAGCGCGTCCAGGATGCCCATGTCCAGGTTCTCCGGGTCCTTGGCGGTGTTGTAGCGGGCGGTGTCCACGAGGGCGTCGATGTTCTCGTCGACCTTCCGCACCAGCCGGATGGAGATCCCGCCGATTTCGGGGGCGCCCACGTTCTTGGTGATGCCCAGTTCGAGTTCGCTGATGTCCGCGGTGTCCAGGCCGAGGAGGGCCTTGAACTGGGCCAGGGTGGGGCGGGCGCCGATCCAGAATTCGCCGGCCCGGGAGTCGGCGTAGAACTGCTCGGTGTCGCGGCCGGCCAGCGGGCGGAAGTACAGCGTCGCGTGGTGGTGGCCGCCGTCGTCGCCCTTGCCTGCCTCCACGGGCTCCAGGATGAGCACGGCGTCGGGCTCGTGGTCCAGGCCAAGGCCGGTCAGGTGCGCGAAGCCGGAGTGCGGCCGGAAGCGGTAGTCGCAGTCGTTCGAGCGGACCTTCAGCGGGCCGGCCGGAATGACCAGGCGTTCGCCCTTGAACTTCTCCGAGATGGCGCGCCGGCGGGTGGCGGCGTGGCCGGCGACGGCGTCGCGTTCCGGGAGCTGCTCGCTGGACGGTGCCCAGTTGCTGGCCATAAACGCCTTAAAGGCGTCGGAGCTGGGCCGCTGCGAGCGGTTGTTGACGCGCTCATCGAGGGGCTGGGAAGCGGAGACTTGGGTGTTATCTGCATCTTTCACCGTCCCATAGTCTCACCAGCGGAGCGGCTTAGGCCAACAGGCCGGCGGGGTCCGTCCCGGGCGCCGCGGGGGCGATCTACTAGGCTGGTGAGGTGAAGATCGACCTGCACGCCCACTCGAATGTTTCCGACGGCACCCAAGCGCCCGGCGCGGTGATGGCCTCGGCGGCGGAGGCGGGGCTCGACGTCGTCGCCCTGACCGACCATGACTCCACCGACGGCTGGGCGGAGGCCGCCCTCGCCGCCCGCGGGCACGGTGTGGCGCTGGTTCCGGGGATGGAGATTTCCTGCCGGACGATGGAGGGGATCAGCGTGCACCTCCTCAGCTACCTGCACGACCCCGCGCACCCCGGGCTGCTGGAGGAAATCACCAAGGCCAAGGACGCGCGCTTCACCCGGGCCGAGCGGATGGTCAGCCTCCTCGCGGAGGACTATCCGCTGAGCTGGGACGACGTCATCCACCACGTGGCGCCCGGTGCCACCATGGGCCGGCCGCACATCGCCGACGCCCTCGTCGCCGCTGGCGTGGTGGCGGACCGCACCGAGGCATTCGATTCCATCCTGACCTCGCACTCCCGCTATTACGTGCAGCATTACGCGCCGGACCCGGCGTTCGCCGTCGAACTGGTCCGTGCCGCCGGCGGCGTGCCGGTGTTCGCCCACCCGGTGGCGTCCGCCCGCGGACGGATCGTGGGGGAGCGGGTCTACCAGGAAATGATCGATGCCGGGCTGGCCGGGCTGGAAATCGACCACCGCGACAATCCCGAGGAGGGCAGGGTGTTCCTGCGCAAACTCGCGGACCGGCACGGGCTGCTGGTCACGGGGTCCTCCGACTACCACGGCGCCGGGAAGCCGAACCGGCTGGGCGAGAACCTGACCTCACCCGAAGTGTTTGCCCGGATCGAGGAACAGGGAACCGGAACCCCGGTGGTGCGCTGACGCCCTTCGACCCAACTGACTGGCAGCAGGGGCCGTTTTGAGCGCTCAGGACGGCCTTTGCTGCGAGTCAGTTGGTAGTGCGAGCTAGTTGCCCGGAAAAACAGTGAAGGCGGCGTGCGGGGTGAGCCGTTTGGCCATGACGTCGATGGCCGGCTGGTTCTGGTCCACGCAGACGAACCTGCGGTCGAGCTTCGCGGCGACGGCGCCCAGGGTGCCCGAGCCGGCGAAGAAGTCCAGGCACCAGTCACCGGGCCGGCTGGAGGCTGCCACTACGCGGCGGATCAGCCCCTCGGGCTTCTGCGTCGGGTAGCCGGTCTTTTCCTTGCCGGTGGGGGAGACGATGGTGTGCCACCAGACGTCGGTGGGCAGCTTGCCGAGTTCCCGTTTGGCCGGTGTCACGAGCCCGGGCGCCATGTAGGGCTCCCGGTCCACTTCGGCGCTGTCGAAGTGGTACTTCGCCGGGTTCTTGACGTACACGAGGATATTGTCGTGCTTCGTGGGCCAGCGGTACTTGGCGCGGGCGCCGTAGTCATAGGCCCAGATGATCTCGTTCAGGAAGCACTCGCGGCCGAAGATCGCGTCCAGCATCACCTTGGCGTAGTGCACCTCACGGTAGTCCAGGTGCAGGTAGAGGGTGCCGTCGTCGGCCAGCAGCCGCCAGGCCTCGACCAGGCGCGGCTCCAGGAAGGTCCAGTAGTCGCTGAACGCATCGTCGTATTTGTGCAGCGCGCCCTTGATCGTGTCGTAGGAGCGGCCCTTGAACCCGACCCGGTCGCCGTCGCCGCCGGTGTTGAGCACCATTTTGGTTTCCTGGCGCTTCTGGACCCGGCCGGTGTTGAAGGGCGGATCCACGTAAATGAGTGTGAAGGCGCCGTCCGGCAGCGTCGGGAGGTACGCCGCGTTGTCCGCGTGTACCACCAGGTTGCTGCCGTCCGGCGCCCAGACGGTGTCAGTCATGTAGGGGTTTAGGCCTCGGTGCTGCCTGCCGGAGCCCCGGCCTGTGCCTCGCCTGCGACCACTTCGCCGTTGTGGCGGCGGGTGCGGGTGCGGCGGCGTGCGCGGGTGGCGCGGTCGACCTCGGTCGGCGCGGCCGCGGCGGACCGGGCCGGTGCCTCGGCGGCGGGACCGGTGCTGGCTTCAGCAGCCTCGGCCGGACGACGACGGCGGTCGCCGGAGCGTCCGCTGTCCTTGGCGGCGGTGGCGCCGCCGCTGCGGCGGGTGTCGCGGCTGCCGTCGCGGCTGCCCCCGCCGGTGGTGCGGCCGCCGTCACGGCCTCCGCCGGTGGCGCCGGCGTCGCGTCCGCCGGTGCGGGCGCTGTCGCGTCCGCCGGTGCGGGCGCTGTCACGTCCGCCGGTGCCCTGTCCCGTGCGGGGGGCGTTCTTCTTGCCGGTCTCGCCCAGGTCCTCCAGGACCTCGGCGTCGACGCCGGCCAGCACACGCTTGTCGCGGGGCAGCCGGCCCTTGGTGCCCTCGGGGATGTCGAGTTCCTCGAAGAGGTGCGGGGAGGAGGAGTAGGTTTCCACGGGCTCCGGGACGCTCAGGCCCAGGGCCTTGTTGATCAGGCCCCAGCGGGGCATGTCGTCCCAGTCGACGAAGGTCACGGCGGTGCCCTTGTTGCCGGCACGGCCGGTGCGGCCCACGCGGTGCAGGTAGATCTTTTCATCTTCAACGCACTGGTAGTTGATGACGTGGGTGACGTCGTCGACGTCGATGCCGCGGGCGGCAACGTCGGTGGCGACGAGGACGTCCACCTTGTTGTTGCGGAAGGCGCGCAGCGCCTGTTCGCGGGCGCCCTGGCCGAGGTCGCCGTGGATGGCGGCGGCGGCGAAGCCGCGGTCCACCAGTTCCTCGGCAACCTTGGCTGCGGTGCGCTTGGTCTTGGTGAAGATGATGGTGCGGCCCCGGCCGCGGGCCTGCAGGATGCGCGCGACGACCTCGATCTTGTCCATGCTGTGGGCACGGTAGATCAGCTGGCGGATGTCGCGTTTGGTCAGGCCCTCGTCGTCCGGGTCGGCGGCGCGGATGTGGGTCGGCTTGGTCATGTAGCGGCGCGCCATGGCGACGACGGGACCGGGCATGGTGGCCGAGAACAGCAGGGTCTGGCGGACGGCGGGTGTGCCGGCAATGAGGGTCTCGACGTCCGGGAGGAACCCGAGGTCCAGCATCTCGTCGGCTTCGTCAAGGATGACCATCTTGACGTTCTTCAGCACGAGGTGCTTCTGCTTGTACAGGTCGATGAGGCGCCCGGGGGTGCCGACGACGACCTCGACGCCCTTCGTCAGGGCCTCGACCTGCGGCTCGTACGCACGGCCGCCGTAGATCGTGGTGATGCGGGCGTTGCGCTTGCGGGCGGCGTTCTGCAGGTCATTGGCGACCTGGACGGCGAGCTCGCGGGTCGGAACGATCACGAGGGCCTGCGGGGCACCGGGTGCGGGCAGCGAGTCGTAGCCGGCATCGTCCGGCCCGACGACGCGCTGCAGCGCCGGGATGCCGAAGCCGAGGGTCTTGCCGGTGCCGGTCTTGGCCTGGCCGATGATGTCGTGGCCGCTGAGGGCGACCGGCAGGGTCATGGCCTGGATCGGGAAGGGGTGCGTGATGCCGGCGTCGGCCAGCGATTCCACGATGTCGGCGCGGACGTTGAAGTCGGCGAAGGTCTTCTCGGCTATCTCGTGCGGCTTCTCGTCCGAGATGATGGTCTCTTCCGGCTCGAGCGTTTCCGTTCCGGATTCGTCGGTCAGAAGCTGGTGCGTATGCAATTCACTCACTAGGGGAGTTTCCTTATTCATTTTGGGCTGCGCTGCTTGCTCAACGGGGCCGGCCGGGAGGCCGTTCCGGAGCACGCTCAGGCGCGCAGGCAATTCCAGTGGAAGCCGATCGCGGGCTATCTAAATGCTGGCACTGGGGACCAGCGGGTCTGTCTCAAGATCGCGTAGGGGCGGGCTTGTTGAATTCGAAAATCAAGGAAATCAACGACCGGGCATCCATATCTACCCTTCCAGTCTAGCTGTACCCGGCCCGGATCCCCGACTGACAGCGCAGACGGCGCGCGGGAGGGCCGGCGGTTCCCTAACCCACCAGCTCCAGCCGGACCTCGCGGGTGGCAATGTCGGAGGACACAATCCGCACCCGGACCTGGGTGCCGGGCTCCAGTTCGCCGGGGCAGCGGGCGGTCACCGCGGGGTCGGCGATCTGCACGATGCCGGAGGGTCCGTTGCCGTTTCCCGCCTTGGTGCCGACGCCTCCGTTGCCGTTCCTGCCGTTGCCGTTCTTCCCGTTCGCAGTTTTCCCGTCCGCGGTCTTCCCGTTCGCAGTTTTCCCGTCCGCGTTTTTCCCGTTCCGGGCCATCTTGGATCCCGAAATCACGACGGCGTCGAACTCCTGTCCGACGTGGTTCACCAGGAGCGCCGCCTCGACGGTGTCGAGGGAGAGCCGCTCCAGCTTGGCAGCCAGCTGGTCCGAGGTCGCCATGATCCCCGGAAGGGAGGGCAGGGCCTCGCGGGCCCAGTCCGGGACGGCCGTGCCGTTGCTGAGCGCCTCGCAGATCACCAGGACAAACCGGTCGACCAGCCGGCGCAGCGGGGCGGTGGAGTGGGCGTAGGCAGCGCCGATGGCCGCCTGGGTGGCGGCCTCGGGCACGGTTCCGTCGAAGGGGGTGTAACCGGCGCCGCGGAACAGCATGCCGGCCGAGTGCACGATCGCCAGCTGGCGCGGGTCCGTCGGGTCCAGGGTGCGCAGGTACTCGCCGTAGCTCATCTCGCCGTCCCAGGGCTTGCCCAGGGCGCGGGTCTGGCGGTGGAAGTGCCCCAGCGAGGCTTCATCCGGGGCCGGCATGGTGCGCAGGATTCCGACCTTGCCCGCCAGCATGATCTCCGCGGCGGCCATCCCCGTCATCAGGGAGATCTGGGCGTTCCAATCCTCCACGGGCAGCGGCGGCGCAGCGGCAATCCGGTAGCCGCCGTCGGCCAGCTGTTCGATTTCCTGTTCCGGCATGTTCAGGCTGGCGCCGCCGCGGAGCCGTTCCAGCTCGACCCGCTTCATCCCCACTTCCTTGAGCAGCTGCAGCACGGGCGCGGCGGTGCCGGCGTCAAGCTCGGCCTGCACGCCCCGGTAGCTGAGCTTCGCCCGGCTGCGGACCGTCGCGCGGCGGACCAGCACCCCGGACACCTCGGCCGCGGCGTCCAGCTCGAATTCCCACACGAACGCAGCGCAGAGCTGGCCGGCGAGCAGGCTGCCGGCCTCTTCGCTGATGATTTCCGGATGCAGCGGAATCCGGCCGTCCGGAGTGTAGTAGGTCTGGCCACGGCGGCGGGTTTCGGCGTCGAGGGCGCCGCCGGGGACCACAAAGGAAGGGACGTCGGCGATCGCGTAGAAGACCTTGTAGCCCTCACCGGAGCGGTCGATGAAGAGGGCCTGGTCCAGGTCGGTGGAGGACGCCGGATCGATCGTCACGAACTCGATATGCGTGAAATCCAGCTCCGGGAGCTCGTGCCCGGCGACGGCCTCCTTGGCCTCCCGGAGCGCGTCCTCAGGGAAGGGCCCCGGCAGCTCCAGCGTCGTGCGCAGCGCGTTGAGCGCCTCGGCAAGTTGGTTTTTCTGCTGGTGGACATTCGGGGTCAAGCGATGATGGGACACGAAAATCAGATTAGCTCCATTTGCGCCATTAGTCTTGGATCATGAGCACATCCCCGGCTGATCCTGCCCGTTACAACACGTTCCTGATGGATCTGCTCGGCGTCATGGCCTACGGCGAGCTGTCCGCCTTCGAACGGCTCTCCTCCGATGCCCGGTATTCACCCACCCTGCACGACCGTGCGGTGCTGGGCCGGCTCGCCGTGATCGAGTTCCAGCACTACGAGCTCGTGAGCGCCAAACTCGACGCCATGGGCCTGGACGCGGAGGCCGCCATGCTGCCGTTCCAGCCGTCCGTGGACCATTTCCACGAACGCACCCGCCCGGCGGACTGGTACGAATCGCTGATGAAGGCGTACGTGATCGACACCGTCTCCGCCGATTTCTACCGCGCCATTTCCCGCTACGTCGACGCCGGAACCCGGGCCCTCGTGGAGCAGATCCAGGCCGACGGGGGAGCCACGGAGGTGCTGCGCGAGCGGCTCAAGGCAGCCCTCGCCGATGACCCGCGGCTGGCCTCGCGGCTGGCACTGTGGGCCAGACGCCTGCTCGGGGAAGCGCTGACCCAGGCGCAGCGGGTGAGTTTTGAGCACTCGTTCGTCGGGGGCCTGATCGGCGCGGACGAGGACCGGTCCAAGGAACTTGTCCGCGAGCTGATGGACGAACTGGCCGCGAACCACTCCCGCCGTATGACCCAGCTCGGCCTGGCGGGCTGACCGGAGGCCCGGCCGCCCGAACGGTCAACGCCTGCCGGTCCTGAGCGGTCCTGGCCGGGATCGGTTCCGCTCGTTAGTTCCGCGGGTCCCGTTCCCTGAGTGATTCCGCCGTTCAGTTCCCTGCGGCGTCGAGGACCGCGAGCAGGGCCCGGGCGGCGTCCGCGGGATCGTCGGCGTCGGTGATGGCGCGGACCACCACGATCCTGCGCGCGCCGGCCTCCACCACCTGCTCCACGTTTCCGAGGTCAATGCCGCCGATCGCGAACCACGGCACCTCTCCGGCGATCTTGCCCTCGTCCGACTCGGCCGCCCGGCGGACCGAGTCGGCCGCGTAACGCACGAGCTCAAGTCCGACGGCGGCGCGCCCCGGCTTGGTGGGGGTGGCCCACACCGGCCCGACACAGAAGTAGTCCAGGCCGCTGCGGCCGGGGGCGGCGGCGATGGCCGCGTCGACCTGGTCCGGGCTGTGGGTGGAGAGCCCGATCACGGTGTCCTTGCCGAGGAAGTCCCGCGCGGCCCCCTGTGGGATGTCCTTCTGCCCGATGTGGAACACCGGAGCCCCGGACAGCGAGGCAATGTCCGCCCGGTCGTTGACGGCCCAGAGCCGGCCGTGCCGACGGGCCGCCTCGTGCAGGACGTCCAGGAGTTCCAGCTCCTCGGCCGCCTCCAGAGACTTGTCGCGCAGTTGGATGATGTCAACACCGCCGGCAAAGGCGGCGTCCACGAAGTCCGCAAAGTCGCCGCGGTCCCGGCGGGCACCGGTGCAAAGGTAAAGGCGGGCAGTGGTGTGGACGGCATCCTGGCTCATGTCTCCAGCCTAGTTCCTCTAAACTGGGCGAATACCGCGGGAGCCCGCCGCCGGTCACGCCCCAGGCGTCCGGCACCGGCAGGCTGAGAGGGCGTCAGAGCCGACCGCTTGACCTGATCCGGTTAGTACCGGCGTAGGGAAGGAATCCTTCATGGGCCCCCCATCCGCCCGCGGCATGTCCGCGGCAGCTGACACTGCAACCGACGCTGCGGCGCCCGATGACGCCGAAACCCGGGAATGTTACGACGTTGCCGTGATCGGCGGCGGAGTTGTCGGCCACGGGATCGCCTGGGCGGTGCGACTCTCAGGCCGTTCGGTCGCCCTGATCGACGACGCCCCCGGAACCGGCGCCAGCTGGGCCGCCGCCGGAATGCTCGCCCCGGTGAGTGAACTGCACTACCAGGAGGAAGCGCTCCTGGAGCTCATGCTCGAATCCTCCCGCCTCTGGCCGGCTTTCGCCGCCGCCCTGGACGGCGAACCGGCCGCGGGACTGGACTCGGGGCAGACCGTCGCCGGAGGCGCACGGGCGGACACCGGCACGGGATACCTCACGACGCCGACCCTCGCCGTGGGGGCCGACGCCGCCGACCGCCGGGCGCTCGCTGACCTGCGCACCGTCCAGCAGGCGCACGGCCTCGCCGTGGAGCCGCTGACCGTCCGTGCGGCGCGGGTGCGGGAACCACTCCTGAGCCCGGGTATCTCCTGTGCTTTCGACATTCCCGCCGACCACCAGGTGGACCCCCGCCGGCTGCTCACCCGGATCGGCAAGCTCCTCGCCGCCGACGGACGATGCCACACCGTCACCCGGCGCGCCGCCGGCCTGCTCTGGGCGGACGGGCGGGTGGTCGGTGCCAGCCTCGCCGGCGGCGGCAGCGTCCGGGCCACGGAAACCATTGTGGCCAACGGCCTGGGCGCCGCGGCGCTCGGGGGCCTGCCCGCAGGGCTGCGGTTGCCGCTGCGGCCGGTCCACGGCGACATCCTCCGGCTGCGGGTGCCGGAAAGACTGCGGCCGCTGCTGACCTCCACGGTGCGGGGACTGGTCCGCGGCGTCCCGGTCTACATCGTCCCCCGGCAGGACGGCACGGTGGTGATCGGCGCCACGCAGCGGGAGGATGCCCTGGGGGCCGAGAGTCAGACGGGGGCCCCGGCCGGCGGCAACACTGCCGGCGCCCCCAAGGCCGGCGCCCCCGAGGCGGGCAGAAGCAGCGCCGGCGGCGCCGTGTCCGCCGGCGGTGTCTACCAGCTGCTGCGCGACGCCCAGCAGCTGGTCCCTGCCGTCGCCGAACTGGAACTGCTCGAGTCCACCGCGAGAGCCCGTCCCGGAACCCCGGACAACGCGCCGTTGCTGGGCCGCGTTGCGGAACCGGGGGGCCACGGCGACGTTGCGGGATTGATCATCGCCACCGGGTTCTTCCGGCATGGAATCCTGCTCACCCCCGCCGCCGCGGAGATCTGCCGGCAGCTCCTGGACGGCGTCGCGGACCCGCGCTGGGCACACTTCAGGCCGGACCGGTTCGCCGGCGGCACGCAGGACACGGGCACGCAGGACACGGGCGCGCAGGACATCGGCACGCAGGATTCCCGCACACACGACACCGTTCCGCCGGCCGCGGGACCGCCGGAAACAACCCCTGGGATCACAGCACCCCGAATTACGGCCCCCCGGAGTACCACCCGCCCGGACACCACCCCTGAGCACAGCAAGGAAACGGTATGAACATCAGACTGAACGGAACCGAGCACGCGCTCCCCGAGGGTGCCTCGGTCAGTACCCTCGTCAGCCAGATCACCGGCCGGCCGCTGGCCCCGAACGGCCGGTCCGCGGACGGCGGAAAACTCGGGGTCGCCGTGGCCCGCAACGCGGAAGTCGTTCCCCGCAGCCAATGGCACGGCACCGCGCTCGCCGACGGCGACGACATCGAGCTGGTCACGGCGGTACAGGGAGGATGAGCAGCATGGCTGAAACCACACGGGCAGCGGCCCCCGGAGTTCCCCCGGCACCGGCAGCCGCACCGGCCGCGGCAGATCCCTTCACCGTCGACGGCGTGGAGCTGGGGTCCCGGCTGATCATGGGCACCGGCGGGGCGCCGAGCCTGGACGGTCTGGGCGCCGCGCTGCTGGCCTCCGGCACCGAACTGACCACCGTCGCGATGCGGCGCTACTCGCCCGCGGAGACCGGGTCCCTATTCCAGCTGCTGCTGGACCACAACATCCGCGTGCTGCCCAACACCGCGGGCTGCTTCACCGCCAGGGACGCCGTCCTGACCGCCGAACTGGCCCGCGAAGCCCTCGACACGGACTGGGTGAAGCTGGAAGTCATTGCCGACGAGCACACCCTGCTGCCGGACGCCGTGGAACTCGTCGAGGCCACCGAACAGCTGGTGGGCCGCGGGTTCAAGGTCTTCGCGTACACCAACGACGACCCGGTGCTGGCCCTGCGGCTGGAAAACCTCGGCGCCGCCGCGGTGATGCCCCTGGGCTCACCGATCGGCACGGGCCTGGGCATCCTGAATCCGCACAACATCGAACTGATCGTCTCCCGGGCCTCCGTGCCCGTGGTCCTGGATGCCGGGATCGGCACCGCCTCCGATGCTGCCCTCGCCATGGAGCTTGGCTGCGATGCGGTGCTGCTGGCGACGGCAGTGACCCGGGCGCAGAATCCGGTGCTGATGGGGGAGGCCTTCAAGCATGCCGTGATCGCCGGTAGGCTGGCCAAAAGGGCCGGCAGGATCCCGCGCCGGGAGCACGCGCTGGCGTCCTCGGCGATGGAGGGCCGGGCCGAATTCCTCTAGGCAGCGAAGGAGCCCGCCATGGCAGCCACCGACGACATCCTCGACGAGGGCCAGGTCGACGCGGCCCTGGCGGAGCTGCCGGACTGGAGGTACCGGCTCGGCGGTCTCGTCACGGCCTACAAGGCACCGACGGCGGCCGCCGCGCTGGAACTGATCGCCGCCGTCGGACGCCTCGCCGAGGAACAGAACCACCACCCGGACCTGGACTGGCGCTACAACCGGGTCTTCCTGCGCTACAGCTCCCACGACGCCGGGGACGAAGTCACGCGGCGGGACGTCGCGGCCGCCACGGCCGCCGGGGCGGCAGCAGCCGCCGTCGGCGCCACCGCGGAACCCGGCCTGCACCGGACCGTGGAGGTGGCTATCGACTCCGAGGACCCGGCCGCCATCGCGGAGGTCTGGCGGGTGGCCCTCGGCTACCGCCGCGGAGGCGCGAATGACCTGGTGGACCCGTACGGGCGTGGCCCGACGCTCTGGTTCCAGGAGACCTCCACCCCCAGCCCCAACCGGATGCACCTGGACATCCACCGCAGCAGGGCCGAATCGGGTCCCGTGCTGGAGAAGACGGCGGCTGCCGGGGCCTTAATGAACCATGACCACGCACCCAACTGGGTCGTGGTCACGGATGCGCAGGGAAACCAGCTGTGCCTGTGCACCGAGGCAGGCCACGGAACCGGAGCTCCGGAGGCCTGAGCCGCGGCAGCCCGCCCGCTGCCGGCAAGCGGCTAGTAGCGCAGGATGGCGGTGAGCCGGGCGGTGTCGCGGCTCGTGCGGGTCCTGCCCAGGTACAGCACGGCCGCCACGGAGGCGGCGGCGCCCAGGACCATGGGCAGCACCCACGGAATCCAGGTCAGGCCCGGCTGGTAGCCAAGCCCGGCGGCCATGAAGGCGATCCAGCTCAGCATCCCGACCGTCAGAGACACCCCGGCCGGCACGGCGATGCCGTACTTGGCGTGGCGCTTGTCGTTGGCCCACACCACAAAGCCCGCGGCCACGGTCACCAGGGCAACCACAATCAGGGAAAGCATGTCGGGACTCCTTGCGGGTCGGGGCGCCGGCCGGCAGCGGTGCTGCCGGCGCACAGGGGCGGCTGGTGGTTAGAGCGCGCCGAAGCCGACGCGGCGTACTTCCTCGGCGCCGATTTCAACATAGCCCAGGACGTTCGCGGGAATGATGATCAGGCGGCCTTTTTCATCCGTCAGGCGCAGCTCCGTGCCCTTCGCGATGGCCTCGCCGACCACCTTGGCCACGGCGTCGGCCTCCTGGGACGATTCCAGGACAATTTCGCGGCCGATGTTCTGTATGCCGATCTTTACTTCCACAGCAAGGCCTCCCAGCCAATCAAAGTTCTCAGGTGTTATGTCTATTTGTAGTCTAGGTTTCCTTGGGGAAGCGTGAGATTCCGCGCCAAGCTAAACGGTAGATCAGATCGCTGGCCACATCGAGGTCGAGATTGCCGTCGGTTTCCAGCCAGTACCGGGCGCTGACCTGCGCCATTCCGGCGAGCCCGCGGCCCAGCAGCTGGGACTCCAGTTCGGGCAGCTTGGTGTCCTCGGCGATGACCCGGGCGACGGCGTCGGCGAAGGTCTTGTTGAACGCTTCCAGCCGGGCGCTGACATCGGCGTCGTTGACGAGGTCGGATTCGAAGACGAGGCGGTGGGCCTGGTCGTCGCTGGCGATGAAGCGGAAATAGGCCCGCATGACCGCCTGGACGCGCTCATCGTTGTCCGTGGTGGAGTTCAGGGCACCGAGCAGCAGCTCAATCAGTTTGCTCAGCTGGCTGTCGAGCAGGGCCAGGTAGAGCTCGCGTTTGGACGGGAAGTGCTGGTACAGCACGGGCTTGCTGACATGGGCGGTCTCGGCGATTTCGTCCATCGCGGCCCCGTGGTAACCGTTCGCCACGAACACTTCCTGGGCCGCTGCGAGCAACTGTGCCCGGCGCTCATCGCGGGGCAGCCGCGCCGATCGCTGTCCGCTGCGTGCCGGGACGTCCGGTGACTTACCGGCATGACCCCGCTCAACCGGTGCCTGATGAACCACTGTCGGCCTTCTTTCGCTTGCTGTTACGTCCACTTTACGTGCCGGTAATATGACCTGGCGGCATCTTCGGGCATAGATTGAAGTATGGCTTCCAAGTTCACCCCCAGCCCAGGCCCCGCAACCCCGGAAACTGCGCCCGCGGCGTCCGGACCGCTGGTGGAACCGGCCGACGGACTGAGCCCGGCCGAGGTGGAACGGTACTCCCGGCACCTGATCATCCCGGAGATTGGGTCGATCGGGCAGCGCCGGCTGAAAAATGCCAAGGTCCTCGTGATCGGCGCCGGCGGCCTGGGCTCTCCCGCGCTCCTGTACCTGGCCGCCGCCGGCGTGGGAACCTTGGGAATCGTCGACGACGACACCGTGGACCTGAGCAATCTCCAGCGCCAGGTGATCCACGGTGTGGCGGACGTGGGCCGGCCCAAGATCGAGTCGGCGCGCGACGCCATTGCCGCCCTGAACCCGCTCGTGGAGGTCCGGCTGCACAACGTCCGGCTGGACGCCTCCAATGCCCTGGAGCTGTTCGCCGGCTACGACCTCATCCTGGACGGCGCCGACAACTTCGCCACCCGCTACCTCGTGAACGATGCCGCGGCGATCCTCGGCAAGCCCTACGTCTGGGGTTCGATCTTCCGCTTCGACGGGCAGGTCAGCGTCTTCTGGGAGCAGTTCGGCCCCACCTACCGCGACCTGTACCCGGAGGCGCCGCCGGCTGGGTCGGTGCCGTCCTGCGGGGAAGGCGGCGTGTTCGGGATGCTCTGCGCCGCCGTCGGCTCGCTCATGGTGACGGAGGCCGTCAAGCTGATCACCGGCGTCGGGCGTTCACTGCTGGGCCGGGTGGCGCTCTTCGACGCCCTCGGGGGGACCTGGCGCGAAATCAAGGTCTCCCGCGATCCCGAGGCGGAGCGGATCACGGAACTGACCGACTATGAGGCGTTCTGCGGCATCACCCCGGCCGCGGAGGCGGGCACCGAACACACCGTGACCGCAACGCAGCTGGCCACGATGCTGGCCTCCCGCACGGCAGGACTCAAGGACTTCCACCTGGTCGATGTGCGGGAAACAGGGGAGTACGACATCGTCCGGATCGACGGGGCCGTCCTGATCCCGCAGGGCCGGATCCTGGCCGGCGAGGCCTGGCACGAGCTGCCGCAGGACATGGACATCGTGTTCCACTGCAAGGCCGGGACCCGGTCCGCGGCCGTCCTCGCGGCCGCCCGGGCCGCCGGCTATGAGCGCGTCAGCCACCTCGACGGCGGAATCCTGGCCTGGGTGCGGGACGTGGAGCCGGACAAACCGGTCTACTGACCGGCTCAGCAGCGTCTCCCTAGTGACGGGCGCGGCTCGACAACCGACACCGGGCCCTTCGTCGGCCCGGAGCATGTCACCGGGTCCATGTTCTCCTGTGTTTCCATCGCAAGGGGCAGATATGGGTGCCCCGCCCCGACGGATCAACGGCCAGACCGCGTGCACTGGAGCTAATCGGTCCGGCTTGGTAGCTTCAACGCATGGCCATCAAACTTGAGAACGTCGGTATCGCCGTTCGCGACCTCGAAGCAACAATCGCCTTTTTCACCGACCTCGGGCTCACGGTCGTCGGCCGTGACACGGTCAGCGGCGAGTGGACCGACACGGCCGTCGGACTTGACGGCAACCACGCCAACATAGCGATGCTCCAGACCCCAGACGGTCATGGTCGACTTGAGCTCTTCGAATACATCCACCCCAAAGCGAACGAGTCGAACCCAACTCGTCCCAACGACATCGGCATGCACCGCGTGGCCTTCTCGGTCGACGACATCGACAAAGCACTTGAGATCGCTGCCAAGCACGGATGCCATCCGCTGCGCGGCGTGGCGACCTACGGCGACGAATACAAACTCACGTACCTCCGCGGTCCCAGCGGAATCATCGTGATGCTCGCCGAGAAACTGAAGAAAGACTGACACCCGGATCGGTGCGGTGCAGCGTGTCGCTAGTAGCCTCCCCCGATGCACAAGACGACCCCCAGAAAATTCAGGGGCCCCTTTGGCGTGTCCCTGGACCGGTCACAGGTTGCTTTGCCACATAGCGACAAACCGCGGCAGAGACTTCCCCACAGAAGAAGCGTTAGCCAGCACAATCGTGTTCGCGGGCGGGGCCCTCCAGAACTGCACCAGGTGCCTTTCCTTCGACTCTTCCACGACGATGTCGTAATCCAAGTCCCTGCCGACGGCGTGAAGCCGGGCCCGATAGCTGCCCGCCTCCGCCGCTGACATGGACCCGACATCGTGCGTGTCGGCGCCAGTGGGCTGGTTGAAGTACACCTTGCCCTCCGGGATGACCAGGGACACGTCAGCAACGTCTTCCCAGCCGGGGGTGACCGTGTCCGGCTCGCGATCAAGGACCTCAATCGTCAGGTGGATAGGTCCGCCGTAGATTCCGGTGAAGACCAAAGGCACCCTGAGCGTTGGAGGTGTCTTTCTGCTCTGTGCCGCTTTGAGCGCCTCGACGGGATCTACGGGTTGGGGCGGTTCCACGACCAGGTCGACAAGGTGGCTCCACGCGTTGATGTCGAAATCCGCTGATTGGATCACAGGCCTTGCCTTTCAGGCGATGCACGTAGAACGGGTACGCGTCGATGACCCGCATCGGGGTGTAGAGGACGAGTATCTCGGACAGAAGCCGTCGACGTCTGTGGACTGCTACAAACCGTGAACCTGCTACTGGTGATCATAGGTGTGTAGTCGGAGTTAGTGCTGTCTGCATGTCCCGAGAAGCATGCGACGCAAGACAACTCAAAGCCCCGTTCAGCGGCACTAAGCGATCACAGAACTCCGTCACTAAGTGCTGAGCTCCACAGCTCAGTGGCGTTGATCGTTGCTGTCACCGACATCGCACGGTCATCGCCAGTTCCATCAAAAATTGTCGTAGCCACCCGATAATCTGCGGGTATGGAAAGCACGGTGTGGAGTGCGGAGAGCAGGGCGGCCCTGGCGGCTGTCGCGGCGGCCGTTGCCGCGCTGACCGCAATCAGCGGCGCCGGGGCGGACCACGCTGATCCGTCCGGCATTGATCCGTCCGGCGCCGTTCCGTCCCGGGAGACCGAGTCTGATCCGCTGTGGGCTGATCCGTTGCGGGATCGGGCGGATTCCTCCCTGGACGGTCTCTCAGGGTGGGCCGTTCTGGAAGCTAGTTCGGCCGCGCTGAAGGTGCATCTGACCGCTGATTACGCGGAGGCCACGCGGGCGATGGCGTCCCCGACCGCGTCCCTTCATGACCACACCGTCCAGGAGATGGCGATGGTCGCCGAGCTCGCCTGTGTCCTGACGGTGAGCGAAAACGCCGCCGGTGCCCTGCTGGGTCAGAGCCAGGCCCTGACAACGCAGCTGCCGCTGACCCTGGAGGCGTTGCAGGCCGGGACGATCTCCTGGGCCCACGCCCGGATCATGGTCGACGAAACGACCGACCTGGGCCCGGAAGGGGCCGCGGCGCTGGAAGCGCACTTCCTGGACCCCGACGCGCCCCACCCGGCCCGCGGGTGCCCGGCCGGGGAGCTCGTCCCGGGCCGGTTCCGCGCCAAATCCCGCACCTGGCGCGAACGCCACCACCCGGACAGCATCGAGAAACGCCACATCAAGTCCGCCACGGACCGGCGGGTCGAGTTCGCCCCGGACCGGGACGGGATGGCCTGGTTCTCCGCGTACCTGCCGGCGGTAACGGCCGCGGGGATCTGGGAACGGACCACCGCCGCCGCCCGCGCCCTCCAGGGCCCGGACGAGACCCGGACCCTGACCCAGCTCCGCGCCGACGTCGCCGCCTCCCTGCTCCTGGGCCCCGGTGGCGGCGCCGACGGCAACGGCGGCGCTGATGGCAACGGTCTAACCGGGGAGGTGCCGGTCCCGCGCGCGCAGGTCCTCATCACCGTCCCGGTCCTGTCCCTGCTCGGAGCCACCGAGGAACCGGCGATGCTCGACGGATACGGGCCGATCCCGCCGTCCATGGCCCGCCGCCTGGTCGCCGACGGCGCGGACTCGTTCTACCGGGTCCTGGTCGACCCCCGCGACGGGGCCCCGCTGGAAATCGGCCGGACCAACTACCGCCCCACGAAGGCCCAGCGCCGCTGGCTCCGGCTCCGCGACGGCCGGTGCCCCTTCCCGGGCTGCAACAACCAGTCCCTGGACAACGAGGCCGACCACCTCCTGGCCTGGGCCGACGGCGGCACCACCGGAATCACCAACCTCGGCCAGCCATGCCGCAAGCACCACGGCCTCAAACACGGCTCCGGATGGACACCCTCCGGGGCCAGCAAAGACAAACCCCCAGGCTGGACCTCACCCTCCGGACGGTACTACCCCAGCGAACAGCAGGACTGGGAACCACCCCACTGGCCACCCCACCTCCAACCCGCCGGCGACGGCTTAGACGAAGTCCAGCCCGCGGACGAAGGACCGGACCAAACCCTGCCCCCGGATCCAGGATCTTATCCGGACCCGGATCCCGAACCGGCCCTGACGGCGTATCCAGGTTGGAACCCAGATCTGGACCTGCCCGCGGACCCGGACTGGGATCCCGGCTGTGATCCCGACGTGGACGCGCCGCCTGACCCCGGCCGGGATCCCAACCTGGAAATGCCGCCGGATCCCTTCACGGACTGGTACTTGTTCACAGCCGGGCACCCCTGCCCAACAAAGACACCGACCGCCGGGGCCTGACTCTGAGTTAGTTTGTAACGGGTTGGCTTGCTGGGCTATGTCGCCGCTGTCGTCTCGGCGGATGCACAAGAGATCGGATCGAATTGTTGACGCCGAGTTTCGACGTGAAGCCGTCGCTTCAGGGTCATGCCTGCGTGCCAGCCAGCCGGCTAAGGCCATCGGGCGGTCATGCCAGGCGGAAGCGCCGGTTAAGCCGCCTAAGCGATTTCCTGCACGCCGCCCGGTGCGGAACTGTCACGGTGTTCAACCGGGCACCCGGCGTCGGCCGGTTTTGCCACGGGCTGTTCGACCGTGATGCCGTAGAGCGCCTCCAGGGCGGCCACATAGTCTTCCTGCTGGCCGTTAGCGGCGAGCTCGCGGGCCCGGACGGTGGGGACGTGCAGCAGCTGCTTGACCATCCGGCGGAGCGCGAACTCGACTTCCTCGGCCGCGGCGGTGCAGCCGTGGCGGGCCCGGACTTTTTCCATTTCCGTGTCCAGAACGTTCATGGTGTGCCGGCGCAGGGCGACGATGGCGGAGTCCACCGAGCGGGCCTCGCGTTCCTGCTCGAACGCGCTGGCCGCGCCGGCCACGATGCTGCTGGCCTGCGCCAGCGATTCGGACTGTTCCTGCGGGGCGGCCAGGCGGACCGATTCCAGCGTGAGCAGTTCGACGCCGTCGAGTCCGCCGACAGCGGGATCAAAATCGTGGGTAAGGGCGAGGTCAATGGCGATCAGGGGCTGGGGCGATGCCGCCCGGACGCTGGCCAGTTCGGATGCTTCGACGCGGGTGTCCGCGCCGCTGCAGCCGATCATGACGTCGGCGGCGGCGACGGCGGCCGGGAGGCTGTCGCCGTCCAGCGCGGTCCCGCCGCGGGTGGCGACGAAACCGGCGGCGCGTCCCGAGGAGGAGTACACGGACACGTCGGTGCAGCCGCGTTCACGCAGCAGCGACATGGTGGCGCCGGCGTAGGCGCCGGTGCCGAACACCACGACCTTTTTGGTGGACCAGTCGGGGACTTCGGACAGCTCGGTGGCGAGGTCGAGGGCCACGGAGACAACCGAGAGGCCGCGGGCGCCCAGGGCCGTCTGCGCTCCGACGTCCTTGGCGGTCTTCGACGCCGCCTGGAAGAGCCGGACAAGGCCGGCGCTGGCCGTGCCTTCGTGCTGGGCCGTAATCAGGGCCCGCCGGACCTGGCCGGCTATTTCGCGTTCCCCAACGACGGCGGAGTCCAGCCCGGAGCTGACGGAAAACAGGTGCTGGGTGACGTCCGCGCCTGTGCGGGTGCTGAAGGACCGCGCCACGAGCTGTTCGTTGAGTCCGGTGGAGCCGCTGAGCTGGGCGATGAGGGCCAGGCGGGCGTCTTCGACGTCGTCCTGCCGGTGCGCTTCACCGTAAATTTCGAAGCGGTTGCAGGTGGCAAGCACAATGGCACCCGCCACGGCCGGCGATCCGGCGAGGGCGGATGTGGCGAGCTCGGAAGCACCGGTGCTCAGTAGAGCAACGGTCTCGAGGTCGATGTCGGCGTGGGTCGCCACCAGAGAAAAAAGAACCACAGCATCACAATCATAGCTTTTTCGTTCCCGCGTAGAACAACAGCCCGGCGTGCGACTGCCCACGCGGGGCTGTGATTCCCGCCACGGCCGGGGCCCAGGCTGAGCGCGGCCCGGGTCGCAGCCCTTGCCGGTGACAGGCTGTCGTTATCTTTTGGGGCTGATTTTCGGCACAATCGAAGTCATGACTCCTCGCGCTGCGGCAACCCCCGAACTCTCCGGCCTTGACGCCGGGCACCCCCTGATGGACGGCCGCACCGCGGATTCCCCGCTGATCACCGCCTACCGCGGCGGCAAGCCCTCCCGCCGTCCGGTGTGGTTCATGCGACAGGCCGGCCGCTCGCTGCCCGAATACCTCAAGCTGCGCGAGGGCGTCGCGATGCTGGACTCCTGCCTGCGGCCGGAACTGGCCTCCGAGATCACCCTGCAGCCGGTCCGCCGTCACGACGTCGACGCCGCCATCTTCTTCTCCGACATCGTCATTCCGCTCAAGCTGGCCGGCGTCGGCGTCGACATCGTGCCCGGCGTCGGTCCCGTGCTGGAGAAACCGGTCCGCACCGCGGCCGACGTCGCCGCCCTGCCCCAGCTGACCTGGGAAGCCCTCGAACCCATCCGCGAGGCCGTCCGGCTCACCGTGGCCCAGCTGGGGAAGACCCCGCTGATCGGCTTCGCCGGCGCGCCGTTCACGCTCGCGGCCTACATGGTCGAAGGAAAGCCCTCCCGTGATCACCTCGGCCCGCGCACCATGATGCACGCCGACCCGGAGACCTGGACCGCGCTGGCCAACTGGGCCGCGGACGCCTCCGGCATGTTCCTGCGGGCCCAGCTGGAAGCCGGCGCTTCCGCCGGGCAGCTCTTCGACTCCTGGGCCGGATCCCTCGGCCTGGCCGACTACAAGCGCTTCGTCGCCCCGGCCTCCTCCCGCGCCCTGGACCACGTGCGTGACCTCGGCGCCCCGCTGATCCACTTCGGTACCGGCACCTCGGAACTGCTCGTCGCCATGCGCGACGTCGGCGTCGACGTCGTCGGGGTGGACTACCGGCTGCCGCTGGATGAAGCCAACCGCCGGCTGGGCGGCACGGTTCCGCTGCAGGGCAACATCGACCCGGCCCTGCTGTCCGCTCCGTGGGAAGTACTGGAAGCCCACGTCCGCGACGTCATCGCCGCCGGCGCCGCAGCCCCCGGCCACGTGCTAAACCTCGGCCACGGTGTGCCGCCGGAAACCGATCCCGACGTGCTGACGCGCGTCGTCACACTCATCCACTCGATCTCCCCGGAGTAAGCGCGTGGAGGCAGCCCGCGGCGCCGCCGGGGACACCGCAGCGCCCACCGCCGTGGTGGTGGGCGGAGGGATCTCCGGCCTGCTGGCCGCCCGCGAACTGGCCCGCGCCGGCGTCCGCACCACGGTCCTGGAGGCCTCCGGCACGTGGGGCGGCTGCGTCGGCAGCCATGTCGTGGCCGGCCTGACCCTGGACAGCGGCGCCGAGTCCTTCGCCACCCGTTCCTCCGCCGTCGCGGACCTCGCCGCCGAACTGGGGCTGTCCGGGAAAATCGTCGCCCCGCAGCCGGGCGGCGCCTGGGTCCAGCTGCCCGACGGCCCGCGCGAACTTCCCCGCACCGGAGTCCTTGGCATTCCGGCCAACCCCTGGGACCCGGAAGTCCGCCGCTCCCTGGGCCTGCTCGGGTCGCTCCGGGCCTCGCTCGACAAGCTGCTGCCCGCCTCGCTGGGGACACGGGACGCGGCCGTGAGCGTCTCGGCCCTGGTCCGCGCGCGGATGGGACGGCGCGTGCTCGACCGCCTCGTGGCGCCCGTCGTCGGCGGCGTCCACTCTGCAGACCCGGACGTCCTGGACATCGACATGGTGGCCCCCGGCCTGCGCGCCGGGATCCGGGACCACGGCTCCCTCGCCGCCGCCGTGGGGGCGCAACGTCGTGGCGCCCCGACGGGGGGAGGGGCTGTCCCCGCGGCGCCGTCACCGGGACTGCAGAAGGCGGGATCGGCCGTGGCGGGACTGCGCGGCGGAATGCACACCCTGATCCCGGCCCTGCTCACCGAGCTGCGCCGCCAGGGCGCGACGCTGCTCGGCGGCACCCGGGCCGACACCGTGGAGCGCACTGCCGGCGGCTGGCGGGTCACCGCAGGCGGCACCGCCTACGACGCCGGGCTCCTGGTCATCGCCGTGGAAGGCCCGGCAGCCATCGAACTGCTCTCCGACGCCCTGCCGGAGCTGGCCGGCCACCGCCCCGAGCCCGGACCCGATGTCAGTCTGGTCACGCTCGTGGTGGACCTGCCCCAGCTCGACGCCCGGCCGCGCGGCACCGGAGTCCTGGTCGCGCCGCAGAGCCCCGGAATCCAGGCCAAGGCCCTCACCCACGCCACCGCCAAATGGGAGTGGCTGGCCGAGCAGACCGGCCCCGGCACCCACGTTGTCCGGCTGTCCTACGGCCGCGGTGAGACCCGGCACGGGGCCGCGGCCCGGCCGGAGCCCCGCACCGACACGGAGCTGTTCGAGGCGGCCTTGAAGGACGCCTCCGCCCTGCTCTCCGTTCCGGTCACCGCCGGCGACGTGGTGGACTGGGACGTAGTGCGCTGGGGCGGTGCACTGCCGTTCGCCTCGCTCGGACACAAGCGCCGCGTCGGGCAGGTGCGCAGCATCTGCGCTGCGGACGGCACCCTGGCAATAGTGGGCGGCTGGCTGTCCGGCAACGGCCTGGCCGCGATCGTGGCCGACACCCCGCACCAGGTCCGGCAGCTGCTGCCCTGAGTGGGGCCGGAGCCGTGTAACCGCCCTCCGTTTTGGCCGCCCGGGCACCCATAAAAAGCGGGAAACGGCAAATTTTCCCCCGCCTCCGCTGACGGCTAATGTCGATGACCATGCTTACTCACAGGTCCAACGTACAAAAAACGCAGACCGGTCACCACGGGGGACTTCGGCGCGGCACGGCGGCTGCCGCGCTCGGAGTGGTGCTGGCTTTTTCCGCAGGCGCGCCAGCCGCGCACGCGGCCACAGTTTCTTCCGCTGCTGCCTCAGTTGCCGGCGCGACGGACCTGCAGTCCCTTGGTCTCGCCGGCCGGGTTGGCGGCCTGCTGGCGCCGTCGAAGCACCCCTCGCCGAGCGCCACGCCTTCAGGCCCCTCCCCGCAGCCCACCTCCTCCGAGGATCGTGACGAGCCGGAGCCCAGCCGCAGCCCCAAGCCGTCGCCGGGCCGGACCGTCACCCCTCAGCCCGTGGCACCCCAGCCCGTCGCTCCGCAGCCTGTGGCACCCCAGCCCGCCGTGCCGGCCGTGCCAGCCCAGCCCGCAGTGCCAGCCGTGCCAGCGCAGCCCGCGGTGCCAGCCGTGCCAGCGCAGCCCGCGCAGCCGGCCGTGCCGGCGGGACCGCAGCCCGCCACCCCGGCCGCGCCTGCGGTTCGAGCCCCGGGCGGGTCCGCTGCCGATCCGGTACCGGCCGCCGAAGTTCCCGCCGGGACCGCGGCCCCCGCCGAAACCCCGGCATCGCCGTCAGCGGCGGCGTCGCCGTCGAACACGGCCACAGCTTCCCCGACAGCCACGGCCAGCCCCGCGACGTCGTCCGCGAGGCCACGCTCCGGGAGCACCTCGATGGAGGCGACTTCGACCCGGGAACCCGCCGGAGCCTCGCCGTTGCTCGGCCTGGGCATCGGCCTCGTGGCACTGTCGTGTGCAGCCGGCGTCGTGGTCCTGCGGCTGCGCCGCGTCTGACATCCCGACGGCTGCCTCAGGGTGCAGCGTCCGGCACCGGAGTCCCCGGCGATGTGAAATAAAGCACTTCTACGCGCTGTAGAAGTGCTTTATTTCGACTTCATTGAGGGGAAGGGGCAGACTGGTATCCATGAGCCACACTTCTGCCGAAACTGTCACTAAAACTGAATCAGCCAGCGAAGAATCAGGCGAGCAGTTCTTCACCCTCTGGACCGTTTTCAAGCGATCCGCCGACGTCCTCCGCAGCGGCGATGCTGCCGAGGAATACGAAGCCCTCACCGCACGGCTGGCCGAGGCCGGGGTGGTCCACCGGGGCAGCTACGACGTTTCAGCGATGCGCGCCGATGCCGACATCATGGTCTGGCTGCACGGCCCCCAGCCGGAGGCCCTTCAGCGCGCGGTCCGCGATATCCGCCGCAGCAAGCTGTTCACCGGCACCGAGATTGCCTGGTCCGCCATGGGAGTGCACCGGGAGGCCGAGTTCGCCAAGAACCACACCCCCGCCTTCTCCCGCGGGGTGGAGCCGGCAGAGTGGCTCTGCGTCTACCCCTTCGTCCGCTCCTACGAGTGGTACCTGCTGCCCGACGCCGAACGCGGCGCGATGCTGCGCGACCACGGCATGCTGGGCCGGGACTTCCCCCAGGTCATCTCCAACACCGTGTCCTCCTTCGCCCTGGGTGACTGGGAATGGATCCTGGGCCTGGAAGCCCCCGAACTGGTGGACCTGGTGGACCTGATGCGCCACCTGCGCGCCACCGAAGCCCGCCACCACGTCCGCGAGGAAATCCCGTTCTACACCGGTCGCCGCGTCAGCGCCGCCGAGATTGCCGAGGTCCTGTCATGAGCCCGCTCGATCCGCAGAGCGTTGTCGCAGCCGACACCTCCATCAACGAGGTGACCGAAGCCGGCCGGATGGCCCCGAAGGCCTACGACGCCGTGCTGCTCGCCTCCTTCGGCGGCCCGGAAGGCCAGGACGATGTCCTCCCGTTCCTGCGTAATGTCACCCGCGGCCGCGGCATCCCGGACGAGCGCCTCGAAGAGGTCTCGCACCACTACCGCGCCAACGGCGGCATCAGCCCGATCAACCAGCAGAACCGCGAGCTCAAGGCCGGCCTCGAGGCCGAACTCGCCGCACGCGGGATCGGGCTGCCGGTCTTCTGGGGCAACCGCAACTGGGCCCCCTACATCCCGCAGACCCTCCAGGACATCTACGACGCCGGGCACCGCAAGGTCCTGATGCTCACCACCAGCGCCTACTCCTGCTACTCCAGCTGCCGCCAGTACCGCGAGGACATCGGCATCGCGCTGACCGAAACCGGCCTCGACGGACGGCTCGAAGTCGACAAGGTCCGCCAGTACTTCGACCACCCCGGCTTCGTCGAGCCGTTCGTGGAAGGCACCGCCGCAGGCCTCGCCGACGTCCGCGCCCAGCTGGCCGCCGCCGGCACCCCGGACGCGCCCGTCCACATCCTGTTCGCCACGCACTCCATCCCCACCCGCGACGCCGAAGCGGCCGGCCGCTCCGACGCGGAACCGCGCCGCTTCGAGGAAGACTCCGCCTACGTCGCGCAGCACCTGGCCTCCGGCACCGAGGTCATCCGCCGCGTGGAGGCCGCGACCGGCGACACCGCCCCCTGGTCCCTCGTCTACCAGTCCCGCTCCGGCGCCCCGCACGTGCCATGGCTGGAACCGGACATCAACGACGCCATCGAGGAACTCGCCGGCCAGGGCGTCAAGGGCATCGTCATCGTCCCGCTCGGCTTCGTCAGCGACCATATGGAAGTCGTCTGGGACCTCGACACCGAGGCCCTGGAAACCTGCGCCCGGCTGGACCTCGCCGCCACGCGGGTCCCCACGCCCGGGACGCACCGCAAGTTCGTGGGCGGGCTCGTGGACCTGATCTGCGAGCGGACCGCCGAGAACAACATCGCCGACCGCCCGCACCTGACCAAGCTCGGCCCGTGGTACGACGTCTGCCGTCCGGGCTGCTGCGCCAACTTCCGCGGCGAAAAGCCGACCATCGCGGGCGCCGACACCACCACCGGCACCGGCCACGACCCCTACCCGGCCGCCGCTGCCGCCGGCACAGCCGCTCCGGCGGCGGATCGGGACGCACTGTGAGCGTCCGGATCGGAACCCGGGCCAGCAATCTGGCCCTCACCCAGACGCAGCAGACCGCGGACCAGCTGGCCGCCGTCGGCGGGTTCCCCGTCGAGCTGGTGCACATCCGCACCGACGGCGACGTCCTCACCGGGTCGCTGTCCCAGATGGGCGGCACCGGCGTCTTCGTCGCGGCCCTCCGCGATGCCCTGCTGCAGGACCGCTGCGACGTCGCGGTGCACTCGCTCAAGGACCTCCCCACCGGGGCAGCCCTCGGGCTGACGCTCGCGGCGACGCCGAAACGCGCCGACGTCCGGGATGTGCTCTGCGCCCGCGACGGGCTCAAGCTCGCGGACCTGCCCACCGGCGCCACCGTCGGCACGGGCTCGCCGCGGCGCGCAGCCCAGCTGCGGGCCGCCCGCCCGGACCTGGACATCCGTGACATCCGCGGCAACGTGGACACCCGGCTCGGCCGCGTCCCCGGGCTGCCCGGCAACAGCACCGACGCCGTGGTCGAAGGCAAAAGCTGCGATCTTGACGCCGTCGTGCTCGCCGCCGCCGGGCTGTCCCGGATCGGCCGACTCGACGCCGTCAGCGAATACCTTGAGACCGAGGTGATGCTGCCCGCCGCCGGGCAGGGCTCCCTCGCGATCGAATGCCGTTCCGCTGACGCGCCGCGCAAGGCGGGTTCCACCGAAGGCTCCCAGGGCGTGCTCGCGCAGGCCCTCGCCGCCCTCGACGACCCCGACACGAGGCTTGCCATCACCGCCGAACGGGCGCTCCTGGCCCGCCTCGAAGCCGGCTGCGCCGCGCCGGTGGGCGCCTACGCGTTCCGGAAAGGCAGCCTGCTCTACCTCGAGGCCGTGGTCTGCGCCGTGGACGGAACAGCCTCGGTCCGGGACAAAAAGGCCACCGACGGACTGACCGAGGTCGGGGCCACCCTGCTCGGGATTGAGCTCGCCGAAATCCTTCTGGCCCGCGGCGCCGCTGACATCGCGGACCTGGCCGCCTCCTGAACGGCGGAAACCATCAGCTCATGGGACGGCACAGCGGCCGCAACGACACCGACGGGCAAGCGGTGATGCTGGTGCCCGACGGCGCCCGGGTTCTCGTCGCGCGCAGCCCGGACCGTGCCGGGGACCTGGTCGCGGCGCTGCGCAAGGTCGGCGCCGACCCGCTGCTGCTGCCGCTGATCGATTTCGAGCTCGCCCGGGACCAGCACTCCCTGGACGTCGCCTTCGACGCCCTCGGCGCCGGCGCCTACACGTGGCTCGTGGTCAGCAGCGTGACCACGGTCCAGGCGCTCGAGGCCAAGGCCGCCGAGCGGGGAACCACCCTCAGCCGCTGGCTGCCGGGCAGCCTCCTCGTGGCCACGATCGGGCCCGCGACCCGGCGTTTCCTCGAATCCCGGGGAGTTGCGGTCGATCTGGCGCCCACCGGGCAGCAGTCCGGGGCCGGACTCATCGATATCTGGCCCGAGCACCAGGGCAGCGTGCTCCTGCCGCAGGCCGACATCGCCGACCCCCGGCTCCGCCGCGGACTGGAGGCCCGGGGCGCCTTCGTGCAGGCCGTCACCGCCTACAGCACCGTGGACTACCCGGCCGACCCGCGCCGGAGCCTCGCCGCGTGCCAGCCCGCCACGCCCCGCGGGCACAATACAGCCGCCGGCGCGCACGGGGACCATGCGGCCGCCGTCCTCACCCCGGAGCAGGCGAAAGCCGAAATCGGCGCCGGCCGGCTCGCCGCCGTGGTCGCCGCTTCCCCCAGCGCGGCCCGGCGCATCCACGAGGACCTCGCCCCGCTGGGCGGCTGCCGCTTCGTCGCGATCGGACGGTCCACCGCCGCCGAGGCTGAGTCGCTCGGCCTCACGGTCGCCGCCGTAGCCGAGGCGCCCACCGCCTCCGGCCTGGTCGCCGCCGTCGTCCGGTCCCTGGCCGGCCGGCCGTCCCCACCACCTCAGCCAGCAGCAGAGCCCACCGCAAAGGACACCGTATGAGCTTCCCGACCCACCGACCCCGCCGGCTCCGCACCACCCCGGCCATGCGCCGGCTGACGGCCGAACACCGCCTCTCGGCCTCGGAACTCATCCTGCCCGCGTTCATCCGTGAAGGCCTGACCGAGCCGAACCCGATCGCCTCGATGCCCGGCGTGCAGCAGCACACCACGGACACCCTGAAGCGCGCCGCCAGTGAGGCCGTGGCGCTCGGCGTCGGCGGCATCATGCTCTTCGGTATCCCCGCCGTCCGCGATGCCGCCGGCACCGCCTCACTGGACCCCGACGGCGTGCTGAACAAGGCCATCCGGGACGTCCGCGCCGAGGTCGGCGACGAGCTGGTCATCATGAGCGACGTCTGCCTGGACGAATTCACCGACCACGGGCACTGCGGTGTCCTCGACGCCCACGGCTACGTGGACAACGATGCCACCCTCGAGATTTACGGCCGGATGGCCGTGGCCCAGGCGGAGGCCGGCGCCCACGTGCTCGGCCCGTCCGGGATGATGGACGGCCAGATCGGTGTGATCCGGCAGGCCCTGGAGGACGCCGGCCACACCAACACCGCGGTCGTCGCCTACGCCGCGAAATACGCCTCGGCGTTCTACGGCCCGTTCCGCGAAGCGGTTGATTCCCAACTCAAGGGCGACCGCCGCACCTACCAGATGGACGCCGCTAACCGCCGCGAAGCAATCCTCGAAGTGGAGCTGGACCTCGCCGAGGGCGCCGACATGGTCATGGTGAAGCCCGCCATGAGCTACCTCGACATCCTCGCCGACGTCGCCGCCATGAGTTCCGTGCCGGTCGCCGCCTACCAGATCTCCGGTGAGTACTCGATGATCGAAGCCGCCGCCGCCAACGGCTGGATCGACCGCCGGGCCGCGATCACCGAATCGGTGCTGGGCATCAAACGCGCCGGGGCCAACATGGTCCTGACGTACTGGGCGAGCGAACTCGCCGGCTGGCTGAAGGAGTCCTGATGAGCACGGCGACCGGCCCGGCCTCCGGGTCCAACCCCACGGCGCCCGTGGGCCCGGGGCGCATCCTGCTGGGCCTGAACACCTTCGGCGACGTCGGGGTCTTCCCCGACGGACACCCGGTCCCGCATGCCCAGGTGCTGCGCCAGCTGCTGGAACAGGCCGAACTCGCGGACGAAGTGGGACTCCATGCCTTCGGTGTGGGGGAGCACCACCGCCGCGACTTCGCCGTGTCCGCCCCCGAGGTGTTCCTCGCCGCGGCGGCCGCCCGGACCAAACGGATCCGGCTCGGCTCGGCCGTCACCGTCCTGAGCTCCGATGACCCCATCCGCGTGTTCCAGCGCTTCTCGACCGTGGACGCCATCTCCAACGGCCGGGCCGAGGTCATGCTGGGCCGCGGTTCCTTCGTCGAGTCCTTCCCGCTCTTCGGCCTCGACCTGGCCGACTACGAGGTCCTGTTCGAGGAGAAGCTCGAGCTCTTCGACAAGGCCCGCGCCCAGAAGCCCATCCACTGGGAGGGCCGCACCCGCCCGGCCATCAACGGGCTCAGCGCCTACCCGCCGCTGGAACACCACCTGCTGCCCGCCTGGATCGGAGTGGGCGGGACGCCCGAATCGGTGCTGCGCTGCGCCGAATACGGCTACCCGATCATCTTCGCGATCATCGGCGGACAGCCGCGGTCCTTCGCCCCGCTGGCGAACCTCTACCGCGACGCGATGGCGAAATACGGCCACCCGATGCAGCAGATGGCCACGCATTCACCGGGCCACGTTGCCGAGACCGACGAGGAGGCGCGGGAGGAGTTTTTCCCGCACTGGCTCGGCCAGCGCAACCTGATCGGCGCCGAGCGCGGCTGGGGCCCCGGCAACCGGGCAGAGTTCGACGCCATGTGCACCCCCGAGGGCGCCCTCTACGTCGGCTCCCCGGACACCGTGGCCGCGAAGATCCTGCTGCTCAAGAAGAACCTGGCCGTGGACCGCTTTGACCTCAAGTACAGCAACGGCACCCTGCCGCACAAGGCGATGATGCGCTCCATCGAGCTGTTCGGCACCGAGGTGGCCCCCCGGGTGGCCACCCGGCTGGCAGCGGCCTCCCCGCAAGACTGAACTGAAAGAATAGGAACCATGACTTCCAGCCATCCTCGCAACGAGGAACTCTTTGACCGCGCCCGCAAGCTGATGCCGGGCGGCGTCAACTCGCCGGTCCGCGCGTTCGGCTCCGTCGGCGGGTCTCCGCGTTTTATGGTCTCCGCCAAGGGCCCGTACCTGACCGATGCCGACGGCGCCGAATACGTCGACCTGGTCTGCTCCTGGGGCCCGGCACTGCTGGGACATGCCCACCCGGCGGTCCTCGCCGCCGTGCACGCCGCGGTGGACCGCGGGCTGTCCTTCGGGGCATCCACCCCGGACGAGGCCAACCTCGCGGCGATCGTCCAGGAACGCGTCCCCGCCGCCGAGCGCGTCCGGATGGTCTCCACCGGCACCGAGGCGACCATGACCGCCGTCCGGCTGGCCCGCGGCTTCACCGGCCGTGACCTCATCGTCAAGTTTGCCGGCTGCTACCACGGCCACCTCGACGGGCTGCTCGCCGCGGCAGGCTCCGGCCTCGCCACCCTGGCGCTGCCGGGCTCCGCCGGCGTCACGGCCGCCACCGCCGCCGAGACCCTCGTGCTGCCCTACAACGACCTCGCCGCCGTCGAGGCCGCCTTCGCCAAACACGGCGGCAACATCGCCGCCGTCATCACCGAGGCGGCCCCCGCCAACATGGGCGTTGTCACCCCGGGGGAGGGCTTCAACGCGGGACTGTCCCGCATCACCCGCGAACACGGCGCCCTGCTGATCCTCGACGAGGTCCTCACCGGCTTCCGCACCGGGTACTCCGGCTACTGGGGACTCACCGGCGGCGCTGCCGATGCCGCCCAGCCGTGGACCCCGGACCTGCTCACCTTCGGGAAGGTCATCGGCGGCGGAATGCCGACGGCGGCCCTCGCCGGCCGCGCCGAGGTCATGGACTACCTCGCGCCGCTGGGCCCGGTGTACCAGGCCGGCACTTTGTCCGGCAACCCGGTGGCGATGGCCGCCGGCGTCGCGACCCTGACGCACGCCACCCCCGAGGTGTACTCCTTCGTGGACGCCCGCTCGCTGGAGCTCTCCGCGGCCCTGTCGGCGGCCCTGGACACGGCAGGGGTGGACCACTCGATCCAGCGTGCCGGGAACCTGTTCTCGGTGGCCTTCGGCACCTCCGCCCGGGGAGTGCACAACTACGACGACGCCCAGGGCCAGGACGTCTTCCGCTACGCGCCGTTCTTCCACTCCATGCTCGACTCCGGGGTGTACCTGCCGCCGTCCGTATTCGAAGCCTGGTTCCTGTCCGCAGCGCACGACGACTCCGCGATGAACCGGATCTTCGACGCGCTGCCCGCGGCCGCCAAGGCCGCGGCCGCCGCGCGGGCATAGTCCCGAGGGCCGCACGGCCCGGCCGTCCGTTCAGCGGTCGTCGTTAAACACTTGAGGCACCCGCCGCGGCGGGTGCCTCAAGTGTTTATGCTGCGGTCAGTCCGGGACTAGAAGGCCACGGTGACGTCACCGTTGGGCCATTCCTTCTCGATGAACGCCTTGACCTCAGGGGAGTGCAGGAGCTCGTCGAGCTTCTTGATCCGGACGTCGTCCTTGGAGTCCTCGCGCCAGGCCAGGAAGTTCGCGTAGGGGTTGTTCTCCACGGACTCCACCGCGAGGGCGTCCTGGGTGCTCAGGCCGGCTTTGAGGATGAAGTTGCCGTTGATCAGGGCCAGGTCCACGGACGGGTCCTTGAGGTCATTGATCAGCAGTTCCGGCTGGTTTTCGGAGAACTTCAGCTTCTTCGGGTTCTGCTCGTCGGTGAGCGTCAGCACCGAGGTGTCGTCCTTGATGTCCTTGACCAGGCCTGCGACCTGGAGAACCTTGAGGGCGCGGACCTGGTTGGACGGGTCATTGGTGATGGCTACCTTGGCGCCGTCCTGGATGTCCTTGATGTCCTGGACCTTCTCGGAGAACGCGGCGTAGGGCTCGATGTGGACGCCTTCGCCGTGGCCGAACTTGTAGCCCTTCGTGGTGACCTGATCTTCGTACCAGGGCAGGTGCTGGTAGTAGTTGGCGTCCAGGGAGCCGTCGCTCAGCGCGGTGTTCGGCGTCTGGTAATCCTCGATCTCCTTGATATCCAGTTTCAGGCCGGCCTTCGGGGCCAGGTCCTGGTTGATGAACTCAAGGATCTTCGCCTGCGGCACGGGGCTGGCGCCGACCGTGAGGGTGGCGGGATTTGCCGGGTCGAGGGTCGTGACCTGGGCGCTGGGGGTGGACGAACCACCGCAAGCCGTCAGCGCCAGGGCAGTGACAATGCCGGTGGCCAGGAGGGTAAGTGACTTACGCATTGGATGCGTTCCTTTCGAAATAGCTGGATTCACGACGTCGGCGCCGTAATCCGCGCAGGTGCAGGGGGCGGCTACCCGCTGCAGGGTGGGTGGTGCAGGGATCGGCGGGCCGGCCGGGGTCGGGCCGGGCTGCCGGAGTCAGTGGTCGCTGGAGCCGGGACGGGTCAGCGGTGGTCGAGTCCGCGGGAGATCCGCTCGCCGACCAGCTGGATGATCTGGACCAGGACAATGATCAGCACGATGGTGACGAGCATGACCGTGACGTCGAAGCGCTGGAAGCCGTAGTTGTAGGCCAGCTTGCCGAGGCCGCCGCCGCCGACAAGCCCGGCCATGGCGGAGTACCCCACCAGCGTGACCACCGTGGTGGTGGCGGCCGCGACAAGGGCGGGGAGGGATTCGCGCAGCATCACCTTGTTGATGACCTGCATCTTGGTCGACCCCATCACCTGCGCGGCGTCGATCTTGCCGTGGTGCACATCGCGCAGGCAGTTCTCCACCAGGCGTGCGAAGAACGGAATGGTGCCAATCGAGAGGGATACCGAGGCTGCGACCGGACCGAGGCTGGTGCCGGTCAGGGTGCGGGCCACCGGAATAAGCGCCACCATCAGGATCGCGAACGGGATGGAGCGGGTGATGTTGACGATCACGTCGCTGAGGATCCGGTTCGTGACCGGCATCGGGCGGAGCCCGCCTGGGGCGGAGACGTGCAGGAAGACACCCAGCGGCAGGCCGATCAGCACGGTGAAGAAGGACGAGATCCCCACCATCTGCAGGGTTTCGATGATGGCTTCGGGCAGGGCCTTGGCCAGGACGGGATTGCTGAAGATGTCGTTCATCAGTTGCCTCCCTGTTCCCCGCTGGAGAGGACTGAGGTTGAGAGTGCCGAGCCGGCGAAGTCCGGGACCGGGGCTGCCGCAGGGGCCGCGCGCTTCGCGGAGATGCCCCGCTCGTGCAGGTAGGCAAGTACGGCGTCGAGGTCGGCATTTTCCGCCAGCTGAACACGCAGGTGGCCGAACTGCTGCCCGCCGAGGGTCTCGACGCTGCCGGCCAGGACGTTGATGTCAATGTCGAAATGCCGGGCGACGCCGGTGAGGACCGGTTCCTTGGCGCTGTCGCCGGAGAAGAGGATCTCGAGCACCGGCCCGCGCTGCAGGGCACCCGGTAGGGGCTCCGACGGCGGGAGGGGGAGCAATGCGCGTGCCAGCATGCTGTCGAGATCGCCGGCCACGTCCTGCAGCTCCCCGTGTTCGACGATGCGGCCGCGCGAGAGCAGGGACACCGATCCGCAGACGCGCTTCACAACGTTCATCTCGTGCGTGATGATCAGCACCGTGAGCTGGAGGCGCTTGGTGAGGTCCTGGATCAGGTCCAGGATTTCATCCGTGGTGGTCGGGTCCAGAGCCGACGTCGGCTCGTCGCACAGGAGCACGTCGGGGTCCGACGCCAGGGCCCTGGCGATGCCAACGCGCTGACGCTGGCCGCCCGAAAGCTGCGAAGGATAGGCGTTCTCGAAGCCCTCAAGCCCAACGAGCTTCAGGAGTTCCGCGACCCGGGTCCTGATCTGGTCCTTCGGCGTTTTCACGAGTTCCAGCGGGTGCGCCACGTTACCGGCGGCAGTCCGGGCGTCCATCAGGTTCGCATGCTGGAACACCATGCCGATGCGCCGCCGCGCAGCACGAATCTCCGAGTCCTTGACGGAGCTGAGCTCCGTGCCGTCGATGCTGACGGATCCCGACGTCGGACGGTCCAGCAGGGTGAGGCAGCGCACGAGGGTCGATTTGCCGGCACCGGAGTGGCCGATGATGCCGTGAATGGACCCCTTCGGCACGGAGAGGGTGACGCCGTCGAGGGCCACCACTTCCTTTTTGCCCTGCTGGTAGACCTTGCGCAGGTCGGTAACTGTGATCATTGATCCCTTGGCGTTGGGGGAGTGGGCGCGGCTTAGCACACGCCCG
Organism: Arthrobacter sp. CJL-S3; assembly: GCF_056711635.1. Lineage (NCBI taxonomy): Bacteria > Bacillati > Actinomycetota > Actinomycetes > Micrococcales > Micrococcaceae > Arthrobacter > Arthrobacter sp. CJL-S3. The sequence continues at coordinate 3,032,673 of NZ_CM160046.1, read as the reverse complement.
GTTATGAACTAAATTATGTCAGCGGCGCGATTTGGCAGCCAGTTGCGAATCATGTTCGTAACAAAGCGTCCAGGGCCGTCAAAAATTCGGTTTATGTACCAAGGAGTCGGATGGTTGGCGGAGCGGGTGGCAGTCTGCGGAATCCCCGCAGGGCCAAACCTGCCGGGCTGGCAGGGCCCTGTCCTGTGATCTCTGTCCCAGCCAGCCGCGGTGTGCGGTGACCAGGGCGGCCTGGCCCCGCGGGGCAGGCCGGCGGCAGCCGCGTCCTAGAAGTCCCCGCGGCTGGCGTCCTCGGGCGGCAGGACGGGCCAGTCCCCTTCGATCACGGCGGCGGGCTTGGTCTTGCGCAGGTAGCTCTGGAAATCGGAGGCCTGGGCGGAGGCCCACTCGATCTGGAGCTGGTGCAGGTGGGTGGCCGGCATCCGTAGCTTGGGGAACTTCCCGGCCATGGCGTCGAGCATGCGCAGGGTGGCCAGGGCGTCGGCCGCCGATGTGTGGGCGTTGTCCAGGTTCACCCCGTACTCCTCGCAGAGGGCGGTGAGAGTGCGCTTGCCCTTGCGGTACCGGTCCACCTGCTTGTTCATGATGTACGGATCCAGTACCGGGAAGCGGCTCAGCTGCGGCACACCGTAACGGGCCGACTCCGCGGCGAGCACGGTGAAGTCGTAGCTGGCGTTGAAGGCGATGACCGGCACACCGGTGTCGAACAGCTCCTGGAGCGCCGCGGCGACCTCCCGCGTCACGTCCGCGGCAGGGCGGCCTTCGCTGCGGGCCCGCTCCGTCGTGACGCCGTGGATGTCGCTGGCCTCCGTGGGAATCTCGACCCCCGGATCGGCGAGCCACTCGTGCTCCTTGACGATCCCGCCGTCGGCGTCCACCACGGTGATGGACGCCGTGACGATCCGCGCGGAGCGGGAGTTCCGCCCGGTGGTCTCGAGGTCGAAGGCTGCGCGGGGGAGGGTGTTCCAAGTGCTCATGCGTCAACGCTACCTGCTGCCACCGACAGAAATGCGCCACCACCCCGCGCCCCGGTCCGGCGTCACCGCGGGCCCCGCCCAGGAACGCCCGAACGCCCGAAGGCGGCCCGCCCGGCGGCCCGTGACAGCGCCGCGGCCGCTAGGCTTGTGCCATGCGGATCGAGTATGTGGAGGCGGTGCTGGAGGTCGTGGCACTGATCCCCGCCGGCGCCGCGGTGGCGTACGGTGACGTCGCCGAGCTCCTCGGATCCGGCGGCCCCCGGCAGATCGGCACTGTCATGAGCCACCACGGCAGTTCCGTGCCCTGGTGGCGGGTCCTGAAGGCCAGCGGCGACGCGCCCCCGGGGCACGAACGGGAGGCCCTGACCCTCTACATCCTGGAAGGAACCCCGCTGCTGGGAGATTATGCGGACTACCTCCGCACCGGCGAGGGGCGCTGGCGAGTGGACCTGATGGCCGCCCGCTGGGCACCGAGCGACGGGGAATTCGACCGGATCGACGCCGTGGCGGAGCGGCTGGAACGGTCCTTGCGCAAACTGTCGGCCCCGGATGATGAAATGACTGTGTGAGCATCCCCAGCAAGAGCCCCCAGCCCCTCCAGCCCACACCAACACACCCCGCACCAACACACCAGACATCAACACAGCCCGCACAGCCCGCGACCAGCGGGCCCGCCAGGGGCGGGCAGCGCACCGCCAGGCCGCGAGCCTCCGGCTCCGCGCTCCGTCTGCTGCCCCCGCGCACGCTGCACAACGAGGCTCCCGTGCTGACGGCGGACCAGCTCGCCGCCGTCGACGTCCCGCACGGCTCCGGCCCGGTCCTCGTCCCCGGGGCGCCGGGGACCGGCAAATCGACGGTGCTCGTCGAAGCCGCCGTCCGGCGTGCCCTGCGGGACGGCGTCGATCCCGAACGGATGCTCATCCTCGCCCCGGGACGCCTCGCCGCCGACACGCTCCGGGACCGTTTCACCGCACGGCTGGACCGCAGTTTGAGCACGACGCCGGCCCGCACCTGGGCGTCGTACGCCTTCGACCTCATCCGGCGCGCCAAGGCCGAAGGGATCCTGCCGCTGCCGCGCCCGCCGAAACTCCTGTCCGGCCCGGAACAGGACCTGATCATCAAGGAGCTCCTCGAGGGCCACGCGCAGCCCGGACTCGAGCTGCCCTGGCCGGAGGACCTGGGCGCTGCCCTGCAGACCCGCGGGTTCCGGCAGGAGGTCCGCCAGCTCTTTGACCGGATCATCGAATCCGGGCGGACCGCCGAAGACCTTGTGGGCCTCGCCCGGCGCTGCCACCGGCCGGACTGGGTGGCCGCGGCGGCGCTGTACGCGGAATACCGCGACGTGCTGGACCTGCGGATGCCCGAATCCTTCGACCCGGCCGGCATCATCACCGCAGCCCGGCAGATCTTCCAGGACGAACCGGACTTCCTCGCCGCCGAACGCGACCGGCTGCAGCTGGTGCTGGTGGACGACATGCAGGAAGCCAACCCCGCCGTGTTCGAACTGCTCGCGGACATCGCCGCGGGCAAGGAGGCCCTCATCACCTCATCCCCGGACACCGTGGTCCAGGGGTTCCGCGGCGCCCGCCCGGACCTGGTGGCCGAGCTTCCCCGGCTGCTCGCCCCGGCCGGCGGCACCGTCCTCGACCGGCCGCTCTGGACCGCGCACCGCCACACCCCGGCGGTGGCGGACGCCTGGCTGTCCGTCGCCGGACGGATCTCCAGCCGCGCCGGCGGGCAGTCCGCGCGCCGGCTCGAACAGCCCGGGAACCCGGGCTCCTCCGCGGGCACCGTCGAGGCGCACCTGCTGCCGTCACCGGTGCACGAACTGCGCTACGTGGCCCAGCGGATTCTGGAGGCCCAGCTCAACGACGGCCGTGAGCTCGGTGACATCGCCGTGATCGTCCGCAACGGCGGCCAGCTCAGCCAGCTGCAGCGCTACCTCGCAGGCCAGGGCATCCCCGTCCGGATCCCGGTGGCCGAATCCGCCGTCCGCGACGAGGTCGCCGTCCGGCCGCTGCTGGACGCCTATGCCGTGGCACTGGACCCGGCCGTACTGACCCCCGAGGCGGCCGTCGCGCTGCTGACCTCACGGATCGGCGGATCCACCGCGATCGAGCTGCGGCGCCTGCGCCAGTCCCTGCGCCGGGAGGAAATCCTGGGCGGCGGCGGCCGCACCAGTGACGTACTCCTCGTCGAGGCCTTGCTGGAGCCGGGCGCGCTCGCAACCCTGGGCATCGAGGGGCACTCCGCGCGCCGGATCGCCCGGATGATCCAGGCCGGCAGGGACGCTGCCCAGGCTCCCGGCGGCAACGCCGAAACGGTGCTGTGGGCGCTGTGGAACTCCACCGGCCTCGCCGCGCGCTGGACCGAGGCGGCGCTGGCCGGCGGCTCGGCCGGTGCCCGGGCGGACCGGGACCTCGATGCCATGATGGCCCTCTTCCACACCGCCGAGCGCTTTGTGGACCAGCTCCCCGGGTCCGGGCCGGAGCAGTTCCTCGAGTACCTGCTCAGCCAGGAGCTCCCGATGGACACCCTCGCCGCGAGGGCGCAGCTGGAGGACGCGGTGGAACTGATGACCCCGGCCAGCGCCGCCGGCCGGGAATGGCCCGTGGTCATCGTCCCCGGCCTGCAGGAGGGGGTGTGGCCCAACACCAGGCTCCGCGGCGAACTGCTCGGCAGCACGCTGTTCGCGGATGCCGTCGAGCACGGCGTCGAATACGCCCTGCAGCTCGATCCCCTCAGCCGGCTGCGCGAAATCCGCTATGACGAGCTGCGCAGCTTCTCCACCGCGGTGTCGCGGGCGCAGCAGATGCTGATCTGCACCGCCGTGTCCTCGGAGGACGAACAGCCGTCCTCCTTCCTGGATTACGTGGCGCCGCTGGATCCGGACCAGGACCGGCGCGGCTTCACCCCGGTGGAGCGTCCGCTCACCCTGCGCGCCCTCGTCGCCGAACTGCGGCAGTACGCCCAGCTCGACGCCGGGACCCCGGAAGCCCAGGAGGCCGCCGCCGTTCTCGGCGCCCTGGCCGCCGTCGAGCCGCCCGTGCCCGGCGCGCACCCCGCGAGCTGGTGGGGCCTTGCGGCCCTGTCCACGGACGGGCCCGTCGTTCCGCCAGGCGGCACCGTGTACGTTTCGCCGTCGAAGGTGGAGACCGTGCAGAAATCGCCGCTGGACTGGTTTGTCCAGGCCGCGGGCGGGGAGGCCGCCACCGACTTTGCGCGCAGCCTCGGCACGCTCGTCCACTCCATCGCGCAGGACCTGCCGGACGCCTCCGGCAGCGAATACGTGGCCGAACTCGTCCGCCGCTGGCCGGCGCTGGGGATGAAGGACAACTGGGAGGGAAAGCTGGACTTCCAGCGCGCCGAAACCATGGTCCGGAAGCTTGCCCAGTACGTGCTGGTGATGCGCAGCGAAGGCCGGTCCCTGGTCGGCGTCGAGCTGGACTTCGAAGTCAAACTCCCGGACGTTCCGACCCCGGCCGGAAGCACCGACGCGGGCGCTGACACTGGCACTGGCACTGGCACTGGCACTGGCACTGGCACTGGCACCGGCACCGGCGCTGACGCTGACGCGGATCGAGACGCCTGGCCGGCCCGTCCGGCCGTGCTGCGCGGCCAGGTCGACCGTCTCGAGATCGACGCCGAGGGCAGGCTCGTCGTCGTGGACCTCAAAACCGGCAAGCGGCAGCCGGGGAAGGCCGACCTCGAGCGGCATCCGCAGCTGGGCGCCTACCAGGCCGCGGTGCTGGCCGGAGGCTTTGCCGGCCCCGACGACGGCCCGCCCCCCTTGCCCGGCGGGGCCGTCCTGGCCCAGCTCGGCACGAGCACCAAGAGCCCGGGCATCCAGGCCCAGGCTCCCCTGGACCCGGCGGAGAACTGGGCCCTGGGGATGGTCGGTGATGCCGCCGGGGTCATGTCCGGGAGCACTTTCGAAGCCCGACACGATCCGTCCAAGGGCGGGCACGGCGGTCACGGCTGCCGCCTGCCCGAAGTCTGCCCGCTGTGCCTGCGGGGAAAGCAGGTCACCGAATGACCCCCGAGACACCCGTGGCCCTGTCCGCGCCCGCAGCCGCGCCCGCCGCGGGGCCCACACCGCTGCCCGCGGCTGCGCCCGTCGCGCCGCCCGCCGCCCTTCCTGCACTTCCTTCTCCAAGGTTTACCCCCGAGGAGCTCTCGGCGCTGCTGGGCGAGAAGAACAGCCCCACCGCCGAGCAGTCGCACATCATTTCCTCGCCGCTCTCACCCCGGCTCGTCATTGCCGGCGCCGGCTCGGGCAAGACCGCCACCATGGCCGACCGTGTGGTGTGGCTTGTCGCCAACGGCTGGGTCCGGCCGGAGGAGGTGCTCGGCGTGACCTTCACCCGCAAGGCGGCCGGGGAGCTGGCCACCCGCATCCGCGCGAAGCTGGCCGCGCTGCAGCGCATCGCAGCGTCCGACACCCAGAACCAGGTCTTCCCCGCCGGGCTGCTCAGCACCGACGCGCTCGAACCCAAGGTCTCCACCTACCACTCGTACGCCAGCGGCATCGTGTCGGACTACGGGCTCCGGCTCGGCGTCGAGCGTGACGTCGTGCTGCTCGGCGGCGCCCAGTCCTTCCAGCTCGCCAGCGAGGTCGTGGAAGCCTTCGACGGCGAATACGAGCACTTCCGTTCCGCCAAATCCACCCTTGTCAAGGCGGTCATCCAGCTCGCCGGGGAGTGCGCTGAACATCTCCAGGACCCGGCCGGGGTCCGCAGCTGGCTGCTGGACCGGGTGGCCGAGTTCGAGTCGCTGCCCTACCTCGCAACCGCCAAAAAAAACCCCAGCCAGGCCGTGGGCGAGCTCAGCGGGCTGCTGCGCACCCGGGCCAGCGTCGCGGAGATGGTGGGACGTTACACGGACGCCAAGCGCGCCCGCGGCGCCCTCGATTTCGGCGACCTGGTGGCCCTCGCCGCCCGCGTCGCCAACGAGATCCCGGTCGCCGCGGAAACCGAACGCCAGCGCTACAAAGTGGTGCTGCTGGACGAGTTCCAGGACACCTCACACGCCCAGCTCGTGCTCTTTTCCCGGCTGTTCGGCGACGGCCACGCAGTCACAGCGGTGGGGGACCCCAACCAGTCCATCTACGGCTTCCGCGGCGCCTCCGCCGGCCAGCTCTTCCACTTCGTCCGCGAATTCCCGGTGCGGCTTCCCACGGAGGACTCCGACGACGGCGCTGCCGCCGGCAACCATGCCGTCACAGCCGTCACAGCCAACACGGCCAGCTCTGCCGGAACTGCGGCCATGGCGGGCCCGGCGCGCTTCGCCGTCGCCCCGACGTCGTACCTCACCACGGCCTGGCGCAACGGCCGGAACATCCTCTCCGCCGCCAACGTCATTTCCGCGCCGCTCAGCAAAGCCGCCGCCCGGACCGGCCCGGCCGGCGAGCGGGACACCGCCGGGGGTGTCGAGGTTCCGCCGCTGCAGCCCAGCCCGGCCGCGGTCCAGGGACGGGTCGTGATGGGCCGCTTTGGCACCGACGAGGACGAGGCCGCGGCCATCGCGGGCGACGTGCTGAAGTTCCGGGTGACCGACTTCGACTTGTCGGCGGCGGAGCCCGAGCCGCCCGCCATGGCGGTGCTGTGCCGCCGGCGCGCCCAGATGGAATGCATCCGCCGGGAATTCGAGGTGCGCGGGATCCCGTACGAGATCGTCGGCCTCGGCGGCCTCCTGGACACCCCCGAGATCATCGACCTCGTCGCAACCCTCCGGGTACTGGCCGACCCGGGCCGGTCCGATTCGCTGATGCGCCTGCTTGCCGGCGCCCGCTGGCGGATCGGGCCCGCGGACCTGATGGCCCTGCGGGACTGGTCCAGTTTCCTCGCCCGGCGCCGCGGCCGGCCCGGAACCGAGGACGACGACGCCGACGACGGCGCGGAGGCGGCCGTGATCGAGGGCGACCTCACGGACGCCGCCAGCCTGGTCGAGGCCCTCGACTGGCTGCCGCGCGAAGGCTGGATCTCCGCGCACGGCCGCCAGCTCAGTGCCGAGGCGCTGGAGCGGCTTCAGCGGCTCTCGGCGGAACTCCGGCAGCTGCGCGGCTACATGGGCGATGACCTCACCACCCTGCTCGGTGAGGTGGAGCGGGCCATGCTGCTGGACATCGAGGTGTCCGCGCGGCCCGGGATCAGCATTCATCAGGCCCGCCGCAACCTGGATGCGTTCCAGGATGCCGCAGCCGGGTTCCTGCACACCTCCCACCGGGTCGACGTGCTCGCCTTCCTGGCCTGGCTGGAGGCCGCGGCCGCTGAGGAGAACGGCCTGGACGCCGCCGCGCCGGAAGTGAACCACGAAGCGGTACAGCTGCTGACCGTGCACGCCTCCAAGGGCCTGGAATGGGACGTCGTGTTCGTGCCCGGGCTCAATGCCGGGGCCTTCCCCAGCAGCCGGGACTCACGCTGGAGCGCCGGCAGCGCCGCACTGCCGTGGCCGCTGCGCGGGGACCGCGCCGACCTGCCGCAGTGGGACCTCGAACACCCGGACCAAAAAGGCTGGCTCGACGCCGAGAAGGAATTCAAGTCCGCCGTGCAGGTTCACGGCGAGGCCGAGGAACGGCGGCTGGCCTACGTGGCCTACACCCGGGCGAAACACGTGCTCTGGGTCTCCAGCGCCGCCTGGGTGGGCTCGCGTGCCGGGATGGCGGAGATGTCGCCGTTCCTGACCGAACTCGAGGTGCTGGTTGCCGAGGGCGCCGCCGCGATCCACCCGCAGTCCGTCAGTGAGGAATCATTGCCGGAGGAGAGCCCGCTGACCTCGGACCTGGAGGTCGCGGGCTGGCCGTATGACCCGCTTGAGGGGCCCATCGACCCGCGCACCGGGTCCCGGCTGCGCCTGGTTCCCGGCCGGCGGGCTGCCATGCAGTCCGCGGCGGCCCGGGTGCTGGCGTCCCTGGACTCCGGCGTGCTGCAGGATGCCGCCGCGGGGCCGGGAGCTCCCGGACCGGACAAACGGCGGCCGTTGCGCGGCCCCGCCGGCGGCTGGGCATCCGAGGCCGCGACCCTGCTGGAGCGCCGTTCCCGGCGGACTGCCGTCCATGAGGTGCACCTGCCGGGCCACATCTCCGCGTCCACGCTGGTGGATCTGGAGGACGACGCCGGCTCGGTCGTAGCCCGCCTCCGCCGCCCGGTCCCGCGGGAACCGGGGATGTCGGCCCGCAAGGGCACAGCCTTCCACGCCTGGGTGGAGGAGTACTTCGGCGCCGCCGGCATGCTGGACCTCGGCGAGGCGGCCGGCTCCGACGACCACATCGACGCAGCGTACGGCCTGGACAGCATGGTGGAAACGTTCCGCCGGTCCGAGTGGGCCAACCGCGCCCCGGCCCACGTTGAGGTGCCGGTGGAGACGCGGATCGGTGACGTTGTGGTCCGCGGGCGGATCGACGCCGTCTTCCGCGATGCCGACGGCGGCTGGGACCTGGTGGACTGGAAGACAGGCCGCCGGCCGTCCGCCGCGCAGCTGAAGACCAAAGCGGTCCAGCTGGCCGTGTACCGGCTGGCCTGGGCCAGGCTCAAGGACGTCCCGCTGGAGCAGGTCAGGGCGGCGTTCTACTACGTGGCGGACAACCAGGTGGTCCGGCCGCACGATCTGGGTTCAGCGGAACGGCTCGAACGGATCGTGGCCACGGCCCTGGGGACCGGCTAGCGGGACTTCGCCTCGACCACCGTGAGAGCGGTCGTCGAGGTGTCCTCTGCCGGGCTCGCCGGGGCCCCGGACGGATCCCCGGCGTCTGGCCGGGCCTGCGCCTGTTCCCGGGCCGGAGCATCGGCCTGGACGACGGCGATCGACTGGGTTGAGGTGTCTTCCGCGGAGGACTCTTCGGCGGCGGGCCCGTCATCGGGAATCGCAGTGACGGAGACGCAGCCGGACACCTTTTGGGGCACCGGCGCCGGCTCGGAGGACCCGTCGGCACCGGCGTCGTCAACCGCGCCGGCATCCCCGGCTCCGCGGTCAGCCCCGACCGCTCCGGATACTCCGCCGGCCGCGAGGGGGATGGGCGTGACGTGCACGGCAGGCATCGCGGTGCTGGAGGGAACGGCGGGGAGGCCGGAGACCGAGTCCGGCGCCAGCAGGGTCACCTTGCTGACGGCCGGCACCGGGGCGCTGCCCGCCGCCGGGGTCTGTGCTGCCTGCTCCGAAGCAGGGGTGGGCTGGGGGAGCGGTTCTACGCTGATCGGCTGCCCGCCGTGTTCCGCAACGTCCTCGGCGAGTGCGGTGAGCATGGACTCGGCCTCGTCGATCATGTCCTGGTTCCCGGCAGCGATGCCCTTGACGAGGTACTGCGCCAGGGCGAACTCGGCGGAGAGCGCGGCACGCCGCAGCAGATGGGCGTCCGGCACGTCGCGCCGGGACGCGGTGTAGTGCGCCAGTACGGCGTCCACGAAGTCCTGGTCGTTGGACGCGACCAGCCAGGCCATGTCATCGGCCGGGTCCCCGATCCTCAGATCGGTCCATCCCGTCACGGCCGTCACACGGTCGCCGTCGACCAGCAGGTTGTCCTCGTGCAGGTCCCCGTGGACCACGCAAGGGTTGAAGCGCCACAGGGACACGTCCTCAAGGGCGTGCTCCCAGCGGCGAAGCAGCAAGGGCGGAATCTTGCCCGTGGTGGCGGCCTGGTCCAGTTCGTTGAGGCGGCGCTGGCGGAACTCGTCGGGGGTGTAGCTCGGCAGATCGGCATTGCTGACCAGCGAGTGGGGCAAGTCGTGGATGGCGGCGAGGGCGGCGCCGATTTCGCGGGCCACCGCGGGGGATGCGGCGCCGAGTTCCTCGACCGACCGGGTCGAGCCGGCCAGGTGCGAGTAGACGAACGTGGTCAGCGGGCCCTGCCGCACGGTGCCGGCAACGGTGGGCATCAGGAACGGAAGTTCGGCCCGGATGCCCGGGAGGAAGGCGCGCAGCACCAGGAATTCCGTTTCCAGCCGTGCGCTGGCCTCGGCGTGGCGCGGCGAGCGGACCCGCCAGCGCTTGCCTTCAGAATCGAGCAGGAGGGCCGAGTCGAAGTCCGCCGGATCGTCGGGCGCAGAGCTGACGGCGGTCGGGGTCAGTCCGGGGACTGCCGCGGTTGCCACAGCTGCCAGTTCGATTGGTTTTCTTCTCACGCTTCCACGGTAGATTGAGCGGCGCCCAAGACGGCGATGCACCACGGCGAGTCTGAAAGTTCGGGAATAAATTGCACACCGCGGCTCCATTCGTGCGCGGTGCACTGCCACCACCCGCGGGTCACGTGCGGATGCCCACATACGCCCGGGAGAAATGTCATTTGTCAGCGGGAGTCAGTACGGTGGGTACATGAGTCTTGCGGAGTCACCGGCGTCCAATCACCAGGCCCAGGCGGGCACGTCAGTCTCCCCGCACACCGGCCCGGCCGCCAACCATCTTTTGGACACAGTCCTTCCCGTACGCCCGGCGCTGATTGACCGCGGCTCCGCCGCACGGCTCAAGCCCGGGATGCTCGAGGAACTGCTGACCTCCGGCGCCGCACGGGCCATGGTGTTGTCCGGCCGGCAGGCCCTCATCAACGGCAGCAGCCTGGTGCTGCTGGACGCCGCCGAACTCGCCCGGCACCTGCAGGACACGGCCTACGCCCCGGAACAGCTGATTTACCTGGGCTCGGCCCTGCCCGGCTCGGACCTGGCGGCGGGAACCGAACTGGTCCTCTTCCTCCTGCCGCAGCAGTTCGAGGTCCAGGCCGAGGAATTCGAAGCCCACATTGCCGGCATCCCGGAGGGCGCGCAGTGGGCGGGGTTCCGTGATGTCGCGGCCACGCTAAACCCCACGGACACCGCGATCTTCATCGAGGCCAGCGCCATCGCCAACTGGCACGCCACACACACCCACTGCCCGCGCTGCGGCACCGCCACCGCGCCGGAAGCCGGAGGCTGGGTCCGCCGGTGCCCCGCGGACGGCTCCGAGCACTACCCGCGGACCGATCCGGCCATCATTGTCACGGTGGTGGGCCCGGACGGCCGGCTGCTGCTCGGCGGCGGCGGCCCCCTTGATGCCCGGAACTATTCCACCCTCGCCGGGTTCGTCGAGCCGGGGGAGTCGCTGGAACAGGCAGTGGTCCGGGAAATCGGCGAGGAAGTCGGCGTGCGGGTCACCGCCTGCCAGTACCTCGGTTCCCAGCCATGGCCCTTCCCGGCGTCCCTGATGCTCGGCTTCACGGCCTCGACCGCGGACACCGAAGCCACGCCCGACGGCGTCGAGGTCACGCGGGCGCGCTGGTTCAGCCGGAGCGAACTGCAGGCTGCGGTCCACAGCGGCGAGATCGTCATCTCCAGCAGGCTGTCCATCGCCCGGGCCCTGATCGAGCACTGGTACGGCGGGGTCATCCAAGACCGCGCGGAGAACCCGTGAGGTGCTTGACAACACGCAGCGGCAACCCCGCTCCGCGGACCGACCACCGCGGCGCATCCACCGCACACCCTCGAACGACTGAGCAGCAGAAGTGAATACAGATATCTTTCAGTCCAGCGCCTTCCCGTCCGGCCCGTCCGATCCCTCCGGCCCGTCCGGCGCAGGCGACGTGGCGCCGGACGCCGACGCCGCGGCGCCGGACAACCGCTCCCTGGAGGAGCGCATTCTCGGCGGCCTGGACGCCGAGCAGCGCGAAGTTGCCAGCACCCTGCAGGGACCCATGTGCGTGCTCGCCGGCGCCGGCACCGGCAAGACCCGCGCCATCACGCACCGGATCGCCTACGGCGTGCACTCCGGGGTCTACAACCCGCAGCGCCTCCTGGCCGTCACCTTCACGTCGCGGGCAGCGGCCGAAATGCGCAGCCGCCTCCGCGACCTCGGCGTCGGCAACGTCCAGGCCCGCACCTTCCACGCCGCAGCCCTGCGCCAGCTCCAGTTCTTCTGGCCCCAGGCGGTCGGCGGCGTCCTGCCCAACCTGCTGGACCACAAGGCCCAGATGATCGCCGAGGCGGCCCGGCGGCTGCGCCTCAGCACCGACCGCGCCTCGATCCGGGATCTGGCGTCCGAAATCGAATGGGCCAAGGTGTCGATGCTGACCCCGGCCAACTATCTGGAAAAAGCCCAGGGCCGCGGCGCCCCGGGCGGCTTTGACCTGACCGCCGTCGCCCGCGTCTTCCAGTCCTATGAGGACGTCAAGACGGACCGGAACGTGATCGACTTCGAGGACGTGCTGCTGATCACCGTGGGCATCCTGCAGGAGGACCCGAAGGTCGCCGCCACCGTCCGCGAGCAGTACCGCCACTTCGTCGTCGACGAATACCAGGACGTTTCGCCGCTGCAGCAGCGGCTGCTGGAACTGTGGCTCGGCGGCCGCGACGAGCTCTGCGTCGTCGGCGACGCCAGCCAGACCATTTACTCCTTCACGGGCGCCTCGCCCAAGCACCTGCTCGGCTTCAAGGCCCAGTACCCCGAGGCCACCGTCGTCAAGCTGATCCGCGACTACCGCTCCACCCCGCAGGTGGTGAGGCTGGCCAACGAACTGCTGGCCGGCCGGCGCAGCGGCGGCCCCGTCGCCGACGCCGCCTGGGCGACGCCGCTGCAGCTGCTGGCGCAGCGCCCGGCCGGTCCGGTGCCGCAGTTCACCGAATGCTCCGACGACGAGGCCGAGGCCGCCACCGTGGCGGTCAAGGTGCGCGGGCTCCTCGATGCCGGCACGCCGGCCAGCCAGGTCGCCGTGCTGTTCCGCACCAACGGCCAGTCCGAGGCCTACGAGCAGGCCCTGGCCTCGGCGGGGATCGGCTACCAGCTGCGCGGCGGGGAACGGTTCTTTGCCCGCAAGGAAGTCCGGGACGCCATCCTGCAGCTGCGCGCAGCCACCCGGGCCGTCGCCGAAACCGCCAGCCCCGAGCCGCTGGGCCAGCTGGTCCGCGACATCGTCGCCTCGCTGGGATACACGGAGGCTGCCCCGCATAGCGGCGGCGCGCTCCGGGAACGCTGGGAATCCCTCGCCGCGCTTGTCGCGCTGGCCGACGAACTCGTGATCAGCCGCGGCGCGCAGTTCACGCTCGCGGACTTCGTCAACGAACTCCAGGAACGCTCCCTGGCCCAGCACGCCCCGACCGTCCAGGGCGTCACCCTGGCCTCGCTGCACGCCGCCAAGGGCCTCGAATGGGACGCCGTGTTCCTCGTCGGGCTCAGCGAGGGGCTGATGCCGATCTCCTTCGCCGACAGCCCCGAGTCCGTGGACGAGGAACGCCGCCTGCTCTACGTCGGGATCACCCGGGCCAGGGAGCACCTGTTCCTGTCCTGGTCCACCGCACGGACCCCGGGCGGGCGCGCCAACCGGAAGCCCTCGCGGTTCCTGGACGGGCTGCGCCCCGACTCCGTGGCCAGCTCCTCGGTCCGCGGCAAGGGGGCGGCGCCGCGCCGCAAAGCCGCCGTGCCGGCCACCTGCCGGACCTGCGGGACGATGCTCTCGTCCGGGGCCGAACGCAAAGTGGGCCGCTGCAACCAGTGCCCGCCCAGCTATGAGGAGCAGACCTTCGACGCGCTCCGGCAGTGGCGCAAGGACATCGCGCTCGAAGCCGACGTCCCCGCCTTCGTGGTCTTCACCGACGCCACCCTGACCGCCATTGCCGAAGCCCGGCCCGGATCCCTCGAAGAGCTCGCCAAACTTCCCGGGGTGGGCCCGTCCAAACTGGAGAAATACGGCGAAGCAGTGCTGGCAGTGCTGGTCGAAAGCACAACTCTCTGATGGCCGGCAGCAGCCGCCCAGGTCCCGCAGCCATACCGCTGACCACTGCCGACGGCGCCCCGGTGGAGGTCCGGCGCTCCGCCCGGCGCCGCCGCACCGTGGCGGCGTTCTGGGAGAACGGCACCGCCGTCGTCGCCATTCCCGCCTCCTTCAGCCGCGCCCAGGAACACGAATGGGTGCACCGGATGCTTGAGAAGCTGCGGCTCCAGGGCGAGCGGGGGACCCGGGGTGCCGGCCGGCGCCGTCCGCGCAGCGATGCCGCCCTCGCGGCGCACGCCGCCGACCTGTCCGCGAAGTACTTCGGCGGCCGGGCAGTCCCGTCCTCCGTGCGCTGGGTGGGCAACCAGAATTCCCGCTGGGGGTCCGCGACGCCGTCGGAAGGGACCATCCGGCTGTCGGACAAGCTGCAGCCCATGCCGCAGTGGGTCATCGACTACGTCCTGCTCCATGAACTGGCGCACCTGCTGGTGGCCGGCCACGACGCCGCGTTCTGGCGGCTGCTCGAGGCCTACCCGGACACCGCCCGGGCCAAAGCCTTCCTTGAGGGCGTCTCCTTCGCCACGTCCCGCGGACTCACGCCGGGCGACGACGATGACGTGGACGCCGGCGGGACGGACACTCTGACCGTCTGAAGACCCCGCCCCGCGCTGGCGGCGCCGGCACGCAAAAGCCCCGGCCGGAACCGCAGTTCCGGCCGGGGCCAGCCGAGTAGCTAGGACTTGGGGTTCTCGCCGTTGCCGGGGGCGTCCTCGGTCCCGGTCCCGCCGGTGTTCTCACCGGATTCCTCCGCGGACTCACCGCTGTCGTCCCCTGCTGCGCGTGTGTCTTCTACAGACTCACCGCTCTCTTCTCCGCCAGTATCTGCCCCGGTCTCCGGGGCTTCCTCCTGCTCATCGAAGCCGCCGCTGAGCAGCTTCTGCAGGGCGTCGTCAACCTCGGAGTCGCTGGCCTCGGCCAGCTTCCGGCGTTCGCTGAACCCTTTCGGGTCCTCCAGGTCCTCTGCGGTGGGCAGCAGATCCGGGTGCTGCCAGATCGCATCGCGGCCGTCGACTCCGCGTTCGTCCTTCAGCAAGGCCCAGAGTGCTGCGGCCTCCCGGAGCCGGCGCGGCCGAAGTTCCAGTCCCACGAGGGAGGAGAACGCATGTTCGGCCGGGCCACCGGTGGCGCGGCGGCGCCGCACCGTCTCACGCAGCGCCGCTGCCGAGGGCAGCAGCTTCTCCGTGGCAGCCCAGCTCAGCTCGTCCACCCAGCCCTCCACAAGAGCGAGGGCGGTCTCCAGCTTCTCCAGCGCCTGATCCTGCGCGGGAGTGCGTTGCGGCATAAAGACACCCTGCGACAGGGCCTCCTGGATGCCCTCCGGGTTGCCCGGATCGAGTTCGCGGGCGAGTTCCTCGATCTTCGAGGTGTCGATGTGGATGCCGCGGGCGTAGGCCTCGATGGCGCCGAGGAGGTGCCCTCGCAACCAGGGGACCTGCACGAACAGCCGGGCGTGGGCCGCTTCGCGGACGGCCAGGAACAGCCGGATGTCGTTCTCCGGCAGGCTGAGGCCTTCGCCGAACTTCGCCACGTTGGAGGGCAGCAGGGCCATTTCGAGGTCCGCGAGCGGCACGCCGATGTCGGTGGAGCTGACCACCTCGGCCGACAGGGCGCCGATGGCCTGGCCCAGCTGCATGCCGAAGATCGCCCCGCCCATGTTCTGCAGCATGGAGGACGCGCCGCCCATCATGGACTTCATTTCCTCCGGCATCTGCTCGGTCATGGCCGTGGACAGGGCATTCGCGATGCTGTTGGCAACCGGCTCGGTCAGGCGCTTCCAGGTGCCGAGCGTTTCCTCGACCCATTCGGCCCGCGACCAGGCGCGGCCGATCAGGCCCGTGGCCGGCAGGCCGGTGACCTGGTCAAGCCACAGTTCGGCGAGCCGCAGGGCTTCATCGACCTCGCGGGACTGCTGCGCCGTGACCGACGGGTCGGAGCCACTGGCGGCCACGCGCCGGGCGTTTTCGTGCGCCAGCTGCCAGTTCACGGGGCCTTCCGAGGGGGCGCTCATCATGGCCTGGACCTGGGAGAACATCTGGGCGAGGAGGTTCGGGTCGTCCGGGAGGCCGGCTGCCTTCGCCAGTTCCGCGGGGTCGATGTTCCCCATGCCCTGGCCGCCCATCAGGTTCTTCAGCATTTCTGCCAGCGGATCCTTGGGTTCCTCGTCTCCATTGGACGGATTAAGTGGGTTGGACGTCATGATCCCGCCGATCGTCGGTGTGGCTGCTTCTCACGTTCACGGTACCGCGCAGCCAGCGGGCTGTCTGCTGAAACCCCGCCACGTTCGCTGTAGGCAAAGAGCCCGGCCGGCAGCCGAGCGCGTAGTGTTAGAAACTGGAATATTGGCAGGCGGCAGCCGCGGCTTCGGGCGCGGGCGCAGTGCGCTGATCAGGGGGTCCACAGGGTCCCCGGCGCCGGCACGGAGAGGTCCTTCATTGACGATTACGCAGGGCGGGCAGCCCGGCAGCGAGCCGGCGGCCGGCCAGACCCGGGGCCGCAGGGCCCTGCTGCCCGGATCACGTGCCGGCCGGCAGCGGGACAATCGCTCATCAGCCATGCTCGTCTCGGGACTGCTGGCAGTGGCACTGGGCATCACCGCCCTGAGCCTGCCTGTCCCGTACGTGGTGGAATCGCCGGGCCCCACTTTCAACACCCTCGGCAATGACAACGGCCAGCCGGTCATCAGCGTCACCGGCCGCGAGAGCTTTCCCGCCAAGGGCAACCTGGACCTGACCACGGTCTACGTCGACGGCGGCCCCAACGGTCCGGTGACGGTGTTCGAGGCGTTTTCCGCCTGGCTTGACGGCTCGAAAGGCGTCTATCCGGAGGAACTCGTCTTCCCCACCGGTGTGACCAAGGAACAGTCCCAGCAGGAAAGCGCCGTCGCGATGACCGCTTCACAGGAGAACGCCGTGGCCTCGGCACTCCGGGAACTGGGGATCGCATTCGAGCAGAAGATGCAGATCGCGGGCGTCCCGGAGGGATCCGCCTCCGCCGGGAAGCTCCAGGAAAACGACGTGGTGGTCTCCGTCAACGGCAAGCCGGCTACCGCGCTGAGCGTCGTCCAGGCCGAGCTGGCCGGCGGCAACGGCGCCCCGGTGGAGGTCGTCGTCGACCGCGACGGCAGCAGCGTAGCCATCAGCATCACTCCCTCCAGGACCGAGGCCGGGCGGTTCATCCTCGGCGTCCTGCTGCAATACCAGTTCAAGTTCCCCTTCGACGTCAAGATCTCCCTGGACAAGGTCGGCGGTCCCAGTGCCGGGATGATGTTCGCCCTGGGCATCGTGGACACCGTCACCCCCGGCGACCTGACCGGCGGCAAGCACATCGCGGGTACCGGAACCATCACCCCCGACGGCGTTGTCGGGCCGATTGGCGGCATCAGCCAGAAGATGCACGGCGCACGCTCCGGAGGCGCCACCTTGTTCCTGGCGCCGGCCGCCAACTGCGACGACGTCGTAGGACATATTCCGGACGGTCTGCAGGTGGTTCGGGTCGAGAATCTGGCCGACGCACGGAAAGCGGTGGAACTGGCCGCGTCCGGTGCCGACACATCGGGCCTTCCGGTTTGCTCCAGCAACTAGACTGGCGGCGGAACTAAGATCCGCCGCCACTCGTGGCACTTATGACGGCTTCGCCGCCCTGTTGGGGCGGTGCCGGCGGTCGCTACAATGCAGCAACTTCGCGTTCCTGCATCGAAGCACCGCACAGATAACTAAAAACCAGTAACTGACGACCAGCTATGAGGTACCGAGTTTGTCCCGTCCCGCCAGCACTGTCCCGCCCGGAAGACCCCAGCAACGACGAAGCGCACTGACGCCGACGTTGATTGTTGTGGCCTTGATTGTTGTGGGCTTCATCTTCTTCGCCAATGTCTGGACGGACGTCCTCTGGTACCAGCAGCTGGGCTTCTTCGAAGTCTTCCTGACCGAGAACCTGGCACGCATCGCCATCTTCCTGGTCGGGTTCGCCCTGATGTTCTCCGCAGTCTTCTTCGCCATCCGGATCGCCTACCACGCCCGCCCCGTGTACGCGCCGGACGCGGATATCCGGGACAACCTGAACCGCTACCAGGTCCAGCTTGAACCGATCCGCCGCGTCGTCATGATCGGCCTGCCGGTCCTCTTCGGCCTGTTCGCCGGAAGCGCCGCAGCCAGCCAGTGGCAAAAGGTGCTCCTGTTCCTGAACCAGGAGGCCTTTGGCCAGAACGATCCGCAGTTCGGGCTCGACATCAGCTTCTACCTGATGACACTGCCGTTCCTGGGCTTCGTCACCGGCTTCCTGATCAGCGTCACCATCGTCGCCGGCGTCGCCGGCATCCTGACGCATTACCTGTACGGCAGCATCCGGATCATGGAACGCGGCATCTTCACCAGCCGCGCGGCGCAGATCCACCTCGCCGTCTCCGGCGCAGCGTTCCTGCTCCTGCTGGGCGCCAACTTCTGGCTGGACCGCTACGCCGCCGTGCAGAACAGCGGCGGCCGCTGGGCCGGTGCGCTGTACACGGACGTCAACGCCGTCATCCCCACCAAATCCATCCTGGCCGTGGCCGCGGTCCTCGTCGCCGTGCTGTTCGTCGTCGCTGCCGTGATCGGCAAGTGGCGGCTGCCCGTCATCGGAACCGCCATGCTCGTCATCACCTCGATCCTGGCCGGCGGCGTCTACCCCTGGGTGATCCAGCAGTTCCAGGTCCGGCCCTCTGAGCAGACGCTCGAGAAGCCGTACATCGAACGCAACATCAACATGACCCGTTCGGCCTACGGCCTGGACAAGATCCAGGAAACCCGTTACAACGCCACCACCACCGCCGCCACAGGCGCGCTGGCCCCCGACGCGCAGACCACGGCCAATATCCGGCTGCTGGACCCCAACCTGATCTCGGACGCATTCTCCCAGCTCGAGCAGTACCGGCCGTATTACCAGTTCCCGAGCGCGCTGAACGTGGACCGCTACGAGATTGACGGGAAGATCCAGGACACCGTCATCGCCGTCCGCGAACTCAACCCGGACGGGCTGAGCGCCAACCAGCAGTCCTGGTTGAACCGCCACGTTGTCTACACCCACGGCTACGGCGTCGTCGCCGCCAAGGGCAACAAGTTCACCGTCGACGGCAAGCCGGAATTCCTGCAGGCCGGAATCCCCTCCACCGGCGTGCTCGGCGATGACTCGACCTACCAGCCACGGATCTACTTCGGCGAGAACTCGGCAGACTACTCGATCGTCGGCGCCCCCGAAGGCGCACCGAACCGCGAGCAGGACCGGCCGGCCGCCAAGGAAGGCGACGGAGAAACGCAGTACACCTTCACCGGCGACGGCGGCCCGAACGTGGGCAGCTTCTTCAACAAGGTCCTCTACGCGATCAAGTTCCAGTCCTCGGACCTGCTGCTCTCTGACGGTGTGAACAGCGAATCCCAGATCCTCTACGACCGCAACCCCCGGGAACGTGTCGAAAAGGTTGCCCCGTACCTCACCGTGGACGGCAACGCCTACCCGGCGGTCGTCGACGGACGGGTCAAGTGGATCGTGGACGGCTACACCACCAGCCCGTACTACCCGTACTCCCAGCAGGAGCAGCTTTCCGAAGCCACCGCCGACTCGCAGACCACTGCGGGGCGGACAGCCTCGCTGCCCAACACCTCCGTCAACTACATCCGTAACTCGGTCAAGGCCACTGTGGACGCCTACGACGGCAAGGTCACGCTCTATGCCTGGGACGACCAGGACCCGGTGCTGAAGGCCTGGCAGAACATCTTCCCGTCCTCGCTGAAGCCGTTCTCGGAAATGTCCGGGGATCTCATGAGCCACGTCCGCTACCCGGAGGACCTGTTCAAGGTCCAGCGGGAACTCCTGGGCCGTTACCACGTCACCCAGCCGGATAACTTCTACACCAACAACGATGCCTGGAGTGTCCCGAACGATCCGACCGTGCAGGACGACGTCAAGCAGCCGCCGTACTACATGTCCCTGAAAATGCCTGACCAGGACAGCCCGGCCTTCCAGCTGACGTCCTCGTTCATCCCGCAGGTGGTCAACGGAAACGCCCGCAACGTGCTTTACGGCTTCTTGGCGGCGGACTCCGACGCCGGCAAGGAGAAGGGTGTGAAGGCCGAGAGCTACGGCCAGCTCAGGCTCCTGCAGATCCCGCCGGAAGCCAACATCCCCGGCCCCGGCCAGGCGCAGAACAAGTTCAACTCCGACCCCACGGTCTCGCAGGCGCTGAACCTGCTGCGCCAGGGTGCCTCGGCGGTGCTCAACGGCAACCTGCTGACGCTGCCGGTTGGCGGCGGCATGGCGTACGTCCAGCCCGTCTACCTGCGGTCCACCGGTGAAACCTCCTACCCCACGCTGCAGCGCGTCCTCGTGGCGTTTGGTGACAAGATCGGCTTCGCGCCGACCCTTGACGAGGCACTGAACCAATTGTTCGGCGGTGAGTCGGGAGCCAGCGCCGGCGACTCGGCCAACAACGGGCAGACGCCCGCGACGCCCACGACGCCGGGGGAGACCCCGTCCGCTCCGGGCAGCACGGACGCCAAGGCAGAACTGAAGGCGGCACTGGACGCGGCGAACGCCGCCATTAAGGCCGGCCAGGAGGCCCTTGCAAGGGGCGACTTCGCTGCCTACGGCGAGGAGCAGAAGAAGCTGACCGCGGCCCTGCAGCGGGCCATCGACGCCGAAGCCAAGATTGCGGCGGAAACTCCGGCTCCTGCGCCGGCGGCCAGCCCTGCTCCGGAGCCCACCACGCCGGCGGCCACCCCGGCCCCGACGCCGAGCAGCTGACGCCCGGCCCGCCGGTGCATGGTCCGCCGGTGTAAGGCCGGCTGACGCCCGGCCCGCCGGTGCATGGCTGAAGGCCGGGTTCCCGCTCCTACCGGAGCGGGAACCCGGCCTTCCCGTTCCCCGGAGGGAACTACCCCACGCCCGGGGGTGGAGACGCACATCACGCCGCCTCGATTTGGCCTCAAGTTCACCGGCAGGTAGAGTTGATCTTGCGACGCGGGGTGGAGCAGTTCGGTAGCTCGCTGGGCTCATAACCCAGAGGTCACAGGTTCAAATCCTGTCCCCGCAACTGAAGAGAAGGTCCGGCACACTGGAAACAGTGCGCCGGACCTTCTGCTTTAAGTCGGCAACGGGTGTCCTGGAGTTAGGGGTTAGCGTCCTGGAAGGCGGGCACCATGGTGGCCCGGGCAGTGGTCCCGGTAGTGGTCCCGGTAGTGGTCCCGGTAGTGGTCCGGGCGGCCCCAAAAGTACGGTAGTGTTGATCTTGCGACGCGGGGTGGAGCAGTTCGGTAGCTCGCTGGGCTCATAACCCAGAGGTCACAGGTTCAAATCCTGTCCCCGCAACTGAAGAAGAAAAGATAAGGCCCGGATCTGTTGATCCGGGCCTTATCTGTTGCCCCAGTTCTCTGGTGCGCTAGCCGTCCTTGAGCCGCTGGTAGGTCTCCAGGGCCCGTGCACGGGACTCCGGCAGCCCGACGATCGGTCCCGGGTAGCCCGCGGCCAAACCGTCGGCCTTCCACGGTTCGTGGATCGTTTTGTCGTCCAGACCGGACAGCTCCGGGAGGAACGCGCGCAGGTAGCGGGCGCCGGCGTCGAACTTCTTGCTCTGGGTGACCGGGTTGAAAATCCGGAAATACGGCGAGGCGTCGGCGCCGGATCCGGCCACCCACTGCCAGTTCGCCGGGTTGCTGGCGGCGTCGGCATCCACGAGGGTGTCCCAGAACCAGGCCTCGCCGAGCCTCCAGTCGGCCAGCAGGTTCTTGACCAGGAAACTCGCGGCGGCCATCCTCACGCGGTTGTGCATCCAGCCGGTCTGCCACAGCTGGCGCATCCCGGCGTCGACCAGGGGGTAGCCGGTGCGGCCCTGCTGCCAGGCTTCGAGTTCGGCGTCGGAGGGTGTCTGCCAGGCGAAGCGGTCAAACTCGGGTCGGTAGTTCCGGGTGGCCAGCTGCGGGTTCTCGTAGAGCAGCTGCCAGCAGAACTCCCGCCAGCCGAGTTCGGAGCGGAAGATCCCGACGTCGGCCGGCGCCGCGGGCCCGAAGTGTTCCCGCAGCGCATGCCAGATGCGGAAGGGGCTGATCTCGCCGAACCGCAGATGCGCGGACAGCCGGCTGGTTCCCTCAACCCCGGGGATGTCCCGCCCGGTGCCGTACTCCTCCGCCGGACCGTCGAGGAAGTCCTCCAGCCGCTGGTGGGCGCCGGCTTCCCCGGGCTGCCAGGTGCTGGCGAGGCCGGCGCTCCAGTCCGGCCGGCGGGGGAGCAGCCCCCAGCTGTCCAGCGGGTCGCCGGCGGGGACCCGGCCCCCTGCGTCCACAGCCGGGGCAGGGAGGCGCTCCGGGGCGTCCAGGGGGAGCCGGGGCTCCTCACCGTCGAGGCAGGCCCGCCAGAAGGGCGTGAAGACCTTGTACGGCCCGCCCGCCCCGGTCCGCACCGTCCACGGCTCGAACATCAGGTTTGCCTGGAAGCTGGCCGCCGTCAGGCCCTCGTCCGCGGCCCAGGCCTTGACGCCGGAATCGACCTCGCGTTCGGGGCCGCCGTAGCGGCGGTTCCAGAGCAGCGTCGAGGCGCCGGTCTCCCGGGCCAGGTCCCGGATGATGTCCGCCGCCGCGCCCCGGCGCAGCAGCAGGCGCGAGCCCGTGGCTTCAAGTCCGGCGGCGAGGTCCGCCAGCGAATGGTGCAGCCACCATTTCGTCGCGCCGCCGAGGGGCCGCACGCCGGGTGAGGACTCGTCGAGGACATAGACCACGGTCAGCGGCTGTCCCAGCGAAGCCGCCTCGCTCAGGGCGGGATTGTCGTCCAGCCGGAGGTCGTCGCGGAGCCAGACAAGGGTCGAAGACAGGGTTCCCGAAGACATGGGTCAACGGTACACGCGGTGCCCCGCCGCGGCCGCACTACATCAGCACCGGCGGACACCGTCCGATCCAAGAACGGAGGCCGGGCCCAGCGACCGTCGGTGGACGGTCCGGGCCCGGCCTCTGCCGATCCGTGCTAAATCCTCCGGCGGAAACGCGCCGGAGTTGTGCCTACAGCTTGTCGAAGTCCGCCTCGTCGACAGTGGAACCGGCGGCGCGGTTTTCACCGGCGCCAATGGCGGCGGGGGAGCCGCCGGACTTCAGCGCGGCGAGGCGCGCCTCAATCTCGGTCTGCTCGCCGAGGTCCTCGAGCGAGTTGAACTGTGCGTCCAGGCTGGAAGCGGCGAGTTCCTGCTGGCCGCGGACCTTGGCTTCTTCGCGGCGGATCTTCTCTTCGAAGCGGCCCACCTCGGACGTGGGATCCATGAAGTCGATGCTCTTCATGGCGTCGTGCACCTGGGTCTGGGCCGCGGCGGTCTTGGAGCGGGCCACCAGTTCGTTGCGCTTGGACGTGAGTTCGTTGAGCTTGCCCTTCATCTGCCCCAGGCCGTGCTTGAGCTTGTCCACGACCTCGGTCTGGGAAGCGATGCTCGGCTCGGCGGACTTG
Source organism: Arthrobacter sp. CJL-S3 (assembly GCF_056711635.1). Classification (NCBI taxonomy): domain Bacteria; kingdom Bacillati; phylum Actinomycetota; class Actinomycetes; order Micrococcales; family Micrococcaceae; genus Arthrobacter; species Arthrobacter sp. CJL-S3. Next base: position 3,009,516 of record NZ_CM160046.1, on the reverse strand, counting down.
GCCTCGTTCTCCGCGGACATCTGGCGCTGCAGGGCCACCTTGGCGAGGTTGTCGAACTTCTCGGCGTCAACGGTGTCGCCCTTGGCCCGGTACTCGTCCGCCTTGCGGGACGCGGCGAGGGCCTTCTTGCCCCAGTCCTGGGCGTTCTTGATGTCCTCGTTGTAATCGTCCTGGAGCATACGCAGGTTGCCGATGGTCTGGGCTACGGCCGACTCCGCCTCGGCGATGTTGTTGGTGTAGTCCCGGACCATCTGGTCCAGCATCTTCTGCGGGTCCTCGGCCTGGTCCAGCAGGGAGTTGATGTTGGCCTTCGCCAGCTGCGCCATGCGGCCGAAAATGGACTGCTTCATGGTGTTACCTTTCGTCCTGCTCAGTGGTTCCCACTGAATTTCGGTGAACAGTGAAATGTACCGCTTCTATCCGCCGGCGGGAACGTGCCCGCTGGCGCCTAGTCTGTGTGTGCCCGGCGTGGGGGCCGTGTTCTGGCCGGGGGGTCCGGCCTAGAAGTCGCCTCCGCCGCCGAAGTCGCCGCCCCAGCCTCCGCCGGCGTCACCGCCGCCGCCCCAGCCGCCGCCGGAATCGCCGCCGCCGCCCCAGCCTCCGCCTCCACCGCCGCCGTGCAGGATGGAGTTGATCAGGATGCCGCCAAGGATGGCGCCGCCCAGGCCGCCGCCTCCGCCGCCGCCGAACATGCCGCCGCGGCCGTAGCCCTGGTTGGCGTAGCCGCCGAAGTGGTCGACGTCGGACTGCGCCTGCTGCGCGGCCTGTGCCGCCAGCGAGTGCGCCTGCTGGGCGTACTGCAGGGCGGTGACGGGGTCCGTGCGCGAGATGGACAGGGCGTAGTCGAGGTTCCGCTGGGCTTCCGCCAGGCGGGTCCGGGCCTCGGTGCCCACGCCGCCGCGGCGGGCGGTGATGTAGTCCGAGGTCGCGCTGATCTGCGCCTGCGCGGACATGATGCTTTGCTGCAGCGAGGCCTGCGCCCGGCGGGTCTGCTCCTGCTGGTCCCGGATGCCGGAAAGGGCTCCATCGAGCGACTGGTGCGCCGTCTCGACCCGCTCCAGGGTGGCGATCGGATCGATCTTGCCGCCCTGGATTTCGGCCTTGACCTGCGCCAGCGCCGCTTCCACGGCGGCGACAGGTCCGGCGAGTTCGGGGTGCGCCCCGGACTGGATCAGGGCCCGGGCCTGGGCCAGGTCCTGGGAGGTGTCCACGACGGCGGACTCCAGGCCGCTGCGGGCCTCGTCGAGGCTTCCGGCGACCTTCGTGATGGCGCCGATCAGCACGTTTGTCTGGTGCAGGCTTTCCTCCGCCGCGCGGACGGCGACGGCGGCCAGGCTGCCTTCGCCGGCGCTGAGCTTCTCCTGGGCCGTGACGGAAGCGTTCTGCACAAAGGCGAGGCGTTCCTTGGCCTGGTTGATGTTGTCGCCCACCTGGACCAGGGCACTCTCGGCGTACTTGGCGCGCAGCTCGGCGAGGGACCGCTCGGCGCTGGCGATTTTGGCCTCCGCCTCACTCGCGCCGGCGCTGACCGCGGCCAGGGCCTGCGGGGCATTCTTCTCCAGCTCGCGCAGTGAATCGAAGTCGGCCTTCTGCTCCTGCAGGGAGGCCAGGGCCGCCTCGGAACGGCGGATGATCTCACCGAGCCAGGTCCGCTGCTGCTCTTCGGTATCGGGGATGTGGTCATCGAGCTGCTGCTGCAGTTTGAAGGACTCCGACATGTGGCCCTTGGCGTCCTGCAGGGCCTTCGTGAAGTTCCCGACGGCGGCATCACCGTATTGTGCCTGCGCGAAGCCAAGCTCCTGCTCGCTGGACTTGATGGCGTCGTCGGCCTCAATCAGGAGTGAACCGCTCTTGCGGCGCAGTTCCTCGACGGTGAGTCCGGCCAGCGGATCCAGCTCGGCGCCCTGCGTGCCGTAGCCTGCCTGCGCCCCCGCGGCGGCTTTCTTCCGGCGGTTGCGGAGATACAGGTAGGCACCCGCTCCGCCCGCGGCAACGACGCCCACGCCCACGAGCACGGCGCTGCCGGCGCCGCCACCCTCGGACGGGACGGTGCCCTTGCCTCCGCCGGCGGCATCGCCGATGGCTGCGGCGCTGTCGATGGCGGCCTGGGCATAGTCGCCATTGCGCAGGTTCGGGTCAACCGCGCTGGTCACGATGGTGTCGCGCTGGGCGTCCGTGATCTTGCTGTTGGACGGCTTGCTCAACAGGTACTGCCGCGTGTCCGTGGCAACTGTCAGCAGCATGGCATTGGCACCGAGGCTGGCCGTGTCGGCGACCTCCTTGGCCCACTCATACCGGTCGGTGGGGTTCTCGAACCTGTCCACGTAGACGACGTGGTACGTCATCGCGTGGTCGGCGCCGAGCTGCTTGATGGCCTGTTCGACTTCGCCCCTCCGGTCGCCCAGGACCCCGGCGGAGTCGACGACCTTTGTGACGGGGTCGAGGGTCACCGGATCTTCGGCGAGGGCCGGAGCGGCAGGAAGCGCCAGCAGTCCGACGACGCCAAGAACGGCGAGGAGACGTTTATAGGTAGACCGCATGTGCAACCCTTCAGCACTTCTGCGACCAGTTCGGGCCGAACCGGTCGTCACAGAATGCAGCAGCGCCCCCACGCAGATGTAAAGCCGCAGGTCGCTGTGGCGATTCCATTTGATTCTATGGTGCACCCATTAGGCCGTCCACCGGCGGGAATATGCCACCAGCGAAAAGCGCTGAACCCCTCGGAGCAACGGCCGACGCGGCGCTTCCGGTGTCCAGCAATCTCCCAGCAAACGTGCGCCCTAGTATCAGTGAGATCGTCCATAGTTAATAGAGACGAGGATGAAAGGAAGTCTTATGACTGAGAACCCAGCGCAGGGCGCGACACCAGAGAACCGCGAGCCGGCCACGCCGAACGAGGGCGCTCCGGGGGTCCCGCAGGCTGCCCCCGCGCCGGACTCAGCCCACGAGAATCCGACGCTCCGGCTGGACCAGGCCGCGGACAACCCCCCGCAGCCGGTCTACCCGCAGCACCAGCCGTCCTACGGCCGTCCCCCGGCGCCGGAGACGCAGCAGTTCGGTGCACACCAGGAACACCCGCAGCAGGGCCACGCCCCGGGTCAGCCCGCCCAGCCCGCACCCGGGTACGGCCCGCCGGCCGGAAACTCCGCCTTCGGCCAGCACCAGCCGACGCGTGACCAGCACGGCAACCCGCAGTACGCCCAGGGGCCCTACGGCCAGCAGCAGGGCGGCTACGGGAGCAACCAGCCCGGGTCGCCGTATGCGACCAACCCGGCCCACGCCCCGAAGCGCAAGGCTGCCTTCGGCGTCCCCACCCTCGTGGCCAGCATCCTCGCAGCGGGGCTGGTCGGCGGCGGCGTCGTCGCAGGCGCCACACAGCTGCTGGAGGACCCGGCCATCATGTCCACGGGATCCGGCAGCAGCAGCCAGGCCGGCCCTGTCATCGTGAACAACCGCGAAGACGTGAACGCCATCACCGCGGCCGCCGTGAAGGCGACCCCCAGTGTCGTCACCATCAAGGCCTCCAGCGGCAGCGAGGGCGGCACGGGCTCCGGCATCATCCTGGACGGCGAGGGCCATGTCCTCACGAACACCCACGTCGTCACCCTCGACGGCACGGCGGCCAACGCCGCGATCGAAGTCCGGATGAGCGACGGCCGGGTCTACAGCGCCGAGATCGTCGGCACTGATCCGCTGTCCGACCTCGCCGTGGTGAAGATCCAGAACGGTTCCGGGCTGGTCCCGGCAGTCCTGGGCGACTCCGGCAAGCTGAACGTCGGCGATACCGCCGTCGCGATCGGATCGCCCCTTGGCCTCACGGGAACCGTGACCGACGGCATCGTCTCGACCCTGAACCGCACGATCAGTGTTGCCTCCTCGGCCGCGCCCAAGGAAGGCGCCGACAACCCCCAGGGCGGCGACCAAGGCTTCCAGTTCGCCCCGCCGGACGGCGGACAGGGCCAGAGCACCACCAACCAGGGAAGCATCTCGATCAACGTGATCCAGACCGATGCCGCCATCAACCCGGGCAACTCCGGCGGTGCCCTGGTCAACACAAAGGGTGAGATCATCGGCGTGAACGTCGCGATCGCCTCCGCCGGCGGCGACTCCGCCAGCAGCGGCAACATCGGGGTTGGCTTCAGCATCCCGATCAACCACGCCAAGCGGGTCGCCCAGGAGATCATCAGCACGGGCAAGGCCACCCACGGCCAGTTCGGCGTCAGCGTGAAGCAGAAGACCGCGAGCTCCTCGGCCTCCGGTTTCTCCATCGGGGCAGAGGTCGCCACGGTGGAGCCCGGCTCCGCCGCGGACAAGGCCGGCGTCAAGGTCGGCGACGTCGTGACGAAGTTCCAGGACCTCACGATCAGCGACCCGAACCAGCTGACCGCGGCCGTGCGCGAGCAGCCCGCCGGGGCCTCGGTCAAGGTCACCGTCCTCCGCGACGGCAAGGAACAGCAGCTGGACGTGACCCTCGGCGCGGCCGCCGAGCAGTAGGAACAGAGCACGGCGCCACCATCCGCAGGCCGGGCGGCACCCTCAGGTGCCGCCCGGCCTGCGGCGTGCCGCGCACCTGCCCGCACGGCGCAGCCCTGACACAGGCCTTAACCCAAGCCGTGGCCGTGCCCCCCGATGTGGTTAGCTAGGATCAACCCGGCACCCCCGGGCGTTCCGTGGCCACGACCCCACCCGGCTGGCTGTCCACCCGCATGGAAGGCTGCTGTAAACACAGTGGAAGAGACATTGAAGATCATCGTGCTGGTCAAGCACGTCCCTGACGCCCAGTTCGACCGACACCTCACGGGCGAGGGCAACACGGCGGACCGCTCCGAGAGCATCCTGTCCGAACTGGATGAGTACGCGCTCGAAGCCGCGCTCCAGCTGATCGAGGCCCGCGGCGGCGAAGCGGCCGGCAACAAGGTCATTGCCCTGAGCATGGGTCCCGCCGGTGCGGTCAACGCGGTGAAGAAGTCCCTGCAGATCGGCGCCACCGAAGGCGTCCACCTCAGCGACGAGGCGCTGGCCGGGTCCGACGCCGCGGCCACCTCGCTGGCACTGGCCGCCGCCATCCGCCACCTCGGCGCGGACACCCCCGCAGACCTCGTCATCACCGGCATGGCCTCCACCGACGGCGAAACGTCCCTGGTCCCGGCCCAGCTCGCTGAGCGACTCGACCTTCCGCAGGTCACGTTCGCGTCCTCGCTGGAGCTCGACGGCGGCAAACTCACCGCCCGCCGCGACGGCGACTCGCACGCGGACACGGTCGAGGCCACCCTGCCCGCCCTCGTTTCGGTCACGGACCAGGTCAACGACCCGCGTTATCCGAACTTCAAGGGCATCATGGCGGCGAAGAAGAAGACCATCACCACGCTGAGCCTTGCGGACATCGGCGTCGACCCCGCACAGGTCGGGCGGTCCGGATCATGGACCGCCGTCGAAGCCGCCGAGGTACGCCCGGCGCGCACCGCCGGCACCATCATCACCGACGAGGGCGACGCCGGCATCAAGCTGGTCGAGTTCCTGGCCGCCCAGAAGCTGCTCTAAGGGGATTCCCAGACATGGCAAAAGTGCTTGTATTCATTGACAACCCCGGCCCGGCCCTGAAGAAGGCCAGCCTGGAGCTGCTCACCATTGCCCGGTCCCTGGGCGAGCCGGCGGTCGCCTTCAACGGCGAGCTGCACGACGACGTCGCGGCGACGCTGGGGGCCTACGGCGCCCAGACGCTGTACCGGCCCTCCGCGGCGGACCTCGACGACTACCTCGTCGGCCCCAAGGCCTCCTACCTGGCCGCCGCCGTGCTGACCGCCCATGCCACGGTCGTGCTGACCGAGAACTCGGCGGAGGCCAGGGAAATCGCGGCGAGACTGGGCATCAAGCTCGGTGCCGGCGTCATCACCGACGTCGTCGCCGTGGACCCGGACGGAACCGCGCACAAGTCCGTGCTGGCCGGCTCCTGGACCACCACGGCGAAGGCGACAACGCCGGTCGCGGTCCTGACCGTCAAAGCCAACAGCATCACCCCCGAACCCGCCGTCACCGGCACCGCGCCGGGAACCGTCACCGTCGAGGTGCCGGAGACCGCCACCGCGGCCTCGGCCCGGATCACGGCCCGCAACGAGAAGGCCGCCAGCGGCCGCCCGGACCTCGCAGAGGCGCGGATTGTGGTGGCCGGCGGCCGCGGCGTCGACGGGAACTTCGGCCCGGTGGAAGAGCTGGCCGATGCCCTCGGTGCCGCCATCGGCGCCTCCCGCGCCGCCACGGACGCCGGCTGGATCGGCCACGACGCGCAGATCGGCCAGACCGGCAAGACCGTGTCCCCCCAGCTGTACATCTCGGCGGGCATCTCCGGCGCCGTCCAGCAAAAAGCCGGCATGCAGACCGCCAAGGTGATTGTGGCCGTGAACAAGGATGCCGAGTCGCCGGTCTTCGAGATCGCCGACTTCGGCATCATCGGGGACCTCTTCCAGGTCCTGCCGCAGGCAACCGCAGAGATCAAGAAACGCAAGGGCTGATTCCTTGAACACCTTCGCCGCACAGGCGCGCAGCCCGTTCGATCCGGACCACCACCGGATCGAGCGGGTGCTTTGTTTCGCCGCGCACCCGGACGACATCGACTTCGGCGCCGCGGGCACAATCGCGGCCTGGACCGCCGCGGGGGTGCAGGTCAGCTACTGCATCATGACCGACGGGGATGCCGGCGGTTTTGATCCGGCGCAACGGGACGAGATTGTCAGGCTGCGGAACGAGGAACAGCAACGTGCCGCCGCGCTCGTCGGAGTGACCGACATCCACTACCTGCACGAGCGCGACGGCTACCTTGAGCCCTCGCACGCCGTGATCCGGGAGGTGGTGCGGCTGATCCGCCGGCTGCGCCCCGACGTCGTGCTCTCGATGCACCCGGAACGGAACTGGAACCGGATCCAGAAGAGCCACCCCGACCATCTGGCGGTGGGGGAGGCGGTGACCCGGGCGGTGTATCCGGCGCTGGAGAACCCGTTCGCGTATCCCGAGCTGGCCGAGGCGGGGCTGGAGGCATACAAACTGCCGTGGCTGTGGCTCTACGCCGGGCCGGAGGAACGCGAAAACCACGTCGTCGACGTCACCGAACACGTCGCAGCCAAGCTCGCCGCGATCCATATCCACGTCAGCCAGCACCCGGACATCGAGGCCATGGACCGCACCGTCCGCGGGCTGATGCTCCGGACCGCGGAACGGGGCAGCCTCCCGTCCGGCCGCAGCGCGGAGGCGTTCCACGTCGTCACAGTCAACGGAGCGGGGACCATCGCCGGGTTCTAGCCCTTGCCCCCGGGCTGCCCTCTCCCATAAGCTGGTGTTTAAATCATATTTATTTGAGGAAGACAGGCTTTGATGGCGAAGACTGCGCAGCACCCCGTGCTCGTGATCATGGGCGTTTCCGGATCGGGAAAGTCAACCGTGGCCGGCCTGCTGGCCAGCCGGCTGGGCTGGGATTTTGCGGAAGGCGATGATCTGCACCCCGCGTCGAACGTGGCGAAGATGCAGGCCGGGCAGCCCCTGACCGACGCCGACCGCGGGCCCTGGCTGGAAAGCATCGCCGGCTGGATCCGGCAGCACACAGACTCCGGCATCCCCGGCGTCGTCACCTGTTCGGCACTCAAGAAGCGCTACCGGGATGTCCTGCGCGGCGACGGTGTGGTCTTCGTGTTCCTCGACGGGAGCAGGGACCGGATCTCGGACCGGCTGGCATCCCGGCACGGGCACTTCATGCCCCCGTCCCTGCTGGAGTCCCAGTTCGAGGCGCTTGAGGCCCCCACCGCGGACGAAAACTTCATCACCCTCAGCGTCAGCTCGGCACCTGCGGACGAAGCGCAGGAAATTATCGACCGGCTCGACCTCGACGCCGGATGCCGCGGCGCCCGGGAGCCCTGCGGCGACGTTGGCAGGCCGTAGCCGAACCCGCCATGTAGCTGAGGCAGCATAAAAGCCGGGCAGGCTGTGGACCCTTCAGGAGGTCCACGGCCTGCCCGGCTTCTGTGGTGCGTGGGTTGGGGCGTGGCCCCGGCCCTAGGCTCCCAGCGGGGCCGCGGCCACGGTCGGCGTGGTCGGCGACGCCGATCCGCCGGTCGGTTCCACCGTGATGCCGAGGGCTGACGCCGTGCTGATGCCCTTGACGACGGCCGGCTTGGATAACGCCTCCGCGTCCATCAGGCCCTGGGACACCGGGGCCGAGCCGTCCTTGGGTATCAGCCACATCTGGTAGACCTTGCCGGCGGGCGGCGGCGGGACGTCGTTCATCTTCACGACGATCGCGTCCTTGGACGGCGAGACGGACACGGTCGCCGTGCCGCCGCCGGTGACGTTGACAGTCGCCTGCCGCACATCGCCGGCCTGCAGGACCTGATTCAGCGGATCGTTCTGGTTCGCCACGTAGGCCCCGACGCCGACCCCGCCCAGGGCGATGATGGCTGCGGCCGCCACGCCGACGAGCCAGCCGCGCATACCCTGCGGCCGGCGTCGTTCCTCCCGGCGCTTGCGGGCGTCGCCGAGTTCGTCGGTGACAGCGGGCGCGGAGGGCTCCCGGACGGGACGGGCGACGACCGGCGGGACCGCCGACGGCCCGTGGACCGCGTGGGCGTCCGGCGCTGCCGGGGCGTCCTGGCTGGGCAGGGACGCCATGATCCGGTCCAGCAGGCCGGCCGGCGGCTCTTCCTCGGCGGCGAAGCTGGTCGCGAGGGTCTCCCGGGCCTGACGGACGCGCTCATTGAAGGCGGCCCGTTCGGCCTGCGGAGCCGAGAGGAGGTAACCCTCGATGGCCGCGCGGTCGGCGTCGTCCACGGCGTCCAGGGCGTACACCTCGGCGAGGTCTGCCGCGCGTCCCGAGGCGAGGTCCGTGGCGATATCGGCTGCAAAGCCGCCGGGGACGCGGCCGCTGTTCTGTGCGTTTGTGTCGGTCATCTCAACTCACCCCCAGACAGGTCTTCAGTCGGATCAGTCCGTCGCGGATGCGGGACTTGATGGTGGGGACCGCAGCGTTGAGCTTTTCTGCGACTTCCCGGTAGGTGAGGCCGCCGTAGTAGGCCAGCCGCACGGATTCCTGTTGTGTATCGGTCAGCGTCGCCAGGCACCGGACCACAGCCTCGGCCTCCAGCCGGCTGCCGACCTCGTCGGAGACCGAATCGTGGTCGATGTCCTGGCTGCTGGCGCCGTATTTCGCTTCCCGGTCGGTGGAGGACTGGGAGGAACGGACCTTGTCCACGGCCCTGCGGTGCGAGATGGTCATCAGCCAGGCGAGCGGGCTGCCGGCCTCGGGGTTGAACTTGGAGGCGTTCTGCCAGACCTGGAGGAAGACCTCCTGGGTGGTGTCCTCACTGAGTTCCACGTCGATGAGTACCCGCCGGGCCATGCCGAAGACGCGCCGGGAGGTGAGTTCATAGAACTCGGCGAAGGCTGCCTGGTCGCCGGCGGCAATCTGCTCCAGCAGTGCGCCGAGGCGGCGGTTCACATCGGCCGGCGTGCCAGGGGGAGCGGCGGCCTCGGGAATCGGGGCGTTGGGAGTGTCCATCACCTTCAAGCATAAGGTGCCCGCCGCCGATCGCGGGTCAGGGCGTGATGCTGCGGGGTCGTGGTCGCCCGCAACACGCCGGGATGGACATCTATCCACCTGCATGGTTGTCACCTGCCGCTCCTCGCTCCCTTCCCCGTACGCTGCGCCCGTGGATGGAACTGGGCTTCAGCAGTGATTCGGGACGGCCGGGCACCCGGATGGGGCGGGCGGGGGAAAAGTTGCGGTGCCTAAAGCCTGGCGCCGGCAAATCCGTTCTGGCGCCACGCCTCGTAGACCGCGATCGAGGCCGCGTTCGCAAGGTTCAGCGAGCGCAGCGCGGGCAGCATCGGCAGCCGGACGCGGGACGTGACGTGGGGGTCGTGTTTGAGTTCCTCGGGCAGGCCCACCGATTCCCGGCCGAACAGCAGGACGTCCCCGGGCCGGTAGCTGATGTCGGTGTAGGACGCCTCGCCGTCGGAGGTGAACGCGAACACGCGCTCCGGAGCGAGGGCGGCCCAGGCCGCGCCGATGTCCGGGTGGACGGTCACGACGGCGAGGTCGTGGTAGTCGAGGCCGGCCCGGCGCAGCTTGGCGTCGGAGAAATCGAAGCCCAGGGGCTCGACCAGGTGCAGCTCGGCCCCGGTGATGGCGGCCAGCCGGATCGCGTTGCCGGTATTGCCGGGGATTTCTGGGGCGTGGAAGAGGATGCGGAACACGGTCCCATCCTAGCGAGCCTGCTAGTGCATCCCGCGCAGCAGCCGGGCCAGCACCGGGACGATGACCGTGTTGGGGGCCGGGCCGGAACTAAGGAACTGCTTGAGCCCGCGGGCGAGCCCGGCGGCGTTGACCACCTGCACGGTCTCGTGCGCCCCCGAGCGGCGGTGCCGGTCGATCACCGGCTCGTGCAGGTTGCCGTCCGTGCTGTGGACCACGGTCCAGCCGGTGACGTTCAGTTCCGGGAAGATGTCCTGCATCCGGCGCACCACGTGGGCCAGCTGGGGCGGTGCGATGGACCGTCCGCCGTGGGTCAGGGCGCTGCCGTTCCAGGCATAGGCCCCCGGCGGCAGCAGCATCGAGCCGATGATTGCCATGCGGTAGCCGGCGAGCACGACGTGGTCGATGTGGCTGTTGTCCGCCGGGGACTGCAGCCCGTTGATGAGCCGTGCGGCCGGGATGGCGGGGAGGATCTGCCGGCTGATGAGCTGCACTGTCCGCATCTCCCGCTGGATCCGGGCCTCGGCCCCGAAGATGCCGCGCCTCCGGGGCAGCCCGTGGACCTGCTGGCTGGCGAGGCTCTCCGGGATCAGCGGCACCTCGCCCGTCCCGGCGTACTGCTCGAAGGGCGGGATGTAGACCGCGGCGTCGGAGGCCGTGTTCCGTGGCGTGTTGGGGCGCCGGACATTGGCCGAGGCGCGGCTGCCGGCCGCCGGGGCATCGAAGTGGGCCCCTTCGTCGGGGGCGGGCCCGGCGAAGGTGCCGACGCCGCTGCCGTAGGACCGGTCGTAGTCGGCCCGGCTCTTGGCATCGATCAGGGTCTCGTACGCGAGCGTGACGCGCCGGAAGGCGGCCGGGTCTCCGCCGTGGTCGGGGTGCGCGGTGCGGGCGGCCTTGCGGTAGGCCACTTTGATTTCCTTTTCCGTCGCCGTGACGGGGATCCGGAGGACCTGGTAATGCGAGCTGTTGCCCTGCGTCAAGCAAGAATCCTTTGCCTCGGTGGTGCCAGCCCATCCTGGACGTCCGGCGTGGCCAGTTTAACCGGCATGGGGAAGAACGAGCGTACCGGCACGGAAGGTTCCCGGCCACTGGCATAATTCAGCGCATGATGATCGCCCTCGCCGTCAACCCGCGGGCCTCCTTTGGCCGCGGGCGGCACGCCGGCAACGAAGCCGCCGCGTACTTCCGGGCCGCCGGGGCGGAGGTACTGGTCCTGTGCGAGGACTCCTATGACGCGCTGGCACGGGCCGTGGACAAGGCCCTGGCCGCGGGAGTCGACGCGCTGGTGGTGGTGGGCGGCGACGGAATGGTCCATCTCGGAGTCAATGCCCTCGCCGGATCGGGCCTGCCCTTTGGCACGGTCCCGCTCGGGATTGTCCCGACCGGCACCGGAAACGACCTGGCACGGGCGCTCGGCGTGCCGGCGCACAAGGTTCACAGCGCCTGCGCGGCGGTGCTCGCTGCCCTGGCCTCCGGCGGGCGGCTGATCGACGCCGGACGGGCCTCGTCGTCCGGGACGTCCCGCTGGTTTGCCGGTGTGGTGTCCGCGGGGTTCGACGCAGCCGTCAACGAACGGGCCAACGCCTGGCGGTGGCCCCGCGGCCGGGCCCGCTACCTCCTTGCCATGCTCCGCGAACTCGCCTCGTTCCGGGCGATCACTTACACCGTGACGGCCGACGGCGAGCGCTGGCAGCAGGACGCGATGCTGATTGCGGTCGCCAACGGCCAATCGATCGGCGGCGGCATGAAGATCACGCCTGACGCCGTGCTCGACGACGGCCACCTGGACCTCTTTATTGTCGGCCCGCTGTCCCGGCTGGGCCTGCTGACGGTTTTTCCGAAGGTCTTTTCCGGCGGCCACCTCGGGCATCCGGCCGTGCACATCCGGCGGGTCCGCACGGTGGAGCTGTCCGCGGACTCGGTGGTGGCCTATGCGGACGGCGAGCGGATCGGGCCGTTGCCTCTCACCGTCGAGGTGGTTCCCGGGGCCGTGCGGGTTCTGGCCTAGCCCCGGGGGCCGGGGGCCGGCTCCTGGGTCATGGGTCCTGGCTTAGCCTGGGATGGGGGCTGGTGGCCGGGTCGCCCGGCGATGCTTTCGCGGCGGGAGTCTAGACTCGTGCGGGGGCCGGGCCGGAATGCGGAGCCGGCAGGGCGGATTGGGGCGGAGCCAGGCATGGGAAGCAAGCGGGAAACCGGCGTCACGGCAATGAGTGGCACGCGCCCCGGTCCCCGTTGCGCCCTTCGCGGACAGCGGGGGAAACGCACGTTCCTGGCGCTCGCCGTCGCGGCCGCGCTGGCCGGCTGCAGCGTCGGCGTTCCGGACCCGTCCGCACCGAAGGCGGCGCCGGCGACCCCGACCCTGGCCACGCCCACCATCACTCCCGGCCACGACGCCGCCGCAGTCGCGGCGCGGGACATGCCCTTCGCCGCCGGCGGCACGCTGGCGGCCGGCGTGCCTGTCGGGCTGTCCGACGGGCTGCGCGATGTGCCGCGGTGGACGCCGGGCAAGGAGAACGTGGCCGGAGCCAGCGAGTACGTCAAGGAGGACGGCTGTGTGGTCGCGGCCAAGGTCCGGAGCAACCAGGCAGCCCTCGCCGTGTCCGGAGACGACAGGGCGTCCACGGAAGCGCTCTTCCAGTACCTCGACGCCAGCATCCTTCCGGCCTACCTGAAACCGGAGACCCTGCGCTGGGGCGGAGAACCCGGCAAACCGGCTCCGCGCGTCGAGGTGCTTGTGTACACGGGCGGAGAGCGCCCCGGCGCCCGGGCCACGGCGATCTACGCGCGGCTGTTCAGCACTGCGGGCTCGTCCGTGTACGTGTCCGCCTCGTGCCCCGACGCCGCGACCCTGGCCGCGGCGCGGGCCGACGCCGAAGCGTGGATCGCCGTCGTTCCCCCGTCCGGCTGAGTCCAGCGCGTTCACTGCTGCTTTGGCTGGGCGAGCCGATTCAGGGCCAGCGCCCCGACCAGCAGGCCGAAATCTCGCAGTGCCACGTCGTAAAAGCCGCCCAGCACGATGAGGTTGATGATGATTCCGAGGAGCCAGGCCGCGACCAGCAGCGAGCCGAACCGCGGCTTCAGCGCCACTGCCAGGCCGGCGACGATCTCCACCACGCCGACCACGTACATGATGGTCTGCGCCGGGAGCGGCACAACATCCGTGACGACGGGCGCCAGGTACATGGTCCAGTCGGTGAGCAGGTTGGTGAACTTGTCCAGGCCGAAGATCACGGGGGCGACGGTGAAGACCGTCCGCAGCAGCAGGAATGCCTGCCGCTCGGGAGCCGATGTCAGGGGGCCGGCCGAGGTGTTCAGGGCTGCAGAGGATTTCATGGGAAACTCCTTCTAAAAGTAGATAGCTTGATTTTAGAAGTGCCGGGATGATTAAGCAATGAATCTTGTTTTTAGAGTTAGGCTGAATCCATGATCCGAACCCCCTGGAACCGCAGGATCGCGGCCGTCGCATCCCTGGGCGACGAGAGCCGCCGGAAGCTGTTCGACTTCGTCGCCTCGGCGGGGTGCGCGGTCAGCCGCGACGATGCCGCCGGTGCGCTCGGGCTACCCAGGAGCACGGCGTCCTTCCAGCTGGACCGGCTGGTGCACGACGGGCTCCTGGCCGTGGAGTTCCGGAAACTGGGCGGCAGGGGAGGGCCCGGTTCGGGCCGCCCGGCCAAGCTGTATCTGGCAGCTGTCCGGGAGGTCGCGGCCTCAGTGCCGGACCGGAACTACGATCTCGCCGCCGAGCTGCTCGTCTCGGCCATTGAGGAGTCAACGGCCGGCGGCGGTAACGCGCGCGACGCGCTGCTGCGCACCGCCTACACGCGGGGGGAGGCCGCCGCCCGGACCGCGGGCGGGGCGGCGGGGCCGGCGGATCCCGGCGCACCAGCCGGGGGAGCCGCGTTCGCCGGGTTCCTCGCCGCTGAGGGTTACCGTCCCGAGGACGACGGCGCGGGAGGCCTGGTGCTGCTCAACTGTCCCTTCCACCGCATCGCCGAAGGCCATACCGAGGTGGTCTGCGCCATGAACGGTGCCTTCCTGGCCGGGGCCGCGGCAGGCTGCGGCATCGACCCGGACAGGGTCCAAGCGCTTGACATCAAAGACCTCCGCGCGCAGGGAACCGCGCGGCCGGCGCAGTGCTGCGCCCGGATCGGGCCCCAGGAACCCGGAGCCTAGGCGGCAAGGCGCGGCGGGGCGGCCAAAACGGGTTTCGGCTGCCCGTTCCGACCGGTCAGCAACACGCCCGCAATCACCAGGATGCCGCCGGCGATCTGGACCAGCGTGAGCGGCGTCCCCAGGGTCACGGTGATGACCGCCGTGAACACAACGATCAGGTTGAGGTAGTTCCCGGCGGTCCCGGGCGGGGTGGTCTTGAGCGCGATATTCCAGAACAGGTAGGCGCCGAGCGACGGGAAAACGACGATATATGCCAGCGACCAGGCTTCGGACGGCGTCTCCGGAAGCCGCACATTCAGGGCGAGAGCAAAGGGCGCCAGCGTGATTGTCGCCATCGCCACCTGCACGGCGGTGGCCGTGATGGCGGGGATGCCCAGCCTGCGGGCGATGATCGTGTAGAGGCCCCAGACGATGATCGCGCCGATCATCATGAGCTCACCCAGATTCAGGGAAAAACTCAGGGCACGCTGCAGCTCGCCGCGGGTCAGTACCAGCAGCACGCCAAGCAGGCCAAGACAGATGCCGAGCCAGCCCAGCCGTGTCGTCCTCTCGCCGAGCAGCACGATGGCCAGCACAACGATCAGGGCAGGGTTGGCCGCCGTGATCAGGGCGGCGTTCACGGCGGAGGTGTGGCCGAGCGCCCCGTACAGCAGGAGCGTATAACCGCTCATGCCGAGCACGCTCAGCAGCAGCAGCACCGGCCAGCGGCGCAGGACCGCGCTCCAGTCGGGTTTCTCCACGAAGTGGGCCAGGAGCAGCAGCGGCACGGCCGCCAGGGTCCAGCGCCAGAACGTGAGGTCAAGGGCGGTCATCGAGGCGACGGCGGCCTGGCCGACAATGAAGTTCCCGGACCAGAACAGCGTGGCCAGGACCAGGTACAGGGACGCTTTCACCGCTCGAATCTACACCAGTGACGTGAGGTGCCCGCAGGTAGAATTGCCCTGTGCCCGTCTACCTTGATCATGCTGCCACCACCACGCTCGCCCCGGAGGCCCTGGCTGCGCTGACCCGCGAACTGGCCCGGACCGGCAACCCGTCCTCACTGCACGGATCCGGCCGCCGCGCCCGGCGCGCCGTCGAGGATGCCCGCGAGGTGCTGGCGGCCGCGGCCGGGGCGCATCCCTCCGAAGTCATTTTCACCTCGGGCGGGACCGAAGCCGACAACCTTGCCGTCAAGGGCCTGTACTGGGCCCGGCGCGCCGCGGACCCGGCCCGCACCCGCATCCTGTGCTCCGCCATCGAGCACCACGCCGTGCTGGACACTGTCGAATGGCTTGAGCGGCACGAGGGGGCCGAGGTTTGCTGGCTGCCCGTGGATGCCGATGGCGTCGTCGACCTGGCCGTGCTGGCCGCAGAGCTCTCCCGGGACCCGGCGTCGGTCGCCCTGGTCACGGTGATGTGGGCCAACAACGAAGTCGGCACGCTCCAGCCCATCGCGGAGATTGTCGAACTGGCACACCGGGCCGGCGTCCCCGTCCACTCGGACGCGGTCCAGGCGTTCGGCTCTGTGCCCGTGGATTTCCGTGCCAGCGGACTCGACGCCATGTCCATCTCCGGGCACAAGATCGGCGGCCCGGTCGGCGTGGGGGCCCTCCTGCTGGGCCGCGCCGTGAAACTGACCCCGGTCCAGCACGGCGGGGGACAGGAACGCGACGTCCGCTCCGGAACCCTCGACACCGCCTCGATCGCAGCGTTTGCCGCGGCCGCCGAAGCCGTCACGGCCAGACTTCCGGAGGAAGCGGCGCGCATCGCCGCGCTCCGGGACCGGCTGATCGACGGCGTCCGGGCAGCCGTGCCCGACGCCGTGCTGCGCGGGGCTCCCGGCGCGGGACGGCTCCCGGGTAACGCCCACTTCACCTTTCCCGGCTGCGAAGGCGACTCGCTGCTGTTCCTGCTGGACCTGGCCGGGGTGGAATCCTCCACGGGATCGGCCTGCACGGCGGGGGTTCCGCGGCCGTCCCATGTGTTGCTGGCGATGGGACTGGACGAGGACACCGCCCGGGGAGCCCAGCGCTTCAGCCTGGGGCATTCCTCCACCGGGGCCGACGTCGATGCGCTGCTGGCAGCGCTGGCCGGCGCCTTCGCCCGCGCGCGCCAGGCCGGCATGGCCGGGCATGAGTCCAGCATCCAGACCGCCGGAACCGTCGCCCGCCACGCCGCCGGCGGCACAAACGCCGGCGGCACAAACTAGGCGGGCCAAACTAGGCGGGCCGATCGCCGTCAGGCCTCCGGCAGGAGCCGGTCCAGCGGGACGCCGGGGTCAGAGAGGACCTCAGGGCGCACGGGGATTTTTGCTGAAATGAGCTGCTTGATGGTCTTTTGGGGTTTGGCGGACCGGGGCCAGTTCACGCTCATGCCCGCGACCACCCTGCCCTCGCGCTGCCAGAAGGCGATGAACTCCTTCTCCTCGAGCGAACCGCGGATCGTGGGCGGGCCGGCGGTGAGTGCCGGGAACCCGGAATACTCCATGCTGACGTCGAACTGGTCGGTGTAGAAATAGGGGACCGCGTCCAGCGCGGCGTCCAGGCCGAGCATTGCCCTGCCCGCCACCTTGCCGCCGTTGAGGGCATTGGACCAGTGCTCGCTGCGGTGATGCTCGCCGGTAAAAGGGTGCAGGGCGTTGGCGACGTCGCCGGCCGCAAAAATTCCGGGCGCGGAGGTCCGCAGCGCCGCGTCCGTGAGGATGCCGTTCCGCACCGCGATGCCCGCCGCCTCGGCCAGCGACACCTCGGGGACGACGCCCACGGCGATGATCACCAGATCCGCGGGCAGGACCTCCCCGGCATCCGTGAGCACCCCGGTGACCCGCCCCGACTCACCCGTGATCCCCGCGGCCGAGGCGGGGAGCCGGAACCGGACGCCGTGCGTCTCATGCAGCGACCGGAAGAAGCCGCCCAGCTCGGGCCCGATCGCCGTGCCCAGCGGCACGTCCTCCAGCCCCAGCAGGGTGACGGAGTTTCCGTAGGCGCTCGCCGCCGCGGCCAGTTCCATACCGATCCAGCCCGAGCCGATCATCACCACGTTCCGGCCGCCGCCAGCCAGGCCGGAGCGCAGTTGAAGGCTGTCATCCACGGTCCGGAACGTCCCGACCCCCGCCAGGCCGCTGCCGGACAGCGGAAGGCTCCGCGGACGTGCCCCAGTGGCCAGCAGCAGCGAGGCGTAGCCCAGCGTCCCGCCGTCCCCGAACGCCACGGTGCGGGCGGCCGGATCGATCCCGGTGACGGGGACGCCCAGCCGCAGTTCGACCCCGTTCTCCGCGTACCAGCCGTCCGGAACCACCGGCAGGGCGTCGTCGCCGGCCTTGCCCAGCAGGTATTCCTTGGACAGCGGCGGGCGCAGGTACGGCTCGTGCCGCTCCTCGGCCAGCAGGATCACCGGCCCGCCATGCCCTTCGGCGCGGAGGGTCTTGGCCGCGGTGGCGCCGGCGAGTCCGCCGCCCACGATCACGATGTTCTCAGTGGCCATCATGCGCTCGGTTCCTGGGGCCGCCGGCACAACCGGGGCCACGCGTTCCTGGTAGGGAGACTAAAACCGCAGTGAATCTACAACCGTGGTAAGTCTAAAACGACTATCATTGACTTTAGAAGCGGCGCACCCGCGCCGTCAAGGTCTTTTGGGTGAGAATTCGGCGTGGCGATAGACTGGTGTGGCGGGCATTGTGTTATTCCCTGCGTCCAGCAGCGGCCGGTGCCGGCACTTACCCCCGACCCCCAAAGAAAGTCAGTATGCGAGTTCTTGCAGCCATGAGCGGCGGCGTCGATTCCGCCGTTGCCGCAGCCCGCGCCGTCGAGGCGGGACACGACGTCGTCGGCGTCCACCTCGCGCTGTCCCGGATGCCGGGTACCCTGCGCACCGGCAGCCGCGGCTGCTGCACCATCGAGGACTCCCGCGACGCCTGGCGGGCGTGCGACGTGCTCGGGATTCCCTACTACGTCTGGGATTTCTCGGAGCGCTTCAAGGAGGATGTGGTTCAGGACTTCATCGACGAATACGCCGCGGGACGCACCCCCAACCCCTGCATGCGCTGCAACGAACGGATCAAGTTCGCCGCGCTGCTGGAAAAGGCGATCGCCCTGGGGTTCGATGCCGTCTGCACCGGCCACTACGCCAAGGTGATCAACGACGCCGAGGGCAATCCCGAACTGCACCGGGCCGCGGACTGGGCCAAGGACCAGAGCTACGTCCTCGGCGTGCTTACGCACGAGCAGCTCAAGCACTCCATGTTCCCGCTCGCGGACACGCCGTCCAAGGCCGAGGTCCGCGCCGAAGCGGAACGCCGCGGCCTGTCGGTGGCGAACAAGCCGGACAGCCATGACATCTGCTTCATCCCGGACGGCGACACCGCCGGCTGGCTGGCCGAGAAGATCGAGATGACCACCGGCGACATCGTGGACGAGTCCGGCGCGAAGGTCGGCGAGCACCCCGGCGCCAACGCGTTCACGGTCGGCCAGCGCCGCGGGCTGAAGCTGGGCACCCCGGCCGCCGACGGCAAACCCCGCTTCGTGCTGGAAATCCGGCCGAAGGAGAACAAGGTTGTCGTGGGTCCGGAGGCACTCCTGGCCATCGACGAGATCCGCGGCATCAAGGTCTCCTGGGCCGGGCTGCCGATCGCCGAAGTGGCCACCGGCGAGGAATTTGACTGCTACGCCCAGGTCCGCGCCCACGGCGACCCCGTGCCGGCCACGGCGCGGATGGAACGCCTGCCTGCGGAGGGCGGCGTTCCGGCCGGCGAAGGTCCGGACGGCGGCGCCACCGAAGGACGCACCGGCGGCGCCACCGGCGGGCACGGCAGCCTCCTGGTCACCCTGACGGAGCCGTTGCGCGGCGTGGCCCCCGGCCAGACCGTGGTCCTTTACCAGGGCAGCCGTGTGCTCGGCCAGGCCACCATCGACGCCGCACGCTCACTGCAGCGGGCCGCACTCTAGGCAACCAGGGATCGGACGACCCGCCCGGTGTCGGATAACCGACCCGGTATCGGACGACCGCTCGGCCGGCGTCCCCGCCCGTCCCCGCGCCGGAAAGCCGCACACCCCCGGTGTGCGGCTTTTTGCGTCCGTCTTCGGATCCGCGTCGCCGCGCGGGCGGCCTCCGGGGCCAGCTGGGCACCCTGCCGAAAATCAGCCGTGATTCCTGAAGATAATGATGAGTTCTGAGCGATCGTGTAAATTTTGTGTCTCATCTCACAAGATGTAACGATTCACCTGTTGGTCGTCTGGTTGAATCAGACCATCAGGACAGTGTTCTGCCCCCGAGTCGTAACCAACATCCATCCCGGGCGGCGCACTAGTACTCATCGAACAGAAAGTTCACAGATGGCAATGAACAAGAAAGCCCTGCAGAGCGCCATCGCGCTCGCCGGGGTATCCGCCTTCGCACTGACCGCCTGCACCGGCCCCTCCGGCGGCGGAACGGCGACCGGCAGCGCGGCCGGCGGAGGCACCATTACGTACGGCACCACCGACAAGGTCGTTACCCTCGACCCGGCCGGCTCCTACGACGCCGGCTCCTTCATGGTGATGAACCAGATTTACCCGTTCCTGCTCAACTCGAAGCCGGGCACCGCCGACTCCACTCCCGACATTGCCGAGTCTGCCTCTTTCACCAGCCCCACCGAATACACCGTCAAGCTCAAGCCCGGCCTGAAGTTCGCCAACGGCCACGCGCTGACGTCCTCCGACGTGAAGTTCTCGATCGACCGCGTTGTCAGCATCGCCGATGACAACGGCCCCGCGTCCCTCCTGGGCAACCTCGATTCTGTCTCTGTCACGGACGACAGCACCGTGGTCTTCACGCTGAAGGCCGCCAACGACCAGGTCTTCCCGGGCGTCCTCGCCGCCAACTCGGGCCCGATCATCGACGAAGAGGTCTTCCCGGCCGACAAGCTGATGTCCGACGACGAAATCGTCAAGGCCAAGCCGTTCGCCGGCCCCTACACGATCGAAAGCTACAAGAAGAACGAACTTGTCAGCCTCAAGGCCAACCCGGACTACCAGGGCCTGCTCGGCAAGCCGGCCAACGCCGGCGCCACGATCAAGTACTACGCCGACTCGAACAACCTCAAGCTGGATGTCCAGCAGGGCAACATCGACGTCGCCGGCCGCAGCCTGACGGCCACCGACGCCGCCGACCTGGAAAAGGATTCCAAGGTCAAGGTCTACAAGGGCCCGGGCGGCGAGCTGCGCTACATCGTCTTCAACTTCGACACCATGCCGTTCGGCGCCAAGGCTGCCGACGCCGATCCCGCGAAGGCGCTGGCCGTCCGCCAGGCCATGGCCCACGTCGTCGACCGCGAAGCGATCGCCAACCAGGTCTACAAGGGCACCTACCTGCCGGCCTACTCGGTCGTTCCCGACGGCTTCGTCGGCGCCATCCAGCCGCTGAAGGAAATGTACGGCGACGGCAGCGGCAAGCCGAGCCTCGACAAGGCGAAGAAGGCCTTCGAAGACGCAGGCGTCACCGCTCCGGTCACCATTAAGCTCCAGTACAACCCGGACCACTACGGCAAGTCCTCGGGCGACGAATACGCCATGATCAAGGAGCAGCTCGAGAAGTCCGGCCTGTTCACGGTCGAACTGCAGTCCACCGAGTGGGTCACCTACTCCAAGGACCGCACGGCGGATGCCTACCCGGTCTACCAGCTCGGCTGGTTCCCGGACTACTCCGACGCCGACAACTACCTCACGCCGTTCTTCGTCCCCGGCAACTTCCTGGGTAACCACTACGAGAACCCTGCCGTCACGGAGCTGATCAACAAGCAGCTGACTACCGTTGACAAGGCGGAGCGCGAAAAGGTCATCGGCGAGGCCCAGACGGCCGTCTCCGAGGACCTGTCCACGCTGCCGCTGCTGCAGGGCGCCCAGCTGATGGTCGCCGGCAAGGACGTCAAGGGTGTCGACCAGACCCTGGACGCTTCCTTCAAGACCCGTCTTGGTGTTATTTCCAAGTAGGTCACATTTCCCCATCCGGTTCTGACCAGCCAATGAGGCGGGGCGCCCACACGGCGCCCCGCCTTTGGTGCTGATACAGGACAACCGATTCCGCAGCTCACGAGGCTCGCGGAACACACATTTAGGTACCAATGACAACACTTATCGAGGCGCCGCCGACCGACGGCGAAGGCCTTCTGCCGATAAAGAAAAAAACGTCCGGTGGGGGACTGGGCCGCTACATCCTGATCAGGTTCTTCCTGATCTTCCCGACGATCCTCATCCTGGTCACCATGGTCTTTTTCCTGATGCGGACCACCGGTGACCCCATTACCGCCGCCCTGGGAGGCCGGCTTCCGCCGGACCAGCTCCAGGAGCGGATCGCCGCTGCCGGCTACGACCGGCCCATCTTTGTGCAGTACTTCGAATACCTGGCCCAGCTCATCACCGGCAACTTCGGGACCACGCTGTCCGACAACCGCCCGGTCGCGGAGATGCTCGCCACCTACGGCGCAGCCACCCTGGAGCTGACCATTAACGCCCTGCTGGTGGCCCTGGTTGTGGGCATTCCGCTGGGCCTGGTCGCCGCGCACCGGCGCGACAAAGGCCCCGACGCCGGCCTGCGGGTCTTCGCGATCCTCTGCTACGCCACGCCGGTCTTCTTCTCCGGGCTGCTCTTCAAGCTCACGTTCTCCGTCTGGCTGGGCTGGCTCCCGGTCGCCGGCCGGGCCACGCCCGCCAACGAGCTGGCCCTGACCGCGCTCGAATCGCCGACGGGCATCTACTGGCTGGACGCCATCCGCAGCGGCAACATGGCCGCACTGGCTGATGTGATGGCCCACGCCGTCCTGCCCGCCCTGGCCCTGGGCCTGCTGACCGCCGGCATCTTCCTGCGCCTGGTCCGGACCAACGTGATCGGCACCCTCGGCAAGGACTACGTCGAGGCCGGCCGCTCACGCGGTGTCAGCGAATACCGCCTCGTCACCAAGCACGCCTACAAACCGGCCCTCATTCCCATCATCACCGTGATGGGTCTCCAGATCGCCGTCCTGCTGGGCGGCGCGGTCCTGACCGAAACGACCTTCGAATGGAAGGGCCTTGGCTTCCAGCTCGCGACCTACCTGACAGCCCGCGACTTCGTGGCCGTCCAGGGCATCGTGGTCCTCCTCGCAGTGATCGTGGCCGTGACCAACTTCTTCGTGGACATTCTCGCCGCGCTGATCGACCCCCGCGTGAGGTACTGATATGAGCACCACTGCCGTTATTGAACCCATCAAAGACCCGCGGGGACCGTGGTTCCGGCGCCTGCCGGTCATTTCGCACTTCAATAAGAGTGTCGGCCTGCAGCGGGGCATGCTCGTGGCGGGTCTCGTCCTGACCGCGGCCTTCCTGCTGACCGCGGTTTTCGCGCCGCTGATCGCGCCCTTCGGCTTCTCCCAGATTTCCGACGCCGACGGCAGCTTCCCGGCGCAGCAGGCGCCCGGCGGGAAACATCTCTGGGGCACGACGGTCGGTAGCTACGACGTCTTCTCCCGCGTCGTCTGGGGCGCGCAGACCGCCGTTCTGGTCATCATTGTGGCCGTGCTCATGTCGATCTTCATCGGCGTGATCCTGGGCCTGGTCAGTGGCTACATCGGCGGCTGGCTGGACCGGACCCTCGTGGTGATTGCCGACGCGATCTACGCCTTCCCGCCGCTGCTCGTCGCCATCGTCATGGCGATCGCCATCAGCGGCGGCAGGTCCAGCCTCTGGGGCGGCATCCTCGCGGCGGCGATTTCCATCACCGTGGTCTTCATCCCGCAGTACTTCCGCGTCATCCGGGCCGAGACCATCCGGCTCAAGGCGGAACCGTTCGTGGAATCGGCCAAGGTCGTGGGCGCCTCGAACATCCGGATCATGCGCCTCCACGTTTTCAAGAACGCCACGCGCACGCTGCCCCTGATCTTCACGCTCAACGCCTCCGAGGCCATCCTGACCCTCGCCGGCCTTGGCTTCCTGGGCTTCGGCATTGAGCCGACGTCGGCCGCCGAATGGGGCTTCGACCTCAACAAGGCCCTGGCGGACACCACGTCCGGCATCTGGTGGACGGGCGTATTCCCGGGCCTCGCGATCGTGCTCACCGTCCTGGGCCTGACACTGGTCGGCGAGAGCATCAACGACCTCAACGACCCCCGCCTGCGGGGCCGCAAGAAGGCTGCCACCGGCAAGGGCGGTCCGGACTCCACCACCGGCGGCCAGGCTGCACTCGAAGCAGAAGCGAGAATTTCATGACCATCAACATCGACAAGCCCGGCACCGGCGCCGGCCCGGTCCTCGACATCGACCACCTCAAGGTCACCTTCGCCACCGATGCCGGCGACGTGTACGCCGTCAAGGACGTCAGCCTCCAGGTCAACCCCGGCGAGGTCGTGGCGATCGTGGGCGAATCGGGCTCCGGGAAGACCGTCACCGCGAAGACCATCCTTGGCCTGCTGCCGGAGACCGCGATCAGCTCCGGGGCGGTGCTGATCAACGGCAACAACGTCATCAGCGTCAGCCCGGCGCAGCTGCGCCAGATCCGGGGCCGGGACGTGGCCATGGTATTCCAGGAACCGTCCACCGCCCTCAACCCCGTCTTCACGGTCGGCTGGCAGATTGCCGAAGGCATCCGCTCCCACGCCGGCCACGGGGGAGGCGCCCGGGTCAGCGCCAAGGAAGCCAAGACCCGCGCCATTGAGGCGCTCCGCAAGGTGGGCATCCCGGACCCGGAGACACGGGTCAACTACTACCCGCACCAGTTCTCCGGCGGACAGAAACAGCGCGTGGTCATCGCCGCCGCGCTGGCTTTGAACCCGGGGCTCATCGTCGCCGACGAGCCCACCACCGCCCTGGATGTCACCGTGCAGGCGGAAATCCTCGAGCTCCTGCGGGACCTCCGGGACCAGTACGGCACCTCGATCGTGCTCATCACCCACAACATGGGGGTGGTGGCGGACCTCGCCGACCGCGTCGTGGTGATGTACCAGGGAGATGTCGTGGAGGAGGCGCCCGCGCGGGTGCTCTTTGCCGAGCCGAAGCAGGACTACACCAAGAAGCTCCTGGCCGCGGTCCCGCACCTGGGCCGGAATTCCGCCTCCGAAGGCATGACCCAGCGGGCGCACCAGGGCGGCAAGGTGCTCGTCGAGGCCAAGAACCTGACCATCGAGTACCCCGGCCGGCTGGGAACCCCCGCCTTCAAGGCGGTGGACGGGGTCAACTTCACCCTGTCCGAGGGCGAGGTCTTCGGCCTCGTGGGGGAGTCCGGGTCCGGCAAGACAACGATCGGGCGGGCCATCGCGGGCCTGAACCGCACCACCGGCGGCAGCCTGAAGGTGCTGGGCTATGAAATGCTCAACCTCAAGGAGCGCACCTTCAAACCGCTGCGCAAGGAGATCGGGTTCGTGTTCCAGGACCCGGCCGCATCCTTCAATCCGCAGCTGACCATCGGGGACTGCATCGCCGAACCCCTGATCATCCACACCAAACCGACCCCGGCCCAGGCCCGGCAACGGACCCGGGAGCTGCTGGAAGCCGTGCAGCTGCCGGCCGCCTACGCCGACCGGTTCCCGCATGAGCTCTCCGGCGGCCAGCGGCAGCGTGCCTCCCTGGCGCGGGCGCTGATCCTGAACCCGAAGCTGCTGATCGCCGACGAGCCCACGTCGGCCCTGGACGTGTCGGTGCAGGCCGTGGTGCTGGAACTGTTCAAGGACATCCAGGCCGAATTCGGCTTCGCCGCCCTGTTCATCAGCCACGACCTCGCCGTGGTGGACATCCTGTCCCACTGGGTGGGCGTGCTCTACAAGGGCAAAATGGTGGAGCAGGGGCTCGGGAACCAGGTCATGGGCAACCCGCAGCACGCCTACACGAAGAAGCTGATCGCCTCACTGCCGGTTCCGGATCCGGACGAGCAGGCACGGCGCCGGGAGGAATTCCGCGCCGTGCTGCAAGCCTAGGCCGCACCGGCAACAGCACCCGGGGACATGCCCACCGTTCACAGTGAACGGCGGGCATGTCCCTTCGTGCACCCGGGGAAGTGGCACCCGACGGCGCACCCGAAGCCCGTGCAGCAGGCCGTGCAGCAGCGGCTTAACAGCAGAAGTGATTAGCGCCGGTGCCCCTAGACTGGGTCAATGACCGAGCAGAACCAGACTCATCCCGACGCCGACTCCTATGACCCCGGGGCCAGCTCGCTGGCCGGTCAGGTGGATCCTGCGGTGATGGCGGAGCTGTTGTCGATCCGCTCCAGCATCGACAACATCGATGCCACCCTCGTCTACCTTCTCGCCGAGCGTTTCAAGGCCACACAGAAGGTCGGATTCCTCAAGGCAACCCACAAGCTGCCCGCCGGCGACCCCGGCCGGGAAACGGCGCAGATCGCGCGGCTGCGGCGGCTCGCTGCGGAAGCCCACCTGGATCCGGCGTTCGCCGAGAAATTCCTCAACTTCATCATCGGCGAGGTCATCCGGCACCACGAGGCCATTGCCGAGGACCACGAAGCCTCACTGGCCGCCGATAGCCTGGCCGCCGGAAACCTGGCCGCGGATTCAGGGCGCTCCGGTCCCGCCGGCCATGTCCCCGGGGCGGCCGGCCCGGCCGTTTCCGCCACCGCCTAGCCGTGGCCGCACCATTGGAGCCGGAACAGGTCACCGCCACCGCCATGGGCCCCTGGCCCGGCGAAGATCCGGTCGAGGCCGCGCGGATCATCCGCGGCGAGCTCGGCAGCCCGCACCTGCCCTTCCTGGCCGAGCTCCCCGACCGGGGCGTCGGCTCCGACGCGCTCGGCCGGACAGCGTCCCTGCTGGTGGACCTGGCCGTGGACGTCCAGCCCTACGGCTGGCGGATCGTGGACCGGCCCGGGAAGGATTTCAAGCGGGCGCGTTCAGCCCTGTCCACCGACATCAACATCCTTGCCGATGTGATCGGCGCGGAGGACACCCCGGCGCAGGACATCAAGGTCCAGCTCCGCGGTCCGCTGAGCCTCGCTGCGGGCCTGCACCTGCACAACGGGGAACGTGCCCTTATCGACCATGGCGCCCGGCGGGACCTGGCGGCCTCACTGGCGGCCGGTGCCGGCGGCTACCTCAGCCGGATCGCCGCGGCGGCCCCCGGGGCGCGGATCGTCGTCCAGATCGACGAGCCGGAAATCGCGTCGGTGCTGGCCGGCACCATTCCTACCTCCAGCGGATACCGGACCCTGCGCTCGGTGCCGGGCAGGGAAGCCACCGACGCCTGGCAGCTGGTCATCGACGCCCTGCGGGCAGCCGGCGCCGTCGAGGTTGTGGTCTGCGTCCCGGAAGTCGAGGCGCCCTTTGACCGGATCCTGGCCGCCGGGGCCGACGGGATTGCCGTGCCGCTGCGGGCCCTGACGTCCCGCCAGTGGGAACAGCTCGCCGGCGCGGTGGAGTCGGGCAAACGGCTGTGGGCCGGCGCCCTGGACGTCTCCAACCCCGCCGCAGCGCTGCCCCGCGTGGCCGACGTCGTGGAAACCGTCTGGCGGCCGTGGCGCCAGCTGGGACTGCCGGCCTCGACCCTAGGTGCCCTCCGGGTGACGCCCTCGGACGGGCTGGCCCGGTATTCGCCGTCGTCCGCGACAGCGGTATTGACCCGGCTGACCCAGGTGGCCGACGGACTCAACCAGCTCGCGCTCGGCTAGCGCCGGACGCGGTGCCGCGACGGACTCAACCAGCTCGGACTTCGCTGGGGTTCGGACGCGGCGCCGTCACCTGCGGGCTTCCCAGCGGTCCGGCCTCGCGTGCTCCGGAAGGTAGCCCGGGGCGGCCACACCGCCGGGATACGGTTCCAGCCGGTAGTCGAAGTGCCCGGCGTAGACCAGGACCAGCCCGAGTTGCGGCTGGATCACTTTCACCTGGATCCGGTGCTTCCCGGCCTTGCCCTCTTCCGGCGCCCACCACTGTTCGGCGTAGGCCTTTGCATCGAGGACGCCGGGCTGGGGAATCCGCAGCGGCCCGAGAAAGAGCCGTGACGCCTCCGAGACCCCGCGCAGCCGGCCCCCGGCGGTGACGCTCAGGTTAAGGTCCGTGACCAGCCGCCGGTACCGCCCGACGTAATCCACCAGCCCGTGCCGGCTGCCCGATTCATCGAAGCTTGTGGTGTCGTGGAACACGCGGGTGGTGCCCGGGAAGAAGATCTCGCGCCGGGCCGTGAGGCTGGACCGGCCGAAGGGGTCCAGGTGGGCGTGGTTCTCGATCCGGAACCGGATGCCCTCCCCGTACTCCGGGAAAAAGGACTCCTCTCCGCTGGCGAGGCTGAGCAGGGGCCGGAGCCACTTCTGCCGGCAGCCGACCACCTCAAACACACCCTCGCCGACACCGTAGTGGCCGGAGCCGGGTGTGAGCGAGAAGTACTCCTGCAGCTCCGGCTGCAGCCGGGCATAGTCAGTGCCGAGGGCGCGCTGGTAGATCGGGGTGCTCACAGAATCCTCCTGGGGTTCCTGGCTGGTGATGTGTACCTGTCCACAGCATGCGGGACGGAGCGGGGTTTGTCACAGCCGGCTGGACGACGCGCTGCAGCGTGGATCTGCGGCCCGGGTGCCTGCGGCGCCATGCCGGGGCGCCGCCGAATACGACAAAGCCATTTCAATAGGGGAATATATACATATGAAGGCACGCATTCTGGTAGTGGACGATGACGAGGCGCTGGCCGAGATGATCGGTATTGTGCTGCGCAATGACGGATTTGAACCCGTCTTCTGCGCTGACGGCGGGCAGGCGCTGGAAGTTTTCCGCTCCGCCAAACCGGACCTTGTGCTGCTTGACCTCATGCTCCCGGGCATTGACGGCATTGAAGTCTGCCGCCAGATCCGGGCCGAGTCCGACGTGCCGATCGTGATGCTCACCGCGAAGGCGGACACCTCGGACGTGGTCCGCGGACTCGAGTCCGGGGCCGACGACTACGTTCCGAAGCCGTTCAAACCGGCCGAGCTCGTCGCGCGCGTCCGGGCCCGGCTCCGGCCCGGCGACCAGAAGGCGCCGGAGACGCTGCGCATTGCCGACGTGACCATCGACGTGGCGGGACACCTCGTCAGCCGCGGCACCGAACGCATCTCGCTGACGCCCCTGGAATTCGACCTGCTGGTCGCGCTGGCACGCAAGCCCTGGCAGGTCTTCACCCGGGAGCTGCTCCTGGAACAGGTCTGGGGCTACCGGCACGCCGCCGACACCCGGCTGGTCAATGTCCACGTCCAGCGGCTGAGGTCCAAGATCGAACGCGACCCGGAAGCCCCCGAAGTTGTATTGACGGTCCGTGGTGTCGGCTACAAAGCAGGTTCCTGAACCGCGGGACGGCCGCCCCGGAGCCGGTCCGGTGAGCGCCCCGCAGGAGCGGGGCGCTCCGCAGAACGCCGCCCGCACCTCAGTTGACCTCCACGAACCGGGCGTCACGGCGCCCGCTTCCGCCGCCCCGGACGCAAGCCGGGCCCCGGCCGGCGAGTCCGAGCCCGGCACCGCCGGACCCGGCACCGCCGGACCCGGCACCGCCGGACCCGCTGCGCCGCCGCCCGGCAACGCCGGACCCGCTGCGGCACCTCCCGCCCCTCGCCTTGCAGGCCTTGCCGACGGCTGGCAGTCCATGCGCTTCCGCACCCGGCTCTGGGTGAAGCGCGCCCGGATCGTGGGTGTGCGGGTGGCGCGGCTGGTCAGCATCGGCGCGTCGCGCCTGCTTCCGGGCATCCGCTACATGCTGCGCTCCCTGCACCGGAAGTGGCGTCGGTCGCTGCAGTTCCGGACCGTGCTGACGACCCTCATGCTGGCGATCTCGTCCTTCGCCGTCGTCGGCGCGTACCTGTCCAACCAGATCGCTAACAACCTCTTCCAGGAACGGCTCGTCCAGGCCGAATCGGAGACGCGCTACAACGTCAAGCAGATCCAGGACACGTTCGACGGCGCCCAGGTCACCGACCAGTCCAGCGTCATTACGCTCGTCTATGACACCCTGAACGCCGTCGAGGGCCGCGGCTCCGTGATCCAGCGGCGGTACGTCTTTGAGGCGATGCCCGAACAGACCAAACCCCGCAACCGCTGGGTCGAATCGCGGGCGTCGGACCAGCTCACCATCAGCGTCATTCCGCCCGAACTGCGCAAGGCCGTGCAGGACTCCGGCAAGGAGCAGTTCTGGGCCTCAACGGAGTTCCCGGTAGGCACCGAGGACCGGCCCGGAATTGCCGTCGGCAACAAGGTCACGTTCAATGGCACGGTCTACGAGCTCTACCTGATCTATGACCTCAACACGGCCCAAAAGACCCTCGACGAGATCCAGAACGTCCTCCTGGCCGGCGGCGCTGTGCTGGCGCTGCTGATCGGCGCCGTGGCCTGGTATGTGACCCGGAACGTCGTCAGCCCCGTCAGCCATGCCGCGCTGGTCTCCGAGAAGCTCGCCGCCGGGCAGCTGCAGGAACGCATGGTGGTCAAAGGCGAGGACGAGGTGGCCCGGCTCGGAGCTTCCTTCAACCACATGGCCGCCAGCCTCCAGGAGCAGATCACCCAGCTCGCCACGCTGTCCCAGATGCAGCAGCGGTTCGTCTCCGACGTCTCGCACGAACTGCGCACCCCGCTCACCACCGTGCGGATGGCCGCCGAAGTGCTCTACGACGCGCGCGGCGACTTCGACCCCGTCAACAAGCGTTCCGCGGAGCTGCTCTACAACCAGGTGGAGCGTTTCCAGTCCCTGCTGGCGGACCTGCTGGAGATCTCCCGCTTCGACGCCGGGGTGGCCACGCTCGACGCCGAACCGGGAGACATCGTGCAGCTTGTGTCGCATGTGATGGAAGGCGTGGCCCCGGTCGCCGCCGAGTACGGCTCCGAGGTCACCCTCAACGCGCCCGCGGGCAGCATCATTGTGGACATGGACGACCGCCGGATCGACCGGATCCTGCGCAACCTCGTCCTGAACGCCCTGGAACACGGCGAGGGACGCCCGGTGAACATCTCCGTGGCCGCCAACGACAACGCCGTGGCTGTCGCCGTCCGCGACCACGGCATCGGCATGACCCCCGCGGAGGCGGCCCGCGTGTTCGACCGGTTCTGGCGCGCCGACCCGGCCAGGGCGCGTACCACGGGAGGCAGCGGCCTTGGCCTGTCCATCGCCGCCGAGGACACGAAACTCCACAACGGCTGGCTCCAGGCCTGGGGGAGGAAAGGTGGCGGCGCCAACTTCCGTCTCACCCTCGCGCTGCGCCAGGGCGAGACCATCACGAAGTCCCCCCTCCAGCTGGAGCCGGTCGACGTCGGACTTCAGGGTGCAGGCAGCGACCGGACCATGCTGCTGCTGGACCACTCGCCGGCGCCGCGCACCGATAACGACAACGGGAACGACGGCGACGGCGGGTCCGCCGCCGGGACCCGGGATGCCGGGGCGGCCGGTACCGGAGCGGCCCGTACCGGAGCCGCAATCCCCGGAACGGCCGAAACCGGAACGAAGGACGGGTCATGAGCGCTTCCCCCCGGACGGCCACCCGCGCGGCCGCCGCCCTGCTGGCGGTCCTGCTGTTCCTGCTGACCGCGTGCGCCCAGATCCCCCGCTCGGGTCCGGTGGGAAAAAGCACCGACGAGAGCGCCGGGAACCCCAAGAACGCCCCCGTCTTCTTCCCGTCCGCGCCGCGCGAGGGCGCCGCGCCGGAGGCGGTCATCGAGGACTTCTACCTCGCCGGCAGCGGCTACGAGGACGACTACGCGGTCGCACGCCAGTACCTGACCCAGGCAGCGTCGGTCACGTGGAAGCCGGACCAGCGGGCGCTGGTCTTCCGCGCCGCACGCGTCGTGCCGACCGGCGTCGAAAACGTCTTCAACTATGAACTGGATGTGTCCTACTCCGTCGACGCGGACGGGGTGGCGACCCAGCTGCCGGAGGGCACCAAAGAGAACATCCCCGCCACCCTGACCCAGGTGGACGGTGAATGGCGGATTGCGGAACTCCCGGACGGCACGGCGATCCCGGAAGAGACGTTCAAGGTCATCTACGGCGCCTATCCGATCTATTTCTATGACCCGACGTTCACCTACGCGGTGCCCGATGTCCGGTGGTTCATCAAGAAGAAGACCGTCAAGGCCATGACCAGCGCCCTGCTCGGCGGTCCGGCCCCGTACCTCAAGGGAGCCGTCGTCAGCGCCTTCCCCTCCGGCATCAAGCTGGCCCGCGAGTCCGTCCCGGTCGTCTCCGGCGCCGCCCAGGTGGACCTCACGGCCAAGGACCTCGTGGAGGCGTCCAACGAGGACCGGCTGCGGATGCAGACCCAGCTTGCCTTGACTTTCCGCAGCCAGCCCGATGTCATCAACGTTGAGCTCCGCGCCAACCAGGATCTGGTGCGCGTGGAGGACAACGGGTCGGTTTTGCCGCCGATCCGGGACAAGAACGTCCCGGCCCGTCAGATCGCCGTCAGCGACAACGACCTGGTCCGGTATGAGAACAACCGGATCTCGCCGCTTCCGGACATCCAGCCTGTCTCGGCCCTGGGGCCGCGGGCCCCGGCGGAGTCTCCCGTCTCGCAGTCCGCCGCCTTCCTCAACGCCGGACGCGGCACGCTGTACTCCGTGGTGCCCGGGCAGCCCGCCCGGGCGCTGACCACCCGCTCCACGCTGACCCGCCCCTCCTTCGACCGGTACGACTGGGTCTGGACGGCGGGGCCGGGGGCCAACGGCGCCACGGAAATCATCGCGCACCGGCCCGTCGGCGTGCCGGAGGGCTTAAGCGTTCCCGCGGTGACGCTGTCCCCGGCCTGGCTCGCGGGACGGGCCGTCAAGGAGCTCCGGATCTCCCGCGAGGGCACCCGAGCCCTTGTCCTCACGGAGCAGAACGGCAAGACCAAGGTCCAGGTCGCGGGCATTGTCCGTGCCGCGGACGGCACGCCCAAAGACCTCACTGTGCCAATGACCCTGCTGGCGACCAACGATCCGGACCAGGGCGTATGGGTGGATGACACCACAGTGGCCGTGATGAAGGGCTCCCCGAGCGAATCCGTCACCCCTGAACTGCTCTCCCTCACCTCGTCCCAGCCGCTGCAGCTTGCGCCGTGGCCGGGACTCACCGCGCTCAGCGCCGGGAACGGCGCGGAGGAGATCTACGCGCAGTCCGCGGAAGGGATCTTCCAGCGGCTCGGCAACGGCTGGTCGCCGCAGCTCAAGGGGCCGGTCGACCCGTCCTATCCGGGGTAGGGGCCACGGACGTCCGGGCGCGGGGGCCCAACAGATGTCACGGGCGTCTCAATGCACGGGCGACTTTTCCACATGGCGTGCCACGGCCCTGCTGCCCTCCGCCGGGCAGGGGGAACCTAGTGTCTGTGAGGACCTCCAGAGAATTCCGTGACCGTGACCGTGACCGTGACCGTGACCGCCGGGTCAGTACCAGCACCGACCCTGATCTGGCAACGACGGCAAGGGCCGCGGCGGGACACCGCGGGAGCTACCGCCGGCCCCTGGCGCGGCTGGCGGACGCGGCGGCGGAGGCGGCGGCCGAGGTGCTGGCCCTCGCGGCGCCGGTGGACTGCGTCTGCTGTGGCGCCGAGGATCTGGCACTGTGCGGAGGCTGCGAACGGCAGGTCCGGCTGTTGCTGCGCCGGCCGTTCCGGGCCGAGGCGCAGGCACCCGCCCTGATGGATGTAGACGGCTCCGTGCTCCTTCCGGTCGTTGCCGCAGGCGCGTACCGGGCGGAGCTGGCGCAGGCCGTCCTGTCCTTCAAGAGCCACGGACAGGGACAGCTCGCGGAGGTGTTGTCGCACGGACTGGCCCGGGCCGTCCGGGCCGCTGCCGGGGACGCCCCGGGGCTGGTGCTCGTCCCCGTGCCCACCAGCAGCCGCGCCTACCGGAAGCGGGGCTTCAGCCCGGTCCACGTGCTGCTGGGCAGGATGCGGCGGATCCGGGCCCCGGGAAGCCGGCCGCGCACAGGCTTCACGACCTTCCATGCACTCCGGAAGACCGGGCGGCGGGCCGCCGCCACGACGACCGGGGGAGCGGCAGGGAAGCCGCCGCCCGGGGCCGCGTACCGGCTCCCGGCAGCCCGGGGAGCACCCGGCGGACAGAAGGGGCTGGGCCGCGGGGACCGCGCACAGCGGGTGCGGGGATCCATGCGGGTCCGCCGCGGGCTGTTCGCCCCGAACGTGAACGGCCGGCCGTGCATCATCGTTGACGACGTGCTCACCACCGGGGCCACGGTGGCCGAGGCGGCCCGGGCGCTGCGGGCGGCCGGCGCCGTGGTGAGGGGAGCCGTTGTCGTTGCTGCGACACGCCCGCCCGGCACACTCGACATCGGCGCCGCGGACCGTGCGGTGGCAGGGGAA
Organism: Arthrobacter sp. CJL-S3; assembly: GCF_056711635.1. Classification (NCBI taxonomy): domain Bacteria; kingdom Bacillati; phylum Actinomycetota; class Actinomycetes; order Micrococcales; family Micrococcaceae; genus Arthrobacter; species Arthrobacter sp. CJL-S3. The sequence goes on along the minus strand of NZ_CM160046.1, from coordinate 2,975,879 downwards.
CCGCCACGTCAAGGAAAAAAATAAACCAAAAAAGGATGAATAAGAGGGGGCTATGAACTAACGTCGGAGATGGGTACCAAGAATAGATGTACCTGTCGATAGCGGCTCGGAAAGGGGCTCGACTGTCAGTCAGATCAGCCCCAGGAAGTGCCGCCGTCGTGTCACCGAAGTCATTTGGAGGGCACCATGGAGTTCATGATCAGCGGACGTAATTTGACGGTCTCCGACCGGTTCCGCGAGTACGCCGACGAGAAGATCTCGAAGATCGCGTCGCTGGGGGACAAGGTCCAGAGGGTGGACGCGAAGGTTTCCAAGGAGACCAAGGCCCGGCAGACCGACGAGATGCTCACGGTTGAGCTGACCGTCCTGGGACGGGGTCCCGTGATTCGTGCCGAAGCCAGCGCCGCGGACAAGTTTGCCGCGTTCGACCTCGCCTACAACAAGCTTCTTGAACGCCTGCGCCGGGCGAAGGACCGCAAAAAGGTCCACCACGGCAGGCATACCCCCAAGTCCGTCACCGAGGCGACGGCAACGCTCGCGCCGGCGAGCACCAGCGAGCCCATCTACGTCGAGGCGAACCACTGGCAGGAGCCCAAGGAAGCTCCCGCCGAAAAGTCACCCTACGACGTCGAGAACGACATTCCGGCCGGAGATTCGCCGGTGCTCATCCGCCGGAAGGTTTTCCCCGCTGCATCCCTGACGCTCGACGACGCGGTCGACAACATGGAACTCGTGGGTCACGACTTCTACCTCTTCGTGGACAAGGAGACCAAGGCGCCCTCGGTCGTGTACCGCCGCGACGGGTGGACGTACGGGGTGATCTCCCTCGACCAGACCTGCGAGCCGGGTGAGGCTCCGCTGGAAGAAAAGATCCTTGCGTATCGTTCCGAGGATGAGCCGGCCAGCGCATAAGCTGGTGCTGACCATCCAACGAAGGGACTGACGTGCAGGAATCGCTGAGCCTCAAGCAGGCCCGGCGGATCGCACTGGCAGCCCAGGGATTGGACAAATTACGGCCCGCCGGACCCGTGACTTCACGGGCGGTGGGCCGTACCTTTGCCCGTCTCCAGCTGGTCCAGATTGACTCCGTCAACGTGCTGTCCCGGAGTCATTACCTGCCGTTCTTTTCCCGGCTGGGGAACTACGACCGCACCATCCTGGACCGGATGGCCGGGCAGCACCCGCGCCGCATGATGGAGTACTGGGCCCACGAGGCCAGCTTTATCCGTCCCGACCATTTCCAGGACCTGCTCCTGTGGCAGAGCCGCGCATGGGTGGGGGCGCACTCCATGGATCCCGAGCTGCGGAGCGGCGTCGCCGCCCGGGTGCTTGAAGCGCTTACCGCCGGCCGGCCGATGACCGCTGCCGAGCTCACCGCCCGGCTGGGCCATGTGGAGGACCGCCAACAGGAGAACTGGGGCTGGAACTGGAACGTTGTGAAGCGGGTGCTGGAGCACCTCTTCGAAGCGGGCCTCATTTCGGCAGCCTCCCGCACGGACTCCTTTGAACGGCGCTATACGCTCACCGCCAAGGTCCTGCCCGGACGGCCGGACGTGGATCCCGGCGCCGCCGCCCCGGACGACGGGCCGGACCAGGGGGCCGCGCTGGTCCGCCTGATCGACGCCGCCGCCCGGGCCCACGGGATCGGCACGCTGCGGTGCTTCGCTGATTACTTCCGGACGCCCATGCGTGCGTCCGCCGTCGCCGTCGAACAGCTCGTCGACGCCGGCACGCTGCTCCCGGTCACAGTGTCCGGCTGGAACAGGCCCGTCTACCGGCACGTCGAGGCGAAGCTCCCGCGGACGGCCACCGGCCGGGCGCTGCTGAGCCCTTTCGACTCGCTGGTCTTTGAGCGGCAGCGACTGGAGGCCCTGTTCGGTTTCCACTACCGCCTCGAGATCTACACCCCGGAGCCGAAACGCCGGTTCGGCTATTACGTGCTGCCGTTTCTGCTGCGCGACGGGATCGTGGCCCGTGTCGACCTCAAAGCCGACCGGGGCAACGGCCTCCTGCTGGCCAGGGCCGCCCACGCGGAGCCCGGCGCTCCCGCCGACACCGCCGTCGAACTCGCCGCGGAACTGCAGCTCATGGCAGAGTGGTTGGAACTGGACCGGGTCGTTGTCTCCCCCAAGGGGGACCTGGCGCCCGCGCTCGCGGACGCCGTATCCGGGGCAGGAAGCGGTGTATCCGCTCAGAGGGAACAGGCGTAACCGGCCCTGCGTCTCTCCCGTAGACTAAAAACGCCAGAATTCGGCAGCTTGAGACTGGGAGCAACTTCACGTGGCATCACTTATCGAAAAACTTCTCCGCACGGGTGACAAAAAAACCCTGAGGCAACTGCGGAACTATGCCGATTCCATTAATGCCCTTGAAAGTTCCTTCCAGACCTTCACCGACGCCGAACTGCGCGAGGAGACCGACCGTCTCCGCGCACGCCACGTCGACGGCGAGCAGCTCGACGACCTCCTGCCCGAGGCGTTCGCCGCCGTCCGCGAAGCCTCCTCCCGCACCCTTGGCATGCGGCACTTCGACGTCCAGCTGATGGGCGGGGCCGCCCTGCACCTGGGCAATATCGCCGAAATGAAGACCGGTGAAGGAAAGACCCTCGTGGCGACCGCTCCGGCCTACCTCAACGCCCTCGCCGGCCAGGGTGTGCACGTGATCACCGTGAACGACTACCTGGCCGAATACCAGTCGGACCTCATGGGCCGCGTGTACCGGTTCCTCGGCCTCAGCAGCGGCTGCATCCTGTCCAACCAGGACCCTGCCTTGCGCCGCGAGCAGTACGCCTCGGATATCACCTACGGCACCAACAACGAATTCGGCTTCGACTACCTGCGCGACAACATGGCGTGGGACAAGTCCGAGCTCGTCCAGCGCGGCCACCACTTCGCCATCGTCGATGAGGTGGACTCCATCCTCATCGACGAGGCACGGACCCCGCTCATCATCTCCGGCCCCGCCCAGGGCGACACGAACCGCTGGTACAGCGAGTTCGCCAAGGTCGTCACGCGGCTCAAGCCGGAGGAGGACTACGAGGTCGACGAAAAGAAGCGCACCGTCGGTGTGCTGGAGGCCGGCATTGAAAAGGTCGAGGACTACCTCGGCATCCACAATCTCTACGAGTCCGCCAATACGCCCCTGATCGGTTTCCTGAACAACGCCATCAAGGCCAAGGAACTCTTCAAACGGGACAAGGACTATGTCATCCTCGACGGCGAGGTGCTGATCGTTGATGAGCACACCGGCCGTATCCTCGCCGGCCGGCGCTACAACGAAGGCATGCACCAGGCGATTGAGGCGAAGGAAGGCGTCGAGATCAAGGCAGAGAACCAGACGCTCGCCACCGTCACGCTGCAGAACTACTTCCGTATGTACGACAAGCTCGCCGGCATGACCGGTACAGCCGAGACTGAAGCCGCCGAGTTCATGAGCACCTACAAGCTCGGCGTCGTTGCGATTCCCACCAACCGCGACATGACGCGCATCGACCAGCCGGACCTCGTGTACAAGAACGAGGCCGTCAAGTTCGACGCCGTGGTCAAGGACATCGCCGAACGGCACGCCCTGGGCCAGCCGATCCTGGTCGGCACCACGAGCGTCGAAAAGAGCGAATACCTCTCCAGGCTGCTGGCCAAGGAAGGCGTCCGGCACGAGGTCCTGAACGCGAAGAACCACGCCCGTGAGGCCGCGATCGTGGCCCAGGCCGGCCGCAAGGGCGCCGTGACCGTGGCGACCAATATGGCAGGCCGCGGTACCGACATCATGCTCGGCGGCAACGCCGAGTTCACCGCCGTCGCCGAACTGGCCAAGCGCGGCCTGGACCCGGAAGAAAACTCCGAGGAATACGAAGCGGCCTGGCCCGCAGCCTTTGAAGCGGCCAAGCAGTCGGTCAAGGACGAGCACGAGGAGGTCCTCAGCCTCGGCGGGCTGTACGTGCTGGGCACCGAACGGCACGAATCCCGCCGCATCGACAACCAGCTGCGCGGCCGCTCCGGCCGCCAGGGCGACCCCGGTGAGTCCCGGTTCTACCTCTCCCTCACCGATGACCTGATGCGCCTGTTCAACTCGGGCGCGGCTGAACGGCTGATGAACAGCTCGGTGCCCGACGACGTCGCGCTCGAATCCAAGCTCGTCTCGCGCGCCATCGCCTCGGCCCAGGGCCAGGTCGAAGGCCGTAATGCCGAACAGCGGAGGAACGTCCTGAAGTACGACGACGTCCTGAACCGCCAGCGCGAGGCCATCTACGGAGACCGACGCCGCATCCTCGAGGGCGATGACCTCCACGAGAAGGTCCAGTTCTTCCTGGAAGACACCATCAACTCGTTCATCGAGGAAGCCACCGCGGAGGGCACCGGCGACGACTGGGACTTCAACCTGCTGTGGTCCAACCTCAAAACCCTCTATCCCGTGAGCGTCACCCCGCGCGACCTCATCGACGAGGCCGGCGGAAAGTCGCGGATCACCGTGGACTTCCTCCGGGAGGAGATCCTCTCCGATGCACGCCTGGTCTACCAGGCACGCGAGGAAGCCATCGGCCACGAGAGCATGCGCGAGCTTGAGCGCCGCGTTGTCCTGTCCGTGATCGGCCGCAAATGGCAGGAACACCTCTATGAGATGGACTACCTGAAGGAAGGCATCGGCCTGCGTGCGATGGCCCAGCGCGATCCCCTGGTGGAATACCAGCGCGAGGGCTTCATCATGTTCCAGTCCATGATGGAGGCCATCCGGGAGGAAAGCGTCGGCTTCCTGTTCAATCTTGAGGTCGAGGTGACCCCCGCCGAGGACGTCGTCGTGGCGGACGCCGCGGGCCAGCATACCGAACACCACGAGCCGCAGATCCGGGCTGCCGGGCTGGAAGCGCCCGAAAAGCCGGCCCAGCTGCAGTACACGGCACCCGGCGAGGACGGTTCGGCCCAGACCCGCGTCGAGGCCAAGGCCTCCGGCCGCTCCGGCAACCCGGCCAAGGCCGCGCAGGACTCGCCGCGCCGCGCCAACAAGAAGAAACGGCGCTAACCGGCTGCCGGCTGAGCTGCGGCAGCCAACCCGAACGGCGCAGCAACGAAAGAGGACCGGAGCATGCTCCGGTCCTCTTTCGTTGCTGCTTCCTCCTCCTTTCCTCGGTTCCGCGAGTCGGACCCCCAGCGGGTTTTCACGGACGGCTTACCCTGGCTGTCAGCCGATTTCCAGCACGGTGACCCGCCAGGCAAGCCTGCTTCGCTCCAGCCTCAACGCGACCGCCCGGACCCGCAGTTCCTCGACCACGACGGCACTGGCCTCATAGACGTCGGCGGAGACCCGGCAGGCCCGGACCGAGCGGACCGCGGGATTGCGGTGCAGGCGTCCGGCGGTCGGTGACGCCCCGCACGGCACCCTCCGGGTCAGGGCGGCCCGGTGCTGCAGGGCCGCGAGGCAGCGTTCGTCGAGCCGCCGGGCGAGCTGCTGCGCCGGCCGGGTGCCGGCCAGCACCTCGATGGCGGCCTGAACCGTGCTGCGGCAGATCGCACAGATCTCGCGGTCCTCATCGGTCACGCGCAACGGCGTCGCTGAAATGCCGGGACCGGAGTCGGGACCGGACACAGGACCGGACGCGGGGGCGGCCACGGGGGTGGCCGGGCCGGCGCCCCCGGGCACCAGGCGCAGGGGCGTGGCAGGGGATGCGGGGGCTTCCGCGGCGGCGCGGGGGCTGGGCAGGGCACTCATGTTGGCTTCCTTTGCTGGTGGCTGGTGGCTGGCGGTTTGGACTGCTGTGCGGTCGTGGTGTTGCTCGTGGTGACGGCGGAGCCGTTGTTGTTGTTGTCCCGCGGCGTCTGCCGACTCACTGCCCGGGCGGCAGCTGGAGCACCTGGCCCGGCCTCAGGAGGTTGGGGTTCCCGCCGATGATGTCCCTGTTGGCCTGATAGATCAGGGGCCAGTCCAGGGCGATGTCGACGTCGGAGGCGAAGGGCCCCAGCCGGGCAGACGACAGGCTCCACAGCGAATCTCCGGCGCGGACCGTCACCTCCGCGGACTGGGCGCCGGGCTGCTGTTGCCGCAGCGGGCGTCCGGCCAGGGGGCCGGGTTCGACGACCGGGCTGAGTGGCCGCCATTGTGGCTGGGCCACGGCCGGAGCGCCCGGCTGCGGCGCCGGTCCGGGGGGAGCCACGGCGGCGGGCGGCAGAGTCCCGGTTGTGGCCGGGGACGCCGGCGGCGTCCACGCGGCGGATGCTGCCGCCGCGGACCCGGGGGTTCCGGAGCCGACCGGCAGGGGAGAGGCGGCGGCCAGCGGTGCGGTGACCAGCTGGAGCCCGACCGCGGCCAGGGTGAGGCGGCGCATGAAGGCGGGGGTGAACTTTCCGGCAGCCGAGGCGGCGCGGGCGTTTCCGCAACGGTCGAGGAGTGCCGCCGCGACAGCAATGACAAAGGACATCCCCCACCAGACGATGACGATCAGGCCGGCGGTGTTGGCCGCGACGCCAAGCTGGTCTTCAAACCCGAGGGGCAGCTGCCGGCTCGGGGTTGCCCGCCAGCGCTGGACGTTGCTCCCGCCGATTGCGGCAAGGATGACTCCGAGCAACAGGATGAAGGTGGCCATGGCCGCGTCGGCGCGGAACGCGCGTCCTCGCCCGGCTGGTGGGAATTCTGCTGCCCTCATGGTCCGACCGCCTCATCTGAAGTGACTCTACTGATGCCGTTTGATGCTTTTTGATGTTATTTGACTTCGTTAACGACAGTTTGATCCTCATGGAACGCATTTGTCCAGAGACAATTCAAAAAGGCGTCATTGACCCTTGTGGCCCGGCACGCCTACGCTGACGCCATGCGCTGGGATGCCCTGTTTGATGACCTGGAGACACAGCTGGCCGCCAGCGAGCGCCTGGATCTCGACGTGGAAATCGCGGAAAGGACCCGGACGGAGTCGGCGGCGGTGGAACTCGCAGACCGGCTGCGAGGCTCGCTGGGACTGCTGATCGTGGTCGAACTGGCGTCCGGATCGACGTTTCAAGGGACCCTGAGCCACGCTGGGAGCCAGGCGCTCGTGCTGGATGAACCGACGCACCAGGTGCTGGTTCCCTATGCCTCGGCCGTACGCTATCTCGGGCTCTCGCGGCTCGCCGTGCCCGAGCCGTCCAAGGTCCGGCAAAGACTGGGCCTGGCCAGCGCCTTGCGCGGACTGGCACGGGACCGAACGGGCCTCGCCGTCCTGATCTCCGGCGGCTTGACGGGTGAAACGACGCTCCACGGCGTCATTGACCGGGTCGGTCGCGACTACCTTGACCTGGCGGTCACCGGCGGGGGCGAGGACCGGCGGGCGGCCAACGTCCGGCAGCTGGCGACCATCCCTTTTGCCGCACTGGCCGGCATCAGGTCGGCCCGGGCTCCGGGCCAGGAGGCACACTGAATGGGCCGGCGCCCGCAGCGCACGCGGGACGCCGGGCTCAGCGGGTCTTGGACTTGGCCTCTTCGATCATCCTGCTTGCCTCGGCGTACCGCTCCTCGATGTACTGCTCGAGCATCTTTTCCTCGACACGCCACTGGCCGCGTCCGCCCACCTGGATGGCCTTGAGCTGGCCGCTGCGTACGAGCGCGTAGGCAGCCGGGGCGTTGATCTGGAGCTGCTCTGCGACGTCGGCAAGGGTCAGGAATCGGGGCATACGTTCATTTTGCCACTAATGGCTTCGTCTGAGCCCGATATCCACAGTTTGCACTTCTTTGTCCCGGCACCTTCCCGTCAGGGCTCGAAGGCGTAACAATGATGAGGCCCGGCCGGTGCCGGGCGGCGACTACGGGGGGAGCAGGCGCATGAGTGGGAGCACGGTGGCCGGCGGGGCGCGGCTGAAGAAGCCATCCTGGAAAGATCCCAGGCTGCTCATCGGCATCCTGCTCGTCCTGGCCTCCGTTGCCGGAGTCATCTCCCTCGTCGGCGCCGCGGACCAGACAGCCGAGGCCTACACCGCACGCGAGGCGATCGCCGTCGGCGAAAAGCTGACCCCGGACAAATTGAACCGCGTCAAAGTCCGCCTGGGCGATGTGGAGCAGCAGTATCTGACGCCCGCGTCCGGAGTGCCCGACGGGCTCGTTGCCGTCCAGCGCATCGGCAAGGACCAACTGGTGCCCCGCGGGAGCTTCGGGCAGGTCGACGGCCTGGACCGGAAACCGGTCGCGGTCACCATCGATGAGGCGCTGCCGCCGCAGGCGGTTGCCGGGTCACGGGTGGATGTCTGGGTTGCGCTGCCCGACGACCGGAACGGGTTCATTCAGCCGAGCCTGCTGTTGCCGGGCGCCGAAATCGCCCAGATCGCCCCGGGAAGCACCGCGCTGGGGTCGGCCCGGTCCACCGTCGTGATGGTGCTGGTGACGGACGGGCAGATGCCCAATCTGCTGGGCGCGCAGGCCAACAAGGCAAAGATCTCCGTGGTTTGGAACCCGGGAGGCACGGGCCGATGAGCATCCCGGTCGTCACTGTCGGGGATTCGCGTGAGGACCTGGTCGGCAGGCTGGAGCGGCTTCACGGGCCGGTGTCCGTCGTCCGGCGGTGCGGCGAACTGGCGGAGCTGTTGGCGGCGTGCCAGGGCGGCCTGGCCCGGGCCGCCGTCGTGGCGCAGGGCAGCGAGGAGTTGACGGCGTCGCTGGTCGACCGGCTGTCCGCCGTCGGTGTGGCCGTCCTGGCCCTGACCGACAGTCCAGAAGAAAAGGCCCGGCTCCAAGGGATCGGCGTGGACGCCGACAGCACCGGAGTCGACGCCGCGGCGCTCGCCAGCCGCATCACGGGGGCGGTGGCACGCCTGGCCGGACCTGACCAGCGGCATCGGCGCGCGGGCGGCCCCGGCTCAACCGACGGCCCGACGCCCGGCCGCTCCGGCGGTGCTGCCGCGGAGGGACCCGGCCCGACGCCCGGCCACTCCGGACCGGCTGCCGCGCAGGGGCCGGAAGGATCCGGCGCCGGGCAGATCATTGCGGTGTGGGGCCCGGCCGGATCGCCGGGCCGGACCATGCTCGCTGCCAACATGGCGGCCGAACTCGCCGCCGAGGGCAAATCGGTGTTGCTGGTGGATGCCGACAGCTACGGTGCCAGCGTCGCAGCCATGCTCGGACTCCTGGACGAAGCCGCAGGTCTCGCGCAGGCCTGCCGCCTGGCCGATCAGGGCCTCCTCGACGCCGAAGCGCTGCTCCGGATTGCGGCACCCGTGGTCACCAGGGCGGGAACCTTCCGTGTGCTGACCGGAATCACCCGGGCGGACCGCTGGACTGAACTTCGCGCCGCGGCGCTGTCCCTCGTCCTCGCGCGTGCCCGGCAGGTCGTGGACGTCACCGTCGTCGATACGGGGTTCTGCCTCGAAAGCGACGAAGAGCTGAGTTTCGACACGATGGCTCCGCGCCGGAACGCCGCGACGCTGAGGAGCCTTGAACTGGCGGACACCGTGTTCGCCGTCGGCGCGGCTGACTCGATCGGCGTCCCGCGGCTGGTCCGGGGCCTGGCCGAACTGGAAGCGGCCGTCCCGCAGGCGTCCCCGCGGGTGGTGCTGAACAAGGTCCGTCAGTCCGCGGTGGGGCGTTCCCCGGAGCGGCAACTGCGCGACGCCTGGGAGCGGTACGGCCCGACCGCGCCGCTGCTGGCGTTCCTCCCGGCAGATCCGGTCTCGAGTGATGCGGCCCTGCTCTCAGGATCGCTGCTGCTTGAAGCGGCGCCGGATTCCCCGCTCCGGAAGGGCATCGCCGGATTGGTTTGTGCACCCGTCCAGCAAAACAGTCGATCCTCTGTCTTTTCCACCACAGCGAAGCGCCTGCTTAAGGGCTAGGCTCGCCATGAGGGCCGCAAGGAAGCGGCCATGAACTTTCTTGATGGAGGCGTTTGTCGATGTCGTCTGGGTCCAGCGTGGAGGATCAACCCGTTTCGATCGGTGCCGGAGAAGGCTACCTGCGGGACTACTACGAGCACATCGCCGGGGAAGACGCCCGGGCTTATCCCGCGGAGTTGCTCGCGGCGCGGGCGCAGACGCACCGCCAAACGGCGGCGCAGCGCTTCCCGGGCAACGCCAACATCACCATCTCCGACGAAGCCGACCGCAGTGTCGTCTACATCGTCACCGACGACATGCCCTTCCTCGTTGACTCGGTCAACGCCGAACTGGTCCGGCAGCACGCCCCCATCCACCTGGTGATGCATCCGCTGTTCGTCGTGACCCGCAACCGTGAAACCGGGGAAATGGTCCGGGTCGCGCGGGTTCCCTCGCACCTGGGCATCTCCAGCGGCGACACGGCAGCGATGCCCAACCTTTCGCACCTGATCGCCCAGGGCGACAACGCCTCCCACATGGAGTCCTGGATCGCCGTCGAAATCGACCGCGTCGACGACGCGAAGCGCGCGGCGCTGACCGAGGGCATCGGCCGGGTGCTCAACGATGTGCGCGCCGCCGTCGAGGACTGGCCGAAGATGCGGAACCGGGCCATCCAGATCGCGGCGGACCTGGACAAGCTCGCCAATCCGGCGCAGATCGCCGAACTCCGCCAGGCCCAGGAACTCCTGCGCTGGCTGGACGACGGGAACTTCACCTTCCTCGGCTACCGCGAATACGACCTCAAGAACGAATCCGGCGAGGATGTCCTGGAACCCCGGGAGGAGAGCGGACTGGGGCTGCTGCGCGCCAGCGCCGACACACCGCACCAGATTCAGCACCTCACGGAGACCGGCCGCAAGAAGGCCCGCGAAAAGCGCGCACTCGTCATCACCAAGGCCAACTCGCGCTCCACCGTTCACCGCTCGGCCTACCTGGACTACATCGGCGTCAAGAGCTTCGACGCAGCCGGCAACGTCAACGGCGAACGGCGCTTCATCGGACTCTTCGCCACCACCGCGTACGCCGGATCCGTGCGTGACATCCCGGTGGTCCGGGAGAAGGTCGCCGCGGTCCTGCGGGACGCCGGCTTCCCGCCGGATTCACACTCCGGCAAGGACCTGCTGGGCATCCTCGAAACCTACCCCCGCGACGAGCTCTTCCAGATCGAGATCCCCGACCTGGCCGCCATTGCCACGAGCATCCAGCGGCTGCAGGAACGCCGCCGGACCCGGCTGTTCCTGCGGCCGGACATCTACGGCCGCTTTATGTCAGCCCTCGTCTACCTTCCGCGCGACCGGTACACCACCAACGTGCGGCTGCGCATCGAGCAGGAACTGCGCGAGACCTTCAATGCCGTGTCCATCGACTACGAGGCGCGGATGACCGAATCCGCCCTGGCGCGGCTCTTCTTCCGGATCCGGCTCCCGAAGAACGCCGATGTCGGCAACGTTAACACCGACGATCTCGAAAAGCGGCTGGTCCGGGCGGCCCGCTCGTGGAGCGAAGGCATCGCCGAGGTCCTGCACGCCCGCGTCGACGGCGCCGGCGGCATCAAGGAGAACCGCGCCAAGGAGCTTGCCGCCGTGTGGGCCGAGGCCTTCCCGGCGAGCTACCGGGTTGACTATGAGGTGGAGGATGCCCTTGAGGACATCGCCCGCTTCGAGAAGTACGGTGCCGCCGCCGCCCGGGCCGGTGAAGCCGTCAAGGAACATCCCGGCGTCCACGTCTACCTCCCGGACGGCGCCGGCGCGACGCTTGAAGAGGACGCCCGCGTCAAGCTCTACATGCTCGAACCCAAGAGCCTGAGCCAGATCCTGCCCTACTTCCACAACCTGGGCCTGGAGGTCCTGGACGAGCGCCCGTTTGAGATCGAAACCGCCGACCACCGGGACTTCTTCCTCTACGACCTCGGCCTGAAGTACCCGGCCGGGGTGGACCCGCTCGAGACCGGGCAGCTGCTGGCGGACTCCTTCGGCGCCGCGGTGTCCGGTGCGGTGGAATCGGACAGCTTCGACCGGCTGGTCCTGCGCGAGGGAATGCACTGGCGCCAGGTCGTTGTGCTGCGCGCCTACGCCAAGTACATGCGGCAGATGGGCAACACCAACTCCTACGGATTCCTGTCCGACACCCTGCTGGCCAACCCGGATGTCAACCGCGGGCTCAGCGCCCTCTTCGAAGCCCGCTTCGATCCCTCGCTGGACGAGGACGCACGCCGGACCAGGCAGGACGAGGTCCTCACCGGACTGGACGCCGCAATCGAACAGGTCGCGACCCTCGACGCCGACCGGGTGCTGCGGACCTTCAAGAACCTGATCCAGGCGACGCTGCGGACCAACTACTACCAGAACAAACCGCACCTGAGTTTCAAGCTGAACCCGTCCGCCATGGAGGGCCTGCCGTTCCCGCGGCCCATGTTCGAGATCTGGGTCTACTCGCCCCGGGTCGAAGGGGTGCATCTGCGCTTCGGCAAGGTCGCCCGCGGCGGGCTGCGCTGGTCGGACCGGCGCGAGGATTTCCGCACGGAGATCCTCGGCCTGGTCAAGGCCCAGACGGTCAAGAACGCCGTGATTGTGCCCACCGGCGCCAAGGGCGGGTTCTACGCCAAGCAGCTCCCGGACCCGGCGGCAGACCGCACCGCATGGATGGCGGAGGGCGTCGAAAGCTACAAGACCTTCATCCGCGGACTCCTGGACGTCACCGACAACCTCGTCACGACGCCGGAGGGCGAGCAGCTGGTGCCGCCGGCCGACGTCGTACGGCACGACGACGCCGACTCCTACCTCGTCGTCGCGGCCGACAAGGGAACGGCTTCCTTCTCCGACATCGCCAACGGACTCGCCGCCGAATACGGTTTCTGGCTCGGCGATGCCTTCGCCTCCGGCGGCTCCGTCGGCTACGACCACAAGGCCATGGGCATCACCGCCCGCGGTGCCTGGGAATCCGTCAAGCGCCACTTCAGCGAGCTGGACCTGGACACGCAGTCCGAGCCGTTCACCGTCGTCGGCGTCGGCGACATGTCCGGTGACGTGTTCGGCAACGGCATGCTGCTGTCCAAGCACATCCGGCTGCTGGCGGCCTTTGACCACCGGCACATCTTCCTCGACCCCACCCCGGACGAGACCGTCTCCTTCGCCGAGCGCCAGCGGCTCTTCGAGCTGCCCCGCTCCTCCTGGGACGACTACAACAAGTCAATGATCAGCGAGGGCGGCGGGGTGTTTGCCCGCCAGGCCAAGTCCATCCCGGTTTCGGACCAGGTCAGGGCCGCGCTCGGACTGCCAGACGGGACCACCCAGCTCAGCCCGCCCGAACTGCTGCGCGCGATCCTGCTCGCCCCGGCCGACCTGCTGTACAACGGCGGAATCGGCACCTACGTCAAGGCCAGCACCGAAACCAACGCCGAGGTCGGCGACAAGGCCAATGACTCCATCCGCGTCGACGGCCGAGACCTGCGCGTGAAGGTGGTCGGTGAAGGCGGAAACCTGGGCATGACGCAGCGCGGCCGCATCGAAGCGGCCCTCCAGGGCGTCATCCTGAACACCGATGCGATCGACAACTCCGCCGGCGTGGACTGCTCGGACCACGAGGTCAATATCAAGATCTTCGTGGACCGGATGGTGGCCGCAGGGAAGCTGGATCCCGCGGAGCGTTCGGACTTCCTGGCGTCGATGACCGACGAAGTCGGCCGCCTCGTGCTGGAGGACAACATCGACCAGAACATCCTGCTGCTCAACGACCGGATGCGGGTCTCCGAATGGAGCCCCAGCTACGAGCGGCTGATGGACTGGCTGGAGAAGTCCGCCGATCTCAAACGCGATCTGGAGGCGCTGCCGACCACGGAGACCCTGCGGGAGCGGCTGGAGCAGGGCCAGGGCCTGACCTCGCCCGAGCTGTCGGTGCTGGCGGCCTACGCCAAGATCGAACTTGCCTCGGCGCTCCGGGACAGTGACCTGTCCGAGGACCCGTGGTTCCGGCAGACCCTGCGGGCCTACTTCCCGCAGCAGCTGCGCGACAGGTTCGACGCCGAGCTCGACACCCATCCGCTGCGGCGCGAAATCATCGCCACGGTGGTGGCCAACGACATGATCAACATGGGCGGCATCACCTTCGTGTTCCGCGCCATGGAGGAGACCTCGGCCACCGAGGCGGCCGTCGCCAAGGCGTTCGTGGCGCTCCGCGAGGTGTACGAGCTGAACATCATGGTCGCGGAACTCAACGAGCTGCCCGCGTCCTTCCCCACGGAGCACTGGAGCACCGTGCATCTGGACATCCGCCGGCTCCTGGACCGGGCCGTGCGGTGGATCCTGAGCCAGGGCAACGCCTCCCGGCCCATTGCCGAGATCGTCGGGGAGTTCAAGCCGCTGATGGATCCAATGCGGGCACGCCTGCTGGACTACCTGCGCGGCGACGACCGTGCCCGGGTGGCCGAATGGCTCGAAAAGGCGCGCGGCTGGGACCTGCCCGAGGACCTGGCCCACCGCTGGGCGGAACTGTTCGAGAGCTTCGTCCTGCTCGACATCGCCAAGATCGTCCACGTCAGCCCGGAACCCGTCGAGAACATCGCCCACGTCTACTACACGGTGTTCAACCGCTTCCACGCCGACTCGCTGCTCGAACGCATCACCAAGCTGCCCCGGAAGGACCGCTGGCAGGCGCTCGCCCGGGCGGCCCTCCGTGACGATCTTTACTCGACCGTTTCGGATATGACGACGGCGGTGCTGGAGGCCACATCCCCGGAACTGCCGGCGGAGGAACGGCTTCTGGCCTGGGAGAGCCAGAATGTGGAGCAGCTGGACCGGGCGAAGAGCATGTTTGACGAGGTGAACGCCCTCGAGGCCGATGACATGGCCTCGCTGTCGGTAGCATTGAGGCTCTTGAGGTCAATCGTCCGACGCTAGGGCAGCTGGGCTGCCCGCGTCGCAAATGGAGGTGCTGTGGCAATCTTTACGGACCCTATCAGGGAGCATGCTGATTTCGGGCCGGGGGATGCCGAGTGGCTGCACCTGCTCGTCGGCGACTGGCAGATGGTCGCGGACCTGGCGTTCGCGGACCTGGCGCTATGGTTTCCGCACCCTGAGTTCGGCTACGTGGCGCTGGCCCACGTCCGCCCCTCCACCACGCACACGGTGTTCCATGCCGACTTCGTGGGGGAGGGGATCAGGTCGGACCTGCAGCCCCTGGTCGACAAGGCGTGGGAGAGCCGGACCATTGAGCGCTCCAACGAGACCAACTGGAGCAGCGACATGGCGCTGCGGGTCGAGGCCGTGCCGATGGTCCGCAACGGCCGGACCCTGGCGATCGTCACGACCCACATGGACCTCTCCAGCTCCCGGATGCCCTCACGGCTGGAGCTGACCTACCGGCAGTGCGCCTATGACCTCCTGCGGATGGGGACGCTGGGGCTGTGGCCGGACTTCGCCTCGCCCACCGGATCGCGCCGCGGCGCGCCCCGCGTCGGTGACGGCCTGATCAGGCTCGACGCCGAGGGCATCGTCCAGTACGCGAGCCCCAACGGGGTCTCGGCGTTCCGCCGGCTCGGCGACGGCGAGTCCCTCGAAGGCCGAAGCCTGGCCGAGGTGACCGCGGGCCTGCTGAGGGACCGCCGCATGGTGGACGAGACCCTGCCCCTGGTGGTCACCGGACGCATGCCGTGGCGCAGTGAAATCGAGTCCCGCGGGGTCAGCCTGTCGCTGCGGGCGATTCCCCTGCGGGACGAGCAGCAGCGCTTTGGCGCCCTGGTGCTGTGCCGCGACGTCTCCGAGCTGCGGCGGCGGGAGATGGAACTCGTGACCAAGGACGCCACGATCCGCGAGATCCACCACCGCGTGAAGAACAACCTGCAGACCGTCGCTGCGCTGCTGCGGATGCAGTCGCGGCGGATGGTGAGCGACGAGGCCAAGCAGGGACTCGAGCAGGCGATGCGGCGGGTGGCCACGATTGCCCTCGTGCATGAGACGCTGTCGCAGGGCCTGACCCAGAGCGTCGACTTCGATGAGCTCATCGGCCGACAGTTCCGGCTCTCGGCCGAGGTGGCTTCCCCGTCACAGCAGGTGAAGACGGCGCGTTCCGGACTCTTCGGCGAGCTGCCGAGCGACTTTGCCACGCCGCTGGCCCTGGTGATCAACGAGCTGGTGACGAACGCCGTCGAACACGGTCTGGAGGGCCGGACGGGGACTGTCTGGCTGATCGCGGACCGTTCCGAGAGCGAGGACGGCGAGGAGCTGCTCACCGTGACGGTGGCGGACGACGGCGTCGGCATCCCGGCCACCCCCTATGTGGAGGGATTGGGCCTGCAGATCGTGAGGACCCTGGTGACGAGCGAACTGGGCGGCAGCATCCAGTGGAAGGCCCGGGAGGGCGGCGGAACCGCTGTCCAGATTGTCCTGAGCCTGGCGAAACGGTAGCGCGGCCGCGGCTGGGTCCGGCGGCCTGCCCGCCGCCGGCCGGACCGGTTGATTAACGCGCAATGGCCGCAGACGAAGGTCTGCGGCCATTGCTGTCCTGCCGCTCACCGCGGATCGCCGGCGGGCCGGCTTCAGGGACCTGGTGTCAGGAGGCGCGGCGGGCGCGGGCAGCGCGGCGCTTCAGGGCACGGCGCTCGTCTTCGCTCATGCCGCCCCAGACGCCGGCGTCCTGTCCGGACTCAAGTGCCCACTGCAGGCAGGTGTCGACGACGGGGCATCGACGGCAGACACTTTTGGCTTCCTCGATCTGCAGGAGGGCTGGGCCGGTGTTTCCTACGGGGAAGAATAGCTCCGGGTCCTTGTCAAGGCACGCTGCGCGGTTACGCCAATCCATGCTGATCAGTCACTCCATTTCCTGGGCACACGTTAAAAGGCCTTTGTGAAATTATTCACTAGAGGCTTCATAAGAAAGGGGCCCTCTGGGCCCCCTCGGTCAACTGGATTAAGCGTGTCATGTTAACGCTGCGTAAACAAGGGGTACTTGGCTGCAAAATACCTTGGGATCGTGAGCGATACATCACATTGGCTGGCGGTGACCTCACATCTGGCCGACTATGTCCGGTACTGTGCCAGTGTGTCAAGCGCCCCTGAAGACCCCTCCGAACCCGCCGATAACCGCGGCGCCGACCCCGCCGGGACCCCGGCAGGCGGCGCGGGGACCGGCGCTCCCGCACGGCCCGCAGGAATCCTGGTGATTGCGATCGTCGTGGCCCTGGAGGCGACCGCGCTGCTGGCGGCGGCCGTCTGGTACGGAAGCCAACTGCTGACCGGCGCCCCGGTGCTCTCTTTCTGGGGGGCCGTGTTCACGCTGGCGCTCCTCCTGGCCTTCTCCGCCTGGCTCTATGCGGTATCCACCTTCCTGTTCCGCGGTTACCGGTGGCCGCGCGCCGGCGCCCTGGTGGCGCAGCTCTTCACGCTCACGATCGGCTTTCCAACACTGACGGGCGGATATCCGCTGGCGGGCCTGGCCATGCTGGTCCCGGCGGTTCTTGCCATTGTCCTGCTGTTCGACAAGCGGGTTATCGCGTTCGCTTCGCGCGCCGGCGGGGCGCCGCCCGCCCTCTAGCCGTTCTTGCAGCTGTGCCCGCGGCCGTGCCCGCAGTCCGGCCGGAGCCCGGTGGTCACGGTCCGCCGCCCTCGGAGCCGGCATCCGGGTCGAACGCCAACTGCACCGCCCGTGCCCGCCCGTCCGAAATCAGGACGGCGCGGCCCGGCGGAGGGTTCTGCTCCACTTCGAACCTGACTGCGAACAAGTCTCCGTCCATCAGCGACCGCGGGGCGATCAGCACGCCCCGTCCGGGGCCCGCCGCATTCTGCACCAGCGGCACCCGCAGCCGAAGGCCCGGGCTGAATCCAGCCGTCAGGACCACCCGCCAGCCGAGGGTGTTGAGCAGGAGCAGCCGGTTGTTGGTTTCGGGTGACTGCAGATCGAGGTCGTCCGCCACGAGAAGTGCCGCCGGGTCCAGGGCGCCGGCGAGCGCAGCGTCATGCATCCCGGCCCACCAAGGCTCCGGATCCGTGGCGGCAGGGCACCGAAGCCAGTCCGCGCCGGGATTGAGGCCCGGCAGGGCCGACAGGAGAGTGGTCTTCCCGGACGCGTGGCCGCCAAGGACGGCCAGGACAGCGCCGGGAGGCGCCGGGACGGACGCCGGACGCAGTTCATCGCCTTCGACCCCGAGGCACAGCTGCCCCGGCGGCGCGGCCGGGCCGGCTGCGGCACCGGACAGGACGTCGGCGACCGACACCCGCACCGGAAGCGGCTCGACCCGGAACGGCCGGGTCCGGGCGGCCGGGGCGGGACCGGCGGTGGCGGGACCGTCGGTGGCGGGAGATCGGGGTTCGAAGAGCTGTCCCACGTGGCCGGATGGAGAAGACGCGGCGGACAGCGGCCCGAAGACCACCACCCGTCCGGCAACCGGCGCGGTGGCAGGCAGCCTGGGCCAGGCGAGCCGCCCCTCTTCCGTGGAGCCGGCGGGCAGGAAGATCCGGTTCGGGACGGCCGCAAAGAACCGTGAGGTGACCAGCTCGCGTTCACCCGCGACCACCACGGTGATCCCCGCCCGGGCGCCGTCGCGGACGATGTCCTGGACCAGGTCCTCGGCCCACGCCAGCGGGCCGGCCCGGAACGCCGACACCCAGGACCCCCACCCGCACAGAGCGAGGACGAGGGAAGGTGCGCCGGCCGCCCCGGCGGTGCCCAGCCTTCGGGGCAGTTCTTCGGCAACGCGCTCCAGCACCCGCGCCGACCGGCGCAGCTCGTGCAGTCCCACGACCGCCCCGACCCTCGGGTGGGCGGCTGCTGTGCTGAAGGACCCCGCGGCATCCAGAAGGTACAGATGCGATTCGTCGTCGCCGTTGAGGAGCTGCCCGACGATGAGCCCCAGGGCATCGTCGGCACCACCGGCGAGACCCGAGACCAGTCCAAGGTGGCCGTGTGCGCCCGGATCCCAGCCGAACTCGGCCACGCGCTGTTCCTCGGGAAGGTCCAGCAGCCCCAGCCTGATCCGGCTGCGGTTCCCGTCGGCGGGGAACGGCGCCTGCCGGGGGAGAGGCACTGCCACAGGTCGGCGCGGGTTCGGACTGCCGGTGGCCGCCCAGACTGCCGCTACCGCCTCCGCCAGCCGGGCGGCCGCCGCGGACGGCGGCGGCGGGGAAGCGCCGCCCGCCCTGCCGGGGGACCCGGCGGCTGCCGGGCGGTTGAGGAGTTCCATCGCCTCCGTCACTGTCGGACCGCGGGCCGTCGTGGGAACGGGTGGTGTGAGGGTTGCCGTCTGGAACTCCTCCGGTGCCCCGTTTCCGCGGACCACGTAGGCGCGTCCCGGACTCGTCACGGGGATGGCGGCCGCCAGCCGGGAATTGATGATGTCCAGGGATTCGAGCTCGGATTGAACCCGCAGGGCGATGCAGCTGGTCACGTTCGCGCGGATATCCGCGGACACGGCCCCCTGGGGACGCTGCGTTGCCATGATGAGGTGGATCCCCAGTGAACGGCCGATGGCAGCGATCCGCATGAGCTCGGCCAGCGCGTCCGGCGCCTCGTCGACCAGCATCCTGAATTCATCAATGATGAGGACCAGATGGGGCAGCGGCGGACCGCGCCGATCAAGGGCCTCATAAGCCGTGAGATCGGCGGCCTGATGCGAGGCGAGGAGCACTTCACGGCGGCGGACTTCGGCCCCCAGGGACACCAGGGTGCGCGCCACCTCATCCAGGTCGAGATCCGTGAGGAGCCCGACGCAATGGGCCAGGCCGGCCAGGGGCCGCAGGCCGGACCCGCCCTTGAAATCGATGAACAGCAGATTGATCCGGTCCGGGGGATGAGCGGCCGCCAAAGCCGCCGCGAGGGTCCGGAGGAACTCCGATTTGCCGGATCCCGTGGTGCCCGCCACCAGGAAGTGGGGACCGTCGGCCTGGAGATCCAGCCGCAGGGGGCCGGACCTCCCCATACCGACCAGGACGGGAAGCCCGCACCCCGCCGTGGACTCGGCCCAGCGCGAGGATACGTCCTCTGCGGAGACCGGAAGCAGCCCCGGCAGCGAACAGGCCCCGGGGATACCCGCCCCGGGCGCTGGCGCCGGGGCCCGGGCCCCCAGCCGGCGGCAGTTGCGGTCGAAGACGCCGGAGGGCACAAGATCCGGAGTGAACTCCAGCGACGAGCCGGCCGCCGAGAGCCACGCAGTGCGCCCGGTGAGAACCAGGGCCGCGCCGGCAGCCGGGGCCGGTTCGCCGGCGCAGTCGATCACCTGCCAGCCGCGGCTGACCGCCACGGCGCGCAGCCCGGCCGTGCGAAGGGCAGCGACAATAATCAGGACCCCGCGCTCATAGTCCCCGCCCGGGCCGGCTGCCAGGGTCTCCAGCGTGGAACCCTCCTGCGCGGAGAGGACTGCGGCCGGCAGGAAACGCGCGGCAAGCAGCGACGGGCTTGGACCGTGGATGAGGATCCTGGTCCGCCGGGCCGCCGCGTAGCCGGCAAGCTGCACCACGAAGGACCTGACCAGCCCGGCCACAGACGGTTCCGGACCACGCAGCGTCGTCACTGCCGTCGAGGGATCAAGCGTCACCGGCATCCTGCCGAGCAGCGGCGGGCGGAACCCGGGATCCGGCGGGTCCAGCCGGATATTCGCGCTTTGCTGTGACTGTCCGAGCCGCAACCAGACCGGCCCGGTCGTGGCGGAAACCCTCGGCGGGCCCGGATCCGCCGAGGCAACTCCCAGCGACAGCTCACCGGCGGACGGTGCGGCACGCCGCCGTCGTTCCCTGTCCTCACGCGCCGCGGCGGCGACCGCGGCCCGGAGTTCGCGGCGCTGCCTCCTGCCCGCGGCAACGGGCACGAGAACGGAAACCGCGGACACGGCGGTGAACGCCAGGAAGATCCACATCCCGGTCAGGACGGCCAGCCCGACTCCGATGGCCAGCGGCAGCGCAGCCGCCAGCAGCAGCGCCGCCCTGTTGCCGTGCGCCGCCGGGTTGCTGACCGCCAACGGTGCCGTGACGTCGGACCCGGCAGCGGACAGGCTGCCGGGATCCGCGGTGCCGCCGAAGACCAGGGCCATCGACGAGCCGCCGCAGGAAATCAAGGAATCCGTGGAGACGACCGCCTTGTGGACCTGCTTTCCGTCGACCCGGACCCCGTTGGCACTCCCGAGATCGAGGAGGGTGACGGCGGAATCAGTCACCTCCAGCAGCGCATGTTCGCGCGAAAGTTCGGCATCCGGAATGACGATCCCGGTTCCGCCGCGGCCGATCCGGAACAGCCCCCGCCGCAACGGAAAGACCAGCCCGGCCCCCGGCCCGCTGTGCACCGCCAGTGCGAGCGGCGCCACGTCCCGGGCGGCCGCCGGGGCAGCGCCGTCCACCAGGACGGCACCCTGGACGAGGGGGCCCTCCCCGACCTTTAAGCCGGCCACCGGCACCCGGCCCACCGACAGCGTCCCGGTGCCGTAGCGCCGGGAGAGAACCGCCTGGAGATCCGCGCCGGGACACCTGTCGGGCAGCTCGATCGCCAGTTCCACCGGTCCGGCGCGGAGAGCGGACCCCGGAGCCGCAACCAGGGTGCAGTGCAGCATCATCGAGGAACAGTCCTTTCCCGCGGCGTCGTTTGGATCCCACGGTAGGCGTGGTTTCCCCGACCCGGGGCAGGGTATTCGGCCTATGTGGACGAAGGCGTGCGTGGCCGATTACGTTGGGCGCTCGGGTAGGCTAGAGCAGCAGACAATGCGCAACATTGCGCTGCCCGCATTCGAACCAGGAGAGTTTGTGACCGCTGACCTCGTCATCGTAGGGTCGGGCTTCTTCGGCCTGACAATCGCAGAACAGGCCGCCACAGAGCTGGGCTTGAAGGTCGTTGTCATCGACCGCCGCCACCACATCGGCGGCAACGCCTACAGCGAAAAGGAAGAGCAGACCGGCATCGAGGTGCACCGCTACGGTGCGCATCTGTTCCACACCTCCAACGAGCGTGTCTGGGAGTACGTGAACCGGTTCACGACCTTCACCAACTACGTGCACAAGGTGTACGGCGTGCACAAGGGCGAGGTCTATTCCCTGCCGATCAACCTCGCCACGATCAACCAGTTCTTCCGCGCGAACCTGACGCCGGGGCAGGCGAAGGAACTGATCCTGGAACAGGCCGGGGAACTCGCCGGCACGGATCCGCAGAACCTGAACGACAAGGGCATCCAGCTCATCGGACGGCCGCTGTACGAGGCGTTCATCAAGCACTACACCGGCAAGCAGTGGCAGACGGATCCGAAGGACCTGCCCGCGGGCATCATCTCCCGCCTCCCGGTGCGCTACAACTACGACAACCGGTACTTCAACGACACGTACGAGGGCCTCCCGACGGACGGCTACACGGCCTGGATCGAAAAGATGGCCGACCACCCGAACATCGAAGTCCACCTCAACACCGACTTCTTCGACGAGTCGCAGGAATACAGCAAGAACAAGGTCGTCGGGAACATCCCCGTGATCTACACCGGACCCGTCGACCGCTACTTCGACTTCGCCGAGGGCGACCTCTCCTGGCGCACCATCGACTTCGAGGAGGAAGTGCTCGACGTCGGCGACTTCCAGGGGACCTCGGTGGTCAACTACAACGACGCCGATGTCGCCTACACCAGGATCATCGAGCCGCGCCACTTCCACCCGGAACGCGACTACCAGACGGAAAAGACCGTCATCATGCGCGAGTTCTCCCGCGCCGCCGAGAAGGGCGACGAGCCCTACTACCCAATCAACACCGCCGCGGACCGGGAGCGCCTGCTCAAGTACCGTGACCTGGCGGCGGCCGAGAAGGACGTGCTCTTCGGCGGACGGCTCGGCACCTACAAGTACCTCGACATGCACATGGCCATCGGCTCTGCCCTGGCCATGTTCGACAACAAGATCCGGCCGCATTTCGAGGCCGGCGCCACGATTGAAAGCGGAGGAGTGGACGCATGAGCGCCGCCGAAGGAACCACAGGCTGGGCCACGATCCAGCGCGTCATCCTGCCCTCGGCGGACCAGCCGGACACGGTTTCCCTGTACGCGGACGCAGGGACGGCCAGCGGCATCCGGCTGCGCGAGAACGACGAGCTGGCCCGGACACCGAAGCTGCCCGAAGACAAACTGCAGATGTTCAGCTCCGGCAGCCAGCAGGCGCACTTCGAGGACCTCCTCACCCGGCATTCGATGCGCGTCCGGTCCGGTGAACAGATCTCGTTCGGCACCTACTTCAACGCGTTCGCCGCGAGCTACTGGCGGCGCTGGACGTCCGTCCGGGACATCCGGCTGGTCGTCCGGACCAGCGGCACCGGCACGGTCACCGTGTACAAGTCCAACGCCCGCGGCTCCGTCCAGCGCGTCGACGGTGTCCACGTCGACGGCGACAGCACCTCCGTGTTCGAGCTGTCGCTGAAGCCGTTTGGCGACGGCGGATGGTACTGGTTCGACCTCGCCGCCAGCGCGGACGGATTGGTGCTCGAGAGCGCCCAGTGGGAGGGCCCGGAAACCGGCGCCACCAAGGGGCAGGTCACCCTCGAAATCACGACCATGAACAAGCCTGACTTCTGCCTGAACAACGCCCGCATCCTGGCGGACAACCCGGACGTCCTCGAAAACGTCAAGGAAATCCTGATCGTGGACCAGGGCACGCAGAAAGTCGAGGACCAGGAGGGCTTCGCCGCCGTCCGGGATGCCCTCGGCGGCAAGCTCCGGATCATCAACCAGGCAAACCTTGGCGGCTCCGGAGGCTTCGCGCGCGGCATGTTCGAGGCCGTCGAAAACGGCAGTGACTACGCCCTGCTGCTCGACGATGACATCGTCGTCGAACCCGAAAGCATCGTGCGGCTCCTGACGTTCGCCGACCACTGCCGCAAGCCGACGATCGTCGGCGGCCACATGTTCGACCTCTACAACCGCAGCGTCCTGCACACCTTCGGCGAGGTCGTGGACCCCTACCGGATCGTGCCGGCCCTGCCCCACGCCGACATGGAGACGCGGCACGATTTCAGCGTCGCGAACCTTCGTCAGACCCCCTGGCTGCACCGCCGCGTGGATGTGGACTACAACGGCTGGTGGATGTGCCTGATCCCCACCAAGGTGATCCAGGAGATCGGGCTGTCGCTGCCGCTGTTCATCAAGTGGGACGACGCTGAGTACGGGCTGCGCGCACGGGAAGCCGGCTTTGCCACGGTATCGATGCCCGGCGCTGCCGTCTGGCACGTGTCGTGGATCGACAAGGACGACCTGGTCGGCTGGCAGGCCTACTTCCACGCGCGTAACCGGCTGATCACCACGCTGATCCACAGCCCGTATCCCAAGGGCGGCCGGGTGCTGCGCGAGTCTTTCCAGTCCGACGTCAAGCACCTCGTGTCGATGCAGTACTTCACCGAGCACGGACACATCGAAGCGCTGCGCGACCTCCTGAAGGGTCCCGACGACCTCCACCAGGTGCTCGGCACCAAGCTGCCGGAAATCAACGCCCTGAAGGCCGACTATCCGGACGCCCAGCTGAAGGAGGACGTCGATGACTTCCCGGCGCCCAAGATCGGCCGCGGACCGATGGGCGGGACCGTGGTGGGGCTGCCCAGCAAGAAGCAGCTCATCCCGTGGGGCATCAAGACCGTCGCGCGGCAGCTGATCAAAGCGCCCGGCCCGGACAGTGCCGAAAGGCCGCAGGGGTATCTGGCCCACCGGGACAACCGCTGGTACAGGGTGGCCCACTATGACAGCGTCGTGGTGTCCAATGCCGAAGGCACGGGCGCGTCCTGGTACCAGCGGGACCCCAAGAAGCTGAAATCCATGCTGACCGAAACCACGCGGCTGCACCTGCAGCTCTTCCGCGAGTGGGACACGCTTGCCCAGCAGTACCGGTCCGCCGTAGCGGAGATCAGCTCCTTCGACGCGTGGAAGAAGACCTTCGAGGCGAACTCCAAGGACGGCGACTAGATGGCGGGTCCAACCGACCAGATGCTTAAGCCCGGAAGCGGGCGGGGGCTCCTGGATGTTTACGGCGACCGTTTCCTCCTGAAGCTGCTGGTGCGCAAGGAAATCAAGGTGCGGTACCGGGGCTCGGTGCTGGGGCTGCTGTGGTCGTACGTCAAGCCACTCGTGCAGTTCCTGATCTACTTCGTGGCGCTTGGCGTTTTCCTGGACCTCCAGCGGGGTACGCCCAACTATGCGATCTATCTCTTTGCCGGCATTGTGCTGGTCAACTTCTTCACGGAGTGCCTCTCCAACGCCACCCGGTCAATCGTCGACAACCGCGATCTGATCCGGAAGATCTACCTCCCGCGGGAACTCTTCCCGGTGGCCACGGTCTGGGTGTCCGCCGCGCACTTCCTGCCACAACTGCTGGTGCTGGTCGGGGCCTGTCTCGTGGTGGGGTGGACGCCGTCGATCTTTCAGATCGCCGCCGCCGTCCTGATCTTCCTCATGGTCGCGGTTCTCGCCACCGGCCTGGGCCTGATCTTCGGCGCCGTCAACGTCTACTTCCGCGATTCCGAGAACATCGTCGACATGATCGTCATGGTGGTGACGTGGGCTTCACCGGTCCTCTACGTGTGGACGATGGTCGAGGACGTGATGGGCTCCTGGTTCTGGGTCTATCAGCTCAACCCGATGACGGTCGCCGTCGAGGTCTTCCACTGGGTCTTCTGGGAACCGACGCTCAACGCCGAACAACTGGGGATCGAGACCATTCCTCCGGGCCTGCTGACGGTCTGGCTGCCGATCGCCATGATGATCTCCCTCGGCCTGCTGTTCCTCGGACAGCTGACGTTCCGCCGGCTCGCCGTCCACTTCGCACAGGAGCTCTGACATGACCTCGCACGGCCATGTGGCCATCAGCTGCATCGACCTCCGGAAGCAGTTCGTCCTGCGCCACACCCGTTCCCTCAAAGAGGCCCTGGTCTGGCTGGTCAAGGGCCGGAAGGGCGACCTGTCGAAGAAGTTCCTGGCACTGGACAACGTGTCGCTGGAGGTCAGGCAGGGCGAGACCGTCGCGCTGATGGGCCTCAACGGGTCCGGGAAGTCGACCCTCCTGAAGCTCATCTCCGGCGTCCTGCAGCCCGACGGCGGAACGGTGCGCACGCGCGGCCGGGTGGCCGGGCTCATCGAAGTCGGCGCGGGGTTCCACCATGACCTCAGCGGACGGGACAACGTTTACCTCAACGGCGCCATCCTCGGCATGACCGAAAAGCAGATCGACGAGAAGTTCGACTCGATCGTGGAATTCTCCGAGATCGGCGAGTTCATCGACACCGAGGTGAAGTTCTATTCCTCCGGCATGTACCTCCGGCTGGCGTTTTCCATCGCCGTGCACACGGATCCGGAGGTCTTCCTGATCGACGAGATCCTCGCGGTGGGGGACGAGCCCTTCCAGCGCAAGTGCATCGCGAAGATCAAGGAACTCTCGGAAATGGGGAAGACCCTGTTCGTGGTGAGCCATGACCTGGACCTGGTCGCCACCGTCTGTGAGCGGGGCGTGCTGCTGGAGCACGGCAAGGTGGTCATGGACGGGGAAGTGCATGCTGTTGTGACGGAGCTGCGGCGGCGTTCGGCGCATGCGGAGTCCGAGGACAGTTTGTGACCCGCTTGCGCCAGCGCAGCGACCTCACCTGGCTGACAGCAACGGTCGTTGCCGCCTTCCTCGGCTCGCTGATTCCGCTCATCACCAATAACCGGTTCTACTACTACGACGACACCCAGGCCGGCGCGTTCGGCATCTGGTTCGAAATCGGAACCAAACTCAGCGCAGGGGAGTGGCCGCTCTTCAGCGACAGTGCGTGGGGGGCCGGGAACTATGCCGCCGAGGGGCAGTGGGGGATTTGGAACCCGCTCATCCTCCTCATCGGCTGGCTGGCCAGCCGCTCGGACAACATTGTCGTCTTCTCGACGATCCTCAAGATCACTTTCCTCTGCGTGCTGGCGGCCGGCACCTTCCTGCTGGCCAGAAGCTACAAGGCAAGCCCGGAATGGTCCGCGATCGCCGGCGTCGCAGTCACCCTGACCGGATTCACCGTGTACATCGACGCGGCGTCGTGGGTCACCGGACTCATGGTGTTCAGCCTGCTGCCACTCACCTGGTTCGGACTGCGCCGGATGGCGTTCGACGACGGCAATCCGTTCTGGGCGCTCGCTCCAGCCTATGTGCTGATAACCATCGGCTATGTCCACGGAACGCTCATGCTGGTCATCGTCTTCGCGGGGCTGCTGCTGGAGGCGTGGCTGCACGGGGGCCGCAGGGTTGCCCTCCGTCTGCTCCTCGCCGGCGCGGTGTGCGGGCTCATCGCGATGGCGGTGTACCTCCCCGGTGTTCTCACCGCCCCCGTGACGGCACGCTCCGGCGGAATCGCGAACAGCGGGTTCCTGACCCCTGACCTGACCGGACTCTTTACCGCCTGGGTGCCGGGCAGCCTGCCCCAGGTCACCGGCTGGTGGGGCGGGTTCGCTACGGTGCCCCTGCTGTACGTGGCCTGGTTCCTCCCGGTCCTCGCGATCGTGGACTACGCCAGGGTGAAGGCAGCCGGCAGGGAACTGGCAGCTCTCTGGGTTGTCGGGCTGCTGTCTTTGGCCCTGACCCTGGCACCCAGCGATTTGGGGCCGCTCCGCTTCCCCATCAGGATCATGCCGTACGTCTCCCTGGCCGTGCTGCTGGCGCTGTCGGTGATGGTCTCACGTTTCCGGGTGCCGGTCCTGAGCCGCGGGCGCCTGGTCGTCACAGCGGCGATTGTGCTCTCCGGGCTGTACCTCGCCTGGAGCCAGTTCCCGTCCTTCCGGATGGCGGCGCTCTTCGGGGTGCTGGCGGTCGGCGGAATCGCGGCCCTCCTCTTCTTCCTGTATTCCCCCCGCCTGCGGCCCGGTTTCAAAGGGCCCGTGGTGTTGGCCGGCGGGGTGGTGCTCCTAAGCATGGTCATTGCCGCGGGTCAGCATGTGGCCTTCAAATCGTCGCCGCTGCCTGACTACCGGATGCCGGACACCCCGGGCAGTTACTCCCGCCAGCTCCCCGACGCCAAGGGTGGCACCTTCATCGTGGGCGATCCCACCAAGCTGGGACCGGAGATCTGGAATGAGACGCTGGCGTCGAACGCCTGGTATTTGAACGCTGCCGAAGTCCAGAACCTGTACTCACCCATCATGTTCGCCAAATACGCTGAAGACCTGTGCATCTCGAGCCACGGCTGGACCTGTGGAGCGGCCGCCGGGAAGCTCTTCGAAACTGACGCTACGACGGGCAGGGTCCTCGCGGATCTCCTGTCCATCGACACGGTCCAAATCCTTCGCGATCCGGACCCTGCGTCCAACACGGCCTTCAACGGCGCCCCTCCGGAGGGATGGCACGAAGCCAGCAGGTCGGCGGACTCGGTCGTGTGGGTCCGGGACCAGCCCCGGCTCAACACCGGCCAGCTCGTCTGGACGTCCGAGGGAACAACGCTCTCACTGGTCTCGGAAAGCAGCCAGGAGGTTGTGATCCGGGTGGACCGGATGGGCGATGCGCCGGGCAAGGCCGTGCTCAGCAGGCTGGCGTGGCCCGGCTACGACGCCGACGGGGCCGACGTCGCGGCGCCGCTCCGCGGCTACCTTCTGGAACTGGACATCCCCGCCGGTTCGGCCGGACAAACCGTCACCCTGCGCTTCGAACCGCCCGGGTGGCCCGTTGTTGTCGGCTGCATGATTCTGGCCGTGGGGGTCACCGCGGCGTGGAGCGTCACAGAACTGGTCCTGAACCGCCAGCGGAGGCGCAACGCGCCGGCCGCGGAAACCGGGAGCGCCGTGAAAGCCGAGCGAGTGGCCACCTGACCGGCACCTCCCGGCAGGGCAAACCCCGGTCGCAGCAAAAAGCACTCCGGGGCGAATCACATCGTGACTAGCCCCGGAGTGCTTTTTCGTGCGCTGCCGGCGTGGGTGGCAGGTGGCCGGCCTAGACGGTGCTCTGCACGGCGTGCTGATGACCCATGCGCCGGTTTAGCCTGACATAGGCGAGGCGGCGCGCGTACGACATGGCGATGGCCTTGGCGTTGCCGACAGTGACATCGACCCAGCTCAACAGTGAGGGATCGTCCTTCCGGAGCTGGTTATGGAAGGCAATCGCCTGGTCGGACTGCTGGCGGGCCAGGCGCACACTCCACTGGCTTGCACTGATCCTGAAGGACGCCAGGGTCTCCCGGAGGGCGATGAAGTCGCCGTGGCGGCAGATGCGCACCAGGGTTGCCTCATCGATGAGATAGGGGTGGGAGTTGTCCCACCAGCCCTCCCTGGCCAGCAGGTCACGCTTGAACAGCGAGCAGGCGGGCTCACCAAAGATGTTGGACCCGGCAAGGACTGTCGCTCGAATGGCCTGGCGTCCGGTGACGCGCCCGTTGACGCCCTGCAGGCCGCGGCCCTTCAGGAACAGCCCGCCGTTGGCGTCGACGAGATCGCGGCGCGACGACACCATGACGGCGCCCGGGTTGTCTTCCAGGGCCCGGACCTGCAGCTCCAGCGCATCGGGCGTGATCAGGTCATCGCCGCAGACCAGCTTGAGGTAGTCACCGGTGGCCGCCTGGCTGACGCGGTTCCAGTTGGCCTGGGCACCGCCGCCGGTCGGCGTGGGCGTCAGGATCCGTACTTTGGGGTTGTCCGCGAACCGGGCAATCACGTCTGCCGTGCCGTCGATCGAGGAATGGTCGGCAATCACCACCTCGTAGTCGTCGAACGTCTGGTTCAACACCGAGCGCAGGGTCTCTTCGATGTACTGGACATTGTTGTACGCCGGAATGACGATCGAGACTTTGGGGCTCATGGGGTGCTTTCCTCGGTGGCTTTCTTGGGGGACACGGGTTCAGGGCTCCGCCGGAAGGAGAAATACTTGTGGCCGAAGTAGTTGATGATAACCGTCACGCAGGTAATGGCGATCTGGGAAGGAATCTGGGGGTACCCGAGCACCTCGTGGGCCACCAGCAGCAGCGCCATGTTCGTGAAGAACATCGTCAGATTGACCAGGGTGAACCTGCCAAGATCCAGCCAGAAGTGGCCTTTGACCCGGAAGACCAGCTTCCGGTAGACAAAGAAAACGGCGATCAGGGAAATGACGAAGGCGATACTCAGAACCACCGGCGAGGGCAGCTCCGGATACAGCCACGCAACGGCGATGAAGAGGCCCGTACTGAAGGCTGTGTTGGCGCCGCCGACCAGCAAAAAGGCCACGCGCTGGTCCTTGACGATCCTCAGCAGGGGACCGGGGGGACCGTTGTGGATACCCTTGACAGCCTCCTCGGGAACAGCCTTCCCGGGCGTTTCGGGCTGCTTCATGGTACGCACCTATTCCTTGGACTCTTGGGGCCGACAACCGGCAAACACACACCCTAGACTACCGAAGTGCGGCAACACCGTCACAACGGGACGGCCCGGCCGGGCGTTCGGGAGCCGTTTCAGAGGCGGTCAGAGCTGACCCGCGAGGGCCAGGCGCTGGACCTCCTGCACGGTGGTGTTGATGCCCACCGCCAGCGGTGTGACGGGGTGCGCGTCGAGCTCCGGCCAGACGACGGACCTCAGGCGAAGATCGTGAGCCTGGGCCTTTGCGAACGGGGAGGCGCCCAGAACGATCAGGGGGCGGCGCTTGAAGATCGCACGGCAGGCACCGATAAGGTTGCCGATGGTGTCGGCCCGCTGGGAGGCCAGGATCTTCACGACGGCCTCCCCCGGGTGGACGTCGGGGAGGAGCAAACGGTCCAGCCCGTCCGCGACCAGCCGGCTCGCGTCGTCGATGAACAGATAGTCCCGCAGGGTGTCCAGCGACACGTAGACCGAAACCGGCGCGCCCGTGAGGTGTGCCTTGGCAAACACGGAGATAAGGCCCTGCGGCTTCCGCAGGTTTTGGCCGGGGCCGTACAGGTTGCTGACCCTGCCAATGAGGGTACGGACCCCGGTACGCCGCGCGAAGTCAGCGACGGTCGCTTCGGCCCGGAGCTTCGCGAAGCCGTAGGGAGCCAGGGGCTGCACCGGGCTGTGCTCGGTGAACGGGGGAGTGCTGGACCCGGCGTAGACCCCGCCGGCGGAGGACGCCAGGAACATGGCCCCGTTTTCCCCGTCGGCGTCGCAGAGGATTTCTTCGAACACCTCAAGTGCCCGGGCGAACAGGGTCAGTTCCGCTTCGAGGGCCTCGGGCGAGGTCCCGGTGACACCGGCGCCGGCGCACCAGGCAACCGTCCAAGGCCCTGACGCCGCGGCTTCACGGAGACATTCGGCACCCTCCCGGAATGCTTTGAGCGCTGTCTCCGGATCGGACCAGGGGATCGTGCTGGTGAGGACCGGGACGCCGCGGGACTGGAGTTCTCTGACGACGGCCTTGCCGAGGAGTCCCCCGGCGCCGATCACCCAAGTGGGCCTAGCCTGCATCTGCCACCGGGCCGGAGGGCAGCGTCGCCGGCGCCTTGTGCACGGTCTTGCCGAGCGGGCCCAGTGCCGGATCGCTGACAATCAGGTACGCGGGCTTCCCCATGGCCATATTGACGTTCACGCCCACGTATTCCGCGATGACCCCGAGGGCAAACAGGATCGCCCCGGTGCTGACTAGCAGGACCACCATGGTCGATGTCCAGCCCTGCTGTCCGGCGCCGTGGCCGGTCATGTACGCGATCACGAAGTAGATGGCGAGCCCGATGCCCGCGAGCGCGAAGACGGCCCCGACCAGGCTGACCAGGCGAAGTCCGCGTGTGCCGCTGGAGATCACCATGCGCCAGAAATGGGAGAGCAGCGTGCGCAGGCGGTAACCGGACCGGCGGTCGCCCTCCTCGCGCAGCATCACCGGGCAGGTCGCCGTCTTATCGGCTATCCAGCCCATCGCGACGTCGAGGTAGACGCCGTGGCCGGCGTAGGCGGCAACCGAGCGCGCGACTTCGCCGGTCACCAGGCGGAAGCTCTGGTAGCTCGTGGCGTCGTCGCTGGAGAGCATAAAACGAACCGTGCGCTTGGCACTCTTAGATGCCATGTTCCGGAGGAAACCATGCGGGGCAGGGTTGCTGGGCATCGCGTACGTGACGGACGCGTTCTCGGCCATGGCCGTGTCGAGCATGTCCCCGATGGCCGCGGGATCATGCTGTCCGTCCTCGTCCATTGTGACAACCCAGTCGCCGCCGGCGGATGCCATCCCGGCCAGCGTGGCGGCATGCTGCCCGAAGTTCCGGCTCAGCCAGACGCCACGGACGATGTCGATGGACGTCGTGAGGGACCGGATGACGGCGGCCGAATTGTCGGGACCGTGGTCGAAGACCAGCAGGACTTCCGAGATCACGTAATCGTGGCCGCCCTTGGTGGTGGACACATCCCGGTAGGGGAGAAGTTCGTTGACCACTTCGACCAGAGTCTTCTCGCCTTGGTACACGGGGATAACCACGGATATGCGATGGGGCGTCGAGTTGGTCTCTGGTTGAGCGAGTGTCATATCAGGAGATTCTACCGGCTCCCGTCCTCACCGGTGGCGCAGGGACTCTCCGGCGGAACCTGTGCGCGCCGTGCCGGGGGCGTTGTTTGGAGCCCGGGAAAGGCCACTCGGGTAATATGAACCTGTCCCTCGCGCGCCGTCCTGCGGTGGACGCATGCCCAAACTGAACGGATCGTGAATTGCAGCCTTCCCTACCGTCCTCGTCGAGCAACAGGAAATGGCTACTGCTGACCGCCGGATCAGTGTTGGTGCTGAGTCTTCTTCCGCTTGTATTCTACGGCCGCTTCTACTTCCAGGACGATACCGAAAACGGCGCTTACGGCGTCTGGTACCACCTCGGCGAAAGTCTTTTCCAGGGGCAGGTGCCGGTTCTCAACCCTTCCGTCTGGTCCAGCGGCAATTACATCGCCGAGGGGCAATGGGGCACCTGGAATCCGCTGGTCATGCTTTTCGGCGTGCTCGCCTACATCAGCCCGAATGCGGTGGTGCTGACCACAGCGCTTAAGGTCGCCATGTTGGTGGCCGCCGGCATGGGAACCTTCGTTTTGGCACGGAGCTACTCCCTGCCCCCGGAGTGGGCATTCATCGCCGGCATTGCCGTGCCGCTGAACGGGTTCACGATGTACTTTGATGCGCCCTCCTGGGTGACAGGGGCGCTCGTGTGGGCCATCTTCCCCTTCTTCTGGGCCGAACTGCGGCAACTGATGGCCGGGAAGAGGAACCCGTTCTGGGCCTTTATCACCGGCTACCTGATCGTCACGGTGGGCTATGTGGCCGGCACCGTGGCGGTCGGCTTCATCCTGCTGGCCGTCGGCATTGAGACGCTGATCCGCAAGGCGTGGCGGCCTGCCGTCCGCATTGCGGTGACCGGCGTGTCGATGGGACTCGTGGCGGTTGTGGTGTTCCTGCCCGGTGTGCTGACCGCGGCGGTGACGACGCGTGGAACCACGGGCATTTGGAACGACGATTACATGAGCATCGATTTCAACAGCCTCCTGATGGCACCGATTGCCACCGCCTATCCCCAGCTCCTGTCGTGGTGGTGGGACGGCACCGGCGCCACCAGCCCCGCGGCGTACATCGCATGGTTCCTGCCGGCCATCGCTTTCGTGAGCTGGAGCCGCTTCAAGAAGCTGACTCCCGAGCTGCGCGACCTCTTCTTCTTCCTGGCCGCCGCCGTCGCCTTCGTCCTGCTGCCGACGACGATCGGGCCCCTTCGGTACCCCGCACGGTTCATGCCGTATGTCGCAACCGGCGCTGTGCTCCTGGTGATCGTGGCACTGGCACGGGCACGGCGGCCGCACATCGGGCGCCCGTCCCTGTACTTCGCGCTCGGCCTGGTGGTGCTCGGGTCCTACCTTGGCTGGGCACAGGTCCCTTCGCGCTATTTCACCATCTTTGCCGCGGCCGTCGTCGTCGTCGTGGCGCTCGTGGCGCTGTGGTGGCTCCTGAACCATCCGGAAGCGCAGGCTCACCGGTGGAACAAATTCGGTCTCAGCGCCCTGTCCCTGATTGCAATCGGGGTGTTGCTGGCAACGACCGCAACCACGCTGCTGCAGCACCGGACGTCCAACAAGAGCGGCCTGTCCATCGCCAACCAGCCGGCAGATGTCTCCACCTACAAGGGCGTGCTCCAGGGTGTCGAGAACGACGTGCTGGTGGTCGGCGACGCCCTGGACTACCCCCAGGAGAAGGAGACCTGGGAGCAGACCCTCATGGCCAATGCCTGGTACCTGAGCGACGCCAGCGTGCTGAACCGCTACCAGCTGGTGGGTTTCTCGAAGTTCAACGAGCTCCTGTGCCTGCGCTACCTGGGGGGCACCTGCCCGGAGCTGGCAGAGCGGCTCTTCAACCGCAGGGCGGAGACGGGCCTGATGCTCGTTGATGAGCTGCACATCGACAATGTGCAGATCCTCAAGGAGTCATTCAACAAGCCGCAGGTGGCCAAGGCGTCCAACAACTATGTAACCCGGGATGAGGAACTGGAGATCCCCGCCGTTCCTGCCGGCTGGCACGTCGCCGCGGAGAGCGAAGGCACCGTGCTGTGGAGCCGGGACGTGCCGCTTGGCCCGGCCGGCGGCCTGAGCTGGAGCCAGCCCGGCACACGCCTGACCGAAGTCTCAAGGGACGACACCAAGATCGTGCTGAAGGTCGATGAGGTTCCGGCCGGCGGCGGCCGTGCGGCCCTGAGCCGGCTGCCCTGGCCGGGCTATACCGTGGATGGGGCAGAATTGATGAAGCGTCCCGTGGGCGGGTACCTGCTCGGCCTGGAAGTCCCGGCGGATGCCCAGGGCAAGCTGATCACCGTCAGCTTTGAGCCGCCCGGCTGGCGGATCGGCATTCCCGTCTGGGCCGTGGCGGTCGCCGGCATGCTGGGCTGGAGCCTGGTGGCCATGTGGCGTTCACGCCGGGACCCTTCGGGGCAGCCGGAAAAAGTACACGAGGGGACGAAGTAGCAACATGACAGAAGTCGGGAGCAAAGTGCGTTTTCCAGCCGCGACCAGGGTTCTGGTGATCATGCCGGCGTGGAACGAGCGGGCCTGTATTGGCAACACCGTGCGGGAAGTCATCGACCTCGGACGGAACTACGACGTTCTCGTCGTCGACGACGGTTCCGAGGACGGCACCCCGGAACTGGCCGAGGCCGCCGGGGCGCATGTCCTTCGGCTGCCCTTCAACCTCGGCGTCGGCGGTGCGATGCGGGCGGGGTTCAAGTACGCGCACCGGATGGGCTATGACGCCGTCGTCCAGGTGGACGCGGACGGGCAGCACGACCCCAAGGACATTCCGGCGGTGATTGCCGGCCTGGAACACTCGGACATCTCGATCGGTGCCCGGTTCGCGGACAAAGGCCAGTACACCGTCAGCGGCCCCCGGAAATGGGCGATGCGCCTGCTGGCGGCCGTGATTTCCCGGATCGCGGGCACGGAGCTGACGGATGTGACGTCAGGGTTCCGCGCCGGCAACGTCCGCGCCATTTCCCAGTACCTGAAGCACTATCCCGCCGAGTACCTGGGTGACACCATCGACTCGCTGGTCGTGGCGATCCGGTCAGGGTGCGTGGTCTCCCAGACCGGCGTGGAGATGCGGCCCCGCCAGGGCGGGCAGCCCAGCCACAACCCGGCGAAGTCGGCAATCTATCTGGTCCGGTCGCTGCTGGCGCTGCTGTTTGCCATGACCCGCGGCAAAGCCCGCACCTCTCACGAAAGCGACATCTGACCGTGGAAAGCATTGCAGCCCTGATCTTCTCCCTGCTTGTCCTGGGCAGCGTGATCTTCCTGCTGCGCGGCAAGGGCCTGCGTGAAAAGTACGCGTTCCTGTGGCTGTTTGTCGGCATCGCGTGCCTCGTGCTGACGGCGATCCCGGGCATGCTGCGGGGGGTCACCGCCCTGATCGGTGTGCAGGTGCCGTCCAATCTGCTCTTTGCGATGGGCATTATCTTCCTGACCGGTGTCGCCCTGCACCTCTCGTGGGAGGTCTCCGTGCTGGAGGAGGAAGCGCGCACCCTGTCCGAGGAAACCGCGATCGGGCGGGTCCGGCTTGAGGAGCTCGAGCGTAAGGTTGAGGCCTTGTCGTCGACCGTCGGCAAGGCGGGCCGGAATGCTCCGGCCGCACCGTCGGCTCCGGCGGAATGGCAGTCACCGCGGCCAACTGATTGATCCACGGGATTGATCTGACTATCAGCCTCCCAGCACCACGTCCGGATGGACGTGCACGCGATGGTGTGGAGCGCATGGAGGAACTGAGTTGAAAATGCGATTTCCCACGCCCGTTGCCGAGGCAGGCGGCAGGTTCCGCCGTTGGGTTTGTGTCAATGACCGTGCGGTGCGCCTGATCACCGTGCTGGTCTTCGCGGTCTTCGTACTGTTCGGAATTACGACGTCGTCCGTCGGCATTTCAGAGCTTCGGCAGGATCCCGCCAACCCGCTGGGCTGGCAGTTCGGCAAATCCCGGCCGATCCGTTCCGATGAGATCCACGCCTTTTCGGCCATCGTGATCTCCATCCTCGCCACGCACGGCGCCCCGAGCCTCAGTCCGCTGGCCGCCCGGGCCGACCTGGTGCACCGGTTCCCGACCGACGGCTTCTTCGAGCAGTTCGTCTTTTTCGACTCGACCATGCTCCGCGCCGCCGCGGTCATTCCTGAGCACATGCTGTTCGCCGCGCACTGGTGGCTCCCGTCGCTGATCCTGCTGCTCGCCATGCCAACGTGGTTCCACCAGCTCGGACGCTCCCGGCGGTTCGGCTGGTTCGCTGCGATCCTGATTGTGCTCTCGCCGGCGAGCGCGTGGTGGTCCCTGATGCCGGTGGCGCTGATCGCCTACACGCTCGGCGGCTGCGTGCTGATGATCGCGGCCTTCCAGCGCTTCCAGAAAGGGCAGCGGCTCGCCCCCGTGGCGATGGCGGTCCTCGGCGGCATCCTGATCGCGGGCCTTCCCAGCTTCTATGCGCCGTGGTCGCTGCTGCTCGGCCTCCCGGTCCTGATCGGCTCGACGTTGTGGATCCTGCTGCGCGGCGGCGGATGGGCGCCCCGGCTGAAATCCGTCCTCATCACCGGCGGCACAGCCGTGGTCTTTGGCCTGGGAACGCTGTTTGAGAACCGGGAAGGGCTCCAGGCCCTGTTCAACACGGTCTATCCGGGCTCGCGGCGGGTGGAATCCGATCCCCAGCCCCTGGGCCGCCTTCTCGGGGCGCCGGCCCTGGGTCCGCTGCAGTACAGCGAACCGGTCGGCATCAACGCGAGCGAACTGTCTTCCTCGTTCACTGTCTTCTTCGTCTGGATCCTCGTTATCCTCCTGGCCGCACAGTGGCGGCTGACCTTCCGGGACAACATCGTCGAATGGACGTTCGGAACCTGGTCCGCCCTGTGGATCGTCTGGATCACCCTGGACCTGGGCCCGATGAGCCAGAAATTCCCGCTGCTCAACCTCGTCACGCCGCCGCGGGCAGGGCAGGTGGTGGGCGTCCTCGCGGTGATCCTCCTGGGCCTGCTGCTCAGCCGCTGGTCCCCGCCCGCCTCGTGGCGCGTCCCGCTCGTGGCCGGTGCGGCGTGCGGCCTTGTCACGGGCTACGCGGCGTCGCTGCTGAAGGCGTCGGACTTGCCGGCGCTGACACCCATGCTCATCCTCCTCGTGTCTGCCGCCGTCGGCGTCGCGGTAGCCGCCGTCACGAAGTACCCCCAGCGGCTGTGGCCCCTGGCGCTCTGCATTTTCCTGGCGGCGCTGCCGGTGGCCCGGGCGAATCCGGTGCTAGCCGGGCTGGGCGATCTGCGCGCTTCGGACACCGCACGGGCCGTGGCGGCGCAGGCACCTGCGGCGAGGTCCGAGGGAAAGCTCTGGGCCGCGGACAGTCCGTCCCTGAACACCCTGTTGCTGACCAACGGAATGCCGTCCCTCTCGGGGCTGCAGCGGTCGGGCCCGGACGTGGCGGCGTGGCAGAAGCTGGATCCCGAGTCGGCCTTCGCCAACAAATGGAACCGCGGGGGCGGCTACATCTTCTTCGCTTGGACCCCCGGCCACCCGACGAACTACATCACAAACGACTTCGACGCCGTCGGGGTCAGTATAGATCCCTGCACGCTCAAGAGCGCGTGGCAGAATCTTGACAAGATCGTGTCCTCCGTACCGCTGCAAGCACCGTGCCTGACCTTGGATTCCGAACTGCAGTGGGAGGGCAAGCCCGCCTACGTCTACGCCGTCCGCTGAGGGCAGGCGGAGCCACCGGAGCCGCGTGACAAGCGGTAAGGCAGGGGGAGGCCTCAGGCCGAAGGCCCGGCCGGACGGGTCTCCGCGCGGACGGCACGGTGCAGCAGCCAGAGCGCCAGAACCAGCATCACGGCGAAGCCGGCAAGGCACAGCATCGTGCCGCCCGGCGGCTGCCATGCCGGCTCGGTGAGCATCTCGGACCAGCGGCGGTCCACCGCCCAGCCGGTCACGTAGCGCCGCAGGGCGTGGGCAAAGGTCCAGAAGTGGAAGAGGGCGAGAACGACCGCCACGGCGTTCAGGATCGCCGCGGCATGCGGCGAGAAACCGCGCGCGTCCCTTCGGTCCAGGGCGAGGCCGCACACCATCAGCAGCGGGACGAAGACGGCGAGGATGTACCGGCCCTGCCAGACGATCCCGATCGTCTCGACCGCCTGTGCTTGGAGCAGCGGCGGAAGCAGCAGCAGGGCGGCGAGCAGGAAGACCGTGGCAGTCCGCCCGCGTCCCCTCGCCAGCACGAGGGCGGCCAGCACGAGCGCGGCGGCCAGCCCCAGCCAGAGCACAAACGCGGACATCGGTGCCGGTACTTCCAGCCAGCCGAACTGTCCGACGTATCCCGTGGCGTATAAGAGAGTCCGTTCAAGCATGATCACAGCACCTGTAAGCGGGGAGGAGCCTGCTGCCTCGAACGGATCGCTGGAGAGGCTGTCGTGCCGGGTGAGCCAGTAAAGGGCGAAGGCGCAGGACAATCCGATCGCCGCGGAACCGGCCCACACCCAGGCGTTGCGGCTCAACGCCTTGATCTGCGGCCAGGTGCCGAGAATGCAGGCGGTGATGGCCATCAGGGCCAGCCAGAGCAGGGACAAACCCTTGGTGTTCGCCAGCACGCAGGCCGCCACCGTAATGACGGGGACGTAACGCCGGTAGGCTCCCGGGTCGGCGGAGCGCTCCAGCAGAAGCACCAGGTTGGCCAGCAGCGCGGCCGAAGTGGCGTACTCCAGCGAGTTCGGGTTCACGGCCCCGTTGAGGAACAGAACCATCGGGGTCATCGCCGCGGCGGTGGCGGCCACGGCCCATTTCCGGCGCCGCAGCTGCGCGAGCGCCGAAAAGGCCGAGGCGAGGAACAGGCAGCTGAGCAGCGCGCTGACGAGGCGCATCCCGTACACGGCGCCGGCACCGTTGTTCACCAGCGACGGCAACCCAACCACCGCATAGTAGAGCGGGTTGTAGTTGCCGGCAGAGGTCCGGGCCTCCACCAACGCGCTCCGGTCACCGCTGAACGGCGGGACGCAGGACGGCGGAGTGTCAATCTTCTGGGCGAAGCAGCCGAAGGTGTCATAGTAGCCGATTCCGGCCGGCACCGTGACCAGCTGGAACGCGCCGCCGCCCGGCATTTCACGGCCGGTCAGCTCTCCGCGGACCACGGCGGCTGCCTTGATGACGTGGGCCGGTTCGTCCGGCGCCCCCATCAGGGGAGTGGCAAAGGTCCACGCGCTGGAAAGACCCATGAGCACCAGGAATGCCCACCAGAACGTTCGACGCCGGCCGATCCAGGCCGCACCTGCGGCCACGCGGCTACTGCCTGCGCTGTCACGGTCCGGGCGTTGACGCACCGGCGCCGGGGTCAACGACCGTCTTCCAGTAGACCGAGGAGGTAGCTGCCGTAGCCGCTCTTCATGAGCGGTTCGGCACGTTGGCGGAGCTCGTCGTCGCTGAGGAAGCCCAGGCGCCAGGAAATCTCTTCCGGGGCGCCGATCTTCAGTCCCTGGCGGTTTTCCGTCGTCCGGACGAAGTTGGAGGCGTCGTTCAGGTC
This sequence comes from Arthrobacter sp. CJL-S3, assembly GCF_056711635.1. Taxonomy (NCBI): domain Bacteria; kingdom Bacillati; phylum Actinomycetota; class Actinomycetes; order Micrococcales; family Micrococcaceae; genus Arthrobacter; species Arthrobacter sp. CJL-S3. Next base: position 2,936,181 of record NZ_CM160046.1, on the reverse strand, counting down.
GTTGAACGTGCCGGTGTCGAGCCAGGCGGTGCCGCGGGGAAGGATTTCCACGTGGAGTTTCTCGCGTTCGAGATACGTGCGGTTGACGTCCGTGATCTCCAGCTCGCCGCGCGCGGAGGGTTTGAGGTTCCGGGCAATCTCCACGACGTCGTTGTCGTAGAAGTAGAGGCCGGGCACGGCGTAGTGGCTCTTGGGCTTCGCGGGCTTCTCCTCGAGGGAAATGGCCTTGCCGCTGGCATCGAACTCCACCACACCGTACGACTTCGGGTCGGACACCCAGTATCCAAAGACGGCGCCGCCGTCGATGTTCTCGAAACGGCGCAGCTGGGTGCCCATGCCGTGGCCGTAGAAGATGTTGTCACCGAGAACCAGCGCAACGGGCTCGTTGCCGATGTGCTCTGCTCCGAGCACGAAGGCCTGCGCGAGACCATCGGGGGAGGGCTGCTGAAGGTAGCTGAGGTTCACACCGAACTGCGAGCCGTCACCCAGGAGGCGCTGGAACTGCTCGGCGTCGTGCGGGGTCGTGATGATCAGGATGTCACGGATGCCGGCCAGGATCAGCGTGGAGAGCGGGTAGTAGATCATTGGCTTGTCGAAGACCGGCATCAGCTGCTTGCTGACGCCAAGGGTAATCGGATGGAGCCGTGAGCCGGTACCGCCGGCCAGAATGATTCCGCGCATACAGGCCATCTTCTCTGCAAACTCGTGTATCGGCCAAATCCGGTAACCTTTGAAACTATGCAGCGACTACTAGTAACCGGCGGCGCCGGCTTCATCGGCTCCAATTTTGTCCACTACGTGTTGTCCACCACGGACAATTTCGTGACCGTCCTCGACAAGATGACGTACGCGGGCAATCTGGAGTCGCTCAAGGATCTTCCGGCCGACCGTTTCCGGTTCGTCAAGGGGGACATCTGCGACCAGCCGCTGGTCGATGAACTGCTGGCCGCCCACGACGTGGTGGTGCATTACGCCGCGGAATCGCACAATGACAATTCGCTGCAGGATCCGCGACCGTTCCTGGACACCAACATCATCGGCACGTACACCCTCATCGAGGCGGCCCGCAAGCACAACAAGCGCTTCCACCACATCTCGACCGACGAGGTCTACGGCGACCTGGAACTCGATGATCCGGAGCGGTTCACCGAAAACACCCCGTACAACCCCTCCAGCCCGTATTCCTCCACCAAGGCCGGTTCGGACCTGCTGGTGCGCGCCTGGGTCCGGTCCTTCGGGCTGCAGGCGACGATCAGCAACTGCTCGAACAACTACGGGCCGTACCAGCACGTGGAGAAGTTCATCCCGCGCCAGATCACCAACGTGATCGACGGGATCCGCCCGAAGCTCTACGGCAAGGGCGAGAATGTCCGCGACTGGATCCACGCGAACGACCACTCCTCGGCGGTGCTGGCCATTATCGACAAGGGTCTGATCGGCGAGACGTACCTGATCGGTGCCGACGGGGAGAAGAACAACAAGGAAGTTGTTGAACTCATCCTGGAGCACATGGGCCAGCCGCGGGACGCCTACGACCACGTGATTGACCGGCCCGGTCATGACATGCGCTACGCGATCGACTCCGCCAAGCTCCGGACCGAACTGGGCTGGCAGCCGCAGTTCTCGAACTTCGACGCAGGCATTGAGGACACCATTGAGTGGTACCGGGCCAACGAGGACTGGTGGCGGCCGCAGAAGGCCGCGACGGAAGCCAAGTACAAGGAACAGGGCCAGTAGAACGTGCCGATCGAATTCTCCAAGCAGCTGACGGCGCACCAGACGCCCATTCCCGGCGTCGTGCTGTTCGACCTTCCGGTCCACGGCGACAACCGGGGCTGGTTTAAAGAGAACTGGCAACGGGAGAAGATGAGGGATCTCGGGCTGCCCGATTTCGGGCCGGTCCAGAACAACATCTCCTTCAACGACAAGGCCGGAACCACCCGGGGCATCCATGCGGAGCCCTGGGACAAGTTCGTCTCGGTGGCCTGCGGACGTATCTTCGGCGCCTGGGTGGATCTGCGGGAGGGCCCCAGCTTCGGCACGGTGTTCACCGCCGAGCTGGATGCGGGCAAGGCGATCTACATTCCGCGCGGGGTCGCCAACTCGTACCAGACCCTTGAGGATGACACCTCGTACGTTTACCTGGTCAACGACCACTGGTCCGCGGATGCGGAATACACCTTCCTGAACCTTGCGGACGAGACCGTCAGCATTCCCTGGCCCATTCCCCTGGACCAGGCTGAGCTGTCGGACAAGGACAAGGCCCACCCGCGGCTGAAGGACGTCGTCCCGATGCCGCCGCGGCGCACGCTGGTGCTGGGAGCCGGCGGACAGCTGGGCAAAGCATTGCGGGCCGCGTACGCCGGCGACACGAGCGTGGAGTTCGCGGACCGCAGCGAATTCGATGTGGCCGATCCGGCGTCGTATACGGGCCGGAACTGGCGGCGGTACTCCGCCATCATCAACGCGGCCGCGTACACCGCGGTGGATGACGCGGAAACCGACGAGGGCCGGAGCGCGGCCTGGGCGCTGAACGTCACCGCCGTCGCCGAACTGTCCAAAATTGCGGCGCGCTACGGGCTCGTGCTGGTGCACGTTTCCAGTGACTACGTTTTTGACGGCTCCATGAAGAGCCACAGTGAGGACGAGGGGCCGGCCCCGCTGGGGGTCTACGGCCAGACAAAGGCCGCCGGGGACGCCGTCGTCAGCGTTGTCCCCAGCCACTACATCGTCCGCACCAGCTGGGTCATCGGGGAGGGCAGTAACTTCGTCCGCACCATGGCGGCGCTGGCGGCCAAGGGGGTCACCCCGACGGTCGTCGATGACCAGGTGGGCCGGCTGACGTTTGCCGAGGACCTGGCCGCGGGCATCAGGCACCTCCTGCAGGTCAAGGCGCCCTTCGGCACCTACAACCTGACCAACGACGGCGAGCCCCAGTCCTGGGCCGACGTCGCCGCTGACGTCTTCGAACTGGCGGGGGCGTCCCGCGGGGACGTCACCGGTGTTTCCACCGAGGACTACTTCCGCGGGAAGGCAGCGGCACCCCGGCCGCTCAACAGCGTCCTGGAGCTGGACAAGATCAAAGCGACCGGGTTCACCCCGGCCGACGCGTCGCAGCGGCTGGCGGAGTACCTGCGCAGCCCCGTATAGGGCGACGCCGCTGGCAATGAGGAAGGCCCGGACTGGATCCCAGTCCGGGCCTTCCTCGTTGGGCCGGGGCTCCGGCCCGCTGCTGTCAGGAGGACTCCGGCAGCGTCCGTTCCGGGTCTTTCGAGGCCGTTGCCGGCTCCGCCGCGTCCTCCGCCGGGGACTGTGTCCCGGCCGGCTCGGCCAGCAGGTGCTTGTGCTCATGCGGCCCGTGGTGGGCCGGCTTCTTCCCGAACACCCAGTGCTGGTACAGGAAGAAGTTCCAGACCGTCATGGCGGCCGTGGAGATGACCTTGCCGCCCATGTAGCCCAGGACCGTGGGCGTCAGCAATTGCACGATGAGCACCGTGGCCAGGGTATTGGCGACCACCAGTATTCCGTAGCGGATCATGCTGACGTGGGTCCGGTGCGTGGATTCGAAGGAGAACTTCCGCTGCACCAGGAAATTGAAGACCAGGCTGCTCAGGAAGGCCGTGGCGCTGGCAATCCCGACCTCCCAGTGGAAGACCTCGTGCAGGAGGACCAGGAGGCCAAAATCGACGGCGAACGAGAGCCCGCCCACGATCAGGTAGCGGACGGCGCTGTGGCCGAAGAATTTAGCCAGCAGCCCGCGGGGCTTTTCTGCCGCCGCCGTGTCGGCGGGAGTCGTCCGGCTCATGGCGTGCCCAGCTTGACCGGTGCCCGGCGGTCGGTCCCGCTGGCGGGGGAGGCCGGGCCAGGGTCGTCGGGCCGGGTGGTGGAATCTGCGGCCGGCAGGGACGGCTGCACCGGTGCGGCGTCCGGGGAAGTGTCCGGGGCCGTATCCAGGGCATCAGGGGCTGCGGCCACCGAGTTGGAGCGAACATGGCGCAGCATAAGGAACGTGCCGAGAATGGTGCCGGCCGCAAAGACCGTCACGATCGTTAGGGTTCCCAGCGGAGGCTGCCACTGCGGGTTGTCGATCATGTCAGCCCACCGGATGTCCATGGCCAGGCCGGTGACGTAGCGCCGCAGGACCCAGATGAAGGTCACGACGTGGCACACCGCGAGCAGCACAATGAGGGTGTTGAGGGCGGGCACGGCGGGCGCCGGCCACGGCCGGGGATTCACGTTGTCCAGCGCGATGCCCGCGATCATGAGGCAGGGAACAAAAATCGCCAGGATGTAGCGGCCCTGCCACACCATTCCCTGGTCGGTGATGATGACGGCCTGCAGCAAAATGGGGAGCAGGAGCAGGGCCGCGGACACGAAAATGGTGGCGATCCGGTAGCGGCCCCGGCCGTAGATGATTCCCGCTAGGGCGGCGGAGAAGAAGACCGCGGTCCACAGGGCCATGACGCCGGTGGGGGCGTCGAGTTCGAGCCAGCCGAACTGGCCGATGTAGCCGTGCATAAAGAGGAATGTCTTGTCGATCATGATTTCAGCGCCGGCATCGAAACCCAGTCCGGCGCCGTCGAAGGGCTTGCTGGAGAGGCTGTCGTGGCTGGCGACCCACCAGAGGGCGAAGGCGCACGAGGCGCCGATGACCGCGGCACCGGCCCATACCGCCGGCCGGCGCAGCAGGGACCTGAGTTCGGCCGCGGTGCCGACGATGAGGACAGCGACGACGACGACGAGCAGCCAGAGCAGGGAGAGCGCCTTGGTGTTGGCCAGCAGCGCTGCCGCGACGGTCGTGGCGACCACCGGCACCACCAGTGCGCGTCCCCGAAGGGACCCCTTCAGGAGGAGGAGCAGGTTCGCCGCGATGGCGGCCGTTGTCCCGTACTCCAGGCTGTTCGGGTTGACGGAGCCGCTCAGGAAAAGAGTCATGGGCGTAACGGCGGCGGCCAGGGTGAGGATGGCCCACTTGTTCCGCGGCAGGCGGGACAGTGCTGAAAACGCCAGCGCCAGGAAGATGCTGGTGAGGAGGGCGCTCACGAGCCGCATGCCGTAGACGGCCTTGAATCCCGTGGCCAGCAGCGAAGGCCACCCGACGGCGGCATAGTAGACGGGGTTGTACAGGCCCGCGGTCGTCAGCCCCGACACCGTTTCGGAGGCGTCGTCGGGGATTCGCGGCGAGCACTTCGGGGTGGCCGCGAGGTCCCTCACGAAGCACGTGATCTGGTTCGTGTGCTCGATAAAGCGGGGAACCTGGACCGCCAGCAGCGGACCGCCCTCACCGGTCTGGGCGCCGACGAGTTCGCCGCGGACCACGGCGGCGGCCTTGACGATGTGGGCGGGTTCGTCCGGGATGGACGAGATCGGCGACGCCAACGCCCATCCGGAGCTCATCACGAAGATCACCAGCAGCGGCCACCAGAACCATCTGGCACCGGGGTTGCGGTCCGGTGGACTCAAGATGGCGTGCTTCAAGGTGCGGGCTCCTCAGGGAATGGCGGGCATCGTCCGTGCTGCTGACGGGTCTGCCTCAAGTCATGGCTCTATGTAGTCTAAGTCAGAGAACCACGGCCAGGGTGCGGGGAAGATAGCCCTCGCTGGTCTGCATGCCGGTTCCTGAATACGCCCAGAGGGATCCGTCCGGCCGCCGCGCGACCAGATCCGGGTTCGCGTCGCTGTTGAGGTTCCAGCCGTTGAGGATCCGGTCGTAGACGTTCCAGCCGGTCCCGATCCGGATGGTGGCGCCGGGTTTTCCGGTGCCGTCCCCGGGATAGAGCCACAACGTGCCGTCGGGCCTGCGGGCAAGAAGGTCGTTCCTGCCGTCAGCGTTGAAGTCGCCGGCGCCGACGAGCTGGTCGAAGGCCTCCCAGCCGTAGTCCCCGACCCTGACCGCGCCCTGGTAGCCGCTGCTGGTCGCATCGACCTTTCCGGTGCCCTGGTACAGCCACAACGAGCCGTTGGGCTTCCGCGCCAGGAGGTCGTTCCGGCCGTCGCCGTTCAGGTCCCCGGTTCCTGTGATCGTGTCGAAGACCTCCCAGCCGGCCAGGCCGATCTTGACGGCGCCGGCATAGCCGTTGCTGCCCGCATCCACGCGGCCCGTGCCCCGGTACAGCCACAGCGTCCCGTCCGGTTTCCTGGCCACGAGGTCGTTCCTGCCGTCGCCGTTGAAGTCCCCGACGCCGGCGAAGGCGTCGAAGGCGTCCCAGCCGTAGTCGCCGATCCGTTTCGGGGTTCCGTAGGCTCCTGCCCCGTTGCCCGGATAGAACCACAGGGTTCCGTCGGGCTTGCGGGCCAGCAGGTCACCCTTTCCGTCCCCGTTGAAGTCCTGGACCGCCACGAGCGCGTTGAAGGCGCCCCAGCCGTAGTCGCCGATTTTCCGGGCGTTCCCGTAACCCTGGTCCTTCATGGCGGTGCCGGCGTAGAAGTAGACGGCCCCGGTGGGGTCGCTGGCCACGAAGTCGGCCATCCGGTCGCCGTTGCCGTCGCCGGTCCCCACGATGTCGTTGTAGATTCCCCAGCCGGCCCCTATCTGGCGCCCGTTGACCAGGACGGCACGGCCGGTGTTGGAGTAAAGATACAAGTCGCCGTTGGGATGCCGGGCCGCGAGGTCGTTGGTGCCGTCACCGTCGAAGTCCTGGATCGCGATGAGCTGGTCAAAGATCTGCCAGCCGTGGTCGATCTTGCGTGCCGTGCCGGTCTGCCCGGCGCCGGTCCCCGAGTAGAGGTACAGGCTTCCGTCCGGGGTGCGTGCCGCCAGGTCGGTCTTTCCGTCGCCGTCGAAATCCCGGACGCCGAGGAGACTGTCAAAGGCGTCCCAGCCGAATTCCCCGATCCTGACGACGGGACGGTAGCCCTCGTCGGTGGCCGACACCCTGCCGGTGCCCGCGTAGAACCACAGTGAGCCGTCGAGCCTCCTCGCGACCAGGTCGTTCCTTCCGTCGGAGTTGTAGTCACCCACACCAAGGACCCGGTCATAGATCCCCCAGCCGGAGCCGATCCGCCGCCCGGCCAGGTACTGTCCGGCGCCGTTGCCTGGGTAGAACCAGAGCTCGCCGTCGGCCCTGCGCTGGATCTGGTCGGCCAGGCCGTCGCCGTCGAAATCGCCGGGCGAGACAAGCCTGCGTGTCGGATCGGTCGGGACCGGCGGGGCGGGCGGGGGCGGCGGGGGAGGTGGGGCACTGCCCGTGGCGAAGCGCTTGAGCGAGGTGTAGTCCCCGTTCCAGACGTTGGAGTCGCCGCCGTTGGCAAAGGGGCCGGACTCGCTGTACTGCCAGAAGCTGAAGTTGGCCCAGCTGGAGGGCAGGGCGCCCGGGCTGTCGCTGAACGAGCTGGGCCAGCGGGCGATCCACAGCGGCCAGTCGCCGAAACCGGAGGGTCCGCCGGTGCAGTAGTTCCACCATGTGGTGGTGGTGTACATGACCGGCAGCCGGCCGGTCAGGGCCTGCATGGTGTTGCCGAAGTCGCGGGCCCAGGACGTCAGCTGGGCGGGGGTCATGTCGTAGCAGGTGTTGCCCTGGTAGTAGCCGCCAATGGTCTGGCCGGCGTAGGGGTTTCCCTCAAAGTCGAGCACGGGAGGGAGGGTGTACCCGTCGGCGCTCCAGCCGCCGCCGTTCTGGACGAAGATCCGGGCCTGGTCGGCCCCGGAGGAGGCCGCCGGGTTGGCGAAGTGGTAGGCGCCGCGGATCATGCCAACAGCCCTGGAGCCCAGGTACTGGTCGCTGAATGTGGTGCTGGTGTAGTAGTTCCCCTCGGTGGCCTTGATGTAGGCGAAGCGGGCGCCCATGTTCCACTCGGTCTGCCAGTTGATGCCGGCCTGGTACTTGCTGACGTCGAGTCCCTGGACCCCGTAGCTGGGCGTCCAGGTGCCTTCGGTGGCCAGCGCCTCGGTGCCCGCGGCCTTGTCCCCGTCGAGCGATGCGTCGGCGGCGCGCGTTCCCTGCCCCATCTCCGCCCCGCCGGTCTTGGTGGCCTCGGCCATGGCGCTCCGGTAGGCCTCCGTGGATTTGTCAACCGTTGCCGGGGCACTGCTTGCCGCCGGCGTGGGGCCGGCGCCGCCGTGGCCAGGGCAGGCGTGGCCGGTGCCGCTGTCGCGGCACCCGTTGTGGAAGGGGTTGCCGTTGGTGCCGGCTCGACGGCGGCTGCCGGCGAGGCCAGGCCGGGGCCGGCGATCAGGGAGACGGCAAGCAGCGCGGCCCCGACCCGGCTGCCGAGGTGACTGTTGGGGGGAAGTAAGGTCCGCTTCATTTGCCGCTCCGGAACAACACGCTCATGGCAGTGTCATAGTGATCCCGCGCCCGGTGGATAGCAGACGAGGCTGCCCGGATGTGAGAATGTCTGACTTGTCGCGCTCACCCTAACACCGCCGGTTAAAAGGGACCAGAGTCTCTGTTGTTACTGGTGTGACAATTGTTGTGAATCGTGGTGTCGGTTTTCCACATGTGAGCCTGCGGGCCCTTGTCCGGAGGACCTCCCACCCATAGCTTTAAGCCAACTGCAGCGCCCCGGGACAGGGCGGCAGTCATATGGGGGGCCATCGTGGAGGCTGTACGCATTGTCGAGGACGAAGTCCGCGAATTGATGCGCCGGCGAGGCCTCGACCCGCTCAGGCAGGCCGGTGAAGTCCGCCGCCTCGTGGAGGCAGCGGTACTGGATTACGATGAGCGCGCCCTGCTGGGGCCACTCCCGCCGATCGGGCCGCTGGAGACCGCCAGAAGGTTCGTCTTTGACGCGGTGGCGGGGTTCGGTGCCCTGCAGCCCCTGCTGGACGACCCGGCCATTGAGGAAATCTGGCTCAACGCTCCCAACGAGATCTTCGTGGCACGGAACGGTGAGTCCGAGCTGACATCGGTCTCGCTCACGGACCAGCAAGTCCGGGACCTCGTGGAGCGGATGCTCAAGAGTTCCGGGCGCCGCCTCGACATGTCCTCTCCGTTCGTGGACGCCGCGCTGCCCGACGGGTCGCGCCTGCACGTCGTTATCCCGGACGTGACGCGGCGGCACTGGGCAGTCAACATCCGCAAGTTCGTGGTGAAGGCCAGCCGGCTCGAACACCTGGTGGAACTGGGCACGCTGACGCCGCAGGCGGCCCGGTTCCTCGGCGCTGCCGTGGCCAGTGGGCTGAACATCCTGGTCTCCGGAGCCACCCAGGCGGGCAAGACCACCATGCTCAATTGTCTGGCGGCCAGCATCGGAACCCGCGAGCGCGTCATCACTGTCGAAGAGATCTTCGAGCTGCAGTTTCCGCTGCGGGACGTTGTGGGGCTGCAGTGCCGGCAGCCGAATCTGGAGGGCGAAGGCGAAATTCCCATGCGCCGGCTGGTCAAGGAGGCCCTGCGCATGCGCCCCGACCGGCTGGTGGTGGGCGAGGTCCGGGAGGCCGAGAGCCTGGACATGCTGATCGCCCTGAACTCCGGGCTGCCCGGGATGTGCACCGTCCACGCGAACTCGGCCCACGACGCGGTGACCAAGATCTGCACGCTCCCGCTGCTGGCCGGCGAGAACATCTCCAGTGCCTTTGTGGTTCCGACGGTTGCTTCCTGCATCGACCTCGTGGTCCACTGCGCCCGCCACGCCAGCGGGCGCAGGGAAGTGACGGAGATATTGTCGTTGGGCCGGAGGGTGGAGAACGGCATTATCGAGTCGTCCATGGTGTTCGCGCTCGCTGACGGCCGGCTGCAGCCCAGGGCCAACTCGATGCCGTCGGCCGAGAAGTTTGCCCGGGCAGGGCACGACGTCGCCGCACTGCTGGAGCAGCGCTGATGGCGGCGCTGCTGGGCATGCTTGCCGGTGCCGGACTCCTGCTGATCTGGTGGTCCGCCTGGGAACAGCCGAAGGCGGCCAGACGCCGGCCTGGCCCCGGCCGTCTGGAGGATCTGCTGCGGTCCGCCGGAATCGAAAGGGTCAGCGGACCTGGCCTGCTGGCAAGCTGCCTCGGCGTTGGAGCGTTCACGACGCTCGTGTTCTTTGCGGTGACCCGGTCGTGGCCGATCGCGGGCTGTTTTGGCCTCTTTGGGGGCTGGCTGCCGTTGGCCATCGTGAAGTGGCGCGCGCGGAAGCGCACGGCTGTCCTGCGCCAGCTGTGGCCCGACGTCGTCGACCACCTCCGCTCGGCGATCCGCGCCGGCCTGTCGCTGCCGGAAGCCCTCATCCAGCTGGGCGACAAAGGCCCGGAAGAACTCCGTCATGTGTTCCGCGAGTTTGGCTCCGACTATCGCGCCGGAGGACAGTTCGATCCCTCCCTGACCCGGCTGAAGGATCGGCTGGCGGATCCGGTCGCCGACCGGATCGTGGAGGCGCTGCGGTTGACCAGGGAAGTGGGCGGTTCGGATCTCGGCCGGCTGCTGGGCACGCTGGCGGAGTTCCTGCGCGAAAGTGCCCGGACCCGGAGCGAGCTGGAGGCCCGGCAGTCCTGGACCGTCAACGCCGCACGGCTGGCGGTGGCCGCGCCCTGGATCGTCCTGATGCTGCTGGCCAGCCGGCCCGAGGCGGTGGCGGCCTACAACACGCCCCTCGGCGCCGCCGTTTTGATTGGCGGGCTGGCGGTGTCCCTGGTCTCCTATGCCGCCATGCTGCGCATTGGAGCGCTGCCGGCAGACGAGCGGGTCCTCCGATGACAGGGCAGATGGCGGCTGCCGCCGCCTGCGGCGTGGTCCTTGGCTGCGGTGCCTGGTTGTTGCTGATCAGGCTGCCGTTCCTGCGGCCGACCACCTTCGTGGAGCGCATCCGTCCGCAGCTTAAGTCCCACAACCTGGAATCCCGGCTCCTGCGCGCCGTGCCGCGAAACTTCACTCCGTTCGGTCCGCTGGAACGGATCCTGCGCCCGGTCCTTGGCGATGCCGTCTCGTGGCTGGGACGGCTGAACCCCGGCTCCGCCGCCCTGGACCGCCGCCTGGCGAGGGCCGGGGGCGACAAGTCGCCGGCGGACTTCCGGGCAGAACAGCTTCTCTGGGGCGCTGGCGGTTTTGTCGCGGCGGTCGGTGCTGTGACGGGCTTAGGTGCGGCCGGACGGTCCAGCCCCCTGCTCGCCGTCGTGCTGGTCCTTGGCAGCGCCGCCGGTGGATTTCTGCTGCGCGACTACCTGCTGGGCGCCCAGGTCAGGAAGCGCGAGGCGCGCATGATGGCGGAGTTCCCCAGCATCGCCGAGCTCATGGCCCTGGCCGTCAGCGCGGGAGAAAGCGCCACGGGGGCACTGGACAGGGTGTGCCGCAGTGCCCGGGGAGAGCTGTCCAAGGACTTCACCCGCGTCCTGGCAGAGACCCGGGCAGGGAAACCACTCGTAGAAGCCCTGCAGGAGTTCTCGTCACGGACGGAGCTTGGCCCGTTGCTGCGTTTCGTCGACGGGCTGATCGTGGCGGTCGAACGCGGGACGCCCCTCGCTGATGTGCTCAGGGCCCAGGCCCAGGACGTCCGGGACACGGCAAAGCGGGAATTGATGGAGTCGGCCGGCAAGAAGGAAATCGGCATGATGGTTCCCGTCGTTTTCGGCGTGCTGCCGCTGACGGTCGTGTTCGCAGTTTTTCCGGGGCTGGCCGCCATCAGCATGGGTCTGTAACAACCGCACCAGGAACAGCCGGGAAGGCGCAGGAAGACCAACGAAGCACCAACGAAGCACCAACGAAAAGGGGAGAACGTGAAACGGATCCTTAACCGCATGGCGCTGTTGCTGTGCACCATCAGCCTGGTGCCCGGGGTTGTCAGGGCGCATTCGGCCATGGCCCGGAAGCCCGAACCACCCGGTGGTCCCCGCGAGCGGGGCGATGTGCCCGGCTGGGTGATGATCACCCTGATGTCGGCCGTCCTCGTCGCCGCACTCCTCGCGATCGCAGTCCCTGCCCTGGAAGGACTGTTCAACCAGGCCATGGACAAGGTCGGGCAGTAGCGCGTGCGCCTGCCCGGCGCCGGCTGGGGCAAAACGGACGAACGAGGGTCGGCGGTGGTGGACTTCGTCCTCGTGGGAGGGCTGCTGACGCTGTTCTTTCTCGCCATCGTCCAGCTCACCCTCGTCCTGCACGTCCGGAACACGCTGATCGACGCCGCGGCGTCGGGCGCCAGATACGGCACCCTCGCGGATCGCAGTGCCGTTGACGCCAAGGAACGGACGGCGCAGCTGATTGGCGTCGCGCTCAACCCTGCGTTCGCCCAGGACGTGACGACGAGCGAAGCGACGTACCAGGGCATCCGGACCCTGGAAGTCACGGTCCGCGCGCCGCTGCCCGTGATCGGGCTGATCGGTCCCCGCGCAGTCCTGGAGGTGAAAGGGCATGCGGCCATCCAGCCCTGACTGGCCGGCCAGCCCTGACGGGCCGGGCCGCCCTGACGCGCCGGCCGCCCCTGACGGGCCGGGCCGCGGGCCCGGGGGAGAGGCCGCGACAGCGGACGCCCGTGTCCCCGACGATGCACAACGGGGAAGCGCCGTCGTCGAGTTCACGTTCCTGTCGGCGCTCTTGATGGTGCCGCTGGTCTACTTCATCATCACGATGGGCCAGCTCCAGGGCGGCTCCTTCGCGGTCGTCGGCGCCGCGGACCAGGCCGCGAAGGTCTTCGTTGCCCAGACCGATGCCGGCGCCGGCCGGGCCGCCGCCGAGCAGGCCGTCCTGCTGGCGCTCGCCGACCACGGGCACGCCGCGTCGAATGCCCGGGTCGAAACCAGCTGCGCCCCCGCGGACTGCCTGGCCGCGGGATCGGCCGTGACGGTCACCGTCCACCTGACGGTGCCGCTGCCCTTCGTCCCGTTCAGCGAGACGCTCAACCTGAACGCCGGGCAGCTCAGCGCCTCCGCCACACAACTGGTGGGCCGCTTCCGATGAGCCGTCCCCGGAGGCAGCTCACAGGGCGCCCGCGGCAGGGACCGGAAACGGCTCCGCCACCCCGCGGCCAAGGCAGCGACGCCGGGCAAATGACGGTGCTGATCATCGGCTTCGTGCTGCTCGCGCTGCTTCTGGCCACCGTGGTCGTGGCCGCCTCCAGCGTCTACATCGAACACAAAAAGCTCCTGTCGCTGGCGGACGGCGCCTCGGTGGCCGCCGCGGACAGCTTCACCCTTGGGCAGCTTGAAACGGGCGGCGGCAGCCCCACCGCCGTCCTGACCGGAGCCCGCGTGCGGGGCGCCGCCGTCGAGTTCCTGGACCGCAGCAGCGCCTCCGCCCGGTTTAGCGGCCTCGCCCTCGGGCCGGGAACGGGCAGCCCGGACGGTTCCACCGCCGTCGTGGTGCTCAGCGCCGCCGTCCACCCGCCCGTGGTCAACTTCCTGGTCCCCGACGGCATCAGGATCGAAGCGAGTTCGACGGCGCGTTCCCAGCTCACGCGGTAAGTGCCCGGGCGGGCCCCGCAACCCAGTCCGGGCGGCTCGCACGGATAGCGTAGGCTTAAAAAACCATGGCAAACATTGATTTTCCCGCAGAAATCCGCGCCCTGCGCGCCACCTACGCCTCCATCGAGAACGTTTCGAATGTCGAGGCGCTGAAGGAAGACATCGCCGAACTCAGCGAACGCGCCGGCGAACCCAATCTGTGGGACGACCCCGCGGCCGCCCAGGTCATCACCTCGAGGCTCTCGCACCGCCAGTCCGAACTGGCCCGGCTGGACTCCCTCACCTCGCGGATCGACGACCTTGAGGTCTTGGTGGAGCTGGGCCAGGACGAGGACGACGCCGACTCCATGGGTGAGGCCGCCGTCGAGCTGGAATCGATCCGCAAGGCACTGAAGGAACTCGAGGTCGTGACCCTGCTGTCCGGCGAATTCGACGAGCGCGAAGCCGTCGTGACCATCCGCGCCGGCGCCGGCGGCGTGGACGCGGCGGACTTCGCCGAAATGCTGCTCCGGATGTACCTGCGCTGGGCCGAACGCCACGGCTACCCGACCACCATCATGGACACCTCCTACGCCGAAGAGGCCGGGCTGAAGTCTGCCACCTTCGAGGTCAAGGCCCCGTATGCCTACGGCACGCTCAGCGTCGAGGCCGGCACGCACCGCCTGGTCCGGATCAGCCCCTTCGACAACCAGGGCCGCCGCCAGACCTCGTTCGCCGCCGTCGAGGTCATCCCGCTGATCGAGCAGACGGACTCCATCGACATCCCGGACAACGAGATCCGCGTCGACGTCTTCCGGTCCTCCGGCCCGGGCGGCCAGTCCGTCAACACCACGGACTCGGCCGTCCGCCTGACCCACATCCCGACCGGCACCGTCGTGTCCATGCAGAACGAGAAGTCCCAGCTGCAGAACCGCGCGGCGGCCCTGCGTGTGCTGCAGTCCCGGCTGCTGCTGCTGAAGAAGGAGCAGGAGGACGCCGAGAAGAAGGCGTTCGCCGGCGATGTGAAGGCCTCCTGGGGCGACCAGATGCGCTCCTACGTCCTGAACCCGTACCAGATGGTCAAGGACCTCCGCACCGAGCACGAGGTCGGCAATACCTCCGCAGTGTTCGACGGCGAGATCGACGACTTCATCGACGCCGGCATCCGCTGGCGGACCGACAACCGCAACGCGGACAAGTAGCCTCGGGCTATTCCCGCCGACGGCAGAGCTGCCCCGGCGTCCTTGGCGTGCGCCCCTATTGCCACCTGTGCCACACCCGCCCCTCCGGGCTAATCCTGCGACACGCCCCGGCGCTCAGGCCGATCCGCCGGGACCCGTGCGTATAGTCGAGAAGCCGGAGCTCTACTTCCCCCACTAGAAAGCCCTCGCGCCGGCAGCAGAACAGGGCCGTACCCGTCCACGTCCTGCAGGGTACTTAGGGCCATGATTCGTTTCGAAAATGTCACCAAGGTCTATGACCAGAAGGCGCGACCGGCGCTGGATTCGATCAACCTTGAGATCGACCGTGGCGAATTCGCCTTCCTGGTCGGGGCCTCCGGTTCCGGCAAGTCCACCTTCCTGCGCCTTGTCCTCAAAGAGGACCGCGCCTCCTCCGGTGCCGTCTACGTCGCCGGCCAGAACGTAGCCAACATCTCCAGCTGGCGCGTGCCCCGGCTCCGCCGCGGGATCGGCGTCGTCTTCCAGGATTTCCGCCTGCTGCCGCAGAAGACCGTGTTCGCCAACGTCGCCTTCGCCATGCAGGTCATCGGCAAGAGCCGCAGCGTCATCCGCGACACCGTTCCCGAGGTCCTCAAGACCGTCGGCCTCGAAGGCAAGGAAAACCGCCTTCCGCACGAACTCTCCGGCGGCGAGCAGCAGCGCGTGGCGATCGCCCGCGCCGTCGTCAACCGGCCGGGCATCCTGCTCGCCGATGAGCCCACCGGCAACCTGGACCCCACCACCTCCATGGGCATCATGGGGGTGCTGGACAAGATCAACCAGAACGGCACCACCGTCGTTATGGCCACGCACGACGACGACATCGTCAACGAGATGCGCAAACGCGTCGTCGAGCTCCGCAACGGCGTCATCATCCGGGACGAGGCCAAGGCCCTCTACACCTCCATGATTCCGATCGTGGGACAGTCACGCCGTCTGCGGGATGCGAGCGGACGGGAACCCGAACCCGCTGCCGTCCCGGCCGCCTTCACCGGGCCCGACGCCCGCGCCGCAGGGGAGGGCCAGCTGTGAGGCTCCAGTTTGTCCTGGCCGAGATCGGCAGCGGCCTGCGCCGCAACCTCTCCATGGTGGTCTCGGTCATCCTGGTGACGTTCGTGTCCCTGACCTTCGTGGGCGCCGCCGGCATGCTGCAGCTCCAGATCAACCAGATGAAGGGCTACTGGTACGACAAGGTCCAGGTCGCCATCTTCCTCTGCAGTGACGGTTCGACGGCGGCCGGCTGCGCCACCGGCCCCGCCACCCCGGAGCAGCAGGACAACCTGGGCAAGCTGCTGGAATCGCCCGCTGTGGCCCAGTACGTTAACGACTTCCAGTTCGAGTCCAAGGACGACGCGTACAAGCACTTCAAGGAGCAGTTCTCCAACTCCCCGATTGTGGACTCCGTGACGCCGGACCAGCTCCCGGCCTCGTTCCGGATCAACATGAAGGACCCGGAGAAGTACCAGATCATCAGCGAGACGTTCTCCTCCCAGGCCGGCGTTGAAACCGTGATCGACCAGCGCCAGCTCCTGGAACGGCTTTTCTCGGTCATGAACGCCGCGTCGCTCGTGGCCGTCGGTGTCGCCGGCGTGATGATCGTCTGCGCGATCCTGCTGATTGCCACCACGATCCGGCTCTCGGCCTTCAGCCGGCGGCGGGAGACCGGGATCATGCGCCTGGTCGGGGCGTCGAAAGTTGTGATCCAGCTGCCGTTCATTCTGGAAGGCGTGATTGCCGCCGTGATCGGCGCGGCGCTGGCCTCGGCAACGCTGTGGGCCGTGGCGCACTTCTTCCTCGGCGGCTACCTGTCCCAGCAGTATCCGGACACCGCCTTTATCTCCGCAGCTCAGACGCTGATCCTGGCCCCGGCCCTGATCGGCCTCGGCGTCCTGCTGGCAGGAGTATCATCGCTCCTGACCCTCCGGCGATACCTGAGGGTTTAGAGTGCGCAACGAAAAGGGAACACCCATGACACGGATGCACCGACCCGCCTCCCGGCCGGTTTCGACCCGGCTCCCGGCGGCCGGCCGCCGCAGCCGCGTTGTCAGCGCCGCGCTGGCGCTCATTCTGGCGGCAAGCCTTGGCGCCCCGACCCCGGTGGCGTTCGCCGATACCCTCGAGGACCAGCAGGCCGCGCTCCGCGAGGAAGCGGCCCGGGTCCAGCATTCCCTCGAATTCGTGGACTCCAAGATCGCGCAGGCCGCCTCGGACCTCGTCCTGTACCAGGGCCAGCTCCCGGGTGCGCAGCAGGCCCTGCTGGAGGCCCAGGGCCGCGTGGCCAGCGCCGTGAAGGAGGCCGAGGCCCTCGCCGCGCGCGTGGACCTCGCCCAGCAGAACAAGGCCAAGATCACCCAGCAGCTTGAGACGGACAAGCAGAAAATCGCCGACACCAAGAAGCTGATCGGGCAGATCGCCACCCAGGCCTACAAGTCCGGCGGAGTGCCCTCCAACCTGTCGCTGTTCTTCGGCTCGAACAACGGCGGCAGCCTCACGGAGACCATCGACCTGGCCGACCAGGCCATGCGCAGCCAGAACTCGGCGATGGGCAAGCTGACCCAGCAGAACGCCACCAACGTCAACTCCCAGGCCAGGCTCGAAGCCGTGGAAGCCGAAATCAAGGATCTCAAGGCCAAGGCCGACGCCGCCCTGGCCCGTGAACAGGCCGCCCGTGACGAGGCCGAGGCCAAAAAGGCCCAGGTGGACCAGCTCATCGCCGACACCACCCGGCTCGACGCCGAACTCCAGGCCGCGAAGCCCGCCATCCAGACCCAGATCGCCCAGGTCAAGGCCCAGCAGGACGCCGTCGCGGCGGACATCGTCGAACGCGACCGCAAGCTGCGCGAGGCCTGGGAAGCCGAACAGCGCCGGATCGCCGAGGCCGCCGCGGCAGCCGCGGCCGCCGCCGCCCGTGCCGCCGGGCAGGTCAGGCCCCCGGCTCCGTACGTCCCCGCCCCGCCCGGAAACCCGTCGGCGTTCGGGCTGCGGCACCCCTTCAACGGCGTGCGGATCAGTTCCGGCTTCGGCTGGCGCGTGACGCCGCCGGGCACCACCGACTTCTACGGCCAGGGTGGCTACATGCACACCGGCATCGACTTCGCCGCGGCCTGCGGCACGCCGGTCTACGCCGCGGCGGCCGGCAACGTGTTCTCAGCCGGGTGGGCCAACGACGGCGGCGGCAACAACGTGAAGATCTCGCACGGAGTCGTCCAGGGAAACTCGCTGACCACCATCTACTACCACAACGTCAGTGTGACGGTTTCCCCCGGACAGCAGGTCAGCCAGGGACAGCTGATCGCGTATTCGGGAACCACCGGCAACTCCACCGGCTGCCACTCGCACTTCGAGACCTGGCTCAACGGCCGCGCCGTGGACCCGATGAACCTGCTCTGATCCGCCCGGAGCGGAAGGCCCGCGGCTGGGCTGCTGCTCTGCCGTAAACTGGAAGAAGCCCGCGCCGCCCCGGCAGCGGGCCCACCCACCGATTCAAGGAGTTCTACCGTGCCGAAAGAAAGTGGCCGTAAGGTAGTGGCCACCAACCGTAAGGCCCGGCACGACTATACGATCCTCGACACCTACGAGGCCGGGATCGCGCTCATGGGCACCGAGGTGAAGTCCCTCCGTGAGGGCCACGCCTCCATGGTTGACGGCTTCTGCACCTTCTACAACGACGAGCTGTGGATGGAGGGCATCCACATCCCCGAGTACCACCAGGGGAGCTGGACCAACCACGCCGCCCGCCGCCGCCGGAAGCTGCTGCTGCACCGCGACGAACTCACCAAGATCTCGCACAAGATCCGCGAATCAGGCTTCACGATCGTCCCCCTCCAGCTGTATTTCCTGGACGGCCGGGCCAAAGTGGAGATCGGCGTCGCCCGCGGCAAGAAGGAATACGACAAGCGCCAGACCCTGCGCGAGCAGCAGGACAAGCGCGAGGCCCTGCGCGTTATGCGCGAGCGGAACCGGCGCTAGGGACAAAGACCCGAAACCCGGGAATGATTCCGCGGGGACGTGCGTTATGCTAATAGTCCGGGAAGGAACGGCGCGGAAACCGCAGCAGCGGTCAAGCGCCAGGCCTGTCCGGGTTTGATAAAAAAATACGGGGATGATCGGTTTCGACGATGTTAGTCGCGACAGGTGAAGCGGGCCGAGGATGCAGAATTATCTCGTAAACGCTGTCTGCAAACCAATAAGTGCCGAATCAAAACGCACTGACTTCGCTCTCGCTGCCTAAGCAGTAAGACAGTCCGTCAGCCCGAGGTTGCTATTGCCCCGGATCCTGGCGTCATTTAAATAGCCACTGCTGTTTACCCCCGTCATCGGGGTGAACGGGACTCTTTGATGACTGGGCCCGGATCAGCCAGCTGTTTGCAGCATGGCTGGGGCCGAGAAAATCCGACGCAAACTGCGCCCGGAGAAGACCTGACAACACGACATCGGACGGGGGTTCAATTCCCCCCATCTCCACCTGAGAAAACCCTTGGATCCTTGTGATCCAGGGGTTTTCTTTTTGCCCGTTGGCGTGAGGCCCGATTCTTGCCGGTGAATCAGCGCGGCTGGACTCACCTGCGGCAGTCGTGCAGGGACACAATCCCGTAAGGCTCAAAGTACGCTCTAGGGATGCAGACTCGACTTACGGTAACGCCCGAACTCACAGCGGAACTCTTCGATAAGACGATTCTCCTCCGGCGCGACAGCCCGGCGCCGAAGGGCGGGACGTACGGCTGGCTCACTGAGGGTGCCGAGCTCACGTTGTTCAACGACGTTGTCATCGAGCAGAATGTCGGGCTCTACGGCGGCGCGTACATGCCCATGATCGGCGGGCGGCGAGCATCCGGGCTTGCTTCCGTCGGCGCATTTACGTACTCGTATTCCGGGCTGCCTGACGGTGCGAGTGTCGGACGATACTGCTCCATTTCCGGCGGCCTCCGGTTCATCGATTCAAGCCACCCGCTCGAGCTACTGACCACGTCCGCTCTCACCTTCCGCCCCGCAAACCACCTTTTCCGCGAGTTTGTCACCGACGCGATCACGGAACACGCAGCCGGATACTCGACCACACCGGATAAGCCATACCCGCGCATCGGAAATGACGTCTGGATTGGATCTAACGTCACTCTCGCGATGGGAATCGAAATCGGGACGGGCGCAGTTGTTGCGACCAACAGCACCGTCACCAGGGACGTTCCCCCCTACGCGATCGTGGGCGGCAACCCCGCACAGGTCATCAAATACCGCTTCGACGAAGCCACCATTGAACGGTTGCTGAGCAGCCGTTGGTGGAGTTACGATCCGCGCCAGGTGTTCCACTCGCTCGGAACGGACTTCACGGAACTGCTGGAAGGCATCGACGCGGGGGACCTCAGCCCCTACCCGTTCGCTCAGGTCACCTTGCCCGCGGCACCCTAGCAGCTCGCAGATACGCGGGGAGGAACCCCGGGAACCCGTTGCCCCAACGGACGTAACAGGTTCCACACAAAAGGCCGGAAGCGTCAGCTTCCGGCCTTTTGCTTTGCCTGCACTGCCCGGCTGGCGGGCCGTGGTTAGCGCTTCTTGATGTGGGCGACGGGGTCCGTGTGCGTTTCCGCGACGTTCTTGGACTTCTTCTCGGCGCGTTTTTCCTTGATGGTTTTTACCGGTTTCTTGGCCGTGCTCTGGTGCGGCGTTTTGTCAGGCATGTGGGCGCTCCCTAACAGCAGGGGGCCGGGATGGCCCCGTGATATTAAGTTACGCCTCGGGCACCGCAACGTCCACGATGCCGACGAAGCGGCTGCCCACGCCCTCATATTCGCTGCGGACCAGCCCGGCGGCGACGCCGGGGACCTCGTACGGCGCGTGGTGGGCGCACCATACGTAGGTGAACTCCGGCCACCACTTCTTCGGCCGGGCTGCCTCGGAGAACCCGCAGACCGCGCAGGTCAGCTGGACCCAGATGGGGCGCTTGCCGGTGCGGTTGGCCTTGGACTGGACGAGCCAGGCCGGCGGGTTGTCCAGGAGGTCGCCGAGTTCGGCGTCGCTCAGCCGGGACGGGATGCCGTGACGGTGGGCCATTTCCAGCGGAATGTCGAGGATCTGGGCTGCTTCACGTCGGGTAACCATCCTTCAACGATACGGGATGGGAGGGTCCCCGCATCGCCGTCAGGGCGCCGGCGTTAGGCTCGTCACAGCCCTGTGAGGGCCAGCCCGAGCGCCGCCGCCGCCAGGCCGGCGAGCAGGTTCGCGGCAATGTTGAGGGCGGCGGCGCGGTAGCGCGTCTCGCTCACCAGCCGCACCGTGGCGGTGGTCCAGGAACTGAACGTGGTGAGGCCGCCGGCGAGCCCGGCCGTGAGGCCGGTCTGCCACTCGGCCCCGAGTCCCAGCTGCCCGGTGATCCCCAGCGCGGCGCCGATGATGAAGGAGCCGGTCACGTTGACGGTGAGGGTCGCCCAGGGCCAGTGCGGGTGGCGCCCCGGGTGGTGCGCAAACCAGGAGTCGACGGCGAAACGCAGCAGGGCGCCGGCCACGCCGAAGATGCCCACCAGCACGGCGGTGATCATGCGGCTCCGCCGCTGAGGTCGGCCAGGGCCTTGCCGGTTTTCCAGCCGGCGGCCGCGGCGCCCAGGCCCAGGCCCAGCGACAGGCCCAGGTACGCCAGCCAGCCGGCGTGGAAACCGGCACGGAACTGCTGGTCGACGGCGAACACCACGGCCGAAAACGTGGTGAAGGAGCCCAGCAGTCCGGGCCCCAGCCCGGCCCGGAGCCAGAACGCTGTCTTCGGCCGGGCGATCCAGACCGTGGTGAGGGACGCCAGGACAAAGCTGCCGACGACGTTGATTACCAGGGTGGTCCAGGGGATTGCGCCGGTTGTCTCGGGAAACACCAGGCCGGCACCGTAGCGCAGTTCCGTTCCGATCAGGCCGCCGACGGCGACCGCCGCCCACGCGCGCCAGGCGTTGGTGTCACCCAAGGCTGCAGCCGGGATGGCCGGACTCGCTGTGGACCCAGAGGGCGGAGGCGACTTCCTCGGCGAGGTCGAACTCATGCCGGGCCGCACCGGAACCGATGCGCACCACCAGGGCACCGCCGAACGGCTTGCGGCCCAGGACCTCGACCTCGGCGTCCAGGTCGATCTCCTCGGCCGAAAGGTAGCGCAGCAGCTCGGGGTTCTCGTCGCTGATCCGGGTGATCCGGCCCGTGTGGCCGTCGTCGAGGTCGCTCATCCGGTGGGCCGCGGGCACCTGCACGGAACCGTCCGCCGCCGGGATCGGATCGCCGTGCGGGTCCCGGACCGGGTTCCCGAGCTTGGCTGCCATCCGTTCGATGAACGTGTCCGAGACGGCGTGTTCCAGGAGCTCGGCCTCGTCGTGGACCTCGTCCCAGCGGTAGCCGAGCTCCCGGACCAGGAACGTTTCAATGAGCCGGTGCCGCCGGACCATGGACAACGCCAGCCGGACGCCGTCGGCCGTCAGCGTGATGGCGCTGTAGGGCTGGTGGTCCACGAGGCCCTGGTCCTTGAGCTTTCGGACCATCTCGGAGACCGAGGAGTTGGCCACGCCAAGTCGCTGGGCCAGCTGGGTGGAGGTGATGGGCTTGTCCTGCCACTCCGTAAAGGAGTAGATGACCTTGACGTAGTCCTCGATCGAGGAGGAGGGCAGACTGGTCTTCACAGTTTCCAGCCTACCGTCAGGCGGCGCCGGAGGCCGTCAGGCCCGGACGGCCCGCCAGCTCTGCGTCAGGTAGGGGAGCGGGAGGACCTCGCCGGGGTGGTGGCCGAGGTGCTCGTGCAGATACCAGTCGAGGTTGCCCAGGACCTTGGCCCGGGTCGCCTCACCGGCCGCCAGGTAGTAGCTGCGGGACTTCGTCAGCTCGATGATGTCGGCGGTGCGCACCGGATCTTCCCAGCGCGTGAGGTGGCTCTCCAGTCCCGTGAATTCCGGGCCGAGGGGCGGCCTGAAATCCGCCTTGTGGACATCGCCGGCATGCATGATGCGCGAGAGGCGGTGCACCCACGGAACGGAGGTGTCCAGCTGGTTCCAGATCAGCCCCAGCACACCGTGGGGGCGGAGGATCCGTGCGATTTCCGTGCTGGCCAGGAGCGGATCGCACCAGTGCCAGGCCTGGGCGACGGTCACGACGTCGAACGCACCGGCGGGCAGCCCGGTGTGCTCGGCGGTCCCCACGACGGCGGTGACGCCCGGGAACGTCCGGCGCAGCTGGTCCAGCATGTCGGCGGAAGGGTCCACCGCGACCGTGTGCAGGCCGCGCCCGACCAATAGCGCCGTGAACTTCCCGGTTCCGGCGCCGAGGTCCGCGGCGTCCCTCGCGCCCGGGGGGATCAGCCAGTCAGCCGATTCGGCCGGATACCCGGGGCGGACACGTTCGTAGTGTTCCCCGCCGTCCTGGAAGCTCTGCCCCAGCTCCTGGCGGCGTTCCTCATGCAGTTTGGGTCCGCCGCGTGCCACGAGCGTTCTCCTTCGGCAGGTCCGGATGGGTACCTTTCGAATTTACCGCACGCGTGGGGGCGGTGGTTCCGCACCGGGACGCCACCGGGCCCCCTGCGGGACCGCTGCGGGACCGCAGCGGGACCGTAGGGGCTGCAGCGGCGCCGTCAGTCCTGGGTGCAGGGGGCCGCGCCGGCGGTGCCGGGCGTGTTGGGGGCCCAGTGCGGGTAGGTGCGGGTGTCGTTGGACGGCACCCAGCGTCCGGCGTCCACGACGTAGTCCCAGCCGAGGCCGGTCCGGCGCAGCTCCTGGAGGGCGGCGAGCAGCCGCTGGGCGTCTTCCAGCCGGGAACCCAGACCGAAACTGGCCCGCAGGGAGCCCGAGGGCAGCCCGAGCCGCCGGAGGAGGGGGTGCGCGCAGAAGCGGCCGTCCCGCAGGCCGATGCCGTGTTCGGCCGACAGGTACGCCGCCACGAGGCCCGCGTCGTAGCCTTCCAGCGAAAAGTTGACGACGCCGATCGTGCCTGTCCCCGCGGCGGTGTCCGGCCCGGCGCCAGCCGGAGCGTCGAAGGAAGCACTGTCCGAGAAGATCTGGTGGACCGTCACGCCGTCGATCCGGGCGAGGCCCTCGACGAGGAAGGACCGGATCGCGTTTTCGTGCGCGTGCCACTGGTCCACGTCCAGGTCGGCGATCACCTGGGTGGCCCGGGCGAGGGTGGCGGCGCCGAGGACGTTGGGCGAGCCGCCCTCATGCCTGGCGGGGCCGGTGGTCCAGCTGACACTGTCAATCCGGGCGTCCTGCACGGCCCCGCCGCCGGCCAGGTGCGGGGTGCCGGCGTCGAGCCAGTCGGGGCGGCCGACCAGGACGCCGGCGCCGAACGGTGCGTAGAGCTTGTGCCCCGAGAAGGCGAGGTAGTCGACGTCGTCCGCGGCGATGTCGATCCGCCGGTGCGGCGCCAGCTGGGCGGCGTCGACGACGATCCTGGCGCCGTAGTCGTGGGCCAGGGCGGCCAGGGCCCGGATCGGCAGGATCTCTCCGGTGACGTTGGAGGCGCCGGTCACGGCGAGCAGGCTGACGCCGCCGTGGGCGAGCTCCGCGCGGAGCAGCTCCAGCGTGGCGGCGAGGGTGGGGGCGGCGATGACGCTGCGGTGCGGGACGCGCTGCCACGGCAGCAGGTTGGCATGGTGCTCGATGTCGAGGTACAGCACCTCGCCGGTGTGCACGCCGCCGGCGGCGGGCAGGCACCCGGCCAGCAGGTTCAGTGAATCGGTGGTGTTCCGGGTGAAGATCACCGCATCGTCCGGCCGGCCGCCCACGAACTCCCGGACAATGGTGCGGGCGTTTTCGTAGACCGAGGTGCTGATCTGCGAGGCGTAGCCGGCGCCGCGGTGGACGCTGGCGTAGAACGGCAGGATCTCGTTGAGGTAGGCCGAGACGACGGACAGGGCAGGGGCCGAGGCGCCGTAGTCCAGGTTGGCGTAGCGGACGTGGCCGCCCTGGATCAGCGGTGCCTGGATCTCGGCGCCGGTCACGGCGGCCAGCGGCCGGCGGGCGTCGGCGAACCGCGCGTCGGGACGGGACTCGGTGGCGCCGGCCTGGAATTCAGGAGTGGCGGGAATGGTGGCAGTCGTCATGGGACCTCGCTCGAAAAGGACCCCACACGCCGGGGATCCGCGCTTGCCGGGTCCGTTCCGGACCGGCCAGGTCGTCACCCGGGGCACCCCACCGCGAATGGAGGGTTGCCGGCCAGCAAACCGGGGTTTCGCGCTGGCACTCGTGACCTGCTTCGAGCGTAGGTCATACCCCGTTCCGGCGGAAAGGCGCGGGCTTAATGTGAAGCCGTTTGTTACGCCGGTGCCCGCCGGGCAGCCAAACCACCGACCCGGCGCGACGGTCCGGCGGCAGCAATCCGCGCTAGGAGTCCTCGGCAGCCGCGCTCAGGCTTCCGGTCTGGACCCTGAGGCCGAACAGGGCATCCAGCGCAGCGGTGTAGTCATCTTGACGTCCGAGTGCGGCGAGCTCCCGGGCGCGGACCGTCGGGGTATGGAGCAGGCGACGGATCATGTGCCGCAGGGCGTGGTTGACGTCTTCAGCCGAGGCGCCCCGGGCATGCTGCCTGTTGACGCGCTCCATTTCGCTGAGGAGGACCTGATGGAGGTGCTCGCGCAGGGCGACGACGGCCGGATCCACGGCGCGGACGGCATCCTGTTCCTCGAACTGGCGTGCCGCCCGGCGGACCAGGGCGCGGGCGTGGCGCAGCGCCTCGGCGTCCGCGGGGGGAGCAGCGATGTGGACCGACTCCAGCGTGATGAGGTCCACACCTGGCAGCTCCATAACCTGTGGGTCGAAATCATGGCTGGGTGCCAGGTCGATGACGGCGAGGGGGCGGGCGCCGTCCGCACGCCACCGGGCGAGGGCGGCAGCACCGATGCGGGCACCTGAACCGCTGCAGCCAATGACGAGGTCGGCTCCGGCAACGGCTGCCGGCAGTTGCTGCGCGGAGAGGGCGCGACCTCCCCTGGACGCCACGAAGGCCTCCGCACGGCCGGAATGGGAGAAGACAGAAATCTCGGAACAATTTCGGTGCCTGAGAAGCTCCGCCACGCACGCGGCGTAGGCGCCGGTACCGAAGAGAACGGCCGACGTCCCGGCGATCCCGGCCCGCCTTGTTCCGGCGGCGGCAAGGTCCAGGGCAACAGCAGCGATGGATCTGCCCGCGCTGCTGAGAGCAGTCCGGGCCCCCACGTCCTTCGCTGTGCGGGACGCGGCTTGGAACAGCCTGGCCAATCGCCCGCTGCTGGTTCCGGCGGCCTGTGCGTCGGCGAGCGCACGCCGGACCTGGCCGGCAACTTCGCGCTCACCCACGACAACTGAATCCAAACCGGCGGCAACGGCGAATAGATGTTCGACAGCCGTGGCACCCCGGAGTTCCTCGAAAAGGGCCGACAGGAGGACCGTGGGCAGCCCGGAGCTGCGGTGGACCGAATCGAGGACCTCTGCGCGGGCGGCCTCAACGCCGGTCGCGGACGAAACTTCGCAATAGATTTCGAAGCGGTTGCACGTGGACAAGACCACCGACGCGGTGATGGTCGAACGGTCGGAGACCAGCTGGGGCGCGAGCCCGGCGGAAGCGGCGTGCAGAGCGGCGGCGGATCCGATGTCCAGATCCCG
Source organism: Arthrobacter sp. CJL-S3 (assembly GCF_056711635.1). Lineage (NCBI taxonomy): Bacteria > Bacillati > Actinomycetota > Actinomycetes > Micrococcales > Micrococcaceae > Arthrobacter > Arthrobacter sp. CJL-S3. Next base: position 2,910,082 of record NZ_CM160046.1, on the reverse strand, counting down.
GTACTTCGCCACGAACACGAGCAGGACCGTGCCGTTTCCGCCGGTGCCGCGGACCACGGCTTGAAGCGTGTCAGACAAGGCTGCTCTCCTCCCAAAAGATGCCCTACCTTTGAGGCAGGCCGTCAGGCCGCCGTCTTGGAAAGAGTCCTACAGGGAGGTTGGGGAATCCTTGGAGGCAGGCTGCTAGAGCAGGTCGTCCAGGCCCGGGTTGAGGCGCTTGAGGACCTCCGAGTGCAGGATGGAGTTGGTGGCGAGGGCGTTGCCGCCGAACGGGCCGTCTTCGCCTTCGAGGGACGTGAAGCGCCCGCCGGCCTCCGTGACGATCGGGACCAGCGCGGCCATGTCGTAGAGGTTCAATTCGGGCTCGCAGGCGATGTCGACGGCGCCTTCGGCCACGAGGCAGTAGGACCAGAAGTCCCCGTACGCGCGGGTGCGCCAGACCTCCTCGGTGAGGCCCAGGAACTCGTCGAGGTTGCCGCGCTGCTTCCAGCCGCCCAGGCTCGAATAGGACAGGGAGGCGTCCGAGAGCTTGGCGACGTTGGAGACCTTCAGCCGGGTGGCGGCCGCCAGGGAACGGCCCATGTACGCTCCGGCGCCCTTGGCGGCCCACCAGCGCTTGCCCAGCGCCGGAGCGCTGACGACGCCGACGACCGGCTCGCCCTCGTCGACGAGGGCGATCAGCGTGGCCCAGACGGGGACACCGCGGACGAAGTTCTTGGTCCCGTCAATCGGGTCGATGATCCAGCGGCGGGAGCCGTGGCCAGAGCTGCCGAACTCCTCGCCGAGGACGGCGTCGCGGGGACGGGAGCGGGAGAGCTGGCCGCGGATGGCTTCCTCGACCGACTTGTCGGCGTCGGTCACCGGCGTCAGGTCCGGCTTCGTCTCCACCCGAAGGTCGAGCGCCTTGAAGCGGCTCATGGTCTGGGAATCTACGGAATCTGCCAGTACATGGGCAAGGCGCAGGTCATCGTTGTAGCTCGAAGCGGGTTGACTCATGGTTCCAAACTACCGCCAAAGCGGGCGGCGGGGCGGTAGGCTGCGCCGCAGCCCGCTAGGAGACGGTGCCCAGTTCCTTGACGTCCTGCGCTTCCATCCGCGGGTCGGTCCCCAGAAGGCGGCGGAGCGAGGCGAGCCTGGCGGGGCCCGATTCGCCGGCATGGCCCGCGGCCACCCAGGCGTCCACGCCGCAGTTGACGGCGCTGGAATCGTGCTTGCAGCCCCGCTCGCAGTCGTCCGTGCCGGGCTCAAGGTCGGGGAAGGACCGCAGGATCCGGTCGGGGTCCACATGGGCCAGGCCGAAGGAACGGATGCCGGGGGTGTCGATGATCCAGCTGCCCGGCGGCGCGTCGTTGACCTTGAGGGCCACGGCGGAGGAGGAGGTGTGGCGGCCGCGCCCGGTCACGGCGTTCACGCCGCCGGTGGCGCGCTCGGCGCCGGTCAGGGCGTTGACCATGGTGGACTTGCCGACGCCGGAGTGGCCCAGCATGACGGTGACCTTCCCGTCGAGGTGGGCGCGCAGCTGGGAGACGGCGTCCTTGTCCAGCCGGGCGGAGAGCCCGTCATCCGAGCGGGCATCGATGCCGGAGGCGGCGGAGTCCGCCGTCTTGGAGATGATCACCGGGAAGGCAAGGTGTTGGTAGTTGGCGAGGAGTTCCGCGGGATCCTTGACGTCGGCCTTCGTGACGAGCAGCAGGGGCTCGATCCCGGCGTCATACGCGGCCACGAGCGCCCGGTCGATGAACCCGGTCCGCGGCTCCGGATTGGCGGCCGCCACCACGATCACCAGCGTGTCGGCATTGGCGACGACGGCGCGCTCGATCGGGTCCGTGTCGTCCGCGCTGCGCCGCAGCAGCGTCCTGCGGTCCTGGATCTTGACCAGCCGCGCCAGGGTGTCCGGTTCGCCGGTGACGTCCCCGACGAGGGAGACAAAGTCGCCGGCGACGACGGGGTTGCGGCGCAGTTCCCGGGCCCGGGCGGCGATGATCTTGCGTTCCTCGGGGGTGCCCTCGGCGACGACGGCCGTGTAGCGTCCGCGGTCCACCGTGATGATCCGCCCGGTAACTGCGTCGTCGTAGGCGGGCCGGTCCTTCGTGCGCGGCCGGGTGCCCTTCTTATTGGGGCGGATCCGCACGTCGGATTCGTCCCAGGAGTCAGTGCTGCGTGCCACCGGACGTGCCCTTCTCGGCGTGGGCTGCGTCTGCTGCGGGGGCGGCGCTGCCGGCGGAGCCCTGGGCGAGCATGGACTGCCAGAGCTGCGGGAAGTCCGGCATGGTCTTGGCGGTGGTCGCAATGTCCTCGACCTCGATGCCGGGAACGGCCAGGCCCAGGATGGCTCCGGCCGTGGCCATGCGGTGGTCGGCGTAGCTGTGGACGACACCGCCGTGCAGCGGTGCGGGCCGGATGATGAGGCCGTCGGAGGTCTCCTCGGCGTCGCCGCCCAGGCGGTTGATTTCGGTGACGAGCGCGGCCAGCCGGTCCGTTTCGTGCCCGCGGAGATGGGCGATGCCGCTCAGCCGCGAGGGGCCGCTGGCCAGGGCGCAGAGCGCGGCGACCGTGGGGGCGAGTTCGCTGGTTTCGTCGAAGTCCGCGCCCTTGATCTCCGGGCCGCCGGTGACGGTCAGGGTGCCGTCCGTGAACGTCACCGTGGCCCCCATCGTGGTGAGGATGCTGCGCCACAGATCGCCGACCTGGGTGGTCTCGGCCGGCCAGTTGGGGATGCGGACGGTGCCGCGGGTGGCCAGGGCCGCCGCGAGGAAGGGGCCCGCGTTGGAGAGATCCTGTTCAATCCTGAGGTCAAAGGCTCGGATCGGCCCGGGGGAGACAATCCAGTGATTCGGGCGGGAGTCATCCACGGCCACCCCGGCTCCGCGGAGCACCGCGACCGTCATGTTGATGTGGTCCAGGCTGGGGACGGGCGTCCCGGCCTGGTCCCTGCTCCGATGTTCGAGGTGCAGTCCCTCGGTGAAGCGGGCTCCGGCCAGGAGCAGCGCGGAGACAAACTGCGAGGAAGCGCTGGCGTCGATGACGAGGTGGCCGCCGCGCACTTCGCCGGTGCCGTCGACGGCGAACGGCAGTGAGGTGGCGGGGCCGCCGTCGGGCGCGGTGACGGCGACGCCCAGCCCGGTGAGGGCCTCGATGATCGGCCCCATCGGGCGCTTGCGCGCGTGCGGGTCGCCGTCGAACAGCGTCACGCCCCGGCGCAGGGCCGCGACGGGCGGCACGAACCGCATGACCGTCCCGGCCAGTCCGCAGTCGATACCGGTCCGGGCCGCGGCGGCGTCCAGGCCGATGGGCGTGATGGCCAGGTCGGGACCGAAATCGCCGTCCCCCGGAACCTCCGTGATGGTGGCCCCGAGCTGCCGCAGTGCCTCGATCATGAGCGCTGAGTCCCGGGAATGCAGCGGCGCGCGCAACCGTGAGGGTCCGTCGGCGAGTGCGGCCAGCACGAGGTACCGGTTGGTCAGGGACTTGGATCCCGGAACGGTGACGGTTGCGTCAAGCGGCTGTCCGGCGAACGGCGCCCGCCAGAGCGGAGCGCCTGCTGCCGGAACGGCATGGGCTGCGGGGGTGGCAGCTGCGGTGGGGGTGGTGCCTGTCATTGCTGTCTTAGGCCCCGACGGTGTGGTCTACGGCTTTGCGCACGGCCTTGTCGGCCTTCTTCAGCTGCTTGCCGGTGGTCTTCTTGACATCGGCGGCGAGGTGGCCGGTGGACTTCTTCACGTCGGCGGCGAGGTGGCCGGTGGACTTCTTGACGTCCGCGGCCAGGTGCTCGGCGCGCCAGGCCAGGCTGGGCCGGCCGTTCGTGTCGACGGCAGCCAGCAGCACGCCGCCGGTCAGGGAGACGTTCTTGAGGAGCTGCTTGCGGCGGGCCTCGCGGCCCTCCTTGGAGGTGATGTCGGCGCTGCGCCATTCAACGTAGCCGTTGAGTGCGGAGATGACGGCCAGGATGGTCGCTGCGAGGCGTGCAGACTTGCCGAGCGCGAAGAGCACGCCCGCTCCGACCTGGGTGCCGCCGATAACGCGGGCCAGGACCTTTTCGTTGGTCTGGAACGGCAGGGATTCAGCCGCGCGGCGCAGCAGGGGTGACAGCTGCGTGGCCGTGTCATCCGCGTTCTTGAGCTTGTCCATGCCTGCAAGGACGAAACTGGAGGCGAGCATGGGACGGGCGAGAAAGCGGACAAACGACATGAATTTCCTCCTGGATGGACGAACCGCGGAATCAATGCGGGAGAACCGGTTCTAGTCTTGCACTTTTGCGGAATATTTGCCTGCCCGGCGGGGTTGTGCATGAAAGGTCCCGGCCGCCGGTTTGCGGCCGGACGATGAGCTGATGACGAGCTGATGACGAGCTGATGATGAGCAGGGAGGCGGACATTTGATTCTGGTGAAGGACGCGCAACTGGAGGCGGAACCCGCGGAATTGTGGCCCATGGCCCGGCAGGACCGAACAAGTCCGGCAGTTCCGGCTGTTCCGGGCGCCCGCAGCAAGGTGACAGTAGACTGGGACGCAATGAGCACCATGGATCCGGCCGTTGCGGCCATGCACGAGGTCGCCGGAAACGGCGCCACGCCCGCGAAGTCACCTGTAGCCGGCCCCGCCGGCGCACTCCCCGAACCTGCCCCCGAAGCTGGAGCGGTCCCGGAGTCCGGTGCCCCGGTAACGGGTGCCCCTGTAACGGGCGCCCCGGTAGCGGACACCGCCGCGGCTGACGCCGTGCGGGATGCTGCCGCCCGGGAAACGATCGTGGACGGCCAGGCCCTGGACGTGGCGACGGAGACCACGGAGGAACGCCGGGTACGGTTCGAGCGCGACGCCATGCAGTACGTGGACCAGCTGTACTCCGCCGCCATGCGGATGGCCCGGAATCCCGCTGATGCCGAGGACCTGGTCCAGGAGGCCTACACGAAGGCGTTTTCCGCGTTCCACCAGTACAAGCCGGGCACCAATCTGAAGGCCTGGCTGTACCGCATCCTGACGAACACGTACATCAACCTCTACCGCAAGCGGCAACGCGAGCCGTTGCAGTCGAACTCGGACACCATCGAGGACTGGCAGCTCGCCCGGGCCGAGTCGCACACCTCCTCCGGGCTCCGCTCGGCGGAGGCGGAGGCACTGGACCACCTGCCGGACTCGGACGTGAAGCGCGCACTGCAGGCCATCCCGGAGGAATTCCGGCTGGCAGTCTACTTCGCCGACGTCGAGGGCTTCGCGTACAAGGAAATTTCAGACATCATGAACACCCCGATCGGGACCGTGATGTCCCGCCTGCACCGGGGCCGGAAGATGCTGCGGGACATGCTCGCCGACTACGCCGCCGAGCGGGGATTCAAGGGCGCCGATGCCACTGCGGCGGCCGGAAGCAACAAACAGGAGAACAGGAAATGAGCGACTGCCAGGGACTGGGCGATTGCGACGACGCCCGGATGCAACGTATCTATGAGTATCTGGATGGTGCCCTCACACACGATGACATCGCCGAGATCAAGGACCACCTGGATGGGTGCCCGGAGTGCTTTGAGCAGTACGACCTCGAATGTGTCATCCGCGTCATAGTGAAGCGTTCCTGCACCGAGGCTGCCCCGGAGAACCTCAAGAACTCGATCCTGGACCGGATTCACAACAGCAACCCGGTCGAGGCCTGACCCGGCGGGGACGTCCCGACGTCCTGCCCGTCACAAACGAATGACCCCGGAAACCGTGAGGTTTCCGGGGTCATTCGGTTAAAGCTGTCATTCCAAGCTTTGCTTAGGCGTTGGGGCGCTTGCCGTGGTTCGCGCCGCCACGCTTACGGTCACGACGTTTACGTGCACGCTTGCTCATAGCTGGCCTCCTTAATTTTTGGTACTCAAAAGAGCTGCCCTCAAGTCTCCCACATCAGGGCACCCGCCGCGAACCGGCGGGGCGGGAAGCGCCCCCGGAGGGACAAGCACAGGGACAAGCGCCGGGACAACCGCAGCGACAAGCGCAGGGGCAAGCAGTGGGGCGATCACGGCCGGGGCTCAGTCCAGGGAGTTGCGAATGGAGATCCGTGCCTGGTCCAGCACGGTCTTGACGGTCTCCAGCGTCATGGGCGTGATCGGATGCCGGCCGCCGTGCCGGCGCAGTTCCACGCGGATGTCATCGCGGAAGGCCTGGACCAGCATCTCCGCCTCACGCAGCCGGCTGTCGCCCTCCTGCGAGTAGCGCTGGCCTGCCAGCGAGGCGACCGTTGATCCGGCCGCACGGGCCGAGGAACGCGCGGCCTCGGCCGTGGCGGCGAGGTCGGCGCGCAGCCCGCGCATGTTGACTTTGATGTCCTGCCGCAGGTTGTCCGCGAGCCGCCGGATCGATGCGGAGATGTCGTTTTCCACGCCGGCGAGTTCGTCCCGCCGGCTGTCCAGCTCCGCAAGGCCGTCCGGGGTGATGCTGTAGTACGTCCGGCGCCCCTCGGTGTGGGTGGCCACCAGCCCCTCCTCCTCGAGTTTGCCAAGCCGCGGATAGATGGTGCCGGCACTGGGGGAGTAGGTGCCGCCGAAGCGTTCGCTGAGCGCCTTGATGAGTTCGTAGCCGTGCTTCGGACCCGATTCCAGCAGCGCGAGCAGATAGAGGCGCAGCGCCCCGTGGGCAAAAACCGGAGGCATCAGGGGCCCTTCGTGGGATCAGCGCCCGGCCGCCCGTGGAAGATCGATGTCTTCCCCGAGACGGAGTTGGTGCGGACCAGCATGAGCTGGGAGTCGGGGCCGGCAATGGTCTGCACGCTCCCGCTGGGCTGGTTGTACCGCTGGTCGTTGATCACGATGGCGCCGCTGGCGGACTTGGCGATGATGTCCACGCCGACGTCGTGCGGGAGGCGGATGGTGACATCACCCGACACCGAATTCGCCCCGAAGTCCTCGGTGAAGCCGTGCAGGTCGAAGCTCAGGTCCCCGCTGACGGTGTTGGCACGGATGTGGCTGAAATCACCGGAGGCCGTGACCTCGCCGGAGACGCTTTTGGCCGTCAGCACACCGTGGTGGTTGCGGGCGATCACTTCGCCGCTCACGGTGCTGACGGACAAGTCCCCGGAGGTGCCGTCGGCCAGGACGGAACCGGACACCGTGTTCAGCCGGGTGCGCCCGCTGATCCCCGAGACCATGCCGTCGCCGCTGACGGTGCCGGCCTCGACCTCGACGCCGGCGGGCAGGGCGATGCTGACCACCACCGAGTTGCTGCTGCTGTTGTTGACGGTGCCCATGAGGTTCTTGAACCATCCCTGGGGCCCGTGCAGCTGGTGCCGGACCTCCAGGCGGCCGTCGACGAGGCTGATCGCCAGCGGGTCGCCGTGCACGTCGGACACCTCGACCCGGGTGACGGGCTCATCGTGCCGGACGATGTCGAAGCGGCCCCGGACGATGCCGAGCTTAAGCGAGCTGACGCCGTCGACGTCGATGGTCTGCGGACCGGTGACGGTCCAGTAATTCTCTGCCATGGTTCCTCCGGGCGGGGCGATACTGCTGCGAATCATTGCGATATATCGTGACTATGAAGTCACGATATATCGCCGGATTTGCAGAGTCAAGATATATCGCGAAGTGCCCCGGCGGCCGCGGGTGGGCAGGCTACTCCGGGGCGTCGATTCTCAGCCACTGGAACCAGCCGCGGTGCAGCACGAGCCAGGCCATCAGCCCGTAGCCGGCCTGGCCGGGGGTGCCGCCGTTGGCGGCGAGGTCCTGGCGCCACTGCTCGTGGTTCAGCAGGGGGGAGAACGTGTCGACGTAGAGGTGTTTGCGCCGCGTGGTGACGTCGGCGAAGGCGGTGTTGAGCTCCCCGAGCCTGCGGTTCTGGGTCGGGTCCAGGGTCGGCGGCGGGCCCACGACAAAGACCTCGATCTTGTTCTGCGACGCGGAATCGAGGATGTTGGCGAGGTTGAGCCGGCTGCGTGCCGTGGAGAGCCCGAACTCGACATCGCGTCCGGAGAGCCCGATCACCAGCCGGTTCTCGTGGTGGTCGTTGAAGCGCCGGCCGGCTTCCTGGAACCAGCGGGCGGCCAGGCCTTCCGTGCCTTCCTGCGGGCAGGGCAGGGAATAGCACTCCAGGGACAGCCCGTCCTGCGGCGTGCGCGCCAGCACCCGCCCCAGCCAGCCCAGCGCGCGGGGGTCTCCCAGGCCGGCCAGCATTTCATCGCCCACGGCTGCGATCCGCAGCTTTCGATCTTCCACGACTACCTCTTCACTTCAGAGCGTCCATTAGCCGTCCCCACCATCCGCGATGGAGGGGACAAAGCCGGTTAAACAACGGTGCCCGGCCGGAGTTGCGTATTTCCATCTCCGGCCGGGCAGCGCTGACCTTACTTACGTGCGAAAGCCTGCTTGAGCAGCGAGTCCTGCTCGGCTGCGTGGCGTTTCATCGACCCTGCCGCGGTGGAAGCCGAGGCGGGGCGGGAAACCAGGCGGACCCGGCGGTCCAGGGCGTCCGGCAGGTTGAGGCCGATGAACGGCCACGGGCCCTGGTTGGCGGGCTCGTCCTGTGCCCAGACGACCTCGGCGTTCGGGTACTTGGCAAGCTCGGCGGCAATCTCGGCGGCCGGCAGCGGGTAAAGCTGCTCGACCCGGACGATCGCCGTCGTCTTGTCACCGGTCTTCTGCCGGGTGGACAGCAGATCGTAGTAGAGGCGGCCGGACACCAGCAGGACACGCTCGACGGCGTCACCCTGCAGCTGCTCGTGCTCGGGGATGACCGTCCGGAAGGTGCCGGTGGTGAAATCCTCCACCGACGACGCCGCGGCCTTGAGGCGGAGCAGCTGTTTCGGCGTGAAGATGATCAGCGGCTTCCGCGGCCGGCTGTACGCCTGGCGGCGCAGCAGGTGGAAGTGCGACGCCGAGGTCGTGGGGTTGGCCACGATCATGTTCTCTTCGGCGCACATCAGCAGGAAGCGCTCGATCCGGGCGGAGGAGTGGTCCGGTCCCTGGCCCTCGTAGCCGTGCGGCAGCATCAGCACGAGCGAGGAGCTCTGACCCCACTTCTGCTCGGCCGAGGAGATGAACTCGTCGATGATGGTCTGCGCGCCGTTGACGAAGTCACCGAACTGCGCTTCCCAGAGCACCAGGGCATCCGGGCGTTCCACCGAGTAGCCGTACTCGAAGCCCATGGCCGCATATTCCGACAGCAGGGAGTCGTAGATCCAGAGTTTGGCCTGGTCGTCGGAGAGGTGGGCCAGGGGCAGCCATTCGTCGCCGTTGGCGCGGTCGTGGAAGACGGCGTGGCGCTGCACGAACGTGCCGCGGCGCGAGTCCTGGCCGGCGAGCCGGACGGGAACGCCCTCCATGATGAGCGATCCGAAGGCGGCCAGTTCGCCGAAGCCCCAGTCGATGCCGCCTTCACGGGACATCACTTCACGCTTCTCCAGCAGCTGCTTGAGCTTGGCGTGGACCGTGAAGCCCTCGGGGATATCGATGTGGGCCTTGCCGATGCGTGCAAGGGTCTCGGCGGAAATCGCCGTCGAGGCCGGGGCGCTGGTGCCGGAATCGGCCTGCTGGGCCAGCGGGCGCTCCAGATCGGACACCGCGGCGGAATCCACCTTGATGATCGGGATCGGGGAGGTCTGCGCGGCGTGGGTTTCGGCGAAGACACGCTCCAGCCGTTCCTGGTAGTCCCGGAGCAGCTGTTCGGCCTCTTCCTCGGTGATGTCACCGCGGCCGATCAGGGATTCGGTGTACAGCTTGCGGACCGAACGCTTGGCCTCGATCAGGTTGTACATCAGCGGCTGGGTCATCGAGGGGTCGTCGCCCTCGTTGTGGCCCCGCCGGCGGTAGCAGACCATGTCGATGACAACGTCCTTATGGAACCGCTGGCGGAACTCGTAGGCGAGCTGTCCAAGGCGGACCACGGCTTCCGGATCATCGCCGTTCACGTGGAACACCGGCGCCTGGATCATCTTGGCGACGTCCGTGGAGTAGGTGGAGGAACGCGACGACGACGGGGCGGTGGTGAAGCCGACCTGGTTGTTGACCACGATGTGGATGGTGCCGCCGGTGCGGTAGCCGCGCAGCTGGGAGAGGTTGAGCGTCTCCGCCACGACGCCCTGGCCTGCGAAGGCGGCGTCGCCGTGCACCATGATCGGCAGCACGGGGAAGGCTTCGCCCTGGTCGAGGCGGTCCTGCTTGGCGCGGACGATGCCTTCGAGGACGGGGTCCACGGCCTCGAGGTGGGACGGGTTGGCGGCGAGGTAGACCTTGGTCTCCTTGCCGTTGTCCGAGGTGAAGGTGCCCTCGGTGCCGAGGTGGTACTTCACGTCGCCGGAGCCCTGCACGGAGCGCGGGTCCTGGGTGCCTTCGAATTCGCGGAAGACCTGGGCGTAGGTCTTGCCGGCGATGTTCGTGAGCACGTTGAGCCGGCCACGGTGGGCCATGCCGATCGCCACTTCGTCGAGTTCGTCGTCGGCCGCGTCGGAGATGATGGCGTCCAGCAGCGGGATCAGCGACTCGCCGCCCTCGAGCGAGAAGCGCTTCTGGCCGACGAACTTCGTCTGCAGGAAGGTCTCGAAGGCCTCGGCGGCGTTGAGCTTGGAGACGATGCGGAGCTGCTCGTCGCGGCTCGGCTTGGAGTACGGGTGCTCGATCTGGTCCTGGAACCACTTGCGTTCTTCCGGGTCCTGGATGTGCATGTATTCGATGCCAGCTGTGCGGCAGTACGCGTCGCGGAGCACGCCGAGGATGTCGCGGAAGGTGAGCATGGGCTTGCCGCCGAATCCGCCGGTGGGCCACTCGCGGTCCAGGTCCCACAGCGTGAGGCCGTAGGTCAGGACGTCGAGGTCCGGGTGCTTGCGCTGCACGTACTCGAGCGGGTCGGTGTCCGCCATGAGGTGGCCGCGGACGCGGTAGGCGTGGATGAGCTGCTGGATCCGGGCGACCTTGTTGATCTCGTCGGCCGGGTCCACCTGCAGGTCCGGGCTCCAGCGCACGGGCTCGTAGGGGATGCGCAGGGATTCGAAGATCTCGTCGTAGAAGTTCTGCGCGCCGAGCAGGAGCTGGTGCACAAGCTTCAGGAACTCGCCGCTGCCGGCACCCTGGATGACGCGGTGGTCATAGGTGGAGGTCAGCGTGAGGACCTTGCTGATGGCGTTGTGCGCAATGATCTTCGCGCTGGCGCCCTGGAACTCGGCCGGGTAGTCCAGTGCTCCGACGCCGATGATGGCGGCCTGGCCCTTGGACAGGCGCGGCACCGAGTGCACGGTGCCGATGCCGCCGGGGTTGGTCAGCGAGACCGTGGTGCCGGAGTGGTCGTCGGCCGTCAGCTTGCCGGCGCGGGCACGCTTGATCAGGTCCTCGTACGTGTGCCAGAACTCGGAGAAGTTGAGGGTCTCCGCCTTCTTGATGTTGGGCACCATCAGCAGGCGGGAGCCGTCGGGCTTCGGCATGTCGATGGCAATGCCGAAGTTCACGTGCGCCGGCTGGACCGCGACAGGCTTGCCGTCGACCTCATCGTAATAAACGTTCATCGACGGGAACTGGGCCAGGGCGCGGATGACGGCGTAGCCGATCAGGTGCGTAAAGGACACCTTGCCGCCGCGGGCACGGGCCAGGTTGGAGTTGATGACGACGCGGTTGTCGATCAGCAGCTTCGCCGGGATCGCCCGCACGCTGGTGGCGGTCGGAACCTCCAGGCTGGTGATCATGTTGGTGGCGATGGCCTTGGCCGGTCCGCGGAGGACGGATACGACGTCTTCCTCGGGCGCCGTCGGGGCCTTGATGTTCTTGGGGAGCTGGGCCGGGATCGGCGCGGTGCCGGGGCCGGCGTCCGAGGTCTTGGAGCCGTCGCGGGCAACGGTGGCCGGGGCCTTCTTCGCCGGGGCGGGGGCCGGTGCGGCGGGGGCAGGGGCGGGCGCCGGCGGCTGCGTTGCCGCCGCGGCAGCCGGGGCTACTACGGGAAGTTCGCGGGTGGCGGGGTGCGCAACTGTCGCTGCGCCTGAGGCTCCGTTGGTGGACGAGCTGTCGTCGGCGCCGAAAGATTCGAACAAGGGCCACCACTTGGCGTCCACCGTGTTCTTGTCCTGCTGATACCGCTCGTACAGTTCGTCAACGAGCCACTCGTTTCCGCCAAATTCCTCTGGTAGACGGTGGCTAGGCTGCTCTGGCACTTGAATTACGCCTCTTCCATGAGTTTGATTCCCACTGGTTTCACGGTGCCTTAGCACGACGATTGAACCAGTCTCCGCGTCCAGTGAACCCAGACCTCTGCCAGTCTAGTGACGATTCTTGCCAAACCGCCAATAAGGGTGACTCAAATCATGAAGTCGCCTCAACGCGCCGTCACGGCACCCCATCCTGCCCTCCTGAGCCGCCCGCAGCGGCCGCCCGGACCGGTGCCGGGACGCGTCGAAAGCCTCGCTAGAATCACACTGAGAACCCGTTGAGCACCGGAATGCCATTTAAGGAGCAGCCGTGCGTTTCCTGACCGAGCCCACCACCGACCTGACCTACTCGGACCTCTTCCTTGTACCGTCCCGTTCCGACGTCACCTCCCGGCTGGACGTGGACCTTGCGGCGGACGACGGGACCGGTTCCGCGATTCCCCTCGTCGCGGCCAACATGACCGCGGTGACGGGCAAGCGCATGGCCGAGACCATGGCCCGGCGCGGCGGGCTGGCGGTCCTGCCGCAGGACGTGCCGCTCGATGTGATCCGCGACGTCACGTCCTGGATCAAGACCCGCCACCCCGTCCTGGAAACCCCGGTCACACTGTCGCCGGCCGACACAGTCATTGATGCCCTGCACCTGATGGGAAAGCGCCCGCACGGGGCAGTCATGGTCGTCGATGACTCCGGTGCCGTCACCGGCATCGTCCGTGCCGCCGACTGTGAGGGCCAGGACCGGTTCGCCTCGCTCGCCTCGGTGATGCGCCACCAGCCGCTGGTGCTGGACGCGGCACTGCTGGAAGACGCCCCCGACGGCGGCGGGTCCGGCAACGGGTCCGGCGGCGGGACCGGCACCGGGCCCGGGGCCGGGCTGCGCCGCGCCTTCGACGCGATGGACGCCGCCGGGACCGACTTCGCGCCGGTGCAGCGGGACGGCGTCCTGGCCGGCGTCCTGACCCGGAAGGGCGCCCTGCGCTCCACGCTGTACCGGCCCTCGCTGGACCCGGCCGGCCGGCTCAAGGTGGCCGCCGCCGTCGGGATCAACGGCGATGTCGCCGGGCGCGCCGCGGAACTTCTGGCCGCCGGGGTCAACGTGCTGGTCCTCGACACCGCGCACGGCCACCAGCAGAAGATGTTTGATGCCCTGGCCGCGGTGAAGGGGCTCAATCCCGGTGTGCCCGTGGTGGCAGGGAACGTGGTCACGGCGGAGGCGACCCGCGAACTCATCCAGGCCGGCGCGGACATCGTCAAGGTCGGCGTGGGGCCCGGGGCGATGTGCACGACGCGCATGATGACGGCCGTGGGCCGGCCGCAGTTCTCCGCTGTGCTCGAGTGCTCCGCGGCCGCGCGGGCTGCCGGCGGGCGCGTGTGGGCCGACGGCGGCGTCCGCTACCCGCGCGACGTCGCGCTGGCCCTGGCGGCCGGCGCCAGCCAGGTGATGATCGGATCCTGGTTTGCCGGCACGCACGAGAGCCCCGGGGACCTGCAGCAGGACGCCACCGGGCGGCAGTTCAAGGAAAGCTTCGGGATGGCGTCCGCCCGCGCCGTGCAGAACCGCAACCAGCGCGAGGGAGCCTTCGAAAAGGACCGCAAGGCCCTCTTCGAGGAAGGCATTTCCACCTCCCGGATGTTCATCGATCCGGCGCGGCCCGGCGTGGAGGACCTGCTGGACATGATCACGGCCGGGCTCCGCAGCTCGATGAGCTACGCCGGCGCTGCGGATCTTGCACAGTTCCGGGAACGCGCCGTGGCGGGGATCCAGTCCGCAGCCGGGTATGAGGAAGGCCGTCCGGTCCCGCAGAGCTGGTGAGCCGCGGCGCCGGCGGAGCGGCCGCCGTCGGGCGTCACCTGCGGTGTCCGACGGCGGCCGGCGCCCCCCGCTCCTGTAGACTGAAACTCTTATGGACAGTAAATCTAGGTGCCGGCCTGGGGGCTGTCAGGCGGGAACGGAAACCGTTCCCGCGCAGTCCACCCGAAGAGCCGGCAAACCCCGTTCACGCGCCCATCACTCCCCGGCGGCACGCCAGCCAAGTGCCTTTCAGAAACCCGGGACCTTCCAGGAAACAGGGTCGGCCGCGGCCGACCATCCTCCGCCGGGCCCGTCCCCGCACCCCGGCAGCCGGGCGCCACGCCGCGCCGCCGCACCGGAAGCAGGCCGCTAAATGGAGTGGCTTCTTCTCGGAGCAGGTCTGCTGCTCATCCTCGGAACCGGCTTCTTTGTAGCCGTTGAATTTTCCCTTGTGGCCCTCGACCAGGCCACCGTCCAGCGGGCCGTGGATGACGGCGATACCGCCGCCGCGCCCCTGCTCAAATGCCTCAAGTCCCTGTCCACGCAGCTCTCCAGCTGCCAGCTGGGCATCACCATCACCACCCTGCTCACCGGCTACGTCATGGAGCCGTCGGTGGGCAAACTGCTCGAAGCCCCGCTGGGCGCCCTGGGCCTGCCGGAAGCGGCAGTTTCCTCCGTGTCGCTGGTTATGGCGATGGCCTTCGCGACCCTCCTGTCCATGCTGATCGGCGAGCTGGTCCCGAAAAACATGGCCATTGCGCTCTCGTTCCAGGTCGGCAAAGCCCTCGCCCGGCCGCAGCTGATGTTCACGGCGGTCTTCAAACCCGCCATTGTGGTGCTCAACGGCTTCTCCAACAAGGTGCTCAACATCTTCGGCCTGGAGGCCAAGGAGGAGATTTCGGGTGCCCGGACACCGGCCGAGCTGGCCTCCCTCGTGCGCCGCTCGGCGGCGATGGGAACCCTCGACGCCGGGACCGCCAACTTCATCGCCCGGACCCTGAAGTTCTCGGGCCGGACAGCGGCGGACGTCATGACTCCCCGCATCCGGGTCGAGACCATCGACGGGGACCAGCCGGTCTCCGACATTGTGGAGGCCGCACGCCGCACCGGTTACTCGCGCTTCCCGGTCATCGGGGAATCCTCGGACGACATCCGCGGCGTGGTGCACATCAAGAAGGCCATCGCCGTACCCTCAAGCCGGCGCGCCAAGCTGGAGGCCGGTGCCATCATGACCGATGTGCTCCGCGTTCCGGAAACTATTCACCTGGATGCCCTGCTGGCCGAACTGCGCGAAGGCAATCTGCAGCTGGCCGTGGTCCTGGATGAGTACGGCGGCACCGCCGGCATCGCCACCCTGGAGGATCTGGTCGAGGAAATCGTCGGGGAAGTGGCCGACGAGCACGACAAGGTCCGCCCGGGGCTGCTGCAGAGCGCATCGGGGGACTGGTACTTCCCGGGGCTGCTTCGCCCCGATGAACTCTCCGAACAGATCCCGGGCCTGACCGTGCCCGACGAGTCTGCCTACGAAACGGTGGGGGGCTACGTCATGAGCAAGTTGGGCCGGATCGCAGCGGTGGGGGACACGGTCGACGTCGACGGCGGCACCCTGGCCGTCACCCGCATGGACGGGCGCAGGATTGACCGGATCTGCTTCAAGCCGGTCCGCGTGCACCACGGGGAGCACTCCAACGGCCAGGTCGGTGCCGCATGAGCGACTGGGCGGGAATCCTCTGGCTGGTGGTGCTGCTGCTCGGCAACGCCTTCTTCGTTGGTGCCGAATTCGCAGTCATGTCCGCGCGCCGGAGCCAGATCGAGCCGCTCGCCGAGGCGGGATCCAAGCGGGCTCAAACTACTCTGCGGGCGATGGAAAACGTATCGCTGATGCTCGCCTGCGCTCAGCTCGGGATCACGGTCTGCTCGCTGCTGATCCTGCAGGTGGCCGAACCGGCCATCCACCACCTGATGGCCGTGCCGCTGGAGGCGGCTGGCATCCCGGTGGAAATCGCCGACATTGTCGCCTTCGCCGTCGCCCTGCTGCTGGTCACCTTCCTGCACGTCACCATCGGCGAGATGGTCCCGAAGAACATTTCGGTCTCCGTGGCGGACAAGGCAGCCCTGCTGCTGGCTCCGCCGCTGATGTTCATCGCCCGGCTGGTGAAACCGGTGATCGTGGCGCTCAACTGGTCCGCGAACCACATCCTGAAACTGATGCGGATCGAGCCGAAGGATGAGGTCACCTCCTCCTTCACGCTCGAGGAAGTCCAGTCGATCGTGCAGGAATCCACCCGCCACGGGCTCGTGGACGACGACGCCGGACTCATCACCGGTGCACTGGAGTTCTCCGAACACACCGCGGCCGACGTGATGGTCCCGCTCGACAAGCTCGTGATGATGAAATCGAACACCACTCCGGTGGAGTTCGAGAAGGCCGTGAGCCGCACCGGGTTCTCCCGTTTCCCGATGCTCGACGACGACGGGATGCTCTCCGGCTACCTGCACATCAAGGACGTGCTCTCCATCCCCGACGCGGCGTATCACCAGCCGATCGCGGAGAGCCACATCCGGTCCTTGGCGAACCTGGCGATGGACGACGAAATCGAGAAGGCCATGTCCGTCATGCAGCGGACCGGCTCGCACCTGGCCCGCGTGATCGGCCCCGACGGTCTCACCCAGGGCGTCCTTTTCCTGGAGGACGTCATAGAGCAGCTCGTCGGCGAGATCCGGGACGCCACCCAGGCCACCGGCTACCGGAGGCTCGGCCAGGACCAGTAGCCGCCGGTGTATCCCTAAATAGGAATCATTCCTATTTAGGGATACACTCGGAGCTGTTGCTATTGCTCCTGATTCTCAATAACAGATCCGAGGTCTTCCGTGCACCGTCCCGCTGCCCGTGCCATCGCCGCCGCTTTTGCCGGCGCCACCCTGCTGCTGACGGCCTGCACCCCGACGTCGGGAAACTCCGCCTCCGGGAATTCCGCCGGTGCCGGCGACGGAATCGTCGAGGTGGTCGCCTCCACCAGCGTCTACGGGGACATCGTCAGCACCATCGGCGCGGACAAGGTGCGGGTCAACTCCATCATCACGCGCACCAGCCAGGACCCGCACTCCTACGAGGCCACCACACAGGACAAGCTGGCGGTGTCCAAAGCCGAACTCGTGGTCGAAAACGGCGGCGGATACGACAGCTTCATCCACAAACTCGCGGACGACACGGGGCTGGACCACGCCAACGTCCTGAATGCCGTGGAGCTGTCCGGGCTCGCCCCGGAAGAGACCGCAGACCCGTCCGCCACCGCCGACGGCCACGGCCACGAATATGCCGGATTCAACGAGCACGTCTGGTACAGCCTGCCGGCCATGGCACGGGTGGCTGACGCGGTCGCGGCCAAGCTCGGCGAGCTGGAACCGTCCTCCGCCGAGACTTTCCGCAGTAACGCCGCAGCCTTCAAGGAGTCTCTCGGCGGCCTCGACACCAAACTCGCGGGAATCAAGGCGTCCGCCGGTGAAGCGCCCGTCGCCGTGACGGAACCGGTGCCGCTCTACCTGCTCGAAGCCGTAGGACTGGAAAACCAGACCCCGGATGAGTACACCGCAGCGATCGAAGAAGACACCGATGTTCCGCCCGCCGTGCTGAAGGCAACCACCGACCTGATGGGCTCGGGCAGCATCAGGCTGCTGGCCTACAACCAGCAGACCGAAGGCCCGCAGACGGTCGCCGTCAAGGACGCGGCGGCAGCAGCCGGCGTCCCGGTGGTGAACTTCAGCGAGACCCTGCCGGAGGGCAAGTCCTACCTGCAGTGGATGACGGACAACGTCGACAACATCGGCAAGGCACTGGCCTAAGATTAGCTGGACAGCGTGAGCCGGCGGCTTGTGCAGAATTCGAGGAAAGCCAAGTTGACACCCGTAGTGAGCCTCCGTGGCGCCTCCCTTGCGTTCGGCAAGCGCACGCTGTGGGAGGGCCTGGATCTGGACATCAACCCGGGTGAATTCTTCGCTGTCCTCGGACCCAACGGCAGCGGCAAAACGACGTTCCTCAAGGTGCTGCTGGGCCTGCAGGAGCTGAGCTCCGGCACGGCCATGCTCGCGGGACGGCCCGTGGAGCGCGGCAGCCGGGGGATCGGCTACGTCCCGCAGCAGAAGTCCTTCGACCCCGACACGCCGCTGCGCGCCCGCGACCTCGTTGGGCTCGGCGTCGACGGCCACCGCTGGGGGCTCCGGCTCGGCGCCGCGAAAGTGAACCGCAGAATCGATGAGCTCCTCGATCTGGTGGGAGCCGCCGATTACGCACGCGTCCCCGTCGGGCAGCTCTCCGGCGGCGAACAGCAGCGGTTACGGGTGGCGCAGGCCCTTGCCACCGATCCCAAGGTGCTGCTCTGCGATGAGCCCCTGCTGTCCCTCGACCTGCAGCACCAGCAGGCCGTGAGTGCCCTGATCAACAAACAATGCCACGACCAGGACAGCGCCGTGGTGTTCGTGACGCACGAAATCAACCCGATCATGGACTACGTGGACCGGGTGCTGTACCTGGCCGGCGGACGCTTCCGGGTGGGCCCGCCGGAAGAGGTCATGACCACCGAAGTCCTGTCCGACCTTTACGGCAGCCACGTCGAAGTGATCAACGCCAACGGACGGCTGATCGTCGTCGGACTGCCGGACGCCACAACGCACCACCACGAGGACGCCCACGCGGTGGCGGGGGAGATGGGCTAGATGGACCTGGACAGCCTGCTCAATTCAATCTTCAACTTCGAAAACTACGGCGAACTCCTCGCGCTGGTGCAGAACTCCCTCTGGGCGGGTGCGGTGCTGGGCCTGCTGGGCGGGCTGATCGGCACCTTCGTGATGAAGCGTGACCTGGCCTTCGCCGTCCATGGAATCTCAGAGCTGTCCTTTGCCGGCGCGGCCTTTGCCCTGCTCATCGGGGCCGACATCGTCCTGGGCTCCCTGGTGGGATCGGTCCTGGCGGCGCTCCTGCTGGGCCTGCTGGGCGTCCGCGCCCGGGACAAGAACTCGATCATCGGGGTCATCATGCCGTTCGGGCTGGGCCTGGGCATCCTGTTCCTCTCCCTGTACGAGGGGCGCGCCGCCAACAAGTTCGGCCTGCTCACCGGCCAGATCGTATCCGTCGGAACCGTCCAGCTCCAGGTCCTGGCCATCGCCGCCGTCGTGGTGATGATTGCCCTGGTGGCGATCTGGCGTCCGCTGACCTTCGCCAGCGTGGATCCCGACGTCGCCTCGGCCCGCGGGGTGCCGGTGCGGGCGCTGGCCATCGGGTTTATGCTGCTGCTCGGCGTCAGCGTGGCGCTCTCCATCCAGATCGTCGGCGCCCTGCTTGTGCTGGCGCTGCTGATCACTCCCGCGGCGGCGGCCATGCGCGTGACGTCTTCGCCCCGGCTGGTGGTGATTCTCAGCGTGGCCTTCGCCATGACGGCCACCGTCGGCGGCATCCTGCTGGCCCTCGGCGGCCGGATTCCCATCAGCCCGTACGTGACCACGCTGTCCTTCCTGATCTACGTCGTCTGCCGGGTTATCGGCGGGATCCGTGCCAAGCGCGGGATCAACGGCCGGGTGCTGCGCAGCGCGGCAGTGCCAGCCGCCTGAGCCGGCCTGACCTGCGGACCCTCCCCGGGGGCATTAGTGCATCACTGCAAGAATGCATTTGTGCAATCTTTGCAGTCGTGCAATTCTTTAACCCATGACTGCCGCCGCTCCTGTGCCCCTGCGTGAGCGCAAAAAAGCCGAGACCTGGACCGCCCTCCATGAGGCGGCCGCCTCGCTTGCCCTGCGAGACGGCGTGGACCAGACCACAGTGGAGGCCATCGCCTCCAGTGCCGGCGTCTCCCCGCGGACCTTCTTCAACTATTTTCCGGTGAAGGAAGACGCGATCGTGGGGTTGCGTGAGCCTGTCCTCGACGAGGAACAACTGTCCCGAATCTCCACCACGGCCGATGATTTGGTCGGGCAGGTGTCGCGGCTGCTGATGACGGTCGCCTGGACGGCGATCGGGGGCACCGACCGCACCCGCCGCCGCCAACTGATTGCCCGGTACCCCAACCTGGGCCGCCGCCATATGGACTACATGGTCAAGGCCGAGAGGCTCGTCACCCAGGGGATCTCCGGCGTGCTGGCCCGGGACCCGTCCTGGACGGACGGTGCCGAGGGCTTCAGTCCGGAGGAGGCCGCGCGCATGCTGGTCATGATCGCCGGCGTTCCCATCCGCTTCAATCTTTCGTCAGCTGACTACGACCCCGTCGAGGGAATCTCCGAGGAGACCCTCGAACCGTCGTTGACACTGCTCCACCATTTACTAAGGAAACTTTCATGACCAAGCACGCTGTCCCCGCAGCGGGACCGGCCGAAGGAAAGCAGCACATGGTGCTGCTCTTCGTGGGCCTGATGCTCTCGATGCTCCTGGCCGCCCTGAACCAGACCGTGCTCAGTACAGCCCTGCCCACGATCGTGGGCGAACTCCACGGCGTCAGCGACATGCTCTGGGTCATCACCGCCTTCATTCTCGCCTCCACCATCACCATGCCCATCTACGGCAAACTCGGTGACCTGATGGGACGCAAGGCCCTGCTGATGGCTGCCATCATCCTGTTCATGATCGGGTCCGTCATCGGCGGCCTGGCCAACGACATGGGCGTGCTGATCACCGCACGGGTAGTCCAAGGACTCGGCGGCGGCGGGCTGATGATCCTGTCGCAGGCCGTGATCGCCGACGTCGTACCGCCCCGCGAACGCGGGAAGTACATGGGCATGATGGGCGGCGTCTTCGCCATTGCCTCCGTTGCCGGCCCGCTGCTGGGCGGCTGGTTTACCGAGGGGCCCGGCTGGCGGTGGGTGTTCTGGATCAACATCCCGCTGGGACTGCTTGCGCTGGCCGGCGCCGTGTTCTTCCTCAAGCTTCCGAAGCACAGCGGCAAACCGCGGCTGGACCTCGGCGGGATGCTGTTGCTGGCGATCGCCACGACCTGCCTCGTGCTGTTTGCCACCTGGGGCGGCAGCAAGTACGCGTGGAGCGACCCTGTCATCCTCGCGCTGATCGCCGGTACGGTTCTCAGCGCGGTCGCCTTCGTCCTGGTGGAGCGCCGCACGGCCGAGCCGATCATCCCGCTGCACCTGTTCAAGGACCTCAACTTCAATCTTGCGACGGTCGCCGGCCTGCTGATCGGCGTGGCCATGTTCGGCGCCATCGGCTACCTGCCGACGTACCTGCAGATGGCATTCAGCGTCAACGCCACCGAATCCGGGCTGCTGATGATCCCGATGATGGGCGCCCTGCTGGTTGCCTCGGTGGTCTCCGGGCAGATGGTCAGCCGGACCGGCCGCTACAAGTGGATGCCGATTGCGGGCGGCGTGCTGGTCGCCGTCGCCCTCGTGCTGCTCTCCACCCTCCAGCCGGGAGCACCGCTCTGGGAAATCTGCGCCTACCTGGCCGTGATGGGACTGGGCCTGGGGCTGAGCATGCAGATCATGGTGCTCATCGTGCAGAACTCCTTCCCGCTGCGCGAAGTCGGCACCGCGACGGCGTCGAACAACTTCTTCCGGCAGATCGGCGCCACCCTCGGCTCCGCCGTCGTCGGCAGCCTCTTCGCGAGCCGGCTGGCCCAGCTGCTGGCCGAACGTCTTCCGGCCTCGGCCGCCGGCGGCGGCGCGCCCGGAGGATCAAACTCGCTGACTCCGGCGGTGGTCAGCCAGCTGCCCGCGCCGATCAAGGAGGCCATCATTTCCTCCTACAACGACGCGCTGACACCCATCTTCGTCTGGATGGTTCCGCTGGCGCTGGTCGCCGCCGTACTGATGTGCTTTGTCAAGCAAAAGCCGCTGGCCACCGCCATTGAGCACGACGTTCTGTCCGAATCCATTTCGGAGGGCAACATCCTGATCACCGCCGACGACGCCGACGACGAGGCCCAAGTTCCGGCCAGCAGGGCCAAGGTCTAGCCGGCAGCCCGGGCCGTGCAGTCCGGGCACAGCCCGAAGATCTCGACCGTGTGTTCGACCGAGGTGAAGCCGTGCTCGGTTGCCGTCCGTGCGGCCCAGGCCTCCACCGCGGGTGCCTCGACCTCAACGGCCTTGCCGCAGCTGCGGCACAGCAGATGGTGGTGGTGGCCGGTGACGGCGCAACGCCGGTACACGGCCTCGCCGTCGGCGTTCCGGAGGACGTCCACCAGGCCCTCGTCCGCGAGGGACTGCAGAATCCGGTAGGACGTGGCCAGGGACACCGAGGTGCCGCGGTCCTGCAGGATGCGGTGCAGCTCCTGGGTGCTGACGAAGTCCGTCAGTTCGTCGAGGACGGCGCTGACGGCGACGCGCTGCTTGGTGACGCGCTGCTCCTTGGCCGCGGCAGGAGCCGGCACCGTGGCCCGGCTGCCGTCGGTTGTGGCGCCGTGGGACATCGTGGAACTCGCTTCGCTGGTGGTCTCGATACGGGGTGGTGGCAAGGTCCCAGATTACCAGCCGGGCGCGTGGACACCGCCGGGGCGGGACCCTAGGCTGGCTAGATGTTGCTGACGAAGTTCACGCATGCCTGTGTCCGGCTCGAGAAGGACGGCAAGGTGCTGGTGTTCGATCCGGGGAACTTCTCCGAGACCGACCAGGCCCTCGCCGGTGCCGACGCCGTGCTGATCACCCACGAACATGCCGACCACATCGACGTCGACGCCGTCGCTGCCGCACTGTCGGCCGGCACGTCCCTGCAGCTGTACGCGCCGGTCGGCGTCGCGGCACAACTGCGCGACAAGGCCCCCGGCGCCGGGCCGCGGATCCATGCCGTCGCCCCCGGCGAGGATTTTGAGACGGCAGGGTTCTCCGTCCGGTGCTTTGGCGGGCAGCACGCGCTGATCCATCCGCAGATTCCGGTGGTGGCCAACATCGGCTACTTCGTGGACTCCAACGTCTACCACCCGGGAGATTCGTTCATCGTGCCCGACGGCGCGGACGTCCGGACGCTGCTGGTGCCGATCCACGCGCCCTGGAACAAGGTGGGGGAGGTGGTCGACTTCGTGATCGGAGTCCGCGCCCCCAAAGCCTTCCCGATCCACGACGCGCTGCTCAACGACAACGGGCGCGGCATCGTGGAAGGGCACGTGACCCGGATCGGCGCCAAGTACGGCACCGAATACCGGCACCTCTCCAGCGGGGACAGCGTCGAGGTCTAGGTCCAGTTCAACTAGGACGACCGGGCCGGCCAGACGCCGGTGGCGAAGAATTCCCGGATCGTCGCTTCATGCGGTGCGGGGTCCAGGCCCTGGGACTGCAGCCACTGCGGGTTGTAGTAGTTCCCGGCGTAGCGGTCTCCGCCGTCGCACATCAGCGACACGACGCTGCCGCGGCGGCCCTGGTCGATCATGTCCGCGATGAGCTGCCAGACGCCCCACAAGTTGGTGCCGGTGGAGGGTCCGGCGTGCAAGCCGGCGTGCTCGAGCAGATGGCGCATCGCGGCCACCGAGGCCGCGTCCGGGACCTGGACCATGTGGTCGATGACGGCCGGGACAAAGCTGGGTTCCAGCCGTGCCCGGCCGATTCCCTCGATCCGGGAAGGCAGGCCCGCCGGGGCCGCGGCGGGGTCCGCCGTATCGGAGGGGCGTCCGCCGTCGGCAGCCTGGCGGCTTTCCAGCCAGCCGGGGTAGAACGCGGAGTTCTCCGGATCCACGACGGCGAGTTCCGTGTCGTGGCGGTGGTACCGCAAGTAGCGGCCGATGGTGGCGCTGGTGCCGCCGGTGCCGGCGCCCACCACAATCCAGCGGGGGATCGGGTGCTCCTCCAGGGCCAGCTGGTCGAAGATGGACTCGGCGATGTTGTTGTTGCCGCGCCAGTCGGTGGCCCGTTCGGCGTAGGTGAACTGGTCCATGTAGTGCCCGCGGGTGCTCCGGGCGAGTTCCGCGGCAGCCTCGTAGACCTCCGAGGGGTGGTCCACGAGCAGGCAGGAGCCGCCGAACTGCTCGATCAGGGCGATTTTCTCCCGGCTGGTGGTCCGGGCCATCACCGCAATGAACGGCAGCCCCAGCAGCTGGGCGAAATAGGCTTCCGACACCGCCGTGCTGCCGCTGGAGGCCTCAACGATGGTGGTGCCCTCCGAGATCCAGCCGTTGACCAGGCCGAAGAGGAACAGCGAGCGGGCCAGCCGGTGCTTCAGGCTGCCGGTCCGGTGCGTTGACTCGTCCTTGAGGTAGAGCTGGACACCCCACTGCTGGGGCAGCGGGACTGCGTACAGGTGGGTGTCCGCGGACCGGTTGTTCTCCGCGTTGATTCTGCGGATGGCCTCGGCGGCCCACGCCCTGTCCTGCTGTCGCCCTCTGATCACCGCACCAGCCTACCCGCGGCGGCAGATTCCGATGGATAGAGTTGGCGGATGCAGACCCTCATGGATGTAGCCACCTTGAAGGACCGGCTGGACGCAGCCGACAACACCGGCGGGCGGACCGTGGTGCTGGATGTGCGCTGGGCGCTCGGCGACCCGCACGGCCGGGACCACTACCTTGCCGGACACCTCCCCGGCGCCGTCTTCGTGGACCTCGCCACCGAACTGGCCGGACCCGCAGATCCGGGCCGCGGCCGGCACCCGCTCCCGACCCTGGACCAGTTCCAAGCAACCGTCCGCTCCTGGGGCGTCCGCAGCGGTGACGTCGTGGTGGCCTATGACGACAGCGGCAACCAGGCCGCCGCGCGGCTCTGGTGGATGCTGCGGAACGCCGGCTTTGCCGACGTTTACCTGCTCGACGGCGGACTGGCCGCCTGGCGCGGGGCGGGCTTCGGCGTCGAAAGCGGCGAACGCCACGCAGTGCCCGGGGACGTTGTGCTGACGGGCGGTGCCATGCCCATGATCGACGCCGGAGAGGCGGCCTCCTGGGGACAGCGGGGACTGCTGCTGGACGCCCGGGCGGGGGAGCGGTACCGGGGCGACTTCGAACCGGTGGACCCGCGGGCCGGCCATATCCCTGGAGCCGTAAGCGCCCCCACCACCGGAAACCTCGGAGCCGACGGCAGGTTCCTGTCCCCGGCGGCCTTGCGGGAGCGCTTTACCGGCCTGGGAGTGCGCGCCGACGTCCCCACCGCTGTCTACTGCGGTTCCGGCGTCACGGCAGCCCACGAAATTGCGGCCCTCGAAATCGCCGGATTCCCTGCCGCGCTCTATCCGGGGTCATTCTCGGAATGGTCCAACAACGACTCGAACCCCGTTGTCACCGGGGATGCACCCTACGCCGACGGCACCGCCGCGGACTAAGCGGAGTCCGACGGCGGCACCATCCAGGCAGGCCGGCCGCGCTGCAGGTTGCTTCTGCAGGCAGCCGGTTATTTGTTCGGGCTGTCGGCCCTTTGTTCAGCTGCGGGGCTCCACGGTTGTTTGGTCAGGCCGCGGGTTGGTCTTGTCTTCGGGTGCGGTGGATGTCGTTGGCTCGGCGGTGGCGTTGGCGGCGGTGGTCCGGGCTTTTGGCCGCGGCCAGGTCCGCGTTCGGTTCGGCGTGGCGGAGAGGGGTTCCCGGCAGGGGCGGTGTTCCCGGCAGGGGCGGGGCGGTGGAGTGGTAGATGTGGCCGGTGGGGGTGGTGACGTCGAGGGTGTGTCGGGGTCCGGGGCGTGGTCTGGAGGACCAGCCGGGGGTTTCTTTGGTGTGGTTGCAGGCCTCGCAGAGTCCGGCGCCGTTGTCCTGGGTGGTGGTGCCGTCATGGTGCCAAGGGATGATGTGGTCGAAGTGTCTGATGGGGGCGTCGCAGAAGGGGGTGCGGCAGGTGTCGTCGCGGGCGGTGAGGAAGCGGCGGAGCCCGGCCGGGAAGAGCCGGGCGCGGGAGTCGAGGGTGGTGAGCTCGCCGGTGCCGGGGGCGGTGTAGAGCCGGCGGAGCCAGACGTTCATGGCCCTGTCCCCGGTGCTGTTCAAGGCGGCATCCCCGGCGGCGGTGTCCCCGGGCTGGGTACCGGTTCCCGCGGCGCCCTGTCCCGCCGCACGCGCCGCTCCGAGTTCAGCCGCGGCGGTTCCCGCGTCTTTTCCGGCGTTGGTGAGGAGGTCGCGGGCCCAGCCGGCGGGGACGATGCCGTAGCCGGGGAGGCGGGCGGGTTCGCTGTCGCCCTGGAAGAGGGTGCGGTCGGTCATGACGAGCTGGATTTCGATCCCGCTGATCCCGCCGGCTTTTCCGGTGGCGCGTTCGATGAGGGTGTCGGCCATGAGCTGCCCGCGGGTGCGGGGGTCTCCGGCGGAACGGAGGGTGTCGGCGTGCCGGGTGAGGCCGGCGTAGACGGCGACCCCGGCCGCGACGGGGAGCAGGGCGGTGAGGTAGCACATGGTGTCCGGGGCCGGGCGGAGGCTGACGTGCCGTTCGGTGCTCGCGTGGCTGGCGCGCTGGGTGACCGAGCGCGGGTCCCGCCGGTACGCCGCGGCCCGGGCCGCGGCGATGATTCCCCGGTCCCCGGCGCCGTCGAAGGTCCCGGCGTCGGCCGCGAGCTCCTCGTCGACAGCGGCCCGTTCCTCCGCGGACAGGCACGCGGTTTCCCGCACCAGCAGGGTGGCGCGCCATTCGTTGAGCTGCCCGGTGTCCAGGGCCGTGAGGGTGTGGGGCATTTCGGTGACGAGGGCTTTCGCCAGGCCCAGGAGCCGGCCGCCGCGGGCCGGGGATTCCCGCCGGGCCAGGGCGATCTGCGCGCCGACCCCGGAGCCCAGCTCCGCGGCCGGTATCCCACGGTCCCGCTGTTCGCGGCGCTGGAGCAGGTCGAAGGCGACGGACAGGCGGGCCTGGCGGGCAGCCAGGGCAGACTTTTGGTCCTCCAGGGACCGGATTTCAGCAATCAAACGCGCACCGTCCAGCTCCGGCACGTCCCCGGACGGCCGGACAGCGGCCAGCGAACGGGCCGCATCCAGAACTGTCACCTGTTCTGGCTGAGCCTGTCTTGGCTGAGCTTGTTCTGGCTGAGGCTGGTCGGGCCCCTGATTGCCGTCCATGGAACCACGCTATCGGGCACCTCCGACACTAAGACGCCGGCTGATCCGGCGTAGGCATCTCCACGGCTTCCCCGCCCGATTGGCACCGCCGGGACCCGGGCCTAAGCACGCCCGTGTGCCCGTGCTCATTGGGTAAGTTCCGTCACCGGGGGTAGCGTCGAGCCATGACTCCTGGACGCCCCGTACCACCGCCCCTCGCCAAGCCGCTGCCCGACCTCGATGCGCCGGACGAACTCAATGACGGCCCGCGCCTTGCTGCGGCGTACGGTGCGACAGCCAGCGACAGCGGCCTGGTTCCCCTGACAGTGGCTCGCCGCGCGCCGAAGGAAGACGACGTCGAGATCGCCGTCGAATTCTGCGGACTCTGCCACTCGGACGTCCACGCCACCCGGGGCGAATGGGGACACCAGAACTACCCGCTGGTCCCCGGCCACGAAATCGTGGGCAGGGTCAGCCGCGTCGGGTCCGCCGTCGACGACTTCACCCCCGGCGAGCTGGTCGGCGTCGGCTGCCTGGTCGATTCCTGCCGTGAATGCGACAGTTGCCTCGACGGCCTCGAGCAGTACTGCGAAAACGGCATGACCGGGACCTACGGCTCGAAGGACCGCCGCAACGGGGACGCCATCACGCAGGGCGGCTACGCCACCTCCGTCGTGGTGGACCGCCGCTACGTGCTGCACGTCCCGGAGAGCCTCGATCCCGCCGCGGCCGCGCCGCTGCTGTGCGCCGGCGTCACCACCTACTCTCCGCTGCGCCACTTCGACGTCGAGGAGGGCGACGTCGTCGGCGTTGTCGGCCTGGGCGGTCTGGGCCATATGGCCGTGAAGCTGGCCAAGGCCATGGGCGCCGAAGTGAAGGTCTTCACGACTTCGGAGTCCAAAATCGCCGCAGCCTTCGAACTCGGCGCGGACGAGGTCCTCCTGTCCCGCGACGAGGCCGCGATGGCCGCCGCGAACCGGAGCATCGACGTCATCATCGACACCGTCGCCGCGCCCCACGACCTCAACCCGTACTTCCGCACCCTGCGCGTTGACGGGGCTCTCTTCCAGCTCGGGCTCCCCTCGGAGGACATGCCCCCGGTGAATCCCGGTGCGCTGATCCGGCGCCGGATCGCGTACGCAGGCTCGCTGATCGGAGGCATTGCCGAGACCCAGGAGATGCTGGACTTCTGCGCCGAGCACGGGGTCACTTCCGATGTTGAAGTGGTCCGTGCCGACCAGCTCAACGAGGCCTATGACCGTATGGTTGCCGGCGACGTGAAGTACCGTTTTGTTTTGGACACCAGTACCCTCGGAACACCCTCGGAAAGGGCAGACGCATGAGCACTCTCTTCACCAGGATCATCAAGGGCGAGATCCCCGGCCGCTTCGTCTGGCGCGAGGACGACGTTGTGGCGTTCCTGACCATGGGCCCCCTCGCCGACGGCCACACTCTCGTGGTGCCGACCGAGGAAGTGGACCGCTGGACCGATGCGTCCCCCGAGCTGCTGGCCCGTGTGATGCAGGTGGCCCAGAAGATCGGCGCCGTCCAGGTCGAGGTGTTCGACGCGGCGCGCGCCGGACTCATTGTGGCCGGCTATGAGATCAACCACCTGCACGTCCACGTGTGGCCGTCCAACACCATGGCGGACTTCGATTTCGGTTCGGTGGACCACCACCCGGATCCCGCGCAGCTGGACGCCAACGCCGAGAAGCTCCGCAACGGCCTTAGGAAAGCCGGACACGCGGCCCACGTTCCGGAGTCGTAGCCCGCCGTAGTGACCACCCGCTGGCGCGGGTCTGCCGCCCCTTTCCGGGTGTCAGACCGGCGCCAGCGCCTTGTTAAGCACCGCGCGGATCCGCTTCTCGGAGACGGAATACGCGGTCCCGAGTTCGACGGCGAAGAGGCTCACCCGGAGCTCCTCGATCATCCAGCGGACCTGGGTTAACTCCGCGCCGGCCCGCCGGCCCGGGAGCAGTGCCGACACGGCGTCGTCGTAGTCGTCCTCCAGGGCCTGGACCGCGGCCATGTTCTGGGCGTCCCGCTGGACGTTGGTCGGGAGTTTCTCGAGCCGCTTCTCGATCGCGGCAAGGTAGCGCGGCAGCTGGCTGAGCTGGCTGTAGCCCGTGCGTGCCACAAAACCCGGGAACACGAGCTGCTCCAGCTGGCTCTTGATGTCGTTGAGGGCGCTGATCAGGGCCAGGCTCGTGGTGCCCTTGAGTGCCTTCTCGATCCGCCGCGTACTGGCCAGGATGCGCTCCACGACGGCGGTGACGGTGAAGACCGTGTCGATCAGCTCGGCCCGGACCTTCTCGTACAGCGCGTTGAAGGACGCCTCGTCCCACGGCAGTTCCGCCGGGGTGAGCTTGTCGATGGCGGCGAGGGCGCAGTCGGCGATCAGTGCCGTGACGGAACCGTGCGGGTTCTGGCTGAACGTGAGTTTCTCGGTGTTGTTCAGGTGTTCCAGGACGTAGCGGTCCGGCGGCGGCACCTTCAGGGCGAGCAGTCGGATGACGCCGCCGCGCATGGCCTGTTCCTGTTCAGACCGCGTCTGGAACAGCCGAAGGGCAACGGACTGGCCCTCATCCACGAGCGCAGGGTAGCCGGTGACGGTGTGCCCCTTCACCGTGCCCTGGACCTGGCGCTGCAGGGTTCCGAAGGACCAGGAGGTCAGCCCCGCCTGCTCGGCAAAACCGGTTGCGGCCGCCGCCACAGCGGAAGCGGCGGTCCCCGGCGCCGCTCCGGCGGACTGGGCTGCTGCCATGGCTGCCGTCTTGGCTGCCGTCTTGCCGCTGGACCTTCCGTTGGACGTGCCGATCGTGGCGGGAGCCGTCGTCGCGGGCGTGGCTCCGAGCGACTCGGCGATCGCCCGGCGGGTGGCCGGTGCCAGCCGTTCCTGCAGCACTCCGAGGTCCTTGCCCTCGTCGAGCACCTTCCCCTGCGAATCCACGACGCGGAAACTGACGCGCAGGTGCGACGGAACGGCGTCCCAGTTCCACGACTTCGGCGGGATGACCTGGCCGCGGATCCGGCGCAGGACGAGCTCCAGGGAGGCCTCCAGCTCATCGGTGGCCGGATCGAAGTCCGCCTCCAAGGCCGCGACGGCCTGCCGGGCGACGTCCGGGGCCGGCACGAAGTTCTTGCGCACCTGTTTGGGCAGGGACTTGATCAGGGCCGTGACCAGTTCCACCCGCTGGCCGGGAATCAGCCAGCGGAACGCGGCGTCGTCGAGCTGGTTCAGGAACAGCACGGGCACTTCGGCGGTGACGCCGTCGGACGGGTTGGGCGGGGATCCGGGGGCCACAGGGTGGAACTCGTAGCTCAGCGGCAGCTCAAAGCCCTTGTGCAGCAGGGTCTTCGGGTAGGCCGAGTCATCCAGGGCATCGGCGTCCTCGCTGATCAGCAGCGCCTGGTCGAAGTCGAGCAGCGTGGGGTCCTGCTGCCGCGCTTCCTTCCACCACTTGTCGAAGTGCCGCTCGGACACGACGTCCTTGCCGATCCGGGCGTCGTAGAACTCGAAGAGCGTCTCGTCGTCCACCAGGATGCCACGGCGCCGCATCCGCGCCTCGAGCTCCTCGACTTCGAGCAGCAGGGCGCGGTTGCGGTGGAAGAACTTGTGGTGGGTCTGCCAGTCGCCCTCCACCAGGGCATGACGGATGAACAGCTCCCGGCAGAGCTCCGGATCCACCTTGCCGTAGTTGATCCGGCGGCTCGGGATGATGGGCACCCCGTACAGGGTGACCTTCTCATGGGCCATCACCGAGCCCATCTTCTTGGACCAGTGCGGTTCGCTGTAGCTGCGCTTGACCAGGTCCGGCGCCACCTGTTCGACCCAGAGCGGATCGAATTTCGCGGCCACCCGGGCCCACAGCCGGCTCGTCTCCACGAGCTCCGCGGCCATAACAAACGTGGGGGACTTCTTGAACAGGGCCGAGCCCGGGAAGATCGCGAAGCGGCTGCCGCGGGCGCCGGCGTACTCGCGCTTGCGCTCATCGAGGATGCCCACGTGGCTCAGCAGGCCCGAGAGCAGGCTGATGTGGATGCCCTCATGGTTGCCCACCGGATCGGCCAGGCGCTTGTTGTCCAGGCTGATGCCGAGCGGCCGGGCCAGCTGGCGCAGCTGCGCAAACAGGTCCTGCCATTCGCGCACGCGCAGGTAGTTGATGAACTCGGCACGGCAGAGCCGGCGGAAGGCCGTGGAGGAGAGCTCCTGCTGCTTCTCCTGGATGTAGTTCCAGAGGTTCAGGAACCCGGTGAAGTCCGAGTTCTCGTCCCGGAAACGCGCGTGCTTCTCCGCGGCGAGCTGCTGTTTGTCGGTCGGGCGCTCGCGCGGGTCCTGGATGGTCAGCGCCGCAGCCAGGATCATGACCTCGCGGACGCAGCCGCGCTTGCCGGACTCGACGATCATCCGGCCGAGCCTGGGGTCCACGGGAAGCTGGGCAAGCTGCTGCCCGACGGCGGTCAGCCCGCCGCCGCTTCTTCCGGCAGCCGGCCGCCGGCCGGGGCGGCCGTCTCCGTCGCCGGTGCCGTCGCCCGTCTCCTCCTGCGGACGCGCCGCGCTCAAAGCGCCGAGCTCGCGCAGGAGGGTGACGCCGTCGTTGATGGCCCGGGAGTCCGGCGGTTCCACAAACGGGAAGTTCTCCACATCCTTGGGCCCCCGGGCGACGCCCATCGCGGTCATCTGGAGGATGACGGCGGCGAGGTTGGTGCGCAGGATTTCGGGGTCGGTGAACGGAGGCCGGGACTCGAAGTCCTCCTCCGAGTACAGCCGGATGGCGATGCCGTCGGAGACGCGGCCGCAGCGGCCGGAGCGCTGGCTGGCGGACGCCTGCGAGACCCGCTCGATCGGCAGGCGCTGGACCTTGGTGCGGTGCGAGTACCGCGAGATGCGGGCGGTGCCGGTGTCAATGACGTACTTGATGCCGGGAACCGTCAGGGAGGTCTCGGCGACGTTGGTGGCGAGCACGATCCTGCGCTTGCTGCCGGGGTGGAAGACCTTGTGCTGTTCCTGCAAGCTCAGCCGCGCGAAGAGAGGGAGCACCTCGGTGCCGGCCAGTTTGCGGTTGGACTGGATCCTGCCGTTGAGGGCCTCGGCGGCGTCGCGGATTTCGCGTTCGCCGGAGAAGAAGATCAGGATGTCGCCGGGCGCTTCCTGCGCGAGTTCGTCGACGGCGTCGCAGACGGCGTCCAGCGGATCGCGGTCCTCTTCCAGTTCGTCGTCCGAGGCCGCTAGCGCGGCGTCGTCGGTGCTGTCACCGGCGGCCCCGCCGGCCGGCTGGGACAGCGGGCGGTAGCGGATCTCGACAGGGTACGTGCGCCCGGAGACCTCGATGATGGGCGAGGGCTCCTCCTCGCTGCCGAAGTGCTTGGCGAAGCGCTGCGGGTCGATGGTGGCCGAGGTGATGATGATCTTCAGGTCCGGCCGCTGCGGCAGGATCCGTTTGAGGTACCCGAGGATGAAGTCGATGTTCAGGCTGCGTTCGTGCGCCTCGTCAATGATGATGGCGTTGTACCGGCGCAGCAGCTTGTCGCGCCGGATTTCGGCCAGCAGGATACCGTCGGTCATGAGCTTGACCTTGGTGTTGCGGCCGACCTCCCCGGTGAAGCGGACCTGGAAGCCGACTTCCTGGCCGATTTCGACGCCGAGTTCCTCCGCGATGCGCTCCGCGACCGTGCGGGCGGCCAGCCGGCGCGGCTGCGTGTGGCCGATGAGCCCGTTCTCGCCGAGACCAAGCTCCAGGCACATCTTCGGAATCTGGGTCGTCTTACCGGAACCGGTCTCGCCGGCGATGATGGTCACTTGGTTGGCCGCAATGGCGGCCATCAGGTCCTCGCGGCGCTCGGAGACCGGCAGCTCGGCGGGGTAGGAGATATGCAGTGTCATGGCTGCACACAGTCTACTGGGAACTGTCCGCGCGGCGGTTCCGGGACGGAGAAGTGCCCGGTCCCTGTCGGGGCCGGGCAGCGGGCGGGGGACGGTTGTGGCGGGTAGGGGACGGGATGGTGTGTGACCGGGTCTTGGCCAGGGCTCAGAAGATCCGGAAGGTGTAGTTGGTGCTGGGCAGGTCCAGCGCGGTCCAGTAGTCTTCCGAGCGGACCGGCGGGTTGTGGCCGAGCCCGTCCTTGCGGAGGGCTGCGACGGTAGCGGCGAGGCCGACGACGATGAGGACAATGAGGGCGATTCCGATGAGTTCCATACCTCTATGGTTCTCCGGTCGGGGAGGCAGAAGAAGTGGCAGAAATGCCCAAAAAGCTATAATTTCTGCCACTGTTCTGCCAGAATGGATTCATGATCAAATCAGTGGCGATGATCGTGGTCCCCAACTTCTCGATCTTCGAGTTCGCGACCGCCTTCGAAGTGTTCGGCATAGACCGCTCGGCGCGCGGTAACGGCGTCCCGGCGTTTGATTTCCGGGTCTGCACCCCGGTGCCGGGCGAGGTCCCGATGAAGTCCGGGCTGTCCCTGCACGTGGGTCTCGGGCTGGATGCTGCAGGCGACGCCGACCTCGTCATCATGACGCCCTTCGGCAACGACGAGTCGGTCCCCGAATCTGTCCTGGACGCCCTGCGGGACGCCCACGCCCGCGGGGCCTGGGTCATGTCCATCTGCACCGGGGCCTTTGCGCTGGCCCGGGCAGGCCTGCTGGACGGCCGCCGCTGCACCACGCACTGGCACTACTCCCAGGAGCTCGCCAGCCGCTACCCCGCTGCCCTGGTGGACGAAAACGTCCTGTACGTCGAGGACGGCCGGATCATTACGAGCGCGGGCACGGCCGCGGGCATCGACGCCTGCCTGCACCTGGTCCGGGTGGAGTTCGGCGCGAACGTGGCGGCGGCCATTGCCCGTGACATGGTAGTTCCGCCGCACCGCGACGGCGGCCAGGCCCAGTTCATCGACCGGCCGATCGCGCGCTGCGGCTCCGAGCCCATGGAGGAACTCCTGCAATGGATGGTGCGGCATCTGGAGGAGGACCATTCGGTCAACGAACTCGCCGCGCGGGTCCACATGTCGCCGCGGACGTTCGCACGGCGCTTCCGTTCCGAAACGGGAGCGACCCCCGCAGCCTGGCTCAATTCACAGCGCGTGCTGCGGGCCCAGGAACTGCTCGAGACCACGGACCTGAACATCGACGAAATCGCCCGCGAATCCGGCTTCGGCCACTCGGTGCTGTTGCGGCACCACTTCGCCAAGGTGCTGGACACCAGCCCGCAGTCCTACCGCCGGACCTTCCGCGGACACCTGGCCGCGGCGGTCTAGAGACTCCTCCCATCAGGCACGGCGAGATACCGGCCCGGCCGGTCCGGGGGCGTCAGCGCCGGGGTTCCGGCAGCCCGTCCGACGGCGGGGGCTCGGCCGCCGCTTTGGCCGTCTCGACGAGGTCCCGCCAGGGCCCGGTGACGGCCTGTTCGGGCAGGGTGGCGCGGTGCTGTCCGGCCCGGATGTTGTACAGGAACCGGTCCGGCTGGCCCGCGGCGGCACTCCGGCCCGACTTGGGGACGGCGTCCCACGGGCAGGCCTCGATGAGGGGCTGCCAGAGGTCCGTATCCTCCGGCGGTGTGGGCTGCACGGTCCACGTCCGCTTCATGCCGGCCATGCCGCCGCTGCGCTGCACAGTGATTTTCATCGGTCTCGGATCGTCGGGAGACGGCAACGTTCATGGGTTTAGGCGCCATGAGCTTGGTTACCGTCTGGCTCCAGGGAACTTTACCTTCACAGTTTCCCACGCGGACCGCACGGCGTCATGCTCCGTGGAGTCCGCCCCGAACAGCTCCCTGGCGGAGGCCGCTGTGGCCTTGGCGAAGGCCCCGAAGGTGGCGGTCGGGGCCAGCGTGCCGCCGGTCAGGGTCTCGTACCAGATCCGGCCCGGTGCGTCCCACGCGTTGCCGCCCAGCGCCGTGGCCACCAGGCAGAACGCCCGGTTGGGGATCCCGGAGTTGATGTGCACGCCGCCGTTGTCAGCGCTTGTGTGCACATAGCCGTCCATGGAGTCCGGCTGCGGGTCCTTGCCGAGCACGTCGTCGTCGTACGCGGTCCCCGGGGCCTTGAGGGAACGCAAGGCGGTCCCCTGGACCTTGTCCGTGAAGAGGCCCTCGCCGATCAGCCAGCTGGCCTCCGCCGTCGACTGCTGCCGGACGTGCTGCTCAACGAGCGCCCCAAAGACATCGGACATCGATTCGTTCAGCGCGCCGGCCTGGTTGCGGTAGACCAGACCCGCGGAGTACTGGGTGACGCCGTGGGCGAGTTCGTGGCCGATCACGCTCAAGGATTTCGTGAAGCGCTGGAACACCTGGCCGTCGCCGTCGCCGAACACCATTTGCCGGCCGTCCCAGAACGCGTTGTCGTACAGGCGGCCGTAGTGGACCGTGGCCTCAAGGTGGAGGCCGTTGCCGTCGATCGAGTTCCGGCCGAAGGCTTCTGCGTAGAGGCGGTGGGTGTGCCCCAGCCCGTCATAGGCCTCGTCGGCGGCAGGATCGCCGGTGGGAGGTTCCCCCTCTTTGCGGACCACACTGCCGGGGAGCTGCTCGGCGAACTTGGCGTCGTAGACCGTCCGTTCCGGCGGGGCCGGCTGGGGTTCCCGCAGTCCCGGATGGCTGCCGGGCCCGGGCACGGCGCGGGACGCCTGGAAGCTCGGGACGTGGTGCAGGGCTTCCTTTGCCGCGCGGGCGGCGGCGGAGAGCTCGGGTTCGCGCTGGGCCGCCAGGCGGCGGAGCATGTACGGAGGAATGATGGAACAGTGCATGTGAGACCCCTTAGTCCTTCGGCGGGATCCCGTGGTGGTGCGGCGGCGGGCACCCAGTCCAGCCACCCGGCCGCCGGAACCCCGCTGCCGATGCAGACAGCCTACGAGCGGGCACCGACAATTGGCAGGGTGGCGCGCCTGGTTTCGCTGGTCCGCACCCGGCCTGTTCTGCAGTTCGCGCCCGGACGTAAAATCACGCATGGAAAAGTTAAGGTATTCGGTGACGATCAACGCCCCCGTGCAGGACGTGTGGACCACGATGCTGAACGATGCCACGTACCGGGAGTGGACCAGCGTTTTCAACAGTGATTCCTACTATGAGGGGGACTGGAGCCAGGGCAGCGAAATCCGTTTCCTCGGACCCGACGGCGACGGCTCGCTGGCGGGGATGATCGCCACGGTCGAGGAAAACAGGCCGAACGAGCTCATTTCCCTGCGTTACATCGGGCAGGTGGTCAATGGCGAGGATGACACCACCAGCGCGGCCGCGAAAGCTTTTATGGGCGCCCATGAGAAGTACGCCTTCAGGGCTGCCGGCGGGGTGACGACAGTGGACGTGGAGCTCGACAGTGAGGACGAGTTCGTCGCCATGTTCGACGAGGCCTGGCCGCTGGCGCTGGACAAGCTCAAGGAGATCGTGGAGGCCCGGAGCTGAACCGGCCGGAATCTCCCGCCGGGCCTCTCAGGGCGCGCGCGGGTCAAGGACGAACTGCTGGACCATGGTCCACAAATTCGTGGTGGTCCAGTAGATCAGGACACCGATGGGGAAGACAATGCCACCAATGCCGAAAACAATCGGCAGGGCGTAGAGCACCGCTTTCTGCTGCCGCATGAAGGGGTCCGCCGCGGACTCGGCGGGCACCGTCCTGGCCATGATGTGCTTCTGCGTGATGAACTGCGCCGCCGTCATGGCCAGAATCATCCCGACCGAGAGGATCCACACCGCGACCACGTTGCCGCCCCCGGGCGTGCCGTGAAGCATGGAGGCGGACAGCGGGGCGCCGAAGATGCTCGACTCGTCGAACTGCACTACTTGCTCGGGGCTCATAGCGCCAATGCCCTTACCGCTGATGGCCGCCGTCGTAATACCGGACAACACGGTGAAGAGGGCAAAGAAGAACGGCACTTGGATCAGCAGCGGAAGGCACGCCGACAGCGGGTTGGTGCCGTGCTGCTTGTAGAGGGCCATCTGCTCCTGCACCATGGCCTGGCGGGAGAGCGGGTCCGTCCTGCCCTTGTACTTGTCCTGCAGTTTCCTCAGCTCCGGCTGCAGCCGGCGCATGCGGCGCTGGGCCTTCACCTGCTGCAGCGCTACCGGAATCAGGGCGGCCCGGATCACCAGCACCAGCCCGATGATGGACAGCGTCCACGTCCAGCCGCTGGCTGCGGGCATGCCGAGTGCGGTCAAGCCCTCATGGAGTCCCACCATGATGGCCGACACCAGCCACTGGAACGGATACAGCAGCGCTGCGCCAAAGTCCACCCGATCCCCCCATTCGTTGAGCCGCAGCAGCGCGGCGTCTGACCTTGCGTTCTGTCAGCCAACACGAAAGGGCGCCCAGAAGCCAGCGGATTCCCGGGCCCGGTCAGCGCGCCGGAGGTAACTCCTGGCGCCGTCGGTAAAAGACAGCCCCGGCGATGAGGATCGGAGCCAGCGCGAACCAGCCTGCTGCCAGGTATGGGTGGTTCGCCGATTCAGCGGTCTTGGCGTCCGGGTTGGGCCGGGCCACCGCGCCACTGTCCCGTTCGCTCTCTTCCGCTGTCCCGGCGCCGGCGGGCTCGGCGGCAACGGTGGGTTCGCCGACGTTGGACTCGGGCGCCTCGGTGGGTTCGCCGCCGGTGGGCTCGCGGGCTCCGGTAACCGCGGTTGTGACGTCGGCGCCGGCATCGTTGAGGTCGTTCGGCCGGGGCGGCGAGACCCGCACCGGTGCGGCGGCCGGGGCAAGACCCGCATCTATCTCGGCGCCCGTTTCTGCGGGTGTCACCGTTTCCGGGGCGGAACCAGGGGCCGGGGCGCCGCTGCTGACCGTCTTCACCAGGACGGCATCGATGCCCGCCACCTCCTGGCCACGGGTGACCGTAATGACACTGGCCGATTCAAACGTATCGGCGTTCTCCCACCACTGGCTTTGCGATAAATTCCTCTCGTCGGAGAATCCCACAACGTAGGAGCCTGCGCGCAACCCTTTGAACACGTACTGCGGGTCGCTTTGATTAATGACCGCAGTCTCGAGAGCCACTCCCGGGGTGCCGGAGGCGAAGAGGCTTACGGTGGTCTGATACTCACCGGTGGAGTCGGGGTCTTTCACCTTTCCGCTGATGGACGCACCTTTAACGAGAGAGGCATTAACCCCGGTCCTGTCCTCGCCGGTGCCCAGCACGATGGCGGTGGCGTCGTCAAAGGAATCCGCGTCGTTGTACCACTGGACCTGGGCGCCGCTGTCCTGGTCCTGGAAATCAGTGGAGTACACGGTGGCGAACTCGACTGTGTAGGATCCGGCAGGCAGGTAATTGAGCGAGTATCTTCCGTCGGCCTTCAGGTAGGTCGACCCCACGGACGCGGACGGATTCCCTGTTGCGTAGGCGGAGATTATCACCTTGCCCGCCTCCACTCCGGGCCGGACGGTGACGGTGCCGCTGATGCTGGCCGCTTTGACCAGCGCCGCGTCGATGCCGGTCACGTCCTGGCCCGCTGCGACGCTGATGGCCTTGGCGGTGCGCCGGGACGTTGCGGCGCTGTACCACTGCCCCAGGGCTCCGCTGACGCTGAAGTTCACGATGTACTCACCGTGAGGTAGCCCGGTGATGCGGTAGCTGCCGTCTGCGGCGACTGTGGTGTGTCCGGTCCAGCCCCTCTCGCCCGGAACGGCGGCCTCAACGCGGGTGTCACTGAGCGTTACCCCGGCTGGAGCGGTGACCGTCCCGCTGATGCTGGCTCCCTTGTCCAGGATCGAGTCGATGCCAGTGACATCCTGTCCTTCCGCGACCCTGACGGCAGTGGCCGTTTCGGCGGAGGTGGCGTTGTTGTAGTACTGGGCAAGGGCATTACCGTCGCCGGAGAACCACAGCGTGTGTGGCCCGGCCCTGAGACCTACGACTTTGTACGTGCCGTCTACGGCCACCGGCCAACTGCCATCGGAACCACTGGCGTAGATCTTGGTAGCGGTCAGGGACACCCCCGACGGCGCAGTCAACGTGCCACTGATTGTGGCAGCCTTGACCAGCGTGGCGTTGATCCCGGTGGCTTGCTCGCCGTCCGTCACCGTGACGTCGTCTGCCGTGAGCGGCGAGGAGGCGTTGTTGTACCACTGTTCGAGTGCCCCGCTTCTTCCGGTGAATTTCAGCCGGTAGCTGGCTGGCGGAAGCCCGGAAAGCTGGTAGGAGCCGTCCGGGTTGAGTGTTGTTGACTGCTCAGGTTCATAAACGTGGTCGAGGACAGCCCACACCTCCACCAACCCGGCATCTACGCCGGCCGGTACGGTCACCGTGCCGCTGATGCTGGCCGGGGCGGGTGCCGCCTGTGCCGGGGCAGTTCCCGCCCCTGCCAGGGCGCTGAAAAGCATGGCTATGACCGCGACGATCAGGCCAAATCTCAGGGCGCGGTCGCGCATACTAACCCCCATGGTCGTGCGACGGACAGACCCGCAACACCCGGTGCCTGCCACTAGCAGACGATCGAACTTTACACGTGCTCAAATCAGGCTGGGGAGCACTGTCAGGCGGACAAGCGAAAACCCCGCCACTTCCATGAAGTGACGGGGTTTTTTCTGTGCCCTCGATTGGAATCGAACCAACGACCTTCTGCTCCGGAGGCAGACGCTCTATCCCCTGAGCTACGAGGGCAGTCAGGGTTCCTGCCGTTTCCGGCGGGACGTCCTAGAGCTTAGCAGGAAGGTGGGCTCGAAGGGAAAATCGGCGGCTTAGTAGCCCGCGAAGGAGTCCACATGGATCTTCCGTGCCCCGGCCCGGCGGGCGGCGGCACGCAGGGAGCGGACACTCGCCGGCGAGCCCGAGACATAGACACTGCGGCCCGCGATATCGGGGACGAGGTCCTTCAGCGTGGCACCGTCGATCCGGACGGCGCCCGCATCCTGCATGAACGACGGCGGCGCGGAACCGTCGGCCAGCCGGGCGATGACCCGGGCCCCGGTGCGTTCGAGTTCCCCGGCGTAGGCCAGCTCGGCGGCCGTCCTTGCCAGGTACAGCAGGACCACATCCCGGCCCCCGGCGGTGCCCCCGGACAGCTGGGCCAGATACGGGGTGATGCCGATGCCGGCCGCTATCAGCAGCACCGGCTCCTCCGGACTCCGCGGCAGGACAAAGTCGCCGCCCACGGTGGTGGCCGTCAGTTCGTCACCGGGCTCCAGGGCCAGGAGCGACCGCTTCGCCGTGGACCGCGGTTCGGCCGTTCCCACGCCGATGGTCAGTTCCGGGGAGTCCGGGGGACTGGTCAGGCTGAACACCCGCCGCCGGCCCTTGTGGTCGGCCTTCCCCTCCGGCAGATTCAGCTCGATGTACTGCCCCGGGGTGAAGCGGAGCGGCCGCTCGGGCTGGAAGCTGAACTCCGTCGTCGTCGGCGTCAGCGGGCGCGAGCCCCGGAAGCGGAGCAGAATGCGGCCACGTTGGCCGGCGGCGAAGGCGAGCGCGTTTCCCACGAGCAGCGCCAGCTCGGGGGAATTGGCCACGAAACCCAGGTTGTAGGGAATGGCAAACAGCAGTCCGACGACGGCGGCAAGCGCCAGCTGCTGCCAGCGGCGCGGCGGCAGGGTGAGCGGCTCGGTCAGCATAAAGCCGACGAAGAACAGGACCGGGCGCTGGGCGATGGACTGCCACAGCGCTTCGCCGGCCCCATGCCGGCGCGCAGCAGTTCCACCGACACGATCGACACCGCCACCACGGTGAACACGGACGCCATCAGCAGCTTCCGGACCCGGTAGAGCACCAGCAGCACCCCCGGCAGCACCAGCCAGAGCATCGCGGGCGTGGCGGCCCACCAAGTGGCGATATTGAGTCCGGTCAGCCCGGTGATAAAAGCGCCGGCCGCCGCCGGATTGAATATGTGGCGGCCGCGCCAGGCCAGGGCGTACTTGGACGCCGACGCGAGCACACAGGCGAGGGCAACGCCGGCCAGGTCCAGGTACTGCAATCCCGCCGAGAACTGCGTCGGCCAGAAGAGAAAGTACAGCAGCAGGCCCGTGATCAGGGACGACTCGGAGTGCGGCCGCACGCGGAACACCGCCGCGATCACCCGGTTGGAGGCATACGTCAGGCCGAGGCAGAGTGCCAGGTGCGCGACCATCTCCGGCAGCCCGAAGGTCAGCCAGCCGAGCACGTCGAGCAGCAGGCTGTAGACGGCGAGCACGGCGAGGACCCAGAGGACCAGCCGGTACATCGTGAACCTGCCCAGGGCCGTGTCCAGCCGCGAACCCATGGGCGTGGAGATGGTGGCGGTCATGTAAACAACACCCCTTCAAAATCGGCCGAATACTCCGCATGGCCGTCCGAGTAGACGGTCAGCCAGGAACAGTCGAATTCCTCCCGCAGGCGGGGCCCCTCGACGAAGAACAGCGCGGTTGCCAGCGCGTCGGCCACCATGGCGCTCGCCGCCATCGCCCAACTGGCGACGACGGTGCGCACCGGGGCGCCGGTGGTGCCGTCCAGCACGTGGTGCAGCCCGTCGCCCCAGGCGCGCCGGTTGGCCGCGGAGGCGCAGAGCGCCCCGGCCCCGAGGCTGACGACGCCGATGGCCCGGGCCGGATCATAGGGATGCTCCAGGCCCACCTGTACCGGTACGGATCCGGCGTTGACCAGGTCGCCGCTCGCGTCGATGAAGTGCTCGCTGATGCCCCCGTCGCGCAGTTCGGCGGACAGCAGGTCCGCCAGTTGGCCCTTACCGGCCGCCCCGACGTCGATCACCACCGGGGCGCTTGTGGTCAGGACCGTGCCCTGCCAGTCGAGCACGCCGTCCCAGGGCGGGGCGGGCAGCGGAGGTCCGCCCGGGCGGAGGGAGTAGGTGGCGTTATAGCCGAGGTGTTCGAGGCTGCCGCCGATCAGCGGGGTCATGGCCCCGGCGCTGAGCCGGTACAGGGTTGCGTAGAGCGGCCCCAGGTCGGCTGCCCCGGCCGGCAGCGTGTAGCGGCCCGGCTCCCGCGCGGCGGCCGCAATCAGGGAGTCCGGCCGGAAGCGGGACCACGCGGCGTCATAGTCCGCCACCGCATCCAGCAGCCGGCGGCGGAGCGCGCCGGAGAGCGGGGACGGTGTTGAGATGTCCCAGCGGGTACCGATCCCGTCGAAACTGAAATCCGCCCAGCCCGGATGCGGCACGTTTCCTCCTGCTACTGGGCCTCGGACTTGATCTTTTCCACGGCCTGATTGAAGCCGCCGCTGGTCAGCGATGAACCGGCCACCTTGGAGACCTTGATCTCGTCGAGGCTCTTGCCGACGATCTGGGACTGGATGCCGCCGGCGAATTCGCCCTGGAACTTTTTGGTGTTGGGGTTGGACGGATGCTGGGTGATCTGGACGTCGGACACGGCGCCGCCGGCCAGGGTCAGGGTCACGCCCACGGTCTCGGTGCCGTTCGGCGAGACGTAGTTGCCGTCCGCGCTGTAGGTGCCGTCCTTGTAGCTGGCGCTGCCCGCGGCGGCTGACGGCGCGGCGGGCGTTGCCGGGGTGCCGGTGGCCTGTCCCGGGGCGCAGCCAGCGGCGGACCCGGCCAGGGACAGTCCAGCAATGCCGACGAAAACGCTTTTGCGGAGAGAGGTGTTCATGCGCTGCTCATTTCTCTGGCGACGGTCGGAAGGGGGAATGACGGGAAGCAGTGACCCGCACGCGGAGGCCCGCAGCGGATACTCCCATGACAACGTATGAATCAGCGTAGTGGTTCACCCCGTGAACCGGCCTCAATTCCGCCACACTGCAGGCCACCGGTAGGCTGGAACCGTGACCCCAGAAGAACTCTCCCTCGCCATATCCGCCTGCCTGAAGGACGCCGTCGCCGCCGGTGAAATCTCCCTCCCCGCATCCGATGTCCCGGATGAGGTGCGCGTTGAGCGACCGAAGAACCGGGACCACGGCGACTGGGCCACCAACATCGCCCTGCAGCTGGCCAAAACGGCGGGCACCAACCCGCGGGAGTTCGCCTCGGTCCTGAGTGCCCGGCTGAAGTCCATCAACGGGGTCTCCGCCGTCGACATCGCCGGCCCGGGGTTCCTGAACATCACCGTCGACGCTGCCGCCGCCGGTGCCCTCGCCAAGGCCATCGTCGAGGCGGGGCCGGAGTACGGCACGAACACCGCGCTCGCGGGCCACAAGGTCAACATGGAATTCGTCTCCGCCAACCCCACCGGCCCGCTACACATCGGCCACACCCGCTGGGCGGCCCTGGGTGACGCGATTGCCCGCGTGCTCCGGGCCTCCGGCGCCGATGTCACGGCCGAGTACTACATCAATGACGCCGGGTCGCAGATGAACGTCTTCGCCCACTCGGTACTGTCCCGGCTGCACGGCCGCGGGGTCCCGGAGGGCGGCTACCCCGGCGAGTACATCGCGGATCTTGGCCACGAGGTGCTGACCCAGCACCCGGACATCCGCGAGCTGACCGACGTCGCCGCGCTGCCGGTAATCCGCGGCGCGGCCTACAAAGCACAGCTGCACGACATCAAGCGCACCCTGGCCGAGTTCGGCGTCGCCTTCGATGTCTACTTCTCCGAACAGGAACTCCACGACGGCGGGGCGATCGAGGACGCCGTGGCGCGGCTCCGGGAACAGGGCCACGTCTACGACGACGGCGGCGCGGTCTGGCTGCGCACCACGGACTTCGGTGATGACAAGGACCGCGTGATGATCCGCGCGAACGGCGAGCCGACGTACTTCGCCGCCGATGCCGCCTACTACCTGTCCAAAAAGGACCGCGGCTACACCGAGAAGATCTACCTGCTCGGCGCGGACCACCACGGCTACATCAACCGGCTCAAGGCCATTGCGGCCGCCGCCGGGGACGACCCCGAGGTCAACATCGAGGTCCTGATCGGCCAGCTGGTCTCCGTCAACGGCGCCAAGCTCTCCAAGCGTGCCGGAAACATCATCGAGCTCAAGGACCTCATCTCCTGGCTGGGCAAGGACGCGGTCCGCTACTCGCTGGCCCGCTTCCCCGCCGATTCGCCGCTGACCTTGGACCCGGAACTGCTGAAGAAGCACAGCAACGAGAACCCGGTGTTCTACGTCCAGTACGCACACGCCCGGTCCCGCGGGACCGCCCGCAACGCCGTTGCCGCCGGGGTAGAGCGCCGTGTGGACGGCAAC
The DNA here is from genome assembly GCF_056711635.1 of Arthrobacter sp. CJL-S3. Classification (NCBI taxonomy): domain Bacteria; kingdom Bacillati; phylum Actinomycetota; class Actinomycetes; order Micrococcales; family Micrococcaceae; genus Arthrobacter; species Arthrobacter sp. CJL-S3. Next base: position 2,866,239 of record NZ_CM160046.1, on the reverse strand, counting down.
GACCGCTTCGAGGCGTCCCTCCTGGAGCACGCGACCGAGAACGAGCTGCTCTCCTACCTCGGCAGCTACCCCTCGATTGTGGCCAAGGCCGCCGAACTGCGCGAGCCGCACCGCGTGGCCCGCCACCTCGAGGTCATCGCCGGCGCCTACCACCGCTGGTACGACGCCTGCCGTGTCGCCCCGCTGGGCGACGAGCCGATCACCGATCTCAACCGCACCCGGCTGTGGCTCAACGACGCCACGAGCCAGGTGCTGGCCAACGGACTGGAACTGCTGGGCGTCTCGGCGCCGGAACGGATGTAACTGCCATGACCACGAACCCGTCCACCACCGCCGGCGCAGCCTCCCCGCTCGCCCCGGAATGGCTGCAGGTCCCCGCCGACCTCAATGCCCTGCACGAGCCGCTGTGGGCCGGCGGGGTCACCCGGAACGACGCCGGCGAACTCGCCATTGACGGCATCACCGTCAGCGAGCTCCAGCGCCAGTTCGGCACACCCCTGTTTGTGATGAGCGAGAACGACTTCCGGGCCCGGGCCCGTGCCTTTTCCGATGCGTTCAACGACGCCTTCGCCGACATCTGCGGGGGAGTGGACGTCTACTACGCCGGCAAATCCTTCCTGTGCACGGCAGTGGTCCGCTGGGTGGAGGAAGAGGGACTGCGGCTGGACACGGCCTCCGGCGGCGAACTCGCCGTCGCCGCCCGCGCCGGGATCCCCGGCCCGGACGTCGCGCTGCACGGCAACAACAAGTCCGACGGCGAGATCCACCGCGCCCTGGACCTGAAACTGGGGCGGATCGTGGTGGACAGCCTCGCCGAACTCGAGCGCGTCGCCAAGATCGCCGACGCCCGCGGTGAAACCGCGAAGGTCATGCTGCGGCTGACCCCGGGCGTGCACGCCCACACCCACGAATTCATCGCCACGGCCCACGAGGACCAGAAGTTCGGCCTCTCCATGGCCGGGGACTCCACCGAGCAGGCCGGGCTGTCCGCAGCCGAGGAAGCCGTGGCCGCGGCGTCCGGTTACCCCGGCATCGAACTGCTGGGCCTGCACTGCCACATCGGTTCGCAGATCTTCGAGCCGGACGGCTTCGCCCTCGCCGCGGAGAAGCTGCTGGACTTCCTCGCCGCGATGCAGACCAAGTACTCGATCGTGCTCCCCGAACTGGACCTCGGCGGCGGTTACGGCATCGCCTACACTCCCGTGGACACCCCGCGCCCGGCCGCCGAAATCGCCCAGGCGATGGCCGCCGTCGTCCGCTCCAAATGCGCCGAACTGGGGATTGCCGCCCCGCGGATTTCGATCGAACCGGGCCGTGCGATCGTCGGCAGCACCACCTTCACGCTCTACGAGGTGGGCACGCTGAAGACCGTCCGGGTCGATGCCCCGGCGCCCGGCGAAGCCGGCAAAGCCGGCGGCAGCGTTACGTACCCGCGCCGGTATGTGTCGGTGGACGGCGGCATGAGCGATAACCCGCGTCCGGTGCTCTACGACGCGGATTACTCCGCAATTCTGGCCTCCCGGACGTCGGACGCGGCCCCGCAGCTGTCCCGCGTAGTGGGCAAACATTGCGAGAGCGGCGACATAGTTGTTAGAGATGTATATCTGCCCGAGGACGTGGCAGCCGGTGATCTGCTCGCTGTACCGGGTACCGGCGCCTACTGCTGGGCCCTGTCAAGCAACTACAACTATCTGGCCCGGCCGGGCGTTGTCGCTGTGCGCGACGGATCTGCCCGGCTCATTGTCCGCGGGGAAACCGAAGAAGATCTGCTCAACCGCGACATGGGAGTCTGAATGACCGAATTGCGAACCCTGAAAGTAGCCCTGCTGGGCTGTGGCAACGTCGGGGCCCAGGTCGCGCGGATTCTCCTTGACGACGCCGACATGCTGGCCTCGCGCGCCGGCGCCCGCCTGGAGCTGGTCGGCATCGCCGTGCGCAACCTCGACGCCCCCCGCGAGGTGGAGCTGCCCCGCGGGCTGTTCACCACCGACGCCGAGACCCTGATCAAGGACGCCGATCTCGTGATCGAGCTGATGGGCGGGATCGAACCCGCCCGGACCCTGATCCTGACCGCCATGCGCAACGGCGCCTGCGTGGTCACCGGCAACAAGGCGCTCGTTGCCAAGGACGGCCCCACCCTCCACGAGGAAGCGGACAAGGCCGGTGTGCAGCTGTCCTACGAGGCCGCCGTGGCCGGCGCGATCCCCATCCTGCGGCCCATCCGCGACAGCCTCTCCGGCGACCGGATCACCCGGGTGCTCGGCATCGTCAACGGCACCACCAACTTCATCCTGGACCAGATGGACTCGACCGGGGCGCAGTTCGCCGACGCCCTGGCCCAGGCCCAGCGGCTGGGCTACGCGGAAGCCGACCCCACCGCCGACGTCGAGGGCTACGACGCCGCCTCCAAGGCCGCGATCCTTGCCTCGCTGTCCTTCCACACGCGTTTCTCCCTGGACGACGTGTACTGCGAGGGCATCAGCTCCGTCACCGCCGCGGACATCGCCGCGGCGAAGGACGCCGGCTTCGTCATCAAGCTGCTGGCGATCGCCGAGAAGCTGACCGCCGCAGGCACAGAAACAGGCGCCAACGGCGATACCGGTGTGTCCGTCCGCGTGCACCCGACCCTGCTGCCGCGCGAACACCCGCTGGCCGCGGTGCACGGAGCCTTCAACGCCGTCTTCATCGAGGCCGAAAACGCCGGCGAGCTGATGTTCTACGGCCAGGGCGCCGGCGGCAAGCCGACCGCCTCCGCCGTGATGGGTGACCTCATCTCCGCTGCCCGCAGCATCGTCCTGGGCGGTCCCGGCCGTGCCGAGACCACGACCGGCCAGGTGTCCGCGCTTCCCATCACCGCCGCGGTCACCAGCTACTACATCGGACTCGACGTCGCGGACCAGCCCGGCGTGCTGGCCAAGATCGCCCGGCTCTTCGCCGACCACGGCGTCTCCATTGAAATCATGCGGCAGACCATCCACCGCGATGCCGATTCGAATGTCGAGTCAGCGGAACTGCGGATCGTGACCCACCGCGCAAGCGAGGCTGCACTGGCAGCCACCGTCGAGGCCGTCAAGGGCCTGGACGTCATCAATTCAGTTACATCCGTACTGCGGGTAGAAGGAGTCTAAGTGGCTCACCAATGGCGCGGCGTTATCCGCGAATACGCCGAACGACTGCCGGTCACCGAGGCCACCAAGGTCATCACCCTGGGGGAGGGCGGCACCCCCCTGGTCCACGCGCAGCAGCTTTCCGCGCTCACTGGCAGCGAGGTCTATCTCAAGGTCGAGGGGATGAACCCGACCGGCTCCTTCAAGGACCGCGGCATGACCATGGCCATGACCGCGGCGGTCGCCGCCGGGGCCAAGGCCGTCGTGTGCGCCTCCACCGGCAACACCTCCGCCTCCGCCGCCGCGTATGCCACCGCGGCCGGGCTCAAGTGCGTCGTGCTGGTGCCCGAAGGCAAGATCTCGATGGGCAAGCTGAGCCAGGCGATCGCGCACGGCGCCACCCTGCTGCAGGTCGACGGCAACTTCGACGACTGCCTCGACATTGCCCGCAAGCTGGGGGAGTCCTACCCGGTGTTCCTGGTCAACTCGGTCAACCCGGCCCGGATCGAGGGCCAGAAGACCGGCGCCTTCGAGGTGGTCGACTGGCTCGGTGACGCCCCGGACTTCCACGTGCTCCCGGTGGGCAACGCCGGCAACATCACCGCGTACTGGAAGGGCTACAAGGAATACTGCGCGCCGTTCGAGTCCGCCACCGCCGGAACGCTGGCCGCCGTCTCCACCCGGACCCCGGTCATGTGGGGCTTCCAGGCCGCCGGCGCCGCACCGTTCGTCGCCGGCCACCCGATCACGGAACCCGACACGATCGCGACCGCCATCCGGATCGGCAACCCCGCGTCCTGGGACTCCGCCATCGCCGCCCGCGACGAGTCCGGCGGCGTGATCGAAGCGGTGACGGATGGGGAAATCCTGTCCGCCCACCGCTGGCTGTCCGCCCGTGAAGGCGTCTTCGTCGAGCCGGGCTCCGCCGCCGGCGTCGCAGGCCTGATCAAGAAGCACGCCGCCGGCGAAGTGCCGGCCGGCAAGACCATCGTCATCACGGTCACCGGCCACGGCCTCAAGGACCCGCAGTGGGCGCTCCGCACCGAGGACGGCAGCGAAGTGCAGCCGGTCAAGGTCTCGAACGACGTGGTCACCGTGGCCACGGCCCTGGGACTGGAAGAAAAGTAACCGTGGAAACCACCCTCACCATCCCGGCCGAGTCCGCCGCCGACACGCCGGCGGTTCCGGCCGGGCAGCTCGTGACGGTCCGTGTGCCGGCCACGAGCGCGAACCTCGGCCCCGGGTATGACAGCCTCGGCCTGGCGCTGACGCTGTTCGACACGCTGACGGTGGAAACCCTGGACAGCGGCGAGCTGGAATTCGAACTCAGCGGCGAAGGGGCGGAATCCCTGCCCCGCGATGCCAGCCACCTGGTGGTCAGGGCCATCACCGAGGCCCTGCACCGCCTGGGCTTCCGGCACGACGGCCTGCGGATCACGGCCGACAACATCAACCCGCACGGCCGCGGCCTGGGTTCCTCGGCCTGTGCCGTCGTCGCCGCGGTCACCGCCGCCAATGCGCTGGTCCCGGAGGCGGCCCGCCGGGACAAGAACTGGGTCCTGCAGCTCACCAGCGAAATGGAAGGACACCCCGACAACGTCGCACCCGCCATTTTCGGCGGACTGGCGCTGTCGTGGCAGGACAGTGACCAGTACAGCAGCACCTGCGCGGCGGTCGCCTCCGCCGTCATTCCGGTGGTTGCCGTGCCGGACTTCGAACTTTCCACCGAAGCCGCCCGGGCGCTGCTGCCTGCCTCGGTGGGCCACCACGCCGCCGCCATGAACTCCGGACGCGCGGCCCTGCTGATCCACGCCCTGACGCAAAAACCGGAGTTCCTGCTGGCCGGCACCGAGGACTACCTGCACCAGAGCTACCGCGCCGCCGCCATGCGCCCGAGCGCGGACCTGATCGCAGCCCTGCGGCGGGCGGGTTTTGCCGCCGTCGTCTCCGGCGCCGGACCCACGGTGCTGGTCCTCGCCAACGGAGAGGCCCAGGCCGATGCCGCCGTCGGGTTCATCGGCACCTTCACGTCCGGCAACACGCCGGACGTGGGCTGGCGTGTGATGAAGCTGGCTGTGGACGTCGAAGGTGCTAAAGTGGAAGTGCACCGGCGGTAATCACGCAGGCAGTAATTCAGTTACTGTTCAAAAGACCGCGATGTTGGCCTAGTTGCCTCTCTCATCTTTCACTGCGCAATATTTTCCGGTGCCACCTGCTTTTGGTCTGACGCAGGAATCCGCAGAAACAATCTCTGCACCCCTGAAAACGTCAGCCCGCCGTTCCTTCTCTTCCGGAACGCGCCAGGTGGAGCTATAACCGGCCGTGCTGGCCAATATCCATCCGGCAAGGCCGAAATCCCGGCTGCAGATCTGAACTGCAGCCCAGATCAAATCATCGCGTCCAGCTCCTAGCCTGGACGCCGTCGAGGGGGAAGGATCCTTCGTGACCGAAACCACTGAGCTGTCTTCAGCTGTGGAAACATCATCTTCTGCTGCCGGATCGTCTACGGCAGCACCCGCCAAGAGCAGCGGCCTTGCCGGCCTCAAGCTCGCCCAGCTCCAGGCTCTTGCCAGCCAGCTGGGGATTTCCGGCGGTTCGCGGATGCGGAAGGGCGACCTTGTGTCGGCCATTTCCGCCCACCGCGCCGGTACTCCGGTCAGCAAGGCTCCGGCCCGCGGTGCTGAGAAGGCTACCGACAACGGGACCGTCGCCCAGGCGTCGTCCCCGGCCGCCGCGCCTGCCGCCGCCGACTCCGAGGCCCCGGCCCAGGAGAACCCGCGTGCCCGTGGACGTGGCCGCAGCCGCCGCGCCGGCAGCGACGGCGTCATCACGACTCCCGCCGCCGAGGCACCCGCAGCCGCCCCGGCCGTGGAGGCCCCCGCGGCGTCCGCCGAGGCTGGCTCTGCCGAGAACGGCTCCGCTGCTTCCTCGACGGAAGGCAGCGACCGCACCCGCCAGCCGCGCACCCGCAACCGCCGCCGCGGCGATGCCGCCGAGCAGTCCGCAGGACAGGGCGCAGCGCAGTCCGCAGCCCCGGCCGCGACCGCAGTCGAGGCTCCGGCCGACCAGCGTCAGGCTGAACAGCGCACCGAACAGCGCACTGAACAGCGCACCGAACAGCGCACTGAACAGCGCACCGAACAGCGCCAGGCAGAGCAGGGCAGCGAAGACGGCCAGCGCCGTGAGGGCACCCGCACCCGCGGCGGCCGCGACGAGGCTGCCGGCAGCCGCGATACCCGCGACAGCTCAGCCAACCGCGACACCCGCGACAGCGACGACAGCGACGGCGGCAGCCGCCGGAACCGCCGGAACCGGCGTGACCGCAACGACCGCAATGACCGTCCCGAGCGCTCCGGCGGGCAGGACAGCCGCGACAACGCCTCGCGCAACGACCGCTTCCGCGACCGCAACGACCGCCGTCGGGGACGCGTCCAGGGACCGGACGTCGACGACGTCGAGGTCACCGAGGACGACGTCCTGGTGCCCGTTGCCGGCATCCTGGACGTGCTGGAGAACTACGCGTTCATCCGCACGTCCGGCTACCTGCCGGGCCCGAACGACGTTTACGTGTCCCTCGCCCAGGTCAAGAAGTACAACCTGCGCAAGGGCGACGCCGTCGTCGGTGCCATCCGCGCACCGCGTGAAGGCGAGGCCCCGCAGGGCGGCCAGCAGCAGACCGCACGGCAGAAGTTCAACGCCCTGGTCCGCGTCACCTCGGTCAACGGCAAGACCCCCGAGGAACTCAAGGACCGCGTTGAATTCGCGAAGCTCGTCCCGCTGTACCCCTCCGAGCGCCTGCGCCTCGAGACGGACCCGAAGAAGATCGGCCCCCGCGTCATTGACCTGGTTGCCCCGATCGGCAAGGGCCAGCGCGGCCTGATCGTTTCGCCGCCGAAGGCCGGCAAGACGCTCATCCTGCAGTCCATCGCCAATGCCATCACCACCAACAATCCTGAGGTCCACCTCATGATGGTGCTCGTTGACGAACGCCCCGAAGAAGTCACGGACATGCAGCGCACCGTCAAGGGTGAGGTCATTGCCTCCACCTTCGACCGTCCCGCCGACGACCACACCACCGTGGCCGAACTCTCCATCGAGCGTGCCAAGCGCCTCGTGGAAATGGGCATGGACGTTGTGGTTCTCCTCGACTCGATGACCCGCCTGGGCCGTGCCTACAACCTGGCGGCGCCGGCGTCCGGCCGTATCCTCTCCGGTGGCGTCGACTCCGCAGCGCTGTACCCGCCGAAGCGCTTCTTCGGTGCAGCCCGCAACATCGAAAACGGTGGCTCACTGACCATCCTGGCAACCGCGCTCGTCGAGACCGGTTCCAAGATGGACGAGGTCATCTTCGAAGAGTTCAAGGGCACCGGCAACATGGAACTGCGCCTGTCCCGCCAGCTCGCGGACAAGCGCATCTTCCCGGCCGTGGACGTCAACGCGTCCGGTACCCGCCGCGAGGAAAACCTGCTGTCCCCCGAGGAAGTCAAGATCATGTGGAAGCTGCGCCGCGTCCTTTCCGGACTCGAAACGCAGCAGAGCCTTGAGCTGCTGACCAACAAGATCCGGGAGACCCAGAGCAACGTCGAGTTCCTCATGCAGGTGCAGAAGACGACGCTTGGTGCGAAGTCCGATAACGACAAGTAGCTGGCTTTAGCCGCTCAAAATATGCCGGCCCCGCCCCTCCGCCGGGTGGCCGACGATCTACGATCGTCAGCCACCCGGCTCCGGCAGGCCCGAAGCCACTCCCTGGCCGGCATATTTTGAGCGGCTTCGCTGTTTGCCCACCTTCGCTGTCGCGTTACTAGACTTGTAAGAGTCGAAAGAGGTTTTGAAATGTTTGAGTCCGTACAGGGCCTGTTGGATGAGCATGACGCTATCCAGGCACAGCTTGGGGATCCTGCTGTTTATGCTGACCAGAAGCTGGCCCGGAAGCTGGGGCGGCGTTCTGCCCAGCTGAACGGCATTGTCGAGGCGTACCATGCCTGGCACGGCATCCAGGATGACCTTGCGGCTGCCAAGGAAATGGCGGGGGAGGACCCGGAGTTTGCTGCCGAGGTGCCTGAGCTGGAGGCTGCGCTGGAGACGGCCGCGGCCAAGCTGCGCCGGCTGCTGATCCCGCGCGACCCGGACGACGCCCGCAACGTGATCCTCGAAGTCAAGGGTGGGGAGGGCGGCGACGAGGCCGCCCTGTTCGCGGCCGACCTGCTGCGGATGTACACCCGGTACGCGGAATCCCGCGGCTGGAAGACCGAGATGATTTCCGCCAATGAATCCGACCTGGGCGGCTACAAGGACGTCCAGGTGGCCATCAAGGGCAACTCGAACGATCCGGCCGAGGGCGTCTACGCGCGGCTCAAGTTCGAAGGCGGCGTGCACCGTGTGCAGCGCGTTCCCGTGACGGAATCCCAGGGCCGCATCCACACCTCCGCTGCCGGCGTGCTGGTGCTCCCGGAAGTAGACGAACCCGAAGAACTGGACATCAGCCAGAACGACCTCAAAATTGACGTCTACCGTTCCTCCGGCCCCGGCGGCCAGTCCGTGAACACCACCGACTCCGCCGTCCGGATCACCCACCTTCCCACCGGAATCGTGGTTGCCATGCAGAACGAGAAGTCGCAGCTGCAGAACCGCGAAGCCGGCATGCGCGTCCTCCGCGCCCGCATCCTGGCCCACCAGCAGGAACAGATCGACGCCGAGAACTCCGCCCAGCGCAAGTCGCAGATCCGCACCATGGACCGCTCGGAGCGCATCCGGACCTACAACTACCCGGAGAACCGGATCGCGGACCACCGCACGGGCTACAAGGCCTACAACCTGGACCAGGTCATGAACGGCGACCTGGAGCCGGTCATCCAGTCGGCCATCGAGATGGACGAACAGGCCCGCCTCGACGCCATCGGCGACTGATCCCGGGCCGCGCAGTGATGACAGAAGGAACCGTGCTGAGCCTTGCGGACGCGGTCCGCGAGGGCACAGCCGTCCTGGCCGCCGCGGGCGTCCCGAGTCCCCGGGCCGACGCCGAACTCCTCGCCGAGCATTTGCTCGGCGTCGGGCTCGGCCGGCTCCGGGTCCTGATGCTGGGCGACACCGCTGCCCCGGACGGCTACGAGGAGCTCATCGCCGAGCGCGCCCAGCGCATTCCGCTGCAGCACATCACCGGCGTCGCGCACTTCCGCTACCTGGCACTGGCCGTCGGGCCGGGAGTGTTCATACCCCGCCCCGAAACCGAGTCCGTCGTGCAGCTTGTGATCGACCGGCTGCAGGGCCAGGCGCATCCCAAGGTGGTGGACCTGGGCACCGGGTCCGGGGCCATCGCCGGCTCGATCGCGCACGAGGTTCCCGGCGCGGAGGTCCACGCCGTCGAATTCAGCGAGTTCGCGCACGCCTGGGCTGCCCGGAACCTGCGGCCCCTCGGTGTCCACCTGATCCGCGGTGATCTGCGCGATGCCCTGCCGGAGCACAACGGGACCTTCGACGTCGTCGTGTCCAATCCGCCCTATATTCCCGCCGAAGCGGTCCCCAACGAACCCGAAGTGGCACTGCACGATCCCCCCGAGGCACTGTACGGCGGGGGAGCGGACGGCATGGAGCTTCCGACGGCGGCCGCAGTCTCCGCGGCCCGGCTCCTGGTCCCCGGCGGCTACTTCGTGATGGAACACGCCGAAGTCCAGGCCGGCTGGATCGCCGCGATGCTGGAGCGCTCCGGGCTGTGGGCCGAGGTGGCCACCCATCGTGACCTCAACGGCAGGGACCGGGCCACCAGCGCCGTCCTTGCCGACCCGGCCGCCTTACGGTGAAACGGGCAAACGAAGTGATGAAAGAATAGGCCAGTGACGACTAGCTACGATTGCACAGCAGCTGAGCAGCGCGCTGCCGGACTTGAACATGCCCAGCGGGCCATCCGGGACCACAAGTGCGTGGTCTTCCCGACGGACACCGTGTACGGGATCGCCGCCGATGCGTTCTCCCCCCTCGCGGTGACCCTGCTGCTGGCGTCGAAAGGCCGCAGCCGGAAAATGCCGCCGCCGGTCCTGATCCCCAGGCTCAATGCCCTCGACGGCCTCGCCACGGACGTTCCGGCCGAGGCCCGGCGCCTGGCCGAGGCGTTCTGGCCGGGCGGACTCACGCTGATCCTGCATGCCCAGCCGTCCCTGGACTGGGACCTTGGCGAGACCAAAGGCACCGTGGCTCTCCGGATCCCGGCCGACGACGTCGCCCAGGACCTGCTGACACTGACCGGGCCCCTGGCCGTGTCCTCGGCGAACCGCACGGGCCAGGCGGCCGCGCTGACCGCCGCCGAGGCCGAAGCCCAGCTCGCGGAGTCCGTGGAGGTCTACCTCGAAGGCGGCCCGCGTCCGGCCGAGGGCGCCGACGCCCTGCCGTCCACCATTGTTGACGCCACCGCTGTGCCGCTGCGGGTGGTCCGCCAGGGCGCCATCAGCCTGGAACGGCTCCGCGAAGTCGTCCCGTCCGTGCTGGGCGTCGGCGAGGAACCGGAAGCTGTAGAGGACGTGGCCACTGCGGCGGAAGCTGCCGAGCCCGCGGAAGCTGCCGTGGTTCCGGCTGAAACTGCGGAACCCGCAGTAGATCCTGAACCGGCTGATACTGCGGAACCTGCCGCAGATCCTGAACCGGTCGAACCCGTCGAACGTCCCAGCGCGGGGGCCGGCACCGCATGATCCTCCAGCGACAAGGCGTCCCCGTCCTTGACGTGGACGCGACGCCCCTGACTGTTCCTGAACTGACAGGGGTCCTGAACCGCTTCGTGGCCGAAGGCACCACCCGCACGGTTGTGGGACACAACCTGCACAGCGTCACACTGTGCCACTCCGACCCGGCCTTCCGGGCGTTCTACGACCAAAGCGACGTGGTCCTGATCGACGGCGCGCCGGTGCTGATGCTCTGGGCCCGCGGCAACGGCGCACGGCACGGCGGGGGGCCTGTCATGGACTACCGGCTGGGTTCCACGGACTGGATCCCTGCGCTGGCCGACGTCGAGGGTCTGGAGCGGATCGCCGTGATCGGAGCCGGACCCGCGGCGAACTGCCAGGCCGTGGCCCGGCTCGCGGCCCTGGTCCCGCGGGCCCGGGTGGCCGGACTGCCGGGGGAGGGCTGGAACGAGGAGCTCGAGGACTCGGCCGTCACCTGGCTCGCGGAGTTCCGGCCGCAGCTGGTGCTGCTCGGGCTGGGCATGCCGCTGCAGGAACAGGTTCTCACGCGCCGGCTGGCAACGCTGCCCCCGGCGGTCTATTGTGCCGTTGGCGGCGCGATCGAGCAGATTGCGGGGATCCAGAAACTGGCACCGCGGTGGCTCGGACGCCTCGGCCTGGAGTGGGCCTGGCGGCTGGTCCTGCACCCCCGGCGGGTCGCCTACCGGGTCTTCGGCGAGCCCTGGCTGCTCGCCGGGCTGCTGATCCGGCGCCGGTTACTGCCCGGGCGCTAGAACTTCTGGTCCTTGAGGGGGCCAAAGCCCTTGCCGCGCAGTCCGGCGGAAAAAGCCCCGAACCAGTCGGCCAGGCCGCGGAGATCGCCGCGCTGCAGGAAATAGCCGAGGTAGCCGCCAACATCCGCGACGAACGACTTAATCCGGAAGTGGCGGCGGATGAGGTACCCGCGGTTCCGGTAGTAGAAGTAGCGCTTGAAGGTCGACTCCGGCACGATGACGTGCCACCGGGCGCCATAAACGTGCTTGGTCTCGGAAAAAGCGTGGGGGTGCGTGATCGCCGTCGTCGTGACGGTGCCGAAGCGGATGCCGGCCTTGCGGAGCCGGATGGTGAAGTCCACCTCGTCCCCGCGGATGAACAGGCGCATGTCCGGCAGGCCGACCTTGAAAAAGACATCCGAGCGGATCAGCGCGCCGTTGAAGAAGTGGCCGTCGTCCGGCAGGAAACCGATCTTCTCCACCTCGGCGCGGTCGTGGGTGACCTTGCCGTCCAGGCGGAAGAAGAAGGAGAGCCGGTCGGGGTGGCCGGGGGCAACCACGAGCGGAACAACGGCTTCGAGGTCCCGGGCCTCCGCCTCGCGGACGAGCGTGGCGAGGCATTCCGGGTCGGCGGGCTCGGCGTCGTCGTCCATCATCCAGATCCACTCGGCCCCGGTGGCGACCGCCTTGAGGATCGCGAGGGAGAAGCCTCCGGCACCGCCGAGGTTGGCCTCGGACCGGACGTAGTCCACGTTTTCGTGCGCCCGCGCGACATCCTGGGCGGGGACCGTGCCGGAGTCGACAAGGCAGATTGAACGAACCGATGCCGTCTGGTTGTTGATGGCGTTCAGCAGAACTGCCAGCTCCCGGGGACGGTCAAACGTCACGGCGGCAACTGCAACCGACAGGGTCATCGAGTGTTCCTTTCAGCACGGCCGCCGGTGGTTTTCCCGCCGGCGATAGGCCGTGTGACGCGAAGACAAGTGGCCGTTGGCGTTAGTATCTTGACTAGAGTCCACTGTAATACAGCCCTGTCAGGCACTACGCACTGCCTGCCCTGCGCACGGCGACGGAGAAGTTTCATTTATCGCAAGACAGACCCACAGCAACTGAGTTCACCCCACCCCCGGAGCCACGCAGCATCACCGTGGCTCCGGGCTGTGCAACCGGGTGTGCCCTGCGCGGACGGCTCCAAGCGGGTGTCTCCGCAGTGATTATGTACCTGCTCATGATGCTCTCAGCGGCAGTCGTGAGCTACACAGCGACCTGGGGTGCCCGCTACGTCGGCAACCGGATGGAGCTGTTCTCCCCGATCCGCAGCCGGGACATGCACTCGACCCCCGTGTCCAGGCTCGGCGGCCTGGGAATCTTTGCCGGGTTCTTTGTGGCACTGCTGATCGCCAGCCAGTCCTTCTTCGTCAAGGACATCTACCGCAACAATGACGCACCCTGGGGGATCCTCGCGGGCGCAGCCGTGATCGTGCTGGTCGGCGTGGCGGATGACCTGCTGGACCTGCGCTGGTGGGTCAAGCTCATCGGCCAAAGCGCCGCGGCCCTGGTGGTGGCGATCTGGGGCGTCCGGATGACCATCATTCCGTTCGTCCCGGAGCCCTATGTGATAGAGAGCGATGCCGTGAGCATCGCGTTGACGGCCGGGCTGATTGTGACGACGATGAACGCGTTCAACTTCATCGACGGCCTGGACGGGCTGGCTGCGGGCGTGGCGATCATCGGGGGCACGGCGTTCTTCCTGACGGCGTACTGGGTGCACCGGACGGCCATTTTGCTGGACCGCTCGGACCTGGCCACCCTGCTGACCGCCGTCCTCGTGGGCGCCTGCATCGGCTTCCTGCCGCACAACTGGTTCCCCGCCAAGATCTTCATGGGTGACTCCGGCGCGATGCTGATCGGCCTGATCATGGCCTCGGCGGGCATTGTGTCCACCGGCCAGATCACATCCGGGCTGTACGACCGGGCCAACGGCATCCCCACCATCATCCCGATCCTCCTTCCCTTTGCGGTCCTGTTCCTGCCGCTGCTCGACCTTGGCCTGGCCGTCGTGCGCCGCACCGCGCTCGGGCGGTCGCCGTGGTCGGCGGACCGCGGCCACCTGCACCACAAGCTCCTGGATATCGGGTATTCGCACCGCGGTGCCGTCATCCTGATGTACCTGTGGACCTGTGTGCTGGCCTTTGGAGGCCTCGCCCTCGCCATCTTCCAGTGGCAGGTCGTCATGGTCGTCGGCGGGGCGGCGATGGCCGTCATGGCCGGCGTGACGGCGTGGCCGTACCTGCGCCACCGGGCTCCGGGACTGGGGCCGCGTTCTTCGGCCGAGGACGTATGACGCCGCAGCGGAACCGCCCTCCGCAGGTCTTTTCCGAATAATTTCTATCTCATGTAGAATTCATGTGCGGTACTTCGCCGCGCCACTTTGACCAGCACACCACGCCTCGACGATTGGGATCTCATGACCTCCAACGCCGAACCCGGACGAACGTCCGGCGCCGGAGACGTTGGTGTCTCAGGTCCCACAAAATCATTGTGGCTGCGGCTCCTGGCCATCAGTTCGGCCGTTGCCGGCGGCGCCCTGCTGCTCACCAGCCTGGCGGCGCTCCTTTTCGACAGTATGGCTGCGGCGCTGTCGTCCTTCTTTGGCGGCGTGCTGGTTATCGCCTTCTTTTCGATCAGCCTCCTGGTCGGCCACTTCGGCGGGCGCAATCACTCCTCCGGGGCCATCGGACTGTTCGCGGCCACCTATTTCATCAAAGTCGTCGGTTTTGCCGTGGTGCTGTTTGCCATCGGCAGCCCCGAGTGGCTGAGCGGGCGCTGGTTCCTGGCCGGCGCCGTCGTGACCGTGGTCCTGTGGCAGGCCGCCGAAATCTATGGTTTCAGCAAGGCCCGGCTCCAGCTCTACAACGACCCCGAGACCCCGGAAGGCGGCACCGATGTTTAGCCGCAAAGAGCGCCCCAAGAACAAGCCCCGCACCCGGGAAAACACCTCCGGAGCCCCCGGCGTTTCCGACAACGGACGCGACGGCGGATACAACGCCGGCATCGCCGTCTTCAGCTACATTGTTGGCGGAATCCTCGTCTGGAGTTTGATAGGGTGGGGTCTGGATAATCTGTGGGGAACCCGCTGGATTGTGCTCGCAGGCGCCCTGTTGGGAGCCGCGGGAGGGTTCTATCTTTCTCATATGCACGGCCTCACCAGCCCGGATAAATCCGCCGGCGGGGACAATGCTGCACGTGGCCCGTCTCAGGACGAGGATCAGTAATGCCAAATAATTTCACACGGGGAGAATGCGACAGCAACGTCGCCTTTCCCCGGCCAACGCCCAATGATGGACACTGCAGAGAGGAAACGCGTTGATCGCGCTTGCGCTCCCGGCCCAGAATTCAGGAACTTTTACGCCTCCTGGAATTGAAGAAATCCACCTGCCGGCAATCGTGCCGTGGGGGGCGGCCGACGGATTCTCCAAGCAGATGCTGCTGGTAATCCTTTCGGTCGTTATTATCGCCGCATTCTTTCTGATGGCTGCCCGCAAGGGTCAGCTCGTCCCCGGCAGGCTCCAGTTCGCCGGTGAGGCCGCCTACGGCTTCGTCCGCAACGGCATCGGCAAGGACATCATCGGCGGCAAAGACTTCATGAAGTACGTCCCGCTGCTGTTCAGCCTGTTTTTCTTCATCCTGGTGAACAACATCTACGGCGCCATTCCGTTGATCCAGCTCCCCACCTTCTCGCATGTCGGCGGCGCCTACGTGATGGCCGGAATCGTGTATGTCACGTGGATCGCCATCGGCGTCAAGAAGAACGGCCTGAAGTACTTCAAGCTGGCCACCGTGCCGTCCGGAGTCCCGGGCTACATTCTTCCGATCGTCATTCCGATCGAGATCATCTCCAACTTCCTCGTCCGCCCGGTCACGCACAGCCTCCGTTTGTTCGCGACCATGCTGGCCGGCCACCTGATCGTGATGATCGCCGGTTCGGGCATCGAGTTCCTCGTCATGCAGGAGAACCTCCTGCTGAAGGGCACCTCAGTTCTCGTACTTGGCGGCGCGATTGCCATGTACATGCTCGAAGCGCTGATCATGGTCCTGCAGGCGTACGTGTTCACGCTGCTGACCGCGATCTACATCGAAGGCGCGCTGCACGCGGATAGCCACTAGGCACCCAAAAATCTTCCCCTCGGGGGATGAAGTACACCAAACAACCTGCCACATAGATGGCATCTTGAAAGGAAAAAAATGGAAGGCAATCTCAACCTCGTAGGTTACGGTCTGTCCGCAATCGGCGGTGGTATCGGTGTTGGTCTCGTGTTCGCCGCTTACATCAACGGCGTAGCACGTCAGCCGGAGGCACAGCGTGTGCTCCAGCCGATCGCATTCCTCGGCCTCGCGCTGACTGAAGCCCTCGCCATCCTCGGCCTGGTCTTCGCGTTCGTTCTTTAGTCTGAACTTTAGAACTAAGCGAACATCCAGAACCGAGTAGATAAGGACGGGTGAATTATGAATCAGCTGATCATCTCAGCCGCCACAGAGGGCACTAACCCTCTGGTTCCCAATCCCTGGGAAATGCTTGTCGTCTTCGCCGGCTTCGCTGTTCTCATGTTCATCGTGGTCAAGTACGTTGTCCCGATGTTCGAGAAGACCTTCGCAGAGCGTGCGGAGGCCATTGAAGGCGGCATCGCCAAGGCTGAAAAGGCCCAGGCAGAGGCTTCCGCTGCTCTCGAAGAGTACAAGCAGCAGCTCACCGATGCCCGTGCCGAGGCCAACCGCATCCGCGAGGAAGCACGTGCCGAAGGCGCTCAGATCCTTGCGGACCTGAAGGAGAAGGCAGCTGCCGAGTCTGCCCGCATCACGGCCCAGGCGCACGCGGCGATCCAGTCCGAGCGCCAGGCGGCCGTTGTGTCGCTGCGCACGGAAGTTGGCACACTGGCCACCACCCTGGCGGGCCGCATTGTTGGCGAGTCCCTCGAGGACGACGCGCGCTCAGCCCGTGTGGTTGACCGCTTCCTGGCAGATCTGGAGAACCAGAACGCAGGTGCAGCTCAGTAATGGCAGGTGTATCGAGCGAATCGCTCACCGCGGCCTTGGTGGCGCTGGAAGCCAAGCTTCCATTCGCCTCGCTGCAGTTGGCTAAGGAACTCTTCGGAATCCTGGGAACGGTGGACAGCTCGGCTGGCTTGCGCCGCGCCCTGACTGACCCGTCCCGCAGCGGTGACGAAAAGTCGGCGCTTATCAAGCAGCTCTTCGGCGGGAAAGTCTCCGCGGATGCTGTGGATATCGCGAGCGGACTGGCCAGCTCGCGCTGGGCGTCGGCCCGGGATATCGGCGATGCACTCGAGACTCTTGCCGCTTCGGTGGTAATTGCCGTTGCTGAGAATAAGTCTGCCGTCTCTGCCTCGGGCATCACTGGCCTGGAAACGCTGGAGAACGATCTGTTCTCCTTCAACCAGGCCGTCGAGTCCAACCACGAGGTACAGCGTGCTGTGTCCGAGCCGCAGGCTAGCGCGGCCGCCAAGGTCGCTCTCGCCGAAAAGCTCGTACCGAGTGCAAGCGAGGAAGCGAAGGTCCTTATCGGACAGGCGGTTTCGCAGCCGCGTGGCCTCAAGGTAACTAAGCTCGTCCGTCGTTTCGCGGAGCTCGCAGCCAAGCGCCAGCAGCGCTGGATTGCAACGGTCAGCGTCACCCGTCCGCTGACGGAGACACAGACCAGCCGTCTGCAGGCGGGGCTGAATGCCCTTTACGGGCGCGAGCTCAAGATCAACATGAACGTTGACCCGGCACTGATCGGTGGCATCCGGATTCAGGTTGGTGACGAAGTGGTAGACGCTTCGGTCCTCGCCCGCCTGGGCCAGCTCCACCGCCAGCTTGCTTAGCCAGCCGGACCAGCACAACTAAACGAAACCCCGGTCATCGTGAGCAACGATGATCACGAAAACAGGAGAGCAGGGACTGCAGATGGCCGAATTGACCATCAACGCCGACGACGTCCGTAATGCGTTGAACGAGTTCGCGGCGTCCTACGAACCCGGAAACGCAGAGCGCGTAGAGGTCGGCCGTGTAACAACCGCAGGTGACGGCATCGCCCGTGTTGAGGGCCTTCCCTCGGTCATGGCGAACGAGCTGCTTCGCTTCGAAGACGGCACCCTGGGCCTGGCCCAGAACCTCGACGTCCGCGAGATCGGCGTTATCATCCTCGGTGACTTCACCGGCATCGAAGAAGGCCAGGAAGTTCACCGCACCGGACAGGTTCTGTCCGTACCGGTGGGCGACGCCTTCCTCGGCCGCGTCGTCGACCCGCTGGGCGAGCCCATCGATGACCTTGGCGAGATCAAGGCCGAAACCACCCGTGCCCTGGAACTCCAGGCGCCCGGCGTGACCCAGCGCAAGTCGGTCCACGAGCCGATGCAGACCGGCCTCAAGGCTATCGACGCCATGATCCCGATCGGCCGCGGCCAGCGTCAGCTGATCATCGGTGACCGTCAGACCGGCAAGTCGGCTATCGCCATCGACACGATCATCAACCAGAAGGCCAACTGGGCCTCCGGGGATGTCAACAAGCAGGTGCGCTGCATCTATGTAGCCATCGGCCAGAAGGCATCCACGATCGCGGCCGTCCGTCAGACCCTTGAGGACAACGGCGCCCTGGAATACACGACCATCGTGGCTTCCCCCGCGTCCGACCCCGCAGGCTTCAAGTACCTGGCACCCTACGCCGGTTCGGCCATCGGCCAGCACTGGATGTACGGCGGCAAGCACGTCCTCATTGTGTTTGATGACCTCTCCAAGCAGGCCGAGGCCTACCGTGCAGTGTCGCTGCTGCTCCGCCGCCCGCCGGGACGCGAAGCCTACCCGGGCGACGTGTTCTACCTGCACTCCCGCCTGCTGGAGCGTTGTGCCAAGCTCTCCGACGAGCTCGGTGCAGGTTCGATGACCGGCCTGCCGCTCATCGAGACGAAGGCAAACGACGTCTCCGCCTACATCCCGACCAACGTGATCTCCATCACCGATGGCCAGATCTTCCTGCAGTCGGACCTCTTCAACGCCAACCAGCGTCCGGCCGTCGACGTGGGTGTCTCCGTTTCCCGCGTGGGTGGCGCCGCCCAGGTCAAGTCCATGAAGAAGGTCTCCGGTACCTTGAAGCTGGAACTGGCTCAGTACCGCGACATGCAGGCGTTCGCAATGTTCGCGTCGGACCTCGACGCCGCATCGCGCCAGCAGCTGACCCGTGGCGCACGCCTGATGGAACTGCTCAAGCAGGGCCAGTACTCGCCGTTCCCGGTCGAGAACCAGGTCGTCTCCATCTGGGCCGGCACCAACGGGCACCTCGACAACGTTCCGGTTGAGGACATCAACCGCTTCGAGACCGAGTTCCTGGAGCACCTCAAGCACAAGTCCTCCATCCTGACGACGCTGGCCCAGACCAACGTCATGAGCGATGACACTGCAGAAGCACTGAAGACCGCGATCGTGGACTTCAAGAAGGGCTTCTTCGGCGAGGGAGACAACCACCTGGTTGGTGCAGGGCACGAAGAGCACGCCCCCATCGACGAGGCACAGGTCGACCAGGAAAAAATCGTCAAGCAGAAGCGCTAGTTTCGCTGGCAGGGACTGCCGGAGCCCACTTAGGTTCCGGCAGTCCCGGCCATCGGGATCTTAGGAAAGGATAAGTATGGGAGCCCAGATCCGGGTCTACCGCCAGAAGATCAGCTCGACGACGTCGATGCGCAAGATCTTCAAGGCGATGGAACTGATCGCTACCTCGCGCATCGGGAAGGCCCGAGCACGCGTAGCAGCTTCACTGCCTTACGCAAACGCCATCACGCGTGCCGTTTCTGCTGTCGCAAGCCAGAGCGAAATCGACCACCCGCTGACCACCGAGCCGGAGCAGATCCGCCGGGCCGCCGTCCTGGTAATCACCTCGGACCGTGGCCTTGCAGGTTCGTACTCCGCGAGCGTGCTCAAGCAGGCGGAAGGCCTCAACGAGCTGCTCGTCGAGGAGGGCAAAGAAGTCAAGTTCTACCTGGTCGGCCGCAAGGCGCAGGCGTACTTCGACTTCCGGAACCGTCCCTACGGGCGCGTTTGGACCGGCGGCACGGATGCGCCGGAGTTTGCCACCGCACAGGAAATCGGCGAGGCATTGCTGGCTGACTTTGCGACGGACTACGCAGAGGGCGGCGTCGACGAGATCCATGTCGTCTACACCCGCTTCAAGTCCATGGTCACCCAGGAGCCGACGGTTATCCGTCTTCTCCCGCTTGAGGTTGTCGAAGAGCAGGCTGCGTCCGAATCGGACCTCCTGCCGCTCTACGAATTCGAGCCGGAAACGGAGCAGGTTCTTGACGCTCTGCTGCCGCGCTACATCGAATCACGCATCTTCGCCGCGATGCTGCAGGCAGCAGCTTCGGAGCTGGCTGCCCGCCAGCGGGCGATGAAGTCCGCCGGCGACAACGCCACGGACCTCATCAAGAAGTTCACGCGTCTGCGCAACACTGCCCGCCAGGCTGAAATTACGCAGGAGCTTTCCGAAATCGTGGCCGGTGCCGACGCGTTGAACGCGTCCTAGCCACCACGGGCTCGGATCCTGCTGTACCTGCACCAAGGTAAACTTAACCCCAACGCCATCTACTGAGTGAAGTGAGAGAGATGACTGCCACTGCTACCGAACACGTAGCCGCGACGACCGGTGCTACCGGCCGTATTGCACGTGTTATTGGCCCGGTTGTCGACGTCGAATTCCCGGCTGACGCAATCCCCTCGATTTACAACGCACTCACCACCGAGATTACTCTCAACGGTGAGACCAAGACGATCACGTTCGAGGTTGCCCTGCACCTCGGCGACAACGTCATTCGCGCCATCTCCCTGCAGGCAACCGACGGACTCGTCCGCGGCACCGCTGTAGTGGACTCGGGTGCCCCCATCTCCGTTCCTGTCGGCGACGTCGTCAAGGGACACATCTTCAACGTCCTCGGACAGCCGCTGGACGTGGCTGAGTCGGAACTCGGCATCACCGAGCGCTGGCCCATCCACCGCAAGGCTCCGGCCTTCGCGACGCTTGAGGGTTCCACCGAGATGATGGAAACCGGCATCAAGGTCATCGACCTTCTCACCCCGTACATCAAGGGTGGCAAGATCGGTCTGTTCGGTGGTGCCGGTGTCGGCAAGACCGTGCTGATCCAGGAAATGATCACCCGTGTTGCCCGCAACTTCGGCGGCACCTCGGTGTTCGCCGGTGTCGGCGAGCGTACCCGTGAAGGCAACGACCTCTGGGTTGAAATGGAAGAGGCAGGCGTCCTCAAGGACACCGCCCTTGTTTTCGGCCAGATGGATGAGCCGCCGGGAACGCGCCTGCGCGTGGCCCTGTCCGCACTGACCATGGCGGAGTACTTCCGCGATGTGCAGAACCAGGACGTGCTGCTCTTCATCGACAACATCTTCCGCTTCACCCAGGCAGGCTCCGAGGTTTCCACCCTCCTCGGCCGCATGCCGTCGGCCGTGGGCTACCAGCCCAACCTGGCTGACGAGATGGGCCTCCTGCAGGAGCGCATCACGTCCACCAAGGGCCACTCGATCACCTCGATGCAGGCCATCTACGTTCCCGCAGATGACTACACCGACCCGGCCCCGGCCACGACCTTCGCACACCTCGACGCGACCACGGAACTTTCCCGTGAAATCGCTTCCCGTGGTCTGTACCCGGCCGTTGACCCGCTGACGTCGACTTCCCGCATCCTGGATCCGCAGTACATCGGCAACGACCACTACAACACGGCCGTCCGCGTCAAGCAGATCCTGCAGAAGAACAAGGAACTTCAGGACATCATCGCCATCCTCGGCGTTGACGAGCTCTCTGAAGAAGACAAGATCGTCGTGTCGCGTGCACGCCGCATCCAGCAGTTCCTCTCGCAGAACACCTACACCGCCAAGCAGTTCACCGGCGTCGAGGGCTCCACCGTGACCATCAAGGACACCGTTGAAGGCTTCACCGCGATCTGCGACGGCGAGCTCGACCACATTGCAGAGCAGGCGTTCTTCAACGTCGGCGGCCTGGATGACGTTGAGCGCCAGTGGGCCAAGATCCAGGAACAGACCAAGTAATATGGCTGAGCTTGAGGTTGAGATTGTCGCAGCGGACCACTTCGTGTGGTCCGGAGCGGCCACGATGGTCAAGGCCCGCACCAGCGATGGTGAAATCGGAATCCTGCCCGGCCACGCGCCCCTGCTGGCGATTCTGGCCGAAGGTGAGCTGGCAATCCAGCCGGTTTCCGGTGACCGTATTGCCGTAGTTGTCGACGGCGGGTTCTTCTCCGTCGACAACAACCGGGTCGTCATTGTTGCTGACAACGCCCAAATGGGCGACGCGGCTACTGCGGGGATCCGCTAGCACGACCTTGATGAACGATACTGTTTTTCCGTTCATCGCCCTGGCAACGGTCTTTGCGTTGCTGGTATTTGCACTGTGCCTTTCCGGGGTGCGCCGCTTCAATCTGCGGCGCGCCCTGGGCACGGTGGACGCCTCCATTTGCACGGCTGGAAACAGCTGGCAGATGGGGGTTTGTCGTTATCAGGACAACGACCTTGAGTGGTTCCGCCTTGCCTCGCTGAGCATGCGGCCGAAGCACACCTTCCGCCGCAGTTCGCTTGAGCTGATCGGCCGGCGCAAACCCACCGAATCCGAACTTGTCAAAGTCCAGCCCGACGCCGTGATTGTCGAACTCCGGTACGAAGGGCAGGACGTCCTGCTGGCGATGCGGTTCGACGCCTACACGGGGCTCTCGTCCTGGCTTGAGGCCGGGCCCGTCGTCGGCGTCGGCACCTGGCGCTAGCCCCGGTGGACTTCATCGAAGACCTCAGGGTCGTCGACGGGCCGGTGCTCTGGATCGCCTGGATCGCGGGCACCGCGGGCCTGCTCTACCTGCTGTGGCAGGGACGGCGACGCGCTGCCAACGGCGGCAAAACCTCCCCCCGCCGGCTGGCCTTCCTGCTTCCCCCCGTCGCCGCGGTCCTGGCCGCCGCCGCGCTGCTTGCCGGGGCGCACTGGGCACTGATCTACGTTTTCTCCGTCTTCCCGGGGGAACTTCCGCGCGAGGTCCTGGCCTGGTCCCTTCCCGCCGTCGCGGCGCTGCTGCTCTGGCTGATGCGCCTGTGGGGAATCTGGGGGCCCACGCGCGCGGCCCGGGCGCCCGGCCCCAACGGTCCCCGGCGCCCGGTCCGGACGACGGCGGTGGCCACGGCCGCCCTGTTCGGCGTCGTGCTGCTCTCCGCGGTCCAGATCAACGGCTACTTTGGCCTCAACCACACGGTGAGTGACCTGACCGGCACCGCCCTGGCCCGCATCCAGCCCTTGGAAGACGGGCTGAAACGCGCCCCCGGACCCTCCGCCGCCGTCAGCCTTTCCGGGTGGAACCCGCCGGCTGACCTGCCCGGGGGCGGCGTGCTGCGGCGGGCCGGAATCCCCGGCACCAGCTCAGGCTTTGCCAGCCGGGAAGCCTATGTCTATCTTCCGCCGGCCTACCAGGCCTCGCCCCGCCCGGCGCTGCCCGTCCTGGTCCTCTTCGCCGGGCAGCCGGGCGCACCGGCAGACTGGCTCACCGGCGGGGCACTGCGCAGCCGCATGGACCAGTACGCGGCAGCGCACCAGGGGGTGGCTCCGGTGGTCGTCGTCGTGGACCCGAACGGCTCCGCCTCGGGCAACACCCTCTGCATGGACAGCATGATCGCCCGGGCGGACACGTTCCTGGCCGAGGACGTGCCGGCCTGGATCAACCGGACGCTGGACGTGGATCCGGACCCTCAGCAGTGGGCGGCCGGGGGATTCTCCTTCGGCGCGACCTGCGCCGTGCAGATGGTGACCCGGCATCCGGACGTCTACAGCTCCGCCCTGGCCTTTTCGAGCGAGCAGGAACCCGCCCTCGCCAAGGAGCGGGAAAAGACCATTGCAGCCGCCTATGGCGGCGACACCGAGGCCTTCGACCGCCAGACGCCGCTGCGGCTCATGCGGGAGCACCGCTTTGAGGATCACGCCATCTACTTTGCCGCCGGCGAACGGGACCCCGAATTCGTCGGCTACCTGGAGGTCTTGTCCGACGCCGCGCGCGCGGCCGGGTTCACCGTGGAAACGCGGCTGGTCCCCGACGCGGGACACTCCTGGGAGACCGGGTCCAAGGGGCTGCCCGCCGGGCTGGACTTCCTGGCGTCCCGCTGGGGCATCCGGCAGTGAGCCCGGCAGCCACGGCAGGGCGGCGGGGGACCGGGCCGGCCCCCTCCAGGGCCTGGGCCGCGAGGGCCTGCGGCAGTCGCTGGGCCACCTGCGGGCCATACCGTTCACCCTCGGCGTCCTCGCGGTTTTCCTGATCACCGGCGCGGCCACCGGAAGCTTCCTCTCCGGGCCGCCGGAATCACTGCTGGACGTGGCGTCGGTCAGTGCCCCCGAACTGAAGGCCGGGAACTGGTGGTCGCTGTTCAGTTCGATGTTCTTCGCCACGAACCTGCTGGCCTACTTCTCGGCCGCACTGATGATCCTCCTCCTGCTGGGCCTCGCCGAGCGGCAGCTCGGTACGCGGCGCACGGCCGTCTTCTACTTCGCCGCCCAGTTCGCGGCGGTGACGCTGTTCCTGCTGGTGACACAACTCGCCCGCTACGCCGACGACGGCTGGCTCAGCCGGATGGTGGACGCGCGGCTCATGGGCCCGTACGCGGCCGTCCTGGCCGTGTCGCTGGCGTCCAGCGGGCTGCTGCCCACGCTGTGGCAGCGGCGACTGCGCACCGGCGTCGTCTCCGTCTCCCTGATGCTCGTGCTGTACGTGGGGCACGCCGAGACCGTCGTCGGATTCGCCGGGGCCCTGGCGGGGCTGGCGGCCGGCTGGTGGATCCAGGGCGACAAAGGCACCCTGCACCGGCACCGCTCCACCGGGCGCGAAACCCGGAACCTGCTCGCCCTCACCGTGGCGATCTTCGCCGTCGGACCCATCCTGACTGCCACGGTCCGGACCCCCACCGGGCCGCTGGCACTGCTGCGGGACGTCGTGCTCAACCCGCTGCCCACGCTGAACCAACTGGAGCAGAATTGCGGCGGCACTATCGACGCCACCTGCCTTGAGGCCGGCCGCGCCGGGTTCGCCGGGCCGCTGGGCCTCGCGCTGGCGGTGGTGCCCGTGGTGCTGTTGCTCATCTGCGCCGACGGCATGCGGCACGGCCGCCGGCTCGCCCTGCGGATCGCGATCACGCTCCAGCTCGCCGTGACCGCCATGGCCGCCGTCTACCTGTCCCTGTTCGCCAGGATTCCGCAGTACGCCAGCCGGCCGCACACCGGCGTGATGGGGTCCGGGTTCGTGCACGTGCTGCCCCTGGTGGTGGTCCCGCTCGTGCTTGTTGTCCTGCTTGCGGCGAACCGCCGCCAGTTCCGCGTCGAGACCAGCCCCCGGGCCCGCCGGGCCCTCGCAGCGGTGGTCGGCGGCACCTGGCTGGTGCTGGCGTCCCTCTACACCGGCGTCTGGCTGGCCGCCGGCGGGATGGACCGCGACGGCGGCCTGCTGGGCCTGGCCGCCGAGCTCTCCCGCCAGTACCTGCCGCTGCCCATCCCCGGAATCTACAGCCGCTTCTTCCAGGGCCGCGACGCCGTGGAGGCCTTCCTCTTCGCCGCCTCCGGCATCATCTTCTGGGCGGTCGCACTGGCCGCCGTCTGGCTGGTCCTGCAGCGCCGGCTGCACCTCAGCGACGCAGGTGCAGGGGACCGTGACGTGGCCCGCAGCCTGATCCGCCAGGGCGGCGACTCCCTGTCCTGGATGGCGCTGTGGGAGCCCAACAAGTACTGGTTCGCGCCGGACGGCCGCGGGGGAGTGGCCTACCAGCAGCATGGCAACGTCGCGCTGACCCTGGCGGGCCCCTTCGGCCCGGCGGCGTCCCACGAGGAGACCGCGGCGGGCTTCATCCAATACTGCGCCGAGCATGCCCTCATTCCCTGCTTCTACTCCTGCACCGACGAGCTGTGGCCGCTGCTGAAGGGCCGCGGGTTCCGGCGGGTGGCCGTGGCGCAGGAGACCCGGCTGGCCGTGCGCTCGCTCGAGTTCAAGGGCAAGGACTGGCAGAACGTCCGGACCGCCCTGAACCGGGCCAAGAAGACCGGGGTGCGCGCGGTGTGGGGCCGCTACGCCGACTTCGCGCCGGCGGTGCGCGCCCAGCTGATCGAGGTCTCGGAGGAGTGGGCCGCCCAGAAGAGCATCCCCGAGATGGGATTCACGCTCGGCGGCATCGATGAGCTTGAGGACCCGGAAGTGCTCTGCTGCCTCGCGGTGGACGCCGAGGGGCAGGTCCAGGGCGTCACCAGCTGGCTGCCGGTTTACGCGGACGGCCGCCTCGTGAGCTGGACGCTGGACTTCATGCGCCGGCGCGGGGACGCCTTCCCCGGCGTCATGGAGTTCCTGATCGCGTCGGCGGTCCAGGAGCTCCGGAGCTCGGTGGAGGTCATCTCGTTGTCCGGATCCCCGCTGGCGAAGGAAGCTGACACGGTGGCGGAGGGCCCCGGCGATGAGGCCGGGCCCGAGTCGCTGGCCAGAATCCTCGACGTCGTCGGGAAGGCTCTCGAGCCCGTCTACGGCTTCCGCTCCCTGGCCACGTTCAAGTCCAGGTTCAAACCCGACTACCGGACGCTGTACCTCTATTACCAGGACCCCCTGCAGCTGCCCGCCATGGGCAGGGCGCTGAGCCGGGCCTATCTGCCCGGGTTGTCCGTGCGGCACAGCGCGCGGCTGCTGCGGACGCTCGTGCGCTGAGGCAAAAAATGGTCCCCGGCACGGAGGCCGGGGACCATTTCTGCGCGGAGACTGCCGCTGGCAGTTCCGCTGCGGGGGACTAGACCAGCGTCACGCCGGTAGCCTGGGGGCCCTTGGCGCCCTGGCCGATTTCGAACTGAACGCGTGCGTTCTCGTCGAGGGTCTTGAAGCCACCGGTCTGGATCTCAGAGTAGTGAACGAAGACATCGCCATCGGAGTCATCCGGGGTGATGAAGCCGAAGCCCTTTTCAGCGTTGAACCACTTGACGGTTCCCTGTGCCATGTATATCTCCTCATTATGGATCTTGGTTAAGGCCGGCACACTTCGTGCCGGACTTGGTCACTCCGCGAGAAGAACCTTGGCTGTGGGACCGGATCAACCGGACTTCGGCGGCAGGAGCTTCACGCTCGCAACATGTCTTGCGAGCATGAAAAAACACCTACACAAAGACTGGTCTAAGAATTTCATGTCATTTGCGTCAGGTCAACGGGCCCGGCGCACAATTTCATAAAATTTGTACAAAGTATCGACGAATGATTTCACGGCCGAATACCGTACGGCCCTTTCACCCACGGTCGACCACCGCTTCCCGGCAGCGCTCTGTTCTGACGCCACAATGGACTATGGCTGAATCCCTTATTTTGGTAAATGGTCTCCCTGGCTCAGGGAAGACCACATTGAGCCGGGAACTGGGCGCGGCCTTGTCCGTGCCGGTCGTCTCAAAGGACGAGCTGAAGGAAATGCTGGCCGACATCGCCGGGGGCACCGTTGCCAGCGGCCGGCTGGGACAGCTTGCGTCTGAAACCATGTGGCAGTTGGCGGCTTCGATCCCGGGGACCGCCATTGTCGAATCGTGGTGGTACCGGCCACGAGACCTCGACTACGTGGCCAAAGGCATCGCTCAATCGGGGAGCCCGGACGTGGTGGAGATCTGGTGCGAGATCGACCCGATGCTGGCCCGGGGCCGCTATGAGTCGCGGCGGCGGCACAGGATTCATTCCATGGGGGCAGCGGCGGAAACGGCCTGGGCCGACTGGACGGCGCAGGCAGGTCCCCTGTCGCTCGGCCCAACAATTACGGTGGACACATCGGGGCCTGTTCACCTTGCCGGGCTCAGGGAACAGCTGGCACTGGCAATGGGCTCATAGCCGGGGGCCGAGGGCCGGCGCAGTGGGTTCTAGAAGAGCCGGGACTCGACGTCGTCGACGCCGCGCATGGCGTCGTAGTCGAGGGTGACGCAGTCGATGCCGCGGTCGTTTGCCAGCACCTTGGCCTGCGGCTTGATCTGCTGGGCGGCGAAGATCCCGCGGACCGGAGCCAGGAGGGGGTCCCGGTTGAGCAGTTCGAGGTAGCGCGTGAGCTGTTCGACGCCGTCGATGTCACCGCGCCGCTTGAGCTCGATGGCCACCGTGGCGCCCTTGGCGTCCCTGGCCAGGATGTCCACCGGACCGATGGCGGTGAAGTACTCGCGGCGGATGAGGGAGAACCCGGCGCCGAGGAGTTCGATCTGGTCCGCCAGCAGCCGCTGCAGGTCCGCCTCCACACCGTCCTTGATCAGCCCGGGGTCCTGGCCGAGCTCATGGGAGGTGTCGTGCAGCTGCTCATGGATGTTGATGATCAGGCGGTCGTCGGTTTTGGCCGACTGGACGGTCCACTGCTCGACCACGCCGATTTCGACGTCGACCTCGTCCGGGGAGGAGACCCGCAGGGACGCCGGGGGACTCATCCAGTTCAGCGGCTTGTAGGATCCGCCGTCCGAGTGGACCAAAACGGAACCGTCGGCCTTGACCAACAGGAGCCGGGTGGCGAGCGGGAGATGGGCCTTGAGCCGGCCGACATAATCAACGGAGCAACGGGCTATGACTAAACGCACCCGGTCAACACTACCGCCTGCAGGGACAACGGGCACCCGGACTGGGGCAGAATGGAACCATGCCCCGTTCCAACCGCCCCCGCCGAGCCGTGTCAGGACGAGCCGGCCCGGGCAAGGCCCCCAAGCCCGGCGTCAAGGGCGGACCCGTGCCGGAGCTGGACCTGGAACGCGCGCGCTCGGGCTTTGCGCGGCGGGAAAGTGCGCCGGACGGCGAGTGGTCGGTCCGGCCCGTGACCGCCGGCCGTGCGGAAAAGACCTACATCTGTCCGGGCTGTTCGACGGCGGTGCTGCCCGGCGTGGCGCATCTCGTCGTGTGGTCCGAATCCCATCTCTTCGGGCCCGCCGCTGGCCTCGCGGAGCGGCGGCACTGGCACACGAACTGCTGGACCTCACGCAGCTACCGGTACCGCTGAGTGCCGGCACGGACTGCTTCGCCGGCGGCTTTCGCTAAGCTGGACGCATGAGTTTTGACCCGGCGTCGTACGTCTTCAGCCAGCCTTCCGCACCGACCGCAATCCGCGCCTCCACCGTTCTCCCGGCCCGCCGGGAGAACGTGGTGCTCCGCACGAGTGACGGACACCGGCTCGTGGGCGAGCTCGCGCTCCCGGAGTCCGGCGAGGTGAAGGCCACCCTGATCACGCTCCATCCGCTGCCCACACACGGCGGCTTCATGGACTCGCATGTGTACCGGAAAGCCTCCTACCGGCTGCCCGCCCTGGCCGGAATCGCCGTGCTCCGGTTCAACACCCGCGGCACCGGTTCACCGCGGGGAACTTCCGAGGGAGCGTTCGAGGAGGGAATCGGTGAACGCCTCGACGTCGAGGCGGCCGTGAAGTTCGCCGTCGACCGCGGCCTGCCGAACCGCTGGCTCGTGGGCTGGTCGTTCGGCACCGAGCTCGCACTGATGTACGGGGCGTCGGAACCGGTGGCCTCCGAGGTCGAAGGTGCCATCCTGCTCTCGCCGCCGCTGCACCGGGCCACGGAGGTGCACCTCAAGGAATGGGCAGCCTCCGGCAAACCGCTCAAGGTCCTGGTTCCCGAGCTGGACGACTACCTCCAGCCGGCCGGGGCCACGGAGCGCTTCAAGGTGGTGCCGCAGGCCCGCGTCGTGGGCGTGGACGGCGCCAAGCACCTGTGGGTGGGGGAGAAGTACGCCGGCCGGGTGCTCAACGAAATCGTCGATGAAGTACTCCCGGGCCGTGCCGGCGACGGCGTCACCCGCACCGAACTGCCGCACGAGTGGGCCGGTCCGGTGGCCACCGCGCACGCCTGAGCGCCCTCTGGAGTTTCCGCTACGGAAAAGGACAGCCGCCGCGTGGATCCACGCAGCGGCTGTCCTTCTCCGTAGCGGAAAATGTCAGTGGTTGTCCTGGCGGACGATGAAGATCTCCTTGACCAGGAGCAGGATGGCGGCCGCCGTGGGGATGGCGATCAGCGCGCCCAGGACACCGAGCAGGCTGCCGCCGGCGATCACCGAGATGACGGCGACGGCGCCGGGCACCGCGACGGCCTTCTGCATGATGCGCGGGGAGATGAAGTAGGCCTCGAACTGCAGGTAGGCGAAGTAGCAGACGGCATAGACCACCGCGGTCTGCCAGCCCGCGGTGAGGGCGATCAGCGTGACAATGACACCGGCAATCAGCCCGCCAACCAGGGGAATGAACGCCAGCAGGGCCACCACGAAGGCCAGCAGGACGGCGAACGGGACGCCGACGATCGTCATCACAATGAAGGCGAAGGTTGCGTTCACGAGCGCGACGACGGCCTGGCCGATCACGTAGTTGCCGACTGACCCGGTGATTTCCTCGGACAGGGCCTCGACCCTGGCCCGGCGGGACCGCGGGGCAAGCCGGTAGCCCCACTTCTTCATGGCCGGCAGGGCGGCGAGGAAGTAGAGGCTCAGCACCAGCACAATCAGGGCGCCGAAAAGCCCGTTGGCCACGGTGGAGCCGAAACCGACGACACCGCCGAAGATGCCGCCCATCGCCTCAGGGTCGTTGACGAACTTCTCCAGCTCCTGGGTGATGCGTTCGCGCACCCCGTACTGGTTGTCGATGCTGCGGAAGAAGTCGGAGTTGATGAAATCAGTGATCCATCGCGGCGCCTCTTCGACGATCTGCGTGACCTGCTGGACGATCGTGGGGATCAGCGTGGCAAAGAAGGCCGCGACGCCGAGTGCCAGGGTGGAAACGGCGACCACGATGCCGGCGGCGCGGGGGAGCTTTTTCCCCTCGAGCCAGCGCACCACCGGGTCCAGGCCCAGGGCGATGAAGAGTGCCGCCACGATCCAGAGGATCAGTTGGGTGGTGTTGGAGCCGATCCAGTAGACGAGCAGGGCCACGCCGACGCCGACCGTCCCCATGAACCCGACGTAGAGGGGGTGCTGGGAGGACATCCGCGGACCTGGGTTGCCGAAGCGGGTGCCCGTCTCGGTCTCGGGCGTTATCTCGTCGTCCACCTGCTCCGGGGGCATCTCGAAGCGGAGCCGCGGCTGGGCGCCCGGCAGGGGCTGGCGCAAGCGGTGGGCCATCGAGTTCAGGACCCCGGCCAGGGCCACCCGGCGGGGGGAAACCTGCTCCTGCGGACTGTCCACCGTGCTGCCGGATTCCTTGGTTTCTTCCGGTCCTGAGGGGGACGAGTCCGTGTGTCCAGTCAATGCGTTGAAAGCCCTTTATTCTCTGTATATCCCCGGCCGAGGCGCTGCGGCGGCCCCAGTGTGATGATCACCGCAAACACTATCAGCAGGCTTGTTACGGCGCTCTTTTGGGGCTGCCGCGGGGACCCCGGAAGGGGTTGACAAACAGCCCGATCTGACTCTGTGGTAACAAAACGGTTACTATTGAAGCTACGTGTCCGCTGATGATAGGTAATATTTTGCGTTTCAAGACTGCAGTTGCACTAGTGCTGCTGGGCCTCCTGACACTGCTGGCCGGAATCGGCCAGAAGACTTTCTGGGCTCCACCGGAGACCGTGACGGCCACCGCCCCCTCAGGTGCCACCGCCGCGCCGCTGACCGTTTTTGACGAGAAGCTCCGCACGCTGCACGACGGCACAGTGACGATCAACGTCAAGGGCGAGGGCAGCTTCATGCTGGCCGCCGGCCGCCCTGACGACGTCGATGCCTGGGTTGGCGCCACCGCGCACAACACCGTCTCCGGGGTCTCCGAGGACGGCAAGGCGCTGCAGTTGACCCATGCTGACGGGGAAGCGGCCGCGCCCTCGCCGGCCGGCTCGGACCTCTGGGTCAGCACGGAGAACGCCAGCGGCGAGCTGAAGTACAACTGGACCGCGCCGGCCGACGGCGACTGGTCGCTGCTGCTCGCGACGGACGGCACCAAGCCGGCCCCCGCGTCCATCACCATGACCTTCCCGAACGACACGTCCACCCCGTGGGCCATTCCCCTGATGGTCATCGGCGGCCTGCTGATCCTGGCCGGCGCCGTGCTGTTGGTGCTCAAGCCCAAGTCCGGCACCCGAACCGGCGACGGCGTTTCCGGCAACGGCGGGGAGCCGGCCGCCGGCTCCAAGGACACCGCCCCCCGGGGCTCCGAGGTCCAGTCCGCCGCCCCGACGGCGGCGGCGCCCAAGGACACTGCCCCGACGGCCACTGCCCCCAAGGACACTGCCCCGAAGAACGCCTCCCAGCCGCTCACCGCCGCACCGGGAACCGTCGGACAGCGCCTGCGGCGCTCCGGAGTGGTCGTGGCCGTGCTGACCGCCACCGCCGTCGCCGGCAGCGGCGTGGCGGCCCAGGCCAGCCAGACGCCGGCCCCGTCACCGGCCACTTCTTCCGCCGCAGCGGAGCAGGCTCCGGCGTCACCGGTCCTGGTTGATGTCCAGTTCCGCCGCATCCTGGAACAGGTTGCCAGCGCGGTCGACGCCGGGGACGCGGCCAAGGACGCCAGCAAGCTGGAGCCGCGTGTGGCCGGTCCTGAACTCGAGGTCCGCACGCAGAACTACAAGATCCGCTCCCAGGTCGGCTCGTACGAGCCCCGGATGCCGGTCCGTGCCACCAAGCTCCTCACCACCGTGGTCACCGAGCAGCGCAGCTGGCCGCGTACGGTCATGGCTGTCACCCAGGGCGAGGGCAACGTCGTTCCGCAGCTGCTCACCCTGACCCAGGCCTCCCCGCGGGAGAACTACAAGCTCGTCCTCACCACCCCGCTGCAGCCGGGAACGACCTTCCCGGGGATCGCCCGCGGCGGCACCGAGACGCTGGCACCCACCGACAAGTCGGGTCTGCTCTACAGCGGTGAAGAAGCGCTGGGCGGGCTGGGGGACCGGCTGAACTCCGCCGAGTCCACGTTCAAGGACAAGCTCGCCGAGGGAGAGTCGTCCCCGTATATTGCGGACACGCTGGCCTACCAGGCCGATGTCGTGAACTCGGGTGTCAACGGCACCTTCTCCTTCACCCACAAGATGGTCCCGGGCAGCGTTGTGGTGTTCCGGACCGCCGACGGAGGGGCCTTGGCCATGGGCCGCCTGGACTTCGCGTTCGATGGCACCCCCAAGGCCGCCGGCGACAAGCTGACGATCGGCGACGACGCTGCGGCCCTGGCCGGCGGCAAGGAGACCAGCACCGGCATGGTCCTGAACTTCGCTGAGTCCGTTGCCGTCTACATCCCGCCGGCCGGGTCCCAGGACCCGATGAGGCTCGTCGCCGCAACCCGCGGCCTCGTGGGAGCGACTTTCAAGTAGGCCAGCAGCGGCTTCCACAAAGTCACCAGTAGCACCGGCAGAACCAGTGCCAACGGAAAAGACCCGGCCAGCAGGCCGGGTCTTTTCTGCTGCCCGCTCTCCTTCCGGTGGCACCGGACCGTGCCGATATGGCTAGAGTGGAACCATGACTTCGCCAGCCTCCCGCCCGGTCCCGCCAGCTGCCGCCAACCCGCTCAACCTGCGCGGTGCGGTCGACCTGTCCTCCCTGAAACAGCGCCCTGCGGCGCCGCCGGCCGCGCCCGGTGCCGCCGGCGCACCGGGGATGCCCGGAGTGCCCGCCGCGGGCAACGGCGACGCGGAGCACCCGCGCCGTCCGCTCCGGGTTGACATCACCGAAGCCAATTTCCAGGAGCTCGTGGAGCTCTCAGCCCAGGTCCCGGTCGTCGTGGCGCTGTGGGCGGCCTACTCGCCCGGTTCCGCCGAACTGGTCGACGTGCTCGAACGGATCGTTGACAGCTATGCAGGCCGGCTCGTCCTCGGCGCCGCCGACGTCGAAGTGTTCCCGCAGCTGGCCCAGGCCTTCCAGGTGCAGGCCGTTCCCACCGCCGTGGCCCTCGTCAACGGCCAGCCGATTCCGCTCTTCCAGGGCGGAGCCGAGGAACTGCAGGTCCGGAGCTTGCTGGACGAACTGCTCAAGGTCGCCGCCGCCAACGGCGTGGCCGGACAGGTCGGCACGGGCGAACCCGGCGCTGGCGAGCCCGAGGCCCCGCCGCTGCCGCCCCTGCACCAGAAGGCGTTCGACGCCATCGAGGCCGGGGATTACGCTGCGGCCGCCGACGCCTACCGCCAGGCCTTGCTCGAAATGCCCGCCGATGCCGAGGCCAAGGCCGGGCTCGCGCAGGTGGAGCTGATGGGCCGGCTCCAGCCGCTCGCCGCCGCGGACTCCGAGGCGCTGCGCCAGCAGGCCGCCACCGAACCGGACAACCTGGAGGCCCAGCTCAGCGTGGCCGACCTGGACATCGCCGGCGGACACGTGGAGGACGGCCTCGGCCGGATTGTCGCGTTCATCGGCAGGAACTTCGGCCCGGAGCGGGAAACGGCACGGGTCCGGCTGCTGGAACTGTTCGACGTCGTCGGCACCGGCGACGACCGGGTGGCGAAGGCGCGCCAGAACCTCGCCCGGGTGCTCTTCTAGTGGGCTCCGCCCTCTTCACGCCGCTGGAACTGCGCTCCCTGCACCTGCAGCACCGCGGCTGGGTGTCGCCCATGTGCCAGTACAGCTGCGAGCCGGAAACCGGGGAAGGTGTCCCCAACGACTGGCATCTGATGCATCTGGGTTCCTTCGCCACGGGCGGGGCTGCCCTGATCCTCACCGAGGCCGCCGCCGTGAACGCCGCCGGACGGATCAGCCCCCGGGACGCCGGGATCTACAACGACGACCAGGCGGCAGCATGGGAACGGATCACCTCCTTTGTGCACCGCCACGGCACCGCGGAGACCAAAATCGGCACCCAGCTGGCCCACGCCGGCCGGAAGGCCTCCTCCTACTGGCCCTTCTCCGGCAAACAGGGCACGGTGCCCGCCGCCGACGGCGGCTGGCCCACCGTTGGACCCGGCGCGGGAGCCTTTGACGGCTACGAGGCCCCCTCGGCGATGACGGAAGGGCAGATCGACGGCGTCATCGCCGACTTCGCGGCCGCTGCGGTCCGGGCCGTCGGAGCCGGCTTCGACACGATCGAAATCCACGGCGCCCACGGCTACCTCCTGCACCAGTTCCAGAGCCCGCTCGTCAACGACCGCACGGACCGCTGGGGCGGTGACGAGACCGGCCGGAACCGGCTGACCCTCGCCGTGGTCGACGCCGTACGCAACGTCATTCCCGACACCATGCCGCTGCTGCTCCGGATCTCGGCCTCCGACTGGGCCGAGGGCGGCATCGACGTCGAAGCCTCGGTACGGATGGCCCGGGCGGCCGCGGACCACGGCGTGGACCTCGTGGACGTTTCCAGCGGCGGCGCCGTCGCCTACCAGAAGATCCCGGTGGGACCGGGCTACCAGACCGGCTTCGCGGCCCGGATCCGGCGTGAAACCGGGGTCAAAACCGGCACTGTCGGGCTGCTGACCTCGGCCGGCCAGGCGGAGCACGCCGTCGCCACCGGCCAGGCTGACGGCGTCTTCATTGCCCGCGCCGCCCTCCGGGATCCGCACTGGTGGCTGCGGGCCGCGTTCGAACTGGGCCAGGACGTGGCGTGGCCGCCGCAGTACGAACGGGCCATCCCCCGCCACTCCTTCTAACGGCACGCGGGCCCAACGGCACGGCCACCCAACGGCGCGGCGGTCCGCCGGCGGGGGTACGCCTTGCGGACGATCCCTTCCGCGGACCCGGGCGGTTAGTCTAACGACATGACTTTCGAGCAACCGCATCCGCCTGCCCCCGAAAACCAGGCGGGTCAGGCTGTTCCCGCCCTGTCGCTGCGCGGGCTCGCCAAGCGCTTCGGCGACAAGATCGCCGTCGACGGCATCAGCCTGGACGTTCCGGCGGGTTCCTTCTACGGGATCGTCGGCCCGAACGGCGCCGGCAAGACCACCACACTGTCGATGGCCACCGGCCTGCTCCGGCCCGAGTTCGGCACGGCGTTCGTGCACGGCGTGGACGTCTGGAAGCGGCCGCTGGAGGCCAAGAAGCTGATGGGCATCCTCCCGGACGGCGTCCGGCTCTTCGACCGGCTGACCGGCGAGCAGCTGGTCAGCTACGCCGGCCTGCTGCGCGGCATGGACAAGGACGTGGTGGCCACCCGCGTCAGGGAACTGCTCGCCGCCCTGGACCTGGGTCCGGATGCCGGGACGCTGGTGGTGGACTACTCCGCCGGCATGACCAAGAAAATCGCCCTCGCCTCGTCGCTGATCCACGCGCCCCGGCTGCTGGTCCTGGACGAGCCGTTCGAGTCCGTGGACCCCGTATCGGCCGCCAACATCCGCGACATCCTGGACCGTTACGTGGCCTCCGGCGGCACCGTCATTGTCTCCAGCCACGTCATGGACCTGGTCCAGCGGATGTGCGACCACGTCGCCGTCGTCGCCGCCGGGCGGGTGCTCGCCGCCGGGACGGTGGATGCCGTCCGCGCGGGGGCGACCCTCGAAGACCGCTTCGTCCAGCTAGTCGGAGGCCGCAACCACACGGAGGGGCTGGAATGGTTGCGCACCTTCTAAGGCTCAAGCTGACCCTGCTGCGCAACAGCGTCCGGCGCAGCCCGTGGCAGCTCGTGGGCCTTGGCATCGGCACCCTGTACGCCCTCGGGCTCGTGGCGCTCGGCATCACGGGGCTGCTGTTCCTGCGCGGGGCGGAGCCCGGCGTGGCGCAGACTGTCGTCGTGCTGGGCGGTGCCGCGGCGCTCCTGGGCTGGGCCGTCGTCCCGGTCGCTGCCTCCGCCGCCGACCTGACCCTGGACCCGGCACGGTTCACCACCTTCGCCGTGCCGATGCCGCAGCTGCTGACCGGGCTGGCCCTGGGCGGGCTGATCGGCATCCCGGGCACGGCGACCACACTGGTGGCGCTGGGCACCGTCGGGACCTGGTCCCGGAACCTTCCCGGTGCGGCGGGCGCCCTGGTCGGGGCGGCCCTCGGGGTGCTGAGCTGCATTGTGCTGTCCAAAGTGGTCACCACCGCCACCGCGGGGCTGGCGACTTCGCGCCGGTTCAAGGATGCCAGCGCCATGGTTTTCCTGATCCCGCTGGTCCTGATGGGACCGATCGTGGCTGGTGTCGCCGAGGGGATTGCGGGCTCCGGGGACTTCCTGACCGGACTGGCCCGGACGCTGTCCTGGACCCCGGCCGGTGCCGCGTGGTCCCTCGGCGGCGAACTGGCGGCGGGGAGCTACGGCGCCGCGGCCATCAAATTCCTGATCGCGGTTGCCACCCTGGCCGGGCTCGCGCTGTGCTGGAAGCTCCTGCTGCAGCGGGCGCTCGTGACGCCGCCCTACGCCGGCTCGTCCAAGAAAAGAGCGGGCGGGCTGGGCTTCTTCGGTCTGTTCCCCGCCACGCCGGCGGGCGCGGTCGCGGCGCGGTCGTTGAGCTACTGGCTTCGGGACCCCCGCTACACGGGCGCCCTCGTCGTCGTGCCCCTGCTGCCGGTGCTGTTCCTGTTCCAGGCCGCCCAGACCGGATCCTACACAATGCTCCTCTTTGTCGGTCCGCTGACCGCCTTCCTGCTTGCCTGGTCCATCTCAACAGATGTCTCCTATGACAACACCGCCTTCGCGCTGCACCTTTCCACGGGAGTCAGCGGGGCCCACGACCGGCTGGGCCGCGCCGTGGCGTGCCTGGTCTTTGCCCTGCCGGCGGTGCTGGCGCTCAGCGTCCTGCCGTTCCTGTTCGGCGCGGACTGGCAGCTGCTGCCCGGTGTGCTCGGGCTGTCCCTCGGGGTGCTGTTCAGCGGGATGGGCCTGTCCTCCGTGGTGTCCGCGCGCTATACCGTCGCCGTGCCGCTTCCCGGGGACAGCCCCTTCAAAAAACCGCCGGGCAATGTGGCGCAGACCATGGCGGTGCAGTTCGGCGGCATGGGCGTCCTGCTCCTGCTCGTGCTCCCCGAAACGGCGCTGCTGGTGGCACAGTTCATCACCGGCAGCGCTGTCCCGGGTTGGATCAACCTGGTCCTCGGCCCGGTCCTGGGACTCGCTTTGTTCGCCGCCGGGGTCCGGCTGGGCGGGAAATGGCTCGACGCGCGGGGACCGGAACTGCTGGCCCAGCTGACCGTCAACCGCTGACCGCGCGCGCTGGCCGGGACTGGGATACCCTGCCCCTAGGGCACATCCGCAGCGGACATCCGGCAGCGGTTATCCGGCAGCGTTTATCCGGCACCGGGCACATCCGGCAACGGGAACGGCAAGGCAAGGGCAAAAGGCAGAGCCATGGAAGTCGTCATTCTCTCCGGCAGCAAGCCGACCGCCGCCCTCGCGGCGGACGCGATCGAGGCGCTGCTCCGGCGCAGGCCCGACGCCGTCCTGGGCCTGGCAACCGGGTCATCCCCGCTGCCGGTCTACAACGAACTGGCGCTGCGGCACGAACGGGACGGCCTGGACTTCAGCCGGGTGCGCGGCTTCGCCCTCGACGAGTATGTGGGGCTGCCGCCCGGGCACCCGGAGTCCTACCGTGAGGTGATCCGGCGTGAATTCACCGAGCGCGTGAACATCGACCCGGCGAACGTCCTGGGGCCGGACGGCTCGGCCGCGGACATCCCGGCCGCCTGCCGGTCCTTCGAGGAGGCCCTGCGCGCGGCCGGGGGAGTGGACCTGCAGCTGCTGGGCGTCGGCACCGACGGCCACATAGGGTTCAACGAGCCCGGTTCCTCCCTTGCCTCGCGGACCCGGATCAAGACCCTGATCGAGCAGACCCGGCGGGACAATGCCCGGTTCTTCGGGAGCCTGTCCAAGGTTCCGCACCACGTCGTCACGCAGGGGCTGGGAACGATTCTGGAGGCCCGGCATGTGATCCTTATCGCCACCGGCGCGCAGAAGGCCCAGGCGGTCCGCGACCTCGTGGAGGGACCGGTCGCCGCCATCTGTCCGGCTTCCGTGCTGCAACTGCACCCGCACGCCACAGTCCTGCTCGACGAGGCGGCGGCGTCGTCGCTGCGGCTCGCCGACTACTACCGGCACAGCTACGAGAACAAGCCGTCGTGGCAGGGCCTGTAGCCCACCGTTTTTCGCGGTGACGCCGCCGTGCCGCCGCCCGTCCGTCGCACCGCCGTCCGATCCAGCCGCTAAGATGGGTCTCATGAACAGCATGACCGATCCTCTCGAAAACGACCCGATGCGCGAGCTCTCCGGAGCCGGGACGTCGACGGCCACAATCGAGCGCGAGGAACTGCGCCAGGAAGTGGAACCCGGTGACCGGGAACGCTTCTCGCACTATGTCCGCAAGGAAAAGATCATGGAATCCGCGCTGTCTGGCGAGCCCGTGATCGCCCTGTGCGGCAAGGTCTGGACTCCGGGCCGCGATCCGAAGAAGTTCCCCGTCTGCCCGGAATGCAAAGAGGTCTATGAGGGCCTCCGGCCGGGCGGCGACGGCGGCAAGGGCTCCGGCGACAAGTAGCGCGGCCAGACAAGGCGGCGGTGCCAGGGCCTTGCGGGTCACCGCGCCCCTGGCCCTCAGGCGTGCCGCGGTGCGCCGGGGACCCCTGTTCTCCCGGTGAATGATGCCCGGCCCATGCTGGCCGGTGATTGCTTACGGTTCATCCGAAAAGATTGGTGTTTTTTTGTGCTTACTTGGGTTTCTCCGGCAGCGGCAGCAGTGCGCGGAATGGAGGGCACCTAAGTGACAGAGACACTTTTTGG
Source organism: Arthrobacter sp. CJL-S3 (assembly GCF_056711635.1). Taxonomy (NCBI): domain Bacteria; kingdom Bacillati; phylum Actinomycetota; class Actinomycetes; order Micrococcales; family Micrococcaceae; genus Arthrobacter; species Arthrobacter sp. CJL-S3. The sequence continues at coordinate 2,827,068 of NZ_CM160046.1, read as the reverse complement.
CGGACCCGTGCTTCCCCCCGCGTATCCCGAGCGGGCAGCCTGGGGCACCGCGCCCAAACTCCGTGCCTGGCAGCAGGAGGCCCTGGACAGCTACTTCACCACCCATCCCAGGGACTTCCTTGCGGTCGCCACGCCCGGCGCCGGTAAAACCACCTTTGCGCTCCGAGTGGCCTCCATGCTGATCGAGGCCAACATAGTCAACCGAGTCACCATTGTGGCTCCCACGGACCACCTGAAGCGGCAGTGGGCGGATGCCGCCGCCAAGGTGGGCATCGCCATCGATCCGAACTTCAAGAACGCCGACGGCCAGCACGGCCGCGGCTTCATCGGGGTCGCGGTCACCTACGCGCAGGTGGCGAGCAAGCCGATGCTGCACCGGGCCAAGACCGAGGCGGCCCGCACCCTGGTCATCCTCGACGAAATCCACCACGGCGGCGAGGCCCTGTCGTGGGGCGACGGGCTCCGCGAAGCGTTTGAGCCGGCGGCGCGCCGGCTCTCGCTGACCGGTACGCCGTTCCGTTCCGACACCTCGCCGATCCCGTTCGTGGAGTACGCCGAGGACCGGGACGGGATCCGGCGCTCCAAGGCGGACTATACGTACGGTTACGGCAAGGCCCTCCGGGACCACGTGGTCCGGCCCGTCATGTTCATGGCCTACTCCGGGCAGATGCGCTGGCGCACCAGCGGCGGCGAGGAGATGGCGGCCTCCCTCGGCGAGTCGGCGGTCACCAAGGACGTCACGTCCCAGGCCTGGCGGACTGCGCTCAATCCCGCCGGCGAATGGATCCCAGCGGTGCTGGCCGGGGCGGACAAGCGCCTCAGCGAGGTGCGCCGGACCGTTCCCGACGCCGGCGGGCTGGTCATCGCGACCGACCATGAGGACGCTCGCGCCTACGCCGGGCAGCTGAAGAAAATCACGGGCGAGTCGCCCACGGTGATTCTCTCCGACGACGTCAAGGCCTCCAGCAAGATCGAGGAGTTCACCGCCAGCGAGAAGCGCTGGATGGTGGCCGTGCGCATGGTCTCCGAAGGCGTGGACGTGCCGCGGCTCTCCGTCGGCGTGTACGCGACGTCCATCGCCACGCCGCTGTTCTTCGCCCAGGCCGTGGGGCGCTTCGTGCGCGCCCGGAAACGCGGGGAGACGGCGTCGGTCTTCCTGCCGTCCGTGCCGCAGCTGATGGCACTGGCGAACTCCATGGAGGCCGAGCGCGACCACGCCCTGGACCGTCCGGAAAAGGAGGACGGCGACGGCCTGTTCAATCCGGAGGACTCGCTGATGGACGAGGCGAACCGCGAGGAGAAGGCCTCCGATTCGCTGACGAAGGGCAAGTTTGAGGCCCTGGATTCGCAGGCCTCCTTTGACCGTGTGCTGTTCGACGGCGGCGAGTTCGGCACCGGCGGCGAGGTGGGCTCGGAGGACGAGCTGGACTTCCTCGGGATCCCGGGCCTGCTCGACGCCGATCAGGTGGGCACATTGTTGCGCCAGCGCCAGCACGAGCAGCTCAACCGCAAGAACGCGCGCGCCCCGCAGGCGGCGGCTGCGGTACCGGCCGTGCCGGACCACCGCATGCTGATGGACCTGCGCACCGAGCTGGCGAAGAATGTCGCGGCCTGGTCCGCGCGCACGGGCACCCCTCACGGCGTCATCCACACCAAGCTCAGGACGGTCTGCGGCGGCCCCGCGGTGGCCCAGGCCAATGAGGAACAGCTGCAGACCCGGCTGCGGAAGCTTCAGGACTGGTTCATCGGCCGGAAGTAGCGGCGGCACACACAGCCGCGGCACACAAAAGGGACCGGGGTCGGACTGTACAGTCCGGCCCCGGTCCCTTTTTGTGCAACTTCTCTGCGACTCCCGCCGGCGAAGGCGTGCTGCTACTGGCCGCCCGCGCCGCAGAGCTCGCTGAGGGTCTGGCCGGCAGCGGTGTAGCTGCCCTGCATCCCTTCGAGCTTGGCGGTGTCCTGAGTTTCCTTGGCCGACTCGTCCAGGAATTCGATGATGGAGTGCAGCGGGGCCTGGAGTTCCCCGGACGCGCTGGCCTCGATGGGCCGCAGCCGGTTGGCGAGGCGGATCATTCCCGCTTTGTCCTCGGCGGACGTCGGACCCGCGCCGACGGTCTGGACCCGGGCGCAGGTCTCGGCGGTGGTGTCTTGCGGGGCGGCCGAGCAGCCGGCAGCGCCGAGCAGGGCCCCGGCAACGATCAGGACGGTCAGGGTCTTCTTCATGGTGTACTCCGGGGTTCTTACGGGTCAGACGATATTGGCAGGGATTTCGAGTCTACTTCGCTCAGGCGATGTCGACCCCGCCGAGTTCCATCTCCGCGACGGCGTCGTCGAGATCCTCGGCGACCCCCACGGTCAGATCCCGCAGCACGGTCACGGAGTAGCCGGCCTGCACCCCGTCCAGCGCGGTTGCCTTGACGCAATGGTCGGTGGCGATCCCGACGACCACGACGTCCTCGACGTCGTGGCTCTGCAGCCAGTCGTCGAGCCCGATCGTATCCTCGCCGGCGGCGAAGTCGCCCGCGGCGAAATCACCGGCGGCGGCCTCGGCGTCGTCGGCCCCCGCCGCGCTGCCGGACGAACTTCCGGCGACCGGCATGGCCCCGGGCTTCCGGTCCCCGGAGGGAACGGCGTCCTCCGGCGCGAGCAGCCCTTCAAAACCCGAGTAGGCCGCGGTGTACTGGCCCTTGCGGAAGTAGGCCTGGATGTATTCGGTATCGAGGTCCGGGTGGAGCTCCGCGCCGCGGGTTCCGGCCACGCAGTGCCTCGGCCAGCTGTCGACGAAGTCCGGGTCGTCCGAAAAATGCGCGCCCGGGTCGATATGCCAGTCCTGGGTCGCCACGACGTGGTCAAACTGACCGTGGTGGGCGTCGACGTACTCGCTGATCGCGCCGGCGAGCGCCGCCCCGCCCTCGACGGCCAGGGAGCCGCCTTCGCAGAAATCGTTCTGGACGTCGACGATAATCAGGGCGCGGGACATCAGTTCTCCTCGTAGATGGTGGGGATGGCCGCTTCGCCGCGCTGCAGCCGGTTGACGACAGCGGGAAGCTCCTTCATGGTGTCCGCATGGCGCTGGCGTGCGCGGAGGACACCCTCCGCGCCGGTCCAGCCGGGCAGGAGTCCGCCGTTCTTGACGAACTGCTGCAGCAGCGGCCGGTCGTTGCCGTCGTCCTCCGGGCGGTGTCCGACGCCGACGATCTCCTGCGTGGCCGTGCCGCGCTCGTTGAGCTTGCGCAACGCGTACTTGCGCCCGCCCTTGCTGGTCTTGTTCTTGGCGGCCTTGGCCACGGACACGAAGTCGCCGTCGTCGTCCGTCCGGCTGACCAGCTTGTAGACCATGCTGGCCGTCGGGGCGCCGGAGCCGGTGACGAGGGAGGTGCCGACGCCATAGGAGTCAACCGGGGCGGACTGCAGGGCGGCGATGGCGAACTCGTCCAGGTCGGAGGTGACGATGATCCGGGTCCGCTCGTTGCCGAGGTCGTCCAGGAGCTGGCGCACCCACTGCGCCTGCGCCACCAGGTCGCCGGAGTCCAGGCGCACCGCACCCAGCTTGTCACCGGCCAGTTCGACGGCGGTGCGCACCGCGGCCTCGACGTCGTAGGTGTCCACCAGCAGCGCGGTGCCGGCGCCCATCGAGGCGATCTGCGCTTCGAAGGCCTCGCGCTCGGTGTCGTGCAGCAGGGTGAAGGAGTGCGCGGCGGTGCCTACGGTCTTGAGCCCGTAGCGCAGGCCCGCCTCCAGGTTCGAGGTGCTGTCGAAGCCGGCGATGATGGCCGCGCGGGCGGCGGAGACGGCGGATTCCTCCTGCGTGCGGCGCGAGCCCATCTCCACGCAGGGGCGGCTGCCGGCGGCGGTGATCATGCGCGAGGCCGCCGAGGCGATGGCGCTGTCGTGGTTAAGGATGGAGAGGATGTAGGTCTCGAGGATGCAGGCTTCGGCGAAGGTGGATTCGACGATCAGGATGGGGGAGTTCGGGAAGTACGCTTCGCCCTCCGCATAGCCCCAGATGTCCCCGGAGAAGGAGAACCCGGCCAGATAGTCCAGGGTTTCCTCGTTGACCACCTTGGTGCGGCGGAGGAAATCGATTTCGGTGTCGCCGAAGCGGAAGTCCGCAATGCCCTCCAGCAGCCGGCCGGTGCCGCCCACAATGCCGTAGCGGCGCCCGTCCGGCAGGCGCCGGGCGAAGGCCTCGAACACTGACTTGCGGTGGGCGGCGCCGGAATGCAGCGCGGCCTGCAGCATGGTCAGCTCGTAATGGTCGGTGTACAGGGACGTGCGGGGACGGTCCCAGCCAGCTGATGAACTCACGAATTCACTCTAGTCCCCACCGGCTCCCACGTCTCGCTTCGCTTCGCCGCGGGGCCCTCGCCGGCGTGGGCCCACCCACCGGCTCCCACGTCTCGCTTCGCTTCGCCGCGGGGCCCTTGCCGGCGTGGGCCCATCATCCCCATAGAATGGACAGATGACCCTCAGCGTTGCGCTCGGCCCTGACACCCAGGAGAGCACCCAGACCGGAACAGCGACGTCGACCGACGTCCTGTCCGCCCCGGACATCCCTTGGAACCTTGTGATCTGGAACGATCCGGTGAACCTGATGAGCTATGTGAGCTACGTGTTCCGCAGCTACTTCGGCTATTCCGAGGCCAAGGCGAACAAGCTCATGCTCGAAGTCCACAAAAAAGGCCGCTCCATCGTCGCGCACGGCAGCAAGGAGCAGGTGGAGCAGCACGCGGTCGCGATGCACGGCTACGGACTCTGGGCCACGGTGGAAAAGGCCACCGGCGGCGGCTCCGGCGGAGGATCAGGCAAGGGCAAAGGAAAACGTGGCTAAGGCATTCAAATACGGCGTCAAGGGCATCACGGGCTACCTGGAACCGGCCGAACGGGAACTGCTGCGCAGCCTCTTCGGCGACGTTGTGTCCATGCTTGAACCGGAGGAACGCGCCAACCAGGACCCCCTCGCCGCGCTCGTCGGACTCGACGCGGAGGCCCGCGAACCCTCGGACCGTGCCCTGCGCCGGCTGCTCCCGAACGTCTCGAAGAACGACGACGCCGCCTCGCTGGAGTTCCGCCGGTACACCGAGCGGTCGCTGCGCGAAAGCAAGATCGGCGCGCTGAAGGCCGCGTCCCTCGGACTGGACAAGGACGAGCTGGTCCTGACTCCCGCCGACGCGCGGCACTGGTCCATGGCGCTCAACGATGTCCGGCTGGTGCTGGCCGAACGCCTCGACATCCGCGACGACGAGGACGCCGGGCACGTGCACCTGATGCAGGACTGGTCCCAGGCCGAGGACGTCGAAAGCTACCTGGCCCTAGTCTACAACTTCACCACCTGGCTGCAGGAATCCCTCGTCCAGGCGATGCTGCAGTCGCTGGAGACGCGCGGCTGAGCTGCGGCCGGTAGCGGCTGAGTGCCGGCTGAGTGCCGCCGGGTGACGGCGGGCCGCGCAGCCTGCCGCGGCGTGTGACACATTCGACATGAGTCGGACGACACAATGAGATGGCCGCACCCCCGGCTAAGCCCTATCCTCGAATAATCATGACTTCAGCATCGAGCATGGATCCGGCAGCGGGAGCTGTTGCGGACTCCCCAGCGAGCAACAGCACCAGCAGCCAGACCGCCACCCGGATGGGATCGCGTCCCATCGGTGTGTTTGATTCCGGCGTCGGCGGACTCACCGTGGCCCGGTCCATCATCGACCAGCTGCCCAACGAATCCATCCTCTACGTCGGCGACACGGCCAACGGCCCCTACGGTCCGCTCCCCATCGCCGAGGTCCGGGCCAATGCCCTGGGCGTGATGGATGAGCTGGTGGACTCCGGCGTGAAGCTGCTGACCATCGCCTGCAACTCCGCATCCGCCGCCGTGCTCCGCGACGCCCGGGAACGCTACACGGCCCGCTACGGGATCCCCGTCATCGAAGTGATCCAGCCGGCCGTGCGCCGCGCTGTCGCCGCCACGCGCAGCGGCCGGGTCGGCGTGATCGGCACCTCGGCCACCGTCGGCTCCCGCGCCTACGAGGACACCTTCGCCGCCGCCCCGGACCTGCACATCACCTCCGCCGCCTGCCCCGCCTTCGTGCCCTACGTCGAGGCCGGCATCACCACCGGGCCGGAACTGCTCGCCGTCGCCCGAGAATACCTCGAGCCCCTCCGGGCCGCCGGGGTGGACACCGTGGTACTGGGCTGCACGCACTATCCGCTGCTCACCGGCGTCATCTCCTATGTGATGGGGGAGGACGTCACGCTCGTCTCCAGCGCCGAGGAGACGGCCAAGGACGTCTACCGGGCGCTGGCCTCCCGCGGGCTGGAACGGACCGACGCCTCGGCCCCGTCGCACAACTTCATCGCCACGGGGGACGCCGCACAGTTCGAGCACCTCGCCCGGCGCTTCCTCGGACCCGAAGTGCTCAGCGTCCGCCACGTCGACCACGTCGCGGCCCAGTACCCCACGGGCAGCCTGGCCCGGATCACGCCGGAAATGATCGCCGCCGCGCAGGCCGGCGCGGGACGCCCCCGGATCTCCAACTTCGTGGGCGGATCCGCGGGCGGGGGAACACTGCTGTGAAGCTGACCATCGTGGGCTGTACCGGATCCTTTCCGGGGCCCGGCTCGCCGGCGTCGTGCTACCTGCTGACCGCCAGCGACGGCGAGCGGAACTGGAAGATCGTCCTGGACCTCGGCAGCGGCGCGCTCGGTGCCATCCAGCGGTACACGGACCTTGAGGACATTGACGGGATCTTCCTCACCCACCTGCATCCTGACCACTGCATGGACCTGTGCGGGCTCCACGTCGCGGTGCGCTGGAAGCCCGGCGGCTGGGGGCGGGGCAGGATCCCGGTCTGGGGGCCCGCCGCCACCGCCGACCGGATGGCCACCGCCTACGGCCTGGAACTGGACCCGGGCATGCACGAGGAATTCGACTTCAGCAACTGGTCCGAGCGCAAGCCCGTGACGATGGGCCCGTTCACGGTCACCCCGTACGCCGTCAACCACCCGGTGGAGGAGGCGTACGCGCTCCGTGTGGAGGTCACCGAGCCGGATAAGGACGGCAACCCCGTCACCCGGGTGCTGAGCTATTCGGGCGACACCGACTCCTGCGGCGGGCTGGAGGACGCGGCCCGCGACGCCGACCTGTTCCTGTGCGAGGCGGCGTTCGAGGAAGGCCGCGACGACGGCATCAAGGACGTGCACCTGACCGGCAAGCGGGCCGGGGAGGCCGCCGTCGCCGCCGGCGCCCGGCGGCTGCTGCTGACCCACATCCCGGTCTGGACGTCCCCGACCACCGTTATGGCCGAGGCCAAGGGCGTCTTCGGCCAGCACGTGGCAGTGGCCGTGGCAGGCGTGCACTACACGATTTGAGCCCGCGCCCCTCCTTGGTCCGGACTGCTCCGGGCGGCCCGGGCGGGCCGGGCGTGCTCTGTTGGCCCGCTAAGGGTCGATAAGCTGGTGGCATGACTTCCGAAGCCCTGACTGCCCCTATCATCCGCGCCGATGGCCGTACCCCCGATCAGCTCCGTCCGATCAGCATCACCCGCGGCTGGTCCAAGCAGGCCGAGGGATCGGCCCTGATCGAGTTCGGCAACACCCGGGTGCTGTGCACCGCCTCCCTCACCGAGGGCGTTCCGCGCTGGCTCAAGGGCGAGGGCCGCGGCTGGGTCACGGCCGAATACGCCATGCTGCCGCGCGCCACCAACACCCGCTCCGACCGCGAGTCCGTCAAGGGCAAAATCGGCGGCCGCACCCACGAGATCTCCCGGCTGATCGGCCGCTCGCTGCGTTCCATCATTGACACCAAGGCCCTGGGCGAAATCACGATCGTGCTGGACTGCGACGTCCTGCAGGCCGACGGCGGAACCCGCACCGCCGCCATCACGGGCGCCTACGTGGCGCTGGCCGACGCCATCCGCTTCGCCCGCGAGAACAAGATGATCGCCCGCAACGCCCAGCCCCTGGTCGACACAATCGCCGCCGTCTCCGTGGGCATCATCGACGGAGTCCCGATGCTGGACCTGCCGTACGTGGAGGACGTCCGGGCCGAGACCGACATGAACGTCGTCGTCACCGGTTCCGGCAAGTTCGTTGAAGTCCAGGGCACCGCCGAGGGCGCCCCCTTCGACCGCGACGAGCTCAACAAACTGCTGGACCTCGCGCTGATGGGCACCGAGCAGCTCGCCGCGATCCAGCGCGAAACCCTGGCGGAAGCCCCGTGACAGCCGGCGCTGCCGGGCAGGAAACGGCCGAGCGCGCCGCCGCGCCGGTGCTGGTGCTCGCCACGCACAACCAGGGCAAGCTCCGGGAGCTTCGAGAACTGCTGCGCGGGCAGGTGCCCGGCCTCGACGTCGACACCCAGGTGGTGGATGCGGGCGCGGTAGGCGCCCCCGACGTCGCCGAGACCGGTGTGACCTTCGCCGAGAATTCGCTGCTCAAGGCGCGCGCGGTGGCGCAGGCGACCGGGCTCGTGGCGATCGCCGACGATTCCGGCCTCGCCGTCGACGTGCTCGGCGGGGCGCCCGGCATCTTCTCGGCCCGCTGGGCGGGCCGCCACGGGGACGATGCCGCAAACCTGAGGCTGCTGCTGGACCAGCTGGCCGACGTTCCCGACGAGTACCGCGGCGCCGCGTTTGTCTGCGCCGCGGCGCTGGCGGTGCCTGGTTCAAGCCCGGACGAGGGCCGGGAAGTTGTCGAGTACGGGCAGCTCGAGGGGACGCTGCTGCGCGAACCGCGCGGGGCCGGGGGCTTCGGCTACGACCCGGTGCTGCAGCCGAGCGGTCTGGAACGCAGCTGCGCGGAGCTGAGCCCGGCGGAGAAGAACGCCATCAGCCACCGCGGGCACGCGTTCCGGGCGCTGCTCCCGGCGATTGTGGAGGCGCTGTCCGGGCGGTAGCCGCTGCCGCCGTCGTGTCCGACAACGGACAGTTAAGCAAGGAAGGCGCCCCACATTGTGGGGCGCCTTCCTTTTGGGCTGTTAGCCGGGCCAGCTCGACCGGTGCCGGAGTTACGGGGTCTTGCGTTCCTCTTCGGGCTCGTGCTCCTCGATGAACTCCTCGACGAGGTCCGTGCCGTATTTGTCGGCCTGGCGCTTGGCGATGAAGCCGCGGGCGACCTCAATGCCGATCGGGATCACGGAGACCAGGACGATCACGATGAAGATGATGTCCAGGTTTTCGCGGACCCAGGGGAACGTGTCGCCCAGCAGGTAGCCCAGCAGGGTGACGCCGCCGCCCCACAGCAGCGCGCCGATGACGTTGAAGAAGAAGAACTTGCGCTTGTCCATCTGCGCGACGCCCACGATCACCGGGACGAAGGTCCGGATGATCGGCACGAAACGGGCCAGGATCAGGGCCTTGCCGCCGTGCTTCTCGAAGAAGGCATGGGCGCTTTCGACGTTTTCCCGCTTGAAAAGCCGGGAGTTGGGCTTGTTGAAGATGGCCGGGCCGGCTTTGGATCCGATCAGGTAGCCGATCTGGTTCCCGATGATGGCTGCGATGATGATCAGTCCGACAAAAGCCCAGATGTTGAACTTGATGGTTCCGGTGGCCACGAGCAGCCCGGCCGTGAAGAGCATCGAGTCGCCCGGCAGGAAGAAGCCGATCAGCAGGCCGGTCTCAGCGAAGATGATGCCGCAGACCAGCAGCACCACCCAGGGCGCGAGGGCGGGGTCGGCCAGGAAGACCTGGGGGTTCAGCCAGTCGGGCAGGAAGGAGGCCAGCTGCGGCTGTACCGGGCCTGCGCCGCCGATCGTGGACACGGCAAAGTCGCTCAAAGCTAAAAGGTTCACCTGTCAAGGGTACTGGACGGCCGCCGTCGGGCGCTCCCGGCGGGCGGGCGAAGGGCAGGTAAATGACGCGGCATGGGCGGTGCCACGGGCACGGCACGGGCGAGGCCTGGGCGGGGCGGGCCGGAATCCGGCGGTAATGTTGGAGCGTGGGTTTGGACTTTACAGCGATCGACTTTGAGACCGCGAACGGCTTCCGCGGTTCACCGTGCGCTGTTGGCCTGAGCAAAGTGCGCGGCGGCGTGGTGGTCGAGGAGGCCTCCTGGCTGATGCGGCCGCCGGAAAACCACGACCGCTTCGACCACAACAACGTCCGGATACACGGCATCAGGCCCGAACAGGTGGCCGGGCTGCCGCGCTTCGGTGAGCTCTTCCCGGAGATCGGCGCGTTCATCGGCGGCGACGTGCTCGCCGCCCACAATGCCGCCTTCGACCTCGGTGTGATCCGCTCCGGCCTGGAGGTCTCCGGACTGGCCGGCCCGGCGTATGACTATGTCTGCACGGTGATGCTGTCCCGCCGCTGCTACTCCCTGGTGTCCAATTCCCTGCCCTACGCGGCCGAGGAGGCCGGAGTTCCGCTGGTCAACCACCACGACGCCGCCGAGGACGCGCGCGCCTGCGCCGGGATCCTGATCGACATTGCCGCGCGCAACGGTGCCGGCAGCATCGCGGAGCTGTTCCTGTCCCTGGGACTGACGGTGTCCCGCCAGCCGGCGTTCGACCCGCTGCGGGACCCGCTCTCCAAGGCCAGCCAGTCAGCCCTGGACGCCCTCGCCGGGGGACCGGCTGCAGCGGCTCCGGCCCGGGCCTACCAGCCCGGCTGGCCGGAAGAGGGCGCCAACCCGCTGCCGAACGCCTTCGCGGAAACCGGCCACCCGTTGTTCGGCCAGACCGTGGTGTTCACCGGCGAACTCGCCATCCCCCGCCCCGAGGCGAAGATCCGGTCCGCTGAACTCGGCGCCAGGCCGGAGAGCCGGGTGACGGCCCGCACCACCGTCCTGGTGGTGGGGGACGGCTTCGTGGCCGCCGACCTGCGCTCCGGCCGCCTCACCGGCAAGGCCCGGCGCGTGCTGGAGCTCCACGAACGGGGCCAGCGGATCGAGGTCCTCTCCGAGGGCGAATTCCTGCAGATGGTGGGCGGCCACGTCGCCTCCGCGGCGATTGCCTGACCCTGCCGGTCGAGGGCGCCGTGGGTCATACTGCGCAACAATCATTCCGCCCGGGGCGGTCCTGCTCCTAGCCTTGGACGATGAGCAAACTGACCGCGGCACCTCCCACGCCCGCGCCTGCATCGTCGACTGCAGGTAGGGGCGGCATAAGCTGGCGGAGGGTCTTCGCGTTTCCGAACCCGGTCAATGAGTATGCGGCCCGCATCACGGCCGGGCTTGTGGTGCTGCTGTCCGTGCTGACGCTGCTGACCGGCTTCGGCTGGGGCCTGGCCGTCATCGCCGCGGGGTTCTGGCTGCGCGTCCTGTTCGGCCCGCGGATCTCGCCGCTGGCCCAGCTGTCCGTGAAGGTCCTGACGCCGCGGCTGGGCAAGACCCGGCTGGTCCCGGGCCCGCCGAAGCGCTTCGCCCAGGGCATCGGCGCCGCCGTGTCCACCGCGGCGGCCCTGTTGCTGGCGTTGGGGCTGGCGCCGGCCGCTTGGATCCTGCTCACGGTCCTGATTGTCGCCGCGTCGCTGGAAGCGTTCGCGGGCTTCTGCCTCGGCTGCGCCATCTTCGGCTTCCTGCAGCGCCGCGGCCTGATCCCCGAGGACGTGTGCGAGGCCTGCAACAACATTTCGCTCCGCCGCGCCTGAGGTCCCGGGCCACCCCGCCCTGTGCACCAGCCGGCGCCGGGTATCGGCAGGCGCCGGGTCACTTCCCGGTCAGGCTCCGGTGACCGCTGCCAGCTGCGACGCCATGCCCCGGATGACCTCCGGGGCCTCCAGGGCTTCGAGCCACTGCGCCGGAAGGCAGTCCTCCCCGTAGAACGTTCCGAGGATGTTGCCGGCAATCGAGGCGGTGGAGTCGCTGTCGCCGCTGTGGTTCACCGCGACGGCGATGGCCGCGCGGAAGTGGGCCTCCGGGTGCCCGGCAGCCGCCGTCGGACCCGGCGCGGTGGCCAGGACCGCGTACAGCGCGACGGCGAGTGCCTCCTCCGCCACCCACCCTTCGCCGAGCTCGCGGACCAGGTCCTCGGGCTCCAGCACCACGCCGGCGGTGCCAAGCCGGAGGGCGGCCTCCAGCCGGGCGACAACATCGGGGTCGGGTTCCTCACCCTTGCGCAGGTGGCCGGCGTCCAGCTGTCCGAGGGCGTAGTCCGCTGCCTCCCGCAGGCCCTGCCCGGCGGTCAGGGCATGGATGACGAGGCTGAAGATCCCGGCGCTCTGCCGGGCCGCGGGGTGCCCGTGGGTGAGCGAGGCCGCGTCGGCGCTGAGCTTGTAGATGGCGTCGGCGGCGATGTAGGGGATGAGGCCGAACGGGGCGGAGCGCATCACCGTGCCGCATCCCTTGGAGTCCGGGTTGACCGGCCGGAAGAATGTTCCCATTTCCCCGGTGGCCAGCCCGCTCAGGCAGGCGTTCCCCGGCGCGCGGCGGTGCTTGAGGACGCCGTGGGAATCGATCCAGCGGGGCGGCTGGAACGGCGCGGCCTCCGGGACGGGAACATCCTGGGTGGCGAGCCAGCGCAGGTACGCGAGCCACAGGCACGCGTTCGTGTCCGCGGCCACGCCCGAGTTGGCCCACTCCAGCGCCTCCAGCAGCCCGTCCACGGTGTAGAGCGTGAGCTGCGTGTCGTCCGAAAAGTGGCTGCCGCCGTCGAGCGCGGAAAAGTCCTGCAGCCCGCCCGGGCCGAACCTCCCGCGGATGGCGGAGATGTCGTCGAATTCGACGGCGTACCCGAGCGAATCACCCAGCGCGCCGCCCAGCAGGCACCCGTGGATCCGGGAGGCGTGCGACGGCGTCGGTGATGGTCCGGGGGTAGTGACGGGCTCGGTGCTCATGACTTAGAATTTTACCCCCGGCCCCGGACAGGAGCCGGCCATCAGCGTACGGCGCCGCAAAAGTCAACACCGGGACAGCAGGGGACGAATGCGCGAACCAGCGTGGCGGAAGACCGGATCCACCCCTGACTACCGGTTCTCGCTGGCCAATGAAACGACGTTCCTGGCCTGGATCAGGACCTCCCTGGCGCTGATCGTGGGGGCCCTGGCCATCGACCAGCTGTTCCCGGACATCGCCCCGGCCCCGCTGCGGATCTCCCTGTGCGTGGCGCTGGCGGTCATCGGCGCCGTCCTGGCCGTGGTGGCCTACCGCCGCTGGGCGCAGATGGAAGAGGCCATGCGCAACAACCGCGAGCTGCCGTTTTCCGGTGTGATGCTAGTGATGACGGTAGGGGTTGCGGCCGCGGCGTTCGTCCTGGCCGTACTGCTCCTGGTGGCGCGGTGAGCGCCGGGGCCGTCCGCGACCCCGGGCTGCAGCCGGAGCGGACCTCGCTGTCGTGGAGCCGGACGCTGCTGGCGCTCTTTGCGGCCGACGTGCTGATTTGGCGCAGCTGGGCGGTCGCGGCAACCGATCCCGCCCCCGCCACCCGGGCAGGGACGGGAACCACGGACTATCTGGGGGTCTGCGCCCTGACGGCGGTGGTGGCCACTGTGGTGCTGTGCCTCTGTGTCCTGGCCCGGGCACGGCAGCTCCGGCACTCCTCCTACGCGCCGCCGCGCTCGCTGATGCGCTGGGCCGCCGCCGGGGTGGTCGTGCTGGGCGGCACTGCGGTCGCCGCGATTGCGCTGGGACGCTGAGCCGCTAACCCCGGGTCCAGCCAACGTCCAGACTCCGCTGGCAGACTGCTCGCTGACCCCAAGCAAAGGAATTCCCGCACATGATCACGCCTGCGTCAGCCCCCGCGTCACCCGACGGGCCGGCCGCCACCCCCGACCCGGCCCGTCCCGGGCGGTGGGGCCGGCTGTCCGCCGAGGCCTTTGGGACCTTCTTCGTGGTGGTCGCCGGCCTGGGCGTTCCGCTGTTCACCATTCCGCAGTCGAACGCGCTGTCCGCCTCGCTGGCTGCGGGGCTGGCGCTGACCGCCGCGATGCTGGCGTTCGGGTACCTCTCCGGCGGGCACTTCAATCCCGTGGTGACGGCCGGAAGCGCCATTGCGGGCAGCCTCCGGCCCGCTGACGCCGCGGCGTACGTGGGCGCGCAGCTGGTGGGTGCGCTGCTCGCCGGGGTGACACTCTTCGCGATCCTGAGCACCGTCCCCAACATCGCCGACACCAGGACCGCCTTTGACACGGTGACCGCCGGGTTCGGCGAGAATTCGATCATCCAGGTGCCGCTGGCCGGTGTGCTGCTCATCGAGGTGGTCGGCGCCGCCCTGCTGGTGGCCGTCTACCTGGGCAGCACGGCGGCCCGGAACCCGTCGCGGCTCGCGGCACCGTTCGCCGTCGGCCTGACCATGGCCGTGCTCCTGCAGATCGGCCAGGCGGCCGGCAACACTCCCTTCAACCCGGCCCGAGCCACCGCGTCGGCCCTCTTCAGCAGTCCCGACGCGCTCGGGCAGCTGTGGCTCTTCTGGGTTGCCCCGCTGCTGGGCGCGGCCCTGGCCGGACTGGTGTTCCGCGGCTTTGGCCTGTTGACGCCGGCAGCGGTTCCGGCGCCGGACACGGCGGGCACACCGGACACGGCTGATGCGGTGGACGACGACGCCGCCCTCCTGGCCGAGTCCGGTATGGCCGGGTCTGAGGCCGTGGCCGCGGCACCGGCGGTCACAACAGCCACGCCAGCACCCGGAAGCCGCACGGCCGGGGAGGCCCGCACTGCCAGCCAGGACGAGGCCCGCGACTTCTTCGACAAGCGCGGCGACTAGTCCGCCCCCCGCTCCCGCTGCCGCCCCGGTGCGGTGGCGCAATCCTGTCGGTGCCAGCCGATACCGTAGGAACATGCGGTTATTGCACACATCGGACTGGCACCTGGGCCGGTCGTTCCACGGCGTCGGGATGCTCGACGCCCAGCGCGCGTTCATCGACCAGCTCGTCACCTTCGTCCGGGACGAGGCAATCGACGTCGTCCTGATCGCCGGCGACGTTTACGACCGCGCCCTGCCCGGAGTCGACGTCGTCCGCCTGCTCGACGACGCCCTGGTGGGCCTGACCGGCGCGGGCGCCGAGGTGGTGCTGACCAGCGGCAACCACGACTCGGCCATCCGGCTGGGCTTCGCCTCCCGGCTGCTGGAACGCGGGGGAGTGCACCTGCGCACCCGGCTCAGCGAGCTGGACCAGCCCGTGCTGTTCCCGCTCGACGCTGCTGATCCGGACGCCGGAGCGGTACTCGCCGTCTACGGCATCCCCTGGCTGGAACCGCGGCTCGTGGCCGAACAGCTCGGCGTCGACACCGCCAGCCACTTCGAGGTGACCCGGGCCGCCACCGCCCGGATCCGCGCCGACCTCGCGGCCCGGGCCGGAACCCGGACCGTCCATTCCGTGGTGCTCGCGCACACCTTCGCCAGCGGCGGCATCAGTTCCGACAGCGAGCGGGACCTCAGCATCGGCGGCGTCGGCGCCGTCCCGCTGGACCTCTTCGACGGCTTCGGCTACACGGCACTGGGCCACCTGCACGGCCGGCAGGAACTCTCGCCCGCTGTCCGCTACTCCGGTTCACCGCTCGCGTACTCCTTCTCCGAAGCGAAGCACAAAAAAGGCAGCTGGCTCGTGGACGTCGATGCGGCCGGCGTCCGAGAGGTCCGCGAGGTGCTGTGGGAGGCGCCCCGGACGCTGGCCGTGCTGAGGGGCAGACTGGAGGAACTGCTCGCGGCCGAGGACCATGCCTGGGCGGAATCCGCCTACTGCCAGATCACCCTGACGGACGCCCAGCGTCCGGCGCAGGCGATGGAACGGCTGCGCTCGCGGTTCCCCGACACCCTGGTGCTGGGGTTCGACCCTGAAGGTGCAGGCGCCGCCGCCAAAACCACCTACAGCAGCAGGCTTGCCGAGGCCGAGGACGACCTGTCCGTCTGCTGCGGTTTCCTGGAACACGTCCGCGGCCGGGCCGCCGACGACGGTGAGGCGGCGATCCTCGCCGAAGCCCTGGAATCCGTGCGCCTGGAAGGAATTTCGCTGTGAGGATCCACCGTCTCGAGATTTCCGCTTTCGGACCGTTCGCCGCTACCGAACACATTGATTTTGACCGGCTGAGCGCCCACGGGCTGTTCCTGCTGAACGGTCCCACGGGGGCCGGCAAGACCAGCGTGCTGGACGCCATCTGCTTCGCGCTCTACGGGTCCGTGCCCGGGGCGCGGCAGGACGGCAAGCGGCTGCGCAGCGACCACGCCGAGGCCGCGGCCGAGCCCCGCGTCACCTGCGAGTTCTCCGCCCGCGGCCGGCACTTCGAAGTCTCCCGTTCCCCCGCCTGGGACAAACCCAGCGCCAGGGGCCGGAACGGGTTCACCGTCCAACAGGCCAACACCCTGCTCCGCGAACGCGTCGACGGCGAATGGATCGAAAAGTCCGGCCGCAACGACGAAGCCGGCGCCGAGATCACCGACGTCCTGGGCATGAACCGGGACCAGTTCACCCGCGTGGTGATGCTCCCGCAGGGCGACTTCGCCGCCTTCCTGCGCTCCAAGGCCGCCGACCGCCTCGAACTGCTGCAGAGCCTCTTCGGCACCCAGCGTTTCGAGGCCGTGGAACAGGAACTCGGCCGGAAGGCCCAGGCTGCCCGCACCGACGTCGCCAGCCTCACTAATCAGCTGGAGCTCCTGCTCGCCCAGGCGGAATCCGAAACGGCCACGCTGGAGCTTGACCCCACCGCCGCCCCGGACCGGACCGACCCGGATGCCTTCCTCGCCTGGCTCCAGGTGCAGGCCGGCACCGCCGCAGAGCAGCGCCGCGCCGCCGCGCTGGAGGCCGAGGTGCTGCGGGCCGGCCGCCTGTCCGCCCGGGACGCCGAGACAGCGCGTGCCGCCCGCCAGGCCAAGCTGGCGGCGGCGGAACGCCGTCGCGCCGAGGCTGAGGCCGCCGCCCCCGCAGCTGCCGCAAAGAACGGACAGTTAAGGCTGCACCGCCAGGCCGAAGTCCTCAGCGGCCAACTGCACGCGGTGGATAGCGCCGGAACGGCCGAGGCCCTGGCTGCCGCTGCCATGGCCGCCGCCGCGGAAGACCTGCGCACCGCGGCCCTCACCGACCCCGAACTCGCCGCGCTGCGGAACGGGACCCCGGGCGGCACCGCCGACCCGGAGCCTGACAGCCCCGGCGGCACCGGCAAGACCACCTTCGACGGCTCCGCCTCCGGCAGCTCCGCCTTCGACGGGGACGCGCTGCGGACCGCGCTGCGCGGGCTGCGGTCCCTGCGCGCGGTGCTGGACGAGCGGCTGCCCGACGAGGCCAGGCTCGCCGGACTCAGGAGCCGCACCGCACAGCTGCGCCTCAGCCTCGCGCAGCTGGAAGAGGGACGGACCTCCGGGGCGGCGGCCCTGGCCGCCCTGCGCGGGGAGTCCGACGCCCTGGCCGCCGGGTTGCGTCCGCTCGAAGAACTCGCCGCCGAAGTGCAGCTGCGGACGAAAGAGGCCGCCGCCGCGGAGGAACTGCTGGTCCTGGTCCGGCGCTACGCCGCGGCCGGGAAGAACTGCGGAGCCGTCGCCGAACGTCACGGCCGCGCCCGGGAAGAGTACCAGGACCGCCGCCAGCGGTGGCTCGATCTCCGCGAGGAACGGCTGGCCAACGCTGCCGCGGAACTCGCGTCCCAGCTGGAGCCCGGCGTCCCGTGTGCCGTGTGCGGCAGCCCCGAACACCCGGCACCTGCCCCGGCTGCGGCCTCCGCCCTGACCGTGGCCGAGGCCGAGGAAACCGCGCAGCGCGCCTGCGAGGTGGCGGAAGCCGCGCTGGCGGCGCTCGACCGCGAACTCTCCGAGGCCCGGCAGGCCCTCGCCGTGCTGGCGGCCCAGGGAGGCGACACCGAGCCCGAGGACGCCACCCTCGAGGCCAGCCTGGCAAAGGAACGTGCCGCCGAGGCGCGCCGCGCCGCGGCGGAGCTTGCCGCCAGCCGCGCACGGCACACCGAACTGGAACAGGAGATCGCCGGCGCCGAACAGGACCAGGCGGCCGCGGCGGCAGGCATCGCCCAGACCGAATCCACCCTCACGGAAGTCCGGGACCAGGCCGACTCCCTCGAGGAGGCCCTCGACAAACTCCGGGCGGGCCACACGGTCCTGGCCAGGCGCATCGCAGCGCTGGACGGCACCGCCGCCGTGCTGGAACGCGCCGATGCGGCGCGGACCCGGCTGGAACAGGCCACGGCCCGTTCCGCCGACGCCAGGCTGCAGCTGGAGCTGGCGCTTCCGGGCACCGGCTTCGAGTCCGCGGACGCGGCCCGGGCCGTGCTGCTCCCGGCCGCGGACGCCGCGGCACTGGAAGCCGCCGTCCGCTCCGGCCAGGACGAAGCGGCCCGGATCGAGGAACTCTTCGCCAGCGAGGAACTTGTGCTGGCCTCGCAGGAGCTGGAAACAGAGGGACCTCTCGTCGAGGGGCTCGTGGACCAGCTCCGCGCAGACGCCGCTGCGGCGGAACGTTCAGCCCGGGACGCGGAGCTCGCAGCCGGCCTGGCGGAAAAATCCGTGCGGACCCTGGGAGCCATCGCCGCCAACTACGCGCAGCTTGCCGAGTCCGGACGGGAACCGCGCAGACGGGCGCAGCTGCTGACCGCCGTCGCCGACGCGGCCCGCGGCACGGGAGACAACAGCTACCGCATGAGCCTGAACAGCTACGTGCTCGCCGCGAGGCTCGAACAGGTGGCCGTGGCGGCCTCGGAGCGGCTGATCGGGATGAGCGACGGCCGCTACACCCTGCAGCACACGGACGCCAAGGCGGCCCGCGGCGCGAAGTCCGGCCTCGGCCTGGAGGTGGTGGACGAATGGACCGGGCAGCGGCGCGACACCGCAACCCTGTCCGGCGGCGAGTCCTTTATGGCCTCGCTCGCGCTGGCCCTGGGACTGGCGGATGTGGTGCAGCAGGAATCCGGCGGTGTGGACATCGAGACGCTGTTCGTCGACGAGGGCTTCGGCAGCCTCGACGAACAGGCCCTCGAGCAGGTCATGGACGCCTTGGAGGGGCTCCGGGACGGCGGGCGCGTCGTCGGCCTGGTGAGCCATGTCGGGGAAATGAAACAGCGCATCGGCACCCAGCTCCAGGTGGTCAAGGGACGCAACGGTTCCACCCTGCACATCTCCGACGACGCCCCGGTCTGATCCGCGCCCGCGCCCGGCCGCCGGGCCTGCGCGAGCGGGCACGCCTGCGGCTACAATGGGTGAGTTACCGGGTCGCGCGCATCGGGAGGAGGGACGATGCGCACCATTGAACGAACCCGGAATCATGACCCTTTCAACGCCCTCCCAGGCGCCCGTTTCGGCGGCGCCATCCTGTCCTGAAAACGCCGCAGCCCTTGCCGGACCGGCCTCCGGCCCGCCGGGTCCTGCTTCCGGCCCGCCGGAACCGCGCGCACCCGGGCGGTACGCCCGGCTGCCGCTGCTGGCCGGCCGAAGCTTCATCCCCCTGGGGCTCTTCGCCCGGCTCCCGCTCGCGATGCTCACCGTCGGGGCCCTCACCCTGGTCACCGCCGTCACCGGCTCCTACGCCGTCGGCGGCATGGCGGCCGGCGCGGTCGGCATCGGCTCGGCGCTCGGCGCCCCCATCCTCGGCGCCCTGGCGGACCGCCGGGGCCAGCGCCCCGTCCTCGTGGTCGCCGCCGTCTTGAACACCGTCGCCGTCATCGTACTGATCCTCGCCGCCTACCTGATTCCCGGCGGACAGGATACCGCCGCCGCCGGTCCGGTCCTGCTGGCCGGCTTCGCCGCTGGGGCCAGCTGCCCGCAGGTGGGACCGCTGGCCCGGGTCCGGTGGATGGCCCTGACCTCCCGCGGCGGACGCAACGCCGGCCCCGCGGACCTGGACACGGCGCTGTCCTACGAAAGCACCGCCGACGAACTGACCTTCGTCCTGGGCCCGGCGCTGGTGGGGATCCTGGCCAGCGTGGTCGCGCCGTGGCTGCCGCTCGCCCTCGCCGCGGTCCTGACCATCACGCTCGTTCCGGCCTTCGCCGTGCACCCCACCCATCACGCCGTGGTCCGGACGCATGCGCGGACCGCGGCCGGTGCCGCCCGGGAGAAACAGCGCCGGGCGTCGCGGCCGGCCGGCCAGCGCGCGGGCGCCTTCGCGGCCGTCGCCCTACCCGTGCTGGCCATGGTCTGCATGGGCACGTTCTTCGGCTCCACCCAGACGTCGCTGAGTTCCTTCTCGGCCAGCTTCGCGACCTCCGAACTGGCGGGCCTGCTCTACGCGGTGATGGGGCTGAGCTCCGCCGCGGCAGCCCTGTCGGTGGCCTACTGGCCCCGGCGGTTCACCGCCAATGCCCGCTGGCTGGCCTGCGCGGCGCTGATGGCCGGACTGGCGCTGCTGTTGTTGCTGCCCTCGACGGCGCTGCCCATGATCCTGGTGCTCCTGGTCCTGGGCCTCCCGGTGGGTCCGCTGATGGTCACGGTCTTCGCGATCGGCGGGCTCGTCGCCCCGGCGGGAAAACTCGGCAGCGTCATGACCGCGCTGGCCAGCGGCATCGTGGCCGGCACCGCGATCGGCTCGTCCATCGCGGGGCAGCTGGCGCAGCACCAGGGCTACGCCACGGCATTCCTGGTCCCGGTGTGCGCCGCCACGGCCCTGTTCCTGCTCGGAGCGGCAGCCGCCGTCGTACTCCACCGGCGGAACGGGACGGCGGCCGCCGGCTGACCCCACGAGCCCTCGGATGCCCTATCACTTGGAGCTGCTCTGAGCGCTGAGAAGGACCATAAGTGACAGGGCAACCGGGGCTAGAGCTGGGTGCCGAGTTTGAAGCCGCGCTCCTCGCCGGGTTCCCGGGTGTAGGCGAAACCGTCGGCGCCGACCGTCACGGCCAGCTCGCTGCTGTCGGTGCGGATCACCAGCGGCTGCGGGTTCCCGTCGAGGTCCAGGACCAGGGAGGCCTCGGAGTACCAGCTGGGGACCACCGGGTTGCCCCACCAGTCGCGGCGCTGGTTGTCGTGCACGTCCCAGGTGATGGTGGGATTGTCCGGATCACCGGTGTAGTAGTCCTGCGTGTAGATCTCCACCCGGTGGCCGTCCGGGTCCAGGATGTACAGGTAGAAGGCGTTGGACACCCCGTGCCGGCCCGGACCCCGCTCGATCCGGTCCGAGATGCGCAGCGCGCCCATCTTGTCGCAGATCTGGATGATGTTGTGCTTCTCGTGGGTGGAGAAGGCGATGTGGTGCATCCGCGGCCCGTCGCCGCCGGTCAGCGCGGTGTCGTGCACGGTCTGCTTGCGGTGCATCCACGCCGCGTAGGTCACGCCGTTGGAGTCCTTGATGTCCTCGGAGACGCGGAAGCCCAGGTCCTCGAGGTACTTCCGGCCGCGCGGCACGTCCGGGGTGACCTGGTTGAAGTGGTCCAGGCGGACCAGTTCGCCGGCGGAGTAAAGATCGTAGCGCTGGGTGAGCCGTTCCACGTGCTGCACCTCGTAGAAGAACTCATAGGGGAAGCCCAGCGGGTCCTCCACGCGGACGGAATCGCCGATGCCGCGGGCGAAGCCGTCCCTGCGGCGTTCCGTGCGGCAGCCCATCTCAGCGAAGTATGCCTCGGCCTTGTCCACATCCCCGGGGGTGCGGACACGGTAGGCGAATGCCGCGGCGGCGGCCACCGGACCTTTGCGCAGAACCAGGTTGTGGTGGATGAACTCCTCCAGGGACCGCAGATAGATGGCATCCTCGTCCTCGTAGGTCACGTGCAGGCCGAGCAGGTCCACATAGAACGCTCGGGACTTCGCCAGGTCGGTGACCACAAGGTCCATGTAGGCGCAGCGGACGATGTCCGGTGCCGGAACGGTCGGGGTGATGATATCGGTGGCCATGATCGGGACTCCTCATTGAGTGTGGGGCAGACGGGATGGAGTGGTGCGCCGGTGGGGGCGCAGGCGGGGGAGGCAGGTGCCGGGCGCTACTGCGCCGCCGCGGCACCGAACTTCGGGGTGTGGACGGTGCCGAGGGTGATGTGGACGGCCTGCTGGTCGGTGTAAAAGTCGATGGAGCGGTAGCCGCCCTCATGGCCGAGCCCGGAGGACTTGACCCCGCCGAAGGGCGTGCGCAGGTCGCGGACGTTGTGGCTGTTGAGCCAGACCATGCCGGCCTCGAGGCTCTGTGAGAAGTTGTGCGCGCGCGTCAGGTCGTTGGTCCAGACGTAGCCGGCCAGCCCGTACCGGGTGTTGTTCGCCAGGGTCAGGGCTTCGGCGTCGTCCGCGAACGGGGTGATCGCGACGACGGGACCAAAGATCTCCTCCTGGAAGATCCGCGCGTCCGGCATGACGTCGGCGAAGACGGTCGGGGCGATGTAATTGCCGGTCGGAAGCCCCTCGGGCCGCCCGCCGCCAGCCAGCAGCCGGCCCTCGGTCTTGCCGATCTCCACATACCGGGCCACCTTGTCATAATGCTCGGGGTGGACCAGGGCGCCGACTTCGGTCTTCGGATCGTGCGGGTCACCGACCACGATGTTTTTCGCCCGGGCGGCGTACTTCTCGCAGAACTCCTCATAGATGTCCTGGTGGACGAGGATGCGGGAGCCGGCGGTGCAACGCTCGCCGTTCAGGGAAAAGACGCCGAACAGGGTGGAATCGATCGCGGCGTCCAGGTCAGCATCCGCGAAGATGATGGCCGGGCTTTTGCCACCCAGTTCCATGGACAGGCCCTTGAGGTTCTCCGCGGCGTTGCGGAAGATCGTCTTGCCGGTGGTGGTCTCACCGGTGAAGGAGATCAGCGGCACGTCGGGGTGCTTCACCAGCGCGTCGCCGGCCTCCTCGCCGAGGCCGTTGACCAGGTTGAACACCCCGTCCGGCAGGCCCGCGTCCTTGAAGATCTGCGCCCACAGCGAGGCGGAGAGCGGCGTGAACTCCGCCGGCTTGAGCACCACGGTGTTGCCGCTCGCCAGCGCCGGGGCCAGCTTCCAGGACTCCAGCATGAACGGGGTGTTCCACGGCGTGATGAGGCCCGCGACGCCGATCGGCTTGCGGTTCACGTAGTTGATCTGCGCGCCGGGGACCTTCATGGCGTCGTCGAACTGCGCCACAATCAGGTCCGCGAAGAACCGGAAGTTCTCCGCCGCGCGGAGGGCCTGGCCCTTGGCCTGGGTGATCGGCAGGCCGGTGTCGAATGTCTCCAGCTGCGCCAGCCGGGTCTCCTGGGCCTCGACGGCGTCGGCGATCTTGTTCAGGATGCGGGCGCGTTCCCGCGGCTTCATCTTCGGCCACGGCCCGGCGGTGAAGGCCTTGCGGGCGGCCGCGACGGCGAGGTCGATGTCCTCTTTCTGGCCGGCCGCGGCGGTGGCGTAGTTGGTGTTGGAGACCGGATCCAGGACATCGAAGGTCCGGCCGCTGACGGAGTCAACGAACTCGCCGTCGATGTAGTGGCGGATCCGGGTCGGAAGGTCGTCTGGAATGTAGTGCTCGGCCATCACATCTCCTCATTGAGTATGAAATCGTATACGATACAAACTGCCCGAGACGGGGCCGCTTGTCAAGCATTCCCGGAAGGAGTCCGCGGCCGGCGGGGGAGCGCCCCCGCCGCTGTCAGCCCAGCTGGCTCTCGATGCGCCGGGCGCTGGCGGCCAGGGCCGCGGCGACCTCGCCGGGGTCCTGGGCGGCGCGGATATACACAACCGCGAGAGCCGCCGGACGCCCGCCCGGAACCCGGACCGGTACCGCCAGCGAGGACACGCCGGAGATGACCTCATCGTGGCTGGCGGCATAACCCCGGCGGCGCGCCTCGGCCGCCTCGGCCCGGTAGGGAATGCCGGGGGCGGCGGCGGCCCATTCCTCTTCAGACAGCGCCGACTGGATCGCGATCCCGGGTGCGCCGGCGCTGATTGGATGCCGGGAGCCCGGGTGCTGGACGACGGTGGCGCCGGTGTGCCGCGGATCCACGGTGACCAGCGTGACGCATTCCGCGTGGTCCCAGACGGCAACGAAGGCGCTCATCATCAGCGTATTGGCGAGCTGGGTGAGCTCCGGCAGCGCCGCCGTCTGCAGGTTCCGCGAAACTCCCCGGGCCAGGACGGCAAGGCCGGGGCCCGGCTGGACCCGGCCGCCGTCGTCGCGCACCAGCAGGGAGTGGTCTTCAAGGGTGCGGAGGATGCGGTAGGCCACGGAGCGGTGCACACCCATGGCGTCGGCCAGTTCGGCGATGGTGAGCGGGTGCTGGGCATCGGCCAGGATTTCGAGGGCGCGGATGCCGCGCGACAACGTCTGGGACGGGGAAGCCTGGGCGCTGCCGGCTGTCGGGGTCATTTGTCCATCCTAGGTGGGGGCGGCGGTGAAGCCTGGATGCGCCGTTCGGCCCTTGTGCTCCGCCTAACAGTGAGTTAGCGTTCTATATGGGAATTACTCGTTCGATTATAGAACTTCTACCGACGATCCGCACCCCCAGCAACCAGCCGTCACGCAACGCAAGGGATCACTGATGATTGCCAAGCCCCGCACTGGGCCTGTCCCGGTTGAGCCGGGTCGCACGCCCGGCGAGCGGGCCCACCACTTCCGCGGCAGCCTGGGCCGGTTCGCCACCGGGGTGGCGATTGTGACCTTTGACGGCGCCACGAAGCGCCACGGCATCACCGTCAACTCCTTCACCTCGGTGTCCATGGAGCCGCCCCTGGTGCTCGTGAGCATCGCCCGCACCGCGAAGGCACACGACGAGCTTGCCGGCCGGCCCTTCACGGTCAACATCCTGGGTGCGGAGCAGCGGCACCTCGCGATGCACTTTGCCGGCCGTCCCGGACCCGAGCCGCTGTGGGTGGAGGGCGGAACGGCCCCGCGGCTTTCCCATGTGCTCGCCTACTTTGAGTGCAAGCCCTGGGCGGCGTACGACGGCGGCGACCACACGCTCTACCTCGGTGAGGTCGTGGATTTCAACTACCGCAACGGCGATGCGCTGGCCTACGCGAACAGTACGTTCACCACCATCCCGGAGAGCCAGCTGGGCATGGAAGACCTGCTCTGATTTCGATTCAGCTCAACGACGACTGGAGGAACAACAATGGGTATCCGTACCGGACAGCAGTACCTGGACAAACTCAACGCCATGACGCCCCACGTGGTGATCGACGGTGAGGTTGTCAGCGAAAAAGTCGCCGAGCACCCCGCGTTCCGCAACGTGGCGCGCTCCTACGCCAGGCTCTTCGACATGCAGCATGACCCGAAATACCAGGACGCGCTGACGTACACCTCGCCCACCAGCGGCGACCTCGTCAACGCCTCCTTCCTGGTGCCGAAGACCGTCGAGGACCTCACCCGCCGCCGCCGTGCCATTTCGACCTGGGCCGAGTACTCCAATGGCTTCCTGGGACGCTCCGGCGACTACATGAACTCCTCGCTCACCGCCCTCAGCACCGCCGGGAAGTGGTTTTCCCAGGCCGATCCGAAATTCGGCGAGAACATCCGCAACTACTACGAGTGGGCCCGGGAAAATGACATCCTTGCCACGCACACGCTGATCCCGCCGCAGGCCAACCGCTCCGTCTCCGGCTCAGAGCAGCTCGGCGGCCAGCTGTCGGCCCGGATTGTCGAGGAGCGCGAGGACGGCATTGTCATCCAGGGCGCCCGGATGCTGGCCACCATCGCCCCAATCGCGGACGAGCTGCTCGTCTTCCCCTCCACGGTGCTCCGCGGCACCCCGGAGGACGCCCCGTACTCCTACGCCTTCGCCATCCCCAACGACACGCCGGGCCTGCGCTACCTGTGCCGGACCTCGCTGTACAACGGCGGCAGCACCCACGACGAGCCGCTCGCGTCCCGCTATGAGGAAATGGACGCCGTCGCGGTCTTTGACCATGTCTTCGTCCCCAATGAGCGCATCTTCATGCTCGGCAACCCGCAGCTGTGCAACGGTTTCTACTCCGAAACCGGGGCCGGCGCCCTCATGACCCACCAGGTGGTCACGCGCACCATCGCCAAGAGCGAGTTCTTCCTGGGCCTGGCCTCCGAACTCGCCGACTCGATCGGCATCGACGGCTTCCAGCACATCCAGGAGGACATCGCCGAACTGATTGTCGACGTCGAAATCGGCCGGGCGCTGGTCCGGGCCTCGGAGGCTGATGCGGCGCTCAACGACGCCGGCGTCATGCTGCCGAAGTGGTCCACGCTGAACGCCGCCCGCAACTGGTACCCGAAGGTCGCCCAGCGCTTCCCGCAGATCATCCGCAAGTTTTCCGCTTCCGGCCTGATGGCGCTCCCCGGCGAGGCGGACGTCAACAGCGACGCTCGGGCTGACATCGAGATGTACCTGCAGGGCAAGTCGCTGACCGGCCCGGAGCGCGTCCGGCTGTTCAAGCTCGCCTTCGACGCCTCGGTCTCCGGCTTCTCCGGCCGGCAGTCGCTCTATGAATACTTCTTCTTCGGGGACCCGGTCCGGATGGCCGGCGCCATGGTGAACAGCTACGACCGCGGGCCCGTTCGGGCCCGGGTGCGGGAGTTCCTGAACCGCACCGACTGACCCCCGGAGACAGGCTTTCCCGTCACTTTTGGCAGCGGCAAAGCTTTTTTCCCAGGGATGTGTGCCCTATCACACATTTCATAGTAAGATTCTGAATACTAACTGACCGTTCGATCAGTAAATGCTAGAGGCATTCAGTTATTCGCACCGCACCCACCCGGGCAGTACCTCTGCCCCCAGCAACGGAGTTCCAATGACCGCAACTTCACGTGTCGATTCTGAGGCAGGCCCCAGCAGCAAGCATGAGGAACGCAAGGTCCTCGCGGGCACCTTGGTCGGGACCACCATCGAGTGGTACGACTTCTTCATCTTCGCCCAGCTGACAGCCACGCTGCTGTCACCGCTGTTCCTGGCGCCGCTGAACGCCTCCAACCCCGGCCTGGCACAGATCCTGTCCTTTGCCCTGATCGGCATCAGCTTCCTGTTCCGCCCGCTCGGCGCCATCGTCGCCGGCCACCTGGGTGACCGCCTGGGCCGCAAGGCCATGCTGGTCTTCACCCTCATCATGATGGGTGCCGCCACGGCGCTGATCGGTATGCTGCCGACCTACGCCCAGATCGGCGTCTGGGCCCCGATCCTGCTGATCCTGCTCCGCATCATCCAGGGCTTCTCCGCCGGCGGTGAATGGGGCGGCGCCGCCCTGATGGCCGTCGAGCATGCTCCCAAGAGCAAGCGCGGACTGTTCGGCGCGTACCCGCAGATCGGTGTTCCGGTCGGCATGATCCTCGCCACCGGCCTGCTGTACTTCCTCAACACGTCCATGTCCAAGGAAGACTTCGCCTCCTGGGGCTGGCGTGTGCCGTTCCTGCTGTCCATCGTGCTGATCGTCGTCGGCTACCTGATCCGCCGCGCCGTGGCCGAGAGCCCCGTCTTCAAGGAGATGCAGGAACGCAAGGAAGAGAGCCGGGCTCCGCTCGGCGAGCTCATCCGCAAGCACAAGAAGGCCGTCCTCTACTCGACGATGATCTTCATCGGCAACAACGCCGCCGGCTACCTGCTGATCGCCTTCTTCATCTCCTACGCCACCAAGTCCCTGAAGATGCCGGTCGCGCAGATCCTGCTGGCCACCACGCTGGCCTCCTTCGGCTGGCTGATCTTCACCCTGGTCGGCGGCTGGCTGTCGGACAAGATCGGCCGCGTCAAGACCTTCCTGATCGGCTACGGCATCGTCTTCGCCTGGATGATCCCGATGTTCGCCCTGATCGACACCAAGAACATCCTGCTCTACGGCGTCGCGCTGTTCGTCCTGACCATCGGCCTGGGCCTGTCCTACGGCCCGATGTCCGCGATGTACGCCGAGATGTTCCCGGCGAACGTGCGCTACTCGGGCATCTCGATCGGCTACGCCTTCGGCGCCATCCTGGGCGGTGCGTTCGCGGCCACCATCGCGGAGGCCCTGCTGCAGGGCACCGGGTGGACCGGTTCCATCGGCATCTACATCATGATCCTCTGCGTTATCTCCGCGGCCGGCGTCCTGCTGGCCGGGGAAACCAGGGGCCGTCCGCTCGGCGTCAGCCACGGCGCAACGGATGTCGCGGCTAGGCACTAGCAGCAAGCATGCAAGCACGGGAGGGGCGCGGGCCGAAAGGTCCGTGCCCCTCCCGTCGTTAACCCAACGTGCCAATCCAACGCGGGGTCAGACACGGTCCGTCCGGGGCTTCCGCGCGGGTCCGTGGCCCCGCGGTGCCGATCATTCGGGACGGGCATCCAGCAGCCGGACGACGTCGCCGTCCCGCACCTGGCCGAAGGCGCGGTAGTAGCTGCCGACGGCCCGGAACTGGCCGGGGATGAACAGGGCAAAGACGGCGTCCGCGATCTGCTGCAGGGAGGTCTGTGCCTCCAGCGAGGCGACCGGGACCCCGACGACGACGGCCGCCGCGCCGGCCGCCCGCACCGCCTCGACGGCTGCCCGCATCGTCGCTCCGGTGGCCATTCCGTCGTCGACCACGATCACGGTTCTGCCGGCCAGCGGAAGCCGCGGCCCGGGATACGCGCCGGCGCGGCGCTCCAGTTCCGCCTGCTCGACCCGCGCAACCTCATCGAGGGCCGCCTGGGTGATCCCCAGGTCCAGGAGCTGGTCCACAAAGGGCCGGTTCAGCACCTGCACCACCCGGCCGTTGACCGCGGCCAGCGCACCGAAGGCCGTTTCCGCGTGCCCGGGAATCCCCAGCTTGCGCACCGGCAGCACGTCCCAGGGCAGCCCGAGCGCCGCGGCGGCCTCGGCGGCGACCTGGACACCGCCGCGGGCCAGGCCCAGCAGCACAGCGTCCGGGCGCCCGCGGAACTGGGGGAGGGCGGCGGCCAGGAGCCTGCCGGCCTCCCCGCGGTCGGTGAAGCGCATGCCCATGGAGAGCCTCTTCCGGTTCCGGGATCAGACGCCCAGGAAGCTGATGGCCCCCTGCTTGAACGCGCGGCTGGTGATGGCGTTGGTGTGGTTCCGGCCCGGCAGGACCAGCTGCTCGACCATGGCGCCGGCCTTGGCGCCCAGCGCCGCGAGTTCCGGCATCGACGCGGCACGGTCGTCCTTTTCCCCGGCCACCAGCAGCATCGGCATATGCGGCACGGCCTCGGCGGGGTCAAACGGCTCGCTTTTGACGGCTTCCACGAGGGACAGCAGCGAGAAGATGTTGTTGCTGGGCAGCGCCTGCGCCATCTTCAGCAGTCCGGCGGTGGATGCGTCCGCGATCGGGGTGCCGTCGGCCAGGTGGCGCTGCGCGGCGACGAGGTCGAAGTCGGCCAGCGGATCCGAGACATTGGGCCCGCCCAGGACGAGCCGGTGCACCAGCTCGTGCTGGGTGGCGCCGAACTCCCAGGCGAGCCGGGAGCCGAGCGAGTAGCCGATCAGGTCCAGCCCGCTGGACGGGTCGCCGTCGCGCAGGGGACGGACGCCGGCGTCGAACGCGATCTGCAGCAGATCCGCCCGGATCCTGCTGGGCGTGTAGGAGTCCATGTCCTCGGGGGCGCCGCTGCGGCCGTGGCCGGGCAGGTCCACGGTGATGACGCGGCGGCCGGCCTCCAGCAGCGCGGTGAGCCAGCCGGTGTCCTCCCAGTTGAGCTTGGAGGAGGAGGAGAACCCGTGCAGCAGCAGCACCGGGCGCAGTCCGGCGTCGGACCCGGGCTCGTGCACCCCGACGTACAGCTGGGGGTCGGTGCCCTCGACGGTGTGGGAATGCTGTTCGCCGGTGTGTCTGCCGCTCATGGTGTCAGTCCTCATCAAGTACGGCGCTCAGGCGGACCCGGCGCTTCGGTGCCTCTTCCTTCGGGACCGTGCCCACAATGCCGGCGGTGTTGTCCGGCACCTCAAACACAATCAGGGGCTCGCCGACATTGATCTTGTCGCCGGGCCCGCCGTGGATACGCACCACTTTACCTGCCTGCGGACTGGGCAATTCAACCGCTGATTTGGTGGTTTCGACCTCGACGAGGGGCTGGTTGCGCTCCACCTGGTCGCCCGGGGCCACAAGCCATTCGAGCACGGTTGCCTCGATCAGGCCCTCGCCGAGATCCGGGAGCGGGAAGGAAATTTCAGCCACGTTTGTACTCCAATACTCGCTGGATCCCGAAAAGGATCCGGTCAATGTTCGGGATGTATTCGTCCTCCAGGTCACCCGAGGGGTACGGGACATCGAAGCCGGTGACCCTTTCCACCGGGGCCCGGAGCGTGTCGAAGCAGCTCTGGGTGATCAGCTGGGCCACCTCGGCGCCCAGGCCGGAAGTGAGCGGCGCCTCGTGGACGACGACGGCACGGCGCGTCTTGCGCACGGAGGCGGCCAGGGCCGCGGCGTCGATCGGCTTGAGCCAGCGCAGGTCCAGGACCTCGATGTCGATCCCGTCCTCGGCGGCGAGTTCGGCCACCTGGAGGCACCGGGCCACCATGGCGCCCCACCCGACGAGGGTCAGGTGCCGGCCCTCGCGCATGACCTTCGCCCCGGTGGGGGAGCCGCCGGCGGCATCGTGGCGGGCGGGAACCACCTCGCCCTTCTGCCAGTACCGCGACTTGGGCTCCATGAAGATCACCGGGTCCGGCCGCGTCGCGGCGTACTTGAGCAGGTGGTACGCCTCGTGCGGGTTCGACGGGGACACCACCTTGAGGCCGGGGACGTGCGCGAAGAGCGCCTCGAGGCTTTCGCCGTGGTGTTCGGGAGCGCGGATGCCGCCGAAGCTGGGAACCCGCAAGGTGATGGGCATGGGGAGGGTGCCGCGGCTGCGGTAGTTCATCCGGGCGATCTGGCAGACGATCTGGTTGATGGCGGGGTAGGCGAACCCGTCGAACTGGACCTCCGGGATGGGGTGGAAGCCGGCCATGGCCAGGCCCACGGACATGCCGAGAATGCCGGATTCGGCCAGCGGTGTGTCGAAGACGCGCTGCTCGCCGTGTTTGGCCTGCAGGCCGTCGGTGATGCGGAAGACGCCGCCGAGCCGGCCGCAGTCCTCGCCGAAGATCAGGGTCTTCGGGTTTTCCGCGAGCACCTCGTCGAGGGCCCGGTTGAGGGCCTGCTGCATGGACATCACCGTGGTGGAAGCCGGCGTGCCGGCGCTTGTGGCAGTTTTCTCGGCAGTTTTTTTGCCTGTGCTTTCGCCGGTAGCGTTTGCGCCTTCGAGAATCGAGTTAGACATGTTCGGACTCCTCGCGCCAGTTGGCGGCCTGGGCCTGCAGGGCAGGGGTGGTTTCCTGGAAGACCAGGTCAAACATTTCGGTGCCGGGGCGGGAGCCGAGCGCCTGGATGCCGGTGCGGATCTGTTCCTCCTCGGCCTTGGCCGCGGCGAGGGCCCCGGCGAAGAAGGCCTCGTCGGCGATGCCGTCGGCGAGCAGCCGCTGCCGGAAGCGCTCCAGCGGGTCGGTGCCGGCGCCGTCGCGCTCCTCGTCGAGCGAGCGGTAGCGTCCCGGGTCATCCGAGGTCGAGTGCGGACCCCGGCGGTAGGTCATGGCCTCGATGAGCACGGGGCCGTTCCCGGCCCGCGCGTGCGCGAAGGCGCGGCGGGTGGCCTCGACGACGGCGACCACGTCGTCGCCGTCGACCTGCAGCGCCGGCATGCCGTAGCCGGCGGCGCGGGCGGCGACGGAGCCGCCGGCAACCTGGCGTTCGGTGGGAACCGAGATCGCCCAGCCGTTGTTCTGGACGAAGAACACCACGGGGGCCTTCATCACCGCGGCGAAGTTCAGGGCTTCGTGGACATCGCCCTGGGAGGAGGCGCCGTCGCCGAAGTAGGTCAGCGCGACGCCGTCGGTGCCGTCCAGCGTCTGGCCGTGGGCCCAGCCGACCGCATGCAGCACGGAGCCGGCCACAACGGCCTGGATCGGGGCGAGCCGGGATTCCAGCGGGTCGTAGAGGCCGCCGTGCCAGGTGGCCTTGTGGGTGGACATGTAGGCCACCATGTCCACGCCCATGGTGCGGGCCACGCCCATCTCCCGGTAGGTGGGGAAAACGAAGTCCCGGGTGGTGTCCACGGCGTAGCCGCTGCCCACCTGGGCCGCCTCCTGGCCGAGTTCGGGCGCGTAGCCGGGGATGATGCCCTGGCGCTGCCAGGCGATGGCCGAGGTATCGAGGTGACGGACGGCCACCATCAGCGAATAGAGTTCGCGGAGCTGGGCGGGAGTGAGCGGTCCGGCGGCATCGCCGGAATCCACGGGAAGTGTGTCCATGCCTGTGACCCTAGTCACCCGGCAAGTGCTGTGCAATCAGCGGTTAAATCACTGACCAGACTGCACAAGAGTGCCAGCCGGATAGGCTACCGGCATTGCAGTCTGTGCAGTCTGGTCAGGTGTGCGGCCTGGGCCTGCTACTTCCCGGCGTCGGCGTGTTCAACCTGCTCGGCCGGTGCCGTGCCGCGGTTGCGGGTGAGCCGGGCGCCGATCCAGCAGGCCGCGGCGATGCCGGCGACCAGGATAATGGTGCTGACGAGCTGCTTGCTGCTCTCCGGGCTGCTGAAGCCGACGGCGAAGATCAGGGCCAGGAGCACCAGGCCGAAGATCGTCAGGCCCGGGAAGCCCTTCATCCGCAGCGGCAGGACCGTGCCGTCGCGGTCCGCGCGGCGGCGCAGGATCAGCTGGGACACCAGCGCGGAGCCCCAGACCATCAGGCAGGTCGAGCCGACCAGCTGGAACAGCGCGGGGAGGATTTTCTCCGGGAAGAGCAGCTCCAGCACGGCGGCCAGGAACCCGAACGCCACGGACACGCCGACGGCGAGCATCGGCACCCGCGCCTTGTTGATCCTCGACAGGAACCGGGGGGCCTCGCCGCGTTCGGACAGCGAGAAGACCATCCGGGACGCGCCATAGAGGTTCGCATTCAGCGCCGAGAGGAGCGCGACCACGGCCACGAGCGTGATGGCGGCGCCGGCGCCGGGGATGCCTGCGATGTCCAGGACGCCGGCGAACGGCGAGGCGAGAGCCTCCGAGGTGGAGGGAAGGACCGCGGCGATGACGAACACCGAGCCGATGTAGAAGACCAGGATCCGCCACACGACGGTGCGGATCGCCTGGCCCACGCTGTGCTGGGGGTTCTCGGTCTCGGCGGCGGCCACGCTGACAATCTCGGTGCCGCCGAATGCGAAGATCACCACGAAGAGCGCGGAGGCGATGCCGCCTAGGCCGGCGGGGGCGAAATCGGTCGTGAAGTTGCTGAGGCCGGGGGACTCGACATCCGGCAGCCAGCCCAGCAGCAGGGCCGTGCCGATGCCCAGGAACAGCAGGATGGCGGCCACCTTGAGGATGGCGAACCAGAATTCGAATTCGCCGAAGTTCTTCACCCCGGCGAGGTTGATCACGGTGAACACGACCATAAAGATCAGTGACAGGGCCCAGACGGGAATGACCGGCCAGACCGTGAACAGCAGGGCGGCGGCACCGAGGGCCTCGGCGGCGATCACCACCACCAGCTGAAGCCACCAGAGCCAGCCCACGGTGGCTCCGGCCGTCCTGCCCATGGCCTTGGCGGCGTAGACGGAAAATGCGCCGCTGTTGGGGTTGGCCGCGGCCATTTCGCCCAGGGCCCACATCACGAGGATGATCAGCGTTCCGGCGACGAGGTAGGAGATGAGGACGGCGGGGCCGGCGGCCTGGACTCCGGCCCCCGAACCGAGGAACAGGCCGGCGCCGATGGCGCTGCCGAGTCCCATCATGGTGAGTTGGCGTGGCTTCATGCTGTGGCCGAGTTTCAGGCCGGGGCGCTCCGCGGTGGACTTCATTGTCATGCTTGCGAACCTTCGTGTGGTTTGGATCTCTAAGTCCTTATGGGACCTATTGAATTTACCGCTCCGGAGCGGTTTCCGGGCACTCCGGCCGTGAGAGCATGGTGACAGTTTGTTAGGCCGGAGCGATGTTTCCGGAACGGTTTGTGATGCGAATGCGTCGGCAGGAGGAATATTCGATGGACGTTGATGCCTTGGATGCGAAGATTGTCCGATTCTTCACCGATTCGCCCCGGGCCTCGGTTCTGGAGGCCTCCCGCGTGCTCAACGTGGCCCGCGCCACCGTGCAGTCACGGCTGGACCGGATGCAGGACAGCGGAGTCATCGGCTCCTGGGTGCCGCAGCCGGACCCGGCCCACTTCGGGTTTCCCGTCGTCGCGTTCTGCTCCCTCACGATCAACCAGGACCTCGGGCACGACGCGGTGGTCGAGGCCCTCGCGGCGATCCCGGAACTGATCGAAATCCACACCGTCTCCGGCGGCTCGGACCTGATGGCCCGCATTGCGGCCCGCTCCAACCCGGACCTGCAGCGCGTGCTGGATGCCATGATCGCCACCCGGACGGTGCTGCGCTCGTCCTCGGTGATTGTGCTCAACACCCACTTCCAGGGCCGCACCCTGCCGCTGCTGGAAGCCGCCGCCGCGGGGCGGTGAGCCCGGCCCGCTCCCGGCCGGCGCACGCCGCGGCCCGAACGCCGGAACGCCCGGACGGCGGTGTGGGAGGAAACATTTTGCGCCCGGCGGGCAACGTCGTAGAATTAGTTCTAGTCAATTTGACTATAACTACTCCGGCGGTCGGCCGGACCGTCCGGGCAGCCCCAGGGGACCGCCCGGAGCCCGGAAATGCGGGGGTGAATCGCCATCTACACCACAGCTGCCAACGTTGCCGAGCGCCAGCTCGCGCCGCCGTCGCTGGCCATCTCCACGGTGATCTTCGCCCTCCGCCCCAGTGAGCGTTCCGGACGCCCCACCCTCTGGATCCCGCTGGTGCGCCGGATCCGCGAACCCTTCAAGGGGATGTGGGCCCTGCCCGGGGGGCCGCTGACCCACTCCGAGTCCCTGCAGGACGCCGCCTCGCGGAACCTGCAGGAGACCACCGGGCTGGCGCCCAGCTACCTCGAACAGCTCTACGCCTTCGGCGGCCTGCACCGCTCGCCCACCCAGCGCGTCGTCTCGATTGTGTACTGGGCGTTGGTGCAGCCCACCGAGGCCGCGCTCGCCGACGAATCCGAAAACGTCCGCTGGTTCCGCGCGGACCGGCTCGGCGAACTGGCCTTCGACCACAACGCGATCATCGACTACGCGCTCTGGCGGCTGCGCAACAAGATGGCCTACGGCTCCATCGCCTACCACCTGCTCGGCGAGTACTTCACGCTGGCCCAGGTCCGGGAGGTCTACGAGGCCGTCCTGGACCGCGAGCTGGACCCGGCCAACTTCCGCCGGCAGGTCAAGGCCACGCCCGAAATCGAAGAAACCGACCAGTACCTTCAGGGCGGCAAACACCGCCCGCCCCGCCTCTACCGCTTCACCGGCCGCCCAGGCCTTGACCCAGACAACAGGAGCACACCATGAGCAGCGTCAACACGGCCATCCAGCTGATCACGCGCGAACAGGCCGCCAGCAGCAGGGCAACGGCCTCCACCTGCAGCCCGGCGCTCGCCCGCGGGCCCTGGGACTACGACCTCGCCGAGGCCCTCGCCGGTGTGCCCGCCTACGGCCCCGGCGCCTCCGTCGCGGATCTCGCCCCGGCGTCGACCCCCCGGCAGGGCCAGCTGCCCGAGGAGTACAAGCGTGCGGGCGACGCCGAACTCGACGCGCGGATCCGGGCCGCCAAGGCAACGCTCGGGGACCGCGCCGTGGTGCTGGGCCACTTCTACCAGCGCGACGAGGTGGTGGAGTACGCCGACTTCGTGGGGGACTCGTTCCAGCTGGCCAACGCCGCGCTGACCCGCCCGGATGCCGAGGCCATCATCTTCTGCGGCGTGCACTTCATGGCCGAGACCGCGGACATCCTGTCCCGGCCGGACCAGGCCGTGATCCTGCCCAACCTCGCCGCGGGCTGCTCGATGGCGGACATGGCGGACATCGACTCCGTGACCGAGTGCTGGGAACAGCTCGAGGAACTGTTCGGCACCGAGCCCGACGCCGACGGCCGGGTCCCGGTCATCCCGGTCACCTACATGAACTCCTCGGCCGCCCTCAAGGGCTTCTGCGGCGAGCACGGCGGGATCGTCTGCACCTCCTCCAACGCCGCCACGGTCCTGGAGTGGGCCTTTGAGCGCGGTCAGCGCGTGCTGTTCTTCCCGGACCAGCACCTGGGCCGCAACACCGCCAAGGCCATGGGGGTGCCTCTGGAGCAGATGCCGATGTGGAACCCGCGCAAGGACCTCGGCGGCAACGACGGACAGACCCTGCTTGATTCCCGGGTGATCCTCTGGCACGGCTTCTGCTCTGTCCACAAGCGCTTCAACGTGGGACAGATCGAGAAGGCCCGCGCCGAGTTCCCGGGCGTCCAGGTGATTGTGCACCCGGAATGCCCGATGGAAGTCGTCGACGCGGCTGACTCCGCGGGCTCCACGGACTTCATCCGCAAGGCCATCGCCGCCGCGACAGAGCCCACCACGTTCGCCGTCGGCACCGAGATCAACCTCGTGAACCGGCTGGCCGCGGAGAATCCGCAGCACACCATCTTCTGCCTGGACCCGGTGATCTGCCCGTGCTCCACGATGTACCGCATCCACCCCGGCTACCTCGCCTGGGTCCTGGAGGCGCTGGTCCGGGGCGAGGTGGTCAACCGCATCACGGTGGAGGACGCCGTCGCCGCCCCGGCACGCGTCGCCCTCGAGCGGATGCTGGCGGCGCGGCCGTGACCAGGCAGCCGCGTGTAGTGGTGGTGGGCAGCGGCCTTGCCGGGCTGTACGCCGCGCTGCTCGCCTCCGATGCGGTTTTGGACGGCGGGCCGGCCTGCGAGGTGGTGCTCCTGAGCAAGGGAAGCCTCGAGCAGAGCAACACCTTCTACGCCCAGGGCGGGGTCTCGGCCGTGCTCGCGCCGGGCGAGGCGGCGCCCGGGGACTCCGTGGCGGCCCACATCGCCGACACCCTCGCCGCCGGCGCCGGCCTCAACGACCCGGAGGCCGTCCGGGTCCTGTGCACCGAGGCCGTCCGGGACATCGCCGGCCTGGGCCGCTACGGCGTGCACTTTGACGCCGGACCCGGCGGGGGCCCGGCGCTCGGCCTCGAGGCGGCTCACTCCGCAGCCCGCATCCTGCACGCCGGCGGGGACGCGACGGGTGCCTGCATCGCCCGCGCCCTCGTCGCCGCCGTCCTGGACCGCGCCGTCCACGGCCGGTTGCGGGTCGAGACCGGCGCCTTCGTCACGGACCTGCTCACCGAACACCCCCGCCAGGGCCCGGCGGGCGCCGCCCGGGTCACCGGCGTCGCCTACCTGGCCAGCAACGGACAGCCCCGGCGGCTGGACGCCGACGCGGTGCTCCTGGCCACCGGCGGGGCCGGACGGCTCTTCGCCCGGACCAGCAACCCCTCCGTCGCCACTGCCGATGGCCTGGCCCTGGCCTGGCGGGCGGAGGCGGCCGTCCGGGACCTGGAATTCTTCCAGTTCCACCCCACCACGCTCGCGGCGGACGAGATCCCCGGGGGTCCCCCTGCGCTGCTCATTTCCGAGGCGGTCCGCGGCGAGGGCGCTGTCCTGCTCGACGCCGCCGGCTACCGCTTCATGCCGGACTACCACCCGGACGCCGAACTGGCCCCGCGCGACGTCGTCTCCCGCAGCATTGCCCTGCACCTCGCCGCGACCGGTGCACCGGCGGACAGCCCCGTCTTCCTGGACGCCCGGGGAATCGAGGCCGCCCGCGGCCCCGGATTCCTGGCCCGGCGTTTCCCCACCATCACCGCGGCTACCCGCGCCGCCGGCTACGACTGGACCACACAGACGCTCCCGGTATCCCCGGCGGCGCACTACTGGATGGGAGGCGTGTCCACCGACCTCTGGGGGCGCACCTCCGTGCCGGGACTGTACGCGGCCGGTGAAGTCGCGTGCACGGGCGCGCAGGGCGCCAACCGGCTGGCGAGCAATTCACTGCTGGAAGGGCTGGTCTTCGGCCGCCGCGCGGTCGAGGCGATCCTCGGCGCGGCGGGTACGGAACCCGCTCCGGCGGCATCGGCCGCCGGTGCCAGGGACGAACTTCCCGCTGCGGAGGCGGGGCAGCGACCTGTCCCGTTCAGCCGGGACGCCCTGCGGCGCCTCATGACCGGTGCGGCCGGGGTGATGCGCACCGGAGCCGACCTCGACGACGCCGCCGCCCGTCTCGCGGAGTGGGCTGCGGCCCTCACCGCGGCGTCCGCTAATCCGGACCGGGGCCAGGCCCTTGACCAGGCCGCCCACGAAGACCGGAACCTGCTGCTGGCCGCCCGGCTTCTCGTGGCAGGGGCGCGGAAGAGGACCGGTTCGGTGGGTGCCCACTACCGCGCGGACCCTGACCCCGCTGCCGCCCGCCCCGCCCTGCTCGTGGCCCCTGCCCGATCCACCCCGCAGGCCGGCGCGCACGGCCACCGGCACGCCACCGGCACCCGAACAAAACAAAGGATCTCCTCATGACAGCAGCACCCGCCGCCGCCCGCCAGGGCGCCCTCCCGGCGACCGCGCTCGCCGGCACCCTGCCCGCCGCCGCCGTCGACGCCGTGCTGCGGGCGGCCCTGGACGAGGATGCGCCGTACGGTGACATCACCTCGCAGACGCTCATCCCGGCGGACGCGCGGGCGAGCGCGGTCCTGGCCGCCCGGGTGCCCGGCGTGCTCAGCGGCGGGGAGGTGTTCGCGGCGGCGATGAAGCTCACCGACCCGGACGCCGCCGTCGACCTCCTGGTGGCCGACGGTGCCGCCTTTACCGCCGGCACGGCGCTCGCGAGGGTCAGCGGGAACGCCCGGGCCGTGCTGCTCGCCGAACGTGTGGCCCTGAACCTGGTCCAGCGGATGAGCGCCATCGCAACCAGGACGGCGGAGTTCGTCGCCCTCGTGGAGGGCACCGGGGCGCGGATCACCGATACCCGCAAGACGACGCCGGGGCTGCGGGTGCTGGAGCGGTACGCCGTCCGCTGCGGCGGCGGAGCCAACCACCGCTTTGGACTCTCGGACGCGGTCCTGGCCAAGGACAACCACTTGGCAGTCCTGACCGGGGGAGACCCGGCAAAGCTCACCGCGGTGCTGCGGGAGGCCAGGGCCCGGCTCGGGCACACCACGCACTTCGAGGTGGAGGTGGACAGCATGGACCAGATCGGACCGGTGCTGGCCGCCGGGGTGGACACCATCATGCTGGACAACTTCAGCCTGGCCGAGTTGGCCGCCGGAGTGGCGCTGGTGGCGGGCCGCGCCCGGGTCGAGGCCAGCGGCAACGTCAACCTCGCCACCGTGGCGGGCATCGCCGGCACCGGAGTGGACGTCATCTCGATCGGCGGACTCACCCACAGCGTTTCCGCCCTGGACCTGGGGCTCGACATTGAGCTGGGGCTCGGTACCGAACCGGGGCTCGGTACCGAACCGGGGCTCGGCGCAGGACAGGGCCGTGCACCCGGGACCGGGCAGACGACCGGGCAGGCGGCCGGCCTGGCGGCGCCATGATTTTCCTCGACGCGGCGGCCACCACCCCGGTCCGCCGCGAGGTCCTCGAAGCGATGTGGCCGTTCCTCTCCGGGGAGTTCGGGAACCCCTCGAGCCACCATTCGCTCGGCGACGCGGCCGCCACGGCGCTCGCCGGGGCACGGGCAGCGACGGCCCGGGCCCTGGGCTGCCGCCCGGGCGAGGTGGTGTTCACCTCCGGGGGAACGGAGGCGGACAACCTGGCCGTCAAGGGCATCGCCCTGGCCCGCCGGGCGGCGGATCCGCGGCTGGACCGGGTGGTGATCAGCGCCGTCGAACATCCCGCCGTGGAGGAGTCGGCCCGCTACCTGGAGCGTGTGCACGGCTTCGCCGTCGACGTGGTGCCGGTGGACGCCTGCGGCCGCGTCACCGGGGAGGCCCTCGCCGCTGCGCTCCGGCCGGAGACCGCCCTGGTCAGCATCATGTACGCCAACAACGAGGTGGGCACGGTGCAGCCGATTGCCCGGCTGGCCGCGCTGGCCCGCGCGCAGGGAATCCCCTTCCATACCGACGCCGTCCAGGCCGCCGGCTGGCTCCCGCTCGACACCGCAGCACTGGGTGTGGATGCCCTGAGCATCTCCGGACACAAACTGGGGGCGCCCAAAGGCAGCGGGGCCCTGTTCGTGCGCAGCCGGACCCGGCTGGAACCGGTGATCCACGGCGGCGGGCAGGAACGCGGGCGCCGGTCGGGGACCGAGAACGTGGCCGGGGCCGTGGCCCTCGCGACAGCGCTCACCCTCGCCCGGAACTCACAGGAGGAGCGGGCGGCACACGTCGCCGCCCTGCGCGATGACTTCATCCGCGCGGTGCAGGCCCAGGTCCCCGGCGCCGTCCTCACCGGCCATCCGAGCGAACGGCTGCCCTCGGTCGCCTCCTTCTGCTTCCCGGGGACCAGCGGCGAATCCGTGCTGCTGGAGCTCGAACGGCTGGGGGTCATCTGTTCCAGCGGCTCGGCCTGCGCGGCGGGTTCGGACGAGCCGTCCCCGGTGCTGCGGGCGATGGGCATCGGCGCCGAGGTTGCCCAGACCGCGGTCCGCTTCAGCTTCGACTCCACCATCACGGCCGACGAGCTGCAGGAGGCGGCCGCCGCGGTCCGCGCCGCCGTCGGCAGCGTCCAGGCCCTCGGCGCCCCCTGACCCCGGCACGCCCTGACTAACCCCCATTGCCCTGTCACTTAATGCTGTTCAGAGTCCTCCCAAGGGACGATATCTGACAGCGCAAGCGGGGTGTTTC
The DNA here is from genome assembly GCF_056711635.1 of Arthrobacter sp. CJL-S3. Lineage (NCBI taxonomy): Bacteria > Bacillati > Actinomycetota > Actinomycetes > Micrococcales > Micrococcaceae > Arthrobacter > Arthrobacter sp. CJL-S3. Next base: position 2,786,684 of record NZ_CM160046.1, on the reverse strand, counting down.
CGGGGCGGGGTGCGGAAAGCCTAGCGGTGCCGGGCGCGGCGGAAGATCCAGTGCCGCAGCAGGGTGAAGCGCACGGCCGTCGCCGCGAAGCCGGAGAGCGTGGTGGTCCACAGCTCGTCGGCGACGGTGGCAGCGGGATTGATCCAGTGCAGGACGCCGAGGCTTCCGCCGGTGATCAGCAGCGCCACCAGGATCACGATCAGGCCGTTGAGGTGGTCGCGCTTCATCCGGTGGCGTTCGGTGATCTTGAAGGTCAGCCGCCGGTTCAGGGCCGTGTTCATCAGCGACGTGAGGATGAGTGCCGTCGCGTTGGCCGGCTGCGAGCCGAGGTGCGGACGCAGGAAGGCATAGAGCGCCAGCGATGTTGCGGTGCAGACAATGCCGACGACGGTGAACCGCAGCAGCTGCCGGACCAGCGGGTAGCGGAGGACGCCGCGGTGGCGGCGGGAAGACGACGCGCCAGGTGCAGGTGCAGGTGCAGAGGCAGAGGCGGGAGCGGGGGCAGGGGAGTGCTGCTCGAGCTGGGCATCCATCCGCTCAGTACAGCTCGCCTACAGGGATCTCCACGGCGAGGCGGTTGGAGGGGCCGGGGAGGGGACATGCCCACGCCTCGTTGTAGGCGCAGGACGGGTTGTACGCGAAGTTGAAGTCCACCACGAACTCGGCCTCCGGGCCGGACCCCTGCACGCCGTGGAAGGCGCCCTTGATCGTATCCAGCAGGTAGCGTCCCGCGCCGTAGCTGCCGCCGGGCTGCCCGGCGGTGGCATCACGGAACGGCACGAAGATGCCGCCGCCGTAGCCATGAAGCTTCCACACGGCGAGCTGGCCCAGCTCCGGCAGGTCGAAGGTGCCCAGCCGGACAAACCGGACCACGCCGTCGGTGCCGGTCTCGACGTTCATTTCCCGCCCTGCACCCTCGCTCGTCAGCGGGATGTGGAAGCGGTAGATCGGATCGTAGTCGGCCGTCTTCAGCCCGGCGAAGCTGGACTTGGCGGCCTCCGTGAGCGGCGACGCGGGGTGCGTGCCGAACATCCGGTCCCGCTCCTGGCGCCAGTAGGAATGCGCCTCGGCCGGGTCCTCGGCCGCGATCTTCCGCACGTTGGCGTACAGCGCAAAGGTCCTGAGCCGCCAGTCCGCGATGTCGACGGCGGAGATGTCCCCCTCGCCGTCCTGGGCTCCGAAATCCGTCGAGCCTAAATCCTGATCCGCCATGTCCCCAGCGTATCCCGCTTTCCCTGTGACGAACCGCGCTTCCCGCGGCGGGTCCCGGGCCCCGCCCGGACTGGACTTCACCGCCGTTTTCCGGGTGCTTCCACGAAACGCTGATCCGGGAACCGGGGGCGGACAGATGTCCCGCTACGCTGGCACCATGACTGGGACGGAGAGCTTCCGGCGGACGTCGGCCCGCGGCGTCGGCATCGCTGCTGCCCTTACGCTCGCCGTCGCCGCACTCTCCGGCTGCAGCAGCGAAGGCAAGGGCGCCCCCGCCTGGACGGCCGGCACCCCGAGCCCCAGCGCCGACGGGACAGGGTCCCCGGCCGATCCGTCCGCGGGCAGCGCGACGCCGGGCTCGTCACCGGGGTCCACCGCCTCCGGCGCGGCGGAACCCGGCTCGACGGCGGCGGCCTGGAAGGTCTTCACCGACCCGGCGAAGACCGTCAGTTTCGAGCTCCCGCAGGAGTGGATCGCCCAGTCGGTGACCCCGGAGCAGGGAACCCTGCCCGGTGCCCTCAAGATCGAGGTCAAGGACGCCGACGGCGGCTACCTCGCCACCCTGCAGACCGGGCTCCCGCCCCGGCCCGCCCCGGCGTGCGCTGACGACGCCGCGAAACCGTACGTCGTCGTCAGCAGTGTCCCGGTGGACCTGCCGCACCGCGGCGGCGAAGGCACTATCGACCCGCGGGCGGTGTACAGGGTGATCCAGGGCTACAAATACTTCGGCTCCTACGGCATCACCAACGTCGTCGGCGGCACGGAAGGAAAGTCCTGCGCGCTGCAGAACCTGGTCCGCGGTCCCGAGGGCAAGGGGGACTACTCTTTCGCTGACCTGACGGAGCTGAAGGCGTTCGCCCCGGACGAGAAGGTTGCGCCGGCCAAGGCATTTGACACCCTCGACCAGGCGGCCAAATACGTCAACGAAGGCCCGGAATTCGCCAACGTCCAGCGGATGCTAATGTCTCTGGAGATCAAAAACTAGTCCCGCACCGCCCGCACACACCCGGGCCGGGAGCGGCGACGTCACCCGCCGTTACCCTCACACCCCGGAGATACATGGAACGCTCTGTAGCCGCCCGCATGGCCTTCAAGACCGTGGCCGACACGAAGGTCGCCCTGGCGGTGTCCGTGGCACGCAATTCCGGCTACAGCGGGTTCCAGGAGTCCCTGTCCGTGACCTCCGGCGGCGAGGATGTCCCGCTCACCGAACTCTCGGACCACCACGGCGGGCGCTTCCACTATATGGAATTCGCCGACCCCGCCGAGGTGCTCGTGGAGTACACGGCCACCGTCACCGGCTTCGCGCTGCCGGAGGAACCCCGGCTGATGGAACTCATCCGCTACGTCCGGCCGAGCCGCTATGCCGAGTCCGACCGGCTCCTGCCGACGGCCTACGCGGAATTCGGCGGCATGCAGGGTGCTGAGCTGGTGCTCGCGGTGCGCAACTGGGTGTTCAGCGAGTTGCGCTACATCAGCGGGTCCTCCCGGGGGACCGACGGGGCCGTCGAGACCCTGCTGAACCGCCGCGGGGTCTGCCGCGACTTTGCCCACCTGGCGGTCTCGCTGCTGCGCGCCAAGAATGTTCCCGCCAGGCTGGCTGCGGTGTACGCGCCGGGACTGAGCCCCATGGACTTCCACGCGGTGGCCGAAGCCCACATCAATGGTGCCTGGTGCGTCATCGACCCCACAGGCCTGGCACCGCGCGAGAGCATGCTGCGGATCACCGCGGGCAGGGATTCCTCGGACACCGCGTTCCTGTCGACGGTAGGCGGCAGCCTGTCGCTGACGCAGTTAAGCGTCACCGCCGTCGTCGACGGCGACCTGCCGGACGAGGACCCGGAGAAGCTGGTCACCCTCCAGTAGGGACGCTCTGGAGATATGTCACAGCTGGGCTCGCTGGCGGTAGTGGCGTGGTGTAACGCCCGCGTCCTTGAGGAAGTGCCGGTTGAAGTTGGAGAGGTTCGAGAAGCCGACTTCGTAGCAGATGTCGGAGATGGCTTTGTCGCTGTGTTCCAGCAGGCGCCGCGCGTGGGCGAGCCGAAGTTTGCGGACCAGGTCACTGAAGTTCTGGCCGGTGGCGCGTTTGAAGTATTTCGAAAACGTCGGCTCTGACATACCGACCAGCGCCGCAGCCTCGGACATTTTGACGCTGCCGGCGTGGTTACTGAAGACGTACTCGAGGACAAGGTCCACCACGGCCGCGGCCTGGCCGTCCAGTTGGGGTCTGAACCATTCGTCGGCCAGGTAGCGCCGTTCCTCCTGGGGTGCGCGGGCCAGGACCGTGAGGAGCTCAAAAAGGCGGTGCAGGCGCTCCAGGCCCGTCGATGTGCCCATCGCATTGATGCATGCGGCGGCAGCCCCGGCTGACGGTCCCAGGAACTCGATCCCGCGGGAGGACTGTTCCAGCAGGGGTTTGACTTCGGCCATTTCCGGAATGACCGCAGCAGCCTGTTCAACCCATTTTCCGTCGAACTGGATGAGGGCGTCCCTGCCCTGGAGGACTTCTCCGGGGTCGAGGTCGCTGACCCAGTCGTGCGGCAATCCCGGTCCCACCAGGGCCACGTGTCCGGCCTCGAAGGTGCCGATGTGGTCTCCCACGATGAATTTTCCGGTGCCTTTCCGGATCAGGTGCAGTTCGTATTCCGGGTGGTAGTTCCAGCGTGCCACCGGGCTGGGATAGTCGTGCTCGTGCCACCGGACTGAATGGTTGGGGTCCTCCGGGATGACCTCCCGGTTGGCGCGCATGCCCAGGAGCCGTTCCGCGAGCCGGGCCGCTGCGCTGTCCATGGTGCCTGCGCCGTCGCCGGGGTCCGCGCTCATCGTGGTCCTCCCTGAAATGGGGTTGTGAAATGTGGACAGCATTCCGGCTGCCTCCTCCTAGGGTAACGCCCCGCTGCGGGCAGGCCAGGAAAATTAGTATCAGAAACTGGCAACCACGGCGCTAGTTGTGCCCTGTCCCACAGGCCTAATGTTGAGGAACACCAGCGAGGCACCCAGGCTTCCAGCCCCGGTCCCGCTCCCGGCGCCGCACCCCGACACAGCAGTCGGAGTGCAGGTCGCATCGCATCCCCCGAAGAACAAAGGAGTCCTTGAATGCGCGCAAAAACACGCGTCGCCGCACTGGCCGCAGGTGCCCTGTGCGTGGCGCTCAGCGCCTCGGCCTGTGCAGGTGCCGGCGGCGGCAACTCCGCAGGAGACCCGAACGCCATCAATGTCCTCATGGTCAACAACCCCCAGATGGAGGACCTGCAGCGGCTCACGGCGGATAACTTCACCAGGGAAACCGGCATCAGGGTCAACTACACCGTCCTGCCCGAAAACGACGTCCGCGCCAAAATCAGCCAGGAATTCTCGAGCCAGGCCGGCCAGTACGACGTGGCGTCACTGTCCAACTACGAGATCCCGTTCTATTCCGCCAACGGGTGGCTGGCACCGCTGGACCATGTGGCCAAGGATGCCGAGTTCAACCAGGCCGACATCCTGCCGGCCTACACGGCGTCGCTGACCGGCAAAGACGGCAAGCTCTACGGCGAACCGTTTTACGGCGAATCCTCCTTCCTGATGTACCGGAAGGACATCTTTGAGGACAAGGGCCTGACGATGCCGGAGAAGCCGACCTGGGAAGAGGTCGCCGCTCTCGCCTCGAAGGTGGACGGTGCAGCGCCCGGCATGAAGGGGATCTGCCTGCGCGGCCAGCCCGGCTGGGGCCAGGTCTTCGCGCCGCTGACCACGGTGGTGAACACCTTCGGCGGAACCTGGTTCGACAAGGACTGGAACGCGCAGGTCAACGCCCCGGAATTTACCGCGGCGGTCGAGTTCTACACCAAACTGGTCCGGGACCACGGACCGGCGGGGGCCGCGCAGGCCGGGTTCACCGAGTGCCTGAACAACATGAGCCAGGGCAAGGTCGCCATGTGGTACGACGCCACCTCCGCGGCCGGCGCCCTGGAAGCCGAGGCCTCACCGGTGAAGGGCAAAATCGGCTACGCCCAGGCCCCGGTGAAGGAAACCAAGTCCTCCGGCTGGCTGTGGACCTGGTCCTGGGCCGTGCAGGCGGCGTCCAAGAAACAGGATGCCGCCGGGAAGTTCATCGCCTGGGCCAGTTCGAAGAAGTACGAGGAACTCGTTGCATCCAAACTCGGCTGGTCCAAGGTCCCGTCCGGCAAGCGCATCTCCACCTACGAGAACACCGAGTTCCAGCAGGCCGCGCCGTTCTTCAAAGCCGAACGTTTCGCCATCGAGAACGCCGATCCGACCAACCCCGGTGTGCAGCCGCGTCCGGCTGTGGGCATCCAGTTTGTCGGGATTCCCGAGTTCGCCGCCCTGGGCACCAGGGTCTCCCAGGGTGTCAGCTCCGCCATCGCCGGCCAGGGAACCGTCGCCGACGCGGTGGCCCAGGGACAGGAAGCCGCCCAAAAAGTCGGCGACAAGTACAAGAAGTAACAACCCAACCGCAGGAGAACATCATGACAAACGCAACGGCGCGCGTCTCCCGGCACGGGAGCACCACAGCCATACCTTCCAGGGATCCCAGGGCGCGGGAACGGGCTGTGGCCTGGGTACGGCGTGCACCGCTGCTGCCGGCCCTGATCTTCCTCATCATCGTCACCCAGCTACCGTTCGTGGTGACTCTGGTCATCTCGTTCATGAACTGGAACAGCATGAGCCCGGACACCACCGGGTTCGCCGGGGTCGAGAACTACGTCCAGGTCCTGACCGATCCCTACTTCCAGCAGGCCATCGTCACCACCATCATCATGACCGTCTCCGTGGTCCTGGCCAGCCTGGTCCTCGGCCTGGGACTGGCCCTGCTCCTGGACAAGAAGTTCATCGGCCGCGGACTGGCCCGGACCCTGCTGATCGCACCATTCCTCGTGGTGCCGGTGGCTGCGGCGCTCATCTGGAAGCACGCCATCCTCAACCCCGTCTACGGCCTGATCAACGGCACCCTCACCTGGCTCTGGTCACTCTTCGGCAGCGACACCCCGCCCCAGACGGACCTGCTGACCTCGGCGCCCCTGCTGGCCATCATCATCTCCCTGGTCTGGCAGTGGACACCGTTCATGATGCTCATCCTGCTCGCCGGTCTGCAGTCCCGACCCATGGACACCGTCGAAGCCGCCCAGATGGACGGTGCCACTCCCTGGGGAATTTTCCACCACCTCACTCTGCCGCACCTGCGGCAGTACCTGGAACTCGGCGGGCTGCTCGGGGCCATCTACATCGTCCAGAACTTCGACGCCGTCTTCACCCTCACCTCCGGCGGCCTGGGCACGGCCAACCTGCCCTACGCCATCTACGAGACGTTCTACTACGCCAACGAATACGGCCTGGCATCCGCCGCCGGCGTCGTGGTGGTCATCGGCACCATCATCGTGGCGACCTTCGCACTCCGCACCGTATTTTCGCTCTTCAAGAAGGAGGCAGCACGATGAGCACGCTCACCCCCACCGAGCCCCGGGCGTCCGTCCCCGGCCCGCAAGCCCGCACCACCGGTCCCCGGCGCCGCGGCAAGTCCCGCATGGACCCCACCCGGAACAACACGGCCGCCGGCATCGCGGCCTGGCTGCTGGCCCTGCTGTTCGCCGTGCCGGTCCTGTGGATGATCCTGACCTCGTTCCACTCGGAGACGGACGCGGCGACCAACCCGCCCTCCATCGCCGCCCCCCTCACCCTGGACGCATACCAGGAGTTCTTCGGGGCAACATCCGGTGTCAGCCCGTGGCCGTCGCTGATTAACTCCGCCACCGCCTCGGTCTTCTCCACCGTCCTGGTGCTGCTACTGGCGATCCCGGCGGCGTACGCCCTGTCCATCCGGCCGGTGAAGAAGTGGTCCGACGTGATGTTCTTCTTCCTCTCCACCAAGATGATGCCCGTCGTTGCCGCGGTGCTGCCGCTCTACCTCGTCGCCAAAAACATCGGCGCGCTGGACAACATCTGGTTCCTGGTCCTGATGTACACATCGATGAACCTGCCCATCGCCGTGTGGATGATGCGCTCCTTCCTCGACGAAGTGCCGGTCGAAATGCTGGAGGCCGCCCAGATCGACGGCGCGGGCCTGCTGCTGACGCTCCGGAAGGTCGTCGCGCCGGTGGCCATGCCCGGCATCGCCGCCACCGCCCTGATCTGCTTCATCTTCAGCTGGAACGAACTGCTCCTGGCCCGGGTCCTCACCGGCGTCGTCGCCGGCACCGCCCCGGTCTTCCTTACCGGCTTCGTCTCGGGCCAGGGCCTGTTCCTCGCAAAGGTCTGCGCGGCCGCCGTTGTGGTCTCCCTGCCGGTGCTGTTCGCCGGCTTCGCCGCCCAGGACAAACTCGTCCAGGGCCTCTCCCTCGGCGCCGTCAAGTAACCGGCCACCGCCCCCGATCCGTACAGAAATAGGAGAACTTCGATGACAACATCAACCGCAGCGGCCCGCACCCCCGGGCCCCCGGCCGTACCGGCCACGATGCGCGCCGCCGTCCTGAAACGCCAGGGTGACATGGCCATGGAAACCCTGGCTGTCCCGCAGCTGGAAGCGGACCAGGTCCTGGTGCAGGTCGCCGCCGTCGGTGTCTGCGGCAGTGACGTCCACTACTACGAGCACGGCCGGATCGGCGACTACGTCTTGGACCACCCGCTGATCCTCGGCCACGAACTCTCCGGACGGATCGCCGCCGTCGGAAGCGCCGTGGACGCCGCCCGCATCGGTCAGCGCGTCGCCGTCGAGCCCCAGCGGCCCTGCCGCACGTGCAAGCAGTGCAGGGCCGGCCGGTACAACCTGTGCCCCGACATCGAGTTCTACGCCACGCCGCCGGTCGATGGCGCCTTCGCCGAATACGTGAGAATCCAGGGCGACTTCGCCTACGAGATCCCGGACAGTGTCAGCGACGAGGCGGCAGCCCTCATCGAACCGCTCTCCGTCGGCCTCTGGGCCTGTGAACGCGCAGGGATCAGGCCGGGCAGCCGCGTCCTGATCGCCGGCGCCGGCCCGATCGGCATCATCGCCGCCCAGGCCGCCCGAGCCTACGGCGCCACCGAAATCTATATTTCCGACATCGCCGAGGACCGGCTGGCCTTCGCCCTGGAATACGGCGCCACCCACGCCCTGAACGCCAGGACGGACAGTGTCGAAGGACTCGACGTCGACGCCTTCATCGACGCCTCCGGCGCCCCGCAGGCCGTCCGCTCCGGCATCAAAGCCGTCGGACCGGCAGGGAAAGTCATCCTGGTCGGGCTCGGGGCCGACGACGTCGAACTCCCCGTCTCCTACATCCAGAACCGGGAAATCTGGCTCTCCGGCGTCTTCCGCTACACCAACACCTGGCCGCTGGCCATCCAGCTGATCGCGGACGGCAAGGTGGACCTGGACATCCTGGTCACCGGCAGGTTCGCCCTGGCCGATTCCGAAGATGCACTCAAAGCCGGCAGGCAGCCCGGACAGCTCAAAGCCGTCGTCTACCCGGGCCGCTGACCAGAAGACCCGAAGGAGGCAGCCATGCCAGCCCACGAAGACACGGTGGTCGTCATCGGCGAGTCCCTCGTCGACATCATCAGCGACCCCCGGCAGCCGGAGGCGGTCCAGGTCCACCCGGGCGGCAGCCCCCTCAATGTGGCGGTGGGGGCAGCGCGACTGGCCTGCAAACGAGCCTGGTGACCCGTTTTGCCGCTGACCGGCACGGGCTCCTGATCGGAGAGCACCTCCGGTCGAACGGAGTTCACGTGATCAACGGCGGAACCTCACCGTCGTCGACGGCCCTCGCAACGCTGGGGCCCGACGGCGCCGCCGACTACACGTTCTCCGTCACCTGGGACGTCAGCAACACCTCCCTGCGGGCCCTGACGGCCATCCGGGATTCCACCCACATCCACACCGGATCAATCGCTGCGGCGCTGCCGCCGGGGGACCAGGCCACGCTGGACATCGTCAGGGCAGCCGGTGGGCACGCAACGATCAGCTACGATCCCAATTGCCGGCCCGCCATCAGCCCCGACGCGGCCGCAGCGCGCCGACAGGCGGAACGCTTCGTCGCAGCCAGCGATGTTGTCAAAGCCAGCGATGAAGACCTGCGCTGGCCCTACCCGGACCAAAATCCGGAGGAAACCCTGGCAGCATGGTTGGGACTCGGCCCGGCGATCGTGGCCCTGACGCGGGGAGCCTCCGGACCGGTCATCCTGTCCCGTCATGGGAGGGTGGAAATGGCGGCCGAGCCCGTCGCCGTTGCCGACACGGCGCCGGTGACTCCTACATGGCAGCCCTCGACTCCGGTCTCTCCCAACTGGGTGCCCTTGGTGCGGGCGGCAGGCGACGGCTGGAAGGCCTGACGCTGGCGGAACTGCGGGCGGTGGCCGCCTATGCCAATCGCGCGGCAGCGGTGACCTGTTCCCGGCCCGGCGCAAATCTTCCCGGGAAGGACGAACTCGGTCCTATGAGCGCGCCGCCACCGAGGCCCGCAGCTTCTCTGTCAGACGCAGCAGCTCCTGCTGCTCGGCCGCCGTCAGCGCCGGAACCACCAGGGCGGCAATGTCACGGACGTGCTCCCGGCCGATCTGCCTCTGGAGGTCCCAGCCCGCTTCGGTGAGCTTGACCAGGACGCCGCGGCCGTCGTCGGGAGCCGGCATCCGCTCCACCAGGCCGCGCTTTTCGAGGCGCTCCACGAGCCGGCTCAGGCTGGACTGGCTCAGCAGCACATGGTCGTTGAGCTCGTTCTGGCGCAGCCAGCCGGAGGGACAGCGCGAGAGCGTAAAGAGCACGTCGTACTCGTTGATGGCCAGGCCCTTGAAGGCGGGGCCGGTCTGCAGCCGGCGCATGACCGCCACCTGGGCGCGGAACAGGGATTCCCAGGTTTCCGCGGCCAGACGCACCGGCGACTCGGAGGTCTTGGTGGACATCACACGCCCTGGGTGCCGGCGTGGCTGGCGGCGTCGCTGGGGGACTGGCCGGCGGCGGCCAGGGATGCGGCGACGCGGCCGGCGTGGGTGGGCGGTTCGGGGACATGGGCGGGGGTCTTGTCGGCGTATTCCTTGCGCAGGACCGGCAGGACCTCTTCGCCGAACAGGTCCAGCTGTTCCAGCACGGTCTTCAGCGGCAGGCCGGCGTGGTCGATGAGGAAGAGCTGGCGCTGGTAGTCGCCAAAGTATTCACGGAAGGTCAGTGTCTTTTCGATGACTTCCTGCGGGCTGCCGACGGTCAGCGGCGTCTGCGAGGTGAAGTCCTCGAGCGACGGCCCGTGGCCGTAGACGGGGGCGTTGTCGAAGTAGGGGCGGAACTCCTTCACAGCGTCCTGCGAGTTCTTCCGCATGAAGAACTGTCCGCCGAGGCCCACGATCGCCTGGTCGGCCTTGCCGTGGCCGTAGTGCTCGTAGCGTTCGCGGTACAGGCCGATCAGCTGCTGGTAGTGCTCTTTGGGCCAGAAGATGTTGTTCGCGAAGAAACCGTCACCATAGTAGGCGGCGACTTCCGCGATCTGCGGCGTGCGGATCGAACCGTGCCAGACGAAGGGGGCCACGCCGTCGAGCGGGCGCGGGGTGGAGGTGAAGTTCTGCAGCGGCGTGCGGTGCTTGCCGGACCAGTTGACGGTGTCCTCGTCCCACAGGCGGCGCAGCAGGCTGTAGTTCTCGATCGCGAGTTCGATGCCGTCCTGGATGTTCTTGCCGAACCAGGGGTAGACGGGGGCAGTGTTGCCGCGGCCCAGGACGAGGTCCACGCGCCCGTCGGCCAGGTGCTGGAGCATGGCGAAGTCCTCGGCGATCTTCACCGGGTCATTGGTGGTGATGAGCGTGGTGGCCGTGGACAGGATGATGCGCTCCGTCTGGGCGGCGATGTAGGCCAGGGTGGTGGTGGGGGAGGACGAGAAGAACGGCCGGTTGTGGTGCTCGCCAAGGGCGAAGACATCCATCCCGATTTCCTCGACTTTTTTGGCGATCGCCACGGACGCCTTGATGCGTTCGTGCTCCGTAGGCGTGCGGCCCGTGGTGGGGTCGGTGGTGATGTCGCTGACGCTGAATACGCCGATCTGCATGATGTGCCTTTCCGTGGCCGGAGACTTCCGGGAGCTGCTTCAACTATAGCCGATATACATGCATTTGCATCTATCGATCGGTATAACGTCCACCGGGTCCGAATATTCCCCCGGCTGCGCTGCCGCGGGCCGGACGGGGTGCCGGAGGCAACCTCAACGCTGAAGGGAGCCGCTCCACCCAGGGCAGAGGCTTTCTCTGGAACGGCCTGGGCGTTATCTTCGTAGCCTGGAGGATACCCACATGATGAAAAGCACCGGAACGGCTGCGGCCGCCGCCATCCTGCTCGCAATCAGCCTCGTGCTCTCGGGATGCACCGCCTCGCGGCTGGATCCGGCGGGTGGGGTGGACGCCCGTGCGGTCCTGGAGGAGTTCAAGGGCCGGGGCATGGTGGAACACCTGAAGGCGCTGCAGCGCATCGCGGATGACAATGACGGCAACCGCGCCTCGGGGACCTCCGGCTATGAGGAATCCGCCCGCTACGTCGAGGACCAGCTGCGCGCCGCCGGGTACACCCCGGTCCGGCAGGCCTTCACTTTCCGGGGCGAGGGCAAGAACCGCAAACAGGTGAAGAGTTTCAACATCCTCGCCGACACCGGCGGCAGCGCCGAGAACACCATCGTGGTGGGCGGCCATCTGGACTCGGTGCGTGAGGGTCCGGGGATCAACGACAACGCCAGCGGGGTCGCGGCGATGCTTGAGATCGCCGCCTGGCTGAAAGAGAGCGGCATCACCCCGGCCAACCGGGTCCGGTTCGCGTTTTGGGGGGCCGAGGAGGACGGCCTCTACGGTTCCCAGCACTACGTCGACGAGCTGAGCCGGTCCGAGAAAGAGCAGACCGCGGCGAACCTGAACGTGGACATGCTGGCCTCCCCGAACGGGGTGCGGTCCGTCCACGACGGCGACGGGTCGGACTTCAAGCAGGCCGGGCCGTCGGGTTCAAAACAGATCGAGGACGTCTTCTTCCGGTTCTTTGAGGAGAACTCGCTGCCGGCGGAGACCACGCCCTTTGACGGCGGGTCCGATTACGAACCGTTCCTGCAGGCCGGCATCCCCGGCGGCGGGCTGTTCAGCGGCGACGTGAAAAACAAGACCAAAGCCCAGATGCAGGCCTACGGTGGCGTGGCCGGCAAGGATCTTGACTCCTGCTACCACGAGGCCTGCGACACCATCAGCAACACCAACGCGGACCTGCTCAAGGAAATGTCCGCCGCCCTGGCCTACGCCACCGCCACCTACGCACTGGCCCCGCGCGGCTGACTTCCCGGCACCTGGACAGGGGCGGCCCCGCCCCGCTGCGCGGCGAAGGGCCCGGTGGGCTGCGCCTTCCGCCTGATCCCCGACTACTTGATTCGGACGTCTTGCGGGGTAAGTACAGCTAAGTAGACCCGGCCGGATATCGATCAAGGATTCGAGTACGGCCTACGGATCCGTAACTTAGCGGCGTTACATAGCTTGGAATCATTACCGGTCACGCTTCCTGACTGCGGCACTGCTGCCGCAATCCATTGTTGCCCGTGACCGATTTCCGGATGTCTGAGCCGTATGTGGGCCGGGGAATAGAACGAAGGAAAAATACTGATGGATATTTTTGAAATCCTAGAGTCAGAAGTCCGCACCTACTGCCGCACCTGGGATACGGTCTTCGACCGCGCATCCGGCAGCACCCTCTTCAGTGAGGACGGCAGGGACTACCTCGATTTCTTTTCCGGCGCAGGGGCACTCAACTACGGTCACAACAATCCCGACCTGCTTCGACCGCTCGTCGAATATCTCCTCTCCGGAGCAATCGTCCATTCCCTCGACATGAAAACAGTCGCCAAACGGCGCTTTCTCGAAACATTCCACGAGCTGATCCTGAAGCCCAGGAAGTACGACTATAAAGTCATGTTTCCCGGACCAACCGGAACTAATTCGGTGGAAGCTGCCTTGAAGCTTGCCCGAAAAGTGACCGGCAGGACCCAAATCCTCAGCTTCACGAATGCATTTCACGGGATGACCCTTGGATCCTTGGCGGTGACGGGCAATTCCATGAAGCGGGCGGGCGCCGGCGTTCCGCTCACGAACACATCCAGCTTCCCCTATGACGGATTCCTTGAGGGCCAGGCGGAGGATTTCCTGTGGCTACGCCACGCCCTGGAGGACAGCGGCTCCGGCGTCGACAAACCCGCCGCCGTCATCGTCGAAACCGTCCAGGGAGAGGGCGGGCTCAGAGCGGCCCGCGCCTCCTGGCTCCAAGGCCTGGCGGAACTGTGCCGCCAGCACGGCATCCTGCTCATTGTTGACGACGTCCAGGCCGGATGCGGACGTACAGGGACGTTCTTCAGCTTTGAGGAATCCGGCATAACTCCCGATATCGTCTGCCTGTCGAAGTCCATTTCAGGCTTCGGGCTGCCACTGTCCTTGACGCTCTTCAAGCCGGAGCACGACATCTGGAAGCCGGGTGAACACAACGGAACCTTCCGCGGACACAACCCGGCGTTCGTCACGGGAACGGCGGCCCTGGAGCGTTACTGGGGGGACCGGACCATCGAGTCGAAGGTGGCGGGTCTTGCTTCGCAGCTGCACGAGGGGCTGACACAGATCGCAGCGGGAACCGACGGCGCCCGCGTTAGGGGCCGGGGCCTGCTCGCGGGCATCTACTACCCCGACCACCAAATGGCAGGGAAGATCGCAGCCGAATCGTTTGCCCGCGGCCTCCTGGTGGAGACTTCCGGGCCCGAAGGCGAGGTCATCAAGACGATGCCTGCGCTGACCATCGACGCCGACGAGCTGTCGCGGGGACTCGACATTCTGGCCGACGCCGCCGAGTCCGTGGCCGGCGGGAAGGTCGCGGTGAAGTCCATTGCCTAGGAAATGTTGCACAGGGAATTAAACAGCTACAAGCGACCGATCAGATTTTAGGAACGGCAAATGAGCACCCACAAAGCAGCGCCTAACCACATTGGACTCAGCGCAGCACCCGCCCCGGAGTTGCGGCATTTCTCGGCTGGACCGGAGACCACGCCGGAATTCCCGGAGCGATTGTCGGTATCTCCGGCACGACCGTTGGGTTCCGGCTCGTGGTAGACGAAAGAGACAACACGATTCCCCAGGGGTCCGTCGTCGTCCAGAAGTTTGGCGGCTCGTCCCTGGCGGATCCTTCGGGAATCCTTCGAGCTGCCCGGAGGATAGCCAAGACACGGGACAACGGCTACCAGGTAGTAGCCGTGGTCTCCGCCATGGGGGACACCACCGACGAACTGTGCGACCTCGCCGCCGGGGTGTCCCCTCGGCCGCGCCCCAGCGACCTTGATGCCCTGCTGAGCACCGGCGAACTCGTGTCCTCGGCCCTGCTGGCCATCGCCCTGGCAGACCTCGGCCAGGCACCCGTCACCTTCACGGGCAGTATGGCGGGGCTCATCACCGACAACGTTCACGGCAAAGCGCAGATCACCGACGTCCGACCCGACCGCATCCGCACCTGCCTTGCCCGCGGGGAAATCCCTATCGTGGCGGGATTCCAAGGCCGGACGAAGAAGGGCAAGAAGGTCACCACCCTCGGCCGGGGCGGTTCGGATCTGACCGCCGTGGCACTGGCCGCGGCACTGGGTGCCGGGATCTGCGAGATCTACACGGACGTGGACGGCGTCTACACCGCGGACCCGCGCATTGTCCCGAAGGCCCGCAAGATCAGTGTCCTCTCAAGCGAGATGATGCTTGAGTTCGCGGCCTCCGGGTGCAAGGTGCTGCACCTGAGGTGCGTTGAATACGCCCGCCGGTTCGGCATTCCCATCCATGTCAGGTCCTCGTTCGTGCCGGCTGCGGGAACGCTGATCCTGCCCGGCCTCGACCGCCACCCCTTCCGCAAGCCCGTGCGGGAGCAGCCCGTCGTGACCGGCGTCGGCGGAGTCAATTCGGCCGCAAAAGTCATCGTTATGGGAGTGCCGGAGAAACCGGACAGCATGGCGCGGCTGTTCCACGTGCTGTCACGATCGGGGGTGAACGTTCAGACCATCGTCCAGAGCGCGGCAAATTCCGGTTCCAGGCGTTCTGACGTGGCCTTGATTGTGCCGGCACTGGAGGCGTCTCCCGCCCTCGCCGTGCTCGGCGCTGCCCAGGGAACCATCGGATTCGAGGGCCTGCAGCACCGCGGTGAAGTCGGCCGGGTGTCGGTCACCGGTGTGGGCATGCGGTCCTCGCCGGATGTCGTCTGCACCTTCCTGTGGACGCTGTCAGAAGCCGGCATCGACGTCGATTTGGTCGAAATATCGGAGACCTATGTGGCGGCCATTACCGGCGCCGATCAGCTCGCCGATGCCGAGCGCGCCGTCCGGCTGGCGTTTGGCATGGCCCCGGCAGCGGAGGATCCGGCCCGGTCCGTCCCCCCGCTGTCCCACGACCGTCCCTTGGACCGCGACATCCGGTGGGGCTATGACCTCCGCGGTTTGGCGACCAGTCCCGCGTCGCGGGGCAGCTGACGGCGCGGCGGATCATCCGGCCACGGCCGGCAGGTCGGAGTCCCGAGGGAATCAGCGGTTTGTCCGCGACACGTCACGTCATGCGAAAGAGGCAACATGAGTAAAAAGGTGAAGGTCCAGAGTGGCGCCACCGCCCCCGCTGAGTTGCGCGGCAAGATCTTCTCGGACGGCGGTGCGGTGGAGGGATCGGTCCTGACATCGGCCACTCCCGACCAGACCGCCCGCTGGCAGCAGGGCGAGCGGCTGGACCAGCTCTTCGAGGATCGCTGTGACCGGTTGCGTGACGAAGGACTGGGCGGCCAGATTGCCGTGGACGCGGGGGATGTCGTCTTGAGCTACGCGGAGCTGGATGCGCGGGCGAATCAGCTGGCCCGCCACCTCCTGGCCTGCGGAGCCCGGCCTGGGGATCGCATCGCGTTGCTGTTCGATCAGCCGTGGCGCGCCTACGTGGCGATGCTGGCGGTGCTGAAGATCCACGCGGCCTATGTGCCTTTGGACCCGGGGTTCCCCCCTGACCGCCTCAAGTACATTGTTGAGGACGCCGATGTGGCTGTGGTTCTGTCCCTGTCACATCTCAAGGACCTGCTGCCGGAAGTCGCCGCCCAGACCGTCTGCCTTGACCATGTGCAGGCGCATGTCGACTCGGAAGACCCCTCACGGTTGAACGGGGTGGAGATGGGCGGGAAAAGGGATGAACTGGCCTACATTATCTACACCTCGGGTTCGACCGGAAGGCCGAAGGGCGTGGCCGTGGAGCAGGCCAGCATCTGCAATTTTGTCCGTGTTGCGTCCGCGTATTACGGCATTGAGTCCAGGGACCGGGTCTACCAGGGAATGACGATCGCCTTTGATTTTTCCGTGGAGGAAATCTGGGTCTCCTGGATGGCAGGGGCCACCCTGGTGCCCAAGCCGGGCGGACCGAGCCTGCTGGGGGCAGAGCTGGCTGAATACTTGCAAGAGAAGCGCGTCACCGCCCTTTGCTGTGTTCCGACCCTTCTGGCGACCCTTGACGAGGACCTGCCGGGACTGCGGTTCCTGCTGGTCTCCGGTGAGGCGTGCCCGCGGGACCTCGTCATCCGCTGGCACCGCCCCGGCCGCCGCTTCCTGAATGTTTACGGCCCCACCGAGGCGACCGTCACTGCCACGTGGGCACTCCTTGACCCCGACAGGCCGGTGTCGCTGGGGGTGCCCCTGCCCACCTACTCGGCGGTCATTTTGGATCCGCAGGAGTCCCGGGCATTGCCGCCCGGAGAATCGGGGGAAATCGGACTCGCAGGCGTGGGCCTGGCGCGGGGCTACGTCAACCGTCCGGATCTGACCGAGCGGGCGTTCATTCCGGATTTCCTGGGGATAGGAAACAATCCCTCCGGCCGCATTTACCGTACCGGGGACCTGGGCCGGATAAATGTCGCGGGGGAGATCGAATACTTCGGTCGGATCGACACCCAGGTCAAAATTCGCGGATACCGCATCGAGCTGACCGAGATTGAATCGTTCCTGCTGCAGCTTCCGGGGATCGCCCAGGCAGTGGTTCAGACCTTTGAACCGGAGGGCGGATCGGTGGAGCTCGCCGCCTACTACACCCTCCGCCAGGACGTGATGAGCATCGATGCCCGTGACATCCGGCAGATGCTCCGCACCCGGCTTCCCGGCTATATGGTTCCCGGCTATTTTGAACAGCTGGAGTCCATGCCCATGATGGCCAGCGGCAAGGTGGACCGGAAGCGCCTGCCCCAGCCGACGCACCGGCTCAGCCTGGCCGGCGACGGGTCCTATACAGCGCCGGCCACGGAGGCCGAGGAGGCCATGGCGGAACAGCTTGGGGCCGTGCTGGGCCTGGAGAAAGTGTCGACGGACGCGCACTTCTTTAACGACCTGGGCGCCGACTCCCTGCTGATGGCACACTTCTGCGCCCGTCTCCGGAAAGAAACCGGGCTGCCGCCCGCGGCAATGCAGGACGTCTATCAGCACCCGACGGTGCGTCAGCTGGCCGAGTGCCTCCAGGCAAGGAGCATCGAAGCAGAACTGATCCCGGCCGTGCCGGGGGCCGACCCTGCGCCGCCGGCAACGTTGCCCCGCGCCAGCTCCTTCGAATACTTTCTCTGCGGTGCCATTCAGCTGCTCGTGTTCCTGGGCTACACCACGTACGCCGCCTGGCTGCTGGTGTTCGGCTTCGAATGGGTGTCCGGGGGAACCACGCCCCTCGAAATGTGGTTGCGGTCCATCGGCTTCGGGATCGCGACCTTCCTGATCCTGTCCCTGACCCCGGTCCTCGTGAAATGGGTTCTGGTGGGGAGATGGAAGCCCGGGCTGATTCCCATCTGGAGCCTCGCCTACGTCCGGTTCTGGGCTGTCAAAACCCTGACGCGGGCCAATCCGCTCGCACTGTTTGCAGGCTCACCGATCTACGTGCTGTACCTGCGGCTCCTCGGGGCGAAGATCGGCAAAGGGGTGGTGATCTTCTCCCGGACGGTGCCCGTCTGCACGGACCTGCTCACCATCGGCGACAATACCGTCATTCATAAGAACTCCTTCTTCCTCTGCTACCGGGCACGCCCGGGGGTCCTCGAAAAGGGCCCCGTGACATTTGGCAAGAACGTCCTGGTTTCGGAGAAGACCACCTTCGACATCGGCACCTCGATGGGGGATGACAGCCAGCTGGCGCATGCCTCGGCACTGCAAACGGGGCAGGCCGTGCCCGACGGACAGAGCTGGCACGGTTCCCCCGCCGAACGCACGAGCACCGACTACAGGAGGGTTCCCGCCGCAAACTGCAGCACACGCCGGCGGGTCATCTTCAGCCTGCTCCAGCTGTTCAACCGCCTTGTCCTCGTCCTCCCGGTCGGAGTCCTCGGGCTGGCCGCCCTGCTGCCGTCGTATCTGGACACCGAGCACCTGCAACTGGGCGCCCTCGAGTTCTTTATTGACACGGCGGCCGTGACGATGCTCATGTTCATTGGCGGGCTGATCGGCGGACTGATCTTTGTCCTCACCGTTCCGCGGCTCCTGAACCTCTTCCTCACGCCGGACAAGGTCTATCCGCTGTACGGGGTGCACTATTCACTGCAGCGGATGATGGCGGGGATCTCCAACGCCGGCATCTACAAGAACCTCTTCGGCGACAGCTCCTACATCGTGCACTACCTGCAGGCCCTGGGCTACGACCTGGGCAAAGTGGTGCAGACCGGATCCAACTTCGGTCCGGCCGTGGCCCACGAGTCGCCGTTCCTGAGCACCGTAGGATCGGGAACCATGGCCTCGGACGGTCTCAACATGATGAACGCCGACTTCACGAGCACCTCATTCCGCCTCTCGCGTGTCAGCGTCGCCGCCCGCAACTTCCTCGGCAACGACATCACCTTCCCGATCGGCGCCCGCGTGGGGGAGAACTGCCTGCTGGGAACGAAAGTGATGGTTCCGATCGACGGACCCACCAGGTCGGACGTAGGCCTGCTGGGCTCACCCCCGTTCGAGATTCCCCGGTCGGTGCAGCGCGACGCCCAATTCGATGAAAGCAAGCTGGAGGAGGCGAAAGACCGGCTCCTCCCGGCGAAGAACCGGTACAACATCCGGACCATGGCACTATTCCTGGGCTTCCGCTGGTTCCTGTTGTATACCGGGACGCTCGCCGGTGCTGTCGCCGTGACGGCGCACGGCTACATCGGCGTGCTGGCGGTGTCCGGCGCCATGATCGGTTTCATGCTCTTCAGCACCCTGGTCTCCATCCTGGTGGAGCGCTCCGTGATGGGCTTCCGCCGCCTGAAGCCGGAATATTGTTCCATCTACGACCGCTACTTCTGGCGGCACGAACTGCTCTGGAAGCTGCTGACCGGAGCGCCCTTCGGCGGGACTCCGTTCAAGTCGATGTTCATGCGACTGCTCGGCATCAAGGTCGGCAAGCGGCTTTACGATGCAGGCTGCGGCATACCGGAGAAGACCCTCGTGACCATCGGTGATGACTGCGCGCTCAACGAAGGAACTGTCATCCAGGGCCATTCGCTGGAAGACGGAACCTTCAAATCCGGCCGGATTGTCCTCGGCGACCGCTGCACGGTGGGCGTGGAAGCCTTCGTCCACTACGGCGTGACCATGGGCGACGGCTCGACCCTCGAGGCTGACGCATTCCTGATGAAAGGCGAGGACGTCCCGGAAAATGCGACGTACGTCGGCAACCCGGCGCGCGAGATCATCTCCCCGCAGGGTGGCCAGCGACCCGTCCCTCTCCCCAGCGGACCCCGACACCGGGCACTGACGGCAGGGGCCAGCAGGCCGCTGACGACGCCGGCGCGGGCCGCCCACAGCACCCATGCCCCGCGCCGCCGCAAGGCGGTCCGGATCTGACGGGTGCCGCGGACCGGCGGACGCTAATGCGAGCCCGAGGGGACCCGTGCGTCGTCGGGTACGTCATCCGGAAAGTCGTCGGGGACGGCCCCGGGGGCAGCCCGGCGGCCCCGGCCACGGGAACGGGCAGCACCCGCCCCGGCCTCGTTCCCGGAACCGGCGCGGGGCCCGGCCTTGGCCAGGGCTTTCCGCTCGCGCCGTCCCTCGACGAGGCGGTAGAGCACCGGCACCAGCACCAGGGTGAGGGCGGTGGAGGAAATCAGGCCGCCGATCACCACGATGGCGAGCGGCTGCGAGATGAATCCCCCGCCGCCGGTCAGGCCCAGGGCCATCGGCGTCAGCGCGAAGACGGTGGCCAGCGCGGTCATCAGGATCGGCCGGAGGCGCTGGCGGGCGCCGTGGGTGATCGCGTCCGCCACGCTCATCCCGGGTTCGCCGTTCTGCGGCTGGCGGTACTGGTTGATGAGGTCGATGAGCACAATCGCGTTCGTCACCACGATGCCCACCAGCATCAGCATGCCAATCAGTGACGGCAGGCCCAGCGGCACACCGGTGATGAGCAGCAGCCCGATGGCACCCGTGGCCGCAAACGGCACCGAGACGAGCAGGATCAGCGGCTGGATCAGCGACTTGAACGCGGCCACCATGATCACATAGACAATCGCAATGGCGGCGAGCAGGGCGAGTCCGAGCTGGGCGAAGGATTCCGCCTGCTGGGTCGTGGCGCCGCCGATCTCTGCCGTGACACCGGGCGGCAGCTGGACGGTCTTGAGCCGGGCCTGCACTTCGGTGCTGACCGCGCCGAGGTTGGCGCCCGACGGTGTGATGGACACCCGTGCGGTCCGCTGGCCGTTGCTGGCGGTGATGGAGACGGGGACGTCGACCTGTTCCACGGAGGCGATGCTCACCAAGGGCACGGGACCGGCCGCCGTCGGCAGCGGGGTCTGGCGGACGGCGTCGATACTGGTGAAGCGGGTGCCTTCGCCGATGCGGACCGGGTAGTCGTTGGTGTCGATCCGCACGGTTCCGGCCGGGATGGGGCTGACGGTCGAGGCGAGCACTCCGGCCACCTGTTCCTCGCTCAGGCCCGCGGCGACGGCTTTCGCCCGGTCCACCTTGACCTGCACGACGGGCTGGCTGGCGGCCAGGTTGGTGGCCACCTCGGAGGAGCCGGGGACGCCGTCCATGGCCTGGACCATGGCATCGCTCGCGGTCCGGAGATCCGCGGTCGTGGCAGCTTTGAGGGTGATGTCCACGGTCGAGGACGTGCCGAAGCCGCCCTGCTGCGAGCCCACCGTGAGCTTGCCGGCCTCAGGGATGCCGGCAAGTTCGCTGCGGACGGTGTCCTTGAGTTTCTTCTGGTTCGCCTTTTCCTCCGTCACCACGGTGAAGCTGGAGTTCGAGGCCCCGGCCGACAGCAGCGCGGAGAAGCCGGTCTGGGCGTTGCCGGTGGTGACCTGGACGTCCTTGACGCCGTCGATCTCCCGCAGGACTTCCTCGACCTTGACGGCCGAGGCGTTGGCCTCGGCCAGGCTGGTGCCGGCGGGGAGCGCCTGCCGGACGGTCATGCTGTTTTCCCCGGAGTTGCCCAGCAGATCGGTTGCCAGCAGCGGCGTCATGGCGGCGGTGCCGCCCAGGACCAGCACGGCCGCGATCAGGGTCACCACCGGGTGCTTCTGCGTCTTGGTCAGGACCGGAAGGTAGCCGCGCTGCAGGACGGTGCGCTGCTCCGCCTCGTGGGCCTTCGCCGCGATCTCCCGGGAAGAGGATTCCACCGCGGTGCCCCCCTTGTCGGCGGGGTTCCGGAGGAACCAGTACGCCAGCACCGGCACGATGGTCAGGGAGACCAGCAGCGAGGACAACAGTGCAATGGTGACGGTCAGCGCGAACGGCCGGAACAGTTCACCGGCCAGGCCGGCCACGAAGGCGATCGGCAGGAAGACGGCCACGGTGGTGAGGGTCGATGCCGTGATGGCACCGGCGACCTCCCGGATGGAGGTCTGGATCGCGGTGATCTTCGCCTCGCCATAGCTCAGGTGCCGCTTGATGTTCTCGATCACCACAATCGAGTCGTCCACCACACGGCCGATCGCGATGGTGAGCGCTCCGAGGGTCAGGATGTTCAGCGAGTAGCCGGTGGCCGAAAGCCCGATAAAGGTGATCAGCAGGGACAGCGGGATGGAGACGGCCGTGACCAGGGTGGCGCGGACGGACATCAGGAACACCAGGATCACCGCGACGGCGAAGCCCAGGCCCAGCAGGCCTTCCGTGGTGAGGTCCTTGATGGACTTCTCGATGAACGGCGCCTGGTCGAAGATCGGCGTGAACCGGGCATTGGAGCCGAGCTCGGCCTCCAGCTCGGGGATGGAGTCCTTCACCGCGTTGGAGATGCCCACGGTATCGCCTTCGGGCTTCTTGGTGACGGACAGGGCCAGGGTTTCCTGGCCGTTCGTCCGGGTGATCGAGGTGCGTGCGTCCTCGGCGATGCTGACATCGGCCACGCTGCCAACGGTCGCGGAGTTCCTGGTGCCGCCCAGCGGCAGCGCCTTGATGGCGTCGAGCGAATCGACCGGGCTGCCGATCTGAAGCGACAGCGTCTTGCCCTGCTCCTCGATGGTGCCGGCCGGAACAAGCGCCCCGTTGTTGCTGAGGGCCTCGCTGATCGACTGGATGCCCGCGCCGGAGGCCGCCATGGCCTCGGGGCGGGGAAGGATCTTGATGTGCTGCGTGGCGCCGCCGGTCACCTCGGCGCCGCGGACGCCGTCGAGCTTCTGCAGCCGCGGGACCGTGAGCCGGGCCAGATCGGCGTTCAGTTCACTGAGCGGCTTGTCCGAGGAGACGGCGAGGAACACGATCGGGAAATCGCTGATGCTTCCGGCGATCGCCTGGGGCTGGACGTCGTCCGGCAACGACCGCTTGGCATTGGAAATGGCACGGTCGATCTGGTTCCGGGCACGGTCCAGGTTCGAACCATAGGTGAAGACCAGGCTGATCTGGGAGACGCCGTTGCGCGAGGTGGACGACGTCGTCTCCAGGCCTTCCACGCCCTTGAGCGCCGTCTCCAGCGGGCTGCTGATCTGCTTGTCCACGACTTCGGGGGAGGCGCCCGGCATCGACGTGAGGACGGTGATCTGCGGGAACTCGATGGACGGGATGAGCTCCTGCTTGAGCGAGGACATTGTGATCACGCCGAAGACCGACGCGAAGACGGTCACCAGCGCGATCAGGGCCCGGTTGGCCAGTGACAGCTTTGCGAGCCGGAACATCTCAAAGTCTCCTGATGGGTTGACGGACGTGCTTCCAAGGGATCAAACCGGCCGCAACCCGGAGCGGGCGTCAGTTGCGCTCGGCGCTGACCGGTTCCAGCTGCAGTGCCTTGGCCGTGTCGGCCTCGAGCCGGGCGGCGAGGTCCGGGTTCTCGTTGAGCTTGATGCCATAGCCGGGCATCATCTCCTTGAACCGGGGCTGCCAGCCCTTGAACTGCTTCGGGAAGGACTTCTGGAGCAGTTCAATCATGATCGGCACCGCCGTGGACGCGCCGGGGGACGCGCCGAGCAGGGCGCCGATGGATCCGTCGCGGCCGGCGATGACTTCGGTGCCGAACTGCAGCACGCCGCCCTTCTTCGGGTCCTTCTTGATGATCTGTACACGCTGGCCGGCGGTGATGAGTTCCCAGTCGCCGTCCTGGGCGGCGGGGTAGTACTCGCGCAGGGCCTCGACCTTGGCGCCGTGCCGCTTGGCGACTTCCTTGATCAGGTAGGCGGTGAGGTCCATGTTGTCCTTGCCCACCGCCAGCATCGGGATGATGTTGGAGGGCCGGATGGAACGCGGCAGGTCCAGGTAGGAGCCGTTCTTCAGGAAATTTGTGGAGAAGCCGGCGTAGGGGCCGAACAGCAGGGAGCGCTTGCCGTTGACGAAGCGGGTGTCCAGGTGCGGGACTGACATCGGCGGGGCGCCAACGGAGGCCTGGCCGTAGACCTTGGCGCTGTGCTGGCTTGCAAGCGTCTCGTCGGTGCAGCGGAAGAACTGGCCGGAGACCGGGAAACCGCCGTAGCCCTTGCTTTCCGGAATCCCGGAGGCCTGCAGCAGGTGCAGAGCCCCGCCGCCGGCGCCTACAAAGACGAACTTCGCGTGGATGGAGCCGTGCTCGCCGGAGTGGGGGTGCTTGAGCGAAAGGTCCCAGCCGCCGTCGGAAGCGCGCTTGATGCCGGAGACGTTGTGGCCGTAGTTGACCTCGACGCCGTTGTTCCCGAGGTAAGTGGTCAGCTCCCGCGTCAGGGCACCGAAGTCGACGTCGGTGCCTTCCGCGGCGCGGGTGGCGGCGATCCGCTGCTTCGGGTCGCGGCCCTTGACGATCAGCGGGGCCCACTTGGCGATCCGGGCGTGGTCCTCGGAGTATTCCATCGAGCGGAACAGCGGGTTCGGCTTGAGCGCCTCGTAGCGGGTGCGCAGGAACTTGGTGTTGTCCTCGCCGATCACAAAGCTCATGTGCGGGACGGTGTTGATAAAGCCCTTGGGGGAGCCGATCATGCCGTTCGTGACGAGGTGGGACCAGAACTGGCGGGACAGCTGGAACTGCTCGTTGATGAGGATTGCCTTGGCGGGGTCCACGGAGCCGTCTTTGGCTGCGGGGGAATAATTCAGCTCACACAGCGCGGCGTGTCCGGTGCCGGCGTTGTTCCAGGGGCCGGAACTCTCCAGACCCGGCTCGTCGAGCTTCTCGAACAGGGAAATCGTCCAGTTCGGCTCAAGCTGCTTCAGGAAAGCACCGAGCGTGGCGCTCATGATGCCGCCGCCAATCAGGACGACGTCGGCATGTTGGGTCTTGGAAATGAAAGTCACAATCAGTCTCCGATAGCAGCGGGTCTGGCTGTCACAGAATATCCCCGGACCCGCCTCATACTGAAATTGGCTCCGTCCGTCAAGGCTTTAGCTCGACCTTCGTGAAAACTTCATTCAGAACGGGCGACGCCGGGTACTTCAGCACACGGTCCGACAGGGCCAGGGCCGAGATCGGGTAGGCGATCGGCACGGCGGGTACCGTCGCGGCGATCTGCGCGTTGATGGTCTGGTACTGCTCCGTCCGCTCCTTGCCGTCCGGCAGGCCGCGGGCCCGGGCGATCTTGGAAAAGACCTGCGGGTCCTGATAGCCGAACTCGCCGGTGTTCTCGCCGAAGAGCGGCCCGACGAAATTGTCCGGGTCGGAGTAGGAGCCGTTCCAGCCCAGCAGATGGAGGGCGTGGTCGCCGGGGGAAGTGACCTGCTGGAGGTAGCCTTCGGACCATTCGACCGGCACCGGCTTGATGTTCAGCCCGATGGCGGTCAGCTGCTTGCTGATTTCCGCATAGACCTTCTCCGGCGTCGGGAGGTAGGGCCGGGTGACGTTGAGCGGATAGTAGAACTTCAGCTCCTCGCCCTGGTAGCCGGCCTCGGTGAGCAGCTCCTTGGCCTTGGCCGGATTGTGGCCCAGGGACGGGGCATTGTTGTTGAAGCCGCTGAGCTTGGGCGGGACGAACTGTGTGGCCTGTGCGGTGTTGTCAATGAAGAACCTGCGGATCAGGGTGTCCTTGTCCAGGGCCATTTCGATGGCCTGGCGGACCTTGAGGTTCTGCAGGACGGGGACCTCCTGGTTCATGCCCAGGTACATAACGGAGAAGGGATCCCGCTGGATGATCTGTTTGCCGCGCTTGACGAGCTGGTCGAAGTTGCCAACGGTCACGGCGTCGTAGGCGTCGATCTTGCCGTCGAGCAGGGCCTGCATCCGGGTCTGGGTGTGATCGTAGGTGACGAAGTTGATCGTGCCGATCTGGCCCTTGTCCCCCCAGTAGTCCTTGTTGCTGGCGAGGGTGATGCTGTCCGGGTCCCAGGAGCTGAAGACGTACGGGCCGGTTCCCACCGGGTGGAGCCCGTAGCCGGAGACGGGCTGGCCGTCACGGCTCTGGTCCAGCTGGTCGGCGTTCCGGGTCGCGAGGGCCTGGGGCGAGGAGATGGCGAAGGCCGGGAGCGTGAGGGCCTGCAGGAACCCGGTGAAGGGCTGGGTCAGCTCGATCGTCACGTTGTCCGGGGCCACGGCGGTGCAGCCCTTGTAGATGGAGAGCGACGCCTGATCGGCGTGGGCCTTGAAGACGCCCTTGAAAGTCGTCCCCGGCGCCTGCTGGCGCAGCGTGTCGGGGAAATTGAACCAGCGGTTGAAGTTGCTGCAGACGGCCGCGGCGTCGAAGGCGGTGCCGTCCTGGAAGGTCACCTGCTCCCGGAGCTTGAAGGTGTAGGCGCGGCCATCGTCGCTGGTCGTCCATTCGGTGGCCAGCAGCGGCGTGGGCTCTCCGGTGGTCTGGTCGACACCGACGAGTCCTTCCAGGACCTGGCGGGTGATCCGGTAGGACTCGATGTCGGAGACGACGGCGGGATCCAGCCCGAGCGGCTGCGAGGCGGTGCCGAAGGTGAACACGGCGCTGGGCGCGGCGGCGGTGGAACTGGGCGCGGCGGTGGCCGAGCCGGGGCCCGGTCCGGGCGTTCCGGTGCAGGCGGCGAGCGGCAGCATTAGCAGCACTGCACCGACGCCGGCTGCGATGCGGCGCACTGCACGGGTCCGCGCTCCGTTGGCCCTCGCTGGACTGGCATTGCTGGGGCGCGCGGTACGGCTGGACACTGTACGTGTGGGCACTCGGGTATCACCTCGGTGGACTGGATGGACCGCCGGCTGCGGAACACGGCCATTGTAGTTGACCGGCCCGGACGCTCGCTGTGAGGACAAAACGAAGGCCCGCACCACCGGTGCGGGCCTTCGATTCTCCTAGTTGGTCCAGTGAGTCAGGCTGGAACCGCAGCAGGAGCGCTTGGTGCTGCCTACTTGGGCATCAGGACGGAGTCGACCATGTAGACGGTGGCGTTGGCGGTCATGACGCCACCGCAGACGACGTTGGCGTCGTCGACCATGAGGGCGTCCTTGGTGCCGGTGACCGTCACGGAACCACCCTGGACCGTGGCGTGCGTGCCGACGATCTCGTCCGGGCTGATCTTGCCCGGAACAACGTGGTAGGTCAGGATCTTGCTGAGCAGGGCATCGTCCGTCTTCAGCGTTTCGATCGTGGCGGCGTCGATCTTGGCGAAGGCGTCATCCGTCGGAGCGAAGACCGTGAACTCGCTGCCGTTCAGGGTGTCCACCAGGTCAACCTTCGGGTTGAGCTTGCCGGACACGGCGGCGGTCAGGGTGGTGAGGATCGGGTTGTTGGACGCCGCGACCGCTACCGGGTCAAGGGCCATTCCGGAGACGGAGCCGGCGCCGCTGGGGACCTGGGCGGCGTAGCCTGCACAGCCTGCCCCTACGAGGTTGGCGGCCGGGTCCATGGCTGCTGCCGAGCTGGTGGACGGCGACGGTGCCATGCTTGATGCCATCGGCGTGGCGGCGGGAGCCGAGGAAGCGGGTGCCGTGGAGGCTGCTCCGCCACAGGCCGTGAGGCTGAGCATGGCTGCAGCAGCGATTCCTGCAACGGAAAGAGTCGTGCGCTTGATGGTCTGCATTTCGGTTTCTCCTTTGTTGTGCCGATCGTTGCCAGCGGCGAACTGTTGCCGCTTTGGCCCTTTTCCGACTTGTTGGGCACCGACCCTTGGTTGGTGTCTCAATGGGTATTCGCGGGGTCCGGGGAAACGGATGGGTGCAGGATGACATTTCTTTTTTATGCGCAGGATTAGCCGCCGATCAGGCGCTTAAAAGGAATGAGCCCCGGTCCGAAGACCGGGGCTCATTAGTGTGCGCAAGGGGGGATTTGAACCCCCACGCCCGAAGGCACAGGAACCTAAATCCTGCGTGTCTGCCAATTTCACCACTCGCGCGCGGCGCCCGTCATCTGTTGGGTCCTCAGACCGTCGAGGGCGGATGCCAGCCTCCATTGTACATTTCACGGGACAGGGAGCGTCCGCCCGCGCATTAAGAAGAACGGGCGTCCACGCTGATATGAACGACAACTAGAAGCCTGCGAGGCCTTTGCCGATCATGACTGCGCCCATGAATACGAGCACCGCCGCGATGATGAGCGATCGCCGTATAGGTGAGCACGGCTGCGGCAACCATGCCGAAGGGGAGCGTGGCGCTGCCAATCACGACGCCGGCCGCGATGCCGAAGATCAGTTCCTTCGGATTGGCCGCGGTCACCAGAAACCCTGCACGCATCACCCGCAGCGGGTGAACACGTGGTCTACACGTCGATTTTGAGGTCCCTGCGGAGTTTGGCGACATGCCCGGTGGCCCGGACGTTATATTGCGCGACGGCGACCCGGCCGTCGGGGTCGACGACCACCGTGGACCGGATCAGTCCTTCATAGGTCTTGCCATAGTTTTTCTTCTCACCCCAGGCCCCATAGGCCTCGGCGACGGTGTGGTCCGGGTCTGACAGCAGGGGGAAGGTGAGCCCTTCCGCGGCCGCGAACCTGGCGAGCTTGTCCGCGGGGTCGGGGGAAATCCCCACCACCTCGTAGCCGGCCTGCTGCAGCGACGCCAGGGAATCCCGGAAATCGCAGGCCTCCTTCGTGCACCCCGGGGTGGAAGCGGCCGGGTAGAAGTAGACGACGGTGCTGCGGCCGCGGAAATCTCCGAGGGAGACCTCCCGCCCTTCCGCGTTCCGCAGCGTGAATGCCGGCGCCGTGTCACCGGGGATGAGTCGTTCAGACAAGTTGTGCTCCTTCTCGGGGTGGACACCGGGTGGTCCCGGGGTGGCGAAATACCAGCCTAATGAGCGTAGGTGGCAGCGCCGAATCTTATGCTCGCTATACTCTTGGGTATGCCTGATATGGATCGCTGGCCCACTGGGCGCCTATTGTCCACGGCAGCACGCCTTGTTGAACACTCCTGGAATGAAAAATTGGGGGCCATTGGCCTGACCCATGCCGGGGTCATCGCCATGGAGGTGCTCTCCGTCAACGGACCCATGACCCAGGCGCAACTTGCCCAATTGGTGCGCGTACAGGCGCAGACCATGGGCAAGACCCTCAGCCGGCTGGAAGCCCACGGCCACATCTCCCGGCAGCGGAGCACCTCGGATCGCCGCAGCCATGTTGTGTCCCTGACCGACCGGGGCCGCGAGGCGGTTGCTGAAGCCGCGGACATGGAACGATCCGTCCTTGCTGCCGCCTCCATCGACCCCGATGTCCTGCGGCAGGAGCTCCAGGCTGTTGTCAGGGAACTGGCAACCAGGATCTCCTCGACTGACGTGAAGACGATTGTCCCCGCGGGGGAACCCAGCCTGCCGGTCGAGGCCAACTAAGCCGGGGCTCCAGCCGCCGCAAGACCTGCCCGGGACTCCTCACCTTCCGAGTCCGGGCAGTTTCCGTGTCCCTCAACGGACCGGGCACCGGCTGCGCATAGGCTCAAGGGATGGACACAAACCCGACCGTTCAGCTGGAAGGGCAGACCTCGATCAACGAGCTGCTCGACGAGCCCGTCGGGGCATCGCCGGTGCAGCTGACGCTTCCCATCCATTTCCAGCTGGCCGCAGCGGTCCGGCGTGAATCCTGAACGGTAGGCCCCGCCCGGGCGCGCTGCCTGCGGCCGCAGCCGCCAACCATCCCGGCCGTCATCTGGGAACTCGTCTGAGGACCGCTGCCGGGTCGTCAGCCTCCTTGGACGGTGATAGCTGCGGGTCGCCGTCGCCGTCGTAGGCGCAGGCGGCCAGACAGCCGGTCAGCAGTATGACAACAATGAGTTTCCGCCGTGCGGCGGACTGTTCGTGTTCCCCCAGGACCAGACATGCGCCGAGTCTACGTTCCGGAGACCGGGTGGCAAGCCATCCGGCCCAGGGGAGGACGTCGCCGCCCCCTGCTGCCACAAACTCCTGTCAAGGCAACGGCGTGCCTGAATGGACAGAAGCCGTCTCTCATCGCGTGCTGTGTATTCTTCGAGAACGACATTGGGGGATTTCATGACTAACTATCTTGACCTGAGCAAAGCCAAGGCCGCCGCCGCCCTGCAGGAGTTTCTGGACGAGCGCGGACCGGCACTGGAGCGACTCCGGGAGCAGCTGGTGGCCGACGGCCAGGACCCGGATGCGCTCCTCGACGGGACGCCGGAGAGCCTTGTTCCCTTGTGGCGCTGGATGCTGTCGCGCTTCACCAGCCTGGACACCCCCGGCGCTACAGACCCCGGTTCCGTGCCGCGGCAGGCGTGGCCTTCATGGGAGCGGTACACATTTGAGGAGGAGCCGACGCTGTCCGTGGAGTCCCTGACGCTCCTGGACGGGCTGGTGTCCTATGTCGCGGCAGTGGTGCAGGAGCGTGCACCACTGGCCCGTTGGGAGGTAGTCCGCCATCCCATCAAGCGCTACGCCTACAACAACCACCCAGTCCTGGTCAGCGGCAAGGGCGAGGACCATAACTTTCTGCCCGGCGTCCCCACGGTTGACGCACGCGCTGCCCTCAACGGGGTCCGGGAGTCACCAGATGACAGGATGGCGGACTACACGCTGCGGCTCATCGAGCGGCTGAACGGGCCCACCGAAGTCACCGACGCCCCGATGGAAGAGGAACCGCCCTTCGAGATTGAGGAAGTCCGCGACGAGCCGGGCGGCATCGACTTCGAGATCGGGCTGAGCGATGAAATCGCCCACGTCTACTCACTCAAGGTCGATGGGCTGGTCCGCAAGCTGGCCCGTCAGGACGGCATCCTTGAGGCTGTCCGTGAGGACCGGGAACTGATCCTGGTGCGGGCACCATCCTGGAGCGCCGGCGACCTCGAGGCGTGGTTGGCGCCGCGTATCAAGACCGGGTGGATCTCCGCCTTGATGCGCAGGTTCCGGCAGGAGTAAAGGGGCCGGCGACGGTTGGTACGTGTTGTCCCATGACCTTTCCCTTGGGGTGATTTCGTGCAGAGCAAAAAACCCCGTCTTCACAGCCTTTGGCCAGTGAAGACGGGGTTTTCTTTGGTGGTGCACCCCCCGGGACTCGAACCCGGAACCCATTGATTAAGAGTCAATTGCTCTGCCAGTTGAGCTAGAGGTGCATCTGTTGTTTTCGTTCACCGCGGTCTTTTTGTTCCCGCGTTGTTCTCCGCAACGACATGAAACTCTACACGAGTTTGGGCGGAGTGTGAAATCGGACCGGAAGGCGGTCCGGGAGCTACTCCGGCAGCTGCAAAACCAGCACAAAATCAGGGTTTTTGTTGTTGCTGAGCACCCACAGGCGGCCGTCCGGGGCCAGCGAGACGTTTCTGATCCTCCCGTACATTCGTGTGAAATAGCTCACGGGATCACCGGCGGATTCGCCCTCCAGGGGAACGGCCCAGAGCCGCTGGCCGCGGAGCGCGCCGAGGTAGGCCGTGTCGCCGACGATCTCAAGCCCGCTGGGAGAGGATTCCGACGTCGATGGCCACACCACCTTCGCGTCGAGGAAGCCGGCGCGGCGCGGGGCGCCGGTGACTTCCGGCCAGCCGTAGTTGCCGCCGGGCACGATCAGGTTCAACTCGTCGTCGACGTCGGGCCCGAATTCGCTGGCCCACAGCCGGCCGGCGCTGTCCCAGGCGAGCCCCTGGACGTTGCGGTGGCCCAGGCTGTACACCGGGTTGTCGCCGAACGGATTGCCCGGCGCGGGGCGTCCCTCCGGTGTGATGCGCAGGATCTTGCCGCCGAGGGCGTTCACGTCCTGGGGCTGCCCGCGGCGCTGCGAATCGCCGGTGCCGACGTACAGGAGGCCGTCCGGTCCGAACCGGATCCGCCCGCCGTTGTGCGTGGAGGCTTTGGGGATTCCGGAGAAGATGACCTCCGACGGCCCCAGTTCCAGCTTTCCGGCACGCTCCTCGAGGCGGAACCGTGCGATCCGGTTGTCACCTGCGGAGGTGAAGTAGGCGTAGAGGTACCGGTCCCTCGCGAAATCCGGGGACAGCGCCAGCCCCAACAGCCCGCCCTCGCGGTCGGCATCGACGTCGGGCACCTTGCCAATCGTGCCGGCTCTCCCGTTGCCGGAGCCGGGCGCGATGCTCCGGAGCCGGGCGGTCTCGCGTTCGGAGATGACGGCTGTGCCGTCGGGCAGGAAGACCGTGGACCACGGCACCTGCAGTTCGGCGTCGATCTTCCCTACAACCGTCGGCTGGTCCACGCCCGGTCGGGTCCCGGCGGGGGAGGACCCCTCCGGGCCCGGGGACAAGGTGACTCCGCCGGCCGGGGGAGCCGTGGCAGGTGCGGTGCTGCCGCCCCCGTCACCCGGGGTGCAGCCGCTCAGCAGCATGGCGGCAGCCACCGAAAGGCCCGCCCACCGCCCTGCTCGTGTCCCCGTCATCGGTGCACCGGGGTCCGTTCCCGGGTTTCCAGCAGCCCGTTCACCGGGCTACTGCCGCGTCCGCCGCGGTGGCCGGAAACCCGCCGCCTCGGCATGCGCCGCGGACAGGAACCAGACCTCGGCCCGGGTCTCCTCGAAGGCGGGGCTGGTCTCGTCGTGGTAGACCATCGAGGAGGCGTTGCCCTTGACGGTGAAACCCTCGGGTCCGCTGCCGTCAGGCGCCGGTGCTGCCGATCCCTCGCCGTACGGCTGGTCGACGGCGAGATGGCCGGCGGGTTCGGCGGTGTGGCCCACAGCCGTCTCGGACGCCGCCGAGGACATGGCTGCCTGCCGGGTCTCGGCCTGGGCAGGGCCGGGTTCACCCGGTGCCTGCGCCGGTGCCTGCCCCTGCTCCCGGGCCGGCTCCTCTGCCGGCGGCGGCGTGGGCACGGAAGCCCCGCGTTCGGCCTTCGTGTCCGGACCAGCCTCCGCGTCAGTCTCCGCCGCGGCGGATTCGGCGCCGGGCAGGGTGGGGGCGTGGGGCTCGGTGTATTCAGGGTGGTGCACCGGGACGCTGCCTGCTGTCGCGCCGGTCGCCGCTGCCGCAGCAGCGGCTGCGGCCGCCGTGTGGTCGCCAGGGCTGCCGGCGCCCGGCTTCTGATGGAGCTCGGCATGCGGCTCGGCCGGCGGGGTCTCGGACCACTGGGTTTCCCATTCGGGGCTGGCCCCGGCCGGGGCAGCCTCCGCTGCCGCTGCGGCCGGTCCAGCCGCCTGTTCAGCCGCGGGTTCGGCGGCGGGTTCAGCGGCGGGGGTGGTGGCGGGACGCGACGCGGCCGCGCGCGCCGCGGCGCGCGCCTCAGCGGCCGCCGCATCCTCGGCGGTCGCGCCGGCGTCGGGCTTGGGTTCCGGTTCGGCTTCGGGTTCGGCCTGGTTGAAACCGGCAGCCGTGGGCATCCAGGCAAGGCCGGCTGCCGACGCCGAAGCGGCAGACCCGCCGCCGGAGAGGGCGCCGCGGTGGGAGGCGTCGTGGTCGACGTCGTGCGCGTGGGGAGCGCCGGAATCGTGGGCGGCCGTCCCGGTTCCCGCGGAGCCGGTGCTGCTGCGGGAGCTGTTGCGGTTGAGTAGCCACCAGACGATGGCGACAATCGCCACGATGACGACGAGCCAGATAATCCAATCCATAGCAGAGCCTTTCTGTCCATGAGGCAAGGTTGCCGTCGCTTGACGGTACGTCTGCCCGAAGGGGGCTGTCCAGCCTCCGTGTCGCCGCCCTGTAGCCTCATTTCATGGATTTCAAGAGACTGCGTATTCTCCGCGAGCTCGCCGACCGGGGCACGGTCGGCGCCACGGCGGAGGCCATGAACGTCACGCCCTCCGCCGTCTCGCAGCAGCTCAAGACCCTGCAGGAGGAGCTGGGTGTTGTCCTGGTGGAGAAGTCGGGCCGGGGGGTGCGCCTCACCGAGGCCGGACTCGCGATGGCGGGGGCGGCCGCCGAGGTTTCCACCGCCATGGCCCGCGCGGAGGCCACCATCGACACCTACCGGCGCGGCTGGCAGACCCATGTCAAGGCCGCGTTCTTCCCCAGCGCCGCGGAGATGTTCCTCCCCGGACTCCTGCACCGCGTCAAGTCCATCGACGGCCTCCGCTTCCAGGCCCATTTCGAGGACCCCAACGTGGCTGGATTCGCGGGCCTGACATCCGACTATGACATTGTGCTGGCACACAGCGTCGACGGGCCGGACGTCTTTGCCCGGCTGGGACTGACGGTCGTGCCGCTCCTCGACGAGCCGCTGGACGTCGCGATCCCAGAGGGCCATGCGCTCGCGGGAAAGGCGACGCTGCGCGCCGAAGACGTCATCGGCTTCCCGTGGATGGGAGTTCCCGAGGGGTTCCCCTTCGACACGGTGCTCCGCCAGATCGAGGTGCAGGCCGACTCCCCGGCGGTCCGGGCGCAGACGTTCCCCGACCTCCGGGTCCTCGAGGCCCTGGTCAGCGCCGGACACGGGCTCAGCCTGCTGCCGCGCTACACGGCCCTGAAAAACCAGGGCCGCGGCTTCGTGCTGCGCCCGCTGGCCGGGGTCAAGGCCAGCCGCAGCATCGTCGCGCTCGCACGCCCTGACGTGGCGGCCCGGACCACCATCCAGCAGGTGCTCACACTGCTCAAAGCCGAAGCGCAGTCCGTCGCCGAAGCACCGGAACTGCGTGACGCCGCTCACCTCAACTGAGCCGTTCCGCAGCGGTGAGTCCATCAGATGAGACGGAAGTCCACCATTTGGTCGAAACATTCCCGGTTTTGCGCTTAATGCGCCCCTCCGGGTCGTTGGGCCCCGCGACGGAGCCCTAGACTTTGACCCATGAGTGAGGACACCCAAACAGCGACAGACACAAAACCGGACATCAAGCCCCGCAGCCGGGTCGTTACCGACGGAATCCACGCCGCGCCCGCGCGCGGGATGTTCCGGGCGGTCGGCATGGGCGACGACGACTTCGCCAAGCCGCAGATCGGTGTGGCGAGCTCCTGGAATGAAATCACTCCCTGCAACCTCTCCCTGAACCGGCTTGCCCAGGGCGCCAAGGAAGGCGTGCACGCCGGCGGCGGGTTCCCGATGCAGTTCGGCACCATCTCCGTCTCGGACGGCATTTCCATGGGACACGAGGGCATGCACTTCTCGCTGGTGTCCCGCGAGGTCATCGCCGACTCCGTGGAAACCGTCATGCAGGCCGAGCGCATCGACGGCTCCGTCCTGCTGGCCGGCTGCGACAAGTCCCTGCCCGGCATGCTCATGGCCGCCGCCCGCCTGGACCTCGCCGCCGTCTTCCTCTACGCCGGCTCCATCATGCCCGGCTGGGTCAAGCTGGAGGACGGCTCCGAAAAGGAAGTCACCCTCATCGACGCCTTCGAAGCCGTGGGCGCCTGTGCCGCCGGCAAGATGAGCCTTGAAGACCTGACGCGCATCGAAAAGGCGATCTGCCCGGGCGAGGGCGCCTGCGGCGGCATGTACACCGCCAACACCATGGCCTGCATCGGCGAAGCGCTGGGCATGTCCCTTCCCGGCTCGGCCGCACCGCCCTCGGCCGACCGCCGCCGCGACGAGTTTGCCCGCAAGTCCGGTGAAGCGGTGGTCAACCTCCTGCGCAAGGGCATCACCGCCCGCGACATCATGACCAAGAAGGCGTTCGAAAACGCGATCGCCGTGACCATGGCCTTCGGCGGCTCCACCAACGCCGTGCTGCACCTGCTCGCCATCGCCCGCGAGGCCGAGGTCGAGCTGACCCTGGATGACTTCAACCGCATCGGCGACAGGATCCCGCACCTGGGGGACCTGAAGCCGTTCGGCCGCTACGTTATGACCGACGTCGACAAGATCGGCGGCGTGCCGGTCATCATGCGGGCGCTGCTCGACGCCGGCCTGCTGCACGGGGACTGCCTCACCGTCACGGGCAAGACCGTCGCGGAGAACCTCGCGGCGATCAACCCGCCGGACCTGGACGGCAAGATCCTCCGCGCCATGGACAACCCGATCCACAAGACCGGCGGCATCACCATCCTGCACGGCACGATGGCTCCGGAGGGTGCCGTCGTGAAGAGCGCAGGCTTCGACGCCGACGTCTTCGAGGGCACCGCCCGCGTCTTCGAACGCGAGCAGGGTGCCCTGGACGCTCTCGACAAGGGCCAGATCAAGGCCGGCGACGTCGTCGTCATCCGCTACGAGGGCCCCAAGGGCGGACCGGGCATGCGCGAAATGCTCGCCATCACCGGCGCCATCAAGGGTGCCGGCCTGGGCAAGGACGTGCTGCTGCTGACCGACGGCCGCTTCTCCGGCGGCACCACGGGCCTGTGCATCGGCCACGTTGCCCCGGAAGCCGTCGACGGCGGCCCCATCGCCTTCGTCCAGGACGGCGACAGGATCCGCGTGGACATCGCCGCCCGCAGCTTCGACCTCCTGGTCGACGAGGCGGAGCTCGACGCCCGCAAGGTCGGCTGGGAGCCGCTCCCGGCCAAGTTCACCAAAGGTGTGCTCGCCAAGTACGCCAAGCTCGTCCACAGCGCGTCCACCGGCGCCTACTGCGGGTGATTCCTGCCCTGCTGGGGCGGCAGTAGCCTCCTCAGCAGGACCAGTCCGTGGACAATGGAGTCCAGATAGTGAGACAGGGCGCAGGCTCGTTGACACACGTCTCACTAAGAGGGAAAACTGAACGCATGATCGCATTCGTTACCGCCGGCGCCACTGCAGGTGTCTCCGTCGTCCTTACCAAGCGCGTGGCTCCATAGCCCGACTGGTAACGAACCGTCACGCGCAAACCCCTCGAAGAGCCGCCAGGCTGAGGGGTTTTTTTATTTCCGCACCACCGGTTCACCAGCATCACGCAGCACCATCAGTACCCCGATCACCGAAGATCCAACCGAAGATCCACTAAGGAAGAGTCCGATGAGCAAAGGATCGCCGATCAGCCCCTCGCTGATGGCCACTAAGTCCGCTGGAGCCCACAAGGCTTCGGAACGCGTCGAGCGTCCGGCTGACGCCGGCGTCGACACTGCTGCTGTCTCTCCTGTCCTTGGACCGAACAACGTCGTACCCCCGACGGTGATGACCGGTTCACAAGCAATTGTCCGCTCGCTCGAAGAACTCGGCGTGGACGATATTTTTGGTTTGCCCGGTGGCGCGATCCTGCCCACCTACGACCCCTTGATGGCTTCCCGAATGAACCACATTCTGGTCCGTCACGAACAGGGAGCCGGCCACGCCGCGCAAGGCTACGCCATGGTCACCGGACGGGTGGGCGTCTGCATCGCCACCTCGGGTCCGGGTGCCACCAACCTCGTCACCGCCATCATGGATGCCCACATGGACTCCGTGCCGATGGTGGCCATCACCGGCCAGGTCTCCAGTGGAGTCATCGGCACCGATGCCTTCCAGGAAGCGGACATCGTCGGCATCACGATGCCGATCACGAAGCACTCCTTCCTGGTGACCGACCCCAACGACATCCCGCATGTCATGGCCGAGGCCTTCCACCTTGCCTCGACCGGCCGCCCGGGCCCCGTCCTGGTCGATGTCGCCAAGGACGCCCAGCAGGGTCAGATGACCTTCTCCTGGCCGCCGAAGATCGACCTGCCCGGCTACCACCCGGTGCTCCGGGGACACAACAAGCAGGTCCGCGAGGCCGCCCGTCTCATCGCGGCAGCCAGCAAGCCCGTGCTCTATGTGGGCGGCGGCGTCGTCAAGGCGCACGCCTCGGCGGAACTGCTGGAGCTCGCTGAACTCTCCGGCGCCCCCGTGGTCACCACCCTGATGGCCCGCGGCGTCTTCCCGGACTCGCACCCGCAGCATGTCGGGATGCCGGGCATGCACGGCACGGTCTCCGCCGTGACCGCGCTGCAGCAGTCAGACCTGCTGATCACGCTCGGGGCCCGCTTCGATGACCGGGTGACGGGCGTGCTGAAGACCTTCGCCCCGAACGCCAAGGTCATCCACGCGGACATCGACCCGGCCGAGATCTCCAAGAACCGCACCGCCGACGTCCCGATCGTGGGCTCGGTCAAGGAGATCATTCCGGAACTCAGCGAGGCCCTGCGCGCCGTGTTCGCAGTCTCCGGCACCCCGGACTACACCAACTGGTGGGCCTTCCTGAACAACCTCAAGGAGACCTACCCGCTGGGCTGGACCGAACCCGACGACGGCCTCAGCGCCCCGCAGCGCGTGATCGAACGCATCGGTGCCCTCACCGGGCCCGAAGGCGTCTACGTCGCCGGCGTGGGACAGCACCAGATGTGGGCCTCACAGTTCATCAAGTACGAACGCCCGCACGCCTGGCTGAACTCCGGCGGGGCCGGCACCATGGGCTACGCCGTACCGGCCGCCATGGGCGCCAAGGTGGGCAACCCGGACCGCGTGGTCTGGGCCATCGACGGCGACGGCTGCTTCCAGATGACCAACCAGGAACTGGCGACGTGCGCGATCAACAAGATCCCGATTAAGGTTGCCATCATCAACAACTCCTCGCTGGGGATGGTGCGGCAGTGGCAGACCCTGTTCTACGAGGGCCGCTACTCCAACACCGACCTCAACACCGGCCACGACACCGTCCGGATCCCGGACTTCGTCAAGCTGGCGGACGCCTACGGCTGCGCCTCGTTCCGCTGCGACCGCGACGAGGACATCGACGCCACCATTCAGAAGGCGCTGGAGATCAATGACCGCCCCGTGGTCATCGACTTTGTCGTGAGCCCCAACTCCATGGTGTGGCCGATGGTCCCCTCCGGAGTCAGCAACGACCAGATCCAGGTTGCCCGCAACATGACCCCGGAATGGGAAGAGGAGGACTGAACATGACCCGCCACACACTGTCCGTTCTGGTCGAAGACAAGCCCGGTGTGCTGACCCGCGTCGCCAGCCTCTTCGCCCGCCGGGCCTTCAACATCAACTCCCTGGCCGTCGGGCCGACGGAAGTTCCGGGCATGTCCCGGATGACCGTCGTCGTCGACGCCGATGGTGAGCTGATCGAACAGATCACCAAACAGCTGAACAAGCTGGTCAACGTGATCAAAATCGTTGAGCTCACCGCCGAATCTTCCGTACAGCGCGACCACATCCTGGTCAAGGTACGTGCGGATGCCGGAACACGGCTGCAGGTTACCCAGGCTGCAGACCTGTTCCGCGCATCAGTGGTCGACGTCTCCACAGAGTCGGTTGTCATTGAGGCAACGGGCCACCCCGAAAAGCTCACCGCACTGCTCTCAGTGCTGGAGCCTTTCGGCATCCGCGAAATCGTGCAGTCCGGCACCCTGGCCGTTGGGCGGGGATCCCGTTCCATGAGCGACAGGGCCCTACGCAGCGCGTAAGACACAGCGTAAGACAGCGCGGTAAGACACTGCGCGAAACACAAGTTTTCACCGACAAGCACCAAGAATCCACTCAAAAGGAGACACCCCAGTGACTGAAATGTTCTACGACGACGACGCCGACCTGTCGATCATCCAGGGCCGCACCGTCGCCGTCATCGGTTACGGCTCCCAGGGCCACGCGCACGCCCTCAGCCTGCGCGATTCCGGCGTCGACGTCCGCGTCGGCCTCAAGGAAGACTCCAAGTCCCGCGCCAAGGCCGAGGCCGAGGGCCTGCGTGTCCTGAACGTCGCGGACGCCGTCGCCGAAGCCGACCTGATCATGGTCCTCACCCCGGACCAGGTCCAGCGCCACGTGTACGCCGAGGACATCGCCCCGAACCTGCAGCCGGGCGATGCCCTGTTCTTCGGCCACGGCTTCAACATCCGCTACGGCTACATCAAGCCCCCGGCAGACGTCGACGTCGCCCTCGTTGCCCCCAAGGGCCCGGGCCACATCGTCCGCCGCGAGTTCGAAGCCGGCCGCGGCGTGCCGGACCTGATCGCCGTCGAGCAGAACCCGTCCGGCAAGGCCAAGGAACTGGCCCTGTCCTACGCCAAGGCCATCGGCGGCACCCGTGCGGGCGTCATCGAGACCACCTTCACCGAAGAGACCGAAACGGACCTGTTCGGCGAGCAGGCTGTCCTCTGCGGCGGCGCCTCCCAGCTGATCCAGTACGGCTTCGAGGTCCTCACCGAGGCCGGCTACAAGCCCGAGGTTGCCTACTTCGAGGTGCTGCACGAGCTCAAGCTCATCGTCGACCTCATGGTCGAGGGCGGCATCGCCAAGCAGCGCTGGAGCGTCTCCGACACCGCCGAGTACGGCGACTACGTCTCCGGCCCGCGCGTGATCACCCCGGACGTGAAGGAAAACATGAAGGCTGTCCTGGCGGACATCCAGGACGGCACCTTCGCCAAGCGCTTCATCGACGACCAGGACGCCGGAGCCCCCGAGTTCAAGGCGCTGCGCAAGAAGGGTGAGGACCACCCGATCGAGGCCACCGGCCGCG
This sequence comes from Arthrobacter sp. CJL-S3, assembly GCF_056711635.1. Classification (NCBI taxonomy): domain Bacteria; kingdom Bacillati; phylum Actinomycetota; class Actinomycetes; order Micrococcales; family Micrococcaceae; genus Arthrobacter; species Arthrobacter sp. CJL-S3. The sequence goes on along the minus strand of NZ_CM160046.1, from coordinate 2,746,536 downwards.
AACTGCGCAAGCTGTTCTCCTGGATCAAGAACGAAGACGACTACACCGAAGGCTCAGTCGCCCGCTAGGCACTGACCGGCCGGGAAGCCGGACACCATTACTGGGGTCCGGCTTCCCTGCTGCAGGGCACCACCCGCACCACCCGTTGCACCAAAATCCCCACCTGATATACAAGAGAGCTAAAGAGGTCACCGGTGACAAGCACCAAACCTGTAGTACTCCTCGCTGAGGAACTTTCGCCCGCCACGATCGAGGCCCTTGGCCCGGACTTCGAAATCCGGCAGACCGACGGCGCCGACCGTTCCCAGCTGCTCTCTGCGATCGCCGACGTCGACGCGATCCTGGTCCGCTCCGCCACCCAGCTCGACGCCGAAGCCATCGCCGCCGCGAAAAACCTCAAGGTGATCGCCCGCGCAGGCGTCGGCCTCGACAACGTCGACATCAAAGCCGCCACCCAGGCCGGTGTCATGGTGGTGAACGCCCCCACCTCGAACATCGTCTCCGCCGCTGAACTCACCGTCGGCCACATCCTGAGCCTCGCCCGCCACATCCCGCAGGCCAGCGCCGCGCTCAAGGACGGCGAGTGGAAGCGCTCCAAGTACACCGGCATCGAACTCTTCGAGAAGAAGATCGGCATCATCGGCCTGGGCCGGATCGGCGCCCTGGTCGCCGCCCGCCTGAAGGGCTTCGACACGAAGATCCTCGCCTACGATCCCTACATCACCTCGGCCCGCGCCGCCCAGCTCGGCGTCCAGCTGGTGACCCTGGACGAGCTGCTCGCGCAGTCGGACTTCATCAGCATCCACATGCCCAAGACGCCGGAGACCGTCGGCATGCTCGGCGCCGAGTCCTTCAAGAAGATGAAGAGCACCGCGTACGTCGTCAACGTCGCCCGCGGCGGCCTCGTCGACGAGGAGGCGCTCTACACCGCGCTGGAGTCCGGCGAAATCGCCGGAGCCGGCGTCGACGTGTTCGTCAAGGAACCCAGCACCGACCTGCCGTTCTTCAAGCTCGACAACGTCGTGGTCACACCGCACCTGGGCGCGTCCACGGACGAAGCGCAGGAAAAGGCCGGTGTCTCGGTCGCCAAGTCCGTCCGCCTGGCCCTGGCCGGGGAACTCGTTCCCGACGCGGTCAACGTCGCCGGCGGCGTGATCGCCCCGGATGTCCGCCCGGGCATCCCGCTGATGGAGAAGCTGGGCCGCATCTTCACCGCCATGACCCACGCCTCGCTGACCCAGTTCGACGTCGAGGTCGCCGGGGAAATCGCCTCCCTCGACGTCAAGGTGCTCGAACTGGCCGCGCTCAAGGGCATCTTTGCCGACATCGTGACCGAGCAGGTCTCCTACGTCAACGCCCCCGTGATCGCCGAGCAGCGCGGCATCAACGTCCGCCTGATCACGACGCCGGACACCGAGTCCTACCGCAACGTCCTGACCCTCCGCGGCGCCCTCAGCGACGGCACGCAGATCTCCGTCGCGGGCACCCTGACCGGGCCCAAGCAGGTCCAGAAGCTTGTCGGGATCAACGGCTTCGAGGTGGAGATCCCGATCAGCGAACACCTCGTGGTGGTCGCCTATTCGGACCGCCCCGGCGTGATCGGCACCATCGGGCATATCCTCGGCATGAACAACATCAACATCGCCGGCATGCAGGTCGCGCGGCAGGACGAGGGCGGCCAGGTGCTCGCCCTGCTGACCATCGACAGCTCCGTCCCGCAGCAGGTCCTGGACGCCATCAAGGCCGGAATCGGCGCCGACATGGTGCGCGAGGTCGACCTCGAGGACTGATGTCTTCACCGTGGACACCGGTGGCGGTCAAGCCGCTGCCGGTGTCCGCGGGCACATGGCCGGTCTGCGTACAATGGCTAGGTCCGAATTTCGGATCCGGCCGGCAGCCCGGCCTTTACTTTTGCACACCCGGCAGGGGACGCCTTCACTTCCGCATGGAATGAACTTCGGTGTGCGCACGCAATCCAGCTTTCAGGAGCCCAATGAACGCCGTCCAGAGGTTCATCAGAAGCCGAGTGCTTCTGCTGACCGCGTCCATTTTGATCGCGGCCATGTGCCTTTCGGTCCTCGTGCAGGGTCAGTCGCAGGCCGCTCTGAACCGGACCGTCGACCAGAACTCTCGCGGGCTCTACGACATCCTTGTCCAGGCCAGGGCCGACGACAACGGCGGGCTTATGCAGCCGGACATCGCCACCGGCCAGGGCGGAATCAGCTTCGACCAGCTGGACTCCCTCCGCAAGCTCTCCGGCACCTCCGTGGCGGCCCCCATCAGCCTCGTCTCCCGCGTCACCCAGAACCTTGAGTCCCCGCGCCTGGATGCCACCGACTACCTCGGCTACAACGCCGGACTCGTCGGCACCGCCGGGGACCCCAGCGCCACTGATCCGGTCGAATGGCCGGCCGCGGAATCGGTCCTGTCCGACACCCCGAAGAACTACCGCCTCACCGCCAGCGCCGTCAGCTCCGACGGGCAGTCCGAGCACACCCTGTTCAAGACCATGGCCGAAGGGTCCCTCGGCAAGGCCCAGCTCGTTGAAGAGCAGGTCGAGGGCGGCAAGAACGTCCGCATCGCGGGCCCGGAGGGGGAGACCGGCGTCAAGTTCCCGGCCCCGGCCGGCGGCTCCGAGCACAGCCTCTTCAACCTTTCGGTGTCCCTGCCGCTCGCCCCGCAGGTGACGGAATCCGTCGTCGCCGTCGACCCCGTCGCCGAGCGTGCCCTGCTCGGGCCCGCCGGCGACTTCCTCGCCCCGCTGGAGAAGGCCCCGCCGGCCGACGCGCGCAACGCCAGCGCGATCGGCCGCCACTTCGAAAGCCTCTTCACCACCGGCATCAGCATGGACGAACTCAAGGAAGGCCCCGATTTCCTCGGCGTCAAGCTCAAGTACTGGGCTCCGCTGATGAGCCAGTACCAGCAGGCCAAGCGCGGCGGCCAGCTGACCGAAGACTCGCAGGCCATTCCGCTGATTGTCCGCTCCGGCACCTCCCTGGACCTCGAGTACTCGGTCAAGATCGAGGAAATCGACGGTTCCGGCAACGTCGTCAAGGACGTCGGGACCGTGAGCCGCTCGCTGGACAAGGACTACCTGCCGTTCGTCTCCAAGTCCCCGTTCGCCCTGGCCTGGCCCGGGTCCAAGGACCTGGCACAGCTGCTCGGCGACACCGGAGGCTTCAGCCAGGGCCTCTACAACCCCGCCACCTGGAGCACCGACTTCGCCTCCGCCCCGAAGTACGAGGACGGTGCGACCGCCGGCAACGGTGCCGTGGACAAGAGCGCCATCCCGGGCGAGTGGGTCACCGTGAACCGCCTCCCGGAGAAAGCCCCCAACGGCGCCCCCGTGGACCAGACACAGCGCAAGCCCGTGGATGAGCGCGCCTACCGCGAAGACCTCGAGACCGGCCAGAAGCTCGCCACGCCGCTCGCCATGGTCTACGGCACGTTCGACGCCGAGCAGGTCAAGGACGTGGCCGGCGACGTCAACCGCCTGCCCCTGGGCGGCTATGACCCCACGCCGTTCACGCTGACCAAGGACGCGTCCGGCAAGGACGTCGAGAACACCGAGCTCAAGCCCTCGCTGAGCGCCACGGGCCTGGCAAGCCAGTCCGCCGGCGCCATCACCGACTACTACGGCCTCGCCGCCGCCCGCGGCTACGAGGACAACGCCTCCGTGATCGACGCCGTGCGGGTCCGGGCCAAGGTGCCCGGCAGCTGGAAAGAGGCGCAGCCCGAGGTGGAGCAGCTCGCCAACGAGATCCGGGACATGGGCCTGCAGGCAACCATTGTGGCCGGCTCGGCCCGCGAGGACGCCAGCATCTTCGTTCCCGGGTACTCCAAGGACGACGCCGGCAAGGAATCCCCGCTCGGCACCGTGCAGCAGTCGTGGGTCCGGCAGGACGCCGCGGACGCCGTCTCCGGGTCGCTCACCGGCACCAACCTGACCCTGCTGTTCCTGACCCTTATCGGTGCCGCCCTGCTGACCGGCGCCTCCACCGTCAGCTACGTCCGCAAGCGCCGCAGCGAGGCCGGAACCCTGCGCGCCATGGGCTGGACCCAGGCACGGATCCGGTCCTGGGTGCTGGCCGAATTTGGTGTCGGTGCGGCCCTGCTGGCCGTTGCCGGAATCGTCCTGAGCCTGCTCAGCTGGAACCCGGCCACGGCGATCGTCTCGGCCTCCGTGCTGGTGCTCTACGCGGCGGCGGCCTTCTTCGCCGCCCAGCAGCTGCGCCACCGCGACGTGGTGGACCAGGAACCGCAGCACGACGAACGGCTCATCGCCGTGGACTCACCGCTGACCTTCGCCAACCGGCAGCTGAGCACCAATAAGTTCAACACCATTTCCCTGGCCGTCGCCGTCGGCGTCTTCGCTGCGGCGGTCGGCGGAATGGTCGCCCTGCTGATCGACATTCCCCGGGCCGCCGGAGCGAGCGCGCTCAGCGGGCTGGCGGCCGCCAGCATCACGCTGCCGAGCATCATCCTCGGTCTGTCCGGGGTCGCCGTCGGCCTGCTCCTGACGATGGTCACAGGCCGTTTCGAGCTGCAGGCCAAGCGCCAGTACCTCGGCACGCTGCAGGCCATGGGCTGGAACCCGGACATGCTGGGCCAGGTCCGTTTCTTCGAAAACGCCATGGTGGGGACCGTCGCGCTGCCGCTGGGCGTCCTCGGCGCCCTGGGCGTGGGTCTGCTCCTCGCCCCCTATGCCGCGCTCTGGGCCGCCGTCGCCGGGCTCGTGGCTGTACTTTGCTGGATTCCAATTGCAACGAAAGTGGTCCGATGAACAACGACCTGAACCTTGACCGTGAGGCTCACGAGCGGATGACGGCGAGCACCCGCCGCGGTGGCCACCAGACGCGCGCCAACACGATCGTGAAGGCCGCGGACCACGCCACACCGCTGGAGCTCAGCAGCATCACGATCCACTACGGCGGCGGCAAGGGCGGGGCTGAAGCCGTCAACGTGGTGGATGACTTCAACCTGACGCTGCACGCCGGCGAGATGCACTGCGTCGCCGGCCGCAGCGGCTCGGGCAAGACCAGCATCCTGACGGTCGGCGCGGGACTGACCCTGCCGACGTCGGGCCGGGTGTTCTGGGAGGGCGATTCGCTCGAGACGATGGGCGACGACGAAATCGCCGACCGCCGCCGTGCCCTGATCGGCTACGTCGACCAGGGCGGTGCCCTGATCGACGGCATGAGCGCGCTCGAGAACGTGCTGCTGCCCGCCGTGCCCGACGGCGAGGTGGACAAGCGCCGCGACATGGCCAAGGACCTCCTGGACCTCGTCGGCCTGGGCCGGCGCATGCGCCACCGCCCGGCCCAGCTTTCCGGCGGTGAACGCCAGCGTGTGGCGATCGCCCGGGCCCTGATCCTGGGCACCCGGGTGCTGATCGTCGACGAGCCGACCGCCAGCCTGGACCGGGCCTCGGCCAACCGCATCATCAGCATCCTCAAGGACACCACCTCGGACGGGATCGCCGTCCTGGTGGCTTCACATGACCACGAACTTGTCCGCCAGAGCGATACCCTCACCGAACTGATCTAGGTTATAGCTGTGACAACTTCTGAAAAGACCCCGTTCTACATCACCACGGCCATCAGCTACCCCAACGGCGTGCCGCACATCGGCCACGCCTACGAGGTCATCGCCACCGACGCGATGGCGCGCTTCAAGCGCCTGGACGGCTACGACGTTTTCTTCATGACGGGCACGGACGAGCACGGCCTCAAGATGCAGCAGACGGCGGAAAAGGAAGGCATCCCGGTCAAGGAGCTGGCCGACCGCAACTCCGCCGCCTTCCGCCAGATGAGCGATGACCTCGGCATCTCGCTGAGCCGCTTCATCCGCACGACGGACCCGGACCACTACGAGGCGGCCAAGGCGCTCTGGCAGCGGATGGAAGCCAACGGGGACATCTACCTCTCCAAGTACGCCGGCTGGTATTCGGTCCGCGACGAGCGGTACTTCGTGGAGGACGAGACCGAGGTGCAGGCCGACGGGCTGCGCTACGCGTCCGAAACCGGCACCGAGGTGACCTGGACCGAAGAGGAGAGCTACTTCTTCAAGCTCTCCTCTTACCAGGACAGGCTGCTGGCCCTCTACGCGGACCACCCTTCCTTCGGCGCCCCCCACAACCGCTTCAACGAGGTCGTCAGCTTCGTCAAGGGAGGGCTCGAAGACCTGTCCATCAGCCGTACCTCCTTCGACTGGGGCGTCCCCGTCCCGGGGAACCCGGACCACGTGATGTACGTCTGGGTGGACGCACTGACCAACTACCTGACCGGCGTCGGCTTCCCCGACACCGAGTCCGAACTGTTCCGGAAGTACTGGCCGGCGGACGTCCACGTGATCGGCAAGGACATCTCCCGGTTCCATGCCGTCTACTGGCCGGCGTTCCTGATGTCGGCCGGGCTGGAGCTGCCCAAACGCGTCATGATCCACGGGTTCCTGCACAACCAGGGCGTGAAGATGTCCAAGTCGCTCGGCAATGTGGTGGCGCCGGCGGACTGGGTCGCCCAGTACGGCCTGGACCAGGTGCGATTCTTCCTGCTCCGCGAGGTTCCCTTCGGCGCGGACGGCTCCTACAGCCACGACGCGATCGTGGGCCGGATGAACGCGGACCTGGCCAACAACTTCGGCAACCTGGCCCAGCGTTCGCTGTCCATGGTCGCGAAGAACTGCGACGGCGCCGTCCCCGCCCCCGGGGGCTTCACCGCAGAGGACGCCGCGCTGCTGGGCCAGGCCAACGGGCTGCTGGGCATCTCCCGCGCCGCCTTCGAAAAGCAGGAATTCAGCCGCGCCCTGGAAGCGATCTGGACTGTCCTGGGCGACACGAACGCGTACTTCGCCGAGCAAGCGCCCTGGGTGCTGCGGAAGACCGACGTCGAACGCATGAACACCGTCCTGTACGTCACGCTTGAGGTGCTGCGGATCGTCGCCATCCTCGCGCAGCCGGTCATGCCGGCGGCCACGGCGGCCATCCTGGACACCCTGGGCCAGCCCGAGGGGCAGGCGCGGGAGTTCACCGCCCTGGCCACGCCGATCGCAGCCGGAACGGCGCTGCCCGCCCCCGCCCCGGTCTTCCCGAAGTACGAGGAGCCGGCCGAGGCTTGACCACCGGCGCGTCCGCCGCGTCCGCCGCGTCCGCCGAAGTGAGACTACGCGCCGATGCCGCTGCGCAACATGGGCGCCAAGTCTCACCTCGACATGCTCCCTCACCCTGACCGGGGTGGGGGAGTGTTTGCGTTGTACTCGCGGGAGTGCGGGGGCCAATCCGAGTAGTTAAGCCGGGCCGGAAGCCCTGGGAGAGGGCCGGCTGCGGCAAAAAGCTACCAGCAGGTAGTTAATGTCCCCGGTACTGAGTACCGCGGGCAGAAACAGGGTATTAGTCCATCGATTAGACAAGTACCTCCTACTCACGACCCGGCGGGCATGCCCCGCCTAGCCTGAGATAGCAAGCGAACTGACGACACTGCTGGGGAGTAACTGTCACCATTCAATTCGCTGTTGAGGTCTCGAATAGTTGATTTTTCTTGGGTCTCGAAGACGGTTACTCCGCGCGGTCAAGCCAGTTTTAAATCTGACTGGACGGAGCGACGGACAAATGAGAAAAACAATTGCCACACTGGGGGTTGTGGGGCTGGGGCTCATGTCGGCCGCTGTCACTGCCAACGCGGCTCCCGCGGAAGACAAAAAAATCACGATCTGCCATGCGACCAGCGCGGCGGGAAACGCCTTCGTTTCGGAGACGATCAGCCTCAACGCGCTGGTGGCCCACGCGGACGACACGCTCGACATCGTCCCGGCCAACGACGGGGACATTTACCCCGACGGCCAGAACCTGACCGCCGCCAATCTCGCACTGCTGGCCAACAACTGCGTCGCCGTTGTTATCACGCCGGCTGATCCGGACCCGGAGGTGGAAACCCCGGACCCGGAGGCGGAGACCCCGGATCCGGAGGCGGAAGCCCCGGGAACGGACACGACTAATACGCCGGCGCCGGCTGTCCTGGCTCCGAAGGCGGCTGTTCCGGCTGCGAAGCCCGCAGCTGCCGTCACAAAGACGAACGCCGGCTACAACGTCCAGACCGCGGCAGGCGGCTCGTCGGACACCGGCGTTCCCGTGTGGCTGATGGCGCTGACCGGAGTGTTCACCGCGGGAGCGGCAACGGTGGTTTGGCAGGGCGGACGACGCGCCTGGAGCACCGAAAACTAGCACAGCGGTAAAGCAGTAACGAGGACGGGTGCTGCGGTGCAGCACCCGTCCTGCAATTTCAGCCCTCACAGCGCGGGCACGTCAACAGGAGCACTCATGGGCAGTCACCGTCGGATCCGCCAGGGCCGGGTACCTGGCATCCGTGGCCTGGTGCTCAGCGCGAGGGACATGCTCATCCTGGCCGGCTGCGTGCTCGGACTCGTCAGCGCCTGGCTCTTCTACGCAGCATCCGGGCCGGGGAACACGGTCCCGGGCTACGGCCCGGAGGCAGCGGCAACCGGGTCCTGGGTTGCGCCGGACCAGCAGCCGGCGTCGTCCGGCACCACCGGCACCAGCGCCGGGCTGGTTCCGGCCGAGGAGCCCGCCCCGGACGCGGTTCCGGCGCCCGCGGCGCAGGGCGCCGCGGCGTCCAGCCCGCAGCGCATCACCTACCCGGCAGCAGGCATGGATGTCGTCGTCCACCCCCTGGCACCGGAGAACTCCGCCACTGAAAGCCGGAGCATTGTGCCGCCGGAGACGATGGACGGATACTGGCTCACACCCTTCGGCGTCCCGGGAGTGGGTTCCGAGAACACCACCTACGTCATCGGCCACAGTTGGGAAGGCCTGGACGCACCGTTCAACCACTTGAGCTCGGCCGCCGCGCCGGGACAGGAATTCACCGTGGCCACGGAGACGGGCGTTCTCCGCTACGCCGTGGACTCGGTCACCACGTACTCAAAGTCCACCCTGAAGGACAGCCCCGTCTGGGACGCCGTCCCCAACCGGCTCGTCCTGATCAGCTGCTACACGGAGGATCCGTGGGGAAAGAACGTCGTGGTGGTCGCCACGCCGGCCCGCGGCCCGTGACTATGGTGCCGTAACCGGGAGACTCGGCTGTTCGAATAATGAGACAAGTTGACCAGCATGTGGATCTCTTGGCTACGCTGAAAACATGAGTGCATCCACGATTGATCTGGCCGTTATTCCCGGCGACGGCATCGGCCCCGAGGTCACCGCCGAGGCCGTGAAGGTCCTTGAGAAGGCTGCCGCCGCCGAGGGCATTGTCCTGCGGCAGACCCACTACAGGCTCGGCGCGCAGCACTGGCTCGAGACAGGGGAGACCCTGCCGGAGGAGACCCTCGCCGATCTCCGCACCCGCGACGCCATCCTCTTCGGTGCGGTCGGGGCAGCCCCGGGCGACACCCGGATCCCCTCCGGCATCATCGAGCGTGAACTGCTGCTCAAGCTGCGCTTCAGCCTGGACCACTTCGTCAACCTGCGCCCGTCCCGCCTCTACCCGGGCGTCGCCAGCCCGCTCGCGAACCCCGGCGACATCGACTTCATCGTGGTCCGCGAAGGCACCGAGGGCCCCTACGTCGGCAACGGCGGCACGCTGCGCGCCGGCACCCCGCACGAGGTGGCCACCGAGGTCTCGCTCAACACGGCCCACGGCGTCGAACGCGTGGTCCGGGATGCCTTCCGCCGCGCCAACGGCCGCCCGCGCAAGAAGCTCACCCTGGTGCACAAGCACAACGTGCTGGTCTTCGCCGGCCACCTCTGGAAGCGCACCGTGGAGGCTGTGGCCCAGGAGTTCCCCGAGGTCACCCACGACTACCTGCACATCGATGCCGCCACGATCTTTATGGTCACCGACCCGGCGCGGTTCGACGTGATCGTGACGGACAACCTCTTTGGCGACATCATCACAGACCTCGCCGCCGCGGTCACCGGAGGCATCGGCCTCGCCGCGTCGGGAAACATCAACATGGAACGCACCGCTCCGTCCATGTTCGAACCGGTCCACGGCTCGGCACCGGACATCGCCGGCCAGCAGAAGGCGGATCCGACGGCGGCCATCCTCTCCGCCGCGCTCCTCCTGGACCACCTCGGCTACGGCGCCGCCGCCCGCAAGATCGAAGCGGCCGTGGTCGCCGACGTCGCGGGGCGCGGCACCGCGGCCCGCAGCACCAGCGCGATCGGCGACGCCATCGCCGCCGCCCTCTAGGCCCGTCAGCGGCGCGGGACGGCGGCCCCGCCAACGGGCGTAAGCTTGTTTCGAATCACCAATATGCTGCCGTGGTCCGACGCTGAACCACGTCATACGCCAGGCAGCCGACCGTGGAGGAACCATGACTCAGACTGCCCATGGCGTCGAATTCACCCAGCATCTTTCGGCCACCCCGAAATCCGCTGAAGAACGTGCTGCCATCCTGGCGAACCCGGGTTTCGGCAACTACTTCACCGACCACACGGCCATCGTCGACTACAGCGTCGACGCCGAGGGCAACGGCGGCTGGCACGATGCCCGGGTGGAGGCCTACGGCCCCATCTCCCTGGACCCCTCGGCCGCGGTGCTCCATTACGGCCAGGAAATCTTCGAAGGGCTCAAGGCCTACCGGCACGCCGACGGCTCTATCTGGACGTTCCGCCCCGAGGCCAACGCCGCCCGCCTGAACAAGTCGGCCCGCCGCCTGGCGCTCCCCGAGCTCCCGGAGGAGTATTTCCTCGGCGCCATCCGTGAACTCGTCTCGGCGGACAAGGACTGGGTCCCCTCCGGCGACGGCGAAGCCCTGTACCTGCGGCCGTTCATGATCGCCACCGAAGCGTTCCTCGGTGTCCGGGCCGCCCGCGAAGTGTCCTTCCGCGTCATCGCCTCCCCGGCCGGGAACTACTTCGGCGGCGAGCTCAAGCCGGTCTCCATCTGGATCTCCCGCGAGTACGCCCGCGCCGGCCGCGGCGGCACCGGCGCGGCGAAGTGCGGCGGCAACTACGCCGCCTCCCTGATCGCGCAGCAGGAAGCCGAGGCCCACGGCTGCAAGCAGGTGCTCTTCCTCGACCAGTTCAACGACAACGCCGTGGAAGAGCTCGGCGGCATGAACGTCTTCTTCGTGATGAAGGACGGCTCGCTCGTGACCCCCGCACTGAGCGGAACCATCCTGGAGGGCATCACCAGGATGTCCGTCATCCAGGTTGCCAAGGACATGGGCCGCGAGGTCACCGAACGCAAGATCACCCTGGCTGAATGGCGCGACGGCGTGGCCTCCGGCGAGATCACCGAAGTCTTCGCCTGCGGCACCGCCGCCGTGATCACCCCGATCGGCGTGCTCAAGGACGACACCGAATTCATCGGCTCCGAGGACGCGAGGGCAGGGGAGACCACCATGGCCATCCGCGAGCAGCTGCTGGGCATCCAGACCGGAACCATCGAGGACACCCACGGCTGGCTGACCCGCCTGGCGTAGGCGTCAGCGCCTCCGTCAGAGGCGGCGTCCGACGGCGGCTCCCACCTTCCGGTGCGGGGCCGCCGTCGTCGTTAACGGCTGGGCAAAAGCCCGGGGAAAGACCCGGGCAAAGAGCCGGTGCGACCGGCCGCAAGCCCCTAGCCCCGCCCTGACGCAGGGGGCACAATATGGCGCATGACTGGACTTATTCAGGTTCTGGGTGTCATTTTCGGGGTTGTGCTGATCCTCGTGGGAATCCTCGAGTCCTTCTTCTTCCGGGACCAGCGCCTCCACAGGCTGTTCCTGATCAAGCCCGAGGACACGGACGCCGTCCGGATGTGGACGTTCAACCTGGGGTTCTACAACATGATCTGGGGAGTGGGAGCGATCGTTGGCGCCCTCATGCTGACGGGGGCGGAGCCGGCCGCCGGGCGCGTCCTGCTGCTCTTCACGAGCCTGGGCCACGTGCTGCTGGGCATCATCCTGTTGCTGTCGGAGCGGCGGCTGTGGGCCAGCGCCATCGCCGAGGCCCTCCTGCCGGCCGTCATCGCGGCGCTGCTGATCCTGTGACGGCCGCTCGTGCCGGTGACGCTTCGGTGGGAAGATGGAACTGTGATCCCTGACGACCCCCGCGCCATGGTGCGCAGCACAGAGCTGACCCGCTTCAGGCTGGCCCCCAACCCGGGGCCGATGAGCCTGCACGGGACCAATTCCTATGTGATTGCGGCACCCGGGGCGGCCGGCACCGTCGTCGTGGATCCCGGCCCGCTGGATGAGCCGCACCTGCAGGAACTGGCCCAGGCTGGCGCCGTCGAGCTCATCCTGATCACGCACCGGCACGCGGACCACACCGCCGCGGCGGCCAGATTCGCCGAACTGACGGGAGCACCCGTGCGCGCCAAGGACCCCGCGCACTGCCACGGGGGCAGCCCCCTGGTGGACGGCGAGGTCATCAACGCCGCCGGAGCCGAGATCCGCGTCCTGGCGACGCCGGGACACACCTCCGACTCGGTCTGCTTCCACCTGCCGCAGGACGGCGCCCGGGGCTCGGTCCTCACCGGCGACACGATCCTGGGCCTGGGAACGACGGTCCTGGACTATCCCGACGGCACCCTGGGCGACTACCTGGCCTCGCTGGACCGGCTGGAATCCCTGGGCTCCGCGACGGTCCTCCCGGCCCACGGGCCGATGCTGCCCGCCCTGGACACGATCGTCCGCGCCTACCGGGACCACCGCCAGGACCGCCTCGGGCAAATCCGCTCCGCCCTCGAAAACCTGGGGTCCGGCGCCGAGGTGGCTGACGTGGCCGACGCCGTGTATGCCGCCGTCGACCCCGCCGTGCGGCCCGCGGCGGAACTCTCCGTGGCCGCCCAGCTGCACTACCTGCGCCTGGACAGCAGCACGTCCTAGCCCGCCGGAGACGGTACGCTAGGGGCCATGCGTATCGCCCGGTTTGTAGTCGATTCTGATCCCCTCTACGGCATTGTTGAAGGTGAGCCTGGCAGTGAGGAAGTCACTGTCATCAACGGCGACCCCTTCTTCCATGGCGTGGAACGCACCGCCGCGCGGCACAAGCTGGAGGATGTGCGCCTGCTCGCCCCGATCATCCCGCGCAGCAAGGTCATCGGCGTCGGCCGCAACTTCGTGGAACACGCCCGGGAACTCGGCAACGAGGTTCCCAAGCAGCCGCTGCTCTTCCTCAAGCCCAACACCTCCGTGATCGGGCCCAACGATCCGATCGTCCTGCCGGAGTTTTCCGAGGAGGTGTCCTTTGAAGCCGAGCTGTGCGTCGTGATCGGCCGGATCTGCAAGGACGTCCCCGAGGAGCGCGTTGACGACGTCATCTTCGGCTACACCTGCGGCAACGACCTCACCGCCCGCGACGTCCAGAAGACGGATCTGCAGTGGGCCCGGGCCAAGGGCTTCGACACCTCCGCGCCGCTGGGGCCGTGGATCGAGACCGAACTGAACACCGAGGACCTGCAGATCCAGGGCCGCCTCAACGGCGAACTGCGCCAGGACGGAAGCACCAGCCAGATGATCCGCGGCGTCCGTGAGCTCGTCTCCATCGTCTCGCAGGCCTTCACCCTGCTGCCCGGCGACGTCATCATGACCGGCACCCCGGCCGGCGTCGGACTGGTCCAGGCCGGTGACCGCTTCGAGGTCGAGATCGAGGGCATCGGCCGGCTCTCCAACCCGGTCGTCCGCCGCTAGGCGGAGCGGGAATGCAGATGTTGATCCGCGGGTTGATTCGTGCCCTGCAGCGTCCCCGGAACCGCCGTTCCTTCGTGTTCTTCGCCCTGGGCTCGATCGGCACGTTCTCGATGGCGGCACGCGCCGTCAACTGGCTGGACGGGCCGCTGTGGCTGGCGCTGGCCTTCCTCGCGGCAGGCCTGGTGCTCGCCGGATATTACCTGGTGAAGGCGCTGTCGCGCCCGCAACCGGCGCGCGGCCGCAGGCGGTAGAGCGACTGGCGGCAGGCGGTAAAGTTGGAGTCACTATGACTACTCCCTCTGCGCCCGACGCCGTCTCCAGCTCCGCCCCCAGCCTGACCAGCGAAGTCACCGCCGACACCCCGGTCCGTGTCCGGTTCTGCCCGTCGCCCACCGGCACCCCCCACGTCGGCCTGATCCGCACCGCCCTGTTCAACTGGGCCCACGCCCGACACACGAAGGGCACCTTCGTGTTCCGCATCGAGGACACGGACGCGGCGCGGGACTCGGAGGAGAGCTACCAGCAGCTGCTCGAGGCCCTCAAGTGGCTCGGCATCACCTGGGAGGAAGGCGTCGAGGTCGGCGGACCGCACGAGCCCTACCGCCAGTCACAGCGCCTGGACCTGTACAAGGACGTCGTCGCCAAGCTGATCGAGGCCGGCTACGCCTACGAGTGCTACTCCTCCCCGGACGAAGTCGAGGCGCGGCACCGCGCCGCCGGCCGCGACCCCAAGCTCGGCTATGACAACTTCGACCGCGAGCTTTCCGCGGAGCAGCTGGCCGCGTTCAAGGCCGAGGGCCGCCAGCCGGTGCTCCGGGTGCGGATGCCCGATGAGGACGTCACCTTCACCGACATGGTCCGCGGCGACATCACCTTCAAGGCCGGCAGCATCCCGGACTACGTCATCGTCCGCGCCGACGGATCCCCGCTGTACACGCTGGTCAACCCGGTCGACGACGCGCTGATGGGCATCACCCACGTGCTCCGCGGCGAGGACCTGCTCTCGTCCACGCCCCGCCAGGTGGTGCTGATCCGCGCGCTGATGGACATCGGCGTCGCCAGCTACCTGCCGGTCTTCGGCCACCTGCCGTACGTCATGGGAGAGGGCAACAAGAAGCTCTCCAAGCGCGACCCGCAGTCCAACCTGTTCCTGCTCCGGGACCGCGGCTTCATCCCGGAGGGCCTGCTGAACTACCTCTCGCTGCTCGGCTGGAGCCTCTCCGCCGACGAGGACATCTTCACGGTGGACCAGCTGATCGAGCACTTCGACGTCAACGACGTGCTCGCCAACCCGGCCCGCTTCGACATCAAGAAGGCCGAGGCCATCAACGGCACCCACATCCGGATGCTCGGCGCCGAGGACTTCCGCGGCCGTCTGGTCCCGTACCTGCGCACCGCCGGGTTTGTCGGCGACACCCTGACCGCGCGCCAGGAGGAGATCCTCACCGAGGCCGCCCCGCTGATCCAGGAGCGCATCTCGCTGCTCGGCGAGGCCCCCGAGCTGCTCGCCTTCCTGTTCAAGGCCGACGACGCGATCGACGTCGCCGACGACGCCCGCAAGGGGCTTCCGGAGAACCTCACGGAGGTGCTCGACGCCGCCCTGGCCGCCCTCGAGCCGCTGGCCGACTGGCATGCCGAGAGCATCCAGGCCGCGCTCAAGGAGGCCCTCGTGGAGGGCCTCGGCGTCAAGCCGCGGCTGGCCTTCGGCCCGGTCCGCACGGCCATCTCCGGCCGCCGGATCTCGCCGCCGCTGTTCGAATCCATGGTGATCCTGGGCAAGGACTCGTCCTTGGCCCGGCTGCGCGCGTTCCGCGGCTGATGATGGGCTCGCCCTCAGCGCAGAACAACGCCAGGACCAGCGCCCTGGCCGCCGGCCTGGGCGGCGTCCGCGGCGTGCTGTTCGACATCGACGACACGCTCGTGGATCTCGAGTTCGCCATGACCGCGGCGCTCCGCGACGTCAGTGAACATCTCCTGCCCGGCCTGGACCAGGCCGGGTGGGAGAAGTTCGGGCGGATCTTCACCCGCGAGACCACCCATTTCTACGACCGGTACCTGGCCGGTGAGCTGAGCTTCAACGAACAGCGCCTGCTCCGCGGCCGGGCCGCCCTGGGGCACTTCGGCGTGGAGCTGGAGGAGGGCGAGCAGGCCCACCACTGGGTCAGTTCCTACGCCAGCCGGCAGCACGGCTACATCCGCGCCTTCGACGACGTCACCCCGATGCTGGACGCGCTGGACTCCGCCGGCATCCCCTACGGAGCCGTGAGCAACAATGTCCACGACTACCAGCGGGTCAAGCTGGACGCCGCCGGGCTGGCGCGCATCAGTGTGCTCGTCGGCACGGACACCGTTGGTGCGGCGAAGCCCGATCCGGCCATCTACCTGGAGGGCGTCCGCCGGCTCGGCACCGGCGCCGGCGAAACGCTCTACGTGGGGGACAACCGCCTCCTCGACGCCGACGGCTCGACGGCGGCAGGCCTCCTGGGCGTCTGGCTCAACCGCGGCGGGGAGCCTGCCACGGGTTTTGCCGGCCGCGAGATCGGTTCCCTGCTGGAGCTGCTGGCGTAACGGCGGAACGCACCCCGCGGCTGTGATGCAGGACACTCATCCGCGGGGCAGGACGGCCCGATTTGTGCAGACGAAAACTCTCGGGTAAAGTAATTACTCGTGCTGAGGCGCCGGGAGCGCGGGTTTAGACCCACGGATCCGGCCCGAAAGTTCCATTGGGATATGGTGTAATTGGCAACACTACGGTTTCTGGTACCGTCATTCTAGGTTCGAGTCCTGGTATCCCAGCTCTGAAAAATCCGCGGATTTCCGCGGCTGATCAGGGGTTTCCGGTCGGTTCGCCGATTTGAAACACTTGCTGAGTGTATGAAATAATCGCTTAGCGCGAATGGCAGGAATGCCGTTCTGGAGAGTACGCGGCCCCATCGTATAGCGGCCTAGTACGCTGCCCTCTCACGGCGGTAACGCGGGTTCGAATCCCGCTGGGGTCACAAATGAAACGGTCCCGGGCATCAGCCCGGGGCCGTTTTTCGTTGTCCGCACTGCGGCGCCCAGCCGGCAGGACCCGGAACTGGCATGATGTTGCGGTGAGCCCCGAAGAAACCACCGGCCAGGCCGTTGAATTGCTGGAAGCCGTCCACCGCGACCTGGCTGCCGCCGCCCTGCCCCTGGCCCTGCCCGGCTCGGACGAGGCCCGGAGGGACATTCGCAACGCCCTTGCCCAGCTCGAGGACTACATCCTGCCGCGCTACCGGAGCCTGGACGCACCCCTGCTGGCCGTGGTGGGCGGTTCCACCGGCGCCGGAAAGTCGACCCTCGTCAACGGGCTCGTCGGGCACGCCGTCACCCGCGCGGGTGCCATCCGGCCCACCACGCGTCAGCCCATCCTGCTCCACCACCCCGCCGACGGACGCTGGTTCGAGGACCAGCGGGTCCTGCCGAGCCTGAGCCGGATCCGCGGCACGGTGAACCGCGAGCCACTGCCCGCCAGCCAGGCGGGCCCTACCCCTGACCCGGCCGCGATCACGTCACTGGTGCTGGTCGCCGATGCAGCGGTGCCCCAGGGAATCGCGCTGCTGGACGCTCCCGACGTCGACTCGATTTCCGCCGACAACCGCAAGCTGGCCGGCCAGTTGCTGGCAGCCGCCGACCTGTGGGTGTTCGTCACGACCGCCAACCGGTATGCCGACGCCGTTCCGTGGCGCCTGCTGCTGGATGCGGCCTCCCGGGACATCATGGTCGCCGTGGTCCTGGACCGCGTGCCGGCGGCCGCCGAAGCCGAGGTCAGTGCCGACCTGCAGTCGATGCTCAGCAGGGAGGGCCTGGGCGGGGCCCGCCTGTTTGTCGTCCCCGAGGCGGACCTGGACCACCTGGGGATGCTTCCGCCCGCCGCCGTGGATCCGCTGCGGCTCTGGCTGCAGGAACTCGCCGCGGACGCGGCCGGGCGCGCCGACATCGCCCGCCGGACGCTCAACGGGACCGTCAGGGCCCTGGGGAGCCGTGTCGAGGCGGTGGCGCAGGCCGCCGAAGAGCAGGAACACGCCGCCGACGTCCTCGCCGGGGACGCCCGGGACGCTTACCGGGACGCCGTGGCCAGAATCCTGGAGGCCACCCGTGACGGCGCCCTGCTGCGGGGCGAGGTCCTGGCCCGCTGGCAGGACTTCGTGGGCACCGGCGAGTTCTTCCGGGCCGTGGAGCAGAACGTCGGCCGCTTCCGCGACCGGGTGGGCGCCTTCTTCCGCGGCGAACCGGCACCGGCGGTACGGGTGGAGACGGCAATCGAAACCGGCCTGCAGGCCGTCATTATCGATGAGGCCGCCAACGCCGCCGAGGATGCGGACGGCCGCTGGCGCTCCGATCCGGCCGGCCGGCAACTGCTGGGCAGCGACGACCTCTCCGGAACCTCCGACGGTTTCGCCGAGAAGGCTGCTGCCGAGATCCGGGCCTGGCAGGGGAGCCTCATGGAGCTGATCCGGACCGAAGGCCAGGGCAAGCGGACCCAGGCCCGCTGGCTGTCCTTCGGCATCAACGGCCTCGGTGCCGCCCTGATGATCGTGGTCTTCTCCATGACCGCCGGACTCACCGGGCTGGAGGTCGGCGTCGCCGGCGGAACCGCTGTCGCCGGGCAGCGGCTGCTGGAGGCGGTGTTCGGTGAGGACGCCGTGCGCCGGCTGGCCAGGACGGCCCGCGAGGATCTCCACACCCGCTGCCAGAGCCTGCTCCGGGACGAACAACAGCGCTTTCTGGCCCGGCTCGAGGTCTCCGGCGGGGTCACCCCGGCCGTGCTCGCCGGCCATGCCGCGGCGCTGCGCCGTCTGGCGGCCTCCGCGTGAGCCGCCATGGCGCCGCCGCCGAGGCCTCCCGTCTGGACCGCCGGCTTGAGGCCCTGAACGAGGCCCGCGAACTGGCCGACGGGGCGCTCCCGGACGAGGTCCTGGACGGTGTGCTCCAGGTGCTGGAGCGGGCCAGTTCGCGGCGCTCCCTGTCCGGGGACCACACCGTCGTCGGATTCTTCGGGGCCACCGGGAGCGGCAAGTCGTCCCTGTTCAACGCCGTCAGCGGCGAGGACATCGCGACGGCGGCAGCCCGGCGGCCCACGACCTCCGAGCCGCTCGCCGGCATCTGGGGCGCCGAGGGCAGCGACGAGCTGCTGGACTGGCTGGAGGTGCGCAACCGGCACCACGCCACCCCGGTCCCCGGTTTCGCCGACGACGGCACGGGCCTGATCCTCCTGGATCTCCCCGATTTCGACTCCACCCGGGCCGCCAACCGCGAGATCGTGGAGCGGATGGTGGGACTGGTCGACGTCCTGGTCTGGGTGCTCGATCCGCAAAAGTACGCCGACGCCGCGGTGCACAACGACTTCCTCGCTCCGCTGGCCTCCCACGGCGCCGTCACCCTGGTGGTGCTGAACCAGATCGACCGGCTTCCGGACCGGGATATTCCCCCGGTGCTGGAGTCCCTGAAAGCCATCCTGGCGCGGGACGGGCTGGGCAAGGTGCAGGTCATAGGCGCCTCCGCCGTGGTGGGAACCGGCGTGGACCAGGTCCGGGCCGCCATCCGGCAGGTGGCCACGCAGCGGCAGGCCCAGTCCCAGCGCCTCGGCGCCGATGTCACGCGCGCCTGCGCCCGGCTCGCCGAGGCATCCGGAGCGGGGGAGGCGGCCGGCGTCAAAGCGGGGTCAAAGTCCCTGCTGGCCGAGGAGCTGGCGGTCGCGGCCAACGTCCCGCTCGTCGCGGAAGCCGTCGTCCGGTCGTACCAGCTGGAGTCGACCCGCCGCACCGGCTGGCCGGTCACCCGCTGGTTGGTCCGCTTCCGGCCGGACCCGCTGCGCCGGCTCAACCTGCGCCGGGAGGGCGCCCGGCCTGACCTGAACCGCACCTCGCTGCCGCCCGCCGGCGCCCCGGAGCGGGCCCGCACGGATGCCGCCGTCCGGGAATTTGCCGATGCCGCATCCGACGGCGCCCCCGGCCCCTGGCGGGCCGTTATCCGCGGCGCCGCCCGGGAGGGCCGCGAGCAGCTGCCCGATGCGCTGGACCAGGCCATCGCGGCCACGGATCTGAAGGCCGCGGGCAAGGCCTGGTGGTGGACGCCGTTCAACACCGTGCAGTGGCTGGCGCTGCTGACGGCCCTCGGCGGCTTCGCCTGGCTCGGCGTGCTCGCCGCGCTGGGCTATTTCCAGCTCCCCGTCCCGGAGGTCCCGCTGGTGCAGGGCTGGCCTGTGCCGACCGTGATGATCGCCGGCGGCGCACTGCTCGGGATCGTCCTTGCCATCCTCGCGAAGGTCATCGCGGGAGCCGCTGCCCGGGCCCGGGGCGCGGCGGCGCGGAAGCGGCTCAAGGCGTCCGTCGCGGCCGTGGCGGAGGATTATGTGGTGGAGCCCGTGGCGCTTGAGGTCAGCCGCCTGGCGTCCTTCAACAGAGCCCTGCAGGCGGCGGCGCGCTGACCGTTCCCCGGCAGTGCCGCGCAGCCGGACTCCCGTGCGCCTACGCCGGCGCCGGGTCTGCCGTGGTGCTGCGCCTACAGCAGCGCTGCGGCTGCCGTGGGGGTGCCCTAGAGAAGCGCTGCCGCGTCACGGACCTTGATCATGGTGCGCAGGTTGCGGGTGGTGGTGGAGGCCTTGTACTTCGGCTTCGAGGAGAGCTTGCTGAACGGACTGTCCAGCGTGCCGCCGGCGGGCGCCAGCCAGGCCAGCGCCTCCGGACCCAGCATGGTCACCTGTGCGCCGTCCAGGGCGCTGCCGGCGTCATACAGCTCCGCCAGCACGTCGGCGTCCGAGCCGAGCGTGAGGTAGGTGTGGGTGGACGCGTCGTCCGCGGGGTAGGGGCACGCCGCCACCAGTTCGCCCACCCGGTCCGCGGCCAGGACCACCACCCACGCGTCGTAGCCGAAGGACTCGCGGAGGCAGGCTTCGAATTCCTTCTTCACGCCGGCGGGGGACAGCTCGCTGGTCAGCACAACATTTCCGCTGGCGAGCAGCGTCGTCACGTCCGAAAACGGACGGGACGTCAGGACCGCCTTCAGATCGGCCATCTTAATGGTGATGCCGGCAACGTTGACCCCGCGCAGGAACACCGCATAACTGCTCATGCGGACAGCCTATGCCGCTAATCGTTGGTTTTGCGCAGTGCCTCGGTCAGCACGCGGGCCGCGTTGCAGACCACTTCGGCGTGCAGCCGTCCGGGCTGGCGGGTCAGGCGCTCGATCGGCCCGGAGATCGAGACGGCGGCGATGACCCGGCCGGAGGGACCGCGCACGGGGGCCGACACGGAGGCGACTCCCGGCTCGCGTTCGCCGAGGCTCTGGCCCCAGCCCCGGCGTCGGACGCCGGCGAGGACGGTGGGCGTGAAGCGGGCGGACTGCAGGCCCTCCAGGAGCCGGTCGTGGTCCTCCCAGGCCAGCAGCACCTGGGCGGCGGAGCCGGCCTTCATGGACAACTGGGTGCCGACCGGAATGGTGTCGCGCAGGCCGATGGGCCGCTCGGCGGAGGCCACACAGACCCGCCAGTCACCCTGCCGGCGGAAGATCTGGGCGCTTTCGCCGGTGGCATCGCGCAGCTGCATCAGGACCGGTCCGGCGGAGGCGATCAACCGGTCCTCGCCGGCCGCGGACGCGAGCTCCACGAGGCGGCTGCCCAGGACAAAGCGGCCCTGGATGTCGCGGCTGACCAGCCGGTGGTGGACCAGCGCCAGGGCCAGCCGGTGCACGGTCGGCCTCGCCAGTCCCGTGGCCGCAACAAGCTGCGCCAGGGTGGTAGGGCCGGCCTCAAGTGCGTCAAGCACATGGGCCGCTTTATCGATGACACCGACTCCACTAGAATTGTCCATGTAATGATATTGCCGTCTCATTATCTGAGATGCAAGTCAACTCGCTGGCGCATTACGCGGGAGTGCTGATTCAGTGGAGAGAACAAGCCGGCAAGTACGGACACCGCAGTGAAGGGAGCAGGCCGTGGCAAAGACACTGGCCGAGAAAGTCTGGGACGCGCACGTGGTGCGCAAAGGCGACGGCGAAGGAGCCAATGCCCAGCCCGACCTTCTTTTCATCGACCTCCACCTGGTGCACGAGGTGACCTCGCCGCAGGCCTTTGAGGGACTGCGGCTGGCCGGGCGCCCGCTGCGCCGGCCGGACCTCACCATCGCCACCGAGGATCACAACACGCCCACGCTGGACATCGACAAGCCTATTGCCGACCTCACCAGCCGCACGCAGATCCAGACCCTGCGCAACAACTGCCAGGAATTCGGTGTCCGGCTCCATTCGCTCGGCGACGCCGAACAGGGGATCGTCCACGTCGTGGGCCCGCAGCTGGGCCTCACCCAGCCCGGCATGACCGTGGTCTGCGGCGACTCGCACACCTCCACCCACGGCGCGTTCGGCGCCCTGGCGATGGGCATCGGCACCTCCGAGGTGGAGCATGTCATGGCCACCCAGACGCTGTCGCTGAAGCCCTTCAAGACCATGGCCATCAACGTCGAGGGCACCCTGCGTCCCGGTGTTTCCGCCAAGGACATCATCCTGGCCGTGATCGCCAAGATCGGCACGGGCGGAGGCCAGGGCTACGTGCTGGAGTACCGCGGCTCCGCGATCCGTGCGCTGTCCATGGAAGCCCGGATGACCATCTGCAACATGTCCATCGAAGCCGGCGCCCGCGCCGGACTCGTTGCCCCGGACCAGACCACCTACGACTACATGTTCGGCCGCCCGCACGCGCCCCAGGGCGCCGAGTGGGATGCCGCCGTCGAGTACTGGAACACCCTGCGCTCCGAGGACGACGCGACGTTCGATGTTCAGGTGGATCTCGACGCCGACATGCTGGAACCCTTTGTGACCTGGGGAACCAACCCCGGCCAGGGCGTGTCCCTGTCCGCCAGGGTGCCCTCGCCCGAGGACTTCGGCGACGAGAACGCCAAGGCCGCGGCGGAACGCGCGCTGCAGTACATGGGCCTGGAAGCCGGCACCCCGATGAAGGACATCCGGGTGGACACGGTCTTCCTGGGCTCCTGCACCAACTCCCGGATGGAGGATCTCCGCGCCGCCGCGGACATCATCCGCGGCCGGACCAAGGACCCCAACATCCGGATGCTGGTGGTCCCCGGCTCCGCCCGCGTCCGCCTCGAGGCCGAGGCCGAGGGCCTGGACAAGGTCTTCAAGGACTTCGGCGCCGAATGGCGCTTTGCCGGCTGCTCCATGTGCCTGGGCATGAACCCGGACCAGCTGGAACCGGGGGAGCGCTGCGCGTCCACCTCCAACCGCAACTTTGAGGGCCGCCAGGGCAAGGGCGGGCGCACCCACCTGGTCTCACCGGTGGTGGCAGCGGCGACGGCGGTGCGCGGGACCCTGAGCTCGCCGTCGGACCTGGACCCCGCGCCCGAGTCCGCCGCCATCCGCACCGACGCCGCCTAGGAGATCGCCATGGAAAAGTTCACCACCCACACCGGCATCGGCGTCCCGCTGCGCCAAAGCAACGTCGACACGGACCAGATCATCCCGGCCGTCTACCTCAAGCGCATCACGCGCACCGGGTTCGAGGACGCGCTCTTTGCAGCCTGGCGCAAGGACCCGGCGTTCATCCTGAACCAGGAGCCGTTTAACGCGGGCTCCGTCCTGGTGGCCGGACCCGACTTCGGCACCGGATCCTCCCGCGAGCACGCCGTCTGGGCGCTCAAGGACTACGGATTCAAGACCGTGCTGTCCTCACGCTTCGCCGACATCTTCCGGGGAAACTCCGGCAAGCAGGGCCTGCTCGCCGCGGAACTGGCCCAGGATGACATCGAGCTCATCTGGAAGGAACTGGAGAACGCCCCGGGCACGGCGGTCACCGTGGACCTCCTCTCCAAGACGGTCCAGTGCGGCAACATCGTGGCACCGTTCGAGATTGACGACTACACCCGCTGGCGCCTGCTCGAGGGCCTGGACGACATTGGCCTGACCCTCAAGCACGAGGAAGACATCACCGCGTTCGAGGCCACCCGGCCGGCGTTTATGCCCAAGACCCTGCCGGCCAAACTGTCCTGACCGGCCCGCCCCGCCTTCAAGGCAGCGCGGGGATCCTTCCATGGTTGTCACACACCATGGAAGGATCCCCGCGCTGCCTTGTTTTCGACGGCGGTTGGCGTCAATTCGCGTAGGCCTGGAATTCGGCGAGCCCGACGTTGCGGGTGGTGCCGCTGACGGTGGTAACGGTCAGCCGCACGCTGGTGGTGGCGCGGCCGGTGAAGCTGATGGTGGTTGCTTGGCCGGCATTGTCCAGGGCGGGGACCGCGACGGTGCTTCCGTCGGAGAAGGTCAGGGTGCCGCCGGTGACCTGGTCGTTGCTGTTGGGCCGGTCGTAGAGCACGACCCGGTTCAGGGTGACGGCGGCGGGGAAGGCGAGGTTGAGGTAGCTGCCGGCCTTACCGCCGACGGTCGCCCATTCCCGGGTCGAGTCGACCGGGTAGCCGGCAATGACGCCGTCCACGGCCTTCACAGCGGTCTGGCCCGAGGTGTCGTTCTGGGAACTGGCCGTGACTGACGCCGAGGCCGCGACGTTGCTGGCGGCGGGGGCGGGAGCGGGAGCCGGGGCCGGCGCGGGGGCGGCGGTGCCCGGGTAGGCCTGGAGTTCGGCGAGCCCGACATTCTTGGTGGTGCCGCTGACGGTGGTGACGGTCAGCCGCAGGCTGGTGGTGGCGCGGTCGGGGAAGCTGATGCTGGTCGCCTGGCCGGCGTTGTCCAGGGCCGGCACCGCGACGGTGCTTCCGTCCGAGAAGGTGAGCGTGCCTCCGGTGATCTGGTCGCTGGCGTTGGGCCGATCGTAGAGCACGACCCGGTTGAGGGTGACGGCGGCGGGGAAGGCGAGGTTGAGGTAGCTGCCGGCCTTGCCGCCGACGGTGGCCCATTCCCGGGTGGCGTCGACCGGGTGGCCGGCGATGACGCCGTCCACGGCCTTCACCGCGGTCTGGCCCGAGGTCGTGTTCTGGGAACTGGCCGTGACCGATGCCGAGGCCGCAACGTTGCTGGCCGTGGGAGCGGGCGCGGGGGCGGCGGTGCCCGGGAAGGCCTGGAGTTCGGCGAGCCCGACGTTCTTGGTCGTGCCGCTGACGGTGGTGACGGTCAGCCGCAGGCTCGTGGTGGCGCGGTCGGGGAAGCTGATGCTGGTCGCCTGCCCGGCGTTGTCCAGCGCCGGCACCGGGACGGTGGTTCCGTCGGAGAAGGTCAGGGTGCCGCCGGTGATCTGGTCGCTGGCGTTGGGCCGGTCGAAGAGCACGACCCGGTTCAGGGTGACGGCGGACGGGAAGGCGAGGTTGAGATAGCTCCCGGCTTTGCCGCCGACGGTGGCCCATTCCCTGGTGGCGTCGATGGGGTGGCCTGCGATGACGCCGTCCACGGCCTTCACCGCGGTCTGGCCCGAGGCCGTGTTCTGGGAACTGGCCGTGACCGACGCCGAGGCCGCAACGTTGGCGGGGTCCGGGCCGGCAGCCGGAGCCGCTGCAGTCGCAGCGACGGTGTAGGAGCGGGACAGCCATTTGCCGATCGAATTGTCGGCGCATTCAGCGGCCGTGGTGCAGGTCTTGGAATCATGCTGGGCGTAGACCAGGAAGGCGTCGGTCTTGGCCGTCAGGTCGGGATCGGCCACATTGGACGGGCGCTGGGAGGTGCCGTAGCCCTGGTAGCCGGTAATCGAGTGGGCCAGGGTGTACTGCTGGTGCGCGCCGAGCACGAGGTAGGCGACGGAGTGGTGGTCGCTGTGGTCCCCGTCGCCGAAGCTGCCGGCGAAGTCCAGCGTGGAAATCCGGTCCGGCTGGTAGCTGTTCATCAACGCCAGCAGGGTGTCCTGAAGCGCCGGAAGCGTGTACGAGGAGGAGTCGTTGACGGCAGTGATCGTGCCGATCGCGCCGCTGTAGAGCTTCTGCAGGCTCTGGTAACCGTAGTTGGATCCGCCTCTTCCATCGCGGTGACCGTCCGGCAGCCGCATGAAGGCCAGCGACAGCTGCGGGGCCCCGTCCAGGGTGGCCACCGGAATCGGGTGCCCGGCGACACCGGCATCCGAAGTCGTCCAGGAGTCGCCGGTCCCGGCGAGGTGGGCGTAGGCGGCCTTCACACCGTCCTCCCGCGCGCCCCAGTAGTCCGCGTCGTCATTGGCGTCGCCGGCCGTGAGATAGACAGTGCGCACGCACAACCCGTCGCGGATGGCCGAGAGGAGCCAGGGGCTCTGGAATATCAGGTCATCATCCTGATGGGCGACGATGTTCATCGCAGTTCCCGCAGGGCACCCGGGAGCAGCAGCAGCATTGGGTGCGGTCGCCACTGTCCCGGTGAGCGCGGCGACCAGCGCTGACGCAAGCAAGACTAGGGACCATTGACGAAGCCGGGAAAACGGCATTTGACTCACCCTCACTGGTCATCAAGCAATAGCTCCTGGTGACAACCGAGCTGCCCGTTGCCGCCAGCTCCCACACGAGCCCTTACTGTCGAGGATGGTGGCCGTGTGGCACCTCACACCACGAGGGCGGCTACTCGATTAGGCCGCTGCAGCACCCGTCTTTTGGTGCCGGCTACTCGGCCCCGGGACAGGGGGAAGCAGGTAGCGTTGAACGGCAGACGCTTTGATTCCGACGGCGGTCGCGGCGGCGGCGACGACGACCCGGCGCGCCCTGTATTTCAGATCGGTAACGCAAGCTCCTATGCTTAGCTGGAGCCTTTCTAAGGATTTGGGGGCGAGTAGTCGTGAGGAAACCGGTATATGAGTAGTGTTCTGACAATCCGCGGAGGCGTCCCGCTGACTGGCCGCGTCACCGTGCGGGGGGCCAAAAACCTGGTCCCGAAGGCCATGGTGGCCGCCCTGCTGGGCAACGAGCCATCCGTGCTGCGCAACGTCCCTGAAATTAAGGACGTCGAGGTTGTCACCAGCCTGCTTCAGCTTCACGGCGTCACGGTCGAGAAGGACCCCGTCACCGGGGATCTGACGCTCGACCCGACCAACGCGAAGACCGCGTCCCATACGGCGATCGATGCGCACGCCGGCGATTCCCGGATCCCGATCCTGCTGTGCGGTCCCTTGATCCACGCGATCGGCGAGGCATTCATCCCGGACCTGGGCGGCTGCAAGATCGGTGACCGCCCGATCGACTACCACCTGAACGTGCTGCGGCAGTTCGGTGCCGTGGTGGAGAAGCGTCCCGGCGGCATCCACATCTCCGCGCCCGGCGGCCTTAAGGGCGCCAAAATCTCGCTGCCGTACCCCTCCGTCGGCGCCACCGAGCAGGTGCTGCTGAGTGCCACGAGGGCCGAAGGCATCACCGAGCTCTCCGGTGCGGCCACGGAGCCGGAGATCGTCGACCTCATCGCTGTGCTGCAGAAAATGGGCGCGATCATCAGTGTCCAGACGGACCGCACCATCCGGATCGAGGGTGTCCCGGACCTCGGCGGCTACAACCACCGCGCCCTCTCGGACCGCAACGAGTCGGCGTCGTGGGCGTCCGCGGCGCTGGTGACGCGCGGCGACATCTTCGTCGAGGGCGCCACGCAGCGCGACATGATGACCTTCCTCAACACCTACCGCAAGGTCGGCGGCGGGATGGACATCGGCGACGACGGCATCCGCTTCTACCACAAGGGCGGCAAGCTCAACCCGCTGGTCCTCGAAACGGACGTGCACCCCGGCTTCATGACGGACTGGCAGCAGCCGCTCATCGTTGCCCTGACGCAGGCCGAAGGCGTGTCGATCGTCCACGAAACCGTGTACGAGAACCGCTTCGGCTTCACCGAGGCGCTGATCCGGATGGGCGCCAACATCCAGGTCCACCGTGAATGCCTCGGCAGTGTGCCGTGCCGGTTCGGCCAGCGCAACTTCCTGCATTCCGCCGTGATTTCCGGGCCCTCCCAGTTGACCGGCACCGACATCGACGTACCCGATCTGCGTGGCGGGTTCAGCCACCTGATCGCGGCGCTGGCTGCCAACGGCACCTCCCGGGTCACCGGCATCGACATCATCAACCGGGGCTACGAGCGCTTCACGGAGAAGCTCGCGGGCCTGGGCGCCGATTTCGACATCACTTCGTCCGAGTAGCGGGTACCACGTGAAGGAATCGGCCAAGAGCCACATCACTTTCGTTGTTGTGGCCGCGATTGTCCGTCCGGTCATGAACCTTCTGATGCGGAAGGAATGGATCGGCCTGGAGAAGCTGCCTGCCGGCGGCTTCATCGCCGCGCCCAATCACTGCACCGAAATTGATCCGCTGGTGGTGGCGCACATGCTCTACAACCAGCAGCGGATGCCGCGCTTCCTTGCCAAGGCCGGACTCTTCAAGGTGCCCGTGCTGGGATTCGTGCTGCGCGCCACCAAACAAATCCCGGTGGAACGCTCGACGGCGGGCGCCAACCGCTCGCTGCAGATCGCCAAGGAAGTGGTGGACGGGGGCGGAGCCATCATCATCTACCCTGAGGGCACGCTCACCAGGGACCCCGAGCTGTGGCCGATGAAGGGCCACACCGGTGCCGCGCGGATGGCGCTGCAAAGCGGAATCCCCGTGGTGCCGATCGCTCACTGGGGTGCGCACGAGGTCCTGCCGCGCTATGCCAAACGGCTCCACCTCTTTCCGCGGAAGACATCGCGCCTGGTAGTGGGCGATCCGGTGGACCTGAGCGCCTTCGCCGGGCGTCCACTGGACAAGGCCACCCTCGCCGAGGCGACCAACGTGATCATGGCGGCCATTACGGAACTTTTGGCCACGCTCCGCGGGGGACAGCCTCCGCTGGTCCGCTGGGACCCTGCTGCCCATAACCAGTCGACCCACGGCCGCTTCATTGAGCAAGGCGGAAAAACAGGCGGTTCAGCAAAACCAGAAGAGAAACGTGGGGATAGCGACGAATGACATTCGATCAAACGCGGGGGCTGTCGGCCACGAGGGTTGCTGTACTCGGCGCCGGATCCTGGGGGACCACTTTTGCGAAGGTGCTCGCTGACGCGGCCACTGCCTCCGGGGTCGAACGCGACATCCGGCTCTGGGGCCGTCGCGGTGAAGTCGTCGACCAGATCAACCTGAAGCACCGGAACGAGCAATACCTCAAAGATGTTGCCCTTCCGCCCAGCATCACCGCTTCAA
Source organism: Arthrobacter sp. CJL-S3 (assembly GCF_056711635.1). Classification (NCBI taxonomy): domain Bacteria; kingdom Bacillati; phylum Actinomycetota; class Actinomycetes; order Micrococcales; family Micrococcaceae; genus Arthrobacter; species Arthrobacter sp. CJL-S3. The sequence goes on along the minus strand of NZ_CM160046.1, from coordinate 2,717,809 downwards.
CCGACGTCGCCGAGGTCCTTGACGGCGCTGAGCTCGTGGTCCTGGCCGTTCCGGCGCAGACCCTGCGGCTGCAACTGCGCCAGTGGAAGAACCTGCTGGCGCCCGGCGCCCTGGTGGTTTCCCTGATGAAGGGACTCGAACTGCACACCGATGCCCGGATGAGCGAAGTGATCTCCGAGGAGCTCGGCATTCCGGTCAACCGGATCGCTGTGGTGTCCGGACCCAACCTGGCCATGGAAATCGCCCGGGAGGAACCCACCGCCTCGGTTGTGGCCTGCTCCGACCCGATCGCGGCCGGCTGGATCGCCCGCAGCTGCACCGCCCCGTACTTCCGCCCGTACACCACAGGCGACGTTGTCGGCGTCGAAATCGGCGGCATCGTCAAGAACATCATTGCCCTGGCCGTCGGCATTTGCGAAGGCAAGCAGATGGGCGACAACACCAAGGCCTCGGTCATCACCCGCGGCCTCGCGGAGACCTCCCGGTTGTCGCTGGCCCTGGGTGGCGAGGCGCAGACGATGGCCGGCCTCGCCGGCCTCGGCGACCTCGTGGCCACCTGTTCCTCGCCGCTGTCCCGGAACCACACGGCCGGACGGCTGCTGGGCAAAGGGCTGACGCTGGACGAGGTCGCGGCCGAAATGACGCAGACGGCCGAAGGGATCAAATCCGCCCAGGCCGTTCAGGAGCTGGCCGGCAAGCTCGGCGTCGAGATGCCCATCACCGCGGCGGTCGTAGCCGTGCTGGCAGGAAAACTGTCCGTCGACCAACTGGGGCCGCTCCTGCTGTCCCGGGACCTGAAACCTGAAGGCGATTACTGAGCGTGACTGAAGATAACGTGAGCACCACGGGACGACCCGCCCAGGCACGGCCCCGGGTGGCAGTGCTGTTCGGCGGCCGCTCCAGCGAACACGCGGTGAGCTGCGTGACGGCCGCCGGGGTCCTCGGCGCCATCGACCAGACGAAGTACGAGGTCATCCCGATCGGGATCGCCAAAACCGGCCAGTGGGTGCTGGCCTCCGGGGACACCCATGACTGGTCGCTCTCGGCCTCATCCCTGCCCGAGGTCGCCTCCTCGGCCCGGACCGTGGCGCTGACCGAAATCGGCGGCGAACACCAGCTGATCGTGGCCTCCCCGAACGAGATTCCCCAGGAACTGGGCGCCGTGGACGTGGTATTCCCGCTGCTGCACGGTCCGTTCGGCGAGGACGGCACCGTCCAGGGCTTCCTGGAACTTTCCGACACCCGTTACGTGGGCGCCGGCGTGCTGGCGTCCGCCGTGGGCATGGACAAGCACTTCATGAAGGTGGTGTTCGAATCCGCCGGGCTCCGCGTGGGCCCCTACATCGCCGTGACGGACCGGCAGTGGCGCAACGACCCCGAGACCGTCCGCAAGCGCGTGGACCAGCTCGGCTTTCCGGTCTTCGTCAAGCCCGCGCGGGCGGGTTCGTCCATGGGCATTTCCAAGGTGGACTCGCTCGAAGGCCTGGACGCCGCGATTGAGGCCGCCCGCGAACATGATCCGAAACTTGTGATCGAGGCTGGCATCGTCGGCCGCGAAATCGAATGCGCCGTCCTGGAAGGACGGGGGACCGACGCGCCCCGGACGTCCATGCCCGGAGAGATTTCCGTGGCAGGCGGCGGGCACGAGTTCTACGACTTCAACGCCAAGTACGTGGACGACGCCGCAGCCCTCAGCTGCCCCGCCGACCTCCCGGACGAAGCCACCGCCCGGGTCCGCGAGCTGGCCGCCGTCGCCTTCGACGCCGTAGGAGCCGAGGGCCTGAGCCGGGTCGATTTCTTCTACACCCCCGAGGGTGAACTCATCATCAACGAGATCAACACCATGCCCGGGTTCACACCCAAGAGCATGTACCCGCAGATGTGGAAGGCCTCCGGCCTAGGCTACGCGGAGCTGATCGATGAACTGATCTACCTGGCGCTGCACCGCAAGACCGGCCTGCGCTAGGGCCCTACTGGCTCGGGGGCAGGTTCTGCAGGTCCGCCTGGCCCACGCAGTTCCGCCCCGCCGGTAACTTCGCGGCGGCGGCGGCGAGGTCCGCGAGCACGGTGGCGGAACTGATCTTGTCCGGGTCCATCAGGATTTCCGTGGCGGGCTCGCGCCCGAACGTGGTCAGGGTCCACACCGGGTCGCCCTCCTTGATGACCCAGTCAACGCCGTTCACGCTGACGCAGCGGTCCGTCGTCGGCCCCGGAACATTCACCCCGCAGCGCAGGATGACCAGGGACGGGTCGCCCCACGCCGCGGTGGCCTGGCTGTTGGTCTTCCGCAGTTTTGCCTCGCCGATAGCGTCCGGCAGCGCCACCATCATGGGGGCACACGCGGCGTTCGCCGCGTCCTTGGCGGGCGCGACGTCGACAACCGGAGCGCAGGCGCTCAGTACAATCCCTGCGGCCGCCGCCACAGCCAGCAGGCGGAGCGGACGTGCGGAAGCCGGGAAGCGGAGCTGATGCATTGATTAAGCCTATCCCGGCCCGCCACGCGCTGCAGCACGGTGGGGCGCCCGCCAGCACGCCGGATGAACCTTAGGTGAACGGCCCGAGTCGGCAGTCGAGTAGACTGGGGCGATCGTGCAACTCTGGGGCGCTGCCGGCAATGACGTCCTTTCTGGCCAGAACCACGCACACTCGTTTAGCTCATGTAACTGGGGGAGGGACGGCCATCACGTCGCGCAGCCTGAAACTTAACATTGCACGCCCCGGTCTGACAGCACTGCTGGTGGCCCTCGCCCTGTCGGCGGCGGTCCCCGCCGCGCAGGCCGCGGATGAGCCCTCACCCGGCCCGGTGCCGGAAATCGTGTTGCCCACGCCGGCGCTTCCGGCGCCGCCGACGGCGGAGCCGGAGCCTTCGCCGGCTCCCTCCGAGACGGCCACTCCCGAGACTCCGCCGTCCGACCCCGTGGTTGAGCAGCCGCCGGCCGTCCCCGAATCGCCGGCCGCAGAAGCAGTCCCTCCGGCTCCGGCCGCCCCCGCGGCGGTCACTCCGCCGGACGCGACCCGACCAGCCCCGGCCCGCGCGACCGGGACCGCAGGAGCCGAGGCAGTCCCGGCCGAGGCGACGCAGACGCCGTCGCCCACTCCCGAGCCCCTGCAGTCGACGGCACCCGCCGCTGCGCCTCCGGCCGAGCCTCCGGCAGTCATGCAGGCGCAGATCCAGGCCGCGGTGGCCGTCGCCACCGGCAGCCCGCTGGCGGTCCAGTTGATCACGGTGCTGATCCTGCTCGCCGCCGGGTTCGCGTACTTCAGGTTCCTCGGCGGGAAGAGCGCCAGCTTCGCCTCCAAGGCCGGGGAGTAAGCACCCGCATGCGAAAACACGCCGGGCTGGACCCTGCCCGCCCTGAACCCAAGCGCTCCCCGGTGCGCATCACGCTGCTGACGCACTCCTACTGGCCCGAGCACAGTCCGCCCCAGCGCCGGTGGACCGCCATGATCAAGGAATTTTCCCGTGCCGGCTGGGACGTCGACGTCGTGGCGCCCGTAGCGCACTACCCCTTCGGCCGCCGTGCCCTGCCACGGCGGCTGGCAGGCAGGCCGTTCGTGCTGCAAAACGGACAATTCACCGAGAAGATCCTCCGGGTGCCGTATCTGCGCCACGGCAACTCCCGTGCCGCCCGGCTGGTGGACCAGTGCTTTTCGGCGGCGCTCTCCGTGCCCGCCGGGATGCTTCTCCGGAAGCCCGACGTCGTCATTGTCACCGCGCCGGCCCTGCCGTCCCTGCTTGCCGGGTACGCTCTCGCGAAGTTGCGGAGAGTACCGCTGATTGTCGAAATGCGGGATGCGTGGCCCGATCTTGCCCGCGACGCCCGGCTCGTCCAGGGAAGTGTCAAGAGCGTCGTGGAGCACGTCGTTGATTTCGTCCAGCACCGGGCAGACCTCGTGGTCACCGTGACCGACGGTTTCGCTGAAACCCTTCGTTCACGCGGAGTCCGCAGGGTGGCCACCATCAGCAACGGCCTGCACCTGGACGCCATCCCGGTCCTCGATGCACCGGACCTGGAGCGTCCCGTTTTTGAGGCGCTGTACCTCGGGAACCACGGCGAGAGCCAGCGGCTGGAGGTGGCGATCCGGGCGAGTGCCCTGGTGGGCGACTCGATGCACCTGCACATGGTGGGACACGGGACCCGGCGCCGGGCCCTTGAGAAGCTCGCCCGGGAGTTGAAGGCGCCGGTGACCTTTCACGCGCCGCTGCACGGCGAGGCCATGATGGAGCGCTACGCGTCGGCGGACACATGCCTTGTGTCGCTCCGCGACGACTGGAAATCATTCGAAACCACCGTTCCGTCCAAGACCTATGAGGTCCTGGCCGTAGGCCGCCACGTGACGGCCATGGTGCGCGGCGAGGCGGCGCGGGTCATTGCCGACGCCGATGCCGGCGATATCGTGGCCAGCGACCCGGAAGCCCTGGCAGCCCTGTGGCGCGAACTGGCCGCCGACCGGGGCCGGCTCGTCCGCAACGGTGACAGCCGGCAGTGGGTCAAGACCCACGCCGAGTACGGGCTGTTGGCCGGCCGGTACGTGGACATCATCGCTGAGCTCCTGGGCAAGGCATCCGTAGACCCCCGATGATCCAGGCCCTAAGAAACCTGCGGCTCGCCGCGCACACGGCAGGACAGCACCTCTCGGACGACCCGGTGCTGCTTTTCCTGCAAGCATCCCGGCGCGTCCCGTCCTCGGTGGTCCGTCCCCTGGCCCGGCTCACCTGCGCGGCGGCCCCCAAAGGCTCCACAGCCGTGCCCGTGCTGCTCGCATCCCTCACGCGCGGCGACACCGACGACGTCTCACGACGGCTGCGGATCGCCGCAGGCCGCAGCGTCTCCGGTGAAAAGGCCCGGAAGCTTGCGGACATCGCTCTCGTGGCCAATCTGCCGGAGCTCTCGGACCTCCTGCTGGCCGGTGCAGGCAATGCGCCCGGCCTCAAGTCTGCGCAGGCACGCAGGCTCTGGTATGCCGGGGACCTCACCGGCGCCGTCGCCGTCCTTGAAGGGTCCAACCGCGCGGGACGGCAGCAGCAGGCACGGCTCGCCGGCGAGGCAGCCGTGTACGCCGGCGCGGGGCCCTCACTGCCCCGGCAGGTGTTCACCCCCGTACCCGGCCGGGTGCTGCATTTGCTGACCAATTCCCTGCCCCACACCGCCAGCGGCTACGCCCAGCGGTCCCACTCGGTCATGGCGGCCCAGCAGGAGGCAGGCTGGGACGTGCTCGCCGTCACGCGGCTGGCCTACCCCGTACAGGTCGGAAAGCTCCTGGCCCGGGCCAGCGACGTCGTGGACGGCGTCGAATACCGCCGTCTGCTCCCGGCGCGGCTGGCGCCGGCCATGGACGCCCGACTGCAGCAACAGGCCGAGGAACTGCTGAAAGTGGCGCTGGAATTCAAGCCCGCCATCCTCCACACGACCACCCACTTCGTCAACGGCCTGGTGGTCCGGGCGGTGGCGGACGCGCTGGGGATCCCCTGGGTCTACGAGGTCCGCGGGCAGCTGGCGGACACGTGGGCGGCCACGCACGGACCCGAGGCCCGGGACAGCGAAAAGTACCGGCTGTTCCGGGCACGGGAAAGCGCCGTCATGCGCGACGCCGACCTCGTAGTGACGCTGGGCCAGGCCATGAAGGCCAACATCGTCGCGGCGGGCATCCCCGGGGAGAAGGTGCTCCTCGCACCCAACGCGGTGGGCGGGGCCTTCCTCCGGACGCCGCTGGATCCAGCCGGGGCACGCCGCGAGCTGGGACTGCCGGAGGACGGACTCTACATCGGCACCGTCAGCAGTCTTGTCGCCTATGAAGGCCTGGATGACCTCGTGAGGGCCTTCGCGCTCCTCGCGCCGGACTACCCGCAGCTGCGCCTGCTGATCGTCGGCGACGGTGTTTCCCGGCCCGCCCTGGAGGATCAGATCAGTGCCCTGGGGCTGTCCGACCGGGCAATATTTACGGGCAGGGTGCCGCGGGATCTGGCCCCGCTCTACCACCAGGCCCTCGACGTCTTTGTGGTCCCGCGCAAGGACCTGGACGTGACCCGGGCGGTGACTCCGCTCAAGCCCGTCGAGGCCCTGGCGAGTGCCCGGCCGGTGGTCGGGAGCGACCTGCCCGCACTTCGGGAGATAATAGACGACGGCGGTAACGGGCTTCTTGCCCCCGCCGAGGACCCCCGTGAGCTTGCCCAGGCGATCTCCACGCTGCTCTCCGACGCTGGCTACAGGGCGGCGTTGGGGCAGGCGGGCCGTGCAGCGGTGCTGGCCGGGAGGACCTGGGCGGCCAACGCCAAGGCCCTGACCACCCGCTACGCTGGGCTGCACCATGACCATGAGGAGAACGAGTAGTGTCCGCAGATAGTGCAATAGACCCGGAGACGGTGGCCGTTCAGCCTCTCTCCGTGGACATGCGGCGGCTGACCCGAGTCGGTTCGCGGCCATCGTTCCTGGATTATCTCGTCCGGCTCTGGGACTTTAGGCAGTTCATGTTCTACGACGCCCGTGCCCGCATTCAAAGCGGGACGCGCCGGGACCGGCTGGGCAGCGCCTGGCTGCTGCTGAACCCTGTCTTCAACGGCCTGACCTACTTTCTGATCTTCGGGCTGCTGCTGAACACCAGCCGCGGGATCGAGAACTTCGTGGGCTACCTGGTCGTGGGCATCTTTGTGTTCCAGTACAGCTCCGGTGCCATCACGTCCGGCGCACGCTCGATCCGGAACAACAAATCCGTGGTCCAGGCCTTCAACTTCCCGCGGGCGGCGCTGCCCATCGGTGCCAACGTGCGGGAACTGCTCAGGGCTGTTCCCCTGATCCTCGCCATGCTGCTGATTGTGGTGGTGCTGCCTCCCGCGGAGGAAATCACCTGGCTCTGGATTCTGGTGATACCGGCCATCATGCTGCAGGCGCTCTTCAACCTGGGGGTGGGACTCATCCTGGCCCGCATCATCTCCCGGGTCCACGACGTCACGCACCTGCTGCCCTTCGCGCTCCGGGCCTGGATGTACGGTTCCGCCATCTTCTTTTCCTACGACCGGTTCGTCACGCATCCCGAAATCCTGGCGGTCATCAAGCTCAATCCCTTGTTCAATGTGATCGACATCGTCCGGGACTGTGTCCTCTACGCCAGGGTTCCCCAGTGGCAGTCATGGGCCATTCTTGCTGTCTGGGCCCTCGGGACGCTGGGCGTGGGCCTGGTCTACTTCTGGAAGGGGGAGGAATCCTATGGACGCGGATGACCAGGAGCTCTACATCGAGGGTCACCCCTGCGTGGTGGTGGACAGCGTGGAGATGCGGTACCGCGTGGCCTCCAGCGCGGCCTCGGACGCTGACGCGGAAGAGGCAGCCCCGCGCCTCTTCCGCCGCGCAGTCCGCAAACCCAACATGGTGACCGTGCACGCCCTGAACAGGCTGTCGCTCGTGGTTGAGCGCGGCGAGTCGGTGGGCATCATCGGCCGGAACGGCTCGGGCAAGAGCACGCTGATGAAGATCATCAGCGGCCAGTCGAAGCCGTCCAAGGGCGCTGTCTTCGCCTCCAGCACCCCCATCATGCTCGGCGTCAATGCGGCTCTCGTGCAGGACCTGTCCGGCGACCAGAACGTGATCCTCGGGTGTCTCGCCATGGGCATGAGCCGGGCCGAGGTGGACGAGAAGTTCAACAGCATCGTGGAACTGTCCGGACTCGAGAAGTCCATCCACCTGCCGATGAAGTCCTACTCCTCAGGCATGGCATCCCGCCTGCGCTTTGCCATCGCGGCGAGCGTCGACCCGGAGATCCTCCTGGTGGATGAAGCACTCAACACCGGTGATGCCCAGTTCGCGGACCGCAGCAAGCTGCGGATGGATGAGCTCCGTGAACAGGCGGGCTGCGTGTTCCTGGTCAGCCACAGCCTGGACACGATCAAGGACATGTGCACCCGGGTGATCTGGCTCGACAAGGGCGACCTGATCATGGACGGTGATCCTGAGGCAGCCATCAAGGCCTACCAGGAGTTCACCCGTCACCTCTCCAAGGGCAACAACATTTCGGCCACCAGGATCCTCGACGAGGCCAAGGCGAATCTCGTGGCCACCGAGGTCCGCGGCCGGTCCTCACGCCGGAGCCGGGGCTGATGGCGGGTCTCCGGGAGATCCGGACAGGACTGTGGCATCTGCGGAGGGGCGGGCCGGCGCAGTTCAAGTCCTGGCGGTCCCGCCGGCGCATTGAACAGGGCTTCGCCGCGCCGCGCAACGTCCAGGGGGTCGAGGCGGCCTGGACCGGCCGCGGAAACAAGCGGCGGCTCTCGCTCCTGCCGGCGATCCTGCCGCAGCAGCAGCCAACCCGGCCGGATGTGCGTGCAGCAGTCATCCTGGATGATTTTTCGGCGCTGGCCTTCGGCTACGAATGGTCCACCGTCCCGGTCCATCCGCACACCTGGCGCACCGACCTGGCAGCCGCCGCTGTCGACCTGCTGTTCGTGGAATCGGCGTGGGCCGGGAACAGCGGGCTGTGGCGCGGCAAACTGGCGGGCCCGAACGGTCCGAGTGCCGAGTTCCGCGAACTCGTCGGCTGGTGCCGGGAGCAGGGCATCGCGACCGTCTTCTGGAACAAGGAAGACCCGCCCCACTATGACGACTTCCTCCCCGCCGCCCGGCTCTTTGACCGGGTGTTCACCTCCGATTCGGGCCGCATTCCGCAGTACCGGGTGGATCTGGGCCACGACCGGGTCAGTTCCCTTCCGTTCGCCGCCCAGCCCGCCATCCATAACCCGGTCAGGCCCGGACACGGCCGGCACAGCAGGGATGTTGCGTTCGCGGGGATGTACTTTGCCCACAAGTATCCCGAACGCAGGGCCCAGATGGATTTCCTCCTCGGCGGCGCGCTGGACGCGTCCGCAAGGATGCGGACGGGCCTGGAAATCTTCTCGCGCCAGCTCGGCGGCAACGCCGAGTACCAGTTCCCGGCGCCGCTGGATAGGCGCGTTGTCGGCTCGCTGAGCTACCCGCAGACGCTGTCCGCGTACAAGGCGTACAAGGTCTTCCTCAACGTCAATTCGGTGGTTGACTCGCCCAGCATGTGTGCCCGGCGGATCTTTGAGATCACGGCATCCGGCACGCCTGTCGTGACCGCGCCCAGCCTGGCCATGGAGCAGTTCTTCACCCCCGCGGCGGTGCCCGTCGCCGCCACCCGCAAGGACGCCGAACACCTGACCCGCGCGCTGGTCTCCAACCCGGAGCTGAACGACCGCACCGCGCACCTGGCCCAGCGCACCATCTGGGCGGGCCACACCTACGCCCACCGGGCGGAGACTGTCCTGCAGCACGCACTCCCCGGCCTTCAAACCGGCGTGCGGCGGCCGTCGCTTTCGGTGCTGTTGCCCACCATCAGGCCGCAGAACCTTGAGAGTGTCTTCCGAACCCTGGCAGGACAGCACGGCGTGGAACCGGAACTGGTGCTGCTCACCCACGGCTTCCGACTCTCCACCGAACGGCTGGCGGAGCTCTCCGGCCAGTCCGGGCTCCGGAACGTGGTGCTCCTGGAGGCGTCGCGGGATGTTTCGCTGGGGGAGTGCCTGAACAGGTGCGTCGCCGCAGCCGGTGGCCAGGTCCTCACCAAGATGGACGACGACGACCATTACGGCCCGCACTACCTGAGCGACCAGCTGCACGCGTTGTCGTACTCGGGTGCGGACGTTGTGGGGAAGCAGGCGCACTACATGCACCTCGAGACGTCCGACGCCGCCATCCTGAGGTTCGCAACCAGGGAGCACCGGTTCACGGACTTTGTGATGGGACCGACCATCATGGCCCGCCGGGACGTTTTCACGGACCATCCGTTCGCGCAGGTCACGGTCGGGGAGGACACCGGATTTCTCCGCGCCGTCCATGCCGCAGGTAAGGTCATCTATTCGTCGGACCGCTTCAACTACTTCCAGGTACGCACGGGAGACGGACACACTTGGCAGGTAGATGATGCCGAGCTGCTTGCTTCGGGCGACATTAAATTCTACGGAAAGCTACATGGACATGTTGACATCTAGAACCGCCGAGACCGGGACGGGCATCAGGACGGTCGCCGTCGTCGGCCTGGGCTACATCGGGCTGCCCACGGCAGCCATCCTGGCCACCAACGGTCTGGAGGTCATCGGCGTCGATCTGAACCAGGACACCGTGGACGCCGTCAACAACGGTGACGTGCCGTTTGTGGAACCTGACCTGGGCATCCACGTCGCGGGCGCGGTCAGCCAGGGAAGGCTTCGAGCCCAACGCGACACTCCCAGCGCGGATGCCTACATCGTTGCCGTGCCGACGCCGTTCAACGCCGACAAGTCCGCGGATATGTCCTACATCGCCGCCGCCGCCCGGGCCATCGCGCCCCAGCTGAGCGGCGGTGAGCTCGTGATTCTGGAGTCGACCTCACCGCCCGGGAGCACCCGCCGGCTCGCCGAACTGATTCTCGGCATCCGCCCGGACCTGAGCCTTGACGGCCGGGACGGCCAGCCTGCCCTTCTGGTGGCGCACTGTCCCGAACGGGTGCTGCCGGGCCGGATCATGATCGAGCTGGTAACGAACGACCGTGTGGTGGGCGGCCTCACGGCGGAGGCTGCCGAGGCCGCGGCTGCGCTGTACGGGGTGTTCTGCCAGGGCGAAATCCACCTCACGGACGCCGCGACGGCCGAGATGTCGAAACTGGTGGAGAACGCCTACCGCGACGTGAACATCGCGTTCGCGAACGAACTGTCCGTCATCAGCGAAAACCTGGACATCGACGTCTGGGAACTCATCCGGCTGGCCAACCACCATCCCCGGGTCAACATTCTTCAGCCCGGCCCCGGCGTCGGCGGCCACTGCATCGCCGTGGACCCCTGGTTCATTGTGGCCGCGGATCCAGATAACTCCGTCCTGATCCGTACAGCCCGCGAAGTCAACGACCGCAAGCCCGGCCACGTGGTGGAACAGGTCCGCAAGGCTGCCAGCGGTATCAGCCGTCCGGTGATTGCCTGCCTGGGCCTGGCCTTCAAGGCCAACATTGATGACGTCCGGGAGTCACCGGCAGTGGAGATCGTCCGGCGGGTGGCAACGTTGCAGCCCGATGCGGATATTCTTGTCGCGGCGCCGCACAAGAATCAGCTGCCGAAGGAGTTGGCTGAGTGTGCCAACGTCCGGCTGATGGAGACCGACAAGGCGATCGAGGCGGCCGACGTCGTGGTGCTTTTGGTCGATCACGACAAGTTCCGTGACATTGAACCGTCGAGCCTTGAGGGCAAGAAGATCATCGACACCCGGGGTTTCTGGCGCTGAAGCAGTCGGCGCAGGCGTCAACGACGCTTTGTACGTAAACGAATGATGAGGGTGGGGCCGCTCACGGCGGCCGGCCCAGGGGAGATCAATGCATAACCGAAGTGACACATCAGCGCGGCTGCCCGCCGGCAAGCATTTTGCCGTCACCTGGAGCGTGCCTGTGGTGCACGGCGGTAGGACGAACTCCATGCTGCACCGCTCCCGGGCCTTCGCCGCCGAGGGCGGGGCGCCGGTGGAAATTCTCACCTTCGATAATTTCCGCGACTACCCGGACATCCGGAAGACGCTCACCGAACAGGGGAAACTGACCGACGGGGTCACCCTTCGCAACATCTGGGAAGACCTTGCCCACCTTGCCGGAGACGCCCCCGTTCTCCCGGCGGAGGAACTTTCCGGGTTCACTCCGCTCGGCGAGACGGGAACGCCCGTCACCTCGGTGGAAGGCGGTCCGAGCGGGCGGACCCAGAGATTTGCTGCTGACGGCACGACGCTGCTGCAGACGGACTACCTGCGTGAGGACGGAACTCTCTTCCTTTCGGACCGCAACGATGTCGAAACCCCGGGCCAGCACGGGGGCAGGTCGCTCACTCTCTGCAATGCCCAGGGTCTGCCGGTGGAGCAGTGGCGTTCTTCGTGGGAAATGTACCGGTCCTGGCTGGATCACTTGACTGACGGCCACGACTCGTTCTTCATCGTGGATAACAAGCACGCCGCGACGTTCATGAAGACCTACCGGCGGCCGTCGGCGACCGTCTTTCTGATGGTCCATGATTCCCACCTCGCCACCGCGGTTGACGGGCCGGCCTCGCCGCTCTCGGGTTCCGGCGACGTGGTCGTGCCCCGCTTCGACAACTTCGACGGCGTGGCAATCCTGACCCGGATGCAGGCAGAGGACATCAGAGCACGCGTCGGGGACATCGGCAACATCCATGTCATACCCAACAGCCGGGCGCTGCCCGTCCAGCCCGTGGAAGGCGACCGCGACCCGACGGCCGGTGTGTTGTTGGCCCAGTTGCGGCCCCTCAAGCAGATAGATCACGCCATCCGGGCGGTCACCGACGTGAACCACCGCCTTCAGACAACCGCTACCCTGGGCATCTACGGCGAGGGGGACGAGGGCGCCAAGTTGGAAAGCCTCATCCAGCGGCTGGGCGTTTCCTCCTTGGTCCAGCTCAAGGGCCACACCCATTCGCCGGCCAAGGTGTTCGGCGAATCCTCTTTTTCGCTGCTGACGAGTTCGTCCGAATCCTTTGGCCTGGTGATTCTGGAGAGCATGTCCGCCGGCTGTGTGCCCATCGCCTACGACATCCACTACGGCCCGTCCTCGATCATCACGCACGGCGTCAATGGCTACATTGTTGAATACGGGAATGAGCAGGCGCTGGCCGAGTGTGTGGCGGCATTTCTGGGGTTGCCGGCCGAACAAAAGGCCAAAATGCGGGAAGCCGCGATTTCCAGGGCCGTCGACTTCTCCGACGCCCCCGTCGTCTCCATGTGGTCCGAAGCGTTGACGGCCGCGGCGGCCAGCAAGGCCATCCCCGCCCCGGAACTCCACGTGGCAGTCACGGACACCGTCTGGGGAACATGGTCGGACGGGGCCCTCGATTTGCGGGTAACCGCCCGGCTGACCGCCGAGAGCGATAGCCTCGACGCGGATACACCGCGTTTCCTGTGCCGGCTGAGAATCCGGGGCACCGAGTCGTTCTTCAGGGCGTCCGGCGAGGTGACCGGACACACAGCCGACGGCGAGTTTTCCAGCATCTTCCACTTCGGTCCTGACGTCATGAAGGCCCTGAGCGAATATGTCGTGGACGCCACCCTCGAGACCCAACTGCTGGGCCGCCGCGTGTCGTCCCGGCTGCCCTTCCGGGCCCCGGTCCCGAGACCCATGGACGTTTATGGAACCGTGCACGGCAACCTGAGCCTTCGCCCGTTGAGTCCCGCACCCGCAACATCCACAGCCAATGCAGTCTGAGTTTTCGGAGATCGTTATGAATCAGCAGGACGTGCGCCACGACCAGGCCCGCAGCCTTCCGACCCTGCCCGCGGGGTACCACTGTGCCATCACCTGGGGTATACCCACGGAGTACGGCGGAATGACGAATGCCCTCCTGCACCGTTCGCGGGCTTTTATGCAGGAGGCCGGTGCGCCCGTGGATGTCCTGACCTTTGCCTGGTCACTTGACTACGGCGATATCCGTTGCGAGCTCGAAGCCGCCGGTGAGCTGATACCCGGGCTGCGGCTGCGAAACCTCTGGGATGAACTGGGCCAGCTCACGGAAAGCCAGCTGGCGTCGTCGAAACCCGGCAAGAACGTCGTCGGCGAGTTTTCGGCGATCGGCGCGGAGGAGGAGGCGACGGACGAAGCAAGCGGCGGGGTCCTGCGCCGCCGGGTCCGGTATGCCTCCGACGGGAAGACGGTCCTCCAAGTGGATTATTTCCGGGCGGATGGAACCGTTGTGGCCTCTGATCGCCGGGACGTTTCCGTCAAGGGAGTCGAGGGAGGGCGGCTGGTAACCCTGTGCGGTCCCGACGGCCGACCCGTGGCCTCGTGGAACCAGATCTGGCCGCTCTACCTTTTCTGGCTCGACTGCGTGGTCGAAGGCCGCGAAGCCTTCATGATTGTTGACAGCAAGTCGACCGCCAATTTCATGACCAGGTACCGTCGCGACAACGTCGTCACCATGCACTTGGTGCACAACTCCCACATGGCCAGCGGCGCCCTTCCCCCGTACGGGGAGCTCAGCCCGACCCGGCGGTATGTGTTCGAGCGTCTGAGTTCCTTTGACGCCGTCGTCTTCCTGACCGAAAGCCAGAAGAAGGACGTGGATCTGGTCTTCGATAATCCCCGGAACACCTGCGTCATCCCGAACAGCAGATCTCTTCCCGCGGTGTCGGACCCGGAAGAGGGCCACACTCCTGAGTTGGGCATCATCCTGGGGAGCCTGACCGGCCGCAAAAGACTTGACCACGCCATCCGCGCCGTGGCCGAGGCGAGAAAGTCCTCTGACGTCGGGTACCTGCTGGAGATCTACGGCCAGGGCCCGGAACAGGCCGCGCTTGCGAAACTGATCGACTCGATCGGCATGGGGGACCACGTCGCCTTGCGGGGTTACTCCATCGATGCCCGGCAGGAATTCGAACGTGCTTCATTCACCCTTCTGACCAGCAAACTCGAGGGGCAGGGGCTCGTGCTGATCGAGGCCATGAGCGCCGGATGCATCCCCATCTCCTATGACGTTCCGTACGGTCCTGCTGACATCATCCAGGACGGCGTCAACGGGTTCCTCGTGAAGGCGGGCGACATTTCGGCGATGTCGGAGCGGATCCGTCAACTCAGCACCATGGGCGAGGAAGATCTCAAAGACATGCGCCGTGCGGCCGTCGCCCGGGCTCATGCCTTCAATGACGAGATGGTCGTCTCGAAGTGGGGCGCTGCCATGCGGGATGCGATAGAACGAAAGCTGTGGGCCATGCCGGTCACCCCGGCTGCAAAGGTCTCCAGCTAGGCCCTCACGGCCCTGTGCTGGCCGGCGCCGCCGTCCGTTATGGCCGGACGGCGGCTAGCTTGCCCTCACACTAGCCTGCGCCAAATTTGCGCCTACCCTGCGTCTCCTCTGGGCCTTGGGTCGATACCATCATCTCGCTGCCTGCCGACGGTTGGTTAGAAAGTACCTGCCAGGTTCTTTCTGAATCGTCGCCAGAAGTGGACGATGGATCGCTTCGGAACACGATTCCGGCGAGGGTGATCCCTAATTAAGGGTGTCAGATGCAGACCAAACGCTTGCCCCAGGCGCTTCGGAAGTCCGCCATCGCGGTACTGACAGCGCTCCTGCTCCTCTCCGGCCTTGCGATTGCCCCCGCATCCGTTGCCTACGATCCTGCGTACGCGGTGCCGACCGGATTGAAGAGCACAGGGCAGACGGACACGACGGTGAGTTTGTCCTGGGACAAGTCGGCAAACGTGCCACGGTACCGGGTGCAGGTGTACACGAAAGCGGACATGAGTGATTCCGTGTATTACCGGTTCACTGAGTCGGCAGTCGTGATACCCGATCTGGTGAAGAGTACGCAGTACAAGTTCCGGGTGCGCGGGATCAGTGCCGACGGGCTGGTATCCCTGACGGCATACTCCGCGGCGGTCACCGCAACGACTGCGGCCGCGCCGGTCTACACTGCGCCGACCTATGCGGTGCCGACGGGACTGAAGTCCACGGGGCAGACGGACACGACAGTGAGTCTGTCCTGGGACAAGTCGGCGAACGTGCCGCGGTACCGGGTGCAGGTGTACACGCAAGCGGACATGAGTGATGCCGTGTATTACCGGTTCACCGAGTCGGCTGTGGTGATACCCGATCTGGTGAAGGGCACCCAGTACAAGTTCCGGGTGCGGGGGATCAGTGCCGACGGGCTGGTATCCCTCACGGCGTACTCCGCGGCGATCACCGCGGCCACTTCAAGTGCGCCCGTCTACACCGTGCCGACGGGCTTGAAGAGCACGGCGCAGACGGATACGACGGTGAGCCTGTCCTGGGACAAGTCGGCGAATTTGCCGCGGTACCGGGTGCAGGTGTACACGAAAGCGGACATGAGTGATGCGGTGTATTACCGGTTCACAGAGTCGGCTGTGGTGATACCGGATCTTGTGAAGAGCACGCAGTACAAGTTCCGGGTACGGGGGATCAGTGCCGACGGCCTGGTATCCCTCACGGCGTACTCCGCGGCGATCACCGCAACTACTGCCGCCGCGCCCGCGGCCGCCTACACGGTGCCGACAGGGCTGCAGGCAACGGCTACGGGTCCGGACGCCATCGCAGTGTCCTGGAACCCCGTGACCGGTGCGCCGGGATACCGGGTGCAGGTTTACAGCAAGTCCGACATGAGCGACTCGGTCTATAAGCGCTTCACGGAGGTGTCCGGTGTCATGACCGGGCTGGCTCCCACGACGGCCTATTTCGCCAGGGTCAGGGTCATTGGTACTGCGGGGGAGAACCTCACGTCCTATTCCCCGGCTGTCACGTTCACCACGCCGTCTGTTTCCCCAACGGTCCCAACAGCCCCTACGACCCCCACGGGTTTCACCGGGACTTCAACCCACCGGACAGTGGACCTGAGCTGGAACCCTGTCCCCAACGCGCCGGGATACCGGCTGGCAGTCGCAACGAAGGCGGATATGTCCGATGCCGCATGGCACCGCTATTACGGGACAAACACTGCGGAACTCCGTGGGCTGGACGCGCTCACCGCCTACTACTTCCAGGTCAGGGTGATTGACGAGGCCGGAACCAGCCTCAGCGCGTATACCCCGGTGCTGAACCTGACCACCAAGGCAGAACCGCCAGCCCCGCCCGCCCTCAGCAACCCGTTGACGGTGGCAAGCTACAACGTGATGTGTGCAAACTGCAGCGCCGAAAGCGACACCACCAATGCCCTTCCGTGGTCCGAGCGGCGCACCGCCGTCGTCGACAACATCAAGTCACGGATGCCGGACATTATCGGTGTCCAGGAGGCCTCCCAGGGCTGGCTGAATGAGCCGGGCCAGGCAGGCGGGCTGTCGCAGTTCGAGGATCTTCAGCAGCGACTTAACAACGCCGGAGCCAACTACGCGCTCAGCAACACCAAGCGGAATAACTGCATCGACTCCACGACCCCCACCAATTGCGTCTATGCAGACCAGGGAGCTTCCCAGGGGACCCGGATCTTCTACAACGCGGCGACCGTCGAGCTCGTCAAGACGGGCAGCAAAGCACTTCCGCTCGCCAGCGTCCCGGAAAATCCCCGGTTTTTCGCCTGGGCCATTGCCAAGCAGAAATCCACGGGAAAACTCTTCTTCTTCGGCGACACCCACCTTTCCACCAGCAAAGCCGACGGATTCTATGAACTCCGGAAGCAACAGGCTGACGCTATTGTCAGCGTTATCAAGCAGGAAAACACCGCTGGCCTACCGGTCGTGATGACCGGCGACCTCAATTCGAGTAAGTGGCAGAAGCCATCCAACGCGCCGTACGACGTCTTCACGACCTTCGGACTCGTCGATCCGCTGGGCAATGACTACTGGGAGGACTTCCCCAGCATGGCGGCCACGGCCGAGAAACGGATCAACGCGCACCTCGACAGCT
This sequence comes from Arthrobacter sp. CJL-S3, assembly GCF_056711635.1. Taxonomy (NCBI): domain Bacteria; kingdom Bacillati; phylum Actinomycetota; class Actinomycetes; order Micrococcales; family Micrococcaceae; genus Arthrobacter; species Arthrobacter sp. CJL-S3. The sequence goes on along the minus strand of NZ_CM160046.1, from coordinate 2,700,429 downwards.
GGAACGGTTTTGCGACCCTCGCACCGGGTGTGGACAACAAGTCGGCAAACGGCTCCTACATCGATTACATCCTGACGTCCAAGATGCGCGTATCGCAGTGGGAAACCGTGGCCAACATCGACAGCGCCGGCAACTTCGCTGGAATCATTCCCTCGGACCACAACATGCTGGTGGCGAAGGTGGGGCTGCCCTGACCAGAGGTCCCGGGATGGCCTGCGTCGGGAGCTGACGGGTGACAGCCGGCAGCTCCCGGTGCCACTAGAACACGCTGCGAACGCCGGGCTTGAGATCGATGTCATAAAAGAACATATTCATCAACATTGCGGCCGTATTCAGTGACTTCGGACTCACGTCCGGATGATCAGCAATCTCCGGATTGATGCAGTTGAAAAAGGCTGCGCGATCACGGAGCTTTCGCACCGCTATCTCCTGGATAGCTCCATACTGCGGCGATCTTTCGGAGTAAATAACTGCGGTCGTGGTGCCTTCGCCGCTGGTCCTCGAATCTGAATCAAGGGCGCTGTCTATGACCCGGGCAAACACATCCTGCTTGGACTCAGGGAATACGCCACCGGTGGTAAAGTGCGAATCCTGGTAGGTCGAGACATAGTAGTCGTCGGATATGACCGGGTCGACGGCCAGGCACTTGAAGCCGCCAGTCAAGCCATGATAGAGAGCCCCGGTTCCGCCCTTGGACGCGCCGTACAGTACAACATCATTGGAAGATACATTGTGGGCTGAGGCGGTTTCCGTGATCAGGCGACGTACCCTCTCCGCATTATTCGGGTTCCGCGCCGTGTTGAGATAAAAAGCGCCGACAACGCCACCAATGTCTGCTATCCGAAGTATGGCGGTGTTAGGGGGGACATGCTTCTGTGCCGACCGGAAATTCTGCTCAAAATAGCGCATCATGCTGGGGGTGTAAATACTCGTGCTCATTGAAGAAAAGATCACCAGGATCCGCATGAATTCAGTCTTTACTGCCGGCAGGGTAAAGGAGTAGATCAGGCCGTCCTCGTTCGTCGAGAAATCGCCGTCCTTCACGCGATGCCACAACCTGGATATCGTGTGGTCCCGGACGAACCGGCTGCCATCTTCGGTAACCCGGTACAGGTAGAATCCGTCCATCGCGAGACGGTTGATCAGCCCCTTGGCAACGGGGTTCCTTCTGGCTATCGTGATGAGGCTTTCTCCCGGAACCGAGGACGGACCGTGGTTCACGAGTGCGTAACTGGTCGACGGATCGATAGGTAGCGTCCCGTCGATGACCGGACTCAGGTCCTCCGTCAGGTCTAGAACAAGTTCTTTCAATGGGACTCCTCAGCAGCAAGATGTTCGGTACTGGGTATATTCCGCACGCACGCGCAGCGGACGGCTCCAGATGTTGTGCGGGAACGGGTGCTTTATGAGCGTCCCAGTGCCACCCGCTCGAATTTCGTGATGGCGTCTTTTTGGTACTGATCGTAGTCAAAGTCAGGCGTCGGAAGTCGGCCGTCAAGAAAGTCATGCATTCCAGCCACGAGACCTCGAACACTGTTTTCGACCAACATGCCGTGTCCGTTTTCAAGCACACTTCTCGGGCCCACGACATCTGTGGAGATTACCGGTTTTCCGAGAATGAGCGCTTCCAGGACAACGAGACCCTGCCCCTCATAGTCGGACGAGAAAACGAAGCAGTCAGAACGCTGAAGAGCTGGAAATGGATTGATGCGCAGCCCGGCGAGGAACACGTTGGACTCCAGCGCCAGCTCTTCAATCAGGAACTCCAGGTCGTCCCTCAGCGGGCCGTCGCCGAGAATCGTGAGCTTGCAGGCGGGGTGCGATTTGGTCAGTTCGGCGAACGCCCGGATGAGCTTGGCGTGGCCCTTCTCCGGCGAGAGGCGCCCGAGAGTAACGAATTGCGTGGACCCTGCGTCCATCCACTGGTGCAGATCATCGTCGAGCGGTTCAGCTGCGAATTCCTTCGCCTCAGCGGCATTGACCACGTTATTGCAGTAGTCAAAGTTCGCCGGCGGGAGGCTAAACGACTCGGATAATTGCCTGACGTTCTCTTCGTGGACGCTCTTCGTCACGGACACGAGTTGGTCGTAATTCCGGTAGAGCCGGAACATTGACTCCAGATAACGGAAACGATGACGCCACTCGAGGTGCATGTCGTTGTGCAGGTAGATGGATTTCCTGGCGCCCGGGCTGGTCGTGTTTGCGAACAGCGCCGCCCAGTACCGCGCATATCCTTCGAAGCAGACCACTGAATCAAAGGCCGCGTCACCGAACATTCGGCGGAATTCCCGTTTGAAGGCGCCGTCATAGATATCCCAGAGCTCGGCGGATGCGAGATCGCCGGTGAGGTTGAACTTGTCGATCACCCATCGTTCTTCCGCCGTCATGAGCTGCGTTCCCACCCGCGCCAGGACTTGGACATGCCCGGGGTGCTGGGCAAACTTTTCCAGGCGGCGTTCTTCGGACTTTACGCTGGACGGCTCGACCGCGAGGAACATGCGGGTGTTGGCGGCGTCCAGGTTGCCGACAAGATTCAGGTAGGAGGTGGTGATGCCGTTAGGGATGAATGAACCCTGATAAAACAGCACCTTCTGCCTCGGATCCGGCTCCGGCTGGACTACGCACTCGGCCGCATCGAAGAAGAAGAAATCGATCGCCCGCTGAGAGGACGATCCGTCTTCCATAGCGCAGAAGGTCTCCATGCCGCGCACGTACTTCTCGTCGGGCGACCCATCTTGCCTGAGGGCGGAGGAGACTTCGGTCAGCAGCCCAGCAGTTTCACCACACACACGGCCGGGCAACGAGTCCAGATCGAAGTACAACCCACGCTCGGAGGCGTATTCGTCGAGATCATAGGCAAAGTAGACAATGGGGCGCCCGGTCGCCATGAAATCAAAGAAGATACTGGAGTAGTCGGTGATGAGCACGTCAACCACGGCCAGGAGGTCATTGGTGGGAATGTCGTCCGGGACGGCGAACTCGTCCAGCGATCCGGCGGCTCCGGCGGGGGATGTCAGCGCATGGCCCCGGTACAGGGGGACGCAGTCCAGCGCCGCAAGCTGCCGCATGACGGTGAGAACGTCGGCACTGCTTGTTTCCTCGAGCGTGCCGAGGGAGCCGCGCCACGTTGGCGCGTAGAGCACGACTTTCTCGCCATCCTCAATCCCCAGACGATGCCGCAGCTCCAACCTCTCCTGCTCGCTGGCTCCGAGGGTGGCGTCAACACGCGGGTAACCCGTGACGGCAAGCTTGCCGGCGAAAAGCCCCGTGACGTCGTACTTATCGATGAGGCAGTCAGCGGTGAACTTGTTCGGAGCAATCATGTGGGTCGTATGCAGGAAGTTCCTCGCAGCATTCCGATGATCCATGAAGCCATTCTGGATATCCCGGCCCAAGGTCTTAAGCGGCGTCCCATGCCACGTATTCAGGTATTTCTGGCCGTCACGTCGGACGAAATAGGGCGGGAAGGTGTTGTTGTTGATCAGGTACGACGCCGTGGACAGGTAGCGCAGATAAAGGTCGCAGTCGCGTGCCACAAAAATAACATTCGGCCGCCCGGCCAACTCGAACGGGATCCGGTCCTTTTCATTGAGTACCCAGACGTGGGTCCAAGAGTCGAAGCGCGGATCGGCCAGCATGCTTCGAGAAATCTGCAGCGGGTTGCAGGCAACAGAATTACCGTGGCTGCTCTCATACAGCACTGTCGTCGGTGCCAACGGCAGTGTCTCCAGGTACTCCGTGTAAATCATCGACTGCTTCAGATCTGGGTTTTTTAGGTAAGCAGACGTATCGACACCGTGAGCCCGCTTGAGTAGCCGTGTGTCCAGGTACGCGGCGCAGGCCGCCTCAAAGTCGCCAAGATCCTGCAGCGCCCGTCCCAGTCTGTGATAGGCAGTGGGGGAGTGGCTCTCCAATCGCCTGACGCTGGCCTCGAAGGCTTGGGCGGCGTGGGAGTGCATGCCGCGAAGTTCCAGGCGTTCCCCGGCCTCCAGGCACCTCTGGGCCGACTGCGACCGCAGCGCTGAGTCGAACCCGTCCAGCAGAAGTCGTTCCTCATACGCGCTGACGGCCGGGCTGTCCCCAACAGCGCCAACACGGGACTTTGGTTTGTGCGTGGTGGCGAAGGCCCTGCAAGCCCCTTCGTAGTCGTGTGCCTGGGTAAGGACATATCCCAAGCGATAACACCAGTACGTGGGGGCGGGAGTGCTCCGAAGAATCGCATATTCGTAGGCGGAAGCAGCCTCGGTCCACTCGGCGAGACGTTCGTGGGCGAAGCCCAGGCGGTAGTGCCACTGCGGGACGGTAGGGTCCATGGCCACGGCGGCGCGGAGCGATTCCAACGCCTCCCGCCAGTTATATGAACGCATGAGAGCATTGCCGAGTTTGTAGTGCAGCTCAGCGGAGGATCTCTCATGACGAAGCCTTTTTTTGAAGGCATCCGCTGCCTCCACCCACCGACCCCTCTTCTGGAAGAACACTCCCACTCCGAAGACTTTGGCCCCCAATTCCTTGTCGGCGGCGATCGCCCGCTGGTAGGCGCGGCGGGCAACCAAGGGTTCTTCAACGAGTTCCCAGCACCAGCCGGCCCGGAAGTGGAGATCCGCCTGCTCGGGCTTCAATCGTGCAGCCGCCGCGTAGTTCTCGGCCGCTTCGGTGAAACGGTTCATGGAAAACTGGGCATCAGCCAGCTGCATGAGCCAGGCAGGATCGTCGTCGTTGGCGTGCAAACCGTCATACAGCGCGCCGAGCCGCTGCCACAACGGCGCCCTGCCGGCCACGAGTTCCTGAAGCCGTTCCCGGTGACGGCGGCCCTCCGAGCGCCGCACTTCGAGGGCTGCCGCCGCGGCCCGTTCTGCCAGAGGCTCCACTTCGGCCAAGCGATGCGCCCACCGGGTGCGGCCGGGTTCCAAGGCCAGCGCGGAACTGTAAGCCGCAACGGCGGCTTCGTAGTTTCCCAACTGCTCCTGGACGAAACCCAGCCGGTAGTGCCAAGCTGCTGCGCCGGGCTCCTGCGCTGTGGCTTCCTGAAGCAGGGCCGCCGATTCCTGATACTGCCCAAGGTGGAAGTGGGCATGCCCCAGCCGGAAGGCAAGATCAGCATTGGCACCGATTCCGCCGTCGAGCAGTGCTGTGTAGGTCTCGACGGCGGCTGCCCAGTCTCTGCGCTCCTCAAGAAGAAGGCCGTGCTCGATTGTCTTGTGTTCGGGGCTAATGCTGATTATTACTGCGTCCTAATGTTGTTGCTGGAAATGTGGCAGGGCTGGCTGGCGCCCGGCAATGGTTGCTTCGTTGGTGCGCCCTCGGCCGCTTAGCCCTCCGAGGGCGACGATGACTGGCCCGAACCAAGCGCCAGCGGACGCTCCGCTCCGTCCGGCCACAGCGCATCAAAGACACGGCTGGTGGCGCCGCCGTCGCAGTAGGGCGCGAACATCTCGACGAACGCAGCATACTTGGCCTCGTAACGGCGGGAGACCGACGGGATGGTCTTGATGGACCGCACGACTTCCTCGGTGGTGTTATGCAGCGGGCCGGGTGCCTTTTCCTCCAGATCGAAGTAGAAGCCCCGGGTCTCGTCCCGGTACTGGGCGATGTCCGGCGTCAGGAAGATGATCGGTTTGCCAGTCACACAGAAGTCGAACATGACGGAGGAATAATCGTTGACCAGGATGTCCGCGGCCGTGTACAGGTCGTTGACTTCCGGGTACTCGGTCACGTCGATGACAAATTCATTGGCCGCGGTCTGCCGCTGGCCGGCGATGTTGTGGTGCCCGCGGAGCAGCAGCACGTAGTCGTCGCCCAGCTGCTGCTGCGCCTTCTCGAAGTCGAGGTACGTGACCATTTCGTATTGCCGCGAGGCGTTCTTGGCGTCGTCGCGCCAGGTGGGGGCATAGAGAATCGCGGTCTTTCCCTCGGGAATGCCGAGCCGGCGGCGGATTGCGGGCCGGTCCTGCTCCATCCGCTCGCGGGTGAGGCTGTCGTTGCGGGGATAGCCGTCGGCGACAACACGCCCGTCAAAGCCGAAGCACTTGGCCAGAACGCCGGCGGCGTACTCGTTTTGCGCCAGGAGGGCGTCCCAGTACTCGGCCTCGCGCCACATGAGGTTCCAGTAGGACAGCGAGAAGTTCGTGCGGGCGACGTCGTTGCCGAGCTTCTTCAAAGGCGTCCCGTGCCAGGTCTGGATGTAGACCTGTCCCTCGCGCTTGCGGAAGTAGAACGGGAAGTTGTTGTTGTTGATCAGGATCCTGGACTCGGTCAGGAGCTGGTACCAACGCCGGGATCCAATGAGCACCGGTTCGGCTCCTGCGGGCACCGGCACCGAGAAGTCAGCAACGGCCCAGTACATCGGCCACTGGCTGCCCCGGCGCTGGAATTCCTCCAGCAGGCGCCGCGGGCTGTCCGTGGCGCGCCGTCCGCCGAAGCACATGAAGAGGATGGCGTCCTTGAGTTCCGCCTCGCCGCCCACCGTGACCGGGGTGCGGAGCAGCTGCTGGCCGAACCGTCCCACCTCATCCGCCGCCAGGGGCGGCCGAAGGTGAATCGCCAGGGCGGCGTTCTTGGGGGTGCGGCTCACTCCGACTTCCACCCGGTCGGCCGCTATCCGCCGGGGCATCTGGGACTGCAGCCCGGACGACGCCGGGATCCAGTACCCCTGGTGGTCGGCGACTCCCGGGGCGACGAAGCGCACGCTGTACGCGCCGGCCTCGGGCATCACTTCCTCGCCGTCCCACGGGTTCTGGGGGAGCAGGAAATCGGCGGTGAACGTGTTGCTTCCGTTGTTGGTCCGCACCGTCAGCGCAGCGTCAGTTGCGGGGATGACTGCTTTCCCGCTGGAGAGGACGAATCGGGGAGCATGAATGACCGGCAGATCCGCAGTGCCCTCGATCCGCAGGGTGCGCTGATCCGCTGACACCTCCACGGAGGAGGCGATAACGCGGGTCCTGCGCTCCTTCAGGGTCACAAACCCGTAACCGGTCAGGCCCAGCCTGAGGCTCCGGGTCTGGTCGGACTGGGCCTCCAGCTCCGAAGAGCCTTCCGGCCAGGCAACCGGCTGGGGGGTCTTGAAGCCGCTGTCCAGGCGCAGTTGCCACTCGTACTCGGCTGTCGCGGCGGCACCTGGTGCCAGGTCGGGCACGTCGATGGCGTAGAGCGCCCGGGCGCCGTCGACGCTCAGGCAGGTGGCCGTGGCGCGGATACCGAACTTGAGCGACTCGAGGGAGACCTTTGCGGCCACCGGGGCGGAATGGGCTTCAACTGCCAGCGTCAGGGTCCGCCCCGTCAGTTCCAGCGAGGTGGCAACATACAAGGGCCTTACCGGCACAAAGGTCAGGCCGGTCGTGGCGGGACGCATTTCCACGGCAATCCGGGATGTGTCCAGCAGGGGGCCCACAGGCAGTGTGCCGGTGGAACCGTTGGCGTCCCGGCGCGTCAGGGGGGCCTCGAAGCTCCGGCCGGCGGCGGTGACCGTCAGAACCACATGCCACTCGGCGGGGCCGCCGGCCCCGGGTCCTTCCAGCATCGCGGCCGGGTCAATGACGGTACGGAAACCGGCATCGGCGTAGGAGGTCCAGTTGTCGTTGGATTCCCAGTCGATGGACTGGTCCGTGTGGCGCTGCACCGCCAGCGGGACTTCTCCGCCGTCGGCGTTGACCAGGGACACCCCGATCGAAAGGTTCCCCTCCACGGGATCGACGGAGGAGATGTACGCGTGACCGCCGATTTCCAGCCGGCCGTCAGCCTGCCAGGCGAAGTGCGTCATCTTGCTGACAAACCGGAGGTCGATCTCGCGGCAGGGCAGGAGCTCCGGTTCGTAATGGGAGAGCTCGACCAGATACTTGGGTTGCGCCAACAGCGCGTCCCCGGTGACCTGAGTGGGGAAGCTGGAGTTGTAGTCGCTCCGGTGGTTGCAGATCCGGACGACATCCTCCCGCCGGTCCGCGAGGACAGCCGAGAGGATCAGCCGGTTGTGAATTCTGATGCCGTCCCAGTCCAACTCCACGCCGTCACTGAGGCGGCGGACCGTGGCGTGGAGCCTGTCCCAGAACGCCTGATCGGTGCGGGGGACCACTTCGTAGAAGCGGAAGAGGCCGTTGCCCAGTTCCTGGGAAAGCACCCGCCGATAGGCTTCCGGGGCCAGTGTGGGGCGCAATCTGGCGGTGAGGGATTCAAGCCTGGCGAGACGGTCCTCCAGATACTGCATCTGGCAGAGGAGCTCGCGTGCCAGGGGGCGGACAGAGGCGTCCGCGGAAGTATTGACGACTTTGAGGTCAAGGATGTCGAAGGACTCTGCCCGGGAGTAAAGGGTGGGGACCGCCTCGTACTGCCAGTGCTCACGTCCGGTCGTAATATCGGCGGTTGCTGACGTCCAGAACTTCCGCCCAAAGACCTTGTTGGCGAGGGCGCCGTCACGCAGAATGGCCGGAAGCTCCGACACAGCCGCGGCCGGCCGCGGCTCTGCATGGATGTCCCGCTGCCATACCGGCGTCGAGCTGACCTTGCCCTTGACGATTCCGGTCATACCGACGGCGAAGGACGAACCGCTCGTGCGCAGCGACCGGAGCATGGGATCCAGGCTGGCCTTTTCGATCATGTCCCCGGCAGTCAGGAACATCAAATAGGGGGCGTGGCTCTGCGCGACGGCGTGGCCACGGGCGGCCTCTTCACCGGAGCCTGCAAGCGCAAGGTACTTGACCCGCCCGTCGCGCTTCGCAAACTCCCGGACCTGCGCTCGGCCCAGACCGGCCAGGGAGGTGTCCACGACAAACATTTCCAGCGCGGCGGGCTCCTGGCCCACCAGGCTCCGCAACGTCACGGCGGGATCGCCGGCGTCGTCGGTCAGGAGGACGACAACGGCGAGCTGGGGCCGCTGCAGGGCTGCCACGGGCTTCGCCGCGGCGGTTCTCTGGAGCTTTGCCACGCTGGCAGGGTGCGCCACCTTGCGGATCTGTTTCCGCTGCTCCGGGGGCAACGCCCGCCACACACGACGGAGATTTCTCTCGGCGGCAGCTTTCAACGCAGCTATAGCTTGGCTCTGCTTGGGACCTGGCATTCTTGGATTCGCTTCCCTCGTCTGGATCCAACCGGTGGTTGTCACTTCAATTTCAATTGCTGCAAGTCATTGGTGGTGCCGGGCGCAGTGGCCCGGCGCGTTCCGTCAATACTGGCACGCCACCTCGTGGTGCCGTTGTGGTGCCAGCGTCAAAAGGGTTTCCGCAATACCAGGTCGACGTTCTGGTCCCCGGCGGATCCCATCACCTCGGCGGGGTCCAGGCCGGGCCGGTTCAACACGAGCTCAAGGCTCAAGGCGGCCAGGGATGCCGGACTGTGAGGTCCGTCATGGAGCACACTCTCCGGAGCCGAATGGTCCACCAGTGTGGCGGCAATGGACAGCGTTCCGTCGCCGTTGTCCATGAGCTCAAGCACTCTCGACTGCTGCGGATAGTCAATGAGCGACGCCGTCGTGATTTCCCAGAATCCACCCAGGTCAAATTCGGATTCGTGCGGCGTCACCTGGTGCTTGTGCGTGTGGCCGTTCAGCCAGGCCACCACGTTCGGAAACCGGGAGATGAGCCGCAGCACCGCTGAACGGTCCAGGGGAGGTTCACCGTCGTCCGGCGAACGCGTGGCCTCGTCAAAGTAAGGCAGCGGGTGATGGCTGAACAAGACCACAAGTCGATCTTCAACGGCCCTCGCGGTGAGTTTGCCCTTCGGATCGTAGGACTGCGCCGACACGCTCTCAAGTTGCTCCTCCAGCCACGCCGCCTGGGCGGCGTCGAGCACTGCGCCACCGCCGCCGTCCGGGCTGGCCGTGTTCAGCATGACGCCGACAACCTGCGGTGAGATGTCAAAGGTGTAGTACGGCTGGCGTTCGGGACGGCGGCCGGCGGCCGCGCCGGCGTGCCCGCCGTTGCCTGCAATGGAATCCATGAAGTCTTCCTTGCTGAACTCGCGGCGGAGTTTCGAAGCCTGCACCTTTCGCGAAGGCATGGATGCCATAAGGGCCCGGCGTTCGTTCGCGCTGGACTCATTGACTGTTTCCCAGAAGTCCAGTTCGTCGAGGCCGGGGGGCAGCCGCATCGGAAGCCGGTCGCCGACACGGAGCGTGTCGACGAAGTCGGTTTTCGCTGAGACTGGATCCCCGCCTGAACGCCCGGCTTCGTCGTGGTTTCCGACGCCGATATACCAGGGGAAGTCCGAGCCCTCGGCGTTTACCGGTCTGATGGCCGCCTCGAGGAGCCCCGGCACAGTGGGATACCCGTGAACGGCTTTCCAGTCATCCTGGGGTGCCAGCTCGGGTTCCGGTTCCGGATGCCAGATGTTCTGGGACAGTTCGAGGGGGGCCGGTCCGTGGTCCTGGACACCCTCGTACGTGCCGGCCGGGTGCGATGTCGCCAGAGCGCCCTTAAACACACTGACCGCGGCGGACAATTCGCTGAGGGCGAAGGCGTTCGTGAGGTCCCCCGTGGTGACGAGGCAATCCAGAGGTCGTTGGCTGATGGGGCCGCGTCCGACGGCGTTGAGCTTCCGGACCGTCGCGTCCAGCACATGAACGGTGAGCAGGTCCTGCGGCCGGAACAGCCCGGAGGCGGGGAACCCGTCAGCGAAATCGAAGTACTGCCAAAAGAAGGACAGCCGCCCCGGGTTGGCCGCGTCGAGAACGTGGCTGTCCGTCAGCTGCCCAAAAGCGGCCAGCGCCGTCCGCTGGCCGCTGGCACTGCTGTTGCGCGCGCACAGCTCCTCGCGGACCTCGGTTGCGAGGGCCGGCCCTGGGGCAAGGCGCCGGTAGGGCAGCCGGGGCACACGCTGCGGTCCGAGGACAACCGTCGCGTCCAGGGTTGTCCTCGGTGAGACAGGCGAAGGTTTCAGGTGTGAGCCGCCGGAGCCGGTGCCTGCGGGGCCGGTGGAGTCGGACAATCCCAGCAGGGTGACTCCGGTCGCGCCGGTGAGTGACCACTTGATGGCCTCCCGTCGCGATACTTGCATCCTGCCTTTTTGTCGCACGTGCTGGTGTGGCCCTTTGCTGTTGGAGTCGGCGGGGCAATCGTCAGGCCCGGTGTCCGCCAAACGGTTTGCCGGAGTCGCTGGGGCTGGCCCTAGATGCTGGCGTTGGCCCTGACCAGGTCGTCCGGGAAGTCAACCTCGACGGCGTAGAAATCGCTGATGTCGACCGGAGTCCACTTGACGTCGTCCTGCTTGATGGTCAGCTCGATGGCCTTCTCGAAGTAATCCTGGTCATCGACTTCAATCAGTCGCTTGAGGAGCTTCTTCTTGTCCTTCGAACTGACAAAGTTGATGCCGACAGCCTCGCCGTGGGCCACGTCGGCAGGGACAATCTTGGACAGTTCCAGGATCTTGCCATCCGCGTCGGTGGTGTATTTGACTTCCTCGTCGGAGACCGAGGAAATGTCCACGGTGATAAACGACTCGTCACGCTGGATATAGGGCAACAGCATCTCGAGAATATCCGGGTCGAAGACCACGTCGCCGTTCATCCACAGCACGCCGCCCTTGGCGGAGTTCCGGACCGCCTTCAGGAGGCTCTTCGAGGTGTTTGTCTGGTCAAAGTTCTCGTTGTAGACAAAAGACGCGTTCGGTACGTGTTCGAGGATCATCTCCAGCTTGAAACCGACCGCAATGGTCAGCCGCAGCTTCTTGCCGAACTTGTTGTGCAGGTTCTGGACCTGCTGGTGCATGATGGTCCTGCCATCACTGAGCTCCGTCATGGGCTTCGGGTGCGGGCGCGCCAAACGTGTGCCCATTCCGGCAGCCAGAATTACGGCTTGAATTTTCATTGGTTTCCTCTTCAACGAGTGTGCTTTGGGACGGGGAGCGGCGAGCCGTAGCATCACTCGATCAGGCGTCTCGGCACCGTAAAACGGGCCAAGGTGAGCGTCCCCCGCAGCCAAGCATACCGGTTTGCCCCCGTCGGCCCAAGAAAGCCAGCAACCTTACGTTATCCCTGCGTTAACCGCTCCGGCCCCGTATGTTAACTTTCCCGGGCCGTCGGGTCGTCGGTGCGGTGCCGCACTACCCGCCGGCGAACTCGCCGATGCGGGACCCGACGCCGAGCAGTTCCGCAATGGCTGCAACGGTTCGGCTGGCAGCCTCGCCGTCCCCGTAAGGGTTGACGGCGTTCGCCATGGCTGCGAAGTGCTGGGGGTCCCTGAGCAGGCGTGTCACCTCGGCAACAATCCGCTCCTCATCCGTGCCGATGAGCGCCACGGTCCCGGCTTTGACGGCTTCCGGCCGTTCTGTGTTGTCCCGCATTACCAGCACAGGCTTGCCGAGGCTGGGAGCTTCCTCCTGCACGCCTCCCGAGTCCGTCATGACGAAGTGCGCCATGGACAGCAGCCGCGTGAACTCGCCGTACGGGAGAGGCTCGGTGACCACGACGTTGGCTTTTCCTTCGAGGAGCGGCAGCAACGCTTCGCGCACGACGGGATTCTTGTGGGCCGGCAGGACTATCACCAGGTCGCGCTCGGCGTCGGCGATCCGGGCCAAGGCCCGGGCCACGCCGCGCATGGCATCTCCCTGGTTCTCCCGGCGGTGGGTTGTGACCAGAAGGATTTTCCTGCCGCTGGCTGCCAGGTCCTCGAGTTGCGGGTCTGTGAAGGCAACGGACTTGCCTACGGTGGCCAGGAGCGCGTCAATGACGGAATTGCCCGTAATGACGACGTTTTCCGGCCTGATACCCTCCGCCACCAGGTTGCCTTTGCTGACGCTCGTCGGCGCCAGGTGGAGGCTCGCGATCTGGCTTGTGATCTTGCGGTTCGCCTCTTCCGGGAAGGGGGAGCGGAGGTCCCCGCTGCGGAGCCCTGCCTCGACATGCACCACGGGGATCCCGTGGTAAAACGCCGCAATCGCGGCGGCGGTGGAGGTCGTGGTGTCCCCTTGGACCACCACGGCATCCGGCCGGGTGTGCGTGAACAGCTTCTCCAGCCCGTCGATGGTCCTGGTCAGGATGGCGGACAGCGACTGGCCGTGCTGGAGGATGTTCAGATCGTGGTCGGGCACGATCCCAAAGAGCTCGTTGACCTGGTCCAGCATTTCGCGGTGCTGGCCGGTCACCGTAACGATGCAGCGGAAATGCGGCGAGAGCTCAAGGGCATTGATCACGGGCGCCATTTTGATCGCCTCGGGCCTGGTGCCGAAGATCGGCATGATGCTGTGCATGGATGTTCCCCCAAAAAGACGCGGGCAGTGCGGTCTGGCAAGACTGATCGGACGGGGGGGCTTAGCCCAGAAGCAGAAGGGCGATGACCAGGGCGGGCACGGTGACAGCGACGAGAATGACTGCTACCAGCGCAGCCAGGCGCTTGCGGCGGTAGGCCACTTCCTCGTCGTCGGGGTCCAGCTCGGCAGCGCGCTTGGCTGGGGCGGCGTTCCGGGGGGCGTAAGGGATGGGCTCCACACCGGGAACCAGGAGCGTGTCCGGAATCTCCTCGCGGAGGGCGCGGCGCCGCAGGTGGCGCGGGGCCGCTACAAGCCGGGGAGCATCGTCGTCAGGATCACCCAACAGCCGGTCCTCCTCGCCTCAATACATCGTCACCAGGCTGAGGGACTCAACCTGATCGCCTCCAATTCTTACATTCCCGCCCGCTGATCCGTACATTCCGGGCGCAGGGACACATCGATCAGGCCCCCGGTTTCAATGACAAACCGCCGCAGCCACTGCCCCGGACTCAGCACGGGACGGGAGGCAACCATCTGAACGTCCGCCGTCGTGCACTGGCCAATTAGCCGTCCGGCACGGGTGACGTGGTAGCTGGACGTCACCACGGTGACGGACTTCCACCCGTTGGCGTCCGCAAGGTCCGCAATGATGTCTGCCTCACTCCGGGTGTCCATGCCGCTGGGGCGGAAACAGACCAGTCCCGGGCGGGGGAACACGGCCGAGTTGCAGATGTCGTCGGCCGCCGCATTGCCCAGGGTGTCCGTGTGGGACAGCACCAGCACCGGTGCTTCAAGCTCGCGCTGGAGCTTCTGCGCCACCGGCAGGCGTTCGGACGCGGCCCCGCCCAGCATGATCACAGCGTCCGTGCGGTGCAGGCTCAACGGATCCACGTTGACGAATAACTGAATTGCCACCACCAGCCACAGCATCGCGGCGCCGGAAACGCCAGCCAGAACCCCGCGGACACGCCGGGGTGCGGCGTTCAGCGCTGGCAGTGGCGGGGGCATGCCTACGAGTCTCGCACGCGCAACAACGAACCTCCTCCGTTGTCGTCCCCTCGCGGTAGCGTTAGGGCTGTGCCTGAACACCAGACTGTCCCCCCGTGTAAAGCCATTGCTCCTGACGCGACCGTGCCTGACGCGACCGTGCCTGAAGCGACGGTCTCTGAAGCGACGGTGCCTGAAGCGATCCTGCCCAAAGCGCCCCTGACCGTAGGGGAGCTCTCCGAATCCGGGCTCCTGGAACGCATCTTCCCGCGCCTGCACTCCGGCCAGGAACACAACCCGTCGCTGATCCTGGGCCCGGGCGACGACGCCGCCATCGTGGCGGCCCCGGACGGTCGGGCAGTCCTCAGTATCGATACCCAGGTGGCCGACCAGGACTTCCGGCTCGAATGGAACAACGGTTACCGGACCACGGGCTATGACGTCGGCTGGAAGGCGGCCGCGCAGAACCTCAGCGACATCAACGCCATGGGGGCCCGCGCCACCTCCCTGGTCGTCAGCCTCACCATGCCTCCGGACACCCGGGTCGCCTGGGTCGAGGACTTCGCCGATGGACTCAGTGCCGGCATCCGGGAACTGGGCGCCCCGGACTGCGCCGTGGCCGGGGGCGACCTCGGCCGCGGCCGCGAACTGGCTGTCAGCGTGGCGATCCTCGGCACCCTCGACGGCGGCTCGGCCGTGCTGCGCTCCGGCGCCCGCGCGGGGGATATTCTGGCGCTGGCGGGCACCGTGGGGCGCGCCGCGGCGGGTCTCGCACTGCTGGAATCGGCAGTCCCGGTCGAGGCGCTGACCAGGGAACAACGCGCCCTGATGGACACGCAGTGCCGGCCCTTGCCGCCGCTGGCGGCAGGTCCACTGGCCCGGGATGCCGGCGCGACGGCGATGATGGACATTTCCGACGGGCTGGTCCGGGACGGCCACCGGATGGCTTCCGCCAGCCACGCCGTCCTGAACCTGGACGCGTCGGTACTGGAGCAACTGGCCGTTCCGCTCCTGCCCGCCGCCGAACTGCTCGGCACCGATCCGATGGCGTGGATCCTGGGCGGCGGGGAGGACCACGGACTGCTGGCCACATTCCCCCCAGGTCTTCAGCTGCCTCACGGTTTCACTGCGATAGGCTCGGTAGAAGCCCCTGCAGCAACGGACAGCACGGGCGTCAAGATAGCGGGCAGGCCCGTAGACACTGTCGGATGGGATCACTTTGCAGACTAAAATTGCCGCCAACGCGCAAGCGATGAAGCGGTGGTTGAGCAAGGCAGAAACGACGCTTGGAAACCACAGCGACCGCCTGAACGCCATCAACATCTTCCCCGTCGCCGACGGCGACACGGGCACCAACCTCTACCTCACGGTGCGTGCCGCCACCCAGGCACTCCACGGCCTTGACACCGCCGCGATACCCCAGGTCGCCGCGGACCCACCGGTCCATTCCGTTCCTCCGCCGGATCCGGCCCAAAACGACGTCGGCGCCATTCTCGCCAGGGCGGGCCTGGCGGCCATGGAAAAGGCCCGCGGCAACTCCGGCACGCTGTTCGCCGTTTTCCTCTGCGCAGCCGCCGAACCCCTCGCCGGCCACCCCCGTCTCAGCGCCCCGCTGCTGGCCGCCGCGCTGAACCGGGCCCAGCTCCGGGCCTGGTCAGCGTTAAGCGACCCGGTTCCCGGCACCATGCTCTCCGTGATGGAAGCCGCCGCGCGGGCCGCGGCCGCCGTGGATTCGGCGCACGACGGCGACGACAGCAACCACACCCTGGGCCTGGCCCTCGACGCCGCCGTGCAAGCCGCCCTCGCGGCCGTAGTTCGCACGGAGGACCAGCTGGAGGCCCTGCACGCCGCCCATGTGGTGGATGCCGGCGGGGTCGGGATGCTGCTGATCCTCGACTGCCTCCGCTCCGCCGTCCTCGGTGAGGAACTCCAGGACCAGCTGCTGGACGGCCTGCACGGCTACGACGTCCAGGACCCGCACATCCACGCCGGCATGCCCCGGGATGACGGCGTGGAAGTCATGTGCACCATCACCCTGTCACCGCTGGACGCCGCCATGATGCGCCAGCGGCTCGACGAAATGGGCGACTCCGTCATCATGAGCCAGGTCAGCGGGGCAGCTGACGCCTCCGGCGCCTACCGCTGGCGCGTCCACGTCCACGTGCTGCACTCCGGGCCCGCCGTGGCCCTGATCCGTTCGCTCGGCGAACCCTCGGACATCAGCGTCAGCGAACTTGCCGTGCCGGACGCCGAACCCCTCGGCGCCGGCGACCGTGAACCCGCAGGACAGGTCCCCGACGGACATGAACGCTGACCTGGCCAACGCCGAACTGGGGCTGGACCTTGAACGCCGGATCGGCAAGCGCTCCGCGGCGGTCATCGAAAAACACCTCGGCATCACCACCGTCGGCGGGCTGCTGAACTACTTCCCCCGCCGTTACATGAACCGCGGCGAACTCACACCCATCAGCGAGGTTCCGCTCGACGAGGAAGTCACCCTGATTGCCCGGGTGGTCTCCAGCAGCACCCGGTTCATGAAGACCCGCCGCGGCTTTCTGACGGACGTTGTGATCACCGACGACGCCGGCGCCGGGACCGGCCGGCCGGGCACGCTGAAGGTGAGCTTCTTCAACGGCCACCGGGCGAAGGCGGAGCTGCAGCCGGGCCGCCGGGCCCTGTTCTCCGGAAAAATCACCCGCTACGGCGGCGCCCTGGGGCTGACCAACCCCGACTTCCAGCTGCTGGACAAGGACCCGGACACGCCCGGGATGGACCCGGAGAAGCTCGCCGCCATGCCCATCCCGGTGTACCCGGCCACCGCCAAACTGACCAGCTGGTCCATTCAGAAGGTCGTCGAAACGCTGCTGGACACCGCGGATCTGGACGCCGTGCCCGACCCGCTGCCGGCGGAGATCACGGCGCGGGAGAAGTTCGTGCCGGTCGCCGACGCGTACCGGCTCATCCACGCCCCGCACGGGCCCGCGGACTGGCAGCACGCCCGCGACCGGTTCCGCTACCAGGAAGCCCTGGTGCTCCAGTCGGCCCTCGCCCGGCGCCGCGCCCAGCTCGCCGCCGAGGAGGCGACCGCCCGCCGCCCCGTGCCGGAGGGGCTGCTGGCCGCCTTTGACCGGCAGCTGCCGTTCACCCTGACCGCCGGCCAGGCCGCCGTCGGCAAGACCCTGGCCGCGGAACTCGCCCAGGACTCGCCGATGAACCGCCTCCTCCAGGGCGAGGTCGGCTCCGGCAAGACCATCGTGGCCCTGCGAGCGATGCTGCAGGTGGTCGACGCCGGGGGACAGGCCGCCCTGCTGGCCCCCACCGAGGTCCTTGCCGCGCAGCACTACGAATCGATCCGCCGCACCCTCGGGCCGCTGTCCCGCGACGGCATGCTGGGCGGGTTCGGCCCCGACGCGGTCCAGGTCACGCTGCTCACCGGGTCCATGCCCACGGCGGCCCGGAAACAGGCGATGCTGGACGCCGCTTCCGGGACCGCCGGGATCGTCATCGGCACGCATGCCCTGCTCAGCGACAACGTCTCCTTCTACGACCTGGGCCTGATCGTGGTCGACGAGCAGCACCGGTTCGGCGTCGAACAGCGCGATGTGCTCCGGTCCAAGGCCAGCAAGCCCCCGCACCTGCTCGTCATGACCGCCACCCCCATCCCCAGGACCGTTGCCATGACCGTGTTCGGCGACCTCGAAACGTCCGTCCTCGACGAACTCCCGGCCGGCCGCGCACCGATCACCACCCATGTCGTCGGGCTCGCGGAGCACCCGGCGTGGGCCACGCGCATCTGGAGCCGCGCCCGGGAAGAGATCGACGCGGGCCACCAGGTGTACATCGTCTGCCCCAAGATCGGCTCGGACGACGACGGCGACTTCAGTCCCGGCGAGGCCGAACCGTCGGCCGCGGACCTGGCCGGCGACAACGGGGCCCGCGAGCTGGCCTCCGTGGCCGGCGTCGTCGAACTCCTGCGGGACGAACCGGCCCTGGCGGGCGTGCCGGTGGCGCCGCTGCACGGCCGGCTGGACCCGGTGCTGAAGTCCGAGACCATGGCCGCCTTCACCGCCAACCAGACCAAGCTCCTGGTCTCCACCACCGTGATCGAAGTGGGAGTGGACGTCCACAACGCCACGCTCATGGTGATCCTGGATGCGGACCGCTTCGGCATCTCGCAGCTCCACCAGCTCCGCGGCCGGGTGGGACGCGGCGGGCTGCCGGGCACCTGCCTGCTCGTCACCAGCCTGGAACCCGGCCACCCGAGCCGCCGCCGGCTCGACGCCGTCGCGGCCACCACCGACGGCTTCCTACTCTCCCAGGAGGACCTCAAGCTGCGCCGTGAAGGCGACATCCTGGGCGCCTCCCAGTCCGGCGGCCGGTCCACGCTGAAGCTGCTGCGGGTCCTTGAACACGAGGACGTGATCGCCCGGGCCCGGCAGGACGCGCAGGCGATCGTCGGCGGCGACCCGTCACTGGGTGCCCACCCCGTCCTCGCCGCGGCGATCGACGAATACCTCAATCCGGAAAAGGAGGCGTTCCTTGAACGCGGCTAACACCATCCATGCATCCAGGGCGGCCCGGCCATGAGCCGCATCATTGCCGGGGCCGCGGGCGGAACCACCCTGGTCAGCGTCCCGGGGTCCCTGACCCGGCCCACCACGGACCGGGTCAAGGAGGCGCTGTTCTCCCGGCTGGACGCCTTCGAGGTGATCGCGGACGCCCGGGTGCTGGACCTCTACGCGGGGTCCGGTTCACTCGGGGTGGAAAGCGCCAGCCGCGGCGCGAAGAGTGTGGACCTGGTGGAATCCGACGGCAAGGCCAGCGAGGTCTGCCAGCGCAACGCGGACCTGGTCAACACCGTCGCGCGGCACAAGGTGGTCACGGTGCACCGCTCCAAGGTCGACTCGTTCCTGGACCGGACCCAGGAGGCCGTCCGCTGGGACCTCGTCTTCCTCGATCCGCCCTACCCGCTGGACGAACCGGCGCTGGCCGGCGTGCTCGCCAAGCTGCTCCCGCACCTGGCCGAGGGTGCCGTCGTCGTCGTGGAGCGCTCATCCCGGACCCCCGAGCCGTCCTGGCCCGACGGGATGGAACGGTTTGCGGAACGGAAGTACGGGGAGACGAAGCTCTGGTTTGCCGAACCCAGCCCGGAAGAAGGCCCGGACACCGGGGCGGAGGACATCACCTAGTCAGCGAAAGCGTCGAGGCCGACGCCGGAGAGCACCTTCGCGGGGTGCGGTCCGCGGGCGGTGAGCGCCGCCGTCCATACGTCCGGCCAGGGCCTCTGCGTTCCGGTCAGGATGATGTTGCCGGGGTAGCGGCCGCTGAACATGCCGGCCTCGGCAAAGGCGGCCACATCGGCCACCGCCCGGCGCAGCGCGGCCACCTGGCTCCGGACCAGCGTGAGCCCGGGCTCGTCGCCGACGTTGATGATCAGCACGCCGCGGGGACTGAGTTTCGCCGCCGCCTCGCGGTAGAACTCCGTGCAGGCGATGTGCTCGGGCGCCTCCGGCCCGGAGAAGATGTCCAGGATCACGACGTCGAAGCGCAGGTCCGGGGGCAGCTCGGCGAGGGCGTCCCGGGCATCACCGATCAGCGGGTGCAGCTGCGTGCCTTCGGGCAGGGGGAGCTGCTGCAGCACAAAGTCCAGCAGTTCCCGTTCCAGCTCCACCGCGTACTGCACCGAGCCCGGGCGGGTGGCCTGGATATAGCGCGCCAGGGTCAGCGCCCCGGCGCCGAGGTGGAGGGCGGCAACGGGTTCGCCCCACGGTGCCGCAAGATCGACCACGTGGCCGATCCGGCGCAGGTACTCGTAGAAGATGTCCGAGGGGTCCGCCAGGTTGACGTGCGACTGTTCGGCCCCGCCGATGCTGAGCACGAAGCCGCCCTCGGTGAAGGCATCGGGCTCGATCGTGGCGTGCTGGCCGGTGGTGCGCAGGTAGCGCGCGGCGGCGGGCGTGTCCGCCATCAGAGCCGGTCGCGGAGCGTCGCGAGCCGTTCGGCGGCTTCCTGCAGCACGTCAATCCGTTTGCAGAACGCGAAGCGCAGCAGGCTCCGGGTGCGTTCGGCGCCTTCCGGGTGGCAGAACACCGGCACCGGAATCGCCGCGACGCCCACCAGGGCGGGCAGCCAGGCGGGCCAGGTCGACGGCGTCGGAGATGCCCAGCGGCGCGGTGTCCACGTTGACGAAGTACGTGCCCTGCGGCGTGAAGACGTCCAGGCCCGCGGCCCGCAGGCCCTCGCTGAGGATGTCGCGTTTGAGCTGGAGGGTATCGGCGATGCCGGCATAGAACTCATCCGGCAGGCCCAGCCCGGCCGCGATGGCGCTCTGGAAAGGAGTGCCCGAGCTGTAGCTCAGGAACTGCTTGACCGTGCGGGCGGCGGAGACCAGGTGCTCCGGCCCGCTGAGCCAGCCGATTTTCCAGCCGGTAAAGGAAAAGGTTTTCCCCGCGGAGGAAATTGTCAGGGTGCGGTCCGCGGCGCCCGGCAGGGTGGCCACCGGGATGTGCCGGGCACCGAAGGTGAGGTGTTCGTAGACCTCGTCGGTGATGATGATGGCGTCGTGCCGGACGGCGAGTTCGACGACGCGTTCCAGCACCTCGCGGGGGAACACCGCGCCGGTCGGGTTGTGCGGGTTGTTGACCAGCACAACCTTGGTGCGGCTGCTGAATGCCGCTTCGAGGGCCTCCAGGTCCGGCATGAAGTCGGGGGCCAGCAGCGGGGCGGTGACGTGGCGGGCGCCGGAGAGGCCGATGATGGCGCCGTAGGAGTCGTAGAACGGCTCGAAGGTGAGGACCTCATCGCCCGGGCCGACCAGGGCGAGCAGCGAGGCTGCGATGGCCTCGGTGGCGCCGGTGGTGACGATGATCTCGGTCTGCGGGTCCGGTTCCAGGCCGTAGAAGCGCTCCTGGTGGAGGGAGATCGCCTCGCGCAGCTCGAGGATGCCCTTGCCGGGGGCGTACTGGTTGGCGCCGGCGGCGATGGCCGCCTGCGCGGCGGCCTTGATCTCCACCGGGCCGTCCTCGTCCGGGAAGCCCTGGCCAAGGTTGATGGCGCCGGTCTGGAGTGCGAGGGTGGTCATTTCCTCGAAGATGGTGACGCCGAGCGTACCGTCGGGGGAGAGCAGGTTGGCGCCGGTCGCGGTCCGCTGCCACGGGGACTGCTTCGGGGAGCTCATCGGGTGCCCGCCTTCTCGCCGCGGCCGGTGAACTTGTCCATGGTGGAGTAGATCCCGAAGACCTTCCCGCCCACGAAGTCCCACGCCCGCACGGGCAGCAGGCCGCGCAGGACCTTGCCCAGCTGCGCCGTGGCCGGGGCGATCAGCTGGGGCCGTCCGGCGGCGGTGGCGCGCCAGGCCCGGTCCACGGCGTCCTCCGGCGTCATCAGCGGCGTCAGCAGCGGGCCGCGGGCGCCGTCGAACATCCCGGTGGAGATGTAGCTGGGGCAGAACGTCGTCACGGCGAGGTGGCCGAAGCCCTGCTGCTCGAGTTCGAGCCGCAGCGAATCGCTCCAGCCGATCACGGCCCATTTGGACGCCGCATAAACGCTCATCCTGGGGTTGGACACGGTGCCCGCGGCGGAGGCGATGTTGAGGATCCGGCGCGGCCGGCCGGCGTCGCCCATCATGCCGGGCAGGAAGGCGTGGGTGACGTACATCGGCGCCAGCGCGTTGATCTCCATGGTCAGGGCAATGTCCCGCTCCGGGCGGTGCTCCCAGAAGAGTGCGCCGCGGACAATGCCGGCGTTGTTGACCAGCAGCGTCAGCGGGCCCTCCTCCCGGCACGTCTCGGCGGCGTCGGCAATGGCGGCGCGGTCGGCGAGATCCACCTGGCGGACGACCGCGCGTGCGCCGAGCGCGGTCACTTCGGCGGCGGTCCTCGCCAGGCCGTCGGCGTCGACGTCCCAGAGAATCACGACGCCGGCGCCCTCGCGGGCCGCCCGCAGGGCGTACAGACGGCCCATGCCCATGGCGGCTCCCGTCACGAGAACCACGCCTCCGGACACGGTGAAAGGAATGCTGGTTGCTGACATTCAGCCATGTTATCCCGGCCCGCGGCACCAATACGGTAGGTTCGGAGCATGAGACGCGCCGTATGCCCTGGCTCCTTTGACCCCATCCACAACGGCCACCTGGAAGTCATTGCCAGAGCGGCCGGCCTCTTTGACGAGGTCATCGTTGGCGTCTCCACGAACTACGCCAAGAAGTACCGCTTCACGCTCGAGGAACGCATCGACATGGCCAGGGAAACCCTGGCCTCCCTGCGCGGCATCGTGGTGGAGCCGGTGGGGGACGGGCTCCTCGCCGAGTACTGCCGGCAGCGGGGTGTGGACGCCATCGTCAAGGGGCTCCGTTCCTCCTCCGACTTTGACTACGAACTGCCGATGGCGACGATGAACCGCCAGCTCACCGGCGTCGAGACGGTCTTCCTGCCCGCCGAGGGCCACTACCTCCACCTGTCCTCCACCCTGATCAAGGAAGTGTTCACCCTGGGCGGCAATGTGTCCGAGTTCGTGCCCCGCTCGGTGCTGAAACGGCTGACCTCCGGCGAGCCGGTCCGGGATCAGCCGCGCAGAGGGTAAGCTTGATCGGTACTCGGCGGCCTGCTGCCGGTTGCGAGGCCCAAATCCAAAGCGGCCTGCGGTGTGAACCGCAGGCGTGCCCCCGGTTTGAGTCCGCCCGGAAGATCAGGCTAAGATAGTACGTCGGTCATATGTTCAACAGGAGTTCTCATTAAACGAGATGCTAGTTCGCCCCTGGCGTTCGACGTCAAGGACCTCGGACGCAGTCCGGGAAGCATGCGGACGCTGACGGAACATGTACCCGCACCGGGTGATCTCGGTGTGGCACTCATTGGCGTGCAGGAAGGCTCGGATGTCGAGCTGGATCTGCGGCTCGAGGCCGTACACGAAGGAATTTTGGTATCAGGAATCGCAAACGTCGAAGTTACTGGCGAATGCGGCCGATGCCTGGATCCCCTTGCGTATGACCTGGAGGTCAATGTGCAAGAACTTTTCTTCTACGAGGACGCTGAGTTCTCGGATGAAGAAGACGAAGAAGAGCAACGTCGAGTCGAGCACGATCTGATCGATCTTGAGCCGGTGTTGCGGGACGCAGTTGTAACCATGCTGCCGTTCCAGCCGGTGTGCCGGGAAGACTGCCAGGGCCTTTGCTCCGAATGTGGAGTACGCCTGGAAGACGAGCCGGGGCATCACCACGAGATCGTAGATCCTCGCTGGGCTGCCCTAGCTGACTTGGCTAAGCCTGACCGGCAAAACTGATTTGTAAGTGTTTTTCTAGAGAGAAATGAGTTAGCCGTGGCTGTCCCGAAGCGGAAAATGTCTCGCTCGAATACCCGCGCCCGCCGCTCCCAGTGGAAGGCAACTGCCCCCCACCTGGTGAAGACTGTCGAGAACGGCCAGGTCACGTACAGCCTGCCGCACCAGGCAAAGGTCGTAACCGACTCGGCTGGCACCGCGCTGTTCCTTGAATACAAGGGCCGCAAGGTAGCAGACGTCTAATCCGCCAACTGGCTGAATAAGATGTCTTCAACTGAAGAGCTTCTGAAGCGTCTCGGTGTCACTATTGACGCCGGGACGCTTCGTCTTGCGCTCACACACCGTTCCTACGCCTACGAAAACGGCGGCATCCCCACCAACGAACGCCTCGAGTTCCTGGGCGACTCCATTCTGGGGTTCTCGGTAACCGACGCGCTGTACCGTGACAACCCCACGCTGCCCGAAGGGGACCTGGCCAAGCGCCGCTCCGCCGTCGTCAGCACCCGGGCCCTGGCGGGCATCGGCCGCAGCATCGGCCTTGGGGATTACATCTACCTCGGGCAGGGCGAAAAGCTCACCGAGGGCAAAAACAAGGCCTCCATCCTTGCGGACACCATGGAGGCGCTGATCGGGGCCACCTACGTCTCCAATGACATCGAGACGGCGCGCCAGCTGGTCATGCGCCTGATCGGGCCGCTGCTCAAGGACGCCGCCGCGCTCGGCGCCGGCACCGACTGGAAGACCAGCATCCAGGAATTGGCGGCCAGCCGGCAGCTCGGAACGATCAACTACGCCGTGGAGGGCTCCGGGCCGGACCACGCCCGGACGTTCGAGGCCATTCTGCGGATCGGCGGCAACGACTACGGCACCGGCTCGGGCAACTCCAAGAAGGAGGCCGAGCAGGAAGCTGCCGCGGACGCCTGGCGCAGGCTGTCGGCGCCGTCGGCTGCCGCGCCGGAACCAGTGGCGCCAGTCGAAGCCGTTGAGCCCGAAGCGCAGCAGCTGCAGTCCCAGACCGGCACCTAGGCACGCACCGTGCCTGAACTGCCCGAGGTCGAAGTGGTCCGCCGCGGCCTGGTGAGCTGGGTCCGGGGCCGGACCATCACCGCTGTGGAAGTGGTGGATCCGCGCTCCGTCCGCCGGCACGCACTCGGCCCGGAGGACTTCGCCGGGAATCTCGAGGGCGCCCGCGTCCTGGACGTGGTGCGCCGGGGCAAGTTCCTCTGGCTTCCGCTGGCGGACACTCCCGCCACCGGGCCCGGTGCCGGACCCGCCGCCGGAACCATTCAGCCCTCCGTGGCCCTGATGGCGCATCTGGGCATGTCCGGCCAACTGCTGATGCAGGACTCCTCCGCTGCGGACGAGAAGCACCTGAAGGTGCGCTTGCAGCTCAGCGCCGCTGACGGCATGCCGGAACAGCTCCGGTTCGTGGACCAGCGCATCTTCGGCGGGCTCTTCCTCACTTCCCTGATCCCCACGGCCGACGGCGCCCCCGGCGGACTCGCCGAAACGCCGCTGCCGCTGATCGCCGAGGAAGCCGCCCACATCGCGCGCGACCCGCTGGACCCGTACTTTTCCTTCGACGAGTTCTACCGCCGTCTGCGGACCCGCAAGACAGGCCTCAAACGCGCGCTGCTGGACCAGGGCCTCGTCTCGGGAATCGGCAACATCTACGCCGACGAGGCACTCTGGAAGGCCCGGCTGCACTTCGCCCGGCCCACCGACACGCTCCGGCGGGCGGAGGCCGCGCGTGTCCTCGACGCCGCGCGCGAGGTCATGACCGAGGCCCTGGCGGCCGGCGGCACCAGCTTCGACTCGCTTTATGTCAACGTCAACGGGGCCTCGGGCTACTTCGACCGCTCGCTCAACGCCTACGGCCGCGAGGGCAGGGAATGCAAACGCTGCGCCGCCGCCGGCCTGGCCAGCGTGATGAGGCGGGACCAGTTCATGAACCGTTCCTCCTACTCGTGCCCGGTCTGCCAGCCCCGGCCGCGCAACGGGCGCTGGTAGCCGGCACCCGTAAAACAGGTAGTCCTACTCCTTTCCGAACCGTGCACCACGCTGAAAGACTGTGGCGATGGGTGCTAGGGGATCGGGAACCGTGGTGGCGATGGATGCGTCGGCGCGGGCTGCGGACAGCCGGTGAGAGCCAAGCGGCTCGTCATCGCCGGGATCGGCGTGGCTGCGATCCTCGGGGGCACCGCCGTCGTGCTGGACCAGATAACGGCGGGCCAGTCCGCTGAGTCGCGTTCCACGCCGGTGGCCGGCAGCAGTCCGACGACCGCCGGATCCAGCGCCGGTCCCGTCGCGGCCGACGGAGCGGCGCAGGCGGAGGCAGGCGGTGGCGCGGCCGCGCCCGACGGCGGAGCCGCCGACGGCTCCACCCCGGCACCCGTCGGGCGGGAAGTCCTGCCGCCCGTGAGCGCGTCGCCCTCCGGGTTGCCCCTGCCCTCGCCTCCGGTTCCCCTCGTCAGCCTGCCCCTGCCCGCCATGGCATCAGCCCGGGGAGAAATCGTGGACGGATTCCCCGGGGACGTGATCTCGTTCCCGGACGGAGCGGTCGTTGTGTCGACGAGTGTCTCCCCGGCGGATGGATCCCTGCAGATTTCCGCGGACGCCATCGTCACTTCCAGCCAGGACTCGGTCGTGGGCCACTTCCAGCAGATCCTGGGGCCCCTGAAGTTCTGGTCTGAACGCGTACCGGCCGCGGCGGGGCAGCAGTCCATGCGGTTCAGCAGGGGCAAAGATACGGTGACGCTCACCACCGCAGCCACCGGAACGGGGAGCACGCGGTTCATGCTGTTGGGGAATCTGCACCCGGCGGCGGGCGGGTAACGCTGTGTACCTGTCCATGTCGGACCGCAACGGCGGCAAAAAGGACCTGGCTCCGCCGGCCACCGGCCCGGCCGGACCGCTGCAGACGCCTTTCCGTCTCTCCCCGGTCATTCTCTGGCTGGGCGTGGTCAGCATGCTCACCGACGTATCGTCCGAGTCCGTGTCCGCGATTATGCCCCTGTACATCACCGGGTTCCTCGGCCTGTCCGCCATTGCGTTTGGAATCCTTGATGGAATCAACCAGGGCGCCAGCGCCGTCGTCCGGATCGCCGCCGGTTATGCGTCCGACCGGATCGGGAGCCCCAAACGGGTGGCCCTGGCAGGCTACGGCCTTTCCATGGTGGCCCGGATCGGCCTGCTGTTCGCCAGCGGATTCTGGGCCCTGAGCGCCGTCGTGACGGGCGACCGTATCGGCAAGGGCATCCGGACGGCCCCGCGCGATGCTCTCATCACGGTGTCAGCCCAGCCGGAACACCTGGCGCGGCATTTCGGCGTGCACCGGATGCTGGACAACATCGGGGCAGCGGGCGGTCCCCTGCTGGCGTTCTTCATCCTCATGCTGATGCCCAACGGGTACGGCACCGTCTTCGTCGTCTCACTGGCCTTCGCCATCATCGGTGTCGCAGTGCTCGCGCTTCTGGTCCCGAACCTGAAAACCCGGCAGCCGGGCGGCGCGACGCCGGAGAGCAGGACCGGGCGGGGGAGGGGATTCCGCTGGCGTCTCCTGCGTGAGCCCGGCCTTGGCCGTCTGCTGGTCGCCGCCGGCCTCCTGGGCCTGCTCACGGTGGGGGACGGCTTCATCTACCTCGTACTGCAGGACCGGGACTCCTTCGCCGTGCAGTGGTTCCCGCTGCTGTACGTGGGCACGAACGTGGTGTTCCTGATCCTCGCCGTCCCGCTGGGCCGTCTCGCGGACCGTTGGGGCAAGGCGCGGGTCTTTATTGCCGGGCACGTCGCCCTTCTAGCCTGCTACCTGCTGGCTGCGGCCCCGGCCGGGGGCCTGGGACCCACCGTGGCGTGCCTGGTTCTGCTCGGAGCGTTCTATGCCGCGACCGACGGGGTGCTGGCGGCGCTGGCGAGCCAACTGACGCCGCCGGACAAACTCGCCACGGGTCTTGGTGCCGCCCAGACAGTGGTGGCGCTGAGCCGGATGACCGCCTCCGTCGGCTTTGGTGTCCTGTGGTTCGCGCTGGGACCGCCCGCGGCGATGGTGGTGGTCGGTAGCTGCCTGGCCGTGGGCGTTGTGGCGGCCTGGTTCATCCTGCGCGGCGGCCTGCGGCAGAGGCCGGCAGCTTGACCGCCGTCGGGAGCAGGCTGCGGTGGGGGATTCTGCTGGTGGTGACGGCGCTGGTGCTGGGCGCCGCCGGAGCCTACGCGGCCCTCGCATTCCAGCGCTTTCAGGAGTCCCGGACGGCGGTATCGACGGCGCGGGTGGCGTCCGGCGCCGCCGTGCTGGCGAAGGGCTCTGTCGTGTTCCGCAATACGGCGCCCGGCCAGGGGTACGGGATGATTGGCACCGTACCGCTGTCGGACCCTGCCGGGGAGCGGTCATTGGCAGGAGTGGCCTGCGACCGGGTGTACGGCACCCTGCAGAACATCGTCTGCCTGAAGACCAGCCGGGGACTTGTGACCAGCTTCGAAGCCGTCCTGCTGAACCCGGACTGGCAGCCGGCCAGGAGCTGGGCCGTGCCGGGCATCCCCAGCCGCACCCGGTTGAGTGCCGACGGGACCCTGGTGGCCACCACGGTGTTTGTCACGGGACACTCCTACGGCGGCGGGGGCTTCTCCACGGAGACGTCCATCACCGCCGCGCAGGGCAGCGGCGGGACCGGGAACCTGGAGGACTTCGCCCTCCTGGTCAACGGCACCCGCGTCACCGCGGCAGACCGCAATATCTGGGGTGTGACCTTCGCCCCGGGCCACAGCGACACGTTCTACGCGACGGCGGCATCATCGGGCCGCATCTGGCTGGTGCAGGGAAGCATCTCGGCGCGAACCCTCACGGCAATCCACGACGGCGTGGAGTGCCCGTCGCTTTCGCCCGACGGCACCCGGATCGCGTACAAGAAGAACACCGGCAGCCCGCTGGCCGCGCACTGGCGTGTCGCGTTCCTGGACCTGGCCACCGGGAAGGAAACCGTGTTGTCCGAGCCGCGGAGCGTCGACGACCAGATTGAGTGGCGGGACGACCAGACACTGCTCTACGGACTCGCCCGCGACGGCGCCCCCGGCGACAGCGACATCTGGCAGATCAGCGCGGATCCCGCGTCCCGTTCCTCCCTCTACATCGAACACGCCTGGTCCCCGTCGGTGCTGCGCTGACCGGAGCCCCGCCGCGGACCAATTAATACCCGTCGAGTGCTCCATAACTGCCGTTATCAACCCTCAAAAGGGCCGTTGTGGAGCAACGGATGACCATCAGGGCGAAGCAGGGGCGAAGAGGATATCGACGAAGTAGTTGGTGGAGTTCCAGGAGTTCGTCGGCACAGACCCGCCGGAGCCGTACTGGTACAGGCCGTTGCGCGGTCCCGGCGCCGTCAGGACACCGTTGATCCAGGGCTCGGCGAAGAACGCCGCGGTATAGGGATAGTTGCCGTTCGGAGCCAGGTAGGACACGACGTAGCCCTGTCCCGGCTCAAGCGCGACGGGAGCAGACAGCGGGGCCGTCTGCCAGCCGGTGGCTGTCTCGTTCGTGAACGTCACCTGGGCCAGTCTCTCCCCGGCGGCAGTCCACAGCGAGCCGACATGCGTTCCGGTGTTGCCGGCGCCCTTGTAAAACCTGATGCCCGTGGCACTGCCGGCCACCGAGACTGAGAAGGCCGTGCCGAGCTCGATGGAGGAGGTATCTCCGGTCGCGGCCGGGACGGCCGGGAGCAGGGATCCGAACAGTGTCTGGTCGGCGCCGGTCTGGCCGGCCGTTGTGAACTCCCAGCTGAACGGCGCCAGCACGGCGCCCTGGGCGGAGACCAGGTTGCTGACGCTGGCGGTGATCACGGTCGCGGCCGGCAGGGGCGCCGCCGGCGAGAAAGTGATCGTCCTGGCGTCCGCCGACAGGGCCGAGGAACCGGCGACGGCGGCACCACCGGCGGACACGCCGAAGCTGAAGCCGGACTGGAGCGGCTCCGATAATGTCACCGCCGGTTTCGAGTTCAGCGGGAAGCCCACGGAATCCGCCGCCGGCACCTGCGATGTCACGCTGAGCTGCGGCACGGCAGCGACGAAGTCCACGTCCACCAGGTAGCTGGAGCTCGAGGATGATGCCGGGAAGTCGCCGCTGTACGTGAACGCCCCGGAATCGGACGCCGTCCGTAACGGTCCGCTGGTCATTCCGGAACCAAAACCGCCTGCTGTCGCCGAGTACACGCCGGTGGGCGTGCGGTAGGCGGCCACGTATTCGGTGTCCGCGGCGATGTCCACGGGCTGGCTGAAGGACGCTGTCTGCCACCCGGAGGAGGATTCCCCGGTGAAGGTGACAGCCGCCAGCTGCTGCCCGGCGGCGGTGTACAGGCCCCCGGTATGGGTCCCGGTGTTGCCCGCGGACTTGTAGAAGCGGATGCCCGTGACCTGGCCCGGCGAGTCGCTGGCAAAGCGGACGCCCAGGGCCAGCGGCACCCCGTCATTGAATTCCGCGCCCGGAGTCACGGTGTCCTGGTACAGCGAGCACGGGCAGACGCCCTCGGTCCGCGGCGGCGGAACGGTCGTGAAGGTCCAGGTGCCGCCGCTGAGCGCCTGACCCGTGGCCGACGTGGCGGTCACGGTGGCCGTGTAGCTGGTCGCGGGGTCCAGCGGGCCCGACGGCGTGAAGGTCACCCGGCCCGTCGTCCCGTCGTAGCCGGCCGTGCCGGGGACGTCCCCGGAGTCGGGACCGGTCAGGGTCACCACCGCACCCGACCCCGCCGGCGGCTTGGACAGGGCAGCGGAGACCGTGGCATCCAGAGCGACGCTGGACGAGCCGGGCAGGGGTGTCTGTGCACTCGCCACAAACGGCGTATCCGCGTACTGCACGACCACGTCCACCAGGTAGCTGGCGCTGGAACGGTTGGCCGGGAAATCGCCCGTGTAGGAGTAGGCTCCGGCATCAGCCGGGGTCCGCAGGTTGCCGACGCTCAGCCCGGACCCGAAGCCATTCACGGTCGCCGAGTAGGATCCGGTGGTGCTCTTGTAGGCCATGACGTATTCGGTGTTCGCTGTGATGGCAACCGGCTGGTTGAAGGTGGCCGTCTGCCAGCCGGACGTGCTCTCATTCGCGAAGGTGACGGTGGCGAGTTGCTGCCCGGATGCGGAGAAAAGCGTGCCGGTGTGCGTGCCGGTGTTTCCCGCCGACTTGTAGAAGCGGACGCCGGTGACGGTCCCGGCAGCGGTGCTGGAGAAACGGACGCCGAGGCTCAGCGGCACACCGTCCCGGACCTCCTGGATACCTGGGACAACGGCGTCGTCGTAGAGGCTGCAGGGGCAGCTCCCGGCCGCCGGCGGAGAGGCCGCCGTGGTGAAGGACCAGCTCCCTCCGCTGGTCAAGGAACCGCCGGTCGCGTCCGCGGCGTCGAGCGTTGCCGTGTACGTGGTGCCGGGGTCCAGGCCGGCGGCAGGGGTGAAGGTCGCCTTCCGGGTCGCGGGATCGTAGCCGGTGGTGCCAGCGACCGCCGACCCGGCTGCCGTGAGCGTCAGTTCCACGCTCGAATCCGTGACGGCCTTGGAGAACACCGCCCCCACCGTTGTATCCCGCGGGACGCTCGATGAGCCGTCCAGGGGCCACTGTCCGGACGCCGTCAGCTCGGAGGTGTCCGCGGTGTCGAACAGGGCGTCGACGAAGTAGTTGCCGTTGTTGTAACTGTTGGTCGGAAAGGAACCCGGACCGGCGTACACCCCGGCCGGAGGGCTCCCGAACCCGCCTGCAACGGTCAAAGGCGGGGCGGTGAGGCCAAAGCTGGCCCACTGGTAGTCCTTGCTGGCGTAGTGGCCGTTCGGAGCGGTGTACGAGACGACGTATTTCTGCCCGGCGGCGACTGCCACGGGTCGGCTGAAGAGGACTTTCTGCCAGCCGGACGCCGTCTCCGCTGTGAACGTGGCTGTTGCGAGCCGCTCGCCCGCGGAACTCCAGAGCGAGCCGCTGTGGGTTCCGGTATTGGCTGCGCTCTTGTAGAACCGCGCCCCGGTAATGAAGCCGTCCACGCCCGGCGTGATGTTCATGCCCAGCTCGTAGGCCCCGCCGTCCTGGGAATCCGGCACCTCCGGTTTCTGCTGCCCGAAAACGGAGTAGGGCCCGGTGAGCTGAAGCTGACGGGTGAAGGGGGCCCCAATGTTGGCGCTGTCGTCGACGGCGCGCACCTGGATGGTGGCCGTGGCGAGGCCCTTTTGGATATACGTGTAGGTCCAGCTTTGGGTGCCCTGGGCAGGATGCCAGCTGCTTCCGCCGTCGGTGGAGACTTCGACGCCGGCCACGAGGCCTCCGGTGTCGCTGGCCGTTCCGAACACCGTGACGCTTGTGCCGTGCGGAACGGTCGCTCCCTCCCCGGGGGAGGCGACCGCCACGGTCGGGCCGGCCGTATCGCTGCTGGCCGACGCGGCTGCAAGCGCCGTGTCCCGGGTGGCGGGCTGGGCGCCCATGTCGGCCAGGAGATTGATCTGCGCCTGCTGCATCCGTGGATCCGCGGCCGCACCGTCGCCGTCGTGTTCCTGGTCCAGGCCCCACGTCCACTGGACCGTGCCCGCGGAGAAGACGAGTGCCCCGCTGGCGGCACGGTACATGGTCACGTGGTGGGTGGTGGACCCCGGCGCGACGGTGTTCCCGAAATCCTGCAGGTATTGCGGTGTTGCCCCCGACGTGGTGGACAGCCGGATCAGCCCGGCGGGCCGGAAACCGTTGTCCAGGTCCTCGTTGGATTCGTAGCCCACGGTGTGCGGCGCCAGCTGCGCGGAGGCGCCGGAGGCGAGCGTCGCCAGCGAGGTGTTGCGCCAGAGCCGCGCTTTACCCTCCGCGGCGCTGACCGTGATGGGCAGATCGGTGAAGTTGGACACATACATCGTGCCGGTCAGGGCATTTTCGGGGAGGCCGCCGCCGTTGGCTGGGGCGGCGTAGCGCGGGTCGCGCCAGGTGCCTGTCCATTCCGTGCTGGGGTCGATCTTGCCGTTGGCCCAGGTCTCCTTGTAGGAGGTGATGGTGCGGCCGGCCGCACCATCCACCGGCGAGGGCTCGATCCGCGTCCGCCAGTACACTTCGTTGCCGGAGAGGAACTGCAGGTTCACACCGGCGTCGCGTGCCGCCTCCACGTTGGCCCGCTGGGCGCCGGACCAGTATTCGTCATGGCCCACCGAGAGGAAGACCTTGTGGTTGAGGAGCTGGGCACCGTTGCGGTCGGTGTCCACCCCGCTGATGTAGCTGACGTCGTAGCCGTTTTTTTCCAGGAACCGGACCAGCGGGTACTCGTTACTGAAGTAGAAGTCGCGGCCGTCCGCGACGCCGCGGGTATTGACCGGACGGTTATAGCTGATTTTGTAGGCCCGGCCGTTCTGGGCGCCCTGGTAGAAATCCGAGCCGCCGTAGTCGTTGTAGGCCTGCCAGGAGGTGTCGGAGGTCTGGAAGACGACGTCGGACCGGCTGCCGTCGGAACGGACCACAAAGGTGATGTGGCTGCGGCTGCCGTTGTCCGGCCGTGTCAGCAGGGCGACGTACACACCGGAGACAGCCGTCGCGGGAACCTGCCAGGTCGCGGACACGGCCCACGTTCCGCAGTCGTAGAGTTCGGTGCTGACGTCGGAGAGGCACTGGGGCTGCTTCTGGCGCAGCACGGCCGGGGTGACGTCGGCGATTTTGCGGGCGCCGAGCCCCTGGTACCAGCCGGTCCGGTAGATGCCGATCGTGTAGCTGGCCGCGTTGGTGTCCACTTTGAAGCGGATGGGCTGGCCGGCATTGACACTGATCTCGGTCGAGAATCCCTGGATGTCCGGATCGCCGGCGCCGGCGATGTCCCATTCCTCGGGCGGCGCCCCGGGCTTCGAATTTTCACAGGCCACGGCGTTCAGGAGCGGGGCGCAGGGATCCGCGGCGCTGGCCGCAGGCAGGAGACCCGCCGGCGCAGCAACCGGCAACAGCGCCGCAACCAGTGCGATAGCCAGCGGGATGACGACTCGCTTCAGCGATGTCAGCGGGCGGGCGGCTGAGGAAACGGACATGTGTGGACTCCTGAGTGAGTTCGCTGTCGCGGTGTCGGGCCGGCGCATCGTGCCCCGCCCCGTGCCGCCACCCCCCGGCGCAGCCAACCACTGTATTCAGTTCTCCCCAATACCGGTGTTGCGCGGCATGCGCCCCCCTGCGCCAGCGGCGGGGCTCAGCATCAGCTGCGCCCTGCCAACGTCGGAACGGTGTGAGACCACCGGCCCGAGCAGCGTCAAGCAACTCCTAGCCGCGATCGTAAGGTTGCGCCCGGAAAGGCACCAAAGGATTTCCTTGGGAAAAGCCTAAATCCGCTGATTTTCGCGCGGTGGCGGTAGATTTAGGACAGGAACAGCCGTTTCCGCCAGCCAGGAGATCCGAACCACCGTGCACCTCAAGACCCTGACCGTCCGGGGATTCAAGTCCTTCGCTTCGGCGACGACTTTCGAATTCGAACCCGGCGTCACTGCCGTGGTCGGCCCTAACGGTTCGGGCAAGTCCAATGTCGTGGACGCCCTGGCCTGGGTGATGGGCGAACAGGGCGCGAAGACCCTGCGCGGCGGCAAGATGGAGGACGTGATTTTCGCGGGCACGTCGGGGCGCCCGCCGCTGGGCCGGGCCCACGTCTCACTCACCATTGACAACAGCGACGGCGCCCTGCCGATCGAGTACAGCGAAGTGACGATTTCCCGCACGCTGTTCCGCACCGGCGGTTCGGAGTACGCCATCAACGGCGCCGGCTGCAGGCTCCTGGACATCCAGGAACTCCTCTCCGATTCCGGACTGGGCCGCGAAATGCACGTGATCGTCGGGCAGGGGCAACTGGACAAGGTCCTGCACGCCACCCCGGAGGACCGGCGGGGCTTCATTGAGGAAGCGGCCGGCATCCTCAAGCACCGCCGCCGCAAGGAAAAAACGGTCCGCAAACTCGAAGCCATGCAGGCCAACCTCGCCCGGCTCAGCGACCTCACCGGCGAAATCCGGCGGCAGCTGACGCCGCTGGGCAAACAGGCCGAAGTGGCACGCCGGGCCCAGACCGTCCAGTTTGAGGTCCGTGACGCGCGTTCCCGCCTCCTCGCGGACGACCTGGTCCAGCTGCAGCAGGCCCTGGCCCAGGATGTGGCGGACGAGAGCGCGCTCAAGGCCCGCCGCGGCGTCGCGGGGCAGGAACTCGAACTCGGCAGGCAGCGGCAGGCCCGCCTCGAGCAACTCGCCGCCGAAGCCACGCCCAGGCTCAACACCGCCCGGGACACCTGGTACCAGCTCTCCGCCGGACGGGAACGGCTGCGCTCGCTGGGATCGCTGGCCGAGGAACGCCGCCGGCTGCTCGGCGCCTCCGACAACGTCCCCGATTCCGGCCGGGACCCCGAGCAGCTCGACCGGCAGGCAGCCCGCGTCCGGGAGGAACAAGCCGGGCTGGAGCGCCAGATCGTGGACCGCCGCGGCGCCCTGGAGGCCGCCGCCGCCGCCAAACAGGACGCCGAAAACGCCGCCGCCGCGGAGGACAAGCGGCTCGCCACACTGCTCCGCGCCGCCGCGGACCGCCGCGAAGGCCTGGCCAAACTGGCCGGACAGGTGGGTGCCGCACGCTCCCGGGTCGAATCCGCCCAGGCGGAACTCGGCCGGCTCCGGGAATCCCTCAAGGCAGGGGAGGAACGCCGCAGGCAGGCCCACAGCGAGTTCGCCGCCCTCGAATCCCAGGTTGCCGGCGTCGAGGACGGCGAGGAAACGCTCGACGCCGACTACGAGGACGCCAGCGCCGCCCTCGACGGCATCGTCGCCGAAATCGACGCGCTCACGGCGGCCGAACGCGACGGCGAACGGGAGCGCGGCGCCCTCCAGGCCCGCCGCGACGCCCTTCAGCTTGGACTCAACCGCAAGGACGGCTCGGACCACGTCCTCGGCGCAGGACTCCCCGGGGTGCTCGGAGCCCTCGCATCCATGATCAGGGTGGAACCCGGTTTCGAAGCAGCCATTTCGGCGGCCCTGGGGGCTTCCTCCGACGCCATCGTCGTGCAGGACAGCGAGACCGCGGCGACCGCCGTGCAGCGGCTGAAGGACGACGACGCCGGCCGGGCCTCGCTGTTGCTCGCCGCCGCGGCTGCCACCCCAGCCGAGACCCGGCCCGCTGCCGGCGGGGAGCTCCCCGCGGGCGCCCGGTGGGCCTCGCAGCTCGTCACGGCGTCCGGCACCGAGGAGGCCGCCTCCCGGCTGCCCGTGTCCGGGATGCTGGCGGGCATCGCCATCGTCGAGGGCCTGGACGCTGCGGCCGAGCTGGTGGCGGCGCGCCCTGAACTGACCGCCGTGACCCTTGCCGGCGACGTCCTGACCGTCCTGACAGTCAGTGGAGGCTCCGCGAAGGCGCCGTCGCTGATCGAGGTGCAGGCCGCCGTCGACGACGCAGCCTCCCGGCTGGCCGCGGTGACCGCCGCGCTGGAACGCCAGCGTTTCGCCCTCGCCGCCGCGCGGGCCCGCCGCGCCGCGGCGCAGGACCGTGCCGATGCTGCCCTGGAGAAACTCCACGATTCGGATGCCCGGCTGGCCGCCGTCGCCGAACGCCTGGGACACCTGAACTCCGTGCTGCGCAGCGCCGTCGGGGAAAGCGAGCGGCTCGCCGCATCCCTGGCCAAAGCCGAAGCCAACATCGTCCTCGAACAGGAGGCGCTGGAGGCTGTGGCGGCACGGCTCGCCGCCGCCCAGGAAGGACCGGCGGAGGAGGAACCCTCCCCGGAACACCGGGATGCCCTCGCCCTGGCCGCGTCGCTGGCCCGCAGCGCCGAAATGGAGGCCCGGCTCGGCCTGCGCAGCGCCGAGGAACAACTCT
This sequence comes from Arthrobacter sp. CJL-S3, assembly GCF_056711635.1. Classification (NCBI taxonomy): domain Bacteria; kingdom Bacillati; phylum Actinomycetota; class Actinomycetes; order Micrococcales; family Micrococcaceae; genus Arthrobacter; species Arthrobacter sp. CJL-S3. The sequence continues at coordinate 2,664,187 of NZ_CM160046.1, read as the reverse complement.
CAGCCACCCGCAACCGGGCAATGTCGCTGGAACGAGCCGCCGCCACCGAGCGGCGCGCCCGCGAGGAAGCGGCCGAACGGGCCCGCCGCCGCAGGCTCCAGGCCAAACGCGCCGCGGCCGTCTCCGCCGCCGTCGCCCAGGTGGTCGGCTTCCTCGACGTGTCCGTGGAACTCGCCCGGCAGGAGCGGGACAGCGCCGAGGAACGCAAGGAACAAATGGACGGCGAGCTGGCCGCCCTGCGCAGCAGCAATGATGCCCTCGCCCGCGAACTGGCCGAACTGACCGACTCGGTGCACCGCGATGAACTGGCCCGCGCGCAGCAGCGCCTCCGCATCGAAGCCCTTGAACTCAGGAGCGTCGAGGAGCTGGGACTGACCGCCGACCAACTGGTCGCGGATTTCGGACCGGACCAGCCCGTACCCGTGCCCGCCGCGGAATCGGCGGATAAGTGGGCTGCCCTGCGCGCCCCGGTGGACGAGGACGGCCGCGAGATCGTGGCCGGCAAACCCTTCGTCCGCGAGGAGCAGGAGAAGCGGCTCAAGCGGGCCGAACGGGACCTGTCGGCCCTGGGCCGGGTCAACCCGCTGGCGCTAGAGGAATTCGCAGCCCTCGAGGAACGCCACCAGTTCCTCAGCACCCAGCTCGAAGACCTCAAGTCCAGCCGCAGGGACCTGCTGGACATCATCAAGGAAGTCGATGAGCGCGTCCAGAAGGTCTTTGCCGAGGCGTTCGAGGACACTTCGGCGCAGTTCGTCCGGATCTTCGCACGGCTGTTTCCCGGCGGCGAGGGACGGCTGGTCCTCACCGACCCCTCGGACCTGCTCACCACCGGCATCGAGGTCGAGGCGCGCCCGGCCGGCAAGAAAATCAAGCGGCTCTCGCTGCTCTCGGGCGGCGAACGGTCGCTGACCGCGGTCGCCCTGCTCGTGGCGATCTTCAAGGCCCGGCCCTCACCGTTCTATGTGATGGACGAGGTGGAGGCAGCCCTGGACGACACCAACCTGGGCCGGCTCATCACCGTCTTCGAGGAGCTGCGCGAATCCAGCCAGCTCATCATCATCACGCACCAGAAACGCACCATGGAAGTCGCCGACGCCCTGTACGGCGTCACCATGCGCGGCGACGGCGTCTCCACGGTTATCAGCCAGCGTCTCGGCGCCCAGGTCTGAGGCGGGGCGCTGCGTTTTAGGACCAGTGCCGGGTCCGGGCCATCCGCGGTTGCCCCGGAACGGTCATTTCCTGGCTCCGAGTGTGGCTTCGAGTTCCTCGGCGGTGATAAAGAGCTGGCGGTTGTACACGTAGCCGCCCAGCCCCAGCTCCGCCTGGGTCGTGGTCAGGTCGACCATAGTGTCGGCGTCGCGCGGGGGCGCCGGGACGGGGCCGGCCAGACCTGGACGGAGTAGCCCACCGGGATGTACGCGTCGAATTCCCAGGTCTGTGCCAGCGCCTGCTCGACCGCGGGAGTCACCGCCTGCGGCGACAGGTTGTCCAGATAGAGGGTGATGTTGACCAGCCGCCGGTCCGGAGCGCCGTCGGTGCTTCCATTGACCTCGGCCTCGTCGACTCCTTCGATGGAGACAAGCGACGCGTGCAGGGCCGAGACCGCGTCCTTGACGTCACCGGCGCCATGGTTCTGGGAGCATCCGGACACGCCCAGCGACGCAAGCATGATCAGTGCCGCGCCCACGCCCCTCAACAGGGCTTTCTTGAATACTGATGCCATCGATCTAGCCTCTCGTGACACTGAAGTCGTTGTAGGGGTTCGGGCCGAGGAACTCGGTGTTCCGTTGTCGGAACACCCGCACACCATGCCGTGACGCGGGGCTAGGCGGCTGACTCTCCGCTGCCGAGGGGTTCACCCGCGCGCCAGAAGTTGAGGGCGGCGGCAATGCCGAGGCTCACTAGCATCACTCCGGGACCAGCCAGCCGGAAGAAGCCCGGCAGCTCGGCTGACAGCGCGTCCGCCGAGCCATACGGCCCCACGGCCATGGAGAGGTTCACCGGAGAAAGCCCCAGCAGCACCCCGCCGGCGCCGGTCAGCCAGAGGTCCAAACGCCAGCGATAGTCCACCCAGCGCCAGAAGGACTTGCCCGGGCCGCCGTCGCTGATCGCTCCGCCCCGAATACGGTACTGCCGCAGGTAGCCGAGCTTCTTGATGAGCGATGTGAACGAAGCGAGCGTGATTCCCAGGGCAAAGGATCCGTAAATCATCCAGAGCCCGCCGAAGCTGTGGTCGTCGGAGACCGTCTCCGGCCACGCACCGGTGAACCACGAGACCACCGGGATGCCACTGAGCAGGGCAGCCACCACGAGGCCGGTCGTCGACCAAAGCAGGTGCCAGCCAACGCCGAGCACTCGGAATTCCGACACCATCGACGCCGTCGGCAGCGGGTCCGTCTGAGGCTTCGACGACGGAGCCATCGAACCGCGGCGAAGCTGTTCCCCCGTGACCAGGCAGCACACCGCAAAAAGCAGGATAAGCGCCGGCAATGCGGCCAGGCTTCCCTTGGCGATACCGGCCAGGCCGTCGAGCTGGTCACGGGCTATTCCGGCCGCCGCGGCCTGGTCGACCCGGGTCAGAACCAGTCCGCCTCCGAACAGCACGACCAGGCACAGCGCCACCAGGACGACGCCCGCGATGGAGAGCCGCCTGCCGAAGCGCCTGTTGGCCGTGGCAACGTAGGTTTTGCGGGCCCGGAGTGCTTCTGCTTCGGCTTCGGTCAGTTCGGTGGTCATCCGCCGGCTCCGGTGCGGACCGTGGAACGGGTGAGTGTCACGGGAAGTGCTGTGTGCGGCATGGAGTGACGGCCTTCGGTCGAGTGGCGGATCCGGGATCGGGTCCCAGGCAATCGAGTCGACCATGGAGCTGAACAGCGCCCCGATCCTAGCACCCTGGACCGTCGCCGCCGGGAATGTCGAGGCCGGACCCTCGGGCTGAACGCGCCCCGCGTCGCGTTTGGGGTTTGTGAGAAGCTAGGGGAGTGAACGACATCCTCCCCATTCTTCTGCCCATTCTCGCCGCCCTGGTGGTCCTCGGTGCACTCATTCCGGTCCTGATGAAGGCCCGGAAGAACATCACCAACTACCCCGGAAAGCGTGACGAGAACGATCCAGTGACGCCCGGTGCAGGCGGCGGGACACTCCTCGAGGACCGCCCGGCGCCCACGCGCGAACGCAAGGCACCGGACTCTGTCGGCCTCGAGGCGCCGGAAACAGTCGAAGTCCCGGATGACGTGGCCGGCCTGGAAACCGTCCCGGTCGAAACGCCGCTGCCGGTCGCCGGCCGCCTGATCCGCCTGCGCGAACGCCTCGTCAGGTCCAACAACATCCTCGGCAAGGGCCTGCTGGCGCTGCTGTCCGCCGACAAAATCGATGAAAACGTCTGGGACGAAGTGGAGGAAACCCTCCTGCTCGCCGACCTCGGCACCGAGCCGACGCTGCAGCTCGTGGACGCCCTCCGCGAACGAGTCAAGGTGCTCGGCACCCGCTCCCCGGAGCAGGTCAAAGCCCTGCTCCGCGAGGAACTCATCAAGATGGTCGACCCGACGATGGACCGCAGCCTGCGCGTCGATCGGCACGCCGACAAACCCGCCGTTGTGCTGGTGGTGGGCGTCAACGGCGTTGGCAAAACCACCACGGTGGGCAAGCTCGCCCGTGTGCTCGTCGCCGAGGACAAGGACGTGCTGCTGGGTGCGGCGGACACGTTCCGCGCCGCTGCCGCCGAACAGCTGGCCACCTGGGGCCAGCGCGTCGGCGTCGCCACGGTGAAGTCCGACGTCGACGGTGCGGACCCGGCGTCCGTCGCCTATGAGGCGGTCAAGGCCGGCATCGACCAGGAAGTCGACGTCGTGATGATCGACACCGCCGGGCGCCTGCAGAACAAGGTGGGCCTGATGGATGAGCTCAGCAAGGTCAAGCGTGTCATCGAAAAGCTCGCCGAGGTTGACGAGGTGCTTCTGGTCCTCGACGCCACGACGGGACAAAACGGTCTGAACCAGGCGCGGGTCTTCGCCGAGGTCGTGAACATCACCGGCATCGTCCTGACCAAGCTGGACGGCACGGCCAAGGGCGGCATCGTCGTGGCCATCCAGAAGTCGCTCGGCGTCCCGGTCAAGCTGATCGGCCTCGGCGAAGGGGCGGACGACCTCGCCCCGTTCGACGCCGAGAGCTTCGTCGACGCCATCCTGAACTAGCCCCACCGCGGTAACGCCATAAACCCAACTGGCTCCCAGCCGGAGTCGCCCGGATCTACCGGAACGCCACCGGCTGGGAGCCAGTTGTTTGTGTGCTGCCTAGTGTTTGAAGTTCAGCACCGTCACGGTGCCGGCCGTCAGCTTGAACGTCTGCGTCTGTGAACCGTAGGCGAAACCCTCAACCGTGGCACGGTCTGCGAGCGGAATCGGTTCGGACTTGGCGCCGTCGATCACCGTACTGTCCTCGGCCCCGTAGCTGGGCCCGGTCATCTGGGTCATGGTTCCGGTCAGTGCCCGCGCGGGCAGCTTGACCGTGACGTCGGTCTGGGCCGCCTTCTCGGGGTCGTTCTCGTTGACCAGGACAACGGTTGTGCTGCCGTCGGCGTTCTGCAGGGCGTAGCTGAACATCAAGCCGCCGCCCTTCGAATCCAGCTTCAGGAACTTGCCGGCCTCCAGCTCGGCGACCATGGAGATGCCGAAGAAGTTGGCCCGGCCGGAGACGACGCCGTTGGGCTTGAGGTAGGGGCCGCCGGTGCAGACGGCGGACATGGGGGGACCACCCTTGCAGGTCAGCATCGAGCTGTGGAAGCCGATCCGGGTAATGCCCAGCTGTGCGGCGTTCAGCGCGTAGTCCGCCGTCCAGAGGGCGGACGCGTGGGTGCGGGAGGTCTCATTGGAGCCGGGGCAGGCCGCGATTCCCGTCTCGGGAAGCCAGGTTTCAATGCCCGCCGCCTGGCCGGCCGTCAGGGCGGCCTGCTGGTAGTCGGCGGCGCGGTCATGCATCAGCTGGCTCATCACGTTGGCGATGGTCGGCGAGCTCTTGGGGTCGCTTCCCTCACAGCTGTGCAGCGGGTAGTTGTGGAAGGACAGGATCTTCTTCTGCGGGATGTCGGCATCGATGAACGGCTGCCACCATTTCTGGTCGTAGGCGCCGGGGCCGGAGATGGGCACGTTCGGGGCCACCGCGTTCATCGCGTTCGCATAGGCCTTGAGTTCCTCCACGTACTGCCCGGTGCTGTAGCCCCCCGGGCGGACACCATTGAGCCCAAATCCGTTCGGCTCATTGCCGACGGTGATGCTCAGCAGCCGCGGGCCGAAGGTCTCCGCCGCGTGCTTGGCCATGTCCGCGGCGCGCGCCGGGTCATAGTGGCCCAGGTCCACGGTGAGGCTGACCGTCGCATCGGCAGCTTCCAGCAGAGTGTTCAGCCGCGCCAGGTCCGCCGGGCCCACAGCCCTGACCGGGTGTGCCGCATCTCCGCGGTAGCCGGTGGACGGGACGGCTTCGTTGCTTGACGTCCAGAAGAAGCGGCGGTCAACCGCGTTGCCGCCGAACCGGAGCACCGGCTGGTCGGCTTCCTGCAGCAGTTTGACCGTCGAGGCGTTGCTGCTGCTCAGGGCGGGATCGGCGAGGTCGGTGGCTTCGAGCGAGATGCCGACCAGGCCCTTGGTCAGCGAGGTGCCCACCGGATCCTGCGAAACATTCACCTCAAGCGGCTCCACCGCATCCAGGGGTGAGCCGGCGGGCGGGCCCGGCTGCTTGTAGTACGTGACGGCCGGGGCCGGAGGCAATGACGCCTCCGGCGCGGCCGAGGTGGGCGCCGGGTTCGCGGCGGGCGCCGCCGTGTTTCCTCCGGCACCCGGCCCGAGGAAAAGCACCAGCGACGCGAGCACGGCAATGACCGCAAGTACCGAGATCACGACGGCGGGACGGAGGTTCTTGCGCTTTGCCCCGGCCGCGTTCTCCGGTCTGCTGTCGGCGGTGGGTTCGGGCGAACGTTCAGTGGGTGGCATGTAAAGACTTCTCCAGCTTCTGGGTGGGATCTCCCAACAGCCTAACGAAGTCCGCCCGTGCCGTTCGACCCGGGCGGGCGGACGGGCACAGGGCCGAGTCAGGCGCCGCGGCGGGTCGCCGGCCGGTGGAAGGTCTCCCGGGCCAGCAGCCAGCCCGCGGCAGCCGCCACCAGGACGCCGCCGGTGACGCCGAAGGCCCAGCCATAGCCCAGCCGGTCCGCGAGGAGCCCGGCAAGGACCGGTCCGATGATTGCCCCGCTGTCCGCGGTCATCTGGAAGATGGCCAGGACCCGGCCCCCGGAGCGCTCGTTGCCGATCACATCGGCCATGGCTGCCTGCTGCGCGGGACCGAGCAGTCCCGAACCGATGCCGGCGACAGCGGTCGCCACAAGGAACCAGAGCAGGTCGTGGGTGAAGCCGATGGCTGCCGTTGCGATTCCGGTGACCAGCAGTCCTGAGACCATCATGGGTTTCCGGCCCAGGCTGTCCGCGAGTTTGCCGGAGAATGTCAGCGCCGCCGCGTTGGCCGCGGCGAACATGGCCAGGGCCCAGCCCGCCGATTCGGGTCCTGCATTCAGGGCGGCGACGGCGAAGAGCGGCACCGTGGCCATCCGTACCCCGAAGGTCGCCCAGCCGTTGGCGAAGCTGGAGAACAGCCCTGCCCGGTACGCGCTGTCCCGCAGTGCCTCGCGCAGCTCCATCGCCGGCGCCGTGGTGCCGTCCGGGCGGGAGGCCGCCGGCACGTGGCTCAGCTGGGTCTGCACCACGAGGGCCGCCAGGACCAGGGCGGCCGCGTAGACGAGGAACGGCACCCGCAGGCCGAAGCCGGCCAGCAGCCCGCCCACGACCGGCCCGCACACATTGCCGATGAGGAATGCCGAGGCGTAGGCCCCGGAGACCCGTCCGCGGCTCTCCGGTGGGGCCAGCCGGACCACGAGGGCCATCGACGCCACCGTGAACATCACCGAGCCGGCCCCGCCGAGGCCGCGGAAGATCAGCAGTTGCCAGTAGTCCTGGGCGAAGGCACACGCCGCCGTCGACGCCGCAACAATCAACAGCCCGGCCACGTAGACCGGCCGTTCCCCGAGCCGCACAATCAGCGCGCCTCCCGCGGGGGCGAACACGAGACGCATGAACGCGAAGATGCTCACGATCACGGCGGCCGCCGTCGCACCGACGTCGAAAGTGGTGGCGAACTGGGGGAGGACCGGTGCCACCAGACCGAAGCCGAGGGCGATGAGGAAGGCAGCCACCAACATCACCTTGATGTCCCGGGGCAGCACCGGCTTGCCGTGGGTCCGGGTACCGCCCTGCGGCGGGGATCCCGCGGGGCGGGGGGTCTTACTCATGGCGGTGGCTTCCTGGTGATGCGGGCGATGCGGGAGGGGATATTGGAACGCGTGAAACATAACCGTAACAAGAAGGATTTGCACCATTTACTTCCGGGAGGTTCTTGTAACAACCCGGCAATCTAAATCCTCCGCCGGCGAAACACGGCGACGACAAACTCTTCTTAGAACGCAAACCGCGTTGAGGCACGCGGAGAACTCCGCAACATCTTTTAGATCGCATCTAAGCAAGGGAGGACGTGCACCATGGAACTTACCGCAGGTCACGTATGGCTGATGGTGGCAGCAGCACTCGTGCTGTTCATGACACCAGGACTCGCATTTTTCTACGGCGGCATGACGCGCGCCAAGGCCGCACTGAACATGATGATGATGAGCTTCATCTCCATCGGCATGGTCGGTGTGGTCTGGGTGCTCTGGGGCGCTTCGATGAGCTCCGGCGAGGGCTTCATGCAGATGGTCGGAAACCCGTTCGCCACCTTCGGGCTGGAGGGCATCGACACTCCTGACGGACTCATCAAGGTCGGCTACGCCGCCACCTTCGCGATCATCACCGTCGCCCTGATCAGCGGCGCGATCGCTGACCGCGCCAAGTTCGGCGCCTGGACGGTCTTCGTGCCGGTCTGGGTCACCCTGGTGTACTGCCCGCTGGCCTACATGGTCTGGGGCGGCGGGCTGTTCGGCCCGGAAGGCGCCATCGGCCAGGCCCTCGGCCCGGCTATCGACTTCGCCGGCGGCACGGTTGTCCACATCAACGCCGGTGTTGCCGCGCTGATCCTCGTGCTGATCATCGGCAACCGCAAGGGCTTCGGCAAGGACCCCAACCACCGCCCGCACAACATCCCGTTCGTTATGCTCGGTGCCGCGATCCTGTGGTTCGGCTGGTTCGGCTTCAACGGCGGCGCAGCTACAACGGCAGAACAGGGCGGCCTGATCTGGGTCAACACCCTGGCAGCCCCGGCCGCGGCAATGCTCGGCTGGCTCATCACGGAGCGTATCCGCGACGGTCACCCGACCTCGCTCGGTGCCGCCTCCGGTGTCGTTGCCGGCCTCGTCGCCATCACCCCGGCCTGCGCCAACGTCAGCCCGATCGGCGCCCTGGGCCTCGGCTTGATCGCCGGTGCGGCTTCCGCCCTGGCCGTCGGCCTCAAGTTCCGCTGGGGCTTTGACGACTCGCTCGACGTCGTCGGTGTCCACCTCGTCTCGGGCATCATCGGCACCGTGGCACTGGGCTTCATCGCCCTCCCGGCCGACGGCGTCGGCGGCGGCCTGTTCTACGGCGGCGGCCTCACCCAGCTGTGGGCCCAGCTCGCGGCAGCCGGTATTGCCATTGCCTACTCGGCAGTGATGACCGCACTCATCGCCTTCGCCATCCACAAGACCATGGGCTTCCGGGTTTCCCAGGAGCAGGAAGTCGTGGGCGTGGACCTCAGCCTGCACGCCGAAACCGCCTACGAATTCGGTGTCGGCGGCCACGGTGGAAGCTTCACCCCGCTGCACGAACTCATCACCGGCAAGGCCCAGAGCGACGCCGGGGCGGCCCCGGCCGCCGAGCCGGTGGACGCCACGTCCAACGGCAAGAAGACCGCAGCAGCAGGTAAGGAAAGTGTGGAGGCATGAAACTGATCACAGCAATCGTCCGGCCCGAAAAGCTCGACACCATCCGCGAGGGCCTTGAGGCCTACGGAGTGCAGGGCCTCACCGTCAGCGCGGCCAGCGGCTACGGCCGCCAGCGGGGCTATACCGAGGTGTACCGCGGCGCCGAGTACAACGTGGACCTGCTGCCCAAGATCCGGGTAGAGGTCCTGGCCACCGACGAACAGGCGGACGACATCCTCGATGTCATCATCGCCAGCTCGAACACCGGCCGGGCCGGTGACGGCAAAGTCTGGACGATGGATGTGTTCGAAGCGGTGCGGGTCCGCACCGGAGAACGCGGGTCGGCGGCTATCTAGCCAGCCTCAACCAACAAGGCGGGCCGGGAACCTGAAAAGGTACCCGGCCCGCTTTTGTGCGCCCGACCGCCGCAACCGACGGCGACGCCGGTCAGGCCCGCCAGCCTTCCGGCCCGGCGCTCCCGGCGGCGTACTCCTCCAGCGGTGCGCTGTCCCGGGCCCAGGCCTTGAGGACGGGCTCCAGGATCCGCCAGCAGTCTTCAGCGGTGTCGGCGCGGACGGAGAGCAGGGGATCGCCGGTCAGGACACCCTCCAGGACCTCCCCGTACGGCAGCAGTTCGGACGCGCTGAGCTCGGCCTCGAGGGTGGCGCGGTCCAGGCTGAGGACATCGCCGGGGCCGTTCACATCGACGTCGAACTGCAGCGTGTCCGGGCCGAAGCCGATCCGCAGCTGGTTGGGGGAGTCCACCCCGGTGAAACCCCGGGGCAGGTGCGGCACCGGGCGGAAGGTCACCACGGCCTCCTTGCGCTTAACGCCCAGGGCCTTTCCGGAGCGCAGGATGAAGGGGACGCCCTGCCAGCGCCAGTTGTCGATCTGCACTTCCACCTCGGCGAGGGTTTCGGTGCCCCGGGCCGGGTCGACGCCGTTTTCGCTCGCGTAGTCCGGAACCTTCCGGCCGTCGACCGATCCCGCCGTGTACCTGGCGCGCCGTGTGCTCCTGGCGTAGGGCGCCTTGATGCTGCTGGCCCGCAGCACCGTGGCCACGGCGTCGCGGAGGTCCCGCTCGTCCACCGAGGCCGGCGGTTCGAGGGCCATCAGGGCCATGATCTGCAACAGGTGGCTCTGGATCATGTCGCGCAGCGCGCCGGCGCCGTCGTAGTAACGGGCGCGCCCCTCCAGCGCGAGGTCCTCGTCAAAGACAATCTCGACCTTTTCGATGTGCTCGCGGTTCCACACCGGCTCCAGGAAGGTGTTGGCGAAGCGCAGCCCCAGGATGTTCAGCACCGTCGCCTTGCCCAGGAAATGGTCCACCCGGTGGATGTGGTCCTCCGGGACCAGCGACAACAGGGTTTCGTTCAGGTGCCGGGCCGACTCCTCGCTGGAACCGAACGGTTTCTCCATGACCAGCCTGGTCCCGGCCGGCACCTGGCCGGGGTGCAGCGCCTCGCAGGCCAGCTGGCTGACGCGCGGCGGCAGCGCGAAGTAGATGGCCACGGGCCCCTCCAGCCGGGCCAGCAGCCCGGCCAGCTGCCCGTCGGCCGTGACGTCGAGCTGGTGGTACGCCGTGGTGTCGCGGATCCGTTTCAGCTCCCGCCGGCCGTAGGCCTCGGCCTGGGAGTTGGCGTCCGCGAATGATTCCTCGATGCGTTCCAGCCACTGCCCGGGGGTCCAGGCATCGGAGCCGGCGCCCACCAGGGTCAGGCCGTCGGCGCGGCCCCGGGACACGAGCCGGGCCAGGCCCGGCAGCAGGAGCCTGCCGGTGAGGTCGCCCGAGGCGCCGAGGATGAGCAGGGTTTTTACGGTTGTTTGGCTGGTCACCTACGTCAGCATGCCATCTTGAAGGCGTGTCTTGGTACCCTAGATAGTCGAGTCCCGTTGTCGAGGCAGTTCGTTCCGGCGAACATCAGTCGCGACGCTGGCGTGCCGGACCGGCCGCCATCTGTAGATCCACTGAAAGAAGTGCACGGCGCGTGTTCAATTCACTCTCTGACCGGTTGACAGCAACCTTCAAGAATCTCCGTGGCAAGGGCCGCCTGACCGAGGCGGACGTTGACGCCACGGTCCGCGAAATCCGGCGTGCCCTCCTGGACGCCGACGTTGCCGTGCCCGTGGTCCGCGAATTCACCGGCCGCGTGCGCGAACGTGCCCTCGGCGCCGAGGTCTCGGCCGCCCTGAACCCCGGCCAGCAGATCGTGAAGATCGTCAACGAGGAGCTCGTCGAGATCCTCGGCGGCGAGACGCGCCGGATCCGCCTCGCGAAGACCGGGCCCACCATCATCATGCTCGCCGGCCTCCAGGGTGCCGGCAAGACCACCCTGGCCGGCAAGCTGTCCAAGCACCTCAAGGGGCAGGGCCACAGCCCCCTGCTGGTGGCCTGCGACCTGCAGCGCCCCAATGCCGTGACCCAGCTCCAGGTGGTCGGCAAGCGCGCCGGGGTGCCGGTCTTCGCCCCGCACCCGGGCGCCACCTCCACCGAGCTGGAGCACCCGGCCGGCGACCCGGTCGCGGTTGCCCGTGCCGGCGTCGAGGAAGCCCGCCGCACCCTGCACGACGTCGTGATCGTTGACACCGCCGGCCGGACCGGCGTGGACGCCGAAATGATGGAACAGGCGCGCCAGATCCGCCGCGCCATCGTTCCGAACGAAGTGCTGTTCGTGGTCGACGCCATGATCGGCCAGGACGCCGTCAACACGGCCATGGCCTTCGACGAGGGCGTCAACTTCACCGGCATCGTGCTCTCCAAGCTCGACGGCGACATGCGCGGCGGTGCCGCCCTGTCCGTCGCCTCGGTCACCGGCAAGCCCGTGATGTTCGCGTCCACCGGCGAAGGCCTGGACGACTTCGAGCTCTTCCACCCGGACCGGATGGCCTCACGCATCCTCGACCTCGGTGACGTGCTCACCCTGATCGAGCAGGCGGAGAAGTCCTGGGACAAGGACGAAGCCGCCCGGATGGCGCAGAAGTTCGCCGACCAGGAAGACTTTACGCTCGACGACTTCCTCGCCCAGATGCAGCAGATCCGCAACATGGGGTCCATGAAGAAGATGCTCATGATGATGCCCGGAGCGCAGAACATCCGGCAGCAGCTCGAGCAGTTCGACGAGCGTGAGATCGACCGCGTCGAGGCGATCGTGCGGTCCATGACCCCGCATGAGCGCGTGGCGCCGAAGATCATCAACGGTTCCCGCCGGGCCCGGATTGCCCGCGGCTCCGGTGTTCACGTCTCCGAGGTCAACGGCCTGCTGGAACGTTTCGCCCAGGCCCAGAAGATGATGAAGAAGATGGCTGCCGGCGGCGGCATGCCGGGGATGCCGGGGATGCCCGGCATGGGCGGCGGCGGGGCCCGCAAGGGCGCCAAGAGCGCACCCAAGAAGAAGGCCCGCTCCGGCAACCCGGCCAAGGCCGCGCAGGAGCTGAAGGAGGCCCAGGCCCGTCGGGCCGAGGGCGCCAAGGCCCTCCCGACCGGCGCCGCGTTCGGCCAGCAGGGCGGCGACTTCGATCCTTCCCAGCTAAACCTGCCCAAGGGTTTCGACAAGTTCCTCGGCGGCGGCAAATAGGCCCTGACGGCCGAGATGCCGCCGGCCCATTGCCGGGCCGGTGTCATAGGGTTAGACCATGTACAAGCCACGCGTAGTCTTCGTCCACGGGGCAGGCAGCTTCGGTGCTGCCGCGTGGCCGAAACAGCACGGAATGGCGCTGGACTACGACGCACTGTTCCTGCGCCGCCACGGGTATGACCCCGTCGCCGAGCCGCTCGAAACGGACTTCGCCGCCGACGCCGCCATCGTCCTTCGTGCGCTGGCCGATGACGGCCGCGGCACGGCCGGCGGCCACGTCGTCGCCCACTCGCAGGGTGCCATCGCCGCGATGATGGCCGGCGTCGAACGCCCGGACCTGGTGCAGTCGCTGACCCTGGTGGAACCGGCCTGCCTCTCGCTCACCGCGGAGCTCCCGGCGACGGCGGCGCACCGCGCCCTGATGCAGCCGCTCTTCGAGGTCCGCCACCACCTGAGCGATGAGGATTTCCACCGCGAATTCGTCCGCCGGGTGTTCGCGGCCCACACCCCGGCCCAGGCGACCCTGGGCGCCCCCAGCCCGGAAGACCAGCGGGAGGCCCGCCGTCTGCGGCTTCAGGTCCCGCCCTGGGAAGCCCCGCTGCAGATTGTCCCCGGCGTCCCCACCCTGGTCCTGACCGGCGGCTGGGAACCGCTCTATGAAGAGATCGCGGGCTACCTGCGTGAGACCGGCGCCGTGCACCGCACCGCGCCGGGCGGACACCGGCCCCAGGACTCGGCGGAGGGAAACCGGATCATCCGGGCGTTCATCGCGGACGTCGGCCGGCAGCACCACGCCGAGGCATCCTAGCCTGCTGCGGGTCCGCCGACGGCAGGCACCGGCAGGTAGACCTTGCCGCCGGAGGCGATGAACTCGTTGCTCTTGTCCCGCATTCCGGCCGCCATCGCGGCTTCCGGATCCGCTGAGCCGTATTCGTCCCGGATGTCCTGGCTGATCCGCATGGAACAGAACTTGGGTCCGCACATCGAGCAGAAATGTGCCGTCTTGGCCGGCTCCGCGGGGAGCGTCTCATCGTGGAACGCCTCGGCCGTCACCGGGTCCAGGGACAGCGCGAACTGGTCCCGCCAGCGGAACTCGAACCGTGCCTTGGACAGGGCGTCGTCGCGTTCATGCGCACCGGCGTGGCCCTTGGCGAGATCCGCGGCGTGGGCCGCGATCTTGTAGGTGATCACGCCGGTCTTGACGTCGTCCTTGTTGGGCAGCCCCAGGTGTTCCTTGGGCGTGACGTAGCAGAGCATGGCTGTTCCATAGCGGGCAATCTCGGTGGCGCCGATCGCCGAAGTGATGTGGTCATAGCCGGGTGCGATGTCGGTGACCAGCGGCCCCAGCGTATAGAACGGGGCTCCCTTGCAGAGTTCCTGCTGTCGCTCGACGTTTTCCCGGACCAGATGGAACGGCACATGCCCGGGCCCTTCCACCATGACCTGGACATCGAAAGCCCAGGCCCGCTGGGTGAGCTCGGCCAGGGTGTCCAGTTCGGCGAACTGCGCCGCATCGTTGGCATCCGCCGTCGCGCCGGGCCGCAGACCGTCACCCAGCGAGAACGCGACGTCGTAGCGGGCGAAGATCGCGCAGAGCTCATCGAAGTGGGTATAGAGGAAGTTCTCCCGGTGGTGGGCCAGGCACCAGCCGGCCATGATCGCTCCGCCGCGGGACACGATGCCGGTGACCCGGTTGGCCGTCAGCGGCACGTAGCGCAGCAGCACCCCGGCGTGGATGGTCATGTAGTCCACACCCTGCTCGCACTGCTCGATCACGGTGTCCCGGAAGAGCTCCCACGTCAGGGCGTTGGCCTCGCCGTTGACCTTTTCCAGCGCCTGGTAGATCGGGACGGTGCCGATAGGCACGGGGGTGTTGCGGATGATCCATTCGCGGGTGGTGTGGATGTCGTCCCCGGTGGAGAGGTCCATGACGGTATCCGCGCCCCATTGGGTGGCCCATTGAAGCTTGTCGACCTCCTCCGCGATGGAGCTGGTCACGGCCGAGTTGCCGATGTTTGCATTGATTTTCACCAGGAACGCCTTGCCGATGATCATCGGCTCGGATTCGGGGTGGTTGATGTTGCTGGGGATGATGGCGCGGCCTGCGGCCACTTCGGAGCGGACCAGCTCGACGTCGCAGTTCTCGCGCAACGCGACAAACCGCATCTCCTGGGTGATCACCCCGTCCCGCGCGTACCGCATCTGCGTGACCGTCCTGCCGTCGACGGCGCGGCGCGGCGCCGGGCGGGCGCCCCTCCATTCGGCCGACGCTGCGCCGCGGCGCACTGCCGACCTGCCGTCATCGAGCAGCTCCCGGGCCCGGCCCTCGTAAGGCCCGGTGTCCTCCCTGGCGGCAATCCACGGGGCGCGCAACGGCGCCAGGCCCCGGACCGGTTCACTCCCGGGGCCGGCGGTGCGGTACACGCGGAACGGGGCGTTGGCGGCGCCGCCCGGCGAGTCGGCCAGCGCAATTTCGGTCACCGGGACGCGGATGCCGTGCTCGGCGTCGGTGGCGAACGCCAGGGAGTGGGACTTCAGCGACTGCGTGGGGGCCGGAGACTGATCCTGGCCGGGCAGGCCCGGGGCTGCGTCATTCTGGACAGGGCTGTGCTGTGTCAATTGCGTCTTCACGGAATACTCACTTCCTTCGCCGGCATTACCCGGACAGGTTCAACGGTCGCAGGCTGCGTCAGCCCGATCTCAGCCCCTGCAAGGGCTCCCGTGTGGTCGTAGACGAAGCTACCACAGGCCGTCCGGACGGCCGCCGCGTATGACGGCGCCCGGCCAGGCCGAGGTTTAAGCTTGAAGCCATGACCAGCATCATCGAGTTCAGCGGCACCATCCTCACCGCAGCCGACCAGGAACGCCGCGGGCTCTGGTCGGTGGACGGCCTGCTGACCTTCGACCGTCCGGCCGCCGCGCCCGACCTCGTGCTGGACGGCTGGGTCATCCCCGGGCTGGTCGACGCGCACTGCCACATCGGCCTCGGCCCCGGCGGGGACGTCCCGGACGGGCTGGCGGAAGAACAGGCCCGGACCGACCGCGACGCCGGAACCCTGCTCGTCCGCGACGCCGGCGCCGTCCACGACACCCGCTGGCTCCAGCACCGCGCCGACATGCCCCGCATTATCCGCGCGGGCCGGCACATCGCGAGGACCCGGCGGTACCTCCGGGGCTTCGCCGTCGAGGTGGAACCCGAGGGCCTGGTCGAGGCCGTGCGCAAACAGGCCCGCGCCGGCGACGGCTGGGTCAAGCTCGTCGGGGACTGGATCGACCGCGACGCCGGCGACCTCGCCGCCAGCTTCCCGGCCGGGACGCTGAAAGACGCCGTCGCCGCCGCCCACGACGAAGGCGCCCGCGTCACGGCACACTGCTTCGCGGAGAACACCCTCGATGACATGCTCGACGCCGGGATCGACTGCATTGAGCACGCCACGGGCCTGCTCCCCAGGCACCTGCCGCGTTTCGTCGAACAGGGCGTGCCGATCGTCCCCACACTCATCAACATCGCCACGTTCCCGGACATTGCCGCGCAGGCAGCGGCCAAGTTCCCCCGCTACGCAGCCCACATGCGCGCCCTGTGGGAGCGCCGGGCAGAACGTGTGCTGGCGGCCTTCGAGGCCGGCGTCACGATCTACGCCGGGACGGACGCCGGCAGCGTGATCAAACACGGGCGCATCGTGGACGAGCTCCGGGCGCTGCACGCCGCCGGACTGCCCGCCACAGCGGCCCTCGACGCCGGCGCCTGGGCCGCCCGGAACTGGCTTGGGGCGGACGGGATCACCGACGGCGCCAGCGCCGACGTCCTGGTCTGCGCCGAGGACCCGCGCCACGACCTGGCCACCCTGCAGGACCTCCGGCACATCGTCCTGCGCGGAGAACTGGTCCCCAGGAACCAGCCCGCCCATTAGGAATAAATTGAAGCTTCAAGTAATTTAACTCTATGAGGGTCATCGACGGTCGGTGGCCAGCAAAGCACCGGAGCGATCACATGACTGCAGACACCAGCACCCAGGATCTTCTTCCCGCCGAACTCGCCATGGGCACCGTGATGCTCAAGGTCGGCGACATGAAGCTCATGACGGACTACTACCAGCGCGCCCTGGGCCTTGACGTCGTGGCCGAGCAGGACGGCGGGCTCTATCTCGGCCGCCGGCAGAAGCCGCTGGTCCACCTGGCTCCGGCGCCCGGGCTGAGCGTCCCGTCCCGCGGCGAGGCCGGACTCTTCCACACGGCCCTGCTGTTCGAGGACCAGCCCTCCCTGGCCGCCACCGTCGCCAGTGCGGCACAGTTCGAGCCGCAGTCCTTTGCCGGCAGCGCGGACCACCTCGTCAGCGAGGCCTTCTACTTCACCGATCCGGAGGGCAACGGCATCGAGCTCTACTGGGACCGTCCCCGCGACGCCTGGTCCTGGGACGGCAAGACCGTGGTGATGGACAGCCTGGCCCTGCCGCCGCAGCGCTACCTCGAGCAGCACCTCACCGAGGAATCCGTGACCGGGCAGCGCGAGGCCGGGGCCGGCGTCGGGCATGTCCACCTGCAGGTCGGCGACGTCCAGTCCGCGCAGGACTTCTACGTCGGAACGCTCGGGTTCGAAAAGACGGCGGGATGGCACGGGCAGGCGCTGTTCGTCTCGGCCGGCGGCTACCACCACCACATGGCCATGAACGTCTGGAACAGCCGCGGCGCCGGCCCCCGCCGCGACACCCTGGGCCTCGGCGAGGTGCTGATCGAAGTCCCCGCAGGAGACGACGTCGGAGCCCTCGCCGACCGCCTCAGGACCGCCGGGGTCCAGTCCCACCACACCGGCGCCGAGCTGCGCTTCGAGGACCCGTGGCGCAACCGCATCCGCGTCGCCGTCCGCTGAGTGCCCGCCGGGCCGGCCACCCCTTCCGCGGCTACCCGCCCCCGCGGACATGCCCCGCGCAGGCGGCAGCGAATGGACATAGTGTCCATATGTCCACTGGTGCAGGTCAGCGGAGGGCATGCCCACATATCGCTGACGGCACCGTGGGGCATGTCCGTTTTTCGCTGGCAGGCCCGTGGGGCATGTCCGTTTTTGGCTGGCAGGCCCGTGGGGCATGTCCGTTTTTGGCTGGCAGGCCCGTGGGGCATGTCCGTTTTTGGCTGGCAGGCCCGTGGGGCATGTCCACCGCTCGCGGCCAGGAACGGACATAGTGGCTTTACGTCCAGTGGTCACAGTCAGGGGAGGGCATGTCCCGCCTGAATGCCGGCCGGGCCGGAGCGGCTAGGCTGAAGTGACGCCAAAAAACAGCGGCCCAGCGCCGCCGGACAGCTAAGGACGAGCTCCATGGGATTCACCGAAGTCTTTGTTTCCACCCACGATGAAGCCCTCAAGCGTGCTGCCGCCCTCGACGGCGGGGCGGCGGCTGGCTCCGGGGCCGTCCGGATGGCGGACATCACCGACTTCGAGGTCGAACGCCTGGGCGACCTGGCCGGCACTGCCGTCCACGCCTCCGGCGCCGACTACGAGCTCGCGATGGTCGATGTCGCCAGCGACTCCCTGCTCGGCGTGCCGCCGGCGATGATCCGTGCCCTGGCCGAGCTGCTCAGCTACGAGACCGAGGGCGAGGGCAACGTCCTGGACGACGTCGCCGAAAGCTGGGCCGCCGAAGAGGACATGCCCTTCGGTGCGGAGCAGGCCGCCCGCTACGTCCGGCAGCTCGCCGAGCTGGCCGCCGAGGTCGACCCCGCCAGCAAATCCGGCCTCTACGTCTGGACTTCCTGACCCGTTTCAGCCCCCAAATCGACCGGTTGCGGGTGTCAAGTCGAATTCCCGCCGCTGATCTGGCACAATAAACAGGTACTCGATCTGCGTGGCCCCTCTCTCCGCGTCCGGATCTTGTCCTTTTAGAACCCCCTAGTACGGCCCGCCCCACGGGTGCAGAACGCCGGGCTCGACCCCGTTTCAGAAACAGGAGTGACCACAAAAGTGGCCGTAAAGATTCGCCTTAAGCGCTTTGGCAAGATGCGCGCACCGTACTACCGCATCGTCGTCATGGACGCACGCTCCAAGCGTGACGGCCGTGCCATCGAAGAGATCGGCAAGTACCACCCGACCGAAGAGCCCTCGTACATCGAGGTCGACACGGACCGTGCCCAGTACTGGCTCGGCGTCGGCGCACAGCCGTCCGAGCAGGTTGCCGCGATCCTCAAGATCACCGGTGACTGGCAGAAGTTCAAGGGTCTCCCGGGCCAGGAGGGCACCTTGAAGACCAAGGCTCCCAAGGCTGCCTTCGTTACCCCGGAAAAGGGTTCCGTGATCATCCCGGAAGCCATCACCAAGAAGGCCAAGAAGGACGATGCAGCCGAGGCTCCCGCCGACGCCGCAGCAGAGACCACCGAGGCTGAGTAAATTGCTGGCAGAAGCGCTCGAACACCTCGTCCGCGGGATCGTTGACAGTCCTGACGATGTCAAGGTCAGTGCGAAGAACAACCGCCGCGGGGACACCCTCGAAGTGCGCGTTCATCAGGACGACCTCGGACGGGTGATCGGTCGCCAGGGCCGCACCGCACGCGCTTTGCGCACTGTGGTGGCAGCACTGGCGGACGGCGAGCCGGTCAGGGTCGACGTCGTCGACACCGACCGCCGCCGGTAACGCTTCCAGCAAAACTTTTCTTGAGTCCGGCCCCTTCACCAGATAATGGTGGAGGGGCCGGACTGTTTTCCCCCGCAGCCCCACCCACACACCAACCCCGAACAGAGGAACAGATGCAGCTTCAGGTGGCACGAATCGGCAAGCCCCACGGCATCCGCGGCGAGGTGACCGTCCAGGTGCTCACCGATGCGCCCGGCGACCGCTTCGTCCCGGGAACCCAGTTCGTGGTGGAGCCTGCCTCGGCGGGCCCGCTGACCATCCTCAGCGCCCGCTGGAACAAGGACATCCTGCTGCTCGCCTTCGAGGAGATCGAGACCCGCAACGAGGCGGAGACCGTCCGCGGAGCCAAACTGTTCATCGAAACCGAGGAACTCGACGCCGATGACGACGACGAGGGCTGGTACGAGCACGAGCTCGAGGGCCTGGAAGTCCGCGTCGGTGACCAGGTTGTCGGCAAGGTTTCCGGCCTCCGCACCCTCCCGGTCCAGGACCTGCTCGTCGTCACCGCCACGGACGGCAAGGAAGTCCTGATCCCCTTCGTCGAGCAGATTGTCCCCGAGGTCAACGTCGGGGAGGGCTACATCCTGGTCACGCCACCGCCGGGACTCTTCGAGGTGAACGTCGAGGACGAGGCCAATCCCGTCCGTGAGCCGGCCGCGGATGAGCCATCCGGGGACAAGCCGGCGTCCGCAGCTGCCGCCGGCGCCGACGACCGTGACAGCGCCGAAGGCCACGCAGACACCGGGGACAAGGCCTAAATGCGGGTCGACGTCGTCAGCATCTTTCCCGAGTACCTGGCGCCGCTGGAACTGTCGCTGATTGGCAAGGCGCGCCAGGACGGTCTGCTGGAGCTTAACGTCCACGATCTCAGGGACTTCACCACGGACCGCCACCGGACCGTCGACGATACCCCGTACGGCGGCGGCGCCGGCATGGTCATGAAACCCGAGCCGTGGGCGCAGGCCCTGGCCGCCGTCGCGGCGGACCGCCCCGGCGACGCGGCCAAGCCGGTCCTGATTGTGCCGTCACCGGCGGGGGAACGGTTCACCCAGGCCACCGCCCATGAACTCGCCGGGGAAGAGCGGCTGGTGTTCGCGTGCGGCCGCTACGAGGGCATCGATGAGCGCGTGATGGAATGGGCGGCCGGGCACTTCACGGTGCGGCCCATGAGCCTGGGCGACTACGTCCTCAATGGCGGCGAAGTGGCGGTGCTGGCGATGGTGGAGGCCATCGGGCGCCTGCTGCCCGGCGTCGTGGGCAACCCCGAGTCGCTCGTGGAGGAGTCGCACTCGGACGGTCTCCTGGAGTACCCCGTCTACACCAAGCCCTCCAGCTGGCGGGACCGCGAGGTCCCTGCGGTGCTGCTCAGCGGCAACCACGGCAAGATCGCCCAGTGGCGCCGGCACGAGCAGTACCGGCGCACCGCTGAACGCCGCCCTGACCTGCTGGAGCAGTTCGACGCCGCCAAGCTGCCCCGCGCGGACCGCACCGCCTTCGCGGACCTCGGCTACGACATCGTCGATGGCCATCTCATGCGCAGGGCGGACGCCGGCGGGGATTCCGCCTGACCGGATTGGCTGGACGGCCCCGGATGTGGCAAAATTAGTGCTTGTGCCTGCTGGGTGCGAACCTGCCACAGGGGGAGCGTCACCAACAGCGCGGCACCCCGGGCCCGTCAATTCCTGACGGATCCGGATTCACAAATTTTCGGCGGGAATTTCCGGGCCGCGTTTGCGCCCGGGCTTGGCCGTCGTGACCCCACGTGAAGGACCTGTGGCGTTCACCAGGAGTGAATCAATGCATATCCTCGATTCAGTAGACGCAGCCTCGCTGCGCACCGATGTTCCTGTCTTCCGCGCGGGTGACACCCTCAAGGTTCACGTGAACATCATCGAAGGCAAGAACTCCCGCGTCCAGGTCTTCCAGGGCTTCGTCCTGGGCCGCCACGGCGATGGCCTGCGCGAAACCTTCACCATTCGCAAGGTCTCCTTCGGTGTTGGCGTGGAGCGTACCTTCCCGGTGCACTCCCCGATCATCGACAAGATCGAGCTCGTCTCCAAGGGTGACGTGCGCCGCGCGAAGCTGTACTACATGCGCGATCTGCGCGGCAAGGCTGCGAAGATCAAGGAAAAGCGCGACTTCCAGCCCAAGAAGTAGGACTCTTCCGACTTCCACCGCAGGCTTCCAACGCGGGTCCCACGGACCGTGTCCGGCCAGCGACGGAGCATCCGCAACAGCGCTGTTCAGTTCAGAAAAGCGTTAGAGGATACGGATCATGGAACACACAAAACGCCAGCCCAGGAAACTCGGCTGGCGTTTTGCGTTCCTGGCCGTGCTGCTGGCTGTGCTCATCAGCGGCCTGGTCCGCTCGTTGTGGCTTGATGTCTACTACATCCCCTCCGCCTCGATGGAGCCGATGTTCCGCGAGGGGGACAGGATCCTCGTCTCGCGCACGGACTTCCGCACCGAGCCGGTGGGCCGCGGCGATATTGTTGTCTTCGACGGACGAGGCTCCTTCGCCCCGCTGGACAGCGGCAACGGTCCGCTCCTGGACTTTTTCGGCGGCGTCGGGCACTGGGTCGGACTCTCCGGCGGCGACACCACCTACATCAAACGCGTCATCGGGCTCCCCGGCGACCACGTGGTCTGCTGCGACGCCGGCGGCAGGCTCACAGTCAACGGCCAGCAAATTGCGGAACCCTATCTCTACGAGGGTGACGCCCCGAGCGAGCTGAAATTCAGCGTGATCGTGCCCGCCGGACGGCTCTGGCTGATGGGGGACCACCGCGCACTGTCGGCCGACTCCCGCAGTCTTCTCGGCGCCCCCGGCGGAGGCATGGTGCCGCTGGACCGGGTGATCGGCAGACCGGTCCAGATCATCTGGCCGATTGATAGATTTACAGCAGTAGGACGGCCCGCGGAGGCCGCCATAACAACAGCGAAGAACGGACAGTAAATGCCCGAGACCGGACCCCGGACTCCAGATCCGCAGGGGCAGGACCAGCCCCGGGTTGCCTCCTCAGCGGTCCCCGCCGCGGAGCACCCGGCTGTGCCTGACGTCCGCGCGGATCGAGGGTTCACAGGCGGTCCGGCCCATGCGGGAGACGCGTCGAAGCGTGCGCGCCGGGCGAAGTCCCGGGAGCGGCACAGCCCGCTGTTCCTCTGGGCAAAGGAGGTGGCCACCGTGGTGCTGGTCGCCATCGTGCTGTCCTTCCTGATCAAAACCTTCCTGTTCCGGGCGTTCTATATCCCCTCGGAGTCCATGGTCAACACCCTCGACGTGAACGACCGCATCTTCGTGAACCTCCTGGTCCCGGAGCCGTTCGCCCTGGAGCACGGCGACGTCGTGGTGTTCAGGGACACCCAGGGCTGGCTGGTTCCCATGGCGGAGAAGGAAGCGGGTCCCTTCACCTGGGTACAGGACGGGCTGACGTTCATTGGCCTGCTGCCGGATAACTCGGAGCAGCACCTCGTCAAGCGCGTCGTGGGCCTGCCGGGGGACCGCGTGGCCTGCTGCGACGCCGGCGGCAGGCTCCTGGTCAACGGCACACCCGTGGACGAGCCCTACATCAACCCCGCCGAAGTGCCCCAGGTCCGCGAATTCGACGTCGTGGTCCCCGAGGGGAAGGTCTGGGTGATGGGTGACAACCGGAACCATTCGGCCGATTCGCGCGCCCACACGGACAGCAACGGCGGCTTCGTCGACATCGCCGACATCGAAGGCAAGGCCGCCGTCATTGCCTGGCCGCTGAACCGCATCACCGCCCTCGACAACTACCCGGACGTCTTCCGCGACGTGCCCGACCCGGCCGGAAAGTAGCGGCTGACACCATGTCCGAGGCCCCCACGCTCGACTACGAACGGCGCTTCCGCAGCTCCGGCGCCCGGCTGCTTGCCGGCGTCGACGAGGTGGGCCGCGGCGCCCTCGCGGGGCCCGTCAGTGTGGGAATCGCCGTTGTGGACCTCCAGCAGCAGAAGCTGCTCGCCGATGTGCGGGACAGCAAGCTGCTCAAAGTGGCGGACCGCGAGCGCCTGGTGCCGCTGGTCCGGAGCTGGAGTGTGGCCTCCGCCGTCGGGCATGCCTCCGCGAATGAGATCGACGCCCTCGGCATCATCGCCGCGCTCCGGCTCGCCGGAACGCGCGCCTGGCTTGCGGTCCTGGCCGCCGGGGTGATCCCGGACGTCGTGCTGCTGGACGGCAGCCACAACTGGCTGTCGCCCGAAACCCAGCCGTCCCTGTTCGACGACGGCCCGGCGGAGCCCGGCTGCGACGCGCCGGTGCACACGCTGGTCAAGGCTGACATGCAATGCCTGAGCGTCGCCGCGGCGTCCATCCTGGCCAAGGTCGAGCGCGACGGCATGATGCGCGAACTGCACCACGAGTACCCCGCCTTCGGCTGGGACGAGAACAAGGGCTACGGCACCGCCACGCACAAGGAGGCGCTCCGCGCCGCCGGGCCCACACCGTATCACCGAGTGAGCTGGCAGCTGCTCGCTGACTGAGGTCGGCACCGCTCCCGCGCGGACGACGACGGCGCCGGCGGCGGTGGCGAGCGACGGGCGGTGGCGCACGGGGCTCGCCGGATGGTGCAAGATGGAACCATGAGTGCCGAGGACCTTGAAAACTATGAAACCGACATGGAGCTACAGCTCTACCGCGAATACCGCGACGTTGTCGGGCTGTTCAGCTATGTGGTCGAGACCGAACGGCGTTTCTATCTGGCCAACCACGTTGACCTGCAGGCCCGCAGCGCCGACGGCGAGGTCTACTTCGATCTGACGCTGCAGGACGCCTGGGTCTGGGACGTCTACCGCTCCGCCCGCTTCGTCAAGAGCGTCCGCGTGATCACCTTCAAGGACGTCAACGTCGAAGAGTTGCCGCGCAGCGAGGAACTCGCCCTGCCCAAGGCCGGGGATCTCGGGAACTGACCCGGAGTCCCCGCGGGCCGGCTATTCGAGCTCCTGCAGAAAGTTGCCAAGGCCGGCGTGCAGTTGCCTGAGACCGAGTGCTGTCGTGCTGAGCGTCGCCGAGTCCGCGTCCTTGCTGATGTCCCGAAAGCGAAGGACCATCTCCGGGCGGTCCTCCTCTGCCGGGACGTAGCTGACCTCGATGAAAATTGAGTTGACGTGATCCGGGAAGCCAGCCATGGCCTTGAACTGCGCGGCCGAGGCCGCGGATTCAGGGGCGCCGGATGGCCATGTGTGGTGAGCACAGTGTGGGTACAGGCAGCGTAGCGTCAGGCACTCGCCTGCAGCTTCATTGTGCTCGTCGCACCACGGCTCGCAGGTTGACTTCGTGGTCATTTTCGGTCTCCTTCTTCTGGAACAACTGACGATCTCCGCCGGCGGCCTGGTGGGCGCCGGCATTTGCAGGCTACGACGGGGCCACGACACTTTGTGCCGGTCTGGACGTCTATCACCTCTCCGGTAGCCGACGCACGCACAGCACTCGAATCAAACCTTTTCGCGGGAAGCGCCTCACGTGACACCGACGGCGTCGCGCATCTTGCCGAGTGCGGAGGCGCGGACGCGCTGGACCTTCGGGCGTGAGAGTCCAAGGCGGTATCCGACTTCGGAGTCGGGGATCGGGTCGCAGTCTGAGAATCCGTAGGCGAGGCGGCAGACTTCCTCTTCCAGGTCGTCTACTGCGGCGAAGGCGGCTTCGACGAGGAGCCTATCCTCGACGTCGTCATAGTAGTCCGGGCCGCAGACCGAGGCTTCAATCCGGCTCGGGCCGCCACTGGGGGCGTCGTCGCCCGGGTCGTCGAGGGACCGGGTGCCCCGGAGGGCCGTTAGAACGGAGTTGAAGGTCTCAGCGGTCATGCTGTACCGCGGAGCAAGGATGGCGCCCTTGACCGGGTCACCGTCGGCCTTGCGGAGGATTGAGTAGAAGCGCTTCAGGGTCCGCTCGGGGACGTTCATGGCGACCGGAGCGAGAACGGCCGTACTGATGGAGTTGGCGACGTAGCCCTCGACAGTGGCGGCGAGCCGTGAGTGTATGCCGTCCAGGTCGAAGGCGTAGAGAGCTTCCAGGAATCCTTCGACGGCGGCCATCCGGCGGTCGGCCGCGAGCCCGGAGTCCCAAGGCCCGCCGGCCCAGGCGCCGCCGGCGCCACGGTACCTGCCGGAGACCTTGCGAAGTGCGCAGGCGTATGCGTAGAGGAGCTTCAGGGTCGCCGCGTCGTCGCCGCACTTCGCCGCGCGAATTGCCTCACGTTCCTTCTTCAGGGGAAGCTTGCCGGTCGTCACGCGGCGGTCGAAGATGTCACAGAGCGCCTTGTCGAAGTTGCACATGTTCTCGTGTCCTGTTCTGGCGTCAAGAGCCCGGCGCGACGGGCGCTGGGGCTCGGGTGATTGCTATAATTTAGAAGGTACTTGCGCAAGGCGTCTCGCGTGAATTCCTTGGGGAAAAGGTTACTGAGCCGCAACCTCGCCCGCGTTCGATAACGGTTTCACTCCGGCGTAGCGCGGGGCGGAGAACCTCCAGGCCGGCTTCGGAGGCGCCCCGCCCCGGAGTCGGATCTGGCCGCGGTCCGGACCCGTCATGAGCCAACCGGGCCGGCGGCGACGGCCCTGCGGACCTTCCCGCCTCGGCCAGCTGCGGTTGCTCACCCCGGGCCGGAGCGCCAGGGATTCATATCTGCGCGACGGAAGTTCGTGACTATTTTCGAAAAGGAAGGGCCTGCCCCGGCCCTAGTGCTCTCCTTGCTTGTGGCCTAGACTTGCGCCGAGGGCTCAAGCAGTGGGGCGCCTCACGCAAGAAATATCGGTACACCTGGGGGGTATCGCCGATGAGTGAAATGACAGGGCCGGAGCCGTCCCGCGAGTGCGCGGAGGACGACGAATCTTTTCTGGGGAAGGTTCCAGAGGGGTATGTCGTCCTCCCCGTCCCCGAAGCTCCCGGCCACTGGATCGCCGTCTTCACGGACGGCTCCTATGTGAGGGACTGGGTACCGTCCTAGGGCCCGGGAAACGGCTCCCCGGCGTCGGCAGGGTCTCGTCGACGTGAAGGTCGTTGATTCTCCGGGGAGCGTTGTTTCCAGGCAGCGCTCCGCCCGCCCTGGCCTCACGGGACGCTGAGCGAAGGCATCGACAGCACTGCCGCATGGTGATTCCGGGGAGCGTCTCAGATCTAGGGACTAGCTGCGATCCCGACAGATGCTGCGGCAGGGAGCTTCCGGCGGCCAGGATCCCGAACCTCCACTGACATAATCCTTTCGGAAAGCGCCTTACGCGGCTGACTCCGGCTTCGGGATGCCGGCGGGTCTGGTCACTCGGGGGCCGGGAGCCGAGGCGCCCCGTTTCGAGGCCGTGGCCTGGGCGAGGAAGGCAACGACGCCGAGGACTTCGGCAATCTTCGCCGAACGGCGGGCGCCCATATGGGGCAGGACTTCCCGCATGATCTCGGCGGCCCGGGGACCGGAGATTTCGGAGTGCCAGGTCGCCTTGATCGGCGCGGGGTGAAGGGACAAGCGAAGCGTCGTGTCCATGAGGGATGCTGCGCGGCCGACCACGTCCCGGTCGGTCATGGCAAGGCGGATGCGAGGATACTTCCCGCAGTGGGCATCGAAGGTGCCTTCACCTTCCAGGAGTCCGGCCAGCCAGAGGAGGTCGTCTCGGTCGCCGTGGATCATTTCGCAGGGTCCCTTCGGAATAGTTGCCAATGGTCTGTGCCGGGATGCCGACTGCTTGGCGACGGTCGCCTCAGCGCCGGCGCCGGACGTCTCCCCGCCAGGCAGGGATGCAACGCAGGCAGTGTCCAGGAGGCGGCGGCGGCCCCGGCAGGAGGCAAAATTACATTCCCTGGCGCGAGGCGCCCTACGCCACAACCCGCATCAGGCCGGGTCGTCGTTCCGGGACGTCTTCTGCCTTGTCCTTCAGCTGGACAAAGCAGAAGGGGGCCAGGGAGGGTTAATCTGCTCAGCCGGGAAGGTCCAAGGGGTCGATGATGACGAGGGGACGCAAGTTACCTGCTGTGCGTCGCTTCGTGCCTCGAAGGGCTGCTTCCGTGGCGCTCTGCCTCGTCGGCGACGAGGCTGGCGCGTTCACACATGTCACGAAGGGCCGCTGCGATCCGCTTGCGGTCCTTCGCGGAGAGGTCGTCCAAGGCAATTCGGCGTAGGAACGTCCCGACCAGGGCGGCTGCAGACTCGACGACCTCGGGGTCGGAGATCGGGGCTCCGGCGCCGAAGAGGGCTAGGGTTTCGCTGTTGCGCTCGCGCTTTTCGACGGACCGTTCACGGGGGCTCGCCGAGCGGAGACCGAGTTCTTCCAGTGCGCCGTCATCCAGGCGATCGCGAAGGACGTTTCCGGTGTGATAGCGGATAGCCGCCTGGATCGTCGAGAGATCGCTGCCGGGGACGCTCGCCTGACTCATGACCTCGCGGACCCAGCTGCGGTAAGCATAGGTCCGGCCGAGCCAGTCTGGAGCCCCCTCCCGGGTGAAGAAGTGCTCGCGCGCCGAAATGAAGGCGCGGGCGGTCTCGCGCAGTGTCTCGGTCCGCTCGTTGTCTGCGACCGTGTAATAGCGCCTCAGCGAGCTCACAGCTTGGCTCTGCAAGTCGTTGAGGGCGGTAGTCGAATTCATGTACCCACGGTAAACCGAGCGAGGCGTCTTACGCTAGTCGTCAAGATACGAAAGATAGTGCCCGCCCAATCCGCCGGAACGGCCCTTCGCTGTGTCCCGTTAGATGAGCACGTTCCGTGCGCATGACCCTGTCCCGATGATGCAGAGGGCGATGGTTCCGCGTCCCGCGGCAACTTTCGGAAGTTACCCACATAGGGCGGTGAGCTCCTGTGCCGTTGCCCCGTTCGGGAACACGCTGGTTCCATGAGAGCAAAGGACGTGCTGGGCCGGCGCGGGGAGGAACTCGCGGCCGTTTACCTCAAGGCCCAGGGGATGCGGGTCGTGGACCGCAACTGGCGGTGTTCCGAGGGTGAAATCGATATTGTCGCCCTCGACGGCGACACTCTGGTCATCGCCGAAGTGAAAACGCGCAGGTCCCTCGCGTACGGGCATCCGTTCGAGGCCGTCGGTGTGGACAAGCTGGCCCGGCTTCACCGGCTGGGCTCCGCGTGGTGCCGCGACCATGAACTCCGGATGCCGCTGCGCCGGGTCGATGTGATCGCCGTGCTCGACGACGGCATTGGCGACCCCGCCGTGGAGCACCTCAAAGGGGTGGGATAGGTGACACTCGGCCGGACCTACGCCGTGGCCCTCGTCGGCTTGAACGGCTACATCGTCGAAGTGGAGGCGGACATCGGGCAGACGCTGCCGGCGTTCATCATCCTGGGGCTTCCGGATGCTTCGCTGAACGAGGCCAAGGAACGGATCCGCTCGGCCGCCCAGAACTCCGGGATACCGCTGAGCCGCCGGAAGATCACGGCCAACCTCATCCCGGCGTCCTTGCCCAAACGCGGCTCCGGCTTCGATCTGGCCATCGCCATGGCCGCCCTGTTGGCCTCCAACGATGTTCGCTCCACCGGCCGGACAGTCTTCATCGCAGAACTGGGCCTGGACGGCAGGCTGCGGCCGGTCCGCGGCGTCCTCCCCGCCGTGATGGCCGCCGTGCGGGCAGGCTACGCCGACGTCGTTGTGGCGGAGGCCAACGCCGCCGAAGCCGGGCTCGTGCCCGGCGCCCGCGTGCAGGGATACACCACGCTGGCCCGCCTGGCCTTCGATTTCGGCGCCGATCCGCGGGATCTGGCCCTGGACTTCGACCCCGCCCCTGACCCGGGCGAACCGGAGGACGGAGCTGAGACGTTGCCCTATTCACCGCCGGACATGCGGGACGTCTCCGGGCAGGGGGACGCCCGGCGGGCCCTGGAAGTCGCCGCCGCGGGCGCTCACCACCTGCTGCTGACAGGCCCTCCGGGTGCGGGAAAAACGATGCTGGCCGAACGGCTGCCCGGCCTTCTGCCGGACCTCGGTGACGCCGAGGCCATGGAAGTGACGGCCATCCATTCGCTCTGCTCGCTGACCTCAGCCTCACTCCAGCTCGTGCGCAGGCCCCCGTACGAGAACCCGCATCACACCGCCACCGCAGCGGCCATCATCGGAGGCGGCTCAGGGCTGCCGAGGCCCGGGGCCGCATCGCGGGCCCACCGGGGAGTGCTGTTCCTTGACGAGGCTCCGGAATACGAGCGCCGGGTCCTGGATGCCCTCCGGCAGCCTCTGGAGAGCGGTGAGCTCGTGCTGCACCGTGCGGCAGGAACAGCGGCGTACCCTGCCCGCTTCCAACTCGTGCTCGCGGCTAACCCGTGTCCCTGCGGCAAAGCCACGGGCAAAGGCGTCGACTGCATCTGCACCCCGACAATGCGCCGGCGGTATCTTGCCCGACTGTCCGGGCCGCTGCTGGATAGAGTCGACATCCAGCTGCAGGTTGAGCGTGTGTCGCTGGCCGACTTTGGAGTGCCCGGGGCCGAGGAGGACACCGCCACCATCGCGGCGCGCGTCCACGCTGCACGCCAGCGGCAGCTCAAGCGGCTGCTGCCCTTCGGCATGGAAACCAACGCCCAGGTCCCGGGGCGCGTCCTGCGGGGCGCCCTGCGGCTCGGCGCCCCCACCACCCGGATCCTTGACCACGCCATGGAACGCGGCGTGCTGACGGCCCGCGGCTACGACCGCGTGCTGCGCCTCGCGTGGACCCTGGCCGACCTGGCCCTGCGGGCCGTCCCGGAGCCGGACGATATCGGACTCGCCCTCAATCTCCGGCAGGCGGCCGTCGCCGCCTAGCAGAACATTCCGCCGACGCCGCCGCAGGAGCGCGGCGCCATCACTGACCGCCAGCCTGCGAAAGGACAACACCATGACAGAGAGCGAACGGACGGCCCGGGCAGCGTTGTCCCGCCTGTTTGAACCGCAGGACGCTGCAGGCCTCGCGCTCGTACGCATCGCCGGGGCGGAGGACGCGCTGAAGATTGCCACCGGTCAGCTGGCCCCCGGAGCCGAGCTGGAGCGGGAGATCTTCCAGGTGCTGGACGAGAACAGCTCCAGCAGCGGCTGGTCGGGACTGGCGACCGCCCGGCAGCGCTGGGCACCGAGGGTCCCTGATCTGGCACCGGCGCGGGACCTTTCGACAATGCAGCGGCTCGGCGGCCGCCTCATTATTCCTTCGGACGAACTATGGCCCCGCCAGCTGGCGGACCTCGGACTCCAGGAACCAATCTGTCTGTGGTGGCGCGGCATCGAACAGGAGCTGCCCGCGGCCGCCAAGTCCGTTGCGCTGGTCGGGTCCAGGGACAGCACCTCCTATGGCGCCTCCGTCACTGGCGACCTCGCATATTCGCTGGCACAGCGGGGTTTCACGATCATCTCCGGCGGCGCCTACGGCATTGATGCGCACGCGCACCGGGCAGCCCTCGCCGGCGGCTCGTCTGGCAGCATGCCCACCATCGCCGTGATGGCCGGGGGAGTGGACCGCTTCTACCCCTCCGGCAACGAGGAGCTGCTGAGGACCGTCGCGAACCAAGGAGCGGTCCTGGCCGAGGTCCCGCCGGGTTCCGCCCCGACGCGCTACAGGTTCCTGCAGCGCAACCGGCTCATCGCTGCGCTGGCGTCCGTCACGGTCGTCGTGGAGGCCCGGTGGAGATCGGGCGCGCTGAACACGGCGCATCACGCGGAAACGCTGGGCAGAGCCGTCGGTGCGGTGCCTGGGTCGGTGCACAGTGCCAACTCCGCGGGCTGCCACCGGCTGCTCCGGGAAGGAGGGGCGGTCTGCGTCACCGACGCCGGGGAGGTTGCGGAGCTCGCCTCGCCCAGCGGGGAATCACTGCCCGAGGTCAAGGCAGGCCGGGCGGCAGTCCAGGACGGGCTGACCCTGGAGGATCTCATCCTGCTGGACGCCCTGCCACTGCGGGCCACCACCACGGTCGAAAAGCTCACCGCCGTCGCGGGCCTGTCCGCGGATTCGGTCCGGGCGGGCCTGGGCCGCCTCGGGCTGCTGGGTCTGGCCGAATCACGCCGCGGCGGCTGGAAACGGTCCGGCACGGCGGGCTGACCGGCCGCCGGCGTCCGCGGCGGCGTGCGGCGGCAGGTCCTGGCCCGGCACCGGACCGCGGCTCGCCGTCGGGCTCCTTGATCAGCCGGCGATTCCTGCGAGAGTAAGGGGGTGTCCACACAACAGATCCCCGCCGCGCTGGCCGTGGCGGCCCAGGGTTTCGGCCGCTACCTGGAAGCGGAACGCGGGCGCTCGGCCCACACGGTGCGCGCCTACCTCTCCGACGTCGGGAGCCTCCTGGAGCACGCGGCGTCCGAAGGGGTGGAAGACCTCGCCGGGCTGGAACTTGGCACCCTGCGCCGCTGGCTCGGCTCGCAGAGCGAAGCCGGGATGTCCCGCGCCACACTGGCCCGCCGGTCGGCCACCGCCAGGGCATTCACCGGCTGGGCCATCCGCGAGGAACTGATCGACTCGGACCCCGCCCTGCGGCTGAAGGCGCCGAAGCGGGAGAAGTCCCTGCCCGGTGTGCTGCATCAGCAGCAGGTCCTCCGGCTGGTCGAGGGCGCGGAGTCCGCGGCCGCCGAAGGCGGTCCCCTGCCGCTGCGGGACCGCGCCATGCTGGAGCTGCTGTACGCCACCGGGATCCGGGTCGGCGAGCTGGCCGGCCTCGACGTGGACGACCTCGATCCCGACCGCAGGACCCTGCGGGTGCTCGGCAAGGGCAACAAGGAACGCACTGTGCCCTACGGCGTGCCCGCCGCGCTCGCCGTTGACGACTGGCTGCGCCGGGGCCGGCCCGCCCTCGCCTCGGACGCCTCCGGCCCGGCGCTCTTCCTCGGTGCCCGCGGCAAACGCGTGGATCAGCGGCAGGTCCGCAGTGTTGTCCACGATCTGTTGGAGGCCCTGGGGGATACCGCGGCCACCGGTCCGCACGCCCTGCGGCACTCCGCCGCCACCCACCTGCTCGACGGCGGGGCCGACCTCCGGGCGGTGCAGGAAATCCTGGGCCACAGCAGCCTGGCCACCACCCAGATCTACACTCATGTCTCCGTCGAGAGGCTCCGGCAAAGTTACCAGCAGGCCCATCCCCGGGCTTGAGCCCGGCGCTGCGGGCCGGGCCTGTTCACGGAAATGGCCCTTTACGGCATGCCGCGCGGCGCGCCGGGGAAGACGCGCCGAATTACACTGGCGTAATGCGGAGGCGTACGGCAGAATAGGAGTCACGCCCGGCAACTTTCAAGTGTCGCTTGAAGCTCTTGAGCATCAAGTTCCACCCAGGAACCGGGCAATAGCTTAATAGTCTGGCAAGGACCACCCGTCTCACGGCGGACCCGCGCAACAGACAGACATCCAGGCAGAGGTCGTTGGGGAAGACGTACCTACAGCTATGGAGGATGGAATGTCTGTTGCACTGACCCGCGGTGTGTTGTTCGTTCACTCGGCCCCAACTGCCCTGTGCCCCCACGTTGAGTGGGCCATAGGTTCTGTTGTGGACAAGCGGACGGACCTCGAGTGGACTGCTCAGCCAGCTGCGCCCGGAATGTTCCGGGCCGAGCTGTCGTGGACCGGGAACCCGGGCACGGGGGCTCAATTGGCGTCTGCCCTCCGGGGGTGGGCGCACCTGCGCTACGAGGTCACGGAAGAGCCCAGCCAGGGCGTGGACGGCGGCCGCTGGTCGCACACGCCGGAACTGGGTATTTTCCACGCCGTCACGGACGTGCACGGCAATATCATGGTCTCCGAGGACCGCATCCGCTACGCCTACGAATCCGGCGCCGGCGACCCCTCAGCGGTCTACCATGAGCTCTCCCTGGCCCTCGGCGAGGCCTGGGACGAGGAACTGGAGCCCTTCCGGCACGCCGCCGAAGGTGCCCCCGTGCGCTGGCTCCACCAGGTCGGCTAGACCACCGGGCCGGCCGGACCGCCAGATCCCGCCGCAAACACACTCCATAGCAGC
Organism: Arthrobacter sp. CJL-S3; assembly: GCF_056711635.1. Lineage (NCBI taxonomy): Bacteria > Bacillati > Actinomycetota > Actinomycetes > Micrococcales > Micrococcaceae > Arthrobacter > Arthrobacter sp. CJL-S3. The sequence goes on along the minus strand of NZ_CM160046.1, from coordinate 2,631,164 downwards.
GCCAAACGACAGATGGCGGCAATGTCCACCAGGAACATTGCCGCCATCCGTCGTTGGCGTGCTGCGGGCAGTTGGAGCTAGATGCTCCGCACCGCGATCACGGCGTTGTGGCCGCCGAAGCCGAAGGAGTTGCTCAGCGCCGAGATGCTGCCGGACGGCAGGTCACGGGCCGTCGTGACGACGTCGAGCGGGATCTCCGGATCCTGGTTCTCGAGGTTGATGGTCACCGGCGCCTTGCGGTCGTAGATGGCCATGACGGTCAGCACGGCTTCGACCGCGCCGGAGGCGCCCAGCAGGTGCCCCATCTGCGACTTGGTGGCCGAGACTGCGACGCTGTCGAGCTGCTTGCCCAGGGCGGCCTTGAGGGCCGCGTATTCGGGCTTGTCGCCGACCGGAGTGGAGGTGGCGTGCGCGTTGACGTGCACGACGTCCTCCGGCTGGATCCGGCCGTCGAACATGGCAGCCTTCAGCGCGCGGGTGGCGCCCAGGCCCTGGGGGTCCGGGGCGGTGATGTGGTAGGCGTCGGCGGTGACCGAGGTGCCGGCCAGTTCGGCGTAGATCCGGGCGCCGCGGGCCAGGGCGTGCTCCTCGGCCTCCAGCACCAGGGCACCGGCGCCCTCGCCCATGACGAAGCCGTCGCGGCCAAGGTCGTAGGGACGCGAGGCGTGCTCGGGGTCGTCGTTGCGGCGCGAGAGTGCCTGCATGGACGCGAACGCGGCAATCGGCATCGGGTGGATGGCGGCTTCGGCGCCGCCACAGACGACGACGTCGGCCTTGCCGGATCGGATCAGGTCCAGGCCCATGTGAACGGCCTCGGTGCCGGACGCGCAGGCGGAGACGGGGGTGTGGGCGCCGGCGCGGGCACCCAGGTCAAGGCTGACCGCCGCAGCCGGGCCGTTGGGCATCAGCATGGGCACGGTCATGGGCAGGACGCGGCGGGGGCCCTTTTCGCGCAGGGTGTCCCAGGCGTCCAGGAGGGTCCAGACGCCGCCGATGCCGGTGGCGAAAGCCACGGCCAGGCGGTCATGGTCGACCTCGGTGATGCCGGCGTCGGCCCAGGCCTCGCGGGACGCGACAACCGCGAACTGCGTGGACGGGTCCATGCGCTTGGCCTCGACCCGGCTCAGGACCTCGGTCGCGGCGTTGGAAGCGCGGGCGGCAAAGTGGACGGGGAGCTCGTACTTCGCCACCCAGTCGTCCTCGAGCGTATGCGCTCCGGAGACGCCCTTCAGCGCGTTCTTCCACATTGTGGGGACATCGCCGCCGATGGGTGTGGTGGCACCCAGACCGGTAATGACTACTTTGCGTGCCATGGGATCACTCTCTGTCGGTGCGCCTGCCGTATCCGGGACTTGGGAAAGGTTACCGGGGCCTGCGTTTGAAAAACTCTGGGGTGTTGCACTGGATGGTGCTGCAAATGGCGCGGTCCGGGGGTGCAGTTGCGCCCCCGGACCGGCCGGGGCCGAATTTAGGCCTGTGCGTTGGAGATGAAGCTGACGGCGTCGCCGACGGTCTTGAGGTTCTTGACCTCTTCGTCCGGGATGCGCACGCCGAACTTCTCTTCGGCGTTGACGACGATCGTCATCATCGAGATGGAGTCGATGTCCAGGTCCTCGGTGAAGGACTTGTCCATTTCGACAGCCTCGGTGGCCAGACCGGTCTCTTCGTTGACGATTTCAGCCAGGCCGGCCAGGATCTCTTCGTTGCTAGCCATGATGGCTCCTTTTCTTGTTATTGCCGTGGGCTGCCGGTGTGCCGGCAGCTTCGGGCGGAAATGGTTCAAACCGAGGGTTCGGTTTGCTGTGGGGTTTGAAGCTGGGGGAAAGACGGGGAAGACAAGGACGCCTACGGAAGCACGATCACTTGGGCACCGAAAACCAGTCCGGCACCGAAGCCGATCTGCAGTGCAAGCCCGCCGCTGAGCTGAGGGTTTTCCTGCAGCAGGCGGTGGGTGGCAAGGGGAATGGACGCTGCGGAGGTGTTGCCGGCGTCGGCGATGTCCCGCGCGATGATGACGGTCTCCGGGAGTTTCAGCTTCTTGGCCATCTCGTCGATGATCCGCATGTTCGCCTGGTGCGGGATGAAGGCCGCGAGGTCATCGGCGCTGATGCCGGCGGCGTCCAGCGCCTGCTGGGCCACCTTGGCCATCTCCCAGACTGCCCAGCGGAACACCGTCTGGCCGTCCTGGCGCAGGGTCGGCCAGACCGCCGCGTCGGTGACGGCGGCTTCCTCGGCGCTCAGGGCAGCGCCCTGCTTGCCCGCCGCGGCGAGTTCGCGGAGGTCCAGCATGGAGCCGGTCATGCCGATCGCGTCCCATTTGCTGCCGTCCGAGCCCCACACCGACGGGCCGATGCCCGGGGTGTCGGAGGGGCCGATCACGACGGCGCCGGCGCCGTCGCCGAGAAGGAAGGAGATGGTGCGCTCGGTGTTGTCGATGACGTCCGAGAGCTTTTCCGCACCGACCACGAGGACGTAGTTTGCCGCGCCGGAGCGGACCAGCGCGTCGGCCTGGGCGATGCCGTAGCAGTACCCGGCGCACGCGGCGGAGATGTCAAACGCCGGCGCCGGCGTCGCGCCGAGGCGGTCGGCGAGGCTCGCGGCGGCGGACGGCGTCGCGTAGGGGTGCGTCACGGTGGAGACGATGACGGCGCCGAGCTGGGAGGCCTCGATGCCGGCCTTCTGCAGGGCCTCGCGGGCAGCGCCCTCGGCCATGTCGATCACGCTGATGTCGGCGGGGGCGCGGTGCCGGGTGATGATGCCGGTGCGCTGGCGGATCCACTCGTCGGAGGAGTCGATCCACTGGCAGACGTCATCGTTGGTGACGATCACGCTGGGCCGGTATGCGCCGACCCCCATGATGCGGGTGTTCTCGTGCAGGGGGGCCTGCTTCAACGTGGGCACGCTCATGCCTGTCCTTCCAGTTCTGCGAATAAGGCCAGGGCGGCGGACAGGTCATCCGGGGTCTTGACGGTCACGGTCTTTACACCCGGCATGCCGCGCTTGGCGAGTCCGGCCAGCGTCCCGGCCGGAGCCAGTTCGATCACGCCGGTCACGCCGCGCTTGACGAGCGATTCCACGCAGAGGTCCCAGCGGACCGGGCGGGACACCTGGGCGATCAGGCTCTCGACGGCGGCGTCACCACTGGTGACTTCCGCGCCGTCGAAGTTGGAGAGCAGGGGGACCTGCGGGTTCCGCGGGTGCAGTGTGGGCCGCAGCGCCTGCAGCGCCGCGACGGCGGGGGACATGTGCTGGGTGTGGAATGCGCCGGCGACCTTTAGCGGGATGACCCGAGCCTTGGCCGGAGGGTTCTCCGCGAGGGCCTTGAGCTGGTCCAGGGTCCCGGCCGCGACGGTCTGGCCGGCGCCGTTGACGTTGGCTGCCGTGGCACCGCAGGCCTCGATCGCGGCCAGGACCTCGGCCGGGTCGCCGCCGACCACGGCGCTCATGCCGGTCGGAGTGGCCGCAGCGGCAGCCGCCATGCTGTTGGCGCGTTCGCGGACGAACGTCATGGCTTCGGTTTCAGTGAGTACACCGGCCAGGGCGGACGCCGTGATTTCGCCGACGGAGTGGCCGGCGAGGATGACCGGCAGGGTGCCGAGTTCGACGTCGAACAGGGACCTCGCGGCCACCAGTCCGGCCGCGACGATCAGCGGCTGCGCAACCGCGGTGTCCTTGATGGTTTCCTCATCGGAGGTTGTTCCGTGGGCGGTGAGGTCGATGCCTGCGATTTCGCTGAGGGAGGCCAGGTGGCCTGCGACGGGAGGCAGTTCCAGCCAGGGGGCGAGAAAACCAGGGGTCTGGGAGCCCTGTCCAGGGCAGACGATTGCAAGCACGTATCCAGCTTTCCAAACTACGGCGAGATTATCGGTGCATTCATGCACCAAGCTCACAGGGTCACTTTGTAGGAAGTCTACAACTTCTCAGGGGCTATTCCGCGAAGGCTGTCGTTCCGTGGCGGGCCTGGGCGGGGCCGCGAGCCGGCCGACGACGAGGGCCGTCTGGAGCACAAAGGCCTCCCGCGGCAGCAGCGGATCCCAGCCCGTGACGTCACAGACGCGCTTGAGCCGGTAGCGCACGGTGTTGGCGTGGACAAAGAGTTCGCGGGCCGTGGCTTCGAGCGAATGGCCCAGTTCGAGGTAGGTGCCGAGCGTCTCCACGAGGCCGTTCGAGGCCGCGAGCAGGGGACGGTAGATGTTCTTGACGAGGGAGCGCCGGGCGGCATCGTCGCCGGAGATGACACGCTCCGGCAGGAGATCATCGGCCGCGACCGGGCGCGGCGCGGCGGGCCACGCGCGGGCGGCGGTCAGCCCGGCGAACGCGGACTGGGCGGAGCCGCTGGCCTCCAGCAGGGAACCCGCTTCGGCGCCGTAGACCACCGGGCCCGGGGCGAAGAGCTCTGCCAGCTTCAGGTAGGCGGTTTCGCGGTCGTGGACCCCGCCGAGGATCAGGATGAGCCGGTCGCCCTGGATCCCGACGAGGGCGTCTTCGGCGAACCGGCCGGCCGTGCGGCGCAGCTCGCTGACGTAGCTGGCGTTGGGTTCCGACGGCGAATTGCCGACCATAACGGTGAAGCGCTCCTGCGCCTTCCAGCCGAGGGCGGCAATCCGGGACCGCAGGGCATCGGTGTTTTCGCCGCGCAGGATGGCGTCCACAATGAGCGCCTCCAGCCGGGTGTCCCACGAACCGCGGGTTTCGGCAGCCCGGGCGTAGACGTCGGCGGCGGCGAACGCCACCTCCCGGGAGTACCGCAGCACCGCCTCGCGCAGTGCGCCCTGGTCCGCCTCCGGAGCGATCACAGGCACCTGGTCCTCGACCACCTCCACTACGATCCGGATCAGCTGGAGGGCCTTTTGCAGGCTGATGGAGCGGGTGAGCTCGGTCGGGGCCGTGCCGAAAACGTCGGACAGGATCCACGACGGCGAGCTGGGGCGCTCGTACCAGGTGACGAAGGCGGCGATGCCGTTCTGGGCCACCATGCCCAGGGCGGAGCGCTCGTCGGAGTTCAGCCGGCTGTACCACGGCAGGGATTTCTCGAGCTGGCGCAGCGTCGTCGTGGAGAGCTGGCCGACGCTCGCCCGGAGCTTCTTGAGCGTCTCAACCTTCTCCGGAGGCATCCCCCTCGAGGTGGGCTTGCGTTTTGCGGGAGTGGTGATCGGCTCGGCCATGCATCGAGCATACGGTGCCCGCGGTCCAAGCTCCATTTGTGCAAAGGCTACAAGTCACCTTGTGCTGGATCACAATGCGCCCCTCCCGGGGTCCGGCGCCGGAAGGGTCCCGGGGATCAAACGCCGACGGCGGCCCCCGCCTTTCGGTGGGGACCGCCGTCGCATTTGCCGCGATGACTCTAGGAGTCGCCGCCCGCGTTGCCGGTGGTGCCGGCATTGACGTTGTGCAGGCGGTACTTCTCGATCGCCTGGGCCGGAGCCTGGGCATCAACCTCGCCGCGGCGGGCCAGCATCTGCAGCGAACGGACGACCACGGAGTGGATGTCGTTCTTGAAGAAGCGGCGGGCCGCGGCGCGGGTGTCGGAGAAGCCGAAGCCGTCCGCGCCGAGCGAGGCGAACTCGTTCGGCAGGAACTGGCGGATCTGGTCCGGGACGGCCTTCATGTAGTCGGTGACGGCCACGATCGGACCGGTCGCGCCGGCGAGCTGTTCGGTGACGAACGGGACGCGGGCCGGGTGGCCGGGGTTGAGGAAGGCCTCTTCCTCGGCGGCCATGGCGTCGCGGCGCAGCTCGGTCCAGGACGTCACGGACCAGACGTCGGCGGAGACACCCCAGTCCTCGGCGAGGACCCGCTGGGCTTCGAGGGCCCAGGGGACGGACACACCGGAGGCAAGGATCTGCGTGCGCGGGCCGTCGATCTTGGCCGGTGCCAGCAGGTAAATGCCCTTGATGATGCCCTCGACGTCGAGTTCCGCCGGTGCCGGCGGCTGGGAGATCGGCTCGTTGTAGACGGTGATGTAGTACATCACGTTCCGCGACGGGTCGTTGTCCGCCAGGCCGGGACCATACATACGGTTGAGGCCGTCGCGCATGATGACGCCGATCTCATAGCCGTAGGCAGGGTCGTACGTGACGACGGCCGGGTTGGTTGAGGCCAGGATCGGGGAGTGCCCGTCGGCGTGCTGCAGGCCCTCGCCGGTCAGGGTGGTGCGGCCGGCGGTGGCGCCGATGATGAACCCGCGGGTCATCTGGTCCGCGGCGGCCCAGAAGGAATCTCCGGTGCGCTGGAAGCCGAACATCGAGTAGAAGACGTAGATCGGGATCAGCGGTTCGCCGTGGGTGGAGTAGGACGTGCCCGCGGCGGTGAACGCCGCCACCGAACCGGCCTCGTTAATTCCGGCGTGCACGATCTGGCCGGAGATGGACTCCTTGTAGGCCAGGACGAGCTCGCGGTCCACGGACAGGTAGTTCTGGCCGTTCGGGTTATAGATCTTCGCCGTCGGGAAGAACGCGTCCATGCCGAAGGTGCGGGCCTCGTCCGGGATGATCGGAACGATCCGCTGGCCGAATTCCTTATCCCGCATGAGGTCTTTCAGCAGGCGGACGAAGGCCATGGTGGTGGCCGCCAGCTGCTTGCCGGAGCCGCGGTTCGCCACTTCATAGACCTTGTCGCCCGGCAGGGTGACGTCGGTGTGCTTGGAGCGGCGTTCGGGGACGAAGCCGCCGAGGGCGCGGCGGCGTTCCATGAGGTACTGGATCTCGGGGGAGTCCATGCCGGGGTGGTAGTACGGGGGCCGGTAGAGGTCCGTTTCGAGCTGGTCGTCGGTGATGGGGATGCGCAGGTGGTCGCGGAAGGCTTTCAGGTCCGCGAGGGTGAGCTTCTTCATCTGGTGGGTGGCGTTGCGGCCCTCGAAGTGGGTGCCCAGGCCGTAGCCCTTGACCGTGTGGGCCAGGATGACGGTGGGTTTGCCCTTGAACTCGGTCGCGGCCTTGTACGCGGCGTAGACCTTGTTGTAGTCGTGGCCGCCGCGCTTGAGGTTCCAGATCTGGTCGTCCGTGAGGTCCTGGACCATTTCCTTGGTCTGCGGGGTCTGCCCGAAGAAGTGCTCGCGGACGAACGCGCCGGACTCGGCCTTGTAGGTCTGGTAGTCCCCGTCGACGGTTTCGTTCATGATCTTCACGAGCGAGCCGTCCTCGTCCTTGGCCAGCAGGTCATCCCATTCCCGGCCCCAGACGACCTTGATGACGTTCCAGCCCGCGCCGCGGAAGAACGCCTCGAGTTCCTGCATGATCTTGCCGTTGCCGCGCACGGGCCCGTCGAGGCGCTGGAGGTTGCAGTTGATCACGAAGTTCAGGTTGTCCAGCTTGTCGTTCGCGGCGAGCTGGAGCAGGCCGCGGGACTCGGGCTCGTCCATTTCCCCGTCGCCCAGGAACGCCCAGACCTGCTGGTCCGAGGTGTCCTTGATGCCGCGGTTCTGCAGGTACCGGTTGGACTGGGCCTGGTAGATCGCGTTCATCGGCCCGATGCCCATCGAGACCGTGGGGAACTCCCAGAACTCCGGCATCAGCCGCGGGTGCGGGTACGAGGAGAGGGCATGGCCTTCCTTGGACTTCTCCTGCCGGAACCCGTCCAGGTCCTCCTCGGAGAGCCGGCCCTCCATGAAGGCCCGGGCGTACATGCCGGGGGAGGCGTGGCCCTGGAAGAAGACCTGGTCCCCGCCGCCGGGGTGGTCCTTGCCGCGGAAGAAGTGGTTGAACCCGACCTCGTAGAGGGTCGCGGCCCCGGCATAGGTCGAGATGTGCCCGCCGACGCCGATATCGGCCCGCTGCGCCCGGTGCACCATGACCGCGGCGTTCCACCGCAGCCAGGCCCGGTACTTCCGCTCGATTTCCTCGTCCCCGGGGAACTCCGCTTCCTGGTCCACCGGGATCGTGTTGACGTAGTCCGTGGTCGTGACCATCGGAACACCCACGGACTGCGCGCCGGCCCGCTGGAGCAGGCTGCGCATTATGTACTGGGCACGCTCGGTGCCCTGTTCCTGAATCAGCGTGTCCAGGGACTCCAGCCACTCGGCGGTCTCTTCCGGATCACGATCAGGCAGCTGGTTAGTCAACCCGCTGAGGATATGGGAGGTCTCTTCTCCTGCAGCCACGTCCAACCTCTCTTTGAGCGCATTCATCGGCGCCCTCAGCTCCGGCAGGGTAACTGCCTGGCGTGAACGCGACGTGTGCGACGTATCGGTTACAACTGCCCGGTCATGTGCGCCGGGCAAGGTCCAATCACAACTATGCCCGCCTGCGTCAGCGGGGCGTTCGCCCTCTCGGGCGTAGTCGTCATCAGCCACTCTAGCTGTGACCGCTCGGGGATGCGTAGCTGTCGCATGGGGGTCCTGTCGTATTTGACCGGCATACTGGTTGTGTGACGATGTGCCGCCCGGCGGTACTCGGATCGCCGTGTGTGACGCAGAATATGGCGGATCGCGGGGCCAACAGCTTGAAGCGCAGGCGCAAAGGGTGTTGGCTTGGAGTAATGGAAATCACTAGAGCTATTGAAAACACCAAGCATAGGAGCAACACGTGAGCGAGGCCGACGCCGCCACTTCGGTAAATGTGGCGGAAAAACTGGGTTTCAAAACCGGGGACCTGATTCAGGAATTCGGTTATGACGACGACGTCGACTTCGACTTGCGCGACGACATCGAAGATCTCACCGGTTCGGAACTCTTCGATGAGGACGACCATGAAGTAGTAGATGCCGTCATTCTCTGGTGGCGTTCCGGCGACGGTGACCTCGTTGACACCCTGGTTGACTCGCTGACCACCCTGGCTGAAGGCGGCGTTATCTGGGTGCTGACCCCGAAGTCCGGCCGGGTGGGTTACGTCTCGCCGGCCGACATCCAGGATGCCGCGCCCACCGCCGGCCTGCACTACACGACCTCTGCGGGCGTCTCCAAGGACTGGAGCGCCACTCGGGTCACGCGGAAGAACAAGTGACCCAAGCCGCCGCGGTTCGCGTGATCGCGGACCAGGCAGTTGACGGGCGGACTGTGCCCGCCGTCGGCGAGTCAGCCCCGGACTTCGAGCTGCTGAACCAGTACGGCGAACCCGTCAGGCTCTCCGAACTGATGGGACGCAACGTCGTCCTCGTGTTCTTCCCGTTCGCCTTCTCCGGCATCTGCACGGGGGAACTGTGTGAAATCCGGGACAACCTGGCGCTGTTCGAGGGTGCCGAGGCCGTCGTGCTGGGTATCTCGGTGGACAGCAAGTTCGCCCAGCGGGCCTACGCGGAGAAGGAAGGCTACGCTTTCGACCTGCTCGCCGACTTCTGGCCGCACGGGGCCGTCGCCGAACAATACGGGGTGTTCGATCCCGGAAGCGGGATGGCAAAGCGCGGAACCTTCATCATCGACGCGAGCGGAATCGTGCGTTACGTGGTGGTGAACCCCCGCGGCCAGGCCCGGGACTTCGCCGGCTACCGCGCCGCCCTGGCAGGACTCGCAGGAAACTGACGCGGTGAGGACGCGGCGGCCCGGGATCGGCATGACTGGCTTTGCGAGCCTGCCCCCGGTCCCCGCCGCGGAACCGGCCCGCGACGAGCTCGAAGTCCTGCAGGAGATCCACGGCATTCTGGCCGGGGAGCGGTTCGCGCTGCTGACCGGCGCCGGCCTGAGCACCGACTCCGGCATCCCGGACTACCGAGGACCAGGCGCTGCGCCCCGGGCGCCCATGACGTACCAGGAATTCATCGGCGAGCCGGACAACCGCCGCCGCTACTGGGCCCGCAACCACATCGGCTGGTCCCACCTGCGCCGGGCCGACCCCAACGACGGCCACACCGCCGTCGCCCGGCTGGAGCACCGCGGGCTGCTGACCGGCCTCATCACCCAGAACGTGGACCGGCTGCATGAGGATGCCGGAAGCGTCAACGTGGTGGACCTGCACGGCCGTTTTGACCAGGTCGTCTGCCTCGCCTGCCACCGGCGGTACAGCCGGACGCTGCTGGCGGGCGTGCTGACGGAGCTCAACCCCGGCTTCCTGGAACGGGCCCTGGCCGCCGGTGTGGTGGAAATGGCCCCGGATGCCGACGCCACGGTCGAGGACGAGGACCTGATTGCGAGTTTTATCGTCGCCCACTGCCCGGCCTGCGGCGGCACCCTCAAGCCCGATTTCGTCTACTTCGGTGAGAACGTGCCCAAAGACAGGGTGGAACGCTCCTACGCCATGGTGGATGAGGCCGCCGCACTTCTGGTGGCCGGCTCTTCGCTGACGGTGATGAGCGGCCTGCGGTTTGCCCGGCACGCGGCCAAACACGGAAAGCCCGTGGTCATCATCAACCGGGGCCAGACCCGCGGGGACGAGCTGGCCACGGTCAAGCTCAACGCCGGCGTCAGCGAGTCGCTCCGGTGGCTCGCCGACGAGCTCCCGCCGCTCTGAACCCGATTGGCATTCTGCCCGCCGCATCCGGTACAGTAACTCTTCGTTGGTTCAAGCGCTGAGGCGTGGAAAACCGCTGTTTGGGTCTTTAGCTCAGCTGGTAGAGCGCCACGTTTACACCGTGGATGTCATCGGTTCGATCCCGGTAGGACCCACCAAAGAAAACCCCGCTGCTGCAGGCTGACCGGCCCGCACGGCGGGGTTTTGCATACTCCGGTAGCCCTTTACCTCAATCCCTGACGCTAGGAAGCCCTGTGAGCCCGCCAGTGTCGGAAATTCGTTTGAACTCGTTGACCGGCCTGCGGTTCATCGCCGCGCTGATCGTAGTGCTCTACCACATCTCGGCGTTCGTGCTTCCTGAAATAGGACCCTTCATAGTGCTCGGGTATACGGGCGTCGCGTTTTTCTTCGTGCTGTCTGGCTTCGTTCTCGCGTGGTCCTTCCGGCCAACGACCAGTAAGCGCGTGTTCTATTGGCGTAGATTTGCCAGGATTTGGCCTCTCCACGCACTGACGACACTGTTGGCCGCGGCCTATTTATCCGTCAACGACGGCGCCGTGTCCCTGGAGCGGCTTCCGGCCGTACTCCTCCTGGTGCAAGCGTGGAATCAGGAATGGGCCAACGCCTTCAACGGGGTTTCATGGTCGTTGTCGGCCGAGGCGTTCTTTTACCTGTGTTTCCCGCTTCTTGCCGCGTGGCTGTCCCGCTACAACGTCAAAGCGGTCCTGGGCGCAGCGGCAGCGGTCTTCGGCACTGCTGCTGTCGCCTACTGGGTGCTGTTCACCTTCTGGACGGCCGTGCCGTGGGGGGACCTTCTGTACATCCTGCCGGCATTCAGGTTGGTGGACTTCACCATCGGCGTGTGCCTGGCGTTCGCATTCCGCAGGGGCTGGCGGCCGCGGTTCGGAGCAACGACCGGGGCGCTGATCGCAGGTGGATCCTTCGTGTTGCTGGAGGCGGTCGTTCCGATAGTTCCGGAAATCTTCCGGCCGGAAACGGCCACACTTCTGATGATGCCCGGCATCGCTGCCCTGGTGGCGGGTTTTGCCAAGCGCGACCTTGCCGGCGGAACGGGACTGTCCAGCACGCCTGTCATGGTCCGACTGGGAGAGTGGTCGTTTTCCCTCTACCTCATCCACGAACTGGTTATCCGGGTGGCCTTGATGCTGCACCCGCTCCGCCTCCACCAACGAGTTGGCATTTCTTTTGGCGTCCTGGTCGTATCCATCGCCCTGTCGGCGCTCCTTTACCAGCTCGTCGAACGTCCCCTGGAGAAGCGGCTGCGGCCGCTGGTGGCCGTGCGCAAGGCCGATGCCGGGGGCGGCGGGCAAGGCGCCGTCCCTGACCAGCGGGAGACTGTCGCCCGGCTTTAGCCTCGACCGGTCTGCCGGCAGAACCCGGACTCCCGTCAGCCGCGCCGCCGGAATGTCGGAGCCTCACCCTACCGTTGCGGACATGGAACACGTGATGGTGAAATCAGGCCCGGATGGACGGCCCCAGGCGGTGGTGCGCGCCGGCCGGGAATGGATTGTCGGCGCGGAGCCCGTCCGCTGGTTCGAGCGGGTGAGCTGGTGGGAGGCAGAGCGGCGGATGCCCAAAGGACTGAGCCGGGTCGACGTCGAGGTCTGGCAGGTCCAGGCGAGACTGGGCCGCAACTCGGGTTCTGCCCTCACCACGATGGAAATCATCCGTGACGGCCTGGGCGGGGGCTGGCGGCTCCGGGAGGCGATCGCGGACGCGGCATGACCCAAGCATCTTCCCGGCATGCCCAACGGCGTCGCGTGCAACAGGTGCCGGGGCATTGGAAAAGCCTTCCACCGCGACTATTGGGGGATGCCGCGGTGGAAGGCTTGTGTATGAATATACCGTGAATAATCGGAAATGTGAAACACGCCGCGGCGACTCTGAGCTGCACAAATGCCTATTCGATGGGGAAATTGGCGGCTCATTGACCGCCCGGCCTGGGGCAGGACCGGTCTGACACATTCCGTCCCGGCCCGCGACGGCGGCCTAGGATGTCTTCATGGTTCCCACGATCGCCCGCCGCATTGCCCGGGTCCGCCCGCTGTCCGAGGATTCCGGGGACGAGCACTTTTTCGTCGCCAACGAGGCCCCGGACTTCGACAGCGAAGCAGGAGGAGTGTGGACGGTGATCGGGTCGCCGTTCCCGGGTTCTCCGGCGAATGCCGGCAGTGCGGCCCGCAGGGGCTGGGAAGCCGGCGACACCGTTGGCGAGGGCTCGTTCATTTTCCTGGCGCCAAGTGTCCCGGCCAACGTCCTGGGAATGGCGCACAACACCGGCCAGGCGGGCCGGGATCTCCCGCCGCAGGCTTTCCACAAGGCCGCGACCAGTGTGGTCGGCCCGGGAGATGCAATTGAACTGGGGCCGGGGGTGGGCCGTGTTGACCCGGAAGCGGAACTGACAATCGTCATCGGCAGCAAGGTCCGGGGACTGACGCTCAGCAATGCACGGACCGCGGTCCTGGGTTTCACCATTGGAAATGATGTCTCCGCCCGGGACCTGCAGCAGTCGGACGCCTTGTGGACCAGCGCCAAGAGCCGGGACACCTTCACTCCGGCCGGGCCATGGATCGTCACGGGCCTCAACGGTGCAGACCTGGCGATCGGGATCAGGCACAACGGCGCCGAGCTCAAGGCCGCCAGTACGGCCGATCTCGGCTGGGGCGTGGATGAAATCCTCGTCTACCTGACGTCTTTCATGACGCTGCACCCTGGCGATCTGGTACTGACGGGCTTCCCTGCCGAGTGCGTAAGCCTCAGCGCCGGTGACACCGTGACGTGCCGAATTGAAGGCATCGGTGAGCTGACGAATCCGGTGGCCGCCGTCGCTTGACGCGCACACCTCCGCCTGACGCGCAAGCCACCGCCTGACGCGCACCCTCCGCCTCCCGCGCACGCCGCCGCCTCCGATCCTGGCTGCTAATCGCAGCCCCGGGGGAGGCGGTTCGGCGCACCCGACACTATGATGGTTAGTGTTCAACTGACTGAACAGCCCCGAATGCAGGGCGCCGGCGCCCTGCACGCGATCCCTGAAGGAGAATCATGGCCGATTCCCGAGTTGCCCGCACGACTGACGGATCGGGGAGCGCCTCACCCGCGCCGGCGGTCACCCGCGCCGCTGCTGTGCTGGAGGCGCTGGCCTCCTCTGCGACCGGGCGGCTGACGCTGAGCGACCTCGCCAGGGAACTGGGCATCCCCAAATCCTCGACCTCGAACCTCCTGCTTGCCCTCGAGGAGGCAAGGCTCATCAACCGTCAGGGTGCCGAATTTACCCTTGGGCGAAAGTTGGTTGAGCTCGGCGCTGCGTACCTGAGCCGGCTGGACGAGGTCCAGGAGTTTTACCGCTTCTGTGAGCAGGCGCCCACCCTCTCGGGCGAGACGGTCCGCATCGCCATGCTCGATGGGACCAATGTCATCTACCTGGCCCGTTACGAAGGCCATCCCGCGGTTCGCCTCACCTCCAACATCGGCGACAAGATGCCGGTTTCCCTCTGCGCCGTCGGCAAGGCGCTGATTGCGCGGCTGCATGACCACGACGTGGCCGAGATGTTTCCTGATGACGCCCAGCTGCCCGTCCTGACGCCGAAGTCCCTGCGCACCGGGGCGGAGCTCAAGGCCCAGCTCGCCGTCATTCGGGAACAGGGCTACGCCTTCGAGGATGAGGAATCGACCACCGGCGTCGTCTGCCTGGCCGTCTCCGTGCCCACCCGTGGCGCGCACGGACCCAGCCTGGGCCTGTCCGTCACCGCGCTGAAGGCGACCTATTCGGACGAGCAGGGTGCACTGATGGTGAAGGAACTGAAAGAACTGGCCCGGTCCCTGGGCAACCCCATGGGGTAGCGCCGGCCGCCGCCGTCCACGAAACGTGCACCAAAAATAAATCCGATATTACGTAGGCGAATCGATCAGCCTGTTGTACGCTGTTCAACATGGTGATCGGCCCCTCAGGGGTTGCTCACATCCCACCAGGCCAACGGGGGTCTGGAGTGTTCTTGAGGGAGTGCTTGTGACAACTAGTACTAATACACCGCTGGCTAAAGCGGACGGCGCCGTCGTCGATCCGGAACAGCTGCGAAGGGCAACTCTTGCCAGCTCCGTGGGCTCCGCTCTGGAGTACTACGACTTCTACATTTACGGCCTGGCTTCGGCGCTGATCTTCGGCCCGCTGTTCTTCTCGCCGCTCGGCGAGGACGGCGCCCTGATCGCCTCGTTTGCCACCTACGGGGTGGGATTCGCGGCCCGGCCGTTCGGCGGGATGATCTTCGGCCACATCGGCGACAGGTTCGGCCGGAAACTGGTCCTCATCCTCACGATCGGCCTGATGGGCACGGCAAGCTTTGCCATCGGACTGCTTCCGACCTTCGAACAGGCCGGCATGCTTGGAGCGGTCCTGCTGGTGACCCTGCGCATCCTTCAGGGACTGGGCGCCGGCGCCGAGCAGGCGGGCGCCACGACACTGATTTCCGAAGTCGCGCCGCGCCACCGCCGGGGCTTCTTCGCTGCTCTCCCGTTTGTCGGGATCCAGCTGGGTACGCTGCTCGGTGCCGGAACGTTTGCCCTGATTGCCATGGCTGACAAGGACGTCCTGGAGGGCTGGCTGTGGCGGGTGCCGTTCCTTGCCAGCGTGGTCCTGATTGCGGTGGCCGTCTTCATCCGGCTGCGGCTGAAGGAAACGCCCGTCTTCCAGGAGCTGGAGAAGCACAAGAGCGTGGCTAAGAACCCCCTCGGCCAGCTCTGGAAGCACTCCAAGAAGAACGTCCTGATCGGCATCGGCCTGCGGATGGGCGAGAACGGCAACTCCTCGATCTACTCCGCCCTGCTCATCGCCTTCATGGCGTCGAAGGACGGTGTATTCCCGGGGGACAAGTTCATCGGCCCGGTGGGCCTGCTCATCGCCGCCGGCTTCGCCGCCATTATGGTGGTGACTTTCGGTGCGCTCTCGGACAGGTTCGGGCGGGTGCCCGTCTACCGCTATGGGGCACTCTTCCAGGCCCTCATCGCGCTGCCCGCGTTCTACCTGGTGACGCTGGGCAACGTCACGCTCGTCTGGATCGTCATGGTGGTGGGTATCGCCCTGGGCGTTCAGTCCATGCTCGGCCCGCAGTGCCCGCTCCTGCCCGAACTCTTCGGCTCCCGGTACCGGTTCACCGGTGTGGCCATGAGCCGCGAACTCTCGGCTGTCTTCGCCGGCGGGCTGGTGCCGCTGGTGGGCGCCGCCCTCCTGGCCGCCACTGATCATTCCTGGCTGGTGCTCGCCATCTACTCGCTGGTTCTTGCTGCCATCTCCTTTGTCACCACGTTCTTCACCCCGGAAACGGTGGGGCGCGACCTTCTTCTGACGGAGGATGCCAGCTAGGCGCTCCCGGGCATTCCGCCGCCCGCCGGCGCCGGACCCGAGGCCGCAGCCCTTCCCTTCAGGAAGGGCTGCGGCCTTCCCGCGTTTTTCGGGGCGACCTGGTGTGCGGATTGGCGGCGACGCGGGGGGTGCGTTGGCTGCGCGGGATGGCAGAGGTTTGGGGATGCGGGAAATCGCACAGCCGCAGCACCGCCTGGCGATGCCGCAAAGGCCCGGTGAGGCGGGAAATGTCGGGTGACACGGGACTAGCGGGACGCCGATCAGGCCTCAGATCGCTGAGAAGGCGTCGCGTCGCGGGAAAGAAGTCGTGTCGCGGCCCGGACGTCGTGGGCTCCGGAGTGGTATGGCGACGCGGAGAAGGCCTCATGACGCAGCAAATTCCACGTGACGCGGGAATACCGGGGCGCGGGGCAAGCCGTGCGTCGGGGAGCGGAAAGTGCGTCGCCGGGGACGGACCGGGGCGCCGGGCAAGCCGCGCGTCGGGGAGCGGAAGGTCCGTCGCGGCGGACGAGCCGGGGCGCAATTCCTCCCGCACACCTGCACAGAAAAAAGCGGCCCCGCCGTTTGAACTGCCCCTCCGAAAGCCAGATTCCTAGTCCGAATCCAGTTCCTTGGGTTGCAGTGCGTTTCGGAGGGGCCGCCCTTTTGGGTGCGGAACCGGCCGCGCGGCGCGGTCTTCAGGTCCAGGCCGCCGCAGGCCGGCGCGGTCCTCAGGTCCAGGCCGCCGGAGCCGCCGGAGCCGCCGGAGTCCCTGGAGCCGCAGGGCCCGGACCGCTGAGAAGCCGCGGCCTAGTAGAAGTGGACCGTGTCGACGACGTGGGGGAGTTCGCCGCCGTCGAGGAAGGTCCGCAGGTTGCTGCAGAAGCGTTCAGTGATCAGCCGGTTCTCGGCCGCGCTGAGGGCCGAGGTGTGCGGGGACACCATCACCCGGGGGTGGTGCCACAGCGGGCTGTCCTGCGGGAGCGGCTCGACGGCAAACACGTCGAGGCACGCATACGAAACCTGGCCGTTGTCGAGTGCTTCCAGCAAGGCGTCCTCGTCCACGACGGTGCCGCGGCCCACGTTCACCATGACCGTCCCGGGCTTCATCGCCGCAAAGACCTCGCGGCTGAACAGCCTCTCGGTATAGGGCGTGCCGGGAAGGGTGTTGACGACGGCGTCCGCCGTGGCCAGCAGGCCGGCGAGCCCGTCGTTGCCGGCGACCTCCCGGATGCCCTCGATGGGTTCAACGGACCGCTTCGTGCCGCTGACAGTCATTCCCAGCGCACGGGCGATCCTGGCAGTCTCGAGCCCGATCTCGCCGAGCCCGGTGACCACCAGATGGGAGCCGTTGACCAGCCGGGTGGGGGTGCGCAGCTCGGGCCAGACCCGGACCGCCTGGTCCTGGGCCATTTCCGCGCTGCGCTTGAAACCGTTGAGGATTCCGAGCGCGGCGAACTCGGCGAGCGGCAGGGCGTGGACACCGGCCGACGTGGTCACCTGGAACTTCTGCAGTGCCCCGGCGTCGAGCCCCGAGGCCTTCACGGCACCGCCGGCGCCGGCCGCCATGGCATGGATCCACTCGAGGTGGGGGTTGCTGCGGGCAACCCGCGCGAGGCCCGCCGGGCTCTCGTTGGGGATCCCGTACAGGACCTGTGCCCTGCCGAGCATGTCCCAGTAGCGTTCCTCCTGCTCCGGCGTCCGGCGGAAGTCCGGATCTCCGGAGTGGTCTGCCGGAAAGCGCTCCGGAGGCAACAGTTCGGGTTCGTAGAGGACGGTAACGGAGGGATCTACTGCGCGGATGCGCTCCACAAGCTCTGCTTCGAGCGGGACTGCGATCGCGACGGTGGTTTTAGGCGTCATGCTGTTCATCATACTGAATGGAGGCTAGGATACTGAACAGATTTCGGAGAGTAATCCACGACGAAGTGAGGCAGCATGGAACGGGACCGTAGGGAAGCCGGCTTTGTGGGCCTGGGCCTGATGGGGGCGCCAATGGCGGCAAATCTCCTCAACGCAGGGTGGGCCGTCACCGCCTGGAACCGGTCCCCGGGCGCCCTCGACCGGTTCGCAGCCCTCGGGGGCGCGCGCGTGGCAGGGGTCGAGGAACTCCGCGACACGCCGGTCATCATCTTTATGCTTCCGGACCTGTCCTACATCGAGGACGCCGCGGCCGGACTCCTCGCGGCCTGGACCGCGGCCCCGCCGGCGGCCGGCACCGCCGTGGTGGTCATGAGCAGCGTCTCGCCCGCCGCGGTGCAGGAGTTCGGTGCCAGGGTGGGCCGGGCGAGCGGCGGCAACGCCGTCGTCGTCGACGCCCCCGTCAGCGGCGGCACCCAAGGCGCCGTGGACGGGACCCTGGCCATCATGGCGGGCGCCAGCGAAGGGGACTTCCAGCGGCTCCAGCCGCTTTTCGCCGCCATGGGCAGCACCGTGCGCAGGCTCGGTCCGCTGGGCGCCGGATCGCTGGCCAAGGCGTGCAACCAGCTCATCGTCGGAACCACGACGGCGGCGCTCGCCGAGGCCGCGGAGCTCGCCGAATGCTCCGGCCTGGACGTCGCCGCCCTGTATGAGGTGCTCGCGGGCGGACTGGCCGGCAGCCGCGTCCTGGACAATGTCGGGCCGCGGCTCGCCGCCAGGAACTACGAACCCACCGGCCCCGCCAAGTTCATGCACAAGGACCTTTCCTTTGTGCTGGAGAGCGCCGCCGCCGTGCACTCCGCGGCGCCGATGGCGGCGGCCGGCGTCGAGCTGTATGCGGAACTGCTGCGCCAGGGGCTGGGCGAGAAGGACCTTGCCGTCGTCCGCCAGACCATCTCGAATCTCAGCGGCAACACAGCAGCCACGACCAATTGAGGATCAGCGAACCATGAGTGGACTTTTTGACCTGACCGGCCGGACCGCACTGGTCACCGGCTCCAGCCGGGGGATCGGCAACGCCCTGGCCCGGGCGCTCGCCGACGCCGGTGCCACGGTGGTGCTCAACGGCATCAACCCCGAACGGCTCAAGGCAGCGGAGGCCGCCATGGCCGCGGACTATCCGCCCGGCCGGGTGCACAGCTGCGCTTTCGACGTCACGAGCGACGCCGAGGCGGCCGGAGGGGTGGCCTGGGTGGAAGAGAACGTCGGACCGCTGGGCATCCTGGTCAACAACGCCGGCATCCAGCACCGTGTCCCGATGCTGGACCTGGACGTCGCCGACTGGGACCGGGTGATCTCCACGGACCTGACCAGCGCATTCCTGGTGGGGCGGGCGGCCGCACGGCACATGATTCCCCGCGGCCGGGGCAAGATCATCAACATCTGCTCGGTGCAAGCGGACCTGGCCCGGCCCACCATCGCCCCCTATATTGCCGCCAAGGGCGGGCTCCGGAACCTGACCCGTGCCATGACGGCCGAATGGGCGGGGTCCGGCCTGCAGATCAACGGCCTTGCGCCCGGCTACATCCACACCGAAATGACGCAGAACCTCGTCGACGATGAGGGGTTCAACGCCTGGATCCTGGGCCGGACCCCGGCGCACCGGTGGGGGACCGTGCAGGACCTGGCCGGCCCGGCGGTGTGGCTCGCGTCCGACGGCTCGGATTTCGTCAACGGCCAGACCATCTTCATCGACGGCGGAATGACGGTGGTGGTCTGATGCGCGGCGTCCCGGAACTGCCGGCAACAGCGGCCGCCGTGGTGGCCCATGCCGCCGGCGACCTCCGGATCGAGGACGTACCCGTGTCCGCACCGGCTCCCGATGAAGCGGTGGTCGAAGTGGCGTTCGGCGGCATCTGCGGCTCGGACCTGCACTACTGGATGCACGGTGCGGCCGGTGAGTCGGTCCTCCGGCAGCCGATGGTCCTCGGCCACGAGATCGTGGGAACGGTGCTCGTGGCGGCCGGTGACGGCACCGGGCCCGGGCCGGGCACGGCCGTCGCGGTGCATCCGGCCACGCCCGGCCCTGGCGCCGCCCGGTATCCAGCGGACCGCCCGAATCTCTCCCCGGGCTGCACATACCTGGGCAGCGCCGCGCGCGTCCCCCACACCGACGGGGCGTTCAGCCGGTACGCCACTCTTCCGGCCCGGATGCTCCGTCCCCTGCCCGAGGGCCTGGAGCTCAGGACCGCGGCCCTGGTGGAACCGGCCAGTGTCGCGTGGCACGCCGTCTCGCGTGCCGGCGACGTGGCGGGCAAGACGGCACTCGTGATCGGCTGCGGCCCCATCGGCGCATTGGCGGTGGCCGTCCTCAAACGGGCCGGCGCACGGCGGATCGTGGCCGTGGACATGCACGCACGGCCGCTGGAGATAGCCCGGGCCGTGGGCGCGGACGAGGTCCTCAAGGGCGATGAGGCAGAGGCCATCGCGGCCGTGGAGGCCGACGTCGTCATCGAATCCTCCGGCAGCCACCACGGGCTGGCGTCCGCGGTGCAGGGTGCCGCCCGGGGCGGAAAAGTGGTGATGGTGGGGCTCCTGCCCTCGGGCCCGCAGCCGGTCCTGATCTCGCTGGCGATCACCCGCGAACTGGAGCTACTGGGGTCCTTCCGCTTCAACGACGAAATCGACGACGTCGTGGCCGCCCTCGCGGACGGGTCACTGTTCGTGGACCCGGTGGTCACCCACACGTTCACGCTGGACCGGGGGCTGGAGGCCTTCGAGGTGGCGCGGAACGCGGCCGTGTCCGGCAAGGTGCTGCTGGACTTCCGGGGGTGCTAGGGCCGCTGGACCGGGACGAACACCCTGGGCTGGTCCTTCCATTCGGGTTCCATCTCCGAGATGGTCTCCCGCATGATCCGGTCCGAGGCCTCGCGGGCCGCTGCCGGGTTTCCGGCGGCGATCGCCTCAGCCACGTCCACATGCCACTGCAGCGCCGTGTCGCGGGGGTGGTCCGGCATCAGGCCGTGCACCGTGCGCCCGGTCAGCGTCTCCGCCACCTGACCCACCATGTTGGCGAACATCTCGTTCCCGGAGCCGGTCAGCAGCAGGGAATGGAAGTGGATGTCCAGCTCCAGGAACCGCGGCACGTCCCCGGCCTGGCCGGCGTCGCGCATTTCGTGCGAGACCTCCACGAGTTCGCGGCGGATCTCCTCGGGGGCGTTGGTGGCGGCCAGTTCGGCGGCGACGGGTTCGACGGCGGTGCGCAGCTCTGCGAGGGAGCGCAGCTGCGCGCCGCGGCCCTCGCCGGCGAGGCGCCAGCGGATGACCTGGGGGTCGAAGGGGTTCCAGCGGTCGGCCGGCAGCACCCGGATGCCCACCCGCTTCGTGGTTTCGACCAGTCCGAGCGACTGAA
Source organism: Arthrobacter sp. CJL-S3 (assembly GCF_056711635.1). Classification (NCBI taxonomy): domain Bacteria; kingdom Bacillati; phylum Actinomycetota; class Actinomycetes; order Micrococcales; family Micrococcaceae; genus Arthrobacter; species Arthrobacter sp. CJL-S3. The sequence continues at coordinate 2,610,157 of NZ_CM160046.1, read as the reverse complement.
GCACACGCACCGCCTCGCGGACCACCGAACGGGAGACCTTGAGTTCGTCCTCGAGGTGCTCGGCCAGCATGATGTGTCCGGGCGGGAGCTCGCCCGCGACGATGCGGGTGCCGAGGTGCTCAATCGCGCGGTGGTGGAGGCTGGTTGACATAGTCGTAAGCATAGTGGGGCGGACGCGGATCCAGCCCCGTTTCGGCCCGGACGGGCGCAGGCAGGCCGGAAATCATAGACTGATTGTGACGCGCCATATTCCGCCACGTGGGCACTGCTTTCCAGCAGCCGCCGGAAATACATATGGTTTATTGACAGCCACTGATCCCAAGAAGACAGTTCCGCCTTCCCCGCGGGACGAACTGCACATGTTGCACAGAAATGAATTGGAGTTTTGATGTCAGCACACATCGGTGTCACCGGCCTTGCGGTGATGGGGGCCAACCTCGCCCGCAACCTGGCCCGGAACGGCTTCACCGTTGCCCTGCACAACCGTTCCGTCGAAAAGACCGACGCCCTGCTGGAAAAGCACGGCACGGACGGCGACTTTGTCCGCACGGAGACCCTGCAGGAGCTCGTCGATTCCCTGGAGAAGCCGCGCCGGGTGCTGATCATGGTCAAGGCCGGCAAGCCGGTCGACTCCGTGATCGAACAGCTCGAGCCGCTCCTGGAAGCGGGCGACATCATCATCGACGCCGGCAACTCCCACTATGAGGACACCCGCCGCCGCGAGGCCGCGCTCGCCAAGAAGGACCTGCACTTCGTCGGCATCGGCGTCTCCGGCGGTGAGGAAGGCGCCCTCAACGGCCCCTCGATCATGCCCGGCGGCTCGAAGGAGTCCTACGACGCCCTGGGCCCGCTGCTGGAAAAGATCGCCGCGCACGTCGACGGCAAGCCCTGCTGCGCCTGGATCGGCACCGACGGCGCCGGCCACTTCGTCAAGATGGTCCACAACGGCATCGAATACGCCGACATGCAGGTCATCGGTGAAGCCTTCGACCTGCTGCGCTCCGGCGCGGGGATCGAGCCGGCCGAACAGGCCAAGATCTTCGAAGAGTGGAACAGGGGCGACCTGGCCTCCTTCCTGATCGAGATCTCCGCCGAGGTCCTCGGCCACGTGGATGCGAAGACCGGCAAACCGTTCGTCGACGTCGTGGTGGACGCCGCCGGCCAGAAGGGCACCGGCCGCTGGACGGTCATCTCCGCCCTCGAACTGGGCTCCCCGACCTCGGGCATCGCCGAATCGGTCTTCGCCCGGGCGCTGTCCTCCCAGACGGAGCAACGCAAGCTGGCCCAGGAGCTGCTCGCCGGTGCCGAGGCCGACATCGAGGTCCCCGAGAGCTTCGTCGAGGATGTCCGGCAGGCGCTCTACGCCTCCAAGCTGGTCTCCTACGCGCAGGGGCTGGACATGCTCACCTCGGCCGCCAAGGAATACGGCTGGGACCTGAAGCTGGACGAGATCGCCTCGCTGTGGCGCGGCGGCTGCATCATCCGCGCCGAACTGCTCAAGGAGATCACCAAGGCCTACGCCGCGGCGGAGAAGCCGGCGAACCTGCTGTTCGCCCCGGCGTTCACCAAGGCGATCGCCGACGTCCTCCCGGCCTGGCGCCGGGTGGTCTCGACCGCGGTCCAGCTCGGCATCCCGGTGCCGGTGTTCTCCTCCTCGCTGGCCTACTACGACGGCCTGCGCCGCAAGCGACTGCCGGCCGCCGTGATCCAGGGCCAGCGCGACCTCTTCGGCGCGCACACTTACGGCCGCGTCGACGCCGAAGGCACCTTCCACACCCTCTGGGGCGAGGACAAGTCTGAAATCGAGGCAGTGGACACCCACTAGTCCGCCACTGACGCCGGACGGCCGGTGCTCCCCGTTACTCTGGGAGCACCGGCCGTTCGTGTTTCCCCGGGATCCCGTCCCGGCCGTCATGCAGTGTCAGTTCCAGCAACCGTTCCCGCCAGCGTCCCAGGAGTGCAGCAGATGACCCAGCCCGTAGCATTTGTCACCGGTGCCTCCACCGGAATCGGTTACGAGACCGCGTGGAAGCTCGCGGCCCGCGGTTTCACCGTCTACGCCGGTGCCCGCCGGGTCGAGAAAATGGAGCCCCTCAAGGCCCACGGAGTGACGGTCGTGGAGCTGGACGTCACGAGCGAGGAATCCATGACCGCCGCCGTCGAGCAGGTGATTGCCGCCCACGGCCGGGTCGACGTCCTGGTGAACAATGCCGGCTACGGCTCCTACGGCTCGCTGGAGGAAGTGGAGCTGGCTGAGGGGCGCCGGCAGTTCGACGTCAACCTCTTCGGGCTGGCGCGGATGACCCAGCTGGTGCTCCCCGGGATGCGGGCCGCCGGGCGGGGGAGGATCATCAACGTGTCCTCGATCGGCGGACAGATGTATGAGCCGCTGGGCGCCTGGTACCACGCGACGAAATTCGCCGTCGAGGGCCTGAGCGATTCCCTGAGGGTCGAACTCAAGCCGCACGGCATCGACGTGTCCATCATCGAGCCGTCCGGAACCGCCTCGGAGTGGGGCGCCATCTCCGGCGACAGCCTGCTGGCCACGTCCGGCCGCGGGCCCTACATGGACCAGGCGAAGGTGGTGGCCGCGGCGCTGGCGTCCACCGTCGGCTCCAGCATGTCCACGCCTCCGGACGTCATTGCCGACGCCATCGTCCACGCCGCGACGTCCCCGAAGCCCAAGACGCGCTATCCGGTGGGCAAGGGCGCCCGGGCCATCCTGCTGCTGCGCCGGCTGCTGCCGGACCGGGCCTTCGACGTCGTCATCTGGAACGTCTACAAGCGGTTCCCCGCGTAGCGTCAGCGTCCCGTTTCCGGGGGAGCAGGAATCACCGGTCTGATCCGGTATTGAGTCTAGATGTGGTAGTCGATCAGGTATTCGGCCGGGTCGACGGCGGGCTTGGTCTCCCGCTGGGCGTCCCGGTGCCGCCAGGTGGCCGGCACGCCCGTCAGGATCGACTCTGCCGGCGCGTCCTTGACCACCACGGCGTTGGCGCCCACGGCGCTGTCCCGGCCGATGGTGATGGGGCCCAGGATCTTGGCTCCCGCGCCGATCACGACGCGGTCCTCGATGGTGGGGTGGCGCTTGACCTTGGCCAGGGAGCGGCCACCGAGGGTCACACCGTGGTAGATCATGACGTCCTCGCCGATTTCGGCGGTTTCGCCGATGACGACGCCCATGCCGTGGTCGATGAAGAAGCGGCGGCCGATCGTGGCTCCCGGATGGATCTCGATCCCCGTGAGGAACCTCGCCAGCTGGGAGATCAGCCGGGCAGGGAAGCGCAGCGCCGGATTCTGCCACAGCCGGTGCGTCACGCGGTGGAACCAGATCGCGTGCAGGCCGGAGTAGGCAAAGAAGTTCTCGAAAGAACCTCGAGCCGCCGGGTCGTGTGACCGGGCGGCGTCGAGGTCTTCCTTCAGTCTTGCGAAAAAGCTCACAAAGACCTTTCTACGAATTCGTGGACAGCGTTCTGGACTTAGCCGCGGATGTCGTCGTACAGCACGGTGGAGATGTAACGCTCACCGAAGTCGCAGACAATGGCAACAATCAGCTTACCGGCGTTCTCCGGGCGCTTGGCGAGCTCCAAGGCTGCCCAGACAATCGCGCCGGAGGAGATGCCGCCGAGGATGCCTTCCTTGACGCCGAGTTCGCGGGCCACGCGGACTGAGTCCTCAAGGGTGGCGTCGATGACCTCGTCGTAGACGTTGGTGTCCAGGATCTCCGGGACGAAGTTCGCGCCGAGGCCCTGGATCTTGTGCGGGCCCGGGGCGCCGCCGTTGAGGATGGCGGAGTCCTTCGGCTCGACGGCGATGATCTGGACGTCGGGCTTGCGCTCCTTGAGCACCTGCCCGACGCCGGTGACGGTTCCGCCGGTGCCGACTCCGGCGACGAAGATGTCCACCTTGCCGTCGGTGTCGGACCAGATTTCCTCGGCCGTGGTCTGGCGGTGGACCTCGGGGTTGGCCTCGTTGGCGAACTGCTGGGCCCAGATCGAGTTCTCCGTGTTGGCGACGATCTCCTGGGCCTTCTCCACGGCGCCCCGCATGCCCTCGGAACCGGGAGTCAGCACGATCTCGGCACCGTAGGCACGCAGCATGACACGGCGTTCGGTGGACATGGTCTCCGGCATGGTCAGAATGACCTTGTAGCCGCGGGCCGCGCCCACCATGGCCAGGGCGATGCCGGTGTTGCCGGACGTGCCTTCGACGATGGTGCCGCCGGGCTTGAGGGCGCCGGACTTCTCCGCGGCGTCGACGATCGCGACACCGATGCGGTCCTTGACGCTGTTGGCCGGGTTGTAGAACTCCAGCTTGACGGCCACGGTGGCGTCAAGACCTTCGGCCAGGCGGTTGAGCCGGACCAGCGGTGTGCCGCCGACCAGCTGGGTAACATCGTCATAGATCCGTGCCATGGGTGTCTGCGCCTGTCTGTTGAAGAGGGGATACTGAGGTCAGCCTAACGAGGGCCCGCGGGCCCTCGTTAAGGATTAAGCCATGCAGAGTAATATTTCCTGGCCTTGGCCAGCTTCGGATTGATGATCACCTGGCAGTAGCCCTGCTCCGGGAACTTGCCGTAGTAGTCCTGGTGGATTTCCTCCGCCCGGTGGAACACCGGCAGCCGGCTGACTTCCGTGACGATCGGATGGGCCCAGAGCGGCTGGTTCCGTTCGATCGCCTCCTCGAAGAGGATCTTCTCCTCGGTCGTCTCATAGAACATCGAGGAGCGGTACTGCGTTCCGACGTCGTAGCCCTGGCGGTTGAGCGTGGTGGGGTCGTGGAGGACAAAGAACATGTCCAGGATGACCTCCGCCGGGACGATCTCCTCATCGAACGTCACCGCCACCACCTCGGCATGGCCGGTGGTTCCGGAGCAGACGGCGTAGTAGTCGGGGTCGCGGTCATGGCCTCCGGTGTAGCCCGAAACGACGGCGCTGACACCCTTGGTTTTCTGGTAAACGGCGTCGAGGCACCAGAAGCAGCCTCCGCCGAGGACAAAAGTTCTCATGCTCTCTTCAATGGTTGAAGGGCCCCGATGATTCCCGGCGTCTGCGGGGGAGGCCGCCCGATAGGGTAAAAATGGGGGTATGGAACCTGTAAACACCGACGTTTCAGCCGGCCCTTCCGAAGGAAACGGCGCCGCCGGCAACGGATCCGGGGAAACACCCGGGACGCCCACCCTGGGCATGGTCCTGCTGGCCGTCGAGGAGCTCTGGCCCGAATCGCTCGCGGAGGACTGGGACGAAGTGGGCCTCGTGGCCGGCCGCCCGTCCGCCGGGGTGAGCAGGATCCTCTTCGCCGTTGATCCCACCCTTGAGGTGATCGAGGAGGCCATCGAGTTCGGCGCGGAACTGCTGATCACCCACCATCCGCTGCTGCTCAAGGGTGTCACCTCGGTCGCGGCGACCACCGCCAAGGGCCGGGCCGTGCACCGCCTGATTGAGTCCGGGACCGGCCTGCTGACGGTGCACACCAACGGAGATTCCGCCGTCGGCGGTGTCTCGGATGTCCTGGCCGACGCCCTCGGCCTGCAGAACGTGGCCCCGCTGACCCCGGCCGCGAACGGGCTGCCGGAGGAAGGCATCGGGCGGGTCGGAGACCTCGGGGAGGTCCTGACCCTGGGCGATTTCGCCGCCCGCGTCTTCGGCATCCTGCCCGCGGTCGCCGGCGGGGTGCGTGTGTCCGGGGACCGGGACGGGCTGGTCCGCCGGGTGGCGCTCTGCGGCGGCGCCGGGGATTCGCTCTTCGCAGAGGTCCGTGCGAGCAACGCCGACGTCTACCTGACCGCGGATCTGCGGCACCATCCGGCGTCGGAAGCGCGGGAGGAAGCCGTCAATGACCGGCCGTACCTGATCGATGTTTCCCACTTCGCCAGCGAGTGGCTGTGGCTGCCGGCCGCGGCGGAGGCCCTGGGCAATGTGCTGGGCGACCAGGGGCACGCCGTCGAGATCCGGGTCAGCACCACCAACAGCGATCCATGGGACTTCATTCTGACTCCGGGCTAAGCCTGGCGTGCGAGGGGCCCCGGGTGAGCGTAGCGAAGCCGGGGAGCACGCTAGGCGCTAGAGTCTAGGGAGCGCCGAATAGGTGCCCGGCTCCAGCCGGCAGGGAACAAGCGGAGGTAAATAGTGGCCAAGGCAGCACCGGCGGAACAGTTGAAGTTGCTCGAATTGCAGGGACTTGATGCGAAGCTCAAATCCCTGTCCAACCGCCGCCGAAGCCTTGAAAGCGACTCCCGGATCACCGATCTTGAAGCAGCCCTCGGCGTGGCCAACGGCGAACTCGGTGCCGCGAAGGTGGCAGTCCACGACGCCGAACTCGAGCTCAAGCGCGCCGAAGCGGACGTGGAGCAGGTCGCCTCCCGGATTGAACGCGACGAAGCGAGGCTCAACAGCGGCACCGGCCTCTCCAAGGACCTCGTGGCCCTGCAGCGCGACCTGGTGTCACTGAACAAGCGACGCTCCGACCTCGAAGATGTTGAGCTCGAAGTCCTGGAGCGGCTGGATTCCCTCCGCCTGCGCCAGGCCAGCCAGCAGCAGATTGTCGACGACATCCAGGGCTCCTTCGGTTCTATCCGCGCCGAACTGGACGAACAGCTCGCGGAGATCGCCGCCGAGGCCACCGTGGTGCGCGGCAAGCGCGCCGAGTTCGCCGAGGGGATGGACGCCGGCCTGCTGGCGATCTACGAGAAGACCCTGGCCAAGCGCGGTGTCGGTGCGGCCCGCCTCTTCCACGGAACCTCCGAGGGCTCGGGTATGCAGCTGAGCCCCGGTGACCTCGCCGAGATCAAGGCCGCGGCCGAGGACGACGTAGTTTTCTGCCCGGACTCCGGCTGCATCCTGGTCCGCTCCGCCGACTGGGCCTGACCACCCAACCAGCTGGCAGCAGGGGCCGTTATGGGCCCCCAAAACGGCCTCTGCTGCCAGCTAGTTAGCCAGGATCAGGTTGAGGGTGTGCGGCTTCCGCGCCGTGCCCTCGACCAGTTCCGCCGCCCACCTCTCGGCCGCCGCTTGTCTCAGCTGCGCGGGCGTCCGCGGCGCCTTGCCCCGGCGGGTCAGCAGATGCCGGGCAAGCTCGCCCCGGGTGTGCTTCGCGAAGTGGCTGACCACTTTCCGGACGCCGTTGACCTCGGTGAACACGTTGACGGCGACGGTCTGCGTCGGCGGGGGAGCCCACGCCGCGGCGTACGTGCTGGACCGGCAGTCCACCAGCAGTTCGCCCTCCGCGGCGGCCGCGAGGGCAGTATTGAGTTGCGGCTTCCAGAAGGACGCCAGGCGTCCGACGTCGGGCAGGGCGGTCCCCATCGACAGCCGGTAGGCGGGCACCCGGTCGCCGAAGCGGATGGCACCCCAGAGCGCGGAAATGACCAGCACGCACCCGTCCGCCTTCCCCCGCTGCGCGGGCGTCAGGGAGTTGTAGTCCAGCGCGTCGTACAGCACCCCGGAGTAGACCTGGTGGGCGGGCGCTGCCGGCTCGGCGTGCAGCCTCGTGTTGCGTTCGACGTCGGCCCGCAGCGAGGCGCCGACGCCCAGGAGCGCCAGGGCGTCCTCGTGCGCGCTGACCGTTCCGAGTCCCTCCAGCACCTTGGCCCGGTAGGTGTTCAGTCCGGGGAAACTCAGGGTGGTCCAGTCGACGGCGTCGCCGGCGGTGGCGGGCGTCTTGCCTTCGGAGGGCGGCAGCAGAATCAGCACCGTCCAATCCTAGCGGCGGCCCGTTGCCGGGACGGTACCGCCCCCGGGCTGCTGCCGGAAACCGGCAGACCCCGTGCGGGGACGCCGGCTCAGCCGAGGTTGCGGCCGAGGAAGGACAGCACCTCAGGCAGGATGGAACGCCAGTAGCTGTAGTCGTGACCGCCGGGCTGGAAGCCGCCTTCGACGGTTCCCGGGAGTTCCGCGCGGTAGTCCCGGACCGTGGCAAAGAGGTCGTCCCCAGTGCCGCAGTCGATCCGCTTGGGCAGCGCCGCGAGGCTGGGCCGGAGCGCGAACGCATCGTGGGCCGCGAAGTCGGCCGGGCCGTCGAAGGCGCCTTCCATGCTTGGTTCATACGACTCCCAGACCGCCGGGCTCATGGCCGCCACGGCCCTGACGCCCGGCAGCCGGCCCTGGGACGCCAGCAGGAGCGAACCGAAGCCGCCCATGGAGAGGCCGAAGAGGCCGATCCTGCCGAGGTCGTACCCCTGACCGCCGAGGAACGGAACAAACTCCTGCACCAGCATCGACTGGGTGTCGCTGCCGTCGGCGCGGCGGTGCCACCAGGTGTCCCCGCCGTCCACGGCGGCCAGGGCGAGCGGGGCGCCGCCGGCGTCGAGGTGCCGCTGGAGGGCCTCGTGGGCCGCCAGGTCGTCCAGCAGGACGGAGTGGCTGCCGTGGAGTCCGTGCAGGAAGAGCGCGATGGGCAGGCCGGGATGCGCGCCGGGCGGCATGTCAGGCGCCGCCAGCGACCAGTGGCTGGCAACCCCCGGGCGGAAGGCCGAGACGAACGAGCCGGTGGCGGTCCGGACTGTCAACGGGGCGGCAGCGGCCGGCGGGACGGTCACGGCGGGAGGGGCCGTCTCCACGGGTGTGAGTCCGTCGGTGCAGGCAGAGAGCGCTGAGGCGCCCAGCCCGATTCCTGCCAGCCCCAGCAGCCGGCGGCGGCTCAGAACGGAATCCTCCATTCCCCGATCATAGGCTCAGCAGCCGGGGGTGTCCGCGGACGGGTCCGCCCTGACCGTAGAATGGACAGCGGATGGGTTGACCAGGCGGCCGCGCGTCACGCAAGTGGCTCGAGGAACGTCCGGGCTCCGCAGGGCAGGGTGGTGGGTAACGCCCACTCGGGGTAACCCGCAGGCCAGTGCCACAGAGAACAGACCGCCTGCGTGCGGCGCGTGCGTGCACGGGCCGCAGGGCAGGTAAGGGTGAAACGGTGGTGTAAGAGACCACCAGCTTCCCGGGTGACCGGGAAGGCTAGGTAAACCCCACCCGGAGCAAGGCCAGACAGGGCACGTTTGAGGGCTGCTCGCCCGAGTGTCCGGGTAGGCTGCTGGAGGGCGTCGGCAACGGCGTTCGTAGATGGATGGCCGCTACTCCCGCCCCGGTAACGGCGCGGGAACACAGAACCCGGCGTATCGGTCAACCCATCCATTCACACCGCGGGGAACCCCCGCCACCGTTTCCGCTGCCGAGGGCCCTCTGCCTGCGCGGATACTGGCCGACCCGAATGCTTGACATCATCGCGGCGGGACCAGAGACTGCAGGGAGCGTTTCAAGCAGCGGTGGGGTCAGCGGAAAGCTTAGGAGCAAGAGTGTCGGACGAGGCAGCATACGACTACGTGATTGCCGGCGGTGGCAGCGGCGGCAGCGTCCTTGCCGGCAGGCTCAGCGAAGACCCCTCAATCCGCGTCCTGCTCCTCGAGGCGGGCAGATCCGACCGCCACCCGTTCATTCACGTCCCGGCCGGCTTCCCGAAGCTGAAGGGCGGGCCCTACCAGTGGGACTACGCGAGCGTGCCGCAAAAGCACAGCAACGGCCGGCGCATCCCGCTCGCCCAGGGCCGCGTGCTGGGCGGCGGGGGGTCCATCAACTCCCAGGTCTTCACGCGCGGCGTGGCCGAGGACTATGACGGCTGGGTCACGGACTATGGCTGCGAGGGCTGGTCCGCTGACGAGGTGAACAAGTACTTTGTCCGCTCGGAGTCGAACAGCCGGCTCTCGGCACCGCACCACGGGACCGAGGGTCCGCTCGGCGTCTCGGACCTCCTGCGTCCGCACAAGCTCTCGGCGGCCTTCGTCAAGGCTGGCCAGGAGTTCGGGCTGCCCTACAACAGCGACTTCAACGGCGCCGAGCAGTACGGCGTCGGCTTCTACCAGACCACGACGAAGAACGGGCGCCGGTGCAGCGCCGCCGTCGCCTACCTCCGGCCCGCCCGTAGGCGGCCCAACCTCACCGTCCGCGCCAACGTCACCGTCTCCAAAGTGATCATCAGCAACGGCCGGGCCGTCGGAATCCAGGCGATCGAGGGCGGCAGCATGCGGACGTATACCGCCAGCCGCGAGGTGATTGTCTCGGCCGGCGCGTTCGGTTCCCCCAAGCTGCTGCAGCTCTCGGGCATCGGCGACCCGGCGGACCTCGCCGCCGCCGGCATCGAGACCGTGCACGCCCTGCCGGGCGTCGGCAAGAACCTGCAGGACCATTGCGACGTCGACATCGTCTACGAACTCACGGACTACCACAGCCTGGACCGGCTGAACCAGGTGCGCCCGGCCACGGTCCTGGCCGGCGTCGAGTACCTCGCGTTCCGGTCGGGCCCGTTCGCGTCCACCCTGGTGGAGGCCGGGGGGTTCAGTTATGCGAACACGGACGAGACGAGCCCCGACCTGCAGTTCCACTTCCTGCCGGCCGCGCGGGTGGGGACCGGCGCCACGGCCTTGAAGCCCGGATTCGGGGCGACGCTGAACTCATACTTCCTGCGGCCGCGGAGCCGGGGAACGGTCCGCCCGGCGTCCTCGGACCCCGCCAAGGCACCGCTGATCGATCCGAACTACCTTGCCGACGACTACGATCTCGAGATGGCCATCGCCGGGGTGCAGCAGAGCCGCGGCATCATGGAGCAGTCGTCGATGGCGGCGCTGACCAAGGCGGAGCACATCGGCGACGGCAGCCGGGTGGAAACCCGGGACGAGTACGTGAAATTCGTGCGTTCCTTCGGCAGGACCTCTTACCACCCGGTCGGTACGTGCTCCATGGGGACCACCGATGAGTCGGTGGTCTCGCCGAGGCTGAAGGTCCATGGACTCGAGGGGCTGCGTGTCGTTGACTCTTCGATCATGCCCCGGCTCGTGAGTGCCAACACGCAGGCGCCCACCATCATGATCGCCGAAAAGGCCGTCGACATGATTCTCCAGGACGCCCGGTAGGCGGACTAGAGGCCCAGCTGCTCCGCCAGCTCCCACGGAGTGTCGGTGAAGACTCCGTCCGCGCCTTCCGCCCGCAGCCTCGCTGCGGTTGCTGCGTCGTTGACGGTATAGGGCCACACGGTCAGCCCGGAGTCTTTTAGCCTGCCCAGGTAGCCCGGGCTGATGCTTTGGTGCGGGCCGACGTGACCGATGCCGCTGGAGCTGATCGACGCCGGATCCGGTTCCTCCCCGTCCCGCAGGAGATACAGCACCTGCAGCCCGGACCGGGCCAGGGCCTGGGCGGCAGGGAAGCTGAACGTCTGCACCACCACCTTGTCCTGGATGCCGCGCTCCAGGATGGTCTCCGCGAAGGCGGCCGGATCGATCGCAGGGTCCTTCAGTTCGGGGACCAGGATGTTCCGCCCGCCGTACAGATCCAGCATGGCTTCCCACGTCGTCGGGGTGCCCTCGGCGCCGCCCAGCGGGTGCCTGATGCGGGCCGCGGCCCACTGCTCCGCGGTGATGCCGGCGGGAGGGCCGCTCAGGCCGGACATGCTCCGCTCGGCGGCGGCGTCGTGCAGCGGAACGAGGGTCCCGTCCCGGAGCTGCCGCAGATCCGTTTCGATCGGGTACGCCGTCCTGCCCACGGCCTCGAAGGCCTCCGCGGAGGACTCGGGATAGACCAGCGCTCCGCCGCGGTGCGCCACCAGGGTGAACGGTGCCGCTGATGCTGGACCCGACGACGCCGGGCCGGCCGGCGCCGCCGCCGCTGGACTTGACGACGCCGGGCTTGACGACGCCGGGCTAGCCGGCGGTGCCGCCGCTGCGCAGCCGGAGCACAGCGCGACGCCCAGCAGCAGAGCCCCAATCTTGAACATCGCCCCAGCGTAGCTGGCCCCCGGCTCTGTGTGAGTCATTTCACGCGTCACCGGGGACCGGACCGTGCCGGGCCGCCGGTAGACTGGACGGTGAACGTAGAAGTTCTGCCGCCGGGTCTGCGTTCGCAGCCGGCGTTTTTCTTTGCTCGACACAGGCGCCCGGGGTGGACCGAATCCCTGCCGGCGCCGAGGTTCCGGACACCCTCCGGCAGCCGACAACCGCATACGACGCCGTATGTGGTGGATTCTAGGAAGGTATTTCTGTGAGCCAGACGTCAGATTCTTGTCTTGATACGTGGATGGGCCGGGAGGCGCTCGCCGAGGCCATGATCCCGGTGATCGGCCGGCTGTACCGCGAGAACAACGTGGTCACGTCCATCCACGGCCGCAGCCTGATCAACAAGTCCACCATGAACATCCTCAAGGCACACCGTTTCGCCCGCCGGATGAGCAAGGAAGAACTGCGTCTCGAAGAGACCGCCCCGCTGCTGGATGCCCTGACCAAACTGGAGCTCGGCGCCGCAGCCATCGACATTGCGCGCCTCACCGAGAAGTACCGCGTCGAGGGCAACGGCGCCACGCTGGACGAGTTCCTCCGCAAGGAACTCGCCGAGGTTGTCGGCAAGCGCGGCGGCGACGACCGCACGAGCACCGACGTCGTGCTCTACGGCTTCGGCCGCATCGGCCGGCTCCTGGCCCGCCTCCTGATCGAAAAGGCCGGCGGCGGGCACGGCCTGCGCCTGCGCGCCATCGTGGTCCGCCGCGGTTCGGACAACGACCTCACCAAGCGCGCCAGCCTGCTGCGCCGCGACTCGGTCCACGGCTCGTTCGAAGGCACCATCAAGCTGGACCTCGAGAACGACACCATCACCGCCAACGGCGTCCAGATCCAGGTCATCTACTCGGACAACCCGGCCACGGTCGACTACACCGCCTACGGCATCCACGACGCCCTCGTTGTCGACAACACGGGACGCTGGCGCGACGCCGACGGCCTGTCCCAGCACCTGAAGAGCAAGGGCGTTGCCCGGGTGCTGCTCACCGCCCCGGGCAAGGGCGACCTGAAGAACATCGTGCACGGCATCAACCACGGCACCATCACCGACTCGGACAAGATCGTCTCCGCGGCCTCCTGCACAACCAACGCCATCACCCCGGTGCTCAAGGCGATCAACGACCGCTACGGCGTCGTGCACGGCCACGTCGAGACGGTCCACTCCTTCACCAACGACCAGAACCTGATCGACAACTTCCACAAGGGTGACCGCCGCGGCCGCTCCGCCGCGCTGAACATGGTCATCACCGAGACCGGTGCCGCCAAGGCCGTGGCCAAGGCCCTGCCGGAACTGCTCGGCAAGCTCACCGGCAGCTCCATCCGCGTCCCCACCCCGGACGTGTCCCTGGCCATCCTGAACCTGAGCCTGGAAAACGGCACCACCAAGGACGAGGTCAACGACTACCTGCGGGAAATGTCGCTGCACTCTGAACTGCGCAAGCAGGTCGACTACATCGATTCACCCGAGGTTGTCTCCACGGACTTCGTCGGCTCGCGCCGTGCAGGGATTGTCGACGGACTGGCCACCATCTCCAACGACAAGAACCTCGTCCTCTACGTCTGGTACGACAACGAGTTCGGCTACAGCTGCCAGGTGGTCCGCGTGATGGAGGAAATGGCCGGCGTGAACCCGCCGTCGTTCCCCGCCAAGGACGCAGCCGCAACCCTGGAGGCAGCCGGCCTGCCCGTCGAGGTCACGGCCTGACCCCACCTCCGTGAATCTGTTCCGCCTTTCCCGGCCGGTTCCTCTGGAATCGGCCGGGAAAGGGCACCACAATGGTGCAATGGAACAGAACTCGGCTGTGGAGCACGAAACCACTCTGGAACACGCCCTGGACGTTGCCCGGCGGAACGCCAAGGAAGCCAAACGGCTTCTCGACGATGCCCGCGCCAAACATGCGGCCGGTGATGTCGACGAGGCACGGGTCCGGCAACTTGAATCCCTTTTGGCCCTCGCCAACGAAGACCTGGTGCGGGTGACGAAAGAGAACTAGCACGGCACCCGTCCTCCACACTGTGGATAACGCCTGCAGCGGCGGTGGCCGGGCCTAGGCTTCAAGGGTGGAAAGAAATCGGCCCGCCCCGGGACGCTCCGGACCCGGACTCCCTGCCCGGGGGCCGTCTTGACGCTCACCTGGCCGGAATTCCGGCGGGAACGACGGCGGTCCCGCCAGGCGTGGGTCCTGCTGGGCGCCGCGGCACTCGCCGTTGTCGCGGGTCTCGGCTGGTTCTTCACCACCGGGCAGTTTGTCATTGCCGAGCCGCCCACAGACGGACCCCGCGAGGTGCCGGTGCTGGCAGCCGGCTGGATGAACCCCGTCCCTGCGGTGCGGCCCGTTCCCCGGGGTCCCGCCGCGGCGTTGCTGGACACGCTCCCGGTCAAGGGCCGGGCGGGCCTGGACAACTACGACCGCAGCGCCTTCGGCCGGGCCTGGCTGGACGTGGACCGCAACGGCTGTGACACCCGCAACGACATCCTGCGCCGCGACCTTTCGGGCACCGAGTTCACCGGGGACTCCCGCTGCCAGGTCGCCGGCGGCACCTTCCGGGAACCGTACACCGGCCGCCGGCTCACGTTCCGCAGGGGAGCCGGGAGCAGCGTGGAGGTGCAGATCGACCACGTGGTGGCGCTGGGGGATGCCTGGCAGAAGGGCGCCCAGGAGTTGACCGCCGAGCAACGCGAGTCCCTGGCGAACGACCCGCTGAACCTGATCGCCGTCGACGGCCCGGCCAACCAGGACAAAAGCGCCGCCGACGCCGCCACCTGGCTTCCCCCGAACAAAGCCTTCCGCTGCCACTACGTCGCCCGGCAGGTCTCCGTCAAGGGCGCCTACCGGCTGTGGGTCACTCCGGCGGAAAAGGACGCCATGCAGCGGATCCTCGCCTCCTGTCCGGGGCAGCAGACGGTTGTCGCGGCCGCTCAGTAGAATTCATCCATGGATAGGCCTGGGCCGGCCGGTAAGGAGATTCGTGGCTGACCGGGCAACAGGCCGTACTCACAGCGCTGCAAATTCTTATCCACGCATTTTGTTCTGGAGGTACCGGGTGACCCATTCCTGAAGCTGCGCGGTGTTCCAGCCGGGTGTGGTGACAAGGAGTACTTCGCGGTCTTCACGGACGACGCCGGTAATCCCGTCCTCTCTCGCCAGGTTCTTGACCATACGGTCCACCATGCGGGAGTACTCGTGGGCGACGTCCTCGCGCAACGACACCTCAAGCTCCCGCCCGCGGAGCTCGTCTTCACCCAGGTCCTCGACCTCGACAAGCGGTTCATCCTCGGCGGCTGATTCCTCGTTGATACCGTTCAGCGCGTCAATGACCGCCGCAGCCATGCGGGCCAGCTTATCGTCATCTGATGGGCGCCCCCCGCTGGCCTGTCCTCGGGCAAGTCCAGGGACGAGGTGAGGAAGGGGTACCTCCTCGTTGTCGTGGGCGAGCACGGGGTGGTTCTGCCACATGTAGGACCTGATGCGGTTGTATCCGACCCTCCACCGGGCTTCGGGGGCTCCTTGCTCCACGACCCGGCACAGGTAGGAAATGACCCCATCGATGACCGCAATTGATTCGGGCGACAGGATCGGCTCTGAGCCGATACCATACCGAAGCCATGTGGGGCTGGTCGAGGCATCAGACTCCGCGGTTTCCGTCGTCCTCTCGGTCAGTACCGATTTCACCCAGCGCCAGAGGGGTACGAGGCTCTCCACTGTCCCGTCGAGGTTGACACTACCGTCGGAATGTTCGGCTAGATATCGGGTCAGATGCTCCAACGCGAGTGGCCGCTCATCGAGAAACTCCTGCAGCGCTGCGGCGGCCTCCTGCTTGCTCATCTCCGCGTAGGACTTCATGGTGCCGGAATGACATCCGGGTGTCCCTGAATCCGCCGCACTGTTGTCACCTGCCCGCGTCAGTCCGTTGCCGCCACAAATTCTGGAAGCTCCGTCAAAGCGGTGACAGTGATCTCCGGAGCCTCGAAGTACCCCGGGTAGGCCGCTCCCGTCCGGTTCAGCCAGGCGGTGCGCAATCCGGCACGCGCCGCACCGTGGATGTCCCAGGGATGGACGGCGACCAGCAGCATGGCCGACGTCTCGGTTGCGGCGGCCCCGGCCGCATATTCGTAGGATGCACGCGCAGGCTTCCAAGCCGGCGCGTCTTCAACCGAAAGCAACATCTCGAACTCGTCACGGATCCCAGCCTCGCTGAACAGCTTCCCGGCGATCTGGGCCGAGCCGTTGCTGAGCGTGATCAGCCGGAACCCGGCGGCGGAGAGTGCGCGGACCCCGGCCGGGACATCCGGATGCACCGCGAGGCCGGTCATGCCGCCCATGACATGTTCGACCGCCGAGTCAAGAGGGCGGTCAACCTCCACCCCGGTCAGTAGCTCCCGGAGTACCTCGGCCCCGATGGCGGCGAATGATCCGTTGTCTCCGCTGGCCGTAAGTGCGAAGCCGTCGCGCAGAAGCGTCGCGAACCAAAGCTTTGCCAGTTCAGCCGGTGCCCCGACGTCGCTGAAGCGTACCCCCATGGGGGACATGTCAGAGAGGGTCTCGTTGACATCAAAGACGATGACTGGCAAGGCGGTGGTCATGGATTCTCCCGGTGTGGTGTGCAGGTCTCCCGTCCCAGTCTGCCGCCTTCCGCGTCCATCCGGAGCCATGCAAGGCCCATCGCCGGCGTCACGGCGCACCGGCCCAAGGCCCCGCCGGCGACGGAACCGGACAAGGACCCCTGTTCGCCTAGATAAAGAGCCTGACGGGGCCGGCGGTCTCCGGGCCGCCGCAGGCCTCGCTGCCGCCCACCCGGGCCCAGCGCGGTTCCACGTCGCGCTGCGCCAGAACGCTGCCGTCTGCCGAGTACGCCCTGATGGTCACCGTCTTCGGGGACTGCATCATGAGGCTGACCTGCCAGGTCCGGTCGTCCACCCGCGCCGCCGTGAAGGGGCTGTAGCCCGGCGCGGATGGTGTCGGCAGGGACCGGGACGGCGCAGGGGTGACCGCCAGGGTTGTGGCCGGGGCGGGCACGGCGCCCGGGGTGAGGGAGGTCTCGGGAACACGCGCCGGGCCGTCCGCGCGGACCGAGCAGACGCCTTCCGCACAGAAATCCACCAGGCTGACCTTCTCCACGCTGCCATCCAGGGACACGGTGAGGGTGTTGAACCACGCAATGGCAGGGCAGACGTTGGGTTCGGAGCCGGAACAGCCCGCGGCGGCGGCAGCCAGCAGCAGCGCCGCAGCCAGCCCGGCCGGACCCGTCTTCACTGTCCGGTACCCCCGTCCAAGGCCTCGGCGGTGAGCTGCGCCTCCAGCCGTTCGACGTCGCCGCGGTGGCAGAGCTCGGTGGCCAGCGTCGTCACTGTGGCGCTTCCGGCGGCGACCGCGGCCCGGAGCGCCTCCTCCAGCGTACGGCCCTGGGCCAGCCGGAGGACGAACGCGGCGAGGAAGCTGTCGCCGGCTCCGACGGTGCTGGTCACCTTCACCCGGGGCACGGCCAGCCGCAGAATCCCGGATTTCGAGGCGAGCACGGCACCTTCGCCGCCCAGGGTCAGCGCGACATGTTCCGCAGAGCCGTCCGCGACCAGCGCCGCGGCCGCCTCGACCTGGCTTTCGGCGCTCTCCAGGATCGTTCCAAAATGCAGCCCGAGCTCCCGCCGGCTCGGCTTGACCAGAAAGACCCCTTCGGCGAGGGCCTCGGCCAGGGCCGGTCCGGAGGCGTCCACGATACAGCGCGCATCTTGCTGCCGCGCCAGCCTGGCCACCCGGGCGTAGAAATCCTCCGGGACGCCTGGCGGCAGGCTTCCGCTGGCCACGACATACCCGCCCGCGGGAATCGAATCCGCCACTAGTGCCAGGCACAGACGCCACTCGGGCTCACTCAATTCGGGGCCCTGCAGCACGAAGCGGAACTGCTTGCCCGTCGTCGTCTCATCGACGGTGAAGTCCTGACGGGTGCTTCCCTGGATCGGCACGGCGAGGGTGGGGACGCGTTCGGCTTCGATGAGCCGGCGGTACGCCTCTCCGGTGGGTCCCCCGGCAGTGTAGACCGCCAGGGTCCGGCCGCCGAGGCGCTGGACCACCCGGGACACGTTCACACCGCCGCCGCCCGGGTCGAGGCGGCTGGTGCCGCAGCGCAGCTTGTGGCCGCTGATGACCTGCTCAGTCGTGGTGCTGACGTCCAGGGCGGGGTTGACGGTGAGTGTGAGAATGGGCTGCATCGGCATCGGTCGGGGGGCTTCCATGGCCCAAGCATAGGAGCCTGAGGTTGCCGGTGTCCCCGGCAGGAGGTCCCCTTGTGCCGCAGTCGCCCGCTCGGCGAGAATGGGCGCGGCAGGACTGGCGACACGAAAGTCCGCCGCAACGAGTGGAACGGGAACCATGGCACATGGCAAGGACGGCGCCGGCAAGTCCGGCTCCGGCAAGGACGCCGCCGGCAAGTCCGGCGCCGGCAAGAATAAGTCCGGCCGGAAGGGCGCCAAGGGACGCAAGGGGCGGTTGCCCCTGAGCGTCTATGAGGCCGAACTCTTCCGGCTCCAGGCCGAACTCGTCGCGCTGCAGGAATGGGTCCGGAGCACGGGGGCGCGTGTGCTGGTGATCTTTGAGGGACGCGACGCCGCCGGCAAGGGCAGCGCGATCAAGCGGCTGACGGAGTACCTGAATCCGCGCGTCGCCCGCATCGTGGCGCTGCCCGCGCCGACGGACCGGCAGCGCGGTGAATGGTATTTCCAGCGCTACGTGCAGCATCTGCCCGCCGCGGGCGAGATCGTCCTGATGGACCGCTCCTGGTACAACCGGGCCGGCGTCGAACACGTGATGGGATTCTGCACGCCCGCGGAACACAAGCGCTTTATGGCCCAGTGCCCGGTCTTTGAACGCCTTCTGGTCCAGGACGGCATCCTGATGTTCAAATACTGGTTTTCAATCAGCCACGCGGAGCAGGAACGGCGCTTCAAGTCCCGGCTGGATGACCCGATGCGGCAATGGAAACTCTCGCCGATGGACCGGGAGTCTATCCTCCGCTGGGAGGACTATTCCCGCGCCAAGGACGACATGTTCATGCAGACAGATACCGCCGAATCGCCCTGGTACGTGGTCGAGGCGGAGGACAAGCGCCGGGCCCGGATCAACATGATCGCCCATCTGCTCTCCAGCATCGACTACACGGAGGTCCGGACGGAGCAGGTGACCTTGCCGGAAAGGCCCAAGGCCGTCAACTACACGCGCCCGCCCCGGGAGTTGTTCCGGTACGTTCCGGACCACGCCTCGATACTGCAGAAATCCGGCGAGGGGTAGTTGTCCTATGCCGGATGGAGGTTTTTCGCCCCGGACCGTGCCGCCCGCGGTCCGGGGCGGGTAGGGTACCGGCATGGACATCATCCTGGTTCCCGGATTCTGGTTGGACGCCTCGTCGTGGGAGGAGGTGACTCCGCCGCTCGCCGCCGCCGGGCATCAGGTCCACCCGCTGACCCTGCCCGGGCTGGAATCGGCCGACGCGCCGCGCGCCGGCATCGGCCTGCGCACCCACATCGACGCCGTCGTGGCCACGATCGACGCGTTCGATGCCCCGGTGGTCCTGGTGGGCCATTCGGGCGGGGGTGCCATCATTCACGGCGCCGTCGACGCCCGCCCGGACCGGGTGGTCCGGGCCATCTACGTGGACAGCGGTCCGCTCGGCGAGGGCGGCGTCATCAATGACGAGCTGCCGGAGGACGGCGACGACGTGCCGCTCCCGCCCTGGGAGCTGTTCGAGGACGAGGACCTCACCGACCTCAACGAGGAGCTGCGGGCCATGTTCCGGGCACGCGCGGTCCCACAGCCGAAGGGCGTGGCCCAGGACCAGCAGCGGCTGCACAACGAGGCCCGCTTCGACGTCCCGGCCACTGTCATCGCCTGCGAGTTCCCGTCCGCCATGCTGATCGAAATGATCGCGGCCGGGCACCCGTACGTCGCCGAACTCGGGCGGGTCCGCGACGTCGACTACGTGGACCTGCCCACCGGGCACTGGCCCCAGTTCACCAGGCCGGCCGAACTGGGGGCGGCGATCCTGGCCGCCGTCGGCCGGGAGCCGTAGGCCGGCAGAAGTCACCGGAGAGAAGTAGATCGGGAGAATTAAACCGGACCCTAGTGCCCGAAGGGGTCCGGGTCCACGCCCGGCATCCACGTCAGCCCGGGAACGCCCCAGCCGCTCTTCTTGGCCTGTTTCATGGCCTTGCGGGCGTAGCGGTCGATCAGCCGGTTGACGTAGAGCTTGCCGTCGAGGTGGTCGTATTCGTGCTGGATCACCCGGGCAAACCAGCCCGTCGCCTCGAAATCGACCGGCTTGCCGTCCCCGTCGAAGCCCTGCACCCGGGCCCATTCCGCGCGCTTGAGCGGGTACTGCCCGCCGGGGAAGGACAGGCAGCCTTCCTCCTCCTCGTCCGGATCCGGCAGGGCGCCGGAAATCTTGGAGAGGGTCAGTACCGGGTTGACGACGGCGCCGGAGGGCGGGGCGCCGTCGTCGTTGTCGTATTTGTAGATGAACAGCCGTTTGCCCACCCCGACCTGGGGCGCGGCGAGACCGACGCCGTTGGCGGCGTCGTTGGTCTCGAACATGTCGGCGATCAGGGTCCGGAGCTCGTCGTCGAAGACTTCAACCTCGGCGGCCCGGCGGTGGAGCACGGGCTCGCCCCAGATCGTGATGGGCAGAACGGTCATGTCAGTGAAGTTCCTCTGGTGCTGTGGTGAACGGCGGGTCAGTCGGCGATGGTGCGGCCGACGACGTCGCGCATGATTTCGTTGGTGCCGCCGAAGATGGTCAGCAGCCGGGCCGCCAGGAAGGCCTGCGCCACGGGGTATTCCAGGATGTAGCCGTAGCCGCCGTAGAGCTGGAGGCAGCGGTCCGTGACGGACTTGGCGCGCTCGGACGCCCACAGTTTGGCGCGGGCGGCGGAGGCGGCGTCGAGCTCTCCGGCGTTGAAGGCACGGATGGCCTGGTCCACGTAGGTTTCGGTGACCTCGACCTCGGTGAGGATGTCGGCGAGTTCGAAGCGGCTGTTCTGGAAGTCGATGATCCGCTCCCCGAAGGCGTTGCGGTCCTTCGTGTAGCTGACGGTCTCCTCGTAGATGGCGCGGACGACGGCGGAGCTTGCCACTGCGATCGCGAGCCGGCCCTGCGGGAGCTGCTCGGCGGCGTACTGCAGGCCCTTGCCCTCCTCGCCGACGAGGTCCGCGTGCGGAACCCGGACATCGTCGAAGAACAGTTCCGCGGTGTCCGAGGCCTTGAGGCCCATCTTGTCCAGCTGCTTGCCGGTGTTGTAGCCCTCGCCCTTGCCGACCATGAACAGGGAGAAGGAGTTGTGGTTCCCGCGGCCGTTGCCGCCGTCGGTGCGGGCCAGGACCAGGGAGGCGTCGCCGGAGATGCCGTTGCCGATGAAGGTCTTCTGGCCGCTGATCAGCCAGTCGTCGCCGTCGCGCACCGCCTTGGTGCGGATGCCGCGGAGGTCCGAACCCGCGCCGGGCTCGGTCCAGGCGACCGAGGTGACTGTCTCGCCCGAGACCATGCCGGGAAGCCAGCGGCCTTTGAGGTCGTCGGAGCCGTAGGCCAGCAGGTGGGGGAGGACCATGTCATCGTGCAGGTGGAAGGCCAGGCCCACCGCGAGGTGGTTGCTCTTGGCGAACTCCTCGTCCAGCACGGCGCGGAAGCGGTAGTCGTTCATGCCCATGCCGCCGAATTGCTCCGGAACGGCCAGGCCCAGCAGGCCCTGCTCGCCGGCCGAGGTCCACAGGTCCCGCGACATCATGTGATCCTGGTCCCACTGGGCGTAGTGGGGTGCCACGGCGCGGGTGTTGAACTCGGCAGCCATCTCACGGAACATCTCGTGGTCTTCTTCAAAAAGCGTGCGCTTCACTGCGGTTCCTTCCGTTCACGGTTCCATGGACAGACAACAAAGGCCGCACCGGATATCCGGTACGGCCTTCGTCTAAGGTCGGACAATTACTGCCGTCCTTCATGAGGGTGAGCGACGGGGGTTGAACCCGCGACCTCCTGGACCACAACCAGGCGCTCTGCCAACTGAGCTACGCCCACCATGTGCCCCGCCATGCCTTCCGGCTAACCGGCTGGCTGAAAAGGCAACGACAAATAGCTTACCTGCTCTTCGGGGCTGCTTTTGCCACTTTTCGGGTTTTCACCAAAATTTTCCGCAAACGTGGCGCAGATTACTCCCGCGGGCGGGGCGGGGGCCGGCCGCGGGGTCAGCCGCGAGGTCGGCACAGGCGCTACTGCGACGGGGTCGCGGAGGACGCCTCGGCGGGTGCCGGTTCCTCCGCGACGCCGCCCATGACTTTCCTGGCGATCCGCTGCGCCGTGGCACTGTCCGGCCCCGGGGCGGGGACGAAAACGGCCTCGCGGTAGTACCGCAGCTCGTCAATGGAGTCCTGGATGTCGCCGAGGGCCCGGTGGCCGCCGAGCTTGGCGGGAGACTGGAAGTAGGCCCGCGCGTACCAGCGCCGGGACAGTTCCTTGATGGTGCTCACGTCGATGACCCGGTAGTGCAGGTGCTCCACGATGTCCGGCATGTCACGGACCAGGAAGACACGGTCCGTTCCCACCGAGTTGCCGCCCAGCGGGGCCTTCTTGGGCTCCGGCACCCACTTCTTGATGTAGTCCAGCACGATGGTCTGGGCCTCCGCCATGGTCTTGCCGTGCGGGAGTTCCGCCAGCAGCCCGGAGCGGGTGTGCATGTCGCGGACGAAGTCGTTCATCTGCGCCAGCGCGGCGTCATCTGGCTTAATGACGACGTCGACTCCGTCGCCGAGGATATTGAGCTCCGAGTCCGTCACCAGCGCGGCCACCTCGATGAGGGCGTCGTTGATGGTGTCCAGGCCGGTCATTTCGCAGTCGATCCAGACGATGCGTTCATTAGATATAGGCACGCGCCCAGCCTACCGTTCCGGCACCGCAGGGCAGCCCGATGTTAGGATTTCGGGTACGCGGGCGTCGAAAATTTTTCGTCGTCGCGGCGTGCCCCGGGCCGGTTCCCACGGCTGGCAGAGCGCGCGGAAGAGCCCCACAACAGATTGGACGATCCTGAGATGACGGTGCCTGTGCCTGCGGCGGGGAAAACGGCTGCCGGCACGTCCCCGGCGGCAACCGCTGCTGAAGTGGACAATGCCCGTTCACCGCTGCTGGCGGGATTCGTCGGTTCCCTGCTGATGGCGATCGGTTCGCTCGGCGTGGGCTGGCTTGCGCCGGCTTCCGAGCTCCGCCGCATTCCGCTGTTCATCTGGATGCGTACCGAAGCCGTCGGCGTCGCCCTGTGCATTGTGCTGCTGGCCGTCGGCGGGATGCTGCTCGTCCGCGCCTGGCTCAGGCTCGGCCAGCGGGTGCGGGTCTGGGGAGCGGAGGCCCGCAAGGCCACGCTGCAGGCGGTCGTCCTGTGGGGGCTGCCCCTGATGTTCTCCGTACCGCTGTTCAGCCGCGACGTGTACGCCTATATCGGGCAGGGCCGCCTGATGGTGGAGGGCTTCAACCCGTACGAAAACGGCATCTCCGCGCTGTCGAACTATTTCCAGCTCGGGGCCGACAAGATGTGGACCGAGGCGCCGGTGCCGTACGGACAGCTCTTCCTCTGGATCGAGCAGCTGGTCGTCTGGTCCACCAACGTGCACCCGGAAGCCAGCATCATGCTGTTCCGCCTCGCCGCACTGGTGGGCATCGTGCTGTGCATCATCTACGTGCCCAAGCTCGCCGAACTGCACGGGGTCAACCCGCACCGCGCCCTGTGGCTGACCGCCGCCAACCCGCTCTTCCTCACCAACTTCATCGCCAGCGTCCACAACGACGCCCTCATGATCGGACTGGCCCTGGCCGGGCTGTACTACTGCGCCACCCGGCGCGTCATCCTCGGCCTGGTCCTGGTCACCCTGTCCATCTCGGTCAAGCCCATCACCATCGTCTTCCTGCCCTTCATCGGCCTCCTCTGGGCGGGAAAGAACGCCAGCTGGCCGCGGAAGTTCGTGTTCTGGGGGCTCACCGCCGGGATCAGCCTGGGCCTGCTGTACGCCATGAGCCTGGTCAACGGCTTCGGTTTCGGCTGGATCAACGGCCTCTCCGCCCCGGGCAGCATCTGGATCTGGTACGCCCCGGTCGGGCTGCTGGGCCTGGTGGTCGCCTCCATCTTCAACGCCTTCGGACTCGACGGCTGGGGGCTGGCGAAGTGGGTGTATGACGCCGGCAAGCTGCTGGCGCTCGGCATCATCGCATGGCAGATCTTCCGCGGCGACTACGACCGGCTGATCCGCCGCCTCACCCTGGCGTTCGCCGCCGTCGTCGTCCTGGCCCCGATGATCCAGTCCTGGTACGTCGTCTGGCTTATTCCGCTCTTCGCCGTCACCGGCATCCGCGACGACTGGCAGGTCAAGGCCCTGTACTTCATCGTGTCGTTCTTTATGGTGTACGCGATTTCGGACCAGCTGGAAGTGTTCCCCTACCTGCAGACAGCGGATCTCGGCCTGGCGCTGGCCCTGGCGCGCAACGCCGCCGCGATCATTGCCCTGCTCTTCGCCCTCTATTTGATCTTCCTCGACCCCAAGACCAAGCTGCTCTTCAGCAAGTCCGAGGAACCGGTCACCACCCGCCCGGTTATCTGAGTTTCCGCAGGGCTTCCCGGCGGGAGAGCGGGCTCAGCGCCTCGCCGTGCCGCGCCGCGAAGGCCCGGACCCAGTCCGGATCCGTCGCGGCGTAGTCACGCAGGGCCCAGCCGATCGCCTTCCGGATAAAGAACTCGCGGTCGGCGAGGTTGGGTTCGATGACGGCCGCGAGCAGGGCAGGATCCGTCGCGGATTTGGCGCCCAGCTGCGCCGTGATGGCCGCCCTCCGGATCCAGAAGTCCGCGTCCGTGCTCCAGCGGCGGAGCACGATGGACATGTCCTCCCGGTGGCTCTGCAGCAGCTCGCAGAGCCGGTGTGAGACCCCGTCCACCAGGTCCCACCAGGCGCCGCTGCGGATGATTTCCTCGTACAGCGGCAGCATGCTCATCTCACCGGCGGCCAGCCTCAGGCCGGTGAGGTCGATGGCGGCGTAGCGTTCCTCCCGCCAGCTGGCGCCGCGCCACAGCTCCAGCGCGGTGGACTGCAATTCTGGGAGGGAACCGGGCGGCAGCTGTTTGGCGGCGTCCTTCACGATCCGCCGGACCTCAGGCACGCGGACGC
Source organism: Arthrobacter sp. CJL-S3 (assembly GCF_056711635.1). Taxonomy (NCBI): domain Bacteria; kingdom Bacillati; phylum Actinomycetota; class Actinomycetes; order Micrococcales; family Micrococcaceae; genus Arthrobacter; species Arthrobacter sp. CJL-S3. The sequence continues at coordinate 2,585,170 of NZ_CM160046.1, read as the reverse complement.
CCAGCGAGGGCATCTCGGACTTCAGGTAGGCCTGTGCCCCCGCAGCCCGGGCCGGATCGGCGGCGGCCCGCAGCGCCGATCGGATCGCGGAGATGAGTTCACGGTTGGCCATGGGGCAACTTTAGCCACGCCTCGGCTGGCCTAGAGTTGAAGGCATGTCGATGATCAAGAGTCCCGCCGAGATTGCCCTGATGCGCGAAGCCGGCAGGGTGGTGGCCAATACGCTGGAACGCGTCCGGGAGGCTGCCGCCGTCGACGTGTCCCTGAAGGAACTGGACGAGCTGGCCGCGGCGGCCATTGCCGACGCCGGGGCGACGCCGGCCTTCCTGAACTACCAGCCGCGGTGGGCCTCGGTGCCCTTTCCCGGGGTGATCTGCACGTCCGTCAATGATGCCGTGGTGCACGGCATCCCCAATGACTACCGGCTCCGGGACGGCGACCTGCTGAGCGTGGACTGCGGGGCGTTCCTGGAAGGCTGGTGCGGGGACGCTGCGGTCAGCTTCATCGTGGGCACCGCCGATCCCGTGGACCTGGCCCTGATCGACGCCACCGAGGCCGCCCTGGCCCGCGGCATCGAGGCTGCCCGGATCGGGAACAAGATGGGGGACCTGGGCTACGCGATCGGCGGGGCATCCCGGCGCGCCGGCTACGGGCTGCTGGCAGACCACGGCGGCCACGGGATCGGCAGGACCATGCACGCCGAGCCGCACGTTCCCAACGACGGCCGGCCCGGCCGCGGCATCAAACTGACCGAGGGGCTGGTCATCGCGATTGAGCCGATGCTGATCCTGGGCGGCAAGGACGACTACTTCCACGACGACGACGAGTGGACCCTCCGCTCGGCCAACGGCCGCCGCGCGGCCCACAGCGAGCACACCGTGGCCATCACGAAGGACGGGCCGGTCATCCTGACCCTGCCTTAGGGGACGGTGCCGGCGCCTCCTTACGGAACGGTGGCGGCGCCCTGTGGCGGCGCCGGCAGGCGGACGACGGCGCGGCCGGGCACCGCGTCGCTGACGACGTCGAATCCGGCAGCCAGGAACAGCCCCAGGGTGCCGTGATAGAGGTCGGCAGAGCCGGCCTTGGGCCGTTGCGCGGGGTCGACCGGATATCCCTCCACCACCGTCGCGCCGTGGGCGAAGGCGTGCCTGACGGCGGCCGCGAGCAGCGCCCGGGCCACTCCGGTCCGCCGCTGGCCGGGTGAGACCACAAAACAGCTCACGGACCACAGCTGTTGCCCGCCGGGGTCCGGGACCGCCTCAGGGGCCGCCGTTGTCAGAACTTTCGAACGCAGGATCCTGGGGTAGCAGCCGCGGGGCTCGACGGCGCACCAGCCGACCGGGTTCCCGCCGCGGAAGGCCAGCACCCCCGGAGCCGGGCCGCCGCCGTCGAACCTGGCCCGCAACTGGCCTTTCCGCTGCTCCGGGGTGGACGCCGACCAATCCGTTCCCGTGAGGGCGAAGAAGCGGCACCAGCAGCCCGACGGCTCGCCGCGGACGCCGAAGAGGCGCTCGACGTCGGGCCAGTCCGCCGCCGCGGTGCTCAGGGCTCCCTGCCCGCGGGGGTCTGGATCACCCATGGAAAGGTCAGCTCCTGCCGGTGTCAGCGCTTTCGCGTCCCCGTGCCGGTCTGACGGCTGGCGCGTTCCCGATGCGCCGCGACCCGCAGCTGAATGATGCGGGCGGCCCCGGCGATGGCGACGAGCACTCCGCCGCCGACGGCCGCGATGAACAGGGCAATGCCCAGCGGAACGGAGCCTTGGAGGCCAAAGAACTTCACCTGCACGTATTCCTGGTTCTGCAGGATGAAGGCGATGAGCAGGATCAGCACCACCAGCGCGCAGGCAACCGCGGCCCAGACCATACCGGCGCGGGTCACCTGGCGCGGTTCCGGGGCGGGCGCCGGTGTTTCGGGCGTCCCGGTCCGGGAGGGTTCCTCGATCGGCGCCGGCGCTGCGGCAGCCGGCGCCCCGGACACAAGATCGGTGCCGCCCGCGGGGACGCCGGTGGTGTACCCCGCCTCGGCGGACCCGGCCGGGACGTCAGCCGCCTCCGGATACTGGTCAGCCGCCCCGGGGGAGCGGGTGGGCGACGCGCCGTTGGGACTGTTGGGATCGTGGGGGTCAAATCCGCGGGGTGTCTGGGTCATGGCGGCCGTACCTTTCAGTTGCGGGCAGAACGCACAGGCTGTCCCTGGTGTCCTGCCGGTCCACTCCATCCTAAGAGTGCCGATGCCTGACGGGCGGTTATGCGCGCGGAGGGCGCGCTGCGGCAGATGGTGGGCAGCGGATACGGGCTGTTGGCACGGGGCGGACGACGGTATAGCGTCGCAGCCAAGGAATGCCTGGTGGAGGAGGCGCTGCCGTGATTATCGACAACGCGGTGTACGTGAACGGTTACCGGACCGCGGACCCGGAGAACCTGGACGAGACGTACTTCATCCTGCGGCAGCGACAGGGCATGGCGTGGATCGGGCTCTACCGGCCCGACGCGGCAGAGCTGCTGTCCGTGGCCGAGGAATTCGACCTCAACCACCTGGCCGTGGACGACGCGCTCGCCGGCCATCAGCGGGCCAAGCTGGAACACTACGGCGAAACGCTCTTCCTGGTGCTACGCCCGGCCCGCTACCTTGACGACCTGGAGAAGGTTGAGTTCGGCGAAATCCACGTCTTCCGCGGGGCGGATTTTGTGGTCACCGTCCGCCGGGCCGAATCACCGGACCTCGCCCGGGTCCGCCGCCGGATGGAATCCCAGCCTGAGTTCCTGGCGCTGGGTCCGGACGCCGTGCTCTACGCGATCCTGGACCAGGTCGTGGACGAGTACGAGCCGGTCGCTGCCGGCCTGGAAAACGACGTCGACGAAATCGAGGATGAACTGTTCGCCGCCGACCCGGGCGTGTCGCGGCGGATCTACGAACTCTCCCGCCAGGTCATCATGTTCCAGCGGGCGACGGCACCCCTGACCATGATCCTGCAGTCACTGATGGCCGAAGCCCCGGACCACCAGCCGCGCCCCGAGTTGCAGGACCACTACCGGGACGTCCTGGACCATGTGCTGCGGCTCAGTGACCGGGTCGCGGCCTTCCGCGCCCTGCTGCAAAACGCCCTCGCCGTCAACGCAGCGCTCGTGGCCCAGCGGCAGAACGACGAAATGCGCCTGCTGACGGAGTCGAGCTACGCCCAGAACGAGCAGGTCAAACGGATCTCCGCGTGGGCGGCCATCCTGTTCGCACCGACGCTGATCGGCACGATCTATGGAATGAATTTCCGCAGCATGCCCGAACTGGACTGGGTCTTCGGCTACCCGATGGCACTGGGACTGATGATCGTCATGGGCGGCTTGCTCTATTGGACGTTCAAGCGCAACAAATGGATTTAGCGGCGCCGCTGCGTGCGTGGGCGCCCGGGCCTGTGGGGATCGCGGTTCTGGCCTGCGGAAAGTCCGGCAGGCCAGAACCGCGCTCTGGTGCCCCAGGAGGGAATCGAACCCCCGACCGGCGGATTAGAAGGCCGCTGCTCTATCCCCTGAGCTACTGGGGCGTACCGGCGTACCCGCCCGGTTGCTGCCGGGGGACGCCTCAAAAAGTTTACATTGCCCTGCGGGCGTCCGCCGTCAGCAACACCCGGCCGCTCCGAAACGCGCGGCCTCGCCGGCACGCGCATGGGCGTTCGGCAGCTAGCCCTGGCCGACGGAAGGGGGCCGGTTATCCACATGGCGCATCTGGGACCTCGCCGAGGGTCGTCCTTGGCGCGAAGCTGAAAGAGCCTGCTAGGGCACGACATTTCGAGACAGGACATGAGCATGAGCGAGAACATCACGGTCCGTGGCTTCGTTGCCACCGAGCCCAAGAGTTCGACGACGCCCGGCGGTGTGGCGACGGCGAACTTCCGGTTGGGTTCCACCGAACGGCGCTACGACCGCACCACGAACGCCTGGATTGACGGGAACACCAACTGGTTCAGGGTCCAGGGATACCGGCAACTGGCCGGAAACATCGGTTGCAGCGTCAAGAAGGGCCAGAAGGTCATCGTCGTCGGACGGCTCAAGTTGCGGAGCTGGGAACATGACGGCCGGATTTATCACTCGGCTGAAATCGACGCCGACTCCGTCGGTCACGACCTCACGTGGGGTTCGGCCAACTTCATCCGCACGGCCGCCAGCGGTCCGCAGGCCGCTGGCGGACCCTCGGGCGCGCCGGCGCTCCCGCCGGACGGCAACCGTGAGGGGAGCGAGGAGGGCGACCAGGACTACGACGAGAACAACGACGACGACGGGCCCGCCGCCCGCGGTGTCTTCGTCGACGACATCAGCGGCGAAGAGGAAGAGCTCGATGAGGAAACCGGCGAACTGAAAGGGGCGGCCGCCTGACCGGCCAGCGCCGGCGTCACGCCCCGTGGGGCCGGCACCGGGCCGCGGCAGGTGGTGGATGCCGACGGCATGAATGTGAGTTATCCCGGCGGAACCACTAGATTTGTAGGCATGGCGGAATTTATCTACACAATGACCAAGGCCCGCAAGGCCGTTGGCGAAAAACTCATCCTCGATGACGTAAGCATGTCCTTCTTCCCGGGGGCCAAGATTGGCGTCGTGGGCCCGAATGGTGCAGGTAAGTCCACCATTCTCAAGATCATGGCCGGACTGGACACTCCCTCAAACGGTGAGGCCCGGCTCAGCCCCGGCTACACGGTAGGCATCCTGTTGCAGGAACCGCCGCTGAACGAGGACAAGACCGTCCTGGGCAACGTCCAGGAAGGTGTCGGCGAGATCATCGGCAAGATCCAGCGCTTCAACGCGATCTCCGAAGAGATGGCCAGCCCCGACGCTGACTACGATGTCCTCCTTGAGGAAATGGGTCAATTGCAGGAAGCGATCGACGCCGCCGACGCGTGGGACCTCGACTCCCAGCTCGAGCAGGCCATGGACGCCCTCCGCTGCCCGCCGCCGGAAGCGGACGTCACCCTGCTCTCCGGTGGTGAGCGCCGCCGCGTCGCCCTCTGCAAGCTCCTGCTCCAGAAGCCGGACCTGTTGCTCCTCGACGAGCCCACCAACCACCTCGACGCCGAGAGCGTGCTCTGGCTCGAGCAGCACCTCTCCAGCTACCCCGGCGCTGTCCTCGCCGTCACCCACGACCGGTACTTCCTCGACCACGTGGCCGAGTGGATCGCCGAAGTGGACCGCGGACACCTGTACCCCTACGAGGGCAACTACTCCACGTACCTCGAGAAGAAGCGCGCCCGCCTGGAAGTCCAGGGCAAGAAGGACGCCAAGCAGGCCAAGCGCCTCACCGAAGAACTCGAGTGGGTCCGTTCCAACGCCAAGGGCCGCCAGACCAAGTCCAAGGCCCGCCTGGCCCGGTACGAGGAAATGGCTGCCGAAGCCGACCGCACCCGCAAGCTGGACTTCGAAGAGATCCAGATCCCGCCGGGACCGCGCCTGGGCGGCCTCGTCCTGGAGGCGAAGAACCTGCAAAAGGGCTTCGAGGACCGCACCCTGATCGACGGGCTGTCCTTCACCCTGCCGCGCAACGGCATCGTCGGTGTCATCGGCCCCAACGGCGTCGGCAAGACCACCCTGTTCAAGACCATCGTCGGGCTTGAGCCCCTCGACGGCGGCGAGCTGAAGATCGGTGACTCGGTCAAGATCTCCTACGCCGACCAGAGCCGCGGCGGCATCGACCCGAACAAGACCCTCTGGGAAGTTGTCTCGGACGGTCTCGACTACATCCAGGTCGGCCACGTCGAAATGCCGTCCCGTGCCTACGTCGCCGCTTTCGGCTTCAAGGGCCCGGACCAGCAGAAGAAGGCCGGGGTGCTCTCCGGCGGTGAGCGCAACCGCCTGAACCTCGCGCTGACCCTCAAGCAGGGCGGAAACCTGCTGCTCCTTGATGAGCCCACTAACGACCTCGACGTCGAAACGCTCAGCAGCCTCGAAAACGCCCTGCTCGAATTCCCGGGCTGCGCCGTTGTGGTCTCGCACGACCGCTGGTTCCTGGACCGGGTGGCCACCCACATCCTCGCCTACGAAGGCGACGAGGAGAACCCCTCGAAGTGGTACTGGTTCGAGGGCAACTTCGAATCCTACGAGGAGAACAAGGTCGAGCGCCTGGGCCCGGATGCAGCCAAGCCGCACCGCGTGACCCACCGCCGCCTCACCCGCGACTAAGCCCGCAAGGCACCACGCGGAACAGGAAAAGGCCGGCTCCCCAATGGGGGAGCCGGCCTTTCGTCTGTCACCTGTAGGCAGGATCCGCGGCGCAGTGGATCAGGCGCGGTGGATCAGGCGTGGTGGGTTCAGGCGCGTTCGGCCTTGCGCATCTGGTGCTGCAGGACCTTGGACTGGACGGCGCCCTTGACCTTGTTCTTGAGGTCCGTCGGAACCCGGATCATGCCCTCCTGCGCCACGGTGGCCACATGGAGTCCGTCGCGGCTGAAGATCCTGCCGGTCGCCAGCCCGCGGGCGCCCTGGGCGCTGGGGGATTCCTGCACGTACAGCAGCCACTCGTCCACCCGGACCGGCCGGTGCCACCACATGGCGTGGTCCAGGCTCGCCACCGACATGCCCGGAGTAATCCAGCTCATCCCGTGCTTGCGGAGGATCGACTCCAGGATGGTGTAGTCGCTCGCGTAGGCCAGGGCGGCGCGGTGCAGTCCCGGATCGTCCGGCATGGGACCGAACGTCTTCATCCAGACGGCATTGCGCGGTTCCTTGTCGCCCTTGGCCGAGACGTACAGGGCCGGGTCGACGTGCCGGATGTCGAAGGGCCGCTCGTAGGCCCAGTGGCGGGCCACGGGGTGGTCGTACTTGCCCAGCAGGTCCGCCGTGCTGGGCAGCGACTCCGGCCCGGGGATGCCGGCCGGCATCTCGGACTGGTGCTCGATTCCCTCGTCCTCGTCCTGGAACGAGGCGATCATGGACAGGATGGGCATGCCCTCCTGGTATGCGTGGACACGCCGCGCCGAAAACGAGCGGCCGTCCCGGAGCCGCTGGACACCGAAGGTGATCGGCTTGTTGGCGTCTCCCGGGCGCAGGAAGTATCCGTGCATCGAATGCACGCCCCGCCCCTCGGGAACCGTCCGGCTCCCGGCGATCAGGGACTGGGCAAGCACCTGGCCTCCGAACACGCGGTGCCGGGGCTGCTGCTGCGAGGGACCCATAAAAATGTCCTCATCCGTCCGGGCACCCTCCAGCTCACCGAGGTTCAACAGTTGGAGGAGCGAGGAGGTGGGGTCCTGTGTCGGCGGCCCCTGCAATCCGGCTTCGGCTTCAGTCATGGTTCGACTCTAGACGTCACTCCGGCACCGCCCCAAAGAGGCACAGCCGGTAGAGTCGATATTGTGTCTGACGTCCTAACCCAGCCCCTGCAGTTCACCGATCCCCGCGACCTCGCCGATCTGCGCACCTTCGCCACCCGTGCCAGGTCCATCGACGACGGCGCCATCCGTCTTCAGGCGTCCGGCCCGGTGCTGGCCGCCTACGTGTGTGTGCTGCGGCCGCGGCTGCTGGGGGAATCGACACCGACGATCCTCGGGCTGCGGACCATGGCCCTGGCGCAGCCGGCGGACACGGATGTCACCGTCCCGATCTCGGCGGTGCTGGACCGGCTGGCACGCGCGGGGGAGAACGACGTCGAGCTGCCGCTACCGCCGGTGACCGTCACCGAATCCTGGGCCGGCGTCGGTGCGCCCCGCACCGGGTGGGAAGCCGTGGCCACGCTGCAGGACGCCGCGCTGCGCCGGTCTGCCGAAGCCGGCATTACCGAGATCGCCGCCATCATCCCGGACAAACCTGGAGCCCTGATCGTCAACAACGCCCGCGCCGCGGTCTGGGGACGGGAGCTGCCGGGCGCCGGCGGGCTTCCGCTGGGCGCCGCCTTCGCGGCCCTCACCCTCGGCTTCCTCGCCGACGGCGAGCAGCAGCTCTACCGGGCCGGTCGCTGGTTCCGGCTCAGCGGCGCCCGCGGGCACGTCCTGGCCCGCACCGGTTCGGGACTTTAGGTCCTTCGACAGCGGCGGCCGGCCTGATTGACTGGGCGCATGAGCGGCATATCGGTGCTGGATCCCCCGGTCGAGCGACACCTCGGCTTCAATGATGCGCTGCATCCGGACCGGGGCTGGATCCGCATGCTCCGCTGCGCGGTCGGCGCCTTTGTTCTTGTCGCCCTCGCCCAAAAGACATACGACGCGACGCTCCCGGGCAGCGACGTGGACATCTTCCAGCTCTATTCGGAATTCACGGTCCAGTCCAACCTCGTCCTCGGGGTCGTGCTCATCGCATCCGCCGCCCGGCCCCGGACCCGGCTGCCGGAGTGGTGGGACCACCTGTTCGGCGCGCTGGTCTTCTATCTGGTGATGACCGGCATCATCTACGCCGTGCTGGTGGCCCCGCCGGACGAGCCGTGGTGGAGCTGGGACATGTACTGGCCCCAGCTCGCGCACCACCGGCTCGCTCCGCTGTTCGTCGCGCTCGACTGGCTGCTCGTCACCCGGACCGTCCGCGGGAACTGGTCGCGGCCGCTTCTGTGGCTCAGCTACCCCGCCGCCTTCCTCGTGTTCTCCTGGCTGCGCGGGGCGGTCGACGGCTGGTATGTCTACGACTTCCTCGATCCGACGCTCGACGGCGGCTGGGCGGCCGCGCTGGCGACGACCGCGCAGGTGCTCGTCGCGTTCCTCGTGATCGCCGTCCTCGTACATGCCGCCGGCAACGGGCGCGCCGCGCTGGCCGCGGGGCACGGGCGGCGCTGATCGCGGTCCGCGAGGGACCCGGCGCCCCCGGACCGGTCTCAGGCTCCGGAGGGGCTGTTCACCATGGAGAGGGCCGCCCGCTCCATGTAGTCCCAGAGCGTCCCCTCGTGCAGCGGGGGAAGTTCCAGGGCATCCACGGCGGTGCGCATGTGGAACAGCCACCGCTCCTTGGCCTCCGGGGTGACCCGGAAGGGCATGTGGCGCATCCGCAGCCTCGGGTGGCCGCGCTCCTCGCCGTACGTCGTCGGGCCGCCCCAGTACTGCTCCAGGAACATCAGGAAGCGCCGCTTGGCGGGGCCGAGGTCCTCCTCCGGATACATCGGCCGCAGCAGCGGATCAGTCGCCACGCCGTCGTAGAACACGTCGACGAGCTTCACGAAAGTCTCGTGGCCGCCCACGGCGTCGTAGAAGTTGTCCGTGTAGCCGGGCTGGGTGAACGGGTCGTTCTGCAGCAGCTGCTTGGGCTGGCGGGGTTCGCCGGCGCTGGGAATCGTCATGGTTCTATTCTCCGGCCTTCTGCTGGGGCGCGCTGTCGGCCTCGTCCGCCGGCGGCGTGACGGGCGGAATGTAGGTGCCCTGGGAACGGTTGCCCACCCGCAGGATTTCGCCGTTGCGGAGGTACCAGATGGCGCCGTCCTCCGCCCGGACCCGGGTGATCCGCAGGTTCATGGCCTCGACCGTGCCCACCACCTCTGAGGTCTCGATGATGTCGCCGATCCCGTACTGGTCCTCGATGGTGATAAAGATGCCGGCCAGGAAGTCGCGGATCAGCTGCTGGGCGCCGAAGCCGATGGCGATACCGAGGATACCGACGCTGGTCAGGATCGGCGCCACGTCGACGTTCAGGCTCTTGAGCACGTACACGCTGGTGAGGACGGCCACCAGCACGCCCACCACGCTGCTGAGCAACGCTCCGATGGTGTGGGCCCGCTGGACGCGGCGTTCGTGGTCCAGTGCGCGGAGCGCGGGCGCCGCCCAGCGGAAGTACGGCTTCTTGAACAGGGTGGATCCCGCCGCGATGCGTTTGGTGATGACGGAGATCATGAAAGACGCCACCAGCCACACGGTGATGCCGACGCCCAAGCTGATGAGGACACCGGCCACGTTGATCTCCGACATGGCCGACATGTCCGGCGGGGTGATGGGTTCGGTGGTCATGCTGAACATCGTTCGGGGGTACTCCTTGTTGCTGCGGATCTGCTGCCGGCCGGTATCGCCGGGCAAGGCGTCATGGGAGGCGGCCGACGTTCGCCGGGCGCATAACGCTCTGGTCTCATTCAACATTAGCGCCGTAGCGTAGCCACATGCGCATCCTGGTTCTCGGAGGCACGGCCTTCCTCTCAGCTGAAACAGCCCGGCAGGCCCTGGCCGCTGGCCACGAGGTCACGTGCCTGGCGCGCGGGACCGCTGGCGCGCCCCCGGACGGCGCCACCTGGTTGCGGGCGGACCGCGCGGAAGGCGCCGCCGCGTATACCGCCGCACGCGGGGCCGCCGACTCCGAGGGGGCCTGGGACGCCGTCGTCGACGTTTCCCGGGACCCAGACCAGGCGCGGGAGGCACTTGAGGCGCTGGCCGGCTCCGCCAGGCACTGGACCTTCATCTCCAGCTGCTCCGTCTACGCAGACCATTCCGTGGCCGGGGCGGACGAAGCCGCCGAAGTCCTGGCGCCGCTCCCGCCCGGGACGGAACTCAGCGCCGGGAACTACGGCGAAGCCAAAGCCGCCATCGAGCACTGGACCACTGAACTCGCCGGGGACCGGGCCCACATTTGCCGGGCCGGGCTCATCGGCGGCCCGGGCGACGGCTCGGACCGCTACGGGTACTGGCCGGCCCGCTTCGCCCGGGACGCGGACCCCGTCCTGGTCCCGGGCATCCCCACGGACGCCACCCAGATCATCGACGTCCGCGACCTTGCGGCCTGGATCCTCACCGCCGCCCGGAACGGGACCACCGGGACGCTGAACGCTGTTGGGGAGCCGGTGCCGTTCGCCGAGTATCTCAAGGCCTCGCGCCAGCTCGCCGGCGGTTCCGCCGAGGTGGTCGCCGCTCCGGAGGACTGGCTGGTGTCCCGCGGGGCGAACTACTGGGCCGGTCCGGACTCGCTGCCGTTGTGGCTGCCGCCGGGCCACGAGGGCTTCGCGACCCGCAGCAGTGCCGCGGCCCGGGCCGCCGGGCTGCTCATCCGACCCTGGGCGGACACGCTGCGGGACACTCTGGCGGACGAACGCCGCCGCGGACTCGGCCGCGAACGCAGGGCCGGGATGAGCCAGGAGGCCGAACGCCGGATCCTGGCCGAATACCGGGCCCTCCGTTAGGGGCCCTGGCCCTCGGTCACCGTGCTTGGTTCGTGCAGCACCGGGAAGTTGACGCTCCGGGCGATGAAGCAGACCCGGTTCGCCCCGGCGTGCAGCTCCTCCATGAGCTCCTTGGCCGCCGGCGCCGCCAGGGTGACCCGGGGCCTGAGCGTGACCGATTCAAACTGTCCGCTGCCGTCCCGGTTGGTCCGCATCAGCCCCTCAGCCCGGTCCTCATACCCCGTGACAACCACCCCGTGCTTCACCGCCACGTGCAGGAAGGACAGCATGTGGCACTGGGACAGGGCGGCCAGCAGCAGCTGCTCCGGGTTGTAGCGGGTGCGGTCGCCGTGGAACGTCGGATCCGCGGAACCGTGCAGGACCGGCACTCCGGGGATCTCGATGTCGTGGTCGCGTGAATAGCCGCGGTAGGACGCCGTCCCCTCGCCCAGGTTCCCGGTCCAGCGGACTGTCAGCGCATAGCGGTGCTCGTCGAGGCTCATGGCTTCAGCCTAGGACACGTCCCCGCCCAAGTAGCTCGCAGCAGGGGCCGTTTAGAGCGCCCAGAACGTCCTTTGCTGCGAGCTACTTGGGGTGTGGGACCGATGGCGGGGCTCCGGGACAGGACCCCTTAGTCGACGTCGGCCTGGCGGGCGCGCAGCGCGCGGGCGACGCCGTCGCGGTTCTCCAGCATCATCCGCCGCAGGGCGGCACCGTCCTCCGGCAGCGCGGCCAGGAACTCGTCCGTGCGGTCCACGGTCGCCTGCGTGGTCAGCTGCGCCGGGTAGAGCCCGACGACGATCTGCTGGGCCAGCGCGTGCGTGCGCTCCTTGACGATGCCCGGGACCGCGTCGAAGTATTTCTCCGCGTACGGCTCCAGCAGGGAGGTGTCCAGCACCCGGGTGAAGCCGCTGACGGCTGAGCCCTGGAGCGCGTTGGACAGCTCGCCCTTGACCACAATCGAGTCCCAGGCCGCTGCCTTGGCCTCGGCCGTCGGGATGGCGGCCTTGGCGAGGGCCGCCGCGTTCTGCCCGGTGGCGGTGTTGTCGCGCGCGAGTTCGGCGTCGATCTGCTCCTGCCCGGCGCGGCCGCCGGCGACGAGGGAGGTGATCAGTTCCCATCGCAGGTCCTGGTCCACGGTGAGGCCCTCCAGCGTCAGGCCGCCCTCCAGCAGGCCGGAGACGGTGTCCAGCTGTGCGGCGCTGCGGGCCAGCAGGGCATAGGACTTGACGAACTGCAGCTGCGCGTCGGAGCCTGCCGGGACGCCGGACGCGAGTTCCCAGAGCCGGTCGACGGCGGCCACCGCGGTGGCTTCCTTGTGATCCGGAGCCACATAGAAATTCAGTGTGGTCGCGAGCTGGCGCAGCTGGACCTGGATCACCGAGGAGTCGGATTCCTCGGCGATGTTGGCCAGGATCAGTTCCACGTAGCGGCGGGCGGGGGTTTCGCCGTCGCGGGCCGCGTCCCAGGCCGAGCCCCACACCAGGGTCCGGGGAAGGCTCTGGCTGAAGTCCTTGAGGTGGGCCGTGGCCGTGGCGAGGGACTTCGGGTCGAGGCGGACCTTCGCGTAGGCGAGGTCGTCGTCGTTGAGCAGGATCAGGTCCGGCTGGGCCAGCCCGGCCAGCGACGGCACCTCGGTGCGTCCGCCGGCGACGTCGAGCTCCTCGCGGTGGACCCGTTCCAGCTTCCCGGCGGCCGTGAGGTTGTAGAAGCCGACCGCGAGCCGGTGCGGGCGGATGGTGGGCTGGGACTCGGTGGCGGACTGCAGGATCGCGAAGGACGAGATCGTCCCGTCGTCACCCACGGCGAGTTCGGACTTGAGCGTGTTCACGCCGGCGGTCTCCAGCCACAGCTGGCCCCACTGGTCCAGGTCCCGGCCGCTCGCCTTTTCCAGCTCGGCCATCAGGTCGCTGAGCTCGGTGTTCTGCCAGGCGTGCTTGCGGAAGTACTCGCGGACGCCGGCCATGAACTCCTCCGGCCCCACCCACGCCACCAGCTGGCGGAGCACCGAGGCGCCCTTGGCGTAGGTGATGCCGTCGAAGTTCACCTCGACGTCCTCGAGGTCGTTGATCTCGGCGAAGATCGGGTGGGTGGTGGGCAACTGGTCCTGGCGGTAGGCCCAGGACTTCTCCACCGAGGCGAAGGTGGTCCAGGCGCGGTCGAACCGGGTGTTTTCCACGGCGGCCAGGTGGGACATGTATTCGGCGAAGGACTCGTTGAGCCAGAGGTCGTTCCACCAGCGCATCGTCACGAGGTCCCCGAACCACATGTGGGCGAGCTCGTGCAGCACGGTGATGGCGCGGCGCTCCACCTGGGCGTCCGTGACCTTGCTGCGGAAGATGTAGCCTTCCAGGATGGTCACGGCCCCGGCGTTTTCCATGGCGCCGGCATTGAACTCGGGCACGAAGAGCTGGTCGTACTTCTCGAACGGGTACGGGCAGCCGAACTGCGCCTCGAAGAACTCGAATCCCTGGCGGGTGAGCTGAAAAATGTTGTCGGCGTCCAGGTACTGCATCAGGGACTTGCGCGCGAAGATGCCCAGCGGGGTGACCTTCCCCTCGGCGGAGACCACTTCGCTGCGGACGGACTGGTACGGCCCCGCGATCAGAGCCGTGACGTAGGAGGAGAGCCGCGGCGTGGGGGTGAATTCCCAGACGGAGCGGGCGCCGCCGTCGGTGCCGGGGATCGTCTCGACCGGCACCGGGGTGGGGGAGTTGGAGACGATGTCCCAGTGCGAGGGGGCAATGACCGTGAACGTGAAGCTGGCCTTGAGGTCGGGCTGCTCAAATACGGCGAACATCCGCCGGGAATCCGGCACCTCGAACTGCGTGTACAGGTAGACCTCGTGGTCCACCGGGTCCACGAAGCGGTGCAGCCCCTCGCCCGTGTTCATGTACGGGGCCTCGGCGACGACGAGCAGCTCGTTGTCCGCCGCCAGATCCGGCAGCTGGATGCGGATCCCGTCGGACACCTCCGCCGGGTCCAGCTCACGACCGTTCAGGGTCACACTCTGCACGGCGTCGGTGACGGCGTCGATGAACGTCGAGGACCCCGGCCTGGCCGTGAACTTCACGGCGGTGGTGGCGCCGAAGACTTTTTCCCCGCGGGTCAGGTCAAGCTCGACCTCGTAGGAGTCGACGGTGATCAGTTCGGCGCGCTCGCGTGCTTCGGTGCGCGTCAGGTTCATTCCGGGCAAAGTGGGGCCTCCAGGGATGCGTGGGGATGGGAGAACTCGGTACTGTGAAATCATTCTTTCACTTGTTGGGCGCTTGGCAAGTTGCCTGGGTCACACCACAGTACTAAGGCCGAATCACCGGGGGTAGCGTTGGGGATATGGGAAAGCTTCGGGATTCCGTAGACGTCCGGGCGCTGCGCTTCGCCGTGGGGTTCCCGCTGGTGCTCGCCGCGGCGTTTGTGGTGTGCGCTGTCCTGCTCCGCCCGGATCTGCCCGAGCCGCTGGCCGTGCGCTGGGTCGAGGGCGCCGCCGCGGACTTCGCGCCGTTTGGGGCGGTCGTCGGCGTGGGTGCGGCCATGATCGTGCTGTTCGGCGGGGCCGTGCTGGTGCAGGCAGTGCCGCTGTCCCGTCCGGCCATCATGCGCCGGATCATGATGGGTGCCGGGCTGTTCGTGAGCCTGTTCGTCACCACCGTCCTCGCCGCCGTGCTGGTTGGACAGCTCGGCCTGCCGGACGCCAGGGACGCCCGGGTGGATGTCGCCGTCCTCGCCATGGGCAGCGGGGCCGCCCTGGGCCTGGGCGTCGTCATGGGTTTTGTCTTCAAAGCCGACGAACGCTGGTCCACGGACGATGACCGGGCCATGGCCGAAGCCCTGGCCCGCGAGCTCGACCCCGACCTGGCCCGCGACTCGGTGAGCCTGTGGGTCCACGCCCGCAGCTCGGTCTTCGTGATGCTCGGGATCGCCACCCTGCTTCCCGCCGCGCTCCTGACCATCGCCGTGCCGTGGCTCGCCGCGCTCCTCGTGGCCCTCGCCCTGCTGGCCGCTGCGTGCCTGTTCGCCCGCATCCGGGTGGACCGGAGCGGGCTGCGGGTCTTCGCGGCCGGCTTCGTCAGGGTGATGGACGTGCCGGCCGCGGCCATCGAGGGGGCGACGCCGAAAGAGGTCAGGGCAGCCGACTACGGCGGCTGGGGATACCGCAGCCACGGCACCACGACGGCGCTGCTCGTCAGCAGCGGACCGGCAGTCGTCGTCGACCGTTCCGACGGCCGCACCCTGACCGTCAGCGGCGGGAGCGCCACGACGGCGGACAATGTCGCGCAGGTGATCTCACGGGTGGCGGAGCGGGCGCACCGGCCCGGCGGCGCCGCGGGTGTGTGAAGCCCGCCCGGCGGCCAGGCCCGCCCGCCGGCCCGTGCCCTAGTAGGCTGGGAACAGCCCCCAGAACCGCCCTGCAGCCCACGTGACTCCACGGATCTGCCCAACTGAACGGATACGCCGTGACCCCCTCTGACCTCCCGCGCGTGCACATCGCCACCGACCACGCCGGCATGGAACTCAGCGCCCACCTCGTCAGCCACCTCGGCGCCAAAGGCTACGAGGTCATCGACCACGGACCCAAGGTCTACGACGCCCTGGATGACTACCCCTCCTTCTGCATCAACGCAGCCCTCGCGGTCGTGGCGGACCAGGAAGCCGGCACCAGCGCCCTCGGAATCGTCCTTGGCGGCTCCGGCAACGGCGAGCAGATCGCCGCCAACAAGGTCAAGGGCGTGCGCGCGGCGCTGGCCTGGAACCTCTCCACCGCGAAGCTGGCCCGCGACCACAACGACGCCAACGTCGTCGCCGTCGGCGGCCGCCAGCACAGCGTCGAGGAGGCCACGGAAATCATCGAGGCGTTCCTGGCCGAACCCTTCAGCAACGACGAGCGCCACGTCCGCCGGATCGGCAAGATTGCCGCGTATGAGCGCACCGGCGAGGTCATCGCCTAGTGCCGGAAGGGCACTCCGTCCACCGGCTGGCACGCCAGTTCGGGGACGTCTTCACGGGGGAGCGGCTCGCCGTGTCCAGCCCGCAGGGCCGCTTCGTTCACGGCGCGGCGCTGCTGGACGGCCACGCCCTCACCGGCTCCGCGGCGCACGGGAAACACCTCTTCCTGGAGTTCGAGCACGGGCTGCTGCTGCACGTCCACCTGGGCCTGTACGGTGCCTGGGACTTCGGCGGCGACGCCGGTTTCCGGGGCGCGTCCAGCATCGGCGCGCCCCGCAAAGTGGGGGAGCGGGAGGTCTACGACGACGGCGGGGCAGCGGCCGGAGCCGACGGGCCGGCCGCGTACGAGGGCCCGCCCGCCCCGGTCGGCGCCGTCCGCGTCCGGCTCGCCGGGGCCCACGGCTGGGCCGACCTCCGCGGCGCGACCACCTGCGAGACCGTCACGGAAGCGGAGGCGGCAGCCGTGCTGGCACGGCTTGGCCCCGACCCGCTGCGGAACGGCCCCGGCGACCGGGACGCCTTCGCCGCCGCGGTCCTGGCCAAACGCACACCGCTCGCGGCCCTGCTGATGGACCAGAAGGTCATCGCCGGCGTCGGCAACGTGTACCGCGCCGAGCTCCTCTTCCGGCAGCGGCTGGACCCCTGGCTGCCGGGGCGGGGACTGGCCGCGGAGGCGGCCGGACAGCTGTGGGACGACACCGTCGCGATGATGTCCGACGGCGTCCGCGACGGCCGGATCATCACCACACCCCCGCGCTATTGGAGCGGACCCGCCGGCGCCGCGCCGGGCGGCAGATCCCGCGGCCTTCCCGCCCCGGAGGAATCCCACTTCGTCTACCGCCGGCAGGGACTGGACTGCCGGGACTGCGGCACACCCGTGGCCCTGACCGACCTCGGTGCCCGCAAGCTCTACTGGTGCCCGTCCTGCCAGCGCGGCTGACTCATCGGCCTGGGACAGCTGCGGATCGGACGTGAGCCGGCGTCCCTCCGGGGCGCCTTTGGCTGCGATTCCGGTCCCTGGCCCCGCCAGTTGCTGCGTGTCCGTGTCAAAGTAGCCCCGATCCGCGGCCGGGCCGAACGTGCCAGGGCGGACGCCAGGGAGTCGGAGTGCGCAAGCACCGGAGTGCGGGACCCGGATACGAAAAAAGCCCCTCCGGAGAGGGGCTTCTTTGTCATATTTCGGAGGGGACGACGGGAATCGAACCCGCATCATCAGTTTGGAAGACTGAGGCTTTACCACTAAGCTACGTCCCCGGGAACATGCTGGAACTTCAGCAAGACTTCCGGGCGGCTGTTGAAGCCGGATACAACTAAACCTAATTCAGGGCCCCGGTGTCAAATGTGCAAACCGGCGCAATTTGACCGTAGACTGTTCTGTGCACTTACGGGGTGTAGCTCAGCTTGGCTAGAGCACCTGCTTTGGGAGCAGGAAGTCGCAGGTTCAAATCCTGTCACCCCGACTCTGCAGGTACTGCCAGACCCTTGGCGGTGCAGAACCCCACCCCCTAAAAACCAGGAGTACTTAGACTGTGAAGAGCGCTGTCGAGAACCTCACCCCCACGCGGGTCAAGCTCAATGTTGAGGTCCCCTTTGAGGAATTGAAGCCCAGCATCGCAGAGGCATACAAGACTGTTGCTTCGCAGATCCAGGTCCCCGGTTTCCGCAAGGGCAAGGTCCCCTCCAAGCTCATTGACCAGCGCGTCGGCCGCGGCTACGTGCTGGAGACTGCCATCAACGAAGGCCTCAACGGCTGGTACCAGGCAGCCGTTCAGGAAACCGGCATCCGCCCGCTGAGCCGTCCCGAGGTCGAAATCACCGAGGTCCCGGACCCGTCCGCCACCGACGGTGAACTGAAGTTCCACGCCGAGGTTGACGTCCGCCCCGAGATCGAACTGCCCGACTACGCCGGCATCAAGGTTGAGGTTGCCGCCGCGGAGTCCACCGACGCCGACGTCGACAAGGCCCTGGACGAACTCCGCGGCCGCTTCGGCACGCTGAAGTCCGTGGACCGCCCGGCCGCCGACAAGGACTTCCTGACGATCGACATCACCGCCACCATCGACGGCGCCGAGGTTGACTCCGCCACCGGCCTGTCCTACCAGGTCGGCGCCGGCACCATGCTCGAAGGCCTCGACGAAGCCGTCACCGGCCTCAGCGCCGACGAGGACGCCATCTTCGACACCACCCTCGTGGGCGGCGAGCACGCCGGCGAGTCGGCCCAGGTCAAGGTTGTCGTCAAGTCGGTCAAGGAGCGCGAGCTTCCCGAGGCCGACGACGACTTCGCCCAGCTGGCGTCCGAATTCGACACCCTGGCCGAGCTCCGCGAGGACCTCGCCAAGCAGGCTGCCGAGTCCAAGGTTGTCGAGCAGGGCGTCGAAGCCCGCGACAAGGTCCTCGACAAGCTCGTTGAGCTCGTAGCGGTCCCCGTCCCGGATTCCGTCGTCGAAGAGCAGCTCGAGCAGCACTTCAACGCCGAGAACGCCCACGGCGAAGGCGAGCACGACACGGAGGAGCACCGCGCCGAGGTCAAGGCCAACACCGAGCGCGCCTTCCAGAACGAGATCATCCTTGACGCCATCGCCGAAAAGGAAGAAGTCAACGTCAGCCAGAACGAGCTGATCGACTACATCGTCACCACTGCCGGCCAGTACGGCATGGACCCGAACCAGTTCGCCCAGATCATCGATCAGAGCGGCCAGGTCCCGATGATGGTCTCCGAGGTCCGCCGCCGCAAGGCACTGGCCGTCGTCCTCGGCCAGGCCGAGGTTACGGACTCCGAGGGCAACAAGGTTGACCTCAGCGACTTCGTCCGCCCCGGCGGCGAAGAGGCACCGGTCGAGGCTGGAGCCGAGGCGGCAGCCGAGTCCGAGGACGTCGTCGAGGACGCCGCTTCCGAGGAAGCAGCAGCCGAGACCGCGAAGAATGATGACCCGGCAGCAGTGAAGTTCTAGCACTTTCTGTTCCCGCAGTTCCTGCCGCACCCCCGGATCGCTGATCCGGGGGTGCGGCTTTTTAAGCCGGTGATGAACCCTCCCGGGCAATCGTGCGCCGTCAGCGAACAGCCCCGCGCCTGAGCACAATGGAGCCGGGAAAACCGTTAGTGTCCATGTAGGAAAGTTCAGTGATGTCGTCCAGTGGCGTCACCGTCGCCAGCGAGAGGTAAGTACATATGTCACAGCAAGCAGGGGCACCCCGGATGGCTACTGTCGATCCGGCAGCCCAGGATAACTACATTTACAACCGCCTGCTGAAAGAGCGCATCATCTGGCTCGGCTCCGAGGTCCGCGACGAGAACGCCAACGCGATCTGCTCGCAGCTGCTGCTGCTCTCGGCCGAGAACCCCGAGAAGGATATCTACCTCTACATCAACTCCCCGGGCGGATCCGTCACCGCCGGCATGGCCATCTACGACACGATGCAGTTCATCCCGAACGACGTCGTCACCGTGGCCACCGGCCTCGCCGCCTCGATGGGACAGTTCCTGCTCTCCTCCGGCACCAAGGGCAAGCGCTACGCCACCCCCAACGCCCGCATCCTGATGCACCAGCCCTCCGGCGGCATCGGCGGCACGGCCTCGGACATCAAGATCCAGGCCGAGCTCATCCTGCACATGAAGAAGGTCATGGCCGAACTGACGGCTGACCAGACCGGGCAGACGGTCGAGACCATCCTCAAGGACAACGACCGCGACAAGTGGTTCACGGCCAAGGAAGCCCTCGAATACGGCTTCTTCGACAAGATCGCGGCGCACGCGGGATCCGTGGCCGGCGGCGGCGGAACCAACGCCGACAACACCGCCTCAGTCACGGACTCAACCGACGCTGACACCGAGAACTGACCGGCACGTAGACAGCAATGAATTCAGGAGCAATGAACATGAACTACAACTTCGGTTCGACTGCCGGTAACCTGCCGAGCAGCCGCTACGTGCTGCCGCAGTTCGAAGAGCGCACCCCCTACGGCTTCAAGCGCCAGGACCCCTACACCAAGCTGTTCGAGGACAGGATCATCTTCCTGGGCGTCCAGGTCGACGACGCCTCGGCCGACGACGTGATGGCGCAGCTGCTGGTGCTCGAGTCCACTGACCCGGACCGCGACATCACGCTTTACATCAACTCCCCGGGCGGCTCCTTCACCGCCATGACGGCGATCTACGACACCATGACGTACATCCGCCCGGAGATCCAGACCGTTTGCCTCGGCCAGGCCGCCAGTGCCGCCGCCGTGCTCCTCGCAGCCGGCACGCCGGGCAAGCGCCTCGCGTTGCCGAACGCCCGCGTCCTGATCCACCAGCCCTCGCTCTCCGGCGGCCAGGGCGGCCAGGCCTCCGACCTGGAGATCCAGGCCGCCGAGGTCATGCGCATGCGGGCCTGGCTCGAGGACACGCTGGCCAAGCACTCCGGCCGGACGCCGGAACAGGTCAACAACGACATCGAGCGCGACAAGATCCTCACCGCGGCCGAGGCCATGCAGTACGGACTGATCGACCAGGTGCTGGATTCCCGCAAGATGAAGCCCCAGGCGATTTCCAAGTAGCAGGCCATCACGTCAAAGCAGTACCCGACGCCGGTGCGGCCCACTTTTGTGGCCGCACCGGCGTCGGCTTTCCACCCATCAGGCCCAAAGTGACCTAGAGTGGAACATGTCACGGCTGGCGCCTTCCAAGGCGCGTCCGTGATTCCAGTAACGGGTGCAGCGCTGCGCAGGAGTGGAACACGGCCGGCAGCAAGATTCTAAAGGGGTTCACATATGGCTCGGATTGGCGAGAGCACGGATCTGCTGAAGTGTTCTTTCTGCGGAAAGAGCCAGAAGCAGGTCCGGAAGCTCATTGCCGGGCCCGGCGTCTACATCTGCGACGAGTGCATTGAACTCTGTAACGAGATCATTGAAGAAGAACTCGCCGAAGTAGCTGACCTGGGCAGTTTTGAACTGCCCAAGCCCCGCGAGATCTTCGACTTCCTGCAGGAGTACGTGATCGGCCAGGAGCCCGCCAAACGCTCCCTCGCCGTCGCGGTCTACAACCACTACAAGCGCATCCAGGCCGGGCACGCCCCCAAGAGCGGCAGCCTCGCCGAAGGCGTCCATCACGACGACGTCGAGATCGCCAAGTCCAACATCCTGCTGATCGGCCCCACCGGCTGCGGCAAGACCTACCTCGCGCAGACCCTGGCCCGCCGTCTCAACGTCCCCTTCGCCGTCGCCGACGCCACCGCGCTGACGGAGGCCGGCTACGTCGGCGAGGACGTCGAGAACATCCTGCTCAAGCTCATCCAGGCCGCCGACTACGACGTCAAGAAGGCCGAGCAGGGCATCATCTACATCGATGAGATCGACAAGATCTCCCGCAAGAGCGAGAACCCCTCCATCACCCGGGACGTCTCGGGCGAGGGCGTGCAGCAGGCCCTGCTCAAGATCCTTGAGGGCACCGTCGCCTCGGTTCCGCCGCAGGGCGGCCGCAAGCACCCGCACCAGGAATTCATCCAGATCGACACCACCAACGTGCTCTTCATCGTCGCCGGCGCCTTCGCCGGCCTCGAGGAGATCATCGGTTCACGGTCCGGGCGCAAGGGCATCGGTTTCGGGGCCCCGCTCAATGAGGTCAAGAACAACGCCGACTCCTACGGCGAGGTCATGCCCGAGGACCTGCTGAAGTTCGGGCTCATCCCGGAATTCATCGGCCGCCTCCCGGTGATCACCACGGTCTCCAACCTGGACCGGTCCGCGCTCATCCAGATCCTGTCCACGCCGAAGAACGCCCTCGTGAAGCAGTACCAGAAGATGTTCCAGCTCGACGGCGTGGAGCTGGTCTTCGACGAGGAGGCGCTGAACACGATCGCGGACCAGGCGCTGGAACGCGGCACCGGCGCCCGCGGGCTCCGCGCCATCATGGAGGAAGTCCTGCTCCCGGTGATGTTCGACCTGCCCAGCCGCGACGACATCGCCACGGTCGTCATCACCGAAGACGTGGTCTCCAAGAAGGCCGCGCCCACGATGATCGCCCACGACGTCAAGCGCCGCAAGTCCGCCTGATCCGGAATAAAC
This sequence comes from Arthrobacter sp. CJL-S3, assembly GCF_056711635.1. Classification (NCBI taxonomy): domain Bacteria; kingdom Bacillati; phylum Actinomycetota; class Actinomycetes; order Micrococcales; family Micrococcaceae; genus Arthrobacter; species Arthrobacter sp. CJL-S3. Next base: position 2,563,150 of record NZ_CM160046.1, on the reverse strand, counting down.
AAGCCCCGCCGCACGCTGTCACCTGTGGTGCGGCCGGTCGCTGGGCCAGCGCTGTGCACCCTTCCCCCAGACTTCCCAAGGAGAACACCTGTGCCTGAAACCAACAAAGCTGACTTCTGGTTTGATCCGATGTGCCCCTTTGCCTGGGTGACGTCCCGCTGGATCAGCGAGGTGGAAGACGTCCGGGACATCAGCACCGAATGGCACGTCATGAGCCTGGCCATGCTCAACGAGGGCCGCGAGGAACTCCCGGAGGAGTACAAGGCATTCCTCACCAAGGCCTGGGCGCCGGTGCGGGTCATCACGGCCGCCGCCGAGCAGCACGGCACCGGGCACGTCAAGGCGCTCTACGACGCCATGGGCACCAAAATCCACAATGAGGGCAACAAGGACATCGCCGAGGTCATCTCCAAGTCCCTCGCCGAGGTCGGCCTGCCGGCGGAACTCGCGGCGGCAGGCGAGAGCGATAAATTCGACGCCACGCTGCGCACCAGCCACGAGGCCGGAATTGCGCTGGTGGGCCAGGACGTCGGCACGCCGATCGTTGCCTTCAACGGCACCGCCTTCTTCGGCCCGGTGCTCACGCGGATCCCGCGCGGAGAGGAAGCCGGCCGCCTGTGGGACGCCTCGGTGACCCTCGCATCGTTCCCGTACTTCTTCGAAATCAAGCGCAGCCGCACCGAAAGCCCCGTCTTCAACTAGCCGCCCGGGCGGGCAATAAACGGCGCCCGGAGAGCAGCGGAAAGCCCCGGAAGAACTACTCTGATGTAGTTCCTCCGGGGCTCTTGCGCATCCTCAACGCCGGGATCACAATAGAACTTACCCACTTCGAAAGAAGCGGGACGCAGGAACCAAAGATTCAGTGACACTCATCCGACGCAGCCTTCGGCAAAGTCAGATGATGGCTACCAGTGACGAGGTAGGAAGACCTGAAAATCCAAGGATCCTGCCAGATTGTCTAAGACGTCACGTGACAATCGAAAAGTCGAAGCCCCACCAACGGCAACACGCTGATGGGGCTTCCCCTTTGCCCAAAAACAGGGGTTAGCGGCCAAAAACAGCTTTCGCACAGCACAGCGTGTCACCGGACCGGCTCAGCCCACGAACAGGGTGCCCATGAGCAGTGAACCCATCGCCGACTACGCCCTGCTCTCCGACTGCTCGTCGGCAGCCCTGGTCAGCGTTTCCGGATCCGTCGACTGGCTGTGCTTCCCGCGTTTTGACAGCCCTTCGGTCTTCGGACGGCTGCTCGGCCCTGACGCCGGGTACTGGTCAATCCGCGCCGTCGGCCCCCACACCACCAGCCGCCGCTACGTCGGCCCCACGATGGTCCTGGAGACCACCCACACCGCTGCGGAAGGTAGCGTCACGGTCACCGACGCCCTCGTGATGGGCGACGGGAAGCGGGGCCACGACCTGGGCGCGGACTCACCCGCAACCCTGCTGCGCCAGGTGAGCTGCACCGCGGGAACAGCCGAGGTGGACATCGTCTTTAGCCCGCGCCCGGACTACGGCCTCAGCCGTCCCCGGCTGCGCGCGGTCGACGGCGGACTCGTGGCCGGCGCGGGAACCGGGCTGCTGTCCTTGTCCAGCCCGGTCGCCTTCGCGCTCCACGACGGCACCGCGACGGCCCGGCTCACGCTTGCCGCCGGAGACATTGCCGGCTTCGCCCTCCAGCACCAGGCCGCGTCCGACGACGGCGAGCCTGGCTGGAGCCAGACAGGCATCAGCCGCCGGCTCGCCGACACCCTTCAGGGCTGGACCAGCTGGGCGGACATCCACCAGCACTACCAGGGACCCTGGCAGGAGCTCGTCGCCGGCAGCGGACGGGTCCTGCAGGCCCTCACCTACTACCCGACCGGAGCCATCGTGGCCGCCCCGACCACGTCCCTGCCGGAGGTGGCCGGGGGCACCCGCAACTGGGACTACCGCTACACCTGGATCCGCGACGCCAGCATGACCCTGCAGGCACTGTGGGTGTCCGCCTGCCCGGACGAGGCAGGGAAATTCTTCCAGTTCCTCGCCACGGCCGCAGCACGCCAGCTGGCCGCCGGCGAGGAGCTGCAGATCATGTTCGGCATCGGCGGGGAACGCGAACTGCCCGAACGCGAGCTGGCGCACCTGCCCGGCTGGCGCGCCAGTACCCCGGTCCGGGTTGGCAACGGCGCGTGGAACCAGCGCCAGCTCGACGTCTACGGTGAACTGCTCGACGCCGCCGCCACCTTGCCGGAGTACCTCGCCGGGCTCGCACCGGACACCCGGCGCTTCCTGGCCGACGCGGCCGACGCCGCCGCCAAACGCTGGCGCTCGGCGGACCACGGCATCTGGGAGGTGCGCGGGGAGCCACGCCACTATCTGCACTCCAAGCTCATGTGCTGGGTGGCCGTCGACCGGGCCATCAGCCTGGCCGCGATCCTGGGCACGCCCGACCGGATCCCGGGCTGGGCGGAGGCCCGTGAGCAGATCGCGGCCTCTATCCGCGCCAACGGCTGGAGCCCTGCAGCGAATGCCTACACCCAGGCCTACGGCTCCGAGGACCTGGACGCGTCGGCCCTGATGCTCGCCATCGTGGGCTTCCTGCCCGCGGACGATCCGGGCATGCGCGCCACGATCGAGGCGATTGAACAACGGCTCACCGATCCCCGGGGCCTGGTCTACCGCTACCGCGCCGACGACGGGTTCGCCGGCGAGGAGGGGACCTTCCTGTTATGCACCTTCTGGCTGGCGCAGGCGCTGGCCCTCGCCGGCGAGAACGGCCGGGCGCGCGACGTCTTCGCGCGGGCCGCCGGGTTCGCCACTGACCTGGGACTGCTGGCCGAGGAAATTGCTCCGGACAGCGGTGAGCAGCTGGGAAACTTCCCCCAGGCGTTCAGCCACATCGGCCTGGTCAACGCCGCCTGGGCCATCAGCGAAGCGGAACGGCGCAGCGGGGGATCCGGAAGGCAGCAGCGGTAAATGCCCGCCGGGCAGATCCGAAGGAACAAGCCCGGCGGCGGCGCTGTTGCCTCCAATGGCAGGGCACCGGTCCCGGGCCGGGAGCTCCAGGCATCCCGCCCGGCAGTGTCCTGTGTCCCGTACCCCCTGCGAACTTTGGAGCGCCATGCCCATTACAGCCCACCTTGACCTGACCCTCACAGCGGAAGCCCTGCCCACCGCGCCGGCCGTGCTCCGCGAGATCCTCTCCGATACGCGGGCGTTCGCCGGATGCCTCGGAGTCGATGTGCTGGTCGACAGCAAGGATCCGGCGCACTTTCTTGTGGTCGAACAGTGGGCGTCGCTGGAGCACGACTCCGCCTACCGCGAGTGGCGGGCCGGCGACGGCGCGAGCGGGCTGGGGGAGCTCCTGTCCGCCCCACCGGTGCTGACGCACTTCGAGACCTCCTTCGAAGTCTGAGGTCCGGCCCGCACGACCCTGGGAAGAGCACGGGGGCTCCCCGCGCGGCCTGAGCCGGGCGGGGAGCCCCCGTCGTGGGTGCCGTTATGGCGGCCCTTAGGCCTGCGCGGGCTCCTCGGCCGGCGCCAGGACGACGTCGCTGACGGTCAGGTCGCCGTCGCCCACCGCCAGGGTCAGCTCGCGGGCGTTGGCCGCGGCCTTGAGGTCGGCCAGGCCGGCCTTCAGCTGAATGGTGAGGGACTCCGAGGCCGTGATGGTCGCGGACAGCACCTCGGTGCGCTGCTTGACTTTGGCTTCCGACTTGGCCTTGCGGATGCCGCTGAGCGCGGTACCGACGGTGGCCAGCAGGTTCGTGTCGCCGTCGATCGTGGTGGCGGACGGCCACGGGGCGCGGTGCACGGAACCGGTGCGCCACCAGCTCCAGACTTCCTCTGTGGCGAAGGGCAGGAACGGCGCGAAGAGGCGCAGCAGCGTGTCCAGGCTCGTCGCCAGCGCCGCGAGGACGGACGCCTGCTCGGCCTCGCCGGCGGCGCCGTAGGCGCGGTCCTTGATCAGCTCCACGTAGTCATCGGTGAAGTGCCAGAAGAAGCTCTCGGTGATCTGCAGGGCCCGGGCGTAGTCGTAATTCTCAAACGCCTTCGTGGCCTGCTGGACCACGTCGGAGAGCTGCGCCAGCACGGCCCGGTCCAGCGGGTTGCCGAGCACGGACAGGTCACCGGACACCACCGAGTTCTCCGTGGCGCCCAGGTTCAGCACAAACTTGGAGGCGTTGAGCAGCTTGATCGCCAGCCGGCGGCCGATCTTCATCTGCGCGATCTCGTAGGCCGTGTCCGCGCCGAGCTTGGCCGAAGCCGCCCAGTAGCGGACCGCGTCCGAGCCGTACTCCTCCAGCACATCGGTGGGGACGATCACGTTGCCCTTGGACTTGGACATCTTCTTGCGGTCCGGGTCCAGGATCCAGCCGGAGATCGCCGCGTGCTTCCACGGCGCGGAGTCCTGCAGGGCGTCCGCGCGGACCGCGGAGGAGAACAGCCAGGTCCGGATGATGTCGTGGCCCTGCGGGCGCATGTCGAACGGGTAGACCTTGGCGAAGAGCGCCTCGTCGGTGCTCCAGCCGCCCACGATCTGCGGGGTCAGCGAGGATGTCGCCCAGGTGTCCAGCACATCGGCGTCGCCGGTGAATCCGCCCGGCGCATCGCGCTGGGCCTCCTCGTAACCCGGGGCCGAATCCGCGGCGGGGTCCACCGGGAGCTGCGCGTCGGACGGGACGAGGGGAGCTGCGAAGTCGGGGTTGCCGTCGGCGTCGAGCGGGTACCAGACGGGCACCGGCACGCCGAAGAACCGCTGGCGGGACACGAGCCAGTCCCCGTTCAGCCCGGAGATCCAGTTCTCGTAGCGTGAGCGCATAAAGGCCGGGTGGAAATCAATTTCGTGGCCGCGGGCAATGAGCCGCTCGCGCCGCTCGGCGTCCCGGCCGCCGTTGCGGATGTACCACTGGCGCGAGGTCACGACCTCGAGGGGCTTGTCGCCCTTCTCGAAGAAGTTCACCGGGTGCATGATCTTCTTCGGCTCCCCGTCGAGGAGTTCCGCGGCGGCCAGGAGCTCCACCACGGCTTCCTTGGCGCTGAAGACCGTCTTGCCGGCGATCGACTCAAAGGTCGCGCGGCCCTCGGCGGTGGTGATCCACTCCGGGGTCTCGCCGATGATGCGCCCGTCGCGGCCCACGATTGCCCGGGTGGGCAGCTGGAGTTCGCGCCACCAGGTGACGTCGGTGAGGTCGCCGAAGGTGCAGACCATGGCGATGCCGGAGCCCTTGTCCGCCTTGGCGAGCGGGTGGGCCTTGACCTCCACCTCGACGCCGAACAGCGGGGAGGTGACCTTCTTGCCGAACAGCGGCTGGTACCGCTCGTCGTCGGGATTCGCCACCAGGGCGGCGCAGGCGGCCAGCAGTTCCGGGCGCGTGGTCTCGATGTAGATCTCCTCGCCGTCTTCGGTGAAGAAGGGGTAGCGGTAGTACGCGCCGGCGACCTCGCGGTCCTCAAGTTCGGCCTGGGCCACGGCGGTGCGGAAGGTGACATCCCACAGGGTGGGTGCCTCGGCCATGTACGCGTCGCCGGCGGCGAGGTTCGCCAGGAAGGCGCGCTGGGAGATGGCGCGGGACTTGTCGTCGATCGTGCGGTAGGTCAGGTCCCAGTCCACGGACAGGCCGAGCGTCTGGAACAGGTTCTCGAAGACCTTCTCGTCCTCGACGGCGAGCTCCTCGCACAGCTCGATGAAGTTCCGGCGCGAGACGACGTCGAAGTCGCGCTGGTTCTTGGCGGGCTCGGCCGGGGGGCGGTAGCCGGCGTCGTAGGCGGTGGTCGGGTCGCAGCGCACGCCGTAGTAGTTCTGCACGCGGCGCTCGGTGGGCAGGCCGTTGTCGTCCCAGCCCATCGGGTAGAACACGTTTTTGCCGGTCATGCGCTGGTAGCGGGCCAGGACGTCGGTCTGGGTGTAGGAGAACATGTGGCCGACGTGCAGCGAACCCGACGCCGTGGGCGGGGGAGTGTCGATCGAGTACACCTGCTCCCGCGTGGTGTCCGGGTTGAACTTGTAGGTCCCTTCGTCAAGCCAGCGCCGGGTGAGGGCGTCTTCCAGCCCCTCCAGGGCGGGCTTGTCCGGAACGTTGATGGGGGCGGTGGTGGGCGTGTCTGTACCCTGCGTGTCTTCAGCCATGGGCCCAATTCTTCCATTACTTCGACCACTGAAGACACCGCCGAGGGGTTGTCCGGGTCTGGCCGCAGCGGAAGTGACGTGAAGTAGCATGCGCAGATGGGCAATTCCCGCGGAAGTCCTGCCGGAATCTTCGCGATCAGGCGCATCTATGTTCGGGGCAAGGGACCAGCAGACCAACCATGCCCGGGTGCTGCAGGAGTTCCTCGCGCGGGATTGAACCGGGGCTGAGCCGTTAGGGTGGTGCCATGACTGAGGAAATCGACATCAAGGCATCAGCAGCCAAAGCAGCGGTTGTCACCGGCGCCAGCACCGGAATCGGCGAGGCCACCGTGCGTGCGCTCCGGACCGAGGGATGGACCGTGTACGCCGTCGCCCGCCGTGCGGACCGGCTGGAGGCGCTCGCCGCGGAAACCGGCGCCATCGCGCTTCCGGCGGACGTGACCGACGACGCCGACGTCGCACGGCTCCTGGACGAGGTGACCGGTGCCGGCGGCATCGACACGCTCATCAACATCGCCGGCGGCGCCCGCGGCGCGGACAAGGTGGCCGAGGCCAAGACCGAGGACTGGGAATGGATGTTCGAGGTCAACGTCCTGGGCACCATGAAGCTCACCCGGGCGTTCCTTCCGATGCTCCGCGCCTGCGGTGAAGGCACCGTCCTGAACCTGACGTCGACGGCGGGACTGTCCGCCTATGAGGGCGGCGGCGGCTACAACGCGGCCAAGTTCGCCCAGCACGCACTCACCGGCGCCCTGCGGCTCGAGGAGGCCGAGCACAATCTCCGCGTGATCGAGGTCGCCCCCGGCCTGGTCCAGACGGAGGAGTTCGCGCTGAACCGGCTCGGCGACCAGTCGGCCGCCGCCAAGGTGTACCAGGGCGTCGAGAAGCCGCTCACCGCGGCGGACGTCGCCGACGTCGTCCGTTACGCCGTCGTCGCGCCGCACCACGTCAACCTCGACCAGATCGTGATCCGCCCGGTGGCGCAGGCCGCCAACTACAAGCTGATCCGCAAGGGCTAGCCGCGTACCCCGGCGCCGGAACTGCAACGCGGAGTCACCTACGGCCCATAAACCGCCGGTTTATTGGCCGTAGGTGACTCCGCGTTGCTTTGGCTCAGCCGTCGGCCCGGACGGTCAGCGTGGCGATGATGGCGGCGTGGTCCGTCCCGGACACACGGTGCACAGCGTAGTCTGCGCTGCGCACCGAGGGGGTGGTCACTATGTGGTCAATCGTGATGCCGGGAAGAAACAGGTCCTCCATGGGCCAGGTGGGGATCAGGCGAGAGCCCTGGGCCATTCCCACGTCCACCAGTTTCCGGCCCCCACCCTGCAGGAGCTGCCGAAATTCGGCATGGTCATAGCTGGCGTTGAAGTCACCGGCCAGCACCACATTCCCCGGCAGGAACACCAGCCGGCCGAGTGCGGCGAGGTCGCTGCGCCACTTCGGCAGCCCCACGCCCACGGGAGCACGGGCATGGACGTTCGTCAGTTCGAAGACGGCCCGCTGCCCCTGGGACTCCGCAATGACCCGGATCATCGGCATCGGAAAATGGGATCCGGAAACCTTGCCTGCCGGCACCAGCTCGTGGACCGAGTACACGGCATTGCCGGCGGCACGGTCCGCCGGATCGCTGATCCTGTTCGGCAGCAGAGCGGGCAGGCCGGCAGCATCCAGCCGGTCCTCGAGGGCCTGGGTGTACTCCTGGAGCGCCAGCAGCGTGATGCCGTGCTCGCGGACCAGCCGGACGATCTCCGCCGCGTCGGCTTTGCCCAGCTTGGCGTTCAGGCTCATTGTCCGCAGCTCCACGGTTCCGTCCACAGCGTCAGCCAGGGCATCCGGCGCGGAGCCGGCCGCGGCCTCCGGTGCGGCCCGGGCGTAATCCAGCGGGACCAGCCAGAACAGCTGCACGGCCACGAGGCCGGCCGCTGCGCCCGCCATCCATCGCCGCCGGCCCAGCACCGCGAACAGCAGCGAGGCGCCGGCAGGCAGCACCAGCCACGGCGTGAAGGACACCAGCTGGACCGCGGTGGTGGGCCATTCCCGCGGCACGGCACGGAAGACGGAGACCACCACAACGGGTGCCGCCGCCAGCCCCGCCAGCCACCGCCAGCCGGCCGCTGCCCCGCCGGCAGGCATTCGCGGGGCAACGCGGCCACGGGTCCGGAACATCATGGGATTCAGTGTAGGCATTGCGGGCCCGTTCGAGTTGTTAGACTTCTTACAGCAGCTTTGACCCGGCCATCACCGGTGAGCTTCCGGAAGAACGCCCAGGCGCCACGACTTACCTGCAACATCGTGCGCCAGGGCCGGTAGAACCGGACGGGTAAGCCCGTCACAGCAGTAATGAGCGGCCGACGCCGGTGCTCTGTCCCGTTGCAGGGGCCCGGCGACGGTAAGTGAGGTGGTACCGCGGTGCCGGTGTTGTCGAAAGACAGTGCAGGGGCCGTCCTCGCATCCTGAATGAATCCATTTATTCACTAGCTCAACCCAGGATGTCGAGATGACTTATTACCCGAAGGCCTCCGCCGCCACGTCCGGCGCAGGCGCCTCCACCTCTGCTTCCAACGCAGCTTCCAACACCTCTGGTGTGTCGGCCTCCGTGAAGTTCCCGGAGGTCGAAGAGCGCATCCTCAAGTACTGGGACGAGGACGGCACCTTCCAGGCCAGCATCGACCAGCGCCCCTCCGATCTTCCCGGCGGAGAGCGTGGCAGCAACGAATTCGTCTTCTACGACGGTCCCCCCTTCGCCAACGGCCTGCCGCACTACGGCCACCTGCTGACCGGCTACGCCAAGGACCTGGTGGGCCGCTACCAGACCCAGCGCGGACGCCGCGTCGAGCGCCGCTTCGGCTGGGACACCCACGGGCTGCCCGCCGAGCTGGAAGCCATGAAGCAGCTGGGCATGACGGACAAGACCCAGATCGAGGCCATGGGCATCGACAAGTTCAACGACGCCTGCCGCGCCTCCGTGATGAAGTACGCCGACGAGTGGAAGAGCTACGTCACCCGCCAGGCGCGCTGGGTCGACTTCGAAAACGACTACAAAACGCTCAACGTCGAGTACATGGAGTCCGTGCTCTGGGCCTTCAAGCAGCTGCACGAAAAGGGCCTCACCTATAACGGCTACCGCGTGCTGCCGTACTGCTGGAAGGACGAGACGCCGCTGTCCAACCATGAACTGCGCATGGATGACGACGTCTACAAGAACCGCCAGGACCAGACCGTCACCGTCACCTTCCCGATCACGGCGGGGGAGTCGGAGCTGTCCCAGCAGCTCGCCGGCGTGCAGGCGCTCGCCTGGACCACAACGCCCTGGACGCTGCCCACCAACGCTGCGCTCGCCGTCGGGCCTGCCATCAGGTACGTGGTCCTGCCGGCCGGACCCAACGGCGTCAAGGCCGCCTCCACGGACGCGCCCGTCACGGGCAGCTTCCTGCTGGCCGCCGAACTGCTCGGCACCTACGCCAAGGATCTTGGCTACGGCGACGGCGCCGCGGGTGCCGCCGCGGCCGAGGCCGCGGTCACCTCCAGCCACACCGGCACCGAACTCGAGGGCCTGACGTACGAGCCGCTCTGGGACTACTTCGCGGACGACGAGAAGTACGGCAACCAGAACGCCTGGCGCTTCCTCGTGGCCGACTACGTCACCACCACCGACGGTACCGGCCTCGTCCACCAGTCACCCGCCTACGGTGAGGACGACCAGAAGGTCTGTGAAGAGGCCGGTATCCCCGTCGTCCTCTCCGTGGACGAAGGTGCCAAGTTCCTGCCGCTGTTCAGCCACGGCCCGCTGGCCGAGATCGCCGGGCTGCAGGTCTTCGAGGCCAACAAGCCGATCACCCAGGTGCTCCGCGCCCAGGGCCGCCTGGTCCGCCAGGCCAGCTATGAGCACAGCTACCCGCACTGCTGGCGCTGCCGGAACCCGCTGATCTACCGCGCCGTGTCCTCCTGGTACGTCGAGGTCACCAAGTTCAAGGACCGCATGTCCGAGCTGAACCAGGACATCAACTGGATCCCGGGCAACGTCAAGGACGGCCAGTTCGGCAAGTGGCTCGCCAACGCCCGCGACTGGTCGATCAGCCGGAACCGCTACTGGGGCAGTCCCATCCCGGTCTGGCAGTCCACGGACCCGGACTACCCGCGCACCGACGTCTACGGCTCGCTCGCCGAGATCGAGGCCGACTTCGGCCGCCTGCCGCTGAACAAGGCCGGCGAGGTGGACCTGCACCGGCCGTTTATCGACGAACTGACCCGGCCCAACCCTGATGACCCGCGCACCCCGGCGGAGGGCCAGTCCGTCATGCGCCGCGTCGAGGACGTGCTGGACGTCTGGTTCGACTCCGGCTCCATGCCCTACGGCCAGGTCCACTACCCGTTCCAGAACGAGGAATGGTTCGACACCCACAACCCGGCGGACTTCATCGTCGAGTACATCGGCCAGACCCGCGGCTGGTTCTACATGCTGCACATCCTGTCCACCGCCCTGTTCGACCGGCCGGCCTTCCGCAACGTCATCAGCCACGGCATCGTCCTGGGCTCGGACGGGCAGAAGATGTCCAAGAGCCTGCGCAACTACCCGGACGTCTCCGAGGTCCTGGACCGCGACGGCTCCGACGCGATGCGCTGGTTCCTGATGTCCAGCCCGATCCTGCGCGGCGGCAACCTCGTGGTCACCGAGCAGGGCATCCGCGACGGCGTCCGCCAGGTCATCCTGCCGCTGTGGAACGTGTACAGCTTCTTTACGCTGTACACGAACGCCGCTAACGGCGGGAAGGGCTATGACGCGAAGCTGCGCCACGACGGCTACGCCGACACCCTGGACCAGTACCTGATGGCCAACACCGGCGACCTGGTCCGGAACATGACCGCCCAGCTGGACAGCTACGACATCTCCGGCGCCTGCGACGAACTGCGCAGCTACCTGGACATGCTCACCAACTGGTACGTCCGCCGCAGCCGCCAGCGGTTCTTCGACGAGAACGTCGACGCCTTCGATGCCCTCTACACCGCGCTGGAGACGGTCTGCCGGGTCTCGGCCTCGCTGCTGCCGCTGATCTCCGAGGAGATCTGGCGCGGCCTCACCGGCGGGCGCTCCGTGCACCTGGCCGACTGGCCGGACGCGGACCTCTTCCCGGCCAACCCCGGACTCGTCGAGGCCATGGACCGGGTCCAGCAGATCTGCTCCACCGGCTCCTCGCTGCGCAAGGCCGCCAACCTCCGCGTCAGGCTGCCGCTGCAGGAACTCACCGTCGTGGCACCCGGCGCGGACGCGCTGGAAGGCTTCGCCGCCGTCGTCGCCGATGAACTGAACCTGCGCTCCGTCCGCCTGCTCGACGCCGACAGCGCCTCCCCGGCGGAGTTCGGCATCGAGCAGAAGCTCGTGGTGAACGCCCGGGCCGCGGGCCCGCGGCTGGGCAAGAACGTCCAGCAGGCCATCAAGGGCGCCAAATCCGGGGACTGGTCGCTCAGCGACGCCGGAGTGGTCACCGCCGGCGGCCTCGAACTGGAGCCGCAGGAATACACCCTGGAAACCGTCGTGGCGGAAGCCGCGGAAGGCGAGGGATCGCGCGCGGCCGCTGTCCTGCCCGGCGGCGGCTTCGTGGTCCTCAACACCGAGGTCACCCCGGAGCTCGAGGCCGAAGGCGCGGCCCGCGACATGGTCCGCGCCATCCAGCAGGCCCGCAAGGACGCCGGACTCAACGTCAGCGACCGGATCCACACCACTGTCACCGCACGGCAGGACGTCGTAGAGGCCCTGCTGGCCAACGCGGAACTCGTCAAGACCGAAACCCTGACCATCGAGCTGGCAACTGTTGCGGCCGACGTCAAGGAACCCCAGGTCAGCGTTGCCAAGAAAGTTGAGGCGTAGTCCATGACCGACGAATTCTCCGTAGAAAGCGTCTACGCCGAGCTGCTGGGCCGGGCGCCGGAAAACAAGATGGAGCCCCGGCTGGCCCCGCTGCACCGGGCCATGGACATCCTCGGGGAGCCGAACAAGGCGTTCCCGATCATCCATGTCACCGGCACCAACGGCAAGACCTCCACGGCCCGCATGATCGAGGCCGGGTTGCGCGCGCACGGGCTGAGCACCGGACGGTACACGAGCCCGCACCTGTCCAAGGTCACCGAACGGATCAGCATCGACGGCGCCCCGGTGTCGGATGAGACCTTCGTCCGGATCTGGGACGAGATCCGCCCGTACCTGGCCATCGTGGACAGCGAACTCGAGGCCGACGGCCAGCCCCGGCTGACGTACTTCGAATGCCTCACCATCCTGGGCTTCGCCATCTTCGCGGACCAGCCAGTCAACGTCGCCGTCATCGAAGTCGGCCTGGGCGGCATCACCGACGCGACCAACGTCGGCGACGGCCAGGTCTTTGTGGTCACCCCGATCTCGCTGGACCACACGGACCTGCTGGGCGACACCACCGAGGACATCGCGTACGAAAAGGCCGGCATCATCAAGCCCGGCGGCTTCCTCGTCAGCGCGGCGCAGCCCCGCGATGCGGCCCAGGTGCTGCTGGAAAAGGCCAAGGAAACCAACGTCCCGTTCCGCTTCGAAGGCGTCGAGTTCGGCGTCGAATCCCGCACCGTCGCCGTTGGCGGCCAGATGGTCACCATCCAGGGCATCGCGGGCCGCTACGAGGACCTGCTGGTGCCGCTGCACGGCGCGCACCAGGCCGAGAATGCCGCCGTCGCGATCGCCGCCCTGGAGGCCTTCTTCGGCGCCGAAAAGGCGCTCGACGCCGGGCTGGTGCAGGAGGCGTTCGCCTCCGTCACCTCGCCGGGCCGGCTGGAGGTGGTGCGCACCGCGCCGACCATCATCGTGGACGCCGCGCACAACCCCGAAGGCATCAGGGTCTCCGCCGAGGCGATCCATGAGGCGTTCAGCTTCACCAAGCTGGTGGTGGTGGTCGGTGTCCTGCGGGAAAAGGATGCCGAGGAAATCCTCCGGCAGCTCAAGGAATCCCTCGGGGACCTGGCCGCCGAATACTGCTTCACGCAGTCCAACTCGCCCCGCGCGGTGCCGGCCGAGGACCTAGCGGAACTCGCGCTGGAGCTCGGCTTCGGCGAGGACAACATCCACGTGGCCGAAAAGCTCGACGACGCCCTCGAATGGGCCGTGGAACGGGCCGAAGCCAACGACGACCTCGCCGGCGGCGTCCTCGTCACCGGGTCCATCACGCTCGTCGCGGAAGCCCGGATCCTGCTCGGAAAGGCGGAGGCGTAGCCCATGGCGAAACTCACCAAAGCCCAGCGCGAATGGCAGCCCGGCATGCCCAAGAAGCGCCGCTCCACCAAAGTCCTGTTCGCCTCGACGGTGCTGCTGCTGGAGGCCTTCGTGGTGCTCTTCGGCACCCTCACCGTCTTCGGGCTGCGCCGGGACGAATTCCCGCCGGTCCTGATCTTCTCGGTCGGGATCACGCTGAGCCTGGTCTACGCCCTGACCTGCGCGGTGCTCACCAGACCGTGGGGAGTGGCCCTGGGCTGGATCCTGCAGATCGTGCTGATCCTGACCGGCATCCTGGAACCGGCCATGTTCCTGGTCGGCGGACTCTTCGCCGTGGCCTGGTGGTACGGCATCCGCACCGGCATCCGGATCGACCGGGAAGCCGCGCAGCGCGAACGCGAACAGGCCGCCTGGGACGCAGCCCACCCCGAAGATCAAAGCAACTAGACTTATTTCCGAATCCCGCCCCCAACACATTGGAGCAGCTGTGAGCATTGAGCGCACCCTCGTCCTGATCAAGCCCGACGGCGTCACCCGCAACCTGACCGGCAGCATCATCGCCCGCATCGAGGCCAAGGGCTACACCCTGGCCGAGCTCAAGAAGGTCAACGCGAGCCGCGAACTGCTCGAGCAGCACTACGAGGAGCACGTGGGCAAGCCCTTCTACGAGCCGCTGGTCGAGTTCATGCTCAGCGGACCGGTCGTCGCGGCGATCTTCGAGGGCCACCGCGTGATCGAGGGCTTCCGCTCGCTCGCCGGCACCACGGACCCGACGACGGCGGCCCCGGGGACCATCCGCGGCGACTTCGGCCGCGACTGGGGCCTGAAGGTGCAGCAGAACCTGGTCCACGGCTCGGATTCCGTGGACTCCGCGGAGCGCGAGATCAAAATCTGGTTCCAGGACTAACTTCCGGACCCATCCTCCCGCCGAGGTGACAGTTAAGGCCCATGTTCGTCACGAACATGGGCCTTAACTGTCACCTCGGCGGACCGTCACCTCGCGGTGGTTCGGCGCGGGCGGTGCGCCTAGTAGCCGGAGGTCCCGATGAAGACCTGGATGAAGGCGAAGAAGATGGTGGCGACCACGGCGACGTAGAGCAGCGCCGTGATGATCCAGCCCGAGTCGCCCAGGATCCTGGTGGCGCCGGCGGGCAGGCGGATGACGCCATGGGCCACGTTGCGGACGGTGACCCAGACGAACAGGGGAATCATCGCGGCCCAGACGACCATGCAGAACGGGCACAGGATGTGGATGGAGTACAGCGCCTGGGACCAGAGCCACACCACGAACGCGAAGCCCAGCGTCACGCCGGCCTGAAGGCCCAGCCAGTACCAGCGGGCGAACGTGGCTCCCGCGAGTATGCCCATGGCCGTGGTGATGATGACCGCGAACGCCACGATCCCCATGAACATGTTGGGGAAGCCGAACACCGAACCCTGCCAGGTCTGCATGACCTGCCCGCAGGAGATCCAGGGGTTCACATCGCACACCGTCACATGGCTGGGGTCCTTGAGGACCTCCAGCTTTTCCAGCACCAGAGCCCCGGAGGCAAGCCAGCCGACGACGCCGGTGATCAGCAGGAGCCACGCGAACGGGCGGTCCCGGGTCATCGGAGGCAACGGCCGTTCCGCGACTGACGTGCTGGAGCCTTGCTGCTCGGCCGCCTCACTGGTGGCACTGGAGATGGTGGGCATGGAATGAAAGTCCTTTGGTCGGTGCAACTGATCCGATTCTATCGCCGGAGACTGGACGAAGCCCGGGAAGCGCTGTGCGGTCCCCAGTGATTCGGTCCACGGTGCGGGCCGGATGCCTGCTTACGCCTGATTTCGCGGGTCCTGTGAGACAATGATCGTGGCTGGAACCCGATCCACATCCGGATTCCGGTCCGGCGACTTTGTTCCCAAGACCGCCAATGATGAGCAGGGAGCCACGGATCCTCTGATCCAGGCTGTCCCGCAATGCCATTGGACGGCACCTGGTTGTGACGTGTAGATCAACGGGTTTCAGAACAATTCCGCCGGCCCTCCAGGGCTGCCGCACCCCACTGCCGGTGCGAACCTGAGGGTATCCAATTGACTTCTGTCAATGCCCGCGGGTGTTGACAAATATTTGCCCCAACGGGTGCCGGATGTGGCGGCCACTCAGGGGCAGGAGTGTCGCCACATATGGATAATGACCAGGTTGTAACGACTAACGACAACGCCCTCGGTGCCGGGGAACCCGTAGACGCCGCAGCCGCGGCAACGCCGCCGAAGCGGCCGGTCCGGACCCGCCGCAAGGCCCTTCCGAAGAAGGAAGCCTCCGCGGACGCAGCGGACACGGCAGCCGCTTCCGGGGACGCAGCCGACGTAGCAGTCCCCGCGGAGGCAACCGGCGCAACCGAGGCTCCGGCCGCGGAAGCCAAGGCCAAAGCACCCGTCCGCCGCTCCCGCACCCGCAAGGTCGCCGCGCCGGCCGAACCCCTCCCGGCCTTCGCCGACGACGCCGCGGCAGCTGAAACCGCCGCTGAGACCGCCGCCCCGGCAGAGACCGCCGCCGCACCGGCCGCTGACGTTCCGGTGGAGAAGCCGGTCCGGCGCCGCGCCAGCCGCGCCAAGGCCGCTGCCCCCGCCGCTGAGACCCCGGCGGAGATGCCGGCCGCTGAGACCCCGGCCGCCGAGACCCCTGCGGCGGCAGGCTCCGGCGTGACGCCGGAAGCAACATCAGCAACCGCCCCCGTGGAAGCACCAGCCGACGCCGCTGCGCCCGCCGCAGCAGCAGCAACAGAAACACCCGCCGCAGCAGCCTCCGCCGGCTCGCTCTTCCTCGAGCCGGGAGCGGTCACCTCGATGATCTTCCAGGCCCCCGACCTGGCCACCGTCGTGCGCCCGGCCCCGGCGGCCGCCGTCGTGGCGGAAGCCGATGAAGAAGAGGGCGAGGAAGGTGAAGGCGAGGACGCCGGTAGCCGCCGTCGCCGCCGCAGCCGCGGACGCCGTGGACGCAGCAGCCGCGGATCCGACACTGAGCCCGGCGCCGAGAACGAATCCGAGGACACCGGAGAAGAAGCGGAAGAGGACTCCGAGGAGCAGCTCGAAGAGGGCGTGACCTCGCGCCGCCGCCGCCGCCGCCGCCGTGGCGACCAGGACCTGGAACTGACCGGCGGGGAAGACAACGACCCGCCCAACACGGTGACCCGCGTCCGGGCGCCCCGTGCAGCCACCGAGGCGCCCGTCAACAACCGCGTCACGTCCCTGAAGGGCTCCACCCGGCTTGAGGCGAAGAAGCAGCGCCGCCGCGAATCCCGCGACACCGGCCGCCGCCGCACCGTCATCACCGAGGCCGAGTTCCTGGCCCGGCGCGAATCGGTCGACCGCCAGATGATCGTCCGCCAGCGCGACGACAGAATCCAGATCGGCGTCCTCGAGGACGGCGTCCTGGCCGAGCACTTCGTGTCAAAGACCCAGCAGGATTCCCTGATCGGCAACGTCTACCTGGGCAAGGTCCAGAACGTGCTGCCGTCCATGGAAGCCGCCTTCGTTGACATCGGACGTGGCCGCAACGCCGTGCTCTACGCCGGTGAAGTCAACTGGGAATCCGTCAACCTCGAGGGCAAGCAGCGCCGGATCGAGAACGCGCTGAAGTCCGGCGACTCCGTGCTGGTCCAGGTCACCAAAGACCCGGTCGGGCACAAGGGTGCCCGCCTCACGAGCCAGATCTCGCTGCCCGGCCGCTACCTCGTGTACGTTCCCGGCGGTTCCATGACCGGAATCTCCCGCAAGCTGCCCGACGTCGAACGCAACCGCCTGAAGCGGATCCTCAAGGACCGCCTGCCGGAAGATGCCGGTGTGATCGTCCGCACCGCCGCCGAGGGGGCGTCCGAGGAAGAGCTCACGCACGACATCAACCGCCTCCGCGCCCAGTGGGAAGGCATCGAGGGACAGTCCTCCTCGACCAAGATCCTCGCCCCCGAGCTGCTCTACGGCGAACCCGATCTGACCATCAAGGTGGTCCGTGACGTCTTCAACGAGGACTTCTCCAAGCTGATCGTCTCCGGCGAGGAAGCCTGGGACACCATCGAGGCCTACGTCACCTACGTGGCGCCGGACCTGGTGGGCCGGCTGGAGAAGTGGACCAAGGACACGGACATCTTCGCCGCGTGGCGCATCGACGAGCAGATCCACAAGGCCCTGGACCGCAAGGTCTTCCTGCCCTCCGGCGGGTCCCTCGTGATCGACCGCACCGAAGCCATGACCGTGGTGGACGTCAACACGGGCAAGTTCACCGGCAGCGGCGGCAACCTTGAGGAAACCGTCACCAAGAACAACCTCGAAGCGGCCGAGGAAGTCGTCCGGCAGCTCCGGCTCCGCGACATCGGCGGCATCATCGTGATCGACTTCATCGACATGGTGCTCGAATCCAACCGCGACCTCGTGCTGCGCCGCATGGTGGAGTGCCTGGGCCGGGACCGGACCAAGCACCAGGTCGCCGAGGTGACCTCGCTGGGCCTCGTGCAGATGACGCGCAAGCGGATGGGCACCGGGCTGCTGGAAGTCTTCGGCGAGCAGTGCGAAACCTGCGCCGGCCGCGGCATCGTCACCCACGACGAGCCGGTGGAGCACCGCCGCGCCAACGTCGTGGCCGCCGAGCACCACGTCCCGCGGACCGAGCACCAGCCCGCCGCCCGGACGGAGCGCAAGAGCCGCCGCCGCGGCAGGGGCGGCCAGGGCGCGGACGAGCAGTCCGCCCCGGCAGCAGTCCACGCCGAGCCCACCGAGGCCGAGCGCCACGCCAAGGCCGAGGCCACCCGCGCCGCGCTGGCGAACATCGCGGCAGCGGCGCACGCCGCCCACCTCCATGACGGCGAGGCAGCCACCGCGCGCGACGCCGGGACCCGCCAGGCCGCCCTCGAGGCAGCCGTCGAGCTGGCCGCGACGGAGGAAGCTGCGGGACGTCCCGCAGCCGTCCTGACGTTCGGCGGCGAGCAGGTCGCCCTGCCGTTCGTGGAACACGCCGACGAGACGAGCGCGCCCTCGCTGACCCTGGATCTCCTGACCGAGGCCTTCGCCCACCTGGGTGAAGCCGAGGCAGCCGCGGCTCCGGCCGCGCAGGAACCGGCTCGGCAGGAACCGGCTCCGCAGGAAAAGGCTCCGCAGGAAAAGGCTGCGCCGGTGAGTGCCCCGGCAACGAAGGCTCCGGCAGCCCGGACCGCAACGGCCGCTCCGGCGCGCACGGGCGGAACCGGACCGGGACGGGCCCAGGCTCCGGGTTCCCAGACCGAGGCTGAAGCCGAGGCCGGCACCTCCCGGGCCCGCCGCGGACGCCGCAACCGCAGCGCCAGCCGCGCGCAGGGCGCAGCCAACGAGACCTCGGTGGAACAGCGCCAGGAAACCCGGCAGACCGCCGCCGTTTCGGTGCATGAGGCCAAGGTCCCGGCAGCCACCACGCCGGCGGCCAAGCCTGCCGCCGGCGAGCCGATCATCCTCGGTGTCGGGGTTCCGGCTTCGGAGCTCTAACACCGGAACAGTTCAGCAAGGCCGCGGGCGCGGTCCGGACGGCGTAGCAATACGACCAGGTTCGGGCCGTGCCCGCGACTTCGTTAAGGGATCCGGCTAGGCTGGGTCCCTGACACGGGGTGCCGCGCATCGAGCCGGCTGAGATCCAGACCCGTTGAACCTGTCCGGTTAGCACCGGCGAAGGGATGTCTCTCTTGACCACCACCTCATCGTTTCTTCCGTGTGTCCCCGCCCCGTCGGCGCCCCGGATCCCTCGGGTGCTCGCGATTGCCGGCTCCGATCCCTCCGGCGGCGCAGGAATCCAGGCCGACCTCAAGAGCATTGCCGCGCACGGCGGCTACGGCATGGCAGCCATCACGGCCCTGACCGGGCAGAACACCCGCGGCGTCAGCGCCGTGCATGTCCCGCCGGCGGCGTTCCTCGCCGCACAGCTGGACGCCATCAGCGCGGACATCACCATCGACGCCGTCAAAATCGGCATGCTGGGGGACGCCGAGGTGATCGACGCCGTCCGCACCTGGCTGGAGAAGGCGCGGCCCGCCGTCGTGGTCCTGGATCCCGTGATGGTCGCGACGAGCGGGGACCGGCTGCTGCAGGAGTCCGCCGAGGCGGCCCTGAAGGCGCTGCTGCCCTACGCGGACCTGATCACCCCCAACCTCGCCGAACTCGCGATCCTGCTCAGGGAGCCCGCCGCCGGGACCTGGGCCGCGGCCCTGCAGCAGGGCAAACGGCTCGCGGCCCAAACGGGGGCCACGGTCCTGGTGAAGGGCGGCCACCTCGACGGCGGCAGCGGCCCCGGGGGCCACCCGGGCAACGAAGGCAGCGAGGGCAGCTCGGGCACCAGGGCCCACCAGGATGGAGCCGCCGGCTGCCCGGACGCGCTGGTCAACACCGTCGGGGTGCTGGCCCAGGACGTCGTTGTGGTGCCGGGGGAGCGGGTGCCCACCCGCAACAGCCATGGCACCGGATGCTCGCTGTCCTCGGCGATGGCGACAGTGCAGGCCAGAATCATGGGACACGACGGGCCGGGGGACTGGGAGGCCGCGCTCCGCCAGGTCAAGCCGTGGCTGCAGGAGGCGCTGCGCGCCTCGGCGGACCTCGACGTCGGCACCGGCAACGGCCCGGTGCATCATTTCCACCACGTCCAGCAGCACACCCAGCACCATGGCGGGACCGGCCGGGTCCCGGCCGAGGGGGCCTTCGCCGCGGCGCTGCGGGACGCGGCCGCCGGGGACCTCGACGCGATCTACGGCCTGGAGTTCATCAGGGCCCTGGCCGACGGGTCGCTGCCGGAGAAGGACTTTGCCTACTACCTCGCCCAGGACGCCCTGTACCTGAACGGCTATTCCCGGGTCCTGGCCCGCGCCGCAGCGATCGCACCCACGGAGGCCGAGCAGCTCTTCTGGGCCCGTTCCGCCCAGAACTGCCTGGAAGTGGAATCGGAGCTGCACCGGACCTGGCTGAGCACCCGCACCGCCGACGTGACGCTGGGGCCGGTCACCAAGTCCTACGTGGACCACCTGCTGGCCGCCACGGTCTCCGGCAGCTACGGGGTGCTGGTGGCCGCCGTGCTGCCGTGCTTCTGGCTCTATGCCGAGGTCGGGGAGACCCTGCACGGGCAGTTCCTCGCCGCCGGCGCCCCGGACGCGCACCCCTATGCGGTGTGGCTGCGCACCTACGCGGATGAGGAGTTCGCCGCCGCCACCCGGCAGGCGGTCGCCTATGCCGACGCGGCGGGACGGGCGGCGTCGGAGAGTGAACGGCAGGCCATGACCGTGGCCTTCCGGCAGTCCGCACGCTACGAGGTCGACTTCTTCGACGCGCCGCGGCTGCACGCCTGACCCGGGGAGCCGGGCGGAGCCTGTACGATAGGTGGGCACGGTTCCGGAAGTCGTTGCGGCAACACCCTGTCCATACAGAGTGGCGCCTATCACGTACCTCCCTTCGGAACCAGCCTCATTTGCGGCCGAAGGCAAAATTAGCGTAGTCTAGATCTTCGGTGCTTACGCCAACACTTGGGTTATGACCTTGAGGACGCTCCACTTGATTTCGAGTGCGATTGTCCACGGGATAGCTCATGGGTCCCCCCGGGGAACCCACCGGCGTAGAGGCACAGCGTGAGCCGGACCAGAAACTTTGGACCCAGGTTCCGCACGCAAATCTAGTAATAAACGTCGAGAGAAGTGAGTTCCCCAGTGGTGTACGCGATTGTCCGCGCAGGCGGCCGGCAAGAGAAGGTTTCCGTTGGAGACTTCGTTACCCTGAACCGCGTCCCCGGTGGAGCCGGCAGCACCTTTGAGTTGCCCGCACTGCTCCTGGTGGACGGTGACAAGGTCACGTCTGCAGCTACGGACCTGGCCAAGGTAAAGGTTACGGCTGAGATCCTTGAGGACCTTCGCGGTCCCAAGATCGTCATCCAGAAGTTCAAGAACAAGACCGGTTACAAGAAGCGCCAGGGTCACCGTCAGGAATTGACCAAGGTCAAGATCACCGGTATCAAGTAACTAATCGTTACGGTTCAGGTTTTCAGCAGATTCCCCAGAATTTTAAGGCAGGCATTTCCAAATGGCACATAAAAAAGGCGCGAGTTCCACTCGCAACGGTCGTGACTCAAACGCCCAGTACCTTGGCGTCAAGCGCTTCGGCGGCCAGGTAGTTTCCGCAGGCGAAATCATCGTCCGCCAGCGTGGCACCCACTTCCACCCGGGCGCCGGCGTTGGCCGCGGCGGCGACGACACCCTGTTCGCACTGACCCCCGGCGCTGTCGAGTTCGGCACCCGCCGCGGTCGTCGCGTCGTGAACATTGTGACTGCTGCAGCTGCAGAGTAACAACAAGTCTTAAATCGGTGGGGCGGGCCATTAGGTCCGCTCCACCGGTGTTTAACCGCATTACAATCATCTTGGGAGTCTTTGGACCCCGGGGAACAGCACTGAGGAGATCCACGTGGCCAGCTTTGTAGACCGGGTAGTACTGCACGTATCCGGCGGTACCGGCGGTCACGGTTGTGTCTCCGTTCACCGCGAGAAGTTCAAGCCGCTCGGCGGTCCCGACGGCGGCAACGGCGGCAACGGCGGCGACGTCATCCTGCGTGTCGACCCGCAGACCACCACCCTGCTGGACTACCACCACGCCCCGCACCGCCACGCCACCAACGGCGGCCCCGGCATGGGCGACTGGCGCGCCGGCAAACACGGCGAAACCCTGATCCTTCCGGTCCCCGTCGGCACCGTGGTCAAGTCCAAGGACGGCGAGGTCCTCGCTGACCTGGTGAGCGAAGGCGCCGAATACATCGCGGCCGCCGGCGGCATCGGCGGCCTCGGCAACGCCTCGCTCTCCTCGCAGAAGCGCCGCGCCCCCGGCTTCGCGCTGCTCGGCATCGAAGGCGAATCCAGTGACGTCGTCCTGGAACTGAAATCCATCGCCGACATCGCCCTGGTCGGCTTCCCCTCCGCCGGCAAGTCCAGCCTGATCGCGGCCATGTCGGCCGCTCGGCCCAAGATCGCCGACTACCCGTTCACCACCCTGATCCCGAACCTCGGCGTGGTCCAGGCCGGCGACGTGCGCTTCACCATCGCCGACGTCCCGGGCCTGATCGAAGGCGCCAGCGAGGGCAAGGGCCTCGGCCACTACTTCCTGCGCCACGTCGAACGCTGCGCCGCCCTGGTGCACGTCCTTGACTGCGGCACGCTCGAATCGGACCGTGACCCGCTCTCCGACCTCGCCATCATCGAGGCCGAGCTGGAAAAGTACGCGGTCGACATGAGCTACAGCGGAGCCGACGGCGAGGTTGTGCCGCTGAACCACCGTCCCCGCCTGGTTGCCCTCAACAAGGTGGACCTGCCCGACGGCAAGGACATGGCCGAGTTTGTCCGTCCGGAACTGGAATCCCGCGGCTACAAGGTCTTCGAGATCTCGGCAACCAGCCACGAGGGCCTCCGCCAGCTCGGCTTCGCCATGGGAGAAATCGTCCAGGCAGCCCGCGACGAGCTCGCCGCCGCCCCGCCGAAGGTGCACGCCCCCATCCTCAAGCCGCGTGCGGTCAACGAATCCGGCTTCAAGATCCGCCGCGAAGAGAAGAACCTCGAACCGCTGTTCCGCGTCTTGGGCGACAAGCCCGTGCGCTGGGTCAAGCAGACCGACTTCACCAACGAGGAAGCCATCGGCTACCTCGCCGACCGCCTGGCCAAGCTCGGCGTCGAAAACGAACTGTTCAAGCAGGGCGCCAAGCCGGGCGACACCGTCGTCATCGGCGAGGACGACGGCGTTGTCTTCGACTGGGAGCCGACCATGATGGCCGGCGCCGAACTGCTGGCCGCCCCGCGCGGCACCGACGTGCGCTTCGCCGACATCGGCGACCGCCCCACCCGCGGACAGAAGCGCGACGAGCAGGTCGAGCGCCGCGAGGCCAAGGCTGCCGCCCGCGCCGAACTCGAAGCCGAGCGCAAGGCCGGAATCTGGACCGAATCCGTCAGCGGACGCCGTGACAAGCCGCTCAAGGAGAGTGGGCTGGGCGCAACAGATGACGAGTAAAGCCGTCACTGCACCCGGTGCGGCAGTCTCCCCGGATCACCGCCGTGCGGCGGAGAGCCGCCCAACGGACACGGCAAGCGGCACGCCGGCCCCCGACCGCTCCGTGCTGTCCGGGGCCCGGCGGATCGTCGTTAAAGTCGGTTCGTCCTCGCTGACATCCATCAAGGGCGGCATCTCCGAAGAGGCGCTGACCGAGCTCGCGGACGCCCTCGCCCATAAGCGCAACGCCGGGACCGAGATCATTCTGGTGTCCTCCGGCGCGATTGCCGCCGGGCTCGCCCCGCTTGGTCTCGCCAAGCGCCCCCGAGACCTCGCCACACAGCAGGCGGCCGCGAGCGTGGGCCAGGGACTGCTGATGGCCCGCTACACGCACGCTTTCGGGGCCCACGGCGTCACGGTCAGCCAGGTGCTCCTCACCGCCGAAGACTTCATGCGCCGCAGCCAGCACACCAACGCCCTGCGCGCCCTGGACCGGCTGCTCAACCTCGGCGTCGTGCCCGTGGTCAACGAAAACGACACTGTCGCGACCCACGAAATCCGCTTCGGCGACAATGACCGGCTGGCGGCGCTCGTCGCCCACCTGGTCCGCGCCGACGCCCTCGTGCTGCTCTCCGACGTCGACTCCCTCTACGACGGTCCCCCCGCGCACGGCGCCAAGCGGATTTCCCACGTCACCGGCCCCCAGGACCTCGACGGCGTGACCATCGGGCGCACCGGCACGGCCGGGACCGGCACGGGGGGAATGGTCACCAAAGTCGAAGCGGCCACTATCGCCGCGGGGTCGGGCATCCCCGCCCTCGTCACCTCCACGGACAACGCCGCCGCCGCTCTGGCGGGCCAGGACGTGGGCACCTGGTTCTCCGTGAACGGCTCCCGCAAGCCGGTCCGCCTGCTCTGGCTGGCGCACCTCGCCTCCGTGGAAGGCACCCTGGTGCTCGACGACGGTGCGGTTAACGCCGTGCGTGACCGCCGCACCTCGCTGCTGCCGGCCGGTATTTCCGCGGTTCACGGGCACTTCGAAGCCGGCGACGCGGTGGAAATGGTCACCCCCGACGGCACCGTGATCGCCCGCGGCCTGGTCAACTACGGTGCTGCCGAACTTCCGCAGATGCTGGGCCGCTCCACGAAGGAGCTCGGCAAGGCCCTGGGCCGCGGTTATGACCGGGTCGTTGTTCATGTTGACGATCTGGTGCTGGTCTGAGCCTGCCGCTCGCCTAAACTGGAAGCATGACTGAGGCCCTCACCCCCCGCTCTGCCGTGCTCGCCGAAAAGCTGTTCGCCGAAGGTCTGCTACCCGCGGACGAACCGGCGGACGCCACCCGCGGGACCGGCCCGGAAATCGCTGCGGAAAGCGGTGCGGCCGGCGACGTCGAGGCAGCCGTCCACGCCATCGCCGACCGCTCGCGCCAGGCTGCCCGCAGCATGTCCCGCGCCAACCGGGCCTGGAAGGACCGCGGGCTCCGTGCCATCGCTGCCGCGCTGCTGGAACGCAAGGCCCAGATCCTTGCCGCCAACACCCAGGACGTCGCAGCCGGCAAGGCCAACGGCACGTCCGCGGCCCTGCTGGACCGGCTCACCCTCACGGACGCCCGCATCCAGGGCCTCGCCGACGCCCTGGAGAACCTCGCCAACCTGCCGGATCCGGTCGGCAACGTGGTCCGCGGCCAGACCCTCCCCAACGGGCTGCGGCTGCGCCAGGTCAACGTGCCCATGGGCGTCGTCGCCGCCATCTACGAGGCGCGCCCCAACGTCACCGTGGACATTGCCGGGCTGGGCCTGAAGAGCGGCAACACCGTCATCCTGCGCGGCGGGACCGCCGCCGCTGCCACCAACGCCGCCCTCGTCACCGTGCTCCGCGACGCCCTCGACTCGGTAGGGCTGCCCGCCGACGCCGTGCAGAGCGTCGACCAGTACGGCAGGGAGGGCGCCAACGCGCTGATGCGCGCCCGCGGCCGCGTCGACGTCCTGATTCCCCGCGGCGGCCGGGACCTGATCCAGTCCGTTGTGACCAACGCCAAGGTGCCCGTGATCGAGACCGGCGAAGGCAACGTGCACATCTTCCTGGACGCCTCCGCGAACGAGGACATGGCCGTGGAGATCCTGCTGAACGCCAAGACCCAGCGGCCCAGCGTCTGCAACACCGTGGAGACCCTGCTGGTCCACTCCGCGTCGACCGTGCTGCCCGCCGTCGCCGCGGCCCTGCGCGCCGCCGGCGTCACCCTGCACGCCGACGAACGGATCCGCGCCGCGCTGCCGGCCACGGTCGACTCAGTCCCCGCCACCGAGGAGGACTGGGCCACCGAGTACATGGACCTGGACCTCGCCGTGGCCATGGTGGACAGCCTCGACGACGCCGTCAAGCACATCCGTACCTGGTCCACGGGCCACACCGAAGCCATCCTGACCAACGACCTCGGCAACGCCGAGCGCTTCATCGCGGAGGTGGATTCGGCCGCCGTTATCGTCAACGCTTCCACGCGTTTCACCGACGGCGGCGAACTGGGCCTGGGCGCCGAGGTCGGCATTTCCACCCAGAAACTGCACGCCCGCGGACCGATGGGCCTGACGGAACTAACCACCACCAAGTGGATCGTCCAGGGCGAGGGCCAGATCAGGTCCTAGCGACGCTGTAACATGGAACAGAAGTCCGTAACGGCGGGGATTCCCGCCGTCGTCAAATCTTGAACTCACTAGGGGAGAACATGCTGTTGCAGCAGATCGCCACCATCGTCAGCGCCGCTGGCGAATCAGGCCACGAGGAACTCGCGCCGATTATCGCTCCGCCGTTCGTCGTCGGTGCTGTGATGTTCGCGGTGCTTCTGGTCATGCTGTTCATCACGCTGTCCTACTCCAACCTGGGCAAGCGCCACGAGGCCGTGGAGGAGCATGCGGATCCGCACCGCCAGCACCCGAACAAGCACGATCACGGCCAAGGGCACTAATATTTCCGCGATCGTGAAGCAGCGCGGCGCCAAGCGCCGCCTGCGTCTGGGTGTGATGGGCGGCACGTTCGATCCCATCCACCACGGGCACCTTGTCGCGGCCAGTGAGGTCGCGGCCAAGTTCGACTTGGACGAAGTGGTCTTCGTGCCGACGGGCCAGCCCTGGCAGAAGATGAGCAAGAAGGTCAGCGAGGCCGAGCACCGCTACCTCATGACCGTCATCGCGACGGCGTCGAACCCGCGCTTCACCGTCAGCCGGGTGGACGTGGACCGGCCCGGACCCACTTACACGATCGACACCCTCCGGGACCTGCACACCCTGCGTCCGGACGCGGACCTCTTCTTTATTACCGGCGCCGACGCCCTGGCCCAGATTCTGTCCTGGAAGGACATCGACGAACTCTGGTCCCTCGCGCACTTCGTCGGGGTCACCCGGCCCGGGCACGTCCTGGACGGCATGGGCCGCAAGGACGTCAGCCTGCTCGAAGTCCCCGCCATGGCGATCTCCTCGACG
Source organism: Arthrobacter sp. CJL-S3 (assembly GCF_056711635.1). NCBI lineage: Bacteria > Bacillati > Actinomycetota > Actinomycetes > Micrococcales > Micrococcaceae > Arthrobacter > Arthrobacter sp. CJL-S3. Next base: position 2,536,330 of record NZ_CM160046.1, on the reverse strand, counting down.
GACTGCCGCACCAGGGTCGCGGCCGGGAACCCCGTGTGGTACCTCGTCCCCGACGGCGTAGTGCAGTACATCGCCAAATACGGGCTCTACGGCGGCGACCCGGACACCGGGAACACCTCCGCCGGCAATGGCGCCGCCCGCTATGACCGAAGCACCGAGATAGCCCAACCCGCCAGCACCGAATGAGTTTTCAATGAGTCAGGAACAGCCACCGATCCGCAGCCGCCGCCAATTGCGGCTGGCCAGAGATGAACGCCTGGAAGCGAACCAGGAGCCCGGCACCCCAGGTCCCGGCGCGGTTCCCCCTGCCTCAAACACCGGTGCCTCCGACAACCCCGCCTCCAACACCGCTGCCTCCAACAACCCTGCCTCAAACAACCCCGCCGGCGGAGTTGCCTCCGGCGCTGTCGACCCCGGCGAGCCCACGGAGGCCGAAGTCACCGGCCGGCGCCGGAATCCGGGCCCCGTCGATACGGTCCGCACCACGTCCGGCCCCGAGCGGTCATCGCAGGTCCGCGCCCGGGACCGCGCCACCCTGCGCACCATCAAGGAACTCGCCGAAAAAGAAGGCAATCTCTCCGGCGGCGGACCGCCCACCCGGCGCCAGCTCCGGCTGCTGCAGCTGGCTGCAGAAACGGCCCCGGCAACCTCCGCAAACCTGATTGTCCCCGCCTCCCCGCGAACCCGGGCCACCCCGGCCGTCCGCCAGGCCAACACACCCGCAGGCGCACAGCCGGCCGCGGCTGCACCGGCAACCCCTGCTGCGCCGGACGCGGCGGGCGCGCAGCCCGGTGTGGACGGCGCTCCCGCAGACGGCGCTCAAGCCCCCGGGCAGAAGTCCGACGGCGGCACCGCCGGCCGGGGCGCCAAGGGACCCGAGGGCATGACCGTGGAGCAGGCCCTCGCGGCTCGGGAACTGCTGGCCCAGCAGGCCCAAAACCAGCTGGCCAAAATGGAGCACATCAACGCCACCGACCCGGAAGCCGTCGACCCTGGGGTGCTGGCGGAGCAGATCGCCCTGGCCGAGCGGGCCGCGGTTCTAAACCGCCGAGCCGCCGCCAAGCAGAAACTCGCCGAGCAGAACAGCAAGCCCGAACCGGTGCGGAATGACCCCACCACGGCCAATAACCTGGCCATGGTCACCCCCCTGGAATTCGTCAAGGTCCCCGGCGTGGAGCGGCCCGTCTTGAAGCGCCCTGCCACGTCCCACGTGCCAGTCGTCACCAACCCGGGTCCCCGGGTTGAGCAGCCCCGGAAGTCCGGCAACCGCCGTCCGGGTCCTTCCCGCCAGCGCGGTGCGGGCGCCACCACCGGCCGTGCCGGCGTGCTGGCCCGCGCCGAGGCCGCCGCCAAGGCTGCCAGCGCAGCTCCGGCACCCACCAGCCCCACGGCGGGGATCCCCGCCGCACTCCCGCCCGAGGAGGAGTTCGCCGGCAGGTCACCCGTCGCCGCCAACACCGCCTACGGTCTTGATCCCCTCGACGCGGACACCGCCGGCCTCGGCAGGGCGCGGCGGCTGCGCCTCGTGCAGCTCGCGGTGCTGGCCCTTGGTGTGATTGCGCTGATCGCCGGCATCATGCTGATCATCACCGGCCTCTCCGGGTAGGCACCTCCGTCCCTGACCGCGCCATTGCGGCCGGTGGCCATTGCACATTTTTCCGCTACACCAGCTTTTTCACCCAACAAGCTTTTCACAACAGCTTTTCCCAACAAGGAGTCCCGTGACTGCAACAGAATCAGCCATCGCTACAGCCCGCCACGCAGCCCGAGCTGCCGCGGAGAAACTCGCCGAGGACATCATCGCGATGGACGTCAGCGAACGGCTGGCCCTGGCCGACATCTTCCTGATTGCCTCCGCCCCGTCTGAGCGCCAAGTCAACGCGATCGTGGACGGCATCGAAGACGAACTCTCCAAGTTCGAGCTCAAGCCGATCCGCCGCGAAGGACGCTCCGGCGGCCGCTGGGTCCTGCTGGACTACGGCGACATCGTCATCCACGTCCAGCACGAGGAAGACCGCGTGTTCTACGCCCTGGAGCGCCTTTGGAAGGACTGCCCCGTCGTGGACCTGCAGCTCGGGGACGATGCCTCCGCCAAGGCCGCGGCAGCCTCCGAATCGGAGTAGCAGCGGGAGCACAACGGAATATGCCCGATTTGGAATTTTCCGAAAGGCTGTTCTAAGATATTTGAGTTGCTTCGGAGAGATCCGGACCAAAAAGCCGGGGCCGAAAGCATTTGCTGACGGGGTCGGAGCAACGAAAATTCGGGGCTGTGGCGCAGCTGGTAGCGCACCTGCATGGCATGCAGGGGGTCAGGGGTTCGAGTCCCCTCAGCTCCACCGAATAATGATCCGCCGGAATCGAAAGATTCCGGCGGATTTTTTTATCCGATGACGCTGGCCGCCGTCCCTGCAGGATCGCGGCCCGTCCCAAGTTTCTCCGGGCTGTCGGCAGGGGCGGCGTGTCGATTCGCGTCAGCACGGATTGTGGTTTAAGATAAACAGGTTGCTTCAGGGAAGACGGTCCTTTTCAGGAAAGTCTTGCCGGGTAATTCGGGGCTGTGGCGCAGCTGGTAGCGCACCTGCATGGCATGCAGGGGGTCAGGGGTTCGAGTCCCCTCAGCTCCACGAAGAGGTCCTGCTCACTGAGCAGGGCCTCCTTTGTTTTGCAGGTGCCTACCTGTGGCTCGCGGGTCGGGCCGCGCTCTCAGCGGGCCCGCCGGCCGGATTTCCTGCCTTCGTACCAGGCGCGCCACGCGCCGGTGGACCAGAGGGCCCACAGCACGAGGAGCGGCTGGAACAGCAGGCGGAGCCCGCGGCTCTGGTCCGTATTGAGTCCGAACGAGTCGGTGCCGGTGGCGAACTGGGAGATGTTCCCCGGGAAGACCAGGACGAAGAAGGCCGCCACGATCCAGCCGAGGGCCACCCGCCACCGCCTGAGCAGCAGCAGGCCCAGCCCCAGGCCGATTTCCACCAGCCCGGACGCGACCACGACGAAATCCACGTCCAGCGGCAGCCAGGGCGGCACCTGGGCATAGAACGCCTCACGGCTCCATCCCAGATGGCTGACACCGGCCAGGACCAGAAAGACGCCCAGCAACAGGCCGGCGGTCCGCAACCCTGAGTGCAGCCGGGAGTCCGCGGCGCGGGGCGGCGCCGGTCGGTGGGATGGAACCGGACCGGGGGATTGGACTGGGCTGTCGGCCATGGGGCGCCGCCTTCACTCTGGGGAAATCAGCTTAGCAATCGGGCCTGACCGGCCCCTCGTCCGCCTGCTCGACTAAAGTTGGGCACGTGAACGAGACCCTGCCCCCGTGCCCCGAATGCTCCAGCGAATACACGTATGAGATGGGGGCGCTCCTGGTCTGTCCGGAATGCGCGCATGAGTGGTCACCGGCCGCGGAACCGGAGTCCGAGGACCAGGAAGCCAAACCGATCAAGGACGCGGTCGGCAACATCCTCGCCGACGGGGACACCGTCACGGTCGTCAAGGACCTCAAAATCAAGGGCAGCTCCACCGTGATCAAGGTCGGCACCAAGGTCCGCGGAATCCGGCTCGTGAACGGCGTCGGCGACCACGACATCGACTGCAAGGTGGACGGCGTTGGTCCCATGCAGCTCAAATCCAGCGTGGTCAAGAAGAGCTGACCGGGATCTGATCAGCATGTCCCCTGCGGATGGAGGGTCCAGTGACCGCGGGCCGTGGTTTGGCCAAGGCCCCGCATCGTGTTAGACATGGCTCAGACCTAGCCCTCCCACGCGAGTAGGAAGTTATGGCTGATACGCCCTGGCTGCTTCCCGGTTGCGGCCGATGAACGGCCTTACCGCACGATGGAGCGACGCGCTGCGCACGGAGTTGTGGCCCCTCCCGACGGCAGCAGTAGCCCTGGCCGTTGTCCTGGGAACAATGCTGCCCGCGTTGGACGCTGCTGTTGACGGCCGGTTGCCCGACGGTATTTCTGTTTTCCTCTTCAGCGGCGGACCCGAGGCGGCAAGAGCCGTCCTGCAGGCCATCGCCGGGTCCCTCATCACTGTAACGTCCCTGACGTTTTCCCTGACGGTGGTCACGCTGCAGCTGGCTAGCAGCCAGTTCTCCCCTCGGTTGCTGCGGACATTCACCTCGGACCGGTTCGTCCACGTCACGCTGGCCCTGTTCTTGGCGGCGTACGCTTTCTCCTTGACTGTCCTTCGAAGCGTCCGCGATGAAGGCAACGGGAATGAGGCGTTTGTTCCCGAAATCTCCGTCACGATGGCTTTCGTCCTGGCCATTGCCAGCGTTATCGGCCTGGTGCTCTTCCTGGCTCACCTCACCCGCGAAATCCGAGTGGAGACGATGATGCGGCGGGTCAACGTCGAAACGCAGAGCACCATGGACCGTGTCTTTCCCCAGGACCGCCCGGGCCGGGGACCGGCGCCGGAACCGGAACCGGAACCAGCTCACCCGGCATTCCGTATCAGGGCCGCCCACTCCGGATTCCTGACATCGTCTGATAAGTCAGCACTCATGCAGGCGGCCGCCGACGCGGGAGGAATAATACGGCTGGACCGTCAACCGGGAAGTTCTCTGGTGGAAGGCGTCCCTTTTGCAACCGCATGGCCGGTCTCGGCCGGTGCACCCTTCACCCCTGAAATCCGGCAAGGGCTGAGCACAAGCGTCAACTCCGCCGTCGCAACGGGGTTTGAACGCACCAGCGTCCAGGACGCCGGATTCGGATTCCGCCAGCTGGTCGACGTCGCCGCACGGGCACTGTCCCCGGGCATCAACGACCCCACCACGGCGGTGCACGTCATCGGGCACCTCTCCGCGCTACTGTGTCGGCTGGCGGAGAGAAACCCGGGCCCCGAGCACCTCACCGATGACGAGGGGCGGGTAAGGGTGGTCCTCGCACTGCCCACTTTCAAGGACCTCTTGGATATGGCCATGAACCAGCTCAGGCTTTATGGTGCAGCGGACCCCGACGTCGCCGCGCGCCTCTTGGGACTCCTTCAGGAGATCACGTGGTGCGACCGGAATGGCCAGTACCGGTCGGAGATCCTTGACCACCGGGAACGGATGAGCGCGGCTATCAGCGCTGGAGATTACTCACCAGCCGAGCGGCAGCATCTGTTGGAGCTGGCAGCTGCGGTGGGCTCCACCTAACCCCCCGGCTGAGCTTCCTCGACCCCGTCCCGGGGCCTAGAGCGCGGCTCCCGATTTGCCGATAACTGCTGAGCTGATCACCCGCGTCATCCCGGGAATTTTCGCCAGCCGGATGGCGGTGCGGCGGACGAAGGACGCGCCCCGGGTCGCCGGCACGAACCAATGGGCGGCCGATACACCGGCTTTCTGGTGTTCCGTCACCAGGGGGCGCAGCCGTGCTTCGAAGGACGCGAGCCCGCTGCTGATCCCGGGGTGCTGATTCAGTTCCTCAGCCAAGACATAAGCGGCGGCCATCCCGAGGGAAGCGCCCTGGCCTGCCAACAGGGACACCGCGGCGGCGGCGTCGCCGAGCAGGACCACGCGGCCCGTATGCCAGCGCGGCATCCTGATCTGGGCGACGTGGTCGTAGTAGATGTCTTCGGGGCAGCGGTCGAGGGCGGCGGGACAGATCCAGCCAAGGTCACGGTAGTTGGATCTCAGCAGGGCCTGAGGGTCATCCGGGAGTGCGGGGTTGTCCGTGCGGAGCACGGCCATCGCAGTGATGCTGCCGTCACGCAGCCGGTAGAAGAACATCGCAGCATTGCGGGTGTCGGTGACGGCGAACCGGTCTCCGATGCGCTCGGCGAGTTCCGGGTCGCTGAAGGAGTAGGCGCCAACCTGGAAGCCAAGGTAGTGGAAGAACTCTTCCTCCGGGCCGAAAACGATCTCCCGGATTACGGAGTGGATACCGTCCGCGCCGATGAGCAGGTCCGCGTCGTGGACCTGCCCGTCATCGAGGGTCACGGTGACGGCGTCACGGCTCTGCCCGACAGCGGCCACGGTACGGCCGTAGTGAAGTTCGACGGCGGTGGGCAGCATTTCGCGGATGGCAAGTTCCAGGTCCGGGCGGAGGATGCTGGTCAGCTTGCCCCTGACGACTTCGGCGAATCCGGAGAACGGCAGGCTCGCCCGGGCCTTGCCGTTCCGCCCGACGTAGTCCAACCTCTGGATCTCGTAGCCAAGCTCACGCAGCCGGGGGAGGATGCCCAGGCTGGCGGCTGCCTGCCACCCGGGACCGAAGAAGTCGATCATGTAACCCTGCGGGCGCGGTCCCTCCGCGTGGTCCACCAAGGACACCTGCCAACCGTTGCGGGCCAGGAACGCCGCGGCGGAGAGCCCGCTGATCCCGGCCCCGCAAACGACCGCCCTCATAGCCTCAGTGTTCCCGGGCCCGCGCGATCCGGCAAGCACTCCGGAGGACTGGGCGCCCTCCTTCGTCACGCGGCGCGGAGCGGCGGCCGGGCCGTCCCCCTGGCCCCAGACGGCCGCCCGACGGCCCTATGGATAGTGGCGGGGAACAGGCAGATAATGAACGCAAGCACCGTCCAGTGCCCGGCCGGTGCCGATGGCCGGGTCACCGGCGCCCATTCCCGGCGCCGGGTTCCTCGCCGTAGTTCTGGGGGAGGAAGGTTCCCATGCCGCTGTCGGATGAAGAGCGCCGGCGTCTGGAGAAGCTCGAGCAGGACCTGGCTGCGACCGATCCGGAGCTGAACCTCGAACTTCAGTCGGGACGGCCCCGCGGTATGGCTGCCAGGTCGGTCTGGGGCATTCTGGCCACGGTGGCCGGCTTCGTGCTGGTCATTGCAGGGATCATCACGCAGATCCTGATCATCGGCGTCATCGGTTTCCTGCTGATGTGCGCAGGTGCAAACTGGTTCCTCGGGGGCCTGCGGCCACGCGATGGATCCGGCTACCCGTTTTGAGCCCCTTCGCCGACGCCGGGCTGACACGGTCAGCGCCGCCCCGCGGCTGGTTTCCATCGTGCACCGTGACGCTTTCAGGATAAGTTTGCAGGGGCCCTCATTTTCGTGGTCCGAACAACCTGACTCACAAAAGGCGGCAGCTCGCGCGTGGCGGACACCAATCTTGATTCCCTCTTCTCCCGGCTGGGCAGGTTCCCGGACGTGGAGGCGGCCAACCTGCAGGCCTGGGACGCCACGGACAGGCTCCTCCTGGACACCGCCGCGGACCTTCTGGCTGCCGGTGAGCTGCAGCCCGGCAGCCGGCTCGCCGTTGTGGGGGACCGCTACGGGGCGCTGACCATCGGGGCACTGGCACTCGACGCGGCCGGCTGGGCCGGTCCGGTCCGGGTGCACCAGGACCTCATCACCGGTGAGCACGCCCTCCGCCACAACGCCGGGACCCTCGGCGTCGCCGGCGGCTTCGAACAGCTGCCGCTTGGCGCCGGGCTCCTGTCCGGGGCCGGCGTGGTGCTCCTCCAGCTGCCCAAGTCCCTGGCGGAGCTGGAGGAGGTTGCCGACGCCATCGCCCGCCACGCCTCGCCCGACGTCGTGCTGCTGGCCGGCGGCCGGGTCAAGCACATGAGCCTGGGCATGAACGCGGTGCTGGAGCGCCACTTCAGCGAAGTCCAGCCCCAGCGTGCCCGGCAAAAATCCCGGATCCTGCTGGCCCGCGGCCCCAGGCCCGCCACCGGCGCCCCGCCGTTCCCGGTCACCGAGGTCAACACCGAACTTGGCTTGACCGTGTGCGCCCGCGGCGCCGTGTTTGCCGGCACCGGGCTGGACATCGGGACCCGGTTCCTGCTGGAATTCCTGCCCGAGATGCCGCCGGCACGGCACGTGATCGACCTCGGATGCGGTACCGGGATCCTCGCCGCCGTGTACGCCCGCGCCAACCCCGGAGCCCGGGTCACGGCCACGGACCAGTCCGCTTCCGCCGTCGACTCCGCCAGGGCGACGGCGGAAGTCAACGGCCTCGCCGCCCAGGTCACCGTCCTCCAGGACGACGCCATGTCCTCGCTGCCGGAGGCCAGCGCCGATCTGATCCTGCTCAACCCGCCCTTCCACGTCGGAGCCGCGGTGCATGCCGGGGCCGGCCTCAAACTGATCGAGGCGGCCGGGCGGGTCCTCGCGCCGGGCGGGGAGCTCTGGACCGTGTTCAACAGCCACCTGCACTACCGGCCCGCGCTGCAACGGCTGATCGGCCCCACCCGCGAGGTCGGCAGGAACCCGAAATTCACGGTGACCGCCAGCATCCGGAAAACCTCCGAAGTGTGAAGCGGGGCGTGTGGGCGGTCACAGGGGCGTAACGTACGATTCTGAGATAAGCAGTGCATAGCCAAAGACGTTTAGGGGTATCAGTGACTGAGATCCGCCAGCCCTCGCCGAGGCGCGGAACCAATTTGCCCCGGATGGGGGACTTCAACCTCACCGTCATCCTCGATGCCATCCGGCGTTCCCCGGCCGGCCTCAGCCGGGTCGAACTGGCCCAGATCGTCGGGCTGTCCCCGCAGACGATCTCCAACATCTCCCGCCGGCTGCTGGACCAGGACCTGATCTATGAAGCCGGCAAGGAGGGCACCGGACCGGGCAAGCCGCGCACCATGCTCCGGCTCAAGTCCTCCGGCATGTACGCCGTCGGCGTCCACCTGGATCCCGCCGTGACAACGTTCGTTGTGCTGGACCTGGTCGGAGCCGTGGTGAAGCATTCCCGGATCAAGACCCCGGGCGGCAGCGACCCCGGAGCCGTCATCGACACCATCGCCGCCGAAATCAAGCAGCTCATCACGGAGTCCGGCGTGGACCCGGCCCGGATCGCCGGCCTGGGGATCGCCTCGCCCGGACCCATCGACCTCGAGGAGGGCACCGTCGTCGACCCCCCGCTCCTGCTCGGCTGGGACCGCGTGCCGCTCCGCGACGCCCTCGCCGAGGCCACCGGACTGTCCACCATCGTGGACAAGGACGTGACCAGTGCCGCCGTGGCCGAGACCTGGGCGGGCGGCCCCAGCGGCGCCGGCAGCTTCGTCTTTATGTACATGGGCACCGGAATCGGTTGCGGGATCGTGCTCAATGACGAGGTGGTGCGCGGCACCTCCGGCAACGCCGGGGAGATCGGGCACATCATCGTTGATCCCGACGGCGCACCCTGCGACTGCGGCATGCGCGGCTGCGTCAAGTCCACCTGCATTCCCCAGGTGCTAGTGGCCCGGGCGGTCGAGGCCGGGGTCCTGGACGGTCCTGTGGAAGCGGTGACGGGTCCTGCCATCCAGGAGAGCTTCACCGCGCTGTGTGCGGCCGCGGCCGCCGGCGACCCGAGGGCGGAGGCGATCATCGACCACTCCGCCGTCCTCGTGGCCCGCGCCGTCTCGACCGTCACCAATGCCCTGGACGTGGACCGTGTGGTGTTCGGCGGACCGTTCTGGACCTGCCTGTCGCAGTGGTATCTCGAACGGATACCGGAGCTGGTCCGGGAAGGCAGCGCCACCCGGAAGATCCACGAGATCGAGGTGGTCGGCACTGGTGTGGGCGAGGACGTCGGCGCGATCGGCGCCGCCTGCCTCGTACTGGAGCACACGCTGGCACCCCGCTCGCAGCGCCTCCTGCTGGAGGGCTAGAGCCGGCCGGCAGACCTGTCCCGGGACCCAGGCGTCAGTCGATGTCCTCGACGACGGAGCCGAACGGGATTGTTTCGTCCACGTGCGCCTGGTGGCCGGTGGGACCGGGGTTGTAGGTGACCCGGACACCGTGCGACTTATCCGCTGCGGACTGCATCAGGATCGGCCGGACGGTGTTGATGAAACTCTCGCTTTTGCCGGCGAGATACTCCTGGTAGCTGGCTGGAAGCTGGATCATGGCAAAAGGATAGTCCTGCGCGGTCGCGATGGGGAGTGCTCCCCGTTGCAGTAACTCCGGACAGTCCGCGCAGCAGGAGCGCAACCGCGGCCTGCAGCAGGAAGAGTATCTGAACGGCAACGGCACCGGACCGCTCACGGACAGGCCCTGGTGAGCATCCGGACGAAGAATATTCTGTGCCGGGACGAAATATGCCGTAAACCTGCGTCTTAATTCGGGGGCCGACTTGAACAGCCTCCCGGACCGCCCGTAGAGTTCTATCCAAGTTACCTCAGTAACGTGTCAGCGATCCTCCGCTCACGGCCAGCCTCACAGCGGCCCAGGAGGGTGTGGGTGCCCCCATGTGGGCCTGACATTTGCTCACGGACAACTTCGTATCAGGCGTAACAGTCGCGGCTGCGCCCTGCTGGAGTTCCCTCCGTGTTCCCCAAACTCAATTCACCGACGGCACCCGTCACCCGGGCGCAGCTGTCAGTGTTCACAGCCAAGGACGCAAATGTCTCCACCAAGCCTTATTGACACCCATCCAAAACTGGTCGGCACGGCCCCTGTCGCGCTGTCCTATGAGCTGTTCCCGCCGCGGTCGCCCGCGGCCGCCGAATCTCTCTGGACCACCATCGGCGAGCTGGAGGCCACGGACCCGGACTACGTGTCCGTGACTTACGGCGCCAGCGGCTCCAACCGGAACACCGCCGTCGAGCTTATCAACCGCCTCGTCCAGGAAACCACCCTGCGGCCGCTGGCCCACCTGACCTGCGTGGGCAATTCCCCGGAGGAGCTCGCCGAGATCATCGGCGAACTGCTCGACGTCGGCGTGCGCGGCATCCTGGCCCTGCGCGGCGACCAGCCCAAGGACGGCGCTGCCCCTGCCGAGGGATCGCTGCGCTACGCCCAGGATCTGATCGAGCTCATCCGCCGCGTCGAACAGCGCCGCTCCGCGCTGCTCTGCGCCGGCAAGGTGGCCGTCGGCGTCGCCGCCTACCCTACCCGGCACCCGGAATCCCCGAGTGAGGCGCACGACGTCGAGGTGCTGCTGGCCAAGCAGCGCTCCGGCGCGGACTTCGCCATCACCCAGGTTTTCTTCCACACCGAGCAGTACGCGGACCTGCTGACCCGGGCGCGCCGGGCCGGCGTCACCATCCCGATCATCCCGGGCGTTATGCCGCTCACCAGCCTCCGCCGGCTCGCCCGGCTCAGCGAGCTGACCGGCGTCGAACCGGACCCGGTCCTGATCGGACGGCTCGCCGCCGCCGAGACCGACGCCGAGCGCACCCGGATTGGGGTCAGCGCCACCGTGGACCTGGCCAACGCGGCCCTGGACGCCGGCGCTCCCGGACTGCACATCTACACCTTCAACGAACACACCGCCGCCCTTGACGTGCTGGACAAACTCGCCCTGCCCCGCCCGCGCCGCAGTTACCAGCGCTCGGCCGGCCGCCGCCAGCTCGCCAGCTAACCACCCCCCCAACGCTTAGGACTTTCCCATGACTGCACAGAACAAGATCAACCCCGCTCCGTTCCCCTCCGCCTCGATCCTCGGCTACCCGCGAATCGGCCGCCGCCGCGAACTCAAGAAGGCCGTGGAAGCATACTGGGCTGGCAAGATCGACGCCGCCGCCCTCGACGCCGCCGCCAAGGAGATCCAGCTCGGCACCGCCCGGCGCCTCCAGGGCCTGGGCCTGACCGAAGCCGCCGCCGTTCCCGGCACGTTCTCGTACTACGACCAGGTGCTCGACGCCGCCGCACATCTCGGCGCCGTGCCCGCCCGCTTCGGCAACCTCCTGAACGCCGAGGGCCAGCTCGACATCGACGGCTACTTCACCCTCGCCCGCGGCACCAAGGACCAGCAGCCGCTGGAAATGACCAAGTGGTTCGACACCAACTACCACTACCTCGTCCCGGAGATCGGCCCGGAGACCAGCTTCTCGCTGACCTCCAGCCGCATCGTCGAGGAGTTCGAGCACGCCCTCGCCAACGGGATTCAGACCCGCCCGTACATCGTCGGCCCGGTCACGTTCCTGCTGCTGAGCAAGGCCTCCGACGACGCCCCGGCCGGCTTCAGCCCGCTGTCGCGCCTCGAGGACGTGCTGCCGGTCTACACCGCCCTGCTGGAGAAGCTGGCCGCCGCCGGCGCCGGCTGGGTCCAGCTGGACGAGCCCGCCCTCGTCGTGGACCAGGACATCCCCGCCGCCGAGATCCAGGCCGCCGTCGCCCGTTCCTACGAGGCGCTCTCCGCCGCCGCCAACCGCCCGCAGCTGTTCGTCTCCACCCCGTACGGCGCGCTCAACGGCCAGCTCGGCACGCTCGCCGCGACCGGCATCGACGCCCTGCACCTGGACGTCTTCAAGGGCGCCGTTCCCTCCGCCGCGGCCCTGACCGCCCTGGGCAACAAGACCCTCGTCGCCGGCGTCGTGGACGGCCATAACATCTGGCGCAACGATCTTGCCGCCTCCGCGGAGAAGATCGCGGAGCTGAAGAAGTCCGTCGCCAAACTGGCGGTCAGCACCTCCACCTCCACCCAGCACGTCCCGCACGACGTCGACGAGGAGACCCAGCTCTCCGCGCAGCTGCGCAGCTGGCTGGCCTTCGCCGACCAGAAGACCACCGAGGTCGTCACCCTCGCCGGCCTGCTGACCGACCCGGCCGCCGTCCAGCCGGCCATCGACGAGGCCACGCGCATCATCGCCGACCGCGCCGCCGCCGACGGCGTCCGCCGCGCCGAGGTCCGGAACCGCACCGCCGCCCTCACCGACGCCGACTTCAGCCGCTCCGACTACAGCGTCCGGGAGGCCGCGCAGACCAAGGCCCTGCACCTGCCGCCGCTGCCCACCACCACCATCGGCTCGTTCCCGCAGACCGGCGAGATCCGCACCGCCCGGGCCCGCGCCAACAAGGGGGAGCTCAGCACCGAACAGTACGAGCAGCTGATGAAGGAAGAGATCAAGCGCGTTGTGGAGCTGCAGGAGGAGCTCGGCTTCGACGTCCTGGTCCACGGCGAGCCCGAGCGCAACGACATGGTCCAGTACTTCGCCGAGAACCTCGAGGGCTTCGACGTCACGGTGCACGGCTGGGTCCAGTCCTACGGCTCCCGCTGCACCCGCCCCTCGATCCTGTGGGGCGATGTCACCCGCAGCGCCCCCATTACGGTGGAATGGGCCCGGTACGCGCAGTCCCTGACCAACAAGCCGATGAAGGGCATGCTCACCGGCCCGGTCACGATCCTCGCCTGGTCCTTCGTCCGCGATGACCAGCCGCTCGGCGAGACGGCCAACCAGGTTGCCCTGGCCCTCCGGGACGAGATCGCCGACCTCGAAGCGGCCGGCATCAAGGTCATCCAGGTGGACGAGCCCGCCCTCCGCGAACTCCTGCCGCTGCGCAAGGCCGACCAGGCCGCGTACCTGGACTGGTCCGTGAAGTCCTTCCGCCTCGCCACCGCCGGCGCCGGGGACGCCACGCAGGTCCACACGCACCTGTGCTACTCCGAGTTCGGCGCCATCATCGACGCGATCGACGGCCTCGACGCCGACGTCACCTCGATCGAGGCCGCCCGCTCCCGCATGGAGGTCGTCCACGACCTCGAGTCCCACGGCTTCGGCCGCGGCGTGGGCCCCGGCGTCTACGACATCCACTCGCCGCGCGTCCCGGGCGAGCAGGAAGTCACCGAACTGCTCAGCACCGCCGTCAAGCACGTCCCGTCCCGCCAGCTCTGGGTCAACCCGGACTGCGGCCTGAAGACCCGCGGCTACGCCGAGACCGAAGAGTCCCTGCGCAACCTGGTCCACGCCACGAAGACGGTCCGCGCCGAACTGCTGCAGGCCGCCAGGTAGCAGGCAGCCCAGCTCACCCGGCCACCGGATGAACTGACGCGAGGAGCTGAACCAACAGCGGCGGCCGGCCACCTTTCAAAGGTGACCGGCCGCCGTCGTACGTTTGACTCATCGAGTGCTGAGCAACCGCCCTTTTGAGGGTTCAGAAGGGCCGTTGCGGAGCAGTCGATTCAGGATTCCCAGAGGATCTCGTCGTCCACGACGCCGTCCTCGTCCGCTGACGCGACCAGGACCTCGTCGGTGAAGTGCTGGCCGAGCGTGAAGTCCAGGACGAAGTAGCGCTCCGGCTGGCCGGGGAAGATGCCCACATGGCCGAGCTTGAGCGCCTTGAGGAAGACCGCATCGGTGAGCTGGCTCTTGTCCTCGACGCCGAAGACCTTCCTCAGGTGTTCGTCCTTGATCGCGTTGCAGTGGAAGTGCCGGTACTCCTGCGGGCTTGTGCCGTCCTGTTCCAGTTCCTCGGCGATCATTTCCCGGACCTGGTCCACGAGTTCGGGCAGGAAGCGCAGCCGGTAGTCAACTTTATGCATCGCCGCTTCATCGAAGTGGTCATGCGCGTTGACATTCAGGTCAAGCTCCACGGTCTGGCCCGCCAGTTCATGCTTGGCGGTGAAACTGTGGTCCCTTCCGTGGTTGAGCTCAACCTCTCCGAAGTGCTTGCTCGCTACCTTGTTCATACCTTCAACATAGTCCTCAAAACCGGCCCATTCCAGCATTCCGGCGGTCTTTGTCTGGTTGGCCTACCACCGGCTCGGCGTCGCGTCCCCGCGATCGGGGACGTCCTGGACGTCTCGGGCAGCCATGGGGTCATGTTCCACCACGGTGTCCACGTCGGCGATGAGGACGCCGTCCGCTTCGGCGTTTTCAACCTCCAGCGCCCGCTCGGAGGCGTGCCTGGGCCTTTGCCCGGCCGCCATGACGGTGTCCACGGCGGCGGTGGACGGCTCGGGGCTTGGCATGAATTCGTCCGGTACGGCGGTCCCGGTCGGGGCGCCCCGACGGCGGAGCATCTGCATCCAGCGGGGACTGCTGCCGAGGATGCCGTGTTCGGAGAGCTCCTCGACCTCCAGGTTGTAGAAGTCGCCGATGTGATCGACCAATTGGGCGCGGCGGGCCCGTTCGTAGGCCCGGCGCTCCCTGCTGAAGGCGATGATGGTGGCCCAACAAATCAGCAGCATGATGATGCTGAACGGCAGGGCGATGATGATCGCCGCCGTCTGGAGCGCCACTAGGCCACCGGATATCAGCAGCGCAATGGCCAGCACCGCGGTAATGACGGTAAAGAAGGTCCGCACCCGCTTCTTCGGGTTGACCTGGCCGCCGGTGGCGATCATGCCCATGACGAGGGCGCCGGAATCGGCGGACGTGACAAAGAAGATGGTGATCAGGAGGATCACGCCAACAGTCAGGACCGAGGAGCCAGGTACGTAGGAGAGCATGTCGAACAGCGCGCTGGACACGTTGACGCTGCCGTCGGGCTCCAGGAGGTTGCCCGTTCCGCCGAGCTGCACCGCCAGGGCGGTTCCGCCGAGGACACTGAACCAAAGGATGCCAACCAGGCTGGGCACCAGGATGACTCCTGCAACGAACTGCCGGACCGTCCGCCCGCGGGAAATCCGGGCGATGAAAATACCCACAAAGGGGGCCCAGGAGATCCACCAGCCCCAGTAGAACGACGTCCAGGAGGCCTGCCAGGCCGCGCCGGCATCTCCGGAGAACGCATTGACGTTGAAGGAGAGACTGACGAAGTTCTGGATATACGAGCCCATGGACTGCACGAACTCGCGGAGCAGGAAGGTGGACGGTCCAAAGACGAGCAGGTACAGCACCAGCATTCCGGCAAGAATCAAGTTGACGCTGGATAGCCACTTCATGCCCTTGGTCACTCCCGAGAGGACAGACAGCAACACGAAAAAGGAAATCACGATGATAATGATGATTTCGGAACCCTGGCTAGGCTGCACCAGATTAATGCTCTCCAGCCCCGCGCTGATTTGCAGGACGCCCAGGCCCAATGAGGTGGCGACGCCAAAGAGAGTGCCGACGAGGGCGACAACATCGATCACGTTGCCCCATCCGCCCTGGACGCTTTTGCCCAGGAGCGGTTCAAGGGCCCAGCGGATGGACACCGGGCGCTTGCGCCGGTGGATGGCGTAGGCGAGGGCCAGTCCGATCACCACGTAGATGGACCAGGCATGCACGCCCCAGTGCAAATAGGTTTGGGTCAAGGCCTGCTCCGCCAGCTCCTGCGGCGTTCCCGAGACCCCCGGACGCGGATTGGCGAAGTGGCTAAGAGGTTCGCTGACGCCGTAGAAGACGAGCCCGATTCCCATGCCGGCGGCGAACAGCAGGGCGAACCAGGCCATCAGCGAGAACTCGGGTTCGTCGTCGTCGTGGCCCAGTTTGATGTCTCCGTACCGGCTGAATCCCAGAAACAGACTGAAGCCCACGAAAAAGGTTGTAATCAGGACGTAGTACCAGTTGAACGAATTGATGATGGTGGCCTGGATGGCACCAAACATCGCTTCGGCGGTTGCGGGAGCCAGCAGGGCAAACGCCGCGAAGAGCGTCACCGTCACGGCTGCGGGCCAGAAGACCCAGGGTTGGACTATGCGCGTTCTTGTTTGCTCAGGCATTCTTCAAGGCTACGCGCAAGGGCCAAAAGACACCTGAATTCCTTCCAGGCCTGACGGATCCTTCCCGGGTCCTTCCATACCTGAGGGATATCGGGCCCGTTGGCGGTACATTAAGCGGATGCAGACCGTTGCCCCCGCCGTCGCCCGCGCCCGTGCAATCTACGACAGCGGCGCCACCCGCCCGCTGGCCTGGCGGCTGGAGCAACTCGGCAGCCTGCGCCGGATGGTGGCCGAGCGCCGGACGGAATTTGCCGACGCGCTGGCCAGCGATCTGGGCAAGCACGCCACGGAATCCCTGCTGACGGAGATCGGCTTTGTCACCGCCGAGGCCGCGCACCTGGAGAAGAACCTCGAGGCCTGGCTGCGGCCCCGCCCCGTCGCGGTGCCGCTCGCCGTCCAGCCCGCCAAGGCCTGGACCGAACTGACCCCGCTGGGCGTGGTGCTGGTGATCGGCCCGTGGAACTACCCGCTGCAGCTGCTGCTCGCCCCGCTGGCCGGCGCCCTCGCCGCCGGCAACACCGTGGTGCTCAAACCGAGCGAACACGCACCCGCCACCTCGGCGGCCCTGGCACGCTGGATCCCGGAGTACCTGCCCGGCGCGGCGGAGGTGGTCGAGGGCGGCATCCCGGAAACCACGGCCCTGCTGGCGCTGCGCTTCGACCACATCTTCTTCACCGGAGGGGAAGCCGCGGCCAAGGTGGTGCTGCGCGCCGCGGCGGAGCACCTGACGCCGGTGACCCTGGAACTGGGCGGCAAGTCTCCGGCCTACGTGGACTCCACCACCGACCTGGCGAAGGCGGCCAAGCGGCTCGCCTGGGGCCGGTTCATGAACGCCGGGCAGACCTGCGTGGCGCCGGACTACATCCTGGCCACCGAGGACGTGCTGGTTCCGCTGGAACGCGAACTGGTCAGCGCGATCGGTGCGCTCTTCGGCACGGATTCCGCCCGCAGCGAGTCCTACGGCCGGATCGTCAACGACCGGCACTTCGCCCGTATCGCCGCCCTCGCCGACGGCAGCACCGTGGTCCACGGCGGCGAACGGGACGCCGCCAGCCGCCACTTCGCCCCGACCCTGCTGCGCCCCGCCCCCGGGGACACCGTCATGGGGGAGGAGATCTTCGGCCCGCTGCTGCCGCTGGTCCCGGTCGCCGGGCGGGACGAGGCGATCCGGATGATCAACGACGGCGCCAAGCCGCTGGCGCTGTACGTGTTCAGCAACGACGCCGACACCCGCCGGGCGTTCGCCGAACGCACCTCCTCGGGGGCGCTGTGCTTCGACGTCCCGGCGGCGCACCTGATGGTTCCGGGGCTGCCCTTCGGCGGGGTCGGCGGCAGCGGCATGGGCGCCTACCACGGGGAGCATTCGCTCCGGACGTTCTCGCACGAGCGGTCCACCCTCGCCAAAACGTTCCGGCCGGACACCCTGGAGCTGATCTACCCGCCCTATACCAAGACCAAACACCGGATCATCAGCGCCCTCGCCGGGATGGGCACCGGGCTCCGCAGGCGGCTCCGCCGCCGCTGAACCCGGGGCTGATCCGGCGCTGACTGCATGACTCAGCCCTGGCGCGGGACCGCCTGCTTCAGCGCCGGGGAGTTGAAGGTGTCGGCCAGCAGTTCGACGAAGAGCTGGACCTGAGCGGTCTGCTTCTCGTTGATCAGCAGGGCAAAGACGTTGCGGGCCAGCCGGATCTCGGGCACGTCGAGCACCACCACCCCGGCCGGGCGGTGCAGCAGGGCCAATTCGGGAACCAGTGCCGCACCCAGCCCGGCCGCGGCCATTTCGAGGCTGGCGTGGAAGTCATCGCTGTACGCCACGACCCGGGGGTGCAGGTTGCAGCTGGCGAAGAGCCGCTCGATCACCGTGGCGTCGGACGTGCCGGGGTGGTGCACAATCCACGGCATGTCGGAGAGGTGGTCGGCCGCGACCTTCGACTCCGTGCCGATTCCCCACGCCGCCGGCAGCACCACCCGGAAGTCGTCGTCGCCGATCCACTGCCGCTTCACGGTGTGCGGCCACGCGAGGCCCGACTGCCCCACCTGGTAAACGAGGGCGACGTCGAGTTCACCGCCGGTGCGCAGGCCCTGGATGGTCTGGGCGGGCTCGGCCACGGAGACGCGCAGGTCGATGCCGAGTTTCTTCCATGCCGGGTTCGCCAGGATCCGCGGCAGCACATACGTCGCCAGGCTGGGGAAGATGCCCAGCCGGAGCTCCTGCCGGGTGGTGTCCCCGGTGCGCGAGGCCGCCGCCATCAGCGCGTCGATGTCCGTGAGGACCTTGGCCGCGTGCCGGGTCATGACCAGGGCCGCCTCGGTGGGCTGGATGCTGCGGGCCGAGCGCTGGAACAGTTCGACGCCGGTGTCACGTTCCAGGGCGGACATCTGCTGGGAAACGGCCGACGCCGTGTAGCCGAGCCGGGTGGCGGCCGCCGCGAACGATCCCAGCCGGGTCACTTCGACGAGGGTCCGCAGGTGGACGGGGTTAATCAAAGGGCTGCCCTTCGCAGGTTCCGGTGAGGCGGGACCGCAATCCCGCTTCATTCTGGCACATTGGTTCGAAGTAAAAAGGTGGAAAGTCGCACACATCCGTCAGCCCTCCGGCGACGAATTGTCCATAAGACGATTCACCCGGAACGATCCAGGCAATCGATGTACCAGCCAACAGGAGCAGATCAGTGTCAGATGCAGCAGGGATTCCCGAGGGCCGGCGCGTAGCCGTGATTGGCAGCGGTGTGGCGGGACTGACCGCCGCCTACGTGCTGAACCGGCAGGACTCCGTGACCCTGTTCGAAGCCGACTCCAGGCTCGGCGGGCACGCCCACACCCACGACGTGCCGCAGGCCGGCGGCCCCGTGCTCGGGATCGACACCGGCTTCATCGTCCACAACGAACGGACCTATCCCACGCTGCTGCGGCTCTTCGCCGAACTGGGCATCGAAACCCAGGACTCGGAGATGAGCATGTCCGTCCGCTGCGACGGCTGCGGCCTGGAATACGCCGGCGCCCGGGCCAAGGGCCGCGGCATCCTTCCCCGGCCCGCCACGCTGCTGCGCGGACGCTACCTGTTGATGCTGCTCGAGGTGATGCGCTTCTACCGCAGGGCCCGCGCCCTGCTCGCCGCGGAGAACAGTCCAGGCGGGCCGGAGCTGACCCTCGGCGAGTTCTTGGCACGGGAGAAGTTCAGCAGCTACTTCATCTCGCACTTTATGACCCCGATTGTTAGCGCCGTCTGGTCCTGCGACCCCACCACCGCCCTGGCCTACCCGGCCCGCTACCTCTTCACCTTCCTGGCCCACCACGGCCTGCTCGGCGTCTCGGGCTCCCCGCAGTGGCGCACCGTCACCGGCGGCTCGCGCAGCTACGTGGAGAAGGTTGCCGCCGCGCTGCCGGAAATCCGCCTCTCCACCCCGGTCACCGGCGTGCGCCGCCACGCGGACGGAGTCGTGCTGACCACCAGCACCGGTGCGGGAACACTGACCACGGAAACCTTCGACGCCGTCGTGATCGCCACCCACCCGGCCCAGGCACTGGGCATGCTCACCGACGCCTCGCCAGCCGAGCGGGCCGCGCTCGGCGGGATGCCGTACTCGGTCAACCACACCGTCTTCCACCGCGACGCCGCAGTGCTGCCGTCCAGCGACAACGCCAAGGCGTCCTGGAACTACCGGCTGCCCTCCTGCGATGCCCGCCCGGACAAGGTCCTGGTCAGCTACGACATGACCCGGCTCCAGCAGCTGGCCCCCGTGGACGGCGGGCGCTACATCGTCAGCCTGGGCGAATCCGAGCTGATCGCGGACAGCACCGTGATCGAGCGGATGGTCTACGAGCACCCGCAGTACACCCCGGACTCCCTCCGGGCGCAGCAGCGGATCCTCGCCCTCGGCGACGACCGGCTGGCCTTCGCCGGCGCGTACCACGGCTGGGGTTTCCACGAGGACGGCGCCCTCTCCGGGGTACGGGCTGCGGCGCGGCTCGGCCGCGAGTGGGACGACGCCGGCGTCGCGCTTGGTACGGTTTCCCTGGACCCGGATCTGCAGACCGTCCCCGCGGAGGGCTCATGAGCGCCACAGCTGCCATCTACCGCACCTCCATCGCGCATGTGCGGCGCACCCCGCTGAAGAACGCCTTCACCTACCGCAGCTACAGCTGGTACGTCGACGTCGACCGGCTGCCGGTGCTGCCCCGACTGCTCCGGCCCCTCGCCGGCTTCAACGTCGCGGACCACCTGGGCGACCCGGACGGCACGCTCCGCGGCAACGTCGAGGCGTTCCTGGCCACCCGGGGGATAGACCTCGACGGCGGCCGGATCACCATGCTCGCCAGCGCCCGGGTGTTCGGGCACGTGTTCAATCCGCTGAGCCTGTTCTGGTGCCACAACGCAGCCGGGGAGCTGCGCTGCGTCCTCGCCGAGGTCCACAACACCTACGGCGAACGGCACTGCTATCTCCTGGAGACGGACGACGCCGGCCGGGCCAGCGTCCCGAAGGCGTTCTACGTCTCACCCTTCAACGACGTCGCAGGCCAGTACCGGATGAAGCTCCCGGAACCCGGCGAGCGGCTCGCCGTCTCGATCGTCCTGGAGCGCGAGGGGCAGCAGCCCTTTATCGCCAGCGTGGACGGCGAGCGCCACGACGCCACCGTGCGGAACATCCTCGCCACGGCGCTCGCGGTCCCGCTGGCACCCCTGCGCGTCTCGGCGCAGATCCGCTGGCAGGGAATTAAGCTTTGGGCACGCCGGCTGCCCCTCATAAAACGACCACACCACCCTTCACAGGAGGCAGTTCAGTGACTATGACCGAAGCGACCGGATCCGGCGCTGTGAGCCGGACCAATGAGGCCGCCGCCCCCTACACCGTCCCGCAACCGCCCGCCGTGGTCGACGCCGGCATCTGGCCCAGCATCGCCACCGTCCCCGCCGGCCTGAAGGTCGCCGTCGCCGGCCGGGTGGCCGAGGCCATCTTCAAGGCCGCGGTCCGCCGGCTGCCGCTGGAGGTCCGCTACCCGGACGGCACCGTCCTGGGCAAGCCCGCCACTCCCGGGCAGACGTACCCCGTAATGACCCTGAACCGTCCCGAGGCGTTCGCAGCCCGGCTCGGCGACGGCGGACTGATCGGCCTCGGGGAGTCGTATATGGCCGGAGAGTGGGACGCCGACGACCTGACCGCCGTCATGGAGGTCTTCGCCGCCCGCGTCGGGACGCTGGTGCCCGAGCCGCTGCAGAAACTCCGCGCGCTCTACCTGCCGCGCCAGCCGCGGAAGGAACGCAACACCGAGCAGAACACCCGCTCCAACATCTCCCGGCACTACGACCTCTCCAACGAGCTCTTCGCCACCTTCCTGGACGACACCATGACCTACTCCAGCGCGATCTTCCCGGAATCCGGCGAGGCGCTGAAGGGCGTCGCCTGGAACGGCCTGGCCGCCGCGCAGCAGGCAAAGATCGACCGCCTGCTGGACAAGGCCGGCGTCGGGCAGGGCACCCGGGTGCTGGAAATCGGCACCGGCTGGGGCGAGCTCGCCCTCCGGGCCGCCCAGCGCGGCGCCACCGTCTACTCCGTCACTCTCTCCAGCGAGCAGCAGGAGCTGGCCCGCAAACGCGTCGCCGACGCCGGCTACACGGACGCGGTCACGATTGAGCTCAAGGACTACCGCGCGGTGGAGGGCGAGTACGACGCGGTCGTTTCCGTGGAGATGATCGAGGCCGTGGGCTTCGAGTACTGGGCCACGTACTTCCAGACGATTGAACGGGTCCTGGCGCCTGGCGGGAAGGTCGCCATCCAGGCCATCACCATCGCCCACGACCGGCTGCTTGCCACCCGCTCCAGTTACACCTGGGTGCACAAGTACATCTTCCCGGGCGGCGTCATTCCCTCCGTGCGGGCCATCGAGGACATCACGGAGAAGCAGACCGGGCTGCGCGTCCGCGAACGCCTCGCCATGGGGGAGCACTACGCCCAGACGCTGCGGCTCTGGGAGGAGCGCTTCATGGCCCGCTCCGCCGACGTCCAGGCGCTGGGGTTCGACGAAATCTTCCAGCGCATGTGGCTGTTCTACCTCTGCTACTCCCGCGCGGGCTTCGAGACCGGCTACCTCGACGTGCAGCAGATCGTGCTGGACCGCCGGACAGCAGGCGAGGCGACCGGCGGATCCGCCGCATGACGGCGCCGCTCGCGGCCCTGATCGAGGAGGTCCTGCGGCCGCTGGCCGGCGGGGACCTCCCGGTCCGGCTCGTGGTCTGGGACGGCAGCGAGGCCGGCCCGGCCGGCGCCCCCGTGGTCAGGCTGAACTCGCCGGACGCCGTCCGGCGGCTGCTCTGGGCGCCCGGCGAACTCGGCGCCGCCCAGGCGTACGTCACCGGCGAGCTGGACGTCGACGGCGACCTCAACTCCGTCCTCGAGCACCTCTGGAAGGTGGTCCGGGACCGGGGCCTCTCCGGCATCCGGCCCACCCCCGCGGTGCTGGCCGGGGCCGCACGGATTGCCCGTGCTGCCGGGGCGCTCGGGGCGCCGCCCCCGCCGCCGGCCAGCCAGGCCCGCGTCAAGGGCAGGCTGCACAGCCTGATCCGCGACCGCGCCGCGATCAGCCACCACTACGACCTCAGCAACGACTTCTATGCGCTGATCCTGGACCCGCAGATGGCCTACTCCAGCGGGTACTGGACGAACTCCTCAGCGAACTACGGGCTGGAGGACGCGCAGCGGGACAAACTGGACCTGGTCTGCCGCAAGATCGGCCTCAAACCGGGGATGCGGCTGCTGGATGTCGGCTGCGGCTGGGGCTCGCTGAGCCTGCACGCCGCGCAGCACTACGGCGCCGAGGTGGTCGGCGTGACCCTGTCCGGGGAGCAGAAAGCGTTCATCGACGCCCGCATCCGCGAACGCGGCCTCGAAGGGCATGTGCAGATCCGGATCCAGGACTACCGGGAAATACCCGACGGGCCGTTCGACGCCGTCGCCTCCCTGGAGATGGGCGAACACGTCGGCCAGCGGAACTACCCCGTCTATGCCGCCGCGCTGTTCAACAACGTCACGCCCGGCGGCCGGGTGCTGGTCCAGCAGATGTCCCGCCGCGGCAGACACCCCGGCGGCGGGCCGTTCATCGAATCCTTCATCGCCCCGGACATGCACATGCGTCCGGTGGGGGAGACGCTGGGCTTCCTGGAGGACGCCGGCCTGGAGATCGAGGGCGTGCAGGGCATGCGCCGGGACTACGTCCGGACCCTCGAGGCCTGGTACGCGAAGTTCGAGGAGAACCACGCGGCCGCCGTCGCGATGATGGGCGAGGAGATCGCCCGGGTCTGGCGGCTCTACCTCGTGGGCGCGCTGCGCAGTTTCGCCGAGCGCCGGATGGGCGTGGAGCAGATCCTCTGCAGCAGGCCGGAGGCCGGCGGGTAGGCAGCGACGGCTGGATGACGCCGGCCTTCCGCGCGTGGTGACCCGGCGGGACCAAACCCTTCGCATACTGTACGGATTATGGGACAAATTTGGGCTGGCTTTGGGAAAAAACGGGGGCCTCGTGACGTGTGGTCAGACTGGAAGGCCGCGGACGAGACGGGCCACGCCGCAAGGGCGGCAGCGCTTGCCTCCGAGCTGCTGGAGCTGACCCCCACCTCGTATTACAGCTGGTTTCAAGCGGGCCTGCTGTCCAAGGCCTTGGGCAACTGGGCGGAAGGCCTCGACCGGAACGCCCGGGCGCTGGAACTTTTCACCCCGAAGGATGCCGAAGAGTTCAGTGGGGCCAATCCCGCCGCCTGGAACCTGGGCATCGCCTCAACGGCGCTGCGTGACTGGGCCACTGCCCGGCGCGCGTGGGTCGCCTATGGGCTGGACGGGTTCAGCGGCGATGCGGGGCCGATCGATGCCGACTGCGGAATGGCGCCGGTGCGGCTGAACCCTGACCGGCCGAGTCTTCCCCATCAGGTGCTGTATGCGGCCGGTGCCACTGAGGTGGTCTGGTGCTGGCGGCGGAGCCCGGCCCATGCGGTCATCGCGAGCGTTCCGCTGCCCGAGTCCGGCCACCGGTTCCGGGACGTTGTGTTCCATGACGGGGAACCCAAGGGGACCCGCCGGCTCGACGGACAGGACGTGTCGGTCTTCGACCAACTCGGACGCCTTGAGGAGTCCGGCCTGCCCACGTGGCAGGCCGAGGTCACCGGCGCGACCGCTGACGACGTCCAGGCACTGTCGGACCTTCTTGAACAGCGGGGGCTCGGTCTCGACGATTGGTCCGGAATCCGACTGATGTGTTCGGAGTGCTCGCACGGCGCAACCGGGGACGGACACGACCACTTGCCCGCATCCTCCGTTGCGCGGCGGCTGGGACTGGCCGGCCACGAGGCAGACCTTGGTGAACTGATAGAGGCGTGGCTGGCCGGCAGGCCGGGAATCGACATGCACAGCCTCGATCTGCTCTGGTGAACCCCGGGTAGACCCCGGGGTGCCCCCGGTGTCCGCTTTGCGCGTGTTTCCGGACACCATATCTAGTGCTTAAGCGCACTCCGGACCCCCGGCGGTCACAGCCGCGACACGCCGTCTTCCGCGCGACACGCAGGGGAGTTAATTGTGCAAAGGTACTCCACAGCCTGTGGATTTCGTCCGGTAAAACGGCGGAAATCCGGACATTTTGAGGCACCCCGCCTGTGGACTGGCGGTGCATTAAATGACATACTTGTAATACATCATCTTGGGGTCCACATCGGGCTCTTGCACTACATGTAGTATCGACATACAGTTCCAGCGGAGCAGCAGTGCTCGCCAGGCAAGGCCAGTATCGGATCAGGATTCCTGTCCCGGAGCGGCCCGCCCGGACAACTGGCACCAGAGACTCAGCTCAACGGCCGCAGCTCCAGAGCAGTACACATTTCGCAGTACCAAAGACTTCAACAAAGGGGACAGGGACCATGACCGTAACGGTTTACACGAAGCCGGCCTGTGTTCAGTGCAACGCGACATACCGCGCGCTGGATAAGAAGGGCATCACCTACCAGAGCGTCGACATCTCGCAGGATGCGGATGCCCTCGAGCGCCTGAAGGCCCTCGGCTACATGCAGGCCCCGGTTGTCGTTACCGACCAGGACCACTGGTCCGGGTTCCGCCCCGACAAGATCGAAGAACTGGCGCAGGCCTACGCCGTCGCCGTAGCCTGAACCGCTTCAAACGAAAACACGTCAGATGAGGTGAGCGACTCCATGGCACTGGCAACAGCCGCCACGACGCCGACCACCGGCGCCGAGCCGGTGACGGCAGACGCCCGGACCTCAAACGCTCCGAACTCAAGTGCAGTCCGTATCACCGGCAGCCACCTCATCTACTTCTCCTCCTCGTCGGAGAACACGGCACGCTTCATCAGGAAGCTCGGCGTCGACGCGGCCCGGATCCCGCTCCATTCGCGGGAACCCGCGCTCGTGGCAACGGAACCCTACGTGCTGGTGCTTCCCACCTACGGCGGCACCGGGGGAGAAGGGTCAGTTCCGAAGCAGGTCATCCGCTTCCTGAATGATCCGCGCAACCGGCAGCAGCTCCGGGGCGTGATCGGGGCGGGAAACACGAATTTTGGGGACAACTACTGCATGGCCGGCGACATCATCGCCGCCAAATGCCAGGTCCCGCACCTATATCGATTCGAACTCATGGGGACGCCGGAAGACGTCAGCCGAGTACAACAAGGATTGGAAGAATTTTGGACACGACTGTCGCAAGAACAGAAGTAGCCGTCGAGAAGCACACCGTCCCCGGTGAGAAGCAGGCCATGCCGGCTGCCTTCCAGGGCCTGGGCTACCACGAGCTCAACGCCATGCTGAACCTCTACGGCCCGAACGGGGAGATCCAGTTCGAGGCGGACCGCGAGGCGGCGCACCAGTATTTCCTGCAGCACGTCAACAACAACACCGTGTTCTTCCACGACCTTGAGGAAAAGCTCGACTACCTCGTGAAGAACGAGTACTACGAGCGCGAGACCCTCGACCAGTACACGATGAACTTCATCCGCGAGCTCTACAACCGCGCGTACAAGAAGAAGTTCCGCTTCGAGACCTTCCTCGGCGCGTTCAAGTTCTACACCTCCTACACGCTGAAGACGTTCGACGGAAAGCGCTTCCTGGAGCGTTACGAGGACCGCGTCTGCATGGTGGCCCTGCACCTGGCCCGCGGCGACGAGCAGCTCGCGCTGCAGATGGTCGACGAGATCATCGAGGGCCGCTTCCAGCCGGCCACCCCGACCTTCCTCAACGCCGGCAAGCGCCAGCGCGGCGAGCTGGTCTCCTGCTTCCTGCTCCGCATCGAAGACAACATGGAGTCGATCGGCCGTTCCATCAACTCCGCCCTGCAGCTGTCCAAGCGGGGCGGCGGCGTGGCCTTCGCGCTGACCAACATCCGCGAGGTCGGCGCGCCGATCAAGCAGATCGAGAACCAGTCCTCCGGCGTCATCCCCGTGATGAAGCTCCTGGAGGACAGCTTCTCCTACGCCAACCAGCTCGGTGCCCGCCAGGGTGCCGGCGCGGTGTACCTGCACGCGCACCACCCGGACATCTACCGCTTCCTGGACACCAAGCGCGAGAACGCGGACGAGAAGATCCGCATCAAGACCCTCTCGCTCGGCGTCGTCATCCCGGACATCACGTTCGAGCTGGCCAAGAAGGACGAGGACATGTACCTGTTCTCGCCGTACGACGTCGAACGCGTCTACGGTATGCCGTTCTCCGACGTCTCGGTCACCGAGAAGTACTACGAGATGGTGGACGATTCCCGGATCAAGAAGACCAAGATCAAGGCACGCGAGTTCTTCCAGACCCTCGCCGAGATCCAGTTCGAATCCGGCTACCCGTACATCATGTTCGAGGACACCGTGAACCGGGAAAACCCGATCGACGGCAAGATCATCATGTCCAACCTGTGCTCCGAGATCCTCCAGGTCTCCCAGCCCACGACGTACCACGATGACCTGTCCTACGACCAGACCGGCAAGGACATCTCCTGCAACCTGGGCTCGCTGAACATCGCCAAGACCATGGACTCGCCGGACTTCGGCCTGACCATCGAGACGGCCATCCGCTCGCTCTCGGCCGTCTCGGACATGTCCAACATCACCTCGGTGCCTTCGATCGCCCGCGGCAACGACCAGAGCCACGCCATCGGCCTCGGCCAGATGAACCTGCACGGCTACCTGGCCCGCGAGCGGGTCCACTACGGCTCCGAAGAGGGCCTGGACTTCACCAACATCTACTTCTACTCGGTGGTGTACCACGCGGTCCGCGCCTCCAACCGGCTGGCCATCCAGACCGGCCAGACCTTCGGCGGCTTCGAGAAGTCCAAGTACGCCTCGGGCGAGTTCTTCGACAAGTACACGGACCGCGAATGGGTCCCGCAGACCGCCAAGGTCGCCGAGCTGTTCCAGAACATCCACATCCCCACCCAGGATGACTGGCGCGAGCTGAAGGCTTCCGTCATGGAGCACGGCATCTACAACCAGAACCTGCAGGCCGTCCCGCCGACGGGCTCGATCAGCTACATCAACAACTCCACCTCCTCGATCCACCCGGTGGCGTCCAAGATCGAGATCCGCAAGGAAGGCAAGCTGGGCCGCGTGTACTACCCGGCGCCGTACCTGACGAACGACAACCTGGAGTACTACCAGGACGCGTACGAGATCGGCTACGAGAAGGTCATCGACACCTACGCAGCCGCCACGCAGCACGTGGACCAGGGCCTGTCCCTGACGCTGTTCTTCAAGGACACCGCCACCACGCGCGACATCAACAAGGCCCAGATCTACGCCTGGAAGAAGGGCATCAAGACCATCTACTACATCCGTCTCCGCCAGCTCGCGCTGGAAGGGACTGAGGTGGACGGTTGCGTCAGCTGCATGCTGTAACCGACATCGGTTGATTTTGTTTCAGTACGACGGCGGGCGCCCGCCCGCCGTCGTACGCTTTAACTAAAGAACCAACCCAACTTTTAGGGGATGACATGACCGAGAAGGTCAAGCTGCTTAGCCACGTTGAAGCCATTAACTGGAACCGCATCCAGGACGACAAGGACGTGGACGTCTGGAACCGCCTGGTCAACAACTTCTGGCTGCCGGAGAAGATCCCGCTGTCCAACGACGTGCAGTCGTGGGCGACGCTGACCCCGGACGAGCAGCAGCTCACCATGCGTGTGTTCACGGGCCTGACCCTGCTGGACACCATCCAGGGCACCGTCGGCGCCGTCTCGCTGATTCCGGACGCGATCACCCCGCACGAAGAGGCTGTCTACACGAACATCGCCTTCATGGAGTCCGTGCACGCGAAGAGCTACTCCTCCATCTTCTCAACGCTGGCCTCCACCAAGGAGATCGACGAGGCTTTCCGCTGGTCCACTGAGAACGTGAACCTGCAGAAGAAGGCCCAGATCGTCATGGACTACTACCAGGGCGACGATCCCCTGAAGCGCAAGGTGGCGTCCACACTGCTGGAGAGCTTCCTCTTCTACTCGGGCTTCTACCTGCCGATGTACTGGTCCTCACGGGCCAAGCTGACCAACACGGCCGACCTGATCCGCCTGATCATCCGCGACGAGGCCGTCCACGGCTACTACATCGGCTACAAGTTCCAGAAGGGCCTCGAAGGCCTGTCCGAGGAGCGCAAGCAGGAAATCAAGGACTACACCTTCGAGCTGCTCTTCGAGCTGTACGAAAACGAAGTCCAGTACACGCACGACCTCTACGACTCCGTCGGCCTGGCCGAGGACGTCAAGAAGTTCCTGCACTACAACGCCAACAAGGCACTGATGAACCTGGGCTACGAGGCCATGTTCCCGGCCTCCGTCACCGACGTGAACCCGGCCATCCTCTCGGCCCTGTCGCCGAACGCTGACGAGAACCACGACTTCTTCTCGGGGTCGGGTTCGTCGTACGTGATTGGCAAGGCTGTCAACACTGAGGATGACGACTGGGACTTCTAGGTCCTTGTGAGATGTCGACCTAATTGGAAGAATGGCACCCTATTTGGAAGAAACGCATCGCCGAGTTGGAAGTCTTCCAAGTAGATGCCACTAAAGCGGCCCTGCACGGCAAATTGTAGATGGACAGGCAACTTGGTCCTTTGGACGAGCTAAAAGATCCTTGGACAAACTAATCGGTCTTTTGGTCCTTAGCGTGGTCGACCTCGTTGAGAGAGTGTCACTATTTGGATGAAGTAGACGGTTTAGTTGGGAGTCTTCCAAGTAGCTACCACCAAAGCGGGCCCTGCACGGTATATCGTGCAGGGCCCGCTTTGTGAGCTCTCAGCAGCCCATGGCTTGATGTCGTCCGTGCAGGGAGTTAGGTTCAGCGGAGTTTTTAGGAATGCAGGCATTGTGCACGCTAATCGAGCGGTTCGATGCAGGCAACGGGCGATGTCCTACGGAAGGTGGGAATGTGGTCGTCGCGCGCCTGGATCCAGAAGACCGCCGAAGATCCGACCTAACATGACTCAAGCATCAGGAGTTCCATTGCTTCGCCATCGCGAGGAAGCTTCGAGAACCCAGCATCCAAGAAATCCACTAACAGCGCGGTCGCCGGCGTTTTCCGCGAGATGGTTCGGTCGTCTAGATTGACGACGTACTGGCTCCCTGTAGCCGTCGTGACCAGGAAACGTCCAGTACCGTCGTTGGTGATTGCTCGTGGCATACGGCGAGCCTATTAGTGCCGGAGGGCGTCGACCAGCGCTGACACTCTCCGGGTCTCGAATCAGACGGACGCGATGG
Source organism: Arthrobacter sp. CJL-S3 (assembly GCF_056711635.1). Classification (NCBI taxonomy): domain Bacteria; kingdom Bacillati; phylum Actinomycetota; class Actinomycetes; order Micrococcales; family Micrococcaceae; genus Arthrobacter; species Arthrobacter sp. CJL-S3. Next base: position 2,506,379 of record NZ_CM160046.1, on the reverse strand, counting down.
ATCTTGCGGCGACCACCGAAGCACCCTCATGGTCGCTGTTTCGCTCCGCGAAGGTGCTCACGGCCAATGAAGCGGGCAAGAGTTCTGCAAACTTCAGTGTCCTGAGAGCACGCTCATCAACCTGTGGCAGGAGCCTTTGCGGCTCGTCTTGAAGCACACTCCGGATCTCGCGCATGGCTTCAGCCAAACCCGGAGTGGTGGTGTCGCCGCGCAATCCGATTTGCCAGTTGTTGTAGGCCCGCGATTCGTCCAGCAACTCAGGTGCCATGTCAAGCAACCCCGAGACGAGGACGGCGTTGGCACGGGCTCCGGCCCAAGTCCACCAGCGAAATCTCCCATTCGGCTCACGGACGCTGTACGCCGGTAACCACTATGTCGAGTGCTACATAGTTAAGGATGGCGTCTGCGTGGCCAGGACACGTGAGCCCGTGCTGATCGCTTAATCCGTCGGCTGGCCCGGGTGGCGCATAAGCCACTGCACGGCCAGCCAGGAGCGTGGCAGCCCTTCCAAAGCGGATTTTTACATCCAAGTGCTGCAGGGCTCACGCAGAAGTATTGCGGTAGGTGTTCTATAGCGGCCTAGGCCGTCCCGTCCGGGGGATCGGCTTCTATCATCTGCTCCCACGGAATTGGAGCGAACCCGTTTAGTTTGAGCCAGGAACTAGGAAAAAATCTTTGTATGGGGGACATCCTCTGAAGCTCGTACTCTGAAGCACCGCGGTCGATGGCTTGCTGTCGTGCATCTACGAGGTGCTTTACGCTGCCGAGCCAAAGTGACACTTGTGTAGCGGTGAAATCACCTGGGACGGGAAAGCACAGGGAGGGGCCGAACTCAGCGATTCGAAGGCTCTGCCGCTGGTATGCAATGTCGGCTTTGGAGAGTGGGTCCACACGAAGACGGAAGTCCTGTTTGATGCCAAGTTTGTCTATCCACGGAACGTCAACCGCCTGAACTTGGCCGTCATCCGCGATGATTCCGTTTACACCTGACACAGCATCCAGTGTCGGCTTCACGATGTTATCGATGTCCGCGACTCGACTTGTCGCATACCGGACCCACGAATCAACGTACCAATCAATTTCAACCTTTACATCGCATAGCCTCACGATGTCCGTGGCCTCCACTACGGCAGCCGCTAATTCCTTCATGTAGGCCTGCTTTCGTGCCGGATTGGCTTGATCTCATCTAGAGGGGACGCATCTTCTTTCCTATGAATGGCGCCCCGTCCGGGGCCGCCATTAGTGGCTATCCGGACGAGGCGCTTTCCTACTTCCGAGTCACTTCTTCGTTGTACGCATGCTGAAGGTGTTGTTGGAATGCTTCACCTTTTCGTAGCTGCCGAACGCGTTGGCTGAGCCAGTCTTCTGCTGGAGGCGCGCCGGAGAAACCGTGCGGGGTACGGCTCCCGCTTTAGCTGCGCCATTGGAATTCTTGCTGGTCATCATGATCACCTCCTTACGTTTTTCGTAGGATTACGCACGAGCACTTCAGGCTGCTCGATAGCCGCTGGAGCCCGCGCCATGGGCGCGATCGATGACTCTGAAGATCATCTGTTTGGCCTTCTCAACGGACGCAGCACAGCTGGCCGAAACTGTCACCATCCCAGTCCTGCCGATACTTATCCGAGAGTTCGACGCGGCCTCGATCTGGCGAATGCTAGAGCCCCCAACCCCGATGACGATTCCAGTTTGACCATCAGGGATCTGAAACGTCTGCACTACGTCAGCCCACGCCGTCGACTTAACTGTCGCCGCATTCGCGGTTGTCCAGGGTTCTGCCACTACCCAGACCTTCAGGATCCGTCCATCAATCTGGCGCTCGAGCCGCACGCTCTCATTATCCCGATCCGGGATCTGTCGACTGGGCTTGGCAAGAACCTCTTCTATGTGGCGCTGCTGCACCTGGCGTTCGAGCATCCGCTCCCTTGCATGATTCGTGTAAACAGGCGGTACGGCAAATCGGGGCCGGGATGACCGTTGGATTCTCAGGTAAGTGAATATCCAAAGAGAAAAAGCAGCGAGAATAGCCGCCCCGATAAGTAGCACCGCAGTGGTTGTGTTCATGTCCAGCGTTCCTTCCGTTCCAGATGCGTCAGTTGACGCTGGTTCCACGATCGAACGAGGCACCGCTAGGCATCAACCGCCCGTATGCCTAGCGATGCCTTGGCGCAGATGAAGTGCGACAGGTGAGAAAATCCAGTCATGGGAAACGCGGAGATTGGTGTTAACGGCACACTCACACAGGCAATCGAATTCATTTTGGGAGACTCTCCGAACACAGCGGAGCCTGTGGTGGTTCTCGCCGCCTATCTGCATAGTTTGGTCGAACGATACGGCCTGACGGACAGTCAACACCTCGATCCCAATGCGTTCGAGCGCCCCGAATTGCCCTTCGCAGCGCGACAATTTGTCGACAGCTTTGTCGATTCCGCCAACACCGAATCGCTGAGGAACTCGCTTTATGAGGCTTTCGTGAGTCTGGCTGATGACGGAACGGTGCGTAGCGTTCTCAATAAGAACCGCGCCCTGAGCCAGCGTGAGGTCCTTCTCCTGGCTCAGGTGGCCTGGAATCTGGAACACAATGACCAGCGTCCTTCGCTGCCGTTGCATCCAGGACCAATCCTCAAGGATGGGAAGCAAGTCTGGGCCGACATTCCAGTCCCCGGCGCCCACAAGGACTTTGCGACGATGCATTGGACCGATCGTGGAAACCAAAAAGGGGTTCAAGGAAAATCTGCTGGCGCCACTTTCCGCAGGCAGACGGCTAGGCTCGCCGTACTAGCCGCCCAGTGGTTCCTCGGCTCCCATACGAAGTCAGCGCCAGCGGTTGGGGAAGCGAAAATGCTGAACGACCCCACGTCAGGAACCAGAAGGATTGTTTGGGCATCGACAACTGCTGACCAGGTGGATGACGCCGGCCTCCCCATCTCTGCGGTCCAAGTACCAGCTGACGCGTTACCGCAACAATCAAAAGGATCGCCAACCGATCAGATACTTGTTGGGAACTTTGCGGAGGTGGGGGACCGCTATCAGCCTCGTGCATTCGACAACGAGATTGACCGCCATTGGGGCGACAGCGGCGATCGGCGTGTGTGGTTGCGTGGCGGGCCTGGTTTGGGGAAAACCTACGCGGCTCGCAAGATCATGCAGGAAGCGCTCAGGAGTTTAGACGACGAGCGTCACAACCTGCTGATTTGGGTGGAGTCCGCCGATGCCGTGGCCGTAACCCAAGAATTGGCACGGGCAGCGGAACGACTTGATGGTGGCCCCAAAAACTCCGTAGTAGCAAACGCCCGCGATCGCGAAGACCAGCTTGCGCGCGGATTACTCGATCATCTGAGAACGGCCGACATGCGCTGGCTGATCGTCTTCGACGACGCGAACGCCGTAGAACTAATCGAGCGCAAATTGGTCCCACCCGGGACGAATCCGAGGGGACGGGTTCTCATCACAACATCGAGCGCCTCCCATCTGCTCAGCGGCTCTGGCCATCAGGTCGAAGCGGAGCTGTTCTCTCCGGGCGAGGCTGAAGAATTTCTCAATACCCGCCTGCCCGAGACGTCCGCGCATGACAGGGCCGGGTTGTCCGACACAGTGAGGCACCACCCGTTGGCGCTGTCCATTGCGGCTTCCACAATTGCCGCCAACAGGATGACTGTCTCTGACTGGGTCAAAGAGTTCCATGAGTCCCCGCGAATGGATGAAGCGGCCGATTATTCTGATGCTGGAGGCTATCCAACGCTTATAGGCGCCACGTGGAATGTCGCATTAGACAAAGCTGCTCGAGGCATGCCGAACGGTGTGGTGGAACGGACAGCAATGGTCGCGGCCCTGCAGGATCCAGATGGACACCCCACGTGGCTCTGGCAGCGGGATAGTGTCTGCGAGTGGATTGCAGGTGAGGCAGATCTGCCGGCAACCAGGACGAGAATGCATCCTGGGGTCAAACGCCTCGTTGACTACGGAATCATCCAGCTCACAGGAAGCTGGCAGGTTGGCCGCCTCGCGATTCATCAATTGGCAGCTCGCGCCATCCGTGAGGCCTCAGCCCCCGAGGAACTCGCCCTAGCTGGCGCCGTTCTGGCCGAGCAGTGGCTGCGTGAGCTCACGTCGAATCCCGCCAACGCACAGCACCAGAATATTCGTGCGGCCGTAGGACCCATCGCGGCGTTACCCAAGCTGAACGCTTTGACGCGAAGCACGGCAACCGCGCTTGTGGGGTTCTCCGCGCCATCGACGGACCAAACAAGTATCAAGCGGGATCTGTGGGAACTGGAACTACTGGAACCGCACCTAGTCCGTGGCGGTGCTGTCGGGCGTGCTGACCTGGCGGAGCGCTTAGCGAACATTGGATGCGCTCAACGAGAACTGGGACGACACTCAGAAGCGCACAAGATTCTGAATGCCGCTTCCTCGATATACCGCGACCTTGCGGCACTCCCGGATCTCAACGACAATTTGCGGGCAGAATACCTCGTCTCCCTGGCAGACATCGAGGCAGAAATGGATCAGCCCGAACTGTCTCTAGAACGTCGTAGAAAGGCTGCAAAACTGCTAAAACGATGGGCCGCACGAAAGTCGACGAGCGACGCCCCGATTTCGGACAGGTTGGCACTGGCCGAGATTTATCAGAACCTATCGGACGATAACGAATCCCGGGCGGCGCTCGATAGCGCTCTATCACTCTGGGAGAGCCGACCGCCCGCCGGCGCAGTTGAAGATCGTGATGTGGATGAGGAGGCATCAACGCTCGCAAAGCTTGGGCAGCAGCTGGCAATAGCAGGACGACTCACCGAGGCGAAGAGTTATTTGCTTCAGGCAGCCCGCCTCAACGAAAAGACGGAATCTGGCCGCTTGGTCCGACTCAAGCGTATCCACACAAGGTTGGCGTACGTGTGCTCCCAGTTGGGCGAGTGGCGGGAAGCTGAAAAGTGGTTCGAACGAACGGGATGCGATCCTCTTCTCCTTGCCAGCGTTCAGTTGCACCAGGGGCGAGTCAGAGAGGCACAAGCCAACGTCGATTCTTCAGCGTCGAGATACTCCGCCCGCTCAAATCAGAACCCCGATCGCGACGATCGGGAGGTTGACTCGAAGATTCGCGCATTGATTAAGGACGACCTCCCGTTCTTGCTCGTCAGGCTGGCTCAATCGGCAATGAAGCACGAGCGGTGGGAGGATGCAGCCGGCTTGGCAGAAGGACGCCTCGAACTCACTCGAGCCAAGGCTGACGCGTCCCCCGGGGAAGATCCCATCGAACTCTCCAACGCCTACTTCCAAGCCGGATTTGCCTCGTTAAGGGCTGGCCGCTTTCAGGTGGCTGCCACGCACTTCGCGAGTCGGGCGAACATCGCGGAATTGCTGTGCCAGATGTCTCCCGCAGACCACAAGAGACGGTTGGAGTACGGGCAATCACTCTATTGGGTGGCTTCCTCTCACGCGGGGACTGGCCAACCGGATGCTGCGGTGAGGCACGCGCGAAGAGCCCTCGAAGTCCTTGAAGGCCTCGAAGGACTGGAAGATGAAGCACGGATATTCTCAAGCGCAGCTACTTCACTTCTCGGGCAGGCCCTCCTCCAGAAGGGCGATACGGACGAAGCCGTCGTGTCTTTGACACAAAGAGTGCAATCCTGCCAGGCGTCACTTGCTGAGACTCCCGATGACCACGATTCAATGAGAACGCTCGGCGTTGCCCTTCAAGAATTGTGGAAGGCTCTTTTCGCCGCAGGCCGATGGCAAGATTCCATTCAACCTCTAATGGACACCATCGCGATCTATCGCACCATGTCGAGTGGAGCCAGGGACCAACGCAGGAGCATGGCGGTTGTTTTTTTCATGCTTGCCTACGCCCACAACCAGCTACTGGAGCATTCCGAAGCCGCTATCGCCGCCGAACAGTCAGCCAACGTTTGGCAGGCACTAGTTGACGGCGACCCCAGCGACAACGAACTCCAAGTCTCGCTCGCACACGCGCTTGGTCTCCTCGGAGAATCGTTAAGCGCACTCGACCGTCGTAATGAGGCCGTGCAGGCAATTACCCGAGCTGTTGGCCATCTCCAGTTGCCTGCTGAGCTAGACCCAGATGACCACATGCAACACCTCATACATCTTCTCGATCGTCTCGGAACTTACCTTCGCGACCTAGAACTCTCCGTCGAGGCAGAAGAAACACAGACACGTCTGGACGATCTTCGACGGCGGTTCCCGAAATCTGCCGAGGACACGTGAGTGCCAGCCGAACCGCCTGGCCAACAAAATTGCAGGTAGCGTCCCTGGCAGTGGTGTGGATTCCCGGGCTTGATGTGTCGCTCCGGCGATGTGAAAAGCCATCGTGCGAAGGTCAGTGAGAACGACCAAGAACTCACAGAAGGACACTTACGCACGATGGCCCTTAACCTCGATCGGGACCAACGAGACGAACACCGAGGCGCAGCCCGGCGAGATCCGGCTGGAAGAGGAAGCCAGCCGCCGTCTGGCCAGTGACCGGCGCATGCCGTTCGACGACCTGGTAGCCGAACTCCGCCTCGAGTCCGATGCAAAAAGGACCAACTAGCTTGACCACGGGACGATGCGGCCGGGCTCATGCCGCCGCGTGAGCGCAGGGGAGGGGAATGGTCCTCGGGACCAGGTAGCCTGCCGATCTACACAAATCGTGCAGGGCCCGCTTCGTGAACTTTCATCACCCAGATGATTTCCCACGCCACATGCAGTTCGCATGATGTGAACGTCACACTATTCTCATGGCACTGGAAACAGTTCGTCGACTCCCTCCGCTAGGAGGAACGCCATCCTATCCAGCACACCATCGGAGAGAGCGCGCGCGACGTTGCAACTGCTCTATAGGCCGTGGACAGGTACTGTCTCCTGTCGCCCGACATGCATCCAGTCACGGACCAGCGTGGTCTCATGCGCCTGCCAGATACACGCCACCATCGGCCGCTTCGCGTACAACGGGGTGAGCGTAGGCCGGCCCGGAGCGGAGCATCAGTTCGCCCACCTAAGCGTCTGGCACACGGCTCACCCTCTGATCGCGTTCCGAAATGGACCACAATAAGCCTTACACCTCTTTGAGGATAGGTGTCACCCCGCCACGACGGGTCAAACCGGGTCAAAAGGGGACTCTCAGGTATTATCAGGGTCGCGTGTCCCTGCGGCCGCAAAAGTACTGAGAGGACCGACATGCCCGAGCCTTGGCTCTCTGCTGACGACATCGCTGTTCATCTCGGCATCACGAAGGACACTGTCTATTCCTGGATCGCCGACAAAGGCATGCCCGCGCATAAGATCGGGCGCCTTTGGAAATTCCAAGCCAGCGAGATCGACGACTGGGTCCGCGGTGGTGGCGCCGATGCATCGGCACTCGTTCCCGACTGATTGGCTGTCCCTTCAAAATGCCTCGACGTTAGTGCATGTCAGCCCACATATCCTGACCCACTGCCCAATTCCCGAAAGGAGGCCCCCGTTGACCACAAGCATCCACTCACACGATCGCTATGCTCTGTCGTTCACCAGCGGGGGGCTCCTACGAGGCCCGGCGGACGTTCGATTGAGCCGCGGATGCGGGCCCGTCGGTTCAAGGTTGCGCTGAATCAGCGCCAGGATTGAGATACTACATTAATGCAAAATTCTGCCTTACCTCTGACCGCTGCAGGTCTCTTCCGCTCACGCTGGGAGGACACGGTAGCCGATACGACCGATCGATCCTATGCGCAGTTGTGGTCGGCTTTTTCACAGGCCGCGCAGACAATCGCGGAATCTGATCCTGAGGCCAGTTCTGTCCTCGCCTTTCTTGCACGGATCTGTTCACTCCGACTTTCGAACGATCCTTCACCGAACCCCTTCGGCGTGCTGATTGCAACGCCCCAAGGGCGAACCATGGCCGTGGAAGATTTTGTTGTGGAGGAGGTCACTTTCCTTCGGCATGTCGTGAAGCACATCGACGACTATCGAGTGCGTGCCCGTGCCGCGGACCTGCTTTGGGTCCTAGGGGAGCGTCGTGAGCGTGCAACGTTTGCTGCGGCTGCCATTGAGTCTTACCAGATGTGGTCGCTCGAAAAGTCTCATTGGTCAGCCGACGGACGGGCAGCCTGGAGTCGCGCTGTAGATCTTTCCAAGAGACTGGGAGGCGCGAGTCGTAACCAGCTCGCCACCATTGAGTCAAGGCTCCGGGAGCAGCTGTTACAAGCGACTGAGGGTGTCCAGCTGTTGCAACTCGGAGAAATGTTGCTGACCCACCGCTTGGGTGTCGACTTCGCCCCCACCATCGCTCAAAAATTCGAAGCAGTGGCTTCTGCCCTGCCTGGCCAGGAGAACCTTAGGCGCCGATATTTACGTCTTGCGCAGGATTGGTACTCCCGAGCTCGAAATACGCAAAATGCTGCTTCCATGGTCCGAGAGCAAGTTGACAGTTGGATTCGGGAAGCAGAATCACAAAGAGCAGCAGATAACTCAAGCAATTTGGCTGCAGCAAGCTTCTATGAGTCGGCGCTGCAGACATACCGGCAACTGTCGCGAGCCCAGAGGCAAGCGTTCGACATCGAAGCCTTGGGAGATGAGCTCGCGAGTTTAGCGCGGGCTTGCGGATTGCTCGGCCTCTCCGAGATGGAGACAATTGCCACCGAATCCGTTGATCTGCGGGATGCCGCACGTGATTCGGTGGACCGAGTAGCCGGAAAAGACGCAGTCACGGCCATGTTTGAGTTCGTGTCATTGGCTGGCATCAGGTCATTCCGAGAGGACTTGGCCTTTGCTGAGCAGCTACTTAGGGACCACCCCTTGAGCAGCCTTTTCCCCAGCGTTCACTATTCGCGCGACGGCAGAGTTGTGCACCGAACTGACAGTACCGGCAGAACATACGGGATTGAAACGCGCGTATGGACCCAGATGGTGCAAAATTTCGAAATCAGCATCAGGCTTCTTGTTCAGGGTGCGCTGGCGCCCGCATACCATCAGCTGTCCAATGAGCACGCGCTTTCCATTGGGGACTTTCAAAACATTGCCCTCGGATCGTCCATAGTTCCTCGAGATCGTGTGGCGACCGTTGCACGGGGACTGATGCATGGATATACCGGCGATTTTTCGAGCGCCGTGTATGTCCTCACCCCTCAGGTCGAGCACTTCATTCGCCACGCGCTACGCGAAGCCGGTGTTAGCACCAGTACAATCGACGCGACTGGAGTGGAAAACGAAATTGGCCTAACGGCTCTCATGCAGATGGATGAAGCGATAGATGTCCTAGGAGTGAATCTGGCCTATGAGCTTAGGGCACTGTTTTGTGGACCAATAGGTCCAAATATCCGTAACCTAGCTGCCCACGGCCTGTTCGATGACGCCTCCCATAACACTGCTGAAATCTTCTACGCATGGTGGTTTGTCCTGCGCTTATTGTATGCCCCTTACTGGAACCGTCGCCGGGGAAGCAACAAGTCGTCACGCCAAGGGACGCCCGATCAGCAGACGCCTGAGACGTAATCACGACGGCTGAAACGTCCAGTGCGGTGAGTGCCCCGGCGGCGCCGAGACGGATGATTTTTCTTTGCAATTTTCCCCCATGGACAAGTCCCCGCCTGGAGTCGGCAGGGTATTCAATGCCGAGGCCATACGGGAAGCCGGACTTTTGGGCTATCAGGCGCCGGACACGCCAAAGGCCAGCTGCTCGGAACCTGTTGAGCAAGTGGCCCTGTGGTCTCAGCTAGCGGACGGTAACCGGTGCGCTGAAAAGTTCCATCCCGGTGATCGTTGTCCCGGCCACGATGAAGTATGAGATGACGGTGATGGACTTGCCCCTGCCGGCCGCGGTCAGCTTGTACGTGGCTGCTCCCGCACCCTTGATGTCGACACCGTTGCGCTGCCACCTGAACCCGACATGAGGAACAGATACACCCGGCGCGGCAGAGCGTTGGCCGCCGTCCGAGTCCCGGGGATGTAGGCACTCTTCCCCGCGGCCGTCGCGGAGTAACGGGCTAACCGCTACTCTTCTGGGATTCACCAAGTTTCTGGAAAACCCGAGCTCGATCTGGGTGACATGAATGGAGTGTGTGTCCATGCGGGAAGCAGATTCATATCTGGCTTGGGCAGGAGGTCCGCGGGGCGCCGAATTCACAGCGGACGACATAGAAGTCATGGACATTGCCCTCGCTCTGGCCCCCGATTTGAGAGCCGTGGCGGCGGCGCTGCGCCACGCCCGATTGCAGCGCATAGAGTACCCATGCCCGAATCCGGAGACGATCGCTGCTTTGTTGCGCGAGCATCCTTTGGGCCTGATTGCCGGACACGTAATTAGCGATGAGACCGCCCTCAGCTACCTCGTCCCGAAAGAATTTCCCATCGAAAGCGAACCTCATCTGGCTTCAGTGATATACGCGGCGATGGGTCGGCTTCCGGCACGAAAGCCTGCGCAAGCAGCTTGAGAATTTTGAGACCGTCCTCAACGCCCAGAACGATTTGGAGTAGCAAAATGAGCTACGTAGGGTACACATTCTGCCCGGCAAACACGTGGACATTACTAGGCAACATGCCAGTATTGGCCCCGAACATCATTATCGAGTGCCGTCCAGCGGTACGGACAGAAATAGACCGCTACACAGACGGTGTACCGTTCTACGAGCATCTGGACAACATAGACCTCAGGGAGGGTCCCGATTCTCTGACAATCGAGACCGCAGCCATCAACATTTGATGGTTCAAGCCAAATGCGAATGCGGAGATCAGAATAGTTGTCTAGCTACAGTTAGCAGTGCGCAGCCGGGGCCCAGCGCTGCGTGAGCAATGCCCGGGCGCCCCGGTATGTTCACCGTGCACGCCAACTCTGCACATGCAGTGGTTGCGAAGATCTGTGCACCATGGGCAGGGTGTTTCAAGCGTCGGAACTGCACCTGACAGATTCGGCAAAACTACGGAACCGGCGCCACAAACTTCCAATTGGACTGGCCGCGATGACCTGGTTCGCAGGCACGTGCCTCGGCGTGATCCCGGCGATTCCTTGTTGGAAGATCTTCCAAATTGATCTACATCTCACAGTCCTGTTCGTCGTCGTTGATGATCCATCCCTGCCGATTGCCACAACATGGTCCTCGGCTGTCAACGAAAAGGCCCCGCGCGTTGAATCCAACGTGCGGGGCCTTCGTCGTTCCTTGAAAAACATTCGCATGCGTCTGGGCCCAGCCTTTTCGGCCGGGACCTGACGACGAAATTGACTTCAATGCGCGGGGTGAGCGAATAGATGAGATTTGGTAGTCCGGTGGCCTAGTTTTAGGGCACTCCGGCGGCGGCCTCGGCTACCGTCATCGTCCCGCCGAAGGCGGCCACGGCGGACTGGTAGTTCGCCGTAGTGCCTTCTCCCGGGAAGCCCCGGAGCAAACCACCGAAGACAGCCCAATCCGGTAAGCCTGCTGGGCCTGTCGACCCGAGAACAAACAGGGCGCTCAAGTTGGTATGGCCTTGCCTGTGGCGAATGTCAGGCGGGTCTTTCCGAGGCGCCCCACCCTGCGGTGCGAGGTGAGCTGCTGGCAGTGAAATGAACGGGCATTTGCAATCCAATCGCGTGCTCGGTTCGCCAGTTCCGGGCACTGTCGTTGACAGCATTGCGGTGGGAATCTAGATGAATGACGGGTGACGTCGATGGCGTGGTTCGAATCCGGTTGCTGGGCGGCTTCCGGGTGTCGGTGGGTGGGCGGTCCATCGTGGAGAGTGAGTGGCGTCTGCGTAAGTCGAAGGCTGTGGTCAAGCTTCTGGCGTTGGCGCCCGGTCACCGGTTGCAGCGGGATCAAGTGCTGGACTATTTGTGGCCCGGGTTGGACCCGGCTGCGGCAGGTGGTCAGCTTCGCAAGGTGGTCCACGAGGCGCGGCGGGTCCTGGATCCGAGCCTGTCGGTCTTGGACCGGTACCTCGTCTCGGGTGAGCAGCTGCGGCTGGACCGCGAGTCAACGTGGGTTGATGTTGAGGCGTTCGAGACTGCAGTTTTGACGGCGCGCCGGACCGGCGACCCGGCCGCGTATTCGGCGGCCATAGAACTGTATGACGGGGATCTGCTGCCGGAAGACCGCTACGAGGATTGGGCTATCACGAAGGAAGCGTCGCTCCGGTCGGATTTTCTCGCGTTGTTGGTCGAACAGGCACGACTGTTGGAGGCCCGTGCGAACTTCGACGGCGCCGTATCGGCGCTCCGCCGGGTCATAGCAGCCGATCCCCTCCACGAGGAGGCCGGCGTCGCTTTGATGCGGGTGTATTCCCTGGCGGGCCGGCGACACGATGCGCTGCAGGAGCACGAGCGTCTGCGTGCGGCTCTGAACCTGGAACTAGGCGTCGAGCCCGACCCTGCCACGGAACGGTTGTTCGAGCAGATCCGATCAGGCCGGCCGGCGGAGCCTGAGCTGGCTGGCGAGCTTTTGGAGCAGGTCGGTGGCCTGCGGTTGGTGTCGGGTGATTTTCAGGGCGCGGCCGAAGCGTTCGCTGCGGCGATTGCGCGCCTGCAAGGTTCCAGCACTGATCTCCGCTCGGCGCGGCTTCACCGCAAGGCCGCGCAGGCCTACCTTATGTCGCAGGACGCTGCTGCTGCGGAGCGGCACGTACGGGCGGCCGAGGGACTGCTCGCGGGCACGAAGGACGATGCCGAGAAGGCCCGAGTTCTGGAGGCGCGCGCGAACTGGCTGTGGGCCGTGGGTCGCTTCGCCGAGGCGCAAGCCGCAGCGGAAGCCAGCCTGGCGGCGGCCGAGGCCTACGGAACCGGCGAGGACGTCGCCGCGGTGCAGGAAACACTCGCCATCATCTGCCATATCCGCGGAGCCTGGCGGCTCGGTCTTCAGGCCGAGATCGGGCGGCTCGGAGATGCGGGCGACGACGATCCGCGGCTGGGAAGGATCTTCGAATTCCATTGCTGCATCGGTGAATACCACCTGTACGGCGACGGGTTGTGCGAGACGGTCGAAGACTATGCCCGCGGCACACTTACGCTGGCGATCGACCGGGGTGCGCGCCACGCCCAGGCATTCGCCTGGTGCCTGCTCGGGGAATCGCTGCTGCTGCGGGGTCGCTGGGATGAAGCCGCCGGATGCCTGGAGCGCAGCACGGAACTGTACGCTGAGCTCGACGCCCGCGCCGGCGCGCTGCCCTGGCAGCGGCTTGCCGAGCTCGCGGTAATGCGAGGCGACAGCACGGCGGCGGCGGCGTGCCTCCGTCACGGGATGGCGATCGCAGTGGTGTCGCCCCTGGCCCGGCATGCCTGGGGTCGGCTGTATGCAACCGCGGCGTTGGACGCGCTGGAGCAGGGCGAGCCGGCCGAGGCCGTCCGCGTAGTCCGGTCCGCGGCGGCGACCGCGGCGCGCTACGGCGAATGTCCGAGCTGCACCGCCCTGCTGTATCCGACGGCGGCCGAAGCGTTCGCTGCGCTGGGCAACAGGGCGGGAGCAGCCGTGTTCGCTCAGGCGGCCGAGCGGGTTGCACAATCCTTCCAAAGCTCGGCCTGGACCGCCATGGCCGAGTCCGCCCGCGGTTCGCTGGCGCTGACCGACGCGGACGCGGTCGGGGCACGCGAACGATTCCTATCCGCGGCGCGCCTCTACGAAAGTGCCCATCAGCCGTTCTGGTCCGCCCGCTGCAGGCTGCAGGCCGCATCCACCGGCGCGGGCGGCCCGGCGGATAGATACCTGCTGGACGACGCTGCCACTGTGTTCGAGCAACTCGGCGCGCTACGGACGCTCGCTGCCGCGCGGCGGGTGACCTGATCGCCGACCCAACCGGCCGCCACACGGGCCACCGTGGCGTGACTCAGCGAGAACTCGGAACCGATGTACAGACGACGCGTTATACGGTCGCCACCCGGTCGAAGTCGGCACCGCTCATGTGCTCGCACAGCGCAACGCAGGCATCGAAGTGGGTCGCGAACTCCGGGTTCTGCTTCCACGCGTCCCGGGACGCCTCATCGGTCCATTCCGCGAACGAAACGTAATGACCGGGGACACGTCGGTCACGAATGAGGTTCGCCACGACGATCGACGGGTAGTTCGCCCGGGACCACTGCAGGAACTCCGTCCACCGGTTTATGAACTCCTGATCGCGGCCTTCGGTCACCTGCCAGGTTCCCGAGGCATAGTGGTCTGCCATTGGTCTCACCTCCTTCCAGAAACTCTCCTTTAACCGTAGGCGTGGACCGTTCCCCACGCGTTCCCTGCTTCGCGTCAGCAGCAGGAAGGTGCCTCTCACAGGGTCTGCCAAACCGGGACGGTCCAAGGAAGCCCCCCGGCATACCCAAATGGCATGGGAAATCGTTCAGTTCCTGAAATTGCCTCAACCGCAATCGGCAGTATTTTCGGCTTTCGGTGGCGGGTCTATCGGCTTAGTCTGCTTCCGAATGGATTAGCTCGGCGGGTCTTGCACAGTAAGGGGCAGGAAGAAGTTCCAAAAACGCCGCACTCTCGTCCAGGATTGAGAGGACAATTGTGCCTAGTAGTCAGGTCCTAGGGGCAGCGGGGGACCGTCAACGGAGAGATGACATGAGTGATTCCATCGCTTACCTTGATACCTCCGACGTCCGCGCCGGCAAACTAGAGGAGCTCAAGGCAGCCATGGCCGAGCTCGCCGCGTTCGTTGAGCAGAACGAGCCGCGGATCATCTCATACTGCGTCTATTTCTCAGAGGACGGATCCGTCATGAGCGTCCTCCATTTTCATCCTGACGTAGCTTCGTTGGAGCTGCATATGATGGTAGCGGGCCCCAAGTTCCTGCCAGTGGCACCGCTCATCAAGCTAAGAACAATCGAAGTATTCGGTCGCCCAACCGAGGATTTGATGGCGCAACTCCGAGCGAAGGCTCAGCTCCTCGGCACCGGATCCGTTATAGTCCGTGACGTTCACGCCGGTTTCGCCCGTTTTGCCAGTGGCTAGCTTTCTCTACCGGGCGGTGCTTGCCGGGTAGGAGCCGGATAGGGACGTGCCACTTGAGGCTGTGCCGAGTACGAAAACCTATCGACAAACTGACAGAACCGCTACGGTTCCCGGAGGTGATCGAGCGTGGCTGCCATCCTTTACGTACGCATCAAGTCCGACCTCGAGCAGAGCGAGTTCGACAGAAGGCTCTTGGAGAGACGCCCGCGCTTCCAGGAAGTGCCAGGGCTTGTTCAGAAGGTGTATGGCCGGGACCCGGAGACGGGCGATGTGTGCGGGATCTATTTCTTCGACAGCGTCAAGTCGCTCAAAGAGCCCGAGCTCGCTCGCAGCATCCCCCCAGGCGGTGAGCTTCGCGTCCACCCGTGATGCAACGCCGTTCGCGTCTCGGGTTTGGTCCACGTCCCCGGTGTCTGGTGCCGGGCGGGCCGGTGTGGCCCAGACATGTTCGTCGACACCCAGCGCATCCACCCCTGCTGCTCCGGTCACTTGTTCAGATCGACATGGGACAATTCGTTGGGAAGGACCTCGAAGGCATGCGCGGCTGGCGGAAGTTTCTAAGCTTTCGACCGGTATAGCGGGCAGCGAGGACATGGGACGGATCCACTACAAGTCAGACGGCGGTCGCGTCCTTGTCAGTGTTCACGTCAAGCAGGACGATAAGCTCCGCCAGATAGAACGACTTCGTTCGATCTGAGGGCGGAACTACCACCCACCTGCGCGCGGCCACCCGCTGTGGTTATCAGCCTGTGTCGCGGCGTCAGCGGGACTGCAGTGGCGGACCCGACGAGCCTCCTGTGGCATCGCGCGGCTGTCGTGGCGTCGCCCCTTACCCCTGAGTCGCCGCGGGGGTAAGGGGCGCCGGTAAGATGCCATCAGCACCTTCGCCGAGCACAAAAAAGGAACCCAGTGCGAATCGTCTCGTGGAACTGCTCTATGGCGTACTACAAGAAACGGCACCTGATCGAGGCGCTGCAGCCCGACGTCGTCGTACTCCAAGAGGTCGCCAAGAAGGACATTTCCGCGGCTGAGCAACCCTTCGCCGCATGGACCGGCAGCAACCTGAACAAAGGTCTCGGAGTTATTGGATTCGCCAACGCGCGCTACAAAATTTCAGAACACGCGGATCCCAATTTGCCCTGGCATCTTCCCTTTTCGATCGACGGCCTAAATGTCATTGCCCTTTGGGCGCATCAGTTGAATCGCGATCTAAGGTATGTTCGCGTCACCCATCAGATAGTCGACCGCCACGCCGGATTCCTTACCGGCGGCAACGCCTTGCTCATGGGGGACTTCAACAGCAACACAGTCTGGGACAGGACGCATCCGGGCAGGAACCACAGCATGCTGGTCGAAAAGCTTTCTGGGCTTGGGCTCAGCAGCGTCTACCACCGCGACGCGGTGAACGAGCAAGGGGCGGAGCCGACGAAAACGTACTTTCACACCCGGAACCTCCGCTTCGGGCATCACATTGACTTCGCATTCCTGAGCGACGGCATCCCGGCCGATCTTCGAGTAGGAAATTCCGAAGACTGGTTGGCGCATAGCGACCACATGCCGTTGATCTTGGACATCGCCCAGTAACAAGCGGGTTTTGAGGCGCCGAAGTCTGCTCGGCAACCTTGCTGCGCGCTGCACCGAACTGGCGGCGGCAAGTGGAGACTTCCCGCGAGCCCCGCCTGGACTGACCTTCGGGTCTTTCCTGCGCGTGGAGAAAAGGACCATCTTGCCTGTCCACGGGGTGGGACTAGGCCAAGGCCACCGTGAAATTAGTGGACAGGGGAACGGTCCTCAGGACCAAGTAGCCTGTACATCTACATCTTTCCTCCTCCTCTACCGACCGGAGGAACTTTCCCCGCTGAAGCCCCAGAGTAGCCACTCTGGGGCTTCACGCGTCTCCGAAACTCCGTGTGAGATTCCACGCTACGTGTTCATTTCCTAACCTAAATGGTCACGGTTCACAGAAGTTGGCCTACCCACGCCTGCCGAGCCTTCCCCCGGCAAGCCTCCGGCGGCGCTGCTAACGGCCACCGGGAAGGAATGGGAGCGAGGGCAGCCCGACTGCGCCGAGCTGGAATGTGGCGCCGGCCCAAGACGTTCCGATCACTGCCGAGTGGCTGGATGAGGACGACATAGACCGCAGACTCCTGAGCGACCGCTGGGGTCGGCCCGTCCCTGGCGAAGGACCTGAAAATTGGCTTGAAGCTGATCAACGCCCCCGTAAGAGCCTGACTGTCTGCACGAGGATGCCTAGGTAGAGAAATAACGCGAAATAGTTTGGCCTCATTCCCTCCGTATTCAAGGTGTCCAGGAGGTTGGTGACGGCAAGTGCAAGGCCGATGCCGGACAGGGCCAGCGCCGCAATAGGGGGAGCCAGGGATTTGCTGCGTCGTGCTGCGATGTTCCAAATCCCGACTCCGAGCAGGCCGAGAATGAAGAGGATATTCAGGGCGTCGAATGTGACGACTTCGACCCTCTCGCTCTCGCTGAGGGTATCGATGAGAGAGCCGTACTGCATGTACAACCAGACCATGCCAAACGCGGCAAGGGCGCCCACTACAAGTAGCCCGACTCCGATGCTTGTCCGTCCCTTACGGGAGCGCCTGGCGTCCTCAGGTTCCGCAGCAATGGCCGGGTAGCCGAGGCGTGGATATTCAGTGCTCATGTGAGTTCCCCTCGAGAGTGCAGGGAGTACCCAATGCCCCCCAGCTGGGAACAACGTAACAGCCCAGGGGACTATTTGGTGCCTAAAGTCACTGTCAATCGAGGAAATGGTCCAACTTTGCAGAATGGTCCCAATAGATCGGAATCACAACCACAACGTAGTCCTCGGCGATCAACAAAAGGAGAAACACCCCCGTGCATCCGGGCGAGCCTTTTCGCCCGGGACCCGACGTCGACATTCTTCCAATCGCGCTGATGAGCGAACCCAAATGGGATTCGGTAATCGAGTGTGTCTGTCCTCGTCACCGTCTTAGCCGAGGACGGCCCACCCTCGCGGCGGGACCATGACAGCTTTCGCACCGACATCCAGTGCCGCCTGACCGGCGAGCACTGAGGCGGCGCCTGCCGAGCTGATCCGCTGGGTGTCATGCGAGAGATTCAGAGCGACCACGAGTGCATCACCGTCGAGCGCGACGCGGTACACAAGCACCTCGTTGGCGAGCTGGAGGACTTCCGTGGTTGCTCGGTGCAGCCACGGGTTCCGTCTCCGCACCCCGATGAGCTCCTGGTGCACGGCGAAGATGGGTCCTCCCAGCGCCGAGAGCTGGTCGGGGGCGGACGGGAAATGCGGCCTGACGTCGTCGTCGCCCCCTGCCCTGTCCTCCTTGACGCCCCGGTAGCCCTGCTCGTCGCCGTAGTAGATGGACGGCGTTCCGCCGACTGTGAGCAGGACGACGACGGCGTGCGGCACGAGCGCTGCATCGGTGAGCTTGCTGGCGATGCGCGTGACGTCGTGGTTACCGATGAAGGTGAGCGGTACGTAGGAGGCCAGGAGTGCGTTGTGTCGTTCGAAGGCGGCTGCGAGTTCGTAGAAGTTCGCGTCGTTGAGGGAACTCCAGACAGCCTTCCAGAGCTCGTATTGCGTGGCGGAATCGAGTCCGCCGGACCGAACCTCCGCTGCGTAGTCGCCGTGGATGTATTCGCCCACAAAGTACGCGGCCGGATGGGATGACCGGACGCGTGCTGTGGCCTGGGCCCAGAACGACGACGGCACGGCGTAGGCGGCGTCGAGTCGCCAACCGTCCGCACCACGGCGCAGCCAGTGCTCCATGACGTCCACCACGAAGTCGGCGACCGCCGGCTCCTCATGGTTGAGCGCGACGAGGTGGTGGTGGCCCTCGAAGTCGCGGTACGTCGGTTCGACGCCGGCCGCGGCACCGTTGGGCCACTCCAGCGAGAACCAGGAGGCGGTGTCCGCCGCCTGCCCGCGGGCAAGGACCTCCTGGAACGGCGCGAAGGAACGCCCGGTGTGGTTGAAGACGCCGTCGAGGAGTATGCGCAACCCGCGGCGGTGTGCCTCCGCCACCAGGGTGTCGAAGTCCTGCTCGGATCCGAGCCGGGGATCGATCCGAAAGTAGTCCGTGGTGTCGTAGCCGTGCGTCTCCGATTCGAAGATGGGGCCAAGGGCGAGCCCCGATACCCCGAGTTTTACCGCGTAGTCGAGCCACGGGACGAGGTCCAGCAAGCGGTGTTCAGCGGCGGGTTCCGTAGTTCCGGTCTTCTCAGCGCCGACGAAGCCGAGGGGATACACGTGCCACCAGATGGCGTGTTGGACCCAGTCAGGTTCGTTCATGGCGATGATGCCTTCCGTCCGTTTCCGGCCGGCCGAGAGGCCGGCGGGCTGGCCCGGGCGGGGCCGGCGTCCCGTCTAGCCTATATCGACCGGGAGGCGGCCGCCCGGTGTTGAGGTGAGAGCCGGTGCTTGAGCACCATGCTGTTCTCGTAAACCCGGATTTCCTCTGGGGTCATACTGTCGAGCTCGGTAGCGCCTTTCGAGCAGTGCCCAGTAAGACGGGCTTCCTATCGGGCCGGCGTCGGTATCTTCGCCGTCACGGTGCGGTCTGCTCGGCCGGTCCCGAATCCGAGGGCACCTCCGGCTCCGGAGTCTGTTCAGTTTCTGGGGCGAGGTCTCCCGGCATGGTGTCGCTTGATTCGTCGGCTCCCGGGTCTTCAGTTCCGGCCGAGCCGCTGTCCCCGAGGCTGGGGCTGCCGTCCGTTGTCAGGCCGCCTTCTTCGTTGGCGTCTTCCTCGACTTGCCCAGGCACTTCCTCCAGGTTCTCCGCCGATTCGTCTGTTTCGGCGGGGACCGTCGGATTGCCGGTCAATGCTTTGCCCAGCGTCGTTGTGTGCCCGGTCGCACCGCCGTCGATGCTCGACGTCGACGAGACAAGGCTGGAGATGGGCTGATTGGTTCCGAATTCGACAGCGGTCACACCGACCATCGCGACAACGAATGCGGCAGCACTGACCACCCCGACCCTGATCCAGGTCCTGGGGGTGAACTTGCTCCTCCCACGTTTGGCTCGAGGTTCGTCGCTCTGGGCCGGCGCGCTGGCGGGGAGCATGTCGCCGTCGTCAGCGGGAAGTCCGCCCGTGCGTCGTTGGGGGATCTTCTTCAAGGCTACGGTGGCCGCCGAACTGAGTGTTCGGGCATAGAGCGCGGCGCCGACCGTGGCAACGATCGAGCCGAGCGCGGCGCCGATTAGCGTCCCGGCAACGCCGAGAAAGGACCCCACCAACGCAGAGGTCACCGCGGCCAGAGCCGATCCAATAGTCTGGGCGCCACTGAGTCCGAGGAGCTGTTTGGGCTTGTCTTCGATAGTGGAGTCTGCAGGCATATTCACAACGCATTTCAGTCAGGGAATGTTACGAATAGATAACGTTACCTGCCTGCGGCTGGTTCTCCACGGGGGCCGTAATTATTTGAGATGCTTCTCACCCGCAAAACGAGCGCCAGGGTCCAGTCCACTGCCGCCTCCGGTGGAGGTGGAGAAGGATCGATGATCCACGGACATCGGGATGTTGTTGGTGGGCACGGCCGGCGGGGCCGGGCGTCGCTTCCAACCCTATGTTTCGTCGTGCCGTGAGTAGGAGGAGCCGGAGGGCGTCCGTTCCAACAGTCCGAAGTCGATCAAGTAACGGCGCAGCAATGCGACGTCATCGGAATAACTGAGGAGCCGTTCATTTACCTGCTTTTCCGTTAAGTGCTCGCCGGGCTCGATGGCTTCGCTGACAATCCAGGCGAGGAGCTCCCGCCGCTCCGTCGTGTTGGCCGGATACCGCTCGATCCTGCCCAGTCGCATGAAGCGAGCCACCCCGGTCTGCGCCTGTCGTCGGGGTTGCTGCGTGAGCAGGTCGCTGAAGATCGCCTCGGACGCCTCCAGTTCGCTGGCAGCATTCCGTTCGACGAGCCCGGACTCCAGCAGGGCGGCGATGGCCCTGTCTCGCCGTCGGGCATTCAGCCCAGCAGCCACTTCGGGGAGCCTGGCGCCCAGCACGATTTGTGCGTAGGCGGTCCGCGCGTCCTTGTTGGCAAGGGCTGCCACCACTCGCCGCCAGTTCGGTCCGCTTAGCCTTGTCCCTCCGGTCACAGCGTTTTTTCCTTGCTCGGGATCCGGACGGCACCGCCGCTGACGACTGCTCCGCCGGCAGCGGGAATGTCCACTGTGAGCAAGCCCGGCCGGCCGACGTGCCGTCCCTGGTGGATCAGGACTCTCGACGGAGGCTCGACCAAGCCCAGGATGCGCAGGTAGGCGCCGACCGCAGCCGCGGCGGCCCCAGTTGCGGGGTCCTCCGTGATAGCGCCCACCGGGAACAGATTCCGGGCTTCGAAGTCGCCGTCGGCAATGCGGTGCAGGATCGTCACCGTTGCGGCCCAGCCCTGTTCGTCCATGAGGCGGCGCATTGCCTCCGGATCGAAGCCAAAGGAATCGAAAAGGGTACGGTCGGCGAAGACCAGCACCGGATGCCAGTTGCCCGAATACGAGATCCGCGGCGGATAGGCCGGATTGAGATCGCCCACCCCGACGCCGAGCAACCCGAGGAGTTCAGCCAGGACGGCGTCGTCGAATTCGGCCACCTGTGGCTCAACGGCGGTAAACGATGCGGTGATGTCGGCTCCTTCGCCCGCTGTCTCTATGACGACCGGACCGACAGGGGTGTCGAAGGTGAATGATCCAGCCCCGTCGCGAATGCTCAGTGCCACGGCCAACGCAATCGTCGCATGGCCACAGAATGGCACCTCGGCGATCGGCGAGAAGTACCGAACCCGGCTCCGACGCGGGTCGCCGTCGACGCCCTTGTCCGTCACAAAGGCCGATTCGGCATACCCGACGGCGGCCGCCACCGCCAGCATCCCGGCTTCATCCAGGTGGCGGGCATCCAGGACCAGCCCGGCAGGATTGCCGCCGTCCGGCGTCGAGGAAAAGGCCGCATAACGCAGGACCTCGGGGGTGTTTTCCATACCCCCGATCCTCCCATGTCAGGTCACGTTCAACGCCTACTCCATCGTCACCAAGTGGCAGGCAGGCGCCCGGGAGGCCCATGGACCCCCGCCTCCGGTAGTCCGGTGGCCTACTTCCGGGGAACGCCGGCGGCGGTCTCCGCGGCCGTCAGCGCCGCACCGAATGCCCCTACAGCGGACCGGTAGTTCGCCGGGTTGCCTTCCGATTTTGCCTGCTCGGCGTTCCGCCTCGCCCTGATCATCGCGGCAGTAGCGGGGAAAGCAGTGTCGGACATCGCCGGAAAGTCGAACTGCAGGTGCGGGTCAACCTCATAGGCCAGCCACCGGCTCTCCAGATGCTCATGCTGTGCTGCAATGGCGCCAAAGGCCTGCGCGTCAACCAGTGACAGCCCGGCTAACCTTCCAGGGGCTATGCCAGCGGCCTCTTCGGCTGTCCGGGTCGCGCCGCGCTGGCGTTGCAGCGCCTGTGCGGCGCCCAGCCCTGGTGGGCCCTTGATCCGGTGCTTTAGAACCATGTTGTTTTCGTAGGCCCGGATTTCGTCCGGTGTCATCCTGTCGAGCCCAGCAGCGCTTTTATTGACGACGTCGGCAGGACCTCTGCGACTGGCGATGCTGCTGTCCGGGACGGGAAACACGTACTTGCCTCCCAGGAAGCCCGCGAGCAAAACACCCCAGAGGGTCCAGTCTGGAAGGCCTGCCGTGCCCGTCGACCCGGCAACAAAGAAGGCGGTCGCGTTGGTTACGGCCTGCCCCGTGGTGAATCTCATGCGTCCGAGGCGCCGCACCCTGCGGTGCCGGGTGAGCTGTCGGTAGTGAAATGAACGTGCTCTTGCGATCCAATCGCGTGCTTGGTTCACCAGTTGCGGGCTTTCAGTCATGATGACGAGGCTACCGGTCGCCACAGACACTCGACGGATGCCGAGGCGGCGTATGCGCGATCCCGTGCAGCTGATCGGAAAAGTTCTGGTCTGGTTTGACGGCGGCCAGGCGGATCCGGTGCACAGGGGTCGCGACGTTGACGAGCCGGACGAATGGTTGCGGCTGCGGACACATCCACCGGCTGGAGCCGTCGCTGTTTAAAGGCTGACGGCGGCGTGGGCCGTCGGAGTGGGGAGCAGCCGACCAGGACGGGTACCCAGGACAAGGACCGGTTCGGGCTTCAGCGGCTGGCGGGGACGGACCCTTGTTCTATGGAGTGGCCGCAGCTACTCTGACCTCGACCGTCGGCACTGCCGCGGACGGTTCGCGGCCGACCAGGAGGATGCCTTGAAGCTTGATCCGAACACCACCGCCGTTGTACTCATCGAATATCAGAACGACTTCACGTCCGAGGGTGGCGGATTGCACGACGCTGTCCGACCGGTCATGGAAAAAACGGACATGCTCGCCAACACGGCTCGCGTTGTAGAGGCGGCCCGTGCAGCCGGGGTCACGGTAATGCACGCACCAATCATGTTTGCCGAGGGCTACAACGAGCTTGGCAAGCACCCGTACGGAATCCTCAAGGGGGTCGTGGACGGTGGCGTGTTCGTCAAGGGAACCTGGGGTGCAGCCATCATCGACGAGCTGGCGCCGGTCGAGGGCGACATCGTCATCGAAGGCAAACGGGGTTTGGACACGTTCGCAAGCACAAACTTGGACTTCATCCTGCGCAGCAAAGGCATCACCACCATCGTTCTGGGCGGGTTCCTGACCAACTGTTGTGTCGAATCAACCATGCGCAGTGGCTACGAGAACGGATACCAGGTCGTCACGCTGAGTGACTGTGTCGCTGCAACATCGGTTGAGGAACACGACAACGCGATCGCGTATGACTACCCGATGTTCTCCACCCCAATGACTGCCGAGGAATTCTCCAGCCAGCTCTCCTAGCCCTGCAGAAGAACGAAGGCCGCACTGTCAGGCGCAAGGCCATGGTGCGGCCCTTGTTTTGACTCCGCTCTGAACCGGGTGTCCCGCCGGTCACCAGCATTGCCCCCGGGAGCGGCTCGACCGGCGGCTATCCGCGGCGCTACCGTTGAAGTGGTGTCTGGGATGGACGACTTAGACGGGTTGCTCGCCACGGCGCGGACGGCGTACGCCCGCGGTGACTGGCATGCCGCCTACCGGCAGCTCACTCAGGCCCGGGAACTATCGGAACTGGAGCCGGGGGACCTGAGTCTCCTGGGCAGAGCCGCGTGGTGGCTCGGGCAGATCAAGGAATCGCTAGAGGTTTCCGAGGACGTCTACCACCGCTTTTTGGACGACGGCGACGCATCCGACGCGGCCATGAAGGCCCTGCACCTGGGGCTGCTGTGGTTCATCCGCGGCGATGTGGTCATCGCTTCCGGTTGGGTGAACCGTGCCCGGGGACTACTGCAGGATCTTCCGGAAGGTCCGGAGCACGGCTATCTGCTCTACCTCGATGCCTGCCTCTCGCTTAGTCTTGCGGACCTGGGCCCGGCGAGGGAGACCGCGGCCAAGTTGCAGGATTTGGGCCGGAGCCTCCGCGTCCCCGCACTTAAGTCCTTCGGTCTGGTGCTCGCCGGCCTGGCAGACCTGCGCAGCGGCAAGACCGCCGCGGGCTTTGCCCAGTTGGACGAGGCAATGCTTCCGGTCGTCGCCGGCCGTCTTCCGCCCGAATGGGCAGGAGAAATCTACTGCACCGTGATCCACGCGTGCCACGAGCTGGGCGACCTGCACCGGATGCGCGCCTGGACCGACGCCACCGAGCAATGGGGCGAGCAGTTCGTGGGAGACGTGGTGTATGCCGGCATCTGCCGCATCCACCGGCTGCAGCTGCTGAGCATCGAAGGCGGCTGGGACGCGGCGGAACCTGCAATCGAGCAGAGTGGGGCGCAGCTCGTGGGCCTGAACAACTGGGTGGCGGGCGAGGCCTACTACCAACTGGGCGAAATACGCCGGCTTCGCGGGGACAGCAACGGTGCTGAGAGAGCTTATGCCCGGGCTTCGGCGTTGGGAACCGAACCGCAGCCGGGGGCGTCGCTGCTCCAGCATGCCGCCGGAAAGAACGAGGCCGCGTGGGCCGGCCTTTGCGCCGCCTTGGCCGGGCGGGACCGGCTGGCATGCGCACGGCTGCTGCTCTCCGGCGTCGAAATCGCCCTGGCTCTCGGACACTCTGATGAGGCCGAGCGGCTCTGCGCCCGGCTGGAGGAAACCGCATCAATGTTCGCCACCGCCGGCTTCCGTGCCTGGGCCGGGCACGCCCGCGCCGCCATACTGATCGCACAGTCCCAGCACGCCGAGGCGTTGCCCGTGCTACAGGCCGTCGTGCATGAGTACCGGACCCTGCACGCCCGCTACGACACGGCCAGAGCCTACGAACTGCTCGCCCAGGCGCACCGCGGGCTGGGACAGAACAGCGTGGCCGCCGCGGACTCCGCGACCGCGCTGGCGATCTACAGCGAACTCGGTGCCCTGCCGGATGTCCGCAGGCTCGACGGCGGCCGGCTTCCCGGCGGGCTGACCGAGCGCGAGGCGGACGTGCTGGCGTTCACCGCCGCGGGAGCCAGCAACAAGCAAACCGCCGAGGCATTGTTCATCAGCCAGAAGACAGTCGGCAGGCACCTGGCGAACATTTATGCCAAGATCGGCGTCTCCTCGCGCACGGCCGCCGCAGCCTGGGCTCACGACCACGGCCTGAAGCGGCGCCGCTAAATACCGCTGCCGTCCGGCCAGCACCTGCCAGACGGGCGTCTGCATGATTCGCCCCATGGACTCCGCACAGAACACATCGTTCGCCCGATGCCGGCGGCAGGTGGCAATTCCTACGCTGGAATCAATCAGGCACAGACGCCTGTAGCAAAGAAAGGAACAACAATGACCATCGAGCTGGAAACATCACTGGCGGAGTTCGACGCCGAGGCCTCCAGTGCTTTTGCCGGACGCTTCGTGGGGATCCTGAACGATGCGGCGACCGCCCTGCTGACCAGCGTCGGGCACCAGACCGGCCTTTTCGAGACGCTGGCCGGCCTGCCTGCCGCCACCAGCGAGCAGATAGCCGACGCCAGCGACCTCAACGAGCGCTATGTGCGCGAATGGCTGGGCGGAATGACCGCGGCGCGCGTGGTCCACTACGACCCTGCGGCCGGGACGTACTGGCTGCCCCGCGAGCATGCTGCCGTCCTGACCAGCGCCGCGGGCCCGGACAATATGGCGATTCTGATGCAGCACATTTCCATGATGGGCGAAGTTGAACAGAAGATCATCGAGCGTTTCCGGCACGGCAGCGGGCTGTCCTACGAGGACTACCCCCACTTCCACCGGAACATGGCCCAGACCAGCGCCGCGGTGCACGACGCAGCACTGCTGGACGTGATCCTGCCGCTGGTCCCCGGTCTGCCTGCGCGGCTGAAGGCCGGCATCGACGTCGCCGACATCGGCTGCGGCAGCGGCCACGCGATCAACCTCATGGCCCAGGCTTTTCCCGCCAGCAGGTTCACCGGCTACGACTTCTCCGAAGGAGCCATCCGCGCCGCCCGCGGCGAGGCGGAACGGTTGGGACTGGCGAACGCCAGCTTCGACGTCGTTGACGTGACCGGCCTCGACGTCGAGGCCCGCTTCGACGCGGTAACGGCCTTCGACGCCATCCACGACCAGGCGCATCCGGCGGCGGTGCTGCGCAACATCCACCGGGCGCTGCGGCCGGACGGGGTCTTCCTGATGGTGGACATCAAGGCGTCCAGCAAGGTGGAGGAGAACATTGCGCTCCCTTGGGGCAGCTACCTGTACGCGATCTCAACGTTCCACTGCATGAGCGTTTCGCTCGGGCTCGACGGCGACGGGCTGGGCACCGTCTGGGGCGAACAGCTCGCGCAGTCGATGCTCGCCGACGCCGGCTTCGCGAACGTGGAGTCCAAGGACATCGAATCGGATCCGTTCAACGCCTACTTCATCGCCAGAAAGTAGCTCGCTAACGCCAAACCCAAATCCGATGAGCCCCGGCCGTACCGTTGAACTGCTCCCCGGAAGTTGGAACTGAGAATCCAGTTCTGACTTTCGGGGGGGCAGTTTCATGTCTGAAAGCAGCTCGCGGGTGATTCATTTACAAACGCCAGGCACAAGGCCAAAATGGGTCAGAATCGCGGCCCCCACTGCCGGGAGGGTCAGCGCCGACCATTTGCCGCAGCAGGCCAATCTGAGGAGCCTCCGATGACGATCCTGAGAATGACGCCCGAGGCCAAGGCCTACGGCCTGACGGCGGAGATCTACGACGCCGACCGCCGAACGCTCGGCTACGTCCCGAGCCATACGAAGGCCATGAGCCTGAACCCGGAGGCCTACCTCGCCTGGGAGTCCCTCACCCGAGCCATCAGCTCATCCTTGGGCATCCGCCGTTACGAGTTGGTGACGCTGGCAGCGGCCCAGGCCATCGGATCCGGTCATTGCAGGCTGGCTCACGGGAAGAAGACGCTCAGGATAATAGGCGAAGAGCAGTTGCGTGCCATCGCGAAGGACTTCCACTATGCGGGCCTTCCGGAGGCGGAGGTGGCCATGATGGACTACGCGGTAAAGCTCAGCACAGATGCGGCTTCCATGACCGAGAGCGACGCGCAGCGACTGCGCGACGTCGGTTTCAGCGACCGTGAGATCGCCGACATCACCTTGGCAGCGGCCGCGCGAAACTTCTTCAGCAGGGCATTGCTGGCTATGGGCGTCGACTTGGACGTCCCCGAAGGCATCAGCGACGAGCTCCAAGACGCGCTGCTGGCACCGCTGGTCCGGGTTCATCGGCCCGGGTCCGGCGTCGACTCCGGCGATTCCGGAAATGATTGAGTCCGGGGATAAAGCCTTCCAATTCTTCTCCTTTTCAAGGGATGCGAGCCGTAATACGCTCCCGTCATGGATGCAAAACTCTTTGCCTACCTCAGTTACCCGGATGCACCGGCTGCACTGGATTGGTTGCGGCGGGTTGGCTTCGACGTGGTCCGCCGCCAGGCCGGGGCCGGGGGCGAGGTCCTCCACGCAGAAGTTCGCCTCGGAGACGTTGTCCTCATGGTGGCCAGTGATGATGCCGAGTACCAGCGACCCGGTTTGATCGGTCGATCTACCGGCCGGGGGCTCTACCTGCTCGTGGACGACGTCGATGATTTCTACCGCAAGGCCGTGGCCGCTGGGGGAACGAGCGTGATCGAGCCCGAAAGCACTGAGTGGGGAGCTCGTCGCGCACGAGTGCTGGACCCACAAGGACAGGAGTGGAGTGCAGGAACTTATGAACCCGGACTCGCCCCATAGCAGGCGGCTCGGCGTCATCAGCCGTCCGGGCCGGGGATTCTGGCAGGATGTGGTGATGCCGTTCACGCTGCGCGAGCCCGCGCTCCCCGACGCACCACAGATCGCTGAATTGCACGTGGCCTCGTGGCGGGAGACGTATTCTCATCTGCTCTCTGAGGACTTCTTCACCGAAGAGCATGTCCAAAGTCGCTACCAGATGTGGAGTCACATCCTCGGGAATCCGCGTGCCGAATGGAGCATCAGGATTGCGGAGTGCAGAGGGCAGATCATCGGTTTCGCGTTCTTCGGCCCCAGCTTTGGACCGGAAGGCCAGGAACTTCCGCGCGATCGTCAGTTGTTCAGCCTCTACGTAGCGGCAGAGCGCTATGGCACCGGAGTAGGACAGGCGTTGCTTGATGCCACGGCGGGGGACGGTCCCGCCATGTTGTGGGTTGCCAGGGACAATAATCGGGCGGTGGCGTTCTATCGTCGCAACGGGTTCGAATTTGATGGTGCGGAGCAGACCGACCCCGGTGCTCCAGCGATTGTCGACGCCCGCATGGTCAGATAGGAACAGTCGCTTGCTCGCCACGTCCGGTTTGCAGCCCGATGCGGGACGCTGCCGCCGTGCCTGTACAACAGGGGATCGGCTTCCGTCGTAGGCTGAATCTCTGACCTAATCGACAGGAGGCCGAAGTGATGGAGACGACGGTAGCCGAGGTGATGGCCGAGCTGGCGCAGCTCGAGGACCCGAGGGCACGCGAGGTGAACGAGAAACACGGTGACGATCACGGTGTGAATCTCAGCAAATTGCGCGCTCTGGCTAAGAGACTGAAGACACAACAGGAACTCGCGCGCCGGCTGTGGGCGACAAATGACACCCCGGCGAGACTGCTGGCGATCCTGATCTGCCGCCCGAAGGCGTTCGAGCCTGACGAGTTGGACCGCATGCTGCGTGAGTCGCGAGTACCCAAGGTGCACGACTGGCTCGTGAACTACGTGGTCAAGAAGAACACGCAGTGTGAACAACTGCGCCTGGCCTGGTCCGCCGATCCGGATCCCGTGGTGGCGAGTGCGGGCTGGGCACTGACCACCGAACGCGTGGCGAAGAAGCCCGAGGGCCTCGACCTCGCCGGACTGCTCGATGTCATCGAGGCGGAGATGAAAGACTCTCCGGATCGCCTGCAGTGGGCAATGAACCATTGCTTGGCTCAGATCGGGATCGAGCACGCAGAGCACCGCACTCGTGCCATCGACATCGGTGAGCGTCTCCAGGTGCTCAAGGACTACCCGACCTCCCCGGGCTGCACGTCCCCGTTCGCGCCCAGCTGGATCATCGAAATGGTGCGCCGACTGCCCGACAAGTAGAAGAGTTCAGGCTCAGGTCCGGACATCTTCGTGAGCAGCCAAGAACGCGGCGACAAATGTTTCGGCCACCGACACGGCTTGGACGCCGATATGGCCGGACACTTTGGAACGGGCAGGCCAGCCCCGATCGTGCTTACCTGTCGGGGGGACTTCGTGCCCGGCCGTGACTTCGTGCCAGTCGGGGAAGGGATCCGGCGGCAGTTCCAGGTTTGGGTCCGAGTCCAGGTCCGCGGGGAGGTCCAGGTCGGGATCCCAGCCGGGATCCGCGGGCAGGTCCAGTTCGGGATCCCAGCCGGGTTCCGCGGGCAGGTCCAGACCGGGATCCCGACCGGGATCCGGGGGCAAGTACTGGCCCGGTCCGTCGTCCGCGGGCGGGCCTTCTTCGTCTAAGCCGTCGCCGTCGGGCTGGAGGTGGGGTGGCCAGTCGGGTGGTTCCCAGTCCTGCTGTTCGCTGGGA
Source organism: Arthrobacter sp. CJL-S3 (assembly GCF_056711635.1). Lineage (NCBI taxonomy): Bacteria > Bacillati > Actinomycetota > Actinomycetes > Micrococcales > Micrococcaceae > Arthrobacter > Arthrobacter sp. CJL-S3. The sequence goes on along the minus strand of NZ_CM160046.1, from coordinate 2,476,498 downwards.
TAGTACCGGCCGGAGGGCGAGGTCCAGCCGGGTGGTTTGTCTTTGCTGGCCCCGGAGGGGGTCCAGGCGGAGCCGTGTTTGAGGCCGTGGTGCTTATGGCATGGCTGGCCGAGGTTGGTGATGCCGGTGGTGCCGCCGTCGGCCCAGGCCAGGAGGTGGTCGGCCTCGTTGTCCAGGGACTGGTTGTTGCATCCGGGAAACGGGCATCGGCCGTCGCGGAGGTGCAGCCAGAGCCGCATGGCCTTGGTGGGGCGGTAGTTCGTCCGTCCGATTTCCAGCGGGGCGCCGTCGCGGGGGTCGGTCAGGACGCGGTGGAAGGACTCCGCGCCGTCGGCGAGCAGGCGGCGGGCCATCGACGGCGGGATCGGCCCGTATCCGTCCAGCATCGCCGGTTCGTCCCCGGCGCCGAGCAGGGACAGGACCGGGACGGTGATCAGGACCTGCGCCCGCGGGACCGGCACCTCCCCGGTTAGACCGTTGCCATCAGCGCCGCCGTTGCCGTCGGCGCCGGCACCGGGGCCCAGGAGCAGGGAGGCTGCGACGTCGGCGCGGAGCTGGGTCAGGGTCCGGGTCTCCTCCGGGCCCTGGAGGGCGCGGGCGGCGGCGGTGGTCCGTTCCCAGATCCCCGCGGCCGTCACCGCCGGCAAATACGCGGAGAACCAGGCCATCCCGTCCCGGTCCGGGGCGAACTCGACCCGCCGGTCCTTCGCGGACTTGGCATGGCGTTTCTCGATGCTGTCCGGGTGGTGGCGTTCGCGCCAGGTGCGGGATTTGGCGCGGAACCGGCCCGGGACGAGCTCCCCGGCCGGGCACCCGCGGGCCGGGCTGGGCGCGTCGGGGTCCAGGAAGTGCGCTTCCAGCGCCGCCGCCCCGGCCGGGCCCAGGTCCGTCGTTTCGTCCACCATGATCCGGGCGTGGGACCAGGAGATCGTCCCGGCCTGCAACGCCTCCAGGGTCAGCGGCAGCTGCGTTGTCAGGGCCTGGCTCTGACCCAGCAGGGCACCGGCGGCGTTTTCGCTCACCGTCAGGACACACGCGACCTCGGCGACCATCGCCATCTCCTGGACGGTGTGGTCATGAAGGGACGCGGTCGGGGACGCCATCGCCCGGGTTGCCTCCGCGTAATCAGCGGTCAGATGCACCTTCAGCGCGGCCGAACTAGCTTCCAGAACGGCCCACCCTGAGAGCCCGTCCAGGCAGGAATCCGCCCGATCCCGCAACGGATCAGCCCACAGCGGGTCAGACTCGGCGTCCCGGGACGGAACGGCGCCGGACTGATCAATCCCGGACTGATCAATGCCGGACTGATCAATGCCGGACGGATCAGCGTGGTCTGCCCCGGCGCCGCTGATTGCGGTCAGCGCGGCAACGGATGCGGCGACAGCCGCCAGGGCCGCCCTGCTCTCCGCACTCCACACTGTGCTTTCCATACCCGCAGATTATCGGGTGGCTACGACAATTTATGATCGCCCGGACCCAGCGGATGCTTCACTGCTGGAATACCACGGTGCCTCCCGACGTCGGCCTGAACAAATCGCGGAACTGAAGGCTCAGCCCGGGGCTGCATCGCCCTGAGCGGGGCCAATTTGGCCTCCGATTGAGGCGCCGACCACTCCTGACGCGGACCAGCCTGGCCAGCTTAAACATCCACCAGCCGCAGCGGCCGTTCCCCCAGCTGCACCAGAATCTCCTGCCCCCAGGACGCGGTGAGCCGGTCGTCCTCCATGCCGTCGCCGAACACCACGAGCTGATCGGATGCCACGGTGACGCGCAGTGCTTCGCCCGCGGCCAGCATCCCCTCGGTCAAGGAGGCTCCGGTGATGGGGGAGGGCCAGGCCTCACGGACGAACCACGCGAGCCGGGGATCCGTTGGTGCGGGCAACGCGCGTCCTCCGCGCTCCAGGGCGATGGAGGCGCACCAGCCCGTGGCGCCTGTGCCCGTGGAGACGATCAGGCCTGAGGAAGAGTGGCGTTCGGCCCGGCCGTCCGGGGTGGTGAGTTGGTAGCGGGCCGACTGGTGCGAGGCGTGCCCGATGAATACCTCGTTGAGCCCCGAGAGTTCCTGCCCGTCGTCGAGCCGTGCTGTCACTGTGGCGAGTTCCCGGCAGCGCAGCCGTTTCACCGGGCCGGCAAGGCCGGCCTCCCTGAGCAGCTTCGCCGCCGCGCCGGGCGTGTGCCGGACCAGGACACCCGGATTCGCCCCCGGTTCCGGGTCGATCCCGATGACGGGCTGGCCGTTGAGATACTTCGCAGCGTTGGCCACGAGCCCGTCCTGGCCCACCACCGCGATGATGTCCTCCGGGGTGAGCAGGAAGCGGCTCAGGTCGGCGCGTTCCACCTCGGCATGACGCCACTCGCCCGGAACCGCGGCGCGGACGGTCGCCAGGGCCGCGGTGAGTCTGTCATGGCGCTCCTGCACCTCCTGGAGCGTGCGGCCGCGGGTCCGCAGGAAGAATTCGGCCTGGCCGCGGGTGGCGTGCCGGTCTAGGAGTTCCTGGAGCTCGGTGCGCCGGTGGACGATGACGAGACGGGGGTTTGCCATGACCGGATGCTACTTCCCGACCCGGACGGCTGTCGCAGCCCTGCCGCCGGCCGCAGCAGCCGGAGCCGGGCTGGCCGCTGGCTCCCTGAACAGCCCGGCGAGCGCCCCGCTGAGCAGGTCCGGGGTGATCGTGAGGTTCCCGATGTTGGGCAGTGATGCGGCAGCGTCGCGCAGGGCCAGCGCCAGCAGGGTGGCCTGTTCCACGTCCCGGTATACGTCCATGGTGGAGGCCTCGCGTGCCGCGGCTGCCTCGCCGACGAGTCGGATCTGGTTCGCTTCCGCGGAGGCGTTGATGCCCTGGCGCTCGGCCGAGGCCTGCGCCTCGATAAGCCCCGCGGCGGCTTTTTCCTCGGCCTGACGCCGTGCGTTGGCGCCTTCCTGGGTGACCAGGTGTTCGCGGCGGGTCGCCAGTTCGATCTGGCTCGCCATTTCGTTTTCGGAGATGGTCCGTTCGCGTTCGACGGCGACGGCCCGGCGCTCGTACACGGCCCGGTCCGCTTCGGCCTGGAGCTGTTCCCGGACGGGCGTCTGCAGTGCCCGCTCGACGTCGGCTTCCGGCCGGACCGCCAGGACCTGCACCGCAAGGATCTCGATGCCGGTGGACTGGAGCCGGGCGTCCGCACGGAGGGCTTGGGTGAGAATGCTGCGGAGCTGGCTGACTCCGCGTTCCAGCGCCTCGGCGAGCGTCGTGGTGGCGATCTGGTCGATGGCGTGGCTCTGGCACAGCTGGCCGATGATGGTCGCCACCTGCTCCTTGCCGGTTGCCTGGGCCGAGCCGCCGGCTGGAGGCCGAAGTCGAGCCGGGTAGAGACGGACACCGGGTCGATGAAGCGGTAGGTCACGTTGGCCTGGACGCTCACGTCCTGGTGGTCACGGGTGATGGCGTGGAAGAGAGTGGGCAGTTCCTGGTCATCCACAGGAACCTCGCTGAGAACGGAGTTCGCCGGCCGGAACCAGAAGGCCTGGCCCACGCCCTGGTGCCGGACCTGGCCCTTCTGCAGGTGGACGACGTGGCCGGTGGGGCTGCCCAGGAAGTGGCTGATCCAGGGGTAGCGCTTGATGCTGGCCATGGGATTCTCCTAATCCGTTCAGTATTGTCGTCAACTTGACGATAACCAAACCCTAGGGGCACCTCCGGCTTATTGTCAAGGTGACGATAAGTCCCTACTATGGGTTCATGCCTGAATCCCACCCGGCGCCTGCCTGCTTCCCGGTGACGGTCGACGTCGCCGCCCTCACCGTGGTCGACGACGTCCTGAACGTCCTGCTGGTCACCCGCCTCATCGAGCCCTTCCGTGGCAGGCTCGCGCTGCCGGGCGGTTTCGTGCTGCCCGGTGAGGACCTGGTGACGGCGGCGGGCCGGGAACTGGCGGAGGAAACCGGAGTCGAGCAGGTCCCTGGCCACCTGGAACAGCTGGGGAGCTACGGGCCGCGGGGGCGGGACCCGCGCGGGGATGTCCTCACCGTGGCCCACCTCCTGCTCGCACCCAACTTTCCCGTCCTGTCCGCCGGGAGCGACGCCGAACACGCCGCTTGGTACCCGGTCGGCCAGGTCTTGGACGGGGAATTGGAGCTCGCCTTTGACCACGGGCGGATCCTCGCGGACGCGGTGGAGCGAGCAAAATCGAAGCTCGAATACTCGCCGCTGGGGGCAGCCTTCTGCGGCGATGAGTTCACCGTCGCGCAGCTCCGGACCGTGTATGAGGCCGTCTGGGGCACGCGCCTGGACCCCCGGAATTTCCACCGCAAGGCCACGGGAACGCCTGGTTTCCTGGAAGAGACGGGGCGGATGACGACGGGTGAGACGGGCCGCCCGGCGGCGCTTTTCCGGCTGGCCGCCGCCGCCCGTCCGGCCGCTGGTCAGCCGATCAGGGCGGTGCTCAACCCGCCACTCATGCGGCCCCGTGACTGACGCCAGGGACCGCGCGGGGGTTCAGTTGATTGCCTCGATTCCAAGCCGCTTGAGCTCTTCAAGGTGGTCCCGCATGTTCTTCAGCGCCTCGGGGGAGTGCGGCTGCCAATCCAGGATCTCGTCAACTACCCGCAGCGGCGCCTGTGTGCGGTAAGACCTCGTCGGGTTGCCCGGGAACTTCTTGTCCGTCAGATTGGGGTCATCCTCAAACGGGCCCGTGGGCTCCACACGGTAGATCCTGCCCTGACCCTCGCCCACCCCGAGTTCCGCTCCCCAGGTGGCCGCGTCCAGCGTGGCAGTCAGGTAGACGTAGTTCGCGCTCCTGCGTCCCCCGAAATTCGAGGTGTGGCCGGGTTTCAGCAGGTCGCCAGGCTGAAGGTCAGCCTTCGTGCCGTGGTAGAAGGGCCCGGGGTCTTTGGCCCCCGATGATGGTCGGTGGTTCTCCATGCATACGCTCCTCGGAGTTGGGCTCCCATCCTAGGTGGACGTTTCCAAGCCTGGCAGTTCTATTCCGTGGTCCTGGGCGAACTTCACGATGTTTGGCATCATCACCGCGCTCTGCTCCTGCGCCTCCTTGGCGGGCGTGAAGGCCACAAACTCGCACCCGGCGAACATGATTGGAATGTGCCCGGGCTCGATGATGAACGCGTCACCGGCCTCGAAGATCTCCTCGACCCCGTCGCTTCTCCGGACACCGAACTTCCCTTTCAGCACATAGCCGAGGTGGTTGGCCTGACACTGATCATTCGGTGCACCCTTGAAGAACGGCGCCTGATCCATGTCGACAAAATTGCTTTCCAAAGTTACGGTCCAGTCGCCGATCTCCTGCTCAAAAACGTCCACGTAGCCTGGGAACGATTGGTGTGAGGAAGCGGTGGCCTTCGATACTTTCGACATCTCTTCTCCTTTAGCGCGGTGACTCGTGCCCGGCCGGTGTGCCTCGGCCATCCGTCCCTGCCCATGGTAAGAATTGCCGTGCTGCGCTCCCAGAGACCAAGGTCCCCCGTCTCCCGTCACTCAGGAGCAGCAGGACTCCACCTGTCCAAGGCCTCTGTTCCGGGGTGAGGATGAGATTTAGAGTCAGGCCATGGAGACACGACGGCGGTCGGTGGCGGGGGACCGGGCGAGGAGCGCGGCCTGGGTATGGTGGGACGCACTCCGGGCCCACCGGCAGGGCCCGGCAGAGATCCGGCGCCGGCAGACGGCCCGCCTGGCCGAGTTGGTCGCCTACGCCCGTGAACACTCTGCCTTCTACCGCGACCGGTACCAGGGGCTGCCCGAGCACATCGACGACGTCACGACCCTGCCGGTGACAAACAAACGCGAGCTGATGGCCCACTTCGACGAGGTGGCCACCGATCCGGCAGTGACCCTGGCCGGGGTCCAGGAGTTCGTGGCGGACCCGGTCCGGATCGGGGGCCGGTTCGCCGGAAAGTACCTGGTGGCCACCACTGCCGGCACCACCGGAACCCGGGGCATTTTCGTGCTCGACGACCGGTACTGGGCGGTGACCTCCGGGCTGATGGGCATCCTGGCCGCAAAGTGGCTGTCCTGGCGGGACGTGCTGCGGCTCGTGCGCCGCGGGGCCCGGTTCGCCGAGGTGGTTGCCACCGGAGGGCACTTCCTGTCCGTGGCCGCCAGCACCCGGGAGCGACGGGAGAAGCCACGGCGTCACCGCAGCCTTGGCGTGTTCTCGGTCCACACGCCCATGCCCCGGCTGGTGGCCCAGCTCAACGGCTTCGGCCCGGCGCTGCTTGGGGGCTACGCCAGCGTGTTGCGCCTGCTGGCCACTGAGCAGCAGGCCGGGCGGCTGCAGGTGCACCCGGTGCTGGTACTCAGCACGGCCGAGGGGTTGCCGCCGGACGAGCGGGACCGTTTGGAGCTGGCCTTCGGGGCGGTCGTGCGGGAGGTCTACGGATGCACCGAGTCCGGCTACTCCGCCTACGGCTGTGCCCAGGGCTGGCTGCATCTGCTCGAGGACTGGGTGATCGTCGAACCGGTCGACGCCGACCACCGCCCCGTGCCGCCGGGCACCGTCTCGTCCACGGTTCTGATCACGAACCTGGCTAATCGCGTCCAGCCGATCATTCGTTACGACGTCGGCGACCGCGTCCTGGTCAGGCCCGATCCTTGTCCGTGCGGGGACCCGGCACCGGCGATCCGGGTGCAAGGGCGGGCCTCGGACGTGCTCAGCTTCCCCGCCGCGGACGGCAGCGGCGTGGTGACGGTCCCGCCGCTGGCGCTGGGGACCGTCGTCGACCGGACCCCGGGGGTGGAGCTGTTCCAGATCGTCCAGACCGGCCCCACCAGACTGTCCGTGCGGTTGCTCCCGGACGCGGGCGCGGACCCCGAACGAGTCCGGGCCGGCGTACGGGAGGGGATCGCCGCCGTGCTCACCAACCTGGGTCTGGCCAACGTCACCGTGGAATCTGCGCCGGAGCCCCCGGAGCAGACCACCGGCGGCAAGTACCGCACCGTGATCCCCCTGCCGCAGAGGCCGCCGTCGCCATAACCGGTGAACGCGCCGATGGGGCCGCGCCCTGAGGGACCGGCAGCGGGACCCGGCCGAGGGCGGCGGTCAGCTATCAGTGCGGGATGCGGAACCGGGCCGGAGATAGTCCCGCAGCAAGGGGAACTCCGTGCGCACGTGGGCATCCAGGTCCGCGGTGAACCCGGGCGTGAAGTACAGGCGCAGCAGCGGGTCCAGCGCGCGGCCGATTCCCGGCCACCCGGCGGTGATCGTGTGGCGAACCGACACCCCGCCCGGCACCGCGGAGAGCTGCAGAGACAGCCGCGCCGGGAGTGGCACGAGCTTGCGGAAGCGCCACACGAGCCTGCGGCCCGGCTCGACCGCCTCCACCACTCCGCGCAGGCGCAACCGGCGCCGGCCGATGAACTCGTCCATGACCACCACGTCACCCACCCCGCCGGTGGCCCGCCCCAGCACGTGGAGCTGCAGGTGGGTGCCCGGCCACCACCTCCGGTACTGCTCATCGGTGCAGGACACCATGAAGTCGGTGACGTCACGGCCCGTCAAACCCGGCACGTCGACCCTCGATTCGATCACCAGCATCGGTGCCCCTTGGCTGTTGTGCGACCTTGATCCCCGCGCCGGCCTCTGAGTTAGATCTTGCTGCCGGAGGGCCTAATTTTCCACCGAAAACTGAAGTTCTTTTTGGGAAGGCACGGCACCCACGAAAATAGAGGGACTCTGGCCCTAGTCTTCCTCCCGGGCAAGGCGTTAACTTGTGGGGCTGGGGCGAGCACCATGACCTCTGGCAGCGCGCCATGATCACCCCGAACCGCACACCGAGAAGGAAGGCGGCATCGTCAGATGCACATTAAGGACCATTGGGACCGTCTGGACCCTGCAACGCGGAAGTGGTTTATCGACAACCCCGGATGCCAGATCCTTCCCAGGACCATCACCGCGGTTGTCTCCAAGGCGGCGGGCGAGGATCTCGCCAGTGGGCAGCACGGCGAGACGGTCATATCCCAGGAGGACCATGACTTCATCCGTTCAAAGGCGGCCGAGGTCTCGAACGCCTGAACCACCTCGACGTCGTAACGCTGACACGAAAGGCGCATCTCTATGACAGAGATGCGCCTTTCGTGTCAGATGTCTGCCGTCTGGCGGCCCGCCATGACCCGGGACAGGAACTGCTCCACAACCGCGGCGAACTCGTCGGGCCGTTCGATCTGGGGCATGTGCCCCGTGTTCGAGAAGACGTGCGACTCGGCGCGGGGCAACGCCGCGGTCGCCGCCCTCAGCTGGCTGTAAGGGAGGACATGGTCGTGGTCCCCCCAGAGCACGAGCGTCGGAATGTCCGTTTGCGCAAGAGCCTCGACGAGGGCCGTTCGCCATTCGGTCCTGATGCCGACGATCGTTCCGAGATCGCGGGCAATGTCGAGGGTGGTCCGGCTGTGGGCCGCCCGTTGTGACAGGGCGAATGCATGGTCGACGCGGGCGCCGGTCGCCAGCTCCTTGTCATAGAAGAGCGACTGGACCGTGCGGCGCGAAGCTGCTTCGTCCGGGCGCATGAGCAGCGCAGCGAGCGGCCTGACCGTGAGCAGGCGCAGGACCAGGGCAACCTCCTGGCCGAATCCCGCACTGTTGGCCAGCACCAGGGCTGAGACGCGGTGGGGATGGTCGGCCGCGAACTTCATGGCGACGGCACCTCCGAGCGAATTGCCGATGACCGAAAGGGGTTCGGCCACCCCGAGGGCGTCGAGGACGGCGGGCAGGGCGCCGGCAAGCTTCGCCAGAGTCGCCGTCCCGGAGAGCCGGTCGGAGTACGCGAAGCCGGGCAGGTCAACGCTGTAGACGGTATGGCGTGCCGAGAGACGCTGGTGCTGCTCGTTCCAGTCCTCGAGGCTCTGGCCAATGCCGTGCAGGAGCAGGACGGGGTTCCCGGCGCCGGTTTTCCGGTAGCGCAAACGCGTCCCTCCGACGTCGATGTGCGCTGTTCCCGGGAGGTCGAGAGGGCCTCGGCATGCCTCCGGGGTTTCCCGTCCGGGCGCATTCACCTGCTGCCCGCGCCGGCCGAGACGAACGTGGTCCGTCAGCCTGCCGGCCCTGAGCAGGGCCACATCGCGCACATAGTTCTGGTGCAGCCGCCATGGCGAGCCGGTGCCCTGCCGGGGCAGGCTGTCGGCGTCGCGAAGGACGTAGCCCGCCTTCAGATCGATCAGGGACGTCAGCTCAGCGTTCACGACGTCGGCGGGAGCCTTGGGCGTGACCCACTGCAGGTTATGCCGGTCAAGGTACTTCAGCAGCCTGCAGATATAGCCGGCGACCAGATCCGCTTTCAGCGTCCACGACGCGTTGGTGTAGCCGACAGTGAGCGCAAAATTGGGAACGCCGTCGAGCATCATGCCCTTATAGGTCAGGGTCCTGCCGACGTCCACCGCCTCGCCGTCGACCCGGAGAGTCAGCCCGCCGAGCACGAGCAGGTTCAGCCCTGTCGCCGTGACGATCACGTCGGCCGGAATCGATCTCCCCGAGACCAGGTCAAGCCCGCTCGGAGTGATCCGCGAGATCTCGTCGGTCACGATGTCGGCAGTGCCCGCGCTGATGGCGCGGTAAAGGTCGCCGTTGGGGATCGCGCAGAGCCGCTGGTCCCAGGGCTGATACGACGGGGCCAGGTGCGTGTCGACCGCAAAGCCCTCCGGCAGCTTGGCGATGGCTGCCTTGCGGAGGATCGCCTTCATCGTTTCCGGCCGCCGCCGGCTGAGCTGGTAGGTCAGCATCGAAAATAGGATGTTCTTTGCCCGTACGACGTCGTAAGCCAGTTGCGCGGGCACCTTGCCTCGAAGAAGGTCGGCCAGGTGATCCCGGGACGGCACGGGTGCAATATACGTGGGGGAGCGCTGCAGCATGGTGACCTTGGCGGCCGAGCCCGCCATCGAGGGCACGAGTGTCACTGCGGTCGCCCCGCTGCCGATGATCACCACCTGCTTGCCTTCGTAATCAAGATCGGCGGGCCAGTGTTGCGGGTGGACGATCGATCCCGCAAACGTGCCGGCCCCCTCGATGGCCGGGGTGAATCCTTCGTCGTACCGGTAATAGCCCGAGCAGACGGACAGGAACGAGCAGGTGAACGTGACCGACGGGCCGGCGGGCGACGCCGGATCGTCCCGTCGATATTCGCCGCCGGACGTGCGGGCGGCCGTGACGGTCCACAGCGCGGTTTCGCTTGACCACTCGGCCGATTCGACCCGGTGATGCAGCCGGATCCGCGGTTCGAGTTTCTCGTCCGCGACCGTCGCCTCGATGTATTCGCGAATGGAATCGCCGTCGGCAATGGCCTTGGCGCCGGCCCAGGGCCGGAAGGAGTAGCCGAGCGTGTACATGTCGCTGTCGGAGCGGATGCCCGGGTACCTGAAAAGATCCCACGTGCCTCCCACCGCGCCGCGGGACTCAAGGATCGTGAAGGTCTTCCCAGGCGCTTCACGCTTCAGCCGGCCGGCGAAACCGATGCCGCTCAGCCCGGCTCCGACAATCAACACATCAACGTGTTCGCTCATGAGGCCAAGTTACCAAGTAACAACTTCCGGGCGCAGAACACCGGCGGCGAGGTGACGGGCACCGCCGCCACTCATCCGGCGTTCAGGCGGCCGCCGCCCTGCTGCTGCGGGAGGACCTGACGGACACTGCGGGTCACGGCTTGGTCATGGACTCGGGCGGAGGCGGGAAAGCCTCGGCGGGATAGAGGCCCGCGACCTCGAGCATGTAGTTCGCCCACTGCGGGCCGGCGAGCATGTAGCCGTCAATGTTCTTGTAGAACTTGCCGTTAATGGTGACGTTCTGGCCGGGCCGTTTCTGGCCTTCCAGGGCGTCTCCGAAGAAGGACGCGGTGGCCAGGCCGCTGGTGTAGCCGACCACCCAGGTCGCGCCGTTGGTGTTGGATGTGCCGGTCTTGGCCGCGACCGGGAAACTGGTGTGGACCTTGGGTTCGATGTACACGCCGGACCCCAGTTTCAGCACATCCTGGAGCACGGAGTTCACGCCCCGGGCGACCTCGGGCTTCACCGCGCTGCGGCAGTCGCTGATCTGGGCCGGCAGTTCCCGACCCGCGGCATCGGTCACGCCCGCGATGGCGATCGGGGCGCAATACCGGCCGTCAGCGGCGAACGTGGCAAACGCGTTGGCCAGATGGAGCGGGGCAACCCCAATGGCACCCAGCAGGTTGCCCAGCTGATGCATGTTCACCGGGGCATTATCCACGCCGCTGTGAAGTCCCACGGCATCCACCATTCTCTGGATGCCGCAGAAATCCAGCTCGGCGGCCTCCGCGAAGGTGGCCGTGTTGATGGAGTTGTAGAGCCCGTAATTGACGGGCATCTTGCGGTAATAGCCCTCGTCGTTGTTCTGCAGGTCGTCCGCGGCGCCGAGGGCCTTTTCGGCCGTGTTGTAAGCCCCGAGGACCTTTCCACAGCTGGACTTCCACGGGAAGTCCAGCGGATACGTCCGCCGGGAGGCATCCACCTCGGTGACCATGGACTTGCCTTCATTGAGCCATTCCGCGAAGGTGAACGGCTTCATCGTGGACCCGGGTTGGAACCCGCCGGCGCCGTTTAAATCATTCCCGTCGGCGTCCTTTGCATCGACGTTGAAGTTCAGCTGGGTGTCGAATTTTCCGGGGGCGGGCAGAAACACGGTGTTTTGCGCCATCGCGAGGATCCTGCCGGTGCCGGGACCGATCGAGACCAGCGACGCGCCCCATTTGTCCGGGTTGGCCCCAGCGGTGGCGTCTACCTGCGCCTGCGCGGAAGCCTGAAGCCTGCTGTCCAGCGTCGTGGTGATGGTCAGGCCGCCGCGGTACAGCTTCCTCTCGCGAGCGGTGGCGTCGATGCCGTACACCGGGTTGTTGAGGATCAGGTGGGAGACGTAGTCGCAGAAGTACGGCGCCATGTCAGCCGCCGAACACCCCTGCTTTGCAGGTGTGATCTTCAGTTCGACACCGCTGGCGACAGCCGCGTCATGATCAGCCTGAAGGATTTTCCCGTCGCTGAGCATTTTGTCCAGGACCTGGTTGCGCCGCTTGATGGCGTTGTCCGGGTTGACTGAGGGATCGTAGAAGCTGGGGCTGTTGACCAGGCCGGCGAGCAGGGCAGCCTGCGGCAGGGTCAGGTCCTTTGCGGGAGTGCTGAAGAAATGCCGGGCTGCGGCCTCAATGCCGTAGGCGTCCCGATTGAAGAACACGATATTGAGATAGCCCTCCAGGATCTGGTCCTTGGTGAATTTCTTTTCCAGCTCGAGGGCGAGCTTCATCTCCCGTACCTTGTCGCCGATGCTCTTCTGCCCGCTGAGGATGACCTGATCGGTCCTCTCCGCCGACACCAGGGACTCATTGATCACGTTCGTTACGTACTGCTGGGTCAGGGTGGATGCGCCCTGTCTGTCGCCGCTGGTCAGGTTTGTCGTGAGCGCCCGGAGAATCCCCTGGGGGTCGACGCCGGCATGCTCGTAGAAGCGGCTGTCCTCGATGGCGACGATCGCGTCCCGGATGTACGGCGACATCTCGTCCAGAGTCACCCTCACGCGGTTCTCCGCGAAGAAGGTGGCGATCGGCTTCCCGTCCGAGCTCAGCACTTTGGTTGACTGCGACGGCGGAGCAACCGCCAGTTCCGCGGGGAGGTTGTTGAAGAAGATGATTGACCTGCTGACGGCAACGCCGGCAGCAGCGACGCCGGGGACCGCCAGGCTGGCGACCAGAACACCGCAGACAGCGCTCACTGTCAGGAATCCGAGGACCCTCCACAGGGCCACGGCCAGACGAGATCGATTCCGCTTCTTCGGCGCCATGTTTGTCCAGCTGTCGAGCTCAAAATGTGCGTCCAGAATAGGCCGCCACGACGCCGGGGGACCAGTGCCGGAAGTCCCCAGGGGCCAAGGACTCTTCCCGCCTCCAGTCCCGTACTGATAGACCGGACCCCTCTTCGGAATCACTGCGGACGTCCCGGCGCATCCTCGCATTCTTTCGGCAACACCCGAGCCCTGAGGGGAGACACGATGACACACCGCGCGGCGAATTGGGCTTCCCGGTCTGGAGCTGCTGCCATTGCAGCCGCTGTTGTGACGGCCTACTTGGCAGTGGTGCGGCCGCGCCTGCTGCGCGCCGGCGCCACCGCAGCGGAAGCCAACGGGCCCTATCCGGGGGACGGGCTTATCCCGGAGGGGACCCGCAGCGGAACCATGGCCGTGACCATTGACGCGCCCCGCTCGCGCGTGTGGGCTTGGCTGGCGCAGATGGGGACCGACCGGGCGGGGTGGTACAGCTGGGACAGGCTGGACAACTTCGGGCGCGCCAGCGCCTGGACAGTTCACCCCGAGTGGCAGGAGATCTTTGTTGGCGACCATCTGGCGGGCACACCGGACGGCAGCCAGTGGTGGGAGGTCGCGGCGATGGAACCGGAGCGGTTCCTGGGTCTGCGCATGTCGCTTGATCTGCGGGGCCACCCGTTCGATCCGGCGGGACAGCGTCCCCGATACTTCACCGACTCGCTGTGGGGGTTCGAGCTGAAGGACGAGGCAGGCGGGCGCACCCGGCTCGTCGTCAGCGGGTACTGGTCGTTCCGGCCGAAGTGGCTGCAGCCCATCCTGAGTGTCTTGTTGCTGGAGCCCTCTCACTGGGTCATGCAGACCCGTCAGTTTACGAATCTCAAACGCCGGGCAGAGTCAGAAAGGGCCTGAGCTTCAGGCGCTGCTTTCCCGCACGCAGAGGGTTGGTTCCAGCCTGACCGGCTCGGGAATTTCGCCGTCCAGTAGCCGTTTCAGGAGTTGCACCGCAGTCCTCCCGATGTCCAGCATGGGCGAGCGAACCGAGGACAGCGGAATGGGGAGTTCCGCGGCCAGCGAGGTGTCATTGAAACCAACCACCGCCACGTCGTCGCCGACAGTGAGGCCGTGGGACCGCAGTGCTCCCATGGCGCCGATCGCCGCAAAGTCGTTAACGGCGAACAGTGCAGTCGGGGCGGGGTGGCAGTGGGTCAGGATATTTTCGGCCGCTTCCCGTCCGCCGGCGGTATCGAACCGAGACCAGACGATGGAGTCTTGGGGGATTTTGCCGCCCAGCGTACGCCAACGGTCCACGAAGCCCGCCGTCCGGTCAACGGCCGTGCTGGCGTAGGGCTCACCGGCGATGACAGCTACGTTCCGATGCCCCTTGCTCCACAGGTGGTCGGCGACAAGTGTGCCACCAAGGACGTCGTCGCACGTGGCGGACGGGTAGCCCGAGACACGGCGGTTCACGAGGACGAAAGGCACCTTCCGGTCCGTCAACTCCCGCAGCAGGTCACCGTCCAGGTGCGCGTCACCGATGATCAGTCCGTCCACGCGACGGGCCAGCATGGTGTCAGTCTTCCGTCGTTGTTCCTGGGGGTCGTCGCGGGAGTTCATGACGAAAGTCGAATAGCCCAGCGCCGCCGCGGCCTCATCCATGCCCTCGTACATGGTTGCCAGGACAAGGTCCGAAAGCCGGGGCACGATCACTCCCATAAGGCGCGTGCGCCGAGTCCGCAGACCGGCGGCCTGCGGGTCTGGGGAGTACCCCCGTTTCCGTGCCAGATCCCGCACACGTTCGGCCGTCGCCACGGAGGCCGCCCCTCGCGCCACGGCGGAGTCCGAGTGAAGGATCCTGGACACGGTCGACGGGTGGATGCCAAGCTCGTCCGCCAGATCCCTCAACGTGACGGTCGTGTTCCCGGCCATGGTTCCTTCCAATCGCTTACCTGCCTCAGCCAAAAGAGATGTCGCCACTAATCCTGCCCAATATCAGGCCGCTCTCTGGTTCGGAAGACCCTTGACGTGCCACACATCACATTCTATAGTCAATTTACCGCTTACCCAATCGATTGGGTAGGCGTGGTTCGGGCCCAAGGGCGAGGCGTTTACACCCTCGAAACACCCGCAGGCATACGCGGGAAACATCGCAAGGATAATTTTTATCCCACAACCCAATCGATTGGGTAAGCGTCTGACAGAAGATGCAGGACAGATGGAGCGGAAATGACTCTCACAGAATTGGCTGGCCCCCATGTGGTGCTCCTGGCGACCGGAGGAACAATATCCTCCCGTGCGTCGGAGGCCGGGGGAGCCGCCGTGGCGTCGGACTCGGGAGAGCAGGTGTTCGCCAGCTTGGGGGTGCAAGCTTCGTATCCGGTCCGGGTGGGTGACGTCTTCCGCAAGGGTTCGTACCTGCTGACGGTCGATGACATGATCGCGATCTGCGCCAGCATCAGGCAATCCCTGGCCGACCCGCAGGTTCTGGGGGTCGTGGTCACCCACGGTACGGACACGATGGAGGAGACCGCCTATCTTGTTGATCTCACCCACGATGATCCTCGTCCGGTGGTGTTCACCGGGGCGCAGGAGGCGGCCGACTCCCCGACGCCGGACGGTCCCGGCAATCTCTCTCGCGCGATCGCCGTTGCCGGTTCTCCGCACGCCCGGGGAAAGGGCGTGCTGCTGGCGTTTGCCGGGACCATCTTCCCGGCTGCTGGAGTTCGGAAGAGCCACACGACCCGGCTCGACGCGTTCGCCGACCCGGATTTCGGAACGGCCGGGTCAGTGTCCGGCTCCGGCGAGGTCAACATACATGCAGCACAGCGCGGCCTTGCCCCGTTACCGTTACCAGGCGTCGGCGCCGGCTCACCGCGTGTGGACCTTATAGCCGTCTATCCCGGAGCGGATTCCACGCTCCTGCAGGCTTCCCTTCAGGCCGGTGCGGCAGGGGTTGTGCTCCAAGGAACCGGAACGGGCAACGCCAACCGCGTGCTGTGCCGGGACGTCGCCGACGCAATCGCGGCCGGGGTCGTGGTGGTGACGAGCACGCGGGTGGAAGCCGGCGCAGTCGTTCCCCGATACGGCGACGGCGGCGGTGCCGACCTCCGCGCGGCCGGCGCCATACCCTCCGGTCTGCTCAGACCATCCCAGTCGCTGGTCCTTCTCAGCCTGCTACTCAGGCTTGATACCCCCGCGGCCGGCATTGCGGAAACCTTCGCCCGCCGGGGCACGCTCCCGGACTAGTTTCGCCCCAAACCAAAACCGCACCAACAAAACCTCAACAAAAACGCAATGAAAGGTGGATCCCATGACTAAGGACATCCAAGTCGCATTCGGCGTGGACGTGGACGCCGTGGCCGGAATGCTCGGCTCCTACGGGGGCGAGGATTCCCCGTGCGATATCTCACGTGGCCTGTTCAGCGGCGAGGTCGGCGGCCCGCGCCTCATCCGCCTCTTCGAGAAGTACGGCCTGCCCGCCACATGGTTCGTGCCCGGCCACTCGATCGAGACGTTCCCGGACCTGACCCGGATGATCGTGGACGCGGGGCACGAAATCGGAGTGCACGGATACTCGCACGAAAACCCCATCGCCATGACCCGCGAGCAGGAGACGGCCATCCTGGACCGGTCGATCGAACTCATCGAAAAGGTCTCCGGCCGTCGCCCCACCGGCTATGTCGCTCCCTGGTGGGAGTTTTCCCCGGTCACCAACGAGATTCTCCTCGAACGCGGGATCAAGTACGACCACTCCCTGATGCATCGCGATTTCGAGCCCTACTACGTGCGCGTCGGTGACAGCTGGAAGAAGATCGACTACACCAAGGCCGCCGAGACCTGGATGGAGCCGCTCGTCCGGGGCAAGGAAACCGACCTCGTCGAAATCCCCGCCAACTGGTACCTGGACGACCTTCCTCCCATGATGTTCATCAAGGCGGCCCCGAACTCCCACGGCTTCGTCAGCCCCCGGGACATCGAACAAATGTGGCGCGACCAGTTCGACTGGGTATACCGCGAAATGGACCAGGCGGCCTTCACCATGACGATCCACCCGGATGTCTCGGGCCGCCCCCAGGTCCTGCTCATGCTCGAACGCCTCATCGAACACATCAACTCCCACGAAGGCGTCAGTTGGCTCACCTTCGACCAGATCGCGGACTCCTTCCTCGCACGCAGCCCCCGAAAGGAAAACCAGTAATGACCACCCAGCAGCCCGCCGTCGACCTGACGCAGCCCGCCCCCAACGAGAAGCGCCGCTTCCCGACATTCTCCAAGCACCACACGACCACCGCCACCGTGCTGGCCCTGTGTGCCTGGACCGTCGCCGTGTTCGACTTTGGGCTTTTCGGCACCCTCCTGCCGGCCATGCAGGAAGAGTTCGGTTGGACCGAATCCGAAGCCTATGCGATCAATACCTGGATCGCCGTCGGCACCGCGATCGTCTGCTTCGGCATCGGCCCGGTCATTGACCGGCTCGGCCGGCGCAAGGGCATGATGACCACCGTCGGCGGAACGGCCATCGTCTCCGCTCTGACGGCCCTGATCCCGACCGGAATCCCGTTCCTCAGCAACGGCCTGCTCGTGCTGGTGCGTTCCTTCGGCGGGCTCGGATTCTCCGAGCAGGCCGTCAACGCGACCTACATGAACGAGGTCTACCAGGTCACCGAAGTCGCCGATAAGCGCAAGCGCCCCGGCTTCCACTACTCCTTCATCCAGGGCGGCTGGCCGCTGGGCTTCCTGCTCGCCAGTGCCCTCGCCCTCGTCTTCCTTCCGTCCCTTGGCTGGCGGGCCCTCTATCTCATGGCAACCGTTCCGGCCGTCATCATCGTGTGGGTCATTGCCAAGAAGCTCAAGGAGACGCCGCAGTTCGAGCTGCACCACAAGCTGACCGAACTTGAGAAGAGCGGCAAGACCGAGGAAGCCCACTCCCTGGCCCGCGCATTCGGCGTCGAACACTCTTCCGCTGCCCCGCTCAAGCGAATCTGGGAGCCGCACCTGCGCCGGAACACGATCGTCTTCTCGCTGGCCTGGATCTTCAACTTCTTCGGCATCCTGATCTTCAGCATTCTCGGCAGCTCCGTCCTGAAGAACGCCAAGGGTGTGGAACTCACCGATGCCTTCTGGATGCTGATCGTCATCAACCTGCTGGCGTACTTCGGCTACGTTTTCCACGGCTGGCTCGGTGACAAGATCGGCCGGAAGCGGACCATCATCGGGGGCTGGATTCTCTCCGGCATTTCCTTCACCATCATGCTCAGCCCGATCGCCACCAGCCCCTTCATGATCATCGCAACCTATGGTGCCGGACTGTTCTTCCTGGTCGGACCGTACGCCGCGATCCAGTACTTCATGGCCGAGTGCTACCCCGTCAGCTGCCGTGCCACCGGCACCGCCTTCATCGGCGCGATGAGCCAGCCCGGCACCATTCTCGGCGGGTTCCTGTTCACGCTGGCAGCCGCCAGCGCAGGAACCGGCGCTGCAGCCCTGTGGGTCGGCGCGGCCGGAACGCTGTTCTCCGGCCTCCTGATGATCGCCGCGAAGCCCCCGGTCGAGGCCCTGCTCGAGGACCACCCGCACGAGGTGGAAGCATGACACCGGAAACAAGGGTGGCCGTGATCACCGGAGCGGCCAGCGGCATTGGACGGTCCGTTGCCGTCCACTACGCCCACCGGGGCGTGCATTCGGTGATCGGCACCTTTCCCGGTGACCCGCACGACCCGGAAGAAACCCTCCGGCTTGTGACGGACGCAGGCGGTCAGGGAGTCGTCCACGAAGTCGATGTCCGCAGCACACCGTCTGTTGATGCGTTCGCCGAACGCGCCCTGGCGGAGTACGGCCGACTGGACTACGCGGTGGCCAACGCAGGAATTCTGCGCAACTCGCCCCTGGCCGAGATGACTGATGAGCGCTGGGACGACATGCTCGACGTCGACCTTACCGGCGTCCTGCGGACCCTGCGGGCCGGGTCCGTGCGGATGACCGGCGGCGGAGCGATGGTGGCCGTGTCCTCTATTGCCGGGGGAGTCTACGGGTGGGAGGAGCATGCCCATTACGCGGCCGCCAAGGCCGGCGTACTCGGGTTGATCCGCAGCGTGGCCGCCGAGCTGGGACCGCGCGGCATCCGCGCCAACGCTGTGATTCCCGGTCTTATCGAGACGCCCCAGTCCTTGGACCCGGTGAACTCGCTCGGTCCTGAGGGGCTGCAACGCGCCGGGCTGGAAATCCCGTGGGGCCGGGTCGGACGGCCCGAGGAGGTCGCCAGCGTGATTGGCTTCCTGACCTCCGAGGACGCCTCTTACGTCACCGGCCAGTCACTGATAGTCGACGGCGGTCTCACCATCAAGATGCGCGCCTGAAAGCCCTGGAAGGACAGGAATGAACAACTCAGAAGCCTCGCGTCCCACAGAGGGCCGGGGTGTAGTGGTCACCGGCGGAGCCAGCGGCATCGGCAGGGCCATCGCCGACGCCTTCACCGCCAACGGCGACAGAGTGGCTGTCCTGGACCGGTCGGGCGTGGCGGGAACCATCGCCGTCGACGTCTCAGACGAGGCCAGTGTAAGGGTCGCCTTCGCCGCCGCACGCGCCCAGATCGGGAGCATCGATATTCTCGTGAACAGCGCGGGCCTGCTGACCGAATCGCGGCTGGAAGACATGACCCTGGCCATGTGGAACGAGACGATTTCGGTTGACCTGACGGGTGTCTTCCTGTGCTGCCGGGAGGTGGTGGGGGAGATGCGGCAGCAGAAGTGGGGCCGTATCATCAACATCGCCTCCCAGCTGGCCATCAAAGGCGGAACGGGACTCAGCCACTACAGTGCTGCCAAAGCCGGCGTCGTCGGACTGACCAAGGCTCTGGCCCTGGAAACGGCCGGCGACAACGTGCTGGTCAACAGCATCGCCCCTGGCCCTATTGAGACGCCCCTGGTTGAAGGAATTTCCGAGGAATGGAAAACGGCGAAGCGTGCCGGACTGCCGCTTCTGCGCTTCGGCCTTCCGGCCGAGGTGGCGCCTACGGCGCTGCTTCTCGCCAGCGATCCGGGCGGCAACCTGTATGTCGGCCAGACGCTTGGGCCAAATTCCGGCGACGTCATGCCCTAGGAAGGGATACCTCACATGTGCGGCGCGTGCGGACGAAATGTTGTGAGCGACCCCGTACTGGGGTCGAACCGAACGATGCGACAGCACCTCATTGTCGCCCAAACGATCAACGCCATCTGCCAAACATGGCCCGGGGCCCCCAAAGTGGCCGCCACCAGCGACGGCTGGCTGGTTTCGGGACCAACGGGGGCCTCCGCGGCCATCACGACGGTGGAGGCTGTGTGGTCCGCTGTTCTCCTTAGCAACCCGGGAATGCGGTCCTGGGATTTGAATGGATTTGCGCACGAGCCCCGTGCTGCGGAAAATCCTGGCGCCGCGGCGCACATCGGGGGTGCGGACGACGGGTCGGTCCTGGCGGCAGCGGACTTGCCTCCGGAGGGCTTGTCTCTCCGGGTATTGACCCTCGGCTACCAGATGGCGCGCGCTAGGGACACTGCGCTGGGATCGTAAAGCGAAGCACTTGAGGCAGCAACCTTACTTACTTCAGATGCGCCGGAGAGCTCCGCCTGGGTGCTGCTCAGTGGCTAGTAGACGACGGTGCCGGTGGAATGCACGACGGTTCCGGTGCTTTGGGTTCGTCCGCTGACGTCGATCTGCAGCCGGCTGCTCTGCAGGGGCACCTCCAGGGCGCTGGACAGCTCCGGCAGGGTGGTTGTTTGGATGCGGTGAATAACGTCCCGGATGTCGGCCCTGTCATTGACCGTCACCTTCAGGGTCAGGTCGGGGGCCATGGCGGTTCCACGCAGCAGGGCTGCGGACGTGACGACACCGGGCAGGGTGTTGATCTGCTTTTCGACGGCGGCGGCGAGGACGGACGGGTCGCAGAGGGTGAATCCCTGGCTGCCGTCGTCGTGGAGGCGGTAGGCGCCTGCCCTGTTCCTTCTCGGGATCTGGGCGATGATCCACAGCAGCCCCAGGACCCCGATGATGACTCCGATGATGAGTACGGTGGCCGCCACCCACGGCTGCGCGAGGAATGCCTGCAGGTCACCGGCGATGACGGACTGCCATGCGGGGGCGGTGCTGAGGAGAGTTTGCAGTGTCCCGTTCGTCTGCAGGAGCAGTGCGGTGCCGGCGGCCAGGCAAAGGATGCCGAGAATTGCCAGCCAGATCCGGTTCAGTGTTCCTGCGTTCTGCCTCATCGGAAGCCGTCCTTCATATAGTCGCGGTAGGCGGGTGCGCGAACGGTTTCAGTCTCTGGACCGGACCGTGGCGGTGACTTGGGGCACCGGCGAGAGCCCGGTTTCTTCGAGACGGGCCCGGACGGCGTCGGTGATCCTCTGGCGCAGGTCCCCCGGCTCGTGCAGGGAAGTCGTCACGTTCACGTGGACGCGCCGCGTGGTGGCTGTCGCGGAGGCCGAGCCGACGCCGTCGATCTGCACGCACCGGGCCTTGGCCAGGTGGGCGACGGCGCGGCGGGTCATCACTGTCTCCTGCTCCTGCACCGGTGGCGCCTCAACCCCGGCGCCCGTGCCCGAATCATCGATAGTGAGGGCACTGAACCCTCCTGGAATGATGGCGCAGAGCAAGAGGATGACCCCTGCGATGACGGCGGCTATCCCGATCTGCCCCACGGCGGGGTCATTCCATGCCAGCGCGGCGAGCCAGTCGCTGGGCCCCTGCAGCACGGTCGGCCACGACCCGGTGACCAGCCGGGTGACGCTCAGCCAGACCAGTGCGGCGCCGGCGGCCAGGAGCACTATTCCGGCGATAAGGGCAGGGATAGCGCGGCTGGGCCGGTGCCTCAGGCGCGTGGACCGTTGGACGTGCCGGCTCACAGCAGCTTCCTTCGGCCGTTGGTGTCGGCTCCGGTGGTCAGCCACGCGATCCTGATGTCGACCTGTCGGACGTCTACTCCGGTCAGGTCGGTCACCCTGGTCGCGATCCGGCGGCGCAGTTCCTCGGTGGCCTGGCGCAGCGGCACCGGATACAGCATCCCGATCTCAACGCTTAGGGTCGCGATGTTCCCGGTGATTACCACGGATGCCTTGGGCCGGGCGGAGAGATCAGCACGCGTTCCGATTCCCAGAAATCCGCCGGAGGACCCGCCGGCGGAGGATTCGTCGCTGGCGACCTGGGCGGCGATTTTCTCGATCACCCTGGCCGCCAGGACCGTGTGCCCTCGTGTGCCCGTCTCGGCGAAGCCCGGGACGGTGTCCCCGACCCCGACCCCGGCCCCTTCCCCAGGCAAGGGCAGAGCGTGGGCTCCTGGCGGGTTCATCGGCTCGATGCTCTACCGAACAGGGCCTGGACATCGAGTTTTCCTTCCGCGACCCGGCCGACCAGCAGTCCAATGAATCCGAGGACCACCGTGGCCAGAAGAGCCAGCCAGCCGCCGAAGCCCAAAACGATTCCCAGTACGAGACCTATGGTCACGCACCAACGTGTAGTAGACATAGCCATCCTTTTTCCTCAACGACCGGTTATTTCCTGGCAGGGGACACAGTGAGGTGGTTACTGCAGCTGGGTCTTCTGGACCTGCTGTTCGTCGTGTTCCTCCTCGGGCAGGTGAACATCGGTGACGTTGATGTTCACTTCCAGCACTTCCAATCCGGTGGCGCGCTCAACGGACTGGATGATGTTGCGGCGGATCGCCTGGCTGACCTCCACCACCGAGAACCCGTAGTCGATGACGATGGAGACATCGATGGCGGCCTGACGCTCACCCTTTTCCACGGTGACCCCGCCGCTGACATTGGTCTGGGAGCCGGGGATGCGTTCGGTCAGGGCGCTGAAGGCCCGCCGGCCGGCACTGCCCATGGCGTACACACCGGGAACCTCGCGGGTGGCGATGCCTGCCAGCTTCTGCACCACGGTTTCCTCGATTGTGGTGTCGCCGCGGTCTGTGTGCAGCGCGTCCCTCGCCTTCACTTGTTCCAGCGCGCCGCCGCGCATCTGCTCGTCAGGCGCTGCCATGACGCCGCTCGCAACTCCGGGGGTTTTGGGTGTCTCTGTCATGGAAAACATCTCCTCGTGGGACTGGTGAACGTACGTACACCGATAGGGACGAAACCCAACCGGAATCGTCACGTGACGGCACGAATTATTTTCCCCGCCGGGCAACGGAACCTCCTCACTGTTCCCGGCGTTGCCTGGCTGTGGCATATTGGGCCAGACACCGGCAAGTCACCGGACGGGATGGACAGCGCATGGGTGATCACAGCCCCGGCTTCGAACCGGACCTGGACGAGGGGAGCATCGTCGCCCGCGCCCAGGACGGCGACCTGGCAGCATTCGAACACCTGGTGCTCACGTATCAGTACAGACTCTTTCGGCTGGCGTACCGGATGCTCAACGACCGCGGCGAAGCCGAAGACATCGTGCAGGAGACTCTGACAACGGGCTGGTGTGGTCTCCCCATGCTCGCTGATGCCGACGCTTTCGGTGGCTGGATCTACCGGCTGGCGACGAACAAGTGCCTGGACGTGCTGCGCAAGCGGTCCGCCCATGCCGAGAGCATCGTCGACTCGGACGACATGGACGCCATGCCGGGAGCCCGCGCCCGCTTCGTTTCGGCCGGATGGGATCCGGCCCACGAGGCTGAATGGTCCGCCGAACAGGACGGCCTGACCGCACTCCTGAAGACGCTTCCCCCGGCACAACGGGCCTGCTGGCTGCTGCGGGAAATGCACGGACGCAGTTACGCCGAGATCGGTGTCACACTGAAGATCAGCCCGGCAGCAGTTCGCGGCACACTCGCCCGGGCACGCCATCAGATAGCAGAAGGGATGAGCCAATGGCGTTAGACGACGTCCCCCGGCTCGGCTGCGGCCGCAGCATCGACAGCATCTGGGCCGCCATCGAGCGGCCTCCCACCGCACACGAGGAACAGTGCGAACATTGCCGGACTGCCAGAACCCGGCTCGAAAGACTCAGTGAAGCAACCCGTGCGCTGCGCGAAAGCGACCTGCACGATCCCGCGCTGAAACCCGGCCCCGGGATCAAAGACGCCATCATGGACGTGGCCCGCGCGGAAGTCCGCCGCGGCAGCAGGATCCTCCTGCGCAGCGCAGACAACGGCACCACGGAGATCAGCGAACAGGCCCTGAGCTCCCTCGTCCGGTTCGCGGCGGCAGCGATCCCCGGGGTTCACTCACGACGCTGCCGCATCGAAATAGGCCCGGCCGCCGCCAGCCTCACCGGGGAAGACCACCCGTCCGGAACCACCGGCACTGCCACCACTGCCGGCCCTCGCCTCATAGTCAACCTTCGGGTTGCCGCAGCCCCGGGCGTCGACATCCCCCTCATGGCGGAGGCGCTGCGACACGAGATCAGCAACGCGATTCCGGCCGGCGTCGGTATTGGCGCCGGAACCGTCAACATCACCGTGGAGGACCTGTACGATGTCTGACCCGCCCCTCCAAGGCTCCATCATCACCAGCCAGCTCATCGCCTCCCTCGCCACCCGCACCACGCTGGAGACACCCGGAGTCCTCAGACTCGAACCCACTGTCCAAGGCCTCCTGGCCCGGCTTGGTCCCGCCGCCTTGCGGCACCTACGCAATCCCCGCAGCCAAAACGGCACGTACCGGCACGACGGCGTCACCGCGACAATCAGCGACGGCACCGCACGCGTCCACCTCGATATCGCCACCGACATCGCCTACCCCGCCCTCGATGTCGCCGAAGCGGTACAACAACGCGTGCGTGAAAGCATCAGCCACACCGGCCTGACCCCGGGCGCGATCGACATCACCATCCTCGCCATAGAACACCACCGCGGTCCAACGATCAGGTAACACCCGTGCAATCAATGGCTCCACGACCATGTTGCAGTCGCAGCCGTCCGCAGCATTGCGGCGCCTGAGTACCGCGAGGCACTGGCACGCCGACCGCAGGGTTAGTACCGTCGTCGTAATACCAATGCGCACACAGGCGGGGGAACCATGAGCAGGAACGGCGGGAACCGGCACAAGGGCAAGGGCGCGGGGGGTCCCGGTAACCGCGCCTCCGCGCCCCAATCCCTGAGCGCTGTCCGGGCCGACCGGGCCGTGGACGCGCTCACACCGGCATTTGTCCGCTGGTTCGAGGAGGTCTCACCCGGCTCGGCGGTTGCCGCCCTGGAATGCCTGGAGCCGATCAAGGCCGTCCTGGGCCGCTACATGGACACAACGGCCGCGGCCGACGTGACAAGCCTTGAACCTTCTGGCTTGTCGGCGGCCGTGTCAGACGAAATCCTGGCCACGCTGGACGACGCCGGAGACGTTGCCGGCGCCGCGGCCGCGGAGGCAGGTCTCTTCGAGAGCACGCACTTCGTTGTCCACTCCGTTGGCGCCTTCGTCGAGTTTCTCGTTGAGACCGGCCGGTGGAGCGGCTCGGCGGATCAGCTGGCGGCAGTCATGGACTTCCTCGACACGACAGGGGAGGACGACGGTGGCGTGAGCCTCCTCGACGTGCCGGACATCCCCGATGAGGAGGCCCTGGCGGCCTTCTCCGAGCTGCCGCTCATCCGGCGCGCCACGGCGTTGCTGCGATGGATCGGCGAGGGGAAGCCCGTCACAGCCACGGGCGCGCTTCGCCTGCGGGACATTGAAGCCGCCGCTGCCTGCGTCGGCGTCACCGTCAGGGGTGGCACCAAACAGTCCGGGGTCCCGCTGCCGGGCACCGCCGGTTCGGAGGGCCCTGTGCCCACGGTCCGGAGCATGTACGAGGTGCCGCTGCTGGCCCAGCTCTGGAACGCGCTGGAGGCGACCGAGCTCCTTGAGATCACGTCGACGAAGGCTGTTCCCTCTGCGGATTCCGGTGTGTTCCTGGCCGGCGGGCCTTCGGAGCGGCTGGGGGAACTGGTGTTCTTCGTTGACGAGTTCCTGGACACGGCGGTGCTCGGATGGGATCCGGCGCAGCCGTGGGAACGGACGGTATCGGGACTGCAGGCATCGCTCCTGCTCGCGGCGGCAACTTCGGATCCGCCGGAGAAAACGCGTGTTCTGGCCGCCCCGGACCACGCGCCGCCTGCGGAACGGGCCATGGCCGGGCTGCTGACCGGCGTGGCCGTCAGCCGCCTCGAAGAGCTCGCGGAGCTGGGGCTGCTGGCCATCGACACCCACTTCCGCGTGCCGCCGCCCCTCGTCCGCTGCATCGCGAATGTCTTCGACGACGAATGGTTGCTGGCGGACCTGGGGATCGTTCAGGCTCGGGACGATGCCGGCTTCGAACCGACCGGCTTCGAGCCGACTGACTTTCAACCGACTGGCTTCGAGCCGACCGGCTTCGAGCCGGCTGACTTCGATTCGGCCGGCTTCGGGCCGACCGAGGGGAGCCGTGCAAATTCGGAGCCGGCACGTCGGGCCCCGGTGCTGGCCGTGGTCCGGGAAGTGCCGCCGCCGGCGGAGACGACGATTCTGCAGCTGAAGGTTACGCTCAACGGTTCGAAGCCGCCCATCTGGCGCCGCGTCCTGGTTCCCGCAGGCATGCCGCTCCCTCAGCTGCACCAGGTGATCCAGGCGGTGTTCGGGTGGCTGGACTATCACCTGCACGAGTTCCGGGTCGGGGGATTCCGCGGCACCGCTTATGCGCCCGTGAATCCGGACGGTGACGACGAGTTCTACGGCGAGTCTTCCCGCGACGAATCGGCGGCGACCGTCGGCGAGCTGCTGCCGACCGTGGGCAGCAGCATGGGCTACACCTACGACTTCGGTGACAACTGGGTGCTCGCCATAAAGCTGGAGAAGATTCTGGCGAACGACGGCGGTCAGCTCCCGCGATGCACCGCGGGACGCGGCATGGCGCCGGCGGAGGACAGCGGCGGCACCTGGGGGTGGGCGAACATTGTCCAGGCGGTCAACGATCCGCACCACGAGGACCACAAGGAGTACCGGGAATGGCTGGGAATGCTGCCGGGAGACACTCTGGACCCGAAGGCGTTCGACGTGGAAGCGGCCAACGAGGACCTCGCTGACGTCATGTCCTGACAGCTGCCCGCGGGCGCGCCATCAGGATCCTCCGGCGGTGTGCGCGTGCCCTTCTTACCGGCGGGACCTTTTGTTATCCTGATGGCGGTCAGGCAGTCGGCCTCTCAGCTTCGTGGAGAGTTCTCTATGACAGCCAGACCCACGGTGATGCCTCTTGCGGGGCCGCGCCCCCCGCCCCAACCTCTGTGCAGGCACGGGCCGGTGGAACACGTCGGACCGACCCGCCCGCATCCCACAGAGCCTCCGGCCTTCGTGCCTGCCCCGGAACCAGCTGAGTAGTCGGCGACGAAATGCTCCGCAAAGCCGCCCCATCGTGCCCCCGACCGGTTCCGCACGTCAAGCATGGCGGCGGACTCAGGGACCCGGCTGGCGTGGGTGTGGCCCGCATTATTTTGGGGGCGGGCCACATCCGCGCAGCTTTGTCCTGCGACCGGTTTGTCCTGCGACCGGGTCGGGCGGAGTGCGGCGTCCGGCTGCATCCCGGGAAAATGGCTCTTTCCGGCGGGACGCCCTGGGAGTATAAAAGGTATTGCCACGGCGGAAAGGTCCGCTGCGACTGTTGTTGAGGCCGGGCATTCGGTCCAGGGCGGGTCACAGGAACTGCCCTGGACCCGCAGCGGCCGGCCGAGTACGCCCCACCTTGTTCGAGAGATGCGCCCCCCGGGTATGCGCATCGGTGCACCCGGTGGGATTCGAACCCACGACCCGAGGATTAAAAGTCCCCTGCTCTGCCAGCTGAGCTACGGGTGCCAGGAACGCGCCGCCGGTGACGGTGCGTCAGTTTTCGCTTGCCCGGTTCCGCGGCGCCCGGGCCTGCCCGGAAGGGCTGCGGGTTTCCGGAGGCTCCTTGGCGCTCCGCTGCCGGAGTTCCTCCGAAACAAGCGCCAGAAGTTCTTGGGCCGCCTGGGACCCGGCGAGCTCCACACACTGCGTCAGCGCGGCCTGGAGCCGGTACAGCTCGGCGGACGGTACCAGTGGCCAGCGACGGAAAGTGCCGAAGATCTGCGAGGAAGGCACGCCTTGGGGAATCTGGCGGTTGATCGTCAAGCGGCCATCTCCAGAGTGGGTGAGGTCCGGCGGGCCACGGCGGCCAATGCCTGGCCATGGTTGCGGGTGGGTTTTGCGAAAGGGGTGGGGTTGGTGGTGCCGGAATCCATGTTCACGGCGACGGTGACATCCAGATTGCTTGCCATAGACACCATCTCTCTACGAATCACGTGTGGCCGCTGCCTGACCACTTCCAGAATACCGACTCCGGAACAGCCGGCGTCACAATTCCATAATAATTGCCCCTTTCCCCTCTTCCCGGCGTGGTCCTGAAAGTCCGCAGGGGCGTTGCCGCCGCTCAGTCCCGATCAGAATCCCGTGGGTCGGAGTCCCGCCGATCCGCATCCTTTCGGGCCGACTTCTTGGTGGTCTTCAACGCAGTGTCCTTTCGATCGGACTTTTTTGTCATCGACTCGGGCGGCGCCGGAAAGGCCTCGGCGGGATAGAGTCCGGCGACTTCGAGCATGTAGTTGGCCCACTGCGGGCCGGCGAGCATGTAACCGTCGATGCTCTTGTAGAACTTGCCGTTGACGGTGATGTTCTGCCCGGGCCGTTTCTGGCCTTCCAGGGCGTCCCCGAAGAAGGATGCGGTGGCCAGGCCGCTGGTGTAGCCGACCACCCACGTGGCGCCGTTGGTGTTGGATGTGCCGGTCTTGGCCGCGACCGGGAAACTGGTGTGGACCTTGGGTTTGATGTACACGCCGGACCCCTTTTTCAGCACATCCTGGAGCACGGAGTTCACGCCCCGGGCAACCTCGGGCTTGATGGCGTCACGGCAGGACTTGGTCTGGGCCGGGAGCTGCTGCCCTGCCGCGTCGGTCACCTCCACAATGGCGACGGGCTCGCAGTACCTGCCGTCGTTGGCGAAGGTGGCAAAGGCATTGGCCAGCACGAGCGGCGCCACCCCAATCGCGCCCAGCAGGTTGCCCAGCTGATGCATGTTGACCTGGGCGTTATCCAGCCCGCTGTGGATTCCTGCGGCATCCACCACCTTCTGGATTCCGCAGAAATCCAGTTTGGCGGCCTCCGCGAAGGTGGCGGTGTTGATGGAGTTGTAGAGCCCGTAGTCGACGCGCATGGGCCGGTAGTAGCCGGCGTCGTTGTTCTGCAGGTCATCCGCGGCGCCGAGGCTCTTCTGCTTTGTGCTGTAGCCGCCGAGCACCTTGCCGCAGCTGGATTTCCACTTGAAATCAAGGGGATAAGACCGCCGGGAAGCATCCACCGTGTCGGCCAGGGACTTTCCTTCGTTGAGCCATTCGGCCAGGGTGAACGGCTTCATGGTGGACCCGGGTTGGAACCCGCCGGCGCCGTTCAGGTCATTCCCGTCGGCGTCCTTGGAATCGACATTGAAATTCAGCTGGGTATCGAATTTTTCCGGTTCGGGGAGGAACACGGTGTTTTGGGCCATCGACAGGATCTGTCCGGTGCCCGGCCCGACGGATACCAGCGACGCGCCCCATTTGTCCGGGTTGGCCCCGGCCGTGGCGTCTACCTGGGCCTGCGCGGCCTGCTGCAGCCGGCTGTCCAGCGTGGTGGTGATGGTCAGGCCACCGCGGTACAGCTTCCTCACCCGGGAGGCAAGGTCGACGCCGTAGGCCGGGTTGTTCAGGATGAGGTGCGAAACGTAGTCGCAGAAGTAGGTTGCCATCTCCGCCCCCGCGCAGCCCTGTTTCCCCGGGTTGAGGGTGAGCTCCACCCCGGTGGCTGCGGCGGCGGCGTGCTCTTTTTCGGAGATCTTGCCGAGGTCGAGCATGGCGTCGAGCACGTGGTTGCGTCGCTGGATGGCGTTGTCCGGGTTGACGGCGGGATTGTAGAAGCTGGGACTTTTCACCAGGCCGGCAAGGAGTGCGGCCTGCGGCAGGCTCAGGCTCCTGGCGCTCGTGCTGAAGAAATGGCGCGAGGCAGCCTCAATGCCGTAGGCATCCCGGCTGAAGAACACGATGTTGAGGTAGCCCTCCAGGATCTGGTCCTTCGAGTACTTCTTCTCCAGCTCGATCGCGAGCCGCATTTCGCGCACCTTGTCGCCGATGTCCTTCTGGCCGTTGAGGATAATCCGGTCTCCCTTGTCCGCCGACACCAGGGACTCGTTGAGGACGTTGGTGACGTACTGCTGGGTCAGGGTGGAGGCGCCCTGCCTGCCGCCACTGGTCAGGTTGGACGACAGGGCCCGAAGGATTCCCTGGGGGTCGATACCGGCGTGCTCGTAGAAGCGGCGGTCCTCGATGGCGACAATCGCGTCCTTGATGTACGGCGACATCTCGTCCAGGCTCACCCGCACCCTGTTCTCCGCGTAGAAGGTGGCGATGGTCTTCCCGTCAGCGGTCAGGACTTTTGTTGATTGCGACGGCGGGTCGACGGTGAGCTCCGTGGGGAGACGATTGTAGAACCCCACCGATTCCCGGAGGGCGACGCCGACCCCGGCGACGGCGGGGACCACGAGGCCGGCGGCAAGAACGCCGCAGATCACGCTCACAGCGAGGTAGCCGAGGACGGCGCCGACGCCGGCGGCTGACTTCGATCCTGCACGACTCGCCAGCGCCATGTTTCCCCCATATGCCACGCTCTAAAATTATGATCACGCTGCCGCAGGTCCCTGGTTCGGCTGACCGGCGCGACTGGTAGGGCCGCCGTCGAACCTTCCGCCGCCCGTCTCCTGACCGTAGAGGCGCTGGGCCGGACGGCACCTCATCCGAACCGGATGGTCTGGCCGTCATTTCGCTTAGATGTTGACACCCCTCTTCGGACGGGACAAGACTTACTCCACACAACAAACGCTGAAGGTCCTTTTCGGCGCCTTGGAGTGAGGTGGGACAATGCAGATTCCGGCTCCATTCGAATACTTGCGGACCCCTGTGATGGACACCGCGCTCGCCGGCGGCCACAACCCGCTGCAGCCGATGAACCTCCGGCCGACCCGGCCGCAGGGGATGACCGACGTCGACGATCCCGACGAGCTCGGCGAACTCCGCCCCGGCGTCCCGTCGCCACGGACGCACCGCGTGCTGTTCGCCAGCGCGGAAGCCTATCCGTTCGTCAAGGTCGGCGGACTGGCCGACGTCAGCAGCGCGCTGCCGAAGAAGCTGGCCGGGCTGGGTTTCGACGTCCGCCTCGTGATCCCGGGGTACCGGGGGCTCGGCGGGATCCCGGTGCTGACCTTCGAGGTGCCGCTGGGCCCCGTAGCCGAGACCGTCATGGTCCGGCGCCTGCCGTCGCTGGGGGGAGTGGAAGTCTTTACGCTCGGCCTCCCCGGGTGGTTCGACCGCGAGGTCCCGTACAGCTACCAGGACGACGATGTGATGCCGTTCGTGCTGTTCTCCAAGGCGGTCACCACGCTGGCGGCCCTGGACGCATGGCGTCCGCACGTCATCCACTGCAACGACTGGCACTGCGGCCTGGTGGCCCAGGAAGCCCGGCAGGGACCGCACCGGCGTGTTCTCGAGCGCACCGGGATCGTCTTCACCATCCACAACATCGCCTATCAGGGGAGGGTCGGGGCCGCCACCGAGCAGCTGATCGGTCTGCCCCCGGCCGGGACACTGCTCGAGCGGGGCATCGCCTTCGCGGACCGGGTCAACACCGTCAGCCCCCGCTACATGCAGGAGATCCTCACCCCGGCACAGGGGGCAGGGATGGACGGACTGCTACGAACCCGGGGGGACACCGCCCGCGGCATTCTCAACGGTATTGACTACGAGGAGTTCGACCCCTGGCGGGATCCGTGGATCGACACCCGCTATGACGGCTCCTCCCTCGCCGGAAAAGCCGCGAACAAGCAGGTCCTGCAGCGGATCAGCAACCTGGAGCGCGCCCCGGACCGTCCGCTCTTCGGCATGGTCGCCCGGCTGGTGTCGCAGAAGGGGGTGGGCCTGCTGACCTCGGCACTGGACCAGATCGTGGCCCGTGGAGCCCAGGTGGTGGTGATGGGCGAGGGGGCGCCCCGGTACCGACGGGAGCTGCAGGCCGCGGTCCGGCGTCTCGCCGGCCAGGTCGCGTACCACCCCACCACACAGGAACCCCTGGCTCGACAGATCTACGCCGGGGCGGATTTTTTTCTGGCGCCCTCCGTCTTCGAACCCTGCGGGCTGACACCGCTGATCGCCCTGCGTTACGGCACGATCCCCGTCGTGCGCCGGACCGGCGGCCTCGCGGACACGGTGAAGGACTACACCGACGATCCGGCCGCGGGTCTGGGCTTCGTCTTCGTCCAGCGCCGCGTCGCTTCGATGCTCTCGGCCGTAGACAGCGCCCTCGCGGTGTACCGGCGCGGGCCCGAGTGGCGCCGGCTGCAGCAGCGGGCGATGGAGGCGGACTTCTCCTGGCGGGCGCCCGCCGGTGAATACATCGCACTGTACGACGAGGCGGTGCGCTCGCGGTGCGCCGCGGACTTTGTCCGGGGTCCCGACGTCGTCCGGGGTCCGGACCTTGCCCGGGGTCAGGACCTGGTCCGGGGTCCCGGGCGGCCCGGCGCCACGCCGGCCGGGACCCCGGTGTCCCGGTGCAGGCCGCGCCCGGCACCGCTTCCCCTGGCGCTCGTCCATCACGCCAACCAGTTCCTGGTCACCGACGGCTATCAGGACCGGGAAGGCCTCACCGCGATCGTGACCGGCTACGCGGCGCTGCTGAAGCTGCACGAGAAATACCGCACGCCGGTGGCCCTCCACCTGTCCGGGACCATGGTCGAGGCGGTCGCCTGGCACCACCCCTGGTTTCTCGCCGAGGTACGCCGGCTGCGCGACGTCGGCCTGCTCTCCCTCATCGGCGGAACGTATTCCGAGAACGTTCTCACCGCCTTCGACCCGGAGTTCAACCGGCGGCAGCTGCACGAACTGTTCTGGCTCTACCGCCGCCACCTGGGGTGCGCGCCGGAGGACCTGGAGATCTGCTGGATCCCCGAACGGGTGTGGGATACCGAGCGCCTGGCCGGGGTCCTGGCCGACCCGGACCTGCCCAACGGCGGCTACCGGTACGTCCTGCTCGACGACCGGTTGCTCTATCCCACCGACGGCGCGCACGGGGGCAGCGACAGGGCGGACTTCGACGGCGCGGATCCGGCGAGTCCGCCACCGGCCGACGCCCTGCGCCCGTACTGCATCGAGGGCGGCAACGGCATGCAGGTGGTGCCGATGTCGACCCGGCTGCGGTACTGGATTCCGCCGGACGACCGGAGGCACTGGCGCAGCCTGTCCCGCGCCGCAGAACTCCCGACCGCCCCCGGCGATGACACCCTCCTGGTGTACGCCGACGACATGGAGAAGAGCGCCGGGGTGGGCCCGTGGCACCCCAGTGCCCTTGGACGGTATGAGGAGTTCCTGCGCTGGCTGGCCACCCAGCCGCACCTGCTGCCGGTGGATCTGCCCGCGTGGCTCCGCCAGCGCCGGCGGATTCCCGGCGTCCGCGTCGTCGAGCGCGGCACGTTCGTGGAGCTGGCCCAGGACTGGCACGCGGGGGAGGACTACCGCGGCTGGGACCAGGACCAGGCCTGGCGCCCGTACCAGGAGCACCTCGCCCGGGCCCGCCGCGCGGTGGCCGGTGCGGAAAGTGCCGGCGCCGAACCGCGCCTCACGGCGCTGGCCTGGAAACACCTGCTCGCCTCGGGGTACGAGACGGCGTGGCACGACACGGAGCAGCCGGAGCGGCCGCCGGCCGCCTGGGCCAAGGCGGTGGCCAGCCACGGGCGGGCCACCGGCGTGCTGGCCTCCGCCGCCCGGTGGTTCGGCAGCCCTGTTCGCCCGCTCGGGGCCGAACTGGTCGACATCGACGACGACGGCACGGAGGAGCTGGTCCTGCGGAACGAGCACCTTTTCGCCGTGCTGTCCCCGGCGTGCGGCGGGCGCCTGGTCTACCTGGCGTGCCGCGGCCCGGACGGCGGCGTGCTGGTGATCGGGAACCCCACCGACGACTGGAACCGCCAGGAGGACCTGAACAGCTACATGGACGTCCCCGGCAACCACCCCGGCGGGCTTGCCGACGTCGGGGGAGTCCATGACCGCCACGAGGCGACCATCCATACCGGGGACGGAGCGGTCCGGGTGGAGCTGGTGAATGTGCAGGCGGACAGTCCGCTGCACGGGCTCCGCAAACGGATCATCCTGGACCACGCCAGCACCGCGCTGCTGGTCGCCTACGAACTGCCCGCGGCGGCAGCCGGGATCACCGTCGAGACGTGCCTGTCCCCGGACTACTACCGGCTGCTCCGCCACGGCTCGGCAGACCTTATGCGCGGCGGGGGACGGAACTGGCAGGGCGCCCGCAACCGCGGGGCCGGGGTGTGGCTGGCACTGGCGGACGACGAGGACACCACGTGGTGCGACCCCGCCGGACCCGAACCCGGACACGGGGTCCTCGTGCGCGTGCGCGCCGACGCGCGCTTCTTTCACCTGCTCATCGGGGTCGGGGACGTCGACGACGACGCGGCCGCGCGGGCCCTGCGGACGGGCCGCGAACGGCTCTCTGTGCTCAGCAGCCGCGACCCGGTGGGAGGCCGGCGGTGAGCAGCGGCGCCGTGGCGGCCACGTCCGCCGGCACTCCACGTGCCGAACGGCTCGCGATCGCCGAGTCGCTGCTCGCCGCGCCGCCCCCGCTCGATTCCCTGCCGCCGGGCCGGGCGCAGGTGCTCGCCCGCTCGGTTGTGCACCCTTCCCGCAGCCGGCCGGTGGTCCGGTGGACGGTCACGCTCGACGCCGGCCAGGGCCCGTCGGCCCCGCTGGCCGTGATTGGAAAGGGCTTCCGGGCGGGAGGCGGGGAACAGGCGTGGCGGCTGCTGGCGAGCCTGCGCCGGGCAGGCTTCGACGGCCCCGAACTACAGGTTCCCGCCCCGTACGGGTTCGACCCGGCCCGTCAGCTCCTCGCGCAGGAGGAGGCGCCGGCCACAACCCTCCACTCGCTCCTGGACGGGGACCTGGGAGCGGCCGCACCCGAGGCCGGGCGGGCCGGACGCTGGCTCGCGCGGCTGCACGGTGTCCGCGGCGTCCAGGTGCCGGACCTGGCCGCGGATTTCGAACAGCTCAAGCTCACCGAGTACACCGCGGCGCTGGCCGGGCTGCTGCCGCAGGCCGCCGTCAGGCTGGGCCGGCTCAGGGACGCGACCCTGGCGGTGCTGGCCCGTGCCGCCAACACCAGCGCCGGCGGCCCGCCGGTGGTGACCCACGGGGACTTCCAGCCCAAGAACATCCATCTGGACCAGCACCGCGTTGTGGTCATCGACTTCGACCGGGCCGCCCGGGCCCCCGCCGCGCGGGACCTCGGCCACTTCATCGGGCAGACCCTGACCATGGGCGCATCGCGGCACGGGGACCTGGCAGCGGCCGTGCCCTGGGTGGAGGCGTTCCTGGACGGTTACGCCGACGGCGGCGGCGCCGCCGAGGCCGTCGGGTCCGCCCCGGCGTACGTGGCCCGCACCTTCGCCGAGGTCCTCTTCTACCGCCTCGTGGTCCGCCCGGTCAGTGACTCCTCGTTCGTGCCGGACTGGCTCGACGCCTGGGAAGCGGCCGTGGAGGCCGCGGCAGGGGGCGGATTCCGGTGAGCGGGTCGGTCACC
Organism: Arthrobacter sp. CJL-S3; assembly: GCF_056711635.1. Classification (NCBI taxonomy): domain Bacteria; kingdom Bacillati; phylum Actinomycetota; class Actinomycetes; order Micrococcales; family Micrococcaceae; genus Arthrobacter; species Arthrobacter sp. CJL-S3. The sequence goes on along the minus strand of NZ_CM160046.1, from coordinate 2,441,168 downwards.
CGGGGCACCCGTCCCGGCGCCGGGGCAGCCGCGCACGCGGGCGCCGCGCATCCCTCCGCTGCCTCCTCCGTGCCGGTGATGAGCGCGCGCTTGATCCTGCGGACGTTCGGGCCGTTCCTGCGGCCGCAGTGGCCAGGCTGCGTGCTGGCCGGGCTGCTGGCCGTCGCCGGCACCGGGGTCGCGCTGCTCAAACCGTGGCCGCTGAAATATCTCTTCGACGAAGTGCTGCTGCCCACCGGCGATTCGGGCGGACAGGACGTGCAGCGCATCCTCGCCCTCGTCGTCGTGGCCCTGGCCGGCATCGCCATCCTGGACTCCCTGGTCGGGGCCGCGCGCAGCTACGTCCAGACCGTGGTCGGCGAGCGGGTGGCCGCCGCCATCCGCACCAAGCTGTACGACCATCTGCAGCGGCTGCCGCTCGGCTACCACGAGCGGACGCCGACCGGTGAACTGACCACCCGCCTGACGGGCGACGTCGACAAGGTGCGCGCGCTGCTCACCGTGACGCTCGTCGACGCCGCGACGAACGTCCTCACGCTGGCCGGCATGGCGGGCGTGCTGCTGGTCCTGGACTGGCAGCTCAGCGTGGCGCTGCTGCTGGTGCTCCCCCTGCTCCTGCTGACGGTCGCCAGCTTCCGCGCCCGCATCCGCGCGGTGGAGGAGAACTCCCGCGCGATCGAGGGCGACCTGGCGGCGCTCGCGCAGGAGTCACTGGTGGCGGTCAAGCTGATCAAGGCCACCGGGCGGGAAGAGCACGAGTCCCAGCGCTTCCGGGAGCGTTCCGACGCCTCGGTCGCCGCCGTGCTGCGCTCCGCGCGCACCAGCGTCGCCTTCAGTGCCGCGGTGGACTCGGTGGTGGCGGTGGCCATCGCCGGCCTCGTCTGGCTCGGCGCCCAGCGGGTGCTGGCGGGCGCCCTCACCCCGGGCGACCTGGTGATCTTCACGTCATACCTGCGTGACTTCTTCGGACCCACACGGTCGTTGTCCAAGCTGCCCGCCCAGCTGACGCGCGCCGGCGTCCGCGCCGCCCGCATCGCCGACACCCTCCACCGGCGCCCGGCGGTGCAGGACAAGCCCGGAGCCCGCACGGCCGGCCCACCCCGGAAGAAGCTGAGCCTCGACGGCGTCGGGTTCGCCTACACCGCGGACCGCCCCGTCCTGCAGGACATCGACCTGACCGTTCCGGTGGGCAGCACCCTCGCGGTCGTGGGGCCCACGGGTGCGGGGAAGTCAACGGTCGCCGCCCTGCTGTGCCGGCTGCACGACCCCACCAGCGGCCGGGTCCTCCTGGACGACGCGGACCTGCGCGATCTGACGGGCGCGAGCCTGCACACGCAGGTGGGACTCGTCACGCAGGATGCCCTGCTGTTCCGGGCGTCGGTTCGGGAAAACATCGCGTACGCCCGGCCCGACGCCTCCATGGACGAGGTTGTGCTCGCTGCCCGCGCGGCCCAGGCCCATGACTTCGTGCAGGCACTGCCGGACGGCTACGAGACGGTCCTGGCCGAGCGCGGGGTCACCCTCTCCGGCGGGCAAAGGCAGCGCCTGGCCCTGGCGCGCGCGGTCCTGCAGGGCTGCCCCGTCCTCGTGCTCGATGAACCGACGACGGGCCTGGACGCCCGTTCCGAAGACGCCGTGCTGCGCGCCCTTCGGCAGGTCAGCTCCGGACGGACCACGGTGATCATCACGCACCGGATGGCGGCCGCGATGGCCGCCGACCAGATCGTCGTCCTCGACGCGGGACGGGTGGTGGAACGCGGCACGCACCGCCGCCTCATCGCGGCGGGCGGCCTCTACACCGAGATGTGCCTGCTCCAGGGGATCACCGGCCCCCGGACCTTCCTCAACGGCGGCGCCGCCGGCTACGGGCGCCACGCCGCCAGGCCGTTCGATATCGGACCCGACCAGAGCTTCCACTAAAGGAGGACGCATGAACCGCACCCAGATCCGCACCCAGATGCGCCAGGTGATGGAGCAGCAGGCCGATCGTGCCGACCGTGTCCGCACCCCGGAATTCCTCAACCGGTACGTCCGTCCCCACCTGGGCGCGGACGCCGCAGGCGGCGGCGGGGCCTGGACCACGCAGGTGATCCAGCTGGACGGCTCCGGGGCCGCCACCGTTCAGGTCGAACTCGACGGCGGGCCCCCGGTGTTCGCCAAGCTCTTCCCCTTCGAGGACGGTCCCGCGGTCCACGCCAAGCTGCAGGCGCTGCGCGGCGCCGGGCTGGGGGCCGGCTCCGATTTCCAGGCCGTCGAGCCGCTGGCCTGGTACGGAGAGGAAAAGGTCCTGCTGTGCCGGGGCGCGCCCGGCCGGCCGTTGTCTGAGCTGCTCGGCGGGAACGTCGCGGACCTCACCCGCGCCTCCGCCCGCGCCGGGTCTTGGCTCGCCCACCTGCATGGCGTGGACCTTCGGGTCGGGGCGCCGCAGTCCCTCCTCGTGACGGGCGAGCTGACCAGCCTGGCCAAGCGCCTGGCCAAGGTGGTTGCCGACGACCCGGGCTACGTCGACACGGCACTGGGCATGCTCCAACGGCTGGATGGCCTCACGTATGACACGGTGGACGGCGTCCAGGCCCAGAGCCACGGGCAGTACCGGCCGATCCACGTCTTCCTGACCGAGAACACCGTGACCGTCATTGACCTGGACCGCAGCGCGCCGGCCGACCCGGCCCGCGATGCCGCCGAATTCCTGCACCGCATGCGGGTGGGCGTGTATGACGCCACCGGCGACATCACGCGGGCCGACGAGGCGAGCGCGGCGTTCCTCGACGCCTACCGCGAGGCGACGCGCGGAGACTTGTTGCGGAACCTGCGCTTCCACTGGGCGCGCTACATCCTCCATAGCGTCAACCGCAGCATAAAGTCCGGGGAGGCCGACTGGCGGGACGGCGGCGATGCCGAGTTCAGGCTGTACCGGGACGAGTTCTACCGGGTGGTAGAGGGGCGGGCCGGGGCATGACCACCGCGGCGGGCGTGCTGTTGGACCGTGCCGGGGAGGAACTCCCGTTGGCCGAGCTCTCCGCCCTGTGGCCGCTGGGCGGCTGGGCCTCGATCAGCCTGGTGCCGGGCGGCAAGAACGAGCACTTTCGCGTGGCATCCGCGGACGGCATCCACTATCTGCGGCGCTCCTACCGGTCCAAGCCGCTCGACGAACTCGCCGGCCAGCTGGCCCTGATGCGGCTGCTCCGGGCGCGGGGGTTCCCGGCGCCGGAACTGGTCCCGGCCCGCACCGGCGTCGATCATGTCGAGCTCTTCGGCCGGTGGTGGATCGCCACCCGCGGCGTCGCGGGGGAGCCGTTCGACGACGGCTCGCTCGCGCACGTGCGGGCGCTGGGGGACACGCTGGGCCGCTACCACCGGGTCGTCGCCGACCAGCCGGCACCGGTGGCCGAGCCGGCCCTGCTCAGGGAGTTGCGCGGTAGGGCCGCGGAGCCGGGTGTGGACCCGGCGCTGCGGACCCGTGCCGGGGACGTGGCCGGGCGATTGGCCGGTTTGCTGCCGGAGCTGCCCCGGACCGTGGTCCACGGTGGCGCCCGGCGCGGCAGCCTCGTCTTCGACGGCGGGCAGGTGGTGGGGGTCCTGGACTTCGACAGCGCCCACCCGGACGTGCGGGTGCTGGATCTCGCCGTCGCCGTGCACGACGTCGGCAAGGTCTACACCGGCTCCGGGGACGCCGATAACAAGGTGGCGCTCGATCTCGACCGCGTCACTGAACTGCTCGCCGCCTACAGCCAGGAGATGCACCCTACGGCGGCGGAGATGGAGGCGCTGCCGCTGCTGCTGGAGGCCAAGCGGCTGAAGCGGGGCCTCGGGCGGCGCAGCCGTGCCCTCGACGGGGAGCACCTCTCCGGCAACGACTACGACAAGATCCGCCTCGAGGACCAGCGGCTGGCCTGGCTGGACGGGCACAGGGACGCCCTGGCCGGCGTCTGCCGTGGGGTGCTGCGCCAGGCCGCCCGCCAGATTCCCGTCAGCTCGCCGGGATCACCAGGCCCTTGAACTTGGTCTGCAGGAAATCCTTCATGTCCTGCGAGGTCAGGATCTTGTACAGCTTCTGCACGCGCGGATCATCCTTCATCTCGGACTTCACGGCCAGGACGTTGTAGTAGGCGCTGTCCTTGCCCTCGACCAGCAGCTGCTTGTCGGCGCTCAGGCCGGCGGGAAGGGCGAAGGCCAGGGTGACGATGGCCGCGTCCTTGTCGTTGAGGGCCTGCGGCAGGCTGGCGTTTTCGATCTCGGTGAACTGGAGGTTCTTCGGGTTCGCCTTGACGTCCTTGAGCGTGATCGGGTTGTCGCTGACCTCGATCAGCCCCTTGGACGCCAGCAGTTTCAGGGCGCGGGACTCATTGGTGGGGTCGTTCGGGATGGCGATCGAGGCGCCGACGGGAAGCTCTTCCAGGCTGGGGACATTGTTGGAGTACAGGGCCATCGGCGGCAGGTAGACCTTGCCCACGCTGACGAGGTCCTTGCCGGAAGCCTTGTTGTAGGTCTCCATGAACGTCGTGTTCTGGAACAGGTTGGCGTCGATGTCGCCGTCGCTCACGGCGGGGTTGGGCGTGTTGTAGTCGCTGAACTCCTTGTAATCCACGGTGAGGCCCTCCTTGGCGGCGAGCTCCCGCTGGACATGCTTGAGCATGTCCCCGGCCGGCACCGCGAGGGCGCCCACCTTGATGGTCTCGGCCGAACCGGTGGAGGTGCCCGCGCCGCAGGCGGACAGGGCGAGGATGGCGGCCACTCCGGTGGCGGCGGCCTTCAGGACATGTGAACGGAACATTTGGAACTCTTTCGCAGAATGGAACGTGTGGAGGAAGGAAATTTTCGGTCCGGCGGGTCGGCTACCGGTGGGACAGGCGCCGCGCCGCGAAGTTGCCCAGGGACTGGAACACCTGCACCAGCAGGACGAGGAGGATAACGACGCCGAACATGTATTCGGGGCTGTAGCGCTGGTAGCCGTAGCGGAAGGCGACATCCCCGAGGCCGCCGCCGCCCACGGCGCCCACCATGGCCGAGTAGCCGATGAGGCCGACCACGGTGGTGGAGAGGCCGAGGGCCAAGGCCGGAACCGCCTCGGCCACCATGACCTTGGTCAGGATGGTCCAGCGGGTGGCACCCAGGGACTGGGCGGCCTCGACAAGCCCGACGGGCACTTCGCGGATGCCGATCTCCACCAGCCGGGCGAAGAACGGAATGCCGGCGATGGTCAGCGGGACAACGGCCGCGGTCGGTCCGATGAAGGACCCGACCAGCAGCCGGGTAAAGGGAATCAGCAGGATCATGAGGATGATGAACGGGATGGACCGGCCAATGTTCACCACGACGTCCAGCACCCGGTTGACGAAGAACCCCAGCGCCCGGCTCCCGAAGAGCTTCGACAGCAGGCCGCCGGACTCGGTGGTCACGAGCAGGACACCCGCGGCGAGGCCGAAAACAACCGTGAACAGCAGGCTCAGGCCCACGGTGTAGAACGTCTCACCGGCACCCTTGAGGATGGTGTCCAGGAGGTCGGACCAGAAGTACGGGTCATTGCGGTCGATCACTGCAGTACCTCCACGAAGAGTCCCTGGGAACGGAGATCGGCCACGGCGCCGGCGACGGTCTTCGTGTCGCCGGGCAGTTCGAGCCTGGTGCGTCCGGTCTGGCGCCCGTGGATGGTTTCAACGGCGGCACCCAGGATGCCGACGTCGATGCCGTGCTTGCGTGCCAGCTGGGCGATCACGGGGCGGTCCGTGGTGACGCCGTTGAACGTGATCTCCACGATGGCGCTGGAGGTTTCCGGGATTTCCCCGAGGGGGAAGAGGGCCTGGCCCAGCAGTGACTTCTCGGTTGTGAGCAGTTCTTCCACGGGACCCTGCTCCAGGATCCGCCCGCCGCTCATGACGGCGGCGGAGTCGCAGATCCGCTTCACGACATCCATTTCATGGGTGATGAGCAGCACGGTCAGCCCCAGGTCCTTGCTGAGCTGGCGGATGAGATCAAGGATCTGCCGTGTGGTTTCCGGATCGAGCGCCGAGGTCGCCTCGTCGCTGAGCAGGACCGATGGGCTGGACGCCAGCGCCCGGGCGATGCCGACGCGCTGTTTCTGCCCGCCGGACAACTGTGCGGGATAGGCGGCGGCCTTGCCGTGCAGGCCCACGAGTTCGAGGATCTCGAGTGCCCGGGCCCGCCTTGCGGCCCGCCCGGCGCCGGTGATCTCCAGGGAGAGCTCCACGTTCGCCTGCACGGTCCGGCTGCTGAGCAGGTTGAAGTGCTGGAAAATCATGCCGATGTTGTGCCGGGCCGCGCGCAGCTCCGTGCCGGCAAGCGTGGTCATCTCGCGGCCGTCGACGCTGACGCTGCCCGAATCCGGACGCTCCAGTGAATTGATGGTGCGGATCAGCGTGCTCTTGCCGGCACCGCTCTGGCCAACGACGCCGAATATTTCGCCGCGGCCGACGGACAGCGAGACGTCGTCAAGCGCCCGGACCGCCGTCGCCCCGGAGCCATAGCTCTTCGAGACCCGGCTTACGGAAATCATGGTTCTCCCTGTGATGGCTGGAATCCCGCGCTTCCGCAGGGTGAGGGCGGACTTTTTTGCCGCGCACGAGTCACAAATTCTGCCAAACAGAAGATAGCGGCACCTAATCCGAACTTCTTTTCACGAAATCTGCCGCCGCGGCGAAATAATTCCGCCGCCACGGGGAGATGGCGCCGATGCAGCCCCAGCGCGGGAAGCGCCCGGCCGGAAGCGGCCGGCCGGCCATGCCCGGGGTGCCGATGCCGCGGCGGGCAGTCTTGAGTGTCTCACCGCCGCGTAGTAGCGTGACAGGAAATGTCAATGCGCATCACAAATACTCGGGAGCGATTATGACACATGTGACACGTCGGATGGTTGCCGTCACGGCGGCCGTGGCCCTGAGCGTAACGGGCGGCGCCGTCGCCAGCCCCGCGTTCGCGGATCCACGGGAAACGGTCAAGACCTCGACCGCCACCGGGTACGGCGGCGCCGTGAGCACGGTAGACCCGGAGGCATCCGCCGCGGCCATCGAGGTGCTCCGCAGGGGCGGCAACGCTGCCGACGCCGCCGTCGCCGCAGCCGCAACACTCGGAGTGACGGAGCCGTACAGTGCGGGTATCGGCGGCGGAGGCTACTTCGTGTACTTCGACGCGGAGACCGGCGACGTCGGCACGATCGACGGCCGCGAGACCGCACCGGCCGGCATCACTGAAGACGCGTTCATCGACAAAGCGACGGAAAAGCCCTACAACTTCACGCCCGAACTCGTCACGAGTGGCGTCGCCGTCGGCGTTCCCGGCACGCCGGCGACGTGGGAGCGTGCCCTGGACCGGTGGGGCTCTGTCAGCCTCGGCGATGCCCTCAAGCCCGCCATCAAGGTGGCCACCCGCGGCTTCGTGGTCGACAAAACGTTCCGCCAGCAGACCCTCGACAACAGTGCACGCTTCGAGGCGTTCACCTCGACGAGCAGCCTCTTCCTCCCGGGCGGGGACGCCCCCGCCGTCGGCAGCGTCTTCCGGAACCATGACCTCGCCGAGACGTACCGGCTCCTCGCGAAGGAGGGCACGAGCGGCTTCTACGCCGGCCCGCTCGCCGCCGAGATCGCGGCCACCGTCCAGGCTCCGCCCAAAACCGCCGGCACCACACTGCCCGTTCCGGCCGGCTCCATGACGACGGCGGATCTGGCCGCCTACCGCGCCCTGGACCAGGAGCCCACGAAGGTGGAATACCGCGATCTGGAGGTCTACGGCATGGCGCCGTCGAGCAGCGGCGGCACGACCACGGGAGAGGCGTTGAACATCCTGGACACGTTCAACCTGTCCGGGATGTCCGCGCCCGGGGCGCTGCACCACTACCTCGAGGCGAGCGCGCTTGCCTTCACGGACCGGGGCAACTACGTGGGAGACCCGGCATTTGGCAACGTCCCCACCGCAGCACTCACCGACCCGCTGTTCGGGAAGGAGCGCGCCTGCCAGATCGACCCCCGGAAGGCCGCTACCAAGCCCGTCCTGCCGGGTGACGTGTCCTCGTACGACGGCGTGTGCCCCGCCACCGCCGCGGCGCCCGTCGATGAAAAGGACACCGAGAACATCTCGACGACCAACCTGACGGTCGCGGACAAGTGGGGCAACGTGGCCGAGTACACGCTCACCATCGAGCAGACCGGAGGATCCGGCATTGTGGTCCCCGGCCGCGGCTTCCTGCTCAACAACGAGCTGACCGACTTCTCCACCGTGTTCAACAAGACCGACCCGAACCGGATCCAGGCGGGCAAGCGCCCGCGCTCGTCCATGGCGCCCACCCTCGTCCTGAAGGAGGGCAAGCCGTTCCTCGCGCTCGGTTCGCCCGGTGGATCGACCATCATCACCACCGTCCTGCAGACGATCCTGAACCGCGTGGACCTGGGCATGAACATCTCGAAGGCCATCGCGGCACCCCGCGCCTCGCAACGGAACACGGCCGCGGTCACGGCCGAGCCGAAATTCATCGCGCTGCACGGCAAGGAGCTCAAGCGGTACGGCCATCAGTTCACACCGTCGGGGGATGCCTTCACTTCGGCGGCAGAAATCGGGGCCGCGACCGCCATCGAGTTCCTGCCCGACGGCCGCATGGTCGCAGCGGCCGAGCCGGCGAGGCGCGGCGGCGGATCGGCGATGGTGCTCACACCGTCGCCGAAGCCGTGAAACGAGGCGGGGAGGGCCACATGGCGGATCCACAAAGCCCGGGGGAGCGCCCTATCTCGTGGTGCTGCATCCATGCAAGCATGGGGGCTCACCTGAAATGCGCAGAGAGGGGACCCGATGAAATCCAACGAACTGCTGCTCGACGCATTCGCCCGGATCCGCGAGACCGTGGCCGCCACACTCGACGGGGCCGACGACGAGGTTCTGCTCCGTCGGCCTTCGGGGAACGGTAACTCCATTGCGTGGCTGATCTGGCACCTCAGCCGGGTCGAGGACGCACAGGTGGCCGCCGCCGCCGGCCTGAAACAGGTCTGGACCTCGCAGGGGTTTGCCGGGCGGTTCGGGCTGCCGCTGTCCGAGCGCGACACCGGCTACGGCCATTCCAGCAGCCAGGTCGACGCCGTGAAGGCACCGCCCGGGCTCTTACTCGACTACTACGACGCCGTGCACCGGCAGACCGGGGAGTTCCTGGCCAGCCTCGGCGATGCGGACTTCGACCGCATCGTCGACACCCGCTGGGATCCGCCCGTCACGCTTGGTGTGCGGCTGGTCAGCACGATTGCCGATTGCCTCCAGCACGCCGGGCAGGCCGCGTACGCCAGGGGCCTGAAGCCCGCGCCGGCCGCCTAGGAACCTCTGGTCCCGGGGTGCGCGTCGTTCGCCGCGGCAACCAGCCGATCGAAACTGGCGGTCCCGATTTCTGGAGGGACCACGGTGAACACGGCCATCCATTTCTCCGGGGCTTCCGTCTCCGCCGATGCCACCCGTTCCACGTGCAGGTTCAGCCCGGGCACCCCGCCAACGAGGAGCGGCAGCCGCTCGCCGCTCTTGACCATACGCCGGAATTCCTTGACCGACAGCTGGTCACCAGGGGTTCCCGTCACCTCGGCGATCGTGTCGTTTACCCGTTTTGTCAGCCCCGTCATGAAAGCCCTTCGACGCGAGACCGAGGGACCCGTCAGTACGGCCGCGACGATGACCGTGAACAGCACAATGGCCCCGAAGCTCCTCAGGCCGTGGATGAAGATCATCAGGATGAGGCACAGGATCAAGGCGAGGACGCTGAACATGACGAACCGGACCAGGGGATTCTCGCCGGGTTTCTTGGACCACCGGACCAGGGCGACAGTGTGCTGCCGGGACTGATCGTGCCGTGGATTGTCCATGATTAGTACCCCTTCACTTCCATCAGCGCTTCCGCCAAAATGACCGCCCTGCGTGCTTCCTTGAGATCGCTCAGCAGACCCCGGTCGGGCGGGGCCGAGGTGGCCACGGCGGGACCGGCGAGGGCGGAAAAGACCGCGCTGAGTTTTTCCCGGTCCTCTGAGAGCAGCCGGGACGACGTGAGTTTGACCCTGCTCAGCTCGAGTTCCAGCAGAGACTTGTCGATTGCCTCGCGACGGCCTTGCATCACCGACAACTTGTCCCTGATGCGCTGGGCACGGTCCCGGAACATCGCTTCCATGTTGACCGCCACGTCGTGGAGTTCGCCCAGGGCGGTGCGGGACTGCTGCGACCCGGAGTGCCGGGCGAGTTGCCCGCTGACGTGGAGGCGCCGTCGTTCCCAGTTCGTGACGGCCGATTCGTAAGGGTCCAGGAGCAGCGAGACGGCGGCCAGTGCCTTCTCCAGCGACGCCGCCCGGGTGCTCAGGGAAGTTGTGGCAGCGTCCAGCCTCGCCAGAAAGGCGTCGTAATTGTCATGGCCCGGGGATGTATCGGTCTTCATGAGCCACCCGCCCGCCGTCGCGCCGCGCCGTTGAGGCAACCCTGCCCATGACGGCGGGAACCCAGCCGCCGACATCCGCCCCCAACTCTCATGGCAAGAGACTAGAGGCTCCGGACGGGTTGTCATAGGGTCTGTGGTTCAACTTTGCTGGGAACCCGGGAGGCTCCACAGCGATGGCGCGGACCTTGACACTGACTTTCACGGTCATCGAGACTGAAAGATCCAGGCTGCCCCCGAGGCTAGGGATTGGAAAGACAATGACCAGTACAGGCTCGTTCGTGATTGTGGTTGGTTTTGACGGTTCCAAGAATTCGCAAAACGCACTGAGGTGGGCCATGGACGAGGCCAAGCTGCGCAGCGGCCGGATCCTTCTGGTCACGGTCTGGAGCAAGCCGCCGCTGTCCTGGTTTCCGGCCGTGCTCGAAACGGCCGCCGGCGAGATCGTGGCCGAGGAATCCCCGCAACAAATCGCCGAGACGGTCCAGGCTGATGCCCTGGCGACCACTGAAAGCGAGGGGGTGGCCGCCACCGGGCAGATCGTTCACAGCGATTCCGCGGCGTCAGCCATCATCAAGGCCGCCAGGGACGCGGATCTCGTCGTCGTTGGCGCCCGCGGACACGGGGGATTTCCCGGCCTGGACCTGGGGTCGGCGGCCACCCAGATCATCACCCATGCGCCGTGTCCCGTCCTCGTGGTCCGGCCCAAGGTTTCCTGAGCTGCCGGCCGCCGGCCTAATCCGGTTTCCTCGCGGCCGGGAACCCACCGGCAACCCGTTGTAAGGGCGTGCGGGGAGGGCCTAGGATGTGGCCACAGCCCCACTCTGGGGACCAACTCCGGGACCAACCCGCAAAGAGTTCTGGACACACCTGCGGATGCCCGAGTCCTGGACTTCACGGGACGGGAAAAACCATGACCAAGTATCTGTTCGAAGCGAACTACGTGGGCGAGGGCATTAAGGGCCTCATGCGCGAAGGCGGGACGAAGCGCCGCGATGCGCTTGTGGACGCCCTCAAATCCGTCGGAGGCTCGCTCGAGTGCTTCTACTACGCCTTCGGGGAGACCGACGTGCTGGGCGTCTTCGAGGTCCCGGAGGCCTCCGACGCCGCCGCGCTGTCGCTCATGATCAACGCAACGGGATCCGTGAATGTGCGCCTGAAACCGCTCATGATGCCGGAGGATATTGACGACGCGGCCAAGAAGACCCCGACCTACCGGGCACCCGGACAGTAAGGCACCGGCGGCGGGCGACGTGCGTGCCGGGCGTTCCCCTCGAATTCCTCATGCTGCCGACCGATCACAGAGCAGTCTGGGATGATGTGCGCATGAGCATTAGTGCCGCACACGCTGAGGCGTTCTACCGAGAAGTTCTGCGGGAGGGCCAGGTTTGGACAATTCGTGATTCGGGAGGATTTCCGGCGCCGTTGGGGGCGGGCGGACGGCGGGCGATGCCGTTCTGGTCCTTGGCCTCTCGTGCAGAAAAGATCGTTTCCAGCGTCGATGCTTACACCGGTTTTGAAGTCACTGGGATTCCTCTCGGCGAGTGGCGCTCGATATGGCTTCCGCGCCTCGAGCAGGATGGCTTGCTGTTGGGGCTGAACTGGTCAGGGCCGCGTGCAACTGGATACGACGTCAAGCCGGCTTCCGCTATGGCGTCGATTTCAGCGCGCGAAGGATCCTCCGGGGAGCCACGGTAATAGCCACTAATGCGCTGAGGATTCACATCCGGCCCAGATCGGCCTATTTTCACCCGCGCGCCGCGGCAGGCGGGAGAATGTCCTCATGAGCGATGCCGGCGATTTCATCGATCTTGCGCTTCAGCGTGAGTCGTCGTGGAGCCGCGCGGAGGAGTCCGAGGCACGCCACGGCCGCGGCCACCGTTACTACGGCGCATCCGTCGGAGCCGTGCGCGGGACGGTCCGCGACGCCCTCCGCCGCCACCCCGGGCTGACACACGATGAGGTCACCGCCCTCAGCACCGAGCTGTGGGAGGTGCCCGTCTACGAACGCCGCCTCGCCGCCGTCGTGCTCCTGCAATCCAGCGTCGGTCTGCTGACGAACACGGACCTGACCCGGGTCGAGGGCTTCGTGCGGAGTGCACGCCTGGGCGCCCTCGTCGATCCGCTCGCCGTCGACGTCGTGGGTCCCCTGATCGAGGGACTCGACGTCGTCGGCAGGGTGCGCGCGGACAGTGTCCTGGACCGGTGGGCGCGGGACCCCGACGGCTGGGTGCGCCGGGCCGCCCTGCTGTCCCCGCTCCGCGCGCTCCGCGCCGGCGCGGGCGACTGGCCCCGGTTCGTGCGCCACGCCCGCCTGGTGCCGCCGTCGCCGCCCGGACAGAACCACGAGGACGACGGCGGTGCGATCGCCGCCGAGGCGGTCTCCCTCGTGCTCGCCGAGACCGCCAGACACCGCCCGGACCTGGAATTCTGACCCGGCGAATCAGACACTAAGCCAAACCCGGCCGCAAACCTGAGGCCAGGTGAATACCCAAGCTCGATGAGAGCCGATGCTTGCCAGGGGAGTTTAGGGCAGACTGGTGGCGTGAGCGGAATCCCGTGGGTGCTGCACGTCGATCTCGACCAGTTCATCGCGGCGGTCGAGGTGCTCCGGCGGCCGGAGCTTGCGGGCAAGCCGATCATTGTCGGCGGCCGGGGTGACCCCAGGGAACGGGCCGTGGTGTCGACCGCATCCTACGAAGCCAGGGCGTTCGGCGTGGGTTCCGGAATGCCCTTGCGCGTCGCGGCCCGGAAAGTGCCCGACGCGGTGATCCTGCCCGTCGATCATGAGGCTTACCTCGCGGCGTCTGAAACGGTGATGGCCACCCTGCGCGCGCAGCCCGGCGCCACCGTGCAGGTGCTCGGCTGGGATGAAGCCTTTGTAGGGATTGAGACGGAGAATCCGGAAGCCTACGCCCGTGAGGTGCAGGCCGCTGTCCTGGCGCGAACGCAGCTGCATTGCAGCGTGGGCATCGGCGACACCCTGGTCCGGGCCAAGGTCGCCACCGGTTTCGGGAAGCCGGCCGGCGTCTTCCGGCTCACCGCAGGGAACTGGCTCGACGTCATGGGCAGCCGGCCCACCAGCGAGCTGTGGGGCGTCGGAACCAAAGTGTCGGGCCGGCTGGCCAAGCTCGGCATCAACACAGTTGCCGAGCTCGCCGCGTCCGACCCCCAAGACCTGGTCCCGGAGTTCGGCCCCAGGATGGGTCCCTGGTACGCGGAGCTCGGACGCGGGGACGGCGCCAGCGTTGTGGACGACACCCCGTGGGTTGCCCGCGGGCATAGCCGGGAGACCACCTTCCAGCGGGACCTGACCGAGCCCGCCCAGGTGGACGACGCCGTACGGGACCTGACAGCTCGTGTCCTCGAGGACGTTGCCGCCGAAGGACGGCCCGTGGTTGGGCTAACCCTCAAGGTCCGGTACGCGCCGTTCCTCACCAAGACCCACGCGAGGAAGATCCCCGAGACATTCGACCGGAACGAAATCCTCGCGCGGGCCCTGGACCTCGCAGCCGGAATCGAAGCGGGCCGTCCGATCCGGCTCCTGGGCCTGCGGGCCGAAATGGCAATGCCCGACGATGCCCGCAAGGGACATACGCCGACCCGCGGCGGTTGGTGACGGCGTCGTTCGTCTGATTCGTCGCCTCCGTCCCGTCCGGGGAACCCGTGGGTGAACTGCCTCAACGCCTGACCGGAGCGTCTTCGCAGCGGCGGCGCGGCAGCACCTAACATCGCTACATGACACTGGTTGCGCTGCCTACAGCTGCCCGTGACCGACTTCTCAATCGATTCGGCTCCGGGGCTGCGGCCTGGATCGACGACTTCGCAGCGCTTGTTGAGGAGGTCTGTGAGGAGTGGGCGCTCGAGCCTCAGTCTGTTCGCGCGGGCGGGACGGGCGCCGTTGTCGAGTGCGTCTCGACCAGGACGAAATCACGGTACGCACTCAAGCTCTCACCTGACAGGGCGGTCACGGAGCAAGAGGCGGCTGCACTGGCGTACTGGACGGACGCTCTCACCGTCGTCGATCTGGTGGACGTGGACGCCACCCGTAGTGCGATCCTGCTCGAATGGGTTCCCGACTCCGCTGAGCTCACCGCCGGTGCATGGGGAATCGCCGACGTTGCCGGTCTCATCGGCGACCTCTACATGCCGCGTAGGACACGGCCGGCTGGCGTTCCCCTTGCCCGTGAACGCGTGGGGTTCGTTTTCGAGTTGTGGGATCGACGCCGGCGCAGCCTGAGGGAATCCCCGATTGGGGCAAAGGTTTGGCGCCGATGTCGCGAGGCTGCGTTGGATATGGCAAATGAAGGGGATTCGCTTCTTCACGGCGATCTTCATCCCGGGAATATTCTGCGGACGGGTAACGGTAGTCGGATTGTCGCGATCGACCCGCGCCCCTGTATCGGCGATCCAGCGATGGACCTCACCGACCTCGCCCTAACTGGAGCGGCCAGCGAAGCGGACATCCGCCGCCGGTGCCGTCAGCTCAGTGATACTGCTGACCAAGTCAACGCAGACCGGCTGTGGCAGTGGTGCTGCAACTTCGCCCCGATCATGGCAGTCTCACTCGCCCGCCGGGGCATCAGGACCGAGGACGTCACCCTCATGCGCAACCTGGCCAACACCCGCTGAGCTTCCGCCGAGGCCAGCGCCTCCATGAGGCCCGGCCGGCGCCGTGGCCCGGTCGTGGCGCTTGCGCCGGTGGGGGACCGGCTAACGGGCGCGAGTCGACAACGGACACCGGTCCCTTTGTCGCGGCATTGAGTTGTTCGTTGTCTTGTGCGCCACAATGGCCCCATGCCTCTTGACGATCTGCTCGCCAGCCTCCAGGAAGTTCCTCAGTCAGGATCGCGAGACGCGTATCTGCGGTTCCTGACCTTTGCCGGGGACGCGGCGCTGCGCCGCGATGGCGGCCCGGAGCATGTCACAGGGTCCTGCTTCGTCTTTTCGCCTGCATTCGACCGCGTTCTTCTGTGCTTCCATCGCAAGGGGCAGTTCTGGGTGCAGTTCGGCGGTCACATCGAGTCGAACGACGCATCGGTGGCGGAAGCAGCACAAAGGGAGGCCCGCGAGGAGTCCGGAATTGTCGACGTCCTCCTGCTATCTACCGCGATCGTTGATCTTGACCGCCACGATCTGCACGCGGGATTCTCATGCACCGCCCATTGGGATGTTGGATTCGCTGCAACCATCGACCCTGATGTCGAGATCGCCGTGAGCGATGAAAGCGACGACGTCCGATGGTTCCCAATCGACGAATTGCCCGATCAGGTGCCAACAGGCTTCGGTGCGCGCTTGGAATACGTCCGGCGCAGGGCAATCTCACTAACTGGCTGACGCATCGGCCGCGAACAGCCGTCGTCCACTGGGATTCTCCAAACTGTCAGACGATACCGTCGACATCGTGCTCCTCAGACGTTGAGTGTTCCGGTCATCCAATCCTCGAGATAGCGCATGACGGTCGGCGCGACCCACACCCGGCTGTCATCCACGTGGTTCCAGACGTAGACCTCGTGATTTCCACTGAGACTGACGGCGAATTGGTCGCCGTTGCCGGCGTCAGCGAAGAAGACGAGTCCTGCAAAGGGCATATAGAGCCGCCGGAAGTCTGAGTTATTCCTGAAATAGGCGTTGTCCTCAGCGATTCGGTGCGCGGTCCAAAGCAGGCCTAGCCCGAACTCACCCTCGATGCCATTCGTCTCTGCCAGGAGTTGTCGAAGTTGGTCAGGGAGCTTGTGCCCAAGTTGGGCTTCGCACGCTCGGACAGCGTCCGCCGATGCTGGGACACCGAAAGTTGCCTCACCCCAGTGCTGAATCTGTTCCACGAGCATGCCACCATCATGCCGCACCGGCTTCCGGGCCCCTCCCTCACGTTCGTTGGGGGTCGCGCTAGGTCCCGGGTCCTATGGTGCGGTGTCGGCCACTGAGGTTTCGATGGTCGTCAACGTGATGGCTGTTCCGGCTGGCATGGTCCCTTGTGCTTGGGTGATAACTTGGCGTTCTCCGATTAGTAGGCCGGTTTTGGGATCGATGATGATGTCCTGTCGAGTATGTGAGACTTCCTCCACGCGTCCGATTGCGATGCCTTTTCGTCCATCCAGGGTGGCTTGGTCATCCGTGACCGTGACTCCGGGAATGAGTGCTGCGGCCTTGTAGAGGGCGGCTCGGAGATCTGCTGGAACCATGCCCGTGCGGAGCAGGTCCGCGATGAATACCAACGCCTGGCCGTCTATGGACTGGCCTTGCCCGAGGGTCCTTTTGAAGATGTTGTTCAGGAGCATGTGCGGTTCGCGGGGGAGGGATTTCAGGTACTCGGATGAGGGGAATCCGGATTGATCGGGGGGGCCGTAGAAGCCCCCGTTTGCGCCTCGCAGTACATGGGCCGTGGGTCCGCCCGTGTCGATGCTTTGAGCATGCTGTTTGGATGCTTCGTCAAAGAACGTTGTCGGGATCCGACCTGATCGTTCCCACACCCACTCATCGTTGCGGTCGGCGGGGATGTACATGGTCATGTGCTCCGTGTCGAGCCACTGAAACTCTTTGCCGTTTTCGTCGGTGGTGAAAGAGCCCCAGAGGTTGCTGCTTTGAATTTTCAGGTACTGCCCTGGGTTGACTACGGGGTCCGCCGTTTTGATGGTGGTTTGGGCGGCTTCGTTGAGTACTTGTGCTGCTTGGGCTGTTGCAGCGCCGCGCCAGCCTGTGGGGCCAACTACGTCACCCGCGACGAGAACGGCCACCACTGCAGCTGTCGCTAAGGAGGCAATTCCGATTTTCATAGCAGTCCGCCGGCGGGGAGCCGGTCGGTGGTGTGGCAGGGAAGGGTCGATGCGGTGGAGCAGCTTCCTGCGCCCGTCTTCTACTGCGGCGTCGGTGGCTACAAGCGTCTTGTCACGCATTGCCTGCAGGAGCGTTAGCTCGTTCATGATCAATCTCCTTGTCATCGATGTAGTGGAGGGCGGCTGCATCACGAAGAGTGCGCCGGGCCCTGTTGAGTCGTGACCTGACGGTGCCCACCGGCACGCCAGTTGCCAGGGCTATGCCTTCATAGGTGAGGTCGGCCCAGGCGTAAAGCAGGAGGCATTCCCGGTCGGCCGGGCTGAGCTTCCGCACAGCCGCAGCAAGGTTTGCCGTAGCAGCGGCGGCGTCAAGTCGTTCGGCAACGCGTTCCGTTCCGTCGCCGTAGCTGTCGCGGCCGGCTGCCCTGGCGAATGCCTTGAGTCTTCTTGCTTCGGTGCGGTGATGGCGCCGAAGCAGGTTGGTTGCGATACCGAAGAGCCAGGGCCTGGCGTCCTCCCACGCGTGGTCGAAGGACTCCCGGCTTTCGAAGGCAACCAAAAAGGTCTGCGACATCACGTCATCGGCAACGGACTCACCTGCCCTGGTCGCCGCGTATCGGTGCACTGCGCGACAATATTTGTCGTACAGCACAGCGAAGGCCCCGGGATCATCGCGAGATCTATGGATTAGTTCACTGTCGGTCGTCACAAGATGTATTGCCCCTTCGGAGGAAAAGAGTTCACGGAAGCTTAGCCGGGGCCATTCCGACGGTAGCCAGGACACGAACGACACCCACTAACGCGGAATTCCGATTCCCAACCGTCGCAGCACCGCCGGGGGCGCCGCGCACGGGTCACGGAGGAAAACTGAAAGTCGGGACGGGCCAGCGTCATACCGAAGGTGTCCCATTCAGAGTTCCCGAAACTGAATGCTTCAGGTCCGTTCTGTCTGCGGGCGGGGCCAGCTAAACTCGCCTGTACTAACGAGGTTGGGGGAACCGAGATGAGTACGCCTATGGTGCCGGCTCGCACATCAACTGGCCGACTAAACAAACTGGCCGTTGCGGCCATCATTTTCGCCGTCATCGCCGCCTCAGGATTCTGGGTATTCGGCGTCGCGGGTCTCGCTGTATTTGCAGTGGGAGCAGCACACGTTGCCCTCAATCAGATCCATCTAAGAGGCGAACGAGGCCGCGGGCTAGCCGTTGCTGCCCTGTCCATTGGGTATGGCATAGCCACGCTGGCATTGATCAACACTCTGGGGTTCATACCGAGCGCGGTCCAGCAGATGTCCATGTAGTACTGCCGCTGACGAGCCTAGCCTCCAGCCTTGACCCTAGTTTCTCGGGACGACGGCGAGGGCTGTCCCGCAGAGGGTTGGTTCAAAGGCAGGCCTATTGACTGAATGTTCCACCCAGGGTGAGTTGGACCGAAGAAGCCAGCCCCTGAAGCCCAGAGCGAACTTGATTTGCTGACTCTTCAAGGTCCGCCAGGCTGCGACGCTGCCAGTCCGCATCGATCCGGAAGCTGTCGCCGGTGTATCGAGGGAAGACATGGAGATGGGCATGAAATACCTCCTGGAAGGCGGCTTCGCCGTCTGCCAGGAAAAGGTTCACGCCCTCGCAGCGAAGTCTGCTTCGCCTTATCGCTTTGGCGAGTCTGTGGCCTATGCGGAACATATGCGCCCCCGTTTCCTCGTCCAGTTCCTCAAGGTAGGCTGCGTGGTCTTTGGGAATGACCAAGAGGTGGCCCGGATTTATAGGACTGGTGTCCATAAAAGCGAAGACGAGATCGTCCTCGAAGACGATGTTGGAGGGCACGCTGCCTCTAACTATCTGGCAAAAGAGGCAGTCATTTTCGTTCGTGGGCATAAGGGAATTTTGCCAGTAAGGCCGGGCTGTCCCGGATCCGCCGCCGGACACGCCACAGCGCTCTGCAAAGAGCGTTCCATTTAGACCCCACAGGATGGTTCCCTAAGAGGACCGGCATTCGGGCGAGGTTCTGAAAGTTCCTGACAAACTAGCCGCATGACCACGATCTTCACGCATAAGCCGACAATCGAGGGCCGACGCGTCAAACTGCGACCGGTTCAGGCTCAGGACGCACCTACCATGCATCGGATACTTCAGGACGCCGAAGCCGCAATTCTGACCGGAACAGTGCACTCCAGCAGGCAGACGACGCTGCCTTGGACTGTTGATGACCTCCGCGCGACGTATGAACGCTGGAGCTCCGCTGATGACCGTCTCGTCCTCGCCGTGATCGATCAGGCGACGGACGCGATGGTTGGAGAAGTCGTGCTTAACGACTGGAACGAGTTGAATCGCTCCTGCGGCTTCCGTGCTTTCGTTGGCGCCGAAGGCCGCGGCCGAGGGCTTGGCAGTGAGGCGACCGAGCTGATTGTCCGGCACGGCATACACGAGCTTGGTCTTCACCGAATAGCTCTTGAGGTTTATGCCTTCAACCCGCGCGCCCGGCATGTCTATGAGAAAGTAGGATTTCGCTACGAAGGAACGGGCCGGGACGCGCTGTGGTTCGACGAGCAATGGATTGATGTTCACTACATGTCGATTCTTGAAACCGACGTACCACTGCGTCAGTAGAGGATCGGCTAACGGGCACCTGGGCTAGCGGAGGTAAGCGCCGAAAGTACCGGGTCGTTGAGGATGCGCGCCAAGGTGGCCTGCCCAAGCGCGCTCATCCTTGGGTTCGTCTCCCAGTAGTACCACACCAGGCCCATCGCCTGCTGGAATGCCCACGCGGCTCCGCGCCACCACTCAAGGTCATCGCAAGCCAGCTCACTGCGGAGGCTTGACCTCCTCTCGTCATCGAGCATGTGCCATGCGGCGACAAGATCGAGTGATGGGTCGGCCGGAGCGAAACCCCCGCCATCCAGCACGCCAACCAATCGGCCGTTCCCAACGAGGAGATTGCCGGGAATCAAATCACCGTGCGTCATCACCTCGGGGGCGTCATTTGGCAGGCTCCGGAATTCCGCCCAGAGTGCGCGGAGCCGATCGACCGGAAGTAGTCCATCACTTTCTCGGAAACAGACTTCCATCCACGCATCGGAATCATGAAGGTCTCCACCACGCCCAGAGCCGGCGAAGTGGCCTCCCTTAGTGTCGGCAGCGCGAAGCGAACGTATGAGGTCCACGAGGTCATGGGCAAACATTTCAGAGTGCGCTAAGTCGTGGGGTGCTGCAACAGCCCCGTGGATCCAGGTCTGAACAGTCCACGGCAATGGATAGCCGTAACCCGGATCGCCCATGGCAACAGGCGCCGGTGTCGCGACCGGACAACATGCGGCCAACTCGCGCATTGCCGCAGCTTCCCGGGCGAGCTCCGCCCTCAAATCGGTTGGATCGGCGGAGCGCAGCGGGAATCGTGCCGTAAGGCCGGCGCCTATTCGAAAGATGGCGTTCTCAGTTCCGTCCGTTGTAATGCGACGGACACATTTAAAGTTCCATTCCGGAAACTGGTCGATGATTAGCTGGCGAGCGACTTGCTCGTCAATGTGCAACTCATCATCATGCATAGCCATGCTGGCTACGTTAGCTGCTTTACGCAAATGTCCCGCTAGGGGTTCCGCAAACGGAATGGCAAAACCGCCATTTCAAGTTTGCGACTTAATCGCCGTTCGGGGTTAACAGTCACACCGGGTACGAACCGAATAGGCTGGCTGTCATGGCTCGAGTTCTAATCACCGGCATGTCAGGGGCAGGAAAAACGACTGTGCTGCAGGAGTTGTCCCGGCGGGGCTATCGAACTATCGACACGGACTACGACGGCTGGGTGCTCCCGGACGGCACTTGGGATGAACCACGCATGTCTGCACTTCTCGCGTCGGATTTGTCCCTGGTCGTCTCGGGAACTGTCGAGAATCAAAGACGTTTCTACGACCGTTTCGCTGCTGTCGTTCTCTTGAGCGCACCGGTGGAAGTCCTGATTGACCGGGTCTCGGTCCGTACGAACAATCGATATGGCAGGTCCGAGGATGACCAGTCTGCGATCCGCCGGTATGTTCTCGACGTCGAACCACTGCTCCGAAACGGCGCAACGCTCGAACTCGATGGGCGTCGGCCGGTCGCAGAACTTGCGGATGAGGTTGAACGTCGCGTCATCGCTCGGCCGATCGCGCCTGATGCCCGGTGAACGATGGCCGACGGCAGCTAACGCCAGTCAGCTATGTCATCTTCAGGCGCGGCGATTTTGTACTTCTGCAGCTGCGCCGGGGAACTGGATACCTTGATGGGTATTGGGCCACAGCGGCCGCCGGCCACGTTGAAGCCCATGAGTCTGCTCATGAGGCAGCCGCCCGGGAAGTCCAGGAAGAGCTTGGCGTCGCAATCACCGCGAATTCGCTTTTGCCATTGGTCGTCATGCACCGGAAGCAGGACGAAACGCATATGGGGAGAGTGGACTTCTTCTTCCAGTGCACGGCCTGGCCGTCCCAGCCACGCCTTATGGAGCAAGGCAAGGCTTCCGATCTCAGATGGTTCCACCTCGATGACTTGCCGACATCGGTGGTTCCACATGAGCTCCACGTTTTTGAGTCACTCAGGTCAGGAATGCCGGGGATCATCTCCTTCGGATTCCCTGCAGGTATCGCCGATTGATCCCGCTTCCACTCGTACAAGCGGTGGCAGTCAGACGCCGCCTGTGAAGGATCGTGCAGCGGGCGGTCAGTCGGGGCGGTTGTAGAAGCCGAGGACAGGACGTCCTTGCGGATTGCCCAACGGCCAATGGCGGCCGCTGCGCCAACGGCGGCCCTTGGGGTCAGCAGCCAGGTCTGCCAGCCGAGACCCAGCATGCTTCCCAGAAGCCACAACGCTATGGTGGGGCAACGCACCCAAGGCCATGGCCGGGGGCAAGGTTCAGCCGCTTGGAGCAGAATATCGCGGGGTCACGCAGATATGATCAGCACGTCACAGCTTTTCGGATAGGTTGGCATCCAAAATCCTGTCAACTGTTCCCCATGTAGAGGACACCCGTTGTGGACGAATCCTTTGAGGCCCTGTTGTCGATTCTGACCGCCGTGCGCAGCTCCCTCATGCAGCGCAGGCTGGGCGGCACCGTCGATCAGGTGAACCTGGAAGATGGCGCCACACGGTCGGCAGAGGTCATGGTCAGCTACAACGACAGGATCTGGACGGTCACCGACGAAAACAAAACCTGGTCATTCACACCCGCCACTGGCGGCAGGATCGAGTACGCCACCGGGAAGGTCGATCAGGCGCCCCGGGACCGGGACGATTACCTCCCCCCGGAAATCGCATTGTTCTTCCCGTTGTCCATGCGCATCTGGGGCGGCATCCCGGACGACTTCCGGGTGGCGGGAGCTGAAGCGGAAGATGAAGGAGCCAGGCTTGCCCTAATTTCCACTGAAGACCCCCGCGTCACCGGGTCTGCGTTCGTTAACACCAAATACGGGGTCATGACCGAGTACGTGACGCCTGCGCGGACGTTCCATGTCCGCGACCTCGGCTGGCTCCCGCGCCTGTAGGGAAAACATGTGTGGCGAACCTTTCTTAGAACGGCCTGCCGCATGTGCCTGAACTAACGGGAGGTCATCACGCCCAGGCGTATTCGAACTCGGAGAAAGGATCCTTCCCTGCGCACTAACTAGGCCCGACTTTTGCTGGGAGTTCAGCGCTCGACGGGACACGGAAGCGCACTAAGACAGCTTCCGTCGAGTCCGAGACCGCAAAGGCGGGGTCACGCATGGCGGCCCGAAAATCGGGGCTGTGCCAGAATTCCTCGTGGCCTGCACGCCAGTCGGAGACTGCCTGGTAACCCTCGCCTTCGTCGATGGCGTGAGCCGCATCAACGGCGCCGAGAGGCACTACTCGGACCTCGGTCACCCCACGAGTGCATCTCGCAGGGGGCCCGGAAACCCGTACTCTTCGACCGGTAAACCAGCAATTTCGTCTGGAGATAGCATGCGGAAAATCCTAGACTGTCCCACCTTCTTGAGCATGACGGCCCAGTTATAGAGTGGCTGCTTCTCAGCGTCCGGCACAGGCTGAGAGGTGGCGGCGGCATGGGCCACGGTTTGTTGTCCAAAGCGACGGTAGGCGCGGCCATACAGGCGAGCCGTAGTGGTGCGTTCTAGTGCCCGGGAAAGGATCCCTAAACGGGGAGAGTCGTAATTAGCGCTGGATTTTTGTAGACGGCAGGTCAGGGTCCTATTCGTGAAGGACAACCTGGTAAAGGTTGTGGTCCTGCCATTTCCCGGCAATTTCCAAGTACTGTGGAGCCATCCCAATCTGCCGGAATCCCGCCTTTAATAGCACCCGTTGTGAACCAGCATTGTGCAAGAGAGTGCTCGCCTCTAAGCGGTGCAGGCCAAGTACGTCACGTGCCGTTTCGACGATCGTCTGGACGGCAGCGGATGCCAGACCACGGCCCGCGTAGTTGCTATCCACCCAGTAACCTAGCCCTGCACTCTGGAAGGGTCCTCGCACGATGCCGGACAAGTTGAATCGGCCGACAAGAATGTCGCCAGCAAATAACCCAAAGGGGAACCCTTCCCCGGCACCAGCCACAACAAGGCGGCTCGCAATATCCGCAGCCTGCCAAGCTTCGGTGTAGTACTCCTCGGTTCGCACCGGTTCCCAAGTCGAAAGGTACTCACGGTTGCGCACATACGCATCGGCAAGCGCTGACGCATCACTCGCACGCAATGTGCGCATACTGACATTTTCACTGAGCTGACGCGGTTCAAACACCAGTCAACAGTACTCGCGGCCTGCCCTCCATTGATGCCCGCTTAGCGTTCCCCTTGCGCACCTGTGGTGGCCGTGCAGGCGACTTTGGACATTTCGTCCAGAAGACTTCTCAAATTGACAACAGCCGAGGCCGCTCCGTTAATACGTTCCGTGTCCAATCTCCAAGGTGTAATTAAATGACGCCTGCAATATGTCAAAATCGCGTCGGGATTGGAATCGGAGGTTTACCGGGCCTGCTGCCGAATTGGAATCGGACTTACCTTCCGGGCCGGCGTTCCACCACGGCATAGGCCTTTTCGTCAAAGAACTCCCAGTCGGTAATCACCATAAAGCCGAGGGCGTCGACACGGTCGTTCAGGACATGCACGTCGAAGCCTCCGTCGCGGGGCTCGGCGTCCCAGGTGGAAACGTGGACCTCCCCGTTTTCCAGCACCAGCAGTTCGGTGTTGACGTTGAAGTCCTCCTGCGGCTGAGTGCTCAGCTGGCAGATGGCGACACAGTGCCGGGTGAGGTCGGGGCTGTCCATTTTCGGGCCTCCGTTTCGGGCGAACGGTGATGGCATCATCCTATGCCCGGGGCAGGTTCCAGCGGCGTCCGTAGCACAAACGGCGGCCACAGGCCGACCTGGGCTCGATGTGACAGCCCGTAATCATTCCGTTACCGTTGTTAGGTGCCTGTTGTTTCCGAGACGGGCTCTTCCCAGCCGATTGCCTAACTCTGCCGCGGCCTGGGGATAACTCGCAGCAACGTCCGGCAGAGACGGGGAAACCAATTTTGACCCGCTGTTCTCCAGGGGTCTTGGGGTGAAGCCGCACGGTCCGTCATGAACGGGCCAACGCGGCCGGGTGCCTCCCATCCGAATCCGACAGCTCACCTCGCAGGCATTGGGAGAGGCTCTTTCAATGACTTTTATCAATACCCGTGCGCCCAAACGCGCCGCCCTTCGCACCAACCGCCGCACCGCCAGCACCATTGGCCGCCAGGCCGCGGTTCTCGTAGCCGCTTCCGGAATGGTGCTCAGCGGCGCCATGGCCGCGAATGCAGCCGATGTACCGACCGAGCGGGACTCGGCACCGGCGTCGGCAGTTGACGTCAAGGGTCAGGTCTCCGCGCCCGTCCTGGCGGACTCGACAGTCCAGATCACCTTCGAGCGCCCGGCTGTTGCCACCACGCCGGCGCCCGTAGTCGAGGCGCCCAAGCCCGTGGCGGCCCCGAAGGCCCCCGCAGCACCGGCGCCGGCCCCGGCCGCCGCCCCCGCTGCCAAGGCGACCGTCAAGGTCCAGGCCGCACCGGCACCCGCCCCCGCAGCTGCCCCGGCAGCCGGTGGAGTGAACGCCACCCTGCTGGCCGTGGCGTACGGCCAGATCGGCATCACCCAGGACTGCACCGCTGTCGTGGAGAAGGCCCTGAACTCGGCCGGCATCCCGGTGGGCAACATCGGCCCGCAGGCCTTCCTGAAGTACGGCAAGGTCGTCGCGTCACCCCTGCCCGGCGACATCATCGTCCAGTCCGGCCACGTCGCGATCTACGCCGGCAACGGCCAGGCCATCAGCGGCGGAATGAACGGCGTCAACGCCACCATGACGCACCCGCTGTCCTGGCTGACCGCGACCGGCTCCGTGACGTTCGTCCGCGCCGGCTAGCAGCACCGCTAACAGCACGTCGAAGGCCGGTCGATCGGTTGCCTTGGGGGCAGCGGATCACCGGTCTTCTGCGTGTCCGGGGTCCGGCTCGACCGCATACCGCAGCAGCACCACGCCGTTGCCGAACGTGCGGCCCTCCAGCAGCCGGAGCGGCGTGACCGCGTCCGTCTCGCGGAACAGGGCCTTGCCCCGTCCGATCAGGACCGGGTGCACGTAGATCCGGTACTCGTCGATCAGCCCGAGCCGCCGGAAAGATGCCGCCAGATCGGCGCCGCCCAGCGCCAGATCACCGCCGGGCTGGTCCTTGAGTCTGGCCACCTCCTCGGCGACCACGTCGTGCACCACCTCGGTATTCCAGCCGGCCGACGCCAGGGTTCTGGAATACACAATTTTCGGCATGTCCCGCCAGATCCCCGCGAACTCGACCATCGGAGCCGGGTTGGAGGGGTCCTGGTCTGCCGTCGGCCAGAAATCGGCCATCAGCTGGTAGCTGACGCGGCCGTCCAGGAAGCCGCCCATGGTCCGCAGCTCGTCGTTGAAATGGCGGTGCAGTTCATCATCAACCAGGTGCCAGCTCAGATCCTGCTCCGGACCCTCGAAAAATCCGTCCAGGGACACCTGCATCATAAAGATGACCTTGCGCATGACGGGCTCCTTCTGTTCGCTGTCGGCCGGGCTCCCAGCGTACGCCGCACCCTGCAGCCGCGGCAGGGGAGGGATCGTCCGACGCCGGGCGGCAGCTTCTTGCCGTTCCGCACGTCCAGCCGCTGGCGAACGGGGCAATGCGATCCGAACCGGCAGCATCTTGCCGAAACCGAAGCGACGCCCCACGATAGAAGGACTGGATGTCCGCAACCGGCAACATCCTGCCGAATGGAGCAGCCCAATGGGTGATGTGTCGTCGATTGGAGCCAGCATCCGGAGCGCCCGCAGGGATGCCGGGATCACACAGGAGGACCTGGCCCATCTGGCCGGGACCTCGGTGCGCACCGTACGGGCCATCGAGACTGGGACGGGCAACCCCTCGCTTCGGGCCGTGGTGGCCGTGAGCGATGTCCTGGGCCTGCAGCTGACAGTGCGCTGATGGCAGCCGAACTGCAGGACCTGAAGTTCGTCCGGGATGCGGACGTCTACAAGGGCGGGATCCTGGCCGGGCACCTCAGCAGGACCGGGTTCGGCGGGGTCCGGTTCAGCTATACCGCGGAGTACCTTGCCGGCACCGGGCCGGCCGTGGCCCTCTCCCTCCCGCGGACCGGGGAGGCGGTGGAAACCCCGGGAGGTGCACTGCCGGCGTTTTTCGCCGGGCTGCTTCCCGAGGGTCACCGGCTTTCCGTGCTGAAGAACGCGACCAAGACCAGCTTTGACGATGAACTGACCCTGCTGCTGGCTGTGGGGGCCGATGTCCCCGGAGACGTCCAGGTGGTCCCGGCGGGCGAGATCCCGGCGGACCCGCCGGCCCTGGCCGATACCTCGAAGCCGGAGACGCTGGACTTCTCCCTCCTGGTCAACACCGTGGACCTCCACGGGCTGCCAGGCGTCCAGCGCAAGACCAGCGCCTCGATGCTGACCACGCCCCTGGCCGTCAGGGGCCACCGCTACCTGCTCAAACTCGACCCGCCGGAGCATCCCCACCTGGTGGAGAACGAGGCGGCGCACCTGCAGGGGGCCCGGGCCCTGAAGATCCCGGTCGCCAGATTCTCGGTGATCCAGGACCGGAACGGCCTGCGGGGGCTGCTGGTCGAACGGTTCGACCGGGTCAAGGGCCCGGCCGGAACCTGGGTCCGGCTGCCCCTGGAGGACGGGACGCAGGTCCTGGGCCTGCCGCCGGCGTCCAAGTACGGCGTCAGCTCCGAGGAGGTGGCAACGGCACTCGCCGCCGCGTGTAGGGCTCCGCTGCTCGCGAGCCGCAACCTCTATTTGCAGTTCGTCTTTGCCTGGCTGACGGGCAACGGGGACCTGCACGCGAAAAACCTCGCGGTCCTGGGCAGCCCGCGCGGATTCGTGATGGCCCCGGTCTTCGATGTCCCGTGCACCCTGCTGTACGGGGACGAGACCCTCGCGCTGCCGGTCTCCGGCAAGACCCGCCACCTCAAGGCCAGGCACTGGGCGGAGCTGGCCGGTTCGCTGGGCCTGCCGGAGCGGGCCGCCGTCGCAGCGAACCGGACCGCGCTTGCCGCGGCCGCCGGGATTAGACTGGAGGAGTTGCCTTTCACGGGGTCCCCGCTGCACGGGGCCCTGCGGGAACTCCGGTTCCGTCGACGGGAGCTGTCCGGTTGATCCCGGACCCCGCGGGCGTGGCCACTTGCACTCCGGCCCGCCCGGTAGAAGAATGCAGGAAATTTGGAGCCGCGCCGCGGTTCGTTACTTTCGGAGGAAAAGCATGCCCACGAGCCTGCCTGCGGCGTCTGCCGACGTCGCGCCCCCGTTGATGTTCCGGGGTTGAGACCGGTGGAATCCTGGGGACCCGGCCGGCACTACAGCAGCGGCCGGCACACACAAGAGTCAACCCGTAGGTCCGGGCCGCGCCTGCTGGGGTTCACGGGCGGGATCCGCCCGCAGTTCCTGATTGCCCTGGTGACCGTCCTCGGACTGATCACGGCCGGCGCTGTTTACGGCACCATGCAGGCCAGGGATCCGGTCGACGCCGGGGCCGCGCCGGCCGCGTCGGTGTCCGCCCCGGCCGGTGCCGCCGACCCGCTGTCCGCGTCCGGCGGCGCAACGCCGTCGGCAGCACCTCCGACGCCGTCACCCGCCGTCGTCACGCCCCCCGCGCCCGCCATCGGGCCGGCGCTGGACGCGGAAATCAATGCCGTGATCGCGGCCAACAGCGGCTACCAGGTGGGTGTGGCCCTGATCGATGTGGCTGACGGCACGGTGCACGAATACGGGGACAAGACCAAGTTTGTGGCCGCGAGCACCGGAAAGATCCTCGCTGCCGCCGCCTACTACCATCTGGTCGAAACCGGCAAGGCCTCGCTGGCAACCCCGATGGGGGCATCCACCGCCGGCCAGCAGATCCGCCAAATGGTCCAGCAGAGCAACAACGATTCGTGGGCACTGATCCTCGCCGCCGTGGGCCACAGGGGACTGATCAACTATGCCGCCTCGATGGGCATCCCCTACGACCGGACCGTGAACAGCCTGACGCCCGCCGAGATGGCCACGATTCTGTCTGAGCTGTACAGCGGCCGGCTGCTCAACGCCGCCAACACCGCCCAGCTGCTGTCCTACATGCAGCAGACCAACTACGAAACACTGATCCCGGCCGCCGCACCCGCGGGGGTCAGCGTCTTCCACAAGTACGGGCTGCTCTACGGGAACCTGCACGACGCGAGCATCCTGGTGCAGGGGGAGCGGGCGTATGTGTTTGTCGTCTACACGCTGGGCCGGGACGGGGAGGCTACCCGGGCCCGCGTCTTCCACGAACTCACCAAAACAGTCGCCACCGGACTCTTTTGACGAAAGCGCCCGTTCCCCCGGAGGACACACAACCGTACGCTGGAGAAGGGAGGTGAATGCCATGAAAGCAGCCCAGGGAGACCGCATCATCATCCGTGGCACAACGGTCGAGTCATCGGACCGGCACGGCGAAATCCTGGAGGTCAAGGGGGCCGACGGGGCCCCGCCATATCACGTCAGATTTGACGACGGCCATGAGACCATCCTGTTCCCCGGCGGCGATTTCGTCGTCGAGAGCAGCAAGGGCGCCTGACCGCGCTAGAAACTCGAGGAACTGCCGGAGCCGGAGAAGCTTCCGCCGCTGCTGCCGTAGCCGGTGGTGCTGCCGCCGCCGCCGCGGGAGCTGCTGACACTGCTGACAGCGCTGTTGAAGCCTGAGTTGAACGTCGGCACGGAGAGGAAGTAGTACGAGGGGTACACGGTGCCCAGGATGCTGGGTTCGTACGTGCGCCCGTACTTGGCCTTGCTTCCGGCCTGTGCGTCCTCCATCTCCTGGTGCATGAGCCGGGATTCCTTCTCGTTCTTGGCGAAGCCGGCAATCACGGTATCGGCGTGGTTCTTGAGCAGCTCGGAGAGGTGGGTGCGAGCGTCCCGGAGCCGGTCCAGTGCCGTCTCGGGCGTGATGGTTCCGTCCGCGAGTTCCGTGGTCCACCGCTCGATCTCCCGGTGGGTTTCATCGCGGAAGGAGCGCAGGGCCGCGGCCGTTGCGGAGTCGCCCTCGGCGTTGCGCTTGCTGAGCATCTGCTCGATCGCGGCCAGGTCGGCGCGGAAGGGGGCCAGCTGCCGGTCCCAGGCGGGGGCCCAGGCGGAGCCCCGGTTCAACAGGGCGTTGGTGTCGGCAATGACGTCGTCGAGGGCATCAAGTTCAGCAGCGGCGTCGGCGTAGCGGCGGACCAGCTTCAGGTTCGGCCGCCTGCTCAGGTCCTTGGGCGACAGGGCATGGACCTGGTTGGCGAGGCCGGTGGCGGTGTTGTACTTGGCCATAAAGGTCCGGTGCTTCTCGAGGACGGTGCTGCCGTAGCGGGAGGCTTCCGGGATGGTGCCGGCGTTGAGCTCCGTGACCTGGAGGTCCATGCTGACGTTGGAGTAGCTGGCGTCGCCGCGGGCCAGTTCCTTGCGGCTGTCCACCCGGGTCCGCCAGCGCACGATCAGCCAGGTGCCGGCGCCCGCGACGGCGGCCGCGACACTGCCCCACGCCACGACGAGGAAGGCCGTGGAGCGGTACCACGGCTGATTGATCAGTTCCGCGCCGCGCTGGATCCCGGCGATGGTGCCGTCCGTCCACTGGGCATCGCGAAAGAGTTCCTTGGAGGCCTCCTGGATGTCCTCGCGCTGTTCGGGCGAGACCTTCCGGTCCTCACCCGTGTACGTCCCTACGTGCTGGCCCACCGGGTCCAGGGCGAAGATGAAGAGCCCGTTCGCCCACTTTTGTCCGTCCTCGCTGATCCATTCCGGATGCGCGGTGCGGGCAAAGCGCAGCACTTCCTCGTTGAGGTTGTCCGACGCCGAACCGTTGTAGGTGTAGACGGCCACTTTGGTGGGCTGGTAGAAATCGATCGCCTGCACGGCCGGCAGGAGGGTGTTCCGGTCCAGCACCCCGGCCTGGTCCTCCACGACGATGTCCACCGGCGTGACGGCCTGCGCCACCGGCCCGGTCCCAACCAGCCCGATCAGCACCAGAGCGAGGAGGCCCAGGACTTTCCGCACGATACCCATTTCCCGAGCGTAGTGCCTGCTGGGGGCCGCGTCGACGTGCCCGCGCCGAGCGGGGACCTGTCTTTCGGGGGTGGCGCCGGCCGATGGCCAGAGCCGTCCGGCGCCGGCGTCAATGCAGGTCAGGGCGGGACGGGCCGAAAGACACCATGACGGCGCGCCCCGGTTGCTACATACTGACGGCATGAGTCCAGAGGCTAAAGAACCCGAGCCGGATGTGCCCGAACCGGCAGCACCGCCGGCGGCAGTACCGGCAGCAGAACCGGCCGGGCGGGCAACGGAAGCACCGCCGGGCGCGGGGACCGCAGCAGAGCCGCGCCGGCCGGACCGCACGCTGCTAGCCATTCTTGCCGCAATTGCCGTCATCGTGGTCGTCGCCCTGATTGTGGTGTTCACCCGTGGCGAGCCGGCACCGGTGGACGAGGCCACTCCCGCCGGGGTGGTCCAGCGGTATTCCGCCGCCGTGATCGCCGGGGACGAGGCTGCCGCGGCCGCCTACCTGACCGACGCCGCCAAGAACCGTTGCAGCACCACCATGGAACGGATGCCGGGGGACAACCTCCGCGTCACCCTCGTCTCAACGACCGAGCGGCCGGCCTCGGCGGACGTGAAGGTGCTGATCACCGTGTCCGAGGGCGGCGGGCCGTTCGGAAGTGCCGAGTACCAGATCGAGGACGGCTTCGACCTGGTCAAGACAGGGGACAAGTGGCTGATCGACAGGGCCCCCTGGCAGCTGACGGTGTGCCAGAACCCGGCGGTGAAGTGATGAGCGCTGTCTCCGCCGTGGGCGGAGCCCAGCGGACCGTCCGCCGCCTCATCACCTACCTCCTGCTCTTCGCCCTCGTGGTGGTCGCCGCCGTCGGGCTCAGCGGACTGCTGGGGCGGCTCCTCGTGGCGGACACCGTGCTGGCCACCGGGGACGTGGCCGGGCTGGCCCGCTCCCTGGCCTTCGCCCTGATCGGCGGACCCTTGGCCGCGCTCCTGTGGTGGGTTGTCTGGCGGCGCCTGGACGACGAGGCGGAGCGGGCGTCCGTCGGCTGGGGCCTGTATGTGACCGGCGCCTACGTGCTTTCCCTGGTGCTGGCGACGAGCAACCTGCTCAGCACGGTGACCACGCTGATCTCCGGCCGGTCGCTGCAGTGGCGCCCGTCCCTGGCCACCGGGCTGGTGTGGGCAGCCGTCTGGGCCTGGCACCGGTGGATGTGGCGGCACCCGCGGAAGCGGCCCGTGGACATAGCCGACGCCCCCACGGTCCTCAGCAGCTACATCGGGCTCGTGATCGGGGTCAGCGGCGCCGTCTCAGCCCTGTCGGTCCTGCTGGATGCCGCGCTCCGCGGCGCGCTGGCGGCCTCGGCGGTGGGCAAGCCCTGGTGGGTGTCCGCACTGCAGTCCCTCGTCTGGGCCGCGGGCGGCTGTCTGGTCTGGTGGTGGCACTGGCAGCACGACGGCGGCCGGCGGCTGCGCGGCGATCTCGCCAGCGTCGGGCTCATCGCCGTCGGGGTCCTCGGCGCCGGGGTGCTGACCCTCGGCGGTGCGGGGGTCACGGTGTTCGTCCTGCTGCGGCTCGCCTTCGACCGCACCGAACCGATGAACCAGCTGCTCGAGCCGCTGGCGCCGGCCGTCGCCGCCGCAGCGATCGGGTCACTGGTCTGGGTGTACCACCGCGGCCTGGCCCGCGACAGTTCCGAAGCCATCCGGCAGGGAAGCCGGCTGGTGACGTCCGGCGTCGCCCTGGTGGCCGCCGCCTCCGGGATCGGCGTGATCGTGAACGCCGCCCTGGCCATGGCGGCGAACCCGCTGGCGGGCTCGGGGGCACGCACCCTCCTGCTAGGCGGCATCAGTTCGCTCCTGGTTGGCGGCGTGGTCTGGTGGCTCACCTGGAAGCCCCTGGAGAGGACCCCTTCGGCGGCGGCGCCCGGCCCTGCCGGCGACACCGGGAACTGGCAGAACGCCCGCCGGATCTACCTGATTGTGGTGTTCGGCCTCAGCGCCGTGGTCGCCGTCATCACCCTGCTGGTCATCGGCTACCGGATGTTCGAGTACGTCCTGGGCGACATCTCGGGCGGCAGCGTTGTCGACAGGATCCGGGCCCCGCTGGGTCTGCTGGTGGCCACCGGCCTCGTCGCCGGTTACCACTTCGCCGTGTGGCGCCACGAACGTGCCGTCCTCGCGGCGGCGCAGCCCGCCCGGAAGCGGACGATCGGCCACGTCGTCCTGGTGACCGGCACCGATCCGGCGCCGCTGCACCGGGCCATCGAGGACGTCACGGGGGCCGGGGTGACCGTCTGGAGGCGGGCCGACGTCGGGGCCGGCGCCGCTGCCGCTGCCGACGACGGCCAGCTCGCCGGCCGGCTTGCCGGGGAACTCGAGGGTGTCACCGGAAAACAGGTGCTCGTGACGGTCAGCCCGGACGGCAGGATCGATGTGATCCCGCTGCTGGGCTGAGGCGCCGGGGGGCCCTATTCCAGCTCGAACGCCCTCTTGTAGCTCCGCACCGCGTTGGTGACGGTGGGGAAGAAATGGTCCGCGCCGAACCGGCTGCTGACGCCGAACCGGATCAGGCGGTCCTTGATGGGGCCCTTCATTTCGGCGAAGACCAGGCTGATGCCGCGCTTCGCCAGCTCGTCGTCGAGGGCCACGAGGTCATCCAGGGCGGTGGTGTCCAGGCCGGTGATGGCCTCCGAGGCCACGATCACCCACCGGACCGGTTCCGGGGCGTTGGCCACGAGCGTGCGGATGTGTTCGGTGAAGACGGCGCCGTTGGCAAAGAACAGCGGGGCGTCGAAGCGCGCAATCACGAGCCCGGGGACGCGCTGGCCCTCGGGGTGCCGGGTCAGGTCGTGGTACCCGGGCACGTCTCCCACACTGCCCAGTTCGGTGCGGTAAGGGTCGAGGGCGCGCAGCACAAAAGCGATCAGGGACAGGCCGATCGCGACCACGATGCCTTCGAGCACCCCCACAAAGGCGACGCCCAGGAAGGTCGCGACCAGCAGCGCGGCCTCGGTCCGGCTCATCCGCAGCAGCCGGAGGAGCGTTTTCACGTCGAGGATCGACGCCGCGGCGACCATCACGACTCCGGCCAGCACGCTGGAGGGGAGGAAGGTCGTCAGTCCGGGTGCCAGGATCATGAACAGCACCACCAGGGCGGCGGCAACGGCTCCGCTCAGCGGGCTCTTGGCGCCGGCCTCGACGGCGATCGGGGTGCGGGAGGTGCTGCCGGAGATCGGAAACCCGCCAAAGAGGCCGCTGGCCATGTTCGCCACGCCGAGGGCTCCCATTTCCTGGTTCCCGTCCACCTGGACACCGCTCCGGGCGGCGAAGCTCTTGGAGAGCACCGTGGTATCGGCAAAGGCGATCAGCGCGATGCCCGCTGCCGGGCCGAGCAGGGCGATCACGTCGTCCATGGTGATACCGCCGAGGGCCGGAGCCGGCAGGCCCTGGGGCAGGGCCCCCACTGTGGGGAGCGCCGCCGTCAGGTCCAGGAGGGCCGTCAGCGCCGTGGCGGCCACGACGGCGAGCAGTACACCCGGGAGCTTCCACGGCAGGAAGCGGCATCCGACGATGACGGCGATGGTGCCGGCACCGAACAGCAGCGCCAACGGATTGATGCCGCCCTGGGCCACCGCCTGCGCCGTCCCGGTGGCGCTGTTGACCAGTGACCCGCCCGTGCCCGACATGCCGAGCAGCTTGGGCAGCTGGCTCAGCATGATGACAATCGCGATTCCGTTGAGGTAGCCGACGCGGATGGGCTTGGACAGCAGCCCGGTGACGAACCCCAGTCTGAAGACCTTGCCGACCAGCAGCAGGCCTCCGATCAGCAGGGCCAGGAGGCCGGCGAGGGCCACTGCTTCGTCCGGATCCTTGCCGGCCAGCGGCAGGACGGCGGCGGCGATCATCGGTGCCAGGCTGGAATCCGGTCCGATGATCAGGACCCGCGAAGGCCCGAAGACCGCGTAGGCGAGCAGGGGGATGATCGAGGCATAGAGTCCCGTGACGGCCGGCAGCCCGGCTGCCTCGGCGTAGGCCATGCCGGCCGGAATAAGGAACGCGCTGAGGGCGGCGCCGGAGGCCAGATCGGATTTCAGCCAGGGGCGTTCATAGTCCCGCATCATCCTGAGGCCGGGCGGGAGTTTCAGTGCCCTGGCGCCGCGCACGGTGGCCCTGGCTACGCGGCAGGGGCCGCGGAGTCGCCGGCCACCGGCGCGTCCTGGCCGTACTCCGCCGAAATAAGGATGGGGAGGTGGTCCGATGCCCCGCGCGGCAGGGTTTCGACATTCTCGATGTTGAGCCCCTGGGAGGTGGCGAAGTCGAAGTGGCCCTTGAAGACCTTGTACCGCGTGTACGTCCGCCGGTCACTGAGGGTCAGGTCGTAGCCGGCATCCTTCATCTGGGCCGTGAGCTTCGTGGTGAAGAAGGGGTAGTTGAAGTCGCCCACCATCAGGGACATCAGGCCCCCGCCCATGCTGAGCAGTTCCGCGTGCGCGGCATGGATCTGGTTTCGCCGCAGCGAGTTCGACGCCGTCAGCGGGGCCGCGTGGAACGACGCGATGACGAGGTCGTGGTCCGTCTCATTGTCGATCACCCGGGTGCCGATCAGCCGCTCGTGCGCGGGGGACAGGACGCGGTCGTGCAGCGATTTCTTCAGCGCGAAGGTCTTCGTCTCGTACGCCGTGAACCGGTCCATGCGGTAGTAGATCGCCAGGCCCAGCCGGTTGCCCTTGGTGGCGTCGGCAAGGTGCAGGTCACCTATGGTGTCCGGAAGGTCGTTCGTGTCGCACTCCTGGAGACACAGGGCATCAATCTCAAAATTGCGGGCCAGGTCAACCAGCTCACCGATGGCATGGTGCTTTCGCAGGTTGTAGCTGATGACTCGAATCAGGGGAGCACCTCTTCGGTGGAATAGTCGCGGAAAGTCTGATTCCGAGTCTACCCAGTCCAGCCAATCGAGTGGGACCGGCGGCCGCGCGTGCGGGCGGGAAGACAGCGGAATCAATGGGTCGGCCCGGTCGTTGAGCCACTGACGGGCGGCCACGGCTGCCCGGCGTAATGCACTTCCCGGCTACGAGCAGGAGACAACACCATGGCAAAGGCAATGTGGAACGGCGCGGTCATCGCGGAGAGTGACAGCACGGTCATGGTGGAGGGAAACCATTATTTCCCGCGCTCCTCGGTCAACCCCGCGTACCTGGAGGACAGCAGCCACAGCAGTTTCTGCCCCTGGAAGGGCCAGGCCGGCTACTACAGCCTTGTGGTGGACGGCCAGCGGAACCAGGACGCCGCCTGGTTCTACGCCGAGCCGAAGTCCGACGCCGGGCATATCAAGGACCATGTGGCCTTCTGGCGGGGCGTCCGCGTCGAGGCCTGACACGCCGGCACACAGGGCTTCATATGGCACGACGGGGGCCGCGCAGTGGGCGCGGCCCCTTCGTGTGTGCCTAGCGGCCGCCGGGGCCCCGCGCTGCCGTGTACTCGCCCGCGGCGACGGTGCCCTGCTCCTGCGCCCCGTCGAGAGTCCCGCCGCCCTGTGAGTTGACGGTGGCGGACTTATACCGGCCATGAGGCCCCGGTATAGGGGAAGTTGTGAAAGGTTCGGCAGTGGCGGCGCAGGCTGGCTGCGCCGTGGGCCTGGCCCCGGCACGGAAGCGATAGTGTGTTCTGGGATTACCAGCCACGCGAAAGGGCAGACGTTGATGACTGCTGAACAACCGGAGCTTGCCGAGGGCGACTTCTACTACGAGGTACTGGGCGGCGGGCGTTTCCGCTCCACCATCCACGCCCAGGGCGCCTGGAATGAGCACGAGCAGCACATGGCTCCCGCCTCCGGCATCATGGCCGACTGCCTGGACCGGCATGAGCCGCGCGACGACATGCGGATGGCGCGCCTGAGCTACGAGATTCTTGGCCTGATTCCCGGCGGCGAGTTCGAGGTCGTCACCACGACCCTCCGCCCGGGCCGGACGATCGAACTGGTGCAGGCCGAGCTGACCGCCGGCGGCCGCACCGCGATCCGCGCCACGGCGTGGCGGATGATCACCTCCGACACCAGCGCCATCGCGGCCTTTGAGGATCCCAGGATTCCCGCGCCGGAGGACTGCGAACCCTACGACGCCGCGAGCATCTGGCCGGGCGGCTACATCGCGTCGCTGGACATGCGGATCGCCGCCGGGCACCGCGCCGGGTCGGGCACGGTCTGGCTGCACACCGGGCATCCGCTGACGGACCGGAAGGACAACAGCGACCTCGCCCGGCTGGTCGGCCTGGTGGACACCGCCAACGGCATTGCCGCCCGCGTTCCCCCGGGCAAGGGCAGCTACTCCTTCCCCAACCTGGACCTCCAGATCCACATGTACCGGCGCCCCGAAGGGGAGTGGCTGGGGCTGGACAACGAGGTGTCCTTCGGCACGGACGGGATCGGACTGACCTCGACCGTGCTCCACGACCTCACCGGGCCGTTCGGCCGCGCCGAGCAGATCCTGACGCTCCGGAAGTCGTAGGGCTCAGCCGGTCCCGCCGGTCGTCCCGCGGCGGCCGGGCGGCCGGCTCTGGCCGGCCGGTGCCGGTATTAGTGGAAGACGAGCCAGCCGACTACGGTGGCCAGGCCCGTCAGCACGGCACCCCAGGCAATGTCCGCGACCACAATGATGAGCGGCCAGTTCTTCAGGGTCGCGGCGTTGGTGAGGTCGTAGGTGGCGTAGGCGAAGGTGCCCAGCGCCGCACCGTACCCGAGCGCCGTGAGCCAGCTGCCGCCGTCGAGCGCCGGCCGGAGGGCGAAGAAGACGATCCCCGCGATGTACAGGACATAGAAGGCGACGGCGTACCCTAGATGGGGCTTGTCCGCCATGAGGTGCCCCAGATGGCGCCGGTAAAACTTGCTCATCGACTTGAGCCAGACGGAATCGATAACGGCGAACGCGGCGGCTACAACGAGGAACTGCAAAATGACCATATGGGAGCATAACAAGATGCCGGAGGCCGCAGACGCAGCGCGGACGCTGACGATATTCCGGCAGGAGGCATCCCTGGGCGCCGCCGCGGACCTGGACCTCGCCCTGGAGCTGCTGCGGAAGGTCAAAACCGGCGGTGTGGGCCCCATGATCAGGCTGTACCGGCCGGCGCCCACCGTGGCCTTCGGGCAGCGGGACACGCACCTGCCGGGTTTTGAGGCCGCCGCGCAGGCCTGCCGCGAACTGGACTTCGAACCGCTGGTCCGCAAGGCGGGGGGACGCGCCGCGGCGTACCATCAGGGAACCCTGGTGATCGACCACCTGGAACCGGACTCGGACGCGATCGCCGGGGCCAAGCGACGGTTTTCCTTCTTCGGCGAGCTGCTGGCCAGTGCCCTGCGCAGCGCCGGCGTCGACGCCGCGGTGGGGGAGATCCCCGGCGAGTACTGCCCCGGGGAATTCAGTGTCCACGGCCAGGACCCGGAGTTTCCGCAGCACCAGCTCAAGCTGATCGGCACGGCCCAGCGGGTGGTCGCCGGCGGCTGGCTGTTCAGCTCCGTCATCGTGGTGGAGAACTCGGCCCCGATCCGCGCGGTGCTGGAGGCCAGTTACGCCGCCCTCGGCCTGGACTGGGACCCGGCCACGGCAGGTGCCGTCAATGACCTTGTCCCGCACCTGGACGTGGACGCCATCGAGGCGGCCGTGATCGGCACCTACGCCCGCTACGCCACCCTGGCCTACTGCGACTTCGGCAGCCTGCTCGGCTGAGACCGGCGCGGGCCAGGAACGGCGGGTCCATCTAGCTGGCAGCAGGGGCCGTTCTCAGCGCTCAAAACGGCCCCTGCTGCGAGTCAGTTAGTGGCCCCGGGCGATCCATTCCTGCAGCTGCGGCGCCTCGGCGCCGACCGTTGTCGGATCGCCGTGGCCGGTCCGCACCACCGTTTCCGCCGGCAGGGTCAGCAACCGGGCCTGGATGGACTCGATGATGGTGGGGAAATCGCTGTAGGACCGGCCGGTGGCACCCGGTCCGCCCTGGAACAGGGTGTCGCCGCTGAACACGGTGCCCTCGCTCTCGAGGGAGAAGCACATGGAGCCGGGGGAATGTCCCGGCGTGTGCAGCGCCACGAGCCGTGCGCCGGCGACGTCGAAGGTGTCTCCGTCCTCGATCGCGTGGTCCGGTTCGGTTCCCGGGAACACCCGCTCCCAGAGCATCCAGTCCTCGCGGTTGAGGTACACGGGCGCGTTGACGCGCTGGCGGACCTCGCCGACGGCGGCGATGTGATCATCGTGGCCGTGCGTGAGCAGGATCGCGGTGACCTTGCGGCCGGCGACCGCTGCCTCGACGGCGTCGGGGTCGTGCGCCGGGTCGATGACAACGCATTCGGCGTCGTTGCCCACGACCCAGACGTTGTTGTCCACGTCCCAGGTGCCGCCGTCGAGCGAGAAGGTGCCCGAGGTGACCAGCCGGTCGATCCGGAGGCCGTTCACGGGCCCGCCGCTCACAGTTCCACGACCGAGCGCAGCACCGAGCCGGAGTGCATCTTGTCGAAGGCTTCCTCGATCTGGTCGATGGTGATCCGCTCCGTGACGAAGGCGTCCAGGTCCAGCTTGCCCTGCCGGTAGAGGTCGATCAGCATGGGGAAGTCCCGCGAGGGGAGGCAGTCGCCGTACCACGAGGACTTGAGCGAGCCGCCGCGGCCGAACACGTCCAGGAGCGGCAGTTCCAGGGTCATTTCGGGGCTGGGTACGCCCACGAGGACCACGGTGCCGGCGAGGTCGCGGGCGTAGAACGCCTGCTTGTAGGTCTCGGGACGACCGACGGCGTCGATCACGACGTCGGCGCCGAAGCCGCCGGTCAGTTCGCGGATCGCCTCGACCGGGTCGACGGCGGAGGAGTCCACGGTGTGGGTTGCTCCGAGGTCCTTGGCGCGTTCGAGCTTCTTCGGGTCAATGTCGACGGCGATCACCGTGGTGGCGCCGGCAAGCGCGGCGCCGGCAACGGCCGCCACGCCCACGCCGCCGCAGCCGATGACGGCGACGGAATCGCCGCGCTTGACGTTTCCGGTGTTGATGGCGGCGCCGATGCCTGCCATCACGCCGCAGCCGAGCAGGCCGACGGCGGCCGGGTCAGCCTCGGGATCCACCTTGGTGCACTGACCGGCGGCGACGAGGGTCTTCTCAGCGAAGGCGCCGATGCCGAGCGCCGCGGTGAGTTCGGTGCCGTCCTCGAGCGTCATCTTCTGGGCGGCGTTGTGCGTGTTGAAGCAGTACTGCGGCTGGCCCTTGGCGCAGGCACGGCATTCGCCGCAGACGGCGCGCCAGTTCAGCACCACGCGGTCGCCCGGGGCCACCTCGGTGACGTCCGGGCCCACGGCGCTGACGACACCGGTGGCCTCGTGGCCGAGCAGGAACGGGAAGTCGTCGTTGATGGCGCCCTGCTTGTAGTGCAGGTCGGTGTGGCAGACACCGCAGGTGAGAATGTCCACCAGGGCCTCGCCGGGTCCGGGATCCGGGACCAGGATGGTCTCCAGGGTGACGGGTCCTCCCTTGGAGCGGACTACTGCGCCTTTGACTTTATGGACCATGGAAATAGCTCCTCTGCTCGGTCGCGGTTCTGGCCGCAAATACTCGTGTCTCAAAGCTTCTGTCACGCAAGACTTCGCTCACGCAAGATTCTGCCGTACAACGCGGTGCGGCGCGGCCCCCCGTGGGTGGCCGCGCCGTCGTCGTCATCTGTTCAGGGGTGCGCCTTAGGCCGCGAGGCGGCTCTTGACCTCGGCAGCGGAGGGGTTGGTGGCGGCGGTGCCGTCCGGGAACAGCACGGTGGGAACGGTGCGGTTGCCTCCGTTGAGCTTCTCCACGAGATCTGCGGTGCCGTCCACTTCCTCGATGTTGATCTCGGTGTACCCGATGCCCTGGGCGTCCAGCTGCTTCTTCAGGCGGTTGCAGTAGCCGCACCAGGTGGTCGAAAACATGGTGATGGTGCCGGATTCGGGGGTGAAGTCCACGAAGTTCTCCTCAAGCTGGTTGACGGCGCGCGGTGGCAGCGCCGTTTGCGACAAAAAATCGTACATTACTGCCAACAACCGTAACCCGGGGACCGGTATTCCCGCAGGGCGGGCGCGGTCACAGGCGGATGATGGTCTCGCCCTCATCCGCGGGGGCTTCGAAGCCGGCCAGAAACCTGTCCAGGTCGTCCGGTCCGACCGGCGCTGAGTTCGGTCCCGGGTCCAGCTGACGCAGCGCAAGACGCCGGAGCAGTTCGTTCCGGGGTACGTCCAGATACACGACTTGCCAAGCGGCGCCGTGGGCTGTGATGACCGCTTTGTATTCCTCGCGCCGCCGGCGGGACCAGAAGGAAAGGTCGACAACGACGTCGCGGCCCTCTGATATCAGATCCACAAGGCGGGAACGCACCTGTCGTTCCACGGCGAGCGTGAATTCGAAGTACTCCGGGGTGCCGAAGCGGGCCGCCAGGGCCCGGTCCAGGCGCCACATCTCCTCGTCAACGGAGAGGCGGACGTACCCGGTGCGTTCGAGCGTCTTCGCGTAGCTGGTCTTGCCCGAGCCGGGCAGTCCACACATCAGCACCACGGTCGCAGTCTTTGCCATGCACGGAGTCTAGGGGACGGTGTGATTGGGCGAGTGAGCACGCAGGACGCCGCGGCGGATGACAGGGATTGGGCGCGGTGGCATGCTGGTGCCATGTGTGGACGCTACGTGATGGCCCGGGCCGTCGGAGACCTGCTGGCCGAGTTCGACGCGGAACTCGAGGAGGAGATCGCGGTTCCGCCGTCGTGGAATGTCGCCCCGACGGCGGACGTGCCGATCCTGCTCGAACGGCTGGTGGACGGGGAGCCGGTCCGGCAGCTTCACCTGGCGCGCTGGGGACTGGTGCCCTCCTGGGCCAAGGACCCGCGGATCGGCTCGAAGATGATCAACGCCCGCAGCGAGAGCGTGCTGGAGAAGCCGGCGTTCCGGAAGGCCACCCGGGCCCGTCGCTGCGCGGTCCCCGCCGACGGCTACTACGAATGGAAGGGCGAAGGCCGCGGCAAGCAGCCCTACTACGTGCACCCGAGGGACGGCCGCCCGATCGTCTTCGCCGGACTCTACGAATGGTGGAAGGACCCGTCCAAGGCCGAGGACGACCCGGAGCGCTGGCTGCTCTCGACGTCGATTATGACCACTGACTCGCCGCCGGAGGGCTATGCCGGGGGAATGCTGGCCGAACTCACGGCCCTGCACGACCGGGTTCCTCTGCCGATGGACCGGGGGACGATGCAGGCGTGGCTGGACCCGCAGGCCGACGACGCCGCCGGACTGGTGGATCTGGTCCGTGCCGGGGCGCACGACGTCGCGGAAGGCTGGACGATCGACGCCGTCGGCACCGCCGTCGGAAACGTAAAGAACGACTCCCCGGAACTCATCCAGCCGGTGGGAAGCCTGTTCTAGCCCGAAGCGAAGCGCCCGGCGGTGGCGCCGCGCCTAGAGTGGACGGATGAAACGGGCCGTAATCCTTGGGGGCACTGGAGTGCTCGGCCGCGCCATCGCGTGGCGGCTTATCAAAGCCGGGTGGGCAGTGGAC
This sequence comes from Arthrobacter sp. CJL-S3, assembly GCF_056711635.1. Classification (NCBI taxonomy): domain Bacteria; kingdom Bacillati; phylum Actinomycetota; class Actinomycetes; order Micrococcales; family Micrococcaceae; genus Arthrobacter; species Arthrobacter sp. CJL-S3. The sequence continues at coordinate 2,398,918 of NZ_CM160046.1, read as the reverse complement.
GTCACGGGCCGCGACGGCCGCAGGATGCCGGCCGACCTCGCGGACGCGGGAGTGCGTTTTTTCGCCTCCGATCGTCGCGACAGTGCGGCCCTGGCGACGGTGATTGGACGCGGCGCCGACCTCCTGGTGGACGGTGTGTGTTTCATGGCGGACGATGCCGCGACGCTCATACCGCATCTGGGGGATGTGACCGCGACCGTCATGCTGTCCAGCAAAGCCGTCTATGTCGACGCCGCCGGCAACCACGTCAACTCCGACGTCGCTCCCCGCTTCGAGGCCCCCATCACCGAGAACCACCCGACCATGGACCCCGGCGGGGGAGACTACGACTCCCGCGAAGGTTACGGGGCCAATAAAGTTGCCGCGGAGCACGCCCTGCTGGATAGCGGCCATCCCGTGACCGTGATCCGGGCGTCCAAGGTTCACGGCGAAGGCGCCGGGCGTCCCCGGGAATGGATGTTCGTGAAGCGGGTCCTCGACAAACGCCCGGCGGTGTTCCTCGCGCACGCCGGCCACGGCGGCGACCACACCACAGCCGCGGTGAACACGGCCGCCCTCGTGGAATGCATTTCGTCCAGGCCGGGTGTGCGCATTCTCAACAGTGCCGACCCGGACGCGCCGAATGCCCGTCAGATCGCACAGACAATCGCCCGGCACCTCGGTCACCAATGGGATGAAGTACTGCTCGACGAAACCGCTCCCGAGGGCCTGGGCGACCATCCGTGGGATTTCCGGCCGCCGGTGGTACTGAGTACCGGTGCTTCCCTCGAACTCGGCTACGAACCGGTCGGAACCTACGCCGGGACAATTCCGCGGCAGATCGACTGGCTCGTGAACACGGCAGCGTCCGGGGCGGACCCGGTGGCCCACGATCCGTTCTTCGGCCACTTCCTCGACTACCGGCTGGAAGACCGGCACCTGAATTCGTGACGGCCCGGCCCGCACGAGCCTGGCGGTCGCTTCCGGGACACGCCCGGTCCGGTCCGCCGGCCTCCCCGGGGCGAAGGTACCGTCGAGCGCATGATGATCTGGATCAACGGAACCTTCGGCGTGGGGAAGACGACCGCTGGTACGGCGCTCGTGGAGAGGCTTCCTGCTCTGCGGCACTTTGATCCTGAGGTGGTCGGCTACATGCTCGTGCACAGCTTGAAGGACCAGGCATTCACCGACTTCCAGGACCTGCCCGCGTGGCGCGCCTTGGTCCCGGCTACTGCGGTGGCAATCCGCCGGCAGACCGGACAACACCTCGTGGCAGTGCAGACCGTGTTGCGGCAGGAGTACTGGGGAGAACTGAAAGAGACGTTCAGCGGCCTCGGCGAGCAGATATTCCATGTCGTGCTGGACGCGGACGAAGCCAGCCTTCGGCACCGGATTGAGAATGATCAGCTGGAATTAACCGGCAGGCAGTGGCGGATGGACCACATCGCAGAGTATTCCGCCTCCCGGGACTGGATGATCTCTGGCGCCGACCTGGTTATCGACACGTCCCGACTCACAGCGCAGGAGGTTGCCGCCGGCATTGCCGCGGCCATCCCGACGGAACTTAAGGCTGCGACGGATGGCTAAGGCCACACAGCTGGGACGGCTGCTCAACCTGCGGGGCGCGATCCCCCCGGGAACCTTCTTTCCGTTGCTTCGGAAGCTGCGGGGTGCCGCCGTAGAGACGCGGCACCCCCGCTGTTCGTAGCCCACTGCACACCGGCTCGAAAAGCGTGCCGCCGTGTGCTCCAAGCAACGTTAGCGGCGCCGTCCGACAGCCCAATAGGGTCCTTGTGCCCTTGGTCACAATCGGCACCTTCTGCTGAAGCCCATCCGTACAGGGATTTGGTGGCTTCCGTTCCATCCCTGGGCCCCAGGGCGAGGGTAGGATGCCGCCCAGGGAGCGGTGCAGGATCCGCCCGCACCAGCCCGGCAGGGGGACTTTGACGTGAAGATCAACTATTCGATTCGGGAGGCAGTCCACAGCGACGCTCCGGACTTTGCGTCTTCCCAGATCCTGGCCTGGCGTGCGGCCTACGCAGGGATTCTTGATGCCGGCTATCTTGCAGGAATGGACGTCGAGCGGCTCACCCGGAGTTGGGCCGGGATCCTCGGGGATACCGATCGAAGCGTCCGCCGTCTGGCCGTGACAGCCGAGGGCGCTGCGGTGGGCTGGTCTGGATTCGGGAGGCCGCGGGATGATGTGGCGGAGGGGACCGGGGAACTCCATGCCTTGAACCTTGCGCCGGCGTATTGGTCCCGTGGACTGGGCTCCGAACTGTTACTGGCGTCGATGGGCGGCCTTCGGGCCATGGGATACGAAAGTGCATATCTCTGGGTCGCTGACGGCAACGACCGCGCCATGCGCTTTTACGAAAGACATGGCTGGTGCCAGGACGGAGAAACCAAGCAGGATGCCCGCTTTGACCCGCCGCTGTTGGAACGCCGGCTTTCGGTGTCTCTTCGCTAGCTGCCGTCAGAGCGTCACGTTGCCGCCGCCGTCGACCGCCCAGCCGGGATTGAACGCCACTTCCCAGCGGTAGCCGTCGGGATCGGCGAAGTAGCCGGTGTAACCGCCCCAGGACTGCGTCTTCGGCCTGGCGACGATTTCCGCCCCGGCCGCCTGCGCCTCCGCCATCACCCGGTCGACTTCCGCCGCGCTGGCCAGGTTGTGGCTCAGCGTGATGCAGGGGCGGCCGGCGGGGGGATCAGTGGCGGCTTCGGCCTGCATCTGCCCGGCGTCCCAGAGCGAGAGGATCAGGCCGTGATTGGCCTGGATGAAGAGGACCTCGCCGCGGACTTCCCGGTGCACGGGCCAGCCCAGACCGTCGACATAGAAACTGCGGGAGGCGTCAACACTGCGGACGCCCAGGGAAATTAAATCGACTCGTGGCTGCATCTTTCGATACTGTCATTGACATGTCCACAAATCACGAAAACGACAAAGCTGCCAAGGCCGACCGGGAACAGCTCGCCGCCGTGCGGGTGGCTGTTGACGAGGTGGACGAGCAGATCGTGTCGCTGATCGGACGCCGCGAGCGCCTGATCCGGATCGCCGGAACCCTGAAGTCCGATAGCGCCGAGGTCCGTGCCCCCGGCCGCGTGGAGCGGGTTATCGAGCACGTCCGCGCCACGGCGGAACAGAAGGACATCGACGTCGAACTCGTTGAGAAGACCTACCGGGCCATGATCGACGCCTTCATCACGCTCGAACTGGAAGTCTACAAAGCCAGCTCCTAGGCCCGGGAGCCTAGAGGGATTCCTCCACCGGGACGTTCGCCTGGTAGTCGCGGCCGTCGCAGTCGCTGAACGCCGTCATGAGGTGGCCCTTGGCCAGGCCCATGATGGTGCTGATCGGGAAGTACCCGGTGATGGTGTTGCCGGAGTGCTCCACGCCCTTGAGGTCAAAGTTTTCCTCCGTGCCGTCGTGGCTGAAGCAGTAGAAGGACACGGCCTCCCCGTTCATGAACTCGATCCCCATTCGTCGCTGGTGGGAGTGATCCGGGGTTGCTGCCACTAGCCCCACAACGTAGGCGCCCTGACCGGGGATATTTCCGTCTATATCGAACTTCGCCACCAAGGACTTGTCCTCGGCGGCGATGCTTACGTGCTTGAGAAGTGCGTTATGGGAGCTCATGGCTCAATCCTGCTACCTGTGCCTGCGTCCGTCCACCCCCGATCTAGGTTTTGCCCCGGCACCGTCGTAGACTGGAGTTGTTCGAATATGTGTTCGAATAGTTACTGGTGAGCTTTACAGATGGTGTGGGCAGGGAGGCGCGATGGGCATGTTCAGCGAGTCGGTGGACGTCGTCTGCGCACCCTCCGGCCAGCCCCTGGAACTCGACTGGGCCGGCCACCACTACACCGTCTGTGCGGAACCGGTCCGCTGGTACGAGCGGCGCCAATGGTGGGCGGAAGAGCAGCGCGCACCCCTGGGGAGCGGCCCGGGCCTGGTGGACCATGAGATCTGGCGGGTCCAGGTGCGCCGGGCAGATTCCCCCGGCCAGGAAAGCCTCACCCTTGACCTGACCCGGCATGTGGGCAGCGGACGCTGGCGCCTGCTGCGGATCCACGATGGCCTGCTTCCCGTCCGGAAACCCGAATCGGCATGAGTTTCACCCATCTCCATGTCTCCACCGCCTTCAGCGCCCACTACGGGGTCTCCTGGCCGGAGGAGCTGGCCGCCGCCGCGGCCGCGGACGGGGCGACGGCGCTCGCCTGCACGGACCGCGACGGCCTCTACGGGACGGTCAAACACCTGAAGGCCTGCATGGCCGCGGGGCTGGATCCCATCGTCGGCGTGGACCTTGCGGTCTTTGACGACGACGGCGACCTCCGCACCCAGGTGGGGGGACGCGTCGTCGTGCTGGCCCACGGGAACAACAGCGGCGCCGGCTACCGCGCGCTGTGCCGGCTGATCTCGGATGCGCATGCCCGCACCACGGGCAAGGCCGGGGGAGCGGTGCCCGTCGCCGTGACCCGGGCCGAGCTGGCTTCCCGCACCCTGCACCCGGAAACCCTCAAACCGGTGCTGACCGTGCTGATCGGCCCGGACTCCGACGTCGGTCGTGCCATGGGCGGCAGACGCTACCTGCGCCCCCGCACCCTGTTCAAACGCTGGCTCGATGCCATGCCGCCCGGAACCGTCGCCGCCGAGGTGGTCAGCCAGCTCAGCCCGCCCGGGGAACCGCTCAGCACCGCCCACGCGGTGCGGATGCTCAAGCTCGCCGCCGAACACGGGGTTCCTGCCGTGCTGAGCAACGCCGTGCGGTATGTCGCCGAGGACGGAGCGGCCACCGCGGACGTGCTGGATTCCGCCCGCACCCTCAAATCGCTGCCCGAGCTCTCCGCCGCCCCGCTGCTCCAGCCCAACGGGCAGGGCTGGCTCAAATCCGCGGAGCAGATGCTCCAGCTGGGCAAGGAGATCATGCACGCCGCCGGATACGGCGCCGCGGACCTCAAGAACCTGACCGCGCAGACCGAGGCGCTCGCGGACCGGTGCCGGATTGATCCGGTGACGGACATGGGATGGAAACAGCCCGTCGTCCCGGAAGCCTCGGTCATCGGGATCGCCGGGGACGCCCTGGCGGAGCTCACCCAGCGCTGTGAGGCAGGCATCAGCCGGCGGTTCCCGGGGATCACCGGCAAACCCGCCGAGGAGCTGCGCTCGCGGCTGGGGCACGAGCTGCGGATCATCGACAGCCTGGGCTTCGCCGCCTACTTCCTGACCGTCGCCGAGGTTTCCCGGATGATCCTGGACATGGGAGTCCGGGCGGCGGCCCGCGGCTCGGGGGCCTCCAGCCTGGTCAACTACCTGATCGACGTCAGCCAGGTGAACCCGCTGGAACACGACCTGATCTTCGAACGCTTCCTCTCCCGGGACCGCGCCACCCTGCCGGACATCGACATCGACGTCGAAAGCGCCGAACGGCACAACGTGTACCGGAGGATTTTTGAGCGCTTCGGCTCCGAGCGCGTCACGCTGATGAGCATGCAAAACGGCTACCGCGCTCGCGGTGCCGTGCGCGACGCCGGCCTGGCCCTGGGCATGGAGGAGGGCGAGATCGGGGACATCGCCAAGCAGCTGTGGCGCTTCTCGGCCCGGAACTTCCGCGAGGCCCTCGAGGAAAAACCCGAGCTGAAGGAATTCGCCGGCCGGGTGGGTCAGCGCGATTTCAGGGAGAACCAGCAGCTGGACCTGCTGGTGGATCTCACCGAACGCCTGGACCGGCTGCCGCGCCACATCTCCATGCATCCGTGCGGGGTGATCCTGGGGGATGCGACCCTGCTGGACCGTACGCCCGTGCAGCCCAGCGGACTGGGCCTGCCGATGAGCCAGTTCGACAAGCACGACATGGACCCGATGGGCATGCTCAAGCTCGATGTCCTCGGCGTCCGGATGCAAAGCGCCATGGCCTTCGCCGTCCGCGAGGTGATCCGGCTGCATCCCTCCAAGGCCGAGGTGGTGGCCGCCGGCGCCCACCCGCCGGGGCCGGACGGGACAGGCCCGGACTACATCGCCCCCGACGGGAAGATCGACCTCAACGCCGTGCCGCTCGACGACGAACCGACCTATGAGCTGATCCGCAGCACCCACACCTTGGGCTGCTTCCAGATCGAATCGCCCGGGCAGCGGGAGCTCATCGGCAAACTCGCCCCCCGGGAGTTCAATGACCTCATCATCGACATCTCCCTGTTCCGGCCGGGGCCGATGAAATCGGACATGGTCCGGCCCTTCCTGGAGCACCGGCACGGCTTCGCGCCCGAGGTCTATCCGCACCCGGACCTCAAACCCGTCCTGAAGGAGACGCACGGCGTCACGGTGTTCCATGAGCAGATCCTGAAGACCTTTGACGTCATGACCGGCTGCGGGCTGGCGCGGGCCGACGAATTCCGCCGTGCCCTCGGCAACGAGGTCCTGGAAGGCAAGGTGGAGGAGTTCTTCCGGAAGGAGGCCCGCGTACGGGGGTACAGCCCCGAAGTGGTGGACAAGGTCTGGGGGACGCTCAAGGCCTTCGGCAGCTTCGGCTTCTGCAAAGCCCACGGCGCCGCTTTTGCCGTGCCCACCTACCAGTCGGCCTGGCTCAAGACCCACCACCCGGAAGCCTTCCTCGCCGGCCTGTGGGAGCACGATCCGGGCATGTATCCCAAGCGGCTCCTGGTGGCCGAGGCCCGGCGGCTGGGGATCCCCATCCTGCCCCTGGACATCAACCGCAGCCAGGCCGAGTACCGGGTGGAACGTGTGGCCGCCGGCCCGGACCGTGGGAAGCTGGGCATCCGGCTGAGCCTGAACGGCATCTATGGCCTCTCCGGTACCGAGCTGAAAAGGATCGTGGCGGGGCAGCCCTATGACTCGCTCGCGGACCTGCGGGCCAGATCCCGGCTGAGCAAACCCAGCATCCAGCGGCTGGCCCAGCTGGGGGCCTTCGACTCCCTGCACCGGGCCTCCGGCGGGACGGCCAACCGCGCCGACCTGGTGCAGCATCTGCAGACCCTGCAAAGCAGGCCGCAGCGGAAAGGGCTCGACGTGATCGAGGGGCAGCTGTCGCTGCCGCTGGGAGACGTCGAGCTTAAGAACCTCAAGGCCGGCCTTCCCGCGCCCACACTGGTGGATACTGTCCGGGCCGAGCTGGACCTGATGGCGGTGGATGTCAGCGACCACCTGATGGCCAGCCACCGGCCGCTGCTGGACCGGCTCGGCGTCACCACCGCGGACCGGCTGCTGGGACTGCGCAACGGCACCGAGGTGCTGGTCGCCGGGGTCCGCGTCGCCACCCAGACCCCTCCCATGCGGGGAGGGCGCCGCGTGGTGTTCATCAGCATCGACGACGGCACGGGCTGCGTGGACTCCGTCTTCTTCCATGAGGCCCAGGAGCTGGCCGGGCCGCTGCTGTTCGGCACCCGGCTGCTGCTGATCCGGGGAACCACCCGGCGGACCGGGCCGCGGGGGATCAGCATCAGCGCCAGCATGGCCTGGGACCTGAGCCGGACCGAGACCCTGCCGTTCCCGGTCCCGGCCTCCGGGATCCCGGAGCACCGGGAACCCGAGCCGCCCGGACCGCTGGACGGGATCAGCCGAAACCTCGCCATTACCGGGCTGGGAGGCTGAGCGGCGCGTTGGTTGGCCTCTTCAGAAACCGATAGCATGGACGAGGCTGGCTGTGGTCCCCGTACGCCACAAGCTACGAAGCCTAAACTTTGAATAGGAGCACCCGTGTCAGATGCCCAGCAGATCACCCTTCTCGTCGATGGCGAAGAGACCAAGGTGACTACCGGGACCACCGGCGCGGAACTCTTTTTTGAGCGCCGCGACGTCGTTGTGGCCCGCATCAACGGCGAGCTGAAGGACCTGGACCAGCCGCTGCCCGAGGATGCCACGATCGAGGGCGTCACCATCGACTCCCCGGACGGGCTCAACGTCCTGCGCCACTCCGCCGCCCACGTGATGGCCCAGGCCGTGCAGCAGCTGCGTCCCGACGCCAAGCTGGGCATCGGCCCCTACATCACCGACGGCTTCTACTTCGACTTCGACGTCGAGGAGCCGTTCACGCCCGAAGACCTGAAGACCCTGGAAAAGATGATGCAGAAGATCATCAACCAGAACCAGAAGTTTGTCCGCCGCGTCGTCACCGAGGATGAGGCCCGCGAGGCGATGAAGGACGAGCCGTACAAGCTCGAACTGCTGGGCAAGAAGAACAACGCCGCCGAGGCGGGCGAAGGTGTCAACGTGGAGGTCGGCGCCGGCGACATCACCATCTACGACAACGTGGACCGCAAGAGCGGGGACAGCATCTGGTGCGACCTGTGCCGCGGCCCGCACCTGCCCAACACCAAGCTGATCTCCAACGCCTTCGCGCTGACCCGGTCCTCCGCCGCGTACTGGCTGGGCAACCAGAACAACCAGCAGCTGCAGCGCATCTACGGCACCGCCTGGCCCACCAAGGACGCCCTCAAGGCCTACCAGGAGCGCATCGCCGAGGCCGAACGCCGCGACCACCGCAAGCTCGGCGCCGAACTGGACCTGTTTTCCTTCCCGGACGAGCTGGGCTCCGGCCTGCCGGTGTTCCACCCCAAGGGCGGCATCATCCGCAAGGCCATGGAGGACTACTCCCGCCAGCGCCACGTCGACGCCGGCTACGACTTCGTCTACACCCCGCACATCACCAAGGGCCACCTCTACGAGGTCTCCGGCCACCTGGACTGGTACAAGGAGGGCATGTTCCCGGCGATGCACATCGACGCGGAACTGAACGAGGACGGCACCGTGCGCAAGCCCGGCCAGGACTACTACCTGAAGCCGATGAACTGCCCCATGCACAACCTGATCTTCCGCTCCCGTGGACGGTCCTACCGCGAACTGCCGCTGCGGCTCTTCGAGTTCGGCTCCGTCTACCGCTACGAGAAGTCCGGCGTCGTGCACGGCCTCACGCGCGTGCGCGGCATGACCCAGGACGACGCCCACATCTACTGCACCCGGGAGCAGATGAAGGACGAGCTGACCACCACGCTGAACTTCGTGCTGGGCCTGCTCAAGGATTACGGCCTGGACGACTTCTACCTGGAACTCTCCACGAAGAACCCGGACAAGTTCGTGGGCGACGACGCCGCCTGGGACGAAGCCACCCGCACCCTCGCCGAGGTGGCGGAAGCCTCCGGCCTGGAGCTCATCCCCGATCCGGGCGGAGCCGCGTTCTACGGCCCCAAGATCTCCGTCCAGGCCAAGGACGCCCTCGGCCGCACCTGGCAGATGTCCACGATCCAGCTGGACTTCAACCTGCCCGAGCGCTTCGAACTCGAGTTCCAGGCCGCGGACGGCACCCGCCAGCGCCCGGTGATGATCCACCGCGCCCTGTTCGGTTCCGTGGAACGGTTCATGGGTGTCCTCACCGAGCACTACGCCGGCGCCTTCCCGGCCTGGCTGGCCCCCGTCCAGGTGGTCGGCATCCCCGTGGCCGAGGCCTTCAACGACTACATGTTCGACGTCGTGGACCAGCTCAAGGCCGTGGGCATCCGCGCCGAGGTGGACATGTCCTCGGACCGGTTCCCCAAGAAGATCCGCACCGCCAGCAAGGACAAGATCCCGTTCGTGCTGATCGCCGGCGGGGACGACGCCGATGCCGGCGCAGTGTCCTTCCGCTTCCGTGACGGCAGCCAGGACAACGGCGTGCCGGTGGCCGAGGCCGTGCAGCGGATCGTCGACGCTGTCCGCAACCGGACCAGCTAGCGGACAGGGAAGAACCAGGCATGCAGGAAACCACAGGGGCCGCTCCGGAGTATCCGGGGGACGACGGCGTGACCGACGACTTTGGCCTGGCCGGGGTGCCGGACGCGTTCCAGCGCCTGTGGACCCCGCACCGGATGGCGTACATCAAGGGCGGGCAGCACCAGTTCAAGAACGTGGACGACTGCCCGTTCTGCGTGGCACCGGAACGCGAGGACGACGATTCCCTGATCGTCTACCGGGGCCGGACCAGCTACGTCGTGCTGAACCTCTTCCCGTACAACCCGGGCCACCTGCTGGTCTGCCCGTACCGGCACATCCCCGATTACACGGACCTGACCGTGGAGGAAACCGCCGAGTTCGCCGAGCTGACGCAGACGGCCATGCGCGTGCTGCGCAAGGTCGCCAACCCCACCGGTTTCAACCTCGGGATGAACCAGGGCGTGACCGGCGGCGCCGGGATCGCCGGGCACCTGCACCAGCATGTGGTGCCGCGCTGGGGCGGGGACGGGAACTTCTTCCCGATCATCGCCCAGACCAAAGCCATCACCCAGACCCTCGGGGAGGTCCGCCAGCAGGTGGCGGAGGCCTGGCCCCAGGCCAACGACGTGGCGACGGATACCGGGCCGGCGGCCGGCGGGGCGACGGATGCTGAATAGGCACGCGCGCGGGTTCTTCACCGCGCTGTTCTCCCCGCTTGCCCGCTGGCTGCTGCGGATCGGTGTCTCCCCGGACGCCGTCACCATCGTCGGGACGCTCGGCGTGGTGATCGGCGCCCTGGTGTTCTACCCGCTGGGCGAGCTCCTGTGGGGCACGCTCTTCATCACCGCGTTCATCTTCTCGGACGTCGTCGACGGCATCATGGCACGGATGCAAAAGGGCGGAGGCCGCTGGGGCAACTTCCTGGATTCCACCCTGGACCGGATATCGGACGGTGCCCTCTTCGCCGGCGTCGCGGTCTGGTTCTTCACCGGCGGGGCGGACACCCCCATCGCGATCGCCGCCGTCATCTGCCTGGTCCTGGGCATGGTGGTCTCCTACGCACGGGCGAAGGCCGAGTCCCTGGGCTTCCAGGCCAATGTGGGCCTTGCCGAGCGTGCCGAGCGGCTGGTGTCCGTCCTGGTGGTCACCGGCCTCACGGGTATCGGACTGCCCACCGTGGTACTTTTTGTGACGCTGTGCCTCCTCGCCGCGGCGAGCCTCGTGACGATCATTCAGCGGATCATCACCGTGCGCCGGCAGTCGCTTGAAGAGACCGAGGGCACCGCGACCGGACAGGCCGCCTGAGCGCGCAGCTTCGGCCCGCCAGCGGGTGTAATCGGAATTCAGCCGGGCGCGGCGGGGGACTAGTATTAGCACTACCGGCCAATGGATCCGGTAATCCGGTGTGCGCGAAGCGGCATTTGTGTGCCGTCCGCGCTCCGGCGAGGTCATCTATCTACCCATAGGGGTTTTTGTGTCTACACCTGATGTAAGCAGCGAAGCCGGCGCGTCCGCGAAGAGCGTTACGGGCAGCAACCGCGTCAAGCGCGGCATGGCGGAGATGCTCAAGGGCGGCGTCATCATGGACGTCGTCAACGTCGAGCAGGCCCGCATCGCTGAGGATGCCGGAGCCGTGGCGGTCATGGCGCTGGAACGCGTTCCGGCCGATATCCGCGCCCAGGGCGGCGTGTCCCGCATGTCCGATCCCGACATGATCGAAGCGATCATCGCGGCCGTCTCCATCCCGGTCATGGCGAAGGTCCGGATCGGCCACTTCGTCGAGGCCCAGGTCATTCAGACCCTCGGTGTGGACTACATCGACGAGTCCGAGGTCCTGACCCCGGCCGACTACGCCCACCACATCGACAAGTGGAACTTCACGATTCCCTTCGTCTGCGGCGCCACGAACCTTGGTGAGGCCCTGCGCCGCATCAACGAGGGCGCGGCCATGATCCGCTCCAAGGGCGAAGCCGGCACCGGCGACGTTTCCAACGCCACCACCCACATGCGCCAGATCCGCGCGGAGATCAAGCGTCTGGCCGGCATGGCCGAGGACGAGCTCTACGTCGCCGCCAAGGAACTGCAGGCACCGTACGAACTCGTCAAGGAAGTTGCCGCCACCGGCAAGCTCCCCGTGGTCCTGTTCACCGCCGGCGGCATCGCCACCCCGGCCGACGCCGCGATGATGATGCAGCTCGGCGCCGACGGTGTCTTCGTCGGCTCCGGCATCTTCAAGTCCGGCAACCCGGCCCAGCGTGCCGCCGCCGTCGTGAAGGCCACCACCTTCTTCGATGACCCGGAAGAGGTCGCCAAGGCCTCCCGCGGCCTGGGCGAGGCCATGGTCGGCATCAACGTGGACGAAATCCCGGAACCGCACCGCCTGGCCCAGCGCGGCTGGTAGCGGACCACAGCACCACGCACGACGGCGGCGAGTCACCTTTCGGGTGACTCGCCGCCGTCGTCGTTTTTCCCCATCGACTGCTCCGCAAGTGCCCTTATGGGGCGCCAAAAGGGCGGTTACGGAGCAGCCGACGGGGGTGGGGGCGGGTCAGTCGAGGCCGCGGCGCTTGAGGAGCGGCTCGAGCTCCGCGTCCCGGCCGCGGAAGGCGCGGAAGGAATCCAGCGGGTCGCGGCTGTTGCCCCGGGCGAGCAGCTCCGCGCGGAAGAAGTCCCCGTTGGCCCGGGTGAGGCCGCCGTGTTCCTTGAACCATTCCACCGTTTCGGCGTCCAGCACCTCGCTCCAGATGTAGGAGTAGTAGCCCGCGGCGTAACCGGCGCCGGCGAAGATGTGCTGGAAGTAGCCGGTGCGGTAGCGCGGCGGGATCAGGTGGTGCGCCACGCCGGCGGCGGCCAGCGCCTTGGCCTCGAACTCCAGGACATCCTCGGGGACCTCGGAACCGTCCAGCACATGCCAGGCCAGGTCCAGCAGGGCCGCGCCCAGGTATTCGGTGGTGCCGAAGCCCTCGCCCCAGAGCTGCGCGGCGTCGAGCTTGTCCACAACCTCCTGCGGCAGCGCCTCTCCGGTGGCGTGGTGGCGGGCGTAGTTGGCCAGGACCTCCGGCCACATGATCCACATTTCGTTCACCTGCGAGGGGTATTCCACGAAGTCCCGCGGCACGGAGGTGCCGGAGAAGCGCGGGTAGGTGACCGCGGAGAACAGCCCGTGCAGGGCATGGCCGAACTCGTGGAAGGTGGTGCGGAGCTCATCCAGGGTCAGGAGCGTGGGTTCCCCGGCCGGCGGCTTGGAGATGTTGAGGTTGTTGATCACCACGGGCCGGGTGTTGAGCAGTCCGGACTGCTCCACGAGGGAGTTCATCCAGGCCCCGCCGCGTTTGGATTCGCGGGTGTAGTAGTCGCCCAGGAACAGGCCCAGCTCGGTCCCGTCGGCGTTGCGGACTTCCCAGACGCGCACGTCCGGGTGGTAGCCGGCGAGGTCGGCGCGTTCGTGGAACGTGATGCCGCAGAGCGCGTTGGCGGCGAAGAACACGCCGTCGTTGAGGACGCGGTCCAGCTCGAAGTAGGGGCGCAGGGCCTGCTCGTCCACGGCGTAGCGTTCGCGCTTGACCTTCGCGGAGTAGTAGGCCCAGTCCCAGGCCTCGAGGGGGTGCCCGGCCACTTCCGCCAGTGCCTCGGCCTCGGCGTCCGCATTCCGGACGGCGGCCGGCGCGAGCCGGTTCATCATGGTCTGCACGGCGGCGAAATCCGGGGCGGTCTGCTGGTCCACCACGAGTTCGGCGTAGTTGGCGAAGCCCAGCAGCGCCGCTTTCTCGGCGCGGAGCCTGACCATGTCCTTGACCAGGTCGAGAACGTCGAGGGCGCTGCCGTCGCTGCCGCGTCCGATGGAGGCCTCGTACAGGCGGCGGCGGACGTCCCGGTTTTCGAGGGATGCGAGGGCGGGCTGGTTGCTGGGCTGGATGAGGGTCAGCAGGAACTTGCCCTCGTGCCCGGCGGTGCGGGCGGCTTCGGCGGCGCTGGCAACATCGTCAGCGGGCAGGCCGGCGAGTTCGGCGGCGTCGTCGAGCAGCAGCGAGGCGGACTTCATCCCCTCCTTCACCCGCTGTCCGAACTCGGTTCCGAGCCGGGAGAGCTCGGCATTGACGGCCCTGAGCCGCTCCTGGCCGGCGCCGTCGAGCTGGATGCCGGACTGGCGGAACTCCTTGAGGTACTCGTCCACGAGCCGGGCGGATTCGGCGTCGAGCTGGTCCGTGTTGACCGCGGCGAAACGCTCGAACAGCCCCCGGTTGAGGTAGACGGCGTCCTGGTGGGCGGAGAACCGCGGGGACAGGACGGTCTCGAGGTCGCGGATGGGGTCCGAGGCGTCGGCCGAGACGAGGGTGAAGAAGGAGGCCGCCGCACGCTGCAGGAGCTGCCCGGACCGCTCCATGGCAAGCGCGGTGTTCTCAAACGTGGCAGGCTCCGGCGTGTCAACGATCGCCTGGATTTCAGCGAGGTGCTCGGCGAGGCCGGCCTCCACGGCTTCGGCGTAGTGCGCGTCGGTGATATCCGCGAACGGCGGCAGGCCGAATGGCAGGGGACTGGGGCTCATCAGGGGATTGGTCATGAAATAACTCTTTCATGTAAACGGGTGAGTCTCAATGGTCTGCTCCCCGTGTTGGCGCCGTGGCCGCCGTAGGATGGCGCCATGCGTACCATCACCCCCCAGCTGCGCGGCCGTCTGTTCGCCGCGGCCGCAGCGGTCTCCCTTGTGGCCTCTGTGGCTTCCTGCGGCATCGGCGCCCAGACCGAAAGCACTGCCCCGGGCTCGCCCGCGGCCGCCGGGAGCATCGCCGCTTCGGCCGCGGCACAGAGTCCCGGTACGACGCCGGCAGCGTCGCCGTCGAGCACCCCGAGCCCTTCACCGACGCCGACGCCGGGCAAGGGGCCCGACTGCGCGGCCGTCCGCTGCGCCTCGGTAGTGGTCACTGGGGACATGCTGGCCCATGCCCAGCTCTGGGAGCAGGCCCGCGCGGATGCCCTGGCCGCCGGCGCCAAGGGCCTGGACTTCGGGCCGCTGCTTGAGGGCCAGCGCAAATATGTCGAGAGCGGTGACCTCGCGGTCTGCCACCTGGAGACGCCCGTCGCCGGCCCGGCCGGGCCCTTCTCCGCGTACCCCTCGTTCAACGTTCCGCCGCAGATCATCACGGCCGTCCAGCAGGTCGGCTACCAGGTCTGCACCACCGCGAGCAACCACACCGTCGACCGCGGCACCGCCGGGCTGGTCCGCACTCTGGATGCCCTCGACGCCGCCGGGCTGCAGCACACGGGTTCCTACCGGAGCGCAGCCGACGCCGAGGGTGTCCTGATCCTGCAGACCGCCGGGGCGAAGATCGCCGTGATCAGTGCGACCTACGGGCTGAACGGGCAGCTCCCGGAGGCGCCCTGGCAGGTGGACATGCTCGACCCCGAGGTCATGATCGCCAAGGCGAAGAAGGCCCGGGATCTGGGCGCCGACATCGTGCTGGGCGCGATGCACGCCGGCGAGGAGTATTCGAGCGTGCCCAATGCCGAGCAGAAGAGCGTCGCCCACGCCCTCGCGGACAGCGGCCAGTTCACCATGATCTACGGCCACCACTCGCACTCGGTCCTGCCGATCGAGCAGTACAAGGGCACCTGGATTGCCTACGGCCTGGGCAACGCGATCACCGAACTCTCGCCGAACTACGTCGTGAACAACGAGGGCCTGCTGCTCAGGGCCCAGTTCAGCGAGGACGCCGCCGGTACCTGGACCGCGTCCGACCTGGCCTGGGCCCCGTCGGTCATTGTCCGCGGCCCCTACCGCTGGTGCTCGGTTGCCTCCGACGCCCCGCAGGGTTCCTGCGCCGGTGCCGCGGCGGACGCGGCCACCCGCAAGCGCACCCAGACGGCGGTCGAGTCGATGGGGGCAGCCGCTGCGGGCGCGCACGAACTGCTCATCACCAAGGAACCGTAGCAGCAAATCTGACAGGAGGCCTTCGTGGGCCAAGGATCGACAGCGGACCGGGAACCCCGGAACGGGACCTTCCCCAACGGCATGGAGTACCTGAGCTGGGGCAGCGGCCCGAAGACACTCCTCTTCATCCAGGGCGGCCCCGGCAGCACGGTTCCCAAGGGCATGCTGCGCCGGATATTCCGGCGGCAGTTCGATGCCTTTCTTGACGCCGGCTTCGCCGTCTGGATGGTGACCCGGCGCCGGGGCATGCCGCCGGAGCACAGCATCGCCGACATGGCGGACGACTACGCAGGGCTCATCGCCGAGGAGTTCGGCGGTCGCGTTGACGTCATCGTGGCTGAGTCCTTTGGCGGGATGATCGCCCAGTATCTCGCCGCACGGCACCCCAACTCCTTCGGCCACATCGCCATGGTGGTCACTGCCGCGGAGCTGAGCGACTGGGGCAAGGACGTCGACGCGCGGATGGCCCAGGCCCTCGCAGGCGGGGACGCGAACGGCGCCGGGACGGTCTTCGCCGAGTATCTGCTGCCGGGCCGGCGCCTGATCTGGCTGCGGCGGCTGATCGGGCCCCTGATCAGCCGCCGGCTGATGAGCGGTTCCGATTTCCCGGCCCAGGACGTCCTGACCGAGGTGAACGGCGAAATGACCTTCAATTCCCGTGCGGTGCTCCCGCTCATCCGGCGGCCCGTGCTGCTGATCTGCGGAGGCTCCGATCAGTTCTTCCCCCGCGACGTCGCCCAGGAAACGGCCGGGCTGATCCCGGACTGCACCCTCGTCTGGTACGAAGGGAAGGGCCATCTCAGGGCAGCGTCGAGCGGACGCATCGCGCAGGACGTGCTGGCGTTCGCCGGACGCAGCTGACCCGCCACCGGAACGTGGGGACCGCGACCGGAAAACGCGCGGGGGCTACGGCCGGCCCGGGTCCAAGTCCAGGGTCATATAGACGCTGTTCGGGTCGTCGCCGTAGTCGGCGAAGGGCGGGCAAATGCTGAATCCGTGACGCTGGTACAGCCGCCGCGCCGGCGCGAAGAAGTCCTGGCTTCCGGTCTCAAGGTACAGGCGGTGATAGCCGCCGAGTCGGGCCTCGGCCAGGACGTGGGTCAGCAGGAGGGTGGCGATGCCGCGGCCCCGTGCGTGGGCAGCGGAGCGCATCGACTTGATCTCGCCCCGGCCCCGCTGGAGCTCCTTCAGCGCCGCGCAGCCGAGCACCTCGGCATCCTCCCTCGCGGTCCAGAATGTGATGGCCGGTCCTGCGAGGGCCGCGGAATCGAGCGCGTGCACACTTTCGGCGGGCGAGGTGGCGTACATGTCCACGAGGTGCTCGCTCAGGAGCTGCTGGACGTCCCCACGCCCGGGCTCGTCACGGTCAATCAGGATCATTGCACTGCTCCTCCAGGGAATCTCTCATTGCTGCACCAATCTACCGACGGTTGGAGCCGCTGAGGCTATGCTGGGCCAAACGCGGCTGCCCAGGCGGGGAGCCGTTACGCCGATGGTGGGGGATCCATTGCGAACAGCAGGCAACAGTCGCGCCAACAGGCGGACCCATTCGTCGGGCAGCCAAGGCGCCCTGTCCACAGTTATGACGCACCGGGCTGGATCTGCGCGGCCGGTCGCAGTCATGGTGTGGCTTGTCGCCACAGTGGTCCCGGCTTGGTTGCTGCTGGCCGGCAGGACGGACGGTGCCATAGCGGCGGCGCCGTGGCTATTCCTGGCGTCATGGTTCGTCTATGTGGCGCAGTGGCGGCCGTGCCTCCGGACGGACGCGCACGGGTTCCAGCTCGTCAACGGGCTTCGCGACCACCGGATACCGTTCGACGCAGTTGACGATATTGAGGTCCGCTATACCGTGGTGGTCAGGGCTGCCGGCCTGCGTTACACCAGCTGGGGAGCGCCAACACCACCGGGGGCCTTCGGCTCCGGATTCGGCCACGTCAGTGACTTGAAGAGCCGTCCGCACAGCATCTTCCCGGGCAACGAGCGCATCAGACAGGAAGAGACGGAGACCGGCCGTAACGCCATCGTTGCCGCCTGGCAGGATGCGCGGACTGCCGGACTGACTGCCACCACAGGCACTGTCAGCTCGTCGTGGAACCGGCGGGCCATCGCCGTCGGCCTCATCGCCGCCGCCTGGCTGATCCTCGCGGCGCTTTTCTGAGTACCCGGCTCAGCGCGGGCGGCGGGCGGCGTGCTCGCGGGCCAGGACGGCGTAGGAGTCGTCCGGCGTGCCGGGGGAGAAGCTGCCGTACTTGCGTTCGACGGCCGTCCGGATGAGGAAGTCCGCCAGCGCCGGGTTCTTCGGCAGCAGGGAGCCGTGCAGGTAGCTCGCCACGATGTTCCGGTAGCGGGCGCCTTCCTGGCCGTCGGTGCTATTGTTGCCGGTGCCCTTGGCCGTGCTGCCCAGCGGGGACACGCCCGGACCAAGCGTGGTCTGGCCGCTGTGGTTCTCGTACCCCAGGACGGTGCCGAACTCGGGGGAGGAGACCGACACGTTGCCGATCAGCCGCTCGTCCGTGCCGTGGGTCTCCACGTCCAGGATGCCGATCCCAGGGATCACAGACCCCGTCCGGGTCTTGAAGAACTTCCCGAACAGCTGGTAGAGCCCGCAGATCACCAGCATCGGTGTGCCGTCCTCGGCCAATTCCTTCAGGACGGTCTCGCGCGACAGCAGGTCATCCTGGATGACGAGCTGGCCGCTGTCCTGCCCGCCGCCGCCGACAACCAGGTCAATGTCGGAGGGAAACGCGTCGCCGACGTTGTACTCGAGCAGCTCCGGCGTGTACCCGTGCCAGCGCAGCCGCTGGGCCAGCACCAGCGCGTTGCCCCAGTCGCCGTAGATGTTCATGTCCCGCGGGTAGAGCTGCAGGACCCGGATCGTGCCCTTGCTGGGCGCCGGGGATTCCTCGGGCGGAAGCTCGTGCCCGAAGGAGAACGTGGACTCGGGCTGGGGGGTCATGAGACCACCTCCACTGTGGTGATTTTGGACAGCTCGCGGCGGATCGCCAGCATCGCTGTGTAGGTGCAGAAGACCCGCTTCGGTTTGTCCCGGGCGCCGCTGATGAAGGCCGCCAGCGCGGGCGCAATGTCGGTATCCACCGCGCCGATCGCGACATCGTCGTACTGCAGGCGAAGGGCCATGTCGTAGGCGCGCGAGCCGCTCAACTGGTCCACGCCGGCCTCCCGGAGGGTGTCGAATTCGACGTCCCAGAGCCAGGACATGTCCCGCCCGTCGGCATAGTTGTCGTTGATCGCGATCATCGTGGCGTAGCCCGCGGCCGGGAAGGACTTCAGCCCGAGCCGGAAGCCGCTGGGGTTCTTCACCAGGATCAGGTCCAGCGGCAGGCCGTCGACGACGAGGCTCTCACCGCGCCCGAACGCCGGCGCCACCTCGGCCAGCGCCTTCAGCAGGCCCTCGTTGTCCGCGACGGCTGTTTTTCCAGGGACAGGGTTGCCCACCGCGATGGCCCTGGCCAGCGTCAGCGCCGCCGCGGCGTTGAAGATGTTGTAGACCCCGCGGAGCTTCATCGCGGTGGTGGCCGTGACGCCGTCGTACTCAAAATCCGCGTCCGCCGCACCCACCCGGCGCAGCACGACGTCGGCGTGCGGCTTCGCGGGAGCCGGCGGCACCGGGCTGCCGGGGGCAGCCCGCATCTCGTCGTCGTTCGGGAAGGTGCTCAGCAGGGAATCGTCGAGGCCGAAGTAGAGGACGTCGGGACCGGCGGGTGTGCCTGATTTGGGCGTTTCCGCCTTAAGCCTTTCCGCGATCCGCGCCACACGCGGGTCCTCCCGGTTCAGCACGACCGTACCGGTGGTCTTGGAAGCGATGTGCTGGAGCAGCTGCGCGGTCTTATCGATCTCGCCGAAGCGGTCCAGCTGATCCCGCAGAACGTTCAGCAGCAGGCAGTAGCGCGGCGGGACCTGGTTGACGAAGTGCACCGCGTGGGCCTCGTCCAACTCCAGCACGGCGACGTCCGCGTTCAGCCGTCCCCGCCAGTCCACCTCGCCAATCAGCGCCGCGGCCACTCCGCGGGTGAAGTTGCTGCCGGTGCGGTTCGTGAACACCTTCAGGCCCTGGCTCTCGAGCAGTTCCACTACCATCTTCGTGGTGGTCGTCTTGCCGTTCGTGCCGCTGACGACGGCGACGCCGTGCGGCAGCGTGGACAGGGTCCTGCGCATGAAGCCGGGGTCGATTTTTTCGACCACGAGCCCGGGAAGGGCAGAGCCTCCGCCCCTAAGCCGGGAGACCCGGCGGACGAGCTTGCCGAGCGGAACGCTGAAGTAAAACATGCTTTGTAATATATCCCAGCGGGGGCATGGAAGCCCGCCGGGAGGCGGCACGCCACGTGTCCGGGCCACTATGCTGGTCCGATGACCAACCCCACTTCTGCGCCCTCTTCCCGCGTGGGTTCAGGGCTGCGGATCGGCGTCCTCGCACTTCAGGGCGACTTCCGCGAACACCTGCACGCGGTGGAAGCGGCCGGCGCCACGGGCGTCGGCGTGCGCCGGCCGTCCGAACTCGACGGCCTCGACGGCCTCATCATTCCCGGCGGCGAATCGACCACCATCGACAAGCTGTCCCGCGCCTTCGGGCTCCGCGACCCGCTGCGCCAACGCATCCGGGACGGGCTGCCGGTCTACGGCTCGTGCGCCGGGATGATCCTCCTCGCGGAGGAGATCACCGACCCCGCCAAGGACCTCGCCGGCAACCCCCAGCAGACCTTCGGCGGACTGGACATCACGGTGCGCCGGAATGCCTTCGGCCGGCAGCGCGAATCCTTCGAAACGGACCTCGATTTCAAGGGCCTCGACTTCAGCGCCACCGCCGACGGCGTCGCCCCTGTCCACGCGGTCTTCATCCGCGGACCCTGGGTGGAACGCGTCGGCGCCGGCGTGGAGGTCCTCGCCACCGTGGAACCGTCCAAGGCCTCCCACCCCGAGGCGCTGGCCGGGACGGCTAGAATTGTTGCAGTGCGTGCCGGCAAGCTGCTGGCCACCTCCTTCCACCCGGAAGTCACGGGGGAGAAGCGCGTGCACGAATTGTTTATCCGAATGATCAGAGGAGAAGCGTAAAGCATGTCAGGCCACTCCAAATGGGCGACGACCAAGCACAAGAAGGCCATCCTCGACAGCCGCCGGGCCAAGTCGTTCGCCAAGCTGATCAAGAACATCGAAGTTGCCGCACGCATGGGCGGCCCGGACCTTGCCGGCAACCCGGGCCTGGAACTCGCCGTCACCAAGGCCAAGAAAACCTCGGTCCCCGCTGACAACATCGACCGCGCCATCAAGCGCGGCGCCGGCCTCACCGGCGAAGTCGTGGACTACACCGAGATCATGTACGAATGCCGCGGACCGCAGGGCTCCGCACTGCTGATCGAATGCCTTACGGACAACAAGAACCGTGCAGCCTCTGAGGTCCGGCTCGCCATCTCCCGCAACGGCGGCACTATCGCCGACCCCGGTTCGGTGAGCTACCTCTTCTCCCGCAAGGGCGTTGTTTCGCTGCCGAAGAACGGCCTGACCGAGGACGATGTCCTGATGGCAGTCCTCGACGCCGGCGCCGAGGAAGTCAAGGACAACGGCGACAGCTTCGAGGTCCACTCCGAACCGACCGACCTCCAGGCCATCCGCGATGCGCTCAAGGAAGCCGGGATGGAGTACGACACCGACGAGGCAGAGTTTGTCCCGTCCATGCAGGTCCCGCTGGATCTCGACGCCGCCAAGAAGTTCCTGAAGCTCGTCGACGCCCTCGAGGAACTCGACGACGTCCAGAACGTCTACAGCAACGCCGACCTCAGCGACGAAGTGCAGGCCGCACTGGAATCCGAGTGACCCTCCGCGTCCTCGGCGTCGATCCGGGCCTCACCCGCTGCGGGATCGGCGTCGTGGACGTCGAGAAGAACCGCCGCGCCACCATGGTGGCGTTCGGCGTCGTCGGAACCTCCCCGGAGGAAAGCCTGGACCAGCGTCTGCTGGTCATCGCCACCTCCATCGACGAGTGGCTCGACAAGTACGAACCGCACGTCCTCGCCGTCGAACGCGTCTTCTCGCAGCTCAACGTCAGCACCGTGATGGGCGTCGCGCAGGCATCCGGCGTCGTGATCGCCGCCGCCGCACGCCGCGGAATCCCGGTGGCCCTGCACACCCCGTCCGAGGTGAAAGCCGCCGTCACCGGCAGCGGTACCTCGAACAAGGATGCGGTCACCAAGCTGGTCACCAAGATTCTCCGGCTCGACGCCCCGCCCCGGCCGGCCGACGCCGCCGACGCCCTCGCCCTGGCCATCACCCACGCCTGGCGGGCCGGGAGCGGCGCCGTTGTTTCCACGACGGGACCGGGCAGCCTGTCCCTGACCCCGGCCCAGCGGGCCTGGGCGGACGCGGAGGCCAAAGCGCGCCGTGCACGCTGAATGTCCGGCTTTCCGGGCGCAGCACTTGATAGGGTATTCGTAGATATGTTCGGATAGCCGGGTCTTCCCGGTTCTCTCTTTCAGCTGAATTTTCAGGAGCCCGGCTTTGATCAGTTTTCTCCGCGGAACCGTAGCGCACGTCGGCCTGTCCTCCGCCGTGATCGACCTCAACGGCGCCGGCATGAGCGTAAACGCCACCCCGCAAACCCTCAGCAGGCTCCGCACCGGCGAGGAAGGGAAGCTCTTCACCTCCCTGATCGTCCGCGAGGATTCCCTCACCCTGTTCGGCTTCGGCAGCGACGACGAACGCGAAGTCTTCGATATCCTGCTCAGCGTCAGCGGCGTCGGGCCCCGGCTGGCGCTGGCCGTCCTGGCCGTACACGAGCCCGAAGCGATCCGGGTCGCCGCGCACTCCGGCGACGGCAAGGCATTCACAAAGGTGCCCGGCATCGGCCCCAAGGTCGCCGGCCGGATCGTGCTGGAGCTGGCCGGAAAGCTCGTGCCGCTCGGAACCGCGGCAGGTGCCCCGGCCCCGGCCGCCTCCTCCGAAGCGGTCTGGAAGCCGCAGGTCGTCGCCGCCATGACGAGCCTGGGCTGGTCCGAGAAGGACGCCACGTCCAGCATCGACAAATCCCTGGCTGATTCCCCCGAACTCGCCGAGAAGGGCAACGTCGCCGAGATCCTGCGCGCCACCCTCCGCTGGCTTGGCCAGGACGGCGCCCGCGCCGGGAACAGGGTAGGCGCCCGTGGCTGAGCCGTCGGTTGTCGCCGGGGGAGAGGAGCCGGAGGAGCGGGTCATCGAAGCCGCCCTCAGGCCCAAGAACCTGCACGACTTCGTCGGCCAGCACCGGGTCCGCCGCCAGCTCTCCCTCGTACTGGAGGCCTCGCGCATGCGCGGCCGCAGCGCCGACCACGTCCTGCTCTCGGGCCCTCCCGGGCTGGGCAAAACCACGCTGTCCATGATCATCGCCGCCGAGATGAACGCCCCGCTGCGGATCAGCAGCGGCCCCGCCATCCAGCACGCCGGGGACCTGGCGGCCATCCTGTCCTCGCTGTCCGAGGGTGAAGTGCTCTTCCTCGACGAGATCCACCGGATGTCCCGGCCGGCCGAGGAAATGCTGTACATGGCAATGGAGGACTTCCGGGTCGACATTGTCGTCGGCAAGGGTGCCGGCGCCACCGCCATCCCGCTGGAACTGCCGCCCTTCACCCTGGTGGGCGCCACGACCCGGGCCGGCCTGCTCCCCGGACCGCTCCGGGACCGCTTCGGCTTCACCGGCCACCTCGAGTTCTACTCCGTGGCCGAACTGGAGCTCGTTCTCCGGCGCTCCGCCGGACTCCTGGACCTCAAGGTCAACTCCGCCGGCTTCAGCGAAATCGCCGGCCGATCCCGCGGCACGCCCCGCATCGCCAACCGGCTCCTGCGCCGGGTTCGCGACTGGGCGCTGGTGCACGGTATAGAGCAGATCGACGCCCGCGCCGCCTCCGCGGCGCTGGACATGTATGAGGTCGACAAACGCGGACTGGACCGGCTCGACCGTGCCGTTCTGGAAGCCCTCATCACCAAATTCGGCGGCGGGCCGGTGGGCCTGTCCACCCTGGCCATCGCCGTCGGCGAAGAGACCGAAACGGTGGAAACCGTCGCTGAGCCGTACCTCGTCCGCGAGGGGCTGCTGGGACGTACCCCGCGGGGGCGCATCGCGCTCGCCCCGGCCTGGACGCACCTCGGCTTTGCGGTGCCGCCCGGTATCTTCGCCCAGGACCCGCTCGAACTCTTCCCGGCCGAGGACGACAGCCTGGAACTGCAGGGCGCGCAGGACCAGGACGCTGATCCGGAATGGATCCGTAATAGTCAATAGCACCGCTCCGTAACCTTTTCCCTTTAGACTGGAATGACGCTCGGCACGTTCGGGTCTTTGTTTCTGTGCGCGGCCAGCACCTGGCCGCCGTCGGTTCGGCATGATACCCAGCCAGCCCGGAGCGAAGCGGACGTTGCTGGAAAACCAGCTACGCAAGTACAGAACGGAACTATCCCTGTGTTCGGACTTATTTCTGCCCAGACCCAGCCGCAGGCCGGCGGCGGCATCGACATCATGACCATCCTGTTGTTCGCCATGCTCGGCGTCTTCGTCTTCATGATGTTCCGCCGCAACAAGAAGACCCAGCAGCAGCAGGCGCAGCTCCAGTCGAAGTTCGCCCCGGGTGTCGAGGTCATGACCAGCTTCGGCCTGTACGGCCGCATCGTCGAGATCGACGATGAAGAGAACAAGGTCCTGCTGGAACTCTCCCCGGGTAACACCGCCACGGTTCACCGCCAGGCCGTCACCAAGATCGTCGAACCGGTTGTCGCCGCCGAGGAGCCCACGGTCGTTCCGGACGACGCCTCCTCGCTGACCACCGAGAAGGCCGACAGCGCCGCCCCCGTCAACGACGCCCCGCGCGTTGAGACGCCGGAAGAAACCCTGCGCCGCCTCAACGACGAAGGCAAGAAAGACAGCTAGTCTGCCTGTTTGAGCTATCCCGCGAAGTAACGGCTGCGGGCCACCGCCGGAGCGGCCCGACCGGGCCGCCCGGCGGTTTCCTCCGTAAATAATAGAAAGATCGACAATGGCACGAACTGGCCCCAAAAACACAGCCCTCAGGGTGCTGGTCTGGCTCGGCGTTATCCTCGCCGTCCTGACCGCTGTCCTGGCAGGCGGCACCATGGCCGGCCAGGCGAGCTGGACTCCCAAGCTCGCCCTGGACCTTGAAGGCGGCACCCAGATGATCCTGGCGCCCAAGGTTGAGGGCGGTTCGGACATCACCGAAGAACAGCTCAACCAGGCCGTGGCGATTATCCGCCAGCGCGTGGACGGCTCGGGCGTCGCGGAAGCTGAGATCAGCACGCAGTCCGGACGCAACGTCGTCGTCAGCCTGCCGGGCACACCGTCGAAGGAAACCCGTGCGCTGATCCAGGCGTCCGCCGACATGAACTTCCGGCCCGTCCTCCAGGCCGGTCCGGGCGCACCCGTCCCCGCGGAGGCACTGACCCCGGACGACCAGCTGCCCAAGCCCACCGCTGAGCCCGCCAACGGCAGCGACGTGAACTGGATCACCCCCGAAATTTACAAGAAGTTCGAGACGCTCGACTGTGACAACCCGTCGCAGGACAAGCAGGAACGCTCCGACCCGGCCCAGCCGCTGGTCACCTGCGAACCGGCCTCCGCCAACTCCCCGGCGATCAAGTACATCCTGGGCCCGGTCGAGGTCAGGGGCGCCGACATCGCAGGTTCCTCCTTCCAGCTGCAGCGCGGCGCCCAGGGCGCCGTGACCAACGAGTGGGCTGTCAACATCCAGTTCAACGAAGAAGGCACCGCCAAGTTCAAGGAAGTCACCGAGCGGCTGTACCAGTTCTACATCGCCGGCGGCGGCCAGAGCGGCTCGGATCCGAAGTCCCAGTTCGCGATCGTCCTCGACGACCAGGTCATTTCCGCTCCGCGGTCCCTCGCCGTCATCACCGACGGCCGTCCGCAGATCACCGGCGGCTTCACCGAGGAGTCCGCGAAGGCCCTCTCCGACCAGCTCCGCTTCGGCGCCCTGCCGATCAGCTTCGAGATCCAGAGCGAACAGCAGATTTCCGCCACCCTCGGTGGCGAGCAGCTCCGGATGGGTATGCTCGCCGGCCTGATCGGCCTGCTGCTGGTCGTGGTCTATTCGCTGATCCAATACCGGGCACTGGGCCTGGTCACCGTGGCCTCGTTGGTGATGGCCGGCGCGCTGACGTATCTGGCCATCGCCATCCTGGGCTGGACCGAGAACTACCGGCTGTCCCTGGCCGGCGTCGCAGGCATCATCGTGGCCATCGGCCAGACCGCGGACTCGTTCATCGTCTACTTCGAACGTATCCGCGATGAGCTCCGGGAAGGCCGCGGCCTCGTCTCGGCAGTCGAGAACGGCTGGAAGCGGGCCAAGCGCACCGTCCTGGCGTCCAAGGCCGTCAACCTGCTGGCCGCCCTGGTGCTGTACTTCGTAGCAGTGGGCAACGTCCGCGGCTTCGCGTTCACGCTCGGCCTGACGGCCATCGCCGACCTCATCGTGGTCTTTATGTTCACCCACCCGACCCTGCAGCTGCTGGCCCGCACCAAGTTCTTCGGTGAAGGCCACCCGCTCTCCGGACTGGACCCGAAGAGCCTCGGCGCCGTTCCCCTGTACCGGGGCGCGGGCCGGTTCCGCACTCCCGCGGACAAGCCGGCTGCTGTTGCCGCGCTCCGCGCCAAGAACACCGGCGCCACGGCCGAGGCCGAACGCCGGATGACCATTGCAGAACGACGCCTCGCGGAACGACAGGAACAGCTTGCTGGCTCCTCCAAGAGCACGTCCAAGGAGGGCAACTAAATGGCCACCAGCTTCGCCAATTTCGGTAATGAGCTCTACACGGGCAAACGCTCGTACGACTTCGTGGAATCCAAGAAGATCTGGTTCCTGATCGCGGCCGTGCTTGTGGCGCTCTCGATCCTCCTGCCGGTCGTCAAGGGGGGCTTCAACCTCGGGATCGAATTCCGCGGCGGCTCCGAATTCACCGTCTCCAACGTGAAAACCACCGACGCCACCATCGGCGAGAAGGCCGTCGAGGATGTAGTCCCCGGCAGCGTCCCGCGGGTAGCGAACGTCGCCGGCAACACCATGCGGATCCAGACGGACAAGCTCACGGAAGATGAGACGCTCCAGATCAAGGCAGGCCTCACCTCGGCCTACGGTGTGACGGACAACGAGGTGACCTCCACCTTCATCGGCCCCACCTGGGGTGCTGACGTCACCAAGCAGGCGCTGCTGGGCCTGGCGATCTTCGTCGGACTCGCCGCGGTGCTGATGGCGCTGTACTTCCGGACCTGGAAGATGTCGCTCTCAGCGATCGTGGGCATGCTCGTGACGATGTTCATCACCGCCGGGGTCTACGCCCTCAGCGATTTCGAAGTCACGCCGTCGGCCATCATCGGGTTCCTGACCGTGCTGAGCTACTCGCTCTACGACACAGTGGTGGTCTTCGACAAGATCCGTGAGAACACCGCGGACCTGCAGGCCTCCACCCGGCGGACCTTCGGCGAGGAAGTTAACCTGGCCGTCAACCAGACCCTGGTCCGCTCCATCAACACCATGATGGTGGCTATCCTCCCGGTCGGCGCCATCCTCTTCATCGGCGCGGGACTGCTGGGCGCCGGAACGCTGCGGGACCTCTCGCTGGCCCTGTTTGTCGGGATCCTGATCGGCACGGCGGCCACGATTTTCATCGCCGCGCCGCTTTACGCCTGGCTGCGCCAGGGCGAACCGGAGCTGGTCAAGCAGGCCGAGCGTGTGCACCATCGCCGCGCCCATGCTGCCGCCAAAACCGACTCCCCGGCGGAGCCGGCCACGGCTTAGCCGCTAAGGTCCTCCCGGACCGCGCACCAACCCGGGGTCTGCCCGCGGTCCCCAACGGGCCGGAGAACGTCATTCGTGACGCTCTCCGGCCCGTCGGCGTACCGCTCCCGGTTATCGAAGTATCCTGCTGCGGGAATACACTGGAAGAATTAACGGGTTCGGAGAGGTGCTCCATTGGAAGAACGTTCGACGCCGGTGCCATCAGCGCCGGCGGATAAGGCCCCAGGCCAGGGTACGCAGACTGGTGTGGTGGCTCCCGGACGTGCCGATCCGCCGGTCCCCGTGGACAGCTCGGGCGCACGCCCCACCTTCCCCGGCCGGCGCGAACGCACCCGCTCCCGCCTGGCCCGCCTGACCGGGCGCGGCGCCCCCGCCTATTCGCCCATTCTCGAGCCGCTGCTGCGCACCGTGCGGGCCAACAACCCCAAAGAGGACTTCGACCTCATCCAGCGCGCCTTCGTCGTGGCGGAAAGCTGCCACCGGGGCCAGAAGCGCAAGAGCGGCGATCCCTACATCACGCACCCCGTCGCGGTGGCCACCATCCTGGCCGAGCTGGGACTCAGCGGAACGACGCTGGCAGCGGCGCTCCTGCACGACACCGTCGAGGACACCTCGTACACCCTGGAGGACCTGAAGGCCGAGTTCGGGCCGGAAGTCGCCATGCTGGTGGACGGTGTCACCAAGCTCGACAAAGTCAGCTTCGGCGAGGCCGCGCAGTCCGAGACCGTGCGCAAGATGGTCGTGGCCATGGCCAAGGACATCCGTGTCCTGATGATCAAGCTGGCGGACCGGCTGCACAACGCCCGAACATGGCGCTTCGTCTCCGCCGAGTCCTCGGCACGCAAAGCCCGGGAAACCCTGGAGATCTTCGCCCCGCTGGCCCACCGGCTCGGCATGAACACGATCAAGTGGGAACTCGAAGACCTGTCCTTTGCGGCGCTCTACCCGAAGGTCTACGAGGAGATCGTGCGGATGGTGGGGGACCGGACCCCCGAACGGGAAAAGAACCTCTCCGTCATCCGGAACCAGATCACCGAGGACCTGCGCGAGGCCAAGATCAAGGCCACCATCACGGGCCGGCCGAAGCACTACTACTCGATCTACCAGAAGATGATCGTCCGGGACAAGGACTTCGACGACATCAATGACCTGATGGGCGTCCGCGTCCTGGTCGACTCCGTCCGGGACTGTTACGCGGCCCTGGGCGCCATGCATTCGCGCTGGAACCCCCTTCCCGGGCGGTTCAAGGACTACATCGCGATGCCCAAGTTCAACATGTACCAGTCGCTGCACACCACGGTGATCGGCCCGGGCGGCAAGCCCGTGGAGATCCAGATCCGCACCCACGAGATGCACCGCCGCGCCGAATACGGCGTCGCCGCGCACTGGAAGTACAAGGACCAGCCGAACCGGGCGGCCGCCGGCCCCGGAAGCCCGCGCGACGGCGACATGGGCTGGCTCCGGTCGCTGGTGGACTGGCAGCAGGAAACCTCTGACCCCGGCGAGTTCCTGGACTCCCTGCGCTTTGAAATCAACGCCCGGGAAGTCTTCGTCTTCACCCCCAAGGGCGAGGTCATGGCCCTGCCCGCCGGCTCCACGCCCGTGGACTTCGCCTACGCCGTTCACACCGAGGTGGGCCACCGGACCATCGGTGCCCGCGTCAACGGCAAGCTGGTTCCGCTGAACAGCGAACTGAACCACGGCGACTGGGTGGAAATCTTCACGTCCAAGGCTGAAGGCGCCGGGCCCAGCCAGGACTGGCAGCACTTCGTCAAGAGCGCCCGGGCCCGCAACAAGATCAGGCAGTGGTTCAGCAAGGAACGCCGCGAGGAATCGATCGAACGCGGCAAGGAACTGCTGACCAAGGCGATGCGCAAGCAGAACCTCCCGCTGCAGCGCCTGATGACGCACGATGCCCTCGCCGCGATCGCCGAGGACTTCAAATACGTCGACATTTCCGGCCTCTACGCAGGGGTGGGAGACGGGCACACCTCCGCCCAGTCCGTTATGGAACGCCTGGTGGAGAGCCTCGGCGGCAATGACACCCCCGAGGACGACCTCACCGAGATTTCCATTCCCACCCAGGTCACCAAGACCCGGTACTCCGATTCGGGCGTCGTGGTGCGCGGCGTGGACGACGTCTGGGTCAAACTCGCCCGCTGCTGCACCCCGGTGCCGCCGGACCCGATCCTGGGTTTCGTCACCCGCGGCTCCGGCGTCTCGGTGCACCGGACGGACTGCACCAACGTCAGCGGTCTGCTTGAGCAACCCGACCGGATCGTCGAGGTCGAGTGGGCGCCCACGCAGTCAAGCGTCTTCCTGGTCGAAATCCAGGTCGAAGCCCTCGACCGCAAGTCGCTACTCTCGGATGTGACGCGGATCCTCTCCGAAAACCACGTCAACATCCTGGCAGCCAGCGTCCACACGTCCACGGACCGGGTGGCCATCTCCAAGTTCGCCTTCGAGATGGGCGACCCGAAGTACCTGAGCCACGTTTTGAGCGCCGTCCGCCGCATCGACGGCGTGTTTGACGTCTACCGGACCACAGGCAACCGGCGGCGCAGCTAGGGCCGGCCCGAACGGCCCTTGGTGCGGCGCTAAGGGGCCGGGCCCGCCCCCAGCTGTTCGAGCTTCGCCAGGGCCGCCTTCCTGTAGGGCATCCCCGGGGTGGCTTCAATGGCCTGCATGAGCAGCCGCAGCCTCAGGCCCAGCTCGGGCGCACCCAGCAGCGCCCGCAGGGCCGGCACCGCCCGCGCCTGTTCCACATGCAGGGCGATGTCCACTGAGGTCCGCAGCGGGCTCGAGACCATCAGCCCGCCCAGGCTCACGACGTCGAAGGGGCCCAGACGCACCTCATGGAAAGTGCAGCAGCGGGTGGAGCGCAGACTCGAAATCCGTCGGTTGGCGTCCACCAGCATGGCGAGCCGGTCCGGTTCGGCGGCACAGCCATAAATCCAGGCTGCCGTCATCCGGCCCGCGACGACCCGCTGGCGGATGGCGGGACTAACCAGGATGGACGCCGCACGGGCCCGGAGCTGCGGGGTGGCCCGTGTACCCGGCGGCAGGTAGCCGCGCTGGTACAGCTGCGTCAGTACGCCGTCGGACGCCATCGCCTGTAGCTCGGGCCAGGAGAACGGTGCCCCGGGGCAGTACATCTCGGGCAGAGGCAGGTCGGGCGGAGCCGGCTTGGGCGGGGCTGACTCGGGCGGGGGCGGGCCGTGAAGAATGACCATTTAGCCATCCTGTCCGCTCCCCGGCGCAGCAAACAGGCCCCGACCCGGTGATGTGGATAACCGGTGCGGGGCCTGCCGCGGCCTGCTTCGTAAAGCCGGGCGCTGTGGCGCTTGCTGCTAGGAGAGCTCGCTCGCAGACTTCTCGAGCTGTTCCAGCCAGGCCTCACGGGCCTCCAGGGCTTCTTTGGCAGCCTTGATCTTCCGCTCGTCGCCGGCTTTCTCGGCCTTGGCCAGGTCGTCCCTGAGTCCCGCGATGGCCGACTCCAGCTGCGTCAATGCGCTGTTGGTGCGTGCCTTCGTCTCCGGGTTCGAGCGCTTCCAGTTCTCGTCCTCGGCGTTGCGGACGGCGTCTTCGACCTTCCGCAGCCCGGCTTCGACACGCCCCATATCGGCGCGGGGAACCTTGCCGGCTTCTTCCCAGCGGTCACGAATGGACTGGAGCGCCTTCTTTGTTGCGGCGAGGTCCTTGATGGGAAGCAGTTCGTTGGCTTCCACGAGCAGGGCTTCCTTGACCACCAGATTGGCGCCGTATTCCTGGTCGATCTCGTCGTTGGCTGCCTGCCGGTTGGTGAAGAAGACGTCCTGCGCGGCCCGGAACCGGGCCCAGAGGGCGTCGTCGTCCTTGCGGCTGGCGCGCGGTGACGCCTTCCACTCGTCCATCAGACGGCGGTATTCACCGGCGGCAAAGCCCCAGTCGGTCGAGGTCGACAGGGCCTCGGCCTCGGTGATCAGCTTCTCCTTGGCGGCCTTGGCTGCCGAGTTGGTGCTGTCCAGCTGGGAGAAGTACGCGCGGCGGTGCCGGTCAAAGACGGTACGGGCGGCACGGAAACGCTTCCAGAGGGCGTCCTCGTTGCTGCGCCCGAGCCGGACACCGCTCTTCTGCGCGGTCTTCCAGCTCTCGAACAGCTCGTTCATCCGGGCGCTGGAGGTCTTCCACTGGATCTGGGCAGGGTCGTGGCCCGCGATCTCCTCGGCTTCTGCCACGATTGCCTCGCGGGCTGCCAGTTCGGCGGCGCGGACGGCTTCGTGTTCGGCCTTCTCGGCTTTTTCGAGCTCAGAAATCTGCGTCGCCAGCTTGTCCAGGCGGGCTTCGGCGGAGCGGAGGTCGCCCACCATGTTGCGCTCGGCGAGCTGCTCCCGCAGGTGGGTGACGGTCTTCTGCATGTCCGT
Source organism: Arthrobacter sp. CJL-S3 (assembly GCF_056711635.1). Taxonomy (NCBI): domain Bacteria; kingdom Bacillati; phylum Actinomycetota; class Actinomycetes; order Micrococcales; family Micrococcaceae; genus Arthrobacter; species Arthrobacter sp. CJL-S3. The sequence goes on along the minus strand of NZ_CM160046.1, from coordinate 2,367,103 downwards.
GGCGGGGGCCTTGGAGCTCACGCGCTGTTCCAGCAGAACGATCTGCGCCACGACGTCGTCGTACTTCCGGGCGAAGTAGCCCAGGGCTTCGTCATCGCTGACGCCGGGGTACTGGCCGACGGGATGTTCCTCGCCGTCCACGGTCAGGAACACGTGGCCGTCGCCCTCGACGCGGCCCCAGCGTGCGGCTTCGGCCAGCGACGCGGCAGAGGACACGGTGGCCGGTGCGGCCGCCGGAGCTGCCGGGGAGGGCTTGGACTTCGGCCGGGCGGCGAACGCTGCCGGTGACGGAGCCGGACGCGGCGCGGCGGGGGCCTCCGGTGCGGCCGGAGCCTCGGGTGCGGCTGCAGCAGCGGGTGCCTCGGATACCTCAGCGGCGGCCGGAGCCTCGGGAGCCTCAGTGGCTTCCGGAGACTCGGTTACCTCAGCGGCGGCCGGAGCCTCCGGTGCGACTTCCTCGGCCGGAGCCTCAGCGGCGGCAGGAGCCTCGGGTGCGGCCTCGGCCGTCGCGGCTTCCGCTTCGGGCTCGGGTGCCGTCTCCGGCACCGTGCTGTTGGGAGTGTCTGTCGCCTGTGCCGGGCCCTGTTCTGTGCCTTGTTCTACGAACTCGGCCTCAGCTTCGGTCTCGTTGGCAGCTGCTGCTGACACTGTTTCGTCGGATTTCTGACTGTCTGTCACCGCTAGAAGTCTTTCGCTTGGAGGGAAATACCGGGGCCGCGGCCACAAGGACAACGGCTGGTTACTTCAGAGAGAACGAGTCTATCGTGACTGGTTCCGCAGGGGCGCCGTCTGTGGCGTTATCACCCGGTTTTAGTCCCGCGGCCGCAATATTGGTCACCACATCCAGTCCCGAGGTCACCTTCCCCACGACGGTGTAACCGCCGGCGGCGTCGGCCGGGATGACGGTGTCCTTGTACACAATGAAGAACTGGGTGCCGTTGCCGTAGGCGTTCCCGCCGCTGCGGGCGACGGCGATGGTTCCGGCCGGGTAGTTGTTGTCCGGCGGGGTGTTCTCCAGCGGGCCCCAGGTGAAACTCGGGTCACTGCTGCCGTCGCCGGCCTTGGAACCGCACTGCAGCACGCCGAACGTCTCGGCGGTGGTGAGCCGGTGGCAGTTGAGCCCGGCGTAGAAGTTCTGGTCCGCGAGGGACTTGAAGACGGCGGCCGCCTGGGGTGCATTGGTGCCGTCCAGTTCGACGCCGAGCGTGCCGCTGTTGAGCTTGAGTTCGCCGGTGAAGGTCTGCCCGGCGGCCGTTTCAGGCTTCGGGATGTTGTCGGCGTTGCTGGGGGAGGGCGACGGCGTGGCCGAGGGTGTGGTCAGCCCGGCCTGGGCGGCGGCGTATTCGTCCTCGGTGGGGTTGGAGGAGAAGACCGTCAGTTGCAGCACCAGCGCAACGACGACGGCGGCGGTTCCTGCGCTAACGGCGAGGATGTTGTCGCGCCTGCGGCGCTTGTCCTGCTCCTTGCGCAGCTCACGCTTCGCCTCCATTTGCTGGACGCGCCGCTTGGCTTCGCGGGCGCTCCGTGAACTGGCCGCCAAAAGTCCTCCTGGGTGTAGGGCCGAAACCGGGGCGGCGCGTGGGCGCCGTCGCGTGTTCAGCGGTAAAGCTGCCGGCAGCCGGGGGCGTGGCCGGCCGCATTAGAAGTTGCGGGCGCGGAACGCATAAACTGACTGCCGCACACAGTTTATGCATGACCGGCCTGTCTGCCGCCCATCTGATCCCCGTTTCGGACGGCCGTTTCGGCCGCAGCGCGGCGCAGGAGACTCCGGCCGGTTTTACCTGAGGAGAAAATCCACCATGGCACGCACCGCCTCCCTGTCCGGATTCCCCGAGTGGCTTCCCGAGGAGCGGCTGGTGGAGCTGCATGTGCTGGACACGCTGCGCCGGGTCTTTGAACTCCATGGTTTTTCCTCCATTGAAACCCGCGCGGTGGAGACGGTCGGACAGCTGCTCCGCAAGGGCGAGATCGACAAAGAGGTCTACGGGCTGAGCCGGCTCCAGGAGGACGACGAAAGCGCCACAGGCACCGCAGCCGGCGCCGCCAAGTCTCACAAAGGCGATCCGCACGCCCTGGCGCTGCACTTTGACCTCACCGTGCCGTTCGCCCGGTACGTCGTTGAAAACGCCGGCTACCTCGCTTTCCCGTTCCGCCGCTACCAGATCCAGAAGGTCTGGCGCGGCGAGCGTCCGCAGGAAGGCCGTGCCCGCGAGTTCACCCAGGCCGACATCGACATTGTGGGCGACGGCGAGCTGCCGTTCCGTTACGACGTCGAGATTGCGCTGGTCATCGCCGAAGCCCTGAGTGCCCTGCCGATCCCGGCCTTCCTGCTCCGGATCAATAACCGCAAGCTGGCCGAGGGCTTCTACAACGGCGTAGGGCTCACCGACACCGCCGGCGTGCTGCGCAGCATCGACAAGCTCGAGAAGATCGGCCCGGCCAAGGTGGCTGAGCTGCTGAAGACCGAGCTCGGAGCCACCGACGAGCAGGCCCAGGCCGCCCTGAAGCTGGCCTCGATCCGTACCGAGGACACCTCCTTCGTGGAGCAGGTCCGCGCCCTCGGGGTCAGCAACGAACTCCTTGAGGAGGGCCTGACCGAACTGGAGCAGGTCATTGCCGCAGCCGTCCAGCGGGCGCCCGGCAAGGTCGTCGCTGACCTCAGCATCGCCCGCGGCCTGGACTACTACACCGGCACCGTGGTCGAAACCATCCTGGTGGGCCACGAACAGCTCGGCTCGATCTGCTCCGGCGGGCGCTACGACGCCCTCGCCAGCAAGGGCAACCGCAAGTTCCCCGGCGTCGGCCTCTCCATCGGCGTGACCCGGCTGGTCTCCCGGATCCTCAGCCAGGACCTCGCGAAGGCAACACGGTCCGTGCCGACCGCCGTGCTGGTAGCGCTCAACAGCGATGACAGCTGGGGCGCCGCGCAGGACGTCGCCGCGGAGCTGCGCAGCCGCGGGATCGCCTCCGAGGTGGCGGCCAAGGCCGAGAAGTTCGGCAAGCAGATCAAGTACGCGGACCGCCGCGGCATCCCCTTTGTCTGGTTCACCGACGACGACGGCAAGCACCAGGTCAAGGACATCCGCTCCGGCGAACAGGTCGACGCCGATCCGGCCACCTGGGCTCCGGTCGCGGAGGACCTGCACGTCCGGGTCCTGAAGGCCTAGGCGGCGGCTTTCCGGCGCCGCAACCGAAGCCGCAGCACCACAAAGCGCCCGGCAACGCCGACGGCCAGCACCGCCGCCATGCCCAGCACCGAGGCCGGCGGCAGGGTCACGGCCAGGATCAGGCAGCCGAGGAAGCCCAGCACGTTGAGCCAGCGCGGGGCATGCCAGGGACGCGCGGACAGCGTGAAGGCGGCGGCATTCGTCACCGAGTAGTAGATCAGCACGCCGAAGCTGGAGAAGCCCACGACCGTCAGCACGTTGGTGGTCAGCAGCAGCACGATGACGGCGGCCGCGACGGTCAGTTCGGCGAGGAACGGAACCGTATGCGCGCCGCCCACCCGGGCGAGCGGGGACGGCAGGTCACGTTCCCGCGCCATCGCCATCGCGGTCCGGCCCACTCCCGTGATCAGTGCCAGCAGCGCGCCGAGGCACGCGGCGGCCGCGCCGGCCTGCACGAACGGAGCACCGGCGCTGAGCTGTGAGCTGGTGACGGCGTCGAGCAGCGGCGCCGTCGAGCCGGCCAGCTGTTCCGCCGGCAGGTGCCACTGCAGCAGCAGCGCCATCCCGAGGTAAATGACGAACGCCGCGGCCAGGGCCGCGAGAATGGCCCGCGGGATGGTGCGGGTCGGGTCCTTGACCTCTTCGCCCAGCGTCGCGATCCGGGCGTACCCGGCGAAGGCAAAGAACATCAGTCCCGCCGCCGGGAGCACACCCCAGGCGCCCGCCGCGGCGGCGCCGGCGGCACCGTCCGATGCAGGATGCGGTCCCAGAATCGACGCCGCCGCCACGAACGCGAGGGTGGCAAGCACCACGGCCAGCAGGATCCGGGTCAGCAGGGCCGTCCGGGTGATCCCGAGCAGGTTCACGCCGGTCAGGACCACAACGGCGGCCACCGCCAGCGGCGTCGCGAATTCCGGGGCCACATAGTGGCCGAACGTCAGGGCCATCGCCGCGCAGGAGGCAGTCTTTCCGGTCACGAAGCCCCAGCCCGCGATGAAGCCCGGCCATTCGCCCAGCCGTTTCCGCCCGTAGACGTACGTGCCGCCGCTGGAGGGGTACTGGGCGGCCAGCTGGGCCGAGGCCACCGCATTGCAGTACGCGATCACGCCGGCCAGGGCCACCGCGGCGGCCAGCAGGGGACCGGCCAGGGCAGCGGCGGGCGCGAAGACCACAAACACTCCGGCGCCCAGCATGGAGCCGAGCCCGATCGCCGTCGAATCCAGGACGCCCAGGCGGCGCTGCAGCTGCCCGGGTGTGCGCCGGTCAGGGGAGGGCGTGCTCTGATGCCGGCTTGCCATGGCGGGAGGTGCCTTTCCAACGGGTAAACTCGAACGGGATCGTTCCAGTAGCGATCCTATTGAACATGAGTTTTGATTTCCCTCTGTCTTCTTCAGAAAGGCGTGCTGTGCTGCGCACACATGACCTCGGATCCCTTCGCTCCGAGCACATTGGACAAACCGTAACCCTCGCCGGCTGGGTCGGCCGGCGTCGTGACCACGGTGGTGTCGCCTTCGTTGACCTGCGCGACGCCACGGGGGTGTCCCAGGTGGTCGTCCGTGAAGAGGAAGTCTTCCACGGGCTGCGCAACGAGTACGTGCTGCAGGTCATCGGCACCGTTTCCCGGCGCCCCGAGGGCAACGAGAATCCGGCGCTGGCCACCGGCGAGATCGAGGTCATGGCCGAGAAGGTCACCATCCTCAACACCTCCGAGCCGCTGCCGTTCCAGATCGACGAGCACGTCGAAGTCGGCGAGGAAGCCCGCCTCAAGCACCGCTACCTGGACCTGCGCCGCCCCGGCCCCGCCCGCAACATGCGCCTGCGCTCCGAGGCCAACCGTGTGGCCCGCGAACTGCTCCACCAGGACGGCTACGTCGAGATCGAAACCCCGACGCTGACGCGCTCGACGCCGGAAGGCGCCCGCGACTTCGTGGTTCCCGCGCGCCTGGCGCCGGGTTCCTGGTACGCGCTGCCGCAGTCCCCGCAGCTGTTCAAGCAGCTCCTGCAGGTCGGCGGTTTCGAAAAGTACTACCAGATCGCCCGCTGCTACCGCGATGAGGACTTCCGCGCGGACCGGCAGCCGGAGTTCACCCAGCTCGACATCGAAGCCAGCTTCGTCGAGCAGGATGACATCATCCGGCTCGGCGAAAGCATCGTCAAGGCACTGTGGAAGCTGATCGACGTCGAGATCCCGACGCCCATCCAGCGGATCACCTACCACGACGCGATGGCCCGCTACGGTTCGGACAAGCCGGACCTGCGCTTCGGCCTGGAACTCACCGAGCTGACCGAGTTCTTCAAGGACACCAACTTCGGCGTCTTCAAGGCACCCTACGTCGGCGCCGTCGTTATGCCGGGCGGAGCCTCCCAGGCCCGCCGCGCCCTCGATGCCTGGCAGGAATGGGCCAAGCAGCGCGGCGCGAAGGGCCTGGCCTACGTCCTGTTCAAGGAAGACGGCGAACTCGCCGGCCCCGTGGCCAAGAACCTGACCGACACCGAGCGCGCCGGACTGGCCGAGGCCGTTGGCGCGAAGCCGGGCGACTGCATCTTCTTCGCCGCCGGCGAGAAGTCACCGTCCCGCGCGCTGCTGGGTGCCGCCCGCGTGGAGATCGGCCACCGCACGGGCCTCATCAACCCGAGTGACTGGGCCTTCTGCTGGGTGGTCGACGCCCCGATGTTCGAACCGGCCGCAGCGGCCGTCGCGTCCGGCGACGTCGCTGTCGGCGCCGGACAGTGGACCGCCGTGCACCACGCGTTCACCTCGCCCAAGCCCGAGTTCATGGACAGCTTCGACAAGGATCCCGAATCAGCGCTGTCCTACGCCTACGACATCGTCTGCAACGGCAACGAAATCGGCGGCGGCTCCATCCGTATCCACCAGAGCGACATCCAGGAACGGGTCTTCGAACTGATGGGCCTGGACAAGGCGGATGCGCAGACCAAGTTCGGCTTCCTGCTCGAGGGCTTCAAGTTCGGCGCGCCTCCCCACGGCGGCATCGCGTTCGGCTGGGACCGTGTGGTCGCGCTGCTGGCCGGCGTGGAGTCCATCCGCGACGTCATCGCGTTCCCGAAGTCCGGCGGCGGCTTCGACCCGCTGACCCAGGCGCCTGCCCCGATCACGGCGCAGCAGCGCAAGGAAGCCGGCGTGGACTTCAAACCGGAAGCCAAAAAGGCGGACGGCACCAAGTAGCCTGACATGATCAGCAGCAAAGGCTCTCCGGGCAACCGGGGAGCCTTTGCTGTTGCTGTCCCGGACCTCCTCCCGGGACATACCGGACGATGTGCCCGACGGAAGGGGCCCGATGGAGCAGGAACCGATGACCAGGCTCGAGGAACTGATGGACGCCGCATGGTCTGCCGCCGAGCGGGAGGAGTCCGGCGGCTGGGTGCTCCGCGCCGCCTCCGGCGTGACGCAGCGGGCCAACTCCGTCTGGCCCCGCGAACCCGGAGCGGACCCCCACAGGCTGCTCGCGGCGCTCCGGGAGGCGCGCCTCTGGTACCGGAACCGCCGGCTGCCGCTGATCTTCCAGGTCTTCGAGGACCCGCGATATGTGCCGCTCAACGCCGTACTGGATGAAGAGGGGTTCACCCGGCAGTCCGAGACCCTGGTGCTGGTACGGGACGGCGGCACTGATTCCCCGGGCACAGACAGCGGCGTCGAAATCTCCGCCGAGCCCTCCCGGGAGTGGCTGCGGCTCTGGTGGAGCGTGGACGGCCGCGGCGACGACACCGCCCTCGCCTCCGCCCGCGGGATCCTCGAACGCTGCCCCTCGCTGTACGCCCTCGTGCGGGACGACGACGGCCGGCCCGCCGCCGTCGGACGCCTTGCCCTTCCGCCGGGCGGGACAGGCGGGCTGTACTGCATGGCGACCCGCCCGGATGCCCGGCGGAACGGCCACGCCGCGCGGATTCTGCAGGCCCTGCTGCGCGCAGGGGGAGCCCGGGGCCTCAGTGGCTACTGGCTCCTGGTGATGGCCTCCAACGCCGGCGCCCGGGAACTCTACGCCCGCGCCGGTTTCCAGGAAGCCGGCCGGTACCTCTACCGGCAGGAACGGCCCAAGCGGCACCTGACCGGCTGCTGAGACAGGCAGCACCGAACAGCAGGGCGCCGTGCGGACCACGGCGGCCTGGCACTGACGCCCGGAATTTCCGGCGGGGCTATACCTCCGTGGCCGGCCGCCGGGCAAGAAGGACCGCCTGCGGCGTCTTTTCATGCGCACGTGCCTGGCGAGTCATTTGAGCGGTCACGGTGAAGCCGGCGCCGGTCAGGTGCCCGGCGATGAGCCCCGGTGTAAAGAGGTGGGCCTCCAGCGACACGTCGTGCCCGTAGGCGCGGGAGAGATGCCGGCGGCCCTCGCCGACCTGGAAGCCGAGCAGTGTATGACCCCCGGGCGCCAGGACGCGGAAGAACTCGGCAAAGATCCGGGGGAGATCCTCGGGCGGCGTATGAATGATCGAGTACCAGGCGAAGACTCCGCCCAGCTGCGTGTCCGCATATGGAAGTTCCGACAGCTCGGCAACCTCAAAGGGGATCCCCGGCGATGTCCTGCGGGCGACGGCAATCATTCCGGCGGACAGATCGATCCCTGAAACAGCCACACCCAGCGACGCCAGCAACCGGGTCATGCGGCCTGTGCCGCAGCCGGCGTCGACGACCGGACGGGCCGGTCCCTCGGTCACATGTCTGACGAACGCGTCGATCATGCCGCGGTCCGTCGGTGCTTCAAAGCCGGCGTCCGGGAGCAGGCTCGCGTAGCTGTCCGCCACCACGTCATATGTCGACCGAACGCTGTCGAGACGAGTATCAGCAGTCATCTGGACAGGCTAACCGCTTCCTTCGTCAGTCAGGTGCGTCCGCGCCGGTGGCGCAGGTCAGCGGCCCGGTCAGCCATGCTTCAGCTTCCCGTGGCGAACGCAGCCGCACAACGACCAGGTCCGGGTGGTCATGGATGAGGCGGGGCACTGCCGCCGTGTAATTCCGCCTGGACCTGATGGCCCAGCGCACGATGTGTTCACGATCGGTCAGGACCGTCCGCAGCGGGGCTTCGATGTTGCCGTTCCACAGCTCTTCCCGGCTCAGCCGCCGGCGGATGGTGCGCCGGACGAGCCGGGGGAGCGTGACGCGCACAAAGGGAAAATCGAGCCAGACCAGCAGGTCTGCGTTCCCGGCGAGCAGCGGCCGCGCGTCGTCGTACTGCCACTCGGTGGTCCACGCGTCGGTCCTGATCAGCGATCGGACGTCGCCGAGAAACCCGGGTCGGGGCGTCCACGCCGGTCCGTGGAAGAGCGCGTCGATCTCTGTGTGCGGACCTCCCGTGAGGGCGGCGATTCGCCCGGCAAGTGTTGTCTTGCCCACTCCCGATACCCCGGCCACGAGCACCCGCCTCGGCGGATGCGGAAGCGGGTCTGTGTGAGAACGCATGGGTAGAGCTTAGGCAGAAGGGTCCCGCGCCGCGGTCCGCGACTCGGGCGGGAGCCCGTGCGAGGATGATCCGGTGTTGTATGCCAACGAACAGCGTGTGCTCGACGCTGCAAACGAACTTGTAGGTCGGATCGGTGACAACCCGAACCACACTGTCGCAGCCGCCGCCATGGACACGGAAGGACGAATCTTCACCGGCACAAACGTCTACCACTTCACCGGTGGCCCGTGCGCCGAACTTGTCGTTCTCGGGGCAGCGGCCACGGCCGGCGCCGGGCCACTGACAACCATGGTGGCGGTCGGCAACGACGACAGGGGTGTCCTGGCGCCCTGCGGACGCTGCCGGCAGACCCTCCTCGATCTTCACCCGGACTGTTTCGTCGTCGTGCCCACGTCGGACGGGGTGGACTGCAGGCCAATCCACGAACTGTTGCCGTTCACCTACCGCTACCCCGGGGCCGCAGCCGAACGGTTCGTCCGCTTCAACAGCGCCTACTTTGAGCCCATCCGATCCGGACTGAAGACAGCAACCACCCGGTATCACGACCCCGTTGACATAGGACCTGCACTTTTCATCTTCGAAGACAACGATGGATACCGCCGTCTGCACGGAGTGATTGACGAGGTTGAACAGGTCCGATTCGACGCACTGACACCGGAGCACGCGGAGATTGAAGGGGCCTCATCACTGGAAGCTCTGCTCAAGGGACTGAGACGCCACTACCCTCACATTGCCGACACCGCACTGGTGACGGTAGCGCGCTTCCATCTGCAGGGGGCTTCCAGCTAGGCAGCCGCTGTGCCGGCTATCCAGCCTGGGTGACGAACGCGGAAACTGCGTCGCGATCGCGACGGTACATGGCGGAATGGTCGAGGAAGTCCGTTCGGCCCGTGACCGCAGCGCGCCTGTCCGTGAATTCGGCCAGTTCGTTCAGCCGGGCCACAAGGGTTTCATAGACACTGCGGTGCTCAAAGGGAAAGCCGTAGGCCCTGATCAAGTCATCAAGCCGGGAGCGCCTCGCGTCGGCGCCGGGGGCTGTGTCCCCGCCGTTTTCGCCTAAGGGAACCAGCCGGTACGCCAAGTAGGCGAAGTCCCAAACTCTTGGTCCAGGCGAGGCAGTGTCAAAGTCGATGAGGGCCGCCAGCCGTCCGTCCCGGAAAACCATGTTGTACGGCGCGGTGTCGTTATGGCACACGACCTCCGCCGGGTGGTGGGTCGGCAATTGCCACCTGAGGTCCGCCCGGGCAAGGCCAACGCTGGCGTCGTGGATACGTCGCAGCAACGCCCCTGCGTCGTGCAGGATCGACCCGGCCCAGACCCACTGCGGCAGCGGGTAGTGCGCAGCCTCGCCCGGAATGAAGGTGAGGACCTCCCGCCCACGTTCGTCCAGGCCGAGGGGCTCGGGGACCTCGTTGACGCCCTCGGCCCGGACGGCGTCGAGAACGCATGAACGGCGGGCGTCCACGGCCCAGCCGTCCGCCGCACGGTCTGGCCTACTCTCGTCACGAGGGTCGAGTTACCGCCGGCGAGAACCTCTTCATCCGTCATCGGACCAATCTAATGCGCAACCCGCAGTCAGGGACGGCCGATGGTGGGCGTCGGTTATCGGGCCGGATCTGACTGTACACCTCGTCCGGCTCGGGTACGTTGTGCGCCTGTCTGGCCGCTCGTGGGCCGACGGCAGGGGGACAGGGCCTTTCAGCACTGGGAGCCCTGATCCCGGCCGGAGAACAATCGGGTGAAGGGCACACGCCCCCTTTCGGCCAGATTGCCGGACCAGCCGTCGACGGCCACAATTCACGGAGGCTCTCATGAAAGCTGTTATTGCGGAATCCGCGGCCATGATGGCCATCGGTGACGGTGTGCTCGGAGCGTTGTTTCCGGTGCAGCATTCGACCCGGTGGGAATTCGGCCCGGAGCCGTGGCGTAAGAGTATGCGCATGTGGGCCAAGCATCCCGAACTGACGCGGGCAGTGAGTCTTCTGCAGGTCGTTGCGGGCGTGGTTTGGGCCTCGCGCCTCCGTTCAACGCCGACGAAGCGGTAATCCGGCGGGTTGGCTCACCTTTGACGCCGTATGCTCGAATTATCCATTTGATCGAGTAATCGGTGAATCGTTGCATAGGGAGCGAACTTATGAAGTGGAATTCAGCAACGCAGCTGGAGTCGTGGGCGCCGACGCGACAGGCCGCACCCGCGCCGGACCGTCGGCCGGACGGAACGTTCCGGTTCAGCGACCGCTTCATCAAAATGGCCACCACCGTCCTCGTCAGCTTCATGCTGGTTTCGGTCATCGCCGGTTTCGTCCTGGGAGCTCTCAGTGACACTGTCGCCAGGGACGCACGGGATGACCTCGTAACTGCGGCCGGTGCCCTCATCATCGGCGGAATCACGCTCCCCCTCCTGCTGGCAGCGGTTCTCGGCGGCGAGGCGATCCGGGCCGGGGGCGGTTTCATCGGCTTGTTCCTCATTCTGGGCATGCTGGCCGCGGTCGCCGGCGGCACTGAGCTTGGCCAGGAGATGCTCGGCCGGACCTGGACTCCGTGGGCTTTGTGGGGCGGCATCGCACTGATGGCCCTCGCCACTGCGAGCTTCTGGATCGTAGGCTGGATCGCGGGGGTGCCGATGTGGCTGCAGGGCCCCTTCCTGGGCTCGCCACGCGTCATCGTGCGCGGATCGAGCGACAACCCGGCCGATATAGTGCTTCCCAACGACTTGGACGACCGGCGCACTTGAGATCGGGACGGACTCAAGAAAGGTGCAGCTCCCGCCGGGGGAGCCGCACCGTTTCTTTGTCTTCAGGCTAGTCCTTGGAGGCGTCCTTGAACGCGTCCTTGACCTTTTCGCCGGCCTGCTTGACGTCGGCGGCAGCCTGGTCACCTTTGCCTTCAGCCTGCAGTCTCTCGTCTCCTGAGGCCTTACCGGCGGCTTCCTTGCCTTTGCCCGCTAGCTTTTGGGCGGCGTTGCCGAGTTTGTCATCCACTCCCATAGCGTTTCTCCCTACAGTCGGACCGCCGGCGTCTGGCGGCTGGTGACATTATTTTAGTCCCAATTCCGCTAAACGATAAGTAGGCTGACTAAATTGCTGTGCTGCGAGGCATCCGCGTCAACCGAGTGAGAGCACGTAGGAGAGGACGAAGCCCGCAGCCGTGCTCAAGGCGACGGCAGGGCCGCCGTGCTCGAAGGCTTCTGGCATCAGAGTGTCTGCCAGAGAGGCGATGACTGCCCCCGCCGCGAAGGCCAGCGGCAGGGAAACAGTTTTGGGATCCGCCCCCGACAGAGGGCCGGCGCCCAGCACGACGGCGGCCACCAGAAGCACAGCGCAGATAGTCCACAGGCCCATGACGGCCCCCGAGGACCGGCCCTGGCTGCGCATCGAAGCGGCACCCACCAGTGCCTCCGGAAGATTGGAGACGAAGATCGCGGCCAAAAGGGCCAGGCCGCCGGTACCCTCGCCCAAGGCGACGCCCAGGGCCACGTTTTCCGGCACACCGTCGAGTGTCACCGCGGCCAGCAGGGCCATTCCGGCGGCACCACGGGTGGACACCTTGCCCGGCGCTTTTTCAGCGGCGGCGGCATCGGTATCGAGCTTCGCGCTTCCCCGAAACTCGTCAGCGGGAGTCGGATGGGATCCGGGCTGCGCCCACCGGTCCAGAAGCGCGCTCAAGATGGTGAATACCAAAGCACCCGCCAGCAGCCCGAGTGCGGCCCGCACAATGCCGCCGCGTTCGTAAGCGTCCTCGAACAGCTCGAACGTTAGGGCCGTTATCAGTGCCCCGGCAGCGAAGGACAGGAGCATCGCGAGGAACCGCTTGGGCAACTCAAAACGGACTCCCACGAAAGCCCCCGCGATCAGGGCGCTGGAAGCCACCACACCGAAGAGCAGTGCTGTTTCCACACGGTCAGTATAGGAGTCACGTTCTTCGACAACGAGAGCTGTCTCCTGTTATTCCGCCGCTTACGCCGGCGGATCCGTCACCAGAATGCGCACCGCGCACAGGTCCGCGGCGGCCTTCTTCAGCACCGCGGCGCGCGGGTCCGGGACGTCCAGGAACGCGAGCCTCGGCCGGGCGGCGTACTGCTTCAGCACCGGTTCGGCGAGGACCTGGTCGGCCAGGGTCCGGTCGCCGCCGGGCGCCAGATACTCGATCCGGTGATCCGCGAAGATCCGGGCGGCATGGTCCGCCACGGCCTCCACCAGGGCATCGGCCTGGTTCGCCCGCCGCCGGGCAAAGCGCTGCTGGGACCAGCCTCCGGCCGCCGTCCGGGACTGGACATGCCGAGTGCCTGTCTTGGACGCGAGAACCGCCCCGCCGCTGACCACCGCCACGGAATACCCTCCGCGCCGGACCAGAACGGCCCCAATGCTCCGCGGCTGGGACGCGAGGGAGGCGAGGCGGGCGACGGCGTCGCTGCCGCGCCCCGGACGGCCGTCCACGGGCCACGGCGCCTGCAGCAGCGCCACGGCCCCGTCCGCGGCACTTAGCTGCAGCCCGCCGTCGAGCTCCTCCTCGCTGAGGGGGCCGTGGCTCGCGGCGAAGCGCTCCACCCAGCCCGGCAGCCGGGCACCGGAGACGAACGCCACACGGGTCTCGGTGGTTGTCATGGCGCGGTCTCCGTTGTGAGGGTGTCGGGGCTGGCGGGAACTAGAAGTAGCCTATCTATGTGGATGATCTCTTTGGCGCAGGACGGGACAGCGGCGGCGCTATCGAGGACGACGGCGACGCCGAGGAATCGGGGGCGGCCCGCGCCGCCTCGCCGCGCAGCCCGCTCGCCGTCCGGATGCGGCCGCGGACCCTCGATGACGTCGTCGGACAGCAGCATCTCCTCGGACAGGGCTCGCCGCTGCGCCAGCTCGCCGCCGGCACGGACGCCACCGGCCCCGCAGGTCCCAGTTCGCTGATTCTCTGGGGGCCTCCCGGCACCGGCAAAACCACGCTCGCCCACGTCATCGCCAAGGGCCCCGGACGGAAATTCGTCGAACTCTCCGCCATCACCGCCGGCGTCAAGGACGTCCGCCGCGTCATGGACGAGGCCCTCACCGCCCGCGACCTCTTCAAGACCACCACCGTGCTGTTCCTGGACGAGATCCACCGCTTCAACAAAGCCCAGCAGGACGCGCTGCTGCCCGGCGTCGAGAACCGGTGGGTGGTCCTGGTCGCCGCGACCACCGAAAACCCGTCCTTCTCCGTCGTCTCCCCGCTGCTCTCCCGGTCCCTGCTGCTGACCCTCAAACCGCTTACCGACGCCGACGTCGAGGGCCTGCTGCTGCGGGCCGCCGCCGACGCCCGCGGGCTCGGCGGCAAGGTCGAACTCAGCGACGACGCCCTGGCGCACCTGGTCCGGCTCTCCGGCGGGGACGCCCGCCGGGCGCTGACCGCGCTCGAAGCGGCGGCCGGCGTCGCCTTCGGGGACGCGGACGACACCGACGCAGTCGGAGCAGCCACAGTCGGAGCAGTCGCAGCCGCCGGGGAAGCTCCGATGAAGATCGAACTTAAACACACGGAGCGTGCCCTCGACGTTGCGTCCGTGCGCTATGACCGCGCCGGCGACCAGCACTACGACGTCGCCAGTGCCTTCATCAAGTCGATCCGGGGATCCGACGTCGACGCGGCCCTGCACTACCTCGCCCGGATGCTCGAAGCCGGGGAGGACCCGAAATTCGTGGCCCGCCGCATCGTCATCTCCGCGGCCGAGGACGTGGGAATGGCTGATCCGACGGCGCTGCAGACCGCCGTGGCCGCCGCCCAGGCCGTCCAGCTGATCGGCATGCCCGAGGGCCGCATCATCCTGGCCGAGGCCGTCGTCCACCTCGCCACCGCACCCAAATCCAACGCCGCCTACATGGGCATCAACCAGGCCATCGCCGACGTCCGCGCCGGGCTGGGCAACGGCATTCCCGCCCACCTGCGCGATGCCCACTACCCGGGATCCAAACAGCTGGGCCACGGGCAGGGCTACAAGTACGCCCATGACGCGCCGCACTCGGTGGCCACGCAGCAGTACCCGCCGGACGACCTCGTGGGGCGCAACTACTACGAGCCGACCGCCAACGGCGCCGAACGGGACATCTCCACACGGCTGGAGCGGCTGCGCAGGATCATCCGGGGCAAGTGACCGGCGGGCCCGGAAAGTGGACGTTGACTTCGCGCCCTCGAGGTCTAACGTGGACTTAAGTCAGCAAGGACCTGCTGAACGTGCGTGCCTGGTGGGGACAGCAGCACATATTGCCGGCTCTTCGCTTCCCGGACCCAGGTTGGCGGCCGGCACGTCAATAGTCTGTCTACATGTAAGGCTTCGTTGCCCAAGTCACAAGGTCGTGCATCCCATGCCCGTCAATTTCGTCACTGCCCTGGCCGTTAAGTCCTTTGACCTGCCGGACAAGAAACGGTGCCCGGACAACGCCGAATTCGATCTCGTCACCGTGAACGACTATTCCGTGGCGCGCCTGATCCTCGGCCCGGGCTGGCGGTGGTCCCAGTCCATCCGACCCTTTGAACAGACCGAGCTCTGTGAACACCACCATCTGGGGTTCTGCATCTCGGGGGAGATGGAAGTGGAATCCTCTGACGGGCTGCGTTCAACGATCCGCGCCAACGATACCTACGCGATTCCGCCCGGCCATGACGAATGGGTTGCCGGCACCGCCCCGTTCGTGGCGGTCGAATTCCTGGGCGCGGCATCGTTCGGGCGCCGCGGCGGGCGGGGCATGCATGTCAGGACCTGACTGTCCGCCGGCCCCGACATGGTAGGGTTGTTCGTTGTCTGGCAAGGCACGGACGCACAATCCACTTGATTTCAGCATTGCACGCTGTTGCGATGCTCATCTGATGGGTTTGCCCTGTGCCCAGTAGCAAAAGGCAGCGGTTGGCCGATGCTCTCCATCGTGGAGGCCAGTAACACTGACACACCGCAGATATTGGAAGGACACAAGTGGCTAACAACACTCGTGCTCGCCGTACCGCACGCCTCTCGCGTGCACTCGGCATTGCTCTGACCCCCAAGGCCGCCAAGTACATGGAGCGCCGCCCGTACGGCCCCGGTGAGCATGGCCGTGCCCGCAAGAAGCAGGACTCCGACTACGCCGTACGTCTGCGCGAAAAGCAGCGTCTGCGCGCCCAGTACGGCATCCGCGAAGCCCAGATGACCCGTGCCTTCGAAGAAGCACGCCGCACCAAGGGCCTGACCGGTGAAAACCTGATCGAACTGCTCGAAATGCGTCTCGACGCCCTCGTGCTGCGTGCCGGCTTCGCCCGCACCATCGCCCAGGCCCGCCAGCTGGTTGTCCACCGCCACATCCTGGTCGACGGCATCCGCGTTGACCGCCCGTCGTTCCGCGTCTCTGAGGGCCAGCTGGTCCACGTTCACAGCCGCAGCGAAACCATGCCTCCGTTCCAGGTCGCAGCAGCCGGCGCCCACCGCGACGTCCTGCCGATCGTCCCGGCCTACCTGGACGTCAAGCTTGACGCCCTGCAGGCACGCCTGGTCCGTCGCCCCAAGCGCTCCGAGGTCCCCGTGACCTGCGAAGAGCAGCTCGTCGTGGAATTCTACGCACGCTAGATCCAACGCGACACCTTACAAAGAAGCCCGTGGCACGCGCCGCGGGCTTCTTTGTATGTAAGGTACTTGGGGGACTTCTGCGGTTGCCGGCTGTATCAGCCGGAGGCGCCCGCAGGCACACAACGCAACAAGGAGATGAACGACTATGACTGGTGGCGATATTGCCGGCCTGATCGCGGCCGGGGTGTTTGCACTGCTGGTCCTGCTGCTTGCCGTGCCGATTTTGAAGCTCGGGGGAGTGTTCGACGAAGTGCGGACCTCGATCCGTTCGATCAGCGACGGCGCGACCCCGCTCATGGACGAAGTAACGGCGACCGTCTCCACCACCAACGAGCAGCTGAAGAAGGTCGACGGGATCGCGAACAACGTCTCCGACGCGTCCGCCAACATCTCGGCGCTGTCCTCGCTCATGGCCGCCACGGTAGGTTCTCCACTCATCAAGGTCGCTTCCTTCAGCTACGGCGTGCGGGCGGCCTTCTCTGCCCGTAAAAAGCCCGCTACCGGCCGCCGCAGCCGCTAATCCCCGCTGGAGAACCTGACATGAACAGAATCATCTGGATGGGAATCGGCGTCGCCATCGGCGTCATCGCGTTCCGCAAGATCACCGAGGCGCAGTCCAACCTGGGCCCTGAGGGCCTCAACCGGGCCGTGGGCCGGCTGGCCGACGGCCTGTACGACTTCGCCGACGCCGTCCGCGAAGGCATGAACGAGCGCGAGACCGAACTCCGCTCGGCCCTCGGCATCGATGCCGGCCTGGAAAAGGCCATCGGCCACGGCACTGCCGGCCGGGATGCAGTCCGGCGCTAGCCGGGAGAGAATTGAAGGAGGGCGGCTCCCGCACGAGGGACGCCGCCACGGCCGAAGGCCGGGACCAGACCGTTCCGGCGGACCACAGGCGCAACCGCAGACGCAACAACTGACGCAACAACAGACGCAGTGAATATTGAAGGGTATGTAATCAGCTCATGAAGTCGCAGGAGATCACTAAGCGCTGGATCGACTTTTTTGTCAGCAAGGGCCACACGGCGGTTCCGTCCGCGTCCCTGGTCTCCAGCGACCCTTCCCTGCTGTTCACGGTCGCCGGCATGGTCCCCTTCATCCCGTACCTGACCGCCCGCGAGGAAGCCCCCTACAAGCGCGCCACCAGCGTGCAGAAGTGCATCCGGACCGGCGACATCGAGGAAGTCGGCAAGACCGCCCGCCACGGCACCTTCTTCCAGATGTGCGGCAACTTCTCCTTCGGCGATTACTTCAAGGAAGACGCCATCAAGTTCGCGTGGGAACTGCTCACCACCGGCGTTGACGACGGCGGCTACGGCCTCCCGCCGGAGCGCCTCTGGGTCACCGTCTACGAAGAGGACGACGAGGCCGAGCAGCTCTGGCTCAAGAACACCGGCATGCCCGCCGAGCGGATCCAGCGGATGGGCAAGGCGGACAACTACTGGTCCACCGGCCAGCCCGGCCCGGCCGGCCCCTGCTCCGAGATCTACTACGACCGCGGCCCCGCCTACGGTGTCGAGGGCGGCCCGATCGCGGACGAGAACCGCTACGTGGAAATCTGGAACCTCGTGTTCATGCAGTACCAGATCGACAACGTCCGCTCGAAGGTGGACTTTGACATCACGGGCGAACTGCCCAAGAAGAACATCGACACCGGCCTGGGCATGGAACGTCTCGCGATGATCCTCCAGGATGTCGAGAACATGTACGAGACCGACCAGGTCCGCCCCGTCATTGACCGGGCCGCGGCGCTCTCCGGCCGGGAATACACCTCCGCCGAGTCCCCCCAGGACCCGCACCACACCGACGACGTCCGGATGCGCGTCGTCGCCGACCACATCCGTTCCTCCCTCATGCTGATCGCCGACGGCGTCACCCCCTCCAACGAGGGCCGCGGCTATGTGCTGCGCCGCCTGATCCGTCGCGCCGTGCGCTCCATGCGCCTGCTCGGCGTCGAAAAGGCGTGCCTGCCGGAACTGCTGCCGGCGTCCCGCGACGCCATGAAGGGCGTCTACCCGATCGTGGAGACGGACTTCGACCGGATCAGCCGGATCGCGTACGCCGAGGAGAAGGCGTTCCTGCGCACCATCGCCTCCGGCACGGCCCGCCTCGAGGACGCCGTCAAGGAGTCCCAGGCCGCCGGCCGGCCGCTCTCCGGCGCCGACGCCTTCGCCCTGCATGACACCTACGGCTTCCCGATCGACCTCACCCTCGAAATGGCCGAAGAAGCCGGACTGAAGGTCGACGAACCCGAGTTCCGCAAGCTCATGCTCGAACAGCGCCAGCGCGCCCAGGCCGACGCCAAGGGCAAGAAGGGGTCCCACGCGGATCTCAGCGCCTTCCAGGAGCTGCTGTCCGCCGGCGAGACCGTCTTCACCGGCTACACCGAACTCACGGGCGAGTCCAAGGTCCGCGGCATCCTCTCCTCCGGCCGCAAGGTATCGCAGGCCTCCACAGGCGACGAGATCGAGCTCGTCCTGGCCGAGACCCCGTTCTACGCCGAAGCCGGCGGCCAGGCCGCGGACACCGGACTGATCACCGGCGACGGCTTCGTCGTCGAGGTCCTGGACGTCCAGCGCCCGGTCAAGGGCCTGAGTGTGCACAAGGCCATCGTCCGGGAAGGCGAAATCGGCGCCGACTCCCTCGTCCAGGCCGCCGTGGACCGGGAACGACGGCACGCCGCCGAACAGGCCCACACCGGGACCCACATCGTGCACGCGGCCCTGCACCAGATCCTCGGCCCGGAAGCGCTGCAGCGCGGCTCCTTCAACAAGGCCGGCTACCTGCGCTTCGACTTCGCCTGGGGTGAAGGCCTGAGCCCGGCCACCCGCTCGGAAATCGAAGAAGTCTCCAACATCGCCATCCGCAACAACTACCGGGTGGAGACCAAGATCATGGGGCTCGCCGAGGCCAAGGCCCTCGGCGCCATGGCACTCTTCGGCGAGAACTACGGCAACGAAGTCCGCGTCGTGGAGATCGACGGCGCCTGGTCCCGTGAGCTCTGCGGCGGCACACACGTCGAAAACACCTCGCTGATCGGCAGCCTGTCCCTGCTCGGGGAGCAGTCAGTCGGGTCGGGAAACCGCCGCGTCGAGGCCTTCGTCGGCATGGACGCCTTCCGGCACCTAGCCGCCGAACGCGCCCTGGTGACCGAACTCACCGAGATGCTCAAGGTTCCCTCGGGCCTGCTCGCGGACCGGATCGCCACCACGCTGACCAAACTCAAAACCGCCGAAAAGGAACTCGAACGCCTGCGCAAGGAGCAGCTCACGGCCGCAGCCGCGCAGCTCGCGGGCACCGCCAAGGACGCCGCCGGCGTCAAGGTCATCGCGCACGACGCCGGCCAGGTCAGCGGCGCGGATGACCTCCGCGGCCTGGCCCTGGACCTGCGCACCCGTCTCGGCTCCGAGCCGGCCGCCGTCGCCGTCGCCGGTGTCAGCAACGACCGCCCCGTGATCCTGATCGCCACCAACGAAGCTGCCCGGGCAGCCGGGGTCAACGCAGGCGCCCTGGTGCGCCTCGCCGCCGGCATCCTCGGCGGCGGCGGCGGCGGCAAGGACGACGTCGCCCAGGGCGGCGGCACGGACGCCAGCAAGGTCGGCGCCGCCCTCGCGGCCGTCGTGGACGCCATTACCCGGCGATAACGGACGACCCGTGAACGAAGCTGCCGTGCCCGGCGACTACCCCCAGGGCGTCAAGCTCGGGGTAGACGTCGGCACCGTCAGGGTCGGCGTGGCCGTCTGCGACCGTGACGGCATCCTGGCGACGCCCCTGCGCACCCTGGAACGGAACGCGAAAAAGAACACCGACGTCCGGATCCTCGCGGCCCTGGCCGAGGAACTCGGCGCCGTGGAGATTATTGTCGGCCTGCCGCGGACGATGAAGGGCGAGGAACATGCCTCCGCCCGGATGGCCACGGACTATGCAAAACTACTGGCGGGTAAACTGGGGGAGTGCGGGTCCGACATTCCGGTCCGGCTGGTTGACGAGCGCCTGAGCACGGTGTCGGCCCACCGGAGCCTGCACGAAGCTGGCATGAGCAGCCGAAATCACCGTAAAGTAGTTGATCAGGTTGCGGCGGCAGGTATCCTGCAACATGCAATTGATATGCAAAAGGCCAGGGGGACGGAGGTCGGAGTCCGCGTTTACGCGGAGTCCACGCCGGGGCCAACCGGGGATGGCGCTCAGGCCGGTCCGGCACTAGACACGCATTCTGCCCAACGCATTCTGCCTAAAATGGAAGGCTACAGTGAGCCCGGTCAACAGTGACGACTCCTCCGGTGAAGTTTTCGGCGGCGCCGGCCGACCGCTGACCCGTAAAGAGCTCAGGGCCCAACAGAAGGTCCAGGGCACCGAGGGCCAGGACGATATCCCGCCGCAGGCTTTCGAGACCGGCGAGGACGTCCCGTCTGCCGCGACCGGCGCCGGGCACGGTTCCGGCCGCGACGCCGGCGACGCTCGAGACACCGCTGATAATGCCGTCCAGACGCCGCCGATCCAGGCTGCCGATACGCCGGACCGGCCCGCGGCAGCCCCGACCGTGCATGAAGAGCCTGCCCCCGCGGCGCCCGTGCACGAAGAAGCCGTGCACGAAGAGCCGGTGCACGACGAAGCCGTGCACGAAGAAGCCCCGCACCGCGGATCCGTCCACGACGAACCCGAACACGACGAACCCGACCACTACGAACCCGTTCACGCGTACGCCGGCGGTGTTTCCGGCGCGGATGCCGTGCACTACGCCGATGTCCCGCCGGGCCACGACACTTATCACGAACCTCATCACGACGCCGAGGTTCACGACGGCCACGCCGTCCATCCCGACGACGCCCGCTATGTCTCCGACGGCGTCGAAGGTCACCCTGCTGAATACCAAGAGGAAGACGGCCATGTTGTGTTGGCCGGAGGTGCCGCCATCCCTACGTCCAAGGGCCCGTCCAAGAAGGTCCGCCGCCGGCGGCGTTTCCTGGCGCTGCTGCTGACCCTGTCGGTCTTCATTGTGGCCGTCGCCGTCGGCGCGCAGTTCCTCAAGCCCCTCCTCGGCGGGGACACGGCGGCCGACTACCCGGGTCCCGGCACCGGCGAGGTCCTTATCACCGTGCCGCCGGGCGCCGGTCCGAGGTCCGTGGCGACCGAGCTCGAGGACAAGAAAGTGGTGGCGGACGCCGACACGTTCCTGCGGGAATTCGTGGCCTCCGGCGGGGCGCTGGCCCCCGGGGACTTCACCATGCGCAACGAAATGAAGAATTCCGATGCCGTGGCCGTGCTGCTGAACAAGGACCAGGGCAAGGTCATGTACTTCGCGCTGAGCGCCGGGCTGAGGATCGGCGAATCGCTGGAGGCCATCTCCGCGGGCACGGGTGTGCCGGTCGCCCAGCTCAAGGAGCTCAGCGACTCGCCCGCGCAGTTCGGCGTGCCCGCCAAGGCCGCGAACCTCGAAGGCTTCCTCGCGCCCGGCGAGCACCGGTTCCCGCTCGGCACCCCGGCCAAGGACGTGCTGCAGAAGCTCGTGACCACCACCCTGGACGAACTCACCTCCCAGGGCGTCACCGACCCCGCGAAGCAGTACGACGTCGTCACGATCGCGAGCATCGTGCAGGCCGAGGGCGGCCAGGCGGAGTACGGCGATGTGGCAGGTGCGATCTACAACCGCCTCAAGCCGGACAACCTCGAGACGAACGGGCTCATCCAGTCCGACGCCACGGTGACGTACGGGCTCGGCATCAAGAGCTTCCACATCGACGAGGAGCAGAAGGCCGACAAGTCCAACCCGTACAACACCTACGCCAACCAGGGCCTGCCCGTCGGACCCATCGGCTCACCGGGCAAGACCGCGATTGACGCGGCCGCCAAGCCCAAGACGAACGACTACCTCTACTGGGTCACGATCAACCTGGACACCAAGGAGACCCTGTTCTCCAAGACGCT
This sequence comes from Arthrobacter sp. CJL-S3, assembly GCF_056711635.1. Classification (NCBI taxonomy): domain Bacteria; kingdom Bacillati; phylum Actinomycetota; class Actinomycetes; order Micrococcales; family Micrococcaceae; genus Arthrobacter; species Arthrobacter sp. CJL-S3. The sequence continues at coordinate 2,345,033 of NZ_CM160046.1, read as the reverse complement.
GGCGGAGCACAACACCTACGTGGCCCGCTACAACGCCTGGTGTGAGGAAAACCCCGGACGCTGCGTATGACGCTCCGGGCCGCCGTGCTCGGGCACCCGATCAGCCACTCCAAGTCCCCGGCGCTGCACCGGGCGGCGTACGCCCGCCTGGGCGTCGCGCTGGACTATTCGGCCATTGACGTGACCGAGGACGCGCTGCCGGCCTTTATGGCCCGGGTCCGGGAAGACGTGCGGCAGGGGGAGGGCTGGCGCGGACTGTCGGTCACCATGCCGCTGAAGTCCGGCATGGTCCGCGAGGTGGATGAGGTGCGCGGCGTTGCCCGCACGCTCGGCGTCGTGAACACGGTCGCGTTCGAACCTCCGGCACCGGGAGACAGTGCCGGAACCACCCGCCTGGTCGGCTACAACACCGACGTCGCCGGAATCGTCAACGCGCTCCGCCATGCCGGGGCCGGCTCCGCGCCCACCGCCGTCGTGCTGGGTGGTGGCGGCACCTCGGCCGCTGCGATCGCCGCGCTGAAGGAACTGGGCGCGCCGGACGCCGACATCCTCGTCCGCGATGTCACCCGCGCTGCGGAGGCGCGGGCCGCCGCCGCCGCGATTGGCCTTCCCATCCGCGTCCTTCCCCTGGCCGGGGCTGCTGCCGCCGTCGCCGGGGCCGACGTCGTCATCTCCACGCTGCCGCCCCGGGCCGCGGACGCCCTCGCGGAGGAACTCGCGCAGCTCTTCGCGCGGCGCTCAGCCGCGCCGTCCCCCGAGACAACAGCGGTCAGGCCCGGCGTGCTGCTGGACGTCGCCTACGACCCCTGGCCCAGCCGGATCGCCTCCGCCTGGCAGGAAGCCGGCGGCACCGTTATCCCCGGACTCGAGATGCTCATCTACCAGGCCGTGGAGCAGGTCCGCCACTTCACCGGCCTGGACGAGGCCGTGCCGGCTGAAGTCATAGATGTGATGTGTGACGCAGTCGGGGCACCCCGACGGGTGTTCTAACCGCCTTACATGGCAGGATGGATTTTATGTTGCGTTGGTTGACTGCCGGTGAATCCCATGGCCCGGCACTGGTCGGAATTATCGAAGGCGTGCCCGCCGGTGTGGAACTCACCAGCGCCCAGATCGCCGATTCGCTGGCCCGCCGCCGGCTCGGCTACGGCCGCGGCGCGCGGATGAAGTTCGAGCAGGATGTGGTCACGATCCTCGGCGGCGTCCGCCACGGCATCACCCAGGGCGGCCCCGTGGCCATCCAGGTCGGCAACACCGAATGGCCCAAATGGGAGCAGATCATGTCTGCCGACCCCGTGGACGCCGAGATCCTCGCCGACCAGGCCCGCAACGCCCCGCTGACCCGCCCCCGGCCCGGCCACGCCGACTTCACCGGCATGCAGAAATACGGCTTCGACGAGGCGCGCCCCGTGCTGGAGCGCGCCAGCGCCCGCGAAACGGCCACCCGAGTGGCCCTCGGCACCGTCGCCTCAGCGTTCCTCAGGCAGCTCGGCATCGAACTCGTCTCCCACACGGTGGCGATCGCCACTACTTCGGTCCCCGAAGGCCGGCCGCTGCCGGTCCCGGACAACGTCCTTGCCCTCGACGCCGACCCGCTGCGGTGCTTCGACCGCGAAACGTCCGACGCCATGGTCGCCGAGGTCGATATCGCGCACAAGGAAGGCGAAACCCTCGGCGGCGTCGTTGAGGTCCTCGCCTACGGACTCCCGCCGGGACTGGGCAGCTACGTCCACTGGGACCGCCGCCTCGATTCGCGGCTGGCGGCTGCCCTGATGGGCATCCAGGCCATCAAAGGCGTCGAGGTCGGCGACGGCTTCCTCACCGCCTCCCGCCGCGGCTCGGCCGCCCACGACGAGATCGTCAAGGACGCCGACGGCCGGATCATCCGCACCTCCAACCGTGCCGGCGGCATCGAAGGCGGCATGAGCATCGGCGACGTGCTCCGCGTCCGCGCGGCGATGAAGCCCATCGCCACCGTGCCGCGCGCCCTCAGGACCGTCGACGTCAGCACCGGCGAGGCCGCGAAGGCCCACCACCAGCGCTCCGACGTCTGTGCGGTCCCCGCGGCCGGGGTTGTCGCCGAGGCCATGGTGGCGCTCGTACTGGCCGAGGCGGTCACGGAAAAGTTCGGCGGCGATTCCGTGCAGGAAACCGCGCGCAACATCAAGGGTTATCTGGACAACATTCCGGCGTCCCTGGACTCGATCGGCCACTAGTGCCCGCCGAAACACCGGCCGTGCCGGCCCCGGCGGCTGCCCGGCCCGTTGCGCTGATCGGGCCGATGGCCGTCGGAAAATCGGCCATCGGACAGCAGCTTGCCCAGCAGCTGGGCGCCCGGTTCGTGGACACCGACGTTGTGGTGGTGGCCAGCCACGGATCCATCGCGGAAATCTTCGCCAGCCGCGGTGAGCACGCCTTCCGTGAGCTTGAAGCCAGGGCTGTCGCCCGCGCCATCGAGGACGCGCGGGGCAGCAATACGGTAATCTCACTGGGCGGCGGCGCCGTGCTGGACTCCGGCACCCAGCAGCTGCTGGAGCGCTGCACCGTGGTCTATCTCGAATGTGATGCGGACACCGTGGCGGAACGCATCAGTAGGAATTCCGGCCGGCCGCTCCTGGCCGGAGACGCCATGGAACGATGGAAGACCCTGTTCGCCACCCGGCGGCCGGTCTACGAACGGCTGGCCGACCTGGTCATCGATGTGCGGAACGGGTCCGTTCCGGACATCGCACACCGGCTTGAAATTGCGCTGCGCGGGTATGAGGCCGCGGGAACCGCGGCCGTACCCACGCCAGCGGCGACAAAGGAAGTTGAAAAGTGATCACCGAATCAACCGTCATCAAGGTCACCGGGCAGACGCCCGGGGAGAACTACGACGTCGTTGTGGGCCGCGGCCTGCTGGCCAGCCTGCCCGGGCTGCTGGGGGAGCGGGTCAAGCGTGTCCTGGTCATCCACCCGCGGGCGCTGCGCCTCACCGGCGACACCGTCAGGGAAGAACTCGCCTCGGCCGGCTTCACGGCGCTGACCGCCGAGATCCCCGACGCCGAAGAAGGCAAGCACATCGAGGTGGCCTCGTTCTGCTGGCAGGTGCTGGGACAGAACGACTTCACCCGCTCGGACGCCGTCGTCGCCGTCGGCGGCGGGGCCGTGACCGACCTGGCCGGATTCGTGGCAGCGACCTGGCTGCGCGGCGTCAAGGTCATCCACATGCCCACCAGCCTGCTCGGCATGGTGGACGCCTCCGTGGGCGGCAAGACCGGCATCAACACCGCCGAAGGCAAAAACCTCGTCGGGGCCTTCCACCCGCCGGCCGGTGTCCTCGCGGACCTCGACACCCTGGACACCCTGCCCAAGAACGAGATGATCTCCGGCATGGCCGAGGTCATCAAGTGCGGCTTCATCGCAGACCCGGCCATCCTCGAGCTGATCGAAAAGGATCCGGCCGCCGTCTCCGACCCCCGCTCGGACGCCGTCCGGGAACTCATCGAACGCGCCATCGCGGTGAAGGCCAGGGTCGTCTCCGAAGACCTCAAGGAAACCGGCCAGCGCGAAATCCTCAACTACGGCCACACCCTGGGCCACGCGATCGAACTGGTCGAGCGCTACTCCTGGCGCCACGGCGCCGCCGTCTCCGTCGGCATGATGTTCGCCGCGGAGCTGGCCCGCAGTGTCGGCCGCCTCAGCGACGCCGACGCCGACCGGCACCGCAGCATCCTGGAAAGCCTGGGGCTGCCCATCACCTACCGGCGCGACCGCTGGCAGGCGCTGCTCGACGGCATGCGGCGGGACAAAAAGTCCCGCGGCGACCTGCTGCGCTTCGTGGTGCTCGACGGCGTGGCCCGCCCGGGCATCCTTGACGTCCCGGACACCTCCCTGCTGTTCGCCGCGTACCAGGAGATCGCCTCCTGATGGGATTCCTCCCCGGCGGCACCAGCGACTGGCCGGATGCCGGGTTCCCCGGGATCAGGATCAATCCCGACAGCCTCGTGCCGCAGATCGTCAACGAGGACGCAGTCGCCGAAGCGCTGGCAGCCTCGACGGACCCCGGCGACCGGATCTTCGTGCTCCTCGTCAAAGGGCATCCCGCTGACGCCGCAGAACTGCTCGCCGAGGCCCGGTACACCGACCCGTCCTCGCTGCGCCTGCGCATCTTCGAAGCGGACGTCCTGCGGGTCTCCAACCGGCTGGACCGGGCCGTGGAACTGTTCCGGCAGCTGCTCGCAGAGACCCGCGGCACGCCGGACGAGGCGGTCATCCGCGAGCACCTCGGACGGTCCTACTTCGCCAGCGGCAACATCGCCGCCGCCGTCGAATCCTTCACCCAGGCGCTGGACCTTCGGGTGGCGGGATCCGCCGACGCAGCCCTGATCTACGCGTCCACCGTCGCGGTCCAGCGCGCCCGGGACGAGCTGGACCGCGCGTCCTGAGGCGGCGCAGCCGGGACCTCCGCGGAGGTCCCGCAGGGGAGCGTCCGGCAGCGGTCCCGCAGAACCGGTAGAATGGATCTTGGATTTTTGATAAATACGCGCTGGCGGGCCATTCGGCATGCTTGCCTGGCATAACCGGCTGGCGGCTAGCAGCAGCCAAAAACGAAACCAGAGGATACAGTGGCAACCACTAACGACATCAAGAACGGAACCGTGCTGAAGCTTGAGGGCCAGCTCTGGAACATCATTGAGTTCCAGCACGTCAAGCCCGGCAAAGGCGGCGCGTTCGTGCGCACCAAGATGCGTAACGTGATGTCCGGCAAGGTCGTCGACAAGACCTTCAACGCCGGACTCAAGATCGAGACCGCCACGGTTGACCGCCGCGACTACCAGTACCTGTACCAGGACGGCGCGGACTTCGTGTTCATGGACACGACCGACTTCGACCAGCTCACCGTTCCCGGCGCAACGGTCGGTGACGCCACCAACTTCATGCTGGAGAACCAGATGGTCAACATCGCCATCCACGAAGGCAACCCGCTGTACATCGAACTGCCCCCGAGCGTCGTGCTCGAGATCACCTACACGGAGCCGGGCCTGCAGGGCGACCGCTCCTCGGCCGGCACCAAGCCCGCCACCCTCGAAACCGGCTACGAGATCCAGGTGCCGCTGTTCGTTGAGAACAACACCAAGGTCAAGGTCGACACCCGCGACGGCAGCTACCTCGGGCGGGTCAACGACTAGTGAGTGCACGCGGTAAGGCCCGTAACCGGGCCCTGGATGTTCTCTTCGAGGCGGAACAGCGTTCCGTTTCGGCGTTCGATGTACTGAAATCCCGCCGGGAGCAGACGGACCAGATCGTCAACCCGTACACCCTTGAAATCGTTGAGGGCGTTGTCTCCCACCAGAGCGCGATCGACGAATTTCTGGAAACCTATTCGCAGGGCTGGACCCTGGAACGGATGCCCTCGGTGGACCGCATCATCCTGCGGATCGGCACCTGGGAACTGCTCTACAACGACGACGTTCCCGACGGCGTTGCCGTGAGCGAGGCCGTGGCACTGGCCAAGACCCTCTCCACGGACGAGTCGCCGTCGTTCATCAACGGCCTGCTGGGCCGGCTGCAGCAGCTGAAACCTTCGCTGCTCGCCTGAGTAGTAAGGCAATTAGGCACGCTCCACCAAGAACCCCGCCCGGGCACCCCGGGCGGGGTTCTTGCTGTCCCCGGTTCTTGCTGTCCCCGGTCCTTGCTGTCCCAGGGCGGGCTTTCACAGCGCTGATCAGCCGGATATCGTGGCCGGGTGGACACTGACGCCGCGCTCGAGGCAACACTCCGGACCCGGCTGGGATCCAGGCATCCGAGGTTTGCCGCGGCCGCCATCGCCGGTGGACAGACAACCTTCGCGATCAGCGGAGTCGCCCGGGGCTCCGATTTCGAGATCGGCTCGATCTCCAAGGCGATCACCGGCCTGCTGTACGCCGGTGCCTGCCGGCGGGGCGAAATATCCCCGGCCACGCCGCTCGGGGAACTGCTCCCGCTGGGAGACTGCCCGGCGGCCGGCGCCAGCCTGGGCACCCTGAGCCGGCATGCCTCGGGGCTGCCGCGGCTTCCGCCGCGGATGCCCGGAACCGCGGCCCCGCTGCGGCGGACGGCGTCACTTTTCCTGCGCGGGCAGAACCCGTACGGCGAGAGCCTGGCGGAACTGCTCGCGCAGGCCCGGGCGGTCCGGCTGAGGCCACCGCGGCCGCGGTATTCCAATCTCGGGTTCGAACTCCTCGGCCACGCGGTCGCGGCCGGTGCCGGGATGAGCTACCGGGACCTTGTGACGGCACGGCTCTGCGGGCCGCTGGCCCTTGCCTCGCTGTACCTGCCCGCCACCCCCGGCGAACTGGGCCCGGCTGCCCTGATCGGCAGCAGCCGGCGGGGCCGTCCCCGGCAGCCCTGGACCGGCGAGGCCCTGGCCCCGGCCGGCGGCATCCGGGCGTCCATCCAGGACCTCGCCCGGCTGAGCCGGGCCCTCCTGGACGGCTCCGCCCCGGGCCGCTCCGCGCTTGACCCGGTGGCGGACTTCGCCGGCCCGGCGGTCCGCATCGGCGCTGCCTGGCTCACCACCGACACCAGGGGCCGCCGGATCACCTGGCACAACGGCGGCACGGGCGGGTTCAGCAGCTGGATCGGCCTCGACCGGGAGGCAAACGCCGCAGTCGTGCTGCTCTCGGCGACGGCAGCAGCCGTTGACCGCCAGGGATTCGAGCTGCTGCGGGACCTGACGGCACGCTGAAACGCGCCTAACGAAGCACGGCGGCCCGGAGCTTAGTGATCTCGGCAAGCTGGTGCCGCTCATCGAGCTGGTGCGCCGGCACGTCCCGGCCGCTGAGGATCCGCTGCCGGGTGAAGGCAAGCTGGGTGCCGGCATGGAGCAGCGCCGTCATCTGCGGGCCCCGGCCGACGGATTTGGCCCAGCGCAGGGCGGAACGCCGCCCGCCGGGGGTGGCCAGCATCTCCACCTCGGCCGCGGTGAACCAGCCCGCCGCCGCGTACTCCTTGAGCCGCTGGCGGGTGAGCCGGCGCTCCGCCACCCGCAGCAGCACGATGACCAGGACCGCCAGCAGGAAGATCGGCACCTGCACCAGCAGGTACTGGGCCAGGAAGTTCTCGCCCATGCTGTTCCAGGCGCTGTGCAGCAGCATCGCGGGAACGAGTCCGACGGCGAACGCAAGCACGGACAGCCCGTTGTGCCAGCGGCGCGCCGCGAAGCCCATGATCAGGCCGGTGGTTCCGGTGAAAATGGCGTGGGCGAACGGCGACATGACCCCGCGCAGGAAGAACACCACCGCAAGGTCCGTGCCCGGATCGCTGGACGCGGCGATCGCGCGGCCGAAGTAGAGGATGTTCTCGGTGAACGCGAAGCCGGCCGCGATCGTGAACGCAAACACCACGCCGTCGACCGGTCCGTCGAAGTGTTTCCGGGCGAAGATCAGCAGCAACAGCAGCCCCAGGGACTTGGCGAATTCCTCCACCACCGGCGCCTGGACCGTCACGGCGAACGTTGTGTAGTCCAGACCCGAGGCCGGTCCCGCCACGAGCGAGAAATAGGGCTGGATCAGCATCGTCACCGCAATCGAAACCACGGCTCCCCAGACAAAGGCGAACAGCAGCAGCGGCTTGGGCTCCGGCTCCCAGCGGTCGATGAAGCGCACCGTCAGCAGCACCGTCCCCAGCGGAATCAGCGAGGCGATAAAGCCGATGACGAAGCCGGAAATGCCGGTGCTGCCCAGCAGGAACGGCAGGACCAGGAACAGGCTGATGAACGCCAGGAACCCGCCCGCCAGCACAAGACCCACCACGCCGGCGGAGCGGCGGCCGCCCCGGACCGGAGGCAGGGCGGGCGGGAGAACCGGCTGGACCCGGCCGCGGTTGTTCGCCGGCGCCTGCTGGTAATACTCCGGCCGGACGTGCCCCAGCCACGTCGGGTTGGCCTGCTGCGGCAGCGGGCGCTGGCCGCCGGGGGAGTAGCCGAGGTGGTCAGGTCCCCGCCGCGGATCGTTCGTCGTCATGCACCCGAGCCTATGTCCGTGTGAGCTGAAACGCATGCCGGCGGCGCCGGGGCGCCGGCCCCGCTGTGGTAATTTGGGAACGCAAATAATCCTTTTTTAATTCCGTCCCGTGAGGCGGGGAAAGGGGAGACGAGCGTTGACTTCTGTTCCAGAAGCACCGGTTCCGGCCAAGGTTGTACTTACCCGAGTGGTACTCAACCAGGCGGACATCGACCGTGCACTCACTCGTATCGCCCACGAAATCCTGGAGTCCAACAAGGGCTCCCAGGACCTGGTCCTGCTGGGCATCCCGCGCCGCGGCTACCCCCTCGCCGTCCGGCTCGCCGCCAAGATTGCCGCCGCCGATCCCACCGTGGACCCCGCCGCAATCGTCGGGCAGCTGGACGTAACCATGTTCCGCGACGACCTCTCGCACCAGGGGATGCGCCCGCCGTACCCCACCCAGCTTCCCCGCACCGGCATCGACAACAAGGTTGTGGTGCTGATTGACGACGTCCTGTACTCCGGGCGGACCATCCGGGCCGCCCTCGACGCGATCATCGACCTCGGCCGCCCGCGCAGCGTCCGCCTCGCGGTGCTGATCGACCGCGGCCACCGGGAACTGCCCATCCGCGCGGACCACGTCGGCAAGAACCTCCCCACCTCCTCCTCCGAGAAGGTCCGGGTCCGGCTCGCCGAAACCGATGCGGTCGACGGTGTTCCGGTCAACGAAGTGGTCATCGAGGCCACCGCGTGAGGCACCTGCTCTCCACCGAAGACCTGAGCCGGTCCAACGCCATCCGCATCCTTGACACCGCCGAGGAAATGGCGGCCGTGGGGGAGCGCGAGGTCAAAAAGCTTCCCACCCTGCGCGGCCGCACCGTCGTCAACCTGTTCTTCGAGGACTCCACGCGCACCCGGATCTCCTTCGAAGCCGCCGCCAAACGGCTCTCCGCCGACGTCATCAACTTCGCGGCGAAGGGCTCCTCCGTCTCCAAGGGTGAATCCCTCAAGGACACGGCCCAGACCCTCTCCGCGATGGGGGCGGACGCGGTCGTCATCCGGCACTGGGCCTCCGGCGCCCCGCACCGGCTCGCCGCCACGGACTGGATCGACGCCGCCGTGATCAACGCCGGCGACGGCACCCACGAACACCCCACCCAGGCGCTGCTGGACGCCTTCACCATGCGCCGGCACTGGTCCAAACTGGCCGGCACCCGTCCGCCGGCGCCGACCTCAGCGGCATGCGGGTCGCGATCGCCGGGGACGTGCTGCACTCCCGGGTGGCCCGCTCCAACGTCTGGCTGCTGCGCACCCTCGGCGCCGAGGTCACTCTCGTCGCCCCGCCGACGCTGCTGCCGATCGGCGTCGAAAAGTGGCCGTGCAGCGTCAGCTACGACCTCGACGAGACCTTGGCCCGCGGCGTCGACGCGATGATGATGCTGCGCGTGCAGGGCGAACGGATGAATGCCTCCTTCTTCCCGACCACCCGCGAATACTCCCGCCGCTGGGGCTTCGACGACAACCGGCTCCGCGCTCTGGACAGCCTGGGCCTCAAGGACACCATCATCATGCACCCCGGGCCGATGAACCGCGGCCTGGAGATCTCCTCCGCCGCGGCCGACTCGCCCCGCTCCACGGTGCTGGCCCAGGTCCGCAACGGCGTGTCCATCCGCATGGCAGCCCTGTACCTGCTGCTCTCCGGGGACACCCGCGAACCGGCGCACCAGGCGAACTCCACCCATTCCACCCCCGCAGAGCACACCTCCGCCCTCGTCACCAAGGAGAGCCACTAATGGCATCACAGCAACAGGACGCAGGCACCGGTGCCTACCTGATCCGCGGCGCCGCCATCCTCGGCGGAGCCCCTGAAGACCTCCTCATCCGGGACGGGATCATCGCCGAACGCGGGCAGAACCTTCCGGCCGACGGCGCGACCGTCATCGAGGCCGCCGGGCTCGTGGCCCTCCCCGGCATGGTGGACATCCACACCCACCTGCGCGAACCCGGCCGCGAAGACGCCGAAACGGTCGAGACCGGCACCCGTGCCGCGGCCCTGGGCGGCTACACGGCCGTGCACGCGATGGCGAACAGCACCCCGGTGGCGGACACCGCCGGCGTCGTCGAGCAGGTCCTCACCCTCGGCCGGACCGCCGGCTGGGTGGACGTCCGCCCGGTCGGCGCGGTCACGGTCGGCCTCGCGGGGGAGCAGCTGGCCGAACTCGGCGCGATGGCCGACTCCCGCGCCCACGTCCGGGTCTTTTCCGACGACGGGATCTGCGTCCACGATCCCGTCCTGATGCGCCGCGCGCTGGAATACGTCAAGGCGTTCGACGGCGTCGTGGCCCAGCACGCGCAGGAACCGCGGCTCACCGCCGGGGCGCAGATGAACGAGGGCGAGGTCTCCGCCGTCCTCGGCCTCACCGGCTGGCCCGCCGTCGCCGAGGAAAGCATCATCGCCCGCGACGTGCTGCTCGCCCAGCACGTGGGCTCCCGGCTGCACGTCTGCCACGTCTCCACGGCCGGATCCGTGGAGATCATCCGCTGGGCCAAGTCCCGCGGCGTCAACGTCACGGCCGAGGTCACCCCGCACCACCTCTGGCTCACGGACGAGCTGGCCCGCAGCTACGACCCGGTCTACAAGGTCAACCCGCCGCTGCGCACCGACGCCGACGTCCAGGCCCTGCGCGCCGCACTGGCCGACGGCACGATCGACGTCGTGGGCACCGACCACGCCCCCCACCCGAGCGAGCACAAGGAATGCGAATGGGCGCAGGCCGCCATGGGCATGACCGGGCTGGAAACCGCGCTGTCCGTGGTGCAGCACACCATGATCGAAACCGGGCTGATGGGCTGGGCTGACTTCGCCCGGGTCACCTCCACGGCGCCGGCCGCGATCGGCCGGCTGGAGGACCAGGGCCGCCCGCTCGACGCCGGCGAACCCGCCAACGTCACACTCGTGGACCCGGCTGCGCGCTGGACCGTGGACCCTTCTAAGATGGCAACCATGGGCCGTAACTCTCCGTTTGCCGGCCGGGAACTGCCCGGCAAGGTGGTCGCGACGTTCTTCAAGGGCCACCCCACCGTCCTCGACGGCAAACTGAACACCCCGTACCGGTGGCTCCCCGAAAACACCGAGCAGCCCGGCACCGCGGCAGGCAGCATCTGATGGTCAAGGAACTGTCGCTGATCCTCACGCTGGTCCTGATCGGCGTCGCGCTGGCCCTGATCTGGCTCGGCTGGCGGAACCGGCTGCGCCGCCAGGCCGACGTCGACCCGCTGCCGGAGATCCCGGCGGAACTGGGCGCGGCCGTGGCGGTCGCCGACGGCCAGTACGTGGCCTCCACCACCGCCGGCGACTGGCTGGACCGCATCGCCGTGCACAACCTGGGGATCCGCACCAACGCCGAACTCAGCGTCCACCCGGAGGGCGTGCTCTTCGACCGCTCCGGCGCCGGCCCGGTCTTCATCCCGGCCGCCAGCCTCACCGGGGTGCGGCAGGAAAGCGGCATGGCCGGCAAGTTCGTCGAAAAGGACGGCCTGCTGGTGCTCAGCTGGATGCTCGGCAGCCGTGAACTGGATTCCGGGTTCCGCACCCGGCACGCCGACGACAAAACCACCCTCCTCAACGCCCTGCAAGATTTGATCCCCGCGGCCCCTCAGGCCGATGCCGATAGTGGAAAGTAACGACGTGACGGACTCCAACGAAGGTTCACAAACAGTGTCAGCAACAGCAGCAGCATCCACCCCGGCAGCCCTCGTCCTCGAGGACGGCCGGATTTTCCGCGGGACCAGCTACGGCGCCACCGGAACCGCGCTCGGCGAGGCCGTGTTCGCGACCGGCATGACCGGCTACCAGGAGACCATCACGGACCCCTCCTACGCCCGCCAGCTGGTGGTCCAGACCGCCCCGCACATCGGCAACACCGGCGTGAACAAGGACGACGCCGAGTCCCGGCGGATCTGGGTGGCCGGCTACATCGTCCGCGATGCCGCCCGCCGGCCCTCCAACTGGCGCTCCGAGCGTTCCCTGGACGATGAGCTTCTCGAGCAGGGAATCGTGGGCATCCAGGGCGTGGACACCCGCGCCATCACCCGCCACCTGCGCGAACACAAGACCATGCGCGCCGGGATCTTCTCCGGCGACGCCGTCCGGGCCACGGACAAGGAACTCGTGGACGCCGTCCTGGCGAGTGCCCCGATGGAAGGCTCACGCCTGGCCGAGGAAGTCAGCGTGGACGAGGCCTACACCGTGGAGCCCAAGGACTGGGGCTGGGACGGCGAGCCGCGGTTCAGCATCGCCGCGATCGACCTCGGCATCAAGCGGATGACCCCGATCCGGTTCGCCGAGCGCGGCGTCCGCGTGCACGTGCTGCCGGCCACCGCCACCCTGGCCGACGTCCAGGCGGTCAACCCCGACGGCTTCTTTATGTCCAACGGCCCGGGCGACCCCGCCACCGCCGACAGCCAGGTCAAGCTGCTCCGCTCTGTCCTGGACGAGAAGATCCCGTACTTCGGGATCTGCTTCGGCAACCAGATCCTGGGCCGCGCCCTGGGCTTCGGCACCTACAAACTGCGCTACGGCCACCGCGGCATCAACCAGCCGGTGATGGACCGCCGCACCGGCAAGGTCGAGATCACCTCGCAGAACCACGGCTTCGCCGTCGACGCCCCGCTCGACGGCGCCACGCAGGCCCCCGAGGAGCGCTTCGGCCGCGTCGAGGTCAGCCACGTGAGTCTCAACGACGACGTCGTCGAAGGCCTGTCCTGCCTGGACATCCCGGCGTTCTCGGTGCAGTACCACCCCGAGGCCGCCTCCGGACCGCACGACGCCGCCTACCTCTTCGACCGCTTCATCGACCTGATGGCGGACACTGCTTCAAAGACAAAGACTGCCACCGAATCCAAGACTGAGGATACGAAGTAATGCCCAAGAGAACTGACCTTAAGAGCGTCCTGGTCATCGGTTCCGGTCCGATTGTGATCGGCCAGGCCGCCGAATTCGACTACTCCGGCACCCAGGCACTGCGCGTCCTCAAGGAGGAAGGCCTCCGCGTCATCCTCGTCAACTCCAACCCGGCCACCATCATGACCGACCCGGAGTTCGCCGACGCCACCTACATCGAGCCGATCACCCCGGAGGTGGTCGAGAAGATCATCGCCAAGGAACGCCCGGACGCGCTCCTGCCCACCCTGGGCGGCCAGACCGCGCTGAACACCGCCATCGCCCTGGACAAGAACGGCGTGCTGGAGAAGTACAACGTCGAGCTGATCGGCGCCAACATTGCCGCGATTGAACTCGGCGAGGACCGCGAGAAGTTCAAGGGCGTCGTGGAACGCTGCGGCGCCGAATCGGCCCGCAGCCACATCATCCACACCATCGACGAGGCACTGGCCGCCGCCGAGGACCTCGGCTACCCGATGGTCGTCCGGCCCTCCTTCACCATGGGCGGCCTCGGCTCCGGCCTCGCCTACGACGAGAAGGACCTCCGCCGGATCGTCGGCCAGGGGCTGCAGTACAGCCCCACGTCCGAGGTGTTGCTCGAAGAGAGCATCCTGGGCTGGAAGGAATACGAGCTCGAGATGATGCGCGACAAGAACGACAACGTCGTGGTCGTCTGCTCCATCGAGAACTTCGACCCGGTCGGCGTGCACACCGGCGACTCGATCACCGTCGCCCCGGCCCTGACCCTGACGGACCGCGAGTACCAGCGCCTGCGCGACATCTCCATCGCCGTCATCCGCGAGGTCGGCGTCGACACCGGCGGTTGCAACATCCAGTTCGCCGTCGAGCCGGACACCGGCCGCGTCGTCGTGATCGAGATGAACCCGCGCGTCTCCCGTTCCTCCGCCCTGGCCTCCAAGGCCACCGGCTTCGCGATCGCCAAGATCGCCACCAAGCTCTCCCTCGGTTACACGCTCGACGAGATCCCGAACGACATCACCCAGAAGACCCCGGCGTCCTTCGAGCCGACCCTGGACTACGTCGTCGTGAAGGTCCCGCGGTTCGCGTTCGAGAAGTTCCCGGCGGCGGATCCCACCCTGACCACCACCATGAAGTCGGTGGGCGAGGCCATGGCCATGGGCCGGAACTTCACCGAGGCCCTGCAGAAGGCGCTGCGGTCCCTGGAGCAGAAGGGCTCCCAGCTGGACTTCAGCCACGTCCCGGAATGGGAAGTCGCGGAGCTGATCGAGAAGTCCAAGCGGCCCACCACCGACCGCCTGCACCAGGTCCAGCGGGCCATGCTCGGCGGCGCCACCGTGGAGCAGCTCTTCGAAGCCACGAAGATCGACCCGTGGTACCTGGACCAGCTCCAGCTGCTGAACGAGATCTCCGTCGAGATCCGCAAGGCCGCCGCGCTGACCCCGGAGATGCTCAAGCGCGCCAAGCGCCACGGCTTCTCCGACGAGCAGATCGGGGCCCTGACGCACAACTCCGAGGACGTCGTCCGCGGCGTCCGGCAGGCCCTCGGCATCCGCCCGGTGTACAAGACCGTGGACACCTGCGCCGCCGAATTTGCCGCGTACACCCCGTACCACTACTCCTCCTACGACGAGGAGGACGAGGTCGCGCTGCACGCCAAACCGTCCATTATCATCCTCGGGTCCGGCCCGAACCGGATCGGGCAGGGCATCGAATTCGACTACTCCTGCGTGCACGCCTCGATGGCGCTGCGCAAGGCCGGCTACGAGACCGTGATGGTCAACTGCAACCCCGAGACCGTCTCCACCGACTACGACGTCTCCACCCGGCTGTACTTCGAGCCGCTCACCCTGGAGGACGTGCTGGAGGTCATCGCGGCGGAGGAGCGCACCGGCGGCGTGATGGGCGTCTTCGTCCAGCTCGGCGGCCAGACCCCGCTCAAGCTCGCCCAGCAGCTAGCCGACGCCGGCGTGCCGATCCTCGGCACGTCCCCGGAAGCGATCGACCTGGCCGAGCACCGCGGCGCCTTCTCCCGGGTGCTCGACAAGGCCGGGCTGATCTCGCCGAAGAACGGCACGGCCGTGTCCTTCGAGGACGCCAAGAAGATCGCCGATGAGATCGGCTACCCGGTCCTGGTCCGGCCGTCCTACGTGCTCGGCGGCCGCGGCATGGAGATCGTCTACGACGAGCCCAATCTCTCGCGCTACATTGCCAACGCCACCGAGATCACCACCGAGCACCCGGTGCTGATCGACCGGTTCCTCGAGGACGCCGTCGAAATCGACGTCGACGCCCTCTACGACGGCACCGAGATGTACCTCGGCGGCATCATGGAGCACATCGAGGAAGCTGGCATCCACTCCGGCGACTCGGCCTGCGTGCTGCCGCCCATCACCCTGGGCAACAACGTGCTCGAGCGGGTCCGCGCCGCGACGCTGGCGATCGCCGAGGGCGTGGGTGTCCGCGGCCTGATCAACATCCAGTTCGCCTTGGCCTCCGACGTGCTCTATGTCTTGGAAGCCAACCCGCGGGCCTCCCGCACGGTGCCGTTCGTCTCCAAGGCGACCGGCGTGCAGATGGCGAAGGCCGCTGCCCTGATCGGCACCGGCGTCACCGTCAACCAGCTCCGCACGGCCTACAAGATGCTGCCGGAAACCGGTGACGGGTCCACGCTGCCGCTGGACGCCCCGGTCTCGGTCAAGGAAGCCGTGCTGCCGTTCAGCCGCTTCCGCACGCCGGAGGGCAAGGTCGTCGATTCGCTGCTCGGGCCGGAAATGCGGTCCACCGGCGAGGTCATGGGCATCGACAAGCACTTCGACACCGCCTTCGCCAAGAGCCAGGCCGCCGCCAACAACGCGCTGCCCACCGAGGGCAAGATCTTCGTCTCGGTGGCCAACCGGGACAAGCGCTCGGTCATCATGGGAGTCAAGCGCCTCTCCGACCTCGGCTTCGAGATCGTCTCCACCGGCGGCACCGCCGATGTGCTGCGCCGCAACGGCATCCAGGCCACCCCGGTCCGGAAGGTCGCCGAGGGCTCCAGCGCCGAGGGGGAGGGCACCATCGCCGACCTCGTCATCGCCGGGGAGATCGACATGGTCTTCAACACCCCCTCGGGCGGCGAGGCCCGCAGCGACGGCTACGAGCTGCGCGCCGCCGCTACCTCGATCGGCATCCCGTGCATCACGACGGTCGCCGAGTTCAACGCCGCCGTCCAGGCCATCGAGGCGCTGCGCACCTACGAGTGGTCGGTCACGAGCCTGCAGGAGCACGCGGCGGCACTCTTCGCCTCGCACGAACGGGTCGCGCAGGAACGGGTCACGCAGAATGCCGGCTGACGGCATGCCTGAGGGCAGCACCGGCGGCACGGCCGGCCGGGAGTCCTTCGGCTCCCGGCTGGGCCGGGCCATGGCGGACCGCGGCCCGTTGTGCGTCGGGATCGACCCGCACCCGGCGCTGCTGGGCAGCTGGGGACTGAACGACGACGTCGCCGGGCTGGAGCGGTTCTCGCTCACCGTCCTGGAAGCGGTGGCTTCGCTCGCTGCCGCGGTCAAGCCTCAGGTGGCGCTGTACGAGCGGCACGGCTCCCAGGGCATGGCCGTGCTGGAGCGCACCCTTGCCGCGGCGGCGGACGCCTCGGTGCTGACCATCGCCGACGCGAAGCGCGGCGACATCGGCTCCACCATGGCCGCTTACGCAGATGCCTGGCTGCGGGACGGGTCCGCCCTGGCAGCCGACTCGGTCACGCTGAGCCCGTATCTGGGCTTCGAATCGCTCCGCCCGGCCCTGGACCTCGCGGCGCAGACCGGCCGCGGCGTCTTCGTCCTGGCGCTGACATCCAACCTGGAGGGCGCGTCCGTCCAGCACGTCGGCGGCGCGGACTCCGTTGCCCGCCGGATCGTGCGGGCAGCCGCAGCAGAGAACAAGCGCTACGCGGGGGAGCTGGGGTCCACCGGCCTCGTCGTCGGCGCGACGGTCGGCTCCGCCCTCACGGACCTGGACCTCGATCTCGCCGCGGTGCGCGGTCCGATCCTGGCTCCGGGCCTCGGCGCGCAGGGCGCCACTGCCGCGGATCTGCGCCGCACCTTCGGCAGCGCCTACGGCCAGGTGCTTGGAACGTCCAGCCGTGACATCCTCGGCGCCGGCCCGCGGATCCAGGACCTGCGCGACGCCGCCCGGCGGACCCTCGAGGAGCTGCGCGCGGCGTAGCCATTGGTGCCACGTAGCCATGAACGTCATGCTGTATTTATTTGCGGGCACAGGGGCCACAAGAATCACATCGGGCACAGCGGCCGAGGTGCCCCGGCGGCGAGCAGGGAGGCCGGGCTGGTCCCGGCACCCGGAAGGCCCTCACCACGAGTCTCGGGGCACCAGTGTGACGCAAATGGCTGTTATGGTCCGCGGAATAGCGGCCATTCGTGTCAGATCGCCGCAGCCGAGCACGGAATAGCGGCCATTCGTGTCAGATGGCCGCAGCCGGAGACCGCTGTCAGGCGTCTCGGCGCACCCATGTGACGCGAATGGCCGCTATGGTTCCCGGAATGGCGGCCATTCGTGTCAGATCGCCGCAGCCGGAGACCGCTATCAGGCGTCTCGGCGCACCCATGTGACGCAAATGGCTGTTATGGTCCGCGGAATAGCGGCCATTCGTGTCAGATCGCTGCAGTCGGGCCCGGAATAGCGGCCATTCGTGTCAGATCGCTGCAGTCGGGCCCGGAATAGCGGCCATTCGTGTCAGACCGCCGCAGCCGGAGACCGCTGTCAGGCGTCTCGGCGCACCTATGTGACGCAAATGGCCGTTATGGTGCGCGGAATAGCGGCCATTCGTGTCAGATCGCTGCAGTCGAGCACGGAATAGCGGCCATTCGTGTCAGATCGCTGCAGTCGAGCACGGAATAGCGGCCATTCGTGTCAGATCGCTGCAGTCGAGCACGGAATGGCGGCCATTCGTGTCAGATGGCCGAGGCCAGGCGCCGTCGCACGGCCGCCGCTGGTCTGCCGCCGGTCCGCCGTTGTCTGTTCCGGGTGGCCGCGCCGCCGAACTTGTGCATTGATTTCTGCCTCGTCAAGACGGTAGGTTCAGGACAAGTCCGCGGTACCGGCCGGGGTGCTGTTCGGCCCGTCCGGCCGGGCCGTTTGCGCGGTCCGCCCGACAATGCAGGGAGGCATTCAGTGAGTCTGCGACCCCTCACTCCGCAGGAGCGTGCCGACGCCTTGGGCAAGGCCGCCGCCGCCAGGACCACCCGGGCCACCGCCAAGGACCGGCTCAAGACCGGAGAGCTGTCCATTGCGGAGCTGCTCAGCGCCGGGGAGACTGACGACGCGATCGCGCGGATGAGGATCGTGGAACTGCTCGAGGCGCTTCCCGGCATCGGGAGGGTGCGGGCCGCGGCCATCATGGAACAGCTCGGCATCGCGGCGTCGCGCCGGGTCCGCGGCCTGGGAATTCACCAGCGCCGGGCGCTGGTAGATTTTATAGACGACAAACAGCCCGGTCCGCCGCGCTGACCCACCCCGCACGAAGGAATATGTGAGCAAGAAACCGGGACTGACAGTCCTCGCCGGCCCGACGGCTGTTGGCAAAGGCACCGTGTCCACCTACATCCGGGACAACTATCCCGGCGTCTGGCTTTCCGTCTCGGCGACCACCCGGCCCCCTCGGCCCGGCGAAGTCGACGGCGTGCATTACTTCTTCAAGTCCGCCGAGGAATTCGATTCCCTGGTCGAGAACGGCGAACTCCTGGAGTGGGCCGTGGTCCACGGACGCAACCGCTACGGCACCCTGCGCAGCACGGTGGACGCCGCGATCGCCGACGGCCGTTCGGTGCTCCTGGAGATCGACCTCCAGGGCGCCCGGCAGGTCAAGCAGGCCGTGCCGGAGGCCCAGTTTGTCTTCCTGGCACCGCCGAGCTGGGACGAAATGGTCCGCCGCCTGGTGGGCCGCGGCACGGAAACAGCGGAAGAACAGCAGCAGAGGTTGGAAACCGCTAAACTAGAACTTGCCGCTGAACCGGAGTTTGACCACACCGTCATCAATGATGACGTTCGACGGGCAGCGGACGAGCTTGTTTCACTCATGGGGCTGACCCCGAACCCACGCTAGGCGCCGGGACGTATCGGCCCGTTAGAATTTGGAGAATTCGTGTCCACGAACCTTGAAGGCATCATCAACCCGCCGATCGACGAGCTGCTGAAGGCCGCTGATTCGAAGTACGGACTGGTGATTTTCGGCGCCAAGCGCGCCCGCCAGATCAACGCGTACTACGCCCAGCTGCACGAGGGCCTGTTCGAGTACGTCGGCCCGCTGGTCGACACTAAGCTGAACGAGAAGTCGCTCTCCATCGCCCTGCGCGAGATCAACGAAGGCAAGCTCGTTTCCACGCCGATCGAACCTGCAGAGTAATCACGCAGCCGCAGGCGGGGTCTCACATGCGCATAGTCCTCGGAGTCGGGGGAGGGATAGCCGCCTACAAGGTGGCGTCGCTCCTCCGGCTTTTTACTGAAGCCGGCCATGACGTCACCGTCATCCCCACGGAGGCCGCGACCCGTTTCGTCGGCGTCGCCACGTGGGAGGCGCTGTCCGGGCATCCGGTCAGCAACAGCGTCTTCGACGACGTGCACACGGTCAACCACGTCCGCCTCGGCCACGAGGCCGAGCTAATCGTGGTGGCCCCCGCCACCGCCGACCTGCTGGCACGCGCTGCCACCGGCCAGGCCAACGACCTCCTGAGCAACACCCTCCTGATGGCCGGCGGCTGCCCGGTGCTGATGGCCCCCGCCATGCACACCGAGATGTGGCAGCACCCGGCGACCCAGGCCAACGTCGAGACGCTCCGCAGCCGGGGCGTCACCGTGCTGGAGCCCGCCTCCGGCCGGCTGACCGGTTCGGACTCCGGACCGGGCCGGCTCCCGGAACCCGAGGCCATCTTCGAAGCGGCACTGGCTCTCGCCGGTGCCCCGTCGGCGCCGGAAACGGCGCCGCTGCCGGCGTCGGACGGCGTTCTGTCCTCACCGCGGGGTCCGTTGGCCGGGCTCACCGTCACGATCAGCGCCGGCGGCACCCGCGAACCCCTGGATCCCGTCCGGTTCCTCGGCAACCGGTCCTCCGGCAAGCAGGGGGTGGCGCTGGCCGCCGCCGCCCGCGACGCCGGCGCCAGGGTCCGGCTGCTGGCCGCCCACATGGACGTCCCGCCGCCGGCCGGCGTGAACGTGGTCAGGGTCGAGACCGCCCTGGAGCTCCGCAAGGCCGCCCTGCACGCCTCCGCCGACTCCGACGTCATCATCATGGCCGCCGCCGTCGCCGACTTCCGCCCGGCGGATGTCTCCGGGACGAAAATCAAGAAGCGCGACGACGTCGCCGATCCCGTCATCTCGCTGGTCCGGAACCCGGACATCCTGCGCGAGCTCGTCGAGACCCGGGATGCGGCCTCCCGCCACCAGCTGATCGTCGGGTTCGCAGCCGAGACCGGCGACGCGGACGGCGACGTCCTGGACTACGCCGCCGCCAAGCTGCGCCGCAAGGCCTGCGACCTGCTGGTGGTCAACCACGTGGGACAGGACAAGGTCTTCGGCGAGGACACCAACTCCGTAGTCATCCTTTCCCGTACCGGCTCCGAACCCCAAGAGGCGTCGGGTTCCAAATCCGACGTCGCGGCTGCCGTGATTGACCGCATCAGCGCCGAGCTGAGCCGGGTTGTCCCGCCCGCCTGAACCGGCGTAAGCAACGTCTCCTTAGCACAGGGACACACGCCGCCGGACGTCCGTTTTCCAACCAGTAAGGTAGTTGAGTGACTTTACCGCTGCACATCCCTGACTTTCACGGGTCCACGCCCCCCTCGCTCCGGCTCTTCACGTCCGAGTCGGTGACCGAAGGCCATCCCGACAAGATCTGCGACCAGATCAGCGATGCGATCCTCGATGCCCTGCTGGCCAAGGACCCCGAGTCCCGGGTTGCCGTGGAGACGCTGGCCACCACCGGGCTGGTCCACGTTGCCGGCGAGGTCACCACCGACGCCTACGTCGAAATCCCGCAGATCGTCCGGGAAACCATCCTGGGCATCGGCTACGACTCCTCGGCCAACGGGTTCGACGGCGCCCGCTGCGGTGTGTCCGTCTCGATCGGCCAGCAGTCCAACGACATCGCCGGCGGCGTCTTCAATTCGCTCGAAGCCCGCGAGGGTCGCCAGGAGGACGATTACGATCTCCAGGGCGCCGGTGACCAGGGCCTGATGTTCGGCTACGCCAGCGACGAGACCCCCTCCTACATGCCGGTGCCGATCTGGCTCGCCCACCGTCTTTCCGAACGGCTCACCGAGGTCCGCAAGAACGGCGAACTGTCCTACCTGCGCCCCGACGGCAAGACCCAGGTCACGGTCGGCTACGACGGCGACCGGCCCGTCTCGGTCGAGACCGTGGTGATTTCCAGCCAGCACGCCGAGGGCGCCAGCCTGGACCAGCTCCGCGCCGACCTCGCCGCCCATGTCGTCGACCCGGTCATGGCGCTGTCCAACCTGGACATCTCCCGGGCCAAAAACATCCTGAACCCGGCCGGCGCCTTCGTCATCGGCGGCCCGGTCGGCGACGCCGGGCTCACCGGCCGCAAGATCATCGTGGACACCTACGGCGGCATGGCCCGCCACGGCGGCGGTGCCTTCTCCGGAAAGGACCCGTCCAAGGTGGACCGCTCGGCGGCGTACGCGATGCGCTGGGTAGCCAAGAACGTGGTGGCTGCCGGTCTCGCGAAGCGCGCCGAAATCCAGATCGCCTACGCGATCGGCCAGGCCCGCCCGGTGGGAACCTACGTCGAGACCTTCGGCACCGAGACCGTCGATCCCGCCCGGATCAGTGCCGCGATCGCCGAGATCTTCGACCTGCGCCCCCGGGCCATCATCGACGCCCTCGACCTCAAGCGCCCGATCTATGCCAAGACCGCCGCGCACGGCCACTTCGGCCGCGAGGATCCGGACTTCACCTGGGAGCGGCTGGACCGGGTGGATGCGCTGAAGGCCTTCTTCAACGCCTGAGACGCCCCTGCCCCTGTCTGGAGATGCTGTCTCGACTTTTGTCTTGGACTGCCGTCCCGAATTAATGTCACTGCCCTGTGATGTGCTGTAGCCAGGCCGCCGATCCCGGCGGCCTGGCTATTCTTTGTTGAGCCGGCGCCATCTGGGCCGGCGCTGACCCGTTACCGAAGGGAGGACACCCGCGATGAGCCCGATCCATGGCGCCGCCGTGCCGGACGAGCCCTTCCAGTTGTCGCTGCTGCAGGGCTTTCCAGCCTCCGCGGCCGCGGCCCCCGGCCCGCCCCTCGCCGAGCTGTTCCCGGTGGCCCGGGTGCGGCTCGAGTCGTCCCTTCCGCACCTTGACCGGCCCTTCGACTACAGCGTGCCCGCAGGGCTCGACGCGGCGGCGCAGCCGGGTGTGCGGGTGAAGGTGAAGTTCAACGGCCAGGAACTGGCCGGATACCTGATCGAACGGGTGGCCGAATCCGACGCCGGGCACCCCCTGGTCCCGCTGCACAAGGTGGTCTCTCCGGTCCCGGTGCTGACGGCGTCCGTCGCGGACCTCGCCTACCGCGTCGCGGCGCGTTACGCCGGGAACGTCAGCGACGTCCTCCGTGTCGCCGTGCCGCCGCGGATGGCAAAACTCGAAAAGGATCTCGCGCCGGAGGGAGTCCTGGATCCGGCCCTCTTCGCGGACGGGGCCGACAACGGGGCGGGACCGGCCATCCCCGCCGGCCTGGAAGCCTCCGGCTGGTCCTCGTACCGCAACGGCCGGGCCTTCCTGCAGCACCTCAACGCCGGGGAGTCGCCGCGGGCCGTGCTCGGCGCGCTCCAGGGTTACGGTCCCGGTGGCTGGCCCCGCCTGATTGCCGAGGCGGTCGCGGCCGTGCGCCTGTCCGGCCGCGGCGCCGTCGTCGTCGTGCCCGACTACCGGGACCTGGACCGGGTGGAAGCCGCCCTCCTGCAGCTCCTGCCGGCCGGTGACGTAGCCCGGCTCACCGCGGATGACGGCCCGACCCCGCGCTACCGCAGTTTCCTGCGCATCCTCAGCGGCGCCGCCGGGGTCGCCGTCGGCACCCGTTCCGCCGCCTACGCTCCCGTCCACAATCTTGGCCTGGTGGTCTGCTGGGATGACGGCGACGACCTGCACATCGAGCAGCGTTCACCCTATGCCCACTCCCGCGAGGTCCTGCTGCTGCGCGCCGAGCAGGAGGGTGCCGCGTGCCTGCTCGCCGGGCACACCCGGAGCACCGAAACTCAGCGCCTCATCGAGGCAGGGTGGGCCTGGCCGGTGGAAGCGGACCGCGCCGTCGTCCGCCGGACCGTTCCGCGGGTGCTGAACACCGCGGACAGCTACGAACTTGAACATGATCCGCTGGCCAGGATTGCCCGGCTGCCGGGCGCCGCCTGGCGCGCCGCCAAGGACGGACTTGAACGCGGCCCGGTCCTGGTCCAGGTGGCGAGGGCGGGCTACGCGCCATCGCTTGCCTGCGACAACTGCCGCGAACCGGCGCGCTGTACCGCCTGCAGCGGGCCGCTGGCCATCGCCGGAGCCAGCGGGAGCTCCGCCGTGCCGCAGTGCCGGTGGTGTTCGACGCCGGCGCCGGCCTGGCGCTGCGGCACGTGCAACGGGGTCCGGCTCCGGCGGGGCGCCACCGGGGCGCTGCGCACGGCCGAGGAACTCGGACGCGCGTTCCCCGGCAAACCCGTCGTTACCTCGTCCGGGGACCGGGTGCTGGCCACGGTTCCGGATTCGAAAGCGCTGGTCGTGGCCACGGTCGGCGCGGAGCCTGTCGCAGCGGGCGGTTACGCGGCGGCACTGCTGCTCGACGGCGACTCGTTGCTGCGGCGTGAGAACCTGCGGGCGGGGGAGGACGCCGTCCGGCGCTGGTTCAACGCCGCCGCCCTGGTCCGGCCCGCGGGTGACGGCGGTCTGGTGGTCATCACCGCGGACGACGCAGCCGGCGTCGGGGCCCTGCTGCGCTGGGACCCTGCCGGC
This sequence comes from Arthrobacter sp. CJL-S3, assembly GCF_056711635.1. Classification (NCBI taxonomy): domain Bacteria; kingdom Bacillati; phylum Actinomycetota; class Actinomycetes; order Micrococcales; family Micrococcaceae; genus Arthrobacter; species Arthrobacter sp. CJL-S3. Next base: position 2,321,147 of record NZ_CM160046.1, on the reverse strand, counting down.
TACGCCCAGCGGGAACTGTCTTTGCGCCAGGAACTTCAACTGCCGCCGGCTGTCCGGGTCGCCTCCATCACCGGCGGCCGGACCGCCGTCGGGCACTTCGGCCAGGCCGTCGAGCAGCAGCTTGGCACGCAGGGGATCGTGCTGCGGACCGCAGGCCCGGCCCCCCTCGTCATGGCCGGCGGCCCCGGCCCGGCAGGGTCCCAGGGAAAAGCCGATGAGGACGTGCGGACGCTGCTGTTCATCCCCTACGGCCAGGCCGCACAAGTCACCCGCGCGCTCCGTGCGGTCAAGGTGGCCGCTGCGGCCAAACGCACCGATGACCCGGTCCAGCTGCGGCTCGACGGCGTGGACGTGTTTTAGGACTTTCCCGGCCGAGGCAACGAGCCGAGCCAGCCGCCGACGTACAGCAGGGGCCGATCGGCTCTGCACGAGGTTACCGTCGTCAGCTTGCCGGGTCGTATTGGAACTGCCGGAGTTCTTGCGAGCAGCGGCAGGCGACGGCGATCTTCGCGGCCCACTCGAGTGCCGCCTCCCGCGAGGGCAGCTCAAGAATGGTGTAGCCGCCGTTAGGCACCTTGTGGCCCGGGTACGTTCCCTCGGTGACGGTGCCGTCACCGGCCACGAGCACCGGGTCTACGTCTTCATTGATCCCGCCGCCGAAGACGTACACGCCCGCCGCTTTGGCCTCATCGATGACGGCGTGCGAGGCTTCGACGACAGCCTCGAACTCCTCCTCGGGGACTACCATGGCCTCACCAGGGAACGAGATCAGGTACTTCGTCATGCGAGGACTCCTCTGCTCCGGCGGCACTATCCGTCGGCTCTTTCCTGCGGCACCGCTCTGGTGCCCAGACCGATTATGACTCCCGCGCCGGACCTGTCGTCAAGGTACAGCGTCCCGACCAACCCGCAGAACCTGCTCGAGGGGTACCGTCTCAGCGCACTTTCCAAAGCGCGCGCCCGCGTGGGAGGGGTCAGTCGTGGATCACTTCGACACGATCGAGTTCTGCGCGGGGGGTTGCGGGTCGAGGTCTTCAGATGGTGGAGGTTTGGCCTCCCTCTTTTCAACGGTCGATCCAGGTCTTTCACCCTGGGCGGCCGGAACTTGGCCCCTCAGGGCGTCTCGCTGGACCGCGTCCGACTTCATCATTTATTGTCGGTGGCTCGTGATCAGATGGGGGTATGGAAAGCACGGTGTGGAGTGCGGAGAGCAGGGCGGCCCTGGCGGCTGTCGCCGCGTCCGTTGCCGCGCTGACCGCAATCAGCGGCGCCGGGGCGGACCATGCTGATCCGTCCGGCATTGATCCGTCCGGCATTAATCCGTCCGGCGCCGTTCCGTCCCGGGAGACGGAGTCTGATCCGCTGTGGGCGGATCCGTTGCGGGATCGGACGGATTCCTGCCTGGACGGACTCTCAGGGTGGGCCGTTCTGGAAGCTAGTTCGGCCGCGCTGAAGGTGCATCTGACCGCTGATTACGCGGAGGCGACCCGGGCGATGGCGTCCCCGACCGCGTCTCTTCATGACCGCTCCGTCCAGGAGATGGCGATGGTCGCCGAGGTCGCGTGTGTCCTGACGGTCAGTGAGCACGCCGCCGGTGCCCTGCTGGGTCAGAGCCAGGCCCTGACGACGCAGCTGCCGCTGACCCTGGAGGCGTTGCAGGCCGGGACGATCTCCTGGGCCCACGCCCGGATCATGGTGGACGAAACCGGTGATCTGGGCCGGGAAGGGGCGGCGGCGCTGGAGGCGCACTTCCTGGACCCCGACGCGCCCAGCCCGGCCCGCGGGTGCCCGGCCGGGGACCTCGTCCCGGGCCGGTTCCGCGCCAAATCCCGCACCTGGCGCGAACGCCATCACCCGGACAGCATCGAACAACGCCACGCCAGGTCCGCGAAGGACCGGCGGGTCGAGTTCGCTCCGGACCGGGACGGGATGGCCTGGTTCTCCGCGTACCTCCCGGCGGTGACGGCCGCGGGGATCTGGGAACGGACCACCGCCGCCGCCCGCGCGCTCCAGGGCCCGGACGAGACCCGCACCCTGACCCAGCTCCGCGCCGACGTCGCCGCCTCCCTGCTCCTGGGCCCCGGTGCCGGCGCCGACGGCAACGGCGGCGGCGTTGATGGCAACGGTCTAACCGGGGATGTGCCGGTCCCGCGGGCGCAGGTCCTGATCACCGTCCCGGTCCTGTCCCTGCTCGGAGCCACCGAGGAACCGGCGATGCTGGACGGATACGGGCCGATCCCGCCGTCCATGGCCCGCCGCCTGCTCGCCGACGGCGCGGAGTCCTTCCACCGCGTCCTGACCGACCCCCGCGACGGCGCCCCGCTGGAAATCGGCCGGACCAACTACCGCCCCACCAAGGCCATGCGCCGCTGGCTCCGGCTCCGCGACGGCCGGTGCCCCTTCCCGGGCTGCAACAACGCCTCCCTGGGCAACGAGGCCGACCACCTCCTGGCCTGGGCCGACGGCGGCACCACCGGGATCACCAACCTCGGCCAGCCATGCCGCAAGCACCACGGCCTCAAACACGCCTCGGCCTGGACACCGTCCGGGGCCAGCAAAGACAAACCGCCCGGCTGGACTTCACCCTCCGGCAGGTACTACCCCAGCGAACAGCAGGACTGGGAACCACCCGACTGGCCACCCCACCTCCAGCCCACCGGCGAAGGCTTCGACGAAGAAGGCCCGCCCGCGGATCCCGGCTGGGATCCCGATCTGGACCTGCCCGCGGAACCCGGTTGGGATCCCGATCTGGACCTGCCCGCGGATCCCGGTTGGGATCCCGATCTGGACTTGCCCCCGGATCCCGGTTGGGATCCCGACCTGGACCTGCCCGCGCATCCGGGCTGGGATCCCGATCTGGACCTGCCCGCGGACCTGGACTCGGACCCCAACCTGGAACTGCCGCCGGATCCCTTCACGGACTGGTACCTGTTCACAGCCGGGCACGATTTCCCTGCAGCGGTCGCGGAGGATACGCCCTGGCCAGCGCCCCTCGAAGACCCTTTCGAGGTATGCCTTCCAGTCCAATGTGACTCAGCGGCCGTCCGGGGACCGAAAGCGTTCCCACGCTGACTGGCGCGTCATGCCCAATGCGGCGCCAATGCGTGCCCAGCTGATATTTCTTTGCCGGGCGATCCCTACCCAGGCGCACAGCCGCTGTTCGACTTGCGCGGCGACTGCGGAAATTTCCGGCAGGTGGGCGAGTAGCTCTTCATCAGTCATTGTCGCCCAGGGAACCTTTGCCGGTGAGCTGTCCGTGCCGCTCAAGAGCTTGATGGATGACTTGGCGCAGTCCCCGCAGATGGCGACACCCGGACCTGCCACCAGGCGACGCTTACTGCGGGCTGGTGTTGCACAGAAGCTGCACATCATCGGGCCTTCAAGTGGCAGTTCGACTTCCACGTCATTCTCCTTGAGCACGTTGGCTAACGATGTTCAGTGTAGTTGACGTGTCAGGCGTACCCTGACAGATTGTCAGGCGTGACCTTACAGCCAGCCGTAGATGCCGGGAGCCGGCCGCCCAACAAAACACCACTGATGCGGCTGGTTGCGTTCCGGAAGCTGTGGATGTCCAGCGCGTTCGAGGGTGTGGGCGATGAAGGAAGCCGCATCGTGATCCCGATCATTGCTGTCTCGATGCTTGGTGCTGGCGCCCTGGAAGTGGGAATCATCAACGCCCTGAGCCTGAGCGCATTCCTTGTCCTGGGCGTTCCAATCGGTGCCTGGGTGGACAGGCTCCGCCGACGACCGCTGATGATCGCCGCGGACGTGTTCCGGGCACTGGTCGTCCTGAGCGTTCCGGCGGCCTTCATGACAGGTGCAATGTCGATCGGGCACCTGCTGGTCTGCGTGGCGCTGATCAGCGTCGCCGATGTCGTGTTCACCACCGCCCATGGAGCCTTCGTCCCTTCCGTGGTGGACCGCGAGCAGGTCAGCGACGCCCACGCCCGGCTGCAATCGGCAGCCAGCCTGGTCGCCGTAGGCTCCCCGTCCCTGACGGCGGCGCTTCTCAGCGTCATCGCGGCACCGTTCGCCCTGGTGACGGCAGGAATCTCCTACGCTTGGTCCGCCCTGACCCTCGCGAGCATCCAGGTCGGTGAGGACATCAAGCCGCCCCGGCACCACGAAGGGTTCTGGCCGGCTGCACGTGCCGGGCTGTCCTTCACCATCCACCACCCGGTGCTCAGAGGTCTCTTCCTGTCCGGCATGGTCCTCAACGCGGCCACCATGTTCGGCAGCGCCGCCACGGCGGTCTACGCCCTCGGCGTCCTGGGGCTCAGCCCCGCTGTTTTTGCGTTGCTTGGCACCTTCGCCGCTCTGGGCGGTCTGGCGGCCGCCTTCGCAGCACCGGCCATCCTGAAGGAATTGGGCATCGGGAGGACTAGGATTTTCGCCGGCATCGCCTGCGCTCCGATCGTCGCGCTGACGCCACTGGCTCCGGTCCTGCCGTGGTTCCCTGTCCTCTGGCTCGGCGCGTCCGCGTTTGGGTGGGCCTTCCTCGTTGTCGTCATCTCGGTGGCAGGAGCCGGCATCGTCCCGCGCGTCGCTCCGGCCCACAGGCTAGGAACCGTCATGGCGAGCGGCCGCCTCTTTGTGCTCGGGATTATGCCGCTCGCCAGCCTCGCCGGGGGCGCGCTGGCCGCATGGATGGGTGTCCAACCCGTGCTCTGGATCTGGGCCCTGCTCGCCGGTGCCTCTGTTGTCCCGATCGTCTTTTCGCCGATGAGGAACTGGCGGGAATTTCCGGCGGACTCATACGACGACGAACGCCCGGCTACCGGTTGACTCCGGACGAGGTAAAAATCACGGCCCCGGGCGGCGTGCGCGCAGCGCCACGGCCTCTTCGGCGACGTCCAGCAGCCTGCGGGCGGATTCGTCCCAGCTGAAGTCCGCGGCGCGTTCCACCGAGCGGCGGGACCGGGCCTTCCACAGGTCCGGTTCCTCAAGCTTCCGTACCGCGGCGGCGAACTCCGCCGGGGAATCAGGGTGGACGTAGCTGACGGCGTCGCCTCCCACCTCGCGGAAGATCGGGATGTCGCTGGCGATCACGGGCGTGCCGTGCGACATTGCTTCAACGAGGGGCAGACCGTAGCCCTCCGCCCTGGACAGGCTGATCAGGGCCGTGGTGCGGCCCAGCATGGCCTCATACTCGGCGTCGGTCACGCCGTTGTGGAAGACGATGTCGGCGCCCGCCGGTGCCAGGGCTTCGAGTTCGGCCCGGCGATCGGGGGTGATCCGGCTGAGCAGGTGCAGGGTCATGTCCGGGAGGTCGGCCATGCCCCGGATCATGGTCTCGACGTTCTTGTACGGCATGAAGGAACCCATGTACAGCAGCGTCTTGTCCGCCCCCGCTCCGGGGTCCCGCGGCATGTGGCCGTGCTGCGGGGCGTTCCCGACGATCCGGACGGGACGCCGGGTCAGCCGGTACTTCGAGATCAGCGCGGCGGTCGTGGAACTGATGGTGGCGACGACGTCGGCCCGGTTCAGCAGCAGCCGCTGCGGCCAGAATGCCTTGTGGTAGAGCCGCCACAGGACCCGGACCGGGGCCGGCAGAAAGCCCGGAGGCGCGGGGTGTTCGTAGTAGATCAGGTCATGAAGGGTCAGCACCAGGGCGTACTTCCGGCCCCAGCTGCCCATGGTCTGCATCGGACACACCACCACGTCGGCGCCGAGCTTGTTGACCTTGCCCGCGACGAACAGCTCGGCCGGGGACAGGGGGCTGTTGATCAGGGTGTACGGCACATCCGGTAGCAGGGCCAGCTGGCGGACGTCGCTGATCAGCATGGAGACATCGGCGATTTTTGCCGTCGCCTCGATCAGGCTGGACCCGTAGCGGCTGATGCCGTCATGGTGGTCCAGCCGGGTGAAGCGGGCATCGATGAGGATTTTCACGCGGAATGGTCCTTCAGGAAGCTGCGGATAAAGCCCGCGGCGGGTTCCGGGGTTTCGTAGTGGATCAGGTGGCCGACGCCGGGGATGACGTCGAGGTGCGCGTCCGGCAGCAGGGCCAGCAGTGTGTGCTGGTCCGGCAGCGCGGCGATCTCGTCCTTTTCCCCGGCGATCAGCAGCACGGGAAGGGTCAGGCTGCCGGCCACTTCCGCCACGTTGCTGCCGACCGAGGCCTTGAACGCTTCCAGCAGGCTCTCCCGGTCCGCAAACGCGGAGAAATAGGCGCTGTGCTGGGCATGCACAAAACGGCGGAGCTGCTTGTCCCGGGTCTTCGCCATCGTCTCGCTCATGACCCGGACAATCAGCTGGCTGAGGAGCAGACCCTGCCCCAGGCCGCGGGGAAGGCGCGCGGCGGCTTCGTAGTACAGGACGGCGAACTTGGTCATGAGCCCCTTGGGCCCCTCCAGCGCGGGGGCGGCGATCGGGTTGACCAGGATCAGCTCGGAGACCGTGCCGGGGTGTGCCGCCACGTAGTGGCTCGCGACAATGGAGCCAAAGGAGTGGCCCAGCAGGACCGTGTCGGGCCCCAGACCCAGGGCGCCCATGAAGTCCGAGACGAACCGGCCGTAGCGCTCAACGCTGTGTTCGGCACCGACGAAGGCGGCAGAGCTGCCGAAGCCGGGGAGGTCGGGCATGATCAGCCGCATCTCGGGGAGCTGGTCGGCCACGCGGAGCAGGCCGTGGTGGTCGCCGCGGAAGCCGTGGATGACCAGGATGGTCCGGGTCTCCGGAGTCACGCGGACCGGCTCGTAGCTCCAGTACGCGACCCTGGTGCCGTCAAGAACCACCTCGGAGCCATGGGTGCGGGCCTCGAGCCCGGCGCTGAACAGGGGAGTGGTGGGGGAAGGCTCGGTGGCCACGTGTTCCATTCGATAAGTCCTAGTTGACTGAGTCCGGGTTGGAGCCGGTGCGGAAGCCACGTTCCAGACCGGACAGGGCGTCCATGGCGGCGTCGTCGAGGCTGAATCCGAAGACGTTCAGGTTTTCTTTGATCCGGGCGTAGGAGCTCGCTTTGGGGATGGCGACATTGCCGAGCTGGACATGCCAGCGGAGGATGATTTGCGCCGGTGTCCTGCCGTGCGCCGCAGCGAGGTCGAGCACCACCGGATCCTGCAGGACCTGGCCGCGGCCCAGCGGGCTCCACGCCTCGGTGGTGATGCCGAGCTCGCCGTGCAGGGTGCGCAGCTCCTCCTGCTGGAGCCAGGGGTGCAGTTCGATCTGGTTGACGGCCGGGACGACTTCCGCGGTCTGCAGCAGACGGTCCAGGTGGGCCGGCTGGAAATTCGAGACCCCGATGGCCCGCGCCCTGCCTTCCCGGTAGAGCGTCTCCATGGCGCGGTAGCTCTCGGGATACAGCCCGCGCTGCGGACAGGGCCAGTGGATCAGGTAAAGATCCACGTATTCCAGTCCGAGGTTCGACATGGACGTGTCGAAGGCGCGCAGGGTGGCGTCGTAGCCCTGGTCGTCGTTCCAGAGCTTGGTGGTGACGAACAGGTCCTCGCGCGAGAGCGAGGGGGAGGACTCGCCGGAACCGCCGCGGGCGTCGTCCGTGCTCACAAAACTCGACAGCGAGCCAATGCCCCGGCCAACGCCCGTCTCGTTGCCGTACATGGCGGCCGTGTCGAAGTGCCGGTAGCCGGCCTCCAGCGCCATGGTCACGAGTCCGGCGGCTTCCGCGGGCGGTACCTTGTAGAGTCCGAACCCCAACTGGTCGATCAGTACTCCGTTGTTGAGGCTAAGCCGCGGCGAGGGTTTCATAGCATCGACTTTACCGACTCCGCCGGCGGGACTGCCCACGGCGGGCCGGTTCAGGACAGGCCGTCAAAGCTGACCAGCCGGCGGGCGCTGGCCTCGTCGAGGATCAGGTCGGTGGCCAGCCCCGCTGCCAGGGCGCCGCGCAGGCCGTTGATCTTGGAGGCGCCCGACACCACACAGATCCGACGCCGGACCTGGCGCAACTGCGCCAGGTCCGGGCCGGTGGAGCGTTCGTTGAGGGTGATGCCGTCAGAGGAGCCGTCTGCGCGGAAGAAGACCGTGGCCACATCGCCCACGACGTCGGAGGAGGCCAGGACCGCCAGGTCGTCTTCGTCGAGGTAGCCGCCCGCGTAGACGTGGCTGGGGTAATCGGCGTCGACCGAGCCGACGCCGAATATGGCGATGCTCATGCGGGCCTGCAGTTCAAGGATCCGTTGCACACTGCGCTCATTCCACATGGCCCGTTTTGTCGCGGCGTGGTCGAAGAACGCCGGAACCGGGAACTGTTCCACCCGCGCCCCGTAGGCGCTGCCAAAGCGCCGCATGATGTCTGAGGCGTAGGTGATGCCCGTGGTTTGCATGTTGCCTGCCCCGTTGAGCTGCACGATCACACTGTCGTGGGTGATCTTCCGGGTCAGGTGCCGGCTGACGGCGCTCAGCGTGGACCCCCACGCGACGCCGATGATGGCATTGGAGTCAACCAGCGGGCCGATGGTGCGCGCGGCCTGCATCGCCACGCGGTCCAGTGTTTCCGCCTCATTCAGCGTGTCCACCACCGGAACGACGTGCACATCGACCTTGTATTCGGCGCGGATCATGCTCGCCAGTTCGGGGCCCGTGTCCAGCGGACTGCGGATCTGGATCTGCACCAGCCCCGATTCCCGGGCCGAGGAAAGCAGCCGGGACACGGTGGACCGGGACGTGCGGAGCTCGCGCGCAATCGCGTCCATGGTCAGGTCCTGAAGGTAATACAACTGGGCCGCGCGAAGGGCGTCGGAGCTGCGTGAGGGCGTCATCCCATTTCCGTTCTGCACGTTTGTGCATAGTGCTTGACTCCATTTTCCATTAGTCCAAAGAATAGTGTTGAACGGCGCCGCGCCGCGTGGCGCGCCGCACAGGACTAAACCCAGAGGAGCAGTTCTTGGGACAGAAGGATTCAGCCCGCACCCAGGCGTCGGCCGGCGAGCGAGCATCGGTGCAGAAGCTGCGGATGCGGCCCCACGCGCAGGTGCTGATCATCGGCGGCGGCATCAACGGAGTGGGCACGTTCCGGGACCTGGCCCTGCAGGGGGTGGACGTCGCCCTCGTGGAGCGCGGTGATTACTGCCAGGGGGCCAGCGGCGCCTCCTCACACATGATCCATGGCGGCATCCGCTACCTCGAGAACGGCGAGTTCCGCCTCGTCCAGGAATCGGTGGTGGAGCGGAACCGGCTGCTGCGCATCGCCCCGCACTACGTCAAGCCGCTGCAGACCACAATCCCCATCTTCAGCACCTTCTCCGGCATCCTCTCCGCTCCGCTGCGTTTCCTCACCCACAAGCAGCAGGGCGCCCCCAAGGAACGCGGGGCCTTCCTGATCAAGCTCGGACTGAGCATGTACGACTTCTTCTCCCGTGACGGCGGCACCGTCCCCCGCCACCAGTTCCGCGGCCGCAAGCGGGCTCTGGCGGAACTGCCGCGCCTGCACCCGGGCATCAAGTATGCGGCCACGTATTTTGACGCCTCCGTCCACAACCCGGAGCGCCTGACCCTGGACGTGCTTCAGGACGGTGAGAAGGCCGGCGCCGCGGGCGCCAGTGACGCCCGCGCCAGCAACTACCTCTCCCTCGCCTCCGTCAGGGACAGCGACGGGACCGGGCGCACCGGAAGCACCGTGGAACTCCGCGACGAACTCACCGGTGAACGGTTCGACTTCTCCGCGGACGTCATCGTCAACACCACCGGCGCCTGGGTCGACCAGACCAACCAGGCGATGGGCGCGGCGTCGGCGTTCATGGGCGGCACCAAGGGATCGCACATCGTGCTGGACCACCCGGAGCTGCTGGCCGCCTGCAACGGCCGCGAGATCTTCTTCGAGCACACCGACGGCCGGATTGTGCTGATCTACCCGATGGGTGACCGGGTCCTGGTGGGCACCACCGACGTCGACGCCGACATGGCGGAGGACGCCGTGTGCACCGAGGCGGAGATCGACTACTTCTTCGACCTGATCGGCCACGTCTTCCCGGACATCACCGTGGACCGGGAGCAGATCGTCTACACCTTCTCCGGTGTCCGCCCGCTGCCCCGGCACGACGCCACCCAGCCCGGATTCGTCAGCCGCGACTACCGGATCGAACGCCGCGCCGGCGCCACACCAGCCGCTGGAGCAGGACAGGGCGGCGGCGCCGTCGTGCTCAGCCTCGTCGGCGGTAAGTGGACGACTTTCCGGGCCCTCGCCGAACACCTGAGTAATGACGTCCTCGCCGAACTCGGGATGGAGCGGAAGGTCTCGACGGCGAAACTCGCGATCGGCGGCGGCGCCGGCTTCCCGGACAGCGAGGACGGTGTGCAGCGCTGGATCAAGGCGCATATGGCGGCCGGACGCGACGCGGACCGCACGGCCGGACTGCTGACCCGCTACGGCACCCGCGCCGAGGAAGTCATTGGCTTCCTGGACGGCGCCCCGGGAGCCGCCCCTGACCGGCTCCTGCACTCGACCCGCGAACTCAGCGTCCGCGAACTGGAGTTCATGGCCAAGAACGAGCAGGTCGGGCACCTGATTGACGTGCTGATCCGCCGCACCTCCCTCGCCTTCCGGGGGCTGGTGACCGGCGAGCTGCTGAACGAGGTTGCCGACATCCTCTCCTCCCCGTTGGGCTGGGACACGGCGACGCGGTCATCCGAGATCACCCACGCTCAGGAGGTGCTCAAGCGGTTCCACGGGGTCCAGGTCCACAGCCTGGTCTCCTGATAGACCTCGGCGCCCGGACGGGGGACGTCCGGGCGCAAGGACTGCGTGGTCCTCTGGGGGACCGGCGCAGTGGCCGGCCGGCGGCGCCAACACGTTGCCGGCCCAACAGCCCCTCAAACTCGCGAGGGGCTGACAACAGAAAATAGAGGAGTCAAAGATGTCTCTTGGAATAGTTTTCCTGTCCGAAGTATTCGGTACCGCAATGCTGACCCTGCTGGGTTGCGGCGTTGTGGCAAACGTTGCACTCAAAGGCACCAAGGGCAACAACGGCGGGTTTCTGATGGTCACCTGGGGATGGGGCATCGCCGTCTTCTCCGGCGTTTACGTTGCCGCCATGTCCGGGGCCCACCTGAACCCCGCCGTTACCTTCGGCCTGCTGGTCAACGGCAAGACGGAATATGCGCCGGGTGTTCCGGTCGACGTCGCCTCCACCTTCACCTACTTCGGCGGTGAACTGCTCGGTGCCTTCCTCGGCGCCGTGGTCATGTGGCTGGCCTACAAGCAGCACTTCGACGCTTCGGATGCGGAGCCCGCCAGCCAGCTGGCCGTGTTCTCGACCGGTCCGGCCATCCGGTCCACGCCGTGGAACCTGATCACGGAGATCGTCGGCACCTTTGTCCTCGTCTTCGTCATCCTGACCTTCGGCGGGACTCCTTCGGGGCTTGGCCCGCTCGCCGTGGCCCTGCTCGTTGTCGGTATCGGCGTCTCCCTCGGTGGCCCCACCGGCTACGCCATCAACCCGGCCCGTGACCTTGGCCCCCGCATCGCCCATGCCCTGCTGCCCATGAAGGGCAAGGGATCCTCGGACTGGAGCTACTCCTGGATCCCCGTTGTCGGACCGCTGGTCGGCGGAGGCCTCGCCGGTCTCGTCGCAGCAGTCGTGCCGATCATCGCCACCGCAGCCGCCTAACCCACCCGCTACGCACTCATTCAACTGCCAGCCCAAGACAAGGACGTCAACATGAACCAGTACGTAATCGCCATCGATCAGGGCACCACCAGCACCCGCGCCATTGTGTTCGACCACAGCGGCAGCATCGTCTCCTCGGGGCAGATGGAGCACGAACAGATCTTCCCGCAGGCAGGCTGGGTGGAGCACGACCCCGCCGAGATCTGGAACAACACCCGTGAGGTCATCGCCTCCGCGTTGTCCAAGGCAAACCTGACCCGCCACGATATCGCCGCCGTCGGCATCACCAACCAGCGTGAAACCGCGGTCGTCTGGGACAAGACCACCGGCAAGGCCATCTACAACGCGATCGTCTGGCAGGACACCCGTACGCAGCCGATCGTGGACGAGCTGGCCAAGGACGGCGGACCGGAGCGCTTCAAGCAGAAGGTCGGCCTGCCGCTGGCGACCTACTTCTCCGGCACGAAGATCAAGTGGATCCTGGACAATGTCGAGGGTGCCCGCGCCAAGGCCGAGGCCGGGGACCTGGTCTTCGGCAACACCGACTGCTGGGTGCTCTGGAACCTCACCGGCGGGGTCGACGGCGGCGTCCACGTCACGGACGTCACCAACGCCTCCAGGACCATGTTCATGGACCTGGAGACGCTCTCCTGGGACCAGGAGATCCTGGACGTCTTCGGCGTTCCGGCCTCCATGATGCCGGCCATCAAGTCCTCCTCCGAGGTCTACGGCACGGTGCACACCTCCCAGCTGCTGCGCGAGGTCCCGGTCGCCGGCATCCTGGGCGACCAGCAGGCCGCGACGTTCGGCCAGGCCGCCTTCGACGCCGGTGAAGCCAAGAACACCTACGGCACCGGCTGCTTCCTCATCTTCAACACCGGTGAGGAAATCATCCACTCAAAGAACGGGCTGCTGACCACGGTCGGCTACAAGCTCGGCGACGCCGCACCGCACTACGCGCTGGAAGGCTCCATCGCCGTCACCGGTTCGCTAGTGCAGTGGCTGCGTGACAACCTCGGCATGCTCAACAGTGCCCCGGAAGTGGAGACGCTGGCGGCGGCGGTGGAGGACAACGGCGGCGTGTACATCGTGCCCGCGTTCTCCGGCCTGTTCGCCCCGTATTGGCGGTCCGACGCCCGCGGCGCGATTGTCGGACTGACCCGCTTCGTGAACAAGAACCACATTGCCCGGGCGGCTCTGGAAGCCACCGCCTTCCAGACACGGGAGGTGCTCGACGCCGTTAACGCGGACTCGGGGGTGCCGCTGACGGAGCTGAAGGTCGACGGCGGTATGGTCGCCAACGATGCGCTGATGCAGTTCCAGGCGGATATCCTCGGCGTTCCGGTGATCCGGCCCAAGGTCGTGGAGACCACGGCGCTGGGCGCCGCCTACGCCGCCGGTCTGGCCGTCGGCTTCTGGAAGGACCTCGGCGAATGTTCGGCCAACTGGTCCGAGGACAAGCGCTGGGAGCCGAAGATGGAACAGTCGGAGCGCGAACGCCAGATGCGTCTCTGGAAGAAGGCCGTCACCAAGTCCATGGACTGGGTCGACGACGACGTCAAGTAGCCTTCCGCGCCCCGAAAAGGGACACGGCAGAGCCCCGGCCAGCCACGCTGGCCGGGGCTCTGCCCGTTTGAAACGCCGCCGCCGTTTCCCCGCGAACCGGCCGGAGGCGCTAAAGTAGAGGTATGCGTGCGATCCTTCTGCTTAGCTAGCCGCCCGGCATCCCGACGAGAACTCGGATTGCTGAGCGGCAGCCCCTCCGTGTCGAGGGGCTTTTGTGTGTCTGGACCCGTTTGGGCCGGCGGCGGGGGAGCGGGCGGGGCCGGATTCGGACTTCGCCCGAGGGATTTGCCCGAGAGACTTGACGGAACATAAGGCTTGACAGAACAGAAGAGGCCAGCAGTGAGCGTTCAGCCGGAGACAGAGACCGGAACACCAGCAGTCGCGGCGGAGACCCCTGAAGAGGGTGCCTACAGCTTCGCTGCCATGGAGGCCAAGTGGCCGCAGGTCTGGGAAGACCTCAAGGTCTTCACCCCCGTCGACGACGGTTCGAAGGAACGGCGGTACGTGCTGGACATGTTCCCGTACCCCTCCGGAGATCTCCACATGGGCCACGCCGAGGCGTTCGCCATGGGGGACGTCGTCGCGCGCTTCCTGCGCCAGCAGGGCTACGACGTGCTGCACCCGATCGGCTGGGATTCCTTCGGGCTTCCCGCCGAGAACGCGGCCATCAAGCGCAATGCCCACCCGAGCGAGTGGACCTACGCCAACATCGAGACCCAGGCTGCGTCGTTCAAGCGCTACGCGATTTCCGCCGACTGGTCCCGCCGGATCCACACCTCCGACCCGGAGTACTACCGCTGGACGCAGTGGCTCTTCAAGCGCTTCCACGAGCGCGGGCTGGCCTACCGCAAGAATTCCCCGGTCAACTGGTGCCCCACGGACCAGACCGTGCTGGCCAACGAACAGGTGGTCAACGGTGCCTGTGAGCGCTGCGGCACCCCCGTCACCAAGAAGTCGCTGAACCAGTGGTACTTCAAGATCACCGACTATGCCGACCGGCTGCTCGATGACATGGACGAGCTGCGCGGCCACTGGCCCGAACGGGTCCTGGCCATGCAGAAGAACTGGATCGGACGGTCCGAGGGCGCGCACGTCACCTTCGTGATCGAGGCCGACGGCGGCAAGCCCGCCAAGGACGTCACGGTGTTCACCACCCGCCCCGACACCCTGTACGGCGCGACGTTCTTCGTCGTCGCCGCGGACGCGCCGATCGCCGTCGAACTGGTCACCGAGGAACACGCAGCCGCCTTGGACGCGTACCGCGAGCAGGTCAAGGCGCTCTCCGAAATCGAACGCCAGTCCACCGAGCGGGAAAAGACCGGCGTCTTCACCGGCCGCTACGCCATCAACCCGCTCAACGGCGAGAAGCTGCCGGTCTGGGCGGCCGACTACGTGCTGGCGGACTACGGCACGGGCGCCATCATGGCCGTCCCGGCCCACGACCAGCGCGACCTCGACTTCGCCCGGACCTTCGGCCTGCCCGTGCGGGCAGTGCTGGACACCGGCGAGGAGGATCCCGCCGTCAGCGGCACGGCGACCTCCGGCGAGGGAACCCTGATCAACTCCGGTGCCCTGGACGGCCTGCCCAAGGCGGAAGCCATCCCGGCCGCCATCGGGATCCTGGAGCAGCAGGGCACGGGCGAGAAATTCGTGAACTTCCGCCTGCGCGACTGGCTGCTCAGCCGGCAGCGCTTCTGGGGCACCCCGATCCCGATCATCCACTGCCCCGCCTGCGGGGAGGTCCCGGTCCCGGACGAGCAGCTGCCCGTCACCCTGCCGGCCGACCTGCGCGGCGAGGACCTGTCCCCGAAGGGCACGTCGCCGCTGGCCGCCGTCGAGAGCTGGGTCAACGTCGAGTGCCCCAGCTGCCACGGCCCGGCCAAGCGGGACACGGACACCATGGACACCTTCGTGGACTCCTCCTGGTACTTCCTGCGCTTCGTCTCACCGCAGTACACGGACGGCCCGTTCGATCCGGAGAAAATCAACGACTGGATGCCGGTCGGCCAGTACGTGGGCGGCGTGGAGCACGCCATCCTGCACCTGCTCTACGCGCGGTTCTTCACCAAGGTCATCCACGACCTGGGCATGATCGACGCCGACGAGCCGTTCAGCGCGCTCCTGAACCAGGGCCAGGTGCTCAACGGCGGCAAGGCGATGAGCAAGTCCCTGGGCAACGGCGTTGACCTGAGCGAACAGCTGGACAAGTACGGCGTCGACGCCGTCCGGCTCACCATGATCTTCGCCTCCCCGCCGGAGGACGACGTGGACTGGGCCGACGTCTCGCCGTCGGGCTCCGCGAAGTTCCTGGCCCGCGCTTGGCGCCTGGGCCGGGACGTCACGAGCGAACCCGGCGCCGACTACACTGCCGGGGACCGTGCCCTGCGCGCCGTCACACACCGCACGATCGCCGACGCGGAAGCCCTGCTGGACCACAACAAGTTCAACGTGGTCGTGGCCAAGCTGATGGAACTGGTCAACGCGACGCGTAAGACTATCGACGCAGCCGGCGGAGCGGGCGGCGCCGATCCGGCGGTCCGTGAAGCCGTGGAGACCGTTGCGGTCATCCTGAGCCTCTTCGCACCGTACACGGCCGAGGACCTCTGGAACGTGCTGGGACATCCCGCCTCGGTGGCCAACGCCGGCTGGCCGACGCACGACGCGGCCCTCCTGGTCCAGGACACGGTGACCGCCGTCGTCCAGGTCCAGGGCAAGGTCCGGGACCGGCTGGAAGTCTCGCCGGAGATCAGCGAGGACGACCTGCGGGAGCTGGCCCTGGCCAGCGAAAACGTCCAGCGCGCACTCGACGGCCGTGGGATCCGCACGGTAATCGTCCGGGCACCTAAACTGGTCAACATCGTCCCGGCCTAACCGGGAGCCGGCCGCCGGGACACACCGGCGGCCGGCCGATACCGCGAGTCCGTCAGCACATGCAGACAGCAGGAGGTCCTTCGTGCCCCACCGCGACCCCGCAGGGTGGCTGAAGGAGCGCCTCAGCGGGCTCCGGCACGCCAAACCGTCCGCAGAAGGGTCCGCCGCCGGTCCCGAGGCCGTCGTGCGGACAGCCGTCGTGACGGACTCCGCTGCGGCTCTGCCGGCCGACTGGGTCCATGCCGCCTCCGTCGACGGGCGCCTGACGATCGTCCCGATGCCGGTGATGGTAGGTGCGGAAATCTACGGTGAGGGCGAGGACGACATCGCCGAGACGATCGCCCTGGCCCTTGCCAGCGGCAAGCCCGTGAAGACCTCGCGCCCGTCACCCGGACAGTTCGAACATGCGTACCTGGCAGCCCAGCGGAACGGCTTTGAGTCCGTCGTGTCGCTCCATATTTCCGGGGAGCTCTCCGGGACGGTGGACTCCGCCCGGCTGGCTGCCGCCCGCGTGGACATTCCGGTGGAGGTCCTGGACTCACGCACCGTCGGCATGGCGCAGGGGATGGGTGTCCAGGGCGCCGTTGCCGCGGCGGCGGAAGGCGCGGCCGCGGCGGACGTGCGTGCGTTCGCCGAGCATGAACTCGCCCGCACCAAGGTGTACTTCTACGTGCCAAGCCTGGAACAGCTGCGCCGCGGGGGACGGATCGGCGCCGCGGCATCACTCTGGGGAACCATGTTCTCGATCAAGCCCATCCTCGCGGTGGAGGACGGCAAAGTCGTTCCGCTGGAGAAAGTGCGGTCGGCGGCGAAGGCCATCGCCCGGCTCAGGGAGATCGTCGTGGCCGACGCCGCCGGCCGCCCCCCGGGTCGGGCCCGGATGGCCGTCCACCATTTCGGCAACCCGGCCGAGGCAGAACAGCTCGCGGCGCAGCTGTCCGAAGCGGTCCCCGGCTGTGCGCCCGTCCAGATCAGCGCCCTTCCGGCCGTGCTGGCAGCCCATGCCGGACTCGGAGTGCTGGCCGTGATCGTGGGGGAGAGCAGCACCCCGGCAGTGCAGGACATCCCCGCCGCGCCTGAGTCCGCCGCGCCGTCGCTGTAGTCCACAGATTCCCGGTATCCACATCAGACCCGCTGGGCGCTGCCCGGCGTTTGTCGGTATCCACATAGGAGCTGCCGGCCCTGACCAGTTCGCGTGCAGCTTCCTAGGATGGGCGCATGCCGCGCCACACTCCAGGAGACCCGCCCGGCGCCGAACCGGGCCGCGCCGACCACAGGCTGGAGGCCGCAGTTCGTCCGGGCGCTGTACGTATGGGCGCGGGGACGGGCCTGCTCGACGGGCCGCCCTACGCGGCACGGTCCGGAACGCAGCATGATCCCGGCCCGGACCATTCTCCGGTCGGCAGCCCCCGCATCAGGTGGCGCACGGGGCGCCGTGCCGCAGCGTTGCTGTGCCTGCTGGCCACAGTGTTTCTCTGCTGGTTCTGGTGGCAGGCCGCGAACGCCACAGCGGATGTCAGCGCGCTCAGTTCCATCAACCCAACGGAAGCCAGCGGACCAGAGGACCCGGGGCCTGAAACAGGACCGTCAGCCGTGCCGGACAATTCCCCCGGCGACGGCGACGGCGACGGCGACGGCGATAGCGATAGCGGAAACGGAGCCGGAGGGGACACCCGCGACACCGTGATCGTGCATGTGGCCGGGGCGGTTGTCCGGGCCGGCATCGTGGAGCTGCCGCGGGGCAGCCGCCTGCACGAGGCCATCGCAGCGGCCGGAGGCGGTGCCCCTGGCGCCGACCCGGACCAGCTCAATCTCGCGGCCGTCCTCGAGGACGGGCAGAAGGTCCTGGTGCCGCGACTGGGCGAAACCGTGCCGGAGGCGTCCGCTCCGGCGGGTGACGCGAGTGATGCGGGCGCCCGGGGAAGCCCGGGCAGCGCCGTCACTCCCGCGGGAAAGATCAACTTGAACACGGCCGGAGCCGAGGAACTGGCCACCCTCCCGCGGGTGGGCCCGGTGCTTGCCCAACGGATCGTGGACTGGCGCAAGCAGCACGGCAACTTCCAGCGGGTGGAGGAGCTGGATGCCGTGGACGGGTTCGGGCCCAAGCTGCTCGAAGGTCTGCTGCCCCTGGTCCGGGTGTGAGGGGTGCCGGACATAGAACGTACAAGTCGCTGGCAGGGGTACGTTGATGCGGCGGTTCGCCGGACACCCGGGAACCACCAGACGCCGGAGTCCGCCGGGGACCCCCAAGCCCCCGGGCGCCCGGGAGCCCCCGGACACCCGCAAGCCCCCGGGCGCGCGCAGGCTCTGGCGGGACTCCCACAGGCCGCCCGGCAGCGCCGCCATCTGGAGGTCCGCGGCTGGCTGACGTCATTCGCAGTCCACGGCCGCGCCGGTCCAGTCCGGGAGGACACCCTCCGCAGGACCGATGTGCGTCTGGTTCCCCCGGCGGTCCTGGTCTGGGCGACGGCCGCTGCCGGGCACTACCTGCATCCCGCGGCTCTGGCCGGGCTCTGCCTGACCCTGGTGGCGTGTTCGGCACTGCTGCTGCTCAGGGCCGTATCCACCGTCAGGGTACGACGGGCCGGGGCACGGCCGCCCGGGCCGTCGTACCGGAGCTTCCACGCGACGATGGCCGGCGCCCTGCTGCTCGCCGCTGCAGCGGGCGGGCACGGCGCCGCCGACTCCGCACGGCGGCACGAAGGGGCTGTGGCCG
Organism: Arthrobacter sp. CJL-S3; assembly: GCF_056711635.1. NCBI lineage: Bacteria > Bacillati > Actinomycetota > Actinomycetes > Micrococcales > Micrococcaceae > Arthrobacter > Arthrobacter sp. CJL-S3. The sequence continues at coordinate 2,302,427 of NZ_CM160046.1, read as the reverse complement.
CCGCAGCCGCCGCGAACACAGCCGTTGCGGTGGAAGTGGAGATAGCGGGCTCGCCCCGGAAGCTCAGGACGCCCGGGCGTTCCGGACTCGCGAACCGGTGGGCGGTCCCGGCCACCCTGATCGACATGACGTTCGACTCGCACCGGGTGCAGGCGCAGGCCAGGCTGCTGATCCTGGGCGGCACCGACTGGGAACATGCAGCCCCGGGTCAGCGGATCCGCACGACCGGCAAACTCAAGCCGTCTGCGCCCGGGCAGCCGGAAGCGGCAGTCCTCTCGGCCAGCTCCGCCCCGCTGACACTCGGGGCGGCCGCGACCTGGCAGCGGGGCCCGGCCGAACTCCGCGACAGTTTCACTGCGGCCGCCGGGCCCTTCGACGGTGACGCCCGGGGACTCCTGCCGGGGATGGTCACCGGTGACACCCGCCTTTTGGACGCGGAGCTGGACGCGGCCATGAAGTCCGTCGGCATGACCCACCTGACGGCCGTCAGCGGCGCCAACTGCAGCCTCATCCTGGGCGCCCTCCTGCTGACCGCCCGAAGCCTGCGGTTCAACCGGGCGTTCGCAGCGGTCCTCTGCCTCACGGGGCTGGGCCTGTTCGTCCTGATGGTCGGTCCGGAGTCCAGTGTCCTGCGGGCCGCCGTGATGGGCGCAATCGGGCTCGTTGCCCTGGCTGGCGGCCGGCCCGGGCGGGGCTTGAGCTTCCTGTGCCTCGCCGTGATCGGACTTGTGCTGGCCCAGCCGGGGCTCTCCACCAGCTTCGGATTCCTGCTCTCCGTGCTTGCGACCCTCGGCATCGTGGTGACGGGCAGGCCGATCATGGCCTGGTTCCCGGCGGCGGTGCCGCGCTGGCTCGCCGCAGGACTGGCCGTTCCGCTGTCCGCTCAAGCCTTCTGCGGACCGGCGATCGTCCTCCTGCAACCGCAGTTCTCCACCTATGCCCTGCCCGCCAATATGGCCGCCGCCGTCCTCGTCGCACCGGTCACGCTGCTGGGGACCGCGGCCGTCCCGCTGGTGCCGCTGGCCCCGGCCCTCGCCGCCGCGCCGCTGGGCATCGCTGCTGCTTTCGCCACCGGGGTCGGAGCAGTTGCCCGCTGCTTCGCCGGGCTGCCCGGGGCGGTCCTCCCGTGGCCGGAAGGGGCGTTCGGCGTTGCCACGATGGCGCTCTTCTCCGCCTGCACCCTCGCCGCCTGGTGGCTGGCCTTCCACCCCGCCCGCAGCGTCGCGCTGGCCCGGGAAGCGCATGAACGGACAGTGGCCCTGCTCACCCGATTCCTGTCCCGCGGCGACGGCCTGCGGGCACCGCCGGGAGGGTCGCGGCCCGGCTTGGTGCACCGCCCGGGCCGTGGCAGGCTTAGAGTCTGTAAACAATTTTCCGGGAGGAAACCTCAGTGGCTGCTGCCCAGACCCCACGCGCACGGTCCGCCGCGTCGAACACCGCCACCTGGCGCGACGTAACCCCGGCCGCCGTCGTCCTGGTCGGCGGACCGGAAGACTATCTGGGGTCCCGTGCCATGGACCGCATCCGGGCGCAGGTCCGCGCCGCAGCCCCCGATGTCGAAGTTACCCGGCTCAATGCCGGCAACTACGAGCCGGGCTCTTTGGCCATGAACGTCAGTCCGTCCCTCTTCGGCGAGCAGAAGCTCATCGAGGTGGAGGGCCTGGAGGGCATGAATGATGCGTTCCTGGCTGACGGGATGAAGTACCTCGCCCGCCCCGAGCCCGACGCCGTGCTGGTCCTCCGCCATAGCGGCGGCGTGCGCGGCAAGAAGCTCCTGGACGCCGTCAAGGCCGGCGGGTGGCCGGTGGTGGACTGCCAGCCCCTGAAGAAGGACGCCGACAAGGTCGCCTTCGTGACGTCCGAGTTCAGGGCCGCGTCCCGGCGCATCGATCCGGACGCCGTGCATGCCCTGGTCAACGCCGTCGGTGCCCACCTGGCTGAACTTGCCGCCGCCTGCAGCCAGTTGATCGCCGATGCCGCCACCGGGGTGGATACGGCCATGGTGGACCGGTACTACGGGGGAAGGGTGGAAGCCACCGCGTTCAAGGTCGCCGACGCCGCGATGGCCGGCAACGCCCCGCTGGCATTATCCACCCTGCGCCACGCCCTCGACACCGGGGCCGACCCGGTGCCGCTGGTGGCCGCGCTTGCCTCGAAGCTGCGCACCCTCGCCAAGGTTGCCGGCGCCCAGGGATCCTCGTCGCAGATTGCCAAGCAGCTGGGCATGCAGCCCTGGCTTGTCGAGCAGGCGCAGCGGGAGGTGCGGCGCTGGACTCCGGAGGGGCTCGTCCGGTCCATCCAGGTGACCGCCGAGGCTGACGCCCAGGTCAAAGGCCTGTCCCGGGACCCGGTCTACGCCGTCGAACACGCCGTGACGGTGATTGCGACGTCCGTGCGCCGCTGACGCCGGGCACCGGGTGTGCTTCCCCGCCGGGACGGCGGCTTCGGGGCCGTGGTTTGGCTAATCCGTGATGTGCCGGGCCACAACGTGCGGCTTAACTGGAAGTGGCCGGCACCGAGGGTGCCGGCCACAATCATCAGTTCAAATGAACTGGAAACCTTTAGAGCGCGTTGACCTTCTTGGAGATGGCCGACTTGCGGTTTGCAGCGTTGTTCTTGTGGAGAACGCCCTTGCTGACAGCCTTGTCCAGCTTGCGGCTGGCGGAAAGCAGCGCGGTAGCCGCAGCATCCTTGTCGGTGGACTCAACGGCGGTGTTGACGGCGCGGATGGCCGTCTTCAGCTCGGACTTGACTGCGTTGTTACGCAGGCGTGCCTTCTCGTTGGTGAGGATGCGCTTCTTCTGGGACTTGATATTAGCCACGTGTGAACTCTCTTTTTCAATGCGGAAAATGGTCTAGAGGGCTTTCAGATTGGCCATTGACTGAGCGGCGTGGGGATACCTATGGCGACCAACCATCTGTGGCCGTCGACCTGCACGGACACACAGCTGTCAATAGTAGCAGAGAGGCCGGCGGAGTGGCGATTTAGCGGCGTTCAGCGCCAGCCGTGGCGGCTCTGCAGGACGGCGGCGATGCGGCGGAAGCTACCGGCGTCGAGGATGGCGCCCTCGCGCCGGACATCCTGCGGGTTGATCTGCAGGATACGGTCCAGTTTCGCCTCGCTGGGGCGCGACTGCCGGTCCCAGGGGCCGGTGCCGATGTCCACGTAGTCGTCCGCGCGTCGCGCGTCGCCGTCGTGGTCCTTGCTGGTGAGCATAAGGCCTAGCAGGTAGCGGCCGCTTGTGCCCACCAGTAGCACCGGGCGGTCCTTGCCCTGCGAGTGGTCCTCTTCGTACGGCACCCACGTCCAAACCACTTCGCCCGGTTCAGGGCGGCCGTTGGGGGAGGGCGCGTAGCTGACCTTGGCCGTTCCGCGGAAATCGCCGGGGTAGGCGTTGGCCAGGCCGACGGCGGCGCCGCCTCCGGTCCCGGGGCGTCCGCCGGCCTTCGCGCCGGGCTTGGTGCCGGTCCGTCCCCGTTGGGCTTTCGTGCCGGGTTTGGCCCGTGTTCCGGTCTTGGCGTTGGTGCCGGCCGGCCTGGCCGTGCCGGAGCTGCCGGGCGCTGAGCCCGGGCGCCCCTCCAGGAAGCGCAGGGTGCTGCGGATTGCATTGCTGATCGAGCGTAAGTTCCAAGCCATGGGGAAACAATACCGGCAGCCTAAGCAAGCCGGGCGGCAGCCAGACGGCCGGCCGGAGGCGGGGATGCACTCCCGCGGGCCCGGACGTGGGAGACTATAGGTGCAGAGATGCGGCGCGTCGCAGGCTGGGAAACCAGCCCCGCGCCGATCTGCGCAAAAGCCAACAGTATTGCCAACAGTAAGGACCCTGCGTGTCTCCCATGGCCCGCACCGCCCCGGTGCCCGCGGCAACAGATCCGGACATCATCCGGAACTTCTGCATCATTGCGCACATTGACCACGGCAAGTCCACACTGGCCGACCGGATGCTCCAGTACACCGGCGTGGTCCAGTCCCGTGACATGAAGGCCCAGTACCTGGACCGCATGGACATTGAGCGCGAACGCGGCATCACCATCAAGTCCCAGGCAGTCCGTATGCCCTGGGAGCTCGACGGCGTCAGCTACGCGCTGAACATGATCGACACTCCCGGACACGTTGACTTCACCTACGAGGTTTCCCGCTCGCTCGCGGCCTGCGAAGGCGCCGTGCTGCTGGTCGACGCGGCCCAGGGCATCGAGGCCCAGACTCTCGCCAACCTCTACCTGGCGATGGAAAACAACCTCACCATCATCCCGGTCCTGAACAAGATCGACCTCCCGGCGGCCCAGCCCGAGAAATATGCGGCGGAACTGGCCAACCTGATCGGTGGCGACCCCGACGAGGTGCTCCGCGTCTCCGGCAAGACCGGCATGGGCGTCGAGGTCCTGCTCGACAAGATCGTCCGCGACCTTCCGGCCCCCAAGGGTGACCCCAACGCCCCGGCCCGCGCCATGATCTTCGACTCGGTCTACGACACCTACCGCGGCGTGGTCACCTACGTCCGCGTGGTTGACGGCATGCTGCACCCGCGCGAACGCATCCAGATGATGTCCACCCGCGCCACCCACGAACTCCTCGAGATCGGCGTCAGCTCCCCGGAGCCGACCCCCTCCAAGGGCCTCGGCGTCGGTGAAGTGGGCTACCTCATCACCGGCGTGAAGGACGTCCGCCTGTCCAAGGTCGGCGACACCGTCACCAACCTGGCCAAGCCGGCCTCCGAATCCCTGCCCGGCTACGCCGATGCCAAGCCGATGGTCTTCTCCGGCCTGTATCCGCTGGACGGCACGGACTACCCGGTGCTCCGCGACGCGCTTGAGAAGCTGATGCTCAACGACGCCGCCCTGGTGTACGAACCGGAGACGTCCGCCGCGCTGGGCTTCGGCTTCCGCGTGGGATTCCTGGGCCTGCTGCACCTGGAAATCACCCGCGAGCGGCTCGAACGCGAATACAACCTGGACCTCATTTCCACCGCCCCCAACGTGGAATACGAGGTCACGCTGGAGGACAAGAAGGTCGTCCACGTGACGAACCCCAGCGAATACCCCACCGGCAAGATCGCGGAAGTCCGCGAACCGATGGTCGCCGCCACCATCCTGGCGCCGAACGAGTTTGTCGGCGCCATCATGGAGCTGTGCCAGAGCCGGCGCGGCGTCATGGGCGGCATGGACTACCTCTCCGAGGACCGGGTGGAGATCCGCTACCGCCTGCCGCTGGCCGAGATCGTCTTCGACTTCTTCGACATCCTCAAGTCCAAGACCCGCGGCTACGGCTCGCTGGACTGGAAGGCCGACGGCGACCAGGTCGCCGACCTGGTCAAGGTCGACATCATGCTCCAGGGCGAACAGGTGGATGCCTTCTCCGCCATCACACACCGTGACAAGGCCTACGCCTACGGCGTGATGATGACCGGCAAGCTGCGCGAACTCATTCCGCGGCAGCAGTTCGAGGTCCCGATCCAGGCCGCCATCGGTTCCCGGATCATCGCCCGGGAAAGCATCCGCGCCATCCGCAAGGACGTGCTCGCGAAGTGCTACGGCGGTGACATCACCCGCAAGCGCAAACTGCTGGAAAAGCAGAAGGAAGGCAAGAAGCGCATGAAGATGGTGGGCCGCGTCGAGGTCCCGCAGGAAGCCTTCATCGCCGCCCTCACCACGGACGAATCCAAGGACAAGGCCAAGAAGTAGCAGTGCCAGCAATGACTGTCCCCATGCATGCAGGCCTTCCTGCACAGGCAGGCCCGGACCGTGCCTAGCGCCCTCCCGCTGGGCGACCCGGCGCCGCCGGACGGGCTTCTGCCGGCCCAGGCGCTGGAAGGCGCCGCCGGCCGGGCCTTCGGGCTGTACGTGCACATCCCGTTCTGTGCCGTGCGCTGCGGCTACTGCGACTTCAACACCTACACCGCCACGGAGCTCGGCGGCGGGGCCTCCCAGGACGCCTACGCCGGCACCGCCGTCGCGGAGGTCGACTTCGCGGCGGCGGTCCTGCAGCGCAGCGGCCTGCCGGCACGCCCGCTCAGCACGGTCTTTTTCGGCGGCGGAACACCCACTCTGCTCCCCGCCGCGGACCTGGCCCGGATCCTCACCACCGCCATCGCGGCCTGGGGCCTCGAGCCCGGCGCCGAGGTGACCACCGAGGCGAACCCGGACTCCGTCACCCCCGAATCCCTGCAGCTGCTGGCCGACGCCGGCTTCACCCGGGTGTCCTTCGGCATGCAGTCCGCGGTGCCGCACGTCCTCAAAGTGCTTGACCGCACCCACACCCCCAGCAGGGTGCCCCAGGCGGTCCAGTGGGCAAGGGATGCCGGCCTCGCCGTCAGCCTCGACCTCATCTACGGGACGCCCGGGGAGTCGCTGGCCGACTGGCGCTACTCGCTGGAGACGGCACTGTCCTACGGTCCCGACCACATCAGCGCCTACGCGCTGATCGTCGAGGAAGGCACCAAACTGGCCGCGCAGATCCGCCGCGGCGAGGTGCCGGGAATCGACGACGACGACCATGCGGCCAAGTACGAACTCGCCGACGAACTCATTTCGGCCGGCGGGCTCTCCTGGTACGAGGTCAGCAACTGGTCCCGGACCCCGGAGCAGGCCTGCCGCCACAACCTCGCCTACTGGCGCGGGGACGACTGGTGGGGGATCGGCCCGGGCGCGCACTCACACGTCGGCGGCGTGCGCTGGTGGAACGTCAAGCACCCCACCGCCTATGCCAACCGTCTCGGGTCCGGGCTCTCGCCGGCCGCCGGCCGGGAAACCCTCGATTCGGAGACCCGCAACGTGGAGCGCGTCATGCTCGAAGCGCGGCTGAACTCCGGGCTGGAGATTGCCAGCCTGGGCGGGCTGGGCGACACCGGGCGGCACGCCGTCGCCGGACTCATCGCCGACGGTCTCGTGGATCCTGTGGCGGCCTTCCGCGGCCGCCTCGTGCTGACGCTCAAGGGCCGGCTGCTCGCCGACGCCGTGGTCCGCAGGATCCTGCCCGACTGACACCGGCGTTCGGAACCGAACTCAGGCCCGCCGGGAAGGCTCAGGTCACGCCGGACGTTCCGGGCCGGACGTCCCCGTCAGGGCAGGGGCTGCGGGCCTACTTGATCCAGCGGAGGTTGTACTCATAGCGGTGCGGCTGGCCGCGGTTGACGTGGATGCCGGCCGCGACCGAGAAGCACGTCACGGCGATCCAGATGACCGTGGCCAGCACCGCGAAGATGTTGCCCACCACCGGGACGAAGACCAGCAGGTTGCACACCACGGCAGCAATCGTGGGGGGCAGCGTGAAGTTGAGGGCTTCCTTGGACTCCTGCGCCGTGAACGGGCCGCGGTCCTTGAAGATCAAATAAATCAGCAGCGAGGGAACGCAGCCCAGGATGCCGCCGAAGTGCGCCAGCGTAGCCCACTGCCGGTCCTCGTTTGCCGTCAGCGGCAGCGCATTCGCGGGAACGCCGTGGTACGGGGGCTGGCCATGGCCGGCCTGGTTGCCAGTGTGTTCGCGTGCGTCATCTGCCACGGTGTCGTCCTTCGGATTGCGGTGGTGCGTTGCTGCCTGGAGGTGCCAGGGCTGCGCCGGGTGCGTAGCCGCCTTATCAAGAATACTTGCTCGGGCGCGGATTCACCGATCGGCCCGCTGGCGGAGCTGCGCGGCGGGGCGCTTCAGGGGACGGTGAGGAAGTCGATGACCTCCTCCACCCGGCCCAGCAGGGAGGGTTCCAGGTCGGCGTAGCTCCGGACCGCGCCAAGAAGCTTCTGCCAGCCCAGGCCGATGTCCTCCTTGGTGCTGTGCGGCCAGCCGAAGGCCATCAGGATCCCGGTCTTCCAGTCCACGCCGCGGGGGATCACCGGCCACTTCTCGATGCCCAGCACGGCGGGCCGGATCGCCTGCCAGACATCGACGTAGGGGTGGCCGACGATCAGGACGTTGCCGGCCGCGCCGGGGGACGCCATTACCGCCTCCGCGATCCGGGATTCCTTGGAATCGGGCACCAGATGGTCCACCAGGACGCCGAGCCGGCGCCCGGGCCCGGGCCCGAAGGCCGCCACGGCACCGGCCAGGTCATCAATGCCGTGCAGCGGTTCGACGACGATGCCCTCCACCCGGAGATCGTCGCCCCAGACCCGTTCGACGAGCTCGGCGTCGTGCTTGCCCTCCACCCAGATGCGGCTCGCCTTGGCCACCTGGGCGCGCTGGCCGGCCACCCGGACGGAGCCGGAGGCGGTTCTGGTACCGCCGGCGGGTGCCGCGGCGGCACGGGGCGCCGGTGGCATCAGCCGGATCGGCTGGCCCTCCAGCAGGAAGCCGAAGCCGAGGCGGAAGGACCGGGACTTGCCGCGGCGGTCTTCGAGGGCCACCACGACCATGCCGCCGGACTTCTCCACCCGGGTGACGGCCCCCACCCAGCCGGACTGCACATCCTCAAGCACCATTCCGCGCTCCACCGGCACTTCAGGCAGCTGGGCCTTGGCGGGGGCGGACAGGTCCTGAGGGCCCCAATTCTGGTACGACATCGGTTACACACTGCTTTACGCTCGGTTTGCTGCGGCGGGCTGTGCCCGAAAACACCCGCCCCAGGAGGAACGCCCGGAGCGAATTCAATGCTAACAATGCGGCGACTCATATTAGACTGGTTAGCACTTAGGCATGTCGAGTGCTAATCACCATGTCTTGGTGCCGGAACAGTGTCCGGCGCGGCCGGCGACCGGCGGCACCGGATGCGGGACAGTCGAATGGAGGTGGAGCGTGAGCGAACCACGCAAGCTCGAAGTGCTGCGCGCCATCGTGGAGGACTACGTCCATTCACGGGAACCCGTCGGCTCCAAAGCCCTCGTGGAGCGGCACCACCTCGGGGTGTCCAGTGCCACGATCCGAAATGACATGGCTGCCCTGGAAGATGAGGGCCTCATCACGGCGCCGCACACAAGCGCCGGGCGCATCCCCACCGACAAGGGCTACCGGCTCTTCGTGGACCAGATTTCGGCGGTCAAGCCGCTCTCACCGGCGGAACGCCGCGCCATCCAGGCCCTGCTGGAGGGCTCCGATGACCTCGACCACGTCCTCGACCGGACCGTGCGGCTGCTCGCGCAGCTGACCAACCAGGTCGCCGTCGTGCAGTACCCCCACCTGAGCCGGGCCAAGGTCCGGCACATCGAATTCGTCCTGCTGGCTCCCCGCAAGGTGCTCGCAGTGCTGATCGCGGACACCGGCAAGGTGGAACAGCGCGTCATCGACGCGGGGCAGGAACTCTCCGAGGAGGTCCTCTCCGAACTGCGCACACGGTTCCTCGGCAGCCTCTCGGGCACTCCGCTGAACCTGCTGCCGCAGACGCTGCAGTCGGTCATTGCCAGCTGCCCGCCCGCGCGGCGCAGCGCCGCGCAGGCGCTGGCGCGCGGCCTGGAGGCCCTGGCCACCAGCAGCCGCGAGGAGCGGATGGTCATGGCCGGGACCGCCAACCTCGCCCGCTCCAACGTCGACTTCCCGCTGAGCATCGGCCCGGTGCTGGAAGCCCTCGAGGAGCAGGTGGTCATGCTCCGCCTGCTGAGCGACATGGCCGAGGACCCGCGGGGCGTGACGGTGAGCATCGGCCGGGAAAACCCCTACGACGGACTCGCCGAGGCCTCCGTGGTGGCGACCGGCTACGGCCCGGACGCGACGGCGAAAGTCGGCGTGCTGGGCCCCACCCGCATGGACTATCCGACCACCATGGCCGCCGTCCGGGCCGTGGCCCGTTACCTTTCGCGGATTCTCGGCCCCTGACGAACCGCGCAGACCCGCGTCCACCCGCCGGCCCAACGGGCCGACACCAGACTTCTTGCCCCTAACAGGCAGTGCCCCACCGGCAGTACAAAAAGGAAGAGATACACATTTTGAGCAGCCATTACGACGTTCTGGGAGTCTCCCGCGAAGCTACCGGAGAAGAGATCAAGAAGGCCTACCGCAAGCTCGCGCGGACCCTCCACCCGGACGTGAACCCGGGGGACGACGCCTCGGACCGCTTCAAGGCAGTCACCCACGCCTACGAGGTGCTGTCCGATCCGCAGAAACGCCGGATCTACGACACGACGGGCAACGAGAACGGCACCGACAACGGCTTCGGCGGCGGCAGCTACGCCGGCCAGGGCTTCGCGTTCCAGGACATTTTCGAGACCTTCTTCGGCGCCGGCGGCCAGGCCGGACCGGCCTCCAGGGTCCGCCGCGGCCAGGACGCCCTGATCAGCGTCCGGATCGACCTCCGCGACGCCGTCTTCGGCGTCAACAAGAAAATCGAAGTGGACACGGCCGTCACCTGCCCCACCTGCGACGGCTCGTGCTGCCGTGCAGGCAGCCACCCGGAACGCTGTGACATCTGCGGCGGCAGCGGCCAGGTCCAGCGCGCCGTGCGTTCCATCCTCGGCCAGGTCATGACGACGGCCCCCTGCGGGTCCTGCGAGGGCTTCGGCACCGTCATCAAGGACCCCTGCAACGAATGCGCCGGCCAGGGCCGGATCCGCAGCCGGCGTTCCCTGACGGTCAAGGTTCCCGCCGGTGTCGCCACCGGCACCCGCATCCAGCTCTCCGGGCAGGGTGAGGCCGGACCTGCCGGCGGCCCCGCGGGCGACCTGTACGTCGAGATCCGGGTCAACAACGACGCCACGTACGTGCGCGACGGCGACGACCTGCACGCGAGCCTCAACATCCCCATGACGGCCGCCGCGCTGGGCACCGAGCTGACCCTCGACACCTTCGACGGCCGCCAGGAGATCGATGTCAAGGCCGGCACCCAGTCCGGCGAGGTCATTACGCTCCGCGGGCTCGGCGTCACCCACCTGCGCGGCTACGGCCGCGGCGACCTCAAGGTCCACCTCCAGGTGGACACCCCCGCCAAGCTCGATGCCGCCCAGGAGGATCTGCTCCGCCAGCTCGCCAAGCTGCGCGGGGAACAGTTCAGCGAAGGAAAGCTCGCCGCGAGCGGCGGGGTCTTCGCGAAGCTTCGGGACCGGCTCGGTAACCTGTAGCGGTGAGCAACCCGGTCTTCTTCACCGCCCCCGGCACCCTGGACGGGCTGGCCCCCGGGTCCGTCTTCGTCCTTGACGGTCCCGAGGCCCGCCATGCCGTCACGGTGAAGCGCCTTGGCGTGGGGGAGACCGTGGACATCGCCGACGGCGCCGGAAAACGCCTCACCGGCACCGTGGCCGCGGTCGCGCCCGGCGAACTGTCCGTGGAGTGCTCCGGACTCGCGGAGGAGCCCCGGCCCGCGGTGCGGCTCGTCCTGGTCCAGGCCCTCGCAAAGGGCGACCGGGATGAACTCGCCGCCGAAACCGCCACCGAACTGGGGATCGACGCCGTCGTCCCCTGGCAGGCGGAACGTTCGATTGTCCGCTGGAAGGCCGAACGCGCTGCGAAAGCCCACGCCAAGTGGCAGTCCGTCGTCACGGCGGCGGCCAAGCAGGCACGCCGCGCCTGGATTCCCCGGGTCCGCCCCGCCGTCGACGGCGCCGGGCTGCAGGCGGCGGTGGCCGCGGCCGACCTGGCCATCATCCTGCACGAGGACGCCGTGCGTCCGCTGCGTCAGGTGCTGGAGGCCTGGCTTGCGGCCGGCCCCACCGACAGCCCCGCCGGCTCAGCGGCCGGCAGGGATGCTGCCGGCGGCGGCGCTGCGGTCGACGGGGAAGATCAGGGCCGCGAGGTGCTGCTGATCGTCGGACCCGAGGGCGGCATCAGCCCGCGGGAAGTGACCAGGCTCTGCGACGCCGGCGCGGTGACGGCCCTGCTGGGGCACCATGTGCTGCGCTCGTCCACGGCCGGTCCCGCCGCCACGGTCCTCGCCAGCGACATCCTCGGCCGCTGGTAGCGGAGGCGGTCCGTCCGCCCCAAAAGACCGATCGACTGCTCCGTAACCGCCGTTTTGAGGGTTCAAAAGGGCCGTTGCGGAGCAGTCGATGGTAGGGGTTGTCCGCTATTTGACCGTGAACCCGCGGGTGTCGACGTTCAGTTCCTCGGCCGGGTTGCCCTCCTCGAGCTGCGACACCCGGACCTCGTAGTGGCCCGGCCCCAGGCTGACCGAGAGGCCGAACGCTCCCGACTGGCCGGCCTCGGCCGACGCCGTGACCGTCCCGTCCAGGTACCTGGTCTCGACGCTGCCGTCGATGCGCAGGATCTCCCACTTAAGTCTGCCGCCCGGAGCGGTGCTGCGGCCGGAGATCTTGACGGCGCCGTCCTCCACGGAGGTCCCTTCCTGGGGATCAATGATCCACACCGGGGCGACCATGCCGGCGCTGCGTGCCGTCGGGGCGCCAAGCCGGACATGGTTGAAGGCGACGTAATCGGTGTGCCCGTCCACGAGCACCACCACCTGGATCTGCTGGCCGGCATCGATCAGCCCCGCGCTGGCCGCGGCCGCCGTCGCGGTGTAGACGAGCTGCTGGACCGCGCGCTCGGCCATGGCCGGGTCCACATTGCTGTTGAAGGCGTCGGCGGACATGTCCACCGTGATGACGTTCTTGCCCGAAATGGAGCTCGCCAGTTTCTTGGGGTTCTGCCACGGGGTGAAGAAGTCCGGGTCGAACGGCTTCTCGGACATCATGACCCGGAGCGCCCGCGTGACCGGGTTGTCCTGTTCCGGAACGTCACGGAACTCCCGGTAGAGGAACGTGCTGTCGTTGCTCCGCCCGATCCAATACACCGGCGCCTTGTTGGACGCCTGCGTGGTTTCCAGCGGCGCGCTCGTGGCCGGCGCCGACGCCTGGGCAGACAGGACCTGCGACGGGGCACTGGAATCCGTGATGCCGGTCTGGGGCGTGGCCACGCAGCCGGTGAGTGCCAGGGCCAGCGCTGCGGGCAGCGCCAGCAGCGGCATGCCCGGACGTGTCCGCCTGCCTGCCGCTGTGTGCCCAGTCCCGCGATCCCTGATGGCTTGCCTTCCGCTTCTCGTCTTCTTGGTGTTCTACCGCCCCGGCCCGGCTCAAAAGCCGTGACGGAGGCCGGTTTCCAGCATGGCATATGGGTCCGGCGGCAACGCCGGGAATCGGCCGGCCGGCGGGAACTGCAACGGGAACGATATGAGGCCGATACGAAGTTGATACCTAAAACCGGGAACAGCGCCGCATGACTCCGGGCCGCGGCCCGACAGGCCGGCCCGCCAGGCGCGGTGCGAAGCCCCGCACTGGCGTAAGATAAAAGGACCCGCTGACCCCGGAACCAGAAGGCGCGAACCACGGTTTAATCAAACGCCGTCAAATCAAGCGCCGTCGGGGCCGGATCAGCGGACAGACCATTTCCGAACTGGAGGGGACCAGAGGCCCGCGGGCCAACACCATGACTGAAGCAGTGAACGGCAAGGCCCGGATCAGCGCCGGAGAGCGCGCCGCAGGTGAATTTCCCCACTCCCTACCCGGGCTGCGGACGGAGGTGGTCCTGTTCGACAACTCCGATCAGATGGTCCAGTCCCTTGGCAGTCATGACGAGGCCCTGCGCTTCATTGAGGCCCAGTTCCCGGCCGTCGACTTCCATGTCCGCGGCAACGAACTCGCCATCAGCGGGCCGGCCGCCGACGTGCCGCGGATCATGCGCCTGCTCAACGAGGTCCGGGGACTCGTCGCCCGGGGCACCGTCGTCACCCCCTCCGTCCTGCAGCAGCTCGTGTCGATGCTCCGGAGCCAGTCCCTGCAGAACCCGGTCGAGGTGCTCACCCACAACATCCTCTCGAGCCGCGGCAAGACGATCCGGCCGAAGACGCTGAACCAGAAGAACTACGTGGACGCGATCGACGACAACACGGTGATCTTCGGAATCGGCCCGGCCGGTACCGGCAAGACGTACCTGGCGATGGCCAAGGCCGTGCAGGCACTGCAGCAGAAGGAAGTCACCAGGATCATCCTGACCCGTCCCGCCGTCGAGGCGGGGGAGCGGCTGGGATTCCTTCCCGGCACGCTCAGCGACAAGATCGACCCCTACCTGCGCCCGCTCTACGACGCCCTGCACGAAATGATGGACCCCGAATCCATCCCCCGGCTGATCGCTGCCGGCACGATCGAGGTCGCCCCTCTGGCGTACATGCGCGGACGCACGCTCAATGACGCCTTCATCATCCTGGACGAGGCGCAGAACACCACTCCGGAGCAGATGAAGATGTTCCTCACCCGGCTGGGCTTCGGCTCCAAAATGGTGGTCACCGGCGACGTCACGCAGGTCGACCTGCCCTTCGGGACCCGGTCCGGCCTCCGCATCGTGGAGGACATCCTGCAGGGCATCGACGACGTCAACTTCACCGTCCTGGACGCCTCCGACGTCGTCCGGCACCGCCTGGTGGGCGACATCGTCAACGCCTACAGCGTCTGGGACGAGATCCAGCGGAACCGGGTCAAGCATTCCGTGGCCCGCGACAAGCGGGAGGAACGCGCGTGAGCATTGAGGTCAACAACGAATCCGGCATCACCGTCGATGAGGCCGAGTTGGTCCAGCTGTCCCGTTTCATTTTCGAACGACTCTTCATCCACCCGCAGGCCGAACTGTCGATCCTCCTCGTGGACGAGCCGGCCATGGAGAAGCTGCACATCGAGCTGATGGACGAGCCGGGCTCCACCGACGTGCTCTCCGTGCCCATGGACGAGCTGACGCCGGGCACCCCGGACAAGCCCACGCCGCAGGGCATGCTCGGCGACATCGCCATCTGCCCGCAGGTCGCGGAGGTCCAGGCGATGAACGCCGGCCACTCCACCCAGGACGAGATGCTGCTGCTGACGACCCACGGCATCCTGCACCTGCTCGGCTTCGACCACGCGGAGCCGGAGGAGAAGGAGGAGATGTTCGGCCTCCAGCGCGAACTGCTCGCTGCCTTCACCGGTAAAGACGCCCCCTCCGAGACGATTCAGTGACGCCACTGATCGTTGCCGGCATGGCGCTGGTGTTCCTTAGTTTTGCCGCGTTCCTGACCGCCGCCGAATCTGCCTTCAACTACCTTTCCCGGCACGACGCCGAGGCCGCGATCCTGCACAGCCGCGGTACCGCGCTCAAGCGCATCATGGCCCAGCCCGTGGCCCACATGCGGGCCCTGCGGTTCTGGCGCATCTGGTTCGACATGGCCTCCGCCGTCGCCGTGACGGTGCTGCTGAACAGCCTGCTCGACAACGTCTGGCTCTCCGGGCTGATCGCCACCGGCGTGATGGCCCTGCTCGGCTTCGTCATCGTCGGGGTGTCCCCGCGCCAGCTCGGCCGGGTGCACTCCGCCGGACTGGTCCGCTTCAGCGCCCCGCTGATCCGCTGGCTCTGCTGGGTGCTGGGTCCCATTCCCGGCTGGCTCGTCACCCTGGGCAGCGCGGTGGCCCCCGGGGCGCCCGCTGACAACGAGGCGTTCTTCAGCGAAGAGGAATTCCGCGAACTCGTGGACCGGGCCACGGAGTCCGACGTGATCGAGGACAACGAGGCGGAGATGATCCAGTCGGTGTTCGACTTCGGGGACACCCTGGTCCGCTCCGTCATGGTGCCCCGCACCGACATCCTCTGCATCGACTCCGGGTCCAGCCTGCACCGGGCCATGTCGCTGTTCCTGCGCTCGGGCTATTCCCGGATCCCCGTCATCGGCGAGAACACGGACCAGGTCCTGGGGATCGTCTACCTCAAGGATGTGGCCGCGGTCATCCACAACCTCGCCCCCGGTGAGGAGCCGCCGGTGGTTGACGAGCTCGCCCGCGAGGTGCGCTACGTGCCGGACTCCAAACCGGTGAGTGAACTGCTGCGCGAGCTGCAGAAGGAATCGACCCACGTCGCCATCGTGATCGACGAATACGGCGGCACGGCCGGGCTCGTCACCCTCGAGGACCTCATCGAGGAAATCGTCGGTGAGATCGTCGACGAATACGACACCGAGAGCGCGGAAGCGGTGGAACTCGGCGACGGAAGCTACCGGGTGAGCGCCCGGATGAGCATCGAGGACCTGGGTGAGCTGTTCGACCTTGAGCTCGACGACGACGAAGTGGACACCGTGGGCGGCCTGCTCGCCAAGGCCCTCGGCCGGGTGCCGATTGTCGGCAGCACCGTCGAGGTCCACGGCCTGTCCCTCCGTGCCGACCGGCTTGAGGGCCGGCGCAACCGCGTCAGCCACATCATTGCGGCGGCCGTACCAACAGTAGAAACTGACCTTGAAGACCTTCTCGACGAGGCCGCACCAATCCAACAGGGAGTCTCACGTGAGCAAGCAGAATAAGTCCGACGGCGAAGCGCCCCACGCCGGCTACCGGGCCGGTTTCGCGGTGCTGGTCGGGCGGCCCAATACGGGCAAGTCGACCCTCACCAACGCCCTGGTCGGCCAGAAGGTCGCGATCACCTCGGCCAAACCGCAGACCACGCGCCACACCATCCGCGGCATTGTGCACCGGGACGACGGGCAGCTGATCCTCGTCGACACTCCGGGCCTGCACCGCCCGCGCACCCTGCTGGGGAAGCGGCTGAACGAACTCGTGGCCGACACCCTCGCCGAGGTCGACGCGATCGGCTTCTGCCTGCCGGCGAACGAGAAGATCGGCCCGGGCGACAAATTCATCGCCGCCCAGCTCGCCGCCATCGGAAACAAACCGGTCATCGCCATCGTGACGAAGGCCGACACGGTGGACCGCCAGGCCCTCACCGAACAGCTGCTCGCCGTCGACGCCCTGGGCCGCGAGGTCCTCGGCGAGGACGGCTGGAAGGACATCGTCCCGGTCTCCGCCGCCGATGGCTTCCAGGTCAAGACCGTTGCCGACGTGCTGATCGGCCTGATGCCGCCGTCGCCGCCGCTCTACCCGGACGGCCACCTGACGGACGAGCCGGAAGCGGTGATGATCGCCGAACTCATCCGGGAGGCCGCCCTTGAGGGCGTCCGCGACGAACTGCCGCACTCCCTTGCCGTCGTCGTCGACGAGATCGTTCCGCGGGAGGGCAGGCCCGACGACAAGCCCTTCCTCGACGTGCGGGTCAATCTCTACGTGGAACGTCCTTCGCAGAAGGCCATCATCATCGGCAAGGGCGGCGCCCGGCTCCGTGAGGTCGGCACCAACGCCCGCAAGGCGATCGAGGCGCTGCTCGGCGCGCGCATCTACCTGGACCTGCACGTGAAGGTCGCCAAGGACTGGCAGCGGGACCCGAAGCAGCTCGTCAAGCTCGGCTTCTAGCCGCCACCCTGGCGCCGGGGAGGCCCGCGCCGCTCCCATGCAGCCCGCCATCGGGGAATTCCCAGATTCGGACACTAAAATGGGCTGACCCCTGTCGTGAAAGAAGGCTCAACTGTGGCTCGACCCCGTGAAGACCGCGCAGACGGAACCGGACCCCCGGTTCGGTCAGGTTCTGCTGCCCGGCACACGGATGATCCCGCCGTCGGTCCGGCACGGCACCTGGGACGCATCCGCAGCATGCCCGGCTGGCTGAAGATGGGCACCGCCGTGGTCTCCATCCTGCTGGTGGGTGTCCTCGCCTTCGGCGCCTACTGGGTCCTCCGCCTGCAGGGCAATATCAGCAAGGCATCACTCGGCGCCGGCAGCGACAAGACCGAAGGCGCCCTGGACGACTCGCGGGACCGGATGCAGATCCTCATTCTGGGCTCGGACACCCGTGACGGAAAGAACTCGAAATACGGCACGTCCGACGACGCCACCGGGTTCGGGCACTCGGATGTCATGATGCTGATGGACATCTCGGCGGACAACAAGCGGGTCAGCGTCGTCAGCTTCCCCCGCGACCTGCTCGTGGACACGCCCGCCTGCACCGACCAGGAAACCAAACAGGAATTCCCGGCGCAGGAGAACGTGATGATCAACGAGGCCATGTCGGAAGCCGGCATCGGCTGCGCCGTCGACACGGTCAACAAACTGACGGGCCTGGAGATCGACCACTTTATGATGGCCGACTTCAACGCCGTCAAGGAGCTCTCGAACACGGTGGGCGGCGTGGAGGTCTGCATCAGCGACGCCGTGTACGACCCGGATTCGAAGCTGCGCCTGCCCAAGGGGACCTCCACGGTCCAGGGCGAGCAGGCACTGGCGTTCCTGCGCACACGGCACGCCTTCGCCGACGGCGGCGACCTCGGCAGGATCAAGGCACAGCAGGGCTTCCTGTCCGCCCTGACGCGGAAGATGAAGGATGACGGCACGATGTCCAACCCCGGCAAGATGCTGGAGATCGCCGATGTCGTGACCCGGAACCTGACCATCGACGAGGGGCTCGCCTCTATCCCGACGCTGTTGACGGTCGGGAACCGGCTGAAGAACATCGACGTCGGCAAGGTCGCCTTCGTGGCGGTCCCGACGGTGCCCGCGGTGAGCGACCCGAACCGCCTGCAGGTCGCGGAGCCGGCCGCGTCCCAGCTCTTCGCGGCGATGCGCAAGGACATTGACCTCACGGACCCGACGGCGCCGCCGAGCCCGTCCGCGTCCCCGGACCCCAGTGCCAGCCAAAGTGCCGAGCCGACACCCAGTGAGACGGCCCCCGCCTATGACAAGGCGCTGCAGCCCGTCACGGTCGCGAACGGGTCCGGTGTCCCGGCGCGGACCCAGGAGATCCTCCAGGCCCTCACCGCCGGAGGTTTCACCCAACTCGGCCAGCTGGCCGCCCCGCCGGTCGCGGCGACTGCCGTCTACTACGGTGCCGGTTATGAGGTGGTGGCCGCCGATGTAGCCGCCCTGCTGGGCGTTCCGGCGACGCAGGTCCTCCCGGCCGCCGGTGTCGCCGGCGTCCAGGTCTACCTGGGCAGCGACCTGGTGGGCGGCACCCCTGGTGCGGACGCCGCGGTGCAGCTGCCCCCGGACATCGTCAACCAGACCGCCGGCGACGTCGTCTGCCAGCAGGCCAACCCGGCGCTGATCACCCGGTAGCGGCGCCCCTTAGCCACACAGAGGGCCGGCCGCGGGAACAGAACAGTTCCCGCGGCCGGCCCTCTGTGTGCGGCCGGGCAGCCCGTGCCGCCGGGGTGCCTACCAGATGCTGACGCGCTCGTCCGCCGGCATCCACATGCCGTCCTGCTCCGCCGTGCCGAAGGCCTCGTGGAAGGCGTCCAGGTTCCTGGCGATCTGGTTGGTGCGGAACTCATTGGGGGAGTGCGGATCCGTGGCGAGCCTGCGGATCGCTTCCTCGGTCCGCATGACCTGCCGCCAGCCGGCAGCCCAGGACGCAAAGAAGCGCTGCGCGCCGGTCAGGCCGTCCAGCACCGGAGGCTCCTGCCCGTCGAGGCTGATCAGGTAGGCCTTATAGGCAATCGTCAGGCCGCCGAGGTCGCCGATGTTCTCGCCCAGGGTCAGTTTGCCGTTGACGGTGTGCCCGGACGCCGCGGCGGGGGAGAGCGCATCGAACTGGGCCACCAGCCGGGCGGCCAGCGATTCGAAGGCGGTGCGGTCGTCTTCCGTCCACCAGTTGCGGAGCAGCCCGCTGCCATCGTACTGGGAGCCCTGGTCGTCAAAACCGTGGCCGATTTCGTGCCCGATGATGGCGCCGATGCCACCGTAGTTGACGGCGTCGTCGGCGTCGGCGGTGAAGAAAGGCGGCTGCAGGATCGCCGCGGGGAAAACGATCTCGTTGAGCAGCGGGTGGTAGTACGCATTTACCGTCTGCGGCGTCATCAGCCACTTTTCCCGGTCCACGGGCTTGCCCACCTCATCAAGGTGCCGGTCGACGTCGGCGTT
Source organism: Arthrobacter sp. CJL-S3 (assembly GCF_056711635.1). Classification (NCBI taxonomy): domain Bacteria; kingdom Bacillati; phylum Actinomycetota; class Actinomycetes; order Micrococcales; family Micrococcaceae; genus Arthrobacter; species Arthrobacter sp. CJL-S3. Next base: position 2,282,822 of record NZ_CM160046.1, on the reverse strand, counting down.
GTGCGCGCGCTCCACATTGCCGAGCAGATCCGTCGGGTCGATTTCCACCGCGGAGTAGTCGATCCACTTGTCCGGGTAGCCGATCTTGGCCCGGAAGGAGTCCAGCTTCTTCAGCGCCTCATGTTTCGTGTCCTCGCCCATCCAGGCCAGGCCGGTGATGGATTCGCGGTATGCCTCGATCAGGTTCGCGACCAGCGACACCATCCGGGCCTTGTGCGTCTCCGGGAAGTGCCGGGCCACGTAGATCTGGCCCACGGCCTCGCCCAGCGCGGCCTCGACGACGGCGACCCCGCGCTTCCAGCGGTCCTTGTTCCGCGGGGTGCCGCTGAGGGTGGTGCCGTAAAAGGCGAAGTTGGCGTCCACGAACGCGGAGGAGAGGTACGGTGCGGCGGCGCTGACGACGCGCAGGGCCAGCCATTCCTGCCAGGCGGACAGCGGCTCGGAGTCCAGCAGGGCCGCCGCCCCGGCGAAGAAGTCCGGCGTGCTCACGACCAGTTCCGTGCGCTTCTCCGGCGTGATGGCGGCGGCATCGAACCAGGCCGTGAGGAGCGGGAAGAGCCCGGTGGCCTCATCGGCGGATTTCAGGTTGTACGTCTTCTGCGGATCCCGCAGGGTGACCTTGTCCCAGTGGTGGCCGGCCAGCGCCGTTTCCAGCGCCACGACCCGGCCGGCCGCTGCCTTCGGGTCGGCGACGCCGGCAAGGGTGAAAACGGCCGCCACATGGTCCTGGTAGGCCTGGACCACCGCGGCGAACTTCTCCTCGCGGTAATACGATTCATCCGGCAGGCCGAGTCCGCCCTGGCCGGTGTAGAGCAGGATCCGGTCCGGGTTGCCGGCGTCGGGGGCGGGATAGATGTAGAAGAGGCCGCCCACGTCCGCACGGAACAGGCGCCCGGAGAGAGCCACGAGGTCGGCGACCGTCTGCGTGGCGAACACCTCGGCGAGCCGCTGCCGGATCGGGTCCAGTCCCTTGGCCTCCACCGCAGCCTCATCCATGAAGCTGTTGTAGAGGTCCCCGATCTTCTGCTCGATCCCGGTGGACTCCGCGCCGCGGGCTGCCGCGTCCTCGATGATCTCCTTCACCGCAAGCTCCGAGCCGTCCCGCAGCGCCGTGAACGTGCCCTCCAGGGGCCGGTCGTCCGGGATCTCGGTGCTCTTGAGCCAGGTGCCGTTGACATGCTGGTACAGGTCATCCTGCGGCCGGACACTGGCGTCGATATTGGACAGGTCGATCCCCGAAAGTGGCACGGATGCTCCTTTGAGAGGCAGCCCGGGACCGCCGTGTTACGGGTCGCCGGGTCTGCATGGTGGACGTTACGGAGGTGTGGCTCCTTCATCTTACGCACCCGTGTTACTGTGAAAAGGTGCGCGCAGAACTGCTTCTTCTTAGCTGCCGCGGCGAGGCCTCAGACGCGATCTAGCGCAAGGCCCACCCTCGCTGCGGAGTTTGTGTTGCCCGGCCACCCTTTCATCAGGAATCACAGAAAAGGCCCCGATTGTAATGCGAAACGCACAGAAGCCCTCAGGAATGCCCGTCCACCGCTACGTCCCGTTCCAGGACCTGATCACGGTTGAACTGCCGGACCGGACGTGGCCGGACAAGGTCATCACCAAGGCCCCGCGCTGGTGCGCCGTGGACCTGCGCGACGGCAACCAGGCCCTGATCGACCCGATGAGCCCGGCCCGCAAGCTGAAGATGTTCCAGCTGCTGGTCCAGATGGGCTACAAGGAAATCGAAGTCGGGTTCCCCTCCGCCTCGCAGACGGACTTCGACTTCGTCCGCCAGCTGATCGAGGGCAACCACATCCCGGACGACGTCACGATCCAGGTCCTGACCCAGGCCCGCGAGCACCTCATCGAGCGGACCTACGAGTCCCTCGTCGGCGCCAAGCAGGCGATCGTGCACCTGTACAACTCGACATCGGTCCTGCAGCGCCGGGTCGTCTTCAACCAGGACGAGGACGGCATCCTGGACATCGCCCTGCAGGGCGCGCGGCTGTGCAAGAAGTACGAAGAGACGCTGCAGGACACCCACATCACGTACGAGTACTCGCCCGAATCCTTCACCGGGACCGAGCTGGAGTACGCCGTGCGGGTCTGCAACGCCATCGCCGACGTGTTCGAGGCCTCCGCCGACAGCCAGGTCATCATCAACCTGCCGGCCACGGTGGAAATGGCCACCCCCAACGTCTACGCCGACTCCATTGAGTGGATGAGCCGGAACCTGCACCCGCGGGAGGGCATCATCCTGTCCCTGCACCCGCACAATGACCGCGGCACCGGCGTCGCGGCCGCCGAGCTGGGCTACCTGGCCGGCGCGGACCGGATCGAAGGCTGCCTGTTCGGCAACGGCGAGCGGACCGGCAACGTGGACCTGGTGACGCTGGGCCTGAACATGTTCGTCCAGGGCATCGACCCGATGATCGACTTCTCCGACATCGACGAAGTCCGCCGCACCGTCGAGTACTGCAACCAGCTGCCCGTGGCCGAGCGCACCCCGTACGGCGGGGACCTCGTCTTCACGGCGTTCTCCGGGTCGCACCAGGACGCCATCAAGAAGGGCCTGGAAGCCCTCGAGAAGGACGCGGCCGCAGCCGGCAAGGACGTCGCCGACTACGCCTGGCAGGTCCCGTACCTGCCGGTCGACCCGAAGGACCTCGGCCGCAGCTACGAGGCCGTCATCCGCGTCAACTCCCAGTCGGGCAAGGGCGGCGTCGCCTACCTGCTGAAGAACGAGCACAACCTGGACCTGCCGCGGCGTGCGCAGATCGAGTTCTCCGGTGTCATCCAGAAGCAGACCGACACCGTGGGCGGCGAAGTCAGCGGCGCCCAGCTCTGGCAGGTCTTCCAGGATGAGTACCTGCCCTCCGGCTCCGCGGACGAGCAGTGGGGCCGCTACGCCCTCGGCCCGTTCAGCACCGAGACGGACGAGGACGGTTCCATGACGCTGCACGCCGCGCTCAAGATCGACGGCACCCCCGTCCACCGCACCGGCACCGGCAACGGTCCGATCGCTGCGCTGCTGAGCATCCTGCGCGAAGACGGCGTCGACGTCCGGGTGCTGGATTACAGCGAACATGCCCTGTCCGAAGGCGGCAGCGCCCTCGCCGCGGCCTATGTCGAATGCGCCGTGGGGGAGCGTGTGCTGTGGGGCGTCGGGATCGACGCCAACACGTCCACGTCCTCGCTCAAGGCCGTCATCTCGGCCGTGAACCGCGCCATCCGGGACGCCCGCGCCTAAGCCGGCCCTCACTACTGCGCCGCCGGGCCCTCCGGCGGCGCAGTCTGCCTGAACTGCGGTGTTTCCCGATAGGCAGCGTTTCCTTCAAAGACAGTGCGAAGATTAACCGTGGCCCATCCCTCCTCCTTTGCCTCCCGCGCCTACCGTGATGACGGCGTCATCCTGCGCACCCACAAGCTGGGTGAAGCGGACCGCATCATCACCATCCTCACCAAGCACCACGGCCAGGTCCGTGCGGTGGCCAAGGGCGTCCGGCGCACCAGCAGCCGCTTCGGCGCCCGGCTGGAACCCTTTATGGTCGCGGACCTCCAACTGATCTCCGGCCGCACCCTGGACATCGTCACGCAGGCAGTCGCCAAAGGGGCCTACGGCGGCAACATCGCCGCGGACTACGGCCGCTACACCGTTGCTGCGGCCATGACGGAGACGGCCGAGAAGCTCACCGACGTCGACGGCGAAGCGGGCACCGCCCAGTACAACCTCCTCGTCGGGGCCCTGGCATCGCTGAGCCGCGGGGACCACAGCCCGGAACTCATCCTCGATTCTTACCTGCTGCGCGCCCTCGCCACCGGCGGCTGGGCGCCGAGCTTCACCGACTGTGCCCGCTGCGGGGCCCGCGGTCCGCACACCGCGTTCTCGGCTCCGCTCGGCGGCATGGTGTGCGCCGACTGCCGGCCGCCGGGATCGCCCGCGCCGGCCGCGGAAACCGTTCTGCTGCTCGGCGCGCTGCTGACCGGGGACTGGACGACGGCGGACGCGTCCGTCCGCGTGCACCGCCGGGAGGCCGCGGGCCTCGTGGCCAGCTACCTGCAGTGGCATCTGGAACGTGTCCTCAAATCCCTCAAACATGTGGAGCGAACGTAACTGTGGCGTTGGGTAAAAAGAAGAATCCGGTCCGGCAGCGGAGCGCCCCCGTGGTGCACCCGTACCCGCACGCTTCCGGAGCCGTGCCCCCGGCGATCCCGGCGGAGTTCATTCCCCGCCACGTCGCGATCGTGATGGACGGCAACGGACGCTGGGCCAACCAGCGCGGCCTGCCCCGGATCGAAGGCCACAAGGCGGGGGAGCCGGCCCTGCTGGACGTCGTGGCCGGGGCGATCGAGCTCGGCATCGAGTACGTGAGTGTCTACGCCTTCTCCACCGAGAACTGGCGCCGCTCGCCCGAGGAAGTGCGCTTCCTGATGGGATTTAACAAGGATGTGCTACGTCGGCAGCGCAACCAGCTCGATGAGTGGGGCGTCCGGATCCGCTGGTCCGGCCGGGCGCCCCCGGCTCTGGGGCTCGGTGATCCGCGAGCTGGAGGAGGCCGAGGACTTCACCCGCGGCAACAGCACGTGCACGTTGAACATGTGTGTTAACTACGGCGGGCGCGCCGAAATCGCGGATGCGGTGTCCGCGATCGCGGAGGAAGTCGCCGCCGGGCGGCTGAAGCCCGGTGCCATCACCGAAAAGACGATCCAGAAATACCTGGACGAGCCCGACCTTCCCGACGTCGACCTGTTCCTGCGCAGCTCCGGCGAGCAGCGGCTCTCCAACTTCATGCTGTGGCAGTCGGCGTATGCGGAGTTCGTTTTTATGGACACGCTCTGGCCCGACGTGGACCGGCGCACCCTGTGGGACGCCGTCGAGGTCTACGCCCAGCGGGACCGCCGGTACGGCGGTGCGGTGGACGCGGCCCCCGCCGGCCCGGCCTGACCCCCAGGGAACCGGCCTGGTGGTCAGCCCCCGTCAGCCCGGGTAGAGGCTGAGCCAGAGGACGAGGTCGTCGTAGGCTTCCTGCCGCACCGCGCGGCGGGACAGGAAGATGTCGTGGATTGCCCCCGGGTACCGGAAGACCGCGGTCCGGCGGCCCAGCCTGAGCGCGCTGCGTGCCGTTTCCTCGACATCGATCACGGCGTCGAGTCCCATGAGTTCCTCGGACCATTCGGCCTGGATCCGGGTGCGTCCGGAGAGCATGACCAGCACCGGCGAGCGGATGTCGAGCCGCTGCGCCACGGCCGCGTGGCCGGCCAGGACTGCCTTCATCCAGCCCGGCCGGACGGGGAAGGATTCCCGCGGACGCCACGCGGGATCCAGGACCCATTCGCCGTTCGCTGTGGCGCCCACACTGTCCCAATAGCCGGGCATGCTGGGCATCAGGAGAACCCGGCGCGGATCCGCGCGCGCCAGCGGTTCCACCAGATGCACCGCGATGTTCCGGATCAGGCTGCTGCCCTGGAGCTCCAGCCAGGGCGAGTTGAGGACCAGCGTGCCCAGCCTCCCCGGGTTCCGGTCCGCCCACAGCGCAGCCACGAGACCGCCGAGGGAATGCGCGAGCAGGTGCACCGTCGGCGCCGCGGAGCTGCCGGTGCGGCCGGCGACGTCGGAGCCGATCGCTGCCAGCGCGGCCGCGATGTCCTCGTCATAGACGGCCAGGTCGGTGGTGTAGCCGGGGGTCTGCCAGTCCCGGAGGCTGCGCCCGAACTTCCGCAGGTCCAGGGCATAGAAGTGGAAGCCGCTGGCAACGAGGTGATCGGCGAGTTCGGCCTGCAGGAAATAGTCCGCCCAGCCGTGCAGGTAGAGGACCACCTTCGCCGGTGCCTGGGTCCCGGGAACGGCCGGGGCTGGGTTAGGAGCGGCCGGGCCCGGTGCCTGACCAGCCGGGTCCGGCGCCGTCACCCCGGCCGCAGCCCCGTCCGGCGCGGCGTGCCGGACCAGGGTCGCGACAACGGGGCCCTCGTCGTCCGGCGCCAGGGGCAGTTCCAGGCGTGCGAAACGGCTGCCCAGCACATCTTCCCGCCACAGCGGCCGCAGCCCGGCGAGCGTCACGCGGAACCGCCGTCGTCCAGCACGTACGCGCGGAGCCAGCGGGCCAGGCGGGCGTAGGCGTCGGCGCGGACCCGCGGGGCGGACAGGAACACATCGTGCAGGGCGCCGTCGATCCGTTCGAGCGTGATGGTCCTGCCCAGGCTGAGAGCCCGCAGGGCAATGGTGTTGACGTCCAGGACCGCGTCGGTGCGCCGCATGGACTCCTTCCAGAACATCCCCGTGGCGCTGGCTCCGGAGATCAGCACCAGGATCGGGACGTCGATGTTCAGTCCCCGCGCCACCCGCGACTGCCCGCTGAGGACCGCGCTCAGCCACCCGGCCCGGACCGGGAACGCCCGGGGCGGGCGGTAGTTGTCATCCAGGGTCCATTCGCCTTCCGCGGCGCTGCTGATGCTGCGCCAGTAAAAACCGCGTTCGGGGAGCCGGATGACGGCCTCGGGCCGGAACCGCGCGAGCGGCTCCACCATGGTCCGCGCCGCACGGCGCACGGCCGGACTGCCGTGCATCTCCAGCCACGGGCTGTCGAGGATCAGCTGCGAGACCATCCCCGGATGCCCGGCTGGCCCACAGCGCGGCGATCAGCCCGCCCGTGGAGTGCCCCATCAGCGCCACCGTCGGCGCCGCTTCAGCGTCGGGGTGCAGGGAGGCGATGATGCCAATCGCCGCGGTGATCTCGGCGTCGTAGTCGTCCAGGTCGGCCACATAGCCGCCGGGGGCGCCGGCGTGGAGGCTCCGCCCGTGGTTGTGCATGTCCAGGGCGAAGAACGCGAAGCCCTGGCCGGTCCAGAATTCGGCGAGTTCCTCGTTGAAGAAATAGTCACTCCAGCCGTGCAGGAACAGCACGGCGCGGGGCCGGCCCCGCCGGCTTCACCCCTGCCGGCCGGAGCCCCGCCGGAGGCAGTCCCTGCACCGGGGACGTGCCGCACCAGCGTGGCGGTCCGCTCGACGCCGTCGGGCCCGGCCGCCGCGACGGTGCAGGCCTCGAAGTCGTCGCCGAGGATATCGGGTACCCAGTCCATGGCTTCATGCTAGCGCCCGGTGGCCTGCGGGTTTGGTCTGGGGAGCCGGAACCGCAAAACTAGAGCCATGCGCGTATATCCGACTTTCTTCCGGCTGGCCTTCTCTTGGATGGACGCCGAACGCGCCCACAAGATCGGCTTCAAGGCCATCCGGCTCGTCCACTCCTGCGGCGCCGGACGGGTGCTGCAGAGGTTCACCGCCCCGGCGGCGTCCCTCCAGACCCAGGCGTTCGGCCTGACGTTCCCCTCCCCGTTCGGCCTGGCGGCCGGATTCGACAAGGAGGGCCACGGGATTGAGGCCCTCACCGAACTGGGGTTCGGCCATGTCGAGGTCGGCACCATCACGGGGCAGGCCCAGCCGGGGAACCCAGCGCCGCGGCTCTTCCGCCTGGTCGAGGACCGTGCCGTGATCAACCGGATGGGTTTCAACAATGACGGCGCCGCCGCCGTGGCGCCCCGCCTGAAGTCCGCCCGCGCCGCCCTGCAGCGCCGCCACCCCGGTGTCCGCCCGGTAATCGGTGTCAACATCGGCAAGAGCAAGGTCGTGGAACTCGAGGACGCCGTGGCCGACTACCTGGTCAGCACCCGCAGCCTGGCACCGGCCGCCGACTACCTCGTGGTCAACGTCAGCTCCCCGAACACCCCGGGCCTGCGGCTGCTCCAGGATGTCGAAACCCTGCGCCCGTTGCTGGCGGCCGTGGGGGAGGCTGCGGACCAGGCGTCCGGACGCCACGTCCCGCTGCTGGTCAAAATTGCCCCGGACCTCAGCGATGAAGACATCGACGACGTCGCCCGCCTGGCACTGGACCTGAACCTGGACGGCATCATCGCGACCAATACCACCATCGCCCGCGCCGGGCTCTCCTCCAGCGCCGAGAAGGTGGCGGCGTGCGGCGCCGGAGGGCTGTCCGGGGCACCGCTGAAGCAACGGTCGCTGGAGGTTCTCGCCCGGCTGAAGGCGGCCACCGGCGGCAAACTGACCCTGGTTTCCGTGGGCGGCGTTGAAACCGCGCAGGACGTCCAGCAGCGGCTCGACGCCGGCGCCACCCTCGTGCAGGGATACACGGCGTTCCTCTATGAAGGACCGTTCTGGGCCGCCCGCATCAACCGGCTCCTCGCGAAGCACCCGTCCCGGCGCTGAGCCGCCCCGCACCGACCATCCCCGGCACCGCACCGACCATCCCCGGCCGCCGGGGGACGACAAAGCCCCCGGCAGTCAGACTGCCGGGGGCCCTGTGTTGGTGGCGTGAATCAGGCGGGGTATTCGCCGCGCTTGACGAGGGGCTTGGGAAGGCGCAGGCGGCGGAACTGCAGCGAACGCATGGAGCCGTACCAGACGGTGCCGCGCTCCACGTCCCCGAACTTCTCCTCCAGGCGCTTCTTGAGCTTCCGGGACAGGATAAAGACGTCGACGAAGACCGCCAGGAACATCACCCAGAACCCGCCCAGGACGTAGACCATTTGTTCGCTGGTGGACGGGACGAGGAGTGAGACGATCACGAAGATGAGTGCGCCGAACATCAAATATTCGCCGAGGCTGAAGCGGGCATCCACGTAGTCACGGGCGAAGCGCTTCTGCGGGCCCTTGTCGCGCAGCGGCAGGAACCTCTCGTCGCCGGTGTCCATGGCCTGCCGCATCTTGAGCCGCTGCTCCTGGACCGCTGCCCGTTCGGCGGCCTTCGAAGCCTTGCGGTCCTCGGGCACGAGCGGCCGCTTGCGGGCCGCCACCTGCGCGTTGCGCTTGGGCGTGGGCGCGCCCTTGCCGAGGGCGGTGTCCCGGGCTGCTGCCCCGGCCGCCTGCTGGTCAACTATGTCCTGCGCCGATGGCGCTTCTTTTTTACGTCCAAACACCCCTTCAGAATACCCCGGTGCGGCGCGCGCGAGACCCGGCCCACACGTCAGATGACGCGCTGTTGCCCTGTTTGAAGTGATCCGCGGCACCGGTAGTGTTCTGGCCATGACTCCATTACCCGCGGGGAACCCGCAAACCGCCACTGCCCGGGTCGGAAATGTCGACACCGAGGCCCTCCGCCAGGCCGTTACCGAATCGTTCGACACCACGATCGCCCAGCTGACGGAGCTCGTCGCCATCCCGGGCATCGCCTGGCCCAGCTTCGACCCCGCCCCGCTGAACGCCAGTGCCGACGCCGTCGCCGAACTGGTCCGTGCCAGCGGCTTCGACGAGGTCCTGATCCTGCGCTGCGACAAGGAAGACGGGACCCCGGGCGGCCCCGCCGTCGTCGCCCGCCGTCCGGCCGCCGCGGGCAAGCCGACCATCCTGCTGTATGCGCACCACGACGTGCAGCCCACCGGTGACCTGGCGCTGTGGGAGACCGAGCCCTTCACCGCCGTCGAGCGCGACGGGCGGCTGTACGGGCGCGGCGCGGCCGACGACAAGGCCGGGATCCTCGCGCACATCGCGGCCTACTCGGCCGTGACCCGGGTGCTGGGCGACGACCTGGGCCTCGGTGTGACCTTCTTCTTCGAGGGGGAAGAGGAGGCCGGCTCGCCGACCTTCCGGACCTTCCTCGAAACCCACCGGGAACTGCTGCGCGCCGATGTGATCGTCGTGGCCGACTCCAGCAACTGGAAGGTCGGCATTCCCGCCCTGACAACCAGCCTCCGCGGCCTGGTCGACGGCACCATCGAGGTCAAGGTCCTGGACCATGCCGTCCACTCCGGCATGTTCGGCGGCCCCGTGCTGGACGCCCCGACCCTGCTCTCCCGGCTGATCGCCACCCTGCACGATGATGCGGGCAACGTGGCGATCGCCGGCCTGGTCAGCCGGGACGACGTCACCGTTGACATCTCCGAGGAGCAGTACCGCGCCGACGCCTCGGTGCTCGACGGCGTCCGGCTCGCCGGCACCGGGACGATCGCGTCGCGGATGTGGACCAAACCGGCACTGTCGATCATCGGCTTCGACGCCCCCGCCGTGGACGTCGCCTCCAACACCCTCCTGCCCCGGGCACGGGCCAAGTTCAGCCTGCGGCTCGCGCCCGGACAGGATCCGGCCGAGGCGATGGACGCCGTCCGCCGGCATGTGGAAGCCAACGCGCCGTTCGGCGCCCACGTCGTCTTCACCCCGGGGGAGAGCGGCAACGCCTTCCTCACGGACACCTCCTCCAAGGCGGCCAGTGTGGCGATGTGGGCGCTCGGCGAGGCGTGGGGCGTTCCGGCCGTGGAGACCGGCATCGGCGGCTCGATTCCGTTCATCGCCGACCTGACCGAGCTGTACCCGGACGTGCAGATCCTGGTCACCGGCGTCGAGGATCCCGATTCCCGGGCCCACAGCGCGAACGAATCCCTCCACCTGGCGGACTTCCGGAACGCCATTGTGGCCGAAGCCCTGATGCTGGCCCGCCTGAATGAGGAAGGACTGGCCTGAGCGGACCGGCCGGCGGTGTTCCCCGGGGAACATCCGGCCGGCCGGGACGGTTACGCCAGGAGTTAGAGCTACAGGGCTGATCGACGTAGCATGTAGCTATAGCCCGTACCGTTCAAGTAGGGGCGGGTGCCGCGGGAGCGGCGCCGCCACCACCGTCGTTAGAAGGTAGGCCATGAGCACTACAACCAATGAAAACAGCGCCGACAGCACCGCCACGGCGGGCGAGGAACTGGCAACGCACGAGGTCAAACTGACCGACGTCGCCGCCGGCAAGGTCCGCAGCCTGCTCGAGCAGGAAGGCCGCACCGATCTGCGCCTCCGCGTGGCCGTGCAGCCCGGCGGTTGCTCTGGCCTGATTTACCAGCTCTACTTCGACGAGCGGCTCCTCGACGGCGACGCCGTCCGCGACTACGACGGCGTCGAAGTTGTGGTCGACAAGATGAGCGTCCCGTACCTCAGCGGCGCCAGCATCGACTTCGAGGACACCATCTCCAAGCAGGGCTTCACCATCGATAATCCCAACGCCGGCGGCTCCTGCGCCTGCGGTGATTCCTTCCACTAAGGCCGGGCGATCTGCCCGGCCTTAGTGCCGCAGGATTCACAACGAGCGGACCCGGTAAAAAGGTCCCGACGCACGGCGCGGACATGTGGGCGAAAACTCGCGGGGAGCGGTAAGCTCTACACCGAGTAGTAAAACTTTTCGTGTGCCCTGACCGCCATTTTGCGGCCCGGGCAACAGCAACAAGTAGGAAGGGCCGTCTGTGAGTTCGCAGAACCGAACCGGCAGCCGACGCAAACAGATCACTACGATCACTGGCTTGGCACTCGCCGGCGCGTTGGCTTTGACTGGATGTTCACCAGAGGTACAGAAAGGGTGGCTGCCCACCGAGCGTGGCACCACCAACCACACTGACCGCATCATGGACCTCTGGGTCAACTCATGGATTGCCGCCCTGATCGTGGGCGTCATTACCTGGGGCCTGATGATCTGGTGCATCGTCGCCTACCGGCGCCGCAAGGGCACCGTCGGGTTCCCGCGGCAGAACAGCTTCAACCTGCCCCTTGAGGTCTTCTACCTCACGATCCCGCTGTTCATGGTCCTGGTGTTCTTCTACTTCACCGACCGCGACCAGCAGGCGATCGACAACCGCGCCGAGCCGGCCGACGTCGTCGTTGACGTCCGCGGCAAGCAGTGGGCGTGGGACTTCAACTACAAAAAGGGCGACGTCATCCGCGAGGATGTCCACGAAGCCGGCGTCCAGGCGCACCTCACCGGCGAGGAAGTGGACAAGGAAAAGCTGCCCACCCTGTACCTCCCGGTCGACAAGTCGGTTGACCTCGAGCTGAACGCCCGCGACGTCATCCACTCCTTCTGGGTCCCCGCCTTCCTGCAGAAGCGCGACATGATCCCCGGAAAGACCAACTACATCAGGTTCACCCCCACCAAGGAGGGGACCTACGACGGCAAGTGCGCCGAACTCTGTGGCGAATACCACTCCGAAATGCTGTTCCGCGTGAAGGTCGTTTCCGACGCCGAATTCCAGGCGCACCTGGAGAAGCTGCGCCAGGACGGCAACACGGGCCTCCTCGGCGAAGAGTACGACCGCAACCCGGCCCCGACCGAAACCAAGTAAGGGGAGCGACGTGGCAACTACCTATTCACAGCCCACCGGGATCCTTGAGGCTCCCGTAGTACCGAAGTCCAAGGGACGCATCGTCGTCAACTGGATCACCACGACCGACCACAAGACCATCGGGTACATGTACCTGATCGCGTCGTTCGTGTTCTTCTGCTTCGGCGGAGTCATGGCGCTGCTGATCCGCGCCGAACTCTTTGAGCCCGGCATGCAGATCCTGCAGACCAAAGAGCAGTACAACCAGCTGTTCACCATGCACGGCACCGTGATGCTGCTGATGTTCGCGACACCGCTGTTCGCCGGCTTCGCCAACGTCATGATGCCGCTGCAGATCGGTGCCCCCGACGTCGCCTTCCCGCGGCTGAACGCACTGGCCTTCTGGTTCTTCCTCTTCGGTTCGACCATCGCCGTGTCCGGCTTCATCACCCCGCAGGGTGCGGCGTCGTTTGGCTGGTTCGCGTATGCGCCGCTGTCCAACACGACGTTCAGCCCGGGCGTGGGCGGTGACCTCTGGGTCTTTGGCCTGGCGCTGACCGGTTTCGGTACCATCCTCGGCGCGGTCAACTTCATCACCACGATCATCTGCATGCGCGCCCCGGGCATGACGATGTGGCGGATGCCGATCTTCACCTGGAACATCCTCGTCACGTCCATCCTGGTCCTGATGGCCTTCCCGCCGCTGGCCGCAGCACTCTTCGCCCTCGGCGCGGACCGCCGCTTCGGAGCCCACATCTTCGACCCGGAGAACGGCGGCGCTGTCCTCTGGCAGCACCTGTTCTGGTTCTTCGGACACCCGGAGGTCTACATCATCGCCCTGCCGTTCTTCGGCATTGTCTCGGAGATCTTCCCGGTCTTCAGCCGGAAGCCGATCTTCGGCTACAAGGGCCTGGTCTACGCGACCATCTCCATCGCCGCGCTGTCCGTGACCGTGTGGGCCCACCACATGTACGTCACCGGCTCGGTCCTGCTGCCGTTCTTCTCCTTCATGACGATGCTCATCGCCGTCCCCACCGGTGTGAAGTTCTTCAACTGGATCGGCACCATGTGGCGGGGATCGATTACCTTCGAAACCCCCATGCTGTGGAGCATCGGCTTCCTGGCGACGTTCCTCTTCGGCGGTCTGACCGGCATCATCCTGGCCTCCCCGCCGCTGGACTTCCACGTCTCCGACTCCTACTTTGTGGTGGCCCACTTCCACTACGTCGTCTTCGGCACCGTTGTCTTCGCCATGTTTGCCGGCTTCTACTTCTGGTGGCCGAAATGGACCGGCAAGATGCTCAACGAGCGCCTGGGCAAGATCCACTTCTGGATGCTGTTCCTCGGTTTCCACGGCACCTTCCTCATCCAGCACTGGCTGGGCGTCGAGGGCATGCCCCGCCGCTACGCGGACTACATGCCGCAGGACAACTTCACCTGGATGAACCAGTTCTCCACCTACGCCTCGTTCCTGCTGGGCGCCTCGCTGATCCCGTTCTTCTGGAACGTCTACATCACCTGGCGCAGCAACGAGCGGGTCGAAGTGGATGACCCGTGGGGCTTCGGCGCCTCGCTCGAGTGGGCGACCTCCTGCCCGCCGCCGCGCCACAATTTCACCTCGCTGCCGCGGATCCGTTCGGAGCGTCCCGCTCTGGACCTTCACCACCCCGAACTCTCCCAGTCATACACCGTCGAATCTCCTGCCCCGGCAGCAGCAACTCTCGGTAACGCCGACCAGAAGGATCAAGCCCAGTGAAAATCGAATCAAGGCTCTTCGGATTCGGAGCCTTCTTCTTCATCCCGGTCTCGATCGTCTACGGATTCCTGACCGAATGGACCGAGTGGGTCGGCATCCTCGGTGTCCTGCTGCTCGGCGGCCTCTCCATCATGATCGGCGCCTACCTCGCCTTCACCGCCAAGCGCGTCGGGATGCGTCCCGAGGACCGCAGCGATGCGGAGATCCACGAGGGCGCCGGTGAACAGGGTCACTTCAGCCCCTGGAGCTGGTGGCCGCTGGTCCTCGGCGCGGCCTCGGCCGCAGGATTCCTCGGCCTGGCCATCGGGTTCTGGATCGTCTACATCGCGGCCGGTCTTGCACTGGTCGGCCTGGTCGGCTGGGTTTACGAATACAGCCGCGGAGACCACGCGCACTAACGTCCGTAAGGACACATACTGATCAATAACGACGGCGGGCCCCACCAAATGGTGGGGCCCGCCGTCGTTGATGCTGGGCGGCCCGTGCAGGGCCGCTGTGGCGCTCAGCGGGACCGGGCGGACTCCAACAGTGCCCGGAGGCCCTCCAGGGCCGCCTCGACGTCCCTGGCGCTGCAGCGCTCCGGAATAGCGCCGGGGGCCACGGCCAGTTGCACCTCACAGCCGTACTGGAAGTCCTCGGTCATGACTTCCAGCAGCGAGCGGGCATCCACCGCCGGCCTGCCGTCCCTGCTGATGGTGACGGGCAGCCCGGTTTCCAGGACAGCGCGGACGAAAAGCGCCGCAGGCCTTGCATGCAATCCGACGTCGGCCTGGACGACTGCGGTCCGTACTGGCAACGGGGCTCCCTTGTCTCAAATGGTGGCGGTCTTGGTGCCGGCGGAGAACCGGCACATTTAAGCGTAGCCGGGGCCGCGTTCCCGGGCGAACCAAGACAACGCGGTGGTCTAGACCTGCGGGGGTGTGGCTTAACCTTGAGGTATGACTCATTCCGGAAGGCTGCGCAGTGGCGGCCTCTGACGCGGCACGCATGACCGGCGAGATCGACCGGAACAACGGTACGCCCATCTACGTCCAACTGCGGGAAATCCTCAGGACCCACATTGTCAGTTCCTGCCCGCCCGGGTCGGCGCTGCCCTCCGAACGGGACCTCGCCGAGCGCTTTGGCCTGGCCCGGATGACGGTGCGCCAGGCCATCGATGCGCTCGTCGGGGAGGAAGTCATCGAGCGGGTGGTGGGCCTGGGCACTTTTGTCCGGAAACCCAAGCTGGATCTGCAGGTCAAGCTGACGTCCTATAGCGAGGAAATGCAGCGGCGCGGCATGGTCCCGGCAGCCAAGGTCCTCAGCTTCGAGCAGATCGGCGCCAGTGCCTTCCTGGCCCGGGAACTCCAGCTCGAGGAGGGGACGCCGCTGGTGCGGTTCCGCCGCCTGCTGCTGGCGGACAACGAGCCCATGAGCGTGGACGAGAACTTCATCCCGGCGCACCGCGTGCCCGGACTGCTCGACGGCGAACCGCCCACTTCGCTCTACAACGTCCTCAGTGAACGCTACGGGCTGGTGATGGAGTGGGGCGAGGACATGATCGAGGCAACGGCCGCCTCGCCGTCCACGGCCCGCCTGCTCAACGTCGAGGTCGGTTCGCCGCTGCTGAAGATCCAGCGCCACGCCTTCGTGGCCCGCGCCATGGTGGACTACTCGGTGTCCTACTACCGGGCCGACCGCTACAAGCTCTGGGTGCCGCTGCAGCGCCCCGGCGTCCGCCCGACGCGCAACTACGCCTCCGGCTACCGCCCCTGAGCAGCGACGCGGGGTCACGCGCCCATTGAATCCTTGGGGAGACGGGCTTCCGGTGGCCCCGCGTTGTTTGCCGGAGTCCTGGAGCTGCAGAGGTACGCAGAAAGGCCCGGTCCTGGTGGACCGGGCCTTTCTGGTGTTCACTGCAGCCGGTTAGCGGCTGAGCGTCTTCTGGGTGTCGCCTGCCTCGATCGCCTCGTGGGCGCCGTGGTGGCCATGGGCCGCCTCGAGCTCAGCGGGCGTGGCCGGGGCAACCCGGTCCTCGAAGAACCACTGCGAGAGCTTCGCGCGGCGCTTCTCTTTCTTGTCGACGACGCCGTTGGCGTTCGGCTCCGCCGGAATCGGCGACGGCGACTCGAAGCCGACGAGCTTGTAGCGCTTGTACTCGTCCAGCGGGGCGTGGACCTCGATGAACTCGCCGTGCGGCAGGCGCACGATGCGACCCGTCTCACGGCCGTGCAGGGCAATCTCGCGGTCCTTGCGCTGCAGGGCCAGGGCGATGCGCTTCGTGACAATGAAGGCGATGACCGGGCCGATGAAGAACAGCGCCCGCAGCCAGTAGGTCACGTCGTTCAGCGACACATGGAAGTGCGTGGCGATGAGGTCCGAGCCTGCTGCTGCCCACATGACGCAGTACCAGACGAAGCCGGCCATGCCGATGGCGGTGCGTGTCGGGGCGTTGCGCGGGCGGTCCAGGACGTGGTGCTCGCGGTCGTCCTTGGTGATCCACCGTTCGATCCACGGGTACATGAACATCACGGTGAAGAGGATGCCCGCCGGCACCAGGGCCGGGAGCAGGACGTTGAAGCTGAAGACCTGGCCGAACCAGACCTGTTCGACGCTCCAGTTGCCGATGGTGCCCGGCATCAGTCGGAGGGCACCGTCAACGAACCCGATGTACCAGTCAGGCTGGGTACCGGCCGAGACGGGGGAGGGGTCGTAGGGGCCGTAGTTCCAGATCGGGTTGATGGTGAAGAACCCTGCCATGAGGGCGACGACACCGAACACGATGAAGAAGAAGCCGCCGGCCTTGGCCGCGTAAACCGGGCCAAGCGGGTAGCCGACGACGTTACCGTCGTTGCGTCCCGGGCCGGGGTACTGGGTGTGCTTGTGCACGACCACCATAAAGAGGTGCATCACGATCATCAGGAGGATGAGCGCGGGAACCAGCAGGATGTGAAGCATGTACAGGCGGCCGATAACCATGGTGCCCGGGAATTCTCCGCCGAAGAGGAAGAACGAGATGTACGTTCCGATCACCGGGATGGACTTGATCACGCCGTCGATGATGCGCAGGCCGTTGCCGGAGAGCAGGTCATCGGGGAGGGAGTAGCCGGTGAAGCCGGCAGCCATCGAGAGGATGAGCAGAACGCTGCCCACCACCCAGTTCATTTCACGGGGCTTCCTGAACGCGCCGGTGAAGAAGACGCGGAGCATGTGCACGGAGACTGAGGCGACAAACAGCAGCGCGGACCAGTGGTGGACCTGGCGCATGAACAGACCGCCGCGGACATCGAAGGAGATATCCAGTGAGGAGCTGTAGGCCACCGACATTTCCACGTTTTTCAGCGGCAGGTAGGAGCCCTGGTAACGCGTCTCCGCCATCGAGGGATCGAAGAAAAACGTCAGGAAGGTGCCCGAGAGGAGCAGAATGACGAAGGAGTACAGCGCCACTTCACCGAACATGAAGGACCAGTGGTCGGGGAAGACCTTGCGGCCGAATTCACGGAGCATCCCGGAACCGCCGACGCGCTCGTCAACGAAATTGGTGATGCGGCCGCCCTTGGTCTTGGCGACGAAGGCGGGGGCACTAGGCGTTGATACTGCGCTCATGCTCATCACGCTCCCAATAGCTAGGTCCTACAGGTTCTTTGAAGTCGCTGGTAGCGACCAGGTAGCCCTCGGAATCAACCGCGATTGGCAGCTGGGGGAGGGGCCGGCTGGCCGGGCCAAAGATAACCTTGCATTCCTGGGTCAGGTCGAAGGTTGACTGGTGGCACGGGCAGAGCAGGTGGTGTGTCTGCTGCTCGTACAGGGCAACAGGGCAACCAACGTGGGTGCAGATCTTGGAGTAGGCGACTATCCCGTTATAGGCCCAGTCCTCGCGTCCCGGGGAAGGATTGAGCGATTCCGGGTTAAGGCGCATCAGCAGAACAACGGCCTTGGCCTTTTCTTCCAGCTTGTGTTCGTGCAGTTCGTTCAGGCCTTCCGGAATGACATGGAAAGCTGAACCGATGGTCACATCGGCTGCCTTGATGGGGGTGCCGTCAGGATCGCGGGCAAGCCGCTTGAGCTTGCCATCCTGGGGTGCCCACATCGTGTGCTTCAGGGCGTCGTCAGGACGCGGACCCAGATCACCGAAGATGGCAAGGGCCGGAGGGAGCCAGCGCCACGGCGCCCAGGAGGGTGTTGCGGATCAGCGGACGGCGCTTGATGCCGGTTTCCTCGGCGATGTCGTCGACGATCCGGACAGCGGCCTGGCGGTCTTCCTCGGTGCGGATGGCATGGCGCTCTTCCGAGACTTCATGGTCCGGCATGAGGGCTTTGGCCCAGTGCACGATGCCGGTGCCGATGCCAAGCATGGCAAAGGCGGTGCCGAGGCCCAGCAGCATGTTCTGCAGCCGGACCGTCGCGATCCCGGTACCGTCCCCCAGATCGATGGCAAAGTACGCCACCAGGAATATCAGGGTGCCAACGACCGAGGTCCCGAACAGAAGGGCTACCTGCCGTTCTGCTCGTTTGGCGGCCTTCGGGTCCGTGTCGGCCAGGCGCAAACGATGCGGAGGAAGTCCAGGATCCTGGAACTTCTCCACCTCATTCTGACCAGCCCTAGCTACGGTGCCCGAGTGGTTCGGACTGCCGTCACTATGGTTGCCCATAATTCGCCTCATCCCTCTCTCGTCTCGGCAAGTGCCGAGTTAGCTTTCAATTCAAACTGCTGACGGGTCAGCAGAAAATTCTTACAGGTGCAACAGGTGGGCTTAGGACGTCCGGGACGTTAGCCAGATGGTGAACGCAATGATTACGCCCAGGCCGGCGATCCAGACAAACAGACCCTCGGACACCGGACCCAAAGCACCGAGGTCCGCGCCGCCGGGAGAGCCGTTGGCTTCGATCTGCTTCAGGAACGTGATGATGTCGCGCTTGCCCCCCGGGCCGACGTTGGCGTCGCTGAAGACCGGCATGTTCTGCGGGCCGGTGACCATGGCTTCGTAGATGTGCTTTTCGGAGACACCGCTCAGGGCCGGAGCGAACTTGCCCCGGGTCAGCGCGCCGCCGGCAGCAGCAGCGTTGTGGCACATGGCGCAGTTCACGCGGAACAGCTCGCCGCCGTTGGCGGCGTCGCCCTGGCCATCAAGGACATGTGCCTCCGGGATGGACGGGCCGGGGCCGAGCGAGGCAACGTAAGCGGAGAGCTGGTGCGTCTGCTCCTCGTTGAACTGGGCGGGCTTCTTGTAGGCCTGCGGGCCGTTCATCTGCATGGGCATGCGGCCGGTGCCGACCTGGAAGTCAACGGCGGCAGCGCCGACGCCAACCAGGGAGGGGCCGTCTTTGGATCCGCTGGCGCCCATGCCGTGGCAGGTGGCGCAGTTGGCGGCAAAGAGTTTGCCGCCTTCCTCTGCGTCATTTGCGCTGAAGCTGGTGGTGGCCTTGGCCTGGTTGACGGTGGTGGCTACGGCGTACAGCCCACCAGTGACCAGGAGGCCCATCAGCAGCAGTGCAATTGCTGCTAGCGGGTGACGTCGCTTCTGCGAGAGTGCCTTCACGTGGTGGTTCCTTTTTTCGATCCTGCGTTGGCTCCGGGAGCCACTTCTTGAAATTCTGCCTCTTGTAGAAAAAGAGTCAAGTCTTGCTACTTGAGGACGTAGATGACCAGGAAGAGGCCGATCCAGACGACGTCGACGAAGTGCCAGTAGTACGAGGTGACAATCGCGGAGGTTGCTTCGAAGTGGCCGAACTTCTTCGCTGCGAAGGAGCGGCCCATGATGAGGAGGAAAGCAACCAGGCCGCCGATGACGTGCAGGCCGTGGAAGCCTGTGGTGATGTAGAACGCCGAACCGTAGGCGTTGGATGAGAGTGAGACATGCTCGGAAACGAGCATGGCGTACTCAGTCGCCTGGCCGGCCACGAAGAAGGCACCCATGACGAATGTCAGGGTGAACCATTCGTTCATTCCCCAGCGGGTGAAGCTGAGGGGGCCGCCGCTTCGTCGCGGCTGAAGCCGCTCAGCGGCGAAGACGCCCATCTGGCAAGTAAAGGAACTTGCCACGAGGACGATCGTGTTGATGAGCGCAAAGGGGAAGTTGAGCTTGGCTGTCTCGTCGGCCCACATCTGTCCGGAAGTCGAACGGAGTGTGAAGTACATGGCGAAGAGACCGGCGAAGAACATCAACTCACTGGAAAGCCAGACTACGGTTCCAACAGAAACCATGTTCGGGCGATTCAGCGTCGGGTGCGCCGGGGTACTGGGGGCATGGGTCGCAGATGTCACATAGACATTATGTCTATAAAACTCCCTCCTGCCCAACGCAAACCGCGTTTTGGGGGGACTTTTTCTACAAAGACGCGAATTCGCGCGGAAAAGTTCCCGGACCCGTTCACATTGGTCTTTGCAGTGCGCACCTCGATAGCATCAGAACGTGACTTCTCAGGCATCTGCACAGGCGGCAGTGAACACGTGGCCGCGGCTCATCAACGCTCTCATTGACGGGACGGATCTCACCACCGGCAACACGGAGTGGGCGATGAACTCGATCATGTCGGGGGAGGCCACCCCGGCCCAGGTCGCAGGTTTCCTCGTGGCCCTGCGGTCCAAGGGCGAGACCGTGGATGAACTGGTCGGCCTGGTCGAGGCGATGATCGCGAACGCGAGCCCCATTGAGATAGCAGGGCAGAAGCTGGACATCGTCGGAACCGGGGGAGACCAGCAGAACACGGTGAATATTTCCACCATGGCTGCGCTGATCGCGGCCGGCGCCGGCGCCAAGGTGGTTAAGCACGGCAACCGTGCAGCGTCGTCGACTTCCGGGTCCGCGGATGTCCTCGAGGCCCTGGGGGTCCGGCTGGACCTGCCGATCCCGCGGGTGGCTCTCAACGCGGAAGAGGCGGGCATCACGTTCTGCTTCGCCCAGGTGTTCCACCCCTCGATGCGCCATGCCGCCGTCGCCCGCCGGGAACTCGGCGTGCCGACGGCCTTTAACTTCCTGGGCCCCATGATCAACCCGGCCCACGTTCAGGCCTCGGCCGTGGGTGTGGCCAACGAACGGATGGCCCCGCTGGTGGCCGGAGTCCTGGCCAAAAGAGGCAGCCGAGGGCTGGTGTTCCGCGGGAATGACGGACTCGACGAGCTCACCACCACGGGGCCGTCCCGGGTCTGGGAAATCCGGGACGGGGCCGTGCGCGAGGAAATGTTCGATCCGCGCGACCTCGGCATCCGCCAGGCAACCCTGGAGGAACTGCGCGGCGGGGACGCCGCGGCCAATGCCGCCGTCGTGCGGTCCGTGCTTGCCGGCGGCCCCGGTTCGGCGCGCGACGCCGCCCTGCTGAACGCCGCTGCCGGACTCGTGGCCTTTGACCTGGATGCTGTCGGACCGTTCAGTGAGCGGATGGCCGCCGCGTTGAAGCGAGCGGAAGAGTCCATCGAGTCGGGTGCCGCGGCTGCCGTGCTGGACCGGTGGGTCGCACTCTCGCGCAGCTGAACAGTTCGGGGGAACGCCGGCCGGCGGGGCGGCTCAGCGGCCGGGCCCGGGCCCGGCGAATCCTACTATTCGAACCCGAGGGCGAAGGCCGCGTCGAGGTCGTGCTGGGAATAGGCCCGGAACGCGATCTGGGTGGTGGTGTGGACAACGCCGGCAACCTTGGAGAGTTTGTCCGCGATGACGTCGGCGAGATCGTCGTGCTTCGGTACCCGGGCTATTGCGATGAGATCCCATTCTCCGGTGACGGAGTAGACCTCGCTGATGCCCTGGATGGCGGAGATCTCTTCCGCGGTCTCCGGGATGCGGGAAGCGTCTGTCTTAATCAGGACGAAAGCGGTGACCACGTGTGAGCCTTTCCGGATCTGTTGCGCCGTTGCCGGCCGAGTAAAGGCGCCGGGCGGTACTCCACCGGCCTCGGCCATGTCCCTGCAAGCCTAGTCCATCACGCCCCGCGGCGGCGTGTGTTGAACCGCCGGACGACGGCTGCCAGGAGGCGGTAGCCGAGCAACAGAATGCCCAGGCTGAGCAGCGCCACGATGACGAACGGCAGGACCACGGTCTGTCCGGTGACGGCCCGCAGGAGCATCCCGATGGTAACCGCGCCGAGCCAGACGCCGACGCCGGCCGGCCAGAGGGCCAGGGGCGCGCGCCACACACGCAACGCCAGCCAGGCGAGCGCCGCGCCGGCGAGAAAGGGCCAGGCCGTGGAGAATACGCCGAGGACGATGTCGCCGCGCTGATGGGCGTCCCGGCCGATGGCTGCGAACACGAGAATCAGGGCGGCATCAGCGCAGGCTGCCAGCACTGCGGTCCGGCGTGCCGCCGTTCCCGGCGCGGAGGGGGAGACGGCAGGACGGGGAAGCGGGGGCGTTGCGGAAGGCATGCTCCAAGCGTAGCCCGGCGGGATGGAGGGAAGCAGATCCGGCGTTCGTCGTTACGGTCACGCGGGGGAGGCCGCTCAGGCAGGGCCTTTCGTTGTGCCGGTTATCCCGCGGGACTAGGCTCGGGCTACAACCCCGCACTGCCGCCGGATTCCGCCTTGCGGCACGGGCCGGACGGAAAGAGGACAGACCGTGGCCGAGAAAATCACCACCTGCCTGTGGTTCGACAACCAGGCGGAAGAAGCCGCCGGGTTCTACACCTCCGTCTTCGACGGGGGGAAGGTGCTGGATGTCTCCCGCTACGGCGAGGGCGGTCCCGGCCCGGCAGGCCAGGCGATCACCGTGCGGTTCGAAATCGAGGGGCGGACCTTCACAGCCTTGAACGGCGGACCGGCCTTCACCTTCAACGAGTCGGTCTCCTTCGTCATCGATTGCGCCAACCAGGAGGAAGTCGACCGCTACTGGGACGCCCTGCTCGCGGGCGGCACCGAAAGCCAGTGCGGCTGGCTCAAGGACCGGTACGGCGTCTCATGGCAGGTGGTCCCCTCCGTGCTGGGCGGGCTGATCGGGGGCCCGGACCCGGAGGGGTCCCAACGCGCCATGCAGGCCATGCTGGGAATGCGGAAGCTCGATATTGCGGCGCTGCAGCAGGCCTACGACGGTAAGTAGGGACGGACAGCGGACCCGCACAGCACTGGTGCGGTGCGGAGTTGGCCGTTGCGTCTTGCCGTCGGTTCCTCCCAGGGTGTCCAATCCATATAGACAGCGGCACGCTTCACGGAGGCCGGCGGCTCGGCTCCCGAGGGATGCAATCCAGGAGGTTCCCATGGCCACGAAAGACGCCAAGGTTCCGGCGAAGGCCGCCGGCCGGGGCACATCCGAACTCCGGCGGGCGGACGCCTCCGATGTCCGGCCGCCCGAACAGCCGGAGTTGATCCGGAACGTGGCGCTGGTGGGCCATTCGGGCGCCGGCAAGACGATGCTGGCCGAGGCGCTGCTGGCCGCAACAGGTGTGATATCGCGGAAGGGCTCTATTACCGAAGGCACCACCGTGAGCGACTCGGAGCCTGCCGCGGTCCACCAGCAGCGCTCCGTCGCCCTCTCCGTGGTGCCCGTACTGGTTGGCGATGTCAAGGTGAACCTGCTCGATACGCCGGGCTACCCGGACTTCATCGGTGAACTGCGGGCCGGGCTTCGGGCGGCGGACGCGGCGCTGTTTGTCGTCTCGGCGGTTGACGACATCGATGCCGCCACCACGGCCCTATGGGGAGAATGCCAGCGCGTTGGGGTACCGCGGGCGGTGGTGATCAGCCGGCTGGACCACCCCAGGGCGGACTTCGACGCGGCGCTCGAGAAATGCCAGCGGGCGTTCGGCGACACGGTGCTGCCGCTCTACCTGCCGATGCGCAACGGGGCGGAGGTCACCGGACTGCTTGGCCTGCTCTCGGGCACGGTCTCGGAAGGGCCGGCGGACGGGGCGCTGCCCGTGACCCGGAGGGCCGACGACGTCGAACGCGGCGCCTCTGCGGCGGCGCGGGGCGGGCTCATCGAAGGGATTATCGCTGAAAGCGAGGATGAATCGTTGATGGACCGGTACCTCGGGGGCGAGGACATCCCTGCCGAGGTCCTCATCGGCGACCTGGAGACGGCCGTCGCCCGGGGTTCCTTCCACCCGGTCATCGCCACGTCCGCAGAGACCGGCGTCGGACTGGCGGAACTGCTGGACGTCGTGGCACGGGCCTTCCCCCCGCCAACCGAACACGGGGGTCCGGTGGTGTCCCACCTTGACGGCACACCGGCCGCCACACCGGAGTGCGACGCCGCGGGGCCGCTGCTCGGCGAAGTGGTGCGAACCAGCATCGACCCGTTCCTGGGCCGTGTCTGCCTGGTCCGTCTCTTTTCCGGCACACTGCGCGAGGACACGGCCGTCCATGTGGCCGGGCACGGTCTGGAGGAACGGGGCCACGCCGACCACGACAGTGACGAGCGCGTCTCCCACGTGTATTCGCCGCTGGGATCCAGCCTGCGGCCGGTGCCGTACAGCGTGGCGGGGGACATCTGTGCCCTCACGAAACTGGGGCCGGCCGAGACCGGAGACACGGTATCGGCCAAGGACATGCCGCTGCTGATCCAGCCGTGGGAGATGCCGGATCCGCTGCTGCCTGTTGCCGTCGAGGCGGCCTCCCACGGCGACGAGGACGCTCTCTCCCGGAGCCTGGGAAAGGTCGCCGCCGGGGACCCGGCGCTCCGTGTGGAACGGAACGCCGAGACGCACCAGCTCATCCTCTGGTGCATGGGCGAGGCGCACGCGGACGTCGTCCTGGGCAGGCTGCGCGAGCAGGGCGTGAACCTGCAGACCGTCGACGTCGTCACCCCGCTGCGGGAGACGTTCGCCGGGCGCGCGGCGGGCCACGGCCGGCACGTCAAGCAGTCCGGCGGCCACGGCCAGTACGCCGTCTGCGACATCGAGGTGGAACCCTTGGAACGCGGCGCCGGCTTTGAATTCATCGACAAAACCGTGGGAGGGGTCATTCCGGGACCCTTCATCGCCTCGGTGGAGAAGGGCGTGCGGGCGCAGATGCAGAAGGGCGTCTTGGCCGGCTTCCCGGTGGTGGATATTCGGGTGACCCTGCTCGGCGGCAAGGCCCACAGCGTGGATTCTTCGGACGCCGCCTTTCAGGCGGCGGGGGCGTTGGCGTTGCGGGAGGCCGCGGCCGCCGGGAGCATCCAACTGCTGGAACCCGTCTCGGCGGTCACCATCAGCGTGTCGGATGAGCATGTGGGGGCGGTGATGAGCGACCTGTCATCGCGCCGGGCCCGGCTGACCGGAACGACGTCGGCCGGGGGAGGCCTGACTGAGGTCACGGCCGAAGTGCCGGACCAGGAGCTCCTGCGATACACGATCGAGCTGCGCGCCCTGACGTCGGGAAGCGGCCGTTTCGACCGAAGCTACCTGCGGCACGAGCCGGTGCCCGCTGCCGCAGCCCGCGCCGCCACCACCAAGGACTGAGGACCCGTCCGGGACGCACGCCGGCACCCCCCGACGGGTGGGCTATTTCAGGACAGAACTGAGGGGGACGTATTTCAGGTTCGACGTGTCGCCGCCCTTGTTGGATTCGTCGTGGACCACCAGCAGCCCCTGCTCGAACTGCGGGCCGACGTTTTCGGTGGTCACGTCCAGGCCGTCGGTCCCGGTGACGGCGTCGACCGACCCGTTGCCTGAGACCTCAAATGATTTGAGGAACGGGTTGTCTCCGGACCGGCCGTAGATGGCGATGGTGGAGTTGCCCTGGCTGGATACGAAAAGGTAGCCCGCGCCGTCTGCGCCGTAGGCGATGCTCATCCCTTCAATGTCCGCCTCAAGGCGGCCCGCCCCCACCTCGTCCACGGAACTGCGGCTGGTTCCGGCGTCAGGTTCCGCGCCGTATTTCCAGACGCCGGTGCCCTCCTGGCCGACGTACAGGTGGCCGAGCTCGTCGTCAGCGACGCAGCTCTCGGTGATGCTGCTGACCGGCAGCGTCCTGACGGGGACGGCGTCGACCTTGCCTGCCCCGTCATCGACCAGCTCGAATTGCTGGACCGATCCGGGCCCGTTGGGAGTCACGAAGGCATAGAACTTTCCGCTGGTACTGCTGCGGTACATGCAGAAGCCGTAATTGGGTGCCTCGGTCCCGATGCTCCGGGCTGCGACCGGTGACAGGGTCCTGGCTGCGGTGTCCAGGGACCAGAGAGACAGCGTGTCGTTCGACCGGTTGTTGCCCCCGACCAGGACAAGTGAAGACCCCGACGACGGGAATCCGGCCCTCAGGTCAACGTTGCCGATCATTCCGTCCGGCCGGAAGTGGATCAACTTACCGTTCATGTCGAAGACGCCGATCCCCCCGCCGGACGTGGACTTATTGTCAGCGATGACCACGCTGTTAGCCGGGTCGGCAGGATCGGCCCAGATGGCGGAGTCATCTGAAATGTCACCCGAACCCGAAAAACCCTCGGATTCGAGCACCGCCAGCGCACTTGGCTCCGCCGGCACGGCGGTGGCGGACTGGGTGGGGGCCGGGGTAACGCCGGTGGCCGACGACGAGCCGGGCGGGGGCGGGACCGGCCCGGGTTCACAACCGACCAAGGCGGGGGTGCTCAGCGCAGCCGCGGTGAGCAATACCGCTAAAGATCGGACGTGGCCGGCCATTGCTCGCCCCCTGGTCCCTGAGTCCCCGGCCAACTGTGCCTAGCCAATGTTGCCGGCCAAACATTGGCGTCTTCGGAGTATGTAAACACCGCGTCACGCTGTCAAGCACACCGGACGGGAACGAAGAAGCATTGAATTATAAGCAAGCTTATGGTTTCCTGCTTCTAAGTCTTGCCACGGGCTTACTCCGAATCCATGGTCAAAGGAACGCTGACATGGTTGATTTCACGGAATTTTCGGCACCAAACGGGCAAATCCGGCAGGCCTTCGAGAACCAGCTCGTCGTGGACTACCTCGATCTGGCGGAGTCCCTGGCGGCTCGCTTCGCCGGCAGGGGCCGCGATCGCGAAGACCTGATCCAGGTGGCCTATCTCGCGCTCGTAAAGGCGGCGCGCGCCTTCGACGAATCCAAAGGCACCAGCTTCCCGGGATTTGCCGCCCCGACCATTACGGGCGAGCTCAAGCGCTATCTGCGCGATCGGTGCTGGGTTGTCCGGCCCCCGCGGCGTGTCCAGAACCTCCGTACCCAGCTTCTGCGCGAGGGGCCCGAACTGGCCCAAGCCCTGGGCCGGACTCCGACTGCGGCGGAACTGGCGCAGGAGATGGGCGTTCCTGTCCAGGACATCCGGGAGGCGACGGCGGCCGCGTCCAGCATGCGGCCGGATTCCCTTGAGGCCACCGCCGGCGCTGGCGAGGGTCCGCAGCTGGCGGAGGCTCTCGCGGAACAGGATCCGGCGTTCGAGCGGCTGGACGAGCTCATCTGCCTGACTCAGGCCATTCGGGAACTGCCCGTTGACGAGCGGGAGCTGCTGTACCGCCGGTACTTCTGTGAGGAGAACCAGACCGACCTGGGCAAACGGTTCGGAGTGTCGCAGATGCAAATCTCCCGCCGCCTCTCACGAGTGCTCGTCCGCCTGCAGCAGCGGCTCTCCGAGGGGGAGTCTCAAAGGAGCCGCAGATCCCGGACCGCGTCGAGCACTTCCTGAGCTGAGACGCCCAACAGTGCCGGGTCCGGATCGGAGGCGAAAATGTCGCCTCGGCGAAGCTCAGCCTTGGTCAAAGCGATGTGCGGCCCGGGCGGTGGACCCCATTCCTCGGGCGTGGCGGGCCCGAACAGCACTACGGAGGGCCGTCCGTAGGCGGAGGCAAGGTGGGCGGCTCCGGTGTCGGCGGAAACCACCAGGCGCGCGCCGGCCACGAGGGCTGCGAATTCCCTCAGCGACTGGGTTCCAGCCAGAACGGCCGGCGATGCTATCCCGGCCCGGCCCGCAACGTCCAGGGCCCGGTCTCTCTCGGCAGCGCCGCCGGTGAAGACCACGGTGTGGCCGGCGGCTTGCAACCGCCGGGAGACGTCGGCGAAGCGGCCGGCAGGCCATAGCCGGCTGCCGTAAGCAGCACCCACATGGACGATCGTGGCCCCGGGCGGTTGCGCGGGGACGTCCGGGTTGGCGATGAACAGGTCCTGCGGGTCGGCGTCGATTCCATGCCACTGCAACAGCCGCGTCCAGCGCTCCCGCTCATGGATGCCATCGCGCCACGGTGGCCCTACGGTCCGCTCCGACCCGTGGGAGATCGTCGTGTTTGGCCGGAGTTCCTCAACGCGGAGCTGGCTCTCGGGGCCGCGGCCGTGCAGGTTGACAGCAATGTCCACCGTCCCGGGCCTGAGGGAGAGAGGCTCGTCCAGCCCGTGGGTCGCCAGCAGCTCAAATCCGCCCACCAACGCGACAGCGTCCCCGAGCCAGTTCTGCGCCGCATACAGCAGCTGGTGCTGCGGGTACGCCCGGCGCAGGGCATGCAGCGCCGGGACGGCCACCAGCAGGTCCCCGAGCTTGAGCGCCCGCAGGACCAACAGCACCGGTCGGCCATTGCCGCGGAAACCGCCCATCGCAGCCGCCCTTCCTGATTCGTTAATTTCGGAGTCTAGCCCGGCGCCGCGGCTGCGGGTTGTTTAGCCGGCGCATCATGGGGGAACGGGGCAGTTATGGAACCTTCTTCCGGACTACAGCTGAAAGCTGTCCTGTTCGACCGGGACGGCACCCTTGTCCGCGACGTGCCCTACAACGGAGACCCGGACCGGGTGCGCCCGATGCCGCAGGCGAGGGTGGTGCTGGACTGCCTCAGGTCCCGGGGCATCGCCACCGGTGTGCTCAGCAACCAGTCCGGGATCGGCCGCGGCCTACTGACCGTCGGCCAGGTTGCCGCTGTGAACGTTCGGATTGAACAGCTGCTGGGCCCCTTCGATGTCTGGGATATCTGCCCGCACCGGCCCGAAGACGGCTGTTCGTGCCGCAAACCGGCGCCGGGCCTCATCCGCCGGGCCTGCCGGCGGCTGGGAATCGCACCCGGGGAGGCAGCTTACATCGGAGACATTGGATCAGACATTCAGGCCGCCCGGGCGGCGGGGGTGCGAGGCGTGATGGTCCCCACCGCCTTGACCCTGCCTGCTGAAGTCGACGCCGCACCGGAGGTGGCCGCCGACCTGCGGTCCGCGCTTGTCCTGCTGTTGCCGGCAACCGGTCGGAGCGTCCCGTGAGCCGCGTGCTGGTCGCCAGGCTTGACGGCGCCGGCGATGTCCTGCTGGCAGGACCGGCAGTCCGCGCCGTGGCCTTCGGCCGGCGGCCGGACGGCGGGGCTCCGAACGATGTCGTCGTCTTGTGCGGTCCGGACGGGGAGGCTGCCGCGTTGCTGCTGCCCGGCACATCGGAGGTCTACAGCTGGAGCTGCCCGTGGATTGTGAAGCCTGCCCCCGGGGTCGACCGGCGGCACCTTGAGTCCCTTGCCGCGTTCGTCCGGGATTCCAGGATCGATGAGGCTGTCATCCTGACATCGTTTCATCAATCGCCGTTGCCGCTTGCCCTGCTCCTGCGGCTGGCCGGAGTGGACCGCATCACGGCCGCCTCGACGGACTATGCCGGCAGCCTCCTGGACGTCCGGCTGCGGCCGGGCGAGGATTTCCCCGAAGACCAGCCCGAAGCGGAGCGGGCCCTCGGCATCGCGGCCGCAGCCGGCTTCCGGTTGCCCCCGGGAGACGACGGCAGGCTCCGCGTCAAGGAATATCCCGACGTGCGCCGCTTGGTCGGGGAGGAACCCTACGTCGTGGTCCACCCCGGGGCCGCTGCCCCGTCACGGGCCTGGCCCCCGCTGCACCACGCAGCGGCTGTGGAGCTGCTCGAAGGAGCAGGGCACCGCGTCGTGGTGACCGGCGGCAGGGGCGAAACCGGACTGACAGCCACGGTGGCCGGACCATCCGCGCTGGACCTCGGGGGACGAACGGACTTAAGGACACTGGCGGGTGTGCTCGCCGGAGCCGAGGCGCTGGTGACGGGGAACACCGGACCGGCGCACCTCGCGGCCGCGGTGGGGACACCGGTGGCATGCTTGTTCTCCCCGGTCGTGCCCGCGGTCCGCTGGGCACCCTACGGTGTCCCGCTGGAAATCCTTGGAGACCAGAGCGCGCCCTGCAGGCTCAGCCGCGCAACGGAGTGCCCGGTGGCCGGGCACCCGTGCCTGTCCTCCGTGGCTCCCGAGCAACTTGTTGATGCGGTGGAACGACTCATCAGCGGAGTGCCCTCGCTGTCTACCCGCCGAAAGGTGCGCCACCCATGAAAATACTTCTCTGGCACGTCCACGGCTCGTGGACTGATGCGTTCGTCCGCGGCGGCCATGAGTACCTCCTCCCCGTGCTCCCCGGGCGCGGGCCCTGGGGTTTGGGCCGGGCAGGCCGTCCTTGGCCGTCGACTGTCCGTGAGGTCCGCCTCGATGCGCTCGATGCGGACAGTGTCGACGCCGTCGTCCTGCAGCGTCCGGAGGAACTGGCGGAGGTATTCCGGGTCCTGGGCCGGAGGCCCGGCAAGGACCTGCCGGCCGCCTACGTCGAACACAACAGCCCCAGAGGGGACGTGCCGAACACCGTCCACCCTCTGGCCGACCAGCAGTCCATCCCGGTGGTCCACGTGACCCACTTCAATGAACTTTTTTGGGACAACGGCTCCGCGCCGACGATCGTGATCGAACACGGCATCCCCGACCCGGGCCCCCGCTACACCGGCGAGATCCCGGAACTCGCCGCCGTTGTCAACGAGCCGGTCCGGCGGGGGAGGGTGGCCGGAACGGACCTTCTGGGCCGCTTTGCCGAGGCCGCGCCATTGCGGATCTTCGGCATGGGCAGCGACGGGCTATCCGACGTCGTGGGTCTTCCGGCACCACAGCTCACGGTCCGCGGGGACCTGCCAATGGATGAGCTACACCGTGAAATGTCACGCTGCCGGGTCTATCTCCATCCCTTTCGCTGGACATCCCTGGGCCTGGCGCTGCTCGAGGCCATGCAGCTCGGAATGCCCGTGGTGGCTTTGGCGACCACGGAGGCGGTGCGCGCGGTGCCGCCTGAAGCGGGAGCGATTTCAACCAGTGTGAACGATCTTGTCCGCGCCGCGCGTCTGCTCATCGACAACCCCCAGGAAGCGCGCCGGCGCGGCGGGGTAGCCCGCGAGGTGGCATTGAACCGCTACGGCCTGCCCGCTTTCCTGGCCGCCTGGGATGCCTTGCTGGGGGAGTTGTCCAACCCGCGGTTCCGGACCGGACGTGTTCTCGAACCAACCCATGAGCCACCCCATGAAAGGACAAGCCAGTGAGGATTTCCATGGTTTCCGAGCATGCCAGCCCGCTGGCGGCCCTCGGCGGTGTTGACGCCGGTGGCCAGAACGTCCATGTGGCGGCCCTGTCCGAGGCGCTGGCGAGGCGGGGCCACCTCGTGACGGTGTACACGAGGCGGGACGCGGACGACCTGCCGGGCAGGGTACGAATCAACCCCCGCCTCGAGGTGGTTAATCTCCCGGCCGGCCCGGCTGCCCCCGTACCCAAGGACGAACTCCTTCCCTTCATGGGGGAGCTGGCCGAGGGCCTCCAACGCGACTGGGAGCACCGGCCGCCCGACCTGGTCCACGGGCATTTCTGGATGTCGGGCCTCGCGGCCCTCGCCGCGGCCCGCCCGGGGCCGGCCGCGGTTCCCATCCCGGTGGTCCAGACCTTCCACGCGCTGGGCACGGTCAAACGGCGCCATCAGGGTACCGCAGACACCAGTCCGTTCGAGAGACGGTGGCTGGAGCCCACCGTGGGGCGCAGGGCAGACCGGATCATCGCCACCTGCTCCGATGAAGTGGTCGAGCTGAAGGCGATGGGGATCCCGGCGGAGAGAATCTCAATAGCCCCGTGCGGGGTGGACCTGGACCTGTTTCCGGGCTCCGGCCCGGCCGACGTGTGTGAACGAACCCACCGGATTCTCTCGGTGGGGCGTCTGGTGCCGCGCAAGGGCGTCGACGTCGTCATCCGGGCCTTGTCGCTCATCCGCGCGGCGGGCCTTCGCGACGTCGAACTCCTCGTCGTCGGCGGCGACGGTGACGCCACGGCGACGGAGACCGATTCTGAAGTCCGCCGCCTGCTGGCCATTGCCGCGGAGGAGGGCGTGCGCCAGCAGGTCACCTTTCGGGGACAGGTGCCCCGCCAGGCCATGCCAGGCATCGTCCGCAGCGCGGATGCGGTCGTTTGCACCCCCTGGTACGAGCCTTTCGGCATTGTCCCCCTCGAAGCGATGGCCTGTGGTGTCCCGGTGGTAGCCGCTGCCGTGGGCGGGCTCAAGGACTCGGTGGTGGACCAGGTCACCGGGCTGCACGTGCCGCCCCGGGATCCGCACGCAACCGCTGAGGCGCTCAT
Source organism: Arthrobacter sp. CJL-S3 (assembly GCF_056711635.1). Lineage (NCBI taxonomy): Bacteria > Bacillati > Actinomycetota > Actinomycetes > Micrococcales > Micrococcaceae > Arthrobacter > Arthrobacter sp. CJL-S3. Next base: position 2,250,770 of record NZ_CM160046.1, on the reverse strand, counting down.
CCGGTTGCTTTCCGGACCGGACCTGCGGCAGGACCTGGGCCGCGCCGGCCAGCAGCGGGCCCGGGCACTGTACAGCTGGGACCGGGTCGCCGCCGAAACGGAGGCGGCTTATTTGCAGACGCTCACCGAGGTCAGCGCCGGCACGCCACGCGGTGTACCGGGCCGGCTGCATACCGTGGAAGGAGCAGCGCTGTGACCGCCGAATGGCCTCTGACGGAGCCGCAACTCCGGGACGAGTTCGCGGCCCGGGCCGGAAGGGCGCCGGCAGCCCCTGCCCGGCTGTTGGATGGACGGGCTGTTCCGGACCCCGCCGCGGCCGTCGAGGCCCACCTGCGCAATGTGTTGCCGGCCCTGGAATCCCTGCGCCGCCACTCGCCAAAACTGGTCAGCTGGGGCCAGGAACTCGCCCGCCGGCTGCTGGCCGGAAACCGCTTGCTGGCTGCCGGGAACGGAGGGTCCGCCGCCGAGGCCCAGCATCTCACGGCCGAGCTCGTGGGGCGCTTCGACGGCGAAAGGGCGCCGTTTTCCGCCATATCGCTGCACGCCGACACCTCGGCTGTAACGGCCATCGCCAATGATTACGGCTTCGAAGAACTCTACGCACGGCAGGTTCGGGCGCACGGCCGCCCCCGGGACGTCCTGATGCTCCTCTCCACCAGCGGCAACAGCCCAAATCTGCTCAGGGCCGCGAAAACTGCAAGCCGCATGGGAGTCAGCACCTGGGCCTTGACCGGTCGGGGACCGAACCCGCTGTCACTCAGCTGCGACGAATCGATCGCCATTGATGGGCCCGCGGCCAACGCCCAGGAGTGCCATCTCATCGCCGTGCATGCCATTTGCCGGGCCTTCGACGCCGAGGTGCAGGGAACGCGGCAGGGGGTACGGCCATGAGGATCGTCGTTGCCGGCGATGTGCTGCTCGACGTTGACCTGGACGGCGCGGCCACCCGGCTCTGCCCGGACGCGCCGGTCCCCGTCGTCGACGTGTCGACCGTGAGGGGGAGAGCCGGAGGCGCCGGCCTGGTGGCCCGGATGCTTGCGGGCGAGGGACACCGGGTATGCCTCGTGACAGCTATCGGCGGAGACGACCCGGGGCGCCGGCTCCTTCAGGAACTAGCCGGAATCACCGTGGTCGCAGGGCGCTCGGGTGCCCCGACCCCGGTCAAGACCCGGCTGCGGGCGGACGGCCACCCGGTGGCCCGGTTCGACGAAGGTTGCCTGGACCGGTCCGAGCCCGAAGTGACACCGGACATGCTGGCAGCCGTGGAGGAGGCCGATGTCCTTGTTGTCGCCGACTACGGGCGGGGCCTGACCTCGAACCCGTCCCTTCGCGCGACCATCGCCCGGCTCGCACACAGCATTCCCGTTATCTGGGACCCGCACCCGGCGGGGGCCGGTCCCGTTCCCGGCGTCGCTGTTGTGACGCCGAACCTTGCCGAGGCCCGCGCCGCCGCGGCAGTCATCACGGCGGGGGAGCCGGGCCCGCCTCCCGGGGTAGCAGACGTCGCCGGGAGGCTGCTTCGGCATTGGCAAAGCAAAGCGGTCCTGGTCACGCAGGGTGCGGACGGAGCGACGCTCGTGTGCGCTTCGTCCCCGCCGGCCCTGCACCTCCCCGCACCGCGCGCCGCCGTCGCGGATTCCTGCGGGGCGGGCGACAGGCTGGCTGGCAGCCTCGCAGCCCATCTCGTGGCCGGTGAGGGCCTCGAGGAGTCCTGCCGCCGGGCCGTCCGGGACGCCGCCTTGTTCCTGGCGGCAGGCGGGGTCGCCGCCCTGCCTCCTGCACCGCCGGCGCTGCCGGTTCCGGGGAACGCAACCGACGCGCTGGCTGTGGTCCGCCGCGTACGGGCAAACGGCGGGACCGTGGTGGCGACGGGAGGGTGCTTCGATCTCCTGCATGCCGGGCATGCCCGCACCCTCGCGGCCGCCAGGAGCCTGGGTGACTGCCTAATCGTCTGCCTGAACTCAGACGCGTCCGCCCGCCGGATCAAGGGCGCCTCCCGTCCCATCATCGGCCAACAGGACCGGACGGAACTGCTGCTGTCGCTCGAGAGCGTCGACGCGGTCCTCGTTTTTGATGAGGACACCCCGGAAAAGGTCCTGGACCGGCTGCGCCCGGACATCTGGGTGAAAGGCGGGGACTATGACAGCGCCGAACTGCCCGAAGCTGCGCTGGTGGAGAGCTGGGGAGGCCGCTGCCTGGTAGTTCCCTACCACCCCGGGCGCTCCACGACCCGCCTCGCGGCTGCGCTGGCCCGGGTCGGTTGAAAAGGAAACCAACTGAAACGAACCCGGTTTGCCGTGCCGTCCGGCACGACGCAGCCCGGGAAAAATGAAAGGAACATCATGAAAAAATATACGTCACCCGCCCTGCCCGGTGCCGGCCGGGTGGTGGTGAGCGGAGGGGGATCCGGACTCGGCGCCGCCGTCGTGGACGCCGTCCTTGAAGCCGGCGGCACGCCGTTCGTCCTCGACCGCGATGTCCGGAACGTGTCCGCGGCGAAGACCATCGAGGTGGATGTCGCGGACCGCGCGGCGGTCGTGGCAGCGGTCACGCAGGCGGCGGAGGCCCTGGGCGGGCTGGACGCCGTGGTGACGGCGGCAGGGATTGACCGGTGCGGAAAGCTGGAGGACGTCCCCGCCGACGACTGGGAACAGGTGATTTTCGTCAATCTTCTCGGAACGGTCTCCGTTGTTCGGGCGGCCCTGCCCTACCTGAAGGCCTCCGGGGGCCGCGTGGTCACAGTGGCCTCCACCCTTGGTAAACGGGCGTTGCCCGAGGCTTCTGCGTATTGTGCGTCCAAGTTTGGCGTGATCGGGTTCAGCCAGGCGCTTGCGGCGGAGACCGGTACGGAGATCGGCGTGACCACGCTGATTCCGGGCGGCATGAAGACGCGGTTTTTCGATGACCGGGCCGAGCAGTACAAACCCCAGGACGATTCGCGGCTGAACGATCCTGTCAGGGTTGCCCAGGCCGTGATGTTCGCGCTGTCACAGCCTCCCGGCTGCGAGATCCGTGAACTGCTCATCTGCCACGCGCAGGAGGATTCGTGGCCGTGAACGCCCGCACGTCACGGTAGACGTCGGCCGCGCTGATCCCCGCCAGCAGGGATGTGTCGTGCTCGCAGCGGGCAGCCGTCCATCCCACCTGGGTGATGTCGGCCCCGCATTCAGGGCACCGGGTCGCCCAGGAGAGGTGGATGCGGTGCAGGCTGCGGCCCAGCGGGCCGGCATTGATGAGGTTTCCCACCCAGTACAGGCCAACGGTCGGAACGCCAAGGGCCTGGGCCAGGTGCCGGGGGCCGCTGTCATTGCCCACAAGCACGTCGCAGCTGTCCAGCAGCGCCGCCAGCGTCCCGAGGCCGAACCTGCCGGCCAAGGAAACGACCCGTTCCGACCCGGCGGCCGCCACGACCTCGCCCGCCAGCTGCCGCTCTTCTGCGGTGCCGACGACCACCACACGGCACCCGTCGGCGGCGCAGGCCGCGGCGACTTCGCCAAAGCGTTCTGCCGGCCAGCGGCGGCGGGGGTCCGTGGCGCCGGGATGGATTGCCACAACGGGGGTTCCCGGACCGTCATCCTGGCGATGCAGTAGCCCCTCAAACGGGCCGGCGGCCCTATCCAACGGCCGAAGCCGGGCTTCGAGCACTACCGGGGGAGCGCCGGCCAGCCCCGCTACTTCCAGGCCCCGAAGCGGTTCGTGATGGAAGTAAAGATACGGCACGCTCCGTTCCAGTGGCGCAGCATCTGCCGTCCTCGACCCGACGGTGTGGCGGGCTCCCAGCCGCAGCAGGAACGGATTCGAAAACCGCCCCCCGCCGTGGAGCTGCACGGCCAGATCGAAGTTTTCACGCTGTACGGAAGCGACAAACGCCTCGACCGCGGACGGGTCTTCCAGTCCCGGCCGGATGCCCTCTGTTACGGGCAGTACCCGCACATCGCCGACTGGACCCTCGGCGTGAGCGAGAAGTTCGGCGTGTCCGGGGGATCCGAGCAGTGTGACATGAGCCCCCGGGTAGGCCGCCGCGAGCGCAGCGACGGCGGGCAGCGCAAAGAGCAGATCCCCCAGCCCCCCGCCCCGCAGCACGGCGATCTTAGAGACGCCCGGGAACTTCTCGAGAACAGGGCCGACTCCCCAGCCCCGGATGCCTGCCCCGCCGAATTCCGCCCTGAGATCCTCCACCCAGCAGTCCCGTCCGTCCGATGCCCATCTGGTCGGCCCACCCTAAGTCTCCTCGCCTTGGTTTGGCTAGCACACGACGGCGCGACCGTGCCCCTCGGGGATCCGCTTTGTGGGCGGACCCTCCTGCAACGTCGATCAGCACCCGGCGCGGGGTGTAGAAGCCGCCGTGTGGGGGTAAGGGTCTGCATATGGGGCCCTGCTGCAGGATCGCAGTCCCGGCGGAGGCCCGCCGTGCCCACCGCTTGATCGCGGCCAGACCGGGAGGAAACTCACATGTCAGCGATAGTCCAGAATGGCCGCGGTGCCCCGGCGGAAATGCGCCATAGCTTCGATCACCAGCCCGGCTGGGGCAAACCATGAGCGGGTCACAACGGCAGGACTACGACGCCCTCCGGGCCAGTCTGCGGCAGCAGCGGGGTCTGACCGGATGGCTGCCTCGCCGTATAGCGGAGATCAAGCCGTCCATCGCCGTCGTCGGTGATCTCATGCTCGACGGGTGGTGGTCCGGATCGATCGAGCGGCTTTGCCGGGAAGCGCCGGCCCCGGTGGTGGAAATCGGCCAGCGGCGCTTCGCCCCGGGCGGAGCCGCCAATACAGCCATGAATCTCGCCGCCCTTGGGGCGGACGTGCGGCTCGCGGGGATCACCGGGTGTGACGACGCCGCGTCGGAGCTGCTGGGCCAGCTGAGGGATGCCGGCGTGGACACTACCTATGTGCAGCAGATTCCCGCCGCGGTCACAACCACCAAAATCCGCATCTGCAGCAACGGCCAAGTACTGGTCCGGATGGACGATGTCCAGCACGGCAGCCCGGCGGAGGCCCTGGACCTGCTGGCGCTGTCCATCCCGGAGGTACTGCTGGACCAGCAGGCTGTGGTGGTCTGCGACTACGGCGCCGGAACACTCAACGGACCGGTCCGGAGCAGACTGGTGGATCTTCTACCGGGGCGCTCGGATGTGCTGGTGGTCGTGGACGCACACCGGCCGCACGCCTGGGCCGGGGTGAATCCCGACCTGGCTACTCCGAACGCCATGGAGGCGGCCGACATGCTCGGCCTGAAGTTCGATGCCGAAACAAACCGGACGGCAGTGGTAGTGGATCGCCGGCAGGAACTGCTTGACGCGGCAGGTGCTGATGCTGTGGTTGTGACCCTGGACCGGGAAGGTGCCGTCCTGCTGCCCAGGTCCGGGGACGTCCACCGAACCTGGGCGCGGCCGGTCCAGGAAAAGCAGGCCTCCGGGGCCGGTGACACCTTCGTCGCGGCACTGACGCTTGCTCTGGCGACGTCGTTGCCCCTGACCACCAGCGTGGACTTGGCCCAGGCTGCGGCGGATATCGCAGTTCACCGTCCGGGGACCTCCGTGTGCAGCACGGACGACCTCTGCCGGCATCTGGAGGGCTTCGTTGACACCGCCGTCGACGCCGATGAGCTCGCGACACACATCCGACGGCACCGGGAGGAGGGACACCGGATCGTCCTGACTAACGGCTGTTTCGATGTCCTGCACCGAGGCCACACCCGATATCTCAACCAGGCAAAGCAACTGGGCGACGTTCTGGTGGTGGCGCTCAACAGCGACGAATCCGTCCGTCGGCTCAAAGGCCCTGGACGCCCCATCAACAACATCACGGACCGCGCTGCCGTGATCGCCGCGCTCAGTTGTGTGGACTACGTCACCGTCTTCGACACGCCCACGCCCATTCCGCTGATCCAGAAGATCCGGCCGGAGATCTACGCCAAGGGGGGCGACTACACTCCCGGGATGCTGGCGGAAACGGCCGCCGTGGAGGACTACGGGGGCCGGGTCGCCATTCTCGATTACGTCGCGGATCAGTCCACGACTGCGGTTGTGGAGCGGATCCGCAACGGCAACGGCGAACCCAACAGCGGGGACTGACCTGAGTGCCGGTCCCACGTCCGGCCCGAGACGCCCGGTCAAGAGTCCGGCCCGGCGGTTCGTAGGAACAGCCGGGCCGGGCATTAAGTCCGAATGGGTCAGTGCTGGCCCAAGCTTCCTCCGGCCGGAGGGATAGGGCCGGGCCGGTCGCCCAGGCCCCGCTCGCGTTCGCCCTCGCTGGTGGTATCGCTCAGGGCTGTCCCGTCGGATTCGCCTTCGGTGTCAACCAGGCCGTTCGTCTGGTCGAAGGGCTTCGCGTCGGAGCGTCCGACCGTTTCGTCCGCAGGACGGGCCGTGTCGTAAGGAAGTCCCTCGCCGGGGAAGACGCTGCCCGCGGTGCCGGTGGGAGGCACACTTGCCGGCGGCGTGGTGTGGACGGCGCCGGGTGCCGGGTCGTCGGCGGGTTCCTGATGCCGTGTTGCGGCCGCCACCCCTGCGGCGGCCGCGGCCGCGAGTCCGACGCCGGCAACTACTTTGCCGGAGACCCCGGCTTTGCCGCTGTCGCCCCGGGAACCGGCTGCCGCATCAACGCCAGGCGTGCCCGCATGGGCCCCCTCGCTCACGGTTCCGCGCCAGGCGCCTGTCGCGTAGCCCTCATCTTCGATGAAGGTCTTGAACCGGTTCAGGTCGTTCTCGGCCTGTTTGTCCACGACGTTGAGCTTGTCGCCTACTTTTTCGACCATGCCTTCGGGCTCATATTCGAGGGAGAGCTGGACTGAGGTCTGCCCGCCGCCGAGGTCCTCGAAGGACACCGACCCCGCGTTGGTGGCGCCTTCGGTCGCGGCCCACGAGACCTTCCGGTCGGGTACCTGCTCCAGGATTCTCGCCTGCCACTGCCGGCGCACCCCGGCGATTTCCGCAACCCACTCAAGGCGGTCATCGCTGAGTTGCTTGACGCTCTTCACCCCGCCCATGAAGTGGGGAAACTCCTCGAACTGGGTCCACTGGTTATAGGCCACGCTCACCGGAACGTTGACCAGAATCCGCTTTTCAACCTTGGTGCTCACGATGTCTCCTTTGACTGGTTCGGGACCTGACGAGAGACCAACTAATCGTCAGTATGCTTACCATATCGGCTGGGCGGCGCTCAGGCCAGAGGAAGCGCGAGGTTTTCATCGGCCCGGGGTGGCCGAAGCCCCGGCGGAAGGGCCGCCCGCAGCGGATGCTTCAGGGGATATCTTCGCGCCCATAGTGTGCAACGCTGGAGGTATGGATCTGGAGGTATCGCCCGCGCTCACAATTCCCGCGTCGGAACTCGGCTGGCGGTTCTCGCGTTCCTCCGGGCCCGGCGGTCAACACGTCAACACGTCGGACAGCCGCGTTGAACTCTTGTGGGACGTCGGCGGCTCTGCGGCGCTGTCGGAGGACCAGCGGCTGCTGCTGGTCAGGCGCTTGGGAGGTCGTCTCGTCGCCGGGGTGATCACGGTGACCGCCTCGGAGCGGCGCTCCCAACTGCGCAACCGTGAGATCGCACTGGCCAAGCTCGCCGCCGTCGTGGCTGAGGGGCTGGCTCCCGAGCCTGCCCGCCGTCGTGCAACCAAACCTACCCGGGGCGCGAACCGACGGCGTCTTGCCGCAAAGGAACAGCGGTCGGCGACAAAGCGGCAACGGCAGCGCCCGTCCGCCGAGTAGCGGCGAGTCGACAGGTTTCCGCCGGGGGATCGCGGGGCTCTTGCGGGCGTGAACAGGGGAGTGGAGGGCCCGTGCCATTAATCTCCCGGCAATCAAGGCTGTATTTCCCGGAGAACAAACCCTAAGCTGGGCCCCACGTTCCTCGACCCCGGGAGGCTCCTGTGCATCTGTCAGACCGAACCGCCACGACGGCTCAAGCCCGTCACCTGCAAGAGGCTCTCCTTGAGCGTCTCGAGAAAGGCAGGGAATGGGCGACGCCCTCCGTTGAATCCGCCCTCCGCCGCGCACTGGCCGGCGTTGACAGCGGAATTGACGTGGCATCGCCGCGACTGCAGGCCAGCTTGAGAGCGATTGCCGAAGAACTGGCCGGGGGAGTTGAGACAGTCACCCCCAGACTCCATGAGCGGATTGCGCGGATAATTCCTGAAGGCACACCGCTGGATTCAAAGGCGTCCCCGAGCAAGCACCCCCGGAAAGCCTGGTGGGTTGCCGGCGTCGTGGTGGCGGCTGCCTTGAGCGGGCTGGCTCTTTGGCGCGCCTTTCGGCGTCCCGAGCCACCCGCGGAGATGCGGCGCGCCTCGGGCACCGAGGATCGCCCCGACCCGATGAATCCCAACCGGCCAAGCCCGCCACAGGCCGCTCCTCCGTCCCGCACCTGACAAATCGCTGCGGGGCACCTCACGACCCTCGCTTCCCTAGACGGTCCCTGGCCGGCGTAGCGATCTAGAACTGGAAGGTGGCTCCGGGCACCCGCTGGGGCTCACCACCCGCTTGGGACCTGCTTGGAAAGAACTGTTGGCACCGCTGCGTATCAGGTTCGGGCGTATTCGCCTCTGAACAGGCGCTCATTGTCGGGTGTCGCTGCGATTCGTTAGTGTCCGACCGCGCCTTGCTCGAGGGCTCGGAGGGCGCCGGGTAATGCGTAGACACTGTTGATAAAGCCGAGCTGTATGTTGAGATCGGGCCGAACCGTTCCTTGCTCAAGGCCCCAGACTTTCGTCCCCTTGCGTCGTATCCAGCCGGTCGTCCGGTTGACCCAGTGTCCATAATCCGCCGATATCGCTGCCATTGCGTCTGCCTGCGATCCGATCTGGCTGACACCGATGACTTCACTGCCGATTTCGGCGGGGACCCAGAGAAGCACCGGGGAGGCATTCGAGTCCACCAGACCTTCGTCGAGGCCAGGGTGCAACCGGTCCCAATTGAGCCTGTTGAAGACGCCGGCTTTCGTCGGCTGATCCAGCGCACCGTCACCTGGGCGGATCAGCACCGGTGGGCCGAGGTCCCGATTGACTACCATCACCTGCGCGGTAGCGAGGGCATCCGCGCGGCCGAGGGCAAGCAGGGAATTTCGAACAACCGGCCACGGATGCAATGTGACCATGTCCGGTTCTCCCAGGTAGTCGAGTAGCGTCGTTTGGTCCTCAAGGGTCGCAAAGTAGAAAGCGGCAGTCACCATGCTTGGAAGTCTCGCATGGCCCCAACAATTCGCGCCTGACTGGGCCTGGCTGCTGTGGCGGAGTAAATCGGCGACCAGCGGCCGCCGGGTGACGCAGAAGTGTTCGTCCATTTCTGTAGTTCCTGCGCCGAGCAGTTCAATTGCAACGCTGCCGAGTTGAAAGAACCATTGGTTGGCCTCCACTGGAATGCGTGCAAGAATCTCAGCGAGGCCGCTCATCGTCGGCCACACAGTCGACTCAGGGGGCACTCATTATGGGCGCATGGGATGGATCGGTTTTTGGCAACGACGACGCAGCGGACTTCTCCTACGAATTCGATGACGCCAATACCGTAGCGACAATTGCGCCGGTCATCGAAAACGCACTGGACGCAGTCCTTGAGTCCACGCCAGACCTCGAGGCACCAGACGGCTCGATTGGGCTGGCAGCCGCTGCACTCGTTGTCGCATGGACCGAACCGGAGATGCTTGGCCGCGATGCCGCCTATGCCCCGGAGCCATGGCCACGAACCGGCGATCCCCTGCCGGGGCATTTGAAGACTAAAGCCGCGGCCGTGTTTGACCGTATGAAAGAGGCAGCAGGAAATGAACTGGCCCAACTTTGGGCGGAAGCGGGACAAACCTCCGAATTCACTGCTGAAATCGACCGCTGGCGCTCACGCTTGCCCTGAGGAAAGTAACCGGCCCGTATACGGTTCCCATATGGACTACTAACCATTCAGGCTTCAGTCCGCTGACCGACGTGACCACCTTGGCCCGCATAACCCACGCGTAGGCGGTCTTGAATACGGTGGGGTGCCGTCAGGCGGCGACGGCGCCCTTACGCCCGGAGGCCAGGACCCGTTCGACCTCGAGGTCGGCCAGGTCGAAGAAGCCCTGCAGCTCGGCCCGGGTGAAGGGCCGTTTGGTGGGTTCCTGTTCCTTGTTCTGGGCGTGCCGGGCCCGGTTGAATTCGGTGATGATCTGGGTGGGGGAGCGGCCGAACCCCTGAAGGCAGACCCGGTCCAATTCATAGACCGGATCGGTCACGAAGTCGAAGAACACCTTCAGATGGGTCTGGTAGGCCCGGATGGTGGTAAACGCCAGATTCACGGATCGTGCCGGCCGTGAAGTTCCGTGCCAGCTGCTGCTGTTTCCAGCCCGTGAGCATGTCCTCGAACACCGCGTCCGCGGAAAGGCCCTTCGACCCGGATCCCTGTAACGCGAGAACTTCGACGTCCAGGCAGCCGAATCCGGGGAGAGCGTATCAGCGGGTCCTAATCTGCAAAATCTGCAATCAAATCACTTCTAGTTGACATAATGTTGATTATCGGCGTTTAACCAAGGGCAGTAGAAGTAGGTGTGAGAACCCCCGTCGCTGGGAGAAATAGGCATTTCCTAGGTCACCATCACGTTACCGGGCCGCCGCGATCCTGATCCTCGTCTCGGGCACTGGTCTCCTGCAAGAACTTGACGAGCCTGAGCACTCGCGCCCACCTGTACACCAGTTGGGTCGCGGGAGCTGCGGGTGTTCGTCTCTCACTTGTCAGAAGAAATTTTCCCGAGATTGCTCCAGCGGCATTTCGCGCCGCTGATAGGACCCAGCCTTAGCCTGACCGTCGTCGCGAAATTCGGCAAAGGTCTTGCTGAATGCTGCAAGACATGCATCCGCGGGTGCCTCTATAAAATGCACAACCGACCCAATATGGTTCGCTGTGCCGCCAAGAAGGATCGTCATGACAGCACGCTACGCCGAATGATGGTCGGAGGAGGCATTGGCAATGTGCAGCACTCCCCCGCAGTTTGACGGCAACGCCCCGCAGATCGCAATTCCAGATTCACAGGCCGCCGCCTGCGCTCAATATGTCGCCGCAGTGAGAACGGTTAGGGAAAGCCTCTGAAGACGCCGTCGTCGTCTGTGCTCTCTGCGAACTCCTCCCAGCCCATATTGGCAATGTTCAGGTTGTTCTCGACTCCCCAGAGTTCCCGAGCAATGCAACGAAACGGTTGGCGTGAATCCTCGTCCAGATCAATAACCATAACCGGGTATCCAGGTTCTAGAGCAGCGCGGTCGACTATGAAAAGAACCGATACCTGGTCGTTGGCTTCTAGAGCAGCTTGGCGGATTTGCTCCCAAATGACGCCATCCCAGGCGCTCTCATCAACGACATCCACGTAAGCGCGGAATCCGTCCTCGTTCTCCTTGAGAACAACGGACAATGCATCTTCCCAACGCTCTTTGTCGCTGAATGTCGTGCGCACTAGGAGGGAATTATCTGTACTTGGAAGCCTCAACATGACGTTATCGAACCACGATTACCGCCCTTCACGTCCGAGCGCGCCGAGTCATCATCAGTTAGGCGGGCCACGGAGCTACTCCGTGCACGAATAACTGTGCATGCCAGTTGAACCAGAGAGGCAGCAGTAGAAGCGAAAAACTTTGACTTCAGTTCTCAAGGGTCAGTTAGACGGTTCACCCCGGCCAGGTTCCGTATCGGTCAACGGCGCACCCGATAGCGCAGGTGAAGCACCCGGTTGCCCTGATTCACGACGTCGGGATCCTCCAACAGGTGCTGTGCGTGGACCGACCCGAAGTAGCGCTTGCCGGACCCGAACACGACGGGTGCGACGTCCATGCGCACCTCGTCGACCAGGCCCGCGGCAAGCACCTGGCCACCGACGTCGCCAGCGGCGACCTCGACGATGCGGTTACCCGCAAGCTCCTGCGCCTTGGCCACGGCTGCCTCGACGCCGTCGACGAAGTGAAACGGCGCCTCGGGGTCCCAGCCCTCGGGCTGCGGCCGGTGCGTCACGACGACCACGTGGTCGACCCCGCTCGGAGGCTTCCCGTCCCAGCCGTCCGTCATGTCGAAGACGTGGCGGCCGACGATTGTCGCCCCGATCTGGTCCCAGTACGGCCGGATGTAGTCGTAGGACGTCTGCGACACCTTCACCTCGCCGCTGTCGTCCAACGGGACGTCACCGCTGGACAACCAGTCGAATAGCGGTCCGGGCTGGTCGTTCTCGTCCGCGATGAAGCCGTCCACGGACACCGAGCTGTACATGACGACCTTGCCCACGGGGCCCTCCTTTGCTTTGGGATGCCGCCAATTTTAGCAAGTAGTGAGTTGTCGCTCTTGAAAGAATTCAGGCGGCCGGCAGCGGCCGGCGGCTGAACGAAATCGGTCAGGGCCGAGAGGTTCGTTCAGCGATCATCCGGTCGATTGTCTCGTCATCAGGGCACGGCTGGTCATCGAACGGGCATTGGGCCGAGGCAATCGGACCTTCAGGGCCACCAGCGGCTTCCACACACATTGTGCAGACATTCGTCGCCTCATGCATGATGACCGGGTCCGGGTCCTCGTAGCCGCACATGGACTTGCTCCAGTCCAGGTCCCGGCAGCAGAACATATGCGCCACCTCGCCGTCGTCGTTGCCGAGCTTGTACTGGGCCTCCCACGCAGGGGCGCGGACGAGTTCCATTGCCCCGCCGTCCTCAAGCGCCGGGACGCTTTCTATAGAAGTCTCCGTCATGACCATCCCCCGTTGATCGGTTGCCTGGAATCAGCGGGACGTGCCGGTGTGTAGCAGCCAGCGGCCTCGCTTCAGCGTCAAGATAGCATGTGCCGAAACCCACCGGGGCTCTCTTCCACCGCTGCGGAGTGTTGGCGCGCGCGCCTGCCTTTGCTGTCTCAGGCGGAGGTCGGCACGATGTTGTGGTTAAGCCGGAAGAGGTTGTCCGGGTCGAAGCGGTTCTTCAGTGCCACCAGCCGGTCATATGTGTCCGGCCCGTAGGCCTCACGCGCGGCCTCGATGACGTCTTGTCCGGCTTCTGCGCCGAGGAAGTTGACGTACTGGCCGTGCTCGCCGAACGGCTGCATGAGAGCGTGGGCCTTCCGGGCGAATGCGCTCAGCCGCTCGTCTTCCGCCGGGTCGGTCCAGTAGCCGTAGATGTTCAGCCAGTACTTCGCCGAGCGGTTGGGAAACGCGGTGGCCTCCTCCGGCACACGCCCGAAGGCCCCTTGCATGTGGTGGATATCGATCCCGGTCCCGAACCAGGTCACCTCGGAGGCGAAACCGACCAGAACGTCGACGGCGTCGTCGTCCATCCGGGAAAACGACAGGTTTTTCCAGTACCCCCGGGAGCCCTTGGGAAAGAGGCTGTCCATGGCAGACTGCCACGCCGGCCAGGCGGTCGGCGCGACTTCCTCCTCGTCCGGGGGCGCGGCGGTGCGCAGTTGCTCGATCAGCTCGAGTCCGGGCTGGTGGTCCTCCGAGGCCCACGCAAAGCCGATGATCATCCACGGCTCCTCCCCCATCTCGAAGTCGGGCGGGAACACCAGGAAGGAGACGATCGGGTTCATCTCCTCGGGGAGATCCTGCGTCCACCGGTCGAAAGCGCTCAGCGCTCGTTTCCAGCGGGTCGGGCGGTAGAAAAAGTTTCCACCCAGTACGGCAGCCGGCAGCGGCCGGGCCCGGAAGGTGAAGGAGGAGACCACCCCGAAGTTTCCGCCCCCGCCGCGCAACCCCCAGAACAGCTCGGGGTTTTCCTGTTCGCTGGCGTGCAGGTGCTCTCCGGTGGCGGTGATGACATCAGCGGAGGCCAGGTTGTCCAGGCTCAGCCCGTTGGACCGGGTCAGCCAGCCCACCCCTCCGCCGAGGGTCAGCCCGGCGACCCCGGTGGCGCTGATCACGCCAAGCGGCACGGCCAGTCCGTGCGCGGTGGTGGCCCGGTCCACGTCTGCCAGAGTCGCTCCGGGTTCGACGGTCACGAGCCGGTTTTCCACATCGACCTCCACGCGGCGCAACTGGCCAAGATCCAAGACCAGGCCGCCGTCGACAGTGCCGTGGCCGGCAATATTGTGCCCGCCCCCGCGAACGGCTAGCGGCAGGCCCGTGCGCCGGGCCGTGCGAATGACGGGATCAATGTCTCCGACGGCTCCCGCGCGGATGACCGCCCGCGGGCGCACGTCGATCATGCCGTTCCATACTGCCCGAGCCTCGTCGTACAACGGATCCTGCGGTTCGATCACCGACCCCGCCAGTTGCCCGCGTAACTCCGCCAGGGCGCGGTCCTCGTCGCCGGCCTGCTCCTCCTGATGCACTGTGTTCATCGGTCTGCTGCCTCCGTGCCATGGGGGTTCGTACCCCAGGTCCAGTAGTGGAATTGATCTCGCCGGGGTCGGCGCTGCAGGGCGATACTTCCGGCCGCCAAGGCACTGGAACAGCTCGCGGTGTTCACAGTCTCGCGGTGTCCACAGTATAGATTCGCCCGCGGCGCCGGACAACGGACAACAGGCAGCCGTGCCTAGGCACCCCACGCACAGAAGAGTAAATTACGAATTAATTGCGAGGCGGGTTGCCGCGTGCGGGCCGTCGCCGGCAGCGGCTGGACCGTTCAGCGGCGGCTGAGCAAGACAGGAGGGCCGGAATGGGCCGGTATGTGAATGCCGGGGAACTGGAAATCTGGACGGAGCAGGGCGGCGACGGTCCGGATGTACTGCTGATCGGCGGGCTGGGGGACACTGTCGAGTCTTGGCAGTTCCAGCTGGACGGACTGGCGGACCGCTACCGGATGACAGCGTTCGATAACCGGGGTGCGGGCCGCACGGCCATGCCGGAGGGGCAACCGACGGTCGAGGCGATGGCGGACGACGCGGCTGCAGTGCTGCGGGGTCTCAACATCTCCTCAGCACATGTCGCGGGGTTCTCCGGCGGCAGCATCATCGCCCAGGAGCTTACTCTCCGGCACCCGAAGCTGGTACGAAGCCTGGTGCTGCAGAGCACGTGGCCCGGAATGGACGAGTACATGAAGACGCTTGCCCGGTCCATCCACTGGCAGGCCAACCTGGCACCAGACGCTCGTGCTTTCCTGGAGTTCTTCTTCCTGCTTGTCTATACCCCACGGGCACACAACAGCGGAATGGTTAGCCAGATCATCGAGGACGCCCTCGCATTCCCGCATCAGCAGTCCACCGAGGATTTCCTGAAGTTCCTGGACGCGTTCGTGGTCCACGAGACGGGAAGCCGGTTGGGCCAGATCAACGCTCCCACGCTTGTCTTGGCCGGCGGAGTGGATCCCATGACCAGGCCGGAACTGGGTGAGGCCGTGGCCCGTCACATACCGGGTGCACATTTCGAGGTGATGCCGCAGGAATCCCACCAGCCCTTCCAGGAGGTCCCGGACGACTGGAATGCGCGCGTGGACGAGTTCTGGCAGGAGACGGCGAGGCTGACCTCACAGGGACGCGGTCACCGGGCGACGTAGGCCGCCAGGTGCTCGCCGGTGAGGGTGCTGCGGGCTGCGATCAGCTCGGCCGGTGTCCCCTCGAAGACGATCCGGCCGCCGTCGTGGCCGGCGCCGGGTCCGAGGTCGATGATCCAGTCGGCGTGCGCCATGACGGCCTGGTGGTGTTCGATGACGATGACCGACTTGCCGGAGTCCACAAGGCGGTCGAGGAGGCCCAGCAGGTTCTGGACATCGGCCAGGTGCAGGCCGGTGGTGGGCTCGTCGAGGACGTAAACATCACCCTTTTCGGCCATCTGGGTGGCCAGCTTGACCCGCTGCCGCTCGCCGCCGGACAGCGTGGTGAGCGGCTGTCCCAGGGTCAGGTAGCCCAGCCCGACGTCCACGAGCCGGTGGAGGATCTTGTGCGCCGCCGGCGTCTTCGCCTCGCCGGCACCAAAGAACGCCTCGGCCTCGGTCATCGACAGGGCCAGCACGTCGGCGATGTTGCGGCCGCCCAACTGGTATTCCAGAACTGACGCCTGGAACCTCCGGCCCTCGCAGTCCTCACAGGTGGACTCGACGGTGGCCATCACGCCCAGCTCGGTGAAAATGACGCCCGCGCCGTTGCAGGTGGGACAGGCGCCTTCCGAGTTGGAGCTGAACAGGGCCGGCTTGACGCCGTTGGCCTTGGCGAACGCCTTGCGGATCGGCTCGAGAAGGCCCGTGTACGTCGCCGGGTTGCTGCGCCGGGACCCCTTGATCGCCCCCTGATCGATCACCACCACGCCGTCCCGGCCGGCGACCGACCCCTGGATCAGCGAGCTCTTGCCCGACCCGGCCACGCCCGTGAGCACGCACAGCATCCCGAGCGGGATATCGACGTCGACGTCCTTGAGGTTGTGTGTCGAGGCGCCGAACACCGCGAGCGTCCCGGACGGTTTACGCACCGATTCCTTGACCCTCGCCCGGTCATCGAGGTGGCGCCCGGTGATGGTGTCACTCCTCCGCAGGCCCTCCACGCTTCCCTCGAAGCAGACGCGCCCGCCCTCGGTGCCGGCCCCGGGCCCAAGGTCAACGACGTGGTCGGCGATGGCGATGGTCTCCGGCTTGTGCTCGACGACGAGCACCGTGTTGCCTTTGTCGCGCAGCTGCAGCAGGAGCCGGTTCATCCGCTCGATGTCATGCGGGTGCAGGCCGATCGTCGGCTCGTCGAAGACGTAGGTGACGTCCGTGAGGGACGAGCCGAGGTGCCGGATCATCTTGGTGCGCTGGGCCTCTCCCCCGGACAGCGTGCCCGCCGGCCGGTCCAGCGAGAGGTAGCCGAGTCCGATTTCGGCGAACGAGTCGAGCAGGTGCTGCAGGCCCTTGAGGAGCGGCGCGACCGAGGGTTCGGTGAGCCCGCGGACCCACCCGGCCAGGTCGCTGATCTGCATCTCGCACAGCTCGGCAATGTTTTTGCCCTGGATCTTTGAGGACCTGGCCTCCGCGCTGAGCCGCGTGCCGTCGCACTCGGGGCAGGCCTGGAACGTGATGGCGCGCTCCACGAACGCCCGGATGTGCGGCTGCATCGCGTCGACGTCCTTGGAGAGCATCGATTTCTGGATCTTCGGGATCAGGCCCTCGTAGGTCAGGTTGATGCCCTCGACCTTGATCTTGGTCGGCTCCTTGTAGAGGAGGTCGTGCATTTCCTTCTTGGTGAACTTCGCGATCGGCTTGTCCATGTCGAAGCCGGCGCCGCTGAAGATGCGGCCGTACCAGCCGTCCATGCTGTAGCCGGGGACCGTCAGGGCGCCTCCGGCGAGTGACTTGCTGTCGTCGTAGAGCGCGGTGAGGTCGAAGTCGGAGACGGCGCCCATGCCCTCGCAGCGCGGACACATCCCGCCGAGGTAGACCGCGTTTTGGACAACGCTTTTCTCGACCCTGCCGCCCTTCTCGGTGCTCATCACCCCGCTGGCTTTCCGCGTGGGGACGTTGAAGGAAAACGCCGTGGGGGGCCCAATGTGCGGCGATCCCAGCCGGCTGAAGAGGATCCGGAGCATGGCGTTCGCGTCGGTGGCGGTGCCCACTGTGGAGCGGGGGTTCGCGCCCATCCGCTCCTGGTCGACGATGATCGCCGTCGTCAGCCCCTCCAGGTGGTCCACGTCCGGCCGCGACAGGTTGGGCATGAACCCCTGTACAAAGGCGCTGTAGGTCTCGTTGATCATCCGCTGCGATTCAGCGGCGATGGTGGCGAAAACGAGCGAGCTCTTGCCCGAGCCGGAGACGCCGGTGAACACCGTCAGCCGTCGTTTCGGGATCTCGATGCTGATGTCTTTGAGGTTGTTCTCGCGGGCGCCCTGCACACGGATCAGATCGTGGGTGTCGGCAACATGCAGCGCACGCGGCTGCGTGTCCGGCTGCGCATCCGGCTGCGTGTCCGACGTCGTAGCCATGCTCATGGTGTCTCCATCTCTTGGGCGGGGCCGCGTCCGCGGTCTCCGCCGGCGTCGTCTGGCTCTATCTAACCAGCTTCGAGCCCGCAGCCGCAGGCGAATCCATTGTCTTCTGCGCCGACCTCACTGAGAATGAACCATGACGGTCTACCTGAGGTCCCTGGAAACTGCTGTCCCGCCCACTGTCCTGATCCAGACGGAGGCCCGGGACGTTTTCGCGGCCCAGCCGGGGCTCACTAGGCTCGGCACCCGCCTGGTCAGCACCTGCTTTGATTCCGCCGCCATCGACACCCGCCATACGGCCGTCGCGGAACTGACCAAGGACCACCAGGCGGAGAACCCGCGGTTTTTCAACGCCGGCACGGGGCTGCTGCTGAGCCCCAGCACCAAGGTCCGCAACGACATTTTCGCCACCGAGGCCACCAAACTCTTCATCGAGGCAGCGCAGAAGGCCCTGGACGCCTGTCCAGGGATCGCTTCCCCGGACATCACCCACCTCGTCACCGTGTCCTGTACCGGGTTCTTCAACCCCGGCCCGGACTACAAAATCGTCCGGGCCCTCGGCCTGGATCCCGCCGTTCAGCGCTACCACCTCGGATTCATGGGCTGTTACGCGGCGTTCCCCGCCCTGCGGGCGGCCAAGTCCTTCTGCGAGGCCGATCCCGACGCCGTCGTCCTGGTCGTCTGCGCCGAGCTTTGCTCACTGCACGTCCGGACCTCGAACGACCCGGACACCATCATGGGCTCGGCGTTGTTTGCCGACGGCGCGGCCGCTGCCATCGTCACCGCCCAGGAGCGCCCGGACGAACCGGCGCTCCTGCAGCTGGACCACTTCGAGACCGTCCTGACCCCGGTCGGCGAGGAATCCATGGCGTGGAATATCGGCGATGAGGGCTTTGAGATGGTCCTGGGGAACTACGTCCCGCACATCATCGATGACCACATCATCGGCGCCCTGGAACCGCTCCTCTCCCGGGAAGGTGCCCTGCGGGGCCTTCCTTACCGCGACATCCGGCACTGGGCCATCCACCCCGGCGGCCGCAGCATCCTGGACAAGGTCCAGTCCAGGCTGGAGCTGAGCGACGAGCAGCTGGTCCCGGCCCGTGAGACCCTGCGCAACTTCGGGAACATGAGCAGCGCCACGGTCCTCTTCGTGCTCAGGCACATCCTTGATCTGCCGCCGGCGGAGGGTGAGGACGACGGCGCGGAACGGATCTGCTCCATGGCGTTCGGGCCGGGGCTGACGGTGGAGACGGCGCTGTTCACCAAGCTCAGCAGCCCGCGCCGTGAGGACGCGCCAACGCTGAGCGCGGATGCGGCGGAGGCGGAGTCCACGAAGACCGGGACCGCCCAGCCGGAATCGGCCCTGGCCTGAGACCCGGTGCACCCGCTGCGGGAACGTGCGGCGCACGCCGTTGAGGAGATGGACCTGCCCGGCTGTGATCCGGTCCGGCTGGACCGCACCTATGCCCAGTTCGCGCTCGTGAACCGGGCCGTCTCCGGCTGGCGCGGCATCTACCGGAGCCAGCTCAGGCCACGCCTGCGGAAGGGTCCCGCGACGTTGCTGGACATTGGCTGCGGCGGCGGCGACGTGCCGGTGATGCTCTCCCGCTGGGCCGCCCGGGATGGGCTCCAGCTGGAGATCACGGCGATCGATCCGGATCCGCGCGCCAGCCGCTTCGCCGCCGAACGGCACCGGGGCGCAGGCGTGACGTTCCGTCAGTCCACGGCTGCCCAGCTCGCCGGCGAAGGCCGCAGCTTCGACCTGGTGGTGTCCAACCACGTGCTGCACCATCTGCCCGAGGACGAACTCCCGGCGTTTCTGGCCGAGTCCGCCGGTCTGTGCCACGGCCGGGTCATCCACAACGACCTCCGGCGCAGCCCGGCCGCCTATGCCCTCTTCTTCGCCGGATCCTGGCCCTTCACGGGCTCCTACATCAGGCAGGATGGCCTCACCTCGATCCGCCGCAGCTACACCGCCGCCGAACTCCAGGCCACCGCTCCCCCGGGCTGGACCGTCATCCGCCGCGCCCCCTTCCGTAACCTGCTGGTCCTCGACCGGGACAGGGCTCATGGCTGACGTCCTGGTGATCGGCGGCGGCCCGGTGGGGTTGTTCATGGCCGCGCTGTTGCTCCAGCACGGCGTGAGCGTGCGCGTCCTGGAACAGCGGACCGGCGCAGAACCGCACTCCCGGGCCATCGGCATCCATCCCCCGTCGCTGGACGCGCTGCAGGGCATCGGCGTGGCCCCGGCCATGGTGGCCGAAGGGGTCCCGATCCGGCGCGGCATCGCCGTCGGCGGCGGCCGGACGCTCGCGCGGATGTCCTTCGCCGGGGTCTCAGAGGGCTTCCCGTTTGTCCTCGCCCTGCCCCAGTCCCGCACCGAAGCGGTCCTGGAGCAACGCGTCCGGCAGCTCGACCCGGACGCCGTGCACCGCGGCGTCCGGGTCACGGGGCTGCACGACGACGGCGGCCAGGTCACCGCGGAGGCCACAGCGGGCGGCTCGGCGGTTCGCTACACGGCGGCCCTAGCCATTGCCGCCGACGGTGTCCGGTCCACGGTCCGGCAACTGCTCGGGACGGCCGTCCGGGCCAGGGATTACCGGGACAGCTACCTGATGGGCGACTTCGCGGACACAACCCGGTTCGGTCCGGACGCGGCCCTGTTCCTGGAATCCGCGGGGATCGTGGAGTCCTTCCCGCTGCCGGGGGCGTTGCGGCGCTGGGTGGTGCGCCTCGCGGACCCCGGAGACGGCGGGGACGCCGGCTGGCTCGTTCAAACGGTCAGGGAACGCACCGGAATCGACGTCGATCCCGGGAGCAACAGCATGCTGAGCCGGTTTGGCGTCCGGACCCGGCTGGTACGCCGGATGGTGACGGGCCGGACGGTGCTGATCGGCGACTCCGCCCACGAGATTAGCCCGATCGGCGGGCAGGGCATGAACCTGGGCTGGCTGGACGCCGCCGCGCTGGCTCCTTTGGTGCTCGCGTCGCTGCACGGCGCGGACGTGGGGGCGGCGCTACGGAACTTCGAGACCCGCCGCACGGCCGCGGCCGCCCGGGCGGCACGCCAGTCAGAAATCAACATGGCACTGGGCCGACCCCTGACCGCTGGGCCGTGGGCCGTGCGGAACCGCGCCGTCGCCGCGGCCGCCGCCGTGCCCGCCGTCAACGGGTTCGTGGCCCGCCGGTTCACCATGCAGTAAGCAATGCCCAAGGAGCGCCGCGCACCGATCTAACGACGGCACCGTTCTAACGACGGCACCGTTCTAACGACGGCACCGTTCGAACGGCAGCCCGGCTCAGGCGGGCGGGGGCGTGAAGTAGCAGTCGTAGCTGTCCTGGCTGACGACCCGGCCGTCCCGGACCTCAAAGACGGACGCGACTCTGGCCCGGATGACGTCACCGGCGTCCCAGTGCGGCAGGTCCATCAGCAGGGTGGCGCTCCAGTCGGCCTCCACCACCACACGGTTGCCCTCACACGTCGTGCGCCGCACCACGAACCGCTGCCCGGAGACGACGTCCCGGGCTGCGTCCGCCCCGGCCAGGGCCTCGTCCCGGTTCCTGGTTGTACCGGCCGGAGCCAGCAGATGCGGCGCCTCGTTCAGGGTGTAGTCCCCGGCCAGGAGCGGGGCGACCTCCGCCGCACCGCCGCCGCCCTCGATAGCGTGCAGCAGCGCGAGGACGCAATCCAAAGGGGCCCGTGAAGTCATGGAACGAGACTAGCCGAACGCACCGGCAAGGCCGCGCCCGCACGGGCCTGCGCCCGGAATACACTGGCCCCATGGGCCGATTCCCCCCGCTCCTGCGACGCCCGGCCGGCGCGAACCGTCAGCCCCTGGTCCCCGGACCGGCCGCCAGACTGGCCGCCGCCGGCGCTGCCCTCGCCCTGACCGCCTCCTGCAGCGCCGGTGGATCCGGCACCGGCAGTGCGACAGGGACCGGCGGTTCGACAGGGACCGGCAGCTCGTCCGGGCCGCCGACGCTGACACCCGCGGCGGCGGCCCCGATCACCGCGGGGATCAACCAGCTCCGCGACAACTACAGCCAGCAGATCATCGCCCTGCAGTTGACGAACAACACCGCCGGGCCGCTGACGGTGCTCAGCGCCGCCGTGGCCAGCCCGCTCTTTGCCGGCCCCATCGAGTGGCAGCCGGCGCCGGGCGGCATCGAGCTCCCGCCCGGCCAGACGAAGATCCTGCCGGCACAACTGCGCGCACCCGCGTGCGGAATCCGGACGGCGCCGGCGAACGGGGGCGCGGCCGTGGAACTCCGCTTTGCCCCGTCCAGCGGCCCCGTTACAACCGTGCCCGCCACAACGGTGCCCGCTGCTGATCCCCATAGGGTGCTGGAGCGGAACAACGCGGAAATGTGTCTGGCCCAGGCGGCCGCTGCGGTCGCCGGGCTGCGGCTGGAACCGGAACTCGAGGTCGCGGCCGACGCGCAGAGCGCCGTGCTGACACTTGCCATCACGCCGCGGAGCACCCCCGGGGCCGTGAATCCCGGTTCAACCGGGACCCTGACGATCAACCGGATCGACGGGACCACCTTGCTCGAAGAGGACCCAAGCGCCCCCTGGCCGCGCTCCGTCTCGGTGCACGCCGGCGGCGCCAGCCAGCAGTTCCGGCTGGGGATCCGGCCGGCACGCTGCGATCCGCACGCCATCGCGGACGACAAAGTGGGCACCCTGCTGCCCGTGCGGGTATCCGCGGGCGGGCGGGACGGCGTCCTGAAAGTCGACGCCGGAGCGCTGCTGCGTGGACGCATCTACGAATTCATTACAACGGCTTGCGGACGCCAGTAGTGTGGTGCCATGTCTCCTGACGCCAAGCCCACTGACTTCAGCGCCGCCCGCATCCACGAAACCGTCCAGCAGGTGCTCACTGCCGGAGTCCTCCCCGCCATAGTCCAGGCCGGACATCCGGTGCTGCGCCAGCTCGCCGCGCCCTTCGACGGGCAGTTGAGCGGCGCCGAACTGGGCCAGCTGATCGACCTGATGCGCAGCGTGATGCACAAGGCGCCCGGCGTGGGCCTGGCGGCGCCCCAGCTCGGCATACCGCTGCAGCTCGCCGTGCTCGAGGACCAGTTCGACGTCGATCCCGAGGTCGCCGCTGCCCGCGGACGGGAGCCGCTGCCGTTCTTCGCCATGCTCAACCCCTCCTACCAGCCGACGAATGCAGCCACCGTGGCGTTCTATGAGGGGTGCCTCTCCGTGAACGGACTTCAGGCCGCCGTGAACCGGCCCGAGTCGGTGCGGCTGGATTTCACGGCGCCGGATGGAACCAGGCAGCAGCGAGAATTCACGGGCTGGCAGGCGCGGATCGTCCAGCACGAGACCGACCACGTGCACGGCATCCTGTATCTGGACCGGGCCGAGCTGCGCTCCATCAGCAGCAACGCCGAGTACTCCGCACGCTGGGCGCAGCCCGACATCAGCCTCGCCCGGAAGGAACTTGGGTTCCTCCCGGGCCCGTGACGCTCCGGCCGCTCCTTCTCAGCCCCGCGCCGCGGGGGCGGGGTTTGCCGCCGTCGGAAGGTGGCGGGACCACCACTGGAGGATCTGGTCGAAGCGCTGCTTGCGGTGGTGCGGCGTCCCGGCCCGTGAGAGTTCATGGTTCTCCCCGGGGAAGACCAGGAACGCGGCCTCCACGCCGAGCTGTTTCAGGGCGGTGAAATACCGCTGGCCCTGTTCCACCGGGCACCGGAGGTCCTCCTCGCTGTGGATGACCAGGGACGGTGTGCGGACCTGCTCCACCCGGGCCATCGGGCTTTGCGCCGCCATCTGCTCTTCCGAACGGCCGGTGTACTCCCCGCCGAAGAACCAGCCGATGTCGGAGGAACCGGTGAAACTTACGGGATCGAG
Organism: Arthrobacter sp. CJL-S3; assembly: GCF_056711635.1. Lineage (NCBI taxonomy): Bacteria > Bacillati > Actinomycetota > Actinomycetes > Micrococcales > Micrococcaceae > Arthrobacter > Arthrobacter sp. CJL-S3. The sequence goes on along the minus strand of NZ_CM160046.1, from coordinate 2,227,099 downwards.
GAATCCGCGTTCCACGATGGCGGCCCTGAAGCGGTGGTCGTGGCTGATGGTCCAGGCGGTAAGGTAGCCGCCGTAGGAACCTCCCATGATGCCGAGCGCAGCGGCGTCGAGTTCCTCGAACTTGCCGAGCGCGCCGTCGAGGAAGGCCAGTACGTCCTGCATGTCCAGGGTGCCCATCTGCTCCTTGATGGCGCGCCCGTGCTGCTGGCCGTAGCCGGCGGACCCACGGGGGTTGCACATCAGGACGGCGTACCCTGCCGCGGCGTAGACCTGCGCCTCGTCGAAAAGTGCCCCCGTGAACTGGGCAAACGGGCCGCCGTGGATGTTCAGCAGGACCGGGTGGGGTCCCCGGCCCGGCGGTTTCACGAGCCAGCCGTGGACGGGGTAGCCGTCGCCGGACGGGACGGTGAGCTCGAGCGGTTCGATGATTCCGGCGCCGGAGCGCAGCGGCGCCGAGAAATCGGTCAGTACCCGCAGCTGCCCGCCGTCGACCACGGCGACGTCGCCCGCGGTCGAGGCGTCGGCGAAACTGACCACCAGCGAACCGCCGTTGGCGGCGCCACCCGTCACCACACGCTCGCCGCGGACCAGTACCCCGTGCTTCCCGGAGGCCTGGAACTCCAGCAGCTCGACCGTTCCCCGTGCGTTGTTCAGCGGCAGCACCGAGTCCGGACCCCCCGGTTCGAGCCTGCCGTTGCAGCCGAGGTCCATCGTCTCGACGTCGCTCAGGCGGGTGGCGTCGCCGCCGCCTGCCGGCATCACGTAGAGCGCGGTGTTGCGCGCCACGAAGTCCTGGCCCGACGGGCCGAGGTCCTGGGCGAGGAAGAACAGCCACTGCCCGTCCCGTGACTCGCGGACGGCGTGGACGCTCTGCCGGCCGGTGTTGGCCGGGGCGACCAGTTCCGGCTCCCCTTCTGCTTCCGCTCCTGCGGAGCCTTCCCCCACCGCGATGCGGTAGATGCCGCTGGCGAGATCGTTGTCGCTGCCCTCATGCAGGGCGGCTGTGAAGTAAATGCTGCGCCCGTCGGTGCTGAAGCTCGCGCCGGTGTGGTCGGTGGCAGCGGAGGTGAGCTGGCGCGCGGCCGGCACCAGCCCGGCCGGCGTCGGGCCGGCGTCGGGCTCGGGCCGGCCCGCAGGTGCCGCGGTACGGGCCTTCAGCGCCCTGCCCTGGGGCGCCACCTTGGGTTCCGCGCCGGGGTCCGGGACCTCGACGAGGAAGAGCTGGACCGGCTTGTCCGCGGTATACCCGACGCCGTTCATCCGGTACTGGTAGTCGGTGATCAGCCGCGCGTCCTCGCCGCCGGCGGAAACCCCCTCGGTACTGCCGTAGCGGCCCTCCTCCGGAGTCCGGGCGCTGTAGACAACGTGCCGGGAATCCGGCGACCAGGCGAATGCCGACACTCCCAGCGGCGCATCGGTGACGGGCTGCGGCTCCCCTCCGGCGGCCTCCACGACATGGAGCTGGGGTTTGCCGCCGGCCGCGGCGCGCAGGAACGCCAGCACCTGCCCGTCCGGGGAAAAGTCCGGCGCCGTGTCGCGGAACCCGCGGGTCAGGCGGCGCGCGGGCCGGTCCGGGTCCAGCGGCACCGTCCACAGCTGGCCAACGTAGGCGTCTGCGTCGAAGTCGGGCCGGATCACGGACACCACGGCACGGGTGCCGTCCGGATGCAGGGCAGGGGCGGAGACGGAATTCAGCAGCGGCAGATGTTCGGATTTCACGTGTGAGAGCCTAGCCCCAGTTTCCTCCACTGTGAAATGGCTCACCCTGCGGGCGTGGACGCCGGACGGCGCGGCCCTGCCGGCCCGGGCCGGGCACGCCGCCCCTAGGATGGACACTATGCCCCCCGCCTCCGCTGCCCCGCTGCTGTGCCCGGTCTGCCGGAACCGCCTCGGATTCAGCGACGACGCCGGCCGCACCCTCGGGTGTCCGGCCGGCCACCGCTTTGACGCGGCGAAACAAGGGTACTTCAACTTCCTCGTCGGCAAAGGCACCGTTTTCGAAGCGGACACGGCAGACATGGTGGCGGCACGCTTCGATTTCCTCTCCGCCGGCCATTACCGTCCGCTCGCCGCGGCCGTGGCGGAACTGGCGGTCCCGGCCCTCGCCGGCGGAACCGCTGAAACGCCGGGGACGGTGCTGGACGCCGGAACCGGCACCGGCCACTACCTCCGGGCCCTGCTGGACCGTGCGGCGCTGGACCGAACACCCGCGCGGGCGGTCGGGCTGGACATCTCCAAGTTCGCGCTCCGCCGGGCCGCAAAACTGAACCCGGAGGCCATCAACCTTGTCGGGGACGTGTGGCAGCCGCTGCCGGTCGCCGACGACGCCGTCGACGTCGTCACCGTGGTCTTCGCGCCGCGCCACGCGGCGGAGTTCGCCCGGGTGCTCCGCCCGGGCGGCCGGCTGGTGGTCGTCACTCCCCGGCCGGGCCACCTCGAGGAGGTGGCAGGCCAGACAGGCATGCTCGGAATCGAACCCGCGAAGGACGAGCGGCTCGCGGCCTCGCTCGCGGGACACTTTTCGGCGCTCTCCGCGGACAACCTGGACGTGCCGCTCCAGCTGTCCCCGGGGGACGTCGCCCGGCTGGCGCTGATGGGCCCCGCCGGACACCACCTGGACCGCGGAGCGCTGGCGTCCCTCGCCGCCGGGCTGCCGCCGTTGACCGCCGTGTCGGCCCGGTTCCGGATCAGCGTTTTCTCACCGCTCCGCTAGTGGCTCCACCAGCGCCAAAGGAGTGCCCGAAGGTAACGACTTGGCCACTTTCGCCAAGTGCGTAACCCGGCCCTCCGCAGGCGTTGCCGTTCGGCTTAGGATGGAATCACAGTGACTGAGGGTCTGCACCTGCAGCCCCCGGGGCAAAGGGGGAAAAGATGTTCGAATGGCTACCCGAAAACTGGTGGGCGCTGTGGCTCACGGTGTTCCTGGTGTTTGCCGTGGTGGAGATGATCACCCTCGACCTGTTCTTCATCATGCTCGGCGGCGGCGCCCTCGCCGGACTGGTGGCGGCCCTGGCCGGCGCCGACCTGGGCCTGCAGGTCGTGGCCTTCTGCGTGGTGTCCCTCCTGATGATCGGCTTCGTCCGTCCCGTAGCGCTTAAACACCTGCATAAAGGCCCGGCCGACCGCCGCAGCAACGTCGAACGGCTGATCGGCGAATCCGCCCTTGTTATGGAGCCGGTGACCGCAACCGGCGGCCTGGTCAAGATCGGCGGCGACGTCTGGAGCGCCCGCTCCGAAACCGGAGTCCTGGCACCCGGGCAGCACGCGATCGTCAGCGCGATCGACGGCGCCACGGCCGTCGTGGCACCGCAGCCGGAAACCGCCATCCAGTAGCACCCGCACGAATTCCGGCGGCCGCCACCGGCACCGGGCAGGCGGCGGGAAACCGCCGCACACCATAGCAAGACCAATCTGGGGAATAGGTGATGTATGGATATCGCAGTCGCAATCGTGCTGCTGGTTCTCGTTGCGTTCGTAATAATCGTGCTCGTCCGGGCGGTGCGGATTGTCCCGCAGGCCCGCGCCGGCGTCGTGGAACGGCTGGGCAAGTACCAGCGCACGCTGAATCCCGGCCTCACGATCCTGATCCCGTTCGTGGACCGGCTGCTGCCGCTGCTTGACCTGCGTGAACAGGTGGTCTCCTTCCCGCCGCAGCCGGTGATCACCGAGGACAACCTCGTCGTCTCCATCGACACGGTGGTTTACTTCCAAGTCACCGACGCGCGGGCAGCCACGTACGAGATCGCCAACTACATCCAGGCCGTTGAACAGCTCACCACCACGACACTCCGCAACGTCGTCGGCGGCCTGAACCTCGAAGAGGCCCTGACCTCACGTGACCAGATCAACGGGCAGCTCCGCGGCGTCCTGGACGAAGCGACCGGCCGTTGGGGCATCCGGGTCTCCCGGGTGGAGCTCAAGGCGATCGATCCGCCCCACTCCATCCAGGACTCGATGGAGAAGCAGATGCGCGCCGAGCGTGACCGCCGCGCCGCGATCCTGACCGCGGAAGGCACCAAGCAGTCCGCCATCCTCACCGCCGAGGGCCAGCGGCAGTCCTCGATCCTGAAGGCCGAAGGCGACGCGAAGGCGGCGATCCTCCGGGCCGACGGCGAGGCCCAGGCCATCCAGAAGGTCTTCGACGCGATCCACAAGGGCAACCCGGACCAGAAGCTCCTCGCCTACCAGTACCTGCAGACCCTCCCGAAGATCGCCGAGGGCTCGGCCAACAAGCTGTGGATCATCCCGAGCGAAGTCGGCGAAGCCCTCAAGGGCATCGGCAACGCCTTGGGCGGCAGCAAGGACGGCCAGTTCAATGACGGGCTGTTCGGCCCCGATTCCGACGCCGCGGCGGAACCCGCAGCGACCCGCCCGGCTGCGCCTGCCGCCGGTCCGGCCGCAGGGCCCGCCGGTTTCCCGGGGCACCCGGAGGCCTAGGCTCTTCAACGAACGGGGAGGCATCCGCGCGGCGGATGCCTCCCCGTTGCGCTGCGCGGAACCCCGCCGCACCCCTGCAGGCTTTACCCGGGGTGCCCTGTTCCCGTATACTTGAATATTTGTCCGGCTGGTTCAGTCCGGCGGAACAATTAAGCTTCGCTAAGCGTTTTATCCTGTGACGATTCATCCGGTTTGGGTCCAGTGAAACGGCGCAATGCAAACAGTAGTCCGGCGCGGTCTCACAGCCCCCGGCTAACGCAGGGCATGACCCTGCGAACCGAATAGAGGGAGAAAAGATGAGCGATCGCAGCCTGCGGGGTATGCGCCTTGGCGCACAGAGCATGGAGACCGAATCCGGTGTCGAGCCGGCTCCGCGCCAGCGGGTCGAGTACCGCTGCGCGGACGGCGAGCAGGTATTCGTGACCTTCTCCTCCGAAGCCGAGATCCCCCCGGTATGGGTGTCGAAGACCGGCAAGGAAGCCTTGCTCGTCGACGGCGAACGCCCCGTGAACCTCAACGAGAAAGCAGTCCGCACGCACTGGGACATGCTCCTGGAACGCCGGTCGCTGCCCGAACTCGAGCAGATCCTCGAAGACCGTCTCACGATCCTGCGTGAACGCCGCGGCGAACGGCGCTCGGCCTAGACAGCCCCGCACCCGCCACTTCAAAGCAAGGGCCGGCCATGCCACGTCATTGACGTTGCATGACCGGCCCTTGCTTTTCCCTTTCGGGCGAGGCTGTCTCCAGCGGCGCTACCGGGAGGCTTTTTTGCCGGCGAGCTTTCCGGCGAGCGTGTTCCAGCGGGCGGTGAGGCCCCACCGGGTGACGTTGATCATCGCTTCGACCACGATGTTTCCGCTCATCTTCGAATCGCCCAGTTCGCGCTCGACGAATGTGATGGGGCGTTCGACGATCGTCAGGCCGAGCTTGGCGACGCGCCAGGCCAGGTCCACCTGGAAGCCGTAGCCGACCGAGTCGACGGTGTTCAGGTCCAGTTTCTCCAGCGTGCTCCGGCGGAACGCACGGAACCCGCCGGTGACATCCTTGATCTTGATGCCCAGCATGATCCGCGCATAGGTGCTGCCCACACGGGAGATCGCCTGCCGGTACAGAGGCCAGTTGACGACACTGCCGCCGGGAACCCAGCGGGAACCCATGGCCAGGTCGGCCCCCTGCTCCACGGCCTCGATCAACTGCGGAAGCTGCTCCGGCTGGTGCGAGCCGTCGGCGTCCATCTCCACGAGGATGTCGTAACCGGCGTCGAGTCCCCACTTGAAACCGGCGATGTAGGCCGCTCCGAGTCCGGCCTTGCCGGCGCGGTGCAGGACGTGGACCTGGCTGTCCTCAGCGGCGAAGCGGTCCGCCAGCTGCCCGGTCCCGTCGGGGCTGTTGTCGTCGACAACCAGGACATCGGAGCCTGGCACCGCGGTGCGCAGCCGTCCGAGGGTCTTGGGCAACGATTCCAGCTCGTTGTAGGTCGGGATGATCGTGAGGACACGCACAGCGGGGCCTTTCCTTGAAGGGAGCGGTCGAGAGCCGGGCGGTCAGTGCTTAGCTGACACCAGGCGCAACTCTCCATTATAGGGAGTCGCCGGGGCCGCTGAGGCCGATGCCGGTCCCCCGGGCAGGTCCACCCGCCTCGGGCCAGTTGCGGCAGGGCGCGAAAAGCGCCGCCGGAACCGTTTTCTGGTGCGAAGTGGACCCGCCCCCTGGGAGTACCCATGGCCACGACCGAGGAAGCTGCCGCGCTGCGGCAACCTGGAACTGGCCGGGGGACGTCCGGAGTCTGCGGCTTACACAACCCTCCGTTGCCCCTCAATGCTACGGGGCGGCCCCGATCTGTCAACCGCTCCGTGACCTGCCGTTTCGTCCGTCGCCGCAGGTCAGGGCCGTCTTGTGGCCGCCGAAGTTTCGGGCCGGACCGGCGCTTCGGCGCTTGCCGTCAGCCCCGGAGCGAGCCGCTGGCGAACAGTTCCCGGCCGTCCCTGACCGTCTGCAGGCACACCGGCTCGGAGCCGGCGTCCAGTGCCGGCAGCAGCGGCGTCCGCGCGCGGGGGTCCGTGCTCCAGGACTGGACCCGGCCGTCGGCCACCTGGACCATCAGTTCCTCGACCTCCCACACGGCGAAGCTGGCGGGGGCGCCGGGTACCAGCTGGCCGGCCATCGGGTTCCGGTACCGGGCGGCCCGCCAGCCGGCGCGGGTGTGGCCGAGGAACGCGGCGCGGGCGGAGATCCGCTCGTCCGGGTTGCTGTGCTGCAGGCAGGCCCGGACGCTGGACCAGGGCCGCAGGGGCGTGACCGGGCTGTCACTGCCGAAGCAGATCGGGACGCCCGCGGCGTAGAGGGAGGCGAAGGGGTTCATGCCGCTGCGCCGGGACCCCAAACGCTGCTGGTAGAGGCCGTCCGCCGCGCCCCAGGCGGCATCGAAGCCGGGCTGCGCGCTGACCGTCACGGAGTAGCTGGCCAGCCGGCGGATGGATTCCGCATCGGCGAGCTCGACATGTTCCAGGCGGTGGCCCGCGGCGCGGACCTTCTGCTCTCCGACGTCGGCCGCCGCCAGGTCCAGCGCGTCCAGTGCGGCGTCGAGGCCGGCGTCGCCGATGACGTGGAAGCCTGCCTGGATCCCCAGCAGCGAGCACGCCGCGAGGTGGGCCGCCGCCTCCGCGGACGAGAGGTAGAGGCTGCCGCGCTCCCCCGCGGCGTCGCTGTAGTCCTCCCGCAGGGCCGCGGTCCGCGAACCGATCGAGCCGTCCAGGTTCAGGTCCCCCGCCAGCCCGAGGACGGGCACGCCCAGGCCGTCCAGGATGGACCGGGCATGTTCCGCGGAGCCGGCCAGCTCGCCCCAGTACGGCAGGATCTCGGGAACCGCGTCCGGGCCGGTGTTCCAGGCAACGGCGAGCCGGAGGTCCTCGACGCTGCCGATGTGCGGGGCCGCCATTTCCGCCAGGGCCACGTAGCCGTTGGCTGCCGCCTCCGCGAGGGCCCGCTGCTGGTAGCCGCGGAGCGCCGCAGCGGGCAGCCGGCGCGCGGCCAGCCGGGCGGCCGTGTGCGCGTCCCGCTTGACCTGGCCGCCCGCCCCGGAACCGTCGGCATCGTTGCTGCCGGCGGCGCGGAGGCCGGCGGCTGCCGCCAGCGAGGAGGACACGAGCGCCGAGTGCACGTCGACGCGGGAGAGGTAGACCTGCCGCCCGCCGGCGGCGCGTTCCAGTTCCTCGCCCGTGGGCAGGGCGGAGTCCGTCCACTGGGTCTCGTCCCAGCCGTGGCCCAGCACGGTGCCGCCCGCGCTGGAAGCGGAGTTGCAGAAGCCGGCAACGGCGTCGAGCAGTTCCCGGGCCGAGCGGACCCCGCCGAGCTGCAGCGAGTCCAGGGCGATTCCCGTCTCGGTGAGATGGACGTGGGAATCGACGAAGCCTGGGGCGAGGAGCGCGCCGTGCAGGTCGATGACCTCCATCGAGGCGTCGGCAATCGAGGAGGCCGCCTGCTCGGAGCCGACCCAGGCGACGGTGTCGCCGTCGACCAGCATCGCCGTCGCAAAGGGGTCGGCGGCGGTGTACACGGAGCCGTTGCGGTACAGCGTTACCTTGTGCGGCGCGGGGGCGGCCGGTGAATCGGTCATGGGTCGGGGACTCCTTGTTGCTGGCGGCCGGCGCGGGCCGGACGTGTTCGACGGCGGGATGTTCCGGCCGGGGCCGGCCGCGGCGGTCAGGCCACGGAGGAATACGCGACGACGCCGCGCTTGATGAGTTTGATCGCGTCCGCGCACAGCCGCGAGACCCTGGGGTCCAGCGACGGGATCTTCGCCAGCTGGTCGAGCAGGTCGATGACCTGTTTGACCCAGCGGACGAAGTCGCCCGCGGCCAGGTCCGTGCCGCTGAGGACGTCCTGCAGGTGCCGGCCCTTGGCCCACTTGAAAATGGGCCAGACGAGGCCGAGCTCGGGTTCACCGGTCAGGGGGAGCTTGCTGGCTTCCTCGACGTCCTCCAGGGCGGACCATTCGCGCACCACGATGTCGACGGCGGATTCCAGTGACACGCTCGGCATCTTGGGCCGGAGCCCGCGGTCCTCACGTTTGGCCTGGTAGACCAGGACGCTGGCGAGGGCGGCGACCTCGGCGGCGTCCAGGTCGCTGAAGGCGCCCAGCCGCAGGGACTGCGAAATCAGCAGGTCCTTCTCGCCATAGATCCGGCGCAGGCGCTGCCCGTCGGGGCTAATGGTGAGCACCCCGGCGTCGGAGGTTTCCAGGTAGCCGTAGCTGGACAGGACGCCGCAGACCCGGTCGAATGTCTTGGCGATGGTGTTGGTGCGGCCCTGGATCTGGCGCACCAGCCCGTCGGTCTCCTGGCGGAGCTTCCAGTAGCGCTCGGACCAGCGTGCGTGGTCCTCGCGTTCGCTGCAGCCATGGCACGGGTGCGCACGGAGTTCGCGGCGCAGCTCGGCGATCTTCCGTTCCTGGTCCGGCAGGGCGGCGGCGCGGCCGAAGTCGTCATTCCGGCTCGGCGGCGCAGGGGGCCGGTTTTCCCGGAGGGCGTTCCGGACCGAGGACGCCAGGTCGCGCCGTGACTTGGGCACCTTGGCGTTGAAGGATTTCGGGATCCGGACCCGGGTGATGGGAGCCAGCGGTCCTTCCACGTCCTGGGTGCCGATCCGCCGCAGCTGGTTGTCCAGGGTCATCACGGCGGGCCGCGGTTCCCGGGAGTGGTGGTCGGAGCTGAGGACGACGGCGAGTCCGGGCGCCCGGCCGGTGGGTACGTCCACCACGTCCCCGGGGAGCAGCCTGCTCAGGGAGTCCTCGGTCACGGACTTCCTGGCCCGGGAGCTGGTCTGGGAGGCGTTCTTCTCGGCATCGGAGAGCGCACGCCGGATCCGGGAGTAGTCGGTGAAGTCGCCCAGGTGGCAGCTCATAGCCTTGCTGAAGCCCGCCAGGGATTCCTCGCGGCTGCGGACCTGTTTGGCCAGCCCGACGACGGAGCGGTCGGCCTGGAACTGGGCGAAGGAGGACTCGAGGATCTCCCGTGCCCGGGGCCGGCCGAACTGCGCCAGCAGGTTGATCGACATGTTGTACGTGGGCCGGAAGCTGGAGTTCAGCGGATAGGTGCGCCGCGAGGCGAGGCCGGCGACGGCCGCCGGATCCGTGCCGGGCTGCCACAGCACAACGGCGTGGCCCTCGACGTCGATCCCGCGGCGGCCGGCACGCCCGGTCAGCTGGGTGTACTCGCCCGCGGTGATGTTGACGTGCGCTTCGCCGTTGAACTTGTCGAGCTTCTCCAGCACGACCGAGCGTGCCGGCATATTGACGCCGAGCGCCAGGGTTTCGGTCGCGAACACGGCCTTGACCAGCCCGTCGACGAAGAGCTTCTCGACGACTTCCTTGAAGGTCGGCAGCATGCCGGCGTGGTGGGCCGCCAGCCCGCGGAGCAGCCCGTCACGCCAGCTCCAGAAGCCGAGCACGTCCAGGTCGTCGGAGGGGATGTCCTGCGCGGCCTCGTCGACCCGCCGGGCAATGATGAGCTGTTCCTGCTCGGTGGTCAGCCACAGCCCGGCAGCGACGCACTGTGCCACCGCGGCGTCGCAGCCTGCGCGGGAAAAGATGAAGGTGATCGCGGGCAACAGGTCCTGCCGGTCCAGGCTGGCGATGACCTGGGGGCGGCTGGCCTTCCGGAACGGGCTGCGGGGGCCGCCCTGCGGTGCATCGTCGCGCTGGTTCCGCTGGCGCCGGACGTTGCGGCCGCCCTGGCCGAAGCGTCCGCGGAAGTTCATCTGGCTTTCGGCGCGGGCCATGGACAGCAGTTCGGGGTTGACCTCGAAGCCGGGGCGGGCACTCAGGTCGGCGGTTTCCGCGGTGGCGGACACGGCGGACACGGCGGCGTCGCCGGCCGGGGCGATCTCATCGAAGCTGGTGTCGCCGGCGAAGAGGTCCACGATTTTCCGCCCCACCATGACGTGCTGCCACAGCGGCACCGGCCGGTGCTCGGACACGATGACGTCGGTCTGGCCGCGCACCGTGTCCAGCCAGGCGCCGAACTCCTCGGCGTTGGAGACTGTGGCGCTGAGCGAGGCGACCTGGACTTCGCTGGGCAGGTGGATGATGACCTCTTCCCAGACGGCGCCGCGGAAGCGGTCCGCGAGGTAGTGCACCTCGTCCATCACGACGTAGCCGAGGTCGGCCAGGGTGCTGGAGTCCGCGTAGAGCATGTTGCGGAGCACCTCGGTGGTCATCACCACCACCGGGGCGTCGCCGTTGATGCTCGTGTCGCCGGTCAGCAGCCCGACCCGGTCGGCACCGTACTTGTCCGCCAGTTCCGAGTACTTCTGGTTGGACAGGGCCTTGATCGGGGTGGTGTAGAAGGCCTTGAGCCCGCGCTGGAGGGCCAGGTAGATGGCGAACTCCCCCACGATCGTCTTGCCGGCACCTGTGGGGGCGGCCACCAGGACGCCGCGCCCGGCCTGCAGGGACAGGCACGCTTCGCGCTGGAAGTCGTCGAGGTCGAAGGCCAGCGAACGGATGAAGCCGCCCAGATAGGTTTTGGCTTCTGCGGCCCGCTCGACGCTGGCCCGGTAGCGTTCAGACGGCGATTCGGGCCCGGGGATTGACGACATGCTTCCAGCCTAGTGCGCGAAGGGCTAGAGATTCTCCAGCTCGGAACTGGGAGTGGCCCGGTCCGCGGTGGCTTCGGTCTCCGCGGCCCGTTTGACGGCGCGCCGTTCACGTCGGCGGTCGTTGAGCAGGCACAGCCCGATGGCGGCGAAGAACAGCAGCAGCATGGGCCCGGCAAGGTAGAACATGCTCATCGCGTCGGCGCCGGGCGCGGCCATGGCGGCGAAGAGGCAGACCAGGAACACGGTGATGCGCCAGCTCTTGACGAGCTGCTTGCCCTTGATGACTCCCGCCAGGTTCAGCCCGACGAGGACCACGGGGAGCAGGAAGGCGATGCCGAAGGCCAGCAGGAGCCGCAGCACAAACGCCAGGTACACCTGGGCGCTGATGAAGTTGGAGCCGCCGGAGGGGGTGAAGTCGGTCAGCACCCGGACCGCGTTCGGAAGCACCAGCCAGGCCAGCAGGACGCCGCCCACAAACAGCGGAACGGCGGCCGCCACGAAGGACAGCGCCATCCGGCGTTCCTTCTTGTGCAGGCCGGGGACGATGAAGGCCCAGAGCTGGTACAGCCAGACCGGGCTCGCGACGATCAGGCCCAGGAAGACGGAGACCTGGATCATGAGGTCAAAGGAGCTGGCCACGCCGTCAAAGTTCAGCGTCGCCTGCCGGCCCTCATGTTCATTGAGGTCAGCGATCGGTTTGATCAGCGCCGCAAGCATGGGCTGGTAGACGAGGAATCCGACGACGGTTCCAAGGACGACGGCGATCGCGGACTTGAAGAGACGGTTCCGCAGCTCTTTCAGGTGATCGAGGAGCGCCATCCTCCCCTCGGGGTTCGACCGGCGGCCCATGGTTACTGCCACGCGGTGTTAGGCGCGGTTCGGCGGCGGAACGTCGGTTCCGTCTCCGGTGCGGGTTTCCGTGCCGGCGGACTTCGGGTGGTTCACGACCCGGCCTTCGACGGGCTCAGTGCCCTCCGTGGCGTCCGTTGCACCGTCCTTCTTCATTTCCCGGACTTCCGACTTGAAGATGCGCATCGACTGGCCGAGGCTCCGGGCCATGCCGGGCAGCTTTGGTGCAGCGAAAAGCACCAGTGCCAGAACGATGATGATGATGAGATGCCAGCCTTCAAGCCTCATAACGGGAGGTCCTTTCGTTTGAATACATCCTACGTCTAACTCAATTCGATGTCGTGCAACCGCTGGGGCTGCCCGCGGTCCCGCTTGCGCTGGACGCGGCGCTGGCGGCGGGCTTCCTGGCGGGCGGCCTTGGCCGCCCGGTAGTCATGCCCCATCTGCACGGGTGAGGCGAAAACGGCGGATCCGGGTTCGGCCGGCGGTTCAGCGCCCGGACCGTCGCGGCTGTCCGCGCCGTCGCCGCTGTCCGCGGAGTGGGCGGCCGCGGCGGGGAAGGTGGAAAACCGCTCCCCCGCTTCGCCGAGTTCCTTGGCCGTGGCCATGAACTTCCGGAACAACCGGGCGCCGAGCACAACAAAGAACAACAGTGACAGCGCAACGAGCGCTATCCAGATCACAATCCAGGACCACCAAGGCATGCTGAGTAGTCTAGCCGCCGCAGTGGCTAGTCCTCATAATTGGCCAGGCCGGCGGCCAGCCACTCGCGGGATGCCTCCGCCAGCGATTCGGGCTGCAGGATCCGGGCCGTCCCGCCGTGCTGGGCCACGAACATCGGCAGCCAGTCGGTGCTGCCGAAACGGATTTCGGCGAGCAGCCCGCCGCCGGGAAGTTCCGCCGTCCGTTCCGCGTAGTACTCGTCGGCCAGGCCGATGCCGCGGCGGGTCAGTTCAACCACGACCACGGTGTCGTCGTCGTTCGGGGTGAAGAGTTTGACGGGGAAGCTGCTGCCCGGCGCCGCCGTCTCCGAGACGGGCAGGCCGGTGCCTTCCAGGGCTTCGATCCGGTCCAGCCGGAAGTTGCGCAGCCCCTGCGCGGAATGGCAGTAGGCCTCGAGGTACCAGGTGTTGTCCAGCGAGTAGAGCCGCAGCGGATCGATGTTGCGTTCGGAGACGGTGTCCCGCTGCGGCGAGAAGTAGCGCAGCCGCAGCTGGGCGCCGGTCCGGATGGCTTCGCGCGCCGTTTCCAGGGCCGCGGAGTTCTCCGGCCCCACGTCGGGGCCGGAGAGGGCGGCCGCCTTGAGGCCTTCCTCCCCCGCCGCTGCCATGAGCTTGAGCGTGACGGACTCCAGGGCGCCGCCCTCGGCCAGTTCGGGCAGGCCGTTGAGCGTCTCCAGACCCGTCAGGAGGGCGCAGGCCTCCTCCACGGTGAAGCGGACGGGCCGGTTCAGGTCGAGGTGCTCGCTGATGGTGACGTGGTCATCGTCCCACTGGATGTCCAGCAGGTCGTCCGGGTAGCCCTCGGGCAGGCCGGAGCAGATCAGGATCCGCAGGTCCGCTTCCAGTTCCTTGCGGGTGATCCCGAACTTCTGCGCCACGTCGCTGATGTGCAGGCCCTGATTGTGCACCAGGAACGGCACCAGCTGGAGCATCCGGGTCAGCTGGTCCTCGGACGTGCGTTTGCGGCCGTGCCGGGGAGTCCCCCCTGGGAGGGGGGAGCCAGCCGAGGAGGCCGCCGGGAAGGCGATCGGCGGGACGGGCGCCGCGGCGAAGTCGGCCGCGGCGGCCAGGCGTCGCCGGACGGAGCTGACGAGTTCGGGCGGGGACACCGCGACTGCCAGGGGCCCGTAGGAGGCGAGTTCCTCGGCGAGCGTCTCGACGTCCCGGAACGGCACGCTGAGGCGGTCCAGGCCCGTGGCGGGCAGCCCGGCGGCGGTGTCGGCCGCGGTGTCGGCCGCGGAGCCGGGGAGGGCGCGTTTACGGAGTCCGCGCAGCCTGCCGGGCCGGACATCGACGGCGGCTGTCCGGACCGGCAGCTCCGCGAGCCCGGCCAGCTCGGCGCGCACGTTGAAGTCCGACGGCGGGGTGAAGCTTTCCTTTTCCAGGACGGTCACGGCGGACGTGACGCGGGAGAGGCGGAAGAAGCGCTTGTCCCCCCGGGCCCGGTCGTGGGCCACGAGGTACCACTGGCCGAAGCGGCTGCCGAGTCCCCAGGGCTCCACGAGCCGCTCCTCTTCCTTGCCGGTGCTGCCGGCGAGGTAGCGGAAGCTGACGGGGTGCTGGGCGTGCATGGCCGCGACGAGGTCCTCGAACGCCTGCCCGGCCGGCCGGATCCGCGGCTGGACACCGGCGGGTAGTTCGGCGTCGACCAAACCGCCGGAGGCCTGCAGCTTGCGCACCGCGTTGAGCGCTGCCGAGCCCAGCGCGGCGTGCTCCCAGAGCTGGGCCGCGAGCATCAGCACGGTGCACTCCGCCGGGGTGAGGCTGACGTCCGGGAGCCGGTTGGAGTCCTTGCCGATCCGGTAGCGGGTGGTGGCCGGATCATCCGAACCCCAGCCCTTGTCCGTGACGGTCTCGACGTCGAAGCCGAAGCGCCGCAGCTCGCCCTTGTCGCGTTCGAACATCCGGCCGAAGGCGACGTCGGTGCTGCTGGTGTCGTGGTAGACCTTCTGACGCAGTTCACTGCGGCGCAGGCCGTAGGTGGTGTTGAGCAGGGCGATGAGCAGGTTCAGGAGGCGTTCGGTACGGGAGGCTGACACCCCGCAAGGGTACTAAAGTCCCCGCCCTAAACAGACAAAAGCGCGGCAACAGCCGGACGAACTTTTCCGATTGTTACCGCGCTTCGTCAAGCAGGACGTCGTCCGGTCAGGACGGCCGCCGGTGGTTGACTTGGTTGCTAGCGGACGGCGACGAGGTCGACGACGAAGATCAGGGCCTCGTTCGGGCCGATCGCGCCGCCGGCGCCGCGCGGGCCGTAGGCCAGCTCGGAGGGGATTTCGAGCCGGCGGCGGCCGCCGACCTTCATGCCCAGCAGGCCCTGGTCCCAGCCCTGGATGACCTGGCCGACGCCGACACGGAAGTCGAGCGGTGCGCCGCGGCCCCAGGAGGCGTCGAATTCTTCGCCGGTGGACCAGGCCACGCCGACGTAGTGGGTGGAGACGGTGTCGCCGGCCTTGGCTTCGGCGCCGTCGCCCTCGATGAGGTCGGTGATGACCAGGTCGGTGGGCACGGGGCCCTCCGGGAAGTCAATTTCCGGCTTCTGGCGGTCAATGTTGCGCTGTCCAAATGACATGGTTGCTCCTTCTAGCGTGGCTTGGGGGTGCTGCGGGTGTGGTGGTTACTTGACGCCGAGGATGTCGACGACGAAGACGAGGTCGCCCTTCGCATCGCCCTGGCCCTCCTCGCCGTACGCGAGGTCCTTGGGGATGACCAGGAGGACTCGGGAGCCGACCGTCTTGCCGGTCAGGCCCTGGGTCCAGCCCTTGATGACGCCGGTGAGCGGGAAGGTGGCCTTCTCGCCGCGGTCGAAGCTGGAGTCGAAGACCTTGCCGCCTTCCAGTGCCACTCCGACGTAGTTCACGGTGAGGGTGTCGGTTTCCTTGACCTCGGGGCCGGTGCCCTTGATGAGGTCCTGGGAGACGAGGGCGGTCGGGGCGGCGACGCCTTCGACGGAGATCTCCGGGATGCCCTTGTCATTGTCCTTGACGGTCGGCAGGCCGGCCGGCGGGGTGACCGTTTCGCCCTCGGGCTTGTCCAGGACCTTGGGTGCGTCCTTGGCGGAGAGCACCTTGACGAGCAGGAGCTGGGTGGGCTGCGCTTCGGCGCCTTCAGCGGCTGCCGCGCCGGGAACGGCCAGGGCGAGGTGGGAGCCGATCTTTGCGCCCACGAAGGCGTTGTAGATGACCGGACTTTCGGTCTTGAGGTCATCGGTGAGTTCGAGTTCCTCCGGCTCCCCCGGGAAGGTGTCCTCCAGGGTGGAGCCGTCCTTGCCGCTCAGGGCAACGATGGAGATCGAGGCGATCTGGTTGGCCTTGACCCGGTCGCCGTCGCCGTCCTTGACCACCTTGACGGTGGGTTCCGTGACCTCGAGGGGCTTGGTGAATTCAACACCGGGTGCCTTCTTGTCGCCGTTCTCCGTCAGCTTGAGGGAGTCCAGCTTGGCGGTCTCTCCGGCGGACTGGCTGGTGGCTTCCGGGGCGGCTGGTTCTCCGCCGCCGCAGGCGGTCAGCAGCAGCAGTCCGGGAAGAAGAATTGCAAGTAGTCGGCGCACTTAAGAACTTTCGTCGGGGCAGGATGGACGCCTCGCCGGGCAAGTGCCAGCGGCAAAGCAGGCTGTGGCCGCGAACGGCACCCCTCCAGAATAACGTGGAAAGCTGGGTATCAGCCCATAGAGTCCAGCAGGGCATCCACCCGCTCGTCCACACTGCGGAACGGGTCCTTGCAGAGGAGGGTCTGGTGGGCGCGGTCGTTGAGCTTCAGGTGCACCCAGTCCACGGTGTAGTCGCGGCCCAGTTCCTGCGCCCGCCGGACGAAGTCGCCGCGGAGTTTGGCGCGGGTGGTCTGTGGCGGGGCATCCACCGCATCCTTGACCGCGGTGTCATCGACCACGCGGCGCACGGCACCGCGGGACTGGAGCAGGTAGTACAGTCCGCGGGTTCGGGAGATGTCGTGGTAGGTCAGGTCCAGCTGGGCGATCCGGGGCGCGTCGAGGCCCAGGTTGTGCCGTGCGCGGTAGTTGTCCATGAGCTTTTTCTTGATCGCCCAGTCCACTTCGGTGTCGATTTTGCTGGTGTCGCCGCTCTCGATCGCATCGAGCGTGCGTTCCCACAGGTCCAGGATCAGCGGTACATGGGGGTTATGGGCGCCCTGTTCCGCGACGAAGGCCGTGACCTTGCCCAGGTATTCGCGCTGGATTTCCAGGGCGGTGAGCTGCCGGCCGTTGGCGAGCCGGACCAGGGCGCGGCCGCTGAGGTCATGGGAGATTTCCCGGATGCTGCGGATCGGGTTCTCCATCCGCATGTCACGCATGATCACTCCGGCTTCGATCATCCGCAGGATCAGGTCCACGGTCCCGACCTTGAGCAGCGCCGTGGTTTCGGACATGTTGGAGTCGCCCACGATCACGTGCAGCCGGCGGTAGAACTCGGCGTCGGCGTGCGGCTCATCGCGGGTATTGATGATCGGGCGGGACCTGGTGGTGGCGGAGGAGACGCCCTCCCAGATGTGGTCGGCCCGCTGCGAGAACGCGAACGTGGCCCCGTGCGGGGTCTTGAGGATCTTCCCCGCACCGGCGATTAGCTGCCGGGTCACGAGGAACGGAATCAGGATTTCGGCCAGCCGGGAGAATTCGCCGCGCCGCGGGATGAGGTAGTTCTCGTGGCTGCCGTAGGAGTTCCCGGCGGAGTCGGTGTTGTTCTTGAACAGGTACACGGTGCCGTTGAAGCCTTCCGCCGCGAGGCGTTCCTGCGCCTCGTCCACGAGGTCGTCCAGGATAAGTTCCCCGGCCCGGTCGTGCGCGATCAGCTGCGCGAGGTCGTCGCATTCCGCGGTGGCGTACTCCGGGTGGGACCCGACGTCGAGGTAGAGCCTGGAGCCGTTGGTCAGGAAGACATTGGAGGACCTCCCCCAGCTGACCACCTTGCGGAACAGGTAGCGGGCCACCTCTTCGGGGGCCAGCGGCCGTGACTCCGGGCTTGAGTAGGAAATCCCGAACTCGGTCTCAATGCCGAAAATGCGCTTGTCCATC
Source organism: Arthrobacter sp. CJL-S3 (assembly GCF_056711635.1). Lineage (NCBI taxonomy): Bacteria > Bacillati > Actinomycetota > Actinomycetes > Micrococcales > Micrococcaceae > Arthrobacter > Arthrobacter sp. CJL-S3. The sequence continues at coordinate 2,209,468 of NZ_CM160046.1, read as the reverse complement.
TCAGTTCTCCTCAGCGAGCAATGCCGTGATATCTGCGTCCTCAAGCCGGCGGAACGCCCGGCGGGTGCCGCGGCTGCTTTCCGAGCCGCGGTCCAGCACCGCCACCTCCACGGCCGAAGGCGGCAGCGTGGTGGTTTCCTTGTCCGCAACGAGGCCGGCCAGCGCAAGCCGGATGGCGCCGGCAAAGTCCAGTGCGCCCTGCCAGCCCGCCGCGACGGCCTCGGAGACCTTGTCCGCCTGGCCGCCCATCACGATGAAGCCCTTCTCGTCGGCGATCGACCCGTCGAAGGTCAGCCGGTACAGGTGGTCCTCGTCCGGGGAGGACCCCACCTCGGCTACGGCCAGTTCGACTTCGAAGGGTTTTTGTTCCGCGGTGAACACCGCCCCGAGGCTCTGCGCGTAGACGCTGGCGAGGCCCCTGGCGGTGACGTCCTCCCGGTCGTAGGAGTAGCCGCGGACATCCGCGTACCGGACCCCGGCCTGCCGGAGGCTCTCGAATTCGTTGTATTTGCCCACGGCCGCGAACGCGATCTTGTCGTAGATCTCGCCGATCTTGTGCAGTGACGGCGAGGGGTTTTCGGCCACGAGGGCAATCCCGTCGCGGCAGCTGATGACCACCACGGAGCGCCCGCGGGCGATGCCCTTCCGCGCGAAATCCGCGCGGTCCTTCATCAGTTGTTCGGGCGATACGTAAAACTGCTGGGTCATCTCAGGCCTCCCGCTGGGCCACGGCCCGGGACTCGATGATGGCGCCGGCCATGACCGCGAGTTCGCGTTCCGGAACCCGGAAGGCGCCTGTTCGGTTGACCACGTAGACCACCGGCCAGAGCTGCCGGACGGGGTCGGGGCCGCCGGTGGCGGAGTCGTCGTCGGCGGCGTCGTAGAGCGCTTCTACGGCGACGGAGACGGCGTCGCGCTCGGGAAGGTTGGGCCTCCAGAGTTTCTTGAGCGCGCCGCGGGCGAACATCGAGCCGGAACCGACCGTGTGGTGTTCCTGCTCCTCGTACCGGCCGCCGGTGACGTCGTAGGAGAAGAGCCGGCCCAGGCCCGCGGGACGGTCGAAGCCGGCGAACAGCGGGACGACGGCGAGGCCCTGCATCGCCATGGGCAGGTTGCTGCGGACCATCGCGCCGAGCCGGTTGGCTTTGCCGTCGAGGCTCAGGAGAGTCCCCTCGATCTTCTCGTAGTGTTCGAGTTCGACCTGGAAAAGCCGGGTGATGTCCAGGGCGATCCCCGCGGTGCCGGCGATGCCGAGCACGGAATACTGGTCCGCGGGGAACACCTTCTCGATGTGCCGGCTGGCGATGACGTTGCCCATCGTCGCGCGGCGGTCGCCCGCCATCAGCACCCCGCCGGCGTAGGTCAGCGCAACGATGGTGGTCCCGTGCGGCGCCTGCAGGGGCGTGGCGGTGTTCCCCGCCGGGAACGGCTGGCCGGACGGCTGCTGGCCGAACGGCAGTTGGCCGAAAGGCAGTAAATCGGGGCGCTGGCGCTGCAGGTGTTCGGTGAAGGAGGACGTGGCGTTGGCTGCTACCTGGTTGGCGGTGGTTTCCTGCACTGGTGCACTCCCTCAACGTAGTGAATCAACGACTTCCGGCCCTCAGCCCTGTGCCGGCGCAACCCCTGGGCCGCCGCGGTCCGGGCGGTGCGCTACTGGCCGCCCTTTTGGACGAACGCCCGGACGAACTCCTCGGCGTTGGACTCCAGCACCCCGTCGATCTCATCGAGCAGATCGTCGACGCCCTGGGTGGCGGCTGACGCCTGGCCCTCCGCGGGAGCCGGCGGGGCGGCGGGAACGTCTTCGTCGACCTCGGTGTCCCGCGACTGCGGCTGCTGCTGCTCCTGGCCTGCCATTGTTCTCTCCTTCTGTCCGTCCCCGCTTTGCAAGGGACTTCATGTAAGCCATATTGCCACGCCCGGAGCCCCTGCGGGGACTCTTTGGCACTAGGAACCGGGAGGGAGTCCCAGCAGCTCGGAAAGGAACGGTCCGGCCTCCCGGTGGCGGGCGAAGAGGCCGCCGGTGAGGGCCTCGGTTCCGCGCAGCGGTTCCCGGGTGGGGACCCGCTGCAGCCTGCCGCGGCCCGGCACATCGAAGATCACGGAGTCCCAGCTGGCGCCGACAACGTCGGCCCCGAAGCGGCTGACGCAGCGTCCCCGGAAGTAGGCCCGCGTGTCCGACGGCGGCTCGGTGACCGCCCGCTGGATCACGCCGTCCTCGACGATCCGCCGCATCCGGTCCCGCGCCAGCAGGCGGTAGTAAAGCCCCTTTTCGGGCCGGATGTCCGCCCACTGGAGGTCCACGAGGCCCAGCCGCGCGTGGCCCCATTCCAGTCCGTCGCGGTCCCGGTAGCCCTCCAGCAGCGAGAGTTTCGCCAGCCATTCGACGGAGGACGCGGCCGCGGCCCGGTCGTTGCCCAGTTCGGTCAGTGTCGCCGACCAGCGTTCCAGCACCTCGTGGGTGTGGCCGTCCCCGTCCACGGCATCGGCGACGCCGGTGTCCTGGGCATGCTTCGCGGCCGCTTCAAAGTAGATCCACTGCAGGTCCAGGGCGGTGATCCGGCGCCCGTCGAGCAGCCGCAGCGTGGCGGTGAGCGAGGTGTCATGGCTGACCGCCTGCAGTGCGGCGACCGGCTCATGGACTTCGACCTTCGGGGCCAGGCCGGCCTCGATCAGGCTCAGGACCAGGGCCGTCGTGCCGAATTTCAGGTAATTGGCGGTCTGGCTGAGGTTGGCGTCTCCGATGATGACGTGCAGCCGCCGGTACTTGTCCGCGGTCGCGTGCGGTTCGTCACGGGTGTTGATGATGGGGCGGCGGATGGTGGTTTCGAGGCCGACCTCGGTCTCGAAAAAGTCCGCCCGCTGGCTGATCTGGTAACCGGGGCGGGAGCCGTCCTGTTTCATGCCGACCCGGCCGGCGCCGCAGAAAATCTGGCGGGTGACGAAGAACGGGGTCAGTCCGCGGACGATGTCGCCGAACGGCACCGCACGGGGCATCAGGTAGTTCTCGTGGGAGCCGTAGGAGACCGACTTGTTGTCGGTGTTGTTCTTGTAGAGATTAACCGGGGGCAGCTCGGGATCCGCGGCCAGCCGCCGCACCGCGGCGAGGGCCACGAGGTCCCCGGCGGCATCCCATGCGACGACGTCGCGCGGGTTGGTCACCTCCGGGCTGGAGTACTCGGGGTGGGCATGGTCGACGTACAGCCGGGCGCCGTTGCCGAGCACCATGTTCATCAGCAGCGTGCCGGACTCGTCCTCGCCGTCGGCTTCCAGCTCCTGCCGGCCATAGGCCAGGGCGACCGCCTCGGCGTCGAGGACGGGAGGCTGGTCGGTCAGCTGGTCCGGTTCGGCCTGGCTGCGCTCCAGCGTCCAGCCGCGGGCGTCATGCAGCGGTTCCTCGTCGGTGTAGTCCCAGCGGGTTTCGGCCCCGCCGGCGGCGCGCTGCCGGGTCACCTGGGCGTAGGCCTGGATCACGCGGGCGGACATCATGGTGGCGTTGGCGCCCGGCGCGGACGGGGCGTGGATGCCGTATTCGGTCTCCGAGCCCATCACCCGCATGGCACCGCCGACCGGCAGCCCGCCGGACACGCAGGCCGGCCTGCCGGGTACAGCCGACGTCACAGGTACTGGCCCGTGCTCGGCATCGTCTCGATGGACTTGCCGGGTTCCTGCCCAGCCTTGCCCTGGACGATGGTGCGGATGTACGTGATGCGCTCGCCCTTCTTGCCCGAGATCCGCGCCCAGTCGTCCGGGTTGGTGGTGTTGGGCATGTCCTCGTGCTCGCGGAACTCGTCGACGACGGCGCGCAGCAGGTGGTCGATCCGGATGCCCTTCTGGCCCACGGTGAGCAGGTCCTTGATGGCGTACTTCTTGGCCCGATCCACGACGTTCTGCACCACGGCGCCGGAGTTGAAGTCCTTGAAGTAGAGCATTTCGGTGTCGCCGTTGGCGTAGGTGACCTCGAGGTATTCGTTGGACTTGTCCGTGGAGTACATCGCCTCGACGGTGCGCTGGACCATCGCATCCACGGTGGCCTGCACATCGCCGTGGTGCTCGGCGAGGTCGGACTCGTGGAAGGGAAGGTCGGCGGTGATGTATTTGTTGAAGATGTCCGCCGCGGCTTCCGCGTCGGGGCGGTGGATCTTGACCTTGACGTCCAGGCGGCCGGGCCGCAGGATCGCCGGGTCGATCATGTCCTCACGGTTGGAGGCGCCGATTACGATCACGTTGTCGAGCCGCTCCACGCCGTCGATCTCGCTGAGCAGCTGCGGGACGATGGTCGTTTCGACGTCGGAGGAGATGCCGGTGCCGCGGGTGCGGAACAGCGAGTCCATCTCGTCGAAGAACACCACGACCGGGCTGCCCTCGGAGGCCTTCTCCCGGGCGCGGGCGAAGATCAGCCGGATGTGCCGTTCGGTCTCGCCGACGTACTTGTCCAGCAGTTCCGGTCCTTTGATGTTGAGGAAGTAGCTCTTCATGTCCGTTTTGCCGGTGCGTTCGGCGGCCCGGGCGGCGAGGGAGTTGGCGACCGCTTTGGCGATCAGCGTCTTGCCGCAGCCCGGCGGGCCGTAGAGCAGGATGCCTTTCGGGGCCTTGAGCCCGTGTTCGCGGTACAGGTCCGGATGCAGGAACGGCAGTTCCACGGCGTCGCGGATCTGCTCGATCTGCGGCCCCAGGCCGCCGATGTCCTGGTAGGTGATGTCCGGCACTTCCTCGAGCACGAGGTTCTCCACCTCGGAGCGCGGGATCTTTTCGAGGGCGTAGCCGGTGCGGGAATCGATCGAGAGGGCGTCGCCGACCCGGAGCTTCTGCGAGAGCAGGGCGCCGGAGAGCCGGATGACGCGTTCCTCGTCGGCCCGGCCGACCACCAGGGCACGGTCCGTGCCCAGCATCTCCTTCAGCGTGACCAGGTCCCCGGCCCGTTCGTAGCCCAGCCCGGCGACCACCATCAGGGCCTCGTTGAGGAGGACCTCCTGGCCGACCGCCAGCTGGTTCATGTTGACCAGCGGGCTGATCCCGACGCGCATCTTCCGGCCGGCGTTGAAGATGTCGACCGATTCCTCGGTGGCGGCCTGCCCGCCGTTGCCGGCGGAGGGATGGCGTTTCGGGTTCAGCTGCAGCACGGTGCCGAAGCTGTACGGCGGCTGGCCCTCCTGGTCGAGGGCGTTCTTGAGCCGGAGGATTTCCGCTTTCGCGGTTTCCAGCATGCCCACGAGCTTGGAGTTGTTCTGCGTCGCGGCGGCGAGCTGGCGGTCAATGTGCCGGAGTTTGTCCCGGAGAATATTGACCTGCCGCTCGGCCACGGACAGTTCGCTGGCGTGCGCCTGCCCCGCGGATGCTGCCGCGTCCTCTGCAGGCGTCTGGCCCGGATCAGTGTTCGGAGTCTCCATCGTGCATCAGCCCCTTCCTACGCTTCTATTAAGACATTAGCCCCAAGACGCCGGACCCCGCTGAAGACTTCCGAAATGCGGACTACTTCGTAATATCAGGATCGTCCTTGACGTTGGTTCCAGCAATGGCGTCGCGGGCCGCCCGGCGCAGCTTCTTGTCAGAGACGGCGCGCTCCCCCACGGCGCCGGGCGTCCAGGCGTTGACGTCCTCGGCGTTGAAGTCGGTCTTGGACGGGCGGCGCTTCACGGAGATGCCCGTGACGCCGTCGGCCAGCCGGCGGGTCACGAGCAGGAAGCCGGTGTGCGCGACCATCCGGTGGTCCGGACGGACCGCCAGGCCCTCGAGGTGCCAGCCGCGGACCATGGATTCCCAGGCGTCGGGCTCGGTGAAGCGGCCGTCGGCGCGGATGGCCTCCGCGGTCCGGGACAGCTGTGTCACGGTGGCGACGTAGTTGATCCACACGCCGCCGGGGGCCAGGACGGTGGCAACGGCGTCGAGGCATTCCCAGGGCGCCAGCATGTCCAGGACCACGCGGTCCACGGAGCCGGGCTCCTCGGTGCGGACCACTTCCTCCTGGAAATCGCCGAGGGAAATCTGCCAGGCCGGGTGCGGGCCGCCGAAGATCGTCTCGACGTTGCCGCGGGCGATGTCGGCGAATTCCTCCCGGCGCTCGAAGGAATGCAGGTAGCCGTTGTCGCCGACCGCGCGGAGCAGCGAGATGGACAGGGCGCCGGAACCGACGCCGGCTTCCACGACGCGTGCGCCGGGGAAGATGTCCGCCATGGTGACGATCTGGCCGGCGTCCTTGGGGTAGACGACGGCTGCGCCGCGGGGCATCGAGAGGACGAAGTCCGAGAGCAGGGGGCGCAGCGTCTGGTACTGCTGGCCGACGTTGTTGACCACCACGGAGCCGTCCGGCTTGCCGATGATCTCGTCGTGGTTCAGGAAGCCGCGGTGCGTGTGGAAGGCCCCGCCGACTTCGAGGCTGATGGTGTTCATGCGGCCGCGCTCGTCGGTGAGCTGCACCCGCTCTCCCTCCCGGAACGGTCCGCGGCGGCGGGCCGCGCCCACGGGTGCGTCGGCAGCACGTGCCGGGGCCACCGCCGGGGCGTCTGTGCTCGTGGCCGGACTAGTGTCAACACCCTCGGCGGATACGCCGTCGGCGGTTACGGCGTCGTCGGGGCTGGTGCTGGCGGCGGTGTCGCTGCTCATGAAAGTGTTCCTCGCTCCTGTAAAGCTGTGTGGCCGCGGAAATCGCCGGCGGTCCGGCTGCTCGCGCCCAGGGCGGTGCGCCCAGGCCGGAAATACACAACCGGCAGGTAACTCTACCGGCTTTGCCCGAACATCCGCTTGCCGGACCCGGGATTCTTGCCCGTCAGGGCGCCCAGGACCGCGGACTGGCGCAGGAGGCCGGTCACCGTTCCGTCGCGGTCGACGACGGCGTATTCCAGGCCGTCGAGCTGGGCCAGGTACTGGATCAGTTCCTGTCCTTTGGACCACTCCGGGACCCAGGCACCCTCCCCGAGCGCGTAGGACACGGCCGTGAGGGGCGTGCTGGCAGCGGCGGACGCGGGGACCGTGGCGACGGCCCCGGCATCCACCACGGCAGCCGGCCGCCCGTCCGGGCGGTAGAGCACGACGGCGGGACCCGCCCCCGTGGCGGGGTCCGGGGCCAGTGCCAGCACGTCGGCCACGGACGCCCCTTCGGGGAGGCCCACGGCCGGTTCGGCCAGAGCGCCGGCTTCCACAAGCGGCAGGCGGCTCCGCAGCCGGGCCTGTTCGATGGAGGCGGTGGCGCCCATCCAGAGGAAGCTGCCGACAAGGACCGTGATGAGCATCAGGGAGATGTCCGGCCGGTCGCCGCTGAGCACGGGCAGGACCACAAACCAGGCCACGAGGGCGATCACGATGATCCGCCCGCCCCAGCCGGCCGCCACGGTGCCCTTTTCCTGGCTGCCGGTCAGTTTCCAGACGGCGGATTCGACGAGCCGGCCGCCGTCCAGCGGCAGCCCCGGCAGGACGTTGAAGATGCCGATCAGCAGGTTGGCCCAGACGAAGATGTTGGTCAGGATCCCGGGGACGCCGGTCAGATCGCCGGCCGTCAGCAGGAGCCAGCCGCCGGCGGCGAGGACAAAGTTGGCCAGCGGACCCGCCATCGCTACGAGGACGGAACGGCCGGGTGACGCCGTGAAGGCCTCGAACTGGGTGTGGCCGCCCCAGAGGTTGAGGACGATCTTTTCGCTGGGCCAGCGGTAGATCTTCGCGGTCAGCGCGTGCGCGAGCTCATGCACCAGGACGGAAATCAGCAGCAGGACAGCGTAGGCGAACGCCACGAAGTAGGCGCCGATGCCGAGGTAGGGGTTGTTCGCCTGCAGCACCGGGCCGTAGACGATCACCGTGAACGCGGCAATGATGAACCACGAGTAGGCGAGGATCACCGGGATGCCGGCGATGCGCCCCAGCGGGATTCCCTCCTTGCGGCCCTGCTTCTGCGGGTCCTGGCCGCTGCGGCCGCGGGTGTCGGTGTCAGTCATGGACCGGGACCTTTGCGGCGCCGTGTTCCGGCCGGCCCCCGGGGACGCCGTTGAGGCCGCCGGCCAGTCCGAAGGTAGCGTCCGGGAATTCGTGGCGCAGCGCGACGAGCTCTTCGAGGTCGGCCACGGTGCGCCCGGCCAGGGTGTCCCACATGGCGTGGCGCGGATCATGCGGCAGCGGCACGATATGGGGGATGGCGACGGTCAGCACGCCGGAGGCGACGGCGGCCGCGACGCCCGGCCCGGAGTCCTCCAGCGCGATGCAGTGGTGCAGGCCGAGTTCCGGGTCCTGTTCCTGCAGCAGCCCGACCGCCGTGAGGTAAGCCTCGGGGTGTGGTTTGCCCTGGGTGACGGTGTCCCCGGTGACGAGGAATTCGAAGTAGGGCCGGGGCAGGCTGGCCACGATCTCCCGGGCCAGGGGGGCCTCGGACATGGTCACCAGGGCGCAGCGGATCCCCGCGGTGTGGAGCTCCTCCAGCAGTTCGCGGGCACCGGGCCGCCACGGCACGGAGGCGCGGACCTGGCTGATGACGTGGGCCGTCAGGATGTCGATGATCTCCCGGCGCTCCAACGCCACCCCGGCGTCCTGCAGGATGCCCGCAGAGAAGACCAGCGACTGGCCCACCAGCTGCATGGCCTTCTCATGGGACCACTGCCCGCCGTGCGCGGCAACCAGGGCGTGTTCGGCCTCGATCCAGTACGGCTCGGTGTCGACGATGGTGCCATCCATGTCCCAGAGCGCGGCTTTGAGCAGGGGCTGGGGAGCTGAGGATTGCATGCTTTCCAGTCTACGGGGCGGCCCTGTGAGGGGCCTGATACTACGCCTACGGCGAATATCGGCCGCGGACCGCCGTTTTCCGGCGCTTCATTCCCTGCGGGGGCCGGGTCCTTGGACGTAGGGTGAAGGGATGAATAGCTTCGAGGTAGACCCCGCGGAAACGGGCGACGTGCCCGAGCCGGAACGGCTGCTGCAGCCCGTACCCGAGGGCCGGCGCATCACGGTGATGCTCGCCGCCTTTGAGGGCTGGAACGACGCCGGGGAGGCTGCGAGCGATGCCCTGCGCTACCTCAACAAGCTCTGGGGCGGCAAGAAGGTCGGTTCGGTCGACGCCGACGAGTACTACGACTTCCAGTTCACCCGGCCCACGATCCGCCGCACGTCCTCCGGTGAGCGGAAGATCAAGTGGCCGTCCACCCGTATTTTCAAGGCCAGTGTTCCGGACTCCAATGTGGACGTCATCTTCGTCCAGGGCACCGAGCCGTCGTACAAGTGGCGGGCCTACACGGCCGAACTGCTGGTCCACGCCGAGGCACTCCATGTTGACTACGTCATCCTGGTCGGCGCCCTCCTCGCGGACGTGCCGCACAGCCGACCGATCCCGGTGAGCACCTCGACGGATGACCCTGCGCTGCGTGAGCGGATGGACCTTGAGGCCTCGCAGTACGAGGGTCCCGTGGGGATCGTGGGGGTCCTCGCCGAGGTGGCGCTGCTGGCCGGGCTGCCCACGGTTTCACTCTGGGCCGCCGTGCCGCACTACGTGGCACAGGCGCCCTCCCCCAAGGCACAGCTCGCGCTGCTGCACCGGATCGAGGAGCTCCTACAGGTTCCGCTCGACACCCAGGACCTCGTCGAGGAGTCGGACGCCTGGGAACGCGGCGTTGACGAGCTGGCGACCGAGGACCCCGAGATCGCGGCCTATGTGCGCCAGCTGGAGGAAGCGAAGGACACCGCCGACCTCCCGGAGGCCAGCGGCGAGTCGATCGCCCGGGAATTCGAGCGCTACCTCAAACGGCGCGGCAAGGACAAACCCTAGAGTTCGACGCCCAGCAGGGCGTTGATGGCGTCGGCCGCCAGGGCCGCGTCCGGGGCTGATCCGGGCTGGGCCGCCTCGAGGGCCGCCGCGGCCCACTCATCCATGGCGGCGACAGCCCCGGGGGCGTTCAGATCGTTAGAGAGCTCGGCGCGGAGCCGGGACACCAGCCCGGCCGCCGAACCCGCGGGCGCCGCGTCCAGGGCGGCCCGCCAGGTGCGGAGCCGTTCCTTGGCCTGGGCGAAGCCGGCCTCGGTCCAGGACCAGTCGCTGCGGTAGTGGTGGGCCAGGATGGCCAGCCGGATCGCGGCCGGGTCCTCGCCGGCGGCCCGTAGTTTGGAGACCAAGACCAGGTTTCCCTTGGACTTGCTCATCTTCTCGCCGTCGAGCCCCACCATGCCGGCGTGCGCGAAGTGCTGCGCCAGCGGCACACCCGTCAGGGAGTAGGCATGTCCGGCGCCCATTTCGTGGTGCGGGAAGATCAGGTCCGAGCCGCCGCCCTGCACGGTGAACGGGGCAGGCAGGTACTTCTGGGCGATGACGGTGCATTCGATGTGCCAGCCGGGCCGGCCCTCCCCCAGCCCGTCCCCGGGCCAGCTCGGTTCGCCTTCGCGGGCAACCCGCCAGAGCAGCGGGTCCAGTGCCTGGCGTTTGCCGGCCCGGCCGGGGTCGCCGCCGCGTTCGGCGAACAGCCCCAGCATCTCCGCGTCGGACAGTCCGGAAACGGCGCCGAGGGTCCAGGCGTCCGTGGCCTCGGCGGAGTGCTTGCCGGCCGCTTCGACGTCGTAATAGACGTCCCCGTCCGGTTCGCCGGCGGTGCCGGCCACCCGGTAGGCCAGGCCCCGTTCCACCAGGCGTTCGATCGCGGGAACGATCAGGGGAATGGCCTCCACCGCACCCACGTAGTGGTCCGGGGCCAGCACGTTCAGGGCTTCCATATCGGTCTGGAAGAGCTTGATCTGGCTGGCGGCGAGATCGCGCCAGTCCACGCCGGTGGCGGTCGCGCGCTCCAGCAGGGGGTCGTCGACGTCGGTGACGTTCTGGACGTAGGAGACCTGCTGGCGGCCGTCCCGCCAGGCGCGGTTCAGCAGGTCGAACGCGACGTAGCTGGCCGCGTGGCCCATGTGGGTGGCGTCATACGGGGTGATTCCGCAGACATACATCGACTGTTCGCCTGCTGCCCCGAGGGTGACGACGCTGCCCTTGGCGGTGTCGAAGAGGCGGAGGGCAGGCATGCTGCCCGGGAGCTGGGGAACGGGGCGGGAGATCCAAGACTTCACAGCCCAAGCCTAGTGCTAGGCGCTGATGACGCCGAAACCGAGCAGCAGGTACAGGGCCAGGCCCAGGAGAATCCGGTACCAGACGAACAGCCGGTAGCCATGGGTCGAGACGTACTTCAGGAACCAGCCGATGATGATGTAGCCCACCACAAAGGCGACGGCGGTGGCCAGCGCCGTTTCCGGGAGGCTGTAGGGGCCGGTGATGCCGTCCGCGGAGACCACCTTGTAGAGCTGGTAGAGGCCGCTGCCGAACACGGCCGGGATGGCCAGCAGGAAGGAGTAGCGGGCCGCCGCTTCGCGGGTGTAGCCCATCAGCAGCCCGGCGGTGATCGTGCCGCCGGAGCGGGAAACCCCGGGAATCAGGGCCATGGCCTGGGCCAGGCCGTAGAGGATGCCGTGTTTGTAGGTCAGCTGGGTCAGCTCGCGTTCCTGGCGTCCGAAGGCGTCGGCGACGGCGAGGATCATGCCGAAGACAATCAGCATGGTGGCGACGATCCAGAGGCTGCGGAGCACGGATTCGATCTGGTCCTGGAACAGCAGGCCGAGGATGATGATCGGCAGGCTGCCCAGGATCACCAGCCAGCCCATCCGGGCGTCCGGGTGCTGCCGCGGGACTTTGCCGGTCAGCGATCCGGCCCAGGCGGTGACGATCCGCACAATGTCCCGCCAGAAGTAGACGATGACGGCGGTTTCCGTGCCCAGCTGGGTGATTGCCGTAAAGGCGGCCCCGGGGTCGGCAGCGTTGGGAAGGAAGGAGCCAACGATCCGCAGATGGGCGCTTGAGGAAATCGGGAGGAATTCTGTCAGTCCCTGCACAAGGCCCAGAAAGGCCGCTTCAAACCAGTTCACGTAGATAGACCCTACGTCATGAAGGCGTCCGAACCCCCGTAAGCTAGCTGACATGCAGCAGCGTTATGTCGGCAACAGTGGGTTGCGCGTGTCCTCCCTTTCCCTTGGCACCATGTCCTGGGCCCGGGAAACCGATGAGCAGGATGCCTCGGCCCTGCTCCGCACCTTTATGGACGGCGGCGGCACCCTGATCGACACGGCCGCGTCCTACAGCGACGGCCAGGCGGAGGCGATGCTGGGCGGAATGCTGGGCGACGTTGTTGCCCGCTCCGAAGTGGTCATCTCCACGAAAGCCGGACTGTCGACGTCGGACGGCCGCCGCGGCGTGGACACGTCCCGGAACGGGATGCTCTCCGGCCTGGACGCGAGCCTCGCCAGGCTGGGCACCGACTACGTGGACCTGTGGTTCGCCCAGGCCTGGGACCCCAACGTCCCGCTGGAGGAGACCCTGTCCGCGCTCGAATTCGCCGTCCGCTCGGGCCGTGCCCGCTATGCGGGGGTCTCCAACTTCAACGGCTGGCAGACGGCCAAGGCCGCAGCCGTCGCGGGGTTCCCGCTGGTCGCGAACCAGTCGGAGTACTCCCTGCTGCACCGCGCCCCCGAGGCTGAACTTATTCCCGCCATCGAGGACGCCGGCCTGGGCCTGATGGCCTGGGGGCCGGTGGGGCGCGGGGTGCTGAGCGGCAAGTACCGCGGGCACATTCCCGCGGACTCACGGGCAGCCCATGCCCGGCTGGCCGGCTACGTCGAGCCGTACCTCGAGGGGACCTCATCCAGTGTGGTGGAGGCCGTGGCGATGGCGGCGAAGGGGCTGGGCCGGACAGCGCTCGACGTCTCACTGAGCTGGCTGCTCTCCCAGCACGGGGTGGCGACGGCGATTGTGGGCCCGCGCACGCCGGTGCAGCTCAAGGAGATCCTGGATTCAACGCTGGCACCGCTTCCGCCGCAGATCGCCCAGGCCCTGGAGGACGTGTCCAGGCCCGCCTGAGCCTCGTCTGAGTCACAGCCGGATCCCGGGTCACTGCAGGAACCAAGGTCACTGCAGGATCCAGGGTCACTGCAGGATTTCGAGGTCTTCCTCGTCGTCGACGTCTTCTTCCTCGTCGTCATCGCCGTCGTCATCCAGGACCCCAAGTCCTGTCACTTCGCCGTACGCTTCATAGAGGGAGTCGTCGTAGACTTCAAAGGCATCAGCAACGGCAAAAAACGCCGCCTCGACCGCGGGGTCCCCGGGTCCCCGGCGTGCTGACGCAGCGGCGAGGTGTTCCCCCAGGGCAGCCGTCAGGGCTTCAAGCGCGACACGCGGATCGATGCTCATGACTTCACGTTAGCCGGAAAAAGAAGAAAATGGAGAGCAATGAAGGAACATTTTCTCAGCAGTTCAGTCCGGCGGGAACGGGACTATGTGAGGCAGTACGAGTACCTCGTACTGACGGTCAGTCCTGAGGATTCCCTGCCGGAAGCGCGCCGCCTCCTGGTGGAACACTCCGAGTACGGCAAGTGGGAACTGGAGCGCAGCGTGCTGTATTTGGGCGGCGGCCGCCGCTTCTGGCTCCGCCGCCGGGTCACCCAGGTCCAGCGGACCGTCTAGGGTCCTGGAGACCAGCGGACCGTCTAGGGCGTCTCGAGCGGTCCCAGCCACGCGTTGGCCACTGTGTTGTGCGCTGATTCGTCGTCGGAGGGGTGGAACATTCCCGCGAGCACGTCACGGTAGAGCCGTTCCAGCTCGGAGCCGCGGAAGTAGCTCGAACCCCCGGATACCCTGATGGCCAGGTCCACGACCGTGCGGGCCGTCTCCGTGGCGCTGACTTTCAGCCCGACCAGTTTCGGAAACCACTGGCTGCCGTGATCGGCCAGCGCGTCGACGTCGGCGGCGACGCTCGAGAGTTGCGGGTACAGCGCGTCCATCGCCATGGCCGCGTCTGCCACCTTCCAGCGGATGTCGGGGTCCTGGGCGTAGCTGCGCCCGCCGTTCTTGAAGGACGTCCGCCGCTTGACCGCGTCAACGCCCAGGGCGAGGGCCCGTTCGCCGATGCCCGTGTAGACCGCGGCCAGCAGCGTCTCGAAGCAGGCGAAGATGGCGAAGATCAGCGGGTCCGCGTTCGGGCCGACCGGCAGCGTGCGGAAGATCCGCTCCGCCGGCACCACCGCGCCGTCCAGGACCGTCGTGTTCGACTGGCTGGCGCGCATGCCCAGGGTGTCCCAGTCGGCCAGGATCTCGTACCCGGGACTCTCCCGGGTGAGGAAGCCGTGGACCAGCTGTCCTTCGCCGTCCGCGGCCGAGGCGTCTTTGCCGAAGATCCCCAGCCGCGTCCATGCCGGCGAGAGGCTCGTGAAGATCTTGCGGCCGGTGAAGGCATAGCCGCCGCCGTCCTGCGGGACAGCCGTGGTGCGGGAGTCGAAGAGCACCGAGTCGTTCCCGGCCTCCGAGTTCCCGAACGCGAAGATCTCACCCTGCCCGGCCTCCCGGAGGACGAAATCGAGTGACGCATCGCCCCGGGCGGCCAGGACGTGCGCGACGCCGGTCCAGACCAGATGCATGTTGATCGCCAGCGCGGTGGCAGGGGCCGCCGTCGCCAGCCGCCGCTGCAGCTGCGCCGCCGCCTGGAGCCCGAGCCCCAGGCCGCCGTCGGACGCCGGAACGAAGATTTTCAGGTAGCCGGCCTCCGCCAGCTCCGTCAGATCCTCGTGAAAGAAGGCGTTGTCCCGGTCGTAGCCGGCGGCGCGCCCGCGGATCCGTTCCAGCAGGGCATCGGGCAGGACATCTTCGGGGCTCATGGGACGGGGTCTTCCAGGCTTCACGTAACAGGTTTCAGTAATTGGTGAGCAGGGTATCGAGCACCCGGGCGCCGAACTTCAGGGAGTCGGTGGGGACGCGTTCGTCCACGCCGTGGAACATCCCGGTGAAGTCCAGTTCGTCCGGGAGCTGGAGCGGCGCGAAGCCGTACCCGGTGATGCCCAGGCGGCTCAGGGACTTGTTGTCCGTGCCGCCGGACAGCGTGTAGGGCAGGACCTTGGCCCCCGGGTCCCCGGCGTGCAGTGCGTCGATCATGGAGTCCACGAGATTCCCGGCGAACGGCACCTCCAACGAGACGTCATTGTGGACGTAACTCACGTCCACGCCCTTGCCGGCGAGTTCGCGGACGATTTCGAGGACATGCTCCTCCTGGCCGGGCAGGGTCCGGCAGTCGATCAGGGCCTCCGCCGATTCGGGGATCACATTGTGCTTGTAGCCGCCCTTGAGCAGGGTGGGGTTGGTGGTGTTCTGCAGGGTGGCGCCCACGAACCGGGCCACGGTGCCGAGCTCCTTGAGGATCTTGTCCGGATCGTCGGGATCGAATTCCACGCCCGTGAGTTCCGTCACGCCGTCGAGGAACTGCCGCGTGGTGGGCGTCAGCTCCACCGGCCAGCGGTATTCCCCGATCCGGGACACCGCGCTGGCCAGCCGCGTGACCGCGTTGTCCGTGTTGATCTGGGAGCCGTGGCCGGCGCGGCCGTGTGCGACGAGGCGCAGCCAGGACAGTCCCTTTTCGGCGGTCTGGAGCAGGTAGGTGCGCTGGCCGCCGATGGTCGCGGAGAAGCCGCCGACCTCGGAGATGGCCTCGGTGGCGCCGTCGAAGAGTTCGGGCCGTTTCTCGATTGCGTAGCGGGCGCCGTAGGTGCCGCCGGCTTCCTCGTCGGCGAAGAACGCGAAGATCAGGTCCCGCTTGGGTTTGCGTCCGGTGCGGGCGAAATTCCGCAGAACCGAGAGGATCATGGCGTCCATGTCCTTCATGTCCACGGCGCCGCGGCCCCAGATCATGCCGTCTTTGAGTTCCGCGCCGAAGGGATCCACCGACCACTGCTCGCGGAGTGCGGGGACAACGTCCAGGTGCCCGTGGACCACGAGGGCGCTGGCGGAGGGATCCTCGCCGGCCAGCCTGGTCACCACGCTGGCGCGGCCCGGGGCGGCCTCGAAGATCTCGGCGTCCAGCCCCACTTCGGTCATCAGTCCCGCGGTGTATTCGGCGGCTGCCCGCTCCCCCGGGCCGGAACCGTCGCCGTAGTTGGACGTGTCGATCCGGATCAGTTCCTGGCAGATCCGGACGACTTCGTCCTCGGGCCTGATGTCAGTCATGTTTCACTCCTCGTGGCGGCGGCTCTGTTGCTGGCTTCAGCCTACCCACATGCCTGTTCTGGCCCCGATTATTTGTTTCGGGAAAGTTCATGCTAGAGTCTTTCTCGCTGCTTCGGAGAAAACCGAAACGCTGAAAGGCGAAAAGGTACACCGAATACCACCTGCGCGGGTGGCGGAATGGCAGACGCGCTAGCTTGAGGTGCTAGTCCTCGAAAGGGGGTGGGGGTTCAAGTCCCCCTCCGCGCACAAAAGGAAAACCCCCAGAATCCAAGGATTCTGGGGGTTTTTTCTGTCCCCGCCCACGCGGGCTTCCGTTTCACCCACGCGGATGCAAATGACGCTGACAGACGCGGCTCGTCGGTATCTGCCTCTTGGGACACGGCCTGTAAAGCTGACGCAGCAGACATCCAAGCCATTGCGGCGCCGGCGTCCCTCTCCCTGAAACTGGAAGGGACCTGCCAGCGGCGGCCGGCTACCTCATTGGACGGTGGATGGCGACCCGCCGCGACGTCCCCCGGTGCCGCACCTTGAGTTTCCTCGGGGTTCCAGCCCCATGCCTCCGCCCGAAAGCTTCAGCACGCTTGCGTGGAGGTCTCAGCCCTGCCCGGCTTTCAGAGCGAGCGAGATGGGCGAGCATCCCCAAGGTAAAGGCCATCCAGAGAACCGCCACAGCGAGGACGATACCAATCAGGGTCAGAGGATGCATGTGAGCCCTCCATGGGGTACTTCGGTGTGGGTCGGCACGCAGCCGGCCCGGTGGCCTTAGTCCCTCCCCCGCTTGAATGATCTCAGGTTCGTCCCTTCTCCGGAAGTAGCTCCCACCATGGGCCCTCATGCCTGAGGTAAGGGGCGGGGCAGCAGTTCACCGCGCCGTCAGAACTCGACGTCGCGCACGAGGGTGATGAGTTGGTCCTTCGTCTCCCCGGCAGTGGGCCCCGTCGGGGAGATCAGGACCTGCGCGGTGAATGTCGCGAGGTCCTGGCCCCTGACCACCATGACGGACAGGGTCGTGATCGGCACGTCGCCGGCCGGACGGAGGGACTTCGGTCCAGCGGGTTCGGTGCCCATGTTGAAGGCCGCCTTGTCCCCGACGCCGTCGAGCGGCTCGCCGGGCAGGCCCCGGGCCCCCAGCGCCGGGGCCGAGCCCTCGAGGACTTCGATGGAGAAGACCAGGGAGTCCGGGCCCGGTGTGCCCAGGTCGCCGAACGTGTAGCGGCAGTTGACCTCGCCGGGGAGGATCTGCGGCCGGGTCTTCGCCCCGAAGGCCTGCCGGACCTCATCGGGACTGACCAGGGCGCAGACCGCGTTGTTTGTCGTCGCCGGCGGCCCCACGGGCGGGGCGGCGGGGACGCTGAGCGCGGTGCCGTTGCCCCAGCCGGCGTCCACCGCGGCCTGTGCGAGTGCCCGGGCCATCGCGTCGCCGTCCGGGGTGCCCGCCCCGGCCATGGGCGCTGCGGCGACGTAGGGCATCTCGAGGGTCTCGTTGCCCCGGACAGCCGTCAGGACGACATTCGCGGACGCGCCCCCGGCCTCACCGCGGAAGTACCCCGTCCACTGCAGGCAGGCAAAGTCGCCGATGCCCGTGACTGGTGAGCAGTCGGCCGTCGACTTGGCTTTGGAGATGTCGGTGTCCGACGCCGGAGACATGAGTGCCACCGAGAGGAACGTCGATCCCTGATCCGACTTGCTCGAATAGGTGCACAGGTAGGCTTTGCTGCCCGGCGGCCTGGCCGGGCTGACCTGGCCCACCGGCACAAGCCCGGGTTCGGCTTTCGCCGCAATCTCCGGTGTGATGAGATCGCAGGCCGGATTTCCCGTGCCGGATGTGGGGGCCTGGGACGACGCCGGCCCGCTCCGGCCCGCGGGCGAGCACGCGGTGAGGAACAGGGCGAGCACGGACACGGACACGACGCCGAGTCGAACCGGGCGGGACCGGCGGCTAGGCACGGGACTCCGGTCCGGGTCCGCGGGCGAGGCCCACCCGGGCATTGCCGGCGAGGTGCACAAGCACCCCGACCACGAGGAACGCGGCCAGCACCTGGGCGCTCGTAGCGATCACTGCGGGCCAGCCGCCGTCGAGCCCCGGGTTGAGGAAGTCGTAGGGATACCAGCCGTCGAGGGCACCGCGCACCCACGAGAAGATCAGGAAAGCGACCGGGTAGCAAAGCCAGACGAGGGGCCTCCGCCACGGGCCGCGGACGGTACGGGTGACCACGAGCCAGTCGAGCCCCGCGACCAGCGGTGCGATGCGGTGGGTGATCATCCACGGCCAGTACATGTCCAGTGTCCACCACGCTTCACCGGGCGGGGCCACGAGCACCACGTAAATAATGCCCGTCATCACCAGGTAGAAGGCGAGGGCTCCGAACAGGTGATCCCACCACAGGGGCAGCCGTGCACGCTGCCGCGTGGCGGACACCAGGAACACGAGACCGAGGACGAGGTTTGATTGGAAGGTGAACTGGGAGATGAGTTGGGGGATGTCGACGGAGTTGCCCGGCTGCGTCGCGTCATAGATCTCCTGGGCGAGGGCGGCGAGTATCGCAAGTCCGGCCCCGCCGCGCGCCAGCCGGATCCAGAGACGGTCCGGATGCAGCGCCCGGTTTGCGCCCGCGTTGCGTTCGACGGGGGGAATCAGCGTCAGCACATCACTCATGGCATCAGTGTGTCGGTGCGCGGCGCCGGACCCTAGAGCCATAAGGACCTGGTTGCCTCCATCCGCCGTCAGCCGCCAGGGGCGCCAGGAAGCACGGGGCCTATGCTGGTGCCGTGACACCCTCCCCAGTTCCCGTCGACGTCGTCGTCCAGACCGGTCCCGCCGAGTGGTGGGAGGTCCTTGCCGCCCTGGGTCCGCTGGCCGTGCTGCTCGCGGCGGTCATCGGGGCCGCCGTCAGCCTGCGCACCCTGAAGCAGCGCGCCGCCGCTGACACGGCCGCGCTCGCCCAGCAACGGGAAGCCGACAACCGGAGCGAGTGGTGGGACCGCACCCAGTGGGCCCTGGACAGCTCCCTCTCCGATGACCCGCGCCGGGCCGAACTGGGCCTGGGGGTCATGGCGGTCCTCGCCGACAGCGGACTGGCCAGCCCTGAGGAACTCAAGATCATCACGGTGGCCTGGGAAGATCCGCTGGATCTCGCCCCGGCCCGGCCGGCCGTCGTCGCGCGGCCGGAAGCCGCCGTCTCCGGACACCGTGCCGCCTCCCGCGACCCCGGCGTGCAGAACGCAGCCGCCAGGCTCCGCCTCGTCACCGACCGGCGCCTCGGCCTGGCCACCCCGGACTGGGTCAAGGACCTCGCCGCCGGGACACGGCAGCGCTAGTCCTCCACAGGGTTCCCCCTGCCAGCTCCGGACCGCCGCGGCCGGCTGACCCCGGTTACTTCAGCAGCTCGGCCATGCCCGCGGCGTTCCGGTCATTGTCCGTCAGCGGTTCCAGGCCCCAGGCGTCCTCGATCGTGCGCAGCAGGGAATAGTGCGTGAAGCGGGTGTCCGAGGTGTAGCCGGTCCGCGCCGCGGGTCCGGCGAAGACCGTGGCAACCCGGTTGCTGGCGCGGCTGCCCTCGTCGTACGTGACCACCAGGAGGGAGTTCCCTGTTGTGAACGCCGGCGAGGCGAGGATTTTGGGAACCTGCCGGGACAGCCAGTCGTCGCCGGTCCGGACCGGGCAGTCGTGGGTGCCGCTGCACATGTCAGGAGTGATGAAGGCGTAGTCCGGCAGGCTCCGGGTTGACTTCAGGTCCGCGTCCAGCCGGTCCAGGGGCACCACATGGTCGGCGCACGACTCCCTGTCATCTGTCACGGAGGGATAGTACATAAACGGGTTGTGCTTCACCGCGTACTGTCCGGAGTCCTCCGCCCGGCAGGGTCCGGGCATCCCCTCGGCGTACATCCGCCATTCCCGCCCCGACCTGGTGATTTCGTCGGCAATGCTGCGCACATCCGCCCGGCAGCTGCTTGCCCCGGGATCGCAGTTGCTGGTGATACCGGCAGTGGTGCCGCTGGTCAGGGCCAGGTAGTTCGGCAGGCTGGGCCGGGTAATCGCATGATAGTTGGCCGCCAGGGCGTGGTCCTTTGCCAGCCTGTTGAAGTAGGGCGCATCTCCGGCGCCCAGAATCCGGCTGGCGGCCTTGTTCTCCATCACGATGATGACGACGTGATCGACCGTGCCGGTCCGGGCGGGACCGGGCGGCGGCCACGTGCACCCGGCCAGAAGCAGGACCAGCGCAAGCACGGCGGCCCGGGCGGGACCGGCAACGCTCCGCACTGCGCCCGCCGCTTCTAGGCGTCCGGAGGCAGCGCGGACCGGATGGTACCGACGAGGGAACGGAAGCCGGGATCGGCCTGCAGCGCATCCAGCAGGACGGGTCCGCGCGGACCGGCCAGCGGTATGCGCCAGTTGGGGTACTGCGTGCTGGTCCCGGGCTGGTTCTGCGTCCGGGTCTCCCCCACCGCGTCAACGAGTGCCACGCCCAGCAGGGACGAGGGCGTCAGCGTCGTGAACGCGTAGAGCGCCTCGACGGTGGCCTGCACGTCCTGGTGCCCCGGCTCCGGCAGGAGACCGCGTTCCCGCAGGAGGCCCAGCACCGCCTGCTGCTCGGCGGCGGCCTCGGCGCGCTCCTCGTCCACCGGACGCTGCAGCAGGCCCAGGGATTCGCGGAGCGTGACGTGTTCGCCCGCCAGGTAGCCGGCCGTCGGGGGCAGGTCGTGGGTGTTGACGCTGGTCAGGCACTGCTGGCGGTACCGCTCCGGCGCGATCGGGCCGTCGGCGTCGTGCTCGAACCAGAGGATCGACGTGCCGAAGATGCCGCGTTCGGCCAGATAGTCCCGGACCCACGGCTCAAAGACGCCCAAGTCCTCGCCGATCACGATCGCTCCGGCCCGCTGCGCCTCCAGGGCAAGGATGCCGATCAGCGCCTCGTGGTCGTAATAGACGTAGGTGCCGTGCTCCGGCCCGGCCCCTTCCGGGATCCACCACAGCCGGAACAGGCCCAGAATGTGGTCCACCCGGATTCCGCCGGCGTGGCGCAGCACGGTCCGGAGCATGTCCCGGTAGGCGGCGTAGCCGGATTCGGCGAGCCGGCCGGGGTGCCAGGGCGGCTGGGTCCAGTCCTGCCCCTGCTGGTTGAACATGTCCGGCGGGGCGCCGACCGTGACGTCCCGGGCCAGCACCCCGGCAAGCGACCAGTCGTCCGCGCCGCCGGGTTTCACGCCGACCGCAAGATCGTGGATGACGCCGATTTCCATGCCCGAAAGCCGGGCCGAGCGCTGGGCGGCTTCGAGCTGCTGGTCGCAGAGCCACTGCAGCCAGCGGTGGAACTCGATCCGGCCTGCCAACAGGGCCCGCTGCTCCTTGCAGTAGGGCGTGTCCGGCGAGGTGGCCTCGGCAGACCACTGGGGGGCGTCCGGGGGCAGCTTCTCGGCCAGGGCGCACCACAGGGCAAAGTCGTCGAGTCCCTGCCCCTCCCCGGCGCAGAAGTCAGCGAACGCGACGCTGCGTGCGGGGTCGCGGGGGACGCCGAACAGCAGCTCCAGCGCGGCGAGTTTGGCCCCGTAGCTGGAGTTCCGGTCCAGCAGACCCTTGGAGTGGTTCGCCGCGTGCTGTTGATTCGCCAGCCGCTCCACCTCGGCCCGGCCGGCCGGGCCAAGGTAGCCGTATTCGAGGATCTCCTCCACCCGGAGGTAAAGCGGGTTGAAGTAACGCCGCGTCGTGGGCAGGTAGGGCGAGTCCTCGACCGGCGGCCGGGGCTCGGCGGCGTGCAGCGGGTTGACCAGCAGGAAACCGGCTCCCTCCTGCCCGGTCATGGCGGCGAGATCGGCGAGGTCGGAGAAGTCGCCGATGCCCCAGGACCGGGAGGACCGCACGGAATAAAGCTGCGCGGTCAGGCCCCAGTTCCGCCGCCCGGCGAGCGCCTCGGTCGTGCGGAGCCTCCGCGGTGTGACGATGAGCGGGCACTGGGCCACCGTGCCCTCATTGTCCGCCAGCAGCGTGTGCCAGCCCAGGGGCAGGTGGTCCGGGACCGCGAACACCGCCCGGCCGGTGAGAACGCCGTCGACGTCGGCCGGCGCGTCCCAGTTCTCCCGCTGCGTTGCCTCGTACCGCTGGCCGTCCTCGGCGACGATCCAGACGCTGACTCCACTCCCCTGCGGGACGTGGACGTTGACGGGGAGTTCCTGCCCTTCACGGGCGACGGCGACCGGCGGCAGCAGGCGCCGCCACGGTGCCAGGCGGGCCTCCGCCAGGGACCGTTCCATCTCGTCCGGTTCCCCGGCCGGGACGCCCAGCGCGGCCAGGACGCCGCGCAGGGTGCCGTCCGCGACGGAGCGTTCGACGCCGTCCCAGCCCCAGTAGGAGGTCCCGACGCCGTGGGCGGACGCCAGTTCCCGCAGGAGTGTGGCTGCGCCGGGCCCGTTGTTGTGGTTCATTCCATCAGCCATGGGGCAACTCTAGACGCTGCCCCCGTGCCCCGTACCGTGTCGATGGACGTGGGTTTCGCCGACCAGTTCATGCAGGCCCTCGACGGCGCGCGCCAGGGACAGTTCCGGGGAAGCCACGATAAACGGCATCAGGAGCCGGTTCTCCTTCTCCAGGTGCAGGGCGAAAATGTTCCGGATGGAGCCGGCCGCCACGGCGGCGTCCACCCCGGTGGATCCCCGCAGTTCCTCGACCAGTCCGACGATCACCTGATGCTCGGCCAGCATCCCCTCCACGAGCAGCTTTCCCTGTGGCAGGTTCCGGGGCGCACTGTACAGCGGACCCTCCTCGGCGAGCGCATGCGGGACGAGATCGGTTTCGCACCACTCCACCAGCACCTCGTGGGCATCGTGCTCCGCCACGGTGTCACCCGTCCGGACAGCGCGGACCAGCGTCGCCGTCAGCGCGCTGAGGCGCTTGAGCATGCCCGCATGGTGCTGCTCCACCGCGGCCAGGGCCTCGGCGTCCTCATCGGCGTTCTTGTTGGTGCTGGCCGCTGGCTGATCCATGACGTCTCCTACGTCCGCTGATACGGGTATTGGTAAATGCGGTTTGTGCCGGCTGGGCGGTGCCGCTGCCGGCACACCAATTTGGGGGCACGCTGTGGGGCAAGCGCTCTCTTTCCCCACTGTACGGCGGAGACCCGCCCGGGCACCGGGCCTTTCGGCCCGGCCAGCCAAGGCCGGCCTGCCCGGGGATTTCGACGCCGGCTTTAGACTCGGCCGCAGCGTCCGCGCTAGCCTTGCAGCCTATGGTCGACGTCGAACGGTTCCGGGCCCTCCTCCAGGAGGAGCGCCGCCGGAAACTTGTGCTCCTCCCCGCGCTTCGCCGGGACATCTCCTCGGTGAACGCCGCCCGGCAGGATTCCAACGTCGACGACGAACACGATCCCGAGGGAGCGACGATCGCGTTTGAGCTCTCCCAGGCCTCCGCCCTGCTGGAGCAGAGCCGACAGGGCCTCGCGCAGATCGAGGCGGCCCTGGAACGGATCGACGCCGGCACGTACGGCAGCTGCGCCGTGTGCGGGGAACACATCGCGGAGGGCCGGCTGGAGGCACGGCCCTGGACCCCGTACTGCATCCGGCACAGTGCCGGACCCGCCGCCGGAACACCGGGCCGGACCAGAGCATGACCAACGCTGCCGAGACGTGGTGGACCCGGATTGTCGCCGGATTCACCCACTCCCCCGTCCCGCACGTCACCGGCACTGAGCTAGCCCTCGTCATTCTGCTGGCCGTCGCCCTCTCCCTGCCGCGGGTGACCTGGCGGTACTTCGGGCTGCTCGCCACCGTCACCCACGAACTCGGCCACGCCTTCGCGGCCCTCATGACCGGGCAGCGTCTGGGCGGCATCCACCTGCGCCTGGATCACTCGGGCACCACCACCACCTTCAGCCGCCGGCCCCTCGCCGCCGTCTGGTCCACGTTCTGGGGCTACCCGACGCCGGCCGTCGTCGGCGCCGCGATGGTCTGGAGCGGCTTCAACGGCTGGGGTCCGGCGGCGATGTCCCTCGGAACCCTCATCCTGCTGGCCTCGTTCCTGTTCATCCGCAACGGCATCGGGCTGCTGATCACCGCGGCCGCGGTCCTGGCCGCCGCCCTGCTGGTGCTGTTCGTCCCGCCCGAATTCAACGGCCATGTCATGATCGTGCTGGGCCTGGCACTTCTCGTCGCCGCCGTCCGGGACCTCGGCAAGCTCGCCAACGTGCACCTGAAGCGGCGGGACCGGCTGGCGACGTCGGACGCGTACCTGCTCGCCCGGGCCACCCGCATCCCCGCCGTCGTCTGGATCGTGCTGTTTGCCGCCGTCGTCGGTGCCGCCTGGTGGGTGGCGTGGCAGCCGGTGTCGCAGGTGTTCGCAACACTGCCGTCCCTGACCGTGCCCGGAGAAGGCGGCACCCCGGCATAGGCTGGGACCATGAGCACAACACACACGGATAACCCGGGATTCAGCACCAAGGGCGCCTACGTCACCGGAGGTGCGGAGTTCAACCGCGACACCAACTACATCGAGGACCGGATCACCCGCGACGGCGCCCCCGGCCGGAACGGCGAGCCCGGCTGGCCGGTGGAGCCCGGACGCTACCGGCTGGTCGCGGCCCGCGCCTGCCCGTGGGCCAACCGGACCGTGATCGTGCGGCGGCTGCTAGGCCTCGAGGACGCCATATCCCTCGGCCAGCCCGGCCCCACCCATGACGCACGCTCCTGGACCTTTGACCTGGATCCGGGCGGCAAGGATCCGGTGCTCGGCGTGGAACGGATCCAGGAGTCCTACTTCCGCCGGTTCCCCGACTATCCCCGCGGCATCACCGTGCCGGCCATCGTCGACGTCGCCACCGGCCAGGTGGTGACCAACAACTTCCCGCAGATCACCCTCGACTTCTCGACCGAATGGACCGCGTACCACCGCCCCGGCGCCCCGGACCTCTACCCGGAGACACTGCGCGGGGAGATCGACGCGGTCAACAAGCGGGTCTTTACCGAGGTGAACAACGGCGTGTACCGCTGCGGCTTCGCCGGCACCCAGGAAGCCTACGATGCCGCCTACGACCGGCTCTGGACCGCCCTGGACTGGCTGGAAGAGCGCCTCACCGGACAGCGGTACCTCGTGGGAGACACGATCACCGAGGCCGACGTCCGGCTCTTCACGACGCTGGCGCGGTTCGACGCCGTCTACCACGGGCATTTCAAATGCAACCGGCAGAAACTCACCGAGATGCCGGCACTGTGGGCCTACGCCCGCGACCTGTTCCAGACCCCTGGGTTCGGCGACACCACCGACTTCGTGCAGATCAAGCAGCACTATTACATCGTCCACGAGGACATCAACCCCACCGGAATCGTTCCGGCGGGGCCGGATTTCGGCAACTGGCTGACCGCCCACGGCCGCGAGACCCTCGGCGGACGCCCCTTCGGCGTCGGAACACCGCCGGGCCCGGTCCGGGCCGGGGAGGAAGTCGCCCCGGGGCACGGGGCGGAGTAGGCAGGCCAGCGGCGGGGGTTCGTCCAGTTGTCGCAGCAACCTCCCCGCCCTAGGGTGAACCGGGTGACAACTACAGACGAGGCCACGCACACCAGCGGCCCCTCCCTGCCCCAGCGGCTCTGGCGGATGGTGACCGGCAACGTCCGCGCGGCGGTGCTGTGGCCGCGGCTGCAGCTGGCCCTGAAGGCAGGGCTGGCCGCGGGCATCGCCTTTGCGATCGCCCCGTTTATGCCCGGCTCCGCGGCAGACTACCCCTACTACGCTCCGCTGGGCGCCCTGGTGGCGATGTACGAGAACGTCGCCGGGTCCATGAAGCAGGGTGTGCAGACGCTTGCGGGGCTCGCCATCGGGGTTGGGCTCGCCTTTGTGCTGTTCATTCTCGGCAGCCCGACGCCGCTGACGGTCGGTGTGGTGATGGCTTTCGGCGTCGTCCTCGCCGGACTGCCGAAGATCGGCGCGGGCCGGGACTGGATCCCGACGGCGGCGCTCCTGGTCCTGCTGGTCGGCGGCCACAATCCGGACCAGTTCTCCTTCGGCTACCTCCTGCAGATGGGGGCCGGGGTCACGGTCGGCATCCTCGTGAACCTGCTCGTGTTCCCGCCGCTGCACTTCCGCGCCGCCGAGCTCAGCATCGCCGAACTGCGCCTCGCGCTCGCCCAGCAGCTCCGGGACATGGCCAAGGCGCTGAAGGAGAGCTGGCCGCCGGAGCACGAGGACTGGTCCAAGCGGTCCGGCGCCCTCGAGGCGTCCGCGCGTTCCGTCCGGCTGGCCGTCGAGAAGGCGGACGCCAGCCGGCGAGCCAATCCCCGGCGCCGGCTCCATCCGCGGGACATCGAGCTGGACTACAGCAACCTCCGGGACCTGGAACGGATCACCTTCCACGTCCAGGACGTGACGCAGGTGCTCTCCGACGTCATCTGGGCCAAAGACACACCCTTTGTGGTGCCGGATGAATACGCGGCGCCGCTCGCCGACGCCATGGCCGCCGTCGGCAACGTCCTGGAATCGGTCGAGAAGGAAAGCCCGGACCGGCAGTCGGAACTGAGCGAGGAAGCCGACGCCGCCGTCAGGGCGCTGACGGCACGCGTCGGCACCGAGGAAACGGCAACCGACGCCCCCAGCGCCGTCGAGTCGATCCTGATGAGCCTGCACCGGATGCTGCGCGTGGTGAAGAACTCCGCCGACCGGGCCTAGAGCGCGGCCACCGACCCGCTGAAGTGCTTACGTCCGGACCGTGAGTTCCAGGCGACATAGTCCGAACGCCGCCACGCCCCGTCGATGTCCTGGCCGGTGCTGATGTCCAGCGCCACGCGGGCTGGCAGGAACACCGGCGCCTCGAAGGCCACATCCCAGCTGAAGGCATCACCCTTGGCGGCCCCCACGGCCGCCAGGGCCCTGGACGCCAGGTACATGCCGTGCGCAATGGACCGGCGCAGGCCCAGCGCCTTGGCCGACAGCACGCTCAGGTGGATCGGGTTGAAGTCACCGGACACGGCCGCGTAGGCCCGCCCCGTGTCGACGCCCAGCTGCCACAGCGCGGTCGGATCCGGCGCCGAGAAATCCGCCACGGCCGAAGCGGCCGTCGGCTTGTCGATTCCGGGCAGGAACATGCCTTTCGCCAGGTAAGTGGAGACGCCGCGCCAGCTCACGGCGTCCTCTCCCGCCCGGCGCACCTCCGCGACGAGGTCCAGCTGGGTGCCGGCCCGGTGCCCGCGCAGGTTCTCCGCCCAGGCCTGCACGTCCAGCGCTTCGGTGAACCGGAGGGGCGCGGACTGCACCACTTTGTTGTCCAGGTGGATCATGCCCAGCAGCGGCAGCGGAAAGTCGTCCCGGTTCATCACGCTCATGGCCAGCGGGAACGTCAGCGCATGGATGAAGCCGGCCGGCAGCACATCGCTCGCGGTCTCGCCGATCAGGTGCTGGTACGCCGTGAGGTTTTCCACTGACGCCTTGACGCCGCGGACCTCGTGCCGTGCCGCCGGGAGCCCGTCGCCCGCCTGGGTGCCGAGCACCCGGCGGCGGGCGGCGGTGGCCGCCGCGTTGACGTAGAGCTTGGAAAGCGACGGCATCTCCCCCAGGATGACGGGCTGTGGAAGGGTCATGCCCCCACCAGGTTCTGCCCGCAGACGCGCAGTACCTCGCCGGAGATGCCCCCGGCGGCGTCGCTGGCCAGGAACGCGATGGCCTCGGCGACGTCGCCCGGCTGGCCGCCCTGCTGCAGGGAGTTCAGCCGGCGGGCGATCTCGCGGGTGGCGAAGGGGATTTTCGCCGTCATCTCCGTCTCGATGAAGCCCGGCGCGACGGCGTTGATGGAGCCGCCGTGCAAGCCGATCAGCGGAGCAGTGGCCCGGACCATGCCCATCACCCCGCCCTTGGACGCGGCATAGTTGGTCTGGCCGCGGTTGCCGGCGATGCCGCTGGTGGAGGCGACGGACACGATCCGCGGGGAGCTCCGGAAATGCTCCGAGGCCAGCAGGGCCTCGTTGATCCGCAGCTGCGCGGCGATGTTGACTGCGATCACCGAGTTCCAGCGGCCCCGGTCCATGTTGGCGAGCAGCTTGTCCCGGGTGATGCCGGCGTTGTGGATCACGATGTCCAGGCCCCCGTGACGTTCCACGGCGTGGTCGATGATCCGCTGCCCGGCGTCCTCACGGCTGATGTCCAGCTGCAGAGCCGTGCCGTGCACCTCGTTGGCCACGGCGGCGAGGTGGTCACCGGCAGCCGGGATGTCGACGACGACGAGCGTGGCACCGTCGCGGTAGAGGGTCCGCGCGATCGCGGCGCCGATTCCGCGCGCGGCCCCGGTCACGACGGCGACTTTCCCCGCCAGCGGCTTTTCGGCGTCGGCCGGCAGCTGCCCTTCGGCGGAGCCGACGGTGAGGAACTGCCCGTCAACGAACGCGGACCGGCCGGAGAGGAAGAAGCGGAGCGCGCCGAGGGTGCTGGGGCTGGTGGTGCCGGCACCGCCGGAGAGCAGGATGCCGTTGGCGGTGGCGCCGGCGCGGAGCTCCTTGGCCAGCGAGCGGAGGAGCCCGTCCACTCCCTGGCGGGCTGCCGCGGCGGCCGGGTCCGCAGCGGCTGGATTTGCAGCGTCCGGTTTTGCAGCGTCCGCTGCCGAGCGGGAAACGGTGATGACGCGGGCGTTGGCGGCCAGGTCCCGGAGGGACGTGGCCGCGGTGAGCACCGGCTTTTCCAGGTCCTCCGGACGGCCCAGTTCATCCAGTACGAGGATGATCGCGCCGAGCTTCTCCTTGGGCACCGCGTGGCGGCGCACATCGAGGTCCCAGGACAGGAGCGTCGAGGCCAGCGCGTCGGCGCCGCTGCCGCCTCCCTGGACCAGGACGGGCCCGCTCACGAGCGGCTGTCCCGGCTGGTGGCGGCGCAGCACCACCGGCTGGGGTAGCCCGAGTTTCCTGGCAATGTCCCTGCCCGGGCCGCGGCTCACGAATTGGGTGTATTTGTCGGTCATCGGATCCCCCTAGAGTGCTTCAAGAATAGCGACGACGCCCTGGCCGCCGGCGGCGCAGATGGAGATGAGGCCGCGGGCCGGGCGGCCGTCAACCTGGCCCTTTGCGTGCAGCATCTTGGCGAGCGAGGCGACGATCCGGCCGCCGGTGGCCGCGAAGGGGTGGCCGGCCGCGAGGGAGGACCCGTTGACGTTGAGCCTGGACCGGTCGATGCTGCCGAAGGCCCCGTCCAGACCCAGCCGCGTGCGGCCGAATTCCTCGTCCTCCCACGCGGCCAGGGTGCTGAGAACGGTCCCGGCGAAGGCCTCATGGATCTCGAAGAAGTCAATGTCGTCGAGGCTGAGCCCGTTGCGGGCCAGCAGCCGCGGCACGGCGAAGGCCGGGGCCATCAGCAGGCCGTCCTTGCCGTGAACGAAGTCGACCGCGGCCGCCTCCCCGTCGACGACGGTGGCGAGCTTGGGCAGATCATGGGCATCCGCCCAGTCTTCCGCCGCGAGCAGCACGGTGGAGGCGCCGTCGGTGAGCGGGGTGGAGTTGCCCGCCGTCATGGTGGCCGCGGAGCCGAGGTTCTTGCCGAAGACGGGCTTGAGGGTGGCGAGCTTCTCGAGGCTGGTGTCGGCCCGCAGGTTGGAGTCCCGGGTCAGGCCGCGGTAGGGGGTCAGCAGGTCATCGAAGAAGCCGGCGTCATACGCCGCGGCCAGGTTGCGGTGGCTGTTGAAAGCCAGTTCATCCTGGGCCTCCCGGGTGATCTTCCACTGCGCCGTGGTGAGTGCCTGGTGTTCCCCCATGGAAAGGCCGGTGCGCGGTTCGCCGGTGTTGGGGGCGTCCGGGGCGAGGTCCTTGGGCCGGAGGCGGCTCAGGACCTGCAGCCGCTGCGGCAGCGTCTTGGCCCGGTTCAGGTCAAGGAGCACTTCGCGCAGGCCCTCGCTCACGGCGATGGGCGCGTCCGAGGCGGAGTCGACGCCGCCGGCGATCGCCGAGTCGATCTGGCCGAGCTTGATCTTGTTGGCGAGGCCGAGGACCGTTTCCAGCCCGGTGGCGCAGGCCTGCTGCAGGTCGTAGGCGGGGGTCTCGGCGGACAGAGCGGAGCCCAGCACGGCTTCACGGGTCAGGTTGAAGTCACGGGAGTGCTTGAGCACCGCCCCGGCGGCAACCTCGCCGATCCGTTCGTCCTGCAGTCCGAACCGGGCGATGAGCCCGTCCAGGGCCGCGGTGAGCATGTCCTGGTTGGAGGACTTGGTATAGGCGCCCCCGGTCCGGGCGAAGGGAATGCGGTTGCCACCGACGATGACCGCCCTGCGCAGCCGCGGCGCTGTCCGCCCGGTCGGTTCTGCGGCGCCTGCGGCGGGGCTTCCCGCGGACGGGGAGGCGGCTGCTGTGACGGCCCCGGGCGTCGCCGGGCTGGTTGATTCCTTTGGTCCGGGTGCGGACTGTCCGTTGACGGACATGGGCTGTCTCCTTTGATCAAAGCGGTTACCGATACCCAGCGTACCTGATACGCTGGGTATCGTGAACATCCCCCAGACTGACCTTCCCGGCGGCGGCGCGGCCGGCTCCGGCCCTGCCGCGGCCGGCAGTGTGGACGGCCGCGCCTCGCGCTGGCAGTCACACCGTGAAGAGCGCCGCCGGGAGCTGATCAAATCAGCCCGCAAGGCCGTGCACCGGCTGGGCAGTGATGCGTCCATGGAAGACATTGCGGCGGCGGCTGGCACTTCCAAATCCGTGTTCTACCGCTATTTCGGGGACAAGGCCGGGCTCCAGCAGGCCGTCGGCGAAGTCGTGCTGAGCCAGATGCAGCGCCGCATCCAGGAGGCCGCCCAGAGCGCCCAGACACCCCGCGAGGGGCTGCTGGCGATGGTCTCCGCGTACCTGCAGATGGCGGAAACCAGCCCCAATGTGTACACCTTCGTCACGCGCTACAGCCCCGGCGACGCCACAAGCGGCACCATCGCCACCGCGGGCGCCCTCGGCCATTTCTTCGCGGCGATCAGCGACATGATCGCCCGGCCGATGCGCAGCCACCTTGGCGACTCGGCCGGGCGCGAGGCCGTGATCGGCTACTGGCCGAACGCGGCCATCGGCCTTGTCCGGAACGCCGGCGAACAGTGGCTGGCCAGTCCGGCGTCCCCCGACAAACCCGACCAGGCGGCCATGGCACGCCAGATCACCGACTGGCTGTGCCTCGGCATCGCGCCCGAACTGCGCACGGCACCGCCGGCCTCAGCACCCACATCAGCACCGACTTCAGCACCGACCTTGTCAGAACCAACGAAGGAATCGACATGACCGAACTAGCCGACCGCCCCGCAGGCTCCCCTCCGTCCGCCCCTCATAGGATGCCGGGCATCCCCCCGCCCGGCGGCCGCGCCCGGCGCGACGGCTGCCGCGGCTCCCGCCGTCGACGTCGCCGCGCTGGGCGAGCTGCTACTGGGCAAGTGGGCCGACACCCGCCGCACTGCACGGGAACTGGCGGGCCAGCCGGAACTGCACAAGACCGAGGGGTTGACCCACACCGAACACCGCCGCCGCACCTTCGGCCAGCTCAAGATCCTGGTGGACAATGGCGCCGTGCACCGCGCCTTCCCCGCGTCCGTCGGAGGGGCCGACGAACACGGCGGCAACGTGGCTGGGTTCCAGGAGCTCGTCATCGCCGACCCCTCGCTGCAGATCAAGGCGGGCGTCCAGTGGGGGCTGTTCGGCTCCGCCGTGAACCACCTCGGCACCGAACAGCACCACCAGAAGTGGCTGCCCGGCATCATGAACCTGGACATTCCCGGCTGTTTTGCCATGACGGAGACCGGGCACGGCTCGGACGTCGCCAGCATCGCCACGACCGCCACCTACGACCCGGCGACCGAGGAATTCGTGGTGCACACGCCGTTCCGGGCCGCGTGGAAGGACTACATCGGCAACGCCGCCGTGGACGGCGTCGCCGCCGTCGTCTTCGCCCAGCTGGTGACGCAGGGCGTGAACCACGGCGTCCACGCCTTCTACATGGACCTCCGCGACCCCGACACGAAGGAATTCCTGCCGGGCATCGGCGGCGAGGACGACGGCGTCAAGGGCGGACTGAACGGCATCGATAACGGCCGGCTGCACTTCACACAGGTCAGGATCCCGCGCACCAACCTGCTCAACCGCTACGGCAACGTCGACGCCGACGGCAGCTACAGCTCCCCCATCGCCAGCCCGGGCCGCCGCTTCTTCACCATGCTCGGCACCCTGGTCCAGGGCCGTGTCTCGCTCGACGGGGCCGCCGTCACCGCGTCGAAGCTCGCCCTGAAGACGGCCATCCAGTACGCCACGGAACGCCGCCAGTTCAACGCCTCCTCGCAGACCGACGAGGAGGTGCTGCTGGACTACCAGCGGCACCAGCGCCGGCTGTTCACCCGCCTCGCCACCACCTACGCCGCCGGTTTCGCCAGTGAACAGCTGCTGCAGAAGTTCGACGACGTCTTCTCCGGCCGGGCCGACACGGACGCGGACCGCCAGGATCTGGAAACCCTCGCGGCGGCGCTCAAGCCGCTCAGCACCTGGCACGCGCTCGACACGCTGCAGGAATGCCGCGAAGCCTGCGGCGGCGCCGGCTTCCTGATTGAGAACCGCTTCGCCTCGCTGCGCGCCGACCTGGACGTGTACGCCACCTTCGAGGGTGACAACACGGTCCTGCTGCAGCTGGTCGCCAAGCGGCTGCTGGCCGATTACGCCAAGGAATTCCGCACGGTGAACTTCGGCGTGCTGGCCCGCTACGTCGTCGGCCAGGCCACCGGCGCCGCCATCCACCGGACCGGCCTGC
This sequence comes from Arthrobacter sp. CJL-S3, assembly GCF_056711635.1. Lineage (NCBI taxonomy): Bacteria > Bacillati > Actinomycetota > Actinomycetes > Micrococcales > Micrococcaceae > Arthrobacter > Arthrobacter sp. CJL-S3. The sequence continues at coordinate 2,176,775 of NZ_CM160046.1, read as the reverse complement.
GCGGCGTCGCCCAGTTCATGGCCGACACAGGCTCGGTGCAGAAGGCCGCCATCGCGATCAAGGACGAGGCCAGCCAGCGCGCGCTGCTGACCGACCGGGTGCAGACCATGGTCGCCGAGGTCGGCTCGGCCCTCAAGGGCGCCAACAAGCTGCCGCAGCAGCAGGGCGCGGCGCTGTTCAACAGCCACCAGGACGAACTCATCGAGGCAGCCCAGGCGCACGCCGAGCTGCTGCAGTGGGAGGCCTTCACCGAGGCGCTGGGCACCGTCACGGACCCGGGGACCCGGAAGGTCCTGACCTGGCTGCGCGACCTCTTCGGGCTGTCCCTGATCGAGGACAACCTGTCCTGGTACCTGATGAACGGCCGGCTCTCCATGCAGCGCGCCCGGACCGTGGGCGACTACATCAACCGCCTGCTCGTGAAGATCCGCCCGCACGCCCTGGACCTGGTCGACGCCTTCGGGTTCGGCCCCGAACACCTCCGCGCCGAGATCGCCACGGGCGCCGAGAAGCTCCGCCAGGACGAGGCCCGGGAGTACTTCCGCACCCAGCGCGCCAGCGGCGATGCCCCGGTGGACGAGAAGATCCTGCTGGCCCGCAAGAGCCACGGGACCCGGGCCACCGGCGCCTGACCCGGTAATTCGACGACCGCGCAGACGACAACGGCGCCGCCCCTGAGCCGGGGCGGCGCCGTCGTTGTCTGTTCCGTCGTCTGTTCCTCGGGTGCCGGGGTCAGGAACCCTTGGGGAGCACCGAGCGGTAGACCTCAAGGGTGGTTTCGGTGATGGATTCCCAGGAGAAGTGCTCCTCGGCACGGCGCCGGCCGGCCTGTCCCATGGCCCGGGCCCGGGCGGGATCGGACACCACGTCGATGAGCGCCTCGGCGAAGTCGGTGACGAATTTCTCCGGGTCCAGGGGGATGCCCGTGCCGTCCGTGACCTGCTCGATCGGAACCAGCAGTCCGGTCTCGCCGTGCTGGACCACTTCGGGGATCCCGCCGGTGGCGCTGGCCACCACGGCGGCGCCGCAGGCCATCGCCTCGAGGTTCACGATGCCCAGCGGTTCGTAGATGGACGGGCACGCGAACGCGGTCGCGTGGCTCAGCACCTGGACGACCTCGTTGCGGGGAAGCATCCGCTCGATCAGGATGACGCCGCTGCGCTGGCTCTGCAGCTCCTCGATCAGGCGTGCCGTTTCGGCCGCCAGTTCGGGGGTGTCCGCGGCACCCAGGCACAGCACCAGCTGGACGTCGGCCGGGAGCTTGGCGGCGGCCCGCAACAGGTACGGAACGCCCTTCTGCCTGGTGTTCCGGCCCACGAACACGACGCTGGGCCGCTCCGGATCAATGCCGAGCCCGCGGATGATGTCATCACCCTCGTCCCGGTTCCACTGGCTCACATCGATGCCGTTGTGCACCACCTTGACCTTGGCGGGATCAACGTCCGGGTAGCTGCGCAGGATGTCCTGCCGCATGCCCTCCGACACGGCGATGATCGCAGCCGCCGCCTCGTAGGCGGTCTTTTCCACCCAGGACGACACCGCATACCCGCCGCCCAGCTGCTCGGCCTTCCACGGGCGCAGCGGCTCCAGGCTGTGGGCGCTGAGGACATGCGGGATGCCGTGGAGCAGCGACGCGATGTGCCCGGCCATGTTGGCGTACCAGGTGTGGGAATGGACCAGGTCCGCGCCGGCGATGTCCGGAACGATCCTCAGGTCCACCCCCAGGGTCTGGATGGCGGCATTGACGGACCCCAGGTCCTCGGGTACGGCGTAGGACGTCACCGTCGCGCCGTGATACCCGGGTTCACGGGGCGCGCCGAAGGCGCGCACCTGCAGATCCACGTGCTGGGCGAGCACCCTGCTGAGCTCGGCCACGTGGACCCCGGCGCCGCCATAGATTTCGGGCGGGAATTCTTTGGTCACAATGTCTATACGCACAAACCCCAAGGTAGTCGTTACGGTGGAACTGATCTAGTGTGAAGACGTTCGGGCGTGCCGGACTGTTTTGGGGAAGTACAAAGGCGTTCAGGAGCGATCACCATGCCGAATAAAAAAGTTCTGGCCATTGTCCTCGCAGGTGGCGAGGGAAACCGGCTCATGCCATTGACGGCGGACCGGGCTAAACCCGGCGTCCCGTTTGCCGGAAGTTACCGGCTCATTGACTTTGCATTATCGAACCTGGTCAATTCCCGCTATCTGCAGATCGTCGTCCTGACGCAGTACAAGTCACACAGCCTTGACCGCCATATTTCCGAAACCTGGCGGATGTCCACGCAGCTGGGCAATTACATCGCGTCGGTCCCCGCGCAGCAGCGCGTAGGCAAGAGCTGGTTCCTCGGCAGCGCCAACGCCATCTACCAGTCCCTGAACCTCATCCATGACGCCAACCCCGACATCGTCGTCGTTGTCGGCGCAGACCACGTCTACCGCATGGACTTCGCCCAGATGGTGGACCAGCACGTCGCTAGCGGCGCCAAGGCCACCGTCGCGGCCGTCCGCCAGCCGCTGCACATGGCCGACCAGTTCGGTGTGATCGAAGTGGACCAGGACAACCCGGAGAGGATCGCCGCCTTCGTCGAGAAGCCGTCCTCCACCCCGGGCCTGGCCGCCGACCCCACCCAGTTCCTCGCGTCCATGGGCAATTACGTCTTCGACGCCGACGCCCTCGTCGAGGCCCTGCATGTCGACGCCGAGCGCCTGGATACCAAGCACGACATGGGCGGGGACATCATTCCCTACTTCGTGGACAAGGGCGAGGCCGGGGTCTACGACTTCACCCTGAACCAGATCCCCGGCTCCACCGAACGCGACCGCACCTACTGGCGCGACGTCGGCACCATCGACTCGTTCTATGACGCGCACATGGACCTCATCTCGCCCGTGCCGGTCTTCAACCTCTACAACTCGGAATGGCCGATCTACACGCGGCAGAGCATCTCCCCGCCGGCCAAGTTCGTCCGCGGCCAGAAGAACACGGTCGGCACGGCCCTGGATTCGATCGTTGCCAGCGGCACCGTGATCTCCGGCGGCATCGTGGAAGGCTCCGTGCTGTCCAACGACGTCTACGTCGGCACCTCCAGCCGGGTGCTCGACTCGGTGCTGATGGACAAGGTCAACATCGGTGAAGGCGCCGTCGTCAAGCGGGCCATCATCGATAAGAACGTCCAGGTCCCGGCGGGCGCCGCCATCGGTCTCGACCCCGAACTGGACCGGGCCCGCGGCTTCAAGGTCACCGACTCGGGCATCACCGTGCTGTCCAAGGGTCAGCTCGTCCCGGAGCCCGGTGAGGACGAACGCGCCCTGTCGGCCGCCAACCTGATCCTGGTGCCCGACGCGGTCAAGGCCGCCACCGAGCACTGGCCCGCCCTGCGGGAATCCGTGGACAAGGTGGCAGAAGTCCAAGCGGCCGCCGTCGGCGTCACGGCTCCGCGGTCAAGCAACGCCCCCTGAGCCTGAACAGCTGCAGCGGGAGTCCGGACCCGGCGTCGGGCCGGGCTCCCCGCAGGCTGTAAAATTGGGGCAATGAGCTCCCCCGATCTGCCCTCCGATCTGACTCCCGAGGAAATCCAGGCCTGCCTGAAGGTCCTGAACAGCATCCACGTCTACGACGAGGAGCACCCGGACTACGTTTCGGTCCGCCGTGCCACCGGCAAAATGTTCAAGGCCGTCAAGCGCCACCGCCGGGTCAGCAAGCGGGACCTGATCGCCGAGGCCGACCGCGCCGTGATCGCCCAGACGGCGACGGCGGCCCCGGACCGGATCGACGACGAAACCCGCGGCAACAAGCTCGCGCCCTCTACAACGGGGAGCATTGCCGGGCACCTGATCAGGTCCAGGCCCTGCTATATCTGCAAGCAGCACTTCACCCAGGTGGACGCCTTCTACCACCAGCTGTGCCCGGAATGCGCCGCATTCAGCCACAGCAAACGCGACGCCCGGACGGACCTGAGCGGACGCCGCGCCCTCCTGACCGGCGGCCGGGCCAAGATCGGCATGTACATCGCGCTACGGCTGCTCCGCGACGGCGCCCACACCACCATCACCACCCGCTTCCCGAAGGACGCCGCGCGGCGCTTCGCCGCGATGGACGACAGCGGCGAGTGGCTGCACCGGCTGCGGATCGTCGGCATTGACCTGCGCGATCCCTCGCAGGTGATGGCGCTGACCGACTCCCTCGATGCCGCCGGACCGCTCGACATCATCATCAACAACGCCGCCCAGACCGTGCGCCGCTCCGGGAACGCGTACAAGCCCCTGGTCGACGCCGAGGACGAGCCCCTGCCGGCGGCCCTGCAGGCGGCCAACGGCGGCCCGGAACTGGTGACCTTCGGCCACGCCCACGACAAGCACCCGCTGGCCCTGGCGAGCAGCGTGCTGGAGCATCCGGTGCTCGCCGGGGACGCGATCACCTCGCTGGCTCTGTCCACCGGTTCCGCGTCGCTGGAACGCATCGCCGCGGGCACCGCCATCGACGCCGGCGGGCTGGTTCCCGACCAGGCCAGCATCAACAGCTGGACCCAGGTAGTCGACGAGGTGGATCCGCTCGAAATGCTCGAAGTCCAGCTGTGCAACGTCACCGCGCCGTTCCTGCTGGTCAGCCGGCTCCGCGGGGCGATGAAGCGCTCCACCGCGCGGCGGAAGTACATCGTGAACGTCAGCGCCATGGAAGGCCAGTTCTCCCGCGCCTACAAGGGTCCCGGCCACCCGCACACGAACATGGCCAAAGCGGCGCTGAACATGATGACCCGGACCAGCGCCCAGGAGATGCTGGAAGAGGACGGCATCCTGATGACCGCCGTGGACACCGGCTGGATCACGGATGAGCGCCCGCACTACACGAAGGTCCGTCTGATGGAGGAGGGCTTCCACGCCCCGCTGGATCTCGTCGACGGGGCCGCTCGGGTGTACGACCCGATCGTCATGGGCGAGTCCGGCGAGGACCAGTTCGGGGTCTTCCTGAAGGACTACAAGCCGAGCCCCTGGTAGGCGCCGGCCCTATCAGAGCCGGCCTGCCCGGGCTACAGGCCTAATGGCCCTAATGGGTGCCCGGCACAGTACGTAACGTGGGTCCACATGAACACAGAGACGACGCCTGCGCCCGATTTCGGAATGTCCATCGACCAATGCTGGGTGCTGCTGGACACCGAGGTGGTGGGGCGGATCGCCCTGATCGTGGACGAGCATCCGGAGATCTTCCCGGTGAACTTCGCGCTCGAGCGCCGCTCGATCGTGTTCCGCACCGCCGGCGGCACCAAACTGTGGGCGGCGATGACGGCCAAACCCATCGCCTTCGAAATCGACGGCTATGACTCCCACGAGCAGGAGGCCTGGAGCGTCGTGGCCCGCGGTGAGGCCGCACTGATCGAAAACCAGCAGGAGAAGGACGCCGTCGACGCCCTGCTGCTGGAACCTTGGCAGCCGGGCGACAAGGATTATTACGTCCGGCTCTCCCCGAAGGCCCTGACCGGGCGCCGGTTCAAGGTCAACCGCCCGGATCTGTGGACCACGCGGCTCTCCGATCCCCGCCGGGCCTCGTTCGAATAAGGCGCCGTTCGTTCGGAGGCCGTTAGCTGGGGGCCGGCCGGACCTACTTGGCGGCCTTCACTTCCGGGGAATGGACGACCAGGACGGGGCAATGGGCGTGGGCCACCAGGGCAGAGCTCACGGATCCGATCAGCATTCCGCCGAAGCCTCCGTGCCCGCGGCGTCCCACCACAACCAGGTCCGCGTCCTTGCTGGCCTCGATCAGGGTGTGCCGCGGGTGTCCCTGGACGAGGCGGCTCTCGACGTTGGCCGGGGTGTCCGCCCCGAACGCCTTCTCCACCGTTTCCTGCAGGATTTCCCCGGCGCGGACATCGAAGTCATCGATTCCCATCGCGACGTAACCGTCGTACACCGGAGGGACGTCCCAGCTGGCCAGAGCCACCAGCGTCGCCGAGAGCGGCACGGCGAGGCCTTGGGCCTGGCGGAGGGCCTCCACCGACGCATCGGACCCATCAACCCCCACCACAATGGTCCGGATGTCCCTGGCTTCGGTCATGGCAGATCCCTTCGTCATGCGGCTGTCGCGTCCAGCCTATAGTGCCGTGCGGGCCGCAGGAGCAGCTAGGGCCGAAAGTCATCCGGAGGAGCCCGCCGGCCCGCCCCGGCGGGACCAATGACCCTTGCCGGGGCCCGCTACCCGGAGAAGAATTACAGTCGCCGGGACGGAACACGCTCCCGGAGTGGACAATGTAACAAGGGACAACGTAACAACGGGACCAGCTCCAATGTCGGCAGCGACGGCGGCGCCTGGGTCAGCGACAATGGATTTAGCAGGCACAACCTGCAGGCGCCATTTGCGAAAATCAGGCTGGGGAGCACCTCACCATTCATGGCAGCGCAAGCCGCCGGACAGGAGAATCATGATTGCCTGGGCAGACGCAGGTCTCACTGCACCCGACGGGGCGCCGGCCGTCATCCGGGTTTTCATCCTGGATGACCACGAGCTCGTCAGGCGCGGACTGCAGGAGCTCCTCGAGGGTGAGGGCTTCCTGGTGGTCGGAAGTTCGGGTTCCGCCGTCGAGGCGACCCGCCGTATTCCCGCCCTGCATCCGGACGTGAGCGTTCTGGATGCCCGGCTGCCGGACGGTACCGGGATTGAGGTCTGCCGGGACGTGCGCTCGGTTGACCCGTCGCTGAACTGCATCATCCTGACCAGCTTCGATGACGAGCAGGCGCTGCGCGGCGCCGTGCTGGCGGGCGCAAGCGGCTATGTGCTCAAGGAAATCGGCGGCACCGACCTGATCGGGGCACTGCGCCGGGCGGCCGCCGGCGAGTCGCTCTTCGCGGAAGGCGTCGCTGCGGGCATCGTGGACAGCCTTGTCGAGGCCGAAGAGGTGGACCCCAGGACGTCCTCGCTCACGCCGCAGGAGCGCCGGGTCCTGGAACTGGTGGGCGGCGGGCTCACAAACCGCCAGATCGCTGCGGAAATGTTCCTCGCGGAGAAGACGGTCAAGAACTACGTTTCGTCCCTGCTGGCCAAGCTGGGCTTCGAACGCCGGACCCAGGCCGCGGTTTTCATCGCCGGCCCCTCAGCACCGGTACCGTCCGGAAGCCATGCCGAAACCAGCCGCCCGCACAGTGTCCGCTAGCCGCAGCGTCCGCTGGCTGAGATCGTGAAGTGCCCGCTGACGCCGTGAAGTCCGCGCCCGGCTGACGCCGTGCAGCCCGCGGTGAAGCCCGCGCCGCCCCAGGCTAGAGCGGCACCGACCACTCAAGGCTCGTGCCGGCGTCCGGGGCGCTGGTGATGGTGCATTCGCCGTCGAGCATCCGGGCGCGGTCCTCGAGGTTGGCGAGTCCCCGGCGTTTTTCGGGTTCGGCGAAGCCGGCGCCGTTGTCCGTGATGACCACTGTCACGCGGCCCTTGACCACACCCACCGACACGGAAATGGTGTCCGCGCCGGAATGCCTGATGGCGTTACTGAGCCCCTCCGAGACCACCGCCACGACATTGTCCGCCTTGTCCGGCGTGACGGCGTCCACCGGGCCGGTGATGATCAGGCGCGGCGTGAAAGGCATGGACTTCGCCGAGCTGCGCGTGACCCGCCGGATCCGTCCGCTGAGCAGCTCCGTTTCCCCGCTGCTGCTCTTGAGCGAGTAAATGGTGTCCCGCAGGCTCCGGATCGCCTCGTCGAGCTCGTTGGTGATGTTCCGGATCCGCTCGGTGGCCAGTTCGTCCTTGGTAAAACGGGTGAGGCTCTGGACGCTGAGGCCGGCCGCGAACAGCCGCTGGATCACCAGGTCGTGCAGGTCGCGGGCGATCCGGTCCCGGTCGGTGAAGACCAGCAGCTCCTCGCGGAGCCGGTGAACGCGGGCGAGTTCCAGGGCTAGTGCGACGTGGGAACCGAAGACGGCCCCCATCTCGATGTCCGTGCGGGCGTAGTGCAGCGCGTTCGGGTCCCGGATCAGCAGCAGGAGCCCGTGGTGCGCGCCCTGGGTGCTCAGGGCCACCGCCAGCAGCGGGCCGGTGATCCCGCCGTCGATCTCGCCGAAGAGAGCGGAGGCGTTGTCCAGGACCACGGGCTCGCCGCCGTCCAGGACACTTTCCAGCAACGGCGAATCGAGCCTCAGCGTACGGCCGGAGAACTGCGGGCTGCGGATGCCGGCGGCGCCTGCGACGATATGGCCGCTGCCGTCCGTGGCGGGCGCGACGAGGAGGGCCAGTTGCGACCCCGATTCCTGCAGGGCCCGGCTGGCAATGGGATCCAGCCCGCCGGAGGTGTAGTCCCGGTCGCTGCTGAGCATCAGCCCGGAGACGTCCATGCAGGCTTCCAGCCAGCGGGCCCGGCGCCGGGCGTCGTCGTAGAGCCGCGCATTCTCAATGGCAACGCCCGCGGCGGCCGCCAGGGCGACGGCCAGGCCCTCGTCCTCGGCCGTGAAGTCGCTGCCGTCTTCTTTTTCCGTCAGATAGAGGTTCCCGAAGACCACGTCCCGGACCCGCACGGGGACGCCGAGGAAGGACTTCATGGGCGGATGGTTCGCCGGGAAACCGTAGGATTCCGGGTGGGTGTGCAGGTCATGGAGCCGAAGGGGGCGGGGATCGGAAATCAGGAGGCCCAGGACGCCGTGGCCGGTGGGCAGCGGCCCGATCCGGTGGGCCATCTCCTGGTCGATGCCCACCGTGATGAAGTGGCTGAGCGCCTGGTCGTCGCCGATGACGCCCAAGGCGCCATACCGGGCATGAAGCAGGCGGCAGGCGGACTGCACCACGCGTTCCAGCACAGCATCGAGGCTGAGGTCCTCGGCAACGGCGACAACTGCCTCCAGCAGCCCGGCCATCCGTTCCTGGGACTGGAGCAGTTCCTCGGCCCTGGAAACGAAGCCCCGGAGGACACCATCGATCATGGGTTGTGGCTCAGTGGCGGTCTGGTCTGGGCGTTCCCCCATTGAATGCATGCTCATGGCCCCAATTCGATACAACGAACACAACGATCGTCCGCGCTGACGATGTTGATGCCAGAATACCCTGAAGCGGGGGCAAAGGCCCTAGACGTCGGACGATATTGCTTTGGATTGTGACCTTATCCCCTACCCCGCCGCCGCGTGGCTGGCGTAGGCTCGCCGGCATGAGTACTGATCCGAAGCCGGGAAAAAACCAGCAGGCACACGAAGTTGAAAACCTTGACCATCACGAATGCTGGCGTTTGTTACGCGGCGTCAGCGTGGGCAGGCTCGCTGTCTGGGTGGACGACCATCCTGACATTTTCCCGATCAATTACAAGGTGGACCACGGCACCCTGGTGTTCCGCACGGCGGACGGCACCAAGCTCCAGGCCGCCACGAGCGACACTCCGGTCGCGGTGGAGGCCGACGGCGTCGACGCCGACAGCGGCATCGCCTGGAGTGTGGTGATCAAGGGACAGGCCGCGCCGGTGCAGAACCAGCAGGAGGTCCTGGACACCGTGGGGCTGCTGCTGTTCCCGTGGCAGGCCGGCAAGAAGGAGCACTTCGTCAGGATCACCCCGGAAACGGTGACGGGACGCCGGTTCAAGGTGGTCCCGCCGCTGACCTGGTGGACCCCGCTGGACGACGCCACCCGCTCCGGACTCGAATAAGCCCCGCTTAACCCTCGATGCGCTATCACACCCTGCTGTTCTGGGGCCCCAGAACAGCGGGAAGTGATAGCGCATCGGGGAATCAGGCCAGGCGGGTGATCTCCACGCTCACGCTGAGTGCGGAGCCGCCGCCGCCGGACAGGATTCCCTTGAGCGGGGGCACATCGCGGTAGTCACGGCCCCTCGCCACGGTCACGTGGAAGTCCCCGGCCGGTTTATGGTTGGTTGGGTCCCAGCTGCGCCATTCGCCGTCCCACCATTCCAGCCAGGCGTGGGACTGCCCGGCGACCGTCTCGCCGAGTTCCGCCGTCGAGCGCGGGTGCAGGTAGCCGGACACGTAGCGCGCCGGGATGCCCCGGCTGCGCAGCGCGCCGATGGCCAGGTGCGCCAGGTCCTGGCAGACGCCCTGGCGCTGGTTCCAGGCCTCCTCGGCGTTCGTGGTGACGCCGGTGGAGCCCTTCATGTAGGTCATTTCGCCGCGCATCCAGTCGAAGACCGCCAGGGCGGCCTCGTGCGGGTTGCGGCCCTCGACGACGCCGGGGATGATCCCGAGCACTTCGGTGCCCGGCCCGGTGAGCTGCGACTGCGGGATCCAGTCGCTGAACTTGTTGAGTGTCTCCGGGGCGTCCAGGACATCCCAGCCGACGATGTCCGCCTCCGCCGGGATCCTTTCCGAGCGGTGCACCTCGACGGTGGTGGTGGACAGGACCTCGAGGTGCTCGTGCGGCATCTGCATGTCAAAGGCAGTGACGCGGGTGCCCCAGTAGTCGCGGTAGCTGCTCAGCGCGGCCTGGGACGGCGAGACCTTCAGGGAGGATTCCAGCACCACCTGCTGGGGATCCGTCAGCGGCGTCATGCGGGCCTCGTTGTACGAGAGCGTGACGCGCTTGTTGTACTTGTACGCCGTCTTGTGGATGATGCTCAGCCGGGTCATGAAACTTCTCCCACCCAGGCCAGTTCGTCTGCCTGATTGAAGTACTTACGGGAAATGGCGTCCGAGGCCTGCGAGACGGCCTTCTGCACGCGCTCCATGTGCTCCGGCAGTTCCGACATGAGGTCATCGGTGCGGTGGAACTCCAGGAAGGTGCGGGCCTGGCCCACGATCCGGCGGGCGTCGTTGATGAAGCCGACCCGCTGGGCGGAGGGGTCCAGCATGGCGAGGCACTCGTCGGCGTCGCGCAGCGCATACACGATGGACCGCGGGAACAACCGGTCCAGCAGCAGAAACTCGGCGGCGTGCTGGTCGCCGAAGGCCGCGCGGCGGGTCCGCAGGAACGACTCGTAGGCGCCGGCGCAACGGAGCATGTTCACCCACGACATACCCGCGGAGAGGACATCCCGGGTGGAGAGCATCCGCGCGGTCATGTCGGCGCGTTCCAGCGAGCGGCCCAGGACGAGGAACTGCCAGCTCTCGTCGTGGCTGACCGTGGTGTCCGCGAGGCCGCTGACCATGGCCGTGCGTTCCAGCACCCAGTTGCAGAAGCGGTAGGTGCCGACGACGTCCTTGCGGTGCTGGTTGAGCCCGTAGTACGTGGTGTTCAGGCTCTCCCAGAGCCCGGACGACACGGTTTCCCGGGCGCGCCGGGCGTTCTCCCGCGCCGCGCCGAGGGAACCGGCAATGGACGTGGCGCTCTGCTTGTCGTACGCCAGCGCATTCAGCAGTTCGGGGAGGCCGAAATCCTCGCTCTGCGCCCGGGCGCCCATGACGGCGAGGAGTTCCTGCGCCACGCTGCGCTGTTCCTCCATCGGCAGGTGGTTGAGCCGCTCAAGGTGGACGTCGAGGATCCGGGCGGTGCCGTCAGCCCGTTCCACGTAGCGGCCGATCCAAAACAATGACTCGGCGATACGGCTAAGCATTCGCGGTTACCTCCAGCGCATCGGAAATCTGAAAAGAATGGGTCGGCGGAACAATGATCGACGCGGTGCGGGTCACTGCTGCTGCTCCTTCTGGCTGTCGCGCCAGTTGCTCTCGACGGGCCAGACCGAGACCCGTTCGCGGACCGTGATGGCCGGGCGCGGCAGGGCCTCCACCGGAACCTCCGGGGAATCCGCGAGCACCCAGGTGTCCTTGGAGCCGCCGCCCTGGCTGGAGTTGACGATCAGGGAGCCTTCCTTGAGCGCCACGCGGGTCAGGCCGCCGGGCAGGACCCAGACGTCGTCGCCGTCGTTGACTGCGAAGGGGCGCAGGTCCACGTGCCGCGGGCCGAACCTGTCGCCGCTGAGCGTGGGAACCGTGGACAGCTGGAGCACCGGCTGCGCGATCCAGCCGCGGGGGTCCGCGATGACGCGCTTGCGAAGGGCCTCAAGCTCGTCCTTGGTCGCGTCCGGGCCGATCACCAGGCCCTTGCCGCCGGAGCCGTCCACGGGCTTGACCACCAGTTCGTCCAGGCGGTCCAGGACCTCTTCCCGGGCCGCTTTTTCTTCGAGCCGGAAGGTGTCCACGTTGGCGATCACGGGTTCTTCGTTGAGGTAGTAGCGGATCAGGTCCGGGACGTAGCTGTAGACGAGCTTGTCGTCGGCGACGCCGTTGCCGACGGCGTTCGCGATGGTCACGCCGCCGGCGCGGGCCGCGTTGACCAGGCCCGGGCAGCCGAGCATGGAATCGGCGCGGAACTGCAGCGGATCCAGGAATTCGTCGTCGATGCGTTTGTAGATCACGTCCACGCGCTGTTCACCGGCGGTGGTGCGCATGTAGACGCGGTTGCCGCGGCAGATGAGGTCGCGCCCCTCGACGAGTTCCACACCCATCAGGCCGGCGAGCAGGGTGTGCTCGAAGTAGGCGCTGTTGAAGACGCCGGGGGTCAGGACCACCACGGTGGGGTCGTCGACGCCGGTCGGTGCGGTCTTGCGCAGGGCGGACAGCAGCCGGCGGGGATACTCTTCGACCGGCCGGATGAGCTGCTGGCCGAAGGCCTCGGGCAGGCCCTTGGCCATCGCGCGGCGGTTCTCCAGGACGTAGCTGACGCCGGAGGGGACCCGGACGTTGTCCTCCAGGACCCGGAACGTCCCGGCGGCGTCGCGGACCACGTCGATGCCGGAGATATGGACGCGGACCCCGCCGGCGGGCTCGAAGCCGTGCACCTGGCGGTGGAAGTGGGCGCTCGTCGTGACGAGCTGGCGCGGGATGACGCCGTCGGCCACCACGGTCATCTTGTCGTAGACGTCGTTGAGGAACGCCTCCAGGGCCCGGACGCGCTGCGCCACACCCTTCTCCAGCACGGTCCACTCGTCGGCCGGGATGACCCGGGGCACGATGTCGAGCGGGAAGGGCCGCTCCTCCCCCGCGAAGTCGAACGTGACACCGCGGTCCAGGAAGGTCCGGGCCATGGAATCGGCGCGGGCGGTGACATCGGCCAGCGAGAGTTCACGCAGGGCTTCGGCGACCTGCCCGTAGGACTGCCGGGGCTGTTGCTCGGGGGTAAACATCTCGTCGTAGGCACCGGAGCGTTCGGCGGCCACTGAGTAATCCTGGAATAGGTCAGACATGTCACTAGACAATCACCTTTTTGTTGCGAAATCATTTCGGCGCGCACCCGGCGGCGGCCGCCGTGGCGGTGACGGCTTTTCCCCGCGGTTGCGTCAAGGTAGACAGGTGCCACCGTTTACGCTCACACCGCTGCTCCGGGCCGACCCGTTGCCGCGCCTGCTGCCCGGGCTGCTCTCCGCGGCCGCCGCCGTCGTGCTTGCCCTCGCCGTCCACAGCATGGTTCCGGTGCTCCCGGCCATGACGCTGGCCGTGGCGTTCGGGCTCCTCGCCGCGAATGTCCCGGGGCTGTCCGGCTGGACCGCGGGCCGGGGCCGGCCGGGCCTGGACTTCGCCGGCAAGCACCTGATGCGCGCCGGGATCGTGGTCCTGGGCCTGAAGGTCAGCCTCGTTGATGTGCTCGGACTTGGCGGGGCCGCGCTGCTGCTGATCACGGGTGTGGTCCTGGCCGCCTTCGCCGGAACCTACGGCATCAGCCGGCTGTTCCGGCTGCCGCCGCCGGTAGCGCTGCTGATCGCCACCGGCTTTTCCATCTGCGGGGCCTCCGCGATCGGGGCGATGGCCGCGGCGCGCCGGATCCGACAGCACGACACCGTGCTCCCGGTGGCCCTCGTGACCCTGTGCGGCACCCTCGCCATCGGGGTGCTGCCGCTGCTGATCCGGCCGCTGGGCCTCAGCCCCGCGGTCTTCGGCGCCTGGGCCGGGGCGTCCGTGCACGACGTGGGCCAGGTGGTGGCCACCGCGCAGACCGCCGGGGCGTCGGCGCTGGCCGTCGCCGTCGTCGTCAAGCTCACCCGGGTGATCCTGCTGGCGCCCATGGTCGCCGCCGCCGGGCTGCACCACCGCAGCAGCGCCGACGCCGGCGACGGGCTGAAGCGGCCGCCGATCGTCCCGTTGTTCGTGCTCGGCTTCGTCGCCCTGGCAGCCCTGCGCACCACGGGCTGGCTCTCCCCCGGCGTCCTCGACGCCGCCGCGGTCCTGCAGGACGTGCTGCTCGGGATGGCCCTCTTCGGCCTCGGCTCGGCGGTGCGCGTGGGCGAGTTGCTGCACACCGGAGCGCGGGCCCTGCTGGCCGCCCTGGCGTCCTGGCTGCTGATCGCCGGGCTGGGGCTGGGCGCCGCGTTCCTCATGATTAGATAGCGGGGTGTCGAACCAGAACCTGCGCCGCGATGAAGCCGCAACCCGCTCAGCCCTGATCACCACCCACAGCTACGACGTCTCCCTGGACGTCCGGCAGGCCGCGGATCCGGACATCGCCGGCTACCCGAGCCGCAGCGTGATCACCTTCTCCGCGGGCGAACCCGGCGCCTCGACCTTCCTGGACTTCATCAGCGGCGGGGTGCACAAGGTCGTCCTGAACGGCAAGGAACTCGCGGTCGCCGACGTCGTGGACGGCTCCCGGATCCGGCTCGACCACCTGCAGGCGGACAACCAGGTCACCGTCACGGGCACCGCGCTGTACAGCACCTCCGGCGAGGGCATGCACCGCTTCTTCGACCCGGCCGACGGCCAGTGCTACCTCTACACGCAGTACGAGCCCGCCGACGCCCGCCGGGTTTTCGCCAACTTCGAACAACCCGACCTCAAGGCGGAATTCACCTTCCACGTCATGGCGCCCTCGGCCTGGCAGGTGGCCTCGAACGGCATCGAAACGCAGCGCACGCCCCTGACCGGAGACCCGGACACGAGCCGCTGGGACTTCGCCCCGACGAAGGCGATGTCCACGTACATCACCACGGTGCTGGCCGGCCCGTACTTCAAGGCCGAGGACTCCTGGAGCAGGGAGCTCGACGACGGCACCCGGCTGGACGTGCCGCTGGCCCTCTACTGCCGCGCCTCGATGGCGCCGTCCTTCGACCCCGAGGCCCTCTTTACCCTCACCAGGAACGGCCTGGACTTCTTCAACGAGCTCTTCGACTTCCCGTACCCGTGGGGGAAGTACGACCAGGCCTTCGTGCCCGAGTACAATCTCGGCGCCATGGAAAACCCCGGGCTGGTGACCTTCACGGAAAGCTACGTCTTCACCTCCCGGGCCGCCGATTCGCAGTACCAGGCCCGCGCCAACACCCTCCTGCACGAGATGGCGCACATGTGGTTCGGCGACCTCGTCACGATGCAGTGGTGGGACGATCTGTGGCTCAAGGAGTCCTTCGCGGACTACATGGGAACCCTCGGCGTGGACCGCACGACGGACTGGGCCACGGCCTGGGTGAACTTCGCCAACAACCGCAAGGCCTGGGCCTACGTCCAGGACCAGCTGCCGACCACCCACCCGATCGTCGCCGACATCCCCGACCTCGAGGCTGCGAAGCAGAACTTCGACGGCATCACCTACGCCAAGGGGGCCTCGGTCCTCAAGCAGCTGGTCGCCTATGTGGGATTCGAGGCGTTCGTGGCCGGCTCGCGCCAGTACTTCAAGGACCACGCCTACGGCAACACCACCCTCGCGGAACTGCTGGCCGCGCTCAGCGCCGCCTCCGGCCGGGACCTCGCGGACTGGGCCCGCCAGTGGCTGCAGACCTCCGGCATCTCCACCCTCACCAGCGAGATCGAGGAGCACGACGGCGTCCTCGGCACCATCACGATCATCCAGGACGCCGCGGACCCGACGACGGGCCGGCAGGAGCCGCGGCCGCACCGGCTGCGGATCGGCCTGTACGGGACGGACGACGCTGGCGCCCTGGTTCGCACCGACAGTGTCGAGACCGACGTCACCGGGGCCCGGACCGAGGTGACGGCCCTGTCCGGGAAACCGCGGCCGGCCCTGCTGCTGGTCAACGACGAGGACCTCAGCTATGCCAAGGTCCGGCTGGACCCGCACTCCGAAGCCACCGTCCGGGCGTCCCTGGGCGCGCTCGGTGATCCGATGGCCCGGGCCCTGTGCTGGACCGCCCTCTGGGACTCGGCCCGTGACGCCGTCACGCCGTCGTCCCTGTACGTGGACGCCGTCAAGCGCTTCGGGCCCGCGGAAGCCGGCATCGGCGTGCTGCTCACTGTCCTGGGCAACGCGGCCACGGCGATCGAACGCTACGTCCCCGCGGCGGAGCGGGCCGACGTCCGTCACGGTTTCCTGTCCCTCGCCGCGGACGAGCTCCGGCGGGCCGCGCCCGGTTCCGACCACCAGCTGGCGTGGGCGCGCACGGTCGCCGCCGCCAGCCGCTATGACCGCAGCCGGCTGGACCTGGTCCGCGGCGTCCTGGCCGGCAGCACGGTCATTGAGGGCCTGGCCGTGGATGCGGAGCTGCGCTGGAACTTCTGGCACGCCCTGGCAGCCAACGGTGAGGCCACCGAGGCGCAGCTCGACGGGGAGCTGGCCCGCGACAACACCGCCGCCGGAAGATCCGGACACGCCACCGCCCTCGCGGCCCGCCCCGAGCCTGCCGTCAAGGAGGCGGGCTGGACGGAAGCGGTGCACGGCACCGCGCTCTCCAACCAGCTGCTCAGCGCGACCATTGCGGGTTTCAACACCGGCCCGGCAGCGCTGCTGCACGGCTTCATTGACCGGTACTTCGACTGCCTGGAGGACGTCTGGGCCGGGCGCAGCATCGAAATCGCCAGCCGGATTGTCCGCGGGCTCTACCCGGCCGGGCAGGACCTGGACGGCGGCACTCCGGACACGCACCCGGTCACCGTCCGGACGGACAACTGGCTGGCCGCCCACCCGGACGCCCCCCGGGCGCTGCGCCGCATCATCATCGAACAGCGCAGCCACCTGCACCGGGCCCTCACGGCGCAGACCCTGGCCACGAACCCCCCATCGGCTGCTCCGTAACCGCCCTTTTGGGGGTCCTAAACGGCCGTTACGGAGCAATCGACGGGGTGGCGGGGGCTTAGGGGACGCGGTGCAGCCACTCGGGCGTGCCGAACTTGGCGTCGACCCGGTGCTGCGCGGCGGCGAGCTCGGCGGCGGTGAGCTCCGAGGGGGTCGCGGCGTAGCGCTCGGCGAAGACCTCGATCATGGCCGCGACGATCTCGGTGCGGGCCAGGCCGGTCTGGCGCCGGAGCGGGTCCACCCGCTTCTTCGCGCTCCGGGTGCCCTTGTCGGAGAGCTTCTCCTTGCCGATCCGCAGGACCTCGACCATCTTGTCCGCGTCGATGTCGTAGCTCATGGTGACATGGTGCAGCATGCCGCCGTTCGCGAGCCGCTTCTGCGCGGCGCCGCCGATCTTGCCGTGTTCGGTGGCGATGTCATTGAGCGGGACGTAGAAGGCGCCGATCCCCATCTTCTCAAGGGCCGCCATCACCCACGCGTCCAGGAAGCCGTACGAGTCGGCGAAGCTGATGCCGTCCACCAGGGTCTGCGGCAGGTACAGCGAGTAGGTGATGCAGTTGCCCGCCTCCATGAACATCGCTCCCCCGCCGCTGATCCGGCGGACCACGCTGATGCCGTGGCGTTCGACGCCGGCCGGGTCCAGTTCGTTGCGGACGGACTGGAAGCTGCCGATCACCACGGACGGTTCCTCCCAGTCCCAGAACCGCAGTGTCGGGTTGCGGCGCCCGGCTCCGACTTCTTCGGCCAGGACCTCGTCCAGTGCGACGTTGACGTGGGTGGGCAGCACGGACGGCGCAATGATGTTCCAGTGGTGGTCCGCCCAGCCGGTGGCTTTCGCGAGGGCGCGGCGGACGGTGACGGCCACGGCGTCGGCGGAAAAGCCGAACAGCACGGCCCCGGCCGGCAGGGCAGCTTCGACCGCGGCGGAGATGTCCGCCGCCCCGGCATCCGCCGGGAGGCCGGTGAGCGCCCGGTTGATCTCCAGCAGCGCCTCATCCGGCTCCAGGAAGAAGTCCCCGCTGAGCGAGACGTTGGTGAGGACGCCGTCGGCGACGTCGAAATCGGCCACGACGAGTTTGCCGCCGGGAACCTTGTACTCCCCGTGGCGGTGGGCCCCGCCGTCAGTGTTGCTGGAACCACTGGAACCGGGAACCGGGTGTTGGGTTGTCATGGCGTTAATCCTGCCACGCGCACCGGTGCCGGACGCAAAAAGCCCGCACCGTCACCGGTGCGGGCTTTTCCAAAAGACCTTGGGGAGAAGTAGTTACTTCTTGCCGCCGAAGCCCTTGAAGCGAGCGTTGAAGCGCTCGACGCGGCCTGCAGAGTCCATGATGCGCTGCTTGCCCGTGTAGAACGGGTGGGACTCGGAGGAGATTTCGACGTCGATAACCGGGTAGGTGTTTCCGTCTTCCCACTCGATGGTCTTCTTGGAAGACACGGTGGACTTGGTCAGGAACTTGACGCCGGAAGCCAGGTCGTTGAAAACAACAGCTTCGTACTTCGGGTGAGTATTAGTCTTCATAATTGGACCTTCGTTCGCACAACTGGATTTTGCCAGCTGCCAGGTATGAATGGGATGGCCGGCGGAATGCACCGGACGGCCAGCTATCAATCATAGCGGAAAGTCAGCGCCTTCGCCGCCTGACCAGCGGCGCTGGCTGATGCAGCTGTTCAGTGCAGCGGTTCATCCCTGGGGCGCAGCTCCCAGAAGGCGACGGCGGACGCCGCCGCGACGTTGAGGGAGTCAACGCCCGCGCGCATCGGGATCTTCACGGCGAGGTCGACGGCGGCGAGGGTGTCCGCGCTCATCCCGGCACCCTCGGTGCCCAGCACCAGCGCGAGTTTCTCCGGCCGGCGCGCCGCCAGCGCGTCGAGGTCCAGGGCGTCGCCCGTAAGTTCCAGGGCGGCCACAGTGAAGCCCTCGCGGCGGAGCACCTGAAGGTCCCCCGGCCAGTCCGCCAGCCGGGCCCAGGGCACCTGGAACACCGTACCCATGCTGACCCGGACGCTGCGGCGGTACAGCGGGTCCCCGCAGCGCGGCGAGACGAGGACGGCGTCGATGCCCAGGGCCGCGGCGGAGCGGAAGATCGCGCCGACGTTGGTGTGGTCCACGATGTCCTCCAGCACGGCAACCCGGCGAGCGCCGGCGAGGAGCTCCGGCAGCGGCACGGGCTCCGGGCGTTGCATGGCCGCCATCGCGCCGCGGTGCAGGTGGAAGCCGGTGATCTCCTCCAGGAGCGCGGCGGATCCGATGTACACGGGGACGTCCGGGTACTGCGCGAAGATGTCCGCGAGGTCGGCGAGCCATTTCTCGGCGAGGAAGAAGGACCGTGGCGTGTGGCCGGCCGCAAGGGCCCGGCGGAGGACCCGGGAGGACTCGGCGATGTACATGCCCTCGGCGGGTTCCCGGAGCTTGCGCAGGTGCACGTCCGTCAGCTGCGTGTAGTCCGCGACCCGGGGGTCAGCGGCGGATTCAAGGCGGTGGAAGGTCACAGGCGGGTCATTTCAGCGGGAGCTCGTGCGGTCACGGGCTCGGGTTACTTGAACAGGTTGGCGATCATGAACCCCAGCGCGACGAGGCCCAGGACGAAGATGACACCGCGCAGCACCACCGGGGACAGCCGGCGGCCCACCTTGGAGCCGATCACGCCGCCGATCAGTGAGCTCACGGCGATCAGGCCCACGACGGTCCAGTCGATCCGGCCGGCGGCGAACAGCAGGTAGGAGGCCGCCGCCACCATGTTGACGGCCAGGACCAGGAAGTTCTTCATGGCGTTGGCGTTCTGGATGGTCCCGGTCATGAAGATGCCAAGGATCCCGACCAGCAGAATGCCCTGCGCCGCGACGAAGTAGCCGCCGTAGACGCCCGCGAGGTACACGAGGACCACAAGGAGGACGCCGTGGCGGCGGTCCCGGATGGCGTGTTCGGGGTTTTGCTCGCGGTCCCGGACCCACTGCTGCAGCCGGGGCTGGAAGGCGACCATCAGCAGCGCGAGCACGATCAGGACGGGGGCGGCGTAGTGGAAGACCTTCTCGGGCAGGTGCAGCAGCAGGTAGGCCCCGGAGATGCCGCCCAGCACCGAGGCGGGCAGCAGCTTAAGCAGTTGCTTGCCGCGTCCCGACAGTTCCTTGCGGTAGCCCCAGGCGCCGGCGGCGCTCCCGGCCACCAGGCCCATCGCGTTGCTGATGGACGCCGTGACCGGTGCGTAGCCGAGGGCGATCAGCACCGGGAAGGTCACCAGGGTGCCGGAACCGACCACACTGTTGATGGTGCCGGCCCAGAGCCCAGCGAAGAAAATGAAGACACTATTGAGGAACTCCACGCGCGGTCAGCGGCCCGGTCAGCGGCGCGCGGTGGCCGTGTACCGGCCGGCGGCAACGCTGACGTCCAGGGGCAGCCCGAACGTCCGGCTCAGGTTCTCGGCCGTGAGGACGCCTTCGATCGGGCCCTGGGCGACCACGCCGCCGTCCCGCAGCAGCATGGCGTGGGTGAAGCCCGGCGGGACCTCTTCGAGGTGGTGCGTGACCAGGACGATGGCCGGGGCGGCCTCGTCGCGGGCGAGTTCACTGAGCCGGTGCACGAGGTCCTCGCGGCCGGCCAGGTCGAGTCCGGCCGCGGGTTCGTCCAGGAGCAGGAGCTCGGGATCGGTCATCAGGGCCCGGGCGATCTGGACGCGCTTGCGCTCCCCCTCGGACAGCGAGGCGAACGGCCGGTTCAGCAG
This sequence comes from Arthrobacter sp. CJL-S3, assembly GCF_056711635.1. NCBI lineage: Bacteria > Bacillati > Actinomycetota > Actinomycetes > Micrococcales > Micrococcaceae > Arthrobacter > Arthrobacter sp. CJL-S3. The sequence goes on along the minus strand of NZ_CM160046.1, from coordinate 2,156,201 downwards.
CGGTCCCATGCCCCACTCGTTCAGCAGGGCGAAGGCGCGGCGCTCGTCGTCCTTCTCATAGCCCTCGCGCCACCGTCCGGTCACGCCGTAGGCTGCGGTGACAACGACGTTAAGGACCTTCTCATGCTCCGGGATCTGGTTGGCCAGTGCGGCCGAGGACAGGCCGATCCGGGGCCGGAGTTCGAAGACGTCGACGGCGCCAAGGATCTCCTCGAGGATGCCGGCCATGCCGCTGGTGGGATGGATCCGCGCGGCCGCGAGCTGAAGCAGAGTGGTCTTGCCGGCGCCGTTGGGGCCCAGGATCACCCAACGCTCGCCTTCCTTGACCTGCCAGTCGACCTTGTCCAGCAGTGTCTTTGCCCCACGTACAACGCTGACGGCGGCCATTTCAAGAACATCACTCATAGGAGTAGACACTAGGACAAAACAGCGGACGACTGATAACCGGAGCGCCGGGACGGAGTCGGGCCCGCGCGGCGTGCCGGCGGCCCGGCTGCCGCGGCGTCACCGGAGCGCAACGAATTCGGGCCCGCATCGGCGTGATCGCTAGGATTGCAGCCATGAACCTGTTCGTGACCGCCGTGAGCTATGCCCCGAAACTGACCCATCCCGAGGTGCAGCGGCTCCGTTCGCTGCTCGCAGCCGCGGGGGTGGCGCTGGACGCGGAAACCCGCACCGGAGACGACCGCTTCGAGGTCTACACGGCCGACGGCAGCATGGAGCTGGCCCCCGGCCCAGACCACGGGCTGACGGCGCTGGCGGAACTGCGCCGGGCCGCGGCGGATCACGGCCCCGCCGGAGTGGACACGGCGATCGTCCCCGCCGCCCTCCGGAACGCGCAGCGGAAGTTCCTCATCATGGACGTGGATTCCACCCTGATCCAGCAGGAAGTAATCGAGCTCCTCGCCGCCTACGCCGGCAAGCGCGAGGAAGTCACGGCGGTCACGGAGGCCGCCATGCGCGGCGAACTCGACTTCGCCCAGAGCCTGCACGCGAGGGTGGCGGTGCTCGCAGGACTCCCGGCCGCCGTCGTCGAGGCCGTCCGTGCCGAAGTGAAACTGAGCCTCGGTGCGGCGGAGCTCGTGGCCGCCTTCCACGCCGCGGGCCATGTGGTGGCGGTGGTCTCCGGCGGCTTCAACCAGATCCTGCGGCCGATCGCGGAGGGCCTCGGACTGGATTACTGGGTTGCCAACGAACTCGAAATCGTCGACGGCGCGCTGACCGGAAAGGTCATCGGCGAGGTGATTGACCGGGCGGCGAAAGAAAAGTACCTGCGGGAATGGGCCGCCAGGGAAGGCATCCCGATGGAGCACACGATTGCCGTGGGCGACGGCGCCAACGACCTGGACATGCTGGGCGCTGCGGGGATCGGCGTGGCGTTCAACGCCAAACCGGCCGTCCGCGCGGTCGCGGATGCCGCCGTGAACATGCCCTATCTCGACGCCGTGAGGCACATCGCCGGCGTCTGAGGCGTTTCCCGGCAACCGGGAACAGCAGCGAAGGCCGGGGCGGTTGCCCCGGCCTTCGCCTGTTTACTGCGCTACGGCCGCGGTTCTCATTCCCGCGTGCCGAGGATGCGTGTTAGTTGCTGCTCTTGTCGAAGTAGTCGGATCCGCCGACGTACTCGGTGTGGCCGGATTCGACGTCGGCGGTGACCATCTTGGCGACCTCGGCGGCGAATTCCGTGACCGAATACAGCTTCCCTGCCTCGGCGCGGCGGGCCTCGATGGCGCCCGGGTTTGAGCGGTCCAGCAGGGTGGCCGTGACAGTGCCCTCGATCATGTCGCCGGAAACGACGACGAGGGAGATGCCCTTCTCGGCAAGGTTCGGGATGAGTTCGCGCAGTGCGTCCTCGCCGGCACGCTTGCTGCGGGCCACAGGCTCGTAGTTCTCCATGGTGGGCACGGTGTTGATGAAGTGCGCCTGGTGGCTCGTCACGAAGACCACCCGGGAGCCTTCCTGCATCAGCGGCACGGCAGCGTTGAGCATGTTCACCTGGGCGTCACGGTTTAGCTTGAGCGCGTAGCCCTCCTCCATGCCGGATTCCATCCCGCCGGAGGCGTTGAGGACCAGGACATCCAGCGAGCCGAAGTTCTCCATCGCGGCGCTGGCCAGGGCCTGGACGCCTTCCTGGGTGGTGAGGTCGGCGCCGACGGCGGCGGCACGGCCGCCGGCTGCCTCGATCTCCGCAACCACCTTGTTGGCGCGGGGCGCCTTCTGGCGGTAGTTCACGACGACGGCGGCACCCTCAGCGGCGAGGATCTTGGCGACTTCGGCGCCGATGCCCCGCGATGATCCGGTCACGATTGCAGTCTTGTTGTCCAGCAGTCCCATATGAGCTCCTTTGTTCCAAACGTCCAAAAACGGTGAGTCTGCAGTCCATCATGCCAGCGGTGCGGGTGTTTTTCGTTGTCCGGGTTCCACAAAGAAGCCGCAACCGGCTAGTTCCGGCCCGGCCCGCGGGCGTACGATCGCGGGCATGGAACGACCGTGCGGAGTGTGCCGGAAGGCCGGGCAGAGGTCCCGATATCAGGGGTCCCGGTGCCGCGGGGCGTGAGTGAGGAGTCCACACCGGAGCAGGTCTTCAGCGGCTCCCCCCTGGGGCTGGAACTGTTCCATGCCGTGGAAAGGCTGCTGGCCGTGCCCGCGCCGCCGGTGCTTCGCGTGACGAAAAGCCAGGCGGCCTTCCGGGAGAAGCGCGGTTTCGCGTACGTCTGGTGGCCGGGGCGGTACCTGGATTCCCGAGTGCCCGCCGTGCTGTCGATCGCACTCCCGCGGCGCATCGATTCCGCCAGGTTCAAGGAGATCGCCAACCCGTCACCCGGGGTGTGGATGCACCATCTGGAGCTACACAACGAACAGGAGCTCGACGCCGAAGTTGCCGGCTGGCTGCGGGAGGCTCGCGCTGCGGCGGGCTGAGGCCCGTGCAGCGGCGGCGCCGGGCGGGCTCAGCCCTTGCCGGCGGCCTCAGGCGGTGCGGGGCAGCTGGTGGCAGCACGGGGGCGGGCGGACCGGATGGTCCGCCCGCCCGGCCGCGTCGCCTGCTACATGTGGTCGATCCGGATCTTCTTGGCCGTCGTGTCGGGGGCGGTAACGGGGGCCGGTGCCCGGACCTCCAGCACGCCGTCCTTGTAGGTGGCCGTGATGTCCTCTTCCTTGGCGCCCGGCGGCAGCGCAACACTGCGCGAGAAGGAGCCGTAGCGGAACTCCGAGCGGTAGCCGTCCTTGCTCTTGTGCTCGGTTTTCTCCTCACGCTCCGCCCTGATGTGCAGCATGCCTTCGCTCACGGAGACGTCGACGTCCTTGTCGGGATCAATCCCCGGAACCTCCGCGCGCACCACCAGGGTGGTGCCGTCCACAAACTGTTCGACCTTGATGGACGGTGTCATGGTCAGGTCCCCGTCGAGGAAACGCTTGATCGGATCCAGCACGTCCGACGGGACCCACTTGTTCAGTTCAGCCACGATTGTCCTCCTGATTCCATGCCCCTGCCGAGGTGTGGTCAGGGGCTGTAGCCCCATTACACACCGCGGCAGCGCCCGCGCTAAGGGCTGAAAGTCCTAGTGGCCCATGCCCAGGCCGCCGTCGACCGGGATCACGGCGCCGGAGATGTAGGCGGCCTCGTCGCTGGCGATCCAGCGGACCACATTGGCGACCTCGGAGGCCTCCGCGAAGCGGCCGGCGGGAACCTTGGAGAGGTAGTCCTTCGCGGTTGCTTCGGCCAGTTCCGCCGTCATGTCCGTGTTGATGAAGCCCGGGGCCACGACGTTCGCGGTGATGCCGCGGGCGCCCAACTCGCGGGTCAGCGAGCGGGCGATGCCGACGAGGCCGGCCTTGGACGCCGAGTAGTTGATCTGGCCGGGAGCGCCGTAAAGGCCCGAGACGGAGGAGATGAGGACCACCCGGCCCTTGCGTGCCCGGATCATGCCCCTGGAAGCCCGCTTGATCACACGGAAGGCGCCGGTGAGGTTGGTGTCGATGACCGAGGTGAAGTCGTCCTCGCTCATGCGCATCAGCAGCGTGTCCTTGGTGATGCCGGCGTTGGCCACCAGCACCTCGACAGGGCCGTGGGCCGCTTCCACTTCGGTGAACGCGGCGTCCACGGAGGCCTCGTCCGTGACGTCGGCCCTGACGCCGAGGATGCCTGCCGGCAGCGAGGACTCGCTGCGGTACGTGACGGCCACCTTGTCGCCGTTGGCGAGGAAGGCTTCGGCGATGGCGAGGCCGATTCCACGGTTTCCGCCGGTGATCAGGACACTGCGGCCGGTGGTTGCTGTTTCAGACATGGTGGGGCTCCGGAATTCTGCGGCGGGGCGGTGCCGCGCTGGGGGCGGGATTTTCCTGCCTCCGATCTTAGCGCCCGGTGCCGCCCGCGTTTGGGCGGCTCTCCCGTTGGTGAGAGAATTGCAGTAAGCCTTGGGAGCGTGATCTAACAGCCTTGACACTCAAAAACCGACCCGGTGTACCTGTGCCCGGGAGCCCGGACGTACCGTCCGGTGATTCCGAGGTTCACAGCATCACGGACGCCGCCGCCGCGCACTCCGAAGAGATGCGCCAGCGGATGATCAAGTACGCCGTGGCGATGGGTATCCGCATGGTGTGTCTGATCCTGATTTTTGTCGTGGACGGCTGGCTGAAGATCCTCCCGGTCATCGGGGCCGTGTTCCTGCCCTGGTTCGCCGTCATCATCGCCAACGGCAGCGACACGGCGGAAGTCCATGCCGACTCGCTGCTGGACTCCGCGCCGCTGGCCCAGCTCGATGCACCGGCCGCCGGGCCGGCCGGCCAGGGCGGCGCGGCGCCGGACGACCCGTCGATGACGCTGCTGCAGGGCGAACTCGTCGACGAAGATGACTCCCCGACGGATGGCCGCGGCGGTCCGGAAGTCCCCGGCGCCCCCGGAGGCCCCGACGTCCCCGGCGGACACGCCGACGACGACGGCGGCCGCGGAAGGGCCGCGTCATGAACCTTTTTGACCTCACCGGGAACGGCGGGGCCGCCGGACCGGCGGAAGCCGTCTGCTCCCGCAAGGCGTGCCGGAACGGCGCCGAATGGCAGCTGCTCTGGAACAACCCCAAGATCCACACCCCCGAACGGCGCAAGATCTGGCTGGCCTGCGGAGAGCACCGGGCCTGGCTCGAGGACTATCTGCAGACCCGCGGGCTCTGGAAGGACACCGTGGCATTGAACCCGGCAGGCAGGGCAGGCTGAATGTACCGTTTTCTTTTCTCCAGCAAGTGGCTGGGGTATCTGTTGCTGGCCGCGATTTTTGCCGCGGCCTGCGTCGGACTGGGCCGCTGGCAGATGGACCGCCGCGCCGAGACGCTCGCCGAGATCAACCGGGTCACCTCGAACTATTCCGCCACGCCCGTGCCGTTCGCCCAGGTCAAGGACCAGTTCAGCTCGCTGGCGGCGGAACGCGAGTGGACCCAGGTGGAGCTGAAGGGCAGTTACGACGTCGCCGGGCAGCGCATCGTCCGCAACCGCCCGCTTAACGGTCAGCCCGGCTACGAAGTTGTCGTCCCCTTCAGGCTGGTCACCGGCGAGACCGTCGTGATTGACCGCGGCTGGTTGCCGATCGGCAACAAGAACCCGGGCAGCCCCGACGCGGTCCCTGCGCCCCCGCAGGGGACCGTGACCGTCGTCGCCCGGCTCAAGCCCGCCGAGCCCGAGCTCCAGCGCGGCGCCCCGGACGGGCAGCTGGCCTCCATCGATCTCGCCGGGTACTCCGCGGAACTGGGCTACCCCCTGCTGACGGGCGCGTACGGGCAGCTTGCCTCGGAGAGCCCGGCTGCAGCGGACATGCCCTTCCCGTTCCCCAAGCCCTCCACCGAAGAGGGCACCCACCTGTCCTACTCGCTGCAGTGGTTCGCCTTCGGCGTGCTGATGTTCATCGGTTTCGGCTACGCGGCCCGCCAGCAGGCCCGAAACGCCGCCATCGACGCCGAGGACGCCGAAGCCCAGGCCGCCGACGCCGACGCTGTCTTTATGCACTCCAGCGGCCCGGTGGCCCGCCGTCGCCCTGCCCCCCGCAAGCGGAAGAACGCGACCGCGGAGGAAGAGGAAGACGCCATCCTGGACGCCCAGGGGCTCTGAGGAGTGGCCCCCGTGGTCCCGGAGCCCGTGGCCCGGGTAAAGCACGCACTGAACGCGCTCGGCGCCGAGGACACCGTCACGGTGTTCGATTCGACCGTCCCGACGGCGGCCGCGGCGGCTGCGGCGCTGGGCTGCGAGGTCGCGGCAATCACCAACAGCCTCGTGTTCGACCTTGAGGGCGCGCCGCTGCTGATCCTGGCCAGCGGCGCCGCCAGGGTCGATGTCCGGAAGGTCGCCGCGCAGCTGGGCGCCGGAAGAATCCGCCGGGCCTCCCCCGAGTTCGTCCTGGAACACACCGGCCAAGAAGTGGGCGGGGTGGCCCCGGTCGGGCATCCGGCGAAAATCAAGACGCTGCTGGACGAGTCGCTGAAATTCCACCCGGTCCTCTGGGCCGGAGCCGGAGACCACCACTCGATGTTCTCCATCAGCTACGGCGAGCTACAGAGAATCACGGCCGCGGAGGAAATGCCCGTCCGCTGACCCAACTGACTCGCAGTTGTGGCCGTTTTGAGGGCTCTAAACGGCCTCACATGCGAGTCAGTTGGGTAGGCTACGCGAGGGTGATGAGGTCCAGGTAGTCTTCGTTCCAGTGGTCCTCGATGCCGTCCGGCAGCAGCACCACGCGCTCCGGATTCAGCGCCTCAACGGCACCTTCATCGTGGCTCACCAGCACCACGGCGCCGGTGTAGTTGCTCAGGGCGCCGAGGATTTCGGCGCGGCTGGCGGGGTCGAGGTTGTTGGTGGGCTCATCGAGCAGCAGCACGTTCGCGCTGGACGCGACGATGGTGGCCAGGGCCAGGCGGGTCTTCTCGCCGCCGGACAGCACACCGGCGGGTTTGTCGACGTCGTCGCCGGAGAACAGGAACGAGCCCAGGATGTTGCGGACTTCCGCGTCATTCATGTCCGGGGCGGAGGAGCGCATGTTCTGCAGCACGGTCCGGTCCACGTCCAGCGTCTCGTGCTCCTGGGCGTAGTAGCCCACCTTCAGGCCGTGACCCGCAACGACCTGTCCGGTGTCCGGCTTGTCGACGCCGGCGAGCATCCGCAGCAGGGTGGTCTTGCCGGCGCCGTTCAGGCCCAGGATGACAACCTTGGAGCCGCGGTCGATCGCGAGGTCAACGTCGGTGAAAATTTCCAGTGAGCCAAAGGACTTGCTGAGGCCGTCCGCGGTGAGCGGGGTCTTGCCGCAGGGCGACGGATCCGGGAAGCGCAGGGCTGCCACGCGGTCGGTCGCGCGGACGGCTTCGAGGCCGCCCAGCAGGCGTTCGGCACGCTTGGCCATGTTCTGCGCGGCGACGGCCTTGGTGGCCTTGGCGCGCATCTTGTTGGCCTGGTCGAAGAGGACCTGGGCCTTCTTCTCCGCGTTGGCGCGCTCCCGCTTGCGGGCACGCTCGTCGGTTTCGCGCTGCTGGAGGTAGCGCTTCCAGTCCATGTTGTAGAAGTCGATCTGCGCACGGTTGGGATCGAGCAGGAACACCTTGTTCACGGTGGCCTCGAGCAGCTCCGTGTCGTGGCTGATCACGATCAGGCCGCCTTGGTGGTTCTTCAGGAACTCGCGCAGCCAGGTGATGGAGTCGGCGTCGAGGTGGTTCGTGGGCTCATCCAGGAGCATCGTTTCGGCGTCCGAATACAGGATGCGGGCGAGCTCCACACGGCGGCGCTGGCCGCCGGAAAGTGTCTTGAGCGGCTGGTTCAGCAGCCGGTCCGGGAGGGCGAGGTTGGAGCAGATCGCTGCGGCCTCGGCCTCGGCGGCGTAGCCGCCGGCAGCCAGGAACTCGGATTCGAGCCGGTCGTACCGGTTCATCGCCTTGCGCTGGACCTCGGCGTCGTCGCTCGCCATGTCCTCGTGGGACTGCCGGAGTTTGCCGACGGCGATGTCCAGGCCGCGGGCGGAGAGGATCCGGTCGCGGGCGAGCTGTTCCATGTCCGGGGTCCGGGGGTCCTGCGGCAGGTAGCCGATCTCACCGCTGCGGGTGACCTTTCCGCCGGCGGGCAGGCCTTCGCCCGCGAGCACCCGGGTCAGCGTGGTCTTGCCTGCACCGTTACGGCCCACAAGGCCGATCTTGTCTCCCTTGTCGATCCGGAAGCTCACCTGGTCCATAAGGAGGCGGGCGCCGGCGCGCAGTTCGAGATCCTGGACGGTAATCAATGCAGCTAAGGCCTTTCACAACAGGGAACGCCGCGGCACAACGGTGGTATCTGAAGGGGGCCGGGGCAGTGTGGCCGAGAGAACGGCCTCTCTAAGTCTACCGGCCCTGCCTCCGCCCGTTGACAAGTCCCCCGCCGGCTGCCGGAAAACCCGGACGACGGCGGTGCCGGACGTGCGGCTGCCCGGCGCCGCCGGAGGCCGTTGGTGCGGCCCTCCAGCTACCGGGCCCCCGGTTAGTGGAGCCCCTACAAAAAACCCGTCCCGGCATGCTCGTAAAGTCAGAATCAGCAGCAGTACCGATTCACTCGCGATAGGAACTCCCCATGACGCAGACCGCCGGCAGCTCAGCCGCCACCCCCTCCCGGCAGCGGAACCGCTGGAACGCCACCGACCTCGGACTGATCGCGGTCTTCGCCGCGCTCGTGGCCGGCTCCGCCCTGATTGCCGCCATTCCGGTGGCCGGGATGGGCGTTCCCATCACCGTGCAGACGCTCGCTGTGATGCTCACCGGCCTGGCCCTGGGCCCCGGCAGGGCGTTCGCCGCCGTCGGGCTCTACGTGCTCCTCGGTCTCGCCGGGCTGCCGATCTTCAGCGGCGGACGCAGCGGGCTCGGGGTCCTGGCCGGTCCCTCGGCGGGCTACATCATCGGCTTCGTCTTCGCCGCGACGGCGGTGGGCTGGCTGACCGTCCTCGTGCTGCGCCGCACGGCAGGCCGTCCCGGCAGGCTGCGCGCGGTCCTGCTTTTCGCGGCCGCAATGGTGAGCAGCATCATCTTCGTCCACGGCCTCGGCATCCTCGGCATGGTGGTCAACGCAAAGCTGGACTTCTCAAAGGCGTTCCTCGCGGACCTGGTGTTCTACCCGGGAGATGTGATCAAGAACGTACTGGCCGTGACCATTGCACTGGCCCTGCACAAGGCGTTTCCGGATCTGCTGATCCGCCGCGTCCGGACCGGGGCCGGAGCCCCGGCAGGCGCGCCCGCTCCCCACGCCACGGTGGATCACCGGCCGTGAGCATCATCTCGCTGGACCGGGTTGCGGTGCGGGTGGCCGTTGACGGCCGCCCCGGGCCGAAGACCCTGCTGGCGGAGCTTACCCTGCGGCTCACCGAGCAGCGGATTGGCATCATCGGCGCCAACGGCTCCGGCAAGTCCACCCTGCTGCGCCTCCTCAACGGGCTTGTGCTGCCCAGCAGCGGGACCGTGACGGTGGACAAGTGGGACACGGTCCGCGCGGTCCGGGAGGTGCGTCGGCGCGTCGGTTTCGTTTTCACCGACCCGCTGTCCCAGCTGGTCATGCCGACCGGGCGGGAGGACGTGGAACTCTCCCTCCGCCGCTCGGTCCGGAACGCCCGCGAACGCAGCCGCCAGGCGGAGGCAACCCTGGACCGCTTCGGGCTGCTGCCGCTGGCCGACCAGAGCATCTACGAGCTTTCCGGCGGGGAGCGCCAGCTCTTGGCCCTCGCCGCGGTCCTCGCCGTGGACCCGGAGGTGCTGGTCCTGGACGAGCCGTCCACCCTGCTGGACCTGCGCAACCGGGAGCTGCTGCGCCGGACCCTGGCCGGCCTGGGCCAGCAGGTCATCCTTTCCACCCACGATCTTGGGCTCGCGCTGGACCTCGACCGGGTCCTTGTGGTCGACGCCGGCGCGGTGGTGTTCGACGGCGGGCCGGCCGCCGCCGTCGCGCATTACCGGGCGCTGTGCGCGGCGGGGCTCCCGGCTTCCGGGGCGTCGGACGAGGCCCGGCCGGGGGCGGAGGGTCCGCACGGTGGGAATCCGGACCTGGCGCGGCAGCATCCGGGGCAGCCGTGAGCGGCCACGGCTTCCTGCTGGCCAACTATGTGCCGGGCAACTCCCTGCTGCACCGGGCGCCGCTGTGGCTGAAGTTCCTGCTGGTCGTCGGCTGCGGTATGGCGTCGTTCCTGATTGTGGACTGGGCGGTGGCCGCCGCGGCCCTGGCCGTGATGTGCACCCTGTTCCTGCTCAGCGGGGCGGGCGTGTCGCGGTTGTACCGGGCGGTCCGGCCCGTGCTGCCGGTCCTGGCGGCGATCGGGCTGTTCCAGTGGTGGCAGCTCGGCGGCCCGACCGCGGCGCGGATTGTGCTCAACGTGCTGGTCTGTATTGTGGCGGCGTCCATCCTCACGGCCACCACCCCGGTGCAGCGTCTGCTCGACGGTGTGGCGTCCCTGGCGAAGCCGTTCCAGCGCTTCGGTGCGGATCCGGAGCGCTTCGCACTGACCATCGCCATCATGCTGCGCAGCATCCCGTTCATCGCCGGCGCCTACAGCGATGTGCGCGATTCCGCCCGGGCCCGCGGGCTGGAGCGCAACCCCCGGGCCCTGATCCTCCCGGTCTTCATCACCACCGTCGCCTTCGCCCGGCAGACCGGCGACGCGCTCGCCGCCCGCGGCCTAGGTGAGGCGGACGCGGAGGAGCATGCACCCCCGCCCGCCCCTGCCACGGGACATGCCCTCCCCTGACCCTGCGCTCCCACCGGACATGCCCTCCCCTGTGCGCGGCGAGTGGACATAGGCCCACTATGTCCACTGGGCAGGCCCAGGACTGGGCATGTCCCCCGGAGGGGTAGCGGGGATCCGGGCTCCGAAACCGCGGGACCACCGGACATGCGCCCGCCTGACCGCGGCGAGCGGACATAGGCCCACCCTGTCCACTGGCCGGGCCCAAAACTGGGCATGTCCCCCGGAGGAGGCTGGAGCGAGACCGAGTCAGGTGAGCCTGCGGTACTCCAGCAGCGCGGCGGTCCCCATGCCTCCGGCGATGCTGATCAGGGCCAGCCCCAGCTGCCCCTCGGCCGGGCTGCGGCGCGCCTGGGCCAGCAGCCGCGTGACGAGCACCGCGCCGGACGCGCCGTAGGCGTGCCCCAGGGCCAGGGCGCCGCCGTCGGCGTTGGCGCGTTCCGGGTCGATGCCCAGCTCATCCAGGCACGCGATGGTCTGGGATGCGAACGCCTCGTTGAACTCGACCAGGCCCAGCTCCGCGGCCGTGACCCCTGTGTCTTCCAGCAGGCGCTTGGCCGCGCGGGCCGCCCCGATGCCCAGCAGCTGCGGGTCCACGCCCGCCGTGTCCGTCCCGCGCACGAGGAGGCCGTCGGCGGCCCCCAGCCCGCGGGCGCGTTCCACCGAGGTGACCACGACGGCGGCGGCACCGTCCGCGTCGAAGCAGGAATTCCCGGCGGTGACGGTCCCGCCGGCGGCGAACACCGGAGGGAACCGGGCCAGCACCGCTGCGGTCAACCCGCGCCGCGGCCCGTCGTCGCCACCGACAGTGCGGGGGCCGTCCGGTCCGGACACACCGGGCAGGGGGACGATCTCGGCGTCGAAGAGGCCCGCCGCGGCGGACGCCAGCGCGCGCCGGTGGCTGCGCAGCGCCAGTGCGTCCTGCCGTTCCCGGCTGACCCCGAAGCGTGCGGCGACATTTTCGGCCGCCACCCCCATGTCCGGATCGCCGAGGCCCAGGGGGGCGAACTGTGCCCGCGCGAAGAATTCCGGGGCACCTCCGGCATCCCGGCGGGCCCGGAGCGGCGCCGTGCTGATGCTCTCCACGCCGCCGGCCAGGTACACGCCGCCGCCGCCGGCCGCCACGAGACGGGAGGCCAAGGCAATCGCGTCGAGCCCGGACCCGCACTGCCGGTCCACCGTGAGGCCGGGGACGCTGACGGGCAGGCCAGCCTCGAGGGCCGCGAGCCGGGCGACGTTCCCGCCCCCGCCGACGGCGTTGCCGATCACCACATCCGCCACGGACGCCGGGGCCACGCCCGCGTCGCTGAGCAGGCGGCGGAGCACGGGGGCCAGCAGCCCGTGGGCGTGCAGGGTCTTCAGAGCGCCGTGGGCGCGGCAGATCGGCGTGCGCCGGGCGGCAATGATGACCGGCTGCCGGTCGTCGGGAAGACTCCGCGGATGGGTCTCAGCCAAGGCGCCGGATCCGGGGGTCGCCGCGGGCAATCCAGTCGAGCAGCAGCTCCCGGCTGAGCTTGCCGCGGTCCGTCACGGGAAGTTCGGCCAGGGCGAAGTACTCCAGCGGCCGCTTACTGCGGGCCAGCACGTCCTCGACGCCCGCCTTCAGCTGGGTCGCGGTCAGCCCGCCGTGGGAGGGAACGATGCCGGCGACGACCTTCTGGCCGCGCAGATCGTCCGCGAGGCCCGCGGCCACGGCGGCGGCCACACCGGGCACCGAAGCCAGAGCCAGCTCGACCTCATGCGGGTAGACGTTGGTGCCGGCGGTGATGATCATGTCCGAGCGGCGGCCCAGCATGTGCAGGGTCCCGCCGTCGAGGTAGCCCTGGTCCCCCACGGTGTGCCAGCCGTCGAAGCTCTGCAGGGCCTGGCCGTCGTCGCCCCAGAGGTAGCCGTCGCTGACCATGCCGCTGCGGACGCAGATGTTGCCGTCGGTGCCGCCCGGCAGCGGGGCTCCGCCGTCGTCGAGGATGCGGATCTCGACGCCGGGAAACGGCTTGCCGATCCCGGTGCCGCGCTGTTCGGGCTGCTGCCCGGGGGCGAGTCCGGCGCCGGATACGAAGCTGAGCTCCGAAGCGCCGTAGTACTCGAAGATGGTCGCGTTGGGAGCCCAGCGGCGGGCGGCTTCGAGGGTCCGGGCGTCCAGTTTTGAGCCGGCGCAGATGATGCTGCGGATGCCCGAGGCGTCGACGCCGCCGCTCAGTCCCCGTTCGCTGAGGATCCGCAGCATCGTGGGGACCAGGACCAGCCGGGTGATGCCGTCGTGGCTGACGGCGGCATGCGCGTCGCCGACGTCGAACCGGGCCAGGGTGTGGAACTCCGAGCCGGCGTAGAGGCATTCGGCCAGCGCGTAGAGGTTCAGGCTGGCGGCGAGGGGCCCGGGCGCCAGGGTCCGGTCGTCCGCGGCCAGGCCAAAGAACTCCACCGACGCGTCGAAGGACAGCTGCCAGGACCGGCGCGAGCGGCTGAAGGCTTTGGGGACAGACGTGGTGCCGGAGGTCAGGCCGATCAGGAACGGGGTCCCGGGCGGCCCGTCGACCAATTCCAAACTGTCAGCAGGCTCCGGCACGGACGCGGCACCCGCCACGGAAGCGGCACCCGGCGCGGGAACGACGGACCCGCGGATCCGGTCCCTGATGCTGTCCTGCAGCGGCGGCGGCCACGTCGGGTCCAGCACGGCGCATTGCCGCTCCCCCGCGACGGCGGCCGCGAAGGCCGCGGCGAAGTGCAGCGAGTTCTCCTCGGACAGCACGGTCACGGCCGGGGTGCCCGGCAGCAGGCCGGAGGCGGTGTCCCGCAGCTCTTCCCAGCTCAGGCGCTGGCCGGCCACGACGACGGCGGTCCCGTCGGGGCGGTCATCGGCCCAGCGCTGGAGTCTGTCGAGAAAAGGCATCAGACCAACTTTACCGGGCCGGGGCGGCCCGAAAGCAGGGACGCGATATTGTGACAGCATGAGTTTCAATGACAACGTTCAACTGGACCCCTCGCAGGTCCAGGACCGGCGCGGCATGGGCCGCGGCGGAAAAGTCGGGATCGGCCTCGGCGGCGGCATCATCCTGCTGATTGCCTCGCTGCTCGGCATCAATCCGGGCCTGCTGGAAGGCCTGGCCGGCAGCACGCAGGATCCCGGGACGCAGAGCCAGGGCACCGCCCCGGCCTGCACCACCGGCGCCGACGCCGACGCCCGGCTCGACTGCCGCATCACCGGCACGGTCAACAGCCTGAACGCCTTTTGGCCCGCCTACCTGGCCCAGTACGACCGGGAATACCCGCAGCCCGGCACGGTGATCTTCGAAGGCGGCACTAATACAGGCTGCGGCGCCGCGACCTCGGAGGTGGGGCCGTTCTACTGCCCGGCCGATTCCACCGCGTACTTCGACCCGGGCTTCTTCCAGGACCTCGTGGACCGCTTCGGTTCCTCCGGCGGGCCGCTGGCGCAGGAGTATGTGGTGGCGCACGAATTCGGCCACCACGTCCAGAACGTGCTCGGCAACCTGGACCGGGCCCAGCAGGACCCGCAGGGACCGGAATCCGGTGCCGTCCGCGTGGAGCTGCAGGCTGACTGCTATGCCGGCCTGTGGGTCCGCTACGCCACGACCCAGGAGGACCCCCAGACCGGGCTGCCGTTCCTGGATCCGCTGACGGAACAGGATCTGCAGGATGCCCTGTCGGCGGCCTCGGCCGTCGGTGATGACCGGATCCAGGAGGCTGCGACCGGCCGGGTGTCCCCGGAGGCATGGACCCACGGTTCCAGCGCGCAGCGCCAGAAGTGGTTCTACCAGGGGTACAAGACCGGCGACATCAACCAGTGCGACACGTTCGGCGTCGCCACCCCGTAACCCCGTCCGCTGCTCCGTAACTGCCGTTATGGGCTGTCCAAAGGGCGGTTGCGGAGCACTCGATGAACGACGACGGCGGCCGGTCACCTTCCATGGAAGTTGACCGGCCGCCGTCGTTTCACGTCAGGGGCCTCCGCCGCCGAGGGTTCCCTGGCCGAGCGAAGCGAGGCAAGGGAGGCGGTGGGGATCTAGATGTTGAAGCCCAGCGCGCGCATCTGGTCGCGGCCGTCTTCGGTGATCCGCTCCGGACCCCACGGCGGCATCCATACCCAGTTGAGGCGCCATTCGTCGACGACCCCGTCCAGGGCCTTGCCGACCTGCTCCTCGATCACATCGGTGAGCGGGCAGGCGGCCGTGGTGAGCGTCATGTCGATCAGCAGGGCGCCGTCGTCGTCCGAGTACTTCAGGCCGTACAGCAGGCCCAGATCCACGATGTTCACACCCAGTTCGGGGTCGATGACATCCTTGAGTGCTTCTTCGACATCCTCGAGGCCCGTGCGGGCCACATTGAGTTCGGTCATTGCCAGTCCTATCTAGGCCTGTGCTGCAGCGGAAGCCGCAGCGATGGTGGCTGCTCCGGCGCCGGTGGCGTAGCGGTCGTAGCCTTCTTCTTCGAGGCGGTCGGCGAGCTCCGGGCCGCCCTCTTCCACTACCTGGCCGTCAACGAACACGTGCACGAAGTCCGGCTTGATGTAGCGCAGGATCCGGGTGTAGTGCGTGATGAGCAGCGTGCCCATCTTGCCCTCGGAGTGCGCGCGGTTGACGCCCTCGGAGACGACCTTGAGCGCGTCGACGTCCAGGCCGGAGTCGGTCTCG
The DNA here is from genome assembly GCF_056711635.1 of Arthrobacter sp. CJL-S3. NCBI lineage: Bacteria > Bacillati > Actinomycetota > Actinomycetes > Micrococcales > Micrococcaceae > Arthrobacter > Arthrobacter sp. CJL-S3. The sequence goes on along the minus strand of NZ_CM160046.1, from coordinate 2,140,829 downwards.
TCCAGGATGGCGAACTTGGGCTTGAACAGCTCCAGCTGAAGGATCTCGACGCGCTTCTTCTCGCCGCCGGAGAAGCCCTCGTTGACGTTGCGCTGGGTGAAGTCGGCGTCGATGCGCAGCTGCGCCATGGCGGCCTTGACATCCTTGGTCCAGGTCCGCAGCTTGGGCGCTTCGCCGTCGATGGCGGTCTTGGCGGTCCGCAGGAAGTTCGTCATGCTGACGCCGGGAACCTCGACGGGGTACTGCATGGCCAGGAACAGGCCGGCGCGGGCGCGCTCGTCCACGCTCATCGCGAGGACATCTTCGCCGTCCAGCGTGATGGTGCCGGTGGTGACGTTGTAGCGCGGGTGCCCGGCGATGGTGGACGCCAGGGTGGACTTGCCGGAACCGTTCGGGCCCATGATGGCGTGGGTTTCGCCGGTCCGGATGGTCAGGCTGACGCCCTTCAGGATTTCCTTCGTGCCCTGCTCGGTGTCAATGCTGACGTGCAGGTCCTTGATCTCAAGAGTAGACATGTGCCTTGTTCTCCTCTGCACCGTGCCCTCCGGCACCGTGCGGTTTCTTGTCGATAAGTTCTGTTGTGCGGGTTGCCGGCTGCGGGCAGCTAGCTGAAGTTCGGGGCCGCGGCACCGTTCAGGACGTTGGTGAAGTCCACGTAGACCTCGTCATCCAGGACGGTCACGGCGAACACAGGGACAGGATCATAGGCCGGCAGCTGGAGCGGCTCGCCGCTGCGCAGATCGAACTGGGAGCCGTGGCCCCAGCACTCGATCATGCAGCCTTCCACCTCACCTTCGGAGAGGGAGATGTCCGCATGCGAGCAGGTGTCGCCGATGGCGTGGATCTCGCCCATCGAGTCCTTCACGATCGCGACAGGGTAGTCGTCGACCAGGATCCGCAGCGCCTGCTTGAGTTCGATCTCACTGGCGTTGCAGACGAGCTCGCCTCTTGGCTGTTCAGTCATTGAAAAGTTTCCGTGTTCTCTAGTGCTGCGAACTAGTTGTCCGTTGCCGCGAGCTCGCGCTCGACGGCGGCCGTGAGGCGCTCCTCGATGGCCGGAACCTTGATCTGCTGGATGATCTCGTTCAGGAAGCCGCGGACCACCAGGCGGCGGGCCACCTTTTCCGGAATGCCGCGGGCCATCAGGTAGAACAGGTGCTGGTCATCGAACCGTCCGGTGGCGCTGGCGTGGCCGGCGCCGGCGATCAGGCCGGTCTCGATTTCCAGGTTCGGCACCGAGTCGGCGCGGGCGCCGTCGGTGAGGACCAGGTTGCGGTTGGCCTCGTAGGTGTCGGTGCCTTCTGCTTCCTTACGGATCAGGACGTCACCCACCCAGACGGTGTGCGCGTTCCGGCCCTGCAGGGCGCCCTTGTACAGGACGTTGGACTTGCAGTTCGCGACGGCGTGGTCCACGAAGAGGCGCTGCTCCAGGTGCTGGCCGGCGTCGGCGAAGTACAGGCCGAACAGTTCCACCTCGGCGCCCGGGGCGGTGAAGCGCGCCGACGGGGTGACGCGCACGAGGTCGCCGCCGAGGCTGACGACGATGTGCTTGAACTTGGCGTCGCGGCCGAGCTTGACCTGCTGGGAGGAGGCGTGCACGGCGTCGTCGTTCCATTCCTGGAGCGAGATGACGGTGAGCTGCGCGCCGTCCTCCACGAGGATTTCGACGTTCTCCGCCACGACCGCGGTGCCCTGGTGGTCTAGGACCACGACGGACTTGGAGAACTTCTCCGCGACGATCACCACGTGCTGGGCGGAGGCCTCGGTGCCCTGGCCGGTCAGCAGGACGCTGACCTCGCCGTCGACCTGGGCCTCGGCCGGGACCGTGATGACGGTGGCCTCGGTGAAGTTCTCCCAGGCGTTCGCGGAGACGCGGTCCTCGGGGATCGCTGCGGAGCCGATCCGGCGGTCGTCACGGCCGACGGTCTCCACGGTGACGCTGTCCGGGGCGGTGACGCTCACGGACGGTGCGGTGCCGTTGAGGACCTCGGTGTGCAGGCCGCGGAGGCGTTTGAGCGGGGTGAAGCGCCAGTCCTCCTCCATGCCGGTCAGCGGCTTGAAGTCCGCCAGCTTGTAGGAGGTCAGGCGTCCGGCGCGTGAGCTGTCCGGAATGCCGACGCCGCCGCCGTGCGAGTGCCGCTTGACGGCCTCGCCGGCGAGCGGGGACTTGGACTCCTTGGCGTTCAGCGGTGAGAGGCTTTCGCCTTCCTCCGTGAAGCCGTTGATGAACGGCTTGGCTGAGGGCGCGCCGATGCGGGCCTTTTCAGTAGTGATGTCAGTCATTAACCGACCGATCCTTCCATCTGCAGTTCAATCAGGCGGTTCAGCTCGAGGGCGTATTCCATCGGCAGTTCACGGGCAATCGGCTCGATGAAGCCGCGGACGATCATCGCCATGGCCTCGTCTTCGCGCATGCCGCGGGACATCAGGTAGAACAGCTGCTCTTCGCTGACGCGCGAGACCGTGGCCTCGTGCCCCATCGTGACGTCATCCTCGCGGATGTCGATGTACGGGTACGTGTCCGAACGGCTGATGGTGTCCACCAGGAGCGCGTCACAGCGGACCGTGTTGGCCGAGTGCTTGGCGCCTTCGCGGACCTGGACCAGGCCGCGGTAGGCGGCGCGGCCGCCGCCGCGGGCCACGGACTTGGAGACGATCGAGCTCTTGGTGTTCGGCGCGATGTGGACCATCTTCGAGCCGGTGTCCTGGTGCTGGCCTTCGCCCGCGAACGCGATCGACAGGGTCTCGCCCTTGGCGCCCTCGCCGACGAGGTAGACGGCCGGGTACTTCATGGTGACCTTGGAGCCGATGTTGCCATCGATCCACTCCATCGTGGCGCCCTCTTCGCAGATGGCGCGCTTGGTGACCAGGTTGTACACGTTGGTGGACCAGTTCTGGATGGTCGTGTAGCGGACGCGGGCGCCCTTCTTCACGATGATCTCCACCACGGCGGAGTGCAGCGAATCCGAGGTGTAGATCGGCGCGGTGCAGCCCTCGATGTAGTGGACGTAGGAGTCCTCGTCCGCGATGATCAGCGTGCGCTCGAACTGGCCCATGTTTTCCGTGTTGATGCGGAAGTAGGCCTGCAGGGGGATGTCCACGTGGACGCCCTTGGGGACGTACACGAAGGAACCGCCGGACCAGACAGCCGTGTTCAGCGAGGCGAACTTGTTGTCGCCCACCGGGATGATGGTGCCGAAGTACTCCTGGAAGATCTCCGGGTGCTCACGCAGCGCGGTGTCCGTGTCCAGGAAGATGACGCCCTGCTGTTCCAGGTCCTCGCGGATCTGGTGGTAGACGACCTCGGACTCGTACTGGGCGGCGACACCGGAGACGAGGCGGCTGCGCTCGGCTTCCGGGATGCCCAGCTTCTCATAGGTGTTCCGGATGTCCTCGGGGAGGTCTTCCCAGGTGTTGGCCTGCTTTTCCGTGGACCGCACGAAGTACTTGATGTTGTCGAAGTCGATGCCGGAGAGGTCTGCGCCCCAGGTCGGCATGGGCTTGCGGTCGAAGTACTTCAGACCCTTGAGGCGCAGGTCCAGCATCCACTTCGGCTCACTCTTCTTGGCCGAAATATCGCGGACGACGTCCTCGTTGATGCCGCGGCGGGCGTTGGCTCCGACGTCGTTCTTGTCGGACCAGCCGTACTCATAGGTTCCGATTCCGTGGAGCTCGGGATTCTTTTCCAGAATCTCCGAAATCACAGTGGATTCAGCAACCTTCTTCTCTGATAGTTGGTCCGTCATCACGGCCTTTCTTGCAGATGGTTGGATACTTCGTCCAGGCTGCCCGGGGTGGTTGCGGGGCTGTGAGGCCCCCTGGCCGCCGGACGGCCTGTAGGTATGTGGGTGGTGCAGACGTGCCCGCCGCGCGCCAGCGTGGAGAGCCGGCGGACATCGACGCCGACCAGCCGGGAGAACACGTCGGTCTCGACGTCGCAGAACACGGGGAACTGCGCGGCCAGTTGCTGGATGGGGCAGTGCCCCTGGCAGAGCTGGACGCTGGAGAGCGCCGCCGGGAGGGGGGCCTTGGCTTCGATCGAGTTAGTGGAGGCCACGAACCCGTCGCGGCTCAGCGCCTCGGACAGCGCCTGGGCGCGGGCGGTGATGTCCGGGCCGGCGGCGTCGATTTCCGGCGCGTAGCGGCGTTCCATCTCGCCGAAGCGTTCGACGGCGAACTGCCGCACGGCGTCGGGCCCGGCCATTTCGCCGAGGCGCTGCAGGGCCAGGGTGGCGATGTCCAGGTAGTCGTTGCCGAGCGTGGACTGGCCCTGGGAACTGAGAACATAACGTCGGGCGGGGCGCCCTGCCCCGGCGCCGGCACGGGCTGCGCGCTTGACCTCAATCACGCCGCTGCGTGAGAGGTGGTCCAGGTGCCGCCGGACCGCGGCGGGGGTGAACCCGAGCAGGTCGCCGAGTTCGGCGGCGCTGATGGGGCCGTGTTCCAGTACTGCGTTCAGCACGCGGTCCCGGGTGCGCTCTTCGGCGTCGACCGCCGGGAAGGCGGTGGCCGCCTGGGCTGCCGCGGATCCCGCTGCCGCTGATCCCGCTGGCGCTGATCCCGCTGGCGCCGATGCGCCCGAGGCGGCGCGCAGGCGGCCGCGCCCGGCGGGCGCAACAGAAGTTGAGGGGCTCATGGAATACACAACACAATCATGTCGTAATTTAGTCCCCCCGGCCAGTAAGGCATGGCTATCCTCGGCCCCCGGCGGGAGCGGCGGCCTTGAACCGCCGCCGCGTGCCGTTCCCCGGTCCGGTCCGGCCGCCGGCCCGACCCGGACGTACTACATCCCGTAGAATGCTGTGGTGCGATCCCCCGAATCCCCCGTCCTGTCCATCAGCGGGCTAGTCAAGGATGTAGGGCCGCTGCCCACCCTCGACGGCAAAATGCTGCGCGTGGTCAGCGGCCTTTCCCTCGTCGCCGAACGCGGACAGGTTACGGCCCTGCTGGGGGCCAACGGCGCGGGCAAGACCACCACCATCGAGTGCGCGCAGGGCCTGCAGAAACGCACGCACGGCAGCATCAGCCTCCTCGGTGAGGACCCGGACACCGCGGGGGCCGGGCTGCGGGCCCGCGTCGGGGTGATGCTGCAGGACGGCGGGCTGCCGCCGTCGGCCCGTCCCGTTCCCCTGCTTAAGCATATTGCCGGGATGTACCAGGACCCGTGGCCGGTCGGGGAGCTCATCGAGCGGCTGGGGATCGACACGTTCAGCCGGACGTCCGTGCGGCGCCTCTCCGGCGGGCAGAAGCAGCGGCTCGCGCTCGCGGCCGCGCTGGTGGGCAACCCCGAGGTGCTCTTCCTGGACGAGCCGAGCGCCGGCCTGGACCCGCAGTCGCGCCAGCTTGTGTTCGAGCTCATCTCCGAACTCCGGAACCGCGGGATGGGCATCGTCCTGACCACCCACCTCATGGACGACGCCCAGCGCCTCGCCGACTACGTCTACATCATCGACGCCGGCCGCAATGTCGCGGAGGGGACCGTCGCGCAGCTCCTGCAGCACCCCCTCCCGCCAGAGGCCGGGGAGCAGCACATCCGCACCCTGCTCTTCGAGACCGACCCCGGACTGGATTTCACCGGAGTGCTGCCCGACGGCGTCAACGTCACCGAAGCGCGGGCCGGCAGCTACGCCGCCACCGGCGCGCTGACCGCCGCGGACCTCGCGGCGATCACCGCGTGGTGGGCCGCGCGGGGCATCATGCCCCGCTCGCTGAGCCTTGAAGCCCGCAGCCTTGAGGACGTCTTTCTCGACATCTCCGGAAGGGAGATCCGATGACCCGCGACAGTGCCGCCCTGGGCAGCGCACCGCCCGGCAGCGCACGGCCCGGCAGCGCCGTGCCGGACCGTTCCCTTGGCAGTGCCCCGGCCCCGCTGCTGCGGCGCATCGTGCTGCAGGGCAAGTACGAGACGATCACCATGCTCCGGAACGGCGAACAGCTGATCCTGGCGGTCGTGCTGCCGCTGCTGGCCATGGTGGGACTGACGGTCACGCCCCTGCTGGACGGCTTCGGCGCGAGCCGGATAAATGTTGCCGTGCCGGGGATCCTCGCGCTGTGTGCCATGTCCACAGCGTTCACCGGCCAGGGCATCTCCACGGGTTTTGACCGCCGCTACGGGGTCCTGCGGTTCCTCTCCACCACCCCCCTGGGGCGCACCGGGCTGATCGCCGGGAAGGTCCTCGCGGTCCTCGCGGTCCTGGCGCTGCAGGTGCTGGTGGTCACGGCCGTGGCCCTGGTGCTGGGCTGGCAGCCGGATCCGCTGGGCTGGGTCCCGGGGCTGGCGCTGCTGGTGCTCGGCGCGGCGGCCTTCACCGCCCTGGGCCTGCTTGTTGCCGGGACCGTCCGGCCGGAGGCGACCCTGGCGATCACCAACCTGCTGTGGATCCTGCTCGGTGCCCTCGGCGGGATCGTGATCCCGGCCGAGCGGCTGCCCGCCCTGCTGGAGTCGATCGTGCAGTTCCTCCCCTCCGGCGCCCTGGGACAGGCCATGAGGGAAGCCTTCCTGTCGGGGACCGTCAGCCCGGTCCCGGTACTTGTCCTGCTGCTCTGGACGGCGATCGCCGGCGGCGCAGCCACCCGTTGGTTCAAATGGAATTGAGAAAACTGTGAGCACGGACTCCCGCACTCCCCGGACCGCGTCCCGGAACATAGCCTGGCTGCCCGTCACCGTCAACAAGACGGTGCAGCGGCTGGCGGTGCTGTCCCTGATCGGCCAGACCGTCCTGATCGTGACCGGCGGCGCGGTGCGTCTCACCTCGTCCGGCCTGGGCTGCCCCACCTGGCCGCGCTGCACGGACTCCTCGCTCGTGAACACCCCGGAAATGGGCATCCACGGCATCATCGAGTTCGGCAACCGCCTCCTGACGTTCGCACTGGCCGCCGTCGCCGTCGCCATGCTCGTGTATCTCTGGAACCTCCGCAGGGAACGCCGCGACCTCTTCCTGCTGGCCTTGGGCCTGCTCGCCAGCATCCCGGCGCAGGCCGTCATCGGCGGCATCACGGTGCTGACCCAGCTGAACCCCTGGGTCGTGGGCCTGCACTTCCTGGTCTCCATGGCTCTCGTGGTGGTGGCCACCCTGTTGGTCAACCGAGCCTACGGGCGGACGGGCCGCTTCCGGGCCGCTGAGCTGCCGGCCCTGCCGGGTGTCGCGCGCCCACTGATGACCGCCGTCGCGCTGTTCGCCGCCCTGGCCGTCTGCCTGGGCGTCGTGGTCACCGGTGCGGGACCGCACGCGGGCGACGCCGATGCGCCGCGCAACAACCTGGACTGGGACCTGTTCTCGCACATCCACGCGGCGCCGGCCTACCTGGTGACCGCCGGGGCGCTGTTCGCGCTCTATCTCGTCCTCCGCGACCGGATCCCCGGCCCGTTCCGCACCGCCGTTGTGATGCTCCTGGGCGTCACCGTGCTGCAGGCGGCCATCGGCTTCACCCAGTACTACAACGGCATCCCGGCGCTCCTGGTCGCGGCGCACATGCTCGCCGCCGCCCTGCTGATGAGCGCGGCCACGAACGCCGCCGACCTGGCCCGCAGCAGCCCGGTCAAGTAACCGCAGACAAGACAGAAGCACCCCGGTCCGCTTGGGCCGGGGTGCTTCTGTCTTGTCTGCGAAAGAGTACCTAGCCCATGATGGGGGAACCGATGAACGGGTCGACGGCGAGGGCGATGAAGAGCAGGGTCAGGTAGCTGATCGAGCCGTGGAAGACCTTCATGGCGCCCTTGTTGGACACGTCGCCGGCCTGCGCCCGGTTGTACAGGGCGTGCGATTCGTAGAGGAACCAGGCACCGGCGAGGACCGCGGTGACGGTGTAGACCCAGCCGGCGCCGCCGGCCGGGACGAGCAGCAGCGAGCACGCGACCATGGCCCACGCGTACAGGACCACCTGGACGGAGACGACCTTGGCCCCGGCGATCGCACCGAGCATCGGCACGTTGGCGTTGCGGTAGTCCTCGCCGTAGCGCATGGACAGCGGCCAGTAGTGCGGCGGCGTCCACAGGAAGATGACCATAAAGAGCACCACGGCGGGCCACTCGACCGTGTTGGTCACTGCGGCCCAGGCGATCAGCACCGGGAAGCAGCCGGCCGCCCCGCCCCAGACGATGTTCTGGGCCGTGCGGCGCTTGAGGATCATCGTGTAGATGACCACGTAGAAGACGATCGCCCCCAGCCCGAGCCAGGCGGCGAGCGGGTTGGCGCCGAACCAGAGGATCGCGATCGCGGCCGCGCCGAGGAGCCAGGAGAACACCATCGCCTCGCGGGGCGTGACCTCGCCGGTGACGAGCGGCCGGTTCTCGGTGCGGTGCATGAGCTTGTCGATGTCGCGGTCGATGTAGCAGTTGAAGGCGCCCGCGCTGCCGGCGGCAAAGGCACCGCCCACCAGGGTTGCCACGATCAGGCCGATCGACGGGAAGCCGCGCTCGGCGTAGATCATGGTCGGCAGGGTGCTGACCAGCAGGAGCTCGATGACGCGGGGTTTCGTGAGCGCCAGATAGGCCTTGGCCTTGCGGGCGAAGCCGATTCTTCCGCGGATGGGAGAGGCGTTCAGCGGCGTATCTGTTGTGCTCACGGTGGCAGTCACTCTGTTCTGTCTGGCTGTTCAGTCCGGCTGGTTCCGCAACGCGGGGTGCATATCGGAGGGGTCCGCGCGCAGCGCGCAGGCGTGTCCCCGCCCCCGTTGGTAGCCACGAACCATCATACCGTGCAGGCACAGCCCGACCGGTCCCGGGAACACTCCCGGCGGATACCCGTGATTCGAACAGATTAACGCGGGCTCACAGCCGCCGCGGACGCCGGTGATTCATATAAGCCGAAATCCGGTCCAATTGGTGAGATATACAGCACCCGCCCGGTGGAATAGGGCTAAGCTGTCTGCAGATCAGCGCGCACAGGAACGGCCAAAAGGCCTGAGCTAGTGCTGGATGTACCTTCCTGCAGATTCCTGCAGGTGTGCACTGGCGAATGCCGCTGAATGATAGATCAACGTTTCGATGGTGAACGGCTGGTACGTACCGCAGCGGGCACCGAACTGTGCCCCGGACGGGACTGACCATACCACCCGCCATCAGCACAGAGAGGGGCCCGGTTTTCGTGCCACATTTGGAAGAGCAAGAACTGTCTTGGACCAGTCTGGACCAGCGCGCCGTGGACACCATCCGTGTCCTCGCCGCCGACGCGGTGGAGAAGGTCGGCAACGGCCACCCCGGCACCGCCATGAGCCTGGCTCCGGCCGCCTACCTTCTCTTCCAGAAGTTGATGCGGCACGACCCGAAGAACCCCGACTGGCTGGGACGGGACCGTTTTGTCCTCTCCCCCGGCCACACCTCCCTCACGCTGTACATCCAGCTGTTCCTTTCCGGCTACGGCCTGGAACTGAAGGACCTTGAGGCGCTGCGCACCTGGGGTTCTCTGACCCCCGGCCACCCGGAATACAAGCACACCGCCGGCGTCGAGATCACCACCGGCCCGCTCGGCCAGGGCCTCGCCTCCGCCGTCGGCTTCGCCTACTCCCAGCGCCGCATGCGCGGGCTGTTCGACGCCGACGCCCCCGAAGGCACCAGCCCGTTCGACCACACCGTCTGGGTCATCGCCTCCGACGGCGACCTCCAGGAAGGCGTGACCTCCGAGGCCTCCTCGCTCGCCGGACACCAGGAACTCGGGAACCTCGTGGTGATTTACGACGAGAACCACATCTCGATCGAGGACGACACCGACATCGCCTTCACCGAGGATGTCCTGGCCCGCTACGAGGCCTACGGCTGGCACACCCAGCGCGTGGACTGGACCCGGACCGGGGAATACAAGGAGGACGTGCAGGAACTGCACGCCGCGCTCCTGGCCGCGAAGGCCGAGACGGGCAAGCCGTCCATCATCTCGCTGCGCACCATCATCGGCTACCCGGCGCCCAAGAAGCAGAACACCGGGAAGATCCACGGCTCCGCCCTCGGTGCCGAGGAAGTCGCCGCGCTGAAGAAGGTCCTCGGCTTCGACCCAGAGCGCACCTTCCAGGTCGACGACGACGTCCTGGCCCACGCCCGTGAAGCCGTGGACCGCGGCGCGGCCGCCCGCACCGAATGGCAGGCAGCCTTCGATGCCTGGCAGTCGTCCAACGCCGAGGCCGCCGCGCTGCTCGAACGCGTCGAAGCCAAGAAGCTCCCGGCCGAGCTCGACGCCGCGCTCCCGGTTTTCGAGGCCGGCAAGGACGTCTCCACCCGTGCCGCGTCCGGCAAGGTCCTGAACGCGATCGGCCCGGTCATGCCGGAGCTGTGGGGCGGCTCCGCCGACCTCGCCGAATCGAACAACACCACGATCGAGGGCTCGCCGTCGTTCATCCCGGCCTCCCGCTCCACGGCCGCCTGGAAGGGCAACCCCTACGGACGGGTGCTGCACTTCGGCATCCGCGAGCACGCCGCCGCGTCGATTGTCAACGGCATCGCCCTGCACGGCCGCACCCGCGCGTTCTCGGGCACCTTCCTGATCTTCAGCGACTACCAGCGCCCGGCCATCCGCCTCGGTGCCCTCATGGGGGTCCCGTCGCTGTACGTCTGGACGCACGACTCGATCGGCCTCGGCGAAGACGGACCGACCCACCAGCCGGTGGAACAGCTCGCCACCCTCCGGGCCATTCCGGGCCTGGACGTCGTCCGCCCGGGCGATGCGAACGAGGTCGCAGCGGCCTGGAAGGTCATGCTCGAGAACCACGAGAACCCTGCCGGCATCGTGCTGACCCGCCAGAACATTCCCACCTATGCGCGCGGAACCTCCGACGCCGAAGGCGACACCTTCGGTTCCACCGCCGGGGTCGCCAAGGGCGGCTACGTCCTGGCGGAAGCCTCGGCCAACGGCCGGACCGCCACGCCGCAGGTCATCCTGATCGGCACCGGCTCGGAAGTCCAGCTGGCCGTGCACGCCCGCGAAGCGCTCCAGGCCGAAGGCATCCCCACCCGCGTGGTGTCGATGCCCTGCGTGGAGTGGTTCAACAAGCAGGACGCCGCCTACCGCGAAGCGGTGCTCCCGGCGGCAGTCAAGGCACGGGTATCCGTCGAGGCCGGGCTCGCCCTGGGCTGGAAGGAATTCGTCGGCGACGCCGGCCGTTCCATCAGCCTTGAGCACTTCGGCGCCTCGGCGGACTACAAGCGCCTGTTCCAGGAATTCGGCATCACCGCGGAGGCCGTTGCCGCCGCAGCCAGGGAATCCCTCGCGGGCCTTCCGGCCTGACCCCAACTTCACGCTTTCCGGGCCGCCGCTCCAACTGACGGCGGCGGCCCCAGACTTCAGGAGTTACACATGAGCACCGCCCCCAGCACGACCCCCACGCAGCAGCTCTCCGACGCCGGCGTCTCCATCTGGCTCGATGACCTGTCCCGCGGCCGCCTCTCCACCGGCACGCTGCGCAAGCTGATTGAAGAGAAGAACGTCGTCGGCGTCACCACGAACCCGTCGATCTTCCACGCGGCCATCACCACCGGCCACGACTACGACGACATCATCGCCGCCAAGGCCGCCTCCGGCGCCAGCGTCGAGGAGACCGTCTTCGCGATCACCACGTCCGACGTCGCCGACGCCTGCGACCTCTTCGCCCCGGTGGCCGCAGCCACCAAGGGCGTCGACGGCCGCGTCTCGATCGAGGTTGACCCGCGCCTGGCCTGGGACACCGCCGGCACCATCACCGAGGCCAAGGAACTCCACGCACAGGTCAACAAAGAGAACGTCCTGATCAAGATCCCGGCCACCCTCGAGGGCCTGGAAGCCATCACCGCCACCCTCGCCGCCGGCATCAGCGTCAACGTCACGCTGATCTTCTCGCTGGAGCGCTATCGCGCCGTCATCAACGCGTTCCAGTCCGGCCTGGAGCAGGCCAAGGACAACGGCCACGACCTCTCCAAGATCCACTCGGTCGCGTCCTTCTTCGTCTCCCGCGTCGACGCCGAAATCGACAAGCGCCTCGACGCCATCGGCACCGACGAGGCCCGCGCCCTCAAGGGCAAAGCCGGCCTCGCGAACGCCCGCCTCGCCTACCAGGTCTACGAGGAGCTGTTCTCCACCGAACGCTGGGCCCTCCTGGCCGACGCCGGGGCCCTCCCGCAGCGTCCGCTGTGGGCCTCCACCGGCGTCAAGGACCCGGCCTACCCGGACACCCTGTACGTCACGGAACTGGTCGCCCCCGGCGTCGTGAACACCATGCCGGAAAAGACCCTCGACGCGACCTTCGACCACGGCACCGTCACGGGCAACACGATCAGCCGCGGCTACGACGACGCCAACGCCACCCTGAACGCCCTCGATGCGCTCGGCATCTCCTACAACGAGGTCGTCGCGGTGCTCGAGTCCGAAGGCCTCGACAAGTTCGTGGCAAGCTGGAAGGAACTGCTGGCCGACGTCGAGGCAGCCCTCGCCGCTGCACGGAAGGACGCATAGTCCCATGACCACTCTCAGCTACGACGCCACCGGCGCCGCCCGCCTCGCCCACGAACAGCACCTGCCCGCCCTGCTGGAAGACAAGGTCGCCACCCGGATCTTCGCCAAGGACCCCACCCTGTGGGGTCCCGACGCGGAGGCCGAGGCCTCCGTCCGGCTCGGCTGGGTCGAGGCGGCCACCGTCTCCCAGGGTCTGGTCGCGGACATCCTGGCCCTCCGTGACGCCCTGCGCGCCGACGGCGTCAGCCGGATTGTCCTGTGCGGCATGGGCGGATCCTCGCTGGCCCCCGAGGTCATCGCGGGGACCGCCGGCGTCGAGCTGACCGTGCTGGACAGCACCGATCCGGAACAGGTCGCCGCCGCACTCGCGGACCGGCTGGCCGAAACCGCGATTGTGGTGTCCTCCAAGTCCGGCTCCACCCTGGAGACGGATTCGCAGCGCCGGGTCTTCGAGCACGCCTTCACCGAGGCCGGGCTCGACGCGAAGAGCCGCATCATCATCGTCACCGACCCGGGGTCGCCGCTGGACAAGGCCTCCCGGGAGGCCGGCTACCGCGCCGTCTTCAACGCTGACCCCACCGTCGGCGGACGCTACTCGGCGCTCACCGCGTTCGGGATGGTGCCGTGCGGACTGGCCGGCGTGGACATCCAGGCCTTCCTGGACGAGGCGGAGGAAGCCGCCGAGGTCCTCAACGAGGACGGCGACGAAAACATCGGCCTCGCCCTCGGCGCGGCGCTGGGCGGCACCAGCCCGCTGCGCGACAAGATCGTCATCGCCGAGGACGGCTCCGGGATCAAGGGCTTCGCGGACTGGGCCGAACAGCTCATCGCCGAGTCCACCGGCAAGCTCGGCACCGGCGTGCTGCCGGTCGTCGCCGGGCCGTCCTCTCCGGAGGCCACCCTCGGCGCCCCCGACGTCCTGGTGGTCCGCCTTGTCGCGGCGGACGCCGACGTCGAACTCGGCGAAAACGAGGTCGCGATCGCCGGCGGCCTGCCGACCCAGATGATGACGTGGGAGTTCGCCACCGCGGTCGCCGGGCGGCTCCTCGGGATCAACCCCTATGACCAGCCCGACGTCGAGGCCGCCAAGGTGGCCGCCCGCGGCCTGCTGGACGCCCAGCCGGAACCGACGCCGGCGGCCTTCACTGACGGCGCCATCGAGGTCCGCGGCGGGGACTGGCTCGGCGGCGCAAGCACCGCGGCCGGGGCTGTCAGCGCGCTGCTCGGCGAGCTGGGCCCGGACAGCTACCTGAGTGTCCAGGCCTACTTCGACCGGCTCGCCTACGCGCCCCTCGAGGGGGTCCGGGACCAGCTGGCAGCGCTCAGCGGCCGTCCCGTGACCTTCGGCTGGGGTCCGCGGTTCCTGCACTCCACCGGGCAGTTCCACAAGGGCGGACCCGCGATCGGCGTTTTCCTGCAGGTGACGGCCGCGTCCGCCACCGACCTGGCCATCCCGGACCGTCCCTTCACTTTCGGCGAGCTGATCTCCGCGCAGGCCGCCGGCGATGCGCAGGTGCTGTCCGAACACGGCCGCCCGGTGCTCCGCCTGCACCTCACGGACCGCGCCGCCGGCGTCCGCCAGCTGCAGGAGATCGTCTCCACGCTGGCCGGCCAGGCAGTCCCCTCCTCCGAAAGCTAAGGCACCCACGCAACCATGCCAGACAAACACAATGACGGCCGCAGTTCCGCGACTCGTTCGGGAAGGCGTGCCGGCAACCCGCTCCGCGACCCGCGGGACCGCCGCCTGAACCGTATTGCCGGACCGTCGTCGCTGGTCCTGTTCGGGGTCACGGGGGACCTCGCACGCAAGAAGCTCATGCCGGCCGTTTACGACCTGGCCAACCGCGGCCTGCTCCCGCCCAGCTTCGCCCTGGTGGGCTTCGCCCGGCGTCAATGGGACAACGAGGATTTCGCCTCCGAGGTCAAGGACGCGGTGAAGGCCTACGCCCGCACCCCGTTCGATGAGACGGTGTGGGAGCAGCTCGCGAAGGGCATCCGTTTCGTGCAGGGCGAGTTCGACGACGACGACGCCTTCAAGCGGCTGTCCGAAACGATCGACGAACTCGATGAGCAGCGGGGGACGCGCGGCAACCACGCGTTCTACCTTTCCATCCCGCCGAACGCGTTCGAACTCGTCTGCCGGCAGCTCTCCAAGCACGGCCTGGCCCAGGCCGAGGGGGACAAGTGGCGGCGCGTGGTGATCGAGAAGCCGTTCGGGCACGACCTCGAGTCGGCCCGGCAGCTCAACGACATCGTCGAGTCGGTCTTCCCGCCGGACGCGGTCTTCCGGATCGATCATTACCTGGGCAAGGAGACGGTGCAGAACATCCTGGCGCTGCGCTTCGCCAACCAGCTCTTCGAGCCGCTCTGGAACGCGAACTACGTGGACCACGTCCAGATCACCATGGCCGAGGACATCGGCACCGGCGGCCGGGCGGGCTATTACGACGGCGTCGGCGCGGCCCGCGACGTCATCCAGAACCACCTGCTCCAGCTCCTGGCGCTGACCGCGATGGAGGAACCGATTTCCTTCAACGCCGATGACCTGCGCGCGGAGAAGGAAAAGGTCCTCGCCGCCGTCCGGCTCCCCGAGGACCTCTCCACCCACTCGGCGCGCGGGCAGTTCACCGGCGGCTGGCAGGGCGGCGAAAAAGTCGTCGGCTACCTCGAGGAAGACGGCATCCCCGCCGACTCCACCACCGAGACGTTCGCCGCGATCCGGGTCGATATCAACACCCGCCGCTGGTCCGGGGTTCCGTTCTACCTGCGCGCCGGCAAGCGGCTGGGGCGCCGGGTGACCGAGATCGCCGTCGTCCTCAAACGCGCCCCCAACCTGCTCTTCACCGACCACGGCGAGGATGACTTCGGCCAGAACGCCGTCGTGATCCGGGTCCAGCCCGACGAGGGCGCCACCATCCGCTTCGGGTCCAAGGTCCCGGGCACCCAGATGGAGGTCCGCGACGTCACCATGGACTTCGGCTACGGCCACTCCTTCACGGAGTCCAGCCCGGAGGCCTACGAACGGCTCATCCTTGATGTGCTGCTCGGCGAGCCGCCGCTGTTCCCGCGCCACGCGGAAGTCGAACTGTCCTGGAAGATCCTGGACCCGTTCGAGGACTACTGGGCGTCCCTGGCCGAGCAGCCCGAACCCTACGCCCCCGGAAGCTGGGGACCCCCCTCCGCCGACGAGCTCCTTGCCCGCGACGGACGAACCTGGAGAAGGCCATGATCGTAGATCTTCCCGACACCACCACCTCCAAGATTTCCAAGAAGATCATGGCGCTGCGCGAGCAGGGCGGCGTGATCGCCCTGGGCCGGGTGCTGACCCTCGTGGTCGTCACCAAGTCCGGGCTGGAAGAGGAGGCCATCGAGGCCGCCAACGAGGCCAGCCGGGAACACCCGTGCCGGATCATCGTCCTCGCCGACGCCGGCGCCAAGGCCCCGACCCGGCTCGATGCGCAGATCCGGGTGGGCGGCGACGCCGGAGCCTCCGAGGTCATCCTGCTGCGCGGCTACGGTGAGCTCGCGGAGGAAAGCGAATCGCTCGTCGCGGCCCTGCTGCTGCCGGACGCGCCTATCGTGGCCTGGTGGCCGCACGGCGCGCCGAAGAACGCCTGCGAGACCTCCATCGGCCGGATCGCGCACCGCCGGATCACGGACTCGGCCAACGAGAACGACCCGCAGCGCGCCCTGGAGAACATCCGCCGCACCTACAAGGCCGGCGACACCGACCTGGCCTGGACCCGCCTGACCAACTGGCGGATCCAGCTGGCCGCAGTCCTGGACCAGGTGAACGGATCCCCGGTGACGGCGGTCGCCGTCGAAGGCGCCTCGGACTCCCCCAGCACCATCCTGCTGGCCGCCTGGCTCACCCTGGCCCTGGACGCGCCGGTCACGATCGTCGCGGACCCGGCCGGCACCGGGATCCGGCGGGTGCGGCTCACCCGCGCCGCCGGGGACGTGCAGCTGTTCCGGCCCGGCCTCACCGTGGCGGAACTGAGCCAGCCCGGGCAGCCGGTGCAGCGCATCTCGCTGCCGCGCCGCAGCCTTAAGGACTGCCTCGCCGAAGAGCTGCGCCGACTCGACCCGGACGAAGTCTTCGGTGAAGTGATTACTATTGGACTGCCACGTACCAACCTAAGGAGTGTCCGTCCCAGTGAGCGCTGACCCCAGAGTAAGCATCCATCCCGACTCGTCCGTCCTGATGGCAGCCATCGCGGCGCGCCTGATCACCAAGCTGGTGGACATCCAGGACAAACACGGTGAGGCGACGGTGGTGCTTACCGGCGGGTCGATGGGCATCGGTTCGCTCAAGGCCGTGGCCGAGTCGCCGGCATCCCCCGCCGTCGACTGGTCCAAGGTCAATTTCTGGTGGGGCGATGAGCGCTTCGTCGCCGCCGACGACCCCGAACGCAACGCCTACCAGGCCCACGAGGCGCTGCTCTCGCGCATCAACGCGGACCCGGCAAGGATCCACGTGCCCGGGTCCACCAACGAGTTCGACACGCCGGAGGAGGCGGCCGCGGACTACGCCCGCCGGCTCGGCGAGGCGGCGGCCGCCGAACACGCCGCGGACATGTCCGATGACCGGCCGGAACACCCGTCAGCGCTCCCCCGCTTCGACATCGTCCTGCTGGGGGTGGGGCCGGACGCACACGTTGCGTCGCTCTTCCCCGAACAGGCCGGCATCCGGGAGAAGGAACTTTCCGTGGTGGGCGTCCGCAACTCCCCCAAGCCGCCGCCGCTGCGGGTGTCCCTGACGCTGCCCGCCATCAACACGGCCTCGGAAATCTGGATGGTCGTCGCCGGTGAGGACAAGGCCGGCGCCGTGGGGCTGGCCCTTGCGGGCGCCAACCCGGTGCAGGTACCGGCGGCCGGCCCGCGGGGCCGGAACGAAACCCTCTGGCTGATCGACGAAAACGCGGCCGCCCGGGTCCCGGCGCAGCTGGTC
The DNA here is from genome assembly GCF_056711635.1 of Arthrobacter sp. CJL-S3. Taxonomy (NCBI): domain Bacteria; kingdom Bacillati; phylum Actinomycetota; class Actinomycetes; order Micrococcales; family Micrococcaceae; genus Arthrobacter; species Arthrobacter sp. CJL-S3. Next base: position 2,123,465 of record NZ_CM160046.1, on the reverse strand, counting down.
CGGAAGAGTTAGCCCGGCAGGGCTGCGCCGCTGCGCTATCCCTCTGCGCTATCCCTCCGGGAGCGCGCGGCTGGCCCGCAGTCTCTCGAGCGCTCCGGCCAGCACGTCTTCGGCGTCCTGGCTGGAGCGCCGCTCTTTAACGTATTCCAGGTGGCTCTTGAAGCCTTCCACCGGAACTTCCTCGAGCGCGAACTGCGCCTCGTCCCGGGTGGCGGTCCCGCCGCAGCGGCGGCAGTCCCAGACCCCGGGGATCTGGTCGTCGGGCAGCTGGGCGAAGACGAGCGGCGTTTCGTGGCCTTTGGCGCAGCGGTAGCTGACGCGGATGCGGGGTGTGCGGACGGCGGAGCCGTCGAGCGGTTCGTGGCGGGGCGAGGCCCCTTCGGTGGCTCCTACGCGGATGCCCCGGAATCCGGAGGCGGAATGCAGCATCGGGAACTCCTGGCTACTTGGGGACGGAATGCTCGTGCAGTCTGCCACAGTGTAGTTCGGAGTTCCCGATGTAGAGCAGGGCCAAAAGGACCCCCTATGAAGTTTTTCGGTGGGGACTTAGGAGTCGCCGCCGCTGAACCGCATGATCAGGCCGAGGCCGACGATCACGAGGCCCCACGTGATACCAAGAATGACCGTGAAGCGGTTCAGGTTCCGCTCGGCCACCCCGGAGGAGCTAAGGCCGGAGCTCATGCCGCCGCCGAACATGTCGGACAGACCGCCACCACGACCCTTGTGGAGCAGGATGAGCAGGGTCAGCAGGAGGCTGGTGATGCCCAGGAGGACCTGCAGAATGACATGAAGAACGTCCACGACGGCCTTTCAGAAGATTTGGATTGCGGGGGCCACTACGGTGTCCGGACTAATCCGTCAGCAGGTGACTCTCGAACCTGACAATATTAGCAAACTCGGCGGCGTCCAGGCTGGCACCGCCGACCAGCAGTCCGTCCACGTCGCGTTCCTTGAGGATCGAGGCGGCGTTGTTGGCCTTGACCGAGCCGCCGTAGAGCAGCCGGGTCTTGGCGGCGACGTCCGCGCCGAAGAGCGTGGCGAGCTCGGCGCGGATGGCGGCGCACATTTCCTGGGCGTCGTCCGGCCCGGCAACTTCACCGGTGCCGATGGCCCAGACCGGCTCGTAGGCGACGACGAGTTCGGCGGCCTGCTCGGGGGTGAGGCCCTCGACGCCGGCGCGGAGCTGCGCAAGCGTGTGATCGACGTGTGTTCCGGCCTGCCGGATTTCCAGACCTTCACCGACGCAGAGCACCGGGGTGATGCCGTGACGGAAGGCGGCCTTGGTCTTGGCGTTCAGCACCTCGTCCGACTCGTGGTGGATGGTCCGGCGTTCGCTGTGGCCGACGAGGACGTAGCTGCAGCCGAGCTTGGCGAGGAACTGCCCGGAGATGTCGCCCGTGTAGGCGCCGGAGTCGGCCGGGGAGAGATCCTGGCCGCCGTAGACAATCTTCAACTCGTCGCCCTGGACCAGGGTCTGGACGCCGCGGAGGTCGGTGAACGGCGGGAATACGGCGACCTCCACCCGGCTGTAGTCGTGCTTGGCGTCGGACAGGGTCCAGGCCAGTTTCTGCAGGAGGGTGATGCCCTGGACGTGGTCCATGTTCATCTTCCAGTTGCCCGCGATGAAGGGCGTGCGGTCGAAGGTGCCGTTGGTTGAAGTAGTCACGTGGTCTCCCAAAAGGTCGTAGCAGTGGAACAGCCGGCAGGGCGCCCGTCCTGGGATGGGCGTCCTGCCGGCTGGAGGGTCTAGCGGTCCAGGACGCTCAGGCCGGGGAGTTCCTTGCCTTCAAGGTACTCGAGGCTGGCGCCGCCGCCGGTGGAGATGTGACCGAACTGGTCGTCGGCGAATCCGAGGGTCCGGACTGCGGCGGCGGAATCGCCGCCGCCGACCACGGTGAACGCCCCGGTCTCGGTCAGCGCCTGGGCGATGGCCCGGGTGCCCGCGGCGAAGGCCGCGAACTCGAACACGCCCATGGGGCCGTTCCAGAACACCGTCCTGGCGCCCTTGATCCTTTCGGCGAAGGCTGCCGCTGATTCCGGTCCGATGTCCAGGCCGATGCCCTGGGCTCCGAAGCTGCTGCCTTCAATCGCGTCGGCCCGCACAGTCTCGTGGTCGGCGTCGGCGGCGAACTTGCTGGCCACGACGACGTCGGTGGGAACCACGAACTCGGTGCCGGCGTCCGCGGCGCGCTTGAGGTAGTCCTGCACGACCGGGATCTGGTCCTCTTCCAGCAGGCTGCCGGCCACCTTGTGGCCCGCGGCGGCGAGGAAGGTGAACAGCATGCCGCCGCCGACCAGGATGGTGTCAGCCTTCCCGATCAGGTTGTCGATCACGGCGAGCTTGTCCGAGACCTTGGAACCGCCCAGCACGACGACGTAGGGGCGCTGCGTGTCCGTGGTGAGCTTGCGCAGCACCTCGACCTCGGTGCGGACCAGGTCGCCCTGGTAGGACGGCAGCCGGGTGGCGACGTCGTACACGCTGGCATGCTTGCGGTGCACGGCGCCGAAGGCATCGTCCACGAAGGCGCCGTTGGCACCGGTGAGGGCCACCAGCTCGTCCGCGAACGCGCCGCGTTCGGCGTCGTCCTTGGACGTCTCGCGGGCGTCGAAGCGGACATTTTCGAGGATCAGGGCTTCGCCGTCCTGCAGCGCCGCGGCGGATGCCTTGGCGGACTCCCCGACGGTGTCCTCCGCCAGGGAAACCTTGAAGCCGGCAAGCTCGGCCAGCCGCGCCGCGGCGGGCTTGAGCGAGTACTTGTCCTCGGGTGCGCCCTTGGGGCGGCCAAGGTGTGCTGTGACCAGCACGCGGGCACCGGCGTCCGTGAGCTTCGCCAGCACTGGCAGGGAGGCCTTGATACGGCCGTCGTCAGTCACTGTAGAGCCGTCGAGCGGCACGTTCAGGTCACTTCTGACCAGAACGTACCGCCCGCGGACACCATCAGCGATCAGTTCGTTGAGGGTGTGGAATGTCATGAGTCTTACCCTAGCCCAGCTTGGCTGCGACGAGCTCCGTGAGGTCCACGAGGCGGTTGGAGTAGCCCCATTCGTTGTCATACCAGGAAACAACCTTGACCTGGTTGCCGATCACCTTGGTCAGGCCGGAGTCGAAGATGGAGGACGCCGGATCGCCGACGATGTCCGAGGAGACGATCGGTTCGTCGGTGTAGGTCAGCAGGCCCTTGAGTTCCGGGGTCTCGGAGGCGGCCTTGAGGGCTGCGTTGACTTCCTCGACGGTGGTTTCGCGGGAGACGACGACGGTCAGGTCAGTGGCGGAGCCGGTCGGAACGGGAACGCGGATGGCGTAGCCGTCGAGCTTGCCCTTGAGTTCCGGCAGGACCAGGCCGATTGCCTTGGCTGCACCCGTGGAGGTGGGGACCATGTTGATGGCGGCGGCGCGGGCGCGGCGGAGGTCCTTGTGCGGGCCGTCCTGCAGGTTCTGGTCGGCGGTGTAGGCGTGGATGGTGGTCATCAGGCCGCGCTCGATGCCGAAGGCGTCGTTGACCACCTTGGCCAGCGGGCCGAGGCAGTTGGTGGTGCAGGAGGCGTTGGAGATGATGTGGTGCGCGGCGGGGTCGTAGAGCCCGTCGTTGACGCCCATCACGATCGTGATGTCCTCGTCCGAGGCGGGGGCGGAGATCAGGACCTTCTTGGCGCCGGCGTCGATGTGCTTCTGCGCGTCGGCGGCCTTGGTGAAGAAACCGGTCGATTCGATCACAATGTCAACGCCGAGCTCGCCCCAGGGCAGCTTGGCCGGATCGCGCTCGGCGAGGACCTTGACGGTCTTGCCGTCGACGACGATGTTGCCGTCCTTGACCTCGATCGTCTCCTGCAGGCGGCCGCCCACGGAGTCGTACTTGAAGAGGTGGGCCAGGGCTTCCGGGCTGGTGAGGTCGTTCACGGCCACGATCTCGAGGTCTGCCCCCTGGGCAAGTGCGGCGCGGAAGTAGTTGCGGCCAATACGGCCGAAGCCGTTAATACCAATACGGGTGGTCACGTTTTCAGTCTCCTTGGTGCTTTTGCAAGCACGACTAGTTGAGAAGGCGCTCAAGCCAACTAACAGATCCCGCACGCCATTGGGCAGAGATGATTAACAGATCGGAGGGCGACCAGCCACATTGCTGAAGGCTAACCGCCTTCCGTGACCCATCTTACGTTTAACTTGGCCTGCCCCCGCAAGTGCGGGGGCAGGCCGTCCACGATTTGAGCCAACCGGCCCGAATTGTGAAGTTTGTTACAGGCGCGTGAACTCCGTCACACGGATTAGGTCACGGCGTGTTAGAGCGTGATCAGCCCGGTGGCGTTCTTGCGGGCGGCGTCAAAGCGCTTGGCGACGTCGGCCCAGTTCACGATGTTCCAGAAGGCCTTGACGTAATCGGCCTTGACGTTGACGTAGTCCAGGTAGAAGGCGTGCTCCCACATGTCCAGCATCAGCAGCGGGGTGGTGCCGAGTGCGACGTTGCCCTGCTGGTCGTAGAGCTGCTCGATGACAAGGTTGCCGCCGATGGGCTCGTAGGCCAGGAAGCCCCAGCCGGATCCCTGCAGGCCCAGCGCCGCGGCGCTGAACTGGGCGCGGAACGCGTCGAAGGAGCCGAACGCGTCGTCGATCGCGGCTGCCAGCTCACCCTCGGGCTTGTCGCCGCCGTCCGGGGAGAGGTTGTTCCAGAACACCGAGTGGTTGATGTGGCCGCCGGTGTGGAACGCGAGGTCCTTGGAGAGGCGGTTGATGTTGGCGAAGTCGCCCTTGTCGCGTGCCTCGGCCAGCTGGGCGAGGGCGTTGTTGGCGCCGGCCACGTAGGCGGCGTGGTGCTTGCTGTGGTGCAGCTCCATGATCCGCGCGGAAATGTGGGGCTCCAGCGCTGCGTAGTCATAGCTGAGTTCGGGCAGTACGTACTCGGTCACAAAATCCTCCAATGTCGTGGACTGGTTGTCCGTTGGGTAACTCTCGGATTGTGCATCCGGATGTTGTGGCACCCGGAAGTCTCTGGATCGGAATCCAGTGGGCATAGCCTCCGGTCTCGCTGAGGTATTCCCGCCGGCCCGATCCGATTCTGCAGATGTTTCTCCGGTGAGGCTACTCGTCGAGCATTTCCGGCGTCACATTGGCTTCCGTGCCGGGGATGCCGAGGTCCTGGGCGCGTTTGTCCGCCATGGCCAGCAGGCGGCGGATCCGTCCGGCGATGGCGTCCTTGGTCATGACGGGGTCCGCGAGCCGGCCGAGTTCGTCGAGGCTGGCCTGTTTGTGCGCCACGCGGAGTTCACCGGCGTACTTCAGGTGGTCCGGGACGTCGTCGCCGAGGATCTCCAGGGCACGGTCCACGCGGGCGCCTGCTGCGACTGCAGCCTGCGCCGACCGCCGCAGGTTGGCGTCGTCGAAGTTGGCGAGTCGGTTGGCGGTGGCCCGGACTTCCTTGCGCATCCGCCGTTCCTCCCACACCATCAGCGCGTCGTGGGCGCCCATCCGGGTCAGCAGCGCCGCGATCGTGTCGCCGTCGCGGATCACGACGCGGTCCACTCCCCTGACCTCGCGGGCCTTGGCCTGGATGCCCAGCCGGCGGGCCGCGCCCACGAGGGCCAGGGCCGATTCGGGGCCGGGGCAGGTGACCTCCATGGCGGAGGACCGGCCGGGTTCGGTGAGGGAGCCGTGGGCCAGGAAGGCGCCGCGCCAGACGGCCTCGGCGTCGGCGGCGGATCCGTTCACCACAACCGAGGGCAGCCCCCGGACCGGGCGGCCCCTGGCGTCCAGCAGGCCTGTCTGGCGCGCGAGGGCCTCGCCGTCGCGCACCACCCGGACGACGTAGCGGCTGCCGCGGCGCAGCCCGCCGCCGGAGACGACAATGATCTCGCTCTGGTGCCCGTAAACCTCGGCGATGGCGGCGCGCAGCCGCCGCGCGGTCGAGGCGAGGTCCACTTCGGCCTCGATCACGATCCGGCCGGAGATGATGTGGAGTCCGCCGGCGAAGCGAAGCATGGCGGACACTTCAGCCTTGCGGACCGAGGACTTCTTGATGTCCAGCCGGGAAAGTTCTTCCTTGACTGATGCTGTCAGTGCCATGGCACTTTTCCTACCTGTTCCCGAAAATGTCGTGGTACGCCGTTGCCAGACGCAGCGGGTCGTGGATCGGCCGGCGGCTCGACGCCCCCACTTTACCCAACACCACCTCCGCGCCGAGCATCCCGGCCGCCCGTTCGAAATCGGCGCGGTCCGTCACGGAGGCCGGATCGGCCAGGACGACGTCGATCGTGAAGTCCGGGGCGTAGTCCCGGAGCACCCGCAAATGGTCGGCGGCGGACATGCCGAGGGTTTCCTTGGTGTCCGTGGCGAGGTTCATGGTGAGGCACCGGCGGGCGGCCGTGCTGCAGAGGGCATCGCGCATTTCCGGCAGCAGCAAATGCGGGAGCACGGAGGTGTACCAGGAGCCGGGGCCCAGGATGACCCAGTCGGCCAGTTCGATCGCGGTGAGCGCCTCGATGCAGGCGGGGGCGTTCTCCGGCAGCAGCCGGACGCGTTCCAGCGACCCGGCGACGGCGCACTTCGCCTGGCCGGTCAGGGTCTGCAGCGCCTGGCTGCCGTCCGGCGCGGTGACCCGGACCTGTCCCTCGATGGTCAGCGGGACACTGGACATCGGCAGGACCTCCCCGCGGGCGCCCAGCAGCGCGCCGGCCCATTTGAGGCCCGCCACGGTGTCGCCCAGGAGCTCCCACAGGGTCACGATCAGGAGGTTGCCCATGGCGTGTTCATCGAGGGAACCGCCGCGGCCCTTGCCGGGCGCGAAGCGGTGCTGCATGACGTCGCGCCACGTGCGGCCCCAGTCGGTGTCGTCACAGAGCGCCGACAGCGCCATCCGGAGGTCGCCGGGCGGCAGGACGCCGTACTCCTCGCGCAGCCTGCCCGAGGACCCGCCGTCGTCCGCGACGGTGACGACGGCGGTCAGCTCGGACGTGAGCAGGCGCAGCGCGGACAGCGAGGCGGCAAGGCCGTGGCCGCCGCCGAGCGCCACGACGGAGGGACCCTTGTCCTGCTGGCTGGCGAAGGCGGCGCTGGCCGGAGGGACGAGCGGCAGTGGCCCGGTAAGCAGCGCCATTATTCGCGGCCCAGGTCCCGGTGGGTGGTGGTCACGGTGACCCGCGGGTACTGCGCGAGCCGGCGGGACAGCTCGACCGCGACGGCCACGGAGCGGTGCTTGCCGCCGGTGCAGCCGACGGCGATGGTGGCGTAGTGCTTGTTCTCCCGGCGGTAGCCGTCGAGGACCGGTTCGAGGGCCAGCACATAGCGTTCCACGAAGTTGCTGACGCCCTGAGCCTCCAGCACGTAGTCGCTAACGTCCGGGTCCAGCCCGGTGTGCGGGCGCAGCGCCGGCACCCAGTGCGGGTTGGGGATGAAGCGGGCGTCGGCGACGAAGTTGGCGTCGACAGGGAGCCCGTATTTGAAGCCGAAGCTCATCACGTTCAGGCGGAGGGCCACGGGCCCGGTTTCGCTGAACAGTTCGGTGATCGCGGTGGCGAGGCCGTGGACGTTCAGGGTGGAGGTGTCCAGCACGATGTCGGCGGAGGTGCGGAGTTCGTGCAGCAGTTCGCGTTCGGCGGCGATGCCTTCCAGGATCCTGCCGCCGCCCTGCAGCGGGTGGGGGCGCCGGCCCTGCTCGAAGCGGCGGACGAGGACGTCGTCGTTCGCGTCGAGGAACAGCACCCGGAACCCGACGCCGCTGGCTTCCAGGTTGCGCAGGGCGGTGCGGATGTCAGCGAACAGCTCCTTGCTGCGCACGTCCATCACGACCGCGAGCTTGGAAATGGAACCCGGCGCGTGGGACACGATTTCCGCGAGCGTGCCGAGCATCTGCGGGGGGAGGTTTTCCACGACGTACCAGCCGTGGTCCTCCAACGCGTCCGCGGCAGTGCTCCGGCCGGCTCCCGACATGCCCGTCACCACGAGCAGTTCGGCCTCGACGGGTTTGACCGGCGTCATGCCGTCCGGCTCCGTTCCGGATCCTGCCGTCGACTCTGCCATCAGTGAAGCCCCGTTCTGCTGTGCTGTTGTTCGCGATTTCTGCCGGGCGCGGCCCGCGGTGCGATGAACCGCAGCGCGCCGTTTCCCAAGTCCCTACCCTAGCTAAGTTTGCCGGGGCTAGCTAAGTTTCCAGGATTTCGCCGGTGGTCATGTTGATGGCGGGGACGGTGGCGGAACCGCCGTCGTCGTCGCTGAAGTGCCGGACGATCGCCGCAGCCAGCGACGGGCCGATCCCCTTGGCGCCGGTGAGTTCCTCGACGCTGGCCGTCCTGATGCTCTTGACCGAGCCGAACTGGGCGAGCAGGGCCTTGCGCTTGGACTCGCCGAGGCCGGGCACGCCGTCGAGCGCGGACACGGTCATCGCCTTGCCGCGCTTCTGCCGGTGGAAGGAAATCGCGAAGCGGTGGGCCTCGTCGCGGACGCGCTGCAGCAGGTACAGCCCGGCCGAGGCGCGCGGCAGGATCACCGGGAAGTCGCTGTCCGGCAGCCAGACCTCCTCGAGCCGTTTGGCGAGCCCGACGACGTAGACATCGTCGATGCCCAGTTCGGCCAGGGCGCGGGCGGCCGCGTTGACCTGCGGCTTGCCGCCGTCGACCACCACGAGGTTGGGCGGGTAGGCGAACCTGGTCCGCGGCGCGGGGGTCGTTGTGTCGGCGACGGCCACCGCGGAGGGAGCCGCGACGGCGGCGTCGGCCGTGGCGTTGAGCAGGGCCTGATGGCCCGGCTGCCGGGCGGCGTCCGCCAGTGCGGTCTTCTCCTGGAGGTAGTTCCGGAACCGCCGGGTCAGGACGTCATGCATGGCCGCGGTGTCGTCCGTGGCGGCGGCGCCGGTGACGGAGAACTTCCGGTACTCGGACTTCTTCGGCAGCCCGTCCTCGACCACCACCATGGACCCGACCACATTGGTGCCCTGGACGTGCGAGATGTCGAAGCATTCGATTCGCATCAGCGCGACCGGCAGTTCGAGGGCCTCCTGCAGTTCCTGCAGCGCCTGGGACCGCAGGGTCAGATCGCCGGCGCGGCGGGATTTGTGCAGCTTGAGGGCGTGCTCGGCATTTTCCCGGACGGTGGACAGCAGGGCGGCCTTGTCCCCGCGCTGCGGCACGCGGACATCGACCCTCGCCCCGCGCAGCCCGCTGAGCCACTGCGCCAATTCGGCGGCGTTGCTGGGCTCCGTCGGGACGAGGACCTCGCGGGGCAGCCTGCCCTGCAGGCCGGCCTCCTCGCCGTACACCTGCTGGAGCAGGTGCTCAACAAGGTCGGGCGTGGTGGAGTCCTCGACCTTTTCGACGACCCAGCCGCGCTGGCCGCGGATCCGGCCGCCGCGGACGTGGAAGACCTGCACGGCGGCTTCGAGTTCATCCTCGTGCAGGGCAAAGACATCGGCGTCGGTGCCCTCGGCGAGGACGACGGCGTTGCGCTCGAACACCTTCTTGAGCGCGACAATGTCGTCGCGGATCCGCGCGGCCCGCTCGTAGTCCAGTTCCGCCACGGCGGCGGCCATGTCCTTTTCCAGCCGCGTGACGAACGGCTTGGCCTCGCCGCCCATGAAGGTGCAGAAGTCCTCGGCCAGGGCGCGGTGGTCCTCGGCGGAGATGCGGCCGACGCAGGGGGCCGCGCACTTGTCGATGTAACCGAGCAGGCAGGGCCTGCCGCTGGCTTGGGCCCGTTTCAGGACGCCGGGGCTGCAGCTGCGGACGGGGAAGACACGCAGCAGGGTGTCCATCGTGTCGCGGATCGCACCGGCGGTATAGGGGCCGAAGTAGCGGGTGCCCTTGCGGCGTTCGCCGCGCAGGACCTGGACGCGGGGGAACTTCTCCGCCATGGAGACGGCCAGGTAGGGGTAGCTTTTGTCGTCCCGGAACATCACGTTGAACCGGGGCTTGAATTCCTTGATCCAGGTGTATTCGAGCTGCAGCGACTCGAGCTCGCTGCCGACGACGGTCCACTCGACGCTGCTGGCCGCATGGACCATCGCGTAGGTTTTGGGGAGCAGCCCGGCCGGGTTGGCGAAGTAGGAGTTCAGCCGCGCACGGAGGTTCTTGGCCTTGCCGACATAGATGACCCGGCCGTGCGGGTCGCGGAAGCGGTACACGCCCGGATTGGTCGGAATCTCACCCGTCTGGGGTCGGTAAGTCGCTGGATCTGCCACAGTTCAAGTCTACTGAGCCTGAGGCCGTTCCCCGGACGGGCAGGCCAGGACGGGGCCTGGCCGTGCGGGTCAGGGCCCTGCCAGTCTCCTATTTAATCAACGGACTTGCTCTGGTTGTAGCTCGTGGAGCGTTCCTGGCCGCTGAGTTCCGCGATCGCGTCCATGATGCGGTCGGTGGCCTGCCGGCGGGCGGGCAGGGAGTGGTCCGGACCGGTCTTGTCGAAGTACAGCGGTGCACCGACTTTCATGGTGAAGTGCTGCGGCTTGACCGACTTGCTGTCCGCGGGCTGGAGGTGCTCGGTGCCGATCAGTCCGACCGGGATCACCGGGGCGCCCGTGGTCAGGGCAAGCCAGCCGACGCCGGTGCGGCCGCGGTAGAGGATGCCGTCGCGGGAGCGTGTTCCCTCCGGGTAGATGCCGACGCCCTTGCCGGAGTCGAGGATTGCCAGCAGCGTTTTAAGCGCCTGGACACTGGCGGCCTGTTCGCCGCGTTCCACCGGGATGGAGCCGACAGCCTCGAAGAAGGACTTCATCACCTTGCCCTTGACCCCGCCGGTGGTGAAATATTCCGCTTTGGCGAAGAAGGCCACGGGGCGGGGCATAAGGGCCTGGACGATGACGCTGTCCAGGAAGGACAAGTGGTTGGGGGCCACGATGAACGGGCCCTCCTTGGGCACGTTTTCGAGTCCGATGACCGTGGGCCGGCACGTCGAGGTCACCAGTCCCCGCGTGGTCCAGCGGATTGCATCAAACATTGCCATCGGTGTGCACCTCGTCTGCGGCGTCGGTCATCGGGTCAGCGGTCACTGCCTTCGGGATCACGGCGGCAGCCCGCCCCGGATCCCGCCGGGCAATGGTCTCGTGGAGGGCCGCGCTGCTGTGCACGATCTCCACCGCGCCGGCCGCGTCGAGTTCGCCGTCCGGAGCGAAGCCCCAGCCTACGCCGATGCAGTCGATTCCATTGGCAGCCGCCCCGGCCACGTCCTGCGCCCGGTCCCCCACCATCACGGCATTCCGGGTGTCCACGCCGTGGTCGTTGGCCAGGTCCGCCAGTGCCGCGGCCACGATCGCCGCCTTCCCGGACGGCACCCCGACCGCTGCCGCCTCGTCGGCGGCCGAGCCGCGGATGGTGTGGAACAGCGCGGCGATGCCGTGGTGCTCCAGGACGGTCCGGGCGATGCCTTCGGGTTTCTGGGTAGCGACGGCGATGGGCCGGCCCGCCTCGACGAAGGATTCCAGCAGCGCCCGGATTCCCGGGTACAGCAGGCTCTGGCCGATGCCGGTGGCGCGGTAATGCGCGCGGTAAATCCGAATGGCGTCGTCCAGCCGTTCTGCGGGAACCCCGGCGATGTCCGTGAGGGAATGGCTGAGTTTCGGGCCGATCATGGCATCCATCAGGGCCTTATCGGGAATCCCGAGTCCAAGCTCGGTGAGGGCCGCTGCGATTCCGTCCGTTATCCCTCCGGCCGGATCGACAAGAGTGCCGTCCAGGTCGAAGATTACGGGCACTGTTGTTTGCGTCACCGGCTTAGTTTCTCACGAGAGCACGGATGCCAGAAACTCACATGCCCCGGCGGGAATGTATCTGTGGCGGCGGGCCGGTGCCTCCGCGGCAACTCCGTGGACGCTCCGGCGCCGTGCCCCCGTCAGGCCAGGATTTCGGCGAGGAAGGCCGCCGTGTGGCTTTCCGTGGACTTGGCCACCTGTTCCGGGGTTCCGGAGGCGACAATCCGGCCGCCGCCGGACCCGCCGTCGGGGCCCAGGTCCACGATCCAGTCCGCGCTCTTGATGACGTCGAGGTTGTGCTCGATCGTAATGACCGTGTTGCCTTTTTCCACGAGACCCTGGAGGACCAGGAGCAGCTTCCGGATGTCCTCGAAGTGCAGGCCCGTGGTGGGTTCGTCCAGCACGTAGATGCTGCGCCCGTTGGAGCGCTTCTGCAGCTCCGCGGCGAGCTTGACGCGCTGCGCCTCGCCGCCGGAGAGCGTCGTGGCGGGCTGGCCCAGCCGGACGTAGCCGAGTCCGACGTCGACGAGGGTCCTGAGGTGCCGGGCGATCGGCGAGAAGGCAGCGAAGAACTCCGCGCCTTCCTCGATCGGCATGTTCAGGACATCGGCGATCGTTTTGCCCTTGTAGTGGACTTCCAGGGTTTCGCGGTTGTACCGGGCACCGTGGCACACCTCGCAGGGCACGTAGACGTCCGGCAGGAAGTTCATTTCGATCTTCAGTGTGCCGTCGCCGGAGCACGCCTCGCAGCGGCCGCCCTTGACGTTGAAGGAGAACCGGCCCGGCAGGTAGCCGCGGACCTTGGCTTCGGTGGTCTCGGCGAAGAGTTTGCGGATGTTGTCAAAGACACCCGTGTAGGTCGCCGGGTTGGACCGCGGGGTCCGGCCGATCGGGCTCTGGTCGACGTGGACGACCTTGTCGAGGTGCTCCAGGCCCTGGATGGACTTGTGCCGCCCTGCCACCTGTTTGGCGCCGTTGAGCTTGTTGGCCAGGACCTTGTAGAGGATCTCGTTGACCAGGGTGGACTTGCCGGAGCCGCTGACGCCGGTCACCGCGGTGAACAGGCCCAGCGGGAACGTGGCGTCCACGTTCAGGAGGTTGTTCTCCTTGGCGCCGACGACCTTGAGTTCGCGCTTCTTGTCGTACTTGCGGCGCTTCTTGGGGATCTCAATCTTTTTCCGGCCGGAGAGGTAGTCGCCGGTAAGCGATTCGGTGTTCTCGAGCAGCTCCTTGTAGGAGCCGGAGTGCACCACCATGCCGCCGTGTTCGCCGGCTCCCGGTCCGATGTCCACCACCCAGTCGGCTTCCTGGATGGTGTCCTCGTCGTGTTCCACCACGATCAGGGTGTTGCCGAGGTCCCGGAGCCGGGTGAGGGTTTCGATCAGGCGGCGGTTGTCCCGCTGGTGCAGGCCGATGGACGGCTCGTCCAGGACGTAGAGCACGCCCACGAGGCCGGAACCGATCTGGGTGGCCAGCCGGATGCGCTGGGCTTCGCCGCCGGACAGGGTGCCGGACGGGCGCTCCAGGTTCAGGTACTCCAGGCCGACGTCGAGCAGAAACGTCAGGCGGGCCTGGATCTCCTTGAGGACCTGGTTCGCGATCTGGGCTTCGCGGCCGGTGAGGACGAGGTTGTCCAGGAAGTGGGCGCATTCGCGCATCGGCAGGGCGGCGACCGCGGCGATGGACTTGCCGTTGATCAGCACAGAGAGCGACGCCGGGTTCAGGCGCGCGCCGTTGCAGGCCGGGCACGGGATCTGCCGCATGTATTCCTCGTACCGGTCGCGGGCAGAGTCCGAGTCCGTTTCGAGGTGCTTGCGGTGGACGTACTGGATGACGCCCTCGAAGCCGGTGCTGTATTTGCGTTCCCGGCCGAAGCGGTTGCGGTACTGCACCACGACTTTGTGGTCCTTGCCGTGCAGCACGGTCTGGCGGGCGTCCTCGGAGAGCTTGTCCCACGGGGTCGTCATCGAGAAACCGAGTTCCTTGGCGAGGCCGCCGAGCAGCCGGTTCCAGTACTCGGTCGTGGCGGTGCCGAGGGACCACGGGGCGATGGCCCCTTCCGCGAGGGACAGTTCCCCGTTCGGGATGATGAGTTCCTCATCGACTTCCAGCTTCGTGCCGATGCCGCTGCAGGCCGAGCAGGCGCCGAAGGGGTTGTTGAAGGAGAACGAGCGGGGCTCGATCTCGTCGATCGCGAGGGGGTGTTCGTTGGGGCAGGCGAGGTGTTCGGAGAACGCCCGGATCCGCTCCGGGTCGTCAGCTTCAAGGTCGACGAATTCGGCCAGGATCCGCCCCTCGGCCAGGCCGAGCGCGGTTTCCACCGAGTCGGTGAGCCGCTGCCTGATGCCCTCCTTGACGACGAGGCGGTCCACGACCACTTCGATGGTGTGCTTGAACTGCTTGCCCAGCTTGGGGGGTTCGCTCAGCTGGATGAGCTTGTCATCGACCCGCGCCCGCGAGTAGCCCTTCGCGGTGAGTTCCTTGAACAGTTCGACGAATTCGCCCTTGCGGCCGCGGACCACCGGTGCCAGGACCTGGAAGCGGGTGCCCTCCGGCAGTTCCAGCAGCTGGTCAACGATCTGCTGCGGGGTCTGCTTCGCGACGAGCTCCCCGCACACGGGGCAGTACGGCCGGCCGACACGGGCCCACAGCAGGCGCATGTAGTCGTAGATCTCGGTGATGGTGCCCACGGTGGAGCGGGGGTTCTTGCTGGTGGACTTCTGGTCGATGGACACCGCGGGCGAGAGGCCCTCGATGAAGTCGACGTCGGGCTTGTCCACCTGGCCGAGGAACTGCCGGGCGTACGCGGACAGGGATTCGACGTAGCGGCGCTGGCCCTCGGCGAAGATCGTGTCGAAGGCCAGGGACGATTTGCCCGACCCGGAGAGCCCGGTGAAGACGATCATGGAGTCGCGGGGCAGGTCCAGGTCGACGTTGCGCAGGTTGTGCTCGCGCGCTCCCTTGACAATGAGCCGGGACATGTCCGGGCGCTTCACCGCGGGGCGGGATTCCTCCGCGCGGCCCGGTTTGACCGGACTCACCGGAGCGGAGTCCATCGGAACTGGGCTCTCACGGACTGCGGAGGGCGGGGAATCAACGGCTGGATCTTCAGCTACGGCTTTAGGCACGCTACCAATGCTAATCGAAAACTTCTTCGAATTTCCATTTCCGGCCGTGCCGCCGGGCGGGTCAGGCCGCCCGCTGTGTTAATGGTGCGCTACTCGCGGTCGTAGGCGGCGGCGAGCAGCTGCACGGCCTCGGCGAAGCTGGCGCCCTGGGCCTTTGCTGCGGCGGCGAACTCGCCGGCGGCTGCGGAGAGGGAGCTCCAGGCCTCGTCCCGGGCGCACACCACGGTGCCGTTCCGGCCCCTGGTCAGCACGACGCCGGCCGCCTCCAGTTCCTTGTAGGCGCGGGCCACGGTGTGCGGCGCGACGCCCAGTTCCCCGGCCAGGCTCCGCACGGCGGGAAGCTTGGTTCCGGGCGCCAGGGTGCCGTTGTCCGCCCGTTCAATAATGTTGAGCCGGAGCTGTTCGAACAGCGGGACGGAGCTGCCCGGGTTGGGCCGCCAGGCACCGGGGAATGGTGTGATGGATGTCCCGGTGGGGGTCACTGTCCGGGCTCCTGGGCGGGGGTGCGGTGTTCGCGGCGGGCGAACTGCGCCTCGTACAGATTCAGGTACAGCCCGCCCCTGGCCATGAGTTGCCGGTGGGTGCCCTGTTCAACGATCTGTCCTTGGTCCATGACGAGAATTAGATCAGCGTCCCGGACGGTGGACAAGCGGTGGGCAATCACGAAGCTGGTGCGTCCCTGCCGGAGCCGCCGCATGGCCTGCCGGATCTGCGCCTCGGTGCGGCTGTCCACTGAGCTGGTGGCCTCGTCGAGGACCAGGATGCTGCGCCCGGCCAGTTGTGCCCTGGCGATCGAGATCAGCTGGCGCTGGCCGCGGCTCAGCGAGTCGCCGTCGTTGCCGAGCATCGTGGCGTAGCCGCCGGGCAGGGCCCGGACGAACTGGTCCACGTGGCTGGCCTGCGCCGCGGCCACAATGTCGGCGTCGCCCGCGCCGGGGCGGCCGTACTCGATGTTGTCCCGGATGGTGCCGGTGAACAGCCAGGTGTCCTGCAGCACCGTGCCGAAATTGGCCCGCAGTTCATCCCGCGGCAGCGCGGCGATGTCCGCCCCGTCGACCGTGATCCGGCCGGAATCCAGTTCGTAGAACCGCATCAGGAGGTTCACCACAGTGGTCTTGCCGGCGCCGGTATGCCCCACGATTGCCACGGTCTGCCCCGGCTCCACTGTAAAGGACAGGTCCCGGACGACGGGCGAGCCGGGGCGGTAGCCGAAGGTGACACGCTCAAACGTGACCCGGCCGGCGGCAGCGGACGCCGGCACCCCGCCGCCGGCAGGCCCGACGGCCGCCGCGGCGGAGGCCCCGGCGGTCCCCGCCGCCGGACGCGGGGCAGGTTCCGGCGGGATCTCCGGTGCGTCGAGGAGCTCAAAGACCCGCCCGGCCGACACGAGGCAGGACTGCATGAGCGTCAGCATGCCGCCGATCTGCCCCATCGGCTGGCTGAAGAGCCGGCTGAACTGGAAGAAGGCCTGGAGGCCGCCGATGGTCAGGGCGCCGGACAGGACCTGGAGCGCGCCGACGACGGCGACCGCGACGTAGTTGAGGTTGGACACCAGGACCATGAGGGGCTGCACGACGCCGGAGACGTACTGGGCGCGGGCACTGGCGCGGCACAACTTGTCGTTGCCGTCCTTGAAGCTGGCCGCGGCCGCCTCCTGCCGTCCGAAGGCCTTGAGGACCTCGTGGCCGGTGAAGAACTCCTCGAGCTGTGCGTTCAGCTCGCCCGTGCTCCCCCACTGCTCGGTGAAGTGGGCCTGGGATTTGCGGGCCACCAGGATGGTGAGGAGGGTGGACACCGGGACGGAGACCAGCGCGATCACGGCCAGGACCGGGGAGAGCCACAGCATCATGGCCAGGGCACCGGTGAGCATCAGCAGCGACAGGATCAGCTGGTTGAGGAGCTGGTTGAGGGCCTGGGCGATGTTGTCGACGTCGTTCGTGGCGCGGCTCAGCACGTCCCCGCGGTGTTGCTCGTCGAAATGGCTGGACGGCAGGACGTGGAGTTTCTCCTCCACCGAGGCTCGCAGCCCGTAGCCCAGCCGCTGCACCGCCACGGCCGTCAGGGTTCCCTGGATCCAGCTGAAGACGGAAGCCCCCAGATACATGACGGAGACCGCTGCCAGCAGGCCGCCCAGTTTCCCCTGGTCGAAGGATCCGCCGACCACGCCCTCGACGACGACGTCGGTGGCGTCGCCCAGGAGTTTCGGTGCCGCCACATTGAGCGCCACAAAGGCGCAGGTGGCGGCGATGACGCCGGCCATCCGCCATTTCGATGGCCGCAGCAGCCCGAGCAGCCGTCCGGCCGTGCGCCAGCGGAACCGGCCGCCTGTCCCGGCGTCCTCAGGGGAAACAACCGGGAGGGATGCGTTGCCGCCGCCGGAGGGCTGGTCCACCGGGGGCTGGTCCCGGGTGCCGCGGGCCGTGGGTGCGTCGGTCGGGGCGTCGGTGGGTGCGTCGGTGGGCGCGTCGGTCCCGGCGTCGAGCGCCGGTTCACGGGTCACAGGGTTTCCTCCAGCACCAGTTGCGACGCTGCGATCTCCCGGTAGCTCGGCGAGGACTCCATCAGCTGGTGATGTGTCCCCTGCGCCACGACCCGGCCGTCTTCGAGGACCAGGATCAGTCCGGCGTCCACGATCGTGGCGACCCGTTCGGCGACGATCAGGACGGTGGCCGTGCGCAGCAGCGGTGCCATCGCCTCGCGGAGCCGGTAGTCGGTGCCGTAGTCCAGCGCCGAAAAGCTGTCGTCGAACACGTACACGGGAGCCCGGCGGAGCAGCGCGCGCGCGATGCACAGCCGCTGCCGCTGACCGCCGGAAAAATTCGTGCCGCCCTGGCTCACCGGTGACTCCAGGCCCAGCGGCAGCTCCCGGACAAACTCCGCGGCCTGCGCGGCGTCCAACACCTGCCAGAGATCCTTGTCCGTCGCCGAGGGCGCCGCCATCCTCAGGTTCCCGGAGAGCGTTCCGGAGAACAAATACGAGTGCTGGGGAACGACGGCGACCAGGTTCCGCAGCGCCGCCAGGGGCAGGGCGCGGACATCGCAACCGCCGATGCTGATGTGCCCGCCGGTGGCCTCCAGGAACCTGGGCAGCAGGTTCAGCAGGGTGGTCTTGCCGCTGCCGGTGGCGCCGATGACCGCCGTCACGGCCCCGGGAGCAGCCGTGAAGCTGACGCCGTCCAGGACCGGGGCCTCGGCGCCCGGGTACGCGAAGGACACGTCGCTGAACTCCACGGCATGGCCCTCGGGCGCCGACCCGCCCGGGCCGTCCGTGATCGCCGGCGCCGTGTCCAGCACCGCCTGGATCCGTTCGGCGCAGGCAGCCGCGCGGGGTGCCGTCATGAAGACGTACATCGCCATCATGATCGCGATCAGGATCTGCAGGATATAGGCGATGAACGCCGTCAGTGCGCCCAGCCGCATGTCACCGGACTGGATCCGGTGCCCGCCGAACCAGACCACACCGACCGAGGACAGATTGACCACGACCATGATCAGCGGCATCATTCCCGCGACGAGCAGCGCCGAACGCAGGTTGTTCCGGGTCAGGTCCCGGTTGGCCCCGTCGAAGCGCCCCATCTCGTGCCCCTGGCGGACAAAGCCCCGGATGACGTTGGCACCGATGATCTGCTCGCGCAGCACCCGGCTGATCCGGTCGATGAGTTCCTGGCCCTGGCGGTAGAGCGGGACCAGGCGGCGCACGATGAGGACCATAATGACGGCGAGCACCGGGATGACCGCGACGACGATGCCGGACAGGGCAATGTCCTGGTGCACGGCCAGCACGATGCCGCCGATGAAGATGGCGGGCGCCGCGACCAGCATGGTGAACACGAGGACCATGAGGTTCTGGATCTGCGCGACATCGTTCGTGGCCCTGGTGACCAGGCTGGCGGCGCCGAACGCGCCGACTTCCTGGGAGGACATGGACTGCACCTTGGCAAACAGTTCTTCGCGCAGTTTCCGGCCGAGCTCCATCGCCACGACGGCGCCGAGATACCCGGCCGCGATCGCCGCCGCCACCTGCACACAGGCGATCGCGGCCATCCAGGAACCCAGGTTCAGGATCTCCGGGATGTCGCCGCCGACGATCCCGTCGTCGATGATGGCCGCGTTGAGGGTAGGCAGGAGGAGGTTCGCGGTCGTCTGCACGAGCTGCAGGACCACGATGGCCAGCACGGTCCCCTTGTGGGCGGCCAACAGCCGGCCCGTCAGACCAATAAGCACCGAACCTCCATCGCTACGTCAGGGCACGGATCGGATCGACCAAGGCAGCCGCCCCCACGCTGCCTCGACATTGTAAGCACTCTCACACACTGCTCCGTTGTCATACGCTGTCCGGCCTGTCTGCCGGTCCGGAACCCGGCCGCGGATCAGGCCCGCTTCCGGGCCACGGCGAAGATCCGCCGGAACGGGAACACGGTGCCGTGCGGCCCGGCCGGGTAGGCCTCCGCCAGCAACGCCGAGTATTCGGCTTCGAACTCACGGGCGTCAGCGGCGGACAGCGCCGCGAGCACGGGCCGGAGTCCCGTGCCGCGGACCCACTCCAGGACGGGGTTCGCTCCCGGGAGGAGCTGGTAGTACGTCGTCTCCCACGCATCCGCGTCGCAGCCGGCGTCGAGCATGATGGCCAGGTAGTCGTCCGGCTCGCCCACCACGTCAACGTGGCGCAGGACCCCGGCGAGCCGTCCCGCCCACGCCGCGGACTCCGCCAGCCCGCGCATCAGCGTGTGCGAGGGCGAATTGAAGTTTCCGGGGACCTGCAGCGCGAACCAGGCGCCGGGGCGGAGCGCCGCGAGCCAGCGGGGCAGCATGTCCCGGTGGCCGGGAACCCACTGCAGCGCGGCGTTGGTGACGACGACGTCCGTGTCCGCGGCGGGCATCCAGCCGGCGATGTCTGCCGCGCCGAAGGAGAGGTTGGGCAGCCGTTGCACGAGGCCGGCAGCCTGGGCCAGCATTTCCGCCGAGGAGTCCAGGCCGGAGACCCGGGCCAGGGGCCAGCGCTCGGCGAGGGTGGCCGTCAGGTTCCCGGGACCGCAGCCGAGGTCGACGACGGAACGGGGAGCGTCCGCATGGACCCGGGCCGTCAGGTCAAAGTACGGCCTGTCCCGGTAGTCCCCGAACTGCACGTACTTGGCGGGATCCCATTTCACTGCTTCCTCCAGTCACCGGCGAACGACGCGACGTCCGAAGCCTAACCCCGGCCGGAAGGGCCGCCTAGGAGGCGCGCGACCCTAGCGCACCGGCCACTAAGCTGGTGAGCAATGAAACTTGTTGATCAGCTCCCCGCCCCGGCCGCCCGAGTCCCCGGCCGGACCGGCCTGGACCCGGACGAGCTCTACACCCGCTTTGTCGAGTGGACGGAAACCCGCGGGCTGGCCCTGTACACCGCCCAGGACGAGGCCGTGATGGAGCTTGCCGCCGGCGCCAATGTCATCCTGGCGACCCCCACCGGATCGGGGAAGTCCCTCGTCGCGATCGCGGTGCACTTCCAGGCCATGGCCCGCGGACAGCGCAGTTATTACACCGCACCGATCAAGGCCCTCGTCTCGGAGAAGTTCTTCGCCCTGTGCGAGATCTTCGGCGCCGAGAACGTCGGCATGATCACCGGCGACTCCGGCGTCAACCAGGACGCCCCGATCATCTGCTGCACGGCGGAGATCCTGGCCAACATCGCCCTCCGCGAAGGCGCCGCCGCCGAGCTCGGCGCCGTCATCATGGACGAATTCCACTTCTACTCCGACCCGCAGCGCGGCTGGGCCTGGCAGGTCCCGCTGCTGGAACTCCCCCAGGCGCAGTTCCTGCTGATGTCCGCCACGCTCGGCGACATGAGCCGCTTCGAGGCCGGCATCACGGAGCTGACCGGCCGGCCGACGACCACCGTCAGTTCGATGGAACGGCCCATCCCGCTGCACTACTACTACGAGCAGACGCCCGTGCACGAGACGCTCGAGGAGCTCCTCGCGACGAAGCAGGTCCCGGTCTACGTGGTGCACTTCAGCCAGGTGGAGGCGATCGACCGGGCCCAGAACCTGATGAGCATCAACGTCTGCACCCGCGAGGAAAAGGACAAAATCGCGGAGCTGATCGCCGGGTTCCGCTTCGCGGCCGGGTTCGGCAAGACGCTCAACCGGCTGGTCCGGCACGGCATCGGCGTCCACCATGCCGGCATGCTGCCCAAATACCGCCGGCTCGTGGAGCAGCTTGCCCAGGCCGGGCTGCTGAAAGTCATCTGCGGCACCGACACCCTCGGCGTGGGCATCAACGTCCCCATCCGCACCGTGCTGCTCACGGCGCTGAGCAAGTACGACGGCGTCCGCACCCGGCTGCTGAACTCCCGGGAGTTCCACCAGATCGCCGGCCGCGCCGGCCGGGCCGGCTACGACACCGCCGGGACCGTCGTCGTGCAGGCCCCGGAACATGTCACGGAGAACGTCAAGGCGATGGCCAAGGCCACGGCGAAGTTCGGCGACGACCAGAAGAAGCTCCGCCAGGTGGTCAAGAAGAAACCGCCCGAGGGCTTCGTCTCCTGGGGCGAACCGACCTACAAGCGCCTTGTGGAGTCGGTCCCGGATCCGCTGACGTCCAGCTTCAGCGTGACCCACGCGATGCTGATGAACCTGATGGAACGGCCGGGCGATCCGTTCAAGGCCGCCCGCCGCCTGCTGACGGAAAACCATGAGCCGCGTGCATCCCAGCTGCAGCTCATGAAGAAGGCCCTGGGCATCTACCGGGAGCTCCTGGCCGCCGGGGTCGTGGAGCGGATCCCGCTGCAGGAGCAGGGCGCGGACGGCCGCACGGTCCGCCTGACGGTCCATCTGCAGGCCAACTTCGCCCTGAACCAGCCGCTGTCCCCCTTCGCCCTCGCGGCACTGGAGCTGCTGGATCCGGAGTCGCCGTCGTATGCCCTCGACGTCGTGTCCGTGATTGAGTCCACACTGGAGAAACCCCGGCAGATCCTGTCCGCGCAGCTGAAGAAGGCGCGCGGCGACGCGATCGGCGCGATGAAGGCCGACGGCATCGATTACGACCAGCGCATGGCCATGCTGGAGGAGGTCAGCTACCCGCAGCCGCTCGCGGAGCTGCTTGGCGAGGCGTTTGATGTCTACCGCCGGGCCGCGCCGTGGATCGGCGACTTCGAACTCGCGCCCAAGTCCATCGTCCGGGACATGTACGAACGGGCGATGAACTTCGGCGAGTTCGTCCAGTTCTACGGACTGGCCCGGTCCGAGGGGATTGTGCTGCGCTACCTTGCCGACGGCTTCAAGGCGCTGCGGCAGACCGTCCCGCAGGACGCCCTCCGCGAAGACCTGGAGGACCTCATCGCGTGGCTCGGCGAGCTGGTCCGCCAGGTCGACTCCAGCCTGCTCGATGAGTGGGAGGAGCTGACCTCCGGCAAGGCGCCGACGCCGCACGACGCTCCCCCGCCGCCGCCGCCGTCGCTGACCTCCAACGTCCGGGCCTTCCGTGTGATGGTCCGCAATGAGATGTTCCGCCGGGTGGAGCTCTTCGCGGACGAGGATGCCACCGCCCTCGGCGAACTCGACGCGGGTTCCGGCTGGGATGCCGAACGCTGGGAGGACGTGCTGGATGACTACTTCGACGAACACGACGACATCGGCACCGGCCCGGACGCCCGCGGCCCGGGCCTGCTGATCATCACCGAGGAGCCGGGCCGGTGGAAGGTCCGGCAGATCTTCGAGGACCCGGCCGGCAACCATGACTGGGGCATCTCCGCGGAGGTTGACCTCGCGGCCTCGGACGAGACCGGAACCGCCGTCGTGCGGGTCACGGAAGTGAACCGGCTCTGACGGTCCGCGAACCGGATCGGCAGCAGCGGCCCGGCGCTAGTAAACTCGTGGGATGAGTGTAATCCGGCCCGCGACGGCGAACGATGTCCCCGATATCCTGCAGATGATCCATGACCTGGCCATCTACGAGAAGGAGCCGGACGCCGTCCGGAACACCCCCGAGATGCTGACCGAGGCCCTGTTCGGTGAGCACCCGCGGGTGTTCGCGGCGATGGCCGAGAACGAGGCCGGCGAGGTCCGGGGTTTCGCCCTCTGGTTCCTGAACTACTCCACCTGGGAAGGCGTCCACGGCATCTACCTCGAGGACCTGTACGTGCGCCCCGAGGCCCGGGGCGAAGGCCACGGCAAGGCGCTCCTGCAGCATCTCGCCGCGACCGCCGTCGACCGCGGCTACGCCCGCGTCGAGTGGAGCGTCCTGGACTGGAACGAGCCCTCCATCAACTTCTATAAGAAGCTTGGGGCCAGCCCGATGGAGGAATGGTCCACGTTCCGGCTGACCGGTGACGCGCTGGAAGCCTTCGGGACCGCGCACAAAGTCCAAGCCCATGGCTGACCTGCCCCTGACGGGCCTGCCGCTGGCGGGCCGTCCCCTGACCGGCGGTCCCCTGGCCGGGACGGCTGCCGCCGGGGTGCTGGAGGCCGCGCCGCCGACCGTCCCCCACACCATCAAGGCGCGGCACGAATACCGCGGGATGCGCACGGCGGAGCACTACTTCGAGGTGCCCCTGGACCACTCCCGCGCCGCCGCGCCGCCGGGCGAGACCATCACAATCTTTGCCCGCGAGTACGTCTCCGCGGACTACAGCGAGGACGAGGCCGCCCAGCTCCCGTGGCTGCTGTACCTGCAGGGCGGCCCCGGCGGACGCGGCAACCGTCTCCCGGCGCTCGGCGGGTGGAGCAAGGCCGCCGCCAAGGACTTCCGCATCCTGATGCTGGACCAGCGCGGCACCGGCCTGTCCGCCGCCGTCGACCGCAACACGCTGCCGCTGCGAGGGAACGACGCCGACCAGGCGGCCTACCTCGCGCATTTCCGGGCGGACTCGATCGTCGCCGACGCCGAGGCGATCCGGCTGGCGCTGGGCTCCGGCCCGTGGACGATCTACGGGCAGAGCTACGGCGGCTTCTGCGCCCTCAGCTATCTCTCCTTCGCCCCGGAGGGCCTGCGGGAAGCCCTCATCACCGGCGGCCTCGCGCCGCTCGCCGGGCCCGCGGACCGGGTCTACCGGGCCACGTTCCAGCGGGTGGCGGCCCGCAACGCCGAATACTTCGGCCGGTACCCCGAGGACCGCGCAGCGGTCACCCGGATCGCCCGGCACCTTCGCGACACGGAGGAATACCTGCCCGACGGCGAACGGCTCACCGTGGAACGCTTCCAGATGGTGGGGTCCTTCCTGGGCGGCAACACCCGGGTGGATGCGCTGCACCACCTGCTGGAGGATGCCTTCGTCGGCACGCCCGGCGGGGACCGCCTCTCGGACGCGTTCCTCGACCAGCTCCGCGGGCTCGTGTCCCGCGCCGCCAACCCCCTGTACGCGCTGATGCACGAGTCCATCTACGGCCAGGGCGAGTCCACGGACTGGGCCGCCTGGCGGGTGCTGCAGGATTTCCCGGAGTTCTCCCCCGAGGCCCCCGAGCCGCTGCTCACCGGCGAAATGGTCTACCCCTGGTACTTCGAGCAGGATCCCGCCCTCCGCCCGCTGCGGGACGTCGCCCGGCGCCTCGCCGAAAAGGACGACTGGCCCCCGCTCTACGACCCGGAACGGCTCGCGCTTAACACGGTCCCGGTGGCCGCTGCCGTCTACACCGACGACATCTACGTCGACCGCGGACTGTCGCTCGAGACGGCCGCGGCCGTCCGGGGCCTGCAGGTCTGGGAGTCCGCTGATTTCCACCATGACGGCATCGCGGACGACGGCGAGGGCATCTTCGCCCGGCTCCTTGGCCTGACCCGGTCCGTCAGGGACTGAACCGGGACTGAACCCTGCACTGAACCCTGCACTGAACCCGTGCTGAACCCGGCGCTCCCCCGCGCCGGGGCCGGTGGCTAGGCCGGCGGGTGCACGGCGCGGTCCCGGCCGGCCGCGCGGAGGGCGACGGCGAATACCACCGCGGCGACGGCGGCGGCCGCCAGGTTGAGCCCCTGGTAGCCGACGCCGCTCATCACCAGCCCGGAGAACCCTGCGCCGACGGCGCCGGCGACGCCCATCATGGTGTCCGAGACGCCCTGGACGAGGACGCGGTCGTCGGTGCCGACGCTCTCGGCGAGCAGGGTGGAGCCGGCGATCGTGGCCGCGGACCAGCCCAGCCCCAGCAGCACCAGGCCGACCGTCACCAGCGCCGGCGCGGCCTGGCCGAAGCCTGCCACGAGCACGGAGACCAGGATCAGTCCGTGGCCCAGCAGGATGACGGGAAGCCGCCCGGCCTTGTCGGTCAGCCAGCCCATCACCGGCGAGAGCGCGTACATCCCGGCGATGTGCAGCGAGATGGTGAACCCGATCAGGACCAGCACGTCGGTGCTGGCCGCGTGGGCGTGGCCGGCGGGCATGTCGGTCAGGGGGCCCTCGGTCAGCAGCTGCAGGTGCAGGGGCGTCATTGACATCACGGCGGCCATGCAGCCGTGCGCTGCAATGATGGCGAGGAGGGCCAGTCCGGCCCGCGGGGAGGCCCGGATGGCGCGCATGCCGTGGCGGAGGCCGTGCCGACGCCGGGCACTCGTCGTGCCGCCGGCGGAGCCGCCGCCAGCGCTCCCTGCCGTGTCCGCCGTTCCGCCGCCAGCGGCGGCGGGCTGTGCGCCGGCCCGGAGCCGGGCCGCGAGCAGCAGGGGATCCGGGCGCAGGCCGATGAGCAGCAGCAGCGCGGCCAGCGCCAGCCCCGCCGCCGAGAACACGAAGGGTCCGGCCAGCGCCGGAAGCCCGAGGGCCTCCCCCACGAGGGCGCCGGGACGGATCAGGTTGGGCCCGGCGACGGCGCCGATGGTCACGGCCCACACCACGATCGACAGGGACCGGCCGCGGTGTTCCGGGGCGGCGAGGTCGACGGCGGCGAAGCGGGCCTGCAGATTGGCGGCCGTGCCCAGCCCCAGCAGTGCCGCGGCCAGCAGCAGCACCGGGAAGCTGCCCGTCACTGTGGAGGCGATCACCAGCAGGGCCCCGGCCATGGCGGCGAGCAGACCCGTCACGAGGGAGGCCCGGCGGCCGCGCCGTCCGGCCAGACCGGCGAGGGGCAGTGCGGCCGCCGCGGCGCCGAGGGTCATGATGGTGGTGACCGAGCCGGCCCAGGCGTTCGAGCCGGAGAGCTGGACGGCCAGCAGGGACCCGACGGACAGGCTGGCGCCGCTGCCCACGCCGCTGAGGAGCTGCGCGCTGCTCAGCACCCAAACCGTACGGCGCTGGACCCGTTGCGGGTCCAGCGCCGTACCGTTGGCTGCTGCAGTGTCGAAAATTTTCACGGTCCGAGCATAGCCGAACCGTGGGGGCTACTCGGCGTCGGTCAGGCTCTTGCGGGAGTCCTCTTCGAGCCGGGCGTCCAGCTTGGACTGCGTGGCCTTGGAGCTGACCAGGCTGGCGATCACGGCCACGATGATGGTGCCGATGATCACCCCGAGCGAGACGAAGGTCGGGATTTCCGGGGCCCACTCGATGTGCTGGCCGCCGTTGATGAAGGGAAGCTCGTTGACGTGCATGGCGTGCAGGACCAGTTTCACGCCGATGAACGCGAGGATCACCGAGAGTGCGTGCTTGAGGTAGATCAGGCGGGTCATCAGGCCGCCGAGCAGGAAGTACAGCTGCCGCAGGCCCATCAGGGCGAAAATGTTGGCGGTGAAAACGATGAACGCGCTCTGGGTCAGGCCGAAGATGGCCGGGATGGAGTCCACCGCGAAGAGCAGGTCCGTGAGGCCGATGGTCACGAAGACGATCAGCATCGGGGTGAAGACCTTCTTGCCGTCGACCACCGTGCGGAGCTTGCCGCCGTCGAACTTCTCCGACATCGGCAGGACCTTGCGGATCCGGGCGATGAGCGGGTTTTCCTTGTCCTCTTCGTCCTCACCGTCGTCCTGGGCCTGCTTCCAGGCGGTCCAGAGCAGGAAGGCGCCGAAGATGTAGAAGACCCAGCTGAACTGCTCGATCACGAGGGCGCCGAGCAGGATGAAGATGCCGCGGAGGATCAGCGCGATGATGATGCCGACCATCAGGACTTCCTGCTGGTACTTACGGGGTACCGAGAAGCGGGCCATGATGATGATGAAGACAAAGAGGTTGTCGATGCTGAGGCTGTATTCCGTCACCCAGCCGGCGAGGAACTGGCCGCCGTATTCCGGGCCGGTGAAGGCGAACATGGCACCGGCGAAGACCAGGGCGAGGGCAATGTAGAAGGAGACCCACAGGCCGGCTTCCTTCATGGAGGGCTCGTGCGGACGTTTGAGGACCAGCAGCAGGTCGATGGCAAGGATGATGCCGAGAACGACAAAGGAGCCGATCTCAAACCAGACGGGAAGTTCGGGCACGAAGATACCTTTCGCAGGGTGTGACGGTGCGGTGTAAGTCTCTCCGACTGGCCTGAGTGTCCGGTACGAACCCGGTTCTGCTTGGCTGCCCGCTACGCCCGGCAGGGCATCTGTGCCGTGCGTGTTGACGATCGTAGCGCTTGGGATACTCCCCTACGTCCGCCCAACAATACCCTAGGCGTGCCCCGCGGACTGCATCTGGCGCAGTTCCTTCTTGAGCTCCCCCACCTCGTCGCGGAGCCGTGCGGCGAGTTCGAACTGGAGCTCCCCGGCGGCGGAGTGCATCTGTTCGGTGAGCTGCTCGATCAGCCCCACCAGGTCCTCGGCCGGTGCGGCCGCGAGGCCGTCCGCCCGGATCTTGTCCGAGCCCTTGCCCTTGCCGCGGGTCTTGCCCGCGGCGGCGAGGAGTTCGCGGGTGTCGGCATCCTCTTTGGCGATCTGGTCCGTGATGTCGGCGATCTTCTTCCGCAGCGGCTGCGGGTCGATGCCGTGCTTGGTGTTGTAGGCCACCTGGATCTCGCGGCGCCGGTTGGTCTCGTCGATGGCCTTGGCCATCGAGTCGGTGATCCGGTCCGCGTACATGTGCACCTGGCCGGAGACGTTGCGGGCGGCGCGGCCGACCGTCTGGATCAGCGAGGTCGCCGAGCGCAGGAAGCCTTCCTTGTCCGCGTCGAGGATGCTGACGAGCGAGACCTCGGGCAGGTCCAGGCCTTCGCGGAGCAGGTTGATGCCCACCAGGACGTCGAAGACGCCCATCCGGAGCTCGCGGAGCAGTTCCACCCGGCGCAGGGTGTCCACGTCCGAGTGCAGGTATTCGACCTTCACGCCGTGGCCCAGCAGGTAGTCGGTGAGGTCCTCGGCCATCCGCTTGGTCAGGGTGGTGACCAGGACGCGCTCGTTCTTTGCCGTGCGGGTCCTGATCTCACCGAGCAGGTCATCGATCTGGCCCTTGGTGGGCTTGACGACGATCTCGGGGTCGATCAGTCCGGTGGGCCGGATGATCTGCTGCACGAAGCCGTCAGCCTTGCCGAGCTCGTACTTGCCCGGCGTGGCGGAGAGGTAGACGGTCTGGCCCACGCGGTCCTGGAACTCGTCCCACTTCAGCGGCCGGTTGTCCATCGCGGAGGGCAGCCGGAAGCCGTGGTCCACGAGGTTCCGCTTGCGGGACATGTCACCCTCGTACATGGCGCCGATCTGCGGCACGGTGACGTGCGATTCGTCAATCACCAGGAGGAAGTCGTCCGGGAAGTAGTCGATCAGGCAGTGCGGCGCGGTCCCGCGGGCGCGGCCGTCGATGTGACTTGAGTAGTTCTCGATGCCGTTGCAGAACCCCATCTGCTGCATCATTTCCAGGTCGTAAGTTGTGCGCATCCGCAGCCGCTGCGCCTCCACGAGCTTGTTCTGGCTCTCCAGGACCTGGAGCCGCTCGGCGAGCTCGTCTTCGATCCGCTTGATCGCCCGGCCCATGCGTTCCGGACCGGCCACGTAGTGCGAGGCCGGGAAGACGTACATTTCGGTCTCATCCCGGATGATCTCCCCGGTGAGCGGGTGCAGCGTGTAGATGTTCTCGATCTCGTCGCCGAAGAACTCGACCCGGATCGCCAGCTCCTCGTACATCGGAATGATTTCCACGGTGTCGCCGCGGACCCGGAACGTGCCGCGGTGGAAGTCCATGTCGTTGCGGGCGTACTGCATGGAGACGAACTTGCGGAGCAGGTCGTCCCGGTTCATCTCGGCGCCCTTGCGGAGCGTCACCATGCCGGCGATGTACTCCTCCGGGGTGCCCAGGCCGTAGATGCAGGACACCGTGGCCACCACGATCACGTCACGGCGGGTCAGGAGCGCGTTGGTGGCGGAGTGCCGGAGCCGTTCGACTTCCTCGTTGACGGAGGAGTCCTTCTCGATGAAGGTGTCCGTCTGCGCCACGTAGGCTTCCGGCTGGTAGTAGTCGTAGTACGAGACGAAGTACTCGACGGCGTTGTTCGGAAGCAGTTCGCGGAATTCGTTGACGAGCTGCGCGGCGAGGGTCTTGTTTTGCACCATCACCAGGGTGGGCCGCTGGACCTGTTCGATCAGCCACGCCGTGGTCGCGCTCTTGCCGGTACCGGTGGCACCGAGCAGCACCACGTCCTTCTCGCCGTTCTTGATGCGCTCGGTCAACTCCGCGATGGCGGCCGGCTGGTCACCGGCCGGCTGGAATTCGCTGATGACCTCGAAGGGCGCCACGACACGATTGATCTGCTGCGCAAGACTCATGTATCTAATCTACCGCCGGCCCCCGACACGGAGTCCTGATTCAGCTTTGGGCGGTACGGTCCGGCTCCGGACCGGTCCCCGGCCCGGGGCTGGTGTACGACGGCGGGTGCCAGCCGGTGCGCTGCACCCACGCCTCCATCCGAGGGACCGCGTGCCCGGTGAACCAGGTTTCCTTGTCGGCGGCGTAGCGCGCGGTGGATTTGTCCACGCCGTGCAGTTTGGCGACCCGGCGCTTCTCGGCGAGGTAGTCGGCCCGGGCGGTCTCGTCGTCGCGCAGCCAGTCCCGGAAGCAGAGCGCAAAGCGCCAGCCCGGGGAGCCCACGGCGCGGACGTGCAGGTTGACCGCGCGGCCGGGGTCCGCGTTGCCGTGCAGCCGTTTCGGCCAGTCCGACGGGTCCGGGTGGGAGGGCTTGGGGTTGTCCGCGAGGATGCCGGGCCAGGCGGGGAAGCCGGCGTCGGCCAGCAGCGGCGCGATCCGCTCCGCGGCGGCCATGTCCTCGACGCCGAGCTGGAGATCCAGGATGTCCTTCGCGGGGAGTCCGGGGACGGCGGTGGAACCGACATGGTCCAGGGTGAGGATGTCCCCGGCGGCCGCCGCCCGCAGGCGTGCGATGAGGCGGGCGGCCTGCGCGGGCCAGTCCGGGTTGGCGGGCGCCAGCACCGGCCCCCCGGTCCGCGGAGCGAGGCGGTGCCTGCTCAGGTTCACGGCAAAAGGGGCCAGCCGGAACTTCCACAGCCGGTCCACCGCGTCCCGCAGCTCCTCCTTGGCGCCGGAGTTATCCAGGACGGCGTCGGCTGCTGCCAGCCGGTCGGCCCTCGCGGCCTGGGCGGCCATCCGGGCCCGGGCGTCCGCGGCGGTCATGTGCCGGTGCTGCACCATGCGCTGCACCCGGACGTCGTCCGGGGCGTCCACCACCACCACCAGATGGAAGTTGGCGCCCTGGCCGGTCTCGACCAGCAGCGGGATGTCCTGCACGACGACGGCGCCCTTCGGAGCGGCGGCGGCCAGCGCGGCGGCGCGCTCCCTGACAAGGGGATGGATGATGCCGTTGAGCACGGCGAGGCGTTCCGGGTTGCCGAAGACGAGGGCGCCGAGCTTCGGCCGGTCCAGGCCGCCGTCGGGCGCCAGGACGGCCTTGCTGAACGCAGCCACGACCTGGGCGAGTCCCGGCGTTCCGGGTTCCACGACCTCACGGGCCAGGGCATCGGCGTCGATCACCACGGCCCCGAGTTCGCGCAGGCGTGCGGCGGCCACTGACTTCCCTGAGGCGATGCCGCCCGTCAACCCGATTTTCAGCACCCCTCCAGACTAAACTGATCCGGTGGCTGAAGATGCGGATTTCCCGGAGAGCAGGGCCACCGTGTACACCACGCTGGCGGCGGGGCCGGAGTTCCGCCACGAGATCGAAGTGAAGCGCTCCCGCTTCATCACCGTGCTGCACCGCACCGGGGACGAGGAGGGCGCCCGCGCCGTCCTGGCTGGTCTGCGCAAGGAATTCCACGATGCGCGGCATCACTGTTCCGCGTTCGTGCTCGGTCCCGACCGGGCCGTGCAGCGCTCCAACGACGACGGCGAGCCGTCCGGCACCGCAGGCACCCCGATGCTCGACGCGCTGCTGAAACGCGAAACCGCGCCGGGTGTGACGGACCTCAGCGACGTGACCGCCGTCGTCGTCCGCTATTTCGGCGGCATCCTGCTCGGCGCCGGCGGACTGGTCCGGGCCTACTCCGAATCCGTGTCCGCTGCCCTGGACCGGGCGCCGCTCGCGCAGCGCCGCCGGCTGCGGATCTGCGCGGTGACGGTCCCGCACACGGCGGCCGGCCGGCTGGAGAACGAGCTGCGCGCCGCGGGCTATGTGATGGCCGAAACCAGTTATGAGGCGCAGACTACTGTCCTGAGGCTTGCACTGCCGGATGATCCGGCGGGTCTGGCCCGGGCGGGGGAACGTGTCGCCGCCCTGTCCGCCGGAACCGCCGCATTGCTGCCTGGAGAAACGGAGTGGATCGATGTCCCCCTCGGCTGAGCCTTTCCCTGCCGCTGTCCGGCTCGTGGACGTCGACGAGCCGGTCCTGGAGCAGCTCCTGACCGTCGCGATCCAGGACGCCGACCCGGACGAGGTGACTCCTCCGCTGGGCAGCGCCTCCGGCTGGAACTCCGAGCGGATCAGCTGGTTCCGCGAGTACCATCATGCTGCCGCAGGGCTCGACGGGCCCGCGCAGCAGAAGAGCTGGGCGATCAGCTCCGACGGGAAGCTGGCAGGATCCATCCGGCTCAAGCGGACCGGAAATGACTCGCTGGAAACGGGAATCTGGCTGGGCCGCAGCTTCCGTGGCCACGGCATCGCGCGGGAGGCCCTGCGCCTGGTGATTGAGCGGGCCGCGGCGTCCGGGGCTGCCGTACTGGAGGCCGACACCACAGCGGGCAATGCCGCGGCCCTGGTCCTCCTGCGCTCGGCCGGCGCAGAGTTTGAGCAGGGCGAAGCCTCCGACGCCGCAGCGGTCCCGGTCAAGGCCAGGATCCCGCTGCGCTGAGGCCCTCCGGCTGGACATGCCCCACCTTGGCCGCAACCGCTGGACATACGCCCATTGTGCCCATCCGCATGGCCCAGGGCTGGACATGTCCTCCCGCTGGCTCCGCGGCCCCGGCTGGACATGCCCCACCCTGGGCCGCAGCCGCTGGACATACGCCCATTGTGCCCGTCCGCATGATCGCCGAGCGGGCCGACAGGATCCAGGCCATTGCCGGTGCCACCGGCGCCGCCACCTGGACGTTCACCGCCAAAGCAGTGGGAGCGTGGCGAACCGCCCTCAACCCTGCCAGTTAGTGCCGTGCTCCGGATGCGCTGCAGGAGTCGTCATTCTCGCGTTTCCCCGGTGTCTACTGGCTGGGCGTGTCGCCCGCCCACGTGGGCGGCTGGGATTCGGTGCTGTGCCACTCCGAGGGTGCCGCCCCGGGGCGGAGAACGTCGTTGAGCCAGTAGGTCTCGTCAGGGTTCCAGCCCGCGAGCACCGTGCCGGACTGACCGACGGCGAGGTGCCGCCCGGCGGTCGTAAGGTAGCCAGAAACGGTGAGGTGAACGCCGTCGTAATCCGCGGCGACGGCGGACCAGTCGGGCATGAGCCAGGACGCGTCGACCCCTGTTGTTCGCCACCAGTCGTGGCGCTTGGCCAGGGTGACCACCAGGGGGTAGCGGGCCACGAGGCCCGTCCACGCCATTGGCTCGGATATTTCATAAATGCGAGACCCTGAGGCCGGCGCGAGCGGCCAGACCCTGGCGCGCTTCCAGCCGATGCTGTCCTCGACCAGCATGAGTTTTAAGGCCCCCAGCCCGGTGATGCTCCTGGTGGTTGTCACCAGATCAGACAGGGCCGGCGTGGACCACCACCGCCCGCTCCAGGGAGCTGCGGGGTCCCGCGGGCGTTCCGCTGCTTGACGTTCGTCGGCGATGGTCGAGGCCTTCCAGCGAGCGAGCTTTCCGGCGGCATCAGTGAGGCTTGGAGGTTGCAGCTTGCGTTCATCAGTCCATTGCACGAAACATTGCCGGTCCAGAGCCACCGAGCTTGGGCGCAACCAGCCCGCCAGGGAAGCCGACAGCAAAGCGGCAACGGGGCCGAGGGCCGTCAGGACAGGGCGCTGCCGGAGCAACTCATCGGTCTCGTCGGGTTCCTGCCAGTAGCGGGCGGAATCCACGGCCTCTGCCAGTCCGGCCAGCAGCACGGAACCTCTGGCGGATTCAGCCACCGCTCGTGCATCAGGGCTGCCGAGAGCGCGGGCGAGTTCATCCAGCAGCCTCTGATCCCGCGGAGCCATGGCAGATCCCAGTGCCAGCGTCCAAATCTCCGGTCTCGCGGCCGTGAGCACGCCTAAGCAGAACCGCCGTCCCCGCGGGCCAGCCAGCAGGTCCTCAGTCATGGGGCACGCCGGGACCCGGCCGCGATCCGCGGAGGAAACCTTCCATCAGGTATCCGCCGCTCCCCTCAAGGACCTTGTCCGCGATTTGGATGAGCCGCTCCGGGCTGCGCTCCGGGGAAGCAGCCCAGTCCCTTAGCCCGGCGGCAGACTCATCACCCGGGAGCTGGTCCAGCCGGCGGACCGCCCATTTGCCCTTGCCCAGCCACTTTCCGTGCTGCAGGAGCAGCAGCTCTACCGACTGCAGGAAGACCTCTGCGGCGATGGCGAAGGATTCCGCCGCGACGGCCGATCCCCGCAGGTCGTCGAGGGAACTGCTCAGCTCGTACCGGCGCAGGCCGCGGTCCTGGTCCGTCAGCGGCTCGGGCCCGCGTTCCATGTATAACTGCGCCGCCCGTTGCCACGCTTCCCCCGGCCCGCGGTCGGCAAGCAGGACTCCCTGGGCACACAGGTCGCCGAGGACGGCGCAGCGGGCGGCCCGCTCCCGGGCGTACCAGACCGCCAGGCTGGACGGGGTGTGGACAAATGCTTCAACAATCCACCCTGCATGGCGGCTCGTTTCGGCGTAGTTGTCCGCGCCGTCACGGTACAGGATCACGATGTCCAGATCCGAGGTGGGAGTGCTCCGGGCCCGGGCCGTGCTGCCGCCGAGGATGGCGGCATCGGCGTCGGGGTGTTTTTCTGCCACGAAGGCGCGGGCTGCACTGACTGGGTCCATCAGCCCATCCTGCCGGAGCCGGCCCGGCGCGGCCTGCAACCACGCGCCCGTCGCGCCCGGTTCGGGGTCCCGGGCATGCCGCGCGCACGGACCCAGGACCGGACATAGCGCCACCGTGCCCCACGCTGCGGCGGGAAGAGTGGACATGTCCCGCGGGCGCCCGGTTCGCGGCCCGGACATGCCCCTCCCGCCGGCCCGGAACTGGACATAATGCCCATATGTCCAGTGGCGGCGGCAACGACTGGGCATGTCCACCGGGCAAGCACCCCGTGGGCATGTCCTTAACGAAAGGTGGCCGCCCCATCAGGGACGGCCACCTTCACGGTGCTACTTCAAGCTACCAACTGCCCAGCCTCAGGAAGCGGACTCCCTGCGGACCAGAGGCAATTAGTTGCCGGTCAGCTTCTCGCGCAGTGCTGCAAGAGCCTCGTCGGAAGCGAGCGTGCCGCCACCGGTGTTGGTCTCGGCTGCAGCCGGCTCGGAGGAGTAGCTGGTGGTGCCGGAGTCGCTCTCACCGGACGTTGCAGCTGCAGCGTCGTCGGCAGCGTGCTGGGCAACCTGCTTCTTGTGGGCTTCCCAGCGGGTCTGAGCGTCAGCGTACTGCTGCTCCCAGGCGGCGCGCTGCGTCTCGTAGCCTTCAAGCCACTCGTTGGACTCTGGATCGAAGCCCTCCGGGTACTTGTAGTTGCCCTCTTCGTCGTACTCAGCGGCCATGCCGTAGAGAGCCGGATCGAATTCGGTGGACTCGGCGTCGACGCCCTCGTTGGCCTGCTTGAGGGACAGCGAGATGCGGCGGCGTTCGAGGTCGATGTCGATGACCTTGACGAACAGCTCGTCGCCGACGGAGACAACCTGCTCGGCCAGCTCAACGTGGCGCACGGCGAGCTCGGAGATGTGGACCAGGCCTTCGATGCCGTCTTCAACGCGAACGAACGCGCCGAACGGAACCAGCTTGGTGACCTTACCCGGAACAACCTGCCCGAGGGCGTGGGTGCGGGCGAAGGTCTGCCACGGATCTTCCTGCGTAGCCTTGAGCGACAGGGAAACCCGCTCGCGGTCCAGGTCGACCTCGAGAACCTCGACGGTGACTTCCTGGCCAACTTCGACAACCTCGGACGGGTGGTCAATGTGCTTCCAGGACAGCTCGGAAACGTGAACCAGGCCGTCTACGCCGCCCAGGTCCACGAAGGCACCGAAGTTGACGATGGAGGAAACGACGCCGGGACGAACCTGGCCCTTTTCCAGCTTGTTGAGGAACGTGGAGCGGACCTCGGACTGGGTCTGCTCGAGCCAGGCACGGCGGGACAGCACAACGTTGTTGCGGTTCTTGTCCAGCTCGATGATTTTGGCTTCGATCTTCTGACCGATGTACGGAGCAAGGTCGCGCACACGGCGCATCTCGACGAGGGATGCGGGCAGGAAGCCGCGCAGACCGATGTCGAGGATAAGACCACCCTTGACAACCTCGATGACGGTACCGGTGACGACACCGTCTTCTTCCTTGACCTTCTCGATGTCGCCCCAAGCACGCTCGTACTGAGCGCGCTTCTTGGAGAGGATCAAGCGGCCTTCTTTGTCTTCCTTGGTGAGCACCAGGGCTTCGACGAGATCGCCAACGGAGACAACGTCTCCGGGATCAACATCGTGCTTGATGGACAGCTCGCGGGAGGGAATGACACCTTCGGTCTTGTAACCGATGTCGAGCAGAACTTCGTCGCGGTCGACCTTGACGACGGTACCTTCGACGAGGTCTCCGTCGTTGAAGTACTTGATGGTGGCGTCGACTGCTGCGAGGAAGTCCTCAGCGGTACCGATGTCGTTAATCGCGACTACGGGTGTACCGGGCTTCTCGGTGGAGGTGATGGTCATGTAGTAGGGGCTCCGTTGTGGATAGTTAGTCGGTCAGGCAAACCGCTGCGCCCGCGTCGGCGACACGGGCACAGAACACGGCATTTCACCGGGTCATCCTGATTTGTGGATTGTAGATGCGCGCACGTAGTACACGCCCGTTTAGTCTAGTCGTATACGGGAACGCCGGTCAAAGCGCAACGGGTCGGTCCGGATCCGCCTAGAAATGCGTCAGGCAGTGCGGTGCGCGCTCGACGGCGAACATGAGTCTCGCTGTCAGCGCCGCCCCGGGCGCGTGCTCGGTGATCCGTCCCGCGGCGGCCAGGGTTACCGGGCAGACGGCGCCCAGATAGATGGATCCGAGTTCCGCGACGTCGAGGGACAGCTCCGGGTCGGCGCTGTCCGGGGCCGCCGCGACGCTGGCTTCGCCGGCACGCACGGTCAGGGTGAACACGCCCGCGGCGAACCCCAGATTGTCGGTGACGCGCAGCACCAGGCTGCCGTCGGAGGAATAGCGCCGCGCGGCGAGGGCCTTGGCCGTGTCCAGAATCCGGAGCCAGAGCATGTCGCCGTTTTCGCTGGACTCGATGCAGCGCGGGTCCTCCAGGGCCCACGCCAGCGGATCGTCCACGGGCGCTTCGGCCCAGGTGACCCGGTCGATGAGGTCGAGGCTGCCGAGGAACTGCCACAGCTCCAGGTAGCCGGATTCGGTGGCCGCCACGAGGTCGATGACTTCCATGGCGGGGGGCTTGGTGTCCCACCCGGAGAACTTGTAGGCGACATAGCCGTCCACGGCGCCGTCGGCGTCGTAGTGCAGCGCGCAGCGCATTGATTCGTCCTCCGCGCCGTCCTGGCCGAGCGTGCCCGAGCTGCGCTGCCGGTACGCGTCCTGCCGCACGAGGGAACCCGGGGTGGCCCGGTGGACGCGGTCGAACACGACCGGGGCCAGTTCCAGCAGGACCTTCCGGTCGGCGATCTCCACGGAGCCGGTCGGGGTGTGCCGCAGCCGGAACCGCGGGCCGGTGTTCACCTTGATGCTGCGCTCAAACGTTGCGACGCCGAAGCCGAAGCGGCCGTAGATGGAGGCTTCCGATGCCGTCAGGGCGGCCATCGCGAGGCCGTCGGCCCGCGACGCGGCGAGGTCTTCGGTCATCATCCGGCGCAGGAGCCCCTGCCGGCGGTGGGTTCCGCGGACGGTCACGGCGGTGATCAGCTGCGCCTCGAGCTGCCGGCCGTAGCCGACGTTCAGGTGCTTGCGCAGCGTCCCGAAGGTTGCCACCGGAATATCGGCCGCCAGGGAGTGCGCGGCCACGGTGCCGGTCTGGTAGACCCCGGTCATCTCCCGGTTGTCCGTCCGGTACATGGCCATGACCTTGTCGACGAACTCGTCCTTGTGCCGCTCGTCGTAGAACCCGACGCCGACGCCCCGCAGCCAGGCGACTCCCAGCGCGTAGTCCGGTTCACACTTTTCGGCCGCACGGAACCGCCGGATTTCGTACTTTTCTGCCACGTGTTGCTCCCCCTGAGAATGTTGCGGAACCGGGTACCCCGGAGGGGACCCCAGCGCCGCGCTGGCTGAATGACTAGTGCCCGGCCTCGTACCAGCTGGAGCCGACGCCGATCTGGACGTCGAGCGGAACGGTCAGCTCGGCGGCCGAGCCCATCTGCTCGGTCACTAGCTTCTCCACGGCCTCCCGCTCGCCGTGGGCCACTTCGAGGACCAGTTCATCATGGACCTGCAGCAGCATCCGGGATTTCAGGCCCTGTTCGGCCAGGGCTCCGGAGACGCCCAGCATGGCCCGCTTGATGATGTCCGCGGCCGAGCCCTGGATGGGCGAGTTCAGCGCAATGCGCTCCGCGTTCTCGCGCAGCTGGCGGTCGGTGCTGGTGAGGTCCGGGAGGTAGCGGCGGCGCCCTTCAATCGTGGAGGTGTAGCCGTCGATCCGAGCCTGGTCCACCACGCCGCGGAGGTAGTCCCGGACGGCGCCGAACCGGTCGAAGTACTCCTTCATGAGGGTCCGCGCCTCGTCGACGGAAATCTCGAGCTGCTTGGAGAGCCCGAACGAGGTCAGCCCGTAGGCGAGGCCGTAGGACATGGCCTTGACCTTCGAACGCATCGCACTGGTGACCTGGTCGGTGGGCACGTGGAAGATGTTGGAGCCCACGAACCGGTGCAGGTCCTCGCCGTCCTTGTAGGCCTGGATCAGCCCGGGATCCCCGGAAAGGTGGGCCATGATGCGCATTTCGATCTGCGAGTAGTCCGCGGACAGCAGGCAGTCGTAGCCGTCGCTGACCACAAAGATGCCGCGCACGCGCCGGCCCTCCTCGCTGCGGATGGGGATGTTTTGCAGGTTCGGGTTGTTGGAGGAGATCCGGCCCGTGGCCGCGACGTTCTGCGCGTAGGTGGTGTGGATCCGGCCGTCGTCGGTGACGGACTTCTTGAGTGACTCCAGCATCTGGCGCAACTTCGAGGACTCACGGTGCGCCATGAGCTGGACCAGGAATTCGTGCCCGGTCTTTTCCAGCAGGTTCTTAAGCGACGCCGCGTCGGTGGTGTAGCCGGACTTGATCTTCTTGGTCTTCGGCAGCCCCAGCTCCTCGAAGAGCACGGTCTGCAGCTGCTTGGGTGACCCGAGGTTCACCTCGTGCCCGATCGCTGCGAAGGCGAGTTCCTGGGCGTTGTCGATCACCTTGGCGAGATCCGCCAGTTGCTCGTCCATGCGGGCCATGTCGATGGCGATTCCCGCGAGTTCCATGTCGGCGAGAACCCGGCTGACGGGCAGCTCAAGGGTGGTCAGCAGGTCCTGGGCCTTGCGCTCGGCCAGTTCCGACTCGAAGTACCGGCTTAGCGCCCGGACGACGGCGGCCACGTGGACCAGCTCGCCGGCGGCGGCGTCATCGCCGTCGAACGCCAGCTCCAGCTGGCCGGCCTTGGCGGCGTCGGTCGAGACGCTCAGGTTGAGGTGGTGCTGGGCCAGTTCGGCAAGTTCATAGCTGCGGCGGTCCGGCTGGATGAGGTAGCCGGATATGGAGGTGTCGTCCACCACGCCTTCCAGGCCCAGGCCCCGGCTGGAGAGGGCCTTGAGCGCTGCCTTGTAGCCGTGCATGACTTTGGCCGCGCCGGCGTCCCGCAGCCAGCCGGCCAGGACGTTTTCCGCAGCCGCGTCCTGGCTGGCGAGGTCGATGTACGCGGCCCCGTTGTCATGGACGATGGCCAGGGCGGCGGCATCCTCGACGATCTTGCCGGGCACGAGGTCGACGGCGACGGCCGCACGCAGGCCCGTCCCGGACTCGAGGAAAGCGGTCAGCCCGGCAGCGTCCGAGGGGATCACGTAGTGGGGGGTATCGAGGCTTTCCCGCTCCGCTTCGGTAACCTCACTGCCGTAGAGGGCAAAGAGCCGGGCCCGGATGGTCTTGAATTCGAGGGCGTCGAACAACTCCTCGAGGGCGGCCTGGTCCGGCCGCGGATCCGCGAGCTCCTCCAGCGTCACCGGGAGCTCGAGGTCCGTGTGGAGCCTGTTCAGCCGCCGGTTCCGCTTGACCTCCTCCACGTTTTCGCGGAGGGACTCCCCCACCTTTCCGCCGATCGCGTCGAGGTTCTCCAGGACCCCCTCCAGCCCGCCGTACAGGTTGATCCATTTGGCCGCCGTCTTGGGCCCGACGCCGGGGACGCCCGGAAGGTTGTCCGCGGACTCC
Source organism: Arthrobacter sp. CJL-S3 (assembly GCF_056711635.1). Taxonomy (NCBI): domain Bacteria; kingdom Bacillati; phylum Actinomycetota; class Actinomycetes; order Micrococcales; family Micrococcaceae; genus Arthrobacter; species Arthrobacter sp. CJL-S3. The sequence goes on along the minus strand of NZ_CM160046.1, from coordinate 2,083,934 downwards.
CCCACGAGGGCGGCGAGGTCCGAATACTGGGCGGGGCTGACGAAGTACTTTTCCTGGATGGCCGTTGCGTCCATCCGGGGAATGTCGCTGACGCCCTTCCTGGGGTACAGCACAAAAACGTTGTCCGTAATCAATTGGAAGGCGTCACGGTCGCCAGACACGAGAAGTACCTCGAAGCCTGCTTTTTCACCCATTGCGGCGAGCGTTGCCAGGATGTCATCCGCTTCATAGCCGGGCATCTTGATGGTCTTGATGCCCCAGGCGCCCATCACCTTGTCGATGAGGTCAATCTGGCCGCTCATCTCCTGCGGGGTCTCGTTGCGTCCGCCCTTGTACTCGCTGTACTCGGCTTTGCGGTGGGTGGTGTCGTCCGAGACGTCAAAGGCCACGGCCACGTGGGTCGGCTTCTGCTCCTTGATCAGGTTGATGAGCATGGACGTGAACCCGTGGATCGCGTTGGTGTGCTGGCCCGTCGCGGTGGAGAACTTGTCCGCGGGCAGGGCGAAGAACGCCCGGAACGCCATGGAGTGTCCGTCAAGGACCAGAAGGCGCGGCTGGTCCGTGATCGGAATGACGGGCGCCACGGTGGCGGAAACCGACTCCGCTGCCCGGCTCGATTTCCGGACGGGCTTGGCCGCAATCACGGATTCGGTCTCAGTCGCCGGGAGAATGTCTGTTGCGGTGTCCGCCGAAAGGGGGGCAAGGGCCGGTTTGGTAGTTTCGCTCACAGGTGCCAGCCTAGTTCCCATGAAGGACAATTTCACGCCGGGCCCGTTCGCGGCCGAACTGGCGGCTGCCGGGATTCCCGAGGAACTGCACGACTGGCTGGGGCAATACGGCGTGGGGGCCCTGGTGGTGAAGATGGGGATCCATTTCCTGGAGATGAGTCCGGAGCGCACGGTCGCCACCATGCCGGTGGAAGGCAACACCCAGGTGGCCGGGATCCTGCACGGCGGCGCCCATGTGGTCCTCGCCGAGACGCTGGGTTCGTTCGCCGCCGGTATGCACGCCGGGCCGAGGCGGCAGGCACTGGGGATTGAGGTCGGCGCAACCCATCACCGGGCCATCACCACCGGCACCGTGACCGGCACGTGCACGGCGATCCACTTGGGCCGAACCCTGACCACGCACGAGATCGTCATGACGGACGAGAAGGGCCGACGGCTGTCCACGGCCCGCATCACCAACCTGATCCGCGACACCGCCGAATAGGCACTTGCCGGTCGGCACCACCCCGGGCAGGGGCTACGCCGGGGCGCGCCCGAACCGGTACCGCAGCTCCACGATGCCCCGCCCCATGGTGTGCGAGGACAGTAACTCCAGCGGTGCCGTCGGGCCCGTCATGGGCAGCACCGCCTTGCCGCTGCCGAGGACCACGGGAATGATCGAGATGATGATCTCGTCCAGCGCACCGGCGTCCGCGAACTGGGCCGCGAGGACCCCTCCGCCGACGATCCAAACGTTCCGGCCGCCCGCAGCGGCCCTGAGGTCCTCGACGAATTCGGTCACGGGGCCCCGGACAAAGGTCACGTCCGCGCCCCGGGGGGCGGAGAGCTCGTGGTGCGTGAACACCCAGCACGGCGTGGCGGGATACGGCCAGTGGCCGGGTTCGTGCTTCCGCAGCCAGGCGTAGGTGTCGCCCCCCATGACGATGCAGCCGACGTCGGCCATAAAGGCGTCGTAGCTGTCCTTGCCGCCGGCGAACCCGTCGAACTGGAGCAGCCAGTCCAGGTCGTCATCGGCGGTGGCGATGAACCCGTCCAGCGAGGACGCGACAAAATACTGGAATCCGGACATGGCCCCAGCCTAGCCACTCCCGGCCGGGGTGCCCATCGTCCCCGCGTTCCACTCCGGGAAGCCGGAGGCTACTTGCTGAAGTAGGGAATGATCAGGTAGAGCCCGAACAGCACGGCGAGGCCGCACAGGGCGAAGCACACGTAGGCGAGCGGCCGCAGCCAGGCAGGCTTTCGCTCGCTGACGTCACCGGCGATGGCTGTGAGACGGACGCCCAGCGAGTACAGGACCACCACGGTCACCGCGGAGACAAGCGTTGCGCCGGCCACTTGAACGAGTTCCAGCCACTTCATTACAGTTCGTCCTTCGGCTTGTTGTTCGCGCGGCTGACGGCCAGGGCCTTCTTCTTGCGGAAACGCACGGCCGCGCCGGCTTCCTCAACCTCGACGGCGTTGTGGTGCCCGACGTGGGACTTCTTGGAGTGCAGGAACATGTAGAGCACCGCACCGGTCCCGGCCACGGCGGCAATGACAACGCCTACGACGCCGGTTTGCACCAGCATGGCGGTGAGCGCGCCCACGAGCCCGGCGGCCGGGAGGGTGAAGAGCCAGCCGATCGCAATCTTTCCCGCGGTTCCCCAGCGGACGGTGGTGCCGCGGCGGCCCATGCCCGACCCGATCACGGAGCCGGAGGCCACCTGGGTGGTGGACAGCGCAAAGCCCAGGTGCGAGGACGCCAGGATGGCCGACGCCGTGCTGCTTTCGGCGGCAAAGCCCTGGGCGGGCTTGACGTCGGTGAGCCCGGATCCCATGGTGCGGATGATCCGCCAGCCGCCGGAGTACGTGCCGATCGCGATGGCGAAGGCGCAGGAGGCAATGACCCAGAACTGCGGGCCGGAACCCGGTTCCTGCGTGCCCGCGGCGATCAGCACCAGGGTGATGATGCCCATGGTCTTTTGGGCGTCGTTGGTGCCGTGCGCCAGGGCCACGAGGCTGGACGTGAAGATCTGGCCGTTGCGGAAGCCGCCGCGCTTCTGTGTGAGCTTGGTGCCGGTCTCCGGGTCGTGGCGGGAAGTCAGCGCGTAGGCCAGTTTGGTGCAGAGGTAGGCCACCGCGCCGGCGATGATCGGCGCGAAGATTGCCGGGAGGATCACCTTCTGCATGAGGCTCTCGAAGTTGATCGAGTGGATGCCGATGCCGGCGATGGCCGCGCCGATCAGGCCGCCGAAAAGTGCGTGCGAGGAACTCGACGGGAGACCCTTCAGCCAGGTGATCATGTTCCAGAGGATGGCGCCCATTAGGCCGGCAAAGATGATGTCCGGCGTGATCTGGATCCCGTCGGAGCCTTCCTTGATGATGCCGCCCGACACGGTCTTCGCCACTTCCGTGGACAAGAATGCCCCCACCAGGTTCAGCACCGCCGCAAGGGCGACAGCCGTTTTGGGTTTGATGGCACCGGTCGCGATGGGCGTGGCCATCGCATTGGCCGTGTCGTGAAATCCGTTGGTGAAGTCAAAAAAAAGCGCCAGCGTTATTACCAGCGCCACCATGATGGTGATTTCCACCTGTTGCCCAATCTGCAGAGTCGACGGTCAGCAGTTTCATTCCCCGTTGCCGCAAGATTCATCCAGGATTTACCGGGAGGGAGTGCAGCGTTCAGCAAAGTAGCTTGACGTCTTAAATCGTACCGGGGGAAAGAGAGCAGTGCAAAAACGACCGGCAAGGGTGCTTCCCCCTATGGTGTGTGCTCCCGCGCCGGTTTCCGTCAGCCCTGACGGAAGTCTGGTTTTCCGCCGGCGCCGATCATTCCGGCGATCTTCTCCTCAAGCGCGGCAAGCGTCGCGTCCGGCAGCACAATCAGGCCGTCCAGTTCGCGCCGCGCACGCTTGTACGCGGTTTGCCGCTCCGCCGGTGTCGCGGCAGCGTCCGAAGCGATCCGCAGGAGTTTGCGGGCCGTCGCCAGGCGGTCCCGCTCCGGTCCGGTGAAGTTGCTGTCCTTGATCCGCCGGGCTTCCCGCTCGGCGACGTCGAAGGCCAACTCGAAGCTGTGGACGGCCTCACGGTACTCCCCCAGTTGCGCCGCCGTCGTGATGTCCTCCGGCGCCCCCGGCCGCAGGCTGTCGGCCGTCCGCTTGGCCCGCAGGAACGCCACGGTCAAGGGTTCGCGCACATCGGTCATGACCGGGAAGTCGATGAGTTTCCCCACGTCAAGCTCGTAGTCGAGCCAGCGCCGGTTGACGGCGTCGTGGCTGTCAATGAGCTGCCGGACCTGGGTCCGGCTGGCCTTCTCCTGCGCTGCCGCCTGGTTGCGGAGCTTATAGAGCTCCACCCGGCGCCGGTGCCGGCGTTCGCTGGCTTTGGACCAGGAGCGTGCCCAGCCGCCGAACAGTCCGCTCAGGGGGAAGACGAGCCACCAGAAGTGACCGACAAAATCAAAAATCTCCTCCACGGCATCATCCTCCCATCCGTCCAGGACAGGCTCAAGGGTCGCGCCGCAGGACAGCCCCCTCGCTCAAGGGGCTGTCCTGCGCAGGACTGACTCCTCCGCCGCTCAATCCTCGTGCTTGACCTTGTGCACCCGTGTGACGATGGTCGGGCACGGCAGGTTGAGGAGGACGGCGTGGGCTGTGGACCCGAGGACCATCCGGGAGAAACCGCCACGTCCGCGGCTGCCGATCACGAGGAGCCGGGCGTCCTTGGCCGCTTCGACCAGGGCCTTGGCGGGTTCGGTGTCAGGCTCAAGCTTCTGGTGGACAACGAGGTCCGGATATTTGTCGGCCAGCCCGGCCACGGATTCGGCCAGGACGATCCGGTCCTCTTCGAGGATGGTCTCGGCGAGCCCGCTTTTCGGCAACTGGTTTTCGATCCAGCGGGCGGGCCTGCGGAAGGCGAGGACCACGGTCAGCTCGTCACCGCCCCGGTCTGCTTCCGCCGCGGCGAAGTCCACCGCCTGCAGGGATTCTTCGGAGCCGTCCACACCAACGACGACGCCGTGGTCGGAGCCGCGCTTCAGCGGGATCACGGCCGCCGGGATTTCCGAGGCGGAGACGATCTGCAGGGCGCGGTCCGTCAGCGGACCGCCGTCCATCCAGTGCTTGTCGTGCTCGCCGACGACCACAATCGACGCTTCCTTCGACACCTCGCGCAGGACCGATCCGCCGCTGCCATGACGCAACTGGATGTCCACCTTCACGTCGGGCGCCTGCTCGGCGGCGCTGGCTTGCGCCTTCTGGAGCATGTCCATGCCCGATTGCCTGATCAGCTCGTGGTACTGGAAATCCGGGGACATCCAGCGGTCGTCCACGGCATGGATGATGGTGACCGGAAGCTTGTAGCTGCCTGCCCGTTGGAGGGCCCACGTCAGCGCGGCCTCACTGCCGGCTGATGCGTTGAATCCGACGACAATTGGTTTATTCATTCTGAATCCTGCTCTTTTCCGTGGCGCGGTCAGTTCTGCGAGGCCATGATCCGGGCGGCAGCCCAAGAGTCCGCCGACACTTCAGTGTGCGCTGGGCCCTGACCCCCGGTTAGGGCCTTAAGCCCCTCACTCCCCACAGGCCCCGTGCGTAGCGTCGAGCCATGCAGCAGGACGCGTTGCCGGACAGGAGCCATCATGGACCCCAGGCCTCCGGAGGCCCCCGCCGGGCTGTACTTCATCAGCGGCGCGCTCAGCGGTCTGCTCTCCGCCGGCCTGGGCATCGCCGGAGGCCTGCTGGAAGGGGCCCTGACGGGTCCGTGGCCGGACGCCGCTGACCCCGGCTACGCGCAATTCCTTGTGGCGAACCGGGCCCCGGTGCTCGCACAGAGCATGCTCTTCGTCTTCAGCTCCGCCGCACTGCTCTGGTTTCTGGGCTACGTCCGGGCCCGGCTGCTGCGCGCCGAACGGGAGCCGGGCCCGGTCTCCGGAATAGCGTTCGGCGCCGGTGCGCTGGCCGTAGGTCTGAACATCCTGGGCCAGGCAGCCCAGATCACCCTGACGCTTCCTTCCCAGGCCCGGATTCCCCCGGAGGTCGCAGCCGCGGTGGCGGATCTGTGCCTCGTCACCCTGAACCTGGCGAACCTGCCGGCAGCAGTGATGTTCCTGGCCATCGCGCTGCTGTCGCTGCGGCTGCGGGCTTATCCCCGGTGGCTGGGCTGGACGGCGGCGGCGGCAGCTGCGGCGTCGGTCGTTTCCACCTTCTCGCTGGTCCCGGCGGACGGCCCGCTGTCCCCGACCGGCGCCGTGACGACGGCGCTGCGCCTGGTGCCGCTGCTCTGGTACGTTCCGGCCGCCGTCGTCATGCTGCGCCGGCCCGGCGTCCAGCCGCGGGGAGCGGGTTAGAAGCCGGTGGGCTCCGTCTCGAATTCCGGTTCCCGCGGCGGTCCTTCATGGTGCACCGGCCGCAGGGCGTTGGTGTGCTCGAACCAGATCAGCGCGTCGTAGCGCTCGCCGATCCGGGTCGGAACGTAGTTCCCGAGTTCCCGCTCGGGGTGGTAGACCACACCGATCGCCCGGTGGCCGAGCCAGGTCGAGAGCCACGGGCCGGACCTGTCCTCACCGAACTCCAGCACCGACGGCACCCCCAGGGCCTCATGCAGGAAGTCTTCGTGGCTGCCGCGCCGGGCCGGCGGAACCGGCAGGATCCGTTCCGGGCTGCCCCAGGCGTCCGCGGCGATCACCTCGCCCCGGTGGGAGGCAAGGCCCACGAGCATGACGCCGTCCGCGGCGTGCCGTTCGCGCAGCAGCTGCCCCACGTTGACGAGTCCGTCCTGGGCCATGTCGGTGGCCCGGGCATCCCCCACATGGGTGTTGTGCTCCCAGATGAGGCCCTTCGACTCAGGCCCAAGGTGCCGGCTGAGCCGGTCGATCGTGTCGGCCATGTGGTGGTCCCGGACGTTCCAGGACTGGCGGTCGCCGCGGACCATGATCCGGTAGTAGTGTTCGGCGTTGGCGGCCACTTCGGCGTTCTGCACCGCTCCGAAGGCGGCCTCGTCGTGGCCGCCCGGGGTGGACACCCGGCTCCTGACCTCGGTGAGGAGCGCGATGACGTCGGCCTCACAGGACTGCGGCACCAGCCGCGTGCTCCAGGCGTACTTGTGCGGGTCCTCGCGGTGCGGCAGGAAACACTGCCAGGCACGCAGGGCGGCGGGGACGGCGTCGGGCACGTTGTCCTCCAGCCAGCCGATGATCTCCCGGAGCGAATCCCAGAGGGAGTACACGTCGAGTCCGTAAAACCCGACCCGCCGGTTCATCGGTCGGCTGAGGTTCCAGGTGCGCAGCCAGTCCAGGAACGCGGCAACCTCCTCATTGGCCCACATCCAGGTGGGCCAGCGTTCGAAGCCGGCGAGCAGGGCATGGACGCCCTGCCCCTGTCCCGTCTCGCCCCGCACCCAGCGGTTGATCCGCCAGCAGTCGGGCCAGTCCCCCTCCACCCCGATCCAGTTGTAGCCCTCTTCTTCGATGAGGCGCCGGCTGAGGGTGTCACGCCAGGTATAGAACTCGTGGGTGCCGTGGGAGGCTTCCCCGATCGCGACGAACCGGCAGTCCGCCGCCCGCCGGACCAGCCCGTTGAGGTCCCGGTCCGTCTTCAGCGGCCGGGCCAGTGAGTGGATTTCGGCCAGGACCGAGGATTTGGCGACGCCGGAAGTCATCGGGGCTCCTCGATCGAGATCTGCTCCAGGTGTTCGGGGACCCGCACGCGCCAGCCGAGCTCACGTTTGATCCTGATGCGCAGGGCATCCGAGGCGTCCGGTTCGCCGTGCGTGATATAGGTCATCCGGGGTTCCCTTTCCGCGGCCTGCATCCACGAGATGATGCCGTCCGCGTCGGCATGCGCGGACAGGCTCTCCATCTGGACCACTTCAGCCCGGACCTTGACGTCCTCACCGTAGATCCGGAGCTCGCGCTCGCCGGCCGCCAGGGTGGCGCCGCGGGTGCCGCCGGCCTGGTAGCCGCTGAGGATCACCGCGTTTTTCGGATCCGGCCCGTAGGCCGAGAGATGGTGCAGGACCCTTCCGCCGGTGAGCATGCCGCTGGCGGAGATGATGATCATCGGGCCGCCGCGGAGATTCAGCAGTTTGGATTCATCGACCGAGCGGGTGAGCTTGGCGACCTTGTACATGTTCATGTATTCCTGCTCCTTGAGCCGGTGCTCCTCGGGGTGCCGCTGGTACATCCCGGACGCATCGATGGCCATCGGACTGTTGAGGAACACGGGGATGTCGGGGATGAGGTTCTTGCTACGGAGCCGAGACAGGTGCAGCATCAGGGTTTCCGCCCGGCCGACGGCGAACGCGGCGAACAGCACGACGCCGCCGCGCTTCGCGACCCGGTTGATGATGTCCCCGAGCTGCTGTTCAGGGTCCACCGAAGGGTGTTTCCGGTTCCCGTAGGTGGACTCCGTGACCAGCACGTCGCTCGCGACGAGCGGCCGGGGCGGGTACATCAGCGGGTCGTCCGCCCGGCCCAGGTCCCCGGTGAAGTGGACCGAACGTGAGCCGATCCGGACGTGGACCTGCGCGGCGCCGAGGATGTGCCCGGCCGGCAGGAACGTCAGTTCCATCCCCCCGCCGAGGTCCAGCGGATCGTCGAAATCCTGGATCTCGAAGCTGTTGAGGGACTTCACCGCGTCGGCCGCAGTGTAGAGCGGCAGGGCCGGACTGTGCGTGGACGATCCGCGGTGGGTGGCGTACCGGGCCTCCTCCTCCTGCAGGTAGCCGCTGTCGGGGAGCAGCAGCTTGCACAGGTCCGTGGTGCCGTCGGTGGCGATCACCGGTCCGGTGAACCCGTCCCGCACCAGCGCGGGGACGTAGCCGGTATGGTCCAGGTGCGCATGGGTCAGGACCACGGCGTCGATCGAGGCCGGCCGGACCGGGAACGGCATCCGGTTCCGTTCGCGGCTGCGTTTGTAGCCCTGGAAGAGCCCGCAGTCCACCAGCACGCGTTTTCCGCCGGCCTCGAGCAGGTACCGGGAACCGGTGACAGTGTCGGTGGCTCCGAGGAAACGGAGGGTGGGCTGCTGGTGTTTCATGGTGCTCCCGATCCCGGATGTCCTGCCTGGACTGACCTTCATCGACACGAAACGGCACGGCTGATCCGCGCAGGCGATGTACCAAGCTTCCGCCCGGGCCCGGCCCGCCCCTAGGGCCATAAGTCACGAGCCGCAGCGCCGCCGCGGAGCCGCCGCAGCGCCCGGCACCGGGCCCCGCACTGCGCCCGGCACTCGGTCCGGCGCAGGGTCCGGCACTGGGCCAGGCGCAGCCCCGCCCCGGGCACCGGTAGGATTTTCCGGCGGGCCCTTTTGCCCGCGAACACCGGGCGATTCCAGCGGCAAGGACTGATGATGAAGAAGAAATCCACGCGGACGGCGCCCCACGGCAAGGGCCCGGACGGCGCTGCCCATGAGCACGGGCAGCCTGGGCAGCCCTGGCGTGACCGCCCGTGGACCGGTGCTTACGGGCCCGGTGTTCCGGCGGACCTGGTGCTCCCCGAGGGTTCGCTTGTGGACCTCATGGACAGCTCCGTGCGCCGCTACGGGTCGAAGACCGCCCTGGAATTCTTCGGCGCCCGCACCAGCTACCGCGAGCTCGGCACGCTGATCAGCCGGGCCGCCGCCGGGCTGGAGAAACTCGGCGTCAAGGCCGGGGACCGGGTTGCCCTGGTGATGCCGAACTGCCCGCAGCACATCGTTGCCTTCCATGCCGTGCTGCGCCTCGGCGCCGTCGTCGTCGAGCACAATCCCCTCTACACGGACCGGGAACTGCGCCACCAGTTCGAGGACCACGGGGCCGCCGTCGCGATCGTCTGGGACAAGGCGGTGGAACGGGTCCGCCAGCTGCCGGCCGACGTCGGGCTCCGCAGCATCGTCTCGGTGGAACTGATCCCCGCGATGCCGCTGCTGCAGCGGCTGGCGCTGCGCCTTCCGGTTCCGGCGGCCCGCAAGGCCCGCGCCGCCCTCTCCGTCGGCAGGGACCAGCCGAGGGGCCGGACGGCTCCCGCCGCGCGCCCGGTGCTGCCCTGGCGGAAGCTTCTGGACGCCGGAGAACTCAAGCGGAAACATCCGCGCCCCGCGGCCCGGGACCTCGCCGTCCTCCAGTACACCTCCGGCACCACGGGACTGCCCAAGGCCGCCATGCTCAGCCACGCCAATCTGCAGGCCAACGCCGCGCAGGGCCGGGCCTGGGTGCCGGGGCTCAAGGACGGCCGGGAGACCGTGTACGCGGTGCTGCCGATGTTCCACGCCTACGGCCTGACGCTCTGCATGACATTTGCCCTGAGCATCGGCGCGAAGCTGGTCCTGTTCCCCAAATTCGACGTCGACCTGGTGCTGAAGGCGCTCAGGAAGTCCCCGGCGACCTTCCTCCCGGCCGTGCCGCCGATTTACGACCGGATCGCGGCGGCGGCGGCGGAACGCGGCATCGGACTGGGAAGCATCCGCTTCTCCATTTCCGGCGCCATGAACCTGCCGACGTCCACGGTGGAGACCTGGGAGAAGGCGACCGGCGGCTACCTCATCGAGGGCTACGGATTGACCGAGACGTCCCCGATCGCGATCGGCAACCCCTTCGGCCCCAGCCGGAAGCCGGGCACCGTCGGGGTGCCGTTCCCGCTGACCGACATCCGGGTGGTGGATCCCAGGAACGTCGCGCTGGACCGCGCCCCGGGCGAGGAAGGGGAACTGCTGATCCGCGGCCCGCAGGTGTTCTCCGGCTACTGGAACCGCCCGGAGGAGACCGAGGAGGCGCTGCTCGACGGCGGCTGGTTCCGCACCGGCGACATCGTCTCCGTGGACGACGACTACTTCGTGACGATCCGGGACCGGATCAAGGAGCTGATCATCACGGGAGGGTTCAACGTCTCACCCAGCGAGGTGGAGGACGTCCTCGCCACGTTCCCCGGTGTTTCGGAAGTCTCCGTGGTCGGGTTGCCGCGCCCCGGAGGCGGCGAGGACGTGGTCGCCGCCGTGGTGCCGATCCCGGGCACGACCATCGATCCCGACGCGCTCCTGGCTTTTGCCCGGAAACACCTGACCGCCTACAAGGTGCCGCGCCGGGTGGTGGTGCTCGATTCCCTGCCCCGCTCACTCATCGGCAAGGTCCTCCGCCGGGAAATCCGGGACACCCTCGTCGCAGGGCACTGAACCGAGGGGCCGCTGGTGCCCGGGACCTGGTTACCGCCGGCGGCCCGGTCCCGGATTAAGCCGCGCGATCGCCGTCGACAGGACGGTGGCGAAGCCGCACCACACGGCGTACGGGGCCAGGGACACACCGGCGCCGCGGTTCAGGCGGTGCGTCCGCCGCACCAGGTCGGCGCTGCTCGCCGTCAGCACGGCGCACTCCGCCGCGGCCAGCCACGGCCGGCGGGCACGCCAGAAAAGCCAGCTCCATGCCGCGTTGAGGACGAGGTTGGCCGCCAGGGCCCCCCGGTAGGCGGCCAGCTCCCGACGCCGGGTCCTGCCGCCCGGGGTGTCCGGGGCGGCCGCGGCTGCTCCGCCGCTGTCCAGGGCGGCGGCGGAGCTCACGGCCAGGTCCGCGTACAGCGCCGTCCACACCACGGGAAAGGCGATGGCGGGCGGCTGCCAGTCCGGTTTACGCAGCCGCCGGTACCAGCGGCTGTCCGGATCCGTCGCGATTCCGCCGGCCGCTGCCGTCGCCGCGGTCGCAGCCGCGGTCCACACCACTGTCATGAGTTTCATTCCTGCTCCTCTGTTCCCGTCGCTGCCGCCGTGTCCGGCCGCAGCCGCTCGCCGATAAACTCGATGGTCCGTTCCAGCGCCGCCTTCGTCGGGTGCCCCGGCGTGTCCACCAGGTCCACGGTCAGGACGCAGTGCGCGGACGGGGCGATGCCGTACGGGTTGCCGGGCGAGGAATCGACCTCAATGCCTTCGAAGCTCTCACCGAATTCCCGCCGCAGGGTGGCGAAGCGTTCCGCCGGACACCCCCGGTCGTTGCTGAACCGCAGGCCGAGCAGCCGGAGTCCCTGGCTGGTCCGCGCCTTCACCTGCGCCAGTTCGCCGTCGTCCAGCCCGACGGCGGCCCGCCTCCGCGCGGTCAGGCCCGCCGGCAGCGCGGGCTGGCTCATGACCGGCGCCAGGACGGCCGGTTCCAGCGCCATCGCCAGGGCGAAGCTCCCCGTCATGCACATGCCGATCGCCCCGACGCCGGGACCGCCGCACTCCCGGTGCGCCTGGGCGGCGAGGGCACGCAGCCAACCCGTGGCCGGGCTGCTCCGGTTCGCCAGCACGGCGAATTCGCGGGAAATGCACACCTTCGCGATGGACTTCACGATCCCCTCGCCCGCCTTGCCGCCAGGCCGCCCGAACATCGAAGGGAGATAGACCGTGAAGCCCCGGTCGATCAGCCGGCGGCCGAGGTCCAGGACGCCGGGGTGGATCCCGGGAACCTCATGGATCAGGATCACGGCCGGGCCCGCCCCGGCCCGGAAGACCTGGTGGCGGATGCCGCCGTGACTGAAGGTCGATTCGGTGAAGCCCTCCAACGTCTCCCGTTGCTCCGACGGTTCCCGGTGTTCCGGCATGGACGGCCCCCTCGGTTCCGGGCGGCACTGCTGGAGTCACTTCCGCCGCCCCGCGTACCGCACATGCTACGGAACCGTGGCGCCGCCGTCGACGGCAGATCACTTGCGGCGCTCCGACCCAGCTGATAGGCCTGTAACAGGCCAAAAGGTAGGGTGCTTATTAGTAGAGACCCACGGCCTGAGCAGGCGGTGGTTGCAGAAGGGAAGTTCACGTGACCCGCAAGAATCCCCAGGTCGAGGAAAACGACGAAAAGGACCTCGTGGTCGGCGACGGTCCAAAGGACTGGGCCGCCGGCATCCCCGGGGTGCTGCACTCCATGAAGCCCGCGATCGAACACATGGGCCTGAACCGCACGCGCAAGACCGTGCTGGCGATGAACCAGAAGGACGGTTTCGACTGCCCCAGCTGCGCGTGGCCGGACCCGAACCACCGCAAGGCCTTCGAGTTCTGCGAGAACGGCGCGAAGGCCGTCACCTGGGAGGCGACGCCGGTGGTCATCGGCCGGGAGTTCTGGGCGGAACATTCCGTCAGTGAACTGCGGACGCATTCCGAGTACTGGCTGGGGATGCAGGGCCGGCTCACCGAGCCGGTCCACAAGCCGGCCGGCGAGGACCATTACAAGCCGGTGAGCTGGCCGGAGGCGATCCGGATCATCGCGGACAAGCTCAAGGCCCTGGACTCACCGGACGAAGCCGCCTTCTACACCAGCGGGCGCACCTCCAACGAAGCTGCCTTCCTTTACCAGCTGATGGTCCGCGGTTACGGCACCAACAACCTGCCGGACTGCTCCAACATGTGCCACGAGTCCTCGGGCTGGGCCATGGGCCAGACCATCGGCATCGGCAAGGCCACCGTCAGCTTTGATGATTTTGCCAAGGCTGACCTGATCATCGTCATGGGCCAGAACCCCGGCACCAACCACCCGCGCATGCTGACCGAGCTGGAGGCGTGCAAGGAAAACGGCGGCGAGATCGTCGCCGTCAACCCCCTGCCGGAGGCCGGCCTGCGCCGGTACAAGAACCCGCAGAAGGTCAAGGGCATCATCGGCCGCGGGACGGAGATCGCGGACCAGTTCCTGCACATCCGCATCGGCGGCGACATGGCTCTCCTGCAGGCCATCTCCAAGCGTGTCCTCGACGCCGAGACCCGGAACCCGGGCACCGTCCTGGACCACGCGTTCCTCGCCGAGCACTGCGAGGGGCTGGACGAACTCAAGGAACACCTCAGCCTGCTGGACGAGGAGGAGGTCCTGCTGGCCACCGGCCTGCGCACCGAGGAAATTGATGAACTCGCGGCCCGTTACCTGAAGGCCGAGAAAGTCATCATCACCTGGGCCATGGGCATCACGCAGCAGAAGAAGGGCGTGGCGACGATCAAGGAGATCATCAACCTGCTCCTGCTGCGCGGGAACATCGGCAAGCCCGGCGCCGGCGCCTCGCCCATCCGGGGCCACAGCAACGTCCAGGGCGACCGCACCATGGGGATCTGGGAGCAGATGCCGCAGTCCTTCATGGACTCCCTCGGTGAGGAGTTCGGCTTCGAGCCGCCCCGCGACCACGGCGTGGACGCCGTGGAAACCATTAACAAGATGCGCGACGGCGGCATCAAGGCGTTCATAGCGCTCGGCGGGAACTTCGTCGGCGCCATTTCGGACACCAACGCCACCGAAGCGGCCATGCAGAACACCGAACTCTCCGTGCAGATTTCGACGAAGCTGAACCGGTCGCACACCGTGACCGGCGCGGAAGCCCTGATCCTGCCGACGATGGGCCGGAGCGAAATCGACATCCAGGAGTCCGGCCCGCAGTTCGTGTCGGTGGAGGATACGGTCTGCGCCGTGCACCCCTCCTGGGGCAAGGTCGAGCCGGTCTCGCACCACCTGCTTTCCGAACCGGCGATTGTCAGCCGGCTCGGCAAGGCGCTGGTCGGGGACAAGATCAAAGCCGACTGGGATGGCTTCGAGAAGAACTACGACCTGATCCGGGACCACATCTCGCACGTCGTCGGCGGCTGCGAGAACTACAACGAGCGGATCCGGCACGAGGGCGGCTTCATCCTGGCGAACGGCCCCCGGGATTCGCGGACCTTCCCCACGCCCACCGGCAAGGCGGTGCTGACCGTCAACGACCTGGAGCACGTGGAGAAGCCCGCGGGCACCCTGATCCTGCAGAGCATGCGCTCCCACGACCAGTTCAACACCACCATCTACGGACACAACGACCGCTACCGGGGCATCAAAAAGGGCCGCCACGTGTTGTTCGTGAACCCGGACGACATCACCGAGCTGGGCCTGGCGGACGGAATGTTCGTGGATATCAGGGGCGAGTACCAGGACGGTGTGGAACGTATGGTCCGCAAGTTCCGGGTGGTCTCCTACCCGACGGCCCGCGGCTGCGCGGCGGCGTACTATCCGGAAGCGAACGTGCTGGTGCCGCTGAACCACACGGCCGAAGGCAGCAACACCCCGGTTTCCAAGGCCGTGATCGTGCGGCTCGAACCGAGCGAGGACCAGACCCCGGACGGTTCCACCACCGCGGCGTCCGGGGCGGCCCGCACGCAGTAGGGCACGCTCCGGGGGACATGCCCCACCTTGGCCGCGGCCACTGGACGTCATGCCAATATGTCCATGCGCCAGCGCTCAGGGAGGGCATGTCCCCCGGGGTGTGCCAGATCCTCCGGAGGACATGTCCCGCCTTGGCCGCGGCCACTGGACATCATGCCAATATGTCCGTGCGCCGGCGCTCAGGGAGGGCATGTCCCCCGGCGTGTGCCAGATCCTCCGGAGGACATGTCCCGCCTTGGCCGCGGCCACTGGACATCATGCCAATACGTCCGTGCGCCGGCGCTCAGGGAGGGCATGTCCCCCGGGGGGGGCGGGATCCTGTGGCTACTGGGCGCGCTTGGCCCAGCCCTTTTCGTCGGGGCCGCCGGACTCGCCTTCCTCACAGAGCTCGAGGACCTTGTTGGACGCCGCGTGAACGGCCTCCTGCGTGCTCTTCCTGCCGTCGGTCGACGCGGTTCCCGCGGCGTATCCGACGATGAACGCGCTGATGGCGTCCGCGTGCGGCCCGACGGCCTTCAGCGACTCATCCGCGACCTGGACGATCTTGTCGTGGTCTACTTCCAGATCAAGGATCTGCAGTGCCTGGATCAGGCGGGCGCTCCAGTGCCGCAGCGCGCTGTCTTCGTCCCGGGTCAAAGTCATTGTTGCTCCTCTTCATTGGTGCGTCAGCCGATTGGCGTTCCCACAAGGGTTAGCACCGACGCCGGGGTTCCGCAACGCGACACGGCAACCCGCCGCCGGAACCAGCCGCCGCCGGAACCAGCCGCCGCCGGAACCAGCCGCCGCCGGAACCGGCCATCGCCTGAACTGCCTCAGCTCCACAACGCGACGTGGAACTTCGATCCGCGGCGTTCCAGTCCCCGGGAGCCGCCCGGAGCAACCATCGCCGCGGTCGCGTCGGCGGTTCCGGCGAAGCGCTGCAGCGTCCGCGCCATCGTGGTGGTCCGGTGGTTGTCCAGGGTGCTCGCCCACCACAACCCGGTGACCGGGGTCCCGACGACGGGCAGCCGGACGAGGACCCCGCCCTGGAGCTCGGACCGGACGATGTGGCCGAGCGCCAGCATGATGCCCTCCCCCGCCCGCACCGCCGCCAGGGCTTCCGTCTCGCTGCTGAGCCGGATGATCTCCGGCGCCACCCCCATCGACGCCAGCCAGCGGCCCTCCTCCGAGCTGTCCTGGATCCCCGCCGGTCCGGCGAACCACGGCCGGTCCAGCAGCCGGGCCAGGGACACCGGTCCGGGGAGCCGGGCCAGCGGATGCCCCGCCGCGGCGACCAGGGTGCGCTGGTAGCGCAGGAACGGCACGCATTTGAGCCCCGGACTGGTCACCGCTGTCCCCGCCGGCGCCGTCGGCCGGGCCCCCAGGGCGATGTCGTACGCCCGTTCCTGCAGCAGCGAGGCAAGGTCCTCGGCGGCCTCGACCACCACGTCCACCGAAGCGCCGGGAACACGCTTGGTGAAGAGGTCCAGCAGCCGGCCGGCCGCATGTTCGGCGAAGGGCGCGGTGGCCACGATCTTCAGCCGCCCGGCGTCGTTCTTGGCGTTGGAAACCTCCCAGCGGGCCTGGTCCGCCAGCCCGACGATGTCCTGGGCATATTCGGCCAGCGCCCGGCCGCCGGGGGTCAGCGCAATGCCACCCCCGGCCCGCACGAAGAGCGGATCGCCGAGGTCCTGCCGGAGCGCCGCCAGGGCGGAGGAAACTGCCGGTTCGCTGACGCCGAGGGTCTCCGCGGCAGCGTGCAGCGAGCCGAGACGGGCAACGAGGGCGAACGTGCGGAGCTGGCTCAATGTCATCGACACGGCGTCATAACCTTTCGCTTATGACGATATTGACACTCCGTTCCGGGCAGGGCAAGACTGGCCTGACATCGGTGCTGCGCGACGTTGCCAGCGCCTTGGCGTGAGGTGGGGACTATGCAGATTCCGGCTCCTTTCGACTATGTTCGGGCCACGTCGGTGGACAACGCCCTTGAACTCCTCTCCCGCCACGGTGCGGAGTCGCGGGTCATCGCGGGGGGCCACAGCCTCCTGCCGATGATGAAGCTCCGGCTCTCCCGGCCCGAGTGGCTGATCGACATCAACGACCTGTACGAGCTCGACTTCATCCTGCGCGACGGCGACAAACTGCGCATCGGCGCCCTCACGCGCCACACGACGCTCCTGGAGTCCGACGAAATCGCGGCGCTCTTTTCCATCGTCCGGGACGCCGAAGCCGTGATCGCCGACCCGGTCGTGCGGAACCGGGGCACCATCGGCGGCTCGCTCTGCCAGGCCGACCCCGCCGAGGACCTGTCCACCGTGTGCGACGTGCTGGGTGCGGAAGCCGTGATCCGCGGACCGGCCGGCGAGCGCATCCTGGCCATGGCAGACTTCCACCGCGGACCTTACGAGACGGCCGTGGGACAGGACGAAATGCTCTGCGAGGTCCGCATCCCCGTCCGCCCCCGGTCGGGCAGCGCCTACGAAAAGGTCGAACGCCGCGTGGGCGACTGGGCGGTCGGCGCCGCCGGCGCCTCCGTGACGCTGGCCGCGGACGGCACCATCGCCGACGCCGCCGTCGGACTCACCGCCCTCGGACTCGACCACACCATCGCCGGGGCCGCCGACGTCCTCCGCGGCCAGCAGCCCCGGGAGGAACTGTTCGTGGAAGCCGGACGGATCGCGGCAGCGGCCTGCGACCCCGTGGCCGACCAGCGCGGCCCGATTGACTACAAACGGCATCTCGCCGACGAACTCACCCGGCGGGTACTGCGGCAGGCCTGTACCCGCGCCGCCCAGACACAGGAAGGCTGAAGCGGATGCAGATCAGCATGACCGTCAACGGCAACGAAGTCACGTCCGACATTGAGCCCCGGGTGCTCCTGGTCCACTACATCCGGGAAGTCCTGGGCCTGACCGGGACCCACTGGGGATGCGACACGAGCAACTGCGGGACCTGCGTGGTCCTGATGGACGGCCAGCCGGTGAAGTCCTGCACCGTCCTCGCGGCGATGGCTGCCGGACACGACATCCGCACGGTCGAGGGCCTCGCCAGCGGCGCCACCCTCGACCCGGTCCAGCAGGGCTTTATGGAGGAACACGGGCTGCAATGCGGGTTCTGCACCCCCGGCATGATGCTGACCGCCCGCGCCCTGCTCGACAAGAACCCGCACCCGGACACCACCGAGATCCGCCAGGCCATTTCGGGCCAGATCTGCCGGTGCACGGGCTACGCCACGATCGTCCGGTCGGTGCAGTGGGCCGCCGCCCACCCGGCCGGCGGCGACACCGACGCCACGGTGGACGAGGTCATCGACGGCACGGACACCGTCATCGAGGACATCCCCGCGGAAACAGCGGAAACAGCAGACAACGAGGTGAAGGCATGACCGTCATCCACGAACGGCCCAGCAACCCGGCGGCCGGCGACGAGGACCGCCCGATCGGCTACGGCCGGATCCAGCGGAAGGAAGATCCGCGCTTTGTCCGCGGCAAAGGCAACTACCTGGACGACATCGTCCTGCCCGGCATGCTGCACGGCGCCATCCTGCGCGCCCCGGTGGCGCACGCCCGGCTGGTCTCCATCGACACCACCAACGCCCTCGCCCACCCCAAGGTCCTCGCCGTTATCACCGGGAAGGACCTGCTGGGCCTCAAGCTTGCCTGGGCCCCCACCCTCTCCGCGGATGTCCAGGCCGTCCTCGTGACGGACAAGGTCCGCTTCCAGGGCCAGGAGGTCGCGTTCGTTGTGGCCGAGGACCGCTACGCCGCGCGCGACGCGCTGGAGCTGATCGACGTGGAATACGACGTCCTGCCCCCGGTCATCGACGCCCGCAAGGCCCTCGACGCCGACGCCCCCGTGATCCGCGACGAGATCGAGGGCAAGACGGACAACCACATCTTCGACTGGGAAATCGGCGACAAAGCCGAAACCGAGGCTGTCTTCGCGAGCGCCGACGTCGTCGTCTCCCAGGAGATGGTCTACCCGCGGGTGCACCCCGCCCCGATGGAAACCTGCGGTGCGATCGCCGACTTCGACGCCGTCGACGGCAAACTGACCCTCTACGAAACCACCCAGGCGCCGCACGCGCACCGCACCCTCTTCGCGATCGTCGCCGGGATCCCCGAGCACAAGATCCGTGTCGTGTCCCCGGACATCGGCGGCGGCTTCGGCAACAAGGTCGGCATCTACCCCGGCTACATCCTCGCCGTCGTCGGCTCGATCGTCACCGGCAAGCCGGTGAAGTGGGTGGAGGACCGCTCGGAGAACCTGATGTCCACCTCCTTCGCCCGCGACTACATCATGCAGGGCGAAATCGCGGCCACCAGGGACGGCAAGATCCTTGCAGTGCGCACCAACGTCCTGGCCGACCACGGCGCGTTCAACGCCACCGCGCAGCCGACCAAGAACCCGGCCGGCTTCTTCTCCATCTTCACCGGCAGCTACGACCTGAAGGCCGCCTACTGCTCCGTCACGGGCGTCTACACGAACAAGGCCCCCGGCGGCGTCGCCTATGCCTGCTCCTTCCGCGTCACCGAAGCCGTCTACCTCGTCGAGCGGATGGTGGACATCCTCGCCCGCAAGCTGGAGATGGACCCGGCGGAACTGCGGCTGAAGAACTTCATCAAGCCCGAGCAGTTCCCCTACGCCAACAAGACCGGCTGGGTCTACGACTCCGGCAACTACGAACCGGCCATGCGGCTGTCCATGCAGCTGGCCGGCTACGACGAGCTCCGCCGCGAGCAGCGGGAGAAACGGGAGCGCGGCGAACTGATGGGGATCGGCATCTCCTTCTTCACCGAAACGGTGGGCGCCGGCCCGCGCAAACACTTCGATATCGTGGGCCTAGGCATGGCCGACGGCGCCGAACTGCGGGTCCATCCCACCGGCAAGGCCGTCGTCCGGCTCTCGGTGCAAAGCCAGGGCCAGGGCCACGAGACCACCTTCGCGCAGATCGTCGCCGAGGAACTCGGCATCCCGCCGGAGGACATCGACGTCGTCCACGGCGACACCGACCAGACGCCGTTCGGCCTCGGCACCTACGGGAGCCGTTCGACGCCGGTCAGCGGCGGCGCCGTCGCGCTCGTCGCCCGGAAGGTGCGGGAGAAGGCGAAGCTGATCGCCGCGGCCATGCTGGAGACCCGGCCGGAGGACCTGGAATGGGAGAAGGGCCGCTGGTTCGTCAAGGGCGATCCCGGCGCCGGGAAGACCATCTCCGAGATCGCCATGGCGGCCCACGGCACCATGACCCTGCCCGAGGGCGTCGACGGCAACCTCGACGCCGAGGTCACCTACGACCCGCCGAACCTCACCTTCCCCTTCGGTGCCTACATCTGCGTCGTCGACATCGATCCGGGCACCGGACACGTCAAGGTGCGCCGCTTCATCGCCGTGGATGACTGCGGCACCCGGATCAACCCGATGATCATCGAGGGCCAAGTGCACGGCGGGCTGACCGACGGCGTCGGGATGGCCCTGATGGAGATCATCGAGTTCGACGCCGACGGCAACTGCCTGGGCGGGTCGTTCATGGACTACCTGATCCCCACCGCGATGGAAGTGCCGGACTGGGAGACCGGCTTCACCATCACCCCGTCCCCGCACCACCCCATCGGCGCGAAAGGCATCGGCGAGTCCGCCACCGTCGGCTCTCCCCCGGCGATCGTCAACGCCGTCGTCGACGCGCTGGCCCCCTACGGGGTGGTTCACATGGACATGCCCTGCACCCCGGCCCGGGTCTGGGCCGCCATGCAGGGCCGGGCAAGGCCGCCGATCTAGGATGACCACGACAACAGAGTCCCTCACGGCCCGGGCGAACGACCTCGCATCCCGGCGTGAGCCGTTCGTGCACGCCACGGTGGTCCGCGCCCAGCATCCCACCAGCGCCCACGCCGGGGACACCGCCCTGGTGCTCCCCGACGGGGAGATCCAGGGTTTCGTCGGCGGAAACTGCGTCGAGTCCTCGGTGCGGGAGTACAGCCGGCAGGTCCTGGCCTCGCAGGAACCCCTGCTGCTGCGCGTGGTCCCGGGCGAGCCGTCCCGCACCGCCGGGGAAGGCGTGGTTGAGGTCTCCAACCCCTGCCTGAGCGGCGGGGCGATCGAGATCTTCCTCCAGCCCCGCATCCCGCCGGCGCGGGTCATCGTGGTCGGCACCACGCCCGTGGCGCAGGCCCTGGAGACCCTCGGCGCCGGTGTGGGCTTGGCCGTGGAACTCACCGACGGCGATTCCGCGGCGCCGCGGGGCGACGACGCCGCGCTGATCGTGGCCTCGCACGGCAAAGCGGAGGAAGCCGCGCTCGAGGCGGCCCTGCGCGCCGGCGTGCCCTATGTCGCGCTCGTCGCAAGCAGGACGCGGGGAGCCGCGGTGCTGGAATCCCTCGACGTCGACCCGGTGCTGCGCGCACGCGTCTTCACCCCCGCCGGGCTGCAGCTGGGTGCCCGCACCCCCGGCGAGATCGCACTCTCGATCCTGGCTGAGCTCATCCAGGAGCGGGCCAGGTCCCGGGACGCCGCCACGGTGACGGCGCCGACGGCGGCGGTGACGGCGTCGTCGGCCACAACATCCCCGGCCCCGGCTGCGGCGGACGACCAGGCGACGGCGGTCGACCCCGTCTGCGGTATGACCGTCGCCGCCGCGGACTCCTCGCTGCAGCTCGAGCACAACGGAGTCACCGTGTACTTCTGCTCGCCCGGCTGCCGCGCGGCCTTCCGCAAAGATCCGGAGCGCTATGCCCTCACCCCCTGAACGCTCAGCCCGCGAGCATCGGACGGCGGGGCTGATCCTGGCGGCCGGGGCCTCGCGGCGGCTGGGCCGGCCCAAGCAGCTGCTCCCGTACGGCCCCGGGGTCCTCCTCGACGCCGTGATCGCGGCCGCCCGCGACTGCGGCTTCGACCAGACCGTGCTGGCCCTGGGCGGTGCCGCCGGGGAGGTGCAGCGCACGGTCGACACCACCGGCTGCGAGATTGTGCTCAACCCGGACTTCGGCGCGGGCTGTTCCTCCTCCATCGCCGCCGGCATCGCCGCGCTCCGCCCGGACACGGACGCCGTCGTCCTGCTGCTCGGGGACCAGCCGGGCATCCGGGCGGTCACCGCACGGGCCCTGCTGGAACGCCTCTTCACCGGCGGGCCGGGCCCCGGACAGGGCGCCCCCGGCATCGCCGTCTGCCGTTACGACGACGGCGTCGGCCACCCCCTGGCGTTCACCCGGCGGATGTTCCCGGAGCTGACCGCCCTGCACGGCGACAAGGCGGTCTGGAAACTGCTGGAGCAGCGGGCGGGCGACGTCGTCGAACTCCGGGTTCCGGGCCCCGTCCCGCCGGACGTTGACACGGACGAGGACTACCGCCGGGTCCTCGCCGGCCTGGAAGGCGC
This sequence comes from Arthrobacter sp. CJL-S3, assembly GCF_056711635.1. NCBI lineage: Bacteria > Bacillati > Actinomycetota > Actinomycetes > Micrococcales > Micrococcaceae > Arthrobacter > Arthrobacter sp. CJL-S3. Next base: position 2,061,770 of record NZ_CM160046.1, on the reverse strand, counting down.
GCGATGAACACCGCGGCGCGCACCGGCGCGGAGGAGGACGTCCAGCGCAGAGTTCCCGACGTCGCCTCGCTGATGGAGGCGCTGGACAGCAGGGACTACCTGGCCGACGTCGGGCTGGCCACGGCGCTGTTCCTGGCGGTCCGGCTGCCGCAGCCCATCCTGCTGGAGGGCGAGGCGGGCGTCGGCAAGACCGAGGCGGCGAAGGCCCTGGCCGAACTCCTGGACACGCCGCTGTACCGGCTGCAGTGCTACGAGGGGATCGACGCCGGCGAGGCCCTCTACGAGTGGAACCACCAGCGCCAGCTGCTGGGGATCCGGCTGGCGGAAGTCCGGGACGCCTCCGTCACCGAGACGGACCTCTTCGGCCCCGAGTACCTGCTGCGCCGGCCGCTGCTGCAGGCGATCGAACATCCCGGCCCGCGCCCCGCGGTCCTCCTGCTGGACGAGATCGACCGGGCCGATGCCGAGTTCGAGGCCTTCACCTTCGAACTCCTCGCCGAGGCCGCGGTCACCATCCCGGAGCTCGGCACCATCCGGGCCACCCACCCCCCGATTGTCATCCTGACCTCCAACCGGACGCGGGACCTGCACGACGCCCTGACCCGGCGCTGCCTCTACCACTGGATCGACTACCCCGGCCCGGAGCGCATCGCGGAGATCGTGCGCCGCCGCGTGCCCGCCAGCAGCGGCCCGCTGGCGCTCCAGGCCGCCGCGGTGATCACCAGGCTGCGCAGCCTGGATCTCGCCAAACCGCCGGGGATCTCCGAGGCCATCGACTGGGTGTCCGCCCTGGCCGTGCTGGGCATCGACCACATCGACGCCACGACGGCGGACCGGACACTCGGCTCGATCGTCAAGAACCGCGATGACCTGGAACTGGTCGGCGCCCGCGGGGCCGACTGGCTCGTGGCCGGCACGGGCGGGTGAGTCCGGTGACGGCACCAACCACCCGGAACCCCCGGAACACTGCCGCCGCACCCCCCGCGGTGGAGGCAGCCACCCTGTCCGCGGCGTTCGTCACCGCCCTGCGGCAGGCCGGGCTGACGTGCTCGCCCGACCGGGCCGTGCGGCTGGCCGAGGCCCTCCGCCTGATCCCGCCCACCGACGTCGAACGGCTCTACTGGGCGTCCCGGGTGGTGCTGGTGTCCGCGCGCGGACAGCTGCCGGTCTTCGACGCCGTGTTCGCCGCGGTCTTCCGCGGCGGCTTCGACCCGTCCGCGCGCCGCAGCAGCACCGCGCCGCCCCCGTCCCCGCCCGCCGGCCCCGAACAGGCCCGCACCCGGCCCTCCCCGGCCGGGGACCGCGCCCCCGGACAGGCGCCGGCACCGCGGCAGACGACGCCGGCGGTTGCCTCCGCGGGACCGGACGGCAGCGGCGACCCCAACACCCCGGAACGGGAGGCGGTCCTGGCCATGGCCTCCACCGAGGAACGGCTGCACGGGATGTCCTTCGCGCAGCTCACCGAGGCGGAAGTCCTGGAAATCAGGCGGCTGGCATCCCGGCTGCTGCTTGCCACCCCCACGCGCCTGAGCCGCCGCACCCGCAAGTCCGCCCACAGCAGCGCCCGGCTGGATGTCCGCGCCACGGTCCGCGCGGCCCGGCGCTCGGGCACAGACACCACGCGGCTGCTGTATGCCCGGCGGCGGGAGCAGCGCCGGAAGCTGGTGATGCTGTGCGACGTCTCCGGCTCCATGGAACCGTATGCGCGGATCTTCGTCTCGCTGCTCCAGGGCGCCGTGGCAACCGCCGGCGCCGAGGCCTTCGTGTTTTCCACCCGGCTGACGCGCCTGACCCGGCAGCTCGCGCTGCGCGATCCGGACGCGGCCCTGGCCCGTGCCGCCGTCGCCGCCCCGGACTGGGCCGGCGGCACCCGGATCGCCGACAGCATCCGGCACTTCGTCGACGAACATGGCCGCCGCGGCCTGGCACGGGGTGCGGTGGTGGTGATCTTCTCGGACGGCTGGGCACAGGAGGACCCCGGACAGGTGGCGGCCCAGATGGCGCGGCTGCGGCGCCTGGCGCACCGGATCATCTGGGTCAATCCGCGCAAGGCCGCCCCGCACTACCAGCCGCTGGTGGGCGGTATGGCAGCGGCCCTGCCTTACTGCGACGCCTTCGTCAGCGGACACAGCTACACCGCTTTGGCAGAGGTCGCGGCCGCCATCCGCGGCGACGGCCAGTCATCACTCAACGGCCAGTCAGCACTTATCGGCCGGTCAGCACTTATCGGCCGGTCATCATTCAAGGGAAGAAGGACCTAATGCAGATCAACAGTGCTTTCTCGGTCGTCGCACCGATCGACACCGTCTGGGACACCATCATGGACTTCGAACGCGTGGCAGGCTGCGTCCCCGGCGCCCGGATCCTGAACAAGCTTTCCGACGACGCCTACCAGGTGGGCATGACCGTGAAGCTGGGCCCGGTGAACATGCAGTACAAAGGGCTGCTCAACGTGATCGAACGCAACGCCGCCGAACACCGCGCCGTGCTCGGCGGCAAAGCCCAGGAAACCCGCGGCCAGGGCACCGCGGAGGCCACGGTGACCCTGGAGCTGACGGAGGAGGCCGGCGGCACCACCCGCGGCACCGTCAACGCCGAACTGTCACTGTCCGGCAAGGCCGCCGCGATGGGCAAGGGCGTCATTGGCAGTGTCACCGAGCAGATGATGGCCCTGTTCGCCAGCAACCTGCAGGCCATGATCACCGCGCCGGCCCCCGGAACCCCAGCAGCAGGCGGCCTGCCGGCGCCCGTGCCCGCGGCCGGGCTCGACGCGGAGGCGGAGGCGGAAGCCGCCGCAGCCAAGGTCGCCGCGGCGACGGCCCCGGCCCCGGCGGCGGAACTTCCCGGCGTGCCGGCCAGCGCCGTGCCCGCAGCGGCCCCGCGGGTGTCTCCGCCCGCCGGGGGCCGGGCTGCAGCCGCGCCTTCCCCGGCGCCTGCCCCCGCCGGCAGCCTGGACGCCCTCAGCCTGGCGAAGGGCATCGCGGCGGATCAGCTGTCCAGCCCGGGGAAGGTCCTGGCACTCGTAGCAGTGGTGGCCTGTGTCTCCTACTGGGCGGGCCGGTGCTCCGCCTTCCGGCTGGTCCGGGCGATCGGAAGGCTGAAGACCGACCGTGCGTGATGTCCTAGCCGCCATGATGCCGGGCTGGCAAAAAGGCGACACCGCCGGCCTGGCCACCGTGGTGAGCACCTTCAAGTCAGCGCCCCGGCTCCCCGGCGCCTCGATGCTCGTCACCGCCGGCGGGGAAGCGGTCGGCTCGGTCTCCGGCGGCTGCGTCGAAGGCGCCGTGTACGAGCTGGCCACCCAGGTCAAAGAGGACGGCGTTCCCGTCCTGGTGCGCTACGGGATCAGCGACGACGACGCGTTCGCCGTCGGCCTGACCTGCGGCGGAATCATCGACATCTTCGTCGAGCCGGTGTCCCGGCACAGCTTCCCGGAACTCGACGCCGTCCGGCAGGACATCGCCGGGGAGCGGCGCATCGGGGTCGCCACGGTGATCGAACACCCGGACAGCAGCTGGCTGGGGCGGCATCTGATCGTGCGGCCGGACGGCTTCGAGGGGAACCTCGGTTCAGAGCGGGCCAACCAGGCGGTGGGCGATGACACCCAGGGCCTGCTCGCCGCCGGCCGGTCCGGCGTCCTGAGCTACGGCCCCGACGGGGAACGGCTGGACACCGGCATGCGGGTCTTCTTCGCGAGCTACGCCCCGCCGCCGCGGATGCTGGTCTTCGGCGCGATCGACTTCGCGTCAGCGCTCGCCCGGCTGGGAACCTTCCTGGGCTACCGCGTCACCGTGTGCGATGCCCGGGCGGTGTTCGCCACCCCCGCACGCTTTCCCGATGCGGCGGAGGTCGTCAACGCATGGCCGCACCGCTACCTCGCCGAGCAGCTGGACAAGGGCCTGGTCGATGAGCGCACCGTGTTGTGCGTCCTGACGCACGATCCGAAGTTCGATATTCCGCTGCTGGAGGTTGCCCTGCGCGGCCCGCCGATCGCCTTCATCGGTGCCATGGGGTCGCGCCGGACCCACGCGGACCGGGTCGCCAGGCTGCGTAAGGCGGGCCTGGGCGAGGAGGCGCTGTCGAGGCTGCACAGCCCCGTGGGCCTGGACCTTGGCGCCCGGACGCCGGAGGAGACAGCGGTGTCCATCGCCGCGGAGTTCATTGCCAAGCAGTGGAGCGGCAGCGGGGAGCCACTCCGGCAGCTCGACGAGCGGATCCACCACGACGAGCAGCGCTGACCGGGCATCGTGATCGGAAACAACGTCCTGCTGACCATGGCCTAAATGCTCGCGGCCATGGACGCGCACGGCACCGGCGCCCCGCTGGCGGGTCCTGAATCCGCGGGACTTCCGGTCCAGACGCCGCACCACGGCGGACCTGTGCTGTCCCTGCCGGGTTCCCTGCCTGGCGCGGAGCAAGACTGGGCAAGCCAGCCCGCCGTCGTCCTCGCGCTTGCCTTCGGGCTCGCCGGCGCCGTGGGGGCCTGCTCCGGCGGCCCCACACTCCCGGCCGTCCGCGCAGCGGCGATGCATTCCTGGAGTTCGCGTTTTCGACGTCGATGGCCGCTAAGTCCGCGGCGCTCGCGGTCTGACGGTTGAGGACTTCAGCTGCGTGACGCGAGCCTGCCGGACGCGCCGGGCGTTAGCCGGCCGGGCCGCCGTCGGGCGTAAGCTCGTCCCATGGCGAGATACTTCGATGTACACCCCGAAAACCCGCAGGCACGCTCCATCAGCCAGGCCGTGGAGATCGTCCGTTCCGGCGGGCTGATCGCCTACCCCACCGACTCCTGCTACGCGCTCGGCGCGCAGCTGGGCAACAAGGAGGCGCTGGACCGGATCAGGTCCATCCGCCAGCTCGATTCCAAGCACCACTTCACCCTGGTCTGCAAGGACTTCGCCCAGCTGGGCCAGTTCGTGCAGATCGACAACGACGTGTTCCGCAGCATCAAGGCCGTCACTCCAGGGAGCTACACTTTTATCCTGCCTGCCACCAAGGAGGTTCCCAAGCGGCTGCTGCACCCGAAGAAGAAGACGGTCGGTGTGCGCATCCCGGACAACCCGGTGGTGCAGGCACTGCTGGCCGAACTGGGCGAGCCGCTGCTCTCCAGCACCCTGTTGCTGCCGGACGAGGAAGAGCCGCTGACGCAAGGCTGGGAAATCAAGGAACGGCTTGAGCATGTGGTGGACGCCGTAATTGACTCCGGCGACTGCGGCGCGGAGCCGACCACCGTGATCGACTACTCCAGCGGCGTGGCCGAAATCGTCCGGCGCGGCATGGGCGACCCGTCCCGGTTCGAATAGGCGTTGTAGTGTCCTACGCGTTTTCGGCAGACGTGGCGGTGCCGGACGCCCGATTTCGCAACCAGCGGCGCGACAGATCCACCGCCGCCACCAGTCCTGCGAGGGGCGTGAGCACGGCCGCGGCGTAGACGAACAGCAACCAGCTCAGCGTGGTCAGCAGCGTCTGGTGGTTGCTCAGCAGGGAGAGTCCGCCGAAGAGCCCGATGGCCCAGAACAGGACCACTCCGGCGAGCACAGCCGCCGAGGGAAAGTACTCGTTCGTGACGGTGCTTTTTACGGTGCTCTGCAGAATTCTCAAGGTTTTCATTGGACCCTCCTCATACCTGGCGGTGGGAGAATGTCCGCCGGGGTCATTCCAAGTATGGGGCCCGCCAAGCCCGTATTTTTGACGAATGACCGGCACGTGACGAAGCTAACTCGGCGGCTGGATAGGGGCTCGGAGGCGCCGCGGAATGGTCCTTGGCTCTCCCTGCCGGGAAGCCTGCTCACAGGGATGAAAACACGCCTCTGTTCCGGGGCAGGAACGGAGCCCCGCTCAAGGACGACCCGTCTGGCCCCGGGTTATAGTTCTGCATGGGGATCGACACATGCCACCTGGCCGCACCCTTGGTGCGGCGGGGTAAGGAACTTTATGGCAACCTCCCGCTGCCACCTGCTGTCGTGGCCGCGATGGCCTTGGATCTCCTCCTTGGCCGGCTCCGTCCGGTGCCGCTTCCCGGGCCCCGAGCTCTCCACCGGTTGGCGGGGGCGGTACTGGTGCTCGCAGGCGTCGGCCTGAATCTTTGGGCGCTGGCTGAACGGCGACGCCGCACGGCGGGCCCCTTCGCGCTGGAGCGGCCGGAGGGCGTGGTCACCACCGGCCCCTATGCAATCACCCGCCATCCTATGTACATCGGCTGGTGGCTCATCCAACTGGGTGCGGGAACATTGGCCGGTTCATCCTGGGTCCTCGCAACTCTGCCGGCCGAAGTGCTTGTGGAACACCGCAGTATTCTCGGCGAAGAGGCCATGCTGGCTGAGCTCTTCGACCGGACCTACCTTGAATATGCGGCAAGGGTTCCGCGCTACTTCGGATTCCCCGCGCCAGTGCCGGGCCTGCTATGAGGGCTTGGGCCGCGCGCGTACGTGCATCCGCTCGCCCTGCTGTCCAAACAGACTGATGAATTCGACGGGCCTGCCATCGGCGCTGGCAAACCAGTGCGGCGTGCGAGTGTCGAATTCCGCGGCTTCGCCGGCGCGAAGTTCAAAGTCCTTGTCGCCCAGCACCAGACGCAGGCGTCCGTTGAGGATGTAAAGCCATTCGTAGCCTTCGTGAACACGCGGGTCGGGCTCTGCCCCGCGGGCATCACCGGCAAGCACCATCTTGAAGGCCTGCAGTCCGCCTGGGCGGCGCGTAAGAGGAACAGCCGTCATGCCGCCATGGGTGATGGGCCGGAGGTGGATCCGCGGATCCCCGGTGGGCGGGGCGCCGACCAGATCATCGAGCGGAACACCGTACAGCCTCGCGAGGGGCAGCAGGATTTCAAGGTTTGGCCTCCTTTGGCCGGATTCCAGGCGGGACAGGGTGCTCACCGATACCCCGGATGCGGAAGACACATCTCCGAGGGTGAGGTTCCGTTCCGTACGGAGTGCGCGAAGCCGGGGGCCGACCGCCCCGAGAACATCGTCAAACTCAGTTTCCATGCACCCAGTTTGCCATAACGGCAATCATGTTTGTCAAAATCCGCTCTAGCGATGGAGTCTGGTGTAGCCGCCCAAGGACGCTGGCGGCGAATTTTCAGGACGCGACGAAGGACAGCCCTGCATGGACACCACACGGTATGACGTTGTAATTGTTGGCGGCGGCGCGGCGGGACTCAGCGCGGCCACGACGCTGAGCCGCGCGCTGCGCTCGGTGCTGGTCATCGATTCCGGAACACCCCGCAACGCCCCTGCGGCGGGTGTCCACGGTTATCTTTCGAGGGACGGCATGACCCCCGGGGCACTCCTGTCCATCGGGCGCAGCGAACTGCTCTCCTACGGAGGAACCGTTATTGACGGCGAAGCCGTTTCGGCCCGGCGAACCCCCGACGGATTCGAGGTGATTCTCGGAGATGCCCGCCGGTTCTCCGGCAGACGCCTCCTCGTCACCACCGGACTGACAGACGAGCTGCCTCCCATCGACGGGCTGCGGGAGCAATGGGGAAAGGGCGTTGTGCACTGCCCCTACTGCCATGGCTGGGAAATCCGCGGGCAACAGATCGGAGTGCTGGGGACAGGCCCGCTGTCCGTCCATCAGGCGTTGCTGTTCAGGCAGTGGTCCCGGGACATCACCCTTTTCCTCAACGACACCGTGGAACCCACCGACGAGGAATGGGACAAGCTCGCTGCCCGGTCCGTAACGGTCGTCGACGGCGCCGTGGCTTCCGTTGACGCTGTCGATGGTGTCCTCACGGGGCTCACGCTCCGCCAGGGCACATCGTTCGCCGTGCAGGCCCTGGCGGTCGGAACACGGATGGAGGCCAGATCCGCGCTGCTGGAATCACTCGGACTCAGTGCTCAGGTGCACCCGTCGGGTGCTGGACGGTTTATCGAGACCGACGCTATGGGTGGTGCGACGGCCGTCCGCGGGGTGTATGCGGCGGGGAACGTCTCCAACCTGATGGCTCAGGTGATCACCGCGGCGGCCGAGGGTGTCATGTCCGGCGCGCGGATCAACGCCGACCTCATTGAAGAGGAAACCCGGTGGGCCGTCGAGGGTCGCTTCGGCCCCTTCTCGGCCGCCTCGGAAGCCGCCGTCTCTAGCATCATGCTGGGTCACCGACGCCACGGCCTAGATGATGGGCCGAACGCCGCCGGCATGGGCCCTTCGGCCCCAAGAGAAAGTTGATCATCATGGATCACCACCTCCACCAGACGCGGCACAACGACCATCAGCCCCACCAGCAAACCGGCGGTCATGACCAGCCCCGCGTCCTCGACCTCGATGCCGAGGTGTTCGGCGACCACCTTGCGGCCGTCCTGGACCTGACCGGGGTCCCGGCTGCGCGCAGGATCGTTGACCTCGGCGCCGGCACCGGCGCAGGGAGCCGACTGCTGAGCCGACGCTACCCCGAGGCCGAGCTGACGTGCGTCGACAACGACCCGGAGATGCTCGGTTTGCTGCGCGGGCAGGGCTTCGCCGTGGTCGAGGCCGACCTCGACGACGGCTTCCCCACGCTGGCCGGCTCCCTGATCACGGCGGATGCCGTGGCCGAGGCGCCGGTTGACCTGGTGTGGGCATCGTCCTCGCTCCACCACGTCGCCCACCCCGCCCGGCTGCTGTCCGGGGTCCGCCGGGCACTGGCGCCGGGCGGGGTCCTGGTCGTCGTTGAGCTCGCCGCCCTGCCCCGCTTCCTCAGCCAGCCGCGCGGAGCGCTGCTGGAACAGCGCTGCCACGCCGCTGCGGCGGCCGAGGGGTGGAACCAGCACCCGGACTGGACGCCGGTCATCGAGGCCGCCGGGTTCCGCGTCACCCGGTCCGAGGTGACGGCCGTCGCCCCTGTGACTCCGGCCGCACGGGAGTACGCCCGGCAGTGGTTCGCCCGGTTTTCGCGCCTGGCAGCCCTTACCGCGGACGACCGGGACGCCGTGAAGGTCCTGTTGGAGCGGTTCTCCGCCGACATCGAGCTGGAACCCCGCGCCACGCGGACAGTCTGGGTGGCCACCCCCGACCAGGCCAAGTTCAACCCCCTTCTTTCAAGCTGGCCGGCGGTGACATGATGGGGCGCATGAGCCGAGTCACGTGCGATCTGACCATCTCCCTCGACGGATTTGCCGCCGGTCCGAACCAGAGCCTGGCGGAACCCCTGGGCGAGGGCGGGGAGCTCCTGCACCGGTGGCAGTTCGAAGAACCCGAGTCCAATGCAGCCGAGCGCGAAGGCATCCTCGCGGCCGGCGCCTTCATCATGGGACGGAACATGTTTGCAGGGCCCGGGGTGTGGGATGAGAAGTGGCGGGGATGGTGGGGCGAGGAACCGCCGTATCACGCGCCCGTGTTCGTTCTCACCCATCATCAGCGGGAGCCTCTGGAACTGCAGGGCGGCACCACGTTCTACTTCGTCACCGAGGGGATCGAATCCGCGCTGGCCCAGGCGCGGAAGGCCGCCGGGAGCAAGGACGTGGCCATTGCCGGAGGAGCGCAGACCGTCCGCCAGTACCTTTCGGCGGGGCTGATCGACGAGCTGAGGCTCCACATCGCGCCCATCGTCCTGGGGGCGGGCGAGCGGCTGCTGGACGGCGTCGCGAACCTCAAGCTTGAGCCGACGGAAGTGGGCGGTACCAAGCTCGTCACCCACGTGCGCTATCAGGTAGTCCGCTGAAGGCTGAAGCTCAATCGTAGTTGTGGTGGTCCTCGGCGCGGACGCGGTCCACAGGGCCCATCATCTCGCCAGCTGTCAGCAACTTGTCACGCTCGAGCAGAGGGAACAGCGTGGGCAGGCCTTCCACTTCCAGCTTTTGAACCATACCGAAAGCTGCAGTTTCCGCATCGGCGTGTGTCCGGATGGTCCACCACGTTTCCCGTTCCTCCGGGGAGTCGGTTGCATCGAGCCGATTCCGGTACAGGCCCCAGGTCTCGCCGGGGTTTTTGGGCACTTCCGTGTGCAGCACGTGCCCAAACCACGTAAGCCATGAGCGGGGCCCCTTCACACCGGTCAAAGTGGGGGGTCTCAACCCTCTCTCAGCAGGTTCGATTTGAAGGTATCAGAATTCCTGTTTCAACGACTTTGCGCGCATCCGCCAGTGATCGGGCCGACCGAATGCTGGCTCAACAGCGCTATAGACGGGAAACCCTTGAGAGTCGCAACGAGAAATGGCGCGCTTCTATCGCTCATTGTCGGTTGGTTAACGTTTACCGATTTGGGGGCCGCGGTCGGGTACCCACCGAATGCCAGACGCACCGATCACAGTCAGTAGGCTAAGGCCATAATCGTCTTCCGCTTAGGGGCGCCCAACTGCTCGAGGAAATTAGGGGACAAAGTGACGGGACGATCAATGTTTGTCTTGATTCGGTGACGCGGTCGGTTAGGTGGGGTCGAGCATATTTCGCCGTGCAGGCGATCGCCGGTTTGTTCTGGTGGACCGCGGTTTTCGTGTCGCCCGTGGTGCGCAACATGACCCTCGGCAGTCTCGACCCGGCCGTGGTGGCGGTCTTCGACATTCCGCTGTTCGTCATGGCCTCGGCCGCGGCGGCATTCGGCGTGAGGGCTGCCGCGGTAGTGACTACCGTCTGGACCGGCGTCGTCGCCGCCGCGCTGGCGGTATATGCCACCATCACGACCGAAGCCGGCTGGGGCCTACTGAGCATGGGCGCTGCCACCGCAGGTTCGCTGGGCGCTCTCTGCCTCGTCCTGCTGGCGCGCATACCGACCGCGTGGATTGTCCGCGGACCGTTCGCATTCCGTCCCGCCAGCAGCCGCCGGAAGGCTGCTGGCCATGTGGCTTCCACATTCGGGCAAATCGTCCTCTTCTGGGGGTTCTTCCTGGCAGTGATTCCGTTGGCCATAGCGGCACTCGAGCAGCGCTGGACGGTGACGCTCCCTTTCCCATCGGTTGCAGGTCCCATCGGTCTCGCGATTCTAGGACTCGCCAGCGCTCTGGGCTTCTGGTCGGCAGTAGTGATGTCGGCATTTGGAGATGGCACGCCGTTGCCATCGGCGATGCCCAACCGTCTGGTCATCGCAGGCCCGTATCGCTGGATTCGGAATCCGATGGCAGTAGCTGGCATTGTCCAGGGCGGCGCCGTCGGCCTCATCCTCGAGTCTTGGCTCGTCGTCGCCTACGCAGTCGTGGGCTCCTTGGTGTGGAACTACGCCGTCAGGCCGCTTGAGGAGTCTGACCTCAGGGAAAGGTTCGGCGAAGAATTCCAGCAATACCGCGACACGGTCCGCTGCTGGATCCCTCAAATTTCTGCGAGTCAGCATTCTCTGAGGCGATGACTGTGCTGCGGCATCTTGGTGAGTGGCGATCAGTGGATCCGACGGCTGGAGCAAGATGGCCTGCTGCTGGGGCCCGACTGGGTGTACAGCTTTCGGGTTCCGCAGCAAATCCACAAACAAGTAGCAAACCTCCCGACCGGCATTCCTATCAGCGGCATCCCTTTGTCATAGCGGTTACCGTGTGCCCCCGTTGCAGTGATAACCCCGGACCCCTAGTGTTCGGATCATGGCTGCGCACAGGGGACCCGTTCGTTATGCCAAACGCATGTCGCCGACCCTATTGTCTGTTGCGTGCCTCGTCATCGTCGCGGTGACGGCAGCCTGCGGCTCGGCTCCCCCACAAGGCACGTCGGTCGGCAAGCAACCAGCCAACGGGCCACTGTCGGCCTCGGCCGAACCGTGGACGGGCGCCGGACTGTTGCCAGGCTTGGCCCTCGCCTCGGCTCCATCGGTTCCGTCAGCCCCCGCCGGGCATGGTGCAGATGAATGCCTCCCACAGCGTGCCGAGGACTCCGTGGCCAACGGAATGCTGGAGTGTGAGTACTTCACTTCCGGTTCCTTGATGCCGGCCTCCGTGCCCCGTGGTCCGGGAATGAGTTCCGGCGACTACGCCATAAGGTTCGGCATCGTTCGTGGCCACCCGCTGATGACCGTGCGGATCCCCTGTGCCTCCTACGCGGTCAAGATCACCATTGTCGGGGAAATAATCACGCCGGATCCGGGGACACTGGAAAGCTATGTGGACACGTGCACCTTCCCGTGGGATCAGGAACGGGCGCGGATGGAACGGTATCTTCAGGCTCCGCTTCAGTTTGCGCGCCGGGAAAGTGGAATTGTGCTGCACAACCCGGAATGGGGAATCACCCTCTTCGGAACCCCCTACGATGCCACCTAACTCCGCTTCCCCATGCCGCCGCGGGGGCGGCGCGGATCGTTCTACCAGTCGAACTTCATCCGCCGGCTCTGTATTCACGAAGAGTCATCTTGGCGGTGAAGGAGTAGTCGCCCTCGGGGTTGATCAAGGCAACGAGGGGAGCCCGTGCAATTCGAGGAGGATCCTGTTTGCCTTCTTGGCGTTCGACTGGGCTGCCACCCATTCGATTCCCAGAAACTCATAGCTTGAGAGTTTTGCCGCTATTTCAGTTGAATTCTGTTCGGTCATGGAAGTAGGCCCAGCTTCACCGGCTGCCAACAACCCCCGGCGCCAGTTCCTCATCGGCCGAAACGGGCATGGCGGTTTTGTTTGCTTCGAGGACGAAGAAGATGAAGGACAGGAACGCCGTCCTCTCGCCGCTGATGATGCGCGGCGGAAGGAGTTCGTGCGGCGTGTCTGGAGCTGGCCCTGGTTCGCTCACGGTGGCTACGCGGTATCCCGCCGACGTGAAGGCGCTGATCATCTCGTGAAGTGGTCGGTGCCAGAAGGTCAGGACCGCAGACTTGCCATCGAACTCGTACTCCTCCGAGTATTGCCGGATGGCGAAGTAGTCCTCCGTTGGTTGGGTGACAACGCTGACTGTGGGGTGGTTGACCGACAGGATCAGGCGACCGCCCGGCTTCAGCACGCGCCGCAGTTCGGCAAGTGGTGCTGACCAGTCCTCCAGATAGTGCAGGACCAAGGACGAGACAACGTCATCGAAGGAGTCATCGGCGAAAGGGAGCGGCTTGCTCAGGTCGGCCACGAACAGGTCCGCGGTCGCGCCCAATCGCTGTCTTGCCAATGCCAGCATCGCAGGACTGGAATCGAAGCCGGTCATGATCGCGCCTTTCGCGGTCAGTGCCGCGGACAGGGGCCCGGAGCCGCACCCTGCGTCCAGGACACGGTGACCGGTCACGTCGCCGACAAGGCCAATCATCGCCGGCCGCTCGTAGTACGCGTTGAGGAGGCTGGACTCATTTTCAGCCGAGTAGTTCTCGGCGAAATCGTCATAGTGGTTGGCCTTCACTTCTCTTCCCTTTCAGGCGATTCCTCACGGGCGGGACAACAGGGTCGACCCTAGCAAGCAAGAGCCGCCCTTCTCTACCACTTATAGGACGCCCCATAGTGTCTTTTATGCCTTCTCCAAAGTGGTTGTGATCCGCCCCTTTCTGCCGCCATTTCCATAGAACCTGGGGATTGTCTTCCATGGAACTAGCCGTAGTTTGCGGAGCGGCTTTTGATCGAATAGCTCCAGCGGCCAATTCGGTTAGCCTTGGGATCAATGAACCCCTTTGGACTGCCGGACCACCAACTCGCCGCCTTCGCCCGTCCGGTATTGGATTACCTTCCTGCCGGGTACGACACCGAGGACGCAGTGCAGGCCGAGATGGATGACATAGGGTCCCTCGCCGCTCTTGCGTTACCGGACGTTGTGGCGGCCAGGATCGGCCGGCTCGGAGTCGACGTCAGCACCGGGAACATGACAGAGCGGCTACTTGACGCAAGCGATGGGAGCACCGTCATTTCGGGCCTCAGATACCGCAACCTCGATCCGGCCTTCCCGTTCGTGGCGGTCAAGACGACTGCCCGAGTAAACGACGCCGAGTCTGCGGATACACTGGCCGCCCAGGTGGCCGAGGCCTACCACGGGGTGGGCGTGCGTGGCTTCACATTTTGGGAGCAGCCAGGCCTCGACCTATCCGCCACAGAGAGGTGGGCAACAGTCATGGCCGGGTCCCTATGCGTGGCAGCAAGAGCTGACGAGCGGGACCTGACCGGGGCTCTGACGATCTCCTGGCCCGAAGCGGCGACTGAAGTGTTCGCCGATTACCAGCAAGGACATCAAGCGTGGCGGTCCGATGCCCCGATGCTCGCCCCGTTTGTTTCAGAGTCCTACGAGGAGGGGCTCCAGGAAGCGGCGGACCAGGGCTTGTTGATGACGCTCCGGGACGACCACGGCTTTGCCGGGTTGGTGGCTGCCACAATCTCACCGATCTTTGGCCGACGTGCAGTCTGCATGCTGGACGTGTTTCTGACGGAACGCCTGCGTGGCAGGGGCTTGGCTCCGGCAGTGCAGTCAACTTTCCTGACCGGCCAACGCTCGGGCGCGGACACCGTCTGGGGTCACATCCACGCAGGGAACCTGCCCTCGCAGCGCACGGCCCAGAAGCTGGGCAGGCGGCCGGTCCAGCAGGAGTACTTCGTCAGCCTGTCCGCGAACTGAAATGGCCGGCCCCGCAGCCTGGGACAGCGGCCACTCCGCAAAGAATGCCCAATGTCAGCACCCGGAGCTACACTGGATGTATCGAACATATATTCGAATAAAGGTGTGTTGTGGGCGTAATCATCGGGCCCCGCGTGATAGACGCGGGCACTTCTCTTCTGTCGGTCCTGATCTCGCCGGTGCCGGTCGCCGCCGGCTACCCGTCACCGGCCCAGGACTACTTCGACGGCCGGATCGACCTCAATGAGCACCTCATCAAGGACATCACGAGCACCTATGTCGTGCGGGTCTCCGGCGACTCCATGGAGGGCGCGGGGATCAGCGACGGCGACGAGCTGATCGTCAACCGTGCCCTCGAGCCCCGCGACGGCTGCGTCGTCGTTGCAGTCCTGGACGGCGAACTCACGGTCAAGAGGCTGCGCCTGACGGCTTCGGGCGTGGTGCTGCAGGCGGACAATCCCCGCTATCCGGACATCCGGGTCCCGGGCCTGTCCGATCTGGTCATCTGGGGCGTCGCGACCCGCTGCCTGCACCATGTCTAGGGCCGGATCCGGCCGGGGCAGCATCGCCCTGGTGGACGTGAACTGCTTCTATGCCAGCGCCGAACGTGCCTTCGACCCCTCCCTGGAGGGCCGCCCGCTGGTGGTGCTCTCCAACAACGACGGCTGCGCGGTGACCCGCTCCCCCGAGGCCAAGGCACTCGGGATCCCCCTCGGCGAGCCCTGGTTCAAGCTCGCACCCCGGGCCAGGGAATGGGGGCTCGTCGCACGGTCCAGCAACTACGAGCTTTATGGGGACATCAGTGCCCGGGTGATGGAACTCCTCGGGCGCTACTCCGCCTGGCTGGAGATCTACAGCATCGACGAGGCATTCCTGGGCGTCAGCGGCACCCCGGAGGAGCTCCACCGGCTGGGCCACACCATGAAGACGGCGGTCCGCCGGAACGTCGGTGTCCCCGTCTGCGTTGGCATCGCCGGCACCAAGACACTGGCCAAGCTGGCCAATAAGTGGGCCAAACACAATCCGGCGTTCGACGGCGTCTGCCACTGGGAGGCCGTGCCCGTGGCCCAGCAGGAGAAGCTGATGGCGGGCCTGTCCGTCGTCGAACTCTGGGGAGTCGCGGCGCGGCTGACCAAACGGCTCAACGCCCTGGGAATCCATTCGATCCTGGACCTCGCGCGCGCGGACCCGGTCACGATCCGGGACCGTTTCTCTGTGGTGTTGATGCGGACCGTCCTGGAACTCCGGGGAACTGCCTGCATCCCCCTGGAGGAGGAAAGGGTCGGCCGCGACCAGCTGATCTTCAGCCGTTCCTTCGCCACCCCGATCACCACCGGCGCCGGGCTGCGCCAGGTCCTCGGCGTTTATGCCCAGCAGGCCAGTGCACGGCTGGCCAGGCACGGACTGCAGGCAAAGGTGCTGACCGCGTTTGCCGCCACATCCCACTACAGCAGGCACGCCAGCTCCTACCCTTCGGTGTGCGTGCCGCTGCCGATGCCCACCGCTGACCCGCTCCTCCTGGCCAGGGCGGCGTACGCGCTGCTCCCCAGGGTCGACGACGGCCTCCCGTATGTCCGCGCGGGGATCATGGTCACCGATCTGCGCCCCACCGGAAATCAGGCGCCCCTGGCGATCTTCGAAAACCCGCACGAGGAACGCGGCATCGGCTCGCTGCTGGAGCAGGTCAGCAGCAGGTACGGGCGCGGCTCCATCGGGCTCGGCCACGCCGGACTCCGGGGCGGGCCGGACTGGACCATGAGGCGCGACATGCTGTCCCCCCGGTATACGACCCACTGGGCCGAGCTCCCGGTCGTCAAGGCCGGGTGACTGCCCGGGACGGCCGCCGGGTAAAGACGGTGGGTCATCCGGTCGTGGCCAGCGCCTGCTGCAGGAAGGAATCGAGGACCCGGCCGGCGTTCTCCTGCATGCGCCGGGTTTCCTCGGCGGCAAGCTGCGTGCATTTGGGTCCGTGCAGCCGTTCCCCCAGATAAAGCAGGGCCGCCAGGACCTCAGAGAGCTCGGTGTTTCCTTCAGCGCGCTGCCGCAACAATCTCAAGTGGGCAGCCTGCAGGGCCGGTCCCGGGGCGCAGCCCAGGTCGCGGTCGAACAGCCGGCGGCAGCGTTCATAGGCGGACAGGCCCTCCACGGGCAGTCCCGCCTGCTCATATCCCGCGACAAGGATGGTCCACGCACGTTCATTAAGCGGCTCGGACCGGACGGCTGTCTGTGCCAGCGAAATGGCGAGCTCGGGTTTGTCGAGAAATGCTGCGGTCTCTGCCGCGAGAATCAGGGCGGCGACCTTCTCGGCTGCGTGGCGGGTTCGCGCCTCCTCTGCCCAGTCCGCGACGAGTTCAAAGCCCAGCAGCGGCTCTGCGGCCAGCTCCAGGGCTTGCATCGAGAGGGCATGCGCCTCGGCCGGCGCGGACTGCCTGGCCGCGCGGACCAGACCGTGGAACTCCGACAGGTCGAGTTCGACCAGCTGTGGATCGAGCACGTAGCCGCCGTTCGCGGTGCGGAGCGGACCCGACTTGGTGTTGCCCGGCTGGATCGCCCGGCGAATGCCGCTGACGTAGCTCTCCAGGGTGGCGACTGCGCCGTCGCTGGCCTGCGGCCCCCAGAGAAGCTCCACGAGGCGCGTCTTGGACACAGGTGTCCCCAGATTCAGTAAAAGGATCTCCAGAATGTGCCGGGGCTTGCAGCCTCCCATGTCCGCTGCCCTGAGTACTGCACCATTTCGCCGGACTTCGAATGTTCCGAATAGTCGTACCGAAATTGCCGGCGTGGAACCGCCCACTTTATCCACCATGATCTCCGATTTCCCCAGGCATCATTTATTCATATTCGGAGAGCCGGAAGGAATTATAGGAACGCCGTGCTGAGACTCACTTCCTTCGGCTTTCTAGGAAAACCGTGACACGCAAAATGGGGCGCAACAAGGAATGCAGCTACCCGTTCCTTTACCGCACGGAAAGTCGGGTACACCCTGGAGGGCCGCCAAGTATCCGCCACGAGTTATGCGAGTACAGGGGCTGTCGGGCAAGTATCTTCACTCACAGCTGCCGCCAGCCCATCGGGTAGGCGGCTTTATCACGCCCTGTGAACAAAGGCCTGGGACATTGCCTCCGGCCAGCACGCTCCGGCGGGGCGGGCGGCTGTTACTTCTCCGTCATTTCCTCGGGGACGGCGAGTACCCGCATTTCCGTTCCGTCACGCAGCACGGCCAGCTCGAGCGGCACGCCAATCGCTTCGGCAAACAGCAGCTTTTGCAGACTTTCCGCATTGGAAACGGCCTTTTCGCCGACCTTGATAAGCACATCGCCCGCCCGGAGTCCCGACCGCTCGGCGGGTGAACCGGGCAGGACCTCGACCACCAGCAGCCCTTCGCGGTGCCCGGTCCGGACCACTGCACTGGGCTGCAACTGGACCGGGGTGTTGACGAGGCCGAGATAGGCCCGGCGTACACGCCCGTCCTTCAGCAGCGCCGCAATGATCCGTCGCGACGTGGCGTTGACCGGAACCGCCAGACCCAGCCCGGCGCCGGCCACCGCGGTGTTAATGCCAACGATTCTTCCCCGCGAGTCGGCGAGTGCCCCTCCGGAGCTGCCCGGGTTGAGGGCAGCGTCAGTCTGGATGACGTCCTCGATCATGCGCCTGTTACGACCGGACCAGACCGGGATGGAACGGCCCAGCCCGCTGACCACACCGGCGGTCACCGAGCCCGAGAGTCCCAGGGGGTTTCCGACGGCGATGACCAACTGCCCGACCTTGAGCGACTCCGCATCGCCAAGCTCCGCCGGGGCCGCCGTCGGGGCCCTGCCGTGAACAACAGCCAGGTCCGAAAGGGGATCCGAGCCGACCACCTCCACCGCAGTACGGGTCCCGTCGGAGTACACCGCACTGCCCCGCTGGGCACCACCCACCACGTGGGCGTTGGTGAGGAGGTACCCGTCCGAGGTGAACAGGACGGCGGAGCCGGCGCCCATGCGGAACTGGCCGCGCCGGCCGGCGCCGCCCACTTCGAGCGCTGCCACGTGGGGGGTCACGGCAGCGGCTACGCGAATGACCGTGGCGGAGTAGGAATCGAGCGGGTCCCCGGACGCCTCGGGGACGGGAACCCGATTGGTGGCAGTGGCCACAGCGCACCTCCTGGAATTGGTACTTATTCAAGTCAACCACCGGCCCGTCCGGGGTAGTCCGGCGCTCCCTACGCCCTCAGAGAAATACCCCGGATGTCACGCCACCCGGGCGGCAGTTCATCACGCGGGCAATCGGCCGCTAGGCTCAGAGGATCAGCCTTTCAGCAACAGGAGAACCTACGTGAACCCAGCGTCCGCTTCACCCGATCCGCTGCCTGCGCTGGGCCTAAGCTGGGGCATCAAACGCAGCTTCATCGACTACATCACCAGCCTGCCGGACGGGTCCGTTTCAGCGACCGAGGGTGCGACGGTGGCCGGGTCGTCCCTGTTCTGCTTCAGCCCCGAATCGTCCGACTACGACGTCGCCCGCGGCACCGGCGTGCTGCGCTTCCGGGGTGACGTCCGGCTCGCCGGCCACCACGGCATGCTGCTGGTCCGGCTGCTGGACCCGTGGATCACTTTCACGGCCGGCAGCGGCGTGCTCTCCATCAGCACCGGCGACGGCGGCGGCCAGGACCGCACCGTCGTCGCGTTCCTCAGCCCGTCGAGACCCCGGCTCACCGACGGCTCGCTGGTCTGGGAACACGTCGACGTCGTCATTTCCCCGGAAGGGTCAGACCTCTTCGACGGCCAGTATGCCGCGGGGCAGCCGATGGATCCGCTGTTCATCCGGGTCACCAGCTAGCAGAACCGCGCCGGCGTAGGACAGCGCCGGGGCTCCTAAACGTCGCCGTGGGCTTGCGGCACCGGGGCAGCGGAACCGAACAACCAGCCGGTGACGTCGCTGCGCAGGACGAAGTGGGGTCCGCCCGTGGCGCTGACGCTTCCGGTGGGAACGTAGTACCCACGTCCCGCGCCCGGACCGCCCGCTGCGCGGTCGAGGGCATCGGTGAGCTGCCTCGGCAGGTGCCCTGCCGGGCCGAGGGCCCGGAGGCCGTCAAATTCCTCTGGCGTGAGCCTCCCGAGTACTGCGGCGATATCGGCCATCACGGATCCCTTCTGGCGGACGGTGCTTGAAGAATCAGCCTAGGACCGCGGCATGAACGGCACGTGAAATCCGGACGAAGATCGTCGAACACCTGCACGGCCCCCGCGGCCGCCACGCACCGGTGGAGTGGGTTTCGCTGGTGTGAGTGCCGGTGTTGTGAGTGTCACTGCACGCCGCCTCTGTACACCCAGCCAATTAACGGATAGATGCTGTACCGTTCTATCCCGGGAAACCCAGAACAACGGAATCGAGAATTAACCAGGTGGCAACCGACTATGACGAAGTCCGATCCGACGTTGCGGAGTCACGCAACGCCTCGCTGGAGGCACTTCGCTCCGCGAATGCTCCGGACGCCCGGAGCGTAACCCGCGAGCTCGATGAGGCCGACACCTCCGAAGGCGTGGAACTGCCGGGCGCCGACCTGTCCGGCGAGGAACTGACGGTCACCGTCATTCCGCAGAAGGACGACGAGTTCACGTGCTACTCCTGCTTCCTCGTCCGGCACCGCTCGCAACTCGCCCGCGAGAAGGCAGGGCACTCGTACTGCGCTGACTGCATGAGCTAAACACCGCTTCACATTCCGGCCACAACGCCGCCGCGAATGCCGTGCCCGGCACGTTCCGATACGCTCCTCTTTGACGATGCGGCGCCTGCCGGCACGGAGCCGGAGGCGGGAATCATGCGGAACTGGACCACCAAGCCGGAGGACTCTCCGGGCGTGGCCGACGACGCCGTGGATGGCCAGTCTGCTTTTGACAGCTCCGGCACCGGTACGTCCGGGGCCGGAGCTGTTGGGGTTGGCACCGGAACCCCACGCCCAGGGCGCGGCTGGAGTCTCAAGACGGAATGGTCGAGGGCCTTCGCCCTGATGCTGGTGGCGCTGCTCGTGGGGGCTCTGGCAACAATTGTCGGCGTCCGGGGCGTCGCGGACCAGGTCCAGGAAACGGCCGCCCAGCTCCAAGGTGTCTCGGATACCGTCGCGGGGCTGCGCTCCGCCCTCGACGCCCACGAGCTGGCCGGCCACCGGCTCCTGTCCGGCGCCCCGGTCGACCGGTCGGCGTTCCTGCAGCAGCAGGGGGACCTTGCCCGCCGCTTCGATGAGGCCATCCGGTCCCTGCCGGCGGAGCGAGACATGGGCGCCGCCGCGGGCCGGGCCCGCGCGGCGTGGCAGAGCGGCCTCACGGAACACGGACTGTGGGATGGCCAGGTGCAGGGCCTCACGGGAAACCGGGTAGCGGAGTCTCCGGGGCTCGCCGCGTCCGGCGCCGGTGTCCGCTCCCTGCTGGACGGGATCCAGCGGTCAGCCCTGGAATCGATGGAATCCGGTCTGGCCTACAGCGCCGAACTCCAGCAGATTGTGATCGCGGCCCGCAGCGCCCTGTTCGGCCTGGCCGCTGCCGGCGTCGTCTACTTCCGCAGCCGAATGGTCAGGTTCCTGATCCGGCCCATCGAGGGCCTGCACAGCGGCGTTCTCAAACTGAAAACCGGCGACTACAGCCACCGCATTCCCGTCGTCCGGCACGACGAACTCGGCGAACTGGCCACGGCGTTCAATGCCATGGCCGCCGCGGTCCAGGACAGCCACCGGGCGCTGACCCACCGCGCCACCCATGATCCGCTGACCGGGCTCGCCAACCGTGCCGCGTTGACGGAGCGACTCGCGGCGTCCTTCAGGCCCGGTTCAGAACGCAGGTTCCGGCACGAGGGCCTGCTGATCATTGACGTCGACGACTTCAAGGACGTCAACGACTCACTCGGGCACGACGGCGGAGACGCGCTCCTGATCCAGCTTGCCGGCCGCCTGCAGGGTTGCGTACGGGCCCACGACCTTGCCGCCCGCCTCGGCGGTGATGAGTTTGCGATCGTCGTCGGGGACGACGCCGACGGATCCGTCACAGCCGCGATCGCTGAACGGATTCACGACGCACTGCGGCCCCCGTTCTCCGTCGGCGACGTGCGCTTGAAGGTTTCAGTGAGTATGGGCGCCGCGCTTCGCCGGCCCGACACCGGGGAGCCGGCCGAGCTCTCGCGGCAGGCGGACTTCGCCATGTACATGGCCAAGCAGGGCGGCAAGGGACGCTACCAGCGGTTCGACGCCGAGGGTTACGACAGGATGGCGCACCGCGCAGCCCTCCGCGCGGACCTCGCCACAGCGGTAGCCAGGCAGCAACTTCAGCTTGAGTACCAGCCAGTGGCCGAGCTGCGCACCGGCGAAATCGTGGGTGTGGAGGCGCTCGTGCGTTGGAACCACCCCACGCTGGGACTGCTGCAGCCCGGGGAATTCATCCCGCTGGCCGAAGAGACCGGAGACATCGAAGCGATCGGCCGCTGGGTGTTGAGCACCGCCAGCCGGCAGGCCGCCCGCTGGCGGGCCGCGATGAACCACTGCGGAAACCTGTGGGTCTCCATCAACCTCTCCACCCTCCAACTGCCCAGCCCCCGGAACCTGGCCGCGATTGAGAGCATCCTGAGGGACCCCGCTTCACAGGCGGACAAGGTCGTCCTGGAGGTCACCGAAACTGCGCTGGCCAGCAGCGTCGACGGAGGCATTGCCGCGCTCAACCGGTTGAAGAGCCTCGGGGTGCGCATCGCCATCGACGACTTCGGGACCGGCTACTCGTCGCTGAGCACGTTGGCCGATCTGCCCGCCGATATCCTTAAGATCGACCGCTCGTTCCTTGCCGGAGACGCCGCCGACGGACCGTCCGCCGCCCTGCTCGAGGGCATCCTGGGGCTGGCGCACAAGCTCAACCTGGATGCGATCGCGGAAGGCATCGAGGACCCCGCGCAACTGGCTTCGCTCCGCGGCCTGGGTTGCCGCCTGGGGCAGGGATACCTGCTCTCCCGCCCCGGACCCGCGCGGGCGATCGAGGCCCTCCTCGCCGCGGGGGCCCGGCTCCAGCCACCGCCTGAAGGGCAGCCTGGCGGGGCGGCGTCACACGCCTGACGCGGCCCGCCGTCCGGCCTTGAGAAGTCGCAGTCCGCTGGCCAGGACGCCGACGTGGCTGAAGGCCTGCGGGAAATTCCCCAGGAACTCCCCCGTTTCCGGATGGATCTGTTCCGGCAACAATCCCAACGGGTTCGCGCGGCCGCAGAGCGTCTCGTACAACGCGTAAGCCTCCTCGAGCCGGCCCTGGCCGGCGAGGTTGTCCACCAGCCAGAAGCTGCACAGCAAGAATGCGCCCTCGCCTCCCGGCAGCCCGTCCGGGGATACCTCGGGGAGGTAGCGGTACAGCAGCCCGTTCCCGGCGTCCAGGCCCTCGGCTACGGCCTTGGTGGTGGCGACCATCCGCGGGTCGTCGAAGGCTATGACGTTGCGGACGGGCAGCGTCAAAAGTGCCGCATCCAGGCCGCCGGTACCGCCGAGGTGTTCGGTAAACGTCTGCAGTTCCGGGTTCCACGACTGAGTCAGTGCGGCCTCGCGGATCTCCTTGGCTGCGGCTTCCCACCTCCCTTTCGGGTAGGGCAGCCCGTGCTTGCGCGCAATCTGGATGGCCCGGTCCACGGCCACGTAGCAGAGCGCAGCAGAGTAGGTGAACGGGCGGCCCGTGGACCGGATCTCCCAGGGTCCGCTGTCCGGGGTCCGCCAGCTGCTGATCGCCAGTTCAACGATGGGGACCAGCGCGGCCCAGAGCCGTGCGTCCACGCGCGCGCCGCTGCTCGACCATTGGTAGGCGATATCGATGATCTCCCCGTAGACGTCGTGCTGCTGCTGGTGGATGGCACCGTTCCCCCACCGGACCGGGGCAGAGCCGCGGTAGCCGCGCAGCAACGGGTCCTGGATCTCCTCCGGCGGCTGCGAGCCGTCCAGGGCGTACATCACGTGGGGTACGCCGTCCCTCTCAACATTCGTCAGCACCCAGGCGAGGAAGACCTCCGCGTCGCTGCGGTCACCGATGCGCCGGAACACGTAATTCGAGAAGGACGCGTCGCGCACCCAGGTGTAGCGGTAGTCCCAATTGCGCGGTGCTCCGGGCCACTCGGGCAGGGAGGACGTCGCGGCGGCCATGATGGCGCCCGTCTCTGCGTGGTCCAGCAGCTTGAGGGTCAGCGCCGAGCGCTTCATCAGCTCCGCCTGGGAACCCTGGCAGTCCAGCGCGGAGGCCCAGCGCCGCCAGGCGGCCACTGTCTGATCGATGAGCTTCCTTGGATCCGGGTGCTGGCGGAGCCGGAACCGCCCGGACCAATGCACGGTTGCCGTGATGGTCTCCCCGGCCCGCAGCGTCAGCTCCGCGGACAGTCCCCGCCCGTCCGGTGCCAGCTCCACTGACGTCCACAGATAGACTTCCGACACACGCCCGCTGTGCCAGTCGAAGCGCCAGCCGCCGGCGAGCTCGTCGAAGGTGACGCCGGTCTTGGGCTCCAGCCGGATACGGAGGCGCACGTCGCCTCCCACGGCCTGGACGTGCCGGAGCAGTTCGCTGCGGCCGGCGGGCACGGGTTCGACCAGGTCGGCGCCGGAGCGAAGGGTCAGGCAGTCCGTGATCTGCAGGGTGCCGCGGTCCGAGGCAAGCGTGGTGACCAGGACACAGGAGTCCTCCATGTACCGCTGGGCCGCTGAATGGATGGAGACCGGCGCGATCTCGAAACGGCCGCCGTTCTCCAGATCGAGGATGCCGGCGAGGAACGGCGGGCTGTCGAATTCCGGGATGCAGAGCCAGGAGATGGCGCCGTCGCGGCCGACGAGGGCGCAGGTGGACCCGTCGCCGATGAGACCATGATCCTCGATGGGCAGGTACCCGTCCCGGCGAACCACCGCGCGCATGTGCGCCGCAGGGAACACGGTTGCGGACTCCTTCACTCTCCTGAATGCCTTGCCGTATTTATTCTCCTCCTGACCGGGCCCGTAGACCACAAATGCGACGGCGGCACGATGCTCGGGCGGTTGACACCCGGCCCAAGGCCATGCTGTGCGGTGCTGTGCCGGGAACCTGGGCCGCGGGTCAGTGCCGGGAGCGCTGCGCCAGCGCGGCATCAAGAACCGCGAGCAGCTCTGGGGTGCGGCGCTGCACACTGGCCGCGTACCGGGTATTTTTTCGAAGGAACTTCTTGATGAACGGGCACACCGGGACAATCTTCAAACCGGCGGCGACCGTCTCGTCCAGGGCCTGAGCCGCGAGCCGGCCGGCGAGCCCCTGGCCGCCGTACTCCGCATCGATGGCGGTGTGGTAGAAAATCCGGTGCCCCTCGCCGTCGTCGACGTAGGCCGCCTGGCCGATGACAGTGTCGCCGTCGAGCACCTCATAGCGCGGCCGGTCCGGGTTGTTGCGGATGGTGATGGCGGTCTGCATTGGTCTCGTTTCAAAGTGGGATGTTCGCTCGGGCCGCGCCGGCAGTGGACAGGCTCAGCGGCCGGCTTCAGTCGCGGGGTCGGAGCCGGGCATTCGGGAGTGCAGGCGCCGGCAGCGGCGCCGGTTCACCCGCGGGGAAGGTGCCGAAGCGCAGGCCCGCGGGTTCCGTCCCGGCATCAGCGAGTGCGTCCTCGGCGCCGATTTCCGCCTGCCACTGCGCCCGGTATTCGACGATTTCTTCATGGCTGCGTCCCACGAAGTTCCACCACATCACGATCTGCTCGCCCAGGGGTTCGCCTCCGATTAGCAGCACCCGCAGCGGTTCGACGCCAGCCGCCAGGGTCAGGGAGGTCCGCCCGGCCGGCAGGTAGGCGAGGTGGTCCTTGGCGACCGGGTGGCCGTCCACCATGAGGGCTCCGGCGTCAACCAGCAGCCCGTGTTCAAAGGACGGCTCGGTGTCCAGATTCAGGGTCGCCCCCGCGTCCAGCAGGATTTCAGCTCCGAGCAGCGGTGTGTGGGTGGTGACCGGCGAGGTGGACCCGGCCACGGATCCCAGGAAGACCCGCATGACCCAGCCGGGTCCGGACAACGGATCGGGTCGGTAGTGCTCAAAGGTGGGCTCCATCTGGCGGGCACTGTCCGGCAGGGCAACCCACAGCTGCGCCCCGTGCAGCACGTCGGTCCCGGGCGTGGAGAACTCCGAGTGGCTAATGCCCCGTCCGGCGGTCATCAGGTTGACCTCGCCAGGCCGCACTGCGGCGTGGAAACCGGCCGAGTCGCGGTGCTCGATCTCGCCGGTGAACAGCCAACTGACCGTCTGCAGGCCCGTGTGCGGATGGCGCGGCACGTGCATGCCCCCCGATTCGCCGACACGGTCCGGGCCGTAGTGGTCAAGAAAGCACCAGGCGCCGATGAGGCTCCGCTGGCGCTGCGGCAGCGTGCGTCTGACGTCCATCGCCCGCGGCCCGCCCAGCGGGACCTGCCGGGGCACCAGAACTTCCACGCCCACGCAGCTGTCATCGGTTTCGCACAGGATTTCCTGGGGTGCCACCTCGGTGTTGCTCATAATGACAGCCTAGCCACCGCACTGCGGTATCCGCAGCCCGCGCAGCCGTCATGATGGAGTTATGACCATCCCCGAGTTGCCCGTCACGATCAGCGTGGGCGAGTCCGCCGTTTCAGGTCTCTACGCCCGTCCCGGGACGGCGTCGGCGACCCTGGTTGTCGCCCACGGGGCGGGGCCGGCATGGAACACCCGTTCCTGGCCGGATTCACCCGCGCCCTGAACGGGCTGGGAATCGCCACGCTCCGTTTCAACTTCCCCTACCGGGAAGCCGGGCGGAAGTTCCCTGACAAGCCTCCGGCAGCGATTGCGGCCTGGCGCGCGGCCATGGCTGACGCCGCTGCCCGGTCGGCGGGCGAACCGCTGTGGGCCGGAGGCAAGTCTTTTGGCGGACGGATGGCCTCGATGGCGGTTGCCGAGGGGATGCCCGCGGCCGGACTCATCTATCTCGGCTACCCGCTCCATCCCCCGGGCAGGCCGGAGAAGCTCCGCGATGAGCACCTCTACGGGCTGACCCTGCCGATGCTCTTCCTGCAAGGCACGCGCGACCCGTTTGCGACGCCGGAACTGCTGGAGGCCGTGGCGGCAAGGGTCGGTCCGGCAGCGACCCTTGAGTGGCGCGACGGCGGCGGCCACACCTTCGATGTCAAAGGGACCAGGCGCAGCACGGAGGAGGTCGGGGCATCACTGGCGGGATCCGCCGCGGCCTTCATCGCCGCGCACCGCCCCGGCTGAGGCATCGGCGGCGTCAGATCCAGGCGGTCCTGCGCAAAGGCGGTTCCTCGCCGCCGGGCCGCTGCACCAGGATCTGGTTGACGCCGGTCATTCCGGACTCGAAGCCCAGGGCACTGGCGGCCATGTAGAGCCGCCAGACCCGGGCCCGGCCTTCGCCGGCCAGCCGCACCGCCTCGCTCCAGTGCTCCTCCAGGTTCCGCACCCAGGCCCGCAGCGTCAGGGCATAGTGCCGGCGCAGGGCCTCGACGTCGAGGACTTCCAGTCCGCCGGATTCCAGCGCTCCCACCATCTCCGCCAGGGCCAGCATCTCGCCGTCCGGGAACACGTAGCGCGGGATGAAGGAGTCCGGATCCGGGGCGGTGGGCCCCGCGTTCCAGGAAATGGCGTGGTTGAGCAGCCGGCCGCCGGGCCGGAGCAGGCCGTGCAGCCTGGCGACATACCCGGGCATCTGTTCGCGGCCCACGTGTTCGGACATGCCGACGGAGCTGATCGCGTCGAACGGCCCGTCGGCAACATCGCGGTAGTCCTGGATACGGATGGACACCCGGTCTGTCAGGCCGGCGTCCGCCACGCGCTTGCCCGCCATGGCCGCCTGCTCCCCCGAAAGTGTCACGCCCACGACGTCGACTCCGTAGTTCTGCGCCGCGTGGAGGGCGAAGCTCCCCCAGCCGCAGCCGACATCCAGCACCCTCATGCCGGGCCGCAGTCCCAGCTTGCGGCAGACCAGATCGAGTTTGGCGTCCTGCGCGGCTTCCAGTCCGGTGCCTTCGTCCTGCCAGACCGCGCAGGAGTAGACCATCGACGGACCCAGGACCAGGGCGTAGAAGTCGTTGCCGACGTCGTAGTGGTGCGAGATGGCCGCAGCGTCACGCTGCCGCGTGTGCCGCCGGCCGGCACGGACGATCCGGGCTTCCTCCGGGGGTGGCGCCGGATTCGGGCCCAGCGCGCCGAGCAGGGCGGCGTTCCTCAGGATGGTTGCCAGTTCGCGGACAGTGGGACGCCGGAAGGGCCCGGGCTCCGTGAACTTACCGGTGGAACTCAGGGCCGCGAAGCTCGCGAAAATGTCGCCCGGGGCGTCGATGTCCCCGGCAACGTAGGCGCGGCTGAGGCCGAGCTGCCCGGGCGACCACAGCATCCGGCGGAGCGCCCGCCGCGAGCGGAACTCGATGACCGGCGCGCCGACGGGGCCGGCCTCCGAACCGTCCCAGGCCTTCAGCCGCACAGGGATCTCCGCCGTGCCCAGGACGACGGAGAGCACTTCCGCCAGCCGTGGTGCCACCCCGCTCTTTTTGCTCATAATCATGACCTTTCTTCCGGCGCCTTAGTCCGCTTCCAATCTATTTCGGCGGTCCGCAGACGAACAGGGGCCGGATGGCCCTGCCGCATTGCGGTTCCGGGGCCAATGCCTCTGGTGCTCGCCCGCGCGGGGCACCTATGGTCGTGGGATGACTGAAGCATTGTCGTCTCTCACGGAGACGTTCAAAAACGTGGGTGTGTCCAGGGCATACGGACCGGCGGTGACCGTGGACGGTGAAGAACTGATCCCGGTGGCCCTGGTGTCCTTCGGCTTCGGCGGCGGCGGGAACTCCGGGCCCGGCCCCGCCGGCGCAGCTGCCGGGGCCGGCGAAGGGCCCGCTGCCGGCGGCGGCGGAGGAGGCTTTGTGCTCCCGCTGGGCGTGTACTGCCGGGGAGGGGACGGGCAGGTGTCGTTCCGGCCCAACACCATCGCCGTCCTTGCCGGGCTGGTCCCGCTCGTGTGTGCCGTCGGTTACTCGGTCCGCGGCGTGCTGCGCACCGTCCGCCGCCGCTGAGCCCGCCGCCTCGACCGTGCAGGCCAGACACACGCCCGGGCACGGGCATGCCCGGGTCACACCAGAGGGCTGGGGGTCACACTAACGTGCCAGGGAGTTCTTCTGCCGCCGCGTCAGGCTGTTGACCGTTCCGCAATTCGAGCACGTGATGCGGTAGGACCGCGACGTGGTGAACACCGGGATGAAGAAAAGCGTGAACCTGGTGGACCGCTCTTCCAGTCCGTGGTGAACGAACCGCCCGCAGCGCTGGCAACTGGCCGGACGGCCGGGCAGGGGGTGCTGCACGGTCCTGAGTCCGAAGAGAATGAACATCGTGTCCTCAGTCCTTCTTGATCACCGGGGCGGCAAGGTGGGCCGATAGCCCCGACAGAAGGATGGTGATCCCCTCATCCAGTTCTGCGGCGCCGTCATAGTCGGCGAGCTGGGGAGCCAGGGCGCGCAGCCGCGGGAATTCCTTCGGCGGCAGGCGGTGGAGGCCAAGACGCAGCAAGGCCTCGTTCTCGTCGGGGTCCACGATGAACTCCTGGAGTTCGTTGAGGATGTGGCCGTAGAGGAAACCATAGTAGGCGCGGTAGACGTGCAGGGCATTGGAGGCGGTGAAACCGGCGTCGATCAGCAGACCCAATATTTGCTCCAGCGGCCGAAGGGTGCCCAGCGGGCGGAGACCAAGCGGGGTGGAGAGCGGGCGGGTCACCAGCAACGGGACCACGTTGGGATGGCGGAGAGCGAGCAGCCGAAGGTCGTGGGCGATGCGCCGCAGCTGTCCCTGCCAGTCCGGGTCGTCACCGAAGATGGCAAGCTCGTCCAGGACGAGCTCGGTGACGCCGTCCAGGAGCGCGGCGCGGTTGGCGGCGTAACGGTACAGCCCCATCGGGTCCCGGTGCAGGGCCTGCCCCAACCGGCGCATGGTCAACGCCTCCAGCCCCTCGTCGTCGACAAGTTTCAGCGCGGCGGCCAGAACGACTTCGCGGCTGAGGCGGTTTTTCCGGGCGCCACTGCGGGCTTCGTCGCCTGCGGTTTGCTGCGGGATTGTCATGGTGCGTGCCACTTCCTCAAGCTTCGGGCCAGGCGCCGCGACCGCGGCACCACTTGCCTAACACGTAGTCTACGCCTAATATCTACATTGTAGACATTCCGGTATAACACCGGGCCCCGGCCTTCGGGCCAACCCCTTCAGCGCCTTGTGCACGGCGCCGCAGGACACGCTGCTGTAGCCACATGGCGGCATTCACCGCACAGCACGGAAGAGAGCCAACCATGGCCGCTTCACTGACTGCTTCTGCCCACATCGACCGCTTCCTTGCCGAGGCAACCACCGAAGGAACTGACGACGGCAACTCGCTGCGGAAGGACCAGCTCTACGGGCTGTACATCAGCTGGTGCCTGTTGCACAACGCCGCACCGCACCCTGTCTCGGGCTTCTGGGCTGCCCTGAAGGCCCACCGCATCAAGCCCGGCCGCAGCCGGCTCCGGATGGCGGGACCGGCAGCCACCGATTACATCCTGGCGTCGTATCCGGCGCTGAACTGAGCGTGGCGGAGGCCGCACGTGTCCCTCGGCGCGCCTGCCCGGCCCGGGGCACTGCGCACGGCACGGCGTGACAGACTGTGGGCGTGAACAACCCAATGGACGTGCCGGTGGAGACGATGCGGGACGCTGACGTGCCGCAGTGGTGGGGACGGCTCGGGCTTCCGGGCCTGATCGATATCCATACGCACTTCCTTCCGGAGCGAATGCTGCGGCGGGTGTGGGCGCACTTCGACGAGGCCGGCCCGCTCATCGGCCGACCCTGGCCCATTACCTACCGCACGGACGAGGCGAGCAGGCTGGCCCGGCTGCGGCAGCTGGGGCTGCGCCATTTCACCGCACTGACCTACGCGCACCGCCCGGGCATGGCGGCGGAACTCACTGACTTTGCCCTCGAACTGGCCGCAGCAGAGCCCGACTGCGTCCCGAGCGCCACCTTCTTCCCCGAGGACGGTGTCCTGGATCAGGTGCGGTCGGCCCTGGAACGCGGCGCCCGGGTCTTCAAGATCCACGCCCAGGTGGGCGGATTCGATCTGCGCGAGCCGGTCCTCGACCCGGTCTGGGGCCTGCTCGCCGAGACGGGCGTTCCGGTCGTTGTGCACGTCGGCAGCGGCCCGGTTCCCCGTCCCGGCTTCACCGGCCCGGACAAGCTTGAGGGGGTCATGCGCCGCCATCCCCAGCTGACCGCCGTCGTCGCCCATCTGGGGGCCCCGGAATACCGCGAGTTCCTGGACCTGGCCGGGACGTACCCCCGCATTCACCTGGACACCACCATGGTCTTCACGGACTTCTTCGAAGCCGCCGCACCGTTTCCGCCCGAGCTCCTGCCGCGGCTGGCCGCGATGCCGGAGCGGATTGTGCTCGGCAGCGACTTCCCGAACATCCCGTACGCCTACGCCCATCAGCTGGAGGCGCTGGAACGGCTCCGCGACAAGGAGCCCCGGCTCGACGACGACTGGCTGCGCACGGTCTGCTGGTTCAACGGCCAACGCCTGCTGGGCGTCTGACCTGCCCTACTCCTTGTTCCTGGCCCGGCTGGGCTGCACCCGCATCGGCTCGCCCGGCATTTTCGGGAAGTCCGGCGGGAACGGAAGTTCCCCCAGCCCGTCCGAGACGTCGCGCTCCCACCACTTCAGCAGAACTCCGATGCGTCCCGGCTTCGCGTGCATCTCCGCCCACGGGTCCCCGGTGGCCTTGAGCCGCTGCGGCACCGTGGTGATGGTGAAGTCCTTGGTGGTGACGTGCTCCAGCTCATCCCAGCCGATCGGGCAGGAAACGGTGGCACCGGGCAGGGCGCGCGGGCTGTAGGCCCCGGCCATCGTGCGGTCGCGGTTCGCCTGGTTGAAGTCGACGAAGATCCTGGTGCCCCGCTCTTCCTTCCACCAGGCCGTGGTGACCTTGTCCGGCATCCGCCGCTCCAGTTCCCGGGCGGCGGCGATCACGGCGTGCCGCACCTCGAGAAACTCATGGCTGGGTTCGATCGGGGCGAACACATGCAGTCCCCGGTTGCCGGAGGTCTTGATAAAGGACTCCAGCCCTACCTCGGACAGCACGGAGCGCAGTTCCAGCGCGGCCGGCACGGCGTCGTCGAATCCGGTGCCCGGCTGCGGGTCGAGGTCGATCCGTAGCTGGTCCGGGTTGTCCGGGTTGCCGGCCCGCGAGGCCCAGGGATGGAACACCACCGTGTTCATCTGCACCGCCCAGACGGCGGCGGCAATCTCGTCGATCACGAGCTGCGGATGCGAGCGTCCGCTGGGATAGACCACCATCACCGAGCGCACAAAGTCCGGGGCGCCCCGCGGCGGATTCTTCGAGAAGAACTGCTCGCCCTCGATCGTGCCGCCAAACCGCTGGAGCGTCACGGGCCGGTTGCCGTTCGCCGCCAGGAAGGCGTCCCCGACGTCGACAATGTACCGGGCGAGGTCCAGTTTCGTGAGACCGAGCTGCGGCCACAGGATCCTGCCGGGGCTGGAGATCCGCAGGTTCCGCTGTCCGCTGGGGCTGTCTACCGTGATGGTGGCTTCGTCCTTGGCCATGGGGACAAGGTACTCGAAGACCGGGGACAACTGAAGAGCCCCGCGCCGCCCTATCTATCGACAAACCTCGATATACTGAACACGCATTCGATCGCACTTCCGCCAAGGAGACCCACATGCCTGCCATCCGTATCTACGAATCCGCACTGTGCTGCGACACCGGAGTCTGCGGCCCCGACGTCGACGAGTCCCTCCTTGAGGTCACCGCCGACGTGCGTCATCTCCAGGGCCTCGGAGCTGACATCGCGCGCCACAACCTTGCGAGCGATCCCACCGCCTTCAGTGCCGACGAGTCCGTTCGCGGCTTCCTGCACACCGTCGGTTCCAAAGGGCTTCCCCTGACAATGGTCGACGGCGTCACGGTCGCCATCGGCAGCTACCCGAACCGGGAGCAGCTGCTCAGCTTCGCCGGCCTCGCGGGCGAGGCCCGGGAGCGGACCCGCCCGGAGCTCGGCCTCAGCGAGAAGTCCGGCGGCTGCTGCGGCGGCGGCGGCTCAACGGGCTGCTGCTAGACCGGCATGGAGTTCCTCGCGAACACGCCCCGTTTCCTGTTCTTCACCGGCAAGGGCGGCGTCGGCAAAACCTCCGTGGCCTGCGCCACCGCCCTCAGCCTGGCCCGGGCAGGCAAGCAGGTTCTCCTGGTCAGCACCGACCCCGCGTCCAACGTGGGGCAGGTTTTCGGTGTCAGCATCGGGAACACCGTGACGGCCATTCCGGAGGTGCCCGGCCTGGCCGCGCTGGAGATTGATCCGGAGCAGGCCGCGGCAGCGTACCGGGAACGGATCATCGCCCCCGTCCGCGGACTCCTGCCGGAGAGCGAACTGGAGAGCATCGCCGAGGGACTGTCCGGCTCCTGCACCACTGAGATCGCCTCCTTCGACGAGTTCACGAACCTGCTCGCCGACGACACGGCCTATGGGCAGTATGACCACATCGTCTTCGACACGGCGCCCACGGGCCACACCATCCGGCTGCTGCAGCTGCCCGGGTCGTGGACCGACTTCCTCGATGCCGGCAAAGGCGATCCGTCCTGCCTCGGCCCCCTATCGGGACTGGAGAAACACAAGCAGGTTTACGCCAAGGCCGTCCAGACCCTCACCGACCCCGCCCGGACGCGCCTCGTGCTGGTCGCGCGCGCGCAGACCTCCTCGCTGACGGAAATCGAGCGGACCTTCCTGGAGCTCAACCAGATCGGCATTGCCGGCGGATTTGTTGTCATCAACGGCGTCCTACCCCAAAGCGTCGGGGACGAACCGCTGGCACAGGCCGTGCGGGACCGCGAGGCCGCGGCCGTCGCCGCCATGACCGGCGGCATTGCCGCGCTCCCCCGCGATGTCCTGGAGCTGAAAGCCGGCAACATGGTCGGCATTCCAGCGTTGGAGACCCTGTTTACCCCGGACAGCTTCGCAACCACGTCAGCGGACGCCCCGCCCTCGGCGGAACTCGGAGATGCCACACTGTCGGACCTTGTCGCCGACTTGGAACGCGACGGCCACGGACTCGTGATGTGTATGGGCAAGGGCGGTGTCGGCAAGACCACCGTCGCTGCGGCGCTCGCGGTCGCACTGGCCAGCCGTGGCCACGCCGTGCACCTCACCACCACCGATCCCGCAGCCCATCTCACCGAAACCCTGCACGGCTCCATCCCGGGCCTGACGGTCTCACGCATCGATCCGGCGGCGGCAATCCAGGAATACCGGGACCACGTCATGACCACCAAGGGCCACCGCCTCGACGCCGACGGGCGGGCCGCCCTCGCCGAGGACCTGCTGTCCCCGTGCACCGACGAGGTCGCCGTCTTCCGGCAGTTCTCCCGGGTGGTCCAGGAATCCCGCCGCAATTTCGTGGTGATGGACACCGCGCCGACCGGACATACGCTCCTGCTGCTGGACGCCACCGGCTCCTACCACCGCGAGATCGCCCGGCAGGTGGGCAGCACCATGGGGTTCGTGACTCCGCTGATGCGGCTTCAGGATCCGGCCCAGACAAAGGTACTGCTCATCACCCTGGCGAAACAACTCCCGTCCTGGAGGCCCAGGGGCTGCAGGAGGACCTGGAACGGGCCGGCATCCACCCGTGGGCCTGGGTCATCAACAACTCCATTGCCGCCGCCCGTCCGCAGACCCCGTTCCTGCAGGCCCGCGCCGCCGCCGAGCTCCCGGAAATCACCAGGGTCCGCGCGCTGGCCGACAGGATCGCCCTCGTGCCCCTGCTGGCCGCCGAACCGATCGGCGAAGAGAAACTCGCTTCCCTGACGGCGATGCCGCAGCCGGTCTGAGGACCCGGAGTACGCGACTCCACCCCGGCCTCGCGCTAAATTTCAGCCTTCACACCCAGGAGACCCGAATGACCGCCGAAACTGCCACCACCGAACAGCTGATCATCATCGGGTCCGGACCCGCCGGCTACACCGCAGCGATCTACGCCGCCCGGGCCGGCCTGAAGCCCCTCGTCATCGCCGGGGCGGTCACCGCCGGCGGAGCCCTGATGAACACCACGGAGGTCGAAAACTTCCCCGGCTTCCCCGGCGGCGTCCAGGGCCCCGAGCTGATGGACGGCCTCCAGCAGCAGGCCGAGAAATTCGGCGCGCAGGTGGTGTTCGACGACGTCACCGAGGTCCGGCTCGCCGGCCACCTCAAGCGTGTGGTCACGGCGGCCGGGGAGACGCACGAGGCCCCGGCCGTCATCCTCGCCACCGGCTCCGCCTATAAGGAACTCGGCCTGCCGGAGGAGAAGAAATTCAGCGGGCACGGACTCTCCTGGTGCGCCACCTGCGACGGGTTCTTCTTCCGCGACCAGGACATCATTGTGGTCGGCGGCGGAGACTCGGCCATGGAGGAAGCCACTTTCCTGACCCGCTTCGGGAAGTCCGTCACCGTCGTGGTCCGCAAGGGCGAGCTCCGCGCCTCCCGGATCATGGCGCAGCGCGCCAAGGACAACCCCAAGATCAGCTTCGCCTGGAACTCCGCCGTCACCGCCATCCACGGCGATACTAAGGTCACCGGCGTCACCCTGACGGACACCCGCATTGGCGAACCCCGCGAACAGCACGCCACCGGCATCTTCGTCGCGATCGGCCATGTCCCGCGCACCGAACTGCTCACCGGCCAGGTGGACCTCGACGCCGAGGGCTACATCAAGGTGGACTCCCCCACCACGGTCACCAACCTCTCCGGCGTCTTCGCGTGCGGCGACGCCGTGGACCACCGCTACCGCCAGGCCATCACGGCCGCCGGCACCGGCTGCGCGGCCGCCCTGGACGCCGAACGCTACCTCGCCGCCCTGGACGACGCCGACAGCATCGCCACTGCCCTCGTCGAGGAACCCACCCACTCCTGAGAACGGCAGGAACCCGGCGGCGGACGCTCCGGGCTGACCCTCAGCGCCGGGAGGACTAGGGTGAATCATGGACACCTCGCCGGAGTGGAACCGCCCCATTTCGTCCCTCTATACCGACCACTACGAACTGACCATGCTGCAGGCGGCCCTCCACTCCGGGGCCGCGGAGCGACGGACCGTGTTCGAGGCGTTCGCCCGCGGACTGCCGGAGGGGCGCCGGTACGGAATCGTGGCGGGCACCGGGCGGCTGCTGGAGGGCCTCGCCGGTTTCCGCTTCGGCCCGGCGGAGCTGGAGTTCCTGGGCCGGACCGGCGTCGTCAATGCCGATACCCTGGCCCGGCTCGCGGACTTCCGGTTCTCCGGCGACATCTGGGGCTACCCCGAGGGGGAGGCCTACTTCCCTTACTCCCCCGTCCTGATTGTCGAATCCACCTTCGCCGAAGCGTGCATCCTGGAGACGTTCGTGCTGTCCGTCCTCAACCATGACAGTGCCATCGCCTCGGCTGCGTCCAGGATGGTCAGCGCGGCGGGCGGACGGCCCTGCATCGAAATGGGTTCGCGCCGGGCCCAGGAGGAAGCCGCCGCCGCGGCTGCCCGGGCGGCCGTCATCGCGGGCTTCGCCGCAACCTCGAACCTGGAGGCCGGCCGCGCTTCGGCCTCCGAACCGTGGGCACGGCAGCGCATTCCTTCACCCTCCTGCACGACACCGAACGCGACGCGTTCCGGGCGCAGCTGGACTCGCTCGGCCCCGGGACCACACTGCTGGTGGACACCTATGACGTCGAAGCGGCCGTCCGGACCGCCGTCGACCTCGCCGGCGACAAGCTGGGGGCGGTGCGGCTCGATTCCGGGGACCTGCTGGCGCAGGCCCGGTGGGTCCGTGAGCTGCTGGACAGCCTGGGCAACGTACACACGAAAATCGTCGTCACGTCCGATCTCGACGAATATTCCGTCGCCGCGCTCCAGGCCGCGCCGGCTGACTCGTACGGCATCGGCACGGCGCTGGTCACGGGTTCCGGCGCCCCCACCGCCGGCATGGTCTACAAGCTGGTCAGCCGCACCAACGACGCCGGGGAGTTCATCGCGGTCGCCAAGAGCTCCAAGAACAAAATCAACGTCGGCGGCCGGAAGCATGCAGTCCGCCGGCTTGACGGCTCCGGCACAGCCACTCACGAGGTCCTCGGGGTCGGCCACCCGCCGGCGGAGGAACCCCACGGCAGGCCACTACTGCAGCAGTTCATCCGGGCCGGCGAGCTCCTTCCCGGATGGACCGGGCCGGAGGCCGTGGTGCGGGCCCGGAGCCGGCACGCCGACACCATGGCCGAACTGCCCGCCGTCGTAAACCGGCTCCAGCGGGGCGAACCGGCCATACCGACCATCTATGCGTGAGGACGGCCTATGCGTGAGGGCGGCGCCTAGGCGTGAGGGCGGCGCCGTGCGGGCCGGTATCCTGCCGGCGGTTCCGCGTGACCGGCCGGGTGGCCGTTGCGGCGGTCCAGCTCATCGGTGACGAGCCGCAACAGCTTTCCGGCGGACTCCGAGAGATCCCTGCCCTTGTCCGGCGAGGCCAACTCGACGCATTGAAGCAGCGCCGAGCGGAGACGCACCAGCTGTGCGGAGGGCACCAGGGGCCAGCGGCGGAAAGAATCGAACATCAGTTCTGCGCCGTGGGCGTGGGCGAGCGGACCGTATCCGCCGGCCAGTTCCGGCCTCATGCTGCGTGCTTCCGGCCGGCGGTCCCGGCTCCAAGCAGACGGCTTCCCCGCCATCCCGAATCGCGGATCATCGCGACGGCTTCCGGGTCGGCGGCGGTGAGCTTCCCCAGGTCCACGACGGTGTGGAGGCCGGAGCCAAACGAATCTGCGCGGCGGGCCACTGCGATGAGACTTGCGACGTTCCTGACGGTGAGCTGGCCCACCGGTGATACGAGTGCGGATTCTGAACTGAGGTCAACGGCGACAGTGATGCCGAGTTTGCTAGTCATGTAAAAATTCCCCTGTAAAGCAAGTACGGCCGACTGCATGACCTCCTCTAGGATACCCGACACGCCGTGAGTCTCGTCACAATCACGTAACAGCCGACCCTGCTTCAGCTTCGTTTCTTGGTCCGGGCGGTCGCCGGCGCCGACCACGGATCCTCCGGCCAGGGGTGTCTGGGGTAACGGCCCCGCATCTCGGCACGGACCTGGGCGTAGGGCCCGGACCAGAACGAGGCCAGGTCGTCCGTCACGGCCAGGGGCCGGCGGCCGGCGACAGCAGGTGGAACAGCACCGGCACCCTGCCGTTGACAAGGCGCGGCGTCTGGTCCCAGCCGAAGCACTCCTGGAGCTTGACGGCGACCACCGGGCGGGCGCCGTCGTCGCCGACACCGGGGTAGTCGATTTTGACCCAGGAACCGCTCGGCACCTCCAGCCGTTCCGGGACCAGTTCCCCGAGCCGAGCGGCGTCGGGCCAGGGCAGCAGGCGCCGCAGGGGATCCGTCAGGTCAATCGCGCTTGTGGCAGCGCCTCCGGCCAGTGCCTCGAGTTCCGGCGCGAGCCACTCACCGAGGCGGGCCAGCAA
Source organism: Arthrobacter sp. CJL-S3 (assembly GCF_056711635.1). Classification (NCBI taxonomy): domain Bacteria; kingdom Bacillati; phylum Actinomycetota; class Actinomycetes; order Micrococcales; family Micrococcaceae; genus Arthrobacter; species Arthrobacter sp. CJL-S3. Next base: position 2,023,886 of record NZ_CM160046.1, on the reverse strand, counting down.
CGCCGGCTCGGACACATCCGGCCAGGGATCCCCGAGTTCCCGGTACAGCAGGGCAAGCCGGCGGCGCAGGGCGTCGGCCGCCGTCGACCATCCAAGCGTTCCCAGACCTTCCTTTTCCAGCGCCCGGGCTACCGCCGCACGGCCTTCCGCGGCGGAGGGACGCACCGGCGTGGAGGAAAGGACGATCGCGCCCAGCCGGCGCACCTTCCGGGCCGTGACCCGGCCCTGGCTGAATCCGGCCTCCACGGTGTCGCTCAGGAGGTGCCGGGCGGCGGCCTCGGCCGTGTCCGCCGTCAGCGGTGCTGCCGAACGGATGACAGCTCCCGTGCCGGCCGCGTCGCGCCCCTGGGCCCGGGAGACTTCGGCTATGGCAAGCCATGCGTGCCCGGACAGGGAGCTTCCGGCCGGGAGCCCGGCCCGGGTCCCGGAGCTGAGCAGGTAGCGTTCCGGGCCTTCTCCGGGGACCCGGCGCGCCACCCGGTCCGGGAAGGCGAGGGCGACGACGAACCCGACAGCCTCCCGGGGGGTGACCGCGGGCGTGATGGGTGGGGATACGGCGCCGGAGCGCTCCTGCCGTGCGATGGTTTCCATCCGCCGGACGTCCTCCGCCCAGCGCCGGGACGCCGGATCCTTGCCCGTGCGCAGGCCCGCCAGGAGGCGCGGGAGATCGGCGCCGGGGGCACGCTGGTCCCCGGCGACCAGCGCGACGGCTTCCGCGGCGGTGCGGTTCCCCACGGCGGCCGCCCCGTCCAGCAGGGCCCGGGCCAGCCGGGGATCGGCGGGGACCCTGGACAGCGCTTTGCCGAGATCCGTGGCCAGTCCGTCCGGTGCCACCGCGCCGAGTTCCCGCAGCACCTCCACGGCGTCATCCATCGCGGACTGCGGCGGGGCGTCCGGCAGCGACAGCCCGCGGCCGCCGGGCGATCCCCAGCATGCCAGGACCAGGGCCGCGCCGGTGAGGTCCGCGACGGCGATCTCCGGCGTCGCGTGGGCCGGGGCGGCGCCGTAGGTTTTTTGGTCGTAGCAGCGGACCACCCGTCCCGGTCCCTGGCGGGCCGCCCGCCCGGCGCGCTGCTCGGCCGACGCCCGGGAGCAGGACACGTTCACCAGCCCGGACATTCCGCGGCCCGCGTCCCGCCGCGGCTCCCGGGACAGCCCGGAGTCGATGACCAGCCGGACGCCGGGAACCGTCAGCGAGGACTCGGCCAGCGACGTCGACACGATGATCCGCGGGCTGCCGCCGGGTTCCCGCCCGGACACGGCGCGGTCCTGCTCCGCGGGGCCGATCTGACCGTGCAGCTCCAGGACGTCCGCGCGCGTGCGGCTGCGCAGCCGGGCCGCGACGTAGGACACTTCCCACGCGCCCGGGACGAACACGAGGGCGTCAATGTCCAGGCCGGATGCGAGCGCTTCAGCATGCGACACGGCGGCCGTGTCTGCCACATGGTCCAGGAAGGCCCGGGTCACTCCGCGCTCATCCAGCCGTGGCACCGCGGCCGGTACCCAGTCCACCGCCAACGGGTGCAGCGCGGACGGGCAGTCGACGACGGGCGCCGGGCGGGCGGCGCCGTGCTCCGTCGTCTCGTGGTCCTCCGCGTCGCCGCCCGCCCCGATGAGGGCGGCGAAGCGCGGCGCGTCCAGGGTCGCGGACATGGCGACGAGTGCGAGATCGCCCCGCAGCTGGCGGACCTCGGTGAGCATGCCCAGCAGCAGATCGGTTTCGAGACCGCGTTCGTGGACTTCATCGAGGATGACGGCGCTGGCGGTTTCCAGTCCCGGGTCCGCGAGCAGGCGGTTCAGCAGGATGCCCGGGGTGACAAATTCGATCAGCATGCCGGGGCCGGCCTGCCGGTCGCCGCGGACCGTGTACCCGACCCGCTCCCCCAGCCGGCTGACGTCCAGCGCGGCGAGCCGCCGGGCTGCGGAGCGTGCGGCGATCCGGCGGGGTTGGGTGACAATGATGCGCGCGCCGGTCCCGTGCTCCTGCTGCCCCGCGGCGCTTAAGGAGAGGTTGGCGAGCAGCGGCGGCACCAGCGTTGTCTTGCCCGTGCCCGGCGGCGCCTGCACGACGGCGGTCGCGGCCGGGCCGCCGGCCTGCAGTGCCCCGGCCAGATCGCCGAGCGAGTGCCCGAAGGCAAGGCCGGACCCGATGACGTCCAGCCTGAACGGCGCGCGGGCAGAGGTCAGCGGAACAGCCGGAGTAGTCACACCTCCATTGTCCCTACAAAGCCGGGACGCCGTGTTCCGGCCAAAGGCGCAGCTTCCTCGGTGGTTTCGTCACGGAACGCTGCCTCGCGTCGATGCCGGGACTTTTGACTCATGCGGTTCCCCGTCCCCGGGGCCTAGGCTGGCCCATGACCGACTCCGAGATGCTCGAGGTGGAGCGAAAATACGACGCCGGCGAGGATGATGAACTGCCGGTCCTGGAGTCGTTGCCGGGGGTGGACCGGGTGGGACCACCCGAGGACGAGGCCCTCGACGCCGTCTACTTCGATACCGCCGGCCTGGTACTGGCGTCCCGCGGGATCACCCTGCGCCGGCGGACCGGCGGACATGACGACGGATGGCACTTGAAACTCCCGGTGGCGGTAGGGGAACGCCAGGAATTCACGGTGCAGTTCGGCAAGAACCCGGAGTCGGTGCCCCGGCGGCTGCGCCGGCTCGTGCAGGTCCATACGAGGGACCAGGACCTGGTTCCGGTGGCGAGGCTGAATACCCGGCGCACCACGCAGCGCCTCTTCGCGTCCGATGGGACCGCCCTGGCCGACTTCAGCGATGACCGGGTGGATGCCCGGACGCTGTTGGAGCCACAGACCCACTCCACGTGGCGGGAGTGGGAAATCGAACTCATCGACGGCCCCAAGCGGCTGCTTAAGGGCGCCGACGCACTGCTCGCCGAGGCCGGCCTCCATAAGTCGGCGATGCCCTCCAAACTCGCCCGCGGCTTGGGCGACCAATACCCCGCGGCCAGTGAACCCGCACCCGGACCGGAACCCGAGGGACCGGCGTCGGCGGTGCTCCTTTCCTATCTTGCCCAGCAGGTCGAGGCGCTCAAGAAACATGACCCCGGGGTGCGGGAAAACGCGCCGGACGCCGTCCATCAGCTCCGGGTGGCCGCCCGCCGGATGCGATCCGCACTGGCTACCTTCCGAAACCTTGCCGACCGGGACGTCACCGGCTCGCTGCGCACAGAACTTCAATGGCTTGCCGGCACCGTGGGTGAGGCCCGGGACAACGAGGTGATGGAGGCCCGGCTGCTGGAGTTGGTCGGCGCAGAGCCGCCGGACCTGTTGCTGGGTCCGGTGGCGCGGCAGGTCAGGGAGCATTTCGATGCCGCTGCCCACGAGGCCCGCGCGAAGGGCCTGACTGCGCTGAAGAGCGCCCGCTACTTCCGGCTGCTCGATTCCCTCGATGCCTTCCTGGCGGAGCCGCCGCTGACCGAGACTGCCGGGACGGAAGCCCTGCAGACCGTGGGCCGGCTCGTGTCAAAGCAGCGCAAGCGATTGAAAAAGGAGGTGCGTGCCCTCGACGCCGGTTCCGACAGTCCAGCCGCGGACGCCGCGCTGCATGAGGTCCGAAAGAGCGCGAAGCGACTGCGCTATGCGGCAGAAGCGGCCGCCCCGATTTTCGGGAAACGGGCCACCAGGGTGGCACGTGCCGCCGAAGAGATCCAGGAGATCCTGGGGGATCACCATGACAGCGCCGTCACCCGTGAGCTGTTGCGCGAATTGGCCGCCAGTCACCGCGGGAAAAGTGCGTTCACCTACGGGCGGCTGCATGCCCTGGAACAAGCGGCCGGGGAGGAATCCCGCGAGCGGTTCTTCCGCACGTGGAGCTCGTCTCCGCCCGAGCCTCTCCGCTGGAAATAGGCGGCCCGCCGGTCCCCCGGCGTCAGCGACCCGGCTGTGGAATGACCAGCACGGGTCTGTGTTGCAGACCAGCCAGCTCCCCTTCGACCGATCCCTCCAGCATCCGTTCCACGGCATGGAGCCGTCCGGGGCGTTGTCCCCCGACGATCAGCAGCGAGGCATCCGTGCTTGCCGCCAGCCGCCCAAGAGCCTGGGCAACGGCACCGTTCAGCACCCGGAAGGACCATTCCTCGCCCGGCGGGCCCAGAATGCCCTGGAGCACGTCACGAACCTGGCCGGAGGGAAAGTCCGTCTCAGTGTTGACGGCCGGATCCAGGGATGCGCTTGTCCTCGAGACCGCGGGTTCCCACTCCGTGAGGTAACTGGCCGGATCCACGTAGGCGCAAATGAGGTGTGCGTCCAGCCTTGCAGCCAGGCGCGCCCCTGACCGGATCAAGGATTCGGACGGTTCCCATGCCACTCCGAGCACCACCGGGCCGGGCGGCCATTGCCTGTCGGCCGCGGCAGGCCGTTCATGGCCCGGGGAGTCCATTAGCGGTGGCCCGTACCGCGTGCTGCCAGCACGTCCATAATCGACAGGATAGCCATTGCCCGCAATCAAGCCCAGCACTTTGCCCGAAAGGCCGGACACGACACTGCGGGCGCGGCCCGGGTCGTACTTCATCCCTGGCCCGAGACCCGGGGTTCGCGGTACACCGGGCGCCGGCGGGTGATAGCTTCTGTCCATGGTTCATGGGGGAAATGTTCCGAAGCGCAGGGCTGTCCTTGCGGCGGTGGTAGGTTCCGCGGCGCTGGCGGCCTACTCGATCGCCGGCGCCTTCCAGACCCTGGTGTGGAATCCGCTGGCCGCGGTCCCGGGCGCAACCCTCGGCGAGATATACGCAGCCCTCGACGCCGCCGGTGAGTCCCTGGGCGCTTCCCGGGTGATCGCTTGGAGCGCTGTCGGCGTCGCCTTGGCTGCCGGTGCCTTGATAGCAACAATCCTCGCGAAGGCTCCACGTGCGGGCGGCGTGGTCGCCGGCTATCTCGCTTTGATCGTCCTCGCGGCGCCGTCCCATTGGTTCGTCGCCTTTACGGGAGGCATGGGCATTGCCGATGCCTTCGCCACCTCAGGCGGCGATCATGCCCCGTGGGGCGGGTTGCTCTACACAGCCAGCGGTCTCGCTTTGCTGGCTCTGGTTGGAATGGCCGCCCAGGGGAAGTGGTTCCGAGGTGCCTGAAGCCATGGCCGTCGCCCGGGTGTGTCTGGTGCTGCTGGTTGCCGCTGTTTCCGGTTGCGCGGGTTCCTCCTCTGGAGACGGGGAGCCGCCCTGCTTCCCGCCGGGATTTTCCGTGGCACCGTCGAGCGCGAAACCGGGCGACTCCGTGACCGTGGAGGCTCCGGACGCTGACTGCAACCCGCGCTACGGGGCGAATGCCCGCATCCAAGTGACCATGACCGACGCCGCCGGCCTGGACGTATTGACGGCGACCGCCCCCATGAACGACGCCGGGGGCTTCACCTACAGTTTTGAGGTCCCCGCCGGGACCGGTCCGGGGGAAGCTTCCATCACGGCGATGCCCTTCAACATCGACTGGTGCGACGACACCGGCAGGAACAACCGAGCCGCGGGCGCCGCGGGCGGTTTCGAACGGGTGTCGTGCGTCCTTCCGCAGAAGCCGCTGACCATCATCCTGGAATGACCGGGCCGCTGACCGGCGGCAACACCATCCTCACCGCTGCAGTGATGGGGACTGCGAATACTTGTGAATCGCAGAGATACCTGGCTTGACAGGGAAAGATGCTGGAATGGTGCCATACTCGGGTCCACACCGATGAAGGAGCTTCGTGTCCGAAGTAGATCCCTATGAAACTCTTCCCGCGCAAACTGCCCTTGGCTGGGGACTCCATCACGTCCAGTTAGCACTCCCCACAGGTGGCGAGGATGAGTGCAGAAAATTCTACGTGGACATCCTGGGTCTTACGGAGGTTCAGAAACCACCTATGTTGGCGGCACGTGGCGGACTTTGGGTTCGAGCCGACAACCTTGAAATCCATTTAGGCGCCGAGGAGGACTTCAGGCCCCAGAAGAAAGCTCATCCAGGGATCCTTGTCGGCAACATAGATGCCTTGGCCCGCCGAATCGAAAGTTTCGATCTTGTTGTCGAATGGGATGAGAACTTTCCGGGCATGCGTCGGTTCTACCTATGGGACAACAACGGCAACCGACTCGAGTTCTTGTCACCTGAGAACTTCAACTAGAACAGCGTCCATATGAAATGTCCGAGCGTTGATCCCATTGTCCCGGTGCTAGACATTCCCACGACTGCGTGAGGCTCCGGTTATGCCGCTCATAAATCGTTCGCTTGATCGTGCGAATGAACGGGTGTCTCACAGCTGGTCAATTGCCGCGCCTGCGCACCACATCTGGTGGGCCCTCACGGACCCGGAGGCGTTACCACTCTGGCTGGGGAAACTGACCTCCGGGAAATTCGTCGTCGGTAATTCCGTCACTATTCAGCATGCCGAAGGGTATCTCTGCACCAGCCGTCTTAAGGAGTGTGAGCCGGAAAGAATTCTCAGCATGACATGGGAGTTCCCGGACGAACCACCGTCGCAGGTGACGATTGTGCTCACTCCGGCCGGTGAGTCAACGCACTTGGCGCTGCAGCACGATGGGCTCGGAAGCGAGGCCGTCGACTACCTCCCCGGTTGGCACACACACCTCCTTTACCTTGAAGCGCTGCTCCTGGGTAAGCCCCGCTTCATGGCTGACTTCTGGTCCACATATGACGGCCTCACGGACTCCTAAATTCCCGGATTGAGAAAACCGCCGCTGCCTCTCAGCGGTGCGTTGGGCAGCCATGAACATGCTTCCCCGCAGCGAACCGGGCTGCCGTCAGCGGCCAGCCTTCGGGCGTGTGCGCCAGGCGAGGATCAGCAGCACCAGGCCGACCGGGACGAGGGCAACAGCGCCGTAGAAAATCGTCCGTTCGGCCATGGTGGGTGCAACGACCTGGCTGAACAGTCCGGGGCCGAGGGCAGGATCCACATCCAGGCCCAGGTCCTCAAGGCGCATGTAGCGTGAAAATGAAACGACACGCACGGCAAAGGCTACGGCCAGCCCCACTGCAATTAGGACTAGTCCCAGCATGAACGTGGTTTGGCTGCGGTTGAACAAGGTTCCCCCCAAGACTTGTTGGCCTTCGTGGCACAGGAAGCTTACCCGTCACCGCTGGCAGCATGGCTCCTGCCGGCGGCGGCGTGAGCGGGCGGCTCAGCTGCTCTGCAGGTCCGCGTGGTGCTCGGCGACGACGTTCGGGTGGGCCCGCAGCCGGTAGCGCAAGGCATTGTCCCCGTACGTTTCAAGGATGGGGCTGTTCGTCGGATCGACGGACAGACCGCGGGCCTTGGCCTGGAACTCCGGACTGACCGCGAGCTGCGGCATCGTCGCGTCCAGCGCCGGGTTGAAGAAGAATGGGAGCGATATCCGGTCGGTACCGCGCAGCGGCGAGATCACCCGGTGCAGGGTCGCCTTGAGGTACCCGTTGGTTGCCAGTTCGAGCATCTCACCGATGTTGACCACAAACGTCCCCGGCACCTGGGGGGCGTCGATCCACTGCCCCTGGTATTCGACCTGCAGCCCTCCCTTGCCGGGCTCCACGAGCAGCAGGGTCAGGACGCCGCCGTCGCGGTGCGAGCCCACGCCCTGCTTGGGCTCGGGGTCGGACTCCCCCGGGTACCGCACAATTTTCAGCAGGGGGAAGGCCCGTGCCGCGAATGCCTCGTCGAAGGTGTCTTCGGGCGCCCCGAGGGACACGGCCAGGGCACGCAGGAGGGTCAGCGAAATGTCACTCAGCCGCTCGGTCCACTCCTGGACAATGCCCCGCATTTCGGGGAGGGCGTCCGGCCACAGGTTGGGGCCCTCGAGCCGCCAGTAGTCGGCGACGCCGGGCCTCTGCTCCACCACAGCGCGTTCGACGCCGATATCGATCTGCTCCCGCCAGTCGACAGCGCCGTCGGTGAGCTCGCCGCCGACCCGGGTGTAACCCCGGAACTGCGGGCTGTTGACGTTCTCGACCGCGAGCTTCTGCTCGTCGGGCAGGTCGAAGAAGCGCCGGGAGACGTCAATGATGGAATCCATCAGCTCCTGCGGGATCCCGTGTCCGGCCAGGTAGAGGAAACCGACTTCATGCATGGCGTTGCGCAGGTCATCGCGGAACCGCGAAGCCTCCTCCGGGCCAGCGCTCAATCGGGAAAGGTCCAGGACGGGCAATGATTCGAGGGGCACCTTATTAGTCCTTTTCAGTGAACTTGGCAAGCTGGGGGCTGTACTTTCTTCAATGTTACGGAGTTGTGGCCGGCGTGGGGCATTAGCATGTCGAATTACGACATTCCGGCCGCTGTCCAGGCCGGCATCCTCAGGACCACGTTGCCCCTTTTGCGCCCCGCGTCGACGAAGCGGTGCGCGGCGACGACGTCGGCAAGGTCGTAGCTGCGGTCCCTGACCGACCGGTAGTGCCCCTGTTCCGCAAGGCCGACGAGGAACGCCAGATCCTCGGCCGTGTACGTGACGCTGCCCGCAGTGACGAGCTTGCCGCTCGCCCGGCTCCGCCACGGGGCCAGCAGTATCCCTTTGAGGTCGGCGACGACGAGCAGCAGCGCCCCGCCGGGGTTGATCAATGCCGCGGCCCGCTCAAACGGGAGATTGCCGACACAGTCCATCACGACGTCGTAGGTCCTGCCCTCCGTAGTGACCTCGACGGCGGCGTAGTCGAGCACCCGGTCCGCGCCCAGGGACGCCACCAAATCCGCCTTGGCGCCGCTGCTTATGCCCGTGACATGCGCCCCCGACTGCTTCGCGAGTTGCACGGCCGCCGTACCCACCGCGCCGGAGGCTCCATTGACCAGTACCCTCCCGCCCGGTTTGATGCCTGCGCGGCCGAGGAAGGCCCGTGCCGTGAGGCCGCCGAAGACAAGCGTCACGGCGTCCTCGAACGTCATGTTGCGGGGTTTGGCCGTGATGGCGCCGTCCGCGGGGACGCAGGCATATTCGGCGTGCCCGCCAAAGCTGGCGCCGAGCATTGCGATCACCGCGTCGCCCGGCTGGAACTCTGTGACATCCGCACCGACGGACTCGACGACGCCGGCGACGTCCATGCCCAGCACGCGGCGTCGCGGCCGGAAGATGCCCAGCGCCGGCGCTGCCAGCACCCCCAGCCCGCGGGGAACATCGCGGCCGCGCGCGCGGTGGTCGGCGGCGCTCACGGTGCTCGCGTGCACCTTGACCAGCACCTCGTTCCTGCCGGGCGACGGCGTGGCCACCTCCTCGATCCGCACGGCCTCCGGAGGGCCGAACCGCCGGTACACGGCGGCCTTCATCGCGCCACCCCCGCAGCGGTCCGGACGGAGCGGACGGCGGGACCGGGAGTGCGGGAGGAGCGTTGGGCGCGCCGATGGATAACATACTCGGCCACAGCCAGGTTGATCACCCAGGCCGCCGTCATCAGCAGCGCCCGGGTCAGCTCATCGGGCGTTCCGAAGAGCAGTATCCAGGTCAGAATCACCAGCGCCTGGGTTCCCGCAGCGACCCCGATCGCATAGCCGCGCGTCATCCACGCGCCGTGCCGGACAAAATCCCGGTTCTTCAGCGCGATCACCCCAAGGACGATGCTGACCAGCATTGCCGAGCCGAAGAGGAGCCGAACCGGGACGTCGGTGTCGCCATCCGGGAGGGGGTAGAAGGCCGACATCCACAGTCCGGAGAGAGCCGCGAAGAGGCCGACCGGAATGAGGATGCCCCCGGCGATACGGTGCCATCCGCGCCTGCCCCGCAGCGCGGGAACGAACTGGAACGCCCCGAGCAGGCTGTAGATGGTGACACTGACAATATGGACCACGACGGGGACCGGGGAGGCAAAGAACCTTGCATTCTGCGGCGTGACGGAGGCTCCCCCGGCCAGCTCCGCCATCCGCGACGCCCCGGCGATGACCGGAATGAGGCTCAGGAGGATCAGGGCGGCGGGCACGGCCCACGAGGGGCAGCGCCGTGGCCGGGTGCGGCTGGTGGGCTCGAGGATGCTGCTGGGTTTTGCTGTCATGGCCTGGTCCTCAGTTCAGGTAGTGTACGGCGTACACCTCGTTGGCCCCACGCTAGGTGTACGGCGTACACTTGTCAAGAGGATGCCGCTAGGGAAAGGTTGTCGGGATGACCCAGCAGCTTGAGGCCACGGCCCGCACGCCCCTGAACCGGGAACGCGTGCTGCAGGCCGCCGTCTCACTCGCTGATGCCGTGGGCTTCGAATCGCTCAGCATGCGCCGGCTCGCCGAGGAGCTCGGGGTGGTGCCGATGGCGATCTATAAGCACGTCGCGAACAAGGACGAGCTGCTCGACGGGATGGTCGCGACCCTCATCGGCGAGATCGATCCCCCTGCCCCGGAACAGGACTGGAAGAGCGCAGTCCGCTTGCGGGTGCTTTCGGCGAGACAGGCGCTGCAGCGGCACCCGTGGGCCCGCCAGGCCATCGAATCGCGGACCAACAAGACGCCTGCCGTCCTTGACTACATGGACTCCTTCACCGGCATGTTCCTGGCCGGCGGCTTCTCCGCCGACCTCACCCATCACGTGATGCATGCCATCGGGGGCCGCATGTGGGGCTTCACCCAGGAGCTGTTCGACGCCCCGGCGGGCCCGACGGCGGCGTCCCCGGCAGAGATTCCACCGGAAGCCCGGGCCGCCATGCTCGAGCAGATGGCGGCCCGCTATCCGAACATCGTCGCGATCGCCACCTCGGTGAACCATGATGAAGGTTCGGTGGTCGGGCACGGCTGTGACGACCAGTTCGAGTTCGAATTCGCCCTCGACCTCCTCCTCGACGGTTTTGAGCGGCTGCACAAGCAGGGCTGGTCATCGACGCAGGCGAAGCCGGAACGGACGTAGGCGGCCGTCCCGTCCCAGACTGCCCTTGCCGGTCGGGGGACTTCGGAGGAGGATATGCGCACACTCCAGGAGGCCTTTCATGACCAAGCTTGGCAAGTTTGAAAAGTACCTGATCGAGGAATTCTTCGACGATTACCGCGCAGGCACCCTGAGCCAGCGGACGTTCACGCGCCGGGTGGCTTTCATTACCGGGAGCATGGCCGCCGCGTCGGCGGCGATGCTGCTGGTGGGTTGCACACCGGAGGAAGTCCCGCGCAGCACCGACCCCATGCCCACCCCCAGCCCCTCGCCGTCGGGCACGGGGACCGGCACCGCGTCCCTCGGCCCGGTGCCGGGTGCCAAGAGCCCGCTCTCGGTTCCCGAGGGAGCGCCTGGTCTCGTGACAGAGACCGTGCAGTTTCCTGCCGAGGGGACAGCGGTCAGTGCCTACCTGGCCCGGCCGGAGGCGGGGGCAGCCGGACCTGCCGTCCTGATCTGCCACGAAAACCGCGGGCTGACCCCGCACATCGAGGACGTGGCACGCCGTTTCGCCAAGGCCGGCTACGCCGCCCTTGCGCTGGACCTGCTCAGCCGGGAAGGCGGCACCGCGCGGATGGACCGCGACGCCGTCCCGGGAGCCCTGACGGCGGCCGGCGCCCAGCGTCATGTCGCCGATTTCGCCGCGGCTTTTGATTACCTTCAGACGAAGGACTTCGTCGAAGAGGGGCGGATCGCCATGACCGGATACTGCTTCGGCGGGGGCATCACCTGGCAGGCGGCGACGGATCTTCCCGGGCTGAAGGCGACTGCGGCGTTTTACGGCCCGTCCCCCGATCTGGCGAAAGTCCCGGCCATCAAGCCGGCGGTTTTCGGCGTCTACGCCGAGCTCGATCAGCGGATCACCGGCGCGCTCCCGGCGCTGAGGGATGCCCTGGCCGCCACGGACGTCCGCCACCAGCTCACCGTCTATCCCGGCGTCGACCACGCCTTCCACAATGACACCGGGCCGCGCTACGTCGAAGCGCAGGCCACCGCCGCCTGGAATGACACGCTGGCCTGGTTCACCAAATACGTCTGAGCCGTTGTTGCACAGCTTTTACCCAGGGTTTACGTGCCTTGTCTTGTGGGTCCCGGGGGCCTGCAACAGACTGGTAATCACCAGATGAACCGATCTTTGGTGATCGGTCGACGAGAACACCGGGACTAGGACGCAGTGATGCGTTCCGGCCTGATCCACGGTAGTGACGCCGCGGGGCAGGCTTTTCCCGAACCGGGAGGATGGCAATGGCCGGCACCTTTGAACTGTTTCTTGACGCGGAGTCCAATTTCCGATTCCGGCTCACGGCACCGGACGGAACCGTGATGGCCGTGTCGGCCGCGTTCGAAGACAAGACGGCCGCTGTGGCCGGCATAGCCGCAGTGCGGGAGTGCGCCGGGATGGGGCTGATCAGCGACCTGTCCTCCGAGCCAGCCACGCGGGGCCGGGTCCAGGCCTCGGCGTCTACCGTCGGCGCCCCGCATGCCCGCCACGACTGGCATAAGCGGGCCGACGCCTTCCACACCCGCGCCAAGACCATCCGACGGGCAGCATCATCGCCCAGATGGACGGGCGCAGCGTAGGCCGACCGGAAATGACACGGTCACGGGCACGCAGTGTGGGCTACGGGCGCATTCCGTCCCCGTACCATCGCAGGACCCGCAGCGCTCGCAGGGTGTTCCAGCGGCTGGGCCGCCCGTCACCTTCCTCAAGCTCAAAGTGGACCTGCCCGGGATGCGTGTTTTCCAGCAGCCACGTGCCGTCGGGCTGCCTCTTGGACCGGAGCAGCTCGATTGCCTCAGCCAGGCGCGGGTCGGGCGGGCCACCGGCGGACCGGAAATATTCCAGGGCACGGAGCACGTCGTAATGCCAGCGGGTCGGAAAGGAGAACTGCAGCCACGCCGGGTCAATGACTTCGCCGGTGCTTTTGCGGCGGAACAGCCGTCGTTCGAGGAGGTACTGCTCGCCCCGCCGCCGTGCCTCGATGGATTCAGCGGACCCGCCCGTTGACTGCTCGTGCGCCAGCAGGCCTTCCAGCACGTTGATCGTTGTCGCAGCCGAGGACACAACGGCGCCGTACTCCGCCCAACAGTTCCACCCGCCGTCGTCGAGCTGGTCGTTGACAAGACGGGCGACCACGCCGTCGACGTCCTGGCCGAAGTAGGCGCCGAGCCCAACGGCCATGCCGTTGATGCAGGGCTCGACCTCGCCGGTGAAATAGGGCTGTCCGCCCTCCTCCCAGCGGCAGTTGTCCCGCACGAGAGCCACGGTCCGGCGCATCTGTTCACTGCGCGGGTCGACGCCAAAGTCGCGCAACTGCAGGAGGCTGTACGTGGTGGCAGTCCAGGGCTGGACCTCTTCGCCGGCCCCGTCTGCCCCGCCGGAATCCCCCGGGCCGTACGGCGCATCGGCCCCATCGGAGGGCCCGACGTCGGAGTCGCCGCCCTGCGCCGGAAAATACGCTCCCCCAGCCCATTGGCCGTCCTCGCCGCGCAGAGCCAGCAACCGGGCGCCCCATCCGTCGGTAACCACGCGTGCGCGCTCCGCGGCCACGACGTCGGCAGGCGCGCCGGCCAGGTCCTGCAGCGCCTGCCATCGAACGGAAGGATCAGAATCCAGCAGCCAGTCCAGTACGGTCATGGGCCGATTGTAAGTGCTGCCAGGGTTCCGTCACAGAGTGCGGCTAGGGCGACGGCGGCCTGAGCCACGTTAGCTCCACACGGAAACGCCCGGCCGGGATACCCCGGCCGGGCGTTTCGCGTTTCACACCCGGTGCGCGACGTCCGATGGCATGATCAGAATTTCGGCGCGCGCCTAGCCTTCACAGTCCACGCAGTAGGCGTGGCCGTTCTTTTCCCGCGCGATTTGGGACCGGTGCCGGACCAGGAAACAGGAATAGCAGACGAATTCATCCTCCGCCTGCGGGATGACCTGGACAACTAGCTCTTCGGCGACGAATTCTCCGCCGGGGACGATTGAGTCGTCCAGCGAATCCGTCTCGTCCAGCTCGCGTGCCACGCTGCGAGCGTCCGGAGCATTCGCAGACTGCAGTGCCTCCAGGGACCTGTCCTGCGATTCCTTGACGTCGGAACGTACTTCATCGTAATCGGTTGCCACTGCCGTGATTCTCTCTTCGTCGGATTGCGTGTCGGATAGCTGTTCAACAGACGGAACCACTCGGGTATTCCCCGCACGACAATCTCAATACTTTACACCCCGAAACCGGCTGCCGTGAACGCTTCCCTGACCCGGGCAGCATTTAGTTTGTACATTCGTTCGATTTACGGCTATATTCTGGTGAGTTTCTTTGGGGGGAAATTATGAACAAAGCTCAGCGGCGCGCCCACGTGGAGGCGCCTTGCCGGGAGTGCGGTTCGCGGGTCATACCGATCTGGAAAGACGAGCGCACTGCGGATTCGAGCCAGCCCGACTGGCGGGTGAGTGCCCGGCAATGCAGCCGCCGGGGCTGCGTCCTGGCTGACACTCTGAACTGGCGGGAATCGTGAGTCGCTGCCCACCCGCAGGCTCCCTGCCATGATGGTGGCGTGACTATCGCAAAATCGGTGCTGCTGTTCGTGCTCGCCGCCGCAGCGGAAATCGGCGGCGCCTGGCTGGTCTGGCAGTCGGTCCGCGAAGGCAGGGACTGGTGGTGGGCCGGGCTGGGCGTCCTTGCGCTGGGCGCATACGGCTTCGTGGCGACCCTCCAGCCCGAGGCGCACTTTGGCCGCATCCTCGCAGCCTATGGAGGCGTATTTGTGGCCGGATCGCTCGCGTGGGGCATGATGTTCGATGGCTTCCGGCCCGACCGCTGGGACATTATCGGCTCCGTGGTCTGCCTGTTCGGCGTCGCCGTGATCATGTTTGCGCCCCGAATCGCCAGCTAGCGATCCGCGTCGAAGACGCCCTGTGGCATCCCCCGCCTCAATCGAACCCACCGCCCGCCGCGACCAGGAAAGCTATCCGCAAGTGATGACTCAAACCCCGACAAAACCATTCCCGCCCCCGAGTGACAGGGCGAAGCAAATCCGCCTGGTCCTCTGGATCCTGCTGGCGGTCATCGTCGCGGGCGGAATTGTCTGGTACGCGGCCCTGACGACCAGCAGGCCCGCACCAGAAGTTCCGCAGCCGGCGGCCAATGCGCAACTCGTCCGCGGCGACAGCCACCGTCTCACCGCCCCGGCTATCGAGAAGGCCCAGTTGGTTGAGTTCCTCGATTTCGAATGCGAATCCTGCCGCGCCGCCCATCCGCTCGTCGAGGAACTCAAAACGGAATACGGTGACCGGATCACGTTCGTAAACCGCTACTTCCCCCTCCCCGGACACCGCAACTCCGGGACGGCCGCCCTGGCAGTGGAGGCCTCCGCACAGCAAGGCAAATATGAGCAGATGGCAGCGAAGCTCTTCGAAACCCAACCCCAGTGGGGCGGAAAGCAGGAGTCCCAGGCCGCCCTGTTCCGCGGCTATGCGCAGGAACTGGGGCTGGACCTGGCCAGGTACGACGCGGCCGTGGCAGACGAGGGCACCAGGGAACGGATCCGTCAGGACGTCGAGGACGGCACGGCCCTGGGGGTCACCGGCACGCCCACCTTCTTCCTCAATGGCAAGAAACTGGTCCTGAACACCGAAGCGGACTTCCGGCAGCTGCTCACCGACGCCGCCCGATAGGCGCGGTGCCCCGAGGCCTTGGCCCGGGCCGCTCCGGCGCTATTGCAGGGACGCCGTCAGCCGGGCCAGATTGTCGAACACTTTTTGGGCTACGGGCCGCCGGACCCAGTCTTCGAGGTGGAGTTCAAGACTGTTCACCCGGTACCCGTCTTCAATCCTGCGGATTGCGTCCACAAAACCGCGCCCGTGCGCCAGGACCGACACCTCCATGTTGAGGCTGAAGGATCGGAGGTCCATGTTGCTGGACCCAATCACGGCAACCTCCTCGTCGATCGTGAAGTGCTTGGAATGCAACACGTTGGGGGCACGGTAGAGGTAGACCCTGACGCCGGCCCGCAGCAGCGCCTCGTAGTACGAGCGCTGTGCGTGGTAGACCATGCTCTGGTCGCCGACCTCGGAAACGAAGAGTTCGACGCTGAGTCCCCGGGCGGCGGCCGTGACGATGGCCATCAGGATGGACTCGTCCGGCACGAAGTACGGACTGGTGATGCTGACCCGGCGCTCCGCTTTGTGGATGAGCGCGGCGTAGAGCTTGAGATTGTTGTCGTTGTCGAAGCTGGGACCGCTGGGCAACACCTGCGCGTCGATCGGCGCGGACCCTGGGCCGGGGACTCGGGACGGCGAATCCAGCGGCAGCAGCACCCCCGTCTCGCTGTACCAGTCTGTCGCGAAGACCGCATCCAGCTCGCGGACAACGGGGCCTTCGAGGCGCACCATCAGCTCGTGCCACCGAAGCCCGCGCTTGAGATTTCCCTTCTTGTCGTAGCTGGCGTCGATGACGTTCTGCGATCCCGTAAATCCGATGCGACCATCGACGACGAGGATCTTGCGGTGGTTGCGCAGGTCCGGCCGCTGCCACTGGCCATGGAACGGCCGCAGCGGCAGCATGGGGTGATATTCCGCCCCGGCGTCCCGAAGGTACTTTATGGTTTCTTTCCGGCCCGGGAACATGACGCCCGCCAGATGATCAGAGAGCACTCTCACCGCGACGCCCCGCCCCCGGGCCCGGGCGAGCGCCTGGAAAAACGGTTCCGTGGTCGAATCGAGGACAAGAATGTAGAACTCCACGTGCACGTAGCTCTCGGCCGTCTCGATCTCCGCGATCATGGCATCGAAAGTGCCGTCGTAGTCAGGAAGAAGCTCGGCGCTGTTGTCTTTAACCATGGGCAGCGCCCCCAGGTTGCTGTTCAATGCCACCATCGAATGCAGCCACTCGGGCCAGTCAGCGCCTCTGCTGACCAGGGGACTCCCCTCTGTGCGTGCCAGGACGAGGTCATTGACCTCCCGCTGTTTGTCGCGGCGGGGCCTGGGCAGCTTCGAGTATCCAACGAAGAGGTACGCGACTGCACCGAGCAGCGGTATGAAGATAATGGCAAGCACCCAGGCAATCGCCGACGACGGGCGACGGTTCATTGATACGAGGACAGTTGCCACGGCCACCAGGAAGATATGGGCCGCCAGCGCGAGTAAAGCGATGGTTTCGGGGTCGTTAAGAAAGTCGCGCACTCACCTGAGGCCCTTCTGCCGGGTATAACGACGGTCCCCCGGATTCGTGGGACCTCACGCACGCTGTCAGACCAGCACCCTGCTCTTGATCTTCGCGAACTCTTCCGGGCTGATGGTTCCGGCGTCCAGCAGGGCCTTCGCTTTGGAAATCTCGTCAGCAGGGCTCGCGGCAGAGACCCTGCGAATGTAGGAATCAGCTTCTTCCTGGTCCCGCCGGGAGCGTTCGATCGACCGCTCGGCCATGCCCTCGCCACGGGCGGCCAGATAGACCAGTAGTGTCACGAAGGGCAGGAAACACAGGAAGAAGATCCAGACCGCCTTCCACCATCCGCTCAGCTTGTGGTCGCGGAAGAGGTCACCGATGATGGCAAACACTCCAAACAGGTAGGCAACGAACACGCAGGCGGTGAAAAACCACCAAAAGATATCCCAAAAGTTCTCCCAGAAACTCATGTGGCTGCCCTGCTCTCAATATTGCGGCGTAACACGTGAATGCCGACGTGACTTCGATGTGAGGCCGGTACAACAATTGTTGGCCCGTCACCGCTGCTGGCCATCACCCCCGGCGGGTGACATTCCGTGCCGGCAATGCGGACCGCAGGGCTTAGACGATCCCGCGTTCCGCCGCCGTTTTGAGGGCATCGCGTCGTCCCGCCGCACCGAGTTTGCGGTAGATGGACCGTTCGTGGGTCTTGACAGTGTTCACCGAGATGAATAGGGCCTCGGCGATCTCGGCCGCAGTCATGACCGAGCGCATGTAGGCCAGGACCTCGCGTTCCCGGTCGGTGAGGGTCCAGTATGACCGTGTCCGCAGGTGCGGGTGACCTTGCGCGTGGTGTGCCATCCGGGCCGCGATAAAGGACTCATGGGTAGTGCCCCACACGGCGTGCCGAATCAACAGCTCTGCAATGTCATCTCGCCGCTCGGTGAAGGGGCGCAGGACGGACTGGGGCTCCGCGCGATAGACAGCATGTTCGATCCGCTCGTGAGTCCTGGCCTCATCTCGGTTCCCGTGGGCCAGGAGCGCCTCGGTTAGGCTCATGCTGGTGTCGAGGTAGCGGATGCGGTGCTGACTTGTCAGTTCCCTGGCACAGCGCCGGGCGGCGCTGATTTCGCCACCACGACGCAGGAGTTCCGCCAGCAGCGTGCCCACCAGGGGCGCGTGCCCGCCGGCACCCATTGGCTCGACGATAGCCAGCGCGCTGTCGAGGTCCTCTTTGGCTTCAGCGAGCTTCGCCCTGGCAATGGTGTGGAAGTCATTCCACGAAACCCCATAGAGCCCCCGATTGTGGAGGGACTCCAGCGCAGCGCTGGAGTCGGCAAGATGCGATTCGTCGCCTGAGGCACAGTCAACCAGAACCTGATAGACGACGCCGAGCGCGCCGAGCGCGGACAGCTTGTCCCCGAGCCGCAGGGCCTTGACGAGATGGGCCCGCGCACCCTTCAGCTCGTCCCGCCAGTAGTGCGCAATGCCGCGCGCAAGCCAGGCAGCTGCCATTCGGTTCTTCGAACTCCAGCCGCGGGCATCCGCCTTCTCCAGCGCTTGAGTCGCTAGTTCGTCAGCAGTCACGAGATCGCCGGCGACGGCGTACGCCAAAGCCATTTCCGCGTCGGCGACTATTTCCGCCTGCCCCGATTGCAGACCGCTGCCGTCGGTCACGACTGATTCGAGCAATACGGTTGCCTGGTGTCCGGCGCGATGCAGCTTGAACTCGGCCCTGGCCAGCAGGAACATGCCGGTGGAAGTGGTGCCGGAGTGTCCTTCCGCCGGGAATTCGGGACGTGCCCGTGCGTCGTCGCCCGGGAGTCGCAAGTCCAACCGGCCGGTGGCGGTTGGTGGCACGGGCTCGAAGAGTCCGCGGCAGCTGTCGAGCATTCCCCGCCGCGCGGCATCCAGGTCGGCGGTGCGCGCCATGGCACGTTGGCTGAGTTCCAAGGCCCCGCCCCTGTCGCCGTCCAGTTCCCGGCAGACGGACCTGATCATGAGCATCTCGGCGTCTGCGCTCCACGGCGCCGGGAGGTCACGACACAATTGCTCAAGGGCGGGTGCGCCGTTCCGCAGCAGGAACTCCAGCCAGTGACCTCCGATGGACACGACTGCCTGGCGGGGCGCCTGCCCCTGCAGCGCCTGGTTCACGCATTCGGTGACGTCCGTGTCTTGGTAGTACCGTGCCGCGATGCGGTGGAGACGTTCGGCGAGAAGCGGGTCCCTTCGTTCCAGTATTCGCCGGCATTGTGCAGCGAACAGGGAATGCCACCGGTACATGGACTCACCGTCGCGGTATTCGTACTCCTCGATGAACAGACCGTTGCGGAGGCAGGACTCAAGGAGCAGGCCGCCGTCGGGCTGGCCATGAAGTTCGACGGCGAGCCGGCGGCCCAGCCAGTCGCACGTCGTGGCGCGCAGGACGAAGTCCGCCAGTGGCTGGTCAAGCTGGTCCAGTATTTCCTCGGCGATGTAATCGGAAAGCGGCAGGTTCTCCGGCGGAGTAGTGGTGGTCCTGCCCGGCAAGTGACGGCCCTGCGCCAATGCGGTGAGGCTTGCATGGACGGCGACCGGCCATCCGGCAGTCAGCCTCCAGAGGGGTTCAGCATCAAACGACGCGTCCTGTCCCAGCGAATAGGCAACCTGGGCAACTTCATCCTGCGTTAGGGCGAGCTCAGCAGAACCGAGTTGCCCGAGGCCTTCCCCAAACCTGTGCCGTTCCAACTGGATGGAGGGATGACCCCGCCCGGAGAGGACCAGCCGCAGCGTCGGAGGGGCTGAAGCGACGAGCACTCCGACGATCCCGCCGGACAGTTCCGGCCCGGCCAGATGGACATCGTCGATGACCAGCGCCATCGGCTCCGTCAGTTGTTCAAGGGCGCCGAGCAGGAGGTCATAGGACGCAGCACGATCGTCGGCGAGAGTCTGATCCAGGGCCAGCAGCGCGTTGTTGCCGGGCATAGGGAGTTGGCTGGCGGCGGCCTGGATGGCCCCGACCACCCCCTGGAAAAGCCGTGCTGGCTGGGCGTCGAAGCGGTCGAGCGACAGCCAGGCGCAGGGCAGATCGCAATTGCGGGCCCAGTCGCCCAGGAAGGTTGTCTTGCCGTAGCCTGCCGGGGCCGCAACGACGGTCAGTCGGTGGGCATCGGCGGCTGCGGTCAAAGCGTCGTCCAGCCGCGGGCGCTCCAGCGCCCCAAGACCGCGCAGGGGTGGCCGGGTCTTGGACTGCGGACCCGGCACAGATGCAGACACTCGAGTCTCTCCCACGTCTTTTACTGTAGGAGCGCCCAATTGGGTTCAATAGGGGCATAAGGTCCTTGTGGAGGCATCTTCTGAGCCACAATTCCGGCCAACCGGCGGCGACGCGGAGCCCGCAACTAGGGGCCGCAGGGCCCGGGACCTATTTGTCTTCCCGGGGGTACCATCAGGCATGGCCGCTAAGCAGGGGAGCCGGAAGGATCCGGTCTTTGTCCGTGAACTCGGTAAAGCCGCCAGGCGCCATGTTCTTGTCATCGCGATCCTGCGGATGGCGGCTTTCCTGGCTGTACTCCTCTTTTTCTACTTCGCTATTCCAATCGGTGGGTTCAATGAGAACAACCCGGCCGCGGCATGGATCCGGCTCGGAATTGTCCTGCTCTTGGTTCTGACTGCCCTGGCCCTGCAATTGCGAATGATCATCGCCGCCGAAGTACCCCAAATCCGCGCGGCCGAGGCAGTCGTTGAGACCGTCCTGATGTTCCTGTGTCTCTTCGCCTTGCTGTACACGGCGATGTCGGTAACGGACCCTTCGGCATTCACGGAACGACTGAGCCGGACGGATGCGCTGTACTTTACGACAGTCACCTTCGCCACGGTGGGCTTCGGCGACATTACGCCCGTGAGTCAACTCGCGCGGGCAGTTGTGACCGTGCAGATGATCGTCGGCCTGGGCGCCCTCGTCCTGGTCGCAAAGGTCGCCTTCTTCGCGGCGGGGCGGCGCCTGAGCGGGTAATGCCCGAACGTTCCGCTGCTGCCCCGATGCGGGACCGGCCATACCCTTTCCGCAGGAGCACGACGGAGACGGTCACCCCGAACGGATGAGCGAAGCCACCTTGCGTTGAGGGCAGCTGCCGCGGGAACGGCCGGGCCGTGAAAACGAAGCCCCGACGTCGGTTGCGGCCGCACAGACCAGCTCCCCGGAGTAGGGGTGCCGTCCCCGGCGCCCGCCCCCACCGCAGGCGGAGTTCCCTGTGGCGGGACGACAGATCACCCTGAGCGGGTGGGGTTGGGCCGGCACGCCACGTGGACAATGAATTTTGTCACGACTGCCCGCCAGGGAACAGGAGCCTCACATGAAGATCGGCCCATTGGAAGTGATTATTTGTGCCTTTCCGAAGCCAACCATTGACGCCACCGTCATCAAGGCACTCAGCGAGACGGTCAAGTCTGGTGCGGTGGCCCTGGCGGATTTGGCCCTGGTCAGCCGGGACGGGCAAGGAGTTGTGCACGTCCGTGACTTGCAGGATGACCTGCCGGCGGCGTGGTCCGGCATGATCCGTGATTCCCGGCCGCTGACTCTTCTCAACGACGCCGACCTTGAGTTGGCGGCGGAAACAATCGGAAGCAACGAAATAGCGCTGGTCGCCGTCGTCGAACACCGCTGGGCCCAGCGACTTTCAGAGGAGGTGCGGCGCTCAGGTGGTGTGACGGCGCTGCAGGCGAGAATTCCGCAGGAAGATGCAGTCATCGCCATCGAGGCAGATGGCGTCACCACGAGCTGAACGGGATACACCGACAAAAGGAAACCCTCTCATGCCATTTGCCAGAAGCGGCCGTCCGGGGCTGCTCGGAACGGTCTCCCGAACGGCTGTTATTTCGGGGACCCCACAGGTGAGCGCCACTGCAGCCATTCGCCGCGCAACCCGACGGGAAGAGGAAACAGCGGCGCCGAGTGCCCGGACCCCGCCCGTTCCGCCAGCCGCAGCCCCTCCCCCGCCGTCAGGCGGAGGAGAACTGGCGGACCAGCTCTCCCGACTCGCCGATCTGCACAGCGCGGGCCTCCTCACTGAGGAGGAATTCGCTGCGGCCAAGGCCCGGCTCCTGATGTGAACTCAGCCTGGGAAGCCAGGTATTCCTCACCGCAAACCAGACGTTGGAGGTGGTTCCCGTGTTGCGATCCCCTAGTTTCGCCGTTATCACCGCGCTGAAGGCGGCGCCGGCTCATCCGGTCCCCCCGGGCCCGACAGTCGAGCCCGTGCGACCAGACGTTCATCAGGCGGGGTGCGCTCATGTCACTCCATGATGAAGCCGGAAGCCCTGGCAGCCCCGAGCAGGAGGAAATCCAGAGGTTGCGCGCCGAAGTTGCGCGGCTTCAGCTTGAGCGCGACGATGCCAGAAAGACAAGCCTGAGACCTCCCGGACGGGGAGCAGGCCTCGCTCGACGAATAGTTGCCATCGTCCTCGTCGTTCTGACGGCCGTCCTGGCTTGCGCCGCCGTGCCCGCCCTGTATCTGCGCAGCGAGGTGCTCGATACGGATCGCTATGTGGCCACGGTTACACCGTTGGCTTCGGACCCCGCCATCCAGGCGGAGATCTCCAATAAGGTCACCGCCCAGATCACCGAGGCAGTGGACGTCGAAGGCATCACCCGGGAGGCCATGACGGAACTCGGCAACGTCGCGCCCCGGGCCGCCGCAGTGATCAGCGGGCTGGCGCCCGCGATTGCTGAACAGACCAAGTCGCTCATCAACTCCGCGGTCTCCAGATTCGTCGCCAGCCCGCAGTTCCAGGATCTCTGGATCCAGGTCAACCGGGTCGCCCATCAGGGACTCATCAACCTTGCAACTGGAAACACCGGCGGCACCGTCAGTATCGATGAGAGCGGCACCGTAACGATCTCCACGAAGGAGATCATTGCCCGGGTCAAGACCATCCTCATTGAGCAGGGGGTGGACCTGGCGTCCAGGATCCCGGAAGTTGACGCGCAGATCACCTTGCTGCAGTCACCCGAACTTGCGAGGGCAGCAGAGGCCATCAGGACGCTGGACAGGACGGCCCCCATACTGGCCTGGCTGACGGTGCTGAGCGCCCTCGGCGCGATTGCGGTGGCGCCTCAGGGTTGGAGACGGCGTACGACGAGCCGCGTGGGGCTGGCCCTCGCAGTGGCCATGGCGGTGCTGGCCCTCGGACTTGCCATCGGGCTGGACATCTTCCTGGGTACGATCCCGTCGGCCACAGTCTCCCCCGCGGCGGCTCAAAGCCTCGTCGATACCCTCCTGACGCCGCTCCGAACCGGCGTGCGGTTTGTCTTTGTCCTGGGTTTGCTGATTGCTGTAGCCGCTTTCCTGACCGGCCATTCGCGCCCGGCCGAGGCCGTCCGGCAAGGCCTGGCACGGGCCGGGGACTACCTGACCGGAAAGCTCGGAACCGGGCAGGCCGAACCATGGCAACACTGGCTGGCCCGGTACCGGAGGATCCTGGAGGCCATCATCATCGGCGTCGCCGTGCTGGTCCTCATCCTCTGGCAGTACCCGACAGCGGCCGTGGCCATCTGGACTGCAGTTATTGCAGTTCTGGTGATTCTCCTGATCGAACTTATGTGCCGCCCTGCCGTGGTTGCCGGCCCGGCAACCGGCGCAGGGCAAACCGCCGTGCCGATGGCGGGCGGGCCTCCGAAGGACTCGAATCCCACACTCCCCCTGCCCTGAGGAACCGGTAGGTGCCCGCAGTTCACCATGGGGTCCAGGTGCCGCGGGCGTGAAGGAACCGAACCGGCGCTAGGCTCTTGAAGGAGAGAAGGAGAACAGGTCTTCTCCGCCTCCGTGCACGACAACGCTGGTGGCCTCCGGAACTTCCTGCCAGGCCCCGCGAAGATCCCCCAGCGGTTCGGATACGACCAGCCGGGTATCGTCAGAGAGCTCGTGGAGCAGGGGGTTGTCCGGGTACTGGGCGCGAAGAGTTGCGATGTCGGTGCTGTGAAAGAGTGACCGGGAATTGCCCACGCTGGAGTAGCGGAACGCCCAGGTAGTGTCGCCGTCGGTGGTTGCCACCGTCATCTGAATCGCGTGCTCGATGCCATGGCGCCGTCCGACGTCTTCGATGAGTCCAACCGCTGCAGCAACGGCAGCGCGGGGGTCTTGTTCCAGGCCGAAGGTCAGCGCGAGGAAGAAGAACAGTTCCGAGTCCGTCGATCCCTCGATCTCGGGATATAGGCTCGGATCCACGGCCATGGCCAGGTCCCGCTTCATCTTCGGAAAATCGGTGAGGACGCCGTTGTGCATCCACAGCCAGCGGCCGTGGCGGAACGGGTGGCAGTTCGTCTGCTGGACGGCCGTGCCGGTCGTGGCCCGGATGTGCGCGAAGACGCGGCCGGCCGATGCCTGCCCTGCGAGCTCACGCAGGTTGCGGTCATGCCAGGCCGGCTCCGTGCTGTGGAAGACGCCGGGAACCGGCGCGTTTCCGTACCAGCCGACGCCGAAGCCGTCCCCGTTGGTGGTCTCAACCCCCATGCGTGCGTGTTTGCTCTGCATCACGAGCGAATTGGCGGGTTTGTACAGGAGCTCATCCAATCGCACGGGAGAACCCGAATAAGCGAGCCAGCGGCACATGTCATTCTCCTTCTACTCAGGCGGGAATCCTCACGATTCCATCACCGGGCATCGCGTCGGCGCATCACTCCCCGCGGGTGACTCATCCGCGGGTGGCGCCGTTCGGGTTACTGGCGAAGCACGCGCTGCTTGAGCGCGGTGAATTCCTCGGCCGTCAGCGCGCCGTCGTCCATCAAGGTCTTGGCCTGGGCGATTTGCTCCGCGGGGTTGGTCAAGGCAGTTCGGCGGACGTAGTCGTCGAAATCTTCCCTTGCCACATCGTTCCGGGCCGCCTGCCGCAGGGACATGGACTGCCCGAAGGCAATCAGGTACGCCAGGCCGCCGAGGACCGGCAGAAGAAGCAGAACCAGCACCCAGACCGCCTTGCTCCATCCGGTACGCGTCGAATCAGCGAAGATGTCCTTAACGATCAGAAAAAGAACCACCAGGTACGACATATAAAGCAGAAACGAAATCATGAGCCAAAAGAAGTCCCAGAAAGTCATGGCAATTCCTCCCAGACGTTAAACACCGCGTTCAAAATCCCGGCGTGGCCGCGAATTCCGGGCCTCCCGCCCTGCTGCCTGGGCACGGGCGATGGAATCTCTGTGCGCCTGGCCCGGCACGGTTTTCACGGCCAGCCCGCGCCGCTGGGGAGCGGACGTGAACACGCCCGAGGCTTCCAGAACGCCAGCGGTTGCGTCAGTTTTTTGGCGCGCATGAGCGCATCATCCCACAATCCTTCCCCGGCCGGAACAGTCCTCCGGCCCCGATCCGGACCGCTTCCCGGACGGGGTCAGGAGCGGATCAAGTGGCCCTGTTGCTGGGACAGTGGGTGGCTGCAGCGGCCCCCGATATCACCCCCGCCGGGTGATCCATGGGGCTCGGCACGGGCGAACGATGGTCTTACCTGCCAGTGATTGGGCTGCCAGGCGAATGCCCATCTGAGAGGGGCCTCCAATGTCGAGACCACAACCAGTCCTCGCACGACTGCTGGCGCTCGCTGCCGCGGTCGTGCTTCTCGCCGGCTGCACGACTCCCAGCCCGCCAGCGAGCACCTCCACCCCGCAGGCGACCACGTCCACCCCGCAGGTGACCGTTTCTCCCGTCTGCGCTGCCGCCGATGCCTATGCCGACGCCCTGACAGGCTTCAAGGACACCCTCGTGCCGGGCGCCACTCTGGAGCAGGTCCGCGCGGCACGGGATCAGGTAGTCAAGACCTACGACGATCTGGTGACGGCGATAGGCGGCGAGGCCCAGGGGCGGGTGGACGCCGTCAGGTCGGCTGAGGACAAGTTCGCTTCGGCCGTCAATGAGATCAACGACGACACCACGCTCGGCGAGGCGGCCGACTCCCTACAGGAGGAAGCTGCCAACGTCCAGGCCGCACTGAGCGACCTCGTGACTGATGTTCAGTGCTGACGACACGACAGCTCCGGACGCCTGCAACCGGCACCATTTCAAGCAAGCCTGCATAAGGGTTCACGCCGAAACAATCGAAAGTAGGGATGCCAAGTGAGTTTCTGGGAAAATTTCTGGGATATCTTCTGGTGGTTCTTTATTGTGTATGCCATCTTCGCCTTCCTCTACGCGCTCTTCATCGTCATTGCCGACCTTTTCCGCGACCATGAACTGAGCGGCTGGTGGAAGGCCGTCTGGTTCATCTTCCTGGCATTCGTTCCGTTCTTGACGCTCCTGGTGTACATGATTGCCCGCGGCAAGGGCATGACTGAACGGTCGATGGAACGGGCCCGTCGAAACCAGGAGGAAGCCGATGCGTACATCCGACAGGTAGCGACCGCGAGCCCAACCGAGGAGATCTCCAAGGCCAAGGCCCTGCTGGACTCCGGAACCATCAGCCCTGACGAGTTCCAGAGGCTCAAGACCAGGGTCATGAGCTGACCCCTCCGTCGACGTGACCGCCTGCAACGTTGGCCTGCGCTGATGAACATCGATTCGCTGTCCGAGGAAGAGTACCCGGAAGGTCGTCCCGTTGAACGAATACCCACTGATCGCAGACCATGGCCTGATCGGTGATCTGCAAACTGCGGCCCTGGTATCCACGGACGGCACTCTCGATTGGTTCTGCAGTCCCCGTTTCGACTCGCCCAGCATTTTTGCGTCCCTGCTGGACCGTTCCCGCGGCGGCCACTTCAGCACCCGGCCCGTCGACGAGGCCTTCGCCACCAAGCAACTGTATTTGCCCGACACGGCTGTCCTCATCACACGCTTCCTCACCGAGGGCGGCGTCGGCGAACTGATGGATTTCATGCCGATCACGGGTGAGGCGGCCAGCGAACAGCACCGGCTGGTGCGCATGCTCCGATGTGTGCGGGGACAGATCTCGTTCAACGTTGAGGTGGCGCCCCGCTTCGACTACGGCCGGCGGTCCCACCACCTGAACCTCAGCGAAGACGGCGCGATCTTCGATACCGGCGACACCCGGTTGGCACTCAGCCTCATCCGGGAGCCGGGGGACGACCGGCCCGGCCGGTACGAAGCTACCGAGGACGGTGACCTGCATGTCTCGCTGAGTCTCGAGCAGGGCCAAATGCGCGGCGTCGTCCTGGAGACGGGTCCGGACGTTGTGCCACGAAAGATGCCTCCCTCACAGGCCCAGCGGATGCTCGATGCAACCGCGCGCTTCTGGCACGACTGGCTGAGCCAATCCACCTATACCGGGCGCTGGCGCGAAGAGTTGGAACGCTCGGCCATTACGCTGAAGCTGCTGACCTACGCGCCGACGGGTGCCTTGGTGGCGGCTCCCACCGCCGGCCTGCCGGAACAAGTCGGCGGCGAACGCAATTGGGACTACCGGTACACCTGGATACGCGATGCCTCCTTCTCGGTTCACACCCTGATCCGGATGGGATTCGTCGACGAGGCCGCAGCCTTTAGCTTGTGGCTCCGCGACCGCATCGCCGAGCGGCTGGAGAGCGACACCGGCCCGCTGAACATCATGTACCGCATCGACGGAAACCCCGAACTTCATGAAGAAGTCCTCGCTGATTGGGAGGGCTATCGAGGCTCCCATCCTGTGCGCATCGGAAACGGCGCTGCCGGTCAACTTCAACTGGACATCTACGGCGAAGCGCTGGACGCCGTGTACTCCCTCGACCGGATCGGAGACGGCATCGGGCACCCCGGTTGGCTTGCCATCTGCGAACTACTGGAGTGGCTCGCCGACAACTGGGACCAGCCGGAAGAAGGCATCTGGGAGACGCGCGGCGGCCGGAAGGACTTCACCTACGGACGGCTGATGTGCTGGGTTGCCTTCGACCGGGCCATCCGGCTCGCGACCGCGCACGGCCGTCCGGGACCCCTTGCGCGGTGGATCACCGAGCGCGACGCGATCTACAACCAAATCATGGCCAAAGGCTGGAGCACCGAGCGTGGGGCGTTCGTGCAGCAGTACGGCGAAACGGTTCTCGACGCGTCGTTGCTGAAGATGTCACAAGTCGGCTTCGTGGCTCCCAGTGAACCCATGTGGCAGTCGACCCTCCGCGCCATGGACGCCGAACTCGTATCCGACAGCCTGGTGTACCGCTATGACCCCAGCGCCTCGCCCGATGGTCTCCGTGGCTCCGAAGGTACATTCTCGCTGTGCACCTTTCTCTACGTCGATGCCCTGTCGCGGGCAGGCCGGGTGGATGATGCCCGCCTTACGTTCGAGAAGATGCTGACGTACGCGAACCATCTCGGCCTGTACTCCGAAGAAATCGCGCCCACGGGTGAACAGATCGGCAATTTTCCGCAGGCTTTCACGCATCTCGCCCTCATCGATGCCGCCATTACCCTGAATGACTGTCTGGACGACGCGGCGCACCAACCCAGCCGCCCCCGCCGGGCGGGGAGGATACACGGTCACGGCTAAGCGGCTGCCGCGACTTCAGACCGTGTCCGTGCCAAACAAAGGAGGGGCCATGGAACCGGAACCAGCGGACTCAAATGCACGCCCTTTCCTCCCCCGTTCCGCCGTCATCCTCCTCGCCCTGGCCTGCGCAACGGTCGTGGCCTTCGGCCTTGCCGCGATGCGGGGGATTGTCACCCCGGTGTTCTTCGCTTTTGTTCTAACACTTTGCGTTCATCCGCTTCGGCGCTGGATGCAGGGGCACGGAGTGCCGCGGGGACTCGCCACGGGATCCACCATCGCGGCCGTCTTCGCCCTGCTGACCGGCTTCGCCGCGGTGCTGGTGGCCTCTCTGGCCCAGTTCTCCGCGCTATTGCCGCAATATGCTCCCCAAATTGAGCAGTTGGGTGCCTCCATCGCCCAGATGCTGGAAGCAGTGGGCTTCGGCCCCGAGCAAACCCAAACAGTGCAGCAGGAGTTCACCCCCGAGAGCATCATAGAATTCATCGGCGGCATCCTGGGCAACATCACTAGCATCGCCGGCGGCCTCGTGGTCATTCTGACGATGCTGATCCTCATGGCGGTCGACGGCTCGCGCATGCCCGCCTTGCTGACCCATCTGAACCACCACCGTCCGGCCCTGGTAACGGCTTTCAACGGCTTTGGCAACGGCGTCCGCCGGTACATGATCGCTACCACGGTCCTCGGAGTGGCCCAGGGCCTCTTCAACTGGCTGGTCCTCGTCCTCCTGCAGGTCCCGGGTGCCCTGCTGTGGGGGCTGCTCTCCTTCATTTGCAGCTTCATCCCGAACATCGGCTATTTCATCGCGATCATCCCGCCGTTGTTCTTTGGATTCCTTACCGGCGGATGGCCGACCGCCCTGGCGGTCATCGTCATCTACGGCGGGATCAACGGTGTCATCCAGTCCATCATCCAGCCCAAGTACGTCGGCAATGCGGTTGCTCTCAGCGAGACGATAACGTTCACTTCAGTGCTGTTCTGGGCTGTCATCCTGGGACCCGTCGGCGCGATCCTCGCCGTGCCCCTCACCCTCCTAGGCCGCACGATCCTCCTCGACTCCGACCCTGCCATCGCCTGGTGGCGGCCCCTGACAGGAGACAACAAGGACCTTGAGGAGCTCTTGAAGCAGGAAGACGATGCGATCCGCGCCCGCCGGGTACGGCGGGGATCGGACAACCCGGGCCCCGGCATACCACCGAAGGCATGACATGCCGTCGGTCA
Source organism: Arthrobacter sp. CJL-S3 (assembly GCF_056711635.1). NCBI lineage: Bacteria > Bacillati > Actinomycetota > Actinomycetes > Micrococcales > Micrococcaceae > Arthrobacter > Arthrobacter sp. CJL-S3. The sequence goes on along the minus strand of NZ_CM160046.1, from coordinate 1,994,267 downwards.
ATCCCCCAGACCAGGTGACAGCGTGCTGAGCATTATCCCCAGCCTGCTGCTATTCGCCCTGGCAGGGGCGATCAGCACCGTGCCTGTCAGCATCACCATCATGATCCTGCTCTCCCCGGAGCCGCGCCGCGGTGCAGTGCCCTTCCTGGTCGGCAGCGTCGCCGGATCAATCGTCGTGGTCGGCCTCTCGGCTGTCGGGCTGCAATTCCTGCCGGGCACGCCGGCCTGGAAGCAGGACGAGCTGCTGGCGTGGCTCGGCTTTTTGATCGGATTCTTCCTGATCGCCTACGCCCTCTATCTCTTCGGGCACAGAAGCCAGGGGGACAGCGCTGTCCTGGGCAAGATGAAGACGCGGTTCCAAGACGCACACCGGTGGGAATACGTGGTCCTGGGCCTGGGGTTGAACCTGCGTCCCAAGGCAATTCTGCTTGCCGTCACAGCCGGCGCGCTCATCGGCGTCCGGGAACCCCCGATGCTCCAGGGGACCCTGTTCGTCCTCGCCTATGCCGTCGTCACCCAGTCAGCAGTCGTGGTGCCGATCGCCGTCTGGATGCATTCGCCGGAGCGGGCCGAAGTGCCGCTGACCGCAATTTACACGTGGATGCAGCGACACGGCCAGACGATTGCGGCAATCGTCACATTGACAATCGGCGTGTTCATTGTCGGATACACCGTAGTCCAGCTCTGAACGGACCTTTCGGGTCCGTTCAGAGTTGCGACGCCAGAGCACCCTATCGTCAGACCAGGATGCTGCTCTTGATCTTTTCGTACTCGTCAGGGCTGATGGTTCCTGCATCCAGAAGGGCCTTGGCTTTGGAAATCTCGTCGGTTGGGCTCGGCGCGGCCACCTCGCGGATGTACGCTTCGGACGCTTCCTGGTGCTGGCGGGACCGTTCCATCATTCTCTCGGTCATGCCCTTACCGCGGGCAATCAGGTACACCAGCACACCCAAGATAGGGAGGAAGGCCAGGAAAACGATCCAGACAGCTTTCAACCAGCCGTTCAACTCCCGGTCGCGAAAGACGTCGGAAATAATGACGAATAACGCGAAGAGGAACGCGAAGAATGCGTACACATAAATGAACCACCAGAAAACTTCCCAAAAATTCTCCCAGAAACTCATTTCGACTTCCCTACTTTCAATTGAATGCGGCTTTGCACGTGAACGCAGCCTCGGGTGGGAATGGAGCTAACTGCAGGTCCGGGTCGTCGCCTGGCAGCCTGACCATCGGCAGGTATAAACATCTTCTGCCCCGGACCCGGGCGAATTCCTCATCCACTGAGGGTGAATTCCCGGGTTTAGGCGGCACCGTGCAAAACTCAACCCAGGACTGTCCCCTCACCGGCACCGGCGGGCTTGGGATCAGGAAGCCTCATCATGCGGAAGGAGGTGCCGAGGCCGGCAAGGCCGGCAAGAATCGGCACGAACAGTGCGATCTGGAGCGCCAGGGGCCGTGCCTCCGTGTTGATGCGGATGATCTCGTCCGCGACGTCCTCCGGTTGGCCGGCGAGGAGTTCCTCGAGTTGCGCGTCGCTCATCACCTGCGCGTCCTCTTCCAGGCTCCGCGCGACCTGCTGCTGCTGATCGGGCGCGAGCACCGTGCTGGACGTGGCCATGCCGATGAAAATGGACGAGAGCGATGCCAGCATGATGCCGCCGGCAAACGCGAGCCCGAACGACAGCCCGAACGACCCTGCCGCGGAGTTCACGCTGGCGGCCTCGCTGACCCGCTCGTCCGAGATCGGGGACAGGGTGTAGTTGTTGAGCTGGGATACCAGCAGCCCCAGGCCACCGCCTGCGATGATCAGCGGGATCAGGAGCCACCAGCCGGAGTCCGCGCGCGGCACGACCGGAACCAGCACCACCAGGCCCACGATCAGGAGCAGGAAGCCCCACCGTATGAGGCTCGCCGGGCGCCGCGTCCCGGACCTCTTCCCGGCGAGCATGGCCACCGCGAACATCGTGAGCGACAGCGGGGCAATCGAAAGCCCTGACTGCATCGCGTTGTATCCGAGCACCATCTGCAGGTAGATGGGCAGCACGATCATCGTGCCGCCGAGGGCGATCTGCTGAAGCATCTGGCCTGTGGCACCAAAGCGGAACGCTTTCGACTGGAAGAGATCCGGGTCCAGCAGTGTCGGCTTGTCGCGGCGTTTGCGCTGACGGAGCCAGTAGACCAGGCCGCCCAGTCCGACCGCGCCGACGGCCAGGAGGGCGCCCACCGATTCGCCGCCTTCCTGCCAGACCAGGATGCCGAGCACGACGCCGCCCATGCCCACGATCGACAGCAGTGACCCGAAAATATCCAGTTCCCGGGAACCCTCGAACGGCACGTCGCGGACGAGCTTGATCCCGGACAGCACGACCGCGATGATCAGGGCCTCAAGCATGAAGGCGACGCGCCAGGACAGGAACGTGGTGATGAACCCGCCGAGCAGCGGCCCCACCGCCGCAGCGATCGCCGCCGAGGCGCCGACCAGTGCATAGACCCGTTTCTGCGCCGCTCCCTCGAAATTTCCATGGATGAGGGACTGCATGGCGGGCAGCAGGAGCGAGGCGCCCAGGCCGCCGATCACGGCCCAGAAGATGATGATCGGGAGGAGGCTCTGCGCCATCGTCATCGCCACGGCGCCGATGGCATAACAGACCAGACCGATCACGTAGGCGCGCTTCCGCCCGATCAGATCGCCGATTTTTCCGCCGATCAGGATGAAAGCGGCGGACACCAGCGCTTCGAGCGCAATCGCCGACTGGAGGCCGCTGACGGTCGAGCCGATATCCCGCACCACAGCGGAGATCGAAACGTTCATGATCGACGTGTCGACCACCAGCACAAACATCGCCATCGCCAGCAACAGCGCGAGCCTGCTGTTAAAGGGCTCCGCCGGAGTGTTAGAAGGCTCCGCCGGAAGGCCGCCGTCGTCCGGCTTTTTCATCTGTCATCGACTCCCGGGCTTGTCGGATGTGCTGCTCCCCCAACGCTAGCCAGTCGGCCTGCCGGGCAAATCATTCCCGGCGGGTGACCTTGGCGTCAGGCTGCTAACCCTGCCGCTCGTCGCGTGCCTGGTTCGCCGCGGCCTCTTCCGCCTCCACGGCCCGGTAGATGTTGCCGTGGATCCGGTCAGCGCCGATGCGCTCGATCACCCCGTCCCTGGCCAGCGTGGCCCGGACTGCGGGTTTCAGCCGGGCCAGGCGCAGGGTGACCCCGGCTTCCCGGGCGAGGTCCACGATGTCTGCCATCTTCGCGGCGCCCTGGGAGTCGACGAAATTGATACCGCCGCAGTCCAGGACGATGCCGGTGAGGCCGGACGTTGAGTGGATCGTCTCGCGCAGGCGATCCTCCAGGGCGTCCGCGGTGGCGAAGAATAGGCCGCCGTCGAACCGGATCACGGCAACCCCCGGGATCACCTCGTCTCCGGGGTGCTCGGCCACTTCGCGGAAGACCTGCGTGCCCCGCTCCCGTCCGAGGGACGGCATCTCCGGGTGGGTGGCCACACCGACGAGCCAGATGAGCGAGAGTCCGATCCCGATGATGACGCCCGCCAGGACACCGAAGATGAGGGTGCCGACAATGGCTGCGACGGCAATCCAGAAGTCAAACTTTTGCACCCGGGCCAGCCGCCGCATCTCCGGCACGTTCATCATGCCCATGACAACGGCTTCGATGATCAGCGCCGCCAGCACCGGTTTGGGAAGGTTCGAGAAGAGCGGCGCCAGGAACAGCAGCGTGAGCAGGACGGTGGCGCCGGCGGTGAGCGAGGCCAGGCCGGTCTTTGCTCCGGAATGGTCGTTGAGCGAGCTCGCCGACAGGCTCGTCGAGACGGGCATCCCCTTGCATACTCCCGCGGCCATGTTGGCGAACGACTGGGCAACGGACTCCTGGTTGATGTCAATCTGGTAGCGGTGCTTGGCGGCGAACGCCCGGGCATCCCCCGCGGTCTGGGAAAATCCGATCAGGACCAGCGCCACCGCCGCGAGGGCGACGGTTCCCGCGTTGTCCCACATCAGCTGGCCGTCCGGGAGCTCCGGCCGCGGCAGCCCGCTGGGCACATCACCCACCAGTGCCACTCCCCTCGCCCCGAGATCGAACACCGCCGCCGCCAGCAGTCCGCCCACCACCAGGACCAGGGCGCCGGGAACCCTGGGCGCGACCGCCTTCAGCCCGAAGACCACAACGAGCGAGACGACGCCCACGACCACGGTGGTCTGCTGCGCCTCGCCCCAGGTCCCCAGCCACGACCGCAGTTCCTGGATCGGGTTGGAGCCGGTGACTTCGGTCCCGGTGAGCTTCGGAAGTTCCCCGATCACGACGTCGATCGCCGCGCCGAAGAGGAAGCCGGTGACCACCGCCCGCGAGAGGAATTGCGCAATCCAGCCCATCCGCAGGACGGCAAGCAGCAGGAACAGGACGCCTGAGGCGAGGGTGATGCCCGCGACGAACGAGGCGACATCCGGCCCGCTGGTGATGCCGGCCGCGAGCACCGCGCTCGCGGCCACCGCCGCCAGGCCCGAACTTGGACCCATCGAGATCTGCCGGCACGAGCCGAAGATCCCGTACACGATCGCGCCGGCAGCCGCCGCATAGAGGCCGTTCTGCAGCGGGATCCCCGCGATCCCGGCATAGCCCAGGTTCTTGGGAACGATCAGCGCCGCGACGGTCACCCCGGCGATCAGGTCGCCTCTCAGCCAGGCGCGGTCGTAGGAGCGGAGCTGGCCGGCGATGGGCAATCCGGTCGGGCGTCCCGGCTGCAATTTCTTCATGCCTTGTTCCCCTGTCGCTTTGCCTTCAGGACCCCGCGGCGGTCCTGTCCGTTCCGGGTGCCGCGGTATTGCCGGCGGTGTCGGTGCCCTGGGACTGCGGAAGGGCCGGCGGCCGGCCGCGAGCTGGTCGGCGTCGACGGCGGCAAGGTTGCGGATCAGGACGATCAGCCAGGCAAAGACCAGCGAGGCGGCGATGAGCTCCACGGCAGTGAGGTTGTAGTAGCCGACAGGGAAGTACATCACCACGGCGAAGGCGATGACCGCCAGGAACACCAATCCCAGCACGTTGAACGTCGCCGGGATCGAGGGCACCAGTGACCGCATGCGGACAATCAGGGTTCCGAACACCACGACCATGCCGGACGCGGCCGCGGTGTGGAGCCAGAATTGCTCATCCACGGGGAACAGTCCCACGCAGGCGAGGAGAATGCCGATGAGGATGATGCCGCCCTCCAGCTGCCGGACCCGGCGGCGCGAGGGCGCGGTGTCGGCCGTCGCTTCGAGCGTCCTGGTGGAGTATCCGGCCAGGGTGGTGACCACGACGCCGGCAACGATCAGCGTGACGTTGAACGCCGCCCCGGACACGTCGGAGCTCGTGCCGAGGGCACTGAGGTTTTCCTGCCACCACTGAGGGTCTTCTGCGGTGAGCATGCTCGTCAGGACGCCCGTGACGAGGAAGACGGCGAGGATCGCGGCGAGCCGGTAGGCGTTCATGGTGACTGCCGACAGGTAGGCGATGTAGGCGCTGATGGCTCCGGTGACCCCGACGAGGATTGCCGCGGCCAGGGGGTACAGCACTGCACCCACGAATGCCCGCTGGAAGATCGAGAACAGCGCCAGCCAGCCGAGCAGGAAGATGCAGGCGTGGGCCAGCGCCAGGGCTGCGACGTCGATGTTGTGGCGTGTCCGGCCGCGGGCGGCAGGCCGGGACGATTCCGGCCTCAGGCGTTGCAGGGAACCGACCACCACCGCTGCGGCGCCGAGAACCGCCGTCCCGAGCGCGGCAATGTCGCCCGCCGAGCCCCGGCCGGACAAGGCAACGGGTTCCCTCCCCACCAGCAGGAAAGCGACCACGCCGAGGAGAAGGAAGCCCGCACTGCCGATGATGAGCGCCCGCGACTCGGCCGTGACCGCACCATGTTTCTTCAGGGTTATCATCGTTCACTTCGCTTCGCCTGGGCGTTGGGGTCCTGGAGAGCCGCCGCGACCGGCGGCTCGTCCTGCTTCGGGCGAAACGCCGCGGGGCCCGGTCCGTTTCCGGGGTACCGCCAACGCTACGGCTGCCCCGCCCGGGTGCCGTCACCCGGAAAGGATGAAACGCTTCGGCCCGACACTTCCTGGTGGACGTCAGATTTTTCTCGCCGTTCCAGCATTCAAGGTGTTGAATGGTACTAGGTCCGCACCCCGCCGAACGCTGCGAGGTGTTGGACCGAGTACGTTTACTTGCCGGAGCCGTGGGGGTGGTCCGGTGTGAGACGGGGTCGGCGACGCTTGAGAACCCTCTGAGACCGGGGTTCTCTCCCCCCAGCCGTCGTCGGCCCCCCTGGCCTTCCGGGAACGGACAAAGGGGCGGGCCTGAACCGTTCGGTTCAGGCCCGCCCCTTTTCCTGGACCGCTCGCTGGGAACGTCCTAGCGGCCTGCGCCGTCGGCCTTCACGGCGAGAACCGGCCGGTCGGCCTGGATCAGGATGCGTTGGGCGTGGCTGCCCATGATGAACTTGCCCACCTGGGAGCGGTGGCGGAGTCCGATGACGATCAGCGAGGCGTTGACCTCCCGCGCTAGCTCCAGGAACTCATCGGCGAGGTCGTGCTGATAGGACGGCTGCAGCACGGACGTCCTGACACCGGCATCCGTGGCGCGCTTCGCGGCCTCCTCAAGGAGCCCGGCAGTGGCCACGGCCTTGTCCACCAGGGCACCTTCCCGGGCCGAATTGACGATGACGAGATCTTCGTTCCGGAGGGTTGCTTCGGAGATGCCGGCCGTGAGCGCCGCCTCCCCCGCGGGTGTGGGGACAAATCCGACAATGATGCTCATACCTTCTCCTTGATGTTTTCGGGGGCGGGCACTCCGGGGGCGGAGGGCTTGCGCTTGGCCAGCATGGTCCGGATGCCCGGAAGGACGGCGACCAGCACGAAGGCGATGAGCAGCGTCGCCGAAATCGGGCGGCTGAAGAACCCCGTCGCGTCGCCGCCGAAGACCAGCAGTGAACGGCGCAGTGAGCTCTCCAGCAGGGAGCCGAGGACGAACGCCAGGACCAGCGGTCCCGGTTCGAAACCGAACTTCTTCATCAGGTAGCCGACGATGCCGAAGACCACCACGAGCGTGACGTCGAACATGCTGTTGTTGATGGTGTACGCGCCGAGCAGCGTGATCAGGGCGGTGACGGGTGCCAGGATCGCGGCGCGGACCCGGAGGATCTTCACGAAGAGTCCGACGAGCGGCAGGCTCATGATCAGCAGCAGGATGTTGCCGATATACATGGAGTTCACCACGCCCCAGAACAGTTCGGGGTCCTGCTCCACGAGCTGGGGCCCCGGCGTCACGCCCTGGATCAGGAGTGCGCCGAACATCAGGGCCATGGTGGCGTTGGCGGGGATTCCGAGGGTCAGCAGCGGGATGAACGACGAGGTGGCGGCAGCGTTGTTGGCCGTCTCCGGTCCGGCAACCCCCTCCGGCGCGCCCTTTCCGAAGCGTTCCGGCTGCTTGGCCCGCTTCTTTTCCATGGCGTAGGAGGCCATGGAGGCGATCGTGGCGCCGCCGCCGGGCAGGATTCCCAGGAAGAACCCGAGGACCGAGCCCCGGCCGATAGCGCCGGATGCCTGCTTCAGGTCCTTGCGTGAGGGCCACACGTTCGTGACCTTGGACGGGGCTTTCGCCGCCCGGTGGCGTTCCTCGAGGTTGTACAGGATTTCTCCCAGGCCGAAAACGCCCATGGCGATCGGCACAAAGTCGATGCCGTCCGCGAGCTCCAGGCTTCCGAAGGTGAAGCGGCTTTCGCCGGTGAAAACATCGCGTCCGACCGTCGCCAGCAGCAGGCCGAGGGCCGCGGCGATGAGCGCCTTGGTCTTGGCGCCGTTGCTGATGGTGGCCACCAGCAGGATGCCCAGCAGGGCCAGGGCGGAGTACTCGGCGGGTCCGAAGTCCAGGGCGAAGCTCGCCACAACCGGGGCCAGGAAGGTCAGCCCGATGATCGATGCCGTGCCGCCGACGAAGGAACCGATGGAGGCCAGGCCGAGGGCGGTGCCGGCCTTGCCCTGTTTGGCCATCTGGTAGCCGTCAAAGACGGTGACCACTGAGGAGGCTTCGCCGGGCAGCCGCAGCAGCACCGACGTGATGGTGCCGCCGTACTGGGCGCCGTAGAAGATGCCCGCCAGCATGATGATGGCGGTCACGGGCTCAACGTTGTAGGTCAGCGGGAGCAGGATGGCGATGGTTGCCGCGGGCCCCAGACCGGGCAGCACCCCGATCAGCATGCCGATGACGACGCCGATGAGGCAGTACAGGAGGTTGGTGGGCTCCAGGACAACGGCGAAACCGTTAATCACGGGATTCAGAAAATCCACGGGGGTGCTCCTAGAAGAGGTGGGGAATGGACGTGTTGAGGGCCAGGACGAAAATGCCGTAGAACGCACCGACAACAATCGCGCTGACCAGCAGCGTGGAGCGCCAGGTTTCGCCGCCGAGGAACCGCATCCAGATCACGCACAGGACGAGGGCGGGCAGTTCAAAGCCGATGACCGGCATCAGCGCCACCATGGCGGCCAGCGTGACCAGACCGGTGAGCGGCGCCAGGGACATCCGGGTGAACTTTTCCGCATCCCGGTTGTGCCGGCCGATGATCAGCTGGAACAGCCCCAGGGCCACCATCACGCAGCTGATGATGAACGGCCACAGACCGGGCTGGGGTGCCGCGGGGGTACCGAGGCCCATCGCCAGGGACAGGATGAGGGCGCCGAGCCCAACGGCAATCACCACCGCTGAGGATGCCGCATTGGCCCGCGGCCCGGCGGCGGGCGGCTTCTCCTCCTCCCACTGCGCGGCCAGCTGTTCGGGTGTCAGGTTGTCCTCGCCGCCGTTCGCAGCACCGCCCGTAAGTCCGCCCGCGACCCCGCCGGCCGGTGCGACCGGAAGTCCGTCGGGGCCGGGCCCGGCGGAAGGGGCGTTCTCCGCTCCGCCGGGCACAGCGTCTGTCGTCTTCACTCGGGTCACTTGGTTCCGCTGAGGCTGATGTCGTACTTCTCAACCAGGGACTTGTACTTGGCGGCGTACTCTTTCCACTGGGTCACGACCTCTTCTCCGGAGATTTCCTTCGGGGTCAGCATGTTCTTCTTGTTGAATTCCTTGTAGGACTCCGTCTTGAGGGTCTCCTGGATGGCTGCGAACAGTTTGTCCTTCACATCCTGCGGGGTTCCCTTGGGAGCCGCGACGGCGCGGTACTGCGCCACGGGGACGTCATATCCGGATTCCTTCGCGGTGGGGACGTCCGGGAGGAAGGAGTTCCGCTCTTCGGAGAAGACGAGCAACGGGGTCACCTTGCCGGCCTGGATCTGGGGCATGGCCTCTCCGAGCTGGATGGTGGACACCTCGACCTGGTTGCCGAGGACCGCCGTGAGGGCGGGCTTGCCGCTGTCGAAGGGGACGTCCGTTCCCTGAACGTTGGCCTGCTTGAAGAGCACAGTCTGGGCGAGCTGGCTGCCGGTGCCGACGCCCGTGGTGCCGAAGGTGATGTTCCGGCCGGCGCCGGTCAGGTCCGCAATGCTGTTGAGTCCCGATGCCTTGCTGGCCACGAGCACGTAGTCGTCCTGGGACAGGCCGGCAATGATGTCCAAATCGTCGATGTTGACGGCTTCGTCCGCGGTGACCGCCAACGGGGTGATGGTGATGAGCGAGGCGGTGACCAGCAGCAGGTTCTGGCCGTCGGCGGGCTTGCCCGCCACTTCCTTGGTGGCAAGGGCGCCGTTGGCGCCCGGCTTGTTCACCACCGGCATCGGGACGCCGAGCGTCTTGCCGGCCCCCTCCGAGATGGCGCGGGCAATCAGGTCGGTGCTCCCGCCGGCGGCCTGTCCGACGGTGAGGTTGACCGGACCGCTGGGGAACTTGGCAGTACTGGTGCTGCCGGCCGCGACGTTGCCGCAGGCGGTCAGTGCCAGCAGCGCGACGGCGGAGGCCGCTCCGAGTACGGCGCGGCGGTTGGGGAAGTGCATCATTGGGACTCCTCGTTGACACTGCGGGGCCGGGCCCCGGAAGTATGTGAACCGGGTCACTTCCCGGTTCGCTGAATCGAGTCTAGGGAGCCGGTATGATGCCTGTCTAAGCCCAAATATGCATAGGGTGATACCAGGAAGGCATCATGTTCACCTTTGACCAGCTGGCCGGCTTCATCGCCGTCGCGGAGGAACTGCACTTCGGCCGCGCGGCGGAACGCCTGCAGATGACACAGCCGCCGCTGAGCCGCCAGATTCAGAAACTGGAGCGGAGCGTGGGCGCGGAACTCCTTGAGCGCGACAACCGGAAGGTCCAGCTGACGCACGCGGGGGTGGCCTTTCTCAACGAGGCCAGGCGCCTGCTGGCGCTCGCCGAGCGTGCCCCCGTGACCGCGCGCCGCATCGCGTCCGGCCGCTCGGGCCTGCTGCGCATCGGCTTCACGGCCGCCAGCGGCCTCAGCATCCTGGGTCCGCTGCTCGAAGAGATCTCCACGAGGCTGCCCGACGTCGACATCGACCTCCAGGAGCTGGTGACCGGCGAGCAGATCCAGGCGCTGCAGACCGGGGAGCTGGATCTGGGCCTGGCCCGGCCGCCCTTTGACCGCGATGTTTTTGATTCCCACCTGCTATACCGCGAGTCGATGGTGCTCGCCGTTCCGTCCGGTCATCGGCTGGCAGGCCTGGGCCGGGACATCGACAACGAGGAACTGAAGGACGAGCCGCTCATCATGCACTCGCCGCAGCAGGCCCGCTACTTTTACGACCTTGTCATCCGCACGTTTCCCATCCAGCACGGCAATGTGGTCCACACCGTCAGCCAGATCCTCACCATGGTTTCGCTGGTCGCCGCCAAGCGCGGGGTCGCCTTCGTGCCGCACTCCGCCACGGCATTGGGCATCCAGGGTGTTGAATTCCTGCCGTTGAGCGGCAGCCCGGGGGAACCCGTGGAACTGCACGCCATCTGGAACCGCAAGGTGGCGAACCCGGCTCTGCGCCGCCTGCTGACCGAGCTCGACTACCAAATGGAGTAAATCCCCGGTGATGCTCCGAGGGTATCAATACATACAAAAATGAACTTAGACAGGCATGACAGCCGAGCCTACGCTGGAGGGGAACCGCCCCACTCACGCCCATCACGGCGCTCACCCGGAGGACCCCATCGTGGCAAAGTACACACCCCTGGAACTCGCAGACACCCTCAAGAACGGCCTGTTGTCGTTCCCCGTGACCTCATTCGATGCACAGCTGCAGTTCGACGAGGAGAACTACCGCAAACACCTGGCATGGCAGGCCAGCTTCCCGGTTGCGGGCCTCTTTGCCGCCGGCGGCACCGGCGAAGGCTTCTCCCTGACACCGGACGAGTCGGCCAGGGTGGTCCGCGCCGCCGTCGAGGAGGTCGGTGCACTGGTGCCCGTCCTGGCCTCCGCCGGCGGTTCCACCGCGCAGGCCATCGGCAACGCCCAGGCCGCCGAAGCAGCCGGTGCCGAGGGCATCCTGCTTCTGCCGCCGTACCTGACGGAAGCGGACCAGGGCGGCCTGATCGACCACGTGGGCGCCATCTGCGAGTCCACCTCGCTCGGCGTCATCATCTACAACCGGGCCAACGCCATCTACAAGGACACGACGGTCGCCACCCTGGCGGACCGCCATGAGAACCTGATCGGCTTCAAGGACGGCGTGGGCGATCTCGAGCACGACGCCCGCGTATACGCCAAGCTCGGCGACCGCCTGTTCTACCTCGGGGGCCTGCCCACGGCGGAGACGTTCGCCCTGCCGCTGCTCCAGCTGGGCATGAGCACCTATTCCAGCGCGATGTACAACTTCGTCCCCCAGTTCGCCCTGGACTTCTACCAGGACGTCCGCAACGAGGACCGCGTTGCCGTCAACAAAAAGCTCAACGACTTCGTGATCCCCTACCTGGACATCCGCGACCGGGTCAAGGGCTACTCCGTGTCCATCGTGAAGGGCGGCCTCGACGCGATCGGCCGCTCCGCCGGCGGGGTCCGGCCGCCCCTGCAGAACCTCGCGCCGCAGGACCTCGCGGACCTCACAGCCCTCATCGCAACCGTTTCCTAGGAGGAACCCCGTGACCCTCAACGGACACTCACTCATCGCAGGCCGGGCGGTCGCCGGGGACGGCAAGACCGCCCACGGCTGCAACCCCGCCACCAACGAGCAGCTCGAGCCCGGCTACACACTCCTGACCGAAGAACAGCTCGCTACGGCGACCGGCGCAGCCGCCGCCGCCTACCCCTCCTTCAGCACCCTGGACCCGGAGACTCATGCGGGCTTCCTGGAGGCCATCGCCGATAACATCGAGGCGATCGGCGAGGAGCTCATCACGCGTGCCGGCCTCGAGACCGGCCTGCCGGCGGCGAGGCTGAAGGGCGAGCGGGCACGCACCGAGGGCCAACTCCGCCTCTTCGCCGCCGTCGTCCGGCAGGGCGATTTCCGCGGCGTCCGGGTCGACCCCGCACTGCCGGACCGCGCCCCCCTGCCGCGGGCTGACATCCGGCAGCGGCAGATCCCGCTCGGCCCGGTGGCCGTCTTCGGCGCCAGCAACTTCCCGCTGGCCTTCTCGACGGCGGGCGGGGACACCGCCTCCGCCCTCGCCGCCGGCTGCCCGGTGGTCTTCAAGGCGCACAACGCCCACCCGGGCACCGGCGAGCTCGTCGGCCAGGCGATTGTCAAAGCCGTCAAGGACTTCGGGCTCCACCCGGGAGTGTTCTCCCTCATCTACGGGCCCGGCAGCAGCATCGGCCAGGCCCTCGTCGCCGATCCGGCGATCAAAGCCGTCGGCTTCACCGGCTCGCAGTCCGCCGGCATCGCCCTGATGCGCACCGCCGCCGCCCGGCCGGAGCCGATTCCGGTCTACGCGGAAATGTCCTCACTCAACCCGGTCTTCGTCTTCCCCGGGGCCATCGCCGGCAGCGCCGAAGACATCGACGGGCTGGCCTCGCAGTACGTTGCGGCCGTCACGGGCAGCTCGGGACAGCTGTGCACCTCCCCCGGGCTGCTGTTCGCCCCCACCGGCGCGGCGGGCGACAAACTTGCCGCCGCCGTCGGCCGCGCCGTGTCCGCCAGCGCCGGACAGACCATGCTGACCGCCGGAATCGCCGGATCCTGGCGCGCCGGAGCGGAGGCCCTGGGCTCCGCCGACAATGTCAGCGTCCTCGGGCACGGCGCGGAAGGCGCCACCGAGAACGCCCCGGCCCCCGCCATCTTCGGCACCGGTGTCGCCGAGTTCGTGTCCAACCCCGTGCTGCACACGGAAGTTTTCGGCGCGGCCAGCCTCGTGATCCGCTATTCGGACACCGAGGAACTGATCGACGCCGCCAGCCGGCTTGAAGGCCAGCTCACCGCGTCCCTGCAGCTCACCGCGGCCGACTACCCGGCGGCGGCACCCCTCGTGCCGGTGCTGGAGCAGAAGGTCGGCAGGATCATCGTCAACGGCTGGCCCACCGGCGTCGAGGTCGGGCACGCCATGGTCCACGGCGGCCCCTTCCCGGCCACCTCGGACACCCGGACCACCTCCGTCGGCAGCCTGGCCATCAACCGCTTCCTGCGGCCGGTCGCCTACCAGAACCTGCCGCAGGAACTGCTCCCGGCGCCGCTCCGGGACGGCAATCCGTGGCGGCTGAACCGCCGGATCGACGGCGTCGTCGAAGCCGCCGCAGCACAAGAGGCAGCAACCGAGAAAGCAGAGGTCAACGCGTGACCACGCAGCCCACCATTGCCCGCGTCGAAGTCGTTCCCGTCGCGGGCCACGACAGCATGCTGATGAACCTCAGCGGCGCGCATGGCCCGTTCTTCACCCGCAACATTGTCATCGTGACCGATTCGGACGGCCGCACCGGCCTCGGTGAAGTGCCCGGCGGGGAGAAGATCCGCAGCACCATCGAGGAGGCCGGCAGACTGATCACGGGCCGGCCCGTGGCACGGTACCGCTCGCTGCTGCGGGAAGTTTCGGCGGAGTTCGCGGACCGCGACGCCGGCGGCCGGGGCCTGCAGACCTTCGACCTGCGCACCACGGTCCACGCCGTCACCGCCGTCGAATCGGCGCTGCTGGACCTCCACGGGCAGTTCCTCGGCGTGTCTGTCGCGGAACTCCTGGGCGACGGGCAGCAGCGCGGCTCGGTGCCGATGCTCGGATACCTCTTTTTCATCGGCGACCACGCCCGGACGGACCTGCCGTATCTGGTGGAGGACAACCCGGCAGACCGCTGGGAGACGCTGCGCCGGCAGGAGGCCATGACCCCCGAGGCCGTGGTGGCCCTGGCCGAGGCCGCCCAGGAACGCTACGGATTCAGCGACTTCAAGCTCAAGGGCGGAGTGCTCTCCGGCGACGCCGAGGTGGACGTGGTCACGGCCCTGGCCCGGCGCTTCCCGGAAGCGCGGGTCACCCTGGACCCCAATGGCGGCTGGCTCCTGGACGAGGCGATCCGCCTGGGCAAGCGGATGCAGGGCGTGGTGGCCTACGCCGAGGACCCCTGCGGCGCCGAGGGCCGGTTCTCCGGCCGCGAGGTGATGGCGGAGTTCCGCCGCGCCACCGGGCTGAGGACGGCCACCAACATGATCGCCACAGACTGGCGGGAGATGTCCCATGCCATCCGGAGCAACGCCGTCGACATCCCGCTGGCCGACCCGCACTTCTGGACCATGCACGGCTCCGTCCGGGTGGCCCAGCTGTGCAACGAGTTCGGACTGACCTGGGGCTCGCACTCGAACAACCACTTCGACATCTCCCTGGCCATGTTCACCCACACCGGCGCGGCCGCCCCGGGCGAGATCACGGCCCTGGACACGCACTGGATCTGGCAGGACGGCCAGGGCCTGACCCAGGAACCGCTGCAGATCCGGGACGGCGCGATCGAGGTTCCGGCTACGCCCGGCCTCGGGATCGAACTGGACCGCGACGCCCTGGCCAGGGCACACCAGCTGTACCTGGAGCACGGGCTCGACGCCCGCGACGACAGCATCGGCATGCAGTACTACATCGATGGCTGGACCTTCGACCCCAAGCGGCCCTGCCTGGTCCGCTGACCGATGCGGCCGAACAGCCGCCCCTGAAACCCCGCACGGCCGCCTCCCCTCGCAACCGGAGCCGGCCGTGCGGCATCCCACGTCCGGCCGGATGCCGGCCCGCAGCTACCTTCGAAGGGCAAATTTTGGGCGGCGTTGTCTCCGGAATCCTGATTGTCTCCGCAGTCATCGCCGTCGGCTACTGCGCCGCCCGGCTGCGCATCCTGGGCCCCGAGGTCCAGGGCGCCCTCACCCGCACCGCCTTCTACGTCACCAACCCCGCACTGCTGTTCACGGTCGTGGCCGGAAGTGACATCCGCGCCGCGCTGGGCACCGACGCCCCGCTCGCGCTGCTGTCCGCGGCTGCCGTGGGCGTCCTCTACTGCCTGCTCAGCTTCCTGTTCTTCCGGCGGCCCGTCGCCGAAACCGCCGTCGGCGCCATGGCCAGCAGCTATGCCAACGCCAATAACATCGGCATCCCCGTGTCGCTCTACGCCGTGGGGACCGCACAGCATGTGGCCCCGGTGCTCTTGGTACAGATCCTGGTCATGGCCCCGTTCTACCTCACCGTCCTGGGCCTGGCCGGAGGCTCCAGGATCTCCTGGAAAAAGCTTCTGCTCCAGCCGTTCGCGAATCCGATGATCATCGCGTCCGGGCTGGGCGCCGCCGTCGCCCTGACCGGCTGGAGCGCACCTGTCCTGCTCCAGAAACCCATCGACATGCTCGCCGGCGGGGCCGTCCCCATGGTCCTGCTCGCCTTTGGACTCTCCCTGGCCGGCAATGCGCCGCTGCAAAAGGGGGACGGCCGCACCGAGACACTGGTCGCCACCGCCCTGAAGATTGCCGGGATGCCGCTCATCGTGTGGGCACTGGGCCGCTTTGTCTTTGGCCTGGAGGGCCAGCACCTGCTGGCAATCGTCATCATGGCGGCCCTGCCCACGGCACAGAACGTGTTCCTCTTCGCCTCCCCCTACGGGCGGGGCATGACGATGGCCCGCGACGTGATCCTCTGCACCACCGTCCTCAGCGCCGGCGCGCTGCTCGTCGTTGCCCGGCTGCTCGGCTAGGGTCCCTTCCCTAAAATACTTGTTATACAAGTTAAGAACTTGTATCCTAAGTTGGTGCGGGGCGGTGCAGCCCGGCAATACCTCCAGGGAGAATCCATGACCAGCGTAGACCTGATCCGCCACGTAAAACTTTCCACTGCGCGGCTTCCGCTCGCCGTCCCGATCAGCGACGCGAAAGTCTTCACCGGGCGCCAGAAGCCCATGACCGAAGTTGTCTTCCTCTTCGCCGAAATCACCACCGAGCAGGGCCACAGCGGCATCGGCTTCAGCTACTCCAAACGCGCCGGAGGCCCGGCCCAGTACGCCCACGCCAAGGAGGTCGCCGAAGGCATCATCGGGGAGGACCCGAACGACATCGGCAAGCTCTACACCAAGCTCCTGTGGGCGGGCGCGTCCGTCGGCCGTTCCGGCGTCGCCACGCAGGCACTGGCCGCCATTGACATCGCGCTCTACGACCTGAAGGCCAAGCGCGCGGGACTGCCTCTGGCCAAGTTCCTCGGCTCCTACCGCGACTCCGTGCAGACCTATAACACGTCCGGCGGCTTCCTGAACGCCTCGCTTGACGAGGTCAAGGCCCGCGCCACGGCCCTTCTGGACGAGGGCATCGGCGGCATCAAGATCAAGGTGGGCCTGCCGGACACGGCCGAGGACCTCCGCCGTGTGGCCGGGGTCCGCGAACACATCGGCTGGGACGTGCCGCTGATGGTCGACGCCAACCAGCAGTGGGACCGCGCCACCGCCCTGCGGATGGGCCGCCAGCTGGAGGAATTCAACCTGGTCTGGATCGAGGAGCCCCTCGACGCCTACGACTTCGAAGGCCACGCACACCTCGCCCAAATCCTGGACACTCCCATCGCCACCGGCGAAATGCTGGCGTCCGTCGCCGAACACCAGGGGCTGATCAAAGCCAACGGCTGCGACATCATCCAGCCCGACGCGCCGCGCGTCGGCGGCATCACCCAGTTCCTCCGCCTCGCTGCCCTGGCGGACGAGCGCGGACTGGGCCTGGCCCCGCACTTCGCCATGGAAATCCACCTCCACCTCGCCGCGGCCTACCCGCGCGAACCGTGGGTGGAGCACTTCGACTGGCTGGATCCGCTCTTCAACGAACGCCTCGAAACCAAGAACGGCCGCATGCTGGTCCCGGACCGCCCCGGACTGGGCATCACACTCAGCGACCAGGCGCGGGCCTGGACGACCGAGTCGGTGGAATTCGGCAAGTAACCTAGAACCATGAGCCGGAACCTGACCGCGGACCTCGCCGCCGATCTTCGCATGCGCATAGTCGACGGCGTCATCCAGCCGGGGGACAAGCTTCCCAGCGAAAACACCCTGATCAGCGAATTCGGCGTCAGCCGGACAGTGGTCCGCTCCGCGCTCACCCGCCTGCAGGCCGAAGGGCTCGTCGAAACCGAACGGGGGCGGGGCAGCTTTGCGCTGACCCCTCCCCCGGCCGACGCGCAGCCGGTGCCCGGGATCCGGCCGGTGGTCAGCCTGGAAGACCGCGCCAGGCTGCTCGAGTTCCGCATCGGCGTCGAGTCCGAGGCCGCCGCCCTGGCGGCCCGGAACCGCTCGGAACGGCAGTTGCAGGCGGTCCGGACGGCGCTGGAGCAGTTCACCGCCAGCGGGACCCACCCGGCGCACGCCATGAAATCGGACTACGAGTTCCACCGGGCCATCGCAGCCGCCACCGGCAATCCGTTCTATTCCGACTGCCTGGCGGCGCTGGGGCAGACCATGATCGCCATGCCCCGGACCCGCCTCATGACCGGCGGTGAGCACCACGTGCGGGAGCATTTCGAGCAAGTGGTGCTGGAACACGAGTCCATCTACGCCGCCATCGCCGAGGGCGACGGATCGTCGTCGTCGGCCGCCATGCGCAGCCATCTGGCAAACTCCCGACGCCGGCTCCGCACGCCCGCTGCCGGGCGCCGGGCCGACAGCTAGGAACTGTCCGGATGCAGTCTGCGGACACCGCTGTCACGGATCTGGCCACCGCCACGAAGAAGTTCTTCCGGCGCGTGCTGCCCATCATGCTGGTCATGCTCGTGTGCAACCAGCTCAACCGGTCCAACATCGGCTACGCCCAGGCCCAGCTGGAAGCAGACGCGGGCATCGGTGCTGCGGCCTACGGTCTTGGCGCCGGACTGTTTTTCATCGCCTACGCAATCTTTGAACTGCCCAGCAACGTCATGATGGAGAAGTTCGGGGCGAAGATCTGGCTCTCCCGGATCATGGTCAGCTGGGGCATCGTCTCCTTCCTGATGGCGTTCGTGCAGAACGAGACCTGGTTCTTCGTCCTGCGGTTCCTGCTGGGCGCCGCCGAGGCCGGATTCTTCCCAGCGGTCATCTTCTACTTTGCCCGCTGGGTGCCGGCGGGCCAGCGCGGCAAGGCCACGGCGATCTTCATCGCCGGATCCTCAGTCGCCGCCGCCATCTCAGGGCCCGTCGCAGGAATGCTGCTCAGCCTGCACGACGTTCTGGGCCTGCGCGGCTGGCAGTGGCTGTTCGGCTTCGAGGGCCTGCTCTCCGTGGTGGTCGGGATCGCCGTGTATTTCGTGCTGGACGCCACGGTTCAGGACGCCAAGTGGCTGAGCCGCGGTGAAAAATCCGCCCTGGGCGCTGCCATCGCGGAAGAGGACGCCCGGCACTCCGGCGCCGGGGAAGGGCGTGCCAGCCGCTGGAAGATGCTGCTGGACCCGCAGATCCTGCTGCTGTGCGGCATCTATTTCGCCATCCAGCTCTCCGTCTACGCCAACACCTTCTGGCTCCCCAGCATCATCAGGCGGATCCCGGGAACCACGGATCTCAGTGTCGGCTTCCTGTCCTCCATTCCCTGGGTGTGCGCCATCGTTGCCATGTACTTCGCGGCCCGGTGGCAGGACAAAGCAACCTCCAAGCGCCCGCTGCTGGCTGTTGCGCTGCTGGTGGCCGCCGCCGGGACCCTCGCGGCCGCGGTCGCGTCCCCAGTCCTGGCGCTGGTTTTCCTGTCCGTCGCCGCGATGGGCTTCAAGAGCGCATCGCCCCTGTTCTGGACCATTCCCCAGTCCGGCCTCCATCCGCTGGTCCTCGCTCCCGCGATCGCCGTCATCAACTCGCTGGGAAACCTGGGCGGTTTCGTGGCGCCCTTCGGGTTCGGGATCATCAAGGAACAGACGGGAAGCGTGACGCCGGGGCTCTTCGCTCTCGCCGCAGCCTCCACGGCCGCCGCCGGCCTGGTCTATTTCCTCAGGGAACGCCGAACCCGCACCGGACCCCGGGACGGGGCCGGGGTCCGGGACGGGGCCGTCCGGGAGGTGGCCGGCGTCCGCTACGGGGCCGGGGTCCGGGACCGGGCCGGGCGGATTTCCCGGCAAGCCATCAACGCGCCGTAGCCGCCCTTACTGCCTCGCGCAGGGAAGTTGTGGGCCGGCCGATGAGCCTGCTGAGGTCACCGCTGGTGACGAGCAGTTCACCGTGCGCGATGCCCCGGTCGCTGTCGGCAAGGATGGCCGCGTAGCCGGCGGGCAGTCCGGCGCCCACCAGCAGCTCCGCGTATTCCTTCACGGGCAGGTCCCGGTAGGTCACCGGCTGCCCGGCGGCGGCACTGACTTCCTCCGCCAGCTCGCTGAGGGTAAAGGGCACGTCGCCGCCGAGCTCGTAAACCTTCCCGGCCTGGTCATCGCGGACGAGCACCGCCGCGGCGGCGCGGGCATAATCGGCGCGGGTGGCCGCGCTGACCCGGCCGTCCCCGGCGCTGCCGGCCACGGCGCCGTGCTGGAGGTAGCTGCCCAGCTGGTCCGTGTAGTTCTCCAGATACCAGCCGTTGCGGAGCAGGGTGAACGGCAGACCGGACGCCGACAGGGCCTCTTCCGTGGCCTGGTGTTCCGCCGCCAGCTGCATGTCCGTGCGGTCGGCGTTCGCGATGCTGGTGTAGGCGATCAGCCCGACGCCGGCGTCCTTGGCGGCCTCGATGGCGTTCCGATGCTGCTCAAGACGCTGGCCGACGTCACTGCCGGAGATCAACAGCACCTTGCCGGCACCGGCAAAGGCCCGCCGCAGGGAGGCCGGGTCCTGGTAATCGATCTGCCGGACCTGGACGCCACGGCCGGCGAGGTCTGCGACCTTGGCCAGATCCCGTCCGGCGGCCACAAGCTGCCCCGCGGGCACGCCGCTGTCAAGGAGGGCTTCAACAACAAGGCGCCCGAGCTGTCCGGTGGCGCCGGTGATAACGATGGTCATGATGGTCCTTTCACGGGGATGGCTGACATGCATGCCAACTGCACCGCGACCGCGTTACTTCCCGAAAGAGAGTACGCACTTTGAAGTAAGGTACTGCTATGAAAGTAAGTACAGAGGCGGTCCTGCCTCCCCTGCAGGGCGCAGATGGGATCTTCCCCGCCGGTTGTCCCAGCCGCACGGTCCTCGATCACGTCTCCAGCAAATGGGGCGTGCTGATCCTGGTCGCGCTGTGGAACGGCCCGCAGCGCTGGAGCGAACTTCGACGCCGCGCCGAAGGCATCAGCGAGAAGATGCTCGCCCAAACCCTTAAAACCCTGGAAGGGGACGGCTTCCTCCATCGCGAGGCCCAGCCGGTCATCCCGCCCAGGGTCGATTACAGCCTCAGCGAACGTGGCCGGGAGCTTGTTGCCGTGCTGCTTCCGCTGGTGACCTGGATTGCGGCGCACGCCGACGAAATCGTCAACTCCCCCGGCGCCGCCGGGTCCGGGGAAACCACGTCAGCCACGGACGCCGCGAACGGACAACCAGCGCCGTGACGGAACTCGATCTTGACGTGCGCTGGTACGCGGGGACGAGGTCCGGCCGGCGCGGCGCGGCCCCGCCGATCCAGGTGCACCCGGCCGCGCCCGACACGGTCATCCTCCGGCAGAGCATCGCGACGAATTTCGAGGCACCCTTCCTCTACCTGCTGTTCGGTGCGGACCGTGCCTTCCTTCTTGATACGGGCGCGACGGCGGACGCCACCGGTTTTCCGCTCCGGGCGACAGTGGACACCCTCATCGACGGCTGGCTGCGCGCACACCCCAGGGACGGTTATGAACTCATCGTCGCCCACTCGCACGCCCACGGGGACCACGTCGCCGGGGACGGCCAGTTCGCAGACCGGCCCCGCACCAGCGTCGTGGGACATTCCGCCGCGGATGTTGCCTCGTTCTTCGGGATCCCCAACTGGCCCCGCGGCAGGGCCCGCGTTGACCTCGGCGGCCGGGTGCTTGACGTGATACCGACGCCGGGTCACCATCCCTCCGCCGTTGCCATATATGACGAAGCCACGGGCATGCTCCTCACCGGCGACACGGTCTATCCCGGCCGGCTCTATGTGCAGGATTTTCCGGCCTTCCAGGATTCGCTGCGCGCCCTCTGCGACTTCAGCGCGGCACATCCGGTCAGCGTGGTTCTTGGCGCCCACATCGAAATGTCGGCCCGTCCGTTCCGGGACTTTCCGCTCGGCTCGACCTGGCACCCCGATGAATCTCCTCTACCCCTGACGGTTGGGGACCTGCACGCGATCCGGGACGCGGCCGCTCGGATCGCCGGCCGGCTCGGGGCGCACCGCTACGCGAACTTCATCATCTGGAACGGGCCCTGCCGGCTGGAGTCCGCTTCCCAGTCCGTCCGGCTCCTGCTGTTCCGGGCTGTCGGCCTCCTCCGCGCACCGGGCAGGTAGCGCCGCCCCAAGGTCACTGGAAACGGCGGCAGATCACGGCAGCCGGCCCGCCGCCAGGGAGGACCGGTGGAAGTCCGTGCTCCACACCCCGGTGGCATGCCCGTCGCCGTCGGTAACGACGTATTCGGGCCAGCGGTCAAAGGCGGAGCAGGGGTGGGATATCCCGAAGTCGACCACATCGGTGACATCCAGTCCGCTCACCCCGGTAAGGACTGCGTGGTGGTCAAACAGGTTCCGCACCACGGCGGCTGCCCCGTCCCTGGGGGCGCCGTCCGCGGTGTGGGCCGACAGGAAAACCGGCAGCCCGGCGTCGTAGGGAAGGTCCCGTTTGCCGGCCCCGACGACGGCCATCCCCGCCTCGGGCGTGGACAGGACCACGGCCCGGACCGAAAGCGCGGGACTCAGGCCCGGCACCGGGCTGACGCTGGCGTAGGTGCCGTGATCGTGGGTGACATAGCAGCCGGACCGGAGGATTGTCCGGGTACCGGGCACCAGGCCGTCGTCCGGCAGGTACGCCACGACGCGGTCCGGGAAGGCGGACCCGCCCATGGAGTAGATGGGGGCGGCGGTCTCGAAGTACTGCGCGGTGCCCAGAAACACCTCCCGCACCAGCCTGCAGTGCCGGTCCACGGCGTCGATCGTGGCCTCCGACCGGCTGTTGGGCACGACCCCTTCGTAGCCGGCAACACCGACGAGCCGGAGGCCGGACGTTCCGTGGACCAGCCCGGCCAGGCGAAGTGCCTCGTCGAGGCTCCGGGTTCCCGTGCGGCCGGCCGGTGTCCCGACGTCGATCAGCACCTCAAGGCTGACGGCGGACCCGGCGAACACCCGGGCTGCCGCCTCGATACCTGCGGCAGAATCCACGAAGCATCGGATTTCCCGCCCGGAGTCTTCCTCCAGCCAGGAGCGCAGGCGCATCAGGCCGTGCCGGTCGACGACCTCGTTGGCCACCAGAACGTGCCGGTGTCCCCAGCCCAGCGCCGAGGCGGCCTGGTCGGGGGTGGCGACCGTGACGCCGACGGCGCCGGCAGCCAGCTGACGGGCGATGATCGGCGCGGACATCGTTGTCTTGACGTGGGGGGCGAGCTCCACGCCCCGCTGCCCGCACCAGGAGGCCATCACGCGGATGTTGTTTTCGAGGGCAGCGATATTGAGCCGCATTTGTGGATGCGCCGGGGCGGCCGGCATCCCCGCCGCGGCCATTCCCGCCACGGCAGTGTCGTCGGGTCCGGTCTGGGGCTGGATGGGGCTGCTCACGGGGCTATTGTGCCACGGTGCCTGCCACGGCGCCTTCCACATTCGACCTGCCACATTCGACCTGCCAGGTTGGCCGGCCGGGAGGATAATGACAGCGAGAGCCAGCAGCCACTGCGGACGGGAGGGGCCGAATGCAAACGCCGCCGCGCATCACGGTGGAAGTCCCGGTGCTCACCATCGGCTCCGGACCGTCCGACTACGAGGGACTGGGCGGCCAGGTCGACGCGCTGCGCAGGCAGCAGGGACTGCACCTGACCCTGCTGCACCTCGGCATCCTGGCGGACTTCGCCCGGGACGTCGCGGAGTGGACCAGGGGCATCACCACCGCCGAGGACGCCGTCGCCGCGGCGGTCTCCTGGCTGGAGGGGCTGCCTGTGCTGGGAGGCTTCTCCGGTACGTCCGAGCGCCTGGTCCTGCTGGGCGGCGGGCGCGTGAGCGGGCTGGAAGTGGAAGTGCCCCCGCATGTGCGGGACTACCAGGTCTCCCTTGTGACGGCGCTGCATGAACTGTTGGAAGAGCTGCTGGTGGACAACGTCGATGACTTTATCCTCGGCTCACGCGCCCTCGGTTTCAGGTACCCCCGCTGGACGCCGCACATCGCCGTCGGCCGCCCCAAGTCGAGGGGCCGCGGGCCGTGGCCCATCAGCCCGCTGGCCATCGAGTTCGGCGAATCACGGATCCG
Source organism: Arthrobacter sp. CJL-S3 (assembly GCF_056711635.1). Taxonomy (NCBI): domain Bacteria; kingdom Bacillati; phylum Actinomycetota; class Actinomycetes; order Micrococcales; family Micrococcaceae; genus Arthrobacter; species Arthrobacter sp. CJL-S3. The sequence continues at coordinate 1,970,603 of NZ_CM160046.1, read as the reverse complement.
GAACCGCCAGTTCCTCCCGGCCGGGGGCGCGGGTGCGGGGCGCGACGGGGACCCCGGGCCGCTCCGGGCAGGAGCCGGTCAATGACGGTCCGGAGCGCGGGCATTCTGCTGTACCGCCGCGTTGGCGGCGGCGACCTTGAGGTGTGGATAGCGCACATGGGCGGACCGTTCTGGGCGCGCAAGGACGCCCGCGCCTGGTCGATTCCCAAGGGCGAATACCTTCCCGGCGAGGACCCGCTGGCCGCCGCGGAACGCGAGTTCGCCGAAGAAATGGGGACTCCTGCACCCTCCGCCGACTACCACGACCTCGGCGCCTTCCGGCAGCCCTCGGGAAAGGTCATCACGGTCTTCACGGCCGAGTCCGATTTCGCTCCCGAAAGGATCGTGAGCAACACCTTTGCCCTGGAATGGCCGAAGGGATCCGGCATGGTCCGCAACTACCCCGAAGTCGACGACGCCAGGTGGATCGGAGTGGAGGCGGCCCGCGCCAAGCTGGTCAGCGGCCAACTGCCGATCCTTGACGCGCTGGTCCAACATCTGGAGAGCCGCGGCACCTGATCCGCCCGTCCCCCGGCCACCTCCCTGACGGCCGTGGGCCATTGCTGGCCCGGCAGAGGACTGCCATCCTTGGGTAATCCGCACTCCCGGAAGCGAACGAAAGGGAAAGACGATGCCGCTCTATCTGTCGAAGTTCAGCTATACCCCCGAGACCTGGGCCAGGATGATCCGGAACCCGGAAGACCGCGGCAAAGCCGCCGAGGCCTACATCGAATCGGTCGGGGGAAAGCTCCACGGCTTGTGGTACGCCTTCGGCAGCCACGACGGCTACAACCTGTGGGAGGCCCCGGACAACGTGTCCATGGCGGCGGTGGCGCTGGCCATCACGGGAGGCGGAGCACTGAGCTCGCTGGAAACAACGGTCCTGCTGACCGTCGACGAAACGCTGGACGCCCTGCGGATGGCCGCGGAGGTCGGGTACCGGGCTCCCGGCACCTGACGATCCCGTCCCACGCACAGAGAGGACTCCCCCGATGAGTGCAATCGAACCGACCGGGCGGCGTGAGCTGTCTGCCGTCCACCGCGCGGCGAGCCTCAAGGAACGCGTCTACATCAGCTTCACCAGCCTGGCTGTGGTGCTGGCCCTGCGGAGCCACGCAGACGAGACGACGCCCGCTGCGGCGGCCGTAACGCTGAGCATCGTGGTCATCGGTTCCCTGCTGGGGATCCTCGTCGCCGACTTGCTGAGCCACCTCACGGTCCATGCGCAGCTCCCCAGCGGCCAGGAACTGCAGCACATGATCGCCGTCAGCACCGAGTCCCTCAGCGTCCTGGTGACTCCGCTGCTGCTCCTCACGGCGGCCGGCTTCGGACTCTGGTCGACTGCCGTGGCACTGCAGTGGGCAACCGTCGTTCTCGTGGTGACACTCCTCGTCGTCGGCTACCTCGCGATCCGGCGGCTCGATCTGCCGTTCCGCCACAAAGCTCTGATCATGTTCGCCGAAGTAGTGTTGAGCCTGGTGGTCATCGGGCTCGAACTGCTGGCGCACAATCTCTGACCGCGGCGCCGCGGACGGCCCCGGCCCGGGGATCAAGCCCGCGCTTCCATTCGTTGGGTGGGTAGCGGCCAACACCCACCCCACCAAAGGAGACTGCTTGCTGATCGTGCTCACCGGAATAGACGGTTCAGGAAAAACGACGGCGGCACGCGGCCTGGTTGATGCCGCCCGCAAGGCGGGGAACGGCGCCCTGTTTCTCGGCAACTATGCCGGTCGCCGGCAGATGGCCCTCATTGGCGCCAGGCTCGGGGTGCACCTGCCCCCGCGGCTGGCGGACGTTATTGAAACGGCAGTCCGGGCGTTCAACCTTCTGAATTCGCACCGCCGCGCCAGGCGATTTCACGGCCTGGTGGTCATGGATCGGGACCTGCATTGCCAGCTCGCGCTGCGCCGGATGCATGGACTGCCCCGGGGCCGCGTGCTGCCGTTCCTGATCCGCGCGCTCCCCCGGCCCGATCTGCTCATTTACCTCGACATTGACCCGCGCGTGGCGCATGCACGGATCCTGGCGCGGGGCACGGACTCCGAGCGGCTCGAAGACCTTGAATCCTTAAGCGAGGCCTACCGATCCCTCCCGGAATTCCCCGGCTTTACGAGCATCCCCGCCGAGGGGCAGCCGGCTGAGGTGCTGGCCCGGCTGCAGGCCGCCATCACCCAGGCCTGCGGAGGGCCGGCCGGGGAGCACTCCCCGGCCGGCCCCGCCGCCTGATTTCGCACGGGACGGAGCACGGGCCAGGGAGCCGGGCCGGAGACCCTGCCGGGCCCGGCACCTAACGTGCGAGGTATTCCTCGTGCTGCCGGTGCGCTTCCGCGACCAGCGCCCGGATCTTGTCAATGTCCTTGGCCTTGTTCCGGTACTTCGGATCCATGGCCAGAATCTGGGACTCTTCATCGGTCAGCATCCGGTAAATACGCTCACGTTCCGCCGAGTCAGCGGTGTATTCCAGGTCAAGGTAATTGACGGCGTGCCGGCGCGCATTGTTGATGGAGGTCTGTGCCTTGCCGGCCTTGCTCAGCAGCGACGCCACCACGGTCAGGACCAGCACCCCAACAATGACGGTCAGGGACGTGGCCGTGGTGATCTCGATGACGGGAACCGGCTGGCCGCCGTTGATGAACGGCAGGTTGTTCTCATGCAGGGCGTGGAGCACGAGCTTGACGCCGATGAAGGCAAGGATGACCGCCAGGCCGTACGCGAGGTAGATGAGGCGGTCCAGGAGCCCGTCGATCAGGAAGTACAGCTGGCGCAGGCCCATCAGGGAAAACGCCGTGGCGGTGAAGACGATGTAGACGTTCTGGGTCAGGCCGAAGATCGCCGGGATTGAGTCCAGGGCAAACAGGATGTCGGTTCCCCCGATGGCCACCATGACCAGCAGCATCGGCGTCAGCGCCCTCTTGCCATTCTGGATCGTGAAGAGCTTGTCCCCGTCGTAGTGTTCCGTGGTGTGGAAGTACTTCCTGGCGATGCGGATCATGAAGTTATCGGCCTGGTCCTCGCCGTGGGCGTCCGGCCGGAGCAGGTTGCCAGCGGTGATCAGCAGAATCAGTCCGAAGATGTAGAACACCCACGCGAAGGAATTGATCAGCGCGGCGCCCAGCAGGATGAACCCGGTGCGGGCGATCAGCGAGAAGATGATGCCGAAGAGCAGCACCTTCTGCTGGTCTTCGCGGGGGACCCGGAAACTTGCGATGATGATCAGGAAGACAAAGAGGTTGTCCACCGAGAGTGCCTTCTCGGTGATGTAGCCGGCGAAGTACTCCGACCCCATCTCGGTGCCGCCGAAGATCCACACCAGGACACCGAAGGCGACAGCCAGGCCCACGTAGAGCGCCGACCACGCGGCGGCCTCCTTGAGCGTGGGTACATGGGCCTTGCGGATGTGGACGAAGTAGTCGAAAGCCAGCAAGGCCAGGATCACGGCAATGGTGACGGCCCAGATAAGGGGAGAAACGGTCATGTTGCTCAACTTCCGTGAAGGATCCGGCCTCCGCGGCCGGTTCGGTCCGGTACTTCAGGTGGTCTGGGGATTTTAAGCGCTGGTGGCATCTTGCACCTCGCCGACCAGTTCCTCAATGATGTCCTCGAGGAATAGCACGCCCGTTGTTGTGCCATGGGCGTCAAATACCCTGGCCACGTGGGCTCCCGTGCGGCGCATCACGGCCAGGGCGTCCTCGAGTTCGCTGCCGCTGAAGGCCGAGGCCAGCTTCCGGATCCGTTTGGCGGGTACCGCCTCGCTGAACGCGGCCGGCGTCGTGAGGTCCATAACGTCCTTGAGGTGCAGGTAGCCGGTGGGGGCGCCGTCGTCGTCCGTGAGGATGTAACGGGAGTAGCCGTGCACCGCGACCGCCCGCTGGATGTCAGCCGGGGTGGCCGTCGAGGGCAGCAGCACCATCGAGTCGATCGGCACTTCCACGTCGGCGACCGTCTTGGCCGTGAACTCGAAGGCCGCGGTCAGGGTCCCGCTGGTATCCGTCAGCACCCCGTCCCGGGTGGACTGCTCCACGATGTTGGCAACCTCGTCCAGGGTGTAGGCGCTGGTGGCCTCGTCCTTCGGCTCGACTTTGAAGAGCCGCAGGATCGAGTTGGCGATGCCGTTCAGGGTCCAGATCACCGGTTTGAAAACACGGGCCACGAGCACCAGCGGCGGGGCCAGGAGCAGCGCCGCCCGCGTCGGAACGGAGAAGGAGATGTTCTTCGGCACCATCTCGCCGAACACCACGTGCAGGAAGGTCACCAGCAGCAGGGCGACGACGAACGCAACGATGCCGATCGTCTCGGCCGAGAGGGAGGTCAGGCCCAGGGGAATCTCCAGCAGGTGGTGGATCGCCGGTTCCGAGACGTTCAGGATGACCAGGGAACACACCGTGATGCCCAGCTGGCTGGTCGCCAGCATCAGCGTGGCGTGCTCCATCGCCCAGAGGGTGGTCTTGGCGGCCTTGCTGCCGGCCTCGGCCTTCGGCTCGATCTGCGAACGCCGGGCGGAGATGACGGCAAATTCAGCACCGACAAAGAAGGCGTTAACAACCAGCAGGACGACGAGCCAGATGATGCCTGGCAGATATTCACTCATGGGTCAGCTCCTGCGTGAGATTGTCGATGATCCGGTCATGGGCGCTCTGCGGGGGTTCCGTGGATTCGTCCGGGGTAAACCGGAGCCGCTCGACGTGCGTCCCCACCACGCGTTCCACGCGGAGCGTTCCGCCGTGGATGGCTACCTCGTCGCCGAGCTCGGGGATCCGGTCCAGCCGGTCAGTGACGAACCCGGCCATCGTGTCGTACTCCTCGCCGTCCGGGACGGTGATGCCCGTCCGGTCCAGGAGCTCATCCGGCCGGAGGGACGCATCAAAGGTCAGCGACCGGCCCGTGCGCACGACGCCGGTGCGGGCACGGTCGTGTTCGTCTTCGAGTTCCCCGACGATTTCCTCGACCAGGTCCTCGAGCGTGACGATGCCGGCGGTGCCGCCGTGCTCGTCCGAGACTATCGCCACCTGCAGGCCCTGCCGGCGCAGGAGACCCAGGAGGGTGTCGACGCCCATGGACTCAGGCACCCGCAGCGGCTCGATCATCAGGTCGGACGCCGAGACGCCCGACCGGCCGTCGAGGGCCACCGCGAAGGCCTGTTTGACGTGCAGCACACCGATGACGTCGTCCCGGTCCCGGCCGATCACCGGGAAGCGCGAGTAACCGGTGGCGGTCGCCAGGCTGACGATCCGTTCGGCCGTGTCCTCGGCTCCGATCGTCGCCATCCGCACGCGGGGGGTCATCACGTCGGCGGCGCTGTGGTCCGAGAACCGCAGCGTCCGGTGCAGCAGGGCAGCGTGGTCCTGGTCGAGGACGCCTTCCAGCGCGGAGCGGCGGACCAGGGAGCTCAATTCCTCGGCACTGCGTGCGCCGGAGAGCTCCTCCTTGGGTTCAATGCCGAAGGACCTGATGATGGAATTGGCCGTGTTGTTGAACAGGACAATCACGGGCTTGAAGACCGTGGTGAACAGCGTCTGGAACGGAACCACCACTTTTGCCGTGGCCAGCGGCAGCGCCAGGGCGAAGTTCTTGGGGACGAGTTCGCCAATCACCATGGAGAAGATCGTGGCCAGGAAGATGCCGATGACGGCGCCCACGCCCGGGACAACGGCCTCGGGGACACCGGCGCTCGTCAACGGTCCGCTCAGCAGTTTGCTGATGGCCGGCTCGAACGTGTACCCGGTCAGCAGGGTGGTCAACGTGATGCCGAGCTGCGCGCCGGAGAGGTGCGTCGACGTGATCTTGAGGGCCTTGATGGTCGGCGCCAGCCGTTTTTCGCCGCGCGCCTGGCGTGCCTCAAGGTCGTTGCGGTCCAGGTTGACCAGGGCGAATTCGGAGGCAACGAACATTCCCGTGCCGACTGTCAGCACGAGCCCGACGCCTATCATGATCCATTCATACATTCGGGCGCCCCTCTCCTGCGGTGGCCGGTAATCCGGTCAGGAAGTTGAGGGGCAAGGGCATATGTGAGGGAGGGTCATCCATAGTGCCTGCCAGTCTATCCGCCTGGCCGTGACGCCGCGGAGCTATCCGCTGCAGGCGAACCGTCGTCCGGCCATCCTGCCGTGCAGCGGCGCCAAGCGATTCGCACAGCATTTTCACAGGCAGGCGCTATTGAAGATACAGCGGATTCCACAAGAATGGTCGCAACTGATAGTGGAATCCGAGGTTCAATGATGACCGCGGCCTACCAACGGTCAGTGGCGAGCGTCCCGAACACCCGAGCTGAAACCGACTAACGACGGGTTTCCAAGCATGTTGAATCTGCGCAAGCACGTACTTCCTTCAGTCCTGGCCGTTCTGCTGCTGTCGGCAACCGCCTGCACGTCCGAGTCCGCGGCCGGCGCGCGGCCAGATTTCCTGCCCGAGGAAGTGACCAGCACCCCTGGCAGCGGCGCGACGTCCGCCGGCCCCGGCGCGGCTGCTCCACGGCTGGGCCCCGCGAGTGCGGTCGACGCGCGAACGGTGCTGGAGGAGTTCAAAGGCAGGGGCCTGGTGGAGCACATGGAGGCGCTGCAGCGTGTCGCTGATGACAATGACGGCAACCGCGCCTCCGGCACCTCGGGCTATGAGGACTCCGCCCGCTACGTCGAGGACCAGCTGCGCGCGGCCGGTTACACCCCGGTCAGGCAGACGTTTACCCACCGGCCCGATGACGAGCGCGTGGAGACGTTCAACATTCTTGCCGACACGGAGGGCAGCGCCGAGAACACCATTGTGGTGGGCGCCCATCTGGATTCAGTGGAAAACGGCCCTGGCATCAACGACAATGCCAGCGGCGTCGCGGCCGTGCTGGAAACCGCGCGATGGATGAAGGAGTCCGGGATCACGCCGGCGAACCGGGTCAGGTTCGCGTTCTGGGGCGCCGAAGAGGATGACCTCGACGGTTCGCGGCATTACGTGGACGAGCTGAGTGCGGCCGACGTCCGCCGGACGGCGCTGTACCTGAATGTGGACATGGCAGCCTCGCCGAACGGCGTAAGGTCCATCCACGACGGCGACGGTTCGGATTTCGAGGAGGCCGGGCCGAAAGGCTCCCGGGAGTTGGAGGACGTCCTGTTCCGGTTCTTCGAGGCCAATTCGCTGCCGGCGGAGACCACACCCTTCGACGGCGGGTCCGATTACGAACCGTTCCTGCGGGCCGGGATTCCCGGCGGCGGGCTGTTCACCGGCGATGTGGAATCCAAGACCAAGGCCCAGGTGCAGGCCTACGGCGGCACGGCCGGCAAGGACCTCGATTCGTGCTACCACAAGGCCTGCGACACCATCAGCAACACCAACGCGGACCTGCTCAAGGAAATGTCGGCGGCCCTGGCCTACGCCACCGCCACCTACGCCATGGCTCCGCGGGGCTGACCTCCGGGTCCGTGGCCAGCGGGGCGGGCGGCGGTGCACGATGACAAAACGCGACGGCTCCGCTGGAGCATTTGCCGCCAAAGCATGGCCGCACCGGTGCCGAGCAGGTAGAACTGAGTCATGACTACCTCACCCCTGGTGCTCGGCCCGATGATGCGGTACGTGGATGAGACCTCAGCGAGCATCTGGGTGGAGACCCGGACCGCTGCCCGGGTGACTCTTCGCGCGGGCGGCAGGGACTGGGTCACCGCCACCTTCGCGGTTCACGGCCACCACTACGCCCTCGTCGAACTGGACGGCCTGGAGCCTGGCACAGTCACGCCGTACGCCCTCGACATCAACGGAAGCCAGGTGTGGCCCGATCCCGAATCGGAGTTTCCGCCGTCCATGATCGCGACGCTGCAGACCGGCAAGCCGCTGCGGATGGCCTTCGGCTCGTGCCGGACCAGTGTGCCGCACGATGAATCCGGCAACCGGACCCACGGCGTCGACTCACTCCGCGCCTACGCGCTTGAGATGGCTTCCGGCAGTGACCAGCCGTGGCCGGATCTGGTGGCTTTCCTCGGCGACCAGGTGTACGCCGACCTGACCAGCGAGCAGATGCAGGAGTTCATCCGCGCCCGCCGGGATATTGATGAACCGCCCGGCGAGGAGCTCAAGGACTTCGAAGAATACGCCCACCTCTACAACCTGGCCTGGTCAGACCCCGCGAACAGGTGGCTGCTGTCCACCCTGCCCAGCGCCATGATTTTCGATGACCACGACATCCGCGACGACTGGAACACCTCCCTCAGCTGGAAGAAGGAGATGGAGGCCACCTCCTGGTGGCATGGGCGCATCGTCGCGGGGCTGGCCTCGTACTGGGTCTATCAGCACCTGGGGAACCTCTCACCGCAGGAGCGGGCCGGGGACGCCGTCTGGCAGCAGATCGCCGGGCACACGGGCGAGGATGAGATCGACGTAAGCGCCGCACTGGACAGTTTCGCGGACCGGGCCGATCAGGACCCGGGATCGTACCGGTGGAGCTACTACCGGGATTTCGGGGACACGCGGCTGGTGGTGGTGGATTCCCGAGCCGCCCGGGACCTGACGCCGGACGACCGCGCACTGGTGGACAAAGCGGAAATGGCCTGGCTCGACGAACGGATGCGCGGCGGTTTCCGCCACCTGCTGGTGGCGACGTCACTGCCTTTCCTGCTGCCGATGGGCCTGCACTACGTCGAATCCTGGAATGAGGCCATATCCCAGGGTGCGTGGGGGAAACCTGCCGCCCGTGCCGGCGAAAAGCTGCGCCAGGCGGTGGACCTGGAACACTGGGGCGCCTTCCAGAACAGCTTCCAGGAGGTGGCGGCCATGGTGACCGAGGTCGCCGACGGCAAACGGGGCCCGGCACCGGAAACCATCACTTTTCTCTCCGGCGACGTTCACTATTCCTACGTTTCGGAGGTGGAGCGCTCCTCGGGCAGCCGGATCGTGCAGGCCGTCTGCTCCCCCATCCGCAACCCGCTGCCCCGGCTGATGAGGTCCTTCGCGGCCGTTATGTCCTATGGCCTGGCCACGCCGGTAGGCGCCCTTGTGGCCCGCTCGGCAAAGGTTCCGGACCCGCCGTTCCGCTGGTCCGGCGTGAAAGGGCCCTGGTTCGACAACAACCTCGCCTGCCTGGAGGTGGCCCCGGAGGGCCTGAAGCTGTGGTGGCAGACAGGCGTCGTGGACGGCGGTGACCAGCTGCATCCCCGGCTGAAACTCGTCTCCTCCGTCACGGTGGCTCCCCGGCAGGCCGGAGAGCCCGCCGGGTGAGCTCGGACTCAGTACACCCGTTCGCGGAATAGCCGGAGGCTTCGAAGACTTGTTCTCATTGGACGGCCACGGGGCCGCCGCCAGAAAAGGACTCTTCGTGCCGACAGCTTTTGTACCCTTCACCCTGCTCGCCACCGCACGGGAAGGACACCAGCGCGCCTTCCGGACGGATATTGAGCGGCTGGCATCCGACCACCGTGCACCCCTGTCCACGGTCAAGTCCACGGCGACGATGGCGTGCCTGCGGGGCGCGATCGCGAAGAGCGAGCACACGGCGACCGAGGCGAGCCTCGCCAGGTACCTGGCGGACCGCCTGGTCACCAACGGCATCTATCTAGACATCACGGTAACCCTGGAGCCTTAGCCCTGATGGACCGCGGGGGGCGACAACAGCGGCTCCTCCCTGGGTCCGGCCGGCTCGTACCGGTCCAGGGCTGTGCCGCCGGCGACGATCTTCCTCAAGTCAGCGAGCCCTCCTGACACTTCGCCCGCGGCGCGGGCCTGGACCAGCACGTTGCCCAGGGCGGTCGCTTCAACAGGGCCCGCGATGACCGGCTTGCCGGTGGCATCGGCGGTGAGTTGGCACAGGAGCCGGTTTTGCGAACCGCCACCGACAATATGGACGACGCCGACGGTCCGGTCGGCCAGCCGTTCGGCGTCGCGGAGGGTCCGGGCGTAACCGGCAGCGAGGCTGTCCAGGATGCAGCGGACGATCGCCGCGGGCTCGTCCGGAAGGACGGCCCCGGCTCTGTGCGCGGCGCCCCGGATCCGCGCGGGCATGTTTTCTGGCGCCGTGAAGACGGGATCGTCGGCGTTGATCAGGGGTCCCCCGGCCGGCAGGGCCGCGGCGCGGGCGAGCAGGTCGGTCAGGGACACGGCGAGGCCCCGGGCAGCCCACGTGCGCTGGCATTCGCTGAGGAGCCACAGTCCGCCGACGTTTCTTAGGTAGCGGATGGTGCCGTCTACGCCGCGTTCGTTCGTGAAGTTCGCCAGCCGGCCCGCCTCGGTGAGGACAGGGTGCCGGAGTTCCACGCCCACCAGGGACCACGTCCCGGAAGAGATATAGGCGAAGTCCTCCGTCTGCGCCGGGACGGCGACCACGGCCGAGGCGGTGTCGTGCGAACCGACCGCCACCACCGGGGTCGACTCCGGCAGGCCAGTCCGGGCGGCAACGGCCGGGAGCAGGGTGCCGATTTGTTCGCCGGGCTGGATCAGGGGCGGGAACAGATCCGGGGGCAGGTCCAGGGCGGTCAGGAATTCCGTGGCCCACTCCCCCGCGACGGCATCGAAAAGTCCCGTGGTGGAGGCGTTGGTGGCCTCGGTCCGGCGCTGACCGGTCAGCAGGAAGGCGATCAGGTCCGGGATGAGCAGGGCCTGCAGGCCGTGGAGGCCGGGCTCGCTGGCGAGCTGGTAGATCGTGTTGAACGCCAGGAACTGCAGCCCGGTGGTGGCGTAGAGCCGTGCGGGGTCCAGGAGTTGGTGGACCTGGGCCACGGCACCGCGGCTCCGGTCATCCCGGTAGCTGTGGGGCTGGGCGACCAGTTCGCCGGCGGCGTTGAGGAGGCCGTAGTCCACGGCCCAGGTGTCGATCCCGATGCTCGTGATCCGTTCCCCGTGCCCGGCGGCGCTTCTCCCGGCCGCGGCGAGACCGGTGAGGACCTCGGCGAAGAGGGCATCGAAATCCCAGCGGAGCGTGCCGCCGGATTCCACCACGCCGTTGGGGAAACGGTGGACCGTCTCCAGCTCCACCCCCGGGTTCCCGCCGCCGCGGGTGATGCGTCCCAGCATCACCCGGCCGGAGGACGCCCCGATATCGACCGCGGCGAACACCGTCCCGGCGCCGGCCGGGGCGGTGTGCGCTGTTGGTGCGCTGGTCATCGGAGGAAGGCGGTGGCAACGCCGGCGTCCACCGGGATGTGTAGTCCGGTGGTGTGCGAGAGTTCGCTGCCGGTGAGGACCGCGACGGCGTTCGCAACGTTTTCCGGCAGGACCTCGCGCTTGAGAAGGGTCCGCTGGGCGTAGTACTTCCCCAGGTCCTGCTCGTCGACTCCGTAGACGGCGGCGCGCTTGGCGCCCCAGCCGCCGGCGAAGATCCCGGAGCCGCGGACCACGCCGTCGGGGTTGATCCCGTTGACCCGGATGCCGTACTCGCCCAGTTCGGCCGCGAGCAGCCTGACCTGGTGCGCCTGGTCGGCCTTGGTCGCGGAGTAGGCGATGTTGTTCGGCCCGGCGAACACGGAGTTCTTCGAGGAGATGTAGACGATGTCCCCGCCCATGCCCTGGTCGATGAGGACCCTCGCGGCGGCCTTGGAGACCAGGAAGGAGCCCTTGGCCATGACGTTGTGCTGGAGGTCCCAGTCCTGCTCGGTGGTCTCCAGCAGGGGTTTGGAGATGGAGAGCCCGGCGTTGTTGACCACCAGGTCCAGGCCGCCGAAGGCCAGCACCGCGGCGTTCACCGCGGCGACGACCTGGGCCTCGTCGGTGACATCGGCCTGGATCCCGACGGCGACGTCGGGGCCGCCGAGCTCCGCCGCGGCAGCCCGGGCGGTGTCCAGGTTCAGGTCCGCGATGACCACGCACGCGCCCTCGGCCGCGAGCCGGGTGGCGATGGCCTTGCCGATGCCCGACGCCGCCCCGGTCACCAGGGCGATGCGGGTGGCGTGGGACTTCGGCTGGGGCAGCCGGGCCAGCTTGGCCTCCTCCAGCGACCAGTATTCGATCCGGAATTTCTCGGCTTCCTCGATCGGGTCGTAGGTGGAGACGGCCTCCGCGCCGCGCATGACGTTGATCGCGTTGAGGTAGTACTCCCCGGCGACCCGGGCGGTCTGCTTGTCCTTGCCGTAGGAGAACATGCCCACCCCCGGGACCAGGACGATCGCCGGATCCGCCCCGCGCAGGGCCGGTGAGTCCGGGGCCGCGTGGCGGTCGTAGTACCCCTGGTAGTCCTCCCGGTACGCGGCGTGCAGTTCCTTTAGCCGGGCGATGGAGTCCTCGACGGACGTTTCCGCGGGCAGGTCCAGGACCAAGGGCTTGACCTTGGTGCGCAGGAAATGGTCCGGGCAGGAGGTGCCCAGCGCACCCAGCCTGGGGTGTTCGGCGCCTTCGAGGAAGTCCAGGACGGCGGCGTCGTCGCTGAAGTGCCCGACGACCGGCCTGTCGCTGGAGGCCAGTCCGCGGATCACCGGCGCGAGGGCGGCGGCCTTGGCCCGCCGCTCCGCTTCCGGCAGGGCGGCGTAGCCGGGCAGTTTCGCCCCGAACGGTGCGGGCCGGCCGTGCTCCGCGATGTACTTCTCGGCCTGTTCGATGATCCACAGGGAGTTCGTTTCGGCTTCCTCACTGGTGGCGCCCCAGGCGGTGGTGCCGTGGCCGCCCAGGATGGTGCCGACGGCCTGCGGGTTGGCGTCCTTGATTGCGGCGATGTCCAGGCCGAGCTGGAAACCGGGACGGCGCCACGGCACCCACGCCACCTTGTTCCCGAAGATTTTGGCGGTCAGCGCCTCGCCGTCGGCAGCCGTGGCAATCGCGATGCCCGCGTCCGGGTGCAGGTGGTCCACGTGGGCGGCGTCCACCAGCCCGTGCATGGCCGTGTCGATCGAGGGGGCCGCCCCGCCCAAGCCGAACAGGCAGTAATCGAACGCGGCGACCATCTCATCCTCGCGCTCGACGCCGGGGTAGACATCCTTGAGGGCCTGCAGCCGGTCCAGGCGGAGGACCGCGAGCCCGGATTCGGTCAGCGTGCCCAGGTCACCGCCGGAGCCCTTCACCCACAGGAGCTGCACGTCCTTCCCGGTGACGGGGTCCTTTTCGGTGCCCTTGGCGGAGGTGTTGCCGCCGGCGAAGTTGGTGTTCCGTTTGTCGGCCCCGAGGCGGTTGGAACGGGCGATGAGCTGTTCAGCGGTTGAATTGGTCATGGTCTTAGGCTCCCCATCCGGCCTGGTGGCCGCCCTGGCGGTCGGCGTTGATCTTTTCCTGGTATCCGCTGGCGGCGAAGGCTGCCATCGGGTCTGCCGGCAGGCCTCGGGTTGCGCGCCATTCCGCGAGTCCGGGCCGGACGTCGGTGTAGAACGCGTCCATCAGGACCGCGTTGGCCGCGAGGACATCGCCCGCGTATTGTGCGGCCTCGAGGGCGGCGGTATCGACGAGGAGGGCCCGCGCGGTCATTTCCTGGACGTTGAGCACGGAACGGATCTGGCCGGGGATCTTCCCCTCGATGTTGTGGCACTGGTCCAGCATGAACGCCACCCCGGCGGCCGGTTCGAGCCCGCCTCCGCGGACCACCTCGTGCATGATGCGGAACAGCTGGAACGGATCCGCCGCCCCCACAATCAGGTCATCGTCCGCGTAGAAGCGGGAGTTGAAGTCGAAGGAACCGAGCTTCCCCAGACGCAGCAGCTGCGCAACGATGAACTCGATGTTCGTCCCCGGCGCGTGATGGCCGGTGTCCAGGCACACGAGGGCCTTCTCGCCCAGGGCGGCGCAGTGCACGTAGGAGGTGCCCCAGTCCGGAACGTCGGTGTGGTAGACAGCCGGCTCGAAGAACTTGTACTCCAACACCATCCGCTGGTCCCCGCCGAGGCGGTCGTAGACCTTCCGCAGGGATTCGGCCAGCCAGTCCTGGCGGGCCCGCAGGTTGCCCTGCCCCGGGTAGTTGGTGCCGTCGGCCAGCCAGATTTTCAGATCACGGGAGCCGGTCATGTTCATCACTTCCAGGCACTCGTACATGTGGTCCACGGCCTTCTGGCGCACGGCCGGATCGCTGTGCGTGAGGCTGCCGAACTTGTAGTCGTCGTCCTGGAAGGTGTTGCTGTTGATCGTCCCGAGCTTGACGCCCAGGCCGTCCGCATAGTCCGCCAGCGCGGCGTAGTCGTCGACTTTGTCCCAGGGAATGTGTAGGGCAACCGAGGGGGCCAGCCCCGTCAGGGCGTTGACCTGGGCGGCGTCGGCGAGTTTTTCCTCGATGGTGCGCGGGGTTCCCGGTGTGGCGAAGACCTTGAAGCGGGTGCCGGAGTTGCCGAAGGCCCAGGACGGCAGTTCGATGCTCTGATGTTCAAGCGTGGTGAGTACGTCGGTGGGGATAGACATGTCAGTCTCCTAGGGACTTGGACTGGGTGAGGGCTGACGCGGCGGCGGCCAGTTCGTCCTCGAGGTTGAATACTTCGGTCAGCTGGAGGAACCCCGCATCGGGCGTTCCGTCCAGGTCTTCGAAAAATCCGGACATCTCGGCCTGCCAGCGGGCGTTGACGTCCGTGGCGGCCATCCGGGCCTGGGCTTCCTCAAGGTTCTCGGTTTCGAAGTAGCCGATCAGCAGCCCGTCGGGGCGGAGGAAGAGGGAGTAGTTGTTCCAGCCTGCGGACTTCAGGGCCTGGAGCATGTCCGGCCACACGGCGGCGTGGCGGGCTGTGTATTCGGCGATGAGTCCGGGTTTGAGCTGGAGCTGGAAGCAGACGCGCCGGGTGCTCATGACAGGACCACCTGCCGGTGTTCGATGCCCAGCAGGGACGCGGCCGCCCTGATGTCGGCCCCGCGGTGTCCGAGGCAGAGTGCCCAGTGGTGGCCGATGCCGGTCTGGCTCCACTGGTCCACCCAGAGTCCCGGGTCACCGCCGAAGTCCACCCGCGAGGTCGTGTTGCCGATCGCCAGGAGCGGGCCGGGCACGACTTCCCCTTCGGAGGTGATGAACACGTAGCTGCCGTCCGGGTCCTGGCCGAGCCCGAACGTGGTGACCGGGCCGTGCCGGACGTCGAATTCGACCGAAACCCCCCAGCCGCGCTTGCCGTGGAAGACGCCCAGTCCGCGCAGCAGCGGCTGCTGCGCCGAGACGGCCAGGTGGGCGGGACCGTCGTGGCCCATTTCCACCACGTTGTCGAAGAAGTTCAGGGCCTGGATTTCGGTGAACGATCCGCCGGCACCGATCGCCTGAGCGGCGAGCATGGCGATGGAGGTCCGCAGCTCGAACTCGCCGGCCATCGGGATTCCCCGGGCCGTGAGGATGGAGGACCCGAGAATCATCCCGGCGCCGAGGCGTTCGTGCTGTTCGCCGGCAAGCCCTCGGTGGTAGTAGGCCACCGAGTCCAGGTCGAAGTCCTCCACGAGCCGGTCCAGGCCGACGGAAACTTTCGCGCCCCAGGCGAAGTCGTCGTCGTTCACGGAACCGTCAAGGGCAAACAGCTGCCGGGCCAGGTCGAGGCGTTCTGCGACCTCTGCCCCGGTGACCGCGTTCACCCGTTCCCGGAGGTCATCGAATTCCAGCACCTCCACATGGGAGCCGAACGTCGTTGAGACGGTGGTGAGGTCGGTGGCCACGTCCAGCATGCCCGGATACAGGTGGCCCATCAGCCCGTGCCGGGCGTTGCGCAGGCGGGCGCGGACGCCGGCGGCGTGCACCCACTGGGTAATGCGGTCCCAGGCGGATTCCTGCTTGAGGTGTCCGGAGACGGAGCGGAACTCGATGCCGGCCCGGCGGAAGACGTTGGCGACCTCGGGGACCGGGCACTGGCCGCAGTAGGCCAGCCATTTTCCGGTGTCGAAGCTCGCGTGGTCCATGGCCTCGGTGGGCTGCAGGTCGATCACCAGGACCGGGGTCTTGGCGCGCTGGGCGATCGGCAGCACCATGGACGAGGTCAGGTAGGTGGTGAGGAAGATGACGATGAGGTCGCAGTCGGCGACGCGCAGCTTTTCGCCGGCCGCGGCGGCTTCCTGCGCATCCGAGATGAAGCCGGTGTCGACGACGTCGGCGTCGAGGGCCTCGAAGCGGCCCGTCACGTAGCGGACGGACTCCTGCAGCTGCGGCAGCAGCCCGGGAAACTGGGGCCAGTAGGCGCCGAGGCCGCCGGAGACCAAGCCGATGCGGGTGGGCCTGCGGCGGTGCGGCGGGAGCAGCCGCGCATCCGGTTGTTTCTGGTTCATGTGAGGGGGCCTTCCGGCATGGAAAAGGAAGTCGTGGGAGTTCAGTGCGCAACTCCCGTGAGAGTCGGTACGGGAGGGTCGGTGCGGGAGGGTCGGTGCGGGGGTGGCGGTGGGGGCGCCGGGCAGGCTGTCACCAGCCTGCCCGGCCGCTCAGTCCCGGCCGCTCAATCCCGGCCGCTCAATCCCGTCAGCTCAGTGGCGGCGGCTCAGAAGTCGTACTTGTCGATGTTCTCCGCGTTGAAGACCGTGGGCGGTCCGACGATCACGAGGCCACCCTTCTCGACCTTGCGTTCGCCCAGCTCGCCGGCGGTGAAGGTGTCCCCTTCGGCGCCGGTCATTTTGCCGTCGGTGAGCGCCTTGCCGGCGAAGGCGGCAACGTAGCCCAGCTGGGCCGGATCCCAGAGGGCGAATTCCTTCACGGTTCCGTCCTTGACGAAGGGGCGCATTTCATTGGGCAGCCCCAGTCCGGTGAGGGCGACTTTGCCCTTGTACTCGGAGGTTGAGAGGTACCGGGCGGTGGCCGCAATGCCGACGGTGGTCGGTGAAATGATGCCCTTCAGGTTCGGGTGGGCCTGCAGGAGGCCCTGGGCTTCCTGGAAGGATTTGGTGTCGTTGTCGTCGCCGTAGACCTTGGCCACGAGTTTGATGTCCTTGTAGGCGGGGTTGGAGGCCAGCTCCTCCTCCATGAACTTGATCCACTCGTTCTGGTTGGTGGCGTTCGCCGTGGCCGACAGGATGGCGATTTCGCCGCTGCCGCCGATCTGCTCGGCGATCAGCTTGGTCTGGATCAGCGCCACTTCCTTGGCCACCACCTGGCTGATGAAGACGTCGCGGCAGTCCGGGTTGGCGTCCGAGTCGAACGCGACGATCTTGGCGCCTGCGGTCCGGGCCTCGCCGAGCGCCGTGCACACGGCGTCGGGGTCGTTGGCGGCGATCACAATGACGTTGGTGCCGGCCTGCGTCTCGGCGTTGATGAAGGAGACCTGGCTGGAGGCGGAAGCCTCAAGCGGTCCGACGACCTGGGAGGAGGCGAAGCCCGCTTCCGCGGCACCCTTCTCGCCGCCGCCCAGGACAACATCGGTGTAGGGGTTGTTGAGCTGCTTGGGGATGAAGGTGATTTTCAGGTCCCCACCCGCGGCGGGGCTGCTTCCACCGGTGGATCCCGAGCCGCTGTTGCAGGCGGTCAGGGCTAGCGCGGCAGCGGCGGCAATGGCCACCATGCCCGCCAGACGGCCGTTCTGGCCTGTGCTCTTGCGGTTCAACATCATTGTTCTTCCTTTTTCCTCGTGCGGTCGGTGCCGCCGGTCCGTTCTGGACGCGGCGGGTGGTGCAGTGGGCAAATTTTCAGCTGGGGCTTCCGGTGAAACTTCTCCGGACCCGCCTGGTGTGGCGCCATTGTTTGATCGCGGCGCCGACGCTGGGTGCCACGACGGAGACGATCAGCAGCAGCCCGGTCACGGTGATGAGCACGACGTCGGACACGCGAGCCAGCCGGAGGGCGTAGTTGAGGGTTCCGATCAGCAGGACACCGGCGATCACGCCGGGGATGGATCCCTTGCCGCCGAAGATGGAGACGCCGCCCAGCAGGACAGCGGCGATGACGGCCAGTTCCAGGCCGGAGGCGTTGTCGCTGCGGGCGCTCGTGTAGCGCAGCGTCCAGTAGATCCCGGCCAGGGCCGAGACGGCGCCGGAGGCCACGTAGAGCCAGAACTTGCTGCGGGCCACGTTGATGCCGACAAAGCCGGCCGCTTCCTTGCTGTAGCCGATGGCGAACAGCCCGCGGCCAAAAGGCGTGAAGTGCAGCAGGACCCCGAAGAAGACAATGACGACCACGACGCCGATCATGACGGTGGGGATGCCGGTGCCCCCGAGCTTGGAGGTAAAGAAGGCCGTCAAGGGTTTCGGGAAGTTGGCCACGGCGTTGTCGCCGATGGTCACCAGGGCCAGGCCTCGGAAGAGCGCCAGGGTACCGATCGTGACGGCCAGGGAGGGCAGCCCCAGGACCGCGATCAGGAAGCCGTTGAACATGCCGGCCGCGATGCCGGCGAGCAGGCTGACCGCCAGGACCAGCCAGATGTCCATGCCGCCTGCCCAGAGCACACCCATCAGGGCGCTGGTCAGTCCGGCGATACTCGCGACGGACAGGTCGATTTCCCCGGTGATGATGATCAGGGTCATCGGCATGGCGATCAGCAGGACCGGGATGACGTCCAGGAGCAGGAATCCGGTGGTGACGGGTGAGGCGAAACGCGGGATGGCGATGGCCGCGTAGATCAGGAACGCCACCAAGGCGTAGATGGTGATGGCGTCCCGGCCGGCCAGGATCCGGGCTGCGCCGGTCCTGCCCTTGGGTTCGGAGGCCAGCGGCTTGGTGCTGTCAGCCACCGGGGCCGGTGCCGTGCCGGTTGTCGATGTGGATTCAGACATTGCGTGCCTCGCTTATCCGCAGTTTCTTGGCAGTGCGCAGGCTTGCCACGCGGTCGATGATGATGGCCGTGAGGATCAGCACGCCGACGATGGCTTGTTGCCAGAATTTGTCGACGCGCAGGGCGGTCAGGGAGCTGGTGATGGTGGTGAGGAGCAGCGCGCCGAGGGCGGCCCCGGTCACCGATCCGCTGCCGCCGAAGATGGCCACTCCGCCGACGACGGCGGCAGCCACAACGGTCAGTTCCATGCCGGTGCCGGTGGTGGCGCCGACGGAGTTGAAGCGGCTGGCGTAGAGCACGCCGGCCAGCCCCGCCAGGGCGCCGTTGGCCAGGAACGCGAGGAGCACGCGCTTGGACACCTTGATGCCGAAGGCGGTGGCCGCGTCCGGATCCGAACCGATGGCGTACAGGTCGCGTCCCGGACGGGTGCCGGCCATGTAGACCGCCACCGCGACGACGACCAGGATGGCCAGCAGTGTGATGATGGGGAACCCCAGTACGGTGTCCACCGAGAGGGCGCCGAAGGCGTCCGGCCGGTCCCCGGCGAAGTACTGCTTCCCGCCGGCCCAGGCGTTGTTCAGGCCGCGGAAAACGTACAGGGTTCCGAGGGTGATGACGAGCGCTGGCACCTTGGCTGCGGTCACCAGGAGGCCGTTGATCGCCCCCAGCAGAGCGCCAAAAGCCATGCCGATGGCGAACACCGCAAAAATCGGAATATCGGGCATGGCCGCAAAGATGGAGCCGGTACCGAAGGCCACCAGTCCCAGCATCGACCCCACGGACAGGTCGATGTTACGGGTGATGATCAGCAGGGTCTGTCCGACCGCCAGGATCATCACGATGGTGGCATTCAGCAGCAGGTCCTTGATGCCCTGGGGCGTGAGGAACAGCGGGTTGATCAGGTAGGTGACGAGCACCAGCAGCACCAGCGCGATGATCACGGGCAGTTCCCGCAACCGCAGCACGGAGGCCAGGGCGCCGCGGGCGCCGCCGGCGGGCGCCGCCGTCGTTGGCTTCTTGTGGTCAAGGGCTGAGCTCACAGGGTTCCTCCTGCGGAAGATGTTGCGGCGTGCATGACGGATTCGGGGTTGGCCGCGGCGCGGTCCAGTTCGGCGGTGATCCGCCCTTCGCGCATGACCAGGACCCGGTCCGCCATCCCGAGGACTTCCGGCAATTCGGAGGAAATCATGAGGATGGCGATCCCACGCCCTGCGAGGTCGGAAATGAGCCGGTGGACCTCGCTCTTGGTCCCGACGTCGATCCCGCGGGTGGGTTCATCAATGATCAGCAGCTGCGGGTCGGTGGCCAGCCACTTGGCGAGCACCACCTTCTGTTGGTTTCCGCCGGAGAGGGTGGACACGGCGTGCTCCTGCGATCCGGCCTTGACCTGGAGCCGTTTGCTCCAGTCCTGGGCGGCCCGGCGTTCGGCGGCGCCGTTGATCAGGCCCGCGGTTGCCAGCTGGTTGCGCAGCGTGAGGGTGATGTTGCGGGCAACGGACAGGTTCATGACCAGGCCCTGCTTGCGGCGGTCTTCCGGGACGAATCCCATGCCCGCGGTGATGGCCGCCTGCGGATCGCGTGGTTTGAGTCTGCGGCCCCTGAAGGTGATTTCACCGGCGTCGTAGGGGTCGATGCCGAACACGGCGCGGGCGACCTCCGTGCGGCCCGCGCCCACCAGGCCCGCCAGCGCCACGATCTCCCCGGAACGAACCTCGAAGCTGATGTCGTTGAAAACCCCGGCCCGGCTGAGGCCGTCCACTTTCAGGACGGTGTCGCCGATCTCGGCAACCGTTTTGGGGAAGAGCGCCTCGATGTCGCGGCCGACCATCTCGCGGACAATCTCCGCGACGGTGACGTCGGACGTGCGGTGCGTGGAGATGTACCGGCCGTCCCGCATGACGGTGATCCGGTCGCACAGATCAAAGACCTCGTCGAAGCGGTGCGAGATGAAGAGGATGCCGGTGCCCTTGTCCCGGAGGCTGCGGGCGACGGCGAACAGCCGCTCCACTTCCACTCCGCTGAGCGCGGCCGTCGGCTCGTCCATCACCAGCACTTTGGCGTCGAGGGAGATGGCCTTGGCGATTTCGATGATCTGCTGGTCCGCGATGGACAGCCCCTCGGCGATGCGGGTCGGATCGATGGGGACGCCCAGGCGGTCGAAGAGCCTGCTGGCCTCCCGGACCATGGCGGCCCTGCTGATCAGGCCGAACCGGCCCTTGGGCTGGCGTCCGACAAAGATGTTCTCCGCGACGGTGAGGTCCGGAAAGAGCGTGGGTTCCTGGTAGATGACCGAGATGCCCGCTGCCTTGCTGTCGCCGACGTTGCGGAACTGGACGCTCTCCCCGCCGACCCTGAAGTCGCCGGAATCCGGATGGTGCAGGCCGGCCAGGATCTTGACCAGGGTGGACTTGCCGGCGCCGTTCTCGCCGACCAGGGCGTGGACTTCGCCGGCCCGGATTTCGATGGTGCCGTCGGCCAGCGCAACCACCGGGCCGAAGGTCTTGGCCGCATGGGTAAGGGAAAGTACCGGCCCCGGTGCGTCCGCTGAGGGAGCGGACCGGGAACTGTCTGTCTGCTGCATGAAAATAACCGCACCTTTGGGGCTGAGTGAACGTCAGAATGAATCGTTTCAGAGCTGCTGTGATTTGAATCATAGGAGTACGGCGGGACGGTCGTCAAGGGGCGGCGGAATCCCCCGCCGGAATTTTTTGATTCGTTTCAATGAAAGGGTTCAAAACTGGCCCGCGGCAGGTATCCTGAGGGCATCACCTTCGGTACGCCCGCTAGCCCCGCCCCCGGCAGCGGCGTCCAGCTTCAGGAGCTCAGGAATGTTATCAGCCAGCGTCAAAGACGTTGCGGCCCTGGCCGGCGTCTCCGTCGGGACGGTATCGAACGTGCTGAACCGGCCGGAAAAGGTGTCCCCGGAGGTCACTTCCCGGGTGCAGGCCGCGATCGACAAACTTGGCTTCGTGCGCAACGACGCCGCCCGCCAGCTCCGCGCCGGCATGAGCCACAGCGTTGGCCTGGTGGTGCTGGACGCCGCGAACCCGTTCTTCACCGATCTGGCCAGGGGCGCCGAGGACCGGGCGGCCGCCGAACATTTCACCGTTCTGGTGGGCAACAGCAACGAGGACCCGCGACGGGAGGCGGCATATCTGGATCTGTTTGAACAACAGCGGGTCCGCGGGGTGCTGATCTCCCCGGTCGGGAATGTGATCCCCCGGCTGGAACAGCTGCGCCGCAGGGGCATCCCCACGGTCCTCGTGGACCGGCAGTCGGAAAACCTGAGTTTCTCCTCGGTCGCCGTGGACGACCTGGCTGGCGGGGAAATGGCCGTCGCGCACCTGCTGTCGGTGGGCCGGCGGCGGATCGCCTTCGTGGGCGGCCCGGACAGCATCCGCCAGGTGGCAGACCGGCTGACCGGCGCGCGCAAAGCCATCGGGACGGTGCCCGGCGCCAGCCTGGAAGTCATCGGGACGGAGTCGCTGACCGTCCTGTCCGGCCGGGCCGCCGGTGAGGCGATCCGGCGCCGGCCCGCGGCGGAACGGCCCGATGCGATCTTTGCGGCCAACGATCTGCTCGCGGTGGGTGTGCTGCAGGGCCTGATGCTGATGGGCGGCGTGAAGGTGCCGCAGGAGATTGCGCTGATTGGCTATGACGATATCGAGTTCGCCGCGGCCGCCGTGGTGCCCCTGTCGTCCATCCGGCAGCCCAGCGCCCTGATTGGCTCAACCGCCCTGGAGCTGCTGCTCCGCGAGGCCGGCCCGGACGACGGGTTTGTGCCGCGTCAGGTCGTTTTTCCCCCCGAACTCGTGGTCCGGGCGTCCACCCAAGCCTGACGGGGCCGGGGCATCCCCGAGTCCGCTGCGGTCGTCGCGGACCGGTGCACGGCTACCGGTACTGGAGCGGCGCCGCGGGGTCAGGAGCGATGGTGTCCGCCAGACCCTGGCGGCCGTCATCGGTGGCGCCGCCGGGTGCCACCCCGTCGGACCCCGGTTTTTCCGGGGGAAGTTCGCGGGGCGCTTCGGGCCCGCCGGGGCTCTGACCGCCCGGCGCGGCGAAGGCCGCGGTGTCCGCCGCGATTGCGTCGCAGACGCTGTCGACTTCCTGCCAGAACCTCGCGTCAACCCAGTAGCCGGTATGGCTCAGGATCCGAGGCAGCGGCTGGGCAAACACGAATTTGTCCGTCGGCGGGTCGACCAGGCGGACGTCCGTGTCGGCGGACGCGGGCCAGTCATCCGTGGCGACCGGTCCGCCGATGTAATCGGTCTCGTAGTAGACGTTGCGCCACCGGAGGGCACCAATGCCTCCGTGTCCCCCGGCGAAATTCTGCAGGAGTCCGTCGCTGACCAGGGCGGGAAACGCCCAGCGGTACAGCTTCGCCAGCGGGGAGCCGAGGGTCACCAGGCCGACGGCCTTCTCCTCATGGCGGGCGGACTGCCGCGCCAGCACGGCGGCGGCGACCATGCTGCCCTGCGAGTGCGCGGTGAGCACCACCCGCCCCTGGTTGTCATGCAACCGCCAGATCCGGCGGGTCAGCTCGGGCACCGCCCGCTCGGTGTACGACGGCGGCGCGAACGGGTGGAACGACCGCGGAAAAAACGTCCCGACGTCGAAGGGCGACATCAGGACCTTGCGCCATTTCTCCTGCCGGAACGCGAGCCGGAGGACCACGCCGTAGACAATGGGCAACGAGGCACTGATCCACGTGGCCGCTCCGATGTTCAGGAAGGGCGGATCCTGGCCGAACACAAAGACCTGAGTGGCGAAGAGCGCCGCACCCAGCAGCGCCGAGCCGGCGACCGCAATCATCAGATATGCCGCCAGGGTGGGGGCGTACTCCCCGATCAGGCGCATCCTCGCCACTTTGCGGACCCAGGCGCTGGGGCGCGTGCCGTCGCCTGCCCGTGTGGTCGCCGCCCGGCCCCGGCTGAACGGCGCCGGATCAAAGGCCGACACCGTCCAGGCGTCGCCGCTGTTCCGGGACGTCCCGCTTGCCGGTGCGGGAGCTTCCCCGGGCGGACCGGCCTGCGCTGTTTCCGCCGCGTCGTAGTCACGCCGGAGTTCGACCACGAGGCTCACCGCCCGTTGGCGTGACTTAACGGACAGCCACACGCCGGCGGCCGCGGCGAAAAGAGCCAGGACGGCGACGAGGCCCAGGGCCAGAATGGAAGCAATGGACGCCACGGCCTTCGGCACCCACAGCACCGGTCCCGCGTAGTCGCCCGCAGCCGGCGCGCCGCTGGCATCTTGTGGCCCGAGCCCGTAGGCGACAGTCCCGAGCCCGTCGGCGACCAGCATCATCAACGACAACAGCACCGCGTTGGCCAGAATGAGCGCAACGACATTCAGGACCACCGGCGCCGCCCACGGGAACACGCTGACGGAGCCGCGCGCCAGCGCCGTCAAGCGCTTCATCCGTCCGGGCCCGCGGTGCTCGACCGTCAGGGCGTTCCGCCACCGGATGACCCACGCCGCCACCAGCTGGATCATCAACGGGACCAGCAGCACAATTGTGAGCGTCCAGCCAGCAGAGACCGCCGAACCGATCCCCGGAAGGACGCCGGCCGGTTGGGTGACGGCCTCCGGCCCGCCGCCGGCTTCATTGAGTTCCAGAGGCAGCGCCAGGGCGCCGGCGACCGAGGCCAGCAGCGCGCCGACTGCGGCCAAAAGCGTTCCGCGCGCGAGCTGCTCGTGTGCCTCGTCCGATCCGAGCATCACGATGACGGCAGCGATCACTACGGCGGAGGCCATGCTGGCGGTCCGGGCAGTCACGTGGGCGCCCGTATCGGTGAGGTCCGCACGTCCGCCGAGTTCGGACACGCACCAGCCCAGAATCCCTGCCCCCACCGCCAGGCCGGCCGCCAGGTGCAGTTCGGAGAGGTGCTGGTGCCACCGGCGCCCCGACCAGAAGTCAGCGCTGCGCAACCCGCCCGGCTGCGCCGCGGCACAGCGGCCGTAGGGTACGGGCCTGGCCGTTCCCGGTGCGGGCGGCTCAACGCCTTCATAGCTGGTGCGCGATCGGGAAGCCAGGATGTGGAAGAGCACCGCGACGGCTACGGGCGCGATGATGCCCGCGGCCAGCCGGAAACCGGGGCGGTCGTACGGCGCCACGAAGTTCAGGAACGGGGCGCCCCACAGCCGGGAGCGGCACGGCTGTTGGCCCAGGCATTGGTAGGCGAAGGTATCCAGGCTGGGCATCGTGACCATGATCGCGGTGCTCAGGGTCAGCGCGAGGGCGGCGAGCCGCGCAAACCACCGGAACCTCCTCGTAGCCGGCTCTGCGCTTGCCTCCTCATCGTCGGACATCACCCGGCGCCGGGCCATCCACCCTGCCATGTTGGCCAGCATCGACGGAAGCAGCGGCGTCCACAGCACCCGGAGCGGCGAGTGCGAGGTCAGACCGCCCCACGAGTAGGCCTCACGGTGACGGCCGCGGGCATCGCTCGTCCGGTAGAACCCGGCGATGCGATCCCCTGCGACCCTCGTCGGCCGCAGATCGCCGAGAAGATCCTCCGGCGGTGTGCCGCCGACGCCGTGGACGCGTATCTCCGTCAGACCGTCGAGGTTCACGGCGTCGGGAACGAGTCCGGCGGATTCCTTGTTGCCGCCCTTCGCGTTGTCGCTCATCGCGGCCCGTGGCTGCCGTCAGCCGACAACCGGGTTAGGCCGCCGCGCCGGCATCGGCAGGGCAGCCCGGCGGCACTCATCGGGGTGAGCCTGAAGGGGCTGCCTGGCAAATTCCGCCACGATGACCTCCTGCCTCAGCGGGACGGCGCAGGACTGAACTCGATAGTGGACCTTGCGGTCCCGGATTGCAATGACCGGGCGCCGTGCTACCGATGGGCCCTGCGCTAGTCCGGGCGGTAGCTGCGGTGGTCGGTGCCGCGCATCCGGACAGCCACGAGGAGGCCCGACAGTGCGGTGAGTGCCGCGACGACGCCGACGGCGGCCGGAATGCCGTACGCGTCGGCGATGATGCCGGAGAGCAGCGCGCCGACGGCGAAGCCGCCGTCGCGCCAGAGCCGGTAGATGCCGACGGAGCGGGCCCGCCATTCCGGGTGCGCGACGTCCCCGATGGCGGCGAGCAGGGTGGGGTACACCATGGCCGTGCCGAGGCCGAGGAGGACGGCGGCGGTCAGCCAGATCCCGAAGTCCTGGCCGACGGCGATCATGGCCAGGGCGGCGGCCTGGAGGAGCATGCCGCCGACGATCAGCCACTTCCGGCCGTATTTGTCCGACAGGGCGCCGGTGACGAGTTGCGCGGCTCCCCAGACGGCGGGGTAGACGGCGGCGAGGATGCCGATCTTTTCGATGGTCAGTCCGGCGGCGGCGAACAGGACGGGGAAGAGACCCCAGGCAAGGCCGTCGTTGAGGTTGTTGACCATGCCGGCCTGGCTGACCGAGGACAGGGATTTGTCCCGGAAGCTGGTGAGGGTGAAGATTTCCCGGTTGCTCAGCTGTCCGTGGGCATTGGCGTGGGCGGACGTATGGTTGGCCGCCTCAAGCTTCGCGTGGCCGCGGGTTTCCTTCACGGCGAAGACGGACAGTCCAAGGCCCAGGGCGATGTAGGCGGCGCCGAGCAGGAAAGGTCCGGGCCGGAGCCCGTAGGTGGCGGCGATGTAGCCGGTGGCCAGGGCGGTGCCGGCGACACCGAGGTAACCGGCCGCTTCGTTCAGGCCCATGGCGAAGCCGCGGCGTTCCGGGCCGACGAGGTCCATTTTCATCATGACGGTGGTGGACCAGGTGAGGCCCTGGCTGATGCCCAGGATCACGTTGGCCGCCACGATCCAGCCCCAGGAGGGTCCGAAGATCAGCATCAGCGGGACGGGCAGGGCGATGATCCAGCCGGCGACCAGGACGGGTTTGCGGCCGTAGCGGTCCGAGAGAGTGCCGGCGAAGTAGTTGGTAGCGGCCTTGGCGAGGCCGAAGGCGAGGATGTAGGTCAGCGCGGACGTGTAGAGGTCAAGGTGGAAGACCTGTCCGGCCAGCAGCGGGAGCACCGTGCGTTCCTGGCCGAGCGTGCCGCCGACGAGCGCGTTGACGGCGACGAGCAGCATGAACTGCGCCAGGTTCTGCCGCAGTCCCAGCGTTGGGCCGGACCTGCGGCGCCGATGCTGCAGCGGGTGGGTGGTGCCGGAGTTCATGGTGCTCCATACGGTGGGGACGAGGTCCGGCGGCGGCCCTGGTGTCAGGGCCGCCGCCGGGGTGCCGGTCGGTGGGGTGCCGGTCGGTGAGGTGCCGGTGGTGGGGGTTAGCTGGCGGGGACGGTTTCGCGTGCCTGTGCCTGCTGGTATCCGGTCCAGGCGTTGTAGCTGCCGTCGAGTTCGACGACGTCGTAGCCGGCGCGGCGCAGCGCGCTGGCCGCGACGGAGTTCCGGACCCCGCTCTGGCAGTAGGACACGATGGTGCCCTGGGCCGGGAGTTCGTCCAGGTGCCACATCACGCGGCCGCCGCTGAGCTGGTGGGAGCCCGGGATGTGCCCGGCGGTGTGCTCGGTGCGGTTGCGCACGTCCAGGATCATGGCGGCCTCGAAGCCCTCGAGGTCCGCCGGGGAGATCAGCTTCGGGGTGCTGGTCGGCAGCCCGTCGAAGCCGGTGACGTACCCGGCGACGTTGTCGATCCCGACCCGGACCAGGTGGTCCCACATGTCCTGCGCGGCGTCCTGGTCTTCGGCGAGGAGCACGAGCGGGTTCGGGTCGGTTTCCGGGTTCACGACCCAGGCGCCGAAGCTGGCGACGGACTTGCCGGCCGGGACGTTCAGGGACCCGGTCACGGTGCCCTGGTGGACCGCTTCGTTCGGGCGGGTGTCGATGAAGGTCAGCGTGTCACCGGCCAGGCCCCGGGCGACGGCGGCGAGGTCCAGTTCCTGCAGCGGGGCGCGGTCGCCCATGACGGCCGGGCCCTCACGGTTTTCCCGTTTCATCCGCCCGAAGTAGGCGTGCGCGTCGGGCTGGCCGTCGAGGAGTTCATCGACGAAGCCCTGTTCGTCGTTGGCGGCCAGGTACGGGCCCCACCAGGCGTAGAGCCGTTCGTAGCCGACCGTGGAGGACGGGATGGCGCCCAGGGCCTTGCCGCAGGCGCTGCCGGCTCCGTGGGCCGGGTGGACCTGGACGTAGTCCGGGAGGGTCAGGAACTTATCCCGCAGGCTCGCGAAGAGCTGCTTCGCGCCGGCGAAGCGGGTGTCGATCCCGCCGGCGGCCTCGTCCAGGAGGTCCGGGCGGCCCAGGTCCCCGGAGAAGACGAAGTCACCCGAGAGCAGGTACCCGGCCTGGTCGCTGAACGCGCCGTCGGTGACCAGGAAGGAGAGGTGTTCCGGGGTGTGGCCCGGGGTGTGCAGGGCCTGGATGCTGATGTTGCCCAGGGTGATCGTGTCGCCGTCGAAGAGCCGCTCACCCTCGAACCCGTACTGCCAATCCGGTCCGCCCTCGCCCGAGAGGTAGATCTTCGCCCCCGTCGCGGCGGCGAGTTCCCGGGTCCCGGAGAGGTAATCGGCGTGGATGTGGGTCTCGGTGACCGCAACGATCTTCATGCCGTTCTTCGCCGCCAGCGCCTGGTACACCGCGATATCCCGGCGCCCGTCCACGACCACGGCCTCGCCCTTGGCCTGGCAGCCGATCAGGTAGCTGGCCTGGGCAAGGTCCTCGTCATAAATGCGTTCCAGAAGCATGTGCTCTCCTTCGTAAAGAAACGGGGTGTGTCCCCCGTCGACTACTAACAACAATAATACCCCCGGGGGTATCTTGCAAGGCGGGCGGGCGGGCGCCGGCGGTCCGGCGCCCCGTCAGCCCCGCAACCGGTCAGCCCTGTGGCTGTGCTGCCTGGGCCCGCACGCTGGCCATGTCCAGCTTCTTGACGCCCTCGATGACCTGCTCGAGGCCGGCGGCGTTGAGCGCGCCCGGCTGTGAGAAGACCAGGGTCTTGTCGCGGAATGCCATCAGCGTGGGGATCGAGGTGATTCCCGCCGCGGCCGCCAGGGCCTGTTCGGCCTCGGTGTCCACCTTGGCGAAGACGACGTCCGGGTGCTGGGTTGAGGCCGCTTCATAGGTGGGGGCGAACCTGCGGCAGGGGCCGCACCAGCCGGCCCAGAAGTCGACAAAGACGATGTCGTTGATTTCCAGCGTGTCGGCGAGGGTCTTTTCGGTGATGTCGATGGTTGCCATAACTAACTTCCATTCCTCTTAGGTCGTGGGGCGTGGGAGGGAACTGCTGTTCAGGGGCGGATCAGGCGGTCGGCAGGCCAGCGCGGGTCCACGCGATCATGCCGCCGTCCATGGTGTCTGCGGTGAAGCCGGCGGCGTTGAGGGCATCCGCCACACGGGCGCTGCGGTTGCCGCTGCGGCAGATGGCGATCACGGGGACCTTGGCGTCAAGCTCGGAGAGGCGGGCCTGCAATTCGCCCATGGGGATGTGGATTGCGCCGGGGATCATTCCCTCGGCGACTTCGAAGTCCTCGCGGACGTCCAGGACCTGTGCCTGGTTCCGGCGCTGGTCTGCTTCGGTGATGCTGATTTCTGCCATGGTGATGCCTTTCGTTTCGGGAGTGGCTGATTGGTTGGCCGGTCGACTCAGACCGGCGTGGGCTGGGCGTCCTTGCGGGTGGTGCGGGTGGACCTGCGCAGCGGGCAGGCGCTGACAAGGAACCAGCAGACTGCGGCCGCGAGGACCGCTGCTCCGGCGACACCCAGGGCGATCGGTCCGCGCAGATCAACGGGGGCTTGCTGGATGAGGACAAACGCGCCCATCACCAGCACGAACCAGCCGAAGCCCTTGCGCAGGGCCGCTTCCGGAATGCGCCCGGCGAGCTTGGACCCGATCAGGGTGCCCACGATGGCGGCAGCAGTCACGGCCAGCGTGATCCCCCAGTCAAGCTCAACGGTGGTCAGGTAGCCGGCCAGGCCGGCAAAGGACTTCATCGCGATCACGACGAGTGACGTTCCGACGGCGATTGCCATCGGCAGGCCGCCGAGCAGCGCCAGGGCCGGCACCACCAGGAATCCGCCGCCGGCGCCCACCAGGCCGGTGACCAGACCGACGACGAGGCCGTCGAGCAGGACACGGAACAGCGGCAGTTCGGTGTGCTTGGGGGCATCGGTGCCCGCATCAGCCTTCTTCTTGCGTCCGCGGATCATGGCGATCGAGGTGGCAACCATCATGAGGGCAAATGCGATGAGGAGGATCTGGCCGGGGATATGCCCGCCCAGAAGACCGCCCACGAAGGCGCCGACCATGCCGGCGGCGCCGAACAGCAGGCCCGTGCGCCACATGACCCGCCCGGCGCGGGCGTGGCTAAAGACGCTGACGGCCGAGGTGACGCCGACCACGAACAGGGAGGCGGCAATGGCTTCCTTGGCTTCGAATCCGGCCACGTAGACCAGGATCGGCACGGTCAGGATGGATCCGCCGCCGCCGAGCACACCGAGCGACAGCCCGATGAGCACCGACAGGGCAAGAACGAGGATCAGCGTCGTGGTCATGAGGCCTTGGACTCCGGGGTCAGGGAACCCGCGACGGGGAACTGCAGGATGGCGGACTCGCGGGTCGGCTCCTGGGCGGCCTTGTTCCAGGGCATGGCCGAGATTGCCTGGCCCATGGCGCAGGTGTTCGTGGCGGCCGAGAAGGTCAGTCCGGCGCCGATGGCTCCGGCGAGGAGCCGGATCTTCGGCGAGACGAACTTGCCGCCGGCAAGGCCCAGAACCACGAGGGAACCTGCGGCGAGCCGGACCTGGCGCTCGAGGTCCCAGCGCGCCTTGCCGCGGACCACGTCGCCGCCTGCCTCAGCGAAGCCAGGGGCGCCGCCTGCCAGGACGTAGGCGGTGCCGATGCCCGCTCCGCCCAGGCGCTGCCGGGCCTGCTCGGCCCGCGCTCCCGACTGGCAGACAAGCACGACACGGCTGCCCAGGCGGGCGGCCAGTTCGTCAGTGTGCTCGGAGAGCAACGGCAGCGGGACGTTGTAGGAGCCGCGGATGTGCATGTTTTCGAACTCGGCGGCCGAGCGGACGTCGATCACGATGAGGTCCTGGTGTTCCTGGAACCAGCTGCGCAGCGTTTCCGGTGCCAGCGAGGTGACTGCCGGTGTGGCGGAAGGGGCCTGGGCGGAGGAAGTGGAAGAGGGCGTCATGGGTGTCCTTTCGAGACGGGCTAACAACAACTGAATACCCCACCGAGTATTGCAGATACCCCTGGGGGTAGTCAAAAATACCCATGGGGGTATATCCTTGAGCATAGCCATCCCTAACTTTGGAGACACCCATGGACCTTGATTCAGCCGAGCTCGCCCCCGTCATCAACCGGCTCAAGCGCGCTCAGGGACAGCTGGGGGCCGTCATCCGCATGCTGGAGGAAGGGCGCGACTGCAAGGACACCGTTACGCAGTTGGCCGCCGTCTCGAAAGCGCTGGACCGGGCGGGATTCGCCATCATTGCCAGCGGACTGGAGCAGTGCGCGGTGCGGAAGGACTCAAGCATGAGTACGAAGGACCTGGAAAAGCTCTTCCTGTCCCTGGCCTGAGGCGGCGGCTATCGCGGGCTGATCCTCAACGCACCCGCCTGAGGCGCCGGCTGTCGCGGACTGCCCGTCGAACAGCGGCTCAGGTTCCGCAGAAGGTCCGGTAGGCGCCGAAGTCCTCGGGCGCGGCGGCGGCGTACCGCTCCAGCCCGGGGCGCTCGTCGAACGGCCCGGTCACTGCCTCCAGGAGGCGTCCGAGCGGGTCAAGATCGCCGCCCGTGGCGGCCGCGAGGGCCTCCTCCACCAGGTGGTTGCGCGGGATGTAGGCGGGATTGACCCGGTCCATCGCGTCGGCGTCGGGACCCAGGGCGATCCAGCGTGCGGACCAGGCATCGAACGCGGACGGATCAGGCAGCAGGCTCCGCACCGGTCCGGCATCCCCCCGGGCGGCCGTGCTGAGGCTCCGGAAGAACGAGGTGTGGTCAGCGCCGGCCGCCTGGAGAAGACTAAGCACGTCGTCCACCAGAGGCGAGGCCACGCCGTCGTCGAGCCCGTCCGGCAGCCCCAGTTTGGCCGCCATGCCGGCCGACCAGGCCGCGCTGTACTGCCGGCGGAAGGCACCGAGGGACTCCTGCGCCAGGGCGACCGCCTGCTCCTGCTCCTCGTGGAAGAGGGGCAGCAGGGACTCCGCGAGCCGCGTGAGATTCCATTCCGCCATGACCGGCTGGTTGCGGTACGAGTAGCGCCCGGTCTCGTCGATCGAGCTGTAGACCGCGGACGGGTCGAAGGCGTCCAGGAAGGCGCAGGGCCCGTAGTCGATGGTCTCGCCGGAGATGGTCATGTTGTCGGTGTTCATGACGCCGTGAACGAATCCCACCAGCATCCACCGGGCCACCAGTGACGCCTGGGCGGCGACAACCGCCTGGAACAGCGCGAGATAGGGTTTCCCGGCGTCGGCGGCGCCGGGGTGGTGGCGGGCGATCGCATGATCGGCGAGCCGGCGCAGGAGGTTCAGGTCGCCGGTGGCCCGGGCGTACTGGAAGCTGCCTACTCGCAGGTGGCTGGAGGCGACCCGGGTGAGCACGGCGCCCGGCAGCATGGTGTCGCGGAGCACCGGGCGGCCCGTCGCCACCACGGCGAGGGAGCGTGTGGTGGGAATGCCCATGGCGTGCATCGCTTCGCTCACGATGTATTCCCGCAGCATCGGGCCCACCGCCGCCAAACCGTCGCCGCCGCGGGCGAACGGGGTTCGCCCGGAGCCCTTGAGGTGGACATCGCGGAGGTGGCCGTCCGTGTCCGTGATCTCACCGAGCAGCAGCGCCCGGCCATCGCCCAGCCGGGGGGCCAACCATCCGAACTGGTGGCCGGTGTAAGCCTGGGCCACCGGAGTGGCGCCGCTCGGGACCAGATTGCCGATCAGGAAAAGTACCCCGTCGGCATCCCGGAGGTAAGCGGGGTCCAGGCCCAGCTCGGCGGCCAGCGGCTCGTTGAGCACGAGGAGCCTCGGGTCGGGTGCTTCCTCTGCCTGCCAGGGTATGGCCATTTCCGCGAGCTCCTTGGCGAAGCGTCCGTCAAAGGCGACGGTTGAGGGGGCTGCGGCAGTCATACCAACAGAATATCCTGCGGCGCCTTCAGCGGCTGTGACGTTCCAGTGCTAGGCCGAGGATACGCGCTCCTTCGATGTCCCAGCATCCGCCCTCGGGCACACCAGTGCAGTGGGCAGCCTTCGCTACCTCGGCATCGTCAGTATGTTCCTCGGGTTCTTCGCCTGCTACCACGGGCTTGCAATCGGT
The DNA here is from genome assembly GCF_056711635.1 of Arthrobacter sp. CJL-S3. Classification (NCBI taxonomy): domain Bacteria; kingdom Bacillati; phylum Actinomycetota; class Actinomycetes; order Micrococcales; family Micrococcaceae; genus Arthrobacter; species Arthrobacter sp. CJL-S3. The sequence goes on along the minus strand of NZ_CM160046.1, from coordinate 1,937,800 downwards.
CCGATGGCCCAGGTCGGCCAGGTGAACAGCGGAACTAGAGCGCAGGCACCTTCTCGATGGCGACCGTCTCGATGATCCTGGTCGACGGCTCACCGACCAGCGCCGGCGCCGTCACACCGGTCTTCCAGGTGTCGTTCTGCAGCCGGCCCAGGAAATCCACGGCAGCCGCCTGCGTATCGAAATCCATCTCCAGCATCACGTAGTCCTCCTGGTCGAGGGGACGCGAGATCCGGTAGGACCGCACCCCTGACGCGGCGCGGTTCAGGGGGTCAGTGTCGAAGGCCCTCCTCCACATGCCGAAGTCCCGGACCTGGTGTTCGATCTGCAGGGTAATCACTGGGGCACTCCTGTCGACGGCCTGTACATGCCCAACTGTAGGCCCGGAAGGCGGCTCCACGTAAGACGGCGAGCAGGAGATTGTTTCCGGCCGGGTCCTCGCCGTCGCTCCCGCAGCCGGGCGTGCTGGTGCGCCGTCCCCGCAAAGTCCCTGCATCAAGTGCGGGGGCGGCGCTATCAGGCTCCAGCGCTACAGGCCTTCGGAAACATTGAGAATGTTGCCTTCGCTGTCCAGGAACCACGCAACCTTGCCGGCCGGAGTCGCAGCGATCCCGTTCTCGGTCTTCAGACCAGGAAAGTCGTACTCCTCGAACACGACGCCGCGGCTGCGCAGATCCTGCATCTCGGCGTCGATGTCGCCTGTTACCCAGCCCATCTGGGTGTTTTTCGCCGTTCCGGCATTGTCCGTCTGGTAGAGCAGGAAGGCCGTTCCCTTGCCGCAGCGATACAGCAGATTCTCCTCGTCCAGGCTGTCGGCGGGCTCCAGTCCCAGCACGTCACGGTAGTAGTTGCGCGCCCGGACGATGTCCTTCGCGGGGAGGACTGCGATGATTTCGAGATCCTTCAGCATGATTGTTTCTCCCTTTTGATCAGTGTTGATCAGGTTCCTGGAAGTCACCCCAGCTGCCATCCACGATGTGATCGACGTCCGCCGGCAACTCTACGTATCCGGCCCCGCCGTGCATGCCCCGGGGCCAAGCGTCCCGGGGGCCATCGACATGCCCAGCATCAGCGGTGGACACACTCGCAGGTGCTGATGCGCACTATCGTAGGCTCGGCGCCGCGGGAGTCAAGACCGTCCGGCATCACTGCCGTCGCGGCAGGAACTTCGTGGCCGCCGGGGCGTGGCGGCGCCGGTGGGGAAGGCTAGGAACCTGCGTCCGTCGTGCTGGCCGGGGCGTTGACCTGGTCGGACTGGTGGTGCTGCCGGCGGCTCGCCAGCAGGAAGGGCACAGCGATCAACTCGATGATTCCGCCGATTGCCAGCGAGGCGGGATAGCCGTACACGTCGGCCGCCCGCCCAAGCACCGGCTGCACCACCACTCCCCCGCTGGAGCCGATGAGCGAGTCAAAGCTCAGCACCGTCGCCCGCTGCTTCGAGGCGATCATGTCGTTCAGGTACGCCTGCCGCACCGGGGTCCCCGCCGAGGCGACCACGGCCCAGAGCGCCAGCAGCACCAGGGCCACCCAGAACACCCGGGTGAACCCGAGGACGACCAGAATCAAGGCACTGAAGATGCTGCTCAGAATCAGCACCGTCGTGCGTTTGCCGACGAGGTTCCGGATGCGGGGCGCCAGCCAGCCGCCGAGCACTTCCGCTCCGGCCACGAGCGCCGCCGCCAGGCCTGCCACGGAGTACGCGCGCGGGTCGCCGAAGAGCTCAAGGAGGTACGGCTGGAGGGCATAAAACACGTAGAACCCGACGCCGGCGCTGAACGGCGCTGCCAGCATCACGTAACGGACCGGCGGATTTTTCAATCCGTTCTCGATTGAGGCGGAGAGGACGGCCCGGGTTGCCCGCAGAGGATGGGTCGAACGTTCGGGGGTGAATCCGACGTCGCGCATGAGGGCAAAGGCCACGGCGAACATCACCAGCAGCACACCGACGCGCAGCAGGAACGGCACGCCCAGATTGGTGACCTGCGCTATCACCCCGCCGGCTACCGAACCCACGAGCATTCCTACACCCGAGACCATGAGTCCCCGCCCTAGCACCGCCTCCAGACCGCCTTCATAGCCCGAATAGCGCAGCGCGTCGACGAGCCACGCCTCGACCGCACCGGAGAAAAACGTGAATCCCAGCCCGAGCAGAACCGACACCACCGCCCACCACAGGAACGGGGCGGAAAGCTGCCAGAGCAAGTAGTAGAGGTAGGTCGAGACGGCCAGGGTCACGGTCCCGAGCAGGAACGACATTCGGCGGCCCCAACCGTCGGCAATCACCCCGGTGGGCACCTCGAACAGCACCATCCCCGCCGTGAAGAACGCGTTCGCGGCAAAGGCCTCGAGGTTGCTGAGACCGGCGTCCAGCAGGAAGAGCGTGTTGATCCCCCAGATAAACGAGGCCGCGAGGGTATTGCCCAGCGTCAGTGTGAGGTAGATGCGCTGGATCTTGCGGGCGGCGGCGTTCATCGGAGGGCCGTGCCCGTCAGGGCGGGGAACCACGGGCCCATTCTCGTCTCCTTCGCCCGCCCGCACCAGAGGAACAGGGACCGCATCCGGGGGTGCTCAGCCGGAGTCGGGCACCTCAAGGTGAACCGCGACCTGGTCTCCTGCTTCGAGGCCGGCCGCCGTTCTGATGGCCTTTTTGACGGGCAGCAGATACGTCCCGCTCCTGCTGTCGGGAAAGAGGGACGTGGACCAGTTGTGGCCCGAGACCGTGGCCGTGATTTTGACGGAGCCAAAGCCGCGACGGAGCGTTGCCGTCTCCTCCCGAATCTCTGCTGCAAGCTCTTCCGGAAGGGTGAGGAAGTGCCACCCCGCTTCTCCCGGATAGTGCCACAGGGTGGCCGTGAAGGCATAGCTCAGCGCCATTCCTGCCGGAGCCTAGAGCGAGCCGCCGGCGACTTCCGGCGTCCCCGTGTCATCGGAGGGTCCCCCGTGGCCGCCTCCGTGGCCGCCTCCGCGGCCATGGTGTCCGCCGTGTCCTCCCCCGTACTGGCCTGCGTCGCCCACTTTTTCGCGGGCAAGGAACGTCTCGACGTCGAAGAGGTTGTCGGCCCGTCGTGCGACATTGAGCAGTGTGGACATCGATGCCACCTCCTCGACCTGTTCCTTGAGGAACCAGAGCATGAATTGTTCACCCAGCGGGTCGTTTTCCGCCCGGGCCGCCGCGAACAGTTCCTTGATGCGGTTGGTCACCTCGATCTCCTGGGCGAGGGCGAGGACCAGTGGTTCCTCCGCCGAGGCGAAATCGTTCCGGACCGGGTCGATTCCCGGGATGGTGATTTTGATGCCGCGGTCCAGGATGTAGCGGACCATCATCATGGCGTGGTTCCGTTCCTCCAGCGACTGGCGGTAGAAGTGCTTGGCCAGCTGGGGCAGGTCCTGTCCGTCGAACCAGGCGGCGATGGCGATGTACTGCTGGGAGGCCGCGAATTCATTACCCACCTGGCGGGTCAGCAGCTCGTTGAATTGGGGGCTCATTGGGCTCTCCTCAGGTCGCTGTTCAGGGGTGTGGACCTGCGGCGCCGGGCCTCTGCTGGGCCCGGGGCTGCCGGAGGGCCTGCAACGAGCGTCCTCCGCTAGGGATCTCCGCGTCAAGACCCTGCCGTATCTTCTGACGACGGGGCAGCCGACCCGGAAAATGACAACGGCTGCGACTTAGGACCGGTCCCGGATCCAGTCCTCAATGACGGCCTGCAGAGCCGGCTTCTTCACCTGGGCCACAAGCTCGCGACACTACATCGTGCCTCGTGTGTACCGGCAGGGCGATCAGGCCGCCTCGAGGATCTGCTTCAACACGGCGAGGTCCTTCCGCATCGCGCGGCGCATCATCGGCACCATCAGGAGGTTTACGACGGCGGAGAATCCCGCCGGCGTGCCGGTATTGCGCAGTGTCATCCGGGTTGCGGAGCCGTCTGCGTCCGCCCAGGTGTAGGTGGTCTGCATCGGGAACGGGCCCTGCGCTGTCCGCATGACGAGTTTCGTCCCCGGATCCAACTCGAGAAACTCGTAGACGTACTCCAAATTCCGGCCCAGGAAGTGGGCACGGAAGGCCACCCGGGATCCGACCCCCAGGGGTGGCGTGGATTCCCAGCGGACCGTCTTGATGTTGGTGTACCACTTGGGGGCGTTTTCGGGGTCCGAAGCATAACCGGCAACGACTTCGCGCGGTCGGTGGATGACAATCTCTGTTGCCACATCAACCATAGTTTTTCTCTTCCGTCAGGCGTCGGGCGCGGGTCTGTTCCGCCGTCTGTTGACACCGGCATCCGAGGGTCCAAAGCTGGGCTGATCAGGTTGTGCTGCCAATCGGCGGGATAGTCAGCACCGAGGAGTTGCAGGACTATGCCCCCTCACCATGCACCCACCGGAGATATAGCAAAGGAGCACCCCATGCACATTGATATGCCGACCCGAAACGACGTGGAACGTCTCGCAGCCGCACGCGATCCGCACAGCGTCACAGTCTATCTTTCGACAAGCAGCGTGCCGGCCGATTCGGAGAAGAACCAGACCAGGGCGCGGTCATTGTTCGGTTCCGCAGTGGATCAGCTGCGTGAGGGGGGAGACAAGGAATCGGTCGCGGCGATAGAAACGTTTCTCAACGAGCTACTGGAGGCCCCGGAGTTCTGGTTTGACATGGGGCGCAGCCTGGCCATCTTCGCAACGCCGTCGTCCGTTCTTGAGTTCCGTTTGCCCAACGACCTCGAAGACCATGTCAGCGTGGCTGATCGTTTTGCCATTACGCCGCTCCTCCGGGCCCTGACCTTCCCGAACGCGGCGCTCGTGCTCGCAATCTCCCAGAACGGGGCCCGCCTCGTGGAAGTCTCGGCTGACCGGCCTGCCGAAGAAGTGACCGTGCCGGGCATGCCCAGTGATGCCGCGAGTGCCGTTGGGCTCGACTCCATCGGCGGCCGTGCCCCCTCCGGGCGGCTGCAGGGCGACGAGGGACGCAAAGTGCGGCTGACCCAGTATGCCCGGTCCGTCGACCACGCGCTCCGTCCAATGTTGAACGGTCAGTCCTTGCCGCTGGTTATCGCTGCGACGGAGCCGCTTAGGAGCATCTACCGCAATCTCACAGGCTACGCACACCTCGCTTCAGAGGTCATTGAGGGGAACCCTGACGAACTGACCGCGGCCCAATTGGCGGATGCGGCGCGCGGTGTACTCGACCGGATCTACGCCGCCGATCTCGTTGGGCTGCAAGCGACCTTTGAAGAGCGCCGCACCAACGGGCGTGCCTCGACGGACCTCAGCGATCTGGCGCGGGCGGCTGCCTTCGGTGCGGTTGCCACGCTCCTGGTGGACATGGATGCAGAGGTCAAAGGTTCTGTCGGAGACGATGGCCTGCTCAGCCTGGATGGGGATACGGGCCTGGACGCGATCGAGGAGATTGCGCGGCGGGCGCTCGGGTCGGGTGCCCGCGTGCTCGCGGTGCGGCGATCCGATATGCCGGAGAACGTGCAGGCCGCCGGAATTCTTCGCTACGCCATCTGACGCGTGCACTATTCGGTCTGAAGGGCGGTGGCGGTGGCGGTGGCGGCAGCTGCTTCCGGTACTGGCGCTCCCGCGGCAGCTGCCAGACCTGCTCATCGGTGTGCGCGGCGGCGTCGCGCACCCGGTCGACCAGGGGTTGCTTCTTGCCGAAGAGCGCAGCAGTCAGTCTTGACACTGCGGGCCGGCACGGAGTATCAACTGGGATCAGGCAAACTACGAGCTCACCGCGGAGAACCCGCTGTTCACTCTCGCGGAACCCTGCAGTGAGTGCGTACCTACAAGGGCAAGCCCGGCGTCGGCAGCCGCACGGCCGAGCCCGATCGGTGCCAGTCGTTGGGATCGACGCGGCGACGGTGTCGGATGATCCCGCCCCTGCCCGTATCGGCAGGAGCAGGTCATGATCGCCCTTCACACTGTTATAGCAATCGTCGTCGTCGTCGTGCTCATCATCAAGGTCAAGGTCGATCCGGTGATCTCCCTGATGATCGGCTCGCTCTACCTGGGCCTCGCAACCGGTGTCGGTTTCACGGCGACGATCACGGCGATCGCCACCGGCTTCGGCGAGATCATGGGCGAGGTGGGCCTGCTTATCGGATTCGGTGTGCTCATCGGGGCGATGCTCCACGCGATGGGCGCTTTCCGGAAGATGGTGACGATGCTCGTCAACGGCGTAGGCGCGCGCCGGCTCCCATATGCGTTGACGGCTGCGATGGCGACGATCTTCCCGTCGATCTACGTGGACGTGCAGGTTGTGCTGGCCTCTCCGGTGGCGCGCTCGACCGGGCCCTTCATCGGCCGGACCGGTTTGCCGCACATGTGCGGTGCACTCGGGACCGGGATCTTCGCCGGCTACGTCTTCGTGGTCCCGGGACTGGCAGCGGTCTCCATCGCGGGCCTTCTGAGCATCCCACTCGGCACGTGGCTGATCTACGGCTTCGTGCTCGGGCCGTTGACGGCGATCGCGACAACGCTGATCTTCCGCTTGCTCCTGCGCGGCCGATACTGGAATCCGGCCAAGGATGAAGAGGTCGATGAGGCGATGGTCGTGCAAGAGACCACCGAACTGGCCGAGGAGGACACCGCGACGCCGCCGCTGTTTGTCTGCCTGCTGCCTATCCTCGTGCCCCTGGTGATGATCGCCTTCGGTGCCTTCGCCCAACTGTTCGGCTTCTCCAATGATTTCATCGCCTTCGTCGGCGACGCCAACTTCGCGCTCTTCGTCGGCCTGCTCGGTGCATACGTGCTCTCCCGGCGCACCCTCGGCTCGGCGGGTACAGGGACGGCGATGAGCGAGGGCTTCCACACCAGCGGCGAGATCCTACTCATCACCGGCATCGGCGGGTCCCTGGGCGCCGTCATCAAGGAGACCGGGCTCGACAAAATCCTGGCCGACCTCTTCACCGCCGACGCGGCGGCTCCGGTCATACTCAGCATCTTGCTCGCCTGGTTCATCGCCGCTGTGCTGCACCTGGCGATCGGGTCGGTGTCGGTGGCTGCCATCACGGCTGCCGGGATCATCGCCCCGGTACTCGAATCCATCAACGTCTCGCCGATCACCATCGGCCTTGCCATCGCGTCCGGCGCGATGTTCGCCCTTCAGGTCAACAGCAATTTCTTCTGGATGTTCAAGTCGCTCCTCGGGTTGTCGACCCAAGGAACCTTCAAGACGCTGACGATGGTCACCTCGATCGCTTCGGTGGTCTCGCTGCCGATGGTCATGGCGGTGGCACTCATTGCTTAGGGACGGGGCCGCGATTGCAGAGAAACGACGAGGGAAGTGGTGAACCGGCACGTTCGCTGGCCGGGCCGAGAAGGATGAACCATGGTGACTGACGGCATCAACCCGGGCGCGCCGGGCGAAAACATCGCAGCGGGCAGAACACCCGACGGCGTGACGGAGGCCGTGACCGCGATGATGCGCCGGGGAGGCGTCCCGGGCCTCTCCCTGGCCGTGGTCAACCGCGATCGAGTGCTCCTCGCCGCCGGTTACGGCCTCGCCGACCGTGCCGCGGAGACGCCGGCAACCGCCTCGACGTCGTACCTGTGGTTCTCCATGTCCAAGATCGTGACGGCGACAGCGGCGTGCCGGCTCGTCGACGAGGGCCGCCTCGACCTGAATGCCCCGGCCGACGAATACGTGGATTATCTGCGGGCGCCCGGGACGGCGACGCCGAACGTGGGCCAACTGCTCAACCACACCGCCGGGCTCGGCAACCCGATGCCCATCCGCTGGGTGCACCCGTCGGACGCGGATCCCCCGGATCCCGAGGCCCTGCTCCGCCGCCTGATGGGCAGGCGCCGCGCCTACCGGTACCCGGCGGGGCGGCATGCCCGGTACTCCAACGTCGGCTACCTTGCCGCCGGACAGGTCATCGCCGCCGCGGCCGGGATGCCCTTCGAGGCTTATGTCCGCCAGTCCGTCCTGCGGCCTGCGGGCATGGATCACACCGGATTCCGCTATCCCGACGGCGCGGCCAGGGCGACCGGTTACGTCAAGGCGCCCCGGATCGCGGACCCCCTGCTGCGCAGCCTGCTGCCCGGCGGGATCGCCGGATCCCGTCACGGGCCGTACCTGTCACTGAACCCCTTCTTCGTGGACGGTCCGGCGTACGGCGGCCTGGTGGGCGACGTCCTGGATGCGGGCAGGTTCCTTCGCCTGCACCTTCGCGACGGCGAGATCGACGGCACCCGGGTCCTCTCCCCCGGGTCGGCCCGCAGCATGCGCACCATTGACCAGGCGGGCAAGCCGTTCGACCACGGAACCGGCTGGTTCCGCCAACCGACGAAGACCCCGGGGCAGTGGGTGGAGCATTTCGGTGCCGGCGCGGGCTTCTGGAACGTCATGCGCCTCTACCCCGGCCCCGGGCTCGGCGTCGTTGTTATGAGCAACAGCACCCGCAGGTACGACTTCGAACCGCTCCTCGCGCTTCTGGCATCAGCGCCATGGTCGTAACGGGCCGCATTAGGCCGCGGTGCCCAATGCTGATGCACGCCGGCGCCGGATTCGCAGCCGGGCCACCAACGTCGCGGCGAGCAACGCCGTCGTAAGTTCCAACCCGATGACTCCCAGCGTCATGGCCGCCGGATGGCCTCCCGGCCCTGTCACGGCCGCGGCCGACGGTGCGTGGTTGTGGCCGGCGGCGCCGGCGCCCAGGAACAGGAACGCGTGCAGGAGGGCCATCGCCAGCGCACCGGCCATAACCCGCTGCAGGGCGCCGACGCGGAGGTACCGCCAAATGTGCACGGTGCACGGGAGACACACGGCAACCATGGCAACCATCACCGCATTCAGCCACAGTGCGTGCTGGTTCTCCGCCACCAGCCACACGTGGAAGAGGCAGGAGCCGGCCGTCACGGCGGCGCACATCCTGGCGTGGAGCGTCGGGCCGGCCGACCGGCCCCACGCCCGAATCCGTGCCATGGGCTAGCTGCTACGCATGGCAGTGGCCGCCGGCCGGCTGGGCGGAGGCGGGGACGTCCAGCACGGGGCTGCGGTCAAAGAAGCCGTCCGGCCGCAGCTTGAAGCCCACGGTGTCCACCGGCATGATGGGCCAGTCCTCGGTCCGGGGGAAATGGGTCAGCCCGAAAGTGTGCCAGAGAACGATGTCCTGGCCGTCGATGTCCCGGTCCTGCGCGATATAGGCCGGCAGCCCCGCTCCCCCCGCATGCTGGTTCACGAAATCGCCAGTGGGGTAACGTTCGTCGTCGGCAAAGCGGGTCACCCAGAGGTCCCTCGTGGCGAACGCCGCCCGGCGGGCAATCGAGGATCCGGGATCCGCCAGCAGGGTGGGCTGGCCCTGGGCGTGGAGTTTGTAGCCCACGGCTTCGCCCAGCCGGTTCCGCGATTCGGGGTTCGAGATGACCCAGGTCCGCCCGCTGCGGGCGTCGGCCTCGCGGACGCCGTCCGATTCGCGGCTGAGTACCGTCCGTTTCCGGGAGAAGGCGTTGCCGCGTTCGTTGCCCTCGCCCATCACCTGCCGGACCACGTCCTCTTCTTCAACGCGGTTGGTGAAGCCGTCGATGGCCATGTCCAGCCGGGCGCTGAAGAGGTGCTGGTGGAACGGGGCGCCCAGTCCCGGCGCCAGCTGGGAGATGTTGGCCGAGCCGCCTTCGGGATAGGCGCTGGTAAACACGACGCCGGTGGCCTTGGCCTCGAACTCGATGGTGCCGTCGAGGTAGAGGTACCAGTAGAACCCGTAGTCGTAGTTCCCGATGGTGGTGAAGAACGAGATCACCAGGCGGCGGTTGCGCCGGGTGTACGTGATGCCGGACCAGAGGTCGCTGTGCTTGGCCAGGATGCCCCAGTCCTCCTCGTGCATGCAAATGCCGTTGCGGATCTCGCGCGGATTGCCGAAGGCATCACTGATCACCGGGCTGAGGTAGGTGATCTCCCCCAGGCAGTCACATCCCAGTTCCAGGGAGTTGGCGTACTGGCCCACGAGGTACTCGCCGGTGTCGAAGTAGTTCTGCCAGGAGCGGATCGGCGACGGGTCACCGTAGGGCACCACCATCTCGGCGATGGACGCCCGGTTGATGATCGGTCGCAGCCGGTCTCCGTCCTGGAAGGCGATATTGTGCAGGACGACGCCTTCCCGGACGTCGAAGCCGACGTCGACGCTCCACTTTTCCCATTCCACGTGGTTCCCGTCGGTCACGGTGAAGCTGGGCCCTTCGGGCTGGGTGATGTTGATGGGCTTCTGCGTGGTCCGAAGCGGCCCGGTCAGCTCCGGATCGGTGTAGTTGCCGTGTTCGGCGGGAACCGGCACAGCTCCGGTGTCCAGCACCCGGGTCACCGTCTTGCTGACCACATCGACGTAGGCCACGAGCCCGTCGACGGGGTGCGCCCAGGCGCTGTCCTCCGGGAACTCCTGCACGAACGCCAGCCCGCGGAGGATGCGGCGGCCCCTCTCCTCGGGATACTCGAAGACACCGGCAGACAGCGGTGCGACCCTGACCTTGCCGGCGTCCAGGCCGCGCGCGGCCAGCGCCTTGAGCCACCGCTCATCCGTTGCCAGCAGTTCCTCGACCACCTCGAACTCTTCCTCCAGGACCGGGAGCTCCCCCACGACGGCGGTGTCCAGTTCAACGGCGGACACCACCGCCTGGGCCGTCACGGAGACCGTGACGTCCGCCGGGCGGCCCCCGTCGACGTCGTGAATGAACACACGGAAGCGGCGGTCTTCACGGTCCCTGGCGGCCTCGCGGGCCGGATCCAGCAGGCCCAGGTAGGCAATGCGCTTCTCCGGTCCGAGCAGGCCGGCGGCGAGCAGAACGCTCCGGACTTCGGCGATTTCGGCGCCCGTCGCCAGGCGGTACGGCGCAGCGGTGTCAGTCATTGGGGGCATCATGGGGGCCTTCTGTCCGGGACCTTTGCGGGTCGGATGTTTATTTTCTATAGTTGTAGAGAATACCGATCCGTAAGATGTGCCACAAGAGTCGGCCACGAAATATTTTCCCGGGGAGCAGTTCCGTGCCAAAGATTGTTGATCATGACGAGCGCCGCCTGGAACTCGTGGACGCGACGTGGCGGATCATTGCCCGGCTGGGCATCGAAGGTGCCACCATGCGCGAAATTGCCATCGAGGCAGGGTTCGCCAACGGCGCCCTCAAGCCCTACTTCCCGACCAAGGACGTCCTGCTGGCCTTTGCCTTCAACCATGTCTTCAACCGGACCAACGCGCGGGTGGCAGCGGTCACCGCCGGGAAGTCAGGCCTGCCGGCCCTGCGGGACTTCTGCCGCGAAGTGCTCCCGCTGGACGAGGAGCGCGTCAACGAGGCGCGGATCGTGATCCCTTTCTGGCAAAAGGCGGTCAATGACGAGGAGAAATCCGCAATCCACCGCGCCTCGATGGACCAGTGGCACCACATGATCCTCGGATACCTCGACCAGGCCAGGAAGAACGGCGACGTCACCACCCCGATTCCGGATGACGCCATAGCCGGCCAGCTGCTGAACATGCTGCTGGGCGCGCAGATTACCGCCGCCCTTGCGCCCGCGGCGCAGGCGGCGGAGGGGCCCGCGGCCGACCGCCCCGCCGCCGGGCAGCCGCTCAGCGCGGCCCTCGTGGCCCAGCTGGAGGGCTACCTGGGCCTTCTTGGCCCGGCCCGCTAATCTTTTTTCGCCGAGCGTCGAAAAAAGATGACACCGGCGGCCTCCGGCGCTAATCTGAAAGGACTGTGTCCCAAGACACACCCCCAGGATTATGACGGCGTCAGGATCTGCAATGGCCACAGCTACAACCCACCGAGACTCCCAGGACGTCTGCACCAGCACGGCAACCTCCTTTGACCACTGGAGGCACCTGGTCGCGGAGTCCTTTGTCCCGCTCGTGGCCCAGACGGAGGATCCGGACACGTTCAGCGGCCGCATGAGGTCCCGGCTGCTCGACCGCGTGTGCATCGTCGAGGTCACGGCATCCAGCCACGAAGTCCACCGCACGCCCGCACTGATCGCCCATTCCGGCCAGCGCTACTTCAAACTCAACCTCCAGCTCCACGGAACCGGGCTCCTCATCCAGGACAACCGCGAAGCCGTGCTGCGCCCGGGGGACCTGGCGATCTATGACACCGACCGGCCGTACACCCTGGCGTTCGAGGAGCAGGCCCGCGTGATGGTCGTGATGTTCCCCTACGATGCCCTGTCGCTGCCGCCCGACTGCGTGGGGCAGCTTTCGGCCGTGCGGATGGCCGCAGGCGGCAGCCTGACCGGCATCGTCGGGCCGTTCATTGCCCGGCTCGCGGAAAACCTGGACGTCCTGAACGGCCCCAGCGGTTCCCGGCTGACCACCAACGCCCTCGACCTCGTGTCCACGATGCTCCATGCAGAACTGTCCATGACTCCGGACCGGATGAAGCCGCAGGCGCTCCTCGCCACCTCCGTCCGCGAGTACATCGAGGCGCATCTCTCCGACCCCGCGCTCTCCCCCGCCTCAATTGCTGCGGCCCATTTCATCTCCACCCGCCATCTGCACAACGTCTTCCACGAATCAGGAGCCACCGTTTCCGGTTGGATCCGGACCCAGCGGCTGGAACGGACCCGGCGGGACCTGCGGGATCCGCTGCATGCCGGGGACTCCGTGGGCACGGTCGCCGCCCGCTGGGGATTCCTGGATGCGGCGCACTTCAGCCGCACGTTCCGGGATGCCTTCGGCCAGTCCCCCAGCGACTGGCGCCGCGGCGCCTGAGAGGCGCCTGCATAGGCCACTGCAACGACCGCTGCAACGCTTTAACGAGTGAGGAGGGTGCGGTTCCGGAATATCCGGAACCGCACCCTCCGTCGTCGTCCTGGCCCGTCGTCGTCCTAACGCCCGGCGTCCGGCTTCCGGTTTCCGCGCGCAGTGATGGCCTAACCGGCGAACTCCGCCACTCCGGCCCGGTCTCCGCCCCGGCTCAGGACCCGGACCTCCACCAGCAGGCCGGCCACGAACACCGCGGGGACGGCCACCAGGAGCGCCACGGCCGTTTCGGCGCTGCCGCCGATCAGGGACGTGAAGTTGCTGACCACCAGGTAAAGCACCCAGGCCAGGAGGACGGTGGCCAGCACCGGCGCCACGAGCGTCTGCCAGTACTGCCCGGAGACCCGTTCGCGCCGGAAATACACGACGACGGCAAGGGAGGACAGCATGTACAGCACCAGCAGTGCCGCAACGGCCAGCCCGCTGAACCAGGAGAAGAGGGTCAGGACCGGGTCCAGGTCGAGCAGCGCGAAGGGCGCCACCAGCAGCAGGGCGATGCCGGTCTGGATCCGGGCTGCCACCGCGGGGGCCCGGTGAGCGTTGGTCCGTGCGACGACGCCGGGCAGGGAACCGCGGAGCGCCAGCGAATGCAGGTAGCGGTTGATGCCGTTGTGGAAGGCGATGATGCCGGCCAGCAGGGACGTCACGAGCAGAATGCCGGTGGTGACCCCTGCCCACGGCCCGAACAGCTCCACCATGGGCGTGAGCACGAACGCCGTGGAGTCGCCGGACTCCAGCGCCGCCCCCGCCGCCCCGACGACCTGCGACGGGCCGTAATAGCTGACCAGCATCCAGGAAATGAAGGAGAAAAAGACGGCAATGACGCCCACGGACAGGTAGGTGGCCCGGGCCACGGTCCGCTGCGCGTCCTTGGCCTCAGCCGAATAGATGGCGGTGGATTCGAATCCGAACATGGAAGCGACCGCGAACATGATGGCCACGCCGGGGGCGCCGCTGGCGATCGCGTCTGGTGAGAAGGACGCGGCAATACTGAGCCCTTCCGGTCCCCCGCCCCGGAACAGCACAGTCAGCCCGAACATCAGCAGGATCGCGACCTCCAGGCCCACGAGAACTGCCAGGACCCGGGCTCCGAGTTCGATGTTCAGGGAACCCAGGACCTGCACGCCGGCCATGGTCACCACAGCCAGCACCCACCAGGGGACGCTGATTCCGGCACTGCCGAGGAGGCCGGAAAAAGCCGCGCCGTAGAGGCCGTACATGGCGGCCTGCACGGTGCTGTAGGCCAGCAGCGCCAGCCACGCGGCGCCGGCGCCGATCTTCCGCCCGAACGCCGCCGTGACGTAGGCGTAGAAGGCGCCGTTGGCCTGGATCTTCCGGCTCATGGCAACGAAACCCACCGCGAAAATCACGATGACGATGCCGACCACCAGATAGGCGCCGGGCGCTCCGGGGCCGTTGCCGAGCGCTGCGGCCAGCGGGGACGCCCCGACGATGCCGGTCAGCGGCGCCTGTGCGGAAAGAACAAAGAACAGAATGCCCATGACACCGACGCTGCCGGCGCGGAGGGCAGTGGAGTGCTCGTGCCGGGGAGTGGTTTCTGCGGTCCGGGACTCGGAATTTGAAATACTCATTGGATCCTTCTTCACGGTCATGAGTGCTGGGTCAGTGGTGCCTGGCACCGTGCAAACCAGCATGGCAGCGGCCCCGTGTCCGGCTTTTGTCGATCAGTGACCGTTTGTTGTAGCTGAGCGCAGCGACGCCTTTTCCGCACCGATCCGCGCTTCCCCCGATTGACGTGCTTCGCCCGGAACCTGGCCGCCATCGTTCGCTCGTCGTCAAGAGTCGTTCCCGCAGAGACAAGCCACCGGGCTTCCGCAGGAGGACGCTTGGAGCAGCGTCTTCAGGCCGCAGGGCCGGGACGGATCACCAGTTGCGCCTTAACTACTCGAAGTGGAGTACCGATGGAAACCTACGATGCCCTTCTCGCCGCCATCACGCCGTCGTCCGGCCCGACCCGCACGATTCTTGACCCGGCCACGGGCGAGCCCGTGGGGGAAGCACCTGTTCATGACGTGGCGGACCTGGAGCGCGCCATCACCGCCGCCGCGGCCGCCCAGCCGGCCTGGGCCGCACTGGGTCACGACGCCCGCAGCGCCGCACTGCTCAGGGCCGCCGACGCCGTCGACCGTTCCGCCGAGGAACTCTCCCGGCTCCTCTCCCGCGAGCAGGGCAAGCCGCTGAACGGCCCCAACGCCCGCTTCGAGGTCGGCGCCTGCTCGGCCTGGCTCCGTGCCGCGGCCACCACCGGGCTGGAGCCGGACACCGTCGTCGACGACGGCGAGACGCACGCCGTCGTCAGCTACCGCCCGATCGGCGTCGTCGGTGCGATCGGGCCGTGGAACTGGCCCATGATGATCAGCATCTGGCAGATCTCCCCCGCTCTGCGGATGGGCAACGCCGTGGTGGTCAAACCCTCCGAGTACACGCCGCTCAGCGTCCTGGCGCTGGTCAGCGTCCTGAACCAGGAACTGCCGGAGGGCCTTCTGTCCGTCGTGTCCGGCGGACGCGAGGTCGGCGCACGCCTGGCCGAGCACCCCGCCATCGGCAAAATCATGTTCACCGGCTCCACC
Organism: Arthrobacter sp. CJL-S3; assembly: GCF_056711635.1. NCBI lineage: Bacteria > Bacillati > Actinomycetota > Actinomycetes > Micrococcales > Micrococcaceae > Arthrobacter > Arthrobacter sp. CJL-S3. The sequence continues at coordinate 1,922,475 of NZ_CM160046.1, read as the reverse complement.
GCCACCGGCAAGGCGATCATCAGATCCTCCGCCGGCACCGTCAAACGGCTCACCCTCGAACTCGGCGGCAACGACGCCGGCATCGTCCTCCCTGACGCCGACCCGAAGTCGATCGCGGAAGGCCTGTTCTGGGGCGCCTTCATCAACACCGGGCAGACCTGCGCGGCGCTCAAGAGGCTGTACGTCCACGACGACATCTACGATGCGGTCTGCACGGAACTCGCCGCCGTCGCCGCGGCCATGCCGATGGGCGTCGGACTCGACGAGGTGAACGTCCTCGGCCCGCTGCAGAACAGGCAGCAGTTCGACGTCGTGGCCCGGCTCGTCGATGCGGCGCGCGACTCCGGCGCCCGGATCCTGCTGGGAGGCAACCCGGAGTCAGGCCAGCCGGGCTACTTCTACCCCACCACGCTCGTGGCCGACATCGACAATGACAACCCCCTCGTCGCCGAGGAACAGTTCGGCCCGGCCCTGCCCATCATCCGCTACAGCACCGTCGATGAGGCCGTGGCCATGGCGAACGCCCTCGACGTCGGCCTCGGCGCCTCCGTCTGGTCAGCAGACCCGGCCGCGGCCCGTGCGGTGGCAGCCCGGATCGAAGCCGGAACAGTGTGGATCAACAAACACGGGGCCGTGGACCCGCGCGTTCCCTTCGGCGGGGCCAAGCAGTCCGGCTATGGACTCGAGTTCGGCGTCGAAGGGCTCAAGGCCCTGGGTGTCCCGCAGGTGATCAACGGCTGAGGGTGCAGCAGTTCAGCACCATGGCTGAGGGCCGGCGTCGATGGCGCCGGCCCTCAGCCATGAGACAGCCCCGCCATTGCGGGCCGCGGACAACTCCCTGATCCTGGTGATCCGCGACGCGGACGCTACCCGTCCTTGCCGATGTTCTGGATGCCGACAGGTTCGCCCGGCCGGGTGTTGGTCCGCTTCGTGATCAGCCACGTGATGAACCACAGCACGACGCCGATCGCCATCAGCCCCCCGGCGATCTGGTACTGAATGACGGGCCGGCCGACCCATGGACCGGCGAGGAAGGCACACAGCAGGGCCGCGACGAGCGGCAGCTGCCCGGGCGAGGTGAAGAACACCTTGCGGTGGGGGTCCCTCTTGCCGCGGAGCACGAGGCAGGCAACATTCACCACGGTGAAGACGCACAGGAGCAGGAACGCCGTCGTGCCGGAGAGGTTCGCGACGACGTTGCTGTCCGGGTCGGACGTGACGTACAGGATCAGCCCCAGCGCGAGGACGGTCGAGAAAACGATCCCGGCCCACGGCGTGCGGCGCCCCGGGAGGACCTTTCCCAGCGCCCGCGGCAGGACGTCCTGCCGGGCCATGCCGTAGATCAGGCGGCTGGCCATCAACATGTTGATCAAGGCGGTGTTGGCGACTGCGAAGACCGCGAGGAATGGAAACACCTGGTCAATCGGGAAGTCCGGTGAGCCCTTACCCACCACCTCGAGGAGCGCGGCGCCCTCGGCCTCCCTGATCCCTTCGAGTTCGGTGGGCGTCAGCACGGTCACCACGGACACCGCCACCAGCATGTAGAGGATCACCGCGATGCCGAGACCGGTCAGCATGGTCCGGGGGAAGATCCGCTCGGGATTCTGGGTCTCCTCGACCATGTTCACCGAGTCCTCGAAGCCGACCATTGCGAAGAACGCGATGGAGGTGGCGGCGGTGACGGCCAGGAACAACCCCTTGTCCTGGGAGTCGGTGAAGACCGTGATCTCCGCGAGGTTCCCGGTCCCCTGGGCCATCACGTAGAAACCGACGCCGATCACGATGCACAGGGCGGTCATCTCGACCAGGGTAAGGACCACGTTGAACTTCACACTCTCGCCCACGCCGCGCAGGTTGATCGCCGCCAGCAGCAGCATGAAGCCCATCGCGACGGCCGTGATCGCTCCCTGTCCGGGCATGGCCATCCAGCCGTTGACCTCAAAACCCCCAAAGAGGTTCTGGGCGAGGACGTTCGCGGAGGTCGAGGCGCTCGTGATGCCGGAGCAGACGACGGCGAACGCCACCAGGAAGGTCACGAAGTGGATACCGAACGCCTTGTGCGTGTACAGCGCCGCACCGGCTGCCTGGGGGTACTGCGTGACCAGCTCCAGGTAGGAGAAAGCGGTCAGCGTCGCGACCATGAACGCGAGCAAGAACGGCAGCCATACGAGGCCGCCGACCGTGCCGGCCATGGTTCCGGTGACGGCGTACACACCGGCGCCAAGGATGTCACCGACGATGAACAGCAGTAGGAGCTTCGGTCCCAGGACCCGCTTGAGTTCGGGCGGGTTGCCTTCGGGAGTTGCGTCGAACACTTTGTCTTCAGTTGTGCTCATGCTTGACCTCCACAACAGGTAGGCGGCTCCCTGATGGGCCGCGGCTCCCGATCTCGATGTGACCTACTTCACCTTGGCCTTGTCACGTCGCTTTGGCAACAGTCAGGGCGGAGTACCGGAGTCCCGTTCCGGCGCGGTCCAGTAGTGCGGCTTCCCCTCAGCCACGCCGGTCGAGCGCGTCGAGGAGCCTTCTGACCGAGCCGCCGAGGTTCCAGTCGGTCGCAAGACGTTCGAGTTCGGCGCGCGAATCGCCCGCGACAGGGCGCAGCTGCGCGCCCGCCTGCTCCAGCGTCGGCAGCGTCAGGTCGCGGACGACGTTGACGACGGCGGGCGCAACCGCGAGGTAGTCCGTGGCCGCGGCGAGCTTTGACCGCACGGATGCGGACAGACCGCTTCCCGCATCCGCCGCGGCGGTCAACAACCCGTCGAGCGTGCCGTACTCGCCAAGCAGAGACGAGGCGGTCTTCTCGCCGATGCCGGCGACGCCCGGCAGCCCGTCGGAGGTGTCGCCGCGGAGGGCCGCATAGTCTGCATACTGCCCGGGCAGCACGCGGTACTTCTCAACGACGACCGCGTCGGTGAGGACTTCAAGGTTCTTCATGCCCCGCGCGGTGTAGATCACGCGCACCTGACGGGCGTCGTCCACGACTTGGAAGAGGTCGCGGTCGCCGGTCACCACGTCGACGGGGAGCTGAGCGTGGCTGGCGTAGGTGCCGACGACGTCGTCGGCCTCATGTCCGGCAGCCCCCACGACGGCGATGCCGGCGAGCTCGAGCACCCGGCGGATCATCGGAATCTGCGCCTCGAGCGCGTCCGGCACGGTCTCCACGTCGGGGCCAGCCGCGACCTCCTCCGCGACCCGGTGCGACTTGTAGCTCGGGATGAGGTCGACCCGCCACTGCGGGCGCCAGTCGTCGTCCCAGCACGCAATTAGATGCGTCGCGTCGTAGTCGGTGGTGAGCCGCGCGATCATGTCGAGCAGCCCGCGCACGGCGTTCACCGGAGTGCCGTCGTCGCGGCGGATCGTGTCGGGGACACCGTAGAAGGCGCGGAAATACAGCGACGCGGTGTCGAGCAGCATCAGGCGGTCGGGCATACCTGATCCTGACACGGAAGACCTTCCCTGAGAACCCGACGTGCCCGGACTGCCGTGCAGGGCTCTCGGTAGAGATACAGCATCGGCTCTGTGCCATTGGGCTGGGTGTTGGTGAAACCGCGTGTTTCGTAGAAGCGGCGTGCCACACATCAGCAGTCACCGCTTCATCATGATGGGCGCAATGAGCCGGCGTTCACCCTGGCGTACGCTGCTCGGGTCCTGGGACGTTTCGGAAGCCTGGGACCCCCGGGGATACCAGCTCAGGCGGTGAAGTTTTCAATCCCGCCGTCTCCGCCTTGGCATGGAGTGCTGAAGTCGGGCCGGCGCAGATACTTGACGCTTCAAGCAGCGAGGGCTACATTAGTTGTAGCTTCAACAAACGCTCCTCCAGTAGAACAGAACCTGATGAAAACCCTCCTGGCCCGCATTTTCGGAAAGAAGACCCCCATGACGAACCTCACCATCATCGGCAACGGCAACATGGCCCGCGGCATCGCCACCCGTGCCCTCGCTGGCGGCCTGACCGTCGAGATCCTCGGACAGGACGCCACCAAAGCAAAGGAACTGGCCACAGAGCTCGGCGCCGGCGTCACCTTCGGCACCACGGTCGATGCTCCGCAGGGCGCCATCGTGGTCCTTGCCGTCCCGTTCGACGCCGCAAAGTCCGTGGTCCGCGGCTATGGCGATGCGTTGGCCGAAAAGACCGTCGTGGATATTACCAACCCGGTGAACTTTGAGACCTTCGATTCCCTGGTGGTCGAGGCCGGGAACTCCGCCGCCGAAGAAATCGCGCAGCTTGTTCCCGCCGGCGCCAAGGTGGTCAAGGCGTTCAACACGACCTTCGCCGGCACCCTGGTGGCCGGCGAGTCCGGCGGACAGCCGCTGGACGTCTTCATCGCCGGGGACAACGCAGAGGCCAATGCCGCCGTCAGCGGCTTCGTCAGCGCCGGCGGCATGCGCCCCCTGGTCGTCGGTCCGCTCAAGCGGGCCCGCGAACTCGAAGGCTTCCAGTTCGTCCTCATGACCATGCAGGCCAACCCGGAGTTCGCCGACTTCAACTGGGACACCGGACTCCAGGTCACCAAGTAGTAGGGGTCTGGCCGCAGCCGACACCCAAATAGCCAAGAGGACGACGGCGGGAACTCTCCCGCCGTCGTCCTCTTTAGTACGCCGCCGACAAGTCCCTCGCTCCGGGTGGACGGCCCCCGGTCAAGGGCGAAGCCGCCACAGTTAGCTACTGACAGGCCGAGCGGGGGTCGAATAAACTCAGGGTTCCACGGGTCCATCAATTCGACGCCCCGACGGTCATCAAGGCCGATAGATCGCCGGGCTGAGCAGGGAGGCCAGCCATGGACTTCGCCCCGGCCAGTGAGCATCCGCTGGACCCTTTTCCCCATTACGAGCGCATGCGGGAAGCCGCACCGGTATTTCACGACGAGCAATCCGGAAGCTGGCATGTCTTCCGGTATGACGACGTGCAGCGGGTGCTCTCCGAACATGCCAGGTTTTCTTCCCGCATGCAAGGCGACGATCCATCCGAGACAGGCCACCTGTTCGCGTCGAGCCTGATCACCACCGATCCCCCGCGGCACCGGCAATTGCGCTCCCTGGTGACCCAGGCGTTCACACCGAAAGCTGTGGACGCGCTGGCTCCCCGCATCTCAGAACTCACCGACGAGCTTCTGAAGGGGATCGCTTCGCTCGGAACAGCGGACCTGATCCAGGCGCTGGCGTACCCGCTGCCGGTTATCGTGATCTCCGAACTCATGGGCATACCGGCCGCTGACCGTGACCGCTTCAAGCAGTGGTCCGACGTCATCGTCAGCCAGACGCGGACCGGCGCGGCGACGGAGGACCACCAGGCCACCAACCAGGAGATGACCGGGTACTTCCTGGCCCTGATCGAACAGCGACGCAGCCGGCCCGGCAATGATTTGATCAGCAACCTGCTCGCCGCCGAGATCGACGGGCAGAAGCTGAACGTGGCCGAACTGCTGGGCTTCTGCGCCCTGCTGCTCGTCGCCGGCAATGAAACAACCACCAACCTGATCGGCAACGCGGTTCTTTGCTTCACCGAAGTGCCCGGCACGATCGAACGGCTGGTGCAGGAACCAGCGCTGCTCCCCCAGGCCATAGAAGAGGTCCTCCGCTTTCGGTCCCCCGTCCAGTCCATGTACCGGGTGACAGTTGCCGACACCACCCTGGGCGACATGGGGATTCCGGCCGGCGCCCCGGTGGTGGCGTGGATCGGCTCCGCGAACCGCGACGAGCGGCAGTTCGAGCGGCCTGCCCGGTTCGACATCGACCGCGGCCAGATCCGGCATCTGGCGTTCGGCCACGGCATCCACTTCTGCCTCGGTGCCCCGCTGGCACGACTGGAAGCACGGATCGCGCTGGAGGCCACCCTGGCCCGGCTGCCCGGACTGACCCTCGCCCCGGGGGCCCAGCTGGAACGGATGGACAGCACCATCGTCTACGGGGTGAAGTCGCTCCCGGCGAGCTGGCAGGCAGCCTGACCGCAGACCCGTCGTGCCAGGAGTCGGAGGTCCCCGGGTCAATCCGCCTGCCGTGCAACGGGTCTGGCCGGGACATCTGATCGTTGCTAGCGTGGCGGCATGAACCCGTCGAAGACCCCGGCCGAGATCCTCAGCATCGCCGGCACGGAGGTTCGCATCTCGAGTCCGGACAGGGTGGTGTTCCCCGAGCCCGGGCTGACGAAGCTGGACCTGGTTCGCTACTACCTCGCGGTCGCGGATGGTGCCCTGCGGGGCGCCGGCGGGCGGCCTATGGTGCTTAAGCGCTTTCCGAAGGGAATCGACGCCGAGCCGTTCTTCCAGAAGCGCGTGCCGGAAAACCACCCCGACTTCATCCACACAACGACGCTTCACTACGCGTCGGGGACGTCAGCCGAGGAGGCCGTGATCCGGGATGCTGCGGGCCTGGCGTGGGTTGTGAATCTTGGCTGCCTGGACCTGAACCCGCACCCCGTCCGCGCCGAGGACCTGGAACACCCCGACGAGCTCCGGGTCGACCTGGATCCGATGCCGGGGGTCGACTGGAAGCAGATCGTCGACGTCGCCTACGTCGCGCGGGAGGTGCTCGACGACATGGGGCTGGTCGGATGGCCGAAGACGAGCGGGTCGCGCGGACTCCACGTCCTGGTGCGCATCGCGCCCCTGTGGTCCTACCGCGACGTGCGGCTCGCCGCCGAAACTCTCGCCCGCGAGGTCGAAAACCGCGCCCCGGGACTCGCCACCGCGCGGTGGTGGAAGGAGGAGCGCGGCGAAAGTGTATTCGTCGACTTCAACCAGAACGCCAAGGACCGCACCGTGGCGTCCGCGTACTCCGTCCGGCCGCTGCCCGACGCCCGCGTCTCGACGCCGCTCACCTGGGACGAGGTGGCCTCCACCCGCCCGGAACAATTCACGGTGCCCACGGTGCTCGAGCGCTTCGCCGCGGCGGGCGACCCCCACGAGGGCATCGACGACGCCGTGGGGTCACTGGACGGGCTCCTCACCCTGGCTGCCGAGCTCGGTCCCGCCGAAAAGCCGCCGCGGAGCGGCGACGGCTCGGGTCGCCGGCAGTCGGTGATGCCCCTGATCGAAGTGGCACGAACCAAGACCAAGCCCGAGGCGCTTGCGGCGCTCGATGAATGGAAGGCCCGGCATGCGGACCTCGTCCCGGCCCTGCATCCCGCCGACGTACTCGTCGACGGGATGCGGGGGTCGAGTTCGCTCTGGTACCGGGTGCGGGTGAACCTGCAGCACGTCCCCGAAAAGGAGCGTCCGCCGCAGGAGGAACTCATCGCCGACTTCGACCCATGGGCGGGCAAAGAGTGGCCGGGGCGGCCTGGGCCCTGACACCACCGGGCCGGATCGGGCAGGTGGATGCCGACGTCGCACGAAGTCCTTGACCGCCCCCTCCGTGCCAGCAGCGCAATCGACCGCTGAGAGGACCCCTAGGAGTACTTCAGGCTCAGCATCAGGGCCTTGAGCTGCGCGTACTGCTGCGTGGCCATCCACGATTTCGCCGCTTGGCGGCTCGGGAAGCCCGGCACGTGGTTCGGGTAGACCGACTGGTTGAAGATGACCCGGTTCTGCGCTGCGCCGTTTCCCATTTTGAGCAACGTGCACTGCGACGCGACGTCCCCCTGCTCCAGGTTGCTGGGGTTCATGACCGCCATGAAGTACGAGTCATCCCCGCCACTCCTTTCCACAATAAATCCGAACATCGGCGTCGTGCCGTCAACTTCGCGCATTCCGGGGACGGGTGCCTTGTCGAACACCGTGCGGTTCACGGGTCCCGCCGAGCAGCCGATGCCATTGGCGCCGCTTGAGACGCTGAAGAGGTCGGCGCCCGTGCCGTCCGAGACGATCGCTTCAACCGGCTGCCAGGGCGGCCCCTCCTGGCCCGGCCCCCGCTGCGTCCTAACGGACCAGGAACCCGGGTAGGAGAAGGAGATGTGCCCATCGGGAAATGTGAAGGTTTTCAGAGCTGGCTGGACCGGCGCAGCAGGCGGCGCGGCAGGGACAGCTGGCGGGGCAGCAGGCGCAGCAGGCGGGGCCGCAGGCGCCGCTGGCGGGGCGGGGACTTCAGTGGAAGGCACGTCGGCGCTGGGAGTGGCTGTCGGGGTGGCAAGGGCCGTGGCGGAAGGTGTCGCGGAGGCGCTCAGACTGGGGGCCGCACTCTGTGCTGTCGCATTCTCCGCCGGCTGGGGTCCACAGGCTGAAAGCACAAGGCTGAGAGTAAGACCGGTCATAGTCACGGCACTGCAGAGTCTGAAGCGTTTGGACGTCATGTTTCTAGTTCCCCCTGAAAGGCGCGTAATAGCGCAGTGTCTGCCCCCTCAACAGCCCCTTTATCGGGACCAGCGGCATTAGTCAAAGACTAGACGGAAGAAATTGCCCTGTCAGAGCTTATTCAGGGGCATGACCATAACTGCTTCATAACGAAATCGGTCACGCCAGAACGGCCCATCAGGAGGTGCTGATGCCTTGGGGCAATCGTCAGCGGACCAGCGGGAAAACCCCGCCAACAGGCCCCGGGAGGCCACACTATTGAGGGCGGTGTTGCTGTTAATGATCGATCAATACGATGTTGACATGGAGCGACGGATCAATGACGTCCTGATTCATTACGTCGAGCACGGTAGCGGCGTGCCGCTGATTGCGCTGCACGGCGCCGGTGTTGATCACCGCGAGATTGAGGCGGCGATCGAGGCCGTCGTCCCCGGCTCGGGATACCGGCGGATCTATCCGGATCTGCCAGGAATGGGCCGCTCCACCACCGGGGACCTGGCCTGCAACGACGACGTGGTCGGGCTCATCGCCGACTTCATTGATGGTCTCGAGGCCGGACCGGTGATGTTGCTTGGGCATTCCTACGGCGCATATCTTGCGCGCGGCGTGGCCTCGCAGCGGCCGGACGTCGTGCGCGCCCTGGCTTTGCTATGCCCCGTCGCCGAGCGCTCACAAAATGTGCCCGACCATCAGGTGATTTGTCAGGACGCTGACGCGTACGACGAACTCGAACCTGAGCATCGGCAAGGTTTCGATGAATACTTCGTCGTGCGCACACCGGCCACCGCCCGCCGCTACCGCAGCCATATCGTGCCGGGCACGAGGCTGGTCGACGCGACCGGGCTGGGCCGGATTTTCGCGGAATGGACGGTCGACGTCGGGTCGGGCACCTTCCTGGGGCAGACCCTGATCGCGGCGGGACGACGCGATTCGGTCGTTGGATACACCGACGCAATGGACTTACTCGAGCGCTATCCGCACGCCACCCTGGCAGTGGTAGACGGCGCGGGCCATGCACTCATGCACGAGCGGCCAGAGGTCCTTGCCGCGTTGCTCAGAGACTGGCTTGACCGGGCTCGCCGAGACGACAGGTAACGGCCTTCCCCCAACCAGCAGCTGGGTGGTGCCGTCGGGCCGGGGCTGCAGGGCGGCGCTGGACACCGCGCTTTTCTGGCCGGCCCATGTGGGCTCGCTCTCATCCTGGCTCACCAGGCTGGCAGCACCGGCACCGGTCCGTCCACGTCAATATGTTCCGCGTCCCCGCGGGCCAGCCACTGGAGCAGCCCCTCGCGGTCGGACACCACGCGCAGACCGCCGTCGCCGATCACCCACTCGTCACGCTCCTCGGTCACCAACGTCATTCCCGGTGACCCTTTGGCCCGGAGCGAACGCACCACGGCTTCAAGGGCGTTCAGCAGCGAATCCGGATCGGCCTCCTCGATGGTCCAGGCGGTGTCGAGGTCATGGTGATGCACCACCACCTCGGCAATCCGGAGCGCAACGATGGACGTGGCAGGGAGGGCCCTGCCGTTCAGCTGCACCTCGGGGGCCGCAAGCTCCCCGCCCAGCCGCTGTGCCTGCTCGGCAAAGCTCCGGGCCGAGTCCCGCAGTTCCGCGACGAGCTCTTTCCGCGGGAGAGCGGCCAAGGCGGCGATCTGCTGGGAACGGGCGTCCGGCGAGGCATACAAGGAACGTTCCTCGCCTGAGACGGCCCAGTCGACGAGCTTTACCAGAGCGCGCCCGTTGGACGTGACGTGGGCGATGACATCGGCGCGCGTCCATCCCTCGCACAGCGAGGGAGCGGTCAGCTCGTCGTCGACAAGTGACTCGACGGTAGCCAGGAACATGTCCGACTCCCTGCCGAGGCGGGACAGGTCTGAGTGAAGGCGTGCGGGCTTGATCATTTTGCCAGCCTATCCATGCGCCCGGGTAAGGACCAGCGTTCCTGCCCGCTGTTCCATATCCAGATCGTATGGACTGAGACAGACAGGACTGCCAGGGCGGCACCTCCTAAATCAGGCTGTTTGATATCAGCAGCATATGAATAACCCCCGGGCGAAAAGCAGGGCATTTCCCTCATATGACTTGAATCACACCTCTGTCAGGCTGAAAGCAATCGGAAGTTGGCCCCGAAGATCCTTCGCTGCGCCGCTCCGTCTTCACTTCGCGCAGAGAGGACCTGGCACCATGACACAACCACATGCCGTTGTAGCCGAAAATCCAAAAAAGGAGGCGCGCACGGCGAATTGGGTCGCCTTCATCATCTGCGCGGCCCTCGTGTTTGACGGATACGACCTCGTTATTTACGGCACCGTCCTTCCGGGACTGCTTGCGGACCCGAGCCAGATCGGCGCTTTTGATACAGTTGCCGCCGGCCTCCTGGGGTCCTGGGCGCTCATCGGAGTCCTCGTGGGTTCCCTGGTCTGCGGCGCAGTCGGCGACTTCTTCGGCCGGCGCCGGCTGATGCTCCTGGGCATCTCTTGGTTCTCCGTGGGCATGTTCGTGACGGCCTTTGCCACCAGCGTCACTGCTTTTGGAGCCTTGCGGTTTGTTACCGGGCTTGGCCTGGGAGTGGTTATCGCTACTGCCGGCGCCACCATGGCTGAATTCGCACCCGCCGGAAGACGTCAGTTCTACAACGCAATTGTGTATTCCGGAGTCCCTGCGGGCGGCGTCCTGGCATCAATCCTGGGCATCCTGCTGCTCAATGACATCGGCTGGCGCGGGCTGTTCATGATCGGCGCACTACCCCTCGTCCTCCTCGTGCCCATCGCGTGGTTCAAGCTCCCTGAGTCTCCGCGCTGGCTGCTGGCCCGCGGCCGTGAGCAGGAAGCCCAGGCCGCTTCACAACGCACCGGCGTTCCGCTTATCGAGGAACGGGTCATTCAACAGGTGGGCGCCGCACCGCAAAAAACAGGTTTCGCCGCAGTGTTCTCCCGGCAGTTCGCTGTGCCATCCATTTTGCTTGGCCTGATGTCGTTCTGTGGCCTGCTCCTGACTTACGGCCTGAACACATGGTTGCCGAAAATCATGGAAGGCTACGGCTACGGGCGCACATACTCCCTGTTCTTCCCCCTGGCGCTGAACCTGGGTGCCGTCGCGGGCGGTCTCCTGCTTTCGCGCCTCGCTGACAAGAGCGGCCCCCAGCGGGTCATCGCCTCCACCTTTGTTCTGGCGACCATCAGCCTGGTGCTGATGACCTTCAGCTTCCCGCTGCCCTTGCTGTTCACCTTCATCGCCTTCGCCGGCGTAGGCACACTGGGCACCCAGGTCCTGATTTATGGGTTCCAGTCGAATTACTACACCACCAATGCCCGGGCCGCTGGCGTGGCATGGTGTGCAAGTGTGGGACGCTTCGGCGGGATTCTAGGGCCCATCATCGGTGGCTGGCTGGCTGCCGCAGGCATTGGCGGGGCCACAGCGTTTTATATCTATGGGGCCGTAGCCCTCGTCGGCGCTGTCGTGACCATTTTGGTCCCCCGCCAGCGAAAGCTGGAGGAAGCCGAGCACAGAGTGGAGGAGATCGTCGAAGGGCGGACAAGGGACAGCATCCCTTCGGAGCAACTCAGGTAGCCCGCGTGATGCTGCCCTGACATTATTACGCGTGCTAAATGACCTAGTAGTGCTTATTATGGTTATTATTTGAACTAATCACCGCGCACAGGGCAGCATCCTTGAGGCCGGTCCCGGCAGAAGGACGGCAGCACCTTGGACATCCGCCAATTGAACTATTTCATCGCGGTGGCCGAGGAACGGCACTTTGGCCGCGCCGCCAAGCGCCTCCACATGGCGCAGCCACCTCTCTCGCAGCAGATCCGTCAGTTGGAGGACCAGCTTGGCGTGAAGTTGCTCAACCGCACTACGCGGAGGGTGGACCTCACAGCGGCTGGCCAACTCCTGCTGGATCGCGGTCGGCAGATCGTCAACGAGTTGGCGACACTTCAGGCCGATGTCTCTCAAGTGGGTAAGGGCGCCACCGGCGTTCTGAGGGTGGGCTTCTCAGGGTCGGCAACCTACGGCGTTATGCCGCAGATCGCCCGCCTTGCCAAGCAGGTCCTGCCCGGACTGTCGCTGGCGCTGCACGGCGAGATGCTCACACCTTCCATGGAAGCAGGGCTGCGGGAGGGTACGTTGGACGCCGCGTTGCTGCGCCCCCCCGTTGCGTCCCCGGACATCGACTACCGGATTGTGGCCAAGGAGCCGCTCGTCGTCGCGCTTCCCTCGTTCAGCGCCCTGGCGATAGACCGGAACGTGGCCATGCACGAACTGCAGGACCAGGAGTTCATCGCCTATGCACCCGAGTCTGTGCTCTACCGCACCACGTCAGACTTGTGCCGCCAGGCGGGCTTCCGGCCGCGCATTGCCCAGGTGGTAGGAGAGACCTCCACGATGCTGGCATTTGTAGCCGCAGGGGGCGGGGTGGCCGTCATGCCGTCCAGCGTGCGGGCCATTCAACTCGAAGGCGTTGTCTACCGGGAAATTGAAAACGTCCCTGCGGTGGAACTCGCAGTCGCCTGGATGCGAGGGCATCCCTCCGCCCTGCTGCAGAATTTCCTCGAAGTCGTTGACACCGCGACTGCAGAGCCCGGGCACCTGCCCCCGCACCCCGGCCCCGCACCGTTTCCCACTGATGAAAGGCTGACCCGCTGATGAAGATCGCAGCCATTGAGGCGATTCCCTACTCGATCCCCTATCTCCACCCCCTGCACTTCGCCTCCGGATCCGTGCACGAGGCAGACCATGTGCTCATCAGGCTTCGCACCGACGACGGGGTCGTGGGCACTGCCGACACACCGCCGCGCCCCTACACCTATGGGGAGACGCAGAAGTCCATCGTCGCGGTGGTAGAGGATATTTTTGCCCCGCAGCTGATCGGGGTCGACATCTTTGACCGCGAGAAGGTCCAGGAGATCCTGAATCGGACTGTCCACAACCAGACGGCCAAGGGAGCCGTGGATATCGCCCTGTGGGACGTCATTGGCAAGACTCTCGGGCAGCCGGTCACAAAGCTGCTGGGCGGGTACTCCGACTCGCTCCGGGTCTCCCATATGCTCGGCTTCAAGCCTGCCCAGGAATTGCTGGCATTGGCGCTGGAGTTCCGCGAGACCTATGGCATCAACACGTTCAAGCTCAAGACCGGCCGCCGCCCCCTTCACCTCGACATCGAGGCCGCCCGGGTACTGCGGGATGGGCTTGGCGAGGACGCTGAGCTTTACATGGACGCCAACCGCGGGTGGTCCGCCAACGAGGCCGCCGAGGTGCTGCGACGCACGGCGGAGTTGGGACTTCAGTTCCTGGAGGAGCCCGACGATGCGCGCGAAGTCCTCGGGCGCCGTCGCCTCGTGGCGAACTCCCCTATCCCCATTGCCGCGGACGAGTCTGCCGCCAATCTTGGTGAGGCCGCACGGGAAATCCTCACCGGCGGCGCAAACCTTCTGGCTGTCAAGACGGCACGGTCCGGTTTTACCGAGGCGGCCAAAATCGTCGGGATGGCCGAGGGTATGGGCATCGATGTTTATATAGGCAACCAGATCGACACCCAGGTCGGCACGGCTGCCTCGGTGGTCTTCGGCGCCGCCTTCGCCCATACGGCCAAGCGTGCAGCGGAGCTGTCCAATTACCTGGACATGGCCGACGACCTCCTGGCCGAGCCCCTGGCCATCACCGGCGGTCGCATCCGTGTTCCCGAGGGACCGGGCGTAGGCACAGCTGTTGATGAAGACAAGCTCTCCCTGTACCGCTCAGACCGATAACATCCCAACTTCCGAAAGTACACCCGTGAAATATCTGGTCCACATGGACGTAAACCTGCCCGCCGACTTCCCCGCCGCTGAAGCCGCGGAGATCAAGGCCAAGGAAAAGGCCTACTCGCATGAGCTGCAGCGCTCGGGAAAGTGGCCGGAAATCTGGCGGGTGGTTGGGGAGTACGCCAACTACTCAATCTTCGACGTCGATTCGAACGACGAACTTCACGAGATCCTGCAGAACCTGCCGCTGTTCCCGTTCATGGACATCTCGGTGGTGCCGCTCGCCAAGCACCCGTCCGACGTCAAGTAAACGCCGGGCCAAATTACCCCTGCTTGCATCAGAACAAGCTGTGTCCCGGGTCAGTCCTTGGCCCGGAACGCAGCCGCAAGTTCGCTGCGGGAGCGGATCCCCATTTTCCGGAAGACCCGGGTCAGGTGGTACTGCACCGTCTTCTCCGCCAGGAACAGGGCGCGGGCCGCCTCCTTGTTGGTGGCCCCTGCCGCTACCAGTTCGGCCACCGCCCGTTCCTGCACTGTGAGCTGTAGGTGGTGCTCGCTGGCCGCCATGAGCACGGGATCGGCCGGATCGGGCAGGTTACCAATGTCGAGACCTGTTGCTTTGAGCTCACGGTCGCACCGCTCCACGTAGGTGGCCGCCCCAAGGGTGTCGTACAGGTCCCGGGCCACGCGCAGGACCGAGGACGCCAAACGACGTTTGCCCGCCCGGCGCATGCTCTGGCCGAAGGCAAAGCTGATCCGGGCCCGCAAATACGGCCGGTTAAGTCCGCGGAGGTGGCCCAGGGACGCCTCGAAGTGTTCCCTGGCAGTGTCAGGGTCCCCCTGGGCGGCCACGAGCCGGCCCCTTGCCCACGCCATCCGCGCCAGATCCGACGGCACTTCCCGCTCTCGCGGGACCCGTTCAAACGCGGTGAGGAACGAGTCGGCGGCGTCGAGCTGGTCAGTCATGACCAGGGCGTTGACGTAGGTGTCCTGCCAGGGCCAGAAGGACACCCGGTTCTCCGTCCAGGGGTCCAGCTCCGTCAGCGGCTGCAGCACAGCCAAAGCACTTTCATAGTCGGCCCGCGCCTCGTGGAAGCGGGCCCGGGCAAGGCTTGCCGGCACCTGCATGGCCCGGTAGGTCCCCGGCTGCACCGCGGCCTGTGAAACGTAGTATCGGGCCCGGTCCCAGTCCCCCCGCATGGACCAAAGTTCCGCAGCCGTCCAGTAAAGCAGGGGCCGGATCAGCGGCATCCGCGTGGTCTCGAGGCGGACGGAGGCGCGCGCCACGGTGGCGGCAGCCGCATCCCAGTTGCCAAGCACCAGGTGGGTGCGCGCCAGCCAGGCCTCCGCCCACAGGGAAATCCGCATCGAGCCGCCACGGTATTCAGTGGGAGCAGCCGCCTCGAAGTTCACCAACGCCGACTCAACGTTATCAAGGCGCAATGCCAGCCAGCCGGCACCCATCTGCACCCGCTGCTTTTGGGCGTTCTCGGCAGCATGTTCGAAGGCCCGGTGATAAGAGGCCTCCGCCTCGGAAAGCCGGCCCTGTGCATACAGTCCCAAGCCGTAGATCGCCTCTGATTCAATGTGCGCGGGAGTTCCCGGCTGCGTAAGTTCCATGGCCCGTTCAGCCCAGCCGGTGATCAGCGGGCCGTCCCAGGACGCCACCCCGTGCAGGACGAAGCGCTGCGCGACCTGCGCCGCGGCCGCGGGATCACGCTGCGGGTTGCAGGTGCGCCAGGCCATCTCCAGCTGCGTCTGCGCGCTGTCATTTTGTCCGGACACGGTAGAGAGGTATCCCAGGACTGAGGAGCGGAGCGGTGAGGACGGCAGGGCGTCCACTGCCGCGCTCCACATCTGCGCCTGGGCTATATTCCCGGAGCCCACCAGGGCATCCACGGCCCTCAACAGCCTGTCGTTCCGGGACCGGATGTCCTTCGAAAGCCGGGACGCGGAGAACAGTGCCGTCGCGGCATCCTGCCACACCCCCAGCACGGCCTGGCCCCGGGCATACTCCTCCAACTCCTCAGCAAGGGCCTCGTCTGGACCGGGAGTCGCTGCGACGCGGTGCCCCAGACGCTCACCCTCGGCCTGTACGGCCTCAGCTGCCAGCCGGTGCAGCGCAATGCGCCGGCTGGGGACGATCTGTTCGTAGATGGCCTCGGCTATGCCTGGTTCAAAGAACACCACGGAAGAACGGGCCTGATCCACAGTCAGCCCCAGCAGCCCTGCCCGGTGTCCCTCGTCGAGTACCTCCATGACCGACTCCAGCCCGCTGACCTGGGAAACCTCTGCCAGACCCGCGCTGCGTCCAAGCACGGACGCAGCCTCTGCCAGAGAGACCAGCCCGGGAGAGGCCGCTGCCAGTACGCTGCGCATCCGGGCGCGCACCCGGGAGGTCGGGGGCAGGGAGGGAAACCACGACTGCCACGTCTCCGCTGGTAACTCGCGGAGCAGCTCGACGACCGGTTGCGCAATTCCGCCGGTGTGCTGGACCAGCCCGTGGGCCGCCGTGGCACTCAGGTCGATGCCGAGCGTTGTCCGGGCAAGATGCTGGACCTGCTGCGGAGTGAGCGGATCCAGCGGGATACGGGTGACCTGATGACCGGAAAGGAAGTCCAGTGCACCTACGGGGACTCGTGTTGCGTCAT
The DNA here is from genome assembly GCF_056711635.1 of Arthrobacter sp. CJL-S3. Classification (NCBI taxonomy): domain Bacteria; kingdom Bacillati; phylum Actinomycetota; class Actinomycetes; order Micrococcales; family Micrococcaceae; genus Arthrobacter; species Arthrobacter sp. CJL-S3. The sequence continues at coordinate 1,905,846 of NZ_CM160046.1, read as the reverse complement.
CAGGGTTGATCGTGAGCAGGAACAGAATCCGTTTTCCGTGCAGCCTGCGCATGACGAAGGTGAGGATGCGCAGGCTCTCGGCGTCGAGTTTGTGAACGTCGTCGACGGCGACAACTACGGTGCCGTGCGACTGCAGCCCTTCCAGGTGGGCGCTCAGCGTCGACGCGTAGTTGACCACCTGGGCCGGGGTGAGAGCCGCGACGGGGCCCGAGGGAACGGGCGGGCCGCCGTCGTCATCCTTGGCCGAGCGGAGCGGCACCGTGAGCATAAGCTGGGAGTAGCCGGCGAGGGGAAACTGAGCCTCCCACTCGTCGCCCATGGCGGACAGCACGCGGACACCACGGAAGCCGGAGCGGCAGTGCTCAAGAAACAAATCGAGCACTGCGGTCTTCCCGGAGCCCGATGGCCCGGAAATCACCACTGCGCCCACCTCTGACTTGCGGACGGTCCGGAGCATCTCCAACAGCTCCTCGAAGACCCCCCGCCGGCCGACGAGCGGAAGGTCCTCCGCCATTTCGCCGCTTATGGAGCCCGTCGTCATGACCGCAATCCTACTGGAGCGGACCGCCCGCCCCGGGCTGCGGGAATTCATCGCCCGTGGCCTTAGCCCAGGTCCCCGCCAGCAACTGGAAGGATGGTTCCGGTGAGGTACGACGCTTCATCTGATCCAAGGAATACGATCGGCGCGGCCTGTTCGTCCAAGGTCCCGTAGCGCTTGAAGAAAGAAGAATCCACGGTTTGGTCGACGATCACCTGGTACCAGGCCTTTTCCATGGAGGATTCGGCCTCCGGCCCCCGCTGGACCTTGCGCGGCGGCGCCTCGGTACCCCCCGGGGCGGTTGCGACCACGCGGATGCCGCGTCCGCCCACCTCCATGGCCAACGACTGCGTTAGGGCATTGACCCCGCCTTTCGCCGCTGCATAGGGCACCCGGTGCATCCCGCGGGTGGCCACCGATGAAACGTTGACGATGGTGCCGGAGCCCTGTCCCAGCATGGCCGGCAGCACCGCCCGGCAGGTCCAGAGGGTGGGGAAGAGTGAGCGGCGGATCTCCTTCTCGATCTGGTCCTCGTCGTACTCTTCGTACGGGCGCGCCCAAATCGTGCCGCCGACATTGTTGACCAGGACGTCCACCCGGCCGTGGGCGGCCAGCGCAGCCTCCACGGCCTGCTTCGCACCTGCGAAGGTCTCAAGATCTGCGGTCACGGCGGTGGCCGAGCTTCCTGAACCGGAGGCCTGTGCGGCCTCCTCGATCCCTTGCGCCACCTCGTGGACCAGGTCGGACCGGTCCACGAGGACAACGGCGCCGCCCTCGGCCCCGATCCGCTCCGCTACCTTCTGGCCAATGCCCTGGGCGGAGCCGGTCACAAGGGCCACCTTGCCGGCATAGCGGCCCGGAGTAATGAACTGACCAGCATATGGCTGCGGCATCACTGGCCAGCCTTGGCATCGATCGCCGTGGCCATGGTTTCCTTGGCGTCGTGCGCATGGGCCATGATGACCTCCCGCACCCGCGCCTTGTCCTGACGCTCGAAGGCATCAACGACATCAACGTGGTCCTGCGTGACCCGCTCAAAGATGTGCGTCCCGATCTCGAAGGCCGCAGCCATCTGCGCGTGGACATCGAGCCGGCGGTAGGACTCCAGCAGCATGGGGTTATCGCAGATCATAAAGAGGTATTCGTGGAACTCCTCGTTGGTCCGCGCGAACTCACCCGGTTCCTGAACGACGCCGGCCGCCACAGAGCGGGTGGTGGCCTCGGCGAGCCGCCGGAACTGGTGCAGCTGTTCCTCGGTGAGGCGGCCCAGCATCAGCTCGCTCACCGCGAGCTCCAGGCCCATGCGGGCGTCCAGCTGGGCGAAGCTGTCCTCCTTGCGGAAATCCAGCCGGCCGGTCTCCAGCGACGAGACGGCCTCGCTGCGGGTCATCGTGTCGCCTTCGGCCTGGATCTTTTCCACGGGTGCCGGTGCACCGGTCTCGGCGTCGCCGCCGGTGGCCTCCTTCGGGGCAAAGCGCTCGAAGTAGAAGTTGACGGGCTTGATGCCCTCGGCGTCCAGCCATTTCGACACGGCATTGACCATGGGGGGCGGGCCGCACAGGTAGATGTCAACGTCCCCGTCGTTCAGGTGGGACGGCTCGATGATCTGCGTGACATAGCCGGTGTGGGGAGCGGACGTTCCGGGTTCGGAAGCAATGTAGTCCCAGGTGAATCCGGGCAGCTTCGCCTCATATTCCCGCAGCCAGCCCAGGCCGGCGATGTCCGCCTCGCGGGTCAGCCCGTAGATCAGGTGGACCGGCGTCGACGGCGGGTTCTCGGTGAGCTTCTCGAGGATGGACAGGAGCGGGGCCAGACCGGTGCCGCCCGCCAGGAGCAGCAGGGGGCGCTTGGGCTCCCGCAGGAAGAATGAACCGTAGGGACCTGTGAGTTCGATGGTGTCGCCCACCGCCGCCCGGTCGCGCAGGTACTCGGACATCGCGCCCTGCGGCGTTACCCGCACCATGAAGGAGGCGGTGTGAACCTCGGGGCCGCTGCTGAACGAATAGGAGCGCTCCGCGTCGGTTCCGGGGACCTTGAGGTTGACGTACTGGCCCGGGAGGAAGGCCAGGGCGTCGCGGTTTTCGACCTCCAGGCTGAAGGAAACCGTGGTTTCCGAATGCTTGTTGAGTTCCGTCAGGGTGGACGTGAAGGTCGTGGCCGAGGTTTTCGCGGATGCCGATGTGGCAGGGATCTGGATGGCCAGGTCCGACTCCGGGACCGCCTGGCAGGTCAGCATGTAGCCCTTGGCGAGTTCGTCCTCCGTCATCGCGTCGTCAATGAAGTCGCCGGGGTCGAAGGAGCCGGAATCGCAAAAGGCCTTGCAGGTGCCGCAGGCGCCGTCCCGGCAATCTGACGGAATGTTGATCCGGGCCTTGTATGCGGCGTCCATCACCGTCTCGTAGTCGCCTACCTTGATGACTTTGGTGACGCCGTCTTCGAAGCTGAGGGCTACTTTGTGGCCCATGATTTCCTCCTGCTGGGGGTCGCGTCGTCGCGATCCGGAAAGTGCGGATGTGCCTGTGTGGGCACGGGGTTTGGAACCGTCCGCGCCGGTGCCCGGGAAGTGCCGGGCACCGGCACGCGGCCGTTAGATCATGTAGACGTCCACCACGTGGTGGATGTAGTCGTTCTTCAGGATGACCTTCTTTTTCATGATGACCGGCGCCTCGCCGGCGAGGTCGATCGTGTAGAAGCTGGTGCCGAAGTACGTGTCGGTTGTGTTGTAGCGGAAGTACAGGGTGAACCAGTTGAAGCGCACCTTCACCTGGTCGCCGTCGTGCTCCACGATCTCGATGCCTGTGAGGTTGTGCCCGGTGCGGGGCTCCGGGAGGGAGGTTGCCGACGACCGGTCTGTCTTGATCCGGAAGACACGGTCCTCAATGCCGCCGCGGTTATCGTAATAGATGAGCGAGATCTCGTTCTGCGGGTCCTCGGTCAACCGGTCGTCGACGTCCCATGCGGGCATCCAGAACTCGGAGTCCGGGTGGTAGCACTGGAGCCATTCATCGAACTGGCGCTCATCCAGCAGCCGGGCCTCCTTGTAAAGGAAGGCGCGGACGGTTTCGAGGGTGGCGATCTCCTCAGCGCTCTTGAGCGCCGCAACTGTTCTGATCAGGTTTGTCATGGGTTATGCACTCTCTCTGGTTCCACGTGGTCTAGGTCATGCGGTGACAGGAACGGTGTCCAGTGCGGACTGTTCCTCTTCCGCCAGGGCCCGGTCCATGACTTCCTTCCAGTACCCGTGCTGGATGGGGTAGAGCCCCTCGTCCTCGGTGCGCACGCCGGACGCGATCACCTTGGTCATGCCCAGCGCCTTGGCCTGTTCGTCGGGGCCGGCAATCTCGTGGGTAGACCCGCGGGTCATGTCGTTCCACGGCGCCGAGGTGGCCCAGTAGGTCTTGTTGCAGGACCGGAACTCCTCGAGGTCGTCGGGGGTGGCCATGCCGGTGGCGTTGAAGAAGTCCTCGTACTGCCGGATGCGCTTGGACCGGTTCTCCTGCGATTCGCCCTTGGGTGCGATGCAGTAAATCGTCACCTCGGTCTGGTCCGCGGAGATGGGACGGAAGTGCCGGATCTGCGAGGAGAACTGGTCCATGATGTAGACGTTCGGGTACAGGCAGAGGTTTCGCGAGATGTTGATCATGAAGTTCGCCATCTCCTCGCCGTACTTGGCAACGAGCTCCTCGCGGCGGTCCCACAGCGGGCGGTCCTCCGGGTTGGTCCATTCCTGCCACAGCAGCAGGTGACCGTGATCGTAGGAATAGAAGCCGCCCTTGACCTTGCCCCACTTGCCGGCGTCCATGGCCTTGGTGGTGTTGGCGGAGTCGCCGGAGTTGCGGCGGGCCGTGGTGGCGGCGTAGTTCCAGTGCACGGCGGTGACGTGGTAACCGTCGGCGCCGTTCTCGGCCTGCACCTTCCAGTTGCCGTCGTAGGTGTATGTGGATGCCCCACGCAGCACTTCGAGGCCCTCCGGCGACTGATCCACGATGGAATCGATCACCTTGGTGGCGTCACCCAGGTGCTCTTCGAGCGGGAGAACGTCAGCCTTCAAGGAACCGAACAGGAAACCGCGGTACGACTCGAAGCGGGCAACCTTGGTGAGGTCGTGGGAACCCTCTTTGTTGAAGCTCTCCGGGTAGCCGGCGTTGCGTGAGTCCTTGACCTTCAGCAGCTCACCGGAGTTCTTGAACGTCCAGCCGTGGAACGGGCAAGTGAACGTCGTGCGGTTGTCCGTCTTCCGGCGACACAGCATGGCGCCGCGGTGGGAGCACGCGTTGACGATGCAGTTAAGGTTCTCGTCCTTGTCTCGGGTAATCACCACGGGGGTGCGGCCAATGTTGGTGGTGAAGTAGTCCCCCACGTTGGGAATCTGGGACTCGTGCGCGAGATAAACCCAGTTGCCCTCGAAGATGTGCTTCATCTCCAGTTCGAAAATCTCCTGATCGGTAAAAATTTCGCGCTTGGCCCGGATGACGCCGTTCTCACGGTCGTCGATCACTGCGTCGGCAAGGACCTCACGGACATGGTTCAGGTTCTCGGTCATGGCTGCTCCTTCATTGGAGAGTGCTGTGCGGATTGGCGGCAGGTCAGGGTCAGACGGTGGCGCCGACGGGGAACGTTGTCCGCCAATTTTGTCCTATCGTGACCACCCTCACATCAGGCAAATACCTAGGTTCGACCAAGGGTGCAACTATGTAGGCTTTATGACACAAAAGCCCCCAAATAGATATTTGTGGCGTCCTTATCGCGAGGCTTACCATGAGACAGACATCACGCGCAGCCACGTCACCGCGGATTCAAATCCTGACGCACGGAGGCTCGCAACGGGTGCAGGGACCTTTCCTCCCCTGTTCAATGAAGAGTATGGAGAACACCATGACTGAGACCCAAGCGGACACCCGCACAGAGGACGAGGGCACTGCCGTCGAAGCCGGCTCAAAGGCCACCGAACGCTTCACCGCCTCAGGAAAGCTCGCTCATCTGGATGTGCCGAAGGAACGGGTGAGCCTGCTGGCAGGGGCACTTATCAAGGCCGCCAACGACATCGTCGTCGAACACCAGGTCACCTACGAGGAATACAACGCACTCAAGGCCTGGCTGATCAAGGTAGGGACGGACGGGGAATGGCCGCTGTTCCTGGACGTGTGGCTGGAACACACTGTCGAGGACGTCAACTCCCAGGACCGTCCAGGCACCGTGGGCACCATCGAGGGACCCTACTACGTGCCCGGCGCCCCCGTGCTCCAGAGCCCTGGCACCGTGGAGATGCGCGAGGACGAGGAGGGCACCCCGCTGCACTTCACGGGCCACTTCACTGACACCGAAGGCAATGCAATCCAGGGAGCCCAGGTGGAAATTTGGCACGCGGACAGCGCCGGGTTCTACTCCCAGTACGCCCCGGGCCTCCCCGAGTGGCTCTTCCGCGCCACGGTCAAGGCAGACGACGACGGCCGCTTCGAAATCAACACGATGCGCCCGGCGCCGTACCAGATTCCCACCGACGGAGCTTGCGGACAGCTGATCAACGCGGCCGGGTGGCACGCCTGGCGCCCGGCGCACATCCACATCAAGGTCTCCGCGCCCGGCTTCCAGCCTGTCACCCAGCAGCTGTACTTCCCCGGCGATGCTCACAACGCCGATGACATCGCATCGGCAGTCAAGCCCGAGCTGATGCTGGACCCGCGTCCGCGCACGGACGGCCAGACCGGCGAAGAAGTGGTCTATGACTACGTCCTCGCCAAGGAAGGCCAGCACAAGTAGGAACCACCCCTCGCAATCGGTGCCGGCCCCGGATCTGGCACGGAAGGCGCCCCGGAGTGTCAGCTCCGGGGCGCCAGTATTTTTCCGCCGATCCCAGGAGCCAGAATGCCGCGATCCCGTCTGATCCCGCCCGCCATGCCCCACGCGGAGGCCGCTGTGGCTGCGGAGTCCCAACCGCTGCTTGAACGCCCCGAGGGTCGCCCCGCAGGCGTACGCCAATTCCTCCGTGACCTGGGCCCTCCCTATGTATCCAATGGGGTGATCGGTCTCATCTTCTCCAGCTCCGGCCCGATAGCGGTCACCTTGGCCGTTGGAGCAGCGGGCGGACTTACCCAGGGCCAGCTCGCATCCTGGGTGTTTGCCATCCTTTTCTCGGGCGGGGCCGCGACAGTCTTCATGTCGCTCCTCTATCGCCAGCCCCTGGGCTTCGCATGGTCCATTCCCGGCACGGTGCTCCTTGGCCCGTCGCTGCAGCACCTGTCCTTTCCTGAGGTCGTCGGCGCCTTCTTCACGTCCGCTGTTCTCATCCTCGCCCTGGGTGCCACCGGAATGGTGCGGCGCATCATGGCGGCGGTCCCGATGCCCATTGTGATGGCCATGGTGGCCGCTGTGTTCCTGAAATTCGGCACGGACATCGTCGCCTCAACCCAGGCCAACCCTGTGGTTGCTGTCCCGATGGTGGCGGCATTCCTGGTCCTCACAGCCGTGCCCGCCCTGGGCAGGTTCGTTCCGCCGGTGCTCGGCACCCTTGTGGTCGGTTGCCTCGCAGTGGCGGCAAGTGGCCAATTTGCCCTCCGGGACGGCGGGCCAATCCTGGCCACCCCCGTCTTTACGCTTCCTGAGTTCACCTGGGCTGCCCAGCTCGAGCTGGTTGTTCCCCTGGCCCTCACCGTGTTGTTTGTTCAGAATGGTCAGGGCGTCGCCGTGCTCCGCGCCGCCGGCCACAATCCGCCGGTCAACGTCTTCGCCATCGCTTCAGGCGCGTTTTCCTTGCTCAACGCCTGCTGCGGCGCCGTTTCAGCCTGCGTGACCGGGCCCACCAACGCCCTCATGACCTCCTCGGGAAGCAGGCAGCGCCAGTACACAGCTGCCGTCGTGTTCGGCATCCTGGCCATGGTCTGTGCCCTCCTGGCCCCCACCCTCACCCGCCTCATGCTCGCCGCGCCCAAGGAATTCATCCTGGCCCTGGGCGGCATTGCGATGTTGCGGGCTCTCCAGCAGGCCTTCGTGACCGCCTTCGCCACAGCCTTCACCCTGGGGTCCCTGGTGACATTCGTCGTCACCATCTCCGGTTTGAGTCTCTTCAACATCCATCCGGCGTTCTGGGGCCTCGTCACCGGCTACACGGTGTCCCGACTGCTTGAACGCCCGGACCACGCCAAGTCCCAACGCCAAGATCGCTAGTGGCACGTCTTGCGCGTTCGGCACCTGACCCCTTCAATTCCCCGTACTCCTGCCAGGCAGCTTCGCGCAATTGCACCTGAACGAGCGGCCAGAGCTCCTCGCCGCGCTGCTCAGTGACTGGCTTGACCGGGCTCGCCCGGACGACAGGTGACGGCCTTCCCCAGAGGTTCAAGGAACGCTGCTAAGCGTTGCCCTCCGCGCGGCTCCTGATCCCTTGGAGCATCCGCCGGGACATGATGAAACTGGCAACCTCCACCGCCTCGACCAGGCACCGGGCCCACCACTGCCGGTAGGCATACCGCTCCCGCACCAGCAGCCGGGTGGTGCCGCCGGGCCGGGGCTGCAGGACAAATGCCCAGGAAAAATCGAACGGGCCGGGCGGGGAACCGGGAGGAACGCGCAGCACAAGGGCGTGGCCCGGCTCCACCAACCCCACTTCCAAGTCCGCGGAAGCAGCCGGTGCCAGATGAAAGCGGTCGCCGACCTTGATGTCCTGCCACTCCGGGTGGATACGGTCAGCACTGTGGATGTCCAAACCGGCCAGGTTTTCAAGGAAGTCGTAGCTGTAGAGTCCGCCGCGTCCCTGACCCATCTGCGCCAGCCAGGGCCACACCGCATCCACCGGAGCCTCGATGGTGATCGCCCGCGTTAACTGCAGGCCGGCACTGGCCAGGAAGTCGTCGCCCGGCAGCCCGCCGTCGGCTTCGGCGGGGGTGGCACCCCAGCGCAATTGAAAGCGCCGGAACAGGAAGCCCGATGCCACCAGCCCCACGAACACCGCGGCTGGCTTGTAAGGCTGTTTCATGATTTGGGGCATCGTCATCGGGCAATCCTCCAGACCGCCGAGTCCGCTGTCACGGGCCATAAGCCCCGAGGCCCGCCCACTCCGAAATGGATGTCCGGCGCTAACCCCCGGTTTGGTAACCAACGTGGCGCTTGGTTTCATCGGGTTCAGTGCTGAATTCATTCACGCCTTCCACTACACCGTTCAGGAGCACGTCCAGGGGTCCCAGGAACCCGGGCATTCACGGTGGCCTCCCAGCAGAAGATGGCAACATGGGGAGATGACTCCCGTTCAAGGTTTTTCCGGCTATTTCCGGCGTCCCCAGCCCATCAAACCCAGGGCCGGTCAGGAATCGGTGTGGGACTACCCGCGGCCGCCACGGGTCGAGCCGCGATCCGAACGGGTTATCGTGCGGCTTGGCGGGCAGGTTATAGCCGACACCACCGATGCAGTCCGCGTCCTGGAGACGAGTCATCCCCCTGTCTACTACCTGCCCTTTGACGCTTTCCCTGCCGGTGTACTCGTCCCGGTCGAGGGCACCAGCTTCTGCGAGTTCAAGGGGGAAGCGCACTACTTCGACGTCGTTTCCGGCGGAGTCGTTGTTCCCCGTGCCGGGTGGACCTACCCGGAACCCTCCCGGGGTTTCGAGGCGCTCAGTATCCGGGTGGCCCTCTACCCGGGTCACATGGACTCCTGCGAGGTCGACGGCGAGCAGGTGACCTCCCAGGAGGGGGACTTCTACGGCGGTTGGATCACCGCGCAGATCGTTGGTCCGTTCAAGGGTGGCCCGGGCACGGCGGGGTGGTGAGCGCATCGCCCTTGCGCCGGGACGGTCCCATCGGAGCGCCGGCGCGGGATGTCAGGATGCGGAACCGGGGCACCCTGCCGGTTTCCCTTGCCTTCCCGGTCAAGTGGAAACTCGTTTGCTTCCCAGTTCAGGAGGCGACGTTCGACGGCGTTTCACCGGTCCGTAGCTCGTCGCCGTGGGCGATGATCGCGTAGATGATCAGCACGTCGATGGCGATGACGATCAAGGACCACCACGGCTGCGCCGGAATCAGCATCAGCTGAACGACCGCACTGACGCCCGCAACGACGACAGCAACGATTCGAGCCCACGTTGCACCGGAGAAGAGCGCGACAGCGGTGAGGATCAGGAGCACCCCGAGAGCCACATTCCACCAGCCCCAGCCCTCCGCGTCGAAGAGGAACAGCGCGCCCTGGGTCGACAGGTAGTAGGTATCGGGCCCGGTGAGCGCGACGAGACCTTGAAGGCCGCTGAAAACGCCGTTGATGATCAGAATGACTCCGGCGAAACGGACCCAACCGGTCCAGCCAGTTGAAGCGACAGGATGATGGGCAGTACTCATTTTGTCGACCGCTTTCCGTTGAAATGTTCTGCCGTCGGCCTTGTGGTCGGCGCAGTCGTGTCGTGAAGCTGGTACCGATTCCGCTGATGTTCCTCACAGTCCGGGCCGGTCAAGCGGGATCCGACGGACCGCTGCAGCTCCATCCTGTGCCCTCTGTGAAGTGCGGCACCTCATCCGCTCCGGGTGAATTCACGCACCGGGTCAGGGTGTGACTGCAGCGTGCTCTTGACGCGGCCCGGGCCACAAGGGTATACAAGGGCCATCCCGGTGTCGTCGCGGGCGCAACGACCGCAAAATAACCGCGGGGAGCGCGGGACCGCCATGAGGAAGACACGGCGGAGTGAGGTGTGAGCGATGACCGGATTTTCTACCCTCCGCTTCGTGGCGCTCGGCTGGGCAGGCTTCGTCGCCGCGGAGGCAGGGGTGGCGGACGATTGGCCGTACTACTTCGGCGTCTTCGTGATTGTGCTGGCCCAGTGCGCCGGTGTACCGCTTCCCGCCGTGGCCGTTCTGCTTGGGGCCTACGCCTCGGCACGCCACGGAGATCTGAACCTTGCAGCCGTGATCGCGGTCGGCAGCCTGGGCGCCATGCTCGGGAGCACTATTGGCTACATACTTGGGCGCGTGGGAGGCCGCCCGTTGATGCTGCGACTTGCACACCGCTTCCACGCCGACGAGAACCGCATCGTCCAGCTGGAGTCGTTCTTCGACCGGCACGGCGGCACAGCCTTGTTCTTCGGCCGCTGGGTCATTGTCGTCCGGCTCTGGGGCGCCATTGCCGCGGGGGCTGCCAAGATGCCGTGGCCCAAGTTCCTGCTGTGGACCGTCACAGGGTCCATTGCCTGGGTCGCGAGCCTGAGCGTTCTCGCCGCCCTGGCCGGTGCTCTCGCACAGGCCATCGGTGACGCTCTCGACATCGGCGGCTGGGTGCTGGTCCCCATCGTCGTGCTTGGCCTGGTGATCGTCCGCCGCCGGCGCAGACGCCGGAAGCTCAAGCCAGCGGAAGGGTCAGGGGACGGCGTGCCCGACGCCGAATGAAGCCGGCGCCTACGTGACCGACGACCGGCGTCCCCAGCGCCAGCAGGTCAGTGCTCCAGTCAGGGCCGGTTCAGAGGTGACCCTTCACAAGGCAGGGCCACCCCCGAAAGGTTTTGAGTGGCGCCAGGACAGTCAGCGTGTCGTTGACTCCATCCTGCCTGTCGCGCGCAGTTCCTAGGAAACAGGATTGCAGTTCCCGGGAACCGACGCCGCGGGAACCGAGATCAACGACGCCGAGGCCTCCGCCAGGGCCGAGGTCCTCACCGAGGTCAAGGACGCAGGATTCACCAACGCGGACCTCACCGACAGCTGGGTCCGCCCCGGTGACCTCAGCCCCGCCCGCCTCGCCGAATTCAAGCAGACCGCCGCAAACGTCGGCATCGGCATCCCCGTCATCTCCGCCATCCGCCGCAGCGTCATCGAGGAAGGCAACGGGGAAGCGAACCTGGCGAATGGCTCAGCCACCGCTTCGACGAGACCTCTTCCTCCGCCGCCAAGGTGGACGCCATCTGCTCCTATGAGCCCCACTACACGAAGGCAGTCTGATCATGACCGAATCAACCACCACCGCGGCCGCCCTTAACGCCGCCCGCAAGATCGCCGTCGTCGGCTCCGGGTACATGGGCCGCGGGATCGCGCAGGTCCTGGCCCTCGGCGGTGCCCGGGTGGCACTGGCAGACGTGTCCGCCGAAGTTGGCCCAGCCCCCATCAACTGAGCCCCTCCCGGGCAAGCGCGGTTGCACGGAATTTGGTGACTATTGCGCCACAGAGTGGTAAACCAGAACTGTTCCGCTGAGGAACCCGGCTGGCTCGTTTCTGACAGCGAGGTGCACCATGACGTCCAGCAATCCTGCTAATCAACTCGACGAGCTTGGCCAGCGCACTCTGCGCCGGGTGCGCCGCCGCATTATGCCGCTCATTGTCCTGCTCTACTTCATTGCGTATCTCGACCGGAACAATGTCGGCTTCGCGAAGCTGACCATGAGCGAGGACATTGGCCTGAGCGCATCTGCCTATGGCCTTGGCGCAGGCATCTTCTTCCTCGGCTACGCCCTGCTGGAAATCCCGAGCAACGCCGGCATGTACAAGTTCGGCGCCCGCAAATGGATCGCCCGGATCCTCATCTCCTGGGGTATCTTCGCCACGGCCATGTGCCTGGTGACCGGCGAGACCAGCTTCTACATCATCAGGTTCCTGCTGGGCGCGGCCGAGGCAGGGTTCTTCCCGGCCATCCTGTTCTACCTGACCCTGTGGTTCCCGGCCGCCCAGCGCGTCACGGTGCTGGGCATCTTCATCCTGGCGCAGCCCATCTCCAACGCCCTCGGCGCACCCGTTTCGGGCCTGCTGCTGCAAATGGACGGAACATGGGGCCTGCAGGGGTGGCAGTGGCTCTACATCATTGAAGGCATCCCGGCCATTATCCTCGGCATTCTGACCCCGGTCCTGATGACCGACCGTCCCAGCCAGGCGCATTGGCTGGCCGACGACGAGCGCGAATGGCTGACCACAACCATGGACGATGAGCTTGCCCGACACCAGAAGGGGCGGCCGCATCACTTCCTGGCCGGCCTCAAGGACCCGCGGACCATTGCCTACTCCGCGCTGTACTTCGGACTGGTCTGCGGTATCTATGGACTCGGGCTGTGGATGCCGACGATCGTTGCCGCACTGGGCGACTTCACTACCACGCAGGTCGGTTTCATCGTTGCCATCCCCTACACAATTGCGGCGGTTTTCGTGTACTTCTGGAGCAAGCGCTCGGACCGGACCGGCAACCGGGTCCTTCATGCGACCCTCAGCATGGTCATGGCGGCCATTGGCCTCCTGGCCGCCGGCTACTTGGTCCAGGTCAACGCGATCCTGTCACTTCTGGCCCTGACCCTGGCGGCAATGGGTATTTACTCCGCCATTGCCCCGTTCCTGGCCATGCCTGCGACGGCTCTGGTCGGCGCTGCGGCAGCGGCCGGGCTGGCGATGGTCAACTCGCTCGGTAACCTCGGCGGGTTCGTGGCTCCCTACGCCGTGGGGCTGTTCAATGACGCCACCGGAGACAACCGTTCCGGCCTCGTGTTCCTGTCAGCCTGCCTCGGCATCACCGCTGTGGCCACCTATCTCTACGCACGCAAGCGTCCGGAAGGGCATGTGAGGCCCGGTACGCCGGCCACCGTCGGCGAGGAAGCTGTAGCCGCCGACGACTTTGACATCAAGAGCTGACAACCAGGTGACAAGGGGCTTGAGGACATGACTCAGCAAGCAAAGTTCCCGGCAGAGCGGACGGCGGTGCTGACCGGCGCCGCCTCTCCGCGCGGCATCGGACGGGCGACGGCTGAAATGCTCGCCGGCGGAGGCTGGGCGGTGGCGATCCTGGACATCGACGGCGGCGCGGCGCGGAAAGCGGCGGAGGAAATCACCGAAGCCTACGGCGTCAAGGCGGTCGGGGTTGGCGCTGACGTGTCCGATCCGGCCGCCGTCAACGCTGCCATCGATGAGGTCGAATCCACGCTGCCGCCGATCATTGGCCTGGCCAACCTGGCAGGCATCAGCTCACCCACGGAGTTCATGGACGAGACGCTCGAGGCCTGGGAGCGGGTGTTCAAGATCAACATGACCGGTACGTTCCTGGTCACCCAGCGCGTGCTCAGGGGCATGATCGAGCGGAAGCTAGGCAGGATCGTGAGCGTCTCGTCCATCTCCGCCCAGCGCGGAGGCGGGACCTACTCCAAGGTGGCCTACAGTGCCTCAAAGGCTGCGATCATCGGCTTCACCAGGGCACTGGCCCGGGAAATGGGCCAGCACGGTGTCACCGTCAATTGTGTGGCCCCCGGCCCCGTGGACACTGACATCATGGGTGGAACCCTGACGGAGGAGCGAAAGGCCGCCATGGCGGCAGACATCCTCGTGGGCCGGGTGGGAACCGTGCGGGACATCGCCGCGCTGATGGTATTCCTCATGGGCGAGGACGCCGGCTTCATCACGGCCGCGACGTATGACATCAACGGCGGACTGCAGATTTCCTGAAGAGAATGCCGTCTGTCTGAGTGGCCTTTGCCCTTCTCCCGCAGCCGCACCAGGAGACGAAGGAATCTCATCCTCGGATCTACTCCCCGGCTTTGAGACTTCCGGCGATTCGGAGGCCGGGGTCTTCAGTGCCGGGGTACCGGTCCGCAGGGCGGGCTGCTCGGGCGGCTCAGCGCCGCGCCTGTACGGCGTGATGACCCCCGCGAGGCCCCCGAGGCGTTATCGGCTAGCCCGCTGACACATCGATCAGCACCTTGCCGACGATGCCCGCTTCCACCGCAGCGTGGGCCTCAGCCGTGTCAGTCAGGTCAAAGCGATGCAGCGGCAGGCCAGCGGCCTCCCCCACCGGAAGGGCGCCGTCGGCGAGGGCCGCATTGATGTCCTCGGCGGCAGCGTGCACCGCTTCCATGCCAACGGTGTAGAGCAACACGAACTGGTAGCGGATATTGAGGCTGAAATGCCTGCGTACGTCCAGGGTCACCTGATCGCCGCCGTTGTTGGCGTAGACCGCGACTGAGCCGCGGTTGCGGATTACTGCCAGGTCGAGTTCCGCGTTCCGCGCGGGCGCCACCTCCACGATCTGGTCGACGCCGTCGGGAGCGATCCGTCGGATCTCCGCGGCGGCGTGGGTTTCCCGGTAATTGATGACGTGGTCGGCGCCGGCGGCCGTGGCCAGCGCAGCCTTCGCCGGTCCGCTCACGGTCGTGACCACTACGGCGCCGGCCCACTTGGCGAGCTGGATCGCCGCATGGCCGACGGCGCCTGCCCCTCCAGCAACGAGAACTACCTTGCCGTCCAAGGCGCCCGGGCGCAGCCGCCGCGGGCCGTCCTCGGCGATGGTGAGGGCCCGGTGGGCGGTGATCGCGGGAACGCCCAGGCTTGCGCCGAGGTCGAACCCGGCATTCTCCGGCAGCGGAAAGACCCGCCCGGCCGGCAGGACGGCGAACTCCTGCGCTGTCCCGCCGTCGGCGCGCTGGTAGGCGGCCAAGGCCAGCCAGACCCTGTCGCCGACGTGGAGGTGCTCGACGCCCGGTCCGACGGCGTCCACCACTCCGGCGCCGTCCTGGTTCGGCACGACCTCCGCGAAGGGCAGGGGCTCCCCCGGTTTGGCACCACGGCGCGACTTCCAGTCGGTGGGGTTCACCGCGGAGACCACTATCCGCACGCGCACCTCCCCGCGCCCCGGGTCCCGGATCACGCGGTTGACGAGCTCGAGAACAGACGGATCGCCGGTGGCACGGTACACGATTGCTTTCATACTCAGACCTAACACCGGCCCGGACCGAAAATTCCCGCCGGGTGCCGGACCGGTGCTGGGCACGAACCGGTATCAGATGCCCCCTCAGTGAGCCTATGGCGGGGCAGTCGGCCGGACGTCAAGACCTCCGCAGCGGGGTTCGCGATCGACGCTCAGGGACTCAACGAGGCCTGGCCAGCGGAAACATCACAGCGGCGGGGCCGACAGACTTTATCGATGTCCGGAAGTCGCGGACGCGTTCTTATTGCTTCAGCGCCGCCCGGACAGCAGGCAGCACCTCGGTCGCCAGCATCACGATGGAGCGCAGAGTGTCCGCCTGCGACAGACCGCCCAGACCGACCTGGGCGAGGAAGCGGGTATGGCCTAGGATCTCGTGCTCCCAAAGGATCTTGTCGACGATCTCGGCCGGGCTGCCAGCGAAAAGCGCACCGCGCGGGGCCGCCCAGGCCTCGAAGCTTGCGCGATCGAGCCGCCCGGCGCGGGGCATGTTCTGCTGGATGTATGAAGAGTAGTGCGGGAAGAACGTGTCCTTCGCTCCCTGGGAGGTCTCCTCGACGTAAAAATGCGAGGTCACGCCGATCCGCCCCGGCATATGGCCAGCCTGTGCCGCCGAGCGTCGATATAGTTCGGCCAAAGGTCCGAACCCCTCCGGTCGCCCGAGGATCGCCAGGTACAACGGCAACCCAAGCCTTCCGGCACGCACTGCCGAGGCGGGCGTCCCGCCGACCGCAGCCCAGATCGGCAAGACGGCCTGGGCCGGGCGTGGCCAGATTCCCGCATCCGTCAGCGAGGGGCGGGTGGTTCCCTTCCAGGTGACGGGGTTTTCGTCGCGGATCCGCAGCAGCAGCTCGAGCCGGTCCTCGAAGTATTCGTCGTACCGCTCCAGGGGCTGGCCGAAGAGCGGGAAGGACTCCAGGTAGGCACCGCGTCCAGCGGTGATTTCGGCGCGTCCGGCGCTGATGAGATCCAGCGCTGCGAAGTCCTCGAAGACGCGGACCGGATCGGCGCTCGAAAGGACCGTGACGGTGCTGGTCAGGCGGATTCTCTGGGTCTGCGCGGCCGCTGCGGCCAGCAGGACCGGGGGCGAGGACACCGCGAAGTCCTCCCGGTGGTGCTCGCCGACGCCAAAGACGTCCAGCCCCGCCTCGTCGGCGACCCTCGCCCATTCAAGGATGTCGCGGATTCGCGCACCTGCATCCATCGGCTTCCCCTCAGGGTTGCGGGTGAGCTCGCCAAAGGTGAAAATGCCGATCTCGAAGGGGACGGTGGCGCTCATGCGCGTGGCACCGCCTGAGAACCGACGCCACTGGCGAGGAAGTCGCGAACGTCGTCGAGCATGGGTGAGTTGATGCCGTGTGCCAGTCCTGGATACACCCGCTCAATCAGCGTCGTGTGCTGTGGGAGGTACTCGCTGCTGCGGCGAATCGCCGCGGGGGCGATGACGCGGTCGTCCGAGCCTCGGCCCCAGAACAGGGTTGGTCGGCTGCCGCGCAGTGTCTCGTCGCCCGGCTGCGGTGCGCCCAGCACAAATCCGCCCAGCACTACGGGGGCCAGCACCCGTTCGGGCCGCGCCCGCAGCAGCTGGCTGGCCATGAGCCCTCCCTGCGAGAACCCGATGGGCACGATGCGCGTGCCGGGGTCCACGTTTGCCTCGACCCAGGCCCAGATGGCGTCGGTTGCTTTCTCCACAGGCCCGGCCGCTGGGTTTCCGGGCGTGGTGATCGAGAACCATGCCGCACCGCCGTTGCCGAGCTCAATCGGTGCCCGCAGGGAAGCCCAAGGCAGGTTCAACCCAAGCGCGGGGCCCAGCGAGCCCAAGTCGTGCTCGTTGGAGCCGAAGCCATGCAGTAAGAGTGCGACCGCATCGGGAACCGCATCGGCGGTCCAGTTTTGCGAGCGCACGTCGCGCAGTGTGGTGTTCATTCGAAGACTTAGCTCCTTGGGTCAAAGGGAATCCGGGATCCGGCGCGCGGCTCGTGGACCGCGGAGACCTGAGATCGGAGGATGGCAGGGAACGAACAGCCGTCCGGCCACAGGCACGGCAGCGGGCAGTTCTCCGGGTTCAACGATGGTCGCCTCGACGGCGGGAACGGCGAGCGGTGTCAGAGCGGCTTAGGTCAGGGTCCAGGAGCGCTTTGACAGGCCGAACCAGAACCCGTCGATCGCGGTTTTGGCCTGCAGGTCGCCGGACTCGTAGGCTGCCCCGAGCGCGACATACAGCGGGGCCCAGTGTTCGCTGCGAGGGTGCGCCTCCCGGGCTGCCGGGGCCTTGTGGAGGAAGTCCAGGATGGAGTCGACGTCGCCGCGCGCCATCGCTTCCTCGGCCCACTGATCGAATTCCCGGGAGACCGACGGCGGTGTGCTGTCGGGCCCGCCGGCGGGGTTGAACCAGCGCAGATTGTGTGTGGTAAACCCGGAACCGACGATCAGCGTGCCGCGGTCACGCAGCGGCGCCAGCGACTTGCCCAGGTCGAACAGGCCCTGCGGATCAAGGGTGGGCATGGACATTTGCACCACCGGTACATCCGCGTCCGGGAACATTTCCTTGAGCGGAACGTAGGCGCCGTGGTCCAAGCCGCGGCCCTCGTCGCGTTCGACATGGTGGCCATGGCCCGCCACGAGCTTCTCCACCTCAATGGCCAGCCCGGGGGCCTGCGGGGCGTCATAGGTGACGTCGTAGTACTTCTGGGCGAAGCCGCCGAAATCATAGACCAGTCCCGGGTTACGCCGGGTGGCGCTGAGCGTGACGGGGGCGTTTTCCCAGTGGGCGGACACCATAAGGATGTCCTTGGGCTTGTCAAAAGTGCCGGACCAATCCTTGAGTTCGCGGGTCCACGTGGCATCGTCAGCCAGCGGCGGGGCACCATGGCTGAGGAAGAGAACTGGCGGGCGGTCGAGGGTCGTTGTCATGCAATCAGCCTACCCTGGTTTACTTGAAGGTTCAAGCTTATCTGGCAGCCGATCGAACCCACCGTCCGCCGCCAAACAAAACCGGGCCAGCAACAGGGCCCGGCACCCCTAAGAGCGCAGGGCTCTGATGCTTGCAGCGGCCTCTGGCCCCCGACTTCATGGCTTCCGTGGCCGTTCGCCCGGGAACTCGATTCCGAGCTGGTTCCGGATGGCATCGGCTACGGCCATGGTCCGGATGGATTCGGCGAGCGGCCGCTGCGGGACTTCCAGTTGCCCTGCCGCGACGGCCCGGGCGACAGCGGCAGCCTCATAGTGCAGGCCGTCCACTTGCGTTCCGACCGGCTCCTCATAGGCCAGCCGGGTGCCGTCCGGGAAGCGGATGGTGAAGCCGCCAGGCATGTTGAACGGCCCGTGAATGGTCAGGGAGGCCTTCGTGCCCACGATGGTGGCCGAGGTCGGCGTGAAATTGTGCAATTGGGTGTTCATTATGGCCTGGCGTCCGCCGGTAAAGGACATAACAGCGGAAAGCTGGGCGTTGACTCCGGATTCATGCGGTTCGCCGAGGGCCACGAGGCGGTCCGGTTCGCCGAGGACGGACGTGATGAGCGAGAGCGGATAGGTCCCGAGGTCCAGCAGCGGGCCGCCTGCCAGGGCCGGGTCGAAGATCCGGTGGCTGCGGTCGAAATACTCGCCGTATTCAGCGAAGACCGTGGTGAGGTCACCGAGCATTGCGGAGTCGAGCACCTGACGGATGACGTCGAACTTGGGCAGGAAGAACGTCCACATGGCTTCGGCAGCGAACAGGCCGGCCCCGGCTGCCCGGCTCGCGATGCCTGCCGCCTGTTCGCGATTGATGCCGATCGGCTTTTCAACCAGGACATGCTTGCCGGCGTCGAGCGCCATGAGCGCAGCTTCGTAGTGGAAATTGTGCGGCGTGGCCACGTAGATCACGTCCACGTCGGAGGCCGCCAGCTCCTGGTAGCTGCCATAGGCCGCAGGGACGCCGTATCGACCGGCAAACGCCTCGGATCGGTCCAGCGAGCGGGATCCGATCGCGGCGATCACCTGCGAGGTGTGCGCCTGCACGGATTCCGTGAAGCGTTCCGCAATCCATCCGGGACCCATGATCCCCCAGCGGAGCGCGGGTGCATCGCGGGATTCTGGAACCCGGGACTCAGGGAGCGAGCGGTTGCCGGTCAAATTCGTCCGCCTTAAGTCGATATCGCTTCTCAGGGAAGGCCCAGGCCCGCCACATTTTGTCCTGACATAATAACAAAACCCCTTCGCTCTGGACCAGACGGGCAGGGTTGCGTTCAGGAGGAAAGCCTTGTCACCGCCGGCCCGGCAGCCCCCGCACGAAGGGTGCTTTCCCCAAAGCCGTCCGTTCAACGCGTTCAACAACATGCACCTCCACGTGGGTGTCCACTACACCGGCGTCCTCGAGCGCGGCGGCTACGGCACTCCGCACCCCCTCGGTGGAGGCTCCGGGCGCGAGGCCCGCCACGAGGACCCGCAGCCCGTACGTCTCCTGGATGACCTGCCACCCCGCAGCCGCGGCTTGGTCGAGAATGTGGTGGAACACGATCGGGTGGACATTTGCCGCGCCTGCCTTCCCCGGCAGCTGCAGGACGTCTTCGATGCGCCCTTCGATGTCCTCCAGCATCGTGAAGGCCCGCCCGCAGGGGCAGCCCCGTCCTCCCAGACTCACGGTGTCGGACATTTCGTAACGGATCAGTGGAAGCGTTCGGGAGAACAGGACTGTGACGAGGAGCTTTGCCCCGGTTGTCCCCGGGGGCACGGGGTTTCCGTTCTGGTCGACGGGTTCGATGATCAGCAGGTCCTCGTAAACGTGGCGGTTCCGGTAGGCGCAGGGGGAGGCTATTCCGGCAGTTTCGGTGGCGGCGTAGACATCGAAGGGCGCACTTCCCCAGGCGGCCTCCAGCTCGGCGGCGGTGTGCGGGGTGAGAACTTCGGAGGCGGACATCACGCCCTGGGGTGAAATGTGCAGCCGTCCAGCGCGCTGCTCAGCCGCGAGGGGTTTCAATGCCGAGGCGTAGCCGACAAGGATCCTGGGCTGGAACCGATTCAGCGCCGCGACCGTCTCCTCCATCGGTGCGGTCACGTCCAGGCGGAGGGCGGGGACAACCCCGGAGCGCAGGGACGCACCGACGACGGCGGACTGGTGGGTGGGGACGCGGGAACTCACCAAGGCCATCTTCAGCGGCCGGGTCAGCCCGGCGGAGATCCCGGCCCAGTCGTTGGCGCGGGCGTAGGAGGCCAGGACGGTCGCCCATTCGGAACGGTCCCAGATGAAGGTTCCGCGCCGGCCGGTGGTTCCGGCCGTTGCCGCAGCCCACCACCGGCCCTTCCACGGCACCCCCGGGTCTCCCCCGCTCTGCGTCAGGGACAGAAGGTGGTTCTCCAGATCCGCCAGCCTCAGCTCCGGTGTGGTGACGGCCTCGTCGAAGTGCTCCATCAGGTCCGCTTTCGTCACGGACGGCAGCCGGTCCAGGGGCGCATCGTGAAGGCCGGCGTGATGGCGCCGGTAGAACTCCGAGCCCGCGTAGGTTTCCCGGCGCAGCTCGCGGAGGGCGCGGGCCTGATGGGCGGCGATCCGGGGCGCGTCCCAGTGGTCCCGTCGCCGCCACGCGGCGCGCAGGAACAGCACGCGGGAGATGAGGCGGAGATCCATGGCCGGGTTGTCTAGCGGTTTCCGGCCGGGGCCAGCGGCCGGAAATCACGCGTGGTGGTGGCCCCGCGTGTCTCCGGCCAGGGCAGCCTGAGCCTCTGGAGCAGCAGGCCCGTCCGTTCTCTTCGGACTCCTGTTGCAGCGCCAGTCAATTGCAGTCGTCGTGCATTGGCCATCCGGAGAACCCTCGATGGTGGACACCCGGGTTGTGCTCGCCGCTGAAGTGGTCGTTGCATGCGACCACGTGTTGCCCGAACTCGCGACCTGGCCCCGGACCCGGCTCTGCAGCAGCGGGTAGGGCCGACCCGATCACGCCGAACGACGCAACCAGCAGGCCCGCCGCGAGCTTTCGTCCTAGCTTCTCCATGGAGGCTCCCTCGATCTCACTCACGATGGCCCTCCCGTTTGCCGTGAGGGCTGGCGCAACCGCCATCGGTGGCGCCTGTCCGAATTCCATCTGGAAACGACCCCGGGGCGCAAGAGGCATTGTCCCGTCGAACTCTTCTCTGCGCTAAGCAGTCTCGTAAACGAAGAGTTTCGAGCTGCGGCCAGGGTATTAGCGCAGCAATCGTCGACGGCCGCTTTTTTGATGTAGAACGGTCCTGATCTGACGCGCCCTGCACGGTGGCAAGGTCCATGCCGCGGGTTTTTCGCAGAAAACCCCGCTGGCCTCGATGGGCGAACGGGGTTTTTCTGCGTCTTCCCTCTCCGCCTTTTTCTAGAAAGAGAGTGATACTAAGCAATCTTACCATGGCAGTGCGTTGTCCGTACTGATGCTTGCAAGAACGTGGCAGACGGCTCCCCAGCGGACGGTCATCATGAAGGGTGTCGCGAGATCAAGAATCGGGCTGTGTGCGGCACCGTTGTTCGATGAGATCGAGCGTGATGGCGGGCAATCCCCGACCTCACCCTTGTTCGCAGGAGAGCTTCCTGTCAGTTGAACGCCCGCGGCACGGCTGGAAAGGTCGAAACCCGCCACCACCGAAATTTCGTCGGGAAGAGGAACATCTGCATCCCACAATCGGCCGGGCGCCATTTGAGCCTGCTATTCGGGCAGCACGACGGTGGTCTCGATTTCGATCAGCAAGCCGTCCAGTGCGAGGCCGGTGACGCCGACAATCGTCTGGGCCGGATGGTCCGAAGAACCCTGCACCTCCTCGATAGCGGCCGTGATCGTTTCATATTGAGTGGGCTGCAGGGTGTAAATGGTGCGTCGGTACACGTCTTCCCAGGAAGCTCCGATGGCATCGAGTGCGGTCTTGATGTTTCGCATCGCTGCCTTAGTCTGCTCTGCGAGATCGTCCCCGCCGACTATGGCGAAGTTGGAGTCGAGCGCGACCTGCCCGGAGAGGAAGGCGAGCCCGGCCCCGGGCGCGGTGACGACGTGCGTAAATCCGGGTGCGGCATGAAGGGCGGGTGGGTTCAACAACTTACGGCTTGACATTGGAATCCCTGCTTTCTGTTGGGGAGGGCCAGGCACAATCTGGCGATCACTTTTGTTGGAGGCTGGCCTGATGGGCCAAGGGGGCACGCATTAGCGGTTATCTCTCATTATGTTTGCGGCCGGATTGTGACGAAATGTCCGCAACGAGATGCCGAATGGCCTCCGATGGCACAAGGCCCACGTCCTCCTTCAATTTCGCTTTATACCTTTCGAACGCCCAAAGCGCGGCAGCAATGTTGCCCTGCCGTTTTTCAGCCTGAATGAGAATCCCAACGGCGCTTTCATAGAGCGGTTCGATTTCCAGCGCTGCCTCCGAGGCCTCCAAGGCCGATTCATAGTCACAGCGCGCCAGCGACTCGCGAGCAATGATCTGGAACGCGTGTAGCCGGTCCTGCCGCAACCTGCTCTGTTCGAAGAGCACCCAGTCGTCGTACCAACCCGGGAGCAATTCCGCGTCCCGCAACTGGTGCAGACACGAGGCCACGTTTCCGTTGAGTCCAGCCCGTTTCAGCTCCCGGATCTGGGCCCGGACCCTGTGCAGGTCGACGTCGACCAGTTCGCTCAGGGACAGCACCTTGCCGCCGTTGATGAGCAGGCCAGGGACCTGCCGCGAGACGAGATGCATGCTGACGCGCAGGCTTTCGAGCGCTCTGGTCTCGCGACACTCAGGCCACAACAGGCCGACGAGAAAACCTCGGGGACGGGGACCGTTAATGGCCAGAGCAGCAATCAGCCGTTGCTGCCGGGCTGCAACGCGCACGACCTCCGCCTCCCGACGAAGTTGCCACGATTGAAGCAGGCTCAACGTAAAACCATAGCCGTCATTGCCCATGGGCACCCCCAAAATCCGGCGTGGGCCTGAAGAGCTGGAAACCTGTGTAGCAACGACCTTTCCGCAGTTCAGAGAGTGATGTCAATGGCCCGCCTGAACTTCCCGCCCGGAACCACAGCTAGACCCGTATCACGTCGATTCGGGCGTACATCTGTAACGCTCGTGTAACGGACGGGTGCTTCGCTACTCATGTCAGCGACGTGGCATATCTGCCCGGGGCCACCGCGGAACGGACAAGCACAATTCCCGCAGGAACCCGAGTCGCCCTAATGCGTGTGGAAGGCGACCGATGCTGGGTTGTAGTCCATCAGCTCAATCGCAAGGAATGATCATGACAGCATCTGTTTTCGGTCCCGAAGTCGACGAGATCTTCCTCCGGTCACGTGCAACGGAGCAGCGAAACATCGACGTCGCGGGCGAGACGCGGACCATCCCGGTGCCGTTCCCGTCACCGCAGGACTGGCGGGACGTCTGGATCTACCAACTAGTGACTGATCGCTTCAACAATCCTCTGGCGCAGCCGCACCGGCACTGGGACGACACCACAGAGGATTTCCAGGGCGGCACACTGAACGGTGTACGTGCAAAGCTGGATTACCTGCAAGATCTCGGGGTGGGGGCCATCTGGCTATCACCGGTCCAGATGAACTGCCTCTACCGGCCTTCGTATCATGGCTACGGGATTCAGAATTTTCTTGAGTTCGATCCGCGCCTGGCCTCCGACCCCACAGCAGCCCTAAATGACCCCAGCCTCGTAGAAAGCGAGCTGACCGACTTGGTGGATGCCGCCCATGCCCGCGGTTTGTACGTCATCTTCGATGTCGTCCTGAATCACGTCGGCGATGTTTTCGAATATGCCACTAACGGCGGCGGCGCGTCGGAGGCGCCCTTCCGTGAGAATCCTTACGCGGTCCGTTGGCGTGACAGTAGCGGGCACGGTCGGACTGACTGGGCGGATGCGGCCGGAGTCACAGGAGCCTCGGCCAGCGAACTGGTGTGGCCGCGCGAACTGCAGGACAACGGTTTCTTTCGTCGACAGGGTAAAGGGATCGGGGATGGGGCCGGGGATTTCGCCTCACTGAAGGAGCTGGCCACCGAGCGCTCGGAGTATCTGCGCAACGTCCTCATCAGGGCTCATCAGTACCTGGTCGCCAAGTTCGACGCGGACGGGTTCCGGATCGACACACTCAAGTTCATCGAACCGGAATTCGCGCGGGTGTTCGGCAACGCCATGAGGGAATATGCGCTGAGCATCGGCAAAAAGAACTTCTTTACATTTGGCGAGGTTTACGACGACGAGGAAAAAATCGCCTCCTATATCGGCCGTAATACGATTACGGACTCCTCTGACCTCATCGGAGTCGACGCCGCGCTTGACTTCCCGCTGTTTTATGAATTGCCTTGGGTGGCCAAAGGCCTGCGCCCGCCGTCAGCGCTGGCAGGGCTGTATGACCACCGCAAGAATGTCCAACGCGGAATCCTGAGTTCCCATGGTGATGCCGGCAGGTTCTTCGTGACCTTCCTGGACAACCACGACCAGCACCAGCGGCTATATTTCACCGATCCCGCAGATCCGCACAAATTCGACGATCAACTGACTCTGGCAGTCGGATGCCTGTTCGCGCTGCAGGGCATTCCCTGCCTCTACTACGGGACCGAGCAAGGGCTAAACGGCGGCGGAAACGTACTGGAAGCCGTGCGCGAGGCCCTCTGGGGAAAACCTGGGGCCTTTGATACGGGCCACGCCTTCTACCGTGCCATCCGGCAACTGTCCGAAATCCGTCGGCAGGTGCCTGCACTGCGGTATGGGCGGCAGTATTTCCGGCCGGTGTCAGGCAACGGCACGGATTTCGGCATCTCCCAGTACTCCGGCGGCGTCGTGTCCTTCTCGCGGATCCTCAATGATACGGAGATTGTGGTGGCCGCAAACACCAGCACCGCGTCCGACTGGAGTGGCCGGGTCCTTGTCGACAGCATCCTGAACCCAGCGGGCAGCACCTTCTCCGACCTCTTCACGAATAAGGCCACTTCGGGGACGCCGGGACAGGTGAGCACAGTTAACGGCTTGGCATCAGTAGCTGTGCAACTACGCCCACTAGAGATCCGGATGCTGGGACGCTCATTTTAATACTTCCGCCGAGCCCTTCGCCTCATTAGCCGCCTTGACCCGGAAAATCGCGGTATCCCCGCATACCCGTCCAAAATGCCGCGATGTTCCGAAAAAACAACCCTTCGAGTACTGCGCAGTTCGAGAAGTTCAGGCCGGCCAGCCATTGATCATAGAATCGTCGGGCCCCCGTGTCCTCGCCATCGACGTTAATGTCGTGAACGTGCCGCCCCGATTACGGCATCATCAGTTGTCACGGGTTCATCATGCTGCGCAAGTGAGCCTCAGTCCATCCTGAGGCCCCAAAGCATAAACAGCCACCGACGATCCCCGACGAACTCCCGCCGCGTCGCGATAAACTGGACCGATCATGAACGGTGCCCCGCTCCGTCCTCTGGCCTGGTTCGTCATCCTGGCGACCCTGCTCTCGGCCTGCTCGCCGGCGATCAGACTCGATGAGGCCACCACCGTTCCACCGGCCCAGACCTCCTCGGCCCCGCCGGCCGCACGCGATGAGGTCCCCGCTCCTCACCGGCCCCCGTCCCCCACCCCGACGCCGGTTTCCACGCCGCCCCCGGCGCCCCAGGCGTTTGCGCTGAACATTTACCAGGAGGGGGACTTCGTGCGGCAGTACACCTTTGACTGGTGTGTGGCGGCGAGCATCCAGATGATGCACAACCTCATCGACGACACCGGGGCCGGCACGTGGGCCGATCGCGTTCAGCAAGGCGAGCTGTGGGAGATGGCCCGGGCACGGTCGTCCAACTCGTTCAACGGTGCCAACCCCTTGGGTTGGGCGCAGGTGCTGAACGAGCTCGGGATGGGGCCGTACGCCGTTGTGAGCGTCGCTGATTATGAGGAAGCGCTGCAGACCGCGGCGAGGGCCATTGCCGACACGGATCGGCCGGTCGGGCTGGTCATGTGGCGCGGCCGCCACGTATGGGTGATGAGCGGCTTCGAGTCACTCGGCGATCCCGACCAGTTCCCGGAGTTCCCGGTCACCGGCATCCGTGTCCAGGATCCGCTCTACCCTTACGGCGACGACCGGTGGGGACCGTCCCCCGCGCCCAACGCCCTGCTCACCCCCGAACAGTTGGCGACGCAGTTCGTCGTCCGCGAGCCGCGACGCTGGAGCAGCGAGCTGCCGACCGGCTACATGCTGGTGCTGCCGATCGCCAACTCCTGATACCGCAGGAGCGCTGGACGTAGATTGTCGCAGACAAGACAGCCGAGGAGGCCACCTTGACGGTCAGTTTCAACCACACCATCGTCTATGCCACAGACAAGCGCCATTCGGCGGAGTTCCTGGCCAACGTGCTCGGACTGCCGAGACCCCAGGCCATGTGGTCATTCATGACCGTGTCCCTCGACCACGGAGTGGCCCTCGATTTCGCCACGGCAGACCGGCCCATCTCACCGCAGCACTACGCCTTCCTGGTCAGCGAGGAGGACTTTGACGGAATTCACGCAAGGATTCGGGCCCAGGGCATCCCCTACTGGGCAGACCCGGGACGGTCCCGCCCGCAGCAGATCAACCACAACGACGGCGGACGTGGCATCTACTTCGCGGATCCTGATGGGCATTTCCTCGAAGCGATCACTCGTCCGTACGGATCGGGTGCTGCATGAAGTCCTGGGTACGCTGACGGCCGCCCTGGCAGCTCGCCCTATCCACCAACTATTCTTCGACGCGCGGGATTTAGACTGCACCCATGTCCGAAACTGAACGAACCATCACAGACCCGGTCTTCGAGGCTGCCTACGAGGCCGCACAAAAGAGCCTTCGAGAGGGCGGTATTCCGATCGGTGCTGCCTTGGCCCGCGGCGGCGTCGTCATTGCCAGCGGCCACAACCGGCGTGTCCAGCACGGCGATCCAATCGCCCACGGCGAGATGTCTGCCCTGCGTGCTGCCGGACGCCAGAAGAGCTACCGGGACACAACCCTCTACACCACATTGGCGCCGTGTGCGATGTGTACCGGGACCATCATCCAATTCAAGATTCCGCGCGTGGTGGTGGGAGAGGCCGAGACATTCCCCGGCGAATTCGAACTTCTCCGCTCACGCGGCGTAGAAGTGGTGGTGTTGAATGATGCCCGATGCGTCGAGATGATGCGCACATTCCAGGACGAACACGCCGAACTATGGGCGGAGGACATCGCCGAGTAGTCTCAGTTGACCGAGGGCGAGGACCCGCCCCCATGCCGGCCTACCGGGCGGCGGGACGGGTGAAGATCAGATGGAGAACTCCGGCTGGAGAAGGGGTCGCTTCGATTTCGAAGCGTTGTTCGAGTCCTTCGAGTCCATCCCAGAGCCGCTCGCCCCGGCCCAGGACGATCGGCACCTGGACGATGTGCATGTGGTCGATCAGGTCGGCCTCGAGGAACTGTCGAACCGTGCTGACGCCGCCACCGATCCGGACATCGAGGTCACCGGCCAGGGCGCGGGCCTGCTTGAGCGCGAAGATGGGGTCGGCGTCCACGAAATGGAAGGTTGTTCCGCCTTCCATCTCAAGGACCGGCCTGGGATGGTGTGTAAGAACAACGACAGGGGTTTGGAAGACAGGGTTATCGCCCCACCATCCCTTCCATTCATCGTCCTCCCAGGGACCGCGTTGGGGGCCGAACTTGTTGCGCCCCATGATCTCCACGCCGATCCCGGGGCCCCACTGGCTGGCGAACGCCTCGTCGACGCCGAAGGATCCCTCCGACTCCCCGTGGAGGCCCATCTCGCGGAATGTGCGCGTCTCGAAAGCCCACTCCACCAGCCGTGAGCCTGCGTGACCGAACGGGGCATCTAGTTGCTGGCCCTCGCCGGTGCCAAAGCCGTCGAGGGAGACCGAGAAGTTATGCACGCGGACGAGGGACATGTCATCTCCTGGAGTGCTTGTCGTTCGCAATCACTTTATGGTGATCGAACCCAACGACTCAAGGTCTGCTGGCCAAGTCAGAGTAGGGTACGGCCGGCCTCCTGGATCCTCGCCGGCGGAATGCACCTCGTGGCATTCACCGTGGCCGGCGCTCGGCAACCCTCGCTGCCGCACGGGCGAGACTCCCCGAACGCTTCACCACCACCAGGGACCCAGAATCCTCGCGCTCCCCCGACCGCGTGGATCAACTAATCCAAGGACATCCCGAACATTCAGCCGCCTAACTCCCGTTGGTACCGTTCAGCTATAAAATTCCGTGGCCGCGATGAGTTCAAAGGGACCGACCATGAACTTGCGCCCCTTTCTTCCAAGGCCACGTGTGTGCCTGGACTGAATGGCTATGCGCAGGCTGGATGGGGCTACCTAATTGTCCTCGATGCTGCAGCTCCACTGTCACATGCTCGAGGAGGTCCCTCGCGGACTCAGGCAAGTCGTCCGTCAATCTATTTCCAGCGGCGCTCTCGGCGTGCAGCAGGATCTGACGGATGCGTCTAAGTTCCCGCGAAGGAACAAGCGGCCAACGGCCAAACACGTGACGCGCAGCCCGTACCTCGCCTTCAGCTGAAGGGACGGAGGCGATTGAATTGAGGTGTGGGATCGGGTGCTCTGAGGAGAGTGCCATGCCGGAGCCTTCCGGAGTGATCGGGGAGCCGGCTGCTTGGCTAAATCCAGCATAGCTGGTGCGAGATAGGCCAGATCAACGACGAAAAGTCCGATGCGGGTGCTTGACATACCTGCGTACAGCTACCGCGGGCTAGAATCCGCGCGAGAGCGAGCAAGTGACGAAACGGCCATGGGTCTTGATGGCGACATTTTTCGGGTCTTCCACCGTGGCGGTTGTTGACCGCGGCTGCGGCGAGGCCGGCTCTGGTGCGTTCTGGGCGGCTTTTATCGCGTCGGTGTGCTTGAAGGGCTCCGCTAGTGCTTTATCTGCCTCCAGTTCGACGCGCGGCCCGGCACGGTTCACGTCGCGGTCGAGGGGGTGGCTAGGCTGGGTGGATGGCGACAGTGATTCTCGTGCGGCACGGCCGCACCACAGCAAATGCCACTGGACTGCTGGCCGGTCGGGCCGTCGGCGTCAGCCTGGACCAGATCGGGCGCGACCAGGCGTCTCTGACTGGAGAACGGCTCGCGGCCGTGCCCGTAGTCGGGGTGGTGTCGAGCCCTCTTGAGCGTTGTCAGCAGACCGCCCAGCTCATCCTCGACCGCCAGGCTGGCACGCCGTACGCGCCTGTCGATCTCGATCTCACCGAGTGCGATTACGGCCAGTGGCAGGGCCGCGCGCTCAGTGATCTCGCGACCGAGGATTTATGGCCGGTTGTGCAGTCGCAACCATCCGCCGTCGTCTTTCCCGGCGGTGAATCCATGGCCGCGATGCAGGCTCGGTCGGTGGCAGCGATTCGACGCCACGATGCAGCCTTCGAAGCCGAGCACGGGCCAGGGGCCGTGTGGGTGGCGGTGAGTCACGGTGACATCATCAAGTCAATCCTCGCCGACGCGCTCGGCATGCACCTTGACCTGTTCCAGCGAATCAACGTGGGCCCCGCCTCCGTATCAATCGTGCGCTACGGCGCTAGTCGGCCGAGCGTCTACGCGACCAACACCGACGCCGGTGATCTGTCGTGGCTGTCAAACGGCATCCACTCTGGCGACGCGCCGGTGGGCGGCGGCGCAGGGCAAAAGGCTCCATGAACCTCATGTGCCTAAAATACTGACATGCCTACACGTGTTCATGAGTTTGCCTGGCCAGATCGCGTCGTCGTTGGCACCATTGGCCTTCCGGGAGCGCGCACGTTCTACCTTCAGGTGCGCGCAGGGGCACAGATCGTCAGTATTGCCCTGGAGAAGCAGCAGTCGGCCCTGCTCGCGGAGAAGATCGACGAAATTCTCGACCAGCTCATCACCGTCGAGGGCAACCCCTTCAGCGTTCCCACGAATACTCCCATTGAACTTGTCGACAATGACCAGCTCGAGTCCGTTCAGGAGCAGTTTCGCACCGGCGCCATGAGCTTAGGTTGGGACCCAACCACGGCCCAGGTCGTAATAGAGGCCCACCCCATCACCGATGTCGATGCTGATGACATCGACGAATCGCTTAATGAGGACGGCGACAACGAGTCCGAAATGCTCTTGGTGCGAATGCCGGTCGGCACCGCCCGCGCATTCGCCAAGCGCACCCGTGAGATCGTGGGCGCCGGGCGTCCGACGTGCTCGCTCTGCGGTTACCCCATAGACGCCGGCGGGCATATCTGCACCCTTCCCGAGGTCTGATGCCAGCGCCGGACCTAGTGACCGCCGAGCTGACGCTCACCGGCCGCATCACGACGGCTTCAAACGCCACGTTTCTGGGCAGCATCGGAGACGTGGCGGTCGTCTATAAGCCGATAGCAGGCGAAAGTCCGCTGTGGGACTTTCCCCACGGCACCCTAGCTCACCGGGAGGTGGCCGCCTACCTGGTCTCGCAGGTCTTCGGCTGGGACGTCGCGCCGCAGACCTGGCTGCGCGATGGTCCGCTGGGCGAAGGAATGGTGCAGCTCTGGCAGGAGCAAGACCCCGCCCAAAGCGCCGTAAAACTGGTCGCAACGGAGCACGTGCCGGAGACGGGCTGGAAACACGTTCTCAAGGGACGAGATGAAAACGGACGGATGGTCGCCCTCGTTCACGAAGACTCGCCGGCGCTCAGACGCATGGCGGTGTTCGACGCGGTCGTCAACAACGCCGACCGCAAAGGCGACCACGTTCTTGCCATGATGGACGGACACCGGCACGGCGTGGACCATGGGCTCACCTTTCACCGTGACCACAAGCTGCGCACGGTGCTGTGGGGATGGCTGGGTGACGCTCTGACCGCCGAGGAACGCGACGGCATCGACCGTGTCAGCGAAGGACTGCACGGTGGGCTGGGCCGAAACCTGGCGGACTTGCTCAGCGCCGAAGAAATCGCATCGCTCGCTGCGCGCTGCGCCCGGTTGCGCTTGGCAGGGCGATTTCCGGCGCCGAGCGGTGAGATGTCGGCGGTGCCCTGGCCGCTGTTCTAGGGGAATTGCGGCTACGGTCTTCGCAGAATTTGCCGGGGCCGCGGGTGCCCGTTGCCGGGACCCCTACCGGCAACGGGCACCCGCGAGACACAGCGAAACATTATCGGACCCCCGCCCGCACAGACTGTCCCGTTAGCCGTTCCCCACCGGCCGGCCGGCCACCTTCAAGCCCCCTTCGAGGATGCGTATGCGTTCAACAAGGGCTGGCTGATCGCCACCTCGCTCTGGGTGGTTGCGGAACGGGGTGGCAGCGCCCACAATGACGTCATGCCTGCCGAGTCCTACTCCGCACCGGTTCACGAAGAGCTGCAGTTGAGCCGTGCCGATGCGTATGCCCGCGGCCGCCAACTGCGCCGGACCACGCCGCGGAGTGCACTGGCCGAGCGGAGCACTGCACATCGTGACGCCGTCGCTCATATCCGCGAGCAGAACGAAGACCGCAACCAGGAACTGGTGCCCCTGCGGATGGAGCGCATGCTCGAGAACCCCTTCGCGTTCTACCGAGGGACGGCCGGGCTGATGGCCATGGACCTCGCCCGCGACCCGCACTCGGGGATCGTGGTCGCGGCATGCGGTGACGCGCACATCAGCAACTTCGGCTTCTATGCCTCCCCGGAACGCAAACTCGTCTTCGACCTCAACGACTTCGACGAGGCCGGCGCAGCCCCGTGGGACTGGGACCTCAAGCGGCTCGTCACGAGCGTGGTGGTCGGTGGAATGCACGCCGAGTACACGGAACGCGAGGTGCGCAAGGCAGCACAAGGGACCGTGAGGGCGTACCGCAGCGCACTGACGACGATGCTAGAACGAAACCCGTACGAGCGCTACTACATGCATAGCAACATCAAATTCGCCCGCAGCCTCCTGAGCGCGGACGCCCAGAAGGTGCTGCACCACGCGATCAGGACGGCCAGGAAGCGCACCAACCAGCGGGCCGTGCGTCGCACCACGCAGATAGACCACGACGGTCGCCTGCGTTTCGTTGAACGGCCTCCGGCAATGACGACTGCGCCCGCGCAGATCACCGACGTGGTACCGCGCCTGTTCGCCGAATACCGCCGCACGGTCAGTCTCGACGTCCGCACCGTTCTGGCCCAGTACACCCCTACCGATCTGGCCCGCCGTGTCGTCGGCGTCGGGAGCGTCGGGACCCGTTGCTTCCTGCAGTTACTGCAGTCCCCCGATGGGGATGCGCTGCTGCTCCAGGTGAAGGAGGCCGGGCAGTCAGTGCTGCAACGTTATGGCGGCATCCCGCAGCCGAGCAGCAGCGTGCTGGATGTGGCAGCGCATGGTGAGGGTAAGCGCGTGGTCCAGCTCCAACGGGTGCTGCAGGCAGTGTCGGATCCGTTCCTAGGGCATCTGCAGAACGACGAACGCGACTACTACGTGCGCCAGTTCCATGACATGAAAGGATCCATCGACCTGGCGGGACTCGAGTTTGTCCCGTTCTTCGACTACGTCCGCACGTGCGCACTCCTGCTCGCACGCGCCCACGCGCAAAGCCCCGCGGCAGGCCAAATCCTCGGCTACCTGGGCAAATCCGAGGCCGCCACCGAAGCTGTTGTCGACTGGTCGTTCAGCTACGCCCGGCAATCGCTGCTCGACTATGAGGCCCTTCGGGCTGCGCACTGACCGTCAGGTGCGGACACTGACTGACCGCGTTCGAGCCACCCGGCGGGGGTACACACGTCCCTCGCCGGGAAGCACCCGCCGCAAGCCCGGACCCGGGTGCGCGGCCGGCAAGCGGGGATGCGCCTTAGGAGGATCCTTGGGTTCTTGCGGTGATTGCAACACTTAGCGGATGGGTGTTGTATGGCGAGGTATTCGATCTACGTGAGACCGGATTGGCTGCAGGTGTTTTGGGCCGGGATGCAGGCCGGTGATTTCATCACCGACGCGGTGGTGCCGATCAAGACGAGCAGGCGGACCGGGCGCCGGGTCCTGGCGGGGCCGGGGGTGTCAGGCCCCGCCGCGGCCGGGATCTGAAGGGCCGGTGCCTGACCTTCGCCCAGCGGGGAGAGATCGCGGTTCTGCAAGCCCAGGGAAGCTCCCGAAGGGTGATCGGCGCGGTGGGTGGGCAGGTCGGCCTCGACAGTGTCCCGGAAGCTGCGGCGTAACTCGGTGGCAGGATTGCCTTACCGGGCGACCTCGGCCCACGCGCTGGCGTATGAGCGGGCCTCGCGGCCGAAACCGGCGAAACTGCACACGAACACCGTGCTGCGTGCGAAGGTGGAAGAAGACCTGAAAAAGAAGTACTCGCCGGAGCAGATCGCAGGACGGCTCCGGGTCGAGTTCCCCGATGAGCCGGAGATGCGGGTGTCACCCGAGACGATCTACCAGTCCCTGTACGTGCAGTCCCGCGGGGCGCTGAAGCGTGATCTGACGGCGTGCCTGCGCACCGGGCGGGCGGTCAGGCAGCCCTGCAGGAAAGCCGGCCAGCGGAAGAACCGGATCCCGGGCATGATCAACATTTCCGAACGTCCTCCCGAGGTTCAGGACCGGGCCATGCCGGGGCACTGGGAGGGGGACCTCATCATCGGCAAAGGCAACCAGTCCGCGATCGGGACCCTCGTGGAGAGAACCACCAACTACACGATGCTCGTTCATCTGCCGGACGGGTACCGGGCCGAGCAGATGCGTGATGCGCTGATCGCGAAGATCAAGACGCTTCCCGAGGCGCTGAGGCATTCCCTCACCTGGGACCAGGGCATCGAGATGCAGGACTGGAAAACCGTGAAGATCGACGCCGGCATCGACATCTACTTCTGCGACCCGCACTCGCCCTGGCAGCGCGGCATCAATGAAAACACGAACGGCCTGCTCCGCCAGTACTTCCCGAAAGGCACCGATCTGGGCATCCACAGCGCGACAGACCTCGACTGGGTCGCCCAGGAACTCAACGACCGGCCACGCAAAAGACTAGAGTTCAGAAAACCGATCGAATTGATCGAAGGACTCCTGTTGCAATGACCGCCTGAATCCGCCGATCCTCTAACGGGACATTGCAAGTCCGTACCGGTGGGCGCGACAGGACTAGCCGCTAGGGCAGGACTTCATGATGTTGCAGCCTCAGTCCCTTGGGCCAGCCGCTTCCCCTGTCGGCAACAGGCGTCGGCATGGATCGTCGGTCATAAGAGATGCCCGCTGTGGATAGTCACTCGTTCGTGTCCGAAGCGCCGCCGTCAGGAATTATGGATTACCCCGACAACCACACCGGGAGCAAGCACCCTGGCGTACGATCCGGTTAGCGGCACTTACAGCTACGTCTGGAAAACGGACAAGGCACGGGCTGGGTCTTCACCGTGACGCTCGATGTCGGCAGCGTCCAGTCAGCCCGGTTCTAGTTCACCAAGTGATAGGGGGAGGGCTCATGAGAGGATCGACCGTTCCCGCAAGGGCAGCATGGGCAGGAGCGGCCGCCGTGAGCCTCGTCCTGCTGTGCCTGGGCCTGAGCCAGAAGCTCTACCTCGGGTCCGTCACGAATGCTTTTGAGCGGGACCAGATCGGGAACACACTCATCCTGGCCGGCGCGCTCCTGGGGCTGCCCGCCGCAGGCTGGGCGTTGTACCGCGGTGACCCCGTCTGGGTCACCGGGATGATCGCCGCCCCGGCCGTGATCATTGGCGGACTCAACCTCGTGGCGGGCGACAGCCTGCTGCCGCACCTCGCGGCCCTGGCAGCCGTGCCGCTGGGACTTGCCGGGATCATCGGCGGGGTTGCCGTCCGTTCGCAACGCATAAAGTCCTGACCACCGGGCGAAAAGACGGGCCGCACCCTGGCGGAAGATGCGGCCCGTCTTCTTAGGAGTGCCTTATTCGGGGATGAGGTGCACCGCTGAGGGATCCCCCACTGCAACACGTTCCAGGGTCCTGCCTGCCTTCGATATGCTCAGCGGCTTAGGTCCGGGGGCTTGCTTCAACAACCATGATTAGTTCGGGACCATTCGGGCAGCTCGGATAGTATCAGTGGTTGACTCGGCACGGTTGCTGACGAGCCTGTCCGAACCACCGAGATAGAGTGCCCACAAGGCGACCATGGTGGCGAATACCAGTGCGCCTGCCAGGAGTACTGGGGGCTCGCGTTGTTCTGCTGACATGGCTGATCCGGTGGCCAAGATGCCGCCTTGTGCTCAGGGCTGTCTATCCGGTCAGCCACCTACAGCCGATGGGACCCTTCCATTTAGACTGTGGCGCCAGCATTCGGCTTTCCAGCAATGGAGTTGGACAGGGGGACTGAGGGGATGAGCCCGGGCTGACCTCAGTCTTAGTCAGAACTTCCGCCGAGCACGTCCACGTGTACGTGGTCAAGGTGACGCAGGATCTCGTTGCCAGGCTCGGGTGCGTCGTAGTCGTTCCACTGCCCCCGGGAGCTGTGAACGCTCCAGAACCGGTCGTCGAAGATCACGTATTGGATGTCCAGGTCCTCGGCATGAGCGACGAGCCAGTGGGCAAGTATCCATCCCTCACGGCGGTTCTCCTCGGTCACCGGGCGGAAGAAGATGTCAATTGCCCGGCCGTCGTAGTGCGTTGAGTCCGCTCCGTGTCCTTGACCGATCCCACCCGGGGCGAACCCGCCCAGGCTTTGGTCACCGAACACTTCGGTCATTGCTTCGCGGACCTCCTCGGCGCGCGGCGTCAGGCCAGTGACACCCAGCTGTTGTTCCTGCAGATCGCCGGCGTCCGAGCCCCGGCAGGCTAGGGCAGGACCAGCGTTTTCGGGGGGTCCTTCGGCCAGGCGCTGCAACACTGCCTCGTCGATGCCGGAGGTGTCCGGGGCCCCCATCCCGCGGGCCAGGAGCGCGACGGCCGTCGTTGCCAGCTCGGCCTGTTCACGGTTGAGGCCGACGTCCCCTTCAGCGGTTTCGACAATGCATTCCGGGGACAGCAACAACGGGCCGTTCTCAGTGCGCAAACCACTGAGCAAGCCGGGCCCGAGAAGTCCCAGCGCGAAGGCGAGCACCCCGAGCAGGAAAAGGCCGAAGATCAGCTGAAGCGGGCCGCGCCGGGCCCTGAGCGTCTTGTCGTTGGTCAACACGGGCACAAACGTGCATGCCGCGCGGGAACCCCAGGGGTCCCGGTATCGTCAGGTTCACAGGCCAGGGCCGATCCGAAGAATTCAGGGCCGACCACGGCAATGTTGCTTACGATGATGTGTCCCTTTCCTTGTGTGGCAATGATTCAGTCATAGCACTTTGTCCTGTGTACTTTCATAGCTGGCGCAGGCAAAGAACCGCCTTCTGATGGCCGACGCGACAGGGAGTCGACCAGTGGCCTGGCACGGAGGTCGCCGGGCTGCACTCACATTGTGTGAGGCGTTTTTGATGGATCCGTCCCGCAGAGACTCCTACTTTCCGCAGCAGGCGCTGGTTTGCCAGCACGGCGGGATTCGGGCCGACGATAAAGAACTCCCCCTCGGCGATGGCATAAGGCAGGGAGTAGATCGGCGAGGTCTTCGCGGCTAATACCGTCCGACGCTGATCGTCACCTGCATGCGATCGCCGGATGCGGCCTGGTAGTCCGCGAGCACGTCGCGGTAGTACGCGTCGACCGGGTCTCGCACCATGAAGCGGTGAACGCGGAATCCCGAAGGAAGGCCGAACAAAGATGAACTCCCAGGAACCAGGACGAGTTGTCCGAACCCGTCCGCCGGTCTTCCTGGCTGGCGACCGCCTA
This sequence comes from Arthrobacter sp. CJL-S3, assembly GCF_056711635.1. Lineage (NCBI taxonomy): Bacteria > Bacillati > Actinomycetota > Actinomycetes > Micrococcales > Micrococcaceae > Arthrobacter > Arthrobacter sp. CJL-S3. The sequence goes on along the minus strand of NZ_CM160046.1, from coordinate 1,869,056 downwards.
CTCGCCCGTACGCGGTCTCGTCCGTACCGTAGAAGTGGGTGTGGCTGGGGTCGCATTGGGTACGCCCTCTCCCGTTACCGGGCCAGCCGGGGCACAGCGGTGCCTTTCGGATTTGATGAGGTCGCCCTGGGTTTTCCGCCGGGCGTCCGGAAGGGTAACTATGATCGGAGCGTTCGAGCTTTTTCACGACGGGAACCCGTCTTTCGGCTTTAGGTTGAAGGCTCCCGATGGGACGGTCGTGGCGGTATCCGGCCTGTTCCCGGACAAGGTGCCGGCTGTCGAGGGTATCCGTGCCGTCCGTGAGTGTGTCGGAGTGGGTTTGATCACCGATCTTTGCCCCATGCCGGGGGATTCCCACGGAGGACTGGTGCGAACGGTATGAGTACTTTGGACAGCATGTTCACGTACTCCAGCGCGCTGGAGACTAGTGATTGCACCTCGGGGGCGTTTCTCATCGATGCCGTGACCGGGGTGGTGGTGTGGTCCGATGTGCTCTACCGGATCCACGGATACCAGCGCGGAGAGGTCGTGCCCACCGTTGAGCTCGTCCTGGCGCACAAGCACCCGGGCGACAGGGCAAAAATACGGGAATTGCACACCGACCTGGCCGAGGTCGGGGGGTACTTCACCACCTACCACCGCCTGATTGACTCCCGCCAGCGCGAACACAGGGTACTGACTACCGGGGAGGCCGTCCTCGACGCAAACGGCAGGCTCTTCTCCATCACGGGAATCATGGTCGACTTGACCTCAACTGTCCGCGCCGAAACTGAACGGGCCACAAGGGATGCCGTCGCCGGAGCCGTCCGCGCCCGCGCCGTCATCGAAAGAGCCGTGGGCATTCTTATGGGACGGCTCAGCATCGGTGCCGATGCAGCGTTCGCTCTGCTCCGTGTCCACAGCAACCACACCAACAAAAAACTGGCCACCATCGCCTCTCAGCTTGTCGGCCTCGCCGACGACGCCCGCAACGCGGCCGCGCTCACTGCGTTCATCCATGACCTTCAACGCCACACATCTCATGCCCCTGCGGTACGCCGGGGCACGCCCAGCGAGGGTTTGGCTTAGGTATGGGGACCGCCGTCTAGTTGTTAGTGCAGAAGGCTTCTAGTGGGAAGATGACACATTCCAGGGCAGCGGGTGTCGTGACGCTCATGCCTGTCAATTGGCGAAGCTCCGATCAAATAGCGGTTGACCGGAGCTTCGGTCCATTATGGGTACGTCAACCTTGGTGCTTGCTGGGAAGCTCAGCAGGCGAAGACCTGTCTCGCCCTCAGGCCACTCTCCGGGCTCCCATAGCCGCTGGCCGATAGCCCGGATTATTACTGCGCCGCTCAGAAGAGCTACGAAGGCACGTTTGGTGGGCACTCATCGATGATGAGGCTTGTGGGCATTTTGTGTTCCAGGTAGCGAGTAACGCCGCCGGAGCCGCGGCTCGGTTTCCGGTCGCTTACTCGCGGCCGGGCGCGGCGACGGTCGCGGGTGTGTGTTTGATGACGAGCGTGCTCCGCTGGCTTCCTGCAGCTGCCAGCCGGGCATTGCGTTCGTCATTGCCGGTTGCACGCCATTCGGCGATGGCGGCGTCGTTGTCGAACCTCAGGTGCCGGGCGGTGAGCCGGCGCACGCGTTCGTCCTGTTCGAGCTCCACGAACCAGGTTTCATCCAGGAGGGATGCAACCTCGTTCCATGGGGCCTCGTCTAAGAGAAGGTAGTTGCCCTCGGTGATGATCAGGCGTGTTTCCGGCGGGACGGCGATTGCCCCGGCAATCGCGTCGTTGACTTCGCGGCGGAACACCGGTGCGAAGATCTCCCGCGAAGTCTCTGAGCGCAGCTGGCGCAGCAAGGCGACGTACCCGGCACCGTCGAAGGTGTTCGGAGCGCCCTTGCGGTGCTCCAGCCCGCGGGACTCCAGCAGCGACTGCGCCAGGTGATATCCGTCCATGGGGACCAGGGCGACCTGCCGGGGATGGTTGGTGAGCAGGTGCTCCAGCAGCCAATCGGAGATGGTGGATTTTCCGGCGCCGGGCGCCCCGGCTATTCCGAGCAGGCACCGTCTTCGCCGTTGGAGCAGCGCTTCGGCCCGGGCGAGGAGCTGCTGCTGGCCTGATTCGTCCCAGCGCAGGTAGGGAGGGGTCTTCATCGCTTCTCCTTTCCGGCACTCGCCTGGACCAGGGCAGGAGGGTCACCGGTGTTCTACGGCATCACGTTACATCGGTGTGGACAATGTCCGCACAACCTTTGCCGGACAAACGCCCGCCCATCTCTCCCCGGCCAAGAAAAGGAACGAATCGAGGACCAGAAAATCTCCCAGAAACTTCCCGCAGGTCATGTCATCACCACAACTCTGGGAGATGAATAGGTACAAGGCGAACCACGCCCGACACAAACAGCAGGAAAGGAGGCCCGACTGACCCCAAGTCTCAGCAAGTCATGCAGCGCTCCCGGCCATGAAGGAGAAAGCAGCAACACAGCTGTCAAGCCAGGTGAAGGAGCCGCCAAACCGCAACGGCCACCAACAAAAATGGGCCCCGCAGGGGCCCATACATGGAGATTTGTACACATTCAGCGGACCGCAAGCCCCTGAACAGGGAAAACACGTGCCCGAGGTGGGACTCGAACCGGGTTCCGGCCCTTTCAAACACTAGACTCCCGCCGAAACATGCGGAATCCGGGCCAGTCCGGCACCGGTAAGGCCCAGTCCGTGACCCAGAGTGTGGACACTGTCCACACCCCCAATTCTCCCCGCCAAAGACCTCCCGCCAACTGCCGCACCCAGCATCGAGATGTGTGCGGCACTTCTTTGTCCTGAAAACTTGGTCCTGCTGGAGAAGTCCAACCGCGGCTGCAACTGGGTCCTGTAGCGCCCGGTGCGGCCCACGGGGCCAACCCGCACGGCGCACTGAGTCTCGATGAGAGAAGGCTAAGCGCCCAGCATCGGGATCGTCGTCAGCGTCCCGGCGGAATCAGTGACCGTTTACCCTCACCGTCTCGATTGAGCCTTGAATCGGCAGCTCCAAACTCCTCGGGCTCAAGGTAGCTGCGGTAGCGCTCTTCCCCTGGTCAGATCTTCCGTACCTGCCGCGCCGCAAGCGCGATGCCTGTAACCGCCGCGGCGCCGGCGATCCAGGTTCTCGGGTTGCTGTTGTCGGACCGCCGTCGAAGGGACACGAGATCGATGAGAAGCCCGGCGGCGTTGCCGCCTCGCTGCTCCTTGCTGAACACTACGCGGAAGCTCTTGCCGAAGTCAGGGAACACTGCGCGGAACACGCGGTCATCGTGGGGATCATCGGGGCGGAGGGGCACGCCGTGGCGCATGGAGGGGACCAGGGTAAGCGGCTTGAGCATGAGGCAGCGGTTCCGGACCACCACCTCGACCCCGGCCCCGAGCACCACTCTGGTGAACAGATTCGTGACCGGGCCCGGCTCGGGGCCGTACCAGCCGCAGAACCTGTGCCAGTTCTCTGCGTGCGGGGCGATGTCGGCTCGGACCGGGTCGTCGGGCAGCGAGAGAAGTCGGCGCAGAAGGGCCTCTGCCAGCGGTTCGGGCACGCCACGACCGTCGAGCCGCCCGGTGTTCCCGAGAACCACGACACCTACGCCGTCGTCGGGTGCAAGCAGGATCGCCGACAGGAAGCCGGATAAGATGCCACCCTTGCCGACGGTCCGGTGACCGTCCGCCTCGCCGGGTTCGAAGCCGAGCCCCATGCCGGCCACCCCGGGATCGGGTCGATAATGGGGTTCGAACATTGATGCGACGGTCTCGAGTTTCAGGACCGAGCCGTGGTCGTTGGTGCCTCCCTGCAAAAGGGCGGCGATGTAGCGTGCGATGTCTCTGGGGGTGGAGTAGGCGCCGCAGCCCGCGGCTGTCGGTACGGCGAAATCGGCGACGGCCGCCAACCCATGCGAACGCATCACGTACCCTGAGGCCAAGCGGCCCAGGACCCGAGCCGAGCGGACGAGATCTGTGTGGTCCATGCCGAGTGGGTCGAAGATGCTGGCGCGCAGGTACTGGTCGAAAGGTTCGCCGGTGACGTCCTCGACGACCTGGCCGAGTGCGGCGAAGCCGTGGTTGGTGTAAGCCCACTTGGTGCCGGGCTCCACCTCGACCAGCAAACCTTTCCGGTAGTAGTCCGCGAGCGAAGGCGCCGAGCGTGCGGTGTCTCCGGAGCCGAAGCCCGGGTATATCACATCCGACAGTCGCCGCCAGTAGCCGATGCCGGCCGTGTGGGTTAGAAGGTGCCGGATGGTTGCGGGGCGGAACCTCGGGTGGGCCGGGATCAGCGGGAAGGTACGCAGGTATTCGTTGGCGGGCGCGTCGAGATCGACGCGGCCCTGCTCACACAACTGCATCACCGCGACGGCCGTGACAGTCTTGGTCAGCGAACCCACACGGAACACGGTGTCGGCGGTGATCGGCGTCCGAGACTCGATATCCGCCGCTCCGTGCCCTAGGAACCAGTCCACGGCTCCGTTCCTGACCACGGCGGCCGCGAGGCCGGCCGAGGGCCAGCGGGCTAGGAGCGCCGCCACCCTCCCCTCAAGGTCGACTTCGGAGCTACCGGTCAAATCCGACGATGGCTGGTCCTGGTTCTTGTCGCTTTCGCCCATCATTGTCCCTTCCCTCGCACACCCCCCGGCGCGGCTGAACTCAGGTGCCCCCGTTCCAATCGTGAGCACCCCAGGCCGGAGGCTGACAGGGCCGAACGTCCCACGGCTCGGCGCACACATAGGCCAGCGGATTCAGACACGCTGCCCAAGCGGGGCGGCACCGTGAACAGTTGCGGGCGGCCACCGCAAGCCCCGCCAATATCCGGAACACGTCCCGGTAGTCGCTGACTCTGGCGATCCTGCAGTCTTCGACAGTCATCACCCAGAAGACCGGGATGGCGACGTGCCTGCCGCTGGCGGCGATCTTAGGTTGCCGAGTACGGGCCAGACCGGCACCAGTACGGCCCGATCCGAAGCCCAGGGTGTGCACATTGTGCACACCCTCATTTTTGCCCATTTTGTTGCCGGGCCCAGAAGTCTGCCGGGACAGTGCGGGCCACGACAAGTTCACGCTGTCCGTGATGTGGCCCCGCTCCGGCCTAATGCTCTCGAAGCGTCGGTGATGACTGCGATCACACACCCACCGAGTTGGCATTGCACAGTCTGGGAATCGACAAGGGTCAATGGCTGTTCGTTCCTCTTTTCCGAACATCTCATAGCCAAAGCGGGTACATAACGGCATGACCGACACTCACCGGACCCCTTGCAGAAGTGGGGCACGAAGGCTCTGCGCTGCGCCGTTGCATAAGCCTGGGATGACCAGTCCGTGTGTTTCGGCCCGCGCCACGCTGCATGCCCAATTGGTGCTTTGGCGGCACGAAAGTGGCCTGCCCGGACGTGGTTTCCGTGCAGGCCACTTTCGATTGTTCCCGCTTGATTCAGAGACGAGTGACTCCGATTGTGTGGTCGGTGGTGAACTCCTCGATGGCCCAGTCGCCGTTGAAGCGACCCAACCCGGAATTGCGTTGCCCGCCGAAGGCCACGTGCGCTTCATCCTGGATTGTCATCTCGTTGATGAAGGTCATACCGGCCTTGACCTTGTGGGCAAACTGCAGACCGCGTTCGAGGTTCTGGGTGAAGACGGCGCTGGAGAGGCCGTAAGCGTGATCGTTGGCGAGTTCAAGTGCGTGCGTCTCATCCTCGGCTCTCAGGATGGCGACCATGGGACCGAAGATCTCCTCGCGGGCGATCTCCATGTCAGGGGTGACGTCGGCAAAGACGTGCGGGGGCACGACCCTGCCTCTGATCTCGCCTTCGACCACGGTACGGGCACCGGCCTCCCGGGCCCATGCGATTTTGTGCTTGAGTCCTGCGAGCTGGGAGTCGTTGACCACCGGGCCCACCAGGGTGCCCTCGGCGGCTGGATCGCCGTGGGCCACGGACCGGGCAGCCTCGGCAAAACGGGAGACGAACTCCTCGTAGACCGGGGCTTCGACGATGATCCGGTTGACGGACATGCAAATCTGGCCTGAGTGCAGGAAAGCGCCCGGGACGGCGGCGGCCACGGCCGCTTCGAGGTTGGCGTCGTCAAGAACGACCAAGGGGGCGTTACCGCCAAGCTCCAGGGCCACCTTCTTCAGGTGTTCGCCGCTGGTGGCCACCTTACCCACGTTCTGTCCGACCGGGGTGGAGCCGGTGAAGGAGATCAGCCCCGGCACGGAGTGGGCCACGAAGTCGTCGCCGATTTCGGAGCCCGCTCCGATGACAGCGGAGAGCACCCCGGCCGGCAGGCCTGCTTCCTCGAAGACCCGTGCCAGAATGAGGCCGCCCGTAACGGGAGTGTCGCTGGCCGGTTTGAGGACCACTGCGTTACCCAGAGCCAATGCCGGGGCGACGGACCGCTGGGATAGATGGAGTGGGAAGTTCCAGGGGCTGATAACGCCCACCACGCCGATCGCTTTGCGGTAGACGCGCATCTCTCGGTTAGGGGTGTTGGAATCGAAGATCTTGCCGTGGACCCGGGTGGGGAACGATGCCGACTCCTGAGTGATGCCGATGGCGAGGGAAACCTCGATGTTGGCCTTCAGTACGGTGGAGCCGGACTCGCGTACCAGCCAGTGAACGATCTCTTCGCGGCGCTCCTCAAGGATTTGCGCGGCACGGCGCATCACTTGCTGGCGCTTGGCCGGGGGCAGTGCGGCCCACCCGACCTGGGCTGCCTCGGCGGCACTGTAGGCGTCGTCGACGTCGGCCACGGAGGTCTGGCGGATGGTCGTCAGCACGCTGTCGTCGTAGGGGTTGGTCACGTTGAGGGTCTTCGCTGACCGGCCCTCACGCCACTGTCCGGCGATGTACTGGAGGGTTGTAGCCTGACCGGCGAATGTCGCTGGGGCTTCGGTGGTGGTGATGCTCATGGGGTGTCGCTCCTGTTTAGATGTGCGGGACTGTGCGGCTGGATTAGTTGGCGTGTTCGCTGGCGAGGACCCGCAGTGAATCTTCAATCTGCTCGCGGTCAGACCAGCTGCCGTGGAAGCCGAAGGGAACGCGCCCGGGAAGCTTCACCCGGGCGAGCGGGGTACGCCCGAAATCGGAAGTGTCATAGATGCACAGCTCTGATAGTTCCGTCTGGCGGTTCCACCAGATCGAGAGCAGGTATCCGTCGTCCTCATTCACGGCCCCGGCCCGTGGTACGAAGATCGGTTCTGAGGGGTTGGTCAGGTCATCCAGTCCCTCGATCACCGTGACCGTTTCCTTGGTGAGGTCCGTCTTGGCAAGGCCGTCGCTCATGGTGTCGGCGTCCCGGCCACGAGTGGTGGCGAAGTAGCCGAACTTGTGTTCCAGGCCGACCTTGTTCGGGTTGATGGCGGGGAATTCGCCCGCGATGTGGCTGGTGGCCTGGTTAGTGACGCGTCCGGTGGCCGTGTTGACGGTCCAGCGCCACGGGATTGCGTTCATGAACCACTCATGGGAGTCGACGGGGCGGGTGATACGGTCCGCCGGGGTGCCGAAGCGTTCCTTGATGCGGGGGGCTTCGATGACGATTTCGTTGCCTCGCTCGTAGGCATTGAAGAAGTGCGTCGGGAAGAACGTCTCGTCGACCCGGTAGGTCCGAACTTCGTGGGTCGTCCGGTGCATGGTGACGATCTCGACGCCGTTGTTCGTGGCTGCGGGGTCCCACACCAGGCCCGGCTTCCCTTGGCCGATGTTGGGTGCCAGGAACAGTCCAGGGGTAACGAAGAAGATCGCGTGGTTCTTGCTCACCGCGAAGTCGTGGAACATTGACGGGGCACTGGTGCTGAAGGCGAAGGTGTCGAGGACCTTTCCGTGTCGGTCCGCCTCGTACCAGGTGACGTTGGTGCCCATGTAGGAGTAGAAGAGCATGTTGCCGGTGTCCGGGTCGAGCTTGTAGTGGGCCGTGCAGCTGAACGGGACATCGCCGTTGAAGTCATATGTTCCGAATGTTTCCAGGGACTGCGGATTCATCTGGTGCGGCAGGCCGCCCTCGAAGAACACAAGCAGACGATCGGCGAGGACGCCGACGTTGGTGTTGGGCACGTTCTTCATGGGCGGGGCGCCGGCCGGCAGTGATGGGGCCGTGCCGCCGTTGACGAACCCGGAGTAGACCGCCTCCCCCGCCTCCATCTCGACTTTCAGCGCGTCGGTCATGACCCACTTGTTCCGGTAGGCGGCTTTTCCGTCGCGGAGATAGGTTGCGTAAACCATGCCGTCACCTTCGAACCAGTGATAGCGGTCCGAATTGCGTGGCTTGAACTTTGGGTTGGACCCGGTGCGGAACAGGGCTCCGTCCAGGTCATCGGGAATCTTGCCGATGACCTCAAGGTTGAAGGCTTCGGTCTCCTCATGCCAGGGGGTGAAGGGTCCGTTGAGGAACTTGTTGTCTGTCTCCCACATGGTGGTGCCTTTCGGTATTGGAGTTCTTGAAGTTCTAGGAGTTCTCGGCCGACGAGGGCCAGATGCCGTGGTTGCCCGGCGAGAGCGTTCCAGCGGGGTCCAGGGCGTCCTTGATGGAGGTGTAGAGGCGGGTCAGGGCGTGGTCGTTGAAGTCGAAGTTCTCTGCCACGTGCTCGATCAGCGAGGGGTGGGCGCGGTATTCGCTCCAGCCCCATTCGGCGGCCTTTTCACACATGAGGTCGACGGCGGCGTGCGCGGCTGCCGCTTCGGCCGGGTCGTTCACGTCGAAGAAGACCATGCAGGCGCCGACGAGGCTGCGGGTGTTGGCAATCCAGCCGAAGCCTGCCACCAGTCCGGCTTCTTCCAGGATGGTGCGGACCATGAGCTCGTGTTTGGCGGCGGATTCGCCGTCGAACGGGATCGCGGGCGAGAAGTCGATGTGGCCCACGTTTTCGCCGATGTGCTTCTTCATCATGTCCAGCAGGAACATGTTGGGGATGCCGGCCGGGACCAGGTCCAGGGGGTGGACCTCGGCGGGGCTGACGTCGCCGCGGTAGGACCGTAGGTCCACGGTGACGCCGGGAAGGTGGGCGACGGCGTCGGTGACAATGCGGCGCCGCGCCTCCACGATGGCTTCGTGGCCGTAGAAGGCAATGCGGGCATGCCACCGTCCCGGGGGCAGTGTCGCAGACAGCTTCGCCGCCTTCGACATACCGGCAGTATCCTGCATCGGGTTCGCCCGGCCGTCCTCTGGTTCAGGCGAGCTGGTGATCAGCGGGAGGCCCTGGATGGTGCCGTCCAGCACCAGCGGGCGGAGGGCATCGATCAGCGGGGCGATGTCCTCGTCTTTATGGCAGATGATCGCCCCCGTGGTGAATACCTGGGGTTCAGGCATGAGCCAAACGCCCATCTTGGACACGATGCCGAAGTTGGACTGCATGAACAGGCTGTCCAAAGAAGGGCCGAAACCGCGCTTGTGCCGCTGCCACATCGGGCTGTTGCTCATGGCGCCAAGCCCGGTCCGGACGACATCGCCTGAGGCCAGGATCACCTCCATGCCACAGACCGCGCTGGCGTGGTCACCGTTGACGGTGTAGCCATACCCGTGTTCCAGGGTGTTGCCGACGATGCTTCCCCAGCCAAGGTCCGGGACCGAAATCCAGAGCTTCAGCCCGCGCGCCTTGATCTCGTTGTAGAGGTCGAAAAAGCTGACACCGGGCTCAAGCAACGCGTAGCCGGCGGCTTCATTAATTTCCAGGATCTTGTTCATCCGTCGCAGGCTCAGGACCACGGAACCGTTGACCACCGGGGCAGAGCCGCCGTAGCCGTAGTTGCGTCCGGTGGAGGAGGTCCAGAGCTGGATCTGCAGTTCGTTGGCGATCCGGACCACGGCCTGGATTTCCTCCACGGTGGAGGGCTGGACCACGAAGGAGGGCTGGTAGTCCTTAGCGTCGTCGCCCTCGTAGGGGTCGCGGAAATCCTTGACTTGGTTGTCGTCCAGGAGGACGGCGTCGGCGCCGAGGGCCTCGATCATCTGCGCAATCGCCCTAGTCAGGACCGAAGATGAGTTATTGAGCTCAGAGATTGTTGTCATGTGCTGTGTCACGCTCCGTTGCTTGACGGGTGTTCACCTCCGAACACCGTTGCTATCCAGTGTGGGCTGGGACACGTAGGTGGTTCTTGGTGCCGGACGGCAAGAAAAGTCGTCCGGTATGGCGTCCGGGAGCAAAGGGCTCGGTACGCAATCCCTATACTTGGCTTCCGATGGCCAAGACCAAAGGTGGTTCGTAGCAGTGATGAATTGGATGGAGAGTCTCCGCCCGACAGCGAACCGCGCGGGCGACGGTCCGGCGTCGGATCCGGAGATCATTGCCAGCGCTGAGGCGGAAATCGGCGCGCCCGCTACTGCATGGGCAGCCGAGGCTGCCGCAGAGATAGTCCGTCAGGTAGATGAGGACTTCAGTCTTGCCGGAACGACCGGCATGATGACAGGCACCGAGCGGGAGGGCTGTGAAGCGTGCCTGCTCACGACCCTGATCGGCTTGCACCGCGGCACCGCGGCTGCGGACATTGTGGCCCCTCGCGGCGCACAGGAGAACGTTCGGCTGTCCGTGCGGCAGGGCGTCCCGATCGGTTCCGTGCTGCGCACCGTCTGGGCCTGCCACACCCGGGTCCAGGATGCGCTGCTCGCCGTCATCGAGCGGGAAATTCCTGCGGATCGAATGGTCGCCGAAGTGCGCGAGCTGAACGCGGCGCTTTTCGCTTACGTGAACTCCTACGTCAGCGACCTCATGCACGGGTACGAGGACGAGCTCTCCCTGTGGCATGGCAGGCTTCCAGCCGAACGGCTGCGGGTTCTCACGGCAATCCTCGACGGTGAAGAGCCGGGCGAAGACGCCGAACGCATCCTGGGCATCCGGCTCGGCAGGCACCATCTGGTCGCCTTGGCCTGGCCCGCCACCAGCGGGCACATCCCGGACCGCGAGGCGGCGCGCCAGCGATTCGGCACCGACGCGGCGAAGGCGCTGGGCGCGGCCGGCGTCCTGAGCGTCGAGTACCAGGGCACCACCCTCTTCTGGTGGGGGTTCAACACCCGCCCGGACCCCTCGATCGTGAACGCGTTCCGGGCGGTGCCCCGCCCCGGCTGGATCCGGCTTGCGGCGGGACGGCCAGGCTCCGGGCTGGCAGGCCTGCGTGAAAGCCACTTCGAGGCACAGCAGGCCGCCCGGGTCGCCAGGATTTCGCCGCAGCGGAAATTCTGGGATTACGACGACGCCGGCCTGCTGGCGCTGCTAATTGCCGACCCGCAGGGGGCCGCGAGATTCGTGCAGGTCCAGCTCGCGGGTTTGCTCGGACCGGACCAGAAACTGACCGACATCCGCGACACCCTACGGCACTTCCTGCTGGCCGGCAGCAGCCGGATCGCCGCAGCCCAAGCCCTTCATCTGGCCACCAACACCGTGGCGTACCGGGTCAAACGTGCCGCCGATCTCCTCGGTCGGGCTGCCAATGAAAACCCTGTGACCACGCTCGTGGCGCTGGAACTGGCACATGCATTCCCCCGCCTCATGCAGCCAGGAACCGAGTGGGCTGAGAGCTGATCCCGAAGTATTGCGTCCCGCTAGGCTTCCAGTGCTTGCTCGCTTCGTCCCTCAAAGCAATAACGCCGGGCCATGGAGGCTGCCAGACTGATCGATGGCGCCTCAGCTCTTGCGGCCGAACGGGCGGTGGATTCTTCCGGTCTGTTTCACAGGGGCACCTCTGAATAGCCCGCACCTCAGCTATCTCGACCAGCATCAGCCCATTTCCCTCGGCCACGGCCGGGGCGGGACGGAGCTGGGCCCGGGACGGCGGGTCCCCGAGTACCTCAGTCGGTGGTTGTGACGGTACCGAATTCGCGGCGCAGACGGTTCCTGGCGGAGTTCTCGATCAGGGTGGGTATGTAGATTCTGATCCGGCCCGTGTCCAGGGAGTCATACTCCTCCACCATGATTCCGGCGATCACGGTCTTGCGGGCATCAGGAAACCGGACGACCAGACGGTCAGTGACCTTCCGGATCGTGGGCTCCTTCTCAGTCTCGCTCACGAGGTTGGTGTCGACCCGGGCACGGGCCTTGGTCAATCCAAAAATGCCGGAGCACGACGCTGTGCGTCACAGGATGCCCGGCCCTGACCAGCAATCTGCGAAAACCCCGTAGGGGCGCAGTCGGCCCTCCGCAGCACGCACCTTCCGGACTGGTGTTGTTCAGCCGATGAGTTCGGCGTGCTCTTTGACAGGCTGTTGCGATGGGAAGTCCGCGGGGTGACACCCGATAGGTATCGGTTGGTGCAGGGGAATCGATGCGCTCCGCTGATATGAGTTGAGGTAGTCCTTCCCAAACACTTCCGGAGCTGTCAGGACGGGATGTATCTGATTCTTTTGGGGATCTGGCGTGGTTCCGTGGGATCCCCCCTGAGCGTCGGAGGTGGGGTTATGTCTGGTGAGTCAGTCCCGATGGTGGATTTGCCAGTTGTAGTGGCTGTCAATGTCGGCAAGACGGTGGTCGCATTGTCGGTCACCGATGCTGGCCGGCATCGTCTGTTGGGTCCGGTGGACTTCGAGATGACCGGACGGGGCCTGGACGGGGTCCTTGCTCTGATCAGGACCAAACTGGTCGGGGTCGATGCTCCGGTAAGGGTGGGCATCGAGGCCGCCGGTCATTATCACCGGCCGCTGCTGGGACCGTCCGTGTGGCTGGCGGGCTGGCAGGTTCTGGAGCTGAATCCGGCGCATGTAGCCGAGCAGCGCAGGGTCCAGGGACGCCGGCGGCTCAAGACGGACGCCCTGGATCTGGAGGCGATCACTGAGCTGGTGCTGGCCGGCCGGGGCATCCCGGTCTCCGCCCGTGAGGCCGTGACCGGTGAGCTGGGCCCGTGGGCGGCGCACCGGACCCGCAGGGTCACTCGTTCATCGGGCCCCTCGTCTTGCTCCGAACATGTGCACCAAGGATCAGCGCACATGCGTTATCGCGGCGTTACAACCCGCTCTTGTATCCGCCCCCAGCCGTTGCGCCAACGAGCGACATTTGACGGTCAGCCGGGCTAAGACCTTCATCAGCGAGAGGCGGGTTGATCTCTCCTCAGACAAACGGCGCCAATATCACGGCACCGATCCAAGCCAGAAGGACTGCGCCATAGATGAGCCGTAATGCGGTTTCATGCTGAACCGGCCAAAGGCTGCTGCGGCGTCGGAAATACGGTCCCCGCTGTACCCCCAGAGCAGCTTCAAGGGCGCGGCCACGGCTCACGAGGTCGTCGTAAAGCTGCGAATTGCGGACATCGTAGATTCGAAGGCCAAGGGTGATTGCGGTACCCGACAAGGCGGCAGCAACGCGCACAAATGGAGGTACCCCCTTCAGAGGTCCATCCGGGGAAATGACGGACACTAAAGCGATGGCACTAAGTGGCGGAACGAGTGCCAAGAGCTTGAAACGGATGTCAGTGAGCGCACGCATTTGCGCGCCGATTTCGGAATACACTGCCAAAGGCATGTTCTTGCGGGCATCGACAAGCATTCCGCTCTCGCCAGCCTGAACCACTTCACTGCCAAGCCGATCGGCGAGGCGCTCCTTGCCCAATTTGAGTTCGAATTGACGGACCGTGCCAACGCCCAATAAGGGTAGGACCGATTGCACGTAGCGGGAGTGGCCGGAAGCCAGCAGGACCCATTTGTCTGTGCCGCCGTCTTCCGAGTGGTTCTCCAAGGGCTTGATATCCGGCCCGGGAACATCCTGTCCCCTAATGATTTCTACGTGGATGAAGCCCTCGAGCTTAGGGATATCGAAGTCGCGGGATTTCTCGCGGTCAAGTCGTTTGACGAGCCATGCGCACGATATCGGGTGCTTTTCCGAGCCAAGCAGTGCGGTCTCGTCCGTGTCCGAGGACCCGATCATCCTTCGGCAATGGTAAATCACTGCCAGTAGGCGGCGTAACGTTACGGTCATGAACCCAAGAATCTGCTCGCTAGCCTGATAAGGCAAGGGAGCTGAGGGTGCGTCATACCTAAACGGTGCCGCAAACGCCGGCTTGCTTTGCTGAGAAATGTACTGCTGCTTGGGCCCAACTTCTGGGACGCCGGCTGCAGCAAGTGTCCTAAGAGGCCGCCGACTGAGTCGGCCCAGAGTTCGGCGGCTGGACGATCGCCGGCGGCAAATGGTGACCCTGTACGACGTACTTCTCGACCTCGCGGTCCGCACCGGCCTGGTCCCAAAGGACGAGTCGCTCTACACGACCGGTCCCCTAGCCTGGATGAGCGGAATGGCCAAGGACCTGAACCATGGAGCTACGACGTTCTCGTCGTACAAGGTCCGCTTCGACGAGGACGTCGCGCCGATCCTGCGCTCGGCGATTGCATCCAGATGGACCTTTGATCCCGGACAGTACGCTCACACGACGCTCGGCGGACCCGCTCCACCAGCGGCGCTCTGGCCACTTCTTTCGGATCCGGCGCAGCCCAACACCACTCGCGACATCATCTTCAAGCGGCTACGTAAGCCCGGTACTCCCGGACGCACACCGCAGGACGACATGCCTCGGCTGCTAGGTGATGATCCCTATGACAATTTCAAGACCGGCCGGATCGGCCTCAGCCTGACGGTAACGCAGTATACCGTCATGGAACGATGGGCCAAGGGGGCGTTCCTTGCGTCTGGACTGGGCCCAGGGTCACTGAACTCGCCACGTGTCGCATTGGCGGTTACGCCTGAGGGATTGGATCGCGCGGCCCTCGAATTTGCGTCGGGCGGTGCGTTCTTTCCCGGCATCGAAGTCGGACGGATGATCCGCGAGGCCGGTGTCTTCTCGGAGCCGTTCCGGATCAAAACCGGGACTGGCAGCCGTTACGTTGGTGACAAGGCTGGGACCGTAATTGGGCCCGGCTACTTTTCGCGCCAGATGGCTCTGCCCTGGTTAGCGGACTTCCTACAGTGTAAAACCGAAGAGCAGGCGAATGCGGTGCCCAAATCGGATTGGGGATGGTGGCCCAGCCAACGCCCCGACTTCGTCTACGCCTCCACAGCCGAAGCGGCAACGCAAGGCACAATGCATGCTTGGACAAGGGCCCAGGCGGGCGCCGGGAACACTTGGCCACCCGTGCCGGGTGAGGGGCCCAATCGGGCGCCGGAAACGCCGTCCTACTCCCAAATGGTGCAGAACTGGTGGAAATTGGCGTACATCACAGGAACTCCGGTCACCGGTTTCGCAGAGTCTGAACGCGCAGGGAGCATTCCGTGAGCACAGTCGTTGTCGGTGACGGACCGGCAGGGGCGGCCGCCGCTGCCGTAGTTGCCCGCCGGGGTGAGTCTGCCTGGCTCGTCGGTCGCGGGCGAAACCATCGGGAAGGAACCCTGGAACTCCTATCCGCGCGGGCGACGGACAGCCTGCGCTCTTTGGATTGGTATGACGCAGTTATCAGCCGCAGCCTGCCGTGTGACGCGATCATCTCGCGATGGAGCGATGGCTCTTACGTCGGGCGGTTGGAAATCCTCGAGCCCCGAGGGCTCGGCTGGATTGTAGACCGGGCCTGGTTCGATCCGCTACTACGTTGGCTCGCCGCGCGCGACGGCGTCGTGCCTGTCGCGCACCGCCCCGAGGCTCCGACTGATCATCGCCTCGTCCTGGCGACGGGCAAGCACGCTCCGTCGTCCAAAGCCCGCCGTCCGCTCGGCCCCGATTTGGTCGCACTAACAGCCACCCTGCCGGCTGGATCTGTGTCTGGACTGGCCGCCCGGCTCCTAGTTGAAGCCGTCGACGACGGATGGTGGTCTGCTCTCGACGACCGCAGGCTCCTGGCCGTAACGTTCACTACAGATCTGGCCCATTTCTCGGGGGGAAAGGACGCTGTCCGGCGGTTGTGGGCGCGGAGCGTTGCGTACGGCCCAGGATGGCTGCCAGCCGCAACCGCCAAGGCCGCGCCCCGCGTCCGTCCGGTCCGCAGCAGGTTGTCCCTCGACGCTGCAGGTGCAGACTTACGGGTCGGAGATGCTGCCCTTAGCGTCGACCCGCTCTCCGGGCACGGCCTCACGATCGCCTTCGAGAGCGCCATGCGATGTTCCGACTCGGACTACCCCCTATGGCTGAATGAGCAGGCTGACGGACACGAGCGTGCGGGGCGCGCAGCCTATGAAGCCGTACCCTACGCATCACCGTTCTGGGGGCCGTTCCAGGCGAGGCTCGGCTCCGACGCCTAGGAGTGGCCGATCCTCAGAGAGATGGATCACGGCTACTCTTTCAACCCCTCGCCAAGTTCCCCTGCAGTTGCCGGTTGGCTCTGCAACCCCGACGCCCGCCGCTGTTTGCCGCAATGGCCACCGGGACGCAGCCGCTGTTCTGGTTCTCAGTTTCAATTTGGCCACGTTCTCTGGCGGCTCCGCGGACTTCCGTTTTCCCTTCAACCGGAGAACATTCGCCTCGTGAGTTGGACCGTAGATCCGCCAAAAGGAATCTGCCAGGTGGAGCCATTTAGGCTAACCTGTATAACCGAAAAGACGTCAGGTTGGTACACCTCAACCTGACGAGCGGGTCCGGAGGTCTTGACTTCATTCTGAGACGGGCCTAGAACTCAACCTGACAGGATGAGGGCTGGAGGCGCCGGTGGCTGGACAGATCGACAGGCCCTGTCTGTAGTCAGACCATGTTCACCATCCGAAGCCTGACAGTGGAACCTCTTTCCACCATATTGAAAGCTGGCGGCGACTGTCCGCCCACCTCGGTGAGATTGCCAGCAGGACCGCTGAAGGCGGGTACCAGATCCGCCTCCCGTATCGCCCGGCCCGCCTCCGCCCGGCGCATGCCGGTAACATCCGGCACCATGACCGGACCTGTGCCAGAGAAGACGCGAACCCGGATGTCGGCAGTGTAATCTCCGAACCACTCGACTGCTTCCTGGAGCATCCTCCACCGGAAGCGGAAGAACCCTGTGGACGATGGCGCTGTGATCCGGAATGCGAAGGTGGCCTCTTCGCCGGGGAGGACAGGACCGGACAATCCCGCGCGGGCCGGGCCCCAGATCTGGTTATCCTGGGGGCCCTGCGACCCCAGCCGATACTGCCCGGTCGGCGTCCAAGTTTCAGATCCGGTGTTCCGCATCGTTACGGTGACGTCCTGTATCTGACCGGTCACCAAGGAATCGGGGACCGTCTGTGAAACGAACGAGGCGTCGCGGGTCGGGGCTCGCTTTATTCCGGTGTAATCCCATAAAGCGGCACCGCCGTAGCAGGTGAACGCCACTCCGCTGATCGGGTTTGCGCTCAATCCCAGAGCGGCGGCGTCAACTTCCAGCCTCACCCACTCACCGCTGGCGGGCAGGTCTCCGGCCCTGAACCTGCTGGCAGTCCCCGGGACTCCCCACCCGATCAGATCTTCCCCCCAAAACGCGCGGTGTTCCCATGTACCGTCGAAAAACTGAAGCATCAATTCTTCTGGGGGGAGCGAGGGGTCCATGTGGACCATGCAGAACATCCGGTCGACAGGCAGCAGAGTGAGCGGCTGGGATGATCCCCAGAAAAAGTGCTGGT
Source organism: Arthrobacter sp. CJL-S3 (assembly GCF_056711635.1). Taxonomy (NCBI): domain Bacteria; kingdom Bacillati; phylum Actinomycetota; class Actinomycetes; order Micrococcales; family Micrococcaceae; genus Arthrobacter; species Arthrobacter sp. CJL-S3. The sequence continues at coordinate 1,851,603 of NZ_CM160046.1, read as the reverse complement.
GTAAACCGGGCGCCGGTGCGGAGCGGTGCGCAAGATAGCTGGTGAAGGGACCTGGTCCGGCCAGGGTCCACTCCCAGCTGTCCCCTCCGCTGCTGCCGACCGTCGCACCGGCGGGCAGGGAGTCGTCAACCCAGACCTGATCCCGTACGTGCTGCTCGGCCCAGCCCACAATGACGGCACCCTTGACCCGGCCCTGCAAGCCACCTGTCGGCGTGACACCGAACCGGGTGACAACCTTGTCAGGATGCCCGGCTGATCTGGGATGTGGTTAAGGTGGAACTGTACGTGGCCGCGGGTTGGATTTCCCTTTTCACCGTTCTGACCCGTAGGTAGTGCGACGGGGAAGACGGCTGAAAGTCCGGGACTATTTCGGCCTCCTCAAGAAATTCACCACCTGTGACTTCATTCGTGCTCAGCCCGATTGAGCGTCCGGTCAGTCTGGCGTTAGGTCCAGGATTTCTTACCCGGACGATCCAGTCGGGCGGGTGAATTTCGGACCAGCCGCTGTGGCCTTTCGTCGGACCGTTATCCCACGAGCTTGGGCCGTGGCCATGGTCCTGCCAGAGCGAACCCCGCATAACAACGTAGTCGCCGACGGCCAGTGATATACCGGTTCCCTCTGGATCCCGGGGGTTGAATGGGAACCACGAATTCGAATCATCTGGGAGGGGTCGCCAGGCCGCCGGTGCGGGACCACGGCCCTGCCAGTGCGATGTAAAACTGCCAAACGGTGGTTGGTCTTGGGGGTGCCATGCCTGCAGTTCGGGATGTATCTGAGTTCCTCCGGCCGAAAGGCCCGGCACAAACCATGAAGAGTATGGTGTCCCGGCTTGCCCGCCCGCTGGGGCCGGGGTCGTTGCCATGGTTAGAGCTAAGGGAGCCAGAGGATTTCCCGGCCATCGTGCCCCCGCTAACGCGTTGCTTAGCCCTGTGGTTCCGTACATCCGGTCCAGGAAGGCAGCGTCAAGCGCCAGGTCGTAAAACACGTCTTCCAGTCCATGCGGGGCACGGTTGAAATATGGGGCGGCACTGAGCCACCCAGCGATGAGTATGTCCTTGCGTACCAAGTGTTTGGACGAGCAGCAATTGCTGTAGTACTTGCCGTCTATCGCATCGTAGGATTCCCGGCAGTCAAAGAAAACATCACTGGGGCGTACGCCAGGGGGTGCATGCAGCCGGCTTTCGCGGAACCCCTGAAGGGATCCGTCGCTGACGATGCGCACCCGCTCCAAGCGCATTCCCAGTGCTGCGAATTCCGCAGTATCTTCGATCCGGAATTTGGTGTCGCCGACGATGAGGTAGACGGCCGGGTCCGACCGCTCCCTGACCAGGCTTACATTTTCCACTGCGCTCATCTGACGTTCCCTCATTCCTGGGAATTGTGTGACCGTACATTTCGTCGTGACGGACCACCGGGCTTAGGGTGCAAAGCCAAGCAGTCTCAGGGAATAGCCGCCCATGACGGTCCAAAAGAGGACCGCGTAGCCGCGCTCTCCGACCCGTGAGTTCAGATACCGGCCGAAAAAGGTGCTGGCGATCATGACAGGAAAGAGTCCCGCCATCAACAGCAGAGACTCGGTGCTAAGCAGCCCTGCTCCGGCGTAGACGCTGGCCTTCGTGGCATCTCCGGCCAGGGAAACAACCGAAGCAGCGCCGACCAGGTGGCTTCGGTCCAAACTGAGTAGGCGCAGGGCGACCCCCTTCAACGGTCCCGATGTTCCCGAGAACCCGGAGGTCGCGCCGGAGGCCAAGGCAAGCACCGGTGCTCCGATCTTCTGCATCGCGGGGAGTCTGAGACGCTCGGCAGCCAGCGCCAATACGATGCTTAAGACCACTGCGGCGCTCACCCATGTTTCGGGGGCGGCGATGAGAAGGGCAGCACCCAACGCGGAACCGATCACCACCAGCACCAGGACGATCAGGGATTTTCGCCATGGGATGGTGCCCCGGTAGGCGACGAGTTTGACCAGGTTATTTGCCGCCAGCAGCAGGGCTGCCAGAGCCACGCCCTCCTTTGTGCCGATGGCTAGTGCAAGCATTGGCACCAGCACGAGGGAACCGCCAAGTCCGGCCGAAGCGGACAGCGTGCACGCCAAGGCAGTTCCCAGCAGCGTCAGTGCTATGATCTCCGGTGTCATGGCGCGGATCTCCGTGTCATCCCGACGACCCGCCCTTGGAGCGGGTCCCGTTGGGTCTCGGGCCTATTTCTTTTCCCTATGGTCCGGCTTATTCCCTGCGGGTTTGGCTTCCGGTGGTTCAGGCTTTTCGACGTCATCTTCTGCGGTTCCGGTTCCGGTTATGGTGGTGACATAGTCATCGGTCTCAGGCTCTGCTGGAGCGGGGCCCGCGGATATATCGACAGCGAGGCCTGAGAAGTGCCCGTCGGCCGGAACGTCTCCTTCGGCGAATGCCGCAGAGGGGGGAGCCCCGGTGAAAGGTGGCGGCGCTGCATCAGATGGCGGGGCACTCGGTGCGGGACCGCCGTCAAGCGCTCCTACGGTTCCCGCCCTCGTCAGCAGGTCCGAGGATGGGGCGGCAGACGGAGCCGGTCCCGGTTGTCCTTCCGCTCCGGCAGCCCCGCCGTAAAGTGCGTCATGCTCGGCGAAGTCCCGGGACGTCGGTATCCCTGGTTCCGGGACTGGCCAAGCCGGGACTGACCCGGCGTCCGTACCCTGGGCACCCGTGGGTTCCTGCGACGTGCTCCCTGAATTCATGGCAATGGCCGGTTTCTCGTCTCCGCTGTCAATTTTAATGACGACGCGCATGGGGCTGGTCTCCTTAGCTCAGGACCGCGTAGCGGGCTTCAAAGGTCACGGTCTGGTTCGTGAGGTTCTTCACGGTGATCCAGTAAGTGCACTGCGTGGCGTTTGCCCGTTCAACCGCGACGTCCCAATCCACTTGAGGATTTCCCCCCTGTGGCGAGGTGGGCATCATGTACCAGACAACGTGCCAGGCCGTGGGCCAGTTGAAGGTGAACCACCTGTTGGAGGCCCCAGGGCCCAGGGAACCGGTGAATTGAATGTTGGTCCACATGTCTTTGTCCTTTGCTCAGTATCGGCTCAAGATGCTGTACCGGCCCTCAAAGGTGAGCGGGGCGGGGGTGAGATTGCGTACTGTGATCCAGTACGTGACGTACTCAGCGGTGGCGCGCTCCACCTGTACGGTCCAGTTGACCTGCGGTGAACCGGGACGGGGGGTCACCGGCATCACGGTCCAGACGATGTGCCAGGTGGCGGGCCAGTTGAAGGTGAACCATCGGCGCGATTCGTTGGCGGCGAGGGAGCCAGTGAACTGGATGCCGTTTTGGGGCTGGGTCTGCCAGCCGTCAACGGGTATCTCCCAGATTCCGCGGTTCCGGGTGCCCGCACGGAGCACCCGAGCGTGCGGATGGAAGATCAGATCGCCGATCATCGAGTTCGGCAGCGCGTTGGAAAAGTCGGCCCATGAAGCACCGGCATTAAGGGACTGGTAAACGCCTACGTCCGCGGCCACCCAGAACCGGTTGGTGTTGCCCGGGTCGACTTCGATGGCGTTGATTGGGAGTGGGGGAAGACCGGCGGACTGGTCGGTCCAAGCGGCTCCGCCGTCATCGGAGCGGAACACCCGTCCGCCGTTTAGCGTGGTCGAAGTCGCCCAGATCCTGTTCCCGCCCGGCCGGACATGCAGATCGCTGATGTTTGCGTTGGCGCGGGGCGAGGTCAGGGCGGTGAGCGTGCCCCAGGACGTCCCGTTCCAGTGGCTGTGGAATACCCCGCCAGTGGTGGTTCCCACATAGACGTCGTCCGGACCGGGAATGTATAGGGCACTGGAACGGGCCGCGGAAGGGAACGCCAGGCGCGTCCACGCGGTTCCGTTGTTACGGGAAATGTAGAGCGAGTCACCTCCCATTGCGATGGTGTCTCCCGTGGTCGCGCTGGTTTCAAACGGCGGATAGAACAGGCTGCCCTCTCCAGCGGGTACCGGCGGGAAGATGCTGGTCCAGGTTCCAAAGCCGCCCCGCGTGGTGGACCGTTGGGGAGTCATGCTGTAAAAGGTGTGGAAGACAGTGTTCGGATTGCTTCGGTTGACCCCGCAGTCACCGCCGTCACCGTCGGCCACATGTTCCATAGTGGAGGGCCCGGTCCAGCGCTGAGTGCCGTTGTCCTGCGTACCGCCGAGCAGCCATCGGGAGGATCCGTGGTCCTGGCCTAAATATTCGAACTCGCTGATGACAAGCCCGTTGTTGCAGTGCTGCCACGTGATGCCCCGATCAGCGCTTCGGAACAGGCCCCCGTCGTTGCCGATGTAGATCGCATCGGGGGCACCCGGTTCGAATGCAATGGCATGCTGGTCAGGGTGTATGGACTGTCCGGTTGCGCCTTTGTTGCTGAGGTTACGCCAAGTCCAGGCTGTTCCGGCGAGGTCGCCCCGGTGGACTTCGATGGCACCGCAGTAGATTTGGTTGTCCCGGTCTGGTGAGACGGACAGGAACCAGTCGTACCACGCCTGGTTGACGCTGACGCCGGGCGGGGCGGCAACGGCAGTCCATGTACCACCGGCGCGGCGCCACAGGTACGCGGTAGCACCGGCGGCTCCCCACGCATAGGCGACGTCGGGATTGGACGGCGCGATCGACACTTCGAGCCTGTCAAATGTACCGGGTGCGCCAGGTAGGGCTACCGGATTCCACCCGGTGCCGCCATCTGTGGACCGGTGGAGCCCGTCACGACAGGCTGCAAGAATCTCCGCCGCGGCACCTCCAGCCGGGGCCATCGACAGCGACCAGGTACGGGCGGTTCGCCGGCGCGTCCACGTGACCCCGCGATCCGTGGAAACGTACAGTCCATGGGTTGTGCCGGCCAGAAGATGGCGCTGGTCGGCGCGGTCGATGACCAGGTCGTAGAACCCCTGACCCACGAACGGTGTAGTGCACAGGGTGGACCAGGTGCTGCCTCCATCGGCTGAGCGGAGTATTCCGGCCCCGAGCCATGAGTAAAAATTACCTTCACCCGTGCCGCAGAACACCGTCCTTGAATCCGTCGGATCGAACACTACGGCACCGACTGTGAGGGTGGCTGCGTAGTCGGTCCGGGGCGCCCAGCTGATGCCGCGGTTGAAGCTCTCCCACACGCCGCCTTGTGCTGCACCGACCAGAACATGAGCGGGGTTGGCGGGGTCCACGGCCACGGAGGACACGCGCCCGGAAACATTCACCCTGTTGGAACCGTATGTCTGACCGTTCGGGATGGTCCACGGACCCAACGAACGCCATTGTGGCCCAGCCGCAGTGGGCGGGCCCGCCGCCTCCGCTGCCTCCGCCATGGCCTGGGCCAGGCTCTCCTCTTGGCTTCCGGCGGAGTCCCTGGACGTTCCCGCCCGCGCCTCAGGAGGTGCTGCCGCAGTGTCGCCAGTAGGCGAGGACGTGAAACCTTCCAGTACCCGGGTCAGGCGGCCAAGATCTTCCCCCGGCACGGTCACGGCCATGGTTTCGGCCGCCACCTCGTCAAGTCCCTCTCGTTCCAGAATCTGCAGGAGCCGCAGCAGGACTTTTCCTCCCGGCAGCCCATCGTCGGCCGTATCGCGTTCCGCGCCTTCATCACTGCCAGAATCCAGCCGTCCCGGGACTGTGCCATCCACTTCACCCTTCACCGGGTGCTCCTTTGTCTGGTTGTTTCTTAGAAGGGGGAGGCGCCTGGTCTGAAGACGGCGGTTCCGCCTTTGAATCCTTGTCGGGAAAATCCTTGGTGGACGTCTCCCCGGCATCCGGTTGGTCGGGCACACGCTGGGAGAGTAATTCGTCCAGGCGCCTCCGGGCGTGGCCGCCTTCACCGTCATCCTGCCGGCCGCCGCTCTTGCTGGCGTAGTATTCGTCGTCTTTGGTCAAGGCGCCGTTGCCGTCGTCGCCTTCATGTGGCTCATGTTCGTGCTTAGCGTTCATGCGCTCTACCGCCTTCGGGAAGTCCGGTCTGCCAAATACCACGGTAGGAAGCAAGCGTTACGGCAGCGTTACGGCAGCGTTCTACAGGTAATGGGAAATTTTCGGCACGGCAGGGCGGGGCAGCCAGTAACGCAGCGGTGACGCTCAGGCAGGTGCAATGGGCGAGTTAGGAATTCGCTCGGTGAGTTGCGGGGCAGGTGGCCCAGAAAGCCAAGGAAGGGACCAATATGGCAGACATCCCGGGTGAAGGCGCCAAAGATCCTGAGCCTGACAGTGATGGCGCGCAGGCCCGTGAGCAAAAGGATCGGAAGAACCGGGCGTACAAGTGTTCTGGTCTGCCGGTACTCACCCCGGTACCGATCGTCGCCAACGATGAGGTCTCTAGAAAGGTGCTCCTGGCGGAACTGAACGAAGCCGCTACGGCATGGCGAATGCTCACGGATGTCCGCTTTAAGCTGCTGGCTCTCCTGCCTCCAATCTCGGCATTGGCTTTGACCGCAATCGTCTCGCCGAAGGGCATCTTGGAGGAAGCGGACAGCCCCGTCAGGGTGGCCGCAGCGGTTTTCGGATTCCTGGTAGTCCTTGGACTACGCGTATATGACCGCCGGAATGATGACCTGTACGACGATTTGCTCAGTCGGGCACGACGGGCGGAATACGAACTGGGCATCGATACTGGCGTCTTCCGGGGCCGCAAAAAGCCGGATCCCGTGTGGAATGGTCTGTTCAAAGTCCCTGGCTGGCTGACGCCGAAACAACGACCACCAACAAAAATGGGCCCCCGCAGGGGCCCACAAAAGGAGATTTGTGCACACCCAGAGGCCCTCAGGCCCCTGAGCAGGGAAAACACGTGCCCGAGGTGGGACTCGAACCGGGTTCCAGCCCTTACAAACACTGGACTCCCGCCCAAACATAGGGAATCCGGGCCAGTCCGGCACCGGTACGGCCCAGTCCGTGACCCAAAGTGTGGACACTGTCCACACCCCCAACTCTCCCCACCAGAGGCCTCCCCCAAACTGCCGCACACCGCGTTTCACAGGGTGCGGCGCTTCTTCGCCCTGAAAACTTGATCCTGCCGGAGAAGATCAACCTCGACTGCAACCGAGTCCTGCCCGCACTCGCTACGGACTACCGGCCACGCCCACGCCCGCAAGGCGAACTGAGTCTCCAGTCTCTGCATAGCGATTCCGCCTCCCTTCATTCCCTTCATGGTCCGAATGTCCGACAGCCGCATGACCGGTTCTCTAGTGTTGCCGAATCGGCCAGGTGCAATTCCGGCGCTTAAGACGCGCTGCCTATGCTGTGCTGATATTGGTGATCACTTCGGCCAGGGAGTCGGTGCGAGGCCATACCCGTAGCTGTTCCTTGATCTCCCAAACTGCCTGTTGCCTGCCGGTGGCAACATCGGCGGCGAAGACCTCCGAGAAGAAGGGGTGCCTAGCCTGTCTTCAGCTTGCTGATAAGGGCAGCACGCACGTCGGGATTGTCTTGCCAGAGGCCGATAGATCCCGCAACAGTGTCGCCGATCCGCTGCATCGCATCCCCGGCGGTAAGCATATGGACCCCGTGGGCCGAAATGCTGCACGACCCAACGGACGTGCGGCGTCCATGGATCATGACCAGGGGGATCACTTCCACTTCGGGCCCGAGCAGGGTCCGGTATCCGGCGGCGGCGGCGTGCATCCAGTTTGCCTTGCCGCGCCCGTAGCCGTCGGAGCGGACAAGTAGATCCTTCTCCCCGCCGGCCCGCCATTCATACTGTCCCCAGCGGTAGAGCTTGGAGTCCAGCAGGTAGACAAAGTTCCCGAAGGCAACCGCGTGGTCCACGTCGGCGTCGTCGTTTCCCGGGAACTGGAGCCCGTGGTACACGGTGGTCCCGGGGATTCGCAGCAAAAGCTCCAGCAGGAGCGCCGTGCTCTCTTCGCCCTTGGCCCCTGCTTCCACCCTGCCCTGACCAAACTTGGCCGCCGCGGCTAGCACACCGCCCGGGGCACCAAAGATTCGGCCGCTGTTGGCTTCCCTGACCGCCTCGACACGCGCCTCGCGCACTGCACGGGCCCACGCGACGCAGATAGCGAGGAACAACGCCACTCCCACCACAAGGACAACCAGTGTTGCCGGCGCAATCTGGTACAGGCTGACATGAGCAATCACTGCCGTCCAGTAAATCACTGGCATGGCCAGCACGACTGCTACGAGGACTAAGGCCAGAAGGATCACAGACTTTCGAGCGACCCGCCGCGTCGTGGTCCGGTAATGCGGCGACCGATCCGGGCGTACCCGGCCGTGTTGGCGGTACCAATGCCAGTCCTCCGGTCGGATGCCATACTGCCGCAAATCCTGCACGCCTTGAACCATGCTGTCCCCCAAAAGTTTCTCGCTTTATCCAGCGAGCATCGTGTTTTCCAGCGAGTCTAGTAGTGGAGGTTGGTTAGCAGTCCGCCGGCTCCAATTCCGGGCATTTAAGGCACGTACTCGGAAGCTCGTTGAGCCAGGCGATGTGTTCGACCTGAGGTGTGTTGGATGCGCTGCCTAATCGCCTATCGCTGTGCCGTCGGGCCTTTCGTAAGATGACTTTTAGCCATATATGTTGCAGCGCCCCTACAGTGAAGTCATGCTGCACTCAACCCGGCAAGGCTCCGGCAAGCCACTCCTCCTGATCCATGGGCTCGGTTCCAGTATTGGTAACTGGAACCCGGTAGTCCCGGCGCTGGCCGCTGAACGCGATGTAATCGCCGTCGACCTCCCCGGTTGCGGCGAATCCGCGCCGCTGACCGGCGAAACCACCATTGCCACGCTGACCGATGCCGTCGAAGCCTTTATCCGCGACGGGGAACTGGGTGACCTTGATCTGGTAGGCAGCTCCATGGGCGCCCGGATAACGATGGAAATGGCTCGGCGAGGGCACGCTGGCACCACGATCGCACTGGACCCTGGTGGATTCTGGAATGACCGCCAGGCAGCGATCTTTGGTGCAAGCATCAAAGCATCCGTCGCACTGGTGCGCCGCATCCAACCGGCGCTGCCCTTCCTCACGGGCAACCCCGTGGGCCGCACGGCCCTGTTGGCTCAGTTCTCCGCCCACCCCTGGAAGCTGCCGCAGGATCTGGTCCTGCATGAGCTTCGCGGGTTCAAGACGTCGACCAGTCTGGACCCGGCCCTCAACGCGCTGATTCACGGACCACGCCAGGAAGGCGCACCGGCCGGTTCACTCAAGGGCAAAATGGTCATTGGATGGGGGCGGAAGGACAAAGTCACCGCTCCCGGCGAGGCGGCGCGGGCCACGGAGCTGTTCCCGGATGCAACGCTCCACTGGTTCGAAAACTGCGGTCACTTCCCACACTGGGACCAACCAACGGAGGCGGCGCGCCTGATCCTCGATAGCACCAGCTGAGCTGCGGCTGACCGCCTGGGCGGAGCCATGACAACCGCCAGTGAACCTCAGCCTCGCGCCTCACCAACGGGGCCGGCGGCTATGCACAGCCTGGACACCGGCGGTCACCAGCGGCGACGTTTCCCATGGTCTGTAAGTCTTTACCAGCCTTGATCTAAGTTCTTCTGCAAAGGAAGCGATGGTCCCACTCCTACGGATTGCTTGGCCCGCTGTCCGCATAAGCGACAGGTGGGGTTGAACCATCTCTCTGGGCCCCGGATGCCTGGCGAACTAGTTTCTCGAAATCATCCAATGTAAATAGCTCTATTTATGGTGTAGCGTATATCCGAAATCCTCAATCGTGTAGATATTGTTATTCAATTCAACTCGCGTGAACCCTTTGTAAGGCGCATCCAAGCCATTGAAAGCAGTTCCAAAGACTAGCAGAGCCTCCACTGCAATTTTCATCCAATATTGCTTTTCGTTCTCGTCGCTGAATGTGCGATTGACTAGGTGCGCGGCTCTACTTTGAGATCGAGGGGCACTTCCAAAGGTGTTAAATTTGAAAAGCGTGAACCTAAGTCCAGTTTTAGCGTCAACGTCGGATTCTCGCGACGTGGTGAAAGGAATTCCGCCGCTTTCAGTTAGCAGCTCGAAAACTTCCGTGGTGTAGCGGCTGCCTGTTACTAACCATTCGAGATATACGCCGGCGTCGGCATCTGCTACTCGAGGCACCAGATTGCCCTCGGTTTTTTCGACTCTAAACATGCAAATCTCCCCCCAGGCTAGCGAAGAGCCCGCCCTATTGAACTCCACCCAGTGGGGCCGAGCCGCGACTATTATCACAGCAAGGAGTGCTTTCTGTCATTGCTCCAATCGATGTTTTTTGCGATTCTTTTTCGGTTTCGTTTCCCCGATCTGAGCCGGACGGGTCCGGCAAGGGGTTATTGGGCTTTCCACAAGAAGCGAAGGACTCCACTCCTCAACGTTTTACAAAGGTGCGAGCAGCACCTTGTCTGCAAAACGCTCCCTGAAGGAGGCGGTCATTTCGGCGTGTAGTCAGGGCGAGATGTCCAACTGAACGAAACTTCTCCTAGTCGTGGTCGTCGGCAAAATTTCTTAGTCAAAAATGCCGCCCTCAGGCGGTCTGAGGGAGCGACACGAGAAGTTGGGACCGGGGTGGTTTGTGTCCGTCGTAGGCGCATTTCTTGAACGGGCCTTCTTTGTCTATGAGGACGCGCATGTGGGGGTCGGCGTGGTTTAGCCACCAGGTGCTGATGCCGAGGGCCGGCTCCGTGCGGAGGTGCTCCCAAGCACGCCAGATTGCTTCCATCCGGATGAGGGCTTCGGGGCGTTTGTACCACTCGGGGTCCACAGCGTATCGCCGCGGGTCTAGGACCGGCCGGGGCTGCACCGTAAGGGGCGTCCCGTATAGAGCCCTCAAACCGTCCCGTAAGTCGGTCGATCTAAGGCCGCCAATCCCGCATCCAACAACGGAGGTAGCAAGAGTGATTGTGACGTCCTGGCGGGAACCCCTACCGGGGCAACGTCTTCTCGAACAACAGGTTGCGCTCGTCGTAGTAGGCATCGGTGATGCCACGCGGCTGCATCCCCAGGCGCTAACATACTCCTCAGCTTCCTTGCCAAGTGACCAACAGAAAACGGAGAAAAATACGATGACCGGCATGAACATGAACACGTCAGAGTGGGCACAGCAGTTGAAAGCTCTGCATGAGGCCCCGGAGATCCTTCGGGTTGTCAACGTCTGGGATGCCATCAGCGCAGCGACGGTCGCAGCGTTGCCGGAGACAAAGGCGATTGCGACCGCGGGCCACTCTATCGCCGCCGCGTACGGCTACGCCGACGGGACGATGCCCCTGGAAATAGCGCTGGCAGGAATCAAGACCATCGTGGGCGCCGTTGACGTTCCCGTCACGGCCGATCTTGATGATGGTTACGACAACCCGGCCGAGACGATTCGCAGGGCTATCGGGCTCGGCGTTGTCGGTGCCAACGTTGAAGACCGGCTGGTGCCCTTCGATGAAGCAGTCGCCCGCGTGCAGGCCATCATGGCCGCAGCCAACGACGAAGGCATCGCATTTCAGCTAAACGCCCGCACGGACGCGATCGCACGGGCCGGTGACAGGCCCATCAAGGTCAGCATCGATGACGCCATCAGCCGGGGCCGCGCGTTCCTCGACGCCGGCGCCGCGCTGGTCTTCGTGCCGGGAGCACTCACCCGCGAGGTCATTGAGCCTCTGGTGGAGGGACTCGGCAGCGGAAAACTCTCAGTCATCGGCGCACCGGGGGCCCTCCCCGCAGCCGAACTGCAGGACCTCGGGGTAGCCCGGGTCTCCTACGGCCCGTTCACGCAGCGTGTGGCCCTGCGCGCGCTCCGCGACCTCGCCACCGACCTTTACGGGACGGGCGTCCTTCCCGCCGATACCCCGCCCCTGAATTAGACGAAAACCAAGTTGGCGGATGGTGCCGCTGCGAACAGCAGATGACAGCGTTGGTGATGTATGAACAGAGTTGGGCTTTGCGATGCCCGGATCACCGAAGTTCGTTCAGGCAGTGTTGGCCGGGCTGTTCCTGCTTTCGAGTTGCGCGGGCGGCGCCCGACCCCGCTCCGGAAGGGGCGGGAAACCGCCGCCGGAAGTTCCGGCGGCGGCGGCTGCCGCTGGGTACGGGCACCGGACTCGTCCCCCGCCGCGGCGTGAAACGTAGGGTCTCTGACTGCACTTGGTGGCCATGGGCGGGCCCGTGGCTGGCGGGGGCCTCGCCGCCGTCACCGGCCGCACCGGGCCGGAGATCAGCACTGCGCTGGCCGCGGTGCCGGTACCGCGTGCGCCGCATAAGACAGGGCCTGTCAGCGCATACGCCCGCACCCTCGGGTGTGGGCGTTTCCGGTGCGGAGGAAGTGTCTAAATAGCAGTTATTGGCGGCTGTCGGGTTTCTGAACGGCATGGCTTGCTGGCTCAAGCAATGAGGGAGACGGCGTCCCTACAGGAAGAACCTAGAAGGTGGTGAGGCGCCCTGATGGGCGCCTCACCACATTCGATGGTTCAATGGTCCGCGACTGTGGCGCTGGACCGCTATTTTTGTAGGAGTCCAGCAATGCCTGGTTGAATTCATCGGGGTCACTCACGTTGCAGCCGTGCTGTGCACCGTGAATAACGTGCAGGTCACTTCCGGTAAGTGCCGCGGTGAGGTAACTGGTGGGAAGGCCATGACAGCAAAACCACCAGTCCCTGCGAATCGCCCTCGAAACCGGGCCGCCTACCGACTGGCCAGGCTAAGCGAGCTCATGATCAGCTCCGAAGCAGTTGCCGAGTCATGCCGTTCCCCCCGCATTCCTGCATGAACAGGTATCAGAGCAAAAATTCCGGATCGGCCGCAATCCCAGATCGATCAAAAAAGGCAATCAGCAAATCATGTTGTACGCGTCCCTGGCCACCATGAAGTGGTGAACGCGAAAAACAAAGGGAAGGACGAACGAGTATGAACACGCACAAGGGCCCCGGAGGGAGGTACCCGGTCCCCTGTAGTCAGCCGCTCCCCCACACAACCGAATAGGCCGTTTCCGGGACCCCACACACCCGGAACATTAGGTCAGAGGCAAGAGTGTGGACACTGTCCACACGAAAAAAACACCGGAAAGCCCCTGACCTGCGGAAACACTGTGCCCGAGGTGGGACTCGAACCCACACACCTTTCGATACCGCATTTTGAGTGCGGCGCGTCTGCCAATTCCGCCACTCGGGCGCGGAGTACACCGGTGTCATAATCGCCCAACCACAGTGCTGTGAGCAACGCGATCGCTTCCAGTGCGCGAAATTACTCTACATGCAGATAGGCTGAATTCCAGAATCGCGCCAGTGACGCCGCATCGAACCAATCCGGTCCCAGTACAGCAGCGGTGACAACCTAAGATGGTCTAGTTCCCGCCGTACCTTTCCAAGGAGTTCCCGTGTCAGAACAGACGGAGTCAAACCCCACGTCCAAACCGGCGCGCCGCGTGGTCGTCGCCGAGGACGAGACCCTCATCCGGCTCGACATCATCGAGATCCTGCGGGGCGAGGGCTACGACGTCGTCGGCGAAGCGGACAACGGCGAGAAGGCCGTGCAGCTCGCCGAAGAACTCAAGCCGGACCTGGTCCTGATGGACGTCAAGATGCCCGTCATGGACGGCATCACCGCCGCAGAGAAGATCGTCAAGGCCCGGATCGCCCCCGTCGTCCTGCTGACCGCGTTCAGCCAGAAGGAACTCGTCGAACGCGCCCGCGACGCCGGGGCCATGGCCTACGTCGTCAAGCCGTTCACCCCCGCGGACCTCATCCCCGCCCTGGAAATCGCGCTCTCCCGCCACGAGGAAATCAAGGCCCTCGAAAGTGAAGTGACCGACCTGCAGGAGCAGTTCGCCACCCGCAAACTTGTCGAACGCGCCAAGAGCCTCCTGACCACCAAGATGGGCCTGACGGAGCCGGAAGCTTTCCGCTGGATCCAGAAGACCTCCATGGACCGCCGCCTCAGCATGCGCGAGGTTGCCGAGACCATCATCAACCAGGTCAACTAGGACACTTCTCCCCCGGATCCGGGACGCCGCAGCCGCGGCCTCCCGGATCCGGCAGTTTAACGCTAGTGGGTCAAGTACTCGCTGAAACGCACCGCGGCAACGAGCGCCATGACCCCGCCACCAAGGGTGGCCCCGGCCATCAAGGCCGGCAGAAATCCCCCGCTGAGCGCCACCCTGTCGCTCCCGGATGAGGTCAGCATCGTGTGAATGCGGCGGTAGCGCCGGTGCGTGAGAACAACCGCCACGACCGACACGCCAGCCCCCAGCGCCGCCGGAATCATCGCCCATACGCCCAGCACCTCGGGCAAGATGCGCAGCGCCGCCAGCGACGCGACGGCGACCGCCAGCGCCGTCCTGCGCCAGGCCAGCGCGGTCCGCTCCGGCTGCAGGCCGGCGTCGAAGGGCCGGTGGCCCCGGCCGGGTTCGTTCCCAGGAGCGCCGGCCATCAGGCGAGGACAACCCCGAGGAAGACCAGGATTCCCGCCACGGAAACGGCAGCACCGATCGGAAACGTGAGACGGGCGGCAGGCAGCGGCCTATCGAGGCGCAGTGCGCGTTCGATCTGGATCCAGCCGAACCAGGCCTGCACGGGCGCGGCGATCCCGGCGATGATAAGCACAATGGAGGCCGACAGGCGCAGTCCTTCCTGAAGATTCAGCCCCAGGGCCTCCAGGGCGACCCCGCTCGCAATCAGAGCCAGGGACGTCCGTATCCAGGCCAGGAAGGTGCGCTCGTTGGCGAGGCTGAACCGGGCATCCGGATCGGATCCCTGGGCGAACAGGGCTGCGGGAAAACGTCTCGTTGCGTCGGTCATGGCTCTTTCTGGTTGGCAAAGTTGTGGCGGCGGCCCTGGTGTCAGGGCCGCCGCCGGGGTGCTGGTCGGTGAGGTGCTGGTGGCGGGGTTAGCTGGCGGGGACGGTTTCGCGTGCCTGTGCCTGCTGGTATCCGGTCCAGGCGTTGTAGCTGCCGTCGAGTTCGACGACGTCGTAGCCGGCGCGGCGCAGCGCGCTGGCAGCGACGGAGTTCCGGACCCCGCTCTGGCAGTAGGACACGATGGTGCCCCGGGCCGGGAGTTCGTCCAGGTGCCACATCACGCGGCCGCCGCTGAGCTGGTGGGAGCCCGGGATGTGCCCGGCGGTGTGCTCGGTGCGGTTGCGCACGTCCAGGATCATGGCGGCCTCGAAGCCCTCGAGGTCCGCCGGGGAGATCAGCTTCGGGGTGCTGGTCGGCAGCCCGTCAAAGCCGGTGACGTACCCGGCGACGTTGTCGATCCCGACCCGGACCAGGTGGTCCCACATCTCCTGCGCGGCGTCCTGGTCTTCGGCGAGGAGCACCAGCGGGTTCGGATCGGTTTCCGGGTTCACGACCCAGGCGCCGAAGCTGGCGACGGACTTGCCGGCCGGGACGTTCAGGGACCCGGTCACGGTGCCCTGGTGGACCGCCTCGTTCGGGCGGGTGTCGATGAAGGTCAGCGTGTCAGCGGCCAGGCCCCGGGCGACGGCGTCCAGGTCCAGTTCCTGCAGCGGGGCACGGTCGCCCATGACGGCCGGGCCCTCACGGTTTTCCCGCTTCATCCGCCCGAAGTAAGCGTGCGCGTCGGGCTGGCCGTCGAGGAGTTCATCGACGAAGCCCTGCTCGTCGTTGGCGGCCAGGTACGGGCCCCACCAGGCGTAGAGCCGTTCGTAGCCGACCGTGGAGGACGGGATCGCGCCCAGGGCCTTGCCGCAGGCACTGCCGGCGCCGTGGGCCGGGTGGACCTGGACGTAGTCCGGGAGGGTCAGGAACTTATCCCGCAGGCTCGCGAAGAGCTGCTTCGCCCCGGCGAAGCGGGTGTCGATCCCGCCGGCGGCCTCATCGAGGAGGTCCGGGCGGCCCAGGTCCCCGGAGAAGACAAAGTCACCCGAGAGCAGGTACCCGGCCTGGTCGCTGAACGCGCCGTCGGTGACCAGGAAGGAGAGGTGTTCCGGGGTGTGGCCCGGGGTGTGCAGGGCCTGGATGCTGATGTTGCCCAGCGTGATCGTGTCGCCGTCGAAGAGCCGCTCGCCCTCGAACCCGTACTGCCAGTCCGGTCCGCCCTCGCCCGAGAGGTAGATCTTCGCCCCCGTCGCGGCGGCGAGTTCCCGGGTCCCGGAGAGGTAATCGGCGTGGATGTGGGTCTCGGTGACCGCAACGATCTTCATGCCGTTCTTCGCCGCCAGCGCCTGGTATACCGCGATATCCCGGCGGCCGTCCACGACCACGGCCTCGCCCTTGGCCTGGCAGCCGATCAGGTAGCTGGCCTGGGCAAGGTCCTCATCATAAATGCGTTCCAGAAGCATGTGCTCTCCTTCGTAAAGAAATGGGCTGTGTCCCCCGTCGACTACTACTAACAACAATAATACCCCCGGGGGTATCTTGCAAGGCGGGCGGGCGCCGGCGGTCCGGCGCCCGGAACCTCCCGGGCGGCGCCCGGTCAGCCCCGCCACCGGTCAGGCCACACCGGGCCCGCGCCCGCGGAGCCGGACCGCCAGCGACCGCCAGAAGCCGGGGCGGGGCGCCTCCCCGAGGTCCGGGGTGCAGGTCACGGGATAACCGGCGCGGTACCACTCGGTGATGCCGCCGGCAACGTTCACGACGTCGTAGCCCCGCGCCGAAAGCAGCTCCGCCGCCTGACGGCTGCGCTTGCCGGACCCGCACAGCAGGTAGACCGTGGTGTTCGGCACGTCCTTCAGGCGGGACGGGAGCTCATCCAGCGGAATGTTGACGCTTCCGGGAATGCTGGCGACGGCAGCCTCCTCCCGGCTGCGGACGTCAACCACAGCAACGCCGGGCCAGACGCCCGCGAGATCATCTGCAGAGACGGTGCGGACGGGAATGGGTATGTTGCCGCTGCTTGCCATAATCCCATCGTATACCCCCTAGGGTATCGGCCCTGAAGAACGCAAAAAGGGAGGGTCCCCGCCGCGTGAACGGCGGGAACCCTCCCTTGTGCTGAAGCGCGGAACTAGATCTTGTTGTTCCGCTTCTTCTTTTCCGGCCAGGGGCCGAGCTTGTCCTTGGCTACTTCGGCGTCGCCGGTGCTGCCGGCGTCGGCGAGGTCGCCGACCCTGTGGACCTTAAGCATGTTCGTCGAACCGGCCTTTCCGGGAGGCGACCCGGCGGCGATAACCACCATGTCGCCGTCCTCGACGACGTCCATGTTCAGCAGGCTGCGGTCAACCTGGGCGGTCATCGCGTCGGTGTGGCCCACCATCGGGACCAGCACCGGCTGGATGCCCCAGGTCAGCGCGAGCTGGTTCCAGACATGCTCCACCGGGGTGAAGGCGAAGACCGGGCGGATCGGACGCAGCCGCGACAGACGCCGGGCGGAGTCACCGGACTGGGTGAACGCACAGATGTACTTCGCATCCAGCTGGTCGGCGATCTCGACCGCGGCACGGGTGATGGCGCCGCCGCGGGTCTTGGGCTTGGTGCCCAGCGGCGGGACGCGCTCCAGGCCGTGGACCTCGGTGGATTCGATGATCCGGGCCATGGTCTTGACGGTCTCGATCGGGAACTTGCCCACGCTGGTCTCGCCCGAGAGCATGACCGCGTCGGCGCCGTCGAGCACGGCGTTGGCGCAGTCGGAGGCCTCGGCGCGGGTCGGACGCGGGTTGTCGATCATGGACTCCAGCACCTGGGTTGCCACGATGACCGGCTTGGCCCAGCGGCGGGCCAGTTCAACGGCGCGCTTCTGGACGATCGGCACTTCCTCCAGCGGAAGTTCCACGCCGAGGTCGCCACGCGCCACCATGATGGCGTCGAAGGCGTCGATGATCTCGGGGAGCTGCTCCACAGCCTGCGGCTTCTCGATCTTGGCGATGACCGGCACGCGGCGGCCTTCTTCGTCCATGATCTCGTGGACGCGCTTGATGTCCGAGGCGTCGCGGACGAAGGAGAGGGCGACCATGTCCACGCCGCGGCGCATGGCCCAGCGCAGATCGTCCTCGTCCTTGACGCTCAACGCCGGCACGTTGACGGCAACACCGGGCAGGTTGATGCCCTTGTTGTTCGACACATAACCGCCGACGATGACCTGGGCGACGACCTTGACGTCGTCGACGTCGATCGCGCGGAGGGCGACCTTGCCGTCGTCGATCAGGAGCGCGTCGCCGGGCTTGACGTCCTCGGTGAGGCTCTTGAGCGTGGTGGAGCAGATGTCCTTGGTGCCCGGGACGTCCTCGGTGGTGATGGTGAAGGTGTCACCGACGGCCAGCAGGTGCGGCCCGTCCACGAAGCGGCCGAGGCGGATCTTCGGGCCCTGCAGGTCGGCCATGATGGCGACCGGCTTGCCGAGCTGGCCGGCGGCCTTGCGGACGTTCTCGTATGTGGTGTCGTGGACGGCGTAGTCGCCATGGCTCATGTTCATGCGGGCCACGTCGACGCCGGCTTCCAGCACGGCGAGAGTGTTCTCGAAGCTCGCGATTGCCGGTCCGAAGGTGGCCACTATTTTAGCGCGTCTCATATACCTACCCTATGTAGTCGATTGTCTGGATGAAGTTATTGGCAGAATGTGACCGTCGCCGGGCACCGGGAAGCGGCTTCGGCCTACAGGACGGCCATGGCCCGGTCGGTCGGCGCCACGGGAGCCGGGAGGATGGTGCTGCCCATCAGGAACTTGTCCACCGCGGCGGCGCAGGCGCGTCCCTCGGCAATGGCCCAGACGATGAGCGACTGTCCGCGGCCGGCGTCTCCGGCGACGAAGATGCCTTCCGTGTTGGTCATGTAGTAGCCGTCGCGGGCCACGTTGCCGCGGCCGTCGAACTCTGCGCTGACCTGCTCGGTGATCCCGGCCGGTTCCGGGCCGGTGAAGCCCAGGGACAGGAAGACCAGGTCCGCCGGGATGATCCGCTCGGTGCCGGCCTTCGGGAGGCGCTTGCCGTCGACGAATTCGGTTTCGGCCACCTTCACGCCGGTCAGTTTGCCGTTCTCGCCGACGAACTCCACGGTGGAGGCGAGGTAGGTGCGTTCGCCGCCTTCCTCGTGGGCGCTGGCAACTTCGAACAGGGTGGGGAACGTCGGCCACGGCTGGTGGCTGGCGCGCTCCGCCGGCGGCTGCTTGCCGATCGCCAGGGTGGTCACGGACGCGGCCTGGTGCCGGTGCGCGGTGCCGAGGCAGTCCGCGCCGGTGTCGCCGCCGCCGAGGATGATCACGTGCTTGCCGGCGGCGTTGATCTGGTTCTCGACCGTCTCCCCCGCCACCACCCGGTTGGCCGGGACGAGGTAGTCCATCGCGAAATGCACACCCTCGAGCCCGCGGCCCGGGATCGGCAGGTCACGCGGGACGGTGGCGCCCGTGGCGATGACAACGGCGTCGTAACGGCGGCGCAGCTGCTCCCAGGTCACGTCCGTGCCTACGGCGACGCCGGTCCGGAAGCGGGTGCCTTCGGCCTTCATCTGCTCCAGGCGGCGGTCCACGTGCTCTTTTTCCATCTTGAAGTCGGGGATCCCGTACCGCAGGAGGCCGCCGATCTTGTCGTCGCGCTCGTAGACGGCGACGGTGTGGCCCACCCGGGTCAGCTGCTGCGCGACGGCGAGCCCGGCGGGGCCGGAGCCGACGACGGCGACCGTCTTGCCGCTGAGGCGGGCCGGCGGCAGCGGGTTGACCCAGCCGTTCTCGAAGGCCTGGTCCACGATCGAGACCTCGACCTGCTTGATGGTCACGGCGGGCTGGTTGATGCCCAGCACGCAGGACGCCTCGCAGGGGGCCGGGCAGAGCCGGCCGGTGAACTCGGGGAAGTTGTTGGTGGCGTGCAGCCGCTCCATCGCCTCCTCGCCCTTGTCCCGCCAGATGAGGTCATTCCATTCCGGAATGAGGTTGCCCAGCGGGCAGCCCTGGTGGCAGAACGGCACGCCGCAGTCCATGCACCGGCCGGCCTGCGCCTTCAGGACACCCTTTTCCTGGGCCTCATAGACTTCCTTCCAGTCCATGATGCGGACCGGAACGGGACGGCGGGGCTGGGTTTCGCGCTGACGTACTTTCAGAAATCCGCGTGGATCAGCCACCGGTCACCTCCAGGATTCGAGACCAAACTTCTTCGCCGTCGGGGTCAAGGCCCTCTTCGATGGCGTCGAGACGGGTTTGCAGGACGGCCGCGTAGTCGCGCGGCAGCACCTTGGTTATGCGGGCTGCGGTGTCGTCGAAGTTCTCCAGCAGCCGCGCCGCGAGCAGCGATTCGGTCTCCTCGGAGTGCTTCAGCAGCAGCCCATGGACAATCTCACGGTCCTCGGCGTCCAGTTCGCACAGCTGCAGCTCGCCGGCTTCGAGAGCCTGCTTGTTGACGCGTTCGGTCTGCAGGTCCAGCACATAGGCCGTGCCGCCGGACATGCCGGCGCCGAAGTTGCGGCCGGTGCGCCCGATGATGAGCACCTGGCCTCCGGTCATGTACTCGCAGCCGTGGTCGCCGATTCCCTCGACCACCGCGGTGGCGCCGGAGTTGCGGACCATAAAGCGTTCGCCGACCTGGCCGCGCAGGAACATCTCGCCGCTGGTGGCGCCGTAGCCGATCACATTGCCGGCGATCACATTGCGCTCGGCCGGGAACACGTTGGTGCGGTCCGGCCGGACGATGATACGCCCGCCGGAAAGGCCCTTGCCGACGTAGTCGTTGGAGTCACCGAACATCCGCAGCGTGATGCCGGCCGGCAGGAACGCACCGAGCGACTGCCCGGCGGTGCCGGTCAGCGTGATGTCGATGGTGTCCGTCGCCAGCACGTCCGTGCTGAAGGTCTTGGTGACCACATGGCCCAGCATCGTGCCGACGGAGCGGTCCGTGTTGATGACGTTGACGGCGATCTTGACCGGGGTGCGGTCACTCAGGGCTTCCGCGGCCATCACCATCAGGCGCTGGTCGAAGTGCTTGTCCAGCTCGTGGTTCTGGCCGGTGAGGTTGCGCAGCGGGGCGTCGTCGTCGAACTCGAGCCCGTGCAGAATCGGGTCCAGGTCCAGCCCTTCGGCCTTCCAGTGGTTGATCGCCTCACGGGTGTCGAGCATTTCGGCGTGGCCGATCGCTTCCTCGATGCTGCGGAAGCCCAGCTCGGCCAGGATCTCGCGGACTTCCTCGGCAAGGAACTCGAAGAAGTTGACCACGAATTCCGGCTTGCCGTTGAAGCGGGAGCGCAGCTCCGGGTTCTGCGTCGCGACGCCCACCGGGCAGGTGTCGAGGTGGCAGACGCGCATCATGATGCAGCCGGAGACCACCAGCGGGGCGGTGGCGAAACCGAACTCCTCGCCGCCGAGCAGCGCGGCAATCACGACGTCGCGGCCGGTCTTGAGCTGGCCGTCCACCTGCACCACCACGCGGTCGCGCAGGCCGTTGAGCATCAGGGTCTGCTGCGTCTCGGCGAGGCCCAGCTCCCACGGCACACCGGCATGCTTGAGCGAGTTCAGCGGCGAGGCGCCGGTGCCGCCGTCGTGCCCGGAGACCAGGACGACGTCGGCCTTGGCCTTCGTGACGCCGGCGGCCACCGTGCCGATCCCGACCTCGGAGACCAGCTTGACGTGCACCCGTGCCGAGGGGTTGGCCCGCTTCGCGTCGTAGATCAGCTGGGCGAGGTCCTCGATCGAGTAGATGTCGTGGTGCGGGGGCGGGGAGATGAGCCCGACGCCGGGCGTCGAGTGCCGCGTCCGGGCCACCCAGGGGTAGACCTTCTGCGCCATCAGCTGGCCGCCTTCGCCGGGCTTGGCACCCTGCGCCATCTTGATCTGGATGTCATCGGCGTTGGTCAGGTACAGGCTCGTCACGCCGAAACGGCCGGACGCGATCTGCTTGACCGCCGAGCGGCGGGTCGGATCGAGCAGCCGGTCCACGTCCTCGCCGCCCTCACCGGTGTTGGACTTGCCGCCCAGCCGGTTCATGGCGATCGCGAGGGTTTCGTGGGCCTCCTGCGAGATGGAGCCGTAGCTCATCGCGCCAGTGGAGAACCGCTTGACGATGCTGGAGACGGACTCCACTTCCTCGAGCGGGACCGCGGGGCGCAGCCCGGCCTTGAACTTCAGCAGCCCGCGCAGGGTCATCAGGTTCTCGGACTGGTCGTCCACACCGCGGGTGTAGGCCTTGAAGATGTCGTAGCGGCGTTCACGCGTGGCGTGCTGCAGCCGGAACACGGTCTCCGGGTTGAACAGGTGCGGCTCGCCGTCGCGGCGCCACTGGTACTCGCCGCCGCCCATCAGGGCCTGGTGGGGCTGTTCGATGCCGTTCTCGGGGTACGCCATCCGGTGGCGTGCCGCGACCTCGGCCGCGATGACGTCCAGGCCGACGCCGCCGAGCTGGGAGTGCGTGCCGGAGAAGTACTCGTCCACCAGGTCCTGGCCGAGGCCCAGGGCCTCGAAGGTCTGGGCTCCGGTGTAGGAGGCGACGGTGGAGATGCCCATCTTGGACATGATCTTCAGGACGCCCTTGCCGAGGCCCTTGATCAGGTTGTAAACGCCGTCCTGCGGGGTGACCCCGAGGACGTCGCCGGTGGAGATGAGCTGCTCCACGGATTCCATGGCCAGGTACGGGTTCACGGCGGAGGCGCCGTAGCCGATCAGCACGGCCACGTGGTGCGTTTCGCGGACGTCGCCGGCCTCGACCACCAGGGCGGTCTTGGTGCGGTTGGCGCTGCGCAGCAGGTGGTGGTGCACAGCGCTGACCAGCAGCAGGGACGGGATCGGCGCCCACTGGGCGTTCGAGTCACGGTCCGAGAGCACGACGTACTGGACGCCGCGGTTGATGGCGCCGGAGACCTGCTCGCAGATTTCGGTCAGCCGGGCGCGGAGTGCGTTTTCGCCGCCTTCGGGGCGGTAGAGGCCGCGGACCTTCATGGCGACCTTGTCGCCGTCGGCGTTCTCGATGTTCGCGATCTTGGCGAGCTGGTCGTTGTTGATCACCGGGAACGGCAGCGAAACCTGCGGCTGGCGGACCTGCTTGGTGTCCAGCAGGTTGCCGTTGGGCCCGATCGCGCAGGTCAGCGACGTGACAAGTTCCTCGCGGATGGCGTCCAGCGGCGGGTTGGTGACCTGCGCGAAGGACTGCACAAAGTAGTCGAACAGCAGCCGGGGCCGCTTCGAGAGCACGGCCACGGGGGTGTCCGAGCCCATCGCGCCGAGCGGCTCGGCGCCGGTGCGGGACATCGGGCCAAGCAGGATCTTCAGTTCCTCGGTGGTGTAGCCGAAGGTGCGCTGGCGGATGTTGACCGACGCGGCGGTGTGCACCACGTGCTCGCGCTCGGGCAGGTCCTTGAGGTCGATCAGGTTTTCCTTGACCCAGTCGGCCCAGGGGTTCGCCGCGGCGACCTCGGCCTTGACCTCGGCGTCGCTGATGATCCGGCCGGCGTCGGTGTCCACGAGGAACATCTTGCCGGGTGAGACGCGGCCCTTTTTGACCACCTTGGAGGGTTCGACGTCGATCACGCCGACCTCGGAGGCGAAGATGATCAGGCCGTCCTCGGTGATCCAGAACCGGCCCGGGCGCAGGCCGTTGCGGTCCAGGGTGGCGCCGACGAGGTTGCCGTCGGTGAAGGACACGGCGGCGGGGCCGTCCCACGGTTCCATCAGCAGCGAGTGGTACTCGTAGAAGGCGCGGCGGGCCGGGTCCATCGTGGCGTGGTTTTCCCAGGCCTCGGGGATCATCATCATGATCGAGTGGGTGATCGGCCGGCCGGAGAGCCAGAGCAGTTCTGCGACCTCGTCGAAGGACGCCGAGTCGGAGGCCCCCGGGGTGCAGATCGGGTACAGCTCCTCGGGCGAGCCCCCCAGCAGCGGGTTGGCCAGCTGCGACTGGCGGGCGCGCATCCAGTTCCGGTTGCCCTTAACCGTGTTGATTTCGCCGTTGTGGGCGATGGTCCGGAAGGGCTGGGCCAGGGGCCAGGACGGGAAGGTGTTGGTGGAGAAGCGCGAGTGGACGATCGCGAGCTTGGTCTTGAAGCGCTTGTCCGAGAGGTCCGGGTAGAACGGCTCGAGCTGGGCCGTGGTCAGCATGCCCTTGTAGACGATGGTCCGGGAGGACAGCGACGGGAAGTACACGCCGAACTTGTTCTGCGCCCGCTTCCGGATGCGCCAGGCGCGCGAGTCGAGTTCGTTGCGCTCCAGCACTTCCCCGGTGCTCGAGGCAAAGAACGGCTGGGAGAAGTAGGGCATGCAGGCCCGGGCCATGGCCCCGACCAGGTCGGCGACGATCGGCACTTCGCGCCAGCCGAGGACCTTCAGGCCCTCGTCGGCGGCGAGGCCTTCGATGCCGGCCTTGGCCGCGTCGGATTCGCGCTGCTCCGCGGGGAGGAACGCGGTGCCGGCGACAAACTGGCCGGGGGCGGGAAGTTCGAAGTCGGTCACGGCGCGGAAGAATTCGTCCGGGATCTGCATGAGCAGTCCGGCGCCGTCGCCGGTGCCCTCGTCGGCGCCCACGGCGCCGCGGTGCTCGAGGTTGCGCAGGGCCGTCAGGGCGGCGTCAACGATGTCATAGCCTGGCTCCCCCCGCAGCGTGGCGATGATGGCGAGGCCGCAGGCGTCCTTCTCCTGCTCCGGGTTGTAGAGCCCGGCCGCTTCGGGAAGCGCCGCGAAGCGCTTGAAGGGTGACATGGCGGGCTGCTGGGGCTCGCTAGTGTCGGACCAACTGGGGCTGTGCAGGGTTTGGGTCATGGGAGACGTCCTTCCTCCTGATCGTGCGTATGGGAGGGACAACATTGGCCCGCATCGGTGCGCCGGTGTGATGGGCACAACAAAGTATTTTCTTACTCGAATTGTAGGTCAGGGCCGCCTTCTGCACTAACAGTTACGCGACCACAGACCCGGGTTTGCGCGAACCGCAACACTCTGCAGTCCGCTGCGTTCCCTGCTGCCACGACGCTGTGGATACGGGCCCTGCGAGGGGTGACTCCGCGGCCCGGTTTGCCGGCGCTGAGCTACTTGGTGCCCTCAGCTTCCGGCGCGGTTCCGGTGGCCTGGTGGCCGGGTGCTCCGGCCGCCGGTACTCCGCTGGCGGGCTTGGTGCCGCCGGTGGATTCCTTTGACGCTTCAGCTGGGGCGGAAACGTGGCCTGGACCGCTTTGGTTATCAGGGAGATTATCACGCGATTCACTATCTGAGACAGCAGAATCCGAATGGCGGACATTGCTGTGGGCAGGAACAGCGCCCGCCGGAACGGTGGCCGGCACCTTGTCCGCAGTGTTATCCCCGGTGCCGGAGCGCGCCGTGCCGGAGTCGGTGCCGCCGTCGGTGCCGCTGTCAGTGCCGCCGTCGGTGTCCGTGCGGGTGTCGGATTCGGACGGTTCGTGTCCGGGCAGGTAGACCGTGTCGGGCTCCGTGGGCTTGCGCAGTCCCAGGATGATGAACGCGGCCAGTGCGCCCAGCAGGACGAAGATGCTGGTCCACACGTTCAGCCGGGTGGTGATGCCGAAGAGGCTGATCAGCTCGGCGTCGTCGATCCGCATCGCTTCGATCCAGACCCGGCCCAGCGTGTAGTAGACCGCGTACAGGCAGAACAGGCGGCCGCGGCGGAACCGGAACTTGCGGTCCAGCAGCAGCAGGATGCCGACGCCGGCGAAGTTCCAGAGGGATTCGTACAGGAAGGTCGGGTGGAAGAGCGTGTCCGCGGCCATGCCCGGAGGGAAGTTCGGGTTCTCGGCGTCGATCTGCAGCCCCCACGGCAGCGTGGTGGGCCCGCCGAAGAGTTCCTGGTTGAAGTAGTTGCCCCAGCGGCCGATCGCCTGGGCCAGCAGCAGCCCGGGGGCCGCGGCGTCCATGAAGGCGCTCAGTTTGACGCCCGCCTTGCGGCAGCCGATCCACGCACCCACCGCACCCAGCAGCACTGCGCCCCAGATGCCGAGCCCGCCGCGCTGGAGCTGCGGGATCAGGGACAGGTCGCCGGTGCCGTCGAAGCCGGGGCCGAAGTAGGCGTCCGGGGAGGACACCACGTGGTAGAGCCGGCCGCCGATGATGCCGAACGGGATGGCCCAGATGGCGATGTCCCAGACGCTGCCCTCGGGGGCGCCGCGTTTGGCCCAGCGCACGGAGGTGAGCCAGAGGCCGGCGATGATGCCGAGCAGGATGCACAGGGCGTAGGCGTGGATGCGCAGTGACCCCCACGGCAGCGGGATGTCGAAACCGGACCAGTCCGGGCTCGGAATACTCGCGGGGATCATCGCCGCCGCGTGGAGGACTGACTGCATTGCTTAGGCTTCTTCCCTGGTAAGGCCGGTGCTGAGGTCTTTCGTCAAGGACGCTACCGCGTCCACGCCGCCGTCGCCGATGGCGACAACCAGCGCGGTGCCCACAATCACGCCGTCCGCGTAGGCGGCGATCTCCCGGACCTGGTCCGCGTTGGACACGCCCAGCCCGACGCAGACGCGCTCGGCGCCGGCGGCGTGCGCGGCGGCCACGACGTCCTTGGCCGCGGAGCTGACCGAGCTGCGGGCGCCGGTGACGCCCATGATCGACACGGCGTAGACGAAGCCGCGGCTTGCCTCCACGGTGCGCTTCATCCGCTCCGGGGAGGATGACGGCGCCACCAGGAACACCCGGTCCAGGCCGTACTTGTCCGAGGCTGCCATCCATTCGGACGCCTCGTCCGGGATCAGGTCCGGGGTGATGAGCCCGGCTCCGCCGGCTTCGGCCAGCTGGCGGGAAAATTCCTCCACGCCCATCCGGACCACGGGGTTCCAGTAGGTCATGACCAGCACGGCGGCGTCGGTCTTGCTGGTGATGCCGCGGACGACGTCGAAGACCTGCTTGACGTGGAAGCCCTTGGCGAGGGCCTCGGTTGTCGCGGCCTGGATGACCAGGCCGTCCATGACCGGGTCGGAGTACGGGATGCCGATTTCGATCAGGTCCGCGCCGTTTTCCGCCAGGGCGATGCCGGCCGCGATGGTCTCCTCGACGCTCGGGTAGCCGGCGGGCAGGTAGCCGATCAGGGCCGCGCGGCCCTGGGCCTTGGCGCGGTCGATGGCCGCGGCCGACTTGCTGGCCGTCGACTTGCTGGCGTTCCGGGCGGTACCCGGATCCTGGACGGTGCTCACAGCTGCTCCCCCTCTTTGGCGATCTCGTGCTCGGGTGAATCCTTGTCCAGCAGGTCGAACCATTCCGCTGCGGTGGCCACATCCTTGTCGCCGCGGCCGGAGAGGTTCACGAGCACGATCTTCTCTGACGCATCGCCGGATTCCCCGGCTTCGGCGGCGAGCCGCTGGCCGACCTTCATGGCGCCGGCCAGGGCGTGGGCCGACTCGATGGCCGGGATGATGCCCTCGGTGCGGCACAGCAGCCGGAACGCGTCCATGGCCTCGCTGTCCGTGATGGGCTCGTAGCTGACCCGTCCGATGTCCGCGAGGTAGGAGTGCTCCGGGCCGACGCCGGGGTAGTCCAGGCCCGCCGAGATGGAGTGCGACTCGATGGTCTGGCCGTCGTCGTCCTGCATGAGGTACGAGCGGGCGCCATGCAGCACGCCGGGCTTGCCGAGGGTGATGGTGGCGGCGTGGCGGCCGGTTTCGACGCCCTCGCCGCCGGCCTCGAAGCCGTAGATCTTGACCGAGGGATCGTCCAGGAAGCCGTGGAAGATGCCGATGGCGTTGGAGCCGCCGCCGATGCAGGCGCAGACGGCGTCGGGCAGCCGGCCGGTCTGCTCCAGGATCTGGGCGCGGGCCTCCTCGCCGATGACCTCGTGGAAGTAGCGGACCATGGCCGGGAACGGGTGCGCGCCGGCGGCGGTGCCCAGCAGGTAGTGGGTGTTGTCCACGTTGGCGACCCAGTCGCGGAGCGCCTCGTTGATGGCGTCCTTGAGGGTCTGGGAGCCGTTGGTCACCGGGATGACGGTGGCTCCGAGGAGCTCCATCCGGGCGACGTTGAGGGCCTGCCGGCGGCAGTCCTCGGCGCCCATGTAGACGACGCATTCCAGGCCCATCAGGGCCGCGGCGGTGGCGCTGGCGACGCCGTGCTGGCCGGCGCCGGTTTCGGCGATGACCCGGGTCTTGCCCATGCGCTTGGCCAGCAGTGCCTGGCCCAGCACGTTGTTGATCTTGTGCGAGCCCGTGTGGTTGAGGTCCTCGCGCTTGAGGAAGATCCGGACTCCCCCGGCATGCTCGGCGAAGCGCTTGGCCTCGGTCAGCAGCGAAGGCCGGCCGGCGTAGTTCTTGTTCAGCTCCGCGATCTGCGCGGTGAACTCGGGGTCCGCCTTGGCTTTCTCGAAGGTGTCCTCAAGCTGATCCAGGGCCGCGATGAGTGACTCGGGCATCCATCGGCCGCCGTAGGAGCCGAAGTAGGGTCCGGGGGCGTGCCGCAGGGATTCTCCACCCTGCAGGAACGCGTCCACGGCGCTTTCGTCTGAGCCGGCTGCTGGCGCATCGACCATCGGTCTCACCATCCTGTTCCACTGTTGATTAGATCTGGGTGCCGCACGGAGGCGCTGCCGGCGTCCCGACGGGAGGTGCCCCGCAGGAACCGCTGGTCAGGAACGTGCGGCGATTGCTTCGGCTCCGGCGGCCATGAATTCCGCGATCCGCTCCCGCGGGGTCGCGTCGCTGACCAGGGCTTCGCCGACGAGGACCGCGTTGGCGCCGTTCGCGGCGTAGTGCCGGACATCGTCGACGCCGCGCACGCCCGATTCCGCGATGACGAGCGCGCCGGCGGGGATGCCTCCGGCGAGTTCGGCGAAAACGGAACGGTCGACGTCGAGCGTCTTGAGGTTGCGCACGTTGACGCCGATGATCCGGGCTTCGGCGGCAACCGCCCGCTCGATTTCCTCGGCCGTGTGCGTCTCGACCAGCACGTTCATGCCGAGTTCGCGGCTGAGGGCGCTGAACTCGCGCAGCTGCGCGTCGGACAGGGACGCCACGATCAGCAGGATCAGGTCGGCCCCGTGTGCCCGGGCCTCCCAGATCTGGTACTCGTCGATCATGAAGTCCTTGCGCAGCAGCGGGGTGTCCACGGCGGTCCGGACGGCGTCAAAATCGGCGAGGGAGCCGTTGAAGCGGCGCTGTTCGGTCAGGACGCTGATCGCGGCCGCGCCGCCGTCGGCGTACTGCACGGCGAGCGAGGCGGGATCCGCGATGCTCGCGAGATCGCCCTTGGAGGGGCTGCGGCGCTTGATTTCGGCGATGACCTTCAGCTCCCCGCGTGTCGCCGATGCCCCGCCCAGGGCGGTCCACGCGTCGCGGGCCGGAGCGGCCGCGGCGGCGCGCTCCTTCAGTTCCGCGAGCGTGACGAGGCGCTGACGGGCCTCCATATCCTCCCTGACACCGGCATTGATGTCATCGAGAACAGTCACCCTTAGTGGCCGGAGTTCTTCAGCTTGCTGCCGCCCACGCCGTATCCGGCCTTGCGCATGATGAAGCCGACGACCAGGCCGAGCAGCATCACAACGCCGCCCGCGATGAAAATCGTGGTGTTGGCGATGACAAAGGCGACGGACATGATGAGGGCGCCGACGAGCATGACGAATACCGTGGTCCAGGCGGCCGGGCTGTTGCCGTGGCCGGTCGGTTCGCGGTGATCGATGTCGTCGTAGGAGTAGCCGGTCCCGGCAGCGGGCTTGGGGGCGGAAACAGATGCTTTGCTCATTGAAATCTCCTCAGGGTGAATACTGCTTACATTCTGCCATTTATTGGCGGCGCTATTGTCCGGATTACCGGCCGCGTTACTGGCTCCGTTACCGGGCCCGCACGCGGCACCGGCTCAGGTGGGGTCGTCACCGCGTGACAACCGGTCCCAGCTGTCGATCTCGTCCGCCGGCCCGGCCGGCGCCGCGGAGCCGCCGGCTGCGGCGCCCGTGACGGCGGTGTCATATTTCGTGCGCGTCTTCCAGTAGCGGCCCGCCGGGATGACCAGCAGGGCGCTGAGCCCCAGCAGGATGCCGGCCACGACGGCAAGGGCCGGGAACACCGTGACGTCCACCTGCACGTCGCTGCCGGTGATCCCGGTGGCCGCGGCGATGGAGCCCTGGGCGGCGGCCAGCGGGTCCGCGATCACAACCGCTGCGGCGCTGACGATGCCGGCAGCGGCGAGCAGTATGAGCGCCGTGATGATCCAGCGGCCGATCCGGCCGGCAATCGACACGGCGAGTCCGCCGGCGAGGGCCACCAGCGCCAGGGCCGTCACCGTGGTCGCGGCTTTGCTGCCCTGCACCTGCAGGCCGCCCTGGCTGTCGACGGCCGCCCCGAGCTGGGCCGGGTCGAGGTGGACGGTGAGCCAGGTCTGCGTGGTGGTGCCGAAGACGGCCAGCGCCAGGGCGGCGATGGCCAGCACGAGGGTGGATTTCCTGGCCCAGCGGGGAACGGCGGGGCTGGTGCTCCGGACCGTGGTGCCGCTCATGACTGCGTCCCGGCGTCGGAAATGGATTCCGGCGTGATGTTGCGCAGCGACCGGGCGGTGTGGACGGCCCGCATCGGGGCGGCGGCCTTGTTGACGGTTTCCAGGGCCTCGGTGGCGTTCACCGAGTCGGCCACGATGCCGCCGCCGGCCTGCACGTAGGCGCGGCCTTCCCGCAGCAGGGCAGAGCGGATGGCGATGGCCATGTCCATGTCACCGGCGAAGTCGAGGTAGCCCACGACTCCCCCGTAGATCCCGCGGCGGTGCGGCTCCAGCTCGTCGAGCAGGCGCAGCGCGCGGGGTTTGGGGGCGCCGGACAGCGTCCCGGCCGGGAAGGTCGCCTTCAGCACGTCGTAGGCCTTGGCGGTGGGCGCGAGTTTGCCGACAACGGTGGAGACCAGGTGCATGATGTGGCTGAAGCGTTCGACCTCCATGAACTGGGTGACGTCGACGGTGCCGGCCACGCAGACCTTGGACAGGTCGTTGCGGGACAGGTCCACCAGCATCAGGTGCTCGGCGCGTTCCTTCTCGTCCGCGAGGAGCTCCTCGGCCAGGGCCTTGTCGGCCTCCACGGTCTTGCCGCGCGGGCGGGAACCGGCGATGGGGTGGGTGATGACTTCCTCGCCGGTCACGGTCACCAGCGCCTCCGGGGAGGACCCGACGATGGAGTACTGCCGGCCGTTGGCGTCCTCGAGGCTGAAGATGTACATGTACGGGCTGGGGTTGGTGTTCCGGAGCACCCGGTAGACATCCAGCGGGTCGGCGCCGCATTCCATCTCGAAGCGGCGCGAGATGACCACCTGGAAGACCTCGCCGTCGACGATCGCTTCCTTGCTGCGGTCCAGGGCGGCGAGGTAGTCGGTCTCGTCCCAGCGTTCCTGCACGCTGGAGGCGAAGTCCAGGGCGGCGGGGTCCAGCACGGAGACCGGCTGCTTCACGGGCGTGCTGACCTGCGCCAGCAGGGCCTTGACCCGGGCGACGGCGTCATGCCAGGCCTCGTCGACCCGTTCGGTGCTGTTGTCGAAGTTGATCGCGTTGGCAATCAGCAGCACGGTGCCGTCCATGTTGTCGTGCACCGCCATGTCGGTGACGAGGTTCAGCGCCATTTCCGGCAGCTCCAGATCGTCCTCGGGCGGGCTGGTGAGCTTCTCCCAGTGCCGGACGGTTTCCCAGCCGAGGAAGCCGACCAGGCCGGAGGTGAAGGGCGGAAGGCCGTCGAAACGGTCGGTGCGGAGGGCCTCGACGGTGTCGCGGATGGCGTCCACCGGGCTGCCGCCCAGCGGAACGCCGACGGGCGGTTCGCCGAGCCAGTGCGCCTGGCCGTCTTTGGTGGTCAGGGTGGCCCGTGAGCGGGCGCCGATGAAGGAGTAGCGGGACCAGGAGCCGCCGACGGCCGCGGATTCCATCAGGAACGTGCCGGGCTGGCCCTGGGCGAGTTTGCGGTACAGCCCGATCGGGGTTTCGGCGTCAGCCAGCACCTTCAGCCGGACGGGGATGACACGGCTGTGGCCTGCGAGTTCACGGAACTCCTCCAGGCCCGGGCTGATGATTCCAAGGTCCTGCATGGCTGTGGTTTCCGCCTGTTCTTTCAGTGGTCCTGAAGGTTGAGTGTCTGGGGTGGTGACCCGGTGCGGCTGTGTCGGGCGGCTGTACGCCGCCTCAGCTGCCGGGCCGACCGGCGCTCACCGGCCGGCCGGCGTTGACCGGGTCAGCCGGCGTGGCCGGTGACGACGTCGAGTCCGCGGCCCTCGAAGCAGGTGCGGGTCCCGGTGTGGCAGGCCGCGCCGACCTGGTCCACGCGGACCAGCAGCGCGTCGCCGTCGCAGTCCATCGCGAGGGATTTGACCCACTGGACGTGGCCGGAGGTGTCCCCCTTGCGCCAGTATTCCTGGCGGGAGCGGGAGTAGAACGTCACCCGTCCGCTGGTCATGGTGCGGTGCAGGGCCTCGTCGTCCATCCAGCCCAGCATGAGCACCTCGTTGGTGTCGTACTGCTGCACGATCGCCGCGACCAGGCCGGCGCTGTCGCGCTTCAGTGCCTCGGCGAGGCCCGCCGGGAGCGGGCTTGCGGGCGCGGGCGGGCCGGGAACGGCGGTGCCAACGGGCTCGCCCGTGACGGTGGTTCCATCAGCGGGGCTTCCAGTAATAAGGGCGGGGGCGGGCTGCTCAGACATCAGCTCAAGTCTAGTGCCTCGGCGCGGGCCGCCGCCCAGTTCCCCGGCGGCCGGCTTAACATCAGCGTCACCGCGGCGCGGATCACTTCCCCGGGGCCAGAACGACGGCGGTTCAGGTGCGCACGCGCCGTCGTCTCGTGCTAGTTTCACAAGTGATGTATTTCGTCGATCCCTCCCGAGAAGTTCTGGCCGAAACCTTGCTGGCGGCCGGTCCTGACTCCCCCACGCTCTGTAAGGGCTGGCGTACCAGGGACCTTGCCGCCCACCTGTACCTGCGCGAGCGGAAGGCCGCCGTCGGACTCGGCCTGCTGATCAAGCGCCTGGCCAAGGCGTCGGACCAGGCCACGGCCGCGCTGGCGGCCAAGCTCACGACGCCGGAGGAGTACAACAAGCTGGTCAACTCCTTCCGCGCCGGCCCCTCCGCGTTCTCTCCGATGAAGATCAAGGCCGTGGACGAAAGCGCCAACCTGATCGAATACTTCGTCCACACCGAGGACGTCCGCCGCGCCGTGGACCGCTGGGCGCCGCGCGCCCTCGATGAGGAGTATTCGGACGCCCTCTGGGATGAACTGGTGAAGCGTGCGGCCATCCTCTACCGCGGCGTAGACCTCGGAATCGTGCTGGTGCGCCCCTCCGGCCCCCGGCACGTCGCCAAGCGCGCCCCCGTCTCCGTGGCGATCGTCGGCGAACCGGGCGAACTCCTGATGCACGCGCACGGGCGCACCCGCCACGCGCTCGTGACCTTCGAGGGCCAGCCGGACGCCGTCGCGCTCCTGCAGTCGGCGGAAGTCGGGCTCTGAGCCTCCCCACACAACGCAGCAACGCGGGGTCACCTGCCGCCCGTGATCCCCTCCGGGATGGGCGCCAGGTGACCCCGCGTTGTTTTAAGCCGCCGGGTAGTGGGCGTCAGCGGACTTCGAATCCGGCGTCGCGGATCGCGGCCTTGACCTGGGCGATCATGTCCAGCGGGCCGAAGTGGAAGACGGACGCGGCGAGCACCGCGTCGGCGCCGGCCGCCACGGCCGGCGGGAAGTGCTCCGGTTTGCCGGCACCGCCGGACGCGATGAGCGGAACCTTGACCGCGGCCCGCGCGAGGCGGATCAGTTCCAGGTCGAAGCCGTCCTTGGTGCCGTCGGCGTCGATCGAGTTCAGCAGGATCTCCCCCACCCCGCGGTCGGCCGCTTCGCGGGCCCAGGCGATCGCGTCGATGCCGGTGCCCTGCCGTCCGCCGTGGGTGGTGACCTCGAAGCCGGAGGCGGTGGGCTGCGAGCCCGGGCGGGTGCGCCGTGCGTCGAGGGACAGCACCAGCACCTGGGACCCGAAGTGCCGGGTGATCTCGTCGATCACGTCGGGCCGGGCGACGGCGGCGGTGTTGATCGCGGCTTTGTCCGCGCCGTAGCGCAGGAGCTTGTCCACTTCGGCCACGCCGCGGACGCCGCCGCCGACGGTCAGCGGGATGAAGACCTCCTCGGCGGTGCGCCGGACGACGTCGAAGGTGGTCTCCCGGTTGCCCGAGGACGCCGTGACGTCCAGGAAGGTCAGCTCGTCGGCGCCGCCGTTGTCGTAGCGGTGCGCCAGTTCCACCGGGTCCCCGGCGTCGCGCAGGCCCTCGAAGTTGATGCCCTTGACGACGCGGCCGGCGTCGACGTCCAGGCACGGGATAACGCGGACGGCTACAGCCATGACTTCTCCTGGTATTCGCTTACGAAAGGTTGACGCGCGCCGGTCAGATGCGGCAGGCGTGGATCGTGCTGACCAGGATGGCGCGGGCGCCGAGGTCGTAGAGCTCGTCCATGATCCGGTTGGTCTGCTTCTTCGGCACCATCGAGCGGACGGCAACCCAGTCCGAATCGCGCAGCGGCGAGACCGTGGGCGATTCCAGGCCGGGCGTGAGGGCCGCGGCTTCCTCCACGAGTTCCTTGCGGATGTCGTAGTCCATCATGACGTACTGGTGCGCCACGAGGACGCCCTGGAGCCGGCGGATCAGCACGTCGGCGGCCGGGTTCTGCTCGCCCTTGCGGCCGATCAGGACGGCTTCGGAGTGCAGGATGGGCTGACCGAAGATCTCCATGCCGGCGGCCTTGAGCGTGTTGCCGGTTTCGACGACGTCGGCGATCGCGTCCGCGACGCCGAGGCGCACGGAGGATTCGACGGCGCCGTCGAGGCGGACGACCTTGGCCTTGATGCCGCGCTCGGCGAGGTAGCCGCGGAGCAGCCCGTCGTAGCTGGTGGCGAGGCGCTTGCCTTCGAGCTGTTCGACCGTGGCGAAGTCGCCGACCGGGCCGGCGAAGCGGAAGGTGGACGCGGCGAAGCCCAGCGGAAGCAGTTCCTCGGCCTCCACCTCGGCGTCCAGGAGCAGGTCGCGGCCGGTGATGCCGACGTCGAGCGTGCCCTGGCCGACGTAGACGGCGATGTCGCGGGGGCGGAGGAAGAAGAATTCAATGTCGTTGTCCGGGTCCAGCATGACCAGCTCGCGGGTGTCGCGGCGCTGGCGGTAGCCGGCCTCGGCGAGCATGGCGGAGGCGGCTTCGGACAGGGATCCCTTGTTCGGGACGGCAACTCTCAGCATGGGGGAAGTCTTTCTTGGTGGGGACGGGTCCGTTAGGGAACAGCCCGTCCGGGGTCAGTCAGTTCAGGCACAGCGGGCCACGCTATACACCGGAATCGCAGGTCAGGGCCTGGCGGGAACCGGCGCGGACGTGGCTAGAGATGCTTGTAGACGTCTTCCAGGGTGAGTCCTTTGGCGAGCATCAGAACCTGCAGGTGATAGAGCAGCTGCGAGATTTCCTCGGCGGCGGCTTCATCGGATTCGTACTCGGCAGCCATCCAGACCTCGGCTGCTTCCTCCACGACTTTCTTGCCGATGCCGTGGACTCCGGAATCCAGTTCGGCGACGGTGCGGGAGCCCTCCGGACGGACGGCTGCCTTCTCACTCAGTTCTGCGAACAGCGATTCGAAATTCTTCACACCCTCCAGCCTACTTGCTCGCGGGCGGAGGGCGCCTGCCGGGCCCTTGCATGACGGCGGGGATGTGAGCGATTGCACATTGGGCGGGTCGGTCGGGGTCCGGCCGTGCCCCGCGGGGGGCACGGCCGGACCTGGTGACTGCGGGCTTAGCTGAACTGCTGGAGCGTCACCGCGGTGGCCAGGGCGGCGGTGACGGCCTCGTGGCCCTTGTCCTCGGTGGAGCCGGGCAGCCCGGCCCGGTCGATGCCCTGCTGTTCCGTGTCGCAGGTCAGCACGCCGAAGCCAACAGGGACGCCGGTGCGCACCGAGACCTCGGTCAGGCCCAGCGTGGCCGCCTCGCAGACGTACTCGAAGTGCGGCGTTCCGCCACGGATCACGACGCCGAGCGCCACGACGGCGTCGAAGTGCGGTGCCAGCCTAGCCGCGGCGACCGGGAGCTCGAAGGTGCCGGGGACGCGGAGCACGGTCGGTTCGCTGATGCCGGCGTCCTTCGCCGCGCGCAGGGCGCCGTCCAGCAGCCCGTCCATGATCTGGGTGTGCCAGCTCGCGGCCACGATGGCCAGTTTCAGTTGGGAGGTTTCCTCCGGCTTGAAGGTGCTGAGGTCAATCTGTGGTGCGCCGTGTCCGCTCATTGGGAATCCTTGTTCTGTTCAGTCGTGGTGTGTGTCGACACGTGTGCGTCGACACGTGTGCGCGTTGAAACGTCGGGCGGCCCCGCGCGGGGCCGCCCGGAAGTCTGTCAGTCTTGGTCGAACCCGCGGGGGCCGGATACCGGCGCAGCCGGCTCCATGTCCAGGACCAGCCGGTGGTCCATCCGGTCCTTTTTGGTCTGCAGGTACCGGATGTTCTGCTCCCGGGAGGGAACCTCCGTGGGCACCATCTCCACAACGTGGACCCCGGCCTGGGCCAGCCGGTCCTGCTTGTCCGGGTTGTTGCTCAGCAGCCGGACCTCGTGCAGTCCCATGTCCGCGAGGATCTGGGCCGCGGCCTTGTAGCAGCGGGCATCCACCGGCAGGCCCAGCTGTTCGTTGGCCTCCACGGTGTCGAAGCCGGCTTCCTGCAGGGCGTAGGCCTTCATCTTGTTGGCCAGGCCGATCCCCCGGCCCTCCTGGCCGCGCAGGTACAGCAGGGTCCCGCCGAATTCGTTGATCATCTCGAGGGCGTAGGCCAGCTGCTCCCCGCAGTCGCAGCGGTAGGAGCCGAAAACGTCCCCGGTGAGGCACTCCGAATGCAGCCGGACCAGCGGGGCCATCCCGTCAACCGGCGGCAGCGGGGAGCTGACCGCCAGGTGCTCGGCGCCGGTGGCCAGGTCGGTCCAGGCCTGCGCCACGAATTCACCGAAGGCGGTGGGCAGCTGGACGACCGGGCCGGCGCTGACCGGATGCGGCTGGCGTCCGGCAGACCGCTGTTCTTGTGCTTCCGACGTCGTCATCGTTTCTCCTCCATCAAACCGGGTCCGTCGTGGGGCCGGCAGGCTGTCCGGCCTCAAGGTAAGCCACCAGATCCGCAATCGAGACCAGCGGGCAGCCGTGCTCGCGGGCGAAGCCCCGAAGTCCGTCCAGTCTCATCATTTCCCCGTTGTCGTGCACCACTTCAGCGATCACTCCCACGGTCTCGAGTCCGGCCAGCCGGCACAGTTCCACGGCCGCTTCGGTGTGGCCGGGGCGTTCCCGCACTCCCCCCTTAACCGCGCGGAGCGGGAAAACATGCCCGGGGCGGGTCAGCGCCGCCGGCTGGCTGCCGGGATCGGCCAGGATCCGGGCGGTCAGGGCCCGGTCCGTGGCGGAGATTCCGGTGCTGACGCCCACCGCGGCGTCGCAGGACACCGTGTAGGCGGTGCCCTTGGCATCCTCGTTGATTTCGACCATCGGCGGCAGCGCAAGGGCGTCGGCCCGGCCGGCGTCGAGCGGTACACAGATCACACCGGAGCTGTACCGGATGGTCCAGCCCATCAGCGCCGGAGTGGCGTGCTGGGCGGCAAAGATGATGTCGCCTTCGTTTTC
Source organism: Arthrobacter sp. CJL-S3 (assembly GCF_056711635.1). Taxonomy (NCBI): domain Bacteria; kingdom Bacillati; phylum Actinomycetota; class Actinomycetes; order Micrococcales; family Micrococcaceae; genus Arthrobacter; species Arthrobacter sp. CJL-S3. Next base: position 1,814,303 of record NZ_CM160046.1, on the reverse strand, counting down.
GCGGTCCTCGTTGTCGACCACGAGGACGGGGCGGCCGGCGGCCATCGCCCGGATGGCGTCCTCGATCAGGTCCAGGCCCACCGGCGGGATGACCGGGGCGGCAAGCTCCGCGGGCAGGGCAGACTCGGCGGGCTCGGTGAGAAGGGGCTGCGGGGCAGGGATGTCCTTGACGTTGTTCACGCTGTTGCCCCCTTCGCGCGTACTGCTGCTCCCCCGGCTGCCGCACCTGAAAAAGCGAGCAGGCGCTCAGTGTACTTCGCCAGGACGTCAACTTCGAGGTTCACGTGGCTGCCGGGGGTTTTCGCGCCCAGTCCCGTGTCCGCCAGCGTGGTGGGGATGAGCCCGACCTCGAACCACGGCGCCGGTTCCGCGGCCGGGCTCACGGCGGTCACCGTCAGGGAGACGCCGTCGACGGCGATGGACCCCTTCTCGGCGATGTAGCGTGCCAGTCCGGCGGGAACGCCGAAGCGGAGCCGGTCCCAGTTGCCCAGCGCCTCGCGCTCGAGCAGCTGCCCGACGCCGTCGACGTGGCCCTGGACGACGTGCCCGTCGAGCCGGCCGCCGGCCGGGACGCAGCGTTCCAGGTTGACGGGGTCGCCGGCGGCGAGTTCGCCGATGGTGCTGCGTGTCAGGGTTTCGCCCATCACGTCAACACTGAAGTCTTTGCCGTCGATTTCCGTGGCCGTGAGGCAGACGCCGTTGACGGCGATGGAGCCGCCGAGCGCTAGTCCCTCGGTGCTGCCGGGTGCGTGGAGCCGGACGGTGGCGCTGATGTCGCCGTTGCGGTCAACGGACAACACCTTCCCCTGCTCGGCAATAATTCCGGTGAACATCAGTTGCCTCCTGCGGCGGTGTCCGCACCTGTGCGGAGCGGGGTTGAATCGGCTGAAGTGTTGGTGGCGGCCGGCACGGGTGCCGGGGCGGTGGCTGTAGCGCTGGCCGTCTGGGCGCTGGCAGTCCGGGCGCTGGCTGAGGCGCTGGCTGTCAGGGCGGGGCGCAAATGCAGCCGCAGGTCGCGGCCGAGCTGCTGGACCGCCCCGCCGGAGGCGGGGTCCCATTCCCACTGCTGGGCGTCCGCCAGGGTGGTGATGCCAAGGTCCTCCAGTGCCGACGTTCCGGAGCCGAGGAGCGTCGGGGCGAGGTAGACGATGAGTTCGTCCACTAGCCCGGCGGCGAGGAAGGCACTGAGGATCCGGGAGCCGCCTTCCACCATGAGGTGACGGACTCCCGCGGCGAACAGCTCGTCCAGCGCTTCCCGCGGATTCCGCGTGGGCAGGTGGAGGACCTTGCCGTCGTCGCCGTTGATGGCGGCGCCGTCGGGAATCCCCCGGTAGCCCATCACGACGCGCAGCGGCTGACGGCCGGCAGGTTCGCCGTCGGCACCGCGGGCGGTGAGCCGCGGATTGTCGACCAGTACGGTCTGCGTTCCGACCAGGATCGCGTCGATCCGGCCGCGCAGGGCGTGGTTGTCGGCGAGCGATTCCGGGCTGGAAATCCACTGGCTCGTGCCGTCGCTGGCGGCGATCCGGCTGTCAAGGGTCTGTGCGATGTGCAGGGTGACGAAGGGGCGGGTCTCGGCAACGGCGTCGAACCATCGCCGGTTCAGTTCCAACGCAGCCTCGGCGCCGAGGCCGGAGCGGACGCGGACTCCCGCGGCGCGCAGGGTTGCCGCGCCGCCGGCGGCGGGGTCGTGCGGATCGTCGATTGCGTAGACGACGTCCGAGATGCCGGCCCCGATAATCGCCTGGGCGCAGGGCCCTGTGCGTCCGGAGTGGTTGCACGGCTCCAGCGTGACCACCATCGTGGTGCCGCTGAGGTCCAGGCCGGCGGCTTTTGCCTGGTCGATCGCGTCGGCTTCCGCGTGGGCGGTGCCGGCTCCGCGGTGGTGGCCGGTGACTATCGGGGTTCCGTCAGCGTTGATGACGACGGCGCCGACCAGCGGGTTCGCGCCCCGCGGCCCCTGCCGGGCTGCTGCGAGGGCGGCCTCCATGGCGGCGACTTCGGCTGCGCTGAAGCCGGCAACGGCCACGGCGTCGGCGACGGCGTCGGCCACAGTTTCGTCTGTGGAGTCGGCCGTCTCGTGTGTTGAGTGTTTGAGGCTCATCAACCTGCCACCGGGCTTTCGAAGACCGGAGTGGTGGTGAAGAGCCATCGCAGAGAGTTCATGTTGTGTGTCGTTCCTTCCCTCAAAAGCCGCGATGGCTCCGGGGGTATACGACAGCGAACTTCCGCGGCGCCACGAGGGCACCGCAGTAACAGCTGTACGTGCTTCTCTCATCCAGACTTTAACTGTCGGTACCGGAGTTCCACCGGTTCAACCGTCTGCCGGCGGCCTTCCCGAGGGAAGCGCCGGCGCGCGGGTCGCGGACTATAACCGCCGGTTCGGACTTACACCGACCCCGGAGCACGTATGTGTCTTGCTATTCTGGCACAACCGCAGGGTAGCTTTGGCTATTCCCGCCGGCTGGATGTTACAGCTTGCGTCATTTTCGCCCCGCCGCGCGGGCCGCCCGTGGCGCACGGCCATTAGTGCGGTTAGCGCTGGCCTGCGGCGCGGAGCCGTTCGATGGCCTTGGCCGGATCATCGTTACCGTAGACGGCGGATCCGGCCACGAAGACGTTGGCACCCGCGTCCGCGGCACGCCCGATGGTGTCCTCGGTGATGCCGCCGTCGACCTGCAGCGCCACGTCCAGCCCGGACGCGTCAATCGCCGCGCGGGCCCGGCGGATCTTCGGCAGCGTGAGGTCCAGGAATTCCTGGCCGCCGAATCCCGGTTCCACAGTCATGATCAGCAGCATGTCGATCTCACCGAGCATGTCCAGGAACGGTTCCACACCGCTGCCCGGCCGGAGCGCCAGCCCCGCCTTAGCGCCGCGGGCCCGCAGCTCCCGCGCGAGCTTGATCGGCGCAATCGAGGCCTCGGCGTGGAACGTCACGGAGGCGACGCCGGCGTCGGCGTAGGCCGGAGCCCAGCGGTCCGCGTGCTCGATCATCAGGTGGGCATCCAGCGGCACCGGGCTGATCTCCTGCAGGCGCGCCACCACCGGGAGCCCCAGCGAGAGGTTGGGGACAAAGTGGTTGTCCATGACATCCACGTGCACCGCATCGGCGGTGCTGATTTTGCGCAGTTCGGCTTCGAGGTTGGCGAAGTCGGCGGAGAGGATGCTCGGGTTGATACAGCACTTGGCCATGTGGAATTCCTTGTCGTTCTGCTGAGATGTCCGGTGGAAGGCGCGGGCTCCAGTGCCCCAGTATTCCCTGTTGGTCAGGCCTTTTTGTGGATGAGCGCCAGGAACATGGCGTCCGTCCGGTGCACATGCGGCCAGAGCTGGGCGGTGAGCTCGTGTCCGGCGTCGAGGTGGCCTGTGAGGCTGACGCTGTCCAGCACCGCACCGGCGTCGAGCAGTTCGAGGTCCTCACGTTTGCGCATGACATCGCTCACGACGGCGGTTGTCTCCGCCGGGTGCGGTGAACATGTCACGTAGGCGACCACGCCGCCTGGCTTCACGGCGGCCAGCGCGGATTTGAGCAGCTCGCGCTGCAGCGGGCCGAGGTCCGTCAGGTCCTTCGGCGTCCGGCGCCAGCGGGATTCCGGGCGGCGGCGCAGGGCGCCGAGTCCGGTGCAGGGCGCGTCAACGAGCACGCGGTCAAAGCTCTCCGGCATCTCCGTGCCCACCTCGCGGCCGTCGCCGGTCCGCACATGCCAGACCTCGTGCGGCACGGCAGCGAGGGCCTGCCGGACCAGTTTGGCGCGGTGCGGTGCGGGTTCGTTGGCCAGCAGGGTGGCGCCCCGCTCGCGGGCGAGGGCTCCGAGCAGGGCCGCCTTGCCGCCGGGGCCGGCGCACATGTCCAGCCAGCGTTCGGCTGCCGGTTCCGTCCCGGCGCCTGGGTTCCCTGCAGTCCCGGTGCCAGTCCCTTTGCTGTCAAGCTCGACGGCGGCCATGGCGCGGGCCACGAGCTGGGAGCCGACGTCCTGGACGCGGGTGGTGCCTTCACGGACGGAGGCGAGCCGGCCGAGGTCTCCGCCGCTGGAAAGCGCCGAACCTTCGACGAGTTCACCGGGGGTGGCGCCGCCGTCGAGGGCCTCGTCGAGGCTGCCGAGCCCCGGGAGTGCCACGAGGTTGACCACCGGGGCGGCGTTGTCCGCCTCGAGGAGGTCGCTGATTTCGCTGACGGGGCGCCCGTGGGCCACCAGGGACTGCCGGAGGGCCCGGACAATCCATTCCGGGTGGGCGTAGCGGATGGCGGCTTTTTTGGTTTCGTCGGTCTCGTCGCTGAGCAGCAGGTCCAGCCACTCGTCGAGCGTGCGGGCGGAGACCTTGCGCAGCACGGCGTTGATGAGCGCCGACGGCCCGGCGCCGATCACGGCGCGGGCCAGGCCGACGGTCTGGTCCAGTGCGGCGTGGGCGGGGACCCGCATGGCCAGCAGCTGGTGGGCGCCGATCCGGAGCGCATCGAGGATGGCCGGATCCAACTGGTCCAGCGGCCGGTCCACGCAGCGGGCCAGGATCGCGTCGTAGGTGCCCTGGCCGCGCAGTGCCCCGTAGCTCAGCTCCGTCGCGAAGCCGGCGTCGCGCTTGTCGAGGTTATGGTGCCGGATCCGGGCGGGCAGCACGAGGTTGGCGTAGGCGTCCTCGGCGGCGACGGCGCGCAGGACCTCGAAGGCCACGAGCCGGGCGGGGTCCGCCCGTCGGGTGCGCTGGGACGGCGCGTTCTCGGTGAAGCCCCGCTGCGGCCCGCGGTTGCGTTCCCGGCCCTGCGCGTTCCGCTGGCTCCCGTCCCGGCCCCGACCGCCCTGGCCGCTTTGGCTCCCCTGGCCGCTTTGGCCGGCGCCGCGCTGGCCGCCGGCTCCGCCGCGCTGGGGGCCGTTGCCGCGGCCGCTGCCGCTCGTCCCGGACTCGCTCATTCGAATACCACGCTTTCCAGTGTTGCCTGTCCGCGCGCCCAGTCGGCGGCGGTCATCATTTTCTTCCCCGAAGGCTGGACCCGGGTGAGCTCCACCGGGTGCGAGCCGGTCCCCACCAGCACACTCTTGCCCTCCAGGGCCAGGTGTCCGGGTTTCAACGCCGGGTCGCCGGGCCGCAGAATCACGGGTTCCAGCTTGATCCGATGGCCGTCGAGGGTGGTCCACGCGCCTGGTTCAGGGGTGACCCCGCGGGCCCGCCGTCCGATTGCGAGGGCGGGCTGCTGCCAGTCGAGCCGGCCGTCCTCGAGGGTGAGTTTGGGGGCGAGGCTGACCTCGCCCTGCTGCGGCACCGCTGCGGCCTGGCCGGCGTCGACGGCTGACAGTGTCTGGGTCAGCAGCACGGCGCCGCTGTGGGACAGCCGCTCAAGCAGGGCCCCGGCGGTGTCGTCGGGCCGCACGGCTTCGGTCAGGGTGCCGAACACCGGGCCGGTGTCCAGTCCCTCTTCCAGCCGGAAGGTGACCGCCCCGGTCACGTCGTCTCCGGCGATCAGGGACCGCTGCACGGGCGCCGCGCCGCGCCAGGCCGGCAGCAGGGAGAAGTGCAGGTTGATCCAGCCATGCCGGGGAAGGTCGAGGGCCGGCCGGGGAATGAGCCCGCCGTACGCCACGATGGCGGCGACGTCGGGAGCGGCGGCCGCGATCTGCTCCGTCACCGCGGCGTCGACCTTGGCGGCGTGGATGATCCTGATGCCCAGTTCCGCCGCACGGGCAGCAACGGGCGACGGCGTCAGCACGCGTTTGCGTCCGAGCGGCGCGTCCGGGCGGGTGAGAACGGCAACGACGTCGAACCCGGCCGCGACGAGGGCGTCCAGGGACGGCACGGCCACGGCCGGCGTCCCGGCGAAGAGAACCCTCACTGGGAGTTACCGAAAGTGCCGAAGCTGCCCGAACCCGCGTTGCCGGACCCGAAGCTGGTGCCGACAGTCCTGGCGCGCTTCGCCGTCGTCTGTTCGGTGATGGAGTCGTAGTTGGCGTTCCGGATGGCGCGCAGCGCGGTCTTCCGGTCTTCACCTTCCAGCCGGTCCGTGAAGAGGATGCCGTCGAGGTGGTCGGTTTCGTGCTGGAAGGCCCGCGCCAGCATGCCTTCGCCCTCCACCGTCACGGGGTTGCCGTGCAGATCGACGCCGGTGACGCGGGTGTGCCGGTGCCGGCGGACGGGGAAGCCGAGACCGGGGATGGAAAGACAGCCCTCGACCTCGTCGGGCTGGAAGTCGTCACTGTTTTCCAGCACGGGGTTGATGATGTGTCCCTCGACGCCGCCGATGCGGTACGTGAAGACGCGCTGGCTGACGCCGACCTGGGGCGCGGCCAGGCCTGCACCGTCCACGTCCTCCATGGTTTCGGTCATGTCGGCAACAAGCTTCGCCAGCTCAGGCCCGAATTCCGTCACGGGATCGGCAACTGTGCGCAGCACAGGATCCCCGATGATGCGGATATTCAAAATGGCCATGTGCAATCTGTCCTTACAGTGGGCGGCGACGGGATCCAGTCCAGTTTAGTTGCACACCGGGTCTCGGCCCGGACGGGTTCCGAGGAATCGGCTTGGGCGGGGTCATCGGCGCCCCGGGCTGGGGCGAAGTGTCGCCCTTGGGCGGGGGCGGTGTCGCCTTGGGAGGAGGGCGAAGTGTCGCCCTGGGAGGAGGGCGAAGTGTCGCCCGTGGGCGGGGGCGGTGTCGCCCTGGGTGGAGGGCGAAAGTGTCGCCCTGTGCAAGAAGCCCGCCCGCAGAACTGTTGCCCCGTTCCGGGCTTCCGAAGAATGTCAGAGCTCGACGGTAGATTTTGTTTCATGGAAACCGTCAGGGATTTCATTCCTTTCGAGGACACGGACCGGGACGCTGAACGCAGCACCGGCCTCGGATCCTCCCGGGCCGGACAGCCCGGTATCGACGGTGTGGAGGAGGCCCTCGCCATCCTCCGGGAAGTTGGTTTGACGGCGGTCGAGGACGCGGCGCTGCTGGGGTTCCAGGGCGCGTCGGATTTCGCCGGCACCGTGGAGGAGCTCTCGCGGGTCGCGGAGTACCTGCAGCTCGTGGCGGCCGGGGCCGTGGACCGGACCCGGCGACAGGCCACGGCCGCCGCCACGAAAGCCAGCACCTCGTGGACCACCGGCTGGCGGGAAACCACCGGCCCCGCCGCTTCCACGGAGGCCGGGGTCGGCACTGGGGCTGGTGCTGTGGATTCCCCGGCAGCAGCTGACGGCCGGGCGGTTGCTGTCGCTGTTGCTGACGCCCCGGCTGTGTCTGCGGATGACGGGTACCGGAATACCACGGAGTTCCTGCGGGCGCGGCTGCGGATCAGCGCCGGCGAGGCCCGCCGCCGGCTGTCCCTCGCCGACAGTCTGCTGCCGCGGCGGGGATTCACCGGCGAAACCCTCCCGCCGGTGCACGGGGACCTCGGGTCCGCCGTTGCCGCCGGTGAGGTCGCGTCCCGGGCCGCGACCATCATCACCCTGGCCCTGGACCGTGTCCGGCACGTCTGCGACGCCGAGGCCACCGACCGGATGGAACACGCCCTGACCCGCACCGCGGTGGAGAATGACCCGGACTTCCTGACCCGGGTCGCTCGGAGCTGGACCGATGCGCTGGATCAGGACGGCGCCGAGCCCTCCGAGGAACTCCTGCGCCAGCTTCAGGGCGCCTTCATCCGCAAACCCCGCCACGGACTCCAGCACCTGGAAATCTTCGCGACCGCCGAACAGTTCGAACACCTCCTGACCGTCATGAACACCGCCACCAATCCGCGGACCGGCGTCGTATCCGGGGCCGGGGGTGGTTCCGCCGTCGACGGTGATGCGGACGACACGGCTGCAGCGGAACGGCTGGATCAGCGCACCCGGCCGCAGCGGCAACTCGACGGCCTCGTCGGCGCCGCCAAGGTGGCCCTCGTCGCCGGGACCTTGCCCGCCGCCGGCGGACTCCGGCCCCAGGTCATGGTCACCATCGACTACCGCGACCTCCTCGCCCGGCTCGGACACGGCGACGGGACCAGCGACGGGACCAGCGACACGGACGTCCGGAGCGCCGCCGGCGACCCCTTCCGCCCGGGAGCCACGCCGGAGCACACCGGAAACCTGCTCTTCACCGGACCCGTCACCGCCTCCACGGTCCGCAAGATCGCCTGCGACGCGGACATCATCCCCATCCTCCTCGGCAGCGAAGGCCGGATCCTGGACATCGGCCGCACCTCACGGGTCTTCCCGCCGCACATCCGCAAAGCCCTCACCGCCCGCGACCAGGGCTGCGCGTTCCCCGGCTGCACCATCCCCGCCCCCTGGTGCGAAGCACACCACATCGACTACTGGTCCCGCGGCGGCACCACCGGCACCGAAAACGCGGCACTTCTCTGCTCCCACCACCACCACGTAATCCACAAAGAACACTGGACCATCCAGGTCCGCACCGGCATCCCCTGGTTCACCCCGCCACCCCACCTCGACCCACGCCAAAAACCCAGACGCAACCACTACTTCCGCCCCGCAGACCTCGGCACCGCCGCCTGATGGGTCCAGCCCGGCCGCAAGGCTGCGGTGGCCAGTAACGTCGCAACTCGGGAGCGTGCAGGCCAGCGCAGCTGGGCAACTCGGGAGTGTTCAGGACAGTGCAGCTGGGCAACTCGGGAGCCTGCAGGACAGCGCAGCTAATTCCGGCACCCGCACGAATGTTGGCCGCGCCGCCACCAGCCTGAGGCGCGGCGGGCAGGGTCGGCCGAGTTGGGACTACCGGGTGATAGGCGGCGGCGCCAGCGGGAGCAGCGCCGTTCCGGCAGCAGTGGTGTCGGCGGACATTTCCCAGACGCGCCGCAGGGCGCAGAACTTCCACCAGTGGTGCTTCAGGACGTCCGGGTTGGCGCGCAGCGGACGGACTTCGGTCTCGCCGATCGCCACCGCCAGCAGGATCGGGGATTCGCCGTGCTGCCAGGCCTCCCACTCCCCTGCAACCGGGTCTACGAGGCTTTCCTCGGCCTTCATGCCGGCCACGAGCTGCATGACTACTTTGTCATCCAGCGGTTTGACGGTGCCGTCGCGGCTGGTGCCCTTGGTCTTGTAGTCGATGAGGCAGGTCCGGCCATTGATCTTGGCCACAAGGTCCAAGGTGCCGGCGTAGCCGACGGTCTTGTTCCAGACGGTAATTTCCGGGGCGATCGGCTCCACCTGGAAGAGTTCCCACCACTCGTCGAAGCGGGCCGCAAACCCTTCCTCGCCGTTGGCGGCAAGGGCTTCGCGCGTTTCCTTCATCTGGTGGGGGCGGCCCAGGGCACGCAAGGCAACCTGCTCGCAGTAGTTGTGCACCCGGTCCCCTCGCTTCGCCGCGTCGTCGCGGTAAGTCTCCGCCGCCTTCGCCGCGCGGCTCACTGCCTGGCGCACTTTTGCCGGGCTGCCGAGAATGCCGGGCAGAGTCGGATCCTGGGCAAGGCTGTTGGCGCCCATGTACCCAAACCATCCGTCCAGGCCGTGGGGCTGCTGGCCGATCACCGTGGTGATGGACGGCACGGAGAACTGCTCCGTCGTGGAGCGGGCATACATCCGGCCATAGTCCGTGGCGTGGGCAAGAAGTGGGGCGGTCATGGCAAGACTCTTTCACGGGGCTCTGACAGTGAGGCAAACAGTGGCACCACTGCACTAACAACAATGGTCCGCCCCGCTCGGTGAGCGGAACGGACCATTTATTGGGTGGGCGATACTGGGTTCGAACCAGTGACCTCTTCGGTGTGAACGAAGCGCGCTACCACTGCGCCAATCGCCCCAATGCCATTGAATGCTAGCCCACCCCGGCGGAATTTAGAAATCGGGGCGCTGCGTTCCGCCGAAGTCAGCGAATGAGTCCTCCACCGGGGAACCTGCGACCCCCGGCAGGCACCCGCAGCCGTCCGGGTGCCGCCCGGAAAAGGCGCGCGAATTACAGGGCTGTAATTCGCAGGAACCGCTAGAACTCAACGATGCAGCGCTCCCCGCGTCCGCCGTCGTCGTCCCGATTTGTAAGTTCCCTGAACCTCCTATAGAGTTCTTACTCGTTGGAACGCGAGGAAATGCCGATTGCGGCGGGGAATTGCAGACAATACTGCGGACGTAGCTCAGCTGGTAGAGCACCACCTTGCCAAGGTGGATGTCGCGAGTTCGAATCTCGTCGTCCGCTCGCAGGACACTGTCACGGTAAGGTTCTTCGGAATCCTATCTACACGGTGGGTTGGCCGAGAGGCGAGGCAGCGGCCTGCAAAGCCGTTAACACGGGTTCGAATCCCGTACCCACCTCGGTGAAAACCCTGGTTTCCGGTTTCGACTGGATGCAAGGGGCGATTGGCGCAGCGGTAGCGCGCTTCCCTGACACGGAAGAGGTCACTGGTTCGATCCCAGTATCGCCCACCAAAGCAAGGCAACTTGCTTGATGCAGCACCACCGGCCCAGCCGGCATGGACTAAAATGCGGACGTAGCTCAGCTGGTAGAGCACCACCTTGCCAAGGTGGATGTCGCGAGTTCGAATCTCGTCGTCCGCTCTCTTCATTACAACTCCACTCCGGATCCTTCCGGTTGCGGGCGATTGGCGCAGCGGTAGCGCGCTTCCCTGACACGGAAGAGGTCACTGGTTCGATCCCAGTATCGCCCACCACAAGAGCGGCTCCCCCGGAGCTGCTCTTTTTTGTACCCTGCCGCCCCGGGTCGCGGTGGGGGTTCCAGGGCCCGGGTCCTGGGCTCTGTGGGGCCGTTATACCCTGTGCATCCGGTCCGGCAGCTTTTACCCTGTGGGCGGACACCCTTGGCACTCCCCGCGCCTCCCGCTAGGGTAGAAACCGCTAGGAGCGATCTGGCTCCGCGACCGAAGGGAGGTGCCCGTGGGATTACTTGACGATCTAAAGGGCAAGGCTCAGAAAGTGATTGGTGGCAACGAACAAGCCATCAAGAACGGCATCGAAAAGGCCGGCGATTTCGTCGACACTAAGACCGGCGGAAAGCACGCCGACAAGATCGATGCTGCGCAGCGAGGCGCTTCCGACTTCGTGGACAAGGCGAACAACCGGCCGAATACGCCGCCGGTCGCCGAGCAGAATCCCGTTGCCGGAGAGCCCCCCGTAACCGGGGAGCCCCGCAAGCCAGGCCTCTGACCCAGATACGTCAGCGAGGTGCCGGTCCCGCCGAGAGGTGGCGCCGGCACCTCCGGCGTTTAACGGCGGTTAACGAGACCTCCGGCGTTTAGTTACGGCGATCCGGCGTCCAAGGGCGCGCTTAAAGCAGCAACGCGGGGTCACCCCTGCCCCATCCGGTACGTCAGGATGGGCCGAAGCTGACCCCGCGTTGCTTTAGGCGTCAGGAGGGTTCGTGGTTCTGGCCTTCACGGGCCAGGGCGGTGAGCCGCGAGACGGCGCGGAAGTACTTCTTCATGTACCCGCCGGTCATCATTTCCTCGGTGAAGAGCTGGTCGAACGGAACACCGCTGGCCAGGATGGGCACATCTTTGTCGTACAGCCGGTCTGCGAGCACCACAAAGCGCAGCGCGACGGCCTGCTCGGTGATGGTGTGGACGTTCTTCCAGACCACACCCTCGATCCCGTCGAGCATCTGGCGGTACCGGCTCGGGTGGACACCGGCCAGGTGGTTGATCAGGGTGCTGAACTCGTCGCGGGCCACCGTCTTGCCGTGGAACTCCTGCTGCATGTGGTGCGTCAGCTTGTCGTTCGGCAGCGGCTGCGGCGCGGCGGGCAGGCCGCGGTGGCGGAAGTCCTCGCCGTCGATCCTGACGACGTCGAACTGGTCCGCCAGCACCTGGATTTCCCGGGCGAAGTCGACGGCGGCAAAGCGGCCGTCGCCGAGGGATCCCGGCAGGGTGTTGGAGGTGGCAGCGAGCTTGACGCCGGCGTCGGCCAGCTCGCGCATGAGGCGGGACATCAGCACGGTGTCGCCCGGATCGTCGAGCTCGAATTCGTCGATGCAGACCAGCTTGTAGTGGCTCAGGGCCTCGACCGTCTTGCGGAAGGACAGCGCCCCGACCAGGTTGGTGTATTCGACGAAGGTGCCAAACGCCTTCGGTCCCGGGGCGGCATGCCACAGCGAGGCGAGCAGGTGGGTCTTGCCGACGCCGAAACCGCCGTCGAGGTAGATCCCGGCGCGGGACATGTCCTTCTTGCCGAAGAGGCGCTTGAAGAGCCCGTCGCCGTCGCGCGCACCGACGTTGGCCGCGAATCCCGACAGCGCCCTGACCGCGGCGGCCTGGCTGGGCTGCTCCGGATCCGGCCGGTAGCTGGAAAACGAAACCTCACCGAAGCGCGGCGACGGATAAAACCCGTTGAGGAGTTCATCCACTGAAACTGCCGGGGTGCGGGCGGCGAGCTGTTCGATCTGTACCAAGGTGGTCCGTTCTGCTGGTCTCTTGTCCCCAGAAAGAATACCGGCAATGCGCGGGCCGCCCGTCGGCACCCGCGGGACGGGCGGGGCAGCACGTGACGAAGGCCATATTTCCGAGTGTGAACCCTGAGGGGCAATCCCGGCGGGGCGTGGCTAGTGTTGGAGAAGGCCCGGCGCCGCGCTCGATCCTTCCATGGCCCGGCCCCCTGACCGTTTCAGTGAAAGGCCATTCCAATGCCCTACCCCGTTGAGCAGAACGAGAAGTTCGCCGCCTACGCCCACCCCGAGCGGCTCGTGTCCACCGAGTGGCTGGCCGCCGCCATCGATTCCGGCGCCCTCGCTGACGGAAAGCTCGTCGTGGTGGAGTCCGACGAGGATGTGCTGCTCTACGAAATGGGCCACATCCCCGGCGCGGTCAAGATCGACTGGCACACCGACCTGAACGACGAGGTCACCCGCGACTACGTCGACGGCGCGGCGTTCGCCGCCCTCGCCGCAGCCAAGGGCATCTCGCGCGACAGCACCGTTGTCATCTACGGCGACAAATCCAACTGGTGGGCGGCCTACGCCCTCTGGGTCTTCGAGCTCTTCGGCCATGAGGACATCCGCCTGCTCGACGGCGGCCGGGACAAGTGGATCGCCGAGGGCCGCGCCCTGACCACGGACAAGCCCGCGGTCACCCCGGGCGAGTACCCCGTCGTCGAGCGCAACGACGCCCCGATCCGTGCCTTCAAGGACGACGTGCTGGCCCACTTCGGCAAGCCGCTCATCGACGTCCGCTCCACCGAGGAGTACACCGGCCAGCGCACGCACATGCCCGCCTACCCCGAGGAAGGCGCCCTGCGCGGCGGACACATTCCCACCGCGGCCTCCATCCCGTGGGCCCGGGCGGCCGCCGAGGACGGCACCTACCGGTCCCGCCCCGAACTCGAGGCGCTGTACCTGGGCGAGGCCGGGCTGAAGGAGGGCGACGACGTCGTGGCGTACTGCCGCATCGGTGAGCGTTCCAGCCACACCTGGTTCGCGCTGAAGTACCTGCTGGGCTTCGAGACGGTCCGCAACTACGACGGCTCCTGGACCGAATGGGGCAACGCCGTCCGCGTCCCGATCGTCAAGGGCAGCGAACGCGGCACGGTCCCCGCCGTCAAGTAGGCGCCGTCAAGTAGCCGCCGTGAATGGACGCTGCCACCGCGACCGGGACACAATCGCCGCGCGTGCGTAAGCTGGAAGAGATGAATACTGCTGCCCTCCCCACCGCACTGGCGGAAATTGTTGATGACTTCCAGGCCGTTACCGAACCTGAACGGCTCCAGCTGCTGCTTGAGTTCTCCCGTGAACTCCCGGAGCTCCCGGACCGGCTCAAGGACCACCCGGAACTGATGGAGCAGGTGGTCGAGTGCCAGTCGCCGCTGTTCCTGACCATCGAAACGGAAAAGTCCGACGGCGGCGCTGCCGACAGCGTCCGGCTCTACTTCAAGGCACCGCCCGAAGCCCCCACCACGCGCGGCTTCGCCAGCGTGCTGCATGAGGGCCTCGACGGGCTGAGCCCGGCGGAGATCCTGGCCGTTCCGGATGACATGCCGGAGCTGCTGGGCCTCACCCGGGCCATCACGCCGCTACGGATGCGCGGGATGACGGCGATGCTGGGCCGGATCAAGCGCAAGGTTGCTGCCCTCCCGCAGCAGCCCTGAGCCACACCCGGCCACGCAGGCACTAAGGGACACACGGACCGAATGGCACGCAAACAGGCGTCACAGGGAACCCCGGCCACCGCAGCACTGGCGGCCGCCGGGGTTCCCTTCGTCGCCCACCCCTACAGCCATGACCCCGCCGCCGCCAGCTACGGGCTGGAGGCCGCGGAGGTGCTCGGCGTCGATCCGGCCCGGGTGTTCAAAACCCTGATGGTCGACGTCGACGGCCGGCTCGCCGTCGGCGTCGTGCCCGTGAGCGGGAACCTGGACCTCAAGGCGATGGCGGCCGCGCTGGGCGGCAAGAAGGCAACCATGGCCGACCCGGCGGCCGCCGAGCGCCGTACGGGCTATGTGCTCGGCGGGATCTCGCCGCTGGGACAGCGGCAGTCCTCCCCCACCGTGGTCGACGACAGCGCCCTGGGACTGGACACCATCCTGATATCGGGCGGGCGGCGCGGACTGGACATCGAGCTGAGCCCCGCCGAACTGATCCGGCTCACCGGTGCGCACACGGCGCGGATCGGCAGCGGCAGGAATTAGCCGGGAACAGGGGCCCCGGGGTCCTGCTGGCCCGGATTCGGGCGGGGCGCAATCTGCTGCCCCAGCCAGGCGGCGACCAGCCGTTCCCAGCGCTCCGGATCCACGTTCCATTCCTTGGTGTGCCGGGCGCGGTCGAACATCTCGAAGGTGACCATCTCCGGGTTCTTCTCGGCCAGGGCGGCGGACGGGCCGTAGGGGACGTATTCGTCGTCGACGCTGTGGATGATCAGCGTCGGTGTGCGCAGTTCCACCGCACGGGACACCCAGTCCATGGCTTTCAGGTCCACCGGCGCGGCGAGGCCGGTCAGCCGCCGGCCCAGCTTGTGGCTCATCATCAGCTGCCCGTACCGGCCCACCGCCGACGGGATCCGGTTGAGCTCGGCGTGGTGTGCCAGCACGTTCACCCAGTTGATGACCGGGGCGTCGAGCACCATGGCCCGGATCAGGTGGTGATACCGGGACAAGTCGGCGGTCTGGAGGCAGATGGCGCCGCCCATGGACCAGCCAAAGAGCACCACTTCACGGGCGCCCTGTTCCAGGGCGAAGCCGATGGCTGCCTCGACGTCGCGCCACTCGGTGGAGCCCAGCCCGTAGCGTCCGTCCTGCGCCGAGGGCGCCAGGCCGTCATTGCGGTAGGTGATCAGCAGACTGGACATGCCCAGTTCCCGGGCCGTCCGGACGGCCCGCAGGCACTCCTGCCGGCTCGCGCCGCGGCCGTGCACCATAATCGCCCAGATGCCGGATTCCTGCGGTGCCCGGACCAGCCACGCCGGGGCGGTCCCGCCCTCGACCTCGATGTCCACGTCTTCCGACGGCAGGCCGATGCTGGCAGGGTCCGGGTGTGCGGCGCCGCTCCAGTAGCCGCGGCGCGTCTTGCTCAGGTCGCCGCTGTAGACGGCCTCGACTTCTCGCTGCACCGTGCGCTCCGCCGGCGAATAGGACACGATCCGGCCGATCCGGGCGTGCCCCCGGCCGCCGTCGAAGAACAACCCGTAGACCCCCTCGACCGTCGCCTCGGGCGTGGCGGCGAGGATGACCTGCAGCCGGTGGCTGCCGCGGATCACCGCGAGAATCTCCTGGTCCTCCTCGCGGACCCGGGCGGGGGTGATCACGCGGCGGGCGAAATAGAGGGCAAGGGCGGAGGACCCGGCGGCGAGCAGTCCGGCCGCGGCGCTGCCGCCGATGATGCCGCCCAGAGCCCATTTGGCACTGCCTGTGACCGAAACTTCGCCGGCGGAGTCCGCGACGGCGCGGGCAGCTTTTCCACGGACGGTGGACATCAGCTGCGGGTCCGACAGGAGGCGTGAGGAGGAAGCCATGGCACCATTCTTACCGAACTCACCGCCGGGAGTGGCATCCGGGGCGCCGGGGACCACCGGCGCCGGGCACACGGGCACCAATCCGTGCGGGCCCACCGGGGCGCGACTAGGCTGGGGGCATGAGTGATCCAATCGTCATCCTGACAGAAGAGCCCCTGGGCGCGGACGACCGCGTCAACATCGAAACCCTGCTCGCCGGGGGTGATGCACCGCTGGTGGTCCTGGTTCCGGCCAGCACGGAGCGGCACCTCCTCGTGGATTTCCTGGAGAACCTCTCCCTGCTGGAGATCTCCAAGGCCTTCCGTGAGCTGACGGGACACTCCGACCCTGCCGGGGAACGCGCCGAGGCCGCCGAGACCCTGGCCGTTTCCCTCGCCGCCCTGGCCGGCCTGGGCAGCGGTGTGACCGGCGAAATCCTCGAGGGCAAGGCCGTCGACAGCATGGTCGCCAAGGTCAAGGAACTCGGCGCCGGGCAGGCCGTGGTGATCACCCGCCCGCATGCCGTCGCGGATACGTTCCACACCGACTGGGCCACCAAGGCGCAGGACAAGCTCGGCCTGCCGGTCCTGCATCTCTACGCCGGATCGGGATTTATCGGGGACTCCTAAGCGTTATTGAGGCTATGAGCATCTTTAGTAACAAGCCAAAAGTTTCGCCCGTCGCCGCCCCCGCCGGGTCCGATACCGACAGCGCCACAGCCCACGGCACCGCACCGGCCGGCAGCTCGCCGGCCGAAAGACCGACGAGCAGTGGCGCCAGGAACTGACACCCGAGGAGTACCGGGTGCTCCGCCAGGCGGGGACCGAGCGGCCCTACACCGGCGAGTACTGGGATACCCACACCGCCGGCGTCTACCAGTGCCGCGCCTGCGGCTCGGAGCTCTTCACCAGCCAGGAAAAGTTCGACTCGCACTGCGGCTGGCCCTCCTTCTGGGCCCCGCTCGCGGACGGCACGGTCAGGTACATCCACGACCGCACCCTGGGGATGGAACGCGTCGAGGTTCGCTGCGCCAACTGCGATTCGCACTTGGGCCATGTCTTCGAGGGCGAGGGCTACGGAACCCCGACCGACCAGCGCTTCTGCATCAATTCCGTCTCGCTGAGGCTGGTCACAACAGACGACGCCAAGCAGTAACCGGCGCCGAGGCCGCATTTGACCAGGGACCCCCGTCCGGAGCCGCACCAGCGGCGCCGGCGGGGGTCCCCTGCTTTGTGCGGGCAGCCCCTCGTCCGCTGGAGCTGACCCGGGCTGCGCGGCCCACTTGCCACAGACTTTCTTACGCTCAGGCCTATTTTGCATTAGGGCTCCTGTTTGCTTGCTACGCTCGTTTTAATCACTGACGAGCGACGCTCCCAGTACACAGAAAGGCGCCCGCTGACGATGACCACCACCGCTATCACCACCACTGCCCCGATCTCCGCCAGCTCCCCGGAATGGCTGCAGCTCAAGGCTGCCGCCACCGCCTTGCAGGCACTGCAGGTTCAGGACGGCTCCGTTCCGGAGACCGCGGACCACGAGGCGGCCGCCGGGCATGTCCGCACCATCACGGCGTCCATCGAGGCCCTGGCCCCGGCCTTCCCGCACGACGCCGACTACCTCGCCCTCCTCGTGACGGACTTCGGCCGCTGGGCCGACGGCGGCTTCGGCGTGCCCGACTTCCTGGACTCCCTGCAGGCCTTCCAGCCGCAGCAGCACCGGGTCAACGGCCTGCGGCACCTCGTGGTCTTCCCGATGTACACCCAGAACGGCAGCAGCAACCGCCTGGTCGAGGCCGTGCTGATCGAAGTGATCTGGCCCGAGTTCATCGCCGGCCTGGAGGAGGGCGAATACTCCAACAAGCTTTTCGTCCCGATCCGCTTCCTGGACTTCACCCCCGGCTACAACACCAATTCCGCGGTGCTGTTCCCGGAGACCGTCGCCGTCCGCCAGACCCCCACTTTCACCTGGGGCGCCATCTTCGCCGACCGCGAGGCCGCGCGCTTCCGCCGCGTGCTCCGCGCCGCCGCGGACATCACCTCGTTGCAGCTGCCGGCGGACGCCGCCGCCCTGCTCGAGGACCAGGAACTCACCCAGGAAACCTTCGTGATGTGGGACCTCATCCACGACCGCACCCACATGCGCGGCGACCTGCCCTTCGACCCGTTCATGATCAAGCAGCGCATGCCCTACTTCCTCTACTCGCTCGAGGAACTGCGCTGCGACCTGACCGCCTTCCGCGAATCCGTGAAGATCGAAAAGGACGAGGACGCCGATCCCGAGGCACGCCGGCACGCCAAGCTGGTGCAGTACGCCGTCATCTTCGACCGGATCTTCCGCTTCGCCATCACCGGCACCCGGGTCCGCAACTACGACGGCCTCGGCGGCCAGCTGCTGTTCGCGTGGATGCACCAGCACCACGTCCTGCACTGGACCGACAGCAAACTCAGCATCGACTGGGACGCGGCGGCCGACGTCGTGGTTGAACTCGGCGCAAAGATCGAGGAGCTCTACTGGCGCTCGATTGACCGCCCGAAGATGGCGCACTGGCTGGCTGCCTACGAGCTGATCTCCGGCACCGTCACGCCCAACCCGGCCTCCGTCTGGGCGAAGGGGCCGGACGCGCTGCCGCTGGCCGGCCCGCCGCGCGGCCTCACCGACCAGGTGCTCGACGACGAGTTCCCGCTCTCGATGTTCTACGAGGCCCTCGAGAAGAAGATGCGCCCCGTCATCGAGTCCACGGCCGGCATCACCGGCACCTCCGACACGGGCTCCCCCACGGGCACCTCCGCCGGCGCGGCACACACCGCCCTGAACGCCGGATGAGCACCGGACGCCCCCTGAACGTCGTGGTGACGGGCGGCAGCGGCCCTTCGGGGATCGCTACCGCCCGCGCCCTGCGCCGCGCCGGGCACACCGTCTTCACCGTGGGCTCGGACGGCCCCCGGATTGAGGCAGCCGCGGCGGAAGCCGGCAGCGGCGTCACGCCAATGGTGTGCGACCTCGCTGACCTCGCGCAGGTCCGGTCGCTGCACACCACGGTGCAGGCCCGGCTGGCCGACACGGGCGGGTCCGTCGACGGCGTCATCCACCTGGTCGGCGGCTGGCGTGGCGCGAAGGGCATCACGGACCAGACCGACGAGGACTGGGAATTCCTGGAACGCGGCGCCATCACCACACTGCGGAATGTCACGCGGGTCTTCTACGACGACCTCGCCGCCTCGGACGCCGGGCGCTTCGCCATGATGTCCTCCACCGCCGCGGGCAAGCCGACGGCGGGCGGTGCCAGCTACGCGGCGGCCAAGGCCGCCGCCGAAGCCTGGACCCTGGCCGTCGCCGACGGCTTCCACCGCGGCCAGTCGGGCCGCAAGGAAGACCCGACGGAACAGCACAGCGCCGCCGTGGTCTTCGTGGTGAAGGCCCTCGTGGACGCGGGCATGCGGGCCAAGTCCCCGGACCGCAGCTTCCCCGGGTTCACCGACGTGGAGGACCTGGCGGCTGCCGCCGTCGGGCTCTTCACCTCCCCCGCGGCGGAACTGAACGGCCGGCGGCTACTGCTGGGCCCGGAACCCCGGCACTGAGCCCGGACGCTGAACTTCACCCCGGACCTCCTTAGACTGAAAGCGTGAGCAAACCGATGACAAGCACAGTTGAAACTGCCCCTGCCAGCACAGCAGTGCGGCTCCACGATCCCTCGGTCCGCGGCTTTGCCTCGGACAACTACTCCGGCGTCCATCCCGAGGTGCTGGCCGCCCTGGCCGCCGCCAACGAGGGCCATCAGGTCTCCTACGGCGAGGACGAGTACACCGCCCGGCTGCAGCAGCTGATGGAGGAGCACTTCGGCGAAGGAATCGAATGCTTCCCGGTCTTCAACGGCACCGGCGCCAACGTGCTGTCGCTGCAATCCCTGCTGCCGCGCTGGGGCGCCGTGGTCTGCGCGTCGACCGCCCACATCAACATGGACGAGAACGGCGCACCGGAGCGGATCGGCGGCATCAAACTGCTCCAGGTCCCCACGGCCGACGGCAAGCTCACCCCCGAGCTGATCGACCGGGAAGCCTGGGGCTGGGGCGACGAGCACCGCGCCCAGCCGCTGGCGGTCTCCATCACCCAGACCACCGAGCTCGGAACCTGCTACACCCCCGAGGAAGTCCGGGCCATCGCGGAGCATGTCCATTCCAAGGGGATGAAGCTGCACATGGACGGCGCCCGGCTGGCCAACGCCGCCGCCCACCTGAACGTGCCGCTGCGGGCCTTCACCCGCGACGCCGGCGTGGACATCCTCTCCTTCGGCGGCACCAAGAACGGCCTGCTCTTCGGCGAGGTCGTGGTGGCACTGAATCCGGCCGCGGCCCAGGGGCTGATCTACCTGCGCAAAATGAACATGCAGCTGGCCTCCAAGATGCGGTTCATGTCCGCCCAGTTCATCGCCCTGCTCGAGGGCGACCTGTGGCTGCGCTCCGCCTCGCACGCCAACGCGATGGCAGCCCGGCTGCGCGCCGGCGTCGAGTCCATCCCCGGCGTCGAGCTGAGCCAGAAGACCGAGTCCAACGGCGTCTTCGCGATCCTGCCGGCCGGGGTGGCGGACCGGCTGCGCGAGTCCTTCCGTTTCTACGACTGGAACGAGGCGGCCCGCGAGGTCCGCTGGATGTGCTCCTTCGACACCACCGAGGACGACGTTGATTCCTTCATCGCTGCGATCAAGCGCGAACTCGCTGCCGGCTGACCCTGGCGGCAGGACGGCCGCCGCCGCCCGGCCCGGTGAAAGCCGGGCGGGGCAGCGGCGGCGAGCCTGCCGGGCTTGGGGGCGCCCCGTGCATAATCTTCCATTGTGAACGCACTCGACCAGGTTCCGCCGGATTTTCTCTTTGCCCTGGGAACCCTTCGGCAGGCACGAACCCGCAGTGAGCTGCGCCTGGAGGAGATCCCGGCGCCCGCGCGGCTGGCACCGTTCTCCGTCGCCCTCGGGGCGGAAGTGGTCGCCCCCGGCGCGGTGACGCCCTCCGGTGCCGTGCACGGCCCGGCGGCCGCGGCCCTGGCCCGTGCGTCCGGAAGCGACGACATCGAGCTGGCCACCGGCCGCTTCATCCTGCTGCACGATCCCGACGGCTCCGCGGTCTGGGAGGGCGAGTTCCGGGTCGTCACCTACATCCGCGCCCAGCTCGAGCCGGAAATGGGCAACGACGAAATGCTCGGCTCCGTCGCGTGGGCCTGGCTCGTCGAGGCCCTCGAAAACCATGCCGCACCGTACCGCTCGGCCGGCGGCACCGCGACGCGGGTGCTGTCCGAAAGCTTCGGGACCCTCGCGGACCGGCCCAATTCCATCGACATCGAACTCCGCGCATCCTGGACGCCGGCCACCCCCGACATCACCTCCCACCTTGAAGCCTGGTCCGACATGGTCTGCACCTTCGCGGGCCTTCCCCCGCTGCCCGAAGGCGTCACGCCGCTGCCGCGCTGGCGCCGCGGACCGGCCTGAGATGCGGCCCGCGCACCGGCGGAACCCGCTTCGTTTTGGCGGGTGCGCGGCCCCCGGCACCGTGTTGTCGCTAAACTGAAGTCATCATGACCCCTCATATTCCGGAAATCACCACCGCGGGCGCGGCCGCCAACACAGTGCCGAACAAGACCGAGGCGGCTGACACCACAGCCCACATCGCGGTGGACGGCTTCGACAGCCTGGTCCCCGAGATCATCGACCTCGATGCACCGCGCGACGGCGTGCCGCTCGTCATTGAAACCCAGTCCGGCCTGGAACGCTGCGCCGCGGCCCTCGCCGCGGGCCACGGCCCCGCCGGCGTGGACGCCGAGCGGGCCTCCGGCTTCCGGTACGGCCAGCGCGCCTTCCTGGTCCAGATCCGCCGGGAGGGTTCCGGCACCTGGCTGATCGATCCCGAACCCTTCGGGGACCTGGCCATCGTCAACGACGCCCTGCGCGGCGTCGAATGGATCCTGCACGCCGCCAGCCAGGACCTGCCCTGCCTGTCCGAACTCGGCATGTGGCCGGACAAGCTCTTCGACACCGAGCTCGCCGCCCGCCTCGCCGGGCTTCCCCGCGTGGGACTCGCCGCCGTGATCGAACAGCTCCTCGGCTTCGGCCTCGCCAAGGAACACTCCGCGGCCGACTGGTCCACCCGTCCGCTGCCCGAGCCCTGGCTGCGCTACGCCGCGCTCGACGTCGAGGTCCTCACCGAACTGCGCGAGGAACTCATTGAACTCCTCGTCGCCGACGGCAAGCTGGAGTTCGCCGAACAGGAATTCGCCGCCATCCTCGAGGCCGGGCAGGCGCCGCCCCGCATCGACCCGTGGCGCAAGACATCCGGTCTGCACCAGATCCGCGACCGGCGCCAGCTGGCCGCGGTCCGCGAACTGTGGCTCGAGCGCGACTCGCTGGCGCAGAAGCGCGACGTCGCACCCGGCCGGCTGATCCCCGATTCCGCCCTCGTCGCCGCGGCCAAGGCCATGCCCGCCACCGTGCCCCAGCTGCTGGGCACCAAGGGCTTCCACGGCCGCGCGGCCCAGCGCGAGGCGCCGCGGTGGCTGCGCTGCATCAGCACCGCCCGCGCCCTCGAGGAGCTCCCTCCCCTGCACCTGCCCACCAACGCCCCCCCGCCCCCGCGGGTCTGGGCCGACCGGGATCCGGAGGCCGCCGCCCGGCTCGCCACCGCCCGGCCGCTGCTGCAGGCCAAGGCCGAGGAGCTGAACATGCCGGTGGAAAACCTGCTGACGCCGGATTACCTCCGCCGTGTCTGCTGGCGCCCGCCGGTCGAGCCCAGCGAGGAAGGCATCGCCGAGGAACTCGCGAACCTGGGGGCCCGCCAGTGGCAGATCGAACTCGTGGCTCCCCTGATCACCGAGGCCTTCCAGAACCCGCAGCCGCTGCCGGTCAAGGAGGCCAGATCCGTGCCGGCCGCAACTGCAGCGGCTGCCGCAACTCCCGCAGCGACCGCTTCCGCCACGACGGCCGCCGCAGCACCGGACACCGCAGCACCGGACACGGCGCACTAGGCCCGCCCGCCCGGCTGCCGGAAGGTCTCCCGGGCGGCGCGCCACCGGACTCCTTGCCAGCTATGTTACTGACGAGTAACATGTTGTCTGATGTCGCCCGGCCCCCTGCTGTCCCTGGCTCCTTACGCCAGGGGCGCGGATCCGGCACCCATGTCTCGATGAGGAGTAACACGTGAGCCAGCCCCCCAGCAGCGGAACACCCAGCAGCGGAGAACAGAGCAGCGCGAATCCCCGCACCGCGGGTCCCAGAACCGCGGGTCCCCGCGCCGCAGGTCCCCGCGCCGTGCGCGAGATCGTCTTCGTCGACGGCGTCCGCACCCCGTTCGGCCGCGCCGGCGAGAAGGGCATCTACGCGGGAACGCGCGCCGATGACCTGGTGGTCAAATGCATCCGCGACCTGATGCGCCGCAACCCGTCCCTGCCGGCGGACCGGATCGACGAAGTGGCCATCGCGGCGACGACCCAGACCGGCGACCAGGGCCTGACCATCGGCCGCACCGCCGCCCTGCTGGCCGGACTGCCGCGGACCGTGCCGGGCTTTGCGATCGACCGGATGTGCGCCGGCGCCATGACGGCGGTGACCACCACGGCGAGCGGCATCGGCTTCGGCGCCTACGACGTCGTGATCGCCGGCGGCGTCGAACACATGGGCAACCACCCGATGGGCGCCGGCGCGGACCCCAACCCGCGCTTCATGTCCGAACGGATCGTGGACCCGGCGGCCCTGAACATGGGCAACACCGCCGAGAACCTGCACGACCGCTTCCCGGCCATCACCAAGGACCGCACCGACGCCTACGCCGTCGCCTCCCAGGACAAGCTCGCGGCCGCCTACGCCAGGGACCAGATCCAGCCGGACCTGGTGCCCGTCGCCACGATGAAACCGGGACAGGGCTGGACGGTAAACACGGTGGACGAGCCGCCGCGGCCGGGCACCTCGGTGCACGACCTCGCCGCGCTCAAGACCCCATTCCGTGCCCACGGCCGGGTCACCGCGGGCAACGCCGCCGGACTCAACGACGGCGCCACCGCCGCCCTGCTGGCCTCCGCCGACGCCGCCGAGGAACTGGGACTGACGGTCAAGATGCGCCTGGTCAGCTACGCCTTCGCCGGCGTCGAACCCGAAGTCATGGGCATCGGCCCGGTCCCCGCCACGGAAAAGGCCCTCAAGAACGCCGGGCTGGGCATCGGGGACATCGGCCTGTTCGAAATCAACGAGGCCTTCGCCGTCCAGGTGCTCAGCTTCCTGGACCACTTCGGCATCGCCGACGACGACCCCCGGGTCAACCGCTACGGCGGGGCGATCGCCGTCGGGCACCCGCTTGCGTCCTCCGGCGTGCGGCTGATGAACCAGCTGGCCCGCCAGTTCGAGGAGGACCCCTCGGTCCGCTTCGGCATGACCACGATGTGCATCGGCCTGGGCATGGGCGCCACCGTGATCTGGGAAAACCCGCACCACGCCGCCTACGGCCTCGCCCTTGAAGAGACAACCGCCACCACCACCGAGACTGGAGCCGCAGCATGAGCGCCGCCGATTTCCGCAAGCTTGCCGACCTCTTCCCGAACGAGACGGTCACCCACTCCTACGTCCAGGACATCAAACTCCCCGCGGTGGACGGCAAGAGCCCCGGCACCTTCGCCCTGGTCACGCTAGACAACGGCCTGGACCACTCCAAGCCCACCACGCTGGGCCCCAACACCCTGATCGAGCTCGGCACCGTCCTGGAAGGACTCAAGGAGCGTGCCGCCCGCGGCGAGATCGCCGGCGTCGGCGTCACCGGCAAGCCCTACTTCCTGGTCGCCGGCGCGGACCTGTCCACGGTCAAGTCGATCAGCGGCCGCGAACACGGCCTCTGGATGGCCCAGCTCGGCCACGACGTCTACGGCACGCTGGCGAACCTGGGGGTGCCGAGCTTCGCCTTCATCAACGGACTCGCCCTCGGCGGCGGGCTGGAGATCGCCCTGCAGTCCACCTACCGCACCGTGTCCACCGGCGCCGGGGCCCTGGCCCTGCCCGAGGCGTTCATCGGGCTCATCCCCGGCTGGGGCGGGGTGTACATCCTGCCGCGGCTGATCGGGCCGGAAAACGCCGTCAAGGTGATGATCGAGAACCCGCTGAGCAACAACCGGACGCTGACCGGTCCGCAGGCGTTCAAGCTCGGCATGGCGGACGCCCTGTTCGAGCCCGCCGACTTCGTCGAACAGTCCGTCGCCTGGGCCGCGCAGGTCATCGCGGGCGCTGCGAGCCCGGCACGCGCCAACGCCGTCGACCCCTCCACCCCGGAGGTCGCGGCCCGCTGGGCCGGCGCCATCGCCGCGGGCCGGGCCTTCGTGGAGGCCAAGACCTCCAACGCCTCCCCCGCCCCGGCCAAGGTCCTCGAGGTGATGGAGGCCAACCGCACGCTGACGCAGGCCCAATCCGCGGAACTGGAATGCGAAACCCTTGCGGACCTGATGCAGACCGACGAATTCCGCTCCACCGTCTACGCCTTCCTGGACCTCGTGCAGCGCCGGTCCAAGCGCCCCGCCGGCGCCCGGACCGCAAGCTGGCCCGCCCGGTGACCAAAATCGGCGTCGTCGGCGCCGGCCTGATGGCCAGCCAGCTCGCCCTGCTCTTCGCCCGCCAGCTCAAGGTGCCCGTCGTGATGACCGATATCGACCAGGCCAGAGTGGACAAGGGCGTGGGGTACGTGCACGCCGAGGTGGACAAACTGCTGCAGAAGGGCCGGATCAGCCCCGACGCCGCCAACCGGACCCGGGCGCTCGTCACCGGATCGGTCTCCAAGGAAGCCTTCGCCGACGCCGACTTCGTGATCGAGGCGGTGTTCGAGGAGCTCAACGTCAAGAAGCAGGTCTTCAAGGAAGTCGAGGCGATCGTTTCCGCCGAGTGCATCCTCGCCACCAACACCTCCTCGCTGTCCGTCACCGCCATGGCCGAAGACCTGGAGCATCCGGAGCGCCTGGTGGGCTTCCACTTCTTCAACCCCGTGGCCGTGATGCCGCTGCTGGAAATCGTCCGCGCCCCCAGGACCGACGACGCCGTGCTGGCCACCGCGTTCGAGCTCGCCAAGGGCCTCAAGAAGTCCGCCGTGCTCGTCAAGGATGCGCCCGCGTTCGTGGTTAACCGCCTCCTGCTGCGCCTCATGGGCGAAGTCACCGCCGCGTTCGACGAGGGCACCCCGGCCGAGGTGGCGGACAACGCGCTGCGCCCGATGGGACTGCCGATGACGCCGTTCGTCCTCGGCGCCATGGTGGGGCTGCCGGTCGCACAGCACGTCCAGGAGTCCCTGCACGCCGCGTTCCCCGGCCGCTTCACCGTTTCGCAGAACCTGCAGAAACTCATCGACAACGGGGTGAAGTCCATCTGGGCCGTGCAGAACGGAACGCCGGAAAAGGGACCGGACGGGAAGCCGTTCATCCCCGCCGAGACCCTCGCGCTGATGTCCTTCGGCGACACACCCTCCACCGGCGAGGAGGTGCTGCGCCGCACGCAGGATGCCCTCGCCGAGGAAATCGGTCTGATGCTGGACGAAGGCGTGGTCGCGGGCCCGGAGGACATCGACCTCTGCATGATCCTCGGTGCGGGCTGGCCCATGTTCCTGGGCGGCATCACCCCGTACCTGGACCGGGTCGGGGCCTCCGAGCGCGTCAACGGCCGGAAGTTCCTGGCGCCCGGCGTGGCGTCCGAACCGGCCGCCTGACCCGCGGCTGATCCTTGCCGGACCCGGGGCCAGTCCCGGGCACCGTACCCGCCGCCGTCGGCACTCCTAACGAGTGCGGGCGGCGGCGCTGCCGTGTCAGGATGCGATGGTGCCGGCCGGATGAACTACCGCGCCGCGGCCGAAGTGATGCCGGGCAGAAGGCAGCCAGATGAGGACCGCAGCGGCCAGACACCCGACGACCGGCAGCCCCTGGGAGAAAACGGTCATGAGGATCAGCGCGGGCAGCCCGGCCTCGGCCCACGGGTCCCCGGCGCGTACGTTGGAGAAGGCGCCGACCGTCGCCAGCACGACCAGGACGAGTCCCGCCACAGAGATGACCGTGAGGACGGGCCGGACGGACGGCTTTCCCCGCCGGACCGCCCAGGCGCAGGCGAGGTTCCCCACCGCCACCGCGGCCAGCGTCAGAAACAGCACCAGTGCCGGCGTCGTCTTCGCATCAGTACCGATACTTTCCGTCAGGAGGAGCAGGCCCGCAACTGCCTCCAGCGCGGCGATCACCCCGGAGACCACCAGGATCACGACAGCCGCCCGGACGGCTGGCGGCACACTGACGGACGCGGCCTGCGAACCGTCCGGGGTTTCCAGCGTGCGCGCACCGCCGCGGGCGACATACGCGTTGGCCGGCGGCAGCCACATCAGCACAGTCGCGGCGACCGCAAGCACCACGGCGGCGCTGGCGGGCGAGAGCAGCACGTCCCGTTCGGGCATCCCGGCGGCGGGCGGGCCGGCCGCCAGGTCAGGGATGTAGAGGAGCGCCGGAAGGATCACCACATACGCCGACAGGACAAGGCGTGCCAGCCGCCTGCCCTGACCCAGGAGCTGGGCAAACACAATGCACGCCACAAACACAGCCCCGTTGGCCAGGTAAAGCAACAGAGTCGGGAGGTACGCCTCGGGCGCGAGCAACCCACCCATGACCATCATCAGCAGCAGCCGCGAGAGCGTCCAGAGAGCACCGAGGGTTCCGAGAATCAGCCAGAGCTGGGCTGAAATGGCCAGGACGGCCGGACGATTCGCGGTTGTGGCGGTGTCTGCTGGGGTGCCCATGGCCCCATCCTCGGGTGCCGGAGGGCAGCCCGGTAGAGTCACAAGCCCCCGTCAGTATTCCCGCAGCCTCCCGCCGTCGAGCGCCAGGACACGGTCCGCCGTGGCCCGGGCGTAGGCGGCATCGTGGGTGACCAGCACGACGGCGGCGCCCCGTGCCGCGGCGGCGGCTAAGGCGTGGTCCAGCCGGTCGAGGCCATGACGGTCCAGCCCCACGGTCGGCTCGTCCAAGGCGAACACGGCCGGGCGGCGGGCCAGGACCGTGGCCAGGGCGAGCAGCCGCTGCTGGGAGGCCGGCAGCTCCGCCGGGTGCGACCGGGCGGCCCCGGACAGCCCGACGGCCGCCAGCGCCTCGTACGCCCTGGCGCCGGCGTCCCTGCCATGCAGCCGCCGGAGGCCGAAGCTGGCCTCCCGCAGCACCGTCCGCTCGAACAGCTGG
Organism: Arthrobacter sp. CJL-S3; assembly: GCF_056711635.1. NCBI lineage: Bacteria > Bacillati > Actinomycetota > Actinomycetes > Micrococcales > Micrococcaceae > Arthrobacter > Arthrobacter sp. CJL-S3. Next base: position 1,786,263 of record NZ_CM160046.1, on the reverse strand, counting down.
TCGCGGGGATGCTGGAAGAGCAGGCCGACCGAGGCGGCGATACGGCCGGTCGGGATCCCGGCGATGCTGCGTCCCCGGACGCGCACGTCCCCGGAGTGCGGCCGCAGCAGTCCGTTGAAGTGGCGCAGCAGCGTGGATTTGCCGGCCCCGTTCGGGCCGGTGATCGCCACGATCTCCCCCGGCCGCACCGTGAGCCCCAGGTCCCGCAGCATCGGCTCCCCCGGGGCGTCGCCGGTCCCGGGGTAGCCGAACCCGAGGCCCTCCAGTTCCAGCACCGGTGCGGCCTCCGGCTCGGGCGCGCCGGCCCGGACGGCGGGCAGGGTGTGGATGACCGTGGGCAGCACGGTCCCGGTCCGGGCCAGTTCCGCGGACCGGATCAGTTCCCGGGGCGGGCCGCTCGCGGTGGCGGTGCCGCCGTCGAGGATGATCCAGTGTTCGGCGGAGCGGGCGAGCCCGTCGGCGGACTGGCTCAGCAGCACGACGGCGGTCCCGGCGCCGGTGAGCCGGTTGATGAGGTCCCGGACCTGGATGATGCCCGCCGCGTCCAGGGAGGCGAGCGGTTCGTCAAGGACCAGCACCCCGGGGTTCTGGATTACGGCGCAGGCCATGGCCAGCCGGCGCAGTTCACCGCCGGACAAGGTGGCGGGATCCCGGTCCAGGAGCGCCGTGAGGCCGGTCTGCTCCGCCGTGCCCGCCACGGCGCGGAGCATGTCGGGCCGCGGGGTGCCGCGGTTCTCCAGGCCGAAGGCCAGTTCCTCGGCCACGGTGGAGCGGACCGTGGAGAGCATGGCGGCCGCATCCTGGGGGACGTAGCCCACCCGGGTGGACCATGCCGAGGGATTGATCCGGGGGTCGTCCTCCAGGCCCCGGAACGTCAGCGGTTCCCCGGCCAGCGTGAGCGATCCGGTAAGGGTTCCGGAGTGTCCGGGCCGGAGCCAGCCGGCCAGCAGCTTGCCCAGGGTGGTTTTGCCGCTCCCGGACCCGCCGAGGACCGCCGTCAGGACGCCCGGACGGATACTGAGATCGATGCCGTGCAGCGCCGGGGTGGCCTCGCCGTGGAAGCTGAAGCTGCCGATCCGGGCGGCCAGCAAGGGGGCGCCTGCGGCGGGGGCAAGCACTGAGGCGGTTGTGACGGTGGTGCCTGCGGTCCCGGCGGTTGCCATCCCCGCGGTTGCCGCGGTGCTGGCGACCCCGGCGGCGGCGGGCTCCGTGGCTGTCATACGGACCCCGCGCCGGGCCAGGAGGCCACGAGCCGGAGTGCCACGGCTGCGGCGGTGAGCAGCAGCAGCGCGGTGCGGAGCCGGCGCTGGGCGGGCGGGTCGGTGACTTCGCGGTAGCTGGTCCGGGGACCCGCGGCGCCGAAGCCGCGCGCGTCGAGGGCCTGGGCGCGGCTGCCGGAATCCTCGATCAGGCCCAGCACCAGCGGGACCATCTGCAGCCGGGCGGCGGCGAGCCTTGGCAGCACCCCGCCGCGGAGCACCAGGCCGCGGGACTCCTGTGCTGCCCTGATGCGCTCCAGCCGGCCGACCATGGCCGGCAGCAGGGTGAGGGCGGAGGCCAGGACGAAGCCGAACTGCGGCGACAGCCCCCGCGCGGCCAGTGCGGCGACGAGATCGGGGGCGCTGACCGTGAAGGAGAAGAGCAGCAGCACCAGCACGCAGGCGCCCGTGCGGGTGCCTGCCTCCCAGGCGAAGGCCAGGCCTTCTGCCGTGACCCGGGCGGGCCCCCAGGCCGCCAGGACGGTGCGCCCCTCCGGGAAGAACAGCCCGTGCAGCAGCAGCAGGGACAGGCCCAGCGGAAGCAGCACCGCCGCGGCCGTTCCCAACACCCGCCGTCCGGCGCCGGCGCGCCGGGCCAGCAGCACGGCTGCGAGGGCCACCGCGAGCGACAGCGGCCAGGTGCCTGCCGCCGTCGTGATCACCGCGGTGCAGCCGGCTGCCGTCAGTGATGTCAGCGGATGGAGGGTAGAGGGCGTTCTCAATGGGGTGCCGGCCTCAGGCTTCGGGCGTTTCCGGCCCCTTGCCGGCGAGCACCCGGAAGCGCCGCACGAAGGGGAACTGGAAGGTGGTGCGGCGCGGCAATGCGTAGACCAGCAGCGCGGCGATCGCGAAGACGATGGCCTTGTCCATCGGGTCCGAGATCAGCGCCTGCTTGGTGATGGCTGCGAGCAGGGTGTCGCCCATGGCGCGGAAGGCGCTGACGACCGCTCCGGTGCCGAGGCCCGCGGTGCCGCCAAAGACGAAGGCTGCGATCGGGGCGGAGACGACGCCGGCGAGGATGCCAGTGACGAAGCCGGCCACGGGTGCCAGGTAGAAGCGGCGGAACAGCCCGCCGCGGGCTGCCAGTCCGGCGAGGAAGCCGATCAGCGCCGCCCCGGCCGCGAAGGGCAGCACGGTCGGGTTGAAGAAGGACCAGACGATGCTGCTGAGGGCGCCCGTGGCGGCTCCAGCCGCCGGGCCGGCGAGGACGGCGATCAGGACGGTGCCGATGGCGTCGAAGTAGAACGGCAGCCCGGTGCTGCCCATGAGCTGGCCCAGGACCACGTTCAGGACCAGCGCCACCGGCATCAGCACCAGGGTCGATGTGGGCAGGACCGGGAGTGCCGCGGCGATCAGCAGGACCGCGCCGAGCAGGAACCCGCCGAGGGCCACGAGCGCCGAGAAGCTGGCCGGTCCGTTGGCGATGTCCGCTGGCTGGGTCAGGACAAGGAAGATGTAGGTGGCCGCGATCGCGGCGGCGCCGGCGAGCTCCAGCAGGCGGCGGTTGCGCCGTGCCTTGGCGGACCCGGTACCGGCGCCGGGGCCGCTTCCGGGGGCAGGGAGGATCAGGGACTGCTGTGACATAGGGATGGTCCTTCGGTGGGGGCTGCAACATCCGCCTATGTCACCTCGGCGCAGCTACCATCCTAGCCAGTGGCGGGCGGCCCGGAGGACATGCGTCGCCGCGCCAGCGCCCCCACGGAGGAAATCAGCTCCTCGAAGCAGTGCTCCGGGTCGTTGGAGGTGACGATCCGGGCGTTGGGCGGCAGGCCCCACAGCCCGCGGAAGTCCGCCACCGTGGTCCCGATCAGCAGGGGCGAGCGGGTTTCGACGTCGACGGTGGCCAGGCGGGTGGTGAACGGGGTCCGTCCGACGGCGGCGCAGGCCGCGAACGCGTCATGCATGTGCGCCACGTAGCCCTGGTCATAGATCCGGTGGAACTCCATATAGAACCGGATCGCATCCGACAGGCAGGCCACAAGCGGGCTGGCCGAGGCGCTGCGGAGCCCCTCGGGCTGCTCCGGGAGGACGAGTTCGGGCCCGGCGCCGGCGGCCTCGCCGAGGCGCCGGAGGTGGTCCGGGAGCATCTCGATCCGCTCCGTGGTCTCCAGCGCGCACACCACCGGCAGCTTGTCCTCCGGCAGGCCGCGGTAGGCGGCGAAGACTTCCCGGGCCGCGTGCGGGTCCACCGAGACGTTCCATTCCGCCGTCGGCGTCGTGTTGCCTTGGTAGTAGAAGCTTCCGCCCATGATCACGAGGCCCTTGAGGAGCATCGGCAGCTCCGGTTCGCGGCGCAGGGCCAGGGCGAAGTTGGTCAGCGGACCGGTGATCAGCCCGGTGATCTCCCCCGGGTGCGCCCGGACCTCCTCCACCCAGACGTCGACGGCGTGGCGCGGCGAGATCTGCTGCGCGGGCGCCGGCAGCTCTGCGTGGCCGATTCCCTGCGGCCCGTGGGTCTCCTCGGTGGTGACCAGCGGGATTTCCAGCGGAGCCTCGGCGCCGGTGGCCACCTCGACGCCCGGCCGCCCGCACAGTTCCAGCAGCGCCAGGGTGTTGAGCGCGACCTGGCGGGCACCGACGTTCCCGGCGGTGCAGGTGATGGCCTGCAGGTGGACCTCCGGCCGGGACAGCAGGTAGACGAGGGCCAGGGCGTCGTCGATTCCGGTGTCGACGTCCATCAGGATGGTGTGCGCCGGTGCGGGCACGCCGGCCCCGTACCCGGCGGCGGACCCGGACCCGGCGGCGGACCCGTCGGCGGCCCCCGGTGACAGCGGTTCCATCTAGAACAGCGCGACCTTCGGCGTCCGCGGGAAGATGTCGCCCAGTTCGGCACGTTCCGCGGCGCTGGGAATCCAGGCCACGGCGGCGGCGTTCTGCCGGACCTGTTCGGGCCGGGTGGCACCGGCGATGACGCTGCTGACCGAGGGCTGGGCTGCGAGCCAGGAGAACGCCACCTGGATCTCCGTCAGGCCGCGCTCGGCGGCGAAGGCGCTGAAGGCCGCCAGCTGGTCCCAGTCGGCGTCGTGGACCAGGTTGGTGCGGGTGTGGCTGAGGCGTGAGCCCTCGGGCGCGGTGTCCTTGGCGTACTTGCCGGTCAGCAGGCCGTTGGCCAGCGGGAAGTACGGCAGGACGCCCAGTCCGTAGGCCTCGGCGGCGGGCGTGACCTCGAGCTCGGCGCGGCGGTCCAGCAGGTTGTAGTGGTTCTGGCTGGAGATGAAGCGTGCTCCCCCGCGGGCGCGGGCCACGAACTCGGCCTCGGCGATCTGCCAGCCGGCGCGGTTGGAGTGGCCGATGTAGCGGACCTTGCCGCTGGTGACGAGCTCGTCGAGGGCGGCGAGGGTCTCCTCGATCGGGGTCAGCGGGTCGGGGGTGTGGAACTGGTAGAGGTCGATCCAGTCTGTCCCGAGCCGGCGCAGCGAGGCCTCGACGGCGGTGATGATGTAGCGGCGGGAGCCGCGGGCCCCAAAGTCGTTGCCGTTGGTCCCGCGCATGTCCAGGCCGAACTTCGAGGCGACGACGGCATCGCCGCGGCGGCCCTTCAAGGCCTTGCCCAGCATCGTCTCGCTGAGGCCCGGCTCCCGGCCGTAGCTGTCGGCGACGTCGAAGAAGGTGATCCCGGCGTCCAAAGCCGCATGCACGACGGCGTCGGTTCCCTCCTGCGACTCGGTCGCGGTGTTGGAGCGGCCCAGGTTGTTGCAGCCAAGCCCTACGACAGAGACGGTCAGTCCGGAATTTCCTACGCGGCGGTATTCAGTCATGGTGTTCAGCCTATAACGGCCGGCAGCGCCGCCTGGGCACGGCCGTACCTGCAGGTCCGGCGCTACAGGCCCGGCACTGCAGGACCGGCGCTACAGGCCCGGCACTGCAGGTCCAGCGCCTACCCTGCGGGCAGTTCCAGACCGTGTTCATCCAGGGCATCCTCGAGCTGGGCGAGGGTCCGCGGACCCATCCCATGCATCCCCGCAAGTGCGCGGCCGCCCAGCGCCACCACCTGCTCAAGGGTCTCGACGCCGGCGTGGGCCAGTGACCGGCGGGCGGGTGCCGCGATCCCCCGCGGCAGCGGGGTACGGCCGGGTTCAACGGATTTCGGTGCCATGATGCATGCCTTCCAGTCGGTGTCCCCCAAAACTGATGTGGATCGTGCCGGTGAAACTGCCCTGGTGCAACAGGGTCCTACAGGTCCTACAGGTCCTACAGGCTGAAGCTGTTGGCCGGCTTCGGAGAGTGCTTGAGCTTGAAGGCGGTCTCGCCGAAGGCTGCGGCGCCGATGCTCAGTTTGGTGAAGTCCAGGTCCTCGCCGCGGATGCAGACCTTGATCGCGTTGACGGCTTTGTTGACGTCAGGGGTGAGGATGAAGATGTTGAGCTTGGCATCCGAGAATTCCGAGCGGTCCACGATGCCGAGCCCGCGCCAGGCCAGGTGGCTGATCAGGGCGTCCTTGGCCTTTTCCTCGAGGTAGCGGTCGCGGTCCGTGCCGTCCTTGGTCTTCAGGGCGTACTGGGCCACGACCCAGAACTGCTCCTCCTCGGGGATCTCGGCGAAGCCGTCCTCGGCGCACTGCACGGCGAAGGCATCCATCAGGCCCTCCGCGGCGGCGGCGTCGGCGACGTCGGTCTCATCGGTTTTGCTCTGGTGCCCGACGACGCCGTGGTTCATCACGAACTGGCTGTAATCCTCGTCGAACCAGCCCTCCCGGAATTCGAGGACCCCGTCGTCGTTGCGTTTGTAAACCCGGATAATTCCGCTCATGCCCGTCCTTTCCTGAACCATTCGCGGTCTGCGCCGTCGAACGGTGGCTGTTGTGCCTTGACGGCTTGGTAAAGCTGGTCCGACGCGGCGCTGATCCGGTCCACCACGTCTGCGGGGTAGTCCATCTCGATCCGGTGCTCGGCAAACTCGTCCTCATCGTCCACGTACACGCCGCGGTCCGCGGTGCGGATCACGTCCAGGTCCATGTCGATCAGGTGGAACTCGGTGACTCCGGGCCGGATCGTGGTCCAGCCGTGGCCGGTCGCCAGGTCCACGTAGACCTGGACGCCGGCGGGATGGGCCTCGTCGTAGAACGTGGCCACGTACTCCCCGGTGCGCGGGATGAGCAGCACGGCGTCGGATTCGGCGTAGAACGCCGCGCCCGGGCGGGAGCAGAACTCGTTGGTTCCCTGGAAGATCCACCAGCCGTGGTGGTCCTCGCCGAGGTAGGTGCCGGGCACCACCCAGTGGGCCTTGCCGTTCCATTTCCGGTTCCGGGACACGACCAGGTCCCCCGGCGCCAGTCCATCGGGAATCCTCACAGAGTCCCTCACAGGATCGGCAGGCTGCCCGTGCTGGGGTGTTCCTGGCCCGGGAGGGGCCGCGCGAAGGGCACTTTGGTCCCCAGGACCTGCGCCACGACGTCGTGGGTGATCTGCTGGGCGGTCAGTCCGACCCGTTCGAGCACCTGGCTGCGGGTTCCGTGGACGAGGAACTCGACCGGGAGGCCGACCTCGTTCAGCGCGGTGTCCACCCCGGCGGCCCGCATTTCCTGGCGGATCCGGGACCCGACGCCGCCGGCACGCACCCCGTCCTCGATGCAGATGACGAGGCGGTGGTGGGAGGCGAGGGCGATGATCGATTTCCGGACCGGGAGCAGCCAGCGGGGATCCACGACCGTGGAGCTGATGCCCTGCGCGCCGAGCCGGTTGGAGACGTCGAGGGCGAGTTCGGACATCGCCCCGACGCTGACGATCAGCACGTCGTTGTCGCTGGAGCCGGCCGGGCGGCGGGCGAGCACGTCCACGCCGTCGTTGAGCCGCTCGATGGCCTCCACCTCGGCGCCCACGGTGCCCTTGGAGTAGCGGATCACGCTGGGGGCGTCCTCGATGGCGACGGCTTCGCGGAGTTCCTCGCGCAGCCGGCTGGCGTCGCGGGGGGCCGCGAGGTGCAGGCCGGGGACGATCTGGACCATGGCCATGTCCCACATGCCGTGGTGGCTGGCGCCGTCGGGCCCGGTGACGCCGGCGCGGTCGAGGACGATCGTGACGCCGGCCTTGTGCAGGGCGACGTCCATCAGGAGCTGGTCGAAGGCGCGGTTCAGGAACGTCGCGTAGACCGCGACGACGGGATGCAGCCCGCCGAAGGCCATGCCCGCGGCAGAGGTGAGGGCGTGCTGTTCGGCGATGCCGACGTCGAACACCCGCTCCGGGTGCCGGGCAGCGAACTTGTGCAGCCCGACGGGGATCAGCATGGCGCCGGTGATGCCGACGATGTCCTTGCGCTCGTCCGCGATGTCGGCGATCTCGTCGGCGAAGACGGCGGTCCAGGACTTGGCGCCGCCGGCCTCGGTCGGTTCGCCGGTCTCCGGGTCGATGATCCCGACGGCGTGGAACTGGTCCGCCTCATGGGCGCGGGCCGGCGCGTAGCCGTGGCCCTTCTCGGTCATGGCATGCACAATCACGGGACCGGCGTAGTTTTTGGCGGTGGCCAGGGCGTGCTCCATGGCCTGGAGGTTGTGGCCGTCCACGGGTCCGATGTACTTCATCCCGAGGTCCTCGAACATGCCCTGCGGGGCCCACCAGTCCTTGACGCCCTTTTTCATGGCGTGCAGGCTGCGGTAGGTGAACTGGCCCGCGGGTCCGCCGTTCTGCAGCCTCTTCCGCCACCAGTCCAGGGTGCCCTCGTAGGCCGGGGCGGCGCGGAAGGAATCGATGGTGGGGCGCAGCGAGGCGAGGTAGTCCGCGAAGCCGCCCACGGTCGGGGCGTAGGAGCGGCCGTTGTCGTTCACGACGATCACGACGCGGCGCTTTTTGTCCGCGGCGATGTTGTTCAGGGCCTCCCAGGCCATGCCGCCGGTCAGGGCGCCGTCACCCACGACGGCGATGACGTAGCGGTCGCCGTCGCCGGTCAGCTGCCGGGCGCGGGAGATCCCGTCCGCCCAGGAGAGCGAGGAGGACGCGTGCGAGCTTTCGACGATGTCGTGCTCGGATTCGGCGCGGTCCGGGTAGCCGGACATGCCGCCCTGCTGGCGCAGGGTGCTGAAGTCCTGGCGTCCGGTGAGGAGCTTGTGCACGTAGGACTGGTGGCCGGTGTCGAAGACGATGCTGTCGCGGGGGGAATCGAAGATCCGGTGGACCGCGATGGTGAGTTCGACGACGCCGAGGTTCGGGCCCAGGTGCCCGCCCGTCTGGGAAACGTTGCCGATCAGGAATTCCCTGACCTCGGCGGCCAGCTGATCCAGCTGCGCCTCGGACAACTTGCTCAGGTCCTGCGGATTCCGGATGGTCTCCAAGATTCCCAACGGCCCCTCCTTCGGGTGGTAGACATGCCTTTTAACTCTAACGCCTCCGGGGTAGCCCTCGTGCCGGAACGCGCTGGGCACGAAAAAGCCCCGGCCGGTCTGGGACCGGCCGGGGCTTTCGCACCTGGCACCTGTTCCTCCCCTGCGGGAGGAGCGCTGTGCTAGCTGGCGGAGATCTGCCGCAGAACGTACTGCAGGATGCCGCCGTTGCGGTAGTAGTCAGCCTCGCCCGGGGTATCGATGCGCAGGACCGCATCGAAGGACGTGACGGTGCCGTCTTCGGCCGTGGCGGTGACCTTGAGCGTCTTCGGCGTGGTGCCTTCGTTGAGGGCGGTCACGCCCTCAACCGCGAAGGTCTCCGTGCCGGTCAACCCGAGGCTGGCAGCGTTCTGGCCGGCCGGGTACTGCAGGGGCAGGACGCCCATGCCGATCAGGTTGGAGCGGTGGATGCGCTCGTAGCTTTCGGCCACGACAGCCTTGACGCCCAGGAGTGCGGTGCCCTTGGCTGCCCAGTCACGAGATGAGCCGGAGCCGTACTCCTTGCCGGCCAGGACGACCAGCGGGGTGCCGGCGGCCTGGTAGTTCTGCGCGGCGTCGTAGACGAAGGCCTGCGGGCCGTCGGCCTGGGTGAAGTCGCGGGTGAATCCACCCTCGACGCCGTCCAGGATCTGGTTCTTGATCCGGATGTTCGCGAACGTTCCGCGGATCATGACCTCGTGGTTGCCACGGCGCGAGCCGTAGGAGTTGAAGTCCTTGCGCTCCACACCGTTGGCCAGCAGGTACTGCCCGGCCGGGGTGTCCGACTTGAACGAACCTGCCGGGGAGATGTGGTCCGTGGTGACGGAATCGCCGAGCTTCAGCAGCACCCGAGCGCCGGTGATGTCCGTGACGGGTTCCGGCGTGGCCTTCATGCCGTCGAAGTACGGCGGCTTCCGGACGTAGGTGGACTTCGGATCCCAGGCGAAGGTGTCGCCGGCCGGGGTGGAGAGTGCCTTCCAGCGGTCGTCGCCTTCGAAGACGCCCTCGTAGCCGCGGGCGAACATTTCCTTGTCGATCGAGGAGTCGATGACCTGCTGGACCTCGACCGGGTTCGGCCAGATGTCCTTCAGGAAGACGTCGTTGCCGGCCTCGTCCTGGCCCAGGGCGTCGTTCTCGAAATCGAAGTCCATGGTGCCGGCCAGGGCGTAAGCAATGACCAGCGGCGGGGAGGCCAGGTAGTTCATCTTCACGTCCGGGTTGATCCGGCCTTCGAAGTTGCGGTTACCGGACAGCACGGCGGTGACGGAAAGGTCGTTGGCCTGGATGGCCTCGGAGATTTCGGCGTCGAGCGGGCCGGAGTTGCCGATGCAGGTCGCGCAGCCGTAACCGACGATGTAGAAGCCAAGCTTCTCCAGGTACGGGGTCAGGCCCGACTTGTTGTAGTAGTCGGTGACGACCTTGGACCCGGGAGCCACCGAGGTCTTGACCCACGGCTTGGAGCTCAGGCCCTTGTCGACGGCGTTGCGGGCCAGCAGTGCGGCGGCCAGCATCACGGACGGGTTGGACGTGTTGGTGCAGGAAGTGATCGAGGCGATCGACACCGCGCCGTGGTCCAGTTCGAACTCGCGGCCGTCCGCGGTCTTGACGCTGACCGGGTTGGACTGGCGGCCGTCGGCCGCCGGGCCGTGCGCGTGCGGGGCCTCGTCCGTGAGGTGGCTCGCGGAACCGGTGAACGACGGCGCGTCGGAAGCGGGGAAGCTTTCGTCGATTGCCTCGTCCACGCTGCCGCCGACCAGCTCTTCCTTCACGTAGTTGCGCAGGTCCTGGCGGAACTGGTCCTTGGACTCCGTGAGGATGATGCGGTCCTGCGGGCGCTTCGGGCCGGAGATCGACGGGACAACCGTCGACAGGTCCAGCTCGAGGTACTCGGAGAACTTGATCTCCTTGGAAGGATCGTGCCAGAGGCCCTGTTCCTTCGCGTAGGACTCCACGAGGGCAACGTTCTCGTCCGAGCGGCCGGTGAGGCGCAGGTAGTCGAGGGTGACGTCGTCGATCGGGAACATGGCGGCCGTGGAGCCGAACTCCGGGCTCATGTTGCCGATAGTGGCGCGGTTGGCCAGCGGCACAGCCGCGACGCCTTCGCCGTAGAACTCCACGAACTTGCCGACCACACCGTGCTTGCGGAGCTGCTCGGTGATGGTCAGGACGACGTCGGTGGCGGTCGCACCGGCCGGGATGGACCCGGTCAGCTTGAAGCCAACGACGCGCGGGATCAGCATGGAGACGGGCTGGCCAAGCATGGCCGCCTCGGCTTCGATGCCGCCGACGCCCCAGCCCAGCACACCCAGGCCGTTGACCATGGTGGTGTGGGAGTCGGTGCCGACGCAGGTGTCCGGGTAGGCCCGGACAACGCCGTCGATTTCGCGGGTCATGACGGTGCGGGCCAGGTACTCGATGTTGACCTGGTGCACGATGCCGGTTCCGGGCGGGACGACCTTGAAGTCGTCGAACGCCGTCTGGCCCCACCGCAGGAACTGGTACCGCTCGCCGTTGCGCTGGTACTCGATCTCCATATTGCGCTCCAGTGCGCCGGAGTTACCGAAGGCATCGATCTGCACGGAGTGGTCAATCACCATTTCGGCAGGTGCCAGCGGGTTGACCCGCTTGGGGTCACCGCCGAGCTCCTTGACTGCTTCACGCATGGTGGCAAGGTCCACAACGCAGGGCACGCCAGTGAAGTCCTGCATGATCACGCGCGCCGGCGTGAACTGGATTTCAGTGTCGGGCTCGGCGCTGGGGTCCCAGCCGGCCAGTGCTCGGACGTGATCGGCCGTAATGTTGGCGCCGTCCTCGGTCCTCAACAGGTTTTCAAGCAATACCTTGAGGCTGAACGGAAGGTTTTCTGCACCTTCAACGGAGTTCAACCGGAAAATTTCGTATTCGGTACCGGCTACATTAAGTTTGCCTTTTGAACCGAAGCTGTCCACAATGCTCATCGCAGGACTCCTCTCGCAACAGTTTCATCTTTGTCGCGCCGCAGACCCCTTGCTAGTTAGGTTGTCCTAACTAGTGCCGGCCTTGTTCGTACAAGGTCCGGTACAGGGTGCAGGAGGTCAGCCGTGATTACGGAGCGCGACGTCGGACTACTCCGCCCATCCTAGTGGCCTCAGCCCCGGGGAGTCAGCAGCGCCACAGTCTCCATGTGGTGCGTATGCGGATACAGGTCAAAGGCCCGCAGCCCCGCCAGTTCCCAGCCGTACTGCTGGAAGTAGCCCACATCGCGGGCAAAGGACGCCGGATCGCAGGACACATAGGCCACGGCCCGCGGACCCGCCCCGACCAGCTGGTTCACGACGGCCTTGCCGGCACCGGCCCGGGGCGGGTCCAGCAGGATGGCGTCGAAGCTGCGGGCTTTCTCGCGCAGGACCCGTTCCACCCGGCCCTGGACGATCTCCACCTGGGCCGCGTCATGGAGGTTTTTGCGGGCGTCCCGGCTGCTGCCGGGCGATCCTTCCACGGACAGCACGGACCCGGTGACACCCACGGCGTCCGCGAGCGGAGCGGTGAACAGCCCCGCCCCGGCGTACAGGTCCGCCACCACGGCGCCCGGTTCCAGGAAGCCGCCGTCGTGCAGGAATCCGGTCACAGCCGCGGCGAGGGTGTCCGGGCCGTCCCGGTGGATCTGCCAGAAACCGTCGCCGGTGACACGGAAGTCGTGGCCGGACGCGGTCTCCTGGACGTAGGTGCGTCCGCGCAGCCGCAGCACTTCGCCCTTGACCGGATCGAAGCTCGCCACCGAGACGTCCTCGGGCAGCTGGGCGAGGACCGCGCTGAGCCGCTTGGCCCGCGTTCCCGGGGCCGGGACCAGGAGCACCAGCGGGCGGGAGCCGTTGGCCGGGGCGGCGACCTCAATGCGTTCGATGCCCTGCAGGTCGATGTCCCAGAGCCGGAGGGCGTTGATGGCCTCCGACGCCAGTGGCATCTCCCGGACCGGGAGGATCTGGTCGGAGCGGTGCGCGTGCATGCCGAGCTTTCCGGCAGGAGTCACGGCAAAACCGGCGCGGGTGCGCCAGGCGAGGCCCGCCGCCGCTTCGGTTCCGGGCTCCCCCACGGCTTCCACCGCGCCCTTTACGGTGAGTCCCTCCCCCACGTGCGTGAGGTCGACGCCGGCGAGGCGGCGCAGCTGTTCGGCCAGCACCTCGGCCTTGAGGCTGCGCTGGCGCGCCAGGGAGATGTGGCCCAGTTCGGCGCCTCCCACCGGCGGGTGGCGGTGCGACCAGGAACGCACGGAATCGGCCAGGTCCCAGAAATGCCCTACCCGGTCGGGGGATGCCTCCAGTACCTCCACGACGTCGCCGCGCCAGAACTTGGCGTCCGGACCGGACTCGGTGAGCCGGACGCGGACCTTCTCGCCGGGGATGCCGTGGCGGACGAACACCACACGCCCCTCGTGCCGGGCCACGCAGTGCCCGCCGTGGGCGACCGGCCCGACGTCGACGATCAGTTCGGTGTGCGGTTGGGTCTGGGTGTCGGAGCTCATTGGATGTCCTGCAGTCTCTTGGCTTCTTCGGATGATTTCAGCTGCCACGGCACACTGGCCACCATGACGCCCGGCTCGAAGTGCAGCCGGGTCTTGATGCGCAGTGCGGTCTGGTTGTGCACCAGTTGCTCCCACCACTTGCCCACGACGTACTCGGGGATGTAGACGACGATCAGGTCGCGGGGCGAATCGCGCCGCATGTTCTTGATGTACTCCATGATGGGCGTCACCGTTTCGCGGAACGGACTGGCCAGCACTGTCAACGGTACCGGGATTTCCAGCTTCTCCCAGTCCGCGACCGTTTGTTCGGTCTCCTCGTTGCTGATGTCCACGGTGATGGCATCCAGCCGGGAGGGCCGCGACGCGCGGGCATAGGCCAGTGCCCGCAGCACCGGCTTGCGGACGTGCGAGACGAGGATCACAGCGTGCACCCGGGTGGGCAGGGCACGCGGGGACGAGTCCTCGTCCACGGCGAGTTCCTTGGCCACGTTGTCGTAGTGCGCCCGGATGCTCCACATGATCAGGAACAGCACGAACATGGCCAGCAGCGCGATCCACGCACCCTGTTCGAACTTGGTGATCAGGACGATCAGCAGGACCGTGGCGGTCATGCCGAAGCCGATGCCGTTGATGGTGCGCGATTTGAGCATCCGCCGCTTCACCGCGGGGTCCTTGGCGAGCTTGAGCTCCCGGCCCCAGTGCCGGACCATGCCGAGCTGGCTGATCGTGAAGGAGATGAAGACGCCCACGATGTAGAGCTGGATGAGCTTGGTGACGTCCGCGTTGAAGGCGATGATCAGCACCAGCGCGCCGGCGGCCAGCGCCAGCACGCCGTTGCTGAAGGCCAGCCTGTCCCCGCGGGTGCGCAGCTGGCGGGGCAGGTAGCCGTCCTGGGCGAGGATCGAGCCGAGCACCGGGAAACCGTTGAAGGCTGTGTTGGAGGCGAAGACGAGGATCACGCCGGTCGCGGCGACCACGATGAAGAAGGGGATGGACGCTGCACCGAAGATCGTCTGGGCGATCTGGCTGATCGCCGGACTCTGGATATAGCCTTCCGGCAGCGGCTCGCCGTTCAGCAGGAACTCGGTGGCCGGGTCCAGCACGATGTGCACCTTTGTGGCGTTCGCGAGGTAGATGATCCCGGCAAGCATGGAAGCGGCGATCACGCCGAGCAGCAGCAGCGTCGTGGCCGCGTTTTTGCTCTTGGGCTTCTGGAAGTTCGGCACACCGTTGCTGATGGCCTCGATGCCGGTCAGCGCCGCGGCTCCGGAAGAGAAGGCCCGGAGCAGCAGGAACGCGCCGGCGAGGCCGACCAGACCCTCGTCGAAGCCCGGCGCGGGAACTATTGTGAAGGCCGCCGAGGGCGCCTCGCCCAGCTGGCCGGTGGCGGCCTGGAAGACGCCGATGGCGGTCATGCCGAGGATCGAGGCCATGAAGATATAGGTCGGCAGGGCGAACAGGGTCCCGGCTTCCTTGACCCCGCGCAGGTTCACGAGGGCCAGGATCACGACGCCGATCGTCGCGATGAGCGCCTGCTGGCCGTGCAGCGAGGGCACCGCGGTGGTCAGGTACGTCGCGGCGGAGGACATCGACACGGCGACGGTCAGCACGTAGTCGACCAGCAGCGCGGAGGCGACGGTGAGCCCGGCATATTTGCCCAGGTTCTCGTTGGCGATCTGGTAGTCGCCGCCGCCGGAGGGGTAGGCGTGGACGTTCTGGCGGTAGGAGGCGACGACGGTCAGCAGCACCACCATGACGGCCAGTCCGACCCAGGGCGAGAACGCCACGGCGCTGACGCCGGCCAGCGCCAGCGTCAGGAGGATTTCGTCCGGCGCGTACGCCACGGAGGACAGCGCGTCGGAGGCGAAAACGGGCAGGGCGATCCGCTTGGGAAGGAGGGTGTGAGCCAGGTTGTCGTTCCGGAACGGCCTGCCTACCAGCACCCGCTTCACGGCATTGAAAATTGTCGGCACCAGACAAAGCTAGTCCGATTCGGACGCGATGTCATGACGGCGACGCTCCCCGTCGTCCGGGCAGCTCCGGGAGGGCCGCATGACCTGCACCAGAGGCCGCTGACTTGCGGGCTCCCGGGCCTGTTGTCGGGAGGGCCCATGCGGCGCCCGCGGGGCTGGCTGCCCGGGCCGTGGTGGCCGGTAGAGTTTTACCCAGCAGCAGTACAGGAACAACAGGAGGCACGGTTGGCGCACTTCGTGATTATGGGTTGTGGCCGCGTGGGGGCAACCCTCGCGCACACACTCGAGGACGCGGGCCATTCCGTGGCCATCATCGACCAGGACGACCGCGCCTTCCGGCGGCTCCGCACGGGCTTCACCGGCCGCAAGGTCACCGGCGTCGGCTTTGACCGGGAAACCCTTAAGCAGGCCGGCGTCGCGGAGGCCTATGCCTTCGCCGCGGTCTCCAGCGGCGACAATTCCAACATCCTGGCCACCCGCGTGGCCCGCGAGACCTTCCATGTCCCGCACGTGGTCGCCAGGATCTACGACCCCGGCCGCGCCGAGATCTATCAGCGCCTGGGCATCCCCACGGTCGCCGCCGTGCGCTGGAGCGCGGACCAGGTGCTCCGCCGGATCCTGCCCGAACAGCACCTCGCCGGCGACTTCCGGGACCCCTCCGGCCGGCTCGTGCTCGCCGAGGTGGATCTGAACCCTGACTGGATCGGCCACCCGGTCACCGCGATCGAGAGGGCCGCCGGGGTCCGCGTCGCCTACCTGACACGGTTCGGCGAGGGCATGCTGCCCGTGGCCGGCACCCTCTACCAGGACGGCGACACCGTGCACGCCATGCTGGGTGTGGACCGCAGCACCGAAGTCGCCCACATTCTTGCCAAGTCCCCCGCCAAGGAGTCCTAAGTGAAAGTCGTCATTGTCGGGGCGGGAAGCGTCGGTTCCTCGATCGCGCGCGAACTGCTGGCCCACAAACACGAGATCCTGCTGATCGACCTGAAACCTGAGGTGATCGGCCGCAGCGGCCTGCGCGGCGCGCACTGGCTGGTCGGCGATGCCTGCGAGCTGAGCACGCTCCAGGACGCGAAACTGGAGGACGCCGACGTCGTGGTCTCCGCGACTGGTGACGACAAGGTCAACCTGGTGGTCTCGCTGCTGGCCAAGACCGAGTTCGGCGTCGGACGCACGGTGGGTCGGGTCAACAACCCCAAGAACGACTGGATGTTCGACGACTCCTGGGGCGTCGACGTCGCGGTCAACACCCCGCAGCTGATGACCGCCCTGGTCGAGGAGGCCGTGGAGATCGGCGACCTCGTCCGCCTGCTGACCCTGCAGACGGGTGTGTCATCGCTGGTGGAGTTCACGGTCCCCCACGATTCGCATGTGATCGGCCTGACCGTGGGCGACATCGACTGGCCGGAGGATTCGACCCTGGTGGCGATCCTGCGGGATCAGGCACCGATCACGCCGAGCCGTGATGATGTGATCGACGGCGGCGACGAGCTGTTCTTTGTGACCACGATCGCGGCCGAGGATCAGCTGCGGGCCCTGCTCTCGCCGGAGTCGCAGGACGAGGACGAGGACGAGGACGCCGCCGGGCAGCACCCCGTCCCCTCGGGCCGGCTCGGCCACGAGAACCCGCTGCCGGAGGACGACGGCTTCGACGGCTAGCCCGGTTGCGCTATCACTCTTGGTGCTTCTGAGCTCTCAGAAGCACCAAGAGTGATAGCGCAACCGCAGGCCGGCTAGGCCGTTGGGGTGGTTTGTGCGGCAGCCGGGGCGGGCCGGGTCAGCAGCCACGCGACCCAGATGCCCAGGATGTACAGCGGCGCACCCATCAGCAGCCGCGTCGTGGCGAGGGCCGCGAAGCCGGACTCCCCCATGAAGTACAGCGGAACCTGGACCAGCAGCCGCAGCGCCAGCACCGCGATGATCACCCACGTGCCGATCTGGTAGGCCTTGACCCGGGCAGGGTCCTTGCGCCAGTCCAGACCCTCGTTGCGGATGAACCCGAAGATCAGCCCGGCAAAGGGCCAGCGCACGGCAATCGAGATGGTCATCGCCACGATGTAGGCGAAGTTGGTGAAGAACCCCGGAACGTAGAAGTCCTCGGCCTTGCCGGTGGTGTTGGCCAGCCACGCGGAGATCCCGACGCCGACGATCCCCGCCAGTGCCTGCGTCAGCGGTTTGCGCTGGACCAGCCGGACGACGGTGAAGGCCGCGGCCACGGACAGTGCCGCGATCAGCGCCACGGGCAGCTCCCGCGTTACCGTAAAGGCAACCAGGAACACCAGGCCCGGGAGAATGCTTTCGGCAATGCCCTGGGCCCCGCCGGCGCTCTTGAGCACGTCGATGTTGCCGTTGCCGGAACGGTGCAGTCCGGCCTTGGCCGCGTAGCCCTCGGCGAGCTGAGCGACGGTCGGCTGGGCTGCGGCGGTGTCCCCGCCCGGCGCCGGCTGGGCCGGTCCCGGCTGGGCTGCGCCGGATTGAACAGCGCCCGGCTGGGCTGCGCCGGGCTGGGTTGCGCCGGTTTGAACAGCGGGCTCGGGCTTCTCGGGAACGGTCATTGTTCCTCCTGGCGGGAGACTATTTCGTAGCGGGGATTGAACATGGTCGGGAGGCCGTCGCGCACGGTGACCATGCCCTGCAGCCGGAGTTCGGTGCCGGCGTCGATCCCGGGGATCCTGCGCCGCCCGAGCCAGACCACGCGGAGCCGGTCCTTCGGGACGGCGGGCCGCTGGCGCCGCGGTCCGGCGGCGGGCTGCGCTGCGGTGTCGGCAGCGGGCTGGGCGCCTGCCGTCACGGTTCCTCCGGGGCCCGCTTTGGCGCCGCGGGTTTTGGGCGCTTCGTGGTCGACGACGACGGCGGTGAAGGCGGCCACCTGGCTGGCCGGTGCGTAGGTGACCGACTCGATGTAGCCGTGGCACAGCACGCGGCCGCGGTCCGGCAACCCCCTCACGGAGATGGAGGAGGCCGGATCCTGGCGGGGGGCATCAGCCAATCTGGGTAGTCTCCGGTCCACGTTCCGGCTGCCCGAGGTCCGGGGCGGACTGCGGTGCGGGCACGGCGTTTTCCTTCGGCAGGCGCAGCTGCAGCAGGTCGCGCGGCGGCATGGGGTTCTCGCCGCGCACCACCACGATCTGCCGGAACAGCCCTTCGAGGCCGGCGGCGGCGTCGCGGTCCACAGCGGCCTCGCCGCCGAAGACGCCGCGGAGGAACCAGCGCGGACCGTCGACGCCGATGAAGCGGGCCACGCGGTAGCCGTGGCTTCCGTCGGCGCCGCTGGCGGGGAGCTTGGCGAGCAGTTCGGTCCCGAACCCGCCCTGGATCTCCTCGATCTGGCCGCCCTGGCTGCCCACCGACTGGCCGATCTGCTCACGGATTTCCTCCCACAGGCCCTCGGAGCGGGGGGCCGCGAAAGCCTGGAGCTGGAGGCTGGAGCCGTTCAGGTCCATGGTGACGGCGACGACCCGCTGCGTGGCTTCCTCGACCTCAAGCCGGAGCTGCAGGCCTTCGGCGGGAGCGATCAGGAGCGCCCCGAGATCCACGTAGCCTTCCTGGTCCTCGATTTCAGACACGTCGAAAGGACCCGTGGCGCCGCGCACGGGGGCGGCGGACGTCCCGGCGGAGTCGTCGGCGGAAGCGTCAGTGACGGCCTCCTGGGTTTCCCCGGGATCTGTCAGCTGTTCCTGCTTGGCTTTCCTGCCACGCCCAAAAACCATGGGGTTGTCTCCTTAGTTGTGATTCCGTGCCGCCGCGTCGCCCCGCGACCGCGCGGCGCCTGCTGCTGTCTCATTCTGCACTCAGCAGAAACAGTGGTCGGCTGGTACGTCCTGCCAATGGGTCCTGCTCATAAGTCACTGCAATACTGCGGTCTGGCCGGCTTCGGGTCAGACCGGCGCGCCGAAGCCGCCGGTGGATCCGAAGCCTCCGCCGCCGCGAACCGAGCCGCTGAGGTCCTGGACCGGCAGGAACCTGGCGTACTCCACGCGCTGAATAACCATTTGTGCAATTCTATCGCCGCGCTTGAGTTCAATCGCGTGCTCGCGGTCGGTATTCAACAGCGTCACCGCGATTTCTCCGCGGTAACCGGCGTCAACTGTGCCCGGGGCGTTCACAACGGTCAGTCCGTGCTTGGTCGCGAGCCCGGACCGCGGGTGGATCAGGGCCACGAAGCCGTCGGGGAGGGCAATGGCCACACCGGTGGGCACCAGCCGGCGCTCCCCCGGTTCCAGCACCACGTCCTCGCGGGCGCGGAGGTCCGCTCCGGCGTCGCCCGGGTGCGCGTACGACGGCGGTTCCAGGCCGTCGTCGAGCATCTTCAGCTGCACCGTCAGGGTGGGAGCCCCGAACACTGCCGCTGGCTGGTCTTTTGTCTGTGTATCTGGATGGTCTACCGGCCCTGCCGCTTCGGCGGCGTCCAGTGCAGTCGTTTCTTCAGTCACAGTCCCTCACTCTAACGCCCGCCGGGAAGATAGGCCTAGCCGCGGCCGGCGGGCGCGGACCCCTGGTCCGGCTTCGGCCGTCAAGGTGAAATAGCCCGGGAAAAGTGGAAAGCTGGGCTTATGCCCGAATCCAGTGCAGCCGTGCCTGCCCCCAACAGCACCCCCAGCGACGCCACCGTCTTGTACAGCGAGAAGCTCTGGCCGAACTTTTGGATCTGGGTGATGGCTGCGGGACTCTCGGGCGCCGGGATCCTGGTCTTCGCCCCGATCAGCATGACCGCCGGGCTCACCGCCGCCGTCGTCCTGTTCACGATCCTCACCGTGCTGCTGGTCCTCTCGACCCCCGCCATCACGGTCACCGGCTCCACGCTGCGCGTCGGCCGCGCCACGATCGAACGCCGCTTCGTCGGCGCCGCGACCGCGTTCCGGGGCCCGGAGGCGACAGCGGAGCGCGGAACCCGGCTCAACGGCCTCGCGTTCATGTGCATCCGCGGCTGGATCGATCCGGTGGTCCGCATTGAAATCACCGACCCCTCGGACCGCACGCCGTACTGGCTGACGTCCACGCGGCACCCCGACAAGCTGATCGCCGTGCTGAACCCTTAGCCCTCGCAGTCCTTGCAGTACTTGAGGCCGTCCTTTTCGCGGGCAATCTGCGAACGGTGGCGGACGAGGAAACAGGAGGCGCAGGTGAATTCGTCGGCCTGGGCCGGCAGGACCCGGACCAGCAGTTCCTCCCCGGACAAGTCCGCGCCGGGGAGTTCGTAGCCTTCCGCAAGGTCCGATTCGTCTTCATCGACCACTGCGGAAGGCTTTTCCGTACGCCGCGCCTTCAACGCCTCGAGGGAATCCTCGCTGAGGTCCTCCTCGGTCTTGCGCGGCGCATCGTAGTCTGTCGCCATTGTTTGTTGCTCACACTCCGCAGTCGTTCGGTTGGTTCGCCGGGCCCGGAGGGTCCTCAAGGGCGGTAGCCCTGGGTCCCCGGAGCGGTTCTCCGATGTCAACGCCGGACACGCGGTTTTTGTGCCCGATGTCGCGTCATTTTTGCTTAAGCGCCCGGTGAAAGCCAGAGTCCTCCGGTCCGGGCTTTGGGCCCCGGGGTGCCGCATCCGGGACCCGGAGGGCTCCCGACCCGCCGAGGGGTCAGAAAGTGGCGGAAATTCGCGGAAATTGACGGCGCGCCCTCTGTCCTCACCGGATTTCGCCCGCATCGGTGGCAGAGTTTCGATTGTTAGTAATGCCAGGGTGGAGGATTTGTATGCAGGATCTACGGCTTGTAGGCGTCCACGACGACGGGGAGCATCTCCTGTTGAGCGGCGCCGGCGGCGAGATGTTCCAGCTGCCAATCGATGAAGCACTTCGGGTGGCAGCCAGCCGGACGACGGTCAAGGCCGCCTCCGGTGCGGTCGCCGCGCCCATTGCCATGTCTCCGCGCGATATTCAGGCGCGGATCCGCAGCGGCTCGACGGCGGCCGAGGTGGCGGAACTCTCCGGAATCCCGCTCGCTAAGGTCCAGCGCTACGAGGGTCCGGTACTCGCCGAGCGCGAGCACGTCGCCCGGCAGGCCCGCAAGGTGGAGGTCGCCGCCCCCGCCCCCGGCCACGACGTGTACCGCTCCGTGTTTGGTGACCAGCCGGCCTCGCTCGGGGAGATGGTGGACCACCGGCTCAGCGCGCACGGCATTGATGCCGCCACCGTGGAGTGGGACTCCTGGCGGCGCCCGGACGGGAGCTGGAACGTGGTGGCCCGCTTCGAGGCCAAGCCCGGCGGCCCCGCCGGCATCGGCGAGGAACCGCCGGCCATGTGGACCTTCAGCCCGGCCCGCAAATCCCTGCAGAACGCCAACCGCTGGGCCCAGCAGCTCAGCGAACTTGAGCCCCTCGACGGTCCCGTCCCCGCGCGCCGGCTGACCGCCGTCTCGGACCGGCCCTTTGATTTTGAAACAGACGCCGATGCTGCCGCCCGCACGGCGACCGCCCAGCTCCAGGTCGTCCAGCAGCTCCAGCTGCAGCAGGAACAGGAATCCGACGGGTTGCTCGACATGCTGCGCTCCCGCCGCGGGCAGCGCCTCGGTGTGGACGAGGACGCCGACGACGCCCTCGCCACGCTGCTGACCAACGGTGTTCCCGCAGCCCACCCGAGGCCCTCGGAGCTCCTTGCCGAGCCGCCGGCCGAGCCGGAACCCGCGGGGTCCGGGAAGTCAACGGGCGGGCCGGAGAAACCGGACGCAGCGGACAAGGAACCCCGGACCGCCGCCGGTCCCTGGGAACGCCGCCGCGACGGCCGGCCCTCGATCATGTCAAGGCTGAGCCTGGCGCCCCGCCAGGAGGAGGCGCCGGACGACGCACTGAAACTGCATGACGGCGTCAGCACCGACACCCGGGAAATCACCATCGCGGCCTCGCAGCTGCGGCCCGCCGGCCAGCAGGGTCCCACCTCCAGCCCGGGGCTGGACGAACTGCTCGGCGGCGGAACCCCGCGGCGCCAGCAGCGGGAAACCCCCGCCGCCCGCGATGACCGGGACGCGGAACAGCCCGAACGCCAGCCGGCGAAGCCGAAGCGCTCCAGCATTCCCAGCTGGGATGACATCGTCTTCGGAGCCCGCGGGGACTAGCATTCAGCACGGAGTGACGGCGCGGCGACGCGCACAAGGGCCCTTCACGCGCAGTCAGGCGCGGGGGGCCCTTTTTCCGTCGGCCTGGAAACACACCAGCGGGACTTCGCGTTCGGCTTTTGTCAGCGAACCGTGCTGGCCCACGACTTCAAGGGCTGTGGGCCGGACCCGGCGGGTGTCATAGAAGGCCAGGGCGTCCCGGGCCGCGATCATCACGTCGCCGATCCGCGGGCCGACCTCGGCCCGGACCGCACCGAAAAGCCCCGCGGCGATGGCCTCCTCCCGGGTGAAGGCCCAGATCCGGTCGCCGAAACGCGCCCGCCAGGCCTCCAGCAGCCGGACCCGGCCGGATTCGCCTTCCGACTCCTCCAGATACAGGTGGACCATTCGCGGCTCGCCCGCGGTGTGGCGGACGCCGGCAACGAGGGCCGGGTCGGCCGCGTAGTCGATCCGCTGCGATTCCGGCACGTCCAGCATGCCGTGGTCCGCCGTGAGCAGGATGGTGGTGCCTGCCGGCAGGGTCTCGCTGAGCCGTTTTACCGTCGCGTCGAGTTCCTCGAGCTGGTGTTCCCACTGCGGCGACTGGCAGCCGTGGCGGTGCCCGGCCTTGTCCAGTTCGTTGACGTAGAAGTACATCAGCGAGGCGCCGGACCCGGCCATCGTCTCGGCGGCAGCCGCGGTCCTGGCATGCGAGGTGGTGGCCGTGACGTAACGGCCGCCCCGGAGCGCAGCCCGGGTCATGGCGGAGTCGCTGAACTGCGGGAGGCTGACGGTGGTGACATCGACGTGCTCCGCGGCCCGCTGGAAGACGGTGGGAAAGGGCTGCCACAGCTCCGGATCGACGCCGGCATCCCAGCCGCCCAGCATGTTGACCACCTGGTCCTGGTCCGGATCCAGCACGTCGTAGCCCACCATGCCGTGCTGCCCGGCCGCGAGTCCGGTGCCGAAGCTGGCCAGGGACGCTGCCGTGGTGGACGGAAACGCCGAATCCAGGGAGACCGGCACCTGTCCCTGGCCGGACTGCATCACGGCGCGCAGGAACGGCGTGTGCGCGGACTTCTGCTTGAGCAGGTTACGGCCCAGCCCGTCGGCCAGCACGACGCAGATGCGCTTGGCCGCAGGCAGGTTCAGGCGGTTCTCGAAGCCGGGAACACCCACGCTTGCCGCGGCGCTCGTGAGCACCTCGGCAATGGAGCGTTCGCCGAAGGCCGGGGCCGCGGGCAGGCTCTGCGGAAGGGTCCGGGCGGTGGACAGCGGTTCGGGCATGCGGACCGGCGTCATCTCAGCGCTGGTGGCCGCGGCTGGCGCGGTTTCCAAAAACGCCCATCCGGGGACGCGGCGGCAGTCCGGGGCCGGTGTGCGGCACCGGGGCGGTGGATCCGGTGTTGACGGCACGGAGGGCGCGGGCGAATAGCTTGGCGTCCTGGACCGCCTGCAGGCCGTCGGCTTCGGCGCTGATCCGGATGACGATGTCCTCCTGCGCGATCGTGCCGCTGTAGCCGTGGTCGGCCTCGCACTGCGGGTCGCCGCAGCTGGCCGGGCCCATGTCCAGGCGCTGGCCGCCGGACCAGGCGATGGACAGGGTCAGCTCGCGGACCGGATCCGAGGACTTGTATTCCTGCGGCTGCGCGTACACGTAGCTGAGCACCACGGAGCGGATCTGCGTCACGGGCACGGATTCCGTGGAGACCTGCGCGACGGTCTGCTCCCCCGCCTCATCCAGCTGCTGGTCGTCCACGTGGGTAATGACCAGCATGTCCTCGGTCAGGACCAGCACGGTGATGTGGCGGCGGACCTCGGCGCGGTCGAAGTGTGTCTCGAGGTGCACCAGGTGGGCCACGCAGTCGCGCCCGTCGAGGGCGTCGGCGACGACGTCGGCCACGAGCCGCGGGTAGAAGCCGGCCTGCTGGAGGGCACCTTCCAGGCTTTGACCCTGCGCGCTGTGGTCATGCAGGCCGTGGTGGTTCGCGCCGCCCGGGCGTCCGGAGATGGTCGCCTGGGGCTTGGGTGTCGGAGACTGAAAGCTCATGGTCTCCATTTTCACAGATCGGCTGGGGACATGCTAACCATCGCCGCGGCGAGGCGCCACCGCCGGCGCACCGTGACCGTACGCAGGCGCCCCGCAGCCGCGGCGAAGAACTACTGGAACGTCAGCTGCGCATGGCGCGGCGGGCGCTGTCGGTGCGCTGGGCGGCGTTGGCGATCCGCACGTCGGCGGCGAGGATCGACGCCCCCTCCGGCCCGGCGAGCACGGGGTTGAAGTCGACGAGGGCGATTTCCGGATGGTTGTCCTTGAGCCTGGTCAGCCGCGCGGCGAGGTCCTCCAGGGCCCGGGCGTCCACCGCCGGCAAGCCCTGGTAGCCGAAGAGCTTCCGTGAGGCGCGGGGGGCCCGGATGAAGTCGTGCAGGTCCGAGCCGGACAGCGGCGGCACCCGGTGGGCCCAGTCGTCCAGGAGGTTGACCGCGTCACCGGCCAGGCCGAAGGACACCACGGGGCCCAGCAGCGGGTCCTCGATGGCGCGGAACGTGCAGGCCTGCCCCACCGGGGCCATGGTCTGAACTTCCAGCGACGGCGAGCCGTAGCGCTCCAGGGACTTGCGCATTTCCAGCACATTCCGCCGCAGCGACTCCGCGTCCTGGATGTCCAGGCGCACCCCGCCGAGGTCCAGCCGGTGCCGCAGGGCGGGGTCGGTGGTCTTCAGCGCCACCGGCCAGCCCAGCCGGTCCGCGGCGGCGACGGCCTCGTCGGGGGTGTCGAAGCCGACCGACGGCACCACCCGGATGCCGTAGCGGGCGAGCAGGCCCGAGGCCGTCTCCGCGTCCAGCCGGACCAGCTGCTCGCCGCCCACCTTGTCCAGCAGGCGCTCCAGCTCGTCGTGGGTGCCGTCCGGGTCACAGCCTTCGGGTTCCACAAACAGGCCTTGGTCCCGGTCCAGCCACTGGGCGTAGCGGACCACGGATCCCAGCGCGGCCACGGCCGCGCCGGGGTTGGAGTAGCAGGGAACAACCGGCGACCCCGCCTCGTCGCCCACCATTCCTTCAACGTAGATGGACGGGTCCAGCAGGCCGCTGAACGCCGCCACAACGGGTTTGCCGGCCGCGACCGAGCATTCGGCGAGCACCCCGGCGATCTTTTCGACCGTGAGGCCGTGGGCCGGCAGCAGCGCGACCACCACGGCGTGGACGGTGTCGGCGGTGAGGACTTCCTGGAGGCTGTGCCGCAGTGCGGGCAGCGCCACGGACATCCCGGCGTCCAGGTCGACGTCGGTGACGATCCGCACCACACCGAGTCCCTGCACGGCCGCGCTGTCCGCGACGACCTTGCCGAGCGCCCGGGAGTTGCTGAACACGGCGATCCCCGGGCCCTTCGGCAGGGGCTGGCTGGAGACGATCTGGGCGACGTCCATGAGCTGTTCGATGGTTTCGACGCGGATCACGCCGGCCTGGCGCATCATCGCGTCGAGGGCCTCCGGCGGGGCCTGGGTGGTGCGGACGGCGTGGCCGGGGGGCAGCCCCATCGCGTCGGATTTCGCCACGATGACCGGCTTGGTCCGGGCCAGGCGGCGGGCCAGGCGGGAGAACTTGCGCGGGTTGCCGATCGATTCGAGGTAGAGCCCGACGGCGGTCGTGTCGGCGTCGTCCTCCCAGTACTGCATCATGTCGTTGCCGGAGACGTCGGCGCGGTTCCCGGCGGAGAGGAACGTGGAGATCCCGACGCGGCGCCGGCTGGAGGCCGCGTAGAGGGAGACGCCGATCGCTGCGGACTGGCTGAACAGGCCCAGGCCGCCGCGGCGGCCCAGCGAGGGCGCCATCGAGGCGTTGAGGGACACGTCAGGGTTGGTGTTCATGATGCCCAGCGAGGCCGGGCCGATCACGCGCATGCCGTCGGCGCGGGCCTGCCGGACGAGCTCACGCTGCCGGGCGAGGCCGCGTTCGCCGTCGTCCGCGTAGCCGGCGGTGGCCACCACGATGCCCTTGACCCCGGCGGCGCCGCATTCCTCCACGACCTTGGGGACCTCGGCGTACGGGACCGCGATGATCGCGAGTTTGACCGGTCCGGGCACTTCGGAGAGCCGGGCGAAGGAGAGCATGCCGGCGAGCTCGAAGGCCTCCGGGTTGATTGCGTAGACCGGGCCGGTGAACCCGCCTTCGATGATGTGCTCCAGCAGCTGGTAGCCCACGGTGCCCCATTTGCGGCTGGCCCCGATGACGGCGACGGAGGACGGGGCGAGCAGTTCCTGGATGCTGCGGGCCTCGGCGCGGTGCTCCCGGGATTCCATCACGGCGCGGGACTTGTCCGTGGGGTCGATGTTGAATTCGAGGCTGACCACACCGTCGTCGAAGTGGCGTTTGACGTCGTAGCCGGCGTCGGAGAACACCATGAGCATCTTGCGGTTTTCCGGAAGCACCTCGGCGCTGAATTTCCGGATCCCGTTTTCGCGGGCGGCGGCGGCGAGGTGCTCGAGCAGGATGGAGCCGATGCCGCGGCCCTGGTGCGCGTCGGAGATGTTGAACGCGACTTCGGCTTCCTCGGGGTCATCGAGCCGGTCGTAGCGGCCGATGCCCATGATTTCCCCGCCGATCGTGATCACGAGCGCCACACGGTCCTTGTAGTCCACCTCGGTGAACCGTTTGAGCTCCTTGGCGGAGAGTTTGGACTTGAACGCGAAGAACCGCATGTAGATCGATTTCTGCGACTGCCCCACATGGAAGGTCTGCACCGCGTCCGCGTCGGACGGATGGATCGGGCGCAGATGGGCCGTCCCGCCGTCGCGCAGCACAACATCGGCTTCCCAATATTCCGGATATACGCCGTCCACGGGCTGATCCACCATAGGCTTAGCCTAGTCATAAACTCACGCCGCACCCGTTCAGCACCGCTCAGAAGGACCCACCAGCCTCATGGCCCGCCGCCAAACCCCGTCCCCGGCAGGGGAAGCCAGCCAGGATTTCGTAGAGAACATCGTTGATATCGACGTCACCTCCGAGATGGAAGGTTCGTTCCTCGAGTACGCCTATTCGGTGATCTACTCGCGGGCGCTTCCGGACGCGCGGGACGGCCTGAAGCCGGTGCAGCGGCGCATCCTGTACATGATGAGCGAGATGGGCCTCCGCCCGGACCGCGGCCACGTCAAAAGCGCCCGCGTGGTGGGCGAGGTCATGGGCAAGCTGCACCCGCACGGCGACACCGCG
The DNA here is from genome assembly GCF_056711635.1 of Arthrobacter sp. CJL-S3. NCBI lineage: Bacteria > Bacillati > Actinomycetota > Actinomycetes > Micrococcales > Micrococcaceae > Arthrobacter > Arthrobacter sp. CJL-S3. Next base: position 1,758,996 of record NZ_CM160046.1, on the reverse strand, counting down.
ATCTACGACGCCATGGTCCGCATGGCGCAGGACTTCTCGCTGCGGCTGCCGCTCATCGACGGGCACGGCAACTTCGGCTCGCTCGACGACGGCCCGGCAGCCCCGCGGTACACCGAGGCCCGGCTCGCGGCGGCGGCCCTGACCCTGACGGACCACCTCGACGAGGACGTCGTCGACTTCGTCCCCAACTACGACAACCAGCTGACCCAGCCGGACGTGCTGCCGGCCGCGTTCCCGAACCTGCTGGTCAACGGCGCCACCGGCATCGCCGTCGGCATGGCCACGAACATGGCCCCGCACAACCTGGTGGAAGTGATCGCCGCGGCCCGGCACCTGATCGAGCATCCGGACGCCACGCTTGAGGACATCATGCGGTTCGTCCCCGGCCCGGACCTGCCCACCGGCGGCCGGATCGTGGGCCTGGACGGCATCCGCGACGCCTACGCCACCGGCCGCGGCTCCTTCAAGACCCGCGCCAAGGTGGAGGTCGAACAGCTCTCGGCCCGCCGCACCGGGCTGGTGGTCACGGAACTGCCGTACATGGTGGGGCCGGAAAAGGTGATCGAGAAGATCAAGGACGCCGTCAACGGCAAGAAGCTCGCCGGGATCAGCGACATCGTGGACCTCACGGACCGCAAGCACGGCCTGCGCCTGGTGATCGAGCTGAAGAACGGCTTCAACCCGAACGCCGTGCTGCAGCAGCTGTACCGCTACTCGCCGATGGAGGATTCCTTCGGCATCAACAACGTCACCCTCGTCGACGGGCAGCCGCAGACCCTGGGGCTGCTGCAGCTGCTGACCGTCTATGTGGAGCACCGCATCACCGTGGTGCGCCGGCGCACCGCCTTCCGCCTCGGCAAGAAGAAGGACCGCCTGCACCTGGTCGAGGGCCTCCTCATCGCGATCGTGGACATCGACGAGGTCATCCAGATCATCCGTTCCTCGGACGAGCCGGCCGCCGCCCGGACCCGGCTGATGTCCATCTACGACCTCTCCGAGATCCAGGCCAACTACATCCTGGAGCTGCGGCTCCGGCAGCTGACCAAGTACTCGCGGATCGAACTGGAGAAGGAGCAGGAGGAACTACGCCGGGAGATCGCCGAACTCGAAGCCATCCTCGGCTCCAGCGAGCGGCTCCGCGCCCTGGTGTCGTCCGAGCTGGCCGAGATCGCCGAGAAATACGGCACGCCGCGCCGGACCGTGCTGCTCGAATCCGAGGCCGTCTCCCCCACCGTCGCCGCCCTGGCCGCCGCGCACGGAGCCAAGGGCAAGGCCAATCCACTGGCCCTGGAGATCGCGGACGATCCCTGCTGGGCGATCCTGACCGCCTCCGGCCAGATCGCGCGCACCGCCAACCAGGACAGCCTCGCCGAGTCCGGCCCGCGGACCCGGCACGACGTGTTCACCTCCGTGGTGAAGACGTCGGCCCGGGGCGAGATTGCCGCCGTCACCTCCCAGGGGCGCATGCTCCGGCTCCAGGTGATGGACATGCCCGTGCTTCCGCCGACGCAGGGCACCCCGAACATGGCAGGCGGTGTGCCGGCCAAAGACTTCATCACCCTGCTCAAGGGCGAATCGCTGGTGGCGTTCGCGCCGCTGGATGAAGTCCTGGCGATCGGCACGGCCCAAGGTGTGGTGAAACGTGTCCAGCCCGACTACCCGCTGAACCGCGAGGACTGGGAAGTCATCGCGCTCAAGGACAAGGACACCGTGGTGGGTGTCGCCCCCGCGGGTTCGGACGACGTCGACCTCGTCTTCGTGACGCGGCAGTCGCAGCTGCTGCGCTTCCCCTCCTCCGCGGTCCGTCCGCAGGGCCGGACCGCCGGCGGCATGGCCGGCATCAAGCTGGCTGCCGGGGACCAGGTGATGTTCTTCGGCGCCGCCAGCCCGGCCGACACCGACGCCGTCGTGGTGACCATCGCCGGCCCGGACGGGGCACTCCCGGGCACCGCCCCCGGGGCCGCCAAAGTTACCGCCCTCAGTGAATACCCGGCCAAGGGCCGCGCGACCGCCGGCGTCCGGGCGCACCGTTTCCTCAAGGGCGAGGACAGCCTGCTGCTCGCGTGGGCCGGCCACGGCCCCGCGAAGGCGTCCTCCCAGGCCGGGGTGGCCCGTTCCCTGCCCGGGGAACACGGCCGCCGCGACGGTTCCGGCCTCCCGCTCTCCCAGGCCATCGACGCGATTGGTCCGAGCATGTCCTGGCAGCCGGTCGCCGGGGCCGACGAGTAGGCCCACCGGGGGGCAGGCGCCCGGCGCCGGGTTTCCCGGCAGCGCCCCGCATCCGTGACGCCCGCCGCTCACCCGTTTGCCACAAGGGGTCGCTATCGCTCATCCATTCACCACAAGTGGTCGCCATGGGGCCCGCCATGGCCGCCATTCGTGGTGAATGGCCGGGGTGGAACGTGCAGGCACGAAGCGGCGCAACGGTGGCGTCGCACGACAGCGGACAACGGGTCAACGGGTCAACGGGACAACGGGACAACGGGACAACTTGTAAGTATGACCTCTTACGCGCCAACGGCGGCCAACAAGGTTGCCTTACTCAGCTAGCTCGCCATAGCTGTCCTTGGTCCGACACGCCTATGGTAAGGGCATGACTTTCTCTGGTTACAGCAAGTCCGAACCGTACTGGTTGATCAAGATGCGACAGGCAGCCCAACAGCGCCCCAGAACCCGCTTCGTGAAGATCCGCTGGATCGAACTGCAGTATCTACTCCGTGAACGAGATGCCCTGTGGGAAGCAGCCAGTCCGGCCACCCGCGAAAGGCTTGTTGCCCTGCGAGAGAAGGACAATTACGGCTACCTCTCGCCCTCCGAGCAAAAGGCTTGGGAGGAGTGGCGCGATAATGAGGACCCGCCCGAGACGGTGTCTCGACCTATGGCTCGATGACCGCCTCGGCGGACCGGTGTGACGCAAGAGGGAAAAGCCACGCCGTTCGCCTGCCTTGGGCAAGAGCACGTTGGCCTTCCGCCGCCTGGCTGGCCGGGTCGTGCAGCGCATCCGGCCCTCGACCGCAGCCGGGAAAATGCGTTTAGACTGCTCGCATGCCTATCATCGCGGACAACAAGGACTGGACCTGGGTGCTGCAGCGGCCCTGCCCCGAGTGCGGTTTCGACGTCTCAGCCTGCACCCCGGCCACGGTGCCGGGCCAGTTGGCCAGCATGCTCCCCCGCTGGCGCGCCGCGCTGCGGCGTCCGGACGTGACGGAACGCCCGAATAGTGACACGTGGTCCGTGCTGGAGTACGCCTGCCACGTCCGGGACGTCTTCAGCCTGTTCGACCACCGGCTGGACCTGATGCTCCGCGAGGAGGACGCCCGGTTCGATGACTGGGACCAGGACGCGACCGCGGTCGAGAAGGACTACGCGAACGCCGACCCGGCGGAGGTCAGTGCGGAACTCACCGCGGAGGGCGAGCAGATCGCCGCTTCCTTCGGACGGGTTCCGGAGGAGCAGTGGGGCCGCACGGGCACCCGCAGCAACGGTTCGGAGTTCACCGTGCTGACGTTCTCGCAGTACTTCCTGCACGACGTCGTCCATCATCTCCACGATGTGGATGGATAGCGTGTGGACGGGTAGCGCGTGGACGGGTAGCTACAGTTCCTTGTCCCAGGCCATGCTGGTGTTGACGGCGACGTAGCCCATCTTGGCGTAGAGGGCCAGGGCCCCGGTGGGGTTCTCCGAATCGACGTCGAGCGAGGCCTTGTCCATCCCGGCCGCGGCGAAGCGGCGCATGGCGTCGGCCAGAAGCGCCTGCGCCACCCCGCGGCCGCGGAACTCGCGCCGCACGCCCAGCAGGTCCGTGTAGCCCTCCTTGTAGCCGCGCGACCCGGCGCTGACCGCGTCATGGCTGGCGAGCTGGTAGCCGGCCACCTTCCCGGTGGACAGCTCCACGACGACGGCGCTCAGGTCCGGCCGGGCCAGCGGATCGTTCACCACGAAGCCCCAGGCCTCCTCGTCCCGCGGCTCGCTGCCCCAATGGTCCCGGAACGCCTCGTTGTGTGCGAGCCGCACCGGCTCGTGCAGCTCCGGGCCGAAGCCCACGAGTTCCAGCCCCCCGCCCAGCACGGCCTCGGGAAAACCGTCCGCCAGCGGCCGGTGCATCTCGTTGTAGTAGCGGACGATCCGGTAGCCCGCGTCCCCGAACAGGGCGGCCTGGTGCATGTGCTGCTGCTCCATATGAAGCCGCAGCCTGGGCGTGGAACCCGGCACCGCGTCCTGGGCAAAACGCTGCCGCGTTCTCGCCTCCATCCAGCCCAGCAGCCCGGTGCCGATCCCGTGTCCCTGCCATGCGGGGTCGACGCAGCCGTACCCGATCGCCTTCTCGCCGTCCGGGTTCTTCGTGATCCGCCCGTAGGCGCGGACCGCGCCCCGCGCGTCGAAGCCGAGAACCGTGTTCGCTGCGGCCGGGTTCGTCCGTGATTCGAGGACCTGTTCCAGGTCGGCGCGGCGCTCATACCAGACGGGCCGTTCGACGGCGGCGGTCCGGGCGATCAGTGCGGCCCAGTCGTCCAGGTCCGCGGTGCCGGCGGCCCGCCACTCAAGGCGGGGGTCCAGGCTGGCCAGGGCGTCGGCGTGTCCGTTCATGGCAACAGGCTAACGTCCGGCCTACCCCCGCGCCAGCAACGGCGTTGGCTCCGGGGCCAGCGCAGCCTGCGCGGCCGCCGCCCGGTCAAGGTCCAGCCGGCTGTCGTCCGCGGCGATGTCATCCGGGTTGTGGGTCACCAGGACAACGGTGCGGTCCCGCAGGCCGTGCCGGAGCTCGGCCAGCATCGCCCGGCCGGACTCCGCATCCAGGTGTGCCGTGGGTTCATCGAGCAGGATCACGTCCGCACCGGTCAGGAGCGTGCGGGCGACGGCGAGGCGCTGGCGTTCGCCTCCGCTGAGGAAGGCTCCGCCGGGTCCGATCCGGGTGTCCAGGCCGTGCTCCAGCCGAGCGATCAGCGGTCCGAGGCCCACGGCGGCCAGGGCGTCCTGCAGCCTGGCCTCCGGTTCTCCCCCGCGCTGGCCCTCGGGCAGCCCCAGCAGCAGGTTGCCGCGGATGGTCGAGTCGAACAGGTGCGCCTCCTGCGGGCACCAGGCGGCACGCCCGCCCAGCAGGATCCGGCCCCCGGATGCCGGGAGGAAGCCCAGGACGACGGCGAGCAGGGTGGACTTGCCGGAGCCGGAGGTCCCGGTGACGGCCAGCCAGCGCCCGGGTTCCGCCGTGGCAGTGAGGCCGGTGAAGACCGGCGGCCCGCCGGGCCAGGCGGCCGCTAGGTCCCGGAGCTCGATGCCGGGCCTGCCGCCGGGCCGTCCGGCGACCGGGACCAGGCCGCCGGACGGGTCGGCGTCGCCGTCGTCCAGGACGCCCGCTTCGCCGATGCGCTCCAGCACGGCCCGCAGCGCGGGATACTGCCGGACCGCCGTCGTGATGGCCGCGTAGGGCTCCACGAGCGCGAGCTGGAGCAGCACCACGACGGCGACGGTGGATGCCTCAACGGCTCCGCTGAGGGCCAGCGGAGCGGCCAGCACCGCGCTGGCCAGGGCGGCGGTGCCGCAGGCCAGCACCGTCAGTCCCTGGCCGAGCCCTTCGGCCCACGCCGAGCGCTGGGACGCGGCGGTGGCGGAGCGGTCTGCGCGGGTGATGGCGGCGAGCACCGGCGCGGAGACGCCATTGGCGTGGAGTTCGGCGCGTGCGTCGAGGGCGGCCGCCACCTGGCGGAGGACCCCGGAGCGCAGCCGCTGTTCGGTGCCCGCGGACATCCGGTCCGCTGCCAGCGCCAGGGCGGGGGCCGCCACGAGGCTCAGCACCGCGGCGGCAATCACGGCGGGGAGCGCCGCCGGCAGGAGCAGCGCGATGCCGGTGACGGAGGCTGCGGCGACGGCCACGGCGGTGAGCGGAGGCAGGACCACCCGCGGCAGGAGTTCCCGGACCGTGTCGACGTCGTCCACCACGGTGCCCAGGACGTTGCCGCCCTGCAGCAGCCGGCGCAGCGAGAGGGCGCGCCGGCTCAGCGACTCCCAGAGCCGGCCGCGGAGCCGGGTCAGGGCCGCAAAGACGGCGTCGTGCAGCAGGAGGCGTTCCAGATAGCGCAGCGCGGCGCGGCCGATGCCGAAGAAGCGCACGCCCACGATCGCGGTGAGCAGATACAGGATGGGCGGCTGCTCGCTGGCGCGGATGATCAGCCAGCCGGAGAGCCCGGCGAGGGCGACGGCGAAGAGCGCCGCCAGGGTGCCGACGGCGCCGGCCGCGGCGAACTTGGCGCCTACGGGTGCGAGCAGCCGGCGGAGCCGGGTTGCCGTTGACCCGGGCGGGGTGCGTCCGGGCTGCCCGACGGCGGCCGGCCGGGGTTCAAGCAGTGCGGCTTGGGTGGCGGGGTCCACGGCGGTGGCCGAACCGGCAGCCGACGTTTCAAGGGCAGACGCTGTGGCGGCGGATGCTGTGACGCCGGGCGGCGTCGCGGGCGCGGGAGCCTGGGCACCGGGTGCCACGGCCACGATTTCGTCGGCGAGTTCGCGGGTCAGCCGGTCGTGGGCCACCAGCAGGACGGTGACCTTTCCGCGGAGCGCGGCGATGGCACGGCTGACGGCGGTGGCGGATTCCCGGTCCAGGTGGGCGGTGGGTTCATCCAGCAGCAGCACCCGGGCCCCGGCGTCGATTCTCGCCAGGCCGCGGGCGAGTGCGACGCGGCGCAGCTCCCCCGGGCTGAGTTCGGCTGGGTGCTTTTCGGCGAGGTGCTCCGCGGCGCAGGCGGCCAGGCAGCGCAGGGCCGCGGCGTGCCCCGGATCGCCGGTGCCGTCCGCAGCAGTTCCCGCGGCGAAACCCAGATACAGGCGGATCTCGTCCAGCACGGTGGGGGCCACCATCACGGGATGCTGCGGCACCCAGGCGACATCCGCCGTCGTGAATCCTTCAAGCCGTCCGGTGACGGTGGTTTCCTGGTCCGTGCCGCTGCCGGTCCCGATGGTACCGGCCAGCACGCCCAGGACGGTGCTCTTGCCGGCGCCGCTCGGGCCGTCGAGGGCGGTGATGCGCCCCGGGGCTGCGGTGAAAGTCAGCGGCCCGACGGCGGCATCCGGCCGGCCGCCGTAGCGGACGGTCAGCCCGGCCACGCTCAGGGCGGGGGGTCGGCCGGTTCCGCCGTCAGCCCCGGCAAAGGCGGCGGCAGAGGCGGTGGAGGTGGCAGCGGCGGTGGAGGCGGCAGCTGCGGCCGTCCCGGTGACGGCGGCAGCGGAGGCGGTGTCCGCCCCGGGCCCGGCGGGCCGCAGCGGCGTGGGCTCGGGCGCGTCGAGGACGGCGGTGGTTTCGGCGAGCGCGGCACGGCCGTCGTCGCTCGCGTGGTGGGCGGTGCCCAGTTCCCGGAGCGGGAGGTAGCAGTCCGGGGCGAGGATCAGGGCCAGCAGCCCCGCTTCCAGCGCCATGTCGCCATGGACCAGCCGGACGCCGATGAACACTGCGACGACGGCGACGGAGATGGTGGCGATGAGTTCCAGCGCGAGGGCGGAGAGGAAGGCGGTCCGCAGGGTGCCCATGGTCCGGTGGCGGTATTCCTCGGAGAGGTCCTCGAGGGCCTTGCGCTGCGCGGTGGCCCGGCCCAGTCCCACGAGGACGGGCAGGCCTTTGGCGAGCTCCAGCATGTGGCCGGAGAGCCGTGACAGGGCCGACTGGGCTTCCCGGACGCGGTCATCGGTGTAGCGGCCGATCAGGACCATAAAGAGCGGGACCAGCGGCACGGTCAGCACGATCACGGCGGCGCTGATCCAGTCGGCGTACAGGATGCGGGCCCCCAGCAGCAGCGGGATCGCGGCGCAGTTCACCAGGGCGGGAAGGAACTGGGTGTAGTAGCTGTCCAGGGCGTCCAGCCCCCGGGTCGCCAGGATCGCGAGGCCGCCGTCGGAGGGGCCGGCGGACCGGGTGCCGTTGCGCAGCGCACGCTCGAGCAGCTGCGAGCGCAGCTCCTCCTTCACACCCAGTGCCGCCCGGCGCGACGCGACAGCCTGCGCCCAGACCGTCAGGGACCGTAGCGCCACTCCCGCAATCCCCCAGTACAGCTGCCCGCCCCAGGCCGGGTCGCCGGCCATGAGCCCCGCCAGCATGGATGCGACCGCCTGCGCGATCAGCACGAGGGACAGGGCCTTCAGGGCCGCGAGCAGGCCCAGCAGGTAGAGGGCGGCGCGGTTGGCGGGGCCCGGGGGGAACTGCGGTCTCATCAGGTGCTAGTCCTTGGGTGCCAGGGCTTTGGCGGCGATGGCGGGGAGGAAGCTGTGCGCCTCGGGGATGTGGGCGTCGCTCACCCGGCGCCGGAACACCCAGTAGGTCCACGCCTGGTAGGCGAGCACCAGCGGCAGCCCGATGAGGGCGACGACGCTCATCAGGCCCAGGGTGTAGTCCGAGGAGGAGGCGTTGGAGACGGTGAGGTTGAAGTCCGGGTTCAGCGTGGACGGCAGCACCACCGGGAACGCGGCGCCGAAGATCGAGGCGCTGCCCAGGAGCAGGAAGGCGCCCAGGGACAGGAACGCGCGGCCTTCGGCTCCGGTGCGGGCGAAGTTCCACGCCAGCACGGCGGCGACGACGGCGGCGACGACCGCGAGCACGGTCCACACCTCGCCGCTGAGCAGCTGCAGGCTGATCGCCCAGCCCGCGATCGGCAGCAGCAGCACGGGCAGGAGCCGGACGAACCACCGGCGGGCGCGGTGCCGGACGTCGCCGTCGGTCTTCAGGGCCAGGAACGCGAGGCCGTGGAGCAGCGAGAAACCGACGACGGCGAGGCCGCCGAGCACCGCGTAGGCGCTAAACCAGGCGAACGGACCGCCTTCGCGGTCGCCGTTGGCGTTGAGCGGGAGTCCCGTGGTGGTCAGCCCCAGGGCTGCGCCGATGCCGAAGGCCGCCACGAGGGAGCCGAGGGAGATGGCCCAGTCCCAGCGGGCACGCCAGCGGGGGTTGTCCACCTTGCCGCGGTATTCGAAGGCCACGGCGCGGAAGATGAGCGCGACGAGGACCAGCAGCAGCGGCAGGTACAGAGCGGAGAACAGGGAGGCGTACCAGAGCGGGAAGGCCGCGAAGGTGGCGCCGCCCGCGGTCAGGAGCCAGACCTCGTTACCGTCCCAGACCGGGCCGATGGTGTTGAGCAGCACGCGGCGTTCGGTGTTGTTCCGGGCGAAGCCCTTCATCAGCATCCCGACGCCGAGGTCAAAGCCCTCGAGGAAGAGATAGCCCGTCCATAGCACCGCGATGGCGATGAACCAGATGGTGGGAAGGAGATCCATGCTGAGTATCCTCTGCGTTTCTTGGGGAGCGAAGGCTAGTAGGCGAAGGCCAGGACGTCGTCGGCGTCCCCGGGCTTGCCGGGGCCACCGCCCTTGGGGGTGGCATCCTCGTTCTCGTCCGCGGGCACGTGCGCCAGTTCCGGCATGGCCGCGACCACCCCGCCGCGGATGTACTTGACCAGCAGCTTCACCTCGACCACCAGCAGAACCGCATACACGGCGGTGAGCACCACGAGGGAGGTCATAAGCTCGCCGGCGGAGACACCGGGCGAGACGGCGGCGGCCGTGAACATAAAGACCTGGTCGATCCCGCTGGGGTCCGGGTTGGGGGCGACGACGAACGGCTGGCGGCCCATCTCGGTGAAGATCCAGCCGGCGGCGTTGGCTCCGAACGGCGCCAGGATCCCGAACACAGCCAGCCGCATCAGGCCGCGGGAGGCGGGCACTGTCCCGCTGCGGGTAACCCAGAGGGCAACCAGCGCGGCCAGGGCCGCCAGTCCGCCGAAGCCGATCATCATCCGGAAGCCCCAGTAGGTGACCTCCATGACCGGGACGTACTGGATCTCCTGCCCGGCGCGTTCCCCGTAGATGGGGTTGTCCGGCAGGTGGGTGCCGTAGTCGGCCTTGTACTGGTCGATCAGGCTGTTGACGCCCTTGACCTCGGTGGTGAAATCGCCCTTGGCGAGGAAGGACAGGATCCCGGGGACCTCGATGAGCGCGACGATGTCATCGCAGTTCTTGGAACCGACATTGCCGATGCTCAGGATGGAGAAGCCCGTGCCGTCGTGGCAGGCCGCTTCGGCGGCGGCCATCTTCATGGGCTGCTGTTCGAACATGAGTTTGCCCTGCAGGTCCCCGGTGATGGCGGTGCCGGCGAAGGAAATCATGGCAACGACGGCGCCGATCCGCAGGGAACGGATCCAGACGGCGTGGTCGGCGCGGTCCCGGCCGGGGATGGCGGCCTCGCCGGGGATGACCTTGCCGTCCGCGCCGATGGTGTCGATCCCGTCGTGCCGGCGGCGCCACAGGTGGTACCAGGCGATGCCGAGCAGGAAGGCGCCGGCGACGGCGAGGGCGCCGAAGATGGTGTGCGGGACGGCGACGAGGGCGGTGTTGTTGGTAAAGACCGCCCAGGCGTCGGTCATCACGGGACGGCCATTGATCATCTCCACGCCCACGGGGTGCTGCATCCAGCTGTTCGCGACGATGATGAAGTAGGCGGAGAAGACCGAACCGATCACGGCGATCCAGAGGCAGGCCAGGTGGACGCCGGGCTTGAGCTGCTTCCAGCCGAAGATCCAGAGCCCCAGGAACGTTGACTCCACAAAAAACGCCAGCAGGGCCTCCATGGCCAGCGGCGCCCCGAACACGTCGCCGACGAAGCGGCTGTATTCGCTCCAGGCCATGCCGAACTGGAATTCCTGCACAATGCCGGTGGCGACGCCCATGATGAAGTTGATCAGGAAGAGCTTGCCCCAGAACTTGGTCATCCGGAGGTACTCGGGCTTGCCGGTCCGGTGCCACATCGTCTGGATCACGGCGACGACGAGCCCGAGGCCGATCGTCAGCGGCACCATCATGAAGTGGTAGACGGTGGTGATTCCGAATTGCCACCGTGCGATTTCCAAGGCGTCCAAGGCAGTCCCTCACTTGCTAGGAGCAACTTCTACATGACGTAGAAAGATTCTTCTACAGAGTGTAGAACACTTTGATGGTTCACTGCACCCAGAGTCCCACGGCACGTAACGGCCCGCAATGGAGGCGTTGACCACGGGCAGCTTCAGGGCCACAATCGCAAATACCTGCGCAGCCATTCTGATGGAGCGCGAAGCCGAGGCGCGTTTGCGCAACTCAGCAGGTACTGCCCCAGGCAGCGAGTGCCCGGCGGCGGTACCTGACGTCAAAGGGAGGTCGTCGATCATGGCCGAGACGAAAGTCAAGCACCGGAGCGTTGAAGAGCGGGCTGCGAAGGGCAAGGGATACCGGGAGAAGACGCCGGTGTCCAGCTCCACGGGCTGGGTTCCGGCGCCGGACCGGCCGGATCCGGTCGCGCTCCTCAAGGAACAGAACCTGACCCGCGAACAGGATCTCGTCCCGGTGCGCCACGGACGGATGATGGTCTCACCGTTCACTTTCTACCGGGGCGCGGCCAAAATCATGGCCGCCGACCTGAAAGACACGCCACGGGCAGGCCTCATCACGCAGCTGTGTGGGGATGCCCACCTGTCGAACTTCGGCGTGTTCGCCTCGCCGGAGCGGACACTGCTGTTCGACCTGAACGACTTCGACGAAACACTTCCGGGGCCGTTTGAATACGACGTCAAGCGTATGTCCGCGAGTTTCACCATCGCGGCCCGGAACAACGCGTTCACCACGGAAGAAACCCGCGACGTGACACTGGCCGCGGTTCGGGCCTACCGGGAAGCGATGGCCCAGTTCGCACAAATGCGCACCCTGGACATCTGGTACGCCCGCTTGTCCGAGGAGCAACTGATTGAAGCCATTGACCTGGCCGCGGCAACGCAGAAGGGAAAAGCCCTCAAGAAGGCAGCCCAGGGCATGGCAAAGACCGCGCGGGCGAACGTCGCCAAGGCCCACACGCGGGACAGCCTGCAGGCACTGTCCAAACTCGCCGAGCGTGTGGACGGGAAGTACCGGATCGTCAGCCAGCCACCGATCGTCATCCCGGCCCGGGAACTGGGCGGATCGTTCAGCATGTCCGCCGATGAACTTGAGCACGTGATCCGCGAGCAGCTCCGTTCCTACCGGGCCACACTCCAGGAGGACCGGCGCCACCTCCTCGAGCGCTTCGAAATTATCGACGTCGCCCGCAAGGTCGTCGGCGTCGGCAGTGTCGGGACCCGGGCATTTATCGCCTTGCTCCAGGGGCGCGATCAACAGGACCCGCTGTTCCTCCAGGTCAAGGAGGCCACACGATCCGTGCTGGAGGACCACTTGCCCAAGAGCAAATTCAAACAGCCGGGCGAGCGCGTGGTGCAGGGGCAGCGGATGATGCAGGCTGCGAGCGACATCTTCCTGGGGTGGACCAAGGGCGCACAGGAGAACCGCTACCTGTACTGGCGCCAACTGCGTGACATGAAGGGCTCAGCCGTTGTGGAAGCGATGAAACCGCTCGGCATGAACTTCTACGCCAACGCCTGCGGGTGGACACTTGCGCGCGCCCACGCCCGCTCGGGTGACGCCGTCGCGATCGCCACCTACCTGGGCAAGAGCGACAAGTTCGATGTGGCTGTCACCGACTTCTCCGAGCGCTACGCCGACCAGAACGAACGGGACTACCAGGCCTTCGCCGACGCGGTCCGCTCCGGCCGGCTGGAAGCAATCGAGGGCCTCTAGGTCAACATCGCCCACGACACGCCCACGGCCGGTACTTCTACCTCATGTAGAAACTATCCGCAAAACACGCTAAATTTAAGACTGAAGTATCCACTGACCGCCCGGCAGAGTCGATCCGCCGGGCGGCCCTCACGAAGGATGTACGGAATGGCAAGTCTCGGTGAACTGGAACGGGCAGTGATGGATCTGCTCTGGGCAGGCCATGAGGCTGCGACCGCGAACACCCTGCGGGATCTGCTCGCGCAGAGCACGCGCCCCGAAAACGGTACCGCAGGCCATGAGGGCAAGGATCTGGCCGTCACCACGGTACTGACCGTGCTCTCCCGCCTGGAGCGCAAGGGCCTGGTCGAGCGCGAACGCGGCACCCGCCCGCACCGCTACCAGGCAGTCTCCAGCCGTGAGGACCACACCGCTGAGCTCATGCACGAGGTGCTGGGCTCCGCACCCGACCGCGAGGCCGTGCTGGCCCGCTTTATCGGTTCCGTCACCGACACCGAGGCAGAAACGCTGCGCAAGCTGCTGGGACTCAGCTAGCGCCCAATGTTCTGGACCTCATGGTTTCTGGCGGTCCTGGCGATAGCGCTGGCCTGGCCGGTGCCTATCCTGCTTTCCCGCGCCCAGTGGCCGGCACGTTCGCCGTTCACGGCAATGCTGCTCTGGCAGGCGATCGCCCTTGCCGGCGGGCTGTCCATGATCGGCGCCATGCTGGTCTACGGGCTGGAACCGATCGGGGACAACCTGCTGGCCGGCCTCAAGGCCCTGGCCGGGATGGTCTTCAACAATGCGCCCACCACGGCACTGGGCTTCTGGCACATCTTTGCGCTCTCGGCCGCGGCCCTGCTGACGGCACATCTGGTCTTCACGCTGCTGCTGACGTACTACAAGATTCAGCGCCAGCGGCGCCGGCACCGTGAACTGCTGGCCCTGCTCGCGTCCCCGTCCGCTGACGGCCCGCGGACCATGGTGATCAACGTCGACTCCCCCGTCGCGTACTGCCTGCCGGGAGGAGCGCGTTCAGTCACCGTGCTCTCCGACGGGCTCATGGCGGCCCTGGAACCCGCCGAACTCCGTGCGGTCCTGAACCACGAGAACGCCCATCTGGACCAGCGCCACCACTTGCTGCTCTGGGCTTTCGCGGCCTGGCGGCAGGCGCTGCCGTGGCTGCCCACCACGCGGCTGGCGCAGGAAGCCGTCAGCTCGCTGATCGAGATGCTCGCCGACGACGTCGCGCTGAAGACCGAGAGCAAGGCCACCCTGATCAAGGCGATCGCGATTGTGGCGAGCGGCTCCCCCGGCTCGCCCGCTGCCCGGATGGCCTTCGGCGAGCCGGAACTGTCCGACGGCGAGCCAGGCCAGCCGGGTGCCACCGGAGGGGCCGGTTCCGCCCGGACGACGGCGTCCCGCGTCAGCCGCCTGCTCTCGCCGCAGCCTCCGCTCCCGGAGCCCCTGCGCGCGGCGGTCCTGGCGGCCTGCCTGCTCCTGCTGGCGGTTCCAACGGCCCTGCTGATTGTCCCCGGCCTGCTGGGCTGAGCCCCTCCTGGTTGTCCCCGGCCTGCTGGGCTGAGCCCCTCCTGGTTGTCCCCGGCCTGCTGGGCTGAGCCCCTCCTGGTTGTCCCGCTGGGCTGAGCCCCTCCGAGGCACCGGCCATGGCCGGTGCCTTGTTGTGCCGGCCAGCCCCCACGCAGAGGCCGGGCCGCCCCGCCCGAAGGCGGAGCGGCCCGGCACCCGTTGCACCGCTGTGATTCAGCGGTTACTTCAGCAGCTTGTTGGCTTTGTATTCGAGGTCCACATTGCCGGCCCCGTTCCCCTTCGCCGATCCGTTGACCGCCGAGGTGGTCATGCCAAACGTGAGCGTGGTGTGCGCGATCGCGTCGGCCATCTCCTCCAGCACCGTCTCGTTCACGTTGGCGATGGTGTCACAGGCCGCGTGGTAACACGGGTCCAGCGGGGCGCCGGCCGTGCCGCCGAAGATCGCCGCTTCCTCCGCGGTCTTCAGGTCCTCCGCTCCGGTGAACAATCCGCCGGCCGGAATGCCGTTGTTGATGAACCCGAAGTAGTCGGACCGTCCGTCGAAGGCCGTGGGCGCAACGGGCAGGTTCTGGGACTTGAAGTAGTCCAGGAACACCTTCTCCACCAGCGCGGAGCCGTTGGGGCCCTTCTCTCCGAACGCCGAGCCGTCGCCGTCGTAGACGTAGCGGACAAAGTTGGGCGAACCGACCATGTCGAAGTTGAGGTTGACCGCGTGGTCCTTGACCTGGCGGGTCGTCAGCTGGGAGACGTAGTGCTCGGACCCGATCAGGCCGTCCTCTTCCCCGCCCCAGAACGCGAAGCGGATCCGGTTGGTCGGCGTGATGCCCAGAGCAGCCATCTGGAGCGCGGTCTCCAGGATGGCGGCTGAGCCTGAGCCGTTGTCGTTGATGCCGGGTCCCTCGGCCACGGAGTCCAGGTGCGCGCCCACCACCACGGTGCGGTCGGCACGTCCAACTGGGGAATCCGCGAGGAGGTTGAAGGATTCGATCCTGCTCACGCCTGCCTCGACAGCCAGACGCATCACCACATCGCTGAGCGCGGCGAGTTCGGCGCCGGTGGCGTAGCTCGTACTGACCACCGGGATGTCAGCCTGGGGCAGGTCCAGGGTCCCGCCGAAGAGGCCGAGGCGGTCATCGCCCGCGACGACGTTGCCCTGGTTGAAGATGATGGCCCCCGAGGCCCCGGCCGCGGCGGCGTTGTCCGCCTTGATCCGGAAGGTGCAGGTGCCGCGCTGGATCAGGGCGATGTTTCCCGGCGTGAAGCCGGCGAAGTCGGCCGCTTCGCAGCCGCTGGTCGAGGCATGGTCACCGGCGAGGTTAAGGTCGACGGCGGTCAGCGGGGCAGTCACGTCGCCGGCGCCCGAATAGGACATGTCCACGAAACCGGTCCCGTAGGTGTAGGTCTCCGGATTGGGTGAGATGCGCTGCAGAGCAGCCGACGTGAAGTCGTAGCGGTCGTAGCTGAACGGCTGAAGCTGCGTAGTGTAGCCGGCGCCATCCAGCAGGCCTCTTACGTATTCGACCGACGCCTCGTAGCCCGGGCTGTCCGCCGCGCGGTTGCCGCCGTTGGCATCCGCGATGGCCTGCAGGGCTTCGAGATGGGCAGTGATGTTTGTTGCCGACACCGCGGAGCGCAGAGCCTCCGTATTGGTGCCGGTTGCTGCAAGGGCCGGCGGCGCGAAGCTGACCGCCAGCCCGATCGTGGCGGCGATGGCCGCGCGCTGGATATTCCGAGTTTGCCTCATAGGGGTCTCCTGGATTTATGCTGCGGAATCCGGCCCCGGGCGTCATTGCCCGGGGCCGTGAGACGACACTATCGGAAGGAGGCATACCGGGTTAGAGGGCATTTGGGCACTGGCGCGATCCGGCAACGGCAAGGACAATGCGCGCCGTCGTACGTCAATACAGCAGGGGTCAGGCGTCGATGCGTTCCCGGTCCAAGCCCGCCGCCCCGGCGATGATGAAGTCCTTGCGCGGTGCAACGTCGGACCCCATCAGCAGGTCGAAGGTCTCTTCGGCGTGCTTGGCGTTGTCGATGCCAACCTTGCGCAGGGTGCGGTGCCTCGGGTCCATCGTGGTCTCGGCCAGCTGCTCCGCGTCCATCTCACCCAGGCCCTTGTACCGCTGGATTGGCTCCTTGTACCGCTTGCCTTCCTTGGCGAGCCTGGCCAGCAGGACATGCAGTTCGGCCTCCGAGTAGGTGTAGATCATCTCGTTGGCCTTCTGCCCGGCGTTGATGACCTCTACCCGGTGCAGCGGCGGGACGGCCGCGAAGACCCGGCCCTCCTCGATCATCGGCCGCATGTAGCGGAAGAACAGCGTAAGCAGGAGCGTGCGGATGTGGGCGCCGTCGACGTCGGCGTCGGTCATCAGGATGACCTTGCCGTACCGGGCGGCGCTGATGTCAAAGCTCCGGCCGGATCCCGCGCCCACGACCTGGATGAGCGCGGCGCATTCGGCGTTGGAGAGCATGTCGCCCACCGAGGCCTTCTGGACATTGAGGATCTTGCCGCGGATGGGCAGCAGCGCCTGGAAGTCGGAGGAGCGGGCCAGCTTGGCGGTGCCGAGCGCCGAGTCGCCTTCGACGATGAACAGCTCGGAGCGCGCGACGTCGTCCGTTCGGCAGTCGGCGAGCTTGGTGGGCATGGAGGACGTCTCAAGGGCGTTCTTGCGGCGCTGGGTTTCCTTGTGGACGCGGGCGGAGATGCGTGACTTCATCTCGCTGACGACCTTTTCCAGCAGCAGCGCCGACTGGGCCTTGTCGTTGCGCTGGGACGAGGTCAGCTTCGCGTTGATTTCCTGTTCCACCACCTTCGCGACGATGGCGCGTACGGCCGAGGTGCCCAGGATTTCCTTGGTCTGGCCCTCGAACTGCGGCTCTGCGAGCCGGACGGTGAGGACGGCGGTGAGCCCGGCGAAGATGTCGTCCTTCTCGATCTTGTCGTTGCCGGCCTTCAGCTTCCGGGCATTGGTCTCGACCGCCTTGCGGAAGGTCTTGAGGAGCGCCTGCTCGAACCCGGTCTGGTGGGTTCCGCCCTTGGGCGTGGAGATGATGTTGACGAAGGTGCGCACCGTGCTGTCGTAGCCGATGCCCCAGCGGAGGGCGACGTCGACCTCGCAGTCCCGCTCGACCTCGGTGAGGTGGCTGTGGCCCTTGTCGTCCAGGACCGGGACGGTCTCCTTGAACTTGCCGGCGCCGTGCAGCCGCCAGACGTCCGTGACGGCGGGGTCGGCGGCGAGGTACTCAACGAACTCGGAGATGCCGCCGTCGTGGTGGAAGACCTCCTCGTGCCCGCCGAGCTCGCCCGGGGTGCCGGGGAGCTTGCGCTCGTCCCGGACGGTGAGTTTCAAACCGGGCACCAGGAAGGAGGTCTGGCGGGCGCGGGCGGCGAGTTCGTCGTAGGAGAACTTGGCGTCCGGGGTAAAGATCTGCCGGTCCGCCCAGTAGCGGATCCGCGTGCCGGTGACGCCGCGCTTGGCCTTGCCCACGATGTCCAGGACGGAACCGTCGACGAAGGGCGAGAACACCGAAGCCGGGTCCGGCCGCGTGCCGGTGTCCTTGAAACGGCCTGGCTCACCGCGCCGGAAGGACATCTTGTAGGTCTTGCCGCCGCGGTCCACTTCGACGTCCAGCCGGGCGGACAGGGCGTTCACGACCGAGGCGCCCACGCCGTGCAGCCCGCCGGAGGCCGTGTAGGAACCGCCGCCGAACTTGCCGCCCGCGTGCAGCTTGGTGAAGACGACTTCGACGCCGCTGAGCCCGGTCTTCGGTTCGATGTCCACCGGGACGCCGCGGCCGTCGTCGTGGATCTCCACAGAGTTGTCCGCGTGCAGGATGATTTTGATGTCGTGGCCGAACCCGGCGAGGGCCTCGTCGACGGAGTTGTCGATGATTTCCCAGAGGCAATGCATGAGTCCGCGGGAGTCGGTGGAACCGATGTACATGCCCGGTCGCTTGCGGACGGCCTCAAGGCCTTCCAGCACGGAGAGATGCCGGGCGGTGTAATCAGAACTTGGTGCCACGGGGCGGAAACTCCTTCAGGAACGGGACCGTCATTGGACGGACAAAGGTTTTTGGCGCTCTTCCTAGGGTAGTCGGAGTGCCGGCGTCCGGCGTGCCGCCACTCTTCCGGCGCCCCACGTGCCGGAACCCGTTACCGAGACGTGATACGCGTACAGCGAAAGTGGGCCATCCGTGCCACGGTTTCGCTGCGAATGCTGGTTATATAGGTATACCGATCTACCAAGGAGGCCGAACATGACAACAGCAGTTGCGGACCGCACACTCACCACCGTCGACCGGTGCGATCGTTGCGGAGCACAGGCGTATGTCCGGGTTGTTCTCGGCGCCTCCGGAGGTGAGCTTCTTTTCTGCGGCCACCACGCCCGCGCCGTAGAACCGACGCTCAGGCCGCTCAGCTCAGACTGGCACGACGAGACCGGACGCCTTCACGAGAAGCCGGCAGTCCCGGTCGACTAGAGTCCGGTCGATTAGACCACGTGAGAAAGAGCCCCTCCGGTTACGGAGGGGCTCTTTCCGCGTTAACGGCAACTTCCGCGAACATTGCACGTCAGTTAACGAACAACGCGGGGCCATTTCCCGCCCAATCCTCCGGGGAGGACGGGCGGGAAATGACCCCGCGTTGTTTGGTGCGTGCCTAGTCCAGGTAGTCCCGGAGGACCTGGGACCGCGACGGGTGCCGCAGCTTGGACATGGTCTTGGATTCGATCTGTCGGATCCGCTCGCGCGTGACCCCGTAGACCTTGCCGATTTCGTCTAAAGTCTTCGGCTGTCCGTCGGTCAGGCCGAAGCGCATCGCGACCACGCCGGCTTCGCGTTCGGAGAGGGTGTCCAGCACCGAGTGCAGCTGTTCCTGCAGCAGGGTGAAGCTCACCGCGTCGGCCGGGACCACTGCCTCGGAGTCCTCAATGAGGTCACCGAATTCAGAGTCGCCGTCCTCGCCCAGCGGGGTGTGCAGGGAGATCGGCTCGCGGCCGTACTTCTGGACTTCGACGACCTTTTCGGGGGTCATGTCCAGTTCGAGGGCCAGCTCTTCGGGTGTGGGTTCGCGGCCGAGGTCCTGCAGCATCTGGCGCTGCACGCGGGCAAGCTTGTTGATGACCTCCACCATGTGCACCGGGATGCGGATGGTGCGGGCCTGGTCGGCCATGGCACGCGTGATGGCCTGGCGGATCCACCAGGTGGCGTAGGTGGAGAACTTGAAGCCCTTGGTGTAGTCGAACTTCTCGACCGCACGGATCAGGCCCAGGTTACCTTCCTGGATCAGGTCCAGGAACAGCATGCCGCGTCCGGTGTAGCGCTTGGCCAGCGAGACCACGAGGCGGAGGTTGGCCTCCAGCAGGTGGTTCTTGGCACGCTTGCCGTCGTGGATGACGAATTCGAGCTCACGTTTGAGCTTCGGATCCATGGTTCCGTCGTCGGCGTTAATCTTTTCCTCGGCAAAGAGGCCAGCCTCGATGCGCAGGGCGAGGTCGACTTCCTGCTCGGCGTTCAGCAGGGCGACCTTGCCGATCTGCTTCAGGTAGTCCTTGACGGGGTCGGCGGTGGCGCCGGCGGACATGACCTGCTGCACGGGGGCGTCATCGTCGTCAGCGTCGGAGTAGACAAAGCCGGAGCCGGTGGCTGCGGCGGCGGCCTTGGCGGGGATTTCCTCCCCGTCCTCACCGATCTCGACGGCCTCCACGACGACGTCGTCGAGATCTACTTCAACTTCCTCATCGGTGTCATCGTCACCGTTGGCTTTGCCGGCGGCCTGCGCCGCGGCTTTAGCGCCGGGCTTGGGCCCGCGCTTCTTGGGTTCAGGCTTGGCGACTGCCGATGCGGTGCTGTCACCTTCGGCCGAGGCTGCGTCTTTGACAGCCTTGTTGGCTGCGCGCGTGGCGGCGCGCTTGGCGCTCGTCGCCGCCTTCTTCTCCTCGGGGGACAATACGGCCTGGTCGGCGGGTTCCTTCTTCGCGGAAGACGGGGTCACAGAAAACCTTTCTAGCGGCGGTCTGTGGAATCACCATACGGGCAACACCACTATGACCCTGTCAAGTCCGTGTTTCACATCAGGTGCGATCACGACCAGCAGAGCCACTAAGTAGAACTCCTGGGGTGACCGTAATGTTCCCTGTTTCCAAGGTTCACTACAAGCACTTAATACACGGACCCAACCGGGTCTCGGCAACCATTGTCTCACGGTTTTCTCGATCGGGACCGACGCGGGGCGTAGGCCCCGATATCCGGCGGCACCCCCACGGCCCACGGCGGTGGCGCCGCCGCGGCCCGGCTCCGGCCCGGCGTTCGTTTGGTGATGGCCACGGCGCGGCCCGGCGTTGGCCCGGCGTCCGCTTGGTGTTGGCTGCGCCGCGGCCGCGGTGGCCCGGTGGTGGCTTCGTGTTGGCCCGGTGTCAGGCAACGTCCGGCTCGAACCGCTGCCAGGCCGTCTCCCTCCGCGCCGCCCAGCCGCAGAGCGTCCCGCGGCGGACGAGCTCCGCCAGCAGTTCGGCCAGCCGGTAGCCCGGAAGCTCCTGGTCCGCGCGGCGGAAGAGTGCATCGGCAAACGATCCTTTGCCCCTGCACCACTCAATCCACCCCCGCCCGGTCAAGGCGGCCGCTCCCGCCTCACCGCCGGCGGCGCACAGATGCTCCAGCACCCGGTCCAGGCGTGCCATCAAGGCCCAGTCCGGCAATGGGGGCGCCAGACCCAGCAGGACTTCACCGTACCCGGGAACATCCGGCCGCTCATGGCCGGCACCACCGCAGCCTCCCGCTCGGCCGGTGTCTTCTTTCCGGGGGCCCCCTTTCCTGGCGCCACCTTTCCTGGGCGCCCCTCCCCTGGGCGTCTCGCCCCTGGTGCCCGCTCCCCCGGGGCGCTGCCGACTGGGGGCCGGGCCGCGCGGAGGGAAGCCTTCCAGCGGAGGCAACGGAGCCAGCGGCCATGATGACTGTTCGGAGGCAGAAAGGGAACCGTCCCCATCGGGATCCGGTGGCCCGCCGTGGAACACACCGAAGTCGTCGGCTCCGCGCTCAGCTGCCTCCGACCCGGCAGCCGCCATGACCAGCACGGCGTCGCGCCAGGACGGGACGCACAGGGATGCGCGCAGGTAGCCGGTCAGCGCTATGGACAGTGTCGGCGCGTGGGCCTGCAGCACCCGCCCCCACACGTCCAGGACCTGGCTGAACTGGCGCCTGTCCCGCACGACGGCGGAGAACAGCTGCGCCCACTCCCGCTGGGCATCCAGCACGGCGGGATCCGGCGGACCCGGCGGCGGCGTGAGCAGCGCGGCGCCGGGCGCCGCTCCCACGGTGCTGCCGCGGTAGACCATCTCAGCGTTGAGCCTGCTGTTCCTGATCTCCTCCACCGGACGCCCCGGCGGTGCGCAGCACGACGGGTCCAGGCAGTAGGCGTTGCGCCAGTAGTCGGCGCCGACGAGCCAAGTGTCCCGCACGGGCATGCCGGCGTCGGCCAGCGTGTTTTCCAGCGCCGCCAGTAGTTCCGCCCACGGCGCGCCGTCCCCGTCGGTTTCGGTGAAGAGGGCCAGTAGCGAGCCGTCCGCCTCGGCGTCGGCCGCCAGATAGGACGCCACGGAACGGGCAAAGCCTGCCGGCCCCGGAGTGCCGGACCAGTCCGGGCTTCCTCCGTCGCCCGGGAGGTCCACCCGCAGCGTGGCGCCGAGCCGTTTGCCCTGCATGGTCATGGCGACGAGGCTGCGCGCCGGCCAGTAGCCCAGGGAATGCGGGATGAACCCGAGGATGTCCTCCGGGCCGGTGATTCTCAGGTGATCGGGAGCTGTCATGAAGCCAGCTTCGCGGCCCGGGCACGCCCGCGTTAGGGCCGGCCTGTCCTATGTGGACAACGCGGCCGGACAAGACAGCTGGACAAGACTGCTGGACAACGCGGCCGAACAACGCGGCCGAACAACGCGGCTTTACAACCCTGCTGGACAACGCGGCGTGGACCACGGCCGGAGGCCGGGCCAGGTCACCGCGTCAGGGCGTGCGGCGCCGCTCTGCGCTGCGCCGGCGCTGTTCGGCGAGGGCCGCCAGCAGCGGCGGCACCCGGACGCCCTGGGCCGCCATCTGCTTCCGCACCTTCCGGCGGCTGACAACGATGGCTCCGGCCCCTCCGGCCAGCAGCAGGAACTGCACGCTCAGGGCGATCCGGAACGGATCGAGCCCGTACAGCTCGCCCTGCGAGAAGCCGGTGGCGTACAGCACGTCCAGGACCAGGCCGATCAGGTAGATGGCGATCAGGGAGGCGATAAAGCCGCCCACGTTCACAATCCCGGTCGCGGTGCCGATCCGGTGGGCCGGGTTAAAGGTGCGGGCAAAGTCGAAGCCGATCATGGAACCGGGGCCGCCGATGGCGAGCACGACCACGAGGCCGGCCAGCAGCCACAGCGGGGAGCGTCCCGGAATCAGCAGCACGGCCGCCCACGCCGCGGCGGTGGCGGCGGAAATCAGCAGCACCATGGTGGAGCGCCGCAGCGGGTGCCGGGCGACGAAGCTGCCCATCAGCGGCCCGGCGGCGATGGCCGCGGCCACGTAGAGCGTCATCAGCGCCGAAACGGCCGGCGTTTCCAGGCCCTGCGCCGAGATCAGGAAGGGGTAGCCCCAGGTCATCGCGAAGACGGTGCCGCTGAACTGGACCGTGAAGTGGCTCCAGAGCCCCAGCCGGGTGCCGGGCTGCCGCCAGGCGTGGGAGATGGAGATTCCCGTGGCGCGCAGCCCCTGGGACGGTTCCGGTGCCGGGTGCCCGGGCGGGCGGTCCTGGAGCAGGACCAGCACGAGGACCACGGCGAGGACAGACATGCCCGTGAGCGTCAGGAATGCGGGGGTCCAGCCGGCGAGGTGCAGGATCATGGCGAAGGGCACCACGCTGAAGAGCTGGCCGAGCTGGCCGGACATTCCGGTCAGCTGGGTGAGCAGCGGGACGCGGGCGGTGGCGAACCAGATCGGGATCAGCCGGATCACGGCGATGAACGTCATCGCATCGCCGGCCCCCACGAGGACCCTGCCCAGCACGCCTCCGGGGATGTTCTCGGCAAAGGCCAGCTGGAGCTGCCCCAGACCCATCAGCACGGCGCCGCCGGCGATCATGGCCCGGGAGCCGAAGCGGTCCACCAGGATGCCGACCGGAATCTGCAGGGCCGCGTAGACGAGGAGCTGCAGCACGGTGAAGAAGGAGATCTCGGCCGCGCTGGCGTGGAAGCGTTCCGTGGCTTCCAGCCCCACGACACCGAACGAGGTGCGCTGGCTGACCGCCACAAGGTACGCGAAGACCCCGACGATCCAGATCAGCCAGGCGCGGGGTGAAGTCACTCCCCCATTATGCCCAGCGGAGATAGAAATAGTATTTATTCGCCGGGTTCTTTACGGGCCAAGTAGGCCTCGACGGCGGCCCCGAGGTCATCGGCGTTGGGCAGCTGGTCGTTCTCATCGGCGAGCAGGGACCGTCGCACGGTTCCCTCGGCGTTCTCGTCGTACCGGGTTTCGAGCCGGGAGACCACCTGCTGCACCTCCTCCGAAGCCTCGATCTGCTCGGCGATCTGGCGCCCGACATCCCGGCCCGCTTCGCGGAGCCGGTCGGCGGGCAGCATCAGCGAGGTGGCCGCCCCGAGGTATTCGAGGCCGGCGACGGCCGCCGTCGGGTACTCGGCCTCGGCAAGGTAGTGCGGCACGTGCATCACGTAGCCGGCGACGTTGCGGCCGGCCTCCGTGAGCCGCAGTTCCAGGATGTGGCCGACGGCGGCAGGCACCTCGACGGTGGGCTTCCACACCGAGATGCCCTCGATGAGGTCCGGGCGGTTGCCGTGCACCGTCACCCCGACGGGCCGCGTGTGCGGGACCGGCATGGGGATGGAATGGATCCAGGTGACGAGGTTGACGTCCAGTTCCTCGACGATGCCCACGACGGCGCGCGCGAACCGCTCCCACTGCAGGTCCGGTTCGAATCCGGCGAGAAGCAGGAACGGGCTGCCCAGCCCGTCGACCAGGCGGTAGAGCGCCAGGCGCGGCGCCTGGTAGTCCTGCAGGTGGTCCTCGACGAAGCTGATCTGCGGGCGGCGGGACCGGTAGTCGATCAGCTGGTCCGCGTCGAATTCGGCCACCATTTCGGAGTCCAGGGTGTCCAGCAGTTCGGCGGTGATCTGCCGGACGACGTGTCCTGCGTCGGCGAACCCGGTGAAGCCCATGACGAGGTTCAGCCCTTGCAATTCGGGGCTGTGGAACAGCGCGTCATCACGCAGGTAAAGCGATTCGGGGTCCAGCAGGGAGCCGGAAATCCGTTCAAGCACGGCATGTTCCTTTCGTCGTAGTCAGAGGGCAGCCGGACGGGCCCTGCGGGGCGCCGGCGCTGATATGGGGTACAACACGGCGGAGTGCCCGCGCATTCCGGATCGGGGTGTGCTCCAGCTCTCATTCAATTGAACACCCGCGCCGCGGAGAGACTACGATCGGAGCTGGCCTTATGACGGCTTGAAGACACTTGGGTTACGTCTCAACCGGCAGCGGCCCAGGCTCCAAGGCAGGGCGCCGAACATGCAGTTCCTGCCGTAAAAACTCAGAGAATTGAGGACTGTCCTCGTGGTCAAGAATACTGAAGTCAAACTTAGTGCAGTCGCAGGGGACCTTAAGAAGTCCCCCAGCGACGCCCTTGTCATCGGCGTCGGGCAGGGTACGGACGGCCCCGTCCTGCTCAGCAACCCCCTGACGGCCAAAGCCGCCGAAGCCCTGGCAGAATCACTGAGTGTTCTTGGCATCACCGGCGCAGCCGACCAGGCCCACCGCCTCCCGGGCCTGAGCGAAGCCGGCGCGAAAGTCGTCGTGCTCGCCGGTGTCGGAAAGATTTCCGCCGCGCAGCCGCTCACCGAAGAGGCGCTCCGCCGCGCCGCCGGCTCGGCCGTCCGCCAGCTGGCCGGCGTCGGCACGGTCACCCTGGCCCTCCCGACGGCGTCGCTCGGCGACGTTGCCGCCGTCGCCGAGGGCGCCGCGATGGGCGCCTACTCCTTCACCGAATACCGGTCCTCGAAGGACGACCTGAAGGACCCGGTCAAGAACGTTGTGATCGTCACGGACTTTGCCACCAACAGGGCCCTGAAGCCGGTACTGGACCGTGCCGCCCTGATCGGCAAGGCCGTCAACGCCACCCGCTCGCTGGTCAACCAGCCGCCGAGCCACCTCTACCCGGAATCCTTCGCGGACGCCGCCAAGGAGCTCTCCAAGGGCCTGCCCGTCAAGGTCACCGTCTGGGACGAGAAGCGCCTGGAAAAGGAAGGCTTCGGCGGCATCCTCGGCGTCGGCAAGGGTTCCACCCGGCAGCCGCGCCTGGTCAAGGTCGAATACTCCCCCGCCCGGGCCACCGCCAAGATCGCCCTCGTGGGCAAGGGCATCACCTTCGACACCGGCGGCATCTCAATCAAGCCGGCCCTCGGCATGGGCGACATGAAGTCCGACATGGCAGGCGCCGCCGTCGTCCTTAACAGCGTGCTGGCCATCGCCGGCCTCGGCCTGCCCGTCAAGGCGACCGCCTGGCTCTGCATCGCCGAGAACATGCCCTCCGGCGCCGCGCAGCGCCCGGCCGATGTGCTCACCATGTTCGGCGGCAAGACCGTCGAGGTCCTCAACACCGACGCCGAGGGCCGGCTGGTCATGGCGGACGGCATCGTCGCCGCCAGCCAGGAGTTCCCGGACGCCATCATCGACGTCGCCACGCTCACGGGCGCGCAGCTGGTCGCCCTCGGCAACCGCACCGCCGGCGTGATGGGCGCCGACTCCGTCACCGGCCCGCTCAAGGCGGCCGCGGACCGCGCCGGCGAGCTGGTCTGGCCGATGCCGCTGCCCGAAGAGCTGCGCCCCAGCCTCGACTCGCAGGTTGCGGACATCGCCAACATCGGCGAACGCCACGGCGGCATGATGACGGCCGCCGTGTTCCTGCGCGAGTTTGTGGGCAAGGGCAAGGACGGCGAGCCGATCCCCTGGGCCCACATCGACATCGCCGGCCCGTCGTTCAACAACGGCAGCCCCTACGGCTACAACCACAAGCAGGGCACGGGCTGCACCGTGCGCACGCTGGTGGCCTATGCCGAGGACATTTCGGCCAAAACCGCCTAGGCGCAATCCGCCCAGCCGTCGCGCGGCCTGGTGGCCGGGGCAGCCTGCCCCGGCCACAAGGGCCGCGTGACTCTGGACACAAGGGCTCCACAAACGCCACGGCAAGGTGGAGCATGTATTAGTGGTTCGCTAAGGTGAACACCGGTAGTCACAAATGAAAGGGAACTTACCTGCTGGCATAATCACGGCAGGGAAGTTCCAAGACCAGATGATGCGTACTCTCGTGTCATCGTTCACGCGAGGGAGCGTTTTAGTGGCCGATCAGGCAACTGCGCAAGAATTCGACATCCTGGTACTCGGCGGCGGCAGCGGCGGCTACGCAACTGCCCTGCGTGCCGTTCAGCTCGGCCTCACCGTCGGCCTGATCGAAAAGGGCAAGCTGGGCGGCACCTGCCTGCACAACGGCTGTATCCCCACCAAGGCCCTGCTGCACTCGGCGGAACTGGCCGACCACGCCCGTGACTCGGCAAAGTACGGCGTCAACGTCACCCTTGACAGCATCGACATCACCGCTGTCAACGCCTACAAGGACGGCATCATCGCCGGCAAGTTCAAGGGCCTGCAGGGTCTGATCAAGGGCAAAAAGGGCATCACCGTCATTGAGGGCGAAGGCAAGCTCCAGGGCACCGACACCGTCGTCGTGAACGGCACCGCGTACAAGGGCAAGAACGTTGTCCTCGCGACCGGCTCCTACTCCCGCTCGCTGCCGGGCCTGGAAATCGGCGGCAAGGTCATCACCTCCGACGAAGCCCTCACCATGGATTTCATCCCCAAGAGCGCGATCATCCTGGGCGGCGGCGTGATCGGCGTCGAGTTCGCTTCAGTCTGGAAGTCCTTCGGCGTCGACGTCACCATCATCGAGGGCCTGCCCTCGCTGGTCCCGAACGAGGACGCGACGATCGTCAAGGCCTTCGAGCGCGCCTTCAAGAAGCGCGGCATCAAGTTCTCCACCGGCACCTTCTTCCAGGGCGTTGAGCAGAACGCCGACGGCGTCAAGGTCACCCTCGTGGACGGCAAGACCTTCGAAGCCGACCTCATGCTCGTCGCCGTCGGCCGCGGCCCGGTCACGGCCAACCTTGGCTACGAGGAAGCCGGCGTCACCATCGACCGCGGCTTCGTCATCACCAACGAGCGCCTCCACACCGGTGTCGGCAACGTCTACGCCGTGGGCGACATCGTCCCCGGCGTCCAGCTGGCACACCGCGGCTACCAGCAGGGCATCTTCGTCGCCGAAGAAATCGCCGGCCTGAAGCCCGTCGTCGTCGAAGACGTCAACATCCCCAAGGTCACCTACTCCGAGCCGGAAATCGCCACGGTGGGCTACACGGAAAAGGCCGCCAAGGCCAAGTTCGGTGACGACCAGATCCAGACCCAGGAATACAACCTCGCCGGCAACGGCAAGAGCTCCATCCTGGGCACCAGCGGCCTGGTCAAGCTGGTCCGCCAGAAGGACGGCCCCGTCGTCGGCGTCCACATGATCGGCGCCCGCATGGGCGAGCAGATCGGCGAGGCCCAGCTGATCGTGAACTGGGAAGCCTACCCGGAGGACGTGGCCCAGCTGGTCCACGCCCACCCGACCCAGAACGAGTCCCTGGGCGAGGCCCACCTGGCTCTGGCCGGCAAGCCCCTGCACGGCTAGCAGTTCCCCCCGCACCACCGCAAGAACTCCGTGCTTAGTGCACCCGGCCCGAAACGCCGGGTGCACTAAGCTCGACCAAGGCAGCAATCATCCGCACAAAGATCAATAAGGAGAACGGGGACGACATGTCTGAATCCGTTAACTTGCCCGCCCTCGGTGAGAGTGTCACCGAAGGAACCGTCACCCGCTGGCTCAAGCAGGTAGGTGACCGGGTAGAGGTGGACGAGCCGCTGCTCGAGGTTTCCACCGACAAAGTAGACACCGAGATCCCCTCTCCGATCGCCGGCGTGATCGAGGAAATCCTCGTCGCCGAAGACGAGACCGCTGAAGTTGGCGCGCCGCTGGTGCGCATCGGCTCCGGTTCCGGTTCCGCCGGCGCAGGCGAAGCCCCCGCCGCCGAGGCCCCGGCCGAGGAAGCGCCGGCCGAGGAAGCACCGGCAGCCGAGGCTGAAGCCCCCGCCGCCGAGACCCCGTCCGCCGCCGAAGCTCCGGCCCCCGAAGCTGAAGCACCGGCCGCCGAGGCCGCTGCTCCCGCCGGCGAAGGCCACGAAGTCACGCTCCCCGCCCTCGGCGAGAGCGTCACCGAAGGCACCGTCACCCGCTGGCTCAAGAGCATCGGCGACACCGTCGAGGTCGACGAGCCGCTGCTGGAGGTGTCCACCGACAAGGTCGACACCGAGATCCCGTCACCGGTCGCCGGCACCCTGCAGGAAATCCGTGTCGCCGAGGATGAAACGGCCGAGGTCGGTTCCGTCCTCGCCGTGATCGGTTCCGGCGCGGCCCCCGCGGCGGCTCCCGCCAAGGAAGCCCCGAAGGAAGCGGCAGCAGCCCCGAAGCAGGAAGCCGCCCCCGCCGAGGCCCCCAAGCAGGAGGCACCGAAGCAGGAGGCACCGAAGCAGGAAGCCCCCGCACCGGCAGCGGAAGCCGCCCCGGCTGCGCCCGCAGCTGCTGCTCCGGCCGCCGCGGCCGC
The DNA here is from genome assembly GCF_056711635.1 of Arthrobacter sp. CJL-S3. NCBI lineage: Bacteria > Bacillati > Actinomycetota > Actinomycetes > Micrococcales > Micrococcaceae > Arthrobacter > Arthrobacter sp. CJL-S3. The sequence goes on along the minus strand of NZ_CM160046.1, from coordinate 1,730,134 downwards.
GGAGTCCGGCTACGTCACCCCGCTGGTCCGCAAGCTGGCCAACCAGCAGGGCGTGGACATCTCCGCGCTCTCCGGCACCGGCGTCGGCGGGCGCATCCGCAAGCAGGATGTGCTGGCGGCGGCAGAAGCCAAGGCCGCCCCCGCGCCCGCAGCAGCTGCCCCGGCCCCGTCCGCTGCTCCGGCGGCGCGTCCCTCCGCTGACCAGTCCTCGCTGCGCGGCACCGTGCAGAAGGCCCCGCGGATCCGCCAGGTCATTGCCCGCCGCATGCGCGAGTCGCTGGACATCTCCACCCAGCTGACCCAGGTGCACGAGGTCGACATGACCAAGGTCGCCAAGCTGCGCGCCAAGGCCAAGAACTCCTTCCAGACCCAGAACGGGTCCAAGCTGACCTTCCTGCCCTTCATCGCCAAGGCTGTGGCCGAGGCCCTGAAGCAGCACCCGAAGGTCAACGCGTCCTACGACGAGGACAAGCAGGAGATCACCTACCACAACGCCGAGCACCTGGCGATTGCGGTAGACACGGACAAGGGCCTGCTGGTTCCGGTCATCGCCGACGCCGGCAACCTGAACCTCGCTGGCCTGGCCGGCAAGATCGCTGACGTCGCAGACCGCACCCGCAACGGCAAGATCGGCCCGGACGAGCTCTCCGGCGGAACGTTCAGCATCACCAACATCGGTTCCGTGGGCGCCCTGTTCGACACCCCGATCATCAACCAGCCGCAGGTTGCCATCCTCGGCACCGGGGCGATCGTCAAGCGGGCTGTCGTCGTCGCCGATGAGAACGGCGATGACTCGCTGGCCATCCGCTCGATGATGTACCTCTCCCTGACCTACGACCACCGGCTGGTCGACGGCGCCGACGCAGGACGCTTCCTGCAGACGCTGAAGGCACGCCTTGAGGAAGGCGCCTTCGAGGCCGATCTGGGCCTCTAGCCTCCAAGGGCAAGGAACACCGACGGCGACGGCGGTGCGGGACACCGGTGGGCAACCACCGGAACCCGCGCCGCCGTCGCCGTTTTCGTGGCCCGCATGGCGCGCTCCCGGACCGGGCGGGTCCTACTACGGAGCGTAGAACCTTCTGGCTAGACTGGGGCCATGAATATCGTTTATAACGTCATGGTCTTCCTGCACATCGTCGGCGCCGCCATGATCGTGGGCATCTGGATCGGCCAGATGAAACAGCCCACCGTGCACCCGCGCCAGTTCGACGGCGCCATGCTGCAGCTGCTCACCGGCATCGCCATGATGGGGCTCATCCCGGCCCTGGACATGGATGCCAACTACGCCAAGCTCGGCATCAAGCTGGCCGTGGCCCTGGCCGTGGGCGTCCTGGCCTTCATCGGCCGCCGCAAGTACAAGAAGGGCGAGGAGGTCGGCAACGGCCTCGCGCACGCCGTCGGCGGCCTGGCCCTGCTCAACGTGGCCATCGCCACCCTCTGGCAGTAGCCCTCCCTCCCGGCAGCAGCTCTCCTTCCAGCAGCGACGGCGACGTACCCCCGCGGGGGTGCGTCGCCGTCGTCGTCCCCCCGAAAGCTCAGTCGCCGGCGATGCAGAATTCGTTGCCTTCGGGATCCTGCATCACGTCCCAGTGGAAATCGCCGATGTCATTGCCCTCCACGAACCCGGCCCCGATCGACTCGGCTAGGGCCGCAGCGCCCGGGGATCGGGCCCGTGGATGTCCAGGTGCAGCCGGCGCCTGCCCCCGGTGGGCAGCCCGACCTGCTGGAAGGCCAGCTGCGGGGCGCCCGGGCCGGCGGGCCGGAGCCAGACGAACTGTTCGAAGCGCGCCGAAACCGGGGTGCCCAGCAGTGCCGCCCAGAATCCTGCCAGGCGCTCTGCGTCCACCGCGTTGACCATAATCGTGGCGATGCGCGCCGAGGGCGCCGCGCCGGAGTCGCTGATGTCCATGCCGACACTGTACGTGGTCACAATCCTCCGAGAGCGGACACCGGTGCGCCGGAGGCGCCGAATCCCTAGGATGGGACACGGCATGATCCGGTTTCGCCGGGTCTGTGGGATTTCAACGAACTTGAGGAGTGGACATGGCAGCTACACGCACCGCACACACTGTATGGAATGGCGACCTGATGACGGGCGCAGGCAACACCACGCTGGACAGCTCCGGCCTGGGCAACTTCGATGTCACCTGGAAGGCGCGCACCGAGGCCTCCGAGGGCAAGACCAGCCCCGAAGAGCTCATCGCCGCAGCACACTCGGCCTGTTTCTCCATGGCGTTCAGCCATGCCCTCGCGCAGGCCGGCCACACCCCCGAGGAAGTCCACACCAAGGCCGATGTGACCTTCGTGCCCGGTACCGGGATCACCGACAGCCACCTGACCGTCAACGCGCGGATCCCCGGCATCACGGAAGATGATTTCCAGCGGATCGCCGAGGAAGCCAAGGTGGGCTGCCCCGTCTCGGGCGCCCTGACCGGCCTCAAGATCACCCTGGACGCCACCCTGGCCTCCTAGCTTTCCACGCACTAACGGCGAAGGCCCCCGTTCCCTGACCAAGGGAACGGGGGCCTTCTCCGTGGGCGGACCGCGGCGGGCGGGCCGCGGCGGGCGCTGGGCCTAGCTGCCGGGCTGGCGGGCCGGCAGCGGGGCGGGCCGAACCTGTCGGTAGCCCTCGCGCAGGGGCGGCCGGTCGGTGGGCAGCTCTTGGATCATTTCCTTGAGGGCGCCGATGCCGTACTCCAGCTGCGGGTCGGTGCCGGCGGCATACGCGTGCGGCGGGAAGGTCACTTCGATGTCCGGGGCGACGCCGAAGTTCTCGACGCCCCAGCCCACGCCGCCGGAGAACCAGGTGGCGTAGCGCGGTTGGGTCACGCCGGTCCCGTCGGCCAGGGCGAAGCGGTTGTCGATGCCGACGACGCCGCCCCAGGTCCGGGTGCCGATGACCGGGCCGATCCCCCGCAGCTTGGAGACCTGGGTGATGATGTCGCCGTCGGACCCGGCGAATTCGTCGGTCAGGATGATGACCGGTCCCCGCGGTGCGTGGTGCGGGTAGGTCCGCGGCCGCTCCCCGCGCGGCATGCTCCAGCCGGTGACCTTGCGGCCGATGAGCTCCGCGACGAGCTGGGAGGTGTGCCCTCCGCGGTTGCGGCGGACATCGACGATCAGCCCGTCAAGGGCCGTCTCTGTGTCGAGGTCGCGGTGCAGCTGGGCCCAGCCGTTGGCCATCATGTCGGGGATGTGCAGGTAGCCGAAGGTTCCCTGCGACGCCTGCCGGACGGTCCGGCGGTTCGCGGCCACCCATTCCTGGTACCGCAGCCGCTCTTCGTCCTTGACCGGAACCACTGCCACACGGCGCTGCTTCCCTGCCTGGCTGCCGTGCCCGGCGCCATTGCGCAGCGTGAGCTCGACGGCGCGTCCCGCGGCGCCGACCAGCTGCATGGCTGGTGTGCGCGCTTCGGTCAGTTCGACGCCGTCGATCGCCAGCAGCACGTCGCCGGTTTTCGCGTCCGCACCGGGGCGGGTCAGCGGCGAGGTGGCGAGCGGGTCGGAGGACTCCCCCGCGAGGATCCGGGTGATTTCCCAGCCTTCTCCGGTGAAGGCGAGGTCCGCGCCGAGCCGGCCCTGGCCGTTGCTGCCGTTCTCGGTGACGGCAAACGGACGGACGTAGGCATGCGAGGTTCCCAGTTCACCGTGGAGCTCCCACAGCAGGTCCACGAGGTCGTCGTGCGAGCCGAGCCGGTCCACGATCGGTCGGTAGCGGGCGTGCACCGAGTCCCAGTCCTGCCCGGCCATGTCCTCGGTCCAGAAGAAGTCGCGCTGGAGCCGCCAGGCCTCGTCGAAGGCCTGTCCCCAGACGCTGAGCGGGTCAAGCTGCACGCGGATGCGGCTGAGGTCAACCTTGACCAGCTGCCCGGATTCCTCGTCCGCTTTGGTGTTGGCGGGCGAGACGCGGATCTGCTTGTCCTGCAGGATCACGACCTTCTCGCCGTCGCCGGAGAGCCGGTAGCTGTCCAGGGCGTCCACGATGGTGGTGGTTTTGCGCCGGGCCAGGTCGAAGCGCACGAGGCAGGGTGCCGCGTTCTTGTCCTCGAGGCTTGCACGGCCGTCGCCGGTTACGCCGAAAAGCTCGTGGTCGAGCCAGAGCAGGGCCCCGTCGGTCGCGGTGAGGGCCGAGTAGTTGCCCTGCGGCACCGGCACGCTGATGACGCGGTGGGCCAGGCCCTCGGCGTCGACTCGGACCGCGGGCACCTGGTCCTGGTCTGCACCCTCGGCTTTGGCACCGGTGCCGGCGTCTGCGTCCTCGTCGTCCTGCAGGTCAACGCTGGGGCCGAAGGGCGAGGGTGTGTCCGCGGCGAGGGCCACGAGATAGGGCTTGATCGGGCTCGGGAAGGACAGGTCGAAGGAGTGACCGTCGTAGACCGGGTCGAAGCTGCGGTTGGAGAGGAACGCCAGGTACTTGCCGTCGGGGGTGAACGACGGCGATTCGTCGCGGAAGCGCCCGTCGGTGACCTCGATGATGGTGCGCTTCCCGTCCGCTGCGGCGCCGGTATTTTCCACGCCGGTGAGGCGCAGCCGGCTGCGGGAGCCGAAGGACGTAACCGGCTCGGACCAGCCCAGCCAGGCCGAGTCCGGGGACCAGCTGAAGCCTTCGATGCTGCCCTCGCCGATGCTGCTCACGAGCGACAGGGCCCCGGTCCGGGTGTCGGCGAGGTAGATGTCGCCGAAGGCGGTGCCGACGGCGAGCCAGTTGCCGTCCGGGCTGGCCTCGATGGCGCTGGCTCTGGTCGGCTTGGGGAAATCGATCCTGGTCAGGCGGCCGGACGGTTCCTGCCGCGCCGGGACGTTGCCGTCCGCAGGCCCGGCGGTGTCGGCCGCGTCGGCAGTGTCCGGTGTGGGCGGGGTTGCAGCATCGTCAGGGGTGGCCGGACGCGCTGCGGGGACCGCGGCTATGGTGCCGGGACGGGCGCTGGCTGCGGCCGGGACCGGGCTGGGAAGGGGTGTGCCGGCGTCGGAATCTCCGCCCGGATGGGCTGCCGTCTGCGGCGCCGGCGCGGCCCGGCTGCCCCCCGGACTCGTGCCCGGCGGGGTCTCCTGCGGGGTTTCCAGCGTCCGTGTTTCCGGAATGCGCGGATCCGGTCTCCAAGGGAGCCGCGATCGCCTTCAGGTACAGGGCTTCGACACCGTCATGGTCGGCAACGTACGCAATCCGGCCCGCGCCGAACGGGCGGGGCAGGCGGGCGCGGACGCCGGGGGTGGCTTCCAGAACCCTCGACGGGCCGTCTTTGTGCCGCAGCCAGTGCAGGGTGCCGTGGGACTCGACGGCGCTGGAGCCGCCGGTACGGTCGGGAACCACATCGCCGAGGTGCTTTGACGGCTTAAGTGGCGTCCCGCGGCGGGCCTGGGAAGCGGATCCCAGGGAGATCTCAAGTTTGATGGCCTCCGAGCCGAGGTCCGGGAGCAGCCAGAGCTCACCGGCGGATTCGAAGATGACACGCCGGCCGTCGGTGGCGGCGTGCCGGACGTAGAAGTCCTCGTGGTCCGTGTGGCGGCGCAGTTCGGAGCCGTTGGGCAGCACGGAGTAGAGGTTGCCGTAGCCCTCGTGGTCGGAGAGGAAGGCGATCCGGCCGTCGACCCACATCGGGTCGGTCAGGTTGCCGTCCAGTTCGGCGGCGAGGCGTTCGAATTCGCCGTTTCCGTCGGCGTCGATCCACAGCTTGCCGGCAGCGCCGCCGCGGTAGCGCTTCCACCACGCGGGTTCGCGGGAGAGCACACTGGCGAGGACGACGGGGCGCTCGTCGCCGACCACCGGGCCGAAGGCAACGGACTCCACCGGGCCCAGCGGGAGTTCCGAGGCCCAGCCGCCGGCGACGGGCAGGCTGTAGGCGTGGGCGAGGCGGCTGTCGGCCTGGCGGAAGGCGCTCGTGACCAGGACGTCGCCGTCGGGGGTGAAGCCCTTGACCTTGGTGGTGGCGTGGCCGAAGTAGCTCAACTGCCGGTAGCCGCCGCCGTCGACGTCCGCCGTGACAACTTCCGGGGCCGTACCCTGAACGACCGTCCACACCAGGCGCTTGCCGTCCGGCGTGAAGCGGGGGTTGCGGGCCGGCAACTGCAGCGAGGAAACGCGCCAGGCGCGGCCCCCGCCGAGGGGCGCAATCCAGACGTCGTCCTCGGCCACGAAGGTGACCAGATCGCCGTGCAGATGCGGGAAACGGAAGTAACTCGAAGAGGTCATCGTTAGATCATAGTCAAGACGGGCCTTCCCGCCCGGGAGGTATCCCTGCCGAGCCGGGCATGGTGAGATGGATCATGCGAATCATTATTGCCGGGGCCTCAGGGCTGATCGGGACCGCCATTTCCAGCTCGCTGCGCAGCGCCGGGCACGACGTCGGCACGCTCGTCAGGCGGGCTCCTGCGGCGGCGTCGGAATTCCAGTGGAACCCCGCGGAAGGCAGCATCGACGAGACCGCGCTGAAGGGGGCCGACGCCGTCATCAACCTCTCCGGCGCCGGCATCGGCGACCGGCCCTGGACCCGGTCGCGGATCAACGAACTCCGCAACTCCCGTCTCGGGCCGACGCGGACGCTGGCGGCGGCCATGGGGCGCCTGGACACTCCGCCGGCGGTCTTCCTGAGCCAGTCGGGCGCCAACTACTACGGCAACGCCGGACAGGCGCTGCTCCGCGAGAACGCCCCCGCCGGCGACGGCGTGCTGGCCCGGATCTGCGTCGATTGGGAGGCCGCCGCGCACGAGGCTCCGGCCGGCGTCCGGGTGGTCACTCCGCGCACCGGAGTCGTGCTGAGCCGTTCGGGTGGCGCCCTGGGACGGCTGATGCCGCTGCTTCGCCTGGGCGTGGGCGGTCCGCTGGGCAACGGCCGGCAGTACTGGCCGTGGGTCACGCTCCCGGATGTCGCCGGCGCCTTTGGTTTTCTGCTCAACAGCCGGGTGTCCGGGCCTGTGAACCTCTGCGCACCGGAGGTCGCTGACGTGAACTCGCTGATCGCGGCGCTGGCCGCGGCCCTGCACCGGCCGGCGGTGTTCCGTGTGCCCGCCCCCGTGCTGCGGCTGGTGATGGGCAAGCTTGCCGAGGAGCTGCTGCTCTCCAGCCAGCGGATGGAACCGGCCGTCCTGAGCGAGGCGGGCTTCGAATGGCAGCACCCCTCGCTCGCCGAGGCTGCCGCATGGGTGGCGGAACGCGGCCCGAAGTCCTGAACCCCGGCAGCTGCTGATCCCTGCCGGTTCCTGTGGGGACCAATCTGGGATTATCTGAGATTAACCGCCAGTATCACCGGAGACACCAGGGGCACCGACGTCGGCGCGGGTTCCGGCTGCGGGAAGGATGTCCTGAATCCGCCAGCGTCCCTCGACCGTCGCCAGGACGAGCCGTAGCTGCTGTTCCGGTGCGGCCGCCGCGTCCGCCAGCACCGCCCCGCTCGCGTCGCGTTCCTGGTAGGCGGAGGTGCCCGCGGTGACGGCCACGACGGCAAGGGATGGGCCGCTGTCCCCCGGCGGGGCCGCATCATGCGCGACCTGGGTCACGATGGTCGTGAATCCCGCCAGCACCCGGCCGGAATCCTTGAGCCTGGCACTGATCCGCCCGTCCTCCACTGCCGCCGCCGACGCTGGCACGTTGACCTGCTCCAGCAAGCCGAAATCCCCCGAGCTGAACGCCAGGGAGCGAAGCCGGGCCAGTCCCCGGACGGCTTCGCCGGGGTCCGGCGATGCGAGGTGTGCCTGCAGATCGGGCGCCCGGGCCGCCGCAGCGGCACCGGCGCCGGCACCAGCACCAGCATCAGCACCAGCGTCAGGGGCGGGCGCCGGGTGGGCCGCGCCAGCGTCGGACGCCGCGGCGGACTCGGTAGCGGAGCCGGCCTCGTTGACGGCAAAGCCGGGGAACGCCGCCGGCAGTCTGGCACCGGCAAACCCCCACGCGGCGGCAAGGACACCCATGAGGGCCAGGCCGACGGCCACCGCCCGGATACCGCTCCCGCCCGGCCGTGCCGGACTGGCGGCGGGAGGAAGGGCGGAGCCGGGCCGGATGGACTGCCGCCCGAAGGATCGCCTGCCGGTGATGCCCCGGCGGGCCGAGCGGCGCGCGCCAATGCCGCCTGCCCCGCGCCCGGCGCCCGCACGGACGGACGCGGGAACCTCGGCGCCAGGCGACGCGGCGGCTGGCAGCGCGGCGTCCGCGCGCTTCCTGCGGAAACGGCCCGCTGGCAGCGCGGCGGCTGGCAGCGCGGCGGCTGGCAGCGCGGCGGCTGGCAGCGCGGCGTCCGCGTGCGGCCTGCGGAACCGGCCCGGCAGGGACCGGAGTTGTTCGACCCGACGCCCCCGTGCCGTACCGGGCAGGGTGCGCCGGGTCAGCAGCTGCGGAATGACCGTGGGGTGGACGGAAACCGAGAGGTCCACCGGCGCGGCCACGGCGCTGCGGTGGACTGCGGAGGCCAGCTCGGCGGCCGTGGGCCGGAGCCGGCGGTCCTCCTGAAGTCCGGATTCCAGCGCCGCAGCCAGCGCCGGCGGAACCCCGGGTATCAATAGCGGCAGCGGCGGCCGCTGCGCGCCCGGCTCAGGGGCGCGCCCGGTCAGGCAGTACCACCCAAGGGCCGCCAGGGAATACACATCGCGTTCCGGTTGCAGCCCGGCCCGGACGGCGTCCACGGGCGCCGGGTCGCGGAAGCCCTCGGTGCCGGCGTCGGGCACCGCCGTGGCGTCAGCCACCATGCGGGCCACGCCCAGATCGGCCAGCAGCGGTTTGCCGTGGGCGGTGAACAGCACATTGCCGGGAGCGACATCGCCGTGGGTAAAGCCGTGACCGTGCAGGTAGGCGAGGGCCTGGGCGATCGGAGTAAGGACGGTCACGGTCTCCCCCGGCCCCAGGCTTCCCCGGCCGGCCGTAAGCTGTCCCAGCGAGCCGCCCGCGGCATAATCCATGATTAACCCGAGGCTCCCGCCCGACGGCCCGTCCAGCCGGACGACGTCGTACGCCTTGACCAGGTGCTCGTGGTCGAGCGTGGACAGGATCCGCACCTCGCGCCGGATCGCGTCCTCCCCTTCGCCGCGGTCGGCGGAACCGCCGGCAGAGAAGCACTTCAGCGCGTAGTCACGGCCGGTCGACTGTTCGGTCACCAGCCAGACGGTGGCGCCGCCGCCGCGCCCGAGGCAACGGCCGACGTCGTATCCGGGAACCTCGGGCGCCGCTGCGCCGGAGGGTGCGTGATCTTCCATAACCTAGGAATAGCGGATCCCGCGGAATCCCGCAGGAGTTATCCACAGGGGGTGAGAGGTTCGCCACAGAATCGGCCGCTGCGACAGCCGGGGTCTAAGCTGGATGCCATGACTCTTGAGTTCTCCCAGCTGGGTCTCGACCCGGAATTCGTCGATTACACGCGCGGCTGGGACATCCAGCGCGAACTCCATGGGAGGGTCCTCGCCGGTACCGCCCCCAGCACGGTCCTGCTGCTGGAGCACGCCGCCGTCTACACGGCCGGCAAACGCACCGAAGACCACGAACGCCCCTTTGACGGCACCCCCGTGGTCCCGGTGGACCGCGGCGGCAAGCTCACCTGGCACGGCCCGGGACAGCTGGTCGGCTATCCCGTCATCAAGCTCAGGAACCCGGCCGGGATCCGCGACTACGTGGAGCGGCTGGAAGCCGTCATCATCGCCGTCCTGGCCGACTACGGCATCGAGGCGGTCCGCATCAAGGGACGTGCCGGCGTCTGGATCGAGCAGGACGAGAAGGGCCCCGCACGCAAGATTGCCGCGATCGGCATCCGCGTCCACGAGGGCGTCACCATGCACGGCTTCGCCATCAACTGCAACAACGACCTGGCGCCGTACGCCCAGATCATCGCCTGCGGCATCACCGACGCCGGCGTCACCACCATCTCGCAGGAGACGGGCCGGGACATCACTCCCGCCGACCTCGTGTCGCGGATCATCGAAGAACTGCGCAACAATGAAGAAGCGCTAGTTGCAACCCATGAAGGAGCTCTACTGTGACCCTGGCACCAGAAGGCCGGAAAATGCTGCGAATCGAGCAGCGCAATGCGGCCACCCCGGTGGAACGCAAGCCGGAATGGATCAAGGCCAAGGTCCAGATGGGTCCCGAGTACGTGCAGCTCAAGAACCTCGTCAAAAAAGAGGGCCTCCACACCGTGTGTGAAGAGGCCGGCTGCCCCAACATCTTCGAATGCTGGGAAGACAAGGAAGCCACCTTCCTGATCGGCGGCTCCGAATGCACCCGGCGCTGCGATTTCTGCCAGATCGACACCGGCAAACCCTCCCCCGTGGACGTTTTCGAACCCACGAAGGTGGCCCGCTCGGTCCTGGCGATGCAGCTCCGCTACGCCACGGTCACGGGTGTGGCCCGCGATGACCTCGCCGACGAGGGCGTCTGGCTCTACGCCGAAACGGTCCGCAAGATACACGAACTCAACCCGGGCACCGGCGTCGAACTCCTGATTCCCGACTTCTCCGGCAAGCCGGAGCACATCGACGCGATCTGCGACTCCAAGCCCGAGGTGTTCGCGCACAACGTCGAGACGGTCCCGCGGATTTTCAAGCGCATCCGTCCGGCCTTCCGCTACGAGCGGTCGCTGGACGTCATCACGCAGGGCCGCAACCTCGGCATGGTAACTAAGTCCAACCTGATCCTGGGCATGGGCGAGACCCGCGAGGAAATCTCCGAGGCGCTCCGGGACCTGCACGACGCCGGCTGCGACCTGATCACCATCACCCAGTACCTGCGCCCGAGCGAGCGGCACCTGCCGGTTGACCGTTGGGTCAAGCCGCAGGAGTTCGTGGACCTGCAGCAGGAAGCCGACGAGATCGGGTTCCTGGGCGTCATGAGCGGTCCGCTGGTGCGTTCCTCCTACCGTGCGGGCCGGCTCTGGGCCACCGCGATGCGCAAGAAGGGTCTGGAAATCCCGGCCCAGCTGGCGCACATCGAAAGCTCGGGAAGCACCCGCCAGGAAGCCAGCTCGCTGCTCGCGGCGCGCGCCTGAAACCAGTTGTAATGATTGCGGCGAAGGGCCGGCACCGGAGGAATCCGGCGTCCGGCCTTTCGCCGTCCATCACGTAGAATTAAGGCACTATGGCGAATTCCCCTGATTCCAGCAACTCCACTCCGGCTTCTGATGCTCCGAAGCGCGGTCTCTTTTCGCGCAAGCCCAAGGTGGCCAAGGTCAAGAAGCCGAGCCGTCTGAAGCAAATCCGCGAGGTCTTCCAGATGACCCGCCAGCACGATCCGATGGTGCCGTGGCTCATGCTGCTGGCGTTCCTCGGTGTCGTGGCTGTCAGCTTCGCGGTCGGTTTCGTGCTGGAGAACTGGATCACGGGCCTGCTGATCGGCATCCCGCTGGGTCTTCTCGCGGCCACCCTGATCCTGTCCCGCCGCGCCGAGCGCGCCGCCTTCGCACGGATTGAAAACCAGCCCGGGGCATCGGGCGCCGCGCTGGGCACGCTCAAGCGCGGCTGGATCGTCGAAGAACAGCCCGTCGCGGTGAACCCCCGCACCCAGGACGCCGTCTTCCGTGCCATCGGCCGTCCCGGCGTTGTCCTGGTCAGCGAGGGCCCCAGCCACCGGGTCAAGCCGCTGCTCGACGCCGAACGCAAGCGGCTCGCACGCATCTTGCCCAACGTCACCATCCACGTGATTGAAAGCGGCCGCGGCGAGGGCCAGGTTCCGATCAGCCAGGTCTCCAAGAAGATGACCAAGATGAAGAATGAGCTGACCAAGCTCGAGGTCAGCACGGTTTCCAAGCGGATCTCATCGCTCGGAAGCCGCCTGCCCATCCCCAAGGGCATTGATCCCTACAAGGCCCGTCCGGACCGCAAGGCGGCCCGCGGACGCTAGGCCACACGCCAGCCCGCAGAAACGCCCCGGTAACCGCCTTTCAGGCCGGCAGCCGGGGCGTTTCTTTGCCCAGCTCATACCGTCCCCTCGGGACAGAACCCGGAGACCCCGTCATGAAACGTCCGTCCACTTCTGCCGTGATCCGTATTTTCCGGGTCCTGGCCATCGCCGAGGCCTTCAGTTGGGCCGCCCTGCTGGTGGGAATGTTCTTCAAATGGGTCACCCGGACCACGGAACTCGGCGTGGAGATCGCGGGCGCGATCCACGGTGCGTTCTTTGTCGGCTACGGAGTCGCGGCTCTGAGCCTGTGGGGCATGCAGCGCTGGCCGTTCCGGGTGGCCCTGTTCGCGGGGCTGTCAGCAGTGTTCCCGTTCGCCACGGTCTGGTTTGAGCGCTGGGCGGGCCGCCACGGCTACCTGACGGTCAAGGCCGGACAGGATGCTGCGCAGCCCGCGCAGGAACCGGCCGGGGTTTAGCCCCACTGGTGTCCGCGCTTAGGTTCCCGCCCTTGCGGGCCAGCCCAAGCCCGGCGCCCACGTCCATCTGACGCAAATGGCCGCTAAACCGGGCAGTTTAGCGGCCATTCGTGGCGAACCGACGGCGGGTAGCGACCATTCGTGGCGAACCGACGACATTGCGGCGCGACCCGGCGCTGCCCGGCGGCCAAGGGGTCCCAGCGGGTCCCGGCGGAAGCTACATCCGGACCAGGACAGTGTTCATGGCCTTGTCATGGAGCCCGCGGTGATCGGGGTCGAAGATGACGGCGGGGATCACGAGGCATATGAGGAGGCTGCGGACCACGGCCGGCACGGGGCCGGCGGGGCCGCCGCCGAGCCGGACGACGTGGATCCCCACCATGCGGTGGCCGATGCTGTAGCCCAGGGTGCCGACCAGCAGCGCCTGTTCGACGGCGAACACGGCCAGGGTGGCCCAAGGGTCGCCGGCGAAAGCGTAGTTGCTGATGACCAGCGCGATGGCCCAGTCAACGCAGATGGCGACGATGCGCCGGCCGGCACGGGCAATGGATCCCGGCCCGGACTCGGGCAGGCCCAGCCGCTCCCCCGGGTACTTCGAAATACCGGACGTGTCCGGCCCGGTGAGCCATGAACCTATGTCTTTACGATCAACCACCCTCCAAGACTATCGGCAATGGATACCTCCCCGCGCTGTTCACAGTGTGGACATTCAGGGGCCACACTCTGGTCACGGATAGGCCACGTTGTGGACAGCGACTACCGTTTACCTGTCAGGGCATTCTGTAACCTGCCGGAAACAAAGCGGACACCGCGGGGAAATCCCGTGTCCTTAGGGTGGTAACAGTTGCTAGCGGCATAGGAGCGGGGACACTTTTGTGTTTTCCCCGCTGTCGGATTGCGCTGGACCACACGGCCTGACGGCCAGATCTTTCACATGCATAAGGAGCATAGATGTTCAAGACTGCGGACGAAGTCCTCAAGTTCATCAAAGACGAAGACGTTAAGTTCGTCGATATTCGCTTCACCGATCTCCCTGGCGTGCAGCAGCACTTCAATGTGCCCGCCAAGAGCGTTGACGCGGACTTCTTCGTCAACGGCCAGCTCTTCGACGGATCGTCGATCCGCGGCTTCCAGGGCATCGCCGAGTCGGACATGCAGCTCATCCCGGACGTAACGACGGCATTCCTCGACACGTTCCGCATGGAGAAGACCCTCGCACTGAACTTCTCGATCGTGAACCCGCGCACCGGTGACCCGTACCACCGCGACCCGCGCGGCGTAGCCGAGAAGGCCGAGGCCTACCTGGCTTCCACCGGCATCGCCGACACCGCATTCTTTGCACCCGAGGCCGAGTTCTTCGTCTTCGACAACGTGCAGTACCAGTCCTCCCCGCAGGGCAGCTTCTACAAGATCGATTCCGAGGAAGCACACTGGAACACCGGTCGCGAAGAAGAGGGCGGAAACCTCGGCTACAAGACCCCGATCAAGGGCGGCTACTTCCCGGTCTCCCCCACCGACAAGCAGGCCGACCTCCGCGACGCCATGTGCGTCGCCCTGGACGAAGCCGGCCTTGAGGTTGAGCGCAGCCACCACGAGGTCGGTTCCGCCGGCCAGGCTGAGATCAACTACAAGTTCACCACGCTGACCCACGCGGCTGATGACCTGCAGAAGTTCAAGTACGTCGTCAAGAACACGGCCGACGCCTGGGGCAAGTCCGTCACCTTTATGCCGAAGCCGGTCTTCGGTGACAACGGTTCGGGCATGCACTGCCACCAGTCGCTGTGGACCAATGGCGAGCCGCTGTTCTACGACGAAAAGGGCTACGCGGGACTGTCCGACATGGCCCGCTGGTACATCGGCGGCCTGCTTAAGCACTCCTCGGCCGTGCTGGCCTTCACCAACCCGACGGTGAACTCCTACCGCCGCCTGGTCAAGGGCTTCGAGGCTCCGGTCAACATGGTTTACTCGCAGGGCAACCGCTCCGCCGGTATCCGTATCCCGATCACGGGCTCCAACCCGAAGGCCAAGCGCATCGAGTTCCGCGCGCCGGACCCCTCCTCCAACCCGTACCTGGCCTTTGCTGCCCAGCTGATGGCCGGCATTGACGGCATCCGCAACCGCATCGAACCGCCGGCCCCGATCGACAAGGACCTCTACGAGCTCCCCGCCGAGGAAGCCAAGGACATCCCCAAGGCTCCGGGCACGCTCGAAGAGGCCCTGGACGCCCTGGCCGAGGACAACGAGTTCCTCCAGGCCGGCGGCGTCTTCACCCAGGACCTGATCGACACCTGGATCGAGTACAAGTACGAGAACGAGATCCGTCCGCTCTCGCTGCGCCCGAACCCGTTCGAGTTCGAGCTGTACTACGGCGTCTAACTAGAAGCTGTCCCCCAGGGATTGCACGACGGCGGCCCCCACCTTTCGGTGGGGGCCGTTAGTCTTTAAAGCATGCGCCGACCGCAACCCGGTTCAGCGCTTCCCATACTTCCGGTGCACGGCCTGCTTGCTGACGCCGAGACACGTCGCTATGGCTTCCCATGACAACCCTGCCTTGCGGGCACGGAGGACGATTTCCGTCTCGGCGCGGGCCACTTCCTTGCGCAGTTCAGCCACCTCGTACAGCGCCTCCGCCGGGCCCTTGCCGTCCATCGAACCGATCAGAGTTTTCATCGGACACCTCCTGGCGTCAACCATAGTTGACACTCTCTTCGGAAGTCAACGTAGATTGACGACGTTGTAGCGGACCGCCCGATCGCCGGACCGGAGCAGACTGATTTTTCTTGTAGCATGTGTCCTTGGTCCCTTCCCGGTCACGGCAAGGGCATTCTTTGGGGGAAAATTGAAGAGATCTCTGTCGCGCGCGGTTTCAGCCGTCGGCGCCGCAATCATCCTGTCCACCGCCGGCTTCGCCGGCCCCGCCCAAGCCACTGAGGCCTGCTGGAGCGGTCCGGGGTCGACGTGCCGCGACTACCGCGAAAGCGCCGCGGGCCTTGCCAAGGTTCGGGCGGCGGAGCAGCCGACTTTCACCGGCATCCTCAAAGCGGGACAAACTCTCACATCCTCCCCAGGCGTATGGCTCTACGGCGAGGGGTCCGGAACAGATACGCTGAAATACCAGTGGCTGCGCGACGGTGTCGGCATCCCCGGAGCCGTCGGGGAAACCTACAGGATCACGAAGTCCGACACTGACCATTCCCTGGCGCTGCGTGTGAGCGCGTCCGCCCCAGGGGTGAACGACGGGGTCGAGACAACCCTGCCGTCCCCGAAGGTCAGTAATACCAACACCGCGGAGTACACCGCCCGGCCCGGCATCACCGGCGAAGTTCCGACCGTGGGGGGCTGGACCAGGGTCGGATCCACGCTGGAGGTCCAGAGCCTGGGGACCTGGTCTCCCGGCTGGATGATCCTGAAGCTGCAGTGGCAGGCCGACGGCGTGGACATCGAGGGGGCCACCGCAGACACCTACACGATCAAGGCGGCCGACCTGGGCAAGGTGGTGACCCTGAAGGCGACCGGGAGTTCGGCCGGCGTGCCCAGCGTATCCATGTCAAACACTTCGACGGCGGTCACTCCCGGTTTCATCGAGCCCACCGATGAAATGTGGCTGTCCGGCGGGGACAAGGTCGGCAGCACCCTCAGTGTGGAACGCAGCCAAGGGTGGTATGCCGGCGGCGAATTGGTGACTCTTCTCTACCAGTGGGAGCGGGATGGCCAGGCGATCGCCGGGGCCACCGCAAGCACCTACACCGTCGTGGCCGCCGACAGCGGACACTGGGTCCGGGCGAGGGTCACCGCAACGGCGCCGGGCTACAATCCGAACGCCCAGACGACGTTGTACAACGATATCGTCGACGGCGACTCGGGCGGGAACGAAGGAGTGGAGCCCGGCGGCGAACCGGCCCCCGCGCCCGTCCCCGTGCCGGTCCCGGAACCTGCCCCGGAACCCGCGCCCGTCCCGGCACCCACCGACCCAGCACCCCCGGAACCGGCACCCGCCGACGAGGCACCCGCCCCTCAGGCACCCGCCCCACAGGCACCTGCCCGCCAGTCCCCTGCAGTCCAGCCGCTGGCCCGGACGTCCCCCGCTCAGAAGTACGTTCCGGTGGAGACCGTCGGTGACGTCCAGCCCCAGGCCGCAGGACCGGCACAGGCTGCCGTTACCGGCGCTGTCGAACCGGCCGACATGCCTGCTGCCCCGACGGCGTCCGCCCCCTCGGCCCAGGCACCGGCTGCCGCGGCAAACCCGTCGCCGTCGACGTCGTCACCATCAGGACATGCGACCGCCACAACCCAGACGGCAGCCAACCCCTTTAACCCGCTGCCCGTATTCTTCACGGTCGCCGGGGTCCTGATCGCCGCCGGCCTGGTCTGGATCATCCGCCCGCTCCGCGCTTCGGTGCTAAGGATCGCGGGCCGGAAAGCCCCCTAGGGCCCGACAGGACCCGCGTCCGTCCCCCGGCGTCCGTCGAGAATCAGAAGGGCCGGTACATGGTCCGCTGCGGGCCGGCGTCGCCGCCCAGGTACTGGCCGCGGTCCTCGAACCCGGCCTTGCGGTAGGCGGCCTGCCCGGCGGGGTTCTGGTCGTTGACCGAGAGCACGACGCCGGCCTGCCCGCCGCCGAGGGCTGCCGTCAGTTTCGCTGCGGCCCGGACGGCGGCCTCCGCTGCCAGTGTGCCCAAGCCCTTGCCCTGCTGCCGGCGGTCGATCAGGAAGCCACGCAGCAGCCAGACAGAGTCGTCGTCCGCCCAGCCAGCCAGGGTCGCGGCGCCGGTCTGTAGCGTCAGGACCCCGACGGCGGACCCGTTGGCGTCGATCGCAAAGGGGTGCCGGGACTCCTCTTCCAGCCCGATCAACACCATCCGCAGCGGATCGCCAACGAACTTGCGCTGGCCTTCCAGCACCTCGAGTTCGGCAATCTCCCCGAGCTTGACGGCGCGCGCGTCGTCGTCGAGGTCCTTCAGCGGCAGCAGCCACACGTGTTCAGCCATAAAAGAAGCCTACCCACGCCGGCGGGTGCCCCGCCCCCGGACGCTTCGGTCAGCTCAGAGTGCCGCGTCCTTGGGCGGCCCGGCCGGGTCCATCCAGAAGACCTCCCACAGATGGCCGTCCGGATCCTGGAAGCTGTGGGTGTACATAAAGCCGTAGTCCTGGGCTTCCTCGGACGGGGTCCCGCCAGCGGTGAGGGCCGTCCTAACCAGCTCGTCCACGGCTTCGCGGCTGTCTAGGGAGAAGGACATGATCGCCTCGGTGGTGCTGCGGGCGTCGGCGATGGTCTTGGACGTGAAGGTCTTGAAGTAGTTCTCCACCAGCAGCATCACAAACGCGTCGTCGTTGATGATCATGCACGTGGCGTTCTCATCGGTGAAGTCGGGATTGAAGGAAAACCCCAGCGCGTTGAAGAACTGGACCGATTTGTTGAGGTCCTTTACGGGGAGGTTCAGGAACATTTGCTTGGCCATGGGCCCAAAGTAGCATCGGCGCCCGGCGCGTGTCAGCCCTTGACGCCCCCGCTCGAGCCCCGGCCGGCCCCGGCGGACCCCAGCCGAAGTCCGCCAGGATCCTGCCAAGGATCCCCGCGGTCAACGCTACTGGCCGTAGAAAACCCGCTCGAACACACTCCGGGCACGGCGGCTGAGCCGCAGGTAGTCCTCCTCGAGCGCGGCCGCGTTGCCCTGCCCGTAACCGCACCAGCGGGCCACCGCCTCCAGGTCCCTGCGGGAAGACGGCAGCACATCCGAGGCCCGGCCGGTCCAGATCACGTTGGCGGACCGGATCCGGCTCGCCAGGCGCCAGGCGCGGAGCAGGATCGCCACATCCCCCGCATCGAGGAGCCCGACGGCGGCAGCCGCCTCGAGCGCCTCGACGGTGGAGGTGGTCCGCAGCTCGGGATGCCGTCCGGCGTGCTGCAGCTGGAGCAGCTGGGCCAGCCATTCGACGTCGCTCAGGCCGCCGCGGCCCAGCTTCAGGTGCCGGGCCGGATCGGCGCCGCGGGGCAGCCGCTCCGCCTCCACCCGGGCCTTGACGCGCCGGACCTCGCGCGCGTCCTGTTCGGAGAGCGACTCGGGGTACCGGATGGGGTTGATCAGCGCCACGAACCCGGCGGCCAGCTCGTCGTCGCCGGCCATCGGGCGGGCACGCAGCAGCGCCTGCGCCTCCCAGACGAGCGACCACCGGCGGTAGTACTCCGCATAGGACTCCAGCGACCGCACCATCGGCCCGCTCTTGCCCTCCGGACGCAGGTCCGCGTCCACCATGAGGACGCGCTCGGCGAGGATGGCGGGCTTGAGCGGCTGGGTCAGCAGGTTGGAGAGCCTGCTGACGATCTGCAGGGCCTGCTGCTGGGCCTCGTCCTCCGGGACTCCGGGAAGCCCGCGGTGCACGTACATGACGTCCGCGTCCGAGCCGTAGCCGATCTCCCGGCCGCCCTGCCGGCCCATGGCGACCACCAGCACATGCGTCTTGAGCGGCTCGTCGGCGGTGACGACGGTTTCCGCGACGCGCAGTGCGCCCAGGACCGCGGCCCGGTCAGTGTCGGCCAGCGCCGCGCCCACCTGGTCCTGGTCCAGCAGCCCTGCGCTGTCCGCGATCGCAATCCGCAGGATCTCGCGGCGGCGGATCAGCCGGATCAGGCGCATCGCGCTTTCCGGCTCCGCGTGCCGGGACATCTTCGAGACGATCTCAAGCCACTGAGCCTCGAAGGTCAGGGGCACCAGTTCCTTGTCCGAGCCGAGCCAGGCCACGGATTCGGGTGAGACTTCCAGCAGGTCCGCGATCAGGCGGGAGTTGGACAGCACGTGGCAAAGCCGCTCGGCCGCGGCCGTCGAGTCCCGGAGCATCCCGAGGTACCAGTGCGTGGTGCCGAGCGCTTCGCTGACCCGCCGGAAGGCCAGCAGCCCGGCGTCGGGGTCCACACCCTCCGCGAGCCAGCCGAGCAGGATCGGCAGGAGCTGGCGCTGGAGCGCGGCGCGGCGGCTGACTCCGCCGGTGAGGGCCTCGATGTGGCGCATGGCGCCGCTCGGATCGAGGTAGCCCAGGGCGGCGAGGCGCCCCTGGGCCGCTTCCGGGCTGAGCCTTGCTTCCTCGCTGCTGAGCGCCGCCGCAGTGTTGAGCAGCGGCCGGTAAAAGATGCGCTCGTGCAGCTCACGGACGGAGCGTTTGGTCTTGCGCCAGGCCGCGACCAGGGCGTCGGGTTTGGGCCGTTCGCTGGAGAAGGGCCCGAGCACGGCCTTGGCCAGGGCCCGCAGCGAGGCTTCCTTGACCGGCATGAGGTGGGTGCGGCGCAGCTGGAAGAGCTGGATCCGGTGTTCGAGGAGCCGGAGGTAGCGGTAGTCGCGGTCGAACTCGGCGGCGTCGGAGCGGCCGATGTAGCCGCCCGCGGACAACGCGGCGATGGCCGAGGTGGTGTCGCGGCAGCGCAGGCTCTCGTCGGATTTGCCGTGCACCAGCTGCAGCAGCTGGACGGTGAATTCGACGTCGCGCAGGCCTCCCCGGCCCAGCTTGATCTGCCGTTGCTCCTCCTCGGCAGGGATGTGTTCGGTGACCCGTCGGCGCATCGAGCGGACGGACTCCACGAAGCCTTCCCGGCCGGCGGAGGACCAGATCAGCGGCGCGACGGCGGCCTCGTAGCGGGCGCCGAGTTCGGTGTCCCCGGCGATGGTCCGGGCCTTGAGCAGGGCCTGGAATTCCCAGCTCTCGGCCCAGCGGGCGTAGTAGCTCTCGTGCGAGGCAAGGGTCCTGACCAGCGGCCCGGACTTGCCCTCGGGCCGCAGGTTGGCGTCGACCTCCCACAGCCCGGGTTCACGGCCGATGGACATGATCGCCCGGGAGATGCCGGAGGCCAGGGCCGTGCCGATCGTGTTGGCGCGCGAATCGTCGAGCTCGCCGGACTCGATCACGTAGATGACGTCGACGTCGGAAATGTAGTTGAGCTCGCGGGCACCGCACTTGCCCATGCCGATGACGGCCAGCCCGACGTCGGCCACCTCGGTGGCGCTGAAGTGCTCGGCGGCCTCGGCCCGCGAGACGGCCAGGGCCGCCTCGATCGCGGCGCCGGCGAGATCCGCCAGTTCCGCACCCGCGGAGGGCATGAAGTCCAGCGGATCGGCGGCGCAGAGGTCCTTGACGGCGAGCTCGACGAGGCCGCGCCGGTACTCGGTGCGGAGCGCCACGTAGCCTTCCTGCCCGGTCAGCGCCGCGACCGGGCGGGCGGATTTCGGATCGGCCTGCACCGACCGCAGCAGCCGGGCACGCAGTTCCGCGGCGTCCGCGGCCCGCGGTTCCGGGCTGGCGGTCACCTCGAAGACATCAAGATGCTCGGGGTGCCGGATCAGGAACTCACCCAGCGCCTCCGAGGCGCCCAGCACCCGGTACATCGGTTCGCTGCGTTCCGGGTCCGCGACCGCGAGCTTCCGCAGGTCCGGGTGCTTTTCGATCAGCCGGACCAGCGACTGCAGTGCCGTGTCCGGGTTCGCGGCCAGCTGCAGCCCGGAGAAGAGGAGGTCCTGGTCCAGGCCCTCCAGTTCCGGGGCGGCCAGCCACCGTTCGCCGTTTTCCAGATCGCTGAAACCGGCGGCGATGAGGCGTCGTGCCAGGCTCACCGGGGCCGCCTAAAGGATGCCGAGGTTGCGCTGCAGCTCGTAGGGCGTGACCTGGAGACGGTAGTCCTGCCACTCGGCACGCTTGTTGCGCAGGAAGTGTTCGAACACCTGCTCACCCAGGATCTGCGGCATGAGTTCGGACTCCTCCATCGAGCGGATGGCGTCGTGCAGGCTGGCCGGGAGCGGGTCGTGGCCCATCGCGCGGCGTTCGGCCGAGCTCAGCGACCAGATGTCGTCCTCGGCGGCGGCGGGCAGCTGGTAGCCCTCCTCGATGCCCTTGAGCCCGGCGCCCAGCAGCACGGCGTAGGCGAGGTAGGGGTTGGCGGCCGAGTCGATGCCGCGGTATTCGATCCGCGCGGACTGGCCCTTGCCGGGCTTGTACAGCGGGACGCGGACCAGGGCGGAGCGGTTGTTGTGGCCCCAGCTGAGGTAGCTGGGGGCTTCCCCGCCGCCCCAGAGCCGCTTGTAGGAGTTCACGAACTGGTTGGTGACGGCGGTGAATTCCGGGGCGTGCTTGAGGATGCCGGCGATGAACTGCCGGGCGGTCTCGGAAAGCTGGAACTCCGCACCGGCCTCGTAGAAGGCATTCGTGTCGCCCTCGAAGAGCGAGAAGTGGGTGTGCATGCCGGAACCCGGGTGGGCCGTGAACGGTTTCGGCATGAAGGTGGCATACGTGCCCTGCTGGAGCGCGACCTCCTTGATCACCGTGCGGAACGTCATGATGTTGTCCGCGGTCTGCAGGGCATCCGCGTAGCGCAGGTCGATCTCGTTCTGGCCGGGGCCGGCCTCGTGATGGCTGAACTCGACGGAGATGCCGACCGATTCCAGCATGGTCACGGCCGTGCGGCGGAAGTCCTGCGCCACACCGCCCGGAACGTGGTCGAAGTAGCCGCCCTCGTCGACGGGCACGGGGGCACCGTCCGGGCCCGGCTGCTGGGACTTGAGCAGGTAGAACTCGATCTCGGGGTGGGTGTAGCAGGTGAAGCCCATGTCCGCAGCCTTGGCCAGATTGCGCTTGAGGACGTTGCGCGGGTCAGCGGCGGAGGGTTCGCCGTCGGGCGTCAGGATGTCGCAGAACATCCGGGACGTCGCTTCGGTCTCGCCGCGCCACGGCAGGATCTGGAAGGTGGCGGGGTCCGGCTGGGCCAGCATGTCGGACTCGAAAACACGGGCGAGGCCCTCGATGGAGGAGCCGTCAAAACCCAGGCCCTCCTCGAACGCGCCTTCCACTTCGGCCGGGGCCAACGCCACGGACTTCAGCGATCCCACGACGTCGGTGAACCACAGCCGCACAAACCGCACGTCGCGCTCTTCGATCGTCCGCAGGACAAACTCTTGCTGGCGGTCCATACTGGCCCTCTTTCCGGTTCTTTCGTCCGTGCCCCAGGCCCGTCGTGCATGGGTCCCGCAGCTGCTCACCGTTCACTTTACTAATCATTGCCACCGATTGCTGGCGCAGCTGCCCCGCGTAACACAGCGTTAACACCGGGAGCCCCGAATTCGACGCCCCGGACCCGTTCCCGGGTCGTTCCGCCTGGGACCGTGTGATGTGACTCACGCGCCCACGGGCTGGAGCCCAGTAGCTAGGACGCGAGGTGTCGCACTACGCTCGTGCCATGGCCTCAAGCACAAGCCCCGATTCCAGCATGCCCGCAGAACTAGCCGCCCCCTACGGCAACGGACCGGCTCCCGCGGGCACGTCCGCGGCTGCGGAGACGTCCCCGGCTGCGGCCCCGGGCTCGACGGCGGGCCAGGAGCCCGGGGCCCGGAAGCAGGTGGCGAAGATCCGCACCCACCACCTGCGCCAGGCCAAGCTCAACGGTGAGCGCTTTGCCATGCTGACCGCGTACGACCAGTACACGGCGGAAATCTTCGACCAAGCCGGCATCGAGGTGCTCCTCGTGGGCGACTCAGCCTCCAACAATGTCTTCGGCAACGAAACCAGCCTGCCCGTCACCGTCGATGAACTGCTCCCCCTGTGCCGCGCCGTCACCCGCTCGGCCAAGCGCGCCCTCGTGGTGGCGGACCTTCCCTTTGGCAGCTACGAGGTCTCCGCCCAGCAGGCGGTGGCCACCGGCGTCCGGTTCCTCAAGGAAGGACTCGCCCACGCGGTCAAGATCGAGGGCGGTAAGTTCTATGCCGAAACCGTCCGGGCCATGGTCCAGGCCGGCATTCCCGTCATGGCCCATATCGGATTCACCCCGCAAAGCGAGCACGCCCTCGGCGGCTACCGGGTGCAGGGCCGCGGCGATGACGCCCAGCGGCTGATCGACGACGCCGTCGCCCTCACCGACGCCGGCGCGTTCTGCGTCCTGATGGAAATGGTGCCGGCGGCGACGGCGGCAGCCGTGGACGCCGCCGTCGACGTCCCCACCATCGGCATCGGCGCCGGCAACGCGACCACCGGCCAGGTGCTCGTGTGGCAGGACATGGCGGGCCTCCGCGGCGGCAGGATGGCCAAGTTCGTCAAGCAATACGCGGACCTGCGCACCTCCCTCAGCGACGCCGCGAAGGCCTACGGCGAGGACGTTCGCTCCGGCCAGTTCCCCGGCCCCGAGCACTCCTTCTAGGCGGCCGGCCGCGGGCTAACCCTCCAGGTCACCGCGGGCCGCCCTTTCACGCCGCCGCGGGCCGACCTTTCAGGCCGCGGCTGCGGGGTCGCGGGGCCACCTCATCCTTGACGAACGATGCGGTGCTCCGCCAGTGCAGGCAGTCTGGCCATTGAGGGCCTGCATCGGGCCCCGGCAGAAGTTCCGCCATTGGATCCTGCTCCGTGCTTCGTGCGCGGCGCGACGGGCCAGACAGCGGCGGACACTAGTGGAGGAGTAGCCATGGACTCAATTACGACTGACTTCTGGGACGTCCTGCTGTGGAGTTTCTGGTTCTTCATCTGGATCGCGGCCCTGATGGTGTGGTTCCGCTGCCTGTTCGACTTGTTCGGCGACCGATCGCTCAGCGGCTGGGGCAAGGCCGGCTGGGTGATACTGCTGGTCTTCGTGCCCTGGCTTGGCGCCCTCATCTACCTGATCGCCCGCGGCCGCAGCATGACCGAGCGGCAGATGGCCCTCGTGGCCGAACAACAGGCCGCCCAGCAGGAGTACATCCAGAAGGTGGCCGGCAAGTCGGCCAGCCCGGCCAGCCAGATCGCCGATGCCAAGGCCCTGCTCGATTCCGGAGCCATCAGCCAGACCGAGTTTGAGTCCCTCAAGGCAAAGGCCATGGCCTGACCCCAGTCGGCGGGATGCGCCCGGAGTCCGGGGCGCGTTCATAGCTCTGCACGATCGGCAGCCCCATCCTGTGGCTGTCCTGGCCACCCATGTGAAGGAGATCGACCATGTCCGCTCAGAGTGAGAACCCGGTTCTGGAGACCATCGGCGCCATTACTGACGCCTCCCTGGGACGCTCCGACCTGCCGGCCGACGCGCTGCTCATGATTCGCATCGCAGCCCTGGCCGCCGTCGACGCCCGGCCCATCTCCTACCTTGCCCATGTTGGCCCCGCGATCGAGTCAGGGGTTACGGCGAAGGATGTTCAAAACGTGCTCGTCGCCGTGGCCCCCATCATCGGAACGGCCCGGACGATGTCGGCCGCGATCAACATCACCGAGGCACTTGGTTTCGCGATCGCCGTCATGGAGGAAGAGACGGAGTAACGCAGGTCCCGGTATGAGACTTACCTGGCTGGGCCATTCCTCGGTGGTCCTGGATCTCGACGGCGTACGGGTCCTGACCGATCCGCTGCTTCGTCCTCATGCCGGGCTGTTGCGGCGGCTGGCACCCCGGCCGGACCCGGCGTCGTGGAGCCGGCCCGACGTCGTACTCCTCTCCCACCTGCACCACGACCACGCGGAGCTGCGCTCCCTCCGCATGCTGCCCGGAGCGGCCCTGATGAGTGCCCCGGCGAACGTCGCCTGGTTGCGCCGCCGCAAGTTCCTGAACACAGTTTCCCTGGGCGACGGCTGGACCCCGGCAGGCCCCGGCGTCGAGATACGCCAGGTGCCGGCGGAGCACCGTCACCGCCCGATGCCGCACCGGCCCAACGACGCCCACGGGCAGCTGGTTCGGGGCCCTTCGGGCACCGTCTGGATCGCGGGTGACACGGGGCTGTTTGCCGGGATGGCCGGGATCCCCGCCATGGCGGGCGGTTCGATCGATGTCGCCGTGGTGCCGGTCTGGGGGTGGGGGCCGAGGCTCTCTGCGGGGCACCTGAACCCCGAGACCGCTGCCCGCGCCGTCGCACTGAGCGGCGCGCGGTACGCCCTGCCGGTGCACTGGGGAACGCTGCACCCTCCCTTCGTCACACACTTCGCCCGGAGCTGGCTCGAGCTGCCCGGGCGCCGCTTCGCCGACGCGGTGGCTGAGCAGGCCCCCGGCTGCACCGCCGTCGTCCTCTCCCCCGGCGACTCGTGGGCCGCGCCCGAGTGAGCCGGGGCCCGGCGAACTGGCCTGCGGGCCAACGGGCCAGCGCGCCAGCGCGCCAGGCCAGGCCAGGGCAGGGCAGGGCAGGCCAGGCCAGGGCAGGGCAGGCCAGGAAATGGTCCTTGCCACTCAATGAGGGGACGCCGTCGTGGCGCGCTGGCCGCAGGCCTCGAGCATCCCCACCAGCACCCGGTGGAGCTCATCGGCCCCCTCGATCCGCTCGGGCAGCCCGGCCATGAGATCGGCAGGACCGATCAGCACCGCGCGGTCCTGCCAGCCGCCGAGGCCGCCATGGGATCCGACCAGGCCCTCGAAGGCCGCGACGTCGTTGGTGACCGGATCGACCATGCTGTTGACGTAGAGGTCCGGCGCTGCGGGGTCCATCAGGGCCCGCCGGAGGACCCGCGCCGCGTGCGGACCGAAGCCGGCCAACGGGTCCGTCCCCTCCACCGCACCGCTCGCGATGTTGAGGCGTCCGCCGTTCCCGACCGCCCATTCCCGGCCGGCTTCATCGATGCCCGCAACGAACCCGACGCCGGGATGGCCCACCAGGCCGGGAACCAGCGCAGGCCACTCCCGCTCGAGCGCCTCAAGCGTCCAGCGCCGGTCACCCCGCACGTAGACCAGGCCCAAGTTGCCCGAGCCCAGCACGACTACCGGCTCCTCGGCGGCGTTGCCGTGATCCTGTGTCCGCTGGGCCTTGGTCAGCCCCTCGTCGGCGCGGGCGGCGAGCTTCCCGGTCATCCCCCCGGCCGCGATGTCGCCGGCGATGGAGTCGGCGCGCCCCAGCCCTTCGACGGACGCATCAACAGTCTGTACGTGTTCCTGCATGAGTTCGGCACACAGGTCGCCGAGCGTCTGGCCGTACCGGTCAGCGAAGGGAGTGCCCTGGGACTGGCCGTGGTCCGAGAGTACGACCAGCCGGTAGCGTCGGGGAGCGGAACCGGCAAGCCGGGCCAGGGACCCCAGCGTGCGGTCCAGGCCATCCAGGGAGGCGAGCGACTCGGGCCGGAACACGCCTGCGTGGTGGGCGATCTCGTCGTAGTCCACGTAGTCGACATAGATGCACTTCGTGCCACGACGCAGTTCCTCGGCGACCAGGGCCGTGTTCAGGTCACGCAGGAGACTGTTGGTCACTGCCCGCAGCAGGGCGAAGGTCCAGTCCCGGTGCACCCGCGGGTCGAAGTCACGCCGGACCTGTCGTCGGGCCTGCCACCGCTCCTTGAGGACCTCCCCGACGGTCCGCGTGAGGCTGCGCATGAACCCGTTCGGCGAGGTGAAGAACCAGGCGAACGCACGGCGCGTCTGTGTGGAGCCGCGCCGGACCTCCACCCGGCTCATCGTCAGGAGCGACCGGGGCGCGTCACCGGTGAACAGGTTCGAAATGGAGACCCCGTCGTCGTACAGCAGGCCCTGTCCGGTGCTGTGCCTTTCCTCGATCACCCGGGCGTCCGCCGGCCGGTTGGCGACCAGGACCCGCTTGAGCTCCCGGTCGTACCACCGGAAAGCGGGGATCCCGTCAACGGTGCCGTGCAGAATGCCCATCTGGCTGGCTGGGGTGGTGCAGGGGAGCTGGGGAGTCCATTCGCGGCACGTGTAGTCCCCCGAGGACAGCCAGCGCCGGATATTCGGAACCGCCCCGGACTGGACGGCCCACTGCAGCACCGGGAAAGGGACACCGTCGAGCTGCACGATCAGGACGCCGTCAACCTCCGGGTCGGTGACCGTGTTCTGCCGGCGTGCCCTGCCGGCCAGGGAGGTGATCAGGCCGTCATCAGTCCCGGCCGTGGTGGCCCACGAGATGAGGGTGGCCACGACGGCACTGACCCAGGTTGCGGCAAGGGCGGTCCATGCCGTCGACTCGATGCCGGGCACCAGACGGATGGCGACATACATGATCAGGGCCTGACCGACAACAGCGGTGAGAAGCACCGCCAGCCAGCCCACCCTGGCCGAGATCTCCACCAGCGCGGGGCGGAGGACCAGACCGACGATGCCGGCCACTGCTGCCACGACGGCGTAGTCCCACCAACTGGAAGCAGAGAACCCCGGCAACAGCGCACCGGTGACGATGAGGGCAACCGTCGAGGCGGCCCAGGCAGCGCCCAGCCGGGTCAGGTCGGTGACTCGGACGCCGCGGGTGCGGGTATCGCTCGTCGGCATTTCCCCAGTATGGCCCGCGTCGACCGGCGGGCACTCATCCGCACCGGGTGAGAAAAATCGGCCCCGCGGGCGGGGCGGCCCGTCCGTGGCCGCCCGGGACACTTTCAGCGGCGCGGCGGTCGGCGCCTAGTCGTCCTCGTCGCCCTTTTCCCAGGATTCGTTGCGGGCCTTGACCTTCTCGAGGGCGTGCTCAGCTTCTTCCCGGGTCTTGTACGGGCCAATCAGCTGGCTCCAATCGGACATGGCGTCCTCTTCAACCTCGTGCGTGTTGACGTTGTACCAGTACTCCGGCATCGATGCTCCTTCACTGATTTTCGTGGCCGTTGTTTATTTGCCTCCGGCCGTGCCTTATATGATCAATGTATGCCTTCTCTAGCCTCGACTGCACCCATCGGTACCCTGGTCCCGGGAGCCGTCAGTCCGCAGCTTCCCGTTCCGGCGTCGATCCCGCGTCCCGAATACGTGGGTAAGCCCGCACCGGCCAAGTTCACCGGCTCCGAGGTCAAGTCGGCGGAGACCATCGAGAAGATCCGAATCGCCTCACGGATCGCCGCGCAGGCGATCGTGGAGGTCGGGAAGCACATCCAGCCCGGCGTCACCACGGACCAGTTGGACCGGGTGGGCCACGAGTTCCTGCTCGACCACAACGCGTACCCGTCCACCCTCGGCTACCGCGGCTTTCCCAAGTCCCTGTGTTCGTCGTTGAACGAAGTCATCTGCCACGGCATCCCGGACAGCACTGTGGTCCGGGACGGGGACATCCTCAACATCGACATCACCGCCTTCATTGGCGGCGTGCACGGCGACACCAACTACACTTTTCTGGCCGGGGACGTCGATGAGGAATCCCGGCTGCTCGTGGAGCGCACGCAGGAGTCGCTGAACCGCGCCATCCGTGCCGTGGCCCCGGGCCGTGAAATCAACGTGATCGGCCGGACCATCGAGTCCTACGCCAAGCGCTTCGGCTATGGTGTGGTCCGCGACTTCACCGGTCACGGCGTGGGCGAGGCTTTCCACACCGGCCTGATCATCCCGCACTACGACGCCGCCCCCGCGTACAACACCGTCATCGAAGCCGGTATGGTCTTCACGATCGAACCGATGCTGACGCTTGGCACCGTGGACTGGGACATGTGGGCCGACGACTGGACCGTCGTTACCCGCGACCGCAAACGCACCGCACAGTTCGAGCACACCCTGCTTGTCACGGAGTCCGGCGCCGAAGTTCTGACGCTCCCCTGATTCCCGCTCCACCAGAAGATCCCGGTCTTCGCCCGTCGGCCCTGGGCCGCACCCTCCTAGCCCCGCCCCCTGCCACGAACGGAACCACATTGGCCAAGAAGGACGAGAAGTCGAAGAAGAACGCCCCGCTGATCGGCATCGACATCGGTGGCACCGGCATCAAGGGCGGGATCGTGGACCTGAAGAAGGGGAAGCTGGTCGGTGACCGCCTGCGCATGCCCACCCCGAAGCCCTCCACTCCCGAATCCGTGGCCGAGGTCGTGGCACAGGTTGTCGCCGAGCTGTCCGCCCGGCCCGATGCTCCGGCCCCCGACTCGCCGGTGGGCGTCACCTTCCCAGGCATCATCCAGCACGGCGTGGTCCACTCCGCCGCCAACGTCGACAAATCCTGGCTGGAAATGGACATCGACGCAATGCTGACCGCCCGCCTGGGCCGGCCCGTGGAGGTCATCAACGACGCCGACGCCGCGGGCCTCGCGGAGGCACGCTACGGCGCCGGTGAATTCATCGAGGGCACCGTGCTCGTCATCACGCTCGGCACCGGTATTGGTTCCGCCTTCATCTTCGACGGCAAGCTTGTCCCCAATGCCGAACTCGGACACCTGGAAATTGACGGGTTCGACGCCGAAAGCAAGGCCTCGGCGGTTGCCCGTGAGCGGGACGGCCTGAGCTGGGAAGAGTACAGCGTGCTGCTCCAGCGCTACCTGTCACACGTGGAGTTCCTCTTCTCCCCGGAACTGTTCATCATCGGCGGCGGCATCTCGAAGCGCGCCGACGAATACCTTCCGCGGCTGCAGCTGCGCACGCCCATCGTTCCGGCCGAGCTGAAGAACGACGCCGGCATCGTCGGCGCCGCCCTCGAGATCGCACTGAAACACAAGCTCGCCAAGTAGCCAAAAGAGCTATCACTCCGGGTCGTTCTGAACGCTGGGAACGACCCGGAGTGATAGCTCTTTGTTGTGTGGTGCCGGTGGTGGCCGCGGCTTCCCCTCCGTTGCCACCACCGGAGTCTGTGAGCCGGCGCTCCTGGAACGGGCTTAGAGCGCGCTCTTCTGCTGGCTCGTGCCCTCGCGGCCCTTGGTCTCGGCCTCATGGCGGAGCAGCGAAATGGCCGCTTCGAAGTCCTCCAAGGATTCGAAGGCCTGGTAAACACTCGCGAAGCGCAGGTAGGCGACCTCGTCGAGCCGCTGGAGCGGGTTCAGGATGGCGAGGCCGACTTCATGCGCGTCGATTTCCGCGGCGCCGGAGGCTCGGATCGCCTCTTCGACTTCCTGGGCAAGCATCGCGAGGTCGTCCTCGGTGACGGGACGGCCCTGGCAGGCCTTGCGGACGCCGTTGATGACCTTGCTGCGGCTGAACGGCTCACCGACACCCGACCGTTTGATCACGGTCAGGCTGGTGGTCTCGACCGTGGTGAACCGGCGGCCGCACTCGGGGCACTGCCGGCGACGCCGGATGGCGGAACCGTCGTCGGCGATCCGGCTGTCCACCACACGCGAATCAGGGTTACGGCAAAACGGACAGTACATGACGTTTCCTCCCCTGTCGCACGCGAATGGCCGGACGGTGATCGCCGTTAGGGATCGCCGTTGTAGATCGCCGGAGCGGTTGGCTCCGCCATCAGTTTACGACTAGATGTAGCTGAATAACAAGCCTGTAATTACTACATGTTGTGGTCAGGCGCCCTGCGGGAACCGGGCGGTGACCGCCTCGCCGTGCGCCGGCAGGTCCTCCGCCCCGGCCAGGCTCACGATGTGGCCGCTGACCTCTGCCAGGGCGGCCCGGGTGTAGTTGACCACCTGGATGGCGCGCAGGAAGGTGGTCACGTTCAGCCCCGAGGAGAACGCCGCGGTGCCGCTGGTCGGCAACACGTGGTTGGAGCCGGCGCAGTAATCGCCCAGGCTGACGGGGCTGTAGTCCCCCACGAAGATCGCCCCGGCGCTGCGGATCCGGCCCGCGACGGCTGCCGCGTCCGCCGTCATGATCTCCAGGTGTTCGGCGGCGTAGGCGTTGCACGCCGCGATGCCCCCGTCCAGGTTGTCGACCAGGACGACGCCGGACTGCGGGCCTGAGAGGGCCTCGCGGACCCGCGCACTGTGCTTGGTCGCTGCCGCCTGTCGCTCCAGTTCCACCCGGACGGCGGCGGCGAGGTCCTCGGAGTCCGTGATCAGCACGGACGCCGCCTTGGGGTCGTGCTCGGCCTGGCTGATCAGGTCGGCCGCCACGAGCCCCGGCTGTGCCGTGGCGTCGGCGAGGATCGCGATCTCGGTGGTACCGGCCTCGGAATCGATGCCGACGACCCCCTTGACGAGGCGCTTCGCCGTGGCGACGAAGACGTTGCCCGGGCCGGTGACGACGTCCACCGGGTCCAGCCCGGCCCGGTCCTCCCCGGCGGGGATGCCGTAGGCGAAGGCCGCGATCGCCTGGGCGCCGCCGATGGCGTAGACCTCGTCAATCCCGAGCAGGCACGCCGCGGCAAGGATCGTGGGGTGCGGGAGCCCGCCGAAGTCCTTCTGTGGCGGAGATGCCAGGGCGATGGATTCGACGCCGGCGGCGAGGGCCGGGACGACGTTCATGATCACGGAGGACGGGTAGACCGCCAGTCCGCCCGGGACGTAGAGGCCCACGCGTGCCACCGGGACCCAGTTCTGGCTGACCACCGCGCCTTCGCCGAGTTCAACGTCGGTGTCCGCCGGCCGCTGGGCGTCGGCGAAAAGCCGCGCGCGCCGGATGGACTCTTCCAGTGCCGCCCGCACGGCGGGGTCGAGCCCGGCCAGGGCCGCCGTCAGAGCGTCGGCGGGGACCCGGGGGTGCGACTGCTCCACGCCGTCGAAGGCAAGGGCAAGCTCGCTGAGCGCCTCGAAGCCCCGGGTCCGGACGGCGTCGATGATGTCCAGGACTTTGTGCTCGGCATCGGCCATGGTGCCGGCCTGCGCCCGGGGCACTGCGGCGCGGAGGCCGGCGAGGGTCAGCCGCTGGCCGCGGAGGTCGACGGTGCGGAAATTGAGATCGGCGGGAACCGGGGGCGCAGTAACGGCGGGCACGGAGCTGTCAGCTGAAGGGGTCACCCGTTCATTTTACGGGCAGCCCCGGCGGGTCCCGCGCCTGTTACATCGGGACTGCGGTTTGGGGCTGCCCTGCGGCATCGTGGTCAGGCCCCGGGCCCGGGGTCCGGCGTCGTGAAGACTGTGTTCAGGAAGATGGTCAGTGCGGTTGCGGCGGGCCAGATCGCGAGGACGGCGAAGGACCGCAGCGAGAAGGCAATACTGGCGCTGGCCGAGGCGTCTTCGGGCGTCCCCCACCAGAAGCCGCACACGACGCCGGTTCCCCAGGCTGCGAGGGCGCCCATCGCCCCGGCCGCGACAGCGAGGACAACGTCCAAGCCGGACGGCGGGTTGTGCTTGCTGCCGGAGGCGAGAGCGCCCGAAATGCAGCCGGCGAGCAGGAACAGGCCCGCCAGAACGAGGTCCCGCGGCAGCCACCCTTCCGTGTTGCCGCCGCTCCGCAGCTCCGGATCGCCCGAGAGCAGGTTCAGCCCGGAGGGCGCCAGGAGCCACCAGAGCAGCCCCACGGGGATGCCTGCGGCGGCGATGACGGCGGCCTTCCGCCACGACGTGGCGCGGACGCCGGCGTCGTGGACCGGCTGGCCGTCCGCTGCGTCCGGACCGGACCCCGGGAGCGGGAACCGGGGAGCGGCTCCCGGGGCATGTTGCGGGACCTGGCCGTGCACTGCGGGCTGTGTCATGCAACAAACCTTAACAAGCTTTCCCCCGGCGGGGCACATGACACTGTGTGTCCGCGGGTGACGTTCCACATGACGCCTCCGGGTAAACAAGTACCGCCGCCGTTCGCGGGCGCCATACGCTGGAAGGTAGGAACATCACACACGTGCAGCAGGGAGTTGGATCGCAGTGGCCACAGAGGACCAAGCCTTCGAGGGAACCTTCAAGGAAATGTTCCGCCGGCATGCGGCCGGCGTGGCCATCATCACCGCCAACTTCAACGGCGTCCCCTTCGGTTTCACGGCAACCTCCGTGGCCTCGCTCTCGGCGAAGCCGCCCCGGTTCACGTTCAACATGGCCCGCACGTCCAGCTCCTGGCCGGCCGTGGCCAACACCACGTATATCGGCGTCCACATGCTGGGGCTGGAGAACCAGTCGCTGGCCGACCGCTTCGCCCGCACCAGCAACCGCTTCGAGGGCGATCACTGGGCGCTCGGCCCCCACGAAGTGCCGATCCTGAATGACGTGGCCGGCTGGCTGATCGGCAAGGTCCAGATGCGGCTCTCCTTCGAGAACAACGCCGTGGTGGTGGTCGAGGTCGTGGAGGGTGAGGTGGGCGCCGACGGCGCTCCCCTGCTCTACCACTCGGGCGCCTACGGGCAGCCCGCCCCGCTCGATTACGAGATCTGACCGGCTACCTCGCCTCGCGAGGTGACAGTTGACGCCCATGTCTTTGAGTGGCATGGGCGTTAACTGTCACCTCGCGGGTGCGCAGGCTAACCCGGGCCGGCGAACCCCTGCATATCAGTTGTCCAGGCAGGTCGGGCCGAGCAGGACCTTCAGGTCCCCGAACAGGGAGGGGCTGGGGTTCACGCGCAGATGCACCGGCAGGCCCATGATCTCCACCCTGGAGTCGCCCTGCAGGTGCAGCCGGACCTCGGACTTGCCGCGGTGGGTGCGCAGCACGTCTCCGAGTTCGGTCACGACCGCTTCGGTCGCCTTGTGGGTCTGCATGGTGATCACCACCGGGCCGTTGAGGCCCTCGCTGAGGTCCGGAACGGACAGTTCCATGCAGTTGAGGGCGACGGCGCCGTCGTCGCGGCGCTGCAGCCTTCCCTTGACCACCACGATCAGGTCTTCGGCGAGGACGGAGGCGATGGGGCCGTAGACCTGGCCGAAGAACATGACCTCGACGGAACCGCCCAGGTCCTCGATCTCCGCGCGGGCGTAGGCGTTGCCGCTGGCCTTCGCGATCCGCCGGCTCAGTGAGGTGATCATGCCGGCGATGGTGACGATGGTGCCGTCGTGCGGGCCGTCCTCGGCGATGAGCGAGGTGATGGACTGGTCGGCGTGCTGGCTCAGGACCCCCTCGAGCCCCTGCAGCGGGTGGTCCGAGACGTACAGGCCGAGCATGTCCCGTTCGAAGGAGAGCTTGTCCTTTTTCTCCCATTCGGGAAGATCCGGGATCTCGATGCTCAGCGAGGCCTCGGATTCCGCCTCGTCGAACCCGGCGAAGAGGTCGAACTGGCCGATCGCCTCGTTGCGCTTGAGCGTGATGACGGAGTCGATCGCTTCTTCGTGGATCATTGCCAGGGCGCGCCGGTGGTGGCCGAGCGAATCGAACGCGCCGGCTTTGATCAGCGACTCAATGGTGCGCTTGTTGCACACCACCGCCGGGACCTTCACCAGGTAGTCCTTGAAGGAGGTGTAGGCGCCTTCCGTGTCCCGGGCGGCCACCATGGCCTCGACGACGTTGACGCCGACGTTGCGGATGGCCCCCATGCCGAAGCGGATGTCGGTGCCCACCGGGGTGAAGTTCAGCGCGGACTCGTTGACGTCCGGCGGCAGCACGGTGATGCCCATGCGACGGCATTCGTTGAGGTAGATCGCCGACTTGTCCTTGTCGTCCCCGACGCTGGTGAGCAGGGCGGCCATGTACTCGGGCGCATAGTGGGCCTTGAGGTAGGCGGTCCAATAGGAGATCACGCCGTAGGCGGCCGAGTGGGCCTTGTTGAAGGCGTAGTCGGAGAACGGCAGCAGGATGTCCCAGAGGGTCTTGACCGCGGCCATGGAGTAACCGTTGTCCTGCATGCCCTGGGAGAAGCCGGCGAACTGCTTGTCCAGCTCGGACTTCTTCTTCTTGCCCATGGCGCGGCGCAGGATGTCGGCCTGGCCCAGGGTGTAGCCGGCGAGCTTCTGCGCCACGGCCATGACCTGCTCCTGGTACACGATCAGGCCGTAGGTGCCACCGAGGATTTCGGAGAGGGGTTCCTCCAGCTCCGGGTGGATCGGGATGACTTCCTGGATTTTGTTCTTGCGCAGGGCGTAGTCGGTGTGCGCGTTGGCGCCCATGGGGCCGGGCCGGTAGAGGGCCAGCACGGCGGAGATGTCTTCGAAGTTGTCAGGCTTCATGAGCTTGAGCAGGGAGCGCATCGGTCCGCCGTCGAGCTGGAACACCCCGAGGGTGTCGCCCCGGGCCAGCAGCTCGTAGGACGCGGTGTCGTCGAGTTCCAGCGCCTCCAGGTCCAGGTCGATCCCGCGGTTCATCTTGATGTTCTCGAGGGCGTCGGAAATGATCGTGAGGTTCCGCAGGCCTAGGAAGTCCATCTTGATCAGTCCGAGGCCCTCGGACGTGGGGTAGTCGAACTGGGTGATGACCTGGCCGTCCTGGAAACGGCGCATGACCGGGATGACGTCGATGATCGGGTCCGAGGACATGATGACGCCGGCCGCGTGGACGCCCCACTGGCGTTTCAGGCCCTCGATGCCGAGCGCCGTTTCGAACACCTTGGCGGCCTCGGGGTCCGTGGCGATCAGCTGCCGGAAGTCACCGGCCTCGCTGTAGCGCTTGGAGTCCTTGTTCTGGATGTCCGCCAGCGGGATGTCCTTGGCCATCACGGCCGGCGGAAGGGCCTTGGTCAGCTGTTCGCCCATGCTGAACGGGTAGCCCAGCACGCGGGAGGAGTCCTTGAGGGCCTGCTTGGTCTTGATAGTGCCGTAGGTGACGATCATCGCGACGCGTTCGTCGCCGTATTTGCGGGTGACGTAGTCGATGACTTCGGAGCGGCGCCGGTCATCGAAGTCGACGTCGAAGTCAGGCATGGAGACGCGGTCCGGGTTGAGGAAGCGCTCGAAGATCAGGCCGTGGTGCAGCGGATCGAGGTCGGTGATGCGCATGGCGTAGGCCACCATGGACCCGGCGCCCGAACCGCGTCCGGGACCCACCCGGATGCCGTTGTTCTTGGCCCAGTTGATGAAGTCGGCCACGACGAGGAAGTAGCCCGGGAACCCCATGGACGTGATGACACCGAGTTCGTAGTCGGCCTGGGTGCGCACCTTGTCCGGGATGCCCTTGGGATAGCGGTACTGGAGTCCCTTGTCGACTTCCTTGACCAGCCAGGACGTCTCATCCTCCCCCTCGGGGCAGGGGAACCGGGGCATGTAGTTGGCGCCGGTGTTGAAGGACACTTCGCAGCGCTCGGCGATCAGGAGGGTGTTGTCGCACGCCTCCGGGTGGTCGCGGAACAGCTCCCGCATTTCCTGCGGTGACTTCAGGTAGTATCCGCTGCCCGAGAAGGCGAAGCGCGAGCCGCCGTTGTCATATGTGGGCTCCAGCAGGGTGGAGCCTGACTGGATGGCCAGCAGGGCCTCGTGCGCCTTCGCGTCGTGCTCGTGAGTGTAGTGCAGGTCGTTGGTGGCCACCAGCGGCAGGTTCAGTTCCTTGGCCAGGCGCAGCAGGTCACCGGTGACGCGCCGCTCGATGTCCAGGCCGTGGTCCATGAGTTCGCAGAAGTAGTTTTCCGCGCCGAAGATGTCGCGGAACTCGGCGGCCGCCTCGACGGCTTCGCGGTACTGACCGAGCCGCAGCCGGGTCTGGACCTCACCGGACGGGCAGCCGGTGGTGGCGATCAAGCCTTCGGAGTAGGTGTTGAGCAGCTGGCGGTCCAGCCGGGGCCATTTGCCGAAGACCGAGTCCAGGGAGGCGATCGACGAGGCACGGAACAGGTTCCGCATGCCCACGTTGTTGTAGCTGAGCAGCGTCATGTGCGTGTAGGCGCCGCCGCCGGAGATGTCGTCCTTGCGCTGGTTCTCCTCGCCCCAGCGGACGCGGGTCTTGTCCGTGCGGGCCGTCCCGGGCGTGACATAGGCCTCGACGCCGATGATCGGTTTGATGCCCTGGTCGGTGGCCCGTTTCCAGAAGTCGAAGGCGCCGAACAGGTAGCCGTGGTCCGTCGTGGCGAGGGCCGGCATGCCGAGCCGCTCGGTTTCGTCGAACAGTTCACTGAGCCGGGCGGCGCCGTCCAGCATCGAGTACTCGGTGTGGTTGTGGAGATGGACAAACGAGTCGTTGCTGGAAGTCACCGAATCATTCTAGTGCCGCGCACCGACCTTTCGGCGCGGCACTCCGGCCGCCGCCGGATCGGACAGGTCACATCCGGCGGCGCAGCAGGACCGTCAGGCCTGTCCGGACTCCAGGACCTCCAGCGCGTACCGCAGGTCCTGCGGGTACTCGCTGGTGACCGTGACCCGCTCCCCCGTGCGGGGGTGGTCGAAGCCCAGCTGCCGGGCGTGCAGCCACTGCCGGGTGAGTCCCAGGGTGGCGGCGAGCCGCGGGTCGGCGCCGTAGGTCAGGTCGCCGGCGCAGGGGTGGCGCAGGGCGGCGAAGTGGACCCGGATCTGGTGGGTGCGGCCGGTCTCGAGGTGGACCTCCACGAGAGAGGCCTTCCCGAAGGCTTCCAGGACCTCGTAGTGCGTGATGGAGTCCCGGCCGTCCTCGATCACGGCGAAACGCCAGTCGTGGCCCGGGTGGCGGCCGATCGGCGCGTCAATGGTGCCGGCCAGCGGATCCGGAAGGCCCTGGACCACGGCGTGGTAGACCTTGTCCACGGTGCGTTCCTTGAAGGCCCGCTTGAGCGCGGTGTACGCCTCTTCGGTCTTGGCGACCACCATCACCCCGGAGGTCCCGACGTCGAGCCGGTGGACGATGCCAGCGCGCTCCGGGGAGCCGGAGGTGGAGATCCGGTAGCCGAGGCCGGCCAGGCCGCCGACGACCGTGGGTCCCACCCAGCCCGGCGAGGGATGCGCGGCCACACCGACCGGTTTGTCGATGACGACGAACTCGTCATCGTCCAGCAGGATGTTCAGGCCTTCCACGACTTCCTCCACAATTTCCAGGGGGTCCCGGCGTGCCGGGACGGTGACGTCGAGCACGGCGCCGGGGGCGAGCTTGAGCGACTTTCCGACCGCCCTGTCCTTGCTGATGACGTTGCCCTCCGCGATCAGCACGGCGGCCTGTGAGCGGGAAATGTCCATGAGTTTCGCCAGCCCGGCATCCACCCGGCTTCCCGCCAGTTCATCGGGCACCACGAACCGGTAGGAGGCGGCAGCCGTGGCGCCGCCGGCGTCGGTGTCATCGTCGACGTCTTCGGGCAGGATGTCCTCCGCCGGGGCACCGGCCGGGGCCAGGTCCTCGGGGGCCAGGTCCTCGGGCGTGTTGTGCTCCGGCGCCGTACGCTCAGGAGTCATGTTTCACTGTGTCCTTCGTCAGGTGGGTGCCGTCCAGGGAGATCCCGCGCAGCGTCAGCAGGCAGATGATCACCACGGAGGACACCACGGCGGAGTCGGCGATGTTGAAGATCGCGAAGTTGGGGAGCTGGATGAAGTCCACGACGTGGCCCATGGCGAACGAGGGCTCGCGGAAGAGCCGGTCCGTGAGGTTGCCCAGCGCGCCGCCGAGCAGCAAGCCGAGGGCCAGGGCCCACCAGAGCGACCCCAGTTTGCGAAGCTGCAGCAGGATGGCGATGGAGACCGCCGTCATGATGATGGTGAACACCCAGGTGACGTTCTCGCCGATCGAGAACGCGGCGCCGGAGTTGCGGATGTAGTACCAGTGCAGCAGCGGGGGCAGCACCGGGATCCGCTCCCCCTCGGTCATGTTCCCGGTAACCCACAGTTTGGTCAGCTGGTCGAAGACGTAGGCGAACACGGCCAGGCCAAAGAAGACGGCGAGCAGCAGGGCACGGCGCGGCCGCGGTCTGGTGGGACCAGCGTCGACCGGCTCGGCGGGCTGCGTGGCGTCAGGTGTCGGTGCGTCAGTCATAGGGCTTTCGTTCAGGGGCCAGTGCGGGGACTGGGAGCTGGTGCTTGGTCACGGCCGCCGGGGAACCGGTGGTTAATGCCAAAAGCCGGCGGCCGAGGAATCCTCAGCCACCGGCTTTCAGAATACTTGGCTTTCCGCCCTAGCTGTTGGCTTCAACCTCAGGGGCCGCGACGGAGCCGCGGGCATCCAGGTCGCGCAGCTGGCCTTCGATGTAGGCCTTGAGGCGTGAGCGGTAGTCGCGCTCGAAGCCGCGGAGCTGCTCGACCTTGCGTTCCAGCACGGAGCGCTGCTGCTCGAGGGCGCCGAGGATCTTGCGGGACTTCTCCTGGGCGTCGTTGACGAGGCTGCTGGCCTCGATCTGCGCTTCGGCGATGATTTTGTCGCGCTGCTGCTCGCCGTCGGCGACGTGCTTGTCGTGCATCTGCTGCGCCATGGCCAGCAGGCCTGCAGCGGACTCGGCTGCCGGGGAGGCGACGGTGCGTGCCGGGGTGGCTGCCTGCTCGGCTTCCTTCTTCTTGGCAGCTTCAGCAGCCTTGGCAGCTTCGGCGGCCTTGGCCTCGGCCTCGGCCTTGGCGCGGTCATCCTTCTCGACCTTGACGGGTGCCGGAACCTTTTCCACGACCGGAGCCGCGGCGGCGGAGCTGGCAGGCGTGCCGGCGCCCAGTTCGGCGAGCTTCTTGCGAAGCTCGTCGTTCTCCTGGTTCAGGCGTCGCAGTTCGACGACGATCTCGTCCAGGAAGTCATCAACTTCATCCTGGTCGTAGCCTTCGCGGAACTTGGTCGGCTGAAAGCGCTTGTTGACAACGTCTTCTGGCGTCAAAGCCATCTGGTCACCTCGTTGGTCTAGTTAGTCAGTAGGCCTTTCGGCCATCAAACTACGGTACCTAAATATGGTCTGGTTACTCTAATTCAACACCGCAGTGTCAAACCGGAGTTTTCTATCTGTTGGTGGCTGCGGACAGGGTCCGCGGCCCGGCTACGCCACGACGGGCTGGGAGAACACCAGGAACTTGGCTACCGCCATGGCAATGGTGACCGCCACGAAGAGCAGCAGGAAGCCGAGGTCCAGGGAGATTCCCCCCAGCCGCAGCGGCGGGATGAGCCGACGGAGCAGTTTGAGGGGCCTGTCTGTGACCGAATACACAGCGTGCGCGGTGACGAGGGCCGCGCCGTGCGGCCGCCAGCTCCGCGCAAACATCTGCACCCAGTCGAAGATCAGCCGGATGATGAGGGCAACAAAGAACAACAGCAGGGCGATATAGACAAGTCCGAAAACAATTCCCATGAGTTAACTCATATCTCCATGTTCATTCCGGATACCGCAGTGTCCTCTTGATGGTTACGCCTCTATTTCAACACGGAAATTTCAGCACGGATGCCAGACAAGGTGTCCTTGCCTGGCATCTGTCGGAAGAATCCTTGGCTAGCTCTGGTTGAAGAAGCTTGCCTGTGTCTCGCTGACCTTCTTGTCATCGCCGATGACTTCAACGTACGACGGCGACAGCAGGAAGACCTTGTTGGTGACCCGCTCGATGCTGCCGCGGAGTCCAAAGACCAGCCCCGCGGAGAAGTCGACGAGTCGCTTGGCGTCCGCTTCGCCCATGTCAGTGACGTTCATGATGACGGGGATGCCGTCCCTGAAGCTTTCACCGATGAGTTTGGCGTCGTTGTAGGACCGCGGGTGGATCGTGGTGATCTGGCGGAGTCCGGTGTGCTCTTCACGGCTTGATGCCGCTCGCTTGATGGGTGTCACAGGTGCGCGATATTCCTCTTCAGCGGCGTAGGGCTCTTCCTTGGGGACCTCGCGGACAGGCGCCGGTGCGCGGCGTTCCTCGCGGTCATGATCCATGGAATTGTCCTCATCCTTGTGTGATGTTTGGTGCTCGGACTCATAGTGTTCGTCGCCATCGGCGAGCCCAAGATAGATCATTGTCTTGCGCAGAGCGCCGGCCATGGTCGACTCCTAATCGTGTCCGTCAGCGGGCCGATCATTTGACTTAGTAGCCTTGGAATCCCCGCCATTACCTTCCAATACGTCGAACCTACCGCAACGCCGGACGCGGACCGAGAATATCGGAGCCAACGCGCAGGTGTGTCGCCCCGAACCGGACGGCCTGTTCCAGGTCCTGGCTCATGCCCGCGGAAATGCCGGTGGCGCCGGGATGGACGGCGGCCAGTTCGGCGGACAGCTCCGCCAGCTTCTCAAATGCCGGGACCGGATCCCCGCCGAAGGGGGCGACCGCCATGACGCCGGCCAGGCGGAGGCCCTCCGCAGCGGCCAGCTGGTCCGCCAGCGCCGGGACGTCGACCGGAAGGGCGCCGCCGCGGTGGGCGCCCGCGTCGTCGTCGAGGCTGACCTGGATGAAGCACTCAAGCGGCGCCCGTCCGGTGCGTTCCTGTTCGACGGCCATGGCCTTGGCCAGGGCGCTGGCCAGTTGCGGCCGGTCCACGGAGTGCACGGCGTGGGCGTATTTGACGACCGACTTGGCCTTGTTGCTCTGGAGCTGGCCGATGAAGTGCCAGCGGAGCTGCAGTCCGCCGAGTGCGGCGGCCTTTTCCGCAGCCTCCTGGTCCCGGTTCTCGCCGACGTCGGTGATACCAAGCGCAGCGAGCCGCCGGACGTCTTCGGCGGGGTGGAACTTGGTGACCACGATCAGTTGGGGCGGCTGTTCCTGTCGGCCGGCCGCCGCGACGGCGGTGTCGATGCGCTGCCGGACGGCGGCAAGCCGCTCGCGGAGCTGGTCCAGCCGGGGATCGTGCTGCCCGGGTGCGGGCTCGTGTTCAGTCATCCGCTCATTCACTCATTTGCTCATTCGCCCGAGGGGTCCCTGGCCGGAGTGCCCGGCGTCGGTCCATACAAGTCCTGCGAATCGTCCGGTGTTCGGATCACGGCGGTAGGAGAACAGGGTGTCGTCTTCCAGCGTGCATCCCCCGGAGTATTCGACCCTGACGCCGGCGTCCTGCAGTTGGCTGCGGACGGCGGCCGGCAGGTCCAGGCCGGGGGTGCCGCGGGAGGTGGTGCACCGGGCCGCGGGCACGCGGGCGGCCACGTCGTCGCGCATGTCCGCGGGGACCTCGTAGCAGCGCCCGCAGACGGACGGGCCGATCCAGGCGCCCAGCCCCGCCGCGCCCAGTGCGTGCATGCGCGCCACCGCCGCCGGGACGACGCCGGACGCGACGCCGGGGCGCCCTGCGTGCACCACCGCCAGGACGGGGGCTTTCCCGCCGGCCCTGTCCCCCACCAGGACGATCGGCACGCAGTCCGCCACCATCACGGCCAGGGGTTCGCCGAAGGACACCATGGCGTCGGCGGTGGGGGCACCGGCAGCCGGGGCAACAGCCGTCAGGGCACCGGCAGCCGGGGCACCAGCGGTCGAGGCACCGTCCGCCGGGACGCCAGAACCGGCAGCCGCCGCCGAGGCGGGGCCGACGAAGGCGACGTTGTTGCCGTGGACCTGGTTCATGTACTGGAAGGGCCGGCCGCTGAGCCCCAGCGCCGCCTCGATGGTCCGGCGCCGTCGTCCGACGTCGGCCGGGTCGTCGCCGACATGGAGCGCCAGGTTGCCGGCGGCGGCGTCGGTGAAAGCCACCCACACGCCGGGCCGGACTTCCGCCCGCCACGAGAACACTCAAAACCCCGAATCGTTGCCAAACTTGTTTGCAGAACTTCGATCCTACGAGAAAGCACCATGGCACTGCCATCCGGCAGTGCCATGGTGCTTCAGGATCTACTTGAGGAAGTCAGGGACATCCAGGTCGTCGGAGTGGCGGCCGGACAGGTCCGGCTCCACGACGGAGGGCAGGTCGACGTCGAAGCCGGAGTCTGCCGGGACCGCGGACGGACGCTGCTGGCCCCAGCCGCCGTAGCCGGAGGCGCCGACCGTGGCATGCAGGGGCTGGACCTGGGCCGAGGCCGGAGCCTGGGCCGGGGCTGCTGCCGGCGCTGCCGGACGCTGCGGAGCCGACTGCGGAAGGGACTGGTCCATGGACGGCGAGGTGGCCTTGACGTCGTCGAAGCCGGCCGCGATGACCGTGACGCGGGCCTCGTCGCCGAGGGCGTCGTCGATGACCGCGCCGAAGATGATGTTGGCCTCGGGGTGGGCGACTTCCTGGACCAGGCGGGCCGCCTCGTTGATTTCGAAGAGTCCAAGGTCCGAGCCGCCCTGGATGGAGAGCAGCACGCCGTGGGCTCCGTCGATTGATGCCTCCAGCAGCGGGGAGGCGATGGCGAGTTCCGCAGCCTTGACCGCGCGGTCCTCGCCGCGGGCCGAGCCGATGCCCATCAGTGCCGAGCCTGCACCCTGCATCACGGACTTGACGTCGGCGAAGTCGAGGTTGATCAGGCCCGGGGTGGTGATCAGGTCGGTGATGCCCTGGACACCGGACAGCAGGACCTGGTCGGCGGAACGGAACGCGTCAAGGACTGAGACGTTGCGGTCGCTGATGGAGAGCAGGCGGTCGTTCGGGATGACGATCAGGGTGTCGACTTCGTCGCGGAGGGCGTCGATGCCGGCTTCGGCGGAGCCGGCGCGGCGGCGGCCTTCGAAGGTGAAGGGGCGGGTGACGACGCCGATGGTCAGCGCGCCGAGCGACCGGGCGATGCGGGCCACGACGGGAGCGCCGCCGGTGCCGGTGCCGCCGCCTTCGCCGGCGGTGACGAAGACCATGTCCGCGCCGCGGATGACCTCTTCGATTTCCTCGGCGTGGTCCTCTGCAGCCTGCCGGCCGACCTCCGGGTTCGCACCGGCTCCCAGGCCGCGCGTCAGCTCACGCCCGATGTCGAGCTTGACGTCTGCATCGCTCATCAACAGTGCCTGAGCATCGGTGTTGACCGCGATGAATTCGACGCCGCGAAGACCCACCTCGATCATGCGGTTGACTGCGTTCACGCCACCGCCGCCGATGCCGACGACCTTGATGACGGCCAAGTAATTCTGCGGAGCTGCCACGTTACGTGTCCCTTGTTCGTGTTCTATTGCGCTATTGCGAAAACTGATGGAGTCGAGCTTGAAGCTTTAAACCCTAACCTTCGAGTTGAAGGTTATAGTTATGTCAAGTAACTCATGTTGTGACGCTATTTCCTATGCCGGGGACATTCAATTACCGGCGCCGCGTGTCGCGGTATTACCGCTGAAATAGCTTCCCGGAAGTGAGCGGCGGCTATCGGGTGACCGGGTGCCGCGGCACGCTGACATCGTAGGTCCGCACCGGGTTTTTGGGGTCCGCGGGCGCCTTCAGCAGGGCTTCGAGGACCTTGGCCTTGAGTTCCTTCTCCCCCGCGTTGCCCCAGACAATCGTCTGGCCGTCGACGAGCTTGAGCTCAACGGCGTCCACTGACTTCGCCGAGGCGTTCGAGAGCCTGGCCAGCACATCGGCCGGCAGGGCCCCAAGGACTCCGGTGATCGCATGGAACAGGTCCTTGGGCAGTGTGCCGCCTCCGCCGTCGATGACCGGAAGCGGAATCGACTCCGGGTCTGCGGTGTCGCTGAGCTTCACGCCGTCGACGTCGACAAGCTGGTGCGCCTCGCCCTGCTTGACCAGCGC
Source organism: Arthrobacter sp. CJL-S3 (assembly GCF_056711635.1). NCBI lineage: Bacteria > Bacillati > Actinomycetota > Actinomycetes > Micrococcales > Micrococcaceae > Arthrobacter > Arthrobacter sp. CJL-S3. The sequence continues at coordinate 1,686,060 of NZ_CM160046.1, read as the reverse complement.
CACCGGCACGCGTTCGGTCACGGTGACCTGCAGTGTCGACGGCGGGCGGGCCTCGGCGGTGACCTTCTTGACCTGGACCAGCGGCTGCAGGAGGGCTGTCACGTCGTTGTCGCTGATCTGCGGCAGCGGCTTGCCCTGCAGCGGCGCGAGGGCCGTCCGGACCTGGTCCGGTGTCAGCAGTTTGGTCCCCTCCACGGTGACTGTCTGGAGGGCCAGGACCGGCGAGTAGACGGCGGCGGCCAGGATGCCCGCGACGAGCACCGCCAGGGCCGCGATGGTGCCCTGCAGGATGCGCCTGCGGCGTTTGGCTTTGGGTTCAGGGAAGGACAGGACGTTGTCGGGGGCCGCGGGGGCCGCGGGGGCCGCCGGTGCGGTGGCGTGGCCGGTCGCCGGGCTGTCCTTGGAGGCGGAGATGACGTCGGAGGACCCCGACTCCCCGCGGGCGGTGGGCGGCCGGCGTGCGCCCGCCCGGTAGCTGGGCCGGCGGGTGCTAGGCACCGTGGGCACCGTCGTTCAGGGCAGTGACGATCAGCGGCCCGTAGGCGGTGACGTCGCCGGCTCCGACCGTGAGCACGATGTCCCCGGCCCCGGCGGCGGAGACAACGGACTGCACCGCCTCGTCGCCCGGTCCGACGAGCCGGCCTCCGGAGCCAAGATGCGCAGCGATCAGCTGGCTGCTGACGCCCGGAATCGGATCTTCGCGGGCGGGGTAGATGTCCAGGACCAGGGCGGTGTCGGCGGTGTTGAGCGCCGCGGCGAACTCCTCGGCGAATTCCCGGGTCCGGGAGAACAGGTGCGGCTGGAACAGGACGTGCAGTTTGTGGCCGCCGGCCACTGACCGGGCGGCGGACAGGGCTGCCCGCACTTCGGTGGGGTGGTGGGCGTAGTCGTCATAGACCCGGACCCCGCGGCCCTCGCCTTTGAATTCGAAGCGCCGGGACGCCCCCGTGAAGTGGGCCAGGGCCCCGGCGGCCGTGCCGGGGTCCACTCCGAGTTCCAGGGCGACGGCGAAGGCCGCCGCCGCGTTCAGGGCGTTGTGCCGCCCGGGAACGTGCAGCTCGAGGGGGAAGCGTCCGGCCGGGGTGGTGATCGCGACGTCCCCGGGGCCGCCGTCGTGCAGCACCACCTGGGCGTCATCGCCGGTGCCGTACAGCACGACGCGGGTGTTGCCGCGCTCCAGGGTCCGCTGCGCAAGGGCCCGGGCGCCGGCGTCGTCCGCGCAGGCAACCAGCACGCCGTCGGCCGGGAGCAGGGCGGTGAAACGGTCGAAGGAGGCGTAGACGGCCTCGGCGGTGCCGTAGTAGTCGAGGTGGTCCGGCTCCACGTTGGTCACGACGGCGATCTGCGGACGGTAGTTCAGGAAGGAGCCGTCGGATTCGTCGGCCTCCGCGACGAAGACCGGCGAGCTGCCGCTGGCGGCGTTGACGCCCAGGGCCGGGACGTTCGCGCCGATGGCGAAGGACGGGTCCAGGCCGGCGCCCTGCAGGAGGACGGTGATCATCGACGTCGTGGTGGACTTGCCGTGTGTGCCGGCCACGGTGACGGCGGTGTCCTGTGCCATCGCGGCCGCCAGGGCCTCGGAGCGGTGCAGCACGGGCAGCCCGGCGGCCCGGGCCGCAGCCAGTTCGGGATTGTCCGGGCGGATCGCTGAACCGGCGACCACGCTTTGCGCGTCGCCCAGGTTGGCGGCGTCGTAGCCGACGCAGATGCGGGCGCCGGCGGCGGCGAGGTCCGCCATGACCGGCAGGTCCTTGGCGTCGGAGCCGCTGACCGGCAGGCCGCGGGCCACCAGGATGCGGGCGACAGCGGACATCCCGACACCGCCGATGCCGATGAAGTGCACCCGGCCGAGGTCGTCCCCGGTGCGGGCCGCCGCGGGGGCGTGCTGGTGTTCGGGCTGGGTCATTCCGTTACCGCTTCCTGCTGTGCTGCGTCGGGGGCTTTGCTTTTGCCGACTGTGCCTTCGACTGCTTAGCGTGCACCGAGGCCGCCGTTTCAAGGACGAGGCCGGCCATGCGCTGGTCGGCGTCCCGGATGCCGAGCTGTTCGGCGCTGGCCGCCATCCGGGCGAGCCTGTCGGGGTCCTGCAGCAGCGGGATGATGTGCTCGCTGACCCAGCCGGGCGAAAAGGTGCTGTCCTCCACGAGCAGGGCACCTCCCGCTGCGACGAGTCCGGCGGCGTTGAGCGCCTGTTCGCCGTTGCCGATCGGCAGCGGAACGAAAACGGCGGGCAGGCCGACGGCGGCGACCTCGCAGACCGTCGCGGCTCCGGACCGGGCCAGCAGCAGGTCTGCCGCGGCGTACACGGTTTCCATGCCGTCGACGTACTCGCGCTGCTGGTAGCCGGGTGCCGCGAGGGGCTTGCCGCCAGCGTCGTGGACTGCCTTGCCGCGTCCGGTGAGGTGCAAGGTCTGGATGCCGGCCTCCGCCAGGAGGCCGACCGAAGCGGCGATGGTGCGGTTGATGCTCTGGGCGCCCGAGGAGCCGCCCGTGACAATCAGTGCCGGACGGTCCGGGTCCAGGCCGAGGGCGGCCCGGGCCGCGGTCCTGGCCGCGGTCCGGTCAAGGCCGGAGATTTCCTTGCGCATCGGCATGCCGACGTGCCGGGAGGCGCCCAGCCTGGTGGCAGCGAAGGCCACGGCGACGTGTCCGCCCAGCCGGGCACCCACGCGGTTCGCCAGTCCCGGGCGGGTGTTCGCCTCGTGGATGACGATGGGAATTTTCCGGCGCCAGGCGGCGAGGTACATCGGGGTGCAGACGTACCCGCCGACGCCGACCAGGACGTCCGCTTCGGCCTCATCGAGGATGACGCCGGCCTGCTTCACCGCACCGGCCAGCCGGCCGGGGAGCCGAAGCAGGTCCATGGAAGGCCTGCGCGGGAAGGGCACCCGGCTGACCGTGGCGAGGTCCAGTCCCGCGGCCGGGACCAGCCGGGCTTCCATCCCCCCGGGCGTTCCGACAGCCAGGAGCCGCACCCCGGGGCGGGCCTCGCGGAGTGCGTTGGCGATGGCCAGGAGCGGGCTGATGTGCCCGGCTGTTCCGCCGCCGGCGAGGACGACGGACAAGGAGGATTCGGTGCTCATAGAGGCCTAATTACGCTTTCGTGCGGGATTGCTGGGTTTGCCGGATTTACTGGGTTTGCCGGATTTGCCGGGTTTTTCCGATTTGCCGGCCGCGGCACGCGCCGCGGTCCGCTTCCGCAGGGACGCGGCGAGCCCGGCCGGGCCGAACCTGAACAGCCGTTTGGGCTGCAGGCCGGGCGCCATCTGGGCGCGGGCCAGTGACAAGACTACGCCGATCGCGCACAGCGACATGAGCAGCGCCGAGCCGCCGTAGGAAATGAACGGGAGCGGGATGCCGACCACGGGGGCCAGTCCGGTGACCACGGCCATGTTGACCGTCGCCTGGCCGAGCAGCCAGACCATGATGGTGCCGGCCAGGACCCGGTGGAACATGGCCTTCTGGGCCACCACGACGCGGTAGATGGCCGTGCCGAGGATGGCGAAGAGGACAAGCACCACCAGGGTTCCGACGAGTCCGAGCTCCTCGCCGATGATGGCGAAGATGAAGTCATTGTGGGCTTCCGGGATCCAGCTGTACTTCTGCCGGCTTTGGCCCAGCCCCACGCCGAACCATCCGCCGGAGGCGAGCCCGTAGAGGCCGTTGGTGGACTGGTAGTTCAGGTCGGAGCCGTCCGCGCAGGTCTGCCCGGTCCAGGACAGGATGCGGCAGACACGGTTGGGGCTCGTGATGGCCAGGACGGCGGTGGCCGCGGCGAGGAAGATCCCGGCGATGCCGAACAGGTACAGCCGCACTCCGGCGAAGAACAGGGCGGCGGCGGTGATCATCATGACGATCATGGCGGTGCCGAGGTCGTTGCCCATGAGGATGAGCCCGATCACGCCGGCGGCGCCCGGCAGTACGACGGGAATCAGGGCATGCTTGGCCTGGGACAGCAGCTTGGCCTTGCGGTCCAGGACGGTGGCCATCCACAGGGCAAGCGCGAGCTTGGCCGCCTCGGAGGGCTGGAACGTGAAGGGTCCGACGTCGATCCAGTTCTGGTTGCCGAGGGCGCTGCGGCCGATGAGCAGCACGAGCACCAGCAGCACGAACGCCACGAGGATGGCGAACCAGGCGCCGCGCTTGAGCCACACCACGTTGACGCGCGAGAGCAGGAACATACTGAACAGGCCGATCCCGGCGAACATCCCCTGCTTGAGGGCCGCGGAGTAGGGCGACTCCCCGGCCGCGATGGCTTCGACGCTAGAAGCGGACAGCACCATCATGATGCCGATGGCCGTCAGCGCGAGGGTCGATCCCAGGATCAGGTAGTACGTGGAGCCGTTGCGGGACTTCCCGGTTCCTTCCAGGGCGGACCAAAAGGCCCGGTGCCAGCCCTGGGCCTTCCGGACGGCCGCCTGCGGGCCTGTTGCCGCCGCGGGCGCCGGGGCTTTCGCTGACGGTGACTTCGCGACGGGCGTCTTGGTTGCGGCCGATGCGGCCGCGGGGTGACGTGTGGGCGTGCTGACCATTGTTACTCCTCGCTGGTCTGAGCCTGCCCTTCCACGAGCTCGCGGACAGCTTCGATGAAGGCGTCGCCACGGTGAGCGTAGGAAGAGAACTGATCCATGGATGCTGCCGCCGGGGCCAGGAGCACAGTGTCCCCTGAGGCGGCCAGCTGCGCCGCCGACGCAACGGCCTGGGCCATCACAGTCGCACCGGTAATCGGTGGGGATCCTGCCACGGCGCCGGCCGTCCCGGCAGTCTGCACGTCTTCATTTTCGCCCTTCCCCGCATCGATCACGGGGACATCGGGTGCGTGTCGCTGCAGCGCGGAGCGGAGATCGCCGGAGTCGGCCCCGATCAGGACCACGGCCTTGAGCCGCCGGGCGTGCTCCTGGACCAGCGGCTCGTAGTTGACGCCCTTGGACAGCCCGCCGGCTATCCACACGACGCTCTCGAATGCGGAGAGCGAGGCGGCGGCGGCATGCGGGTTCGTGGCCTTGGAGTCGTTGACCCAGAGGATACCTTCGTGGCGGGCGACGGGCTGGATGCGGTGGTCCCCCGGCAGGTAGTTCAGCAGGCCCGTGCGGACGGCGGCCGGTTCGACGCCGTAGGCCCGGACGAGGGCAGCGGCGGCGAGGGCATTGGCCACCATGTGGCGGGGAGCCACCGGGCCGAGGTCCGACACCGCTGCCAGTTCGGCGGCACTGTCCTTGCGCTCGGCGATGAAGGCGCGGTCCACCAGCAGACCTTCGACGACGCCGAGCATGCTGACGGCCGGCGTGAGCGTGGTGAAGGCCACCGCACGGCAGCCTTCGACGACGTCGGCGTCCTCAACCATGCGTTCGGTTTCGATCTGCTCGGCGTTGTAGATGGCCGCCTTCTGGGTGTTTTCGTAGACCTTGGCCTTGTCCGCCAGGTAGGACGCGTAGGAGCCGTGCCAGTCGACGTGGTCCTCCGCGACGTTGAGGCAGACGCTCGCCACCGGCGAGACCGAGTGGCTCCAGTGCAGCTGGAAGCTGGAGAGCTCGACGGCGAAGACGTCGTAGTCCACCGGATCGCGCAGGGCGTCCAGGATCGGCGTGCCGACGTTGCCGACGGCGATGGCCTTGAGCCCGGCCGCCTGAAGCATCGACTCAGTCAGCCCGACGGTGGTGGTCTTGCCGTTGGTGCCGGTGATGGTCAGCCAGTCGGCGGTCTTGCGCCCCTGGCGTTCGCGGAGCCGCCAGGCGAGTTCGACGTCGCCCCAGACCGGGATGTGGGCCCGGGCCGCGGCGGCGAGCAGCGCCTGGTCCGGACGCCAGCCCGGGGAGGTGACGATCAGGTCCGGCTTGGCGCCATCGATTTTGGGAACGGTCTCCACGGCATCCTCGCCCAGCAGGACGTCGGCGGCGCCGACGATTCGGAGGGTGTCCGCCTGGGCCAGCGCGGTGGGGCTGGTGGCGGCGTCTACGACAACCACGCGGGCGCCCAGTTCGATCAGCGTGTCGGCGGCGGCGAAGCCGGAGACCCCGATGCCGGTGACCACGACGCGGAGTCCGGCCCAGTCGGAGTCCCAGCTGACCAGGCCCTGGAGCCGCGGTGAGGTGGTGAGGGGTGCGGGAATCTGACCGGTCACAGCAGGACCACCCATTCGGCGTAGAAGATGCCCAGGCCGGCAGCGACGAAGAGTCCGCAGAGGATCCAGAACCGGACGACGACGGTGACCTCGGCCCAGCCTTTAAGTTCAAAGTGGTGCTGGAGCGGGGCCATCTTGAAGAAACGTTTGCCCTTGGTGATCTTGAAGTAGCCGACCTGGATGATCACCGAGAGGGTGATCAGGACGAAGAGGCCGCCGATGAAGGCGAGCAGCAGCTCGGTCCGGGACAGGATGGCGAAGCCGGCGACGGCGCCGCCGATGGCCAGCGACCCGGTGTCGCCCATGAAGATCTTGGCCGGTGAGGTGTTCCACCACAGGAAGCCGACCAGCGCCGCGCTGAGGATGGCGGCGAGCAGGGCCAGGTCCAGCGGGTCCCGGACGGTGTAGCAGCCGGCGCCGGCCTGCCGGGGCGAACCGCAGGACTGGTTGCTCTGCCAGATCCCCATCAGCGTGTAGGCGCCGAAGACCATGATGGAGGCGCCGGCGGCGAGGCCGTCGAGGCCGTCCGTGAGGTTCACGCCGTTGGTGGCGGCGGTGATGATCAGGTTCGACCACAGCACGAAGAGGATGGCGCCGATCAGGGTGCCGGCGAAGGCCAGGTTCAGCCACGGGATGTCGCGGACCAGGGAGATCTGGTAGGACGCGGGAGTCACGCCGTTCTCGTCCGGGAACTGCAGGGCCAGGACCGCGAAGATGATGCCGACGGCGGCCTGCAGGAACAGCTTGGCCTTCGCGTTCAGGCCCAGGCTTCGCTGCTTGGAGATCTTGATGAAGTCATCCAGGAAACCGACCAGCCCCATGCCGACCATGAGGAACAACAGCAGCAGGGCCGAGGCGGACGGGCCCGGGGATGCCGGGTTGATCATCCACATCACGCCGTGCGTGATGCCGTAACTGGCGAGCACCGCCAGGACCACGATAGTCCCGCCCATGGTGGGAGTGCCGCGCTTGGTGTGGTGTGTGGTGGGTCCGTCATCCCGGATGAATTGTCCGTAGCTCTTGCGGACCAGGAAGCGGATAAAGAGCGGGGTGCCCAGGAAGGCGAACAGCAAGGCCAGACCAGAGCCCATCAGCAGTGCAATCACAGCAGCGCACTCCCTTCAGTGGCGGTTCCGGCGGCGTCTCCGGCTGCGTTTACGGCAGCCCCTCCCTCAGCGGGACCGGCAGCGGCCCCGGGGGTCTGTGGGGGTAATGCTATCCGATCGCCCAGATGGCGCAGGCCGATGCTGTTGGAGGATTTGAAGAGCACCAGGTCACCGGGCTCCAGCGCGGCCTGCAGCAGCTCGTAGGCCTCCTCCGAGGTCTCGGCGAAGACGCACTCGTCGCCCCAGGACCCCTCGTTGACGGCTGAGACATACAGCGACCGGGCCTCGCGTCCGACGACGACGAGCCGGGAGATGTTGAGTCGGACCACCTGGGTGCCCACCGCCATGTGTTCACGGATGGAGTCGGGGCCCAGTTCCAGCATGGCCCCGAGCACGGCCCAGGTGCGGCGGCCCTGCCCGAGGTCGGCGAGGGTGCGCAGCGCGGCGCGCATGGATTCCGGGTTGGCGTTGTACGCGTCGTTGATAACGGTGACGCCGTCGGGCCGTTCGGTGCGTTCCATCCGCCACCGGCTGGCGGCAGTCTGGGCGCTCAGGGAGGCCGCGATGCGTGCGGCGGGGACGCCGGCGGCGTGGGCCGCCGACGCCGCTGCCAGCAGGTTGGCGATGTGGTGGGCGCCGATCAGCCGGGCCGCGACGTGCTGCCCGGCGCTTTCACCCGGCAGGAAAAGGTCGAATTCGGGGCTGCCGCCGGCCGTCAGCTCAAGGCCTTCGGCACGGACCCCGGCACGGATTTCGGCAGTCAGGCTGTCGCGGGCCGGCTGGGCGCTGTAGCCGAGCACGGTGGCCCGGGTGCGCGCGGCCATGGCGGCGACGCGGGCGTCGTCCAGGTTGAGGACGGCCGTGCCGGTGGCCGGCAGGGCTTCGACGAGCTCGCCCTTGGCGAGGGCGATGTTGTCCACGCCGCCGAATTCACCGGCGTGGGCCGTGCCGACACCAAGGACCACCCCGATGTCGGGGCGGACCATCTCGGCGAGGTAGCGGATGTGTCCGACGCCGGTGGCGCCCATCTCGATCACCAGGTACCGGGTGTCGAGCCCGGCCTTGAAGACGGTGAGCGGGACGCCGACTTCGCCATTGTAGGAACCCTGCGGGGAAACCGTGTTGCCTTCCGCGGCCAGGATCCCGGCCAGCAGGTCCTTGGTGGTGGTCTTGCCGGCGGACCCGGTGATGCCAATCACGGTCAGCGGCTCGCCGTCGGCCGCGCGGCCCGCGCGGATCCGCCGGACCGTTTCCGCGGCCAGGGCGCCCATCGCGAGGACCGAGTCCTGGACCACGACGGCGGGGTAGTTGCCGCCGGCGGCGTCGGCGACGTCGTGTTCGACCAAGGCCAGCACGGCGCCGCGGTCGAAGGCAGCCCCGACGAAGTTGTGGCCGTCGGCCGCCTCGCCCGGCTTGGCCACGTAGAGGGAACCCGGGGTGGCTTCCCGGGAGTCGGTGACCACGGAGCCGGGGGTGGTTCCCGGTTCGGCGGCCAGCCGGCCATTGGTTATGTCGGCGATTTCCGCCGCGGTAAATGCAATCATCTCGGTTTAGGACTCTATCCGCTGGTCTTCGAGAACGGTGAATCCCCGGGCTGTCAAGGCAGAGCGGAGCTCCACCCTGTCGTCCAGGGCGAGGTTGACGCCCTTGACTTCCTGCCAAATTTCGTGGCCCCGTCCCGCGACGAGGATGGTGTCGGCCGGCTCCGCGAGTTCCACGGCTTTCCGGATGGCGGCATCGCGGGGGAAAACCTCCATGATGCTGCAGTCCAGGCCCTCGTGCTCCTTCGCCTCGACCGCGCCCACCAGGACGTCGGCGCGGATCTCCGCGGCGTCCTCGTCGTGCGGGTCATCGTCGCTGACAATGACGATGTCGGCGAGACGGGCGGCGATGGCACCCATGGCGGGGCGCTTGCCCTGGTCGCGCTGTCCGGTGGCGCCAAAGACGATGATCACCCGGGACCCCGGCTCCGGGGAGCGGACGGCCTCCAGTGCGCGGGCCAGGGCGTCGGGGTTGTGCGCAAAGTCGACCACCGCGGCCGGGGCGGTGGAGACGAGCTGCATCCGGCCGGGGACGGCGACGGTGAAGGGGTCACCGGTATCGAGGGCGGCCTGGACCGCGGCGGCATCATGGCCGCCCGCGAGCACCATGACGGTCGCCAGCGCGGCGTTGGCCACATTGAAGCTTCCGGGCAGCCCGGTGTGGACGCGCAGCTCGGTGCCGTCGCGGTGGCGGAGGGTAAAGACCGTGCCGAGTCCGCGCGGGGCCGGCTGGAGGACTGTCCAGTCCGCGGCCGCGGCCGCGGGCAGACTTGTCGCCCCGCCGGTGACGTGCGTGGCCAGCGTGGTCACCGGGATGCCGGCGGAGGCGGCGAGCTGCACGCCCCAGTCGTCGTCGACGGTCACGACGGCGCGGCGGGCCCGCCCGGGGGTGAAGAGCCGGGCCTTGGTCTGGAAGTACTCCTCCATGCTGCCGTGCAGGTCGAGGTGGTCCTGGGTCAGGTTGGTGAAGCCGGCGACGTCGAACTCGACCCCGTCCACGCGGTGGAAGGAGATCGCGTGCGAGGAGACTTCCATCGAGGCGGCATCGAGGCCGCGTTCGCGCATCAGGGCCAGCAGGGCGTGGACGTCGGTGGACTCCGGGGTGGTGAGGAGGCTGGGGATCGGCTCCCCGCCGGCCAGGATCTCGATGGTGCCGATCAGTCCTGTCTTCTGCCCGAGGGCCTGCAGCAGGGCGTTGATGAAGTAGGTCGTGGTGGTCTTGCCGTTGGTGCCCGTGACGCCGTAGAGGGCCGGAGCGGGCTGGTCCTGCGGCCGGCTCCGGTAGATCAGGGCGGACAGCCGCCCCACGAGGCTGCGGGGTTCCTCGGCCAGCAGCACCGGCACGGCGATGTCGTGGGAGAACGCCAGCAGGCGCGCGCCGGCGTCGTCCGTCAGCACGGCGGCGGCTCCGGCCGCCACGGCCTGCGAGACGAAGTCGGCACCGTGCCGGCTCGCGCCGGGCAGGGCCACGTAGAGGTCGCCGGGCTGGACGGTGCGGGAATTCAGGGAGATCCCGGTGACCGGGACGGAGCCGGACGCTCCGGGGACCACGACGCCGATTGCCTCGCCGATGGTGGCGAGCGGCACGGCAGCTACGGCCGTGGGCCGGAAGCCCGGGGTGGAGCCCGGGCCGGACGGCGCTGCGGAAGCGCCGGGGGCATTCTGGTCTGACACGTGGATCTCCGTTGGTGGTGCTGGTGGATCTGGCGCTGCGCACGGAGGATTGCTCCGGCCCGCAGGCTCAGTATTCCCGGTACAGGTTGGTGGCGGACGTGCGTGGTGCTGGTTCCCGCGCGGGTGCTACTTGACGAACTGCGGCAGCCGGACGGGTTCCCCGGTGGACGGCGGGACGTTGTACGTCCGCAGCGCCTGGCTCATCACGGACCGGAACACCGGTCCGTTCGAGATGCCGTAGATATCGCCCTTGGGCCGTTGCAGGACCACTTCAACAATAAACCGCGGATCGTCCATCGGCGCCATCCCCACCATCGACGCCGTGAAGCCGCAGAAGCCGGCGGTGCCGTCGTCGCACGGCGACTGCGAGGTGCCGGTCTTCGCCCCGACCCGGTAGCCGTCCAGGCCGGCCTCCTTGATCTGGCCCTCCGTGACGGCGCTCTCGAGGATGTCCCGCACCTGCCGGGCGGTGTCCGGGGTGACGATCTCCCGCGACGGCTGCGCCGGAACCTTTTCCTCGGTGCCGTCCGGGTTGATGTAGCTGTCGATCAGCCGCGGCTGGAGCATCACCCCGTTGTTCCCGACGCTCTGAAAGGCCCGGACGGTCTGGAGCGTGGACTGCGAGACGCCCTGGCCGAACAGCACGGTGTACTCCTGGCGCCCGTCCCACTGCTCGTGGGGGGTCAGGATGCCCGTGGCCTCGGCGGGCAGTCCGATGTCCGGGGCTTCGCCGATGCCGAACTTCTTCAGCCAGTCGTAGCGCTGCTCCTTGCTGAGCCGTTCGCCGGCCATGACCGTGCCGGTGTTCATCGACCAGCCCAGGATGCCGGCCAGGGTCCGTTCCTCGGTGCCGTGCGCGAAGGAGTCGCTGAACGTCTGCCCGTCCACGGTGTACGAGGACGGGATGGTGAACTTGTCCAGCGGGAAGGACTCGCCTTCCTCGATCAGGGCCGCGGCCGTGATCATCTTTTGCACCGATCCGGGTTCGTAGGCCGCGGTGACGGCACGGACGCCGCGGTCCTGGGCATCGGACTTGCCCGGGTCGTTGGGGTCCGGGGAGTTGGTGTCCGCCATGGCGATGATGTCGCCGGTCTTGATGTCCTGGACGATCACCACGCCCCACTCGGCGCTGAGCTTGTCCCGCTGGCTCTGGATGGCCTGCTGGGCGAAGTACTGGAGGTCCGCGTTCAGGGTGAGCTTGATGTCCTTGCCGTTGACGGCCGGGGTCAGCTGGTCGACTCCGACCGGGATGCGCAGCCCGTCGGCGCCGATTTCGAAGAGCCGCTTGCCCGCGGTTCCCCGGAGGACCTCGTCCTGGGTCTGCTCGAGGCCGGCCTGGCCGGTGGTGCCGTCCTTGAGGAAGCCAACGATCCCGCCGGCCACCGATCCGTTGGGGTACACCCGCTTGCTGGTGCCTTCGGTGACGATGCCGGGGATCTGGAGCTTGGCGATGCGGTCCTCGACGTCGGGCTTCAGGTCCTTGGCCACGATGTAGTAGCGCTGGTCCCCCGTCAGTGCGTCCTTGAGGGTGTCTTTGGCCATTCCCAGCACGGCTGCGAGTTCGTTGATGCCCTGGTCCCGGGAGACCTTGACGAGCTCTTCCTTGCCGTCCACCGGCTCCAGCCGGCGGAACTCCTCGGTCTTGGTGTTGACGGTCTGGTCGACCACGAGGTTATAGCGGATCACGCTGCTGGCCAGGACGGTGCCGTTGGCATCCAGGATGCTGCCGCGCTCGGCGGGCAGTTCGATGGGGGTGAGCCTGTTCTGCAGGGCGGCCTCAGCCATGCCGCCGACGTCGAGGCCCTGGACCAGGAAGAGCTTTCCGCCGACGACGAGCAGTAGCGTCAGCATGACGCCGAGGCCCAGCCGCAGCCGCCGGGTCGCGCTCGGCGCTTTCGCTTTGCGTGCCTTGCCGGTGTTCTGGGCCACGATGTTTCCTTGCTGCTTGCCTGGCTGGTGGTCCGTCCTGCGTTACTGTCCCGGCACCTTCTGCGCGGGGGCAGGAACGGAGCCTCCGTGGAGTTCGACTGCCGGTTTTGCCGGCGGGACCGGCACGGCCTCGGCGGCCGGTTTGGCGGCGGCAGCGGCAGCCGGTGCGGCGGCAGCAGGCCCATCGGCCGAGTCGGCCGGGGCTGCGGGTTTACGGTTCGCGAGCGGCTCCTTCACGGTGGCCGGCGGGACGACGCTGAGTTGTCCGGCCACGGCGGGGGCGGCAATGACGGCGCCGGGGGCGTCGCCCTTCACCGCGGGCTTGGCCTTGCCGGTGACGGTCAGGGTGGAAAGGTCGATCTGGCCCTTGGCGGTCGAAGCCACCATGCCCAGCTCGGTGGCCTTGGCGGCCAGGTTCTGCGGGGCGTCAAAGTTCTGCACCTGCTGGGTCAGGTCCTGGTTCTGTTTCGTCAGCGTGGACTGCTCGCTCCGCAGCTGCACCAGCTGGTACTGCGCGGTGGACACGGAAATGTTGAGGACCAGTACCGCCATCAGCGCCACGGCCAGGAGGCCAAAGCAGAGCACAACGAACGGGGCGCGGCGCTTCTGCGGGGTTGACCGGACCAGGGAGAGCGGAGTGCGCGCCTTCCGGGCGGGGCCGGTGCCGGGGGTGATCCCGGGCAGGGCGCGGGCCGTCGCGCCTGTGGCAACGGGGAATCTGTTGACAGCGGCGGTGCTCATGCGGCCCTCCTGGCTTTGATGCGTTCCACGGCGCGGAGTCTGGCGGACGCCGCGCGTGGATTCTCGGCGATTTCGGCGGCGGTGGGCACTTCCGTGCCCTTCGTCAGGGTTTTCAGCTCGGCCTTGTGCTCTTCGAGTTCCACGGGGAAGCCGAGCGGTGCGGAGGATTTGGATCCTGCCTGGAAGAAGCCCTTGACGATCTTGTCCTCCAGCGAGTGGTACGACATGACGACCACGCGGCCGCCGACGGCGATGGCGTTGATGGCCGCGGGGACGGCGCGTTCCAGGACATCGAGTTCTTCGTTGACTTCGATCCGGAGCGCCTGGAAGGTGCGCTTTGCCGGATGTCCGCCCGTTTTTGCGGCGCCGGAGGGGACAACATCGCGGATCTGCTCGACGAGCTCCCCCGTTGTCGTGAAAGGCTTCACGGCGCGGGCGGTGACGATCCGGTTGGCGATGCGGCCGGCGAACTTCTCCTCGCCCCATTTCCGGATGATCCGGACCAGATCCTCTTCGCTGTAGTTGTTGACGACGTCGGCGGCGGTCTGGCCGCGGCTCGTGTCCATGCGCATGTCCAGCGGGGCGTCGAAGGAGTACGCGAAGCCGCGTTCCCGTTCGTCCAGCTGGAGGGAGGAGACGCCGAGGTCCATCAGGACCCCGTGGACCTCCGCGAAGCCCAGGTCCGCAAGGATTTCGGGGATTTCGTCGTACACGGCGTGCACGAGGTCAATCCGGCCGGCGAAGGGCTGGAGGCGCTCCCCCGCGAGGGCCAGGGCTTCCTCGTCACGGTCGATGCCGATCAGGTGCAGGTCCGGAAAGCGCTGCAGCATGGCCTCGGCGTGGCCGCCCATGCCCAGGGTGGCGTCGATGACCACGGGGGTCTCGCCGCGGCTGCGCGCCGCCTCGAACCCTGGTGCCAACAAATTGATGCACCGGTCCTTGAGGACCGGTACATGGCGTTCGGACGTGGGCTTCGACTGGTCAGGGTCCGTCATGCCTGCGTCCTTTCGTTTGTCCGGCTGGTTCCTGGAGTGCGGTGCTGGCTGCGCGTGCCGCTTCTTAATCCAGATCCCCATCCGCGCCTACCCTGCGTCCGCCTGGCTCCGGGGAAGTGAGCCAGGAAAACAACCGGATGGGCGGCTGGAGATCTCGGTCAAGAATCATGCAGTGCTGCCTGGTTCCTGTGGGGACTCAGAGAATCCCCGGTATTGCGTCGTCGGTCTCCGAGAAGACCGTTTCCTTCTCGGCGAGGTACTCGTTCCAGGCCTGGGCGTCCCAGATCTCAGCGCGGGTTCCTGCACCAATAACGGCGAGTTCCCTGCCGAGCCCTGCGTACTCCCGGAGCGCCGGCGGAATCGTCACGCGCCCCTGCTTGTCAGGTACCTCGTCGGAGGCTCCAGAGAGGAAAACACGGATGTAGTCACGAGCCTGCTTGCTGGAGATTGGGGCCTCCCGCATTTGCTCGTGAACCCGGCCGAATTCCGCCTCACTGAAGACGTAGATGCAGCGTTCCTGGCCCCTTGTGAGAACCAGTCCCCCGGCAAGCTCCTCGCGGAACTTCGCGGGAAGGATGATTCGACCTTTTTCGTCCAGATGCGGCGAATGTGTGCCGAGAAACACGGCCCACCGCCTGTCTGATCGTAGGAAGCCCAACGTCCCCTGTGCTGCCACTACCCTCTTACGTCCTCCACATTACTCCACATCCCTCCCCAGTCAACGACACGCCGAACGATTCGGCGTCAATTTGTGGGTCGAGGGCCGCTTTCTTCCCCGTAATGGCTGGGAATCGGGGCCGTGGGGCGCAGTGGAGGGAAAGTGGAGGGGATTTATCGGACGGCGCCACGGCATCCGGCGCACGGCGCGGCTCCCGGCCCCGTCCGGGCATGGCCAACCCTGGTTAACGACAAAAGACCCGCCGGGGCGGGTCTTCTATGCCACCTGGGGTTTCCCTGTGGTGGAAAGTGGAGAACGGACTGGAGGTTCGGCGAGCCGGGCCGGGGTTTAGGGTTCCCCGCGGTGCCTCTCGTCCCAGCGTTCCTCAAGATTGCTCATGAACGAACTCCTGGGCTTCCCGGACTTCCGGGCCGCACCGGAGGCTTTGGCCTTGCCGGCGGCAGCACCGCGCATGGTGGCGTAGTAGACACCGGCCCCCATGACCACAAAGCCGAGGACTCCGACGAAGATATTTTGGATCGTCACGCCAAAGAGCAGGAGCACGACGCCGGCCAGCGTGGCCAGGACACCGATCACCAAATGGCGGGTTGACCATGAACGTCCCGCGTCCGAGCCCATCGAGCTGGCGAACTTTGGGTCGTCCTCATGCAGCTGCTTCTCAAGTTGCTCCAGCAACTTCTGTTCGTGCTCCGAGAGCGGCATCACGACCTCCTTAAATCGGCCGACGTCCAGACTGACGCGGCCAGTGTCCCTAAACCCACAACGTGCGGGATCCCCGCGTGGTTCCCAATCGCCGCCATTGGTCGAATGGGGTTCTCCACGGCCCCTTCCGGGGTGTTCAGCTGGTCCTGCATTTAGTCCGAACGCTCGTTCCAGTCGTTCCAAACTTACGTATAAATAAGGATAGTTTGTTGCGCCCTGTTCTGAAAGATGCCGAACGTCCCCTTGACTTCAAGAAGTGCGTGATTGACAACCCGGGATCAGCCTGAGTTGCTCCCGGGGTCCAGGAGCCTGGCCGGAAGCACGGACTTTGTGCCAAATTTCCTGGTCACCTGGTCCAGGACCTGCTCCGCGGCCCGCCAGTTGTCGTCCCGGCGGTCAAGGCTGAGCTGCAGGGGCGCCTGTGCGGCCTCTTCGAGCTGTTCGGCGCGGATGCCCACGAGCCGCACGGTCATGGGGCGGTCGCCGACCGACTCCAGGAGCTGGAGGGCGACGGCGTACAGCAGTTGGGCGCTGTCGATCGGCGTGCTGACAGTGCGGCTGCGGGTGATCGTGGAGAAGTCCGCATAGCGCAGCTTGAGGGCCACGGTACGGGCGTGCATGCCGGCACTGCGGAGCCGCTCCGCCGTGCGGTGCGAGAGGCGCAGCAGTTCCCGGTGCAGCAGTGCCTCGTCCGCAGTGTCCACCGCGAAGGTCTCTTCCGCGCCAATGCTCTTCTCGAGCCGGACGGGGGTCACCGGGCGGGGGTCAATTCCCCACGACAGCCGGTAGACATGTTCCCCGGAGGCACCGAGCACCTTCTTCAGGGACGGGAGCGGGGAGGCCGCGACGTCGGCCACGGTCCGGATGCCCATCCGGGATAGCACCTCCACCGTTTTGGCGCCGACGCCCCAGAGGGCACTGACCGGAAGGCTGTGCAGGTACGGGACGGTCTCCTCCGGACCGATGAGCAGCAGCCCGTTCGGTTTGCACCGGGTGGAGGCAATCTTCGCCACGAACTTGCTGGCGGCTATCCCCACGGACGCGGTGATGCCCAGTTCACTGCGGACTCGGGTGCGGATGAGTTCGCCGATCGCGCGGGGCGGGCCCAGCCGGCGGATCGCTCCCCCGACGTCAAGGAAGGCCTCGTCCACGCTGAGCGGCTCCACCAGTTCGGTGATGGACCCGAAGATCTCCATAATCTGGACGGAGACCTCGTAGTACAGCTTGTGCCGGGGCTCGATGACGACGGCTGAGGGACACATCCGCATGGCCACCACCATCGGCATGGCGGATTTGACGCCGAATTTCCGGGCTTCGTAGGAGGCGGAGAGCACGACGGACCGGTCCGCAGGGTAGCCCACGATAACGGGCCTGCCCACGAGCGCCGGGCGGCTGCGCAGCTCCACGGACACAAAGAACGCGTCCATGTCGACGTGCATGATGCTGCTCCGCCGGAGCTCCCGCATTTGCGCTTCGCTGGGCCGCCTGGCTGCGCCCTGGGGAGACTGCTCCCGCTGCTGTATATCCTCGTCCGGCACCACAACTTCAATCCTATGCCCCGGGACTGACTAAACTGGAGGCTGAATCCGGCGTCAACACCAGGAGGAAAGTCCCTGTGAAGGTATTTGGACAGCGCAAGCGTGCCGCGGCAGCCGTTTTGGCGGCGGGCACGCTGATGGCCCTGGCGGCATGCACCCCCGCCAACCCCGGGGCCGCTGCCTCGGGCTCCTCGTCGGTCTCGGCTGCGCCGTCCGCGGCCCAGCCCACCACGACCGCGCCGGCCAGCCCCTCCGCTGAACCCGGGACCTCGGCCACCGTCGGTGCGATGGTTCCCGGGTTCCCGGAAACGCTCCTGCCGGTGATGCCCGGAGCGAAGGTCGTCTCCAGCAGCTTTGACAAGACCACGGAGCCCGCCACGGTGGCCCTCGTCGGCAGCATCTCCGCGCCGTCGGCCGAGGTGCTTGCCTTCTACACGAAGGAACTGGAAGCCCAGGGCTTCAAGGCGGTTCCGGGGGAAACTGTCGGGGCAGTACCGTCCAAGGACTTCCTCCGCGGTGAGACCGAAACGGTCAACATTTCCGTGCTGGAAACCGCCGGGGTCTCCACCTTCACCATCGGTGCGAACGTCGCCGCCGAGTCCGTCAAGTGACCCTCGCGGAGCAGCTGCGTCTGGAACAGGCCGCCTATGTGGCCGCCGTCGCCGGAAAACTCACCGATTTCCTGACCACCCGCCAGGCGGTGATGTCCTCGATCTCCCCGGACATCGATCCGCTGATGGGATCCATCTCGAACCTCGTCACCGGCGGCAAACGTCTCCGGGCACTGATGTGCTACTGGGGCTGGCGCGGCGCCGGCGGCGGGGCGGGGGCCAACGAGGTCGTGACTGCAGGCTCCGCGCTGGAGCTGTTCCAGGCGGCCGCCCTGATCCACGACGACATCATCGACCGCTCTGACACCCGCAGGGGCGGCCCCAGCGTGCACCGCCGCTTCAGCGACCTGCACGAGACGCAGGGCTGGGCCCTGGACAGTGAACGGTTCGGACACGCCGCAGCCATCCTGACCGGTGACCTGTGCCTGTCGTTCAGCGAGGAGTCCTTCACCGAAATCGGGCAGAGCGCAGCCTCCGGGAGCCGGGCGCGGCTGATCTTCAACCTGATGCGCGCCGAGGTCATGGCGGGCCAGTACCTCGACATCCTCGAGGAGGTTGCCGGGCCCCGGCGGGACCGGGCCGGAGCAGTCAGCCGCGCCCAGTCCATCATCCGTTTCAAATCGGCCAAATACTCCACCGAGCATCCGCTGGCCCTGGGCGGCGCCCTGGCCGGCGCCGGCGACGAGCTGCTGCGTGGCTACTCGGCCTTTGCCCTTCCGTTGGGCGAGGCCTTCCAGCTCCGCGACGACGTCCTGGGCGTCTTCGGCGATCCGGTCACCACCGGAAAGCCTGCAGGCGACGATCTGCGTGAAGGCAAGCGGACCGTGCTGATCGCCTTTGCCCTGGACCTGGCCGGCCCTGCCGAGTCCGAGTTCATCGACGCGAAGCTCGGCAGCCCGGGGCTGGGCGACGCCGACGTGGATGAAATCCGCCGCATCATCGCGGACTGCGGCGCACTCCAGGCCACGGAGGTGCTGATCGAGGAATTCGGCCGCGCGGCCTTTGCCGCCCTGGATCTGCTGCCGCTGGACGAACTGCCCAAAACGGCGCTGCGGAAGCTGGCCGAGGCCACTGTCAGCCGCGCGGCCTGAGCCGCGGCCCCGGCGGCACTCCACGCAGGCATCGACTGCGGCATCAACGACTGCAGGCCCTGCACCTCACATGGGAGGTGCAGGGCCTGCAGTCGTTGAGGACCGGAGCGTTCTTCGGTGCTACCAGGCCAGGGACTGCGCCCGGCGCCGGATTTCCGTTTTGCGCCCCTCGCGGAGGGCATCGATCGGACGGCCGCGCAGGGATTCATCCGGCGTAAACAACCAGGTAATGAGTTCCTCGTCGGAATAGCCGGCGTCCGCGAGGACCACAATCGTTCCCTTGAGGCTCTCCACGGCGTGGCCGTCCTGGATGAAGTCGGCAGGAACGCACCGGATCCGGCGCTCACCGACCCGCAGTGCCGCCAGCGCGCGCTCGTCCAGGAGGGCATGGACCTTCGTAATCGAAACGTTCAGCAGCTGTGCGACATCGGGCAGGGGCAGCCATTCGCCCACAAGGCTTTCTACATTACTCACGGATCAAGATTGCCATGCCGGCAGGCTCTGCGCCTAGTCGGCGCCCGCCGATTAAATGCCGGCTGCCCCGGCTGCGGCTTTCTTTTCAATGCGGGTGCCGGGCAGCTCAATGCCGGGTGCCGGGCAGCGGCGGCGTTTCCGCGCCGGGGCTCCCGGACCGACACTCCGCAAACACTTGTTTGCGGAATGTCAAACAGTTCTTGTGCTAATTCGCAAATCATGAGAGATTCACATGGATCACATTTGTAACAGCTATAACTTGAGTCACACTGGTAACACCAGTATTGCCGGCCAGACCCGCAGCGTTCGCCGCTGAGAAGAGGACCTTTCCCATGACGACGTCACGTTCGCCAAAGCCCACCACGCGGTCCAGCCTGCCGATGATTGCGGCCACGACGGCTGCCCTCCCCGCCGTCGTCCTTTCTTCACTGGCGATGGCCCAGCCGGCTGCGGCCGAATCCCGCACCCGCGCCATCCCGGCCACCCTCGCCGCGGCAATGCAGGCACAGGCACAGGGTCAGACCGCCCGCTCGCTGGGTTCGGCGTTGATCCCTGCCAATTCGGTACCGGCGGCCGTGCCGTCCGCGTTCCGGCCCGCCCAGGTCTCCGTCCCCGAGGAGTACACCATTGCCCGCGGTGACACGATCAGCGGAATCGCCGGCAAGTTCGGCCTGGACACTTACGCCATCCTGGAACTGAACGGGCTGCAGGCGAACACCCTGATCTACCCCGGCCAGAAGATCAAGCTTGGCGGCTCGTCCACGGAGCCGGAGCCGGCGGCTCCCGCCACTCCCGCCGCCGCGGCCGCCGGCAGCGTCTACACCGTAAAGTCGGGCGACACGCTCGGCGCCATCGCAGCCCGCCACGGCGTCAAGCTCTCCGAGGTCTTCGGCTGGAACGGGCTCAACCTGGGCTCCATCATCTACCCCGGCCAGCAGATCAAGATCGGCGGCGGCACCGAGGCACCTGCCCCGTCGGCCCCGGCTGCCCCGGCCCCTGCTGCCCCCGCCCCGGTGGCACCGGCCGCGACGGCCCCCGCCTCGGGTTCCTACACCATCAAGTCCGGGGACACCCTCTCCGGCATCGCTGCCAGGAACGGCGTCAAGCTCGCCGACATCCTGTCCGCCAACCGCCTGACAATGTCCAGCATCATCTACCCCGGCCAGAAGCTGGCGCTCCCGGGCGCGTCCCTCGCACCGGCTGCCACTCCGCCCGCCGCCACCGTCACGCCGCTCGTCCCGAGCACCTTCCTCGGCTACACGTATCCGGCCGCCGTCGTCAGCTCCGCCAACCAGAACAAGGCCCTGCTGAACGCCTCGCCGGTGCCCAGCCGCGAACAGATGAAGACCATCATCGCGGACACCGCCCGCCGCATGGGCGTCGACCCGTCACTCGCCCTCGCCTTCGCGTTCCAGGAATCCAGCTTCGACCACCGCTCGGTCTCCCCGGCCAACGCGATCGGAACCATGCAGGTCATCCCCTCCTCGGGCGAGTGGGCGTCGGACCTCGTCGGCCGCCAGCTGAACCTGCTGGACCCGTACGACAACGTCACGGCCGGCGTCGCGATCATCCGCCAGCTGATCCGCACCAGCCCGGACCAGGACAGCGCCATCGCCGGTTACTACCAGGGCCAGTACTCGGTCAGCAAGTACGGCATGTACGAGGACACTAAGAGCTACGTGGAGTCCATCAAGGCACACCAGAAGAACTTCGGCTAGGCCTCCAGGGCAACCACGGCCGCGGCGCCGGCCGCCCCGGCCAGGGCACTGCCCAGGCACTGCCAAGCCCCGAAGGATAACGATACGGGCCCGGATCGCATGTTGATTCGGGCCCGTTTCCGTGCAGCGATTAGGATCGTATAGTGCAGGATTATTCGTCGGACCCGCTCGTTGGCACCCTGGTGGATGGCCGCTACCTGATTCAGTTCAGGCTCGCCAGCGGCGGCATGTCCACTGTGTACGTGGCCACCGACCGCCGGCTGGAGCGGGACGTGGCACTGAAGGTGCTGCACCCCCACATGGCCGGCGACCCGCAGTTCCTCGACCGGCTGGGCCGTGAGGCCAAGGCCGCCGCCCGGCTGTCGCATCCGCACGTTGTGGGCGTGCTGGACCAGGGCGAGGATGACCGGGTGGCCTACCTGGTGATGGAGTACATCAAGGGCCACACCCTGCGCGACGTCCTCAAGGAAAAGGGCGCACTTCCGCCGCGCCTGGCCCTGGCGCTGATCGACCCCGTCGTCGAAGGCCTGGGCGCGGCCCATGAAGCGGGCCTCATCCACCGGGACATCAAACCCGAGAACGTGCTGATCGCCGACGACGGGCGGATCAAGCTCGGCGACTTCGGGCTGGCCCGCGCCATTTCGACGTCGACCAGCACCGGCGCGCTGATCGGCACCGTGGCCTACCTCTCCCCCGAACTCGTGCTGGGCCGGCAGGCCGATGCGCGCAGTGACATCTACTCGGTCGGGATCATGCTCTATGAGATGATCACCGGCCGCCAGCCGTTCGACGGCGAGGTTCCCATCCAGGTCGCCTACCAGCACGTCAACTCGTCCGTCGGCGCCCCCTCCGTGCTGGTGCCCGGACTCGCCGCGGAAATCGACGAACTCGTGCAGTGGTGCACGGCCAACGACCCCGACAAACGCCCCGTCGACGGTTACGCCCTGCTTTCCGAGCTCCGCCACATCCGGAGGAATCTCAGCGACGCCGAACTCGACCTGCAGCCCCCTGGGGCGCGTCCGGTCCTGCCGGCCGTGCCGCCCCCGCCGGGTCCGCCGGCCCGGCGCCCGGGTGGTTCGCCTGATCCGCGCGAGGCCAACGGAGCCACCGAAGTCATCGGCGGACGGCAGCAGCCCACGGAGTTCATCGCCCGCGGCAGCAACCCGACCACGGTGATGTCCGCGGCCCCGCGGCACCCCGGCTACGGCCCGCTGTCGGCCCCCGACGACGTGAACTACGACAACTACGGCAACCATGACGGCGACGACGACGCACACGACGCGGCGCTTCCTGCCAGCAAGCGGTTGCAGCGCAAATACGACCGTGACGAGGAGAAGGCGCGGCAGCGTGCCGCGGCTACGCCGGTCCGGAGCCTGCGCGAGGGGAACCCCCGGCGACGGGGGCTGCTCTGGGTACTGGTCCTGGTCATCGCGGCGCTGCTGGCCGGCGGAGCCGGCTGGTTCTTCGGCATGGGGCCGGGCTCCCCCGGCACGATTCCGGAGCTCGAGAACAAGACGGTGGCGGAGGCCCAGCAGCTGCTCCGCACGGCCGGCTTCCAGTCCACCATCCAGGACGTGTTCCACGACGACGTCGCCCCCGGGCTGGTGGTCGGATCCGAACCCGCAGCCGGGGAAGTCATCCGGAAGTTCCAGCCGGTGTCCCTCGCGGTCTCCAAGGGCCCCGAGCTGTTCCCGCTGCCGGAGTTGGTCGGGACATCCCTCGACGAGGCCAAGACCGCCCTCAACGGCGCGGGCATGGCCCTCGGACAGATCTCCGAGACCTTTGACGAAGCCGCGCCCGCCGGCACCGTCCTGGCGCAGGCACCGCGCAGCGGCAATCCGGTCCGGCACGGCACCCCGGTGGACCTCACCGTGTCCAAGGGCCCGCAGCCCCTTCCGGTGCCTGACGTGCGGGGCCAGGAGCAGGGGGACGCGGTCAAGGCCATCGAGGCCGCCGGACTGAAGGCCGTGATCTCGCCGGAAACCGTCTTTGACCGGACCGTGCCCAAGGGCTCCGTGGTGGCGCAGGATCCGGCCTCCGGCAACCTCACCCGTGGCGGCGCGGTGACCCTGACCGTTTCCAAGGGGCCCAGGCTCGTTGACGTTCCGAGTTTCGTCGGAAAGCAGGTCGACGAGGCCCGCAAAGCACTCGAGGACCTGGGGTTTGAAGTCCAGGTGGAGGATATCCTGGGCGGGTTCTTCGGTACGGTCCGCTACCAGGACCCCGTGAACAAGAAGGTTCCGGAAGGCTCCGTGATCACCCTGACCGTGGTCTGACCGGGTCGGTCCAGCGTCAGGCAGGCCCCGCGTCAAAGCAGGCCCGGCGTCAAACAGCGCCAGCGTCAGGCAGGCTCCGCGTTAAACAGCTCCGCCCGGCTGAAACCAGCCGGGCGGAGCTTTTTGGTGCCTGGACCGTTCCTTAGCGCTTGGCCAGGGCCCCGGCCACCAGGAAGGCCATCTCGAGGGACTGCATGTGGTTCAGGCGCGGATCGCAGACCGATTCGTAGCGGTCCAGGAAGGACTCCTGGTCCACCGGATCGGCCCCGCCGAGGCACTCGGCCACGTCGTCGCCGGTCATTTCGACGTGCAGCCCGCCGGGGACCGTGCCGAGCGCGTGGTGGACCTCGAAGAAGCCGCGCACCTCATCAATGACGTCGTCGAAGTTGCGGGTCTTGTAGCCGTTCGGCGAGGTGACCGTGTTGCCGTGCATCGGATCGGTGACCCAGAGGACCTGGGCGCCGGACGCGGTGACCCGCTCCACGATCGGGGGCAGCTTCTCGCGGATGTTGCCGGCGCCCATCCGGGTGATGAAGGTCAGGCGGCCGGGTTCGCGGTCCGGGTCCAGCTTGTCGATCAGGCGCAGCGCGTCGTCGCCGCTGGTGCCCGGCCCCAGCTTCACACCAATCGGGTTGCGGACCCGCGAGAGGAAGTCGACGTGGGCGTGGTCCAGTTCGCGGGTGCGCTCACCGATCCAGAGGAAGTGGGCGGAGGTGTCGTACGGGAAGCCCGTGCGGGAGTCGATGCGGGTCAGTGCGCGCTCGTAGTCGAGCAGCAGCGCCTCGTGGCTGGCGTAGAACTCCACGCGCTTGAGGGCTTCGAAGTCCGCGCCGCAGGATGACATGAACTTGATGGCCCGGTCGATATCCCGCGCCAGCGACTCGTAGCGGGCGTGGGCGGGGTTTTCGGTGAAGCCCTTGTTCCACTGGTGCACCAGGCGGAGGTCCGCGAAGCCGCCCTGGGTGAACGCACGGATCAGGTTCAGGGTGGAGGCGGAGGTGTGGTAGGCCTTCAGCATCCGGCTGGCGTCGTGGGCCCGGGACTCCGGCGTGAAGTCGTAGCCGTTGACGATGTCGCCGCGGTAGGCCGGCAGCGTGACGCCCTCACGGGTCTCATCGTTGGAGGAGCGCGGCTTGGCGAACTGTCCGGCCATCCGGCCCATCTTGATGACCGGCATGGCGGCACCGTAGGTGAGGACCACCGCCATCTGCAGG
This sequence comes from Arthrobacter sp. CJL-S3, assembly GCF_056711635.1. Lineage (NCBI taxonomy): Bacteria > Bacillati > Actinomycetota > Actinomycetes > Micrococcales > Micrococcaceae > Arthrobacter > Arthrobacter sp. CJL-S3. Next base: position 1,661,650 of record NZ_CM160046.1, on the reverse strand, counting down.
ATGGTCCGGACGCGGGCGCTGATCTTGTCCGCCGTGGCTGCCTCGAACGTTTCCGCGCAGTCGCCGCCCTGGAGCAGGAACGCCTTGCCCTGCGCCGCCGCCGCGAGGCGTTCGCGCAGGATATCCACCTCGCCCGCGAACACGAGCGGCGGAAGCACGGAGAGTTCCTTGACGGAGGCTTCGAAGACGGCCTTGTCCGACCAGCTCGGCTGCTGGGAGGCCGGCAGCTCCCGCCAGTGGTCCAGGCCGGGATAGTTGGCGGCACCGCTCTGGGCGGTGCTGGTCAGGGCAGAGCCCGCCACGGGCGAGCCGCTCAGGGAACTGTTCAGGGGGGAGGCCGAAGGCGCAGATAGCTCAGTCACCCTCTAAGGATAGTTGCCTCCGTGGCGATCGTCGGACCCGGGCCGTCATTGACTGTGCCCGGCCCGTCACACGCTCCGGTTACACACTCTCCGGGGCAGCGGGTCCGGTGCCGGCGGCGCCGTCCCCGGGCACTTCGGTGGCTTTCCCGGCGAGCCGGAGCTTGACGACGGCGGCGTACTCGTCGACGTATTCCTGGCCGGAGAGCCGCATGAGTTCGTACATGATCTCATCGGTCACGGACCGCTGGATCAGCCGGTCATCCTCCATGCCGTAGTAACGGCTGAAGTCCAGCGGCTCGCCGAAGATCATCCCGATGCGCCGGATGTTGGGCATCCGCTTGCCAATCGGCTGGACCTTGTCCGTGCCGATCATCGCGACCGGGATCACCGGGACGCGGGCCTGCAGGGCCAGCCGCGCCACCCCCACTTTGCCGCGGTAGAGCCGGGAGTCAGGGCTGCGGGTGCCCTCCGGGTAGATGCCCAGCAGCGAGCCGTTCTTCAGCACGTCCATGCCGGCATCGAGTGAGCGGGCGGACGCGGCACCGCCGGATCGGTCCATCGGCAGCTGGTTGGTCAGCCGGAAGAAGGTGGCCGTCAGCCTGCCCTTGATCCCCTTGCCGGTGAAGTACTCCGATTTTGCGAGGAACACGACGGGGCGGGGCACCATCAGCGGCATGAAGATGGAGTCGGAAAAGGAGAGATGGTTGGACGCCAGAATGGCTGCGCCTTCGGCGGGGACGTTGTCCAGGCCCTTGACCCACGGCCTGAAAAGCGTCTTCAGAACGGGTCCGAGAACGAACGTCTTCATGAACCAATAAAACACGTGGTGAACCTCTCCGGGACGTGTCCGGCCGGCCCTCCATCGGACCCGGCCGGCACTTCAAATGACACCCTACTCTAGTGAGTTTTGTCCGGAACAGTGACACGATGGGCACATGACCGGAAGCAGCACTCCCCTGGCGCCCGCAGCGTTCAGTTATCCCGGCCACGGCGCCAACGCGGGCATCGGCGTGGCCATCTGCCACGGCTTCACCGGCAGCCCCCTGAGCGTCCTTCCCTGGGCTGAGCATCTGGCCGGGCAGGGCTTCGCGGTGTCCGTCCCGCTGCTGCCGGGACACGGCACGGACTGGCGCGACCTGGCCCGGCACGGCTGGCAGGACTGGTACCGGGCCTTTGAGGCTGCCTATCTGGAGCTCTCCGCCGGAACCGGGCACTGCTACGTGGCGGGGTTGTCCATGGGCGGAACCATCGCCCTGCGCACCGCGGCGCGCCACAACGTCACCGGGGTCGCCGTCGTCAACCCGGGACTGAGCTTCTACGACCGCAGGGTGCGCTACATCGGCCTGCTCAAGCACATCCAGCGCACCACCGTCCCGGTCCAGGAACCGCATCCGACGGCGGCCGCCACCGAGGACGGCGACTATACGCTGACTCCACTGGAAGCCGTCCACCAGCTGAGCAGGCTCTTCAAGGCGGCGCGGCGCGAACTGCCCGCCGTCGCCGCCCCGGCGCTCGTGTTCAAGTCCGCCACCGACATCGTGGTCCCGCCCTCCTCGATCGAGCTGCTGCGGAAGGGATTGGGGTCCCGGGAGCTGGAAGTGGTCAGTTTGCCGGCCAGCGGGCACGTGGCGACGCTCGACGTCGACGCCCCGCTGATCTTCGAGCAGTCCGTCCGGTTCTTCCTGCACCATGCAGCCGCCGCGCCGCCGTCCGCGGCGGGGCCAGACCAGCCCGCCACCAGCACCCCGGAGACCCCATGACCATCCCCCTGGACCACACACCGTTCAGCAGCCCGTTCACTGGAACCGGGACCCGCACCGGCGTCGTCGTGTCGCATGGCTTCACCGGCAGCCCGCACGGCGTCCGGGACTGGGCCAGATCGCTGGCCGACGCCGGCTACGCAGTGCGGATGCCGCTGCTGCCCGGACACGGCACCAGCTGGCAGGAACTGGCCCGGACCCGCTGGCAGGACTGGCACGCGTCGCTGGACGCCGCCTACCTTGAGCTCGCCGGGGAATGTGAGCAGGTCGTCGTGGCCGGGCTGTCGATGGGCGGGGCGCTGGCGCTGCGGATTGCGGCCACGCGTCCGGTCGCGGGCGCCGTGCTGGTGAACCCCGGCCTGGTCATTGACGATCCCCGGGCACCGCTGGCGGGCATCCTGAAATTCGTGCTCAAGAGCACCCCGGCGATCGCCAACGACATCCTCAGGGAAGGCATCGACGAAGGGGCCTACCCCCGGACGCCCGTTGCCGCGGCACACGAACTGAACAGGATGTTCAAGGACACCGTGCGGCTGCTCCCCCGGATCACCGCGCCCGTGCGGGTGTACCGTTCCGCGGTGGATCATGTGGTCTCCGACTCGAGCATGGTGGCCCTGCGCCGGGGACTGACCCACGCGCCGCTGGAGGTGATCCGGCTGGAAAACAGCTACCACGTGGCTACGATGGACAACGACGCGCCCGAGATCTTCCGCGGCACGGCCGAATTTATCCGGTCGCTGGGCGCGGGAGGCGGCCCGGACGCCGCCCACGCTAGCCAAAAGGACACGGCAGATGACTAGACCGGACCCCAACTCCGCGGATTCCAGCGCCAACCAGGACGACGCCGTCTGGCTGGACCTGGTCGCGAGGCTGGAAGGCAGGGACACGGACGCGGCCGCCGGCCCCGTGACCGCGGCCACGGCAGGCACAGAAGGTCCGGAATCCCGGCACGGCAAGGATGGCCGGGAAGGCAAGGACGCCAGGGAAGGCAGTGGCGCCCGGGAAGGCGCGGAGCGCGAGGACGCGACGGACGCACCCGGCACAGACGATGCGCCCGCAGCGGACCCCGCCGGCTCCGGCCCGCGGCCCTTCAGCGATTTCGACCCGCTGGGACTTTCCGTCGGGGTGCCGATTGAGCTTTCCGCCGAGGAGCGGCAGGCGCAGCGCCACGCGGACGGCGGCCCCCCGTCCGGCGCCGATCGCCCCGGGGCTGCCCCCGGGCCGCGGGACTACGAGGGCACGGAGGACGATCCGCTGGGCCCGGGCGAGTTCGTGCCGGAGGAACCGCCCAGCCTCGCCGGAACCGACCCGCTGACCATGCTGGCCTGGCTGGGAGCCGTCGGCGGCCCCGTGGCGCTCCTGATCTCCGCGATGTTCTGGCGCTCCGCCCCGCTGCTGGCCATCCTGGGAATGGTGGCCGCCTTCGCTGCGTCGGTGGTCTTCCTGATCATGAAGCTGCCGGGCGAAAAGGACGAACACGACGACGGCGCGCGCATCTAACTGACCTGGCCCGGCCGATCGGGCAATGCGCTTCCCTCCGCACAGGTCGGGCGCGGGCCGGCCCGGGTCCGGCTAACTGTGCATGCGGCTGCTGACCCGGGACAGGTCCGCAGCACCGATCAGGCCCGCATTCGGGCCCAGGGCCGCGAGCTCGATGTCCGCTGCCGGCCGGAACCCGCGGCCGGTCAGGTTCCGGGCGAAGGCCTTCCGGGCCGGGCCGACCAGCAGCTCCCCGGCGTCGCAGAGTCCGCCGCCGATCACGAATTTGCCCGGATCCAGCGCAGCGGCGAGATTGGCGAGGCCCAGACCGAGCCACTCCCCGACATCCTCCAGCAGCTCCCGGGAGGTCGGGTCACCGGCCTTGGCCAGTTCGGTGACAATCACTCCGGTGATGCGCTCCGCGTGGCCGTCCACCGCCTTGAGCAGCTCCTGGGCCATTGGTGAATTGGCGGCGGCGAGTTCCCGGGCTTCCCGGCCGAGGGCATTGCCGGAAGCGTACTGCTCCCAGCATCCCCGGTTGCCGCACTCGCAGCGGTGTCCGCCGGGCATGATGATCTGGTGGCCGAACTCCCCGGCCACACCGAAGCGCCCGCGTTCCAGCCGGCCGTCCATCACCATGGCCCCGCCGATCCCGGTGCCGAGGGTAATGCAGACCAGGCGGCTTTGGCCCTGCCCGGCCCCGAAGCGCCATTCCGCCCAGCCGGCCGCGTCGGCGTCGTTGGTCAGCAGCACAGGCCGGCGGAGCAGCCGCTGCAGGTTGTCCCGGAGGGGCTCGTTGCGCCAGGCAAGATGGGGGCTGAACAGCACGGTCCCGCCGTCGAGGTCCATCCAGCCGGCCGCACCGATTCCGACCGACCAGATCCGATGGCCTTCGCCCAGTTCCTCGACGAGCTCGACAATCACCTGTTCGACCGCACGGGGATCGTTGCCGGGAGTGGACCGCTTGGCCTGGGAAAGGATCCTGCCCTCGGCGTCGACCACACCGGCCGCCACCTTGGTCCCGCCAATGTCCACACCGATGGCGAGGCCTTTCCGGCCCAGCCGCAGGTGCTCCCGGAGGCCCTGCCCGGAGGGTCCGGCGGCTGCGCCCGCCAGCGTCCTGCGCCGCCAGGCGGCGGTCCTGCGGTAGGGTCCGGGCTGCTGGCCGGGTGTAGGTGTGTGCATGGTTCCCCATCCTATTCGCCGGAGCGGCCGGGCAGGGGCCGCATCACCGCTGCGGCCGGAACCGGCGGTTACCAAAACGTAAGGTTACTCGCCAGTAGGTGTGGTGGAACACACATGCCTTCGACCGCATACTAGTGTTAGTCGTACCCCTCGCGGGTCCATGGATATCAAAGGAGCTAACGTGCGAGAAATCAGTGTCCCGCCCCTGGTCACCGTCCCCCCGGAAACGAACGTCACCGACCTGGTCCTGCGCCAGGCCGCGAAGGCGTCCAACCCGGCCCTGTTCTCCCGCCTCGACGCGGCCGGACAATGGCAGGACATCCGGGCCACCGATTTCCTGGCGGACGTTTCGCTGCTCGCCAAGGGCCTGATGGCCAGCGGCGTGGGCGCCGGCGACCGGGTCGGCATCATGTCCCGCACCCGGTATGAGTGGGCCCTCATCGACTTCGCCATCTGGTTCGCCGGTGCCGTCTCCGTGCCGATCTATGAGACCTCCTCCCCCTCCCAGGTCGCCTGGAACCTGGGCGATTCCGGCGCGGTCGCCGCGTTCGGCGAGTCCGCCCACCATGAGAACGTCATCCGGCAGGCCGCCACCTCCGAAGGCCTCACCGCCCTGGCCCACGTCTGGCAGCTCGAAGGAGCCGGCCTGGACGAGGTCCGCGCTGCCGGCGCCGCGGTCAGCGACGAGGAGCTGGAGACCCGGCGCAGCCTGGCCTCCCTGGACGACCTCGCCACCATCATCTACACCTCGGGGACCACCGGACGGCCCAAGGGCTGCGAACTGACCCACGGCAACTTCGTGGAACTCTCCGAAAACGCGCTCGCCACGTCGCTGAACAAGATCGTCCACGAGCAGGCCCGGACCATCATGTTCCTGCCCCTGGCCCACGTGTTCGCGCGCTTCATTTCGGTGCTCGCGGTCGCCGCCGGCGTCACGGTGGCGCACACGCCGGACATCAAGAACCTCCTGCCGGACCTGCAGAGCTACAAGCCGACCTTCATCCTCGCGGTGCCGCGTGTCTTCGAAAAGGTCTACAACTCGGCACTGACCAAGGCGGAGGACGGCGGCAAGGGCGCCATCTTCCACCGCGCCGCGGACACGGCCATCGAGTTCTCCCGCGCCCGCCAGGCCGGCAAGATCGGCCTGGGCCTCAAGCTCAAGCACACCGTCTTCGACAAGCTCGTCTACAGCAAGCTCCGCGCGGCCATGGGCGGCGAGGTGGCCCACGCCGTCTCCGGCGGCGGCCCGCTGGGCGAGCGGCTGGGCCACTTCTTCCAGGGCATCGGCATGCAGATCCTGGAAGGCTACGGGCTCACCGAGACCACGGCCCCCGTCACCGTGAACACGCCGGATCTGATCAAGATCGGCACGGTCGGCGCCCCGATTCCCGGCAATGCCGTGAAGATCGCCGACGACGGCGAGATCCTCGCCAAGGGTGTCTGCGTCATGCGCGGGTACTACAAGCGTGAGGACCTCTCCGCCGAGTCCTTCGTCGACGGCTGGTTCCGGACCGGCGACATCGGACAGCTCGATGAGCAGGGCTTCCTGACCATCACCGGGCGCAAGAAGGAAATCATCGTCACGGCCAGCGGCAAGAATGTCGTGCCGGCCCTGCTGGAGGACCAGATCCGTGCCGACGCGCTGGTCTCCCAGGTGCTGGTGGTCGGTGACAACCGCCCCTTCATCGGCGCGCTGGTCACCCTGGACGAGGAGGCCCTGCCCGGCTGGCTGCACCGCCACGGGCTGCCCGCCTCCACGACCCTTGCCGAGGCCACCGACAACGCGGTGGTCAAGGCCGCGGTGCAGGAACTCATCAACGGCGCGAACCAGACGGTCTCCCAGGCCGAGGCCATCAAGTCCTTCCGGATCGTGCCGGCCGACTTCACCGAGGCCTCCGGGCACCTCACGCCGTCGATGAAGGTCAAGCGGGCCCAGGTGATGAAGGACTTCGAGAACGTCATCGAGGAAATGTACGGCACACCGCGTCCCGCCCAGGTCTAACCAGCGCACCACCAAAGAAGGGTCCTTCCAGCCTCTCGGCCGGAAGGACCCTTCTTTGCTGTCGTGCGGTGGTGCGCGGTAGTGCTGCGCGGTGGTGCTGGCGGCTATTCGACGACCAGCAGCAGGTCTCCGCCCTGGACCTGTTCGATCGCGCCCACGGCGAGCCGGGAGATCGTGCCCGCGACCGGCGTCGTAATGGACGCCTCCATCTTCATGGCCTCGATCGTGGCGACGGTGTCGCCGGCCTTGACCGTCTCGCCGGCCTTGACGGTCAGGGTGACGGCCCCGGCGAACGGTGCGGCCACCTGGCCCGGCTGGGTAGTGTCGGCGCGTTCGGCGGCCTTGACGTTGCTGACCACGGACCGGTCACGGACCACCACCGGGCGGGACTGTCCGTTGAGCGTGCACATCACGGTGCGCATGCCCTTCTCGTCCGGTTCGGACACCGCCTCGAGCGAGGCGATCAGGCGGACGCCCTTCTCCAGCTCGATCTCGTGTTCGGCGCCGCGCTGCAGCCCGAAGAGGTAGTCGCGGGTGTCCAGCACCGAGAGGTTGCCGTAGGACTCCACACTCTTCTGGTAGTCCTTGGTGGGACCGGCGAAGAGCAGCCGGTTCAGGGTCTGCTGCACGGTCTTTGAATCGGACTTCAGCGCGGCGCTGTCCTCGGCGCTGAGCTCGACGTCGCGCACCTTCACGGTGCGGCCCTGCAGCGCCTTGGTGCGGAACGGTTCCGGCCAGCCTCCGGGAGGATCGCCCAGTTCACCGGAGAGGAAGCCGATCACGGAATCCGGGATGTCGTATTTTTGCGGGTTCTCGTTGAAGTCCGCGGGATCGGCGTTGAGACCGACAAGGTGCAGGGCCAGGTCGCCGACGACCTTGGAGGACGGGGTGACCTTCACCAGCCGGCCGAGGATCCGGTCGGCCGCGGTGTACATGTCCTCGATGGCCTCGAACCGCTCCCCCAGGCCCAGCGCGATCGCCTGCTGGCGCAGGTTGGAGAGCTGGCCGCCGGGGATCTCGTGCTGGTAGACCCGGCCGGTGGGGCCCGGAAGGCCGGATTCGAACGGCGCGTAGACGCGGCGGACGGCCTCCCAGTACGGTTCCAGGGCGCACACGTTTGCCAGGCTCAGCCCGGTGTCGCGGGGCGTGTGGGCCAGAGCCGCCACCAGCGCGGAGGCTGAGGGCTGGCTGGTGGTGCCCGCGAGCGAGGCGGAGGCCACGTCCACGGCGTCCACTCCGGCGTCGACCGCTGCCAGCAGCGTGGCCAGCTGGCCGCCGGCGGTGTCGTGCGTGTGCAGGTGGACCGGGAGGTCGAAGCGTTCGCGCAGGGCCGTCACGAGGCGGGCGGCGGCGGCGGGACGCAGGAGCCCGGCCATGTCCTTGATCGCCAGGATGTGCGCGCCGGCGTCGACGATCTTTTGGGCCAGCTCCAGGTAGTAGTCCAGGGTGTAGAGAGTCTCGTCCGGGTCCAGCATGTCAGCGGTGTAGCACAGGGCCACCTCGGCGATGGCCGTGCCGGTGTCGCGGACGGCGCGGATGGCCGGGGCCATCTGGTTGACGTCGTTGAGCGCGTCGAAGATGCGGAAGATGTCGATGCCGGTGGCGGCCGCCTCATTGACGAAGGCCACCGTCACTTCTTCCGGGTACGGGGTGTAGCCGACCGTGTTGCGGCCGCGGAGGAGCATCTGCAGGCAGACGTTCGGCAGCGCTTTGCGCAGCGCCGCGAGGCGGTCCCAGGGATCCTCGCCGAGGAAGCGCAGGGCGACGTCGTAGGTGGCGCCGCCCCAGGCCTCGACGGAGAGCAGTTCCGGGAGGAGCTTGGACACGGCCGGGCCGGCGGCCACGAGGTCGCGGGTGCGGACCCGGGTGGCGAGCAGGGACTGGTGGGCGTCGCGGAACGTGGTGTCCGTGACGGCGACGGCGTTCTGCGCGCGCAGGGCCTTCGCGAAGCCTTCCGGGCCCAGCTCCAGCAGCCGCTGGCGGGAGCCCTGCGCGGCGGCGGCGTCGTCCAGTGCCGGGAGTTTGGCGGCGGGATCGCTGTGGACCGTGAGCTCGCCGTTGGGCTTGTTCACGGTGACTTCGGCGAGCCAGGTCAGCAGCTTGGTGCCGCGGTCCGCGGAGACCCGGGCCTTGAGCAGTTCAGGGCGTTCGTCAATGAAGGAGGTGGCCACGTCGCCCGCGATGAAGTCGGCGTCGTCCAGGACGGCCTGCAGGAACGAGATGTTGGTGGAGACGCCGCGGATGCGGAACTCGGCAAGGGCCCGGCGTGCCCGGGCCACGGCGGCCGGGTACTCGCGGCCGCGGCAGGTCAGCTTGACCAGCATCGAGTCGAAGTGCGGGCTGATCTCGGCGCCCGAGTAGACGGTGCCGCCGTCGAGCCGGACGCCGGCGCCGCCTGCCGAACGATAGCCGGTGATCTTGCCGACGTCGGGCCGGAAGCCGTTGGCCGGGTCCTCGGTGGTGATGCGGCACTGCAGGGCGGCGCCCTTGAGCTGGACCGTCTCCTGGGAGAGGCCCAGGTCCGCGAGGGTCTCGCCGGCGGCGATGCGCAGCTGTGCCTGGACGAGGTCGACGTCGGTGACTTCCTCGGTGACGGTGTGCTCGACCTGGATCCGAGGGTTCATTTCGATGAAGACGTGCTGGCCGGCCCGTTCCCCCACGGTGTCGACGAGGAATTCCACGGTGCCGGCGTTGACGTAGTTCAGCGCCTTGGCGAACTTCACGGCGTCGCGGTAGAGAGCCTGCCGGATGCCTTCGTCGAGGTTCGGCGCCGGGGCGATCTCGATGACCTTCTGGTGGCGGCGCTGGATGGAGCAGTCGCGCTCGAAGAGGTGCATGACGTTCCCCTCCGCATCGGCCAGGATCTGGACCTCGATGTGGCGGGGGCGCAGCACGGCCTGTTCCAGGAACATGGTCGGGTCGCCGAACGCCGCGTCGGCCTCGCGCATGGCCGCCTGCAGTGCTTCGGGCAGGGCGTCGCGGGATTCGACGCGGCGCATGCCGCGGCCGCCGCCGCCGGCGACGGCCTTGGCAAAGATGGGGAAGCCGATTTCGTCGGCGGCAGCGATGAGTTCGTCCAGGTCCTTGGAGGGCTGGCTGGACTTCAGGACCGGGACGCCGGCCTTGCGGGCCGCCTCGAGCGCGGCGACCTTGTTGCCGGCCAGTTCGAGGACCTCGGCGGGCGGACCCACGAAGGTGATGCCGGCCGCGGCCGCGGCCCGGGCCAGGCGCGGGTTTTCGGAAAGGAAGCCGTAGCCGGGGTAGATGGCGTCGGCCCCGGATTCCTTGGCCACGCGCACCACCTCGTCGACGTCGAGGTAGGCCCGGACGGGGTGGCCCTCTTCACCGATCAGATAGGCCTCGTCGGCCTTCTGGCGGTGGATGGAGTTGCGGTCCTCGTTCGGGAAGACGGCGACAGTTTTGGCACCAAGTTCGTAGCTGGCGCGGAAGGCACGGATCGCGATTTCGCCGCGATTGGCCACCAGAATCTTCGAAAACATACTTCTCCTGCATCATCGCGGGTGTATCGGTAATTGGTCACAGTGTCTAAGACCTGCACGGACAAACACAAATTATTGTGGCGACCGTCACAGCGACGCGCGTCACGTATGCAGGATTAGGCAAGTACAGGGCATGTACATCAGTCAAGTGCATCCGGCGGGTAGTTCAGGCGGGGTAGTTCAGGCGGGGCCGGATTCCGGCCCCGGGTGAAGCTTATCCATGATCTGCCGCCCCGACACCAGATGAGGCAGGTTTAGGCGGGGCGGCAACATATGATGAGGAGGTGGGTGGCGCATGCTCGCCACGGCTCCGGAGAACGCGGGAGCCGGCAGGACCCCGTCCCGGCAACCGGCGTTAGGTATTGGTTTTTCAAGTGCAAGTAGTCAGCATCAGCAGCCTCAAAGGCGGTGTCGGCAAGACATCGGTGACCACCGGATTGGCGTCCGCGGCACTGGCCGCCGGTATCCCCACCCTCGTCGTCGACCTTGATCCGCACGCGGATGCGAGTACGGCCCTCGGAGTCCGGCCCGGCGACCAGCAGGACATCGGGCGGATGCTCAAGTCCCCCCGGCGGGCCCGCCTCACCGAAAACGTCGTTCCCAGCGGCTGGGTGGAGCGCGCTGCCGCCAACGGCGCGGCGCCCGCAGGCGGGTCGCCGGCCATTCTGGATGTCGCCGTCGGCTCCGCCTACACCGGCATTTATGACCGCCCCGACCTCGGACGCCGCGACCTGCGCCGGCTCTCCGCAGTGCTGGCCGGCGCGGACAAGTACGACCTGGTCCTGGTGGACTGCCCGCCTTCCCTGAACGGGCTCACCCGGATGGCCTGGGCCGCCAGCGACAAGGTCACGCTTGTGGCCGAACCCGGGCTTTTCTCGGTGGCGGGCACGGAACGCACCATGCGGGCCATCCAGCTGTTCCGGCGGGAATTTGCCCCGAACCTCTCCCCGGCCGGCATCGTCGCGAACCGGGTGCGCAGCGGATCCGCCGAGCACACCTTCCGGCTCTCCGAGATGGAGTCCATGTTCGGCGGGCTGCTGCTGTCACCGCACATCCCGGAGCAGGCCAACTGGCAGCAAATCCAGGGTGCCGCCCACTCCATCCACCACTGGCCCGGGGATTCAGCCAAGAACGCTGCCGCGCTGTTCGACGCCCTGCTGGCCAACCTGCTGGCCGCGGACAGCCGGCGCGGTTGCCCGCGTCCGGGATCGCGTTAACCGCTAGCCACTCCCGGTCCCGTCAAAAACGAAAGCAACGCGGGGTCACTTTCCGCCCATCCGTGATGGGCGCCAAGTGACCCCGCGTTGCTTTTTGGGGCGTGGCGGGGGCCGGTGCTAGCCGATCTTGCGGGTGGCCCGGCGCTTGCTGAGTTCGTCGTCCGGGAAGGACTGGACGCTGGCGTGTTCGCTGGGAAGCGCCGCGAGGCTGCCTTCCACTTCCCGCCAGACACGGCCGACGGCGATGCCGAAGACGCCCTGTCCGCCCTGGACGAGGTCGATGACCTCGTCGGCCGAGGTGCACTCATACACGCTGGCACCGTCGCTCATGAGGGTGATCTGCGCAAGATCCTCGACCCCGCGCTCCCGGAGGTGCTCGACGGCGGTGCGGATCTGCTGCAGGGAAACGCCGGTATCCAGAAGTCGCTTGACGACCTTGAGAACCAGGATGTCGCGGAAACCGTAGAGGCGCTGCGAACCGGAACCTGCGGCGCCGCGGACAGCGGGCTCGACCAGCCCGGTGCGTGCCCAGTAGTCCAGCTGGCGGTAGGTGATGCCCGCGGCCTTGCAGGCCGTCGGGCCGCGGTAGCCCGCGTCCTCGTCCAGAACAGGGAGATCCTCGGTGAACAGCAGACCCTGGGCACCGCTGGCCGGCACGGCTACACCGGCCGTCGAGGGCTGGTTAAGCTCGCCTGCTTCGCCTTTCGGACTCACGTGGATCCTCCTTGTCATGGCTCCCCTGCGGACATTTGCAGTAACAACCGGTTATCCCTAGCGAAAAGAAACCCCGGGTGGATAAAATTCATCCGTGTAATTCCGCCGGGCTGCACCTTCCAGTGTGACCTGAGCGGCTGTTGCGTGCAATGGGAACTTGTACTTCTGACGTTAGGCCTGCCGGGGCCCAAGGTCAAAGACGTTCGGGGTATTGCCGGGGCGTGTCGAAACTTTCATCCTCGACTTTAACCTTTACGTGACGTCAGCCCGCTCAACCGGCGAAGTCTTCAGGTTCGACGTCGTCGAGGAACTCGCGGAAGCGGCGCAGCTCCCCTTCCTCGTCAACCGCAGGACCCGGGTGGGTGTCCTCACCCTCGTCGTGTTCGGTAATCCGCACGCCGGCCTCCTCCATCACGGCGTCGGCGCACCAGATCCGGCACTTGGCGCGGAGGGCCAGCGCGAGGGCGTCGGAGGCCCGGGAACTGACCGTGGTCCCGTTCTCGAACTGCAGCTGCCCGTAGAAGATGTTGTCCTCCACGGCCACGATGTTGACGCTGACGATCGAGTGGCCGAGGGTTTCGACGACGTCGATCAGCAGGTCGTGGGTCATGGGGCGCGGCGGGACGACACCCTGCTGGGCCAGGGCGATGGCACTGGCCTCGGGGGTACCGATCCAGATCGGAACGTGCCGTTCCCCGTGGATCTCCTTGAGCAGGACGAGCGGCTGGTTGGACGGAAGCTCTATCCGCACGCCTACAATTTCCACCTCAATCATCAGATGTCCATCCTCGAGATGCGGTCTTGGACCAGCGCGCGGTGCAGCGTCAGGCACAGCTCGCTGATCTCCCGGGCGGCCTCGGCGGCACGGGCCTGGGACGCAGCATCCTTGCGGGAGGTCAGGGTGGCCACCGCGCGCTCCACCAGCCCGAACTCGCGTTCGGCGGCGGCCTGGAACGGCCGCAGGTGCCGTGGTTCCAGGCCGTGGCTCTCCAGCTGGACGCAGGCGCGTGCGACCTGGAGGGCGTGCTCATCGAATTTGCCGTTGACGTGGCCGATCAGGCCGTAGCTCAGGAGCGATTCGACCAGCGGCACGCTGGCGCCGGACTCGGCCCGGAGCTGTTCCTCGCTGAGCCGGCGCACCCGGTTCTGGAGCTCGGACGCCAGTTCCTCGGAGACGATCCGCGGCGAGACCGTCACGCCGGGAGGCAGGTTCTCCGGACGTTCGCCGCGGTCAATCGCGTCGAGGTAGTCCTTGATGACCTTCAACGGCAGGTACTGGTCGCGCTGGAGGGCGAGCACGAACCGCAGCCGCTCGACGTCGTTCTCGCCGTACTGCCGGTACCCGGCGGGGGTCCGCTGGGGGTTGATCAGCCCCTTTTCCTCAAGGAACCGGATTTTTGACGCGGTCATGCTGGGGAAGTCGTCGCTCAGCTGAGCCAGGACTTCCCCGATGTTCAGAACCTGGGGTCCGCGCCGTTCCGCTTGTGCCATGGCCACAGGCAGCTACCCCGGAATCAGACGTTGCCTGCTGCGCGGGCAGGGCTCAGGTAGAAGGTGAGGCGGAACTTCCCGATCTGCACTTCGTTGCCGGACTTCAGCTCGACGCTGTCGACGCGGTCGTGGTTCACGTAGGTGCCGTTCAGGCTTCCGGTGTCCACCACTTCGAAGCTGCGCGCCGTGCGGCGGAATTCGACGTGCCGGCGTGAGACCGTGACGTCGTCAAGGAAGATGTCGGCGTCCGGGTGCCGGCCCGCCGTCGTGACGTCCGAGTCCAGCAGGAAGCGCGCGCCCATGTTCGGGCCGCTGTGCGCGACGAGCAGGGCCGAGCCGTACGGCAGCGCCTCCACGGCGGTCCGCTCCTCAGCCGAGAGCTTCGGGGTGATCGTGGGTTCATCGCGGACCGGCGTGAGGTTGATCGACGTGGTCTCCGAAGACTTCACTCCACCCGTGCCAAAACCGTCACCGGTGTTGTTGCGTTCGTGCCCAAACATTGATTCCTCCATTCGCTGCAGGTGTCCCCCCTGCAAACAACGCATGCCGTCCGGAAGTGCCTGGCAAATCCGGGATTCAACCCTTCGGCGGGGCGTCGTTTGGCTGGTTTCCCAGCGTTGGGAACAACGCCCCGGACCGAATGGCCTTTAGCTTTAGCCTACCTGCTGTTCGTACTCCGATGCACTGAGGAGCGACTCGATCGCGTCGGCTTCCGCCAGCTTGATTTCCATCAGCCAGCCCTCGCCGTAGGGATCCGAATTGATCAGGGCGGAATCCGTGTCCAGGGCCTCGTTGCGGGACACCACTTCACCGGAAACCGGGGCGTAGATGTCGCTGACGCTCTTGGTGGACTCGACCTCGCCGATCACGTCGTTCGCCTTGATCGTTGTGCCGACCTCCGGCATCTGGGCATAGACGACGTCCCCAAGGGCGTCCTGGGCAAAATCAGTGATGCCCACGCGCACGACACCGTCGGCGTTCGGGGCTGAAACCCACTCGTGTTCTGCGGTGTAGGACAGCTCTTCGGGAATGATGCTCATGACGGGCCTTTCATCGGGTCAATCACCAATATCGACGGCGGGAACGTGAACGGTCCGCCGCTGAAAGTATAGGCATATCCGGTCGGGCCCGGGGAGGACTCTGGCATGATGGGGCGATGACGGAAATCCCCGGTATCGGCTAGGCAATGCCCGAGCTTCCGGAAGTGGCTGCCCTGACGGACTTCCTGGCCGAGCACCTGCTCGGCGCTGCCGTCACGAAGATCCAGATCGTCTCCTTCGCGGTGCTCAAAACGGCGGATCCCCCCATCTCCGAACTGGCGGGCCGGACCGTGACCGGGGTGCGCCGCTTCGGCAAATTCGTCAGCCTGGAGGCCGGCGGGCTGAGTTTTGTCTTCCACCTGGCGCGGGCCGGCTGGGTCCGCTTCACCGACGCCCCCACGGGGACACCCCTGAAAATGGGAAAGGGACACATCGCGGTGCGGCTGTCATTTTCCGGCCCCTCCGGGCCCGTGGATCTCGACCTGACCGAGGCCGGCACGAAGAAGAGCCTGGCGGTGTACGTCGTCCGGGATCCCTCCGACGTTCCCGGGATTGCCGCGCTGGGCCCAGATCCGTTCAGCGCCGGGTTCGACGTCGATGCCTTCGCGGAGATCCTGGGCTCCAGTTCGCAGCAGATCAAGGGTGTCCTGCGGAGCCAGAGCGTCATCGCCGGCATCGGCAACGCCTACAGCGACGAGATCCTGCACGCGGCGCGGATTTCGCCGTTCGCCATCGCCAGGTCCCTGGACCGGGAGGCCGTCCAGCGGCTCTACGACGCAGTCCACGGCATTCTGGGGACCGCGCTGCGGGAAGCGAGCGGCAAGCCGCCCGGCGAACTCAAGGACACCAAACGCACTCACATGAGGGTCCACGGCCGCACCGGCGAGGCATGCCCGGTGTGCGGGGACACGGTCCGAGAGGTGTCCTTTGCCGACAGCGCCCTGCAGTACTGCCCGACGTGCCAGACGCGCGGAAAAATCCTGGCCGACCGCCGGACGTCGCGTTTCCTGAAGTAGCCGCCGGAACCATCGGTCAGCGGCTCCGCCGCGGTTTCACCTACTGGGGCCGGCTTGATGCTGGGCCGTCCGCAGCGTGACCGGCTGGGGCCGGTGGGTGGAGGACGTCCTCACGGCTGTAGTGCCCCACGACGTCGAACCATCGCTTCGCGGTCATGCAGCGGCCCAGGTCGACGTCTGCGACAACGATCCCTTCCTGATCATAAAGAGGACCTGCTATGGCACGGCCCTCAAGTGGCTCGAAGATCGCCGCACCACCTCGTCCCAGCGCCTTGCCATCGTCTGGCAACTGAACCGGGAAGTCTTCGGGAAACGCAGAGCGGGGGATGTACTGAGGGGCCGAAACCACGAACGCGCCGGATTCGATCGCTATGTGACTCATCGTGGAGATCCAGCCGTCAGCGTCATCGGCCGTCGGGGCCGTCCAGATCTGCACTCCCTGACGGTAGAGCTCATATCGAGCGAGAGGCATGCGGTTCTCCCAACAGATGAGGCCGCCAACCCTCCCGACCGGAGTCTCGATGACATTCAGGTCCTGTCCGTAACCGACGCCGTAAAAGAGCCGTTCGTGCATCGTGGGCATCAATTTGCGATGTTTCCAGAGCAACCCTTCAGGACCAATCAAGACCATGGTGTTGTAGAGACTTCCGGGCCTATCGGATTCCCGTTCGTTCACGCCAAGCACGCAATAGATGCCGTGCTCGGCACAGGCCTTGATAAAACGGTCGATGTGGGGACCGGGGACGTCGACAGAGTTGGTCCAGAGACGGGTCCACATCTCATCAAATCCGTCGAACCGGGCCGCTTCGCGGGCCCATATCCCTGACGGGTACAGGGGGATGAACGTTTCAGGGAAGACCGCGAGTTTCGCGCCCTGGCCCGATGCCTCGCCCAGAAGATGGAGCGCCTTTGACACCGAGGCCTCCGCATCGAGGATTACCGGGGTGGCCTGAATCGCAGCGATGCGCACAGTTGCTGTGGACATAACGGAACGTTGGCACGCACTCCCGCGCCTCGTCAACACCCCAGCGGTCCACGGGGTCAGCAGACCGGCCAGGGGCCCTCGAGTACGCCGTCATCGCGCTCGGGCGGGACGAGCTCGCGGCGCGCTCGTTAAACAGCAAAGGCCGCTTCCGGATTTCTCCGGAAGCGGCCTCTGACCTGGTGTTTCTATGGTCGGGCTGACAGGATTTGAACCTGCGACCCCTTGACCCCCAGTCAAGTGCGCTACCAAGCTGCGCTACAGCCCGCTGGTTCCGCCGTTCTCCGCTCCCGATGTCATTCTCGTGTTTTCCAAAAGAATTTCATCTGAGCAGTCCGGCCGAACCACCTCCAAAAGCTTACACGATTCCGGAGGGTGCCCGTGACACTTTCAGCATGCCACGGAACTTTTCCCTCGGCGGGCGGTCCGGAATTAACGCTTCTTGCCGCGCTTTTCCCGCACACGCATGTTGACCTCGATCGGCGTGCCCTCGAATCCGAAGGTTTCCCGGAGCCGGCGGGTGATGAAGCGGCGGTAGCCCGGGTCCAGGAAGCCCGTGGTGAAGAGCACGAACTTCGGCGGACGGCTGGAGGCCTGGGTGCCGAAGAGGATGCGGGGCTGCTTGCCGCCGCGGACCGGGTGCGGGTGTGCCGCGACGAGCTCGCCGAGGAAGGCGTTGAGCCGCCCGGTGGGAATGCGCTTGTCCCAGCTTTCCAGGGCCGTGTCCAGGGCCGGGACGAGCCGGTCCTTGTGCCACCCGGTCAGCGCCGAGATGTTGACGCGCGGCGCCCAGGCCACGTGGGCCAGGTCCTGCTCGATTTCACGCTCCAGGTAGATGCGGCGTTCGTCGTCCAGCAGGTCCCACTTGTTGAAGGCGAGCACCAGGGCCCGGCCGGATTCGATGGCCAGCTGCAGGATGCGGACATCCTGCTCGCTGAGCACTTCATCCACCGCGAGGAGCACGACGGCGACCTCCGCCTTTTCGAGCGCGCTCTGCGTGCGCAGTGAGGCGTAGAAGTCCGCGCCCTGCGCCATGTGCTGGCGGCGGCGGATACCGGCGGTGTCCACGAAGCGCCAGGTGCGCCCGCCGAGTTCGATGAACTCATCGACCGGGTCACGCGTGGTGCCGGCGGTGTTGTCCACGACAACGCGCTCGGAACCGGCCAGCTTGTTCAGCAGCGAGGACTTGCCCACGTTCGGACGCCCGATCAGGGCGATGCGGCGCGGACCGCCGGAGCGTTCCAGGCCTTCGATCGTGGAGAACTCGGGAAGAGTGTCCATGACGTGGTCCAGCAGGTCGGCGACGCCGCGGCCGTGCAGTGCCGAGACCGGGTAGGGCTCGCCGAAGCCGAGGCCCCAGAGCGTGGCCGAGTCGGCCTCCTGCGCGAAGTCGTCCACCTTGTTGGCCACCATGATGACCGGCTTCTTGGACTTCCGGAGCATCTTCACGACGGCTTCGTCCGTAGCGGTCGCGCCCACGGCGGAGTCGACGACGAACAGCACGGCGTCGGCGAGTTCCACGGCCATCTCGGCCTGTTCGGCAACGCGGGCGTGGATGCCGCGGGCGTCGTGCTCCCAGCCGCCGGTGTCGACGACCGTGAAGTTCCGGCCGTTCCAGGTGGCCGAGTACATCACCCGGTCGCGTGTGACGCCGGGGGTGTCTTCCACCACGGCTTCGCGGCGGCCCAGGATGCGGTTCACCAGGGTGGACTTGCCCACGTTGGGCCGGCCGATGATGGCCAGGACCGGATCAAGCTTGACCGGGCCGTCGAAATCCTCATCGTCGAACTCGCCGCTCAGGAGGGCGGCGTCGTCTTCGTCCAGTTCGTAGTCGTCCAGGCCGGCCCGGAGGGAGGCCGCGCGGACCTCGGCTTCCTCATCGTCCAGGGCGGCGAGGTGCTCGGCCACCTGGTCCGTGCCGGTGGGCGTGTATTCGTCTTCGCCGGCGCCAAATTGGCCGGAGGTTTGAGTCGTATCGCTCATTGCACTTTCCTTATGGGGTGATCTGCCGGCGTCCCGGCTACTGCTTCATGACGTTCTTGCGGGGAATCCGCGTCGGGCAAGGGCTGCCCGGTTCTTAGGATCGAGTCCTGGACGTGGCGGGCCAGCGCGGCGCGGATCTCGGTTCCGGCCCTGTCCATTGAAACACGCCCGGTCTCGCCGGGCCTGCGGCTGACATTGAGGGCTCCGCCGAAGCTGACGTGCAGCCTGCGGCGCAGCCGCGGCACGGTGTCGAGGTGTTCGCCGCCGGTCCGGGTCCCGAGGATGGCCACGGGCACCACGGTCGCGCCGGAGTTCAGCGCGAGCCAGGCCACCCCCTTGTTGATCGCGGAGGCCTCACCGCTCCCCCGCGTGCCTTCGGGAAGGATGCCGACGCACCGTCCGGCGTCGAGCACACCCTTGGCCGCGAGGAGGGCCGCCCGGTCGCCCGAGCGGTCCACCGCCAGCTGCCCGGAGGCCCGCAGCACACGGCCGAGGAAGCCGGTGAACATTTCCTGCTTGACCAGGATGTGCATGGCGCGCGGTGACGCCCCGAACATCACCGGTCCGTCCAGGAAACTGATGTGGTTGCCGGCGAAGATCACCGGACCGGTCGCCGGCACGTTGGACCGCCCGGTGACCGAGGTGCGGTAGAGGACGTGGTTCAGGGTCCAGCCCACGGGCCGGCTCCAGATGGTGGTCCAGCGGGCCGGCAGCGCGGCCCGGGCCGTGGACGGAACAGCCGACTGCTGCCCGGCGTCAGTCACGGTGGAGGGCCTGATGGTTGACGACGCTGTGCACGATGCTGAGTGCGGCGTCGACGGTCTCGGCGAAGTCCAGCTCCGAGGAGTCCAGCGTCACCACACCGTCGGCGGCCCGGGTGAAGTTCACCACGGTCGAGTCCTTCGCGTCGCGCTGGGTGACCTGCGCTGCGAGCTGTTCGGCGTTCTGGCTGCCGCCGAGCTGGATGCCCCGGCGGCGCAGGCGCGCCTCTTCGCTCGCGGTGAGGAGCATCCGCACCTCGGCGTGGGGCGCGACGACGGTGGTGATGTCCCGTCCCTCGACCACCATGCGGCGGTGGTGCTTTTCGATCAGCTCGCGCTGCCGGCGGATCAGTTCAGTGCGGGCGCCGAGGGTGGTGGCGACGGCGCTGACGGCGGCGGAGATCGACGGCTCGCGGATCGCGAGGGTGACGTCGGTGCCGCCCACCAGCACGTATTCCTCCAGCGGGCTGGTGCTGATTTCCAGCGGGAAGCTCTTGGAGGCGGCCTCGACGGCGGCGCCGTCGTCCAGGTCCGTGCCGCTGTCCAGGCAGAACCAGGTCAGGGCACGGTACATGGCGCCGGTGTCGAGGTAGGCCAGTTTGAGCCGGCGTGCCACCTCTTTGCTGACGCTGGACTTGCCCGATCCGGACGGCCCGTCGATGGCGACGACAAGGCTCTTTCCGGGGCGGAGGACGTCCACGGTTTCGATAAGTTCCTGGGTCATTACTGGAGTACCCGCCATCCACGGTCATTGAGGGCTTCGATTAACAGTTCGTGCTTGTTCGGCAGCACGGAGATTTCCACCATGCCCACGTTCTGGCCCGAGGAGTGGTCCAGCCGGAGGTCCTCGAGGTTGACGCCGATCTCGCCGATCTCGGTCAGCAGCCTGGCGATCTGTCCGGGTGTGTCATCCACCAGGACCGTCAGCCAGGAGTAGGCCTGCGGGGGTCCGCCGTGCTTGCCCGGGATGCGGGCCTGGCCGGCATTTCCTTCGCTGATCAGCTGGGCCAGGTCGAGCCGGGCGCCGGGCGCGGTCGGGTTCTCAAGCGTCCCGATGAGCCGGTTGAGGTCCTCGCGGAGGCCGTGCAGGATCTCCACGACCTTGTCCGCGTTCGCGCCGAGGATCTGCACCCAGAGGGTCGGATCACTAGCCGCGATCCGGGTGACGTCCCGCAGGCCGTTCCCGGCGAGGGACAGCGCGTGCAGGGGGGTGCCCTGCAGCCGGCTGGCCACAAGCGAGGACACGACCTGCGGCACGTGCGAGACGAGCGCCACGGCCTCGTCGTGTTCCTCGGCGCCGAATTCGGACACCACGGCGCCCAGGTCCACAGCCAGCGCGCGCGCTGCCTGCACGGCCCGGGGCTGGGTCTCGTCCGCCGGGCACAGGACCCACGGCATTGAGGTGAAGAGCTCGCCGCGAGCTGCGACGGGGCCCGACTTTTCTCGGCCGGCCATCGGATGGGTGCCCACGTAGCGGCCGAGGTCGGCGCCCCGGGCGCGGAGCTCCGCCTGGATGCCGGCCTTCACGCTGGCGATGTCGACGACCGTGGCCGCCGGGTAGTCCGTGAGGGCGCGTTCCACGACGTCCGCCGTGACGTCGGGTGGTGCGGCGACCACAACGAGTTCCGGCTGCTCGCCGTCAAGGCGCGCCAAAGGCAGGCCTGCGCCGATGTCGACGGCGACGGCCTGGTTGGTGGGCGAAGGGTCGGAGAGGAAGACTGCCACTCCGCGGCCCCGCAGGCCCAGCCCAATGCTGGTGCCCAGGAGCCCGGTCCCCACGACCACCACCGGACCGTTGAGGTGGCCGCGGCCGTGGGTGCGAAAGGCGGACATGCCTACAGCCCTACGGATGCCAGCAGGTGGCCGACTTCCTGCTTGCCGAGGTTGCGGATGCTGCCCTGGCGCTGGTCGCCCAGGCCGATGGGGCCGACCTTGACGCGGACCAGGCGCAGCACCGGGAAACCGACGGCGTCGAAGAGACGACGGACGATCCGGTTCTTGCCCGAGTGCAGCACGACCTCGATCAGCACGTGGCCCGGGGTGGAGTCCACGAGCTTGAAGGAGTCAACCGATGCAATGCCGTCCTCGAGTTCCACGCCGGCCTTGAGCTCGGCGCCGATGCCCTGCGGGAACGGCCCGCGGACCTGCACGAGGTAGGTCTTGGGGACTTCGTAGGACGGGTGCGTCAGGCGGTTGGCGAGTTCGCCGTCGTTGGTCAGCAGCAGCAGCCCCTCGGTGGACACGTCGAGGCGTCCGACGTGGAACAGGCGTTCGCCGTGGCTGTTGCGGACGAAGTCGCTGATGCAGGGACGGCCGTCCGGGTCTTCCATGGTGGAGACAACGCCCTTGGGCTTGTTGAACACCATGTAGACCATGTTCTCGTCGAGCTGGATGCGCAGACCGTCCACGTGGATCACGGCGTTCGTCGGGTCGACGCGGACGCCGAGCTCGGTGACGACCTGGCCGTCGACCTCAACACGGCCCTCGGCGATCATTTCCTCGCAGACACGCCGTGAGGCGACGCCGGCGGAGGCCATGACCTTCTGGAGGCGGATGCCGTCCTGGTCGTGCGCGTCGGACTGGGGCACCTCGGCGCGGGGGCCGCGCTTGCGGGCCGGCTTGCGCACGGGCCCGAGGTTCTGGCCGAAGCGTTCGCTGCCGAAGGCGCGGGGGCCTGCGGCCTTGGGGGCGCCGGTGCGCGGCTTGGGCTTGAGGGCGCCGGGCGTGCCGGGGGCCTTGCCGAATCCGGGCTTGCGGGCGGCGGCCTTGCGGGCTGCCTCCTTGCCGGAGGGTGCTTTGGACTTCCAGTCGCCGGAAGCGGGCCTTTTTGTAGACGAGGCTGCCGCCGGCGTGCCGTCGGGACCCTGCAGGTCCGGATCAATGAACGCCTCTTCGCGGGGCTTGGGGTGCTTGAAGGGGCGGTCTCCGCCGCCCTTGAAGCCTGCTCCCCCGGTGCGGCTCCCGCCGCCCTGCGCGCCGCGGCCTGAGCCGCCCTTGTATTCGGCTCCGCCGGTGCGGCCCGAGCCGCCCTGTGCGCCGCGGCCTGAGCCGCCTTGTGCGCCTCGGCCTGAGCCCTGCGCTGAGTTTTGTCCGGCACTGTTGCGTCCCGAACCGTTACGTGGTGAACCCTGGCGTCCCGCCTGTGTCATGACCCGTCCTTCGTTTGTTGGCCGACGGCCGCTGTCTCCCGACAACACCCGCCTGCTGGGGCAAAAAGCTTCTGCCCCGGTGGATACTCGTGCGCAGGCAGTTGTTCCTGCCTACATTCTTGCTGCGTCGTAGAACTCTTCGATGCCTTCCAGCCCCGGAAGATGGGGTGAAAGTTGCGGCAATTCCGCCACCGAGCCGATTCCCATCCGCTCCAGGAAATACGACGTCGTGCGGTAGAGGATGGCCCCGGATTCAGGATCTGTTCCCGAGTCCTCGATCAGCCCCCGCTGCGTCAGCGTCCGCACGACAGAGTCAACATTAACTCCTCGAATTGCAGACACCCGCGCCCTTGATACGGGCTGGCGGTAAGCGATGACGGCGAGCGTTTCGAGCGCCGCCTGCGTCAGCCTGGCTGTCTGTCCCTCCAGCACGAATCCACCGACAATATCGGCGAACTCAGCGCGGGAATAGATCCGCCAGCCTCCGGCGATATTCCGCAATTCAAAGCCCCGGGGGGTGGCGCCGAAGCCGTTGAAACTGGCGTCGTGCACATCCGGGGCATTAACAGTATAGCCGTTATACTCCCGCTGCAGTTCCGCGAGCAGTTCCTCGACGACGTCGACGGTCAGGTTGAGCCCGGCGGCGAGCCCGGCCGCCGTCGCCGGCTCGTCGATCACCATCAGGACTGCTTCAAGGGCGGCGCGGGCGCCGCCGGGCAGGCTGCCGACGTCGGGCAGGCCGTCACAGCCGGGACCGTCGACGTCGGGACCGGCCTCGTGTGGTGCCCGGTCGGCGGCTGTTTGTCCGGCTGCCGCTCCGGCTGCCTCTCCGGGTGCTTGTCCCGAGCGGGTGTTGTTCACGGCTGCTCCTCATATTCGTCGCTGAGTGTGTCGCTGCTCCAGGACCCGCCGTCGGCGGTCCAGCGGACCGTCAGGTCCCCCAGCGGCTGCAGCTGCTCGAAGGCCACCGCCTTGTCCCGGAACAGCTCCAGCAGCGCCAGGAAGCGTGCCACCACCACGAGGGTGGATTCGGCGTCAGCGATCAGCGCCCGGAAGGTGAGCGGGGCGCCGCGCTGCAGCCGGAGGCCCATCAGTTCGGCCTGCTCCTTGACGCTGACGGGGGTGCCGTGGAGGTGGGCGAGGCCGATCTCGGTGGGCGGGACGTCCTTGGCCGCGAGGGCCTTCCCGGCCAGGGCGGCGAACTGCTGCGGCGTGTGCTTCCAGAGCAGCTCAGGAAGCAGCGCCGCGAAGTGTCCTTCGAGCGCGACCTGGCGCGGGTAGCGGCGGGCCTCGAGCTCGAGGGTGGAACCCATCATGCCCGCGACCTGCTTGAACGCCTTGTACTGCAGGAGCCGTGCGAACAACAGGTCGCGGGCTTCCAGCAGGGCAATGTCGTCCTCGTCCTCGACTTCGCCGGCGGGCAGCAGCCGGGCCGCCTTGAGGTCGAGCAGGGTGGCGGCGATGACGAGGAATTCGCTGGCCTCGTCAAGGGCCCATTCCTCGCCCAGGTTCTGCAAACGCTTGATGTACTTGATGAACTCATCGGTGACGGTGGACAGCGCCACCTCCGTGATGTCCAGCTGGTGCTTGGAGATCAGGCCCAGGAGGAGGTCGAAGGGGCCGGTGAAGTTGGCCAGGCGGACCTCGAAGCCGGGTTTCTTCCCGGCCGGCGAAAGCTCCGCCGTCGGGGTGCCTGTCGCTGCCACGGCCCTGACTAGGGCGCGCCGCCGCGCGAGATCAGTTCTTTGGCCAGGTTGCGGTAGGCGTCGGCGCCGATGTGGTTGCCGGCGTAGCTGGTGATGGGCTCGGCCGCGACAGTGGCGTCCGCGAACTTGATGGACCGCTTGATGACGGTTTCGAAGACCTTGTCGCCGAAGGCCTCCACCAGGCGGGAGATCACCTCGCGGCTGTGCAGGGTGCGGGCGTCATACATGGTGGCGAGGACGCCGTCGACCTGGAGCCGCGGATTCAGCCGGTCCTGGACCTTGTCGATGGTCTCCACCAGCAGCGCGACGGCGCGCAGCGCGAAGAACTCGCAGATCAGCGGGATAATGACGCCGTGGGAGGCCGTCAGGGCGTTGACCGTGAGCAGGCCCAGGGAGGGCTGGCAGTCGATCAGGACGACGTCGTAGTCATCCTCGACCTTCTTCAGGGCCCGGTCCAGCACCTGTTCGCGGGCGACCTCGTTGACGAGCTGGACCTCCGCGGCGGAGAGGTCGATGTTGGCCGGGAGCAGGTCCAGGTTTTCCACGCCGGTTTTGTGGATGGCGTCGCGGATGTCGACCTTGCGGTCCATCAGGACGTTGTAGACCGTGAGGTCCAGTTCGTGCGGGTTGATGCCCAGGCCCGCGGAGAGGGCACCCTGCGGGTCGAAGTCCACCACAAGCACCCGGCGGCCGAATTCCGCCAGCGCGGCCGCAAGGTTGATGGTGGAGGTGGTCTTCCCCACTCCGCCCTTCTGGTTGACCATGGCGATGACCCGCGCGGGACCGTGGGAGGACAGCCGGGTCGGCTCCGGAAACTCGCGCTGAGGGCGCCCGGTGGGGCCCATGACGGCGTCTTCCAGATCGAGTTCGGTGCCTTCCAGAGTTGCTGAACCCTGTTCGCTGCTCACGTATCTATCCACACTTTCGATGACGGTGATGGTCGTGCCTGGTGATTGTCGTGCTTGATGTCGTGCTTAGTACTGCTGCCTGCGTGACACTTCTGCAGGCTTGATTCTTCTGTGCTGGACTTCCAGCGCCGATCTTATTTCCTCCCAAGGTTACAGCGCCCGACACGGTATTCCGCGGACCTTGACAGCGGCCAATCTTTGAGCCTCAACCTTCTGGTAGAAGTAGAAGGTTCCTGCCGCGGCGCGAAAAACCGCCCGGACGCTGGCGGGCGTCCGGGCGGTCATGGGTGGTTCGTGAAGGTGCTGGAACAGCTCAGGCGTTGGCCAGGACGGGCTGTGCCGGTGCCGGTGCCGTTGCTTCCTCGGGTGCGCCGTGTCCGGCGATCATGGTCTGCTCGTCGAAGGGTTCGCTTCCGGAGAGGACCCGCTCGACCTGGGCGCCGTCGATCTCCTTGACCCAGGTGCCGATCAGGACGGTGGCAACAGCGTTGCCGGTGAAGTTGGTCAGGGCGCGGGCCTCGGACATGAACCGGTCGATGCCGACGATCATGCCGACGCCGCCGAGCAGTTCCGGCTTGTGGGCCTGGAGCCCTGCAGCCAGGGTGGCCAGGCCGGCGCCGGTGACACCGGCAGCGCCCTTGGAGGCGATGATCATGAAGATCAGCAGCGAGACCTGGGCGCCGAGGTCCAGCGGGGTGCCCATGGCGTTGGCGACGAACAGCGAAGCCATGGTCAGGTAGATGGCGGTGCCGTCGAGGTTGAAGGAGTAGCCGGTGGGGACCGTGACGCCGACGACGGGCTTGGACACACCGAGGTGTTCCATCTTCGCGATCAGGCGGGGCAGTGCGGCTTCGGAGGACGAGGTGGAGAAGATCAGCAGGTATTCGCGGCCGAGGTACTTCATCAGCCGGAAGATGTTGAGGCCGGCGACGACCTTGAGCAGGCCGCCCAGGATCACGACGATGAACAGTGCGCAGGTGATGTAGAAGGCGCCCATCAGGGTGGCCATGCTGAGGATGGCCTGCATGCCGGTGGCACCGACGACGGCGGCGATCGCGCCGAAGGCTCCGACCGGGGCCAGCCACATGATCATGACCAGGATGCGGAAGACGAGGGCCTGGCCGTAGCCGACGGCCTTGAGGATCGGAGCGCCCTGGGTGCCCATCTGCTGGAGGGCGAAGCCGACCAGCAGCGCGGCGAGCAGGGTCGGCAGGACCGGGATGTCACCCGGGATGATGCCCAGCAGGAACTCGACCGTGCTGTCGGTGGCGGCCTTCTTGCTCGGGTCGTAGGGGGCCAGCTTCAGGCCCTCGCCCGGGTGGATCAGGTTGCCGACGACGAGGCCGATGGCCAGCGCGAAGGTGGACATGACCATGAAGTAGCCCAAGGCCAGGCCGCCGACCTTGCCGACCGTGGCCGCCTTGGCGATCGAACCGATGCCCAGCACGATGGTGCAGAAGATGACCGGGCCGATCATCATCTTGATGAGTTTGATGAACCCGTCACCCAGCGGCTTCAGGGACTTCGCGAACTCGGGAAACAGCAGCCCGACGAGGGCGCCGAGGATGACGGCCGCGATGACCGCAATGTAGAGATAATGGGACTTGTCGAGACCCTTGCGCTTCTTGACCGGCGTCACTGCCGACTCTCCTCGTTGAGAGGTCATGGTGTTCTCCTTGGATAGGCTGGACGTCGGTGCGGCACAGGCTGTGGGCCCATCGCGTCCGTTCTGCGTGTTCCACCATCATTGGGGATGGAGTGACGCGCATCACCGTTGCGTTCATATTGGTCATGGAAGGTGTGGATGATCCACCGCTGGAGCATCGCCAGACGGCTGTTTGTGGCCCATCTGCTGTTTATGCTGACCCTCACCGCAATCGTCGGGACCGCGACGTTCGTTGATGCGCGCGACCACGCCTACGACGAGGCCGGCCGGCGGATGGCCGCCGTCGCGACCGCGGTGGCGGACAGCCCCCTGGTGCTGGAGGCGGCCGACGCCGCCGATCCCACCGCACTGCTGCAGCCGTATGCCCTGAAGGTGACAGCGGACGCGGACGCGGATTTCATCACGATCATGGCGCCGGACCGCACCCGGTGGACCCATCCCCGGGAGGAGGAACTCGGGAAGCCCTATATCGGCTCGATCGACGCCGCCCTGGACGGGCAGGTGTTCACCGAGATTACGGCCGGCACCCTCGGCCCCTCGGTGCGCACCATCGCACCGGTCAAGGACGCGGACGGCACGGTGCGGGCGCTGGTTGCGGCCGGCGTAACCGTGAACACCGTGGACGTCGCCGTCTCCGGCAGGCTGCCGGCGCTGTTGGCCATCGGGCTGGCCCTCCTGGCCGGCGGAGCGGTGGCGTCCTGGCTACTGGGGCGGTACCTGCGCCAGGTCACCCGCGGCTGGGGACCGGAGCAGCTCGCCCAGCTCTTCGCCTACTACGAGTCGGTTCTGCACTCGGTCCGCGAAGGTGTCATCCTGATCGACCCCAAGGGCAAGGTGGTGATGTACAACGACCAGGCCGCCGAACTGCTGGGGCTCACTCCCCGCGCCTCGGACGCCGCCGGCGCCCCGGCCAGCGGCGGGCGGCAGGACGCGCCGTCGCTCGCGGAGCTCCCGCTGGCCCCCAGCCTCAGGGAGCTGTTCGAATCGGGCCGGACCGCCCTGGACGAGATCCACCTGACCGGCTCGCGGATCCTCGTGGTGAACCAAGGACCGGCCGTCGGGCCCGGTTCTGCCGGCGGGCGCGGCAGCGCGGCCGTGTACGGGACCGTGGCCACGATCCGCGACCGCACCGAAATCGAGTCGCTGGGCAGCGAGCTGGAAACCATGCGCACCCTCTCTGATGCACTGCGCGCCCAGACCCACGAGCACGCCAACCGGCTCCACACGATCGTCTCGCTGATGGAACTGGGGCGCGGCGCGGAGGCCCTGGACTTCGCCACCCAGGACCTCGAGCTGAGCCAGCGGCTGACCGATGATGTGGTGAGCTCCCTGGAGGAACCCGTGCTCGGCGCCCTCATCATGGGCAAGGCCGCGGAGGCCCACGAACGCGGCGTCGAGCTGACCCTGAACACCGCGGGGACCGGGAGCGGCCCTGCCGGCGTGTCCGGGCTGGCCGTGCAGGACCTCGTGGCGATCCTGGGCAACCTGCTGGACAACGCCATCGACGCCGCGGCCGAGGCCCCGGCCCCGAAGCTCGTCGAGCTCACGGTGGAAAATTCCGCCGGGGCACTGGAGATCACGGTGGAGGACAGCGGGCCGGGGATCGATCCGCAGGCCGTCGAGGACATCTTCCGGCACGGCTTCAGCACCAAGGCCCCGGGGCCGTTCGGGCGGGGCCTCGGCCTGGCCCTGGTCCGCCAGGCGGTGCAGCGGCTCGGCGGTACCATGACCATCACCAGCCCGGCCGGGGCGCTGTTCCGTGTCACGCTGCCAACGTCGCCGGTGGCATTAGCGCCGCCGTCGACGGCTGCCTCACCACCGGTCTCAACGCCGGCACCACTGACCAGCAAGGGACAGCAATGAGCGACATTCGAGTTCTCGTCGTCGAAGACGAGCCCATCGCGGCGGCCGCCCACGCCGCCTATATCGGCCGGCTGGGGGGTTTCACGCTGGCGGGCACGGCCCCGGACGGGCAGTCGGCGCTCCGGCTGATGACGGATTTCGCGGCGGCGGGGACTCCGGTGGACCTGGTCCTGCTGGATATGAACCTGCCGGACCTGCATGGCCTCGACATCGCCCGGCGGATGCGTGCCGCCGGGCTGTTCGCGGACATCATCGCCATCACCGCCGTCCGGGAACTGAACATCGTCCGCAGCGCGGTGGCCACCGGCGTGGTGCAGTACCTGATCAAGCCCTTCACGTTCGCGACGTTCGCGGACAAGCTCACCAGCTACAGGCTCTTCCGGGAGCAGCTGGCCTCCCCCGCCGCCGGGCAGGCCGGCCCCGGTGCGTCGCAGAGCGACGTGGACCAGGCCTTCGCGAGCCTACGGGCGCCCTCGGAGCTGCCGCTGCCCAAGGGGCTGTCCGCGTCCACATTGGAATCGGTGCAGGACTTCGTGAAGCTGCAGTCCGGCGCCGTGTCAGCCAGCGAGGTGATGGACGCCCTGGGGATGTCCAGGGTGACAGCCCGGCGCTACCTGGAATACCTTGCCGACGCCGGCACGGTCACCCGGGCCGCGCGCTACGGCGCGCCCGGCCGGCCGGAGAACGAGTACCGCTGGAGGCAAAACTAAGCGGACGCACTTTCCTCAGTGTCGACGGATACCGCCACATTAACTGCCTGTCATTTTCAGCACTCCCCTGCACGCTTCGCACCTCTCGCTCAGTACTCCTATGAACAATGATTCTCAGGGGCGTATTGGTTCGGCCGTCCTGCGTTGCCCGCGTTCAATTGCCCGGTAGACCGTGGAGCGACCGACGCCAAACAGCTCGGCCAACTCTGCCTTGCTGTATCCCCCCGCGGCGTGTAGTTCGAGGAGGTGGTTTTCCTGTTTGACGGTGAGTTTCGGTTGTTTCCCTCGTAGCCGGCCCTTGGCCTTGGCAACCTTCATTCCTTCACGGGTGCGCATGCGGATGAGGTCGGCTTCGAACTCGGAGATCATCGCCAGCACGTTGAACAGCAGTTTGCCCATCGGGTCAACGGGGTCATGGACGGATCCACCAATGCTGAGTTTGATTTCGCGCTTAGCGAGGTCATCTGCAATTTCGTGGGCATCCCGGACGGAACGGGCCAGGCGGTCAAGTTTCGTGACGACGAAGGTATCCCCCGCCCGGCACGCGGCCAGGGCTTCGCGAAGTCCGGCACGGTTCTTGTTTGTGCCAGTGAAGCCGTGGTCGACATAAATTCGGTCAGACTCAACGCCAAGGGCAGCCAGGGCATCACGCTGCGCTGTGAGGTCTTGCGCCTCGGTGGACACGCGCGCGTAGCCGACCAGTATTTGAGACATAAAAAATAGTGTGTCATATAAGACTCCCTTGCCGGTCAATTCATCGGACGGGCCTTACGGGACGGTGATGGAACCTAGCTCGTAATGATGCAGTTCAGCGGTGTGTGCGACCGGTGGAGGACCGGCTAACGGGACGTTTGAAGCGGCCTGTCCAGGGCACCCCCTTGCAGCATACGGAACGTCATTCACAGCCGTTGGTCCGCGAGAGAGGTGGGCGGTAGGCTCGCGCTCAGAAGCCTTAGCAAAAGGGACAAGACGCCAACGAAAAGGGTTATGTGCATGGAACCGGCGGTGCTTTTCGTTTCTCTTGTCACCGTTCTAGGGCTCGTCATGATCCTGACGGCCGGGCCTCTCGCCAGAGGAGCTAGGAAGGTCAACCTCTTCTTACCGGACAATAACGCCGTCGAGTATCAGAGAAGACGAAAGCGCTCTGTCCGAAACTACGGAATAGCCATCGTCACGATAGGTGCGGCCTTTGCTCTGTTCTATTTCGTCTTCGGAGGTAGATGACTGTTGCCTCGTTCTGCCTGATGACTTCTGGGGCCACCCGGTCAGGGTTACTCAAACGAACTCGATCACCATGACCGCGCCTGACAGCCGTGAAGGCCAAGTACAAGCTCTGGTCATCCAATCGGAGCACTACGCGGCCGCCGGTTTCCTCCCCCCCCCTGCCAGTAGCTGGCTCGGGCGAACGGGTCGCCAAGGACATCTTCGCCGCCATCAAGGACTACAGCCAGTACGACTGCCTGAGCACCTGGAAGCTGCGGGACTGGCTGCTGGACCTGGCCCGGTGAACGCGGCCGGGGCGGGCCGGGTCCGCCGCGCGGCAAGAAACCACCAAAGAAGAACTAGCAGGAACGAAGACCCGGGGCTGCCTGACCACTCCCGGGTTCTTTCGTCTCACAGGCCCCAAGGATACTCTCCTTTACCTCTATCCCCAGCGGCATCAATCCCATAGGCTGACGCTGCCGATGGGGGAGGCATTTCAGCGTCCCCTGCGCACGCTCATTACGAGCACGTTTGGGGGAACACAATGAAACGTCAGAGTAAGGCGAGTTTGGCTGTTTGCGCGGCCCTGTTCGCAGGATCAATTCTTGCTGGCCCGGCCAGCGCGGCAAACGCCGAGAGGCCAGCCCCTCCGCCGCTTCCGCCCACGGCGACCGCCCCGGACGTCCGGAAGGTCACCCCGCCAGGCAGGGCCCAGGCGCCTCAGGAGTGCGCGGCCGCCGCGGAGGGCGAGGCAGTTACGTGCGTGAAGCCGCTCAAGAAGCAGCTGAAACCGGCCACCGGCAAGCAGCAGGCCCTCACGCCGATGACCGTGCAGCCGCTGCCGTCCTGGTGCGCCCAAGCCGGGACGTTGCCGGAGGGGTATTACTCCGCCACCCGCTACGAAGCGTGCGGGAACTGGCCGTACCAGCTCACAGTCGTCCGGAAAGTCAAAGGCTCCCAGACCGTGACCGGAGTCATGGAATTCACCCTCAGCGGCTTCCACTACGGCGCCCAGAACCAGCCGACGGTCGCCCATCAAATCACGATCATCCCCTCCAGCATGACCGGTGACGCCGTCGGCGCCACCGCGTCGGCCACCGCGCAGTGCTGGCAGAACTGCGCTGCAGGGTCCCAGGGCTTCGGGACCCAGACACTCACCACCGGCAACGGCTCCTCCGGTGAGTTCTTCTACAACACCACAGCCATCACACCCGGGGCAGTCGGCCCCACGGGCAGCAGCTGGAACATCACCTTCAAGGTCCCCTCAGCAAGCAACTCGTGGACACTGGGGTCCTCATCACTGAACGTCCGCTGCGACACAGCCCTGCCGAACAACGCATCCACAGGTTGCGTCAACCCCGACATTGCCCCCTACATCCAGTACCAGGGCTTTGATTCCTTCGGCACCCACGTCAAGGCAGCCCAGGACAGCGGCCTGCCAGGCGCGTTGTCCGGCGCCCCGCTGCACCGACTCGTCAACCAGACCCTGCGGGACCTGAACCGCAACACGGCTTGCCCTCAAAACTCGAGTTACCCTCGCCCGACAGGGTACTCCTGTGATGAATACCCGTTTGCGTCAACGAGCGAAGGCGCCTACACAGGTGGGGGCACCGCAAGGACGTTCCCCTGGTGCCAGATAACCCTGTCCGCTCCTGACTCCACCGGCCCCGTCGGATACAGCGTGTGCATGATTAATCTCGATGAAAACAACTACGCGGGGTCAGTGCTCAACAACGTCCTCTACGCCCCGATGCGGGTCATCGACGCGGACCCGTTCTACGTGCACATCGCCTGAAGGGCACGGCCAGTGATCCAACCCGCAGAGTTCACCATCAGTGCATGGAGCCACCTCGTCGACCTGGTCGTGGATCCGCCTCAACCTAAAGACCCCATCGAGGCGCTCAAAGCGGCACAAAGCGGCAAGACACCGCCAACCCTCAGGGTGCCTCTGGTCTTCACCGGTATCTATGGCGGACCCATCCACCTGACGATCGAGGTCCTTGATCACGAGCCGGACACAGTCGCCCCCGGTTGGGAAGACGTTGCGGACGTCTCCCTGGTCATCCCGGAAGGCAAGGTGCACTTCAACGGGCCCACGGGTTCGGACTCCCACGAGGTCGGGTTCATGTCGGCGGCGGAGGCGGGCAGCTATCGGGCCCGGCTTCACGCTGTCGGCAGGGACTTGGACTACGACGTCGTCGTGGAAGAGTCGAAGGAAAGGCACCTGGTGCAGTTCTGGAAGGCTCCGTTTGCGAACACGATCGTACTGGCTAATGCTTCATCGGTGTCAAAGTCTTTGCCGCGATTTGTCGCTATGTGGCAAAGCAACCTCTGACCGGTCCAAGAACACGCAAAAGGGGGCCGCGTCGCACACTGTGCGGCGCGGCCTTCTTGTGTGACGTTCCTGAGCAGCCTGTCCTACGTCGGAGTCGTGGAGCTATTCGTCAACGAGAGCTAAGAGTTCTCAGGACCTACACGATGGGCCCGGTCCGCTTTCGAGCAAACTGGGCCCTTCGTTCATAACGAAGGGCTCTCCTGAACCCCTGGCGGTATGCAGATCAGAGGGATTTTGCGTGGTGCGTCCGCAATGCCGGTTTCGATGCCTTCAGCTGGGCCCCGGCCGCGGCGAAGAGGGCGAGCCCGGCAACGTTCAGGAAGACCCAGGAGCTCCGGGGCATCTCGACCGGCAGCAGAGGGTTCCACAGGACAGTGACGAGCGCGAAGACTGCGACCCACCCGGTCTTCTTCTGCCCGCCTGCCACGGTCCAGATGGCCACGGCGGGCCCCACCCAGCGCAGCAGCACATAAAACTCATAGGGCATCGGCAGGATGGCCATGAACATCGCAACGGCCCCGATCGAAGAGGGAATGACAGCCGGATGGAGTGTCTCCAGAACGCGTCCTTCGAGCTGCTTCTCGCTATAGCCGGGGGCAGCCGGATGCCTGGTCCGGTCATGCCAGGACGCGCCACCACAGTTCGCTGTCCGTTTGTGCCTTCTCTTGGTTCCCCATACCCATCCTCCACCGGGACTTTTTCGCATTGGTGGCGCAAATGTTGATGCGTAGTCCGATCGACCTGCGCTATAGGTGTGGGAGCATGAGGCTATGGGGGTCTTTGAGCGATTTCATACAGGCTATGTGGGGCAGACAGGTGTACCCGTCGGGGTCTTCGTTGCCGTTGATCATCTTCGCCGGACCGGGAGGCTCAGCGAAGAAGAGATCGTTCTCTATGCCGTCGTCGATGACTGGTTTCAGGAGAACCTTCCGAATCCTTCGTTTTACGATGACGGGAACTCTATAGGTGCCGTCACCTGGTTCCGGCATGCCAGTGAAGGTATGACCGATCGCTTACGACCGCTCCTGTCGATTCTCGATTCGAAGGGCGTGGCTTGGGAACGGTCCGTTTCGGACGATCCCGGAAGAATTGTTTATGAAGATCATTGGCAGGTCGGTGTCATTCCGTCGTCAAGACTTGGCATGACACCTTTGCCGTACCCAGGCAAATTAGGGCCGAACGACTGGTTCAAGGTGCGGAAAGATATTCTTTCCATCCACCGGCCGTAAGTCCCGGAACCAACGAGCACAGCGAGCAATCACGCCGAGCGATCCACCATTGGGACTCAGGGATTCCCATCTTCGATTAGCAGTGAAGGATGGTGAGCATGACACATGACCCGTGGGAATGCACTGAACTGTCGGAAGCTCCTAAGAACTGGATACGTGCCACCGAGAACGGTTGGGGCGCCCTGGTCCTCTGGGCTGCCGGTCCTGCCAACTTTGCGAGAGTACGTTCAGCAGCGCGCGACCGTTTCGGTTCGATGGTCCGTCGATTACCAGAGGGAGGAGAACAAGGACAGCCATTCCTGCTGACCGAAGCTGACCTTTCATCCATCGACGACGCCATAGATGTCTACCTGGCCGCGGCGGACATCCCACCAAGGCCCCGGGGATTCGATTGGTATATCCGTCGCCCAATCAATTACGACCTGAACGACGAGACGTTCTGGGGTGTCGTATGGGCGGCCACGACCGAAAGACTCCCCCACGACGGACTGCGTCCGGCGACGATGGTGGATCCCGCGAAAGAGGCCATGGCTAGCTTTTACCGCGATTGAGCGAGTCGCAGCCATCCCGTTCGAGAAATTCGTCCCGCTTAGGGTTCCTGGAATGACCACGGTGCTACAGCTCGACGTCGTTCCTGAATTGGTTGTTGAGGCTGCCACGTACTCGTGCATCAAGGACAGGACCTCGCACGAAACATGCTCCGTTTACAGGGTATGGAGTCGGTGCGATGCTGAACGCATCGCGGCCGCGTGGGCTGTGGTCGAACAGGGGGAAGTGGGAGATGCAGTGGAACACGCCGACGCCAGGGAATCCTTGGCCACATGACATGGTGATCTCAGTAGATGATCATCCCTTGTCGCTGAATCTACTGCTGTTCGTTCGGCACGCCTGGTCAATTGCGCGGGACATCGATATTCCTGCACTCAACCCAGCCCCGAACATGGGGGCTTCCGAAATGCCAGTGTCTGCCAGCAGTGAAGAGTGGGCTGATCGCTGGCAAATCGCTTGGGATCGGGCATGGGACTGGTACAACATTCAGGAGCCGGACCGGATGAAGCACCCCACCCAGAAGCTAATGCGGCAAGTTTTGCAGCCGGGGCAGGAACTTCATCCGCTCATACCTCCGCTTTGGACCACTGAGTACGACTGGGACGGCCTGGATAGCAGTGCTTTCAATAATTGGCATAACGCTCTAAGCCCGATTCCTCCCAGCGATGCGGAGCCTAGGAATCTATCAGACCTGATCCCCGCATGGGAGAGCGGCCTGGACACTGTTATCGTGCTGCCGTACGCGGGGTACTTCGCTAGACGAGTTACCCGTCGTCACCTTGCAGTTTCTGCCGCAACTCGAAATGATCCCGCCACCTACGGCAGAGCTTTGCGTGAGGCTGCACTGTCATAACGGCCCGCTGAGGGTTCCCGTTTCGGAACTTTCCGAGCAGGATCCGCATCTGCGTCGCCCCCCGGACTCACCCGCGATACATGGCAGGATGTCGATTACTTTGGTGGGGAAAGGTGGCCGATGTCTTTTGGCCCGATCCAGAACCATGCGATTGCTCCGAGCACGGGCGCAACCAGGACGATGAGAATCCACACAGCCCGCGCCGTAGGGTCAATGGTCGGGTGCTTTGCAATCTGCACGAGGGCGGTAATAATCAGCGCCGTCAACGCGAGCCCCAGGACGCCTACCAAGAGTGGCCACATGGGAACCCCGTCAAAACCTAATCTCATGTCTCCCCCGAAAAGTTTTTGCTACCATCGGCCCCTCAGCGTTCATCCTCACCGTACTCGTCCGGGCAGGGAGGCAAAAGGATTTCGGTCGCACCCCAGCTGGACTTCTCTGGCAACGGCATCCCGTTCAAGGTTCGTCCATTGGGACGCTTCAGACAGAATCTGTTGCGGTCGGCTGATGGCCTTAGGGATCAGTCCACATGTCCAGGTCGTGGAGGACTCACTCGCCTATCGGCGAGCTATGCCGTCTCACTGAGACTCGATGTCTGCGGGCTGCACGGCAGCACGCAGATTGTCGAGGCGGAAGATCGCTGCCGGCACTTGCTCGTCGCGCAGGGTGGTGAACTGGATCTCTTCAAGGTCAGCTGAAGCGAGACGAATGGCATTCTCTAGACCTGAACCGTCGTTCTCAAAGAGAGCGGCAACGCTATCTAGGACGGACTGGGTTTCAGCAAGCGTGCTGGTTCCGTTCTCTAGATTTTTGATGGCCTCCAGCACCTTCCTAACAAGGCGGCAGTTGTAATTGTTCATCGTCCAACCACTAGGTTGGCCCCACGTTGGAGATCCGACGCGAGGAATGAAAGGTCATCTAGGGCCATGAGTGAATCCTACGGGGACCAGGACTGTCTGTCGGTTTGCCCGTTGAAGGATCCTTAGCTGGGCGGCCGTTTCAATGTACCCATCGCTTGCAGGTAGGTATCGAGGCACAGGGTCACCGGACTCGTGCCAGGCCGTTCAAAAGGCCAGAGCCCCTTCAAATGTTTTCGCCCTCTTTCCTGGATACACTCGCAACAGGGGGCAGGATGATGAGAAAAATTGATGAGTGGCCGTGGAACAGATCCTGGCCATGGATATTCTTCATAACCCCGATCGTCCTATTCACCGGATGGCTATGGATGCCCATAGGACGGTGCGCCGGATACACCGAGGACTATGAAGGAGACACTTCCTGCTATCTAGGCCCCCCAGCTGGTTACACCGCAACCTGGGCGATAACCGCGGTGTCCCTCTTCCTGGTGACAGCTTTCGCAGCAGGCCTAGTCAGAGCGCTATGGCGGAAACACCGAGGCTGCAGAAGAGACCAGTAACGTCTCGATTACGGCTCTAGATGCCACGTTCCCTACAAAATTGCATTTGCGTAAGAGGGGTTCCGGCCGGCCAACGAGGGATCCCTGAGCGGGCGCTGTTTCCGCACAGCGACGGACATGCTGTCCGGATTCCGTAGGGCCGAAAGTCGCCGGTGGCTGGACTAAGCTCCATGCAATGACATTGTGGCGCTGTGGTGCCACGTCTATTGGGGGTAGAAAAGCGTGAAGCATCAAAGTCTGAGGACTGCCGCGGCGGTGACGGCGGTCCTTTTCCTGGGGGCGGCACCGGCCGTGGCGGCTCCTGCGGAGATTATCGACGCCGGCGGGACACCCCTCGGGGTAGTGGTTGGTGCTGATGGCACGGCGTACGTGGGCGATTACGGCGCGGGCGGGATTCGGGTGATACCGCCGGGAGCGTCCCGGCCTTCGCGCACGCTCAGTACGGGTATCAATGTCTCCGGGATCGCATTGGCCCCGGACGGCACGTTGTACGTGGCACAGCAGGACAGTGCCTTGGGTGAGGCAGTGGTGGGTGTCATCCCGGCCGGGGCGGCGGGTGTCGTACGGAGCATTCCGGTGTCGGATGGGAACCATCTGATTGCCGCCGGACCCGATGGGACGGTCTTCGTTCCGAACCCCGCCGAGGGCACCGTGTCGGTCATCGCACCCAATGGATCGGCAGTGGACCGCATTGTCACGGTCGGGGCCGGCCCGGTGGAAGTGGCGGTCACGAAGGACGGCACCGCGTTCGTGACGAACCAGTACGGCGGGACGGTCTCGGTGATCCCGGCCGGGGCGAACACCGTCTCGCGGACCATCCAGGTCAGCTCCACGCCCGGGAGGACAGAGAACCCCCACGGGATCGCCGCCGGCCCGGACGGGACGATCTATGTCACCAACATCAGTTCCAATCACGTCGCCGTCATCAAACCAGGCGCTGACACCGTGGCCTACCGCATCTATGTCCCGGGCGGACCCACGGAGGCCGCCGTCGGGCCGGACGGGGCCCTTTACGTGGCCAGCGCCCTACGTCCCGCCCTGTCCGTAATACCGCCCGGGGCCACAGCGACCGGTCCCTCCATCCCGACAGGGAGCAACCCCGGTCGCCTCGCGGTAGCTCCGGACGGGACCATCATCGTGACGACCCCGGGCAGCGGCTTGGGAAACGGTTCCGTGGCCCGCTACGCAACCGCCGCTGCAGTTGCGGCTTCGGCGCCCGCCCCAGCCTCAGCACCGGTATCCGACCCGAACCGACCCGGCGACGCGGCGACAACCCCGTGGAGCTCTCCGGCCGGAATTGCGGGAACGGCCGGAGCGGCAGTTCTCGTCATCGCCCTGCTCATCGTGGCCACGCAGCGCCGGCGAATGGCGTCCCTTCGCGACCGCGCCAGCGGGTCAGAGGAACACCCCGCGGATCACCACAGCGCAGGTTTCTGGAGCGGGCACGCCGATGCAGGCCAAAGCAAGTGATCTGGCCCGAGCGGGCTTAACCGGTTGTCCCGAGCTGATGTGGAAAACCCGGACAGTAAACCGTAGCCACGGCTATCCGCGGGCCCACGCCACCCTTTCACCAACTTCGGATGGGCAGTTCGGTCGCAGGCAACGGTGTGCAGAGGTAGGAGGGGTCGCCAGCTATCTATATATGGCACGCTTCACCCCGCCGAAAGAAGTCAGTCCGAGCCACGATCGTCGCAAACAGGAAATGGCGGAAACACATGCCACTAGAGTTCATGGACATGCTGGCGAAGCCCACTCTTGGTTTCAGCCAGGCACTACTCTCAAATGCGAACCCGGAGTCAGTCCTGAATCGCTGCGCCTGCACGCCGAGTGGTATCGATAGAGTCCCGTAGAGGGATCGGCACACGGAACGGTCTGCTGGCGGTGTTCAAGGACTGCTTCGCGGTCTTTTCGTGTCTAACAGGTACGGTCAATCGCGGCGGAATGCGCTGTTACGCGGAAGCCCAC
Source organism: Arthrobacter sp. CJL-S3 (assembly GCF_056711635.1). NCBI lineage: Bacteria > Bacillati > Actinomycetota > Actinomycetes > Micrococcales > Micrococcaceae > Arthrobacter > Arthrobacter sp. CJL-S3. Next base: position 1,622,605 of record NZ_CM160046.1, on the reverse strand, counting down.
TCAATGCTTCCACGACCACTCGCCATTCGGGCCCCAGCTTCGTGGTTGATACAACTCGCCCGAGCACGGGCCAGCCAGCTTCGTCCCGGGCAAAGTGTCGCTGAAGTAATACGCGTCTGCCATCGCTGGTTGCTGCCACAACCAAGAGGACTTCACCCCGGTCGGGTTTGACGTCATAGAACGTGCCCTCATGTTGGTGGACAGGGCGTTTGACGACTGGGTGCCATGTTGTCCAAGCCTCTGCTGTGAAGAGGAAACCATCGGCTCCGGTCGTGCGGACCCTCTCAGCCATACCGCTAAACATGGCGAGCAGAGTCGGTTTTGAGACCGCACTAATTTGGAAAGTATCAACTAGGTTGCTGCCCTTGTAGAGCAGCATCCAAGGCATCGCTTCGCTGTCGACTGTTAGGTAGACGGAGGCGCGGCGCATCTGTTGTAAGGACTCTTTGATAGGGTCTCCGTCCAACTTGAAGACGCTGCCATAGCGCTGCTCTAAGTCCTGTTGGCTCACAGATGGGTCCCGCTGGACGGACATTATTTCCATGGCGAGTTCGTGGCGCGTTGAGAGGTCAACAGTTCGACTGATCGGTGCCTGGCTTCCCCAGGCCATGCATTTTGGCCTGCTTCTGTCCCGATTTTTGGTGCAATCACGCTCCGGCAATCCGAGGTCAGAACACGACATTTCATCGTCAGAGTGAAATGCGGCGACGAGTGCGGCCAATCTTCCGTACAGGTGGCTGGCTACCTCAAGTAGCTCCTTGTCAGGCAAGGAGTTATCTACCCATTTCCTGGACACTTTCACTACCCCTGACCGGATGCTCTCCGGCTTGTTCAAGAGGTATGCAGACAACAATTCGTCAGCGCTGGACTCAGGAGCCGCTTCCAGCTTCCCGCCGTACCGGCTGTGGTCTAATGCCGCATGCTCGACCCATGCGAGGCTGTGGAGGGACAGGTCGGCCTCGTGAACGACCAGATTCCGAGCCTTCACCGCCCACTTGTAGAGGCGGTCGCCCTTGACCGTTGTTTCCCATTGCTTAAGCGTTTCCTCGCCTCCCGGTATGCTCCGTTTTCGTCGGGCGATGGTATCGATGGTGCTTTGAAACGAAGCGAGGAACGAGTTGAAGCTGCGCCGGAACCGATGAGGATCGAAGTAGGCATCGAGGGCGTCGTGCCATTCCGCATGCGCGTCATCGAGGCGGCGGTGGGCATCAGGCACGGGGCAACTCATGAGTCCAGTATCCCGTGACCGCGGTACTGGGCTCGGCGCCTTCCCGATCGGTCTAGGCGGCTGCAACTCAACGACGCAGCCATCCTTTAGGTATTGCGGGGTACCCTCGGAAGCGCCCGGTAAAGGATCGGCTTGAGGGGCAACCCCGCTGCGGCGCATCTGTCCCGGCGAACGTGGGGCTCACGACCCCACCAACCAGTGCACCGACATTGCACAGCCTTCCCAATCAGGCGCTGCGCCTCCGTCGTCTCAGGATGCCGATTAGGACCAGTACCATCACTGATACTGCGCCCGCTACGACGGAAGTTGTCCAATCGCTTCTAATTGCCGAGACCACGAGGGAAGCAATGGCGAGCAACAGTGCGATGACGAGAGCTATCGATACAACCTTCGCAGTATTCATTTTGCGGACTTCGCAAACTTATGGCCTGATCTAGCGGATGTGGATTTCATTGACTCCCCTATGTGCAATCCGACGAGCTCCAATGCTGACACTGAAGGAGTTCACCGCATAGAGCGGCTCATACTTCGCCCGATGATGGTGGCAATCCAATGAACGTCACATTCTTGGCCGCCGTGGGCCTTCGGTGCTGCATCGCCAGTTTTCGTCCCGGTCAAGGTTCCTCTAACGGACCGGCTTGCGGGAACGAATTGGCCGGGAGCGTGCGGAGTCTTATTCCCCTCATTTCGCCCGCCCTTATGCTGGGCTCATGGCTATCGTTCACAGGGCTACTCTGACTCCGTCGAAAATGGAGCTCCTTGAACGCTGGCTGCCCAACCAACAATGGTTCAGGTGCATCGGGCCAATAAACCTCGTACGTGTCGGCTCCTTCCGCTTTGACGATCCGGACGGCGAGGTCGGCATCGAAACACTTCTCGTTGCAAGCGAGGGCGCAGTTTTTCAGGTTCCAATGACGTACAGGGGTTCGCCTCTTCCAGGCGCCGACCCGTGCCTTGTCGGCACGATGGAGCACTCATTTCTCGGAACGAGATGGATTTACGACGCCGCCGGTGATCCCGTCTATGCATCCGCCCTGGCTGCCACCATTTTGACCGGAGAGCCTCAGGCCGACCAGTACTCCGAGGTCGATCGGAAGATGGAAATAATTCCCGAGTCCGTACATCTGCAGAGCACCGGAACGTCCAACACCAGAGTTCCCGTCATCGGCTCCGCAGTTCCCGACACCATAGGCGATGTGACAACCATTGAAACAGAAAACCTGGAGATGTCAGTTCGTCGGGCACTCAACCTCGTTGGTAGTCCCCCAAAGCTGAGGAATCTCACCGCCACTTGGGATCAACAGTCCACGCCAGTGCAGCTCGCATCGTTGACCCAGACCTGAACGGCCGGTGATTGCCCCGTCCGAGGGTCTGCGGGCGTGCCTCAGTCCTCAATTCCGTACTAGGCTCGCGGGGTGTCTACCACCCAGAATCCCCAAGTGATAGTACTGAACGGCGGCTCCAGCTCCGGTAAGTCTTCAATTGCTCGGGCGCTTCAGGAAATCCTCCCGGGCATTTGGTTGACTTTCGGCGTCGACACTTTCATCGACGCCCTTCCTGCTGGGGGTGACAGCCCGCGCGCGGGAATCTCCTTCGAGCAGGACGGCACCATCACTTTCAGTCCTGAGCATCGGGCCTTGGAACGCAGTTGGTACACCGGACTCAGCGGTATAGCCCGCGCAGGGGCCCACCTGATCCTCGATGAGGTCCTTCTATCAGGGAGAGCGGGACAGGAGCGCCTGCGTTCAGCCTTCAGCGGTGTCGAACTGATCTGGGTGGCCGTGCGCTGCGACCCGGACGTCGCCGCATCCCGCGAGGCACGACGCCTCGACAGAGCGGAAGGGATGGCGCGACAGCAAGCTCTAAGCGTGCACGACGGAGTGGTTTACGACATCGAGGTCGACACCACGCATAGCTCCGCGGAAGAGTGCGCAGGCGACATCGCGCGCCAGCTCTCGCTTGAGGCATTCGCCCGCTAAGGGATCCATCACCGTGCACATTGATGAAGGGTGGAGACGTCCGGTGAGGGGTCGGCTATGGGTTGTTGGGCCGTCAGGTGTCATCCTTGGCGAGTTCGTCGAGTGCTGCGGCGAGGAGTTCCATCTCGCCGGTACCTCCGTGTCCCTCGTCTTCGACGATGGTCAGTGTGCTCGATGGCCATTCGCGGTGGAGTCGCCACGGGGTGATGGCTGGTCCGCTGATGTCGCGGCGGCCGTGAATCAGGTGGGCGCGAATGTCCTTCAGCTCGTTGATCCGGGCGAGGATCGAATCGGGTCCGGGGAGGAATGCGTCGTTGGACCAGTAGTGTGTCACGAGCATCGCGAAGCCGAGCCGCGTGGCATCGTCTTCGTGTCGGAGGCCGCGCTGGTCGGGAGTGTCCAGGGATACGTGGATGCTCTCCCACGTATCCCAAGCGAGTGCGGCTTCTGCGCGATCGATCGGGTCTTCAGACGCAAGCCGCCGCGCGTACGCGTCAACCACCCGTTCGCCATGTCCGCGTTGTGAGGCATCGGCGAACTCATTCCAGGCTTCGGGGAAGACACGACCGATGCCTTCCGTGATCCAGTCGACCTCGTCTCGTCCGGTGGTCGTAACGGCCACGAGCGCCAGACCCAGAACGCGGCCGGGGTGCGCCAACGCGTAGGCCAGGGCCAGCGTGGTGCCCCAGGACACACCTGCAAGCACCCACTGCTGTATCCCCAGCCGTTCGCGCAACTGCTCAGCGTCGGCGACAAGTTGCTGGGTGGTGTTCAACGCCAAGGTTTCAGGCGTTTTGCTCACGAGTGGGCGGCTGCGGCCACACCCTCGCTGGTCGATCCCGACGATCATGTAACGGTCGGGGTCGAAGTGGCGGCGGTACCCTCCAAGGCCCAATCCGCTACCAGGGCCACCGTGCAGCCAGAGCGCCGGCAGGCCATCAGGATTCCCTGACACCTCCCAGTACAGCTGCGCACCGTCATGAAGATCGAGCAGGCCCGAATCGAAGGGCGCCAAGGGGGAGTACTTCATGTTGCAACCATACGAGAACCTCCTACCATCAGCCGTCCGTTGATGGACCGGCATATGGGACAGCTTGTGAGGGCGGGTATGCGAGAAATATTTTGCTGTGCTTCGTGGGGTGGTGAGCCAGCACGAGTGCCCCAAAGGTATGTCTGTTCCGTCGACGGGTGCACATAAAGAAGAGCAGCGGTGAAATGGCGGTTTGGAACCCCTTGTGCAATGGCAGAACGCCATGCAAGAGTGCACCATCAGTTGGCGGCGGTTTACACCGAAACCCCGTCCGGACGCAGGGGGAAGCATTGAAAACTCGAAAACTCGGCGCGATCGGCGTCGTTGCTGCATTGGCTTGCCCGCCAGGTGAATGAATCCATCCAGGCTGGGGTCGCGCGCACCCTCAGCACAATTCCAGTGGGTGTGTCTCGCCAAATGACCGCCACCGAGTATCAGGTGCGCGTGGCCGAGGTCCTCAACCTTTTTGACATCGAAGCGGTAGGCGACGAAACGGGAATTCGTTACGGGGGCGAGGGCGTTGAGCTGGAAGATCAGCCCCTAGAAGCGGCCATCCGCATACTCATTGGGAGGCGATTCGGCATCCCGGAATTCACAAATGTGAGCGAGCCAGGCAGGAGGCCCGCGTAGCGTTCGGCTTACGGGCGGCGCTTTCCGGATTCCTCGCTGTTGGTCCGACATAGCCCGAAGGATTGACTCGAGGGCTTGCGTGGCAAGCCCCGGACCTTAGGGTGTAGTGATGACGGCGCGTTTAGAGGAAGCCCAAAGTATTTCCACTTTGCTCGCCGGGCTCGATGACGCCGGCGTGCAAATGCTTCTCGATGCTGCTGAGCCAGTAGGCGTTGGTATCGGGGGAACAACCAAGAAAGTCCGCATCGGTGAACGGACTGCCTTCCTGAAACAACTCCCACTGACAAGCGTCGAAGAAGCCGATCCGACCGCCACCACAAGCAGGCTTCAGCTTCCCTTCGTCTCCCACTACGGCATAGGAAGCCCTACCCACGCGGTCGGGCGAGAACTGGCAGCGCATCAAGCAACGTCCACGTGGGTACAAGCAGGAACCGTGGATTTCTTCCCGCTGCTGCTCAACTGGCGAGTATTGAACCTGAAGTGTGAGGCAGACCTCAGCGAGTTCGACGGCGATGCTTCTCCCCGCCAGTGGGGGCTACATTGGCCTCAAATGCAGAGCAAACTTGCCGCGATGGAGTCCGCATCTAAAAGCATGGTGTTCTTCCTTGAGTACGTGCCCGAGACGCTGGGCGCCTGGGTGCGCAGGTGCGTAGCTGAGGGCACTGGGGCGACCGTCTTCCCTGACGTGGTCGACCAACTTCTTGAAGCCACGGCATGGATGAACAGCCAGGGATTCCAACACTTTGACGTGCACCCGGGAAACATCCTCGTTCGAGAGGGCAGACTACTCTTCACGGACTTCGGCCTGGCACTTCACCGCGAATTTGACCTCACTGCGGAGGAAAAAGCATCAATGCCCGATCATGACGGCTTCGACCGTGATACTGCCCTGATGCACCTGTTCCACTGGACGCTATTCGAACTCGGCTATACCTCCGGTCTTCAGCGGCTGGAGTTGTTGCGTGCCGCCGCCGCTGACCCCGCCACACCAGCACTGGACCCAGTGCGTGCGGCACTCGGCGACGGTGCTGATCTGATTGCGCAGCATGCGAGTGTCGCCGTCTATATAACCGAGATGTTCGGCGTCCTCATGGAGGATGCGTTCGCCACGCAATATCGACACCACTAGACCTTGGAGCCCAAGACGGCCAGTCGTCCCAGTGAGCGATCCCCTTGGGGACAAGTAGTGGCCGTGCAGGCGACTTCGACAGATCAACACCAAGCCTGCCAGCGGGTACCAGACCTGCCAAGAACCATTAGAGGAAATGACAGGGTGGCCCCATGGGGGAAACAACGAGCGAGCGGATTTCGAGTTGGACACCGGCCAGCCGCAGAAGAACTCTCCTCGCGTGGGTAGCCGTGGCAGCAATCCTGGTCCTTGGTTTGGGGCGCCTACGCCGGCACGCTTCTATCGATCGCCGGACTCGACGGCTTGGCCGGGATTGCCTGCGATGGCGAATACCGGACGGCGGCCTGCGCCCCCGGGTCAGGATGGCGAAAGTTCGAAATGACTGTCACTCTCGCTCAGCTCGTCGCCCTGCCCATCCTGGTCTTTAAAGGGATCAGATCGGCTTCGGGGGCCTGGTTCGACCGCGGCTGGATGCTTTGGCTCTCCGTGGTCCTGCTGATCTGTTTCGCAGCGGCACCCCTGAACAACCCACACCTCATCTACCTCCAGTAGCTTCTGCCGGTCCCAGCCGGTTCCGTGGGACCGGGGCGGCTCCAGCCGCGAAAGGGGCCGTTTTTGAGTTGGAGGCAGTCAAGCCCAGCCCGCGCCACGTTGTACCGCCATGAGCGCTCCCTTGGCCCGTACGATCGTGGAATGAGTCGAGTCGTTTTCATGTGCGGCCCAGCCGGCGCAGGTAAATCCACGATCGCTCGGCAGCTGGAGGCTGATGGAATGACTCGGCTCTCTGTCGACAAGGCTGCGTGGCAGATGGGACTGCGCACCATGCCCCTCGGGTTGGAAAATCAACGCGAGATTGATGCAGCACTCCGGGCACGCCTGGTCACCCTTGTCGAGTCAGGTGAAGACGTGGTCCTCGACTTCTCGTTCTGGTCGCTAAGCATGCGTGAGGAATACCGCCGTCTGCTCAGGCCGCTGGGAGTGGAGCCAGAGACCATCTATTTGGCCACGCCTCGAGACGAGGTCTTGGCCCGCATTCGTGCCCGGGGGGCGAACCACCCGGACGACTTCAGTTTGAGCGAGGAACTGGCGGCCGAGTACTTCGACCACTTCGAGGTTCCGACTACGGACGAAGGCCCATTAAGGGTCATAGCCGGCCCGTAGAAGGTTCCCTCACCGAACCCATCACTGGTCGTCTAGGTTGTTGTCGGGCCGGGTCCGGGGTTGCGGAGAGTGATGGTGGGATTGATCGGTGTGGAAGATCCGTTCGTAGATGTCGTACACGGTTGCGGCCTTGCCGTCGTTGTATCGACGTGAGTCCCTAGCATCCGCGGCAGCGCGTTTCGCCTCAGCGTAGATCCGCCGGTCCTGCTCATGTGACCGCAACCATGCAGCGAAAAGCTCATGCCGTCGTGGTTCCGTAGCGTGCGGGGCCCAGACGTGCAGATTGGTGTTCGGCTCGTTAAAGGTGAGATGTCGATGCGCGTCCCCCGCCACGTCGTCCCGAAAAATGAGCCTGAATCCCACTGACTCCAGCCGAGGGACGTAGCTAGGTTCAGCAGTCGGATCGGGTACGGTCAGGTCGATATCGATGACGGGTTTGGCCAGGAGGCCGGCAACTGCTGTCGACCCGACATGACGGATGCACAGCGCTTGCTCCGGGATCGTCTGGCTGATCAAGTCATGCATCGACGTGAACTGTTTCACCCATGACGGGTGATGTTCCTCAAGCGGACCGGGTTGAACTTGTCGGTGAGCGACACGTCCAGCCTGACGGCGGGCGTTATTGTCGGGTTCGAACGGGCGCCACAAGGGATGGGTCATCACAACCCCGATCGTTACACGGATGGGAAGGCACGCCAAGTGAGTAGCTGGCCTCACACATTCAAGGATCACCGGAGCAGGGCTGTCCTACTAGCGCACCATCCAAATCTCGACCACTTGGGACGCAGGCGTCCGGTGATGGATCCCTCAGCTTACGCAGTGTGTTCAACCGTGATTCGCTGGCCGGAGTGCGGGAACGTCGTTCTTCGCCGGCGTAACGGTTAGCCTTGCGATGTGATCGATTACGACTCCAGGCTTGTCGACCTCTACGACGAAGACAATCCCGACGGGCCGGACCACGACTTCTACCGCGTACTGGCGGACGAACGACAGCCGGAGTCGGTGCTGGACCTCGGCTGCGGCACAGGGATACTGACCGTAACCTTTGTCCGGGACGGCAGGACCGTTGTGGGGGTGGATCCCTCAGCGGGCATGGTGACCTACGCACGCCGGCGGCCTGGGGCCAGCTCGGTGACGTGGATCCTGGGCGACAGCCGCAGCATCCCTGACATCCGGTTCGACTACGCGGTCATGACGGGCAACGTTGTGCAGCACATTCTCGACCCGGACTGGGAACGTACCCTGCGCGACGTTCGCAGCAGCTTGGCGGCCGGCGGCACCCTCGCTTTCGAAAGCCGCAACCCCTCCGCGAGAGCTTGGGAGGAGTGGGGATCGGGTGCCCGCACCACGCGGGAAACGCCACGCGGCGCACTAGTTGAGTGGGCGGATGTGAGGGAGCTGAGCGCTGGTGTCGTAGAGATCGCGTTCCACAACCTGTTCTTTGAGGCAAACGAAACGGTCACGGAAACCCTGTGCCTCGCCTTCCGTGAGCGCAACTGTTTGGAAGGCCAACTGCGCGACGCGGGGTTTGAGGTGGAGGCGGTGTACGGCGACTGGCAGCGATCTCCTTTCACCGCGCAATCGCCTCTGATGGTGTTTGTCGCGCGAGCACGGTGAGGGATCCCCTTGCGAACGCTGGCAACTGAAATTCTCTGCGCCGTCGGTCCAGGGCGCCGGCTAGTGGCAGTCGATGGCGTGGATGGCAGTGGCAAGACATCCTTCGCCGCAAACCTGGCATTCGAGATCCAGAATCGACCCGTGATCGTCATCCACGCCGACGACTTTCTGAACCCCTCGACTGTCAGGCATGCCAAGGGACGTACTTCACCCGAAGGATTCTGGGAGGATACCTACAACTACGCGGCCCTACGGGATCAGTTGCTCGCTCCACTCGGCCCAAAGGGGGACGGCTGGTACTCGCCGGCTTCCTATGACTCAGTGACCGACCGAATGAAACAAGCGGAATTCGTTCGCGCTCCGTCAGATGCACTGGTCGTTGTGGAAGGCATGTTCCTGCACCGAGATGAACTCGCCTCCTACTGGGAGGCATCGGTATTCCTGGACGTTCCGTTCATCGAAACCGCGGCACGAATGGCAGTACGGAACGGCAGCAACCCCGACCCGGAGCACCCAACGATGCGCCGCTACGTCGGCGGACAGCGCCTCTACTTCGACGCTGCACGACCCTGGGAACGTGCCACGTTCGTCGTGGACAACTCGGATTTCACTTCCCCGAAAGTCATCCGTCCCGACATGGTTTCAACTGTCCGGTGAGGGTTCGCCTTCCGGGCGCGCCAGAAACGTCTTGCGCGACCGAACCCTGTGGGTCCCGGAGCTTTTTGGCGTCATTCTGTCACCGCGCATTGGCGCGGGTTTGGTGCCCGCACTCCCAAGGGCTGCAAGCACATCGGGGCGAGGGCGCCGCTCAAATCAACCAAGCTGGTGCTTGGACCAATGTGGACCAGATCGTTTCTCATCCTTGTGGCAGCAGCAACGGACTCGACCGTCGGAGGTAGGCCAGCGTCTAGACCAAAGCTGCGGCGATCACTGAGAGAATCGCGAGCAGTCCGACGACGATCACGGGTGCGTTCCACTTGGAGACAACAACCTCATGTGTGGAGGTGTATCCGGCGGATCGGGCGTCCTGCCACGCGGCGACGATGGCATCACGTCCAGTCCTCGTCTCCGGCTGGCTGATGCGTTCGTTGCTCGGGAGCATGCTGAAGGGGCGGCTATTTACGTCTACTCTATTCTGGAATCCGGAGACGAATGCGGACGGAGGGGTCGGAGCGCCCCAGCTCGCGTATTTTTTACCGGCCGCCCAGATGGCTGTGGTGAACCGGACTTCGATGTCCTTCACGGTCCCGAACGGTATCTGGTGGTCGCGCAAACCATTGATCACCTCAAACCCAAGGGCGTCGATACGCAGACACGGCCGCCACTGGGAGGCGTAAACAAACCAGGACAGCAAAACCAGCCAAGGCGCAGCGCGTATTGCGGCATTGAGATCCTCGGCAATCAACAACCACGCCAGCGTGCCGGCAGCGAACAACCACACTCCGGCGGCCACCGGTCGTGCCGATGCCGAGCGGAGCGTTATGGCCGGCCGCACCGTCGCATAACGACCGGATCCGCTGACTGTGTCTGGCTGTCCCTTAACCGGGCCTTCGTTTGATGTCTGCAATGGTCCCCCTCCATGCCCGGGCGCCCGCCCAGTGAAAGAAACCTATCCTAAGAATCGCCCTGTTCGGTTGTCCGTCGGAGTGGGCCAATACCCTTGAAACACGAAGGGGGCCTTTGATGCATGACCCCTTCTTTCGGAGACGGCAAGCGGGTGAGCGTCGCCGCGAACCCCCACCTTCTCTAGGAACCGGTGGCGTCCGGGACCATCCAGAAACCTGCAACTGCTCCGGTGCCGGGGTTGTTGGTGGGATAGAACCCTTGGACCTGAACCGGGCCTGCTTCGATGTCGACCTGAGCTTTTGTGGCTTTTCCGCAGATGAGATTCAGTTCAAGTTTGCCGCCGTCCCGAAGGCCCTCCTGGGAAATGTACAGGTACGCGGTCGGGGCACCGACGCAGGCCGCGGTAATTGTGTACGTTCCCTTGGCCAATGCCCTGACCGACTTACGGAACCCGCTTCCACCTAGTCCACCGACACCTTCCAGAACGACGATTTCTGGCCCGGCGCCGAGTAAGGGGTCGAGGTCTTTGAAGTTCCGATTTTCGGCGTTTGCAAGATCAGGGGCCGTCGGCAGCGGCGACGGAGGTGCCGGCCGGCTGGTTCTGGAAGGCGCCGAGGTCGGATCTGCGCCGTCATCCGCATATTCGCAACCGGACAGGCCCGTTACCGCACAAGCCGCGGCCAACAACAGCGCAGCCCCACGGAACCACGGCATTCTTCCCCCAGGTAATGACATGCCCAGAGCCTACTGGGAGTACGACGTCAATTAGCCACTTTATCCCGCTGGAACGGCAGCTCTTTTGGGTCGCGTGCTCGATTTGGCAGGCAGACAAGAAACGAGACGCCGATACAAAGCCGCCCTCAAGGTCTGAGCCGGACCACTGTCGCATGTCGTCTGCCCTCGTCTGCCCCGTTTTTGTTGTCTCCGCTATCAAAGTCGCTAGCTGCTGACCGAAACGTCCGGTAAAGGATCCCTTTATCGGGCCTCCTCAACCTTCTGATGAGCTGAAACGCTGGTGGGCGCCCGGCGTTATCCCTACTTCGGATACGGTCGGCCGGTAACTGCCCAAGGCAAGTGGCAACAGGACCAATCCCATCCAACTGCTCGTTCCATTGGTTTAGTTGGGCCCGCGCAGTCGATTGAAAATATCTCCAACAATGTGAAACCTTTTGGCTGCTCCCGGACAATACAGGGCATGGGGAACATTGAATCCGATGACGACGGGCTCTGGACGCGCAGCCTTAACGGTGAGGGCGACGCCTTCGGAGTGTTGTTTGACCGGCACCGCGACAGAGTTTTCCGCCACGCCTACCGGCTGTCCGGGAACCGGCATGACGCTGACGACATCATGGCAACGTCGTTCCTTGAATTATGGAGACGCCGAAGCAAGGTGCGGCTCGTTGAGCGCTCTGTGCTTCCCTGGCTGCTGGTCACCACCACGAATGTGGCACGCAACAGCGGACGGACGGCGTTCCGCCACCGCAGACTCCTCAACTCTCTACCCCGGGATGAAGCCGTTTCCGATCCCGCATCGAATCAGCACTTGGACGACCAGATAGACGGGGACGCGGCCCGGGCCCTAGGAACCCTTAACGCCTTGGACTTACAGCTAGTAAGCCTTGTCGTATTCGAGGAATACACCATCGCAGCAGCCGCAGCCGTCCTGAACCTGACACCGGCGGCGGCCAAGTCCCGCATGCACCGGGCGCGTCAACGCATGAAAAAGGCCATCATCGGGGAGTTGCGGCCAACCCCGGCTTTAGAAGGAGACAGGTCATGAACCAGTTGCACCCCGACGACACGTTCAGCAAAGCCCTGCGGGCAGAACTGGTTTCACGTACCCAGAAAGCGTCACCCTCACGGACCAGGGGTCGCACGCGGCTGTGGATCAGCGCCGGGGCGCTGGCAGGAGCGGGCCTTGTGGCCGGCACGACTGTCCTCGTCACCGCCTCTGCACCGGCACCACCGGACAGGTTTTTGGATGCGTCACGAATCATCCCGAGCCTGGCGGAGCCGCAAAAGGACACGGACAAAATCCCGGCCACGGTGAATCCGGAACTCTTCAGCTACATGATGGTGGATGCTGTGTCCCGGCGGGACATCGACCCCACGAAGACACGGCGGATCGGACAGACTTCAGCGCAGACGTACTACGCCGCCCCCGCCGGCGATGACTACATCTGCATGATTGGGGTAGACAAAAAGACGGGGAACAGCGATGGAGCAGGGTGCGTGTGGCTGAAGAACTTCGAGTCCTACGGGATGAAGTCCGTGAGCGCGGACGGCAAGGAATCGGTGTGGCTGATGGTCCCCGCGGGCGTGAAGAAGAACCTCGAGTCCGTAAAGGATGAACCTGGCTGGACGCAGCAGGGGCCGAACTTCCTGGTTCGGGAAACTGACTAGGAACAGTGCGGCTCCGGAACGCCATTTCCTTCCCACGACGTCCAGCCAGCAACGGAAAATGGGGCACGATGAAACCGATGAAGCCGAACGCATTGCTCATTACGACGCTTCTGCTGGTCCTCGTCGTGGTTGCGATCGTCGTTGCCTGGATAATGTTCGGCGACCGGCCCGGCCCGATGAACCCTAGCTCCGAATTGGAGCGACTCACAGCCGCGGCACCAAACGTGATTCGATAAAAACTCTCAGGTTGTCCCGCAAAGGGTTCCCCATCCGGGCACGTAGTGGGGCCGCTCGGTTTCTCATCAACGTCGCAACACCTGACTGAAAAGGGTGCTGTTTATGGGACGCTCGGCGCGTCGTTTGCGGAAAATGGGACCACCGGGCCTGCTTGATAAGCGGCCCGGATATGTTCAACTCATGAAAGACGGGCATTCGAACTCCGCGGCATGCAGGATCCTCGGGATCAGCCGTAACACAGGGAGCGGTTGGCTGAACGGCCGCAATGGAGTGCCCGGGTTGCGCCAGCAGGGTCTGGATCCGCGCCGGCGGCTTCCAGTCCCTGTCGTCAGTGGGTCCAGCCGTTATCTGTCCGAAGATGAGCGGGTATTCATCGCAGACCGTTTGTTGGCACGATCAAGCCTTCGATCCATCGCTCGGGAACTCGGGCGCTCCCCATCGACGATCAGCCGTGAGCTGGCCCGCAATCGGCCGGACACGAGACGTTATCACCCGTTTCGGGCTCAGAAGATGGCCCAGGGCAGACGCCCGAGAGTCCGGCTCTCCAAGTTGGCCGGCGACAGCGAGCTGCGGGCGTTCGTCGTGGGACGCCTGGCCCAGCGCTGGAGTCCGCAACAGGTCTGCCAAGCCTTGACGAAACGGTTTCCCGGGGAGTCCCACCGGCATCTGGCCCACGAAACGATCTATCGTGCGCTCTACAATCTGAACATCCAGCCCGTCCCGTCGGGCTCCGCCCGGCTGTTGCGTTCGGGAAAGTTCACCAGGCGGCCACGGTCGCGTACCAAGGTCAAGCCGCCCAACTACATGAGCGATGCCCTCAAGATCGGCGAGCGGCCGGCCCATATTGCCACTCGGGAAGAAGGGGGCCATTGGGAAGGGGACCTCATCATGGGAAAAGCGAACAAATCCGCGATTGTCACCCTGGTGGAGCGGTCTTCACGCTTCCTGATCGCCTTCGCACTTCGCGCCGGAAACCGGTCTGAAGTCATGCGTGATTACCTCATAGAAGCTCTCGGGATCTTGCCGGCGACGCTGCGGAGGTCCCTGACGTGGGACCGGGGTTCGGAGATGGCCAAGCACGCAGAGGTGACCGCAGTGCTTGGAACGCTCGTGTACTTCTGTGATCCGGCCAGCCCCTGGCAGAGGGCTTCGAATGAGAACACCAATGGCTTGCTCCGCCAATACTTCCGTAAGGGGACGGACCTCAGCGCGGTAGAACAAGCTGAAGTCCTCTTCGCTGCTGATGAGATCAACGGCCGGCCGCGGGCCGTCCTCGGGTGGGACAGTGCAACGGCTCGGTTTGTTTCCCTCCAGTCGCTGGCTGCGCTTCAGGTCACGGCGGTTTCCGCAGTCACCGACGGCACGGTTCCGCTGCCCACAGCTGGGGACAATTCTCATGGGTTTTCCACCGCTACTACTGCCGGGGAGCTGCCCCAAATGGCTCCCAACTTCAGCCGTGGATAACCCGAATTGACGCCCAGATGTGTACAGCTAGGGTGTTGGGCTGGGAGTGAGAATGTCAATGAACCCTGTCAGTGCTAGGAAATAGAGAAGGGGCTTCTTCCATGATCGAACCAAATCTTGCTGATATAGCATCAAAACTCTCAACGTATGAATCGATGGCACTTGAATGGGTGGCGGCACAGTCAAACGCAAAGACGGCAAACAAGGTCTTTTTCGAACTGCACCGACTCGCTCTGGTGTTACGGGAATCCGAAGCGGGACGTGCAGGTCTTGTAGCCCTTCTGGGGGACCCCGTCCGGGGCGTTCGTATGAAGTCAGCAGGAGAATGCTTGGCTTTCGCCCCTCGCCCCGCTGAAGAAGCTCTGGAAGCCTTGATCAACGCCGAGGGTGACTATTCTTTCACCGCCAAGATGACACTTCGCGAATACAGGGCTGGCCGGATGAAGTTCGACTGGTAGAACGAGGTCTCGCCAGGAAGAGACCTGCTCGGCGCCATCAAGGCATTGGTCCCGTGTAATAGGTAAGAGAATCTTCAGCTGGTGGTTCGATCCCAAGCCGTTGTTGGGCTTCAGTCAAGCCCATCGATTCATGAGCCGGCAGGACCGGGTGAGTTACCAAGGCGGACGGCCCGGGATAGAAGTCTGGATTGAACGGGTCAAGGCCAAGCTCCCGGGCGTAGTGGTCCAGCATGTCCAGTGTGAACTTGTCCGTCATTTTCCGGCGCCCGTATGCCTCTGTGTCTTCGAAAGGCTGGACCGTTCCGTTCGCGTCGAAACGCCATTTTGATCCATCCTGGGTCAGCGAAATGGTCCGTACATAGTTCATGAAGTCCGTTTTCAAAGGCCCGAAGAGTTCTAGCTGGAGCGCTCCGTAGCGTCCGGGGCTTTCGTTAGCCGCGCGGGCCGGAGGTATCGAACAAATCACCACCCCGTGAACCAGCATTTCCTGGGCCAGATGTCCCACAGCTGACAAAGGGTCCCCGCCGTCCACGCCGCAGTCAAAAACTGCCGTCCATGCCGGGTTTCGGGTGGCCACTAGAAGCTCTCGCGGCCTCACGCCCACCGTAAGTGGTTCGAGCGTTCCAACGTTCCGGACCAGACCGCCATCGAGACTTCGGACGGTGGCAGAACCGTAAATCCGCGCCCTCCAGGCCTTCAGGGCATGGACAGCATCCTGTACAGGTACCCGGATAAAACCGATGACCGAGGTTATGGGAGCAAACGCGTCATCGCAAAGAGTCATGCCACACCTCCATCAACGGGACTTCAACAGCTCGAAGCTACCAGTCCTCCTGCCCGCTTTGCGGAATGCGCTATGGCGAGTAAGCGATCGATAGTGCAGCCAATGCGGGTGCCATTTGCCACCCGCAAAGGAAGAGGAACCGGACGATTCACACTTCGTCCAACCAGACGTGACAGCGACCGTTGAAGCAGCATTCGACTGAACCCGTCGTTCGCTTGGCGCACACCGGCAGCGTCTTCGATGGCTAACCAACGATTCTGATACCTTCAAAATCGAACCTGTTGCGACGATGGTTGGAAACCGCCCTGTGCCGATAAGTTTGGGTGTGTTTCATGCACACGACGTCGGTAATGCTAAGGAATCGTGACGGCGGGATGGTGGAAAGGCAGGCCGGCGTCCGGCCGTGGGCTTTGGGGGTTATCCTCATGACCATGGGCACTGAGGCAGTGATCATCCGCGAGGCGACTGCTGAGGACTTGGGCGTACTCAGGGCTGCAGGCTTGGAAGCGATGAACTGGACTGGGGAGGCTCGGTTCACCTTGGAGCAGTTCATGAGCATGCCCGAGCTTTCGCATTATCTTGAAGGATGGCCCCGGCCCGGAGATTTCGGTGTTGTAGCCGAGGCTGCGGAAGGGACGCCTGTGGGCGCGGCCTGGTGTCGCATCTTCGCTGTCGACGACGCAGGCTACGGTTTCGTGGCCCCGGACATCCCGGAGCTGACTATCGGTGTGTTGGCCGACCGCCGCGGCACGGGAGTCGGCACGGCGCTCATGGAAAGTCTGATCGGACAAGGATCATCCCGTGGCTTGCGGGCTATCAGTCTCAGTGTTGAGGACGGGAACAGGGCACGGTTGCTGTATGAGCGTTTAGGGTTCCGCGAGGTTGGCCGCAACGGCGGTTCAGATACCCTTCTCCTCGAGCTCCAGACGTCGCCCATCCTGGCAGTTGAATGACGAGCTCTCGTCTATATGGCGGGCAAAGGATCCCCCCGGGCGACGACCGTCGTACCGGCTGCGCAATCACATGGATCGGTTCTCGAACTAACACCCGGGCTTGTCCGCCAGAGATTCCAAGGAACTCAGAGAGGGGCGTGGTCGAACCTGGGGCCCTTGCCGCCATGCCGATGGAGTGCCCGCTAGGGGATCCCTCTTCGGGGCTACCGGGCGACAAAATAATCGCCGAACGGAACGGATTCCGTCGCGATCTGTCTCGGGGTCTATTAGAGTGACCGCCATGACTGAGATCGTCGCCCCTTGCTTTGCTGCCGCCGCCGCGACAACCCGTCAGCCTGGCGTGATGAGAGGATGTGCCCGGCTGGTCATCCACGGTGGAGGCTGTTTCGGACAGACGCATGCCTCCTCCACGGGGCCGAGGTCTTGATGGGGCAGAGCAGGGCACTTCCTGGCGAGACAATCCATGAAGGCATGCACGGACCGAATGGTGAGCCGGTGTTCCGTATACATACTTTTCCTGTGCGCCCGGGTCAGCGGCTTCGGGTTGTGTTCGAGGAAGTCAATGCTCCGTGGCGGCAGGGAATGTTTATCGCGACCGAAGGCAGTTTGACCCTCGCTGATGTGACGTCCCGAGCGCTGGTCCTGTGGCAGGACAGCGCTCCTCCGGAAGTCGACATTGATGTTGTTGAAAGCAACGGCACAATCACGCTTTACAACGTCTGGGACTCCGGGAGGAAATACGGACGTTTTGAGTCGCTGAAAGCCACATCGGGAATGCTTGTCGAACGTATTGAACCTCATGGCTGGCGCTATCGATGCAATGACATCGGCTTCAACCCAGATTTCAAGAAGCTAGTGGTGCGAGTGGAAGTTGTGGACGAGGCACCTTTCGAAGCCAGCTCCTGACAATCAAGGCAGCAGGCGACTCACGGCCATCCGCCGGCAGAGTGGCCCCCTACCGTGGGTTGGGCGCCACTACCTTGGAAGGCGCGATAGCCCTGACAAAGTGGCCGACCAAACGCGACGCAAGCAGGTGGCCGAAAGGTGACATCGACCTTCGGGGCACGCCCTGGTGACGGATCTGTCCTATAGGGGTTCGACTAACGGGCACCAACAATGCGGTGATCGACAGGCTTGCAGGCGCTGCTGTCGCATTTCCTCCGCGATCCGTGACAAGCCTGATTGGTCTGGAGCCAGCCCAAGTACCGTTGTGCCATGACGATCATCTTTGACGTGCGTCGGGCTGAGCCCGCGGACGCGCCAAACATGGCGAGAGTTCACGTGGACGCCTGGCGCGAAACCTACCGGGGATTGATGCGCGACGCTGTTCTGGACGATCCCGCGCTCCTGAGTCGGCGCGAGACGTTCTGGGCCGCGGCCCTGACCGATCCAAGGTACGACCAGAACACCGTCGCTGTCGCTTCGTATGGAGGCACGCTGATCGGCATTGCAATGTCGGGCCCCTCCCTTGACGACGCGGACCAGCCGCACCAGTTGTACGTCCTCTACGCATATGCCGCGTTCCACGGTTCGGGGGTGGGTACGGCGCTGCTCAACGCAGTCATCGACCGGACCACGCCTGCTGCGCTATGGGTGGCAGACCCTAACCCGCGCGCCCAAGCCTTCTACCGAAAGAATGGCTATGTCAACGACGGGGCGGTGAAGACCGAAGGCGACGTGCGGGAGGTTCGAATGGTCCGCACGATCTAAGCAGCAAACGCCCGCCAAAGGATCGGCTTAAGGGCAGTGCGACGATAGGTGCATGACTCAAAGCCTCGAACCAGCGCTTGTCCCCGAGCTGTTGGTCGTTGACCTAGATCGCAGCCTTGCATTCTGGCGCGATGTTTGTGGATTTGAGGTGCTTTACTCGCGACCTGAGGAACGCTTTGCGTACATCACTCTCGGCGGTGCTCACCTCATGCTGGAGCAAATCGGCGTCGGCCGGAACTGGATTACTGGCCCCTTGGTGGCTCCACTTGGCCGCGGCATCAACTTTCAGATCAACGTCCCCAACACAGCGCTGCTCTCTACAGCGCTAGCGAGTGCCGAGATCGATCTCCTGATGCAGCCCGAGACGAAGTGGTACCGCGTCGGCAACGAAGAGGCCGGGGTGGAGCAGTTCCTCGTTAGCGATCCGGACGGCTATCTCATACGTTTCCAATCAACTCGCGGCCGCCGCCCCGCTCCACATTGCTAGATCCCCCGGCATGCAGTCAGTCGCAGAGTATGACGGTGGGATGAGTCGTCCACCAGACGTCCCGCAGAGGGTTCGTTGATGAAACCCAAGTTCGGGCTCATCACCGGCTGAACCGGCTCAGCCGAATACAGAAGCGCTCGGCACGACGTTCTCGACTCTGAGTTCGTCAAACGGCTCCAGCCACGGTTCCAGGCCGAGCGCGGCCCGCAACGCCCGTTCGAGCCGCACGGGCGCAACGATCTTTCGATTCGGCAATGACGCTGCCTCTGCCGCAGTCGCTGCCCGCCTGCGCTCTCCCGAGAAATCGACAACCTCGATGTTTGTGGCTAAGTCCACCGCCTCCTTGTAGGCCGGCAGCGGGATGGCTGGATTGACGGGCGCTTGAGCCACCACAGTCCAGTGGCCAGCGTAAAGCTTGGCGTCCATTGACAAGGCGAGAAACAGCACCGGCGCCGAGAGACCCTCAACGGCTCGCTCGGCCACCTCGTCCAGAGGCAGCACAAAGTCGAAGATCGCGAAGAAGTATGCGTCTTTGCCGTAGGTCGCAACCACCTGTCCGACCCCGGCCCGGCCGTCCCCCGTCGGTATGACAAAGACGTCCCCAAGCGTTGGCTTGCTCACCACAGGTCTCCTCCAGTGCCCCAATATCGGGAGTTGCTCTGTTCACTAGTCTTCATTGATCCAGTTTCTTCGAGGTTGTCGACATCTCCGGTCCGGAGGACGACACTGTCGCCGATGCGAATCACTCCAGTACGGATGGTGTGGGCCTGCAATCCGAGAGTCGTATCGTGGTGCGTGCCGAGCAGTTTAAGGGTTTTCGGTTCGGCGGCGACTCCGCGTTGAGGCTGGTCGACCATCACGCAGCGGGGCATACCTTGGCCAAGTTGTACGCGGACCTCGTCTCCGATGACCAGTTGGGCGCCGATCCAATGATCTTCCATAAAGTCCGGCTCGGTCCCGGTGTCGATGATGAGGTTGGCTCGGAATCGACGCTCGTCCACCGGCAGTCCTGTCAGGCCGGCCAGCGCTGCTAGCGAGGACGTTGTCACCAGGTGCAGTGGTGTCTCATCGTGGTGCTGGATTGTTGTTTCGTGGCGTAAGTTCAGCTGCTGTCCGAAGACCTCGGACAGCGATTGCGAGGCCGCGGCATCATCGGCGCGATACTGGACGCCGTCCGGGCTTACCAGTATTGGGATGTCGTGTTCGTCGTCTACTCGGGAGGACCATTGCATCAGCCCAGGGACGGGACGAAAACGCCGGGTACGTTTGCCGCTGGCGATGCCTTCGTCTTCGGTGTAGATGGCCCACTTGCGATCGTGCTGCAGCCCGCCGGCCGTCACGTGGGCAGTGCGCAGCGCCTGACCGGCGGTCGACTTGACGGGATAGCGGTACAACGCTCGGACCGTCCCGATTAGTATTCCCTCGTGTGTCATTCTGGCATCCTTCCACGCGCATGCTGGGTGGTCATGCCAGATGCTCACAGTCTGCAAACGGTTTTGATCGGCCAGGCAATGACTAGTGGGTTCCTTCACCGAGCGGAATTCGGGGTTCGGCACTGTCAGTTGCGCAGTCCGAAAGGCGACGCCAAAAACCGCTCCGGTTATGTGGCCCGGGGACTTTCCGCTAAGGCTGGATACCAGAGGGCGGTAGTACGACCCATTCCGGCTCGGGTACGGGATTGCTTGACTCGGGCCAATCGCCGGACGTGACAAACAGGAAAATGCGCATGGTCTCCTGGTAGAGCCATGGCTGGGGCTGGCCCAGGAGCGCCATACGACCTTCGAAATGGACGAACGGCCATACGTCGACGTCCCACAGTGCGGGCTCCGCGTCCGAGCCCACAGGACTGTCGTATGTGACCTGCATCCAAGGGTTGCCCCAGTCCTCCGAGTGCTCCTCGCCGCCTGGCCATGCCCGCAATCTTTCCGGCGACAAACCGGTCGGGAGGGCGGTGACATCGACCTTGGTTCGGTGTTTGTCGATGATGTCCAAGCCGTGGATAAGGGTCAGTAAGTGCGTTTTCGGATTGGCTGAATGCCAGGGTTGAACCTGCTTCAGGCGCTCGAGAATTCTTTCCGGTATCGATCCCAGATGCTTTGTCTTGTCCCTCCACTCGCCGGGTTTCTCGGCGATGGGGAAATAGATCTGCGCGGGTTTCTCCGGTGCTTGGCCGGTCACATGGCAAAGTTCGAAGGCGAGCCTGTCGAGCGAGGAACGCAAACTGTGCACTCCGTCACCAAAACTGTTGCTCCAGCGGGACAGCGGAATTCGAGGCTCCCGCGGTTGGAAGATCTCTAATTCTCGGGGGTTCGATGCGTTGCGTTTTGTCGGTGCGAGCAGGGTATTTTGCTTGTTCCATTCGTCGATTTCGCGCTCGAGGGACTGGAAAAGATCGGCTGCGTGCCTGAGCCTCTCGAATCCTGCGCTCTCGTACTCGACCCTCGTTACTGCATGCACGTGCCCACTCTAGTAGGCATCAATCGTATGTCTGGCGTCCCCTGTGCGGCCACGTGCCCTGGGAAGCCGCCCATTCGAGGATCCTTTACTGGGAGCTTCGAACCCAGCTGGCCAGTTGGGTACTAAGCTTCACGGCAAGCCAGCCTCAGGCGCTCAAGCTTTAAGCTGGTACTGACCAGGTATTACAGGGGGTTGAGGTCTTGGGCAGCGTGAAAGCAGTAGATTCTCATTACGAGAAACACTTCGGTGCAGAGCCAGAGTATTGGAAGTTCGACAACAGGCCGGGCACGATCGGCGTACTCGAGTGGCCAAGAGGGACATCCCGTCATCGAGTTCACCTGTACGCGACGCTTGGGCTTCACGCTCTGGTGCAAGCTCCCTTGAATCACGGGCACGGGTTTGAACTGTATACGCGTATCTCGGCTGGCAGTGAAACATTCAGGGCTGCTTTCGGCGTGATGGCCAATGACCTAATCTCGGACGGCATCTTCTTAGAGCATGGCCATCTGGTGACTCCAAGCAACGGCTATATCGTTGAGGGCCTACCCTTCAGGTCGTGGCTCATGCTGGAACGATTTGACGGCTTCATGCCGCCGCTGCAACTCGATAACGGGCACCACGTAGTCTTCCTGGGTGCCACACCGGTCTTCGCCGAAGAAGCCCAGCGCGTGAAAGAACACGACCTTGAAGGTCTGTTTGATGTCTGGGATGAGGACCCACCCAGACTTTCTGACCTAAACCGGAGCCTTCCGGGCCCATTAAGTGCATAGCGCAGTGGGTGTCTGACCTGCCATGCATGCTGAGGCGGGCAGCGATAAAGGAACGGGATTGCCACCGTAAGCGGATCCACCATAGGCACGCAGGGATTGCCAGCTTAGATTAGCCGTGAAAGATGGTGAGCATGACACATGACCCGTGGGAGTGCACTGAATTGTCGGAAGCTCCTCAGGATTGGATACTTGCCACCGAGAACGGCTGGGGCGCCCTGGTCCTCTGGGCTGCGGGTCCTGACAACTTTGCGAGGGTACGGCCAGCCGCGCGTGACCGTTTCGGTTCGTTTGTCCGTCGACTACCCGGGGGCGGAGAGCAACGACAGCCATTCAAGCTGACTGAAGCCGACATGACATCCATCGACGACGACATTGATGTCTACCTGGCCGAGGCGGACATCCCGCCGAGACCCCGCGGGTTCGATTGGTACATCCGTCGCCCATTTAATTACGACTTGGACGACGAGGCGTTCTGGGGTGTCGTTTGGGCAGCCACGACCGAGAGACTCCCTGACGATGGACTGCGTCCGTCGACGATGGCAGGTCGCGCGAAAGAAGCCATGGCTAGCTTTTACACCGATTGAGCGCCTCTCAGCCATCCCGATCGAGGCATTCGTCCCGTTTAGGGTTCCCCTATAGGAACTCCCCAGCCGCCCGTCAGGGTTGGTGTATGGCGCGCGAGAACGCTGGCGATAGGGTTTACCGCATCGGTAGCCGTACTAACTCGGGGGAAATGATGCAGGAAGCTCAACTGAAGCCGATGCTGAGGGCAACGACTGAGTCGGGCGAATCATGGAACGATCCTTCCGAGGATGCGCTGTTCATGTTCCTAGAGGATGTCGAGCGCGGTGAAGAGAAGTTCTTGATCGTCGAACGCTTGGCCGACTCGACAGGACAAACGTATATTCAGTCTGCCCGCAACGATGATGGTAGCTACGTCGTCGAGTATCGCGACGGGGGCGCGGATCAGCACTTCAGCACGAGCGTGGCGGACGTGCGGGCCGCGCACGCTTTGATCACATCGTGGGCCTTCGCGGAGCCGCACTGGCGTGATTCCTTCGAGTGGAGCCGTATTAGTTTCGACAGCTGAGGGCGCAAAAGGAACAGCGGGTGCCCGCTTCGCAGTCTCGCGGCTTTTGCCGACGTTCGCATTGCCGCGTGAAGATCGGCCCCTTTTGGCTCCTAAAAGGCAATCGCCGGGAAAAGTTCCCCGCACAGGGTTCCCCCAACGGATCACTCTCCGGGTGGACGCGGCAATCCTGGACAGGCAGACGTTCAATGGCAGCATTATCGAAGCCGGCACAGACACCTTCCGTCTCGCCCACACCAACAGCAGAAGACCTAACGCGCTACCTGGGAAGTCCTGCGTCGCTAAGCGCCGTTGCCCGCCCGCAGATCCAGCGTGAATCCTGGGTGGTCGGGGAAGTCCCCGATGCGATCGGCCTTGAAGCCTAGGGCTTCATAGAAGGCGATCCCGGAGGTACTTGCCTGCCAGTCCAAGATCATCGGGTGGCGACGAGCCCGCGCCCAGCTAAAGATGAAGGCCATGAGGGCCTTACCAGTGCCCGCTCGGCGTGCGTCAGAATCCACGAAGAGATCGTGCACTCGACCTGTGGTGAAGTCCGTGCGCAGGCTCGGCCCGAAGTCTTGGGCCAAGGCATATCCATACAGCCGGCCCCCTGATTGAGCCACAGCCACACACCACGAGCCATCCGCCAAGAGCTGGGCGTAACGGCTGTTGAAAACGTCCGGTGGGACGTCGGCCTCGGTACTGGGTGTGAACGCAATCGAGAGCCGACGTACCTCTGCCGCGTCTTCAAGGCCCGCTGAACGCACTTTCATATCCTCGACCACCATGCACTCGTCCCTCCCGGGAACCCCACACTGAGTTCCGCTCAACTGAAAGTCGGGGTTGCACCCTTGCGGGCGGCTGTTTGCGCTACCAGGGCGCAAACAAATCCCTGCCGCAGGCTAACAGGTGCATCCTCGAGCGGGTCACTTCGCACCTGCGGCAGGCCACCATCCCAATGAGACCGCATCGGATACCGCGTTAGTCGTCCCAAGCGAAACTAGAAAGTTCCCAATCGCCATTGACGCTCTCACGGTTAGCCTCTGTTCCTGGGGGCATCGTCGCCAGCTCATCCAGCGAAGGATCATGGTTAGTCACATGCCGGATATGCGTAACCACCAAAGCTTCTTGATCGTTCGGATCCCCCACGCCGTCAGCGATAGCCCACCCGCCCTCTGGATCGTGAAGGACCTGAAGCGCCGGCATAACTCGGTCAAGAACCGAACGCATGACCACTGCGCCCAAATCGGCAGGAAACTCATTATTTGGGAAGGGCCAAGGCAAGTACTGAAACATCTCATGACTCATCGCCTTATCATCACATCCAGCTCAGACCTGTGCCCGTAAGCCAGTCCGCTAGTGGATCCCTCTACGGGACTCTATCGATACCACTCGGCGTGCAGGCGCAGCGATTCAGGACTGACTCCGGGTTCGCATTTGAGAGTAGTGCCTGGCTGAAACCAAGAGTGGGCTTCGCCAGCATGTCCATGAACTCTAGTGGCATGTGTTTCCGCCATTTCCCTGTTTGCGACGATCGTGGCTCGGACTGACTTCTTTCGGCGGGGTGAAGCGTGCCATATATAGATAGCTGGCGACCCCTCCTACCTCTGCACACCGTTGCCTGCGACCGAACTGCCCATCCGAAGTTGGTGAAAGGGTGGCGTGGGCCCGCGGATAGCTGTGGCTACGGTTACTGTCCGGGTTTTCCACATCAGCTTGGGACAACCGGTCAAGCCCGCTCGGGCCAGATCACTTGCTTTGGCCTGCATCGGCGTGCCCGCTCCAGAAACCTGCGCTGTGGTGATCCGCGGGGTGTTTCTCTGACCCGCTGGCGCGGTCGCGAAGGGACGCCATTCGCCGGCGCTGCGTGGCCACGATGAGCAGGGCGATGACGAGAACTGCCGCTCCGGCCGTTCCCGCAATTCCGGCCGGAGAGCTCCACGGGGTTGTCGCCGCGTCGCCGGGTCGGTTCGGGTCGGATACCGGTGCCGAGGCTGGGGCGGGCGCCGAAGCCGCAACTGCAGCGGCGGTTGCGTAGCGGGCCACGGAACCGTTTCCCAAGCCGCTGCCCGGGGTCGTCACGATGATGGTCCCGTCCGGAGCTACCGCGAGGCGACCGGGGTTGCTCCCTGTCGGGATGGAGGGACCGGTCGCTGTGGCCCCGGGCGGTATTACGGACAGGGCGGGACGTAGGGCGCTGGCCACGTAAAGGGTCCCGTCCGGCCCGACGGCGGCCTCCGTGGGTCCGCCCGGGACATAGATGCGGTAGGCCACGGTGTCAGCGCCTGGTTTGATGACGGCGACGTGATTGGAACTGATGTTCGTGACATAGATCGTCCCGTCCGGGCCGGCGGCGATCCCGTGGGGGTTCTCTGTCCTCCCGGGCGTGGAGCTGACCTGGATGGTCCGCGAGACGGTGTTCGCCCCGGCCGGGATCACCGAGACCGTCCCGCCGTACTGGTTCGTCACGAACGCGGTGCCGTCCTTCGTGACCGCCACTTCCACCGGGCCGGCCCCGACCGTGACAATGCGGTCCACCGCCGATCCATTGGGTGCGATGACCGACACGGTGCCCTCGGCAGGGTTCGGAACGAAGACGGTCCCATCAGGTCCGGCGGCAATCAGATGGTTCCCATCCGACACCGGAATGCTCCGTACGACACCCGCCGCCCCGGCCGGGATGACACCCACCACTGCCTCACCCAAGGCACTGTCCTGCTGTGCCACGTACAACGTGCCGTCCGGGGCCAATGCGATCCCGGCAACATTGCTTCCCGTACTGAGCGTGCGCGAAGGCCGGGACGCTCCCGGCGGTATCACCCGAATCCCGCCCGCGCCGTAATCGCCCACGTACGCCGTGCCATCAGCACCAACCACTACCCCGAGGGGTGTCCCGCCGACGTCGATAATCTCCGCAGGAGCCGCCACGGCCGGTGCCGCCCCCAGGAAAAGGACCGCCGTCACCGCCGCGGCAGTCCTCAGACTTTGATGCTTCACGCTTTTCTACCCCCAATAGATGTGGCACCACACAGCGCCACAATGTCATTGCATGGAGCTTAGTCCAGCCACCGGCGACTTTCGGCCCTACGGAATCCGGACAGCATGTCCGTCGGTGTGCGGAAACAGCGCCCGCTCAGGGATCCCTAAATGGAAAGGCAACCCGCAATTTCAGGCTGCGATTTAACCGCGATGACTTGATGACAGTTGACAGTCTCGTCAGGAAGATTTAGCCGACGGCCGAGCCGCTACGTCGGATGTACGCGTCCGATGCCGGCATCCACATCAGCACCGCGCCGGCAAGGGTCAGGACCAGACCGGCAACAACCAGAGGTGTTGGTACGGCACTGAAGGCGCCACCAAGGGACAAGATGGCCACGGCGGAAAGAACGAACCTAGCCCAGCCCTCGCCTCGAAGAAGCCTGAATGCTGCCCAGCACTGCAGAGCCATCAGTAGGAGCACCAGACCCAACCCGACCGCGAACAGGATAGGGTCTGGCGGCCGCACGACCATCACGATGGTCGGTATGATTCCGGATACGAGGGCACTGGCCAGCCAGAAGTAAGTTGATGCTCGAAGGATCGCAGGCGCATTGCCTTCCGTCCTATGTTCGACAGGATGGTCCATCTTGAAGTCCCCGATCTTCAATGCAAGTTGCGCCAACTGATGGGCGCGAAAGCCTGAGATTACAGGACCACTGCAACCGATGCCATCCAATGCGATCAATTCCCAAGCAGGTTTGCCGTGCGCCTTTCAGCTAAACACGACTCACGAACACTATGCGTCCCGATAATGGAGCCCAGCGGATCGTGCCGCAAAGGGTTCCCCGTACGGAACGGTAAAACCGCCATTTCAAGCTGCGAGTTAACCGCCATTCCGGGCTAACAGTCACATCCCAGGCCGCCTCGGAGCTGGCCGGCAGGCCACGCACAATAGGCGAGCGGGAAGGAAGGTAGTAGTCACATGCGGTCCTTCAGCTAGGGGGAGACGTACACTCCGGTTATGACAATTCGGGGGACCAGGAAACCTACTATCTGGCTGGTCGTCGCCCTGTGTTTCATTGCAGTCGCCGTAGCCGCCGCAGCAGTGGTCGCTGGAGTTGCTGAATCCAGCAAGAAGACCCCGGTGGTGGCATCCTTGCCGATCAAGCAGCCGCCAGCCCTGACAGTCCGGCCAACGCGGTCACCGGCCACCCCGCAGCAGACCCGGCAGGCGGCCCCCTCACCTGCCCCCACGCAATCGTTCCAGGAGGCACCGGCCACTGCGGCCCCCGAAGCCATCCAAACACTGCAGGCCCCGGCCCCCTCGAAGCAGCCGGCGCGCCCAGCACAACAGCAGACGCAGACGAGGTGCCCGACCGGAGTGGTCACCTCGGGCCTCACAAATGTCACGGTGACCAATGAGCGATACACCACAGTCGCTGGTCTCCTAACGCAGGTCGACGTCATCGGCCAAGGCATCATCAGGAACGGAACAACCGCGCCGGTTTACGTCTATAGCTCGCCACCCTCCGTTGAGGGCCTCGATGTCAATGGCCGGCTGACGACCTATCTTGATACCGATTTGGACTGGAAACCCGCCCCCGGGGAGCCCCGGCCATACCAGGTCACGCTCCAGCCCGGGCAGGAATTGACCTACTCCGTGTCCAGCGTCGGGGTGTCGACGCGGACGCTTCAACAAACGACCGCCTGGCATATGGAACCCGAGGACGCCGTCGACCGCTACTCCGACTTCGACACTTACAACGGTTGCTTTGAAGTCCCGGTCACGGCGCCGCCGGGTGGAACGAGCATCATGAACTCTTACAAACCCTGGGGCCAGTAGCAGCCGGGGACCCGGAACCTCCCTCAGAAGGGTCCCGCTGCGGGTTCGACCAACGGGACGCAGAACCGCCACTTAATGCTGCGATATACCGTCATCCTCAACCAACAGTCACCGGCTAACGGGCATGGGATCACGGAAGATTCACGAGGTGGAGCCCATCATCTCCGGCCCCGAGCTAACCGGCGGGAATAAGGTCGATCCGGAGTTCTTCTGGTGAGAAATCGCTGACAGCGACATCGGACGCGACCGTGACGATCAGCTCGTTCCACCCTTCGTGAGCGGGATGAACTACTTCACCGTCGGCGTCCCCAACTGAAATTCTGCCACTAGCTATCTTTAACCGTCCTCGGAACACCTCGCGCCTATCGGCCGAGGGCGGCTCCGGCCGGGTCAGAAGGCGAACGAGCACTTGAGCCTCGGCCCAGTCGAATTCTCCCTCGAACGAGTCAAAGTCCTGTGCATGACGGATCAGCGCGACAATGCCGTGTTCGTTCGACGAAATAGCCTTCCCGGGGTCCACATCCGGAATCTGGCTTCCAGACTCGGCATCGGCGATGATGACGATTCCCCAATGAAACGGCCGTCGGATGCACGTGGTCGCGAGTGGCTGCATAGCCAGCATGCTACCCCGGTCTCGCGGTACTCAGTTCAAGGTATGCCGCGCCGCGATTGGTGTCCAAACGGCAGTCCCGGGGTGACGTGCCCGGGAAAGGATCCCCTATAGGACAGATCCGTCACCAGGGCGCGCCCCGAAGGTCGATGTCACCTTTCGGCCACCTGTTTGCGTCGCGTTTGGTCGGCCACTTTGTCAGGGCTATCGCGCCTTCCAAGGTAGTGGCGCCCAACCCACGGTAGGGGGCCACTCTGCCGGCGGATGGCCGTGAGTCGCCTGCTGCCTTGATTGTCAGGAGCTGGCTTCGAAAGGTGCCTCGTCCACAACTTCCACTCGCACCACTAGCTTCTTGAAATCTGGGTTGAAGCCGATGTCATTGCATCGATAGCGCCAGCCATGAGGTTCAATACGTTCGACAAGCATTCCCGATGTGGCTTTCAGCGACTCAAAACGTCCGTATTTCCTCCCGGAGTCCCAGACGTTGTAAAGCGTGATTGTGCCGTTGCATTCAACAACATCAATGTCGACTTCCGGAGGAGCGCTGTCCTGCCACAGGACCAGCGCTCGGGACGTCACATCAGCGAGGGTCAAACTGCCTTCGGTCGCGATAAACATTCCCTGCCGCCACGGAGCATTGACTTCCTCGAACACAACCCGAAGCCGCTGACCCGGGCGCACAGGAAAAGTATGTATACGGAACACCGGCTCACCATTCGGTCCGTGCATGCCTTCATGGATTGTCTCGCCAGGAAGTGCCCTGCTCTGCCCCATCAAGACCTCGGCCCCGTGGAGGAGGCATGCGTCTGTCCGAAACAGCCTCCACCGTGGATGACCAGCCGGGCACATCCTCTCATCACGCCAGGCTGACGGGTTGTCGCGGCGGCGGCAGCAAAGCAAGGGGCGACGATCTCAGTCATGGCGGTCACTCTAATAGACCCCGAGACAGATCGCGACGGAATCCGTTCCGTCTGCCCGCAACGATGATGGTAGCTACGTCGTCGAGTATCGCGACGGGAGCGCGGATCAGCACTTCAGCACGAGCGTGGCGGACGTGCGGGCCGCGCACGCTTTGATCACATCGTGGGCCTTCGCGGAGCCGCACTGGCGTGATTCCTTCGAGTGGAGCCGTATTAGTTTCGACAGCTAAGGGCGCGAAAGGAACAGCGGGTGCCCGCGTCGCAGTCTCGCGGCTTTTGCCGACGTTCGCATTGCCGCGTGAAGATCTCTTTGGCTCCTAAAAGGCAATCGCCAGGAAAAGTTTCCCGCACAGGGTTCCTTGACCGGGCGCGCGGCACCATGACGTCCCTTCGAGGGTATCCGCCTAGCGACGCTCTCGGGATAAGTCCAACTAGTTGCCGACAACGGCGTATTCGCCGTTCAATTTCTCGGCCAATCGTTCGATGCTGGAGCTTGACGGCTGGCCACTCGCGATTTGGCTGAGGTCAACAACCATCCAATTGCTTCCTCGAACGAGAGGGATTTTGCCCTGGCTTGAGTCAGCCCACGTTTGATAGCTCTTCTCAAGAGCGTCCTGATTCGGGTAGAGGTCTATCTGAACATCTTCCGAGCAGAGTCTCTGAGAAGAAGTGAGACGAACGCCATCGCCCATAGGCACAACCGGATCGCCAACGGGTTTTGAATCGCAGCCCAGGACGTCATCGACGGCAGCGTAGGCCTCATCAATGGAGCCAAAAGATTTCAGGTCTTCGCGTTTTGGCTGCTGCCCTGCGCATCCCGTGAGCGGGACCGCCACAAGATAAGACGCGACAACGATTTCCAGCAAACGACTGCACTTCATCACTTCTACCCCCAAGGTTATTGATGGCACTATTCCATACTGAGCCCACGCCGGAAAGCGATCCCTGAGCGGGCATCCGGCCGATCACTAGCCCGGCAATCGGTAGGTTCGGTCACCAGTTTGTGGGCGGGCGACCTACTGCTTTCCGACCTCAATGGGATTAGTCTGAGGCAGGAGACTCGTTGGGACATCGGAGTGCCTCATGGATGACAGTAGTGCAGCCTTCACAGTCGCATTTCCCGAGGCGAGGAAAACGAGAACGGCCAGCACTCTGGCCGCGGTTTTTTTCTTGATGTTCTGGATCCTGTGGGGTGTCGACCTATTCGGGGCACCAAGTGTTCCGGACCTGCCTTGGTTCACTATTGCGCTAATACCGTTCGCACTGTTCTTAGGTTTTTCCATCTATGGATGGCGGAAGCAGCGAGAGCTTGCACCCCTTATCAATCACCGATTCGCAGAAGAGTTTGCCGCGCATACCCAGGAGGAATACCCACAAGACGTGGACGTCTTGAAAGTGCGACGGTCGATAGCCGTCAAGAGACGGGACGGGTCTGTATGTCTTTGGGGCGTGAAGCGAAATATGGATGCCTTCAAAGTGTTTCCCATGAGCTGAACCCGGGCCAATGCATCGTAAGAGCTTTCAGATTGACCAGGACGAGGGGTGGCCCGTATACGTCCCGCTAACCGGTGGGCAACGCCGCCCCATTCGCCCTTTCGGGGAACCCTAAACGGGACGAATTTCTCGATAGGGATGGCTGAGAGACGCTCAATCGCTGTAAAAGCTAGCCATGGCCTCTTTCGCGCGACCTGCCATCGTCGACGGACGCAGTCCATCGTCAGGAAGTCTTTCGGTCGTGGCTGCCCAAACGACACCCCAGAACGCCTCGTCGTCCAAGTCGTAATTAAATGGGCGACGGATGTACCAATCGAATCCGCGGGGTCTCGGCGGGATGTCCGCCTCGGCCAGGTAAACATCAATGTCGTCGTCGATGGATGACATGTCGGCTTCAGTCAGCATGAATGGTTGTCTTTGCTCTCCGCCCCCTGGTAGTCGACGGACAAACGAACCGAAACGGTCACGCGCTGCTGGCCGTACCCTCGCAAAATTGCCTGGGCCGGCAGCCCAGAGGACTAGGGCGCCCCAGCCGTTCTGGGTGGCAAGTATCCAATCCTGAGGAGCTTCCGACAATTCAGTGCACTCCCACGGGTCATGTGTCATGCTCACCATCTTTCACGGCTAATCGAAGCTGGCAATCCCTGCGTCCCGATAGAGGATCCCTTTACGGGACGTTTTCGGAAGGTTAGAGGCCGAGGGCGAACCCGCCGGCGAACAGGGCCGCGGCAATGCCCACGAGAGCCAGCAAGATTAGGCAAGCGAACGCCGTTCAAAGGATCGCATTTCGGTACTTCCTCAGACGACCGTTCTGCACCCACACGATGAAAACGAACGGAATGATCATCAGGCCGCCATATAGGAGCGTTGGCACGAGCCTCGCCCCAGGCCTAGGGCAGGGATAGGCAAGAGCGCAGAACATCGGAATGCTCTGGATTCTCCAGAGCAGGAACCAGGTCGACAAAAGGACGATAAGTGCCAGCAAGACCGTTCTACTCACACGGCGAGGGGTTGCAGTCGGATTCTGCGCTGGTTCCATGCATCCATGGAAACAGAACTTCTACGATCGAGACACCTTGGTGGCCATTAGCCCTTCCGCGCCGTAAGGGCAACCCTCAGAGGGACGGTCTTTGGGTGTCCAGGGAGGAGAGGATGAACATGCCGTCCGGCCCGTCAGGTGTCGCTGACGCACCAGGGGCCTTGTAGACGCTGACGCACCAGGGGTCGTTATTGAATGGACCTAGGTGCCAGTTCGAATACCGGCCCTGAAGCGTTAGACCCGATGCGTCTGCAACGTTGTCTTGATCGCGAGGACCGCCACGAGCCTCAGCCGAAGTCCCGGTAACTAGAAAACCGGCAGGGGCGAGGATTCTTGCAGCATTGCTAAAGGCCGCCTGCAACTCAATGGGAGTGAGGAAGGCTGGGACGTTTCCTGCCATCAGGATGCACTCGTAGCTAAGAGGCAGGCGCAGTTTCTCTAAAGAAGAATCGGAGAGATCTTCCGCCCTCAGTTGCCGGTACCAACTTGAATCGAATAGGTCCGCGGCGACCTGAAGTACAGGCTCCGATGGATCGATACCATAGGCTTCATGTCCGCGGTGTCTCAGCGCATTGACGGCGGAGCCAATTCCGCATCCAAGGTCGAGTACATGTGCTCGGCGTGGGACGAGCATGTCGACAAAACGAGCGTCAACTTCTAAGTCGACATCGGCGACGGCAAAACTCCGCATCTTTGATGCGTACTTCTCAGCGACACCCATCACGCTAGTCTGCCACCAACGAACATGAGGGGATGGCATAAGGGCCCGGAAGCCGATCGTCAACTGGACAGGGTAGGCCGGATTCTTGAGCGCATAGAGTTTGAGAGTGAATTTCCAGGCATTCAAGCGCTTCATCGACCTTGCGCCTGCTTTTGCCGCTGCGCAGCCTGTCATCCACGTTGAAGAACAGAACACCGACTACGAGTCTGGGGTCGCACGCATCGGGAAGGAGCAGTGGCGAATCCGCACCGCCCGGATCACACCGACGAAGCCCGGCGCCTTCGTTGCGGTCTGGAAGCGGGGCGAAGGCGGATCGACCAGGCCTTTCACGGCTGACGAGTCGATGTCTGGGCTGCTCGTCTTCGTAGAGGAACAGGAACGGTTCGGGGTCTTCAAATTCACCACGGCGCACCTGATCTCGCTCGGATACGTCAGCTCCGACCTGCATCCCGGCAAGCGCGGTTTCCGCGTCTATCCCGCATGGTGCACCGACCTGAATTCTCAAGCGTCACGCACTCAGCGCGCACAGGGGGCGGCGTTCTCGGAGGTCCCTCCGAGTAACGCGTCGCGGACCGTAACTGAAAACGATTTCAACAGCGCCCGTTAGACGGTCCCCCAACGGCTACCTACACCGCTGAACTGCATCATTGCGGGCTGGGGTCCATAAGCGTCTTCCTCATTAGGTCGGCGCGCTGGGCCCTTGATCTGTCCCTTAGACTTCCGGGAGGGACGTGGCTAAACAGGCCAGCCGTTGGGGAAGGGAACCGATCATGTCCAGCGAATTTGGCGGGCCCCCGCGTCACCCTTCTACTCCCGGAGACTGGAACAAAGTGGCGCCCGCATGGGTGCCGGCTGCATCGAATTTAAGGCGAGAACAGTCTCCTCGGGCCCGAACGGTGACCGCACAGTTCTGGAGTGCCTACGCTGCCCTGTTTGTCATCAGCGCGTTGATCCAGCAAAGCTTCGGAGCCGGCAACACCTACGATGGGGTTTCCACGTTCATTGCGGCCCCGATAGCGCTCCTACTCTCGCTGATGCTCTCGCTGATAATGCCCGCAGTCACCCTAGTCGCCGTATCGTTGCCCGGTCTTGTTATCCGGCTTAGTCCGAAGCTGCTCAGTTGGTGGATCTCTCACAGCGCTATTGCAGCAGCCGGGGTACTTCTGGGGCTAGCCCTGCTCGGCGTCGCCTATCTGGCTGGCTTCACAGAGTCAGGAGTGCTCGACGGTTCTCCATACTCGGTGCGTGTCCCTGACTGGCCCCTGCTCACAGCAGGCTGGATCGTCCTGGCATTCTTTGCCTCACACATATGGTTGCCCTTGAGATGGAGTCAGCCTGCAGAGAACTCCAACGCTTCGGACGGCCTTTGACAGGCACTTCACAGCCGCGGGGGCGAACTCCGGACGATAACCCTCTGCGGCACCGTCCACGTGGGGATCCCTTACCGGGACGGTCAGCAGGGACGGCCAGCGCCGGGCTGTATTTCTCTCATGGATGGAGGTCTGCATCCGTGCCGAAGTGTGGACAAATTTTTACTGGGTGTGTACCTATTGAAGGGTCGAGCACCAGACGGGCGTGCTTACCGGATCTGTCGGTGAATTCCAGCCCGGTCCCGCGTTTCAGGCACATCCACCATCCGCGCGCGAATTTTGGGAGCACGTTTGAAACTCTTGCTTACGTCAGGCGGCGTGACGAACCCGAGCATCCACTCAGCGCTCATGCAGCTTCTCAACAAGCCGATCGCCCAGTGCCACGCCCTGGTCGTCCCGACAGCGCAGTGGGGTCACCCCATGTGCGGACCGGCATCGGTGCGGGGCCTACTTGCCGCCGAGCACGACTCCCGTCATTTGTCGGGCCTGGGCTGGGCGTCGCTCGGCGTTCTCGAGCTCACCGCGCTGCCCACCATCGGCGCAGAGCGATGGGTCCCCTGGCTTCGGGAAGCCGACGTGCTCCTAGTCGACGGCGGCGACGCGACGTACCTGTCCCATTGGATGCGGGAGTCCGGGCTGGCCGAGCTGCTGCCGTCACTTCCCGACACGGTGTGGGTGGGAGTGAGTGCCGGAAGCATGGTGATGACGCCCCGGATCGGGGAATACTTCGTCGAGTGGCCGTCCGCTCCGGACGATCGCACCCTGGGGGTGGTGGACTTTTCGATCTTCCCGCACCTGGACGCTTTTCCGGGCAACACTCTGGCCCACGCAGAGCGGTGGGCCGCCGATATAGGCGTCCCTGCCTACGCCATCGACGAACAGACAGCTATCAAGGTCGCCGACGGCTCCGTCGAGGTGGTTTCCGAAGGACGATGGAAGAAGTTCGGGTGATAGGTGCCCAGCCTTTGGGACGTCGCATGGCTCTTGTGCACAGCAGGAACAGGGATTGTCCGCAGCGAAAACGGGCAGGTTGGGACTGCCCCCGAACTTGTTGACTCCCTCACCTAAGGCCGCAGCCCGGCAATGGATCGGCGATTGGCATGTCCGGTGCGAAAATTCATGGGCCCGGAGTAGTCGGCCGCGCCGATTGAAGGGCTGTTCTATGTGAGAAGGTTACGGCGTGAATCCTGACGACCTCAGCAAGTGGACCGACGCGTACCTGGTCGAGTTGGTGGCCATGGACTCGATCTCGTTGGCAAGCGACGCGCGTGCGAGACGATGGAACACGCATGTCGATCGGATGCAGCGTGCCCAGCTCGGACTGAGTCGGGCGGCGTCGGGTCCTTCGAAGCCAAGATGGTGCTGCGTGAATTCAACGCCGGCCGCCTCCGGATGGACTGGGAACCCAAGAGCAGATGATCGGGGCCTGCCATATTTGTTCGTCAGTAGCGGCATCTTGATATCGGATGAAATCCTGCTGACTGTTCCCGAACGGGTTCCCCATACGGACTTCGGAAACTGACACTGCCCCTACCGGGGGCCGGGGAGAACTGCGACAGCCGGAAGATAACCCGTCACTCATTGCAGACTTTCGCCGCTGACGCCCGGCCCCGACAGCGGAATCACGCCGTCGGAGCCAAAGGGGGATCCAAAAGCCTGCTCAGCGTGACACGTAACACCGCTCCTCCGCAGCTACTCCCCCGTGGCGGCGGGCCGGAGCGTTCCGATGAGCTGGTCGATCACGCCGGCGTCCTCGATCGTCGAGGGCACCACGTAGTCCTCGCCGTCGGCGATCTGGCGCATGGTCTTGCGCAGGATCTTGCCGGAACGGGTCTTGGGCAGGGCTTCCACCACGGTGACGTGCTTGAAGTCGGCAACGGCGCCGATGTCGCGCCGGACCAGCGCGATGAGGTCCTTGACCAGGATCTCCTTGGGCACGTCGACCCCTGATTTGAGCACCACATAGCCGCTGGGGCGCTGGCCCTTCAACGGGTCCGCGAGTCCGATCACGGCGCATTCGGCAACGGCCGGGTGCTGGCCGATGACCTGCTCCATGGCGCCGGTGGACAGGCGGTGGCCGGCGACGTTGATGATGTCGTCGGTGCGGCCCATCACAAAGAGGTAGCCGTCCTCATCCCGGTAGCCGGAGTCGCCGGTGGCGTAGTAGCCCTCGAACGCCTGCAGGTACGAGGAGATGTAGCGTTCGTCGTTGCCCCAGAGCGTCGTCAGTGTGCCCGGCGGCAGCGGAAGCGCCAGGACGATGTTGCCCTCCGTCCCCGCCTCGACGTCCGTCCCCGCTCCGTCGACGATGTTCAGCTTGAAGCCCGGCATCGGCACACTGGGCGAGCCTGCCTTGATCGGCAGGCCGTCGAGCCCGCGCGGGTTGGCGCAGATGGCCCAGCCGGTCTCGGTCTGCCACCAGTGGTCCACGACCGGGACGCCCAGGATCCGGGAGGCCCAGTGGAAGGTGTCGGTGTCGAGCCGTTCACCGGCGGCAAACAGGGTGCGCAGGCTGGAAATGTCGTATCCGCCGAGCAGGCTGGCCTCGGGGTCGGCCTTCCGGATGGCGCGCAGGGCGGTGGGCGCGGTGAACAGCACGTTGACCTTGTGGTCCTGGATGACGCGCCAGAATGCCCCGGCGTCGGGAGTGCCGACGGGCTTGCCTTCGTAGAGGACGGTCGTGGCGCCGGCCAGCAGCGGGCCGTAGACGATGTAGGAATGCCCCACCACCCAGCCGACGTCGGACGCCGTCCACATCACGTCGCCGGGTCCGATGTCGTAGATGTTCTCCAGGGTCCAGCTGAGCGCCACGGCGTGGCCGCCGTTGTCCCGCACGACGCCCTTGGGGGCGCCGGTGGTTCCGGAGGTGTAGAGGATGTAGAGCGGATCGGTGGCCTTGACGTCCACCGGCGCGGCGGGCGCGGCGGAGGCCATCTCGGTGTCCCAGTCCAGCCAGCCGGCGTGGTCGGCGACCGAGGAGGCGAAGCCGTCGCGCGCCTTCACCAGGACGGGGGTGTCCGGCACGCCGGCCAGGCCGAGGGCTTCCCCGACGGCGGGGAGGTACTCGATCCGGCGCGAGGGTTCGATGCCGCCGGAGGCGGTGACCACCGCGGCGGGGGCGGCGTCGCGGATGCGGGCGGCGAGTTCCTTGGGGGCGAAGCCGCCGAAGACAACGGAGTGCACGGCGCCGAGCCGGGCGGTGGCGAGCATTGCGATGGCGGCCTCGGGGATCATCGGCATGTAGATCACGACCCGGTCGCCCTTGCCCACGCCGTGGCTGCGCAGGACCCCGGCGAACCGGGCGACGAGGTCCGTGAGCTCCGCATAGCTGAAGCGCTGCTGCGTGCCGAGCATGGCGGAGTCGTAGATCAGGGCGTCCTGCCCGCCCCTCCCCTCCTCCACGTGGCGGTCCAGCGCGTTGTAGGACGTGTTGAGCACGCCATCGGGGAACCAGTCGTACAGCGGCTTCCGGCCGGAATCGAGGGCGCGCTGCGGTGGAGTGGTCCACGAGATCTTTGCTGCGGCTTCCAGCCAGAATGCTTCGGGCATATCCAGGCTGCGTGCGTAGCTGTCCCGGTAATTCTTGCTAACCATGAAATGAGTCCCGTCCACGACGATGTGATGGTGCTCATGGTAGCCCCGTCCGGGCGCACGGCACAAGGCTTGTGTATACAAAGGTGCCGCCGGTGAACCAAATTTGCGCCAAATGCTGGGCAAAAGGAACATCCGTGTATACACTGGACATCGTCAGCCAACGAAGGAGGCAGGATGCGCGCCAGCGACAAGGCCTATGCCGCCCTGCGCGACGACATCATCGAGTGGCGCCTGGCGCCGGGAACGGTGCTCGCCGAAGTGGAGCAGTCCGAGCGGCTCGGCATCTCCCGCACCCCGCTGCGGGAGGCCCTGAGCCGGCTCACCGCGGAGGGCCTGACGACGACGGCGGGCGGCCGCGGCGTCGTCGTCACCGACATCTCGCTGGAGGACATCGACGAACTCTTCGAGCTGCGCGAAACCCTCGAGGGCAAGGCGGCGGCGCTGGCCGCCGAACGCGGCGATGCCGCCACCTTCGAACAGCTCCGCAACGAACTTTCCCAGGCCCCCTCGCTGATCAGCGCCGGGGATCCGGCCCGGCACGACTACTACGGCCTGGTCGGACGGCTGGACTCGGCCATCGACGCCGCGATCCACAACTCGTACCTCGCCCAGGCGATGCGCAGCCTGCGCGTCCACCTGGTCCGGGTCCGCCGGCTGGCGGCCGACGACGCCGAACGGCTCACCGCCGCTGCCGCCGAACATGCCGCCATCGCCGAGGCGATCGCCGCCGGCAACCCCCGGCTGGCGGAGGCCGCCACCACGCTCCACCTGCACCGCAGCCTTTCCCACGTCAAAGCCACGCATACACCTCAATAGCACGCACCCACCGCACTAAATCCACCGCACTAAAAGGAGCATCATGGTCAAGGAACACCACGTCCGCGTTTACAAGAGCGAGGAAAACCTGCCCCGCGAGGACCAGCTCGCGTTCAAGATCGCCCAGGTGGCCGCCGATCCCGTCGCCGTCTCCGCCGAGGTCACCGACATGGTGATCAACCGGGTGATCGACAACGCCTCGGTGGCCATCGCCTCGCTGAACCGCGCCCCGATCGTTGCGGCCCGCGCGCAGGCCCTGACCCACGGCCCCACCACCGGAGGCAAGGGCTCGAAGGTCTTCGGCATCGAAGAGCGGGTGGCCCCCGAGTGGGCCGCCTGGGCCAACGGCGTGGCCGTCCGTGAGCTCGACTACCACGACACCTTCCTCGCCGCGGACTACTCCCACCCGGGCGACAACATTCCGCCGATCCTCGCCGTCGCCCAGCACGTGGGCTCCAGCGGCCAGGACCTGATCCGCGGCATCGCCACCGGCTACGAGATCCAGGTCAACCTGGTCAAGGCCATCTGCCTGCACAAGCACAAGATCGACCATGTCGCGCACCTCGGCCCCTCCGCCGCCGCCGGCATCGGCACCCTCCTGGGCCTCGACGTCGAGACCATCTTCCAGTCCATCGGCCAGGCCCTGCACACCACCACCGCCACCCGGCAGTCCCGCAAGGGCGAGATCTCCACCTGGAAGGCGCACGCCCCCGCGTTTGCCGGCAAGATGGCCGTCGAGTCCGCGGACCGGGCCATGCGCGGCCAGACCTCCCCGGTGCCGATTT
The DNA here is from genome assembly GCF_056711635.1 of Arthrobacter sp. CJL-S3. NCBI lineage: Bacteria > Bacillati > Actinomycetota > Actinomycetes > Micrococcales > Micrococcaceae > Arthrobacter > Arthrobacter sp. CJL-S3. The sequence goes on along the minus strand of NZ_CM160046.1, from coordinate 1,583,302 downwards.
ACGAAGGCGAGGACGGCGTCATCGCCTGGATGCTGGACGGTCCTGACGCCTCCTACACCGTGCCGCTGCCGACCCCGGGCGAAACCAAGCGCGCCATCATGGACACCTACACCAAGGAGCACTCGGCCGAGTACCAGGCCCAGGCGTGGATCGACCTGGCGCGGAAGCTCCACGGCGGGCACCCGGAGGTCACGGACCCGGCCAATGTGGAGTCCGTGCTGATCAAGACCAGCCACCACACGCACTACGTGATCGGCTCCGGCGCCAACGATCCGCAGAAGTACAGCCCCACGGCCAGCCGCGAAACACTGGACCACTCCATCCCGTACATCTTCACGGTCGCCCTCCAGGACGGCGCCTGGCACCACGTTGATTCCTACGCCCCGGAGCGCGCCCAGCGCCCGGACACCGTGGAACTGTGGCACAAGGTCACCACCGTCGAGGACCCGGAATGGACCCGCCGCTACCACTCCCTGGACATCGCGGAGAAGGCCTTCGGCGGGACCGTGGTCATCACGCTCAAGGACGGCACGGTCATCACCGACGAGATCGCCGTCGCCGACGCCCACCCGCTGGGCGCCCGGCCGTTCGCCCGGGAGCAGTACGTGAACAAGTTCCGCACCCTCGCCGCCGGCCTCGTCGCCGAAGCGGAAATCGAGCGTTTCCTGGCCGCCGCCGCCCGCCTGCCCGAGCTGGCTGCCGGCGAGCTGGACCAGCTCAACATCCAGGCCGCCGACGGCGTGATCGACCTGGCCGCCGCACCGAAGGGACTCTTCTAAATGCTGTATTCGAAGGTCACCCCGGAGCAGAAGCGGGTCCGCTTCCGGGAGCTCCTGGCCTCCGGGACGATCCAGCAGTTCCCGGGCGCGTTCAACCCGCTCTCGGCCCGGCTGATCGAGGAAAAGGGCTTCGCCGGGGTTTACATCTCCGGCGCCGTCCTGGCCAATGACCTGGGCCTGCCCGACATCGGGCTGACCACGCTCACCGAGGTGGCCACCCGCGCCGGGCAGATCGCCCGGATGACGGACCTGCCGGCAATCGTCGACGCCGACACCGGTTTCGGCGAGCCGATGAACGTGGCCCGCTCGGTCCAGGAGCTCGAGAACGCCGGCCTCGCCGGCCTGCATATCGAGGACCAGTTCAACCCGAAGCGCTGCGGCCACCTCGACGGCAAGAACGTGGTGGACCTGGACACGGCCACCAAGCGTATCCGCGCGGCGGCCGATGCCCGGCGTGACCCGAACTTCCTGATCATGGCGCGGACCGATATCCGTGCCACGGACGGCCTGGAGGCAACGCAGGACCGCGCCAGGGCGCTCGTGGAGGCCGGGGCGGACGCCATCTTCCCGGAGGCCATGAAGGACCTCAGCGAGTTCCAGGCGATCCGTGACGCCGTCGACGTGCCGATCCTGGCCAACATGACCGAGTTCGGCCAGAGCGCCCTGTTCACGGTGGAGCAGCTCGCCGGCGTCGGCGTCAACATGATCATCTATCCGGTGACCCTGCTCCGTAGTGCCATGGGCGCTGCGGAGCGTACGCTGGAATCGATCAAGGCTGACGGTACCCAGGAGGCCCAGGTCGGGAACATGCTGACCCGGGCGCGTTTGTATGACCTCGTGGACTACGAGGCGTACAACAGCTTCGATACCGGGGTCTTCAATTTCCAGATCCCGGGTCAGTAAGCCCCCGCATCGAACTTCCGGCTCCGGCCGGGTCAACAGGCGACAGGAACAAAGGAGTTTCAGCATGGCTGAACAAGAGATCAAAAAGGGCCTCGCCGGCGTCGTGGTGGATTACACCGCGGTGTCCAAGGTGAACCCGGACACCAATTCACTGCTGTACCGCGGCTACCCCGTGCAGGAGCTGGCCGCCAAGTGCAGCTTCGAGGAAGTCGCCTACCTGCTCTGGAACGGCGAACTGCCGGACCCGGAACAGCTGGCGGAGTTCACGGCCCGGGAACGCGCCGGCCGCGCACTGGACCCCGTGGTCAAGCAGGTCATTGACGCGCTGCCGACCACCTCGCATCCGATGGACGTCTGCCGCACGGCGGCCTCCGTGATGGGTGCCCGGCACCCGCTCGCCGAGGACTCCTCGCGCGAGGCGAACATGGCCAAGGCCGTGGACCTGTTTGCCGCGATGCCGGCGGTGGTGTCCTACGACCAGCGCCGCCGGCACGGCCAGGAGGCCGTGGAGCCCCGCGACGACCTGGGCTACTCCGCCAACTTCCTCTGGATGGCCTTCGGCGAGGAGCCGGTCCAGGAGGTCGTCGAGGCGTTCAACGTCTCGATGATCCTGTACGCCGAGCACTCCTTCAACGCCTCCACGTTCACCGCCCGGGTGATCACCTCGACGCTCTCGGACCTGCATTCGGCCGTGACGGGAGCGATCGGCGCGCTGAAGGGCCCCCTGCACGGCGGCGCCAACGAGGCTGTCATGCACACCTTCGACGAGATCGGCATCCGTCCGGAGGAGTCCCTGGAGGATGCCCACACCCGGGCCAAGGTGTGGATGGAGGACGCCCTGGCGCACAAGAAGAAGGTCATGGGCTTCGGGCACCGCGTGTACAAGCACGGCGACTCCCGGGTGCCCACGATGAAGGCGGCCCTGGACAAGATGATCGCGTACTACGGCCGGCCGGAACTGCTGGGGCTGTACAACGGGCTGGAGTCGGCGATGGACGAGGCCAAGGCCATCAAGCCCAACCTCGACTATCCGGCCGGTCCCACGTACCACCTGATGGGTTTCGACACCCCGACCTTCACTCCGCTGTTCGTCGCCAGCCGCATCACCGGCTGGACCGCGCACATCATGGAGCAGCTGGACTCGAATTCCCTGATCCGCCCGCTGAGCGAATACAACGGCGTCGAGGAACGGCACCTGGCCTAGCCCCGGTTCCTGCAGCACGCACGACGGCGGGCCGGTCACCTCTGGTAGGTGGCCGGCCCGCTTGTCGTTGTGCTATCCCGCGTTGATCTTCAGCGAGGTGATCATGCGTTTGGCGTCGCGGTATTCGGCGGTCGCCATGTAGGCCCGGGCAGCTTCCAGCGAGGGGAAGGTCTTGGCGCCCTTCCGGCCACCGACTTCCGCCGAGCCGCCGGCGTTGACCTGGAACGCGTCGGCGAAGGAGTACAGCGGCGACTCGGGCGGGCCGCTGACCACGTTGTAGAACATGCACGCGGTCCCGTCTTTGCCGGCGGCGCTGCTCGTGATGCCGTAGGACGCGGTGACGCGGCCGGTTTCCAGCAGGGCCCTGAAGGTGAACCGCGGGGTGATGGTGTCCGCGGCGGCCTGGTTGTAGGGCAGGGCGAGTTCCACCGAGTCCAGCACCTGGTAGGGAACCGGGCCCTGGCACGCGCCGCCGATCCCGCCTGACGGCCCGTAGTGCAGGGACGCCACCACCAGGCCGGCTTCGTCGGCGACGTCAACGTCCACCGCCGCGGCGGCGCCCGGCGGCGTCGTGACGGTCCACCGCGCCGGGTAGTCGAAGCTGACTTTTCCGGTGCCGCTCGTGAAGGTCTTCCACTGTTCGGCGGGCGGCACGGGAGTGGACGAGGGGTCGGCCGGCGGAACGGCACCGGCCGTGGCCGGCGGGGCTGCCGGCGTGCCGGCGCCGGGCGTGGCGGTGCCCGGGGTGGCTGTGCCCGGCGTGGTGCTTGGCGTGATGCCGGGCGTCGCGGTGGCAGCCGGTGCCACCACCCCGCCGGCAGTCCCGGCCTGGTCGGGCGCGGAGGCGAGGTTGCTGCCCACGAGCACTCCCGTGGTGATCGCGGCCGCCGCGATCACCACGATCGCCCCGGCCCACCGCCGGCGGCGTCGTGTGGCCGCCCGGGCGGCGGAATCCCCCGTTGTGCCGTCGTCGCTGAATGTTGCCGTCCCCGGGGTGATGTCCCTGGTTGTATCCATGTCATATCCCCTATGTGTCGGTTGCCGTTTAGCCGTTGATCTTCAGTGACATCACAATGCGCTTGAGCGTTGCGAACTCTGCCGTTTCCATGTAGCGGCGCGCCTCTTCGAGGGACTGGAACTTCAGGTCCGACGCGGCGCCGGTGTTGTAGTTCTGGGCGAAGAAGTACTCACCGGAGGGCAGGCCGCTGACGACGTTCTGCGGATCGCAGGTGGTTCCGTCCACTCCCCAGCTCTCATCCGCAATGCCCAGGTTCCCGACGAACGGGACCGCCGGCTGTCCGAGCTGGCTGACGTCCCACACCCGGAAGATGAACTGGGGATTGATGGCCCGCTCGCCCTGCCTGCTGGACGGGAAGGTCATGGCCGCGCTGTCCAGCACGGTGAAGGCCGTGCACGGGGAAATGAGGTTCGGGCGGTTGCGGGTCTGGTTGAAACCCAGGGTCAGCAGCACGCGGCCGTTCTCGTCGGTCACGTCGGTGTAGCGGCCGTCTTCGCGGCTGGCCACCTGCCAGTTGTCCGGGTAGTCAAAGCTGCCCAGCCCGTTGGCGCTGGTGTAGTTCTGCCAGACTGGCTGCTTCTGGACGGGCTGCGTCTGAACGGGCTGCTTCTGCACGGGACGGAGTGCCAGCGAAATGAGCATGCGCTTCACGTCCCGGTACTCCTGCGAGGCCATATAGGCTTTCGCCTCGGCCACGGACCCGAACGTCAGGGCGTCGCGGCCGTCAGCGGCCAGGACCTGGCCCGTCCCGAAGGTGATGGCCGGCACCCCCTCAGGGGTCCGGACCGAGGACAGCAACTGGCCCGCGTTCCCCGACGCCGGCGCGCCGCTGGAGTCGATCGTCAGCGCACCGTACACCGCCGCTCCTTCGAGGATGCGGAACTTGAACTGGGTCAGGCCCGTCCGGGCGCCGCCGGAGGGCGCCTGCGGGATGTCCAGGGTCACGGCGTCGAGGGTCTGGTAAGGCACCGCCGGCGCCCCCGTTCCGGATGCCTGCGGGACAGTGCGCAGCCTGGCGACCTGTTTTCCGGCGGCATTCGTGACGGTGATGTCACTGGCCCAGTAGCCCAGTCCCGTCCCGGCCGCCAGCACGGACTCAGCTACCCTCCAGTCCGCAGGGTGTTCGAACGTGGCCTGTCCGCTGGAGTCGGTAAACGTGGTCCAGACGGCCGGCGCGGGCACGGGCGTGGCGCTCGGCGTGGCGGTCGGCGTCGGCGAAGGACCGGCGGGGGCCAGGGACTCCGTCGCCACGACGCTGCTCGCCGGTTCCGGCGCCGTGGTGAGCGCACCGAGGTTGGTGGCAACCAGGACGCCCGCGGCCACGGCTGCCACCGCGATGGTCATGGCCCCGGCGATCCGGGCACGCCGGCGTCGGCGGACTTCATCCAGGGAAGCGACACCGGCCAGGCCTGTATCGCTGAAGGCGGCCGGTTCGGTGAGCATCCGGTGCAGGGCCGCAGCGCCGTCGGGCACAGGCGGATCGTTGCGCATGGGGTCGGCGGCGGAAATTCTGTTCTTGATCGGATCCATTTCAGGCACCCATCTTCTGTGTGGTCGCTTCAGCCATCATCGATTCGGCACCGAGCGGCATGTGCTTTCGGAAGGCAGCCCGTGCCCGGTGCAGGCGGACCTTGGCTGCGGATTCACTGCATTGCAGGACACCAGCGATTTCCGCGATGCTGAGTTCGTCCCAGTACGCGAGCTGGAGGATGTCCCGGTCCTTGTCCCGCAATTGCGCCATGGCATCCTGGACGGCGACGTTGTCGGAGTCCTCGCCGCCCCTGACCACGGCGGCGGCCCTGAGCTTGTCCTGCAGCGCCTGCTGGCGGTCCCGGCTCCGGTAGGCGTTGCCCACCAGGTTGCGGGCCACGGTCAGCAGCCAGGCCATGTCCGACCGCGGCTCCTCGCCCCACTTCTGCCACACCACCCGGAAGACGTCCGCGGCCAGTTCCTCCGCCATCTCGGCCGATTCCACCCGCCGTCGCACAAAGCGGTAGACCCGCGGATAGCTGTCTTTGTGAATGGCGATGAACGCCAGTTCGCGCTCGGAAAGCACGATGTCCCCCTGAAAAGTAGTGTCCTGAGCTGCAGGCTACCTGTGTTGTTTCCGGCCGGTGCGCCGGGGTTACATTTCCCCGGAAAGTCTTTCGACCGATGCCACACTCTCGTTGTCCTCGTTCAGGACCACCACGACGTCGTGCACCTCGCCGGCCAGGGCGGCAGGCAGCCAGTGCTCCGCGTCCTGCCACATCAGATGCAGCGGCAGCGCCCCGGTATCGAACCACTCGGGCGTTATCTCGGGGCTCTCCGCCGGCTCGCCTTCCCAGCGCCGCGTGGTGAAGAGCCGGCAGTACATATTCCACTCGGGGCGGGTCGGGAAGAGGAACTCGATGACGCCGGCGTCGGCCAGGTCCTCCTGCCGGACGAGGACTCCGGCTTCTTCCCAGACTTCACGCACGACGGCTTCGGCGTCGCTCTCCCCCGGCTCAACGTGGCCGCCAATGCCCACGATCTTGCCCGTGCCGAACCCGGTCCGCTTCAGCCCCAGCAGCACTTCGGTGCGGGAGTCTGTTTCGCGGAGCAGGAAGCATAAGGTGACGGGAGTGGAGGCCATAAAGCCAAGCCTAATGGCGCGCTGCGCCCCTGCGGCTCAGCCCAGCGCGCGGGGATGCGCGGCGGCGTAGATCTCCCGCAGGGTGTCTGCCGTGACCAGGGTGTAGACCTGCGTGGTGGTGACGGAGGCGTGGCCCAGCAGTTCCTGGACCACCCGGACGTCGGCGCCGCCTTCGAGCAGGTGCGTGGCGAAGGAGTGCCGCAGGGTGTGCGGTGAGACGTCCTTGGTGATGTTCGCCTTTTCCGCGGCGGTCTTGAGGATGGTCCAGGCGCTCTGCCGGCTGATCCGTCCGCCGCGGGCGTTCAGGAACAGCGCCGGGGTGCCCTTGCCCTTGGCGGACAGCAGCGGCCGGCCGCGGACGAGGTAGGCGTCCAGGGCGCGGGCGCCGAAGGATCCCAGCGGAACGAGCCGTTCCTTGGATCCCTTGCCGAAGAGCCGGACAATCGCGGGCCCGGCTTCCCCGTCCGTGTGCAGGGAGATGTCGTCGACGTCGAGGCCCACGGCTTCGCTGATCCGGGCGCCGGTGGAATACAGGAACTCCAGCAGGGCCCGGTCGCGCAGCCCGGTGGCGGTGTCCGTTCCGACTGCCTCCAGGATCCTGGTGACCTCGTCGACGCTGATGGCCTTGGGCAGGCGCTTGCCGGGCATGGGCGGATGGACGTCGCTGGCCGGGTCGGTGGGAGTAACACCCTCCAGGGCCCAGAACTTGTGCAGCCCGCGCACGGCCACGACGGTCCGGGCTGCCGACCGGATGCCCAGGGCCGAGCCGCCGTCGGACCCCTCGGAGAGCGCCTGGACGAAGCCGGTGACGTCGTGCCGGGTGATCTCGGCGGGACGCTGGCGGCCCGTGCCGGCCAGATGCCTGGCGTAGCGGGCGAGGTCCCGCCGGTAGGCGGAGAGGGTGTTGGCCGCGAGTCCCCGTTCCACGCCCATGTGCTGCAGGTAGTCCGTCATGGCGCGGTCTATCGCCGTCAGCGGCCGGGCCGGGGGCTGCTCGGGCGCCGGGGGGTCTGCTGTCAGCGGTTCCCCCATCAACGGTTCCAACATCAGCGCTGGCTGGGATGCGCGGGCCACGGGGCGTTCCCCGGGCGGAGCTTCTGGAAGCCGTCGGCTCGGGCGGCCGCGGCGGCGAGCACTCCGACGACGGCGGACGGGTTGTGCAGGCGCCCCTCCAGCACGGCCTCAACGGCCGCGTCCAGCGGGATCCAATGCAGCTCGATCTCGGCTTCCTCGTCGGTGCGGACGTGGAGTTCGTGGCCGGGCACATCACTCAGGTCCCGGGCGAGGTAGATGCGGATGGCCTCGCTGGAGGACCCGGGGGAATTAAGAAGTCGGCCAGCACGTTCCACTGGCCGGCGATGAGGTCGGCCTCCTCGGCGAGTTCCCGGGCCGCGCCGGCCACGAAGTCCTCGCCTTCGACATCGAGGAGCCCTGCCGGGATTTCCCACAGGTCCATGCCGACGGGGTGCCGGTACTGCTTGATCAGCAGCACTTCGCCGGCGTCGTTCATCGGGAGGACCGCCACGGCCCCGGGGTGCTCGATGTAGTCGCGGACGAGCGGGTCGCCGTCGTCGTGGAGCTGAAAACTGTCGCTGACCACGTCCCAGATTCGGCCTTCGTAGACCGTCCGGGACGACAAAAGACGGCGCGGGCTCGGTTCGTCCGAAACCTGCCGTGCAGCATGGGGGGTTTCAGGGATACCGGGCATCGCGCCGTCCTTTGATTTAGTTGGGGGTTACTTCGACACTGCCGCGGACGGCTTGGCCGCGGCAGGGGCGGCCTTGGCTGCGTCCGCCGTGCCTGCCTCTGCCTTGGAGACCTTGCTGCCGTCGCCCTTCTGGTGCTCCAGGGCGGCCTTCACCAATCCGGAGAACAGGGCGTGCGGCCGGGTCGGGCGTGAGCTGAGCTCCGGGTGCGCCTGCGTGGCCACGTAGTACGGGTGGACTTCGCGGGGAAGCTCCACGTACTCCACGAGCTTGCCGTCGGGCGACGTTCCGGAGAACACCAGTCCCTTGGCGGCGATCTGCTCGCGGTACTTGTTGTTGACCTCGTAGCGGTGGCGGTGCCGTTCGCTGACCTTGGTGGTGCCGTAGGTCTCGGCGACCACGGACCCCTCGTCCAACCTGGCCTCGTACAGGCCCAGGCGCATGGTGCCGCCCAGGTCTCCCTTGCCGTCGACGATGTCCAGCTGCTCTTCCATCGTGGCAATCACCGGGTACTTCGAATCCGGCTCGAACTCGGACGAGGACGCGCCCTCGAGGCCGACCACGTTGCGGGCGTACTCGATCACCATGCACTGCAGGCCCAGGCAGAGGCCCAGGACCGGGAGCTTGGTCTCGCGGGCGTATTTCAGCGCGCCGAGTTTGCCTTCGAGTCCGCGGATGCCGAAGCCGCCGGGGACGCAGATCGCGTCGACGCCGTCCAGGGACTTGACCGCACCTTCGTGGGTTTCGCATTCGTCCGAGGGGACCCAGCGGATCTTGACCTTGGTGTCGTTGGCGAAACCGCCGGCGCGCAGCGCCTCGGTCACGGACAGGTAGGCGTCCGGCAGGTCGATGTACTTGCCGACCAGGGCGATTTCAACCTCGTGCTTGGGGTTGTGGACCGCGTCGAGGAGCCGGTCCCAGCTGGTCCAGTCGACGTCCTTGAAGGGAAGGTCGAGCGCACGGACGATGTAGGAATCCAGGCCCTGGGAGTGCAGGGTCTTCGGGATGTCATAGATGCTCGGGGCATCCGGGCAGCCGATGACGGCGTCGATGTCGACGTCGCACATGCGGCCGATCTTGTCGCGCATGGGCTGCGGGACTTCGCGGTCCGAGCGGATCACGATCGCCTCGGGCTGGATGCCGATGGAGCGCAGCGCGGCAACGGAGTGCTGCGTGGGCTTGGTTTTCAGTTCCTGCGACGGGCCGATGTAGGGCACGAGGGAGACGTGCAGGAAGAACACGTTGCCGCGGCCGATGTCCTGGCGGACCTGGCGGGCGGATTCGAGGAACGGCTGCGACTCGATGTCGCCCACGGTGCCGCCGATTTCGGTGATGATCACGTCGGGGGCGTGCTTGCCCTCGGCGGGAAGCCGCATGCGCCGCTTGATCTCATCGGTGATGTGCGGGATGACCTGGACGGTGTCGCCGAGGTATTCGCCGCGGCGTTCCTTGGCGATGACCGTGGAGTAGACCTGGCCGGTCGTGACGTTGGCCGAGCCCTCGAGGTTTTCATCGAGGAAGCGCTCGTAGTGGCCGATGTCGAGGTCCGTTTCGGCGCCGTCGTCGGTGACGAAGACTTCGCCGTGCTGGAAGGGGTTCATCGTGCCCGGATCCACATTCAGATAGGGATCGAGCTTTTGCATTGTTACAGACAAGCCGCGTGCCCGCAGGAGGTGACCGAGGCTCGAAGCCGTCAGTCCCTTACCGAGCGAGGACGCCACACCACCGGTAACGAAGATGTGTTTGGTCGTCTTGGACGAGCCCGGAAACCGGGAATTTACACGGGAATTTGATCGCTGCACCACGGGGTTCGAGCCTATCATCAATTCGGCCTCCAGGGGTCTGTTCGCGGCAAGCCGCTGTGGTTGTCCTCCCGGTTCCGGGGCGCCGCACGGGGGTGGTCAGGCCTGCTGCGGCAGGAGCCGGGCGTCGTCGAGCAGCTCCTGGGCGTGGGCCTGGGCGGATTCGGAGTCCTCCTGGCCGGCGAGCATGCGGGCCAGTTCCCGGACGCGTTCGGCCTCGTCGAGGAGTCGGACGTCACTGGAGGTGAAGCCGGTGGCAGTGGCGCCGTCGGCGCCGCGCACGGAGGTCTTGGTGACCCGGATGTGCTGGTCGGCGAACGCCGCCACCTGGGGCAGGTGGGTCACCACGAGCACCTGGACGTGCCGGGCCAGCATCGCCAGCCGCCGTCCGATCTCGACGGCGGCACGGCCGCCCACGCCGGCGTCGACCTCGTCGAAGACGAAGGTGGGCACCGGGTCGACGGCGGCCAGCACCACTTCGATGGCGAGCATCACGCGGGACAGTTCGCCGCCCGAGGCGCCCTTGCCCAGCGGGCGGGCGGGGGCGCCGGAGTGCGGCTGGAGCAGGAAGGAGATCTCGTCCGCGCCGTGCGGTCCCGGGTTCCCGCCGGATTCGACGGTGATGACCAGGGTGGCATCCGCCATCGCCAGGGCCTTGAGTTCCGCGCTGACGCGGGCGGAGAGGTCCTTGGCGGCCTTTTTGCGGAGCTTGCTGATCCCGGCGGCCTGCCGGGCCAGCTCGGCCCCGTCGCGGGCCACGCCGGCCTCCAGCGCCTCGATCCGGGTGGAGTCGTCCTGCAGCTCCAGGAACCGCGCCCGGGACTGCTCGGCCCACACCAGCACCTCGTCGATGCTCGGGGCGTACTTGCGCACCAGCTTCGCCAGGGCTCCCCGGCGGTCCTCGATTTCGGCCAGCCGTTCCGGGCCCTCGGTGTCGAGGGCGGACTGGTAGCTGGCGAGTTCGGTGGCGATGTCGTTGAGCAGGAAGCCGACCTCGGCGAGCCGGGCGGCCGCGGAGCCGAGTTCCTCGTCGTGTTCGGCGACGTGCTCGAGGGTGCGTTTGGCGGCATCCACCAAGGCGGTGGCGTCATTGCCGTCACCGAAGTCCTCGGCGATGAGTGCCTGGTGCGCCGTGGTGGCCGCGATCCGGAGTTCCTCGACGTTGGCGAGCTTGACTGCCTCCGCCTTGAGCGATTCGTCCTCCCCCGGCTGAGGGTCGACGGCGTCGATCTCGGCCAGGGCAACCTCGAGGGATTCGGCCTCGCGGAGGCGTTCCCGGGCGGCGCTGCGGAGCTCGTCCAGTTCGGCCTGGCTGGACTTCCAGTGGGCGTACAGCTCCTGGTAGCTGCCGAGCGCCGTGGCGAGGCTCTCCCCCGCGAATTTGTCCAGAGCCTCGCGCTGCGCGACCGGGCTCTTGAGCCGGATCTGCCCGGACTGGCCGTGGACCACCACGAGGGTTCCGCCGATCTCCCCGAGCACCCCCACGGGGGCGGCGCGGCCTCCGAGGTAGGCGCGGCTGCGGCCGTCCGCGCCCACACTGCGGGCGAGCAGCAGCTCCGCGCCGCCGTCGAACTCCTCCACCTCGGCGCCGGCCTCCCGGGCCCGCGCCACGGCCGGGTGCCCGGCGTCGAGCTTCACTGTCGCCTCCGCGGAGGCGCTCTTCGCGCCGCTGCGCACGGCGCCGGCGTCGGACCGTGCGCCGAGCAGCAGCCCGACGGCGGTCACCACCATGGTCTTGCCGGCACCGGTTTCACCGGTCACGACGCTCAGGCCCGGGCCGAGGGGCAGCGTGGCGTCGGTGATGACACCGAGGTCGCGGATTCTCAGTTCTTCAAGCATGGTTCACTTCGCAGTCGATGGATCAGGAGTCTCGTCCGGCCCTGCGTGCGGCGGTCCTGCCTGCGGCGGCGTCGGGAGCGGGGGCATCGGCCGGGGCGTGCGGATCACCGGCACCGGCCCGGTATGGACGGTGGCGGCTTGCGGCATCGGTCCGCGCCAGCCCTGGATGGGCAGTTCGAATTTGCGGACCAAGCGGCCGGAGAAGGGCGTCTGGTGGGTGCGGGCGAGACGGACGGGCGTGGCGGAGCGGGTCACTTCCACGCGCGCGCCGGGCGGGAGGTCCACGGAGCGCCGGCCGTCGCACCAGAGCACGCCCTGCGCATCGGTGCGGTTCAGGATCTCGACGGCGAGCCGGGACCGGGGTGAGACCACCAGCGGCTTGGCGAAGAGCGCGTGGGCGCTGATCGGCACAATCAGCAGGGCCTCGACCTCGGGCCACACCACCGGGCCGCCGGCGGAGAAGGCGTAGGCGGTGGAGCCCGTGGGGGTGGCCAGGACCACGCCGTCGCAGCCGAAGGAGGTCAGCGGGCGTTCGTCGACCTCCGTGACGACCTCGAGCATCCGTTCCCGGTTGCCTTTTTCGATCGCGGCCTCGTTGAGGGCCCAGGTGTGCCAGATTTTCTGCCCGCGGACCCAGACCTGGACGTCGATGGTCATCCGCTCTTCCACGGTGTACTGGCGGCTCGCGACCCATTCGACGGTCTGGGCCAGGTCCGCCCGCTCGCTCTCGGCCAGGAATCCCACGTGGCCGAGGTTGACGCCGAGCAGCGGCACGTCAACCTCGCGCACCAGTTCCGCCGCGCGGAGGATGGTCCCGTCCCCGCCGAGCACCATCACGAGTTCGACGTCGGGCAGCATCACGTGGTCGTGGAGGATCTCGACGGGCTGGTCGAGGCGGCCGAAGAAGCGGACCATGTCGCCGAGCTCGGATTTGAGCATCACGGGAATGATGCCGAAGTCGTGGAGCTGGGCGCACGCTTCCCAGGCAGCCTTGAGGGACTCCTCACGGCCTGTGTGGGCAAGGATGAGGACACGCCTGCTCATCGGGTTCCGCCTTCTGGTGCTTCTAGTACTTGGGCCAGATTGTTCCGAGTAACGCAGCAACGGCTGCGTCCCGCTCTTCGATCTTAGGCAGGTCTGTTCGAATCCCGCGCTTTATCCACAGGAAGTACTCGACGTTTCCGTCCTGGCCGGGCAGCGGGCTGCTGGCGAGGCCCTTCAGTTCCAGCCCGGTGTCCATGGCCTCCGCGGCGACTTTGGCCACGGCGAGGCGGCGCTCCCGCTCCGAGGTGACGACGCCGGTGCGGCCCAGCCGGTCCTTGCCGATCTCGAACTGTGGTTTGACCATCAGGACGAGGTCGCCGCCCGGTTCGGTGCACGCCGCCAGGGGTGCCAGCACGAGCGTGAGGGAGATGAAGGACAGATCCGCCACCGTCAGCGCCACCGGTCCGCCGATCTCCTCAGGGGTCATGTAACGGACGTTGAGGCCTTCGTGGACGGAAACACGCGGGTCATGCCGGATCACGGGGACCAGCTGGTCGTGACCGACGTCGACGGCCACGACGTGGGCCGCACCGCGGCGCAGCAGCACCTCGGTGAATCCGCCGGTGGAGGCCCCGGCGTCCAGGCACCGCTTGCCCTCGACCTCGACGGCGGGAAACGCGTCCAGCGCACCGGCCAGCTTGTGCCCGGCACGGCTGACGTAGTTGTCCTCATCGGCGGCTGCGACGTCGAGGGCCGTGTCGTCCTGGACCTGAAGCGAGGCCTTGGCCAGCACTTCACCGTCGGAGCTGACCTTGCCTTCGGCGATGAGGCGAGCGGCATGGGTGCGGGACCTCGCCAGCCCGCGGCTGACGAGGGCCTGGTCAAGCCTGCTCATTTCGTGGCATCCCCTGGTGACGTGGTCGGTCCGGCCGCGGCCGGGCCTGTGGTTGGTGGTGCTGCGATGGACTCGTTGAGGGCCGCGAGCAGTTCATCGTGCAGGAGGGCATAGACCTCCTCGTGGCGGGCCACGGGGAGGTCCGGCAGGTCACCGAGACGGCGAAGCAGAGCGCCGACGGCGGGGTCCAGGGACGGATCATGCCCTGCGGCAGCGCCGGCAGCGCTGGCACCGCCGGCACCGCCGGGCTCCGCCGGAAGCGCCGGCCAGGAGACCTGGGCGTCCTCCCCTGCGGGGTCCGTCCCGGTGATGTTGTTGGGCTCGGTCATGGTCCCCAGTCTAGTGATCCAGCCATTCGAGGACCGGCGCCAGGGCCGTGAGGGTCTCGGGATTGGCGGACCACCAGGCCGAGCAGGCTGCCCTCCAGGCGTCGAGGTCACCGGGATCGCCGCTGACCCGGACCGTCTGCCCGTGCACCACGGCGGTGGCCGCGCCGCAGCGGTGCTGCCCGGCGTCGGACTCAATGGCCGGGTAGGGACGGTACAGGTCCGTGAGGTCGTTGATGAGGTAGCCGGGCCGTTCCAGCGTCCGGGCGGCGAGGATCGTTTCGCGGGTGTCGACGCCGGTCAGCACGGCAGCGGTGGCGAAGCCGGCCCTGTTCCCGCCGAGGATGTCGGTGTCCAGGCGGTCGCCGACGACCAGCGGCCGGTCTGCGGCCAGGCGTTTCGCGGCGGCGTGGAACAGCGGCGCTTCCGGTTTGCCGGCAACGAGGGGCCGCTGTCCGGTGGCCGCGGCCACGGCCCCGACCAGCGTCCCGTTTCCCGGTGCCATGCCCCGGGCCTGGGGAATGGACATGTCCGTGTTCGTGGCCACCCACAGGGCGCCGCCCGCAATGACATAGGCGGCTTCCGCGAGGTCCTTCCACCCGAGGTCCGGATGGAACCCCTGCACGACGGCGACGGGCTGCTCGGCTTCACTGCGGACCGGCACCAGTCCGACGAGTTCAATCTCCTGGGCCAGCGAGTCCCCGCCGGTGACCAGCACCCGGGCACCCGCCGGCAGCAGCGAAGCGAGCAGCTCGCCCGCGGCCTGCGAGGAGCTGACCACCTGGTGGTCCTCCGCCGGGGCACCCAGATCGCGCAGGTGCTGCGCCACCTGCGCCGGCGTCCGGGAGGCGTTGTTCGTGACGTAGCCGAGGCCGACGCCGATCCCGGCGAGCCGGCGCAGGGATTCCACGGCGCCCGGGATGGCGTGCGGCCCGGCGTAGACGACGCCGTCGAGGTCGGCGAGCAGGGCGTCGAAGGCGGAGATCAGCTCCGGTGCGGCCATTCCGGATCAGCCTTCGGAGCGTTCCGGCTCGCGCGAGCCGGCGTCGTCAGACTCGCCGTGTCCGGAGTCGTCGGAGTCGTTATGTCCGAAGTCACCGTGTCCGGAATCGTCGTGTCCGGCCTCGCCGGAATCGTCGTGTCCGGCCTCGCCGGAATCGTTGCCGGTGAGGACCTCGGAGCGGTCCAGCGCGTCTTTTTCCACGGAGTCGTCATCGGACTCGGCGTCGTCGGACTCCCAGAAGTCGGATTCGGCGTCGTCGGATCCTTCGTCGAGGGCGTTGGCTGCCGCCGCCGTTTCCGGCAGGCCTGCGACGGCCTCGGCGCTGGCGGCACGCGGCGACTCCTCCTCCGGGGCAGCCGCGGCGGACCGCTGGGCGGCCTGTTCCGCGAGGAGCCGGCGCTGCTGCTGTTCCTCGCGGGCTTCCTCTTCCTCGTCCCAGCCGAGATCGATGATGTCCGGGTCTTCCGAGACGTCGAGGCCGAGGGCGTTCTCGGCGACGGTGGCCTGGCGCTGCCACTTCTCCGCCTCGGCCGTGCGGCCGACCGCGGCCAGGGCTTCTGCGTAGGCGCGGAACAGTCGCGGGCTGTAGGAGAACGCCCGGTTGATGTCCAGCTGGGCGATTTCCAGTTCGGAGACGGCAGCATCGAGCTGGCCCAGATCGGTGCGGGCACCGGCGGCAACGATGGCCAGTTCCGCCTTGCCGGGGGCATCGAGGTCCTTGGCCTCCTCGGAGCGTGCCATTTCCAGGGCGCGGTCGGGGCGGCCGAGTCCACGTTCGCAGTCGGCCATGACGGGCAGGTGCATGTTGGAGCCGCTGATCCTCCGGTAGGTGCGGAACTCGCGCAGGGCTTCGCCGTAGTGGCCGGCGGCGTAGGCGGTCAGGCCCACGGCTTCGCGGACGGCCGCGAGGCGGCCTCCGCGCCGGCTGGCTGCCAGGGCGTGCTGAAAGGCCAGCTCCGGCTCGTCGTCGATGAGGCGGCCGGCCATCACGAGGTGGCGGGCCACCCACTCGGCGCTGTTTTCCTCGAGGGTCCTGATCTGGTGCTGCGTGGCGCGGTCCAGTTCCTTGCCCGTAACGTCATCGTCGATCTGCGGTGAACGCTCGCGGTCGGGGCGGTTGGCGCTGCGGAGGTCCCGGGCGTTCGGGACGCGGACCGGGCGGTCTTCTGTCCGGTCGCGGCCGAACTGGCGGGGACCGGAGTCGCCGCGGTCAAAGCTGCGGGCGGGCCGGTCATCACGGTCAAAGCTGCGGCCAGGCCGGTCATCACGGCTGCCGAAGGGCTTGCGGTTGTCGCCGCCGCTGTAGGGCTTGCGGTCGGCACCGGCGCCGAAGCTGCGGCGTTCGCCGCCGCCTTCGCGCGGGGCACGATCACCAAAGGGCTTCCGGTCACGGTCACCGCCACCGCTGTACGGCGGCTTCCGGTCGGCACCGCCACCGGCACCAAAGCTGCGACGCTCCCCGCCGCCTTCGCGCGGGGCACGATCACCAAAGGGCTTCCGGTCACGGTCACCGCCACCGCTGTACGGCGGCTTCCGGTCGGCACCGCCACCGGCACCAAAGCTGCGACGCTCCCCGCCGCCTTCGCGCGGGGCACGATCACCATAGGGCTTCCGGTCACGGTCACCGCCACCGCTGTACGGCGGCTTCCGGTCGGCACCGCCACCGGCACCAAAGCTGCGACGCTCCCCGCCGCCTTCACGCGGGGCACGATCACCATAGGGCTTCCGGTCACGGTCACCACCACCGCTGTACGGCGGCTTCCGGTCGGCACCGCCACCGGCACCAAAGCTGCGACGCTCCCCGCCGCCCTCACGCGGAGCCCGATCACCATAGGGCTTCCGGTCACCGCCACCGCTGTACGGCTTACGGTCACCGCCACCGCTGTACGGCTTACGGTCACCTTCACGCGCAGGGCGGTCCCCGAAAGGCTTTCGGTCCCGATCGCTGGAGGAAGGACGCTCCGGCTGGGCGCCCCGGTCATCGCGAGCACGGTAGCCACGCGGATCGCCGCCGGAGTTGTTGGTGCCGCGGAATCCACCGCCACCTGAATTGCGTCCGCCGCCAAAGTTGCCGCGGTCGTTGCCGCCGCGATTACCGTCGTTGTGCTCAGCCATGCTGGATTCCTCCTGTTGCGAGCCCCCGACTGGCACGCTGGCAGCCGTACTACTCTAGTTGCTTCTTGCCTGTTGAGGGTGAATCCGTGGTGAACGGAACGCCTCGAGGCCAGCCTCCATTGTAGTCGAGTCCGGCGGGCTAGATTTTGGCCGTCTCCGCCAACTTCCTCAGCACCGCCTGTCCTTGCTGCGCATCCCAGGATGAAATGTCCTTCGGCTGGGAGACGACGAATCTCCAGACCCGTGTTCCCTCGGCCACGGCCAGAACGTGCTCCGTTGATTGGCTGAGCCGGTTGGTGGCGTAGCGTGCTTCTCCCCACAGGCCCGTCACTTCCGTGGGGGACATCATGGCCTCCCACGGGTCTGCACTCGCGCGGCTCGCCTCGTCCGGATAGGTGACTGTCTCCAGGACAACCGCGTGCGTCGTCGTGCCGGAGGTGTCGAGTGGGTAGATGCAGTTTTCGTGCCTGACGCCGGCAGGACTGACTGTCCCGGCAACTTCACCGGCCTGGATCTCCCGCGCCGCGTCGCCGAGAGCCGCCTTGATCTCTTCCGCGCTAAGAAGGGAGCAGGCCCCGACTTCGGTGGTGGGAATCAGTGAAGATCCGTCACGGGCAGTAGGGGGAACAGACGTGCTGGGGCTCGCAACGGCTGTGGATCCAGTGGACGTCGACGCCCCTGCGCTCGGCGCCGGGGCTGACCCGCTGCAGGCTGACAGTCCGAACACGAGGATCAATCCGAGACTCGCAAGCCCGGTGGTCTTAGTTGAAAACATCATCCACGACTCCCATGATGATCCGGTCTCCGGGAACGGCGCCCCGCTGGAACCTCACGACGTCTGCCTCGTTGAGGGAAATGCAACCCCAGGTGGGAACGCGGTTGGCGTGAAGGAAGATCGCAAATCCGGCGTTCATTTGGATTGTTGAATCCGGCGGACGGTTGTAGTTGATCACAACGCCTTGACGATAGTCGTGGGACGGCCGGGTTGCGTAGTACCACATGTTTTCGTCCGGGAAGATGTCAGCACTGGACTCGAAGTACTTGTTGTAGTTCGAGTTCAACCGGCCGCCCCACCGTGAGTAGGGGTTGAGTTGGAGGTAGGAGAGCGCCGTGCCGGGGTTTCCGAGGCCAAAGGCCTCGGTCACCGAAAACGAGCCCGTGGGCGAAAACTTGTTGATAGTGGGACCGGAGGCGACGCCCGGCCGGGCAAATCCGCTTTCGCCCGCATAGCCGGCGACCGTCCAATCCACCTGGTAGGCACCGTTGACCCGGACGCAGGTGGTGAACGTGACAGGTGTTGCTGGGTAGGTCTCCGCAATGGCGAAGGACACCCGCGCCGGGCCTGCGCCCAGGTAGCGTACCGCGTTGCGATTCAACGACTCGCAGTAGCCGGCCGACCGGAGGTGATACTTGACTCCCAGGCCCGCCTTCCAGGTGAACCTGCCGTACTGGAACTCCTGTGAACAAGTGCTGGAGCTTGAGCAGGACTCGGCGGTGACCGGATAGCCCAAAGATCCGGCCTCCCAGGACCTGGCCCCGTAGCTGGCGAGGATGGCTCCCCACATCGGCTGGGCGCCTCCAAAGGGTGACCAGTACACGACGCCGCCTTCGAAGCGCTGGACGCAGCCGTCATTCCTCAGGCCGCACGTCTCATCGCTGATGGCGTAGCCCAGACGCCCCGACTCCCAGTTCAAGGTCGCCCACCGGGCAGCAATTGCCGCCCACGTAGCGTGGGCTCCGGTTCCGCTGGACCAGTGAACGGCCCCGCCTTCGAAACGCTGGACACAGCCGCCGTTTTTCAATCCGCAGATCTCGTCACTGATGGGGTAGCCGAGTCGTCCGGATTCCCAGTTCAGCGCCGCCCATTTGCTGGCAATGGCCGCCCATGTTGCATAGGCTCCGGTCGCTTTGGACCAGTGAACGGCCCCGCCTTCGAAACGCTGGACACAACCGGCGTTCTTGAGTGTGCAGACCTGCTCGCTGACGGGATAGCCCAGTCGCCCGGATTCCCAGTTCAGGCCAGCCCACTTTGCGGCAATGGCCGCCGTCGTGGCGTGCGCTCCGGTCGCCGTGGACCAGTGAATGGCGCCGCCTTCGAAACGCTGAACGCAGCCGCTGTTCCGCAATTCACAAAAAACGGTGGAAGCGACGGGACCGAGCCAGCCGGTCGCGCCTCCCAGGGACACCCAGTGGGCCTCGATGGCCGACTCGCCGGCGCCGACCGCAGCCACGCCCGAGGGCAGGTCTTCGGCGGTGGCCGTGCTGGTCGGGCTGGGTTCAGCCGGCGGTGTCGGTGTGGCAGACGGTGTGGCAGCCGGCACAGCCGTGGTGGGTGCGGAGGTTGCTGTCGGCACGGAAGTCGACGGTGCAGAGGTGGCCGAAGGGGTGGGCGAAAGTGTGGGGTCCGCTCCAGGCGACGGCTGGAGGCTGGTGGCGATGGTGGGGGTGACGGCAGCTGAATCCTCAGCATGAGCCGGAACGATGGACGTCGCCGCAGCGGCCACCAGGATTGCCACCAAGGCAATCACTTTTGGAAATTTCACTAAACCACTCCCCCAATTCGAATAGTGGAAGCTGTGGTTCCACCCGGGCCGCCTTGAGCAAGCCCCACCAAATAGTAACGGGGGCAGGTATCCCGAGGGCAAGGGCACACCGGGCTCTGCCGCGGAAATCACGCAATGCAGCCGCTGCATTCTTCTTTTGTGACGCGCGCGGTGCTGTTTTGGGGTTAAATGCGGGAGAGCCCCAACCGTGTGGTTGGGGCTCTCGACCGTTTAATGATGTTCCGGCGGTGACCTACTCTCCCACACCCTCCCGGGTGCAGTACCATCGGCGCTGTGGGTCTTAGCTTCCGGGTTCGGAATGGGACCGGGCGTTTCCCCCACGCTATGACCGCCGTAACCCTTGCTCCCGTTCCCTTCACGGCCCCTGGGGGTGTGGCGGGTGGGAAAACTGTGGTGTTACAACTGTGGTGTTGTTTATTTTGTTGTGGTTTTGTTCCCTGGAGCAACGTGGCCGCGGTGGCGGGTTTGTTGTTTGGGAACCACATAGTGGACGCAAGCAGTCTTGTTATCTTTGTACTCTCTTCATGGTGTGAACGTCTTTTGAATCCGTTCACGAAGGGAGTGTGTGGTGTAAGTTATCGGCCTATTAGTACCGGTCAGCTTCACGAGTCGTTAGTCCTCGCTTCCACATCCGGCCTATCAACCCAGTGGTCTGGCTGGGGGCCTCTCACACACAAGGTGTATGGAAATCTCATCTCGAAGCGAGCTTCCCGCTTAGATGCTTTCAGCGGTTATCCCATCCGAACGTAGCTAATCAGCGGTGCACTTGGCAGTACAACTGACACACCAGAGGTTCGTCCGTCCCGGTCCTCTCGTACTAAGGACAGCCCTTCTCAAATTTCCTGCGCGCGCAGCGGATAGGGACCGAACTGTCTCACGACGTTCTAAACCCAGCTCGCGTACCGCTTTAATGGGCGAACAGCCCAACCCTTGGGACCTACTCCAGCCCCAGGATGCGACGAGCCGACATCGAGGTGCCAAACCATGCCGTCGATATGGACTCTTGGGCAAGATCAGCCTGTTATCCCCGAGGTACCTTTTATCCGTTGAGCGACGGCCATTCCACAATGTACCGCCGGATCACTAGTCCCGACTTTCGTCCCTGCTCGAGATGTCTCTCTCACAGTCAAGCTCCCTTGTGCACTTACACTCGACACCTGATTGCCAACCAGGCTGAGGGAACCTTTGGGCGCCTCCGTTACTTTTTAGGAGGCAACCGCCCCAGTTAAACTACCCATCAGGCACTGTCCCTGACCCGGATTACGGGCCGAAGTTAGATGTCCAAAGTGACCAGAGTGGTATTTCAACGATGACTCCACCCGAACTGGCGTCCGGGCTTCAACGTCTCCCACCTATCCTACACAAGCCACTCCGAACACCAATACCAAACTATAGTAAAGGTCTCGGGGTCTTTCCGTCCTGCTGCGCGTAACGAGCATCTTTACTCGTACTGCAATTTCGCCGAGTTTATGGTTGAGACAGCGGGGAAGTCGTTACTCCATTCGTGCAGGTCGGAACTTACCCGACAAGGAATTTCGCTACCTTAGGATGGTTATAGTTACCACCGCCGTTTACTGGGGCTTGAATTCTCAGCTTCGCCTTGCGGCTAACCGGTCCTCTTTAACCTTCCAGCACCGGGCAGGAGTCAGTCCGTATACATCGTCTTGCGACTTCGCACGGACCTGTGTTTTTAGTAAACAGTCGCTTCCCCTGGTCTCTGCGGCCCCTGCACGCTCCGGACAGCTTGTGTCCATCACGATGGGGGCCCCCCTTCTCCCGAAGTTACGGGGGCATTTTGCCGAGTTCCTTAACCATAATTCTCTCGATCGCCTTAGTATTCTCTACCTGATCACCTGTGTCGGTTTGGGGTACGGGCGGCTAAAACCTCGCGTCGATGCTTTTCTAGGCAGCATAGGATCACCGAATCCCCCCTTACGGGAGTCCCATCGGGTCTCAGGCATCATGAACGGCGGATTTGCCTACCGTTCGCCCTACATCCTTAGACCGGGACAACCATCGCCCGGCTCGGCTACCTTCCTGCGTCACACCTGTTAATGCGCTTGCCTCCCAGGATCAGGTCCCGCGCTCCACCAAAACCCGGGTCGCCACAAGGGCGGCCGGGCAGGTTTCGGGCGGTTAGTATCCCCTGTTCAGCATGGGCGGTTTTTCGCCGGTACGGGAATATCAACCCGTTGTCCATCGACTACGCCTGTCGGCCTCGCCTTAGGTCCCGACTTACCCAGGGCAGATTAGCTTGACCCTGGAACCCTTGATCATTCGGCGGACGGGTTTCTCACCCGTCTTTCGCTACTCATGCCTGCATTCTCACTCGTGTAGGCTCCACCGCTGGTTTACACCGCGACTTCACTGCCCACACGACGCTCCCCTACCACTCCAGACGCCTGAACCAACCCACAAGGGGCGGCTTAGCTAATATCTGAAATCCACAACTTCGGCGGTGTACTTGAGCCCCGCTACATTGTCGGCGCGGAATCACTTGACCAGTGAGCTATTACGCACTCTTTTAAGGATGGCTGCTTCTAAGCCAACCTCCTGGTTGTCTTCGCAACTCCACATCCTTTCCCACTTAGCACACGCTTAGGGGCCTTAGTTGGTGGTCTGGGCTGTTTCCCTCTCGACTATGAAGCTTATCCCCCACAGTCTCACTGCTGCGCTCTCACTTACCGGCATTCGGAGTTTGGCTGACGTCAGTAACCTTGTAGGGCCCATTAGCCATCCAGTAGCTCTACCTCCGGTAAGAAACACGCAACGCTGCACCTAAATGCATTTCGGGGAGAACCAGCTATCACGAAGTTTGATTGGCCTTTCACCCCTACCCACAGCTCATCCCCTCCATTTTCAACTGAAGTGGGTTCGGTCCTCCACGACGTCTTACCGTCGCTTCAACCTGGCCATGGGTAGATCACTTCGCTTCGGGTCTAGATCACGCCACTGCAACGCCCTATTCAGACTCGCTTTCGCTACGGCTTCCCCACACGGGTTAACCTCGCGACGTAACACTAACTCGCAGGCTCATTCTTCAAAAGGCACGCCGTCACCAGAATCAGACTGGCTCCGACGGATTGTAAGCACACGGTTTCAGGTACTGTTTCACTCCCCTCCCGGGGTACTTTTCACCTTTCCCTCACGGTACTGGTCCGCTATCGGTCATTAGGGAGTATTTAGGCTTATCAGGTGGTCCTGACAGATTCACACGGGATTTCTCGGGCCCCGTGCTACTTGGGATACTCCCCGGGCGGTACACAACATTTCGGTTACGGGGCTCACACCCTCTCTGGCCGGCCTTTCAAGACCGTTCACCTATGCCTGTACTACACACCCCACTGTCCCGGCAGAGACAGAATGGGAAGTCCCACAACCCCGACCATGCAACGCCCGCCGGCTATCACACATGGAACGGTTTAGCCTGATCCGCGTTCGCTCGCCACTACTGACGGAATCACTATTGTTTTCTCTTCCTGCGGGTACTGAGATGTTTCACTTCCCCGCGTTCCCTCCACGCACCCTATGTGTTCAGATGCGGGTCACCAGGCAGCTCGCGCCCCTGGCGGGGTTTCCCCATTCGGACACCCTGGGATCACAGTCCGGTTATCGACTCCCCCAGGCTTATCGCAGATTCCTACGTCCTTCTTCGGCTCCTAATGCCAAGGCATCCACCGTGTGCTCTTAAAAACTTGACCACAAAAGATCAATAAAACGCTATTCTTTCGAGAGAACCACAGAAACCATCACCCCACCCCTAAGGATGAGACAACAGATCCAGGTTCATATATCTTGGAAATTGCTTCTTATAAAAGATGCTCGCGTCCACTATGTAGTTCTCAAACAACAACCCCGTACCACACACCCCACACACGCATTCGTGTGTGCTCGGTGCAGCCAGGAAACCAGAAACACAAGTCCCACACCACGCCGCCCCCGCGCCGGACTCCCCCGTAAGGGAACCCGCGCAGAGCTGCGTGCCGTGGTCCTGTTGCCTCAGGACCCAACAGTGTGCCAAACACTAAACCGCCCGTTACCCTCCCAGGCACCGTTCCAGGACCACCACCCCAAAGGGGCGTGTATCCGTACTGGGTGCCGGGGAAAAACCGGCGGCCGCTATTTGCTGATATTCCACCCGTGAGCACCCGCCGCAGAACTAGCGTCTGCGCAACGGGCGTACTCCTGACAACCCCTCCACACCCGCATACACGGGGCAAGATGGTTGTAGGTGCTCCTTAGAAAGGAGGTGATCCAGCCGCACCTTCCGGTACGGCTACCTTGTTACGACTTAGTCCCAATCGCCAGTCCCACCTTCGACAGCTCCCTCCCACAAGGGGTTAGGCCACCGGCTTCGGGTGTTACCAACTTTCGTGACTTGACGGGCGGTGTGTACAAGGCCCGGGAACGTATTCACCGCAGCGTTGCTGATCTGCGATTACTAGCGACTCCGACTTCATGGGGTCGAGTTGCAGACCCCAATCCGAACTGAGACCGGCTTTTTGGGATTAGCTCCACCTCACAGTATCGCAACCCTTTGTACCGGCCATTGTAGCATGCGTGAAGCCCAAGACATAAGGGGCATGATGATTTGACGTCGTCCCCACCTTCCTCCGAGTTGACCCCGGCAGTCTCCTATGAGTCCCCGCCATAACGCGCTGGCAACATAGAACGAGGGTTGCGCTCGTTGCGGGACTTAACCCAACATCTCACGACACGAGCTGACGACAACCATGCACCACCTGTAAACCGACCGCAAGCGGGGCACCTGTTTCCAGGTGTTTCCGGTTCATGTCAAGCCTTGGTAAGGTTCTTCGCGTTGCATCGAATTAATCCGCATGCTCCGCCGCTTGTGCGGGCCCCCGTCAATTCCTTTGAGTTTTAGCCTTGCGGCCGTACTCCCCAGGCGGGGCACTTAATGCGTTAGCTACGGCGCGGAAAACGTGGAATGTCCCCCACACCTAGTGCCCAACGTTTACGGCATGGACTACCAGGGTATCTAATCCTGTTCGCTCCCCATGCTTTCGCTCCTCAGCGTCAGTTAATGCCCAGAGACCTGCCTTCGCCATCGGTGTTCCTCCTGATATCTGCGCATTTCACCGCTACACCAGGAATTCCAGTCTCCCCTACATCACTCTAGTCTGCCCGTACCCACCGCAGATCCGGAGTTGAGCCCCGGACTTTCACGGCAGACGCGACAAACCGCCTACGAGCTCTTTACGCCCAATAATTCCGGATAACGCTTGCGCCCTACGTATTACCGCGGCTGCTGGCACGTAGTTAGCCGGCGCTTCTTCTGCAGGTACCGTCACTTTCGCTTCTTCCCTACTGAAAGAGGTTTACAACCCGAAGGCCGTCATCCCTCACGCGGCGTCGCTGCATCAGGCTTTCGCCCATTGTGCAATATTCCCCACTGCTGCCTCCCGTAGGAGTCTGGGCCGTGTCTCAGTCCCAGTGTGGCCGGTCACCCTCTCAGGCCGGCTACCCGTCGTCGCCTTGGTGAGCCATTACCTCACCAACAAGCTGATAGGCCGCGAGTCCATCCAAAACCACAATAAAGCTTTCCACCCCCCACCATGCGATGAGGAGTCATATCCGGTATTAGACCCAGTTTCCCAGGCTTATCCCAGAGTTAAGGGCAGGTTACTCACGTGTTACTCACCCGTTCGCCACTAATCCCCCAGCAAGCTGGGATCATCGTTCGACTTGCATGTGTTAAGCACGCCGCCAGCGTTCATCCTGAGCCAGGATCAAACTCTCCGTTGAAGTAAAACAGACACACCATGCGCCCCCGGGAAAACGGGATGCACACAATGCACAAAATTTGAAACCAGCTGTAAAAACCAGACCACACCACGGGGTGGCAGGCCTGGTCAATTCAACCAATTCAATACAATAAATTGGTATCAACAAACTTGGCACACTATTGAGTTCTCAAACAACAGACACATTCGAAGTACTATTCGAAACAATTCAATGCAATTTAATTCATTTGTTTCGCTTTTTCTTCGCTGCGATATTTGAAGCTTATTTCATTCATATCCACTTTGCAAATCCAGATTTTCATCTAAATTCCACTCGGTGGAGCAATTGCGCCCACCAAAATGTGAAGCAATTTTTCATTCTTGCGCCGCGTGCTCCAGGGGAGCCGAAAGCGCTAGAAGAATTGCTTCTCTATTTTTGTTGGGGTTGGTCACCACTCTGCGGTGGCGACTCAGAAAACAATACACCCTCCGGCCCGACCTTGCAACTGGGTCGGGCAGGAGGGTGCAGGAGGGTGCAGGCGGCCTGCGGTGCTGTTCTAGGCGGCGGAAACTTCCACGGTCGCGAGGTTCTTCTTGCCCCGGCGCAGCAGCAGGTAGCGTCCGTGCAGCAGCTGGCCGGGCTCAATCACGGCGTCCGGATCCGCGACCTTGGCGTTGTTGACGTACGCCCCGCCCTCCCCCACGGTGCGGCGGGCGGCCGACTTGCTCTCCGACAGGCCCGTGGCGACAAGCAGCTCGATAATGCCCAGGCTGCCGGGCATCAATGGTGGCTGACGGGAGTTCGGACGTGGCCGCCTTGAGCGTTGCCTCGTCCAGGGCGCTCAGGTCGCCATTGCCGAACAGGGCGGCAGAGGCGGCGATGACTTTCTCCGTGGCTTCCACACCGTGGACGAGGGAGGTCACCTCGTAGGCGAGTTTCCGCTGTCCTTCGCGGGCGAAGGGTCGCTCGGCAACCGCGGCTTCCAGGGCCTCGATCTCGGCACGGCTCAGGAAGGTAAACACCTTCAGGCGTGCCGCCACATCGCTGTCCGCCGTGTTGAGCCAGAACTGGTAGAAGGCGTACGGGCTGCACATCTCCGGATCAAGCCAGATGGCGTTGCCCTCGCTCTTGCCGAACTTCGTGCCGTCGGAGTTCGTGATGAGGGGGGTACCCAGCGCATGGACGTGCTTGCCCTCGACCTTGCGGATGAGATCGGTGCCACTGGTGAGATTGCCCCACTGGTCCGACCCGCCGGTCTGCAGCACACAGCCGTAGTCGCGGAAGAGCTGCAGGTAGTCCATACCCTGAAGGATCTGGTAGCTGAACTCCGTGTAGCTGATTCCCTCGTCGGAATTCAGGCGGTTGGCAACAATGTCCTTTTTGATCATGGTGCCGACCCGGAAGTGCTTGCCGATCCCGCGAAGGAAGTCGATGGCGCTCAGCGGCGCGGTCCAGTCCAGGTTGTTGACCATTCTGGCCGCGTTGTCACCCTCGAAGCTGAGGAAGCGCTGGACCTGTGCCTGCAGCTTTCCAACCCATTCGGCGACCGTCTCGGGGGTGTTGAGCACGCGTTCGGCGGTCTGCCGGGGATCCCCGATCAGGCCGGTGGAGCCGCCGACCAGCCCGAGGGGCTTGTGGCCGGCCAGCTGGATCCGGCGCATCAGCAGCAGCTGGACCAGGTTGCCCAGGTGCAGGCTGGGCGCGGTGGGATCGAAGCCGCAGTAGTAGGTTGCGGGATCGCCGGCGAGGAGCTTCTCCAGCTCCGCCTCATCCGTTGAGACGTGGACCAGGCCTCGCCATTTCAGCTCCTGCCACACGTTGGCGAAGCTGGGGTCATTCTGCTGGGAACGTAGATCATTTAGCTGGGACACGGAATCTAAGTTAGCAGGATCCGGGCACCGTCAGTGCCTGTGACCGTCGGGCGGCCGGGCGCCCGACGGCGGGTCTCAGTCCTCGATGCCCGCCGGCACCCCGGCTGAGGCGATGAGCCGCAGCCGCTGGGTGGGCCGGGTCATGGCCACATACAGGTCGCCGACCCGGCCGTGCTCATGGTTGAGCATGGCAGATGGCTCCAGCACCACGACGCCGTCGAACTCCAGGCCCTTGGCCTCACGGGGGCTGATCACCACGATGTCCTGCACATAGCTGCCGGCGTCCGTGCCGACCCGGCGTCCGTAGACGGCCCGCAGCGCGGCGGTCGCCTGCGGAAGGAGCTCGCCGTCGGCAATGACGGCCAGCAGGCCGCCCTCGAGCGCGCCGAGCTCCTCCGGCAGGACCTCCACGAGCTTGCTGATGATCCCGCCGCGCTCGACGCGGTCGATCACCGGCGCCCAGCGGCCCTCGCGGACCGCCTTCGGTGCGGACACCACCAGCCCCGCCGCGTTGGCCATCCGGGCCGCCGCTTCCGCGATCTGCGAGGGCGTGCGGTAGTTGACCGTCAGTTCCTCCAGCTGCCAGCGGTCACCGAACATGGGCGCGAGGGCGCTGTGCCAGGAATTGGCGCCGGCCACGGAGCTCGTCTGGGCAATATCGCCCACGATGGTGAAGGACTTCAGCGGGCAGCGGCGGACCAGCAGGCGCCACTGCATCGGCGAGAGCTCCTGCGCCTCGTCCACCACAATGTGCCCGAACGCCCAGCTGCGGTCCGTCGTCGCGCGCTCCGCGGCGGTCAGCCGGGCTTCGCGTTCCTGGTTCTGGTCCACGAGCTCTTCCGCGGAGATCAGGACGTCCACGCCGGCTGTTTCCATGTTGACCAGCGTCTGCTTGGCATTGGCCAGGTCGCGGGCACGGTCGTGTTCCTGCTGGGCCAGTCCCCGGCCCGCGGCCGCGTCGAGTTCGCCGAGGAGTTCGGCGGCCTCGTCCAGCAGCGGCACGTCCGCCTCGGTCCACGGAGCGTCGGCGGGCCGGAGCAGCAGTTCACGCTCGGCCGGGGTGAGGTGCGGGGTGCAGGCGGCCAGGATCGCCGGCTTACTCAGGAGTTCACCGATGAGCTTCTCCGGCGTCATCGGCATCCAGCACAGGTTCAGGGCGATGCGGACGTCCCGCGCGGAGCGGACGTCCTCGGCCAGATAGGAGCGGTCGGCGTTGTTGCCGATGCTGCCGGCTTCCACGAGTTCCGTCATCTGCTCGGTCAGTTCGCGCAGCAGGATCTTGACGAACGAGACGCGGGCCTCGTTGTGCGGCTTGCCGGTCGACCGGGCCCGGTCCCTGGCCCGGCGGACCTGCCGGGGAGTGAGCAGAAGTTTGCGCCCGTCGACTTCGAGGACGCGGTTCTCCGCAGGGATCCGCTGCCGGTTGGCCACGGCGTTCGCCACGACCTCGGCCATGTCGAGCCGGCCCTTGATCGCCGCAACCGCGGAATCGGGTTCGGCGATGGCGTGGATGCCCGGCATCAGGCGCCCTACGCTCGCCATCACGACGCCGGTCTCGCCCAGCGACGGCAGGACGCGCTCGATGTACTTCATGAACGACGACGACGGGCCCACCAGCAGGACGCCGGCAGTCTTGAGCCGGTCACGGTGGGTGTAGAGCAGGTAGGCGGCGCGGTGCAGCGCGACGGCGGTCTTGCCGGTCCCGGGTCCGCCCTGGACCACAAGGGCGCCGGAAATCGACGAACGGATGATCCGGTCCTGCTCGGACTGGATCGTCCCGACGATGTCCGACATCCGTCCGGTCCGTTTGGAGTTCAGGGCCGCGAGCAGGGCGCCCTCGCCCTGGAGGGACTCGTTGTCGGCCAGCAGGTCGGCGTCGAGGACGTCATCCTCGATCGCTTTGACCTCGCGGCCCTGCAGGATCAGGTGGCGGCGGCGGCGCACACCCTGCCGGTCGAACGCGGTGGCCTGGTAGAAGTGCCCGGCCTCGGGCGCGCGCCAGTCCAGCATGAGGCGCTGGAGGTCATCGGTGGTCAGGCCGATACGTCCGATGTACTGGGCCTCGCCGGAGTCGAGGTCGAGGCGGCCGAACACGAGCCGGTCGTCGACGGCGTCGAGCTGCGCCAGGCGGTCCTCGTACAGCGCGGCGAACGCGTCCCGCTCGGAGACATTCTGCATGGTGCCCACCGCACCGGCACGCCGTACCTGCGCCAGCTGGGCGCGCTTTTCCGCCCGCAGCTCATCCAGCCGGGCGTAAAGTCCGGCCACGTAGTCGCGTTCATGGGCCAAATCAGCGTCGTGCATCGAACGTTCCCCTATCGAAAAAGACAGACCAACCATTCTACAACCATTTCGGTCTCCCCACCGGCACATGTCCGTTTTGTGCAGGAAGTCTACCGAGGCGCGCGGAATCGTCCACTCTTCCCGGCGGTGATTCGCCGGCGGCCCGGGGCGGGCGGGGCGGGCCGGGGCTGGCGGGGCGGGCCGGGGCTGGCGGGGGGCTACAGGCGCAGCAGGGAGCTGACCCGGTGGCCGTCCAGGGCCGAGCGCCCGCCGAGTTCGCCGAGTTCCATGACCACGCCCACGCCCGCCACCTCGATGCCGCAGCGTTCGAACAGCCGCACGGCGGCGCCGAGCGTGCCGCCCGTGGCGAGGACGTCGTCGAGGATCAGGACGCGGCTGCCGGGCGCGAGGTCCGTGGTGTGCAGTTCCAGGGTGGCGTTGCCGTATTCGAGCGCATAGTCCTCGGAGACCACCTCGCGCGGCAGCTTGCCGGCCTTGCGGACGGTGATGACGCCGGTGCCGGTGGCGTAGGCCGCCGCGGCAGCCAGCAGGAAACCGCGGGCTTCCACCCCGGCGACGGCGTCGAACTGGCCCTCGAACGGCTCCACCAGGGCGTTCACGACAGCCTTCAGCGCGGCACCGTCGGCGAAGACCGGGGTCAGGTCCTTGAAGATGATTCCGGGCTTGGGGTAGTCCGGGATCGTTGCGCACAGGCTGCTGATCAGCTCATCCACCGGTGCGGTGGTCTCATTCCGGGTCATCGTGGTCTGGTGGTGCTCGCTTTGATTCACCCATCAACCTTACTGGCTGGTGCCGCGGCGCTGGCCGGGCCCGCGGCGCTGGCCGGGCTTGCGTCGCTTGCCGGAGCTTCATCGCCCGCGTCTCCGGTTGGAGCTTCGTCGCCAGCCGGCTTGGCCGGTGACCGCAGGAGCCCGTGCGCGAGTCCGTAGCTGACGACGTCGAGCGCCTTGCTGAGCGCATGCTCCGCGTCGAACCGCCGGGCCGCCGCCGCTCCCAGGCGGTCGCGGTCCTTCGCCCACTCGGAACGGCGGAACCGGTCAGCGTCGCCGTGCAGGAGCCGTCCGTAGAGAACGTCC
Source organism: Arthrobacter sp. CJL-S3 (assembly GCF_056711635.1). Taxonomy (NCBI): domain Bacteria; kingdom Bacillati; phylum Actinomycetota; class Actinomycetes; order Micrococcales; family Micrococcaceae; genus Arthrobacter; species Arthrobacter sp. CJL-S3. The sequence continues at coordinate 1,552,554 of NZ_CM160046.1, read as the reverse complement.
TCGAAAAGCTCACGACCGTCGTCCCGGGCCGGTCCGGGCACCTCATGCTGCCGGCCCTGGACCATCTCGGCGGTGAACAGTTCCGCCACCGCCTCCGTCCCCTCCTCGAGCCTGCGGTCTTCCGTGTAATTGCACAGGCGGAGCGCCCTCACCACCAGCTTGAGGGACACGTGTTCATCCCGCACGATGAACTTCCGCAGCAGGGCCGCCCGGAAGAGCTCCACCCACTGCCGCCGCTCCGCCTCGGGGGAATCCGCCGGCACCGGCCCGTCAGCGGGCCTGAACAGCTCGACCATCCGGAAATAGTCGGCGGCCAGCTGCACAAAGATCTCGAGCCGCTCGAGCTCGCTGTGCGGTTTCCCGCGCTTGCCCTCGCCCATCCGAAGCCGTCCTCCCCCGCCGCCGATCCCAGGTAAACCTCAGAACCACCAAACCACCAGAACCACCACGTCCGCCCGGCTAGGCCGTCCGCACCTTCGCCGCCTTATAGCGGGAGACGGTCGGATCCCCGCTCAGCCAGAAGCGCCAGGGGTAGTCGTGGGTGCCGCCGGCGCCGGAGACGCCGACGCGCGGTCCGGCGCTGACGTCCACAGCCTGCAGGGCGGGGAGTTCCAGTCCGAACGGGGCCTGGAGGGCGTCCCTGCCGCTGTCCGCCGTCGTGATTCCGAGCGACGTGGCGAGCCGGGCCGGGCCGCTCGCCAGGTCCTTGGGGGATTTCGACGCCGGCCGCCGGCTGAGGGCGAGCTGCTCGCCGGCGACAATCTCACCGGCCCGCAGCAGCACGGCGGAGGCGACGCCGGCCGGCCCGCACACGATGTTGGCGCAGTGATGCATGCCGTAGGTGAAGTAGACGTACAGGTGGCCGGCCGGGCCGAACATCGGGGCGTTGCGCGCGGTCGCGCCGCGGAAGGTGTGCGAGCCGGGGTCAGGATGCGGCGAGTCATGCGGGCCCAGATAGGCCTCCACCTCCGTGATCCGCACGGACACCGGGCCGTCGTTCCCCTCATGCGTCAGCACCGCGCCGAGCAGCAGGGGCGCCACCTGCCGGGCGTCCTGGGACAGGAGCTCCCGGAGTGCGTCGGCGGGCGGCCCGCCGGCACGGAGTCCTCGGCCCGGCGCACGGAGTGGAGGCGTCAACGTCATGCTCCGACTTTAACAAACGGCACCCACCACCCTCCACAGCCGTGTCCGATTTCCGCTAGCAGCTGTTCCCGGAAGCTGGCAGGATGAACCCATGGACTTCTGGCAGCGCTACCGGGCAATCGATGCCCGGGACACCCGGTTCGACGGGCAGTTCTACACCGCTGTCCGCACCACGGGCATCTACTGCCGGCCCTCCTGCCCGGCCCGGACCCCCAAGGCGGGGAATGTCACGTTCTACGAAACGTCCGCCGCCGCGCACGACGCCGGGTACCGGGCCTGCAAGCGCTGCCTGCCCGAGGCAGTCCCCGGCACGCCGGCCTGGAACGTGAGCTCCGACATTGCGGGACGCGCGATGCGGCTCATCAACGACGGTGTGATCAACCGCGACGGCGTGGAGGGGCTGGCCGCCCGGCTGGGCTACTCCTCGCGGCAGCTCAACCGGATCCTGAGCCACGAACTCGGCGCGGGACCGCTGTCGCTGGCCCGGGCCGGCCGGGCCCAGACCGCCCGCACGCTGCTCGTCTCCACGTCCATGAAAGTCGCCGACATTGCCTTCGCCGCCGGCTTCAGCAGCGTGCGGCAGTTCAACGAGACCATCGGCGAGGTCTTCGCCATGACACCCTCGGCGCTGCGGGCCACGGCCCGGCACCACCGTCCGTCGGGTCCGGCCGCCCAGTCGACGACGGCCCTGACGCTGAATCTGCCGTACCGCGAGCCGTTCGACCCGGGCGTCTTCGACTTCCTCGCGGTCCGGTCCATCCCCGGCGTCGAGGAAGGTTCGTCCACGTCCTACGCCCGAACCCTGCGCCTGGCCCACGGCGACGCCCGCTTCCGGGTGGACTACGACGCCGGCTCGCCGGGCCGCCCGCTCGTGCTGACCATCGGCGCCGTCGACCTGCGGGACCTGCCGCCCCTGCTCAGCAGGGTCCGCCGGCTGCTGGACCTCGACGCCGACCCGGTCGCCATCGACGGTGCGCTGGGGTCCGACCCGCGGCTCTCAGCCAGCGTCGCCGCGACGCCCGGGATACGGATGCCGGGCGCCGTCGACCCGCAGGAGCTGTTGGTCCGGGCCATGATCGGCCAGCAGATCACCGTCGCCGCAGCCCGTACCGCCCTCACCCAACTGTCCGCGGCCGGCAGCGAGAGCCTGGTCCCGGCGGACGGCCTGCACCGGCTGTTCCCGACGGCGGAGCAGATCGCGGGGCACGGTTTCGAACTGCTCCGCGGGCCGCAGCGCCGCATCGATTCCGTCCGCGCCGCCGCTGCGGCGATGGCCTCGGGCGGGCTCGACTTCGGCTACGGCGACGACCTGCCCGGGCTGGAATCCAAACTGCTCCCGCTCGCCGGTGTGGGTCCGTGGACGGTCGGTTATGTGGCGATGCGCGTGATCGGCGCCCCGGATGTCTTCCTGGCCAACGACGCAGCGGTGCGCAATGGCATCCGCTCACTCGCCCGGGCGACGGTCGGCGCGCCGGCGAGCCCCGAGGGACCCCTGAGTCCTGATTTCCGTGAGCTCAGCCCCTGGCGCTCGTACGCCACGATGCACCTCTGGCGCGCTGCAGCGGCAGCCCAGGCCGCGGCGCGCAGGCCGTCCCCGGCTGCGCCCCACACACCACCAAAGGCTCCAATAAACACTCCAGTGCAGGTTTCACCGCAGACTTCGAAGGAAGCGATCCAATGAAAGCCCAGTTGTTGACCATGTCCACCCCGGACGGTCCGTTCACCATCATTGCCCGCGAGGGGACCGTGCTGGCCTCGGGGTGGACTGCCGTTCCCGGCGAGCTGACCGGCCAGATCCATCCGGCGCTGCTCCCCGCGGAGTACGAGACGGTCACGGGTCTCGGCGGCATCTCGGCGGCGGTGGAGGATTTCTATGCCGGGAACCCCGGACCAGCCATGGCGGTTCCGGTGCTGCAGAAGTCCGGTCCGTTCCGGGGCCACGCGTGGGATGTCCTCCGGACGGTCGCGCCGGGTCACCCCCTGACCTACACCGAGTACGCGGAGCTGTCCGGCAACGTCAAAGCCGTGCGCGCCGCGGCCAGTGCCTGCGCCTTCAACGCGGCAGCGCTGTTCGTCCCCTGCCACCGTGTGATCCGCACCGACGGGAGCCTGGGCGGCTTCCGCTGGGGGCTGGTCATCAAGGAAAGCCTGCTGGACCGGGAACGCCGGCAGGCCGCCGCCGTGGCATAGCACCAGCCGCACACCGCCGAGGTGAGACCTTGCGCCCATGTCGCGGCGGATCATGGGCGTCAAATGTCACCTCGGCGTGAGTGGCAGGAGGCAAGACCCGGGGCGGGTGCTACGGGGTGACGGGCACTCCGGCCGGCCAGGGCAGCAGCGCGGGGAGGTCGACGCCGTCGGCCGCCGCGGTGGCGCGCAGGCTGCCGAGGGTCGGGGTCCGTCCCGCGAGCCAGGCCGCGATATCGGTGAGCATCCCGTTGATGGCGGTCGAGCGGCCGCCGGGGGTACCGATCGACACGGCCGGCAGGCCGAGCGGCTGGAGCACGAACCGCTGTCCTTCCGGCACCCGTGCGCCAAGGAAATCGAAGAGATGTTCGCAGAACGGCCGGCTCCAGGTTTCCGGCCCGCGGCCCGTGCCGAGGTCGGTGGCATGGATGACGAGCTCGCGCCAGAGCGCCAGTCCGCCGTCGAATACGACTCCCCCGCGGAAGCTGATGGGCGCCTGCCAGCCGTCGTCGTCCAGCGCGCCAAAGGCCTGCAGTGACCGGTCCAGGGCGGCGTCCACATCGGCCCGGTGTTCGGCGATCGTGTGTCCGGCAGCCATTTCGATGGCGCGGGTCCGGCCCTCGTAGCCGCCGTCGTAGAGTTCGATGCTGTCGCCCCGGGCGGCGTATTCCAGCTGGCGGGCCATCGCATTGGCGATCCCGCAGATGTGGGCCAGCACGTGGCCGCGCGTCCAGCCCGGCAGTTCCGAGGGGGCCTTGACGTCCTCGTCGGAGAAGGTGGCGGTGATTCCAGCCACGACTCCGGCGGCGCGGCGGAGTTCGTCCAGGAGTTTTTCCGGGGTGATGGTGGTCATGGCGATCATCCTAATACGAAGTCATTTCAACACCGGATAAATGCCGATTAACTGAAAGACTCCGGACCAAAGCGGTGGCGCAGGTGCCGGCGGTCGTGCCGCGCCTGCCAGAACTCGATTTCCCGGGGCCTCAGGGCGTACAGCTGCCAGTCCGGGTTGTCGCTGCCGTCCGCGCCGGGCCGCGCGTGCCAGTCCGCAGCCGAAGCCTCGGCGGACAGCTCCACGACGTCCCCGGCCACGCGGACCTGCCGGCCCTGCCGCTGCCAGAAGAAGTTCAGGGCGGCGTGCGGGTTGGCCGCGAGTTCGTGCCCTTTGCGCGATGCCCGGGAGGTCGCGAAGTGCCAGCCGTCGGCGTCGATGTCCTTGAGGATCAGCATCCGGGAGGACGGCCGCCCGAGCTCATCCGCCGTGGCCAGGCTGCAGGCGTTGGGCTGCGGGACACCGGCGGCCAGTGCCTCCTCGAGCCAGAGCCGGAAGAGTTCGGCAGGGTCAGCGGGGGCGGCGTCCGGGTCGAAGTCCGGAAGCAGCTCGGGGAAATCGGGCAGGGCGCGCAGCAGCTGGCGGAACGTTTCGCTCATGTCGCAATGCTAGCGGGGAGGTTCCAGCGGCAAACGCAGAACGCCCCCTCAGTTATTGCGTGAAAATCGGCAACGCTCCCTCACTTTCTTGGCGAAAGTGAGGGAGCGTCGGCCTAAACCCTGCAGTAACTGCGGGAGGGTCTGTGGTGGCTACCCCGCGTAGCCGCGGACGGCGGCGAGCTCGTCCTCGAGGGCGAGCAGCTGGCGCTCGACGGCGGCCGGTGCGGTGCCGCCCTGGGAGTTCCGGCTGTTCAGCGAGCCTTCGGTGCTGAGGACCGTGCGGACCTCCGGCGTCAGGTGCTCGGAGATGGCGGCGTATTCCTCGTCCGTGAGGTCCCAGAGTTCGACGCCGCGGCTTTCGGCCTGCTTGACCGCGGAGCCGGAGAGCTCGTGCGCCTCGCGGAACGGAACGCCCTGGCGGACCAGCCATTCGGCGATGTCCGTGGCCAGCGCGAAGCCCTGCGGCGCCAGTGCCTCCATCCGTTCGGTGTTGAACGTCAGGGTCGCGATCATGCCGGAGACTGCCGGGAGCAGGACCTCCAGCGTGTCGGCGGCGTCGAAGACCGGTTCCTTGTCCTCCTGCAGGTCGCGGTTGTACGCGAGCGGCAGTCCCTTCAGGGTGGCCAACAGCCCGGTCAGGTTGCCGATCAGCCGGCCGGCCTTGCCGCGGGCCAGTTCCGCCACGTCCGGGTTCTTCTTCTGCGGCATGATCGAGGAGCCGGTGGAGTAGGAATCGTGCAGGGTGACGAAGGAGAACTCCTTGGTGGCCCACAGGATGACTTCCTCCGACACGCGGGAGAGGTCCACGCCGATCATGGCCGTGATCCACGCGAACTCGGCGAAGACGTCGCGGGAGGCGGTGCCGTCGATCGAGTTGTGCGTGGCGGAGAAGAAGCCCAGGTCCGCGGCCACGGCCTCCGGGTCCAGGCCCAGGGAGGAACCCGCGAGGGCGCCGGAGCCGTAGGGCGAGACGCCGGCGCGCTTGTCCCAGTCCGCGAGCCGCTGCACATCGCGCAGCAGCGCCCAGGCGTGGGCCAGCAGGTGGTGGCTGAGCAGCACCGGCTGGGCGTGCTGCAGGTGGGTGCGCCCGGGCATGGCCACGCCCCGGTGCGCCTTGGCCTGCTCCACCAGGGCATCGATCGTGGCGAGCACGCCGCGGGCGATGATCCGTGCGTGGTCGCGCAGGAACATCCTCCCCAGCGTGGCCACCTGGTCGTTGCGGGACCGGCCCGCGCGGAGCTTGCCGCCGAGCTGGGTGCCGGCGCGCTCGATCAGTCCGCGCTCCAGCGAGCCGTGCACGTCCTCATCGGACTCCGCCGGCAGGTAGGCGCCGGAGGCGACGTCCTCGTCCAGCCGGCCGAGGGCGTCCAGCATGCCCTCGAGCTCGGCGTCGTCGAGCAGGCCGGCCTTGTGCAGCACGCGGGCGTGCGCCTTGGACCCGGCGATGTCGTAGCGGGCCAGCCGCCAGTCAAAGTGCGTGGACTTGCTCAGCGCGGCGAGGGCGTCCGCGGGGCCGCCAGCGAACCGGCCGCCCCACAGCGCACCGGTGTTGGTCGCTTCAGACTTGGTGGTCTCCGACTCAGCCACGGGGGCTACTGCCCTGCGACGCGGAGGTCACGGCTGGAGGCCACCTTGGCGGACATGCCCCACAGCTCGATGAAGCCGCGCGCCATCGACTGGTCGAAGGTGTCACCGGTGTCGTAGGTGGCGAGGTCGAAGTCGTAGAGCGAGGTCCCGGAGCGGCGTCCATTGACGATCGCCTGGCCGCCGTGCAGGGTCATCCGGATGTCGCCGGTGACGTAGCGCTGGGTGTCCTCGATGAAGGCGTCGAGGGAGCGCTTGAGCGGCGAGAACCACTGGCCGTCGTAGACCAGCTCGGACCAGCGCTGGCCGACGGTGGCCTTGAAGCGGGCCTGCTCGCGCTCGACCGTGATGTCCTCGAGGTGCTTGTGCGCGGTGATCAGCGCCATCGCGCCCGGGGCCTCGTAGATTTCGCGGGACTTGATGCCGACGAGGCGGTCCTCGACGACGTCGATCCGGCCGACGCCCTGGGCGCCGGCGCGGCGGTTGAGTTCCTTGATGGCCTGCAGCGGGGTGACCTTGACGCCGTCGATCGCGACCGGGATGCCGGCCTCGAAGGAGATGATGACCTCATCGGGTGCCGGCGGGAATTCCGGGGTGGCGGTGTAGTCGTAGATGTCCTTGGTGGGGGCGTTCCAGATGTCCTCGAGGTAGCCGGTTTCGACGGCGCGGCCCCAGACGTTCTGGTCGATCGAGTACGGGTTCTTCTTGGTGGTCTCGATCGGCAGTCCCTTTTCCTCGGCGAAGGCGATGGCCTTGTCGCGGGTCAGGGCGAGGTCGCGGACGGGGGCGATGCACTTCAGGTCCGGCCCGAGGGTCTGGATGCCGACTTCGAAGCGGACCTGGTCGTTGCCCTTGCCGGTGCAGCCGTGGGCCACCGTGGTGGCGCCGAATTCGCGGGCGGCCTTGACGAGGTGCTTGACGATCACCGGCCGCGAGATCGCGGAGACCAGCGGGTAGTGGCCCTGGTAGAGGGCGTTGGCCTTCAGCGCGGGCATGCAGTACTCGTTGGCGAACTCGTCGCTCGCGTCGGCCACGTAGGCCTCGACGGCGCCGCAGCCCAGGGCACGCTGGCGGATCGTCTCCAGCGACTCGCCGCCCTGTCCGACGTCGACCGCCACGGCGATAACCTCGGCGCCGGTCGCTTCACCGATCCAGCCGATGGCTACGGAAGTATCCAGGCCACCGGAGTAGGCCAGCACAATACGCTCAGTCACTTGAAATGCTCCTTAGTTGTTTGGGGAAAATGTCGGGGGAAAAGCTTGTCTACTGAAAGCCTGTCACATCCCTGTGGCAGGCCCAATCTGCAGGCCGGGTGCGGTCAGCCGGTGCCGGCTTCCTCGGCGAGCTGCAGGAACCGGGCGGCCACGTCGGCGCCGCCGAGCGGGTCCCGGGTGACCAGCAGCACGGTGTCGTCGCCCGCGATGGTGCCCAGGATCGAGGGCATCACGGAGTGGTCGATCGCGAGGGCCAGGAAGTTGGCCGCGCCCGGCGGCGTCCGGAGCACCACGATGTTCGCGGACGCTTCGGCGGTGACCAGCAGCTCGGCGCAGAGCCGGGCCAGCCGCGCGTCGAGGATCTCCTGGGTGACGCCGCTCTTGGCCGCGCGTTCACCGCCCTCCCCGGGCACCGCGTAGACGAGCACGCCGTCCTTGCCACGCACCCGCACCGCGCCGAGCTCCACCAGGTCCCGGGACAGGGTGGCCTGGGTGACCTGGACGCCGTCGTCGGCGAGCAGCGCCGCCAGTTCGGCCTGCGAGCGGACCGACTCACCGGTGAGGATCGCGGTGATCCGCGCCTGCCGGGCCGTCTTGGTGGCCGGGCTGGCCCCCGGCGAGGCGGGCTGGACGGACACTATCCGAGAACCTTCGGTGTCTGCGTCCGGTTCGGCGCCAGCCCCTCGACCACGGCCAGGCCGGAGCGGTGCATCAGCCACGCCATCAGTGCCTTCTGGGCGTGCAGCCGGTTCTCGGCCTCGTCCCAGACGACGGACTGCGGGCCGTCGATCACGGCCGCGGCGATCTCGTAGCCGCGGTAGGCGGGCAGGCAGTGGAGCACGACGGCGTCCGGCGCCGCGAGCTTCATCGCCGCCTCGTCCACGGCGTAGCCGCGGAACAGCTGCAGCCGGGCCTCCTTCTCGTCCTCCTGGCCCATCGACACCCAGGTGTCGGTGGCGACGACGTCGGCACCGAGCAGCGCCTCGGCGGCGTCCACGGTGACGAGCACCGAGCCGCCGGTCTCCGCCGCACGGTCTTCGGCCGCGGCGATGATGGCCGGGGACGGCAGGTAGCCGTCCGGGCCGGCGATGCGGACATGCATGCCGGCGGTGACGCCGGCCAGCAGGTAGGAGTTGGCCATGTTGTTGGCGGAGTCGCCGAGGTAGCTCATGGTCAGGCCCGCCAGGTCGCCCTTGTGTTCCTTGACGGTCAGGAGGTCCGCGAGGAGCTGGCAGGGGTGGTAGTCGTCGCACAGGGCGTTGATGACCGGTACCCGGGAGTTCGCGGCCATGGCCACGAGCCCGGAGTGGGCGCCGGTGCGCCAGACGATGGTGGAGACCATGCGCTCGAGGACCTTCGCGGTGTCCTCGACGGATTCCTTGTGGCCGATCTGCGCCTCGCCCGGGTTGATGATCAGCGCGTTGCCGCCCATGTCGGCGACGCCGGCGGCGAAGGACACCCGTGTCCGGGTGGAGGTCTTGTCGAAGATCACGGCGACGGTCCGGCGCCCGCTGCCCTCCGCGGCGAAGGGCTGCACGCTGTAGGGGGCGGCCTTCATCCGGACGGCGAGGTCCAGGACCTCGGCCTGCTCGGCCGGGGTGAGGTCCGTGTCCTTGAGGAAGTGGCGGGTCCGGCTTTTGGAAGTCACGGTAGAAGTCACGGTCGAAATGTCAGTCGGCGTCACTGGGCGTCCTTTGCGGTCTGGAGGAGGGCGGGCAGTGCCGCGAGGAAGCGGTCGGCCTGTCCGGTGGTGAGGATCAGCGGCGGCGCGAGGCGGATGGTGTGCGGGCCGGGGCTGTTGACGATAAAGCCCGCCTCGAGGCCGGCGGTCACGACGGCCGGGGCGACGTCGGCGTCCAGATCGAAGCCGATCAGGAGCCCTTCGCCGCGGACCTCCGTAACGCCGTCGACCGCGGCGAGTCCGGCACGCAGGTGCTCCCCCACCTCCCGGACGTGGCCCAGGACCTGCTGGTTTTCCAGCACGTGCAGGGTGGCCAGTGCAGCGGCGGTGGCGACCGGGTTGCCGCCGAAGGTGGTCCCGTGCTGGCCGGCGGTCAGCAGGGCGGACGTTTCGGGGCCGTAGGTGACGAGGGCGCCGATCGGGAAGCCGCCGCCGAGGCCCTTGGCGAGGGTCACGGCGTCGGGCATGATCCCGGCGTCCTCGCTCGCCAGCCACTTGCCCGTGCGGCCGATGCCGGTCTGGACCTCGTCCAGGATCAGCAGGGCACCGGCGGCGCTGGTGGCCTCCCGGGCCGCCCGCAGATAGCCGGCGGGCAGCGGACGGACCCCGGCCTCGCCCTGAATCGGTTCGAGGAAGACCGCGGCGACGGTGTCGTCCACCGCCGCGCGGAGGGCATCGATGTCGCCGAAGGGAACGTGTTCGACGCCGCCGGGCAGCGGGGCGAACGGCGCCCGGTAGGCTTCCTTCGCGGTCAGCGCCAAGGCGCCCATCGTGCGGCCGTGGAAGGCGCCTTCGAGGGCGATGATCCGGGTCCGCGGCTTCGCCTCCGTACCGGTGTTGCGCCGCGCCAGCTTGAAGGCCGCCTCGACGGCTTCGGTGCCGGAGTTGGCGAAAAACACCTTGGACCCGGCGGGTGCCTTGGTGATCTCCAGCAGCTTCTCGGCCAGCGCGATCTGGGTGGGGCTCGTGAAGAAATTGGAGACGTGGCCCAGGGTGGCCAGCTGGCTGGAGATCACCGAGGTGACAAAGGGATGCGCGTGGCCCAGGGCGTTGACCGCGATCCCGCCGAGCAGGTCCAGGTATTCCTTGCCGTCGGCGTCCCAAACCAGGCAGCCGGCGCCGCGGACCAGGACCCGCTGCGGGGTGCCGAAGACGCCCAGCAGCGAGGAGTTGTAGCGGGACAGCCACTGCGCGCCGGTGGCGTGGGAGTGGACCAGCTCGCCCACCGGGGAGTGCTCCAGATCCGTGGCCGGTGCTGTTTCGGTCGGGTTCATTTGTTGTCCTCGTCCGGGACGACCTGGGTGCCGATGCCCGCCGTCGTGAAGGTTTCCAGGAGCATCGAGTGCGGCAGCCTGCCGTCGACGATGTGCGCGCGTTCGACGCCGCCCTCAACGGCCTTGAGGCAGGCTTCCATTTTCGGGATCATCCCCGACTCCAGCCGCGGCAGCAGTTCACGCAGTTCCGACGCGGTGAGCGAGGAAATCAGCGAGGAGCGGTCCGGCCAGTTGGCGAAGAGCCCCTCGACGTCGGTGAGGATGACCAGCTTCGAGGCACCGAGCGCTTCGGCCAGGGCCGCCGCGGCGGTGTCCGCGTTGACGTTCAGCACCTGGCCGGTGGTCTGTGCCTGCTTGGCGCCCGGGTCTCCGCTGCCGTCCTCGAAGATTTCCGGCGCGACCGTGGAGATCACGGGGATGCGTCCGGCCGCGATGATGTCCAGGATTCCCTCGGGGTTCACGCCGATCACTTCGCCGACCAGGCCCAGGTCCACCTCCTCGCCGTCGACGACGGTGCCGGTCCGGACCGCGCGGAGCAGGCCGCCGTCCTCGCCGGACATCCCGACGGCGTAGGGGCCGTGGGAGTTGATCAGGCCGACGAGTTCCCGGCCGACCTGGCCGGTCAGGACCATGCGGACCACGTCCATGGCCTCCGGTGTGGTGACCCGCAGCCCGCCCTTGAACTCCGATTCGATGCCGAGCCGGCTGAGCATGGCGTTGATCTGCGGGCCGCCGCCATGCACCACCACCGGGTGGATCCCGACGTGGTGCAGGAAAACGACGTCCTCGGCGAAGGCGCGGCGGAGCTCGTCGTTGACCATGGCGTTGCCGCCGTACTTGATCACCATGGTGGTGCCGGCAAAGCGCTGGATCCAGGGCAGTGCCTCGATCAGGGTGCCGGCCTTGCTCTGGGCATCGGACATGGAGGTGGTCTCGCGGGTCTCGGTGTTCATATTGATCGTCCCTCCGGGAACGGCCTAGCTGGAGTAGGCGCTGTTTTCGTGGACGTACTCGTGGGTGAGGTCATTGGTCCAGATCGTGGCCTCGGCCCCGCCGGACTGGAGGTCGATGTCGACCCGGACCTCGCGGGGTTCCAGGTCCACAAGGCCGCGGTCATCGCCGATGCTGCCGTTGCGGCAGATCTGCACGCCGTTCATGGACACGTTGAGCTGGTCGGGCTCGAAGACGGCATCGGTGGTTCCGACGGCGGAGAGCACCCGGCCCCAGTTGGGGTCCTTGCCGAAGATCGCGGCCTTGAAGAGGTTGGAGCGGGCGACGGCGCGGCTGACCACTTCGGCGTCCTTTTCGCTGGCGGCGTTGAACGTCCGGATCGCAATGTCATGGCTGGCGCCTTCGGCGTCGCCGATCAGCTTGCGGGCCAGTTCCGCGCAGACCTGGGTCAGGCCCTTGCCGAAGTCGACGGCGGACGGCACGGCGCCGGAGGCCGCGGAGGCGAGCAGCACCACGGTGTCGTTGGTGGACATGCAGCCGTCCGAGTCCGCCCGGTCAAAGGTGACCCGGGTCGCGTCCCGGAGCACGACGTCGAGCATGTCCGGCTGGACGTCGGCGTCCGTGGTGAGGACCACCAGCATGGTGGCGAGCCCGGGGGCGAGCATGCCGGCGCCCTTGGCCATCCCGCCGATGGTGAATTCCTTGCCGTCGGCATCGGCGCCGATGAAGAGCGCCTGCTTGGGCACGGAGTCCGTGGTCATGATCGCGGTGGCGGCGTCGGGTCCGCCGTCGGTGCTGAGCGCTGCCGTGGCGGCGCCGATCCCGGCGAGGATCTTGTCCATCGGGAGCTGCTCGCCGATCAGGCCGGTGGAGCAGACGAAGATGTCGGTGGCGGAGACGCCGAGCGCCTCGGCGGTCTTCTCGGCGGTGGTGTGCGTGTTCTGGAAACCCTGCGGGCCGGTGCAGGCATTGGCTCCGCCGGAGTTCAGGATCACGGCGTCCACACGGCCGTCCTTGACGACCTCGCGGGACCAGTGCACGGGGGCGGCGGCCACCCGGTTGGAGGTGAACACGGCGGCGGCGGCCTTGGCCGGGCCGTCGTTGACCACGAGGGCCAGATCCGGGTTGCCGGAGGCCTTCAGGCCGGCCGTGACGCCGGCGGCGCGGAATCCCTGGGGGACGGTGATGCTCATGGTGCGACTCCCTGCAGATCGAGGCCCGCGGTTTCCGCCAGGCCGAGGGCGATGTTCATGGACTGCACGGCCCCGCCGGCGGTCCCCTTGGTCAGGTTGTCGATGGCGCAGGTGACGATGACGCGGCCGGTGTGCCCGTCAAGTGCCAGCTGCATCACGGCGTGGTTGGAGCCCTGCACCGACTTGGTGGAGGGCCAGCGGCCCTCCGGGAGCAGGTGGACAAACGGCTCGTCGTCGTAGGCCTCGCTCCAGGCGTGGCGGAGTTCCTCGGCGGTGACGCCGGGCCGGACCTTCGCCGTCGCGGTGGTGAGGATGCCCCGGCTCATGGGGGCCAGCGTGGGGGTGAAGGACACCGTGACCGGCGCGTTCAGGGCCCGGGAGAGCCCCTGCTCGATCTCCGGGGTGTGCCGGTGGCCGCCGCCGACGCCGTACGGGCTCATCGAGCCCATGACCTCGGCGCCGATCAGGTTAACCTTGGCGGCCTTGCCGGCCCCGGAGGTGCCGGACGCGGAAACAATGACGACGTCGTCGGCCTGCAGCAGGTGGTTGCTGAAGCCCGGGGTGAGGGCCAGCAGGGCCGACGTCGGGTAGCAGCCCGGCACGGCGATCCGTTTGGCGCCGCGGAGCTCCTCACGCTGGCCGGGCAGCTCGGGCAGCCCGTAGGGCCAGGCTCCGGCGTGCGGCGTGCCGTAGAACTTCTCCCAGGCGGCCGCATCGGACAGCCGGTGGTCGGCGCCGGCGTCGATGACGAGCGTGCCGGCCGGCAGCTGCGCCGCGATCTCCGCAGAGGCGCCGTGCGGCAGGGCCAGGAACACGACGTCGTGTCCGGACAGGTTCGCCACCGTCGTGTCCTCGAGGATTCGGCTCGCCAGACCGTGGAGATGGGGCTGCAATTCCCCTAGTCTGGAACCTGCGTTGCTGTGGGCCGTGATGGCGCCGATCGTCACGTCGGGGTGGCCGGCGAGGAGCCGCAGCACCTCGCCGCCGGCATAACCGCTCGCGCCGGAGACGGCAACAGAAATAGTCATAACACCGACTATACAGCAAGAGTATGCATAGATGCCGATATTTATGCATCCGATGCTCCATGTCCGGACCGGGCCCGGGAGGCCCCGGCGGGCCCGCCGCCCACGCTCCGCGCCCCCTCCGCGCCCCGTCCGCGCCGCCCTTTGCCCTGGGCAGGTCGTCCCGATTCGGAAGGGCGATGCAGTCCGGGGGCGTATGCTTGGTATAGGGTGACCCCCAATTTTGCAGTCCGAGTGTCGGGCGCAGCGTTGCCCGTTACAGTTTCGAGGCACGCAGTACATGACCCTCACCACCGCCACGCCGGAGCGACCCAAATCCCGTATCCGGCAGCCGAACGCCGTCGTCCTGAGCTACTCGGAACTCCTGAAAACCGTCAAGGCCGCAGGCCTGCTGGAACGCCGCGTCGGCTTCTACATCACGGTGTTCTCCGTTCTGGTCCTCCTGATGACCGCCACCTGGTTCGGATTCGCCCTGATCGGCGACAGCTGGTTCCAGCTGCTCATCGCCGCGGCCCTCGGCATCCTCTGCACCCAGCTGAGCTTCCTGGCGCACGAGGCCGGACACCGCCAGATTTTCGCCTCCCGCCGCGCCAATGACTGGGCCGCCCGGCTGCTGGCCACCTCGGTCGCCGGGATCAGCTACTCCTGGTGGGAGCAGAAGCACGGCGCGCACCACAACCACCCCAACGTGATTTCGAAGGACCCCGATATCGCCACCGGCGCCATCGCCTTCTTCCCGGAAGCCGCCGCCACCCGGCAGGGACGGTTCTCCTTCCTCACCCGCAAGCAGGGCTGGCTCTTCTTCCCGCTGCTGTTCCTGGTGGGCCTGGGCCTGCAGATCGACTCGATCAAGTTCATCTTCCAGCGCGCCAACGTCACGCACCGCTGGGTTGAGATCCCGATCCTCGTGGTCCGCCTGAGCCTGCTCCCGGTGCTCGCCTTCACCTTCCTGCCGTGGGGCATGGCGCTCGCGTTCATCGCGGTCCAGCTCGCCGTCTTCGGTTTCTACATGGGGGCCTCCTTCGCCCCGAACCACAAGGGCATGCCGGTCCTGCCGGCCGACAGCCGCGTGGACTTCTTCAGCCGCCAGGTCCTGACCTCCCGGAACATCTCCGGCGGCCGCTTCATGGACATCCTACTCGGCGGCCTCAACCGCCAGGCCGAGCACCACCTCTTCCCGGACATGGCCCGCCCGCAGCTCGACAAGGCCGCCGTGATCGTCCGCGAGTTCTGCGCAAAGCACCAGGTCCCCTACACCGAAACGACGCTGATGCAGTCGTACGGCATCATTGTCCGCTACCTCAACGACGTCGGTCTCTCCGCCGGACGCCACTTCGAATGCCCGATGGCGACCGTCACCCGCCGCTACTGAGCGGCGGCGCTGAGCTGCGGCACTGAGCTGCAGCACTGTTCCGCGGAGGCCTCCTGCCCGGGCCATGATTTTCCTGTTTGACCCGAAGTGACGGCCGGTTACCGGCCGTCACTTCGTCGTTGGCGCCGGGGTCCTTAGGATGGGTGCAGGACAGGGCCGGGAACTCCGGGCCCGGAAGTACTCAATCCGGAAGATTCGGCCGGACATTCAGCCAGGAAGTTCATTGCGGATCTTCCTGCCCAGGCAAGGAGACACAGGATGCATGCAATCGTCGCCCGCGAGGCCGGGGGCCCCGAGGTCCTCACGCTCGCCCCGGTGGAGCGCCCGGTCCCGGGTCCGGGCCAGCTGCTGGTGAAGGTCGCCGCCGTCGGGGTGAACTTCATCGACACCTACAAGCGCAGCGGCAGCTACAAGGTGGGCTACCCCTTCACCCCCGGCTCGGAGGCCTCGGGCACCGTGGAGGAACTCGGCCACGGCGTGACCGGTTTCTCCCCGGGCGACCGCGTCGCCACGGCCGAGGGCGTCAACTGCTATGCCGGCTACGCCCTGATCGATGAGGACAAGGCGCTGCCGGTCCCCCACGACGTGGACGACTTCACGGCCGCCGCGCTGCCGCTGCAGGGCATCACCGCGCACTACCTGATCAATTCCTCCTTCAAGGTCGAGCCCGGACACACCGTGCTGCTGCACGCCGGAGCCGGCGGCGTCGGACTCCTGCTGATCCAGCTGCTCAAGGCCAGGGGCGCGCGCGTCATCACCACCGTCTCCACCGAGGACAAGGAGCAGCTGGCCCGCGAGGCCGGCGCGGACCATGTGCTGCGCTATGACGGCTTCGCCGCCAGGGTGCGGGAACTGACCGACGGGGCGGGCGCGGACGTGGTGTACGACGGCGTCGGGAAGGACACCTTCGACGGTTCCCTCGCGGCCCTGCGCGTCCGCGGCACGCTGGTGCTCTTCGGTGCCGCCTCCGGGCCGGTGCCGCCGTTCGACCCGCAGCGGCTCAACGCCGGGGGCTCGCTGTACCTGACCCGGCCGACGATTGGCCATTTCCTGCGCAACGCCCAGGAACGCCGCTGGCGCTCGGACGAGCTCTTCGCGGCGGTGGCCGACGGAAGCCTCAAGGTCCGGATCGGCGCCCGCTACGACCTGGCGGAAGCCGCCCAGGCCCACGATGACTTGGAACAGCGGCGCACCACCGGCAAGGTCATCCTGGTTCCGTAGCTCCTGTCACCCGGCGGCAGGGGCACACGTCGGGAAAAGAGCGTGCGATCGACCGGCCGGAGGCGGAGTATTAACACAAAGCGAAGCCGGACACCTTCCGTTCACCTAGGCCGGAGACGATCCCCCTGTGACTGAGCAACAACAGCAACCCCCACGCAGCGATCTTCCACGGGCGGTCGCCACCGTCAGCCCGGTGTTCCAGGCGCAGCTTCCGGGGTCGCTGGCCGCACCGCCGGAGCGGACGCTGGTCGACATCCTGCATGACACCGCCCGGCGCTTCCCGGATGCCTCCGCGCTCGACGACGGCCACGAGTCGCTCAGTTATGCCCAGCTGCTGTCGGCGGTCCGGGCCAAGGCGCGGGAGCTGCACCGGTCCGGTCTGGGGGCCGGGGACAAGATCGGCGTCCGGGTTCCCTCCGGCACCAACCAGCTCTACATCTCCATCCTGGCCGTGCTCCTCATCGGGGCGGCGTATGTCCCGGTGGACGCGGACGACCCGGAAGAGCGCGCCCGGCTGGTGTTCGGCGAAGCCCGGGTCGCCGGGATGGTGCGCGGCGCCGGGGAGATTGTGACCGATGGCACGCGTCCCCGCCCGTTCCCGGACCCGCGGCTGCCCGGCCCGGACGACGACGCCTGGGTCATCTTCACGTCCGGCTCCACCGGCACCCCGAAGGGCGTCGCGGTACAGCACCGCTCCTCGGCGGCCTTCGTCGACGCCGAGGCCCGGCTCTTCCTCCAGGACGACCCCGTGGGTCCGCAGGACCGCGTCCTGGCCGGGCTGTCCGTGGCCTTCGACGCCTCCTGCGAGGAGATGTGGCTGGCCTGGCGGCACGGCGCCTGCCTGGTCCCGGCGCCGCGGGCCCTGGTCCGGACCGGCATGGACCTCGGCCCCTGGCTGATCAGCCACGGCATCACCGTTGTCTCCACCGTTCCCACCCTCGCCGCGCTCTGGCCGGTGGAGTCCCTCGAGAGCGTCCGGCTGCTGATTTTCGGCGGCGAGGCGTGCCCGCCGGACCTCGCCGAACGGCTCGCCGTCGAAGGCCGCGAGGTCTGGAACACCTACGGCCCCACCGAAGCCACTGTCGTCGCCTGCGCCGCGCCGTTGGGCGGTCCCGGACCGGTCCGGATCGGCCTGCCGCTGGACGGCTGGGACCTCGCCGTCGTCGACGCCGACTCCCTGCCTGTCGCGGAAGGGGAAATCGGCGAGCTGATCATCGGCGGCGTCGGCCTGGCCCGGTACCTGGACCCGGCCAAGGACGCCGAGAAATATGCCCCCATGCCGTCGCTCGGCTGGACGCGCGCCTACCGCTCCGGCGACCTTGTCCGCTACGAGGCCGCAGGGCTGATCTTCCAGGGCCGCGCCGACGAACAGGTCAAGCTGGGCGGGCGCCGGATCGAGTTGGGCGAGATCGACGCCGCCCTGCAGGCACTCCCGGACGTGGCCGGCGCGGCCGCGACCGTACAGATGACGGCGGCCGGAAACCAGATTCTCGTCGGTTACCTGTCCCCCGCCGGCGGCCGGGAGCTCGATCTCGCGGCCGCCCGGGAGCTTCTCGGCGAAAGCCTGCCGGCTCCCCTGATCCCGCTCCTGACCGTCGTCGATTCGCTGCCCACGAAGACCAGCGGCAAAGTCGACCGGCACGCGCTGCCGTGGCCGCTGGCCGGCGCCGGCGCCGCCGACGCCGCAGCGGCACCGCTCAACCTCCCGGACGATGCGGCCTGGATCGTGCAGCAGTGGAGTGCGGTGCTCGGCAGCGCCGTGTCCGACCTGGACGCCGACTTCTTCGCCTACGGGGGCGGGTCCCTCGCCGCCGCGCAGCTCGTCTCCGCCCTGCGCGTGCGCTACCCCACGATCACGGTGGCCGACATCTACGCCACTCCCCGGGTCGGGGCGCTCATCGACGCCGCCCGCCAGTCGCTGCCCGAGGGCGGGGCGGGCCCGGCCCCGGAACGCACGGTCCGGCGCACGGCCCGCAAGTCGCAGGTCTTCCAGACCCTGATGGGCGTTCCGCTGCACATCCTGGTCGGCATGCGCTGGCTGACGTACCTGATGGCGGCGAACAACCTGCTCTCCTCCCTCGCCGGCTTCTCGGCGGCGCCCACGGTGTCCTGGTGGTGGGTGGGCGCCTCTTGGCTCGTTTTCGTCAGCCCGGCGGGCCGGATGCTGGTCTCCATCGCCGCCGCGCGGCTGCTGCTGCGCAAGGTGGTGCCGGGAACATACCCGCGGTCCGGCCGGGTGCACCTGCGCCTCTGGCTGGCCGAGCAGATCCAGGACCTGGCCGGCGCGGTGAGCCTGGCCAGCGCCCCCTGGGTGCCGTATTACGCCCGTGCCCTCGGGGCGAAGATCGGCGACGACGTCCAGCTCCACTCGTTGCCGCCCGTCACCGGCCTGCTCTCGCTCGGCAGCGGCTGCAACGTCGAGCCCGAGGTCGATCTGTCCGGCTGGTGGATCGACGGCGACATCGTCCATATCGGCGCCATCCGGATCGGGCCCGGCGCGACGGTCGGTGCCCGCAGTACCCTGATGCCCGGCGCCACGATCGGCGCCGGGGCCCGGGTGGAACCCGGCTCGGCCGTGCTGGGCAAGGTGAAGTCCGGGCAGCTCGTCGCCGGATCCCCGGCCGAGCGGCGCGGCAAGGCCAAACATTCCTGGCCGGAGACTCCCCCGGAGCACCGGCTGATCGGCCGGCTCTGGTTTGCCGGCTTCGCCACCGCCTCGGCCGTCCTGGCCCTGATTCCCTACCTGTCCGCCGCCGCCGCGGCCCTCGTGGTCTTCGGCTTCATCCGGGGCAGCGCCTCGCTGACCGCCGCCCTGCCGCAGCTTCTGCTGTCCCTGCCGGCGGCGGCCCTGGTCTGGTTCCTGTCCAACCTCGTGCTGATCCTCCTCACCACCCGGCTCCTGGGGCTGGGACTGGCCGAAGGCTACTACCGGGTGCGCAGCAGAATCGGCTGGCAGGTCTGGGCCACTGAACGGGTCCTGGACCTGGCCCGCGACCTGCTCTTCCCCATCTACGCCAGCCTCTTCACGCCCGTCTGGCTGCGCCTGCTGGGCGCCAGGATCGGCAAGAACGTGGAGGCCTCCACGGTCCTGCTGATCCCCAAGATGACCACCGTGGGCGAAGGCGCCTTCCTGGCCGACGACACGATGGTGGCCTCCTATGAGCTCGACGGCGGCTGGCTGCGGATCGCCCCCGCCAAGATCGGCAAACGCTCGTTCCTGGGCAACTCCGGGATGACCGCGGCCGGCCGCAGCGTACCCAAGAACTCCCTCGTGGCGGTGCTCTCGGCCACCCCCGCCAAGGCGAAGTCAGGGACATCCTGGCTGGGCAGCCCGCCGGTCCGGCTCCGGCGCACCGCCATCGCCTCCGACGACACGAGGACGTACCAGCCGCCGCTGAGGCTGAAGGTCGCCCGGGCGCTGTGGGAGCTGTGCCGCTTTGTCCCCGTTGTGGCGACCGTCGGAATCGCCGCCGGGGTCCTCCTCGCCTTCGACTGGCTCGCCACGGTCTTCAATTACGGCATCGCGGCGCTCCTGGGCGGAGTCGTGATCCTGCTCGCCGGCGCCGCGGCAGCCGGCAGCGCCGTCGTGGCGAAATGGCTGCTGGTGGGGCGCATCCGCCCCGGCGAGCATCCGCTGTGGAGCTCCTTCATCTGGCGCAACGAGGTCGTGGACACCTTCATCGAAATGGTCAGCGCACCCTGGTTCGCGCGCTCGGCTGCCGGGACCCCGGCCCTGGTCTGGTGGCTGCGGGCCCTCGGCGCACGGATCGGTGCCGGAACCTGGTGCGAGAGCTACTGGCTTCCCGAAGCGGACCTCGTGACCCTGGGGCGGAACTCGACGGTCAACCGCGGCTGCGTGGTCCAGACCCATCTCTTCCACGACCGCGTCATGAGCATCGACACTGTTACGCTCGATGACGGGGCAACGATGGGACCGCACGGAGTCATCCTCCCGCAGGCCCGGATTGGCAAGGGCGGCACTGTGGGCCCGGCATCCCTGGTGATGCGGGGTGAGACGGTGCCCGCCGCGAGCTACTGGATGGGGAATCCGGTGAGCCCGTGGGGCGGGCCGGCGGTGCCGGCTCCCAAGCCGAAGTAGCCCCGCGCTGTTCGTCCTGCACCTGCAATTCCGAAAGCCGGTTTGATGAGTCCCAGTCCCCTCAGTCCCGCTGCCCCGGCGGGCACCGGCGGCGGCCTGCCCGCCGACGATGCGGCCGGCTCCCCGACCCCTACCTGCCGGGCCATGGCACGGATGCCTACCGGGTGACCCGCTATGAACTCGAGCTGGACTACAAGCTCAGCAGCAACCGCCTGGTCGGACGCGCGCTGGTGCACGCCGTGACGCAGCGCCCCACCTCGGCCATTGTGCTGGACCTGACCGGGCTCCGGGCCACCAAGATCCAGCTCAGCGGGCGGAGGGTGCGGAAGTTCAGCCAGCGCGCCGACCAGCTCGTCGTCATCCCCGACGCCGGCCTGCTCCCGGGTGAGGAATTCACCCTGGACATCCGGTACGAGGGCAACCCCACACCCCGCCGCGGGCTATGGGGCGAAGTTGGCTGGGAGGAACTGACCGACGGCGTCCTCGTGGCGGGCCAGCCCAACGGCGCCCCGTCCTGGTTCCCCTGCAACGACCACCCGTTGGACAAGGCCAGTTACCGGATCTCGGTGACCACGGACGCGAACTACCGGGCGGTGTGCAACGGGATCCTGATCGCCCGCACCAGCCGGTCCAGCCGCGAGACCTGGGTCTACGAGCAGTCCGAGCCCATGTCCACCTACCTTGCCACGGTCCAGATCGGCCGCTACGAGCTGCTGGCCCTCAATCCCGTCACTGCGGCGTCGGAGGTTCCCCAGCACGCGGCTGTTCCGTCTGCGCTGGCCGACGCGGCCCGGGCGGGACTGGCGAGGCAGCCCGAGATGATGCGCACCTTCATCGACTGTTTCGGCCCGTACCCTTTCGCCGAGTACACGGTCGTGGTGGCAGGCGACGAGCTGGAAATCCCGCTGGAGGCGCAGAGCCTGTCCATCTTTGGCCCCAACCACCTGGAGCAGGACTGGGACTCCCAGCGGCTCATCGCCCATGAGTTGTCCCACCAGTGGTTTGGCAACTCCCTGACGGCGGCCTCGTGGAAGGACATCTGGCTGCACGAGGGATTTGCCTGCTACGCGGAATGGATCTGGTCCGAAGAGGCCGGCGTCATGACCGTGGCGCGCCGGGCCGCCAGCGCGTGGCGGAAACTCAGCGCCGGCAAGCAGGACCTGCTCGTGGGCGACCCCGGGCCGGAGCTTATGTTCGATGACCGGGTCTACAAGCGCGGCGCCCTGGCGCTGCACGCCCTGCGCCTGCGCTGCGGCGACCTGGCCTTCTTCTCGCTGCTGCATGAATGGGCCAGCCAGAACCGGCATGGCTCCGTCTCGACGCCGCAGTTCATCCTCACCGCGGACCACGCGACCGGCCTCGACACCGAAACCCTGCTGCACCCGTGGCTGTACCAGGAGGCCCTGCCGCCGCTGCCGCTCAGCTAGGGCGTGTCACGGAATTGATGCCTGCCGTGCAGCGTGCCGTTCAGGCTCATTGGATCAGGACGTCTTCCGGGTATGGTTCCTCGGGAGGCGCTGGCCAGCCCCGACGGTCCGTGTCTGCTGCGGGCCATGAGTGCCCGGACAGTAATTCGTGCCAGTCCGCGAAGGGGTCCGGGGGAAGTTCCAGGTTTGGATCCCGGCCGGGGTCAGGGGGCAGGTCCAGGTCGGGATCCCAGCCTGGACACGCGGGCAGACCTGAATCCTCGAGTGCGTCCGGGAGCGTCTCCGTGGCCGGGATGCCGGGTGGCCAGTGGGGTGGTTCCCAGTCCTGCTGTTCGCTGGGATAGTACCGGCCGGAGGGCGAGGTCCAGCCCGGCGGTTTGTCTTTGCTGGCCCCGGAGGGTGTCCATCCGGAGGCGTGTTTCAGGCCGTGGTGCTTGCGGCATGGCTGGCCGAGGTTGGTGATCCCGGTGGTGCCGCCGTCGGCCCAGGCCAGGAGGTGGTCGGCCTCGTTGTCCAGGGACGAGTTGTTGCAGCCCGGGAAGGGGCACCGGCCGTCGCGGAGCCGGAGCCACTGCCGCATGGCCTTCGTGAGGCGGTAGTTCGTCCGGCCGATTTCCAGCGGGGCCCCGTCGCGGGGGTTGACCAGGACCCGGTAGAACGAGTCCGCGCCGTCGGCGACCAGGCGGCGGGCCATGGACGGCGGGATCGGCCCGTACCCGTCCAGCATCGCCGGTTCGTCCCCGGCGCCGAGGAGCGAGAGCACGGGCACGGTGACGAGGACCTGCGCCCGCGGGACCGGCACCTCCCCGGCAAGGCCGTCGGCGCCGGGACCGGGGCCCAGAAGCAGGGTCGCGGCGACGTCGGCGCGCAGCTGGGTCAGCGTCCGGGTCTCGCCCGGGCCCTGGAGCGCGCGGGCGGCGGCGGTGGTCCGTTCCCAGATCCCCGCGGCCGTCACCGCCGGCAAATACGCGGAGAACCAGGCCATCCCGTCCCGGTCCGGAGCGAACTCAACCCGCCGGTCGGCGGCGGACTTGGCGTGGCGTTTTTCGATGCTGTCCGGGTGGTGGCGTTCGCGCCAGGTGCGGGATTTGGTGCGGAAGCGTCCCGGGACGAGCTCCCCGGCCGGGCACCCGCGGGCCGGGTTCGGCGCGTCGGGGTCCAGGAAGTGCGCCTCCAGCGCCGCCGCCCCTTCCGGGCCCAGGTCGGCGGTTTCGTCGACCATGATCCGGGCGTGGGCCCAGGAGATCGTCCCGGCCTGCAACGCGTCCAGGGTCAGCGGCAGCTGCGTTGTCAGGGCCTGGCTCTGACCCAGCAGGGCGCCGGCGGCGATTTCGCTCACCGTCAGGACACACGCGAGCTCGGCGATCATCGCCATCTCCTCGACGGAGCGGTCCTGCGCGGACGTCGTCGGGGACGCCATCGCCCTTATCGCCGCCGCGTACTCCGCAGTCAGGCGCACCTTCAGCGCCGCGGACCGGGCGTCCTTCCGGGCCAATGCCGCGAGCCCGTCCAGGCACGCCTCCGCCACCTCCCGCAACGGATCAGCCCAAGGATCAGGCCCGGCCTCCCGCGACGGACCGGCATCGTCCCGGAACGGATCAACGCCGAACAGATCAGCACAGTCATCCCCGGCGCCGCCGGACAGATCAGCACAGTCATCCCCGGCGGCGCTGATTGCAGCCAGCTCAGCGACGGACGCCGCGACGGCCGCCAGCGCCACCTTGCTCTCCACACTCCAAACCGTGCGTTCCATACCCGTAGGTTATCGAGCGGCTACGACAAAAATCCGATACCGTCTGAGCTGCTATGCCACGCCAACGACGGCCAGCGCGCCGGCAAAGCCCGGGGGCAGGTCCAGTGCATCGGTGTCCAGGTCGACGAGTATCGTGCCGTTCCCGGGCTCCGCATAGGCCTCGACGGAGGACGGCTCGATCCGCAGTCCGGTGCCGCGGGCCTTCAGCAGGGCTTCCTTGCGGGCCCAGGCCGCTGTCCGCCAGAGCGTGGCCTGCTCCGGCGTCAGCGCCGCGAGCAGCTGGCGTTCCGCTGGGGTGAGGGCGACGTCGTCGAACCCGGGGAAGAGCACGCCGGAGCTGTGTTCCAGGTCGACGCCGATCGCCACACCGGCTGCGCCAGCAGGACCGACGGGACCGGCGGCCAGCAGGGCCCAGCCGTGGCTGCGGGACAGGCTCAGGCCCAGGCCGGCGGGGACCTGGCCGAGGCGGTAGCCGGGCCGGCCGTGGTCGAGCTCCGGTCCCGTTCCGTGGTCCGGGCAGGAATAGTCGGTGCTCAGGTCCGCTGGGCGCACTGCGAGGATCCCGGCGGCGAACTCGCGCAGCGCGATCCGGCCGGCCAGGAAGTCCCGCCGGGCTGCCGGGTCCGTGATGCCCGCGGCACGCGCGCGTTCTGCGGGATCGAGGAAGGCCTCGCCGTCCGGCCCGACGTCGGCAAGACGAACGGACCGGACGGTGACTCCGGCGACGGCGAGGGTCCCTCTGTGCCCCCTAGGTTTTAGCGTTGGACTGCCCCGAAGCGCTCATGGGCGACCGCCACGGCGCCCTCGCGGGCAGCGGACGCCTCGTCGGCGGTCAGCGTACGGTCATCGGCCCGGAAGCGCAGGCTGAAGGCCAGCGACTTCTTGCCGTCCTCGATGCCCTTGCCCGCGTACACATCGAAGAGGGCAACGTCCTCGAGCAGCTCCCCGGCGCCTTCGCGCAGCGCGTTGAGCACCTCATCCGCCGGCACCTCCTGCGGCACCACCAGGGCGACGTCCTGGGTGGCCACCGGGTACGTGGAGATGTGCCGGGCGACGATCACGTCGGCGGCGGCCGCAAAGAGGGCGTCCGCGTTGAATTCGAGCGCCACGGACCGTGCGGGCATATCGTGGGCGGCCAGCAGCTTCGGGTGCAGCTCGCCGGCATGACCCAGGACCTCGCCGGTGCGGAGCGCCAGCTGCGCGGTCCGTCCCGGGTGGAAGGCCTGGTGCCGGCCCTGGCTGATGACAATCTCGACGCCGAGCACGTCGCCGGCGATCCGGGCGATGTCCAGGGCATCCGCCCAGTCCCACGCCCGGGGCGCGTGGCCGGCGGCGGCCGGCGAATCGTGTCCGGTAAGGACGGCGGCGAGGTACAGCGGCTGGTCCGGGACGCCGTCGTACAGGCCGTCCAGCACCTCTTCGCTGGGCCGGATGCCCAGCGGCGGGATCGAGGCGGTGCCGAGGGTGTCGCCCGGCAGGAACACGAGGCCGGCCTCGAACAGTGCCAGGTCGCGGAAACCGCGCGAGTGGTTGCGCTTGGCGACCTCGATCAGGCCCGGCAGGATCGAGGTGCGCAGGTAGCCCTGCTCCTCGCTGATCGGGTTGGCGAGTTTGAGGGCCTTGCGCGGCGATCCTTCCGTGGACACGCCGAAGGTGTCATTGGCGGCTTTGGAGACGAACGGGTACGCGAGGACCTCGGTGAGGCCGGAAGCCGCGAGGGCCTGGACCAGGCGCCGGCGCTGCTGCTGGACACGGGTCAGCCCGCGGCCCGGCGGCGCGACCGGCAGGGACGCCGGGATCTGGTCGTAGCCGACCAGCCGGGCGATCTCCTCGGTGAGGTCTTCCTTGGTTTCGAGGTCGTTCCGCCAGCTCGGGGCGGTCACGAGGTACCCGCCGTCGTTCTTCGCGACGACGGCACCCAGGTCCTCGAGCGAGGTGAGGATCTGCTCCTCGGTGAAGTCGATGCCGATCCGTTCCGCGGCGAAGGCCGCAGGCAGTTCGACGGTGACGGCGTCCGGCGCGGTGCCGACGTCGGTCCCCTCGACCGCGGCGGTGCCACCGGCGAGCTCGACCAGGAGGTCCACGACCCGCTGGGCGGCCACGCCGGCGACCTGCCAGTCGACGCCGCGTTCGAAGCGCTTGGACGCCTCGGACGGGAGCTTGTGGCGGCGGCGGGAACGCGCGATGGACACTTCGTCGAAGTGCGCAGCCTCAACGAGGACGTTCGTGGTGGAGCCGGACACCTCGGTGGCGGCGCCGCCCATCACGCCGGCGATGCCGATCGCACCGGACCCGTCGGTGATGAGGAGGTCCTCGACGTCGAGCGCGCGTTCCTTGGCGTCCAGGGTGGTGATCTTTTCCCCGGCCACGGCACGGCGGACCACGATGTCACCGGACAGCGTGTCCAGGTCGTAGCAGTGGGTGGGCTGGCCGAGTTCGAGCATGACGTAGTTCGAGATGTCGACAGGCAGGGAGATCGAGCGGATGCCCGGCGAGCCGCAGCCGGGAGGTCATCCACGGGGGTGTCGGCTTCGTGGCGTCGACGCCGCGGACGGTGCGGGCCACAAAGCGGTCACAGCCGGGCTTGCCGTAGATCGGGGCGTCGTCGTTGAGTTTGACGCCGTGGCCGCCGGCCAGTTCCGCGGGTGCCTGGACCTTTGACGCCGGGTCGGTGAAGGACGTGCCGGTGGCGTGCGCGTATTCACGGGCGACGCCGCGGATGGAGAACGCATACCCGCGGTCCGGGGTGACGTTGATTTCGGCGGCCTGGTCGTAGAGACCGAGCAGCTCCATGGCGTCGGTGCCGATTTCCGGGTCCAGCCCGATCCGGGACAGCACCAGGATGCCGTCGTGGTCCTCGCCGATGCCGAGCTCGCGCACGGAGGCGATCATGCCGGCGGAGAGGTGCCCGTAGGTCTTCCGCGCGGAGATGTGGAAGTCGCCGGGCAGCACGGCACCGGGGAGGGTGACCACCACCTTGTCGCCCTCCACGAAGTTGTGGGCGCCGCAGATGATGCCCTGGACACCGGAGGGGTCGATGCCCGCGCCGGTGAGGCTCTGCTGCTGCCCTTCGGGAACCACCCGGACCTGGCACCAGTTGATGGTTTTGCCGTTGGTCTGGGGTTCCTTGACGATGCTCAGGACCTGGCCGACCACGATGGGGCCCTGGAGGGTGTCCGTGGGACGGTGGACGGCTTCTTCTTCAAAGCCGACCTTGACCAGTTCGGCCATCACGTCTTCGGCCGTTGCTCCGGCCGGTACCTGCGCGAATTCACGCAGCCAGGAAAGTGGGATACGCACTGTTAGATCTCCATCCCGAAGTGCTCGCTGAAACGTACGTCGCCTTCGATCATGTCGCGCATGTCGCCGACCTCGTTGCGGAACATGAGGGTCCGCTCGATGCCCATGCCGAAGGCAAAACCTGAATAGATGTCCGGATCGATGCCCGCGGCGCGGAGCACGTTGGAGTTGACCATGCCGCAGCCGCCCCATTCGATCCAACTCGGACCGCCCTTGGCGCCCGGGTGCCAGATGTCCAGCTCGGCGGACGGCTCGGTGAACGGGAAGTAGTTGGGGCGCAGCCGGATCTGGGCCTCGTCGCCGAACATCTGCCGCGCGAAGTGCTCCAGGGTGCCGCGGAGGTCCGCCATGCTGAGCTTCTTGTCGATGGCCAGGCCCTCGAACTGGTGGAACACCGGGGTGTGGGTGGCGTCGAGCTCATCGGTGCGGAAGACCTTGCCGGGGCACAGCACGTAGATGGGCACTTCGCGCTCCAGCATGGAGCGGACCTGCACCGGGGAGGTGTGCGTGCGCATCAGCAGGTGGGCCTCGGGCGGCTCCACGAAGAAGGTGTCCTGCATTTCGCGGGCGGGGTGGTCCGGCTTGAAGTTAAGCGCGTCGAAGTTGAACCATTCGGACTCGACCTCGGGGCCTTCGGCGATCTCCCAGCCCATGCCGACGAAGATGTCCGCGACGCGTTCCTGCAGGGTGGACAGCGGGTGGCGTGCACCGGCACGACGGCGGCGCGGTGCGGCCGTGACGTCGACGGTCTCCTCGACCAGGATACGCGCGTCGTTCTCGGCTTCGAGCTCGGCCGTGCGGTCCGCGAGCGCCTTGTTGACGCGTCCGCGGGAGGAGCCCATGAGCTTGCCGGCGGCGGCCTTCTGGTCCTTCGGCAGCCCGCCGATTTCGCGGTTGGCGAGGCTCAGCGCGGACTTCTCACCGGTGTGCGCGAGGCGCACGGCCTTGAGTTCATCGAGCGTGGAGGCGGCGGCAATGGCGGCAACGGCCTGGTCTACGGCGGCGGTGATGGCGGCTTCATCCAGGGGATTCGGGACGCCGGCGCCCGGCAAAGTTTCAGTCATCTACTGTTCTTAGCTACGAGTCGGTTCATGCCAGCGCACAGGACCCTCAACAGGAGCAGGGACCGGCGCGCGGGCAAAGGGCAGGGCTCACCAAAATTGCTCCGGCGGGCACTCCCCACCAGTCTAGTTGAACGGGCTCAGGTGCCCGAACGTGACGGTGCTCCCGGGGGTGCGGCCGGCTCTGGAGCGACCCTCTGCCGGTCCCTCCGTCCACCCCTTCCGCCGGGCCACCCGCCGTGCACCCGCCGGGCCACCGCATGCCACCGCCGTGCTCCCTGCCCAGCCCTTCTGCCCATCCCCTCCGACCGCCGCTGTCTCCGTCCCGCTGACTTCGTATCCGGCGGGCGGGTCCCCGGCTAGCATGGCCTCATGACGCCGGGACAACGGCTGCGGCAGCTGGCCAATGTACTCAATGCAACAACTCCGCTGGGGTTGTTGCTGGCCGGCTGTGCCCGCGCCCCTGTCCGCCGCGGGCCCCGGGGACTGCTGATTGCCACCGGGTACCGCTGGAGGCTGCCTTTCGCAGGCGCCTTCACGGTCGGCAATGTGGTGATTTTCCGTGCCGGGCCCGCCGAAGCCCTGGCCAACCCGGTGCTGCTGGGGCACGAGGAGCGACACTGCACCCAGTACGCCTGGTGTCTGGGCCTTCCGTTCCTGCCGCTTTACTTCCTCGCCGCAGGCTGGTCCCTGGCCCGGACCGGCAACCCCGGCTCACGCAACCTCTTTGAACGGCACGCCGGGCTGCAGGCCGGCGGCTACCCGGAGCTGAACAGCGGGCACAACCACACCGGCTACAACCACACCGGATCCACCACCAAGGCATCCAGGCATACCGGCAGGACAGGCCCGGCGGCCCTCGAACGGAACGAGGCATAACATGAGCGACAACCCAAGGACCATCTCCGTCACCGGATCGGGCAGCGCCGAAGCCGCACCGGACCTGCTGACCCTCTCGATCGGCGTCGAGTGCCGCCGGGAGGAGGTCGGCGCGGCCTACGGCGAAGCGGGCCGGGTCTCGGCGGCCGTCACCGCGGCACTCCGCGGGTACGGTGTCGCGGACCCGGACATCACGACGTCGGGGCTGAACGTCCGCGCCGAGGTGAACTGGCAGGAGGGCCGGGGCCAGGTCATCTCGGGCTACCTGGCCTCCAGCGTACTGAGTGTCCGGCTCAGGGATCTAGGGGCATCGTCTGAGGTCATCGCCGCCGCGGTGGCGGCCGGCGGCAACGATGTCCGGCTCAACGGGCTGGAGCTCGGCTTCGCTGATCCCGCCGCTGTCACCGCCCGGGCCCGCGAGGCTGCCTGGCAGGACGCCCTCAACACGGCCGGGCACTTCGCGTCCCTCGCCGGGGCCTCGCTGGGCAAGGTCTTATCCCTTACCCAGCAGACCGGTTACCCGGCGCCGATCCCGGTGGCGAAAATGCAGCGGGCCGCCGCGGTGGAATCGCTCACCGTGGAGGCCGGAGAATCCAGCATCAGCTCTACCGTCAACGTCACGTGGGAGCTGCTCGGCTGAGGCCCCGTGGGGCCGACAGGGTCCGGGCGGCTAGTGGGTGGCGCCGGCGGCGATCCTGAGGTCCACGGTCGTCGCCAGAGTGGTGCGGACGACGACGGCGAGCGCCTCCACGAGCTGTTCCAGGGGCAGCGCCGGGTCCGTGCTGCCCGGGGGCAGCTGGGCCCGCTCGTAGGGAACATGGACGAAGCCTCCCCGGGTCCCGGGCCGCAGCCGCAGGGCGTGCATCAGCCCGTAGAAGACGTGGTTGCAGACGTAGGTTCCTGCGGTCTGGGAGACCTCGGCGGGGATCCCCGCCGCGAGGAGGTCAGCGAGCGCCGCCTTCACCGGAAGCGTGCTGAAGTACGCCGCGGGTCCGCCGGTGACCACCGGCTGGTCCACGGGCGCGTTGCCGGCATTGTCCGGGATACGCGCATCGTCGCAGTTGATCGCGATCCGTTCCAGCGACACCCGCGCCCGCCCGCCGGCCTGGCCCGCGCAGATCACCAGATCCGGGTGGTACTGCTCCAGCGCCGCTTCCAGCACGCGGACCGCGTCCCCAAAGACGCAAGGCAGCTCCACGGCCTGCACCTCCAGCCCCCCGGCCCGGAGCCGGGCCGCGGCCTCCCGCGCTGCCGACCACGACGGGTTGGTGCTTTCGCCGCCGAACGGTTCGAACCCTGTCAGGAGAATCATCGCCCCAGCCTAACAAGGTGTCCGGCGGGGGTCCTTGACTTAAACTCGAACATACATTCGAATGGAGCCATGAGATGGGACGCACAAGCACTCAAACCGGCGCCCGAGGACAGGGCCCCCGGAACCGTGTCCCCGGGTGGCGGGGCACCCGGAGGCACGACCGGGCGCAGCCCCTCCCCCGCCACCGATCCCCTGCTGCCCCTGATCGGGCTGGTGCGTTCCGTGACCACCCCCGAGTTTGCCGGCGTCACTTTCCATGAGGTCACCGCCAAATCGGTGCTCAACAAAGTGGTCGCCGGTTCGCGGATGCCGTTCGAATGGACCATCAACCCCTACCGCGGCTGCAGCCACGCGTGTGTCTATTGCTTCGCCCGGAAGAGCCACACCTACCTCGACTTCGACGCCGGGCTGGACTTTGACAGCCAGGTGGTGGTGAAGATCAACGCCGCCGAGGTCCTGCGCCGGGAACTGGCCAAGCCCTCATGGGCGCGGCAGCATGTGGCACTCGGCACGAACACGGACCCCTACCAGCGGGCCGAGGGCCGCTACCAGCTCATGCCCGGCATCATCGGCGCCCTGGCCGATTCCGGCACTCCCCTGTCGATCCTGACCAAGGGCACGCTGCTGGCCCGGGACATCCCGCTCCTGAAGCACGCCGCCGCCCAGGTGCCCGTCGGTGTCGGCATCTCGCTGGCGATGACGGACGAGCGCCTCTCCGAAGCCGTGGAGCCCGGCACACCGGGTCCGCGTGCACGCCTCAGGCTGATCACCAGGCTCCGGGAAGCGGGACTGCCGTGCGGGGTGATGGCTATGCCCATCCTTCCGTGGCTCTCGGACAGCGACGAGGCCCTGGATTCCCTGTTCGGCTCCCTGGCTGCGGCGGGCGCCACCGGCGTCACGGCGGGGGCCCTCTATCTCAAGCCCGGAACCCGGGAATGGTTCATGCAGTGGATCGCCCGGGAACATCCCCAGCTCGCCGGCAAGTACCGGCGGCTGTACGGCACCGGCTCGTACGCCTCCCCGGAGTATCGGGCCTGGCTGTCCGGACGCATCCGCTACTTCAAGGCCCGCCATGGCTTCTCCGGATCGCAGGGCTTCAGCCACCGCGACCTCAACGACGATCCCGGCAGCAGCGATCCGCGGGATGAGGAGGCGCAGTACCCGGCCGGCAGCATCCCCGAGGCGGCCGCACTCCGCGGCGGCGAGCGGCCGGCAAGCGACGCCGCGCAACCCACGCTGTTCTAGAAGGGGGTTCCGAAGGGCTGTCCGGAAGGCTGGAGGGGGCTGTCCGGAAGGCTGGAGGGGGCTGTCTAGAGGGCTTTCACGGCGCCCAGGACCCGGGTGAGGGAATCCTTGGCGTCGCCAAACAGGAGTGTGGTCTTCGGATCAAACAGCAGCTCGTTCTCGATCCCGGCGAAGCCCGGCCGCATGGAGCGCTTGAGGAAGACCACCTGGCCCGCCTGGGCCACCTCCAGGATCGGCATCCCGTAGATCGGGGCGCCGGGCGTGGACTTGGCGGCAGGATTGACCACGTCGTTGGCGCCCACGATGAGCGCCACGTCGGTGTTCGGGAACTCCGGGTTGGCTTCCTCGAGCTCCTTCAGCGCCTCATAGGGAACGTTGGCTTCCGCGAGGAGGACGTTCATGTGGCCCGGCATCCGCCCGGCCACCGGATGGATGGCAAAGACCACCTCGACGCCGCGGGCCGCCAGGGCGGTGGCGAGCTCGGCAATGGTGTGCTGGCCCTGGGCCACGGCGAGTCCGTAGCCGGGGACGATCACGACCCGCTGGGCATAACCGAGCTGGACGGCGACGTCCTCGGGCGAGGAGGAGCGCACCGGCCGGTCACTCTGCAGGGTGGATCCCGCCGTCGACCCGCCCCGGAAGGCGCCGAACATGATCCCCGTGACGCCGCGGCCCATGGCTGCCGCCATTACCTTGGTCAGGATCGTACCGCTGGCCCCGACGAGCGTGCCGGCCACCAGGAGGAGCACGTTGCCCAGCACAATGCCGGACGCCGCGACCGCAAGGCCGGTGAAGGCGTTGAGCAGGGAGATCACGATCGGCACGTCGGCCCCGCCGACGGGCAATACCAGCAGGAGCCCTGCCACGAGGCCCAGTACCAGCAGCGCCACAGCCCAGCCGATCGACCCCGTGGCCACAACAAAGCCTCCGGCGGCGACGGCCCCGAGCACGACGGCGCCCATCAGCACCGGCATTCCGGGGAAAAGCAGGGGGCGGGTGCTGATCAGCTCCTGCAGCTTGCCGACCGTCACTGCCGAACCGGCAAAGGACACCGCGCCCACCAGCATCGTGAACACCACGGCCAGCCGCACCCAGGGGTCCTCGCTGTGGCCGAGTTCCAGCACCGCCACAAGTGCTGCGGCGCCGCCGCCGACCCCGTTGAACAGGGCGACCAGTTGCGGCATCTGGGTCATCTGCACACGCCGCGCCACCGGGACGGCCACGGCGGATCCGACGGCGATCGCGGCGATGATCAGCGGGATGTTCTCCAGTTTCGCGGAGAGGAACACCGTGACCACGGCCACGAGGGCGCCGGCCGCTCCGATGGCGTTGCCCCGCCGGGCGGTCCGGGGAGAGCTCAGGCCCTTCAGCGCGAGGATGAAGCAGACCGCGGCCGCCAGGTAGAACAGGGCGGTCCACCCCGGGCCGAGGACGCTCATGCGCCGTCCTCCCCGGCGCCGGCACGGGGCCGGGCCGGCTTCCGGCTGCCGAACATCTCCAGCATCCGGTCCGTGACGACGAAT
The DNA here is from genome assembly GCF_056711635.1 of Arthrobacter sp. CJL-S3. Taxonomy (NCBI): domain Bacteria; kingdom Bacillati; phylum Actinomycetota; class Actinomycetes; order Micrococcales; family Micrococcaceae; genus Arthrobacter; species Arthrobacter sp. CJL-S3. The sequence goes on along the minus strand of NZ_CM160046.1, from coordinate 1,519,679 downwards.
CCGCCGACCAGGTTAACTGTTGCCAGCACCACGGCGATGAGGGCGACCGTCAGCAGCCACGGGTCACTGGCCTGCCCGGTCACGATGATGGCGCCCACCAGGATGATGCCGTGGATGGCGTTGGCACCGGACATCAACGGGGTGTGCAGCTTGCTGGTCACCTTGGAGACGACTTCGAATCCTACGAAAACGGCGAGCACCACCACGGTCAGCAGTGTGATCGGATCCATCATTTGAGGGCCTCCAGTGCTTCGGCGGTGGCGGCATGCCGCACGGAGCCGCCGTGGGTCAGGCAGGCGCCGGCGACGACTTCGTCGTCAAAGTCCGGGACCACCTTGCCGTCGGCGGTCATCAGGGCCAGCAGGTTTGCGACGTTCTTGGCGAAAAGCCGGGAAGCGTCGGACGGCATCGCGGAGGCGGCGTCCTGCAGGCCCACCAGGGTCACGGATCCGCCGACCACGGGGACCTGGAGATCCCGGCCCGCGATGACTCCTTCGACGTTTCCGCCGGATTCCGCGGCGAGGTCGACGACGACCGAACCGGCGCGCATGCCCGCCACCATGTCCGTCGTCACGAGCAGGGGTGCCGCCCGGCCGGGAATGGCCGCCGTGGTGATGAGGACATCCGCCGCCGCGACATGGGGGGCCAGCAGGGCACGCTGGCGTTTGGCCCGGTCCTCGCCAAGCTCCCGGGCGTAGCCGCCGCTGCCCTCAGCGGACGTGTCCGCGGTTCGAGCGTCGAGATCCAGATGGATGAACGTGCCACCCATCGAGGCGACCTCGTCGGCGGAAGCCGCCCGGATGTCGTTGGCCGAGACCCGCGCCCCCAGGCGTTTCGCGGTGCCGATCGCCTGCAGTCCGGCGACGCCGGCCCCCAGGACGAGCACCCGAGCGGGCGGGATCGTTCCGGCGGCCGTCATGTACAGCGGGAAGAACCGCGGGTAGCGCAGGGCCGCCTCGAGGACGGCGCGGTAGCCGGAGACCAGCGACTGGGAACTAAGCGCGTCCATCGACTGGGCCCGGGAGATGCGCGGCACCAGCTCCAGCGCGAAGGAGGTGACACCGGCGGCGGCGAGGGCTCCCACACCGGGCAGTTCCGAGCCCGGCGAGGCGAACCCTATGGTGATGGTGCCGGGCCGGAGCCGCCCGGCGGTCTCCGGCTCGAGCGGCCGCACGTGCAGCAGGACATCCAGTGACTCGGCGGTCAGCTCCGGAACGATCGACGCTCCGGCCGTGGAGAAGGCGGCGTCCCCGTACCCGGCCTCGTCGCCCGCCCCGCTTTCCACTGCCACGTCCAGGCCGAGGGCCCTGAGTTGCTGCACCGTCTCGGGTGTGGCGGCAACCCGGCGCTCCCCTGCACGTTGCTCCCGTCTGACACCGACCTGCACGGGTTGCTCCTCTCGATTCGCTTCAGCGTAGTCACATGGTTCGCGCTTTGGCGAGAGGTGGGGCCCCGGCGGCCCGAAAGCTCAGATCAGTTTGCGGAAACGGCCGGAGACTCCGCTACCGGCAGCCTGTCCAACAGTGACTCGACGATCGGCAGGTCAGCGGGGATCCATGGCAGGCCCAGCACCTCGTCGCGGTCCCGGAGGTTGATCCAGCGCAGCTCATCGTGGTCCTGGAGGGGGTGGGGAACGCCGTCGAGCAGTTCCGCGAACCACACACGCATCGCCGCGCGCTCGTTGAGCGGCCAGCCGCCGTCGGATCCGCTCTCCAGTTCGGCACCTAGCCGGATGGTCACGCCAAGTTCTTCCAGGAGCTCCCGGTGCAGGGCCTGCTCGCCCGTCTCGCCGGACTCGACCTTGCCGCCGGGAAACTCCCACATGCCCGCGAAGTGCGGGGGCGCCGTCCGCCGTGCCACGAGCAGCCGGCCGGGTTGGGCCAGGGAATCCAGTACGGCGCCGCCAACGACGCTGATAAGTCCAGTCACGCCCTCAAGTCTAGACATGTCGCGGGGCCGAGGCGTCAGGTCCGGGTATCTGCCGGTTGCTCCAACGAGGTGCTCTGTGGGGCGCATCCGATGACCGGAGATGAAATCAGCGATGGGGATCGGTCCTGAATGCCCGAATCATAGCCGGGGCCAGATTTTAATGAGGTTCCATTCCTGCTGGAAATCAACCGCGCGACCCTCAAACCACACGTCCTGCCCGCTCATCGTGTGCCCCTGGCCAGGGTTGTTCCAGTTGGGCCTGACCTTGATGTGAATAAACTGCCCGTCCGGACCCACGCCAAAGTGGCTCGCAGGAAAGTTCCTTTGCTCAGCGTCGCAGCGTTGTTCGTTGTCGGCGTCCGAATTTGTCACTGGGGCCTCCCGGAAGCATAAGACTGCTTGGGGGGAAGAGCATACGCGCGGAGTGAATGCGTGTATATGGCAGCTGTATATTGCCCCCGCACGAAGCCGGCGTTCGCTAGAGGGATCACTGCGGGGCTGGTCAGGGAAGGAGCGGCCGCCACCACGGCGACGTTTCGCGCGCACTCCGCCGGCCTGATCCGTCGCCCGCTTTCGGCCATGGCCGGCCCGGCGAAGCGGGGACCCTGGCTTCGTGTCTGCCGAGGAGTTCGGCGCGTTCCTTGACTGCGCTGACATAATCGGCGAAGGCCCGTTCCAGATCGGGGACGGTGCTCCACATCGGACCCAACAGTGGGCCGGTGAATTCCTCCCGGACGCGCAAGTGTGTCATGCCACCATGGGGAGTCAGGGTGAACGTGCACACGCTCTTGAACAGGCCCCAGGGCAGGCCCCCGGTCCAGATCATCACCTCGCCCGGTATCTGCTGGACGCGCAGCCTGAAGGTGCGGTTCCCGCCGGTGCGGGTCCGGACTCTTATCGGGCCGCCGTTGCGCAGTTGGCCGTCGATGCGGGTAATGCCGGAGTCCCAGACGGTGTAGTTGCTGCCGTCCGTGATGATGTCCCATACCGTCGAGTTCCGGGCGTGGATCACGGTCTCGGCCTCAAAGGATTTCATGGCGTTCTCAGGCCGGTATCCCGTGAGTTTTCCCCGAAACACATTCTTGACTTCGCTGCTTCCAGCGGGGGCGGCACGCTGATACAGCGGGATGCGGAGCATGCGGCCAGCGGCGCCTCACGCGGAAAATTCCGGGCCTTAGCACTTGGCCGCAGTCTGGAGGTCGCTGACAGCGGCCTGGACGTTAGCTGCTTCGTCCCGCAGGGAGGCGACCGCCTGGGTCAGGGTGGCATCGTCAGGAACAGCTTTGACGGCTCGCTCGAAGTTTTCTTCAGCCGTCTTAACGGCGTCCACCTCGTCCTTCGCCACGTCCTGGCTTGCCTGGATCAGATCGTCGAAGGTCTTCGCGACCTGATCCCGTGCCGAATCGAGCTGTCCCACCGTGGCACCGGGCTGAAGTGTCTGCTTGAAATTTGTCAGGGCTGCGGCATAGGCACTGGCAGCAGCACACGCCTGCGAGACGTTTTCCTCCGCTCTGGCGCTGCTGACGCTGGCCCCGGGGCTGGAAGTGCTGCAGCCCGCCAGCATTGCGACGGCGAACCCGAGTGCGATCGATCCTGCAAGGATTGGGCGTGGTCTCGACATGGGAGGCCCCTTTCCGAGATGGGGTGCGGCAGACAGCCCTGCCACTGGCACGTACGACCATTGTCGGGCCGCCCCGGGGCGCGGACCTCATCCGGGGCAGGTGATCTGTGGTGGCAAAACGGGACTCCGCGTGCGCTCACCCAGTGCTGCGGATGAGCACCCGCTCATGCGGCGGCGGGCGCGCTTCCTCAACGGCGGGAATTCGGCCGGGCCCATCCGGAACCACCGGCACAAATTCAGCGGCGCTGCCGGCGTAGGGGAGAATGGATGGGGGCGGCCTTCCTGAGTACCCGGAATACCGAGCGCGCCCGCCCCGTTACCCACCTGAGACCACACATCAGATTTTATTTTGCCGCATTCTCCTGGCTTCAGCCGGGAACGTCACCGAAAAGCAGACGAATGACTATCACCACACACGCCCCGGCGACGCCCAAACCCGGAACCCGCCATGTTGCCCTTGCCATCGTTTCCCTTGCTATGGGCGGATTCGGCATCGGCACCACGGAATTCACCATGATGGGCCTGCTCAAGGAGGTGGAGCAAGGGCTCAACATCAGCACACCGGAGGCGGGCCACCTGATCTCGGCCTATGCCCTCGGCGTCGTGATCGGGGCCCCGCTGCTGGCCGCCTTCGGTGCGAAGATGCCGCGGAAGTACCTGGCCCTGGGACTCATGCTCTTCTTCAGCATCGCGAACCTGACGTCCTTCATCGCCCCCGACTACGGCACCATGCTGGTGTCGCGCTTCGCCGCCGGGCTGCCCCACGGGGCCTTCTTCGGCGTCGCGGCCGTGATCGCGGCGTCACTGGTCGCACCGACCAAACGTGGTTGGGCCATTTCGATGGTCATGGCCGGCCTGACCGTCTCCAACGTCATCGGCGTACCCTTTGGCACCTGGCTGGGCCAGGCGTACGGCTGGCGGCTGCTGTTCTTGCTGGTGGGCCTGATCGGCATCCTCACCCTGGTGATGCTCTGGAAGTTCCTGCCGTACCAGAAGCCGCACGCGGATGCGAGCTTCCGCCGCGAACTGGGCGCCCTCAAACGGCTCCAGGTCTGGCTGGCGATCCTGATCGGCATCGTGGGGTTCGGCGGCTTCTTCGCCACCTATACGTACATCGCCCACACCATGACCTCCGTGGCGGGCATTCCCGCGGCCTGGCTCCCGCTGGTTGTCGCGCTCTATGGGCTGGGCATGGTGGCCGGCAACATCGTCGGCGGCCGGATCGCGGACAGGTCCGTGATGGGGACGATCTACTGGGTGCTGCCCGGCATCGCCGTGGCCCTTGTGGTCTACGCCGTCGCCGTGCACTGGCCGTGGTCCGCCTACGTGATGGTCTTCGTCGTCGGCGCCGCCGGTTCGCTGCTGGTCCCGGCGCTGCAGACCCGGCTGCTGGATGCTTCACCTGACGCCCCCTCGCTGGCCTCCTCGCTGAACCATGCGGCCCTCAACGTCGCCAACGCTTTGGGGGCGTTCCTCGGCGGCCTGGTGATCGCCTGGGGCTGGGGCTACGTGGCACCGGCCCTCGTGGGTGCCGTGCTGGCCGTCCTGGGCCTGGGCGTCGCGCTCGTCAGCGGACTGGTGGAACGCAGGAGGCCGCTGGCCCGGTAGCCCGCGATGCGGCTACCGTCCGGCGGCCCCTCACAAACCGATGCTGATTTTGGCGGCGACCAGCAGTTCCTCCGGGCCAAGGTGCAGGGTCTTGAGGTGGATGCGTCGTGCTCACACCGAAGAGCGCGAAAACCAGGCCGACCAGCGCGCCGAGGTCTTCCAGGAGAATGACCGGCAGCTCCGGCTGCTTGGCACTGCGGATGAACGTGACCCAGCTCTGCTTGCCGCGGACGTGGTTGGATTCGATGATCGCGGTCCGGAACGAGAAGGACTCGGCGATGAAGGCGTAGATGTAACGCTCACGTCCGTAGCCGAACGGATGCCCCGGGCTCGCCGCCCGCTTGGCGCGCTTGCCGCCCACAAGAAATACCGTCCCCGTTGTCGGCCCGCCGGAGCACCGCACCCGGCACCGCTCCGACTGGGTGAGGCGGCCCGATTAGCCCGCAACAGCGCAGGTCACCGGGCAGATAACGATTGGGTGTGATCCTGCTGACAAGCAAACTGGCCTATGTTAGCTTGAAGCCATAATCGGGATTCACCATTTGGATGCCGACGATATGTAGGAGGAGTAATGGGCTTTCTTGGCTGGATCATTCTCGGACTCATAGTAGGTGCAATCGTCAAGGCAGTTATGCCTGGCAGGGTCGGCGGCGGCTGGGTCACCAGCCTCGTGCTCGGCGTTGTCGGCGCAGTTGTCGGCGGCTGGATCGGCGATCTCCTGTTTGGCGGCGGCAAGATGGAATTCTGGAATCTCGGTTCCTGGCTCCTGGCCATTGTCGGCGGCCTGCTGGTCGCCCTTGTCTACGGCGCCATCACAGGACGCAAAAAGACCAGTTAACTGCACAGGTACGACGGCGGGGGCCCACCTTTTGGTGGACCCCCGCCGTACTTTTTTGCCTGTTGCCGGGCGGCTGCCGCGTACCGGCGCGGAAATCAGCCGGCCGGGTTTGTCGCGCCGTCCTGCTGTGAGCGGGCGCTGGCGTAGAGGCAGACCGTCGCTGCGGTGCCGAGGTTGAGGCTTTCAGCGGCCCCGTACACGGGCACGGCCACCCGGTGGTCTGCCAGGGCGAGTTCTTCCTCGGCGAGGCCCTGGGCCTCGTTGCCAAAGAGCCAGGCGGTCGGGTTCTCCAGCGCGTACCCGGACTCGCGCGGCGGCGCGCCCAGCCGGCGGGCCGCGTTCTGGTCCTGCAGCCGGTCCAGGTTCAGTTCCCCGTTGCCGTCGGCGGCGAGGACCCCGATGCCGCGTTCCTTGCAGCGGGCCACGGTCTCCTCGACTTCGGCGCCGAGCACAACAGGCAGGTGGAAGAGAGATCCCGCCGTCGAGCGCACCGCCTTGGGGTTGTAGATGTCCACGCTGGATGCGGTCAGGATGACGGCGTCCGCGCCGGCCGCGTCCGCTGCCCGGAGCACGGTGCCGGCGTTGCCGGGATCGCGGACCTGGCACAGCACGGCTACCAGCTGCGGGCCGGCGTCGAGCACCTGCTCAAGGCTCACGTCCAGGAAACCGCAGACCGCGAGGATGCCCTGCGGGGTGACCGTGTCCGCCATCGCGGCGAGCACTTCGTCAGTGGCGAGGAACGCCGTGACCCCTTCCGCGAGTGTCTCCAGGTCCGGGTGCCGGTCGAGGCAGGCCTCGCTCGCGTAGACCTCATAGACGACGCCGGGCTCCCCCGCGGCAATCCTCTTCTGGTGCAGGGTCAGGGCCTCCCGGACAGCCTGGGGGCCCTCCGCGAGGAACTCGCTGCGCTTTAAACGGGCCGGGCGCCCGGCAAGCTGAGCCACCTTCCTCACCCGATCAGCTCGGGGGTTGGAAAGTAAAACATCTTGCGGGCGCCCGGTTTCGTTCATACAAGAACCTTAGTAGCTTTCCAGCCGGTTCCTGAACGACGACGTTATCGAACGACTACAGGTACTACTCGGCAGCCTTGTCGGCGGCCTTCTTGGCAGCCGGCTTCTTGGCGGCGACCTTCTTGGCGGCCGGCTTCTTGGCAACCGGTGCAGCCTCAGCCTGAACGGCCGGAGCGGACGTGTCGGCGGGCAGGGAGTCCTTGGCGATCTTGACCAGCGCGGAGAAAGCGTTGGCGTCGGAGACGGCCAGCTCTGCCAGCATACGGCGGTCAACCTCGACCTCAGCGGCCTTGAGGCCCTGGATCAGACGGTTGTAGGTCAGGCCGTTGGCGCGGGATGCAGCGTTGATACGCTGGATCCACAGGCGACGGAAGTCGCCCTTCTTCTTCTTGCGGTCGCCGTAGCTGTACACAAACGAGTGCAGCAGCTGCTCTTTGGCCTTGCGGTACAGGCGTGAACGCTGTCCACGGTAGCCCTTGGCGCGCTCAAGGATAACCCGGCGCTTCTTGTGGGCGTTGACCGCCCTCTTCACACGTGCCACGTGCGTACTCCTTCAGAATTCTGATCCCAAGCGTCTACTGCCGGAACAACCGGCTGGCCTGAGAAGCCTTTTTGGTAGTTGACTGCTGCCAGGTGGCGAACAGTCAGAGAACTTGGAACTTAGATGCCGAGCATCTTCCGGATGACCTTGGCGTCGCCCTTGAAGACGATCTTGTCGCCGGCGAGGCGGCGGGTCAGCCTGGAGGACTTGTGCTCGAGGTAGTGGCGGCGGTTGGCCTGCTGGCGGCGCAGCTTGCCGCTGCCGGTCAGCTTGAAGCGCTTCTTAGCACCACTGTGGGTCTTCATCTTCGGCATGGGAACCGATCTCCTTACGTATCCGCAGACAGGGTCTGCAGTCTTTCGTGCAGCCGCCCCTGCGGGCGGCGTGCTGGTTTCTTGCTGCCGGACATTGCTGTCCGGCAGCCCTGAGCTAGTTGGTCTTCTTGGTGCCCGGCTTGGCGGCGGCCTTCGGGGCAGCCGGCCGTGCAGCAGGCTTCGGCGCCGCGGGACGCGGCACCGGCTTCGGTGCAGCAACCGGCTTCGGCGCTGCCGCCGGAGCGGCCTTTTCAGCCTCGGGAGCCGTCGCGGCTTCCGGAGCCTTGGCAGCGGCCTTGGGCGCTGCGGGCGCCTTGGCTACTGCCGGCTTGACTGCGGCCTTCGGAGCCTCAGCCTTCGGGGCCTCAGCCTTGGGAGCCTCGCGCTTCGGAGCGGCCTTGGGAGCCTCCTGCTTCGGCGCTTCCTGGACGGGAGCCTTCGCTGCCGGGGCTTCCTCAACCTTGGCCTCGGCGGCCGGGGCCTTCGCGGCTTCGGCCTCAGCCTTTTCAGCCGGAGCCTCGACGGCGGGAGCGGCTTCCTCGGCGGGGGCTTCCGTTGCGGTTGCCTCAGCCTCGGGCGCCTCGGTCCGGACCTGGTAGCCCTCCGGCAGCAGATCGGCGAGCGACTGCGTCAGGGGTGCTTCGGGGCCGGACGTGTCAACGCGGAAGTCACCGGAGGCCTTGGCCTCGTTTTCGGCCTTGGCTTCCGCACGCTGCGATGCGCGGCGGGCCTCTGCCTTGGCTTCTGCCTTGTTCTTCAGGGGACCGACGACCATGACCATGTTGCGGCCATCGATACGCGGGCTGGACTCCACGACGCCGACTTCGGCGACGTCGTCCGCGAAGCGCTGGAGCAGGCGGATGCCCATCTCGGGGCGCTGCTGCTCACGGCCGCGGAACTGGATCATGGCCTTGACCTTGTCACCGGCGCCGAGGAAGCGGAGCGCGTGGCCGCGCTTCGTCTCGTAGTCGTGGGTGTCGATCTTCAGGCGGAAGCGGATTTCCTTCAGGACCGTGTTGGTCTGGTTCTTCCGGGCTTCGCGTGCCTTGACCGCGGCTTCGTACTTGTACTTGCCGAAGTCCATCAGCTTGCACACCGGAGGCTTGGCCTGCGGTGCAACTTCAACGAGATCAAGATCGGACTCGGCAGCCAAACGCAGGGCATCCTCAATACGGACAACGCCTACTTGCTCGCCTGCAGGGCCGACCAGCCGCACCTCGGGGACGCGGATACGCTCATTGATTCTTGGCTCGCTAATGTTAAAGCTCCTGTGTTCGTGAGGGGTATTCCACCGGCAAAAAGAGAAGGCCCCCAATTGCCGGAGCAATCGAAGGCCTCGAAGATCGGAACTGCCTGCCTCGTGTGAGGCGGCATGCATCCTGCCAGGGCTGACGCCCGGGAAAAATGCCCGACCAGGTACCCGGCAACCTTGCTTCTTGCGAAGCTTCCCGAAGGAGAGCGGTTGACGCGGGTGGGAGAGAACTCCGCTTGCAAACTGAAAGTCGATTCTACAGAAGAAATCCCGTCCGGCGCACCTGCATGACGGGCATGTCGGTTGCGGACGGGTTCCGGCTGTCAGACCGCCGCAGTATTACTGTAGGACAGTAGCTACCGGAGCGAAATAACGACAATCAGTCGGTCTGTGACAAGCTTACCAGCATGAGCACTTCAGACAGTAATTCACATGTTTACGAGCCCGCCGGCGCCCAGGGCGACGTCTCACAGCAGATCCGCGACATCTCCGAGGTGCCCGCGATCGAGGTCATCACCACCGCCGCCGTGCACCTTATGAGCGCCGCCGCAGTGAAGCTTGGCCTCGCCGCCGAGGAAAACGCCGAAGAACTCAAGGACCTGGACGAGGCCCGCAAGCTGATCACGGCCCTCGCAGGCCTGGTCACCGCGGCCGCTCCGGAGATTGGCTCCCAGCACGCCGGACCGTTGCGCGACGGGCTGCGCTCCCTGCAGCTGGCCTTCCGCGAGGAATCCATCATCCCGGACGCACCGGGCAAGGGGCCGGGCGAGAAATACACCGGCCCGGTCAACTAATCACCCGGACCACGAAGCTACCGGTCAACTAAGCATTGCCAGCGGCACCGCGGCGGCGGGCGGACCACACCGGTCCGCCCGCCGCCATCGGTTAAGGCCCGCGGCCTAGGGCCGTGCCGGTCCCGGGGCGCTCAGGCTGCGGCGAGGCGCCGCCGGCGGCGGTGCTGCAGCACCAGCCCCAGCAGGCACAGCGCGACGCCGCCCACCCCCACGGCGACGAATCCGGAGGAGGGGCCGACGCCGTCGATGAACACGCCGGCGAGCGGCGCGCCGAGCGCGACGCCGCCGGTGAGGGCCGAGCCGTACCAGCCCATGGCCTCGCCGCGGCGGCGCTCGTCGACGAGTTCGGCGACCTTCTCCGAGGCTGCCGACAGCACCGGGGCGCAGAGCAGTCCCGGCAGGAGCGCGAGCAGGCTGAGGGTCCAGGTGTCCTGCGCGAAGGCCATGGGAATGCTCAGCGCGGACATCCCCATCAGCAGCAGGATCGGCGAGATGGGCCGGTGCATGGCGCCATAGATCACGCCGCCGACCACCGAAGCCCCGCACCAGAAGAGGAAGACCAATCCGATCTCGGCCTGGTGGCCGCCGGTTTCGAGGGCGGCAACGATCCCGACGTCGGTGCCGCTGAGGACCATGCCGGCCCCGGCGGCGACGGCAAAGACGGCGGCCACGGCGGGGGTGAACCAGACGAAATTATGGATGACCTTGTGGCGCAGCCCGGCACGTTCCAGTCGCCGGTCCCCGGCGGCGGCCAGCGGGGCGAACTCAGCGGCAGCCTCCTGCAGGCGGGCCGGGGCGGCAGCGACCACCGCAACCTCGGCTGCTTCCTGCTGGCTTGCCTCGAACGCGGCATCGGACTCGTACCCGGCACCGGACGCGGCTTCGGCCCCAGGGCCGGGTTCGGCGCTGCGGGTCGGCGGGTTGAACCACATCAGGAAGAGCCCGGACACCGAGGTGGCGACACCAACAATGGTCAGCCCCAGGACCGAGAGTCCGGCGGTGGCGACGAGGGCCCCCGCCGCGGGGCCGATCATAAAGACCAGTTCGGTGGAGATGGCGTCGAGGGCAAAAGCCGTGCGCCGTTGCTCCCCCGTGGCCAGGACGCCGAGGGACTGGCGGACGACGCTGAAGATCGGCAGGGTCAGCAGGCCGCCGACGAACACCAGCGGCAGCAGCAGCTCGTAGGACACGTGCGGCACCACCGACCAGATGACAGCCTCGCAAATGACCGACGGAATAAGGGCCCGCCGCAGGCCCACGGTATCGACGCGCCGGCCGCGCCAGGGTGCTCCGACCGCAATGCCGATGGTCATCACGGCAGCCGCGGCCCCGGCCGCGGCGTAACCCTGCCCGAGGGTGAGGACGATGTGCAGGGTCAGCAGGACCCCGGCCGCGGAGTGCGGTATGCGGGCCACCATCCCCACCAGCAGGAGCCGCCTGATCGGCCGAACGGCCAGCAGCTCCCGGTACAGCGCGAAGTTCACGTAGCTTTCATCCTTCCGGTACTGCCCCCGGCAGCACCGGGATCTCCCCCGCTGGCCGTCAGCTACTGTGCTGCGCGCTGCAATTTGACCTCGATGGAGTCAACCCGCTCAGCAAATACTTCATTCCGCGCCCAGGCACTGTTGAGGCCGGACACGATGGACTGGACGCCGGCGGCGTCGAGCCCGTCTTCAAGGTAGAGCATGACGCGGAGTTCCGGGCCTGGGCCCCCGCCCTGCAACGGGGTCCCGTCGGCCGCACGCGAGGCAACTCCACCGCCTGGATGAATTTCAACACGGCGGACCGCGGGAAAGCCAACCGCGGCTTCGCCGAGGCTCCGGGCGAGCTCGGGATCAGCGTACGACGGGGTCCAGTCCCGCTGCTGGGCCAGGGCCCACACGGCGGGCCGGCGCACGACGAAGGTCACTGCCGAGCCCGGGTCCAGCACGAGCAGTTCGGCGTTCTCGGCGACCGCGGAGAGTGCCGCGCGGGCAGCGTAGACGGCCACCGGGCGTGCTTCCGGGTGCCAGGCCTGGAGCGAAGCGGCCGAGGTAAACACGGGCATCGCCGTCCGCCCGTCCGGGGCCTTGAGCGTCACGAGGGCCATGTCCGCCTGTTTGTCGGCCTGCAGGCCGCCGGCACCGTCGCCTTCTTCGGCGAGGGTGGCCAGGATCGGGACGAAGACCCGTGCCGTCGCCAGCGCGGCCACCACCGCGGCCTCGTCGCCGTCGCCGGACGCGAGGGCCGCCAGCGCCGCGAGGTATCCGGCGTCGGCCGCGCCGTCGTCGTCCTCGAAATTGTGGATGTGGGCGCTGTCGCCGGACAGGCTGCGTCCGGCCCAGGGCTGGCCCGCCGAGTCCGCGGCCCCGCCCGCGCCGGCCAGGGCCGCCGCGATGTGTCCGGGCAACGGGCGTGACGTGGCGGGATGGTCGGCGGCGTGCTCGCCCGCGGGACGGTGCTCCATGCTGCGGACTTAGCTAGCGCCGGCCGGCGACGTCGAGGGCCTCGGGCAGCGTGAAGTTGCCGTTGTAGAGGGCCTTCCCGACGATGGCGCCCTCGACGCCGAGCGGCACGAGGGAGCGCAGGACCTTGAGGTCGTCCAGGCTGGAGATCCCGCCGGAGGCGATCACGGGTTTGCCGGTCTTCTCCACCATCTGGCGCAGCAGTTCGACGTTGGGTCCCTGGAGGGTGCCGTCCTTGGTGACGTCGGTGACGACGTAACGGGCGCAGCCGGCCTCTTCGAGGCGTCCGAGGACGTCCCAGAGGTCGCCGCCCTCCTTGGTCCAGCCGCGGCCGGCCAGCGTGGTGCCGCGGACATCGAGCCCGACGGCGATCCGGTCGCCGAAGCGCTCGATCACCCGGGCCGTCCACTCCGGGTTTTCCAGGGCCGCGGTGCCGAGGTTCACGCGGGCGACCCCAAGGTCGAGGGCCTTCTCGAGCGACTCGTCGTCGCGCAGGCCGCCGGAGAGCTCCACCTTGATGTCGAGCCGGCCGACCACTTCGCGGAGCAGGTCGGCGTTGGAGCCCCGGCCGAACGCGGCGTCGAGGTCAACGAGGTGGACCCACTCAGCCCCCTGCTGCTGCCAGTTGAGCGCGGCTTCCAGCGGGGTGCCGTAACTCGTTTCGCTGCCGGCCTCGCCCTGGACGAGGCGGACCGCCTGGCCGTTGACGACGTCGACGGCGGGCAGCAGCTCCAGCACGGGCAGCGGGGTTTCGGTGGTCATCGTGGATCCTCAGTTTTCAGGGTCGGCAGGTGGTCGGGGGCGCCGCGGGGGGTCAGGCGGCGGGCAGTGTCAGGAGGTAGGCGGCGAGCAGCGCCATTCCAGCCAGGACGTAGAACACGACCTGGACCCAGCGCGGGCTCTTCTGCTGGCGGAAGGACAGCGCTCCGCCGACCAGCAGGCCGGCGAGGCCCATCAGGACGATGGACCACATCTAGGCGGTCCCGGCTTCCGGGGCGGCGGGGGTGCCGGAGCGCTCCCGCAGGCCTTCCACCCAGTTGCGCAGCAGGCGCGCGCCGGCGTCGCCGGACTTCTCCGGGTGGAACTGCGTGGCGCACAGCGGGCCGTTTTCCACGGCGGCGATGAACGGGGCACCATGCTCCGACCAAGTGACAAGCGGCGCCGTCATGCGCGGCTGGATGACGTCGAAGTCCCACTGCTGGACCCCGTAGGAGTGCACGAAGTAGAAGCGTTCGTCCTCGACACCGGCGAACAGCTTGGACCCCGCCGGGACGGACACGGTGTTCCAGCCCATGTGCGGGACGACGTCGGCGGGAAGGAGCTCGACCTTTCCGGGCCACTCCCCCATGCCTTCCGCGACGGTGCCGTGCTCGACGCCGGCCTCGAAGAGGACCTGGAGGCCCACGCAGATGGCCAGCACGGGGCGGCCGCCAGCGACGCGGCGCCCGATCATGCGGATGGCATCAACGGCTTTGAGCTCGCGCATCACGGTTTCGAACGCCCCGACCCCGGGGACCACGAGGCCATCGGCGTTGAGGACGTCCTCCGGCCGGGAGCTGAGGATGACCTCGGCGCCGGCGCGTTCGAGGGCGCGCACGGCGGACCGGACGTTGCCGGAGCCGTAGTCCAGGACCGTGACGGTGGGCTTGCCGTCCGGCGAGGCCGGCTTCCGGCCGGCGTCCGGGTCGATGATGGCGCCGTCCTTCAGGATCTTCCCGGTCACAGGGCACCCTTGGTCGACGGGATGCCCTCGACGCGGGGATCCGGCTCGACGGCGGCGCGCAGGGCGCGGGCGAAGGCCTTGAACTGGGCCTCGACGATGTGGTGCGGGTCCCGGCCGGCGGTGACGTTCATGTGCAGGCAGATTCCGGCGTGCAGGGTGATCGCCTCGAAGACGTGGCGGGTCAGGGAACCGGTGAAGTGTCCGCCGATCAGGTGGTATTCCTGGCCGGCAGGCTCGCCGCCGTGCACGAGGTACGGGCGGCCGGAGACATCGACGACGGCGTGCGCGAGGGCCTCGTCGAGGGGAACGGTGGCTTCGCCGAAGCGGCGGATCCCGGCCTTGTTTCCGAGCGCGGTGCGCAGGACCTCGCCGAAGGTGATGGCCACATCCTCGACCGTGTGGTGGACGTCAATGTGCGTGTCGCCGGTGGCCTTGACCGTCATGTCGATCAGGGAGTGCTTGCTCAGCGCCGTCAGCATGTGGTCGTAGAACGGCACCGAGGTGCTGATGTCCGAGACGCCGGTGCCGTCCAGGTTGATCTCGACCAGCACGGATGACTCGCTGGTGGTCCGTTCCATGCGTGCGGTCCGGCCCTCGGCAGCGGTTGATCCGGTGTTGCTCATGTGGGTGTCCTTTGGATGACGACGGTGCCCGGCGAACAGGGCAGGGTGGATGTCCTGGGTTAAGTCTAGGCGGGCTGCACGGCGCGGCCGGCCAGGATCCGTTCGAGGGCTTCGAGGAAGGCTGTGGTTTCCGTCTCAGTCCCGGCGGTGACACGCAGGTGCCCCGGAATGCCCACGTCCCGGACCAGCACACCGGCGTCGAGCAGGCCCTGCCAGACCTCGTGCGGGTTGTCCAGACCGCCGAAGAAGACGTAGTTCGAGTCGGAGGCAGCCGGCTTGAGGCCCATCCGCTGCAATTCGGACACGATCCTGTCCCGCTGGCGCTTGATGTCCTCGACGTCGGCCATCAGCGCGACCCGGTGGTGCAGGGCGGCCAGGGCTGTCGCCTGGGTGATGGCCGAGAGGTGGTACGGGAGCCGGACCAGGCGCAGGGCGTCGGTCACCTCCGGCGCCGCGGCCATGTAGCCAACCCGGGCGCCGGCGAGGGCGAAGGCCTTGCTCATGGTCCGCGAGACGATCAGCCGTTCCCGGCCGGGCAGCAGCGTGAGGGCGCTGGGCGTGCCGTCGTGGGCGAACTCGTGGTACGCCTCGTCGACGATCACGATGGTCTGGCTGGCTTCCCCGGCCTCGTAGACGGCCTCCACGACGTCCAGGCCCAGCCCGGTGCCGGTGGGGTTGTTCGGGGAGCACAGGAAAACGATGTTCGGCTGGAGTTCGCGGACCTGGCGGGCGGCCGAGGCGGCACTGAGTCCGTAGTCGTCGGCGCGGACCCCGACGATGTACCCGGTGTCCGTGCCGGAGGCCAGCAGCGGGTACATGGAGTACGTGGGAGGGAATCCGAGGGCGGTGCGCCCCGGGCCGCCGAACGCCTGGAGGATCTGCTGGAGAACCTCGTTGGAGCCGTTTGCTGCCCAGATGTTGTCCGCCCCGAGTCCGTGCCCGAGGTATTCCGCGAGGGCTTCGCGCAGTTCCGTGAACTCGCGGTCCGGGTAACGGTTCAAGCCGGCCGCGGCGATCGTGACGGCCTCCGAGATGGCGGCGCGCACGTCGGCGGGAACACCATGAGTGTTCTCGTTGACATTGAGCAGGATGGGGACGTCCAGCTGCGGCGCGCCGTACGGCGTCAGTCCGCGCAGATTGGTCCGGAGGGGAAGTCGGTTCAGGCGCTCTAGCTGGTCAGTCACTGCACCAGTTTAAGTGAGACCGCGGCGGGCCCTGAAACTGTGACGGGTTGAACGGCTTACTTGGACGGGATGAAGAGCGCCTGGCCGGGAACGACGCGGGCGGCTTCGAGGTTGTTCAGCTGGATGATATCGGTGACAACGTCGCGGGGGTCCCGTTCCGGTGCCACGGATGCGGCGATCGCCCACAACGACTCACCGGGCTGCACCGTCACTGTCACCGTGGGGGTCAGCGACAGCCCGGCTGCGGACTCCGCCGCCTTGGCCGGGGCGTTGAGGAAGCCGCTGAGGGTAAGGATGAGCGCGGCCAGCAGGATCAGCGGCACCCCGATGAAGACAAAGCGCCCCCGCCGGGTGAGCCGCAGCGGCGCCTGCTTGGCCCGCTGCTTGCCAACGGCGCCCCGCTTGCTGGCCGTGCCCTGCCGGCCGGCGGACGCACCGCCGTCGGGCCGGCCGTACTCGCCGAATGCGTCGCGGCCGAAAGTGTCGTGAAACGCGCTTGATGCTGACATGAACTGAGCCCTCCTGGACCATACTGTGCCGCCCGGCGTACTCCACGTACTTGCCGCCAACCGGCCTAACCTTCGAACAAAGAACCGAACGTCATGCTGTGCCCGAACAGTGCCCCACCCTCAAAACAGAGAATGACTAGAACACATATTCGAACCTTGCTTGTTCTGTTTTAGCACTTATTAACGAACAATGTCGAGACTCGCTAGAACAAATGTTTGAAAAAGCCCTGCGGCTGGCCTACGTTTGAGTCAAAGAACAACCACTTCTGTAGTTGATCAGCAGGGTCTGACATTTCAGACCGGAAGTTCCCGGCAGCCGCAGCCACGGCAGCCGGGCGGAACGGAAAGGCGTTGGCGAACATGGCAGCACAAGCCACTGGCGGCAGGGCCACCCAGCGGGGCCCGCAGGCGGCCCGGCCACCCAAAAGCCTCACCGTCCGGCAAAAGAAGATCCTGGAAACGATCCAGCGCTCGGTCACGGACAACGGCTATCCGCCCTCGATGCGCGAGATCGGCGACACCGTCGGCCTGGCAAGCCTCTCCAGCGTCACCCACCAGCTCTCACAGCTGGAAAAACTCGGCTACCTGCGGCGCGACCCCAAGCGCCCCCGTGCCATGGAAGTGCTGATGCCGCTGACCCTCGACGAGGGAACGACGAAGATGTCCGGGGCTGAGAAGTCGGGCGGCCTGCGCACGGTCGGCGGATTGTCCGTGTCCGAACTGGCCAGCGCCACCGACACCGCCATGGTGCCGCTGGTGGGCCGCATCGCCGCCGGCGGCCCGATCCTGGCCGACCAGGTCGTCGAGGACGTGATGCCGCTGCCCCGCCAGCTCGTGGGCCACGGCGAGCTCTTTATGCTCAAGGTTGCGGGGGATTCGATGATCGACGCCGCCATCTGCGACGGTGACTGGGTGGTCGTGCGCCAGCAGGGCGACGCCGTCAACGGTGACATCGTCGCCGCGCTGCTGGACGACGAAGCGACAGTCAAGACGTTCCGCCAGCGCGACGGCCATACCTGGCTGCTGCCGCAGAACACCCAGTACGAGCCCATCCTCGGCGATCACGCCGTCATCATGGGCAAAGTCGTCTCGGTTCTGCGCTCCCTCTAGGACCGGTCAGCCGGCACGCCGACAGCTGCGAAGGGCCCCGCCCGCACCGGACGGGGCCCTTGGCGTTCCCGCCGGGCTACGTGGCGGGCTGCCTGGATTCCTTTGCGAGCCGCTCCAGGGCCGCGAGGGCGATCGCGGGGTCGGTGGTGGGCCAGAACGGCGGCAGGGCGGCGCGGAGGAATCCCCCGTACCGCTCGGTGGTGAGCCGTGAGTCGAGCACTGCCACCACTCCCCGGTCCGTTGTGGTGCGGATCAGGCGCCCGGCGCCCTGGGCCAGCCGGATGGCGGCGTGGGTCGCGGACACGCTCATGAAGCCGTTGCCGCCGGCCTGGGCCACCGCACGGGACCGGGCCGTCATCAGCGGATCGTCGGGCCGCGGGAACGGGATCCGGTCAATCACGACGAGACGGCATGAGGTCCCCGGCACGTCGACACCCTGCCACAGCGACATGGTGCCGAAGAGGCAGGTGTCCGGTTCGTCGGCGAACTGTTTCACCAGCGCGGTCATGGTCGAATCCCCCTGGCAGAGGATGCTCATGTCCAGCCGCGGCCGCAGCGCCTCGGCGGCGTCCTCGGCAGCGCGCCGGGACGAGAACAGGCACAGGGCCCCGCCGCCGGAGGCCCGGATCAGCTTCTCGAGCTCGTCGAGGGCCTCCGGGGACGTGCCACGGCCGGGTTTGGGCAGGTGCTTGGCCACATAGAGGATGCCCTGTTTCGGGTACTCGAAGGGCGAGCCGACGTCGACCCCGGTCCAGCTCGGGGCACCCGGTCCGACCAGGCCCAGGCCGGCGGCGGCCGGTTCGAACGCGGACCCGATCGCCAGGGTCGCCGAGGTCAGGATCACGGTGTGGTCCGCGAACAGGCCCTCGCGGAGCCGCCCGGCGACGCTGAGCGGGGCGATGTTGATCAGGGCCGGCGCGGACTCGTCGGGCTGGGAGTAACCCTGCTGCGGGTCGAAGGTGCTGTTGCGGGAGAACCAGACCACTTCGCGGTTTTCGCGGGCGGCGAGCAGCCGTTCGCAGAGCTCCAGGATCACCATAAGGCGGGAGCGCGCGAGCTGGCGGCCGCCGTCGGCGGTGTTGGCGCTGTCCCCCTTGGAGTCCGAGAGCGCCGCGCGGCAGGCGTCCCGCAACTGGTCCACGCAGTCCAGCTGTTCGCTGTTCAGGCCGTTGGGCATGAGGCCGCTGGGGACCCCTTCAATGGCAAGTTCGAGGTTGGACGCGGCGTTGTTCAGGGCGTCCACGGTGATGCCCGTGTTCTTCCGGGCCCCGGACGCGGCAACGTGCACCATCGCGACGGAGAGCTGGCCGGACACGGCGCCCGTCACCCGGTCCTGCAGCTCGTGGGCTTCATCGACCACCACAACGTCGTACTCCGGCAGGACCGCGAGGCCCTCGAAGGCGCTGACGGCCAGCATGGCGTGGTTGGTGACGACGACGTCGGCGTCCGCGGCGTTCTGCCGGGCCAGTTCGGAAAAGCATTCGGCCGCGAGGGGGCACTTCTGCGCGCCCAGACACTCCATGGAGGTGACGGAGACCTGCCGCCAGGCACGGTCCGTGACCCCGGGCAGGAGTTCATCCCGGTCCCCCGTCACGGTGTCCTCGGCCCATTCGCGCAGCCGGACGACCTCCTTGCCGAGCTGGGACGACGGGCCGCCCATCGCCGCGGCGAAATGCGGGACGGAGGTGTCCTCGCCGAGCGAGAAGAGCTGGCCCTCGGAGGGCTCCTCGGAGGGGAAGCCGCCTTCGAGCTTGTGGCGGCACACATAGTTGGAACGGCCCTTGACGAGGGCGACCTTGACGGGCCGTTCCAGCGCCGGGGTAATGGTCTTCAGCAGCCGCGGCAGGTCCCGGCCGACGATCTGGGTCTGGAGGGCCAGCGTGGCCGTGGAGACCAGGGTGGGCTTGTCGCTGACGAGCGAATGGGCGATCAGCGGGATCAGGTAGGCGAGGGACTTGCCGGTTCCGGTCCCGGCCTGGACCAGCAGGTGGTCGCCGCTGTCAATCGCGTGCGCCACCTGCCGGGCCATCTCGTGCTGGCCGTCGCGGCTCTGTCCGCCCATGCCGGACACGGCGCGGTCGAGCAGTTCGATGACGAACTCCCCGCCGGCCGGGCTGCGTGGTCCCGCCGAAGGTTCTTCGCCGGGTTCGGTCCCCGCGGTTTCAGTCATTGCTGATGAACGAATCCAGTTCAGCGGCGAATCCTTCGCGCACCATCACGACGGCGCGGGTGCCCGCTTCCTCGTGGTCGAGGCTGAGGATCTCGGCGTCGGTCTCGTGCAGCTTGCTGAGCAGGTCCCCGCGGTTGTACGGGATCATCAGTTCGAGCTTCACGCTGGGCCGCGGGATGCCTTCGCTGATGGCCTTGAGCAGTTCCGGGATGCCCTCGCCGGTACGTGCCGACACCACCACGTGGCGCGGTTCGCGCTGCTTCAGCCGTTCGATCACGAAGGGATCCGCGGCGTCGGCCTTGTTCAGGACGATGATTTCCGGGACCTTGCGGGCGTCGACCTCGCTGAACACCTTGCGGACGGCGGCGATCTGGCCTTCCGGATCCGGGTGGGAGACGTCCACGACGTGCAGGATCAGGTCCGCGTCCGCGACTTCCTCCAGGGTGGAGCGGAATGCCTCCACGAGCTGGGTGGGGAGTGACCGGACGAAGCCCACGGTATCGGCCAGGGTGTAGCCCAGCCCGTCCGAGGTCTCGGCCTTGCGGACCGTCGGATCCAGTGTGGCGAACAAAGCGTTCTCCACCAGCACCCCGGCGTCGGTCAGCCGGTTCAGCAGCGAGGACTTGCCGGCGTTGGTGTACCCGGCGATCGCCACGGACGGCACGGCATTACGACGGCGGTTGGCGCGTTTGGTCTCCCGGGCAGGCTTCATCGCGGCGATTTCACGCCGCAGCTTGGCCATCCGGGTGCGGATCCGGCGGCGGTCCAGTTCGATCTTGGTTTCACCGGGACCGCGCGAGCCCATGCCGGCACCGGCGCCGCCCACCTGGCCACCGGCCTGGCGGGACATCGAGTCACCCCAGCCGCGCAGGCGCGGGAGCAGGTATTCGAGCTGGGCCAGTTCCACCTGGGCCTTGCCCTCGCGGCTCTTGGCGTGCTGGGCGAAGATGTCCAGGATCAGGGCCGTGCGGTCGATGACCTTGACCTTGACGATGTCTTCCAGGCTGCGGCGCTGGGACGGTGCCAGTTCGGCATCGACGACGACGGTGTCGGCGCCGGTGGACATCACGATGTCCTTGAGTTCCTGGGCCTTGCCGGAGCCGAGGAAGGTTCCGGGGTCGGGCTTGGCGCGGCGCTGCACGATTCCGTCGAGTACCTCCGAGCCGGCGGTCTCGGCGAGAGCAGCGAGTTCGCGGAGCGAGTTCTCGGCGTCGGCGAGGGTGCCTTCGGTCCAGAGGCCTGCCAGCACGACACGCTCGAGGCGCAGCTGCCGGTATTCGACTTCGGTGACGTCTTCCAGTTCCGTGGACAGCCCGGCGGTACGGCGCAGGGCGTGCCGTTCCTCGAGGTCCTGCTGGTCGCCGTCATAGTTGCTGTGTTCCTCGCCCTGCCGGGAGATCGCCTGCGCCTTGCCGAGCACCGACGTGGACTCGCCGGCAGCGGGGACTGCCTTCCGGGCAGGGGTGTCCTTGGAGAGGATCCGGTCGATGACAGCTTGGATTTCCGCAGGACTCATGTCCTGGGCTGCTGAATCGGGTCCGGTGTTGGGCTGACTGGTCATGGTCTCCTTTAGAGGTTCGGCAGTTTTAGAATAGTGCCGATCGGTGTTGTCTGGGGCGGTATTCGCGCTGGGCTGACGACTATTCGTCAAATGGGGGCTCCTGGAATGCCCGCGGCAGCGGTGCCGGGGCAGGGCGGGCTCCGCGAGGGAGCAGTGAGAAAGGGAGGGAACAGGCGTGGTGAGGCCTTGAGGAGGGAGAAACTTTCCGCCCGGCCGGGCTCCATGAGCACTGCCAGACTCCAAGTGGATCGGGCGCCAGCGGCCGGGTCCTTTTCAGGATCGTCGCGGGGTGGCGCACTGAGCGGAAGGTGACTACCTGCGTCGCTGCGGGGACGGGATTTAACCCGTGCCGGCTACTTGAAGTTCAAGAACATGTATTTAACACTAGCAGACGGCCCTGCTGCCAGACGGTCCATCGGCCTACGGCCCGACGCCGCGGTTTCGCCTACGGCCCGGGGTCCAACTAATCTGGGCAGTTATGGAGTCTGCACACTATTTCAGCGCCCAGCCGGCCGGGCCGTTCACCCGCAAGCCTCTGACCGTGGAGCTTGCCGGTGAGACCCGGCACCTGCAGACGTCCTCGGGCATCTTCAGCCCGGACGGCATCGACAAGGGCACGGCCGTGCTGCTTGCCGAGGCGCCCGCCCCGGCCCCGCAGGGAACGCTGCTGGATATCGGCTGCGGCTGGGGTCCGATCGCCCTGACCCTGGCCCTCCGGGCTCCGCACGCCCGGGTCTACGCCGTGGATGTCAACGAACGGTGCGTGACCCTGACCAACGAGAACGCCGCGCTGTTGGGGCTGGGCAATGTCACGGCCAGCACACCCGACGCCGTCGACCCCGGGATCCGGTTCGACACGATCTGGTCCAACCCGCCCATCCGGATCGGCAAGGACGAGCTGCATGCCCTGCTCTTGCTGTGGCTGCCGCGGCTGGCGCCCGGCGGCTCCGCTTGGCTGGTGGTGCAGAAGAACCTGGGGTCGGATTCCCTGCAGCGCTGGCTTGCCGCGGAACTGGACAGCAGCTTCACGGTGACGCGCGAGAGCACCTCGAAGTCTTTCCGTATCCTTCGGGTCAGGAAAGCGTCCCAGTAGCGACGATCACCGCAGGGCCGCTGAGCTCGACGTGCTCGTGGCCCTCCGCCCCGAGGAAGAATTTCACTCCGACGACGCCGCCCGGGACGTGGACGTTCCAAACGTCCGGGGCGCCCTGGCCGGCCCAGTGGCGGATCGCGACGGCGGCCGCGCAGGCGCCGGTGCCGCAGGACTGGGTCTCCCCCACTCCCCGCTCGTGTACGCGCATGGTGATGGTTCCGACGCCGTCGTGGACCAGCGGCTCGGACGGGACGACGAACTCGACGTTGGTCCCGCGGGGCGGCGCGGGGTCCACGTGGGGTGGGGTGAACAGCTGGGTGGCTTCCAACTCGGCCAGTTCGGCCAGCGCCACGACGGTATGCGGGTTCCCCATGCTGACGGACAGGGCGGGGCGTGCGACCTCCAGGCCCCTTGCGCTGACCAGCGAATCCATGGCCCGTGCGGTGGCCTCGCCGGGGAAGATGAACTCCCAGGGGCCCATGTCGACAGCGTAGCCGGCGGCGGTGCGGACGATCGTTTTGGCCCCGCCCCGGGTGCCGATGGTCAGCGATTCGCCGGCGGGCAGCTCGACCAGGCCTTCGGCGATCAGGAAGTGCACAAAGACGCGCACGCCGTTGCCGCACATTTCGGAGAGCGAGCCGTCGCCGTTGCGGTAGTCCATGAACCATGCGGCGTCCGGGTGTTCCGTCAGCAGCTCCTGGCCCTCCGGGAGCAGCCGGGACGGGACGGCGCGGATCAGTCCGTCGCCACCGATGCCGCGGTGCCGGTCACAGAGTGCAGCGACCTGTTCGGGTGTCACTGCCAGGGTGCCGTTGGGGTCCGCCAGGAGCACGAAGTCGTTCCCGGTGCCGTGGCCTTTGGAAAACTTGAGTCCGCTCAGGGCTGCAGTGTCACCGGTGGAGTTGCGGTCAGCGGCCAGGGCCAGGGTTTCATCCATGCTCCAAGGTTACCGTTCCGGGCCGGGCCGCCGGCTGACCGCCCCGGCAAGCCGGGCGGCCAGCCGTCCGCCTGTGGGGGTCTTTCAGCCGGCGAGGCAGAGGGCGGCGGCCCTGGCCACGAGGTCCGGGTCCTGCCAGTCGAGCCAGTGGATCCGGGGGTCGGCACGGAACCAGGTCAGCTGCCGGCGGGCGAACTGCCGGGTCGCGACGATGGTTTCCTCCGCAGCCTGCGCCACGTCGGATTCGCCGTCGAGGACCCTGAGGAACTGGGCGTAGCCGAGCGCGCGCGGGGCCGTCCGGCCGAGCCGGAGCCCGGCGGCGTCGAGGGTCCGGACTTCCTCGAGCAGCCCGCGTTCCACCATGGCGTGGACCCGGCGGGCGAGCCGTTCCCGGAGCTCCCCGCGGTCCACCTCAAGCCCGATCTGCACCGCGGGCTGGACGTACTCGCGGGTGGGCATGAAGGAGCTGAAGGGCCTTCCGGTCAGCTCGAACACCTCAAGCGCGCGGATGATCCGGCGCGCGTCGCCGAGCCGGCCGGCGGAGACCGGGTCCACGGATTCCAGCCGGGCGCGCAGCGGCGCCGCCCCGCCGGTTTCCAGTTCCGCCTCGAGCCGGTGCCGGATGGCCGGGTCCGTGCCCGGGAATTCCAGCACGTCCAGGGCGGCGCGGACATAGAGCCCGGAGCCTCCGGCCAGGATGGCGCGTTTCCCCCGGGCGTGGATGTCGGCGATGAGCGCACGGGCCTGCTGCTGGAAGTCCGAGACGCTCGCTTCCTCGGTCACGTCCAGGATGTCCAGGAGGTGGTGCGGCACTCCCCTGCGCTCGGCCTCGGTGATCTTGGCGGTACCAATGTCCATGCCGCGGTAGAACTGCATGGAGTCGGCGTTGATGACCTCGCCGCCGAGCTCCAGTGCCAGCGCGACGGCGAGGTCGGACTTGCCGGAGCCGGTCGGCCCGACGACGGCGATGACCGGCAGCGCCGGTACCGCACTGTCCTGGGCCGGGCGGTCCTGGGCCGGGCCAGCCTCCGGGACCTGCGCTGTGGCCGCCGGGGCGTCCTGCGGGTCCGTCACGGGTTAGCGGCCGCGGACGGGAAGGGTGGGCATGCCCAGGGACACTCCCGTGGTGCCGGACGCGGATCCCGGAACGGGTGCCCCGCAGGAGTCGGCCTGGGACCTGTCCCAGGCATCGCCGGCCCGGGAGCGGCGAAGGCTGTAGTCGTCCGCCGACGCCGGGTCGGCGACGAGGTGGAACGCGGCGGCCTCGGTGATGGTCACGGTGACCAGGTCGCCGGGGCGGGGCGTCGCAGCGCCGGCCGGGACGGAGAAGTGGACCAGGCGCTGGTCCTGGGACCGTCCGGAGAGCCGGTGGGTTTCCCCGGCTTTGCGCCCGGACTGGGCCGTGACCATGACCTCCACGCGCCGGCCGAGCTGGCGGGCGTTCTCCTCGGCGGCGATCCTGTCCTGCAGCGCCGTGAGGCGTTCGAAGCGTTCCTGCACGACGGCCTTGGGGAGCTGGTCCGGGAGCTCGGCGGCGGGGGTACCCGGCCGCTTGGAGTACTGGAAGGTGAAGGCGGTGGCGAAGCGGGACTTCTCCACGACGTCGAGCGTGGCCTGGAAGTCCTCCTCGGTTTCACCGGGGAACCCGACGATGATGTCCGTGGAGATGGCGGCGTGCGGGATCTTCTCGCGGACCTTGTCCAGGATGCCCAGGAACTTGGTCGAGCGGTAGGACCGCTTCATGTCCTTAAGGACCTTGTCCGAACCGGACTGCAGGGGCATGTGCAGCTGCGGCATGACATTGGGGGTCTCGGCCATGGCGTCGATGACATCGTCGGTGAAGGCGGCGGGGTGCGGGCTCGTGAACCGGACGCGTTCCAGGCCCGGGATGTCCCCGCAGGCGCGGAGCAGCTTGGAGAAGGCCTGCCGGTCGCCGAATTCGACGCCGTAGGAGTTCACGTTCTGGCCCAGCAGTGTTACTTCGATGGCGCCGTCGGCGACGAGGGCCTGGATCTCGGCCAGGATGTCGCCGGGACGTCGGTCCTTTTCCTTGCCGCGCAGGGCTGGGACGATGCAGAAGGTGCAGGTGTTGTTGCAGCCGACGGAGATTGACACCCAGCCGGAATAGACCGAGTCCCGCTTGGTCGGCAGGGTGGAGGGGAAGACGTCGAGGGACTCGAGGATTTCGAGCTGGGCTTCCTTGTTGTGGCGGGCCCGTTCCAGCAGGGCCGGCAGGGCGCCGACGTTGTGGGTGCCGAAGACGGCGTCCACCCACGGGGCCTTCTTCAGGATGGTGTCGCGGTCCTTCTGTGCCAGGCAGCCGCCGACGGCGATCTGCATTCCGGGGTTGGCGGCCTTGGCCGGCGCCAGCATGCCGAGGTTGCCGTAAAGCTTGTTGTCGGCGTTTTCCCGCACCGCGCACGTGTTGAAGACCACGACGTCGGCCAGTTCCCCGGCGGCGGGGACGTAGCCGGCGGCTTCGAGCATCCCGGACATGCGCTCGGAGTCGTGCACGTTCATCTGGCAGCCGAAGGTCCGCACCTGGTAGGTGCGGGGCTGCTGCGGGGCGGAGGGCTGCGCCCCGGGCCCCGGGGTGGACGTGGCGTCCGTGGAAGGGGTGGTGCCGGCTGCTGGGGAAGGAATGGTCAAACTCACCTGTTAAGGGTACCGGGTCGGCACGGCGCCGGGGCGTCCTCAGAAATCAGCCGGGGACCCGGCATCCGAACCGGCCACGGCGTCGTCGAGGACTTCGCCTACGATCCGGAAGGCCTGGGACGGCTGGTAGCCCTTGCGGGCGAGCATGGACGCGAGCCGGCGCGTGGTTTTGTCCCGCTCGGCGCGGTCCTCGAACCCGGTCACGCCCCGGAGTTTGCGCTGGACGAGTTCGCGGGCTGCGGATTCCTCGTCCTCGTCGCTGAGTTGTGCCAGGGCGATGGCGGCGGCTTCCGTGCCGATGCCCTTTTCGGCGAGTTCCCGCCGGAGCGCACCCTTGGCGAGTTTGCGGCTCTGCGCACGGGACCGCACCCACATCTCGGCGAAGTCGGCGTCGTCGATGAGCTTTACTTCCTCGAAGCGGTCCAGCACGGCTTCGGCGACGTCGTCCGGGACGTTGCGCTCGGCCAGTTTGCGGGCGAGCTGCAGGCGGCTTTTGGGCGAGTTTGTCAGCTGCCGCAGGACAATGGCCCGCGCGACAGCGGCGGGGTCCGCATCCCGGTCCAGTTCGGCGGCAGGACCCGCCCGGCGGGCGCCGTCCCCGGGCCGGTCTGCATCGTCAACGCCGGGGGCAGGATTCCTTGACGGGAATCCTGCCCCTTTGCGCCGTCGGCCGTTAGAAGCCGTCAACGGCCTTCAGCTTCGGTTCTGCTTCGGTTTCGGCGGGGGCCTTGACGCCGACGCCGAGCTTTTCCTTGATGAGCCGCTCCAGCTCAGCAGCCAGTTCGGGGTTGTCGCGCAGGAAGCGGCGGGAGTTCTCCATGCCCTGGCCCAGCTGGTCACCGTCGTAGGTGAACCAGGAGCCGGACTTCTTGATGATGCCGTGCTCGACACCCATGTCGATGATGCCGCCTTCGCGGGAGATGCCCTGGCCGTAGATGATGTCGAATTCGGCGATCTTGAAGGGCGGTGCCATCTTGTTCTTGACGATTTTTGCCTTGGTGCGGTTTCCGACGGAGTCAGCGCCCTCCTTGAGGGTCTGGATCCGGCGGACGTCGATGCGGATCGAGGCGTAGAACTTCAGGGCCTTGCCACCGGTGGTGGTTTCCGGGGAGCCGAAGAAGACGCCGATCTTCTCGCGCAGCTGGTTGATGAAAATGGCCGTGGTCTTGGTCTGGCTCAGGCGGCCGGTGATCTTACGGAGGGCCTGGCTCATCAGGCGGGCCTGCAGGCCGACGTGGCTGTCGCCCATGTCGCCTTCGATTTCCGCGCGGGGAACGAGGGCGGCAACGGAGTCAATGACAATGACGTCCAGGGAACCGGAGCCGATCAGCATGTCCATGATCTCCAGGGCCTGCTCGCCGGTGTCCGGCTGGGAGACCAGCAGGGCGTCGGTGTCGACGCCGAGCCGGGCGGCGTACTCAGGATCGAGGGCGTGCTCGGCGTCGATGAAGGCAGCGATGCCGCCCAGGCGCTGGGCACTGGCGACCGCGTGCAGGGCCACCGTGGTCTTACCGGAGGATTCCGGTCCGTAGATTTCCACGACGCGGCCGCGGGGCAGGCCGCCAATTCCCAGGGCGATGTCCAGTGCGATGGAACCGGTCGGAATGACCTCGATGGGTGCACGGACCTCATCGCCAAGGCGCATGACGGAGCCTTTGCCGAACTGCTTGTCAATCTGGGCCAGCGCTGCGTCAAGCGCTTTCTGGCGATCCGGGGCTGCGGCCATGGTTCACACCTCTAATACTTTCTCGCTGTGGAGTGGCCGTTCCGGCCCTGTGTCGTGATCGGTTGTTGTGATCAGTGTTCGTGATCGGTTTTTCTGTCATTACTGAAGCTACTGGCACCCACCGACAGAGTTGCCTGCATGCCCCGCGTATGTGGAAAAAGCACTAAAAAAAGCATAGTCCTACCCGAACAGATATTCGAACAATCAGCGCGGCGTGTCAGGCGCCGGCTGCCGGCACGGCGCTGGAACGCCGCCTGCCGGAGCTGGGGCCGGGGCCGGGGTCAGCGGGGTTTGACGTCACGGCCTAGCCGCCGCTCGGGCGGGACATCCTGGACCTCGCACACCGCGAGCCACACCTGCCGGGGCGGCACCCCCGCACTCAGGGCCTGGTCGGCTGTCCGGCCGCCGACCCCCGCAAGGACCAGGGAGCTGCTGAGGACCCGGGAATACCCTGCCCCGAATTCGTCGTCCATGAGCCGCCAAAAGTCACTGATTCGCACCCTTCGAGTCTCTCACGGCACGGGAGGACTCTAGAATGGTTGCCATGAGCAACTCAGCCGTTGGCCCTGGGATCCCCGGCGGCGCTGACGATTCCACCGAAACAGCACTGACCGCCGTCGAGCACCAGCTGAGCCTGCTCTGGCGGCGCGCACGTTCGATCTCGCACCATCTCTCCCGCCAGGTTCACCCGGACATGGAACCAGCGGCCTATGGGCTGCTTTCCGTGATCCGCAAACAGGGGCCGATGCGGCTGACCGAGCTGGCCTCCAGCATCGGCGTCGGGAAGCCCTCGGTCAGCCGTCAGATCGCTTTCCTGGAGCGCCTCGGCCTGGTCTCCAAGGAAGCCGACCCGCTCGACGGGCGGGCGCAGATCATCCGGCTGACGCCCACGGGCGAAGAGCGGATGCACGAGGTGCAGGACGCGCGGCGCGAAGTCTTCCGCGAACGGCTGGGCGAGTGGCCGCTGGAGGAACTGCAGACCCTCTCCCGCTACATCGCCAAACTCAACGCCACCTATGAGCGTGACGGCTTCCCCCGGGACGAACCGCAGTAGCCCTGCAGTTCCGCCGAGGCCGGCCACCCGCGGGCTGCCGGGCAGCAGCCGCCGGCTGGCACCCGCCGGGCAGGCGTCAGAGGCAGGCGAATATAGGGCACGCAAAAGACCCCGGCACACCGCCGGGGTCTTTTGTCGAGTAGTGGGTGGCGGGGCTAGCGTGCCCCGGAGAGGAGGCCCTTGGCCAATTCCTCGTTCAGGTCGGAGTTGAGCTCACGGTCCAAGTCACGGCCGTAGCGCTGGGCAAACTCCTGCGGGACGGTGTCCGGAACCGCAACTCCCTCGGCGACGGCGACTCGGTCGCTGACTTCGCGGAGCATGCTGGAGAGCGGAACATCGAGGGCCGAGCAGATCGAGGAGAGCAGCTCCGAGGAGGCTTCCTTCTGGCCGCGTTCCACTTCACTCAGGTAGCCCAGGGAAACGCGGGCACTGTGCGAGACTTCGCGGAGGGTACGGCCTTGGCGTTGGCGGACATCGCGGAGCACATCACCGATTTCGTGACGAAGTACAACCATCTTGCGCTCCTTCTGTTCGCTCTTAGCCTGATCGGCGAGGCCCACATCCTTCCAGCGGACAACGCCGTTAACGGATACGGGCTGCTTTACCATCTGTATCGCCTTGCTCCCTCTTTATGTCGAGCCCGCTGGTCAAAGCGGACACTGATGATGCTTTCATCCTAGGCGCCTCCCTTATTCGGAAGCGACACAATGTAACAACTATTAGGAATCAAGTTTTGTTCCCGGCAACTTTACGCCCGGTAGCTTCCGGACGCCAGAGCCTCCAGCAGGCGTTCCAGGGCGGCGGCGCAGGCCTGTCCGCGGATCTCCGGCCGGTTCCCCTCGAAGCTGTACCCGAACGACGTCGAGCCGTCCGCGGTGGCGACGCCGATGTAGACGGAGCCCACGTCCTTGCCGCCGTGCGGCTCCGGGCCGGCGACGCCGGTGGTGGCGACGCCGATGTCGGCGCCGCAGATCCTGCGGGCGCCCTCGGCCATGGCCTCGGCGACCTTGCCGTCGACGGCACCGACGGTGTCCAGCAGCTCCCGGGGCACTCCAAGAACGTCGGCCTTGACCGAGTTCTGGTAGGACACCACCCCGCCCTGGAGCATCCCGGATGCGCCGGGGGTGTCGGCGAGCATCGCGGCGACCATGCCCGCGGTGAGGGATTCGGCCGTGGCAACGGTCAGGCCGCGGCTGACCGCCCCGGTGACGGCCTGTTCGGCCAGGTGATGCAGGTTGATCGGACGGTGGGGAACGGTCATGACTTGCCCTCCTGGATCTTCTGTTGCTGTGCCCGTTTGCCGCTGGCGCGCAGCTTGAGGGCCTCGATGACGTATTCGCCGCCGGTCCAGACCGTGATGGCCAGGGCCACCATCATGACCGCGAAGGCCACGACGCCGAGCCACGGCGCAATCGAGGCCAGCGGGAGGATGTACAGGAAGATGGCCACGGTCTGGATGACGGTCTTGAGTTTCCCGCCGCGCGACGCCGGGATCACGCCGTAGCGGATGACGAAGAAGCGCAGGGCGGTGACACCCCACTCACGGACGAGGATCAGGATGGTGACCCACCAGGGCAGCTCCCCCAGCAGCGAGAGCATCACGAGGGCGGAACCGATCAGGAGTTTGTCCGCGATGGGGTCGGCGATCTTGCCGAAGTCGGTGACGAGGCCGCGGCTGCGGGCGATGTCGCCGTCGAGCTTGTCCGTGTAGATGGCGACGGCGAAGGTCGCCGCGGCGATCCAGCGCCAGACGCCGTTCTGGGCGACCAGCCCCGGTGCGTCCAGCAGGAGGAACCAGACGAAGAACGGCACCATCACAATCCGCAGCATCGTCAGGATGTTGGGCAGGTTCCAGATCCGGGACGCGGATCCGGTGCTGTTTGCTTCGGCGCTAGTCACCTTCCTAGGCTACCGTCCGGTGAGCGACCAGGCGTCCTCGGAGCCCCCGTCGTCGTCGTCCGGGCCGCCGGAGCCGCCGTTGGCCCCGTCGGCGCCGTCGAAGTATTCCGTGTTCTGGCCGCGACGGTCCAGGTCCGCGGCGACGAGGTCCTCCGCGTAGCCGCCCTGGGCGACGTTGGCGTTGGCGTTCTCGCTCAGCGCCGCGGTCTGGGAATCGGCGATCGCGGGCACCTCCATGCCCTTCATGGCCGCGAGAACGGTCGCCAGGTCATCGGGTTTGACCAGCACGTCGCGGGCCTTGGAGCCCTCGGAGGGGCCCACCACGCCGCGGGATTCGAGCAGGTCCATGAGCCGTCCGGCCTTCGCGAAGCCGACCCGCAGCTTGCGCTGCAGCATCGAGGTGGATCCGAACTGGGTCGTGACCACGAGTTCGGTGGCCTGCAGCAGGACCTCGAGGTCGTCGCCGATGTCGTCGTCGATCTGCTTCTTCGGCGCCTCGGGGGCGACGTCGTCGCGGTACTCGGCCTTGAGCTGGCCCTTGACGTGCTCGACGACCTTGTGGATTTCGGATTCGGTGACCCAGGCGCCCTGGACACGCATGGCCTTCGAGGCGCCCATGGGCAGGAAGAGCGCGTCGCCCTGGCCGATCAGTTTCTCGGCGCCGGGCTGGTCCAGGACCACGCGGGAGTCGGTGACCGAGGAGGTCGCGAACGCCATCCTCGACGGCACGTTGGCCTTGATCAGGCCGGTGACGACGTCGACCGAGGGCCGCTGGGTGGCGAGCACCAGGTGGATGCCGGCGGCACGGGCCAGCTGCGTGATGCGGACGATCGAGTCCTCGACGTCGCGCGGGGCGACCATCATCAGGTCCGCGAGCTCGTCGACGATCACCAGGAGGTAGGGGTACGGCCGGATGACCCGTTTGGACCCCTCGGGCGGGTGGACCTTGCCGGCGCGGACGGCCTTGTTGAAGTCGTCGATGTGCTTGAAGCCGTAGTTGGCGAGGTCGTCGTAGCGGGCGTCCATCTCGCGGACCACCCACTGCAGGGCCTCGGCGGCCTTTTTGGGGTTGGTGATGATCGGAGTGATCAGGTGCGGGACGCCCTCGTAGGCGGTGAGTTCCACGCGCTTGGGGTCCACCATGACCATGCGGACCTCGTCGGGGGTGGCGCGCATCAGGATGGAGGTGATCATGGCGTTCACGAACGCCGACTTGCCGGCACCGGTGGCACCCGCCACCAGGAGGTGCGGCATCTTGGCGAGGTTCGCGACGACGTAGCCGCCCTCGACGTCCTTGCCGACGCCGATCACCATGGGGTGCTCGGTCCGCCGCGCGTTCTGGCTGCGGAGCACATCGCCCAGGGACACGGTCTCGCGGTCCGTGTTGGGGATCTCGATGCCGATCGCGGACCGGCCGGGGATGGGGCTCAGGATGCGGACGTCCGAGCTGGCGACGGCGTAGGAGATGTTCTTGGACAGCGCGGTGACACGTTCCACCTTGGTGCCCGGGGAAAGTTCGATCTCGTAGCGGGTCACGGTGGGGCCGCGGCTGAAGCCGGTGACCTGTGCCTCGACGTTGAACTGGTTCAGCGTTTCGGTCAGTGAGGCGACAATGGCGTCGTTGGCTTCGGTGCGTTCCTTGGGGATGGAGCCCGGTGTCAGCACGTCCGAGGCCGGCAGCGTATACGTCACGTCGCCGGCGAGCGAGAGCTGTTCGGTGCGCTGCGGAATGGGGGTGGGCAGCGGCACCGGAACGACGGGTTTGGAGGGGACCTGCGCGGCGGCCGCCACCGCGGCAGCGCCGGGTGCGGGGGCTGCCGGGTTCAGCGAGCCGGCGGCGACCATGCCCGGGGTGACGAGCGGGATCGCCTCGGTGGCGTTGTCCCCGGCCGCGGCGGCGCTGCCCAACCCCTGGGCGGCCTTGATCTTCTCGACGGCGAGCTCGGCCTGGGTGGGGCGGCGCACTCCCGGTGCGACGGACCTGGAGGCTGTCTTGGCACCACCGGCGGCGCGGGCCGCTTCGGCTTCCTCGTCGGCGATGAGTGCCCGTTCGAAGGCCTCGTCGCCGACGTAGCCTTCGAGCCCGGTGTCCTCGTCCTGGTCCTTGCCGAAGAGGCGGCGGCGCTTCTTTTTGGCCGGGGCCGGGGTGTCGTTTTCGTAGAGGTAGCTGCGGTCGTGGCCGTCGGCCCTGGCGTCCTGGTCCTGCAGGTCGATGCCCATAAGGTGCTCGTAGGCACCGCGCAGCCGGCCCGGGATGGCGCCAAACGGCGTGGCGGTGACGATCAGCAGTGAGGTGAAGGCGAGCAGGCCGTACACGGCCAGCGGGACGGCCGGGTGGATGGCGGCCAGCGGGGCGGCGGCGAGGTAGCCGAGCATGCCGCCGGCCTGGCGCAGCCCGTCGAATCCCTCGGCGACGCTCGGTTCCCCGCCGATGACGTGGGCCAGGCCGGTGCCGGCGAAGGTCATGATCAGGAAGCCGATCCCGATCCGGTTGTTGCCGCGGCCGTCGACGGGCTGGCGGAACAGCCGGAAGGCGCAGACAATCAGCATGAGCGGCAGCAGCAGCGACATCCAGCCGAACGTGCCGTTGACGATTCCGTAGACCATGTCCGGGAACCAGCCCTGAAAGCCCCACCAGGCGAAGGTGGCGACGAAGACCCCCAGCGCGAGGTTGAACAGGGCTGCGCCGTCGCGGCGGTCCTCGGGGGCGAGGTCGCTGACGTCGTAGCCGATCCGGCGGATTCCCGCCCCGACGACGTGGGCTACGCCCAGCCAGGCACCGGCCACAACCCGGACCAGCCAGGGCTGTTTGGGTTCGACGGCGGCCAGCTGGCGGGTGCGCGCGGTCCCCGTTGTTCCGGAGGGCTTGCTGGTTTTGGACGCAGCCGGGCCGGAGCCCCGAGCCGAAGAGCTGCCTGATTTACCGCTGGGGTTTCCTCTAGGCGCGGAGGAAGTACGTGTCGCCATACCCGCTACGGTACCTGACTCCGGGCCGAAAACCGCGGATTTCCGGGCCTCCGCCGGGACCATGTTGCCGGCCGGGCACGCAAAAACGGCCCTCCCGGTCCGCCGCAAGCGGTAGCCTGCGGCAGGCCGGGAAGGCCGTTATGGTGAAGCACGTTGCTGAGGCCCGCCTAGCTTGGACCTCCGGGGCTTAGGCCTCCAGGACCACCGGGATGATCAGGGGCTTGCGGCGGAGCTTGCGGTTGACCCAGGTGCCGACCACGCGGCGGACAACCTGCTGCAGCTGGTGCGTGGTGTGGTCCGAGCGGTTGAGCACGGCTTCTTCCAGGGCGGCGTTGATCTTGGGGATGATCTCGTCGAAGACGGAGTCGTCCTCGGCCACGCCGCGGGCGTGGATCTCGGGGCCCGAGACGACCTTGCCGGTGGCGCGGTGGATCACCGTGATGATGGAGATGAAGCCTTCATCGCCGAGCGTCTGGCGGTCCTTCAGGTCCGCTTCCGTGACTTCGCCAACGCTGGAGCCGTCGACGTAGACGAAACCGACCTCGACCTGGCCGACGATGTCGGCCTGGTGGTCCCGGAGGTCGATGACGGTGCCGTTGTCCGCGAGGAGGATGCTTTCCTCGGGGACGCCGGAGTCCAGGGCGATCTTGCCGTTGGCGATCAGGTGGCGGGTTTCGCCGTGCACCGGCATCGCGTTGAGCGGCTCCAGGATGTTGTAGCAGTACAGCAGCTCGCCGGCGGCGGCGTGGCCGGAGACGTGCACCTTGGCGTTGCCCTTGTGGATCACGTCGGCGCCGAGCTTGAGCAGGCCGTTGATGATGCGGAACACGGCGTTCTCGTTGCCCGGGATGAGGCTGGAGGCGAGGATGACAGTGTCGCCCTGGCCGACGACGACGCGGTGGTCACCGTTGGCCATGCGGGACAGGGCCGCCATCGGCTCGCCCTGCGAACCGGTGGACATCAGCACCACGCGGTTGTCCGGCAGGTTGTCGATGTTCTTGATGTCGACCAGGATGCCCGGGGGAACCTCAAGGTAGCCGAGCTTCTCGGCGATGGCCATGTTGCGGACCATCGAGCGGCCGACGAAGGCCACCTTGCGGTTGTGGTTGGCCGCGGCGTCGAGGACCTGCTGGACGCGGTGGACGTGCGAGGAGAAGGACGCGACGATCAGCCGCTTGGAGGCCTGGCCGAAGAGCCGGTCCAGGGTGGGTCCGATTTCCTTCTCGGCGGTGGTGAAGCCCGGCACGTCGGCGTTGGTGGAGTCCGACATGAACAGGTCCACGCCTTCTTCGCCCAGCTTGGCGAAGTGGCGGAGGTCGGTGATCCGGCCGTCCAGCGGCAGCTGGTCCATCTTGAAGTCACCGGTGTGCAGCACGGTTCCGCCGGAGGTGCGGAGGAACACGGCGAGGGCGTCGGGGATCGAGTGGTTGACGGCGACGAATTCGCATTCGAACGGACCGAACTTCTGGACCTGTCCCTCGGTGACGGTCTGGGTGACCGGCTTGATCCGGTGTTCCAGCAGCTTCGCCTCGATGAGGGCCAGCGTCAGCCGGGAGCCCACCAGGGGAATGTCGGCGCGCAGGCGCAGCAGGTACGGGACGGCGCCGATGTGGTCCTCGTGGCCGTGGGTCAGAACGACGGCGACGATGTCATCGAGGCGGTTCTGGATGTAGGAGAAATCGGGCAGGATCAGGTCCACGCCGGGCTGGGTTTCCTCCGGGAAGAGGACGCCGCAGTCAACAATGAGCAGCTTGCCGTCGATTTCGAAAACGGTCATGTTGCGGCCGATCTCCCCCAGGCCGCCAAGCGGAACGATCCGCAGGGTGTCCTTGAGCAGTTTCGGCGGCGTGACAAGGCCGGGAAGGGCGGTTTGGGTCATAATGCACTACTTTCCAGGCGGTGACCGGCCTGGTCTCTACTCATCAGAAAGAACACCTGATCAGGAAAAGACCATTCCAGCTTCCGCCAAGTCCTCGCGGATGGTTTCGATCTCAGCTTCGTCCGGCTCCACGAGGGGCAATCGGACAACCGAGTTGGGCAGGACTCCCTGCCACTTAAGAACTTGCTTAGCAGCAACAGCACCCTGAATGTGGGTCATCACTGCACGGACCAGAGGGTCCAGTTCGAAATGTATGGTGCGGGCGGTGGCGAAGTCGCCCGCAAGTGCGGCATCGATCATGGCGCGGAACTGCCGCGACGCGACGTGCGCGGAGACGCTGACAAGCCCGACGGCGCCCGCTGCCATCCACGGCAGGGTCAGCCCGTCGTCGCCGGAGTACACGTCCAGGTCCGTGTTCGCGAGGACCCGGGTCACGGCGGCGAAGTCGGCCTTGGCGTCCTTGAGCGCCACGATGTTCGGGTGGTCCGCGAGCCGGATCATGGTTTCGGGCAGGATCGGCACGCAGGAACGGCCCGGGATGTCGTAGACCATCACGGGAAGATCGGCGGCGTCGGCGACGGCTTCGATGTGCGCCTGGATGCCCGCCTGGCTCGGCTTGTTGTAGTACGGGGTGACGATCAGCTGGCCATGCGCTCCGGCTTTGGCGGCGCGCTTGGCCATTTCGATCGAGTGGGACGTGTGGTTGGTGCCGGTTCCGGCGATGACCTTGGCCCGGTCCCCGACGGCCTCCACGATGACGCGGAAGAGCTTTTCCTTTTCGTCGTCTTCCAGCGTGGAGGTCTCCCCCGTGGTGCCGGAAATGACGAGGGCGTCGTTGCCGTCGTCGACGAGCTTGTTGGCCAGCTCGGCGTTCTGCTGGTAGTCGACCTCACCGTCGGAAGTGAAAGGCGTGACCATGGCGGTCACGAGGGTTCCGAACGTGTAAGAGCGGGTATCAGAGTCAGCCATATGAAAAACGTTACCCTGTCCCCGGCGTGATCCGACAATGGCGGCAACGTGATGAAGATCAAACCCGGCCCCGCTGCCTCACCCGGCGGCCGGCCCGCGGGAGGCCGGGGCAGGGCGATTCCGGGCCGGGCGTTCCCGGGCATAGCGGTCCAGGGCGCTGTAGTGCAGGGTCGCGGTCAGCACTTCGGTCCCCGTGCCGGCCGCCTGCCGGATGAGACGTCCGTCCGGTCCCCAGAAGCCGCTGCCGCCCGCCGAAGGACCGGATTCGGTGGTGCCGCCGAGGTTGGCCAGCACGCTGAACATCCGGTTGTCCATGGCGCGCGCCCCCAGGTGCAGGGCCAGCCGGTGGTCCTCGCCGGCGGTGTAGAGGGCCGAGACGGCATAGATGTCGGCACCGGCTGCCGCCGCGTGAACCGGGCGGGCGGCGTCCAGGCAGATGGCAAGCGCGATCTTCCAGCCGTCCAGGTCCAGGATGACTGTCTGGTCTCCGGCGCGGAAGGCCTGCTGCTCCGGGCCGTGGAGCGACACCTTGAAGCCGGTGTCCAGCCCGCCGTTGGGATGCAGCGCGAGCGAGGCCAGCCGGGGCGTGCCGTCCGCTTCCCGGAACGGGGCGCCGACGACTGCGGTGATCCCGGTGCGGCGGCAGATTTCCCGCAGTCCGTTCAGCCGCGGGTCCGCGGCGGTCACCCACCGCGCCGGGTCCGCCAGCCGCGTGAGGTCATAGCCGGTCAGGGACAGCTCGGGGAACACCACGAGCCGGGCGCCGTGGTCATCCGCGTCTTCGATAAGCCGGATATGTTCGGCAACGTTGGCGGGAATGCCGCCGTCGAGGGCCGTGTACTGGATGGCGGAGAGCGTCAGCGCGGTGGTCACCCTGCCATCCTAGGCACCGCGCCCCGCCAGCGGCAGGCCGCCCGGGAGGAGGAGAAGGAGAAGGAGGAGGAGGACAGGCCGCAGCCGCTGCGTCAGGCCGCCGGGGCATCACCGCCCGGCGGGGCATCATTGCCCGGCGGGGCGGTGCAGTAGCGGCCCACCGCGGTTTCGCGCAGGGACTCGGCCCAGGCCGCGAGGCGCTGCGCGGCCCGCACGTAATGGAACAGCTCGGTGGGGGTCAGGGATTCGAGGTCGGTCTCGGCGAGCCGGCGGGCAAGTTCGGCCCCCGGGGCCTGCGCGGACAGGACGGTGCCTTCGCGCTGCCACTGGACGTCCTCGGCGGCTTCGCCGGCCACCAACTGCCGGAAGAGGAAATCCACGACGCCGGGGCTCAGCGCCTTGAGGACACCGGACCCCGCGTCCGGGACGCGCTGCTCCTGGCGGAGGGAGCGGCGCGTCCCGGATGCGGGGAAGACGGGCTCTGGTGTGTTGTTCATGGGCCCATGGTATTCGAACATATATTCGAATACAAGAGGGCCGCGGCCCCACAGCTTAAGGCAGGCTGCCGCACAGGCGGATATGAGACGATCGAGACATGACCCCGCGCGGAACAGCCTCCTCAGCCAGGACCGCCCGGGGCCGGGCCGGGAGCAAGACCGGAGCCGGCAAAACCGGCAGCCCCGGAGCGCGGCTGTCGGGCATCGACGCCGCCCGAGGGCTGGCCCTGCTGGGCATGATGGCCACGCACATCTTTCCCACCTTCGAGTCCAATGCCCAGCTCTCCCCCACCTGGGTGGGGCTCGTGTTTTCCGGACGCGCCTCGGCTTTGTTCGCCGTTCTCGCGGGAATCGGGCTGGCACTGTCCACCGGCAAGCAGCAGCCGCTGCAGGGTCCGCAGCTGTGGGCGGCCCGCCGGGGCATCGCGCTCCGGGCGCTGGTGATCGGCGCCGTCGGCCTCTCCCTGGGCGGGCTCGAAGTGAACATCGCCATCATCCTGGTCCACTACGCCGTGTTGTTCCTGTGCGTGCTGCCGTTCCTCGGCCTGGACGTCAAACACCTGCTGGTGCTGGCCGCCGGCTGGGTGCTCGTGAGCCCCGCGCTCGCCTTCCTGCTGCGGCCCTGGCTCCTCGTGGCCCAACCGCCGCTGCAGCTGGGCCACAACCCCAAGTGGGAGGATCTGTCCACGCCGGCAGTGCTCCTCGGGGACCTGTTCCTGACCGGCTACTACCCGATCCTCCAGTGGATCACCTATTTGCTGATCGGCCTCGCGATCGGCCGGCTGGCCCTCAACACCGCCGCTGTCCCGGTCCTGCTGATTGCGGTGGGAGCCGCGGCGGCAGTCCTGGCCAAGTGGTTCAGCGTGGTGATGATGGAGGACTGGGGCGGCCGGGCGGCGCTGCAGGAGACCCTGCTCGATCCCTCGTATCCGCTGGAGAGCCTCCTGCAGGTCAACCTGGCCGGTGTGGACCAGACCGGCTCCGCCTGGTGGCTCGCCTCCAGTGCCCCGCATTCGGGCACCACGCTGGATCTGCTGCACACCTCCGGGGTGGCGGCCGCCGTCGTCGGCGTCTTCCTGCTGCTGGGCCGGCTGGTCCAGCGGATCGGGCTGGACGTGCTGCTCCCGCTGCGCGGCGCCGGTGCCATGACCCTGAGCTTCTACACGGCCCACCTGTGCGTGATGGCCTCACTGTACGGCCAGCCGCTGCCGTCCGGGTGGACGGTCGAGGGCATCTACTGGGCGCAGGCCGTGGCGATCCTGGTCCTGGGCGGAATATTTGCG
This sequence comes from Arthrobacter sp. CJL-S3, assembly GCF_056711635.1. Lineage (NCBI taxonomy): Bacteria > Bacillati > Actinomycetota > Actinomycetes > Micrococcales > Micrococcaceae > Arthrobacter > Arthrobacter sp. CJL-S3. The sequence goes on along the minus strand of NZ_CM160046.1, from coordinate 1,480,616 downwards.
GCACTGGCGTGGCGGGGGCCGCTGGAGTGGGTGGCGCATGCCGCCAACCAGCTCGGCCGCTACCAGCCGGCGCGCATCCGGTAGTTCAGCCGGCGCATCCGGCAGCCCGCTATCCGCGGTTCAGGCCTGGCGGGATCCCGTGCGGTACAGCCGGACGGCGTCACGCATCGAGGCGCGCGCCCGCTTGCGGTCGCCCGCGGCGTCATAGGCGCAGCTGAGCCGGAACCAGGAGCGCCAGTCCTCCGGCGCGGCTTCCGTCTCGGCCCGGTACTTCTCGAATTCCAGGTCCGCGGCCTCGCGGATGATCCTTCCGGCGGGGGTGCGCGGCAGGTTGTCCACCGGCAGGCCGCCCTCGGCTTCGAGGATTTTCGCCAGCTTCTCGGTGCGGGCGCCGAAGAGCAGCTCGCGGACCAGGGCCCACGCTCCGATCACCGGCAGCAGCAGGTACGCCACGCCGAGGGCCTGGGCCACCGGGTTGGCGTCCGTTATCAGCAGCACCGCGCGCTGGAAGGACACCACGAGATAGAAGACCAGCAGCAGCGTGACGGCGCCGACCCAGATCTTGGTGCGGTTGGCTTTGAACGCAGTCAGGACGTTGGCCACGGCGCTCAGAGCCCCAGGTCCAGGTAGCCGTCCAGGCCCACCGTGAGGCCCGGCCGGGAGGCGATGTTGCGCACGCCCAGCAGCACGCCGGGCATAAACGAGGCGCGGTCGAAGGAGTCGTGCCGGAGGGTCAGCTGCTCCCCCGGACCGCCCAGCAGGACTTCCTGGTGGGCCACGAGGCCGCGGAGCCGGACGCTGTGGACCCGGACGCCGTCGACCTCGCAGCCGCGGGCGCCGGCGAGCTCGCTTGTGGTGGCGTCGGGGCTGGCAGGGAGGCCGGCGGCGGCACGTTCGGCGGCGATCAGCTGCGCGGTGCGCACGGCCGTTCCGGACGGGGCGTCCACCTTCTCCGGGTGGTGCAGTTCGATGATTTCCACCGATTCGAAATAGCGCGAGGCCTTGGCCGCGAACGCGGAGGCCAGCACGGAGCCGAGGGCGAAGTTCGGTGCGATCAGGACTCCGACGCCGGCCTGGCCGGCGAGGAGCTCCTCGAGCCGGGCCAGCTTGTCGGCGTCCCAGCCGGTGGTCCCGACGACGGCGTGCATGCCGTGTTCGACGGCGAAGCGGACGTTCGCCTCGGTGCTCTCGGGGACCGTCAGGTCCACCACGATCCGGGCTCCGGCGTCGACGAGGGTGTCCAGGGAGTCGTTCCGGCCCAGCGCGGCGACAAGTTTCAGGTCCGCGGCGGCCTCGACGGCGGCCACCGCTTCGGCGCCCATGCGCCCGTTCGCGCCCAGCACGGCGACTGCGAGTTGTTCGGTCATGCCATCAACCCTACCGCCGGGGCGGGTGCCGGCCGGAACCGGCGGCCCCGCGTTACAGGCCCCCCGGGGGGCGCTGATCCCCGTGTTTAGGGCCCGGGGTTGTGGGGCCGGATCAGGCGCCCGCGCCGACCCACTCGACCGTGCCGTCGGTGAAGAACTGTTCCTTCCAGATCGGAACCTGGGCCTTGACCCGGTCCACAAGTTCCGAACAGACCGCGAAGGCCTGGCCCCGGTGCGCGGCGGAGACGGCGCAGACCAGGGCGGGGTCACCGATCTCCAGCATCCCGATCCGGTGGGCCACCCAGATCCGCACCGGCTGGGCCGGCGCGCTGCCGGTTTCCCCGGCAGTCCCGCCGGATCCTGCGGCGGCCTGTTCGGCGACGAGCTGCGCGACGACGTCGGCCATCACCTGGTGCGCCGTCGGGTGCGCACTGTAGCTGAGCCGCTGGACCGGTTTGCCGCCGTCGTGGTTCCGGACCACGCCGCTGAAGCTGACCACGGCGCCCGCGGTGTCGGATTCGACCGCGGCGATGGCCTGGTCCACGGAGATGGGGTCGGCGCTGAGCACCGCGTTCACCACGTCAAAGGTCGAGTCAGTGGCCATGGCTGCCCTCCAGCTGGTCGCACACGTGTCCGAGGATGGGATCCAGCACGCTGAGGCCGTCCATCACACCCTTCGGGGATCCGGGGAGATTGACGATGAAGGTCTGGCCGGCGGCGCCGGCGTGGCCGCGGCTGAGCATCGCGAGCGGGGTCTTGGCGGTCCCGGCCCCGCGGATGCCTTCCATGATGCCCGGGATCTCCCGGTCCAGCAGGGGCAGGGTCTGTTCCGGGGTGGCGTCGGTGGGGCTGAGCCCGGTGCCGCCGCTGGTGATGATGACAGCCGGCGCCTGGGTCAGGAGCGCGCGCAGGGCGGCGCCCACGGCCTCGCCGTCCGGAACGACGAGGGCCGGGTAGGTCTCGAAGCCGTGCTCGGTGAGCCAGTCGATGATGACCGGTCCGGTCAGGTCCTCATAGATGCCGGCCGCGGCCCGGGTGGAGGCAATCACGACGCCGGCCTTGCGACCGGTGGCTTCGCCGTGCCGGTGTGGTTCGGGCATGCTCATAGTGTCCAGTCCCCGCTCTTGCCGCCGCTTTTGGCCAGCACCTTGATGTCCGTCAGCACCGCGTGTTTGTCCACGGCCTTAATCATGTCGTACACGCTGAGGGCGGCCACCGAGGCCGCGGTCAGCGCTTCCATCTCGACGCCGGTGACCCCGCGGGTCTTGACCGTGGCGAAGACGGTGACCGTGTCGGTGTCGAGCTCGAAGTCGATCGTGACCTTCGCGATCGGCAGCGGGTGGCACAGCGGGATCAGCTCCGCGGTCTTCTTGGCCGCCATGATGCCGGCGACGCGGGCGACGGCGAGGGCATCGCCCTTGGGCAGGTCGCCCGTGCCGAGCAGGGACAGGACCTCGGCGGTGCTGCGGACCGTGGCGGTGGCGGTGGCCTCGCGGGTGCTCTCCGCCTTGTTGGTCACGTCCACCATCTGGGCGGTGCCGTCCTGCCGGAGGTGGGTCAGGCCTGGGGTTCCCGTTGCGGGGTGTTCTTCGTTCACAGCATCCATACTTCCACCTCGGCGCCCTCGGCGAGCGCGGCAATTCCTTCCGGGACCTGGATCAGGGCGTTGGAGTGTGCCAGGGCGCTGACAAGGTGCGAGCCGGCGCCGCCTTCCAGCCGGACCGTGCCGTCGGGAAGGACAGTGCCGCGCCGGACCTGGTGCTTGCCCGCCGGGGACGTCAGCGCCTCGGCCAGCCGTGCCCGGACCACCGGGCGGGGCGCCGGCGAGCCGAAGAGGCTGCCGAGCGCGGGCCGGAGGAACATCTCGAAGGAGACAAAGCAGCTGACGGGGTTCCCCGGGAAGCCGAGGACCGGGACGCCGTCGAAGGTTCCGATCCCCTGCGGGCCGCCGGGCTGCATCGCGACGCCGAAGAAGTCGACGTTGTGGCCCTCCATCGCCTGCCGGACCACCTCGTACGCGCCCTTGCTGACGCCGCCGGTGGTCACGATGAGGTCCACGTCCGCCGCGTGCCGGCGCAGCAGGCGCGCGAGTTCCTCCGGGCGGTCGGTGGAGATCCCGGTCCGGGTGACGTGGAGACCGGCCTGGCGCATGGAGGATTCCAGCAGCGTGGCGTTGGAATCGTAGATCTTGCCCGGCCCCAGGGGGCTGCCCGGTTCCACGACCTCGTCGCCGGTGGTTGCCAGCAGGATCCGCAGCACCCGGTAGACGGGGGCCTCGGTGAAGCCCAGGGCGGCCAGCAGTCCCAGCTGTCCGGGTCCCAGGTGGGTTCCGGCGGCCAGGGCAAGTTCCCCGGTGCGGATGTCGCTGCCCGCGTCGCGGATGAAGTTCCTGGCCGGGACGGCGGGCAGCCGGACCGTGGCCGGCACGCCGGGCGCGGGGAAGACCGCGGGCAGGGCCTCTTCAATCGGTACGACGGCGTCCGCCCCGGGCGGCAGCATGGCGCCGGTCATGATCGGGGCGGCTGTCCCGGGGGTCAGTTCAGGGGGTGCGGCACCGGCCGGCACGGGGGCGACCACGCGCAGTTCGGTGCCGCCGTCGGGCACGTCGGCGCTGCGGATGGCGAAGCCGTCCATCTGCGAATTCGCGAACGGGGGCAGGTCCAACGGCGCCACGACGTCCGCGGCGAGTCCCCGGCCCAGTGCCGCGAGGAGCGGGAGCACTTCAATCCGGTCCGGGCTCCGGAGCGGGGCCAGCAGCTGGCGGACGGACTCGCGGTGCGCTTCCACGGTGACGTGCCGTGTCTGGGTGCGGTGCATGCGTTGGTGACCCCTCGTCGTGAGCCATTGGCGTGGCACGCCGGCCCGGCTCCCCGGCCCGGCGTGGCGGCCGGCCGGTTAGGACTTCACGTCAACTCTAACCGTGTGAAAGCCGGTGGCGCCGTTGGGCACCACCGGGGCGCGTTCCTCCACCTGCACGGCACCGTTGAGGTCCGTGGCGCGGACCTGGACCTCGTACTGGCCGGGTGTCAGCGGCAGCTCCAGTTTCCACTGGTACCAGGTGTCCCGGGAGATCCCGGGGGCCAGCTGGGCCTCCTGCCACGCGCCGCGGTTGACCCGGAGCTCCACCCGGCCGATCCCGGTGTGCTGGGCCCAGGCGACCCCGCCGAAAGCCACCGTCCCGGCGTTCACGGGGCGGCCGCCCCGGGGCACATCGATCCGGGAGGAGGTCTTGATCGGTCCCCGCTCGCTCCAGCCGCGGGGCGTCCAGTAGCCGACGTCGTCCGCGAAGCGCGTCACCTTGAGCTCGGTGACCCACTTGGTCGCCGAGACGTAGCCGTAGAGGCCGGGAACGATCAGCCGGGCCGGGAAGCCGTGCTCCAGCGGCAGCGGTTCGCCGTTCATCCCGACAGCCAGGAGCGCGTCCCGGTTGTCCGTCAGCACCTCGAGCGGGGTGCCGGCGGTCCAGCCGTCCGCGCTGCGGGACAGGACCATGTCCGCGCCGTCCTTTGGGCCGGCGAGGGCCAGCAGGTCCCGGACGGGCCAGCCGAGCCAGCGGGCGTTGCCGATCAGGTCCCCGCCCACCTCGTTGGAGACGCAGGCGATGGTGATGTGCCGTTCGACCAGGGGTTTGGCCAGCAGCGCGGCGAAGTCCAGGGAGATCTCGCGCTCCACGAGGCCGGTGACCTTCAGGGTCCACTGGCCCGGGTCCACCACCGGGACGCGCAGGGCGGTGTCGATCCGGTAAAAGTACTTGTTGGGGGTCACCAGCGGGCCCACCCCGTCCAGCCGGACCTCGGCTCCGGCCGGGATCGGCGGGGCCGGCGACGCCGGGACGGGGAGCACGAGTTTGCTGCGCACTTCATTCACGACGGCGGCGGCTCCCCGGAACGTCGCGGCAAGCACACCGGCGGCCGCGGCGACGGCGGCCGTCCCGCCGAGCGCCTGCAGGAAACGGCGGCGGGATGGAGGCTGCGCCGCGGCGTCAGGTCCGGCGGGGCCGCCGGGCGGCGGTCCGGCGTCAAGTCCTGACTCACGTCCGGCGTCGGGCCCGGCTTCAGGTCCGGTTGCGGGCCCGGCTTCAGGTCCGGCGTCGGGTCCGGCTTCAGGTCCGGCGTCGGGCCCGGCGTCGGTCTGCCACTCCCCCAGCCGGCCGATCAGCCAGTGCAAAAGGATCATGCCCACGGCGGCGGCGAGCAGCGGGGCCGGGATCGCGCTCCCGGTGAGTTCGGACCGGCCCAGGACGGCCGCCAGTCCGGCCGCGCCAAAGACGGCAATGACGGCCACCCCGGCGAAGCGGCGCCGCAGCTCCAGGATCCCGGACAGGGCAGCCAGCGCGGCGATGAGAAGCCCCATGCCAACCAGCAGCGCGGCCTTATCCGCCGTGCCGAACAGTGAAATGGCCCAGTCCTTCACGCCCGGCGGGACCACATCGATCACGGCGCCGCCGACTGCGGTCACCGGGGAGAGCGAGGGGCTCAGCAGTCCTGCCGCGAGTTCCCCCAGGGCAAGTCCCGTCCCGACGGCCACGACACCGGCGGCGGCCGCCCACCCGGTTGCTTGCCGGTCCGTCATCCGCGGCACAGGGGTTTGCGGGCCGGGGCCTGTTAGTGTGCCCGGCTGCCCGTGCTGGGAGGTGTTCACTCCTCCAGCATAGGTTCGCCAGCACAGGTTCGCGCCGTCCCGCCCGGATGACCAGGGCGTGGCCAACGGCACCGGGAGCGCAGCAGGAACACGGCGGAACCCCCACGACGCAATCCCGGGGCCGACAGGAGTGATGCTGGCGCCGAGGTGGCGTAGCCTGACTTTATGAGTGTTCAGCTTGGTATGCCCCAGCCCCGCGCGGAGGACAGTTCCGGCGCGGGCACCTCCGGCCCGCAGCCGTCCGGTCGCCCGGCCGGAATGCCCGCCGGCCTGGTCGACCGCTACGGCCGCCGTGCCACGGACATGCGGCTGTCCCTGACGGACAAATGCAATCTGCGCTGCACCTACTGCATGCCCGCCGAGGGCCTGGAGTGGCTGTCCAAGCAGGCGGTGATGTCCGCGGCGGAAATTGTGCGGATCGTCCGGATCGGCGTTGACATGCTGGGCGTGCGCGAGCTGCGGCTCACCGGCGGTGAACCGCTGGTCCGGGCCGACCTGCTGGATATCATTTCAGCGCTCCGCCAGGCCCACCCCGACCTTCCGATCTCCATGACCACCAACGCCGTCGGGCTGGACAAGAAGGCCGCCGGACTCAAGGCCGCCGGACTGTCCCGGATCAACGTCTCGCTGGACTCCCTCCACGAGGAAACGTTCACCCAGCTGACCCGCCGCCCGTTCCTGAACAAGGTCCTGGCCGGTGTCGACGCCGCCTGGGCCGCCGGGCTGGGCCCCGTAAAACTCAACGCCGTGCTGATGCGCGGCATCAACGACGCCGAGTCCCCCGCCCTGCTGGCCTGGGCGCTGGACCGCGGTTACGAGCTGCGGTTTATCGAGCAGATGCCGCTCGACGCCGACCACGGCTGGACCCGCCGGAACATGATCACCGCCGCGGAGATCCGTGAGCTGCTCTCGGTCGACTACGTGCTGAGCGCCGACCCGCGGGACCGCGACGGCGCCCCCGCCGAACGCTTCGAGGTCCGGGCCCGCGTGCCCGGCACGGCCGAAGCCACCGGACCCGTGCTGGGAACCGTGGGGATCATCGCCTCCGTGACCGAACCGTTCTGCTCCGATTGCCGCCGCACCCGCATCACGGCCGAGGGCAAGATCATGAGCTGCCTGTTCTCCCGCGAGGAAGTGGACCTGCTGGGGCTGCTCCGCGACGGCGCCAGCGACGAACAACTCGCCGAGCGCTGGCAGGACGCCATGTGGATCAAGCCCAAGGCCCACGGCATGGACCACGTCGGACTGGACGCCCCGGACTTCGTCCAGCCGGACCGCAGCATGAGCGCCATCGGAGGCTGAACCACCCGTGAACGTACGTTATTTCGCTGCCGCGCGCGCTGCCGCCGGCGTCGACGAGGAACGCTTTGAGCTCCCCGCGGGAGCCACCGTCGCCTCGCTGCTCGAGGCGATCCTCGCCGTCGAACGCCCGGAACCCCCGGCCGGAACGCCGCCACTGGCGCGCCTGCTGTCCCGGAGCAGTTTCCTGCTCAACGAGGTGGCCGTGCGGAACCGTGCGGCGGCGCTGAAGCCGGACGACGTCGTTGACGTGCTGCCGCCGTTCGCCGGCGGCTAGGCGGTATCAGCCGGCACTGCCGCGGTGCCAAGGGCCAGGCCCAGCAGCGCACCCCGGCTCCGGACCCCGGAGGCGGCGAAGATGAGTTTGAACTGGTCCTGCACGGTGTAGGGGCGGATCCGCAGGGCCGCCGCGAGTTCCGCCGTGTTGAGTCCGGCAGCGGCGAGGCCCAGAAGCCGGTGCTGCTGCGGGGTCAGGGCAAAGCAGCGGGCGAACACCTCCAGCCGGTCCGCCGCCGGGCATTCCTGGATGGTCACCGCGAGCGGAGGGGATGCCCCCGGCCGCCCGGTGTCCATCCGGGTGGAGCGCAGCAGCGCCCAGGCGCCGAGGCCGACGGGGACACGCGACATGGCCGGGTGGGAGTCCACCCCGGCTTCCCGTGCCAGCAGCTGAGCGGCGACATTGAGCACCTCCGCCGGAATACCCTCGTACGGCCGGGGCCCGCGCTGCAGCAGGCCCAGCCAGTCGCTCGCCGAGGCCGTCTGTCCCACAACGGCCAGCCCCTCGTCCAGGGTCAGCACCGCCTGGGGCGGCAGTGGCTTCCGCACGGCCTGCCACGCGGGACCGCTCCCTTCCGCCTCCCGCCGGCACTGTGCGGCCCGGCTCCGGCGGAGGCCGGCCGCCAGCAGCGGCGCCGCGGTGGCGAGATAGTCAGTCTCCGGCTCAGAGAAGGTGCCGTCCTCCGCTGCCCGCCACAGGTCCAGCCACCCCCAGCAGCCATGTTTGTCAGCGAACACTGTGGAGAGCACGTCCGTCACCCCGTAGCGGACCAGCAACCCGTTCCACAGCGGACTGCGCTCCGGACGGCCGCCGGTGGCCATGAGCAGGGTCGTGGCCGGCCGGACCTGTCCCATCAGGGCCGTCCAGCGGCCCTCGGGCGTCAGATACTTGAGCCGGATCAGCTCCGGCAGCTCTTCCGGGCAGGGAATCCGGGCCATCGGGGAGGTGCCCGTGGCCGATCCGGGGTCCGCCAACGGCCAGGCGAAGGCGCTGAACGGCACCATCCGGCCCAGCTCGGCCAGCACTCCCCGACGCAGTTCCCTGTCGTCGGGCACGTCCCGGCAGAGTTGCCCGATGCGTTCCAGACTCCGGCTCAGCGCCCAGCTGGTGGTCATGAATTCAGTATGCCCCCCGCCAGATTTCTGGGATACCGCCCGCTGCCCGGCCGCCCTAACGTGGAGTATCCCTGCAGACAGGGAGCCGGCAGTGAGACGGCAGCTCACAGGAAACGGAAGGACTGAGTGCGATGTACACCCTGCAGATAGAACACGAAATCACGGATTTTGACCTGTGGAAGTCAGCGTTCGACCGCGATCCGGTGAACCGCGCGGCGTCGGGGGTCACCGCGCACCGGATCAGCCGCCCGGTGGACGATCCGCGCTACGTCGTGGTCGAACTCGATTTCGAGCGCCGCGCCGAGGCGGAAGCGCTCCTGGCAAACCTGCACGCGAATGTCTGGAATTCCGCCGCCGCCCCCGCGCTCCGGGGCGCCCCGAAGACCCGGATCCTGGAGTCCGCCGCCTGACACACCGGCGGGCGGCCAGCGGCGGCTGCATTGCCGCTACGCGACCGCCAGCGCCTCCCGCACGGTGTCCGCGACGGCGGCAGCGCCGGCAGCGCCCATGATGATCGTGTAGTGGTTGACGTCCGGTATCTCGCGGACGGTCAGGGCAGGCAGCTTCTCCGCCCAGGCATCCAGATAGCCCGGCCCGTACAGGCCGCCGGGTTCGTCCAGCAGGCCGCGGGGGGCCCGCAGCACCAGGGTCTCCACCGCGAGCTCATCCAGGGCTTTCAGGAGGGAGGGGCCGCGGTGCAGTTCCGCGGTGTCGTCCGCCATCGCCTCGTACCGGGTGGCCGGCCGGAGCACGGGTTCCTCGCCGGTGAGGTCGTAGTCGACGTAGTCCTCCACCAGCGGACCCCAGTCCGCGCTGAAGGCCGGATGCTGCTTCCAGTAGCTGCGGTAGGCCTCCCGGCTGGGGAAGGTGGCGTTCAGCCGCTCGGCCGCCGGCCCCAGCACGGTGGCGATGACCTGCTCGTCACTGAGTTCGGCCGGCACCTGCAACGGCAGTCCGCCGTCGACCAGCACGAGGGACCGCACGCGCTCCGGGAACAGGTTCGCGAGCACCACGGAGGCGAAGGCGCCCATCGAATGGCCCACCACGACCACCGGCCCGCTGCTGAGCGCGTCCAGTACGGCCGCGAGGTCCTCGGCGTGCGAGGGCATCCCGTACGGGGCGGGCAGGGCGTTGCTGCGGCCCCGGCCCCGCAGGTCCGGGGCGATGATCCGGACCTCCGGCAGGGCCTCTGCCAGCGCCGGCCAGGCCTTGTGCGACGCCGTCACCCCGTGCACGGCGAGGATGGTCGGCGCCGCCGGGTCCTCGGGACCCCAGAGGGCGGTGTGCAGGGTTCCGCCACGGACCTGGACCTCGGTGGTCCGGTAACCGGAGGTGCTGGCTGGATTGTTCATGGGGCTTTCCCTTCCAGGGTCGGGGTGGCGGCGGGTCCGAGGGCGGCGCCCGGCGCGGGGGCGAGCGCGCGTTCGATGAACTGCATCATTTCCTCAAAGACTTCCTCCGGGACGTCCGGCCGGGCACCCTGAGCGGGGACGGCGCCCTCCTCATCCCACAGCACCCAACGCATGCCGATCAGCTCGCCGATGCCCATCAGGGCCCAGGCCGCGACGGTGGGATCCATGTCCCGGACCTCCCCGCTGAGCTGCGCGGCTTTGAGCCCCTCGATGTAGCCGTTGACGATCCGGGTGTAGTGCAGCCGCAGGGCCCCGGGCGAGACGAACTCGGCCTGCCGGATGATCCGGTACAGCGCGGGGTGTTCCGCGGTGAACCTGAAGAAAGCCCGGAAGCCGGCACGTTCGGCCTCGAGCCGGGTGCCTGCAGAGCCGGCGGCTTCCGCCATGGCGTGACGGACGCGCCGGTTCAGGTCCTCGACCACCTCATCGAAGATGGCCTGTTTGCCCTCGAAGTAGAGGTAGAAGGTGCCGAGGCCGACGCCGGCCTCCTCGGTGATTTTCACGATCGAGGCCTCGTGGTAGCCCACCGAGGCGAACACGGTCTCGGCTGCCTGCAGCAGCTTGGCCCGGGTCCGGGTGCCCCGCGCGGTGCGCGGCGCGGCGCTCACCGCCGGCCCCGTCCGCGGGCAGGGACGCGGCCTTGCCGTCGGGTCGTCCCGCCCGCGCGCGCTCGTCCAGTTGCTGCCGCAGCTGCCCGCGCAGCACTTTGTTCAGCGCCGTGCGCGGCAGGGCCCCCACGGTCTCGATCCGTCCGGGAACCTTGAACCGCGCCAGCCGGGCCGCGCAGTGCTCCAAGAGTTCCTGTTCATCGGTGGCCATGCCGGGCCGGATCACCACGAAGGCCACGCCGGTTTCGCCCCAGCGCTCGTCCTCCACCCCGACGACGGCGGCCTGCGCCACCGCCGGGTGGGCCAGCAGCGCCGCCTCGACCTCGGCGGGGGCGACGTTTTCGCCGCCGGAGATGAAGATGTCCTTGAGCCGGTCCACGACTTTGATGTAGCCCTCGGCGTCGCGCTCCACCAGGTCGCCGGTGCGCAGCCAGTCCCCGGCCAGGACGGCGGCCGTCGCGACGGGGTCGCGGAAGTAGCCGGCGAAGACCCCCGGGCCGCCCACCAGCAGTTCCCCGGCGGCGGCACCGTCCAGGATCTCCCCGGTCACCGGGTCGGCGACCGCGACGGCCACATGCGGGTACGGTTTGCCCGAGTACCCCACCATCCGGGCGGCGTCCTCGTTGGCCAGGCAGAGCACATTGGGGGACGCCTCGGTCAGCCCGTAGCCCTGGCTCAGCGCCACTCCCCTGCGGTGCCAGATCCGCAGCAGGGGCGCCGGCATCGGTGCCCCTCCCACCACGGCGTGGCGGAGGCTGCCGAGCTTTGCGGTGGCGAAGTCCGGGTGTTCGGCGAGCATCAGGTACTGGGTGGGGACGCCCATCAGCATGGTGACCCGGCGCTCCGCGATCAGCTGCAGCACCCGGCCCGGCTCGAAGCCGCGTTCCAGCACGACGGTGGCGCCGGTCCACCAGGCCAGCAGCGGCTGGATGTTCCAGCCGCCGACGTGGAACTGCGGCAGCACGGCCAGCACAACGTCGGTGCTGCCCAGATCCATCGTCCGGGACAGCGAGAGGTTGGTCCAGAAGCAGTTGGCGTGGGTCAGCACGGCGGCCTTGCTGGCGCCCTCGGTGCCGGAGGTGAAGATCATCAGCAGGGGGTCGTCGTCGCGCACTTCCCGCGGCGCTTCGAGCCGGCGCACCCCAGGCCCGCGTAGTTCGAGCCCGCTGGCGTCCACCGCCGCGGTGCCCGCGGGGGGCACCGCGGCGGGCAGCACGCGGGACGGCGGGGGCACGGACTTTTCGATGCCGCCCGGGCCCAGCGCGGCGGTCCGGGGCCGGTGCGCCAGCAGGGTGCAGGCGCCCGCGGCGAGGGACTCCAGCTCGTCCTCCACAAGCAGCAGCTGGGGATCGGCGAGCTCAAGCTGCGCGGCGAGTTCCCGGGGTGAGAGCCGCCAGGACAGCGGGACGAGGACCAGCCCCGCCTTGGCGCAGGCGAAGAACACCACGACGTGGTCCGAGCTGTTGCCGGTCAGGGTCGCGATCCGGTCCCCCGTCATGTAGCCGGCAGCCGCCAGGCCGGCGGCGAGGCCGGCCGCCCGGCGTTCCAGTTCGCCGTAGGTCAGCGTGCAGCCGCGGTCATCGACGGCGATCCGATGCGGGGTGGCGAGGCTGCGGTCGGTGGTCCAGCGGCCCAGGGTGTGCAGTCCGTCAGCGGGGGTCATGCCGATTCCTCCAGGATCTCGCGGGACGTCGCGGTGCTGTCATGCCCGGTCCTGTCAGGACCGGTCCTGTCATTGCCGGTGCCGTCATTACCGGTGTGGTCGTGTCCGGTGGACCGGCCGCGCCGGTTGCGGCGCTGGGCGAGCCGCTGCGCGGCGCCCGTCAGGCCGCCCGGCAGGAAGAGCACCACGAGGATGAACAGGGTGCCCAGGATGAACAAGGGCTCCGACAACGGTATCCGCAGGATGTCCGGCAGCGCATCGATGGCATCGGAGTTCGCGAGGGTCGTGAGGCGCTGGTCCAGGATGGTGTAGAAGACGCCGCCGATCACGGCGCCCCAGCGGGAGCCGACGCCGCCCAGGACCACCATAACGAGCAGGGTGATGGTCAGGTCGGCGGAGATGGCCCGCGGGACGGCGCCGCTCTGCAGGAGGAGGAACACCATGCCGATGATGCTGACCAGAACGGCGGAGACCACGAAGATCAGCAGCTTCACGAGGTACGGCTGCAGGCCCAGGACACGGACGCGGAGTTCGTTCTCGCGGACCGCGGCGGCGAGGTGTCCTGCGCGGGAGGACTCCACCCAGGTGACCACGATGAAGACCACCACCAGCACCGCCAGCGCCAGCCAGTAAAGGTTCCGGGTATTGACCACGCCGACGAGGAAGTCGGGCAGGTTCTCCGTGCGCAGCGTCAGGCCTTCGTCTCCGCCGGTGGTGCCGTCCGGGTTGCGCCCCACGATCACCGAGCCGGCCTGGGCGAACGCGAGCGTGACCATGGCGAAAGGGATGCCGCTGACCCGCAGGCTGATGCTGCCCACCACGTGGGCCAGCACAATCACGACCAGCAGGGTCAGGCCCATCGCGGGCAGCAGCGGGATGTCCAGGTTCTGCAGGATGATCGCCAGCCCGTAGACGCCGGCGCCGAAGTAGAGGGCATGGCCGAAGGAGAGCAGTCCGGCGACGCCGAGCAGCAGGTGGTAGGTCAGGGCCGCGGCGGCCATCAGCATGCACATTGCCAGCAGCTGCAGGGATCCCGGGGTGTAGGTGGGCCCGGGAAGCACCCCGGGCAGGGACAGGTTGAGCAGCGGCAGCAGGATCAGGAGCACGATTCCGGCGAGCCCGGCGGCGGCGCCGGCGGCCGTCCGGCGGGTCAGGCGTGGACGGGCCGGCGGTGTGGAGCCGGCGGCAGCCGCCGTCCGGCGGGACCCCGCGGGGTTCCCGGACGCGCCGTCGGCGGCTGTGGTGCTGGCGGCTGTGGTGCTGCCGGCTGCGGTGCTGCCGGCTGTGCTGTTGCTGTCTGTGCCGGTGGCGGCGGTGCCGTTAGTGTCGGCGGCGTCGGTATCGGTGGTCATGAGGTTCTCCCGAGCAGGCCGGAGGGACGGAACAGCAGTACGAGCGCCAGGGCCAGCACGACGACGAAGTCGCCGGTGCCGCCGAGGTAGAAGTTGGCGAACTGCTGCAGCACGGCGACGGCGACGGCGGCAATGGCCGCGCCGGTCAGCGAGCCCAGTCCGCCGATCACGGTGACGATGAAGGCGAAGATCAGCAGCGAACCGCCCAGCATCGGCGAAACGTAGCCGAAGTAGTGCGAGGCCAGGACCCCGCCGAGGCCCGCGGCGGCACCGCCGATTGTGAAGACGAGGGTGAAGGCCTTCCGGACGTCGATGCCGAGGGCCGTCACCATGGACCGGTTCTCGACGCCGGCCCGGATGATCATGCCGTAGCGGGTGTTCTTCAGAAAGAACACCATGGCGAGCAGCACCAGGACGGCCGCGATGATGCAGACAAACCGGTCGTTGGGTACACGGGCGCCCAGGATCTCGGTGGTGTCCTTGAACCAGGCAGGTCCCTGGATGAACACCGGGTCGGTGCCCCAGATGCCGTCGAAGAGGGCGACCGCGGCGAGCGAGAGGCCCAGAGTGATGAGGAGCTGCTCGATGTGCCGCTGGTACAGCCGGCGGATCAGCACGAACTCGGTGAAGGCGGCAAAGGCGGCGCCGGCCGCGGCCCCGACCAGCAGGGAGAGCAGGAACGTCCACCAGTCGTCCGAGCCGGCACGGCGGGCGACTTCCCAGCCGGCGAAGGCCCCGAGGGTCAGGAACGCGCCGTGCGCGAAGTTCAGCACACCCATCAGGCCGTAGATCAGGGACAGCCCGGCGGCGACGAGGAAATACAGGGCGCCAAGGCCCAGGCCGGTGAAGAGGAGCAGGACGACGGTACTCACAGGGCGGCGCCTTTCCCTGAGGTTTCCCGGGCTGTGTTTTCCCGGGCTGTGTCCTCCCGGGCGGTGTTTTCCCGTACGGGGGTTTCCCGGGCTGTGTTTTCCCCGGAGGGGCTTTCGGCGGAGACACCCAGCAGCCGCTGGGTCAGCTCGGCGTCATCGAGGAATTCCAGCGCGCTGCCCGTGTGGACCACGCGGCCGCCGGAGAGGACGACTGCGCCTGCGGCGAGCTGGCGCACAACGTGCAGGTTCTGCTCGACCAGGAGGATGGGGACGGTCTTCGCTGCTTCGGCGAGGGTCTCGGCGACCTCGGCGACGATTTTCGGGGCCAGGCCCTTGGTGGGTTCGTCGACGAGCAGGATCTTGTTCGTGTTCAGCAGCGCGCGGGCCAGCGAGACCATCTGCTGCTGGCCGCCGGAAAGGGTCCCGGCCATCTGGGCGGACCGGGCCAGCAGGTCCGGGAAGAGCTCCTCGACGAGCTGGCGCCGGGGCGCGTCGTCGCGTTCGGCGAGCCGGAGATTCTCCGCCACGGTGAGCTTGGAAAACACCTCGCGGTCCTCGGGCACGTAGCCCACCCCGCTGCGGATGATCTTGAACGTCGGCTCCTTCTCGATCCGCACGCCGCCGAGCTCCACGGCTCCGGTGCGGTCGATCAGGCCAATGATGGCCTTGATGGTGCTGGTCTTTCCGACGCCGTTGCGGCCCAGGAGCGCGGTGATGCCGGTGGCCGGGACGGTGAAGGACACGTCCTCCACGACCTGCTGACCGGCGATATGGGCGTTGAGTCCCTCAATCCTGAGGATGGGTCGGGCGTCCGCTGCGGCGGTCATACGGGCTCTCCAAGGTAGGCACTCTGTACGGTCGGGTCCGACATCACGGCTTCCGGGCTGTCCAGGGCAAGCAGGCTGCCGTGGTGCATCACGGCCACCCGATCCACGAGGCCCAGGACCACGTCCATGTGGTGCTCGACCATCATCACGGTGCAGCCGCGGTCCCGGTGCATTCCCCGGATGATCGCGGTGAGGGACGGGACGTCCCCCGACGCCACCCCGGCCATGGGCTCGTCCAGGAGGACGACAGCGGGATCCGTCGCCAGTAGGACGGCGATCTCCACCTTGCGCTTCTCGCCGTGCGAGAGGTCCCCCGCCGCCGTCGTGAGCTGGCCGGTGAGCCCGACCTCCGCTATCGTGCCGCGGGCAATCCGGGTGGCCTCGTCGGAGGCGGAGGGGAATCGCAGGATGCTGAAGCTGCCGCCGAGTTTCGCCTGGGCGGCGAGCCGGACATTTTCCAGCACGCTGAGCCGGGGAAACAGGTTGGAGGTCTGGAAGGTCCGTCCCAGCCCTGCCTTGGCCCTGCGGTGGACCGGCGCGGACGTGATCTCCCTGCCGTTCAGCGTGATGCTGCCCGTGGTGGGCCGCATCACGCCGGAAATCAGGTTGAACAACGTGGTCTTGCCGGCCCCGTTGGGGCCGATAACGCCGACCATTTCGCCGGTGCCGACCGCGAAGCTCACATCCTGGAGGATGCGGGCGCCGCCGATCTGCAGACCGAGGCCGTCCACCGCAAGGGCGGGCAGGGCTGGGGAATTCATTCGGATCCTTTTGTCTCTCGCTGGGGCCGTGGGGGTGGTGCGCGGCGCTGTGCTGTGTTGTGCGGAAGATATCCGGTGTTTTCCGGGCCTGCCCGGCACAGCGCCGCGCCGGGCTACTTCTTTTCCGGCGGGGCGACGGTGTCGCCCGCAACCACCTTGATGAGCTCGGGGGCCCAGCTGCCGCCCGTCTGGACGAGCTTGACCTGGTACATGTCCTGGACCAGGGCGTGGTCCGAAGCGCGGACCGTCTCCTTGCCCTTGGGGCCGTCGAAGCTGAAGCCCTCGAGCGCCTTGACCATGGCGTCGGCGTCGGAGCCGCCTTCCTTGATGGCCTGGACGATCATCTGGCCGGCCACGAAGCCGTCGGGGGTGAAGAGGTCCGCTTTCTGGCCGGCCTTCTCGACTGCGGCGATCATCTTCTTCTCCACCTCGGTGCCCGCGGCGCCCGGGAAGTAGTGGTTCAGGAAGCTGATCTTGGAGGTCGCCTCACCGTAGGCGCCGAAGGTGGCGGCGTCGCCGAGCCCGGTAACGACCGGGGCGGCGTCAAAGGCGCCCTGCTGGCTCAGGGTCTGCCACATGGTGCCGGATGTGGCCCCGGCCCATGCGACGAAGACCATGTCCGGCTTCGCGTCGATGAGCTGGCGGGCGAAGGGGGTGAGCTCCTGTCCGTCCGGCACCAGGACGGCTTCCACGGTGGCGCCCTTGGCTCCGAGGACGGCCTTGACGGCGGCGACGTTGCCCTGGCCGAAGGCGTTGTCCTGCGCGAAGACGACGACCTTCTTGCCGTTGGTGTCGATGAATGAACCGGCCGTGGCGACGTCCTGCAGGCTCTGGCGGCCCGAACGGAACGTGTACTTGTTGATGCCCTGGATCGCGTCGGTGGCCGCCGGCCCGGAGATGTACAGGACCTTGTTCTGCGCCGCCTGTTCCGCCAGCTTGAGCGCGATGCCGGAGCTGACCGTGCCGCCGATGATCTTGTAGCCCTTGCCGATCATGTCCTTGGCGGCCGTCACGGCCTTGTCCGGATCCCCGCCGTCGTCGGCGTAGGTGAGGTTGATCTTGGCGCCGTTCACGGCGCCGGTCCCGCCGGTCGCGTGGTCGATGCCGGCCTGCAGGCCCTCGTAGTAGGTGGCGCCGTAGGCCGCCAGCGGTCCGGTCTTGGAGTAGATGATGCCGACGTCGACCGGCTCGGCGGCCTTCGTGCTGCCAGACTCGGCCGGCGCTGCGGTGCCGGCCGTGGGGGCACAGGCGCTGAGGGCGAGCCCGGTGGCCATAACGGCGGCCATCAGGAACTTCTTTGTATCCTTCACGGGATGCCTTTCGTTGAGAATCCGCGGAATCTGAGCAGGAGATCTGAGCAGGAGATCTGAGCAGGAGAGCTGGCTGGAATTGTACTGAACCTGAAAGGTGATTCAGATTACGGCAAATCTATGATGCGGCTCACAGCGTGTCAACGGATTTCAAGAGCGGCTTTGCAACGTTATGGCAACGGTTTGGGGCGCGACGCATGGCAGTCCATGGCTGTGCCGCCACGTCGGATCAAGTGCGGGAGCGTCCGGCGGTCGGCGGGATCAAGTGCGGGAGCGTCCGGCGCTGCGTCGGATCCAGTGCGGGAGCGTCAGGCGGGGACGGCGGTGTCCTGGGTAACGCGCCGGCAGACCGTGGTCATAAAAGGCGTGAATTCGCTCGCGGAACCCAGCCGGAGTCCGGCCGTGTGCGTCAGCACGCCGTCGTCGACCCGGAAGGTATGCCGGGACGTGCCGCGCTCGCTGCGCCGTTCCATGGTGAGGGTGCCCTCCTGCCAGTTGGCGCGCGCCGGCGCTTCCGGGGGCAGACCCATGCTGTTGACGTGGTACCAGAGGGTGTCCGGGCGGTCCGGGTCCATGGTGAACACCCCGTGGCCCTCAAAACGGGTGCCGTCGGCTTCCGTGTGCCGGTAGCTGTGCGTGACGGCCAGTCCGGCGGCGGCGCGGGCGAACGTCAGTTCGATGGCGGCGGCACGCGCCGGCCCCCACGGCGTGGCCTCCCATCGCGTGGTGCCGGTCCAATGCCCGAGGAACGCCTCAAGCGCCTCGTGTGCACTGCCTGGCAGCGGCCGGTCCATGACTTCCTTCCCGGGGTTCCTTCCAGATGGGGTCCTCCCGAGTGACCCGTCCCCATCATCACGCGGCGCCGCCTGCCCTGTCTAGGTCCGCGCAGGCCACCCGGGCCGGTGCAGGCCCAGTTCAGCGGCCTGCAGACCCAGCACAGCGTCAGGCGGGGCCGGTCCTCAGAGGCCGAAGGTCTCGGTTTCCTCGAAGGGACCCACCACCGTGACGGTCCGCGGGGCGGCAGCGAGTTCGCGGGCGAGCTCCTGGACTTCGGCGGCAGTGACGGCCTTGATCTGACGCAGGGTCTCGTCGATGTCCTGGTATTCACCGGAGACGAGTTCGGCCCGGCCCAGCCGGGACATCCGGGAGCCGGTGTCCTCCAGGGCCAGCACGATTCCGCCGCAGAGCTGCCCGACGGCCTTCCGGAGTTCCTCCTCGGAGATGCCGCCCCCGGCCAGCTTGTCCAGTTCGGCGCCGAGCAGTTCAAGGACCTGCCGGACCTTCGACGGCGTGCAGCCGGCGTACATGCCGAAGTAGCCGGCGTCGGCGTAGGAAGAGGCGAAGGAATAGGTCGAGTACACCAGTCCACGCTTCTCGCGGACCTCCTGGAACAGCCGGGAGGACATGCCGCCGCCGAGCACGGCGTTGAGCACGCTCATGACGAAGCGGCGGTCGTCGGTGGCGACGATGGTGGGGCAGCCCATGATGATGTTGGCCTGCTCCACCGGGCGCTTGACGACGTGCAGGCCTGCGGTGCCGGTGATGGCCGCGCGGTCGGTGGAGCGGCGCTGCACGGGGGCTGCATCGGGTTCAAGGCTCCAGCCGGCGGAGTGCAGGGCGTCGACGACGAGGCCGCAGACGACGTCGTGGTCCAGTCCCCCGGCGGCGGTGATGACGAGCTCGTCCGGACGGTAGTAGCGGCGGTAGTGGTCCCAGACGGAGTCGCGGGCGACGGCCCGGATGGCGTCCGGGGTTCCGCCGATCGGCCGGCCCAGCGGGTGGGTGCCCAGCACTGCGGCAACGAAGTGTTCGTGGGCGACGTCGGTGGGGTCGTCGCTGTCCATCGCGATCTCCTCGAGGATGACGTCGCGTTCCTGCTCCATCTCCTGCGGGTCCAGCACGGCGCCGGTGATCATATCCGCGATGACGTCGATGGCCATGGGGAGATCGGTGTCCAGCACGCGGGCGAAGTAGCAGGTGCTCTCCTTCGCCGTGGCGGCGTTGGACTCGCCGCCGACTTCGTCGAAGGCCGAGGCGATCTCGAGGGCGGTACGCCGCTTGGTGCCTTTGAACAGCAGGTGCTCCAGGAAGTGGGTGGAGCCGTGCTGCCCGGGGGCCTCGTCGCGCGAGCCGACGCCGACCCAGAAACCGATGGTGGCCGAGCGCTGGCCCGGCATCGCCTCAGTGAGCACACGGACGCCGCCGGGCAGGACCGAACGGCGCACCTCGGAACCGCCGTCGGCGCCGTGGATCAGGGTGTCAGCGTGCTGGTTCTGCTCAAGCGGCAGGGGGACGACAGTCATCAAGGCCTTTCAGTAAACACGTGCCAAATCTGCCTGCAATCGTACCAGCGGCATACCGCCCCACTCGTCGGGCCGCGGCACCGGGGAGCCACTGACGACGGCGGCCGGCATCGCCGCCGCCGTTAACGGCGGCGGGGCCGGTGGATGATCCACCGGCCCCGCCCCTTAATTCAGCTCAGACTACTCTGCGGTCTCCAGGGAAACCTCAGCGTCATCAGCGTTCTCTGCGCCGGCCTCGTCAGCCACAACGGGTGACAGGGAGAGCTTGCCGCGGTCATCGATCTTGGTGATTTCCACCTGGATCTTCTGGCCGACGGAGACGACGTCATCGACGTTGTCCACGCGCTTGCCGCCGGCGATCTTGCGCAGCTCGGAGATGTGCAGCAGACCGTCCTTGCCCGGAGTCAGGGAAACGAAGGCGCCGAAGGTCGTGGTCTTGACGACCGTGCCCAGGTAGCGCTCGCCGATTTCCGGGATCTGCGGGTTGGCGATGGCGTTGATCGCGGACCGTGCTGCGTCGGCAGACGGGCCGTTCGTGGCGCCAATGTAGACAGTTCCGTCGTCCTCGATCGAGATGTCGGCTCCGGTGTCTTCCTGGATCTGGTTGATCATCTTGCCCTTCGGGCCGATGACCTCGCCGATCTTGTCTACCGGGATCTTGACCGCGATGACGCGCGGCGCGAACTCGGAGAGCTCGTCCGGGGTGTCGATCGCGGAGTTCAGGACGTCCAGGATGTGCAGCCGGGCTTCGCGGGCCTGCTTCAGGGCGGCTGCCAGGACGGAGGCCGGGATGCCGTCGAGCTTCGTGTCCAGCTGAATGGCCGTGACGAACTCAGCGGTACCGGCGACCTTGAAGTCCATGTCACCGAAGGCATCTTCGGCGCCGAGGATATCGGTCAGGGCGGCGTAACGGGTCTGGCCGTCGACCTGGTCGGAGACCAGGCCCATGGCGATACCGGCAACGGCGGCCTTCAGCGGCACACCTGCGTTGAGCAGGGACAGCGTGGAGGCGCAGACGGAACCCATCGACGTCGAACCGTTGGAGCTGAGAGCCTCAGACACCTGGCGGATGGCGTAGGGGAATTCCTCGCGGGACGGCAGCACCGGCATGATGGCGCGCTCGGCGAGGGCGCCGTGGCCGATTTCGCGGCGCTTCGGGGAACCGACGCGGCCGGTCTCGCCGGTGGAGTACGGCGGGAAGTTGTAGTTGTGCATGTAGCGCTTGCGCGTCACGGGAGACAGCGAGTCGATCTGCTGTTCCATCTTGAGCATGTTCAGCGTGGTGACACCCATGATCTGGGTTTCGCCGCGCTCGAAGATGGCCGAGCCGTGGACGCGGGGCAGAACCTCAACTTCGGCGGTGAGCTGGCGGATGTCCGTCAGGCCGCGGCCGTCGATGCGGATCTGCTCCGTGAGGATGCGCTGGCGCACAACGTGCTTGGTGACGGAGCGGAAGGCTGCGGACAGCTCCTTCTCGCGGCCTTCGAACTGGCCGGCCAGGGAAGAGGTGACCTCGTCCTTGAGCTCGTCGGAGGCGGTGTCGCGCTCCTGCTTGTCGGCGATCTGGAAGACAGCGGCCAGCTTTTCGGCGGCAGCGGACTCAACAGCGGCGTAGACGTCGTCCTGGTAGTCCAGGAAGACCGGGAACTCGACGGTCGGCTTGGCGGCGCGGGCTGCCAGGTCGGACTGCGCTTCGCAAAGGGCCTTGATGAACGGCTTGGCAGCCTCGAGGCCTTCGGAGACGACCTCTTCGGTCGGGGCGGTGGCGCCCTGTTCCTTGATGAGGTTCCAGGAGTTGTCGGTGGCTTCGGCTTCAACCATCATGATGGCGACGTCGTCGTTCTTGACGCGGCCGGCAACGACCATGTTGAAGACGGCGTTCTCAAGCTGGGAGTGCTTCGGGAACGCAACCCACTGCGGGCCGTGCTCGTCCTGGACGAGGGCAACGCGGACGCCGCCGATCGGGCCGGAGAAGGGCAGGCCGGAGAGCTGGGTGGACATCGAGGAAGCGTTGATCGCGACCACGTCGTAGAGCTCGTCCGGGTTGATGGACAGCACGGTGACGACGATCTGGACCTCGTTGCGCAGGCCCTTGACGAAGGCGGGGCGCAGCGGGCGGTCCATCAGGCGGCAGGCCAGGATGGCTTCCGTGGAGGGGCGGCCCTCGCGGCGGAAGAACGAGCCCGGGATGCGGCCGGCGGCGTACATACGCTCTTCGACGTCGACGGTCAGCGGGAAGAAGTCGAAACCTTCACGCGGGTGCTTGCCGGCGGTGGTGGCGGACAGCAGCGCGGTCTCTTCGTCGATGTAGACCATCGCTGCGCCGGCTGCCTGCTTGGCAAGGCGGCCGGTTTCAAAGCGGATAACACGCTTGCCGAAGCGTCCATTGTCAATGACTGCTTCTGAGAACTGGATTTCGGGACCCTCCATAGAGAGTCACCTCCGTTTCATGGTTCACGGAGTCCAGCCGCATCAACCCAGTCCAGCATCTGTCGGCTGGCCTGCACTGCACCCGGTCATCGATCGAGACCCACGGGCTCAGGCTTCAATCCTTGAAGCCGTTCCCGGAGATCACTACCGAAGACCGCGAATGCGTGATGCGGTTGATCCTCCTGTTGAGTTTTTGTGTGAAGAAGGCGGCCCTTTCCGTCACGGAAGGGGCCGCCCCTTAAAGCTGACTAGCGGCGCAGGCCGAGACGCTCGATGAGCGCACGGTAGCGGGTGATGTCAGTGTTCTTGAGGTAGGTCAGCATGCGCTTGCGACGACCGACCATGGCCAGCAGACCGCGCTGGGTGTGGTAATCGTGCTTGTGCACCTTCATGTGCTCAGTGAGATCCTTGATCCGCTGAGTCAGGACTGCAACCTGGACCTCCGGCGAACCGGTGTCGCCCTCGGACGTTGCGAAATCCTTGATGATGGACTGCTTTACAGCGGCTTCAAGTGCCACGATAACTCCTAGAGATGTGCCGTGAGGCCCGAATCAGTAACTCACTGCCGGGGGTGCCGCGCCGGAGATTCCTCCTCCGAAGAGGAGGTTGCCCGTACACAACAAGAGCCAGCCGCCACGGACTGCAGCCGGATCCAACGTTTAGTTTACCGGCACGCCGCTAATCTTGTCGAAACGGCCGGTCCTACTGCCCGGAAGGACCCTGCGACAGCCGTTCGCGGATGGCTTCCATGCCGCGGTACAGCTCCGCGAAGGATGTGCTCAGCGGGGACAGCCCGATCCGGATGCCGTGCGGTGCGCGGAAATCCGGAATGACGTCCTGCTCCCACAGCGCCGCGGTCATCTCCCGGAACGCCGGGTGGTCGACCGTGATGTGGCTGCCGCGCAGTTCCGGGTCCCGCGGCGTCGAGAGTTCCACACCCGCCGGGGCGAGCCAGGCGTCGTGGAGTTCGACGGCGAACGCGGTCAGCAGCCGGGACTTCTCCCGCACAGCGGCCATGCCCACCTCCTCCAGCAGGTCCAGGGTGCCGCGCATGGCGAGCATCCCGAAGATCGCGGGGGTGCCGCTGAGGAAACCGCGGATTCCCGCCGCGGCCTCATAGCCGGGCCCCATTTCGAAGGCGTCCTTGCGGCCCATCCAGCCCCAGATCGGCTGCTGCAGTCCCGGCAGGTGCCGGGCGTTGACGTAGGCGAACGCGGGCGAGCCCGGTCCCCCGTTGAGGTACTTGTAGGTGCAGCCGGCGGCGAAGTCGACGTCGGCGGCGTCCAGGGCGATCTCGACCGACCCGGCGGAATGGCACAGGTCCCACACGACCAGCGCGCCGGCGTCGTGCACGGCCGCGGTGATGCCGGGCAGGTCCGCGAGGAACCCGGAGCGGTAGGCGATCTGGCTCAGGACCACGACGGCGGTGGCCGGGCCGGTGGCGGCCCGCACCTGCTCGACGGTCACGCCGGAGGAGGGATCGGCGTCGATCCAGCGCAGCGTGAGGCCTTCTTCGCGGGCGATGCCCTCGACGAGGTACCGGTCGGTGGGGAAATTGTCCGTGTCCAGGACGATTTCCGTGCGTGTCGGGTCCGTGACGGCGGCCAGCGCGGCCCGGATCAGCTTGTACAGGACCACCGTGGTGGAGTCGGCGATGATGGTCTGCCCCGCAGCGGCGCCGAGAACGGCCCTGCCGAGCTGGTCGCCGATGGCCTGCGGCAGTTCCAGCCATTCCTCGTCCCAGCCGCGGATCAGCCGCCCGCCCCAGCTGTCCTGGATGAAGCTGCTGATGTCCGTGACGGTGCGCTTGAGCGGGCGGCCCAGGGAGTTGCCGTCCAGGTACGACAGCGCGGTGTCGGCGCCGACGAAGTGATCGCGGTAGGCGGCCAGCGGGTCGGCGGCGTCGAGATCGCGGGCGCGCTGCAGCACGGCTGTGTCGTTGCCGGCGGCGGCCTGCGCCGCGGGCCCCGCCGTTTCCGGCTGAAGGGCGCTCACTGGCCGATCTCCGTCCGGACGGCGAAGAGCTCCGGGAAGAAGGTCAGTTCCAGCGCCTTCTGCAGGAACGCGGCGCCGCTGGAGCCGCCGGTGCCGGACTTCATGCCGATGGTGCGCTGCACCGTGCGCAGGTGCCGGAAGCGCCAGAGCTGGAAGTTGTCCTCGAGGTCCACGAGCTCCTCGCAGGCCTCGTAGGCGCCCCAGTTGTCCGCGGCGTTCTCGTAGATGTACTTGAAGACCGGGACCAGCTCGGCGCAGAACTCGTGCGCCTGGGTGACGTCCCGCTCCAGCAGCGAGGCGGGCACGTCGAAGCCCTGGCGCTTGAGGTAGGCGAGGAAGTCGTCGTAGATGCTCGGGGCTTCGAGGAGCTCCAGCAGCATCGCGTGGGCCTCGGGATCGGATTCGAAGACCGGCAGCATCTTGCGGTTCTTGTTGCCGAGCAGGAATTCGACCGCGCGGTACTGGCTGGACTGGAATCCGGAGGAGTTGCCCAGGAAGCCGCGGAACTGCGAGTACTCGGTCGGGGTGAGGGTGGCCAGCACCGACCACTGCTCGGTGAGGGTCTTCTGGATGTGCTTGACCCGGGCGATGGCTTTCAGGGCCGAGCCGAGATCGTCGGAGCGGAGCCAGGCGGCGGCGCTGCGGAGCTCGTGCAGGACCAGCTTCAGCCACAGTTCCGTGGTCTGGTGCTGGATGATAAACAGCATCTCATCGTGGTGCTCCGGGGCGCTGACCGGCTGCTGGGCGCTCAGGAGCGTCGGCAGCTGCAGGTAGGACGCGTAGCTCATCTTTGAGCTGAAGTCCCGGACAATATCCTTGTCCAGCTCCCTGGTGTTCTTCTCAATCGTCACGTTTTCTTGCCTTCCTTGCCCAATGGCGGTGCATCAGTGCGCGGAGCCGCCGGCGAAACCGCCCGCACGGACCGCGGATCAGCCGCGCGGTTCAGCGCGGCGGTTCGGCGCAGCGCTTAAACCTTGCGGTTCAGCGCGCGAACAGAATGTTGTGGGCCTGGACCACGTCCAGGCGCATCTGGTCCACCAACGCTTCAGGGCCACGGTACGCCACCATCCCCCGCAGCCGGGCGACGAATTCCACGACTACTGTCTGGCCGTACAGATCGAAGTCCTCGACAGCCTCTTCCGGGCGGTCGATCACGTGCGCCTCCACCTGGCGGCTGACGCCGTCGAAGGTCGGGTTGGAGCCCACGGAGATGGCCGCCGGCCAGCGCGTACCGGCCTGGTCGACAAGCCAGCCGGCGTAAATGCCGTCGGCCGGGATGTAGCCACTCGCGTTGGGGGCGAGGTTGGCGGTCGGAAAGCCGAGGTCGCGGCCCCGCGCGGCGCCGTGGACCACTTCGCCGCGCATCCGGTGCGACCTGCCCAGGACGGCGGCCGCCGTGGCGACGTCGCCCTCACGCAGCGCCTCGCGCACCCAGGTGGAGGAACAGCGGCGGTCGGTGCCGCCGTCGTCGTGCGCATCGCCGTGCAGCGGGAAGCCTTCGGAGCCGAACTCACTGATGACCAGGACCTCGAAGCCGAGCTTCCGG
This sequence comes from Arthrobacter sp. CJL-S3, assembly GCF_056711635.1. Classification (NCBI taxonomy): domain Bacteria; kingdom Bacillati; phylum Actinomycetota; class Actinomycetes; order Micrococcales; family Micrococcaceae; genus Arthrobacter; species Arthrobacter sp. CJL-S3. Next base: position 1,454,838 of record NZ_CM160046.1, on the reverse strand, counting down.
CCGAGTTCCTGCATGGTGTTCAGGTCCCCGGAGTTGCCCCGGCCGAACCGGGCGTCGTGGCCGATCACGACGTGGCTGGCTCTGAGGGCACCGACCAGGACGTCGGCGACGAATTCTTCGGGGGTGAGGCTGGCCAGTTCGAGGGAGTACTTCATGACGAGCACGGCGTCGAGGCCGAGTTCGCCGAGCGCGACCAGCTTGTCTTCCAGGCCCATGATGAGTTCCGGGGCGGATTCGGGGCGGTGGACCTGCGCCGGATGCGGGTCGAAGGTGATGGCGACGGCCCGGGCGTGGTTCAGGCGGGCGATGCGGATGAGCTGCGAGAGCACCTGCTGGTGGCCGCGGTGCACACCGTCGAAGTTGCCGAAGGTAACGACGGAAGGACCGAAGTCCGCCGGGACTTCGGACGGATCGTTCCAGATGTGGACCATCAACCTCGCCTTTTGCTGCCTGCCGTGTGCACCTCCGGAGAATCCTGCCGGCTCCGGAACTCTCCTAGATTACCCGCAAACGCGGTCCGGCTCCGACCTGCGCCGCCCGGCCCCGGGCAGGGTCCTTTCGCGTCCCGGGCACCCGGACTACGATGCAAGGGCAACCCGTCCGGCGGCGCCCGCGCGGGCGCCGCTTCCAGCGAGGCCCGCACTGAGCTGCGGCTGAAGGAGACCCCCATGACCGAGCTCCACGACATCCTGCGGCAGATCCCGGTAGAGCAGATTGCCGGCATGCTCGGCACCGACCGGCAGACCGCCCAGGCCGCAGTGGAAGCTGCCGTGCCCACGCTGCTGGCCGGCATGCAGAACAATGCACAGGCCTCCGACGGCGCCGCCTCCCTGGAGTCAGCGCTCGGCCAGCACCAGGACGGACTGCTGGAGGGCGGGGTCGATGTCTCGCAGGTGGACACCGCGGACGGCGAAAAGATCGTGAGCCACGTCTTCGGCGGGCAGCAGGACCAGGTCGCCAGCCAGCTGGCCGGAGCGTCCCAACTCGGCGGCGTGGGCGGGGACCTGATCAAGAAGCTGCTGCCGATCCTGGCCCCGATCGTGATGTCCTACCTTGCGAACAAGGTCCTTGGGGGCCGCGGGCAGTCGTCCGGGGCCGGCGGCGCGGGCGGGGCCGGCCAGGCCGGGGGCATTGACCTCGGCGCAATTCTCGGCGGGATCCTGGGCGGCGCCGGTGGCGGTGCAGCCGGCGGTGGTGCTGGCGGGATGGGCGGACTTGGTGATCTGCTGGGTGGACTGCTCGGCGGCGGCCAGCCGTCGTCGCCGGCAGCGGTTCCTGCTGCGGTTCCGGAGGAGCGGGACGCAACGCTGGATCCGAAGACCCGCCCGCAGGGCCGGCCAACCGGCGGCGGGCCGCGCCCCGGCGAGGTGATCGACGTCGATCTCCCGGAGAGCCAGCCGCTGGAGCGGAAAAATGACGACGGCGGGTCCGGCGGGATCCTGGGCGGCCTGTTCGGGAAGAAGTAGACCGGGACAATGACGATGTTGGGGGACAAAATCATGGGTTTGACTGCCAGGGCGCCACACCTTGCCGCTGTTGGTTTGCTGCTCGCCGCGGGAGTGTCGTTGAGCGCCTGCGGCGGCGCGGCCGAAGCAGCCGGCGACACCGGGAGGGCGCCGATGTCCCGGTCGACGCCGGCGGTCGCCCCGGTGGGCGGCTACGAGGGCTGGTGGAACGCGACACCGGCCAGCGGAAGCGCCGCGGGGCTCCCCCAGGAAACGGTGGCGATCAATACCAGGACCAACGTGGTGGTCGACGCGTTCGACCGGAGGATCAACGGCGCCGGGCGGCCCACCCTCATCACGGATGTTCCCTATGTGGTCGTTCCCGATCCGTCCTGGCCGGCGGACTCGGTGGTCATCGTCGACACAGCTACCAACAGGGTGATCGAGCACTTCCGTGTTGACCTCAACGGCGACCCGCTGCGCTAGCGCCGCACTGTGGTATCGCTCGCGGCGCGGTGGTTCCGCCAGTGCAGCAGCACGGCGGCCAGGATGAGTGGAACGTGGATACCCGGGAGATTCCGCGCAAACCACTGTGGCAGGTAAATGTCGGTGACGGAGCCCGTCTTGTCACCCAGGTCCCTGGCCACGGCAGTGAGCGGGCAGTGGAAGCCGTTGGCGGCGAAGATCAGAGTTTCGGCGGTGACGACGCCCGCGGCCAGGCCCACCCTCCGGTCCGTGCGGCCGCGGGCACCGGCATACAGCACGTAGACCATGCAGGCCTCGATCGTGAACCAGGCGAAGGTGTGGAATGCTTTCACGGCCCTGAGCAGGGACGCACGTTCGGCCTCCGCTAGCTCCCCTGGGGCCTTGAGTGCTGCCATGCGACCAGCGTAGCCGCCGTCCGCCGTCGTCCGGTCAGAGGCTTTCGGCCCGCCCGGTCCCAGCTCCCCCGGCGGTCAACCGCGCGAGCCAGGCGTCGAGCTGGCGGGGATGTCGGAACAGGATCGCGGGCGGCATCGCAGGATCCGAGTGGAGACCGCGCATCACCTGCCGTTTCCGTGTGAACGACCGGAAATGCCACCGGATGATCGAGTCCTGGATGAAGAGCCGGGCAAGGGTTTCCTGGTTGCCGTTGCAGACCGGTTCCCGGGTCACGGCCCGCCGCAGCGTGCGGCGGACGAGCCTTGCCAGCGAAAGCCAGCGCGGATAGTCCAGGCCGACGACGAGTTCCGCCCGCGGCAGGACTACGTCCCGCCACACCCCATACGCACTGTCCAGGACCCAGCGGTCCTGGGCCGCAATCGCGGCAGCGAGGTCCCGCTGCTCCTCGACGGTACGCTGCTGCCACCCGGGCAGCCAGCCAATGTCATCGTCCGCCGAAAACTCGGGCAGCCCGGTGGCTTGAGCGTAGGCCCGGGCGGCGGCCGACTTGCCGCTGCCGGTGACCCCGTAGAAGAGGACCCGGGAGGGGGCGGCCGGAGTGGGTTTGGGCGATGCAGGGTCCCCAACCGCCCCCGGGGTGGCGGATGGCTTCCGGTACATGTCGGCCGTGTCCCTTGACTTCATGGATCGTCCCCTCGATACGGCTCCATCCAGGTTCGGCCCCTGGTGCGCGTCGGCGCCACGGTAGCACCTCATGCCCGGGCCGCGGGGTAGGCCGCTGTGCGACACTGATCCGATGTCAGAGTTCACAGTCCTTGCCGGCGGCCCCTTTCTTGATCCCGAGGTGCTGGCGCTGTACGAGTCTGTGGGTTGGGGTGCGTATACCCGGGCACCCGGGCTCCTGGCCGCGGCCGTCCGCGGCTCGTCCTTCGTTGTCACGGCGCGGAATAGCGGCGGGGTGCTGGTTGGGATGGCCCGGGCGATCTTCGACGACGCGACCATCTGCTACCTGCAGGACATCCTCGTGGACCCGGCTTTCCAGAAATCCGGTGCCGGCCGCGCGCTGCTGGAAGCTGTGCAGATGCGCTATCAGCACGTCCGTCAGCTGGTGCTGATCACCGACAACGAACCCGGGCAGCGTGCCTTCTACGAGGCCCTGGGCTTTACCGAGGGCGCGGATATCCGTCCTCAACCCGTGCGCGTCTTTGCGCAGTTCCGCTAGTCCTGGATAGCCCCCATAAGAGACCGGCGCGAGGTGCGGTGCCGTTCGACGCCGGCACCGCGCTCCCCTTCAGAGTCGCTGCCCCGAGGGGCTGACTCCGCCCGGAGGCTTCAGCCTCACTCCAGCCGGAAGTAGCGGTTTCGCCGTGGCACCTGGCGCGGATCGACGTGAGGAGGCGGGATGAACCACGGGACGCCGCTTCGCAGTTGAATGGTCCACAGTTCCTTGTGGACTACGTGATGGTGATGCGAGCAGAGCAGCGTTCCGTTGCCTGCCCCGGTGCTTCCGCCGCGGGACCAGTAGTTGATGTGGTGGGCCTCGCACCAGGGCGCCGGGATAGTGCACTGGGGAAAGGCGCAGCCCTGATCCCGCGCCGTGATGGCCTTGCGGATGTGCGGCGGGAAGACCCGCGAGGTGCGTCCGATGTCCAGGATCCGGCCTTGTCCGCCCAGCACAACCGGGATGATGTCGGCGTCGCAGGCGATCTTGCGCACTGTCGAGGCCGTGATGGGTCCGGTGAACATCAGTGTCCCGGTGTTGGATCCCGGGGCGCGGGTCTCCGCGTCGGCGCCGCCGAGCCGTTCCAGCAGGTCACGGTAGTCCACGGTGACCATCACCTGCGGGCGGAGCCCTCCCGCGGCGGGCAGGTCCCCGGCGGCGAGGGCGGCCTTGCAGCCACCGACGAGGCCGTCGAGGAGCCGCTGCGGCAGGGTGCGCTGATCCAGGCGCTCCGCCGCAGCCGCGTCGTCCGCATCGCCGCCGACGGCGGAACCAGCCCCGGGCCCGGCTTGGAGGGCGGAATCCTTGCCGGCGTCGGGCCCGGAGGCGAAGCCGGTCCGTGGGTTGGTGGCGGTGTTCATGACCGTGAGCAGGTGTTCGAACTGGTCGGTCGTGGCGAAGATTTCCAGGTGCTGCAGTCCGCGGTGCGCCCGGCGTATGAACGCGCCCTGGCGGTGGCGCAGTTCCTGCTCGCCGGGTTCCTCGCCGTCCTGGTCCAAGGCGTCCGTCCAGCGTTTGGCGATCCTGGTCAGGAAGTCCGGGTCGTTCTCGACCGCTGTCCGGGTGAGGGCGTGCTCCATCCGCGCGGCATCTTCGGGTGCGGACACGTGCCGGACCCGGTCCAGGGAAAGGCTGATGATGGTCGCCGCCCGAGAGCTGATTTCCCCCGAGGCGACCACAGCCGCGAGTTCTTCTTTCGCGGCCGGCAGCGGCTGGCCCGACAGGCCCGCGCACGGCAGGACGTCCGCGACGAGGGCCAGCCGGCGTCGGGCTTCCGGGGCACTGATCCGCAACCGCGCCCGCAGGAATTCCGCGGTGTTCCGGTACCCGTCGTCCACCCATCCCGGGGAAGGAGCAGCGCCTTCCGGTTCATTCCAGATGGGGTCGGACGGAGTACTTTTCGGCGCACTCGTCTCCGTATTCCAGCCAGTCAACCAGCCGGCGGGCGCGTTGGCACCAAACTTTGCTGCGGCAGTCCTGTCTCCAGCCGCTGCCTGGCTTCGGGTCCGGTCGACCGCCCCCGCGGCCACAAGCTGCCAGTAGTCGACCACGCGGGACAGTTCCTCCACGCGGCCGGCAAAGTCGGAGGCCTCGGCCACTCCGAACAGCGCTGCATCAGGCACAGCCGTCCCGTTGCAGGAGCGGAGCAGGGCAAGCGCCGCATCCAGAGCGCAGTCGATGTCCTCCGCCTCGGGAGGAACGGGCGTGAGCCGGGGAATGCCAGGGAGGATTCCGGCGTCAGGCTGTCTGGCCTGTACCGGGATGAAATCTCCAATGGCTTCCATGACTCAACACTACTTTTGAGGTGTGACAGTAACGGGCGCAATCCGGTGAATTCCGAGGAGCATTCCGGCATCAGGCCAGGTGGCCTGTACCGGGAGGAAATCTCCAATGGCTTCCATGACTCAACGCTACTTCTTGGGTGTGACAGTAACGGGCTGGAGCTGTTCGACCCGGTTGCGGGCGGGACCCGGCTTCGGGTCCCGGCTGGCCCCGCGGAGTCACACTCCGGCCGGCACGGGCAGTGCCGTGGGAAACTGGGGGCATGGACAGCCCTGTTGCCCCGACCTCCAGCCCGGCACTCCCCCACAAGGCGCGGCCCGGCGACCCGCAGGCCCCCGCCGCACAAACCGAGCCCCCTATCGAGCTGCGCCGGCCCCACGGTCCCCGTGATCCCGGTGACGCCTGGGTTGAAGGCGACCGCGGCCGGTTCTGGGGGCGCTTTGGCTCGGCGGGACTCCTCGTCCACGACGCCGCCAAGGGCATCCTGCTCCAGCACCGGGCTCTGTGGAGCGATCAGGGCGGCACCTGGGGACTCCCGGGCGGAGCCCTGCACCAGGGCGAAGAGGCAGTCCACGGCGCTCTGCGCGAGGCAAAGGAAGAAGCTGCCGTTCCGCCGGAAAACGTCCGCGTCCTGTTCACCTCGGTCTTCGACGTCGGCTACTGGACCTACACGACGGTGGCTGTCGAGGTCGTGGCCGCGTTTGAGCCGGAGATCAGCGACCCGGAAAGCCTGGAGCTGCAATGGGTGCCGGTTGAGCTGGTCGGCGACAAGGAACTGCATCCCGGCTTCGGGTCGGCCTGGCCGGTCCTGCGCGGCAGGCTGTTGGGGCTCGACGCCGGAAGGGACTGAGCTCCCGACGTCGGCCCGGGCGGCAGTCAGCACCATCAGTGGTCAGCATCAGTTGCCTTCAGCCCCAGCGGCAGCCAGCACCGGTGGCCGGCAGCAGCAGCGGCATTCCGCTCTGGAACCGTCCGTCCTAAGGTTCGGTTATGACGACCGAAAATCACACCCCGCCCCCTGTCCGGCAACTGCGCCTCGTCGTCGAGACGGAGGACTACGACGCCGCCCTGACCTTCTACCGGGACGTGCTGGGACTCGTGGAACGTGAAGTGGTTCCCAGCGAGGGCGACGCGCGCATCACAATCCTCGAAGCTGGCCGCGCCACCCTGGAGCTGTCCAACCCGGCGCAGGTCAAGTACATCGACCAGGTGGAAGCCGACGGGCAGCCAAGCGCCAGGATCCGTGTCGCCTTCGAGGTTGACGATACGGAAGAAGCCACGCGCGACCTCGTGAAGGCCGGCGGCACGCTCATCGCGGAACCACGGGAAACGCCGTGGCGCTCCGTGAACTCACGGCTCAATGGCCCGGACGGGCTCCAAATCACACTGTTCCAGGAACTGGACCGGCCGGCTGGCTAGGGCGCTCAGGCCTGCTTCGGGGCGGGACGGCGGCGGTACAGCCAGATGAGGCCCAGGATCGGCAGCAGCAGCGGGATGAACGCGTAACCGCGGCCAAACAGGGACCAGACCGTCTCATGCGGGAAGTTGACCGAGTCGAACAGGCTGAGCGCCCCGACCACCAGCACGCCCACCAGTTCCACCAGCACGGCCGCCACCGAGACCTTGAACCAGGTGCGGCCCGACTTGGCGAGCGACACTGTCGCCACCAAATAGACGACGGCGGCGAAGGCCGACAGCAGGTACGCCAGCGGGGCTTCGGAGAACTTGGTGAGGATCTGGAATCCCGCCCGGGCCGTTGCGGAAATCGCGAACACCGCGTAAACGGCGATCAGCAGCCGGCCGGGGCCGGTGTTGCGGGTGTCTTTTGCCGGTGCCGCGTCGACAGGAGCGGCCGCAGCCGCGTCCACAGGAGCCACACGCGCAGCCGCCGCCGGGGCCGCCGTCGTTCCGATGTCCTCGTGCGAAGGTTTCGCCGTCACGTTTTCTGCCTCTTCCACGTCAGTACCAAATCTGATTCATTCGGGCCGCCATCACCAGGGCGGTGACGCCGACGGCGGCCAGCACGAAGTTGCTCCAGCGGGTGCGTTCCAGGATGGCCCAGTACACCGCGCCGACCGGAAGCAGGAGGGCCGTCAGCAGGTAACCCCAGAACTCCCACGGCTCCCCCGCCATCTGCTCCCCGCCCGCGACCCGGACGATCGACCCGATCAGGTACACCAGCAGGGACAGTTCGACGGCGGCCACGGAGAGGATTGTCGTGTCGTTCGGGGCCTTCTTGAGGATGCCGGCGCCCAGGCAGATGACGGTGGAGACCAGCCCGACGACCAGGATGATGTAGAAATACGCGTCCACTACTGTCCGGCCTGCTGTTCCGCCGTCGGCTGCTTGGGCGGGCGCTTCTCGTTGTCCGGCGCGAACACCAGCACCGGTTTGGCGTAGCTGCCCTTGTCCGCGAGCAGGGCCACGAGAGTGCCGTCCGGGGCGAAGCCTGCGGCCGGGTTCTCCGGCGTCGCTGCGCCCGGGGTACCGGCGGCCGCCCCGGCGGCGATCCTGCGGCCGAAGGAGATCTCGGTGGTTTCCTCGTCGCTGAGTTCGCGGTTGGGCATAAGTGCCCGGGCGGCCTGGGACATTTCCAGCACGTCCAGCTCTTCGGCGAGCTGCTCCAGGGTGTGGGCCTGGTCCAGTGTGTACGGGCCCACCTGGGTGCGGCGCAGCGCCGTCAGGTGACCGCCGACGCCGAGCGCGTCGCCGAGATCGCGGGCCAGGGCCCGGATGTAGGTGCCGGAGGAGCATTCCACGGTGACGTCCACGTCCAGGGCCTCGCCGTCGCGCACCGGACGGAAGCCGTGGACCTCGAAGCGGTGGATGGTGACCGGCCGTGCGGCCAGCTTGACCTCTTCGCCGGAGCGGACCCGGGCGTAGGCGCGCTCGCCGTTGACCTTGATGGCGCTGACGCTGCTGGGAATCTGCTGGATCTCACCGGTCAGCGCGGCGACGCCGGCCCGGACGGCTTCCTCGGTGACCGCGGCGGCGCTGTGCGTCGCGGTGACCTCGCCTTCGGCGTCGTCGGTGACCGTTGATTCGCCCAGGCGGATGGTGGCGGTATACGTCTTGGAGGTGCCCACAATGTAGGTGAGCAGCCGGGTGGCCTTGTTGATGCCGACCACCAGAACGCCCGTGGCCATCGGATCCAGCGTTCCGGCGTGGCCCACTTTTCGGGTACCGGCGAGCCGCCGCATCCGTCCAACCACATCGTGGCTGGTCCAGCCTTGCGGCTTGTCCACTATTACCAGTCCAGAAAGCACGCTCCCCAGTATATCTGCGCCAGTTAGGATGGCAGACATGCCCGAGCTTGCCCCCCACGTCCGCGACGTTCCCATCAACCAGATCCGCGAAATCACCGAAGCCGCCTGGGGCACCCCCGGTGCGATCGTGCTGAGCATCGGCGAACCGGGCTTTGCCGTCCCGCGCCATATCCTCGAAGCCGGGATGGCCTGCCTGGACCGCGACGAGACGAACTACACCCCCAATGCCGGCATTCCGGCCCTGCGCGAGGCCTTCGCGGCCAGGTTCCGGGAGCACAACGCGACGCCGGTCGGCGCGGACCGCGTCTACGTCGTCGACGGCGCCCAGCAGGGCCTGCACTTCGCGATGAGCCTGCTGCTCTCCCCCGGGGATGAAATCCTGATCCCCAATCCGGGCTACCCGACGTTCGCCATGACCAGCAGCCTGCTGCACGCCGTCCCGGTGCGGTACCCGCTGTATCCCGAGCATGACTTCCAGCCCCGGATCGCGGACATCGAGGAGCTCATCACGCCGCGGACCAAGGTGCTGATCCTCAATTCGCCGTCCAATCCGCTCGGCGCCGTCCTGGGCGAGGAGCTCACCCGCAGCCTCGTGGCCCTGGCCGTCCGGCACGATCTGTGGATCATCTCCGATGAGTGCTACGAGGCGTTCACGTACGACGTCCCGCATGTGAGCCCCGCCCGCTTCGACAGCGACGTCCCGGGCGAAGCGCGCGTGTTCACCTCGCTCACGCTCTCCAAGACCTACGGCCTGACCGGGCTGCGGATCGGCGCGCTGATCTGCCCGCCCGGCCTGGAACAGAAGATGAACAACGTGATGGAGGCCATCGTCTCCTGTGTCGCCGCACCCTCGCAGTACGCGGCGCTGGCCGCGCTGACCGGCCCGCAGGACTACGTCAGCCACGCCCACGCGCACTACCGGGCCAACCGCGACGCCGCCTCCGCCGTCCTGGCCGCCAAGGGGATCCCGTTCCTCACCGCGCAGGGGGCCTTCTACCTCTGGGCGGATGTGTCCCACGCCAGCGGCGGGGATGTGCGGTCCTGGGTCCGGCGCTTTCTGGCCGATTCCGGGGTGTCCTTCGCCCCCGGCACCGCGTTCGGCTCGATCGGCGAGGGCTGGATCCGGATTGCCCTCTGCAGCAGCCAGGCTGACCTCGTCGAAGGCCTCGGCCGGCTCCCGGCGCGGGTCGCGGCCGAGGGCTGACAGCCCGGGCACAGGGTCCCTGTCCCCTACCGCCGTGGCACTGCAACGCCTAACCTGAGCGCAACGCGCGGTCTTCGCGTGCGTCACGGGGCGTGCCGTTCCGGGACTGGTGTGTCGGGGTTCCGTCAGGGAGGTTCACATGTGGTGGCAGGACTTGTTATGGGGCATCTGGAACGGGCTCACGGCATGGATTGTGCTGATCGCCCACGTCTTCGGCCAGTGGAGTGAATTCCCGTTCTACAACTCGGCCCGCGCCGGAAACTGGTACGACTTCGGCTTCCTGCTGGGGGTCGGCTCGCCCTTCCTGGGCGGCCTGGGCGCCCAAGGCGCGCGAAGCCGGCGCCGCTGAGGCGTGCCGGACGGCCTCACAGCATGATTTCTTCCTCCGGCGACAACTGCGCCGGGGGCCTGTGGGCGAACGACAGCTTGACGATGAAGTGGGCCTCGGAGCAGTTCTGCGCGATGATGGCCCCCGCCTCACCGGCCAGCTTCACGCCGAACTGGAGTTCCAGGTGCTCCGCTCCGACTTCCTTCAAGACCTCCGCCGCCGCGTTGGCCGCCGGCCGGATGGCGGCGAGGGCATCTTCCAGCCGCCGCCCGGCGTCGGTGATTCCCTGCTCGTTCCGGGCAGGGCGCTCGACGCCGAAGCTGTCATCGGCGACTTCGACCAGCACCGTCCCGGAGCCCACTTCGTAGCGCAGTATCTCGGTCATTGCTTCCTCCCTTTCGCCCGCGGGACGGTCACGGTTTGCCCGCCGCGAGGGCACCGTCGAGCCATTGGCGCAGGGCCGCCGCCGGCGGAGCGCCCGCCTGCCGGGCGACCACCTTGCCGTCCCGGATGAGCAGCATGGTCGGAATGGCCTGGATGTCGAAGCGCCGTGAGAGCGCCGGTGACTTGTCGACGTCGACCTTGACGAGCTTGACCCGGCCGGCCCGCTCGTGGGCCAGCTTGTCCAGCACGGGGCTGACCATGCGGCAGGGCCCGCACCAGGCTGCCCAGAAATCGATCAGGGCGGGTGTGGAGGACTGTTCGGCGATGACAGCGAAGTCCGCGTCGCCGGCCTCGACAATCCAGGGCAGGTCGGCGCGGCAGTTGCCGCAGCGCGGATGGCCGGCTGCCGCCGTCGGTGTCCGGTTGGTCTTCCCGCACTGGGGGCATGCGATCAGGCTGGAGCCCACGGAACGCCGCCTTCCCGAGTCCCCGCAGTCATGGTTCCATGGGACGCCCCCGCGCGGAGCGGGCATAGAGTCCAAAGTCCCCGGCCCGGCCGTGGATCCCGGCCGGGGCCGCCGTCGTCAGTATTCAACGCGGTCCGGGTTGTCGTGCCAGGCCTGGAAGGGAACGTCCGACGCCGGAACGGCCGTTTGCCGGACCGGCATCAGGTCCGGCCGGGTGCCGTCGAAGTACTCATAGAACAGCGCATCGTCGAAGCCGGCGGCTGCGGCCGCGTGGCGGTCCGCGGCGAAGTGGACCTGGTCAACGCGGGCCCAGAGTGCGGCGGCGAGGCACAGCGGGCACGGTTCGCAGCTGGCATAGAGCACGGCGCCGCTGAGGTCGAAAGTGGCGGACGCGGCGGCGGCCGTGCGGATGGCCACCACCTCGGCGTGGGCTGTGGGATCGTTGTCGCGCGTGACCTGGTTGACGCCCCCGTGGACCCGCCCGTCGGGAGTCACCACCAGCGCCCCGAACGGTCCGCCGCCGGCGGCCACATTGGCGGCGGCGAGCCGGATGGCCTGATCCAGGAAGCGAGTGATGTCGGAAGCTGAGGGTGCCGTGACCATGGTCCGATCATAGCCAGCAACTGCTTCTGCAGGGGCAGATCCGTGGCCGCCGCGCAGGCATCGACTTTGCGTCGCCGAAGGCTTAATATCCGCTTGGGGGCCGTGAATACGCCAGCTACCTTCACACCGGTCTCAAGGGTCTCAACGATGTGGATTCCCCATCACTCGCCCCGGGAGCCAACCATGAGAAAGAAATTGTCATTGCTCGCCACGGCCGCCACCGCCGCCGTGTTCCTCGCGACCGGGTCAACTGCCGGCGCGGCCCCGGACGGCCCGTCCGGAGGGGACACCGGGGACGCTGTCCTGCTCATCGGCGGGCTGGTGGGTCCGCTGCATGTCGACGCCGCTCGCGACGGCTCCGTCACGGTGAGCGAATCCTTTGCCGGCCGGCTGACCAGGGTCGACTCCGACGGGAACCGCCACGTCCTCTACGAATCCCCTGACTGGAGCGTTGCGGGCAACGACCGGCGGGATGATCGGACGTATTTCCTGGAGAGCCAGGGCGCCGGACCCCATCCGGCCGAGCTGGCCGGCCATGTCCGCATCATCGACGACGACGGGAGCCAGCGGACCCTGGGCGATTTCGCCGCCCTGGAAACGGAGGAGAACTCCGACGGGGAGACCCGGTACGGCTTCCGTGACCTGCCGGAGGGCTGCGAAGCCGAGCTGCCGGCCAACATGCCGGCCAGTTACATGGGTGAGGTTGATTCACACCCGTACGGTATTGCCGTTACCGACCGGACCATCTACGTCGCCGATGCCGGGGCGAACAGTGTGGTCTCGGTTGATATCCGGAGCGGCAAGACCGAGACCGTCGCTGTGCTGCCGCCGCGGCCCTACAAGATCTCCCCGGAAGCTGCGGCCTCCAACGGGCTGCCCGACTGCGTCGTGGGAACGACGTATGACTTCGAGTCCGTCCCGACCGATGTCGCCGTCGGGCCGGACGGCTGGCTGTACGTCACGTCGCTCCCCGGCGGCCCGGAGGATCCGGCGCTGGGAGCCCGCGGGGCGGTCTTCAAGGTCGACCCCGACGACGACGAGCTGGAGCTCGTGGCCGATGACATCATGACGCCCACCGGACTCGCCCTGGGCGAGGACGGCGAGCTCTATGCCGCCTCGCTGTTCGGCGACGGTGTGTTCCGGATCGACCCTGACTCGGGCGACCAGACGGCGGTGCTCGAGGCCGGATTCGCCGCCGACGTCGACGTCCGCGGTGACACCCTGTACGCCACGGTCAACGCCCTGCCAGGACCCGACGGTGAGCCAAACGGCCAGGTGATGGTCCTGGAACTCCGGGACGGGCACCATGACGGCGACTGACTCCTGACAGGACAGTTGCCACGCGGAAACGGCCGGCCCCTTACCGGGGCCGGCCGTTTCCGCGCAGAACTTCAGGACTGCGCTGTCGCTTGCTGTGTGCCGCTGTTACTTGTTGCTGTCCTCGTCGACGTCATCTTCGTTGGTGAGGTCCTGGTCCTCTTCGTCGAAGTCGTCCTCGTCGAGCTCCACGTCCTGCGGAGTGTCGCTCTTGTACGGGTCGGCGTCGCCGGCGTGCTTGGCGCTGGCGGCCAGTGCGGCCACCTCGGCGTCGCGCTTCTTTGCAGCCCGGAGCAGCTCCTCCAGATTGGACGCGTTGACCGGGATCTGGTCCGCCACGAACTCCAGGGTCGGGGTCAGCCGGACGGTGACGTTGCGCCCGACTTCCTGCCGGAGCACGCCCTTGGCTTTCTCAAGCCCCTTGGCGGCCTCGGCCTGGACCAACTGGTCACCGAACACGGTGTAGTAAACCGTGGCGTGCTGCAGATCATTGGTCACACGCGCATCGGTAACAGTGACGCCCTCAAGCCGGGGATCCTTGACCCTCCGGCCCAGGGCCTCAGCAACAACAACCTTAATCCGCTGCGCCAACTTGGCAGCCCGTGCGGGATCAGCCATTTCCACTCCTAAAAATTTGGATGTACGACGGCGCGTTAACGGCTCACGTACACACGTTTGGTTAGTTGCCACGCGCCTAAAGCGAGTCTACGACGGACCCGTTGGGTTTTTTCCGGCGGCCTGGGAGTGGCATCGGGCCTGCCGAAGCTGGGCGGCAAAGGATCGCAGATCCTTTGCCGCCCAGCGAAGGGGCGGGGCCGCCGGAAAAAATCCAACGACCCCGCACCTTGTCACGCTAGGACACTTTAGACGCGCGGCTTTTCGCGCATCTCGAAGGTCTCGATGGTGTCACCCTCGTTGATGTCGTTGAACGAGCCAAGACCGATACCACACTCGAAGTCCGTGCGGACCTCGGTGGCGTCGTCCTTGAAGCGCTTGAGCGTCTCAACCGTGAGGTTGTCACCGATGACCTTGCCGTCGCGGCTGACACGGGCCTTCGCGTTACGTCGGATAACACCCGAGCGAACGATCGAGCCTGCAATGTTGCCGAACTTGGAGGAACGGAACACTTCGCGGACCTCGGCGGTGCCAAGCTGGACCTCTTCGTACTCCGGCTTGAGCATGCCCTTGAGGGCTGCCTCAATGTCATCAATTGCTGCGTAGATGACGGAGTAGAAGCGCATGTCCACGCCTTCGCGGTCTGCCAGTTCGGCAACACGCTCGGCGGGCTTGACGTTGAAGCCGATGATGACGGCGCTGTCGACCGTGGCCAGGTTGACGTCGTTCTGCGTGATTGCACCGACACCGCGGTGGATAACGCGGAGCTGGACACCCTCGCCGACGTCGATCTTGAGCAGCGCGTCTTCGAGGGCTTCCACGGCACCGGACACGTCACCCTTGAGGATGAGGTTGAGGGTGTCGATCTTGCCATCGGCGACGGCCTGGTCGAAGTCTTCCAGGCTGATGCGCTTGCGGCGCTTGGCCAGTGCGGCGTTGCGGTCCGCAGCTTCACGCTTCTCAGCGATCTGGCGGGCGGTGCGCTCGTCGGCGGTCACGAAGAACGTGTCGCCGGCGCGCGGGACGTTGGACAGACCCAGTACCTGCACGGGGCGGGACGGGCCGGCCTCGGTCAGGGCGCTGCCGTCGTCGTCGAACATCGCACGGACACGGCCGTGGGCCGTGCCTGCCACGATGGTGTCGCCGACGTGCAGGGTGCCGGACTGAACCAGGACGGTAGCAACCGCACCGCGGCCCTTGTCCAGGTTGGCTTCAATCGCGATACCGCGGGCGTCCTTGTTCGGGTTGGCGCGCATGTCCAGGGCAGCGTCTGCGGTGAGCAGAACGGCCTCGAGCAGCTCGTCGATGTTCAGGTTCTGGCGGGCAGAGACCTCCACGAACATGGTGTCGCCACCGTACTCTTCCGGAACCAGTCCGTACTCGGTCAGCTGGCCGCGGACCTTCTCCGGGTTGGCGCCTTCCTTGTCGATCTTGTTCACGGCCACGACGATCGGCACGTTGGCCGCCTGAGCGTGGTTGAGGGCTTCAACGGTCTGCGGCATAACGCCGTCGTCCGCTGCGACCACGAGGATGGCGATGTCGGTGACCTTCGCACCACGGGCACGCATGGCGGTGAACGCCTCGTGGCCCGGAGTATCGATGAAGGTGATCTTGCGATCGATGCCTTCGTGGGCGTGGGTGACCTGGTAAGCACCGATGTGCTGCGTGATACCTCCGTGCTCGCCCGCCATAACGTCGGACTTGCGGATGGCATCAAGCAGGCGCGTCTTACCGTGGTCAACGTGACCCATGACGGTGACAACCGGAGGACGTGCCTCGAGTTCCTCATCGCCTTCCGCTTCCAGCTCGGCGTCGAAGTCGATGTCGAAACCGGAGAGCAGCTCGCGCTCCTCGTCCTCCGGGGACACGACCTGGAGCTTGTAGCCAAGCTCCTCACCGAGCAGGGCGAAGGTCTCTTCATCCAGCGACTGCGTGGCGGTAGCCATTTCGCCGAGGTGGAAGAGCACGGTCACCAGTGCTGCGGGGTTCGCCTCGATCTTGTCGGCAAAGTCCGTGATGGACGAGCCACGGCGAAGCCGGACTACGGTGTTGCCGTCGCCGCGGGGCACACTGACGCCACCCAGCGACGGAGCACTCATCTGCTCGAGTTCCTGGCGCTTGGCACGCTTCGACTTGCGCTGCTTGCCACGGCCTGCGCCGCCCTTGCCGAAGGCACCCTGGGTGCCACCGCGACCGCGGCCACCCTTGCCGAAGCCACCGCCGGC
Source organism: Arthrobacter sp. CJL-S3 (assembly GCF_056711635.1). Lineage (NCBI taxonomy): Bacteria > Bacillati > Actinomycetota > Actinomycetes > Micrococcales > Micrococcaceae > Arthrobacter > Arthrobacter sp. CJL-S3. The sequence continues at coordinate 1,439,098 of NZ_CM160046.1, read as the reverse complement.
CGGAGCGCCGCCACCGGCGCCGGGAGCACCGGTACCTGGAGCGCCACCCGGACGGCCCGGACCACGGGCTCCGCCGCCGGGACGGCCTGCACCAGCGGGTGCGGGACGTTCCGTGCGGTTCGGCATCATGCCGGGAGTCGGACGGTTTCCGCCGGCCCCTGCCGGACGGCCAGCGCCGGCTGCACCGGCCGGACGCGGTGCGCCCGGACGTGCACCCGGAGCGCCGCCGGTGCGGGGAGCACCCGGACGGGGACCACCAGCGCCTGCCGCGGGACGGGGGCCGCCGGGGCGTTCGCCCTCGGTGCGGCTTCCGCCCGGACGCGGCATGCCCTGGGAAGGAGCGAACGGGTTGTTACCCGGACGCGAAGGACGTTCGTTGTCGCCGCCGCGGCCCCGGGGCATGCCCTGGGACGTAGCGAACGGGTTGTTGCCGGGACGGGGACCGCCCGGGCGGGGTGCCGAGCCACCCTGGCGTGCCGGAGCAGCCGGGGCTTCAGCCTTGGGGGCCGGACGCGCGCCGGGCTTGGCGCCCGTCGAGGGCGCAGCCGGAGCCTGGGCGGCGGGAGCCGCCGGAGCGGCTGGTGCTGCCGGGGCAGCTACCGGGGCGGCACTGGCTGCCGGAGCAGCTGCTGCCGGAGCCGGAGCTTCAGTCTTGGTTTCTGCAGCCGCCGGCGCTGTGGGTGCAGCCGGAGCCGGCGCGGGCGCCGGACGGTTTGCCGAGGGGCTGGCGGGTGCCTTGGGGGCGGACGCAGGCGCTTCGGACTTCGAAGCTGCTGCTGCGTCGGGGAACGCGTTGCGGAGTTTCCTCACAACGGGGGCCTCAATGGTGGAAGAGGCAGAGCGAACGAATTCGCCCAGTTCCTGCAGTTTGGTTACTGCATCTTTGGAAGTAATACCGAGCTCTTTAGCAAGCTCATGTACGCGGACCTTGGCCACATTTCTCCTGTCTCGGTCCGCACCGAGCCAGGCACGAACCGTCTACTTCTTACTGCGGACCTCCGCCGCGAGTGCAGCTGAAAGGTCCATTGCAGAGCGCAACAAAGTTGTCATCGTTGCGCACTCATCGCTGGGAACTCATCGGGTTTCCATCAGTTTTCTGACCCGCTTTCAGGTTGGACGGTTGTTGCTGCGGCCACCGGGGTGTCCACGGCTTGCGTGCCCGCCAGGATCCGGCGTTCGACGTCGGCTGTTCCGGTAGCGCCGTTGAGGGCGCGTCCGAACGCTCGACGTTTGACCGCCAGTGCCAGGCACTTTTCGCTGGGGTGCAGCCATGCACCCCGGCCAGCCATCCGGCGTCGTTCATCCACTACGACGGCGGATGAACCGCTGCCGTCGGCGACGAGCCGGAGTAGCTCCGACCGCGACCCCTTTTTCCGGCATCCGATGCAGGTACGCTGCGGCTGATTCTCGAGGTGTTGCACGTGTGCCACTTACGAGTATCTTCCTGCCAGTACATATCTGCCGGTCCCGGACCTCCGGAGCCGGTCTGGCCAAGGGTTGTCTTCAACACCTTCGCCGGACGCAAAACCCGGACGCGTAAGGGACACGCGGATACCGGCCGTTAGGCGCGGTCATGTCTATTCTAGCCCCTCAATCGCCCGGGCCCCGAACTTGCGGGGACACGGACGCTGACGGGCGGGCCGTAACTACGGCCCTGATGTTGTGGCCCTCTAGACGGGGGCCACCGATTTGAAGGCTATTTGTCGCGGTTGACCGCGGCGTCCGAGACGATGTCGATCCGCCAGCCGGTGAGCTTGGCGGCGAGGCGGGCGTTCTGGCCTTCCTTACCGATGGCGAGGGAGAGCTGGTAATCCGGGACCACGACACGGGCCGAACGGGTTGCCTCGTCCGTGATGGTGACCGAGTTCACCCGTGACGGGGAGAGCGCGCTGGCAATGAAGGTCGCCGGGTCGTCGCTGTAATCGACAATGTCGATTTTTTCGTCGTTCAGTTCGTTCATGACCGCACGGACGCGCGAACCCATTTCGCCGATGCAGGCGCCCTTGGCGTTGATGCCGGGATTGTTGGCCTTGACCGCCATCTTGGTGCGGTGCCCGGCTTCACGGGCGAGGGCGACGATTTCCACGGAGCGGTCCGCGATTTCCGGAACTTCCATTTCGAAGAGCTTCCGCACGAGGCCCGGGTGTGACCGGGACAGCGTGATGGAGGGTCCCTTGGTGCCGCGGTGCACGTCGATCACGAAGGCGCGGAGCCGGTTGCCGTGGATGTACTTCTCCCCCGGCACCTGCTCGGGCGGCGGCAGCAGCGCCTCCACCGAGCCCAGGTTGACCTGGATCATGTGCGGGTTGTTGCCCTGCTGGATCGTGCCGGCCACCAGCTCGCCCTCGCGGCCCTTGAACTCGCCGAGGACGTTGTCGTCCTCGACATCGCGCAGGCGCTGCAGGATGATCTGCCGTGCGGTGCTGGCGGCGATGCGGCCGAAGCCGGCCGGGGTGTCTTCGAATTCGCCGATGGGGGCGCCGTCGTCATCGATCTCCGTAGCCCAGATGGTCACGTGCCCGCTCTTGCGGTCCAGTTCGGCCCGGGCCTTCTCGAAGGCTCCCGGCGTCTTGTGGTAGGCCACCAGCAGTGCCTGCTCGATCGTGGGAATCAGGAGATCCAGCGGGATTTCACGCTCACGCTCCAGGAGTCTCAGTGCGCTCATGTCAATATCCATTAGGCCTCCTCAGAAGGTCCATTGTTTGCGTTCTCCAGGCCTGCCTCTTCGAGGTGGCTGAACTCTATTTCGACTTTTCCGCTGCGGATCTTGTCGAAAGGAAGCTTGATGGGCTCGCCCTGTTTGGGCTTCATGCCCTTCTTCACGGCGATTTCGGGGACCAGGGTGACGCCGTCGTCGTCGACGGACTGAACCCGGCCGGTGACGTTCTCGCCCTGCAGGACGTTGACCTTGACCATCCGGCCGCGGGCACGGTGCCAGTGCCGCTCTTCGGTGAGGGGACGGCCGACGCCGGGCGAGGAAACCTCAAGCTCGTAAGGGCGCGCGTCGGTGCTGGGGTCGTTGTCCAGGATGTCGGAGAGGGTCTTGGAGATCTCCGCGATGACGTCGAGACCGACGCCGCCGGTTTCCTCCTGCGGCAGGTCCACCACAACGTGGACGACGCGGTTGGCTCCGGCGACGTGAATGGAAACGTCCTCCAGGTACAGCCGGTTGGCCAGGACTTCGGGTTCGAGGAGGGCATGCAGCCGCTCGGCCTCGAAGTTGTGAGCGGGTGCGGCGTCAGCCTTACCCGTCCCGGTCCGGACTGCTGAAGTCGTGGCTTCTGCGTTGGTCATGATGCCGGCCGCCTCCCGTTAGATGATGTTGTGTGTACTAGCCTAGCGATTTTCCGGACGCCGTGGTGCACTTCAGTTCCCGGCCGGCATGACAACATGGTCTGTTGTGAAAGACGACAGCGGGGAAAAGCAGCGGCGGAAGCTCATTCCCCGCATCGCGCTTCTGGCCTGCCTCGCCCTCGTGGTCGTGAGCCTCGGGATCGCTTTGAGTCCCGGACGTCCCGAGGCGCCCGCCGAGCCGCCGTTTTCCGAGCAGGCGAGGTCCGCCGCGCTGGCTGAGACCATGCGGCTGCGGGCCGCCGGCGAGGAACTGGGCGGGTCCACGTCCGGCGATGCGACTCCCGCCGTGGCGCGGACTGTGAGTTTGCTGACAAGCCAGGCCCGGGCCCTCCTGCTGCCGGGCCAGGATGAACCGGACTCTGCCCTCCCGGCGGGGCCGGCTGCCCGGTCGGACGGCCCGTCTGCTGCTCCGTCCGCCGGTCCGTCTGGCGCCCGGTCTGCAGCCCCGTCTGGAGCTGCGACCGGTGCTGAATCTGCAGTCACGCCGCCCGTTTCGGCGGCCGCGCTGGCGACCGCGCTGGCGGACAGCGCCGCCCAGCGGCTCGCCGACGCTGCCGTGGCCGACGGCGGGATGGCCCGCCTGCTCGCCGCCGTCGGGACCTCGCAGCTGCTGCAGGCATCCTCCCTCGCCGCGGCTGCCGGTGCGCCGGCCCCGGCGGTGCCCGACCCTGCCGTACCCCAGCTCTCCGGCGCGTGCCCGAGCGCTGTGGCGTCGGCGTCGTCCCCTGCCGGTGCGTCGACCAATTCCGCCGCTCCGGCGACTTCGGCCGCCTCGGCGGCTCCGGCGGCCCCGGCGGCTTCGGCGGGCGCGGCGACTTCGGCGGGAGCTGACGCCAATGCCGCGACCCTGCCCGGGGCGCTGGCGGCGACCGTCAGGACCGAGCTGGAGACCGTGTACGGCTACCAAGTGGCGCTGACCCGGCTGGGTGGCGCAGCCGCCGCCCGGGCGTCAGAACAGCTCGCCCGGCATGAGGCCCTCGCCGCCGGCGCGGAAGCCCTGAGCCGGGTGCATTGTGCCCCCGTGCCGCAGCGCGAAGCCGGTTACACCATGGCGCCGGACTTCCTGGCCGAGCCTGCCGCCGGTCTCGGCGGGTTGGAGGCCTCGGCGCTGCCGGTCTATGGCGACCTGGTGGCCCTGAGCGAGGGCCAGACCCGTCAATGGGCGATCGCCGGCCTCGTCGGTGCCGCACGCCGGTCCGCCGCCTGGGGTGCGGAGACAGGAGCCCTCCCCGGCCTTGCGGCAGACCCGGCTGACTTCCCCGAACTGCCTGCCCCGAGCCCGTAGCCAGCCTCGGGCTCATAGCCGGCTTGCGGCCGTGCGGGGCGGCGGCATGGGTGCCGGCCGCGTGGGGCGGCGGCGGGGGTGTCAGCGGTGCGGGGCGACTTTGAGGTTAAGAAGCCAGCAATCCTGCTCAAACTGCGGCGAATCCGCGTCAAAGTGCCCCCGCTGCGCCGCCGCGGGAGGACCGGAAACCAGGAACCGCGGCGGCGAGGAGGCGCTTACTTAGGCTCGTCATACTGGCCGGCTGTGGGCCCCGGTGCTTTGCTGTAGTCATGGACAGTCAAGCCGCCCCCATCCAGCACGACAACGAGCCGCACCGCAACGACATCGCGCACCGCCTCAACTGGCTTCGTGCGGGTGTGCTGGGCGCCAACGACGGCATCGTCTCCGTCGCCGCGATTGTGGTCGGCGTCGCCGGCGTCACCACCGAGTCCGGCCCCATCCTCATCGCCGGTACCGCCGGCGTGGTTGGCGGCGCAATCTCGATGGCGCTGGGCGAATACGTCTCGGTAAGCAGCCAGAAGGACAGCCAGCGGGCCCTGATCGAGAAGGAACGCCGGGAACTGGAGGAACAGCCCGAAGAGGAGCTCGAGGAACTCGCCGCGATCTACCAGGGCAAGGGTCTCAGCGCGGACACCGCCCGGACCGTTGCCAAGGAACTCACCGCCCACGATGCCCTCGGAGCCCACCTGTCCGCGGAGCTGCACATCGACGAGACGGACATTGTCAGTCCGTGGCACGCCGCGTTCGCCTCGGCCGCGGCGTTCCTGGTCGGCGCGATCCTTCCGATGCTTGCCATCCTGCTGCCGCCGGAGAACATCCGTGTTCCCCTGACCTTCGTGGCCGTGCTGGTCGCCCTGGCCCTGACCGGGGCCGTTGGCGCCTGGATCGGCGGCGGATCAAAGATGAAGGCCGCCGTGCGCGTCGTAATAGGCGGCGCCGCGGCGCTCATCGCGACCTTCCTGATCGGCAGCTGGCTCGGAGCCAGCGGCATCACCGTCTGACAAGTCTGCTTCGCCGGCAGGATGCCGCCCGGCTGACAAGGTGGAGCCACCCCCGGCAGGACCGGCGATATGGCCGTCCACACGACCGCTTGGCAGCAAACCTGCGCCGCAGCCTTCCACGCGCCCGCCCGCCGACCTGTGGCCCGCCGCACCCGGCGGTGCCAGGCCGCCCCCAGCAACTACGCTGGATCTGATGAGTCAGCCAGCAGACATCCCGATCCCGCCCGACATCAGCCGCCGCTACGGCCGCAGTTCAGCCGGCCGCGACTGGCTTGCCTCCCTGCCCCGGCTGGTCCGGCACTGCCTGGACCAGTGGGAGCTCGAACTGGACCTCGCCCCCGGCGCGCTGCCATGGAATGGCCACGGGGCCATCGTGGTCCCGGTGCGGCTTCGCGCCCGCACCAACAGCCCCGGCGGGGCCGGCACCGGCACCGGCACCAACAGCAGCGGAGGGGCCGGCGCCGAAACTGCGGAGACCGGCACCAGCACCGAGTTCGACGAAGCACCTTTGGGTGCTGCACGCCAGGCAGCTGTCCTGAAGATCGCCTATCCGCACGACGAAGCGCTCGTGGAACCGCAGGCCCTCACCCTCTGGAACGGGCACGGGGCGGTCCGGCTGCTGGCCGGCGACGCGGGTTCCGGTGCGCTGCTGCTGGAGCGCCTCGACGCCGCCCGCTCCCTTCAGGACGTGCCCCTGGACGAGGCGGTCCCGGTGTGGGGCGCCTTGGTCAGCCGGCTGAGCCTGGTTCCGGACGCGCGGCCGGAATGGCGGGAGTTCGACCACGTGGCGGCCCGGGCCGAGCAGTGGAGCGATGAGTTGCCGGAGAGCTGGGAACGGCTGGGACGTCCCTTCCCGCGCTGGCTGCTGGAAGCCGCGCTCGAGGTCTGCCAGACCCGAGGGGCCGTCGGCCGCCGCTCCGGGCGGGACGTGCTGGTCCATACCGACCTGCACTATCTGAACATCCTGGCCCGGCGCAGTGGTGAGAAACCGGACGGCGGCGGCGGTGAACCGGCTGGCGGCTGGGCCGCAATCGATCCGCAGCCCATGATCGGCGAGGCAGAATTCACGGTGGCACCGCTGCTGTGGAACCGGATCCGTGAGCTGTCGCGGGCGGATCCGGAACAGGGCCTGCGGGAGCGGTGCGGCGACTTCAGCCTGGCCGCCGGGCTCGACGCCGAGGTGGCCCGGCAATGGAGCCTGGCTCGCGAGGTCGAGAACGCGCTCTGGTATGCGTCGACGCCCGGCCACGACGGCGACCTCGCCCGGTCGCTCTGGGTGGCCAGCACCCTCGCCGGCCGCACGCTCCCTGAACTCCCCGCGGCCCACGCGCTGCCGGCGCCGGGCGGGGACACGGCCCAGCAGGTAGTGGATCGGAGCCAGGTCCGGCCGTGAGTGAGGTGGCCCGCCGGGGTCCCGGTGTCCCGTGTCGGGTTTCCGGCGTCGCGTGTCCGGTGTCCGGTGTCGGGTCTCCGGCGTCGCGTGTCCGTGTACGGTGTCCCGGGACCTTCGGCACTAGCCCCTCCCCTGGCCCCGGACGAAGGTGGAACGCATGCACGAACCCTGGGAGGGGCGCTCAAACTCCGTGTCCGAAGGGCCTGCGGAGCGGGTTAATGACGACCCGTTTCTCCGGTATGCGGCCCGGTTCGACCGGCCGATCGGGGACGCCAGGAACATGCTCCGCCGCCCGGGCGCTGAACCCACCGCGGTTGCCCGGGCCCTTGGTTTACCCGCGGCGGCGGTCCAGGGACCGGCGTCGTTCTTCAGCGATTTCTCCGCGCCGCGCGGAGCCCGGCATGTCCGCGTCTGCACCGCAGCCGCGTGCTTCGCGGCAAGTGCCGGAGCTCACGTTGCCGAGGTGGAGGCGGCACTCGGGGTAGAGACGGGGAGACGGACGGCGGACGGCTCCGTTTCGATTCAGGCCGTGCGCTGCCTTGGCTACTGCTTCACCGGTCCCGCAGCCCTCGACGGCGACCAGGCCTGCACCGGGGCCGATCTGGCAGCACAATTGCGGGGGGAATACGCACCCAAAGCACCCCCCGTCCCGGTTCACAACGACAGTCCGGTCCCGGTGCTGACAGCCGGACTGCTGGGAACGGCGCGGCCGTGGTCGGTGTGGCCCGGCGTTGCCGGTACGGCCGCTCCCGCGGACATCCTCGGCCAGGTGGAGTCAGCGCGTTTGCGGGGGCGTGGCGGCGCCGGGTTCAGCGCTGCCGCCAAATGGCGGGCCGCCCTGGAGCACCCCGCACCCCGCGTGGTGGTGGCCAACGGCGACGAGGGTGACCCCGGGTCCTATGCGGACCGCCTGCTGATGGAACAGGACCCGCACCGGGTGCTCGAGGGACTCGCCCTGGCCTGCTTCGCTGTCCGTGCGGCCACCGGCATCGTGTTCGTCCGCTCGGAGTACCCCCGCGCCGCCGCCCGGCTGCGGGAGGCGCTGCTCGAGGCATACACCGCCGGATTCCTCGGACCGGACGCAGGGGGCAACGGCTTCAGCCTGGAGATCCAGGTGGTGGACGGCGCAGGGTCCTATGTCTCCGGCGAGGAGACCGCACTGCTGAACGGGCTCGAAGGGCTGCGCGGCGTCGTGCGGCCGCGTCCGCCGTTTCCCACCGGTCGCGGACTGCACGGCCGGCCCACGGTGGTCAACAACGTGGAAACGCTCAGCGCGCTCCCGTGGATCGTCCAGCACGGGGGCGCCGCCTACGCCGTGCTGGGGACCGCGGACGAAGCCGGCACCGTGCTCGTCTGCCTGTCCGAACGCTTCCGCCAGCCCGGAGCGTACGAGGTGGAGATCGGCACACCGCTGAGACGGATCGTGGAGGAACTCGGCGGCGGACTTCGCGACGGTGCAACCCTGAGATCCCTCCAGATCGGCGGACCGCTGGGCGGTTTCGTCGGCCCCGATGACCTCGACGTCCCGCTGAGCAATGCTGCCCTCTCCGGACGTGGCGCGGCGCTCGGCCATGCAGGGATCGTCGCCTTCGATGACCGGCTGTCCGGCGAACAGGTGCTGCGGAACCTGTGGGACTTTGCGGCGGCGGAAAGCTGCGGCCAATGTTCGCCCTGCCGGGTGGGGACGTGGCGCGGCCGTGCCCTGTCGGAGCGGCCTGATGATCCGGACATCCGCCGCGACCGCAGTGAGGTGCTGCGCACGATGGCGGCGGGCAGCCTGTGTGCCTTCGGCCGCCGGGTGCCGGCCGCGGTGCGAAGCCTCGCCCGCGTCTACGGCCTGGACGGATGGCAATCGTGAGAGTCTTTGTCGACGGCCGCCAGGTCGAGGTCCCCGCGGGCGCCACGCTCCTGGACGCCGTGCGGGCGGCCGGCCTGGCACTCCCCACGCTCTGCCACGATGACCGGCTCACGACGGTGGCGTCGTGCAGGACCTGCCTGGTCGGCGTCGCCGGACGGGATCCGGCCGCCGCCTGCAGCACACCGGCGGAGGACGGAGCGCACATCGCCGTCGAGGGGTCCCGGGAGCTGCGGCGGGACGCCTTGCAGGCCATCGTCGCAGGGCTGCCGCCCAGGGCGCTGGAGGTCCCTGCCGACCGCAGCGAACTGGTCCGGCAGTGCTCCGACTATGGGGTGACCGCCCCGGCGGGTTCCGTCACGCCACCGGAGCGCGGAGTTGACCACTCCCACCCGTACGTGAAGCTGGACCGCGATCTCTGCATTGCCTGCGGGCGCTGCGTCCGTGCCTGCGCCGAGATCCAAGGCACGTTCGCCCTGACCCTGGTGGGCCGCGGGGCCGCCACTGTGGTGGCGCCGGGAACCGGCGGTCCCTGGGCGGAGTCCGACTGCGTCTCGTGCGGGGCGTGCGTGGACACGTGTCCCACCGGCGCGCTGTCCGAGCCCGGGCTGCTCAATCTGCTGCCGATCGAACGGCAGACCCGCACCACGTGCGGGTACTGCGGGGTCGGCTGCAGCCTGGAGGTCTCCACCCGTGACAACGCGATCATGACCGTCCGGCCTGCCACCGACCTCTCGGTGAACCGCGGCCACGCGTGCGTCAAAGGGCGGTTCGCCCACGGGTTCCTGGGTTCCCCGGACCGTCTGACCGGGCCGCTGATCCGCAGGGGCGGAACACTGACGCCCGCGTCGTGGGAGGAGGCCACCTCTTACGTGGCCGCCAGGCTGGGGGAAGTCCGGGACACAGACCCGGACGGGTTCGCCCTCATTTCGTCGGCCCGGGCCACGAACGAGGAGAACTATCTGGCCCAGAAATTCGCCCGGGCCGTGATGGGCACGAACAACGTGGACAACTGTGCCCGGCTCTGCCACGCGCCCTCCGCTGCAGGGCTGGCCGCCACCTTTGGTCTGGGCGGCGGGACGAACCCGTTCGATGATCTTGACCGGTGCGACGCGGTCCTCCTGGTCGGCGCCAACCCGACGGCGGCCCACCCGGTTGTCGGCTCCCGGATCTTCCAGCGGGTCATGGAGGGCGCCCGCCTGGTGGTGGTGGATCCCCGGCGCACCTCGCTGGCCCGGCACGCCGACGTCCACCTCCGGCCGCAGCCGGGAACCAACGTGGCCGTGTTCAACGGCCTCGCGCACGTGCTGGTCCGGGAGGGGCTGGTGGACGAGGATTTCCTCAACGCCCGCACCAGCGGCTACGGCGACCTGCTCGGGTTGCTCGGCGACTATCCGCCGGAACGCGTGGCTGAAATCTCCGGCGTCCCGGCGGAGGACCTGGTGCGCGCGGCGTTGATGTACGGGCAGTCGCTGGCTCCGGCGATCTTCTACGGACTGGGGGTAACCGAACACCTGCACGGCACGGACGGCGTCGGACCCTCTCCAACCTGGCCCTCCTGCGCGGCGCTGTCGGACCCGGCGCCGGCGGAGGGGTGAACCCGCTGCGCGGGCAAAACAACGTCCAGGGGGCCTCGGACATGGGCGCCCTGCCCGATCTGCTGCCCGGATACCAGAAGGTCATCGATCCCGAGGCGCGGTCCCGCTTCGCCGCTGCCTGGCGGACCAGCCTGCCGCCGCGGCCGGGACTCCGGATCCCGCAGATGTTCGCGGCCGCCCGGGCCGGGTCGCTGCAGGCCCTGTGGGTGATCGGCGAGGACGTGCTCACCACCGACCCCAACAGCACTGCGGTCCGGGCCGCGCTGGCGGCCTGCCCGCTGGTGATCTGCAACGACCTGTTCCTCTCCCCCACGGCCGCCGCCGCCGACGTCGTTTTCCCCGTGGCCGCCTGGCTCGAGAAGGACGGCACTTTCGTCAACTTCGACCGGCGCTTCCAGCGGGTCCGCGAGGCCGTGGCTCCCCCGAGCGGGGCCCGCACCGACTTTGCCGTCCTGGCCGACGTCGCGTCCCGCATGGGAGCGGATCTTGGCTGCGCGACGCCGGCCGAAGCCATGGCGGAATGTGCCACTGTCGCGCCGCTGTTCGGGGGAATCTCGCATCCCCGCCTGGACCGGGACGGTCCGCTGCACTGGCCGTGCGTGTCGGCCGAATCCCCCGGAACGCCACGGCTTTACCAGGACCGTTTTGCCACCCCGGACGGCCTGGCGCATCTGGCAGCGCGGCCCTACCTGCCTCCGGGCGAGCAATGCGACGCGGAGTTCCCTTTCCTGCTGATCACCGGTCGCCGGGGCGAGCATTACAACTCCGGGAGCATGACCCGGCGCACCGACAACCTGCACCTGCTCACCGAAGAGACGGTCGACGTCGATCCCGGCGACGCGGCCGCGCTGGGCCTCAGAGACGGGGAGTACGTCCGGCTGGACAGCCGGCACGGGATGGCGGTCCTGCGGGTCAGGATCACGGACGATGTGGAACCCGGGCAGGTGTTTGCCGGATTCCATTTCCCCGGCGCCACGGTCAACAGCCTCACCTCTTCCCAGACGGATGAGGTCACGGGCTGCCCTGAATACAAGGTGACGGCCGTCCGCCTCGCCGTGCACGCCTGAGCCGGCAGGAAAGAGTGGCCGGACGTCCCGGGGCGGTCAGCCGCGGACCGCCGCCACGGCGTCCCGGACGGCGGCGACGGCGACTGCCACGTCGGCGTCGTCCGTGCTCCAGTTGCTGACGGAGATCCTGAGGACGTCGCGGTCCCGCCAGCGCGACCCGGACATCCAGACCCGGCCGTCGGCAATAATCCGCGCCGTCACCGCACGGGTCGTGGCGTCGTCGCCGAAGGCCAGCGAGACCTGGGTGTAGTCGACGTCGTTGAGCACCTCGACGCCGGCCAGCGCCGAGAGCTGCTCCGCCAGTTGCCGGGCGCGCAGCACCAACCCGCGGACCTGGGCGACGACGCCGTCCCGGCCCAGTGATTTGAGTGCCGCCCACACCGGCACGCCGCGGGCCCGGCGGGACAGCTCCGGCACCGACTCGAAGGGGTCCGCCGCGCCGTCCGCGTCCTGGATCAGGTAGCTGGTGCGCAGGCCCATGGCCGCCCGCAGCGCCTGGGCATCCCGGACCACGGCAACCCCGCAGTCGTAGGGCACGTTGAGGGTCTTGTGCGCGTCGGTGGCCCAGGAATCAGCGCCCTGCAGCCCGGCGGTCAGCGCGGCCAACTCCGGGACGGCGGCGGCCCAGAGTCCGAACGCGCCGTCCACATGGACCCAGGCGCCGCGTGCCTTGGCGATGGCGATGGCCTCCACAAACGGATCGAAGGCTCCGGAGTGCAGGTTCCCGGCCTGCAGGCAGACCAGCAGCGGGGCCGGGCCCGATCCGGCCGCAGACGCCCGGTCAGCGGCGGCGGCCAGGGCCCGGTCCAGCTCCCAGGGGTTGATCCGGCCCTGCCGGTCCGCGGGGACCACGTTGGGCCGCCCCAGCCCCAGATACCGCAGGCCGAGGTCGATCGAGTCGTGCCGTTCCTGGCCCACGAAACAGCGGATCCGCGGGGCGCCGGAGAGGCCGTCGCCGTCGAGGTCCCAGCCGGCGTCGGCCATCAGGCGCCACCGGGCGGCGGCGAGCCCGGTGAAGTTGGCCATGGTCGCGCCGGTGGTAAAACCGACGTCGGACGCTTCGGGGAGGTCCAGCAGCTGCAGCAGCCATTGGCCGGCGGCCTCCTCGATGGCCGCCGTCGCCGGGGTGGCCAAGCGGAGCACGGCGTTCTGGTCCCAGGCGCTGACCAGCCAGTCCGCGGCCAGCGCTGCCGGCAGCGTGCCGCCGATGACCCAGCCGAAGAACCGTCCGGAGGGCATTGCCATGAGCCCGGGTTCGGCCTTCGCGGCGAGGTAGTCCACCACCTCCGCCGCCGGCGTTCCGGTCCGGGGCAACGGACCGCCGAAATCGGCCGCCAGGTCCGTCGCGGTCACCCGCGGGCCCACACGCCGTGTTTCCTGGCTCTCCAGCCACTGGCGGGCGTGCCGTGCCGCAGCCTCCAGGGCATCGCCGTAGCGTTCTTCAGGAGCTGACATAGCTGCATGCTACGCCCGCGGCCGGAGGACGGGCAGTGCCTAAAGGGTGCAGCGTTCCCGGAAAGGGCACAGGGGGCAACGTTCCCGGAAGGGCACCTTTCCAGGACGGGCAGCGAGGGTCCGCGGCCGGCGGCCGGGGCGTGTCAGGCGAAGCTCTCCTGCCAGATGTCCGAGCCGAGCTTGATGATCAGCGCCCCCACCACGGCGAGGAACACGATGCGGATGAACTTGTTCCCCTGCTTGACGGCGGTCCGGGCACCGAGGTACCCGCCGGCCATATTCGCCACACCGAGGACCAGCCCGAGGCCCCACAGCACGGCACCGTGCGGCACAAAGAACAGCAGGGCCCCGGCGTTCGTGGCCATGTTCACGATCTTGGCTTTGGCGCTTGCCTCGAGGAAGGCGTACCCCATCGCCGAGACGAGCGCGATGATCAGGAAGGACCCGGTGCCGGGGCCGATCAGCCCGTCGTAGAACCCGATCACGCCGCCGATCAGGCACGCCAGCACATAGTGCCGGTGGCCGTTGTGCCGCAGCCGGGTCAGCTCCCCCACGTTCGGGCGGAAGGCCGTGAACAGCGCGACGGCGACAAGGGCCACCACGATGATGGGCTTGAACACGCTCGCCGGGAGGTTCGCGGCGAGTACCGCCCCGCCGAAGCTGCCGGCCATGGCTATCACGGCCATGGGCAGCGCGGTCCGCAGATCCGGCCGCACCTTGCCGTAATAGGTGACGGCGCTGGTCGTGGTGCCGAAAATCGACCCCATCTTGTTCGTCGCCAGCGCCTGCACCGGGCTGATGCCCGGTACCAGCAGCATCGCCGGGAGCTGGATCAGTCCCCCGCCGCCGACGACGGCATCGACCCAGCCCGCGGCGAAGCCGGCGACCACGATCAGGATCAGGGTGCTGAGCTCGATCGACTCGAGTCCGGAGACCACGCCTGGACGGACTGCGGGTTAGCTGTTGCGGACGGCGTCGACTACGTAGTCCACGGCCTTCTCAACGGCGATGTTTTCGGCGTTGCCGCTGCGGCGGTCCTTGATCTCGACGACACCGTCCACGAGTCCGCGCCCGACGGCGAGGATGGTCGGGACGCCGACGAGTTCGGCGTCGCCGAACTTCACGCCCGGGGACACCTTGGGACGGTCGTCGTAGATCACCTCGAGGCCGGCGGCCTCCAGTTCAAAAGCCAGCTTCTCCGCGGCGGCGAAGATCTCCTCGCCGCGGCCGACAGCCACCACGTGGACATCGGCGGGGGCGACAGCGCGCGGCCAGACCAGGCCCTTGTCGTCGTGGTTGGATTCGGCCAGGGCCGCGACGGCGCGGGTGACGCCGACGCCGTAGGACCCCATGGTCACCACGACCTGCTTGCCGTTCTGGTCCAGGACCTTGAGCTCCAGGGCTTCGGCGTATTTGCGGCCGAGCTGGAAGATGTGGCCCATTTCGATGCCGCGGGCGGTTACCAGCGGGCCGGAGCCGTCGGGGGCCTCGTCGCCGGCGCGCACGTCGGTGCACTCGATGACGCCGTCCCAGCCGAAGTCGCGTCCCGCGACCAGGCCGAAGACGTGCTTGCCGGCCTCGTTGGCGCCGGTGACCCACGCGGAACCGCTGACGACGCGCGGGTCCACCAGGTAGAGGAGCTTGGCGGCGCCCTCGGTGCCGAGCAGGGGCGCGTCCAGGGACAGCCCGGGGCCGAGGTAGCCCTTGACGATGAGGGGCTGCTTCTTGAGGTCCTCGTCGTTGGCGGCCTCGAGCGTGATTTCGCCGGCGATCGGCAGGAAGGATCCGATGTTCGCTTCGACGCGCTTGAGGTCGACGCCGCGGTCGCCCGGCAGGCCGATGACAACGAGCTGGCGTTCGCCGGTCGGCAGGGTGACGGCGAGGACGACGTTCTTGAGCGTGTCGGCGGCCGTCCAGGCGCCGCCGTCGGCCTCGGCGCGGGGCACCAGGACGTTGGAGGCGTCCACCAGGGTCTCGATGGTGGGGGTGTCCGGGGTGTCCCGGACCTCGGCGGCCGGGGCGTTGCTGAAGTCGATGTCCGCGGGGACCACGGTGGTGACCGCCTCGACGTTGGCTGCGTAGCCGCCGGCGGAGCGCACGAAGGTGTCCTCGCCGATCTCGGTGGGGTGCAGGAATTCCTCGCTCTTGGAGCCGCCCATGGCCCCGGCCGTGGCGGCCACCGGAATGACCTCGAGGCCGAGGCGCTCGAAGATCTTCAGGTAGGCGCCGCGGTGCGCCGCGTAGCTGGCGTCCAGGCCGGCGTCGTCGACGTCGAAGGAGTAGGAATCCTTCATGATGAACTCGCGGCCGCGCAGCAGGCCTGCCCGCGGACGTGCCTCGTCGCGGTACTTGTTCTGGATCTGGTAGATGCTCAGCGGCAGGTCCTTGTACGAGGAGTACAGGTCCTTGACCAGCAGGGTGAACATTTCCTCGTGGGTGGGCGCCAGCAGGTAGTCGTTGCCCTTGCGGTCCTTGAGCCGGAAGATGCCCTCGCCGTACTCGGTCCAGCGGTTGGTGACCTCGTAGGGTTCCTTGGGCAGCAGGGCCGGGAAGTGCACTTCCTGGGCGCCGATGGCGGCCATTTCCTCACGGATGACCGTCTCCACCTTGCGCAGCACACTCAGCCCCAGCGGAAGCCAGGTGTAGATGCCCGGGGCCGCACGGCGGATGTAACCGGCGCGGACCAGGAGCCGGTGGCTGGCCACCTCGGCGTCGGCGGGATCTTCACGCAGGGTGCGCAGGAACAGCTTGGAGAGTCGAAGGACCACTGGGTATCTATCCGTTTCTGGGAAGGTGCGGGGCAAAGCAGCAAAGCTGTGAATAGAGCTGTGAATCAGTAGCACCGGGGAAACCGGCAAACGCGTACGTACTAATCTACCGTCAGCCCGGACACGGAAGAGCCACGCCATAACTGACGGAAGCCCCTGGCCGTCTCCGGCTGGTCATCCTGTCATGGCGTGGCTCTGCGGCCCCAGCACCGCCAAAGAAATTGGCCGTGTGTTCCGTTGTGTTGCCCTCAAGGGCGTCTGCATCCCCGGCTGCTGCTCCCGGGGAAACACGTGCCCATGCGACACGGTTAGCTCGAACCTATGTGACCCGGGCCACGAAAACAAGAGTCCGCATCCAGATATTTTCCGGCTGGGCGGGGACTGGCCGGAGGCTCCCCTTTTGCTACTTGATCAGTTCGGCCGCCGAGTCCAGCAGCGCGCCGGCCCTGGCAATGGCATCCTGTTCACTCTTGCCGCCCGAGGCCACGGCAGAGAGCAGTACCCCGCGCTGGACCGCCTGGACCGTAATCGTGGACTGCTGCCGGCCGTCGGAGATTGTCGTGTCGGTCCGGAAGGCAACCGCTGTGGGTAGAACCGAGACGCGCTCGAGCAGGGTCAGGTCCGTGCTGAGCTGGACGGCCCCCGCGGTGATCGACATCGTGGCACATTTTCTGAGCTGACCGGCCATGTCCTGGACCTGGGCCAGGAATGCTTCATCAAGACCTGACGCCATCGAGACCGCGGTGGACGCACCGCTGGCGGCGTCGGTGCTTGATCCCACGGCAATGGCGGCGTTGGCAGATGAAGGGGCGACCCCGGCGAGTGCCAGATCGCTGCATTCGGCCGGCTCCACCGTCGTCGCGGCCAGCGCGGTTCTGGTCTGCTCGAGGCTGGCTGCCAGGTCGATGGCGGGCATCACAGCCAGCGCGTTGCCCTGGGCATCCTTGAGCAGGCCCAGCAAAGCCGCAAGCTCTTCCTGGGTGTAGGTCTGTACCGGCGTAGCGGTCGGCGTCGGCACGGCGGATGTTGTCGCCGCCGCCGCGGCGGATGTCGTCGCCGCCGCCGCGCCGGGTCCCCCGGCGTCGTTAGCGCCGGCGCCGGGCGGGTTAGGGCTCCCGCCGCAAGCTGACAAGGTTGAAGCGAGCAGGACCGTGGCCCCAAAAATGCGCAGCGCGGATGTCTTCATGTTTCCCCCAAAACGAATGATTGCCGGCAGACGCCCGCTAGAAGAGCACTGTAGCGAACGTTCCGACCTGGCGGAAGCCGACCCGCTCGTAGGTGGCACGGGCCCGGGTGTTGAAATTGTTCACGTAAAGGCTCGTGACCGGGGCGAGGGTCTGGGCCAGGACAACGGCGGCGGCCATGTACCCGGCGCTGAGGCCGTGGCCGCGGAACTCCGGGTTCATCCAGACCCCCTGGACCTGCGTCACCTCAGGGGTGACCGCACCGAGCTCGGCCTTGAAGACCACCTCGCGTGCGGGGTTCAGGTGGACCAGGGAGTGGCCCTCGCGGATAAGGCCCTTGACGCGGCGGCTGTAGTACTCCCGGCCGCCAAGGTACGGCGAATAGCCCACTTCCTCTTCGAACATCGCCGCGCAGGCGGGGAGGATCTTGTCGAAGTCCGCCAGCTGGCCGAAGCCCAGCTGAGGGTTCGGCGCCACGGCGGGAGGCCCGGAGATCGTCATCAGCGGCTGGTCGTCGCGGATCTCATGGGCCGTCTGACCGAACTGTTCCAGCCCGGAGTACAGTGCCAGGACCGTCTCGGCCGGGCCGAAGATCGAGGCGTACCGGCGCCCGGAGCGGTGCGCGGCGGCGGCGACGGCACCGGCGAGCCCGGGGTCCAGCTGCACCGGGACCAGGTTCGCGCCGGCCCAGCAGGCACCGAGGAGGGTGTCGCCGTCGAACACGCCCAGAATGCTGGCGCCGCCGGTGGTGGGTGCCGCGGAACCGGCGGTGGCCAGATGGGACAGGATAAAGACGTTCGCGACGTCGTCCTGCCGTGCCAGGTCCACCAGCTGGGATGTGTCCGAGCCCCCCAGGGTCCGGACCGCGACGCCGGGAGCGGCGCCGTCCTTACGAGACGCTAACCACGGGGCTACCCTTGACAGCATCTTCGCCATCGGCCTCCCCCATCTCTTCAGCGATACGCATGGCCTCTTCGATCAGTGTCTCAACAATCTGGTCCTCGGGCACAGTCTTGATGACCTCGCCCCTGACAAAGATCTGTCCCTTGCCGTTGCCCGAGGCGACGCCGAGGTCGGCCTCGCGGGCTTCGCCCGGTCCGTTGACGACGCAGCCCATCACGGCAACGCGCAGCGGGATCTCCATGCCTTCCAGCCCTGCCGTGACCTGCTCGGCCAGGGTGTACACGTCCACCTGGGCGCGGCCGCAGGACGGGCAGGAGACGATCTCGAGCTTGCGCGGGCGCAGGTTCAGCGACTGCAGGATCTGGTTGCCGACCTTGATTTCCTCCACCGGCGGGGCGGAGAGGGACACGCGGATGGTGTCACCGATGCCGCGGGACAGCAGGGCGCCGAAGGCCGTCGCCGACTTGATGGTGCCCTGGAAGGCGGGGCCGGCCTCGGTGACGCCGAGGTGCAGCGGCCAGTCGCCCTGTTCGGCGAGCATCTCGTAGGCGGCGACCATGATGACCGGGTCATTGTGCTTGACCGAGATCTTGAAGTCGTTGAAGCCGTGCTCCTCGAACAGCGACGCTTCCCAGACCGCGGACTCCACGAGGGCCTCCGGGGTGGCCTTGCCATACTTCTTCAGGATTCCGGGTTCCAGCGATCCGGCGTTGATGCCGATCCGGATGGAGGTGCCGTGGTCCTTGGCGGCGCGGGCGATTTCCTTGACCTGGTCATCGAACTTGCGGATGTTGCCGGGGTTCACCCGGACTGCCGCACAGCCGGCCTCGATCGCGGCGAAGACGTACTTGGGCTGGAAGTGGATGTCCGCGATCACGGGGATCTGGGACTTCCGGGCGATGATCGGGAGGGCCTCGGCGTCGTCCGCGGACGGGCAGGCGACCCGCACAATGTCACAGCCGGAGGCCGTGAGCTCGGCGATCTGCTGCAGGGTGGCGTTGATGTCCGTGGTGGGCGTCGTGGTCATCGACTGCACACTGATCGGCGAATCGGAGCCGACGCCGACCGAACCCACCTTGATCTGGCGGGTCTTGCGGCGCGGGGCGAGGACGGGGGGCGGTGCTGACGGCATTCCCAGGCTGACCGAGGTCACATGGACTCCTTGTATCGAAGTAGGTCTGGCGGGGACGGCTAGGCGGCGTGGCCGGCCAGGAGGCCGGTCAGGGGTGCCCAGACCGTCGTGCGGGTGCCGGAGATGGCACCGGCGGCGTTGAAGGGATCCTGCTTGAGGACCTCGTTCAGGGCCTGCTCGTCGGCAGCCTTGAAAATCAGCAGGGCACCGGCGCCGTCACCGTAGGGGCCGCTGGCGAGCAGCGTTCCGTCCTGGGCCAGTCCAGCGGTCCATTCGCGGTGCGCCGGGCGGGTGGCGTCGCGGGCTTCGGAGGATTCGGCATCGTATACGTACTCAACAGCAAAAACAGTCATACGGATACACTATCGCCCCGTCGGCCAGGTACCCATCCGGGCGGCCGGGGCGGGCGGCGTACTTGCCCATCCGGGAGGCGGCCCGGCGGCGTCAGCCGAGGAAGAACACCTTGGCCAGGGCGGCGACGCCGGCCGCCCAAAGCAGGGAGGTCAGGGTGCCGATGATGAACCGCTCCGCGGCGACCGGCGTCTCCTTCAGCTCGGCGAAGCGGCCCAGGCCCTTGATCGCAATGACGTAGGCGATGGCGACCGGTTCGCCGGCGAGGACCGCGAGGCAGACCGCCAGACGCTCCAGCACTCCGATGATCGCGCCGCCGCGCAGGATCCTGACGCTGCTGACCGAAAGGGCTGCAGCACCCGCCTCCGCGGCGGCCGTGCCGGGCGCGGCGGATGCGGATGCGGTGCCGGTCGTGACAACGGGATCAACGGTGACGTCCGCCGCGGGGTCGTTTGCCGGGTCGGCGGCTCCGGCACCTGCAGACTGCCGGTCATCGATGGTCCGGGCGAGCCGGAAGACCAGGGACGTCACGGGCCATCCGACGAAACCGGCGGTGAGCAGGGTCAGTGTGATCCAGAGCGCGTCCACCGGTCTCCTTCCATGCTGTCCCGGGGGCTGGTATCCGGGTGCTGGTGCCCGCCCGGATCCGGGGTTCGGTCCGCGGGTTGCCCGCGGGCGTCGTCGTTGGCGGCGATAACTCCGTGGGCGAAGGCCAGCAGCATTTCCGCCGCAGGCCTCGCGGCCCATTCTTCCTGCCAGCCGGAGCGCAGCAGCGCACGGCTCACCGACTGTTCCGTGATTCCCAGTTCCTTGGCCGCGATCTTCTGGGTGCCGTGCGTGCCGGCATGGCCGTGCTGCACCGAGCGCAGCACATCCACGACCTTCCACTGGGCGGCCGTCCGGTCCTGGACCAGCCGTCCGATCAGCCGCAGCACCGCCTCGGCATTGGCGCAGGCGCGCGCACCGGCGGATCCGGCGGGCGAGGGAGCAGCCTCTCCCCTGCGCAGGCCGCCGGAGACGACAGCGACGGGCACGTGCGCGGCACTGGACTTGGCCTTCTCGACGGCCGCGCGCGCCGCCACGAAGGCCGGCCCGGATCCTTCCCGCGGACTGGCCGGCAGCGGCTGGTCCACCGCCCCGACCCCGATTCCCACGTACCAGCGTCCGCTGCGCAGGGCGTGCAGTGCGATGTCGACGACTTCGTCCGGGCGTTCCACGACTCCCTGGACCTCGTCCCCGACTGACCGCTCGAAGCGCCCGGCAGTGGAGAGCCCGGCCAGCTCCGCCAGGAGCTCCGGGACACGGTCGACGTCGGCGCTGCTGCCGCGCTGGTCGATGGTCATCACGTACATAGCCCCACCCTAAAGGGCTGATCCTGCAGAATCAATCACTTTCAACTGATTACTAAAAATAAGCCAAAATAAGCTGATAATGATGACTCAGCGTTATCCGGTTTGAGCGCATCCGGGGGCGCGACCGTCCCGGGTACCCGGCGGCCGTCAGGGGGCATTTCCGCGGGCCCGCAGGCCGCCGCGTCAGCCGAAGAGGTTGACCGGCTTGACGATGTCGGCGTAGATCAGCAGGGCGCCCATGCCCATCAGTAGCACCGCCACCACGTAGGTGACCGGGAGCAGTTTGGCGATATCGAACGCGCCGGGGTCCGGGCGGCCGAAGAGCTTGGCGATCCTGCGGCGGGCCCCCTCGTACAGCGCGCCGGCCACATGGCCGCCGTCGAGCGGCAGCAGCGGAATGAGGTTGAAGACGGCCAGCGCGAAGTTCAGTCCGGCCAGCAGCCCCACCAGGGTGGCCACCCGGGACTGCATCGGCACCTGCTCCATCGCCGCGACCTCCCCGGCCACGCGGCCCACCCCGACCACGCTGATGGGCCCGTTGGGGTCGCGCGGCGCTTCGCTGAACGCTGCCTCCGCCACGCCGGCCACCCGGGCCGGCAGGTTCAGAACGACGCCGGCGATCTGCTTGATGTTCTCGCCCGCCATCGGCAGGACGGTCGACGCCGGCTGCGGCACGAGCGCGGTCTGCGCCCCGATGCCCAGGAAGCCGACGTCCTGGTAGAGGAGGGTGCCGTCGGCGCTCTTGGCCTGGCGGCCGTCGTCGCCCACCACGGGACGGGCGGAGAGGACCGGGGTGACGGTGGTGGTGACCGGCACGCCGTCGCGCTCCACCGTGATGCTGACCTGCCGGTCCGCGGAGGCGCGGATCCAGCCGGTGAGTTCATCCCAGCTGGTCACGGCCTTGCCGTCGAAGGAGGTGATGACGTCGTTGGGCAGCAGGCCCGCGGCGGCGGCGGGCGTGAGCCGGCAGTCGGCGGAGTCCGGGTCCACGGTTTCGCCGGCCTTGACCTGGCATTTGGAGACGTCGGCGATGGTGGTGGTCTGGGTGGCGGTGCCGAAGCCCATCAGCAGCACGGCCGTCAGCCCGAGCCCGATGAGCATGTTCATGGCCGGGCCGCCGAGCATCACCACGATCTTCTTCCAGACCGGCAGCCGGTAGAACACCCGGTCCGCGTCGGCGGGGCCGACTTCCTCGTGCGCCAGCGAGCGGGCGTCCGAGGCGAGGGACTGGAACATCCCGGTGCTGGAGGTGCGCACGGTGCCGTCGTCCTTGTTCGGAGGGTACATGCCGATCATGGACACGAAGCCGCCCAGCGGGATGGCCTTGAACCCGTATTCGGTCTCGCCCTTCTTGCGGGACCAGAGCGTGGGACCGAAGCCGATCATGTACTTGGTGACCCGGACCTTGAACAGCTTGGCCGGCAACAGGTGGCCCACCTCGTGCAGGGCAATGGACACGGCGATGCCGATCGCCACAAAGACGACACCGAGGATAAAGAGGAGGACGGGACTCATGCTGGGATCTGCTGCTTCCTAGACGCTTCTGACGGCTAAACGTTCGTGCGTGCGGGCGCGTGCCCATCTTTCAGCATCCAGCACGGACTCCACCGTCAGCCCGGAGGATCCTGTGTGTTCGCTGAGCACTGCTTCGATGGTATCGACGATGTCGGTGAACCGGATCCGGCCGGCGTGGAAGGCCATCACGGCCTCCTCATTCGCGGCGTTGAACACGGCCGGGTAGGTGCTCCCCTGCCGGGCGGCATGCTTCGCCAGTCCGACGGCGGGGAACGCCCCGGTGTCCAGCGGCTCGAAGGTCCAGCTGGTGGCCTGGGTCCAGTCGCACGGCCGGGCCGAGCGGGGGACGCGGTCCGGCCAGCCCAGGCCCAGGGCGATCGGCAGGCGCATGTCCGGCGGCGAGGCCTGGGCGATCGTGGAGCCGTCGATGAACTGGACCATCGAGTGGACCACGGACTGCGGGTGGACGACGACGTCGATCTTCTCCAGCGGGATGTCGAAGAGCAGGTGCGCCTCGATGACTTCCAGGCCCTTGTTGACCAGGCTGGCGGAGTTGGTGGTGACCATCAGGCCCATGTCCCAGGTGGGGTGGGCGAGGGCGTCCTGCGGGGACACTCCGTGCAGCTCATCCCGGGTCATGCCGCGGAACGGGCCCCCGGAGGCCGTGAGGATCAGCCGGTCCACCTCGGCCGCGGTGCCCGAGCGCAGGCACTGGGCGATGGCGGAGTGTTCGGAATCGACCGGGACGATCTGGCCTTCGCGGGCCGCGGCCTTGACCAGGGCGCCGCCGACAATCAGGGATTCCTTGTTGGCCAGGGCCAGCGTCGCGCCCGATTTGAGCGCGGCCAGGGTGGGCGCCAGGCCGATGGAGCCGGTGATGCCGTTGAGCACCACGTCGGCCTCGATCTCCGCGATCCGGGTGGACGCGTCCGGCCCGGTGATGATCTCGGGACGGTAGCCGGTCACCCCGGCCGCGCCGGCGGCGTCGTCGATCAGCGCCTGGAGGGCGCCCGGGTCGCCGGACGCCACACCGATGGCCCCGGCCCGGGTGTGGACGGCCTGCTTGGCGAGGAGTTCGGGGTTGCCGCCGCCCGCGCTGAGCGCCACGACCTCGAAAAGGTGCGGGGCGCCGTCGACGACGTCAATCGCCTGCGTGCCGATGGAACCGGTGGACCCGAGGAGGACGATCTTGCGCGGCTGCATGGTTCCAGTATCCCGCACCGCGTTCGGTGCTCGGGTTGCCCGCGCGCGGCCCGGCCCGGCCATCCGGGGGCACATTGCGCCGGGACACGCCGTCGGATGGCCGGAAAACCCTCGTTGGCGCCTCAAAGCCGCCCCGGACGGAGGCCGGACCGGTGACGGATGTTGCCGCGCATTGACGCCGCGGACCGCGGGCGTAACGTGGGGATCGTGGAGTGGACGGCCTGGTTTGACGCGCCGGAGTACGAGTTCGCCCGGCAGGTGCTGCAGCGCGGCATCGCCGCCGTCTACTTTGTGGCCTTCCTGTCCTCGCTCAACCAGTTTCCGGCCCTCCTCGGCGAGCGCGGGCTGTTGCCGGTGCCGGAGTTCCTGGCACGCACCAGCCGCCTGCGCCGGCCCACCCTGTTCAGCTGGCGCTACTCGGACCGGCTGCTGCGGGCCGTCTGCTGGGGCGGCCTGGCGATTGCCGCCACGATCGTGCTGGGCCTGCCGCAGCTGGGCCCGCCCTGGGTTCCCATGCTGGCGTTCCTGGCGCTGTGGCTGCTGTACATGTCGATCGTCAACGTGGGGCAAACGTTCTATGGCTTCGGCTGGGAAATGCTGCTGCTTGAGGCCGGGTTCATTGTGGCCTTCCTGGGCTCCAACGAGACTCCCCCGCCGCGGACCATCCTGATCCTGCTGGCCTGGCTGGTGTTCCGCCTGGAGTTTGGTGCGGGCATGATCAAGATCCGCGGCGGCCGGGAGTGGCGTGACCTGACAGCCCTGTACTACCACCACGAGACCCAGCCGATGCCGGGGCCGCTCAGCCGGCAGGCGCATCTGCTGCCCAAGGCGTGGCACCGGCTGGAGGTCCTGGGCAACCATTTCGCCCAGCTGGTGGTGCCGTTCTTCCTCTTCGCCCCGCAGCCGCTGGCCAGCGTGGCCGGGGGCATCATCATCTTCACGCAGCTCTGGCTGGTGGCGAGCGGGAACTTCGCCTGGCTCAACTGGATGGCAATCCTGCTCGCCTTCGCCGCCGTCAGCGACCCGGTGGCGCATGCCCTGGTCCCGGCGATCCCGCTCGACTGGCACCCTGCGGCAGCAGGCACAGCTGCGGAAACCGCCGCGGGAGGCGTCTCCGGCGCGGCGACTGGCGCGGCCGGCAGCCAGGCGCCGGTCGCGTGGCTCGTGGTGGTCCTGCTCGCCACCGTACTGCTCGTGGTGCTCAGCTACCGCCCGGTCGAGAACCTGTTCTCCCACTACCAGCTGATGAACGCCGCCTTCAACCGCTGGCAGCTGGGGAACACCTATGGCGCGTTCGGCACGGTCACGAAGCAGCGGATCGAAATCGCCGTGGAAGGGACGCTCGCCGCGGAGCCCGACGACACTGCGGACTGGCGGGAGTACGGCTTCCGCGGAAAGCCCGGAGACGTCCGCCGGATCCCGCGCCAGTGGGCGCCCTACCACCTGCGCCTCGACTGGCTGATGTGGTTCCTGCCGCTGCGCACCGTGCACGAGCAGTGGTTCTACGCCTTCCTGGCCAAGCTCCTGGAGGCCGACCGTCCCACCCTGCGCCTATTGCGGCATGATCCGTTCGACGGCGCCCGGCCCCGCTGGGTGCGGGCACGCAGCTACCTGTACCGCTTCGCCACCCGGAAGGAATTCCGCGCCACCGGCCAGCGCTGGGTCCGGATCCCGCTGGGCGAGTCGATTCCGCCGCTGTCCCTGCCCCCGGACGACTGATGCCCGGACGACCGAGAGCCGGACGACCGAGAGCCGGACGGCTTTGAGCCGTTGGACGCGGATGGCCGGAATGGTTGTCACCATTCCGGCCATCCGGGTCGAATCAGTGGAGCACCCTGCCTACACGGACAGCTCGTCCTTCACCGGAGCGGCCTCCAACGCGGCCTGACGGCGGCGAAGCCACCAGGAGCCCACGAAGATCAGGGCCATGGAGACGTACACGACCACCGCGAACGGTGAGGAGAACAGCGCCGTGGGGTCGTTCTGGGAGAGCTGCAGCGAGCGCCGCAACTGCACCTCGAACATCGGCCCGAGAATCATCGCGACCACCAGGGGCGCCACGGGGTAGCCGTAGCGGCGCATGAAGTAGCCCAGGATGCCCACCACCAGGAGGATCCCGACGTCGGCCGCGGCGAAGTTCACCGAGAAGGCGCCCAGTGCCGCGAAGACCAGGATGCCCGCGTAGAGGTAGGGCCGCGGAATCTGCAGGATCTTCACCCAGAGGCCGACCAGCGGCAGGTTCAGCACCAGCAGCATCAGGTTCCCGACGTACAGGGAGGCGATCAGGGTCCACACCAGCGCGCCCTGGTTCTCAAAGAGCAGGGGCCCGGGCTGGATCTGGTAGCGCTGGAACGCGGTGAGCATCATGGCCGCGGTCGCCGTCGTCGGAATTCCGAGCGTCAGCAAAGGGACCAGGACACCGGCGGCGGCGGCGTTGTTCGCCGCTTCCGGCCCGGCCACGCCCTCGATGGCGCCCTTGCCGAACTGCGCCTTGTGCTGGCCCTTGGCCAGTTTCCGCTCCGCGGCGTAGGACAGGAAGGTGGACACGTCCGCGCCGCCCGCCGGGACCGTGCCGATGGGGAAGCCGATGAAGGTGCCCCGCAGCCACGGCTTCCAGGACCGCTTCCAGTCCTCCTTGGACAGCCAGGCGTTTTTGCCCTTGCTGACCGGGATGACCTCGACCGGCCCGTGCCGCAGCTTCGAGGCCACATACAGGGCCTCCCCGAGGGCGAAGAGGCCCACGGCCACCAGGACCATGTCGACGCCGTCGACCAGGGTGGGGTTGTCGAAGGTGAAGCGCTGTTGCGCGGTGCTGTCGTCGATGCCGATCATCCCGATGAACAGCCCCAGGCCCAGTGACGCGAGGCCGCGCAGCACCGAAGCGCCCAGCAGGGCACCGACGGTGAGGAACGCCACGATCATGAGTGCCACGTAGTCCACGGGCCCCAGGCCGACGGCGAGTTCCGCGACGACCGGCGCCAGGAAGGTCAGCAACACCGTGGCGATGGTGCCGGCGACGAACGAGCCGATCGCCGCCGTCGCCAGGGCCGCCGCGCCGCGGCCGGCCTTGGCCATCTTGTTGCCCTCCAGCGCCGTGACGATCGAGGATGACTCGCCCGGCGTGTTGAGCAGGATGGACGTGGTCGAGCCGCCGTACATGCCGCCGTAGTAGATGCCGGCGAACACGATCAGGGCGGCCGCGGGATCCAGTGCGTAGGTGATGGGCATCAGCAGCGCCACCGTCATCGCCGGACCGATGCCGGGAAGCACGCCGACGGCGGTGCCGACGAAGACGCCGCCCAGGGCGTACAGCAGGTAGACCGGCTGCAGCGCCGTCGAGAAGCCCTCGAGGAGCATCATGAAGCTATCCATTGAAGAACGGCACCCCCTCGAGCAACGGGCCCGGCGGGAGGGAGACGCCCAGCAGCCCGCCGAAGACGTACTGCAGCACGAGCGCCAGCACCACGGAAATGATGACCGCCTTCCAGAGCGGCTTGGCCTCAAGGGTCCAGGCCGCACCGCTGAACAGCACGGCCGCGGCAACGGGCCAGCCGGCCGGTTCGATCAGGAAGATGTGGAGCACCACGAAGCCCGCGAGTTTCGCGAGGGCCATCCAGTCGGTCTTGGCGTTAACGTCGAGGTCTTCGCTTTCCTCGGCCTGGCCCACCTTGCCGCGGAACACCTGGGCGACGATGCCGGTGCCAACGAGCACCAGCATGGTGCACACGATGTAGGGGAAGGCCCGCGGGCCGATGCCGGTCTCCGACGGCGGGATCGGAATGGACCCCGCCGTCAGGAGGCCCGCTGCGCCCACGCTCACGAACACCAGGGCGAAGAGGATCTCCCCCGTGGGCCGTTTGGCGGGCGTGCTGACTTGGGTGGACATTGTTACTTGACCAGGCCGATCTCAGTCAGCGTGGTCTTGACCTTCGTGATGTCCTCGGTCAGGAAGGTCTTGAACTCGTCGCCGGCAAGGAAGGCGTCGTCCCAGTTGTTCTTGGCCAGGGTGGCCTTCCAGGCCTCGGTGGCGTGCAGTTTGGTGACGACCTCGGTCAGCTTCGCCTTCTGCGCCTCGTCGATGGAACCCGGTGCCACAACGCCGCGCCAGTTGGTCAGGACGACGTCGATGCCCTGGTCCTTCAGCGGCTTGACGCCGGGCAGGGCCGGTGCCTCGGAGGTGCCGGAGACGGCGAGCGCCCGGACCTTGCCGGCCTTGACCTGCTCGGCGTACTCGCCCACGCCGGAGATGCCGGCCTGGACCTTGTTCCCGAGCAGGGCGGCGATCGATTCGCCGCCGCCGGAGTAGCCGATGTAGTTCAGCTTGTCGGATTCGACGCCCTGGGACTTCAGGATCTGGCCCGCCAGGATGTGGTCCGCGCCGCCGGCCGAGCCGCCGGTGATCGCCACGCCCTTGCCGTTGGCCTTGATGTCATCCACGAGGTCCTGGACGGACTGGTACTTCGACGACGCCGGGACGACCAGGACCAGCGGCTCTTCGGTCAGGCGCGCAATGGGGGTGGTGTCCTCCAGCCGGGTCTTGGCGGCGTTGGTCTCCACGGCACCCACCATGACGTAGCCCATCACCATGAGCGTGTTGACGTCCTTTTCGGTGGCGAGCTTGGCAAGGCCGTTGGTGCCGCCGCCGCCGCCGATGTTGCTGACCTGCGCGGAGGTGACGAGTTTGTTGGACTGCAGGTCCTGCTGCATGGCCCGGCCCGTCTGGTCCCAGCCGCCGCCCGGGTTCGCCGGAACGATGATGCTCAGCTTCTTGATCGGCTCCGCGGCGGAGCTCTGGCCTGCCGATGCGCCGGTGGCACCGCCGGCACAGGCCGACATGGCCAGGACGACGCCGGCCGCCCCGGCAGCGAGCGCAGCCCGGCGGGTGAAGCTGGACCGGGTGAAGTTGGAGTGGGAATTCATGGTTTCTCCTGTATGAATGTGACGCACGTCATCGGAATCACTTCCCAGAGACTAGAAGCCGCCCGGCCCGGGGGCCAGAATTTGGCCGTAGAGGTAGTAGTGGTCATATTGGTCACGGTTCCGGGCCCGGGATTGGCTGGTGCGCGGCGGCCGGGATGGGAAACTTGTGACATGGTTCACAGGATCCCCTTACGCTTCCAGCTGGTCGCGCTGCAGCTCGGCATCGTGCTGGCTGTCCTGACGGCGGTGGGGGCCGTGACCATCCGGATGCAGGAGCAGCAGCTCAGGGACGCGTACAAGGGCCGGCTGATCGGCGTCGCCGAAAGCGTGGCCCGGCTGCCCTCCGTGGTGAATGCCTTCGGGACAGCGGAGCCGGCCCAGACCATCCAGCCCATCGCCGAAGTCATCCGGCAGGCCTCGAATGTCACCTATGTGGTGGTGACGGACCGCAACGGCGTTCGCCAGTCCCACCCGAACCCCGCGGAAATCGGCCGGCCCGTGTCCACCGACCCGTCAGTGCCGCTGTCCGGCGAGATCTATGTCGGCACCCAGACAGGAACTCTAGGTGAATCCTGGCGGGTCAAGGTTCCCATCTTTGACGGTGCCGGCACCGTGATCGGCTCGGCCTCGGTGGGCGTGCTGGAAAGCACCCTGGCGGAGGACCTCTACGAGGACCTGCCCCAGCTGTTCGGCTGGCTCCTCGGGGCCGCGCTGCTGGGGTCGCTGGGGGCGATGTACATCTCCAAGCTCGTGTGGCGGCGGATCTACAAGCTGGAACCGGAGGACATCGCGGCACTGCTGGAGACCCGCGACGCGATGCTCCACGGCCTGGGCGAGGGGCTCGTCGCCGTCGACGCCGAGGGGAAGGTCGCGCTCGTCAACGACGAAGCCCGACGGCTCCTGGGCGTGGGCGAGGAGATCACCGGGAAACCTGCCGGCGAATGCCTGGAACCCGGGATCCGCCGGATGCTCGCCGCCGGATCAGCCACCGAGGAACTGGTGCTCTCCGGGGAACGGATCCTGCTGGGCAAGGTCAACGCCGCCACGGTGGACGGCCGCGAGGTGGGTAAGGTCCTCATCCTGCGTGACCGTACCGAGCTCCACTCGATCCTGCGCGACCGCGACGGCGCCCTGGACGTGACGCAGGCGCTGCGGGCCCAGGCCCACGAATTCGCCAACAAGCTGCACGTGATCTCGGGTCTCCTGGAGCTCGGCGAGCAGGACAAGGCCGTGGAGTACCTGGGCCGCAGCCACAGCGACGCCGCCTTCGTCAACCGCCCGCTCGCGGCAGGAATCACCGACCACGACGTCCGGGCGCTGCTGATTGCCAAGTCCACGGTGTGTGCCGAGCGCGGCGTCGAGATCCTGGTGAGCCCGGATTCGGTGTGCACCCCGGACGGTACCGGCGACGTCATCACGGTCCTGGGGAACCTGATCGACAACGCGGTGGACGCCGCGGGCTACGACAGCACCGTCGCCGTCCGGCTGGATGAAACACCCGGCGGCGAACGCACCATCACGGTCGAGGACGACGGGCCCGG
Source organism: Arthrobacter sp. CJL-S3 (assembly GCF_056711635.1). NCBI lineage: Bacteria > Bacillati > Actinomycetota > Actinomycetes > Micrococcales > Micrococcaceae > Arthrobacter > Arthrobacter sp. CJL-S3. Next base: position 1,409,221 of record NZ_CM160046.1, on the reverse strand, counting down.
CGTCCCCGAGCCGGAACGCGCGGCTGTGTTCGAGGCCGGCGTCACCACCAAAGCGGCGGAAGGCATCAACAGCCGGGGCTTCGGGCTGGCCCTGGTCCGGCGCGTGGCCCGGCGCCGGGGCGGCGCGGCATCGGTCTCGTCCTCCGCGCTGGGCGGCGCCTGTTTCACCGTAAACCTGAAAACAAAAGAGGCGGAACTACAAAAGCAATGAGCTCCATACGCACCCTCATCATCGACGATGACGTGGCAGTGGCCGGGATCCACCACGGATTCCTGCTGGCCCGCGGCGGCTTCGACGTCGTCAGTCTGGCCCACACCGGGCAGCAGGGCCTCGACCTGGCGGCGGAGCTGCGGCCGGAACTGGTCCTGCTGGACATCCACCTCCCGGACATGTCCGGCCTGGACGTCCTCCAGCAACTCCGCGGCCGCCAGCAGGCCCTGGACGTCCTGGTCATCACGGCCTCCCGGGAGCTGGACACCGTCCGCGGCGCCATGGCCGGCGGCGTGCTGCACTATCTGGTGAAGCCCTTCACGTCCCAGGCCCTGAACGAACGGCTCGACGAGTACCTGCTCCTGCGCCGGGAACTCGCCGCGGGCGGGGTTGCCGGGCCGCTGGACCAGGACAGCATCGACCGTCTCGTGGCGCCGTCGCGCCGGGCCAAAGCCGCGGATCCCCTGGTGGAACAGGTGGCAAGGCTGCCCAAGGGGCTGTCCCGGCCCACGCTGGATGCCGTCATCGAGGCGCTCAAGTCCAGCCCCGAGGACGTCTCGGCGGCCGGGATGGCCCTTCAGCTCGGACTCTCGCGGGTCAGCGCACGGCGCTACCTCGAGTATCTGGTCATCCACGGCTTCGCCCGGCTTACGCCCCGCTACGGTGCTGCCGGGCGGCCGGAGAACCGGTACTTGTGGAAGCGCTGAGCATGTCCAGTCCTCAAGGGCGGCACGGAGCATGCCCAGCTTTGATGGATAGCGCGGAGCATGCCGGTCCGTAGCCGTGAGTCACGGTGGACGCCAGGGCCGGACCGCGCACGATCAGTCACCCATCTGACGCAGATGGCTGCCACCGAGCACCCATCTGACGCAAATGGCTGCCACCGGGCATCCATCTGACGCAAATGGCCGCCACCGTGCACCCACCTGACGCAAATGGTCGCTATAGGACCCGCCATAGCGACCATTCGTGACGAATCGATGAGGTCCACACCCGTGGAACCCCTCCGGCCGGTATCGGAGTGCACCCGTCTGACGCAAATGGCTGCCACCGTGCACCCATCTGACGCAAATGGCTGCCACCGAGCATCCATCTGACGCAAATGGCCGCTATAGGACCCGCCATAGCGGCCATTCGTGACGAATCGATGAGGTTCAAACCCGCGGAACCCGGGCGCAGCTCCAGCCTCACGCCACGTTCAGCCAAACCGAGGGCCGGAACGTCCCGGAGCTAGTGCCCCGCGCGCCGCAGAGTTGATTCGGCGTGCTTGAGGATGGGCCCGTCGATCATCTTGCCCTGGTGCTGGAACACACCCGAGCCTGAGGCGGCCGCTGCCGCCAGCAGTTCGGTGGCTGCGGTGACCTCGGACTCGGACGGCGCGTAGGCCCCGCGCACCACGGCCACCTGGCTCGGGTGGATGCAGGCCTTGGACCCGAAACCCGAGGCGACGGCGTCCCGGGCTTCGACGGCGAGCCCGGCAAGGTCGGGGATGTTGACGTACACCGAGTCGACGGCTTCCTTGCCGAAGGCCCGGGCGGCGAGCAGGACAGTGGAGCGGGCGTGCAGCGCAACCGCGCGGTAGGCGCCGTCGTCCGTCCTGCTCGATGTGCCGCCGAGCGAGGCGATCAGGTCCTCGGCACCCCACATCAGCCCGACCACGTTGGGTTCGGCCGCGATGGCTGCGGCGTTGACGACCCCCAGCGCCGTCTCGCAGAGCGCGATCACGCTGTAGCCCTTCAGCTCCCTGAGCTGCTCCGCGTTTTCGGCCTTCGCGAGCATGATGTGCCGGTACGGGGTGTGTTTGAGGCAGTGCAGGTCCTTCTCGAATTCCTCCGTGCCGGCCGGGTTGATCCGGATGATGGTGCTGCTGGGGTTCAGCTCGGGAACCTCCCCGGTGGCGCCGAGCTGGGCGAGGATGGCGCCGCGGGCACGCTGCTTGTCCGCCGGAGCGACGGCGTCCTCCAGGTCCACGATCACGGCGTCGGCGCGCTCGGCGGCCTTCTGGTAGCGCTCGGGGCGGTCGGCAGGACAGAACAGCAGGGCAGGGCCCATCAGAAAGCTCATGTGTCTATTCTCCCCTTTGCGGCGGGTTCTTTCCCGGCTGAATTTGCCTGCTGCGCGGCGGTGTGCGCGTCCCTTGTCCACATCAGGCAGCTGCGGGTGGCCAGGGCCACGACCTCGCCGTGCTGGTTCCGGCCGGTGTGTTTCATGGTCACGATCCCCTGGCCCGGGCGGGAGGAGGACAGCCGCTTCCCGGTCACGACGGTCTCCGTGTACAGGGTGTCGCCGTGGTACATCGGGTGCGGGAAGGACACGTCGGTGAGCCCAAGCTGGGCGATGATGGTGCCCTGGGTCAGCTGCGGAACGGACTGCCCCACCACTGTGGCCAGGGTAAACATGGAGTTCATCAGGCGTTGGCCGAACGGCTGCTCAGCGCTCCAGGCGGCATCGAGGTGCAGGGCCTGGGTGTTCATGGTCATGGTGGTGAAGATGACGTTGTCCGCCTCGGTCACGGTCCGGCCGGGCCGGTGCGCATAGACCACGTCCTCCTCGAGCTCGTCGAAGTACAGCCCGCGCTGTTCTATGACACGGGCTTCGGTGGCGCGCTCCTGCAGCGGTTCGGTCGTCATACGGTCAGTTCCTGATCTTCCTCGAAGAGTTCGGCGCCGGTGGCCGCGGCCACGTCCTCGACTGTCACGTTGGGGGCGAGTTCACGCAGGACCAGCCGGGACGTGCTGCCCTCGGTCACGACGTCGATGACCGCCAGGTCGGTGATGATGCGGTCCACGCAGCCTTTGCCGGTCAGCGGCAGCGTGCACTGTTCCACAATCTTGGGCCTGCCGTTCCGGTCCACGTGCTCCATCATCACGATCACCTTCTTGGCGCCGAACACCAGGTCCATGGCGCCGCCCATGCCTTTGACCATCTTGCCCGGGATCATCCAGTTGGCCAGGTCACCGTTCTGCGCCACTTCCATCGCTCCGAGCACGGCAACATCCACGTGACCGCCGCGGATCATGCCAAAGGACGTGGCCGAGTCGAAGAAGGCGGCGCCCTTGTTGACCGTGACGGTTTCCTTTCCGGCATTAATCAGGTCCGGATCCACCGCGTCCTCCGCCGGATACGGCCCGACGCCGAGGATGCCGTTCTCGGAGTGCAGGACCACCTCGACGCCGGCGGGGATGTAGTTGGGAATCAGCGTGGGCATGCCGATGCCGAGGTTGACGTACTGCCCGTTGTGCAGTTCCCGCGCCACCCTGGCGGCCAGTTCGTTGCGCGTCCAGCCCTTGATCTCCACCCCGGCAGGGTGTTCGACGGCGGCCGGCCGGTACTCGTGGCGGACAGCCTCGGGACGGGGCGGGGCCCCCTGCACGCTGTTGGATTCCATGGCCTAGGCTCCTGACTGGTTTGCTGCTGTGGCGGCGGTGCCGGCTGCATTGTCGCCGGCGTTGCCGACTGCATTGTCGCCGGCGTTGCCGGGCGCGGACGGAGCAGCCAGGGCCACCGTCCGCTTCTCGACCCGCTTCTCGACGCCGGGCGCGAGCACCACGCGCTGGACGAAGATGCCGGGGATGTGGACGTGTTCGGGGTCCAGCTCTCCCGGCTCCACGAGTTCCTCGACCTCGGCGATGGTGATCTTTCCGGCCATCGCGCAGAGCGGGTTGAAGTTCATCGCGGTGGCGTGGAAGACGAGGTTGCCGTGGCGGTCGCCCTTCCAGGCGTGCACGAGGCCGAAGTCCGGGGTCAGCGACTCCTCGAGGACGTAGTCGGCGCCGTGGAAGCCGCGCACCTCCTTCGCCGCGGAGGCGATCGCGACGTTGCCGTCGGCGTCGTACTTCTGCGGCAGGCCGCCGTCGGACACCTGGGTGCCGACGCCGGCCGGCGTGTAGAACGCGGGGATGCCGGCGCCGCCGGCGCGCAGCTTCTCGGCCAGCGTGCCCTGCGGGGTGAGGACCACTTCGAGCTCACCGGCGAGGTACTGCCGGGCGAACTCCTTGTTCTCCCCCACGTACGAGCTGATGGTGCGGCGGATCCGGCCGTCCTTCAGGAGGATCCCGAGTCCCCAGTCGTCGACACCGCAGTTGTTGCTCACGGTTTCCAGGTTCGTGGCGCCGCTTTGGTGCAGGGCCTCGATCAGGGCCACCGGGATGCCGCAGAGCCCGAACCCGCCGACGGCGAGCGAGGCGCCGTCGTGGATGTCCCCCACGGCCTCGGCTGCGCTGGCAACAACTTTGTTAATCATCGTTGATCCTTCTCTCGGCGGGTGCGGCCAGCGGGCCTGCTAGAGCCCCAGTTCGCGGGCGATCAGCATCAGCTGGACCTCCGTGGTGCCCTCACCGACTTCAAGGATCTTGGAGTCGCGGTAGTGGCGTGCCACGGTGAATTCGTTGATGAAGCCATAGCCGCCGAACACCTGGGTGGCGTCCCGCGCGTTGTCCATGGCTGCCTCGCCTGCGACCATCTTAGCGATGGCCGCCTGCGTCTTGAACGGCTTCCCGGCGAGCATCCGCGCGGCGGCGTCGTAGTAGGCCAGGCGGGCGGTGTGGGCCCGTGCTTCCATCCGGGCGATCTTGAAGGCGATGGCCTGGTACTTGCCGATGTTCTGCCCGAACGCGCTGCGTTCCTTGGCGTATTTCACCGACTGGTCCACGCAGCCCTGGGCCGCGCCGACGGCGAGCGCGGCGATCGCGATCCGGCCCTCGTCGAGGATGGAGAGGAAGTTGGCGTAGCCGCGGCCCTCGGTGCCGAGCAGGTTTTCCTCGGGGACGTGGACGTTGTTGAGCGTCAGCGGGTGGGTGTCCGAGGCGTTCCAGCCGACCTTGTTGTAGGCCTTCTCGGCCTTGAAACCGGGGGTGTCGGTGGGCACCAGGATGGTGGAGATGTCCTTCTTGATGCTGCCGTCCGGGCGCTCCTGCTGGCCGGTCACCGCGGTGACGGTGACGAGCCGCGTGATGTCGGTGCCGGAGTTGGTGATGAATTCCTTGTTGCCGTTGATGACCCACTCCCCGCCGCCGCGCTTGGCGGTGGTCTTGGTGCCGCCGGCGTCCGAGCCGGCCTCCGGCTCGGTCAGGCCGAATCCGGCGAGCGCCTTGCCGGAGGCCAGCAGCGGCAGCCACTGCTCCTTCTGGGCGGCGTTGCCGAAGCGGTGGATCGGCATGGCGCCGAGGGAGACGCCGGCCTCCAGGGTGATGGCGACGGACTGGTCCACGCGGCCAAGCTGTTCCAGGGCGAGGGCCAGGGCGAAGTAGTCGCCGCCCATGCCGCCGAACTCTTCCGGGAACGGCAGGCCGAACAGGCCCATGTCCGCCATCTGGGAGACGACCTCGTAGGGGAAGCTGTGCTCCTCGTCGTGCTTGGCGGAGACCGGGGCCACCACTTCGTCGGCGAATTCGCGGACGGTGTTGCTGAGGTCCTGGTAATCCTCGCTGAGTTCAAAATCCGGCATGGTGACTCCTTCGTCTGTCGTGCTGTCGGTGGTGCTGTGTGGTCGTGCTGGCTGTGGTGCTTGTCTTAGGACTGCGGCTCCGGCCTGGGGCCGGCGCCGGGGTGGCTACTCCGCCGCGCCCATGGCGATGACGGCTTCCTCGATGGTGTCCTCGGCCTTGGAGGGCTCCGCCGGGTGAACGGGGTGGATGGTGGCGACGACCTGGTCCGCCTTCACGAGGTCCCCTGAGGCGATGCTGATGTGCACGGTTCCGTCCAGGGGCGCCACGAGCTGGTGTTCCATCTTCATGGCCTCCACGGACAGCAGCACCTGGCCGGCTGCCACGATGTCGCCGTTGCTGACGGACACCGACACCACGGTGCCCGGCATCGGCGAGCGCACGGCCGGGTCCGCGGCGCCCTCCTCGCGTTCCATCGCCGCGAGGACCCGGGCCAGCCGGGTTTCACGGGTGAGCACTTCAAGCCGGCAGGACCAGCCCTCGTTGCCGACGTAGACGAACTGCGGCCGGCCGGCCGGGGGGAAGTCCTGCCAGGCGGGAGCCTGCGCGAACCGGAGTTCCTCACCGTCGAGTTCCAAGTAGACGTCGTCACTGGACAGCCCCAGGACCTTCAACTGGTGCACCGGGCCGTTGTCGACCCGGACGGTGGCGTGACCGAGGTCAAGATTGCTCAGCCAGGTGACGGCCACGGTGGCCAGTCCCCCGCCGGGAACATCGAAGCTCATGGTCCAGGCCGCCGGGGCGCCCAGGCGCCAGCCGGTGGTGGTGTCCCAGGGGGAACCGACCTTCGCCGTCCCTTCGGCCAGGACCCAGAACGGCAGGGCCGCGGCGATGAGCTCGGCGTCGCCGATCCGGCGGAAGGAAAAGTCCGGCATCTTCCGCTCGATCAGGCCGGTGTCGAGCCGGCCGGCGCGGACGTCGGCGTCGTTGATCAGCAGGCGCAGATATTCGACGTTGGTGTCGATGCCCAGCACCGTGTAGCGGGCGAGGGCCGTGTCGAGCTTGTCCAGGGCGGCCGTGCGGTCCTGGCCCCAGGCGATGACCTTGGCGACCATGGGATCGTAGTCGCTGGAGATTTCCAGGCCCTTCAGGAGCGAGGAATCGATCCGGATGTCCGGATCGGCGGAGGCCGGGGTGAAGGCGTCCAGGTCGTCCATCGCGGTGAATATCTCGCCCCGCTCATCCAGCAGCAGCACCTCTCCACCCGAGGGCATGAAATTCTTCTCCGGGACTTCCGCATAGACGCGAGCCTCCACCGAGTGTCCGGTGAGCACGACGTCGTCCTGCCGGACGGTGAGTTCCTCGCCGGCGGCGATCCGCACCTGCCATTCGACGAGGTCGACGCCGGTGACCATTTCGGTGACGGGGTGTTCGACCTGCAGGCGGGTGTTCATCTCCATGAAGAAGAACTCGTCCGGGGCGTTGTCGGAGACGAGGAATTCCACGGTGCCGGCGCCGCTGTAGTTCACACTGCGGGCGGCGTTGCAGGCGGCCTCGCCCAGACGCGCCCGGACTGCCGCGCCGTCGGGCAGGGACTCCAGGAGCGGGGACGGGGCTTCCTCGATGACCTTCTGGTGCCGGCGCTGCAGCGAGCATTCTCGTTCGCCGAGGTGGATGACGTTGCCGTGGTTGTCCGCGAGGACCTGGACCTCGATGTGCCGCGGGGTCAGGACGAGGCGCTCCAGGAAGAGGGTGTCGTCGCCGAAGGCGCTGGCCGCGACGCGGCGGGCGGTCACCAGGGTGTCCGCCAGGTCTTCGGGGCGTTCGACGATGTGCATACCCTTGCCGCCGCCGCCGGCGGAGGGCTTGATCAGCAGCGGGAACCCGACGCCGGCCGCGGCCTCGATGAGCTGCGCGTCCGTCATGCCGGGTTCGGCGATGCCCGGGACCACGGGGACGCCGTAGCCGGTCACGTGGTTCTTGGAGCGGATCTTGTCGCCCATGACGTTGAGGGACTCGACGCCGGGGCCGATGAACGTGATCTCGGCTTTTTCCAGCGCCCGGGCGAAGTCGACGTTCTCGCTCAGGAACCCGTAGCCGGGGTGCACGGCTTCAGCGCCGGTGTCGCGGCAGGCCTGGATGATGGCCTCGATCTTGAGGTAGCTTTCCGCGGCGGCGGCGGGGCCGATCCGCACGGCGAGGTCGGCCTCGCGCACGTGCCGGGCGTCGGCGTCGGCGTCGGAATAGACGGCGACCGAGCGGATGCCCAGCGCGCGCAGGGTGCGGATGACGCGGCAGGCGATCTCGCCGCGGTTGGCGACGAGCACGGTGCCGAAGAGCGGTGTGGCGGCCCGGGATGTCACGGGCGCCGGCTGGGGCGTGGAAGAAATGGTCATTGCGGGCTCACATCCGGAAAAGGCCGAAGGAGGTCTCCGGCAGCGGGGTGCGGGAGACGACGTCGAGCGCCAGTCCCAGGACGGTGCGGGTGTCCGCGGGGTCGATCACGCCGTCATCCCAGAGGCGGGCGGTGGAATAGTAGGGGCTGCCCTGGTCCTCGTACTGCTGCTTGATCGGGGCCTTGAACGCTTCCTCATCCGCGGCGGACCATTCCTCGCCGCGGGCCTCGTACTGGTCCCGCTTCACCGTGGCGAGCACGCCGGACGCCTGGTTGCCGCCCATCACCGAGATCCGGCTGGCCGGCCACATCCACAGGAAACGCGGCGAGTACGCCCGACCGCACATGGAGTAGTTGCCGGCGCCGAAGGACCCGCCGATCACCACGGTCAGTTTGGGCACCCGGGCGGTGGCGACGGCGGTGACCATCTTGGCGCCGTTCTTGGCGATGCCGCCCTGCTCGTAATCCTTGCCGACCATAAAGCCGGAGAGGTTCTGCAGGAAGAGCAGCGGGATGCCGCGCTGGTCGCAGAGTTCGATGAAGTGGGCGCCCTTGAGCGAGGATTCGCTGAAGAGCACGCCATTGTTCGCGACGATGCCCACGGGGTGGCCGTGCAGCTTCGCGAAGCCGGTGACGAGGGTGGTGCCGTAGTTCTTCTTGAATTCGTGGAAGCGGCTGCCGTCGACGAGCCGGGCGATGACCTCACGGACGTCGTACTGGGCATTGACGTCGGTGGGGACGGCGCCATACAGCTCCTCCGGATCCGCCAGGGGTTCGACGGCGGTGTCGATCTCCCAGGCGGGGGCGGCCGGCCGCGGCAGGGTCGAGACGATGTCGCGGACGATCTGGAGGGCATGCTCATCGTTCTCGGCGAGGTGGTCAGTGACCCCGGAGATCTTGGCGTGCACGTCGCCGCCGCCGAGTTCCTCGGCCGTGACGATCTCGCCGATCGCGGCCTTCACGAGGGGCGGGCCGCCCAGGAAGATGGTGCCCTGGTTGCGGACGATCACGGTCTCGTCGCTCATAGCGGGGACGTAGGCGCCGCCGGCGGTGCACGAGCCCATCACGGAGGCGATCTGCGGGATCCGGGCCGCGGACATCTTGGCCTGGTTGAAGAAGATCCGGCCGAAGTGTTCCTTGTCCGGGAAGACCTCGTCCTGTTTGGGCAGGAACGCCCCGCCCGAGTCGACGAGGTAGATGCAGGGCAGCCGGTTCTCCAGTGCGATTTCCTGGGCCCGGAGGTGCTTCTTGACCGTCAGCGGGTAATAGGTGCCGCCCTTGACCGTCGCGTCGTTGGAGATGATTAGGACCTGGCGGCCGTGAACCAGGCCGATCCCGGCAATCACACCGGCGCCGGGCGAGTCGTCGTTGTACATGCCATTGGCAGCGAGCGGGGCGATTTCGAGGAACGGGCTGCCGTCATCCAGCAGCCGGTCGATGCGTTCGCGGGGCAGGAGCTTGCCGCGGGCCACATGGCGTTCCCGGGACTTCTCCGGCCCGCCCAGGGCGGCCGTGGCGAGGCGTTCCTTCAGCTCCCGGGCCAGCCCGAGCTGGGCCTCGCGGTTCGCGGCGAAGGCGGCGCTCGTGGCGTCCACCTGGCTGGCGATTGTCTCCATTGACTGCTTCCGTTCCTGGCCTTCATGCTGGGGGCCTGCGATGCGCCCGCTCCAGCCATTTCGGTTAGTACCGCATAACTGAGATTTAGGTTAGTCTCTATTAACTGTGATGTCCACCACGGCGCCACGGAAACGGCTGGATTTTTTGAAATGAGGGATGTGCCGGTGACCGAGACCAGCGAGACGAACACCACCGGCACGCAGCCTCCGGCGCCGCTGGCCCCTGCGGCACTGACCCCCGCGACCGTGGCCTCCGCGACACTGCCTTCTGCGACCCTCCCTTCTCAGGGCGCGCCGCCAACGACCCTGCGCAGCCAGGCCAAAGAGAACCGCCGCCAGGCGCTGCTGTCCTCGGCGGCCGCGCTCTTCGCCGTCGACGGGTTCAACCGTGTCTCGCTCGAGGACCTCGGCGCCGCCGCCGGTGTCAGCGGACCAGCGGTCTACCGGCATTTCGCCGGCAAGCAGGCCGTATTGGGGGCGCTGCTGCTGAGCGTCAGCCAGGAGCTGCTCGACGGCGGCCGGCGTGTCATCGCAGGTTCCGACGGCGCCGCCGTGGCGCTGCACCGGCTGGTGGAGTTCCATGTGGACTTCGCGCTCAGCAACCCCGACGTCATCCGCGTGCAGGACCAGGACTTCAGCAACCTCGCCGACGAGGACCAGGCCGAGGTCCGCACGCTGCAGCGGAACTACGTGGAGCTCTGGGTCGAGGTCCTGGCCGGGCTGCACCCGGGAACCGAGGATACCGAGCTCCGGATGCGCGCCCACGCCACCTTCGGCCTGATCAACTCCACCCCGCACTCGGTGCGCAGCCACGGGCGGCGGATTGCGGTCAAGCGGGCCCGGCCGCTGCTGCAGAGCATGGCACTGGCAGCCCTGATGGCCCCGGCCGTCCCCGAACCGCTCGGCTGACGGCTTCCCGCACGGCTCCGCCCGCGGCACCCACTGAGCACCCCCGGGCCGGTCGTACCCCTGGGCATCCGCCACGGGCGGCAACTCCGAGGCCAGCCGTACCCTGGGCATCTTGCACGGGCAGGACTCCGGGGGCACTTTGGCGCGGACACGCCGGCAGGTGGGCCGCCGACGTCGAACATCGCGCCCAAAGTGCCCCCGGACGGCGGACCCGCGCGCGAAAAAATCCCCGGAGAAGGACCCCCGTGTCACCCGCCGCAAGACAAAGCTGCCGGCTGCTCCCTCCAGAGAGGGTGCAGCCGGCAGCCGTGGGTGCAGGGGTGAGCCCGGGGTCGCTAGACCATGGCGAGGGCCATGCCCGGATCGGACAGCATGGCGCCAAGATCCTGCAGGAACCGTGAGCCCTGCTCGCCGTCGACCAGGCGGTGGTCGAAGGACAGGCTGAGCGTCATGACCTGGCGCAGCGCCACCTCGTCCTGGTATTCCCAGGGCATCTTCCGCACGGCACCGAGGGCCAGGATGGCGGCCTCGCCCGGGTTGAGGATGGGAGTGCCGGCATCGATGCCGAAGACACCGATGTTCGTGATGGAGATGGTGCCCCCGGACAGATCGGCCGGAGCGGTCTTGCCCGCACGCGCCGTGTCCGTCAGTTCGGTCAGCGCCGTGGAGAGCTCCAGCAGGGACTTCCGGTCGGCGTCCTTGATGTTCGGTACGGTCAGGCCGCGCGGGGTGGCGGCCGCAATGCCCAGGTTGACGTAGTTGTACTGGACGATCTCCTGCCGGGCTTCATCCCAGCGGGTGTTGAGCGTGGGGTGGTTCTTCAGCGCGATGAGCACCGCCTTGGACACCAGGGTCAGCGGCGTGAGCTTGTAGCCGGCAAACGCGCGGCTGGCCTTGAGCTTCGCCAGCAGCTCCATGGTCGGGGTCACGTCAATGGTCAGGAACTCGGTGACGTGCGGAGCGGTGAAGGCGCTGGAGACCATCGCGGCGGCGGTGAACTTGCGCACGCCCTTGATCGGCGTCCGGGTTTCCCGCTCGGCCAGCGCCGCGGCGGGCGCCTGTGCAGGCACGCCGGCCAGGTCCCGGGGTGCGACCGGGAGGTCTCCCCCGCCGACGAAATTGCGGACGTCGTCCCGGGTGATGAGTCCGAACTCCCCGGTGCCGGTGACCAAGGCGAGGTCGACGCCGAGATCTTTGGCGAGCTTGCGCACCGGCGGCGTGGACCGCGGGCGTTCCGCGGATTCGGACCCAGTCAGGGCCTCAACCGGCCCGGCCTCCGGAACCGAGGGAGCGACGACGGGTCGGGCCGCCGGAAGCACCGGGGCCGCTTCGACGCGCTCAGCCACGGGTGCCGGTGCAGGCGGGGTCGCCGTCACAGCCGTCGCGGCCGTTGCTGCCGGAGCCGTCGCGGCGATTGGGGCCGCGAAACTGCGGGCGCGGCGGGCCGGGCGGCCGGAGTTCTCGAGGACGGCGCCGTAGCCGACAAGGTTCGGCTCGCGTTTGGCGGGCGCGTCTGCTCCCCCGCCGCCGGCGGTTCCGGAGCCGCCGTCGGGACCGCCGTCGTCGCCCTCCACCTCGAAGGAGACGATCGGCTTGCCGACCTCCACCACGGTGCCGGGCTGTTCGTGCAGGGCCGCGACCACTCCGGCGAACGGTGAGGGCAGTTCGACGACGGCCTTGGCCGTTTCGACTTCGGCGATGATCTGGTTGAGCGTGACGGTATCCCCCACCGCGACCTTCCAGGCGACGATTTCCGATTCGGTCAGACCTTCACCGAGGTCCGGCAGCCTGAATTCCTTGATCATGGTGGCGCTCATCCTTCCAGCCCGCTCAGGGAGTTGGGGCGGCCCAGGGCGCGGTCGACGCCGTCCAGGATGCGGTCCAGGCCCGGGAGGTGGTGCATTTCAAGCTTTGAGTACGGGTACGGAACGTCGAAGCCGGTGACCCTGACCGGGGCAGCCTCGAGGTGGTAGAAACAGCGTTCGGTGATGCTCGCGGCCACCTCGGCGCCGATGCCGCCGGTCTGCGAGGCTTCGTGCGTGATGACCAGCCGGCCGGTCTTCCGGACCGAAGCCTCCAGGGTCGCGAAGTCCAGCGGGGCGAGCGAGCGCAGGTCGATGACCTCGATGGACACGCCTTCGTCGGCGGCGGCGAGCGCGGCGTCCATGGCCGTCTTGACGAGCGGGCCGTAGGCCACGAGCGTTACGTCGGTGCCTTCGGTGACGACGCGGGCCTTCTCCATCGACAGGGCGGCGCTGAGGTCCAGGGTCTCGTCGACCTCGCCCTTGTCGTGGTAGCGGCGCTTGGGTTCGAAGTAGAGCACTGGATCATCGGAGGCGATGGCCTGCTGGATCATGGTGAAGGCGTCCTGCGGGTTGGAGACGCTGATCACGCGCAGGCCCGAGGTGTGCGTGAAGTAGGCCTCCGGTGACTCGGAGTGGTGCTCGGGGGATCCGATGCCGCCGCCGAAGGGCACGCGGATGGTGATGGGCATCTTGACCGCGCCCTGGGTGCGGTAGTGCATCTTGGCGACCTGGCTGACGATCTGGTCGAACGCCGGGTAGATGAAGCCGTCGAACTGGATCTCCACCACCGGGCGGTATCCGCGGTAGGCCAGGCCCACGGCGGTGCCCATAATGCCGGACTCCGCCAGCGGGGTGTCCACAACGCGGTGCTTGCCGAAGTCCTTCTGCAGGCCGTCCGTGACGCGGAAGACACCGCCGAGGGCGCCGATGTCCTCGCCCATGAGGATCACCTTGGGATCGTTTTCGAGGGACTTGCGCAGGCCCGAATTGATGGCTCGGGCAAAGGTCATCTTCGTCATCAGCGTGCACCTTCTTCAGAAGCGGCTTCTGCGGGATCGCCGAAGGAAGCCAGGTAACGGGAATAGTGGTCCCGCTGGCGGTCCAGCGGGGAATGCGGCGTGCTGTAAACGTGCTTGAAGATGTCCATCGGCTGCGGCTCGGGCATGTTGATGGTGCCGGCCCGCAGTGCCTTGGCGACGGCGTCCGCTTTGGCGGCGACAGCTGTTTCGAGTTCCTCGGTGAGCAGTCCCTTGCGGTCCAGCAGCGACTTCAGCCGGGAGATCGGGTCCTTCGCGGCCCAGTCCTCGAGTTCGTTCGCGTCGCGGTAGCGGGTGGGGTCATCCGCCGTGGTGTGCGGGCCCATCCGGTAGGTGACGGACTCGATGAAGGTGGGTCCGCCGCCGTGGCGTGCGCGGTCGATGGCGATCCGGGTTGCCGCCATGACGGCCAGGACGTCGTTGCCATCGACCCGCATGCTGGGGATGCCGAAGCCTGCCGCACGGTCCGCGATCTGGATGTGCGACTGCAGCCGGACGGGCTCGGAGATGGCCCAGTGGTTGTTCTGGCAAAAGAACACGACCGGGGACTGGAAGCTGGCGGCGAACACCAGGGCCTCGTTGACGTCGCCCTCGCTCGTGGCGCCGTCGCCGAAATAGGCCACGGCGACCGAGTCGGCGCCGTCGTTCTGGATGCCCATGGCATAGCCGGTGGCGTGCAGGGTCTGGGCGCCGATGATGATCTGCTGGGTTGCGACGTTGACCGTGTAGGGGTCCCAGCCGGCCAGGGCATTGCCCCGCCAGGCTTTGACGATGTCCTCGGGGTTCACCCCGCGGCAGTAGGCCACACCGTTGTCGCGGTAGCTGGGGAAGACGAAGTCGTCGTCACGCAGGGCCCGGGCCGAACCGATCTGCGAGGCCTCCTGGCCCAGCAGCGGCGGCCAGAGGGCCAGTTCACCCTGGCGCTGCAGGGCGGTGGCCTCGGCATCGATCCGGCGGATGACCACCATGTCTTCGTAGAGCGCGCCAAGCTGTTCGTCGCTGACGTCCCGGACCCAGGGATCGAACTCGGGATGGCTTACGCGTTCACCCCCGGGGGTGATGAGCTGGACGAGATCCCCGCCCGTCCGCCTGTTTGATTCTGCACTGTTCCCGGGGCCCCCGGCGGAAATGCCGCCCTTGCCCGCGTCGTCGGTAAACACAGTAGTACGCACCTTCTGACGTCGTCTGACCGGTGCCCGCGGGACTCGTGATCCCGGTGCGCGCCGACCGCCCGGGCGCCGTTGCCCCGGATATCTGTGACCCTACTCACAATGCCCATTGGGTACAACCACCTGCGGATAAATTGAGCATTCTGCACTGTCTGGCGCCTTGGCACCGTGCTAATCTTGCGCATTATGCAACCCTTGGATGGCACCGACACCCGCCTACTTTCGGCCATGGCCCGGGACCCCCGCCGGACCGTGGTGGCGCTGGCCCAGAAGCTGGGCCTGTCACGGAATACCGTGCAGGCCCGGATGGCCCAGCTGGAGAAAAAACACGTCTTCCTGTCCTTTGAGCGGCGCATCAATCCGGCCTCGCTGGGCTACCCGCTGATGGCCTTCATCTCGGTGCACGTCCAGCAGCAGAAGCTTGGCACGCTGGCGGGGGAACTGGCCGATATTCCGGAGATCCTGGAGGGCTACGGGCTGACCGGATCGGCCGACCTGCTGCTCCGGGTGGTGGCGCTCGACGCCGAGGATCTGTTCCGGATCAACGGCAAGATCCTGGCGTGCGACGGCGTGGACCGGACGGATACCGCCCTGGCCATGGGTGAGCTGATCCCGTTCCGGATCCAGCCGCTGCTGGAACGCGGCTCCGCCGAGGGTTAGGAGTCCCCCGCCGCGGTTCAGCCGCGGGTCGCGGCGCGCGAAGCCCCGGACACCAGAACGGCAGGAGCCCCCGTGCGGTTGCACGGGGGCTCCTGCCGTTTGTCAGCCGGTGTGGTTCACCAGCGGTTGATGCTTAGTGGTCGGTGGCCTTTTCGGCGCCCACACCCGTGAGGGAGCGGACTTCCATTTCGGCCTGCTTGGTGATGTCTTCCACGTTCTTATCCAGCACCGAACCAAGCCAGCCCAGGAAGAACGCGAGCGGGATGGAGACGATGCCGGGGTTGCTGAGCGGGAAGATCGCGAAGTTGGCGCCCGGTATCATGGACGTCTTGGCACCCGAGACCACCGGGGACAGCGCGATCAGCAGGATCGCGGAGCCGAGGCCGCCGTACATGCTCCAGATGGCGCCCTGGGTGGTGAACTTGCGCCAGTATAGCGAGTACACGATGGTGGGCAGGTTGGCCGAGGCCGCCACCGCGAAGGCGAGGGCCACCAGGAACGCCACGTTCTGTCCGTTGGCGAAAATGCCGCCGATGATGGCCAGCAGGCCGATAACGACCACGGTGCGCCGAGCCACCTTGACCTCGGTGGCGGCGTCGGCCTTGCCCTTGGCAATGACGCTGGCGTAGATGTCGTGGGCGAACGAGGCCGCCGCGGTGATCGTGAGGCCGGCGACGACGGCCAGGATGGTGGCGAACGCCACCGCCGAGATGAAGCCGAGCAACAGCGGCCCGCCGAGGTGGAACGCCAGCAGCGGTGCGGCGGAGTTGACGCCGCCCGGGGCACTCTTGATCGTGTCAGCGCCAACCAAGGCCGCAGCGCCGAAGCCCAGGACCAGGGTGAACAGGTAGAACAGGCCGATCAGCCAGATGGACCAGACCACGGACTTGCGGGCTTCCTTGGCGGTCGGAACCGTGTAGAAGCGCATCAGGACGTGGGGCAGGGCCGCGGTGCCAAGCACGAGGGCCAGGGCCAGGGACATGAAGTCGATCTTGGAAGTTTCAGTCTTGCCGTACTGCAGGCCCGGGTTAAGGAGGTTCTGGTTGCCGGAGGCTTCCACCGCGCCGCCCAGCAGGGAGGAGAGGTTGAAGCCGTAGATGGCGAGGACCCAGAGGGTCATCACGGCTGCTCCCGCAATCAGGAGCACGGCCTTGATGATCTGGACCCAGGTGGTGCCCTTCATGCCGCCGATCAGTACATACATGATCATCAGGGCGCCGACGACGATGATGACCAGCGCCTGTCCGCCCCAGTCGCTGATGCCAAGGAGCAGGGAGATCAGGGTGCCGGCTCCGGCCATCTGGGCCAGGAGGTAGAAGAAGCAGACCACGAGGGTGGAGATGGCCGCCGCGATGCGCACGGGGCGCTGCTTGAGCCGGAAGGAGAGGACATCGGCCATGGTGAACTTGCCGGTGTTGCGCAGCAGTTCGGCCACGAGCAGCAGGGCGACGAGCCAGGCGACCAGGAAGCCGATGGAGTACATAAAGCCGTCGTAGCCGTTGATGGCGATGGCGCCGGTGATGCCCAGGAACGAGGCCGCCGAGAGGTAGTCGCCCGCGATGGCGGTGCCGTTCTGAGATCCGGTGAAGGACCGTCCTGCGGCGTAGTAGTCTGCAGCCGTCTTGTTGTTTTTGCTTGCCTTGACCACGATGATCATCGTGATCGCCACGAACAGGCCGAAGATGGCCATGTTCAGCAGGGTGGTTTCCTTGAGATCCGCAACGTTTACTGCGGGAACCATAAACGTCGTCATTTTTTAACCCCGGTGATCTGGTTGCCGTCTTTGTCGAATTCGTGGCCCTCGATTTCGTGGCGGATTTCCGCTGCGATCGGGTCAAGCTTCCGGTTCGAGTAGCTGACGTACCAGCCGGTGATGGCGAACGTGGTCACGAACTGAAGCAGGCCCATAATCAGGCCGACGTTGATGTTGCCCCAGACCTTGGTGGACATGAATCCCACCGCGTAGTCGGCCAGCAGGACGTAAGCGAAGTACCAGAGCAGGAATGCAATGGCCATCGGAAAGACAAAGCTGCGGTGACGCTTGCGCAGTTCCTGGAACCGCGGCGTCGACTGGACTTCCTTGAAGTCCACGGCCGCCGTGGCGTCCGTTTCTTGGGCTTCGTGACCCATCGTTCCTCCTCATTGAGACTTTTGCGTCCACACCGGCTGCCTTGGCCTGCTCCGAACAGCCCTCCGGCCAATGTGACTACAATCACTGTCTCCCGTGACGCGGCCAACATCCATGTCCGCCCGGCCCTGCGTCGCTCAGCGGTCGGGATGCTGCGGTCAGCGGTGCCTCCGGCACGGTTCGGCGCCCCTGCGGCCCCTGCCCGGCGGTGCCACGATACGCTGGGCCCATGCCCGACTCTCCCCTGTTCACCGCCGCCGCCATCGCCGTGATCGCGGCCGCGATCGCCGTCGTCGTCGCCGTTGGACTCAAGGTGCTCCGCTCCTTCCGGGAGCTTGGCACGGACGCCGAACGGGCCACGTACAAGACGCTGCACGCGGCGTCGCGCGCTGGCCAGCACCTGCGGACCGGCCTGAATCCTGCCGGTGCCGCCAAGGCCAGCCGGCAGCTGCGCAGCCTGCTGGGCTGCGACGCGCTGGCGATCACGGACACCAACGGCGTGCTGGCCTGGGACGGTGCCGGGGAGGAGCTCAAGCCGCTGCTGATGGAGCTCGCGGCCGGAGTGCTCGACGGCGGCCATACCGCCGTCATTCCGGCCGGCGAAGTGCAGGAACTCGCCCAGGGCCACGGCGCGGTGGCGACCCGCACGGACGTGGAACGCGCCGCGGTGATCGCCCCGATCAAGGCCGGGACCCGGGTGGTCGGCGTCGTGGCGGCCTTCGCCCCGGCGGCCGGTGCGGGGCTGGTCCGGGCCACCAGCGAGGTGGCCGACTGGGTGGCAACGCAGGTGGAACTGGCCGAGCTCGACGCGTCCCGCACGCTGCTGATGGAGGCCGAGGTGCGTGCGCTCCGGGCCCAGATCAGCCCGCACTTCATCTACAACTCCCTGAACGCGATCGCGTCCTTCATCAACACCGATCCGGTCCGGGCCCGGGAGCTGGTGGTGGAGTTCGCCGACTTCACCCGCTACTCCTTCCGCCGGCACGGGGATTTCACCACCCTCGCCGAGGAGCTGCGCTGCATCGACCGCTACCTGCTGCTGGAGCGGGCCCGGTTCGGCGACCGTGTGCAGGTGAGCCTGCGGATCGCCCCCGAGGTGCTGAGCACCGTGATCCCCTTCCTGAGCCTGCAGCCGCTGGTGGAAAACGCGGTCCGGCACGGCCTCGAGGCCAAGGAGGGCCCCGGCCACATCTCCATCACGGCCAACGATGCCGGCGCCTTCGCCGAGGTGACCATCGAGGACGACGGCGTGGGCATGGATCCGGAACAGCTGCAGGCTGTCCTTGCCGGGCACGGCGACGGCGAGCATGTCGGGCTGCGCAACGTCGATGCCCGGCTGCGGCAGGTCTACGGCGACGAGCACGGCCTGGTGATCGAGACGGCGCCCGGCGAAGGCACCCTGATCACGATGCGCGTCCCCAAGTCCCAGCCGCGCCACGATGCCTGATAGGGGCCCAACGCCTCCGGCGTTAGTCTTGGACCATGATTAACGTCCTCGTCGCCGACGACGAGCTGCCCGCCGTGGAGGAACTGGCCTTCCTGCTCGGCCGGGACGACCGGATCGGCACCATCCACCGCGCGTCCTCCGGGGCCGAGGCCCTGCGGGCCCTCGAGGCCGAGGAGGTCGACGCCGTGTTCCTCGACATCCACATGCCCGCGCTCTCCGGCCTGGACATCGCCCGCGTCATCGCGCGCAGCAGCAAGCCGCCCGCCGTCGTCTTCGTCACCGCCGATGAGGACTGCGCCCTGGAAGCGTTCGACCTGGCCGCCGTGGACTACCTGCTGAAGCCGGTCCGGGCCGAGCGGCTGGCGAAGTCGATCGGCAGGATCAGCGAGCTACTCAAGGACGGCGCCCCGCGGCCGGAAATGATCACCGTGGACCTCGGCGGCACCACCAAAATGATCCGCCGCGAAGACGTCACCTACGTCCAGGCCCAGGGCGACTACGCCCGGCTGCACACCGCGGACGCCAGCTACCTCATCCGGGTCCCGCTGGCCGATCTGGAACAGCAGTGGGCCGAAGCCGGGTTCCTGCGGATCCACCGCTCCTACCTCATCGCGCTGAACCATGTCAGCCACATGAAGCTTGCCGCCGCCCGGCCCAGCGTCACCGTGGCGGGGGCGGAACTGCCCATCAGCCGGCGCCACCTGCCCGCCGTGCGGGAAAAGCTCGAGGCCACCCGGATCCGGCCGCAGGCATGACCCGCGTCCGCGTCACCGCCCCCCGCACGATTCTTCCGGGAAGCGGGGCGCTGCCGGCCGCGCGCTCGGCCGCCGATTCGCGCGACGCCGCCGAGGAATCCGACGCCGGCCAGGTGTTTGTCCGCTCGCTGATCCGCTCCCAGCTGCGGCTTGCCGTAGTCGTGGCCGCGGGATTCCTGCTCATCCTGGTCGCGTTCCCGCTCATGCTGGGACTGGTCCCGGGCCTCGCGGAGTCAACCATTGTGGGTCTGCCCTTCGACTGGGTGCTGCTGGGCGCCGGGATCTATCCGGTGATCGGGCTCAGCGCCTGGCTGTACATCCGGACGGCGGCCCGGAACGAGGCCCGGTACCGGGATCTCGTCGGGGACAAGTGAGGCGACCGTGAACCCGGTCGTCGGCGTCGCGGCGTTCGCCGCCGTCTCGCTGGCCACCGCCGTCATCGGTTTTTACGGGCTGCGGATCTCGCGCACCACCGGGGACTTCTACGTGGCGTCACGGACGGTCCGGCCCTGGTGGAATGCCTCCGCGATCGGCGGCGAATACCTCTCGGCGGCGAGCTTCCTCGGCGTCGCCGGGCTGATCCTGCTCTCCGGCACGGACGCCCTGTGGTTCCCGGTGGGGTACACCGCCGGCTACCTGATGCTGCTGCTCTTCGTCGCCGCCCCGCTCCGCCGCTCCGGCGCCTACACGATTCCGGACTTCACCGAAGCGCGGCTGGACTCCCGGGTGGTCCGACGCGTCACGAGCGTCGTCGTTGTCATGGTCGGCTGGCTGTACATCGTCCCGCAGCTCCACGGCGCGGCGCTGGCGATCCGGATCACCACCGGGCTGCCGGCGTGGGTGGGGATGGTGGCCGTCGTCGCCGTCGTCTGCGTCACGGTGGTGGCGGGCGGCATGCGCTCCATCACCTTTGTCCAGGCGTTCCAGTACTGGCTGAAGCTGACGGCGCTGGCGGTGCCGATCCTCTTTATCGTCTTAGTGCTGGCGGACTCCGGAACGCCCCCGGTGGCGGAAGCGTCCGCGAACCCGACGGGCGCGGCTCCGGCGGGGATGTACCAGAACATTTCCCTGCTGGTGGCGCTGCTGTTCGGGACGCTGGGGCTGCCGCACGTGCTGGTGCGCTTCTACACGAACCCGGACGGGCAGTCGGCCCGCCGGACCACCCTGATCGTGCTGGGCCTGCTGTCGGTCTTCTACCTGTTCCCGACGGCGTACGGGCTGGTCGGCCGGATGTTCGCCCCCCAGCTGGCGCAGAGCGGGCAGTCCGATGCGCTGGTGCTGCTGCTCCCCGGGGAGCTGGTGGGCGGGATGGCGGGCGACCTGCTGTCCGCCCTGGTGGTGGCCGGGGCTTTCGCCGCGTTTCTGTCCACCACGTCCGGGCTGGTGGTCTCGCTCGCCGGGGTGATCAGCCAGGACCTGTTCGGCGGCAGTGTGAAGGGCTTCCGCCGGGCGGCCGTAATCTCGGCGCTGGTCCCGCTGGCCCTGGCGTCCATGACGGGTTCGCTCGCACTGGCAGGCAGCGTGGGGATGGTGTTCGCGTTTACCGCATCCACACTCTGCCCGGTGCTGCTGCTGGGCATCTGGTGGCGCGGTCTGACCGACACCGGGGCGATTGCCGGCATGGCGACCGGGGCGGTGCTGTGCGGCGGGGCCATGGTCGCAGGGGCCATGCTGGGTGCCGGCGGAACGCCGTCGTGGCTGGCGCAGCCCGCCGCGTGGACGGTGCCGGCCGCGTTTGCGGTGATGGTCCTGGTATCGCGGGCCACCAGGACCCGCGTGCCGCGCGGCATCACCCGGCTTATGACGCGGCTGCACACCCCGGAACGGCCGCTGGTCACCGAACGCTGAGCATGCTCAGTCGATCGCGGCCATGAGCTCGACCACGCGGTCCATGAAGGCGTCCACCTGGTTTTCCTCGTAGCCGTCCCTGCCGACGGCGGGACGGAAGACGGCGCGGCGGATATTGTCCACGCTCAGCGGCTTGTCCTCTTCGAGGTATCCGATCAGGTCGTGGCAGAGGTCATCCACGTCCGTGGTGTTGTAGCTGCGGGCCTTGGCCTTGGCGGGGCGCCGGAAACGCTGCCCGTCGGGGCGGTGCAGACGCCCGCGGAGCACGCCGGCGAGCCGGCCGATCTCGCGGAGCCAGGCTTCCTCGCCGCGTTCGGCCACGAGTTCGTCGCGTTCCCGCAGGGCAAGGGCATCCTCCAGCCGGTCCAGGGCCGCGTCCACGCCGGCCGCTGCATAGCCGCCTTTGATGGGGTCGAAGGAGACCGCCCTGACGTCCCCGCTCTTGACCGGCCGGGCGGCGGACGGGGGCGCCTCAAATGACACCCGTGCGCGCCGCATGAACTCGTCGACCTGCTTGGCGTTGTAGCCGTACTCGTTCCGCTGCACGCGGTCAAAGGACGCAGGGATCTGCCGTTGAATGTCCAATGTACTGTTGTTTCCTTCAATGCCGTTCGACTGGTTTGCCCGGCACCATTGTAGGGGCCGGAAGGTGGAAGAGGCGCTGTCTTACGCGCCGGCGAAAACGGAATAGAGGATGAAGGCCACCGGGCACGCGAAGACAATCGAGTCCAGCCGGTCCATGACCCCGCCGTGGCCCGGCAGGATGCTGCTCATGTCCTTGATCCCGAGTTCGCGCTTCACCATGGATTCGGAGAGGTCTCCGGCAGTGGCCGCGGCCACCATGCCCACGGCGAGGACGACACCGACCCACCAGGGCATGTCCAGCAGGAAGACGGCGGCGAGCACTCCGACGACCGTGGCGCCGCCAATGGAGCCGGCGAAGCCTTCCCAGCTCTTCTTGGGACTGATCTTCGGCGCCATCGGGTGCTTGCCGAGGGAGGCCCCGACGAGGTAACCGAAGGTGTCGTTGGCGACCACCAGCAGCAGGAGGGTGGCGATCTGCCACGCCCCGGGGGGCGCCACGCCGTCGGGCCACAGCCCTACCGGGGTCTCCCCCACAAAGGTGTGCAGCGGCAGCACGGCGAAACTGATCAGGAAAGGGATCCAGGCCAGGGTGAAGACACCGGCGAAGATGCTGCGCGCGGAACCGGCGGCGCCCTCCAGGGACCGCCAGATCAGCGCCGCGATGCTGCTGAGCAGCATCGCGAACAGGAGGCTTTCGGTGCCGCCGAAGTAAGCGGCGGCCGGCATCGCAACGGTGCCCGTCATCACCGGAGCAATCGGCAGCCGGGTGCCGGTGGTTTCCAGGGCCCGGAAGACTTCCCAGACACCGAAGACCGCGAAGGCGGTGACAATGAGCACGAACCCCAGCGGGAAGAACAGCAGTCCGCCGAGGACAATCACGAGCATGCCAACGCCCACCGCCGTGGCGGCGGGCAGGTTCCTTCCGGCCTTGGGCGTCGGATTCCTCCGCTGCTTCCCCCGCACCCGGACGTCCGGTCCGGGTTCCCCCTGTTCCTGCGCCATCAGACCTCTAGCAGCTCGGCTTCCTTGCGCTTGAGCAGCTCATCGATCCCGTCGACGTGAGCCTTGGTCATGGCATCCAGTTCCTTTTCGCCGCGGCTGCCCTCGTCCTCGCCGGCCTCGCCGTCCTTGACCAGCTTGTCCAGGGTTTCCTTGGCCTTGCGGCGGATGTTGCGGATGGACACCTTGGCGTCCTCGCCCTTGGACTTGACGATCTTGACGTATTCCTTGCGGCGTTCCTGGGTCAGGTCCGGGATGGTGATCCGGATGACGTTGCCGTCGTTCGACGGGTTGGCGCCGACCTCGGAATCGCTCAGTGCGCGCTCGATGTCGCGCAGGGCGGTCTTGTCGAAGGGCGTGATGAGGATGGTGCGGGCGTCCGGCACGGCGAAGGAGGCCAGCTGCTGCAGCGGTGTCGGGGAGCCGTAGTAGTCCACGAGGACCTTGTTGTAGAGGCCCGGGGTGGCGCGGCCGGTCCGGATCGAGGCGAAGTCTTCCTTGGCTACTTCAACCGCCTTGTCCATCTTTTCCCCGGCTTCGAGCAAGGTTTCTTCGATCACGGTCTCTCCTCAGAAATTGGTGCACCCGCCGCTGGCGGGATGCTGCACGGTCTTGGGTTGTGTTCCGTAGGCCTACCCCGGGTCCGGGGAGCGGAACTGTCCTGAAAACATCCTAGCCGTTGCTAGGGGGTGACGACGGTGCCCAGTTCCTCGCCCAGAATGGCGCGGGTGACGTTGCCTTCGCCTTCCATGCCGAACACGACCATGGTGAGGTTGTTGTCCTTGCACATGGTCATGGCGGTCTGGTCCATCACGCGGATGTCCCGGCGCAGGGCGTCGTCGTAGCTGAGGTGGTGCAGTTTCTCGGCCGTGGGGTCCTTCTTGGGGTCCGCGGTGTAGACGCCGTCGACGCCGCTCTTGGCCATCAGGACGACGTCGGCGTGGACCTCCATGGCACGCTGGGCGGCCACGGTGTCGGTGGAGAAGTAGGGCAGCCCGGCGCCGGCGCCGAAGATGACGACACGGCCCTTTTCCATGTGGCGGATGGCGCGGCGCGGGATGTACGCCTCGGCGACCTGGCCCATGGTGATGGCGCTCTGGACACGGGTTTCGACGCCGGCCTGTTCCAGGAAGTCCTGGAGGGCCAGGCAGTTCATGACCGTGCCGAGCATGCCCATGTAGTCGGCGCGGGAACGGTCCATGCCGCTCTGGGACAGTTCGGCGCCGCGGAAGAAGTTCCCGCCGCCGACGACGATCGCAACCTCGACGTCGGGGACTGCTGCGGCGATCTGCTTGGCCACGCCGCGGACGGTGTCAGGATCAACGCCGAGCTTCCCGCCGCCGAAGACCTCGCCCGATAGCTTCAACAGGACTCGGCGCCGGCTCTTCTTTGGCTGGACTGAAGTAGTGACGGTTTCCATGGTGCCTTCCCGTTGGTGAACTCTGAAAAAGGGTATCGTGCCGGGGCCCAAAGGCGTCATTCCGCCCGGACCCGGTGCTGCCCCGGGATGGCCTCCCGGTCCATGATGCTGCAGGCCTGCCTTGCAGGCATACCCTGTGCGCACACCCTGTGTGCATGCAAAAGGGGCGGCCACCGCAGTGACCACCCCCTCAGCGTGTCTGACTAGTGTCTGACGACGTGCCTGACTGGTGTCTGGCTAGGAACCGACGCGGAAACGCGCGAATCCGGTGCCCTTGACGCCGGCCTCTTCGAGGACCTGCGCGACGGACTTCTTGGCATCCTTGGCGAATGCCTGGTCGAGGAGAACCTCGCCCTTGTAGAAGCCAGTGACACGGCCTTCCACAATCTTGGTCATGGCAGCTTCGGGCTTGCCTTCAGCCTTGGCAGTCTCCTCGGCGATGCGACGCTCGGACTCGACGAGATCGGCCGGAACGTCCTCGCGGGAGAGGTAGTTCGGGGACATCGCAGCGATGTGAACGGCGACGTCGTGGGCTGCGGTGGCAGCTGCTTCGCCTTCGCCGTCAACAGCGAACAGGACGCCGACCTGGGCCGGGAGATCCTTGGAGGTCTTGTGCAGGTAAGCGTCGACCGTGGCGGCTTCGAGGCGGGCGATGCGGCGGACAACAACCTTTTCGCCCAAAACGGCGCCCTCTTCGACGACGACCTCGGACAGCGGCTTGCCGTCGACCTCGGTGGCGAGCAGGGTCTCGAGATCGGCAGCACCGGACTCGACGGCGACGGCCAGGACCTTGTCGGCGAGCTGGATGAACTTGTCAGCCTTCGCAACGAAGTCGGTCTCGCAGTTGACTTCAATCATCACGCCAACGCCGCCGGCGACCTTGGCGGCCACCAGGCCTTCCGCGGTGGAGCGGCCCTCGCGCTTGGTAGCGCCCTTGAGGCCCTTGATGCGGATGATTTCGATGGCCTTCTCGGCGTCACCGTTGGCCTCGTCAAGAGCCTTCTTGACATCCATCATGCCGGCGCCCGTGCGCTCGCGCAGAGCCTTGATATCAGCGGCAGTGTAGTTCGCCATGTGAACCCCTCTGTCTAGAAATTTTAATGTGGTGTACGGACTGACAGGACGGCAGCTCACACGGTGAGCGGCCATCCTGTCAGTTCCCCTTACGCGCAGGGCGTGCGGGGAGATCCGGATTTATTTGTCAGCTGAGAAAAGCAGCCTGTCTGACTACTTGGCTTCGCCGGCGGCGTCGTCGGCAACCGGAGCGGCCTCGGCAGCGGCGGGTGCCTCTTCAGCTGCCGGAGCGGCTTCTGCGGCGGGTGCCTCTTCGGCGGCCGGAGCGGCAGCAGCCTCTTCGGTCTTGCTGCCTTCGAGGAGCTCGCGCTCCCACTCGGCCAGCGGCTCTTCCGGAGCTTCCGTGGTGCCGGTGGCGCGCTGGTTGCGGGCGATGAGGCCCTCAGCAACGGCGTCAGCAACAACGCGGGTCAGCAGGTTGACGGAGCGGATGGCGTCGTCGTTGCCCGGGATCGGGAAATCGACTTCGTCGGGATCGCAGTTGGTGTCCAGGATGGCAACAACCGGGATGTTCAGCTTCTTGGCTTCGTCGACAGCAAGGTGTTCCTTCTTGGTGTCAACGATCCACAGCGCGGAAGGCGCCTTCGTCAGGTTGCGGATACCACCGAGGTTGGTTTCCAGCTTCGTGAGTTCGCGGCGAAGAAGGAGCAGTTCCTTCTTCGTGTACGCGGAACCGGCGACGTCGTCGAAGTCGATCTCTTCGAGTTCCTTCATGCGCTGGATGCGCTTGGAGACCGTCTGGAAGTTGGTCAGCATACCGCCGAGCCAACGCTGGTTGACGTACGGCTGGCCAACGCGGGTGGCCTGCTCGGCGATGGATTCCTGTGCCTGCTTCTTGGTGCCGACGAAGAGGACGGTGCCGCCGTGTGCAACGGTGGCCTTCACGAACTCGTAGGCGCGGTCGATGTAGGACAGCGACTGCTGCAGGTCGATGATGTAGATGCCGTTGCGCTCCGTGAAGATGAATCGCTTCATCTTCGGGTTCCAACGGCGGGTCTGGTGTCCAAAGTGGACGCCGCTGTCAAGCAGCTGGCGCATAGTTACGACGGGCATGCCGGCGCTCCTTCCGGCAGGTCATTCATGAGAGAGCCCATGGGCTGTCTTACCCTGCCAATAGTTGACGGTTATATAGCAACGCCCAGGCGGGCGGTGCTCCTGGCATCCACTGCGCTTCTCCACCGGACCATAGGCCCGGACCGAAAGAAGCACAGTCCTCCGCACCCTGAAGAGTTCAAGCTTCGAATGAGGAGGGCTGGATACGCGTAGTCAGCTGCTGCTCCCCCGCACCCCTGAATGAGGCGTGCCGGCTTGATCAAGCGTGAGGGCACAGCAAACTGCTCCACCAAGTGTACTACAGGGGCGGTGCAGGACTGCACGGTTCCCGGGGCCTGCGGAGGGGCCTCGGCGTTGTCCACATACGCCGGCGGGGTGCTTCCGCCGACGAGGTGGCAACAGCAGGCTGGGTTCATGAAGACTCCGGCGTATGCTGCCATCCTGGCTGCCGCACTGCTTTTGGTGCTCTCCCCCGTGACGGCATCCGCCGGTCCGGTTCCCGGTCCGCCGACGGACCCCTCGGCCAGCGCCGGCACGGTGACTGCCGGGTGGAGCTGGCCGCTGAATCCCCGGCCGGGTGTGCTGCGCGCCTTTGAACCGCCGGCAAAACCCTGGCTGAGCGGGCACCGCGGCGTGGATCTGCGGGCGTCACACGACGGCGCCCCGGTCACCTCGCCGGCGTCCGGCACCGTGAGCTTTGCCGGCATTGTGGTGGACCGTGGTGTCATCACTGTCGACCACGGCAGCGGATTACGGAGCAGCTTCGAAGCGGTTCGCAGCAATCTCAGGGCGGGCGACGCCGTCGCCCAGGGGGATGTCCTGGGCTGGATCCAGCCCGGCCACTGCACGCCGGCGCCCTGCGTCCACTGGGGCATTCGCCGCGGCCCGGACTATCTCAATCCGCTGGCCTTCGTGACAGACCTGCGGCCCTCCGTCCTGCTTCCTCCCCTCGATCCCGCACCCGGGTAGGGGTGGGAGGGCGGATCAGGACTAAGGGCCGCGGGCGGTGGTGCCGGCCGCCGGGCGCCGGGCGTCTTGGGGCCGCCGCGCGCCTTGGGGCCGTTTCCTAGACGATCGCGGAGATGCCCGTGATCGCCCGGCCTGTGACGAGGGTGTTGATCTCGTGGGTGCCCTCGTAGGAGTAAATGGCCTCGGCATCCGAGAAGACCTTGGCCATCTCGTAGTCCGTGACGATCCCGTTGCCGCCAAGGATGCCGCGGCCCAGGGCAACACTCTCGCGCATGCGCGCCGTGGTGAAGGCCTTGGCCAGCGCCGACTGCTCGTCCTTGGCCTGGCCGAGGTCCTCCAGCTGGGAGAGCCGCACCATCATGCCCATCGAGCTGACGGCGTTGCCGAGGATCTGCACGAGCTGGTGCTGCACCAGCTGGAAGGAGGCAATCGGGCGTCCGAACTGGCTGCGCTCGACGGCGTAGCGGCGGGCAACGTCAAACGCGGCGAGCTGCTGGCCGACGGCCTGCCACGCGACGGAAAGGCGGGTGACCTTGAGGACCTTGTTCGTGTCGCGGAAGCTGTTGGCGTGGGCGAGCTTGAAGAACTCGGGGACCACGACGTTGTTGAGGGTGATGTCGGCGTTCTGCACGGTGCGCAGCGAGATCTTGTTTTCGATCTTGGTGGCGCTGTAGCCCTCGGTCTTGGTGTCGACGAGGAACCCCTTGACCTGGTTGTCGGCGAGGTCCCGGGCGTAGATGACGACCCAGTCGGAGAACGTGGCGTTGCCGATCCAGCGCTTTGCTCCGTTCAGAATCCAGCTGTCCCCCTCCTTGCGGGCGGTGGTGCGGGTGCCGCCGGCGACGTCGGACCCGCCGAGGGGCTCGGTGAGGCCGAACGCGCCGATTTTCTTGAGCGAGTAGATGTCCGGCAGCCACGCTTCCTGCTGCTCCTGGGAGGCCAGAGCCTCGATGGAGCCGGTGAAGAGTCCGTCGTGGACGCCGATGAAGGTGGCAATGGAGGTGTCGGCGCGGGTTGCCTCGGCGTGCATGATGCCCGCGAAGAGGTTGGAGTAACCCTGCCGCCGGACCGGGCTGACGAGGTCGATCTCGGCCAGCTTCGGAATCAGGTCCATCGGGAACTCGGCGCGGTTCCAGCAGTCAACGGCGATCGGCTTGACCTCCCGGGCCAGGAAGTCGCGGACCTCCGCGAGCCGGTCCTGCTCCTTGCCGCTGAGCAGCTGCTCGAACGAAAAAAAGTCGCCATCGGCGTACGGGAGGTTGTTGATGTCGATGTCAGCTTTGGACATGGTGTTCCTTCACGGGAGATCAGCAGCGACCAGGAGAACGCGGGCGTTGCGCCGGCAGAATGTTACTCACCAGTAACTTACAGCAGGTGGGAAGGGCATCGCAAGTGACGGAGGACATGCGGACGGCAAGAACAGGACGGAATCCCCCGCGGGGCTATGAGGACCGGCGCCGGGTCGGGACATCGCGCGGCCGGATGAATCAAGCAGCCGGATAAATCAAAAGGAGCCGGGCCGGCGTCGAACGCCGGCCACGGCTCCCGTGGAGGCGGTTCCCTCATGGGGTTCCGCGGAAATGTAGGGCTACTCGGACTTGAACCGAGGACCTTAGGATTATGAGTCCCGCGCTCTAACCAGCTGAGCTATAGCCCCTTGCGCCCGGAAATCGTTCCCTGCCCGCGCGGGGCCGGACGGTTTCCGGGCGAAAATCACTCTAACAATAGTAGTGCCCCGGTTCAGACAACGAGGTCGTCGTAGCTGGCGCCCCGGTACAGATCCTCAAAGGCCTGCAGGGTGTGCTCGAGACTGTGGTTCTCCACCAGGCCCCGGCTCGCCTTGCCCATCGCCGCCAGCTCATCGGCGGGGAGCGACAGCACCCGGACAATCTTGGCTGCGAGGTCATCGCTGTCATTGGGTGTGAACAGGTAGCCGTTTTCGCCGTCGTGCACCAGATGAGGGAGCGCCATGGCGTCCGCCAGCAGCACCGGCGTGGACGCCGACATGGCTTCCAGGGTCACGAGCGACTGCAGTTCCGCCGTGCCGGGCATGCAGAACAGGTCAGCGGCCAGGTAGGCCTGGCGGAGATCGGCATCGCTGGCCAGTCCCAGGAACGTGACCCGGTCCTGCAGCCCGAGCCTGGCAACCTGGTCCTCCAAGGCCGGGCGCACTTCGCCGCCGCCGACGATCTCGAGGTGGACGTCCAGCTCCCGGGGCGTCTTGGCGACAGCGTCAACCAGGACATCGATGTGCTTTTCCTCGGCGAGCCGGCCAACGAACAGCACGGTGGGGCTCGGGTGGCGCTCCAGCTCCTCCCCCGGCTTGAGTTCGTAGGCCGCGGAGTCGATGCCGTTGGACAGTGGTAGGACCTTGCGGAGGAAGGCGTGCTGGTGCATCGCCTTGGCCGCCAGCGGCGTCGGGGTGGTGACGACGTCGGCCTGTCCCATGACCTTGCCCATGTCCTTCCAGGAAATGCGTCCCACAATATCCTTGAACCACTGCGGGAACGGCAGGAACGGGTTCAGGTTCTCGGGCATAAAGTGGTTGGTCGCCACGATCCGGATACCGCGCTTGACGGCCTCGTAGAGCACGTGCTCGCCGATCATGTAGTGGCTCTGGATGTGCACCACGTCGGGCTGGATCCGGTCGAACAGCAGGCTGATTTCCTTCTTGATTTCCCAGGGAAAGGTGATCCGGAAGTATTCGTGCGTGGGAACTGAGTGCGAGCGGATCCGGTGGACCGTGCCTTCGTCGCTGAACTCCGTGTAGCTCTTGCCTTTGTCCGGTCGGCAGGCCAGCACGTGAACATCGTGTCCGCGCGCTTTCATGCCTCGGGCCAGGCGGTAGCCGAACATGGCCGCGCCGTTGACGTGGGGCGGGTACGTGTCCGCGGCAATCAAAATGGTCAGCGGGTGCTGGTTGTCAGGCATGGTCACGTGGAGGGCTCCTGGTGGTCACGATGCGGGCAGCGGGGACTTGTGGTGGCCGGCTGGCTGCCGGCGCAGGCGTGCCGGGCCTGCTGCTGAGGTCTGTTGAGGTCCTACGACACCCGTCCCGCGGCCTTCCGCGCGTCCTTCTTGCGCTTGGTGACTTCGGGATGGTGTCTGGACAAAGCGATCACTCCCACGATAGCAAGCGAACCGGCCGCCCCCATCGCAATTGCCGTCACGGCTTGGACATCCGGGCGCAGCTCGCCGAGGATCGTGATGCCGATTGCGATGCCGACAATCGGGTCGATCACCGTCAGTCCGGCGATCACGAGATCCGGCGGGCCGCCGGAGTAGGCGTTTTGGACGAACCACGAGCCAAGGACGCCGGCGGCGACGATTGCGACCACCGAGTACCACGGCACATTCTGGATGCCCAGGCCGTTGGGATCCAGCAGGTGCTTGCCGATGATGCGGGTGAGGACGGCGACGAAGCCGAACAGGATTCCCGCGCCAAGGATATAGATGAAGGCGCTCATCCGTTGCCGGAACACCAGGGCGAGCGTCCCGAAAAGTCCGACAACCAGGGCCAGCAGCAGCACAACTGTCAGCTCGTCGGAGGAGCTGACTGCGTGGGTTTCCTGGGTCACGGTGACCGCCAGGATCACAAACAGGGCCGAGCCGGTGACGCAGGCGGAGATGGCCACCACCGTGGCCCGGTTGATGGTCAGCCCCTGGTCCTTGGCGTTGACGATCGTGGTGATCACGAGGGCAATCGCCCCGATCGGCTGCACCACCGTCAGTGGCGCCAGCACCAGGGCGACGGAGTTCAACGCCATGCCCGCACACAGCAGCAGGAGACCGAACACCCAGCGCGGGTTGCGGAGCAGCCGGACCATGCCATGGTTGCTGAGCGCCAGTCCCCCGGTGTCCGCCTTGACCGCACTGCCCTGGCGCTGGGCGCCGATTGCGAGGCAGAACGCGCCCAGCACCGCAAGCAGGACAGCGAACCACACCATCAGCGGGTGCCGCCGTCGACGTCGGGCTCGTGGCTCTTAAGCTTTTTGCCCTTTCGGATGATGGCCCAGAAATAGTTGTAGCCGGCGATCCAGTGCCCCACGAGCCCCAGCCCCAGGAAGATCCAGGCGGCGGTGAGGTAGACCTCGGTGCCGGGGATGGGGAGTTTCGAGAGCACGAGCAGCGGTGTGCCGACCAGCAGGAGCGCAGTCCGGATCTTGCCGATCCGGCTCACGGGCAGGTCGGGGTGGCCGTGGAAGTAGTAGAGCGACAGGGCGAGCAGGATGGCGTCCGGGATCAGCAGCGCCGCGAGGTACCACCACTCGACGACGCCGGCGATCACCAGCGTGACGGCAACCGCGATCAGCGACAGCCGGTCCGCGATGGGGTCCATGACCCGCCCGAGGTTGGACATCTGGTCGTACCGGCGGGCGACGTAGCCGTCCACCCAGTCGGTGCTGCCCATGATGGCCAGGACCAGGGCGGCATAGCCGTATTCCTGCACCCCGAGCACGAGCCAGATGAAGAGCGGGACGCCGAGGAACCGCACGACGGTCAACACGTTGGGGATGGTAAAAACCCGGTCGTGGTGGATCTGGGGCTGACCAGGCCGGGAACCAGCGCCGATGAACTTCATCCAGTCCCCCTTTCCGTGGCCGGCAACGATCGGGCGTTGCAGTTCAGCGGGCTGCCTAGCCCTTGATCAGTTTGCGCAGAAGGAACACGAGGGCTGCGGCTGAGGCGGTGAGTGCGACGAGCGGCTTCCACCGCTCGCTCAGCTGGCTTGCCACGCCGGCGCCGTCGGTACCGGCCCCGCCGGACGCCGCTGGCCGCTTCGCGCGGCGGCTGGCCGCGGAGCGGACCTCGGCAACTTTCTCGCTGAGCTGTTCCTTGCCGTCCTGCAGCTTCACCTGGGCCACGGCCAGGAGTGCCTGCGCCTGGGTCTTGACGTCCAGTTCCTTGTTCAGTTCGTCGCGGACTCCGGTGAGGTGGCTGCGGCGCTCGTCCAGCCGGCGTCGCAGTTCCGCTTCGGTGGGCGGCGGACCGAAGTCCGGCTCGGCGGCCTTCTTGGCTTCCTTCTCGGCCTGGGCCTTGGCGGCGGCTTCGGCCTTGGCGGCCTTGGCGGCCTTGTACTGCTCGGATTCCGGATCCAGCACGGCAGGATCGAAAGCGGAGCCCTCCTTGGCGATGCCGAGGTCGTACTTCAGGCCCCGGATGGT
The DNA here is from genome assembly GCF_056711635.1 of Arthrobacter sp. CJL-S3. Lineage (NCBI taxonomy): Bacteria > Bacillati > Actinomycetota > Actinomycetes > Micrococcales > Micrococcaceae > Arthrobacter > Arthrobacter sp. CJL-S3. Next base: position 1,376,592 of record NZ_CM160046.1, on the reverse strand, counting down.
GTCTTCGGGGACCAGCGGCAGGGCCTTCTTGAACTTGCCGACGCCGACCAGGCCGGCGATCAGGGCGATGATGAGGAAGACGCCGCAGACGAGCAGGGCCGCGAGCCAGGCGGGCATGATCGTCGCGAGTCCCATGATGGCGGCGACGATGAGGCCGGTGACCAGGAAAGCGACGAAGATCAGCGCGACGACGAGGAAGGCGGAGGCGACGCCGACCTGGATGCCCTTGCGCTTGAGCTCGACCTTGGCGAGGGCAATCTCGTCGTTGAGCTGCCGCGGAGCCAGTTTGAAGATCAGTTTCAGGGTCTTCGGGAGCGCGGAGATGCGCAGCCCCCCGTTTGTCCCGCCGCTGTGACGTCCGCTCATCGGTCCCGCCTAACTGGTTACGTCTGTGATTCCGCTTCCGCGGGCTTGCCGGTCTGCGCAGCTTCACGCACACCCCGGTGTCAAAACTACCATTCAGGCTCCCTGCCGCCGCGCGGGCGCGGGCTGTGGCGCGCCCTGCGCCGCAGACCTGGCCGGTGGCCGTGCGCCCCTAGGATTGACCTCTGTGACTACACCCACCAATCCCGGCGATTCCCTGAGCCGCCGCCGCAAGCTCCTCTACATTCTGATGCTCGGCGCCCTGACCGCTCTGGGTCCCTTCACCGTGGACCTGTACCTTCCGGCCTTCCCGGCTCTGGAAGAGAGCCTGGCCGTCTCGGAGGCGGCCGTGCAGCTGACGCTGACCGGCACCACGCTCGGCTTTGCGCTCGGCCAGTTGGTGGTGGGGCCGCTGAGCGACAAATTCGGCCGGCGGATGCCGCTGATCCTTGCGACGGCGGTGCACATTGTGGCCTCCCTGGGGGCGGCCCTGTCGACCGACATCACGACGCTGGGCTTCTTCCGCGTGCTGATGGGCATCGGCGCCGCGGGCGGCGGCGTGGTCGCCATGGCGATGGTGCGGGACCTGTTCAGCGGTTTCGCCATGGTGCGGATGTTCTCCCGGATGGCCCTCGTGAACGGCCTGGCGCCGATCCTCGCTCCGGTGATCGGCTCTCAGCTGCTGCTGTTCATGCCGTGGCCGGGCATCTTCTTCTTCCTGGCCGGCTACGGCATGTGCGTCCTCATCGCCGCGATCTTCGTGGTGCGCGAGACGCTGCCCCGGGAACTCCGCGGAAAAACCGGCATGACCGCCCGGCAGCGCTACGGTGTGCTGTTCAGGGACCGAATCTTTGTGGGGCTGTTGCTGGTGGGCGGCATGAACTTCGCCGGGCTTTTCACGTACCTGTCCGCGTCGCCGTTCCTGTTCCAGGACGTCTACGGCTTCAGCCCGCAGCAGTACGGCCTGCTCTTCGGCGTGAATTCCCTGGGCATCGTTGCGGGCGTGCAGACCAGCTCGAGGCTCATCCGCAAGGTTCCGCCGCAGTGGATCCTGGCGTGCTCCACGGCGTGGATGTTCCTGATGGCTTTGTTGATCGTGCTCTTCGACCAGCTGGGCTTCGGTCTGTGGGGCGTGATGGTGCCGCTGTGGTTCTACATCCTTGGCGCCGGCTTCACATTCCCCTGTGTCCAGGTGCTGGCGCTCGCCAAGCACGGCGCCCAGGCCGGGACCGCCGCCTCCCTGCTCGGTGCCGCCACGTTCCTGATGGCCGGCCTCATCTCGCCGGTGGTGGGCTGGCTCGGCGTCACATCATCCACCCCGATGGGCGCCGTCCAGGCCGCGTGCATCTTCCTCGCCGCGGCCGCCCTCTGGCTGGTCGTCAGGCCCAGCACGGTCCCGCCCATCCAGTAGCCACCCCGCGCGCCGCCCCACCACCCCCGTGGGACATGCCCATTTTTGGCGCGCAGGAGTGGGCATATGGGCACTATGTCCACGCACACCCCCCCAGCGCGGGGCATGTCCCCCGGGCGACATGGTGCGGCCTGCTCTCTTGCGGGAGGACATGCTCAGCCTTCGCAGCCACGTGTGGGCATATGGGCACTATGTCCATGCACACACCCCAGCGCTGGGCATGTCCCCCGGGGGTTCGGTGCACACGCTGGGCATGTCCCCCCGGGGGTTCGGTGCACACGCTGGGCATGTCCCCCCGGGGGTTCGGTGCACACGGTGGGCATGTCCCCCGGGGGTTCGGTGCACACGGTGGGCATGTCCCCCCGGGCGGGGCCGCGCAGTTGTCCGCGGGCCCTGTTGCCGCTCCACGGCGGGCGATAAAGTTGTGATGTGCCCCACTGGCAGGATCCTCCGCCCAAGCCGGCCACGTGGCAGCGGTGCGACACCGGAATCCTGCCTCTGTGGTGGGATCGCCTGTGCAGCCAGACCAGCCAGCAGTCGGCGGCCCTCTTCGCGGCCGGCCTGTTCACCGAGGACCGCCGGCGCCCGATCGCCCAGTGGTACAACCCGGCCTTCGATTCAGCCCTCCTGGTCGCACCCGAGACGTCCCCGGAGTGGCCCGTGCAGCGCTTCGGGATCTTCTATGCCCCGCCCGGCGGCGGCTTCACCCAGGTGCACTCCGCACCGCACGAATGGCACCCCCGGGAACCCCGTAAGTCCCCCACCGAACTCGAAGCCTTCCGTGCAGCCGTGGCGGAGGCGGAGCGGTTCCTCCAGGTGGAGATGTATTTCGTCTGAGCACACAGTAGGCCGCCGTAAGAGGGCACAAAAAAGGTCCCGCAGCCGGTTATTCACCGGCCGCGGGACCTGTCCGCTCCTCCTGCTGGACTTGAACCAGCAACCCTTCGATTAACAGTCGAATGCTCTGCCAATTGAGCTAAGGAGGAATGAAGCAGGTACGACATTAGCAAAGGTTTTGCCGCTTAGGAAATCGGCCCGCCGCCCTCCCCGTCGTTGCCCGCCAATACCCCCTCCGGGTATAAAAAAGTCCCCGTCCCGGTGACCCGGGACGGGGACTGCGCGCTCCTCCTGCTGGACTTGAACCAGCAACCCTTCGATTAACAGTCGAATGCTCTGCCAATTGAGCTAAGGAGGAATGAAGCGGATATAAGCCTAGCAAACACCCGGCCGGGAAGTGAAATTGCCCCCTGCGGGACAACACGGCGGCACGGCCAAGCCTCGGCGGCCGGGCTCTAGGATCAGGCCTCCGCGCGCAGGGACCGCCGCTGCATCTCCAGCTGCATGAGCTCCCGGTTCAGCCGCTGGAACTCCTCCGGGTCGGCTGTCGCGTCCAGTCGCTGCAGCTGTCCCATTTTGTCGGCCTTGACCCGGGTGATCTGCAGCTCGAACAAGCGCGCCAGGATGTCCTTGCAGTAGCGCAGGACGCCGTCGGCGGTGCTGGCCGGCAGCGGGACGACCGCCAGCTCGGACACGAGCGGGCGCAGCGGCTCGGGAACCTCCTGGAGCAGCTGTTCCACCCAGCGCACCGGGTCGCCCGCGAACGCCAGGCCGGTGGCCCGGATGGCCTCGTGGATGGCCAGGTACGCCGGCGTCGAGAACCTCGCGTCGGTGAAACGCAGCCAGGTCTCGCCTTCCAGCATCCCGGGCTGCTGGAGGGCAACCTCCAGAGCCTGCCGTTCCATCGCCGCCACGGGGTCGCGCGGGTCGGGACGGTTGAAGGACGGCAGCGCGGCCGACGCCGAGAAGGGAGCCACGCCCGGGGCGGTTCCCCCGCCGGTCACCGTAACGAACCCGGAGCCCTGGCCGCGGCCCCGGTGCGTGCCGGACCCGGCTCCGCCCGGCGGCGCCTGGGCGGCACGCTTGGCGGCAGCGCCCACGGCCCGGCTGACTTCCTCCACCGGCATGCCCAGCCAGCCGGACAGTTCCCGGGCGTAGGCGGGACGGATGCCGGCGTCGCGGATCTGCGCGACGACCGGGGCGGATTCCCGCAGGGCGGCGATCCGGCCCTCGACCGTGTCCAGGTTGTGCCGCTTCAGGGCGGCCCGGATGGCAAATTCAAACAAGGGGCGGCGGGTGGCAATCAGGTCCCGGACGGCGGCGTCGCCCTTGGACTGGCGCAGCTCACAGGGGTCCGCGCCGTTGGGCTCCACGGCCACGTAGGTCTGCGCCACGAACCGCTGGTCCTCCTCGAAGGCCCGCAGGGCCGCCTTCTGGCCGGCGGCGTCGCCGTCGAAGGTGAAGATGACTTCGCCGCCGCTGCCGTCGTCGGAGAGCAGGCGGCGGGCAATCTTGATGTGTTCGGTGCCGAAGGCCGTGCCGCAGGTGGCCACCGCGGTCGTGATCCCGGCGAGGTGGCAGGCCATCACGTCGGTGTAGCCCTCCACCACAACGAGCTGCCGGTCCTTGGCGATGCTGCGCTTGGCGAGGTCGATCCCGTAGAGCACCTGCGACTTCTTGTAGAGCGCGGTTTCGGGGGTGTTGAGGTATTTGGGGCCCTGGTCGTCCTCGTAGAGCTTGCGGGCGCCGAAGCCGATGGTGTCCCCCGCGATGTCGCGGATGGGCCAGATCAGCCGGCCACGGAAACGGTCGTAGATCCCCCGCCCGCCTTCGGAGAACATCCCCGTGAGTTTGAGCTCGGGATCCGTGAAGCCCCGGCCGCGAAGGTGCTTGAGCAGCGAGTCCCAGCCCTGCGGGGCGTACCCGACGCCGAACTGGTCGGCTGCGGCGCGGTCGAAGCCGCGGTCATGCAGGAAGGTGCGGCCCTCGGTCGCTCCGGGGGTCAGCAGCTGGGCGCGGAAAAACTCGTCAGCGATCTTGTGGGCATCGATCAGCCGCTGCCGGCGGCCGACGTCCTCGCGGTTCGGTCCGGAACCGCCGTCCTCGTACCGGAGCTCGAAGCCGATGCGGGCGGCCAGCTTTTCGACGGCCTCGTGGAAGGAGGTGTGGTCCAGCTTCTGCACGAAGGAGATGACATCGCCGTCCTCGCCGCAGCCGAAGCAGTGGTACCTGCCCACCTGGGGGCGGACGGTGAACGAGGGAGAACGCTCGTCATGGAAGGGGCACAGGCCTTTGAAGGAGCCCAGCCCCGCCCCTTTGAGGGTCACGTAGCCGTCGACAACTTCCTTGATGTCCGTGCGCTGGCGTACTTCGTCGATATCTTCACGTTTGATCAGGCCGGCCACAGTGCCATCCTAGTACCGCGCCCCGACAGGAACGGTGCATAGCAGTGCACTGCGGGCAACGTCACCAGGACCGTCACCACAGTGACGGCAGGCTGCCGACGAGCCGCTCGTACATGGCCAGCGCGGAACCGTCGGTCAACGACGCCACCTGGTCGATCACGACACGCAGCCGCGCGCCGTCGTCCTCCGCGTCGCGCCAGTCGGCGGCGAACATCGGCTCCAGATGGCGGTCCCCGGTGGCGCTCAGGGCCGTCACGAGGGCGTGCAGGACCTCGCGCTGGCGTTCGTAGATGGGCCGCCGGTGTTCGGTGGTCATCACGAAAGTGGTGGCCAGGCCCTTCATCACGGCGATTTCCATCACGGTCTCGTCCGGAACGATCAGCTCCGCGTTGTAGCGGGTCAGGTTCTCCGGGCCGTAGACAGCGCGGGTGGACGCCAGCGCACTCTGGCAGAACCGGCCGATCAGCTGGCTGGTCATGTCCTTGAGCGCCGCCATCGCCTTGCGGCTGCCGTCGGCCTCGCGGACCCAGACGCTGGTGGCTTCCAGCCGGGCCAGGGCCGCATCAATCGCGGCGGGGTCGTTCTGCGGCAGGTACCACTGCTTGGCGTAGCCGACCACCCGGGCACGGTGGTCCGGATTGTCCATCCAGCGCAGCTGGAAGTGCCCGGCGACGATAGCGTCCTCGACGTCATGCACGGAGTAGGAGATGTCGTCGGCGAGGTCCATGACCTGCGCTTCGAGGCAGGAGCGCCGCTCCGGGGCGTCCTCGCGGATCCAGTCGAAGATCGGCAGGTCGTCCTCGTAGGCGCCGAACTTGCTGGTCCGCTCGCCGTGGATGACGGGCGCGTTCGCCGCCGACCACGGGTACTTCGCCGCGGCGTCGAGGCTGGCGCGGGTGAGGTTAAGCCCGGCGGGGCTCCCGTCGGCGGTGAGGACCTTGGGCTCCAGCCGGGTCAGCAGACGCAGCGTCTGGGCGTTGCCCTCGAATCCGCCGACGGCGTGGGCGACCTCGTTCAGCGCCGATTCGCCGTTATGGCCGAACGGCGGGTGGCCGAGGTCGTGGCTGAGGCAGGCGGTGTCCACGACGTCGGGGTCGCAGCCGAGGGCACGGCCCAGTTCGCGGCCCACCTGGGCCACTTCGAGGCTGTGGGTCAGGCGGGTCCGGACAAAGTCGTCGGTGTCGGGGGCCACGACCTGGGTTTTGGCTCCGAGCCGGCGCAGGGCCGAGGAGTGCAGCACCCGGGCGCGGTCGCGTTCGAAGTCGGAGCGGTACGTGGACTTGGGCGGTTCCTCGACCCAGCGGGCGGTGTCCCGTCCGACGTATCCGTCGAGCACGGGGGCGGTGGTCCTGGTTTCAGCCACCGGACACGTCCAGTTCCGCGTGGCTGATCTCACGCGACTGGTCGGCGTCCATGTTGCGGTCCAGCAGCCAGTCCTTGGGCAGGGCGGGCTTCTTCGGCGAGCCGGCGCGGCCGCGGGGGCCTTCGGCGTCCACGCCGGGGTACGGCGAGTCCAGGTCCAGCTGGTCCAGGGTGTCGCGCAGGACCTCGAGGCTGGTCACCATGGCCAGTTTGGTCCGCAGTTCACTGCCGACGACGTAGCCCTTGAAGTACCAGGCCATGTGCTTGCGGATCTCCCGGAGCGCCTTGCCTTCATCGTTGCCGAACGTCTCGACCATCAGCTGCGCGTGGCGGTACACGCCTTCCGCCACCTGCCGCAGGGCCGGTTTGTGGCGTGCGTCGCTGCCTTCGAAGGCCGCCACGAGGTCCCCGAACAGCCACGGGCGGCCCTGGCAGCCGCGGCCCACCACAACACCGTCGACGCCGGTCTCGCGGACCATGCGGATGGCGTCCTCGGCGGACCAGATGTCGCCGTTGCCGAGCACCGGGATGTCCGGCAGCGCCTCACGCAGCCGGGCAATTGCGGACCAGTCGGCCTGGCCGGAGTAGAACTGCGCGGCGGTGCGGCCGTGGAGCGCGACGGCGGCGACACCGGAATCGCGGGCGATCCGGCCGGCGTCGAGGTAGGTCAGGTGGTCCTCGTCAATGCCCTTGCGCATCTTGATGGTCAGCGGGACGTTGCCCCGGGAGGCTTCCTTGACCGCGGTCTGCACGATCGAGGTGAACAGATCGATCTTCCAGGGCAGGGCCGAGCCGCCGCCCCGCCGCGTCACTTTGGGCACGGGGCAGCCGAAGTTAAGGTCGATGTGGTCCGCGCGGTCCTCCTCGACGAGCATCCGGACAGCCTGGCCGACCGTGACCGGGTCCACGCCGTAGAGCTGGACGGACCGGACCTTCTCGTCGTCGTCGTGGGCGATGATGCGCAGGGATTCCGGCGTGCGCTCCACGAGGGCGCGGGACGTGACCATCTCCGCGACGTAGAGGCCGCCGCCGTATTCACGGCAGAGCCGGCGGAACGCGGAGTTGGTGATGCCCGCCATGGGGGCCAGGATCACGGGGGTGTCCACCGTGATGGGACCCAGCTTCAGGGGCGGGAGTTCCAGCTTGGCGGCGGGAGGGGTAGCTACAACAGTCACCTGTTCATTGTCTCAAATCCGGGCAAATCGGCCCGATCCGCGCCTGCTATGTGGAAACCCGGGGTCAGTCGCGTGCGGCGGCGCGCCGCCCGCGGCGCCCTGCCGGCGCCGCTGCGAAGGCATCGTCGGAGCCGCCGTCGGGGTCGATGTCGGGGTCGATGTCAGGCGCGACGGCGGTGCTGCCGCCGGCGCCGCGGCCCGCACCCGAAGCCCCGCCCAGGGCTTTGATCCCGGTTGCCTTCACCACGAGGACCGCGATCAGCGTGGTGACGGGGATCGCCAGGACCAGTCCGACGGAGCCGACCAGGGTGCGGATCACTTCCTCGGAGAGCTCGGCGCTGGTGAGGGCGTCGCCGAGCGGCCGTTCGTAGAGCATCACCAGGATCAGCACCGGCAGGGCCGCGCCTGCGTAGGCGAACGCGATGGTGTAGACGGTCGAGGCGATGTGGTCCCGGCCGATCCGCATTGCGGAGGTGAAGAGCTGGCGGGCGGAGGTTTCCGGGGCCAGTTCCCACAGTTCCCAGACCGCCGAGGACTGTGTGATGGTGACGTCGTTGAGGACACCCAGGCCGGAGATGATGAGCCCGCAGAGGATGATGCCGGAGATGGAGATATTGCCCGAGATGTTCGCGAGGGTGGCGGAATCGTGGCTGCCGACGCCGGCGAGGTTGGCGGCGTCGGTGGCCCAGGCCGCCAGCAGCGCGGTAATCGCCAGGCCGAACATGGTGCCCAGCAGCGCCGTGGAGGTCCGGGCGGAGAAGCCGTGGGCGAAGTAGAGCACCCCGATCATGATCACCGTGGACCCCACCAGCGCCAGCAGCAGCGGCGGTTTGCCCTCGACCAGCCCCGGGAGCATAAAGGACACCAGCACACCGTAGGCGCCGACGAGCCCGATCAGCGCGCGCAGCCCGCGCCAGCGCGCCACGGCGATCACGACGGCGGCGTAGAGCACCGCGAGGAATATGATCGGCAGGGTCCGGACAAAGTCAACGAAGACGTAGGCCGGTGTGCCTTGGGCTTCGGCGCCCTGGACCTTGGAGAGGTTTAGGTAGCGGATGTTGTCGCCGGCTTTCACGCCGTGTGATTTGGCGACGTCGGGGTTGATGACGACCTTGACGGGGTTGCCGCCCTTGTCCGGGTCGGTGAACGCAAAAGTGCATTCCGATCCCTGCTGCGGGGCCGTGTCCGTCCCGGCCTGTTCCGGCGGGAGGGCGTCCATGCAGCTGCCGGTGACAACGCGCTGGATCTTGCCGGTGTCGAACGTGACGCCCGGCGCGGCCGCGTAGGGGCTCGCGAGCGTGATCCCCTCTTTGCTACCCGAGGGCCACAGCAGCGCCATCGCCACGAGTGTCAGCAGTGTCAGCGGTATCAGGATGGCGGCCAGGATGAGGTTGGCCTTCTTCCGTGCAACGAGCGCCTGGGGCGTCGGATCCGCGTGTCCTTGCGGGGTGTGTGAATGTCCGGCGCCCATCAGCAGTTCAACCTCATGCGGAAGACTTTACGGCGTTTCCCGGTCCCGACCTGACGCGGCGGACGTGCCGGGCGCCGTTATGACGCACGGCGTCGGGCCCGGCGCCGTTAAGGTGACACGACGCCGGGCCCGGTCCCGGTGTCCCCCTGTGCCGGCCCCGGCCGCGCCCGGTCCGGTCAGGCTGGGGTGATGTTCTGGTTGACGTGGAAGAGGTTCTGCGGATCGTACTTGGCTTTGACCTGCCGCAGGCGCTGGTAGTTCGGCCCGTAATTCTCCGCAACCTTCGTCATATCGTCGCCGTCCATGAAATTGATGTAGCCCGCATTCTCTGAGTAGGGCTGCAGCGCCTTGGCGTAATCCCGCACCCAGGCGATGTTCGCCTCAGTATCCGCGGGATCCTCCCAATGGCAGGCGATGACCGGGGAGAACCTGGCGTTGCGGTTGGGGAAGGCCGTGTCCGTGGCGCCCACGCGGTGCACGGCGCCGTCGATCGGATAGATATGGACGGCGGTCTGCACGCTGGGCACCCTGCTGCCGTACTCAAGGTGGGCGTTGATGGCCCCATCGTTGAGTTCCGTCAGGAAGGCCGCCTTCCAGTAGGCCAACAGTCCCTTCGGATACAACCCGTCGAAGGCCGAGTTCAGGGCCGGATACGGCATCGGCCCGACCATGGAACCCACCACCGGCGCGGCGTCGAGGAATGGCTGCCAGCGGGCCGGACCTTCGGCCGGGTCACCAGTCCACATGCCGACCACAACGCACACCGGTTTCCCGTGCCACTCCTCCGGAAGGAACGGAACCGGCGGCCCCTGATGGAAGGCGAGGAACGCGCCCAGCTCTTCGGGGGATGCCGCCAGGTGCTCACGGTAGAACTTGGCGACGGTTTCGGCGTGCTCCACCGGATAGATGACGATGCCGGCATGGACCATGTCCACCGGATGCAGGCGGAACTCCAGCGAGGTCACGACGCCGAAGTTCCCGCCGCCGCCGCGCAGCGCCCAGAAGAGGTCGTCGTTCTCGCTCTCGCTGGCCGTGAGGAACTTGCCGTCCGCGGTGACGACATCAGCCGAGAGCAGGTTGTCGCAACTGAGCCCGTATTTGCGGTCCAGATAGCCAATGCCGCCGCCGAGGGTCAGCCCCGAGACGCCGGTTGACCCGACGATGCCGCCGGTGGTCGCCAGCCCGAAGGCGTGCGTGGCGTGGTTGAAGTCGGCCCAGGTTGCACCCGCCTCAGTCCTCGCCGTCTTGTTGGCCGGATCAACCCGGACCCCTCTGGTGTTGGTGAAATCGATGACCAGCGCACCATCGGCGGTGCCAAAGCCCGGTCCGCTGTGGCCCCCGCCGCGGACGGCTACATCCAGGGCATTGTCCCGGGCGAAGTTGACGCTGGCGATCACGTCGGCCACCTGGGACACGCGGACCACCGCTGCCGGCTGCTTGTCGATCATGCCGTTCTGCACGGCCCGCGCGGCGTCGTAGTCCGCGTCGCCTGGGGTGATGACCTGCCCGCGGACCTGGTCGCGCAGGCTATCGAAGCTGTTTCCGTTCATCCTGTACCGTCTCATTTTCTGTATCGGGAGAATGTGTCATGAGACCCGATCCGGACGGTGGCCCGTGCCCCCAGCCGGCAGGAGTCCGGAGGTTCACGAGCACATGCCTACTCTTCCGGCCCTGCTCCGTCAAGAGGTTCCCGGCCGGCGCCCGAAGAGCCCCGGCGCCCGAAGAGCCCCGCGGCCCAGCCCGCCGGTCCCATCCCTGCGCGCCGCCGCTCCGAATATTCAATGGGCATGTCCCCCGGAACCCGGGGCGCCCCGCCGGCCGGCAGCTGAGCTGCGGACCTTGAACTGCGGGCCTGGAGCTGCGGACTTTGAACTGCGGAACTTGAACTGCGGGCAGCGCGCCCTATGGTTGGAATTGACGGACAAGATGTGGAGGATTGGCGTGGCCATACGCAAGATCGACGACCGCGAACCGGTGCCGGCGGGTCCCGGGGCGGACGCCAGGGCCGTGTTGAGCATTGCCCGGGCCAGCGGGGAAACCCGGGGAGTCGCCCTGGTCCTGCACGGCGGGCGGTCCAAAAGCTTCGAATCCGTCCGCGGCAGGCACCTGAGTCCCGCCCGGATGCTGCCCTTCGCCCGGGCACTTCACACCGGCGGCGCACGCGACGGGCTGGCGGTCTGGACACTCCGGAACCGGTACCGCGGCTGGAACGGGAAGGACATGTCCCCCGTCCAGGACGCCCGCTGGGCGCTCTCCCACATCAGCCGCGAGCACCCCGGCGTCCCCATTTACCTCCTCGGCCACTCAATGGGCGGCCTGACCGCACTCTGCGTCGCTGACCACCCCCAGGTGGAAGCCGTCGTCGCCCTGGCGCCCTGGCTCGATGCCCAGACCCCGGTGGAGCGCGTGGCCGGCCGCCGGATCCTGATTGTCCATGGCACCAAGGACCGCTGGACCAGCCCCGCGAACTCGCTCGCCTACGCCCGCCGGGCCGACGGCGTCGCCAAGTCCGTGGACTACGTCGCGCTCAAGGGTGCCGGGCACTTTATGTTCCGTCGGGTGGGCCTGTGGAACTCGCTGGCCAACGGCTACATCCTCGACACCTTCGCCGCCAGTTCAGGCCGCGACCCCCGGGGCGGCCCCGAGGCGTTCCGCAGCCTCCTGCCCTCCGGCGCAGGCCTCCCGGTGGTGCTGTGATGCCGGACTTCCCGTTGGGGGCCTTCCTGGCCAGCCTTCCCTGGGTGGCGGCCGGCCTCGTGGTGCTGCTCGCCGGCACCTTCGCCGTCGCCGTCCGCCAGAGCCGCCATTCCGTCATCGACACCGTCTGGGGCCTGGGGTTCGTCGTCGTGGCCGCCATCTCCTGGTTCCTCTCGGCCGGACAGGGCGACGGCGGCCGCCGCCTGCTGCTGCTGGCGCTCGTGGCGGTGTGGGGCATCCGCCTCGCCCTCCACATCGGTCTCCGGGCCCGTGGCGGTCACGAGGATCCGCGGTACGTGGACCTGCTCTCCCCGGCCCCCGGGTCCCGCAACGTCTACGCCCTGCACAAGGTCTACCTGCCGCAGGGCGTGATCCTGTTCTTCGTCTCGCTCACCGTCCAGGTGGGGATGTTCAGCACCGGGAGCCTCGGCTGGCTGGCCTGGCTGGGCGTGCTGCTCTGGGTGGTCGGCTTCGTCTTCGAGACGGTCGGCGACCGGCAGCTGGCACAGTTCAAGGCCGATCCGGCCCGGCGCGGCACCGTGCTGGACACCGGCCTCTGGCGCTACACCCGGCACCCGAACTACTTCGGGGATGCCGCCGTCTGGACCGGGATGTTCCTCGTCGCCGCTGATTCCTGGCCCGGAGTGCTGACCGTCCTCTCCCCGGTCCTGATGATCTGGCTGCTCGCCGGCAAATCCGGCAAGCCGCTCACCGAGAAGGCCATGTCCGCCCGCCCGGGCTACCAGGACTACGTGGAATCCACCTCGGGTTTCCTGCCCCTGCCGCCCCGCCGGCCGCGAGGCGGCGGCGCACACCAGCCCGGTGCACACCAGCCCGGGGCACACCGGCCGGGCGCACACCAGCCCGACCGACACCGGCAGGGCGGCCGCTAGGATGCCGTGGCGGCCCCGGCCCAGCGACCGTTTCTACCGCGTCATCGTCCGCACCGGGCTGGCGCTAATACGGCTGTTCCGGATCCGGGTCATCGTCACCGGACGCGAGCACCTCCCGGCACCGGAGCCCCTCGACGCTGCCCCGCGCGGCTCGTCCCGCCCCGTCGTCCCCGGCCGGGGCGCCGTCGTCGCCATCACGCACTTCGGGTACCTCGACTTCGTGTTCGCCGAGCTGCTGCTCTGGTGGCACGCGAGGGCCCAGATGCGCTTCCTGGTCACCCAGGCGGCCGCCGACCACTGGTTTGCCGGGCCCGCGGTCAGCGCCGCCGGGCACGTCGCAGTGGGGTACGACTCGGGGTCCCACGCCTATGACAACGCCGTCGCCCGGCTCCGCGAGGGCGAGTACATCGCAATCCTGCCGGAGGCGGGCGTGAGCCGCAGCTTCCGGGTGCGGGAATGCAAGACCGGTGCCGTGCGGATGGCCGCCGAGGCCGGAGTGCCCATCATCCCCGTGTCCGTCTGGGGCGCCCACCGGCTGATGACCCGCCGCCACGGCTTCTCCCCGGCCCGCGCCTGGCGCGCCCCGGTCCGGATCCATGTCGGCGAACCGGTGGCCGTTGACCCGGCCCAGGACGCCCAGCAGGCCACCGAGGCGCTGCGCGGGGCCCTCCAGGCCGGGATCGACGCCTGCATCGCCGACTTCCCCCTCACCCCGGCCCCGGGCGCGTGGTGGATGCCGGCGGACCTCGGCGGCGGAGCACCCACCGACGAGGAACGGCAGCGCCTGGATGAGGCCGAGGGTCCGCGGCGCGCGGGCGGCCGGCGCCGATAAGCCCGGTTACCGCAACCGTCCTGACTAAACTCTCCCGGGTACAAAATCGCACTCAATGGAGAGGTACCCCTCTGTGGCAAACACAGTCCTGACGACAAGCGGAATCGGCGAAGAACGCGGTCTCGCCCGCATAGCCCAACGGATGGCGGCGTGGACCGAGAAGTGGTTCCCGGACGCCTACATCTTCGCGCTGGCCGGCGTCATCATCATCGCGGTGGCCGCCCTGGCCATCGGTGCCTCGCCCCAGTCGATCGCCGATTCCTTCGGCAACGGTTTCTGGGACCTGACCGCGTTCACCCTGCAGATGGCCATGGTGGTGCTGACCGGCTACGTCGTGGCCACCTCCCCGCCCGTGGCCAAACTGATCAACCGGCTGGCCCTTATCCCTGCCACCGCCCGCACCGCCGTGAGCTTCGTGGCGCTGATGTCCATGTCGGTGTCCTTCCTCAACTGGGGCCTCAGCCTGATCTTCGGCGGCCTGCTGGCCCGCGCCATCGCCCGCCGCAAGGACCTGACCGTGGACTACCGCGCGCTCGGCGCAGCGGCCTTCATGGGCCTGGGCGCGGTCTGGGCGCTCGGCCTGTCCTCCTCCGCGGCGCAACTGCAGGCCACCGCGGCCTCGCTGCCGCCGGCCCTGCTGAAGATCACCGGCATCCTGGACTTCGGGACCACGATCTTCACCTGGCAGTCGCTGCTCACCCTGGCCATCCTGATGGCACTCACCACGGTGATCGCGCACTTCTCGGCCCCCGAAGGCGGGTCGATCCGCACTGCGGAGGACCTCGGCGTCGACCTTGACGACGAACCGAGCGAATCGGAGCCGCGCTCCCGCCCGGGCGAATGGCTCGAATACAGCATGATCCTGCCGATCCTGGCCGGCATCCTGACGCTCGGCTGGCTCGTCTCGCAGTTCCTGACCAAGCCCTTCCTGACCGTGGTGAGCAGCCTCAACGGCTACCTGCTGGTCTTCCTGATCCTGGGCCTGGTGCTGCACGGAACCCCGCGGAACTTCCTGCAGGCCGTCACCAAGGCCGTCCCGGCGACCGCCGGCATCCTGGTCCAGTTCCCGCTCTACGCCGCGATGGCCGCGATCCTGACCAAGGCCACCGGCCACGGCGGCATGACCATCTCCGCGCATCTGGCCGAGTTCTTCACCGAGATCGGCAGCGGCGGCGGTTTCGCCGTCGTGATTGCGCTGTACACGGCACTGCTGGGCCTGCTGGTCCCCTCCGGCGGCGGCAAGTGGCTCGTGGAGGCGCCGTACGTCATGCAGTCCGCGACCGATGTGCAGATGAACCTCGGCTGGACCGTGCAGATCTACAACATTGCCGAGGCCCTGCCGAACCTGATCAACCCGTTCTTTATGCTGCCGCTGCTGGCGGTGCTGCGGCTGCGGGCCCGCGACCTGGTCGGCTTCACGTTCCTGCAGTTCGTCTTCCACCTGCCGGTGGTGCTGCTGCTCGTCTGGCTGCTCGGGATGACGTTCGACTTCGTCCCGCCGGTGATGCCCAAGTAGCCGGCGATGTTCGACTAACTGCGCCGAACGCAAACTGACCCGCAGCTGTGGCCGTTTTCACGCTTCATAACGGCCGCAGCTGCGGGTCAGTTGGGTTAAGCGGGCCTACGCCGGGTCGGAGACGACCAGGGTCTCGGCACCCAGGACGCGGGCCTTGCCGCTTTCCAGCAGCGGCTCGACGACGGCGCGCAGCGCCGCCATCGAGTCGTCCAGTTCCAGCAGCACGGGGTGCTGGAACGCAATCAGCGCCAGCAGGTCCCGGACGGCGGCCTGGGCCTCCTCCGCGGAGAGCTTCGGCTCGTGGCCCAGGAACACATCGGTGGGCTGGCCTGCCGGGGCAGCTGCCTCCGCGTTGTCCCCGGCGGGGGCCAGCTCGGCGTAGCTGATGGCGAAGGCCTGGAGCCGGCCCTTCCTGCTGGCCGCCACGCCCTGGCCGAAGGCGCTGGCCTTCGGCGCCCGCAGCACAATGGCGCCGTGGGCGCCGCTGAGTTCGTCGAGGAAGAGCCGCTGGACCGTGGCGATGCTGAGGTCCCCGGGGCTGTCCCAGCCGTGCACCGACGTGTAGTACCGGCCGACGACGTCGCTGAGTTCCACCGAACCGGTGGCCAGGTCCTCGACCTGCTCGGAGGCGGCAGCCTCGGAACCGTCGCCGAAGACCGGCAGGCGGAGGGCGCCGGGGTCGACGACGACGAGCCGGGAGCGCTGGATCGGGGCCAGCCCCGCCGCCTCGGCGAAGGCCGCCCCGGGGGTGCCCGGTTCCACCTTGGTCCGGAGCCGGGAGACGCCCGACGGCGACTGCTCCGCCTCGTGCCGGAGCATGGTCAGCAGCGTGGAGCCGACGCCGGCGCGGCGGTGCTGCCGGTCGACCTCGATGTAGGCCCAGAGCCGTTCCGGGTGCAGCGAGGCCTCGTGGACCACGCCGGCCGCGACCGGGATGGCCACGCCGTCGACGACGTCCTCGGCCACGATGCAGCGGCGCCACGGCTTGTTGTCCGAGGGTGCCAGGGTGCCGCGGAACTGCCGGGCCTGCTCGGTTTCGGGCCCGCCCCAGATTTCCAGCAGCGCCAGGTCATCGCCGTCGCGCCATTGCCGGTATGCGATCGCCACGATCAGGCGCCGATCAGCCGTGCGGCCAGGTAGCCCTCCACCTTGTCCAGGGACACGCGGTCCTGGCTCATGGTGTCGCGTTCGCGGATCGTGACCGCCTGGTCGTCCAGGGTCTCGAAGTCCACGGTGATGCAGAACGGGGTGCCGATCTCGTCCTGGCGGCGGTAGCGGCGGCCGATGGCGCCGGCGTCGTCGAACTCGATGTTCCAGCTCTTGCGCAGCTGGGCGGCGAGGTCCTTGGCCTTCGGGGACAGGTCCTCGTTGCGGCTCAGCGGCAGCACCGCGGCCTTGACCGGGGCCAGGCGCGGATCGAGCTTGAGCACGGTGCGGATGTCGACGCCGCCCTTGGCGTTGGGTGCCTCGTCCTCGGTGTACGCGTCGATCATAAACGCCATGAACGAGCGGGTGAGGCCGGCGGCGGGTTCGATCACGTAGGGGATGTAGCGCTCGTTGGTGGCCTGGTTGAAGTAGCTCAGGTCCTGGCCGGAGGCCTTGGAGTGCGTGGACAGGTCGAAGTCCGTGCGGTTGGCGACGCCCTCGAGCTCGCCCCACTCGGAGCCGTGGAACCCGAAGCGGTATTCGATGTCCGTGGTGCCCTTGGAGTAGTGGCTGAGCTTTTCCAGCGGGTGTTCGAAGAAGCGCAGGTTCTCTTCCCGGATGCCGAGGCCGGTGTACCAGGACATCCGCTCCTTCATCCAGTACTGGTGCCACTGCTCGTCGGTGCCGGGCTCGACGAAGAATTCCATTTCCATCTGCTCGAACTCACGGGTGCGGAAGATGAAGTTGCCCGGGGTGATCTCGTTGCGGAAGGACTTGCCGATCTGGCCGATCCCGAACGGGGGCTTTTTGCGCGAGGTGGTGAGCACGTTGGAAAAGTTGACGAAGATGCCCTGGGCCGTTTCGGGGCGCAGGTAGTGCAGGCCCTCTTCGCTGGCCACCGGGCCGAGGTAGGTCTTGAGCAGGCCGGAGAATTCCTGGGGTTCGGTCCATTCGCCGCGGGTGCCGCAGTTGGCGCAGGCGATGTCCTTGAGGCCGTTCTCGGCGGGACGGCCCTTCTTCTCCTCGAATTCTTCCTCGAGGTGGTCGGCGCGGTAGCGCTTGTGGCAGGAGAGGCACTCGACCAGCGGGTCGGAGAACACGTCGACGTGGCCGGACGCTTCCCAGACCTGGCGCGGCAGGATGACAGAGGAGTCCAGGCCGACGACGTCTTCGCGGCCGCGGACCACGGACTGCCACCACTGGCGCTTGATGTTTTCCTTCAGCTCGGCACCCAGGGGCCCGTAGTCCCAGGCAGAACGCGAGCCACCATAGATTTCACCGGCCTGGAATACGAAACCCCGGCGCTTGGCGAGGGAAATGATCTGGTCGAGGACGGATTTTGCTGCCATGGGAACTCCACTTTCTACAGGGCCGCTGGGTGCGGTCCGCGGTTTCAGCCCCGGAATCCCGGCTGGTTGCCGGACGGGGCACTACAAAACGCAAATTTTAGGCACGAACCCTGCACACGCACCAAGCCCACATCCCGGGACGGGTGCTGACTGTTGGCGGTGCAGGAAGCTGCGCCTCCTAGCCTACCGGCCTGTCGGCTCCCGGCGCCGCCGTACCAGGGCACCCCGGGGCCAGGGCAGGCTGGCGAGCACAATCGCGGCAAGGGTCAGCAGGGTCCCGAGCACGGTGGGCAGCGCCACCACGGTGCCGGGCGCCGGGAACGCCAAGTCCAGCCCCAGCGAGCCCAGCAGCTGGCCCGCGATCATGCCGAGTCCGGTCACCAGCACGCCCAGGCTGCGGACCAGCACGGCTCCGACGCCGATAAAGACACAGCCCATGGCCCCGCCCAGGTACAACCACCACTCCCCCGGCAGCGGGTTGCCCGGTCCCGCGACGGCGATCTTGACCAGCCAGGCGGCCCAAAGCATGACCGCGCCGGCGACGAAGTTCATTAGGGTCGCGGCGATGGGCGTGCCGTAATGCACGGCGGCGGTGCCGTTCATGGCCTGCTGGAAGCTCATCAGGAAGCCGGCAATCACGGGCAGGAGCACCGGAACCAGCAGCTCCGCCGCCTCTGGGCCGGCGCCGGAGAAGCGCGGTGATACCGCCCAGGCGACGGCAGCGACGGTCAGGATGCTGCCGATCACCCGGATGCCGGTGATGGATCTCCTGCCGGCCGGGCCGATGCCCATCCGGTCCACGAGGAGCCCGCTGAGGGTCTGCCCGGTCACGGTGGCGACGGTGAACAAGGCAACGCCCAGCAGACCCACCGTGAAGGACTGCGCGAAAACGAAGAACCCGCCGATGCAGCCGGCCAGGATGTAGTAGGGCGGGAACTTACGCTCCCGGACCGCCGGCAGGACCGACCGCAGCCCGGCGCGGCCGCGCGGCAGCGCCAGCGACACCACGATCATCAGCACCAGCCCGGTGGTGAAGCTCACCACCGCGGCGGCGATTCCGTCCGCGAGCGCCACGCCGAGCGCGCCGTTGATCCTGCCCTGCACGGGCATGAGCAGCCCCGCGGCCACGGCGAGGGGCAACCCGGCGAGGAACGGAAGCCGGGGCTGGTGCGTCATTGCTGCCACTTTCTGTCAGGCATCATTGCTTGTATGAGCAACCCGGAAATTGAAGAGATCCCCATCCGCGACGACATGATCCGGCTCGGCCAGCTGCTGAAGCTGGCCAGCCTGGTCGAGGACGGGGTGGAGGCTGCGGAACTGATCAAGAGCGGGCTCGTGAAGGTCAACGGTGAGATCGACGAGCGCCGCGGCCGCCAGCTCCACCACGGCGACACCGTCACCGTGAACAACCGGACCGTCCGGATCAGCACGCCCGCCGGGGCCTGACGCCGTCGCCCGACACCGTAGACTGACGCCGGGCGGCTGGACGCCGGACGGCCGGCCGCCCGGCGTCGTGCGTTTATTTGTTCAGCACCCCGTGGGTGAGGAACTCGGAGACGTGCCCGATTTCCTGCTGGTTGATGCCGTGCCACATCCCGGTGTAAAGCACCTTGGTGAGCTTCACGTGCTTGCGTACCCAGCCCATGGTGAAGTCGATCTTGTCCGGCGTGATCACCGGATCCTGCTGGTCGCGGCCCCAGAACATCGGCACCGTCCCGTCCAGTTCGGCGTCGTGGAAGCTGGGGTCACTTCCGGCGTCGACGGCAAAACCTGACAGCCCGACGACGGCGGCATAGTCCGCGGGCCGCCGCCGCAGCAGGGTGGTGGCCAGCGCCATGCCCATCGAGAAGCCCAGCAGCGTCACGGACGGGTGGTTCGGCCGGACCGAATCCAGCCAGTCCTCCACGTACGAGGCGGCCTCCTTGACCGCGTCCAGGGAATACTCCACCGATGCGGTCAGCGGGAACCAGGTGAATCCTGCACCGGACACCATCGGAGCGCGCACCGAGGCCACCGCAAATTCCTGCGGCAGCATGTCCGCCAGGCCCAGGAGATCCTCCTCGTTGGCCCCGTAGCCGTGCAGCAGGAGCAGGAGCGGCTTTCCCGCACGCTCCTCCTCGGGCTTGGACCATAGGACAACAGGGGCGGGGAAGGCAGCGGCTTGAGTCATGGCTCCATTCTTACAGTTACCCGCAGGTAACAACTTACGGTGGCGTAGCTTTGCAGGAAGAGTGCACGATAAGAAGGTGAGCGAAACCGAAGCCATGGAGAACTCTCCAGACAACGCCGTGACCCACCCCTGGACCCGCTATGTGGCCATGGGAGACTCCTTCACGGAAGGCATCGGCGATCCCGAACCGGCGAGTCCCGGGGGTTACCGCGGCTGGGCGGACCGGGTGGCCGAGGAACTGAGCCGCGGGCATGAGGGCTTTGCCTATGCCAACCTCGCCGTCCGGGGCCGGCTCCTGCAGCAGATCGTGGACCAGCAGCTGGCCCACTGCCTGTCCCTCCGGCCCGACCTGGTGACGCTGTCCGCCGGCGGGAACGATCTGATCCGCCCCGGCGGGGATCCGGATGCCCTGGCCGAGAAGCTGGACTCGGTGGTCCAGATCCTCAGCCTGGCCGGCGCCACGGTGGTCCTGTTCAACGGTCCCGACATCGGTTCGTCCGTGCTGGGCCGGGTGCGCAGCAAAGTGGCCATCTACAACGAGAACCTCCGCACCATCGCGGCCCGGCACGACGCCGTCATCGCGGACATGTGGTCCCTGCGGCAGCTGAACGATCCGCAAATGTGGGACGCGGACCGGCTCCACTTCTCGCCGCTGGGCCATCACACCATCGCGGCCATGGTCCTGGATTCCCTCAACGTCGAACACACCCTGGAACCGCTCTCCCCCAAGCCCCTGCCGCAACGCAGCTGGCGGCAGGCGCGCTCCGGGGATCTGGTCTGGGCGCGCGAATACTTCGTGCCCTGGGTGGTCCGCCGGCTCCGGCACCGTTCCTCCGGCGACGGCGTCACGGCCAAGCGGCCGCTCCCGGGCCCGGTCTTCGGCCCCGGAATGCCGCTCGGCTCGGGCGAGGGGCCGCCCGGCGCCGAAGAGCCCGTGCGCTCCTGACCGGGCCCCCGCCGGGCCGCCCGGGAGCGGGCGGCCCGGCGGCCGGGCACGCGTCCCGGGCACCACGGTCCGGGTGTGGGCGTTAAGCTGGAAGAACACTTCCTGAGAGGCCCGGTACCGTGAACAATCTGTTCTTATGGATCATCATTTTGTCATTCCTGATCCCGATGGCGATGCGCTATTACAAGAAGTCGATGCGCGGCCGGAACCAGAACCAGGGCATGCCCGGCGGCCCGGACCAGTTCGGGCAGTTCCCCGGCGACGCTCCCGGCCAGTACCCGGGGCAGCAGAACAAGCAGCCCCGGGACGGTTTTACCCAGCGTGACTACTACGGCGCCTTCGGCCAGCTCGGCGCTCCGCAGCAGCCCGCGCCGCCGGCCAACCAGCAGTACCCCGGCCAGCCCTACCCCAATCAGCAGTACCCCGGCCAGCCCTACCCCGGCCAGCAGGGCTACCAGCCCCCCGTCCCCTATGAGGACAGCCCGGATTACCCCGGCAACCAGCCCCAGCCCTTCCCGCAGCGGGACGCGCAGCAGTTCAACGCCTCGCAGTCCAACACCCCGCAGGCCAACACCTGGCAGCCCGACAGCCAGCAGCCGTCGGGCCCCGCGGTGCCCCCGCCGCCGTCGGCCCCGCAGGGCTTCCGGGCGCGCAAGCTCGCGGAACTGGACCAGCGGTACAGCGAGGGCGAGCTGTCCATGGAGGACTACATGGCCCAGCGCACGGAGATCATGAAGGGCTGACCCCCGCCACACAGCAACGCGGGGTCACCCTGCGCCCAGGATCCGGTACCGGACGGGCGCGGAGTGACCCCGCGTTGTTCTGTTTAAGGCGGGCCGGGACCGGCGGGCAGGACAGACTGACCCCGGGCCGGCCTGGCTGGTCTAGTCGACCTGCGGGAATCCGAGGTCGATCACCGAGGTGGACGGGTCCGGCCAGCGCGTGGTGACGACCTTGCCGCGGGTGTAGAAGCGGATGCTCTCCGGGCCGTACATGTGGGTGTCGCCGAAGAGCGAGTTCTTCCAGCCGCCGAAGGAGAAGGTTCCCACCGGCACCGGGATCGGGACGTTGACGCCCACCATGCCCGCCTCGACGTCGAACTCGAACTGCCGCGCGGCGCCGCCGTCGCGGGTGAAGATCGCCACGCCGTTGCCGAACTCGTTGTCGTTGACCAGCTTGACGGCGTCGGCGTAGGTCTCGACGCGGACCACGGACAGGACCGGGCCGAAGATCTCGTCGTCGTAGACCTTCATGCCGGGCTTGACATGGTCAATGAGGCTGACGCCGATGAAGAAGCCGTTGGAGTCGAACTTCTGCTCCCGGCCGTCCACCACCACGGTGGCGCCTTCCTGGGCCGCGCCGGCGACGTAGGAGGCGACCTTGGCGCGGTGCTCGGCGGTGATCAGCGGGCCCATCTGCGACGCCGGATCGGTCCCGGGGCCGATCTTCAGGGTGCCCATCCGGGTGGTGATGGCCCCGACCAGTTCGTCGGCGATGTTCCCGACGGCGACCAGGACGCTGACGGCCATGCAGCGCTCGCCGGCGGAGCCGTACGCGGCGGACACGGCGGCGTCGGCGGCCATGTTCAGGTCCGCGTCCGGCAGGACCACCATGTGGTTCTTGGCCCCGCCCAGGGCCTGCACGCGCTTGCCGTGGTCGGCGGCGCGCTTGTAGATGGACTGGGCGATCGGCGTCGAGCCGACGAAGCTGATGGCCTTGACGTCCGGGTGTTCGAGCAGCACGTCCACGGCCTCCTTGTCGCCGTGCACGACGTTGAGGACGCCGGCGGGCAGGCCTGCCTCGGCGAAGACCTGCGCGATGAAGATGGCCGAGGACGGGTCCTTTTCGCTGGGCTTGAGCAGCACGGTGTTGCCGCAGGCCAGGGCACTGCCGATCATCCACAGCGGCACCATGGCCGGGAAGTTGAACGGGGTGATGCAGGCGACCACGCCGACCGGCTGGCGCACGGAGTGGACGTCGACGCCGCTGGCCACCTGCTCGGAGCGCTCGCCCTTGAGGGCGTGGGACAGCCCGGTGGCGAACTCGATGTTCTCCAGGCCGCGGGTGATCTCGCCCTCGGCGTCGGAGAGGACCTTGCCGTGTTCGCTGGTCAGCAGGGCGGCGAGTTCGGGCCGACGCTGCATCAGCAGTTCGCGGACCTTGAAGAAGATGTTGGTGCGCTTGCCCAGGCTGGTGGCACGCCAGCCGGGCAGGGCGGCGCGAGCGGCCTGGATGGCCTCCTCGACGCGGGCGGCGGAGGCCAGGGCGACCTCTTTCTCCTGCTCGCCGGTGGCCGGGTTGAAGACGGGGCCGTAGCGCTCGGCGTCGGAAATCAGGGCGCCGTTGATGAAGTGCGGAATGCGTTCCATGGGGTGGTCTCTTTCGTGTGGTGCAGGTTCAGGGGGTGCGGCCGGCTGCGGGGCAGGGCTACTTGGAGGTGTCGAGGGTGCCGTCGACCAGCTTGACGATGGCGGAGCAGTCCATGCCGGCCTTGCCGGAGTCGATGAGGCGCTGGAAGAGCTGCTGGACGTGCTCGCCGATTTCCAGCGGGGTGCCGGTGTCCCGTGCCGCGCTGATCGCCAGTCCGATGTCCTTGTTGGCCAGCTCGGTGGTGAAGGTCGGGGCAAAATCGTTGTTGGAGGCCGCGGTGGGGACCACACCGGCGACCGGGTACCAGGTGCGCAGGGCCCAGCTGTCGCCGGAGGACACGGAGGCGATGTCCCAGAAGACCTGCTTGTCCAGTCCGAGCCGGTCGGCCAGCACTGCGCCTTCCGCGGTCGAGGCCAGGTTGATGAAGAGCATGAGGTTGTTGCAGATCTTCGCGGCCTGGCCGGTGGTGGCGCCGCCGGTGGGAATGATGTTCGCCGCCATCGGCTTGATGTATTCCGTGGCCTCGGCCACGGCACCTGCCTCGCCGCCGATCATGAAGGTCAGCGTGGCGGCCTTCGCGCCGCTCATTCCGCCGGAGACCGGGGCGTCGACGAAGCGGAAGCCGGCGGCAGCGGCGGCGTCGTGCAGGGCCTGGGCGGAGGCGATGTCGATCGTGGAGGAATCCACCAGCAGGGTGCGTGTGTCCGCGTGGGCCAGGACGCCGTCCTCGCCGAGGTAAACGGCGCGGGCGTGCTCGCCCTTGGGGAGCATCGAGAAGACGACGTCGGCGCCGTCGACCGCTTCGGCGATGCTTCCGGCGGGCTTGACGCCGCCGGCGACCGCGGCGGCAACGGCCTCGGCGTTCAGGTCGAACCCGCGGACGTCGTGGCCGGCCTTGACGAGGTTTACTGACATGGACCCGCCCATGTTCCCCAGTCCGATCCAAGCGATTACAGCCATGGCATAAGCTCCTTTGCTTTGCGTCGTGCACATGATCCGGCCAATCGCCGGACGTTCAGTGTCAAGCATCACACCCTGTTACAGTGCAATCAAGGGAAAAAACTACAGATGGTATGTGCATGGATGCACATACCTGAATCCAGAGGAGTTCTTGTGGACTTGCGGCGGCTTCCGAGTCCGGACGACCTGCTGATCCTGCTGACCGTGGCACGGCTGGGCAGGTTCAATGCGGTGGCGGAGACCCTCGGCACCACGCACACCACCATCTCCCGCCGGATCCTGGCACTGGACAAACAGCTCGGCGGGCGCACCCTGGAGCGGAGCCCGCACGGCTGGGAGCTGACGGACCTGGGCCAGGACGCCGTGGCGGCCGCCGAGGCCATCGAGGGCACGCTCGGTGCGCTCACGAACCGGATCGCGCACTCCGAGGACGTGCTCTCCGGACTGGTCCGGATCAGCACCCCGGACGGCTTCGGCGCCGAATTTGTCGCACCGGCGCTCGTCCGGCTGCAGCAGGGCCATCCGCAGCTCAACGTCGAAATGCTCAGCGCCACCCGCAAGGTCAGCCAGAACCGGTCCGGGGTGGATCTTGAGGTGGTGGTGGGCAACCTGGACGTCAGCAATGCGCAGACCATCTTCCTGTCCAACTACTTCCTCCGGCTCTACGCCAGCCCGCAGTACGCCCGCGAACACGGCCTGCCGGCGACGCTCGACGACGTCCGGCAGCACGGCTTCGTCTCCTATGTGGAGTCGGCGCTGCAGGTCGCCGAACTGGGCCACCGCTCCACCCAGCTTCCCGTGCCGCGCTCCAGCTTCCAGGCCACCAGCATCTTCGCCCAGCTGGAGGCTGTCCGGCGGGGCGCCGGGATCGGACTGCTGCCCAACTTCCTGGCGGTCGGCCACCCCGATTTCCTGCCGGTACTGCCGGACGACTTTCAGCGGCAGCTGCCGATCTGGGCGGTGGCCCGCGCGGAATCGCTGCGGTCGGCCCCGGTGCAGGCCGTGCTCGCAGCCGTCCGGACCGAAATTTCCGACCGCCAGGAGGTCCTGGCAGGCTGAGAGGTCCTGGCAGGCTGAGGCGTGCCAACGGCAACAGCCCGGCCCCCCCGTTGCGGGGACCGGGCTGTTGCTGATTTTCATAACTTTTCTAGCGGATACTTTGCCGTTACTTCTTGCTGGCAGCCAAGAGGTCCGCGGTGCCCTGGGCATCGGCGGCGTCGATGTCGTGCAGGGAGACGCCGCGGGTCTCCTTGAGGAAGAACACCGCCACCAGGGTGACCATGCAGGCGCCGAGCAGGTAGATGGCTACCGGGGTGGAGGACTTGAACTGGCCCAGCAGCGCCGCGGCGATGATCGGGGCCATCGAACCGGCCACGATCGAGGTGACCTGGTAGCCCAGGGAGACGCCGGAGTAGCGCATCCGGGTCGGGAACATCTCAGCCATGATGGCCGGCTGGCCGGCGTACATCAGGGCGTGGAAGAGGAGGCCGATCGTGATGGCTGCGAGGATGATGAGGTCGTTCTTGGTGTCCATCATCGGGAAGGCGAAGAAGCCCCAGGTGCCGCCGAGGATGGCGCCGGCCATGTAGACCGGCCTGCGGCCGAAGTGGTCCGACATGCGGCCGACCATCGGCACCACGGCGAAGTGGATTGCGTGCGCCACGAGCAGGAGCAGCAGGATCCGGGACGTGTCCGTCTGGACGATGACCTTCAGGTACGTGATGGAGAAGGTGACCACGAGGTAGTAGAGAATATTCTCCGCGAACCGCAGGCCCATGGCGGTGAAGACGCCGCGCGGGTAGCGACGGAACACTTCGGCGACGCCGTAGCCCTTGTTCTCGACGGCGACTTCCTTCTGTGCCTCCAGGAAGATCGGGGCATCCGTGACCTTGGTCCGGATGTAGTAGCCGACCAGGACGATCACGGCGGAGAGCCAGAAGGCCACGCGCCAGCCCCAGCTGAGGAAGTCGGCGGAGGACAGCGTGGAGGACAGCGTGAACAGCACGCCGGTGGCGAGCAGGTTGCCCAGCGGAACGGCGGACTGCGGCCACGAGGCCCAGAAGCCGCGGGACTTGCTCGGGCTGTGCTCGGCGACGAGGAGGACTGCGCCGCCCCATTCACCGCCGACGGCGAAGCCCTGGGCGAAGCGCAGGAACACGAGGAGGGCCGGGGCCCAGTACCCGATCTGCTGGAAGGTCGGGAGGCAGCCCATCAGGAAGGTGGAGACACCGACCAGGATGATGCTGAGCTGGAGCAGCTGCTTGCGGCCGAACTTGTCGCCGAAGTGGCCAAAGACGATGCCGCCGATCGGGCGGGCAACGAAACCAACGGCGTAGGTCAGGAAGGCGGCGATGATGCCGTCCAGTTCCGTGCCGGAGTTGGGGAAAAAGATCTTGCCGAACACAAGGGTGGCGGCCGAGGCGTAGAGGAAGAACTCATACCATTCGACAACGGTGCCGGCCATGGAGGCCGTTACTACCTTCTTCAGTCCGGACGACTTGACGTCTTCCTCTTCCGGGCGCCTGGCGGCGTTTTGTGTACTCATTTCGACTCCTTCGGTGTCTCCGTCGACACCCTATGGACCTCTGGGCAATGGACGCGGCGTGATTTGTGACACGCGGCATCATTCTCAATGAGTATGGGCGCTCCCGCCCTGAGCCTCAACGGCCATTAGTGCAGAGCGTATCTGCAAAATTGCACAGTTGGTCTCTTCTTCCCGCGCTTTCGTCCACGGATTCGCGCAGGAGATCGGCACGGCCGTCGTGCCGCGCAGAAAGACAGGCCGAAGGACCTAGCCGAAGAAGTGCCGCCGAAGCTGGCTGTTGAGCTGGCCGATCTCGGTCAGGAAACCGTCGTGCCCGATCGGCGCCTCGATGGTGTGGACGGCGACGTCGCCCGGCAGGGCAGCGGCGAGCGCGTGGGACTGGGCCGGGAAATACAGCCGGTCCGAGTCGACGGCCGCCAGCAGGAACTCCGCCGTGGCCGGAGCCAGGGCCTCGGCGAGGGCGCCGCGGCCCCGGCTGATGTCATGGCTCATGAGCGCTTCGGTGATGGCGATGTAACTGTTCGCATCGAAGCGGCGGACAAGTTTGTTGCCCTGGTGGTCGAGGTAGCTCTCCACCTGGTAACGGCCGCGCCCGGCGAGGGATCCGGCTTCCAGCGGCGCCTCGGCGTCCTGGGCGTTCCGGCCGAAGCGTCCGTCCAGCTCCGCGGCCGAGCGGTAGGTGATGTGCGCAATCCGCCGGGCCAGGGCCAGGCCCGCTTCCGGCTCCGGCCCTCCGTAGTAGTCCCCGCCGTTGAAGTGGGGGTCCTGCCGGATGGCGAGGGTCTGCGCCTGGGCGAAAGCAATCTGTTCGGCGGTGCTGCTGGCGCCGACCGAAATCACGGCGCAGCGCCGGACCCGGTCCGGGTAACTGACGGCCCATTCCAGCGCGCGCGCCCCGCCCAGGGAACCGCCGAGCACGGCGTACCAGCTCCGGATGCCCAGGGCGTCGGCGAGCCTGGCTTCGGCCTCGGTCGTGTCCCGCAGCGTGACGAGCGGGAACCGCGAGCCCCAGGGCTTTCCGTCGGGTGCCGGCGTCGAGGGTCCCGTGGAGCCGTAGCAGCCGCCGAGGATGTTGATCGAGACGACGAAGTACCTGTCCGTGTCCACCGGGGCACCGGGGCCGGCGAGCTGCTCCCACCACCCCGGCTCCTCGCTGGCGCCGCGCGTGACGTGGGTGTCCCCCGTCAGCGCGTGCTCGATCAGCACGGCATTGGAGCGGTCCGCGTTGAGGGTCCCCCAGGTCTCGTAGCCGAGGGTGACGTCCGGCAGCCGGGCACCGGACTCGAGCTCGAGGTCGCCGATCCGGAGATACCGGACGGTTCCGTCCGGGGCAGCCCCGTCCGGGACCATTCCGACCGGGACAACCCCGTCTGGCGCCGTGTCCCCCGGGGCATCCGGGTGGGAGGTCTTGCTTACAGGTACACCCTGGCGGGTGACGGCAATCGTCATGTGAGGACCTAACTTCGCGCTTGCCCGCCGTCAGCTGACCGGCAGGCCAGGTCTTCACCCGGGGCACCCCGCCGCAAAAGGAGGGTTGCCGGCCAGCAAGCCGGGGCTGTCGCTGGCACTCATGACCTGCACTGAGTCTACGAAATGCGGCGGCCCGGTGGCGAAGATTGTGACGAACTTATGACTCGCCGCGTTCTTTTCCGCGTTTATCCGGGCCCCGGCGCCCGGACGCCGGGGGCCGGACGCCGGGGGCCGGACGCCGGGGGCCGGGGGTGCTCAGGCGGTTTTGGCCGCGCGGAATCCGGCGTCGAGGTCGGCGAGGATGTCATCGATGTGCTCCAGGCCCACGGAGAGCCGGACGAGGCCGGGGTTTACCCCGGCGACGGTCTGCTGTTCCGGGGACAGCTGGCTGTGGGTGGTCGACGCCGGGTGGATGACCAGCGAGCGCACGTCGCCGATGTTGGCCACGTGCGAGTGCAGCTCGAGGGCGTCGACGAAGCGCTTGCCCGCCTCCGCTCCCCCGGCGATGTTGAAGGCGACGACGGCGCCGGTCCCCTTCGGGCCGTACTTGCGCCCGCGCTCGTACCAGGGGCTGGACGGCAGCCCCGCGTAGGCGACCGATTCGACGTCGTCCCGGGCCTCGAGCCATTCCGCCACCTTGCTGGCGTTGGCGACGTGCCGCTCCACGCGCAGGCTCAGGGTCTCGAGGCCCTGGGCGATGAGGAAGGCGTTGAACGGGGAGACTGCCGAGCCGAGGTCGCGCAGCAGCTGGACGCGCGCCTTGAGGATGTAGGAGAGGTTGGCGCCGAGGGCGCCGTCCTTGCCGAGGTCCCGGGCGTAGACCAGGCCGTTGTAGGTGGGATCCGGGGTGTTGAAGCCGGGGAAGCGCTCCGGGTCCCGGCCGAAGTCGAAGTTGCCGGAATCCACGATCACGCCCGCGATCGCGGTCCCGTGGCCGCCGAGGTACTTGGTGGCGGAGTGCACGACAATGTCCGCCCCCCATTCGATCGGCCGGATCAGGTACGGGGTGGAGAGCGTGTTGTCCACGATCAGCGGGACGCCGGCCTCGTGAGCCACCTGCGAGATGCCCTCGATGTCCAGCACGTCCTGGCGTGGGTTGGAGACCACTTCGCCGAAGAACAGCTTGGTGTTGGGCTGCACGGCGTCGCGCCACTGGGCCAGGTTGTCCGGGTCCTCGACGAACGTCACGGAGATGCCGAACTTCTTCAGGGTGTGCGCCAGCAGGTTGTATGTGCCGCCGTACAGGCTGGGGCTGGCCACCACGTGGTCGCCGGCCTCGGCGACGTTCAGGATCGCGAAGGTCTCAGCGGCCTGCCCGGAGCTCAGCAGCAGCGCAGCGAGTCCGCCCTCCAGGCTGGCCACCCGCTGTTCCACGGCATCCTGGGTGGGATTGCCGATCCGGGTGTAGATGGGGGCGAGTTCGGCGAGGGCGAAGCGGTTGGCGGCGCTTTCGGCACTGGGGAAGACAAACGACGTCGTCTGGTAGATCGGCAGCGACCGGGCGCCGGTGGCGCTGTCCGGCTCCTGGCCGGCGTGGATCTGGCGGGTTTCGAAGGACCAGGCACTGGACATCGGGACACTCCTTAGGGGACCGGGCACAGGCTGCACCGGAGCCCCTGGGCCCGGGTCAACACTGGAGCCGCGCTTGCCTTCCGGCGGGTGCCGGACGGCCAGGTCTTCACCCGGGGCACCCCACCGCGTGACGAGGGTTGCCGGCCAGCAAGCCGGGGCTGTAGTGCTGGCACTCATGACCTGAGCCCAGTCTAGGAACCGGTTCCGGGCTCTGGATAGCTTTGTGACGAAGATGAAGTTGCGCTCCAGGAGGGGTCCGGATGGCCCTTCCGTTCCGCCCGGTGATAGGGGATAGTGCCCCGCGGAGACCCCCCAAAAATGACATCCCACCACGGTTAGGAGAGCCTAAGCTGAGAGGGGCATCACAAAGTGTCAAGATGAGGGCATGCGCATGGATCACGTCTCTTACGCCTGTGAACAAGATGGCCTCGCTGCCACCACCGAACGAATTGCGTCTGCCCTCGGCGTCGAAGCCGTGAAGGGCGGAGTACATCCCAGATTCGGGACCCGCAACATGATCATCCCGCTAGCGGGACACAAATATGTCGAGGTCGTGGAGGTCCTGAACCACCCCGCCTCCGACAAGGCCCCCTTCGGCCAGGCCGTCCGTGCCCGGTCCGAAGCAGGCGGCGGCTGGATGGGCTGGTGCGTCGAAGTTGACGACCTCGCCCCGTTCGAGGAGCGGCTCGGCCGCGCCGCCGTCAACGGCAACCGCAAGTTCCCGGACGGCCGCGAACTGGTCTGGAAGCAGATCGGCATCCTGGGGCTCATCGCCGACCCCCAGGTCCCGTACATGCTCAAGTGGGAAGGCGATCCAGACCTCCACCCGTCGAAGGCCTACGAGAGCAACGTCAAGATGTCCGCCCTCACGATCGCCGGCTCGGCAGAGCGTGTCACCGAATGGCTCGGTGTCCCGGTCGAGAAGCCGCTGGAAGACGTGGCCGTGAACTGGCTCGCTCCCCGCGGGACACCCGGCATCCTCTCCGTTACGTTCGAGACGGCCTCCGGAGCCGTCACCATCTAACGCTTCACCGCCCCACACTTCGGCCGCCATCAGCGGGTGCCAATGACGTCACCCACCGATGGCGGCCGAAACTTTAACGCCCGCCCTTGGGCCGGGGCCCCGTTTCTAGGGCAAGGCAGGCTCAGCCGAGGCCGATGGACTTGCCGAAGAGGCTGAAGCCGACGAAGGCGACGACGTCCAGCACGGCGTGCGCGATCACCAGCGGCATCAGGCGCCGGGTTTTGGTGTAGACCAGCGCGAAGATGACGCCCATGATGGCGTTGCCAATGAACGGACCGAAGCCCTGGTAGAGGTGGTAGCTGCCGCGCAGCATCGAACTGGCAAAGATCGCCAGCGGCAGGCTCCAGCCGAGCTTGGGGAGCCGGTCCAGCAGGTAGCCCACGACGATCACTTCCTCCACGATCCCGTGCCGGATCGCGGAGAGGACCAGCACCGGCACGGTCCACCAGTAGGAATCCAGCGCGCTGGGGATGATCGCCGTCGTGATGCCCATCGCCCGGCCCGCGGCGTACAGGCCCAGGGACGGGATGCCGATCAGCGCCGCCAGGCCGAATCCCTGCAGCAGGTCCCTGCCGGGGCGCGCGAAATTGAGGCCGAGCTTCTGGAACGCCGTGGTGCCGCGGCTGCCGCCTCCGGACAGGCCGGATGTCCGGTGGTCAGTGAGGAAATAGAGCGCCAGGACCACCGGCACCAGGGCGAAGAGGATATCCAGCAGCTGGTAGGTCAGATCGAAGTACTCGCGGCTGCTTTGCGACCGGTTCAGGGTGGAGGTGCCCTCCGCCAGCGGCGCCCGCGTCATCTTGTCCAGCAACTGGACCACCGAGTACACGGCGGACTGCCCCAGGGACAGGCCCAGGACGATCCAGACTTCTAGCCGCAGGCGGCGGCGGGAGGGAACCAGCATGTTCCTATCTTGCCCGGTCTTGGCTTGCCCGGCTTACCCTGCGTTGCCGCCTATGCTGGGGTTTATGAGTGCGCCCGGGAAAATCATCATGATCCGGCACGGCCAGTCCGCCGCCAACGCCGACACCTCGATCTACAACCGGGTGCCCGATTACCGGATTCCGTTGACCGAGCTCGGTGTGGAGCAGGCCCGGGCGGCCGGCGAGCAGGTCCGGCGTCTGCTGGACGGCCGCCCGGTGTGCGTGTACGTCTCCCCGTACCTGCGGGCCTACCAGACCCTGGAGGCGCTCAACCTCGGTCCGCTGGTGGAGCGGGTGATCGAGGAGCCGCGGCTCCGGGAGCAGGACTGGGCCAACTTCCAGATCGCCGGGGAGATCGAGGACCAGAAGGAACTCCGGAACGCGTACGGCCACTTCTTCTACCGCTTCCGGGAAGGCGAGTCCGGCTCGGATGTCTATGACCGGATCTCCTCCTTTATGGAGACCCTGTACCGGCACTGGTCCAAGCCGAGCTACGCCCCCAACGCGCTGTTTGTCACCCACGGGCTCACCATGCGGCTGTTCTGCATGCGCTGGTTCCACTGGTCGGTGGAGTACTTCGAGTCGCTCAACAACCCGGACAACGCCGAGGTCCGCACCCTGTACCGCACCGGGGAGGGCAAGTACGAGCTGGACAAGCCGTTCAGCCAGTGGGAGGACCGGCGCGTCGATGAGACGGTGCTGGACGCCCCGCCGATGTTCTTCTAGCCGCCGCGGCTCTCTCCGGAAACCGGGCGGTCACCTAGCGGGCGCGGACCCCCGCACGCCAGACGGCCTGGGTGAGCGGCATGCCCGGCCGGTAGGCCAGGTGGGTGGCGGACGGGGCGTTGAGCAGGTGCAGGTCCGCGCGGTGCCCGACGGCGATCGAGCCGACGGCGCGTCCGCCGTCGACGTCGGTCCCGGACTCCCGGCCGAGGGCCAGCGCCCCGCCGTACGTCGCGGCACGCACCGCCTCGTGGACGCTGAGGCCCATCTGGAGCACGGCGGTGGTGACGCAGAACGCCATCGAGCTCGTATAGGAGGTGCCCGGGTTGCAGTTGGAGGCCAGCGCGAGCTGCACACCGGCGTCGAGCAGTTCCCGGCCCGGCGCCAGCGGCTGGCGGGTGGACAGATCGCAGGCCGGCAGGCACGTCGCCACCGTGCCGCGACCAGTTCCTGCGTCCCGGTCCCAGCCGGACCAGCTGGCCGCGAGGGCGTCGACGTCGGCGGCGGACAGGTAGTTCACGTGGTCCACGCTCGCCGCGCCGAATTCCACCGCGAGCCGCACCCCGGGACCAACGCCCAGCTGGTTGCCGTGCACCCGTAGGCCCAGACCGGCGTCCTTGCAGGCCTGGAGCACGCGCCGGGACTGGTCCTCGTCGAAGGCGCCGCGCTCGCAGAAGACATCGGCCCAGCGCACGAACGGCCGGACGGCGGAGAGCATGGGGCCGCAGACGAGGTCCGTGTACTCCTCGGCGTCCATCCCGGCGGGCACCAGGTGCGCGCCGAGGTAGGTGACCTCGTCCACGACGGTGGAGGCGATCCGGGCGCTGCGGGCCTCATTGTCGATGTCCAGGCCGTAACCGGTCTTGGTTTCCAGGTACGTGGTGCCCTGCGAGACGGCCTCTGCCACCCGGCCCAGCGCGAGCCGGGTGAGGTCGAAGTCGCCCGTGGCCCGGGTGGCGCCGGTGGTCACGGCGATCCCGCCGGCGCTGTAGCTCTCCCCCGCCATCCGGGCCTCGAACTCGGCGGTCCGGTCCCCGGCGAAGATCAGGTGGGTGTGCGAATCGACCCAGCCCGGCAGCAGGGCACGGCCGCCGGCGTCGACGGCCTCGTCGGCGGCCGGTGCGTCCGCCGCCTGCCCCAGCCAGGCAATCCGTTCGCCCTCGATCAGCACCGCCGCGTTCTTCAGGACCCGGTGCTCCGGGTCCTGGGTCATCAGCTCGGCGATGTTGGTGATCAGGGTGCTCATGAGTCCATTCTTCAGCGCCGGATGGACCAGCGCGTCGCCGCCAGCGCTTCCACTGTCCGGGATGCCGGACCCGGGGCCGTGCTGCCGCCTGCGGCAGAGGCGGCGCCCTGGCCGGCGAGGATCAGCCCGGCGGCGAGTTCGGCGATGCCGGAGGAGGTCTGGAGGCCGTAGCCGCCCTGGCCGGCGAGCCAGAAGAACCCGGGGGCCTCGGCGTCGAACCCGACGACCGGGACGCCGTCGGCCGCTTCCGTCCGCAGCCCGGTCCAGGCCTGGCGGACGCCGCGGATGCCCAGGGTGGTGATGGTGTTGAGCCGGGCGATGAGCCGTTCGATGTCCCCCGGGTGCGGCTGCGCGTCCTCGGGCCCGCTCGGTTCGTGTTCCGAGGGCGAGATCAGGACCTGGTCGCCGTCGCGGCGGAAGTAGAAGGAGTCGTCGGCGGCGGCCACCATGGGGCTGCTTTCCGGGAGGGGGTGTTCGACGTCGACGATCGCCGCGGTGCGCCGGTACGGCTGCAGCTGGACCTTCTCGACGCCGCTGAGGACGGCGAGTTCGTCGGCCCAGGCGCCGGCGGCGTTGACCACAACGGCGGCCTGGAAGCCCTCCTGTCCGGCGCCGAGTTCCCAGCCCGAACCCAGGCGCTGGGCAGAGTGGACGCGGGCGCCGGTGATGATGTCCACCCCGTTGGCTTCCGCATGCCGGCGGAGGTCCTCGAGCAGCAGGGGCGCGTTGCAGGCGAAGGAGCCGGTGTCCAGGCCGGCGGCGGAGAAGGAGTCCGGGACCAGGGCCGGGCAGAGTTCCAGGGCCTCGGCGTGGCTGATCGGCTGCATGTGGCCGCTGGCCTGCTCCCGGACGGTGGCGTCGTCGCCGATCAGCATGAAGCTGCGCGGCGAGAGCACCGGTTCGGGCCGGTGGGCGTCCTGGGCGGCGATCAGTTCGAGCGTGCGGAGGGTGAGCTCCTGCACCACGGGAGGGCCGTAGCTGGGGATCAGCTGCCGGGCCGAGCGCGAGGAGGCGTGGTACGCCAGGGTCTGCTCGGCTTCCACCAGCGCGACGCTGCACTTTCCGGCAAGGGCTGAGGCAAGGGACAGGCCGGCGATACCGCCGCCGACAATCACGACATCGTAATTAGCTGACATGGGTCCATCCTTGCAGACGGAACGGTTGCGGCGCCGTTTGTGGCGCCGCAACCCCGGTTCCGCTTTGGCTATGAAGCCCCGCTCAGCCGGCGACGGCGGCGCGGCTGCGCACGAAGGCCTGCACGCAGGCCTCCACGTCCTCGGCGCTGTGCGCGGCGGAGAGCTGGACGCGGATCCGGGCCGCGCCCTTGGGAACCACGGGGTAGCTGAACGCCGTGACGAAGACGCCGTTGTGCAGCATCGCGTCGGCCACCTTAGCGGCCATCACGGCGTCGCCGAACATGACGGGGACAATGGCGTGCTCGCCCGGGAGCAGCTCGAAGCCCTCCTCGGACATCCGGTTCCGGAACAGCGCGGCGTTGGCGAAGAGCTTGCTGCGCAGTTCGCCGGAGCTCTCCACGAGGTCCAGGGCCTTGAGCGTCGCCGCGACGATGGCCGGGGCCAGCGAGTTGGAGAACAGGTAGGGGCGGGCCTTCTGGCGGAGCATCGCGACGACTTCGCTGCGGCCGGAGACGTAGCCGCCGGAGGCGCCGCCCAGGGCCTTGCCGAAGGTGCCGGTGTAGATGTCCACGCGGTCCGAGACGCCGGCGTGTTCCGGGGTGCCGGCACCGCTGGCGCCCATGAAGCCCACGGCGTGCGAGTCGTCCACCATGACCATGGCGTCGTACTTTTCCGCGAGGTCGCAGATTGCCTCGAGCGGGGCCAGGAAGCCGTCCATCGAGAAGACGCCGTCCGTGACGATGATCTTGCGGCGGGCCGGGTTCTCCTGGGTGGTGGCCTCGATCAGCTTCGATTCAAGGTCCGCCATGTCCTGGTTGGCGTAGCGGAAGCGCTGGGCCTTGCAGAGCCGGATGCCGTCGATGATCGAGGCATGGTTCAGCGCGTCGGAGATGACGGCGTCTTCCGGGCCGAAGAGCGATTCGAACACGCCGCCGTTGGCGTCGAAGCAGCTGGAGAACAGGATGGTGTCCTCGGTGCCGAGGAACTTGGAGACGCGCGCCTCGAGGGCCAGGTGGAGGTCCTGGGTGCCGCAGATGAACCGGACGCTGGCCATGCCGAAGCCGCGGTCGTCCATCGCGGTCTTGGCGGCGGCGATGATCTCCGGGTGGTCCGCGAGGCCCAGGTAGTTGTTGGCGCAGAAGTTCAGCACGTCCGCGCTGGACTCGCCGATCTGCCCGGCCTTGATGTGGTTGGCCTGCGGCGAGTCGATGTGCCGCTCGGTCTTGAACAGGCCGGCGCTGCGGATCTCGTCCAGCTCGTGCTGCAACTGGTCCTTGATGGCTGAATACATGGGTTGTGCTCCTCAGCTGGTGGGGTCGGTGGGCCGAATCGGGGGCGGGTTAGAAGCAGGTCCAGTCGAGGACCACTTTGCCGCCCACGCCGGCGCGGGCGATCTCGAAGCCCTTTTCCCAGTCGGTGGCGGGAAGGGTGTCCGTCACGACGGCGGAGATGTTGGCGTGCAGGACCGGGTTGGAGGAGAGCATGGCGCTCATCGCGTACCAGGTCTCGAACAT
Source organism: Arthrobacter sp. CJL-S3 (assembly GCF_056711635.1). Lineage (NCBI taxonomy): Bacteria > Bacillati > Actinomycetota > Actinomycetes > Micrococcales > Micrococcaceae > Arthrobacter > Arthrobacter sp. CJL-S3. The sequence continues at coordinate 1,340,536 of NZ_CM160046.1, read as the reverse complement.
TTCGCGGCCGTAGATGCCCTTCATGGTGAGCATATGCGTGACCACTTTGCCCCAGTCGATGTCGATCGACTGGCTGGGCAGTCCCAGCATCGCGATCCGGCCGCCGTGGTTCATGTTGTCGATCATCTCAGGCAGCGCCGTGGGGTGTCCCGACATTTCCATTCCGATGTCGAATCCCTCGCGCATGCCCAGTTCGCGCTGGGCGTCCTTGACGCGCATCTTCGAGACGTCGATCGCCAGGTCGACGCCGAGTCTGCGGGCCAGTTCCAGCCGCGGGGCGGAGACGTCGGTGATCGCGATCTTGCGGGCGCCGGCGTGGCGGGCGACGGCGATGGCCATCAGTCCGATGGGCCCGGCACCGGTGATCAGCACGTCCTCCCCGACGAGGGGGAAGCTGAGCGCGGTGTGGACGGCGTTGCCGAAAGGGTCGAAGATGGCGCCGAGTTCCGGCGTCACGGACGGGTCCTGGTGGACCCACACGTTGGTTTCGGGGATCACGACGTACTCGGCGAAGGCGCCGTCGCGCTGGACGCCGACGCTGACGGTGTTGATGCACATCTGCCTGCGGCCGGCGCGGCAGTTGCGGCAGATCCCGCAGACGATGTGGCCCTCGCCGGAGACGCGGTCGCCGGTCTTGACGTCCAGGACGTCCTCGCCGGTCTCGACGACCTCGCCGTAGAACTCGTGGCCGGCGATCAGGGGGGCGTTGATGATGCCCTGCGCCCACGCGTCCCACGACTGGATGTGCAGGTCGGTGCCGCAGATCCCCGTGGTCATGACGCGGATCTTGACGTCGCCGGGCCCGGTTTCGGGTTCGGGACGGTCCACGAGTTCGAAGCCTGCGTGGGCGCCGGCCTTGTAGAGAGCCTTCATGGGCCTTCCTGACTGTGCCCTCGTCAGGCACGGGTAGATCCGCTGCCCGGGGCAGCTCGTGTGGGTCAACTCACCCCATTAGAGCCGCTGCAAAGCGTTAGCACAACCGTATTTTTCTCAATCGACGATTTAGCTCTCCCTTGCGCATAGACTGGGCGGCATGGAAATCCACCAGCTGGAGATGCTCCGCGAACTCGGGGCCCTCGGGAGCGTCAAGGCCGTCGCCGAAACCCTGCTCGTCACACCCTCGGCGGTCTCGCAGCAGCTGGCCGCCCTGCAGAAATCCGTGGACGTGCCGCTGACCCGCAAGGAGGGCCGGAACCTGGTCCTGACCGAGGCCGGGCAGGTCCTCGCGGACGCCGGGGCCGCCGTCGTCAGCGCCATGGCGGACGCGCGGACGGCGATCGGCGCCTACCACGGCTCGCCGGTGGCGCCGGTGACCCTGAGCGGGTTCCACAGCGCGGGCCAGGCCCTGTTCGCCACGCTCGCCCGGCTGCTGGCCGGGCCGGGGCAGCCGCGGATCCTGCTCTCGGACGAGGACGTCGCCCAGCAGGACTTCCCCGCGCTGACTGCCCGGTATGACCTGGTGCTCGCGCACCGGATGGACCACAGCGCGGCCTGGCCCGGGGAGCGGGTGGCGGTGATTCCGCTCGCGCACGAGCCGCTGGATGTCGCGCTGCCGGCCGGGCACCGGCTGGCCGGGCAGCGGGCGGTGACGGCGGACGACGTCGTCGGGGAACCCTGGGTGACCAGCCGCACCGGCTACTCCCCCGCGGACGTGCTCTCCGCCGTCGCGGCCGTCTCCAGCCGGGAACTGAACATCGTGCACCGGATCAACGACTACTCCACGGTCGCGGCGCTGGTGGCGACCGGGAACGTGGTCGGGCTGCTGCCGCGGTATACGGCGCGGCCGGTGCTGAATCCGGGCATTGTGCTGCGGCCGCTCGAGGGCATCAGCACCAGGCGCCGGATCGACATTCTGGCCCGCCCGGAGAACCTTAAACGCAGATCGGTCATGATGGTCTGCGAAGCGCTGCAGACCATCATGACCGAACTGGTCACGGACCGGCCCTAGGGGGCCCGCCCCGCGGCCTTGTCCTTCCAGTGTCCGTTTCCGGGGTGCTTGCCTGCTCCGTTGCCCAGTCCCCTGCCCATTCCATTGCCCGGCCCCAGAACGTCCGGAGCTCCGGCGGCAATACGCCCGGCAGTGCTGCCGGACCCGTCTTTGACGCCTTTGATCCGCACCTGTTCCCCGGCCCTGAGGTCCGCTGCGGTGGCGGCGGCGGGCTTGAGCCGTTTGCCCTTGCTGTCTCTCGGGATGGTCCCGTCAGTTGCAGGAGCGGGCAGTTTCGTGATTTTTGTTCCGGCGTTGATGGCGTAGGTCTGGCTAAAGCCGTCCTCGCTCTTGACGGTGATCGACGTACTGCTCACGGCCTCGATGACGCCCTGCTGGGTCAGCCGGGTCTCGAATCCGCCGTCGCCTTTTTTGACCACGCTTTCGCCGTGCAGTGGCATGGCACGGTCCTTCTTCCGGGCCTGCCCTTCTGCGGGCGGATTACCGGGTGGCTGGGCCGCTGGCGTCGTGGGGCTGGTTAGCGGGGTCACGGACTGCGCGGTGCCGGCCCAGACTGCCGCCGCCCCTGCCCCGCTGAGGGCGACGACGATTCCGCCCGTCAGTACAACACTTCGCCATCCGGTGCGCTGTGGAACCGCCATTGGTTCGCCCTTCCCCCGGGCCGGCCTGTCACCGGAACCTCGGGCACCAGCATAGGGCCGGAGCGGCCGGCTGAACATAGCCCCCGTTAACCCAAGTAGCTCGCAGCAGGGGCCGTTCTGAGCGCTCAGAACGGACCCTGCTGCGAGCCAGTTGGGCTTGGCGGGACCTAGCCTTCGACGCCGAGGCGCTGCAGGATCAGCTCGCGGACGCGGCCGGCGTCGGCCTGCCCGCGGGTGGCCTTCATGACGCCGCCGACGATCGCGCCGATCGCCTGGACTTTGCCGCCGCGGATCTTGTCCGCGACGCCGGGCTGCGCCGCGAGGGCCGCGTCGATGGCTTCGAGCAGGGGTCCGTCGTCGGAGACCACGGCCAGGCCCCGCTTCGCCACGATTTCCGCCGGGGTGCCTTCGCCGGCGAGCACGCCGTCGAGGACCTCGGTGGCCATCTTGTTGTTGATTTTGCCGTCCTCGACCATCGTGTTCAGTTCCACGATGGTCGCCGGGGCGACGCCGAGCTGGCCGGGATCGACGTCGGCGATCTTGGCCCGTCCGACGATTTCGCCCATCCACCACTTGCGGGCCACGGTGGCGGTGGCGCCGGCGGCAATGGTTTCCTCGATCTCGTCCATGACGCCGGCGTTGACGACGTCGCGGAATTCCAGGTCGGAGTAGCCCCAGTCGGCCTGCAGCCGCTTCCGGCGGGCGGCCGGCGGCTCGGGCAGCGTGGCCCGGAGTTCCTCGACCCATTCGCGGGAGGCGACGATCGGCACCAGGTCCGGTTCCGGGAAGTAGCGGTAGTCGTCGGCGTCGGACTTGGGCCGGCCCGAGGTCGTGGAGCGGGTGTCCTCGTGCCAGTGGCGGGTCTCCTGAATGACCGGCTCGCCGGAGTCCAGCACGGCGGCGTGCCGCCGGATCTCGTAGTGGACGGCGTGTTCGACGGCGCGCAGCGAGTTGACGTTCTTCGTCTCGGAGCGGATGCCGAAGCGTTCGCGGCCGTGCGGGCGGAGCGAGACGTTGGCGTCGCAGCGGACGTTGCCGCGTTCCATCTTGGCGTCCGAGACGCCGAGGTTCTTGACGATCTCGCGGACCGCGGCGACGTAGGCCTTGGCGAGCTCGGGCGCGCGGCTGCCGGCGCCCTCGATCGGCTTGGTGACGATCTCGACGAGAGGCACGCCGGAGCGGTTGTAGTCCACGAGGGAGTAGTCCGCACCCTGGATGCGGCCGGTGGCGCCGCCCATGTGGGTCAGCTTGCCGGCGTCCTCCTCCATGTGCGCGCGCTCAATTTCGACGCGGAACACGGTGCCGTCGGAGAGCTCGATGTCCAGGTAGCCGTCGTACGCGATGGGCTCGTCGTACTGGGAGGTCTGGAAGTTCTTCGGGGTGTCCGGGTAGAAGTAGTTCTTCCGGGCGAAGCGGCATTTCTCGGCGATCTTGCAGTTGAGCGCCAGGCCGATCTTGATCGAGGACTCGATCGCGGTCCGGTTCACCACCGGCAGCACGCCGGGCATGCCCAGGTCCACCTCGTTGACGTTGGTGTTGGGCTCGTCGCCGAACACGTTCGGGGCGGAGGAGAACATCTTCGTCTTGGTGTTGAGCTCCACGTGGACCTCGAAGCCCAGGACGGGATCGTACTTCTCCATCGCCTCTTCGAAGCTGAGGGTTGCGTCAGACATTAGTGGGAACCTCCGTGGCTCGCGACGGTGTCGTTAAGGGCGGGGCCTGTCAGGGACGGGTCCGTCAGGGACGGGTCCGTCAGGGACGGGGCCTTGTCCAGCAGCGGGCCGCCCCACTGGGCCTCGAGCAGGGATTCCAGCACCGCGCCGACGCGGTAGAGCCGGGCGTCCTGGCGGGCCGGGGCCAGCAACTGGACGCCGACCGGCAGTCCGTCCTCGTCGGCCAGCCCGCCGGGCAGGGAGAGCCCGGGGACACCGGCCATGTTGGCGGGGATGGTGGCGACGTCGTTGAGGTACATCGCCAGTGGGTCGTTGAGCTTCTCGCCGAGCTTGAACGCCGTGGTCGGCGCCGTCGGGGAAATGAGCACGTCGGCCTTGGCGAACGCGGCGTCGAAGTCGCGCTGGATCAGGGTGCGCACCTTCTGGGCCGAGCCGTAGTAGGCGTCGTAGTAGCCGGCGCTCAGGGCGTAGGTGCCGAGGATGATGCGGCGTTTGACCTCGTCGCCGAAGCCGGCGGCGCGGGTGGCACCCATGACGCGTTCAATCGTCATCGGGCCGTCTTCGGGCAGCACGCGCAGGCCGTACCGGACGCCGTCGAACTTGGCCAGGTTGGAGGAGGCCTCCGAGGGCATGATCAGGTAGTAGGCGCCCAGGGCGTACTTGAAGTTGGGGCAGGACACCTCCACGATTTCGGCGCCGGCACCCTTGAGCAGCTCGAGGGATTCGTTGAAGCGGTTCTCGACGCCGGTCTGGTAGCCCTCGCCGTGGAGTTCCTTGATGATGCCGATCTTCATGCCGCGCACGTTGCCGATCGACGCGGCGGCGACGAGGTCTTCCAGCGGGTCCGGCAGCGAGGTGGAGTCGTGCGGGTCGTGCCCGCCGATGACCTGGTGCAGCAGGGCGGAGTCCAGCACGGTGCGCGAGACGGGGCCGATCTGGTCCAGCGAGGAGGCCATCGCGATCGCGCCGTAGCGGGATACGCCGCCGTAGGTGGGCTTCACGCCGACCGTGCCGGTGACGGCGCCGGGCTGGCGGATGGAGCCGCCGGTGTCGGTGCCGAGGGCCAGCGGGGCTTCGAAGGCCGCGACGGCGGCGGCGGACCCGCCGCCGGAGCCGCCGGGGATCCGGTCCAGGTCCCAGGGGTTGTGGGTGGGGCCGAAGGCGGAGTGCTCGGTGGAAGAGCCCATCGCGAATTCGTCCAGGTTGGTCTTGCCCAGGATCGGCATCTTCGCGGCGCGCAGCCGCTTGACCACGGTGGCGTCGTAGGGGCTGTGCCAGCCTTCGAGGATTTTCGAGCCGGCCGTGGTGGGCTGGCCGACGGTGACGATCAGGTCCTTGACGGCGATCGGCACCCCGGCGAGGGCGTGCAGTTCCTGTGCCGCGGCGCCGCCGGCGGCGCGGATCGCGTCGACCTCGGCGGCGACGGCGAGCGCCTCGTCCGTGTTGACGTGCAGGAAGGCGTGGACCTTGCCGTCGACGGCGGCGATTCGGTCCAGGTGCGCCTGGGTGACCTCGACGGCGGAGACTTCGCGGGCGGCCAGCTTGCCGGCGAGCGTCGCGGCGGAGGAGCGGATCAGTTCGTTGTTCTCAGTCATGTTCTTAGCCCTCATCCAGGATTGCCGGGACCTTGAAGCGGCCTTCGTACGCGTCCGGGGCGCCGGAGAGTGCCTGCTCGGCGGTGAAAGTGTGGCCCACGACGTCCTCGCGGAACACGTTCGTCAGCGGGATCGGGTGGGACGTGGCCGGGACGTCATCACCGGCGGCTTCACTGACGGATTTCACTGAATCGACGATGACGGCGAGTTCGCCGGCCATCCTGTCGAGCTCTTCAGCACTCATCTCGATGTGCGCGAGACGCGCGAGATGCGCGACGTCGTCGCGGTTGATCGCAGCCATGGATCTCCCCTGCAAGTTCGGATTATTTTCCGTCCCAGTCTACGTGGGTTCGCCTGCCGTTACTTCCCGGCGGACCCCTGCGGCAAGGGCGTTAACGCCGAAGTGACAGTTCGCGCCGATGTTTTGGGAAAACACCGGCGCGAACTGTCACCTCGCGGGTTTGTTAGCCGATGCCGATGGCTCCGGTCAGTACTCCCACGGCGAGCATGACCAGGGAGATGACGGCGGTGCGCCAGAGGACCTTCTTGTGGTGGTCGCCCAGGTCCACCTTGGCGAGGGACACGAGGAGCAGGATCGCGGGGACCAGCGGGCTCTGCAGGTGGAACGGCTGGCCGGTGATCGAGGCCCGGGCCATGTCCGCGGCGCTGACGCCGTAGTGTGCCGCGGTCTCGCTGAGGACCGGCAGGACGCCGAAGTAGAAGGCGTCGTTGCTCATGAAGAACGTCATCGGGATACTCAGCACACCGGTGATGATGGCCATGAACGGGCCCATGTCGGCCGGGATGATCGCCACGAGCCATTCGGACATGGCCTTGACCATGCCGGTGCCGTTCAGGACGCCGGTCAGGACGGCTGCAGCCATGACCATGCTGACGACGGCGACGATCGAGGGTGCGTGGGCGATCAGCTGGGCGCTCTGTTCCTTGACGTTCGGGAAGTTGACCAGCAGGGCGATGGCGGAACCCACCATAAAGACGTACGGGAGCGGAACAACGTTGGCAACGAGCGTCACCATGACTGCCACCGTCAGGCCGAGGTTGAACCAGAACAGCTTGGGCCGCAGGGTGGAGCGGTTGGGGTCCAGCGCGGTGTCGGCCATGGCCGAATCGCGGTCGTCGACGAGGTCCTCGGGGCGTTCCAGGACGGCGACGGAGGATCCTCCGGTGGCGGGGCTTCCGACGGTGGAAACTCCCCCGGCGGGGGCTGAGCCCTTGCCGCCGGAACCGAAGCGGCCGGTGCGGCTGCCGCCGGTGGCGGTGCCGCCGTCGAACGTGCCGCCGTCGAACGTACCAGCCGGGTCCCAGATCTCCGGGGCGACGGCGCGGAGCCGGTTGCGCTCCTGCAGGCCCAGGAGCCAGGCGAAGACGAACACGACCACGAGGCCGGCGACCAGCGAGGGGATCATCGGAACGAAGACGTCGTTGACGTCGAGCTTCAGCGCGGTTGCGGCACGGGCGGTGGGGCCGCCCCATGGCAGGATGTTCATGGTGCCGTTGGCGAGGCCCGCCACGCAGGTCAGGACGACGGGGCTCATCTTGAGGCGCAGATAGACCGGCAGCATGGCCGCGGTGGTGAGGATGAAGGTGGTGGAGCCGTCGCCGTCGAGCGATACCGCGGCGGCGAGGATGGCCGTGCCGAGGACCACCTTGGCGGGGTCGTTGCCGAGCTTGCGCAGGATCAACCGGACCAGCGGGTCGAAGAGCCCGACGTCGATCATCAGGCCGAAGTAGATGATGGCGAACATCAGCAGGGCTGCCGTGGACGTCATCGACTTCATCGAGTCCATGACCATCGGGCCGATGCCGAGGCCTGCGCCGGCGAAGAGTCCGAAGACGGTGGGGACGATGATGAGCGCCAGCACGGGCGTCAGCTTCTTTGTCATGATCAGCACCATGAATACCGCGATCATGGCGAATCCTAGTAATACCAGCACGGCCGGCTCCTTCTTCATTGAATCGCACCACCCCGGTGTGATGCGTACTACAGACGTTAGAGTGGCGTCCGTCACGGCTGGGTCTTTGCCTCATTTGATTGGCATACTGCTTATTGGACGCATTTTGCGCATTGTGCTCACACCGAAGGAGGACCGCCGTGCCACGATTGACCCGCCGGTCTCCCCTGCGGTTCTCCACCCAGACCCTGCTGCTGCAGCTGGGCGTCGTGGCGCTGGTGGTGCTGCTGACGAGCGCTGTCCACGGCTGGCTCACCTACGACCGGCTGGGGCGCGAGGCCGAAAACCAGGCCCTGACGCTGGCCCGGACCGTGGCCTCGGACCCTGAGGTCCGCGTCGAGGTGCAGCAGATCAGCGCCCGGCCCGGCACTCCCCCGGCCGCGGAACTGCTCGCCGGGCCGCTGATGGCCGCCGCCGAGGGTGCCCGCGCCCGCACCGGCGCCCTGTTCGTGGTCATCACCGACGAGGCCGGCCTGCGGCTCGCGCACCCCGATCCGGAGCGGCTCGGCGAACGGGTCAGCACGGACCCGACCGAGGCCCTGGCCGGCAAGGAAGTCACCACCCGGAACACCGGCACCCTGGGCCCCTCCGCCGGGGCCAAGGTTCCGGTGTTCGCCCCGGGCTCGGACGCCGTCGTGGGTGAGGTCAGTGTGGGCTACTCCACGGAATCCATCAGCCAGAGTCTCTCCCGGGACATCGTCCCGATCGCCCTGATCGCGGCCGGCGCCCTGCTGGTCGGTGTGCTCGCCTCCTTCCTGCTCCGGAGCCGGCTCCAGCGGCTGACCCTGGGCCTGGAGCCGGAGGAAATCAGCACCCTGGTCCACGACCAGGTCGCGGTCCTGCAGGGCGTCGACGACGGCGTGATCGGCGTCGCGGCGGACGGCCGGATCAGCGTGTTCAACTCCGCGGCCCAGCGCCTGCTGGGTCAGCCCGATCTCACCGGGACGCCGTGGGCCGACGCCCCGGTGCCCGCCCAGCTGCCCGCCCTGACCCGGGCCGACGCCGCCGAAGGCGACGCGGTGGAACTGGTCGCCGGCGGGCGCGTGCTGGTGGCGAGCGCCCGGAAGGCGCTGCACGGCCGCGAGGACCTGGGCTGGGTGGTGATGCTGCGGGACCGGACCGAGCTCCAGCAGCTGACCCGCCAGCTGGACGCGGTGGGCACCATGTCCACCGCGCTGCGGGCCCAGCGGCACGAGTTCGCCAACCAGCTCCACACCATCGCCGGCTTCATGAGCATCGGCCAGCACCAGCAGGCCCGCGACTACCTGGCCCGGCTGGCCGCCACGGGGCCGCTGAAGTTCCCCGTGGACCAGGCCGAGCTGCTCCAGGACCCGTACCTGCAGGCCTTCCTCGGCGCCAAGGGCGTGGAAGCGGACGAACGCGGCGTGACCCTGCGGCTCGGCCCGGAAACCCTCGTCCGGGGCCAGGTCACCGAGCCGCAGGAAGTCACTACGGTCCTGGGCAACCTGATCGACAACGCGGTGAACGCCGCCGTCGCGGGCTCCGCGCCGGCGCGCTGGGTCGAGGTGGAAGTGCTCGACGAGCCCGGCACCGGGGGCAGCGGCGGGACGCTGCTGATCGTCGTCGGGGATTCCGGCGACGGACTGCCGGCCGCCGGGGCCGGCGGTGCCGCCACATCCGGTGCGGACGCGGTGTTCGCGGAAGGATTCACGACGTCGGAGCGCCCGGCCCGGGCGGGGGCCGGGCACGGACTGGGCCTCGCGCTGGCCCGGCAGCTGGCGCGCCGCCGCGGCGGGGACGTGAAGGTGCTGGACCCCGGCTCCCCCGGCGGACCCGGCGCGGTGTTCATGGCGACCCTGCCGGGGACGACGGCGCCCAATGCGACGGCGCGCAATGAGACGGCGCGCAATGCGACGGCGCCCAACGAAAGGGACAACGATGTCTGAGGATTTCCGGGTGCTGATCGTCGACGACGATTTCCACGTCGCCAAGCTGCATGCGGCCTATGTGGACTCGGTGGCGGGGTTCCTCGCGCTGCCCCCGGCCGGCTCGGCGTCGCTGGCGCTGCAGGCCATCCACAGCCTGCGCCCGGACCTGGTGCTGCTGGACGTCTACCTGCCGGACGCGTCGGGCCTGGACCTGCTGCACCAGCTGGACGTGGACACGATGATCCTGAGCGCCGCCGCGGACACGGCCTCGCTCCGGCTCGCGTTCCGGCGCGGGGCGCTGGGCTATCTGCTCAAGCCGTTCACGGCCGAGTCGCTGTCCCAGCAGCTGCGCTCCTATGCGCGCTACCGCCGGATCCTTGCCCAGCCGGGGAACGTCACGCAGGACACGGTGGAACGGGCCAAGCGCGCACTGATCCCCGGGGACGTCATTCCCTCGGCCAAGCCCCGGTCCGCCACGGAAGCCGCCGTGCTGGAATCGCTGGTGCCGGGCGAGCAGTACTCGGCGGCCGAGGTCGCCACCCGCGTGGGTGTCTCCCGGGCTACCGCCCAGCGGTACCTCTCAGCGCTGGCCGACGACGGCGCCGTCGACATCCAGCTGCGTTACGGCACCACCGGCCGGCCCGAGCACCGGTACGGCCTGCCGCCGTCAGCAGGCGCCTGATCCGCGGCCCCACAGCAACGCGGAGTCAGCGGGTGCTTTTCTGGGCGACGAGTTCGATTTCGACCAGCATCTTGGGATCCAGGAACGGCAGCACGTGGACCAGGGCCAGGGTGGGGCGGATCTCGCCGAAGACTTCACCGTGGGCGCGTCCGGCTTCCTCCCACTGGCTGATGTCCGTCAGGTACAACTTGGACTGCACCACGTCGGCGAAGCCGAAGCCGGCGTCGGCCAGGACGGTGCCGAGCTTGTCGAGGATGTAGCGGGTCTGGGTGTAGAAGTCCTCCCCGACGACGCCGTCCTCGCCGCTAGCGGCCGTGGCAGAGATGTAAAGGGTGTTGTCCACCTGGACGGCCCGGGAGTAGCCGACCTTCTGTTCCCAAACGGAACCGGTGCCGAATGTCTTGCGCATGGAGGTGCCTTTCGCAGTGTGCCGTGGAGTCGGCACCACTTTAGGGCGGCGGGCGGCGCTGCCGGTAAACCGGCGCAAATATGTCGGCCGGGCGTCCCGGGTCAGGTGGTGATGTCCCGGTTCTTGCGGAAGGCGTTGCTGCGGGCGTGCTCGTGGACGCGGCTGAGGGCCTCGATCTGGGACCGGGCATCGTCGCCAAATTTCCTGAAGGTCGCCGGGTCGAGTCCGAGCTCGGGGGCCAGCTCTTCCAGGGTCTGCCAGCCGCCGAGCTTTCCCAGGATCGCGGCGCGCATCAGCTCGGCCTCCAGCACCATGGTCATCGGGGACCGCCGCACAATCCGCCCGTTCAGCTTGAGCCGGCCGGCGTGCTCGGCAAGCCACGCGGCCGCCTGGCGGTGCGGGCGCCGCCGCACGCCCAGATCCCGGATCAGGCCGGAGAGCACGTCGCGTTCCCGGGTGATTTCAGCACTGACCCGGGACAGCTCCGCGGCCACCGGGGTGTCGGCGAAGGCCTCGGCCATGCGCTGGATCCGGGAGACGCCGGCGGTGGCTCCGGTCAGGTGGTCCGAGAGGTACAGACCGAGGAGCTTCTCGTCGATTGAGCCGGGGATGTGCGGTGCCATGGATCCTCCAGGTTGAGCGTTTCGATTGTCCCAAACCCTACCCCAACGGAGGCGGCGGCCCTCGGGTTCCTGGCGCCCGGGGGCCGTCCGGGGCCTCCGGCGGACCTACAGCTCCTGGCGGTAGACCAGCAGCCGGATGTCGGTGTCCGGCACGATCCAGTCACGCTCGGGCGCCCGCTGGAAGCCGGTCTTCTGGTAGAGCCCGTGGGCGCTTTCCCAGGTCAGGCCCGTGGTCAGCGCCACGGCGTTGATTCCGGGCAGCGACCGGGCATGGTCCAGGATGGCGTGGACCATGGCTTTGCCGGCACCGCTGCGCTGCACGGCCGGGTCCACGACGAGCATCCGGAATTCCAGCTCGTCGGCCTCGGCGATGTCAGCGTAGGGTTCCCCGGCGACGGCGAGGGTCACGGAGCCGATGACGCTTCCCGCGCGTTCCGCCACCCAGATGGTGGCCTTCGCGGCCCGCCGGGCCACGTCCTGGATCTGCCGCATGTACGGGTGGTCGGCGCTCTCGAAGTAGCCTGCGGCCAGATAGGCGTCCCGGGTGATGCGCGCGATGGCGTCGTAGTCGGCCGGAACTGCGGGGCGGATGAGGATCTGAGGATGCACCTGTCCATGGTACGGGCGGGCTCCCGCGCCGGATCACGGAACAGCGGTTTCCGTGACTGAACTATCAGAACGGCGCTGCCCAAGGGCCGGGTCCGACGCGCCGCCCGCCAGGGCCGGATCCCAGGCGCTGTCACTAAGGGCCGGGTCAGACACTAGGGGCCGGGTCAAAGCGGGAACTTGCCGGAGAGTTCCAGCGTCCCTGCGCAGGTCCAGGCCGCGAGGCGCTCGTCGTCGGAGGGGCCGCCGTCCAGCGGGCTGGTCAGCCGCGGACGGCGCACCCAGCAGCCGGCCTCCTCGGCGATGAGGGCGCCGGCGGCGAAGTCGTGTTCGTTCAGGCCCCGTTCACCGTAGGCGTCGTGGGTGCCGTCCGCCACGAGGCAGAGGTCCAGGGCGGCGGAGCCGAGCCGGCGGACGTCGGCGAAGCCGTCCATGATGCTGCCCAGACCGGCCGCCTGTTCTGCACGCACGTCCGGGTCGTAGCTGAACCCGGTGGCCAGGATCTGCCCGGCGCGCCCCGCAACCGGCCCGAACAGCTGCGTCAGCCGGCCGTCTTCCTCGAGCCAGGCGCCCTGCCCGCGGAGCGCGTAGTACCTCCGGCCCAGCGCCGGGGCGTGCACGACGCCGGCCAGCCAGACGCCGTCGGGGTCCGCCACGGCGACGGAGGTGCCGTAGTAGACGATGTTGCGGATGAAGTTGGTGGTCCCGTCGAGCGGGTCGATGGACCAGCGGTAGCCGCTGGGCGACGCCGGAAGGACGGTGCCGCCTTCCTCGCCGGTGATGGTGTCGAACGGCCTCGCCGCGGTGATGACGTCGCGGACGGCGGTTTCCGCGGCCAGGTCGAACGCGGTCACCCAGTCCCCGGAGTCGCCCTTGTTGGTGACCTCCAGCCCTGCCGTCTTCCGGCCGGCCAGCACTGCAGCCCCGGCCGCCGCCGCCCGTTGTGCGAGTTCCAGCAGCGCGGCCGGCAGGGAACCGGCGGACGGTTCGGCGGTGCCGGCGCTCATTCGGCCACGACTTCCTGGTGGTCCTCTTCGGCGTCCTCGATGGCTCCGTCGCCGGCGTCGTCCCGGTCCACGGCGGCTACGGGTTCCGCGGGACTTCCCGCGGGACCGGCGGCGCCGTCCGCCGGGCCGTTGGCCAGCAGCGCCCGAAAGCCGTCCTCGTCCAGGACCGGCACGCCGAGCTGTTCGGCCTTGTCCAGCTTGGTGCCCGCGTTCTCGCCGGCCACGACGTAGTCCGTCTTCTTCGAAACCGAGCCGGAGGCCTTGCCGCCGCGGGTCAGGATGGCTTCCTTCGCCTCGTCCCGGCTGAAGCCCTCCAGGCTGCCGGTCACCACGATGGTCAGTCCCTCCAGGGTCCGGGGCGTGGACTCGTCGCGATCGTCCTCCATCCGGACGCCGTCGGCCGCCCAGGTGTCGACGATCTCGCGGTGCCAGTCCTCGGTGAACCATTCGGTCAGGGCCGCGGCGATCACCGGCCCGACGCCGTCGACGTGGGCGAGCTCCTCCTCGGAGGCCTGCCGGATGTTGTCCATGCTGCCGAAGGCCGTCGCGAGGGCGCGGGAGGCCCGCGGGCCGACGTGCCGGATGGAGAGCGCCACGAGGACCCGCCAGAGCGGCTGGGTCTTGGCCTTCTCCAGCTCGCGGAACAGCTTCTCCGTGGTGGCCGTCGGCTTGGACGGGGTCTTGGCGGTGCCCTTGCTGAAGAAGTACGGCACCAGCTCGAACTCTCCGGTGGCCACGCCCTTGGAGCGCTTTTCCCGCCGGATGCGGACATCGGCGAGGTCCGCGGGGGTCAGCCGGAACAGGTTCGCCTCGGTGGTCAGCGGCGGGGTTTCCGGCTCGGCCGGCTGGGTCAGGGCGATGGCGGCTTCCCAGCCGAGGGCCTCGATGTCGAAGGCGCCGCGTCCGGCGAGGTGGAACACGCGTTCGCGCAGCTGCGCCGGGCAGGAGCGGGCGTTGGGGCAGCGGATGTCCACGTCCCCCTCCTTGGCCGGCGCCAGCGGGGTGCCGCAGGCGGGGCATTCGGTGGGCATAACGAAGTCCCGGACCGGCGGATCCTGCTGCTCGCGCAGGGCCAGGACCGGTCCGACGATCTCCGGGATGACGTCCCCGGCCTTGCGCAGCACCACAATGTCGCCGATTTTGACGCCCTTGGCCTTGACGACTTCCTGGTTGTGCAGGGTGGCCATCTCCACGGTGGAGCCGGCCACCTTGACGGGCTCCATCACCCCGTACGGGGTGACGCGGCCGGTGCGGCCCACGTTGACGGCGATGTCCAGCAGCTTGGTGTGCACTTCCTCGGGCGGGTACTTGTAGGCGACGGCCCAGCGCGGAACCCGGGAGGTGTAGCCGAGCGCGCGCTGGGTGGCGAAGTCGTCGACCTTGACCACGATGCCGTCGATCTCGTGGGTGAGGCTGTGGCGTTTGTCGCCGTAGCGGGTGATGAATTCCAGCACGTCCTTCAGCCCGGGCAGGACCTCGAAGTACGGGCTGGTGGGCAGACCCCATTCGGCGAGCCGGCGGTAGGTCTCCGACTGGCTGGCCGTGTCGAGTCCCTCGCGGGCGCCGATGCCGTGCACGTACATCCGGAGCGGCCGCTTGGCGGTTTCCGCCGGGTCCTTCTGGCGCAGCGAGCCGGCGGCGGCGTTGCGGGGGTTGGCCAGCGGTGCCTTGCCGGCCTCGATCAGCGCCTCGTTGAATTCCGCGAAGGCCTGCGACGGGATAAAGACCTCGCCGCGGACTTCCATCTCGGCCGGGAAGCCCTCCCCGCGCAGCTGCTGCGGGATTTCCTTGATGGTGAGGACGTTGTGGGTGATGTCCTCGCCCGTGGTGCCGTCGCCGCGGGTGGCGGCCCGGATCAGCACGCCGTCGCGGTAGAGCAGGTTGACGGCGAGCCCGTCGATCTTGAGTTCGGTGAGCCAGGCCGGGGTCCCGTTGCCGAGCCTGGCGATGTTCGCTTCCGCCTTGGCGATCCACGCCTCCAGCTCCTCGAGGGAGAAGACGTCCTCCAGGCTGTACATCCGCTGCAGGTGTTCGACGGCGGTAAAGGCGGCGGAGACCTCGCCGCCCACCTCCTGGGTCGGGGAATCGTTGGCCACCAGTTCCGGGTGCATGGCCTCGATGGTTTCCAGCCGCCGGTAGAGCTCGTCGAACTCGGCGTCCGAAATGATCGGCGCGTCCTCCTGGTAGTACGCGAAGCGGTGCTTGCGGACCTCCTCGACGAGGTCCTCGTACTCTTCGCGGACGGCCTCGGAGGGGGTGGATGTGCCGGCTTCTGCCGCAGTGTTAGCTGTGCTCACAGACCTATCCTGCCCTAGATCGCCGACATTGTCCGGTCAGGTGCGTGTGCCCGGGACGCCCGCGCGGGGGGCCTTCGCCTGCGCGGCGGTGTGCTGGCCGTTCCGGCGCGCAAAGTCGCGGGACCGCTGGCTCGACAGGGCAATAATCAGGAGGATGTCCAGCGAGAGTCCCACCAGGTTGGTCGCAAAAGTGACTCCCGGGCCGCCGTTGAGGACGGCGATCCATTGGGTCACGATGGCGGCAGCACTCAGGAACATGGCCGCCAGCCGGGACCGGTTGCCGCCGCGAAGAATGAACCAGGCCAGCAGCATTTCGGTGATCCCGAAGGCGGCGAGGACCACAGCGACGTGCGGTAAGAGGCCGTCGGCGTCGATCTCGGCCACCACCGCGGGACTCCCGGCGAGCAGGCCGGCGGCGAGCGCGAGGGCTGCCACGCCGCGCAGGACCACGAGGACGCCGCCGAACAGCGTCGGTGCCGGCCGGTGGTGCCGGCGGTCCGCCGCCGCCGGCACGATCGTTCCGGGCTGGGGCGTGAGTCTCGTGAGGTCGACGACGGGCAGGTCGCCGTCGGTCGATATGCTGTCCCCGCCGCCGTTGCGGGCGTGGTATCCGGTCGAAAAGTCCGGGATAACGCGAACCTCGACGTCGGGTGCGCCCTGTTGAAGCGAAGCCAGCACGTAGTCCCGTTCCTGGTCGATGTTTTCCTCGATTTTGTGCGTGATCTGGAGTGTAAACAGCGACAGCCCCACCGAACGGTCATAGGTGCCTGCGGCAAGCCAGTCGACCTTGACCCCGCCGGGCAGGACCCACCCCGGCGGGCAGCGCCAGAAGCGGATGTGATGGCGCCTCCCCGGGTTCCCGTCGACTTCCTGCTGGTACGCGAAGTCCTGCTGCCGGCCGAAAAGGAACAGCGGGCTGACCGGGGCCTCGTTGTAGCTGCGCCGTGTCAGTGTGGCGGTGACGATCCGTCGGCTGCTGGCCAGATCGACGTCGTCCGCCAAGGTCCAGCCGGCCTGGTGCATGGCCGAATGGAGTTGCTCCGCTGAGCCAAGCAGCGCCACATTGACGGGGTCTCCGAGCAGCCCGTCGCTGGTTCGGGCCCGGCCGATGAAATAGTCGGGCAGGTAGATCCGGGTCAGGATCCGGTGCAGCCGCGGCAGGACCAGATACGCCAGGGCAGCCCAGAAGACAACCGAGAACCAGAGGTGGTCCCAGTGGAGGCTCTCGTCAAAGAGGATCGTGGCGAGCCAGACGGCGGCCAACCCGCTGAACGCGAAAAACGCGGTGTCCAGGACACTGCCGCTGTCCTGGACCGCGCCATCGGTCGCGTCTACCCGATTCGTCGCGTCGGCCATACACAGACATTACAAGACTGGCGCCCCAGCACGCCCGGCCCGCCCATTCCCGCTGGATCATCCCCGTTGCCCTATCAGTTTTGGTCCTTCTGAGGGCCCAGTAGCAACCACAAGTGATAGGGCAACGGGGGGTTAGTTCCGGTTTTCGGGCGGCAGAGCGACCTGGAGCTTGCGGACCTTGCCGCGGCCGACGATGTAGCCGCGGCCCGGGATGAAGTCCGTGCTGACCCGGCCCAGCGACGTGCTGAGCAGGCTGTCGCCCTCGATGTCGCCCGGGTTGAGCAGCAGGCCCCGGCGGCCGGACTTGAATGGCTGCGCGAGGGACCAGGCCGAGGACCAGGTGGAGGTCTCGGATTCGCCCACCACCCACTGTTCGGCCTTGATCGAGGCGGTGACGAGCCGTTCGATCCCGGATTCCGCGCCTGTGCCGGTGAAGTCGGTCAGCCCCTCGATGAAGATCGCGAGCTTGCCCGGCGTGCCGGTGGAGTAGTCCACCAGCTCATCGATGGCTGCCTCGACGTCGTCCGCGCCCACCACGGAGCGGTCCCAGAGCTTCAGTGACGCCGCGGCGGAGCGGCGGGCGCCGATGTACAGCAGTTCAACGCCGGGGTCGGAGCGGCGCAGCGCGTACGCCAGGGTCACCAGGGCCACGGTGCGGCCGGACCCGGGCGGGCCGGCCAGCAGCAGCGGGCCCTTGGCCAGGATCTCGGCGGGCTGGAGCGTCTCGTCGTCGACGCCGATCACCGGCAGGTCCGGGCTGCCGGCGGGCAGGATGTCGAGGTCGATCTGGTCCGGAAGGCGCTCGATCTGCGGGGCGCGTTCGACGCCCTGGCGCAGCATGGCCTCGGTGAGTTTGTGCACCTCGCGGGCCTGCACGGCCAGGTTGGAGTTGCCGCCGAGCACCGCGAGCTGCACCTCGAGATTGCCCAGCAGGCCGCGGCCCGGGGGCGAGGCCTGGCCCAGGACGTCCTTGGGCACATCCATCGACAGGTAGTCGTCCTCGGAGGAGAGGCGCAGCACGAGCCGGCGCTGGATCGAGGCCAGCAGCGACGCCGGCACGGAGTTGGGCCGGTCCCCGCTGACCACGAGGTGGATGCCCAGCGGGCGGCCGTCGGTGGCCAGCTGCAGGAAGATGTCCCACAGCGCGGAGAGCTTGCTGTATTCATAGGCCTCGCGGAACGCGGACATGCCGTCCACCAGCACGAAGATCCGTTTTTCCTCCGGCCGTTCCGCGAGGGTCCGGTACTCCACGATGGTCGACGCCCGGACTTCCGAATAGCGGGCCGCGCGGTCGTCGGCGAGGTCCCGGAGCCAGCGCAGCAGCCGGCCGACGCGTTCGACGTCGTCGCCGTTGATGATCTCGCCGACGTGCGGCAGCTCATCGAGCATCTTCAGCCCCGAGGAGCCGCAGTCGATGCCGTAGACGTTCACGGGCCCGCCGCGCGGGGTGACCGCCGCGGCGATGGCGATGCCGCGCAGGGCCGCGGACTTGCCCGAGCCGCCGGTGCCGTAGATGGCCATGTTGCCGTCCCGGTCCGGCTCGTAGAACACCGTCGGCTGGTCCTGGTGCGCCGGGTCGTCCGCGACCCCGAGGAGGAGCCGTTCGTCCGTGCGCGGGTTCGGCAGCCGGGAGAAGTCGTAGGTGGTGGCGAGTTCGTCCAGCCAGGGCTTGCGCGGCGGGTCGATGGAGAGCACGTCGGCGGCCCTGATGATGTTGGCCGTCATCCGGGCGATGTCGTTCAGGCCCGCCGCCTCTTCCTTCACCGGGGTCTCGGGCGCCGGGGCGGCCCAGGCCGGGCCGGAGCCGAAGGCCATCTCGACGATCTCGATCTGCGGGCGTTGCGGCTTCTCGGTGGTCCAGCCGCCGGCGTATCCGGTCTGGAAACCCTGGATCCTGCCGGGGCCGGTCTTCGCGGCGCCGCGTCCGGGAATGGACGGGTCGAAGTAGGCGGCCGTCGGCACGCCGAGGATGTCGATCGCGTCATCCACGTCGGCCATCCGCAGCGCCACGCGCAGGTTGGTGTTGGCGCGCAGGCTTTCCTTGATCACGCCGGCCGGGCGCTGGGTGGCCAGGATCAGGTGCAGGCCCAGGGAACGGCCGCGGGCGGCGACGTCCACCACACCGTCGACGAACTCCGGCACCTCGGTGGCGAGGGCGGCGAACTCGTCCACGATGATGATGAGGTACGGCGGCGCGTCCGGGTCCGCTTCGCGCTGAAGTTCCAGCAGGTCCTTGGCCTTCTTCCGGTTCAGCAGCCGTTCCCGGTGGTGCAGCTCGGCCCGCAGCGAGGTCAGCGCGCGGCGGACCAGGTGCGGGGAGAGGTCGGTGACCAGGCCCACGGTGTGCGGCAGGTGCAGGCAGTCCGCGAACGCGGCGCCGCCCTTGTAGTCGACGAAGAGGAAGCTCACGCGGTCCGGGCTGTAGGCCGCGGCCATGCCCATCACCCAGGACTGCAGGAACTCGGACTTGCCGGCGCCGGTGGTGCCGCCGACGAGGGCGTGCGGGCCCTCGTTCTTGAGGTCGAGGTAGAGAGGTTCGATGCCCTTGGAGCCGACCAGGGCCCGGAGTGTGCCGTTGTCCTTGCGGTTGGGCACGGCGGAGGCCCGGACCGAGTTGTTTTCGGTCCAGCGCTCGGCCACGGCCGCCGGGTTGTCCAGGAAGTCCTTGCCGATCAGGGTCGCGTAGGACACGGCACGCGGCAGGTCGGAGTCGTCCTCCAGCGGCTTGCCGACGTCGACGACGGGGGTCAGCATGCGGGCCAGCTGGGCGGCGAGGCCGGCGTCCAGGCTTTCGCAGCTCACCGGGAAGGTGTGCCGGCCGAGCCGGACCTGGCCGGTGGTGGTGCCGTGGTCGCCGTCGACGGCCATGAAGTCCCGGCAGGCGGCCGGCAGCTGCTGCACCGAGGACGCCACCCACATCACGTGCACGCCCGAGTCCGGGCCCCGCTCAAGGACCCGGGTAAGCCGGCCGCGGTCCACCGGGGCGTCGTCCTCGACGACGACCAGCACGGTGGGCAGCAGCGGTTCCGGAAGGTCCGTGCCGAGCGGGTCGACGCCGGGCCGCAGGGCCGGGCGCGGGCTCTGGGAGGCGGCCTCCCGCTGGTCGATCAGGTCTTCCAGCCGGGACAGCAGGGCCGAGCCGCCCGCGGGGCCGGCGGCGAGGTGGTCGCCGCTGAGCGGGCTGTGGCCGGAGCCGACGTGCGGGAGCCACTGCAGCCATTCCCAGCGTTCCTTCGACTGCGCCGAGGTGATGGCGGCCAGGACCACTTCCGCGGGCGAGTGCAGGCCGACGAGCTGCAGGACCATGCCGCGGGCCACGTCGTCGACGAGCCCCCGGGTCCCGGCGAGGCCGAAGGACCCGGCGGAGCGCAGCTGCGAGACGACCGGCACGCCTTCGATGTCCCGGAACTGCGCCATGCACTCCTGGATTTCGGCCATGTATTCGGCCTCGGTGTCGTTGCTGTTGGGCTCCTCGAACTGTATCCGCGAGGGCGACGTGCCCAGGCCGAAGCGCAGGCCCAGGAAGCCGGTGTGCTCGGGCCGGTGGGTCCAGAGCAGCGGGCCGAGCTTGTAGATCGAGTCGACGGTGTCGCTGACCGAGGGTGCTTCCTGCAGCCGGACGGAGCGTTCCACGTTCTGCAGCCGGGTGATGTCCGTCCGGAAGGCGGCCATGGACTCGCGGAACTGCTTGAGCTGTTCCTTTTTCTCCCGCTTGGCCTGCAGCTTCTGGTCCACGTAATGGCCCACGATGAACAGCGGCATCATCAGCATGAACACGACCGAGAGCACGTTCTGCGTGACGGCGAACAGGATGCCGCCCATCATCAGCGGCGCGAGCAGCATGATGTACGGGAACGCGTGGTGCTCCTGTCGTTTGGGCCCGGCCGGGAGCATCCGTTTCTGCAGCTCGAACCGGGGCACCACGCGCGGCGAGCGGTTGAAATCGATCAGCGGCGAGCTCGGGGCGGAACTGTGCCCGGTGCCGAGCGAGACCACCGAGACGGTGGTGTCGCCCAGGGCCACTGTGTCCGAGGAGTTCAGTGTGGCGCGGGTGACCGGCAGTCCGTCCATCAGCAGCCCGTTGGCCGAATTCGTGTCCACGATCTCGACCGTCTCGCCGACCGTGATGCGGGCGTGCCGCTTGGAGGTCAGCGGGTCCGTGAGCCGGATGTCGACGTCGCGGTCCCGGCCGATGTAGCTGGTGCCCGACGGCAGCGAGAATTCGCGTCCGACGTCGGGCCCGGACAGCACGCGCAGCGTCGCCGCCGCCGGTCCCCGGGTGGCGCCGGGCGTCGCGAACTGCTCACTGAGCTGGGTCAGGGAGACGATGGAGCCCGGCCGCAGCCCGGATTCGAGCAGGTTGTCCTTGCGGTCCAGGATGCTGCCCTTCATGCCGCCGGCGGCGAAGGCCTCCTCGATGCGAAGGGACAGGTTCGACGGCGGCGGGGTCCCCCGCCGTGCCGGATCGGCCGCCCAGAGCTGGGTGGCGATGTCCGCCACGGTGGCGAGCCCGTCAACGGTGACGGCGAGGTCTTTGGCCTCGGCCGGGTCGCGGCGCAGCGTCAGTCGGATTCTCACGCTTTGTCGGCTCCAGTCAGTTCTTCGGTGTGCTTTACAGCTGTCTGCTCTTCGGCGGTCTGCTCTGCGGTGTCGTGCTTTTCAAGCAGGTACAGGTCCGCGGGGGTCACCAGGTGTGAGGTGACGGCGTGTTCCACGAGCCGCGCGCGGCGGTTGGTGGCGAGTTTCCCGCCGCCGCCCCGCAGGCCGGCGACCCCCACCTTGTCGAGCTTGTCGCACACGTTGTCCAGCTTTCTGTTGAACCGGGTCAGGGCCCAGCCCAGGGTTTTGGCGGCGTCGGCCGAGGACGGGATGGCGCTGAAGCCGGTCCCTTCCCGGCGCAGCATGGGTTCGGCGAGGGCCACGATCAGGGCCTTCTGCGAGGTGGTGAAGAGCACGGGGCCGATCGTGGTGTCACCGCCGCTGTCCTCGTCGCGGGCTTGTTGCCGGAAGGCGGGGGTCCGCAGGTGGGCGGCGAACTCGTAGGTGGTGGGGCCCGCGGTGAAGATGACGTTGGTGTGGCTGAAGACCAGCGGAATCCGGGCGCCCGGAGAGAGCCACGCCTGCATCCCGCCGGAGGCATCGGCGATGGTCGCGGAGAGCATGCTGCCGACGTTGCTCAGCCACCAGATGCCGTCATAGCGGGCGATCTGCAGGAACTGCCGGTGCAGGTACGGGTTGTCGTCCACCTCGAGGTCGCCTTCGCGGCCGATGCTGAAGATGTCCTCGTCCGAGGGCTCATGCCACTCGCCGCAGAAATCTATTGCCAGATCCCCCATAATCCGTGCCTTCCTGGAAAGTCGTTGGTGCTGCTAATTCGGGACGCAGGCGATGGAATCCGGGCCCAGCGGCGAGGAAGCCCCGTCGCTGCGGACGATCATGACCTGGATGCAGCTGGGTTCGGCCGGGTTCGCCGCGATCTCCGCGGCGGGCCCGGCGGACGACTGGTACTCCCCTCCGCCCTTGAGCGTGTGGACCCGCCATTTGTAGCTGTCGCCGGTTTTCGGCTGCGGGTTGGTCCAGGTGAAGCTGACCTTCCCGGCCGGACCGGCCGCCCCGGCCAGCCCGGTGACGTCCGGCACGGTGCCGTTGTCCAGGGCGTCCGCGGGCGGTTTGCTGATCTGATCCGTGGCTTTCGGCGCCGGCTCGGGCCGGGTGGTGCCGGCCACGACCCCGAGGGCGACGGCGGCGACCAGGACGGTGCCGCCGACGATGGAGAGCAGCAGCTTGCGTCGGCCATGGCCGGCGGGCTGCTCCCCCGCATCCTCGTCGCCGTCGCCGGCGGGAGCCGCCGCGCTGGAACGGTTGACCGTGGCCGCCAGGTCGTCCTCGGGTGCGGAAGTCCGTTCGCCGGTCCGGCCGCCGGACGGGGCGCCTGCGGTCCCAGCGGCGCCGGGGGCAGCGAAGCCGGGCAGCGCCGGGCGCTGGACGGTCGAATCGTTGTAGGCGGTTGCCTTGTTGGGGGCGGTTGCGTTGTGGAAAGCGGCGGCGTTGTTGAAGGTCGTGGCGTTGTCGGGAGCGGAACCCGTGTCCGTGCCGGGAAACCTGGCCGGGAAGGTGGGAGCGTTGCCGGTGGCGTCCGGGTCGATCGCGGCGACGCTGCGGACCCTGGTTTCCTCGAAGCCGTCGTCCGGCTGGTTTTCCTCGGGGCGCGGCTCCTCCAGGACTTCGAACGACGTCACGGAGAGGTTCAGTTCGGCCTGGACCCGCTGCAGGGCAAGCGCGAAGGCGTGCGCCGAGGAGTAGCGGGAGGACGCGAACTTGGCCATCGCCGTCGAGAGCGCGAGTTCCAGGGATTCCGGCACGTCGGCGCGGCCCAGTTTCGGCACCGGCAGGTTGGTGATCCGTGAGATCAGCTCACGCTGGGAGTTGTCCGCCCCCGGCAGCACAAACGGGGACCGTCCGGCCAGCAGGGTGTACAGCGTGGCGCCGAGCGCCCAGACGTCCACCAGGACGCCGTCGACATGGTCGCCGGTGAACTGCTCCGGCGGGGACCAGGGGATGGACATGCCCGCGTCCTCGTCCGTGTCCCCGGCCAGGGTGCCCGAGATGCCGAAGTCCGTCAGGGCGGGCCGGTTGTAGTCCGTGACCAGGATGTTGGCGGGCTTGATGTCCCGGTGGGCGATCCCGGCCCGGTGGGCGGTCTCGACGGCGGACGCCACCTGGATGCCGATGGCCAGGACCTCGTCCACGCTGAAACGCTGCCGCCGGTAGCGGACGTCCAGGCTGGGCCGGGAGCAGTACTCCATGGCGAGGTAGGAATGCCCGGAGTCGGTGATCTCCGCTTCGAAGATCGTCACAATGTACGGGTGCGAGGACAGCTGCGCCATGAGGTTGGCTTCGGATTCGAAGCGGCGGCGGGCGCCCTCGGTTTTCAGGTCCGAGAGCAGCACCTTGACGGCCACCTTGCGGCGCGGCCGGTCCTGTTCGTAGAGATACACATCGGAGAAGCCGCCGGAGCCGAGCAGGCTGATATAGGTGAAGCCCGGGATGACTGGCGGCGGGGCTACGGGCCGTTTTGAGCTCACGGGATCTCCTCAAAGCGCAGCGAAATGCCGTCGCCGACTTCCGCGATGTCGCCGTCGAGCAGGATCGCCATCTCACCCTGGGCCAGCCGGCGCGGGGACTGGCCCTCGCGGACGAGCACGGTGCCGTTGGTGGCCTTGAGGTCGCACAGCATAACGTGCCAGCCTTCGAGCCGGACCTCCACATGCGAGCGGGAAATGTCCCCGCTCGGGCTCGCCACCTGGATCAGTTTGGGCATCACGGCGCCCTGGACGCGCGAGACCGAGGGCTGGCGGCCCACGATGAGCGACTGGTTAAGGTCGATCAGCTCGCCGGTGGACAGGCGCATCCGGCCCAGGCGGGGCCGCCGGACCTGGACGCCGTCACCGGGCAGCGGCTGGCCGCAGCGGCCGCACTGGGACTTGGTGGAGGGATTGGCGTGGCCCTGCGGACAGACACGGGCCAGCACCATGGGTCCGGTGGCCGGTTCGGTCGCCGGTCCGGCGGACGGGCGCTGGGCGCCGGCCGGCCGCGGGCCTGCCCCTGCGAGCTCGCTCTTCATGATCGTCTGGCCGTCATGGTCCGCATCCGCTTCGGGCTGCGGGGCAGGCGGTTGCCGAACAGGAAGTTGCAGGACAGGCGGCAGCGGGGCCGACGGCTGCAGCGCCGCGGAAGGCGCGGGCGCAGGGGCCAACGCGGGCGGGGGCGCCTGGGACGCCTCGGGCGCCTGGGACGCCTCGGGCCCCTGGGACCGTCGGTCGCCGCCGGTGTTCCAGGGGACGGAGTCGATCAGCCCGGTGGGCAGCGCCGGGCGCGGCGGCGCTGACAGTTCCGGCGCGGGGGCAAGGGCGGCTTCGGGTTCTGCGGCCTCCTGCGCGTCGGCCGGCTCAGGCTCCGCGCCGGCGGACGCGGTGCTTGCGGAGCCGGTGCTGATGGGGTCCGCGGCGGACTCGACGGCGGGTTCGGCGTCGGGGTCCTCGCGGACGGCGGCGTCTTCGATGTTCCGCATCACCGTCTGCTCCCAGAGGTGGTCGTAGCTGCCGGTGGGCTCCTGTTCGGCAGGTTCCGGTGCCGCGGCCGGCTGCTCCGCGGACGGTGCTGGTTCCCTCACGGCCGTTGCGGGTTCGGCGTCGTGCGCCGGTGCGGGTTCGGGTTCGAGTTCGGGTTCGGGTTCGGGTTCCGGTTCGGGGACTGGTTCCGGTTCACCGTGCAGGGTTCCGTCCAGCTCGAGGTCCTCATCGGGGAACTCCAGCACGGTCTCCGCGGAGGCGCCGTGCTCGCTGAGCTCGGCGGCGATGTCTGCTTCGGCGGCCGCGAGGACTTCGTCGTCCACCGCAGCATCGTCTGTCGCTGCTGCTTCGGCCGCTGCCCCGGCGTCCGCCGCAGCCGGATCGGCCACAACGGCAGCGGCCGCCGCGGCAGGGATCGAAGGGACCGCCGGCACGGCGGCACCGGTGAAGTCCACCCGCAGGCCTTGGAGCAGGACCACCCCGTCAGCCAGCGGCAGGTCCGCCGCGGCGCCGGAGGTCCGTGCGGCGCCGGAATTGCCTGAGGCGTCGGCAGCGGGGATGGTCAGGCTGAATCCGTTGGCCGCCGCGAAGCGCCGTTCCGCCCAGGTGGTGACCTCCCGGCCGCTCAGGTCCACCGGGCCGGAGGGCAGGTCCACGGTGAGGTCGATCTCGCCGCGCAGGAACACCTGGACGGGGCCGCGGCGTGCCACGATCGCGAACCACGGCAGCCGGGCGAGCGAACCGCCCGAGGCCGAGGAGACCGCGTCGAGCACCTCGTGTGCCTCGGGGCCGGTGGCCAGCAGCTCCCACAGTGAGTCCACCAGGGCCGGAGCGGTGTCCGGGCGCAGCAGCACCACGGTTCCGGAGCGCACCAGACCGAGCCAGCTGCCGGGAGTGTAACGCGCGGCAGCGGCGGGCTTACTTGCCATCATTCGGGTCCTTGCCCTGTCCTTCAGAAACCTGTCCTGCCGAATCCTGTCCTTCGGACACCGGTTCCCCGGCGGGCGTCAGGTCCAGGGCGTCGGTCCTTGGCAGGGTGTCCTCGTCCTCCGCCGCGGCGGCGCTGCGCGGCGCGGTCCGGGCGGCGCCGTCGTCGTTATTGACATTGGTGGCGTCCACGACGATGCAGGTGACATTGTCCCGGCCGCCGCTGCGCAGGGCCGCCTGGATGAGTTCATCCACGGCCGCCTGCGGGTCCGTCCGGGAGCGCAGGATATTGGAGATGTGCTCGTCGTCGAGTTCGCCGTTGAGCCCGTCGGAGCAGACCAGGATCCTGTCCCCCTCCTCGATGGGCAGCAGCCAGTAGTCGGCCTCGATCTCGTCGCCGGTGCCCAGGGCCCGGGTCACCACGTGGCGGCGCGGGTGCACGGCGGCCTGCGCCTGGCTGATCTGTCCGGCGTCCACGAGTTCCTGGACCTCGGAGTGGTCCACGCTGACCTGCTTGAGCTTTCCCTGGCTGAGCCGGTAGGTCCGGGAGTCGCCGATGTTGAGGACGAGCCAGTACGGGACCCCCATCTGCTCCACCACCACAACGCCGGACAGCGTGGTCCCGGCGCGGGCGCCCGTTGCCTCGCGGATGCTTTCGTCGGCCATCAGCAGGTACTCCTGCACGACGCCGGCGGTCGCGTCCCGCCCTCCGCTGGCCAGCTGCGGGATCCGGGCGAGTGTGCGGACGCAGATGCCGCTGGCAATCTCCCCTGCCTCGTGCCCGCCCATGCCGTCCGCGACAGCGAAGACGGGATCGGCGGCAATGAAGGAATCCTCGTTCATCTCGCGGCGCAGGCCGCGGTCCGTGCCGTAGCCGGCGTTCAGCCGCAGGCCCGGGGGGCTGTCCGGTGCCGGCCCGGGGGCAGCGTCGGAATTGGCTGGGGTGGGAACGGCGGCCGGCTGGGGAATCATGCCTGTCCTAGGTAGAAGGAGCGGTCACCGAAGTGCACGGTGGACCCGGGGCGGACGTGGGTGGGCTCCCCCGCCGCGAGGGCGGTACGGATACCGTCCGGGGTGGTGACGGAGCTGCCGTTGGTGGAGTCGCGGTCGGTGACCCAGATCCCCCCGCTTCCGGCGAGCAGGTGCAGGTGGGTCTTGGAAATGGAACGGCCTGGATCGGCGACCGGGACCAACTGCGCGGTGTCCTCCCCGGGGTGTCCGGCGGGGTTCCGGCCGATCAGCACGGTGCGGTCCAGCTCGATGTCGCGGCCGTCGTCCAGCCGGATCCGGAGCATCGCCACGGTGACCGGGGCGTGGGTGTCGCCCCGGACCTGGGTGCGGTCGTGGTCGTCGTCGGGGTGTGTGCCCGGCTGAAAGGCCGCGGCGGGCGGCGCGAACGAGGCGGCGTGGGGAACCGGCGGCTGTCCGGGCCGGTGTTCGACGGCGGGCGCGGGCGCCGCGGGCGGCTGCCACTGGTTGGGATCGTGCACCGCCGGAGCCGCCGGCGCAACCTGCGCAACCGGCGCAACCGTGGCGGCGGCAGCGGCGGCGGCAGGGGCGGCGGCTGCGGCGGCCGATCCCGCCGCCAGCGGCGACAGGACCTGCTGCACCGGGGGGAGGTCCATCGGCGCGAAGCTGTAGGGGCCCTGGATGCCGCCGGTGGTGATCGGATTGCGTCCGGCTTTGACGTCGAAGACGAGGGTCTTGGCGGCGGTGTCGTGCCAGCCGCGGAGGCGGCCGTTGCGGTCCCACGTGTTGGAGAGCACCACCAGGACAGCCCAGGCCGCACCCAGGAACAGGAGCGGTCCCAGCACCAGGAGGGCGACGCCGAACCACTGGAAGATCACAACCGCGGCGGCAGCGGCCACGGCGAGCAGCACGCCGGCGCCGGTGATGAGGCCGCGGAGGAACACCGCTCCCCCGCCCGGGGCGAAGCCGTCGGCATCCGTGCTGCGGATGCCCATCAGCCGGTTGCCGGGGGTCGCGCCGGAACGGGCCTCGAGTGTGGCGGCAACGGCCGTGTAGACCAGGGCGAGGCCCGCGCCGACACCGCCGAACAGCACCAGGGACGAGGTGTCGTAGACGATGAAGCCCCCGCTTTGCCTCCTGGTGACTCCGGCGAAACCGATCGCCAGCAGGATGGCCAGGATGGTGACCGGCGGCAGCCAGTCCAGCACGGCGGCCCCCAGCCGCTTTCCGGCAGCGGCAGGAACCAGTTCAAGCTTGTTCGGCATGGCCGGTCCTCCCCCTGGTCCGCGGCCCGTGGCTGGGCCCTGCGTTACCGGGATACTACCGGGGATCAGGCCGGGGTGCCCGGCGGCGGGGTTCCGGGCGTCCGCGGCGCCGGGACCCGGCGGGTGGATCTCCTGCGGGTCCCGGGCCGCGGGAAGCTCCCGCACGTTGCGGACGTTCCGCGCGGAACGGTTGCTCAGTGGCGTCCCGCAGGAGGTGCAGAAAGCGGCCCCGCGGCGGAGCGGCTGCTGGCAGCGCGGGCAGAGCTCGGCGTGGTCGGTCATGGCTTGGTGCGGTTCTTCCTGGCGGTCTGGCTAGCGTCGGCCGGGGTGCCGGCAGCATCAAGGCGGGCCGCCGGCGGCGGACCGGACTCCACTGTACCGGCAGGGTTTTCCGGACCGGCAGGCGCCGCGCGCTTCCGGCCGGGATGTCCGGTCCGGCCCGGCTGGAGGCCCCGCAGTGTGAGCGCGGCCCGGCCGTCGGCCAGCAGGGAGCGCGGCGAGAACCGGGCCCGCTGCCGGCCCCAGAAGCCAAGCGTTCCGGTCATTTCCTTGAGCGAGCCGTCCACGGTCTCCCAGTACTGCCGCACCTGGTCCTCGCTCGGCTGGCCGGCGCCGAAGATCGCCGCATCGGCCCGGTGGGCGAGCAGCGTGGTGGTTCCGCCGGCGGCCGGGAACGCACCGGCGAGCACGACGGCGGACTCGCGCCGGGTGGCGCGGCTGTCCACCCCGGCGCCGAGGTCCGTCGCGAGGCTGACGACTTCGTTCCAGCCGCCGCCGACGCGCTGCGCCGGCGGGCCCTCGCTGAAGCGGGCCTTCCGGCGCCGGGACTTGAGCAGGGCGATCAGCAGCAGCGGCAGCGCCAGGATCGCGATCGGGATGAGCGCCAGGCCGACAGCCGTGAGGAGGGGGCCCCAGAAGAGCCAAGGGTTGTTCTTCTTCTCGTCGGCATCGAGTGCATCCGGTGAGGAGTCGGGCGGAAGGTCCGCGGGCTCCTGCGGCGGCGGCGGCGGTTGCAGCACCTGCGGCTTGGGCTTGGACTTGTTCTCCGGATCCGGCGGGATCGGCACATTGTCCTTCGGCGGCGTGGGATCGAAGGACACCCAGCCCACGCGGTCGAAGGCGACCTCGACCCAGGCGTGAACGTCCTTGCCGGTGATCTTGACCTCGCCGGCGCCGTTTTCCGGGCTCTTGGGATCCGGGTAGAAACCCATCACCACGCGGGAGGGGATGCCGAGGTGGCGCAGCATGAGCGACATCGCCACGGCGTACTGCTCGTCGTCGCCCAGCATCTGTTTGGCGGTGAGCAGGCTCCGGACGCGGTTGGCGCCATGGCCGGACACGCTGGGCAGCTGGCCGTCGGCGATCAGGCCGTTGCTGAAGGCGCCCTTTTTCTGGAAGTGCGCCTCGATCTGGCGCACCCGGTCAATGGCGGTGGGGGCATCGGCGGCGAGGTCGTTCGCCTGGGACCCGACGACGGGAGGCACCTCGGCGGGGTCCGGGAGGGACATCGGCGCGAAGCCGTACTGCGTCAGCTGACCGTGCTCCAGGGTGGCGGGATCGGCCACCTGGACGCGGTAGGCATCGCCCTTCGCCAGGCCCTTGGTGGTCACGGCCGTGTCCGTGCCGGCGTTGAAATACAGGCCGGACGCGGCGCCGGAGCCGTCGCGGGCGAAGCTGATGCCGGTGGTCTTGCGGCCGCCGGGCAGGAAGTAGCCCTGGTAGTCCTCGATCGTGATGTCCAGGGTGTAGTTGTTGCTGGGCACAATCCCGGTGGAGTCGGCCAGGGTGTTGAGGGATTTCGCGTCGCCCACCTTGCTGAAGCTGCCGGAGCCGTTCGGATCCATGTTGTAGTTGGTGCCGTTGAAGGAGTCGAGCGCGGCCAGGCGCACCCGGGCATCCCTGGGCAGGCCCTTGACGACGAAGAGGTTGTCGTCCTTTTTGTCCTTGACGAAGTTGCGGAAGCTCGCCAGCGGCGTCACGTAGTCCTTGGGGTCGAACGGCGGGACGATCGTGTTGCGCAGCACGCGGCGGTCGTCGCTGGCGGTGACCAGCGGGGACGCGACGGCGGTGACCGCCACGGCGACGGCGATCACCGCGGCGGCGGTGCCCAGCCGGCGGAGCGTGGCCGCCCGGGCGGTGGCCTCGTCCGTCTCCAGCCGGTTGACGGAGACCTTGCGGGTGTCGCTGCGGCGGAGCGCGTCGCGGCGGAACGTGGCCCAGGCGATCGCGACGACGGTGAGTGAGATGCCGCGTTCCACCGTAAGGAACCCGGCGTTTGTGCTGAAGGCGATGCCGGTGACGAACAGGACCAGCACCGGCAGCAGCGGCCAGTACGGGCTCTTGAGCCGCCAGATCAGCAGCCCGGCGGCCAGTGCGGTGAGGAGCGAGCTCAGGAACGGCACAATCAGGGTGCCGCCGGCGGTGCCGACCGGCACCCCGACGGTGAGCATGTCCTTCCAGGCGAACACCACGCCGAGCAGCAGGGTGCGCAGCGAATCGACGGTGGGCAGCACCGCGGCGAAAGAGGCCTCCGGGACGGCCAGGGCGGTGCCGAAGACGAGGTACACGCCAAGGGTCAGGGCAGCGGTGATCAGGAGTCCGAGCCGGAAGTGCACCGCGGCCGCCGCCAGGGCCAGGCCCAGCAGGATGCCGCCGAAACCAGCGACCAGGTAGTAGGGGTCGCCGCCGAAGCTGAGGCTGAAGCCGAGCACGCCCAGGCCGAGCAACACGGTGAGGGCACCGGCGTCGAGCCCGAGGTGCCAGAGCGGCTGGCCGCCGGTGAAGCCGGAACGCTTCGCAGCTGCCGCCCGGTTGCGGGAGCGGAGCGGGGTTGCGGTGCTCATGCTGCCGCCTTCCTCAGCACGATGGCCAGGTCCGAGAGGTCGCCGAGGGTCAGCACGGTCAGGTCCCCGATGGCGGCCCGGGCCGGGGCGGCACCGGACTGGAGCCGGACGGCGAGGGTGCGCACGCCCAGGGGCACCGCGGCCGAGGCGGAGCGCAGCTGGGTGGCGGTGACGTTGCTGCCCACGATCAGGAAGACCACGGAGGCGTTGGGCACGGTGTCCGCAAGGCTCCGGGCGAGGTCGACGGCGGTCTTGCGCTGCGGCGCGCCGACGATCCGTGTCATGTCATCGAGCATGTTGCGGCCGGTTTCGCAGCGCAGCGGGCCCTTCTGGGTGAGCACATCGAGGTTACGCTGTTCGCGGATGGCCTGCCGCCCGATCGAGGCGGCGGCGGAGATGGCTAGTTCGAACTCCTCTTCGGAGGCGTATTCGTCCGTGTGGATGGACAGCGAAATGGCGAGGTGCGCGCGGCGGGTTTCCTCGAACTGGCGGACCATGAGCTTGTTGGTGCGGGCCGTGGTCTTCCAGTGGATGTGCCGCCGGTCGTCGCCGGGCACGTAGTCGCGCAACGCGTGGAAGGACACGTCGGCGCTGGACAGGTCCGTGGTGGGCATGCCCTCGAGGTCGCGGATGAATCCGGCGGCCGAGCCGGCCAGCGCCGTGGTTTTGGGGTGCACGAACAGGTCCTCGGGTTCGGTCCAGAGCACTTGGCGGCGCAGCAGGTGCAGCGGGTCGGCGCGGACCGAACGGACCGGACCGACCACAATCACGGCGCGGCGCGCGGTGGGGATGGTGAACAGGTCCTCGTGGACCTGCCCGGGTTTCATCCGGGGCAGGTGGAACACCGCCGTGGCGGCCCCGACCGGGAGTTCCAGGTCCGCGGCCAGCAGTGGACGGGCGGAGGTGTTGGAGACCGCAAGACTGCCGACGGCGCTGTCCCCCACCGCCACCCGCGTCCGCGCCAGATCCAGGACGACACCGTAGGAGGAGCGGCCCAGGATGAAGCCGACGGCGAGCACGAACAGGACGAACGCGGCGATCGCTGCCGCCTTGGCCTCCTGCCAGCCGAACGCCTGGCCGACGGTCCAGAGCAGGATCGAGGCGGCCAGCACGAACCAGCCCAGCAGGCTCACCACGGACAGGACCGGCCACACGTAGCGCAGCCACAGCGCGCGGACGGCGCGCCAGGCCGGGGCGAGGGCCAGGCCTGCCGTGCTTCCCGCCTCGGTCCAGAGGGAGCCGGGATGCAGCCGGGTAGGCCTGCCGTCCCGGTGGAAGGGCCGTTGCAGGCGTTCAGCAAGCCGGGTCAGCGGAGTGCTGGAGGACATATGGGTGCCTTTGTTCGTGCTGGGTGTTCGGGGTGCCGGTGTGGCAGGCGGTGCTGCCGGGCGGTGCTGCCGGGCGGCCTGCTAGCCGGTGCCAGGAGACCCGGTGCTGGGAGACAAGGTGCTAGGAGACAAGGGCGGCACGCTGCTGCGGCGCGGCGACCGCGGCGAGGACGCGCGTCAGCACCGCCTCGGGGGTGGCACCGGAGAATTCGGCTTCCGGGTCCATCACGAAGCGGTGGGTCCAGACGACGGCGGCCAGGTCCTTGACATCGTCCGGCAGCACGAAGTTGCGTCCCTGGCTGGCGGCCCAGACCTTGGCGGCGCGGACCATGGCGAGGGCGCCACGGACGGAGACGCCGAGGCGGGTTTCCGGGGCGTTGCGGGTCTCCTCGCACAGCCGGGCGATGTATTCGAGCACGGCGGTGTCCACATGCGTCGTGGCGGCGAGGTCGGCCATGTCCGCGATCGCCTGGGTGGTGATGACCGGTGTGAGGACCTTGGAACGGTCCTTGAGGTTGGCGCCGCCGAGCAGCTGCACCGTGGAGGCGTGGTCCGGGTAGCCGATGGAGGTCTTGATCAGGAAGCGGTCCAGCTGGGCCTCGGGCAGCCGGTAGGTGCCGGCCTGCTCGATCGGATTCTGGGTCGCCATCACCATGAACGGCCGGCCGGCCTCGTAGGTGGTGCCGTCCACCGTGACGCGGGATTCCTCCATGACCTCCAGCAGTGCCGACTGGGTCTTCGGCGAGGCGCGGTTGATTTCGTCGGCGAGGACGATGTTGTTGAAAATCGGCCCCTTGTGGAACTCGAACTTCTGCGTCTTCTGGTCGTAGATGGTCACACCGGTGACGTCCGAGGGCAGCAGGTCCGGGGTGAACTGGATGCGGTTGTTGGAGCCCTGGACGGTGGCCGCGAGGGCCCGCGCCAGCATGGTCTTGCCAGTGCCCGGGGCGTCCTCAAAGAGGACATGCCCCTCGGCGAGCATCGCGGTGAAGGTCAGCCGGATGACGTGGGTCTTGCCCAGGACGGCCTGGCCCACGTTGGCGACGAGCTTCTCGAAGGTGCCGGAAAACCATTCGGCCTGTTCGGTGGTCATGGTCATGGGGTGGTCCTCTTCTGGTCTGGGTGATTCTGTGCTGGATGAATCTGTACTGGGTGAATCTGTTCTGGGTGAACTTGCTGGGTGTGCCGCCGGCGGGGGGGCCCGCTGTCTCCGGGAGTCAGTCTCGGTGCCCGCATCAGCAGCCGCCCGGCCGGGTGCCATAAAGATCCACGGTGGTGGACTTGACGAACCAGCCCGGGTGGCTGCCTTCGGTGACACGGAACCAGGGGGTTCCGTTGCCGTAGATGTCCTTGGTGCAGTTGATGGTGAGCCTGCCTTCGGACCGTTCGACCCAGCCGACGCCGCACGACGGCCCGCTCGGATTGTAGGTGTCCGGTTCGCCGGGTTTGCCGGGGCACGTGCTGTTGTGCGCCTGGATCTGGGACGTCGGAACCGGCGGCGGCGGCTCCGCACCGCTGCGGGAGGTGTCGCTGCCGATCCGTCCGGGCTG
The DNA here is from genome assembly GCF_056711635.1 of Arthrobacter sp. CJL-S3. Classification (NCBI taxonomy): domain Bacteria; kingdom Bacillati; phylum Actinomycetota; class Actinomycetes; order Micrococcales; family Micrococcaceae; genus Arthrobacter; species Arthrobacter sp. CJL-S3. The sequence goes on along the minus strand of NZ_CM160046.1, from coordinate 1,306,883 downwards.
GCCGCCGCTGACGGCACGGACGCGCAGCGTCTTGGTCTCGCTGTAGCCGGCACCGGTGGAGAAGGAGCGCTGGTCGGTGGTGACCCAGCCGCCGCCGTCGAGGCTGTACTGGTAGCCGGTGACGGGACGCCCGTTGCCGTTGGGCTGGGTCCAGGTCCAGGAGACGGACTTGTCGCCCTGGGGCTTGCTCGCTCCGGTCACGGCCGGCGCGAAGGCGAGTCCGTAGGGATTCACCGACGCTGAGGCGGGGCTGGCGTCGCCGGTGCTGGAGCTGCGCGAGGAGACCGCCCAGACCACCACGGCGGTGGCGGTCCCGTTGGGGGCGGCCACCACCCCGCCGCCGGCCGGGATGTTGCCGCTGCCGGCGCCGGAGGTGAGCTTGTATTTGTAGGTGATTTCACCGGCGCTGGAGCCGTTGCGCTGCTCGGCGGTGAGGGCGGTGAAGCGGACGTCGATCTTGCCGCCGTCGCCGCCGGTATCCACCAGGGTCGCCGACGGCTGGCTGACCATCGCCGGTTTGCCCACGGCGCGCACGGCGGCGGACTGGGCGCTTGTTCCGGAGGTGCCGGCCTTGTTCGTGCCGGACACGGTGAAGGTGTAGCCCGCCTCCGAGTTGTCCACGGTCACGTTCTGGGTGGTGCCGGATACCTTCTGGGTTGCCACGGCGGCCCCGCCGCGCAGGGTGGTGAGCGTGTAGCTGGAGATGGCGTCGCCGTTGCTGTTCGGGGCCGTCCAGTTCACCTTGAGCTGGCTCTGGCTGCCCACCGAGCCCGCCGCCGTCGCGTTCGGTGCCGCCGGGGTGGCGGGCACCCCGGCGGGGATTTCCGCCGCCGAGTAGGCGCTCCATTCGGAGGGTTCCTTGGCGTCATTGCGGGCCAGGACGCGCACCTTGTAGGCCACGCCGTTCTTGAGGCCCTTCCAGACGTAGCTCACCGAGCTCAGGTTCTGGATCTGGGCGTTCTGCCCGGCCGGTGCCGGGGAGATTTCCAGGTCGTAGGACTTGACGGGCGAGCCCTTGGACGCCGGGGCCGCCCACGTGACCGTCAGCTGGGTGTCGCCGAACTTCACGGCCGGCGCGGCCGGGGTGTCCGGCTTGACGTCCGGGCGCACCTCGGCCGAGGCCGGGGACCGCTCGGATTCGCCCAGGGCGTTGGTGGCCGTGACCTGGAAGTGGTACTTGGAGTTGTTGGCCAGCCCGGTGAGGGTGCAGGAGTTGGCCGGGCAGTCCTGGCGGTAGCCGCCCTCGCCGTAGACCGTGTACCGGGTGATGGCCGAACCGCGGTCGGCAGAGGCCGCCCAGTTCAGCAGGGCGGTGCTGTCCCCCACGCTCCCGGCCTGCGGCGTGGTCGGCGCCAGCGGCTTGTCCTTGACCGTCAGCCGGATCCGGGCCGTCGCGTAGCGGGACGCTTCCCCGGTCTTGTCCGCCACGGTGTAGGCCACGATCATGGTTCCGGAGAACCCGTCGGCCGGTGTCACGGTCACGGTGTCCCCGGTGACGGCGGCGGAGCCCTGGCCGGTTTCGGTCGAGGCCGAGACGATCTTCAGCGCCGTCTCGGGGAACGGGTTGGCGTCGTTGTCCAGCACGCGCACGGTGACGGGTTTGCCGGCGGCGGCGTTGGCTTCGGCGTCGTCGTTGGCCACGGGCTTGGGCCGGTTGGAGGCGGTGACGGTCAGCTGGTAGGTCGCGGTGGCTTCGAGCCCGCGGGGGTCCGTGGCCTTGACCTGGACCGCTCCCGTGGCTCCGGCGGCGGTGCCGTCCTTGGCGGAGGACTTCAGGGACGTGCCGTCGATGCTGGCGTCGAATCCTGCCGGGACGCCGCCCGCCAATTCGTACTTCATCCGGTCCACGTCGCCGTCGTCCGGGTCGGTGGTCAGTCTGGCGAGGTCGGTGGTGGTGGAGTCCGCCTTGGGGACCTCCACCGGGCTGCCCAGCAGCACCGGCGGGTTGTTCCGGTTGGGGTCCGGGAGCACCTTGGTGCGGATGCTGAGGGTTGACTTCAGTCCGGCCGGGTCGTCCGGGCCGGAGCCGTCGGTGACTTCGAAGCTGAGCGAGCCGGGGCCCACATAGTCCTGGCCGGCGGTGTATTTCAGGGCGGTGCCGTTGCCGGCGACGGGGTCTGACCCGTCGGCGCCGATCAGTTTGATCCGGTCGGTCTGGGTCAGGCGCGGCGAGCGTCCCTCGCGGACCTTGACCCATTCCTTGAGATCCACGGTGACGGACTGCCCGGCGACGAGTTCAATCACCTCGTCCTTGGCCAGGGTGGGGACCTGCTGGCCGACACCCGGAACCCAGATGATGGCGGTGGATTTCTGGCCGTCGAGGTCCTCGACCGTGTACGGGATGAGCTGCGGCTGTTCGGTCAGTTCCACGATCATGGTGCCCTCGGCGCCGGGCCGGGCGGTTTTGGCGTCGGTGGCGATCTTGAGGTTCTCGCCCACGCCGTCGGGGTCCTCGTCGTTTTTCAGGACGGGGACGTCGACGGCGGTCTTGCCGAGGGTCTGGGCGGAGGTCACCCGGTCATCGCGTGCGATCGGGGCCTGCAACGGCACGTCCTGCTGCACCTTGACGGCGATGGCGGCCTGCGCCGTGGCGCCGCGGTCATCCGCCACGGAGTAGCGCACGTTGACGGTGCCTTCCTCGCCCGGGGCCAGCAGGATGATGCGGGAAGACTGCTTGCTGACGGTGGCCTGCAGTTCCGGGGCTGCTTCGATTCCGTCGCTGAGGAGCCGGATCGGGTCGCCGTCGGGGTCGGTGTCGTTGCCGGTGGCGTCCACGGCGATCTGCCGTCCGGGGCGGACCTTGACCTCGTCGTCCACCGGGGTGGGCAACTGGTTCGTGTCCCCGCGCGGGGCGATGCCCACAGTCACGGTGCCAGTGTTGACGGCGCCCTGCCGGTCGACGACCTTGTAGCGGAACGTGTCCGTGCCGGCGCCGTCGCCGGCTGCCGTGAAGTCGATGAAGTTGCTGCCCACGGTGGCGGTGCCCATCGCCGGGGTGCTGTCGATCCCGGTCAGCTGGACGGAGTCACCGTCGGGGTCGATCCCGTCGAGCTCCACCGGAATCCGCACGGACCCGGCCGCGACAACACGGGCGGTGAGGTTCTTCGGCTGCGGGCGGGAGTTTTCCGCCCCCTCCAGCGGCAGGATGTGGATGGTGACGGCCGCGGCGCTCTTCTGGCCCTGCGGGTCGACGGCGTTGTAGATCGCCCGAACGGTCCTGGGTTCCGCCCCGGCGATGAAGCGGAGGGTGTTTTCGGAGACGAAGCTCTTCCCGTCCGTTTCGGGGACGGGTTGCGGCAGGACGGGATCCACGCTGAGCTTCTCGCCCTGGGGGTGGGTATCGTTGGCCAGCACCGGGATGGTGACGACGTCGTTGACCCGCACGTTCACCTCGTCCGGTTTGGGCTGCGGGGCCTCGACGACGGCGGGAGCCGGGACTGGAACGACGGAGACGCTGCCGGTGGCCGATTTGGTGCCGTTGGACATGGTGTAGCGGAAGGTGAACGGGTCCTTGGTGCCGATGACGTCGGTGATCCGCAGGACGCTGTGGTCGATCACGCTGACCGAGGCGGTCGCGTTCTCGGGCAGCTGGACGGACTGCAGCACCAGCACGCCGCCGGACGGGTCCGAGTCGTTGGCCAGCGGATCCAGGAGCACGCTGCCGCCGACGGGCATCAGGGCGACGTCGTGGACGGCCACGGGGTTGCCGGCGTCCTTGCCGGATTCGACGTCCACCCGGATCAGGCCCTGGCTGCTTTGCGGGCCGTTGCTGGCGATGTACGTCAGGTAGATGGGGCCGGGCGTGCTGCTGCGGAAGGTGAAGGTTCCGCCGTCGGTCACGGGACCCAGTTCGGCGGTGCCGGCGGCTTCGACCTGGGCCAGGCGCAGCGCGCCGCCGTTGGGGTCGACGTCGTTCTTGAGCGGCGCGATCACGAGGTCCTGGCCGACGACGGCGGTGACGTGGTCGGCGTTGACCACCGGCTGCAGGGCTCCCGGAGGCTGGACGTTCACGGTCACCTTGCCGGTGCTGGTGGCGCGGCCGTCCCAGACGGTCACGGTGACGGACTTCTTCCCCGGCGCGGCGCCGGAGTCCTGGTAGGTGAGCAGGCCGTCGCGGCGGACCTTGACCTGGTCCTGGTCGTTGTCGGCCTTGGCCTCCATCAGCACGAGGTCGTCGCCGTCGGGGTCGGTCCAGTCGGTGAGGATGTTCTGGCTGACGGTTTTGCCCTGCTCCACCAGCATGGTGGTGGGCTCGCCGCGTTTGAACAGGGGAGGTGTGTTCTCGTCGGGGCCGACGACGTTCAGCGTGACACTTCCGGCGGCGGAGAGGCCGCGGCCGTCGGCGGCGTTGTAGCCAAAGGTTTCGGTGCCCGGCTTCGCGTCGGCCGGGACGGTGATCTGGAAGGCGGTGCCGCCGTAGATGTTCTCCAGGCTGCCGGATGCCGGGCCGTTGTCGCCCACGGAGGCGGTGAGGACGTCGCCGTCGGGGTCCGAATCGTTGTCCAGCACGGACAGGATGGTGGTGCGGCCCGGGCGGACGCCGAAGCTGTCCGGCTTGGCCTCGGGGGCGCTGTTGGGTTTGGTGCGGTCCGGCAGGACGTTGACGGTATTGGTGTCCGCCGACTCCTGGTCCTGGTCATCGGACTGGTTCTTGGGCGGGATGACGTCGTCCCAGTTGTTGACCAGCTGCATGTTCTGGTTCACCAGCCAGACATTGCCGGAATTCACATCATTGAGGACCACCAGGTCCCGGTTCACCCGGAACGCATAACTTGGCGAGGCGCTGGCCTTGGGCACATCCACCGTCTTGTCATCGGCATCATTGACACACTCACGGACATACTTGTTCGCCCCCGACCACGCCGCATGCACACACCCGGCCAACTGCACCGGCGCCGCCGGCACACCCTGCCCGCCGAACGTCACCGTCTTCGCCGTCGAACCATCCAGCGGCTGATGCAGCAGCGCCTTCGGCGTCGCGACCGCCACCGCGTCCGCCGCCGGACCCGAGAGCTGCAGCTTCGCATCCCGCGCCTCCGCCAACGCCAGCTCACGCCCGCCCGGCAGGAACAACTTCCCCCGCCCCGCATCCAGCACCACCGGCTGGTCCCCCACCACCGCCAGCTGCAGATCCCCGGCACCCCTGAGCCCGTCCCACGAACTCACCGTCGAATCCGTGACCGCACCCCCGGCATCCACAGCCGTCACCGTGACCTGCCCGGACTTCGGATCCGCACTGTAAATCCGGTCATCGGCCCCGACCGCCGACACCGTCCCGGCCGAGCCCGTCAAGACCGGCTCCGAACTCTCCGCATCAAACCCATTCACCGTCGAGGGCGAGAGCGCCCACACCGTGCCCTTCGCCGCATCCGTCACCGACATGACCTTTGACCCGAAACTCACCGCCGCGGACCCCGGCAACTTCTTATCCCCACCCAAACGCATGTTCGCCGCCGACACCTGGTTCAACGTCGAACCCGCACTGTCATCCACAAACACCGTCCCGGCATCCTGCAACACATCAAACGTCGTACTCGCCGGCGTCACCGCCCCATCCAAAACCCGCGACGGATAATTCAACCGCCCCACCGCATTCTTGGACTTCGACACCACCCACACCCCACCATCGTTCAACTCCACCTCAGTGGTCTTAAACCCCGGATAAATGACGGCAGCCGTGACCAGCACCGCGGCAGCGGAGATGGAGGCGGTGACGGCGATGAACTTGTTGCGCCGCTTGTGTGACACCGGATGAGCAGAGCCCGGCTTCCTGGACCCCAGCGTGGCGAAAAGACGTGTCACAGCTTCAGATTTCCTTCAGAACGGCGTTGTGATTCCCGTGGCGGACCCGAGACCAGGCCCTCACTTCCCGCGACAGCCTACCCAACATGCCGGGGGCGTGCGATGGGCAGGACTTCCCTCCGGCGCTCAGCATCGGGGAATCCCGAGACTGTACGGCGCACCAAGCTGCGTGTGCCCCGCGATGATGTACCGGCCAACGTTCCGGTTGGAGCCTGATTCCACCCGGTACCACTCGGTGTCCGGGGAGTTGGTCCAGTTGTCGTTCTGCACGATGTAGCACTTGACCACGATGGTCTCCCCGCTGTTCTTGTAGAACCACGGGGGCGAGTCGCCGTTGTTGACGCCGTCGCAGTCGAAGTAGGGAGTGGGACGGTAGTTCGAGCCGCCCTGCGTGTAGGTGCAGGTGCGCACGAAGTCCGGATCCGAGGTCTTGACCCGGGTGGTCCAGATGCGCTGCGGCGGTCCGGACTGGGCGGAGGCTGAGGCAGCCGGGCCGCCGGTCCCGAGGGAGTTGACGGTCTGGACCTGGATGGTGTGCCGTTCATCGAAGCCGGCGGTGTTGACCGTCCGGCTTCCGGACGCCGCGACCCGTTCCCAGCCCCCGCCGTCGATCTTGATCTGGGTGTAGGCGACGTCGTTGGTCGAGGTCGACGGCGAGCTCCAGCTGAAGCTCAGGCTCTTCTGGTTCTCCGCGCCGTTCTGGCCGGACGCCGAAGGGGTCCCGGGCGCGCCGTACGGCGTGGCGCCGGCCCCGGTGCTGGCGTCCGAGCTTGGCGCCACGGTGGAGTTGGCGGTCACCGTGATGGTCGTGGCGGCCCCGTTCGTGAACCCGCCCACGGTCTGCCCGGGCCTGATCGGGCCGGACTGGCCGGTGCTCGCCCGGTACGTGTAGCTGACCTCATTGGCCGCCGAGCCGTTGCGCTCCGCGTTGGTGAGTTCCCGGAAGTCGATCGTCACGGCCCGGCCCGCACCGCCGGTGCTGGCCTCGGTGGCGCTCACGCCGGAGACCGCCGAGAGCTTGCCGGTGGCGCGGCGCGGTGCCGACTCTGCGCTGACGGCGCCCTTGCCGGCCTTGTTCTCGGCCTGGACGGTGAACGTGTAGGACGCCTCGGAGTTGTTCGCAGTAAAGTTCGCGGTCCGGACCGTCCCGGCCACCAGCTGGGTCTGGGTGGCCCCGCCGCCGCCGCTCATGGTGACGTGGTAGTTCCTGATCGCGTCGCCGTTGGTGTTCGGTTCGGCCCAGTTCACCTTGAGCTGGTTTGAGGTGCCCACGGCGGAGGCCACCGCCGTCGTTGGTGCCGCCGGGGCTGCCGGGACCCCGGCGGGGTTGTCCTCGGCCGAGTAGATCCCCCACTCGGACGGGCCAAGCTCGTTGACGGCCTGGGCACGCACCTTGTACCGCACGCCGTTGGTCAGCCCCGGCCAGGTGTAGTTCAGGCCGGTGACGCCGTTCTTCACGCCGATCCCCGTGGCCGGCGGCGGGGAGATCTCCAGGTTGTAGCTCTTGACGGCCGAGCCCTCGGTCTTGGCCGGGGCCCAGTTGATCACCATGTTCTTGTCGCCGGCCTTGACCGTCGGGGCCTCCGGCGGGGACGGCTTCTCATCGGGCCGGATTTCGTTGGACGCCGCCGAGGGCGCCGACTCCCCCACCTCGTTGGTGGCGGTGACGGTGAAAACGTACTTGACGTCGTTGGTCAGGCCGCTGAGCGTGCACGTGGTGGTGGCACAGTCCTGGCTGAAGCCGCTGGAACTGACGGTGTATTTGCTGATGGCAGCGCCGTTGTCCGAGGGCGGGGCCCACTTGAGCACGGCGGTGCGGCTGCGGACGTCCGTCGCGGACGGGGCAGAGGGGGCATCCGGTTTGTCCCGGACCGTGATGCGCACCCTGCCGCTGGCCTGCCTCGTGGGGTCCTCGGTTTTGTCCAGCACGGTGTAACGGATCACCATCACGCCCTTGGAGCCCTCGGCGGGAGTGACCGTGATTGAGTCCCCGTTCACGGCCGGGGCGCCGGCGGCGGAGCCGGTTTCGACCGTCGCCGAGATGATCTTCAGCGGAGTCTCGCTGAAGGGGTTGAAGTCGTTGGCCAGGACGTTGATGGTCTCGGTCCTGCCCGCGTTGGCACCCTCGATGACGTCCTCGTTGGCTGTCGGGAGGGGCCGGTTGGAGGCGACGACGGTGGCAGCCACCGTGGCCGTCACCGGTTCGGAGCGGCCGTCAGTGACCTTCAGCGGGATGGTCCCCTGGCGTCCCGCGGTGATGGTGGCTTCCGCGGTGACCTTGAGGGTCTGGCCTTCGATCGTGGCGCGGAACCCGTCCGGCAGGGTGCCGTCGAGTTCGAACTTGAGCTTCTCCTGGTCCCCGGAGTCCACGTCCTTGGCGAGGTTGCCGAGCTCCAGGCTGACGGATTCGGCCTTCGGCACCTCGAGATCGGTGCCGCTGAAGGTGGGCTGGTGGTTCGCGTTCGGGTCGGGAAGAACCTTGGTGATGATGCTCAGGGTCGAAGTGAGGCCCTGCGGATCGTCCGGGCCGGTACCGTCGGTGACTTCGAAGGTCACGGAGCCGGGGCCGACGTAGTCCTTGAGCGCGGCGTAGCGCAGCGCGGAGCCGTTCCCGGCCACGACGTTCTCCGTCGCGGCCCCCTGCACCCGGACCTTGTCCACCTGCGTGATGCGCGGGGTGCGCCCGTCCCGGACCCGGACGTACTCGTTCAGGTCGAGGGTGATCTCCTGGCCGGCCATGACTTCAACGACGTCGGTGCGCGCCAGGCTGGGGTGTTGCTCGCCCTGCCCGGGAACCCAGATGACCGCCGTCGCGCTTTGGCCGTCCACATCGGTGACGGTGTACGGGACCAGCTGGTCCTTCGGGACCAGGGCCACGACGACGTTGCCGTCACCTCCGACGCGGGCGTTCGGGGTGCCGTCCGGCAGGGAGACCTTGAGTTCGGAGGCGACGCCGTCGGGGTCCGAGTCGTTCTTCAGGACCGGGACGTCGACGGCGGACTTGCCCAGCGTCTCCGCGGGCGTGACCACGTCGTCCTTGGCGACCGGGAGCTTGAGGGCTGCGTCCGGGCTGATCCGGACGCGGATCACGGCGCTGCCCTGGGCTTTTTTGTCGTCCTGGATCTTGTAGCTGACGCTCTCGTTGCCGGCGGTGCCGGGGGCCGTGAGGAGCACCTTGCCGCCGTCGGCTGCCTCCACCTGCAGCTCGGGGCGGGCCTCAAAGGCGTTGGAGACCAGGCTGATCGGGTCCCCGTCGGGGTCCGAGTCGTTGCTGAGGGCGTCGACGGCGATCTTGCGCCCGGGGCGGACGTCGACGGCGTCGTCGATCGCGATGGGTTTCTGGTTGTTGGCTTCCGGCGGGGCGATGCCGACAATGACGGTTCCGGTGTTTTCGGCGCCGATCCGGTCCCGGACGCGGTAGCTGAAGGTGTCCGTGCCGGCGGCGTTGCCGGTGGCGGTGAATTCGAGGTAGCCGTCCTTGACCACGGCCGTTCCCATGGCGGGGGCCTTGTCGACGCCGATCAGCTGGACGGAGTCGCCGTCGGAGTCAATGCCGTCCAGGGGCACGGGGATGCGGACCACCATGCCGGCCACGACGCGGGCGGTCAGGTTTTTCGGTTCCGGGCGGGTGTTCCGCTCGTCGTCGCGGGCCTGGATCCGGATCGTGAGCTGCTGGGAGTCCGACTGTCCGGAGTCGTTGGTGACCTTGTAGATCGCGTACACGGTTTTGGGCGCTTCGCCGGCGATGAAGCGCAGGGTGTTGCCGGCGGGGAAGATGCGGCCGTCGGCGGCGTCGGGCTGCTGCGCGAGGACGGGTTCGAGGGTCAGCTTCCCGCCGTTGGGGTCGGTGTCGTTCTCGAGGACCGGGATGGTGACGACGTCGCCGGCCCGCACGGTCGCTTCGTCCGGTTTGGCCTGCGGGGCCTGCAGTTTGGCGGGGGCCGGGACCACGAGGACGGCGATCTCGCCGCTGGCCGAGGACTTGCCGTTGGAGATGGTGTAGGTGACATTCAGCTGGCCCCGCGCGCGGATGTCGGTGATCCGGACCACCGAGTGGTCCAGGACGGAGACGCTCACGGGCAGCCCGTCCTCGGCGGTGACGGACTGGACCACCAGCACGCCGCCGGAGGGGTCGGAGTCGTTGCCCAGGACATCCACCAGGACGCTGCCGCCGCTGGGGAGCAGGGCGGTGTCCCGCACGGCCACCGGGGCGCCGTCGCCGTTGCCGGGCACGACGTCGACCCGGACCAGCTGCTGGGCGCTGGCCGGGCCGTTGGTCACCAGGTAGGTGACGTAGTGGGCGCCCTGGGCGGTGGAGTTGAACGTGAAGGTCTGCTGGTCCGCGCCCATCGTGGCGGTGGAGTTGCCGTCCGGGGTGACCTGGGCGAGGCGCAGCGCTCCGCCCTGGGGATCCGAGTCGTTCTTGAGCGGGGCGATGACGGTGTCCACCCCGGCGACGGCGACGAGGTGGTCCGCGTTGGCGATCGGCGGCAGGGCGCCGGGGGCCCGGACATCGACGGTGATCTTGCCTTCGGTGCTGGACTGGCCGTCGGAGACCGTGACGGTGACGATCTTGCGGCCGGGCTCGGCGCCGGCATCCTGGAAGCTGAGCAGTCCGTCGGGACGGGCCTTGACCTGGTCCCGGGGGTCGCTGCTGGTGGCCGAGACGACGTAGAGGTCGTCGCCGTCGGGGTCGATCCAGTCCGGGAGGATGTTCTGGGTGACGAGCTTGCCGGACTGCACTACGAGGGAGGTGTTCCGGTTGGGTTTCTGCCGCGGCGCGGAGTTCTCCCCCGCGGGGATGACGGTGAGCGTGATGTCGGCGGAGGCGGAGAGCCCGCGGCCGTCGTCCGCCGAATATTTGAAGGTCTCGGCGCCGGTCCGGTCCGCGGGGACGCTGACCTGGAAGCCGGTGGAGCCGTAGATCGGGGCCAGGAGTCCGGATTTGACCGGGTCGGGGGCGCGGACGGTGAGGATGTCGCCGTCGGGGTCGGTGTCGTTGTCGAGCACAGGGAGGATGGTGGTCTTGCCGGCGCGGACGCCGAAGCTGTCCGGCTTGGCCTCGGGGGCGCTGTTGGGTTTGGTGCGGTCCGGCAGGACGGTTTGCTGGACCTCGTCGGCGGAGTCTTTGTCCGCGTCGTCGGAGGTCTGTTTGGGCGGGATGACGTCGTCCCAGTTGTTGACCAGCTGCATGTTCTGGTTCACCAGCCAGACATTGCCGGAATTCACGTCATTGAGGACCACCAGGTCCCGGTTCACCCGGAACGCATAATTTGGCGAGGCGCTGGCCTTGGGCACATCCACCGTCTTGTCATCGGCATCATTGACGCACTCACGGACATACTTGTTCGCCCCCGACCACGCCGCATGCACGCACCCGGCCAGCTGCACCGGCGCCGCCGGCACACCCTGCCCGCCGAACGTCACCGTCTTCGCCGTCGAACCATCCAGCGGCTGGCGCAGCAGCGCCTTCGGCGTCGCGACCGCCACCGCGTCCGCCGCCGGACCCGAGAGCTGCAGCTTCGCATCCCGCGCCTCCGCCAACGCCAGCTCACGCCCGCCCGGCAGGAACAACTTCCCCCGCCCCGCATCCAGCACCACCGGCTGGTCCCCCACCACCGCCAGCTGCAGATCCCCGGCACCCTTGAGCCCGTCCCACGAACTCACCGCCGAATCCGTGACCGCACCCCCGGCATCCACAGCCGTCACCGTGACCTGCCCGGACTTCGGATCCGCACTGTAAATCCGGTCATCCGCCCCCACTGCCGACACCGTCCCGGCCGACCCCGTCACCACCGGCTCCGAACTCTCCGCATCAAACCCATTCACCGTCGAGGGCGAGAGCGCCCACACCGTGCCCTTCGCCGCATCCGTCACCGACATGACCTGCGACCCGAAACTCACCGCCGCGGACCCCGGCAACTTCTTATCCCCACCCAAACGCATGTTCGCCGCCGACACCTGGTTCAACGTCGAACCAGCACTGTCATCCACAAACACCGTCCCGGCATCCTGCAACACATCAAACGTCGTACTCGCCGGCGTCACCGCCCCATCCAGCACCCGCGACGGATAATTCAACCGCCCCACCGCATTCTTGGACTTCGACACCACCCACACCCCACCATCGTTCAACTCCACCTCAGTGGTCTTAAACCCCGGATAAATGACGGCGCCGGTGATGAGGACGGCGGACGCGGCAGCAAGGCCGGTTCCGGCCAGGAAGCGTTTGCGGCGGGCGGTGAGTGGGCGTGCCGCACCCGGTCGGCGGGTTTTTGGCCGCAGTGCTGACAGCAAGGTCTTCATGTGTGCGGTGTCCCCCAGAGTCACGGCATCCAAGCATGGGGCATCGGCCTTGGCTGGTGTCGGATAGCTTTGACTATCGCATATTAGCTATCGATTAGAGAAACCCCGGGCGCGTCGCGTCGAGGGGAACGGCATCGGCGCAGCTCAGGGGCCCGCTAGTCCAGAACGAGGCCGCGGCCGCTGCCGCGCTGCAGCTGCACCGGGTGGATCTCGCCGAAGCCCCGGACGTCCTCTGCCGGCCGCGGATGCAGGACGAAGCGGTCGTCCTGTTCCAGCGCGGCCGCGGTCATCGAGTCCACCAGGACCGTGCCCGGATCCGCCAGCGCGGTGAGCCGCGCCGCCAGGTTCACCGTCGGGCCGTAGATGTCACCCAGCCGGGAGAGGATGCGGCCCCACACCATGGCCACCCGGGCCTGCGGCAGGATTTCGTCGTCGGTGAAGGCCTGGCAGAGGGCGAGGGAGATTTCGGCGCCGGCCGCGGGGGTCTCGGCAATGTACAGGACCTCGTCGCCGACCGTCTTCACCAGCCGCCCGCCGCCGACCGAGATGATCTCGGCACACTTGTTCTCAAAGCGCTGCACCAGCTGGGCGAGGGTCTTTTCGTTCATCCGGCGGGACAGGCTCGTGTAGGAGACCAGGTCCGCGAAGCCGACGGCCCGTGCCAGCGGCAGCGGGGCGTCATCCTCGTCGCCTTCGCGGCCTTCCTCGCTGGACGCCAGCCCGGCCTCGGCGCGCACGGCCAGGCGCTGGACGCCGGCGTTGAGCTGGCGGCGCCAGGAGTAGAGCAGCATTTCCTCGAGCGCGTCCACGAGGGACGGCAGTTCGCCGACCAGCCGCTTGCGGGCCACGGCGTCGGTGACGCCCTGGTTCTGGACCATGTCCTCGACGAGGGCCTCGACCTGCCAGACCACCATGCGGTCCGTCATCTGGCCGATGGCGCGGGTCACGGAGATGGCGGCTTCCTCGGTGAGTTTGCCGGCGCGGACCAGGTCCACGATGGTGTTCAGCGCGGACTGGTCGCGTTCGGTGAAGGCAACGTCCTCGTCCCCGATGTTGGGGAAGCCCAGGGCCCGCCACAGTTTCCGGGCGGAGAGCAGGGAGAGTCCGGCGCCGGACGCGACTTCGCGGCGGCGGAGCTTGCGTTCGCCGCCGAGCAGCCGCTGCTCGAGGGCTTTCAGGGCAATGCGTTCGGCGGACATGGTTCCGGTGGGCGGCGCTGCGGCAGCCGTCCCTGCGGTGCTTGCGGGGCCGGCGTCGGCAGCGGTACTGGTTTCCGTCTCGAACTCGGCGTCGGCCGGGTCCGAGTCGGTGTCCACGGAATCGGGGTCGTCGGGTTCAGCCGGTTCCGCGCCGGTCTGCTCACCGGCGGCGGACTCCGCGGGGTACTCCGTGCCTTCGGCGATGGAATCGAGGACGGCTGCTTCGAGGCTGGCGGTCTCGACGAAGGCATCAGAAACGTGTGACGGCTCCTCTGCCAGCAGTCCTGCTTCGCGGCGTACGTTCTCAGCGCTCATCTCTTCCACCTTCTCTCGTCTCGTCAGGCCAGGCCCCGTCGGCGTTGTACGGCCCTCCCCCGGCGCCCAGGACCCCGCCCTGCGGCAGGTCGTCAATGGCGTCGAGGACGAAGTTGCGGAACGTTGCGGCTTCCGGAACATCGGGGACCACCGTGCTGGAGGGGTACCCGGTATCCAAGGATATATTCCCGGACCGCAATACGCGTTGGAGCAACGACTGATGGATGACCACATTACGAATGGTGGCCAGGGAGACCTGCAGGTCGCGCCGCCGCAGCATGCCGTACCGGATCACCAGCCGCTGGCTCGTCAGGATGTATTTGGTGGCTTGCCAGCTCATGACTCTCGGCAGGCAATACCCCAGCAGCACCCAGGCTGCCAGCGTAATGCACGCCCCGATCAGCCACGGCGTCCACTCCCTGGTGGACTCCTTGATCAGCGGGGCCAGCCGGGCGGGTCCGCCCTTCACAATCCAAGCGCTGGCGTAGGCGGCCAGCGCCGGAACCAGGATGAACAGCAGCGCCGGGACAATCAGGGCCCTGGGCTGCGGCCGGGTCACCACAATCACCTGCTCGCCCGGGAAGAGCTCTTTACGCATAACCGCTTTCGTGACCCGAATTCTGGCCGGGAGGAGTCCAGGGCCGCAGGTGCACCACATCGCCGGCCGTCACCACGTGCTCGTGTCCCCCGGAGTCAACCACCATGAGTGAGCCGTAGTCATCCAGGCGGGTGGCGTGGCCAATAAGTTCGTGGTCGCCGGGAAGCTGGGCGCGGACCTGCTTGCCCAGCGTGGTCAGCAGGTGCTCGACCCGCTTGTGCAGCGAGGGGCCGCCGGCCATCCCGGCGGCGGGATCGCCGTCGGCGTTGCAGAAGCTGCGGTAGAGCGTGGCGAACCGGGACAGGTAGCTCTTGAGCAGCTCGGTCCGGTCCACCGTCGTCGGCTGTTCCAGCAGGACGGACGTGGCGGTGGGCACCGGGAGTTCGGCCTCGGTGAGGGTGACGTTCAGCCCGGTCCCCAGCACGACGGGCGGCACGGCGCCGCCGGCCATCGGGCCCAGCTGGGCCAGGATGCCGGCGATCTTCCGGCCCCGCACCAGGACGTCGTTGGGCCACTTGAGCTCCGCCGGGATGCCGGCGGTCTCCAGCAGCGCCTCGCGCAGCGCCAGGGCCGCCAGCAGCGAGAGCCAGGAGTAGCTCTGGGTCGGCAGCGGCCGCCCCTCGGCGTTGACCGGGCGCAGCACCAGCGAGACCGAGACCGAGCTCTTGGCCGGCGACTCCCAGCGGCGGTCCAGGCGGCCGCGGGCGGCGCTCTGGTATTCGGCGGTGAGCACGGTGAGATCCGGGTACGCGGCGGGATCCTCGGTGACACCGCGCAACAGGTCCGCGTTCGTGGAGCCGGTGGAGTCCACCACCGTCAGCCGCGGAATGCCGTTGGCGGAGAGGAACACCTCATCACTGAGGGCGTTCACATCAAGGGGCGGACGGTCCGGGGATTCCTGCGCGGCTTCCATGCTTTGAATCCTACCGAGTTACGCCGCCGTCGGCTCCGACACCGACCCGGGGGCACGTCCCCACTTTTGAGTGCCCCCAACGGCGTGTTGGGCCGAAACGCCGCGGATTTCCGGCCTCGAACCCGCAATAGTGGGGAATTTCGGCGCCGCCGGCCGTTCACTGGAACACCGGACGCCGCAGGAAACTCAGAGGAAGATGTCGGGAATCAGCTTCTCTTCCGGGGCGCCCAGGCTGTAGGGGGTGAAGTCTGTGACGCCGGCGGCCGCGAGGACCTGCTCGTCGGTGTAGAAGTTCCCGCTCCAGCTGCCCGATTCCGGGATCGCGTTGCTGCTGGTCAGGACGGCGTGGGCCGCATCTGCCATGATTTCGGGGCCGCGGGCGCCCCGGACGATTTTTTCGCCGCCCGGCATGTTGCGGATGGCGGCGGTGTTGATCAGCGTGCAGGGCCACAGCGAGTTCACGCTGATCCCGTCGACCTTCAGTTCCTCGGCCAGGCCCAGGGTGGTCAGGCTCATGCCGTACTTCGCCATGGTGTAGGCCAGGTGCATGCCGGCCCATTTGGGGTCCAGGTTCAGCGGCGGGGAGAGCGTCAGGATCTGGCCGGCGTCGGATTCGCGCAGCGCGGGCAGGGCGAGCTTGGAGAGCAGGAAGGTGCCGCGGACGTTGATGTCCTGCATCAGGTCGTAGCGCTTCATGTCGACGTCGTCGGTTTTGGACAGGTCGATCGCGGAGGCGTTGTTGATGACGATGTCGATCCCGCCGAAGCGTTCGACGGCGGCGGCCACCGCGCCGGCGACGTCGGCGTCGTTGCGCACATCCCCGACCAGCGGCAGGGCCTGGCCGCCGGCTTCCTCGATCTGTTCGGCGGCGGAGTAGACCGTGCCTTCGAGCTTGGCGTGCGGCTGGCCGGTTTTGGCCATCAGCACGATGTTGGCGCCGTCGCGCGCGGCGCGGGTGGCGATGGCCAGGCCGATGCCGCGGCTTCCCCCGGAAATGAGGATCGTGCGGCCCTGGAGGGACCCGGCGGCCTGGTAGGGCCCTGGCTGCTGGGACTGCGGGGCGGTGCCCGAAGCGTCGTTGCTCAAAGTCATGAGGACACTCTAGCCCATGTTACTGATGAGTAACATAGGTGCGCGGCGCCCGTCCGGTCAACCGCCGCCCGGGCCCGCGTGGTGCTTCCGGTGAGAGTGGCGGTGAATCTTGTAGGTTTTCTACAGCGGCGTGGGCCAATGGCGTCACTAGACTTGCCATCAAGGCCCGGCTTTTGTGGATACCAGCTAAAGCGCCACGCGGGACAGGGCCGGCGCACCACAGCACCGCCAGCACCACACGATTCAGCAGAACATCAGCGACAGAGCCGGAGACACTTGATGAGCCACGATCTGACCACGACCGCGGGAAAGATTGCCGATTTCCGCGACCGCCAGGCCCGTGCTGAGCAGCCCTCCGGCCCGGAAGCGATCGAGAAGCAGCACGCCCGCGGCAAGAACACGGCCCGCGAGCGCATCGACCTGCTGCTGGACGCCGGCTCCTTCGTCGAGTTCGACGCGCTCGCCGTGCACCGCTCCACCGCCTTCGGCATGGAGAAGAAGAAGCCGCTGGGCGACGGCCTGGTCTCCGGCTACGGCACCGTGGACGGCCGCCCCGTGGCCGTCTACAGCCAGGACTTTTCCGTCTACGGCGGCTCGCTGAGCCAGGTCAACGGCGAGAAGATCGTCAAGGTCCAGGAATTCGCGCTGCGCAACGGCTGCCCCGTGGTCGGCATCCTCGACGGCGGCGGCGCCCGCATCCAGGAAGGCGTCGCCTCGCTTGCGATGTTCGCGGACATCTTCCGCAACAACGTCCATGCCTCCGGCGTGGTCCCGCAGATCTCCCTCATCATGGGCCCCTCCGCCGGCGGCGCGGCCTACTCCCCGGCCCTGACCGACTATGTGGTCATGGTGGACAAGACCTCGCACATGTTCATCACCGGCCCGGACGTGATCAAGACCGTCACGGGCGAGGACGTGGACATGGAGACCCTCGGCGGCGCCCGGCAGCACAACGCCAACACCGGCACCTCCACCTACCTCGCCTCCGACGAGGCCGACGCCATCGAGTTCGTCCGCGAGCTCCTGGACTTCCTGCCCTCCAACAACCTCGCCGAGGCCCCGGTGCTGGAGCACACCCAGGAGCTGGAGCTCGACGACGACGACCTCGCCCTGGACACGCTGATCCCGGATTCGGCCAACCAGCCGTACGACATGCGCAAGGTCATCGATCAGATCGTGGACGACGCGCACTTCCTGGAGATGCAGTCCCTCTACGCACCGAACGTGATGATCGGCTACGGCCGGGTCGAGGGCCACACCGTGGGCATTGTGGCCAACCAGCCGATGCAGTTCGCCGGCACCCTGGACATCGCCGCCTCCGAGAAGGCCGCCCGCTTCGTCCGGCACTGCGACGCCTTCAATATCCCCATCATCACGCTCGTGGACGTGCCGGGCTTCCTGCCGGGCAAGGACCAGGAGTTCCAGGGCATCATCCGCCGCGGCGCGAAGCTGCTCTACGCCTACGCCGAGGCCACCGTGCCGAAGCTGACCGTCATCACGCGCAAGGCCTACGGCGGGGCGTACATCGTGATGGGCTCCAAGAAGCTCGGCGCGGACCTCAACCTGGCCTGGCCCACCGCGCAGATCGGCGTGATGGGTGCCCAGGGCGCCGTTAACATCCTGTACCGCCGCGAACTCGCCGCGGTCGCGGCGGACGGCGGCGACGTCGAGGCCAAGCGCGCCGAGGTCATCCGGCAGTACGAGGAGGAGCTGCTTAACCCCTACCAGGCGGCCCAGCTCGGGTACGTGGACGCGGTCATCGCCCCGTCCGAGACCCGGCTGCAGATCATCAAGGGCCTGCGTGCCCTGCGGGACAAGCGCGCCAGCCTGCCCGCCAAGAAGCACGGGAACATCCCGCTGTGACGGTCAGCCACTCCGCGGTTGAGCCCGGGGACGAGTCCGCGGTCGGGTCCGGGGAGATGCCGGCGGCCGAGCAGCCGCTGTTCGCCGTCGTCAAGGGCGAGCCCACTCCGGAGGAGCTCGCGGCGCTGGCCGCCGTCGTGCTGTCCGTGGGCAGCGGCGAACCGGCCGAGCCGCAGCAGCCGAGCGCCCGGCACTGGATCCGCCGGCAGCAGCTGCAGCTGGCACCGAAGCCGGGACCCGGTTCCTGGAAGCGCAGCCGCGGCTAACGCCTCCGGGCCACTCCACCCGCCCGGGCCCCGGAAAAAGTGCAGCAACCCTTTCATAACGACCCCGGCCCGGCTAATGTTTTTCGGGTGACTACCGAACCCACTGACAACACTGCCGCCAACAGCACCGTTCCGGCGCGCCCGCACACCGCTATCGACGCCGTCGCCGATGCCTTCACGGACACGCTGATCCGGCTTAACCCGAGTTTCGCCACCGAGCTCGGAATCCCCGGGCACGAGACCGAATACCAGGACTTCTCCCCGGCCGGGATTGAGGAGTTCGCGGCCGCCGCGCGCGAGACGCTGGCGGCGCTGGAGGGCCTGGAGCCGGCGGACGACGTCGACGCCGTCACCCTGGATGCCATGCGCGAGCGCCTGGGCCTGCAGCTGGAACTCCACGCATCCGGCTGGGACCTGGCCGAGCTGAACAACATCGCCTCCGCGCCGCAGGAGATCCGGGCGATCTTCGACCTGATGCCGACGGACACCGCGGCGCAGTGGGAGCACATCGCGGGCCGTGCGCACAACGTCCCCGCCGCG
The DNA here is from genome assembly GCF_056711635.1 of Arthrobacter sp. CJL-S3. NCBI lineage: Bacteria > Bacillati > Actinomycetota > Actinomycetes > Micrococcales > Micrococcaceae > Arthrobacter > Arthrobacter sp. CJL-S3. The sequence goes on along the minus strand of NZ_CM160046.1, from coordinate 1,287,989 downwards.
CTGGACGGTTACATCGTGTCGCTGCGCACCGCTCTGGAGGCCGGCAAGGTTGCCGCCGCGCGGCAGGTGAAGATCGTGATTGAACAGACCACCAAGCACGCCGCGGAGGACGGCTTCTTCGCAAAGCTGGCGGCCAACGCCAAAACCGCGGACGGCCCGCTGCCCGGGGACGTGCAGTCCGCACTCGACGCCGGCGCCGCCGCCGCACGGGTGGCCTACTCCCGGCTGGCCGGCTTCCTGGAGTCCGAGCTGCTGCCCGTCGCGCCGGAGAAGGACGCCGTGGGCCGCGAGCGCTACGCGCTGGCCTCCCGCGGGTTCCTCGGCGCCGCCGTGGACCTGGAGGAAACCTACGCCTGGGGTGTGCAGGAACTCGACCGCCTGATCGCCGAACAGGAGCGGGTGGCCGAGGAAATCCGCCCCGGCGCCACGATCGAGGAAGCCAAGGAAGTCCTGGACAACGATCCCGCCCGGCAGCTCAAGGGCACCGAGGCGCTCCGGGTGTGGATGCAGGAGCTCTCCGACCGGGCCGTGGCCGACCTCGCCGGCGTGCACTTCGACATCCCCGACGTCATGAAGACCCTGGAGTGCAAGATCGCCCCGACGGACGAGGGCGGCATCTACTACACCGGACCCTCGGACGACTTCAGCCGGCCGGGCCGCATGTGGTGGTCCGTGCCGCCGGGCGAGGACACCTTCACCACCTGGGCCGAGACCACCACGGTCTACCACGAGGGCGTCCCGGGCCACCACCTGCAGATCGCGACCGCCACCTACCGCCGCGAGCTCCTCAACAAGTGGCGCCGGAACGTCTGCTGGACCTCCGGGCACGGCGAGGGCTGGGCGCTCTACGCCGAGAACCTGATGCAGGAACTGGGCTACCTCAAGGATCCCGGTGACCACATGGGCATGCTGGACATGCAGCGCATGCGGGCCGCCCGCGTGGTGTTCGACATCGGCGTCCACCTGGAGCTGGAGATGCCCGAGCGATGGGGGTCTGGCACTTGGACCCCGGACAAGGGGTACGGGTTCCTCAAGGAGAACCTCGCGATCAGCGAAGGCCAGCTGAACTTCGAGTTCACCCGCTACCTCGGCTGGCCGGGCCAGGCGCCGTCGTACAAGGTGGGCCAGCGGCTCTGGGAACAGATCCGCGCCGAGCTCGAATCCCGTCCCGGCTTCGAGCTGCGGGCGTTCCACACCAAGGCCCTCAACATCGGCTCGGTCGGGCTCGACACCCTCAAGCGCGCACTCTTGGCGTAGCACCGCCGAGAGGCGCGCCGCCGGTGCAACTCCGCCGGCAAGCGGGCACTGCCGGCGCAACACCGCCGAAGTGACAGTTCGCGCCCATGGTGGGGCAGCCCATGGGCGCGAACTGTCACCTCGGCGTAAATCCCGGGCCGCACGGGAGACAATCGCCACAACCGGCCCGGGAATAACTTCACAATCGGGGTGTCCCCCGGCGTGTTTCCGGGGATTTTGCGTGCGGGGCCGGAAATCTGCAGCGTCATATTTCTCAACATCCGTTCGCCGTGATAGTTGCGCCGGACCTAGCGTGATCCGGTGAGCACTCAGACAAACACCCCCGCACCCGCCGGAAAGACCGGCTTCCAGTTGCCCAAGTGGGCCGGCTCGTTCGGCTTCCAGATCATCGCCGCCCTGATCGTGGGCCTGGGACTTGGCCTGCTGGCCAAGTACACGGGCAGCACCAAGGCGAACCCCAACGCCCTCGGCGCCACCCTGCAGACCATCGGCTCGAGCTACGTCTCGCTGCTGCAGACTGCCGTTGTGCCCCTCGTCTTCACCGCCGTCGTCAGCTCCATCTCCAACCTGCGCGCCGTCTCCAACGCCGCCCGGCTGGCCTGGAACACGCTGCTCTGGTTCGCCATCACGGCGCTGATCTCCGTTCTGATAGGCATCGGCCTGGGTGTGTTCCTGCAGCCCGGCGCCAACACCGGCATCACCCAGGAAGCCAAGTACGCCGGCAAGTCCGGTGACTGGTGGGCGTTCCTGACCGGGCTGTTCCCGAAGAACTTCCTGGGCCTCGGCGCCAGCACCACCGTCACCGAGGGCGTCGCCACCACCGCGGTGAGCTTCAACGTCCTGCAGATCCTGGTGATCGCGGTCGCCGTCGGCATCGCAGCGCTCAAGGTGGGCAAGGCGGCCGAGCCGTTCCTGAACCTCAACGCCTCCGCCCTCGCCGTGATCCAGAAGGTCCTCTGGTGGATCATCCGGATCGCCCCGATCGGCACCGTCGGCCTGATCGGCAACGCTGTGGCAATCTACGGCTGGGACACCATCGGCTCCCTGGGCAAGTTCACCTTCGCCATCTACGTGGGCCTGGCCCTTGTGCTGTTCGTTGTCTACCCGGCCCTGGTCCGCGCCCACGGCCTGTCGATCAAGCAGTACTTCTCCGGCGTCTGGCCGGCCGTCCAGCTGGCCTTCGTGTCCCGCTCCTCGGTGGGCACCCTGCCGCTGACCCAGCGCGTGACCGAACGCAGCCTGGGTGTCCCCCGCGCCTACGCCTCCTTCGCCGTACCGCTGGGCGCCACGACCAAGATGGACGGCTGCGCCGCGATCTACCCCGCCATCTCGGCGATCTTCGTGGCCCAGTTCTTCGGCATACAGCTCGACTTCACCCAGTACCTGCTGATTGCCCTCGTCTCCGTGCTCGGCTCCGCCGCGACCGCCGGGACCACCGGCGCCGTCGTGATGCTAACCCTGACGCTCTCCACGCTGGGACTGCCGCTGGCCGGCGTCGGGCTGCTGCTCGCGATCGACCCGATCCTGGACATGGGCCGCACCGCGGTCAACGTGGCCGGGCAGGCCCTGATCCCCACGATCGTGGCCAAACGCCAGGGCATCCTCGACGAGTCGCTGTACAACGCACCGCGCACCGGTGACCCGTTCAGCGACGAAGTCGACACCGCAACCGGCACAGCCAACGCCGCCGTCGACCCGGCTGCAGCCGCTCCCGCGGCGCCGCCGGAAGGCCGCGCGTTGGCCGGCACCAGGGCGTAACCGACTGCACCGGCATTGAACGGCGCCAGCCTTAACAGGGGAAGTCCCCGGGAATACTCCCGGGGACTTCCCCTGTTAAGGCGCGACTGAGCCGCGACTGAGCCGCGTCAATCGACGATTGTGCGGTGACGCCTAGTGTCCGCCCCGGCCTCCGCCAATCACGCCCTTCTCGACCGCCTTGGCGACGGCGTCGGCCTCGGCCTGGGTCAGCGTGCCGTCGGTGACCGCCGTATCCAGCTTGGTCTTCAGCGCCGCGGCACGGTCAGCCTGGGCCGCGGTCCGCAGCTCCTCCAGGGCCGCGGTGACCTTGGATTCCTCCATGCCCAACGACTCCGCCAGCGACTTCGCCAGGGCCGCTTCCCTGGTTGCGCGGTCCGGCTTCGTGCCCTCAGCCGGCGGGGTGGTCGGCTTGTTGGCTTCGCGGAAGGCCTGCAGGGCCTCGGTCACCTTGGCCTCATCGACGCCGAGCTTGGCAGCCAGTTCGGCAGCCTGGGCGGCACCGCGCTCTCCGCCCTTGCCGTGGCCGCCGCGCATACCCTGACCGTCGGTGGTCCCGGGCGTTGCCTCTGCCGACGCGCTGGAACTGGGGGTGGGGGTCGGCGTCGTGGCTGCCGATGCCATCCCGGTAACTCCGAGGCCGGCGCCCAGGGCCAGTGCCCCGGCCGAGATGGCGAGCGTCATTCTCTTGGTACGTGACATGTGCTGTCTCCTGGTCTGCAGCTGGTGACGGCTGCGGTTGTGGTTGTCTTTTCCAAGACGTAGTTCCAGTCTCCGCCGGACCCTTCAGCGGGAGCTGTTCGGAACCTTTCATCTTCCTGTGAAGGTTGGCGACGGTCATCTGGCGGAGATTTGGGGGCTCGGGATGCGGGCCGACTCCCCCGCAGCGGGTCCCCCGGCACCAAATTCCCACAGCCGTTCCCCTGCGCCGAAAAAAGTTGCCCGGAGTGCAAACATGCACGTAGTGTAACCGTGTGCCCGTTACCCCGCCCCCCACCGCAGACGTCCCGTCGGCGTCCCACTCGCCGGCTGACGGACCGTCGCGCCGCGAGCTGAACAAAGCGGCCACGCGCCAGGCCATTACCGACGCCGCGCTGGCTTTGCTCCGGTCCAACGGCCCCGGCAATTTCACGGTCGAGGACATCGCCGACGCCGCCGGTATCTCCCGCCGCACCTTCTTTAACTACTTCAGCAGCACCGAGGCGGCAATTGCCGCCGTCACCTTCGGATTCCTGGACAAGGCACTCCAACAGTTCCGCCTGCGCCCGGCAGGGGAACCCTTCCTGGAATCGGCCCGGGCAGCCCTCGTGGAGCTCGCGGACCCGATGACGGTCGCCCCACTGGCCGAGCTGTACAGCTTGGGCCAGGCCAATCCGCAGCTCAGCCGGTCCGAGCTCGAAGCCTGGGACCACTGCACCGTGGAGATCATTACCGCGGCCCGCGAGCGGGTCAGCGAAGGCGCCGAGCTGGACGAGCTGTACCTCCGCGCCCTGGCCGGCTCGGTCATCTCCTGCGGCAAAGCCGCCATGGACGTCTGGTTCCTGCGGTGCGGCGGATCCCTCACCCCGGAATCCCTGTCCACCCTGCGGCAGCTCCTGATCGATTCCATGGGCCTGCTGGGCTCCGGATTCGCCCGCCCCGACGCCGCGCCTTCAACTACCCAGGCAGCCAACCCGGCGCCCAACTCCACCGCCACCCCTTCCCCAGATCGGCACTGACATGGCCCTGATGCTCTACCGCCTCGGCAAATTCTCCTACCGCCACCGCTGGCTCGTCATCTCCCTGTGGCTCGCCGTTATGGTGGCCGTCGGTGGAGCGGCAGCCGCCTTCCACGGCACCTTGTCCAACAACTTCCAGATCCCCGGCACCGAGACCCAGCAGATGGCCGACAAGCTCAAGACCGAGCTGCCCTCGTCCTCCGGCGGCTCCGCCAGCGTGGTGTTCGAAGCCAACGACGCCGAGTTCAGCCAGGCGGGCAAGGACGCCGTCACGGCCGCGCTGACCAAGCTCGAGACCCTCCCGGACGTTCAGGGCACGGTCGACCCGTTCGCCACCCAGGCGCAACTGGAGACGGCCGTCACCGATCTGGCCGCCGGCAAGGAGCAGTCCGCTGCCGGCAAGGCCCAGCTTGAGACGGCCGCTGCCGAGCTCGCCGCCGGCAAGGCCCAGCTGGACGCTGCCGAACAGCAGATGGCGGCTGCCGGAATGCCGGCCGCTGCAATTGAGGCACGGCTCGGCCAGCAGAAGGCTGCCCTCGCCGAAGGTCAGTCAAAGCTCGACGCCGGCACGCAGCAACTGGAAGCCGGCGAGGCCAAGCTGGCCCTTGGCGCCCGGCAGCTGGAGGCCTCGAAGGGCCTCCGCTTCGTCTCCGAGGACGGCAAGGCAGCGATCGCGCAGGTCCAGTTCAAGACTTCCATCAACGGCCTCAACCCGGAGGTCCGGCAGGAAGTCCAGGACATCGTCAAGGAGGTGTCCGCCGCCAACGTCACGGCCCTGCCCAGCAAGGAAATCAGCGAGGACATCTCCGAGCTCTTTGGCGCCGCCGAAATCATCGGCATCGCGGTTGCGGCCCTTGTCCTGATCATCATGCTCGGGACCCTTATCGCCGCCGGGCTTCCGCTGCTGATGGCAGTCGTCGGCGTGGCCGTCGGTGTGGGCGGCACGTTCGCCCTCAGCGGCGCCACGGACATGAGCTCCATCTCCCCGATGCTGGCGCTGATGCTCGGCCTCGCCGTCGGGATCGACTACTCGCTGTTCATCGTGAACCGGCACCGCGGCCAGCTACTCTCCGGCATGGACCCCGAGGAGTCCGTGGCGCTCGCCACCGGCACGTCCGGCAACGCGGTGCTCTTCGCCGGCCTGACCGTCATCATCGCCCTCGCGGCCCTGGTTGTCCCGGGCCTTCCGTTCCTGGCCGTCATGGGCCTCTCCGCCGCCGCAACGGTCGCCGTCGCCGTCGTTGTGGCCCTGACCCTGACGCCGGCTGTGCTTTCCCTCATTGGTCGGAAACTGATCTCCAAGCGCGCCTGGGCCAAGGCGGACCGGCACAACGCCGCGCCCGGCCACGAAACCGAGGACCGCGCCAAGGACGAATACCGCAGCAGCCACGGCTGGGGCGGCATTGTCACTAACCACCCGTGGCTGGCCCTGCTGGCCGGTGTGGTCCTGCTCGGTGTTGTGGCACTGCCCGCAGCCCAGCTGCGGCTCGCACTGCCGGACGCCAGCTCCGAGCCGGTCGCCTCGCAAGCCTTCCAGGCCTACGACGTCACCAAGCGGAGCTTCGGCGAGGGCATGACCGGCCCAATCATCGTGGTGGGCGATCTCCCCGAGGGACTCAGCGAAGCCGAGGCGCAGGCCACCCAGTTCGACGTCGCGGACATCCTGCGCGAGACCGAGAATGTCAGCGCCGCCGTGCCGCTGGCTCTGAGCGAGGACCGCCGCACCGCGGTGTTTCAGGTCATCCCGAACGAGGGCCCGGCCAGCGCCAGCACCGTTCAGGTAGTATCCGAACTCCGCGCCGAAAAGGGCCAGATCAAGGACACCACCGGCGTCAGCATCGGGCTCACCGGACAGACCGCCGGCAACGTCGACGTGTCCACGAAACTCGGCGACGCCCTGCCGCCGTACCTGGCGATCGTGGTCGGCCTCTCGCTGATCCTGCTGCTGCTGGTCTTCCGCTCCATCTGGGTCCCGCTGCTTGCCACCGGCGGATTCCTGCTCTCGCTCGCTGCCGCCTTCGGTGCCGTCGTCGCCGTCTACCAGTGGGGCTGGCTTGGGCCCATCTTCGGCGTCGAGAATCCGGGCGCCGTGCTGAGCTTCCTGCCGATCATCCTCATTGGCGTGCTGTTCGGCCTGGCCATGGATTATCAGGTGTTCATTGCCTCCGGCATGCGCGAGTCGTACATGCACGGTGAATCGGCCAAACACGCGGTCCGCTCGGGGTTCAGCCACGCCGCTGCCGTGGTCACCGCGGCCGCGATCATCATGGTCAGCGTGTTCTCGGGCTTCATTTTCTCCCACCTGAACATGGTCCGGCCGCTCGGCTTCGCCATGGCCTTCGGCGTGCTGATTGACGCCTTTGTGGTCCGGATGACGATCGTCCCCGCCGTGATGTACCTGCTCGGCGAAAAGGCCTGGTGGCTGCCGCGCTGGCTGGACCGCATCCTGCCGGACGTGGACGTCGAAGGCGCCAAGCTGCGCAAGCCCGCGGCTGCCGTCCCGGGTCCCGTTACTGAACCTGAAGAGGCCTCCGTCCGGTAGCCCTCTGGCTGCATCCGGCCGCCTTGTAGGTTCCACGAGCCGCCCGCCGATCATTGCGATCGGCGGGCGGCTTTGTTGTCGCCGCGTTCGGCGAGACTGGCGTCCGACGACGACGACGACGCCGACGGCACCGCCGCCGGCTGGGCGGCGTCCGACGGCGGCACCATCCAGGCAGGCCGGCCGCGGTGCAGGCTGCTTTTGCAGGCAGCCGGTTGTTTGTTCAGGATGCCGGTTGTTTGTTCAGGCTGCGGCGCTCCACTGTTGTTCATTCAGGCTGCGATTTGGCTTTGCCTGCGGGTGCGGTGCAGGTCGTTGGCCCTTTGGTGGCGTTGGCGGCGGTGGTCCGGGCTCCGTGCCACGGCCAGGTCCGCGTTCGGTTCGGCGTGGCGGAGAGGGGTTCCCGGGAGGGGCGGTGCGGTGGAGTGGTAGGTGTGGCCGGTGGGGGTGGTGACGTCGAGGGTGTGTCGGGGTCCGGGGCGTGGTCTGGAGGACCAGCCGGGGGTTTCTTTGGTGTGGTTGCAGGCCTCGCAGAGCCCGGCGCCGTTGTCCTGGGTGGTGGTGCCGTCACGGTGCCAGGGGATGATGTGGTCGAAGTGTCTGATGGGGGCGTCGCAGAAGGGGGTGCGGCAGGTGTCGTCGCGGGCGGTGAGGAAGCGGCGGAGTCCTGGCGGGAAGAGCCGGGCGCGGGAGTCGAGGGCGGTGAGCTCGCCGGTGCCGGGTGCGGTGTAGAGCCGGCGGAGCCAGACGTTCATGGCCTTGTCTCCGCTGCTGTCTCCGCGGCTGTCCGAGGCGGAGTCCCGGGTCCGGGTACCGGTTCCGGCGTCCCCGGCGTTGGTGAGGAGGTCGCGGGCCCAGCCGGCGGGGACGATGCCGTAGCCGGGGAGGCGGGCGGGTTCGCTGTCGCCCTGGAAGAGGGTGCGGTCGGTCATGACGAGCTGGATTTCGATCCCGCTGATCCCGCCGGCCGTTCCGGTGGTGCGTTCGATGAGGGTGTCGGCCATGAGCTGCCCGCGGGTGCGGGGGTCCCCGGCGGAACGGAGGGTGTCGGCGTGCCGGGTGAGGCCGGCGTAGACGGCGACCCCGGCGGCGACGGGGAGCAGGGCGGTGAGGTAGCACATGGTGTCCGGGGCCGGGCGGAGGCTGACGTGCCGTTCGGTGCTGGCGTGGCTGGCGCGCTGGGTGACCGAGCGCGGGTCCCGCCGGTAGGCCGCGGTGCGGGCTGCGGCGATGATTCCCCGGTCCCCGGCGCCGTCGAAGGTCCCGGCGTCGGCCGCGAGCTCCTCGTCGACGGCGGCCCGTTCCTCCGCGGACAGGCACGCGGTTTCACGCACGAGCAGGGTGGCGCGCCATTCGTTGAGCTGCCCGGTCTCCAGGGCCGCGAGGGTGTGGGGCATTTCGGTGACGAGGGCTTTCGCCAGGCCTAGGAGCCGGCCGCCGCGGGCCGGGGATTCCCGCCGGGCCAGGGCGATCTGCGCGCCGACCCCGGAGCCCAGCTCCGCGGCCGGTATCCCACGGTCCCGCTGTTCGCGGCGCTGGAGCAGGTCGAAGGCGACGGACAGCCGGGCCTGGCGGGCAGCCAGGGCAGACTTTTCGTCTTCCAGGGCCCGGATTTCAGCAATCAAACGCTCACCGTCCAGCCCAGGCACACCGCCGCACAGCGCTGTGCCTGCATCTTCGGTTGCCGGCCTGTTCCCGCAACTACAGGCGCAGCTGCACCCCTCTGCTGCCAGAGCCCCCGCGGCTGACTGAGTACCGTCCATGGCTCAAGTGTCCCGGAAAGCTATGACATTATTGACGGCCAACAGAAGCCGGTCAACCGCTTCGGAGGCCATTGGGGAGGTCCCCACACCGGACGCTATCGGCACACGGCTTAGGACCAGTGCCACTTCAAGGCGCGTCCTGACCGTGGCCATCGCGGAGCTCAGCTCCTCCAACCGCCGCCACAATTCAATCCGTCCTGCATTGCTCTTAGGCAAAGTAACCTCTTCAAACGCGCGGCCGCACATCGCTATCGCGCTGAGGAGTTCGTCTTGCGGTCCGTGGTTCCCGTCCATGAACCAACGCTCTCATCGACCTCTGACAAAAAAGGGCACGGCGACGACGAGCCCTAGGAACTAGGCTGGAGCGGTGACCCGCCTTATTCTTGCCTCCCAGTCCCCCGCCCGCACCAAGCTGCTCACCGACGCCGGCATCCGGCACGAGATCCTCGTTTCGGATGTCGACGAGGACGCCGTCCAGGCCCGCTACGGCGTCACCGACCCGCACGACACCGCCCTGCTGCTGGCCCGGGCCAAAGCCGAAGCCGTGGCCTCCCTGCCCGAGGCCGACGGCGCCCTGGTGATCGGCTGCGATTCGGTCTTCGAGTTCGACGGCGAGGCGCACGGCAAGCCCTACACGGCCGAGGTCGCCAGGGAGCGGATGCTCCGGATGAGCGGCAGCAAGGGCGTGCTGCACACCGGACACTGGCTCGTCGACTGCCGCGACACCGAGGAGACCGATGAATCCGGGGCTGCCGGCTCCGGCGCAACCCTCGGGCACGTCACCTCCGCCGAGGTCCACTTCATGGAGATGAGCGTCGAGGAAATCGACGCGTACATCGCCACCGGTGAGCCCCTGCAGTGTGCCGGCAGCTTTACGATCGACGGCTACGGCGGAGCCTTCATCCGCAAGGTCGACGGCGACCCGCACGCCGTCGTCGGGCTGTCCATTTCCACCCTCCGCGGACTGCTGAACCAGGCGCAGGTGGGCATCACGGAACTGTGGACCACCGGCGCCGCGGATCCCGCACTGCTCCGGGCCGAGTGAGCTAATTCGCAGAGCTTTGTAGCAACCCTACAAAGGTGGGGCCCTTTGACCGCGGAATCCGCAAGTAATATCGGCGGAACCCACAAAACCGCGCTAGGCTCCCTGAAGGAAAGAAGGAGACGCCTTGTCAGCAAATTCGGAGCAGTCCGCAACCCCCGTGCAGCGATCAGCCCCAGAAGGCACCGCCGCAGCCACCCATCCGCTGAGCAAGGTGCTGATCGCCAACCGCGGCGAAATCGCCGTGCGCATCATCCGCGCCGCCCGCGATGAGGGCATCGCCTCCGTGGCGGTCTACGCGGACCCGGACCGCGACGCGCTGCACGTCAAGCTCGCCGACGAGGCCTACGCCCTGGGCGGCAACACCGCCGCCGAGTCCTACCTCGTGATGGACAAGCTGATTGAGGTGGCCCACCGCTCCGGTGCCGACGCCATCCACCCCGGCTACGGCTTCCTGGCCGAGAACGCCGAGTTCGCCGCCAAAGTGATCGACGCCGGCATCACCTGGATCGGCCCCTCCCCCGCCGCGATCTCCGCCCTGGGCGACAAAGTCCAGGCTCGCCACATCGCCGAAAAGGTCGGCGCCCCCCAGGTTCCCGGCACCGCCGACCCGGTCGAATCCGCCGAGGAAATCCTCGAGTTCGTCGACAAGTTCGGCCTGCCGGTCGCCATCAAGGCAGCCTTCGGCGGCGGCGGCCGCGGCATCAAGGTGGCCCGCACCCGCGAGGAAATCCCCGAACTGTTCGAATCCGCCGTCCGTGAAGCCGTCGCCGCCTTCGGCCGCGGCGAGTGCTTCATCGAGCGCTTCCTGGACGCCCCGCGCCACGTCGAGACCCAGTGCCTCGCCGACGCCTACGGCAACGTCGTGGTGGTCTCCACGCGCGACTGCTCGCTGCAGCGCCGCAACCAGAAGCTCGTCGAGGAAGCACCGGCCCCGTTCCTCACCGAGGAGCAGAACCGCCGGCTCTACGAATCCTCCAAGGCCATCCTGAAGGAAGCCGGCTACCTCGGCGCCGGCACCTGCGAGTTCCTCGTGGGCCAGGACGGCACCATCTCCTTCCTCGAGGTCAACACCCGCCTCCAGGTGGAGCACTGCGTCTCCGAGGAGGTCACCGGAATCGACCTCGTCCGCGAGCAGTTCCGGCTGGCCCGCGGCGAGGAACTCGGCTACGGGGACCCGGAAGTCCGCGGCCACTCCATCGAATTCCGCATCACCGGCGAGGACCCGGGCCGGAACTTCATGCCCGCCCCCGGCACCATCACCCTGCTCAAGAACCCGACCGGGCCCGGCGTCCGGATCGACTCCGGCGTGGAGCAGGGCGACATCATCAGCGGCAATTTCGACTCGATGCTCTCCAAGCTGATCGTCACCGGCGCCACCCGCCCGCAGGCCCTGCAGCGAGCCCGCCGCGCCCTCGAGGAGATGGTGGTGGAGGGCATCCCCACCGTCATCCCGTTCGACCTCGCCGTCGTCACCAACCCCGATTTCGCCCCCGCCGAGGGCCCGTTCAAGATCCACACCCGCTGGATCGAAACGGCCTTCGTCAACGACATCCCCGCCTGGACGCCAACCGGCACCGAGGCTGAAACGCCCGACGCCGGCGAACGCCAGCGCGTCGTCGTCGAGGTCGGCGGCAAGCGCCTTGAGGTCGTCCTCCCGGCGTCGCTGGGCACCGGAGGCGGCTCAGGGGCCGTCAAGCCGGCCAAGGCCAAGAAGCGGTCCCGCACCGGCGGCGCCGTCGCGGCCGCCAGCGGCAACGCCCTGACCTCACCGATGCAGGGCACCATCGTCAAGGTGGCCGTCGTCGAGGGCGCCCTCGTTGCCGAGGGCGACCTGGTGGTGGTGCTCGAGGCCATGAAGATGGAGCAGCCGCTCACCGCGCACCGCGCCGGAATCGTGATCGGGCTGTCCGCCACGGCCGGCGAGACCGTCTCGGCTGGCGCCATCATCGCGCTGATCGAGGACGACGCCGCCGAGTAGCCGTCAGACGGCGGGACGCAGGCGCGCCTCTGGCGCCCCCGCGTCCCGCCCGTGCAGACTTGGTCTGTGAAACCATTTCTGCTCCTGGCCTCCCGGGCCGAGGACGCCGCCGCCGAGGACGAATACGAAGCCTACCTGCGCTACGGAGGGCTCGAACCCTCGCAGCTGCGGCGGATCCGGCTGGAAGCCGCGCCGCTGCCCCGGCTGGATCTCTCCGAGTACTCCGGGGTGATCGTGGGCGGCAGTCCCTTCACCTCCAGCGACCCCGCCGAGGAAAAGAGCGACGTCCAGCACCGGGTGGAGCATGAGCTCGCGGCCCTGCTGGACCGGATCGTGCCCGAGGACTTCCCCTTCCTGGGCGCCTGCTACGGGGTCGGCACGCTGGGCCGGCACCAGGGCGCCGTGATCGATCGGACCTACGGCGAGGGCCTCGGCGGTGTGACCATCAAGCTGACGGAAGAAGGGCTGGCGGACCCCCTGCTGCGCGGGCTGCCGGACAGCTTCACGGCCTTCACCGGCCATAAGGAAGCCTGCACCCTGCTCCCCTCCCACGCCGTGCTGCTGGCCAGCTCCGCCGCCTGCCCGGTGCACATGTTCAGGATCAAAACCAACCTGTACGCCACACAGTTCCACCCCGAACTCGATGCGCAGGGCTTGGTCACCAGGATCGACATCTACCGCCATGCCGGTTATTTCCCGCCGGAATCGGCCGAAATGCTGATGGAGGATGCCCGGCGGTTCACGGCCACGGAACCCATGAAGATCCTGCGGAACTTCGTGGAACTCTACGCGCGCTAGGCACGGTCTTCCGGTCCGCTGTCCGGCGTTCCTGCCCAGTCTTCCGGTCCGCGTTCCGGGCGTTCCTGCCCTGTTACTTTCCCCGGCCCCTCCCGCCGACACGGAAATGCCCGGCGTGTTCAGTGAACACGCCGGGCATTTCTGTCGGTAACCGGGCGGGAGCGTCAGCCCCAGCCCGGGAACCGGGGTCAGGCGACGTTGTTGGTGTATTCCAGGTCGCGGGTTTCCTTGCTGACGAACAGGGCGATCAGCGTCAGCACCGCCATGGAGGCGAGGTAGACGCCGACCAGCATCGGGCTGCCCTTGCCCACTTCCCAGAGCCAGACGGCGATGAACGGCGCCACGGCCGCACCGAGGATGCTGGAGAAGTTGTAGCTGATGGCGGAGCCGGTATAGCGGACGTTTGTCGGGAACAGCTCCGGGAGCAGCGCACCCATGGGCCCGAAGGTCAGCCCCATCAGGGAGAATCCGATGATCAGCAGGGCCATCGTGCCGACGAAACCGGCGCTGAACAGCGGAACGAAGAGCAGGCCGAACGCGATGATGCCGAGGGTCACGGCGATCAGCATCTTGCGGCGGCCGTACTTCTCGGCCAGCGGGCCGGAGACCAGGGTGAAGATACCGAAGAACACGACGCCGGCAATCAGCATCCAGAGGAAGTCGTTGCGGGTGTAGCCCAGGCCGGGGACGAACGCAGCGGCCGCGGCCTCGGTCATCGGCTTGCCGGCTTTCTCCGCTGCGGCCTTCGCGGCGTCCAGGCTGGAGGCGCGGGTGCCATAGGTCAGCGTGAACGTGGTCATCAGGTAGAACAGCACGTAGGTGGCGAGCATGATGAACGTGCCCAGGATCAGCTTGCGCCAGCTGGTGTTGAAGACCCGGGCCAGCGGCAGCTTGGCGACCTCATTGGACTCCAGAACCTTGGTGAAGGCCGGGGTCTCGATCAGCTTGAGCCGGACGTAGAGCCCGATGATGACCATGACGGCACTGAGCAGGAACGGCACACGCCAGCCCCATGCCATGAAGGCCTCGGGTGACAGGGCGTAGCTGAAGACCAGGAAGATCACGTTGGCGATGATGAAGCCGATGGGCGCACCCAGCTGCGGGAACGTGCCGTAGATGGCACGCTTGTTCGCCGGGGCGTTCTCGGTGGCCAGCAGGGCGGCCCCGCTCCATTCGCCGCCGAGGGCAAGGCCCTGGGCGAAGCGCATGACGACGAGCAGTGCCGGCGCCCAGAACTCCCAGCCCGGAACAAGCGCCGTCGGGAGGCAGCCGATGAGGAAGGTGGCAATACCCATGGTCAGCAGCGACGCCACGAGGGTGCCCTTGCGGCCGAACTTGTCACCGAAGTGCCCGAAAATGATGGACCCGAGCGGACGGGCGATGAACGCGACGCCGAACACGGCGAACGAGCTCAGCAGCTGGGTGGTCTCGTTCTGGCCGGGGAAGAACAGCCGCGGGAAAACGAGCACAGCGGCGGTGGCGTACACGTAGAAGTCGTAGAACTCAACGGTGGTGCCAACCAGGCTGGCGACGATAACGCGGCCGCGCGAGTTCACCGGTTGGGCGGACCCATGCTCCGCGGAGGTGGCAGTGGATGACATGTAGTAGCGCTTTCGTGAAGACCGGGCTGGGCCTGCAGGAGGCCGCCCGGAAGAGGATACGTATGCTTACATAATAGTTTCCGGCGTCCAGTCAATGGACAAATGTTCCACTATTTGGACGCCGGGATTTGTCTCACGTGGTGGTCATCACACTACGCCTAACGGAGACCCTCACCCCGCCACAAACGCGCCGATAGGCAAACGTCACAGCACGTTAACAAACGGCGAGGCTCCCGGAAACGCGGATTACCTACCTTGGAAGGACAACATCCCCCAAGGAGGTCCCCGTGACTGCTGAACGCACTGCAGATGCCCCAACCGGCATTTCCCCCACTCTTAACACCGGCACCACCCTCGGCGGTCCCGCCCTTGAATACCGCCCCGGCCGCTGGATTGCCAACTGGGATGCCGAGAACAAGGAACAGTGGGAGTCCCAGGGACGCACCATTGCCCGCCGCAATCTGAACTGGTCCATCTTCGCCGAGTTCCTCGGCTTCGTCGTCTGGCAGCTCTGGTCGATCGTGGTGGTCCAGCTGCCCGCCGCCGGCTTCACCTTCACCACCTCGGAAATCTTCTGGCTCATCTCGATGCCGAGCCTGGTCGGCGCCACCCTCCGGATCCCCTACACCTTTATGGTCCCCCGCTTCGGGGGCCGCAACTGGACCATCGTCTCGGCCCTGCTGCTGCTGATCCCCTCGATCGGCCTGGCCCTGTGCGTCTCCAACCCGGAGACCCCGTTCGGCACCATGCTGTTCGTGGCCGCCCTCGCCGGCTTCGGCGGCGGCAACTTCGCCAGCTCGATGGCGAACATCACCTTCTTCTACCCGGCCCGCGAGAAGGGCTGGGCGCTGGGCCTGAACGCCGCCGGCGGAAACCTCGGTGCCGCCGTCGCACAGCTTGCCGTCCCGATTGCGATCACCCTGCTGGCCGCCGGCACCGTGAACCTGCCCATGGCCGGCTGGATGTGGGTCCCCTTCATCCTGATCGCCGCGTTCGGCGCCTGGAAGTACATGGACAACCTCACCAGCGCCAAGGGCGACGTCGCGGGTTCGCTCGCCGCGCTCAAGGAACCGCACCTGTGGATCATGGCGCTGCTGTACATCGGCACCTTCGGCTCCTTCATCGGCTTCGCCGGTGTGTTCCCCAAGCTCATCAAGGACTACTTCCCGGCATTCTCCTCCATCGGAGTCGGCACTGTTGCCCTGTCCCTCGCCTTCCTGGGCCCGCTGGTCGGCTCGCTGGCCCGCCCCTACGGCGGACGCATGGCGGACCGCATGGGCGGCGCCCGGATGACCGTCGCAGCGTTCGCCGCGATGGCCGTCATCACCCTGACCATGATCTGGACCCTGCCGCTGAAGAACTTCTGGCTCTTCCTGGGCCTGTTCCTGCTGCTCTTCACCGCCAGCGGCTTCGGCAACGGCGCAACGTACCGGATGATCCCGATCATCTTCGCCACCTCCAGCCGGGCAGCCAAGGCCGGCGCCAGCACGGTCACCACCCAGCGCCTCGCCTCCTCGGCCCTTGGCCTGATCTCGGCCATCGGCGCCTACGGCGGCTTCGTCATCCCGCAGGTGCTCAACGCCTCCAACAGCGCCAGCGGCTCCTACACCCCCGCGTTCTACGGCTTCGTCGGGGCCTATGTCCTGATGCTGGTCGTCTGCTGGTTCTGCTACATCCGCAACGCCAACCGAAACGCGATGGGACACGTCTAACATGACCAACGGCGCCGACACGCACTGCCCCTACTGCGCTCTGCAGTGCGCCATGACGCTCACCACACCAGCGGCGCTGACCCCGGCCTCCCAGCCGGGGTCAGTCCCCGTGCCGGAGCAGCCCGCCGCCGCCCTCCTGGACGTGGCCGGACGGGATTTCCCCACGAACCGGGGCGGGCTGTGCCGCAAGGGCTGGACCTCGGCGTCGCTGCTGAACCACCCCGGCCGTGTCACCGAACCGCTGCTTAAGGGCGCCGACGGCGTCCACCGCCCGATCGGCTGGGACGAGGCGCTGGAGCGCATCACCGCTGCGGTGAAGTCCACCCGCGCCCGCCACGGGGCGGACGCCGTCGGCGTCTTCGGCGGCGGTGGGCTCACCAACGAGAAGGCCTACCAGCTGGGCAAGTTCGCCCGGCTGGCCCTGGGCACCTCACGGATCGACTACAACGGCCGGTTCTGCATGTCCTCCGCCGCCGCGGCCGGGATGCGCGCCTTCGGCCTTGACCGCGGCCTGCCCTTCCCGCTGGAGGACCTCGATGCCGCCAGCACCATCCTGATGCTCGGCTCCAACGTCGCCGAGACCATGCCCCCGTTCGTGCAGCACCTGCAGGGCGCCCGCGACGCCGGCGGCCTGATCGTGGTGGACCCCCGACGTTCCGCCACCGCGGCGTTCACCTCCGACGGCGGCGGCCTGCACCTGCAGCCGCTGCCCGGCACCGACCTCGCCCTGCTGCTGGGCCTTGCCCACGTCGTGATCCACGAGGGCCTGGCCGACGCCGGCTACATCGCGGCCCGCACCGCCGGGTACGACGCCGTCGTCCGCAGTGTCGCCTCCTACTGGCCCGAGCGCGTGCAGTCCCTCACAGGCGTCCCGGCGGGGCTGATCCGCGACACCGCCCGCCGGCTCGCCGACGGCTCGCGCCGCGGCGGCAGCTACATCCTCACCGGCCGCGGCGTGGAACAGCACGTCGACGGCACGGACACCGCCACCGCGGCCATCAACCTCTCCCTGCTGCTGGGCCTGCCCGGCTCCACGCGCAGCGGCTACGGCACACTCACCGGCCAGGGCAACGGCCAGGGCGGCCGCGAACACGGCCAGAAGGCGGACCAGCTCCCCGGCTACCGCAAGATCACCGACCCCGCCGCCCGCGCCCACATGGCCGAGGTCTGGGGCGTGCCGGAAGGGCTCATTCCCGGCCCCGGCCTGCCCGCCGTGCAGCTCCTGAAGTCCCTCGGACAGCCCGACGGCGTCCGCTGCCTCTTCGTGCACGGCGCCAACGTGGCGGTGTCCGCCCCGGACGTCAACGCCGTGATCGCCGGACTGCGGAGCCTGGACTTCCTGGTGGTCTGCGATTTCTTCCTCTCCGAGACCGCCGCGGAGGCGGACCTGATCCTTCCGGTCACCCAGTGGGCCGAGGAGGAAGGCACCCTGACCAACCTTGAGGGCCGGGTGCTCCGCCGCCGCCGGGCCCTCGCTCCCCCGCCCGGGGTGCGCAGCGAGCTGTGGATCATGACCCGGCTGGCCGAGGCCCTGGACGCCCCGTCGATGTTCAGCGAGGATCCGGAAACCGTCTTTGAGGAACTCCGGCTCGCGTCCTCCGGCGGCCTGGCCGATTACTCCGGGATCGACTACGCCATGCTGGACCGCGGCGAGGCCGCCTACTGGCCCTACCCCGCCGGCAGCAACGGCACCCCGCGGCTGTTCCTGGACTCCTTTGCCCACGCGGACGGGCGGGCCGTGTTCACTCCGGTGACGCCCCGCCGTCGTGCGGCTTCGGCTTCGGATGCTGCCGACGCCGCGGACCGGGCCGGCAGTTTTCAGGTGGGCAAGCCGATGACGCTGATCACCGGGCGGCTGATGGAGCATTACCAGTCCGGCGCGCAGACCCGGCGGGTGGCCGCGCTGGCCGCGGCCCAACCGGAAGCGCGGCTGCAGATCCATCCGTCGGCCGCCGCCGCTCAGGGCATCGCCGAGGGCGACGTCGTTTCGATTTCCAACGGGCGCGGCGAGGTGGCCTGCCGCGCCGAGCTGAGCACGGACATCCGGCCAGAAACGGTGTTCCTGCCGTTCCACTTTCCGGAACTGGAGAGCGCCAACCGCCTCACGGAGGCGGCCACGGATCCGATCTCCGGAATGCCGGAGTTCAAGAACAGCCACGTCTGGGTCAGGCCCGGCGCCGCCAATCTCCGCGCGAATGAACTGCAGAAGGAAGGTGCGTCATGACTGAGCGCATTGTTGTTGTGGGCTTCGGGCCGGTGGCCGCGCGGCTGGTCGACGAGCTGCTCCCGGCGGTCCAAAGCGGACTCGCGCACCTGACGGTGATCGGCGAGGAGGCAGAGGCCGCGTACAACCGCGTGCTCGTGGCGGATCTCGGCGTCGGGCGGACCACGGCGTCGGCCCTGGCGCTCTCCGACGCCGCTGCGCTGATTGCCGACGGCGTCGACGTCCGGCTGGGTGTCCGGGTCCGCCGCGTGGACCGCGCCCGGCAGCAGCTGGTCCTCAGCGACGGCACATCCCCCGGTTACGACCGGTTGGTCTTCGCCACCGGCTCCCGCCCGGTGATCCCCAACCTCACCGGGCTCAACCCGGACCCGGCCGCGCCGGTCCTGCCGGCCGGCGTCACCGCGCTGCGGGACCTGCGCGACGCTTCGGTGCTGCAGGCGGCGGTGGCCGGCGGCAAGCGCGTGGTGGTGCTGGGCGGCGGCGTGCTGGGCCTGGAGACGGCCCTCGCCGCAGCCGAGGAAGGCGCCACGGTGACCGTGGTGCACAACGGCCCGCATCCGCTGGGCCGCAACATCGACCGCGGCGGCGGCGCCGTGCTCGCGGCTTCGCTGCGGAACTGCGGCGTGCGGGTGGCCGGCAACGCCCGGTCCACCGGAGTGGAACACAACGCTCCCGACGGCGGCTTTTCGGCGCTGCTGCTCGACGACGGGTCCGCGATCGACGGCGACCTGCTGGTTCTCTCCTGCGGCGTGCGCCCGCGGACTGAACTCGCCGAAGGCTGCGGGCTCTCCACCGGCGCAGGGATCCTGGTGGACCACAAGCTCCGGGCACACCACGAGCCGCACATATTTGCGATCGGAGACTGCGCCGAGGTCCGCTGCCCCGAGCCCGACTGCACGGAATGCCGGACGGCCCGCGGCCCGTCCGGGCTGGTGGGCCCGGGCTGGCGCCAGGCCGAATGGCTCGCCCAGTACCTAACGCTGCTGGCGTCCGGGGCTGCCGACGCCGAGAAGCTGCCGGCGCTTCCGCCGGAGCTGCCGGGTGTGGTGGTGCTCAAGGCTCGGGGCATGAACATGGCGGTGGCCGGGGATGTGTCCGCCGACCCGTGGGACGAGGAAGCTCTGACGGCCGGTGCCGTGAACGGCCGGGCCAGGCTGCAGATCGCGCAGTGGGCGGATCCCGAGCACGGCCGCTACGTGAAGATGACCACGCGCGCCGGTGTCCTCGAGGGCCTGGTGGCAGTGGGTATGCCCCGCACCGGGGCCGAGCTGGTGCAGCTCTTCGAACGCGGCGCCGAGCTCCCGGCGGACCGGTCGCTGCTGCTGCGCCTCGACGGGCCGGACCAGGCGGCCGCTGCCGGCGCTGCCGACCCGGAGCGCACCGTGTGCCGGTGCGCCGGGGTCAGCGGGACCAAGATCGCCGCTGCGGTGACCGGCGGCTGCGGGACGGTAGCCGAAGTCTCGGGCGCCACCCGCGCCGGGACAGGGTGCGGCGGCTGCCATGACGACATCAAGGGACTCATCGAAAAGCACTTTCAGGGGGCCGTGGCCTGACACCGGACCGCCGCTGTCTTAGCCCCGGCCGCCATTGCTTCCATCGCCTTCCGGGCAACGACCTGCCTGCGCACCAGCGCCCTCGCGAAGGCGTGAAACGGGAACGGGGAGCTTCGCAGGTAGTGGGCACTCCAGATGCGAGTAGTGAACACTCGCAGGCGGGCCGCGTGGACGGGGTTAGCATGCAAGGGCTTTGCCGTTAGGGACTCGTCCCGTTTTGTCCGGGGGGACTTTCGCAAGCTATCCAGGAGGATCTTCATGAAAAGCTGGCTCGCCCCACTCACTCTCGCACTCGCTGCCGGACTGGCAGCAGGCGCAAGCGTCGGCCCGGCCGTCGCCGCGCCCACCGACAACCTGGCCGTCCCCGTACCGGTCAACGAAGAGCCCTTCTACTTAGATTGCCAAGACTTCGACGCCGAGGTCCAGCTTTCGGGCAAGACAGGGGAACTCCGGTTGCCGGGAGACCGCACGGTCTTTACCGGTCCGAACCTGAGGGTTACTCTGACGGGTCCCTCAGGGAAGACCGTTAGCTACGTCATCACCGGGGCGACGCACGTAACAACCCTTTCCGACGGCAGCTTTGATGTCACCGCAACGGGGTCGAACATCATCATCGTTCCCTACGTTCCCGACGATCCCGCCACCACTGACGTCGTGGAAGGGCACTCCGCCGGGCTGTTCTTCACGAGGGGCACCATGTCCTGGAAGCTCAACTCCGACGGATCGGAAAAGGAATTGTTCTCCGGCAAGGGAACCGTGACGGACGTCTGCGCGTTGCTGGCCCCGTAACTTCCGACAAACGCAGGGGCGCCCGCGGCAGTTGCCGCGGGCGCTCGTGCGTTCATAACCATCAGCCCGGGTCCCTTTCGAACACGGCGTGCGGTCTTACTGCCCCGCGTCGTCGAAGCTCTTCTGCCACTGGGCATGCTCAAGGCCGGTATCCAGCCGCCGGCTGGCAGTCCACCTGGGCAGGTAGTCGGGCGAGGGCGGCTCACGGACGGGCTCGGGCTTCCTGGGCTTGGGCTCAGTCCGGGTCTGGATAGGCTTGGCCACCGGACGGGTCTGAATTGGTCTGGCCACAGGCCTGGACTGGACAGGCTTTCGGGGGTGGCTCGGCCTCGGCCCCGCTACAGCGAAGGCCGCCATCCACCACCTGATGCAGGCCACAAGCGCCCAAAGGACGAGCCCGGCCAGAATGACCTGCCAGAGTGCGACCACTACCCCGATGGCGAGCAGCACGACGATCCACATGGCGACACGATGGCATATGCGACCTGCCCGGAGATAGGGTCTTTTTCCCCTACCCGAATCGGTCCAATACCTGACTCCACAGGAGCGCCAGTGTCGGGCCGGAGACCGCCAAAAGTACCGCGATCAAAGCCGCCGAAACCAGTGCGATGATCACCCACGTCTTCGCCTCTCCACGCTCTGGATAGTCGTCCCCGGAAAGGTTCTTCTGTGATCGCCACGGCGACGCGGCGGACGGCCTTGGCACCTTGCCGAATGCCAAAGCCAGAAGAGTCATTGTGATTCTGATGCTTTTCACGTTGCCCTCTCTTCCCGTACCTCGTATCACCTCAGGGCCATGCGCAGGCCGTGGCTCGCATTCTCGTCCAGCCTGCTTTGGTTTTCCTTGGGTTCCTGGCGGGACCTGGGCTCCCGAACACAACAGAGGGGCCACCCAGCAGGCGGCCCCTCTCTTCAGCACTTACTTATCGCAGCCGATGCCGTCCTTGTCGCGGTCGAGGTGAGTACCGTACCCGGGCGTGCCCCGGTAGACGGGAGCAGCACCCGCGGCTCTAGCGGCGGTGCAGTTCGCAAAAGGCGCAGCAGCCGGAGCCGCGGGAACTGCCGGCGCGACGGGAGCGGGTGGCACGTACCGGGACGCCTTCTCAGCTGCGGCCTTATCGGCAGCGGCCTTGTCGGCGGCAGCACTGCTCCAATTCAGTCAGCGGGATGGTTCGGCAGGCGCTCGGGATGCTTGGGGTCCTTGCCGCGTTCCCTCCAGTATTCGTCCCGTTGCCACAACGAAAACCGAGTTGCCCACACGGTCAGAATGATGGTTCCAGTAGCGAGGATGGCCACTTTGATCCACACCCACGGTTCGGTATCTATCGGCAGAAGGGTCAGGATCACCATGACCGGCGTGAAGACCATCATGTAGCGAGTGAGGTGGCTGAATCTCCGCTGCACTTCTTCGGAGACTGGTGTTGAGGACTGACCCCAGACACGTCGGGCTCCTGGTGACATATTTGAACTGCACCATTAACAGCACCAATCCGATAGGCCCCTAGTGCGGAGGCACTTTCCAGCCCCGTTCCGGCTGCGGTTCACGCCCCAAAATTGTCTACTTACCAGGTAGCCCGGACATGGGTGCAATCAACGCATGCCCCGCCCCGAAGCGGGCCTTTTTCCCCTTGGCCAGCCCGCCCCGCCGGCGTGTACTGAAGCTAGGTTCGGTTCATCCGCAGGAGGCACCCCATGGACGTCCCCATCATCCTGGCCCTCGGCGCGATCGTGGTGGTCGCCGTCGTGCTGGGCATTGTCTTCGCACGAGAAAAGGATCCGCAGCGGCGGGCCACGGCACTGCAACGCACCGGCGCGGCGGTCATGGCGGTGTTCACAGTCCTCGCGGGGATCTTCATCGGCGGCTACGCCATGCAGGATCCCGGCGGCAATACCGGGCTGCTGATCACGCTCGCCTGGGTGCTGCCGATGCTGATCCTCGCCGTCGGAGCCTGGTTCTGGCCGGCCCCGACCGCTCCCCTGTTGCTCGCGCTTGCGTCCTCCTTCATCGCGGCGTGTGTGTGGCTCGCCTTCGACCCCGCCGCCCTGCGTGCATTCATCAGCGAAAACGGGCCGGTGATCGCCGTCAGCGTCGTCGCCCTGTCGTTCCCGGCCGCCGTGCTCGGCCTGAAACGGACCGCGCTGGCCGGCTGGCTGCTCGTCGCCCTGGGCGTGCTGCCGCTGCTGATTACAATCATCGGCAGGTCGGGCCCGGTCGCGTCGCTGACGGCTGCGAGCGTGGTTCCCCTGATCTGCGGGATCGTCTATCTCGTATCCGTCAGGATGGCGAGTGGCAGCCAGACGTCGGGCACTCCACGCGCAGCTGCCGCCTGACGAGGGCCCCACTCCGCCGCGTAACAGGAATCGGGTGGGGAACGGATGGCGGGTAGCATCGGGGCCATGAGCGCCGACGACGACGACATCACCGAAGAACTCCTGACCGAAGCCGACAGGCTGACGGGGCTGAGCCTCGAGCTCCTGGGGCTAGACCCGCATCCGGATGACATGACGCCGGAGCAGCGGCTCCTGTTCGACCCGGAGGATCTGGAGGAAATGGCGGCCGTCCCGGCGGAGGACCGTCAGGATTCCGTGCGCCGGACGCGCCTGTTGGCGGGCCTGCTGTGGAACTCGTCGAGCATTCTCATCGACCAGCTCTTCCGCGATCTGGGCACCCTCAGCAAACTCGACACCGGCACCCCAGCGGACATCGCCGGAACGTCGGTGCTGTCCTCGCTGCCGCCGCAGTTCGCCGCCAGCTACGACGCGAAATTCACCCAGAAGTTCATCGTGGTCGCCGCCGACGTTACGGCGTCCCTGGTCCGCGGCTGGACCGCTCCCGGTTGCCTCGCCGCCGAACTCGCCGTCCGCTGCCTGCTCGATCAGGCGGAAATCACCGAGGACATCTACGAACTCGACCTCCCGGAGGACTGGCGGGCGCAGGTGGAGGAGGTCCTGCTGGAGGACGCGGACAGCGAAGCGCTGTTCTCGGACAGCCTCGACGTTCTTGAGGACGACGCCGACCGGCTGGGCTTCGAGCACTGGTTCAAGCCCTACAACGCCTGGGACAGGATTCCGCCGTACGCCTGCTCCTGAGCCCTGGGTCCGACCCCAAGACCTGCCCGCTGCTAACGTGGCGTTGAAGCCAGACCGGCCAGGAAGTCCTCGGTGAACCGCTGGACGCCGTCCCATTCGGTGTAGACGTAGTCGCGGGTGGTGTCCAGGTCCGGGGACCCCTTGTCGGAGGCGATCTTCTTCATGATGTGCTTCTTGAGGAAGTTGTAGTGGGTGTAGAGCAGGGCGCCGGCGAACAACCCGACGTGCGCGGGCCGCCACCCAGTTTCCTCCTCGAACTTCTCCACGTAGCCCTCCGCGCTCTGCTCGTCTCCGTGGGCGGCCAGGCTGACCGAAACCAGGGCTGACGGCAGGCTTTCGAGCTCTGAGCGGTTCTTCTTCACGAAGTCGGTCACGAACCCCTCGTGTTTGCCCATATGCACCGACGCCGCCACGATGACGGCGTCGTAGCCGCCCGGGAGGGTGTCCCCGGCGTGCTTGAGGTCCGCCGCCTCAGCCTGGTGCCCGTGGGCCCGGATCAGCTCTACGATGTACTCGGCGATCTGGGCTGTCTGTCCTTCAACGCTCCCGTAGGGGACATAGATGTTGGCCATGCTCCACTGTGCCCGCGCACCGCGGCGAAGAAGTAGGGCCGAACGTCACCGTCGTCTCGAAAGCGCACCGCACCCTTGACGGCGGCCGCCCCGCGGCATGTGATGTACAAAGGCTCCGGTCCGGTCCACGGCCGGCCGGCCGGTGCGGTACGACGTATCCCCCACGAAAGGACAGGACATGTCCCTGCTCGACGCCTCCCACTGGGAGGGCAAGATCTACCTCAACGGCTGGCGCCCGGGAGGCGGCGGGACAGCCGACGCCGTCGAGCCGGCCACCGGCGCGACGCTCGGCAGCTATGGCCTCGCCTCCGCGGACGATGTCCGTGAAGCCGCCACAACGGCGGCGGCCGCCCAGAAGGACTGGGCGAAACTCAACCCCGAGGACCGCGCCGCCGTGCTGCGCCGCGCGGGCATGCTCTGGGAGGAGCACGCCGCCGAGATCCAGGGCTGGATCGTGCGCGAGTCCGGCGGCATCCCGCCCAAGGCCGGCCTGGAAACGCACATCGCGGCCAACGAATGCTACGACGCCTCGGCGCTGCCCTCCCTCCCCGCCGGGGATGTGCTGACCTCGAACGAGAACCGCTGGTCCTTCGCGCGCCGGCGTCCGGTCGGCGTCGTGTCCGTGATTGCGCCGTTCAACTTCCCGCTGATCCTCTCCATCCGCGCGGTCGCCCCCGCGCTGGCCCTCGGCAACGCCGTGCTGCTCAAGCCCGACCCCCGCACGGCGGTCTGCGGCGGGGTCACGCTGATGCGGATCTTCGAGGAGGCCGGGCTGCCGCCCGGGCTCCTGGCGCTGCTGCACGGCGGGGCCGAGATCGGCGCCGCCGTCGTCGAGGCTCCCGAGGTCAGCGTCATCGCCTTTACCGGCTCGACGGCGGCCGGGCGGAAGATCGGCGAGACCGCCGGGCGGCTGCTCAAGCGCGCGCACCTGGAACTCGGCGGCAACAACGCGCTGATCGTGCTGCCGGGCGCGGACCTGCCCAAGGCCGCCTCCGCCGCGGCGTTCGGCTCGTTTATGCACCAGGGGCAGATCTGCATGGCCGCCGGGCGCCACATCGTCCACGAGGACATCTACGACGACTACGTCAGCGCCCTCGCGGAGAAGGCCGGCCATCTTCCCGTCGGGGACCCGACGAGCGGGACCGTGGCCCTGGGCCCGATCATCGACGACAAACAGCTGCACCGGATCGACACGATCGTCCAGGACGCGGTGCAGGGCGGCGCCCGGCTGGCCGCCGGCGGCACGCACGACGGCAGGTTCTACCGGCCCACCGTCCTCGCCGACCTCGACGTCGCCAGCCCGGCGTGGAAGGACGAGATCTTCGGCCCTGTGGCCCCGGTGATGAAGTTCTCCACCGTGGAGGAAGCGGTGGCCCTGGCCAACGGCAACGAATACGGGCTCTCGATCGGCATCCTGGGCGATGTGGGCCTGGCGATGACCATTGCGGACCAGCTGGACTCGGGCAAGGTGCACATCAACGAGCAGACGGTCTCCGACGAGGCGAACTCCCCGTTCGGCGGGATGAAGAACTCGGGCAACGGCTCCCGGATCGGCGGACACCACGCCAACATGGAGTCCTTCACCGAAATCCAGTGGCTCACGGTCCGGCCGGACATCGCCCCGTACCCGTTCTAGGTCCCGGCCTCACCGGAAACAGCAAGGAAGGACCCGGCGGCGGCTGCCGCCGGGTCCTTCCTTGTGCGGTTCAGTGCTCCGCGGCGCGATGGGTGGCGGGGTCGTAGGGCTCGAACACTGACGAGCCGATCATAAAGATGCCGCGCTGCGGGATCCAGAAGTCCCCGAGCCTGTCCTGGACGGGCAGCGCCGACGCCCGTCCCAGATTGTGCCCCTGCAGGTGCGCCGTGCTCCCGCGGACAAGCCACAGCTGCCGGGGGCGCGCGCCAAAGGTCTGGCCGTTGGGCACCCTGCCCGTCAGCCCGATGTGTCCTGCTCCCAGCACCGGGCCTGCGACAGCGCCCATGGCGCGCAGGAACGTCCGGTTGCGCCACAGCCGCTCCGGGACCGACCCTGCCACCGCCGACATGAGCCGGGTGATCGGGGTTGCGGCCAGCGTCACGTCCCAGCTCAGGTCCACCCCGTCGCCGACCTCCACGCTGAAGGAGTAGTCGTCACGCCACCGGATGGAGATCCCGCCTGTCGACGCCGATCCGAGGGCGCTGCCGAAGTAGCGGGGACAGGAGGACCCGGGGGCGGCGGTGCTGTGCATCGTCCAGACGCCGGCAGGATCGCGGATCCAGACCGAGTTGTAGCCCGGGCCGACGGAGGAGGCGGGAAAATGCCGCAGGGCCAGGATGTAGCCGGAGCTGAACGGTACGCCCATCACGCCGTAGCCGGCAAAGCGTTCTTCCGGGCCGGCGGGCAGCACGGGGTCGCGTTCCACGGACTCAACCATGGTGCGGGGACTCTGCATGGATCCGGCCTCCGTTGTGCTGCGGATGTTGCTACATGTGGACGTGCAGGCGCCGGGCCGCTTCGGAGATGGACCCGCTCAGCGAGGGGTACACGGTGAAGGTGCTTGCGACGTCGTCGACGTGCAGCTTCTGGGTCACCGCGAGGGAGATCGCGAAGATCAGCTCGGACGCGTTCGGACCCACCACCACACCGCCGATCACGGTGCCCGAGCCCTTGCGGGCGAAGATCTTGATGAAGCCGTCCTTGTGGTTGCGCATCTTGGCCCGGGCGTTGCTGCGCAGCGAGAGCTTCACGACGTCGGCCTGGTATTTGCCGGATTCGATCTCGGCCTCGGAGACGCCCACGTTCGCGATCTCGGGCGAGGTGAAGATGTTGGACGCGACCTGGTGCAGTTTGAGCGGGGTCACGCTGTCGCCCAGGAAGTGCGCGATCGCGATCCGGCCCTGCATGGCGGCCACGGACGCAAGGGCCAGCACGCCGGTGCAGTCGCCCGCGGCGTAGATGTTCGGCACGGTGGTGCGGGAGACGCCGTCGACCTTGATGTGGCCGCTCTCGGTGAGCGCCACGCCGGCCTCCTCGAGGCCGATCCCGGCGGTGTTCGGGATGGAGCCGACTGCGACCAGGCAGTGGCTGCCGGTGACCTTGGAGCCGTCGCCGAGGGTGACGATGACCCCGTCCTCGGTACGTTCCACGGTCTCGGCACGGGCGCGGGAGAGCACCTTGACGCCGCGGCGTTCGAAGACGCCCTCGAGGACCTCGGCGGCGTCGGCGTCCGAGCCGGGCAGCACGCGGTCGCGGCTGGAAATCAGGGTGACCCTGGATCCGAGGCCGTTGTAGGCGGAGGCGAACTCGGCGCCGGTCACACCGGAGCCGACCACGATCAGGTCCTCGGGGAGTTCGTCCATGTTGTAGATCTGCGCCCAGTTGAGGATCCGGACGCCGTCCGGGCGGGCGGTGGGCAGCTCGCGCGGGTGGGCACCGACGGCCAGCAGGATCGCGTCCGCCTCGATGATTTCGGTGCCGTCGGCGGTGAGGACCTCAATGGTGTGGCTGTCCAGCATTTTGCCGGAGCCGAGCATGATCCGGACTTCCTGGTTCTCGAGGCCCTTCTGGATGTCCGTGGACTGCTGCCGGGCCAGCCGGAGCAGGCGGTCGTTGATGTGCTTGAGGTCCGCGCGCATCGTCGGGGTGCAGTCGCCGCCGTCGAGGTCGAACTTGACGCCGAGCTCGCCGGCCTCGCCGACCCGGGTCATCAGGTCCGCCGTCGCGATCAGGGTCTTGGACGGCACGACGTCGGTCAGCACCGCGGAGCCGCCGAGCCCCGCCCGTTCGATGATGGTGACCTTCGCGCCCAGGGAGGCGGCGACCATGGCAGCTTCGTAGCCGCCGGGCCCTCCGCCCAGGATTGCGATGCGGGGTGAGCTGAAATCGGGATGCGTAGTCACAATCAGCCATTGTCCACCATCCGGACCGGCACCACCAAGAATCGGGGCCGGGACGGGTTGCTGGGCAGCACGCCGCCGGCAGGATAACTTGTACCGGTGAGTACAACAGAATTCCTGAACACGGACCCCTTCGACGCCGCCCGCGCCGCCGCCGACTACATCGCCGAGGAGACGGGGATCGACGCGCACGACGTCGCCCTGGTGCTCGGCTCGGGCTGGGGGGACGCGGCCGAACTGATCGGCGAGACCACCGCCACCCTCTCCGCGGACGAGGTCCCGGGCTTCTCCTCCCCCTCGGTGGTGGGCCACGTCGGCACCATCCGCTCCGTGCTGACCAAAGAGGGCAAGCGCGCCTTGGTGCTGGGCGCCCGCACCCACTACTACGAGGGCAAAGGCGTCCGCGCCGTCGTCCACGGGGTCCGCACCGCGGCCGCGGCCGGCTGCAAGACCCTCGTCCTGACCAACGGGTGCGGCGGCCTCAACGAGGACTGGACGCCCGGGACGCCCGTGCTGATCAGCGACCACATTAACCTCACCGCGACGTCACCGCTGGAAGGCGCCACTTTCGTGGACCTCACCGACCTGTACTCCGCACGGATCCGCGGCCTGGCCCGCGAGGTCGATCCCAGCCTGGACGAAGGCATCTACGCGCAGTTCACCGGCCCGCACTACGAAACCCCGGCCGAGGTGCAGTACGCCAAGCGGATCGGCGCGAACCTGGTGGGCATGTCCACCGCGCTGGAGGCCATCGCCGGCCGCCACGCGGGCATGGAGGTCTTCGGCATTTCGCTCGTGACCAACCTCGCCGCCGGCATCAGCCCGGTGCCGCTGAGCCACGAGGAAGTCCTCGAAGCCGGCCACGCCGCGGGCCCGCGCATCTCCAAACTGCTGGCGGAGATCATCGCGAAGCTGTGATGTCCTAGCCCCCCGGGGACAGGTAGAGGAGCGCCTTTGCCTTGTCCTGCGGGAACCGCCGTTCCATTGAGTCCGCGATCCCGGCGATCGTCTGCCGCGCCAGCGCCTGGCGCCAAGCGAGTTCGGCCTGGCGCATGGTCTGGGAGATCAGGCAGGTCCGGACGTAGTTCTGCTCCGAGTCGGCGTCCGGGACGTTGGCCAGGATGCCTTCGCAGCGGAACACCGGATCGGGGCCTTCCAGGGCCAGGACGATGTCCAGGATGGTGACGTTCTCGGGCCGGCGGGCCAGGTGGAAACCGCCGCGCGGGCCCGAGACGGAGCCGAGGATCCCGGCGCGGACCAGCGCCTGGAGCTGTTTGTTCAGATAGGCGCCCGGGAGCTTGTAATACTCCGCCAGCCGGGCGCTGTTAACCGCCTCACCGGCCGGTGTCCACGCCATGTTGACGCAACTGTGTATGGCCCACTCCACCCCTCGGCCCATCTTCATATTCCAGACGCTACGTGTCCGGAAAATTGGCTGTCAAGGGCTGGGGACCAGGACTGCTGTGATTGATCTGTCGGGCGGACTCTCGCTTGTCGGGGAGGCATCCGCGGCGAATGACGCTAGTTTGGTTCCTATGACGTCTTCTGATGCCGAACTCACCCGCCTGTTGGGCGACGCCCGGACCTGGGCCGCCCAGGACCCGGATCCCGCCACCGCCGCCGCCCTGACCGAACTGGTCCGGCTCGCCGACGACGGTGCCGCGGCGGCCCGTCAGGAGCTCGCCGACAGTTTCAGCGGCACCCTGCAGTTCGGCACCGCAGGGCTGCGGGCAGCCCTGGGCCCCGGCCCGAACCGGATGAACCGCGTTGTGGTGCGCCGCGCCGCCGCGGGATTCACCGCCTTCCTAACCGGCGCCGTCGCCCAGGCCGCCCCCGGCACCCGGCCGCGCGCCGTCGTCGGCTACGACGCCCGGCACAACTCGGACATCTTCGCGGAAGAGACCGCGGCGGTCCTCACCGCCGCGGGCGTCGAGACCTTCCTAATGCCTTCCCCGCTGCCCACTCCGCTGCTCGCCTATGCGGTGCGGGCCCTGGAGTGCGACGGCGGCGTGATGGTCACCGCCAGCCACAACCCGCCGCAGGACAACGGCTACAAGGTGTACCTGGGCCGCCACGCCGTTGAGGAGAGCGGACGCGGGGCGCAGATCGTGGCGCCCTACGATGCCCTGATCGCGGCGGAAATCAACGCCGTCGGTGAGCTCTCCGGCGTCGCCCTGGCCACGGAGGGCTGGACCGTGCTGGATCCGTCCGTCGCCGCCGACTACGAGGCCGCCGTCGCCGCGCTGGCCAGGCCGGAGCACTTCCCGGCCCGCGAGCTCAAGATCGTCCTGACGCCGATGCACGGTGTGGGCGGCGCAACCGCCGTGGCGGTGCTGCACACGGCCGGTTTCACCGACGTCACCCTGGTCAGCGAGCAGGCCAAACCGGACCCCGACTTCCCCACCGTGAACTTCCCCAACCCCGAAGAACCCGGCGCCCTGGACCTGGCCCTCGAAACCGCGGCCCGGGTGGACGCGGACCTCGTGATCGCCAACGACCCCGACGCGGACCGCGCCGCGGTGGCCGCGAAGGATCCGGACACCGGCGCCTGGCGGATGCTGCGCGGCGACGAGGTCGGCGCCCTGCTCGGCGCGCACATCGTGGCGCGGCTGGCCGCCGGCAGGGGCAGCGGCGAAACCCCGGCGGGGGTGTTCGCGAATTCGATTGTGTCCTCGCGGCTGCTCGCGCGGATTGCCGCCGCGGCTGGCTACGCGCATGAGGAAACCCTCACCGGCTTCAAGTGGATTGCCCGTGTCCCCGGGCTGCTGTACGGCTACGAGGAGGCGCTGGGTTACTGCGTCGCGCCTTCCCTGGTCCGGGACAAGGACGGGATCTCCGCGGCCGTGCTGATCGCGGAATTCGCCGCGGCGGCGAAGGCCGACGGCAAGTCCATCTTCGATACGCTTGACGAGCTGTACCTGGTGCACGGGCTGCATGCGAGCGACCAGCTCAGCATCCGGGTAGCGGACCTGGGCCTCCTGGACGCCATGATGAACCGGCTGCGCGTCAGCCCGCCGGCGTCCTTCGGCGGCTCCGCCGTCGAAACCGTCACGGACCTCGCCGAGGGCAGCGCCCACCTGCCGCCCACCGACGGCCTGCTGTACCTGACGAAGGATCTCAGCCGCATCATCATCCGCCCCAGCGGGACCGAGCCCAAGCTCAAGTGCTACCTGGAGGTCATCCGCAACGTCGACTCGGCCGCCGAACTGCCGGAGGCGCGGCACGAGGCACGCGTGGCGCTCGACGCCGTCCTGGCGGACGTCCGCGAGGCGCTGGGGCTCTAACGCCCGGGGTCAGCCGCTATAGCTCGACCTCAATGTACCCGCCCACAATCCGGGTACCGAAGGTCGGGAGCCGCAGTTCCGGCGTGCCCAGGCACTCCCCCGTGCGGAGGTCGTAGACCTCCTTGTGCAGCGGCGAGGCGACGGTCGGGCGCGCGCCGCGGGAGCCCGTGATGCCGCGGGCCATGACGTACGCGCCGGTGGCCGGATCCTCCTGGCCGACGGCGTAAACCTCACCGGACACGGTGCGGAACAACGCCACCTGGCGCCCCGCGATCAGGGCGGCCTCGCCCCAGGCGGGCTCCAGGTCCTCCACGGCGCACACCCGGTGCCAGCCGGTCCCGTAGCTGGGGTGTTGGACAAAGCTTTGTGCTGCGCTCTCAAGTACGGCAGTCATTTCGGCCCCTCTCTGATACATCTCTCGCGGGCTCAGCCGCTCCTGCGGCCACATACCCAAGCTAGGTCCCGGGTGTTTCGGCTGAATGCAGTGAATGTGTCCGGCGGGTAAAAGAGACCTCACCCTGCCGGAAACGTGTCCGTGATGCAGAAGTTAAGATCACGAAACATAAGGGAAACTGAAGCGAAACTGCGGTTGCCTAGTCTGGATGGACACCTCGATTGAGAAGGCCGCAATGCACCGACTGCGGCCCATGCGAAAGGCCCACCGTGACCGGACAGACTTCAAGCCCCCAGAACCAGGGCGCAGAGCGCGCCACAGCACCGCGCCGCGTTGTGGTTGCCGGCGGCGGCCCTGCCGCCCACCGTTTCGCCGACGCCATGCACGCCCGGGGCCTGGACGGCTGGAATGTCACCGTCCTCACCGAGGAAGCCCACCTCCCCTATGACCGCGTCGCGCTGAGCAAGGCCCTCACCGACGCCGACGTCGACCTCACCCTGGGCAGCGCCGCGATGTGGGACCACGAGGCCCTGACGCTGCAGACCGGCGAGCGCGTGACCGGCATCGACACCGCGGGCAAGACCGTGACCACCGCGGCCGGCACCGTGTACCCGTACGACGAACTGGTCGTCGCGACCGGCTCCGACGCCGCCCGCCTGCCGATCCCGGGATCCGAACTCACCCACGTCTACCGCACGCTGGAAGATGTCTGGGCCATCAACAAGGCCATCGCGGAACTGACGGAGAAGCTGGGCCGCCAGGTCACCGCTGTCACCATCGGCGGCGGGCTGCTGGGCCTGGAATCCGCCGCCGGCACCGAGCAGCTCGGCGCCATCCCGATCGTCATCAACGGCTCCCCCTGGCTGATGAACACCCAGCTGGACCAGGGCGCCGGGCAGGCCCTGGGCCGCCTGATCGAAGCCAAGGGCTTCACCGTCCACGGCGGCGTGTTCCCCTCCGAGGTCCTGTCCGACGACGACGGCCAGGTCACCGGCGTGCTGATGGCCGACGGCCGCATCATCGACGCCGACCTCGTGATCGTCGCGATCGGCGTCAAACCCCGCGACGAGCTGTTCCGTAACGCCAACGGCCCGGCGGCCGCAGGAACAGCGGCAGCAGGCACAGAAGGCGAGGGCACCGCGCCGCTGTTCGACCTCGGCCCGCGCGGCGGCGTCGTGATCTCCGACAGCTGCGAAACGCAGGTCCCCGGCATCTGGGCGATCGGCGAGGTCGCAAACTTCGGCGGCATGTGCCTGGGCCTGGTGGCTCCGGCCAACACCATGGCGGAGATCGTCGCGGACCGGCTGCACGGCGGCGACGCGACGTTCCCGGGCTTCGACACCGCCACCAAGCTCAAGCTCTCCGGCGTCGACGTCGCGAGCTTCGGCGACGCCTTCGCCCGGACCGAGCACGCGCTGGAAATCGTCTACGCCGACCCGGCCCGCGGCGTCTACCAAAAGATCGTCACCACCGACGATGCCAAGACCCTGCTGGGCGGCATCTTCGTCGGGGACGCCACCCCGTACACGTCCCTGCGCCCCATGCTGGGCCGCGAACTGGCCGCCGAACCCGGCGCCTACCTCACCGCGGCCGGCGGCGGCGACGCCCCTGAAACGGAACTCCCGGACGACGCCATCCTGTGTTCCTGCAACAACGTGTCCGCCGGAACCATCCGCGACACCGTCAACGGCTGCGGCGCCTGCGACGGCAACGCCCCCGTCCAGGAGCTCGGCGAGCTCAAGGGCTGCACCCGCGCCGGGACCAGCTGCGGTTCCTGTGTGCCGATGCTCAAGAAGCTGCTCGAAACCGAACTGACCAAGTCCGGCGTCGAGGTCTCCAAGGCCCTCTGCGAGCACATCGAGCTGTCCCGCCAGGAACTCTTCGAGACCATCCGGGTCCTGGAGCTGACCTCCTTCGAGGAGGTTATGGCCAAGTACGGCACCGGCGACGGCTGCGACATCTGCAAGCCGACCATCGCCAACATCCTGGCCAGCCAGAACAGCGCCTACGTCCTGGACGCGGGCCGCGGCACCCTGCAGGACACCAACGACCGCGCCCTGGCAAACATGCAGAAGGACGGCACCTACTCGGTGGTGCCGCGCATCGCCGGCGGCGAGATCACCCCGAAGAAGCTCGGCGTCATCGCCGCCGTGGCCGAGAAGTACAACCTCTACACCAAGATCACCGGCGGCCAGCGGATCGACATGTTCGGCGCCCGGCTCGAGCAGCTCCCGGAAATCTGGAAGGAACTGGTCGACGCCGGGTTCGAGTCCGGCCAGGCGTACGGCAAGAGCCTGCGCACGGTGAAGTCCTGCGTCGGTTCCACCTGGTGCCGCTTCGGGGTCCAGGACTCGGTGGCCATGGCCATCCAGCTGGAGCTGCGCTACCGCGGCCTCCGCAGCCCGCACAAGCTGAAAATGGGTGTCTCCGGCTGCGCCCGGGAATGCGCCGAGGCCCGCGGCAAGGACGTCGGCGTCATCGCCACCGCGGACGGCTGGAACCTTTACGTCGGCGGCAACGGCGGCGCCACCCCGGCGCACGCCCAGCTCCTGGCCAAGGACCTCGACGACGAAACCCTGCTGAAGTACATCGACCGCTACTTCATGTACTACATCCGCACCGCCGACCGCCTGCAGCGCACGGCGCGGTGGCAGGAGGAGCTCGCCGGCGGCATCAAGCACGTCGAGGACGTGGTGGTCCATGACACCCTGGGCATCGCTGCGGACCTCGAGGCCGCCATGGCCAGGCACGTCGACACCTACGTGGACGAGTGGGCCGACACGCTGAAGGATCCCGAGCGCCTCCGCCGCTTCCGCTCCTTCGTCAACGCCCCGGACCAGAAGGACGATTCCATCACCTTCGTCTCCGACGAGCGCGGCCAGATGCGCCCCGCCACAGCGGAGGAAAAAGCCCTCGCCGCCCAGCAACCGGTAGTGATCGGTGCTTCCATCCCGGTACGTGCCAGCGACAAGAACGAGGTATAACCATGCAGCTCAGCATCGATCTCAGCGGACGCGAAGTCCTTGTCACCGGCTCGGACACCGCCGCACGCCAGGCCGTCCGCCGCTACCGGGCGGCCGGCGCCGTCGTCTCCCGGCTGAGCAGCCCGGGCGGTGCCCGCCACGACGGCCCGCTGCCGGAGCGTCCTTTCCTGGTCGCCGCGGTCGACGACGGCCAGCCCGGCTGGGAGGCGCTGCTGGACCGCTGCCGCGAAAACGGCATCCCGGTCGCGGCGGAGCCGGCCGCCGGCCCCGCCGGCCACGTCACCCTGGTGGGCGGCGGACCCGGCACCACCGAGCTGCTGACCGTCGCCGCGGTCAAGGCCCTGCGGGACGCCGACGTTGTCTTCTACGACCGGCTCGCCCCGTACCAGGAACTGCCCGCGCTGAGCACGGCCGAGCTGGTGGACGTGGGCAAGCGCCCCGGCCACCACAAGGTCAGCCAGTCCGACATCGAGGACCTCATGGTGGAGGCCGCCCTGGCCGGGAAGAACGTCGTGCGGCTCAAGGGCGGGGACCCGTACGTGTTCGGCCGCGGCGGCGAGGAAGTGGCCTCCTGCGTGAAGGCCGGGGTGCCCGTCCGGGTGATCTCCGGCGTGACGAGCGCCATTTCGGTCCCGGCCGCGGCCGGGATCCCGGTCACGCACCGCGAGGTCAGCCACATGTTCACCGTGGTTTCCGGCCACGCCCCGCTGACCGAGAAGGAGCACATGCACCTCGCCGGACTCGGCGGGACCATCGTGGTGCTGATGGGCATCGGGACCCTGCACCAGCTCGCCGCCGGGCTGCGCCGGGCGGGGATGCGCGCGGACATGCCGATGGCCGTCGTCGAGCGCGGCTACCGCCCCGGACAGCGGACCACCATCGCCGAGCTGGGCACCATCACGACGGCGGCTGCGGAATGCAGCAACCCCGCCGTGCTGGTGATCGGCGACGTCGTCCGGGTGGCCGAAGCCAACCGGGGCTGCGCGGAAGCCGAAGCCGACCTGGACCGCCTCGCCGCGTCCCTGATGGGAGCGTGAGGACCGTGAGCGCGCTCAACGCCATCGCCCCGCCCGGGCCGGCCCCGGCACTGCGCCGGCCGCCGTGGCGGAGGCAGCACCGGGGACTGTCGCGGAAACCGTGGAGCTGCCGCTGGAGGGCTTCCGGATCGGCGTGACCTCGCACCGCCGGTCCCAGGACCTGATCGAGGCCCTGGAGCGGCGCGGCGCCGAGGTGCTGCATGCGCCGGCGCTGAAGATCGCCCCGGTACAGGAAGACGTGAACCTGATCGAGGACACCCGGGCCATCATCGCCGCACGCCCCGAACTCTGCATCGCCACCACCGCCTACGGCATGCGGCGCTGGTGCGAGGCCGCGGACACCTTCGGGATCGGCGAGCAGCTGCTGGAAACCCTCGGCGCCACCCGGATGTTCGTCCGCGGACCCAAAGCCCGCGGCGCGGTCCGCGCGGCCGGCCTGGCCGACGTCGGGATCAGCAGCGACGAAACCACGGCCACACTGGTGGACATGCTCCTTGCCGAGGGGGTCCGCGGCAAGACCGTCGCGGTGCAGCTGCACGGCTACACGGATGTCCGCCAGCTCGAACGCCTCCGGATGTCCGGCGCAACCGTCCTCACCGTGACCCCGTACCGCTGGGTCAAGCCCGACGGCGCGGACCGGCTGCCGCGGCTGATCGAGGCCGCGTGCAGCGGCAACCTGGACGTGCTGACCTTCACCAGCGCCCCGGCAGTGGATGCCATGTGGAGCACCGCGCACGAGATGGGCCTGTACAAGCAGCTCGTCGAGAGCCTGAAGACCACCGTGGCGACCGCCGTCGTCGGCCCGGTCACGGCGCAGCCGCTCATCGATGCCGGACTGCAGCCGCTGGTCCCGGACCGCTTCCGGATGGGCGCCCTGATCAGGCTCGTCGTGGAGCATCTTGCCCTCAACCACGTCCGCCGCCTGGACACCGTCTCGGGCCGCGTGGAGCTCCGCGGCCGGTCGCTGCGGATCGACGGCGAGGCCGTGGAGCTGGCTCCCGCCCCGCTCCTGCTGCTGCGGGCGCTCCTGGGCGCCAGCGGCGCGGTGCTGTCCCGTGAGTCGCTGTCCGAACTGCTGGAACTCCGCGGTTCGGTCCATGCCCTGGACATGACGGTGAGCCGGCTGCGCTCCGCCCTGCCGGACGGCCGGCTGGTGGAGACCGTGGTGAAGCGCGGTTACCGGATCCGGGTGTGACCCACGGCATTACTGGCCGGTAAACATTGGCGAACGGGCGGCGAAAATCCTGCAACACCGGGGAAACACGCCGGAAAGATCACCCGCCTACGCTGGGTTCATCAAGCAGTCAGGCCACACCACGGGCCACCAGCGAAAGGGCCTCACCATGTCCGCCACCCCCACCGTTTCCGCCGATTCCCAGACCCGGCCCCGGATCGTCGTCGCCGGGGCCGGCCCTGCCGCGCAGGCCCTCGTCCGCGAGCTCACCCGGACCCCGTTCGCCGGCGGGATCACGGTGCTCAGCAACCGGGATGACGCCCCCGAGGAGCTGCTGGAACTCGCCGCCCTCCCCCAGGTCTCTGTCCGCTTCGGCCAGCCTGCGAGCTACATCGACCCGGACAGCCGCTACGTCACCACGTCGGACGGCCTGGAATTCAACTACGACCAGCTGGTCATCGCGACCGGTTCCTCCCCCGCCGGCGCGCCGCTGGCAGGGGAAGGCCGGTGCCTGAACTACTCCACCATCGATGACGCCGCCCGGCTGGGCGAGGCCGTCAAGGACGTCACCCGCGTCCTGGGCCGCCGGCCGCTGGGCATCCTCGTCGGCACCGGAACGGCCGCGGGCCAGGCCGAGGCCGTGCTGCGCGCCCGCGGCGTCAGCCCGATCCGCACCACGCAGCGGCCGGCCTCCGTCGTTCCCACCCTGGCCGGTTCGACGCTCGCTGCCGCCGGGATTGTGTTCGAGGACGGCTCCAGCATGGCCGGGGACCTGGTGGTCCTGGCCGAGGAACCGATTGCCCGCGACGCCCTCGCGGTCAGCGCCGGCCTGAAGACGGCGCGCCAGGGCGGGATTGTCATCGGCCGTGATTTCCGTACCTCCGTCCCGGGGATCTGGGCCATCGGGGATGCCGCCGTGTTCGACGGCGTCCGGCTGGGACTGCTCGTGGCCGCCTCCTCCGCCGCCTCGGTCTGCGCCTCCCAGCTGCTCCGCGCAGGCCTGGCCGAGCCATTCGCCAGCGCCGCCTGAACTGCCGCCTGAACTGCTGCCTGGCCACAACGGGACGCCCTCCGGAGGGCGTCCCGTTGTGGCAAGATGGACACCTGAGAAGCCACGAAGGGACCCCATGAGCAACGAAGCCGCCGCGACCGCCGGAAGCACCACCTCCGCTAACATTGCCTCCTACATTGACCACACCCTGCTCAAGCCGGAGGCAAGCGAGGCCGAGATCCTCAAGGTCTGTGCCGAGGCCGCCGAGTACCGGTTCAAGTCCGTGTGCGTCAACCCGGTGTGGGTCAAGACGGTCAAGAAGGCGCTGAAGGGCTCCGGCGTGCTGACGTGTTCTGTCGTCGGTTTCCCGCTGGGCGCCACGCCCAGCGACGTCAAGGCCTTCGAAGCCCGCGGCGCGGTGCTGGACGGCGCCGAAGAAGTCGACATGGTGATCAACATTGCCGCGGCCCGGGCCAACGACAAGGGCGCCCTGGTCGATGACATCACGGCCGTCGCCGAGGCCGTGCACGACGGCGGCGCCATCCTGAAGGTCATCATCGAAACGGCGCTGCTGGACGACGCCCAGAAGGTGCTGGCCTGCGAGGCGGCCGTCGCGGCGGGCGCCGACTTCGTGAAGACGTCCACCGGATTCAACGGAGGCGGGGCCACCGCCGAGGACGTCGCGCTGATGCGCCGCACAGTGGGCCCGGATCTGGGCGTCAAGGCCTCCGGCGGGGTGCGTTCGCTCGCCGACGCGCAGGCTATGATTGCTGCAGGTGCAACACGTATTGGCGCCAGCTCCGGCATCGCGATCGTCAAGGGTGAACAGGGTTCCTCCGCGTACTGACTGCTATCCGATAACAACCGAAGCCGCCACAGTATTGAGCCCCACGGGGCCGAGGAGGAACGAATGTCCAGCAAGACCACTACAGCCACGACGTCGCAGAACGAGACGGCCAGGACGACGCCCCAGAACGAGAACAGCCTCGGCTCCAGTATCATCCTGTTCGCCGTGATGATGGTCCTCTTCTTCGCGTCCCTGTACTCGCTGAGCTTCCTGACGCTGGGCAACCCGTGGCCGATGGCCGCTTGCCTCATCCTGTTCGCCCTGGCCTTCTGGATTCCGCAGACGGTCACCGGCCGCTCGGATTCCGCGGGCGAATTCTAAGGACCCCTGTTCTTAAATAACTGAAGCCCCGGATTTCCGGGGCTTCAGTCGTTTAAGGATCTTCAGCCGTTTAAGCGGTGATCCTACGCGGACGCGAGCACCCCGACGAGGCTCTGGATCAGCCCGGTCCCCAGCGCGACGGCGTCCGGCCAGTGCAGCCGGGCGAGGGCCAGGACGGCCCCGAACAGGCCGATCATGGCGTAGGCGCTGACCGGAATCAGCACGAACCATTCCCGCCGCGACCCGGCACGGCCCAGCAGGGGGATGGAGAACGCCCCGTTGGACCTCCAGACGTTCCTGAGCAGCGGCAGTTTCCGCAGGAGCTTCGGCGGCTTGATCACGATCGGCCAGAGCAGCGGCACTCCCCCGGTGGTGATCATGTCCCCGACGATGTGGACCAGCACCCCGGTCAGCATCGACACCGGCAGCCAGGTCCACTGGTGCGGCGCGAACCAGGTCACCAGCCCGGCCATGGTGAGGGCGAAGACCCAGTTGCTGATCCAGCCGTACTTCGGGAAGAGTTTGAGCGCTTTGGCGGCGATGTTGATCATAAACATGCACAGCAGACCGGCGCCCACCGACAGCAGCCCCCAGTCCGTCTGCAGCTGGAACTGTCCGGCCAGCGCCGCGAGCAGCACAAAGAACGCCGCGCCGAGCAGGGAATGGGTGCCCTGCCGGTGCCCGCCGGAGACGTTTTCGATGCCGACGGCGATCACGTTCGACAGCGGCGGCAGCGAATGCGCCACCGTGCTGGAGCGGTGGTCCCAGTCGCAGACCAAGGCGGTGCCCGCCGTCGCCATCCCGCCGATCACAATCCCCGTTGCGTCCAGCGGATACCAGCCCAGCGCGTACGGCCCCGTCGAGGCAATAGCCACCCACGCCGCGGCCCCCGAGGCGGCGTGGTGTCCGCCCATCACGCTTTATTTCACCGCCGGT
The DNA here is from genome assembly GCF_056711635.1 of Arthrobacter sp. CJL-S3. NCBI lineage: Bacteria > Bacillati > Actinomycetota > Actinomycetes > Micrococcales > Micrococcaceae > Arthrobacter > Arthrobacter sp. CJL-S3. Next base: position 1,247,751 of record NZ_CM160046.1, on the reverse strand, counting down.
GCAGCGGATACAGGCGAGTCGGAGAAGATGTTGCGGATGACACCGTTGGCCCACTCGAGGATCTCGGCATCCTGCAGGTCCCGGCCGCCGATCCGGGCGGTCTTGGGCTTGGGGATGAGCACCGCGTCCAGGGCCGGCTTCGACTGCGCACCGGGGTACATCCGGGTGAGCCGCATGAGCTTGGACTCCGGCAGCTGCGCCGGGGAGAACTTGATGAAGTTCCCCTGCAGGGCGACGTCGCTGAGCCCGGCTTCGCGGGCACCCACCCGGAAGCGGGCGACGTCGATCAGGTTCTTCGCGGGCAGCGGCAGTTCCCCGTAGCGGTCCACGAGCTCCGCGAGCACCTCGTCGATCGCCTCGTAGGTGATGGCCGAGGCGAGCTTGCGGTACGCCTCGAGGCGCAGCCGTTCGCCCGGCACGTAGTCGTGCGGCAGGTGCGCGTTGACCGGCAGCTCGATCTTCATCTCCGCGGCCTTCTCCTCGGCCTCGCCCCGGTACTCCGCGACGGCCTCGCCGACCAGGCGGATGTAGAGGTCGAAGCCGACGCCCTGGATGTGGCCGGACTGTTCCCCGCCGAGCAGGTTGCCGGCGCCGCGGATCTCGAGGTCCTTCATGGCCAGCTGCATGCCGGCGCCGAGCTCGTTGTGGGTGGCGACGGCTTTGAGCCGTTCCAGCGCCACCTCGCCCAGCGGCTTTTCCGAGGGGTAGAGGAAGTACGCGTAGGCTCGTTCGCGGCCGCGGCCCACGCGGCCGCGCAGCTGGTGCAGCTGGGACAGGCCGTACTTGTCCGCCCCGTCCACGATCAGCGTGTTGGCGTTGGAGATGTCCAGGCCGGTCTCAATGATGGTGGTGCAGACCAGCACGTCGAAGCGCTTCTCCCAGAAGTCCACGATGATCTGCTCCAGCCGGCTCTCGGACATCTGCCCGTGCGCCACCTCCACCCGGGCCTCCGGGACCAGTTCGCGGATCTTGGCCGCGGTGCGGTCGATCGTGGACACCCGGTTGTGCACGAAGAAGACCTGGCCCTCGCGCATGAGTTCGCGGCGGATCGCCGCGGAGGTCTGCTTGTCCGTGTACGGGCCCACGTAGGTCAGCACCGGGTGGCGTTCCTCCGGCGGGGTGGCCAGGGTGGAGGTCTCGCGGATGCCGGTGAGTGACATTTCCAGGGTCCGGGGAATCGGGGTGGCGCTCATCGCCAGGACGTCCACGTTGGTGCGCATCTTCTTGAGCGCCTCCTTGTGCTCGACGCCGAAGCGCTGTTCCTCGTCCACGATCACGAGGCCGAGGTCCTTGAACGCGAAGTCCTTGGACAGCAGCCGGTGGGTGCCGATCACGACGTCCACGGAACCGGCCTTGACTCCTTCGGCGGTCTCCTTGGCCTCCTTGCCGCCCTGGAAACGGGACAGCGGCTTGACCACGAGCGGGAAGCCGGAGAACCGTTCGGTGAAGGTCTCGTAGTGCTGCTGCGCGAGCAGCGTGGTGGGCACCAGCACGGCGACCTGCTTGCCGTCCTGGACGGCTTTGAACGCAGCCCGGACCGCGATCTCGGTCTTGCCGTAGCCGACGTCGCCGGAGATCAGCCGGTCCATCGGGATCTCCCGCTCCATGTCCGCCTTGACCTCGTTGATGGTGGTCAGCTGGTCCGGGGTTTCCACATACGGGAAGGCTTCCTCGAGTTCGCGCTGCCACGGCGTGTCGGGGCCGAAGGCGTAGCCGCGGGAGGCCATCCGGGCCGAGTAGAGCCGGATCAGCTCGCCGGCGATTTCCTTGACGGCCTTGCGGGCCCGGGACTTGGTGCTGGCCCAGTCCGCGCCGCCCATCTTGCTCAGCGCGGGGGTGTCCCCGCCGACATAGCGGGTGACCTGGTCCAGCTGGTCCGTCGGGACAAAGAGCCGGTCGCCCGGGGCGCCGCGCTTGGACGGCGCGTACTCCAGCACAAGGTATTCGCGCACCCCGTCCCCGCCACCCGCGACGCGGCGCTGGATCAGTTCCACGAACCGGCCGATGCCGTGCTGTTCGTGCACCACGGAGTCGCCGGCCACGAGCTGCAGCGGGTCCACGGCGTTCCGCCGCTTTGACGGCATCCGGCGCATGTCCTTCGTGGAGCCGGCGGAGGTCCGTCCCAGCAGGTCAGCCTCGGTCAGCAGGGCGAGCTTGAGCGGCTCCAGGACAAAACCGCGTCCGACGGCGGCCGTCGTCACCTCAATCAGCCCGGCCTGCGGGTCCTCGTCGAGGGAGTCGACCCGGGCGCAGGGGATGTCGTTGTCGTGGAAGAGTTCGGCGAGCCGCTGGGCCGGGCCGGGGCCCTCGGTGACGACGACGATGCGCCACTGTTCGCGCACGTGCGAGCCGATGAAGGCCATCATTTCGGCGACGTCACCCTGGTAGCCGCGGGGTTCGCGGGCGTGCAGGTTCAGGACGTCGACGTCGGGCAGCAGCTCCTCGTCGGTGGCCAGGGAGGTAATCGACCACCAGGACACCTCGTGCGCGAGGGCCGCGGAGCGGGTTTCGGTGAGGGAGCGGAAGCTGGCCGAATGGAGGGCCTCCGAGGCCGCGGAGGTCAAATCAAGAGGCGCGGTGCCCCCGTCGGACGCCGTCGACCAGGCCGCCTCGAGGAATTCCTCGTTGGTGGCGGCGAGGTCATGGGCGCGGGTCCGGACCTTCTCGGGTTCGATCACCACCGCCATCGAACCGGCCGGGAACTGGTCCAGGAACGGCACCATGGCGTCCACCAGCACCGGGGCCAGGGATTCCATGCCTTCCACGGCGATGCCCCCGGCGATCTTCTCCAGCATGTCCGCGGCGGCGGGCAGCTGGGATTTCAGCGTCGCGGCGCGGGACATGACGGAGGGCGTGATCAGGATCTCGCGGCACGGCGGGGCGTGCAGTTCGGTGGGGTGGTGCACCCCGGGCGCGGACAGCGAGCGCTGGTCGGCGACGGCGAACCAGCGCATCTGGTCCACTTCGTCGCCGAAGAACTCCACCCGGATGGGGTGGTCCTCGGTGGGCGGGAAGACATCCAGCATGCCGCCGCGGACGGCGAACTCGCCGCGCCGGGTCACCATGTCCACCCGGGCGTAGGCGGCGTCGGCGAGGCTCCGGACAACATCGCTGAACGGTGCGTCCTGGCCCACCGTCAGGGTGACCGGGACCAGTTCGCCCAGTCCCGCCACGATCGGCTGCACGACGGCGCGCACCGGGGCCACGACAATGCGCAACGCGCCGCTCGCGGAGGTTTCGGGGTGCGCGAGCCGGCGCAGCACCGACAGTCGCCGGCCCACGGTGTCCGAGCGCGGGGAGAGCCGTTCGTGCGGGAGCGTTTCCCAGCTGGGGAACTCTGCGACGGCGTCGGCCGGCAGGAAGGCGCGCAGCGCCTCGGTGAGGTCTTCGGCCTCACGGCCGGTGGCGGTGATGGCCAGGACGACCGGAGCGAGGCTGCTGCCGCCCGCCGTCGCCGTCGCGTCCGCTGTGTTGTCCGCTAGCGCAGCTAGCCCGTCAGCCATTTCCGCGAGCAGCGCCGAGCGCAGCCCGGCGGGGGCGCTGATCTGGTAGTCCTCGCTGCGGGCAGCGAAACCGCGGGCGGCTTCGGCCCGGACGCGGGCGTAGTTCCGGTCTTCGGCGAGGACACGGCGCAGACCGGTGAGAGAGGGGCCGTTGAGGCTCATAGCTGTTGCTCCTGAAGGGATCACGGGAATGCAGGCAACACGAATAGCCGAAATTCGTGAGAATCCCGGGTACCCCAAGCCTACCGCGCAGCCCGGAGGCGGGTCCGCAGGGTCCCCGCAGGACCCGGCGGGCACACGGAAGGTCCCCCGCCTCCCTGACGGGACGCGGAGGACCTTCCTTGCGGAGCTGACCGTTACAGGATCGCCGACATGGTGCTCCAGCCCCCGCCCAGGTCGACGCGGGTGAGCCAGTCACCGGCACCGTCGTTCGGGTAGAGCCAGAGCCGGCCCGCAAGGTCACGGGCGATCACGTCAGGCCTGCCGTCGGAGTTCATATCCCCGGGAGCAGTGATCGCGTTCAACGTGTTCCAGCCCGACCCGAGACTCTCACGTGTGAACCATTCGTTCTGCCCGTTGCCCGGGTAGAGCCACAGTTCACCGCTGCTGTCGCGGGCAATCAGGTCCACTTTGCCGTCGGCGTTGAAGTCACCGGGAGCGACGATGGAGCTCATGATGTTCCACCCGCCGCCCAGGTCAACGCGGGTGGACCAGTCGCCGGCCCCGTCGTTCGGGTACAGCCACAGCTCGCCGCTGCTGTCCCGGGCGATCAGGTCCGGCCGGTTGTCGCCGTTGAAATCCCCCGGGGCCACGATGGAGGTCATCACGTTCCAGCCGCCGCCCAGGTTCTGGCGCTGGAGCCAGTCGCCGGCCCCGTCGCCCCGGTAGAGCCACAGCTCACCGTTGGTGTCCCGGGCGATCACGTCCGCGTCGCCGTCGCCGTTGAAATCTCCGGCGCTGACGATCGACGACATCACGTTCCAGCCTCCGCCGAGACTCTGCCGGGTGAACCAGTCACCGGTCCCCGTGCCGGGGTACAGCCACAGCTCCCCGGAGGCGTCGCGGGAGATAACGTCCGTGAAGCCGTCACCGTTGAAGTCGTTCAACCTCATCGACGACGCCGGAACCGCGGGAGTCACCTCGTTCGATGCCGCGGACCGCGGGCTGGTGCCTCCGGCGTTGACTGCCTCAACCTGGAAGTTGTAGGCGGTGCCGTTGGTCAGCCCGACCACCACGAGGCTTGTCTCCGTAGCGGCGATGCCTTCGATGATGTTGAAGTCGGTGCCGCCGGTGCGGACCACGAGGTTGAGCGTGTCGGCACCCTCGGGTGCTTCGAAGCTCACGGTCGCTGTCGTATTGCCTCCAACGGCCGTGGGGGCAGCCGGGGCAGCGGGCGCCACGATAGCGTCCGGGACAACATTGATGGTCTGGTCCAAGAACCGCAGCCGTTCGACGTTGGTGATCCGGTCCGTGCCGTCTTCTGCCCGGCCGCCGACGTGGGTCACGGTGGTGACTCCGTCGACGGTGCTGATGTCGTATTCGTCCAGGTTCCCGGAGAAGGCAGCTGTGTCGATGTCAGCCCCGCCCGGAGTGGAGAGGATCTCCCGGACGATTTTCACGTTCCCCGGATCGATGTTGCCGGCCATGATGTCGGCCTGGAGTTCCGTCAGGGTCGTGGCGGTCCGGGTTTCCTCACCCTGGCCGTTGACCACGCTGAGCCGGACGTTGAGCCACTTGTCGCCGTCGATGATGTCATCGGCGCCGTTGCCCCAGATCTCGTCGCTGCCGGAGCCGCCGATGATGATGTTGCCGGCACCGAAGGTGGTGGCACCGTCCGGCAGCAGGGCCGCGAGGCCGCTGATCCGTGCGATGCCGGCCGCGTCGAGCTCGTTGGTGAGCCCTTCGACGTTGACTTCGGTGTTGGGCACCGACGGCACCTCGTCGTCGCCGCGGAGCACGTCGTCCTTGTCCCAGCCGGAGAGGGCCTCAACCAGGAGGAAGCGGTCCTTGAGGGCATTGGGCCCGTCGACGATGATCTGGCGCATGTCGGAATCGCCCGGTTCGATCGAGCGGGCGTGGGTGACCCAGTCGAAGCCGAAGACACCGTGGTTGCGCTCGATGCCGGGGCCGGCGACCATCACGTCGTCGCCGCCTTCCGCGTCATAGTCGTCTTCGCCCGAGTCGCCGATCAGGACGTCATGGCCCGGAGCGTTGATGTCGTCGAAGAACGGTGCGCCGCTGTCACCCTGCAGCAGGTCGTTGGAGTTTCCGCCCTCCTGCCAGTCATCGCCGCCGCCGCCGAACACGGCGTCCGGGCCGTCGCCGGAGAGGACCAGGTCGTTGCCTTCGCCCGCGAACGTTTCGTTGCCGTTGAGGCCGCCGTTGGAGAAGTCGTCGCCCTCACCGGACATGATGATGTCCAGGCCAGGTCCGGCGTCGATCGCGTCGTTGCCGGGTCCGCCCTTGATGACGTCGTCACCGTGTGAATCAGTGACGCGATCGTTTCCGTCGCCGCCGAGGACGACGTCGGCGCCATCATTGCCTTCGACAATGTCGTCGCCGTTGTTGCCCCAGATGGTGTCGTTGTCGATGCCGCCCCAGATCCTGTCGACTGCGAGGTCGGGGTTCGCGTTGTCCAGGCCGTTGAACGTGGACTGGGCGTTGAGCCCGGGACGGTCGACGGTGTTGCTGACGCGGTACCGGATGGTGCCGTCCGCCATCCGCATGAGGAGTGCAGCTTCGTCGCAGGACGAGGCCGGATCATCGGCAACCGAGTTGCCGGTGGTGGCGACAATGTTCTTCATCTCGAACTCGCAGTCTGCGACGCCGAACACGTCAGCCTTGAGGGCCGCGGCGTCGGTGTTGCGCATGATGAGCTCGGACAGGGAGTTGCCTTCCAGCTGGGTCCGCAGGTTCAGGCCCGAGGTGCGGGAGAGGTAGTAGAGGCGGTCCCCGTCCTGCAGGTCCGTCATCTGCCGTTCAAAGATGTAGTTGAACGTCGAGCCGAGCAGGCCGCCGAAGAGGTTCTGGTACTCGGCCAGGCCGCCCACCCACAGGTCGATGTTGCCGAGGCCGGTGGCCCCATCCGCCCAGGTGCCCGTGCTGTTGACGAACTCGAAGGAGTCCGTCGGAGTCAGCGCATCCGCGGTGTCCATGTCGAACAGCCGCTGGGCGGCCGCCCGCTTGTCAAGGATCGACGTGGCGGCCGTGATGGTCGGGTGTGTGCCGTAGGCAGCCATGAAGTTCACCACGGAATCCGGGTGCTTGAGGTTCTGGCCAAAATCCACCCAGCTGGTGTACGGCTTCAGCGAGGACTCGCCGGTGCTGTTGTAGAGCTGGGAGCGGAAGTTGTTCAGCGACGGGACACCGGTGTCCCGGCCGCGGGCCAGGTTCAGCGAGGCCAGGTCCAGGGGCAGGCCCAGGACGTTGTTCCGCAGGGTGTCGGTGACGAACTCGTCGAGTTCGGATCCGACCTGGTCCGTCATGCCCATGGCGATGGCACCGGCGGCCTGCTTCGGGTTCAGGGTGCCCGCCGTGCTTTCGTAGTAGGCCGTGGGATTGAGGAAGGCGTCCAGCAGCGGCATGCCGATGTCGGTGCCGTTGTTGGTCTTCCGGTCAATCGTCTCGGTCAGCATGGAGTGCCCGAACCGGTAGGTGGCGTGGGCGAACTCCGCCTTGATCGCGGGGTCGATGCCGGTGTCCGACTGCGTGAACACGTTGAAGCCGTTGATACCGGGCTGGATCTTGCGGGCAAAGTCCTCGAAGACGATGTGCTGGTATTCCATCTCCGTGACGTACCGTGCGGCCTGGAACAGGCGTTCACCGTTCCACTGGCCGTTCGGGAGCTTCCATTCGTTCAGGTCGATGTTCTGCTCCGTGACAAGGCCCTGCATGTAGCCGACCAGCCGGTTGTGCTCCGAGTGGAACACCTGGTGGATGGCCGTCAGGCCGATGTTTTCGTTGACCCGTCCGTCGCCGGCGACGAAGTGCGCGGCGAGCTGTTCGTCGTCGTAGGTTCCAGGCGTTGCGAGGGGCTGGGTGACCGGGTTGAGGTCGCCGTCGCCGTCGGCGTTCAGCGCCAGCCCGGTCTGGGAGCTGAACGGCGCCGCGTTGTGCGCGATGTCGTCCAGGAAGGCGATGCCGATGCGCTCGACGTCGGCCGGCGGCGCGACCGGGTCGGCCAGGTTGCCTTCAACCCGGCCGGTTTCGGTCTCGTACTGCGGGAGTCCGTTGGGCCCGCGCAGGAAACGGCCGTACTGGTCGGTTGCGATCTTCGGGATGTCGGCGACGTCATAGTCCGACAGTTCCAGGCCAAGAAGGTCCCGGGCCTGCTCCTTGACGTGCGCCCACGTGGCCATGCCGCCCGGTTCGCCCTCGATCAGCTCGCCGCTGGCAACGGGATCGCCGTTCTCGTTCAGCGTGTATTCGCGCAGGAACACCTGGTGCGCGGGATGGGACGCGTACGTCTGGCTCTGGTCCACCCAGGGCGAATCGGTGTTGGTGGCGTCCTGGATATCGTCATCGGTGCCGAGTTCGCCGTCGGGGCCGGCCTGGTTCTCCGCCCGGCTGAGCAGCATGAAATTGGTGCGCCCGCCCGGAACGTACAGCGGATCGTCCTCCGCGAGCGGCATCATCACGACGTTCTTCGTCTTCTTGGTGAAATCCACGCCGTGATCGAAGAACTGTCCGAACAACGCGAACATGCCGTTGTACGGCGGGGAGAGCCCGAAGTCGGTCGTGACGTTCGGGATGTCCAGGGTGGCGCCCTCGGGCACGCAGTTTTCCGGCAGCCCCGCGCCATCGCAGGGCACCGCGGTCGGGCTGTCATTGACCGTCCGGTGTGCCTGCCCCGCGGCGGCCACGGCCGCCGGGTTGCTGGCGGTCTGGTCCACGATCACGTTGCTGACGAAGCGCGGATTGCTGTCAGTGACGTTGGAATTCACCGACTGGTAGCTCTGTCCGCCGGTCGAGGTACGCCATTCAGGATCCGAGAGGCGCGGGAACACCCGGCTGGCGGACCCGAAATCGTTCTGGCCTTCCACCAGGTTGTTTTCCGTGCCGTCCACCGTGCGGAGACCGTAGGGCAGCAGCGGGTTGGCGATCTGGTTGGGGCCGAGGCCCATGAGCGGCTGGCCCGGAACATCGTTGCCCTGGGCGTCCTCCTTGGTGGCGTGGTTTTCGGCGATCTTGATCTGCTTCAGAATGAACCGCATGTCGCCTGCGTTGAGCGTGAATCCCTGACCGGTCGGCGCCGCGGAAACCGCCGGCGCCAGCACGGACGGGACGACCCCGGCACTGAGCAGGAGAGCGAGCGCACCGGCCGCAACTTTGCGCGTAACGCCTGGTGACTTCCCTCGAGCCAGGGGGCCGCCGTCCCTCCCCCGGGTCTTGCGATGTTTCGCCATGATTGTTCCTCCATCGAGTCGCACCGGCTCCCCCCTCAACGTGGTCGCTCGGTTCACTGGATGGCGTCAGTCTCCTCGTGGGGCCTTGGAAAATTCTTGGGACTGCTGGGCCGGAAGATGCAGGAGGAGCAGGAGGGTCAGGAAGGTGCTGCCGACGGGTCACGGACCTGCCGGCCCACGCGGCGGCCGGACTAGGCTGGCAGGAGACAGGGCCGTCCGAACGGCCTGGCGCTCCGAATGCTTCATAGACGACAAGGAGTCACCATGACCGGCACCCCCGAATCCGCACACACCCCGCCCGCAAAGAACGGCAAACCACGAACGGTGCTCGTCACCGGCGCCACCGGCTACATCGGCGGCCGGCTGGTCCCCCGCCTGCTCGAAGCCGGGCACACCGTGAAGGTCCTGGTCCGGACGCCGGCCAAGATCGCCGGCGTGCCGTGGCTAGCCGACGTCGAGGTCGTCCAGAGCAGCCTCGACGACGGCGATGCCCTGCGCGCGGCCCTGGACGGCGTCGATGTGCTCTACTACCTGGTCCATTCGATGGCGGCCGGATCGGGCTTCGAAGCCAAGGAAAAGGCGATGGCCGAGACCGCGGCGCGGGCCGCGGCGGACGCCGGCGTGGACCGGATCGTCTACCTGGGCGGCCTGCACCCCGCCGACGCCGAACTCTCCACCCACATGCGGTCCCGCGAAGCCGTGGGCAAGGTCTTCCTCGACAGTCCCGTCGACGCCATCGTTTTCCAGGCAGGCGTCGTGATCGGCTCCGGTTCGGCGTCGTTCGAAATGATCCGCCACCTGTCCGAGACGCTGCCCCTGATGCCCGCCCCCAGCTGGGTGCGCAACAAGATCGAGGCAATCGCCGTGCGCGATGTCCTGCACTACCTCGTCGGCGCCGCGGCGCTGGACGGCCCGATCAACCGCACCTTCGACATCGGCTGCCGCCAGGTCCTCAGCTACGCGGGCATGATGCAGGAATACGCCGCGGAGGCCGGGCTCCCGCACCGCGTGGTCCTGGCGCTCCCCATTCCCGCGCCGAAGCTGGCCGGCGTGTGGGTCGCGCTGACCACGCCGATCCCGCTCTCGATGTCCCTGCCCCTCGTGGAGTCCCTCCAGCACGACGCCGTCTCCCGGGAACATGACATCGACGCGTACATCCCCCCGCCGGAAGGCGGACTCACCCCGTACCGCCGGGCCGTGGCCCTCGCCCTGGGCAAGGAGCGCGACGGCCAGGTGCAGACCACGTGGGCCAGCGCCGGCGCCGACGCGGACCCGCTCCCCTCCGACCCCGAGTGGGCCGGGCACCTTGTCTACCTGGATGAGCGCAGCTACTCCAGCGACGTCGATCCCAAGCACGTCTGGACCATCATCGAAGGGATCGGGGGGCAGAACGGCTGGTACTCCATGCCGCTGGCCTGGCGCATCCGCGGTCTGCTGGACAAGCTCACCGGCGGGGCCGGGCTGCTGCGCGGCCGCCGGCACCCGCACCTGCTGGCCGAAGGCGAAGTGGTGGACTGGTGGCGGGCGGAACGGATCGAACGCGGCCGGCTGCTGCGGCTGCGCGCCGAAATGCGGGCGCCGGGCCGGGCCTGGCTGGAGCTGTCGGTGGAGCCGGAGGGAACGGGCAGCCGTTACCGCCAGCGGGCCATCTTCTTCCCGAAGGGTCTCAGCGGGCGCCTGTACTGGCTGGCGGTGCTGCCGTTCCACAGCCTGATCTTCCCGGCCATGTCGCGGAACATCACGGCCGCGGCGAAGGCCCTCCAGGACGAGGAATCGGAGCCGGCCGGGCACACCGCGTAGGATGTTTGGAGCCCGAAACGACCAGTTCCACCCCCACGGAGGACCCCCATGGCATTGAGTGCATCCACCAACCTTCCGCACCACGTTGACCGCGTCACCGCCGTATTCGTCAATGAGGACTTCCTGCGCCACACGAGCGAACTCGTCGGCGGCACCCTCGAATCCTTCTCCGTCGACGGCGACACGGCCGGCGCCTTCAGCACCACGACCGTGCGGACCATCCCGACCAACCGGATGCCGGACATTGCGAGGAAGTTCGTCGGCGAAAGCCTGAAGGTGACGCAGCTCGAGAGCTGGGACGCGCCCGCTGCCGACGGCTCGCGGCTGAGCAACATCACCCTGAAAGTCTCCGGCGCGCCGCTGGACGTCAACGCCGTCCAGCGCCTCGTCTCCGACGGCGGCAGCACCCGGATCGAGCTCGAGGGCACCGTGACGTCCTCGGTGCCGTTCCTGGGCGGCAAGATTGCCGAAGCGGCCGAGCCGATGGTGGGCAAGGCCCTGAACATCCAGTCCACCCAGGCCCAGGCCTGGCTCGAAAGCCACTAGCATATGGAGCTGCCGGCAATTCTGGCCGTCGTCCTGATCGTGGCCGGCGTCTGGTCCCTTGTTGTCTGGCCGCAGTTCCTGCGCCGGGTCATGAAGGATCCGAGGTCCCGCGACGCGAACGGCAAAGCCACCCGCTTCCTCACGGTCCACATCGTCCTGGTCAGCATCTCCATGCTGCTCGGGGCGGCGACGGCGGCCATCGGGATTGCCGGCCTGCTCAGCTAAGGGCGCGGCCACGCCGCCCGGCCCGGGCCGCAGGCACCGGCCAGGTTCTACCCGACAGGTCTACGGTGCCGCGGTGCTGGACGTCATCGCCTGGGCCAGGGCGTCTTCGGCTGCAACCCAGGAGATCATGGCGCACTTCACCCGGGCGGCGTATTTCGAAACACCTTCAAAGGCTGAAGCGTCGCCGAGGATTTCGGGATCGGCGGCGAGTTTCCCGCGGGACCGCAGGACGTCCCGGAAGTTGCCGATCACCGCTGTGAAGCTGCCGACGTCCATCCCTTCGGCAAGCTCGGCGAGCACCGAGGCCGAGGCCATGGAGATCGAACAGCCCTCGCCGTCCCAGCGCAGCTGGGCGACCTTCCCGTCGGACACCGCCACGCGGACGGTGATCTCATCCCCGCAGACAGGATTGAGCTGGTGGGACTGCCCGGACGACGCCCCTGCGGGAACCGGCGTCTCCGCCAGCCCGCTGCCGGCACGCAGTTTCGCGTGTTCCAGGATGATCTGCTGGTACAGCTGTTCAAGGCTCATGCGGAAAAGTCCTTAGGCTCCAAAGTAGGCTCGGACCCCGGCGACAGCCGCGAGGAAGGCGTCCACGTCAGACGTTGTGTTGTACAGGTAGGTGCTGGCCCTCGTGCTGGCCGTCAGGCCCAGGCGCCGGTGAAGCGGCTGCGCGCAGTGGTGGCCCACCCGGACGGCAATTCCCTTGCTGTCCAGGAACTGACCGACGTCGTGCGCGTGCACACCGGCGACGTCGAAGGAAGCGAGGCCGATCCGCTCCTCTCCGGGGGCCGGTCCGAGGACGCGGATGCCGGGAATGGATGAGAGGCCTTCGACGAGGCGCTGCCCGAGCAGGGATTCCCAGGCGTGGACGCGGTCCATGCCTGTCTCGGTGAGGTAGTTCGCCGCAGCGGCGAGCGCGATGGCCTGGGAAACCTTCTGGGTCCCTGCTTCGAAGCGCTGCGGGGCGGGCAGGAAGGCGGCGCGCTCCATCGTCACCGTAGTGATCATCGATCCGCCGGTGAGGAACGGCGGCAGCGCGTTCAGCAGTTCGGACCGGCCGTACAGCACGCCGATGCCGGTGGGCCCCAGCATCTTGTGGCCCGAGAGGACCGCGAAGTCCACGCCCAGGTCCTTGACGTCCAGGGGCAGGTGCGGCGCGGACTGGCAGGCATCCAGCACGGTCAGGGCACCGACCCGGCGGGCCATCGCCACCAGGGTCTTGACCGGGTTGATGGTGCCCAGGACATTCGAGGCGTGGCTGAAGGCCAGGACCCTGGTGGCCGGGCCGACAATGCCGGCGGCGGCGTCGAGGTCCAGCGCCCCGGCATCGTTGACCGGGATGAAGCGAAGGGTCGCACCGGTCCGCTCCGCGAGCTGCTGCCACGGGATGAGGTTCGCGTGGTGCTCCATCTCGGTGACGACAATCTCGTCGCCGGCTCCCAGGGCGAAGCGTGCCGCCGGCCCGGCGGCCCCCGGCAGAGACGAGTTCAGGAACGCGTAGCTGAGGAGGTTCAGTCCCTCGGTGGCGTTGGAGGTCCAGATGATCTCGTCGGCGCCGGCGCCCACAAAGGCGGCCAGGGTCTCGCGGGCGTCCTCGAAGGACTCCGTGGCTTCCACGGCGAGCAGGTGCGCGCCGCGGTGAACGGCGGCGTTCCGCTGCTCATAGAACTCCTGCTCGGCCTCGATGACGCTGATGGGGTTCTGCGAGGTCGCCCCGGAGTCGAGGTAGATCAGGGGGTGGCCGCCCATGGGCCGGGAGAGGATGGGGAAGTCATTGCGGATCCGCAACACCTCGTCGTCAGTCAGGGCAGGCGAGAGCAGGGCCCGGGACTCTGACGTCGGCACAAAAGCCACGCTGGCCTCCTCGGATCGGGTTAAATGGACTACTTTCCATCATCCCACGGAACGGTGCCCCCGATTCTGCCGTGGTTCTGGCGTGCCCCGTGTTGTCCAGGGTTGTCCCTCAGCGTTGTCCCCGGGAGGCCTCAGGGCCGGTGTGAGTCGCCGCCGGTGTCGATGAGGTCGACCCGCCGGCTGACGCCCAGTTTGGCGAACACCCGGTAGAGGTGTCCTTCCACGGTCCGCTGGGACACGCAGAGCCGCCGGGCTATCTCCGCGTTGCTCGCTCCGCCGGACACGAGGTCCAGGATTTCGGTTTCCCGGGCGGTGAGTTCGGCATCCTGTTCAGGACGGACCAGGTCAATGTGGGCGGCCATGCCGGCAGCAGTCATCCGGTTCTGGATCTTGCGCTGGACAGCGAGCAGTTTCCGTTTGTCGGTGCTTTCGGCGAGGCATCGTTCCGCCTGTTGCGCCGCTTCGAGTGCCAGGAGCACATAGCCGGCACGCAGCGCCTTGTCACTGATCCTGACGAGTTCGGCGTCGTCAGCATGTTGCACCGCGAGCGCGTAGTCGTGCAGCATGCCGGCCTCCCGCCCCTCAACCGCGAGGCTGCTCCGGGCGAGACCGTCCGCGGCCGCAGTGTCCCCGCGGCGCACGGCCAGTCGCCTGATGTCCGTCTCAATCCCCCGCAGACCCTGCCGCCTGGCCTCCTCGGCCAGTCCGCCGAGCCTCTTGCTGACCTCGGCAACACCGCCCGGTGCTCCGCCGGCCGCGGTCGAGTACGCCTCCGCGAGCAACGGCAGTGCCCCCGGCCCGCGGTACCGGGACAGCCGGAAAGCGGCCGCGTGCTCCTCGGCGTCCCGCGTGTGGCCCACCACGGAGGCGGCGTACGCTGCGACCGAATGGGCGAAGGGCAGCAATTCCCAGGGATCGGCAATCGTAAGATCCTCGACGCCGAGAACGAGTTCGGCAATTCCCTCCGGCATGCGCCCCTGGCGGACGCGGGCGAGGCCCCGCATCAGGTGCAGGATGCCTCCGCTGAGCAGCAGCCGCGAGGGATAGTCGGCCTCGTACTCATCGAGGGCCGCGGCGAGAGCTTCCCATTCCCCGGCCCAATTCAGGCTCAGGCTGTAGCGCACCAGAAGGTCTTCATACACGAGGGGCAGCGCCGCGCTGGCGCTTCGCGCCTCCTGCCAGGCCTCGCGGGCCAGCCCCAGGCCGTCCACGACCCGGCCCTTGGCGCAGAGCAATTCGGCGAGCAGCGACTCAGCCGGGATCTTGATCTCCTGCCGGTCCCCGGCGGCCACCACCAGCCGGTTCAGCCCGCCCTCCCGGTCCTCCTGGCCGCCGCCAGGTTGGCCCGCGGCGGGCTGGCTGCCCGGGGCTGTCCCCGCCGCCACGGCGATCGCGGCCAGATCCAGCCACGACGGCCCCGCCCCGGCGTCGCTGCGGAAGACCCATTGGCCGTTGCTCGGACGCCCGGAGCCTGCCGGTCCGGCGGGTGTTGCGGCGGGCTCTGCTCCGGCAGGGCCTGTTCCGGCGGGAATACCGCTCCGCTCGGGTGCCGCGCCGGTCCCCGGCGTCGTCCGCCCCGTCAGCCGGGCCGAGAGCAGGGCGGCCAGATAGCGGGCGTTGCCGTTCGGCATGGGCTCCGCGAGCTGCAGAAATTTTGCGGACTGCTGGCGGTCGCCCAGCAGGTATCGCGCGTAGGCCATCTGCAACCGGGCCTCGGGCAGCTTCGCATCATCGGAAATGGCCTCCGCGGTCCGCATCGCGGCCCGGGCGTCGAGGGCGGCGTTGGCGGTGCACGCCGCTTTGAGGAGCTCGTCCGGCGGCACAACGGCTCCGCAGTCCAGCGCCCACCGAACCCGGTTCAGGAAGGCGTCCGGGGGCACCGGCCCTCCCGGAGGGAGCGAGACGAAGCTGGCACGCAGTCCGGCGCTTTTCCCGGCCGGAACCCAGCGGCGAATGATCTCTCCGATCAGCGGACTGGCGGGACGGACCGTCCGGTCGGCGCCTCGTGAGACGCTGATGATCCCGGCCCGTTCCAGCGCGTCGACAGCCTTCGGGCCGCCAAAGCCCAATAACTGGCCCAGCGGCAGCGGTCCCGCCAGGGCCACTATCGCGGCGGCTGTCCTTTCCTCGGGTGACATCGACCGGAGTTCGTGGCCGATCAGGTCAGCTACGGGAATATCGGCCAGGCCGGGGGTAGAGATGAGGAACCAGATGCCGTGGCGCAGTTCCAGGGCCCCGGTGTCCCGGGCGTGTTCGATCAGGGACAGGAGCATGAACGGGTTTCCCGCGGAAGCATCGGCGAACAGCGCGCTGGCCCACGGCGAGACGTCGGCGCGGAGCACCTGCTCGCAGAGCTGGTGCACTTCGGTCCGGGTGAGCGGCTCGAGGTCAAACTTCGCGACGATGCCGTCATCCCAGAGGGCCAGGAATTCCTCCGGAATCAGCAAACCCGGCCGGCACGTTGCCAGCATGCTGGCAGCACCGGTCGCGACCGCCTGCGCAACAAGCTGCGTCGTCCCGCGGTCCAGGCACTGGGCGTCATCGATCACGAAGAGCGGCTTGCTGGGCTGGGACTTGATGCTGTCCGTCACGGCCTTGACGACGGCGGCAAAGGAATCCAGATCGTGGGCGGGCAGTTCGCCGAGGTAGGGCGAAAGCGCGCCGAAGGGCACGGCAGACAGCGCCGACGTTGCTGCGAGCCGGATGACGGCGGTGTGGGGCCGGAGTTCCCGGATGACGGCCCGGGACACTGCGGTCTTCCCGGTGCCCGGGTTGCCGACGATGAGCGCACCGGAGGTCCCGCCGTCGCGCAGGCATCTGACGATGTCCTTGACGACGCCGGCCCGGCCCACCAGGGTGGCGGACTCAGTCAGGCTCTCCACCCGTTGCCCCCCTGCGGTCGCGCGTGGGCTTCCGGACCGACCGGAGTCGTGGGCGCCGGGCCCGCCCGGACCGCCCGGACGTGGGGGCGCCGGGTCGGTCAGCCCAGGCGGGCGTGTTCCACTGGTCCGGAGATGACATCTTTGAGTTCCGACCTGCTCGCAACGTGGAGTTTCGCATACACCTGGTAGAGGTGCCCCTCAACGGTGCGGACCGAGACGTGCATCTCGTCGGCGATCTTCCGGTTGGACGTACCCGCGGCCGCCCTGACCGCCACCTCAGATTCCCGGGCCGTCAACGTGGAGGTCAGCAATGAGAGCACGCCGTTCCGGGGGTTCCCGAACCGGTCTTCCAGGGACTGCTGCGTGCGCTGGGCCATCCGGAGGGAGATGCGGTTCCCGGCGTCGTTGGCACAGCTGACCGCCTTCCGGGTCACGTCCCTGGCGAAGACCGCGTGGCCTGCAGCGTCGGCGTCCTTGGACGTCGCCAGCAACTCCTCGCTATCGGCATCCGCCAGGCCTTCCGCAAGCCGCGAGCACAGACCGGCGAAGTGCCCGGTGACCTGGTCCGCAAGGTCGCTGAGTTTCTGGCTGGCCTGGCGGTCTCCCAGCCGGGCCACTGCCGAGAGGAACTGCAGGCCGGTAGCCAGCGCCGACGCGTCCGTGTCAATGTCAGCTTCCAGCTTCAGCGCGCGGAGGGCCTCGGTCTTCTGGCCGATTTCCGCCTTCGCGGACAGCTCAAAGTACCGGGTGATGCGGTTCACGAGCCACGTTGCCCGGGGCTGCTGCTCCTCGACATCCACCAGCAGGGCGCCGGCTTTGTCCTCATCGCCCTGAAGCGCGAAGGCGTACGCACAGGCTGCGGTTGCGAGCCCGGCAACAGCGTCCGGATCGTGCACGCTGAGCTGCCAGACCCCGGACTGCAGCCGCTGGACAGCACCGGTGAGATGGCCACGATGGAGATCCACGATCCCCTGGCCGATTTCGAACATGCCGCCCAGCCGGGCTTGCTGGTCCCACGATTCGGAAGTGTCGGCGAGGAAGTCTGCCGCCTCACGGAACTTCGCGGACAACAGCAGGAGCAGCAGGAACCGCCCGCGGATTTCCCGCATCGATGTGTCGGACAGGTCGAGGGCGCCCGCGGCGAGAATGACTTGCCTGCCGAGCCCCACCGCTCCCAGGACGTCGCCGGTGACAGCCTTAGCCTCACACAGCAGGCTCGCGGCGATGATCTTCGCCTCACTGCCGAGGTCGGTGGAACCCGCGTCCTCGAACATTTGCAGAACATCGCCGTACCGGCCTTCGAAGGCGGCCAGCTCGGCATAGGCCAGGCGCACACGCTCGGCCAGCGGTCCCGGCGCAGCCCCGTCGTCCCCGGACACCGTAAGCCGCAGTTCAATCTCCTGCAGCCGTGCCAGTGCACTGGCCGGCGCTGCTGGGCTGCGCCTGTCCAGTTCAGCCCACAGCAGCTGCAGCGAGGCCCACTCATCCAGCGGCAGCCCCTCACCGGCCCGCTGTTCAACCTCGGCCAGGATGCGGCGGGCGGCGTCGTCATTGTGCAGGGAGATGAACGCCCGGGCGGATTCGACGGCCACTTCCGCCAGTTTCTCCCCGCCCGCGATTTCGCGGGCGAACCTCAGGGCCGACTGCGGGTCGGATGTCTTATTCGCGGCGCGGGCCGCCGCCAGCGCCAGTCTGGGGTCAACCTCTTCCCCGCAGTCCAGTGCCCACGCGACCGCCGTGGAGCCCGTGAATGCGTCGAGATCCTGATCCTGAAGTACAGCTCCCAGCCGGCGCCGAAGCTCGGCGCTGCGGCCGGGCGGCACCACGCTGGCCACGATTCCGGCCGTGACCGGATTGGCGATGCTCACCATGGGCGGGTGCTCATGGCTGACGCGGATCAGCGCCCGCTCCTGCAGCGTGTCAATGTCCTGCGCCCGGGACACGCTCATCAGGGTCTGCAGGGGCAACGCTCCGGCGAGCGACAAGAGCTCAAACACATCGCGCTGGCCGGGGCTGAGCCGGTTCAGACGGGCCTTGAGCACATCCCGGATCTCACCGGCCAGAGCCACCGGCTTGTCCCCCAAGACCCAGGAATCCTCGTGGCGGACGATTATTCCGAGCTTAATCTGCTCCCGTGCCAGGGAGTGCAGGAAGAGCGGGTTGCCGCCGCTGGCGTTCCAGAGGGCACGTGCCGCGGTGTGGGAGAAGTGCCCGCCGTACTCCTGGGAAAGGCTGTCGGCCGTTTCGCGGAAATCGAAGGGGCCAAGGTCCACCCTGCGCAGCAGATCGTCCTTCCAGAGTCCCATGATGTCGCTGCCCAGGTTGGGCAGGTCAACGCACGCTGCAAGCAGCAGGACGTGTCCGCCGGCGCAGAGCTGGGCGACCATCATGGTGGAGAGCTCATCCAGGTCATGGGCGTTATCGACAAAGAGGACGACGCTGCGGCCCTGGGCCCGGGTATGAAGCAGCTGCGTCAAACCCCGCAACACCATCAGCGGGTGTTCCAGGTGGGAGGCATCGAGCTCGTTGAGCAGGACGCTCAAGGCACCGTAAGGGAGTTTGGACGAAATGGAACTGCCCCGGACCTGGACGACCAGGTAGTCATCCCCCAGCAGTTCGAGGGCCCGCTGGGCAATAAAGGACTTTCCAGCCCCGTGTTCCCCCACGATGACAGCCCCGCAGCCCGACCCCGATGTCAGCGCCGCCACCACGTCTTCCACTGTTTTGTGCCGTGTGTAGTGCTTCTCGGGCCGCCCCTTCCCCGGACGTTGGGCGGCTGACATCACATCTGTTCTGCCGATGCCCGCAGGCAGGCCGGCTTCTTGCTGAAACATGAGAGAGACCTTCGCAATCAAAGTTATGACTACCGATAAGTCCAACTTATTGACAGCGGGAAATTTGCGGATGCGTATGTGCTACTCGATTACCGACGCGGGGGCGGAACCTGGACTACGTGGATGTACTCAGGAGGTGCGCGCCGGAAAGTGCTCCAAACCAAGTAGTCGGATCCGGCCCGCAGCCGCGTCATGCGGGGCCCTGCCGCGGAGGTCTAAGCGTCGCGGCGGGCCGTGGGAGGGCTGCCGCGCCACGGCGCCTGTTCGTCCCGTCACAGCTCTGGCACGGCCGCCCGGCCTGCGGGCGGCCGAGCCAGGACTGGGGCACTGAAAACTTAGGGAGCCGACGGCGGCTGGGGGGAGGAACCTCGGTCTCAGAAGGTTCCGACGCCGTCGGCTCCGTCAAAGGGGTTCACGCACGTGGCGGGAACCATTCGGGAGACCTATTCGGAGCGTTTGTTGTGTCTGTTGCACCAGTGCGGACCATCGTTCCCCACGCCGGCGGTCCTGGCAGCTTCATCGATCTGCCCGGGCCACTTCCGCGTTGATGGCTCCACGTTCAAGTCCTTTGTCGGGTGGTTTTTTGGGTGGTTCCTGGTGCCTGAATACAATCTAGCGAACCGGACGCCAACCGCGCACCGGTAGTCCGTACTCGAATTCGCGGCGGGTTCGGTTCGGACCGGTGGTCGAGGGTACTTGCCACGGCGGCCGGCTCGCGGCGCTTGTGCAGTCCGGCTACGCGGTCACCATACCCGGGCAGTCCGATACCTACTTGCCGTCGCCCCGGAGCTACGCACGGCGGAAAGGATAGGAACTGGTGGCTGTTGACCCTGCCGGGCCGTTGCGGGCAGCAGGGCGGGGACCCGGAAAACGGCCGGGCCGGAGACTGCTCTCCTAGCCAGCTAGCCAGCTGGCTAGGAGGAGGATACTCCCGGGAGCTGGTCCCTGCCTTTGACATTGAGCTTGGCGTAGCTGCGGTACAGGTGGCCTTCGACTGTTCGGATGGATACCTGTAGCTCCGCGGCAATCTGGCGGTCGCTCAGGCCGCGAACTGCCAGCGCCACGATGTCGCGTTCCCGGCGCGTCAGCAGGCCAAGGGCGTCGGCTTCGGCTTCCTGTTCCTGGCCGGCGATGCTGTCTGCCCTGTCCAGGCACCGCTTCCGCTGGGACATCGCCATGCGTTCGCGCAGGGTGTCGCCGGCTGCCCGGTAACCGATCGCAGCGGCGTCATAGGCGAGTGCCGCGAAGCCCCACAGCTCCGCGTCTTCGCAGCTCTTGCCGGCCTCCAGATAGTCGGCGGGCAGGTCGGTGCTGACCGCCGCCGCATAGTGGCAGATCGCGGCGGCCCTGCGGCCTTCCAGTTCCGGTTGCAGTTCCAGCAGGCGGGTGGCCGCGTCCCGGTCTCCCAGCGCCAGGCAGAAGGCAAGCGAGTCGAACTCCAGGCCTGCCGTGGAATCGTCGCCATTGGGCCGACCCAGCGCCCGCAACTCATCGACGGCGCCCGGATAGTTGCCCAGGCGGGCCTTGCCGTACGTGACTGCCATCTGCGAGAGGATGCGCAGGTACCGTGACACGGCGCGCGGAGCGGCCTCGTAGTCGGAGAGGAATGCCGCAGCCTTGTCCTTGTCGCCCACTTCGGCGGCGGCTGCGAAGGCCATCGATGAGGTGAAGGCGAAGAGCTGCTGGGGATCCGCGAGCCGCAGCGACTCCAAGGCCGCGCTGAGGGTGTTCACGGCCTGGGCGGCCCTGCCCTGGTACAGCAGGATGATGCCGTGCGCGGCGTGGACTCCGCCGCCGAACGAGATGAGGTTGGGTCCCGGTCCGGCGGCCACACCGGCCAGGAGGTTTTCGGCGGCTTCCCAGTCGCCGCCGTGGATCACGGCCGCTGCCGCCCTCGCTACGAGGAATTCGGCGAGGTAATACAGTTCGTCGTAGCCGGCGCCCGCGCTTTCCAGAGCCTCGGACACCGCAGCGAACGACTGGACCGCTTTGCCCTGCACGAGCAGCCGCTCCGAGGTCAGCGCCAGCCGGAACGCGGCCTCCAGGGAGTTGCCGGGAGGCGGCTGTGCCCCGGATTCCGTTTCGGCTTCCGTGCCGGCACTGGCCGGGTATTCCCCCGCCAGCGCGAACACCATGGCGTGAATGGTCGCATAGCGTTCCCGGGTTGCGGCGAGGATTCCCTCGGCATCTTCCGGGTTATCCCGGGCCAGCTGCTCCCCTGCTTCCAGGAGGACCCCGGCACGGTCCATGATGTCGGCAGGCGCCTGGCCGAGGGCAGCCTGCACCGCGGCCCACATCATCGTTCCCGTGAGGAGGACAGCAACGCTGAGGCCCTTGCCGAAGTCGGCGTCGAGGATGTCCCGGGCGGACGCGTAGTCGGAGGTGTTGAAGTAAGTCCGTGCTATCACGGCCCGCGCAGCCACCTGCAATTCGGGGTCCTTGACCAGGGCGGCGGCTTTGCGTGCCAGTTCATCCTCGTGGAGCCGGCTGGCCAGGACGGCCGCCCGCAGCAGCTGCCGGTCCTCAACCTCCGCGCCGCATTCAATCGACCAGCTCACCTGGCGCAAGAGGCCTTCTGCCGACGTCGGTTCGTTGTCCATGAGCTTCAGGAGGCTCTGCCGGAGCTGGAGGCTGCGGGCCGGTGAAATCAGGTTGCGCAGCGTGTCGCCGTAGATGGAGTGCCAGAGCCTCAGTTGCGGGTGCGGTGCCGGTGTCACCCGGATCATCTCGTGTTCGATGAGGGCCGCCACCGGGTCTTCGCCCACCGTGGCCTCAATCAAGTCGCGGGACACCGGCTCCGCCAGGGCAATCAGGTTCAGTGCCTGGCGCTCCTTCGGGGAACGCCGGAGCAGCTGCCGGCGCACGACGTCGGTCAAGCGGTCGCCGTGGCTGTTGAGCGGACGGGCGAGCAGCCATACTCCGTTGCGTTGCAGCAGCGTGCCGTCGCTCTTCGCGTCGTCAATGAGGCCGCTGAGCAGCAGCGGGTTGCCCTCGGAAGCCTCCCAGAGGATTTCGGCAACACTCGGCAGGATCTGGGATCCCAGTGTGTGCTCGAGGATGTCGTAGGTCTGCTGCTGGGTCAGGGGACGGAGGTCAAGGCGTTCCGCTATCCCCTCAAACCACAGCTGTAGCAGCGGTTCCGGCAACCCCGGCCTGGTGGCCGAGGCAACGAGCAGTTTCGCCCAGCCGGCAGCGGCGAGTTCCACCAGGATTCCGGCGGTCGACTCGTCAAGGTCATGGGCGTCGTCGACGACCAGCAGCAGTGGCTTCTGGGAAGCGCGGCGCTCCTCCTCGAGCCGCGACCAGAAAGTCCTGAGCACCGCCAGTTGCGAGGTGGCCTCCTGCACGGGCAGCCCGACAATAAAGGGACCCAGCACGCCGTAGGGCACATTCGCCAGCGAAGGGCTGCCGTGGATTCGGACGGGCGTCACGGCCGACTGCAGTTCGGCCACCACAGCGTCCAGGAGGGTCGATTTGCCGATCCCGCTGTCGCCGAGCAGCAGGACGGCAACGTGGGTACTCCCCTGGATCGCCTCCACGGCCGACCGCAGGTCCTCCGCCCGCCCGGTCAGCGCCTTGGGTGCCTCCGCCGGCTCGGGGGCGGCCGCGCGGTTCCTAGATGAGTCCAAGCAGATCACTTCGCGAAGAAACTCCCAGCTTGGTGAACACCTGGTACAGGTGGCCTTCCACCGTCCGCACCGAGATGCCGATGGCCAGGGCAATGTCCTTGTTGGACACCCCGTTGCCGGCGAGGGTGGCGATCTGCCGCTCCCTGTCCGTCAGCAGCGGCCCCTTGTTCCGGGGGATGATCGGCAGCGCCGGCAGCGAATCCGCGAGGCCCTCGAGGATGGCGTGGGCGGCGCTGGCCTTCCCGCTCAGCCCCGCGGCCTTGGCGAAGTCGAAGGCCAGGGCGGCGCATCTGGCCTGGACGGCGTCGAGTTCCATCGCCGCGGCCTGGCTGGCGGCCTCAAGCATCACGGTGGCGTCCTTCTTGCGGCTGCCCACGGCGATGGTCCGTGACAGCTCCGCGAGGGGCCCCTGCCGCAACGCCGCGATGTCCTCCAGGAACTGGAAGTCCTTGGTGGTGCCGTTGACCGTCGCGCCGAGCATGAAGATGCCGGCCAGGGTGTACCGGCCCGCCCGGTAATGTTCCTCGGCCGCGTGCACCAGCCGGTCCTTCGCCTCCGGATCGCCCAGCCAGCGCGAGGCCATGTCCATGCAGAAGTCCGCGGAGCTTCGGACCGCGAAGCGCGCGGGGCCGTCCGCTGACCGGGCCCGGTCCAGGTAGACCGTGGCCTGCACGGAGTTCCCGGTCTGGGCGTAGGCAAAGGCGGTGGCTGCGTAGGCCTGCCGCAGCGAGTGCAGGCTGGCCCGCACTTCGAGCTGCGCGATCGCGGCCAGGAGCGGGTCCAGGGCCATGTAGCCGCGGCCCGCGTACACATAGGCGAGACCGACCGCCAGATCGGTGGGCGCGCTGCCGGAATGCAGCCCGTGGCCGGCCCGGCCGCTGGCGTCCTTGAGCATGTCGATGCTCTGGCGCCAGTATCCGGACAGGAGCAGCACGTTGAAGGACCGCCATGCGTAATTTTCCCGGATCCGCGGGACGTTGGACCATTCCCCCAGCTGTCCGCCGATTTCGCGCATCAGCCTGCGGGCGTCGACCTCCTTGCCCGTCATGCAGAGGGCTTCCATCAGGATGATGCCGGACCTCAGCCGGTGCACCGGATCGACGTCGTCCATGTCCGAGGTGGCCGCGGCACTGAGCCGGTCCATCATGGGCGCGTAGTCGCCGACGAAGGAAAGGTAGTTGAATTCGCAGAGGTCCAGGCACAGCCGGGCCCGGGTCAGCCCTTGCGGTGACTCCGCCGGCAGCTCCCCCGCGAGCTCGAGCCGCAACCGGGCCTGCCGGAGCAGCTCGGGGACCTCACCGGTCCGGTCCTGGAGCCAGGCCATGCAGTCCGCCTTCGCGGCGATCAGTTCCGCGTAGGCCTCGGCGCCGAGGGCGCCGAGCTGCGCCTCGGACACGTCGTCCAGGGCCGCCATGGCCTGCAGGGGAAGCCCCAGCTGGAGGTAGGCTGCGGACTTCTGCAGCTGGCCCTCGGTCCATTCCGGATCCTTCGGACTCAGGCTTCCGGCGCATTTGAGCGCGAACTTCGGGTCAAAGAGTTTGACGGCGGCTCCGGCGGCGGCCACGGCGTGGGCGGGCGCAAGGGGCGCATCGCAGTCGTGGGTCCAGGCGGCGTAGGCCAGCAGGTCCTCCACGGTCAGCTCGTTGAGCTCGTCCTGCTGGTGCCCCGGCACCTTGTCCCGCAGCTCCAGCCTGCGCTCCACGCTGAGCCAGTTGCGGACGATGTCGCCCAGGTAGCGGTCCCCGAGCGAAACGAGGTGCCGGCCCGTCCGGTCGACAACGATCTGACCGGCATCCTCCATGTCGGCGATGACGCCGGGGCTGTACATCCGGGCGAGCCGAGCCAGCGGCAGGGTGCGGGCACAGGACAGGACCTCGATGAGTTCCCGCGCCACCGGTGTTTCGCGGGCGTACCGGGCCCGGACGATGTCTTCCAGTGCGGTGCGCCCGTCGAGGACCACCTCATCCACCAGGGTCCAGACGGATCCTGAGAGCACGAGGTTGCCCCGTTCTATCTGCTCCGAGACCACAGCCTGCAGCAGGGTGGGGCTGCCGCCCACCAGATTGTGCAGCTGGCTGGCCAGGGCACTGGAGACCCTGTGCCCCAGCGCGGCCTGGAGCACCTCGAGGGTTTCGACTTCCGTGAGGTTGGCGAGTCGGACCTCGGCCAGCTGTCCGGAGGTGATGAGCCAGTAGAAGTCCGGCGGGAGATCCGTGGTGCGCTGGACGGTGGCAACGAGCCTCGCGGTCCGGGTCTGCACCAGGTTGAGCAGCACTCCGGTACTCAGCTCGTCCAGGGCTCCGGCGTTGTCCAGCAGAATGACGCACTTGCGTCCGGCGGCGTCGTCGCGGATCAGGGACGTGATGCCGTGCAGGATGGCTGTCGGCGAGCCCAGCGAGCTTTGCGGCAGTCGGGCGAGCGTGAAGGCCAGGCACCCATAGGGCGTGGCCGAGCCCGGCCCGGAACTGCGGAGCTGGAGGGTATAGACGTCGGGTCCGAAGCCCGCGACGGCGGCACGTCCCACCTGGGTTTTACCGACCCCGCGGTCACCGGTGATGACCACACCCACGCGGTCCTCCGCGAGCAGGGCACTGCGAACCCGGTCGGCGTCGGCGCTGCGCGCGAGGCCTGACCATCTGTGCCGGTCCAGCGGACCGGCTACAGTGCCTTCTTCGGCGGGTGCCAATGTAGTGGAAACATTCCCCCAGCCCAGTGAATCCCTCGACATCTTGTTTCCTTCGTACCGCTTTGCGGACAGCAAACCTGAGACCGTCCGCTTAGAAGTAGCGTATCCCTATCCCCCGACATGAGAGTAGAGCGATCATATCGGCATTTCCGGAAGCTTGGAAGAAATTCGAGGGTCTGCGGCGGGGCGTGACGCGGTCCGCCGCGGTGAGAGCTCCCGGGGTTTGTCCGGCTACGGCGTCTTCGCCGGGTGGAACTGCTGCTGCGCCGCCAGCAGGCCCTCGCGGACCAGGGCTTCCGCGGCGTCCGCCGCGGTCTCGATCAGGAACGGCAGTTCCTTCTTCTCGGAGCCGGAAAAGTCCCTCAGCACATAGTCTGCGGTGTCCATCCTGCCCGGCGGGCGTCCCACGCCGACCCGGACCCGCAGGTAGTCCTTGGTGGCGAGGGCCTTGGAGATGTCGCGCAGCCCGTTGTGGCCCCCTTCGCCGCCCCCCAGCTTCAGCTTGACCGTATTAAAGGGAATGTCGATTTCGTCGTGCACGGCGATGACGTGGCCGGGCTCGATGTCGTAGAACTTGCAAAGCGCCGAGACCGGGCCGCCGGAGACATTCATGTAGCTCAGCGGCTTGGCCAGCACGACACGCGGGCCGCCGATGCCAAGGCGGCCTTCCAGGACCTGGGCCCGGGACTTGTGCGACTTGAAGCCGCTCCCGATCCGGGAAGCGAGTTCGTCGAGGACCATCTGTCCGACGTTGTGCCGGTTGTGGGCATACTCGGCTCCGGGGTTCCCGAGGCCTACGATCAGCCAGGTGTCAGTCATGGATCAGTCCTTTGGTGGGGCAGTCCGGGCGGGGCGGCAGGCGGTCAGGCGGCGCAGACGACGGCGGCCGGGCCCCAAAGGGACCCGGCCACCGGAAATCGCCGGAACTACTCGGCTGCTTCTGCGACCGAAGAACCTTCGGTGGTGTCGGCGGAGGCTTCTTCCTCGGAGACCTCGGTGGCTTCGGAGATGTGCACGACGAGGGCCTCGGCGTCGGCCAGCAGGACGGAGCCCTTCGGCAGGACCAGGTCGGAAGCGTGGATGTGCTCGCCGGCCGTGCGGCCCTCAATGCTGACCTCGACGGCGGTCGGCAGGTGGGTTGCCTCGGCCTCGAGGGAGACGGTGTTCATTTCCTGGTTGTACACGTTGCCCGGAGCCAGCTCGCCGCTGACGTGGACGGGAACGTCGACGGTGACCTTTTCGCCGGTACGGACGGTCAGGAGGTCAAGGTGCTCGATGATCTGCTTGATCGGGTCGCGCTGGATGTCCTTGACCAGGGCCAGGTGCTTTTCACCGTTGATGTCCAGGGTCAGCAGTGCGTTGGCACGGCGGACGGCCAGGGTGGTGGACTTCGACGGCAGGGTGATGTGGATGGGCTCTGCGCCGTGGCCGTAGATGACGGCCGGGATCAGGCCCTCCATGCGGGCGCGGCGGGCGAAGCCCTTGCCGAATTCGGTGCGTACTTCTGCTGCGAGCTTCTGCTCAGCCATGGGCATCTCCTAATGGACTAGCGGTGGTTAGCAAGGGCGGAGGTCTGTTTGCGACCTTCAACGCCGGGTGGCCGTGAGGCCGCCCTTCCGAAGGGAGATTCAGACCCAGTCGATAACGGAGACCAGCAGTCCGGTGAGCCGTGATCACGGCTTACCGGCGCTCTCCCTCGCCAAGGTTTCGGTACAAGGCTACCAGCGCGGGCACGGTTTCAGGAAAACGTGCCCGCACGGGCGGCCGGCCGGGCAGGGCCCGGCGGGGGTCAGGCGTTGCCGTCGAACAGGCTGGTGACGGAGCCGTCGTCGAACACTTCGCGGATGGCGCGGGCGATCAGCGGCGCGATGGAGAGCACGGTGAGCTGCGGGAAGCGCTTGCTGGCGTCAATCGGGAGGGTGTTGGTGACGACGACCTCGCGGGCGCCGGACTCGGACAGCCGCTGGGCCGCGGGATCGGAGAAGACGGCGTGCGTGGCCGCGATGATGACGTCCTTGGCCCCGGCGTTCTTGAGCACCTGGACCGCTCCGGAAATGGTGCCTCCGGTGTCGATCATGTCGTCGATCAGCACGCAGGTGCGGCCCTCGATCTGGCCCACGACCGTCTTGGACACGGCCTGGTTCGGGACGGTCAGGTCGCGGCTCTTGTGCACGAACGCCAGCGGCGCGCCGCCGAGGCGCTCGGCCCACTGCTCGGCAACGCGGACGCGGCCGGTGTCCGGGGAGACCACCGTGATGTCGTCCGCGCCGACGCGGGTGCGGATGTAGTCCGCCAGCAGCGGGATGGCCATGAGGTGGTCGACGGGGCCGTCGAAGAAGCCCTGGATCTGCGAGGTGTGCAGGTCCACGCTCATGATGCGGTCGGCGCCGGCGGTCTTGTACAGATCGGCGATCAGTCGGGCGGAAATCGGCTCGCGGCCGCGGCCCTTCTTATCCTGCCGGGCGTACGGGTAGAACGGCGACACGACGGTGATGCGCTTGGCGGAGGCCCGCTTGAGCGAATCGATCATGATGAGCTGTTCCATCAGCCAGTTGTTCAGCGGGGCGGGGTGCGCCTGGATGACGAAGGCATCGGTGCCGCGGACGCTCTCCCCGGCCCGGACGTAGATCTCGCCGTTGGCGAAGTCGTAGGCATCCAGGGGCAGCAGCTCGGTGCCAAGCTCCTTGGCGATTTCCCTCGCCAGCTCAGGATGCGCGCGCCCAGCGGCAAGCACCAGCTTCTTCTCGCCGCGTGCCGTAATTTCGCTCATTGTTGCTAGCCCTCTTCTGTAGATGCCGGAGTACTGGAGGAAGTCGTGGTGGCGCCGGCGGCCGCGGCCAGGGACGCGGAAATCGAATCCGGGCGGTTCGCCAGGACCCAGCCTTCGGTGTTCTGCTGCTGGGCCAGGGAAAGAACGAGGGCGCCGGGCGGCACGTCGCGGCGGATCACCGCGCCGGCGCCGCTGTAGGCGCCGTCACCGACCTGGACGGGAGCAACGAACACGGTGTTGGATCCGGTGCGGACGCCGGAGCCGATGACCGTGCGGTGCTTCTTCTCGCCGTCGTAGTTCGCGGTGATGTTGCCGCAGCCGATGTTCGTGTCCTCACCGATCTCGGCGTCTCCGGCGTAGCCGAGATGGGACAGTTTGGAGCCGCGGCCGATGGTGACGTTCTTGGTCTCGTAGAAGGCGCCGATCTTGCCGGTCTCGCCGAGGACGGTGCCGGGGCGCAGGTAGGTGAACGGGCCGACGCTCGCCTTGGCGCCGATCGTGGAGCCGGAACCGTGCGTGCGGATCACCTTCGCGCCCTCCCCCACCTGGACGTCGGTGAGCGTGGTGTCGGGGCCGACGACGGCGTCGCGCGCCACCGTGGTGGCGCCGTGGAGCTGGGTGTTGGGCAGCAGCCGGACGTCCTCGTCGAGGGTGACGGTGGCGTCGATCCAGGTGGTGGCCGGGTCGACGACGGTGACACCGGCCCGCATCCAGGCCTCGACGGTGCGCCGGTTCAGTTCCGCGCCGAGGGCCGAGAGCTGGACCCGGTCGTTGGCGCCCTCGACCTGCCAGCGGTCTTCGGTCACGACGGCGGCGACGCGGCCTCCGGCGGCACGGGCCAGGGCCAGCACATCCGTGAGGTACTTCTCGCCCTGGGCGTTGTCGGTGGTGACGTGGGCCAGCGAATCGCGGAGCACGGCGGCGTCGAAGGCATAGATGCCGGAGTTGACCTCCCGGATGTCGCGTTCGGCGTCGGTGGCGTCCTTGTGTTCCCGGATGCCGGTGACCGTTCCGTCCGCAGCGCGCAGGATGCGGCCGTAGCCGGTGGCGTCGGACAGGACGGCGGTCAGGACCGTGACGGCGTTGTGCCCGGCTTCGTGGCTGGCGACGAGCTCGGCGAGCAGCCCGCCGGTGAGCAGCGGGACGTCACCGTAGGTGACGACGACGGTTCCGCTGAGCTTCCGCTGGGGGTGCAGCGCGTCCAGGGCCTCGAGGGCGGCCTCGACGGCACGGCCGGTGCCGGGCACCTCGTCCTGGTCGACGATCAGGGCGGCCGGGTCGATGGCGGCGATGTGGGCGGCAACGAGGTCGCGCTCATGCCGGACGACGAGGGCCAGCTCCTGCGGCCGGATGGTGCGGGCGGCGTGCAGCGCGTGGCCGACGAGGGACCGACCGCCGATCTCGTGGAGGATTTTGGGGGTACGGGACTTCATCCGGGTACCGGCACCTGCAGCTAGGACGATGACGGCGGCTGGGCCGGTCTTCTCGGGGCTCACGTACGGGCTCTCCTTGCTCAGTGGCTTAACGCATGCGACTGCTTGGTGGATCTGGGTGGCCGGCGGCTGAGGCAAGCTGGTGCACCTCGGTTGCCGGATCCGCACGGTTTGGGCGGGCCGGACTTCGGTCACGGCACCGGACTCATCCTACTGGACTCACACCGGGCCGCGCCCGGCGGGTGCCGTTTCCCGGCCTCCGCGACGCACGGCAGTTCCGCCCATAGGACTCGAACCTATACTCCACGGCTCCAAAGGCCGGGGTGCTGCCATTACACCAGGGCGGACCATGCCAAGGCGCTGAGCCTGTGGCACGAGAGTCAATTCTGCCACACTGCGTTGCCGCCCCGTGCTGGCGCCGCGGACAGGGCCCGGCGGCAGGCCTCCCGGCGGATGATGTGGGGCATGATGGAGCTGTGAGCAACAGCACAGGGGCGCCCGGAGGGGCGGAGAGCAGCCGCGGCAGGCCGTTACGGTCCGCCGGCTATGTACCCCGGGTCCGGATGACGGGGCCCCAGCGCCGCAACCAGCTCATCGGCATCGGCCGGGGGCTCTTCGCCCTCCGCGGGCTGGACGGGACCACGATCGAGGAGATCGCCGCCGCCGCAGGCGTGTCCAAACCGGTGATCTACGAGCACTTCGGCTCCAAGGAGGGCCTGTACACGCAGGTCGTGGACTGCGAGTTCCGGATCCTGCTGGGCTCGATCAGCGACGCGCTGTCCGAGGAGGCGAAGCCGCGCGTCCTGGTCGAGCGGGCGGCGCTGGCCCTGCTGAGTTACATCGAGGACCGCGCCGAGGGCTTCCGCATCCTCATGCGTGACGCCCCGCCGACGCAGCCCGAAGGCGCCCTCTCCACCCTGCTCTCCCATGTCACGGCCCGTGTGGAGTACATCCTGGCCGACGAGTTCGCCCGCCGCGGCTTCACCTCGGCCGACGGCGCCATGTACGCGCAGATGCTGGTGGGAATGGTGGCGATGACGGGCCAGTGGTGGCAGGACAGCCGGAGCCCGGACAAGCGCGAAGTCGCCGCCCACCTGGTCAACCTCGCCTGGAACGGCCTCACCGGCCTCCAAAAGGACCCCGAACTCCGCAGCGACGACTAGTACCCCCGTCGGGCGGCCCCCGCGGGACATGCCCTCCCCTGGTCCCAAGGACTGGACATAACCCCCTATGTCCAACCACCGCGCGCCCCAAGGGACATGTCCTGCGGGATATGAGTCGCCCGGGGGACATGTCCTGCGGGATATGAGTCGCCCGGGGGACATGTCCGTCCATGCTCGGACCCTGGAAACATGACGAGCCCCGCCCGGCGGATAAGTAACTGGGCGCCCCGCGGGACATGCCCTCCCCTGGTCCCAAGGACTGGACATAACACCCCTATGTCCAACCGTCGCGCGCGCCAAGGGACATGTCCTGAGGGATATGAGTCGCCCGGGGGACATGTCCAGCCGTGCCGCAACACGCTGGGCATGTCCCCCCGGGCAGGCCCGGGCGGACGCGGCTGCTACTCGCCGAGGACTTCGAGGGCTCCCAGCCATTCGAGTTCGAGGGCTTCGCGTTCGACGGCGAGGTCCTTGAGCTTCTTGTTGAGCCCGGCGAGGTCGCCGACGGCGGACGGGTCGGCGGCCGCCGCGGTCATCTGGGCGTGGATCTTGTCCTCCTGCTGCTTGAGCTTGCCCAGCTGGCGGTCGATCCGGTTTTTGGCCTTGCGGGCGTCCCGCTTCTCGGCTTCCGACGCTCCGGCCGCGGCGGGAGCGGACGGGCCGCTGGCGGCCGTGACCGGGTTGCCGCCGCCGGTGATGGTGGACCCGGCCAGCGCCGCTTCGCGCAGTTCCAGGTACTGGTCCACACCGCGCGGCAGGGCACGGATCTTGCCGTCGCCCAGGAGCGCCATCTGGTGGTCCGTGACGCGTTCCAGCAGGTAGCGGTCGTGGCTGACGACGACGAGCGTGCCCGGCCAGCCGTCCAGCACGTCCTCGACGGCGGCCAGGGTGTCGGTGTCGAGGTCGTTGGTGGGCTCATCGAGCATCAGCACGTTGGGCTCCCCCACCAGCAGGCGCAGGAGCTGCAGGCGCCGGCGTTCACCACCGGAGAGGTCCCTGACCGGTGTCCACTGCTTCTCGTTGGTGAAGCCCAGCTGCTCGACGAGCTGGCCCGCGGTGAATTCCTTGCCGCCGACGTTGAAGGAGCGCTTTTCGCGCTCGATCACTTCGATCACGCGCAGGTCCGAGACGTCATCGAGTTCCTTGACCTCCTGGGAGAGGACCGCGGTGACAACCGTCTTGCCGCGCTTGACCTTCCCGGAGCTGGGCTGGATCTCGCCGTTGAGGAGCTTCAGCAGCGTGGTTTTGCCGGCGCCGTTGACGCCGACCAGGCCCAGCCGTTCACCGGGGGCGAGCCGCAGGGTGATGTTGTCAAAGAGTTTCTGCCCGGGCTCGCCGCCGAGGAAGTCGAGGGAGACGTTCTCCAGGTCCAGCACGTCCTTGCCGAGGCGGGCGGTGGCCATCTTGCTCAAGGCCGTCGAGTCGCGCGGCTCCGGGACATCCGCGATCAGCGCGTTAGCCGCCTCGATCCGGAACTTGGGCTTGGCGGTACGGGCGGGGGCGCCGCGCCGGAGCCAGGCGAGCTCCTTCTTCACGAGCATCTGGCGCTTGCTTTCCACCACGGACGCGGAGCGGTCACGTTCGGCGCGGGCCAGCACATAGGCGGCGTAACCGCCGTCGAACGGGTCCATGATGCCGTCGTGGATTTCCCAGGTCTTGGTACAGACCTCGTCGAGGAACCAACGGTCGTGAGTGACGACGAGGAAGGCGCCCTGGTTGGCCCGCCACCGGGTCTTCAGGTGCCGGGACAGCCACGCGACGCCTTCGACGTCGAGGTGGTTGGTGGGCTCGTCGAGCATGATGACGTCGTGGTCCTCGATCAGCAGCTTGGCCAGCGCCACGCGCCGCTTCTGCCCGCCGGAGAGGGCGTGGACGTTGGCGTGCCAGTCGACGTCGGACACGAGTCCGCCCATCACTTCGCGGATCTGGGGATTCCGGGCCCATTCGTAGTCGGCCTGGTCACCGACGATCGCGGCGCCGACGGTAAGGTCGCCGTCGAGCACGTCGCTCTGGTCCAGGTAGCCGATGTTGACCTCGCTGCGCTTGGTCACCCGGCCGGAGTCCGGGGTGGCGCGCATTGCCAGCAGGCGCATCAGCGTCGACTTGCCGTCGCCGTTGCGGCCGACCATGCCGATCCGGTCGCCTTCTTCGAGCCCAACGGTGACGCCGTTAAGGACGGTACGGGTTGCATACGAGACCGTGAGGTTCTCGCCGCCGAGCAGGTGTGCCACTGGGAACTGCTTTCCTAGAGAAAAAAATTATGACGTGCAAATGTGCCCAGGCTTGATCGGCCCAAGCCCGCTGACGTCGTGCTGATCACGACAATCCTATTAAAGGAGCGTATCGGAGATGATGCGCGCCCCGTGAACCGGGCCGTGCACCGCCATGGCATCCAGGCCATGGTGCCGGAGGTCCTCGGCCAGTCCCTCGGCGGCCGCCGGGCTGTGCGCCAGCAGCGCGACCGTGGGTCCGGAACCGGACACGATCCCGGCGATCGCCCCCAGGGACTCACCGAGGCCGAGAGTGTCCCGGAGGCTCGGTGCGAGTTCTATCGAGGCGCGCTGGAGGTCGTTGACCAGCACCCGGCTCAAGGCATCGGCGTCGCCCGCCCGCAGGGCCTGCAGGACCATCGGGTCCACCGCCGTGGGTTCCTCGATCACCGCTTCCTCTGCGGCGCGGAGCCGGTCCAGGGTCCGGTAGACATCGGGGGTGGGCAGGCCGAAGTCCGCGGCCACCAGGACCCAGTCGGTCTGGGCCTTGACGAGGGCTGGCGAGAGTTCGTCGCCGAGACCGAGCCCGACGGCGGTGCCGCCCAGCAGGGAGAACGGCACGTCGGCGCCAAGTTCCGCGGCCAGGTGCGCGAGCTCCTCGCGTGACAGCCCGCTGTTCCACAGCGCGTCGCAGGCCAGCAGGGTCGCTGCTGCGTCCGCCGAGCCGCCGCCCATCCCTCCGGCCACGGGCACGCGTTTCGTGATTTCGAGGTGGACGCCGGTGGAGTGTTCCGAGACATCAGCCATGATCGCGGCGGCTTTGTAGGCCAGGTTGCGTTCATCCAGGGGAATGTCGATGCCGTCGAGGTCGAGGGTGCTCGCCGGGCTGATGCTGACGGTTATGTCCCCGGTGTCCGTGCTGGTGGCGGCGACTTCTTCGTAGAGGGACACCGCGAGGTAGACGCTGGCGACCGAATGGTAGCCGTCGGCGCGCAGGGGCCCGACATCGAGTGAGACGTTAACCTTGCCGGGGGCCTTGACCCGGACAGTCCTCGCGGCAAAGCGCCCTCTCACTGCGTTCATGGCTCCACGCTATGGCATGGCGGGGTCAGGCTCCAAGCACGGCACCGGACCGGCCTCACCGTTTCGCGGCTGCCGCCAGTGTCAGGGAGCCGGCCGCGCGTGGGCTTCGGCGATCCGGGAAAACGCCGCGATGTCGATGACCTCGCCGCGGGCGGTGGGATCGATGCCGGCGGCCCGCAGGCACCGTTCTGCCTCCGCAGCGCTCCCGGCCCAGCCGGCCAGGGCGGCGCGAAGGGTCTTGCGGCGCTGCGCGAAGGCCGCATCGATGACGGCGAAAACCTGTTCGCGGCTGGCCGTGGTGACGGGCGGTTCCCGGCGGGTGAACGCGACGAGGCCGGAGTGGATCTTGGGCGCGGGCCAGAACACGTTCATGCCGATGACTCCGGCCTTGCGCATGCTGCTATACCAGGCGGCCTTGACCGAGGGGACGCCGTAGGTCTTGGACCCCGGCCCGGCGGCGAGCCGGTCGGCCACTTCGTCCTGGACCATGACCAGGCCGTGGCGGAGGCTCGGGAAGCGCTGCAGCAGGTGCAGGACCACCGGCACGGCGACGTTGTACGGAAGATTCGCCACGAGCGCGGTCGGCTCGACGGGGAGTTCGGTGACGCGCATGGCGTCGGCGAGGACCAGGTGGAAGTTTTCGACGGCGTCCGGGCGCCATTCGGCGACGGTGGCGGGAAGTTTGCCGGCGAGCACCGGATCGATTTCGACGGCGACGACCGAGCGGGCGGCGTCGAGCAGGCCCAGGGTCAGGGACCCCAGCCCGGGCCCGACCTCCAGGACCGTCTCGTCCGGGTGGATGTCCGCGGCGGCGACTATCCGGCGGATGGTGTTGCCGTCGATGACGAAGTTCTGGCCGAGGGTCTTCGTGGGACGGACGCCGATCTCCTCGGCGAGCCTGCGGATGTCGGAGGCCCCCATCAGGGGCGGGGGCGCGCTGGCCGGCGGACTGCTGGGGGCACTGCCTGGCGCGGAGGGGGTCGGTTCAGTCACCTAGGTATCCTATCCCGCTGGCCAGCCCGGGCATGGCGAAGGCCGGGTCCGAAAACCGGACCCGGCCCTGGCCGGGCATCCGCTGCCGTGGTCAGCCGCTGCGGAAACCCTACGATTTCATATCCTCGTCACATCACCCTCGGCCGGGGTGGCTCCCTTAGCTGGTAGCTCCCCTCGCTGGTAGCTCCCCTAGCTTGAGGCGGCCCAGCCGCAGCCCCAGGGCTGCAGGCCGCGCTGGGCGTAGACGCGGTTGGCGATGTCGATCTGCTGGGCCTTGGTGGCCAGGCTGGCGTTCGGGGCGTACGTGCCGCCGCCGGCGCCGAGCCAGGTGCGGATGTCGAACTGCAGTCCGCCGTAGTAGCCGTTGCCGTTGTTGACGGACCAGTTGCCGGTGGACTCGCACTGCGCGATTTTGTCCCACATGGCTTCGTTCATCATGGCGGGGGCTCCGGCGCCGGTGTTGGCGCCGGCCTGGGCTGCCGGCTTCGGCTTCGGCTTGGTGCCGACGGTGATCTTTTCGGTGACCGGCTGCGCGCTGACGGACTGGGACACCAGCGTGCGGGAGGCTTCGCGGCCGTCGACGAGGACGAGCTTGAAGCTCTTGTTGATGGTGCCGGCCACTCCTGCCTGGGTGACCTTCTTTTCGCCCGTGGTCAGTTCGGCGTCCTCCGTGGTGAGGGTTTCGAAGGGCACGGCTTCGGCGGCTTCTGCCGTCTGGCTGACGTCCACGCGGGACACCTTGATCACCATGTCGTTGACGACCGGGGCGTTGCCCGGCTGCGAGAGTCGGTCGCTGGCCCCCAGCGTGATGCCGGCGTCGGCGAGCAGCTGGCCGACGTTGGCGGCTGTCGTGGTGGTCTTGTCGGCTTTGCCGTCAGCGACGATGCTCACGGACTTCGGCGTCGAGATGGACACGAAGGAACCGGAGACGGCGAGCTGCGCGTCCTTCGGAACGGACAGCTCGGAGGCGCTGGCGACGCCGAGCTCGGTCACGAGTCCCTCCACCGTGGGCGAGGTGGTGCTGATGGTCCGCTCCGCGCCGTCCAGGCTGACCTTGACGGCCTTCGCGAGATTGACGTTGATGACGGAACCGTCCCGGACGTGGGAATCAGCAGCCGGCGTGATCCGGTCGGAGGACTGGAGTTCAAGGTTGGCGCCCTTCACGACCTGGCCGACAGTGCCGCCGAAGGTCTGGACTGAACTCACTTTGCCGTCGACGTTGAGGGTGACTGTCTTGTTGTTGCCGACGAAGGCGACGAGCCCCAGCACCAGGGCCACGAGCACCACGAGTTGCGTGCCGACCTTGACGAAGCTGAACTTGCCATCCGATGTAAAGAACTTGACCACGATTGCCCATATCTTTTGGACCATCCGGGCACGGGGAAAAGTGCACAGCTCCACCCGCCGCGGACACCCCGAAGGCCGCACCGCAGGGGTGCGTTTTGTCAGCGGAAGCTGTGTGCACTGCCATAGTCACAAACGAGAGCGCGCATATGGTTCGTTCGCCACGATGCGCGCCCTGCAGGAGTGAAATTTTCCGAAGGCCTTCCCCGACCCCGGCTAATAGTTGTCCACTGTAACCGGAGCGTTATAAAGCAGCCAACAAATTGTGCATACCGGGTAGCTATCGCGGCGGGCGTATTTTGGGGTCTTTAGTCCCAGGATCCGTATGCCTGCACGGTATTTCCGGCGATCCGGGAGCACATTTCCGAGAGCTCCCATCCAGTCAATTCGGCCATGGCCCGGACGGTGTAGGGGACCATGTAGCTCGCGTTGGGGCGGCCGCGGTGCGGGTGCGGGGTGAGGAACGGGGCGTCGGTTTCAACCAGGATCCGCTCCGGCTCCGCGATGGCGAGGGCGGCCCGCAGATTGGCGGCGTTCTTGAACGTCAGCGTCCCGGCGAAGGACATGTACCAGCCCTCGCTGTTGCAGATCCGGGCCAGCTCCTCCCCGCCGGAGAAGCAATGGAACACCACCCGATCGGGGGCGCCTTCCTCCCGCAGCACCTGCACGACGTCGTCGTGGGCGTCACGGTCGTGGATCTGCAGTGTCAGCCCGAGGCGTTTGGCGATATCGATGTGGCGCCGGAAGGAATAGCGCTGATGGGCCAGGCCCTCGCCCTCGGTGCGGAAGAAATCCAGGCCGGTCTCGCCGATGGCACGGATCCGCGGGTGCGCCGCGAGGGCCTCGATCTCGGCCAGCGCCGCCTCCAGTTCGCCGCGGGCGGCGTAGGCAGGCGCGTCATTGGGGTGGAGGGCGACGGCGCCCAGCAGCCGCTTATCCAGCTCGACCGCCTGCACGGTGAACCGGGACGATGCCAGGTCGCACCCCACCTGCACGGCCCCCTGGACCCCCACGGCTTCGGCGGCATCCAGTGCCTCGGCGACACTGACCGTAACGTCCGCGTTGGGAAAATCAAGGTGGGTGTGGTTGTCCATGACCGGCACCGGAAGGGGTTCCGGAGCCGGCGGATATCCCTGCCTGCCGGTGCCATCACTGCCGGGCGCGCGGAACGGGAGGGGCGTCAGGGGGGTGATCATCTTCCAACCTTATCGGCGCCGCCGCGGCCGCAGGAACCGGCCCGGCCCGCGAGTTAACATGACCGCGCTATCTCCGGTCCGCAAGAGCGGCGGGCTCCGGTCCGCAAGAGCGCCCGAGATTTCCCCGGAACTCTCTGTCAGGCCCGGCAGTTGTGTTAGTACTCTGTTGTAAAGACTGGCTTTAGGACAAGGAAATCACCACCGGCCAGAAACAGACGGCCAGCAACAGACGGCTAGGAATAAACGGTCAGGAATACAGGCATCCACCCGACGAGTGGCCCGGCAGGCTCCCTGCCGATCCGTCCCGGGCAACCACCAGGGCTGAAAGGCTACCGATGGACTACCACCGCATCTCCCTAGACGAGTCCCTTCCCGAGGGGCAGGACCGCAGGGAAGATTCCGCCGTGGCCGGGCTCCCGCTGACCCGCCGTCCGGCCCAGCCGCCCGCGGCCATGGACGCGGAGGCGTTCCGGTCCGCCAGCGAGCGCATCCTGACCGCCATCAACACGGTGATCGACGGCAAAGCCGAGGCGGCGAAGCTGGCCCTGACCGTGCTCCTGGCCCAGGGCCACCTGCTCCTCGAGGACGTCCCCGGGGTCGGCAAGACGCTGCTGGCGAAGACCCTGGCCCGCACCATCGACTGTTCGGTGAGCCGCATTCAGTTCACACCCGACTTGCTCCCCTCCGATGTCACCGGAGTGTCCATTTACAACCAGGCGTCGAGGTCCTTCGAGTTCCGGCCCGGTGCGGTGTTCGCCAACATCGTCATCGGCGATGAAATCAACCGCGCGTCGGCCAAGACCCAGTCGGCCCTGCTGGAATGCATGGAGGAGCACCAGGTCACGGTGGACGGCACGTCCTACCGGCTCGACGAGCCGTTTATGGTGGTGGCCACGCAGAACCCGATCGAAATGGAGGGGACCTATCCCCTGCCGGAGGCGCAGCGGGACCGTTTTATGGCGCGGATCTCCATGGGCTACCCGGACAAGGAGGCCGAGATGGAAATGCTGGAAACCCATCAGGCCACGTCCCCGCTGGCAAAGGTCACCCCCGTCGTCACCGCCGGGGAGGTCGCGTCCATGATCGCCACGGTGCGCCAGGTCTACGTCTCCCAGTCGATCAAGGAATACACCGTGTCGCTGGGCCGCGCCACGCGGGAAAGCGGGATGCTCCGGCTCGGGGCGAGCCCCCGGTCGATGCTCCAGCTGCTGCGCGCGGCCAAGGCCACAGCGGCCCTGGACGGCCGGGACTTTGTGCTCCCGGACGACGTCGTCAGTGTGGCCGAGTCCGTCTTGGCCCACCGGATCATCCTGGACCGCAAAGCCGCGAGCGCGGGCGAGACCGCCCAGAGTGTGGTCCGCGCCGTCCTGGCGAAGATCCCGGTCAGCCCGGACCTGGCGGCCGCCCCGGCGGCCGCACTGCCGAATCGCCGCTAGGGGTGGCCCGGGCGTGGCGCTGACCGATCGGTTCCCGAGGCACATCTTCACGACCCGCGGCTGGGGCCTGCTGGCCGCGGGAGCGGCGTTCCTGCTGGCAGCTCAGGTGATGGGGCGCCGGGACCTGCTGGCGCTGGCCCTGCTGCTGGTTGTCCTGCCGCTGCTCTCGCTGGCCGGGACCCGTGTGCTCAAGCCGAACTTCAGCGTCTACCGGGAGTTCAGCCCGGCCAGCGTCGAAACGGGGGCGACGACGACGGTCCGGCTGGGGGTCGCCCGCACCGGTACCGGCTCCGGCCACGCGCTGATGGAGGAGCGTCTGCCGTCCCGGTTCGGGGAATCCCCCGTCTTCCGCTTCCCGTCGCGCTCGGCCGTGGGCGGGACCAGCCGCTACGAATACCATCTGCGTTCCGGAAAACGCGGCCAGTTCCTGATCGGCCCGGTCACGGCCGAGTTCAGCGATCCCTTCGGGCTGTCCCTGCACCGCCACGCCATCGACGGCGGCGACGTCCTCACCGTGACGCCCGCCGCCGTCGAACTTCCCGCCACCGGCCTGGCCGGCGCCCGGGGGCACGACGGCGTCACCGCCACGCGCATCCGGGCCAACCCCAGCGACGACGACGTCATGACACGGGAATACCGCCACGGTGATCCGATGCGCCGCGTGCACTGGGCGGCGACGGCGCGGCACGGGGAACTGATGGTCCGCCAGGAGGAGTCCGTCACCACTCCGGAGGCGACCATCATCCTGGACCAGCGGTTCCCGGCCTTCACGCGCGGCGCCTTTTCTGCCGGCTCCGCGTCGCCCGCCCGGCGCCCCTTCGGCACCGGAACCGACCACCGCGGCGCCCCCGTTGCGGACGGCCACGAACTCCTGACCAGCGACACCTTCGAATGGGCGGTCACGGCCGCGATGTCCATCGGTGCGCACCTCGCCGAGCGCAACTACGCGCTGCGCTTCCTCGACGCCTCCGGCGAGCCCGCGTTCCGGCATTCGCCGTCCGCCCCCGAGCCGGAGGCCGACGAGTACATCGGGGCGTCCGGGCTGCAGTCCGTCGCCGAGAGCCTGGCCGCGATCCAGCTCACCGGGCACCACCACAACCGCTGGGACACCAGGGAGCCGGTCACCGCCGGGACACATGGCCGGCGGCACCCCTCAGGCGCGGAGTCCGGACCGCAGCCGTTCGACGACCGGCTGATGGACAAGCTGGCCGCCCACCGGATGCGGGGCCCCGTGCTGGCCATCCTGGGAAACCTCACGCGGGCCGAGGCGCGGGCGCTGTCCCCGGCCGCCGGCTTTGCGGCAAACGCGTTTGCCCTCGTTGTCACGGAGCGGACTGGGGACGCCGATGAGGTGCTCACAGCCCTCCGGCTCGGCGGCTGGCGGGCCGTCGCCGCCTCCCCGTCGACGCCGCTGCCCGCAGCGTGGACGGCCTTCGACGACGGCGTGGCCGCGCCGCTGGCGGCCGCCGACGATGTGCGGCGCGGAGCGGGGGTCCGGCGATGACACTGGCACCGCAGCGAAGCGCCGGCACGCGCGCCGGACGGTCCGGCGCTGCCGGGGAGTCCGGGCCGGGCCCCCGCGGCCCGGAATCCCCGGGGACGCCGAAGGCCCGGAAAAAGACCGGCGCCCAGCCGTGGCTGATGGCCCTCGCGGTGGCAGTCGCCGTCGCCGGTGCGGCCCTGAGCCTCAACGGTGTGCTGCGGGGATGGGCGTGGTACTCCCCCGTCCTCTCGACGGTCCTCACCGTGGCCTTCACCATGGCAGGACTTCGCGCGCTGCGGTGGCGCAGCGTCTTCGTCACGGCCGGTGCGCTGGCAGCGCTCGTGCTGATCCTGACGTTCACTTTTTTCCGCCCGAACAGCATCCTGGGCTTCATTCCTTCCGGGGCCACCATGACGCAGTTGGGCCGGTACCTGCGCCGGGCCAGTGAGACGGTCCTCGCCGAAAGCGCCCCCGTGGCCCCCAACGCCGGCATCGTGCTGCTGGTCTGCGCCGCCCTGGGGCTGCTGGTGATCCTGGTCGATGCCCTCGCCTATCCCCTGGCCCTGCCGGCGACGAGCGGGCTCGGGATCCTCGCCATCCTCATCGTCCCCGCCATGATCAAGCCGCAGAGCGTCGGCGTGCTGGGCTTCGCGGCGGCCACCGCGGGCTACCTCCTGATCCTCGGCTGCAGCCACTGGTTCGCGCCGGACCCGCGGACCGGGGCGGACACCGCACGCAACCCGGGCCAGTTCCGGCGCGGGGCCCTGACCGGGGCCGTGGCGCTGACCCTCACCCTGCTGCTCCAGCTCGTGGTCCCGGGCTTCGAGCAGGGAACGTTCCCGCAGGGCTCCCGGCTGAATCCGTTCGGCTCGGCCTCGGGGCTCAACCCGATGATCAGCCTCGGCAACAGCCTGCGGAGCCCCACCGGTGACGGCCGGATCACCTTCGCCACCAACGCAACCAGCACCCCCTACCTTCGTTCCGTCACCGTGGACAGTTTTAACGGGGACAACTGGGCGCCGGATGACCGCGACGGCACCCGCCGGCTGGGCACCGGGAGGATGGATCCGGGCTTCGAGTCCGCCGCCCCCGAAGTCCGTGTGGTCACCGCCATCAACACCGGCCAGTTCACCAGCCCCTACCTGCCGGTGCCCTACGCGCCGGAGGCCGTCAACGGCCTCACCGGCCGCTGGAGCTGGGACCCTGCCACGCTGAGCATCAAGGGGGTCGACGCCAATTCCCGCAACCAGCAGTACGTGGTGCTCTCGGCCGCCCCCCAACTCACCCCGGAGGTGCTGGCCCAGGCCGCCGGGCCGGTGCAGGATGTCCCCGACCAGTTCATCCGGACACCGGACAACGTCCCCGAGATCGTGCGCAGCACCGCCCGGGCCGTGACCGAGGGAAGCACCACCCCCTACGCACGGGCCATGGCCATCCAGCGGTACCTGCGCTCCGTCGAATTCACCTACTCGCTGCAGTCCCCGGTGCAGGGAGGCTACGACGGCAACGGCCTGTCCGTCCTGGCCGACTTCCTGAACCAGAAGAGCGGCTACTGCATCCATTTCGCCTCGGCCATGGCAGTGATGGCGCGGCTGGAAGGAATCCCCAGCCGCATTGCCGTCGGCTACGCCCCGGGCCGGGCCACCGGCGCGACGGTCTCGATCGGCGGCCAGGGGGCCCTGCCGGAATTTGAGGTCGATGCCCGGGACGCCCACGCCTGGCCGGAGCTGTACTTCCAGGGCCTGGGCTGGGTGCCGTTCGAGCCAACCCCCTCCCGCGGCGTGGTTCCCTCCTATGCCACCGAGGGCCAGGCTCCCAGCGGCGCCAGCACGAACGAAAACAACGACGGGCTCATTCCGAGCAACGCCGCGGTCCCCACGCCGACGCCCAGCGTGGCGCCGCTGCCGCTCCCGGGCGCCGCCGCCGAGCCGGCTGGGGTCAGCGTCCTGCGGCCCGTGCTGTACGGGGCCGGTGCGGTGCTGTTCCTCGGGCTGCTGGTGGCGTCACCGCATCTGGCCCGCGGTGCGCTCCGCCGCCGCCGGCTGGGCGGTTCCGGGGCCGGCAGCGCGGCGGCGTCGCAGGCCTGGGCGGAACTGCGCGACCTCGCCACGGATTACGGCGTTGCGCCGCGGACCAGTGAGACGCCGCGCCACTTCTCCGAACGGCTCCGCCATGCGGGCGCCCTCGGGGAGCCGCAGGGGCTGGACGCGGACGGCCACCGGGCTGTCAGGTCCCTGACCGCGGACTTCGAGCGCCGGCAGTACGGCCGGCCTCCGTCCGTGCCCGGGGTCGACGGCGTCCCGTCCGGCGCCCGGCCCGGCTCCGGCACGTCCGCCGTGAGTACGGGGAGTGCCGTGAGTGCCGGGAGTGCCGCGGGAGACGGCAGCACCGAAGCGTCGGCCGGGCCCCTGATCGCGGCGGTCCGCAGTTCGCTGCGCGCCCATGCCGGGCCGCTCGTGCGGTTCCGCGCGGAGTGGCTGCCGCCGTCGACCCTGGCCGGCTGGCGGCGGGCGGCCGCGGCGCCGTTCCGCGCCGCACGCCGCACAGCACAGCGCACCCGGCACGGCCTCGCCGGTGCCCGGTCAAGGGTCCGCGGGGCGCTGCGGCGGGTGCGCCGGGAGCGGCGGCTGCGCCGGAGCTGAGTCAGCTCCGGCGCGGCCGGGGTGGTTCTAGCCGGCGTACGGGTCGGCGATGCCGATGTACTGGGTGTAGAGGTATTCCTCGATGCCCTCGAGGCCGCCTTCACGGCCCAGGCCGGACTGCTTGACCCCGCCGAACGGCGCGGCGGCGTTGGAGACCACGCCGGCGTTCAGGCCCAGCATGCCGGTCTCCAGGCGTTCGCCCATCCGGATGCCCCGGTTCAAGTCCCGGGTGAAGACATACGCGACCAGGCCGTACTCGGTGTTGTTCGCCAGCCGGATGGCCTCGTCCTCGGTGTCGAAGGTGATGATGGGCGCGACGGGCCCGAAGATTTCCTCGGACA
Organism: Arthrobacter sp. CJL-S3; assembly: GCF_056711635.1. Classification (NCBI taxonomy): domain Bacteria; kingdom Bacillati; phylum Actinomycetota; class Actinomycetes; order Micrococcales; family Micrococcaceae; genus Arthrobacter; species Arthrobacter sp. CJL-S3. The sequence continues at coordinate 1,204,290 of NZ_CM160046.1, read as the reverse complement.
GGATCCGGGTGCCCTCGGTGACGCCCTTGAGGATGGTGGGCTGGTAGAAATAGCCCGGGCCCTCGACGGCGGCCCCGCCGATCACCGCGACCGCGCCGGCGGACACCGCATCGGAGACCAGTTCGTGGACCTTGTCCCGGCTCTTCGCATCGATCAGCGGGCCGACCTTGGACTCGGCCTCGGTGCCGCGGGCCGTGGTCATGTCCTTCATCTTCGCGGCGAATTTCTCCGCGAACTCGTCCGCGACGGACTCGTGCACGATGAACCGGTTCGCGGCCGTGCAGGCCTCGCCCATGTTCCGCAGCTTCGCCAGCATGGCCCCGGCGACGGCGGCGTCGACGTCGGCGTCCTCGAAGACCACGAACGGGGCGTTCCCGCCGAGCTCCATCGAGGTCCGCAGCACGTTCTCGGACGCGTCCGCGAGCAGCCGGCGGCCGACCTCGGTGGACCCGGTGAAGGAGAGCTTGCGCAGCCGCGAGTCCTTGATCAGCGGCCCCGTCGTGGCACCGGCCGTGGACGTCGGGATGACGTTCAGCACCCCGGCCGGCAGCCCGGCCTCCATCATCACGGCGGCGAACAGCTGGGAGGTCAGCGGCGTCAGGTTCGCGGACTTCAGCACCATGGTGCAGCCCGCGGCGACGGCGGGGGCGACCTTGCGGGTCGCCATGGCCAGCGGGAAGTTCCACGGCGTGATCAGCAGGCACGGGCCCACCGGCTTCTTCGTCACCAGCAGCCGGGACTTCCCGTCCGGGGAGACCGAGTAGCGCCCGAAGGCCCGCACGGCCTCCTCGGAGAACCAGCGCAGGAACTCAGCACCGTAGGTGACCTCGCCGCGGGCCTCGGCCAGCGGCTTGCCCATCTCCAGGGTCATCAGCAGCGCGAAGTCGTCCGCGCGGGCCGTGACCAGCTCGAAGGCCCGGCGCAGGATCTCCCCGCGCTCACGGGCCGGGACCTTCGCCCAGGACTCCTGCGCGGCAGCCGCCGCGTCCAGGGCGGCCGCCCCGTCCTCGGGCCCGGCGTCGGCGATGCTCAGCAGGACCTTGCCGGTCGAGGGGTCCTCCACGTCAAAGGTCTTCCCGGACGCGGCCGGGCGCCACTGGCCACCGATTAGCAGACCGGTGGGAACAGAGGCCAGCAGGGCGCTCTCGCGCTCCGCGGTAACAATGGGCTGGGCAGTTACAGTCACGGTTGACTCCCTCGTCAGCGATTCGGGGTGGATTGGATCGGGTTCAGCGCGGTTCCACAGACGTTGGGACCGCACTGGATTTACTGCCACGGTACTGCCGCGCTCTGGCACTGTCTACGCATGTCCGCACTACGTCAAGCGGGGTTCGCTGTGCACCTGCACAGCGACGGGCCAGCCTTGGAGACCACCCGGCCTAACGGGCTGCGAGTACCGCGGAATACAGTTCCCGCTTGCTGATCCTGGCATCCTCCGCCACGGCCGCGACGGCCTCCTTGAGCCGGATTCCCTGCGCGATGAGCGCGTTGACGGCGGCCACGTGGTCCTCCGGCGTCCCGGGCGCCCGCTCCGGGGCGCCGCCGACGACGACGGCGATCTCCCCGCGCACCTCGTTGGTCTCGGCCCATTCCAGCAGTTCGCGCAGGGTGCCCCGGATGACTTCCTCATACGTCTTCGTCAGCTCCCGGCAGACGGCGGCGCGGCGGTCCGCGCCGAACCGCTCACGCAGCGCACGGAGCATCGGTTCCAGCCGGTGCGGGGCCTCGAAGAAGATCATGGTGCGCCGCTCGGCGTCGAGGTCCGCGAGGCGGGAGGCGCGTTCCCCGGCCTTGCGGGGCAGGAACCCCTCGAAGCAGAAACGGTCGGTGGGCAGGCCGGAGAGCGCGAGTGCGGTCAGCACCGCGGACGGTCCGGGGGCGGCGGTGACGGTCAGGCCGGCGGCCACGGCCCCCTCGACCAGGCGGAAGCCGGGGTCCGAGACGGACGGCATGCCGGCGTCGGTCACCATCACGAGGGTCTTCCCGGACCGGACCTGGTCCAGGAGCTCGCCGGTCTTGGCGGCCTCATTGTGCTCGTGGTAGCTGATGATCCGGCCGGCGACGGTGACGCCCAGGTTCTGGACCAGCCGGTGCAGCCGCCGCGTGTCCTCGGCGGCGACGATGTCCGCCGTCGTCAGCAGTTCGACGAGCCGGTAGGTGGCGTCTCCGGCGTTGCCGATCGGGGTGGCCGCCAGCACGATCCGGCCGGGTCCGCCGCTTTCGGGCACAGGTGCCGTCTCCGGCTCCGTGTCGGGGGTGCCGCCGGGTCCGGGACGGGTGCCGTCCTCGAGGCCCTCCGCCAGGTCCGTCTCGTCGCCGGCAAGATTCGGGGAGGTGCTGAGTTTAGGGTCCACAGGACCAGCCTACTGCTGGGGGCTCGGACCGACGGACCGGGCCGGGCCCTGCCGGGACCTGGCCGGGCCCTGCCGGGGGCGGGACCGGCGCGCAAGGCCGGGGACCACAGCCGCAAAAGGTAGCATGGGCATCGTGACGCAGACCCCCACGCGGCCCGCCGAAGCCGGTTCCCCCGGATCGGCGCCCCCAGCCCCCCGCCGCGGACGCAACCTCGAGGGGCACCGGTGGGTCAGCCGCCCGGCGGAGGCGTTCACCCCTGACGCCCTCACGGACCGCCTGATCGGCAGCATCCGGAGCTGGCGGGACTACCCGCCCTCGCTCCGGCTATGGTTCTGGCTCATCCCGGCCATCACCGCGGCCCTGGGCGGCGTCCTGCGCTTCGTCCGGCTGGATACACCCCGGACCCTCGTCTTTGACGAGACCTACTACGTCAAGGACGGCTATTCCTTCCTGGTCAGCGGCTACGAACGGGCGTGGCCGGACAAGGCCAATGATGCGTTCATCGCCGGCAACCCCGGGGTGCTGCTGGACAGCCCCGAATATGTCGTCCACCCGCCGGTCGGGAAGTGGATGATCGCCGGCGGAATGTGGCTCTTCGGCCCGGACAATGCCTTCGGCTGGCGGTTCGGGGCGGCCCTGACGGGCACGCTGTCCATTTTCCTGCTGGCCCTCATCGCCCAGAAGCTCTTCCGCTCGCTGACCCTCGGGGCCGTGGCCGGTGTGCTGCTGGCGGTGGACGGACACCATCTGGTGATGTCCCGGACCTCCCTGCTGGATATCTTCCTGATGTTCTGGATCCTCGCCGCATTCGGGGCGCTGCTGATGGACCGCGACGACGGCCGCCGCCGGCTCGCCCGGCGGCTCGGCCGGCAGGCCGCCGCCGCCCCGGACGGGCGTCCCAGCCTGCTCCAGCTGGCGTCCGGGCCCTGGCTCGGAATCCGCTGGTGGCGGCTCGCCGCCGGGGTGTGCCTGGGCCTGGCGGTCGGCACGAAGTGGTCCGCCCTGTTCTTCCTGGCCGGCTTCGGGCTGCTGACGGTCTTCTGGGACCTGAGCGCGCGCCGGATCGCCGGAATCCACGGCTGGATCAGCGGCGGGATCCTCAAGGACGGCATTCCCGCGTTCCTCAGCATCGTCCCGGTGGCCGCCCTCGTCTACGCCGCCTCCTGGACCGGCTGGTTCCGGTCCACGGACGCGTACTTCCGGAACTGGGCCGGGACCGTCCCCTCGGCGGAGTGGGGCTGGCTGCCGGACCCCGTCCGGTCCCTGGCGCACTACCATCTGGAGGCCTACAAGTTCCACCAGGGGCTGAGCGCGGAACATCCGTACGAGGCCAGCGCCTGGAGCTGGCTGGTGCTCGGCCGGCCCACGTCCTTTTTCTATGAGTCCCCCAAGCAGGGCAGCCCGGGGTGCGACACCGCCAGCTGCACCACGGCGATCCTCTCCGTGGGCAACCCGCTGATCTGGTGGGGCGCCGCCGTGTGCCTGGGCGTGCTGCTCTTCTGGTGGGCCGGGCGGCGCGACTGGCGTGCCGGGGCCATCCTCGCGGCCGTGGCGGCCGGGTACCTCCCCTGGTTCCTGTACCCCGAACGGACCATGTTCTTCTTCTACGCCGTCTCCTTCGAACCCTTCCTGGTGCTGGCCCTGGTGTACTGCCTGGGCCTCGTCCTGGGCCAGCGCACGGATCCGCCGTGGCGGCGGCGCTCCGGGCTCTACCTCGTGACGCTCTTTGTGGTCACCGCCGTCGTCGTCTCGGCCTTCTTCTATCCGGTCTGGACCGCCGAGACCATCACCTACCAGGATTGGCGGTTCCGGATGTGGATGCCGTCCTGGATCTAGGGCAGGATTGCAGGGGACGTCCACCGGCACCAGGCGGACCCGGAACGGAGAAACGGCTGTGAGAGAAGCAAGCACCGGACTGCTCGTCGAGCTCGATCCGGGCAGCAACGTGACGGACCTTCTGCTGGAGCAGCACGCCAAGGATCCCGTACATGCGCTGTACTCCCGCAAGGGACCGGCCGGCTGGGCCGACGTCTCCGCACAGCAGTTCCTGGACCAGGTCCGGGCGCTGGCCAAGGGCCTGATCGCCGGCGGCATCACGCCCGGGGAAACGGTGGCGGTGATGTCCGGCACCCGCTACGAGTGGACCGTCGTGGACTTTGCCATCTGGTTCGCCGGCGGCGTCCCCGTTCCCGTCTATGAGACGTCCTCCGCCAGCCAGATCGAATGGATCCTGCATGACTCCGGGGCCCGGCGCATCTTCGCGGAGGACGAGGCCAAGGCGGGGCTGGTCCGCCAGGTCCTGGACAGCTCCGGCCTGCTCGGCGGCACCGTGCTCCCGGTGGTGCGGATGGACTACGACGGCGCCGCACCCAACCTCGCCAGCCTGGCCGCGGCGGGGACCGGAGTCGGCGACGCCGAACTGGAGCGGCACCGGTCCGCGGCCGGGCTCGCGGACGTTGCCTCCCTCGTCTACACCTCCGGCACCACCGGCAGGCCCAAGGGCTGCGAGATCACGCACGGGAACTTCGCCCTGGTCGCCAGGAACATCGTGCTGTTCCTGCCTGAGATCCTCAGGCAGCCCCGGACCCGGACGCTGATGTTCCTCCCGCTGGCCCATGTCCTCGCCCGTGCCGTCCAGGTGATCTGCCTCAGCGCCGGAACCACCCTGGGCCACACCGCCGGCGCCAAGGAGCTGCTGGAGGACCTGGCCAGCTTCAAACCCACCTTCCTGCTGGTGGTGCCCCGGATCTTCGAGAAGGTCTACGCCGGCGCCGCCCACAAGGCTGCCCTCGCCGGGAAGGAACGCCTGTTCGAGTCGGCCGCCGCCGTCGCCATCGACTACTCCAGGGCCCTCGACGCCGCAGCCCGGGGCACCGGTCCCGGCCCCGGATGGGTCACCCGCGCCCAGCACGCCCTCTTCGACCGGGTGCTGTACCCCAAGCTGCGGCAGGCCTTCGGCGGCCAGCTGGGCTACGCCGTTTCGGGGGCCAGCCCGCTCAGCTCCCACGACGCGCACTTTTTCCGCGGCGCGGGGATCCCCGTCCTCGAAGGCTACGGCCTCACCGAAACCACGGCCCCGTGCACGGCCAACACCCCGACGCGGACCAAGGTGGGGACGGTCGGCATCCCGGTGCCCGGCACCACCGTCCGCGTCGCCGAGGACGGGGAGATCCTGGTCAAGGGCATCGGCGTCTTCAAGGGGTACCACAACAACGCGGCGGCGAACGCGGAGGCGTTCGTCGACGGGTTCTTCCGCACCGGCGACCTCGGGTCCCTCGACGCGGAGGGCTTCCTGACGATCACCGGCCGCAAGAAGGACCTGCTGGTCACTGCCGGCGGCAAGAACGTCGCCCCCGGACCGCTGGAGGAGAAGATCCGCGAGCACGAACTGGTCCTGCAGGCCGTGGTGGTCGGGGACGGCAAGCCGTTCGTGTCCGCCCTGATCAACCTGGACCCGGAGGGTCTGGAGAACTGGTGCGCCGTCCACAAGGTTCCCGCCATGAGTCCGGCCGAGGCCCGCGGTAACGACCAGGTCCGCGCAGCCCTGCAGCGCGCGGTGGACGATGCGAACGCCCTCGTGTCCCAGGCCGAGTCGATCCGCAGCTTCGTGGTGCTGGACGCCGACTTCACGGTGGAATCCGGGCACCTGACGCCGTCGCTCAAGCTCAAGCGCGCCGCCGTCGTGCGTGACTTCGAGGCGCAGATCAACCGGATCTACGGCTGACGCCGCGGCGTCGCAGGGAACACGCAGAAGCGGCCGGCACCATGGTGCCGGCCGCTTCTGCGTGTCTGTCGTCCGCCGGGTTCAGCGACTCTAGACGGCGCTGGAGTGTCCCCGCGCGGGAGTATCGTTTGTCCCCGTGTCGCCGGTGTTTGCTCCTCCGGCGCCGGCGCCCGCGGGCCCGCTGGCCGAGCGTCCGCCGGCTGGATCGGCTGCGGCAGTCGCGGCCGTGGCCGATGCCGCCGCGGCAGTTGCCTCGCTGGCTTTGCCGGACCTGCCCCGCCGGAACAGCGACCGCTTCGCGGGGGCATCCTCGGTGGGGGCAGCCTCCTCGGGGGCAGCTTCCGTGGGTGCAGCCTGGCCGGGGCCAGTTTCGGCGGGGTGAGCGTCGGCGGCCTTGTCCCCGGCCGGGTCCTGGACCGCTGCGCCGCGCTTCGGCAGTCCGCGGCGCTTGCGCGTCGGCCAGGTGAGGATCAGCGTGACAACTGAGGCGAGCAGCACCAGGCCGGCGATCACAATCCCGCCGTCGACCCAGAACTGGGCCGGGAAGAGCCGGATCAGGGTGTCCTGCAGGGAGAAGGTCCAGGTGCCGCTGGCGAAGAAGACGCTGTGGAACTGGGCGAAGAACTGCTCCCAGCCCAGCACCGCCAGCACGCCGAGGCTGATGATGATAACGAGGGTGATGATCGACCCGGCGAACAGGCCGCGCCGCACTCCCCCGGGGCTGCGGCGCCGCAGGTAGAGCACGGCGATCAGGCTCAGCAGGATGAGCAGGACTCCGGCACCGAAGGCGGAGAGGATAACGAGTTTGACGTCGGCCATATGGCTGACTTCACCGCCCTCGAACAGCCGGTCGCCGCTGCGGTCGACCAGTTCACCCAGATACCGCGGTCCCGCCCAGTTGCTGAGGTAGTCCACGGCGTAGGAGCCGTAAGTCATGCGGTCGTCGGTGCTGAATCCGTAGCCGTCGCCCGGGAAGCCGGGCCGGTTGTACTCCACCCAGAGGAACAGCGGGCTGGCGACGGCCCGGACGGCCAGCACCAGCAGGATCACCGGGAAGCACACGGCGAGCAGAACCTGCATCACGCGCGGGGCCACCGGTTTGGCGTTCAGGGCGTGTTCACGTTCCGCGTAGCGGCGCTGCACTTCCTCCTCCGGGGGCCGGACCTGCAAGGCGGCGGTGGGAAGCGGCTCGGTGAAGTGGGTGCCGTTGTGCCGGGGCGCCGGTTCGACGGCGGCTTCGGCCGCCTTGCGGTCGGCGCGCGACAGGGGCTCCGGAGTGCCGCCGGCTGCCGGTGCGGCTGTGCTGCGTGAGGCTTTGTGGTCGGACGCCGTGCGGTCCGAGGATTCGTGGCCGGAGGCGGTGCTGCCCGGGGCTGTACTGCCCCGCTCTGTGCTGCCCGGGGCGGTGCCGCCGGAGGCGGTGCTGTCGGAGGCGGTGCTGTCGGAGGCGGCGGAACGCTGCTCCGGGGATTTCGGCTTCATCCAGTCGAATGCGGGCTCGTCAGCGTCACCGGCCGGATCCAGCTGCGGATCCTGCCGGTTCGGTGGGGTGGGACTTGAGTCAGTCACTGCAGCTTCGCTTCCGTAGGTGTCCGCGCCGCCGGCCGGGGCCCGGCAACGCTACATATCTGCCTCCGAGCCTACCGCCAGAGCCTCGGCGTGGGCGAGATGCCACCCCGCAGGGAAGGAGATTCAGGACGCGGGTTCACCGGCGGTGACTCAGGCGGAGCCGGCGCAGTCTTCGGTGCCGCCGGCCGCCGGCTGGGGTCAGCGCTTGGCGTACTGCGCCCAGGGGATGTTCCAGTCGCCGAAACCTTCGAGCGGTTCCACGGCCGGGGCCCCGGTGTTGAGGGTCTGGACGACGTCGCCGGTCTTCATGTTGTTGAAGAACCAGGCCGCGTCCGCCGGGAGCAGGCCGACGCAGCCGTGCGAGACGTTGGACCTGCCCACCGCACGCCATGCCGATTCGAGGGCCTGGTGGACGTACACGCCGGAGCTGGTCAGGCGGTTGGCGTACTCCACGGTCAGGGGCGGGTAGTAGCCCTTGTCGCCGGGCTTGAGCCCGATGCTGCCGGCGTTGAAGTCGGAGTGGCGTTCCTGCTCCATGATGACGGCGTAGCCGGTCGGGGAGAGCCAGTCAGCGTCGCCCAGCGTGACCGGAGCGGTCTTGACGAGTTGGCCGTCGAAGTAGACGTTCATGGTCTTGGTGATGTCATCAACTACGGCCAGGCGCTGCGGTCCGACCTTGAAGGAGATCTTGGTGTCGGAGTTGCCGATCATCTTGTTGCCGAAGTCGACGCCGAAGAGTTTCAGGTCCACGGTGATTTCGCTGTTGGAGGCCCAGAACGCTTCGGGGCGGATCCGGACCCGCCGGTCCGAATACCAGCGCCACGCCACGGCCTGGCCGGAGGACGCCGTGACGGTGACGGCCTTCTCCATGGCCTCCTTGTTCAGGACGGGTTCGCTGAAGACGATTTCGATGGGCTGTCCGGCCCCGACCGTGGTGCCGTTGACCGGATAGACGGCGGCGTCCGCCTCGTTGGCTGTGGCCACGGTGGCGAAGGTCTGGGCCTTCTTTGTCTCACGTCCGGCCTGGTCGACGATGGTGAAGCCGTACTTGTACTTCGTGTCGAACTCCAGCGGATCCGCCGCGGTCCAGGTGGAGCCGTCCGGGCTGGTGGTGCCGGGCACGGGCTCTCCGCCGGCGGCCGGGACCAGCACGACATCCTTCACGACGCCGTTGACTGCCTTGACTGAGGGGGCGGCGGCGGGGTTGACGCCCTTGGCGCCGTCGGTCGGGGTCACTCCGAGCTCCACGAGCTTCACGACGGGGGCGGCGAGGCCAGACACGCTCCGCATCGGCGCCGAGGCTTCGGAGGGCATGTCGGCATGGGCCCAGCCCGGTGACGTGGCGACGCCAATGCCACCCGCCCCGACAGCTGCGCAGATGGCGAGGACGGCCAGCATTTTCCCGGTGTTGCGGGGACGGCGTCCCGGCTGCCGACGTCGACGCCCGCTCTCTTCAGTCATGGCCACTTTCTGTGTTCCCCCACTGCGTTTGCCTTCGAGCCCACCTCTGGGCGCACGATCTCCTGATGCCAGCATAAGCGAAGCGGCCCGCCGCGCCGGCCACGGCAGCGCCACGATCAGGTCACAAACGGGGCCCCGGACGCCTGGTCCGGGGCCCCTGAGCTGCGGGAATTGCGGGAACTTCGGGCAGCCTGGGCCGCTGCCCCGAAGCTTCCTAGTAGCGGTAGTGGTCCGGCTTGTACGGGCCGGATACCTCCAGGTCCAGGTAATCGGCCTGCTCCTTGGACAGCTCGGTCAGTTCGACGCCGAGGGCGTCAAGGTGCAGACGGGCAACCTTCTCGTCCAGGATCTTCGGCAGCACGTAGACCTGCTTGTCATACTCCCGCTCCCCTTCCGGCTGGTCACGCTTGGTGAACAGCTCGATCTGCGCGATCGTCTGGTTGGCGAAGGAGTTGCTCATCACGAAGGACGGGTGGCCGGTGGCGTTGCCGAGGTTCAGCAGGCGGCCCTCGGACAGCACGATGATGGAGCGGCTGCCCTCTCCCGTGGCGGGATCTTCTGCGAAGACCCACTCATGCACCTGGGGCTTGATTTCGACCTTCGTGATGCCGGGAATCCGCGCCAGCCCGGCCATGTCGATCTCGTTGTCGAAGTGGCCGATGTTGCCCACGATCGCCTTGTCACGCATCCCGGCCATGTGCTCGGCCATGATGACGTCCTTGTTGCCGGTCGTGGTGATGAAGATGTGGCCCTCGCTGAGGACGGATTCCAGCTTCGCGACCTGGTAGCCGTCCATCGCGGCCTGGAGGGCGCAGATGGGATCGATTTCGGTGACGATGACGCGTGAGCCCTGCCCGCGGAAGGCCTCCGCTGCGCCCTTGCCGACGTCGCCGTAGCCGCAGACGACGGCGACCTTGCCGCCCATCAGGACGTCGGTGGCGCGGTTAATGCCGTCTGGCAGGGAGTGGCGGATGCCGTACTTGTTGTCGAACTTGCTCTTGGTCACGGAGTCGTTGACGTTGATGGCCGGGAACAGCAGCTTGCCCTGCTCCGCGAGCTGGTAGAGGCGGTGCACGCCGGTGGTGGTTTCCTCGGTGACGCCCAGCAGGCGGGAGCCGATCCGGGTCCACTTCTGCGGGTCCGCCTGCAGCGAGGCGCGCAGCACGTCAAGGAAGACCCGTCCTTCCTCGGACTCGTCGTCGGCGGTGGCCGGGACGGCACCGAGGGCCTCGAAGTCGACGCCCTTGTGGACGAGCATGGTGGCGTCGCCGCCGTCGTCGAGGATCATGTTCGGGCCGAGGTCCGGGTTGCTGTCCGCCCCGGGCCAGGTCAGGATCTGCTCCGCGGTCCACCAGTATTCCTCCAGCGTCTCGCCCTTCCAGGCGAAGACCGGGACGCCCTGGGGGTTGTCGACCGTTCCGCTGCCGACCACCACGGCCGCGGCGGCTTCATCCTGGGTGGAGAAGATGTTGCAGGAGGCCCAGCGGACCTCGGCGCCAAGGGCCGTCAGCGTCTCGATCAGCACGGCGGTCTGCACCGTCATGTGCAGGGATCCGGCGATCCGGGCACCCTTGAGCGGCTGGCTGGCGCCAAACTCCTCGCGCAGGGACATCAGCCCGGGCATTTCATGCTCGGCGAGGCGGATCTGGTGCCGGCCTGCTTCGGCCAGGGAGATGTCCGCAATCTTGTAATCGAGAGTCATATGAATCCTTTGCTGTGGGCCGGCGGGCAGGTCCGTGACCTGGCTGCCTGTGACGAACGTAGAGGGGCTGATCAGTGGCTGGAGAGTACTTCGGAGCCGAACGGCGCAGCGATGGGCCGGCTGACTAGCCGGCGGTGTGCCGGGAAGCGGCGTCGGGCTGGCCCGAATCCGGCTGGCTCGGCTGGCCGGCGTCGGGCTGGCCGGGCTGGCCGGGCTGGCCGGCGTCGTGCTGGGAGGCGGGGGCCGCTGCGGCGGCGGGGAGCAGTTCCGGCGGAAGCAGCAGGGGGATGCCGTCCTCGATCGAGTACCGCAGTTTCACGCCGGCGGGGCCGGCCGCGGTGGTGACGAGTTCCTCGCCGTCCTGCACCAACGGGGACCCGGTCACGGGGCATCTGAGGACAGACAAGAGTTCGGGACTGATCTTCGGCATGGTGAACGCTCCCTGGTGGACGCCGCTGCAGGCGCCGGTGGCTTACGGATTTTGCAGTTCCCAGCCTACCGCCAGTTGCGGCTTACGAAGGTTCGCGCAGGACGCGCAGATGCCCCCGGCGGGCGCCCTCGGTTGCGGCCGGGGCTTCCAGGGCGGGGTGGGCGCTGCGCTGGCCCTGGCCGGCTTCCGGCGCGGCGGGCCGTGAGGCCGCCTCCCGGACGGCATTGGCCAGGGCGAGGAGGTCATCGGGGCCGGGACCCGCGGGGGTAGCCGGCATGGCCAGCCGCAGCACCTCCCAGCCGCGCGGGACGGTCAGGGACCCGGCGTGCTGTTCGCACAGGTCATAGCAGTGCGGCTCGGCGTAGGTTGCCAGCGGCCCCAGAACGGCGGTGGAGTCGGCATAGACGTACGTCAAAGTGGCCACCGCCGAGTTGCGGCAGGCTGACCTGGAACAAAGACGAATGGCACCCACGACATCACAGACTACTCCCCCGGGCCGCCGGACGCCGGGCGGCACGCTGACGGCGGGTCGGACGGCCCGTATCGCGTAAACCATCCGCCGGGTTTAGAGTCGAGATATGCAGTCATCGCACCAAGATCCGGGTTTTACGGTCCGCTTGGCTGAAACCGACGCCGGCCGTCTCGACGGCGCCTCCGCCGCGGGCGGTTCCGGCCGGGCCACGGCGCCGAGGGGCTTCCGCCAGCGGCGCAGGAACCGGCACGGCCGCGGGCTCCGCGGCGAGCTGATGCTGCCCACGCTGCCCGGTTACCGCACCCGCTCGGACCGTTTCGACGACTTTGTCCTGGACTCGGCTGAGCGGCTCCACGACATCTGGGGCAAACCGCTGGACGGGGTCCGGTTCGCCGTCGACGAAATTCCGCCGGGGCTCGAACAGCTCGTGGCGGACCGCGCCGTCGCCCCGATGGGCTCCTACTCCCCCGCCACGGCGGAGGAGGGACCGGTGATCACCCTGTACCGCCGGGTGGTCGAGCAGGCCTGCGGCAGCCGCGAGGAACTGCAGGACCTGGTCCATGACGTCGTGGTGGAGTACACCGCCGAGATGCTGGGCGTGCCGCCGGAGTCCCTCGATCCGGTCTACCGCCGCCGCTACTAGGGCCGGTCAGTAGCCGAGTGTGACCGGCACCTGCTCCTGGCCCGCCGCCCCGGGGGCAACGGCGATCGTTGAGATGTCCTGCCTGCCGTCCTGCTGCAGCAGGACCGCGCCGTAGGCGGGATCCCCCGCGGAGGACACGAGGTAGCCCACGAGCTGCGAGCCATCGACGTCGGCCGGGACCTGGATGGACGCGGTGGTGCCCCCGGCGATGTCGGCGGCCGCGGCCGCGTGGACCTTGCCGTCCGCCGTGACCGGGGTATAGGAAATGGTGGCCCGGCCTTCGGGAGCGCCGAAGATCAGAAACCGCTCTCCCGGGCCGGGGACCGGAACAATGTGTTGGCTTCCCAGCCTCGCCGAGGCCGGTGACCATGCGAAGTCGGAGGCATCCTCGGCCGTCAGTCCCCTGGTGGCGCGCGCCGCCGCGGTGAAGGAAACGTCCGAGCTGACGGACACCGTGTAGGGCCCGGCCGGCACGCCGGCGAGGGAGACCCCGGTGACGGATCCGGCCTTCGCCGTCACCACTCCGCCGCCGGGCAGCGCCTTCTGGCCGTCCCGTCCGAAGACCTTGATCGCGATGACGGCGTCAGCGGAACCCGGCACCGCCAGCTGCAGGGCCGGTCCGGCATCCGCGAAGCCGGACCGGCTCGTTAGCCCCGCCAGACCGGCGGGGTCCTGGATGTCGACACCGGTGATGACCTGGCGGAGGGCCGGCGCAGCGGCCGGAGCGATGAACTCGACGCCGCCGGGCGTCAGTCCCCGCAGCACGCTTTGCTGGATGTGAGCGGCCACAGGCCCGCCGGCGCTGCGCACCCGCACGCTGAGCCGCTCCTGCCCCGGGGCGAGCCCGGCCAGGATCACGGAGCGGGTGGTGCCCGGCGCGACGAGCAGTCCCCGGCTGCCCGGGGCCTGGATGAGGCCTTCGGCGCCGAAAAGTTCGAGGCTGACGGTGGCGGGACTGCTGGAGGCGTTGCTGAGCTTCAGCACGGCGGTCCGGCCGAGCGCGGTGTTCGCCCCGACCAGCCAGAGGTCGTTGCCGGGCTGCTGGCAGGCTGCGGCCGCCGAACCGCGGAGGTCGCCGTCCTCTGCGGTGTAGCGCATGACGGCTCCGGCGGAGGGCTGGCGGTCGGCCTGGGCGTCGGCACTCAGGACGGTCACGTCGTCGACCCCCTGCTGGGCCACGACGCCAGCCAGCGGCGCGGCGGCCGCGGGCCGGGTCGCGGACGGACCTTCGGACACCGGTGCGGCCTTGGCCACTTCCACCAGGGTGCTGCCGGTCAGCGAGGCGAGCCTGCTGCCGGGCAGGACACCGGAACCGGAGCCCAGCACCACGGCGTTGACGTTGCTCCGGGCGGTGGCGGACTCCGGGCTGAACTGCGGGTCGATGCCCACGGTGGCACCTTCCAGTAGCCGGGCCGGTCCGGGGCAGACGCCCACACTGCTGCCGGCAGGGACCGCCGCCAGCGGTGCCGCGACGGGCCGGCTGCTGCCGGGACCCTGCGGCGTCAGCGCCGTGGCGGAAACAAGTCCGCCGCCGGCAGCGACGAGGACGACGGCGGCGAGGACGCCGCCCAGCCGGCGGGCGCGCGGACGCGCCGCTGGCGCCGCGGGCTCCGTAGGCTCCGTGGCGTCGACCCCGGTGTCGGCGGTGTCGTTGGTGTCGGATTTGTCGGGGATGTCGGGGATGTCGTGGATGTCGTCCCTAGGCATGTTGATGTTCCTTACGCAGGGAGCCTTCGTCCCTGGAGAGGCCGGTGTTCGGCCGGCGGGCAGGCATGGGGATGGCCAGCAGGACGGTCAGGCCAATGATGACGGCCTGCGCAGCGCCGGTCCAGATGGCCCAGGGTGCTTCGTAGCGGAGACTGAATTGCCCGCCCTCGGCGGGCAGGGTGAAGGCCTGCGCCCAGCCGGAGGTGGTGGCGGTCAGGCGTCGGCCGTCGAGCCAGGCGCTCCAGCCCGGATCGGCGCGTTCGGCCAGCACCACGAGCCGTCCTTCCGGCCCGGCCGGCACCGCGGCGTCGGCGGACACCGTCCGGGACGGGACCAGCCCGACGGTGGCGCCCGCGCCGTCGACGATCCGTACGCGGTGGGCGATGTCGGCCGCCGCGATGACGGGCTGGTTCAGGGGGCTGATCCGCCAGAGCCAGCCGACGTCGGTCTTGCCGACGGCGACGAGGCCGGGGACGGCGTCCATCCGGCTGGCGGTCAGCTGCGCCGCGGTGTCCGCGGACCGCAGGACCACGAAGCCGACGCCGAGCTGCTCCAGCTCGGCGCGGGGATCGACGCCCTGGCCGGCCACGATCGTGGCCACGACGTTGCGCAGCGAAGCGACGACGGCGTCGTCGTCACGGACGGTCTCCTGGCCAGGCTCGCCCATGATCGGGCGGGCGGCGGCAATCGTGGACAGCGAGTCGAGTGTGGTGCCGGCGCCGCGCATGAGCGCGGCGTCGAAGGTTCCGTTTTCCCCGGTGGAGATGATGAGGGTGCGGGACTGTTCGGGTCCTTCGCCGCGGTCGATGGCCGTGGCGGGGAGCGTCCTGGGTTCGGCCGGCTGCACCAGCCTCGTGGCGCCCAGGGAACCGGCGCCGGCCGCTCCGGCAGCCGGCGTGGCCGGCGGCAGGACGTTTTGCGCCGCCCACACCGTCAGGCCGGCCACCGGGCCGGCCAGCAGCAGGATCATGGCGGTGACCGCCGTGCCGCGGGTCAGGATCTTGCGGCCCGTGGTTGCGGCGGCGGCCCGGTCGGCGGAGTCCAGCAGGCCGGTCGCCCCGATCAGGGACGCCCCGAGAAGGGCAAAGGCCGCGGCCGACACGGCCGGTCCGGTGAAGGGAGTGACCAGCACGTCGGCGCTGACTCCGGTGGCGACCTGGCCGCTGAGCCAGCCGCCGGCCAGCAGCAGCAGGGCCGCGGTCCAGAGGGCGCGGGCAGTCCGCGGCGGCCGGCCCGGCAGGAACAGGGCAGCCACGGCCAGGAGCAGGACGGGCAGTCCGATCAGCAGGGCGAGCAGGAGCGCCCACGGCACGGCGGAGTCGGCGCCGAACACCGGAAGGCCGGTGAGGCCGCCGCCGGCCGCGAAGCGCAGCGGCTGGCCCAGGGCTTGCTGCCACAGCGGTGCGGCGTCAAAGCCCAGCGGCAGGCCGGGGTCCGCGAGCAGGGCGCGGGGACGGTCAATGGTGGAGGCCAGGAATGGCACGAACAGCGCCAGGGTGGGCAGCAGCGCCCACCACACGGTGCGGCCGCGACGGCCAAGGAGCGTGCCGCACAGGGCCACGAGCACGACGCCGGGCAGCAGCAGCGAGGGGGCGGCCGCGGTCACGACGGCCAGGGCCAGTCCGGCCGCGGCGGCGGCGGTCCAGGAGGGGGTGCCGTTGATGCCGGGTTTCACCGGGGGCGCCTCGGTGAAGCGCCGCTCCCCGGGGGCCGGCACGGCGTAGCGGCCGCGTCCGGCGGCGGTGCCGGTGGCCCGCAGCAGGGCCAGCACCAGCAGCGGCATCATGACGTGGGCGACGAGGGCGCCGGCGCGGCCCTGGTTGAGCGCCACCTGCAGGGCCGGCGCAGCGGCCCAGAGGAGGGCGGCGGCCAGCCGGAGCCGGCGGCGCTGCGTCAGCGCGCCGGCGGCGAACCAGGCGCCGAGGGCGGAGAGCGGCATGGCCAGGATGAGCAGCCCGGCGAGGGCGGTGTTGGCGTTGCCGCCGCCGACCGCGCCCAGGGCCCACAGCACGTAGCCGAAGGGGTCGCCGTGGCCGGGAAGTCCCGCCCCGAGCGTGATCCACCAGCCGGAGGCGTGGTCCCAGATCTCGCCCAACCGCAGCGGGAGCGGAATGCTCGCGCCGCCGGCGACGGCTTCGGCCCGGAACAGGCTCAGCAGTCCGATCAGGGACGCCGCGGTGGTGAGCAGGACGGCGAGCAGCGCGCCGTTGCCCACCCAGCCCCGCTCGGAGGTGGTCAGGGCGGCGAAGTCGTCCTCGGAGTCGCCGGTGGGCTGTTCGGCCAGCGGGTCGTTTCCGCCGGGGTTGTCCCCGGAGTCGTCCGCCCCGAGGGCTTCCATGAGCGATCGGCGGTGCGCCCAGACTTCACGCCGCGGGGTCTGCAGCCCCTTGATGACCGAACGCCGGATGCGGCGGGTCCGGGCGGCGTTGCGCCGGCCCCGGGCCACGGCCGCGGGCCGTGACAGTGCGCCGAAGGTGGCCAGGAGCTGTGAGAAACCGTGTCCCGGGTCTTTGACCGCGATGCTCAGGACCAGCTTGAAGATGCTGCCCAGCAGGGCTCCGGCCGCGTGCAGCGGCACTTTCCAGGCCGGGGCGTGTTTGAGCCGCAAATGCACCTGGGCCTTGCGGGCCGCGGCCGCGTTGCCCAGGGCGTGCGGGCGGTGCGAGACGTGGAACATTCTTGCGCTGGGGACCACCACCACACGGTGTCCGGCCAGCCGGTTCCGCCAGCAGAAGTCGACGTCGTCGCCGCTGCCCGGCAGTGCCGGGTCGAAGCCGTTCAGGTCCTCCCAGACGTCGCGGCGGATCAGCATGCCGGCGGAGTTGACCGCGAAGGTGTCGCTGCGTGCGTCGTACTGCCCCTGGTCCAGCTCGTCGGCTTCGATGAGGGTCAGCCGCTCGGCCCAGCGGCTGGTGGAGAGCCCGACGTCGATCAGCCGGCGTTCGGAGTGCCAGTCCAGCTGCTTGCAGCCCGCCACCGTGACCGAGGGCGCGCGTTCGACGGCACGGAGCAGTTCGGCGAGGGCCTCGGGCGCGGGGGCTGCGTCGTCGTGCAGCAGCCAGATCCATTCGGCCGCGGGGCGGCCGGGTGTCCCGGTGCCGGACGTGCCGGCGTCGGCCCGGGCCGCGAGGGCGCTGAGGCCCGCCTGCACGGCTGCGCCCATGCCGCTGCGGGCCTGCTCGAAGACGGTGACGTTGGCGGCGCCGAATGCCTCCGCGAGGAGGGCCGCCGAATGGTCGCGGGAACCGGTATCAACCCCGATGCAGGTGTTCGCGGGCCGGCTCTGAGCCGCCAGCGCCGCGAGGGTCCTGGGGAGAAAGTCACCGCCGTCGTGGGAAACCACGACGGCGGTGACTCGTACTTCTTGAAGAATTAGATCGCTCGCTTCCTAAGCCGGCGCCGCTCGCGCTCGGAGAGGCCGCCCCAGATGCCGAAACGCTCATCGTTGGACAGGGCGTATTCCAGGCACTGCGAGCGGACGTTGCACGCCCCGCAGACCTTCTTGGCGTCGCGGGTGGAGCCACCCTTCTCGGGGAAGAATGCCTCCGGGTCGGTCTGCGCGCAGAGCGCGTCCGTCTGCCAGCCCAGTTCGCCTTCATCGTCGAAGTCCTGCTGGGAAGGCAGCCCGATCCACACCGGCTGCGTGGTGGTGCCCGCGTGGAGGGTCTGGAGCTCCATCGGCGGATCGTGAAGATCGTTGTCCTGGTCCGGACCGGACAGAAGTTCGTCGTGCGCCGCGAGGAAGGCGGTCGCCTGGTCCTGCAGCTTGTCGTTGGTGTGCTCGTTGAAGCGGTCTGCCGCGTCCGGATCTGCCGGATCGACGTACCAGTCGCTCGGCACTCCGCGTGAACGGTATTTGGCCGTGGCCTGCCCAGCAACGACGGCCTCTTCATGGATACGCTCTGCTAGCCCCATTGGCGTTTCCTCTCTGATTTTGCGGCCTTTGCCTGACCCGGTGACACTCGGTTGAGTTCCGGTTTCCGCACATCGGCCTTCGATACCTAATTACACGTGTGTAAGTATCTTCCGTCAAGCCACGGCGGAGATAATAATCAACCCGGGGCTCAAAGCGGGGGCACGCCACGCCCGGGATTTTTGCGCCACACCCCGGAGAATGCGCGGAATAATCAGGGTGCTGAGCACTTCGGAGAAATTTTTCCTGAATTTACAGGGAACTTCCCGGCGCGGCACCGGACGCCGGCCGGCGGGCACCGGGAGGCCTATGACGGAGATCACACCCGCGGCCGCCGTGGCAAGATGAAACCATGACTATCCCGGCAATCGACCTGATGACAGCCCTGCGTTCCGGCCAGTCCACCTCCCCCCGGCTCACCTGGTACGGGCCCGAATCCGAGCGGGTGGAGCTCTCCGGACGGGTGCTGGACAACTGGGTGGCGAAGACCAGCAATCTCCTGCAGGACGAACTCGACGCCGAGCCCGGGACGCGGCTGCGGCTGGACCTGCCGGCCCACTGGAAGTCCGTGATCCTCGCCCTGGCCGCCTGGCAGCTTGGCATGGAGGTCGTGTTCGACGATGCCGAGGCCGAACTGCTGGCCACCGGCGATCCGGGACCCGGTGCGGCGCAGGGGGCATTCGACGCCGTCCTGGCAGTGGCGCTCCCGGCGCTGGCGATGCGGTGGCAGGGCGAGCTGCCCACCGGCGTCGTGGACTACGCCGCCGAGGTGCGCTCCCACGGCGACGTCTTTATGCCGCACGTGGATCCGGAAGCGTCGCGGCGGGCCGTTGTGGCCGCCGCGGGGGCGGAACACACCCACGGTGGTCTGCTGGACGGCTTCGCGGCAGCGCACGACGAGGGCGTCCGGCTGCTGGTGACCGCCGGTGACGGCCTGGAGCCTGCCCTGGCCCAGTGCCTGGGCGCCTGGAAGAGCGACGGGTCGGTGGTGCTGGTGCACCCCGACGTCACGGTGACGGAGAAGCTGCTCGCAGACGAGCGCATCAACGGCAGCTGAGCCGGGTCCGGATGCGTCGGGCGGGGAACCTGCCGGCTCACACTAGGCCGGCGGGCCCGGCAGCTCCGGGTCCTTGACGGCACGGGTCGTGACGGCGGGGTCCTTGACGGCACGGCCCTGGACGGCAGGGCCGTTCTCGACGGCGGCGCTGGGGTGCGGGTGCGGGTGCGGGTGCGGGTGCCGCTCGATGATTTCGTGGTCGTGCGAGAACTCCGGCTCTTCGTCGAGTTCCTTGTTGAACACCAGGAAGCGGTAGGCGAAGAAGCGCACCACCGTGGCGACCAGGATGCCAACGATCCCGGCGGCGAAGAGCATGTTCTTGTCCGTGACCCCGAAGGCGTACTTGGCGAGGGCGGTGAAACCGGTGGAGATGCCGATGCCGATGCCGTTGATCAGGATGAACATCCCGAACTCGCGGAGCACGTTGTCCTGGCGGCGGTGGCGGAAGGTCCAGAACCGGTTCGCAATCCAGGAGAAGATCGTGGCGATGCTGGCGCCGACAAAGCGGGCCTTGGCCTCGCTGTCGGTCATCGGGCCGTGCATCAGGTAGTACGTGAGTCCGTTGTCAATGATGAACGCGACTCCGCCCACCGCACCGAATTTGGCCACTTCGCGCCAGAAGAGCGAGGCGAGCCCGCGTAAGCGCTCGCTGAGTGTAGTAATCATGACCCTCCGTGGCCGTCTTGAACTGTCGGCCATTGGGCCAAGGGCCCATTTTAGCGCCGATTGCCCGGGGCTCGCCCCGGAGGCCGGTCCGCCGGCCCCAACGGCGCCCGCCCGGAAGCCGCCCCGCCGCCGGCCAAAATGCCGGGATCGGCCCGCGCCAACCCCGCCGGACAGGGGTCCGTGGCCGCCCGGAACCCGCACCGGGACGTCCAAAAGCCGGGATATCGCGAGGTTTTCGGTAGGCTGGGACTTGTGACTTTTCCTGTGATCGGTGTAGTTGGCGGCGGCCAGCTCGCCCGAATGATGGCCCCCGCGGCCACCGCCCTGGGCTTCGAGCTCCGCGTCCTTGCCGAAGGTGAGGACGTCTCAGCCGTCTCAGCCGTGGCCAATGCCCCGGTCGGTGATTACACCGATCTGGACCACCTCCTTGAGTTTTCCCGCGGCCTGGACGTCCTGACGTTCGACCACGAGCACGTCCCCACCGAACACCTCCGTTCGCTGCAGCGGGCCGGCGTGAACGTCCATCCCGGACCGGACGCGCTGGTCAACGCCCAGGACAAGCTGGTGATGCGGGCGGCCATCGACCGGCTCGAACTGCCCAATCCGCGCTGGGCCGCGGTCGACGACGTCGCCGGGCTGGTCGCATTCGGCGAGGACATTGGCTGGCCGGTCGTCCTCAAGACCCCGCGCGGGGGCTACGACGGCAAGGGCGTGCGGATCGTGGACTCCGCGGCCGATGCCGAGGACACCGCGGACTGGTTCGCGGCGATGTCGCCGCTGCTCGCGGAGGCCAAGGTGGAATTCAGCCGCGAGCTCTCGGCCCTGGTGGCACGGACACCGGACGGTGAGTCGAGGGCCTGGCCCGTGGTGCACACCATCCAGGTCGACGGCGTCTGCGACGAAGTCATCGCCCCGGCGCTGGACGTCCCGCTGGAGGTTGCTGCGGCGGCCGAAAACGCCGCCCTCCGCATCGCCAGCGAACTCGGCGTCACCGGCGTAATGGCCGTCGAGCTGTTCGAAACCCCCGGCGTCGGAGCAGGCTTCCTGATCAACGAGCTCGCCATGCGTCCGCACAACACCGGCCACTGGACCCAGGACGGCTCGGTGACCAGCCAGTTCGAACAGCACCTCCGGGCCATCCTCAATCTGCCGCTGGGCGCCACGGACCTGCTGGGACCCGTCGTCGTGATGAAAAACTTCCTGGGCGGCGAGAACCAGAATCTGTTCTCCGCCTATCCCGCAGCCCTTGGCAGCGAACCCGCGGCGAAGGTCCACTGCTACGGCAAGGCCGTCCGGCCGGGCCGCAAGATCGGCCACGTCAACCTCGTCGGCGGCTCGGTGGCCGACGTCGACTCGGTGCGCGAACGCGCCACCACGGTCGCCAACATCATCCGGAACGGGCGGGCCCAGTCCCGAACCGCAGCGGGAGCACACGAGGAGAACGCATGAGCAGCAGCACTAGCGGCAGCACCGCCCAGTCCGCCGACGCCCGGTTCCCGGCTGCCGCGGACGCCGGGGCCGATGCCCCGATCGTCGGGCTCGTTATGGGCTCGGACTCCGACTGGCCCGTGATGGAGGCTGCCGCCGAGGCCCTCGCCGAATTCGGCATCCCCTTTGAGGCCGATGTTGTCTCGGCCCACCGTATGCCCCTGGAAATGATCCGTTACGGCCAGACGGCCCATGAGCGCGGGCTGCGTGTCCTCATCGCCGGCGCCGGCGGCGCCGCCCACCTGCCGGGCATGCTCGCCTCGGTCACGCCGCTGCCGGTCATCGGCGTCCCGGTGCCGCTCAAGACCCTCGACGGCATGGATTCCCTGCTCTCCATCGTCCAGATGCCCGCCGGGGTTCCGGTCGCGACCGTGTCCATCGGCGGTGCCCGGAACGCCGGTCTGCTGGCCGTGCGCATGCTGGCCTCCGGCACGGACCCGCTGGCCGCCCGGCTCCGCGCCGAACTGGTCGACTTCGCCCAGGAACTCAATGACGTCGCCACCCGGAAGGGCGCAAACCTGCGGCGCAAGGTGAGCGAAGTCTTTGCGGACGCGAACGTCGTCACCCGGGGCAGCCGTTAAGGATCGCCAGATGACCAACAGTTACGCCCCGTCCCGCCAGCCGTCGCCGCGGAGCCAAACGGCTCCGCCGTCCCGCACGGATCCTGTCCGCTACCCCTCGGGGGCAGCCGCGCCGGTGCTGACCAAGCGCGCCTTCCTGCTGGTCCTGATGACCCTGCTGGTCCCCGGCAGCGCCCAGATTGTCGCCGGCGACCGGCGGCTGGGACGGATGGCGCTGCGTGCCACCCTGACCGTCTGGGCGCTGGTCATCCTCGCCGCAGTACTCCTCCTGGTATCCCGGTCGACGCTGATCAACCTGATCACCAACCCGGTCACCTCACTGCTCCTGGTCCTGGGCATGGCGGCACTGGCGATCGGCTGGGCGGCGCTCTTCATCAACACCCTGCGGCTGATCCGTCCGGTGCTGCTGGCGCCCGGCGTGCGCCCCGCCGTCGTGGTGGCCCTCGTGCTGGCAATGATCCTCAGCAGCGGCTCGCTGGGCTACGCCGCCTACCTGCTCAACGTCAGCCGCGACGCCATCGGCAACATCTTCTCCAACGGGCCGACGATGGAGCCCTCGGAGGGCCGGTACAACTTCCTGATGATGGGCGGCGACGCCGGGGCGGACCGTACCGGCCGACGGCCGGACAGCCTTTCGGTCATCAGCGTCGATGCCAAGACCGGCAAAACCGCGATCATCTCGGTGCCCCGCAACCTGCAGAACGCGCAGTTCAGCGAGGACTCCCCGATGCGCGGGCTTTACCCTGACGGCTACGACTGCGGCAATGAGTGCCTCATCAACGCCATCAACACCGAGGTCACCAACGAACACCAGGACCTCTACCCCGGCGTTGCCGACCCGGGCGCGCAGGCCACGATGGAGGCCGTGTCCGGCACCCTGGGCATCAAGGTCCAGGCCTATGTGCTGGTGGACATGGAGGGCTTCGCCAAACTCATTGATGCCATGGGCGGCATCCGGATCAAGGCCGGCGGCTGGGTCCCGCTCAGCGGCAACATGGTGGACGAGGCCAACGGCATCCACGGCATGCCGCTCGGCTGGATCCGCGCCGGCGAACAGACGCTCGACGGCTACCACGCCCTCTGGTACGGCCGCTCGCGCGAGTTCGTCGACGACTACGCCCGCATCCAGCGTCAGCAGTGTGTCCAGCAGGCCATGCTGAAGCAGCTGGATCCGGCCACCCTGCTTTCCAAGTTCGAGGACATCGCCAGCGCCGGGACCAAGGTCGTGGACTCCAACGTCTCCGCCGGCCAGCTCGGCAGCTTCGTGGACCTCGCGATGAAGGCCAAGGGCCAGGAAATGAGCCGGCTGACCATCGGACCGCCCGACTTCGACGCGTCCTTCTCAACGGTTCCGGACTTCGACCAGATCCACCAGAAGGTCGATGCCCTCCTCGGCCCCGCCCCTGAGGCGGGCGCCGCCGAGGACGGCATCCTCCCGGAGGACGCAGCACCCGGACCGCTGTCCGCTGCCGGTGCGCTGCCCCGCGCACGGCCCGGCACCCAGCCCGCGCCGTCGCCGTCGGACTTCACCCCGGTGACCACGACGCCGGACGGCGAGCCGATCACCGTGGAGATGCTCAACCAGTTCAAGCGCAACGGCGACGAACAGTCGATCCGGAACCTGGTGGCCACGAACGGCCAGTGCGCGCCGCTGTAGTTCCTTCCGACCAGACTTTCCAGCAGCCTTCCGTAACAGATAGGGACACCCGGCAGTGTACGAACTCGAGAATGTCCTCCGGCCGTATGCCTGGGGTTCCACCACAGCCATCGCCGGGCTCCTTGGCCGGGCGGCGTCCGGCGGGCCGGAGGCGGAGCTGTGGATCGGCGCGCACCCGGACTCCCCCTCGGTGGCACTCAGTCCGGCCGGCGCCGGATCCACGGGCGCTCACGCCGCGGTGGCGGACGACGGCGGCCGGCGTGCCCTGGATGCGCTGATCGCGGAGGATCCGGAGCACCATCTGGGCAGCGACAGCGTGGCCGAATTCGGCCCCCGGCTTCCTTTCCTGCTCAAGGTCCTGGCCGCCGAGAGCCCCCTCTCCCTCCAAGTGCACCCGACCCTCGAGCAGGCCCGGGCCGGGTTCGCCCGCGAGGAGGCCGCCGGAGTCGACCGCGCGGCTGCGGAACGCAGCTATAAGGATGACAACCACAAGCCAGAGATGATCCTCGCGCTGACACCGTTCGAGGCGCTGTGCGGCTTCCGGCCGGCGGCGGAGTCCCGTGCCGTTTTCCAGGTGCTGGTGGCCGATTTCGAGCTCGCCGGCCTGGAACTGCCGCCCCTCGTCCCGCTGCTGCTCGAGGACCTGGCGCAGCAGGATGAGCCCGCGGCCCTCCGCTCGGCCTTCAAACGGCTGATCTCCGGCGGCGAGGAGGTCGCGGAGGCGACGGCCGCGATTGTGGCGGCCCTCATCTCCGGCGCCCCGACGGCCCCCTACCAGGCGGAGCTGTCCACCGTCGTCACGCTCAACGCGCAGTACCCGGGCGATCCGGGCGTGCTGATTTCACTGCTGCTCAACCGGATCTCGCTGGCGCCGGGCGAGGCTGTCTACCTGCCGGCCGGCAATGTCCACGCCTACCTGCACGGCCTGGGCGTTGAGGTCATGGCCTCCTCGGACAACGTGCTGCGCGGCGGGCTGACCCCGAAGTTCGTGGACGTGCCGGAACTGCTCCGCACCGTTTCCTTCGAGGCTGTCGGCGTGCCGATGCTCGGCCCCGAGACGACGATGCTGGGGCAGGAGGTCTTCCGTCCGCCGTTCCGGGAGTTCCAGCTGCAGCGCGTCGAACTTCAACCCGGCGCGGGACCCGTTCCGCTGGCGCAGTCGGGGGCGGCGGTCATCCTTGTGGTCTCCGGTTCCGTCCTCCTGGATTCCCCCAAGGGTGAACTGCGGCTGGAACGCGGCGCGAGCGCCTTCCTGCCCGCGGCCGAGGCGCCGGTCAACGCCCACGCCGCCGCCGACGCCACCGGGACCGCCCTCGCCTTTGCCGTCACCACCGCCCTGAAAGCCTGAGACCGTGGACCACTTCCTGCAGAGCCCCGCGTGGGCAGGCTTCCAACGCGCCCTAGGGCGGACCGTGCATGAGCGCTCAGGCCCCGGCTGGAGCTTCCTGGCCATCGAGGAAAGCAACCCGGCGGGGAAACTGCTCTACGCACCCTACGGACCGGTGGCCGCTTCCCTGGCCGCGTTCGACGCCGCCCTGGCGGCCCTGACGGAGCTGGCCCGCAGCTGCGGTGCCGTGTTTGTCCGTATTGAACCGGTCGACGCCGGCTTCGCGGCCGCCGACGCCGGTGCTGTCCTGCGCACGCGCGGCCTCCGGCCCGCCCCGGCGAACCAACAGCCGGAACTCACCTGGGTCGTGGACCTGGACCGGGATTTCAAGGACGTCCTGGCGGAGATGAAGCCAGTGAACCGCAACCTGTACCGGAACATCCACAAGAAGGGCGTGACGTTCCGTTCCAGCCAGGATCCGGAGGAGATCTCGGTCCTGCTCGGATTCCTGCACCTGACGGCGGCGCGCAGCGGATTCAAGCCGCAGAGCGACGACTATCTCGCCCAGGTCGCCCGCTCCCTGATGCCGTCCGGTGCCGCGACACTCTTCATCGCCGAACTTGAGGGCGAGCCGATTGCCGCCGCCCTCGCGTACGACTCGGCGGACACCCGCACCTATGCCCACGCCGCGCTGGATGACGCGCACCGCAAGCTCAGCGCCGGGATTCCGCTGCTGGTCACCCTGATGGCCGACGCCAAGGACAAGGGCCTGAAGCACGTGGATCTCTGGGGCGTGGCCCCCGCGGACGACCCCGACCACAAGTGGGCCGGGTTCACGTCCTTCAAAAAGTCCTTCGGCGGGCGCGAGGTCGCGTATCCCGGGACCTGGGACCTGCCGGTCCGGACGGTGCGCTACAACGGATACCAGCTGGCCAGGAAGGGCGCGCAGGCCGCCCGCCGCGGCCTTACGGCGGCCCGGACGCTGCCCGTCCGGCTGCGCGGCGCGCTCCGCCGTTAGCCCTCTCCCCCACCGGACATGCCCCACGCCAGCCCCGGCGGGTGGACATGGACCCACTATGTCCGTTCCTGGGCGTGGGCACTGGACATGCTCCGCGGTGGCAGCGCAGCCGCATGCATCACCACCACGGGACATGCCCCACGTCAGCCCCGGCGGGTGGACATAGACCCACTATGTCCGTTCCTGGGCCCGGGCACTGGACATGCTCCGCGGTGGCAGCGCAGCCCCATGCATCACCACCACGGGACATGCCCCACGTCAGCCCCGGCGAGTGGACATAGACCCACTATGTCCGCTCCTGGGCCCGGGCACTGGACATGCTACGCGGTGTCAGCGCAACCCCATGCCACACCGCTGGACATTCTCCGCGTCAGCCTCGGCGCGTGGACATAGGCCCACTGTGTCCATTCCTGGGCCTCAACGCTGGGCATGTCCCTCGGGGGGCTAGTGCCCGGCGGCGGCGGCTTTCTTCTGGGCCTCGTACGCGCTGGCGACCATGTCCTCGACGGAGTGCCGCATCTTCCAGTCCAGGTCACGTGCGGCCAGGGACCCGTCGGCCACGATCCGGTCCGGATCTCCCGCCCGGCGGGGCCCGATCTCCGGTTCGAAGTCGATGCCGGTGACCGTGGCCATAGCCGTCATGATCTGTCGGACGGAGAGCCCGTCGCCGGACCCGAGGTTGTAGACGCGTTCCAGCGGCGTGCCGGCGGCGAGGGCCCGGGCGGCCGCGACGTGGGAGGTCGCCAGATCGGCCACATGCACGTAGTCGCGCACACAGGTACCGTCGGCGGTGTTGTAGTCGGTGCCGTTGATGCGGGGGGTCTTCCCTGCGGTCAGTGCGCGGAGCACGATCGGGAAGAGGTTGTGCGGGCTCGTGTCGTAGAGTTCGGGCGAGCCGGAGCCGACGACGTTGAAGTAGCGCAGCGAGGTGTGCTTCAGGCCCCGCGCCCGGCCCTGGTCGCGGATCAGCCATTCGCCGATCAGTTTGCTCTCGCCGTAGGGGGATTCCGGCTGGGTCGGGGTTTCTTCCGTGACGATGTCCCCGGTGGGCGTGCCGTACGTCGCGGCGGAGGAGGAGAAGACCAGCTTGTCGACCTCTGCGAGTTCCATGGCCTTGAGCAGTTCTGCCGTGCCGGTGACGTTCTGCTCGTACGTGAGCAGCGGCTCCTGGACCGAAACGCCGGCGTACTTGAAGCCGGCGAGGTGGATCACGCCCGTCACGCCGTGGTCGAGCATGGTGCGGGCCACGAGTTCCGAGTCGAGGATGGTGCCGTGCACGAACGGCACGTCGTCCGGGACGAACTCGCGGTGCCCGCTGGAGAGTGAATCAACCACCACCGCCTGCATCCCGGCGCCGCGCAAAGCGGAAACCACGTGAGAGCCGATATATCCTGCGCCACCTGTTACGAGCCATGTCATGGTTCCACCCTACCCAATGCCGCGCAGGCCCAACCGCTTGGAAACGGCGGATCCCGGGGCGCGAAACGCGCCCCGGGATCCGGGTGTCCTGGTTTGGGCAGCTGCTAACCCTTGCGGGCGTAGCCTTCCCACTTGCTGGCCTGGTGCTCGCCGTCCACAAAGCGGATGGTCCCGGACTTGGAACGCATCACGATGGACTGGGTAAGGACCTTGTCCTTGGAGTACCGCACACCCTTGAGCAGGTCGCCGTCGGTGATGCCCGTGGCGGCGAAATAGCAGTTGTCGCTGGAGACGAGGTCGTTGGTCGACAGCACCCGGTCCAGGTCGTGGCCGGCGTCGATGGCCTTCTGCTTCTCGTCGTCGCTGGTGGGCCACAGGCGGCCCTGGATGACACCGCCGAGGGACTTGATGGCGCAGGCCGTGACGATGCCTTCCGGCGTTCCGCCGATGCCCATCAGGGCGTCGACGCCGGTGCCCGCGCGGGCCGCGGCGATGGCGCCGGCGACGTCACCGTCCATGATGAACTTGGTCCGCGCACCCGCCTCGCGGATCTCTTCAACGAGCCCGCGGTGGCGGTCCCGGTCCAGGATCATCACGTTGAGCTGGTTGACCTTGACGCCCTTGGCCTTGGCGATCAGGTGCAGGTTCTGCTTGACGGGCAGGCGGAGGTCAACCATGTCGGCGGCTTCCGGACCGGTGACGAGCTTCTCCATGTAGAACACTGCGGAGGGGTCGAACATGGAACCGCGTTCCGCGACGGCGAGGACCGCGAGGGCGTTGTTGATGCCGAGGGCAGCGAGGCGGGTTCCGTCGATCGGGTCGACGGCGACATCGCACTCGGGGCCGGTGCCGTCACCAACATTCTCGCCGTTGAAGAGCATCGGGGCTTCGTCTTTTTCGCCTTCGCCGATCACAACAACACCGTTGAAGTGGACGGTCTGGAGGAAGGAACGCATGGCGTCGACGGCGGCGCCGTCGGCCTTGTTCTTGTCCCCGAACCCAACCCAGTGGCCGCCGGCGATGGCGGCGGCTTCGGTGACGCGGACCAGTTCCAGAGCAAGGTTGCGGTCCGGCTCGTCAATTCCCACGGCGAGAGACGGGGAAAGTGTGGAGTACTTCTGGGTCATTGGCGGTGGTGTCACGTTAACCTCTTCTTCGAGTGGCGATCATTGAAACCGTGCGGACAGGATCGATCCGTCGCGGTGATTCTTAGTTTGTGATCTCGTCTGATACTGATCATAGTCGGGGAGCAAACCCGCGTCTTGGATTGACCATTCCGTGAACGGCCCGCCCCCGGCCCGCCCGGCACCGCCGAATGTGAGATCGGCCCGGAATGGGCGACTATAGAGGGGTGAGTGAATTGCAGGAAACGCCCCCCGCAGCCCCAGCTTCCCCCGCCGGCACCGCCGGCCGGGAAGCACCCGGCGCCGCCGGCCAGCCGCCCGTCAAGCCCGTATTGAGCGCCGGAGCGGCGAAGCGTGCGAACGCCTCGGTGATCGGCATGGTCATTGCGCTGGTCCTGAGCATCGCCGCCTTCCTGCCCATCGTCCTGATGAACCCCTCGCCCAAGACCGACGGCTACCGGCCAAACATCAACGTCAGCGCGGTGGCGCAGAACGCCGCCGATGTGGCGGGATTCACACCGGCCGCCCCCGATACGGGCGACACATTCCGCGCAAATTACGCCCGCTGGGAATCCGGAGCCGGCAGCGGCGTCCCGACGTGGGAGGTCGGCTACCTCACCCCCAAGGAATCCTTCATCGGCCTGGTGCAGGCGCGGCAGTCCAATCCCACCTGGCTGCTGCAGCAGGTGAAGAGCGCGCCCGTGACCGGCACACGCAGCGCCGGCGGACGCGACTGGGAGCTCCGAGACACCGGCAAGGGCGAGAAAAGCATGGTGCTAGCCGACGCCGGCGGCACCACCGTGATCCTGACCGGATCCGCCCAGCTGGACGAATTCACGGTGCTGGCCGCAGCGGTGGTCAAGGACCTCGAAAGCAAGTCCGGCACTGTGTCACCGGGGAGCACCCCGGGCGCAACAGTTTCGCCCTCCCCCGCCCCTTCGCCGTAAGGTACTCCCGTGGCCACCTATCTCACCCCCGCCCTTGCCTGGCGCCGTCTCCGCGAAGGCAACGAGCGCTTCGTTTCCGGCAAATCGTCCCATCCCAACCAGGACGCGTCCCGCCGCTCCTCCCTCGTGGAGAACCAGCACCCCTTCGCGGTGATCTTCGGCTGCTCGGATTCCCGGCTGGCCGCTGAGATCATCTTCGATCTGGGCCTCGGCGACGCCTTTGTGGTCCGCACCGCCGGCCAGGTGATCGACGACGCCGTCCTCGGCTCGCTCGAATACAGCGTCAGCGTCCTGGGCGTGCCGCTGATCGTGGTCCTCGGGCACGATAGCTGCGGCGCGGTCACCGCGACCAAAAAGGCCGTGGAGACCGGACAGATGCCCGTGGGCTTCATGCGCAGCCTCGTCGAGCGCATCACCCCCTCGGTATTGACCTCGCTGCGCAACAACCAGAACGACGTCAACGACATGGTCGTGGAGAACGTCAAACAGACGTCGCAGCGGCTGGTGGACAGCTCGCGGGTGATTTCCGATGCCGTCGAGGGCGGCCGGGCGGCCGTGATCGGCCTCGCCTACAGCCTCGCCGACGGCAGGGCGGACCTTGTTTCCGGAATCGGCGAGCTCTAGGTTCCTGCCGCAGCCCGGTAGCACGCACTTCACGGTTTTCGATGGGACGCCTCCGCCCAATAAGCTAGCCCCATGACTTCCACAGAAGAGTTGAACACCGAAGAGTTCCGCATTGAACACGACACGATGGGCGAGGTCCGGGTCCCCGTGAACGCCCTGTACCGCGCCCAGACGCAGCGTGCCGTCGAAAACTTCCCGATCTCCGGCAAAACCCTGGAGCGCGCCCACATCGAAGCCCTCGCCCGGGTCAAGAAGGCCGCCGCGCAGGCCAACGCGGAACTGGGAGTGCT
The DNA here is from genome assembly GCF_056711635.1 of Arthrobacter sp. CJL-S3. Lineage (NCBI taxonomy): Bacteria > Bacillati > Actinomycetota > Actinomycetes > Micrococcales > Micrococcaceae > Arthrobacter > Arthrobacter sp. CJL-S3. Next base: position 1,174,116 of record NZ_CM160046.1, on the reverse strand, counting down.
CGACGGCGAGCTCGCCCAGGCGATCGCGGATGCTGCCGATGAGGTCGCCACGGGCAAGTACGACGGCGACTTCCCGATCGACGTTTTCCAGACCGGCTCGGGCACCTCGTCCAACATGAACACCAACGAGGTCCTCGCCGAACTGGCAACCCGCGCGCTCAAGGCCGCCGGCAGCGACAAGGTGGTCCACCCCAATGACCACGTCAACGCCTCGCAGTCCTCCAACGACGTTTTTCCCACCTCGGTCCACGTGGCCGCCACGTCCGCGCTGATCAACGACCTGATCCCGGCGCTGGGCTACCTCGCGGAGTCCCTGGAGCGCAAGGCCGTCGAGTTCAAGGACGTCGTGAAGTCCGGCCGCACCCACCTCATGGATGCCACCCCGGTGACGCTGGGCCAGGAGTTCGGCGGCTACGCCGCGCAGGTCCGCTACGGCGTCGAGCGCATCAACGCCTCCCTTCCCCGTGTCGCTGAGGTTCCGCTCGGCGGCACCGCCGTCGGCACCGGCATCAACACCCCCGCCGGCTTCCCGGAACGCGTCATCGAACTGCTCGCCGCCGACACCGGGCTGCCGCTGACCGAGGCCCGCGACCACTTCGAGGCCCAGGCCAACCGCGACGGCCTGATCGAGGCCTCGAGCCAGCTCCGCAACATCGCGATCTCCTTCATGAAGATCAACAACGACCTGCGCTGGATGGGCTCCGGCCCCAACACCGGCCTCGGCGAGATCGCGATCCCGGACCTGCAGCCGGGCTCCTCCATCATGCCCGGCAAGGTCAACCCGGTGATCTGCGAGGCGTCCATCATGGTCTGCGCCCAGGTCATCGGCAACGACACCGCCATCGCCTGGTCCGGCACGAACGGCGCCTTCGAGCTCAACGTCGGCATCCCCGTGATGGCCGCCAACCTGCTCGAATCCGTGCGCCTGCTGGCCAACACCAGCCGCGTCATGGCCGACAAGATGATCGACGGCATCACCGCCAACGTCGAGCGCGCCCGCTACCTGGCCGAGGCTTCCCCGTCGATCGTCACGCCGCTGAACAAGTTCATCGGCTACGAGAACGCCGCCAAGATCGCCAAGAAGGCCGTGGCCGAGGGCCTCACCATCCGCGAAACCGTCGTAGCGATGGGCTTCCTCGAACGCGGCGAACTGACCGAGGAGCAGCTGGACACGGCCCTGGACGTTATGTCCATGACCCGTCCGCCGCACAAGGCCTAACACCCCGGTCCAGCCGCCGCGCCCCCGGGCCGCGGCGGCGTCCGACGGCGGCCGGCACCTTTCCAGCGAAAGGCGCCGGCCGCCGTTGTGTCTGCCGCCCGGACCGGCCTACCGCAGTGGAACGCCTCCCCCGGCGGCCCGCCGCTCGTCGGCGGTGTAGGCCGCCGCGGCGGCGGCGTCCGCCATGCTGGCACCGGCCATCCGGGCCTCCCGCAGCCTGCGGGTCTTGGCTGACTGCCCGGAAAAGGCCGCGTCCACATTGCCGGCGGCGTACGTCAGCGCGTCCTCGGCCCGGATGCCGAGCCCTTCCGCCGTCAGCACGGCGTCCTGGTTGGCGCCCAGGTAGGTGAACTGCCAGCCCCACTGACTCTGCTGCTGCTCCACCAGGGCTTTCACCATGGGGCCGGTCGCCTCCCTCGAGGCGTTCTCGTGCCCGTCGGTCAGCACTGCCACCAGCACCGTGCCCGGGCGCTGCTCTTCCGGGAGGGCGGCCAGTTCTTCCCCGGCCTCCCCGATCAGCCGGATCATGGCGTCGTGCAGGGCGGTGGAGCCGCGCGGCTGCAGGTCCAGCGGCGGTACATCCCGGATGTCCACGGCGGCGTAGACCCGGTCGTAGACGTCGTCGAACTGCGCCAGGGACAACCGGCAGCGGCCCGGCACCGACTGCTGCTCCCGGACAAACGCGGCAAATCCGCCCACGGTGTCGTCGGCAATGGCACTCATGGATCCGGAGCGGTCCAGGAGGACGTACACGTGCGTCAGAGCTGAATCCGTCATGTTTCCCCATTTCCGGTCCGGGCGCACCCGGACCAACCTTCCCAGCGGCTGGCTGGACAGGAGCAGGCTACGGCGGGGCACCGACAAAAAGCGCGCAGGCCGCGTCGGCGGACGTGTTCGGGGTCCCAGGCAACGGCGCGCAAGGGCCCGTCAGGCCGGCAGGAGCACCATGGCCGCGGCCGTGCCGGCCAGCATGAACGGCCCGAAGGGGATGCTCGAGGTCAGAGTGCCCTGCCGCGACACCAGCAGGGCCAGGCTCCACAATCCGCCAAAGAGGAAAGCCGCGAAGGTCCCGGCGAACACGTGCGGCCAGCCGAGGAACCCCAGGTACATGCCGAGCACCCCGGCCAGCTTGACGTCGCCGAAGCCCATTCCCGGCGGATAGACCGCCCGCAGCAGGAAGTAGAACAGCCACAGGGCCGCTCCCCCGGCCACCACACGGAGTCCGGGCACCCCGAAAAGCCCGGCCCCGCCGTCGGGCACCGCCGCCGCGGCCGGGGCTCCCGACACCGCGTGGACCGCCACCGCACCGAGCAGCAGCACCCCGGCGACGGCGTAGGCCGGAAAGACGATCCGGTCCGGCAGCAGATGGTGCCGGACATCGATGACCGTGAGCCGGACGGCCGCAACCGCCAGGTACGCGCATGCCAGAAGCACCAGCCAGTAGGCCAGCGGGGTCACTTCGCCCAGTCCGCCGAGTCGTTGGATCACCCTCGGATGCTACTGGAATTTCCGGCGGCCAGGGCCGGGCCCGCGCGTAAACTGTGGATATGGCCGCATGGGACACCTCGAATCCGCGCTCGAACCCGCGCGGGCCGGGCACGCCCGGGGGCGCCGCGGAACAGGCGGCCGCTTTCCGGCACCTGTGCCGTTCCTCGCCGTGGAAGTGGCAGTCGCTGCGCTTTGAATATCTGGACCGGCCCCTCGCCGCTGATCCCGGCGGCACTGAAACAGCGCCGCCTCCGGATCTGGTCCGCGCGTGGCTGCGCCGCCCCGGCGCCCTGCGGCTGGAGACCGCGGACGGGCTGGTCCTGCAGAGCACCACCGGCATCAATGATTCCCGAGACGTGTTTTATGTCCGCTCCACCAGGAAGACCTGGCTGCTGCCGCCCCACCTCGTCACCCCGGTCTATGACGACCGCGGCCTGGTCCGGCGCCGCCCCGAAGCGGCCTACGGCGAGCCCGGTTTCGGCAACGGCCGCTTCGCCGCCGCGCTGGACCCGGTGGAACTAGCCGGCAGCGCCCCCGTGCCGCTCGAATTCCCCAACGCCAATGCCGTGGAACTGGACGGCATCACCGAAGTGATGCACGAGGGCCGCCCGGCCCTGGAGGCCACCGTCACCCCGAACCCCGGCTACCGCCCCAGCCACCCGGGCGCGCCGCTGTGCCGCCCGGGCCGCACGCTGGTGAGGGTCGACGCCGGCACGGGAGTGTGCGTGTCCAGCCGCTGGCTTGAGGGTGGCCACGCAGTCCCCGCGGGGGAAGGGGATGCAAGGGACGGTTCCGGGCCGGAAGAATACGGGCACTGGCTCCGGATCCTGGGCGTGGACGAGTACATGCTCGATGACCTGTTCCTCGCCGAATCCATGAACCTCACGGACGTCCGCCGGCACATCAGCTGGGAACTCCCGGCCGGCTGACGGCGCGTGGAACTGGCCGGGCGCGGCCCGCGCCGCTAGGCTTCCCGGATGACTGAGCTCGCCCGCCTCTGGCCGCCCTTTGGCCTGACCCTGACCACGCCCCGCCTGGTGCTGCGGCCGATCCGCGACGAGGAGATCCCCGCGGCGGCGGAGGCGGCCCTGAGCGGCATCCACGAACCCGGCCGCAGCCCTTTCAGCAGGCCGTGGGCGGAGGCACCGGCCGCGGAGCTCGGCCCGAACATGGCGCAGTGGTACTGGCGGTGCCGTGGGACCATGTCGCCGCAGGAATGGACACTGCTGCTCGGCATCTGGCACGAGGGCGAGTTCATCGGCTGCCAGGACATCGAGGCGAAGGACTTTGCCACGCTGAAGACGGTCAGCACGGGCTCCTGGCTCAGGCAAAGCGTGCACGGCCGGGGACTCGGCACGGAGATGCGCGCCGCCGTCGCCCTCTACGCCTTCGACTGGCTCGGCGCGGAGGTCGCGGAATCCGAGGCGGCCGCCTGGAACCAGCGGTCCCTCGGCGTCTCCCGTTCCCTCGGCTACCAGCTCAACGGCATCACCCGCGTCAACTGGGGCGGCAAGCTCCACGAAGCCCAACGAGTCCGGCTCACCCCCGCCACCTTCAACCGCCCCGACTGGCAACTTAACGTGGAAGGCCACGAAGCCACGGCGCGGTACCTGGGGATCGACGTCTAGGCACCGGCACCGGTTTTTCCCAAGCGCGGACGGCTTGAATGGCCGCATGTCCGCGACCGAGCTTGCAGGCAATCCTGCACACGGCGCCAGCCGCCGCCGGCTGATGCTGATTCCTTCCGCCCTGCTGGGCATCATCGGGCTGGCCCTGGCCTACCTGTTCCTGACGGGGCGACCCGAACCGAGCGTTCCGCTGGGCGCGTCGGCCTCCATTCCGGGCGGCATGGCCAGCATCTCCGAGATCATGCCGGTTGAAGACGACGGATGGGAACCGGAGGACAACGACGACGCCCTGGACGGCGCCCCCGCGGCAGGCAGCCACCGGGTGCGGCTCCTGGTCCGGATCACGGCACTGGAACCGGGCGGGATGCGGCTGGATGCCGGGGATTTCAGCATCTCCGGTCTCGGCAGCCAACGCTTTCGGCCGGTCTGGGAATCGCCGTCGGTCGCGGAGCTGGAGCAAGGACAGTCCATCGGGGCGACGCTGGTCTTTGAGGTTCCGGACAGGGCGGTCGCCCTGGTCCTCGACGGCCCGGGCAACTCCCGGTTGTCCCTGGGGCTGTCGCACCACACCGGCTAACCCGCCCGGCCGGCTCCGGCCCCGGCGCAGCCCCGGGGGCCGCCCCGTGGGCCGCCCCCGCCGGGAGGCCGATCCGCAGGTTTTTCCAAGCTCCTTGGCCCACCCTGACGGAAAAAGCACCGATGGTGAAAGGAAGCTGGTCAACATGTCCCTTACGCGGAGGCAGGCGCTCATCCTCGGCGGCGTCGGAGTGGTCGGGGCGGGCATCGTGACAGTCCCGATCTCCGGCGTCAATGCGAAATCCGCCAGCAAGCTCAGCGACAGTGACATGCCGCGTCCCTACCGGACAGCGCTCACCATTCCCCCGCCGCTGGCGTACCAGACAACCGTCGGGGCCGACGGCGTCACGACCCGCCATTACACCCTGACCCAGCGGCTGGCCAGCGCCAAGATCCTGTCCCGGCTGAGCACTCCGATCCTGGGCTACAACGGGATCTTTCCCGGCCCCACCATCCGGATCACCAAGGGAACCCGGTCCGTGGTGCGCGTCCGGAACCAGCTGCCGGCCAAACACCCGACGCTCGGATATGCCCTGCCCACCTCGACGCATCTGCACGGCTCCGCGTCCCTGCCGCAATATGACGGCTACGCCAACGACCTCACCCTGCCCGGTTTCTACAAGGACTACCACTTTCCGAACAACCAGCCGGCGAGGTCGCTCTGGTACCACGACCATGCGGTGCACTTCACGGCGCAGAACGTGTATTCGGGGCTGGCCGGCCAGTACCTGATCAGCGACCCGGTCGAGAAGGGCCTGCTCCCGCAGGGCAGCTTCGACGTCCCGCTCACCATCAGCGACGCCATGTTCGCCGCCAACGGCGCGCTGGGCTTCGACGACCGTGAGCACTCGGGCCTGTGGGGCGACGTCATCCTGGTCAACGGGAAGCCCTGGCCGGTCATGCAGGTACAGAAGCGCGTGTACCGTTTCCGGATCCTCAACGCTTCGGTGTCCCGGTCCTACAACTTCAAGCTCAGCACCGGGGACCCGGTCACCGTCGTGGCCACCGATGCGGGCCTGATGCCGGTGGCCCAGACGGTCGGATCCTGGCGGCACGGCAGTGCCGAGCGCTACGAAATCCTGATCGATTTCCGCAAGTACGCCACCGGCGCCCGGGTCGAGCTGCGCAATTCGTCGAACGACAACAACCGCGACTTTGACAACACCGGGAAGATCATGGCCTTCGACGTCGTCGGCACCGCCGTCAACACCGCCGACCCCACTTGGAATGCCATCCCCACGACGCTGGTGTCCAGCCACCCCATGGACCTGACGGCAGCCAGTTCCACGAAAACCCGCAGGGTCAGGATCAAACATGACGATGTCACCAATATCTGGACCATCGACGACCTGACCTGGGAGGAAGTCATCGCGAGCGGCTTCAAGCGGGTGATGGCCGATCCCGCCCTGGACGCCGTGGAAATCTGGGAGTTCGAAAACAGCTCGGACGGCTGGTTCCATCCCATGCACATGCACCTTGTCGACTTCCAGGTCCTCAGCCGGAACGGCCAGCCCCCGTTCGCGTACGAAAAGGGCCCCAAGGACGTGGTCTACGTCGGCGAGCGGGAAACGGTGCGCGTGCTCGTCCACTTCGGGCCGCACCGGGGACGCTACATGCTCCATTGCCACAACCTGACCCACGAGGATCATGCCATGATGCTGCAGTTCCGGGTGGGGCTGGGCGCGGACGAGGCGGACCCGAACGATCCGATCAAGGCGGCCCCGGCCGTCTGGGATCCCGTCCGGGGCTGAGCCCGGTGCAGTGGCGGACGGCGGCCGGCGCCGCCCTCTGCCTGGGCGGCCTGCTGGCGCTCCGGCTCTGGGTGGTGGAGCCGATCACGGTCAGCTCGGACAGCATGGAGCCGACCGTAGCGGCCGGCAGTATCGTCTGGCTGGACAAGGCGGGACCCCGCCTCGCCGGCGTCCGGACCGGCCAGCTGGTCGTGTTCACCGGTCCGGACGACGACGAGATGCCCAACCAGGCCGTGCTGCTCAAACGCGTCGTCGCCACCGGAGGGCAGACCGTCGCCATCCGGGACGGGGTCCTCATTGTGGACGGGACCGAAGCCAGGGAAGCCTACGTCAACCGACGCACCATCGACGGCGTCTACTTCGGCACCGTGACCGTCCCGCCCGGCCACCTCTTCGTCCTCGGCGACAACCGCGAGAACTCCATAGACTCCCGGGACTTCGGCCCCATCCCCGCCGCAGCAATTCACGGCACCGTCCTGGGAAAGTAACCGGACGAGGTGACGTACCCACCCGCCGCGACGCGGACCTTCAGGAACGTGACCAGCGCACCCGCCGCGACGGGGCCCTTCGCAAAGGAGCGCATCGCGGCGCAGCGGGCCCCGTAGGTCGCCCAGCGACCGAAGCGGGCCGGCTGCGCCGTGTCTAAGCGACGGCGAAGGGCCGCGGCCCGGCGAACCCAGCCACGGCCCCCGCACAGGCGAGCCAAAGACAGAAGACCTAAATCTCTGCCCCCTCCAGCAACTCCGTAACAAGCGCAGCGATCGGCGAGCGCTCCGAACGCGTGAGGGTGACGTGGCCGAAGAGCGGATGTCCCTTGAGGGTCTCGACGACGGCGGCAACGCCGTCGTGCCGGCCGACCCGGAGGTTGTCGCGCTGGGCAACGTCGTGGGTCAGGACGATCTTGGAGTTCTGCCCGATCCGGCTCATCACGGTGAGCAGCACGTTCTTCTCCAGCGACTGGGCCTCGTCCACGATCACGAACGCGTCATGCAGGGAGCGACCCCGGATGTGCGTCAGCGGCATCACCTCGAGCATGCCGCGGTCCATCACCTCCTCCACGACCTCCTGGCTGACCAGGGCCCCGAGCGTGTCGAAGACGGCCTGCGCCCACGGGTTCATTTTCTCCGCCTCGGAACCGGGGAGGTAGCCGAGCTCCTGCCCGCCCACGGCGTAGAGCGGCCGGAAGACAATCACCTTGCGGTGCTCCCGCCGCTCCAGCACGGCCTCCAGGCCGGCGCACAGGGCCAGCGCGGACTTGCCCGTGCCGGCCCGCCCGCCGAGGGACACGATCCCCACGGAGGGGTCCATCAGCAGGTCGATCGCCAGCCGCTGCTCGGCCGACCGCCCGTGCAGCCCGAACACGTCCCGGTCGCCTTTGACGAGCCGGACCTGCTTGTCGGCGCCCACCCGGCCTAGGGCGGATCCCCGCTGGGAGAGGATCACCAGGCCGGTGTTTGTCGGCATCTCGGCCGCCTCCGGGATGAAGACCGGCTCGTGGCCGTAGAGGGTTGAGACTTCCTCCTCGCTCGCGTCGATCTCCGCGACGCCGGTCCAGCCCGAGTCCTTGACGAGTTCATTGCGGTACTCGTCGGCCTGCAGCCCCATGGCCGAGGCCTTGACGCGCATCGGCAGGTCCTTGGACACCACCGTGACGTCGCGGCCCGCGTTGGCGAGGTTCTTGGCGACGGCGAGGATGCGGCTGTCGTTGTCCCCGCCGCGGAAGCCGGCGGGGAGCACGTCGGCGGAGATGTGGTTCAGCTCCACCATGAGGGTGCCGCCGTCGTGCCCGAGCGGGATGGGGCGGTCGAGCCCGTTGTGCTCCACCCTCAGGTCATCGAGGAGCCTGAGCGCCTTGCGGGCGAAATAGCCGAGCTCGGGATCGTGCCGCTTGCCTTCGAGTTCGGTGATGACGACGATCGGCAGGATCACCTCGTGCTCCGCGAAGCGCAGCAGGGCCCGCGGGTCCGAGAGCAGCACCGAGGTGTCGATCACGAAGCTCCGGGCCGGTTCCCTGTTTGCTGTCCCTTCCCCGGAAACAGCAAAACCGGCTGCAGCGTCAATCTCCGCTGCACCGGTCTTTGAGGTGGCTCGCTTGGCGCGAGAGGTAGCTTTCTGTCCCTGGTCGGTCACGACGTCGGGCAGTTGTTCAGAAATAGCCACATCGACTCCAGCCCCGGGGCGCATGCCCGGAATTGTTATTGGTGAGGCGGCTCGGCCTGGAGGCCGGACGCGGCCTCCCATACACCCGGTGCGAACTTCCGCTCCATGTACTGGCCTCCCCGATCAGCCGGCGGTTTGCCTGCTGATGGGATTAACGTACGTCCGGGGTGCGACGTTTCAGCGCCAATTTTTCGGCGATTCTTGTTGCCATCGTGTGAACACCGGATGTCGCGTCAGGAGCCGTAGCGGCGCTGCCTGCCGGCGTAGTCGCGTAGGGCCCGGAGGAAGTCCACTTTCCGGAAGGCAGGCCACAGGGCCTCGCAGAAATAGAACTCGCTGTAGGCGCTCTGCCACATCAGGAAACCGGAGAGCCGCTGCTCCCCGGAGGTGCGGATCACGAGATCCGGGTCGGGCTGGCCGCGGGTGTAGAGGAAGCGCGAGATGTCATCGACGCTCAGCTCGTCGGCCAGTTTCCCGATGTCCGTGCCGCGGGTGACGGCGTCGTGCAGCAGTTCGCGGACGGCGTCGACGATTTCGCGGCGTCCGCCGTAGCCGACGGCGACGTTGACGTGGAGTTTCTCGCGCGCCGGGGTGCGGGCCGTGAGCCGGTTGAGCCGGGCGGCGAGGTAGTCAGGCAGCAGTTCCGGGGCGCCCATGGCGTGGACCGAGATTTCGGCGTCCTCGTCCAGCCGGTCCAGCGTGTTGGCGATGATCCCCATGAGCAGGTCGAGTTCCTCGCCCGAGCGGTTCATGTTGTCCGTGGAGAGCATGTAGAGGGTGACGACTTTGACGCCGAGTTCCTGGCACCAGCCGAGGAATTCGTGGATCTTGTCGGCCCCGGCCTGGTGCCCCTGGCTGGTCGGGGCGTTGAACTGCCGCGCCCAGCGGCGGTTGCCGTCCACCATCACGCCGATGTGCCGGGGAATGCGTTCCGGGTCCAGGGACCGCTGGAGTTTGCGCTCGTAGAAGCCATAGAGGAACCCGGGCATTTCCATCCGGAGATTCACCTGGCTTCCTTGTACGACTGCAGTGCACATCCTAGGCTACCCGCCGGAGCCCCGGCCGGGGCGCAGGGACGTTGCGATTTCGCCCGCCAGCCATGTTACCCGCAGGTAACTTACTGGACCGTAGGATATTATGGCGGCATGGAAAGCAACACCCACGAGCCCCGGCCGGAGCAGCCTGCGGACCGTAGGACCGGCCCGATGGACGACGCCGCTATCCGGCTGGCGGAGCTCCTGATGATCAAGCCGAAATGGCGCGGCTGGATCCACACGGTGACGGCTCCACTGGCGCTGGCCGCCGGGCTGGTGCTGGTGATCCTGGCCCCGACGCCGGACCTGAAGATCGCCTGCGCCATTTACGCCTTCACCGGGGTCCTGCTCTTCGGCATCAGCGCCATCTACCACCGGGGCAACTGGTCCCCGGGAGTGAAGATCGTGCTGAAGCGGCTGGACCACACGAACATCATGCTGGTGATCGCCGGAAGCTACACGCCCCTGGCCTGGGCCCTCCTGGACCGGGACAAGGCCGAACTGCTGCTGTGGGTGATCTGGTCCGGGGCCATCCTCGGCGTGCTGTTCCGGCTGCTGTGGACCGACGCCCCGCGCTGGCTGTACGTGCCGATCTACATCGCCCTGGGCTGCGGCGCGCTGTTCTATCTGCCGGAATTCTTTGCCGCGAATGTCGCCTCCGCCGTCCTGATCTGCGTGGGAGGTGCCCTCTACATCACCGGCGCCGTGTTCTACGCGTTGAAGAAGCCGAACATCAGCTACTCACACTTCGGCTTCCATGAGCTGTTCCACGCGCTCACGGTCTTTGCCTTCGCCGCGCACTACATCGCGATTGCCATCGCCGTCCTGAGCTGAATTTCCGCCGGGACCAGCTGCCTTCCTGCCTTCCTGCGCCGATTCTCCCCACCTTTGGGACAGCGTCGCCGCGACTCACCAGCACTTCTGCCCGACACACCGGACGCCGACTTCAAAGGTGGGGAATTTCCGGCGTCAGGGCCCGCCTGTCAGTGCCGTCCGGCCTCGACTCGGCCAGGACGCCGTCGCAGTCGAAAACCACAAGCTCGAAACCGTGAGAAGTCATTCCGCCATGCTAGCCAGGCGCTCCCGCAGCTCGCCGGGAGAACGCACCGGAAGCCCGCAGACCATGCCGCGGCACAGGTAGACCAGGGGCGCGCCGTCGGGGGCAGCCGCGCGCCCGCGCAGCAGGGGCACCACGGCGTCGTCGACCCCGTCGAGGGCAGGCACCGGGTGGTCCGGCACGGCGTTGTCCCCGGCCTCCTGCAGGGCGATCACCAGCCCGGGGCTCGGCGAGAGCAGCAGCTCGCGGTGCAGTGCCGCTCGCTCCGGGGTGTCCGGCCCGACGACGGCGGCCTCCACCGGGCCGGCCAGCGCCGCCTGCGCCGTGGCGAGCAGCCAGCCGGCCACCCGCGGCGCGCGGGAGGCCAGCGGCGGCAGCAGCGACAGGATGTTGCCAGCGAGGGCGCGGTATTCCTGGGAGCCGGAGAGCGCAGAGCAGGACAGCAGCACGCCGGCGAAGGCGGCCGCCCCGCTCGGCGTGGCACCGTCGAACAGCTCCAGCGGCGCGCGTCCGCCCTGGGCGTTGGCGACTTGGTCCGACTCCCCCGCGGTGTCCCGGAGCGCGCCGTCGGTGGTGAACTGTGCACGGGCTGCGGCCAGGATACCCTCCGCCAGCCGGTACCAGTGTGTCCGGCCGGTGACGGCATAGAGGGCGATCAGGCCCTCGACGCAGAAAGCGTAATCCTCCAGCAGCCCGCCGATCCCCCGTGCGGTGCCGGCATGGGAAACCCGGAGGAGGGTGCCGGGTTCACCGGCGGCACCCGGCCGCCAGTGCACCCGTTCGAGGTACGCGGCGATCCGCCCTGCAGCGGCCACCAGCCGGGGCTGCTCGAGTACCGCGCCGGCCTCGGCCAGGGCTGCGACGGCCAGCCCGTTCCAGCCCGCCACCACCTTGTCGTCCCGGGCCGGCTGGGGGCGGCGGGAACGCTCGGTGAGCAGCACCGGCCTCACCCGCTGCCACAGGTCCGCCTCGCCGGCGCCGGGTGCCCGGCCGGGGTGCAGCGGGGATCCGTCCGCGGAGACGGTGCCGCGGGCCCGGATGTTCATGAGCCGGGCGACGGCGGCGCCGTCGCCCGGTCCCAGGGCGGCCTCCAGCGCTGCGGGGGTCCACAGGTAGCTGGCGCCCTCGGCGTGGACGCCGTCCACGACGGTGTCGGCGTCGAGGGACGATGCCAGCGCCTCGGGAAGCTGCCCGTGCACCGCTCCGGTAGGGGTCGTGTGGCCGGTTTCGTCCGAGCCGAGCCCCAGCGAGGCGAGCAGCCAGCCGGCCGTGCGTCCGGCGACGTCGGCTGCTTCCGCGGCGGGGTATTCGGGCGAGCCGCCGAGCCGGACCCAGTGGACGTAGACGCGCAGCAGCTGGGCGTTGTCGTAGAGCATCTTTTCGAAGTGCGGCACGGACCAGTCGCGCGTCACGGAGTAGCGGGCGAAGCCGCCGTCGAGCTGGTCAAACAGGGCCGAGCGGGACATCGCGGCGAGCGTCCGGCCCGCCAGGCCGCGGGCCAGCGCCGCGGTGTCGGCTCCGGCGTCCTGCGACGCCGCGTCCAGCGCCGCGTCCTGCGCCCCCGCGTCCGGTGCGGAGGCAGGTGCGGCGGCCGGTGCGGGGACGGCGGCGTGCCGGATCAGGAATTCCAGGACCGCCGAGGGCGGGAACTTCGGCGCGGTGCCGAAGCCGCCGCCGGTGGGGTCTTCGTCGGCCGCCAGCGCCTGGACGGCCTGCGCTGGCAGGGACGGGTCGAGCGGCTCCGGCGCACCGCCGAGCCGCACGGCGGCGCTGAGCTGCGAGGCGCCAAGGCCGCGGGCCAGGGTCTCGGCGTTCTGTTCCACGGCCTCGCGCCGCTCCCGCCAGGCGTCGGCCACGGCCTCCAGCACTTGGCGGAAGGAGGGCCTGCCGGGCAGCGGCCGGGGCGGATAGTAGGTCCCGGCATGGAAGGCCCGCCCGTCGGGGAGCAGGAAGACGGACATGGGCCAGCCGCCTTCACCGCTGATCGCCTGGGTCGCGGCCATGTAGACGGAGTCGACGTCGGGGCGCTCCTCGCGGTCCACCTTCACGGCCACGAAGTTGGCGTTCAGGAAGTCCGCGGTGTCCCGGTCCTCAAACGATTCCCGGGCCATGACGTGGCACCAGTGGCAGGCCGCATAGCCGATCGAGAGGAAGACCGGCACGTCGCGGGCGGCCGCGAAGGCAAAGGCCTCGTCACCGAACGGCCGCCAGTGCACGGGGTTTCCGGCGTGCTGCCGGAGGTAGGCAGAGGGTTCTCCGCCGAGGGCGTTGGCGGCCTCGGGGAAGGACTGGTGGGTGCCGCGGTCAGCGGCTTCCGGGTCCTGCATCACCGTTGGCTTCCGGGCGGGTGGCGGGCTGACCGGCGGGGTCCTGGGCCCGGGCGGTCCCCGTCCCGGTCCCGGCGGTCCCGGAATCACCCTCGAGGGAGGCTGCCTCGGCGGCGGCCGCGCGCTCCTCCTCCACCTGGGCGCGGTACCGGACGCGGCGGATGCGCCGGACCATGTCCACAATCAGTAGCGCCGTCAGCACCACGATGAAGGCGGTCAGGAGGAAACCCAGCAGGCCGGGCGTCACCTGGTCCTGGGACAGTCCGGGGCGCAGCGACGGCGTGGGGGTGGGCGCCGGGGTGGTTGCCAGGGCGAGGAGCAAGGAATGCACGGTTTGGAACCTTCTATGGGGCTGGATGGCGGCCCGGCGGGGGCTAGCCGCAGAGCTGCGTCGAACTGATTCCACAACGTCTTCTACGCGTCATAGAAATGGCCTGTTGGGTCTATCTTAGCCCGGCGAAGAAGTCCTTTTCAGGCAGTTCGACCGGGACCCTGGCCTGGATCAGCGAGTAGTCCTCCCAGGGCCAGACGCGGCGTTGCATCGCCGGGGAGACGGCGAAGAAGAAGCCTTCCGGGTCCACCTGGGTGCGGTGTGCCCGCAGTGCGTCATCGCGTGCTTCGAAGAAGTCCCCGCACTCGATCTGGGTGGTGGTCGGGTGGGTCGGCGCGGGCGGTGTGTGGCCCTCGGCGTCGGCTTCCAGCCAGGCCGCGAGGCGTTCGGCATACGGCGAGCGGAGACCCGATTCCTCCAGCGCGAAGTGCAGGGCACGGAACCGTTCGGGGCTGAAGGCGCGGTCGTAGTAGAGCTTGTCCGGCGCCCAGGCCTCGCCGGTTCCGGGGTAGCGGTCCGGGTCCCCGGCGGCATCGAAGGCCTCGACGGCGACGCGGTGCGCCATGATGTGGTCCGGGTGCGGATACCCGCCGTTCTCGTCGTAGCTCAGGATGACCTGGGGCTTGAACTCGCGGACCAGCCGGACCAGCGGGGCGGCGGCCCGTTCCAGGGGCAGCGTGGCGAAGGAACCTGCCGGCAGCGGCGGCAGCGGATCGCCTTCGGGCAGCCCCGAATCGACGAAGCCCAGCCAGCGCTGGCGGACGCCCAGGACCTTGGCGGCGTGCTCCATCTCCAGCCGGCGCGCGCCGGCCATGTCGCGTTTGGGGTGCGGCTCGCCCTCCACGGCGGGGTTCTGGATGTCCCCGCGGGACCCGTCGGTGCAGGTGGCCACGAGGACGTCGACGCCGGACGCGGCGTACATGGCCATCGTGGCGGCGCCCTTGCTGGATTCATCGTCGGGATGAGCATGGACAGCCAACAGCCGAAGCGGCGCTGACGGGCTGGTGGACGCTGTCATCGTGGGACGGCTCCTCTTTCATCTACAGGTACAGATTTCATCTACAGGTACAAAACTCTTGGCAGGCGCAGCGGCCGGATCGGCGGCGCGGCACATACCCGTCCCGATCCACACTAAACTGGACTGGTGACTTCCAAGGATCAGCCTGCCGCGCCCGCGCCTGCAGCTCCCAGCCTAGCCAATCGTTACGGCGGTCAAAAGCGGACGCTCAGCGGCAAAGCCAAACGCACCATCCTAGTCCTTGCCCTCGTGGCCGGGATGGGCTTTATGGCCTGGATCTCAACGTCGAACGCGACGGAAAGCGTCACCTTCAAGGACATCGGCTACAGCACCCCGGACGCCACCCTGGCCGAGATCGATTTCCAGGTCACCAAGGAACCGGCCACCGCCGTCAAATGCTCTGTCAAGGCGCTTGATTCCAAGTTCGCCGTCGTCGGCTGGAAGGTCGTGGACATCGCGCCCAACGCCGCCGACGCCGGCTCGGACGGCGGGCGCACCACTGCCCACCGGGCGACCGTGCGCACCGAGTCCGCGGCCGTGTCCGGCGTCGTCGACAGCTGCTGGATTCCCGACGCCGGCAAATAGCACCCCCGGCACCACGGTGTGATCCACGCCGCAGCCTTCTTTGGTATATCCACAGGATTGACTACAATGGATCAATACCTTTCCCCCGCTGAGCTGGTTGCTGAGTCCTAAAAGTGGCCACCGTGGCGGGGTCTTTGCTTGTTTGACCACAAAGGAGAAGTCCGTGTCTACCACCAACAGCGCAACTGCAGCTTGGCTTACCCAGGAAGCTTTTGACCGCCTGAAGGCAGAGCTGGACCACCTCTCCGGCCCCGGCCGGGCGGAAATCGTCCAGAAGATCGAGGCGGCGCGCCAGGAAGGCGACCTCAAGGAGAACGGCGGCTACCACGCGGCCAAAGAGGAGCAGGGCAAGATCGAGGCCCGCATCCGCCAGCTGACCGCCCTGCTCCGGGACGCCCACGTGGGCGAGTCCCCGGCCGACGACGGAATTGTCGAGCCCGGCATGATCGTCGTCGCCAAGATCGCCGGCGATGAGGAAACCTTCCTGCTCGGCTCCCGGGAAATTGCCGGAGACTCGGATCTGGACGTCTTCAGCGAGAAGTCACCGCTGGGCGCCGCCATCGTCGGCCACAAGGCAGGCGACAAGCTCAGCTACACCGCCCCGAACGGCAAGGACATCCAGGTGGAGATCCTGTCCGCGAAGCCGTACGTCGGCTAACACCCGGCCCAACGCAACGCAAGGCACGACGCCGGCCCTCCCCAGCGGGAGGGCCGGCGTCGTTTTGCTGCCTGCCGGCGTCGCCGTGTGTTACTGCCTGCTGCGCAGCGTTCCGGCCCGCGGCGCGCTGAGCAGCAGGGCTGCGATCACTCCGCCGATGGCCCCGCCGAGGTGCGCCTGCCAGGACACGTAGCCTGCGACCGTGGGCAGGATGCCGAACAGAATCCCCCCGTACGTCAGGAACAGCACCACCGAGAGCAGGATCTGCCACCAGTTGCGGTTGAAGAAGCCGCGCACCAGCAGGAACGCGAAGAGGCCAAAGACCAGGCCGGAGGCCCCGACCGTGATGTTGAAGCCGCCGATCAGCCACACCACCGCCCCCGAGACGAGCCAGCTCAGGGCCAGGGTGGTGAAGAACACCCGCCGCCCGGAGAGCAGCACCAGGAAGCCGAAAATGATCAGCGGCAGCGTGTTGGAGAACAGGTGCGCCAGGTTGGCGTGCAGCAGCGGGAACGTCAGGATGTCCAGGATCCCGTCCGGGGTGCGCGGGCGCAGGCCGAACGTGCCGTTGAGCGACCGCAGCATGAGGGTGTTGATGACCTCGATGACGTACAGCACCAGCACGAACAGCCCCACCACCAGCAGTCCCTTGCGGGCGCGTGCCGCCGCGGTGTCGCCGGTGCGCGGCCTGCCGTTCCGGGTGGAGTCAAGCATCACGGTCCCCTAGTGCACAACGATTGGCTGGAAGCCCTCGGCCCGGAGCGCCGCGAGGACCTGCTCGCAGTGTTCGTGGCCCTTGGTCTCCAGGTTCACGGTGATGGACACATCGCCCATGCTGATCGATCCGCCCACCCGGGTGTGATCCAGGCCCGTCACGTTGGCGTCGTTCTCGGCGATGATCCGGGCGATCGTGGCCAGCGAGCCGGGACGGTCGTCCAGCATCATCCGCACGGTCATGTACCGGCCCGCGGCGGACAGGCCGCGCTGGATGACCTTGAGCATCAGCATCGGGTCGATGTTGCCGCCGGAGAGCACCACCGCGACGGTGCCGGGGTTTTCGATCTTGCCTTCCATCAGCGCCGCGACGCCGACCGCGCCGGCGGGCTCGACGACCATTTTGGCGCGCTCCAGCAGGAAGATGAGCGCCCGGGCCAGGGCGTCCTCGCTGACGGTGACGACGTCGTCGACGAGCTCCCGGATGATGCTGAAGGGCAGCTGGCCGGGCCGGCCCACGGCGATGCCGTCGGCCATGGTGGAGACGCGCTTGAGCGGCACGAGGGCATCCGCGGCGAGGGAGGGCGGGTAGGCGGCCGCGTTTTCGGCCTGGACGCCGATGATCCTGATCTCCCGGCCCAGTTCCTTCGCCCGGGCCTTCACGGCCACGGCGACGCCGGCGAGGAGTCCGCCGCCGCCGACGCCCATCAGGATGGTGTCGACGTCGGGGACCTGCTCCAGGATTTCCAGTCCGACGGTGCCCTGGCCGGCGACGACGTCGACGTCGTCGAAGGGGTGGACAAAGACGGCCCCGCTCTCGTCCGCGTAGCGCTTCGCCTCGGCGAGGGCCTCATCGACGTTGTGGCCGTGCAGGACCACTTCGGCGCCGTGGCTGCGGGTGGCGGCCAGTTTGGGCAGGGCAACACCCAGCGGCATGTAGATCCGGGCTTTGATGCCCAGGCTCTTGGCCGCGACGGCCACGCCCTGGGCGTGGTTGCCGGCCGAGGCGGCCACAACGCCGCGTTTCTTCTCCTCGGGGGACAGCTTGGCCATCCGGACGTAGGCTCCGCGGACCTTGAAGGAACCGGCCCGCTGCAGGTTCTCGCACTTGAGGAAGACCTCGCCGCCGATCATGCTGCCCAGGGCGCGGGAGGATTCAACCGGCGTCCGCGTAATAATCCCGTCGAGCAGCTTCTGCGCCTCCAGGACATTGTCCAGCGTGACGGGCAGGCTCTCAAGGGTGTTCACGAACGAGTCTCCTTTGTCGGATCAGTCTTCGGCGCGGTGTGGATCAGGGTGTGGATCCGGCACCCGGCAGGCGGGCGGCCCTCCCGGAGTGGCCGGCGGCTCCGGCCGGAACGTCCGGCCCCGCGGTCTCCAGCGCACTTTCATGTTCCCACGTTCTGCCGGCAATGTAGCGAATCGACGAGTTTGCTACGGCCAGGATGGGCACGGAGAACAGGGCCCCGGGGATTCCGGCGAGGTAGGAACCGGCGGCGACGGCCAGGATGACGGCGACCGGGTGCAGCTTAACTGCCTTGCCCATGATCAGCGGCTGGAGGATGTGGCTTTCCAGTTGCTGGACCAGCAGCACCACCCCCAGCATGATCAGGGCGTTCACCCAGCCGTTGGCGACGAGGGCCAGCAGCACCGCGACGGCGCCGGTCACCAGGGCGCCGACGATCGGGATGAACGAACCGAGGAAGACCAGGACCGCCAGCGGAAGCGCCAGGGGCACGCCGAGGATTGCCGCCCCCACCCCGATGCCGACCGCGTCCACGAAGGCGACGAGCATCTGGACCCGGGCGTAGCTCACCATCGAGGCCCAGCCCACCCGGCCGGCCCCGTCCGCCGCGGTGCGGGCCTTCCGGGGCAGCAGCCGCACGAGGAAGGACCAGATGCGTTCGCCTTCCAGCAGGAAGAAGATGAGGATAAACAGCGCCAGGATCATGCCGGCGGCGAAGTGCCCGGCGGTGCTGCCGAAGGACAGCGCACCGCTGAGGATGCTGCTGCTGTTGTTCTGCAGCGCCTCGGTGCCCTCTTTCAGGTACTGGTCGATCTGGGCCGCGGTGAGGTGCAGGGGGCCGTCCGCGAGCCAGACCTGGATTTTCTGGATTCCGGTCAGCGCCTCGCTCCACAGCTCGGCGAAGCCGGACACGAGCTGCCGGCCCACGAGGGCCAGGGCCCCGCCAACCAGGCCGATGAAGCCCAGGACGGTGATGGCGACGGCGAGCCCGTTGGGCGTTCGGTTCTTCCTGAGCCAGTTCTTCACCGGCGTCAGCAGCCCGGCCAGCAGCGCGGCGACCATTACGGGAATCAGCAGGAAGCTGACCCTGCTGAGCAGCCACACGAGAGCGCCGGCCATCAGGATGATCAGTCCAAGGCGCCAGGACCAGGACGCGGCGATCCGCACGCCGTACGGGATGTCCTGGTCGATTTCCCGGTCCGTGACCGTCCGCACCTGCGCGGGAACTCCGGCGGAGGCGCTGGCGGCGGGCTGGGCTGCGGCAGTGTGGTCTCGCGGGGCGGCATCGTCAACTGGCGTCATAGCCCAATGATTCACCAGCGCCGACCGGATAGGAAACCGTTCGCCGGCTCAGCGCCCCAGGAACGCGCTGATGCCCCACGTCATGGCGAACCGCTCCCCCGGATCCAGCCAGCGGAGGCCGTCTCCGGTGTTGAAGGCGTTGGCCGGTCCGGTCATCGGCTCGATCGCCACCGCCTTGGTGCGGCCCGGGAACTGGGTAGTGACAAAGACGTGGACGTAGCCGCAGTTTTCGTCCTGCCAGAGGCTCACGCTCCGGCCGTCCGGGGCGCTCAGCGTGTGCCGGGCGATGCCGGCGTCGAACTCCAGGTCGGTGTAGGCCGAATCGAGGTCCAGGTCGCCCACCGTCCGCCCGGCGCGGAGATCGAAGTCGCCGCCCACCGGTTCGGTCCGGCGCGGGATCAGGCGTTCGTCCGTCACGAGCCGGGTGCCGGCGTGCACGGTGACCGTCAGCTCCTCGCTGGGCACCTCCCCCAGCCGGAGGTACGGGTGCGCGCCGAGGACAAACGGGGCCGACTCCTGGGAGTCGTTGATCAGCGACTGCCGGACCACCAGGCCCAGGTCCCCGGCCAGTTCGTAGCGCACGCGGTGGCGCAGGAGGAAGGGATAGCCGTGCTGCGGGAACACCGCCGCTTCCAGGGTGACCGAGAACTCGGATTCGTCCACGAGTTCGTAAGCGGAGTTGCGCAGCAGCCCGTGGCTGGCGTTGTTGCGGGACACCTCAGTGATGTCCAGCTGCTGCTTCTTGCCGTTCAGGTACCAGACACCGTCCTCCACGCGGTTCGCCCACGGGGCCAGCGTGATGCCGGCGGCACCCGGGGAGATCTCCGCGTCACCGTAGCTTTCCGTCAGCTGCGTGCCGCCGCGGCTGTACAGCCTCAGCCCGGCGGCCAGTTCGGTCACGACGGCCAGGGCATCGCCGCGCCGCAGCTCGTACTGCCGGCCCGTGGCATAGCGCCGAGCGGACGCGTCCGGGCCCGGGCCCTCGCTGAGTCTCTCGCTGGCAGGGGAATCCGGGGAGGCGGGGCGCGGCAGGTTCATGGTCACCACCGTACCTAGCCGCAGGCCACGGCGTATACCGTGGATCCATGACCCGCATTTCCAGGACCGCCCCCGCCGGCAGCACCGCATGACCGTCCCCCTTGACGCCCGGCAACTGGCAGACCGCTTCGCTGCCGTCTTCGGCACGGCGCCCGACGGCGTGTGGCAGGCACCCGGGCGTGTCAACCTGATCGGCGAGCATACCGACTACAACGAAGGCTTCGTGCTGCCGTTCGCGATCGACCGGACCGCCAGGGTGGCGGTCCGCCGGGCGTCCGGACTCCGAGATCCGGCTGCTGTCCACCTTCGGCAACCAGGGACTGACGACGGCGGATGCCGGGTCTCTGGAGCGCGGCACGGCAAAGGGGTGGACCAAGTACCCGCTGGGTGTCGTGTGGGCGCTCCAGCAGCACGGGCTTCCGGTGCCCGGCTTGGACCTGCTGCTGGACTCCGATGTTCCCCGCGGCGCCGGCCTGTCCTCATCCCACGCGATCGAGTGTGCCGTCATCTCCGCCGTCAACGAGCTCACCGCGGCGGGCCTGGACGACCGGGACATGGTCCTGGCCACCCAGCGTGCCGAGAATGACTTTGTCGGCGCGCCCACCGGCATCATGGACCAGTCCGCGTCGCTGCGCGGTGCGGCCGGGCACGCCCTGTTCCTGGACTGCCGCGACCAGAGCTTCCGGTTGGTCCCGTTCGACGCCGAAGCCGCCGGACTGGTGCTGCTCGTGATTGACACGAAGGTGTCTCACTCGCACGCCGGCGGCGGCTACGCCTCCCGGCGGGCCTCCTGCGAGCTGGGGGCCGAGGTGCTCGGCGTGAAGGCCCTGCGCGACGTCGGGCTCGATGACCTGGAGGAAGCCAGCGGCCTGCTGGATCCTGAGACGTTCCGCCGCGTGCGGCATGTGGTCACCGAGAATGACCGGGTCCTGCAGGTGGTCGAGCTTCTCGCCAGCGCCGGGCCCGCGGCGATCGGACCGCTGCTGGATGCGTCCCATGCCTCCATGCGGGACGACTTCGAGATCTCCTGCCCCGAACTGGACCTCGCTGTCGGGGCCGCCCGTGCTGCCGGCGCGGTCGGTGCCCGGATGACCGGGGGCGGCTTCGGCGGCTCGGCGATCGCGCTCACCCCGGTGGCGGCCGAGCAGCAGGTGCGCGCCGCCGTCGAACGTGCCTTCGCCGGCGCCGGATACGCGGCACCGGAAATCTTCGGCGTCCGGCCCGCTGCAGGGGCGATGCGCCTGGCATAGCCGGAGCGTAGGCTGGGCGCATGCCCGATGCCGTCATCGTTTCCGCTGCCAGAAGCCCGATCGGACGCGCCTTTAAAGGCTCGCTGAAGGACGAACGGCCCGACGACCTCGCGGCGGCCATGGTGGCCGCCGCCCTGGCCCGGATTCCGTCCTTCGACGCGGCGGACACCGCCGGCCGCGGCCTGGACGACCTGTACCTGGGCTGCGCCGAGCCCAGCGGCGAGGCCGGCTCCAATATGGCCAGGGTGGTCACCATCCTCGCCGGGCTGGACACCGTCCCGGGCGCCACTATCAACCGCTTCTGCGCCTCGAGCCTGCAGACCCTCCGGATGGCCTTCCACGCCATCAAGGCCTGCGAGGGACACGCGTTCATCTCGGCAGGGGTGGAGGCCGTGTCCCGGTACCGCGACTGGGCCGGCGCCGGAGAGACGGACGCCAGCACGCACAACCCGCTTTTTGACGCCGCCCGCCAGCGGACCGCCGCCCGGGCCGCGTCCAACACTCCGTGGACGGACCCGCGGATGGGCGGCCGGATGCCGGATATCTATATCGCCATGGGCCAGGCCGCGGAAAACGTCGCGACCAGCTTCGGCATCGGCCGGGCGGACCAGGACGCCTGGGCGGTGCTCAGCCAGAACCGCGCCGAAGCCGCCATCGCCTCCGGCTTCTATGCCCGCGAGATCACGCCCTACACCCGCAGGGACGGCACCGTGATCGACCGGGACGACTCCCCGCGGGCCGGCGTCACCCTCGAGGCGGTCACCGCCCTGCAGCCGGTCTTCCGCGCCGAAGGCACCGTGACCGCCGGCAATGCCTGCCCGCTGAACGACGGCGCGGCCGCCGTCGTCGTGATGAGCGATACGCGGGCGCGCGAACTCGGACTCGAGCCGCTGGCACGGGTGGTCTCCACCGCCGTCAGCGCCCTCTCCCCCGAACTCATGGGCATGGGTCCGGTCGAGGCGAGCCGGCGGGCGCTGGCCCTGGCCGGGCTGGGGATGGAGGACATCGACCTCGTGGAGCTCAACGAGGCCTTCGCGGTCCAGGTTATCGCCAGCGCCAGGGAACTCGGGATCGACCATAACAAGCTCAACGTCCACGGCGGCGCCATCGCGCTGGGGCACCCCTTCGGGATGACCGGCGCCCGGATGACCACCACCCTGCTCAACGGCCTCCGGGAACGGGACGCGACACTGGGGCTGGCGACACTGTGTGTGGGCGGCGGCCAGGGCATGGCCGTGGTGCTGGAGCGGCTCATCTGAGGCCCCCGCCTGAGGTCACACCAAGAAGGGGAGCCCCGCCATCCGGCGGGACTCCCCTTCTTGGACGTGCGCTGCCGGCTTGACGCCGGCGCTGTTAATTGTCGCTGTTACTCGTCGCCGCGAAGGATGGCGAGCAGCCGGATGATCTCCACGTAGAGCCACACCAGCGTCACGGTCAGGCCGAAGGCCGCGGTCCAGGAGAAGCGCTGCGGGGCGCCGCTGCGGACGCCGGCTTCGATGCTGGTGAAGTCCATGATCAGGGCGAAGGCTGCGAGGCCGATCGCCAGGACGCCGATGAAGACGCCCAGCGGGATGCCGAAGATCTCGAACTCGGTGCGCAGGCCGAAGGGGGAATCGACGGCGCCGGTCCACATCATGACCATGTTGACGAGCGCGAAGACGGCGTAGCCGATGGTTGCGATCATAAAGAACCGGATGGCCTTCGGGGTCGCCCGGACCTTGCCGTTCTTGAAGAGCACCAGGGTCACGGCGAATACGGAGAGCGTGCCGATCACAGCCTGCAGGCCGACGCCCGGGTAGATGCCGTCGAGGATCCGCGTCAGACCGCCGAGGAACAGGCCCTCGAGGGCCGCGTAGGCCAGGATCAATGCCGGCGAGGGCTGCTTCTTGAACGTGTTGACGAGGGCGAGGACGAAACCGCCCAGCGCACCGACGATCATCAGCATGTAGGCCAGGCCCTCTGCCACCACGAGGGTGACGGCCGCGCCGGCGAGGACGGCGCCAAGGCAGGCAGCGGTCTTCATGATGACGTCGTCATACGTCATGCGGCCGGTGTCGGCGGGGCCGGCAGCGGGCCGGTTGTACATGTCCTGGAGCTGGCCCTGGGTCATGCCCTGCTGGGCAGGGTTCCAACCGGTCTGGGTCTGGCCGTACTGGGCCTGGCCATAGCCGTTCTGGCCGTAGGGGCCCTGTCCGTAAGCCTGCGGGGCAGGCGGTGCCTGGGTTGCTCCACGGAAGTTCTTTCCGTTGAAGACTGGGTTTCCGCCAAGTGCCATTGCGGGTGTCCTCCAAATAAGGGGGTGAATGATGATCCGGTAGTGAACTTTTAGTGCGTGGTTACAACACGCTACCAATTCCAACAGCCGACGGGCACTGTTAGTTCCCGGCAGGTCCTTCCCGCAACCCAACCGTGACCTCTCGCCCTGTTCGGGAACCTCGTTTCCCGAACAGGGATACCGACTGTTTAGGCATACTCAGGATCAACAAAAGTTTACTTAAGAACAGGTAAACCGCATAGTCGCCACGGCTTCACGGTTGTTACCCGATCGCGACGTTAAGCCTGCTCGCGACGGCATTCATTGCCCCGAACGGGCTGTAACATGGGCCAAATAGGGTGACGGATATCACAAGCCCTACTGCTCCACCGCATCGCACCAGGCACCACCCCCGTCACCCTGACTGTTCGCAGCGGTTGCAACGGCGCAACCCACACCACCCCCATGTGGAGGTTTCATTTTGAGAAGCACACCGAGAGGCCTGTCGCAGAGACGGCGCGGCAGACTGCTGAAAGTTGTGGGGGCTGTTTTTGCCGCCGTGGCCGCGCTACTGCTCATCGTCGCGCCAGCATCCCAGGCCACGAGCCCCTCGCCGACACCATCCCCGTCGGCAACCACGTTCCAAAACAGCATCAGCGGCTTCCTGCGCGGCGACGACCGCGCGCCGATCGCTGACGTCACCATCACGGCCAAGAAGGACGACTTCACCGGTACGGCCAAGTCGAGCGCCAACGGCTCCTGGACCATCGGGGTGCCCACCCAGGGGACCTACGTCGTCGAGCTGGATGAATCCACGCTTCCGGAGGGCATCAAACTCGCCGAGGGCCAGGAAAACCCCCGTGAGGTCACCTTCAGCCAGACCTCGAACCTCTCTGTGATCTTCGCCTTCGGTGAAGGCATCGTCGTCCAGCAGCAGGATTTCGGCCAGAACCTGATCAACCGCCTCGTGGCGGGCCTCAGCTTCGGTCTTCTGCTGGCCCTCGCCTCCGTGGGTCTCTCGCTGATCTTCGGCACCACCGGGCTGACGAACTTCGCCCACGGTGAGATGGTCACCCTCGGCGCCGTCCTGGTCTTCGCCTTCAACGCCATGAACCTCCCGTTCTGGCTGGCGATCGTGCTCGCACTGCTCGGCGGCGGTCTATTCGGCTACGTCCAGGATGCCGGCTTGTGGAAGCCGCTCCGGCGCCGCGGCACCGGCCTGGTGCCAATGATGATCGTTAGCATCGGCCTGGCCCTGGCCGTCCGCTACGTCATCCAGTTCTTCTTCGGCGGCGCCACGCAGCAGCTGCCGTACGCCCAGAGCTCGGAAATCCAGCTCGGCCTGATCTCCATTTCGCCCAACAACCTCTGGTCCCTCGTGATCAGCGCGGTGGTCATTGCCATCCTCGGGATCGTCCTGCTCAAGACCCGGCTCGGCAAAGCCACCCGCGCGGTCGCCGACAACCCGGCGCTGGCCGCGGCCTCCGGCATCGACGTCGACTCCGTCATCCGGATTGTCTGGGTCACCGGCGGCATGCTCGCCTCCCTCGGCGGCATCCTGTGGGCGTACTACCGGCCCGGCGTCACCTTCGACATGGGTTCGCAGATCCTGCTGCTCATCTTCGCCGGCGTCACCCTGGGCGGCCTCGGCACAGTATGGGGCGCTCTGATCGGATCCATCATCGTCGGTATCTTCGTGGAGCTGACCACCGTGTTCGGCCTCGCCGCAGACCTCAAGTACGTGGGAGCACTGTTCATCATGATTATTGTCCTTCTGATCCGGCCCCAAGGTATCTTGGGCCGGCGCGAGCGCGTGGGTTAGGAGACAGACATGGACTTCGGATTCATTTTTTCCAGCGCTGCCGGTGAACTGTTCAGCCCCACAACGGCTGCCTATGCACTGGCCACCCTCGGCCTCGCGGTTCACTTCGGCTACGCCGGCCTGCTGAACTTCGGCCAGGCCGGTTTCATGGCGGTGGGGGCCTACGGCTTCGCCATCTCCACCCTGACGTTCGGCGTTCCGTTCTTCGTCGGACTGCTGATCGCCGTCGTCTGCTCGGCCATCTTTGCGTTGCTGCTGGGTATCCCCACCCTCCGGCTGCGGGCCGACTATCTGGCTATCGTCACGATCGCGGCGGCGGAAATCGTGCGCTACATCGTCACCACCAACCAGCTGACCGCCATCACCGGTTCGGCCAACGGCCTCGCCGCGTTCGAGGGTGATTTCTACGCAATGAACCCCTTCCCTCCCGGTTCCTACATGGGCATGAACAACCGCGACTTCTTCATCCGGATCGTCGCCTGGGCTGTCGTGGCCCTGTTCTGCACCCTGGTGTGGCTGCTGATGCGCAGCCCGTGGGGGCGTGTCCTCAAGGGCATCCGCGAGGACGAAAACGCCGTCCGCTCGCTCGGCAAGAACGTGTACGCCTACAAGATGCAGGCCCTGATCATCGGTGGTGTGCTCGGCGCACTGGCGGGCATGATCTTTACCCTCCCCCGCGGCGCGGTCCAGCCTGCGAACTATGGCACCGAGCTGACGTTCTTCCTCTACACCTGCCTGCTGCTCGGCGGTCTGGGCACGGTGCTGGGGCCGGTCGTCGGTGCCATGATCTTCTGGGTCGTGCTGTCCCTCACACAAGGCATCCTCTACGGCCTCATCGAATCCGGCGCCATCACCTGGCTGAACACTGTCCAGGCCGGCCAGCTGCGTTACATCCTGGTGGGTGTCGCGCTGATGCTGCTGATGATCTTCAGGCCACAGGGTGTCCTCGGCAATAAGAAGGAGCTGGCGTTCGCATGAGCACGCATAGCGAAGAACCCCGCACATCTGAAAAAATTGACTACATGACGGACACGCGTCCGATTGCCGCCGGGGAGATTGCCCCCGGCTGCAAGAAGCGCGATCCGATCGTGGTGGCGGAAAACGTCACCCGCAGCTTCGGCGGCATCAACGCCGTCGACGTCGAGTACCTTGAGATCCCGCGGCACAAGATCACCGCGCTGATCGGCCCCAACGGCGCCGGCAAGACCACCCTGTTCAACCTGCTCACGGGCTTTGACACGCCGAACTCGGGCAAGTGGCAGTTCGAAGGCAACAGCCTGGCCGGGGTGTCCTCGTACAAGGTGGCCCGGATGGGCATGGTCCGCACCTTCCAGCTGACCAAGGTCATGGGCAAGCTCACCGTGATGGAGAACATGCGTCTTGGCGCCTCCCACCAGTCCGGCGAGCGGCTCTCGAAGGCCCTCTTCAAGGGCATCTGGGGCGGCCAGGAAAAGAAGATCACCGAGGAAGCCAACGTCCTGCTGGCGAAGTTCAAGCTGGACGCCAAGAAGGACGACTACGCGGCGTCCCTCTCGGGCGGCCAGAGGAAGCTGCTGGAAATGGCCCGCTCGCTCATGGTCCAGCCCAAGCTGGTCATGCTCGACGAGCCGATGGCCGGCGTCAACCCGGCCCTGACGCAGTCGCTGCTGGACCACATCAAGAACCTCAAGGCCGAGGGCATGACCGTGCTGTTCGTCGAGCACGACATGCACATGGTCCGCCACATCGCCGACTGGGTGGTGGTCATGGCCGAGGGCAAGATCGTCGCCGAGGGCCCGCCGGCCGAGGTCATGAAGAACCCCGCCGTGATCGACGCCTACCTGGGCGCCCACCACGACGTGGACCTCGGTGACTCGGAGGGCATCAAAGAGCTGGCCGCCGAACTGGTCGCCGACGAGGAATCGATTGTCGGCACCGAAAACGCCGGGATCATCTCGCTCGACGTCGTCGCCGCGGAAACGGATGAGCCGAAGGGCCCGGGCAGCAGTCCGGTGCGCGGCCGGCGCAGCGCCGAGGAGCCGACCCGCGGCGAGCAGCCGCCCAGCACAGCGAAGGACACAGAATGAGCGCCACCAGCGCGGCTCCCGCCGCAAAACCCGTGCATGATGAGGATTCGGTCGTCAAGGTCACCGATCTGGTGGCCGGCTACATCCCCGGCGTCAACATCCTCAACGGCTGCAGCATCGAGGCCCGCAAGGGCGAACTGATCGGCATCATCGGCCCGAACGGCGCCGGCAAGTCGACGCTGCTGAAGGCGATGTTCGGTCTGGTCAAGGTCCACTCGGGTTCTGTGGTGGTCCGCGGCCAGGACATCACCGGGCTCAAGGCGAACAAGCTCGTCAGCAAGGGCATCGGCTTTGTGCCGCAGAACAACAACGTGTTCGCGGCGCTGACCATCGAGGAGAACCTCCAGATGGGCATGTTCCAGCGGCCCAAGGACTTCGCCGAGCGCTTCGACTTCGTCACGGGCCTGTTCCCGGAACTCGGCAAGCGCCGCGCCCAGCGCGCGGGCTCGCTCTCCGGCGGTGAACGCCAGATGGTGGCGATGGGACGGGCCCTCATGATGGACCCGGCCGTGCTGCTCCTCGACGAGCCCTCCGCTGGCCTCTCCCCGGTCAAGCAGGACGAGACCTTCCTCCGGGTCCACGAGATCAACCGCGCAGGCGTGTCGGTCATCATGGTGGAGCAGAACGCCCGCCGCTGCCTGCAGATCTGTGACCGCGGCTACGTCCTGGACCAGGGCAAGGACGCGTACACCGGCACCGGCCGGGAGCTCATGAAGGACCCCAAGGTCATCCAGCTGTACCTGGGCACCCTCGCCGACACCGTCGAATAGTTCCCCGGCAACACCGCAGTAGCAGAAGGGCCGTCACCAGCCGGTGGCGGCCCTTCTGCGCGCCCGCGGTGCAGCAGCCCCGGTTCTCCCCGCCCGGGTCCCCCGCAGGACGACGGCGGCGTCACGCAGCGCAGGGATTCATCCCGGCCGCCGGGGCGCTGGGCCGGATCCCCGCCGTCGTGTACTCCAGCGCCGCCCTAAAGCCTGCCGCGCGTGACGCGTCGGCAGCCCTCCCCCGACCGCCGGTCCCCCGCAGGACGACGACGGCGGCCACGCGGCGCACGGCTTCGGCCAGGCTGGCGACTCTCTCGGCAGGGCCCGGCAGGACGACGGCGTCACGCAGCGCAGGGTTTCATACCGGCCGCCGGGGCGCAGGGCCGGATTCCCGCCGTCGGGCGCTCCAGCGCCGCCCTAAAGCCTGCCGTGCGTGACGCGTCACCCCCGGCCTGCCGCCCGCCCCGCACGCAAGAAACCCCCGTCCGGAGGGACGGGGGTTTCTTGGTGGCTAGGGAAGGGCGAGCTTACAGCTTGCCGAACTCTTCCTTGGATGCCTTGTAGGTGTTGTCATCCTGGAACTCGTAGATGCCGACGTAGGCTTCCGTCGGGTCACCGGCTTCGGAGAACGTTACGGGGCCGGACTGGCCGTCGTAGTCGATGTCCTTGCCGTTGCGGAGCAGGGTGACGCAGGACGGGAAGTCACTGCACTTTTCGCCGACCTCAGAGACTGCCTTGAGCTGAGCGGCGATGTCGACGCCCTTGGTGCTCTTGGCGGCTTCGGAAGCCAGTGCGATCAGGTTGGCGGCGTCGTAGGACTCGCCTGCGTAGCTGTAGTCCTTCAGCGCGGGATCGATGGCGAGGAGCTTCTTCTTGAAGTCTTCCTTCGCGAAGGTGCCCGGGATGGTGCCCTGGGCGCCCTTCAGGGTGCCTGCCTGGAAGTCCTTGCTGTAGTCGGACATGTTGCCGTCCACCATGAAGAGCTGGGTGGGCTTGATGCCCTTGCCCGTCATCAGCGGAACGATGCTCTTGGCCTGGTCGAAGGTGATCAGGGCGATGGCATCCGGCTTGGCGGCGATGACCTTGTCGACCTGGCTGCTGAACTGGGAATCGCCTTCGTTGAAGAGTTCCTCTGCAACAACCTTGCCGCCTGCGGACTCAAACGCGGCCTTCACGTTCTTCGCAAGGCCGGTTCCGTAAGCGTCGTTCAGGACGATCATGCCAACGGTCTGGGCGCCACACGTGGCCATGTAGTTGCCGAGGACCTTGCCCTGGAGCACGTCCGAGGGGGCAGTGCGCCAGTAGAGGCCCTTGTCGTCCCAGTCGGTGAAGTCCGGCGAGGTGTTGGCCGGGGAGAACTGGATGACGCCCGCGCCGGTGATCTGGTTGATCACGGTCTTGGAAACGCCGGAGGATGCGGCACCGATGATGGCGCCGACGCCCTGGCCCAGCAACGCCGTGGTGGACTGCGTGGCAATATCCGTCTTGGTGTCACCGGAGTCGCGGTGGATAACCTCTACAGGCTTGCCCAGCACGCCGCCGGCATCGTTGATTTCCTTGATGCCAAGGTTGACACCCGCGATTTCGGGCGGGCCGAGGAAGGCCAGCGACCCGGTGGTCGGCAGGAGCGAGCCGATCTTCAGGGGGGTGTCGGTGGTGCCGGTGGAAGCGGGAACAGTGCCGCCATTGGTTGCGGCCGAGGTGCCGGCTCCAGCTCCAGCGCTGGGAGCCGGGCATGCGATGCCTGCGGCGTTGGCGGAAGCGGATCCGGTTCCAGTCGCCGTCGGGGTGGACGTGCCACCACAGGCCGTAGCCAGAAGGGCGACGCCGATGCTAAGCGCTGTGAGCTTAGCGATGCGGGGCGCCACCTGGGGGAGTGAAGTCATTTACAATCTCCTCGATCTAAAGGTGCGAACGGCCTTTGATGCGAATGATCAGGTGTTCCTGATTTACTTCAAGCTAGTGCAATTCCGGCCCGATCCAAAGTGACTACGGTCACATCCTTATAACACTCGTTGCATAGAGGAAATCTGCCGGCCGGATCGGCGCGCGCCACAAAATGTGCCCCAGGTGGGACTCGAACCCACAACACGCGGATTTTAAGTCCGCTGCCTCTGCCAATTGGGCTACTGGGGCGCCCGGTCCATGGTATCCCGTCAAGGGGCCCGGCTAGGCGATGCCGAACGCTTTGGCGTAGCGGAAAGTCCCGCTGACGCCGCCCGGCCAGACGGCCAGCGGCAGCAGCTGGAAGTGCCCGCCCCAGGCCGGGTCGGGGGCATCGACGCCTAGCGAGGTCGACGCCACGAAGCCGAAGCGCGAGTAGTACTCCGGGTCGCCCAGCAGCGCGATGCCCCGCTCCCCTGCCGCGTTAGCCCGGAGAATCGTTTCCTTCATGAGCTTGGTGCCGATTCCGTGGCGCTGCAGCCGCGGGACCACCCCGATCGGGCCCAGGCCCAGGAGCTCCAGCTCCCCCACCCAGCCGCGGGTGCTGATCACATGGCCGACGATCCCGCCGTCGAGCTCCGCGACGATGCTGAACTCCGGCAGGTATTCCTCGCCGTCGAAGAGCGCCGCCAGGAGCTGCACCTCTTCGGGCTCGCCCTCGACGGGCAGGCCGGTGACCGGGGAGACCGCAAAGGCAGCGGCGGTAAGGGCCAGGATGGCGGGCCGGTCCGCGGGCTGCTCACTGCGCAGCACCAGCTCCGGGGCGGGCTTGTGCTCCCCGCTGGCCTCCACCAGTTCGTGCAGCACCTCAAGCGCCCGGTCAGCGTCCGCGACCGGGACCAGGAGGTGGTCATGGTGGAAGCCGGCCAGGACGTTGCAGCTGATCTTGGCCTCGGTCAGGGCGGCGCTGACGGCGGCGGTCAGGCCAATGGCCTCGAGCGAGGAGTGCACCTGGAGGGTGATCCAGGCGCCGACGAAGTCGTAGGACAGCCCGAGGCTGTCGGCTTCGGCCCGCGGCAGGACAACCGTCAGGCCCTCCGCTTCACGCACGGCGGCCGCGATCGCCCCGGCAAGGGGACGGCCGTGCGGCCAGAGGACGTAGACGAACTCGCCGTCCCGGACTTCCGGGTGCATGGTGGCCAGCAGGGTGTGAAGGTCCTTTTCAGCGGTCATGGAGCCCAGTCTAGGCGCGGCCCCGGCCCGTCCCCGGCAGGCTGCCGGGGACGGCGTCGGGGTTAACGACGACGGCGGCCGCTCCCCCGCAAGGGAACGGCCGCCGTCGAAGGCTGCTGCAGGCTACTTGGAGTCGGCCGAAACAGCTTCCTTGTTCGCAGGCTTGCCGGCAGCGGCCGCCGGCTTCTCCGCGGCGGGGGCGGCGGGTGCCGCGGCCGGCTTGGGAGCCGGCGCCGCCGCGGCGACGAAAGCGCCACGCGGGTTGTCCAGGTCGATCAGCTGGGTGGTGTCGCGGCCCATGAAGAAGGCCAGGATCCAGCCGAAGATGACCCGGATCTTGCGTTCCACGGTCGGCATGGCCATACCGTGGTAGCCGCGGTGCGCCAGCCAGGCCAGCGGGCCCTTGAGGCCGATGCGGCCCAGAAGGTTGATGTTCGCCACACCCTTCCACTCACCGAAGCCGGCCACGGCACCCAGATTCTTGTGCTTGTAGTCCTTGAGCGGCTTGTCCCAGCGGGAGGCCCACAGGTTCTTGGCGAGGAGCTTCGCCTGGCGCAGCGCGTGCTGGGCGTTGGGGACGCAGGTGCCGTCCGGCAGGCCGCTGCCCGTGAGGTCCGGAACTGCCGCAACGTCGCCGGCAGACCAGGCGTTGTCGATGATGCCTTCGTCGCCGGCGATGCGCAGGTCCGCGAGGACACGGACGCGGCCGCGCGGCTCGAGCGGGAAATCGGTGGAACGGACCATCGGGTTCGCCTGCACACCGGCAGTCCAGACCAGGGTGTCGGCCTGGAATTCCTGGGCCGCCGACTTGTCCGGAAGGTTGATGAGCTTCAGGGAGCCCTCGGCGCTGTCCAGCGAGGTGTTGAGCAGAACCTCGATGCCGCGGCTGCGCAGGTGCTCGACGACCCACTCGGCCTGGCTGGCGGTCACCTCGGGCATGATGCGTCCCATGGCCTCCACCAGGACGAAGCGGACTTCCTCCTGCTTGACGCGGGGGTTGTTCTTGACCGCGGCGCGGGCGAGATCTTCCATTTCGGTGATGCACTCGATGCCGGCGAAGCCGCCGCCGACCACAACGAAGGTCAGGGCGCGGGCGCGTTCGGCCGGATCCGTCATGAGCGAACCGGCTTCGATCCGGTCGAGGACCTTGTTGCGCAGGGCCACGGCCTCCTCGATGGTCTTGAGGCCGATGCCCTTGTCCGCGAGGCCCTTGATCGGGAAGGTGCGGGTGATGGCGCCGGCGGCCACTACGACGTCGAAGTACGGGACCTCGAAGTTCTCGCCGCCATCGGCCGGGGCCACCACTGCGGTGCGGTTGGCGTGGTCGATCGAGGTGACGCGGCCCTGGATGAGCTCGGTCTGCTTGAGGTGCTGGCGGTGCGAGACGACGGCGTGGCGTGCCTCGATGTTGCCGCCGGCAACTTCGGGAAGGAAGGGCTGGTAGGTCATGTAGGGCAGAGGATCAACGACGGTGACGATGCCACCGGCATTCGCGATCTTCTTCTGCAGTTTGAGGGCTACGTACAGGCCGACGTACCCGCCGCCGACGACGAGTACCCTGGGACGGTCCTGGAGCTGAGGGGAGGATGCCATTCCCCAAGAATACCGTAGTTTGTGAAAAACTTCACTAACTACGGTTTTCCGCTGGAATCCGCGGAATCCAGCGCTCCGGTGTCCGGCGTTGCCGGGCCGCCGGGGCCTCCACGTGGCGCGGGCCGCACGGCACGCCGGAGCTGGAACACGGCGGCCCCCACGATGCAGAGGAGCAGCCCGCCGAATCCCAGCACCACCAGGGCCGGCACGGCGCCGTCCAGCTGTGACGGGGCCTCCGCGACCGGGACGGTGGCCTCCGGAAGGGTGGGGACCGCGCTGGAGGGGACCGCTGAGGGCGCCGCTGACGCGGTGGCCAGGTTGCCCCGCCGGTGGACCCGGATCCAGTCGGAGATCGAACCCAGCGGATTGACCCGGGATTCCGGAACGTCGGCCTTCAGGGCCGCCTCGGCGTCGAGGATCCCGAACCCGTACAGCGGGTCCTTCCCCTTGGCGCCGGCGTCCTTCGCGGTGCTGACGATCCGGTTGATGACCTGGTTGGCCGACATTTCCGGCCATTTGGAGCGGATCAGGGCCGCCACACCGGCCACGATGGGCGTGGCGCCCGAGGTGCCGGCCCATTCCGCGTAGCCGCCGCCGGGCAGGCCACCGATCAGGTTCTCTGCCGGGGCCGCGACGCCGATGCTGATGCCTTGGGAGGAGGAATCGATGCTGGCGGTTCCCTGGCGGTCCAGCCCGGCGACGGTCAGCACGCCGGGGATGGTGGCCGGGGCCCCGACCTGGACGTTGCCTCCCCCGCGGTTGCCCGCGGCGGCGACGATCACGACGTCCTTCTGCTCGGCGTACAGGAAGGCCGCATCCCAGCTTTGCGGCCATTCCGGCGACGTGCTGCCCAGCGAGATGTTGATGACGCGGGCTCCGTTGTCGACAGCCCAGCGGACGGCCTGGGGTATCTGGTCCTGGTCGCTCTTGCCGCCGGGGTTCGGGGATCCGAGCCAGGTGGAGACGGACAGCAGCTGCGCTTCGGGGGCCACCCCGACAATTCCGTCCGGCGCGACGGACGGGCCCGCGCTGGGGCTGGGCGAGGCCGTGGCGTCGGCGGGCTGGTGCCCGCGGCCGGCCAGCATGGTCGCGACCAGGGTCCCGTGCTCGGGCTTCGCACCGATGCTCTTCTGCCCGTCCGGGCTCCCCGCGCCGGAGACGTCGACGCCGCCGGCCAGGACGCCGGCCAGGTCCGGGTGCTTGCCGTCCACGCCGCTGTCGATCACGGCGACCTTGACATTGGCGCCCCGGGAAACCTCCCAGGCCTTGGTGATGCCGGATTCGGCGAGCCAGTACTCCTTGTCGCGCCAGGCGTCGGCGTGCGCGGCGGGGGCTGCGGTCAGGGCGGCCGTCAGCGTGCTGCCCGCAAGGGCCAGGGCCACCAACGCGGAGGCGGTCCGGCGGCGCCGGGCTGTTGCTCTGGTCATTCGGGTCCTATCGGCGGGACAGCTGGTGGCGCTGTGGCTTCGGTGTCGGTGGGGCTGCGGTGGCGGCTGGGCTGCGGTGGCGGCTGGGTTGTGGTGGCGCTGGGAAACGCCGGGAGGGAATTGTGCGGGGATGTGCGGACCGGGCGCCGCCGGCCGGGCGTCCGGCGGACCCACCGTCCGGTGGCCTGCGGCCTAGCCGATGCTCAAGGCAATTCCGTCAAGAATATCGTGTTCGCTGGTGACGGCCGATTCGACCCTGTGGTCGGTCACCTCGGCCAGCCGTTCAAGGACGCGCCGCCAGACGAGGGCGCCCGCTCCGATCACGTCCACCCGGCCCGGGTGCATGTAGGGCAGGGCGGCCCGTTCGGCGTGGGTCATCTCCAGCAGTTCCGTGCAGGCGCGTCGCACGGCGTCCAGCGGCAGTTCAGTGCCGTGGATGGCCGCGGCGGAGTACTCCGGCAGCGCGAGCGCGTGGGCCGTGATGGTGGTGATGGAGCCGGCGACCCCGACGACGGCGGCGCTGCGGTCCAGCGGAACCGTCCGGGCCGCCACTTCGAGGGCGGCGTCGACGTCGGCCTCCGCAGCGGCGATCTGCTCCGCCGTGGGCGGGTCGCTGCGCAGGTGCCGTTCGGTCATCCGGACGCAGCCGATGTCGACGGATTTGGCGGCAATGACGCCGGCGGCATTGCCGAGCACGAACTCCGTGCTGCCGCCGCCGAGGTCCACCACGAGCACGGGGTCCGCGCCACGGGATGGCAGGACGCTGCTGGCGCCGGCGAAGGACAGGGCGGCTTCCTCGTCCCCGGTGATGACCTCGGGTTCGACGCCGAGGAGTTCGCGGATGCCGTCCACGAAGATCTGCCGGTTGTTGGCGTCGCGGGTTGCGGAGGTCGCGACGAAACGCACCTTGGTGGCCCCGTGGTCATGGATCTGCCGCGCGTAGTCCGCCGTGGCGGCAAAGGTCCGGTCCAGGGCGTCCGGGGCGAGTTCGCCGGTGGCGTCCACGCCCTGGCCGAGCCGGACGACGCGCATTTCGCGCACTACGTCCTTCAGCCGGGGCGCCGCGCCGTCCACGTCCAGGTCGGCGATGAGCAGGCGGATAGAGTTGGTGCCGCAGTCCACGGCGGCCACGCGGGTCACTGGCCGGCCCCGTCGATGCCGGCGGAACCTGTGGGTCCGGCGGAGTTTGCGGGTCCGTCCGGTCCGGCTGCGACGGTGCCGGCGGAACCTGTGGGTTCGGTGCGCGGCTTCCGGACCGGGGCCGGCCGTCCCACGATCTCCGGAAGTCCCTGCGGCCCGTGCCTGCTGAGGTCCTGCGAGGGGGTCTCGCCGCCGGTGTCCCAGGCGCCGTCGCAGTAGCAGCGGTCCGTGGTCCACCATTCGCCGATGGCGGCGAGGGCTTCGTCGCCGAGCGGGTTGACACCCGGTCCGGCGGCCAGTGAATGGCCGACCAGGACGTGCAGGCACTTGACGCGGGTGGGCATTCCGCCGGCGGAGATGCCGTCGATTTCGGGCACGGCGCCGATCCCGGATCTGGCGCCGATCTCCGCGCGGGACGCCAGGTAGGCCTCGTGGGCGGCGCGGTAGTCCGCCGCCAGGGCCTCGTCGCCGCCGAGCCGTTCGTTCATCTCGTTCATCAGGCCGGCCGCTTCGAGCCGGGACACCGCGGAGGTGATGACGGGGTGCGTGAGGTAAAAGGTGGTGGGGAAGGGGGTGCCGTTGCTCAGCCGCGGGGAGGTGGCCGCCACCAGCGGGTTGCCGCAGACGCAGCGGGCCGGGATTTCCACGACGTCACGCACGGGCCGCCCCAGTTGCCGGCTCAGGACATCCAGGTCGTGCGGCGAGGGCCGGCGGGATTCCGCCAAGGAGCGGGCCGGTTCCGGGGTTTCCGGGTTTTCCGCGCTCGGGTTGACTGCCGTGGGGGTCTCGTCCACTTGGTTCTGGTCCACGGGGGCGGCACCTTCCTGCCCTGTCTGGTTGTCCGGCGGACAATCCTGCGGCGGGCGCCGCTTCTAGTCTGTTGCCGAGCGCCGGATGGAGTCCCAGAGGGAGTCAACCCAGGGCAGCTCGGCCGGGTCTTGTGCTGATCCTGCCCCGGCCGCGCCACTGGTGGAACCGGCAGGAAGATCGCTGCCGAAGACCCAGTAGCCCGTCTCGCCGGGCATAACCATGTTAATGCGGTCCCGGGCCTGTTGTTTCACGTAGTTCGGATCCTGCCACCGGGAGACCTGGCGCCTCAGCTCGTCTTGCTGGGCCTGTTTGGCGGAAATGTCCGCCTGGAGCGCGGCGATTTCCGCCCGCTTTTCGAAGAAAATCTTGACCGTGGGCGCCAGCATGATGGTGATGGCAATCATGACGACGAGCAGCGCCAGCATGCGGCCGGAGAAGGCCTTGGCCGGGACCGGGTCGAGGTTCTCTGCCGCCGGCGCGGTGCCGTCCTTGGACGGTTTGGCCGTGCCGTGCTTGGCCGTCCCGTGCTTGGCCGTCCCGTGTGTGCCCGTGGCTGACTTTGCGGCGTTGGGCTGGGCTGCGTTTTTCGCGGTGGCGCCGTTCGGAGTGGCTGCGTTCTTCGGAGCGGAGGCGGACGCAGCACCGCTAGTCCGGGCGGAGCCGGCGGTGCCGCCGTGCTGGCCGGCTGCCCTGACGGGAGTCCGCGGGCCGGGGGCGGAGTTGCCGGCAGGGTGGGTCTGGGAGCCGCGGGATCCGCCGAAATCCGCCTGGATGACGTCGCCGCCGTCGCCGGTGTCCGGAGACTTCGGGGCCGCAGGCGTGGCCCGGGGAACCTTGGGTCGGCGGGTAGCCATGTCACTCCTGTAATGCCAGGTTCTCCCCCGGCTGGCTTGCTGCGTTCAGTGCTGATCCCGTGGCCTGGACCGGGCACCGACCTGGAGCCGGCGGCGCGGCGCCACTAACGGTGCCAAAAAGGACGTGCCCAAGAAGGACGTGCCAAAAAGGAACCGGTGGCCATGGTCTTTCAACCATAGCCACCGGTTCGCAGTTCGTGCGGTTACTAGCCCTTGAAACGCGGGAAGGCGCTCCGGCCGGCGTAGCGTGCGGCGTCGTCGAGTTCCTCTTCGATGCGCAGCAGCTGGTTGTACTTGGCCACGCGCTCGGAACGGGCCGGGGCACCGGTCTTGATCTGGCCGGCGTTGGTGGCAACGGCGATGTCAGCGATCGTGGTGTCCTCGGTTTCGCCGGAGCGGTGCGAGGTGATGGTGGTGTAACCCGCGCGCTGGGCGAGGGAGACGGCGTCCAGGGTTTCGGTCAGGGAACCGATCTGGTTGACCTTGACCAACAGCGAGTTGGCGGTCCGCGAATCGAT
This sequence comes from Arthrobacter sp. CJL-S3, assembly GCF_056711635.1. Taxonomy (NCBI): domain Bacteria; kingdom Bacillati; phylum Actinomycetota; class Actinomycetes; order Micrococcales; family Micrococcaceae; genus Arthrobacter; species Arthrobacter sp. CJL-S3. The sequence goes on along the minus strand of NZ_CM160046.1, from coordinate 1,136,369 downwards.
GCCGGTCTGCAGCCGCTCCGGGTTCGTGACGAAGAGATCGTCGCCCACGATCTGGACCTTGTCGCCGATGGCGTCGGTGAGGGTCTTCCAGCCCTCCCAGTCGTTCTCGTCCAGCGGGTCCTCGATGGACACCAGCGGGTAGTCGGCAACGAGCTCGGCGTAGTAGGCGCTCATCTCGGTGGAGCTGAGTGACTTGCCTTCGAACTGGTAGGCGCCGTCCTTGAAGAACTCGGAAGAGGCAACGTCCAGGGCGAGGGCGATGTCCTGTCCCGGGGTGTAGCCGGCGTTCCGGATGGCTTCCTGGATGAGGTCCAGGGCTGCGCGGTTGGACGGCAGGTTCGGCGCGAAGCCGCCTTCGTCGCCCAGGCCAGTGGACAGGCCCTTGGCCTGCAGGACCGCCTTGAGCGCGTGGTAGACCTCGACGCCCCAGCGCAGGCCTTCCGAGAAGGTCTCGGCACCCAGCGGGACAACCATGAATTCCTGGATGTCGACGTCGGAATCGGCGTGCGATCCGCCGTTGAGGATGTTCATCAGCGGCACGGGCAGCACGTGGGCGTTCGGTCCACCGAGGTACTTGTAGAGCGGCAGGTCGGCGGATGCCGCGGCTGCGTTGGCGACGGCCAGGGACACGCCCAGGATGGCGTTGGCGCCGAGCTTGCTCTTGTTGGCGGTGCCGTCCAGGTCGATCATCGACTGGTCGATGCTGCGCTGGTCGGTGGCGTCGAAACCGATCAGGGCCGGGGCGATCTGGTCGATGACCGCGTCGACGGCCTTCTGGACGCCCTTGCCGAGGTAACGGCCCTTGTCGCCGTCGCGGAGTTCAACGGCTTCGTGCTCGCCGGTGGAGGCTCCGGAGGGAACTGCTGCGCGGCCGATCTGGCCGTCCGAGAGCAGGACTTCAACTTCTACGGTGGGGTTGCCACGGGAATCGAGGATCTCGCGGGCGTGGATGGCATCGATAAGCGCCATGGATAGGCTCCTTTGGGTGAAGCGATCTGCTGGGAATCTGATGGGAACTCAAGCTGGGAATCAAGCTGAAAAACCGACGTCCTCGTCGCAACCCAGCCTAGTCGAGAGTGGGATAAGTTACAGAAACCTATCCAGTCCCCGGACGTCATTGTGGCGGATCACGGGGACGACGGCGCGGGCGGGCCCTCCTGGAAGCGGCGGTTCGCGCCGCGGAGGGCCCGTTCGGCGTCGAGCCCCCGGTCCCGGGCGGCGGCGGCGATGGCGAAAAGCAGCTCCCCGAGGTCCTCTTCCGAGGAGGGGACGTCAACCGTCCCGGTGGCGGCCGGAAGGCCGGCCCGTTCGGCGCGGTCGAGGAGCTTTTGGGCACGGGCCAGCGCCGGAAGGGCTGCCGGGACGCCCCCGAGGGCCCCCGGCCGGGAAGGATCAGCGCGGGAGGGTTCGCCGGTGCCGGCGGCCCCGGAATGCAGGACCTGTTCGGAGCGTTTGACGGCGTCCCATGTCTGGACGATTTCCTCCACCGTCGCCGGGAAGGACTCCTGCAGTGAGCCGTCGGGACGGAACACATGCGGGTTGCGCCGGATCATTTTGGCTGTCAGGCCGCGGGCGACGTCGTCGAGGTCGAAGGCGCCGCGCTCCTGGGCGAGCCTGGCGTGCAGGACCACCTGGAGCAGGACGTCGCCGAGCTCGGCCTTCAGCTCGGCGTCGCCGCCGTCCGTCTCGATGGTCTCCGCCACCTCATAGGCCTCCTCGAGGAGGTACTCCACGAGGGACTCATGGGTGAGGGCGCCCATCCAGGGGCAGTGGACGCGCAGCTCAGCCATGGCATCGACCAGCGCGCCCACCGCGGTGGAGTCTTGGTTAGCCAAGGTCGGCGTAAGCCTCGTTGATGTATTCGACGAGGGCTTCCTTCTCCTCAAGCGGCAGGAAGGCGGCCTCGGCGGCGTTCAGCGTCAGCTCCAGCAGGTCGTCGAGGTCGTAGTCGAAGGTCTCGACCAGCAGTTCGAACTCGTCGGTGAGGGTCACGCCGCTCATCAGCCGGTTGTCGGTGTTGATGGTGACGTTGAAGCCGAGCTGGTAGAGCATGTCCAGCGGGTGGCTTTCAATGCCCTCGCCAAAGCCGGAGACGGCGCCGGTCTGCAGGTTGGAGGAGGGGCAGATCTCCAGGGCGATGCCGCGGTCACGGACCCAGCTGGCGAGCTCGCCCAGGGTGACCATGCCAATGTTGTCGTTGGACTCGTCGCCGTCGGCGTCCTCGTCGTCGAATTCAACGGTGACGTCCTCGGCGATCCGGACGCCGTGGCCCAGGCGCAGGGCGCGTCCGTCGACCAGGGCGGACTGGATGCTGTCGAGTCCGGCGGCTTCCCCGGCGTGAACCGTGGCCGGGAAGTTGTGCTGGGCCAGGTAGGTGAAGGCGTCCTTGAACCGGGATGGCGGGAAGCCGTCCTCGGCGCCGGCAATGTCGAAGCCGACGGCGCCGTTGTTGCGGTGGCGGACCGCCAGTTCGGCGATTTCCTGGCCGCGGTCGGCGTGCCGCATGGCGGTGATCAGCTGGCCGACCTGGATGTCGCGGCCGGTCTCGGCGACGGCGTCGACGCCGGCCTCCAGGCCTGCCTGTACGGCCTCGACGGCGTCGTCCAGGCTCAGGCCCTGCTGGAGGTGCTGTTCGGGCGCCCAGCGCACTTCGCCGTAGACCACGCCGTCGTCGGCAAGGTCCTCGACGAATTCCTTGGCGACGCGGAAGAGGCCTTCCCTGGTCTGCATCACGGCGATGGTGTGGTCGAAGGTCTCGAGGTAGCGGACCAGAGAGCCGGAGTCGGCGGATTCACGGAACCACTCCCCCAGCGCGACGGGGTCGGTGGAGGGCAGGGTGTGTCCTGCGGCCTCGGCCAGTTCGATGATGGTGGCCGGACGGAGTCCGCCGTCCAGGTGGTCGTGAAGGGAGACCTTGGGGAGGCCCTTCAGGTCGAAGTCGAGGTCAGGGGCAGCGTCAAGAATTATCTCAGTCACGCTCCAACCTTAGGGTTGGAGGCCCGGCAATACCAGCCGGTCCGCCGGCGGCCGCGCCGGACGGCTGAATCAGGCTTCGACGTCGGCCGGTGCCGCCAGCTGCGCAGGCATCGGGAGGCTGCCGGGAGCCGGACGGGGCGCGGACGGAGCGGGCGCGGCCTGCGCGGTCGTGGCGGCGGGCGGGGCCTGCATGTTCGTGGCGAGCGCGGCCTTCGCTTCTGCCGCCATGCTGGCGGCCCGGCTCGCTGCCGCGGCGGCGCCCCGGGTGTCGCGCCAGCGGTGCAGCCAGGTCAGCGCATGGTCGATCACGATGCCGAGCACGATGGCGAAGGCGATGGCAATGCCGACCCCCAGCAGCGGGTGTTCGTGGACCCAGTTGCCGGCGATGATGCCGACGCCGGCCGAGTACGCGACCCAGGTGATGGAGGCGAAAATGTCGAGGATGACGAAGCGGCGCCGCGGGTACGCGGTGGTGCCGGCGATCCAGTTCACGGCCACGCGGCCCACCGGAATGTACCGGGCCGTGAAGATCAGCATGGCGCCGCGCTTGTCCAGTTCATAGCGCGCCCAGTTCAGGGCACGGTGGACCTTGGGTTTGCGCATCCAGCGGAAGCGCTCGACGCCGACGTGGCGGCCTAGCAGGTATGCCATGTTGTCACCGGCGATGGCCCCGACGGCGGCGGCGGCCATCACGAACCACATGTTCGGCTCGCCAGACGTGACGGACAGTGCACCCAAGGCCACGATCAGGGTTTCACTGGGCAGAATCGGAACGAAACCGTCGATGAAACAGAAGATCGTGAGGATCGGATAAATCCACCATTGTCCCGCGGCATGGAGAATAGCCTCATTGATGAATTCCACGCGGGCTTTGCTCCTAGGAAAGTGACGAAAAGCGCTCTTTAGTGTCCCATGACCGGCAAGGATTCGCTACGGTTCCATCCGGATAAATCTGCTGTATCCAATGGCTCCGGTTTCAGGAGGGTTCCGACGGCGGGACCGGGTGTTCGGCGTCCTCGGGGAGCCTGCCGCGCAACCTGCTGATCGCGAGGTCCACGAGGATGCCCAGGCCGATCGCGCAGATGACGGCGACGATGACGCCGAGCAGGTGGTTCTCTTCAAACCACTGCCCGAAAAAGAGGCCGATCGCCACGGAATAGGCGCCCCACAACACCGCGGAGAGCCCCGTCATGCCCACGAACCGTGGCTGCGGGAAGTGGGTGGCGCCCGCGGTCAGGTTGACCGCGACCCGGCCGATCGGCACGAAGCGCGCCACGAGGATCAGCGACGCCGGCCGTTTCCGGAGCTCGCTGCCGGCCCAGCGGAAGGCCCGCTGCATGCGGTGGCCTCGCATCCAGGCCCAGCGCCGGGTGCCGGTGCCGCGGCCGATCAGGTAGGCGATGTTGTCGCCCAGGAACGCTCCTGCGGCGGCGGTCGCGGCCAGGAGCACCGGGTTGGGGATGTCGGCGGTGGCGGCGACCGCGGCGAGCCCGACGACCACCGATTCGCTCGGAATGGGCGGAAAGAAGCCGTCGATCACACAGCAGGCGAAAACAAGGACGAGGACCCAGGGTTGCCCCGCTGCGGCCAGGATGAAGTCGTTGATTGCCTGCACGGTTTCCTTACAAACAACGGGGGACGGCTGTCGTGCCAGTGTACTGCGGGGCCGCCCCGGGGGTTTGCCCTACCACTTGTGGCGGCTAACCCTGAAGGTTGGGGACCACAAGTGATAGGGCAACGGGGAATCAGGCGATGCGGTCGATGATGAGCTGCTGGGCCGGGCGTGAGCCTTCCGGGGCAATCACCACGGCGTGTTCGAGGGCTTCCCGGGCCCGTTCGAACTTCTCCGGGGTGTCCGTCAGGAGCGTCATCAGCGGTTCGCCGGCCTTGACCAGGGCGCCTGGCTTGGCGTGCATCCGCACCCCGGCGCCCGCCTGGACCTGGTCCTCCTTGCGGGCCCGCCCGGCACCGAGGCGCCAGGCGGCGACGCCGACGGCCATCGCATCGAGTTCCACCAGCACACCGTCGGCCGGGGCGTAGATGACCTCGGACTCCCTCGCCACGGGAAGCTTGGCGCGCGGGTCCCCGCCCTGCGCCTCGATCATGCGGTTCCAGACGTCCATGGCCCGCCCGTCCCGGAGCGCGGCCCGGGGGTCGGCGTCGTGGACGCCCGCGCAGGCGAGCATTTCCTCCGCGAGCCGGACGGTGAGTTCGACGACGTCTTCCGGCCCGCCCCCGGCCAGCACCTCCACCGATTCCTCGACCTCGATGGCGTTGCCCGCGGTGAGGCCCAGCGGCGTGTTCATGTTGGTCAGCAGCGCCACCGTGTTGACGCCGGCGTCCTTGCCCAGCGCCACCATGGTCTCGGCCAGTTCACGGGCGCGGGCCTCGTCCTTCATAAAGGCGCCGCTGCCGACCTTGACGTCCAGCACCAGCGACCCGGTGCCTTCGGCGATCTTCTTGCTCATGATCGAGGACGCAATCAGCGGGATGGCCTCAACCGTGCCGGTGACGTCCCGCAGGGCGTAGAGCTTCTTGTCGGCCGGGGCCAGCCCGGCGCCGGCGGCGCAGATGACCGCTCCGACCTCCTGGAGCTGGGCCAGCATCTCCTCGTTGCTCAGCGCGGCGCGCCAGCCCGGGATCGATTCGAGCTTGTCCAGGGTGCCGCCGGTGTGGCCCAGTCCGCGGCCGGAGAGCTGCGGCACGGCCACCCCGAAGACCGCGACCAGCGGTGCCAGTGGCAGGGTGATCTTGTCCCCCACTCCGCCGGTGGAGTGCTTGTCGGAGGTGGGCTTCACGCTGCCGTCGGGGCGCCGCAGGCTGGAGAAGTCCATCCGCTCGCCGGAGGCGATCATGGCCGCCGTCCAGCGCGAGATTTCGGCCCGGTCCATGCCGTTGAGCAGGATCGCCATGTTCAGGGCGGCCATCTGCTCGTCGGCGATCGCGCCGCGGGTGTACGCGTCGATCGTCCAGTCAATCTGGGCGGGGCTGAGCACGCCCTTGTCCCGCTTGATGCGGATGATGTCGACGGCGTCGAACGCTTCGGTCAGCTTGGGGGTTTGTGTCGGTTGGGTCATTGGGCTTGCTCCAGGTGTTGGGGGCCAAAGGCATCGGGAAGGACCTGGTCCATGGTCCTGATTCCCTGCGTGGTCATGAGCTCCATGTCGGGAGCGCGGAATTCGTAGAGCAGCTGCCGGCAGCGCCCGCAGGGCATAAGGACGTTGCCGGCGGCATCAACGCAGTAGAAGGCGCGGAGCAGGCCGCCGCCGGTCATGTGCAGGTTGCCGACGAGCGCGCACTCGGCGCACAGGGTCAGCCCGTAGCTGGCGTTTTCGACATTGCACCCGCTCACAATCCGGCCGTCCGCGGTGAGGGCTGCTGCCCCCACCGCGAACTTCGAATACGGTGCGTAGGCGTTTTTCATGGCGGCGACCGCGGCGGCCTCCAGGGCGGCCCAGTCGACGTTGGTGCTGTCCATGGTCAACCCTTGACGTACGGTATGCCGCTCGCGGCCGGCGGCCGGGAGCGGCCCACCAGCCCGGCGACGGCGAACACGGTCACGAGGTAGGGCAGCATGGCCATGAACTGGCTCGGCACCGGGGTGCCGATGATGGTCACGATGCTCTGCAGGTTGTCGGCGAAACCGAACAGCAGCGCGGCGAAGAACGCCCCGATCGGGTTCCAGCGGCCCAGGATCATGGCGGCGAGGGCGATGAAGCCGCGCCCGCCCGAGATTTCCTTCGTGAAGCTGTCGATCGCCACGAGGGTGAAGAACGATCCGCCGATCCCGGCGACGGCGCCGCCGAGGGTGACGTTCCAGAAACGGGTCGCGTTGACCTTGATGCCCAGGGTGTCGGCGGCCTGCGGGTGTTCGCCCACGGAGCGGACCCGGAGGCCCCACTTCGTCTTGAACAGCGCGATCCAGATCACGGCCACAGCCACATACATGAGGTAGCCCACCACGGACTGCTTGAACAGGATGGGGCCGATCACCGGGATGCTGGACAGGACCGGAATATCGATGATGGGAAGCCGGCCCGGGGAGTTGAATTTCTCCGGATCCGACTGCATCACGGTGCTGAACAGGAAGCCGGTGAGCCCGGAGACCAGGACGTTGAGGACGACGCCGACGATGATCTGGTTGACGACGTACTTGATGCTGAAGACCGCCAGCACCATCGAGACGAGGGCGCCGGCGACGGCGGCAGCGAGCAGGCCCAGGTAGGGGTTGTCGGTCATGCTGGCGACGATCGCGGCCGTGAAGGCACCGCCCAGGAGCTGGCCTTCGATGGCGATGTTCACGACGCCGGCGCGTTCGCAGAGGACTCCGGAGAGGGAGCCGAAGACGATCGGCACCGCGAGGGTCACGGACCCGGCGATGAGTCCGGCCAGGGAGATGCTCGGGGTCCGGGCGCCGCCGACCACCCAGATCAGGAAGGCCACCACGAACACGACCGTGAAGACGGCCGGCAGCCAGCGCGGGGGCCGGGCGTTCTTTTTCGCCTTCAGTACCAGGGCGTAGCCCGCGAGGCCCAGCAGGATCATGGAGAGGACAATGCCGGACAGGAAGGCGGGCACCTCGATCGCGGGGAGCTGGAAGAAGTCACCGCCGGAGGAAACACCGAACCTGGCCGTGGCTTGCGGGCCCATCAGGCCGAAGAAGATGAACGCGACGACCGCCAGCGCCATCAGTGTGACCGGCAGCTTCCAGGTCACGGGCTTGGCGGACACCGTGTGCTTGCGGTGCGCGTTCGGGGTGCCCGGCTGGGGCTTGACGGGTTTTCCCGGGACGGGCGAGGTTGCTGTTGTGCTCATGCTGCACCTCCGGTGGCTACTGCCTTCTGGGACTTGCCGGCGGGTGCGGCCTTCTTCTTGCGCGGGTTGAGTCCGAAGATCGCCCGGACCAGCGGCGGGGCCGCGATGAACAGCACGATGAGGGACTGGACCACCAGCACGATGTCGATAGGGGTTCCGGTCTGGATCTGCATCTGGACCGCTCCGGCGCGGAAGGCGCCGAACAGCACGCCGGCGGCGAAGGTGCCCCACGGCGTCGAACGTCCCAGCAGGGCGACGGTGATGGCGTCAAAACCGTAGGTTGCCGCGACACCGTCGGTCAGGACCTTTTCGGTGCCGGCCACCTGCGCGACGCCGGCCAGCCCGGCCAGGCCGCCGGCGATGGTCATCACCAGGATAGTGGCGCGCGGCACGTTGATGCCGGCGGTGAGGGCCGCCTTGGGGTTGGCACCCACCGCGCGGAACTCGAAGCCGATGGTCGAGCGGTTCAGCAGCCACGAGACAAACACCGTCGCCGCGATGGCCAGCAGGAAGCCGATGTGCAGCCGGTACTGGCTGCCGAAGATCTGCGGGTACACGGCGGACGCGTCCAGGATCGGGGAAATCGGGGTGGTCTCCCCCGGCCGCTGGAACGCCGGGGTGTCCAGGAGGTAGCGCACGAGGTACAGGGCGATGTAGTTGAACATGATGGTCACGATGACCTCATGGGCTCCGGTCTTCGCCTTGAGCAGGCCCACCAGGCCGCCCCAGACGGCGCCGCCGACGATGCCGGCGAGCAGGACCAGCAGCAGGTGGAGGCCCATCGGCAGGTCCAGCGCGAAGCCGACCCAGGCGGCGAAGATGCCGGCCATGATGATCTGGCCCTGCGCACCGATGTTGAACAGGCCGGCGCGGAAGGCCAGGGCGACGCCGAGGCCGGCGGTAATCAGCGGCGTGGCGATGGTGAGGGTCTCCATCAGCGGGGCGAACTGGCCGCCCACTCCGCTGCCGCGCGGGTTGAAGACCGAGCCCTGGAAGAGTGCGACGTAGGACCCCGTGGCGGCGGACCAGACGGCGGCGAGGAAGTCGGTCGGGCGGGCGAACAAGTAGGTCGACGTGGCGGCGACCACCTTGTCGGTGCTGGCAATGAGCAGTCCGCCCAGGATCAGGGCCAGGAGGACGGCCAGGATGGTCACGATGCCGTTGCCGGTGAAGATCTTGCGCAGCACCGAGTCCGTGTCCTCGGCGCCGGGGAGGGTTCCGCTCTGCGCCGAGACGGGAACCGCCGACGGCCTCATCGCCCCGCCGGCGGTGTCCAGCGAGGTGGCAAAGGCGGTGTCGCCCTCATCGGGCGTCTCGATATCCGCGTCCGCGGCCCGGGTTTCCGGAGACTGCGGGGCCGGGGACTGCGGGGCCGGGGACTGCGGGGCCGGTATACGGTCCGGATCCGGTCCGGCCGAGCGTCGCGGCTCGTTATTTTCACTCATGGTCGTCTCCTACGGCGCCGGAGCGGGGCTCCTGCACGGGGTGGGCGGCGGGCGCCGGGGTTGTTGCTGGGGGTTCTGCGGCGGGGCTGTTGGCGGGGTGGTCGGCGGAGCTGTCCGCAGGGTTGGCGACAGTGTTGTCGGTGGAGCTGTCCGCGGGGAGCGGTGCCGGGTGCTTGCCCGCGGTGTCGGCGTGGGCGTCCTGCGGGGACAGCCCGGCCATCATCAGGCCGAGGACGTCGCGTCCGGTGCCGGCGGGGACAATCCCGACGAGCTTGCCCTTATAAAGGACCGCGATCCGGTCGGCGAGCTCGATCACCTCGTCCAGTTCGGTGGAGACGATCATCACGGGGGTGCCGTGGTCGCGCTCGGCCACGATGCGTTTGTGCAGGAACTCGATGGATCCGACGTCCACGCCGCGGGTGGGCTGGGAGGCGATGAAGAGCCGCAGCGGACGGGACAGCTCCCGGGCCATTACCACCTTCTGCTGGTTGCCGCCGGACAGGGTGCCGGCCGCGAGCGACCCTGACGGGGTACGCACGTCGAACTCGTCGATCCGGGTCTGGGCGTTCTCCAGGACCTTGGCCGGACTCATGCTGATGCCCTTGGCGAAGGGAGCCTGGTCATAGCGGTCCAGAATGAGGTTTTCGGCGATTGAAAACGTCCCGATGAGGCCGTCGACCGAGCGGTCCTCGGGCACGAAGCCGACGCCGGAGTTCAGGACTTCCTTGACGCTGCGCCCGACGAGTTCCTCGCCGTCGAGCAGGATGGAGCCGTGGACGCGGTCCTGGAGGCCCAGGATGGCCTCGGTCAGTTCCGTCTGGCCGTTGCCTTGGACCCCGGCGACGGCGAGGATCTCGCCGCGGGCGATGTCGAAGCTGATGCCGTCCACCACATGCTGGCCGCTGGGCGCGATCACGGTGAGGTCCTTGACCTGGAAGGTCTTCTCCTGGGGTTTGGCCGGGGCCTTCTCCAGCGTCAGGTTCACGGCCCGGCCCACCATCATGGACGCCAGTTCGGTCGTTGAGGCGCCGGGGTCGGCGGTGCCGACGACCTTGCCGCGCCGGATCACCGTGATGGTGTCCGAGACTGCCTTGACCTCGCGGAGCTTGTGCGAAATGAAGACGATTGACGTGCCGTGGCTCTTGAGCTGGCGCATGATGTCCAGCAGCTCATCGGTGTCCTGCGGGGTCAGCACCGCCGTGGGCTCATCGAGGATGAGCACCTTGGCGTCGCGGACGAGCGCCTTGATGATTTCCACGCGCTGCTGCACGCCGACCGGGAGGTCCTCGACCATCGCGTCGGGATCGACGTCGAAGCCGTACCGGTCCGAGATCTCCTGGATCTTCCGCCGGGTGTCGTCCAGGTTCAGGAATCCGCCGGCCTTGGTGGCTTCCGCTCCCAGGGCAACGTTTTCGGCGACCGTGAAGACCGGGACCAGCATGAAGTGCTGGTGCACCATGCCGATGCCCGCGGCCATGGCGTCGCCGGGGCCGCGGAAGGTGACCGGCTTTTCGTCGATCAGGATTTCGCCCTCGGTGGGCTCGTACAATCCGTAGAGGACATTCATCAGCGTGGACTTGCCCGCGCCGTTTTCGCCGAGCAGACAGTGAATCTGCCCGGGTTCAACAACCACATCGATGTGATCGTTGGCTACCAGGGAGCCGAAGCGTTTGGTGATCCCCTTGAGTTCAAGTTTCAAAACTCTGACCAATCTCGAAGTGTCCGGGAGCCGGGGCCCGGACGGATGATGGGGCTGCAGGATCAGCCTAGTGCCTGCAGCCGGAGGCGGAGTCAGTCCGCTCAACGGAAAGCGCCACGGCCCGTGCGGTGGATGACCGGACGGGCCGTGGCGCTTGGCGGAGGGAGTTAGACCTTCGGGCTGGCTGCGGATTCAACCTTCAGCGTACCGGCGGCGATGTCCTTCTTGATCTGTTCCAGCTCGGTCTTCAGTTCGGCGGGAACCTCAGAGTCCATGTCGTGGAACGGAGCCAGCTGCACGCCCTCGTTCGCGAGGGTGCCAACGTACGGGGTGTTGCTGAACTTGCCGTCCTTGTCTTCCTTCACAACGTTCTCCACGGCCTCGCCCATGAGCTTCATGACGGAGGTCAGCATCAGATCCTTGTAATCCGGTGCCGTGAGGAAGCCGTCGGAGTCAACCCAGATGAGCTTGACGTCCTTGCCTGCCGCCTTCGCTTCCTTCAGGGCCGCGCCCGCGCCCTTGCCGACCGGACCGGCGACGGGCATGACGATGTCCGCGCCCTGGTCCAGGAAGTTCTGCGTGAGCTGCTTGCCCTTGTCCTGCTTTTCGAAGTCACCGGTGAAGGAACCGTCCTGCTTGGCCTTGTCCCAGCCAAGAACCTTGACGTCCGTGCCCTTCTTCTCGTTGTAGTACTTCACGCCGTCGGCGTAGCCGTCCATGAAGATGGTGACGGTGGGGATCTTGATGCCGCCGAATGTGGCGACCGTGCCGGTCTTGGTGGTGCCCGCGGCGACGTAGCCGGCGAGGAAGGCGGCCTGCGCCGTGTCGTAGATGATCGGCTTGACGTTGCTCACGGCGGGATCGTAACCGAAGTCGACGATGGCGAAGTGGCTGTTCGGGTTGGCCTCGGCCTGGGCCTTGGTGGCGTCGCCGAGCAGGAAGCCGACCGTGACGGTCAGGTCGCAGCCGGCCGTGACCATGGCGCGCAGGTTGGGCTCGAAGTCGTTGTTGGTCTTGGACTCGGCCTCGTTGACCTTGATGCCCAGATCCTTCTCAGCCTTCTTCAGCCCCTCGTAGGAGGACTGGTTGAATGACTGGTCGTCGAATCCACCCGAGTCGGACACGATGCAGCCTGTGTAATCGCTGGCGGTGGCGGTGGCCGTGCTGCTGGCCGTCGGGGCGGCCCCGCAACCGGTCAGCAGAAGGGCAGCCGCACCGGCGGTGGCGACTCCGGCCATTGAACCGCGCTTGAAGGTTGCACGCAGAGAGTTCTTCAATTTTCCTCCAGGAAGAAAGAGATAGGCGCTACGACGGAGCTCAATGAGTGTCTGTTGGCGGGATTGCCGCTGAAACGCTGTTTTCACTGATGGATTTCGCAGCACTGCGCCGAGGCGCACTGATGGAAGCCACTTTAGTGGCCTGTGACACGTCCAAGTAGCACGGTTCACAGCGATTCCACAGATTGTTGAGAACTTGTTACCAAGCGGTAGACACACAGAAAGCCCCGCACCGGGCGGTTCCGGTGCGGGGCTTTCTGCGGGCGGGCGGGAGGAGCTGCCAGGACGAGCAGCCGGAAGGAGCGGCCAGCCTAGAGCCGGACCAGCATCTTGCCGGTGTTGGCGCCGTCCAGCAGGTCCATAAAGGCCTGCGGCGCGTTCTCCAGTCCGTCCACGATGGTCTCGTCGTAGCGCACTGTGCCGTCCGCGAGCCAGCCGGACATCGTCTCGACGAACTCGGGCATGTGCTGCCAGTAGCCGCTGACGAGGAAGCCCTTGAGGGTCAGCTGCTTGCCGATGGCCTGCATGAGGTTCCGCGGGGCAGGCGTCGGCTCGGTGGAGTTGTACTGCGAGATCGCCCCGCACATCGCCACCCGGCCGCCGACGGTGAGCGCCGACAGCGCCGCTTCGAGGTGTTCCCCGCCGACGTTGTCGAAATACACATCGATGCCGCGGTCGCCGGCGGCCGCGGCGAGCTGCTCGGCCACGGGGGCGTCGTGGTAGTTGAATGCCGCGTCGAAGCCGAGCTCCAGCAGCCGCGCCACCTTCTCCGGGGATCCGGCGCTGCCGATGACGCGGGACGCGCCCAGGGCCTTGGCGATCTGCCCCACCAGGGAGCCGACGGCACCCGCGGCGCCGGAGACGAAGACGACTTCCCCGGCCTTGAAGCCGGCCACCTTGATCAGTCCTGCGTAGGCCGTCAGGCCCGTCATGCCCAGCGCGCCGAGGAACGCCGGCGCGGGGGCCAGATCGGTGCGGGCCGGGGTGGTGGCCCCGGCGTCGAGCACGGCATGTTCACGCCAGCCCAGGGAGTGGACGACGGCGTCGCCCACCTGGCGGTCAGCGGACCGGGACGCGATGACCTCGCCGACGGCGCCGCCGTCGAGCGCTGCGTCCAGGGCAAACGGCGCGGAGTAGGACTTGACGTCGTTCATCCGGCCGCGCATGTAGGGGTCCACGGACATAAAGAGGTTGCGGACCAGGACCTGGCCGTCCTGGAGTCCCGGCAGCTCCGTCCCGGCCAGGCGGAAGTTCTCGGGCAGCGGGCGCCCGTGCGGACGGGATGCCAGCTGGATCTCCCGGGTGGCGGTGGGCAGGGTGATGGTGTCGGTGCGGGTGCTCATGCGGCAACCTCCAGGATGGTGATGTCGACAGTGATGTTGCCGCGGGTGGCATTGGAATACGGGCAGACTTCATGCGCCTTGGCCACGAGGGCCTCGGCCGTTTCCCGGTCCACGGCGGGCAGGGCGATTTCGAGTTCCGCGGCGATGCCGTAGCCGGATCCGTCGCCGAGGGCGCCCAGGTGGATCCTGGCCGCGACGGCGGAATCAGTCAGGTCGGCCTTCTGCTGGCGTCCGACGAGGCGCAGGGCGGAATGGAAGCAGGCCGCGTAGCCGGCGGCGAAGAGCTGTTCCGGGTTGGTGCCCTCGCCGCTGCCGCCGAGTTCCACCGGGCTGGCCAGGGCCACGCTGAGCTTGCCGTCCTTGGTGACGGCGGTGCCGTCGCGGCCTTCGCCCGAAGCCAGGGCCTCGGCTGTGTAGAGAGTCTTCATGGGAGATCCAATCTGTTGCGTTGCAGGGAAGTCAGTGGAAGTAAGGGAGTCAGCGGGAGCCGTGCAGTGCGGCGGTGAGCCGGGTCAGGGTCTCGCGGAGCTGGTCGAGTTCGGCGGGCGAGAGACCGGCGGCATCGGCGAGGCGCTGCGGGATGTCGGCGGCCCGGGCGCTGAGCGCGGTGCCGGCGTCGGTCAGGTGGACCTCGACCCTCCGCTCGTCCGCGGCGGACCGGCGCCGTTCCACGAGGCCCAGGGACTCGAGCCGCTTGAGCAGCGGGGAGAGAGTGCCGGAGTCGAGGCCCAGCTCCTCCCCCAGTTCGCGGACACTGCGCGGTTCGTCCTCCCAGAGCACCATCATGACGAGGTACTGCGGGTAGGTCAGGCCGAGCTCGTCGAGCATCGGCCGGTACGCCGCCGTGGCGGCCCGGGAGGCCGAGTACATGGCGAAGCACAGCTGCCGGTTCAGGCGGGGGGCGTTGTCGCGGGGCGCATCGGTCATACAAATACGATAGTGCACAATTAGATTGTGCACAACTTACATGCCACCGAGGTGCGACTTCGCGCCCATGAATCGGCTGGCGACGGGCGCGAACTCTCACCTCGGCGCGCAGCGGGGGGCCAGACGCCGGAAAGCGCGGCGGCGTGGCGGAAGAGGTGGCCGAAAGGCGGAATCGGGGCCGGGTGCGGAGTCCGGGCCGGGGCGCGGCTAGAGGTCGCGGAGGGTGCGCAGTGCTGCGGCGGTGAGGACCTTGATGCCGAGGCCCAGGGCGCGTTCGTCCAGGATGTAGTCGCCGCGGTGCAGGTCGTATTCCTCGCCGCCGGGGGTCTTCGTGCCCAGGCGCATCATGGCGCCGGGGAGGTCCGCGAGGAACCAGGCGAAGTCCTCGCCGCCCATGGACTGCGGGGTCAGGACCACGGCGCCCTCGCCGATCTCGGCGCGGGCCGCGGCTTCGATCAGGGCGGTCTCGTGTTCGGAGTTCACCACGGGAGGCACGCCGCGGGTGTGCTCCAAGTGGACGTCGACGCCGTACGGTGCGGCGATCTGCTGGATGACCTCGTCGAGGATCTCGCCTGCGTTGTGCCAGGCGTCGCGGTCCAGGCAGCGCATGGTGCCCGCCATGTACCCGCTGGCCGGGATCGCGTTGGGGGCGGACCCGGCGGAGATGTGGCCCCAGACGACGGACACGCCGCTGCGGACATCAACGCGGCGGGACAGCACGGCCGGGACGTTGACCGCGATCTGCGCCAGGGCGAAGACGAGTTCCTCAGTCAGGTGCGGGCGTGAGGTGTGGCCGCCGCGGCCGGTCAGTTCGATCTTGATCGTGTCCGAGGCGGAGGTGATGGCGCCGATCCGGGTGCCGATCTTGCCCACCTCGATCCGGGGATCGCAGTGCAGGGCGAAGATCCGCGGTACACCGTCGAGGACGCCCTGCTCGATGCAGCTCTGGGCCCCGCCGGGCATGGTTTCCTCGGCCGGCTGGAAGATGATCCGGACGGTACCGCGCAGCGGGGACTCCTGGTGCATCCGATGCAGGACCAGGGCCGCGCCCAGCATGGTGGCGGTGTGGACATCGTGACCGCAGGCGTGCGTGACGCCGTGATGCTTCGAGGCGAACGGCAGGCCCGTCTCCTCGATGATCGGGAGGGCATCGATGTCCCCGCGCAGGGCGGTGGCGATCGGCCCGTCGCCGATGTCCACCGTCAGGCCGGTCCCTTCGAGGCGCCGGGGCTTGAGCCCGGCTTCCTCCAGGCGCTTGGCCAGCTTGTCCGTGGTGCGGAACTCCTTGAAGGACAGCTCCGGGTGCGCATGCAGGTCCCGGCGGAACGCGATCAGCTCCGGCAGCAGGGGCTCGAGCCACGGCCCCACCAATGTGGTGGGCTCAGCTTCAGTAGAGTAGTTACGCACGGAATAACTCTAGCGAGCGCACATAAAATAGCGGCATCGCGTACGGCGCGTTACGGATTGGCGAACATTTGCCTTCCGCCCCGGTAGGGGCGGAAGGCCCTGGAAAGCGCTGCAACGAGAGCGCCGCAAGCTAGAGAACGTCGGTGTCGCCGCTGGCCTTGAGGGCGTCGACGGCCTGCTTCACACGCTGCGAGTGCTCTTTGTGCATGACGAGCAGCGCGTCCGGGGTATCCACCACCACGACGTCCTTGATCCCGATCAGCGCGATGACGCGTTTGGTATCGGAGACCACCACGCCGCTTGCGTCCTCCGTGAAGACGCGGGCGCCCTCACCGATCACGGTGACGTCCTTGACTTCCTTGGCGCTGTTGAGCCGGCCCACGGAGGCGAAGTCCCCGACGTCGTCCCACCGGAACGTACCCGGAACGACGGCGACGTCGCCGGCGGCGGCAGCCGGTTCGGCCACGGCGTAGTCAATGGCGATCTTGGGCAGGGTGGGCCAGACGCGGGCCTGGACCTCGTCGCGCTGCGGGGTGTCCCAGGCCTTCGCGATTTCCTGCACGCCGGCGAAGAGCTCGGGCTGGTTGGCTTCGAGGTGCTTGAGCATCAGCGACACGGGAGCCACGAACATTCCGGCGTTCCAGACATATTCGCCGCTGTCGACGTATTCCTGGGCGACCTCTTCGCTGGGCTTCTCCACGAACTCGACGACGGCCTGGGCACTGGAGGCGCCGGCCACGCCAAGGTTCTTCCCGGCCCGGATGTAACCGAAGCCGGTGGAAGGGTGGGTGGGCTTGATGCCGATCGTGACGATCTTTCCGGCCGCGGCCGCGTGGATGGCCTCCCTCACGGCGTCATGGAACAGCTCGTCGGGGCTGATCACCTGGTCCGCGGCGAAGGAGCCCATGATGGTGTCCGGATCGCGCTCGTGCAGGATGGCCGCGGCCAGGCCGATGGCGGCGCCGGAGTCCTTGGGCTCGCTCTCCAGCACCAGGTCGGCGTCGTCGATCTCCGGCAGCTGGCGGCAGACCGCGTCGCGGTGGGCCTTGCCGGTCACCACGAGCATGTGCTTGCCGGCGAGAGGTTCCAGCCGGTCGTACGTGGATCTCAGCAGGGTGCTGCCCGACCCAGTGAGGTCGTGCAGGAACTTGGGGGCTGCTGCACGCGACAGAGGCCAGAGGCGGGTCCCCACACCGCCTGCTGGAATCACCGCAATAAACCGGCTCAGGGCCGAGTCGTTGGGTGTGTCCTGGCTTGTCGCTTTGTCTGTAGTCATCACGGCTACTTTAGCCGAACGTACCGCGCGGGTCCCCGATCACGGCCGGACACGGCGGTGATGCGTCGTCCCGGGTGCAGTCCCGGCCCTACGACGGCACTCCCCGGTCGGGGCGGGAAATGTGGCGTTCGTCTCAAAACTGGACGAAAACCCCGCCGGGCGCCGTCACCAACGGGTGGCTGAATTGAATAAGCTGTTAGCGAAGCCTAGATTTAGGCTTGAGCTTACGAGTGCTCTCGCAGCAGGCGTTCCCCCCGCGTGGATCCCATGCCAGCGCCGCTGTGTTGCAGGGAGGTTTATTCAGTGCCGACAAAACCAGCTGGCACCTTGTACCGCGGCCGTGAAGGCATGTGGTCCTGGGTTGGACATCGCATTACCGGTGTAGTGATCTTTTTCTTCTTGTTGGTCCACGTTCTGGACACCTCATTGGTGCGCGTGTCCCCGGAGGCCTACACCGCAGTTATCGGTGCCTACAAGAACCCCCTGATGGCCCTGGGTGAAACGGGCCTTGTCGCAGCGATCGTGTTCCACGCCTTCAACGGCCTGCGGATCATCGCCGTCGACTTCTGGAAGAAGGGCGCGAAGTACCAGCGCCAGATGCTGTGGGCGGTGCTCATTCTCTGGGCAATCGTCATGGTGGGCTTCTCCATCCGCCACCTTTCCCTCGCCCTTGGAGGTCACTAGCCATGAGTGCAACTCAGATTGAGAGCCCGCGCAGCCCCAAGGCCGCTGCCAAGGTTGGCAGCAACCGGATTGCGCCGCAGTACCGCCGCAACGGCAGCTCCAAGGGGAACTTCGAAATGTTCGCATGGCTCTTCATGCGGCTCTCGGGCGTTGTCCTGGTTGTCCTGATCTTCGGGCACCTGACCGTCAACCTGCTGGTGGGCGAAGGCATCCACGCGATCGACTTCGGTTTTGTGGCCGGCAAGTGGGCCGATCCGTTCTGGCAGATCTGGGACCTCGCCATGCTGTGGCTCGCCATGCTGCACGGCACCAACGGCGTGCGCACCATCATCAACGACTACGCCGAAAAGGACGCCACGCGTCTGTGGCTGAAGGTCGTGCTGTACGCGGCCACCACCGCCATCATCATCCTGGGCACCCTGGTCATCTTCACCTTTGACCCGTGCCCCGTGGTCAACGGTGTCCAGCTGCCCGGCGGGTTCTGCCCCGCGCCGTAGCGGCGCAGCCCCAGCGGCACCCGATCCCTTGCCTGCCCGGTGCGGGCAAGGGATTTCCACGAGGTTTCACCGTCCTGGCTCCGCCGGCCGGTGTTGTTAGCGAATTTTGAGAGAAAGAGCGTCTGGTATGCAGGTCCATAAGTACGACGTCGTCATCGTCGGTGCCGGTGGCGCCGGGATGCGCGCGGCGATCGAATCAGGTCAGCGCGCCCGAACAGCAGTACTGACCAAGCTGTACCCCACCCGCTCCCACACCGGCGCGGCGCAGGGCGGCATGTGTGCGGCCCTGGCCAACGTCGAGGAAGACAACTGGGAGTGGCACACCTTCGACACCATCAAGGGCGGCGACTACCTGGTTGACCAGGACGCCGCCGAGGTCATGGCGAAGGAAGCGATCGACGCCGTCCTGGACCTGGAAAAGATGGGCCTGCCGTTCAATCGCACGCCCGAGGGCCGGATTGACCAGCGCCGTTTCGGCGGCCACACCCGCGACCACGGCAAGGCCCCGGTCCGCCGTGCCTGCTACGCCGCCGACCGCACCGGCCACATGATCCTGCAGACGCTGTACCAAAACTGCGTCAAGCACAACGTCGAGTTCTACAACGAGTACTACGTCCTGGACCTGCTCACGGTCGAGGAAGACGCTGTCCGCGAGGACGGCACGCCGTACAAGCAGAAGCGCGTGGCCGGCGTCGTGTCCTACGACCTCGCCTCCGGCGAGCTGCACGTCTTCCAGGCCAAGTCCGTGGTGTTCGCCACCGGCGGCGCCGGCAAGGTCTTCAAAACCACGTCCAACGCCCACACCCTCACCGGCGACGGCATGGGCATCGCGTTCCGCCGCGGCATCCCGCTGGAGGACATGGAGTTCTACCAGTTCCACCCGACAGGCCTCGCCGGCCTGGGCATCCTCCTCTCCGAGGCCGCCCGCGGCGAAGGCGCGATCCTGCGAAACTCCGAGGGTGAGCGCTTCATGGAGCGCTACGCCCCGACCATCAAGGACCTCGCCCCCCGCGACATCGTGGCCCGTTCCATGGCCAACGAGGTCCGTGAGGGCCGCGGCTGCGGCCCGAACAAGGACTACGTTCTCCTGGACCTGACGCACCTTGAACCGGCGCACATCGACGCCAAACTGCCGGACATCACGGAGTTCGCCCGCACCTACCTCGGGGTCGAGCCCTACACGGAGCCGGTACCGGTCTTCCCGACGGCGCACTACGCCATGGGCGGCATCCCCACCAACATCACCGCCGAGGTCCTCCAGGACAACGACACCGTTGTCCCGGGCCTTTACGCCGCCGGTGAGGTTGCCTGCGTCTCGGTGCACGGTTCCAACCGGCTGGGCACCAACTCGCTGCTGGACATCAACGTCTTCGGCAAGCGCGCCGGCATTGCCGCCGCGGAGTACGCCAAGACCGCCGAGTTCGTCGAGCTCCCGGTGGATCCGGAGGCCTACACGCTGGACCTGCTGGACCACGTCCGCACCTCCGACGGCACCGAGAAGGTCGCTGCAATCCGCAAGGAACTGCAGGACACCATGGACGCCAACATGCAGGTGTTCCGCACCGCCGAGACGCTGAACCAGGTCCTGAAGGACATTGCGTCCTTCGAGGAGCGGTACCAGCGCATCAGCGTCCAGGACAAGGGCAAGCGCTTCAACCTGGACCTCCTGGAGGCCGTGGAGCTGGGCTTCCTGCTGGAGCTCGCCAAGGTCATGACCGTGGCGGCCCTGCACCGCGAGGAATCCCGCGGCGGACACTTCCGCGAGGACTTCCCCGAGCGCGACGACGACAAATTCATGAAGCACTCCATGGCGTACAAGGATGACCAGGCTCCCGCGGACGGTTCCGCGGAGGCGATTGCGGGCATCCGGCTTGCCACCAAACCGGTGGTCTTTACGCGCTACGAGCCGATGGTGAGGAAGTACTAAGATGACCGCTGAACTTGCTGAGCCAGCCTCCAAGATCGAACTGCCCGCCCACATCGGTGGCGGCGGGGACATCCCGTCCTTCGACGTCCACCTGCGCGTGCGCCGGTACAACCCGGAGGTCTCCGACGAGTCCACCTGGGATGACTTCCACGTGACCATGTACGGCACGGACCGTGTCCTCGACGCCCTGCACAAGGTCAAGTGGGAAATCGACGGCAGCGTCTCCTTCCGCCGTTCCTGTGCGCACGGTGTCTGCGGTTCCGATGCCATGCGCATCAACGGCCGCAACCGCCTCGCCTGCAAGACCCTGCTGAAGGACCTGGACACGTCCAAGCCCATCACGGTCGAGCCGATCAAGGGCCTCCCGGTGGAGAAGGACCTGATCGTGGACATGGAGCCGTTCTTCCAGTCCTTCCGCGAGGTCATGCCGTTCCTGATCAACCGCGGCCACGAGCCCACCAAGGAACGCCTGCAGTCCGCCGAGGACCGCGAACGCTTCGACGACACCACCAAGTGCATCCTCTGCGCCGCGTGCACCTCGTCCTGCCCGGTGTTCTGGACCGACGGGCAGTACTTCGGCCCGGCGGCGATCGTCAACGCGCACCGCTTCATCTTCGATTCCCGTGATGATGCCGGCGACATGCGCCTGGAGATCCTCAACGACAAGGAAGGCGTGTGGCGCTGCCGCACCACCTTCAACTGCACCGAGGCATGCCCCCGCGGCATCCAGGTCACGCAGGCAATCGCTGAGGTCAAGCAGGCCATCCTGTCCCGCAAGATCTAGCAAACTTGCTGAGCTAGAACCAAGAGAATCACGACGACGGCGCCTCTCACCTTTTCGGGTGGGGGCGCCGTCGTCGTACCGCTGAACGAAAGGTCCCCGTGTCCCGCTCCGAAAAAGTCTCCTTCCAGGGTTCCACCGGCGAACTCCTCTCCGGCATCGTCGACGTCCCCGAGGGGCCGGTGAAGGGCTGGGGCGTGTTCTCGCACGGCTTCACGCTGGGCAAGGACAGCCCCTCGGCCTCGCGGATGTGCAAGGCGCTGGCGGACAACGGGGTGGGCATGCTCCGCTTCGACAACCTGGGCCTCGGCGAATCCGCCGGACTCTGGTCGGAGGGCTCCTTCAGCCACAAAGTCGCGGACACCGTGAAGGCGGCCGAATTCATGCGCGACTCCGGCCGGCCGGTCTCGCTGCTTGTTGGCCATTCCTTTGGCGGGGCTGCCGTCCTGGCGGCCGCGCAGGAGATCCCGGAGCTCGACGCCGTCGCCACCGTGGGTGCGCCGTTTTCGCCGAAGCATGTGGCCCACGTCTTTGACGCGGCCCTGGACCGGATCCTCAGCGAGGGCAGCGCCGAGGTGGATCTGGGTGGCAAGCGGGTGGAGATCCGCCGGCACTTCGTGGAGGACCTGGAGAAAGCTGACCTAACGGACTGCATCCGGCGGCTGGGGAAGCCGCTGCTGGTGCTGCACTCCCCCACCGACAACACGGTCGGCATCGAGAATGCCAGCACCATCTTCCAGACGGCCCGGCATCCGCGCAGCTTCGTGTCGCTGGAGGGCAGCGACCACCTGTTGACGGCCAAGGGCCAGGCGGCCCGCGCCGCGAAGATTATTTCAGCCTGGGCCGACCAGTACCTCGACGCCACCGCGTAGCCGCGGTGGCGCGGGGGCTCTCACCTGGTTCGACGGGGGTCTTGCCGGGCTGGACGCGGCGGGCACCCCACCCGGTCTTTTTGCCGGCCGGCGCCAGACTGAGGTCCTTCTCCCGGACCGCCACCCACGCGGCGCAGACGACGTAGACCTGGCTGACCAGGTTGAACCAGATCAGCAGGCCGATGATGATCGCGAAGGGCGCCAAGATGGGGTTCCGTCCGGCACTGGCCAGCAGCTGGGTGCTGAAGATCTGCAGCACGGTGGTGCCCACCGCGGCGAGGAGGGTTCCTTCCAGCAGGGAGCGGCGGGCCAGCTTCAGCCCCGCGGCGACCCGGAACATGATCAGCGCGGTGCCCCAGCCGAGCAGCAGCGGCACGAGGATCGTCACGGAGGTCGTCAGGGGCCCGGCCAGCAGCGGATCGAGGCTCAGCTGGGCGGTCACCCAGTCCGCGGCCGTGCCGAACACCAGTGAGACCGCGGCGCTGGTCACGAGCGCAACGCCGAGCAGGACCAGGGTGCCGGCGTCGCGCAGGATCTGCAGGACCGGGTTTATCCCCCGCGGGCCCAGCTGCATCATGCCCCGCACGCCGTCCCGGATGCCGCTGATCCAGCCCAGGGCCGTGAAGACCGTGATGACGCCGGCGATCACCGCTGCCCAGCCCAGGCTGGCGGGGTTCAGCAGCTCATAAGGGTCCACCAGTCCCTCGCTGCCGTTGACCTGCAGGAGGCCGGGCGCGGTCATGTTGACGCTCCGGATGATCTGGTCCAGCAGCGCGGGCTGTCCGCTCAGGAAGAGACCGGCCAGGGAGAATCCCGTGGCCAGCAGGCCCGTGACGGAGAAGAACATCCTGAATCCGATGCCGGCACTCATCAGCGGGCCGTGCTGGAGGTTGTAGTGCTGGAAGGCGCGGAGGGGACGGACGGTGTTGAGCCGGGCCAGCAGCCACGGCACCATCGCCATCAGCGACGCCATTCCCCCGCCGCCGGAGCGTCGAACCTTGCTCCAGTCGACCCGCTTCCGGATGACCTCGAGTTTCAGCCCGGCCAGATCGGTGGGAAGGGGCGGCTCACTGGGCGCCCGCGACACCGTCCTCGCCTCGGTCGTTGTCGGATTCGGTCCCAAAATCAAGCTCTTCCCGTAACTGCCAGATGCCGTTGTCATCGTGCTCGTAGAGTCCCATGCTAGCCACCGGGAACGTGGCCCTGTAATCCTTGAGCGCCGTCTCGGCCTCATCGAGGCTCTCGGGGGCGACGTCGTGGGCGACGGTAACATGCGGGTGGTACGCAAACGGCAGATCCCGCTCCAGCGGTCCCGCCTGCAACTGCTCGTGCAGGCTGACGCAGTCCCCGAAGCCGTCCTCAACGTTGAGGAAGACCACGGGAGAGACCGGCCGGAAGGATCCGGTCCCGGCGATGGTCACATTGAAGGGCTCCTGCTTGCTGGCAACGTCACGCACATGGTTGCGCGTGGCTTCCCAGTCCTGGGTCATGGTGGTGGTCACCAGCGTGATGTGGGCGGGGATGACGCCCGCCATGGGGTCACCGAAGGACGCCCGCCAGCGCTGGAGCTCCTCGGCGATCTCCGTCGGGAACCCCAGGATCACGCCGATGCTGATGCCTTCGCTGCGCTGCCCGTCGCCCCCGGCATCCTGGTTCCCTTGAGCCGTGCTGCTGCTGCCGGCGCGCGCCGTAGTGTGGGCCGGCGCGTTGGCGGTGACTTTGCTGACGGAGGACATTGCGCTAGCGGACTCCGTGGGTTCCGGCGTAGGGCAGGAACCCCACCTTGGCGTAGACGTCGCGCAGGGTGACCGAGGCGATCTCGCGGGCCTTGTCGGCGCCAAGCGCCAGCAGCCGGTCAAGCTCCGCGGGGTCGTCGAGGAGTTCGTTGGCCCGGTCCCGGATGGGGGTCAGCCGCTCCGCCACGACCTCGGCGAGATCGACCTTGAGGTGGCCGTACATCTTGCCCTGGTAGGCGGCGACGAGGGACTCCACACTCTGCCCGGTGATCGCCGAGTAGATGGTCAGGAGGTTGGAAACCCCGGGCTTGGCCTCGCGGTCGAAACGGATCTCCGTCTCCGCATCCGTCACCGCGGATTTGATCCGCTTGGCGATGACCTTGGGATCGTCCAGGAGGTTGATCAGCCCCGCCGGCGATTCCGCCGATTTGGACATCTTGGCGGTGGGGTGCTGCAGATCATAGATCTTCGCCGATTCCTTCTGGATAAAAGGCGCCGGAACGTTGAAGGTCTCGCCGAAGCGGGAGTTGAAGCGCTGGGCCAGGTCGCGGCTGAGCTCCACGTGCTGCCGCTGGTCCTCGCCCACGGGCACACCGTGCGGCTGGTAGAGGAGGATGTCCGCGGCCTGCAGGACCGGGTAGGTGAACAGGCCGACGCTGGCCTGGTCCGAGCCGTGCCGTGAGGCCTTGTCCTTGAACTGGGTCATCCGGGAGGCCTCGCCGAAGCCGGTGATGCAGTTCAGGACCCAGGCCAGCTGGGCGTGCTCGGGCACCTGGGACTGGACGAAGAGGGTGCACTTGTTCACATCCACACCGCCGGCAATGTACTGCGCGGCCGTGACCCGGGTGCGGTGGGCCAGTTCGGCCGGATCCTGCGGAACCGTGATGGCGTGCAGATCCGGGATGAAGAAGATGGCGTCAAACTCATCCTGCATCCGGACCCAGTTCACCAGGGCGCCGAGGTAGTTGCCCAGGTGCAGGGAATCCGCCGACGGCTGCATGCCCGAGAGGATGCGCTGCCGGACCCCCAGGGGGACGGCGGAGCCAGCTTCGGCGGCTGTGGCGGCGTCGGCGGCAGCGTCGTTGACCGGGGTCACAGTGGAAGGAGAAGTCATTCGTGGGAGCCTTAAGACTAGAGCCGGTAGTCCACTACCAGCGGGGCGTGGTCGGAGAAGCGTGTGTCCCAGGACGGCGCCCGGTCAACAACGGCTGACACTGCCGCTGCAGCGAGAGCGGGCGTGGCCATGTGGTAGTCAATGCGCCAGCCGGTGTCGTTGTCGAAGGCCTGTCCCCGCTGCGACCACCAGGTGTAGGGGCCGTCGACGTTACCCGCCAGGCCCCGGTGCACATCCTTCCAGCCGATATCCTCGCCAAAGAAACGGTCGAAGTAGGCCCGCTCCTCCGGCAGGAAGCCGGCACGTTTGACGTTGCCCTTCCAGTTCTTGATGTCCAGTTCCGTGTGGCCGACATTGAGGTCGCCCACCACGAGGGCGTGGTCGCTGTGCTTGGCCAGCTCGGGAAGCCGGTCGACCATCACGTCGAGAAAGCGGAACTTGTCGTCCTGCTTCGGCGTGCCCGCCTCGCCGGAGTGCACGTAGGCGCTGGCGACGGTCAGCTGCGAGGCCTCCCCCGCCGCGTTGCGGACGATGTAGTCGGCCTCGACCCAGCGGCCGGCGGTGGCGAAGTAGTCGTCCCCGATGCCCGCCCGGGTCTGCAGGGGTTCGGTCCGGGAGGCGATGGCGACGCCGGCGCGGCCCTTGGCTTCGGCTTCCGCGTGCAGGATGTACCAGCCCTCGCCGAGCAGCTCGCGGACGATCGCGTCAGGCGCGCGGACCTCCTGCAGGCAGAGGATGTCCACTTCGCGGGGCTCAAGCCATTCCGCCATGCCGTTCCGGTAGGCGGCACGGAGGCCGTTGACGTTGACTGATGCGATGCGAAGGTTGTCCTTCTTCAATGCCGAACTCACCCGATCCACTCTAGTCGACAATGGTTCCGGCGACAGGTTCGTCGGTGCCGCCGGAGGACTTGATCATGTCCCGCGCGTTGGTGGCGGTGATCTCGATGGTCTCGAGCGCCCGGCTGATCGTGTCCTGGTCCGAGGCGGCGCCCTTCGCCCGTTCCTGCTCGACGACGCGGACCTGCACCTGGACAATCTTGAACGAGTGGTCGAGTTTCAGGTCCCGGACCTCATCGGCTTCGCCGCGGCCCTGCACCAGGCGCGTGCCGCCGTGGTCGACACTGCCCGACGACGGCGCCCGGCCGGCGGCCGCGTTGAAGGCGTTCTGCGCCTCGGTCAGCCTGGCGCCGGCCTTCCGGGCCGCCTTCTGGATGCTGAAGACCACGAACGAGGCCAGGGCGAGCCAGAAGCCGGCGATGATCGCCACGATCCAGCCGACGACGTCGTTCTGGTTCGCGGCGAAGATGACCGCGACGACGAAGGCGATGATAAAGACCATCATCCCGGGTCCGCTGATGCGGAACATGGAGAACTTGCCTGCGGCGGCGGTGTTCGCGGACGGCTTGGAAGACGCGGGGTTGCCCAGAGATTGCATGAGCCTATTATGGCAAACCCTCGCATCGGCCCGGGCCGCTTCCACCGGGGGCGAACGGGGGGGTGCCCGGGCCGACGTCGGGCCCGGGCCCTATTTGAGGAACAGCCGGCGCAGCCGGCCGGTGGTGAGCAGCACGCCGAAGGCGATCATCACGAGGTAGTAGCCGATGTGCACCGCCGTCGCCGGCGTGAAGATGCCCACGCTGATCTGGCGGAGCAATTCCACGCCGTGCCACAGCGGCATGGCCTGGATGAGCCACTGGATGTACTGCGGGTAGACGCTGAGCGGGTAGAAGGTGGCGCTGAAGAGGAACATCGGCAGCATCAGAAAGTTGATCCACTCCATCTGCTGGAACGTCTTCATGAAGCTGGTGATGCCCATGCCGAAACTCGCGAAGCCGAAGGCGATCAGCACCGCGGCCGGGATCATCAGGATGGCCCACGGCGTCGTGATCAGCCCCATCAGCCCCATCACCGCGGTGAACCCCGTGGCGTACATCAGGCCCCGCAGCAGGGCCAGGAAGATCTCCCCCATGGCGACGTCGAGCGGTCCCAGGGAGGTGTAAAGCATGCCCTGGTAGAGCTTGGCGAAGTTCATCTTGAAGAAGACATTCCAGGTCGAGTCGTAGACCGCGCCGTTCATCGCGGACACGGCCAGCAGCGCCGGGGCGATGTAGGCGGCGTAGGAGATCTCCCCGCCGCCGGGCCCCTGCACCGAGCCGACGATCGCGCCCAGCCCGACCCCCATCGAGATCAGGTACAGCACGGGCTCGAAGAAGCCGGAGAGCATGACCAGCCAGTTGCCGCTCTTGGTGGCCATCAGCCCGCGGGCGACGACGGCGCGGACGTTGCCTGAGTACAGCGGCCCGAACTTCCGGTTGCGGGCGGCCTCGGTGGCGCTGTTGTTGGTGGTGACGGCGCTCATCCGCCCATCCTCTTGATGAACTGGCGCTTGGTCAGGACCCAGCCGACCACCGTGAGGACCAGCAGGAAGACGAGGTGTGTGATAGTCAGCAGCGGGGGCTCCTGGTAGCCGTAGCTGAACACCCTGCCCAGCTCGGTGCCGTGCCAGATCGGCGAGATCCAGCCGATCCAGCGCACTGCGAGGGGAAGGGTGTCCAGCGGGAAGAAGGTGCCGGAAAACAGGAACAGCGGCATCACGATGAAGCGCATCACCATGGCGAACTGGCCTTTGTCGTTCTTGATGGAGGCGGCGTAGGCCATCAGCGGCAGCCCGAAGGCCAGCCCGGCGAGGCAGGCGACCAGGATGGAGACCCAGCCCCAGCCGCTGGGCGACGCCCCGAACAGCGCCACCACGACGAAATAGATGGCTGACTGCACCAGGAAGCGCACCGTCACGGCGATGACCTGCCCGAGCGCGATCTGCTCCGGGGTCAGCGGCGAGGCGTGCGGACCGTAATAGACCCGGCGCCACTTGAAACCATCCATCACAGGGAAGGTGAATTCGTTCGCCGCCGTCATGACCGCTGCCGAGATCAACAGCGCCGGCGCGATGAAGGTCAGGTAGCTGACCCCGCCGAAGGCGGCCTCGCTGTTGGTGTCGACCAGCGTCGCCAGCCCCACGCCCATGGCGAAGAGGTACGCGACGGGCTGACCGACGCCGGACATCACGATGGTCCAGCCGTAGCTCTTCATCACGCGCAGGACGTGCTCGGCGAAGTAGAAGGACCCCCAGCGCCGGGCCCTGGCGGCCGAGACCTCCGGCGAGTGGGCGCGCAGGGCGGCAGGGGCCGTGGCGCCCGGGGCCGCGCCGGCCGCCGGACCGGTCGCGGCCGGCTGTTCGGGCAGCCCGGCTTTCCTAGTCAACGAGGCTCCGTCCGGTCAGGCGCAGGAAAACGTCCTCGAGCGAGGACCGGCGCACCAGCGAGGTCACCGGGCGCAGTCCGCGGGCGGAGACCTCTTCGAGGGCTGCCTCGCCGTCGTGGGCGTAGATCAGGACGCGGTCGGGCAGGGTTTCCAGCCGTTCGCCGATGCCTTCGAGTTCGGCGCCGACGGTGGCGTTGCGTTCCGAGCCGAAGCGCAGCTCAAGGACCTCGCGGGTGGAGTACTCGCGGATCAGGCTGGCGGGTGATCCCTCGGCCATGATCCTGCCCTTGTCCACCACGATCAGGCGGTCGCAGAGCTGCTCGGCCTCGTCCATGTAGTGGGTGGTCAGGATCAGCGTGACGCCCTGCTCCTTGAGCCGGAACAGCCGGTCCCAGAGGATGTGCCGGGCCTGCGGGTCCAGCCCGGTGGTGGGCTCGTCCAGGAGCAGGATCCGGGGTTCGTTGATGAGGGAGCGGGCGATCGTGAGGCGGCGCTTCATGCCGCCGGAGAGCGCGTCGACCTTGGATTTGGCCTTGTCCGTGAGCTGCGCGAACTCCAGCAGCTCGTCGGCCTTGGGCCTGAGGTAGCTCATGGGCAGCCCGAAGTAGCGCCCGTAGACCAGGAGGTTGTCCCGGACCTTGAGTTCCTCGTCCAGGTTGTCCTGCTGCGGGACGACGCCCAGGTGCGCGCGGACCTCCGGCCCGTTCTGGTCCGGGTCCAGCCCCATGATGCTCAGGCTCCCGGAGGTCCGCTGGGACACGCCGCCGATCATCTTCATGGTGGTGGACTTACCGGCGCCGTTGGGGCCCAGCAGGCCAAAGGCCTCACCGGCGGGCACGGAGAAGGAGATGCCGTCGACGGCGACGACGTCGCCGTAGCGCTTCGTCAGGTTTTCGGCGGTGATCACATACTGCGGCGGGCCGGATTCGGCGGGGCTGCTCACTGGGGCGTCCTTTTGGGAGGCTTCCTGGGCTGAGGATTCTTCTTCGGAGACTAGTTCAGGCACCCGAATCACGGTAGTGGATCCCGCCGAACTATGAAAGAGTCTTTTCGTAAAAAATCCAGACGTTTGCCATTCCGTGATGTCCGGGGCGTTAAGCACCCAGGGCGCCACCTCCGGGTGGGAGGGGGCGCCCTGGGACAGGCGGAGCGGTTGGCTCAGGCGGTGCCGGAGTGGTCCGCCTCGGCCAGGTGGCGTTCCGCGGTTTCCACCACGTTCGCCAGCAGCATGGCGCGGGTCATCGGGCCCACTCCCCCGGGGTTCGGGGACAACCAGGCGGCGACGTCGGCCGCGGCGGGGTCCACGTCTCCGGTGACCACCGCCTTGCCCGAGCCGTCGTCGACGCGGCTGACGCCGACGTCGAGCACGATGGCGCCCGGCTTGAGGTCGCCGGCCTTGATCATGTGCGGCTGGCCGGCCGCGGCAATCACGACGTCGGCCTGCCGGAGTTCGGCGGGCAGGTCGACCGTGCCCGTGTGGGCCAGGATCACCGTGGCGTTGACGTCCTTGCGGGTGAGCAGCAGCCCCACCGGGCGGCCGATCGTGACCCCGCGGCCCACCACCAGCACGCGCTTGCCGCTGAGGCTGATGCCGTGCCGGGTAAGCAGCTCCACACACCCCTTGGGGGTGCACGGCAGCGGGGACTTCATCGGACCGCTGACGTTCGCCACGAGCCGGCCCAGGTTCATCGGGTGCAGGCCGTCGGCGTCCTTGTCGGGGTCCATGGCCTCCAGGATGACGTCCTGGTCGATGTGCTTGGGCAGCGGGAGCTGGACGATGTAGCCGGTGCATTCCGGGTTCTCGTTGAGCTCCCGGACCACGGCCAGCAGCTCCTCCTGGCTGGTCTCCTCCGGCAGGTCGCGGCGGATGGAGGTGATGCCCACCTCGGCGCAGTCCTTGTGCTTGCCGCCGACGTACCAGGTGCTGCCCGGGTCGGAGCCGACCAGGATGGTGCCCAGGCCCGGGACGATCCCGCGGGTCTTGAGCGCCGCCACGCGTTCGGTCAGTTCGGCCTTGATCGTGGCGGCGGTGGCCTTGCCGTCGAGGATCCGGGCGGTTTCAGCCGTGTGGGCCGTCTCAGCAGAAGTCATGGCCTACCACTGCTCGTGCTGCGGGTACAGCGGGAAGTCGGCGGCGAGCTTGTCCACGCGGGACTGGAGCGCCTCGATGTCGGTGGCGGCACCGGCCTTCAGCGCGGTCGCGATGATCTCGGCGACCTCGGTGAACTCCTCGGCTCCGAAGCCGCGGGTGGCCAGGGCCGGGGTGCCGATCCGCAGGCCGGAGGTGACCATCGGCGGGCGCGGGTCGAACGGCACGGCGTTGCGGTTGACCGTGATGCCGACCGAGTGCAGGAGGTCTTCGGCCTGCTGGCCGTCGAGCTGGGAGTTGCGCAGGTCCACCAGGACCAGGTGCACGTCGGTGCCGCCGGTCAGGACGGACACGCCGGCGTCGGACACGTCGGACTGGTTGAGGCGGTCGGCGATGATCCGGGCGCCCTCGAGGACGCGCTCCTGGCGCTCCTTGAATTCCTCCGTGCCGGCGATCTTGAACGCGACGGCCTTGGCGGCGATCACGTGCATGAGCGGGCCGCCCTGCTGGCCCGGGAAGACGTTGGAGTTGATCTTCTTGGCCCACTCCTTCTTGGCCAGGATCACGCCGGAGCGGGGACCGGCGAGGGTCTTGTGCACGGTGGAGGTGACGACGTCGGAGTACGGGACCGGGCTCGGGTGCAGGCCGGCGGCCACGAGGCCGGCGAAGTGCGCCATGTCGGTCCAGAGCAGGGCGCCGACCTCGTCGGCGATCGAGCGGAAGGCCTCGAAGTCGAGGTGGCGCGGGTAGGCGGACCAGCCGGCGATGATCACCTGCGGCTTCTCGGCGATGGCCTGCGCGCGGAGCTTGTCCATGTCGATGCGGAAGTTGTCCTGCTCGACCTGGTACGCGGCGACCTCGTAGAGCTTGCCGGAGAAGTTGAGCTTCATGCCGTGGGTCAGGTGGCCGCCGTGGGCCAGGGACAGGCCCAGGATCTTGTCCCCCGGGGTGATCATCGCGGAGAGCGCCGCGGCGTTGGCCTGGGCGCCGGAGTGCGGCTGGACGTTGGCGTATTCGGCGCCGAAGAGCTCCTTGACCCGGTCGATCGCGAGCTGCTCGGCGATGTCGACGTACTCGCAGCCGCCATAGTAGCGGCGGCCGGGGTAACCCTCGGCGTACTTGTTGGTCAGGACCGAGCCCTGGGCTTCCATCACGGCGCGCGGGGCGAAGTTCTCGGAGGCGATCATTTCCAAGGTGCCGCGCTGGCGGCCCAGCTCCTGGGCAAGGACTGCGGCGATTTCGGGGTCAAGGTCGGCCAGCGGCTGGTTGCTCACGGCGGCTGAGGAAAGGCTAAGAGAGGTGGTCACGGGGGGAACTCCTGGCTAGGCAACGGGCACTGCTTAAGGTCAGGTTACCGGCTGGCCCGCGGCGGCGCCCCTAGATTACGGTCCCGGGAACCGGGGACGTGACAGGGGCCGGCACCCGCAGTGGGGCGCCGATGCGGGCCGGCAGCGGTGTGCTGCCAACCGGAAAAACATGACCCTCGGCCCAGGCGTACGATCCGTGGTCTTCGTGAGTGCCGCTCCCTGGTGGTTAGCCACCCAACGCCAGTTGCGACCGTTCCAGAGTACCCCAGTCCGGCGGCCCGGACCGAGCCGCCGGACCCAGCCCCCGGCGGACCGCGGGTAGGCTTGTCTTCCGTGACTGACGACCAGCTGACTGCTTCCTATATCCTGACCCTCTCCTGCCCGGACCGCCCCGGAATCGTGCACGCCGTGGCCGGCGCCCTGCTCGTCGCGGGCTGCAATATTACGGACTCGCAGCAGTACGGCAGCCAGAGCACCGGCACGTTCTTTATGCGCGTCGAGGCCACGACGCCGTCCTCCCAGCTGGAGCTCCAGGCCGCCCTGGAGCCCGTGGCCCAGGCCTTCGGGATGCAGTGGAGCCTCAACCCGGCCGGACGGAAGATCCGCACCCTGTTGATGGCCAGCACATCAGCGCACTGCCTCAATGACCTGCTGTTCCTACAGCGCTCCGGCACCCTGCCCATCGAGATCCCGGCCATCGTCTCCAACCACAAGGACCTGGCCGGCCTCGCGGAGTTCTACGGCATCCCCTTCCACCACATCCCGGTCACCCCGGACACCAAGGTCCAGGCCGAGGACGAGCTGCGGGCGCTGATGGCCGAGCATGACATCGAGCTCACGGTCCTCGCCCGCTACATGCAGATCATCTCCGACGAACTGTGCCAGCAGCTGACCGGCAAGGCCATCAACATCCACCACTCCTTCCTGCCGTCCTTCAAGGGCGCCAAGCCGTACCACCAGGCGCACGCCCGGGGCGTGAAACTCATCGGCGCCACCGCGCACTACGTGACGGCGGCCCTGGACGAGGGGCCGATCATCGAACAGGAAGTCATCCGGGTGGACCACCGCCGCACGCCCGAGCAGTTCGTCCAGATGGGCCGCGACGTGGAGGGCCGCACGCTGGCCCAGGCCGTGCAGTGGCATGCCGAGCACCGGGTCCTGCTGGACGGGAACCGGACGGTTGTTTTCAACTGAGACCGGTTGTTTTTCGCAGACGGCGGTCATTGAATAGGGGTATGGCACTTTCCCCGGAAGACCCGCTGACCGAGTTCGTGGCCCTGCTCAAGGCTGAGGACCGCCGGGGTGTGCTGGGCCTGGACTGCGGCCAGGGCTCCGACGGGCTGCGCTTTGTCCAGTCCGGCATCCACTTCACCGGCGTCGACCCGTCCGAGGAGAACATCCATGCGGCGCGGGCCCGGGGCCTGGAAGCCTCCGTCGCTCCGGCCGGCTCGCTGCCCTTCCCCGACTCGGTCTTCCCCTCGGTGTGGGCGGTTGACGCCCTCGCGGGACTGCCCCCGGCGGAATGGGACGACGTCGTCCGGGAACTGGAGCGGGTGGCCGCGCCCGGGGCGCCGATCGCCGTCGTCCTCCCCGAAGGCCGCCTCCCCGAAGAGGACCTCAACGAACAGGACCTCAACGAACAGGGCCCGGGCTTCACCGTGCTCCGCTCCCCCGCCCCGCCCAACTGAAAACACCGTTGAGCTATCACTTTTGGTCGTTCCCAGCGCTCATAGTGACCATAGGTGATAGCTCAACGGGGTCAGGGGCGGCGCACGCTGCGCATGTAGCCGCCCAGGAATCCGCCGACGATCAGCAGGACGCCGCCCAGCCGGGCCAGCCCAACGCCCAGGTCGTGCCGGCCGCGGGAACGGGCGGCCCAGGAGGCCAGGAAGATCAGCGTCGCCGTGCCGTTTGCCGCGGCGTGGACGACGCCGACACGCCGGGTGGCGCGGTCCGCCCGGGCCCATTCGGCCCAGCCGGTGATTCCGGTGGGGCCGGCCGCGACGACGCCGAGGGCCACGAGCCGTGCGGCGGCCCGGCGGGTCCCCTCGTCGGGGAAGAGGTCCAGGAAGATCGCCATGAACCAGGCCCCGAACGGCACATCGGTGGCGACCGCATGCGGGATACTGCCGGTGGCGTCACCCCGGAAGAAACTGCGCAGCCTGGGGTTGGCCACCAGCCGGCCCGCGAGCGGCTCCGCCACCCGGACCGCCGGGTCGAGGCGGTCCCACCCCTCCAGCCGCCGCATCAGTCGTCGGAACTTCCCGTTTTCCGTCATCACGGACCACCTCCCGGACAGGGCCTTTGATGGCCCCGATCCTACGCCCGTTCAACCCCGGTTGACCTATCACTTGTGGTGGTTCTCAGCCCTGAGAACCACCACAAGTGATAGCGCAACGGGGAGGGGGTGTGTCCTAGGCTGGAGGCATGGCTCCCATTTACGCTTTCGCCGGGGACACCCCGGCCGTCCACGAATCCGCCTTCATCGCACCGAGCGCCTCGGTGATCGGCAGGGCAACGCTCGCCGAGAACTCCAGCGCCTTCTACGGCGTCTCCGTCCGGGCCGACACCGCCGCGATCAGCGTGGGCGCCGGCAGCAACCTGCAGGACAACGTGGTGCTGCACGCCGACCCGGGCTTCCCCTGCACGGTCGGCGCCCGGGTCAGCGTCGGGCACAGCGCCGTCGTGCACGGCTGCACGGTCGAGGACGACTGCCTGATCGGCATGAGCGCCACCATCCTCAACGGCGCCGTGATCGGCGCCGGCTCGCTTGTGGCCGCCGGCGCCGTCGTGCTGGAAGGCACTGTGGTTCCGCCCCGTTCGCTGGTGGCCGGGGTGCCGGCCAAGGTCCGCCGTGAGCTGACCGACGAGGAGTTCTCGGGCGTGCAGCAGAACGCGGTGCACTACCAGGAGCTGGCCCGGGCGCACCGCGAACTGCACGGCTGAGGACGGCTGAGGACGGCTGCGGACCTAGTCCAGCGAGATCGGGCCCAGTTCGTCGAGCAGATCGCCCGGTCCCGGGTTCCCGGCCGCCGCCGAACCGCCCAGGTGGTTGACAACGCCCCAGACGGCGTTCAGTCCGGTGGTCACGGCGCCCTCGGCCCACCCGGCGGTGAAGGACACGTCGTCGCCGGCTAGGAAGATTCCGCGCTGCCCCTCCGGGAGCCGGTCCTGCTTGAAGTGGCTGAAGAGGCGCTGCTGGTAGCGGTACTGTCCGGGCAGGTTGGCCTTGAAGGCCCCCATGAAGTTGGGGTCCGCTTCCCAGGAGACGGTGATGGGCTGGCCGACGATGTGGCCGGCGATGTCCACGCCCGGGTAGATCTGCTCGAGCGAGTGCAGCATCAGCTCGACCCGCTGGTCCGCGTCCAGGGACAGCCATTTCAGCGCGTCATCGTTCCAGGTGTAGGAGAGCAGGATCACCGCGGGCTGCTCGGGCCCGTTGTCCAGCAGGTAAGTGGCCCGGTTCAGCCGGTCGGTCAGCGTCATGGACATGACCTCCCGGCCCGTCGCCGGGTCGATGTCCTTCCAGAAGGGCCGGTCGACCATCACGAAGGTTTTGGAGGACTGCATGTAGTGGGAGCGTTCGATCGCGGTCCACAGTTCCGCCGGGAACAGGGTTTCCTCGGTGTGGATCCGCGTCGAGAGCAGCCACGACTGGCAGGTGGTGATCACGGCCGGATAGGCCGCCTCGCGGCCCCACCGCTCCCGGATGCGGAAGTCGCCACTGCCGTCCCGGGCGATCCGGTCCACGGCGCCCCGCGGGGCGCCGGCGTGCAGCGAGGCCAGTGATGTTCCCTCGGGCCAGTGGACCATGCCCGACGGCGCGTGCTGCCAGAGTGCCTCGGGGAGCCGCTGCGCCCCGCCGGCGATGAGCCGGTGCGCGTCGTCGGCGTCGGTGTAGACGACGCGCAGGATCTCCAGAATGGAGTTGGGGAAGTCCGTGTCCCAGCCGCCGGTGCCGAAGCCCACCTGCCCGAACGCCTCGCGGTGGGCGAACCCGGCCTGCTTGAACGAGTCACTGCCGGCGATGAACCCGTAGAAGGTCTGTTCATCCAGCAGCGGCAGCAGCGCGTTCCACAGCTCCTTGATCCGGGCGGTGTCCCGGGCGCGGATGGCGTCCTGCATCTCGGCGAACTTGGCACCGTCGTTCACGGCAGCCTTCCAGGCCTCCGCGACCTCCCGGAAGAACGGCGGCAGGTCTGCCGGGGTGCGCGCGTAGTGTTTCTGCCCGGCGAGCTCGATTACCGTGCTGGAGGTCGCCGCCGCCAGCGGGTTGGGGAACTCCTGGGTTTCCAGCCCGAGCATCTCGACGTAGTGGTAGAACGCCTTGCCGGAGACGGGGAAGCGCATCCCGCCGAGGTCGGCCACGATGCCGGCGGCGGAGGGGAAGCTCGCGGTCCGCAGCCGGCCGCCGATCTGGTCCGCCTCGTAGAGGACCGGGCGCAGGCCCAGTTTCATCAGCTCGTAGGCGGCCACCAGCCCGGAGAGACCGGCGCCGACGACGGCCACTTCGGCTCCGTGGAGCCCGGCCGGGATGGCGCCCAGGCCGTCCGGGTGGGCCAGGTAGTGGTCGTAGCTGAACGGGAAGTCGGGATTCAGCATGGTGATGGGGGCCTGGTCGCCGGCGCCGGGCGCTGCCGGCCGGGGGGCCGGGAGTTCTGTGGCGGTTGTCATGAGTGGTGTGCTTTCATCGGTTCGGGCGTGGGCGGGGTGTCGGAGGGGGCTGCGCCGGATAGTTCACGGTATTCCTCGTGGCTGAGCGCCGCTACCCGGGAGTGCCGGCGGCCGTAGCCGAAGTAGACGGCCAGTCCCACCAGCATCCACAGTCCGAAGACCACCCACGTGTCGGCGCCGAGGTTGAGCATGAGGTATCCGCACATGGCGGCGCCGAGGATGGGGGTCAGCGGAAACAGCGGGACGCGGAAGCTCCGGGTGAGTTCGGGCCGGCGGCGCCGCAGGTGGATGACGGCGACGTTGACCAGGGCGAAGGCGAAGAGTGTGCCGATGCTGGTGGCGTCCGCCAGCGCCCCGAGCGGGACGAGGCCCGCGGTGAGGGCGACGGCGGTGCCCACGATCAGGGTCCCGGCCACCGGGGTTCCGGTGCGGGGCGAGACGCGGCCGAAGATTTTGGGCACCATGCCGTCGCGTGACATCGACAGCAGGATGCGGGTCTGGCCGTAGAGGACCGTCAGCACGATGCTGGCGATGGCCAGCACGGCCCCGACGGCGAACACCAGCGCAATCCAGGGCTGCCCGGTGGTCTCCTCCAGGATCTTCACGAGGGCGGCTTCGGTGCCGTCGAACCAGCCCCAGGGCCGCGCGCCGATCGCGGCGACCGCGACGAGCACGTAGATGGTGGTGACGATCAGCATGGAGAGCAGGATGGCCCGGGGCAGGTCGCGCTTCGGGTTGCGGGCTTCCTCGCCGGCCGTGGAGGCGGCGTCGAACCCGATGTAGGAGAAGAACACCCGGGAGGCGGCGGCGGAGACGCCGGCGGCGCCCATCGGCAGCAGCGGTTCGAAGTGTGCGGCGTTGAAGGCGGTGAACGCCACGGCGCAGAAGAACACCAGGATGCCGACCTTGACCACCACAATGGCCGTGTTGATCCAGGCGCTTTCCTTGGCGCCGCGGACCAGCAGCGCCATGGCCAGGACCACGATCACGATCGCAGGCGCGTTCAGCACTCCGCCGTCCCCGGGCGGCTGCGAGAGGGCGTCCGGCAGCGCCAGGCCGAAGACGTGGAGGGCTTCGTTGACGTACTGGCCCGCGCCGACGGCGACGGCGGCCACGGAGACGGCGTATTCGAGCACCAGGCACCAGCCGCAGATCCAGGCCATGCCTTCGCCCATCGTCGCGTACGTGTAGGAGTAGCTCGATCCTGCCGCGGGCACCATCCCGGCCATCTCGGCGTACGAGACGGCGGAGAGCAGCGCGGCGACTCCGGCGATGGCGAAGGAGACCCAGATGGCCGGACCCGCCAGCGGCACGGATTCACCCAGGATCACCAGGATGCCGGTGCCGAGGGTGGCGCCGACGCTGATCATCGTCAGCTGCAGCACGCCGAAGCTGCGGACCAGCCGCGTGCCGCCGTGGCCGTTTTCGGCTTCGCTGACGAGCTGTCCGATCGGCTTGCGGCGAAGCAGCTGCGCGGTCAGTCCGGGACGGCCCGTGGTGGCCGGCGGCCGTTCTCCAATAAGAGTTGGCACAGTCATCGTTGACGTCCGTTCTTCAGTAGTGGTCTTTTCCCCGGTCCAGCCTAGGCTTGTGAGCCAGCTCTCACGGTTGTGCAGAATGACCTATAGTCTTCAGTCATGAGACTTAATGCACCGAAGCACTCAGCCCTGGACCTCCACGGCAACCCTGCTGACGGTGCCGAGCGGCTGGGTTTCGTCACGCTGGCGCAGTTCCTGCGCCAGCTGCCGCCGGAGCTGACGGTCCTGCACGACGGCGGCAACGGGGCCGAGCGGCTGCGCTGGGTGGAGCCGAGCGAGCTGGAGGACCCCACCCCGTACCTGCTCGACGGCGAGTTCCTGCTCACCGCCGGCCTCCCGTTCCTGGGAGGGGGCGGCGCCGCGGAACTCGTGGACACCTACGTGCGGCGGCTGGTCGAGGCGCGCGTCTCCGCCCTGGGCTTCGGCCTGGAGCCGTACTTCGACGCGGTGCCCGACGCCGTGGTGCAGGCCTGCCGGCGGCACAACCTGACCCTCGTGGCCGTCCCGAAGACCGTTCCCTTCGCCGCCGTCGGCCTGGCTTTCTCGCAATTGCTGGAATCGGACAACGCCACGACGTTCCGGCAGCTCGCGGACACGAACCGGCAGCTCATGCGCGCGGTGCTGTCGGCACGGCCGGAACACGAACTCCTGGCCGCCCTCGTGCAGCGGGTTCCGGTCTGGGCGGTCCTGGTGGGCGCCGACGGGCGGGTGCGTGCCCGCGGAACCGCCGGCGCAGCGGGAGCCCCCGCCACGCCGGGCGTGGACACGGCAACGCTGCAGCCCCTGCTGGCGAGGCTGCTCTCCGGCAGCGGCCCGCGCGTGGAACTGGACTCGTTCGGCACGGCAGGTTCGGCGCTGGTGTTCGGGTATCCCCTGCGCAGCACTCGGGACGCCAACCTGGGCGCCCTGGTCCTCGGCACCGACGCCCCGCTCACCCCGGCCCAGAACAGCGTCGTCTCCACCGCCGTCGGGCTGCTGGAACTGCTGGTGCGCCAGCGCACCAGCGGCTCTCTGGCCCCCAGCCAGCTGGCCACCGCGCTGCTGCTGCATCCGGACAGTCTGGTCTCCGGAGGCACCCGCCACCTCAACGCGCTCAAGGACCTGCTGGCGCAGAGCGTCTCCTCCACCCGGTCCGGGCAGCTGCGCGTGGTCCTGGGCCTCCGCCCGGAGGCGCCCGGAACTCCCGACGCCCCGGCGGCCTCCGCAGTCACCGTTCCGCCGGCCGGCACCGCGGTCCCGGCCGGCACCGCCGCGCCGGCAGGGGCGGCCGCCGCTCCGGGCCGCGCCGGCCGCCCCGTCGAGAGTCCCGTGCGGGAGCTGCTGGAATGGCGCCGGATGTTTGATACCAAGCTGGTGGAGCTCACCGACTCCGGTTTTGCCGCCATCACCCGGCTGAAGGTCGACGACGCCCTGCTCGCCGGTGTGGAACGGCTCGGCTGGCGCCTCGTGGTCGGCAGCGCCACCGAGCTGTCCGGGCTCGCGGAAACCTACCAGCGGGCCTGGTCCCTCCGCGGCCGCGTCGCGACCACCGGACGCAGCGTCCGGGTGGATGACGTGACGTGGTCCGTGGCCGGGCTGCTCGGCAAGGAGGCCGGCGCCATGCTGGCCGCCCGGCTGCTGGCACCCGTGCTGGCGCTGGCACCGGAGCGGCGGGACGCCCTGCTTGGGATCCTCCGCGCCTGGCTCGGCGAGAACGGCAGCTGGGATGCCACGGCCAAAGCCACCGGCCTGCACCGCAACAGCATCCGCCGGCAGATCGGCCTGCTCGCGGAGCTGCTGGAACTGGATCTCAACCAGGCCCAGGCCCGGGCCGAGCTCTGGATCGCCCTGCAGTACACGGACGAGCTGCCGGGGATGGCGGCGGCGGCGGACGCCCCTGCCGCGCCCGACGTCCCTGCCGCGCCGGATGCACCTGCCGCGCCGGATGCCCCGGAGCCC
Source organism: Arthrobacter sp. CJL-S3 (assembly GCF_056711635.1). Classification (NCBI taxonomy): domain Bacteria; kingdom Bacillati; phylum Actinomycetota; class Actinomycetes; order Micrococcales; family Micrococcaceae; genus Arthrobacter; species Arthrobacter sp. CJL-S3. The sequence continues at coordinate 1,096,784 of NZ_CM160046.1, read as the reverse complement.
GGTTCCGGTCAGCTGCCCCAGGAGCGGTAGAGCTCCGGCCGGAGATCTTCCAGGTACGCCACCTCGTGCCCGGCCGCGCCCGGCTCCGGCAGCTCGGCGAACAGCAGCTCGGCGCCGGTGCCGGCCGCGGCCAGGAGCCTGCCGTCCGGGGCTGCGATGACACTGCCGCCCAGGAAGTCGCAGCCGTCCTCCGTTCCGGAGTGGTTGGCGTAGGCCACCGTCAGATGGTTCTCCAGGGCCCGCGCCCTGATCAGCACCTGCGGCACGGCATCGAATCCCTCCGCGAGGGCGGTCGGCACCAGCAGCAGTTCGGCGCCGCGCACCGCGGCGGCACGGACGGCTTCAGGGAATTCCACGTCGTAGCAGATCACCAGTGAGGTCCTGACCCCGAGGAAGTCAACGACGCCGGGACTGGCCGCGGCGGGGACAAACGCCTGGCGCTCCTCCGGCCCGAAGAGGTGGACCTTGGCGTAGCTGAGGAGCTCCTCGCCGGTGTGATCGACGAGGGTGGCCGTGATCTGCCATGCCCCCGCCACGGTGACGGCGGGGAGGCTGTAGACCAGCGCAATGCCGTTCCGGCGGGCAATCTCCGCCAGGGCCGTCCGAAGGGAGGGCAGCGTCGCCGGGTCAAGCTCCGCCCGCAGCCGGAGGGGCGCATAGCCCACCGGAAAGAGCTCCGGGGTGAGGAGCAGCCGGGCGCCCGCCGCAGCGGCCCTCCCGGCGGCGGCATCCACCGCAGCGCAATTGGCATCAACGTCCAGCACGGCGGCGTTCGCCTGCATCAGGGCCAGTAGCACCATTACCACCTCAGCGTCCTTAGGGTCCGCCCTTGGCGGCGGACTCCCGCTCCTCCAGCGTAGCCATCCGCAGGCATCGCCGCTTCGGTGCATTTCCGCCCGGCCGTCCGGGAAGCGGGACGGAATGCCCTTTCCGCCCCGGCAGGGGCCCCGCCGGACACGGCGCCGCGCCCCGCGCCGGCCCCGCCAGGGGCCCCGTCCGACACGGGCGCCAAGCTGCGCACCGGCCCCGCCAGCCTACTTCCGGAGCTATCATGCGTTAACTTCTTGACTACAAGACGCGGATGGGGCAATCTTCATTGCATGCCCTCACCAACGCGCTCAACGAGGAGCCGAACCAAAAACCCCGGATCGCAATCCGCGCTCCGGCATCTGAACCAACAGCGGATCATTGAATGCCTTCTCGCCGGGCCCTCCACGCAGGCGGAACTGGCACGGCAGACCGGCCTCTCCACGGCCACGGTCTCGAACATCGTCAAGATCATGCAGGACGCCGGACTGGCCTCCACCGAACCGATCACCAGCTCCGGCCGGCGGGCCCTGAACGTCCGGCTCAACAGCAACGGGGCCGTCGCCGTCGGGATCGACTTCGGCCGCCGTCACCTGCGCGTCGTCCTCGCCTCCCTGAGCTACCACGTGATCGCCGAGGAATCGGTCCTGCTCCCCCTGGGCCACCACGCCGAGGAAGGCATCACCGCCGCCGTCGGACTCCTGGACCGGCTCCTGGCCAGCAGCGGCGTGGAGCGCAGCGCGGTCGTGGGCGCCGGCGTCGGCATCCCGGGACCCATCGACCGCCGCACCGGGACGGTGGCGCAGGGCGCCATCCTGCCCGAATGGGTGGGTATCAACATCCTGCAACGCCTCGAGGAGGCGCTGGATCTCCCGGTTTTCCTCGACAACGACGCCAACCTCGGGGCCCTATCGGAGGTGACCTGGGGGCCGCACACCGGCATCAGCAACCTGCTGTTCCTCAAGATCGGATCCGGCATCGGCGCGGGGCTGATCCTGAACGGGATGCCCTACTACGGCAACGTGGGGATCACCGGCGAAATCGGCCACGCCACCATCCACGAGCACGGGCTGGTCTGCCGCTGCGGGAACCGCGGCTGCCTGGAGACCATCGCCTCCACCACCACCATGATCGAGCTCCTGGGCCGCGGGGAGGACGCGCCGCTCACCCCGGAGGACATCGTCCGCAAGGCCCTCGCCCGGGACTCCGCGACCCTGCGTGTGGTGGACGACGCCGGGCTCGCCGTCGGCCGCGCGCTGGGCAATGTGGCCAACCTGATCAACCCCGAAGTGATCGTGGTGGGCGGCCCGCTGGCGGGCCTCGGCGAGCTGCTGCTGGACCCGATCCGGCGGGGCCTGGTCCGGCACGCCGTGCCCGTGATCGGGGAGACGACGACGCTCACGATGTCCTCCCTGGGGGACCGCGCCGAGGCCTTGGGCGCGACCGCCCTGGTCTTCCAGCACGCCGGAATCCGGCGCGGCTGAGCTTTTCGTTATCGGGCTGTTGCGTTAAAGACTTGACGACAAGGCCCGTGATCCAGTTTACTTTTCCATCAGACGACCCTGCGGTTTGCAGGGGCGGACAACGAAGTCATGCATTGGAGGCGTAAGGGCAGATGACGTCCCTCAACACGCACAGCGATCCGATTATTCTCGAGATGCGCTCCATCACCAAAGAGTTCCCCGGCGTTAAAGCATTGTCCGAGGTGAACCTGCGGGTAAAGGCCGGCGAGATCCACGCGATCTGCGGCGAGAACGGCGCCGGCAAGTCCACCCTGATGAAGGTACTCTCGGGGGTCTACCCCTACGGCAGCTACGACGGCGACATCGTCTACCAGAGCGAAGTCCAGCAGTTCAAGGACATCCGGGCCAGCGAGCACGCCGGCATCGTGATCATCCACCAGGAGCTCGCGCTGATCCCCGAGCTGTCCATCATGGAGAACATCTTCCTGGGCAACGAACCCACCAAGCGCGGTGTGATCGACTGGGCCGAGGCCCGGATCCGCTCCACCGAACTGCTGGCCCGCGTCGGACTCCGGGAGGACCCGGAGACCCCGATCAAGGAAATCGGCGTCGGCAAGCAGCAGCTCGTCGAAATCGCCAAGGCCCTGAACAAGTCGGTGAAGCTGCTCATCCTCGACGAGCCCACGGCCGCCCTGAACGAATCCGATTCCCAGCACCTGCTGGACCTCATGCTCGGCCTGAAGGGCCGCGGCATCACGTCCATCATCATTTCCCACAAGCTGAACGAGATCGAGCAGATCGCGGACTCGATCACCATCATCCGTGACGGCAAGTCGATCGAGACGCTGGACGTCAAGGCCGACGGCGTCGACGAGGACCGCATCATCAAGGGCATGGTTGGCCGGACCCTGGAATCCCGCTTCCCGGAGCACGAGCCGAAGATCGGCGAGGTCTTCTTCGAGGTCAAGAACTGGAATGTGGGCCACCCGCAGGTCCAGGACCGCATGGTCTGCAAGAACTCCAACTTCTTCGTCCGCCGGGGCGAGATCGTCGGCTTCGCGGGGCTGATGGGCGCCGGGCGCACCGAGCTCGCCCGCTCCGTGTTCGGCCGGTCCTACGGCCGGTTCCTCTCCGGACAGATCCACATGGACGGCAAGGACGTCGAACTCAAGAGCGTCAAGCAGGCGATCGACGCGGGACTGGGCTACGTCACCGAGGACCGCAAGTCCCTGGGGCTGAACCTGCTGGATGACATCAAGGCCACCACGGTCTCGGCCAACCTCAAGAAGGTCAGCAAGCACAACGTGATTGACGCCAACAAGGTGTTCACCGTCGCCGAGCAGTACCGCAAGTCCCTGCGGACCAAGGCCCCGTCGGTCGAGGAGGGCGTCGCCAAGCTCTCCGGCGGCAACCAGCAGAAGGTGGTGCTGGCGAAGTGGATGTTCACCGACCCCGAGCTCCTGATCCTGGATGAGCCCACCCGAGGGATCGACGTCGGCGCCAAGTACGAGATCTACGGCATCATCCAGCAGCTGGCGAACCAGGGGAAGGGCATCATTGTGATTTCCTCGGAGCTGCCCGAGCTGCTGGGCCTCTCGGACCGCATCTACACCATTTTCGAAGGCGCCATCACCGGCGTGCTCAACAAGGACGAAGCCAGCCAGGAAACGCTCATGAAACTCATGACTTCGGCCCGCAAGACCGCCTGACCCGCTGTGGCCAACTGCTCCGTACCCTCCGGAAACAAGGACTGAAACAATGAACGCGCTCAAGAAGCTCTTTGGCGGCAACACCCGCCAATTCGGCATGATCTTCGCCCTGGTGGCCCTGATCATCTTCTTCCAGATTGCAACCGACGGCCGGACGCTCACCCCGGGCAACGTCATCAACCTCTTCAACGGCAACTCCTACATCCTGATCCTGGCCATTGGCATGGTCCTGGTGATCATTGCCGGCCACATCGACCTCTCCGTCGGCTCGGTTGCGGCGTTCGTGGGCGTTTGCGTGGCCCTCTTCATCCGGGACTGGGGCATCCCCTGGTACCTGGGCATCCTGATGGGGCTGGGGCTGGGAGTGCTGATCGGCGCCTGGCAGGGGTTCTGGACGGCGTATGTCGGCATCCCGGCGTTCATCGTCACGCTGTCCGGCATGCTCATCTTCCGCGGCGCCAACCAGTACGTCGGCAAGTCCAACACCATCCCGGTACCGGCCGACTTCCAGAAGATCGGTTCGGGCTACCTGCCCGAGGTCGGGCCGAACGTCGGCTACAACAACCTCACCCTGCTGCTGGGCCTGCTCGGCGTCGCGTTTGTGGTCTTCAGTGAGATCCGCTCCCGCCGCAACGCCAAGGCCCTCGGCGCCGAGGTGCCCGAAGCCTGGGTCAGCATCGTCAAACTGATCCTGATCTGCGGCGCCATCCTCTACGCGACGTACCTGTTCGCCACCGGCCGGCCGGGCACGTCCTTCCCGATCCCGGGCCTGATCCTGGCTGCGCTGGTGATCATCTACGGGTTCATCTCCTCCAAGACCGTCATCGGCCGCCACATCTACGCGGTCGGCGGCAACCGGCACGCCGCCGAGCTCTCCGGCGTGCAGTCCAAGAAGGTCAACTTCCTGGTGATGATGAACATGTCCGTCCTGGCCGGCCTCGCCGGCATGATCTTCGTCGGCCGTTCCACCGCCTCGGGCCCGTTCGACGGCGTCGGCTGGGAACTGGACGCCATCGCGGCCGTGTTCATCGGCGGCGCCGCGGTGACCGGCGGCGTCGGCACCGTGATCGGCTCGATCGTCGGTGGCCTGGTGATGGCCGTGCTGAACAACGGCCTGCAGCTGCTCGGCGTCGGCGCCGACCTGACCCAGATCATCAAGGGCCTCGTGCTCCTGATCGCCGTCGCCTTCGACGTCTACAACAAGTCCCAGGGCAAGAAGTCCATCATCGGCCTGATGTTCAAGAACTTCGGCCGCAGCAGCGAGCTGAAGCCCGACGAGACGACCTCCACCAAAGAGGTCATCTCCAGGGGCATCTAATCCACTCCCTGATCCGTTCCATCACGATTCTCCGCACACCATCTAAAGAAAGTGAACCAAACAATGCGACTGATTGGTAAAGCAGGAAAGGCAGCAGCGATCGCTGCTATTGCGGCACTGGCGCTGACAGCCTGCGGCCGCACCGACACCGGGACCACCGGCGGGTCCACCACCGGCGGGGAAGCATTCCCCAAAGACTCCCTGATCGGCGTCGCGCTCCCCCAGAAGACCAGTGAAAACTGGGTCCTGGCGGAGACGCTCTTCAACGACGGCCTCACCGCCGCCGGCTTCAAGCCGGATGTGCAGTTCGCCAATGGCGGCGTTTCGGAACAGCAGAACCAGATCAGCGCCATGATCACCAAGGGCGCCAAGGTCATCATCGTCGGCGCCATCGACGGTGCACAGCTGGGCACCCAGCTCCAGCAGGCCAAGGAATCCGGCGCCACGGTCATCGCGTATGACCGTCTGCTCCTGAACACCGCCAACGTCGACTACTACGTGGCCTACGACAACTTCAAGGTCGGTGAACTCCAGGGCCAGGCGCTGCTGGAGGGCATGAAGGCCAAGAAGCCGGAGGGCCCGTACAACATCGAGCTCTTCGCCGGCTCCCCGGATGACGCCAACGCGAAGGTCTTCTTCGACGGCGCCATGAGCGTCCTGAAGCCGAAGATGGACGACGGCACCCTCAAGGTGCTGTCCGGCCAGACGACGTTCGAGCAGGCCGTCACCCAGGGCTGGAAGGCAGAGAACGCCCAGCGCCGCATGGACACCCTGCTCGCCGGTACCTACAGCACCGCACCGCTCGACGGTGTGCTGTCCCCGAACGACACCCTGGCCCGGGCGATCATCACCTCGGTCAAGGCTGCCGGCAAGCCGATTCCGGTCGTCACCGGGCAGGACTCCGAAGTTGAGTCTGTGAAGTCCATCATGGCCGGAGAGCAGTACTCCACCATCAACAAGGACACCAGCAAGCTCGTGGATCACGCCATCACCATGGTCAAGGACCTCCAGGCCGGCAAGACGCCCGAGATCAACGATGACAAGTCCTACAACAACACGGTCAAGGTTGTTCCGGCGTACCTGCTGGAGCCGGTCATCGTGACGCAGGAAAACGTCTACACGGAATACGTCAACGATCCGGTGCTCGGACCGATCACCAAGCAGTAGTTCCTGTCCGAACAGCACCTCAAAGAGCCCCGGTTCCGCCTCCTGGCGGGCCGGGGCTTTTTGCTGCCCGAAATCTTCCTGCTCGGCCCCTCACAGCGGATCCATAGCTCCGCATGGCGGTCCGCACAGCAGCCCGTACCAGTGTGGGATCAGCCGCCGGCCCTTCCGGCCGGCCCAAGATCCCTAGGAGTCACGTGAGCGTCCTTGCCCGGAGTATAGGCAACGCCTTCAGAAACAAGGTCAGAACAGCGGCCGTGGTGGCCGTGCTGGCGGTTGCCATCGGACTCGCGCTGGCCATGCTGGTGGCCAACCAGGCCGTCGCGGGGAAGGTCGCGGAGCTCAACGCCTCGGTGGGCACCGTGCTGACCGTCAATCCCGCCGGCGGGCAGGGCTTCGAAGGCGGCGGCGAGCCGCTGACCGCCGAACAGGCCGCGACGGCGGCCGCCGTGCCCGACGTGAGCACCGTCGTCGGCACCAAGGCGCTGAGGCTGCGCAACGCCGCGGCGGCCGCCGCCCAGACCGGGGCCGGCGGGCAGGGAGGTCCAGGCAGCCAGGGCGGTCCCGGCGGCCAGTCCGCCACCACCGTGACCACGAGCCTCACGGCCGCCGTCGACGCCGGAACACTCGGCACCCGCAACCAGGCCGCGGAGGGCGCAACGGGAGCGTCCGGCACCGCCACCGCTGCACCCGCCTTCTCCGTACCCGTCACTGCCACCGGCATCGGAGCCGAGGTGGACACCACCGGCAAGGCCCTGGCGCTGACGCAGGGCACCGGCCTGGGCGACTACACGGTGGCCTCCGCCGGCGCCCTGCTGGGCACCACCCTGGCCGAGAAGAACGGTCTGACCGTCGGCTCGACGTTCACCGTCAAGGACCAGAGCTTCACCGTGGTGGGCCTGTTCGACGCCGGCACGGCCTTCGGCAACAACGCCCTCTACCTCACGCTCCCCACGGCCCAGACGCTCGCGGAACTCCCCGGCGAGCTGTCCACGATGATCGTCACGGTCAATTCCCTGGAGAACGTCGACGCCGCCAAGACGGCCCTCCAGGCCGCGCTCGGCACCGGCGCGGCGGATGTCAGCCAGGGCGAGCGGAACCTCGAAACCGCGGTCAGCTCACTCGGCAGCGTCAAGAACATCTCCTTCATCGCCTTCGTGGCGGCCCTGGCCACCGCGGGCCTGATCATCCTGCTGATCATGGTCATGCTGGTCCGCGAGCGCCGCCGGGAAATCGGGGTGCTGAAGGCAATCGGCGCCCCCAACCGCACCATCGGCCTGCAGTTCGTGCTGGAGGCGCTGGTCCTCGTGGCCCTGGGCAGTGTGGTGGGTGCCGCCGTCGCGTCCTTCGCCAGCGGCGGCATCGCCTCCGCGCTGATCAGTTCCAACACCGCCACGGCCACCGCCACCACCATGGCCGGCCAGCGCGGGGGCCCGGGACTTCCCGGCGGGATGCCCGGCGGGATGCCCGGCGCGAATCCCCTCGGCGGGGCCGGCCAGCTGCTGACCTCCGTCACCGCGAGCGCCTCCCCCGGCGTCATCGCCGCGGGCATTGCCGCCGTGTTTGGCGTCGCCGTCATCGGGGCCCTGGTACCTGCCCTGCTCACCGCCCGCATCCGCCCCATCGAAGTCCTCCGAGGAGAGTAGCCATGATCGAAGTCAAGAACCTGGTCCGCACGTTCAAGTCCGGCGACCGCACCATCAAGCCGGTCAACGATGTCAGCTTCATGCTCGAGCAGGGGACTCTGGCCTCGATTGTGGGCAAGAGCGGCAGCGGCAAGAGCACCCTGCTGTCCCTGCTCGGCGCCCTCGACAAACCCACGAGCGGGGATGTGCTGGTCAACGGCGTGAGCCTGGCCGGCATGCCCGACGGCAAGCTCACCGAGTACCGCCGGCGGGACATCGGCTTTGTGTTCCAGCAGTTCAACCTGATCCCCAACCTCTCCGCGGTGGACAACGTCATGCTGCCGATGGAATTTGCCGGGATCCGGAAGGCCGCCCGCCGGGAACGGGCCCGGGAGCTGCTGGAACGGGTGCAGCTCGACCCGGACAAGCACGGGCGCCGCATCAACCGGCTCTCCGGCGGCGAGCAGCAGCGGGTGGCGATTGCCCGCGCGCTGGCCAACTCCCCCAGGCTGATCCTCGCGGACGAGCCCACGGGCAACCTGGACGAGCAGACCGGCGAACACATCATCGAGCTCCTCAGCTCACTCAGCCGGGACCACAACACCACCATCCTCGTGGTCACCCATGACCGCTCGCTGGCCAACAAGACCGACCGGCGGTTCCGGCTCCAGCAGGGCCGGCTGACCGAGGAGGCAGCGCGCAGCCGGGTCGCAGCGGGCGCTCCCGCGTAGCGCCCCGCCCGGCACTCCCCCACAGCCGCCGCGGACGCCGGAGGCGGGACCCCCCATCCCGTCGCCGGCCTCCGCGGCCCACAACCCGACGCTCCCTCAGCTCCGGCGTGCGCAACCCCGACGCTCCCTCACCTCCGGCGTGCGCAACCCGGGACCTCCCTCACCTCCGGCGTGCGCAACCCAGGACCTCCCCCGCCGGGTGAGAGGATGACTCCATGACCGCCCACATCGCCACACCCTGGCTGTTCAGCCAGCCGGACCCCGATCCCCGCACAGCCACCGGCGCCAGGCTGCGCTGGGGCGTCATCGCCACGGGGGGCATCGCGGCGTCCGTGACCCGCGACCTGGAACTCCTCCCCGACGCCGAGCTGTACGCGGTCAGTTCGCGCACCCAGGCGGCAGCGGATGCGTTCGCCGCGGACTTCGGCTTCGCCCGGGCATACGGTGACCTCAACGGGCAGACCGGCTATGCTCGGTTGCTCGCCAATGACGACGTCGACGTCGTGTATGTCGCCACGCCGCACGCCCACCACCACGAAATCGCGCTGGCGGCCCTGAACGCCGGCAAGCACGTGTTGTGCGAGAAGGCGCTCACCGTCAACGCGCGGGAGGCCTCCGAGCTGGTCTCGCTGGCGCGGGACAAGGGCCTGTTCCTGATGGAGGCGATGTGGAGCCGGTTCCTGCCGAGCATGCAGCGGGCCTTCGAGATCGCCGCTTCCGGTGAGATCGGCGAGGTCAAGTGGGTGGGAGCGGACCTGGGCTTCCCGGCGCCGTATTCGCCCACCTCCCGCCTGTGGGCCCCGAAGGACGGCGGCGGCGCGCTGCTGGATATCACGGTGTACCCGCTGCTCTGGGCCCTGGGCACCCTGGGCTTCCCGCAGACCGTCAGCGCCACCGGCTGGCTTAACGACGACGGCGTGGACGCCCAGAACGCCCTGACCCTCGGCTACCACCACGGCGCCCAGGCGCAACTGACCTCATCCCTGCTGGCGCACGGCCCCCGGACGGCGACCGTGGCCGGCAGCCAGGGGTTCCTGCAGGCCATCGGATCGATCAACAACCCCAAGGAACTCCAAGTACGGGTCGGCTTCGACGAGACCCGCAGCGAGTCCTTCGACGTCGTCGGCCGGGGCTACTGCTATGAACTGCGCGAGGTGACGCGGTGCATCCAGCACGGACTCACCGAGAGCCCCGTGATGCCGCTCGAGGACTCCCTGAACACCATGCGGCTGTTCGACGGCGTGCGCGCCCAACTGGGTGTCAGCTACCCGAATGACACGCGGTGACGGCCGTTTCCGCCCGGTAAACCCGCCCCGTGTTACTTTGGGCTCTGGACTCGCCCCCGCGCGCGGACTTACCCTATAGGGAACCGTCGACCTATCCGGGAAATGGGGTGTGCGAGTGGACCCAGCAACAGTCCCGTTACGCTCGCGCCGTCCACTCCGGAGGGTCATCCTAGGCGGCGCCGCCGGACTCGCGTGGATTGCCCTCTCTGCGACGGCTGCCAGCGCGCACGATGCCCCGGACCCCACTCCAACCGCCGACGTCACCGTCGCCGGAACCATCACCCTCACTGCTGTCGTCCCCACTCCGACACTTTCCGCGTCCCCCGCCCCGGCGACGGTTGAAGCCACCGTGGCGGCTGGCGTCACGCCCGAAGGAACGTCATGGGCGACTGTTCCGGCCCCGGCCCCCACCGGGGAGCCGACGCCGGACCCCGCCGTCCCGGCGACTTCTGTACTGCCCACCGAGCCCGCGCCGGCACCCGCGCCGGAGGCCACCGTCCTGCCGACCAACACGACGGCACCGGCAGCGGAGGCCACCGTCCTGCCGACCAACACGTCGGCACCGGCAGCGGAGACCACCGCCCTGCCGACGACCCCGCCGGAACCCGATCCGGTCACCGAGCCGGTCACCGATCCAACGCCGACCCCCACGCGGACTGATTCCGGCCCCACGCCCTCGCCCGCTCCGGACCCGGCCGTCACGTACCCGGCTCCCGCGCCTGATCCGACCGCACCCGTGGCCGATCCCGTCTCCGATCCCGAGCCAACAATCCCCGCCACTGACCCGGCCACCACTCCCACGCCGTCGCCCACGACAACGGCACCCAGCCCGTCACCCACGACAACGGCACCCAGCCCGTCACCCACGACAACGGCACCCAGCCCGTCGCCCACGACAACGGCGCCCACTTCGTCACCCACTCCGTCACCCACGACAACGGCACCCACTCCGTCACCCACGACAACGGCACCTAGCCCGTCGCCCACGGCAACGGCACCAGCCGACGCGGTGACAACGGACCCGCTGCTGGACGGGCCCACGGTCACGGACGCGGTGCCACCGACTGAACCGGCGGTTCCTGACCTGGCGCTCCTTGACGCGGCTCTCCCGATCGTGACGGCCCCGGACCCGGTATCCACCACGGAACCCGACGTCCCGGCGGACTGCAACGTCACCGAGGATCGCCTGACCGCGCTGCAGGAACCCGCGCCCGCACCCGACATCGAGGTTTTCGGAACCCCGCTGTACCTCCCGGCCCTGGACACTGCTGCCCGGCCGGGAGCGGACGGCCAGCAGACAGGCAGCGCGCCCCCGGCGGGCGCCACCCCGGAAGGCACTGTGCCGCCAGCACCGGCCGGCAATGACAGTCCCACACCGTGGCCCAACGGGACAGGTCTGCCCGCTCCCGACGCCCTGCCCGCGGCGCCCGGCTCCGGCTCCGGCAATACCGCTTCGTCCGGTGGACCGGCCGGTGGGGCCGCGTGGCTTCCCAGCCCGTATCTCGTCATTCCCACAGCCGGCGCTGATCCAATCCGTGGTCCGCTGCAGCACGTGCACTCAGCCGTCGCCGCTGACCCCGGTTCATCTCCTGACTAGTTAGCCGTCTCTGCCCTCCACAGAGTACGGCCAATCGGGCTGCCTTGGGCGCCCGTCAACAGTCATTCAGGAGATCCCCAATGGACGGCACCGTCCGCTGCCGGTATTCCGGCGCACCGTTATGCCCCCTCGCTTCCCCCGCCAAGGAACGGGCACTGTCAGCGCCCGCGCTGCACACTGTCCCGCCCCGCCCCGCCGGATTCCCGGCGCGCCGCAAACCCTCCCCGCACTACCAGGAACGCCCGCCCTAGGGGCCGCTCCCGCCTCCGCTAAGGTCTTGTGAGGCCGGGGTGAGGTCGTTGGGTCCGCTGGGGGACTCAACGGCGTCGCAGCTCCGGCAAGGCATTCCGTCGTTGGGTCCGCTGGGGGACTCAACGACGCTGCAGGCTCCGGAAAAGCAAATCCGTCGTTGGGTCCGCTGGGGGACTCAACGGCCTCGCAGGATGCGCGAGTCCACCGCACTGCGGCCGTCGGTCCGCGGCCGCAGTGCGAGGAGCCGATACCCATCCCGGTATCATTCTTCAGGGGCGCCGCCGTGGCGCACGGGGAGAAGGAACGGGGACAACGTGGACAGTACTTCGCCCGATAGCACCGCGGCAGAGCTCCTGAGCGGCCGCTACCGGCTGGGGGAACTGATCGGCAGGGGCGGCATGGCGTCCGTCTACAGCGCCAGGGACGTGAACCTCGGCCGCGACGTGGCTCTCAAGCTCTTTGCCCCGCAATCCGCCGATCCTGACGAACTCAGGCGTCAGGAAGCGGAAATTCAACTCCTGGCCACCCTCAACCATCCGAGCCTGGTCACTCTCTTCGACGCCGGCACGGACGCCCGCATCCCCGAGGAACCCCGGCCGTTCCTGACCATGGAGCTGGTGGACGGGCAAGACCTCCGGGCCCGGATCCGGCACAGTCCGTTGCCGCTGGCTGACATCGCGGTCATCGGCGCCGGTGTGTCGGACGCCCTGGCCTACGTCCATTCGCTGGGCATCGTCCATCGGGACATCAAACCTGCAAACATTCTGCTCGTTCCGGTCCGTCCCGGGGAGCCCCTGCGGCCGAAGCTCACCGACTTCGGGATTGCCCGCATGATGGACGGGACCCGGCTGACGGCCACCGGCACCATGGTGGGGACCGCCGCGTACCTGAGTCCTGAACAATCCCGCGGCGCCGACCTTGGTCCGGCAAGCGACATTTACTCCCTGGGCCTGGTCCTGCTGGAATGCATCAAGGGTGAGCTCGAATACCCCGGCAGTGCGGTGGAATCCGCCGTCGCGAGACTGCACCGGGCCCCGGCAATCCCGGATTCCGTGCCCGCCGAATGGACCAAACTGATCCGGGCCATGACAGGGCTGGATCCCCTGGAACGTCCGTCGGCCGCGGACCTCGAAGTGGCGTTGCGACATGCCCTGGTCTCGCCCGAGTCACTCCCCGGGCTCCTCGCCCAAGAACGCACCCGCGTGCTGCCGGCCCCGCCGGCCAGGCCCCCGCTGCTGTCCCCGGCCGGACCAGACTCCAACCACGGGACACTTGCCATGCCCGTTGGCGACCCGGCCGCCACCACAGTTGCCGCCACCGCCACCGGCGACGGCGGTGTTGCCAGCACGGGCGGCCGTGCCAGCACCGGCGCCCGGCCCGGGTACCTGCTGGACCCGGACGCCGTCACCACCCCGGAGGCCAACCGCGGCTCCTGGCGGTCCCGGACCGCCTCGCGCTTCCGGCGGGCCGGCCGCCGCACCCAAGTCCTGCTGTCTCTCGCGCTCCTGGCGCTCGTGACGGGTGCCGTCACGGCTGCCGTTGCCCTGGCAGCGCCTGAACCACCCGCCGTCGTCCCCTATCCGGCCGTGACCGGGGACCTGGGACAGCACCTCCAAGAGCTGCAGAAGAGTGTGGAGCCATGAACCTGAGCACCCGGCTGGACCGCAGTGCCCGGTCCCCGTTCCGTCCGCGCCGCACCCGTCCGCTCCTTGCGGGTTGGCTCCTCGGCACGGCACTGCTCACCGGCGCCTTGGCCGGCTGTGCCCCGGCGCCGGAGCTGGACCGCGCTGCCGCCCGGGAACTGCAATCCCAGGTCCTTGCCGTGACCGAGGCCGCCGCAGCCAATGATCCGGCCGGGTCGCTGAGACACCTCGACGAGCTCGTCCTGAAGCTGGACGAAGCGGCCGCCCGTGGCGAGGTGTCCTTTGTCCGGCACCAGAGCATCCGGAAGTCCGTTGACGCCGTCCGCGTGGACCTCAATGCCCGTCAGGCCGAGGCCGCCCGGGTTGCCGCCGAACAGGAAGCGGCAGCGCAGGCCGCAGCCGCCGCCCAGGCCGAAGCCGACGCCGCCGCCGCTGCGGCGGCGGCAGCGGCAGCAGCGGCAGCGGCGGCTCCCCCGCCCGCCGTCGCGCCGGCGCCGCCGGCTGACAGTAACAAGGGGAAGGGCAAGGGCAAGGACGACGACGACTAGGGCCGCCGGGTGCTAGACCCCGGCCGCCGGGAAGCGTTCCCAGGCCCGGTGGGCAGCGAGCAGTCCGGTGAGCTGCGCCACGACGTCGTCGGGCCCGTCCCCGAGGGCGATGCCCGCGGCGTCCGGCGGGATGCTCGCCCCGTCCAGGCACGTGACGGCCGGGCCCCAGCCGCCGATCGCCTTGGCGTGCCGGAACATCTCCGACAGCAGCAGCACGACTCTGGGATCCAGCGACGCCCCCGGCTCACCGGCCTTCGCGTCCCGTCCCTGCGCGGCGTCCGCCGCCGGGGCCCCCGACGCGGCCACCAGGACCGCGTCGAACTCCGTCGAGCGGGCGGTGAGATACGTCCGCTGAACCGGGATGCCGCCGTCGGATCCGCCGAGGTAGCCTCCGGCCGGAGCGATCACGAGCGGTACGATCCCGGCTGCGTCGAGGGCGGCCCGGGCAGCCCGGACAGCGTCCAGGTCGCTGTCCTCGTCGGCGATGATTCCCACCACGCGGCCGGCCACCGGCCAGGAGCCTCCCAGTTGGGAGACCGCCGGGCTCGGGGCGGCGTCTTTCACGGATTCGCTGGCCTGCGGGGCGGGCATACCGAGCCCGGCGGCCACCGCCGCGCACAGGGCGGGGTCGATGTTGGCCAGCGCCAGCAGCTGGCGCTGGCGGACGCTCTCCTCGCGGCACTTCCCCAGTTCAAACGTGTACGCCTGGATCACATGGTCCTGCTCCACCGGGGCCAGGCTGCGGAAGAACAGCCGCGCCTGGCTGTAATGGTCATCGAAGGATGCGGGCGACTTCCGCTCCTTGACAGCGGCGGCGAGTTCTTCCGGGACGTCGATGAACGCCCCGAGGTCGGCGCCGGCCAGGAAGGGGCATCCGCCGTCGAGCGAGTTCGGGTGGTACGGCGCCGCTCCGCCGTGCACGGCCGTCTGGTGCATGCCGTCGCGCAGCATGTCGTTGACGGGCGCGTGCGGCCGGTTGATCGGGAGCTGGCCGAAGTTGGGGCCGCCGAGCCGGCTGATCTGGGTGTCGATGTAGGAGAACAGCCGGACCTGCAGCAGCGGATCGTTGGTCACGTCGATGCCCGGGACGAGGTGGCCGGGGTGGAAAGCGACCTGCTCGGTCTCGGCGAAGTAGTTCACCGGGTTGGCATTCAGGGTCATGATGCCGATCGGCTGCACGGGCGCCAGTTCCTCCGGGACGAACTTCGTGGGGTCGAGCAGATCGATCCCCTCGAAAAACTCCTCCTCCGTGTCCGGGAAGACCTGCACGCCCAGTTCCCACTGCGGGAAGGCGCCGGCCTCGATCGCGTCGGCCAGGTCCCGCCGGTGGAAGTCCGGGTCCATGCCGTTGATCAGCTGCGCCTCCTCCCAGAGCAGTGAGTGCACACCCTGCTTCGGCTTCCAGTGGAACTTCACGAGGCTGGTCGCGCCGTCGCCGTTGACGAAGCGGAAGGTGTGGACGCCGAAGCCCTCCATGGTCCGGTAGGAGCGCGGGAGGGCCCGGTCGGACATGTTCCACATGGTGTGGGCCTGGGCTTCGGTGTGCAGTGAGACGAAGTCCCAGAAGGTGTCGTGGGCGCTCTGGGCCTGCGGAATTTCGCGGTCCGGGTGCGGTTTTGCGGCGTGGACGATGTCCGGGAACTTGATGCCGTCCTGGATGAAGAAGACCGGGATGTTGTTGCCGACGAGGTCGAAGGTGCCCTCGTCGGTGTAGAACTTGGTGGCGAAGCCGCGGGTGTCCCGGACGGTGTCGGCCGAGCCGCGGGAACCCAGGACGGTGGAGAAGCGGACGAAGACGGGCGTCTCGACGTCCTTGGCCAGGAACCCGGCGCGGGTGATGTTCGATGCCGACCCGTAGGACCGGAAAACGCCGTGGGCTCCGGCGCCGCGGGCATGGACCACGCGTTCCGGGATGCGCTCGTGGTCGAAGTGGGTGATCTTCTCGCGCAGGTGGTGGTCCTGGAGCAGCACCGGGCCGCGCCGGCCGGCCTTCAGCGAGTGGTCCGTGTCGGAGAGCCGGAGCCCCTGGGCCGTGGTGAGGTAGGCGCCGGACTGCGCCCGCGAGTTCACCGGGGCGCCCGTGGGGGTGCCGGTCGGCGAGACGGCCTCGGGTCCCTGCTGGTCAGGCTTGGGTGGAAGCGGTTCCCGCGGAGTGGTGGGCTCCTCCAGCGCGGGCGGTTCCACGGACACTGCACCGGGGATCTGGATGTTGCTCTCTGCTGGCATGCGACGACTCCTCAGGGTAGGCAACCTTGGCCCCGCACTGGCGGCCCTGGGGCGCGCCAGCCGAAACTAAGCGTGCTTAGTACCCTAAATGACGGCGCCGGCCCAGGCAACAGTCGTCCGGTGGCCGGCCCCGGAAACGCCGAACGGCGCACCGGGAATCTCCGGTACGCCGTTCGGGGTGGAACGCAGTCTTGGTAAGACTCTGCCGGCACGACGCCGGCCCGTGGACCTAGCCCAGCAGGGACAGCACGTCGCCGAACTTCGCCGAGGGCCGCATGACCGCGGTGACCTTGGCCTCGTCCGGGTGGTAGTACCCGCCGAGGTCCACCGGGGAGCCCTGGACGGCGAGGAGCTCGCCCAGGATGGTCTCCTCGCCGGAGTCCAGCGCTCCGGAGACGGCGGCGAACGCCGCGGCCAGCTCGGCGTCGTCGGTCTGGCGGGACAGTTCCTGGGCCCAGAACTTGGCCAGGTAGAAGTGGCTGCCGCGGTTGTCGAGCTCGCCGGCCTTGCGCTTCGGGGACTTGTCCTCGAGCAGGAAGGTGCCGGTGGCGCGGTCCAGCGTGTCGGCAAGGATCTGCGCGCGGGCGTTGCCGGTGGACGTGGCCAGGTGCTCGAAGCTGACGGCGAGGGCCAGGAACTCACCCAGGCTGTCCCAGCGCAGGTGGTTTTCCTTGAGCAGCTGCTGGACGTGCTTGGGGGCAGAGCCGCCGGCGCCGGTTTCGAAGAGGCCGCCGCCGTTGATCAGCGGAACCACCGAGAGCATCTTGGCGCTGGTGCCCAGTTCCAGGATTGGGAATAGGTCGGTGAGGTAGTCGCGCAGCACGTTGCCGGTCACCGAGATGGTGTCCTCGCCCTTGCGGATGCGCTCCAGCGTGAAGGCCGTGGCCTCCGCCGGGGACATGATGCCGATCTGCAGGCCCTCGGTGTCGTGCTCCTTGAGGTACTCCTCAACCTTCGCGATCATCTGGGCGTCGTGGGCGCGGGTCTTGTCCAGCCAGAAGATGGCCGGCATGGCGGAGGCGCGGGCGCGGGTGACGGCCAGCTTGACCCAGTCGCGGACCGGGACATCCTTGGTCTGGCAGGCGCGCCAGATGTCGCCCGGGGCGACCTGGTGCTCGATCAGCACGGTGCCGGCGTCGTCGACCAGCTGGACGGTGCCGGCTGACTGGATCTCGAAGGTCTTGTCATGGCTGCCGTACTCCTCGGCGGCCTGCGCCATCAGGCCGACGTTCGGGACGGTGCCCATGGTGGTCGGGTCGAAGGCGCCGTGGGCGCGGCAGTCGTCGATGACGACCTGGTAGATGCTGGCGTAGCTGCTGTCCGGGAGGACGGCGAGCGTGTCGGCTTCCTGCCCGTCGCGGCCCCACATGTGGCCGGAGCTGCGGATCATGGCCGGCATGGAGGCGTCCACAATCACGTCGGAGGGGACGTGCAGGTTGGTGATGCCCTTGTCGGAATCGACCATGGCCAGCTCGGGGCCGTCGTTCAGGCCCTTCTTGATGGCCGCCTCGACGTCGGCGCGGATCTCCTCGGGGAGGTCCTCGAGGCCGTTGAGGATGGAGGCCAGGCCGTTGTTCGGGCTCAGGCCGGCGGCGGCGATCTGGGCGCCGTAGGTGTCGAAGAGCTCGGCGAAGTACGCCTTGACGACGTGACCGAAGATGATCGGGTCCGAGACCTTCATCATGGTCGCCTTGAGGTGGGCGGAGAACAGCACGCCCTCTTCCTTGGCGCGGGCCACCTGGGCTGCGAGGAAGGTGTCCAGGGCGGCGGCGCGCATGACGGTGCCGTCGATGATTTCGCCGGCGAGGACGGGGAAGGCCCGCTTGAGGACCTTGACCGTGCCGTCTTCCTTGACCAGCTGGATCTTGACGTTTCCGTCAGCCTTGATGACCACGGACTTCTCGTTGGAGCGGAAGTCATCGGCGTCCATGGTGGCGACGTTCGTCTTGGACTCGGCGGTCCAGGCCCCCATGCTGTGCGGGTTCTGGCGGGCGTAGGCCTTGACCGAGAGCGGTGCGCGGCGGTCGGAGTTGCCTTCACGCAGCACCGGGTTGACGGCGGAGCCCTTGATCTTGTCGAAGCGGGAGCGGATGTCCGTCTCTTCGTCCGAGGAGGGGTTGTCCGGGTAGTCCGGGAGGGCGTAGCCCTGGCCCTGGAGTTCCGCGATGGCGGCCTTCAACTGCGGCGTCGAGGCGCTGATGTTGGGCAGCTTGATGATGTTGGCTTCGGGCTTCTTGACGAGGCTGCCGAGTTCGGCCAGGGCGTCACTGACGCGCTGCTCTTCGGTGAGGTAGTCGCCGAACGCGGCGATGATACGGCCGGCCAGCGAGATGTCGCGGGTCTCCACTTCCACACCGGCCGTCGAAGCGAATGCTTCAACAATCGGCAAGAACGAATAGGTTGCCAGCATCGGCGCTTCGTCGGTGTGGGTATAGATAATCTTTGCCATTGCTCGGGCGTCTCCCTGAAGGTCTGGGTATTTCCGGAAATTTTTGTGCCAATTCAACACCCCTAACTTACCCGAGGGAGTAGGGTTGCCGCCTACCGGCGTCGTACGCCCCAGACTCCGTGACGCCGGCAACATGCTGTGACAAGAATTGACAAGATGCTTTACACCTCCGTCAAAGTACCGTAGTTTCATTCCCATCACAGCGGCCACCACCGGAGGCCGCACCGCATTCCACCGGTTAGGACAACCATGAGAACACCCAAGACTCTGGCCACCAGCCTCCTCAGCCTCTCGGCGGCGGCACTGTTGGCTTTGAGCGCCGCGGGCGCAGCGAGCGCCGCCCCGGCACCCGGCAACGCGCCGATGGAAACGTCGGGGGTCAGCAGCCACACCGTCGTCGAGACCGGAGGTGCGGAATACTGGACGGAAGAGCGGATGCGCAGCGCCATCCCCGGCGACGTGCTGGCCGAGAGGGCCATGCAGAAGAGCGCCAACTCCAAGGCCGCCGTGAACCGTCCGGCGGAAACGGGGGCGCCCAGCACCGTCGAGTCCCAGGCTCCGAACCTGCAGGCGAAGGAAGTCCAGAGCAAGGCGAACGCGAGCGAGACCCCGGTCAAGCACATCGGCAAGGTCTTCTTCACCCTGGGCGGCTCCAACTATGTCTGCTCCGGCAACTCGGTCTCCTCCACGAACAAGAGCACCGTCTCCACAGCCGGGCACTGCCTCAACGAGGGCCCCGGCGCCTTCGCCACCAAGTTCACCTTCGTCCCGGCCTACCTCGACGGCGCCGCCCCGTACGGCATGTGGACGGCCAAGTCCCTCCACGCCCCGACCCAGTGGAGCTCCGGCGGCGACATGACGTACGACACCGGCTTCGCCGTCATGAACCCGCTCAACGGCCAGACGCTCTCGGATGTCGTGGGGGCCTCGGGCCTGCAGTTCAACGCCGCCCGCGGCCTCACCTACAAGGCGTTCGGCTACCCCGCGGCACGGCCCTTCAACGGTGAATCCCTGAAGAGCTGCAGCGGCACCGCCACGAACGATCCCTACAACCCGCAGTTCAACTCCCAGGGCATCCCCTGCAACATGACCGGCGGATCCTCGGGCGGCCCGTGGTTCATCGGAACCAGCTCCACCGGCTACCAGAACTCGGTCAACAGCTACGGCTACGGCAGCAAGTCCACCACGATGTACGGCCCGTACTGGGGCTCGGTCATCCAGCAGGCCTACACCACCGCCGCCGCTTCCTAAGGCAACACCCGGCAACACCGATACCAGCGCGGGGTCACTCGAGGCCCATCTCCAGCAGTGGGGATGGGCCCAGGTGGCCCCGCGTTGACGTGTGCCCCGGGGGCGGCTCCGGGCCTCGCTGGACATGTTCCCCGCAAAGCTCCCTGCGTGTACAGGACCCCCATATGCCCAGCTCCTGGCTCCAAGAATGAGCATGTCCCCCGGCCGCCACTGCTTACCGGGTCTGGTCCTCGCCCGCTGCACGGGACATGTCCCCCGAGACTCTCCATGCCTGGACATAGTCCCCATGTGCCCAGCCCCGGCTCCAAGAATGAGCATGTCCCCCGGCCCGTATTCCTCCCCGGGCCTGGTCCTCGCCCGCTGCACCGGACATGTCCCCCGAGAGTCTCCGCGCTTGGACATATTCCCCATGCGCCCACCCCTAGCCACGAAAAATGGACATGCCCTCCGGGAAAGGGAGGGCATGTCCATTCGTGGTGAGACCGGGCACGGAGAACCCCGCGCCCGGCTGAGCGGGACCTAGTGGAAGAAGTGCCGGGCGCCGGTGAAGTACATCGTGATGCCCGCGGCGTTGGCTGCGGCGATGACTTCCTCGTCGCGGACCGAGCCGCCGGGCTGGACGACGGCGCGGACGCCGGCGTCGATCAGGATCTGCAGGCCGTCGGCGAACGGGAAGAACGCGTCCGACGCGGCCACGGCGCCGCGGGCACGCTCCGGGGCGCCGGACGCGTCGGCGTTGGAGGCACCGCCGGCGCCGTCGACTTCGGACTCCACGCTCAAGCCCAGCGAGTTGGCCCTCTCGACGGCGAGCTTGCAGGAATCGAGCCGGTTGACCTGGCCCATGCCGATGCCGACGGCGGCACCGTTGTCCGCGAGCAGGATGGCGTTGGACTTGGCCGCGCGGCACGCGGTCCAGGCGAACGCGAGGTCGGCCAGGGTCGCGGCGTCGGCGGCGTCACCGGCGGCCAGGGTCCAGTTGGCGGGGTTGTCCCCCTCGGCGTCGACCTTGTCCGTGGCCTGCACCAGCATGCCGCCGGAGACCTGGCGGAATTCGGTCGGGTAGCGGCCGTAGCCCTCAGGCAGGGCCAGGAGGCGGATGTTCTTCTTCTTGGACAGGATCTCCACGGCCTCGTCCTCGAAGCCCGGGGCGATCACCACCTCCGTGAAGATCCCCGCCACGGTCCTGGCCATGCCGGCGGTGACCGTGCGGTTGGCCGCGATCACCCCGCCGAACGCGGAGACCGGGTCGCAGGCGTGCGCCTTGGCGTGCGCGTCGGCGATCGGATCCGCCGCGAAGGCCGAGCCCACGGCCACGCCGCAGGGGTTGGCGTGCTTGATGATCGCGACGGCGGGCTCGGCGAAGTCGAACGCGGCGCGGAGGGCGGCGTCGGCGTCGACGAAGTTGTTGTAGCTCATGGCCTTGCCGTGCAGCTGGTCGGCCTGGGCGATGCCGGCCGGGGCGGCCCGGTCCACGTAGAGGGCGGCCTGCTGGTGGGGGTTTTCGCCGTAGCGGAGCACCTCGGAGCGCTCCAGCGCCAGGCCGGCGTAGGCCGGCCAGTCGATGACGCCGTCGCCGTCCTCGTCGAGGAACTGGCTCGCGGTCCAGCTGGCCACGGCGGTGTCGTAGGTGGCGGTGTGCGCGAAGGCCTTGGCGGCCAGCCGGCGTCGGGTCTTCAGGTCAAAGCCGCCGGAAGCGGCGGCGGCCACGACGTCGTGGTACGAGGACGGGTCCACCACAATGGCGACGGCGGCGTGGTTCTTCGCGGCGGAGCGCACCATGGCGGGGCCGCCGATGTCGATCTGCTCGACGACGTCGTCCTGCGCGGCGCCCGACTTCACGGTCTCCACGAACGGGTACAGGTTCACCACCACGAGGTCGAACGGTTCGATGTCCATCGACGCGAGCGTGTCCATGTGGGCCGGGACGCGGCGGTCGGCGAGGATGCCGCCGTGGACGCGCGGGTGCAGGGTCTTGACGCGGCCGTCGAGCATTTCCGGGGAGCCGGTGACTTCTTCGACTTCCTGCACCGGGATGCCGGCGGCGGCGATCCTCTTGGCGGTGGAGCCGGTGGAGACGAGCTTGACGCCGGCCTCGTGCAGGCCCCGCGCGAGCTCCTCCAGACCGGTCTTGTCGTAGACCGAAATCAGGGCCCGGCGGATGGGGACACGGTCGATGGATACACGGTCAAGCTGCGTGAAGCTCACAAAAGTCTCCGTCTTATATCGCGGCGGGGCCGCGGGTGGTGGGGATGCGGCCAGTTTATCGCGTCAGCGCGCCGGGCCTTTCCGCGCGCCGGAGTATGAAGCGGACCGCACCGGCGCGCGCGGCCACGTAGAGTTTTCCCAGGAGGCTGAGATGAATACGTACACCACTGTGCCCAGCGGCGAACAGGTGGTCCAGGAACTGCCGTGGCGTTGGAAGGTGCAGGGCCGGATCTTCCTGATCGGCGGCCTGGGCTTTATGTTCGACGCCTGGGACGTCACGCTCAACGGCATCCTGATTCCGCTGCTGTCCAAGCACTGGTCCCTCACCCCGGGCGAGGCCGCCTGGATCGGGGCCTCGAACCTGATCGGCATGGCCCTGGGCGCCTTCGTCTGGGGCACCATCGCGGACACCATCGGGCGCAAGAAGGCCTTCACCGCCACCCTGCTGATCTTCTCCATCTTCACCGTGCTGGGCGCCTTCTCCCCTGATTTCCTCTGGTTCGTCGCGTTCCGCTTTATGGCCGGCTTCGGCCTGGGCGGCTGCATCCCGGTGGACTACGCGCTGGTGGGCGAGTTCACGCCCCGCAAGCAGCGCGGCAAGGTCCTCACCGCGATGGACGGCTGGTGGCCGATCGGCGCCGCGCTGTGCGGGTTCGTGTCCGCCGGGCTCGTGGCCCTGTACGGGGACTGGCGGCTGACCATGATGGTGATGGTGCTGCCGGCGCTGCTGGTGTTCTGGGTCCGCCGCAGCGTCCCCGAATCCCCTCTGTTCCTCATCCGCAAGGGCCGCCGGGACGAGGCCGCCAAGGTGATCGATGACCTCGTCGCGGCCACCGGGGCCGAGCCCCGCGTCTACAGCCTGCCCGAGGCGCAGGACGCCCCGCGGCTCTCCGCCGGCAGCGCCTGGACCCAGCTGCGCCTGCTCTGGCAGTACGACTGGAAGATCACGACGGCGGCCTGGTCGCTGTTCTTCAGCATCCTGCTGGTCTACTACCTGTCCCTGACCTGGATGCCGCGGATCCTGATCGGCGCCGGCTTCGAGGAGTACAAGGCCTTCCTCACCACCGCCTCCATGGCCGCCGTCGGACTCCTGGGCGTGGTGGTTGCCGCGCTGCTGGTGGAGCGCGTGGGCCGGAAGTGGATCCTGGCGATCACCGGCCCGCTGTCCGCCCTGACCCTGGTCATCGTGGCGATTGTGGTGGACATCCCGACGGCGGCCGTGTTCTGGCTGCTGGTGTTCGGCTTCGTGGTGCAGGTGGCCATTCCCGTGCTCTACGCCTATGTCTCGGAGCTGTATCCGACGGAGCTGCGCGGCTCGGGCTTCGGCTGGGCCTCGACGTTCTCCCGGCTCGGCGCGGGCTTCGGCCCGCTGGTCTTCGCGGCGTTCCTCTGGCCGGAGCTGGGCCTCGCGACCTCGTTCGCCATCGCCGGGGTGCTGGTGCTGCTCAGTGTGCTGTGGATGGCGTTCTTCGCCCCCGAGACCAAGCAGCGCCACCTCTCCTAAGCCCCGCCCTGTCACGCACGGATCCGCCCCGCCCCGCCGGGCGGATGCCCTGTCACTTTTGGTGCTTCTGGGAGTTCAGAAGCACCAAAAGTGATAGCGCAACGGGGTGTTCAGGCGCGGAATGGGATAGGCGCAGGTGAGCTACTTGGTGGCGGGCGTGGTGTGTGAAGCGGGGGTCGCCGCGGCCAGGGACGCCAGGGTCGAGACCAGGAGCCGGCGTTCGACCACCTTGATCCGTTCGTGCAGGGACTCCTCCGTCTCCCCGTCCGCGATGGCCACGGCTTCCTGCGCGATGATCGGGCCCGTGTCCACGCCGGCGTCGGCCCAGTGCACCGTGCAGCCGGTGACCTTCACGCCGTAGGCCAGTGCGTCGCGGACCCCGTGCGCGCCCGGGAACGAGGGCAGCAGCGCCGGGTGGGTGTTGAGGTATTTGCCGCCGAACGCGTCGATGAAGTCCGCGCTGACGATCCGCATGAACCCTGAGGACACGACGACGTCGGGAGCGTATGCGGCCACGGCCTCGGTGAGCGCGGCATTCCAGGCAGCCCGGTCCGGGTAGGCCTTGAAGTCCACCACGAACGTCGGGATGCCGGCGGCGGCCGAGCGTTCCACCCCGTACGTGCCGGGCCGGTCCGCGCCCACGGCGGCGATCTCGACGTCGAGCCGGCCCTCTGTCACGGCGTCGATGACGGCCTGGAGGTTGGAGCCGGTGCCGGAGACGAGGACTACGATGCGCATTGTCCTAGCTTATGGGGCCGCTCGCGTAGGCTGGAAACCATGAATCCCCCGAACGACTCCGCCGGCAGCAAGGGCGGGCAGCCGCAGGGCCAGCACCCGCTGAGCGACGCGGCCAAGGCCTCGCAGGCCAAGACCCACAATCTGTTCCGCAGCTTCATTGTGGCGGTGCTGGGCTCGTTCTTCGTCTACCAGCTGGACATCAATTACCTCTGGCTCAGCGCGATCCTGACGGTGGCCGGCATCGTCCTGGGCATCATGGTGCTGGTCCGGTACGCCAAGTTCAAGGAATCCAAGCTGGTGCTGTTCGGGACGATCTCCGGGCTGGTGGTCCTGGCCGTGCAGGTGCTGCTGCTCCTGACCTCGGCGCTGTTCTTCAACCAGGTCCGCGACTACCAGCAGTGCAGCCGCCAGGCCCTCACCCAGCAGGCGGCCTCCAAGTGCCAGACCCAGCTGGAACAGTCGCTGCCGCAGTTCCGCTAATCGCGGGCCTGCGTCACAGGGACGCCGTCTCCAGATCCGCTTCGCGCAGCTTCTGTTGGCGTTCCAGCCACGGTCCCGCGGCGTAACCGATCACGACGCCGATCCCCACCTCCGCGGCCACGAACAGTGCCGTCCGGAGCGGGTCCGGTCCGATCTCGGTGAGCCGTCCGATCCCGGCGGAGCCGCGGGCCAGCCAGGCCAGGGCCGCGGTCAGCAGCCCGGCGACGCTGCCGACCATCACGCCAAGCGCCAGGGTGGAGACCGTGGCCGTGAACCAGCGGGCGCGGATCTTGATCGAGAGCCATTCGTCGAAGTGGTTTTCCCCTTCGCGCAGGAACCACCAGCCGGCGAGGGTTCCGGCGAGGATCGGCACCACCAGCGCGGCCACCGCGAAATCCAGCGGGCCGGCCGGCAGGGCCGCGAACACCGGGATCGAGGGGATCGGCCCGACGGCGGTGCCCAGCGCCCCGGCCTGGGAGCCGACACCCAGGGCAACGCCGGCACCGGAGATCCAGGCGAGTGCGAACACGACGAGGTTGGGCAGGAAGCCGAGCTGCGCGATGGTGAGCATGGCGCCTCCGGTCGCTCCGGCGTCGAGCGCTTCATAGACCGCAACCACAAGATTCCAGTGGATGAAGAAGGTGGCGGCGAGCAGCACGCACGACATCGCCAGGCTCGCCATCAGCGCCACGAAGCCGGCTTTGACCGCGGACCCCAGGTAGGAGCCGGCCCAGCGTGAATGCTGGCTGGTGCGGGAAAGCCAGGCCACGGCGTCGACGCCGATCAGGCGGCTCCAGGAGCCGGCCTCACGGCGGGCGCCGATCACCATGCCGAGCCCGAACGGGATCAGTGGGACGAGCGCGGCGGACCAGAGGCCCACGCCGACGTCGTCCGTGCGGCAGACAAAGCCGGTGGTCAGGCCGAACGCGGCGTACATCAGCCAGGAGCCGAGCAGCGCCTGCCAGAGCTGGTCCGTGTAGGAGGCCCGGGCCAGCCGCCGGCCGGCACGCCAGGCCAGCAGGAACGGAATCAGGGTCAGCCCCAGCGGGGTGAGCGAGAGGACGCCGGACTGATGGGCGGCCGCGGAGCCCGTCCCGACCGTCTCCAGCAGCAGCGGGACGCCGTGTATCAGCAGCCAGGCCTGCCCGGCGAGGCGGGCCAGGGCGTCGGGTTCGGTGTTCAGGAAACCGGCGGTGGCCCACACGGCGAGGATCGGGGCGGCCACCACCAGGGCGGAAATTATGGCTGCCTGCGCGGACTCCAAGGCCCCCTGCAGCCACAAGGGCATCGGAAGTCCACGTTCCCCGGTCTGATCAGCGCGCAGTTTCATCGTGTTCCATGGTGCCATGTGCGGAGGTACCTGCCTGTTCCGACAGGCTGGATGGGCCGATTCGGCACGGATTTTCCCGGATTCCCGGCGTTCGGGACTGAATTCAACTACCCGCCCTGCAGGCGCTTTTTTCCGTACTCCGCCGTAAAATTGGAATGTCCGCAATCAGTGGTTGGAGGCAGAAAATGACTACCGCATCTCCACATGCACACGGCGTTCACTTCGGACGGACAGATGTCCAAAACGTCGGCATGGGTGTAGGTATCGTCTTGATAGTCGTGGGCATCCTGGGATTCATCCCGGGCATCACCACGCAGTACGACTCATTGGCGATCGTTGGACCGAATTCCACGGCCCTGTTCCTGGGCCTGTTCCAGGTATCGATACTGCTGAACATCATTCAGGCCCTCATCGGCACCATCGGCGTGGTCATGTCCCGGAACAACCCCATGGGCGCCCGGAACTTCCTCATGGGCTTTGGGCTGCTGTACATCGTCCTTAGCGTCTATTCGCTCATTGTCGGCGTGGGGTCGGTGGCCAACTTCCTGTCGATGAACGTCATGGGTGCATGGGGCTTCATGATCTTGGGCGTAGCAATGGTAGTCGCCGGCTGGCTGTTGTCGAGGCACCTGGCTGACGACGCACAAACCCGGTAAGCAACAACCGGGACAAAGGGAGCCGCGAATGAGTAACGTTTCATAGCAATCTGAAAATTCGTACTACCTGCTGGTGCAGTCGCCTCGCGGAAACGCAGCGACTGCACCAGCTTTATTTGTGTGCGGGGGCTGTTGGGGCTTGGTGGTGCGGCGGGGGTTTGCGGCGGACGCCGCCGGCGCGTGCGGGGCGTGCCCCAGGCCCACCCATTCGCCACGAATGGCGGGCATGAGCCGGGCGCCCCTCGCCCATTCGCCACAAATGGCGGCCACGAGCCGGGCGACCCCATCCAGTCGCCACGAATGGCGGCTATGACCCTCCGAACAGCCGCCACTTGCGTCAGATCGCCGCGTGCATGCCGCGGGCCTGCCCTGATTTACGACGGCGGCGCCAGACTTCCGCGCGCTGGACGCCACGCCGCTGGCGAAGCTCACCCATCAGCCACAAGCGGCCGCTAAGCATCCTTGCTTAGCGGCCGTTTGCGTCCAATCGCCCGGTTGAGGGCAGCGGCTAGAAGCGGATCTGGGAGTACGGCAGGCTCGGCAGGTTCCCCGCCGTCCAGGGGCGGTCCGATTTTTCCAGCGGTATGAGCCCGCGGCCGTCGCGGACCACCAGCACCACCGTGCCAACAATGGCGAACAGGGAAACCGCAGCCAGGATAATCAGCAGAACCACAATGGACCCGGTCATGACCAACACCTCTAACATCAATTTTACTGCGGTCCGCGCCTGCGAGAATGGCCAGATGACCGCCATCATCCTGGGCTGGAACCCGGACCGCTGGAATGACTGGAACTACGCCGCCGCCGTCGACCGCGTGGCCGCGACCGGGCTGCACCTTGAGCGCTGGAGTGTGGGCCCGGGGAGCATCGCCGCGGGCACGGACGCCTGGCTGCTCCTGCAGGGTGACCACGGCCGGGGACTTATCGGCCATGGCGTCGTGGTCTCGGATCGGCCCGACGCCGGGCCGCACACGATCGTTTCAGCCGGGGCCGCGCCGGACCTGGCCACGGTGTCTGTGCAGGTTGCCTTCGACTCCCTGCTTCCGGCCGGCGAGCAGATCGCCGTCGACGTCCTCACGGAGGCGCTGCCCGGCGTCCCCTGGGACAATGATGATGCCGCCGGGCTGAGCGTTGAGCCGGCCGAGGAAGCGGCGATCCGGGCCCTGTGGCGGGACCTCGGGCCGCGTCCCGGCCCGGACCCCACCCGGCCCGGTCCCGGCACCTACCCGCCGGACGCGGTCACCCGGGTCCTGGTGAACCGCTACGAACAGGACCCCGACGCGCGGAGGGCCTGCATTGCGCTCCACGGCAGCAGTTGTGCGGCCTGCGGGTTCTCCTTCGAGCAGAGGTACGGAGAAATCGGCCTGGACTTCATTCCGGTCCACCACATCGTCCCGGTGTCCCAACTGGGCAGCGGCTACGAGCTGGACCCGCTCACGGACCTCATCCCGCTCTGCGCCAACTGCCACGCGATGGCACACGTCGGGGTGGGCACGCCGCGGACCGTCGCCGAGCTGCGCCGGATCATCGCCGACGCCGGATTCCTCCGCGGATCCACGGTCACCGACGAACAGCTCGAGGCCCAGCGGCAGGCCCGCGAGCTCCTGGGACCGCAGTAGGCCCGGCCGTTTGCCACAAATGACCGCCACACGGGGTGGACATGCCCATTTTTCGCCGTAATGAGCGGGCATATGGGCATTATGTCCAGCCCTTGGCCCGCACAAAGCGCATGTCCAGCGGCCCGTCGGCACATAGTCCAGCCAATGACCCGCACGGAACGCATGTCCAGCGGGCGACGTGGGCTGGCCGCAATGAGCGGAGCACATCACAAGTGGACATGCTCATTTTTCGCGGCCGCGACAAGGCATATGGGGATTATGTTCAGCCCCGGGCGCACACGGAGGGCATGCCCAGTGGCCCGGGGGCCGCACGATCCCTGCCCCGGACCACACCCCGTTAACCCACTCTTCCCTCCCCCGCCATTCGCCCACCCCCGCGCCGACAGCCGGCCCCCGCACTGTGGAGGGGTGAGGATCGCAATTGTTGCTGAGTCATTCCTGCCGCTGATGAACGGGGTCACCCACTCGATCCTGCGGGTCCTGGAGCATCTACAGGAGCGCGGAGACGAGGTGCTCGTGATCGCGCCGTCCACGCAGGTCACGGGCACCCCCGACGAGGTCTACGGGGCGCATGTCCACCGGCTGCCCTCGGTGCCGCTGGCCGGCTACGCGAATGTCCGGGTGGCGATGGGCGGTGTCTCTCGGGTCAAGCGAATCCTTGCCGGGTATGCCCCCGACGTGGTCCACCTGGCCTCGCCGTTCGTGCTCGGCTGGCGCGCGGCGCAGGCCGCCCACCAGCTGGGGATCCCCACCATCGCCGTCTACCAGACCGAGGTCCCGGGCTACGCCGGGCGCTACGGCGTTCCGTTCCTGGAGAACTGGGCGTGGAACCGTGTGGAGAACATCCACCTGCTGGCCTCCCGGACCCTCGCCCCCTCCAGCTTCGCGCTCAACCAGCTGCGCGGCCGCGGCATTCCGCGGGTCGAGATGTGGCGGCGCGGCGTGGACACGGACCGGTTCTCCCCGGGCAGGCGCGACGCCGGCTGGCGGGCCGCCGTCGCCCCGGCCGGCGAGCGCATCATCGGCTACGTGGGCCGGCTCGCGGTCGAAAAACAGGTGCAGGACCTCGCCGTGCTCGCCGATGTCCCCGGCACCCGGCTGGTGATCGTGGGTGACGGACCCCAGCGGCAAACCCTCGAGAATGCCCTGCCTGACGCCGTTTTCACCGGGTTCCTCGGCGGCGGGGCGCTGGCCCGCGCCGTGGCATCCTTCGATCTCTTCGTCCACCCCGGCGAGTTCGAGACCTTCTGCCAGACCATCCAGGAGGCGATGGCCTCCGGTGTGCCCGTTGTCGCCACCGGCCGCGGCGGCCCGCTGGACCTCGTCGAGAACTCCCGCACCGGGTGGCTGTACGAGCCGGGGAACCTGGCCGCGCTGCGTTCCCACGTGGTGGACCTGATGGGCGACGACGCCAAGCGCCGCGCGTTCGCCGCGGCGGCCCACGCTTCGGTCCAGGGCCGGACGTGGTCCGCCCTCGGTGACGAACTGGTCCGGCATTACCAGGCCGTCCTCCCCGCCCGCATCCCCGCCACCACACCCCTAGGAGTCGCCCTGTGAGAATTTCCGTGATCGGCTGCGGCTACTTGGGGGCCGTGCACGCGGCCACCCTCGCCTCGATGGGCCACAGCGTGGTGGGGATCGACGTCGACGCCGCCAAAGTGGAGCAGCTGAGCCGCGGCGCGGCACCATTCTTCGAACCGGGGCTGGATGAACTCCTGCGCGACGGCGTCACCACCGGCCGGCTCAGCTTCTCCACCGACTTCGCCGACGCCGCCCGCGCCCAGCTGCATTTCCTCTGCGTGGGCACGCCGCAGTCCAAGACCTCCGACGGCGCCGACCTCAGTTACCTTGTCGCCGCCACGGAGGCGCTGCTCCCCCACCTGGCCGCACGGTCCGCCGTCGTGGGCAAGTCCACGGTCCCGGTCGGCACGGTGGACATGCTCCGCGGTGTGCTGTCGGCGCGGCCGGACGTGCTGCTGGGCTGGAACCCTGAATTCCTGCGCCAGGGCACCGCGGTCAAGGACTCGCTGGTCCCGGACCGCCTGGTCTACGGCGTCCCCGGGGACGGCACTACCGGCGAAAGGGACACCGGCGCACCTGGCCGCGGCGCCGCGGTTACCGCATCCCTCGATGCCGTCTACGAGCCCCTGCTCGCCGCCGGGATTCCGCGCCTGGTCTGCAACTTCGCGACGGCGGAACTGATCAAGTCGGCGTCGAACGCGTACCTTGCCACGAAGCTCAGTTTCATCAACGCCATGGCCGAACTCTGCGACGCGACGGGCGCCGACGTGAAACAGCTCGGCGCGGCGATGGGCTTCGATCCGCGCATCGGCAGCCGGTATCTCCATGCCGGCCTGGGCTTCGGCGGCGGCTGCCTGCCCAAGGACATCCGCTCCCTCCGGGTCCAGGCGGCGGGCCTGGGCGTGGATTCGGTGGATCAGTGGATGGCGGTGGTGGATTCGATCAACCAGGACCAGCGTTCCCGCACTGTCGGGCTGGCCCGGGACCTGTGCGGCGGCGAGCTGGCCGGCCGCCGGGTCACCGTGCTCGGCGCGGCCTTCAAACCGGACACGGACGATATCCGGGACTCCCCCGCCCTGGCCGTTGCCCTCCAGCTGGCGTCGGCCGGCGCCCATGTCACGGTGACCGACCCTGCCGCGATCAACAACGCGTGGCTCCGCTACCCGCAGCTGCGCTTCGAGCCGTCCACGACCGCGGCCCTGGAAGGGGCGGAGCTTGTGCTGCTGCTGACCGAGTGGGACGAGTACGCCTCGCTCGAGCCTGCCGTCGCCGGGGCGCTGGTCCGGCGCCGCACCCTGCTGGACGCCCGGAACGCCGTCGACGCTGCGGCCTGGGAAGCGGAAGGCTGGACGGTCCGCGGCCTGGGCCGGGGCCTTGGCCGGGGCTGCGCGAGCGACCCGAGCGCAGCCGCGCGCCGCCCGCTGGTCCCCGCCAGTACGACCATCACTGGCACGTCCCGCTGACCGGACCCGCCGGCACCACCCAACGTTAGGATCCATTGAGGACCCGCTGACAGGACCCGCCGACGGACCCTCCGACACGCCGCCGCCGAAGCACGGGCTGAAAGTCGATGCGCTGAAACGCCGGGCGCACGTGGTCGGCGCCCGGCCGTGAGGCCCCTATGATTTCCTGAGGGGAGGGACTCTATATGAACTACCGGTGGTCTCAGATATGTACGGCGGTGGCACCGTGACGGCTTCCTCGCATCCGCCGCCCGGCGTCGAGTCGGTGCTGGAGTCCAGCCCCGACGCCCTCCTGGTGATCGCGGAAGACGGCACGATCCGCCTGGTCAACGCCGCCGCGGAGCGCATGTTTGGCTACACCCGCGGGGAGCTCGTGGGCCAGGACCACCGAATGCTCCTCGCCGAAGGGTTCCGCAGCGGCTTCCACCGGCTGTTCTTCGCCCTCCGCAAGGACGCCGACGCCGGCCGCGCCGCCGTCAGCGGGCCCGGCCCCGCAGCCGCGCCGGACGCCACCGCCCCCGATGCCCCCGCCGACACCGCGCCGGACACTGCCCCACACAACGCCGCCGCCGGCACCGCCCCCACAACGACCGCCACCGCCGGCCTCCCGCCGGTCGAGGCCTACGGTGTGCGGCGCGACGGCACCGAGTTCCAGGGCGAAGTGGCCTGCTCGCTGCTGGTCCAGGACACCGACGGCGCGCCCCTGAGCATGGCCGTCGCCGTCCGCGACACCTCGCACCGGCGCGCCGCGGACGCCGGGCTCCGTGAAGCGCTGTCCCTGCTCAGCGCCACGCTGGAATCCACGGCCGACGGCATCCTCGTCGTCGGCGGCGACGGCCGGATCGCCAGCGTCAACAACCAGTTTGTCTCCATGTGGGGCGTCCCGCGCGAGCTGCTGGCCACCCAGGACGACGACGCCGTGATGGGCTTCGTCCTGGACCAGCTGGTGG
Organism: Arthrobacter sp. CJL-S3; assembly: GCF_056711635.1. Lineage (NCBI taxonomy): Bacteria > Bacillati > Actinomycetota > Actinomycetes > Micrococcales > Micrococcaceae > Arthrobacter > Arthrobacter sp. CJL-S3. The sequence goes on along the minus strand of NZ_CM160046.1, from coordinate 1,064,249 downwards.
ACCCCGAGCAGTTCGTCGAGAAGATCGCTGCGCTCTACGCCGATCCGGACTCCGAAAGCCACGACGTCCTGGACTTCCTGGACGGCCGCACCTTCGAACGCTATTCCCGCCCGCAGAAGGTCGCGGACCGGGTCGTCGGCCGGGTGTGGAGCTTCCGCGACGTGACCCCGGCCCGGGACGCGCAGGACCTGATCACCCAGGCCATGGCCGATCTCGCCGAGCAGGCCGCCCAGCTGAAAGCCCTCGCGTTCCAGGACCCGCTGACCGGGCTGTCCAACCGGCAGCTGTTCAACGACCACCTCGAGGCCGCCCTGCGCGGGCCGTGCGGCACCGCCGTCGACGTCCTGCTCCTGGACCTGGACGATTTCAAGGAAGTCAACGACATCCTGGGCCACCACGCCGGGGACCAGCTGCTGATCGAGGTCGGCCGGCGCCTGCGGGAGTGTGTCCGCCCGACAGACGTTGTAGCACGCCTGGGTGGTGACGAATTCGTGGTGCAGCTGGTCGGTTCGCTGGACCCCGACGCGGTGGCGGACCGGATCGTCGCGTCCCTGCGGGTGCCGCTCTGGATCGACGGAACCATGCTGCGCCCGAGCCTCAGCATGGGCCTCGCGTCGATCAGTGAGGATGCCGTGGACGCCTCCGAGCTGCTGCGCCGGGCCGACATCGCGATGTACGCGGCGAAAGCCGCCGGCAAGAACCGGTACCTGCGGTTCCGCCCGGAGATGATGAAGTCCCTCGTGGAGCGCACCGAGCTGGAGGCGGGGCTGCGGCTGGCGGTGGATGCCGGCGAGATCGCCGTGCACTACCAGCCCATCGTCTCGGCCCGGAGCGGCGTCGTGGTGAAAGTTGAGGCGCTGGCCCGGTGGGAGCGCGACGGCGGCATCGTCCCCCCGGCGCAGTTCATCCCGGCGGCGGAACGCAGCGGCCTGATTGTCGAGATCGGCACGGAGGTGCTGCTGAAGGGCTGCACCGAGCTTGGACCCTGGCTCGCGGAGGACTCCGCGCGGGCCCTCGCCGTCAACGTCTCCGGGGTGCAGCTGCAGCACGGGGACTTCGCCGAACTGCTGGTGGCCGTCGCCAGGAACACCGGTGTGAAGCCGCGGCAGCTGGTCGTGGAAGTCACCGAAAGTGTCTTCTTCCACGACGACTGCCACGTGATCCAGCAGCTCACCGCGCTCCGGAACGCCGGCGTGCGGGTGGCGCTGGATGACTTCGGCACCGGCTTCTCCTCGCTGGGACGGCTCCAGGGGCTGCCCGTGGACACCCTGAAAATCGACCAGTCCTTCACGTCCATGATCCACACCGGCGACGAAAAACTGCCGATCCTCTCCTGCATGATCGCCATGGCGCACGGCCTGGGCCTGACCGTGACCGCCGAAGGTGTCGAGACGGCAGCGCAGGCCGAATACCTGATGAAGCTGGACTGCGATTCGCTGCAGGGCTTCCTGTTCTCCCGCCCCACCGGCGGCCCGGGCCTGCAGCCCGCCATTGCCCGGTCCAACGACGCGTTCGCCGCCCTTCGGGGGGAAAGGGTCTCCAACCCCCGGTGACCCGGGCCCGTTCCGCGGCCGGGTACTGGACAAGGGACCAGCGGCCCCTATGATTCAGGAACGCATTGTCCGCGGCACCGCCGCCGGATCAGCCATCAGCACATTAACCGTCGCTTCGGGGGGCCGGTATCGCCGTGGGAACTGGGATTGAAGAAGCCCTGCTGGAGCAGGGTCCCGATGCTGTCTTGCTGCTGACAGCGGACGGGACCATCGCCTTCGTGAACGCGGCCGCCGAGCGCCTCTTCGGCTACCCGCGCGAGCAGCTGCTCGGAGCCCAGCACACCGTCCTGCTCTCCGAGGACGAGCGCGGCGGCTTCCTGCGGGTCCTGGGCCGGCTGGGCCGCGGCAGCCAGTCCGGCAGCCGGCCGTTCGCGGCGGCAGGCCGCCGTCGTGACGGCCGCGAGCTGTCCCTGGAGATCACCTGCTCGCTGGTGACGCTCGACGACGGCCCGGCCATGGCGGTTGCCGTCCGGGACGGCAGCCACCGGGAAGACACCGATTCCGGGCGCCGGCTGGCGGTCTCGCTGCTCGACGCCACGCTGGAGTCCACCGCCGACGGGATTGTGGTCATCTCCAACGAGGGACTCATCACCGGCATCAACGACCAGTACCTGAAACTGTGGGGCATGCCGCCGGAGCTGCTCACGGCGGAGGACCCGGGGGCGCTGGTCACCTTTATCTCCCGGCAACTGCGCGATCCGGACTACTTCCTGCAGAAAGTCTCGGAACTCTACGCCGACCGGGTCAAACAGAGCCACGACGTGCTGGATTTCAAGGACGGCCGCACCGTGGAGCTTTACTCCCGGCCGCAGAAAGTCGCGGAAGAGATCGTGGGGCGGATCTGGAACTTCCGCGACATCACCTCCACCCAGCGCGCCCAGGATCAGGCCCGCCGCGCCCTGGCGGAACTCGCCGATCAGGCGGACAAACTCAAGGAACTCGCGTTCCAGGACCCGCTGACGGGCCTGGCCAACCGGACACTCTTCACCGAACGCGTCGCGGCCGCGCTGCTGACCCGCGACCCGGTGCATGTGCTGCTGCTGGACCTGGATGACTTCAAGGAAGTGAACGACATCCTGGGCCACCACGCCGGGGATGAGATGCTGGTGAAAATCGCGGGCCGGCTGCAGCAGTGCGTCGGGCCGCACGGCACCGTGGCGCGCCTCGGCGGGGACGAGTTTGTGGTCCTGCTGATCGGCTGCAACGATTCCGACGCCGTGGCGCAGCGGATCGTGGCGACCCTGAACGCCCCGTTCTCCATCGAGGGGACCCTGATGCGGCCGGCCCTCAGCCTGGGGGTCGCCTCGCGGGGCGCCGGGGCCATGACGTCCTCGGAGCTGCTGCGGCAGGCGGACCTGGCCATGTACGCCGCCAAGGAAGCCGGCAAGAACTGCTACCTGCATTTCCAGCCGGCGATGCTGACCGAGCTGCTGGCACGGACCCAGCTGACCGCCGGGCTGAGGCGGGCCGTGGAGCTGGGGCAGATCATCGTGCACTACCAGCCCGTGGTGTCCACCGAGCTGCTGGAGGTCGTGCAGTTCGAGGCGCTGGCCCGCTGGCAGTTCGAGGGGAAGCTAATGCCCCCGGACGAGTTCATCAGGACCGCCGAACGCAGCGGCCTGATCCGGGACATCGGGGCTGAGGTGCTCCGGCGCAGCTGCGCCGAACTGCAGCCCTGGCTGGCGGAGGACCCGTCCCGGTCCCTGGCGGTGAACGTCTCCGGCGTGCAGCTGCTGCACCGGGACTTCGCCGAACGCGTCCTGGATATTGCAGCGTGGGCCGACGTGGACCCACACCAGCTGGTGCTGGAGGTGACGGAGAGTGTCTTCTTCGATCCCCGGACCCACGTCATCGCCCAGCTCGAAAGCCTGCGCGGGGCCGGCATCCGGGTGGCCCTGGACGATTTCGGCACCGGCTACTCCTCCCTTGGCCGTCTGCAGGAGCTCCCCGTGGACATCGTCAAGATCGACAAGTCCTTCGTCTCCATGCTGCACACCGGGGCGGAGAAGCTGCCGATCCTGACCTCGATGATCCACATGGCCCGCAGCCTGGGCCTGAAGGTCACGGCCGAGGGCATCGAAACCCCGGAACAGGCCCGCTACCTCATGGCGCAGGGCTGCGATGCCCTCCAGGGCTTCCTCTTCTCCCGGCCGGAGCCGGAGGACCGCCGGGAGCTGGGTATCCGCAACACGGCCGCGGCTGTTGCGGCCTTGGCCGAGGGAGCCCGTCGGGGATAACCTGCCCGGCATTCTTGGGCGCGGCATGATGCGCAGCGCCCCGCAACCGGCAACTGCGCATATGCTTCAGGGAGCGCAGCCCGCCTTGCTCTCCGCAGGAGCGGCTGCCATCCGTATCCATCGGCTTGGGGCAGGCAAAACACATGGAAGCTGGACTCGCAGACCTGCTGCTCGAACACGGCCCCGATCCGCTGCTGCTGCTCGCTCCGGACGGGTCGATCTCCTACCTGAACACCGCCGCCGAAGAGCTCTTCGGCTACTCCCGGTCACAGCTGCTGGGCACCGACGCCGGCCTGCTCCTGGCCGCGGGCTTCCGCGCGGAGTTCCGCGCGCTCCTCGCCGGTCTGGCCAGACCGGCGCCCCGCGCCGGTGAGCCCATCGCCGGCCCCGGCCGCCGCGCTGACGGCACCGAAATCCCGGTCGAAATCACGTGCTCCCTGCTGCCCGCCGGCGCCGCGGCCGGCTCGGCCGCGCCGTCCGTCGCGCTGTCGGTCCGCGGCGCCGGGCACCGGACGGAGCCGCACCCTAAGCACCCGGACGACGGCGGCGGGACAGCGGCCGGGGCCGCGCACCGCCGTCGGACGCTGGCTGCGTCGACGGCCGCTCCCGCCGCCTTTGCCGGCCACGATGACCGGGTGCGGGCCGGGGTGCTGCGTGATCCGCTGACGTCGCTGCCCAACGGCACCCTGTTCAACGAGCGGCTCGCCGCCGCGCTGCGCCGCCCGGACCCGGTGGACGTGCTGCTGCTGAGCCTGGATGACTCCACAAACCCCACCGGCCTGCTGGGCCGCTCCGCCGCGGACGAACTGCTGGTGGAGGTCGCGAGCCTTCTGCGCAACTGCGTCCGCCCGCATGACACCGTGGCCCGGCTCGGCGGCGACGAGTTCGCGGTGCTGCTGACCGAATGCCAGAACGCGGACTCGGTGGCCGCGCGGATCGCCGGGTCACTGTCCGGGCCGCTGCATGTCGGCGGGTCGCTGCTCCGGCCGGGCGTGAGCATGGGCCTGGCCTCCCGGACGTCCCCGACGCTCGACGGCGCGGAGCTGCTCCGGCGGGCCGACACGGCCCTGACGGCGGCGAAGTCGGCCGCGAGGAACGGCGGCAGGGTCGGCTGGCTGCGGTTCCGGCCGGAGATGCTGGACACCGCGGCCGACGTATCCGCCGGTGCGGACATGTCCACCGGGGCCGACCCATCCACCTGGCCCGACGGCCAGGCCGGGCTCCGGCAGGCGGTGGAGCTGGGCGAGGTCTCGGTCCACTACCAGCCCGTGGTGTCCCCGGGGCTCGGTGCGGTGGTGCAGTTCGAGGCCTTTGCGCGCTGGGAACGGCACGGCCGGCTCGTCCCGCCGAACCGGTTCCTGCCCGTGGCCGAGCAGAGCGGCCTGATCCGGGAGATCGGCGACGAGGTCATGCGCCGGGCCTGCGCCGAGATCCGGCCCTGGCTTGCCGGGGATACCGCGTGCAGCGTGTCGGTGAATGTCTCCGGCCTGCAGTTCCAGAACCGGGATTTCGCCGCGGAGGTGCTCGCGATCCTGGCGTCCGCCGGGGTGGATCCGCGCCAGCTCAGGCTGGAACTGACCGAGAGTGTGTTCTTCGAGCCGGACTCGGCGGTGCGGCGCCAGCTGCGCGCGTTGCGGACGGCCGGCGTGCGGGTCGCGATGGATGACTTCGGCACGGGCTACCTGTCCCCGGACGGGCTCGCCGGGCTGCCGCTGGATGAGGTCAAGATCGACCGCTCCCTGGTAGCGATGATCACGACCGGCCAGGAGCAGCTGCCGCAGCTGGGCACCATGATCGACGCCGCGCACGCCCTGGGCCTGCAGGTCACCGCCGAGGGAGTCGAGACAGCGGAACAGGCGAACTATCTGATGGACCGCGGCTGCGACTGTCTGCAGGGCTATTTGTTCGCCAGGCCGGCCCCGGCCGGCGGGCTGGCCGGGGCCGTGGGGAACGCGCTGACGGCCATCGGCGAGGTCAACGACGCGCGGTAGCCCGGCGCGGCAGCCCGGCGCGGCAGAAACCGCCTGCGGGCCCCACTCCCGGCGGGTGCCGGCGGTTACTGCCAAAGGCTACCGCCAGTAGCTACTGCCCCGCGCCTACTGCCTGCGGTCGAGCTCGTCGAGGTCCGCGCCCACCAGCGCCCCGCTGCGCTCCCACAGCTCCCGTGCCAGCTCCGGGTCGTACGCCAGCTTGTTGGCCTTCGCCAGCGCTCGCTTGGCGTAATACGCGCCGGAGATCCAGTCCTGTCCCGGCGTGGCCGTGGCGAGCCACACGAGAGTGTCCGCGCCCTGTTCGGGGCTCAGCATGAACCTATTGAGGAAGCTCCGGTAGAGGAACCGGAACGGGCTGGTGGTGTCGGCGGCGAAGTTGGTGGCCACGACGCCGGGGTGGAAGGCCGCCGTCGAGATCCCTGCGGCCTGGTAGCGGTTGTTCAGCTCCGCGGTGAAGAGGATGTTCGCCAGCTTGGCATTGCCGTAGGCGAGGTTGGCGGAGTATTTGTTGGCCGTCCCGAGGTCGTCGAGGTCCAGCTTGCCGTACAGCGAATTCGCCGCGCTGGAGGTGTTGATGACGGAGGCGTGGCTGGCGGTCAGCACGTCCATGAGCCCGGTGGTGAGCAGGAACGGGGCCAGGTGGTTGATCTGGAAGGTCTTCTCGTGCCCGTCGACGGTGAGCCCGCGCTGGCCCATGATCCCGCCGGCGTTGTTGGCCAGGACGTCGATCCGCGGGTATGTCTCCTTCAGCTGCGCGGCGAGTTGGCGCACCTGTGCCAGCTCCGCGAAGTCGCAGACGAAGTGGTCCGCGCCGATCTCCTGGGCGATGCGCCCGGTCTTCTCCGCAGAGCGCCCGACGACGACCACCCGCTCCCCCCGTTTGCTCAGCGTCCGGGCGGCGGAGGCGCCGATGCCGTCGCTGGCTCCGGTGATGACAATGGTCCGAGCGGTCATGGGGAAATCCTTTGAGCGAAAGCGGGAACGGGGCTGGTCTGCATCGAGCCTACCTAATTCAACATCGTCGACTCCGCAGGAGCGTACGAATTCGGCGGTCGCCATCAGAATAGTCGGTGCCAGCCACCGAAAATTGCGTCACGGATGGCTAATACTTGGTTTCTTTGGTCCTTCACTGGCCTGTCCCGGTGCGTCTACTTGGCTCCCGGGGAGGGCCTACTCGGGAACCCCGAGACATTCCGGAACGGTGTACTCGGTCAGCGCTTAAACGGCCATTTTTCGTTGAGTTTCAGCGCTTTTGTCATGATACTGGACGCGTGCGCTGGTGCTGGGGCGATGTCCAGAGTCAGCGTGCGCTGCAGGCACATCGGAGTTTCCGTATGTGGCTGGGGGTTCGGGGGGAACGGGATTGTGGGTGCAGTTCAGGTGGCGCCCGGGGGGATATCGCGTATTCCATGACAGTTCTTTCTCCGCCATGAAAGACAACTGAAAACAACTGAAAAGAAAAGGATCCTTTTTCGCTTCCGGTAAAAGTGGCCATTTTCACGTTATTCGGAAGACACGAGCAGGACCACCATGGAAACGGCGATCAAACGCATGAAAGAACGGCGATGAACATGAAACGTACCGCCAGCTGGCTGAGCAGAATTACCGTACTAGCCCTAGTTGCGGCCGGGGGGTTGCTGGGAATTTCCACCAGCGCTTCCGCGGCAGACGACTACGGCTATGAAGGCCACAGCTATACGGGCGTGAGCAATCCGCCCACCTCGGACAAACCGCAGAGCAAACTCTGGTGGCACGACGGATCCTGGTGGGCCGACATGTGGACCTCCGGCACCGGCTGGCAGATCTACCAGCTGGACGTCGACACCAAAACCTGGGTGAGCACCGACCTCACGAACGACACCCGCGCCAACACGCTGGCGGACACCCTCTGGGACGGCACACACCTCTACATCGCCTCGCACGTCGTCACTGTGACCGGGGACACGACGGCGGTGCCGTCGGTTTCGGGCCAGCAGGCCAAGCTGTACCGCTACAGCTACTCCGGGGGCGAATTCACCCTGGACAGCGGTTTCCCGACCACGATCATGAACAACAGCAGCGAGTCCATGACGATCGACCAGGACAGCACGGGGGCCATCTGGGCGACCTGGACGCAGGTCGCGGGCAGTGCAGGCAACTTCACCAACACCGTCTACGTCAACCGCTCCGCACCCGGCGGGACCAGCTGGAATTCCCCGTTCGTCCTCCCGGTCAGCAACCCCAACCTTGCGCCGGATGACATTTCGGCCATCGTGGCTTACGACAGCAACAAGATCGGGGTCATGTGGAGCGACCAGCTCACCGGCTCCGTGCGCTGGGCAACCCGCACCGACGGGACCAACCCCACTGCGACCTCATCGTGGAAAGTCCAGGACGCGGTCAAAGGCACCAAATACGCCGACGACCACCTGAACGTGAAGACGCTGCAGTCCGACGACTCGGGCCGCGTGTTCGCCGCCATCAAGACCGGCCTGAACGACAACGAAACCGACCGGAGCCTGGCGCAGGTGGAGCTGCTGGTCTTCAAGCCCGGAACCGGTTCCTTCTCGGTGTCCACGATCGCCACCATCGGGGACTGCGTGTCCCGGCCGCAGATCGTCCTGGATACAGAGAACAACACGGTGCATGCCTTCCATACGGCGCCCGGCACCGACGTCAGCGGCTGCGTTTTCTCCGGCACCCCCGGCGCCATCTATGAGAAGACCGCCGACATGGACGACCCGGTGTTCGAGGAGGGACGCGGCACCCCGATCATCCAGGACGGCGCGTCCGACAACATGAACGACGTCACCACCAGCAAGCAGAGCGTCAACAGCACAACCGGGCTCGTCGTGCTCGCCAGCAACAACGTGACCAAGCGCTACTGGTTCTCCCACCAGGACCTTGGCGACACCACCGGAGAGCCGGACGCTGCAGGCCTGAAGGATTTCAACCGTGACGGCGAGACGGATGTTATCTCCCGCGACGCCTCCGGGCAGCTGTGGCTCTACCCCGGCACGGGGACCGGTGACTGGCTCACCCGGCAGAGTCTCGGCGGAGGCTGGAACGTGATGACGTCGATCGTCAGCGCCGGAGATTTCAACGGCGACGGCGACGCGGACGTGATCGCCCGGGACACCAACGGTGAGCTGTGGCTCTACCGGGGCAACGGGACCGGCGACTGGCTCCAGCGCCAGAACCTGGGAGGCGGCTGGAACGTGATGACCTCCATCGTCGCCCCGGGGGACTTCAACGGCGACAACCGGCGCGACCTGATCGCCCGGGACAGCAGCGGTGAACTGTGGCTGTACCCGAACAACGGCGCCGGGGACTGGCTCAAGCGCGTTGACCTCGGCGGCGGGTGGAACATCATGAGCTCCATCGTCGCTCCCGGCGACTTCAACGCCGACAACAACGTGGACCTGATTGCCCGAGACACCAGTGGCCGGCTGTGGCTCTACCCGGGCAACGGGCAGAACGAATGGTTCACGCGGGCAAGTCTCGGGTCTGGCTGGAACACCCTGAACGCCATTACCGCCCCCGGGGACATGAACTCCGATGCCAGGCCTGACGTGATCGCCCGCGACCTTGCAGGGCGGCTCTGGCTCTACCCGAACAACGGTGCCGGCGACTGGCTCACCCGCATCGACCTGGGCGGCGGCTGGAGCACGATGACGGCGATTCTCTAGGAGGTGTTTGGCCGTTAAATGCGGGAGAGCCCCAACCGTGTGGTTGGGGCTCTCGACCGTTTAATGATGTTCCGGCGGTGACCTACTCTCCCACACCCTCCCGGGTGCAGTACCATCGGCGCTGTGGGTCTTAGCTTCCGGGTTCGGAATGGGACCGGGCGTTTCCCCCACGCTATGACCGCCGTAACCCTTGCTCCCGTTCCCGTCACGGCCCCTGGGGGGTGTGGCGGGTGGGAAATCTGTGGTGTTACAACTGTGGTGTTGTTTATTTGGTTGTGGTTTTGTTCCTCAAGCAACGGGTTTGTTGTTTGGGAACCACATAGTGGACGCAAGCAGTCTTGTTATCTTTGTACTCTCTTCATGGTGTGAACGTCTTTTGAATCCGTTCACGAAGGGAGTGTGTGGTGTAAGTTATCGGCCTATTAGTACCGGTCAGCTTCACGAGTCGTTAGTCCTCGCTTCCACATCCGGCCTATCAACCCAGTGGTCTGGCTGGGGGCCTCTCACACACAAGGTGTATGGAAATCTCATCTCGAAGCGAGCTTCCCGCTTAGATGCTTTCAGCGGTTATCCCATCCGAACGTAGCTAATCAGCGGTGCACTTGGCAGTACAACTGACACACCAGAGGTTCGTCCGTCCCGGTCCTCTCGTACTAAGGACAGCCCTTCTCAAATTTCCTGCGCGCGCAGCGGATAGGGACCGAACTGTCTCACGACGTTCTAAACCCAGCTCGCGTACCGCTTTAATGGGCGAACAGCCCAACCCTTGGGACCTACTCCAGCCCCAGGATGCGACGAGCCGACATCGAGGTGCCAAACCATGCCGTCGATATGGACTCTTGGGCAAGATCAGCCTGTTATCCCCGAGGTACCTTTTATCCGTTGAGCGACGGCCATTCCACAATGTACCGCCGGATCACTAGTCCCGACTTTCGTCCCTGCTCGAGATGTCTCTCTCACAGTCAAGCTCCCTTGTGCACTTACACTCGACACCTGATTGCCAACCAGGCTGAGGGAACCTTTGGGCGCCTCCGTTACTTTTTAGGAGGCAACCGCCCCAGTTAAACTACCCATCAGGCACTGTCCCTGACCCGGATTACGGGCCGAAGTTAGATGTCCAAAGTGACCAGAGTGGTATTTCAACGATGACTCCACCCGAACTGGCGTCCGGGCTTCAACGTCTCCCACCTATCCTACACAAGCCACTCCGAACACCAATACCAAACTATAGTAAAGGTCTCGGGGTCTTTCCGTCCTGCTGCGCGTAACGAGCATCTTTACTCGTACTGCAATTTCGCCGAGTTTATGGTTGAGACAGCGGGGAAGTCGTTACTCCATTCGTGCAGGTCGGAACTTACCCGACAAGGAATTTCGCTACCTTAGGATGGTTATAGTTACCACCGCCGTTTACTGGGGCTTGAATTCTCAGCTTCGCCTTGCGGCTAACCGGTCCTCTTAACCTTCCAGCACCGGGCAGGAGTCAGTCCGTATACATCGTCTTGCGACTTCGCACGGACCTGTGTTTTTAGTAAACAGTCGCTTCCCCCTGGTCTCTGCGGCCCCTGCACGCTCCGGACAGCTTGTGTCCATCACGATGGGGGCCCCCCTTCTCCCGAAGTTACGGGGGCATTTTGCCGAGTTCCTTAACCATAATTCTCTCGATCGCCTTAGTATTCTCTACCTGATCACCTGTGTCGGTTTGGGGTACGGGCGGCTAAAACCTCGCGTCGATGCTTTTCTAGGCAGCATAGGATCACCGAATCCCCCCTTACGGGAGTCCCATCGGGTCTCAGGCATCATGAACGGCGGATTTGCCTACCGTTCGCCCTACATCCTTAGACCGGGACAACCATCGCCCGGCTCGGCTACCTTCCTGCGTCACACCTGTTAATACGCTTGCCTCCCAGGATCAGGTCCCGCGCTCCACCAAAACCCGGGTCGCCACAAGGGCGGCCGGGCAGGTTTCGGGCGGTTAGTATCCCCTGTTCAGCATGGGCGGTTTTTCGCCGGTACGGGAATATCAACCCGTTGTCCATCGACTACGCCTGTCGGCCTCGCCTTAGGTCCCGACTTACCCAGGGCAGATTAGCTTGACCCTGGAACCCTTGATCATTCGGCGGACGGGTTTCTCACCCGTCTTTCGCTACTCATGCCTGCATTCTCACTCGTGTAGGCTCCACCGCTGGTTTACACCGCGACTTCACTGCCCACACGACGCTCCCCTACCACTCCAGACGCCTGAACCAACCCACAAGGGGCGGCTTAGCTAATATCTGAAATCCACAACTTCGGCGGTGTACTTGAGCCCCGCTACATTGTCGGCGCGGAATCACTTGACCAGTGAGCTATTACGCACTCTTTTAAGGATGGCTGCTTCTAAGCCAACCTCCTGGTTGTCTTCGCAACTCCACATCCTTTCCCACTTAGCACACGCTTAGGGGCCTTAGTTGGTGGTCTGGGCTGTTTCCCTCTCGACTATGAAGCTTATCCCCCACAGTCTCACTGCTGCGCTCTCACTTACCGGCATTCGGAGTTTGGCTGACGTCAGTAACCTTGTAGGGCCCATTAGCCATCCAGTAGCTCTACCTCCGGTAAGAAACACGCAACGCTGCACCTAAATGCATTTCGGGGAGAACCAGCTATCACGAAGTTTGATTGGCCTTTCACCCCTACCCACAGCTCATCCCCTCCATTTTCAACTGAAGTGGGTTCGGTCCTCCACGACGTCTTACCGTCGCTTCAACCTGGCCATGGGTAGATCACTTCGCTTCGGGTCTAGATCACGCCACTGCAACGCCCTATTCAGACTCGCTTTCGCTACGGCTTCCCCACACGGGTTAACCTCGCGACGTAACACTAACTCGCAGGCTCATTCTTCAAAAGGCACGCCGTCACCAGAATCAGACTGGCTCCGACGGATTGTAAGCACACGGTTTCAGGTACTGTTTCACTCCCCTCCCGGGGTACTTTTCACCTTTCCCTCACGGTACTGGTCCGCTATCGGTCATTAGGGAGTATTTAGGCTTATCAGGTGGTCCTGACAGATTCACACGGGATTTCTCGGGCCCCGTGCTACTTGGGATACTCCCCGGGCGGTACACAACATTTCGGTTACGGGGCTCACACCCTCTCTGGCCGGCCTTTCAAGACCGTTCACCTATGCCTGTACTACACACCCCACTGTCCCGGCAGAGACAGAATGGGAAGTCCCACAACCCCGACCATGCAACGCCCGCCGGCTATCACACATGGAACGGTTTAGCCTGATCCGCGTTCGCTCGCCACTACTGACGGAATCACTATTGTTTTCTCTTCCTGCGGGTACTGAGATGTTTCACTTCCCCGCGTTCCCTCCACGCACCCTATGTGTTCAGATGCGGGTCACCAGGCAGCTCGCGCCCCTGGCGGGGTTTCCCCATTCGGACACCCTGGGATCACAGTCCGGTTATCGACTCCCCCAGGCTTATCGCAGATTCCTACGTCCTTCTTCGGCTCCTAATGCCAAGGCATCCACCGTGTGCTCTTAAAAACTTGACCACAAAAGATCAATAAAACGCTATTCTTTCGAGAGAACCATGAAAACCATCACCCCACCCCTAAGGATGAGACAACAGATCCAGGTTCATATATCTTGGAAATTGCTTCTTATAAAAGATGCTCGCGTCCACTATGTAGTTCTCAAACAACAACCCCGTACCACACACCCCACACACGCATTCGTGTGTGCTCGGTGCAGCCAGGAAACCAGAAACACAAGTCCCACACCACGCCGCCCCCGCGCCGGACTCCCCCGTAAGGGAACCCGCCACAGAGAGCTGCGTGCCGTGGTCCTGTTGTCTCAGGACCCAACAGTGTGCCAAACACTAAACCGCCCGTTACTCTCCCTGGCACCGTTCCAGGACCACCACCCGCAAAGGGGCGTGTATCCGTACTGGGTGCCGGGGAAAAACCGGCGGCCGCTATTTGCTGATATTCCACCCGTGAGCACCCGCCGCAGAACTATCGTCTGCGTAACGGGCGTACTCCTGACAACCCCTCCACACCCGCATACACGGGGCAAGATGGTTGTAGGTGCTCCTTAGAAAGGAGGTGATCCAGCCGCACCTTCCGGTACGGCTACCTTGTTACGACTTAGTCCCAATCGCCAGTCCCACCTTCGACAGCTCCCTCCCACAAGGGGTTAGGCCACCGGCTTCGGGTGTTACCAACTTTCGTGACTTGACGGGCGGTGTGTACAAGGCCCGGGAACGTATTCACCGCAGCGTTGCTGATCTGCGATTACTAGCGACTCCGACTTCATGGGGTCGAGTTGCAGACCCCAATCCGAACTGAGACCGGCTTTTTGGGATTAGCTCCACCTCACAGTATCGCAACCCTTTGTACCGGCCATTGTAGCATGCGTGAAGCCCAAGACATAAGGGGCATGATGATTTGACGTCGTCCCCACCTTCCTCCGAGTTGACCCCGGCAGTCTCCTATGAGTCCCCGCCATAACGCGCTGGCAACATAGAACGAGGGTTGCGCTCGTTGCGGGACTTAACCCAACATCTCACGACACGAGCTGACGACAACCATGCACCACCTGTAAACCGACCGCAAGCGGGGCACCTGTTTCCAGGTGTTTCCGGTTCATGTCAAGCCTTGGTAAGGTTCTTCGCGTTGCATCGAATTAATCCGCATGCTCCGCCGCTTGTGCGGGCCCCCGTCAATTCCTTTGAGTTTTAGCCTTGCGGCCGTACTCCCCAGGCGGGGCACTTAATGCGTTAGCTACGGCGCGGAAAACGTGGAATGTCCCCCACACCTAGTGCCCAACGTTTACGGCATGGACTACCAGGGTATCTAATCCTGTTCGCTCCCCATGCTTTCGCTCCTCAGCGTCAGTTAATGCCCAGAGACCTGCCTTCGCCATCGGTGTTCCTCCTGATATCTGCGCATTTCACCGCTACACCAGGAATTCCAGTCTCCCCTACATCACTCTAGTCTGCCCGTACCCACCGCAGATCCGGAGTTGAGCCCCGGACTTTCACGGCAGACGCGACAAACCGCCTACGAGCTCTTTACGCCCAATAATTCCGGATAACGCTTGCGCCCTACGTATTACCGCGGCTGCTGGCACGTAGTTAGCCGGCGCTTCTTCTGCAGGTACCGTCACTTTCGCTTCTTCCCTACTGAAAGAGGTTTACAACCCGAAGGCCGTCATCCCTCACGCGGCGTCGCTGCATCAGGCTTTCGCCCATTGTGCAATATTCCCCACTGCTGCCTCCCGTAGGAGTCTGGGCCGTGTCTCAGTCCCAGTGTGGCCGGTCACCCTCTCAGGCCGGCTACCCGTCGTCGCCTTGGTGAGCCATTACCTCACCAACAAGCTGATAGGCCGCGAGTCCATCCAAAACCACAATAAAGCTTTCCACCCCCCACCATGCGATGAGGAGTCATATCCGGTATTAGACCCAGTTTCCCAGGCTTATCCCAGAGTTAAGGGCAGGTTACTCACGTGTTACTCACCCGTTCGCCACTAATCCCCCAGCAAGCTGGGATCATCGTTCGACTTGCATGTGTTAAGCACGCCGCCAGCGTTCATCCTGAGCCAGGATCAAACTCTCCGTTGAAGTAAAACAGACACACCATGCGCCCCCGGGAAAACGGGATGCACACAATGCACAAAATTTGAAACCAGCTGTAAAAACCAGACCACACCACGGGGTGGCAGGCCTGGTCAATTCAACCAATTCAATACAATAAATTGGTATCAACAAACTTGGCACACTATTGAGTTCTCAAACAACAGACACACCCGGCACCACCACAACCTCAGCCGTGGATCGCTCCGGAGCAACTTCCCAAACTTACCCGAACCAGCGGAACTTTGCAAACCAGCGTTTCACCGATCCACAACTCCACCAACCCGGATCCCCACCCATACTCGGCACGCAAAACTGCGAACCATTTTCCAGGCTGTTTATCAGGGGGTCGGTCGCAAACTCTCCGCATCAGCGGCGGCGACTCGAACTACTTTACACACCCCACCGAGCACACACAAATCCACCCCCACACCACCCCCCACACCCCCAAAAACCCCGCCACCACACCGAAACCAACCCCACCCGGACCACCCCGCACCCCCTCAGCCCAGGAAACACTCCCTGTGGGGTGCATCACCCACCGCGTCTGACTCACGTCGCCGGGAGCTATCCGCGCCGTCGCATGATTCCACCGCCGGCTTGGGGTTCTGCGTCGACGGAGCTGGGCAGTAAGTGACGTCGCCCGGCAGCAGCCACCAATACTGCAATTCCGTATCGCGGCCAGCCGCCGGCATCGCCTCCCCCGCGCGACGCGGGCCCGACGTCAAGCTGATCATTGACCACCACTTCCTGATGTTCAGCACTGCTGTTCCTTTCGATCGGTGACACCACTGCCAGAGAGCCGGCGGGCCTGGAGCAGTTGTGCTCGCCGGCTTCCCGGTCATGCCAGGGCCCCGGGAAGCCAGCTCCCCCTACTTCCGGTTGTTACCCGACTGCAGTCCTCTGGTGAATCCGGTCAGGAGCGCTTGACGGAGCGTGCCGCCCGTACCCTGTCCCGGTGTTCCCTTTCCAGGCGCGTCCTGCCCGGGACCTTCTTTCCCGCTCGGGGCTGCAGCCAGCGCCGCCAACCAGTCCCCGTACCGGGTGATGTCCGTGCCGCTCGAGGCGGCGACCGCATCGCAGGCGAAACCGACGGCGCTGGAGCCGTCACTCAGGCGCGCGGATCCCAGGAGCATCGGTTCGGGCAGAGCCGCCAGGAAGTGCCCCAGCGCCGCTGCCGAGAGCAGCCAGCGCTCGGCCACCAGTTCCGCCCCGTCCTCCGAGCGGTACACGCCGGGTTTCGGCGGCTGGGTATCCAGCGCGACCATGCGGTAGCGGGCCGCCGTGCGCACGGGCCCGGCCCAGCAGGCTCCCAGGGTTTCGAGCTGGTGGGCCAGCGGCTGGCCCTTGCGGTGCGCCCCCACCACCACGAGGGGTACCGAGGACGCGCCGGCCCGAACCGGCCACGGCTCCCCCGCCGGCAGCTGCCGTGCGGGAGCCGCCCCGTCCGCGAACAGCGCCGGAGGCCGCGGCGGCGTTTCGATCCTGCGGGCGATGTCGGCCGCCACGGCGTCGTCAAAGGGGCGCCCCACAACGGTGAGCCCGAACTGGGAGCCGTCCACCTCGCCCGCGGGTACGGCCACGGCACACAGGTCGAACAGGTTGCAGAAGTTCGTGTAGGTGCCCATGCGCGAGTTCACGCCCAAGGGGTCGGCGGCGACCTCGGCCAGGCTGGGATGAAACGGTGCCGTGGGGACCACCAGGGCGTCGAACCCTTCCAGCCGCGCCATCGCCTGCCGCTTCAGTACGTCCAGCCGGGCGGTGTCCGCTACATACTGGTGGGCCGCTACCTGGCTGGCGCGGCGAACGATTCCGGCGACCGTCGGGTCCAGCCCTGCTGGGTTTGCTGGGCTGTCGCCCGCAGCGTCGACGAAGGCCCCGACGGCCGCGTAGCGTTCGGCCACCAGGCCGCCGTCGTAGAGCAGACGGGCAGCCTGCAGGAACACGTCGAACTCGATCGGTTCGGCGTCCACGCCGGAGGCCTGCAGCCTGGCGATCTCGCGGCCGAACTCATCCGCCCAGGCCTGCGGGAGCTCCGGAAGGCTGGACGGATACGCGACGCGCGGCCGGGCGGGCGCCGCCAGGCGGACATCGGCGGGCCACTGGCGCGCCCCGCCGGCCATGGTCCCCATGGCCAACTCAGCCGTGCCGATGTCCCTCGCGAAAATGGTGACGGCGTCCCAGGAACGGCACGCCGGCACGACTCCGGCGGTGGAGACCACGTTCAGCGTGGCTTTGATGCCAACGATTCCCTGGAGCCCGGCGGGGACACGGCCCGATCCGGCGGTGTCCGTGCCGATGGCGATGTCCGCCAGCCCCAGGGCCACGGCTACGGCGGAGCCGGAGCTGGAGCCGCCGGAAATGCGGTCCGGGCGGCGCGCATCACGGACCGCCCCGTGCGGGCTGCGGGTGCCGACCAGCCCGGTGGCGAACTGGTCCAGGTTCGTGGCGCCCACGACCACCGCACCCGCTGCCCGGATACGGGCCACCGCTGCGGCGTCCTGCTCCGGCATGTAGGCGAATCCGGGGCACGCCGCGGTGGTGTCGATCCCGGCAACGTCCACATTGTTCTTCACCGCCAGGAGCAGCCCGGCGAGGGGCAGGTCCCCGCCGGCGGCCACAGCTGCGTCAACAGCCGCTGCCTCGGCCAGCAGTTTGTCCGCGGCGCGGACGGTGATCCAGATTTCCGGCCGGCCGGAGCCTTCGATGGCGGCCAGCGCCGCCCGCACACGGGCAGTGGCGCTCGGTCCCGCAAACGTCGTGCTCATGCTGCTGCCTCTTCCAGTTCCTTGGCGTCCAGGCTGGGTTCCTGCGCGGACGGGTCCGTCGCGGAGGTTTCTGCGGGGAGCCCAAGGACCACCAGGGCCTCGCCGCCCACCACCTGGGAGCCCGCCACCGGCAGCACCTGCAGCACCACGCCGTCGGACGGGGCGGGCAGCACGGTTTCCATCTTCATCGCCTCCAGTGACACCAGCGGCTGGCCCTTCAGCACGTGGTCCCCCGGGGCGACGTCGACCTTCCATACGCTGGCGGCGAAGGGGGCGGCGACCAGGGTGGCGCCGTCGGGCACCACCAGCTCTTCAGGATCCGGGACGACGGCGGCCGCAGCGTCCGCGCGGTCGAACTCGCCGGCGTCCGCCCAGGCCTGGCGTTCAACGGCGAAGGCCGCCGCCTGCTGCTCGCGGAACACCGCAATGGACTCGCTGTTGGCAGCCAGGAAGTCCTCATGTTCGGCGAGGGAGAAGGTGCCGTCCTCGATCTCGACGCCGCGTCCCCGGCCGGCGGCCATGTCCACGCGGAGGTCCAGCAGCTCCTCCGGGCTGACCGGGTACCAGGAGATGCGGTCGAAGAACCGCAGCAGCCAGGGCGAGCCCGGTTCGAACGGCGCGGAATCGGCGTAGCGGGACCACACCTGGGTGGTCCGGCCGACAAACTGGTAGCCGCCGGGTCCTTCCATTCCATAGATGCACATGTAGGCCCCGCCGATTCCGACGGCGTTTTCCGGCGTCCAGGTCCGGGCCGGGTTGTACTTGGTGGTGACCAGGCGGTGGCGGGGATCCAGGGGCGTGGCCACCGGGGCACCCAGATACACGTCGCCGAGGCCCAGGACCAGGTATTCGGCGTTGAAGACCGTGTCGAAGACCTCGTTCACGGATTCCAGGCCGTTGATGCGCCGGATGAACTCGATGTTCCACGGGCACCACGGGGCGTCGTCCCGGACGCCGGCCATGTAGCGCTGGATGGCTTCGCGGGTGGCCGGATCATCCCAGGACAGCGGCAGGCGGACGGTGCGGCTGGGCACCACGAGCTCCGAGCTGGCCGGCAGAGCAGCTTCGATTTCCTGCACCAGGCCCAGGAGGCGCGGGGCGGGGAGCACCGTGGGGTCGATCTTGATCTGCAGGGACCGGATCCCGGGGGTGAGGTCCACGATCCCCGGCATCCGGAGCTCCTCGAGGTGGAGGTGCAGGGCGTGCACACGGGCCCGGAGGCTGAGGTCCAGCACCATGTCGCCGTACTCCACCAGCAGGTTGTCATCGCCGGAGCGGCGGTAGGTGACCGCGGGCCGTCCCGGGCCTTCGGGCACCCGGCCCAGCACGCCGTCGTCGCCGTCTCCCTGGCGGATACCGGCGCCTGGCAACGAGGTAGCGCCGGTCTTCACGCCGGCAGAACCGGACCAGCCCGCGTCCCCGGGCAGCAGCAGCTGCCGGCCCGGTCCCAGGTCCCTGGCGGACGGCGCCTGCCGGGCTTCGACCGGCACGAAACGGACGGTGTCTCCGGGGCGGAGCTGTCCCAGTTTCCAGCGGTCGGCCGTCACCACGGTCACGGGGCAGACGAAGCCGCCCAGGCTGGGGCCGTCCGGGCCGAGCAGAATGGGCGTGTCGCCGGTGAAGTCCAGGGCACCCACCGAATAGGCCGTGTCGTGGATGTTCGAGGGGTGCAGTCCCGCCTCGCCGC
The DNA here is from genome assembly GCF_056711635.1 of Arthrobacter sp. CJL-S3. Classification (NCBI taxonomy): domain Bacteria; kingdom Bacillati; phylum Actinomycetota; class Actinomycetes; order Micrococcales; family Micrococcaceae; genus Arthrobacter; species Arthrobacter sp. CJL-S3. Next base: position 1,044,727 of record NZ_CM160046.1, on the reverse strand, counting down.
CGTCGCTGCGGGCCCACCGCGGTTTGGGGCCGATGAGGCGCACGCCGGTGCGGGCGGAGTTGAAATGCACTTCGTAGCTGGCGGCATAGAGGTCCTCGACGTCCTCGCGCTGGAAGAACTCGGGGGCGCCATGGGGGCCTTCCACGACGGTCAGCTCCCACGCGGACGTCAGCACCGGCCGGCTGTCCAGCGGAACGGGGCCGGCCCGTCCCGGAGCCGCCGGCCGGGTGGCCGGCGTCGAATCCGCGGCGGAATTCGGGGCCGAACCCGTGGCGGAGTCCGCGGCAGCGTCCGGGGCCACGGCCCGCAGGACGTCCCCGGTCCGAAGGACGCGGCCGCCGTGGCCGCCGAACTGGCCGAGGGTGAAGGTGGACGCGCTGCCCAGGTACTGCGGCACATCGAGTCCGCCCTGGAACAGGATGTAGCCGCGGAGGCCGGACCCGTCGGCGGTGCCGACGTCGAGGGTGCCTCCGGCCGGCACCGTGACCGGTTCCCAGGCCGGGACGTCCGTGCCGTTCACGGTAAGGGTGGTGGAGGCGCCGGCGACGCACACGGTGGTGGCGTGGGTGAAGTGCAGGCTGGGCCCGGTCATGGTGAACTCGAGTCCCGGCGCACCCTCGGCGTTGCCCAGAGCCTGGTTGCCGAGCCGGAAGGACAGGTCATCCATCGGGCCGCTGGGCGGAACCCCGACCTGCCACAGCCCGGCACGGCCGGGCCAGTCCTGGACCGAGGTCTGCAGCCCGGGCCGTTCCACGGTGATCCGGGGTTCCGGATCACCCAGGTCGTTCAGGGTGCCGGTGGAGTGGGCCGCGGCGCGGACCACGTCCAGGGCCGTCACGGCCCGGAGCATCCCGAGGTTCGTCTCGATGCCGTCGATCCGGGTGGCCTTCAGCGCGGCGCCGAGACGGTCGAAGGCCTGGTTCCGGTCGGTGCCGGTGGTGATGATCTTGGCCAGCAGCGGATCGTAGCTGGTGGAGACCTCGCTGCCGGTTTCCACCCAGGCGTCCACGCGCACGCCGTCAGTCCCGGGGTAAATGGCGTTGGTGACGGTCCCGGAGCTGGGCTGGAAGTTGCGGGCCGGGTCCTCGGCATAGAGCCGGGCTTCGACGGCGTAGCCGGAGACGGGGAGGCTGTCCGGGCGTCCGGCCAGCACGCCGGCTGCCTCGGCCCCGCCCTGGGCCAGCCGGAGCATCCACTCCACGAGGTCCACGCCGGTGACGGCCTCGGTGACGGGGTGCTCCACCTGGAGCCGGGCGTTGACCTCGAGGAAGGACGCTTCCTTCCGGACCGGGTCGTAGACGAACTCCACGGTCCCGGCCGAGCGGTAGTCCAGCGATGCGCAGAGGGCCCGGGAGCTGCGGTGCAGTTCGTCCCGGAGCGCGTCGGGCAGGTCCGGCGCGGGCGCTTCCTCGACCACTTTCTGGTGGCGGCGCTGCAGCGAGCAGTCCCGGTCGCCCAGGCTCACCACCCTGCCGCCGCCGTCGCCGAAGATCTGCACTTCCACGTGCCGGGCGTGCTCCACGTAGCGCTCAGCGAAAACGCCGGCCGTGCTGAAGCTGGCCCCGGCAAGGCGCGCTACGCGGGGGTAGCTCTCGGTGAGCTCGTCCTCGTTACGGCACACGGTCATCCCGATGCCACCGCCGCCGCCGGTGGCCTTGAGCATCAGCGGGAAGCCGATGCCCCGGGCGGCGAGCACGGCCGCGTCCACGTCCGGGAGCAGGCCCGATCCGGCGATCATGGGGACGCCGGCGGCGCGTGCGGCGTCCCGCGCGGTGTGCTTGGTGCCGAAGATCCGGAGCTGGCCCGGCGTGGGCCCGACGAAGACCAGCCCGGCGGCCTCCACGGCCTCAGCGAAGCCGGCGTCCTCCGAGAGGAAGCCGTAGCCGGGGTGGATGGCGCCGGCGCCGGTGGCGGCGGCCGCGGCCAGGAGGGCCTCGACCTTGAGGTAGGAGTCCTTGGCCGGGGCGGGGCCCAGCAGGACGGCCTCGTCCGCGAGCCTGACGTGGCGGGCGCCCCGGTCGGCCTCGGAGAACACGGCCACGGTGCGCAGGCCGATTTTCCGGGCGGATTCGATGATGCGGCAGGCGATTTCGCCGCGGTTGGCGACCAGCAGTGTGTCGAACAGTGGCGTGTCGAAGCGGTTCACAGGGCAGCCTCCGGGCGGGTGACGATCATGCGGACGGGCGTGGGGTTGAAGCCGTTGCACGGGTTGTTGATCTGCGGGCAGTTGGAGACCAGCACCAGGGTGTCCACGTCAGCCCGGAGGGCCACGCGCTTGCCCGGGGCGGAGAGGCCATCCACGATGCCGAGGGCCCCGTCCGGGTCCACCGGGACGTTCATGAACCAGTTGATGTTGGAGACCAGGTCACGTTTCCCCAGCCCCCAGCGGGAACCCTCGATGAGGAAGTTCTCCACGCAGGCGTGCTGTTCGCGGGTGTGCTGGCCGTAGCGCAGAGTATTGGATTCCTGCGAGCAGGCCCCGCCGATGGTGTCGTGGACGCCCACCTCGTCCGCCACCACGGTCATCAGCGGCTCGCCCGCGTCGGAACGGAGCACGGAGCCGGTGGTCAGCACGATGGAGCGCTGCGCGGCGACGGTGACGGCGGCGGAATAGCGCACCTCCGTGTCGTCGGCGGCGTAGAGCAGGCAGTCCACGGCCTGGTTCCCGGCCAGGTCCACGATGGTCAGCACGTCGCCGGCGGCCACAACGGCGGACCAGGGGCCGCGGGCTTCCACGTATTCGTCCAGGATGACGGCGCCGTCCGCGAGCGCTGTCTGGCTGGCGGTGGCGGCTGCGGGTGTCAGGGCGGCTGCGGGTGTCAGGGTTTTGGTGGCGGTCTTCATCGGGCATTCCTTGCCGTGAGGTCGTGTTCGGTGTTGTTCAGGGCCTGCCGGTGTTCGGCGGTCAGCGGCCCGGTCAGGCGCCCCTCCGCCAGCAGGCCGAGGTCCTCCGGGGCGTGCCAAGCGACGACGTCGACGGCGGTTCCGGTGAAGTCCGGCCGCGGATCCAGCGGGTGGGCGGTATTGGCCAGGAGCATCACGGCGTCCATCTGCAGGAGGATCTCGACGGCGGCGCCGGCGCCGGCGGACCCGGTGAACCGGATGCTGCCGTCCGGGTCAACCCGGATGCCCTTGAACAGGGAGAGCGACGGCGCCACGTCCCGCGCGCCGAGCCCCTGTTTGAGGGCGGCCAGGGTCAGCAGTTCCCGCCCGGCGGGCGAGCTGCTGTGGACGGTTCCGGCGCCGTAGCGGGCGGTGTTCCCGGCCAGCGTGGTGGTGCCGGTCAGGGCGTCGTGGCGGGCGGAGGTGTCGGCCACAATCGTGCCCATCAGCCGGCCGGCGTCGGACAGCAGGGGGTGGCCCGCGGTGGGGTAGGCCTGCCACGGAACCTTGACGGTGTCCGCCACGTTGAGCCGTTCGTGCAGTGCCCCGCTCCGGTAGAGCAGGACGTGGACGCAGGCATCGCCGCCGGTGTCCGTAAGCCGGATTCGGGTGCCGCGGGCCAGCGGCAGCGCGGTGTAGCGTCCGAAGGCCACGGATTCGGCCCAGGTCAGGCGTTCCCTGGGGGTCTGCGGCAGGCCGGCGGTGTACCGGGACGGGGCAGCGGAGGCCGGGACGTGCCGCATGGTGTCGGCGGTGCGGCCGTGCTGCTCCCGGGCGTGCGCGCGGGCTCCGGCGGTGGTGGCGGTGGCTGGTGTTTCGGTGGTCTGTGTCATGTCAGTCCTGGAGTGGGAGGCGCACGGGCGGCGTTCGTGTGGGCGGGTGGGAGTCAGTTGAGGCGGGGCTCAGGCGCTGGTGCGGGCGTCGGAGCGGGCCGCCGAGCGGGCGCTGGAGCGCCGGATCCAGATGCCGAGGAGGAGTACGATGCCCACCATCAGCGGGGCGGAATAGAGCAGGATGCCGTTCTCTCCAGAGGGGTCGTAGACCTCGGGGCGGGGCCAGGCGAGGTTGACCACCATCACGGCGCCATAGAGCACCGCGAGGATGTTGATCGGCAGTCCCCAGCGTCCCAGCGAGAAGAGCCCGGAAGGCATGGTCTGGCCTACCCGGTCCCAGTCGCCGCGGAGGCGGTTGATGAGCTGCGGCACGGTGACCAGGAGGTAGGCCAAGTACACCATCACGATGCAGACGCTGCAGAGCGTGGTGAAGAGTGCAGCGTTGCCGACGTTGATGGCGAGCACGCCCACGGCCAGGGCGCCGATGGCGATGGAGGGCCACATCGGGGTGCCGCGGGTGGGGTGCACGGAGGAGAGCAGGGCCGACGCGGGGAGTTTGCCGTCCCGCGCCATGGAGAACACCAGGCGTGACCCGGCCGTCTGGATGGCCAGGGTGCAGACAAAAATGGCCACAGCCACGTCCACCAGGAGCACTTTGCCCCAGAACGTGCCCAGGACCGCGGTCAGCACGTACGGCAGGCCCTCGGTGGCGAGCCGGCCGTCGTCGAGGCTGGGGGCGGCCATCAGCGCCGTCACAATCATCAGCGCCCCGCCGATGCCGGAAATGATCAGGGCCGACAGGATGGTCCGGGGTGCCGTGCGGCGCGGGGACATCGTCTCTTCGGAGAGCTCACCGGCGGAGTTGAAGCCCACCATGACGTAGGCGGCCATCAGGCCCGAGACCATAAACGCGCCCACCGCTCCGAGGTCGGATCCGGCCAGGACGGTGGTGTCCATGACAACGTCGGGTCCGCGCTGGGCTGCGGTAATAAGCGCCAGGATCACGGCGACGACGCCCACGATTTCGCAGGTCACCCCGACCGAGTTCACATGGGCCATCAGCTTGACGCCCAGGGAGTTGATCACCGTGGTGACCACCAGCAGGATGGCCCCGAGGACGACGGCGTTCGCGGCGCCGCTGGTGGTGTTCAGCGCCGGGTCGCCGCCCACCAGCTGGAATCCTTCCCAGAGCTGGGGCAGCACAACCTGCATGGCGATGGCGGCTGCGGCGGCGGTGACCACCTGCGCCAGGGCCATGAACCAGCCGGCGAACCAGCCAACCGTTTCACCGCCCACCCGCCGGGCCCATTGGTAGACCGCCCCGGAGAGCGGGTAGCGGGCCGCGAGTTCCGCGAAGTTCAGGGCCACCAGCAGCTGGCCGAGCAGCACCACCGGCCAGGTCCAGAAGAAGGCCGGGCCGGCAAAGGAGTAGCCGAATGCGAAGAGCTGGAAGATGGTGGTCAGGATGGAAACAAAGGAGAAGCCTGCCGCGAAGGAGGCGTAACGGCCCAGTTTGCGGTGCAGGGACGGCTCGTAGCCAAGCGACGTGAGGTCTGCGTCATCCGTCTGCGCGGATGAGGGAAGAACTGTGGTTGTCATCGGAATCTCCGGGGCTGGAACGGCGTGGGGGTTGAGGCTTTCCGGCAAATGCAGCGCTGGGCCCAACACTTCGGAATACCGGTCACTTGATAGTTTTCCAGTTGGAGATCCCGAACTCGTTTCGCCCGTGTAAAAGGTAGATTGACGGATTATTTCCGTCGTGTTTCCGCGATCTCACCGGGCTTAGGCCGGCGGCGGACGGCCCCGCCGGGTGCAAGAATGATGCCGTGACGACAACCGGCCCGGGGCGCCCCCGCAAGCAACAACCCTCCCGACCGGGGGCCACGGCCCGTGAGGAAATCCTTGACGCAGCCGCCGAACTCTTCACCACGCAGGGCTACGCCAACACCTCAACCCGTTCCATCGCGGAGGCCGTCGGGATCCGCCAGTCCTCGCTCTACCACCACTTCAGCACCAAGGACGACATCCTTGAGGTTCTCCTGGCGGGCACGGTGGCCGGAGGCCTCGCTTTTGCCCGCCGGGTCGTTTCAGTCAACGACGGGGACGGAAGCCCGACGGCGGCCGCGGCGCGGCTGCACGCCGTCGCCCTTTACGACGGAACCCAACTGTGCAACGCCCGCTGGAACCTCGGGGTGCTCTACAACCTGCCGGAGGCGCGCAGCGCCCGGTTCCACAGCTTCATGGCGGAGCGCAGGGAACTCCGGGGGCTATACCAGCGTCTGGGGGCGGAACTGCCGGGGAACGGCTGGTCCAGCACCAGCCAGAACGGGGATCTGGCCTTCCGGCTCGTCGAGTCCCTGGTGAGCCTCCGCGCCGACGGGCTGTCCACGCCGGAGTCCCCGCTGCAGGCGGCCGACGCCGGCATCGTCCTCTGCGGGCTGGCGGACAGCCTTGCGGAGATCCGGATCCGGAGCGCGGCGCTCGTGGCGAGTGCCGGCTGAGCGTCCTTGGCCCCTCTTGACCTCGGCCTCTCTTGATCCCGCCCCGAGTCAATTCCCGGGTGAAGTTAGACGCCGTCGTAGGCGGGGACGGACGCGGGAAGGGAAGGGACGGACTCCATGCTGGCTATCCTGCCAGAGCCCCGCCGTCCGACAGGCGTGGCGCAGCTGCAGCTGGAGTGAAGTCCTCATGGGCACCCATTTGCCTGTTCTCCTGACGCGCCCACACTGCTACGTTGGCGGGATGGAACGATCTTTGGTTAGGCCCAGGAATGGCAAGATCATCGCCGGCGTGTGCGCAGGCCTCGCCGACCGCTTCGGCATCTCCCGGACGCTGGTCCGCATCGGCTTCGTGTTCTTCGGGCTGTTCGGCGTCGGGGAACTCGTTTATATCGTGCTGTGGGTCATCATGCCCAAGGGCCCGTAACCGCCAGGTTCGACGACGGCGGCCGGGTTCGTCCGCGGTTGCTGGCCGGGTGCGGGCAAGCTCCCCTTGAAACCGGCCCGGCCGCGCGTATCGTTTTGCCATGGGACCGATTCGGGTCATGCTGCTTCCGGGTGCTGTTCTTCCCGCGCAGCCGGCGTACAGCTCGCTCATCGAGGCCCTTGGACCGGATGTGCAGGCTGTCGCCAAGGACCTGGAACTCTACGCGGGCGACGAGCCGCCGCCGGGCTGGAGCCTCGACACGGAGATTGACGGGGTGCTGCGCGACGCCGACGCCCGGGGCTGGGAGTTCTTCCATCTCGCCGGGTATTCCGGCGGCGGCTCGGCCGCCCTGGCGTTTGCCGCCAAACACCCGGAGCGCCTGCTGAGCCTGGCCCTAGTGGAGCCGGCCTGGGCCGGAAGCTGGGGCTGGAGCCCGGCCCACGCAGAGCTGTGGCAGGCCTTCGACCGGCTGACAGCCCTGCCGCCCGGGCAGTTCATGCCGGAGTTTATGCGGCTGCAGGTCAAGCCCGACGTGGTCTTTCCGCCGCCGGCTCCCGGGGATCCTCCGCCGTGGATGGCCAGGCGCCCGGCCGGCATCGAGGCCTTCCTGCACACATTCCGGAGCTACGACCTGGACCGCGGCCGGCTGGCTGCTTTCGACGCCCCGGTGCTGTTCGTTCTGGGCGGCCGGAGCAACCCGGACCTGTTCGGTGACATTGGCGAGCGCCTATCCTCGGTCTTTCCCGACTTCCGGCTCGAAGTGTTCCAGGACCGCTACCACTTCGATCCCCCGCACCGGGTGGAGCCCGAACGGCTGGGCGGGCTGCTGCGGGAGCACTGGGACCGTGCGGAAGGCATTCACGATGCCGCCGTCACCTGACCCGATGTGCTGTCGTATGGTTTTGCCAGATTCGGGTGGTTCAGGTTGTGCATATTCGTCCTCCAATGGCTGGGTATAAGAAGGGCATGAGGTACCGTCACCCTTATGGGGACAGGACCGGAAGACCGCTACCGTATCCAGCCTGCGCCGCCGCGAAAAGGGAAGTTCACGGTCGGTTTGCTTGCCCTGATCCTGGTCATCGTGAACGGCGTCGTCACGGTCCTCGCGTCCCTTGCAGTAGGAAACGGGCCCCAAGGGCTGGCCTTGGCCGGCCTCTACGCGTTCTTCACCTTTCCTCTGACCCTGTACGCCGTCTTCCTGGGGATCCTCTCGATCACCGGGAAGCAAGGAAGGATCCCGGGGACCATCGCTTTGGTGGTCACGTCCGCGGCGTTTTTGTACGCTATCTTCTCCATGGCGTTCGAAGGCTGGTCCTGATGTAGATCGGTCGAACAGACGCGCGGGTGCGGCCCCACAAACAGGTGAGCGGCAGCAGATGGCAAGCACTTTGAGCGCGCACTGAACTCCACAAGCCGGCACAGTGCGGGGCGGTGGGCCACCGGCCCACCGCCCCGCAACATGTTCGCCGCACCGGCGATGTGGACTGCCTAAAAATTGCCTGGATCACCGCCTACTGGACCCGCGAGCCCGGCAGGTACCAGGCCAGGGCCGACGTGAAGGGTTCGCTGGGCAGGCTCCCGGCGCTCCAGGACTCCGTGGACCGCACCACAGGCGTGTGGCCGTGACCGTCCTTGAGCATGGCGCGGACCGTGGCGGTTCCGGCAATAATCACGAGTCCAAACAGCAGGACTACGAGCAGTTCCATTTTTGATTCCTCGGGGTGGGGCGGATTGGATGACTCCAGTGTCCGCAGCCGCCGTGTGAGCAACCGTGTGAAGCCCCCGGGACTGAATTCCCCGGCACGCCGGAGGGCCCCGCGGCGTAAAATTACTCCTATGGCCGAGACGTGGATCCGCCTCCTCGGTCCGCCAAAGATCGAGTCGCCAGGCACCACTCCCCCACAGCCCAAGGGCCGCAAAGCCTGGGCTGTGCTGGCCTACCTCGCCCTGCAGCCGGACGGCGTCAGCCGCTCCCGGACCGCCACCCTGCTGTTCCCGGACGCCGCGGATCCCCTCGGCGCCCTGCGCTGGAACCTCTCCGAGCTGCGCCGGACCCTGGACGGAGTCGCCATCACCGGGGACCCGCTGCGGCTGACCCTCCTGCAGTCCTGGCGCTGCGATGCCCTGGAGCTGGTCGGCTCGGCCCCCGGCAACGGGCTGGACCCGCGGCGGTTCGACGGCCAGCTGCTGGAAGGCCTCTCCTTCGCGGACAGCCCGGTCTTTGACTCCTGGCTGGCGGAGCAGCGGTACCGGCTGGAGAACTGCATCCAGTCGCTGCTGTACGAGGCGTCGCTGGCCGCCCTCGCCGCGGGCACGCCCGCGGAGGCGGTCGAGCTGGCCTCGCTGGCGCTGCGCCGGGACCCGTTCCACGCGGACTGCACCGCCGTCCTGGTCAAGGCGCTCGTGGCCCTGGGCGAGCACCGGCGGGCCCGGGAGGAGGTCAGCAAATGCGCGGAGCTCTACCACCGGGAGCTTGGCCTGCCGCTGCCGGCGGAAGTCCGGCGTGCCCTGTCCGATTCGGCGCCAACCGCCGACCCCGAGCTCCACGCCACCGCGGCCACGGTCCGGTCTTACCTCGACGCCGGCAGCGCCTCCCTGTCGGCGGGGGCCGTGGACCGCGGGCTCGACCAGCTGCGGCTCGCCGTCGTCCTGGCCCAGCGCACCACTGACCGCCACCTGGTGGCCGAGTCGCTGGTGACACTGGCCGGGGCGCTGATCCACCAGGCCGGAGGCCGCGGCGCCGAGGTCGCCGATTTCCTGCACCGTGCGCTGTCGGCGGAAGCGCCCGACGGCGTCTCCCGCACTGCCGCCGCCGCCTTCCGCGAGCTGGGCTACCTGTCCGTGCAGCGCGGAGTCCCGGACCGCGCGGCCGGCTGGCTGGAGCGGGCGATGCAGGCGGCGCGGGGCATCCCCGACGAGCAGGCCAGGATTCTCGCGATCCAGGGCATGCTGGCCTCGGACACCGCGCATTACGGGGATGCGGTGGCTGCTTTCGCGGAATCCCGGAGACTGGCCCGGACGGTCCGGAACCGCCGGCAGCAGGCGTTCAGCGAGGCCCTGCTGGGGCGCGTGCATCTGCTGCGCGGGGACCTGGAGCTTGCGGCCGCCGCCCTGGACCGGGCGCTCGACGGTGTGGCGGCGGAGCACTGGACGGCGTTCGAGCCGTTTGTCGACGGAGTCCGCGGCGAAACCTACCTTGCCGCCGGCCGGCTAGACGCGGCGGCGGACCTGATCGACCGGTCCTGGGTGATGGCCGAGCTCGCCGGCGACCACTGCTACATGGCGCTGGCCGCCGGCGCCGAGGCCCGGCTGTTCCTGGCGCACGGCGACCTCGCCGCCGCCGAGCACTGGATCGACCGGGGCCTGGAACCGAAGCCCTGGTACCTCTGGTACACCGCCCGGCTGCTGGATGTCGCGGCGGAAGTCACCATCGCCACGGGCTCGCCGCGGGCGTCACAGTTCGTGGAACGGCTGGCCGCGCTGGCCAGTAAGAGCGGCATGCGCGAGTTCGTGGTCCGGGCGCAGTCGCACCGCGCGGCGCTCGGCGACGAGGCGGCCGCCCAGGCCGTGCCCTGGCTGGCGAAGGAGATCGACAACCCCGCGCTGACGGCGTTCCTGGCCCGGCGCCACAGCGTCTCCCTCTGAGCGTTCCGCGGGTGAGCGGGTCCGGAGCCGAGCGGGTCCGCAGTCGATTCCGGAAGCCCTGTCCCGCCGTCGTCCGCAGGACTAACATTCAGTTGCCGATGGGATTACCGTCGCGCTCCCTGCTGTGTGGAAGGAACGTTGTCATGCAAAGCATCACGTGGTTCACGCCGATCCTGCCCGGGAAACTGGAGGAGTGGCAGGCGATGGTGGAGGAGGTCAACGGCCCGCGCCGGGAGGAGATTGACCGTCTATATCAGAGCGCAGGCGTCGCCCGGGAGGTCGCCAGCCTGATGCACACGCCGCAGGGGGATTTCGTCTGCCTGTTCCATGAGTCTGAGGACCTCGCGAAAGCGTTCCAGACGATCGCGACGTCGCAAGAGCCCGTCGCCGTCTGGTTCCGGGGGCATCTGGAGAGCGTGCACGGGATGACGGCGGAAATGCTGCAGGGGCCAATCCCGGCCGAGGTGTTCTTCGAATACCGCGCCGCCGGCAGTGCGGCCTAGCGCCGGGTCAAGCAGGCCCGCAGCCGACTCCGGAAGCCCTGTCCCGCCGTCGTCCGCGGGACTACCATGCAGCTGTGCCGGTGGGATTGCCGCCGTGCTCACCACTGCGTGGAAGGACATCCGTCATGGAATGCATTACGTGGTTCGCGCCGATTTTGCCCGGGAAACTGGAGGAGTGGAAGGCTGGCATCGAGGCGTTGACAGGCCCCCGGCGGGAAGAGCACGAAGCCTCGCGGGCCCGCATGGGCCTGGTGCGGGAAGTTGCCAGCCTGATGCAGACTCCGCAGGGTGACTTCACCTGCCTCTTCCACGAGGCCGAGGATCTCGCCAGGGCCTACCAGACGCTTGCCGCGTCGGAGGATCCCTACGACATCTGGTTCAAAGAGCATCTGGCGAACGTGCACGGGATGAGTAAGGAGATGCTGATGGGGCCTATCCCGGCCACGCTGTTCCTCGACTACCGCGCCGCCGGCTGAGCGCTTGCCCGCCCCAACTGACTGGCAGCAGGGGCCGTCCTGAAGGCTCAGAACGGCCCCTGCTGCCAGCTACTTGGGACACCGCACAGTCGGGTTAAACAAAAGCAGGGCCCGTCAAAGACGGACCCTGCTCGAAACCTGTAAGGTTCCGGACTCAGAAGAGTTAGCTGGAAGCTAAGTCTTAGAGAGCCTGGATGTTTACGGCCTGGGGACCCTTGGGGCCCTGCTCGGTTTCGAAGGAGACCTTCTGGTTCTCTTCGAGGGAGCGGAAGCCGGAAGAGGCGATCGCGGAGTAGTGTGCGAAGACGTCCTGTGAGGAGTCATCGGGGGAAATGAAGCCGAAGCCCTTTTCAGCGTTAAACCATTTGACGGTACCAGTAGCCATTATTTTTTGTCCTTCGTGAAGGTGGAGGAAAAGTCCCGACTTTCGGGTCCTCCTGTGTGGGGTGCTCAAAACCGCTGCTTCAGAAGAACAAGGTCTTGCAACCTTGCGTACTGCCTGAACTACGAACTGCATAAACACAACAACAGGATCAACACTACAGGAGAAATCCCGGGCGGATTACCACCGGGGCCGGGGCGGCGCCTCCGGCGCCTCTATTTGCGTCCCTCCGCCGGGACCTCAGCGGACTTAGAATGGCCGCATGACACCGCAGGAGTTGGCCAACCTGGCGCACCTGCGCCGGGCCCGGGACCTGATCGACCGCAACTACGCAAAGCCCCTTGATGTGCCCACCATGGCCGCCGGTGCCCTGATGTCCCCGGCGCACTTCTCCCGTCAGTTCAAGGCGGCCTACGGCGAGACGCCCTACAACTACCTGATGACCCGCCGGATCGAACGCGCCATGGCGCTGCTGCGGGCCGGCGCCAGCGTCACCGATGCCTGCATGGAGGTCGGCTGTACCTCGTTGGGGTCGTTCAGCTCGCGGTTCACCGAGATCGTCGGCATGACGCCCAGTGCGTACCGGGCCCGGGAGCACTCCGCGGTGCAGGCCATGCCGCCGTGCATTGCCCGGCTGCGCACGCGGCCCGCCCGCAAACCGAGCAGGATTGAAGAAGCGCCCCCGCGACCGCAGTAATAGCGTGAGGGACATGAACATTTCACTGCAGTACGCACAGATCACCGTCAACGACCTCGACGAGTCGCTCGCCTTCTACCGGGACGTGCTCGGACTGGAGGTCCGCAACGACGTCGGCTCCGACGGGCAGCGCTGGGTCACCCTCGGCAGCAAGGCCCAGCCCGACCTGGAGCTCGTCCTCTCCAAACCGCACGCCGGCCGCTCCCAGGACGACGGCGACGCCCTCCAGCAGCTGCTCGTCAAGGGCGCCCTCCCCATCCTCGTCTTCCGCACCGACGATCTCGACGCCACGTTCGAGGCGGTCCGGGCCTCCGGCGCGGAGGTCCTCCAGGAACCCATCACCCAGCCCTGGGGCCCGCGGGACTGCGCGTTCCGCGACCCGTCCGGCAACATGGTCCGCTTCAACCAGGCCGCCTAGCCCCAGGGGTGCGCGGGGACGGCGTCTCCCCCGGTCATGCCGGCGAGCATCGTCCGGTTCCGCGCCCCGGTTTTGCGCAGGATCGAACCGACGTGCTTTTCCACCGTCTTGACCGAGATGCCGAGTTCCCGCGCAATCTGCTTGTCCGCCATGCCGCGGACCACCATGTCGTGGACCTCCTTCTCGCGGGCGGTGAACGCATCGGCCGCACCCTCGGACTCCGGGGAGGAGGCGCCCAGGAGGTGGTCGAAGATGGCGCCCTCCACGAGGGCCTGGCCCTGGCCGGCCGCGACCAGGATGCGCGCGATCGTGTCCCCGCTTGCCCGCCGGTTGATAAAGCCGCGCACCCCGGCCTGCCGCGCCGAACGCACCTGCTCCACGGTGGGGTTGTCGGTCAGCACCACAATCGCGACGCCGGGGTCCACCTCCCGGATCCTGGCCAGCACGCCGGTGGTGTTCTGATGGACCATGTCCAGATCCACCAGGACGACGTCGGGGCGCAGCAGTTCGAACGCGTCGCACAGCTGCTCGGCGGACCGGACCTCGGCGGTCACCTGGATGGCGGGTTCGGCGATGCTGAGCAGCCGAACCAGGCCGGCGCTGATGACGGGGTGGTCATTAGCGATGAGGATCTTCCACTGCGGCCGCCCGGACGCCTCCGGCTCCGGTGCCCGGTCCGGCAGGGTGGCGCGGACCGTGGTGCCCCAGCCGGGGGTCGTGTCGATGTGCAGCTCCCCGCCCAGGTGGATGGCCCGGGAGCTCATGCCGTGCAGTCCCAGGCAGCCCGCGGGCAGGGTCGCGTGGTCGCCGTGGGCCGCCGCGAGGTCAAAGCCCTGACCGTTGTCCTCGACGACGACGGCGAACGTCCCGGCGTCGTAGATCAGCCCCGTGCGCACCGCCGTGGCCCGCGCGTGGGTCACCACGTTGTTCAGCGCTTCCTGGACGATTTTGAACGCCTGGTGCGCGATCTCCGGGGCGAGCGGGCGCGCGTCCCCGATCACCGTCAACTGGGTCGCGGCGCCGGACATCGCCTCAACCCAGGCCAGTTCGCCGGCGATCGCCTCATCCAGGGTCCGGCCGGCGAGCGCCGCCGGCCCCATGCCCAGGACCGTCCGGCGTGTCTCGGTGAGCGCGTCGTGGGCCATGGTCCGGGCCTTGCGCAGGTGTGGCGTCACCGTGTGCTCGCCGCCGTCGAGCCGGCTGGCTTTTTCGGCTTCGTCGAGGCTCAGCAGCAGGGTGGCCAGGGAACGGCCCACGGTTTCATGGACATCCCGGACGGCCCGTTCACGTTCGGCGGCGACAGCGGCCTCGCGTTCCCGGATGGACGCGGTGGCATGTAGTTCGGAGTTGGCCAGGGCGATGGCAGCGTGGCTGGCGAAGAGTTCGGCCAGCCGGGCTTCCTCTGCGGTGAACACCCTGCCCTCCTCCGGACTGAACACGATGAAGGCCCCGATGATCTGCTCGCCCCACCGGATGGGAACCCCTATCACGGCGCAGTTCCAGCGCGGATCCGTCGCCGGGATGTGCCCGCGTTCGATGGCGCTGTAGGCGTCCAGGATCACAGTGGAGCGGCTGCGCACGATCTGGCCGGTGAAGCCTTCCTTCAACGAGAAGGTCTGGCCCTCCTGGCATCCGACGCCGATGTCCACTTTCTTCGTGTAGGTGCCGTTGGTTTCGTTGACCAGGGCAATGGAGCCGGACTCGCAGCCCAGCAGGGAGGTGGCATGGCCCAGGACCCGGCCCAGCAGCGGCTGCAGCTCGAACCGCCCGGCGAGGTCAAAGGCCAGTGCGGCGACGGAGTCGAGTTTGTGCTGGGCCCCCTCGACGTCGCGCAGGCTCCGGACCAGCGTGTCGAATTGCGGCTCGGCTTCTGACATGGTTCGTCCTCCTTGACGAAACGCAGCCCCCAAGGGATGCCGGTCTGCACGGAATCTACCACCACAACCGGACGTTCGGACACCCCGCGCGGGTGCGGGTTATCCCGCCCCGCGGAGGTGGGGAAGTCCTTATACCGCCCGCGTCGGGCCGGTGGTTGGGTGGAAGCACAGAAGGTTACGCCAGCACCAGTTCCCCCAGGGAGGGACTCATGGCCCGCATCGGGATCCTGACCAGCGGCGGCGACTGCCCCGGCCTGAACGCCGTCATCCGCTCCTGTGTGCTGCGCGGCATCCGCGTCCACGGGGACGAGTTCGTGGGATTCACGGACGGCTGGCGCGGCCTCGTGGAGGGCAGCACCATCAACCTGGACTGGATGAGCGTGCGCGGCATCGCCAACCTCGGCGGGACCATCCTCGGCACGTCGCGGGTGAGCCCGCTTGGGGAGGGCGGCGGCATCGACCGGATCCAGGCGAACCTGAGGTCCGAGGGGGTGGATGCGCTGATCGTGATCGGCGGCGAGGGCACCATGGCGGCGGCGAAGATCCTCAGCGACGCCGGCATCCCCATCGTCGGGGTGCCCAAGACCGTGGACAACGACCTGTCCGCGACCGACTTCTCCTTCGGCTTCCACACCGCCGTGGAGATCGCCACGGAAGCGATCGACCGGCTCAAAACCACCGGGCAGTCCCACCACCGGTGCATGATTGCCGAGGTGATGGGCCGGCACGCGGGCTGGATCGCGCTCTACGCCGGCATGGCCACCAGCGCCCATGCCATCCTCATCCCGGAGCAGACGGCCAGCCTGGAGGAGATCTGCGAGTGGGTGGAAGGCCCGTTCCGGCGCGGCCGCACCCCGCTGGTGGTCGTGGCCGAGGGTTTCATCTCCGCCGGCATGACCGAACCGCTCGCCGAACGCGGCCTGGACGGCTTCAACCGGCCGCGGCTCGGCGGGATCGGCGAGCGCCTCGCCCCCGTGATCGAGGAGCGGACCGGCATCGAGACCCGGTCTACGACCCTCGGTCACATCCAGCGGGGAGGCGCCCCGAGCGCCACGGACCGGGTCCTGGCCACCCGGCTGGGCCTCGCCGCCGTCGACGGGATCCATGACCGGGCCTGGGGGAAGATGGTCGCCACGCGCGGGGACGAGATCGTCCGGGTGAGCCTGGCGGAGGCCGTGGGCAAGCTCAAGACCGTGCCGCAGCACCGGTACGACGAGGCGACGTACCTGTTCGGCTAGGCGGCCGCGTCCGACGGCGGACCCGCCGGCGGGAGCCTCGTCGCTGCTACGCCGCTTCATGACATCCGAAACAATTGCTTGACACAACCAGGCTGTGGCATTTGACTCAAGTTGTCATATTTACTTTTTGGAGGAACATGTTGAACGCATCCAGGAAATTCGCTGCACTCTCGCTGGCCGTTGTGCTGACGACCGGTGCCACCGCCGCCGCTCCGGCCTTTGCCGTGGGTGAGGGCCCCAATTACGGGGGCAACGAGACCATCAACACCTCGATCCTGCGCTCCTATGACGAGGTGGTCGCTGAACTGCAGAAGCAGGACGCCCGCCAGTCCGCGCTGGAGCTGGAAGTGATCGGACAGTCGGTCAAGGGCCGCGACCTGTACCTGGCCAAGTACCTGACCAACCCGGACAACCCGACCATCCTCTACCTGACGCAGCAGCACGGCAACGAACAGCTGACCACGGAGGGGGCACTGGAGTTCGTCAAGCATCTGGGAACAGCCAAGGCCCAGGGAGTGCTCGACGGCGTGAACATCCTGGTGGTCCCCATGCTCAATCCCGACGGTGCCATGGGTGACGTCGACTTCCCGCTGGACGGATACATCGCCGACGGCGGCAGGACCCTGACGCGGACCAATGCGAACAATGTGGACCTCAACCGTGACCATGTGAACAAGCTCGAGCCCGAGACGCAGGCGCTGCACGAGAACGTGATGCGTGCCTACGACGTCGATTACATGATTGATCTCCATCACCAGGGAACGCAGAGCGAACGGGACGGGGAGCTGGTGTCGGGCTCGATCCTCTACCCCACTACCCCCAACGTCGACCCGGCTGTGCTGGAAGGATCCAAGCGCCTGGGTGCCGTGGTGTTCGACGCCGTCGACTCCACCGGGTGGGGCCACCTTGGCAAGTACGTCGGAGGAGACGCCGAGACCATCAGCCGCAACGGCATCGCAGTGGAATACGGCATTTCGACCATCCTGTTCGAAATGCGCGGCATGTCGGACAACACCAGGGAATCCGCAGTGCTCGGCCAGAAGAGCAACGGTTACCTGATCAGGCAGACCGTCGTCACCCTGGACGCCACGGCACGGGCCATCGCCGACGGTTCGATCGCCACAGCCGACACCTCGTTCTGGGACACCCTCGCGGAGCAGACGAACCGCACCTCGGAGTAGGTTTCCGTTAACTGTCCCTGGCGGGCACCGTCTGGAGTGCGTCAGCGCTCCAGACGGTGCCCGCACCAGGATCAGTTTGGTTCCGATAGGAATCGGTGTCGGCGACGAGGCGACGTACATGTTCGGCTAGGCGGCCGCGTCCGACGGCGGTAGGGATGTGGGCCCGGCCACATCCCTACCCATCCTTCTCAGGCCACGCTCCGAAGTACCCATGGCCCCTTTGGGGCGCTAACATCACATGCGTGTACGAGGAGATCAAACATGAAGAAGTCCCTTCGCCTTATGGCGGTCCCCACCCTGGCTCTGGCCGCCCTGGCCGCCCTGGCCGTTTCAGGTTCCCCCGCTATGGCCCACGACGGAGCGGACCATTCGTACCAGTCCACTCTCGGCCAGATCAACGGCAGCGCAGGCTCCGGCACCGTCACGGTCGACGTCACGGGCAACCAGGCCCACGTCGTCCTGAAGGTCTCGGGCATGCCCGCAACCTTCATGGACGCCCCGTACCCGCACGTTCAGCACATCCATGGCGGGGCCCAGGGCACCTGCCCGGTCCTCTCGGCGGACAAGGACGGCGACCAGGTCATCTCCACCACCGAAGGCGCACCGTCCTACGGCGGAATCGTCACCACTTTGTCCACCAGCGGCGACACCAGCCCGGCAGCCGGCCTTGACCTCAAGGTCGCCGGCCAGGGCGCGGCTTACACCGTTGACCGCACGTTCGAACTGAATGCCGAGACCAAGGCCGCCCTGGACGCGGGCACCGCAGTGGTCGTCGTTCACGGCCTTGACCCGGCCACATTGAGTGCGGCAGGGCAGGCCGCCAAGAGCGACCTGGCACCCACCCTTCCGCTGGCCGCCACCTCCCCCGCACTGTGCGGAACCCTGGCGGCAAGCCAGATGAATATGCCGGTGGGCGGCGCTGACACTGGCGTCACCCAGGAAACCGGCACCGACACCGGTGCCCTCGCCGTCGGCGGTGGCCTCGCCCTGGTCGCCCTCGCCGGTGGAGCCTACGTTGTCCGCCGCCGCACCGCCAGCGCCGCGGCCTAAGCACCGGCTGACCGGATCACTACTGTGAGAACCAGGAATCCCGGCCGCCAGGCGGGCCTCCGTGCCGCCACGGCGGCCGGGGTTCTGCTCCTGGCGGTTCTGACCGGCTGCGGTGCAGGGACCAGCAGTGAGCCCGACGCCGGCTCCTCGCCGTCAGCTTCCGCCGCACCCTCCGCGGCGGCCACCACCACGGCCCCCGGTTCCGCCGCACAGGCAGGTCCGGCATCGAGTCCTCCTGCCGCGCCCGCGGTCTCACAACCCACGGTGCTGCCCCGATCCGAGCCGGTGACCCTGGCAATCCCGGCGGTCGGCGTGCGGACCGACCTCCTGAAACTTGGACTCCGGGAGAACGGCTCCCTGGAGGTACCTCCCACCGACAGCAGCGCGCCTGCCAGCTGGTACAACGACTCTCCCACCCCCGGGGAACGCGGACCCTCCGTCATGCTGGGCCACGTCAACGCACTCGGCGGCGGCCGCGGAGTCTTCGCTGACCTTCGCAAACTGACCCCGGGCACCGAGATCAACGTCACCCGGGCCGACGGCACGACGGCGGTATTCACCGTTGACCGCGGCGCCCAGTACAGCAAAAACAACTTCCCCACCCTCGAGGTCTACGGCAACACCCCTGGAGCCGAGCTCCGGCTGATCACGTGCGACGGTTACGACCCCGCCACCGGGCTCTTCGACGACAACTACGTCATTTACGCGAAACTCAAAGTTTGACCCACGTAAATGCCGTTCCTAACGGAAGTGATACAAGGCGCGAATGGACTGGACAATGAGACACCGAAAGCATGCGCTGGCTGCGCTGGCCGCCGCCTCCCTGCTGCTCTCCGGCTGCGCAACAGCCGCCGGAGCCGCAGGGCCGGGCAGCACCGCCGTCGTTCCCTCGTCATCCTCCGCTGCCGCCGAACCAGGGCATGCCGGCGGGCACGGCCACGGGTCTTCCACCTCCCCGGGCGCGCCGCAGGCCGTGGGCCCCAGCGACGCTGCCCGGATGGTGTGCGGGGACCAGCCCATGGACAGGCTCACCTCCATCCTGGATCTGGATTCGAAACCGCACACGGTCGATAACTGGGCCGACAGCACCTTCACCTGCACGTACCACCTGGAGGAAGGCGCCCTGGAAATCTCCGTCAGGGAGGCTGGGGACGAGGCGTCGGCACGGACATACTTCGACGCCATGCAGGCCCTGGCGAAGGACGCCAAACCCGTTGAGGGCCTGGCGAATCTGGGCTTCCCGGCCTACGAGACGGCTGACGGGTCGGCAGTGTTCCTGAAGGACAACTTCGTACTTCAGGTGGATGCTTCCGACCTGCCGGCGGTGCTGGGACCGGAAAGCATCACCCGGAATGCCTTGGCCTACCAGCTTTCCACGACGATCCTGGCCTGCTGGATCGAACACCCCTGACCCGTGCGCAAGCCAAGAACAGCGGAGCCGGCCACCGAAAGGTGACCGGCTCCGCCGTCGTACTGCGCTCCCCGGGAATCCAGGGAAACCGGGTATACAGGCCTAGAAGACCCGGATCGGGATCTCGGCCGGGTCCATCAGCAGCGACTCGATCTCGTCGTCGAGCTTGACCAGGGTGATGGACGCCCCGGCCATGTCCAGGGACGTGCAGTACTCGCCCACGTAGCTGCGGCCCACGCTGATGCCCTGCCCGGCGAGGCGCTTGTGGGCCAGGCCGTAGAGCAGGTACAGCTCGCTGATGGGGGTGCCGCCGAGGCCGTTGACCATCAGGGCCACGCGGTCGCCGTCGCCGAACGGCAGGTCACCGACGATTGGGGTGAGCATCTCCTCGATGATCTCGTCCGCGCTCATCATCTGGGCCCGGCGCCGGCCCGGCTCGCCGTGGATGCCGACGCCGATCTCGATCTCGTCCGGGCCGAGTTCGAACAGCGGGCTGCCTTTGGCCGGCGGGGTGCAGGCGGTCAGCGCGACGCCCATGCTGCGGGTGACGGAGTTGACCTTCTCGCCGATCCGGATGACCTCGTCCAGGTCCGCGCCGCGCTCGGCCGCGGCCGCGACGGCCTTGATGACAAAGAAGTTCCCGGCCACGCCGCGGCGGCCGATCGTGTAGGTGGAGTCCTCCACGGACACGTCGTCGTTGATGAAGAGGGTCCGGACGTTGATGCCCTCGGCGGAGGACATCTCCTGGGCCATGTCGAAGACCATCTTGTCGCCGGTGTAGTTGTTCACCAGCAGCAGGACACCCTTGGGTGAGGCCATCATCTTGGTGGTCTCGAAGACGTAGTCGAACGGCGGGGCGGCGAAGACGTCGCCCGGGCAGGCGGCGTCGAGCATGCCTTTGCCCACGATCATGACGTGCGCCGGTTCGTGGCCGGAGCCGGAACCCTGGACGATCGAGACCTTGTTCTGGTCCGGGCCGTCCGCGCGCATGATCAGGTTGTATTCCGGGACGTACTTCAGGGTGTCCGGGTTGGCCAGGGCCAGGCCTTCGAGCATGTCGGGGACGAACTGCTTGGGGTCGTTGACGAACTTTTTCATAAGGGTCTCCACGTCGTTGTGATGGTCAGGTTGAAATGGAACAGGGACAACTTAAGGCTGGCGCTGGACCCAGCCCTCGGTGATGCGTTCGATGATGATGGCGATCGCGACGGCGCCCGCGTCCGGGGAGCCGATGCTGCGTTCCCCGCTGTAGCTGGCCCGCCCGCGCCTGGCCTCCAGGGTGCTGGTGGCATCCGCGCATTCCCGGACGGTCTTGGCGAACGCGGCGCGGCATTCGGCCGGTCCGGCGCCGGCCGCGAGCTGGCGTTCCAGTTCGTCGGTGGCCGGGACCAACGCGTCCAGCAGCGTCTTGTCCCCCAGGCTGGCGTTGCCCCGGGCCATGATGCCCTCGGCGGCGGCACGCAGCATCGCGACGGCGGCGGCGCCGTCGATCTTATCCACGGTCTTGGCGGCAGCGGACGCGCGCAGGAACGCGGTGCCCCACAACGGGCCGGAGGTCCCGCCGATCCGGGAGGAGATGGCCAGGGCGATCTGCTGCAGGAAGGTGGCGACGTCGTCCCGCTTGAGTGTGTCCCAGTCCTGCAGGACCTTCTCGAAGCCGCGGGCCAAAGAATAGCCGAGGTCGCCGTCACCGACGACGGCGTCCAGGTCGCCGAACTCCTTTTCCTTGTCGACGGCGGTCTGCGCAATGGTGCGGACGACGTACTCGACGTCGGCCAGGTCGGTGGCGGTCATGGGGTCTCCGTCGGGGTCGAAGGGGCGGTGGAGGCGCCGGGCCTGGGCTGCGACGTCGGCTGGGGCAGCGGCCGGTCCAGGATCTCCTGCAGCGTCGCCAGCGTGACGGCGCCGGGGACGTCGACGCCGGCCGGGTTGTCGAGGATCTCCGCAGCCTCGCCGGGGTCACCGAGGGAGCTGACCACCAGCGAGGCGCCGGTAAAATCCTCGTCCCGGGTGTAGCCGCTGACGGTGACCAGGGTGCGGAGTCCGGCGGCGAGGGCTGCGCGCAGGCCATTGGCGCTGTCCTCGACCACCACCGCGTCGTCGGGGTCCAGCTGCAGTTCCCGCAGCGCCAGCAGGTAGATGTCCGGGGCGGGCTTTTTCTGCGGGACGATGTCGCCGGCGAACATGGCGAAGTGCTTCGCGAGGTCCTCGCCGACGGCGTGGGTGAGGACGGCGCGGACGGCCGGCTCCGCGGAGGTGGAGGCCACCGCAAGGGTCCACCCGGCGTCGTGCGCTTCCTGGGCGAGCCGGGCGATGCCGGGCCGGGCGGGCATCACGCCGGAGGCCACCAGTTCCTTGTAGATGGCGGTCTTGCGCTGGTGCCAGGCCAGTATGGCCCCGTCGACGGCGGCGTCGTCCCTGAGGCCGAGGCGTGCGGTGAGGTCCGTGGTGAGGATGCTGCGCATGCGTTCCTTGCCGCCGCCGATCTTGACCTTCTCCCCGTACTCCTCCACGCTCCACTGCACCGGGACGTTGAATTCGGCGAAGGTCTGGTTGAACGCGGGCAGGTGGCCGTGCTGTTCGGTGTCGGCGAGGACGCCGTCGCAGTCGAAGATGAGCGCTGGCATCAGCGGCCGCCCTTGCCGGCGCTGCCGAACTGCTCGGTGAGGTCCCTGACCATGGTCATGACGTCCGCTCGGGTGTGTTTGAACAGCGACGGCGGGTCCCACTTGTTGTTCTGTTCGGCGCCTTTGAGGAAGGCCAGTGAGGACTTCATGAAGGTTTCCTTCAGGGCGGTGGAGATGTTGACCTTCGCGCAGCCCCGGGCGATCAGGTCCGCGAACTGCTCCGGGCTCAGGCCGGATCCGCCGTGGAGGGCGATGGGGATGTTCCGGGCCTGCACGATTTCGGTGACGCGGCCGACGTCGAGCACGGGGGCTGCCTTGTAGGAGCCGTGCGCGTTGCCGATCGAGGGAGCGAAGACGTCGATGCCGGTGGCGTCGATGAAGTTCAGGGCCGTTTCCAGGCTCTGCTGCGGGGCGACGGTGTCCGAGCCGTGGTCGTCCTCGACGCCGGTGATCGCCTCGATCTCGCCTTCCACCTGGGCGCCGTACTGGCGGGCCTCGGCGACGACCTCGATGGTCTGGCGCTGGTTTTCCGCCACGGGCAGGTTGGAGGCGTCAAAGAGCACGGAGTTCCAGCCGGCCTTGAGGCATTCGGTCACTACGTCCCGGTCCGGGCAGTGGTCCAGGTGCAGGGTGACCGGGACCTGGATGCCGCGGGTCAGGGACTGCCACATGTCGAACAGTTGGCGGGAGCCGATGCTACGGACCGTCTTGACCGAGGTCTGCAGGATGACCGGGGAGTTCGCCTCCTCGGCGGCGGCGAGGACCCCCTCCATGGTCAGGTCGTTGAAAATGTTGATCGCTGGCACCCCGTAGCGGTCACGGAAGGCCGGATCAACGATGTCCTTGAGGGGCACAACACCCACGGGAACCTCCTAGGTTGGCTGCCTCCCACGCTAGGGGAGCCTCGCCGCCGCGGGTACGGGGGGAAACCCGTATGTGGAGTTGGGGGTCATCCCCACCTGTCGGGCGGGACAGTCCCGTGTTTGAGTGGGCCCACTATCCCCCAGCGAAAAGGATCAGCGCCATGGCCGACGGAACCGTACTGGAAAGCATCACCCTCGAGGAAGCCCAGCAAGTCATCGACGCCGCCGCCAAGAAAGCCGCGGAGATCGGCCAGCCGATGGACATCGCCGTGGTGGACGCCGGCGGGAACCTCAAGGCGCACGCCCGGATGGACGGGGCCAACATCGGCTCCATCACCATCGCGATCAACAAGGCGTACACGTCCATCGCCTTCCAGTGCGAGACCGGCGGCCTGCAGGAAGCCACCCGTCCGCACGGGCCGATCCACGGGCTGAGCGACGCGCACGGCGGCCGGCTGGTGGTGTTCCCCGGCGGCATTCCGCTGGTGCGCGACGGCCGGATCATGGGCGCGATCGGGGTGTCCACGGGGACCATCGAGCAGGACCAGGAGGTCGCCGAGGCCGGGGCCGGGGCTTACTGAAGCGTTTGGGGGCGCGGGGCCCGCGGCGCTTCAACCAGGCCTGAGCCCGGGCCGAACAGCAGTGGCCTCACTCCTCAGCGAGGAGTGCCTTGTCAACGGAATTCCCTGATGAGACCTGCCGCTTGACCTGCTCAAGCTCATCCTTGAGCAGGTCAACCGTGGCACGGTATTTGTCGAACTCTGCAGCTCGGCGCCTGGCCACGGCGAAACTGATGCCGGCGGCGAGAATGGCAATCGGGAAGGACACCAGCAGGGCCCCGCCGGACACGGCAAGGAAGTCCAGCGCGATGGGGAGCGCCTGCTTGAATGCCAGGAACTCGTTCACCCCACCGACCACTCCATTCAGGGCGGAGTCCAGGGGGCCCAGGAACTGCCCCACGAGGGGTGTTCCGGAAAATGACGGAGCGCTCAGCGGCGGTTCTCCCCCGGCTGACCAGCGCGAATCAGCGAAATGGTTCAGGACGTAGATCCCGGCACCGGCATTGAGAGCCGCAAAGAGCAGGACGGACCCCAAGGCGGTCCAATGAAGCCTGCGCGGACGCCAGACAGCGGCCCCAAGCGCGAACACGATGGCTGCAACCCACGAATAGGTTCGGAGTTCGTCGCGGCTCATGCTGCCCAGTAGATCCAAGGAATTGCCCTGCGCCTTCAGTTGAAGTCAATGCTTGTCCGGTCGCAGGCGAGCCTATCCCAGTCTCTCCCCGGGCATGCTACGGCACGTACTGGCGCAGGCTGCCGAAGTCGGCATGTGCCAGCGAGGCTTAATTCCCGTAGGT
Organism: Arthrobacter sp. CJL-S3; assembly: GCF_056711635.1. Taxonomy (NCBI): domain Bacteria; kingdom Bacillati; phylum Actinomycetota; class Actinomycetes; order Micrococcales; family Micrococcaceae; genus Arthrobacter; species Arthrobacter sp. CJL-S3. Next base: position 1,020,361 of record NZ_CM160046.1, on the reverse strand, counting down.
GTTGCGAGTATCAGGCCGCCGTTGCCGGAGCGTCTCCGGCGTACCGGCACTCAAGCCATGAGTCGCAACTACCGGACGGCGTTGTTGGCGTTCACGCGGCCATGGGCCCAGCTGGTGCCAGTCCCGGAAATTTTGTCGGCGGTTGATTCGATGTTGGCGCGGACGGACGTGCTCGTGGCGCCGGCGTGGGAGCTCCAGGCGAGCGCGGCTGTAGCAGCGACGATGGGCGAGGACATGGAGGTCCCGTTGCCGACGTCGTAACCGAAGGAGCGGTTGTTCTGCGTCCCGAGGACAAACGTGTGGTTCGGGAACGTCGAGTAGATATTGACTCCGGGTGCCGCGACGTCCACCCAGCTGGCTCCGTAGGTTGAGAACGATGCTTTGGCGTCGGTGTTGTCGGTGGCGGCGACGGCAATGACGTTGGGGTAGGCGCCCGGGTAGATCTTGGTCTGGTTGCTGCCGTTGCCTGCTGCCGCAACCAGCACCACGCCCTTGCTCCAGGCGTTGTTGACTGCAGTTTCGAGGGTGCGGGACGCCCGCACCCCGAGGCTCATGTTGATGACCTTGGCGCCGTTACTGACGGCCCAGTTGATACCGTTCGCGAGGCTCGAGCTGGAGCCAACCCCGCTGTCGTTGAGGACCTTGCCGTCCAGGATGGTGCATCCCGGACACACACCGGAAACGCCAACAGAGTTGTTTGCGGTGGCGGCGACAATGCCGGCGACGTGCGTGCCGTGCCCGTAGTTGTCTTCACCGTTTTTCCCGTTGGTGAAGTTGGCGCGTGCAACAACCTTTGGTGTGATGTCGGCGTTGTCGCTGGCGACACCTGAATCGAGAACGGCGACTTTGATGCCGCTGCCTGTCGTGACGCTCCACGCCTCGACGGCGTCGACATCAGCGTCCGCTGTGCCCCCGGCTACGGACAACGTGCCCGCAGTGTTAGTAAATTGTTGGCCAAGGTTTTGCAGGGCGTACTGGCGGGGAAAATACTCGTCAGCCGTGGCCGCGGTGACGGACTCGTCCGGCTCCGCGTACTCAACTGCCGGGTTCCGGCTCAAGCCCTCAAGGACTTGGGCTTCCCGGCCGGCCGGTACCTTCACGAGCTGGGCGCCGGTGCTGCCGATACCGGGACCCTCCGTAAGACCTTGCTGGCGCAGTACGCCGGCTGCCGAGCCATTGTCGCGAAATTTGACAATGATGTGCCCCGCGACGGGCGATGACTGGGTCGCCGCGCTGCTCGTGGTCACTGCGTTGCTGGGGGCTGCCAGCGTGATGGTGCCGCAGCCTAGGACTATCGCGGCGATGCCGGCTGTAACGGTTCTTTTCATGCGGAGTATCTTGCTTCAATCTGCGCTGGCTAGATAGGGCCGCCGGCACATTACGTGCGGGCTTCTCAAAAGGTTTGGCCAGATTCCCTAATTCTGTATTAGCAGGCGCGGACGCATTTCGACGAGCAGAGAGCCTTCGTGCCAGCGGCAGCGGGATCGACCAGCAGCGCTGGTCGCTAGAGGACGGCCGGGAGGACTTGTACTCCGAACGCGACCGCCCCTGCACGTCGGTTGCAGGACCCAATATCGGACAGCAGCCGGGGCCAGAAATGTCGGCAACAGATCTCGGTACATCAGGCCGAACCGGGTGAGCGGCTTAGGGGAACTCGTTGACTTTGAAGTCGCGTGGGCTGGCTTTAGCTATGGCCTCCGCCAGGTCGCGTCGAAAGAGAAGCTGCCGAAACGCTTGCAGGCCGTCCCCGAACCACTCCGGTGATGAGACGACCGGCGGGGTGTCCGGTCCAGGAATCCACTTTAACGGCGGCAGGAGATCGCCTGATATTGGCATCCACCGCCATACTCCGCAGTCGGGACATTTCGCCCCGGCTTTCCCGTGGCGTGCAGTGGCTTTGGCAGCCAGTTCGGTGGGGTCGAACCACGCCTGGGACCCTACCGGGATCACCAGCTGGGCAGCAGGGCCTGACGCTTTTCCGTGCCATTGCACTTCCCGTACGTCGACGCCGAATCTGTCGTGCAGATCGGTCCCCAGTTCCGCCTCGAGACAGATGATGTCGTATTGCCAGTAAGGAACCCAAGCCCCGGTTGCGCGCTGGTTCTTGGCCTGAAGGATCAAGGATCCAACTTGTTCGTGCCTCGGGACCCCGCAGGCATGGCACCAGCCGTCCTCTCCGAACAAGGGAGTCAGACCGAAGGACTCTTCTGGCCAAGGCCAGGTCCTGTTCTTTTTCCAGTAAAGGTCCACATACTCAGTCATTTCTGTCCTCGGCTCGCAGGCATTCCCCGTAGACGGAATATAGCCGGTCAGACACGTAGTTCAAGGGATCCCCTGGCAACAACGGGCACTGATCATGTCAACGTGATTGGAGCCCAATCGGACGACCAGCACCGTGCTGGGCCCGGAGGGAACCAAAGAATGGCTGCACAGAGTGGGGACAGGACAGATGGGCGTCGATCACGTTGAGGCAGCCACGTGTCGGTCTGCTCCGGATGGGAAGACTTGACGTCACGTCTTAGCGTGAGATGTCTTTGTCCATACAAGAGTCAGGTGTCCGCGCAGCTCTCTACCCGCGGCTCCCCGACCCCGCCTCAGCCATCGCCCGGACGGGCGGGCTGTCCGGCCTGTCCCGGGCGGCCTGGGTCTCGGGAATGCCCGGTGCCTCGCTGCGGCTCCGGCGCCCCACCGCCCGCCCCACAGCCATCGAAAGCCGGTGGGACGGCTGTTCCACGTAGCGGTAGAACAGCTCGGCGATCACGAACGAGGCGGCCACGGAGACGGCGAGAGCGAGCGGCAGCGAGACGGACCGCAGCAGGGTGACGCCGGCCAGGATGACCGGAAGGTGTACCAGGTAGAGGCTAAAGGACACGCGTCCCAGCCATTGCGCTGCGGCTGTGTCGCCTAGGCTCTTGGCCGAGCGGCAGGACACGAACAGCAGGACGATCAGCGTTGCGCCCACCGTCACAACGGCCTCGACGCCGGGGATCGGCTGCTCGGGGCTGATCCACTCCGCGTTGGCCAGGAGAACGCCCGCGGCGGCCACGAAGAACCAGACGAAGCGGGGCCACGACCCGGTCAGTTCGCGGATCCGCTCGCGTTCAGTGCCCAGGACGGCCCCGACGGCGAAGATCGGGAGATAGGACAGTGCCTCCACGTCCAGCAACGCCCCCGCCAGGGCCAGCAGAAGGGCAAGGCCGATTTTCACGTGCCAGAAGCGCCGCCAACGCAGGGCGACCAGGACGTAGACCGGGAGCAGGAGGGAGAACAGGACCTCCCATTTGAGGGACCACAGCGGGGTGTTGATGGTGCTTGCGTTCAGCATCAACACCCCGTCCTTGAGGACCTGGCCCACGCTGGGGTCGGTGACGTAGATGTCGGCCCACGGGCTCTGCAGCGGCGACGCCGACCGGGGTATGGCGGCCATCAGCACCACAGCCACCGCCAGGGACGCCCACGCCGGCAGGTAGAGGCGGAAGAAACGCTTGGCGTAGTACTGAGCCCACTTCCCCGCTGCGCCCGGCCGGGTGAACGGCAGGACCAGCACGAAGCCGGAGAGCACAAAAAAGACGTGGACAGCCGGAGTGCCGTTCCAAAGGACGTGCAGTGGCGAAAAGACAGCCCACGCCTCCGCGGTGTTGAGTCCTGCAGACCGGTCGCCATTGACAACGTTCCCGATTCCCGGGAGCGTTGACAGGGCGTGACAGGCGACTACCACCAGGGCGGCGAGCCCCCTGAGGCCATCCAGCTGCGTGACTCTTGATTGACCAGACTTAGAGCGCATTCACCCTATGTTACCAGTTCGTTACATTGGGCCCGGGTTCCGGGCTCCTCTGCGGCCGGCTGCTGGGAGGAATCGAGGGGCCTTCGGAGAACCACCTGCCTGGACCTTGGACCGGGCGCGCGGACAGCAATAGGCTCAGCGAAGCCCCTTATAAAGCCACCCGCGATCCGAAAGGACCAGACGATGCAGATGCCTAAGCCGTCGGATGCCGACAAGGAACGATTCCGCGCCGTCATGCCAGCGGACCCTGAGGTCGTCGTGAAGCCGATGTTCGGCAATCTCGGCGCCTTCATCAACGGGAACATGTTCGCGGGTCTTTTCGGCCCGACCATCGGCGTTCGGCTTTCCGACGCCGACCGGGCCGAGCTGGAGGCGTCTGAGCGGACCGTACCGTTTGGACCAGAGGAGCGGCCGATGGGCGGTTACGTCGGACTGCCGAAAATCTGGAACGCCGAAGGCGACGGCGACGTGGCGCGAGCACAAGCCTGGGTGGCCAGGGCCTGCTCCTATGTGGCAACGCTGCCGCCGAAGGAGCCGAAGGCGCCCAAGGCGCGTCCGGCGACGCACTAGTCGAGTGGTCCGGATGGTGACTTCCTCCGTGAGCGCAGGGACGGGCTCTCCATATGGGACGGGTTGCTGCCTGTAGTCATACACCGCGCAACGGGAAGGACTCGAGGTGACGGACGGCCGTGGCCACACCGTTCTCGGCGCGGATCCGGGTGCCGAGGTCGGCGGCGCGGCGGGCCATGGCGTCGTCGGTGGTCGCGGTGCGCAGCGCGGCGCCGAGGTTCTCTGAGGTCAGCCGCTTGCGGGGGATGGGCCTGGGCCCGACGTCGAGAGCGATGACGCGCGACGCCCAGAACGGCTGGTCGACGGCGAAGGGAACGACGACGGACGGCACCCCGGCGGTGAGCGCGGCGCCGGTGGTACCCGCACCGCCGTGATGTACGACGGCGGCCGTCTGCGGAAACAGCCAGTCGTGTGGGACTTCGGTGGTGACGAAGACGTCGTCGCCGCCCTGGTCGGCGAGCCCGCCCCAGCCTGAGAGGAGCACCGCGCGGACGCGGGCGCGTCGGATTGACTGGAGGACCAGGTTGCTGAGCCTCTCCGGATCGCGGCTGGACATGCTGCCAAAGCCGATGCAGACCGGTGGCGGTCCGGCGGCGAGGAAATCAACCAGGGCGTCAGGTGGCGTCCAGCCGGGGGCGGCGGGCAGTGACCAGTAGCCGGTGATCTTGCGCTGCGGTCCCCATTCGGGAGGCTGTGGGACCACCTGTGGGCTGAAGCCGTAAACCGCTGGCAGGGTGCCGCTGAGCGGGGCTGGTCGGACGGAGAGGCCCAGCTCCGCCCGAATCTGCCGTGAGGCGGCGCCGAACATGCTCCGCAGCGCGAGGGCGGTGATCCGGTGGCTTGCCTTGCGGCCTGCGCCGCCGAGCCAGGCCGGCACCTGGGGGAGCAGCGGGCCGGGGAAGGCAGCGGTGGGTGGGCCCAGCGGCTGCAGGTGTGCTTCCAGGAAGGGGATGCCCAGCTTCTCGGCGACGGGGCGTCCGATCAGGGAACCGCCGATGCCGGCGATGACCAGATCGGAGCCCCGGGCTCCGGCGAGCACTTCGGCCGAGGTCCGGCCGGCGGTGGCCTGCATCTGCTCGCGCATGAAGCGGCCGCGTTCCCGCGCGCTAAGCTCGGCCGCACCTCCCATCTGCCGGACAGTCGCCTCGGTGTCGCCGGTGGTCGCGGCGAACGTGACTCCGTGCCCGGTGACGAGGTCGCTGAAGCCGGCGGTGGTGATCATCGTGACCTCGTGGCCGGCTTGCTGAAGGCCGAGTGACAGGGCGACATAGGGTTGCACTCCCCCGCGGGTGTCGAAGGCGATGACGGCGATTCTCATGGTGGGCTCCTCAGGCGGTGGGGCGGGCTGTGGGGCGGGACCTGGAACCCGCACTTGAAGTTTTACACCGACAACCGCAGCCACTCCCCTGGCCCGCCACTACCCTCTCAGATGCACTTGGGCTGGTACGCCGGATCAGCGGGACCGGACACCACGCCCAGTGCCTGGGCCACAAGCTGGTGCACGACGGGGTCGTTCGGCGCCTGGTCATGTTCGAAGACGTCGGTCGGGCACTTGTCCTGAATCGTGATATTGGTGACCTGCCGCGCCGGACCGTTGAGGAACTGGCTGTTGTAGGGAATGACCACTTCGTCGTGCACGGTGGAGATGACGGTGTAGGACGGGCCCGCGACGGTGTCGCCGATGGAGTTGAGCTTCTGCATGAAAGCCGACCCCGCCTGCTGGTCGGCGCACGCGGCACAACCCAGACCGGTGTAGTCGGGATCCGGGACAGCGCCCGGCTGCGGGACGATCACGCCTTCGGTGCCGTGATTGGAGGGTGCGATCCCGATGAGGTGATGAACGTTCTTGGCGCCGCCGAGAAAGCCCATGTAGTAGCGGGGCATCATGCCGCCCTGGCTGTGGCCCACGAGATCCACCTTTTTGGCGCCGGTGGCGGAACGCACTTTGTCCACGAACGGCGCCAGTTCCTTCGCTGAGTTCGCGACCGGTGCGGTGGCGTACACGCCGTTGGTCTCGCCGTAGTTGAGGGCAAAGACGCAATATCCGGCGGTCTTCAGGTACGGCGAGAGCGTGGACCAGTTCTTGTCCATGCTTTCAAAGGTTCCCGGCACCAGGATGACCGGATACGGATGTTCAGCGCTTGGTTTGCAGGACCAGTCGTTGGCACCCGGCGGGGAAAGCTCAACAACTCCTGCCTGGGCGGGAGCGACGGCCAGGGAACCGGCCAGCACGGCAACGGCAGCGGTGGACAGGACCTTGGTGAGCAGTGACATAGAAACCTCTTTGTTCGTGTGTCAGCGGGCTGCGGGCCGGCAGTAATCCCCGAGCTGCGATTCAGCCAAGGTTGCCGGGATACTCAACAGTAGGCACCCCGGAACCCGCTGCGGCTACGGATTTGCACGGATGTGCACTTAACCCCGTTCCGCGGGCGAACCCTGGCCCGCTCGAGATGCCAACCCCCCGCGACCCAAAGTTACTGGTCAGTAGCTTCTTTCGCCGGAACGCGGTCTGGGCAGACCCCTAACCGCAACTGCACAAACGTTCATTTGGACGCGATGCCGGCGGCGCCAGCCATGGCGGTCGTCGTATTCCTGCCTCGGTACTCTTGCGGTGGCGACTGCGGTCACCGTCCCTGGACTCTTCCTGGTGGTTCTGACACGCGGCATCCCCTCTCCGAAATGCACGCAGAGGTGCTTATGCCTGGCATCGGTCGTGCAGTGCGGACCGGTCACCGAGATGACCCTGCTGCCTGGCTGCCGTCATATCCCAGCGCACGGCTTGCTTCCAGGCCCGCGCGGGCCACCATCGGCCCCAGCCGTTCCACGTCGGCGGGCCCAATCCGCTGGGTCGGGAATCCCAGACCTATGGCGCAGGCGAGCCGCCCCGCGTGGTCGAACACGGGGGCGCTGATCGAACCTACGTCTTCGTTCCGTTCTCCGAAAGCCGCATAAAATCCCTGCTCCCGTGCCACCGCCGCCTGCTGGCGGAGCAACTCCAAGGAGGCCGGCGTCTGGGGTGTAAAGCGGTCCAGTTTGTGTTCATTCAGGGCGGACCACGAATCAGGGTCGAACGCCAGGAAGATCTTGCCCGGCGCTCCGGCGTGAAGGGGCATGACCATGCCCACCATGAACGGCCGCATCACGACGTGGCGTGTTTCCGCTACGGCCACTATGGTCCGGAAGGCACCGTCCCGGACATACAGGCAGGCAGTTTCACCGGTCTCGTCGCGCAGCTGCTGCAAGACTGGCTTCACCAGCCGGACCACGTCCAGCCCGAACGTTCCCGGGGTAGCCCAGCGGACCAAACCGATGCCGATCCGGTAGCGGTCGCCGTCGCGGTCCAGGAATCCCTCCCGCAACATGTTTTGCACAAGCCGCTGGCAGGTGCTGGACGGCAGGCCCGTCTTCCGGATGATCTGCTGCAATGTCGGTTCCGGAGCCTCGACCGTGAAACAGTCCAGGATCTCCGCCACCTTGTGGAGCACCAGCAGGGGTGAGGCCCCAGCGCCCGGCTCTGTCGCCACAGTTTCCACGTCCCTTCATTTTCCACTCGCAGCCTCCAGCCTAGTAACCCGGAAGCGGGCCGCGGAACGTGACCCACTTGACATCATACGCTTGTGACCCACATCATGGGAACCGAACCCACCTAGTGGGTCTGGCCCTTCAGCCCTCAAGCACAATGATGTGGAGAAACCATGAGCACCCCCGAAATCACCTGCGAAACCGCGCCGGAGCCGAAGCGCCCGGGCTCCTCCAGGGTGGGACTGATTGTCCCCAGCTCCAACACCACCATGGAGACGGAGCTGCCCGAGCTGTTCCGGCGCCAGGCCGAGGCAACCGGCCACAGCTACACGTTCCATTCCGCCCGCGCCGGCATGAAGAAGGTCACCCGGGAAGAGCTGCTGGCCATGGTGGGTAAGGCAGCTGGCTGCGCCGAGGCAGTCTCCGACGCCGATGTGGATGTCATCGCCTACGCCTGCCTGGTCGCCGTCATGGCCCAGGGGCCCGGAGCCCATGAGGGCTCGGAAAAAGTCATCGCTGACGCCGCCGCCGGCAACGGGCACCCCGCTCCGGTCACCAGCAGCGCCGGCGCCCTCGTCCGTACCCTGCAGGAAATCGGCGCCCTCAAGGTGGCTATGATCACCCCGTACATGAAGCCGCTCACCAAGATGGTGGTGGACTACATCGAAGGCTCGGGCATCACCGTTCTGGATGCCATCAGCCTCGAAGTGGCTGACAACCTGGACGTCGGCTGCCTTGACCCGCAGAACCTGCCCGCGCTTGCCCGCAGCCTGCAGCGCGAAGGCGCGGACGCCGTCGTGCTTTCCGCCTGCGTCCAGATGCCGTCGCTGGCTGCGGTCCAGGCAGTGGAGGACGAGCTCGGACTGCCGGTCATCACGGCGGCCACCGCCACCACGTACGAGATCTTAAAGGCACTCGGCCACGAGCCCGCAATCACCGGAGCCGGAAGCCTGCTGTCCGGCGCCGGCGTCCTCACCCCAGCGAAGGCATAGGCGGCCGGCACCATGTCCCTGTCACTAATCGCATTCCTGGTCCTGGTTGCGGCCTTTGCCATCGGTTCTTTCACCAAGATCAACGCCGGCCTGCTGGCCACTGTCGCCGCGTTCGGCGTCGGGACCCTCCTGGCCGGCTTGTCCATCAAGGACGTCATCGGCCAGTTCCCTGCCGGGCTGTTCTTCATCCTGGTGGGCGCCACACTGCTCTTTGCCATTGTGCGGATCAACGGCACAATCGACCTGCTGGCCTACTGGGCCGAACGGATCGCCGGCGACCGGAAGATTCTGGTCCCCATCCTGATGTTCCTGCTGACGGCTGGCCTGGCGTCGGCCGGAGCATTCACTCCCGCCGCCATCGCCATCGTGGCGCCGGTGGGCCTGGCGCTGGGCATGCGGTTCGGCATCAGCACCTTGGCCATGGGTCTGGTCATCGTCCAGGGCGCCAACGCCGGAGCCTTCTCCCCGGTCAACCCCTTCGGCGTGCTGGCCAACAAAATGCTGGAGGGCGCCGGGGCCGCGGACGGTTCCTTCAAGCTTTACGCTTACTGCTTCGTCTTCAATGCCATCCTGGCCACGATCGCCTACGTCCTGGTCCAGGCCATCATGAAGCGCCGCATGGCCAAGGCGGAGGCACGTCACCAGGGTGGTGAGACCGGTGAAGCACACGACGGCGGCGCTGCCGCTACCGCTGGAACCAGCGCACCGGCTCCGTCCGGGTCTGGAACGGCTTTGCTCACCGCCCCGGCACATACTGCTGTGGCTGCCGCAAGCACCACCAGGACCGGCCCCGAGAAGGTAGCCGCGACGCCGATGCGGATCCTCACCCTGGCAGGCATCGCCTCTCTGCTGGTGCTCACCACTGTCCTGGGCCTGGACGTGGGAGTCGCTTCGCTGGTCATTGCCACCGTGCTGATCGTCCTCGACTCGGGCGTGCAGAAGCCGGCAGTGGAAAGCATGCCGTGGTCTGCGATCATTCTGGTGACCGGCATCGTCACCTATGTAGGCATGCTCGAAAAGATGGGTGCGCTGAAGGAACTGCAGGAAGGCATCGCCGGACTGGGCAACAGCTCCCTTGCCGCCCTGCTCACCAGCTATGTGGTGGCGATAGTCTCGGCCTTTGCCTCCACCACCGGCACCCTCGGCGTCATCAGCCCGGTGGTCGCACCCATCGCCATGGATCCGCTTCTCACTCCCATCGGAGTAGTGACGGCCATCGCCATCAGCTCCTCGGTAGTCGACGTGAGCCCGATGTCCACCAGCGGCGCGCTGCTGATGGCGAGCGCGCAGCCCAAGGACGAGCGGATGTTCTTCCGGGCGCTGCTGCTCTGGGCCATCGCGATGATCGGCGTGGTGCCGCTCCTCGTATGGTTCGTGTTCGTCCAGTTGGGCCTCGGCTGATCACCGCACATCCAACGGGAGGGGGTGTCCTGCGTGGCAGGGCATCCCTTCCCTTCTTTACGCGGCTATTGACGCGGCCAGACTTCCACGGGTTTCATGCCTTCGGGCGGAAAGACCCAGGCCAGTCCTTGAGCCGGATCCGTTTGAGGTCCTGGATGGCGCCCATCGTGCCCCACTCGTCCAAGCCTAGCCGGGACAGCGGCTCCAACAGATCGATCCGAGGGTGGTTGCCGTCCAGAACCGTGTTACTCACGGCCGCGTGCGTCACTTCACCGAAAACCAGGACCGAGTCCCCCATCGGAAGTAACGAATGGAGCCGGCATTCGAGTACCGCGAGCGATTTCTTCACCCGCGGCGCAGCCACGGTGAGGCTCGGCTCCCGGGTGAGGCCGGCGGCGTCGAACTCACTGACATCGGGCGGAAAATTGGTGCCGGTAGCGTTGACCTCCTCCATCAGCGCTACCGGAGCGAGGTTCACCACGAATTCTCCGGTCTCGGTGATGTTGCGGAGCGAATCCTTCTCCCCCACTGAGGTGAACTGCACAATGGGCGGATTCGTGGACGCCACGGTGAAGAACGAGTGCGGGGCCAGGTTGTCAACGCCCTCCGGCGAGACGCTCGATACCCAGGCGATGGGCCGGGGAACCACCACCGCGGTAAGCAGCCGGTAGAAGTCACTGGCGGACGTGGTGGCGGGATTGAAATCAGTGCGCATAATGCCAGACTAACGGTCAGGCCAATATGGGAGAGGAAACAGGATATGACGTTCCAGCCATTCCGTTCACCGTCAACCGGGTGCGAGGTTCGCGCCGTCCTCTTCGACACCTTCGGCACGGTGGTGGACTGGCGTACCGGCGTCGCCCGGCAGGCGGCCGCCTTCGCCGCGACACAGGGGCAGGATCTCGACGCCGAGGCGTTCGCCGATGACTGGCGCGCCCTCTACCAGCCGGCAATGGAGGCCATCCGCTCCGGATCCCGCGAATTCGCCACCCTGGACACACTCCACCGCGAAAACCTGGACCAGGTGCTCCGCCGCCACGGCTTCGATCCGGACCGGCTGGACGCAGGAACCCTGGAGGAGCTGAACTGGTCCTGGCACCGCCTGCCGCCCTGGCCGGACAGCGTGGAGGGCCTGGCCGCCGTCCGCCGTGGCTACATCGTGGGTCCCCTCTCCAATGGCAACACCTCGCTGCTGTTAGACATGGCCAGAAGCGCGGGCCTTCCTTGGGACGTGATCATCGGCTCGGACATGACGCGCACGTACAAGCCGCTGCCGACGGCCTACCTTCGGACTGCGGAGTTCCTGGACCTCAGGCCCGGCGAGGTGATGCTCGCCGCCGCCCACAACAACGACCTGCGTGCTGCCCGGGAGGCCGGGCTGGCGACGGCGTTCATCGCCCGCCCCACCGAATACGGACCGGGCCAGGTTGCGGATCTGAAGTCGGAGAGCGATTGGGACCTCTCGGCGTCGAGCATCACCGAACTGGCTCACGAGCTCGGGGTCTGAACTGGCCACCGGACGTTTCGTTCCCGCCGCACGAAAGCGTCCTTCGCGATCCAGGACGCTGCCGGGACTGCAGTAGCGGGGTAGGAATCCGCTCGAAACCAGCAAAGTAGTCGGCGGGCACTCGCCCGCCGACATCAGCTCTTGGCGTCGGGTCTGCCGGAACCCTCCATGGCGCTCGCGTCGCCACGGCGCATCAGCGGTATTAACGAGGACATGGCGTGAGGACAGTGAGCCCGACGGTACGATCACCGGCTGAGGGCCCAGGGTGACGGGCACCAGCAGGCTGAAGCCGCGCGCCCCACTTGCCGTTGGGCCGTCTGGCCGGTGATGATGGCGTAGCGCACGACGCGCGACCGGCTCGGGGCGTGGGGTTCCCTCGGCTGGCATAGCGCCCCAGAAGGCTTCCGTTGCTGCACTTTCCTTCCGCCAATTCGGCCGCCCACCGACCGTCTCCCCGTGATGTTGCCCGGCTGAAGGAGCTGCTGGATGACGACGTGTGGGCGTTCAGCAACTGCCGGGTGGACACCCCGGGCAGGCCTGTCGCCGAAGTCGACTGGTTCTTCTATAACGTCCGGCACGGCACCCTAATGGTCAGCGAGTGGAAGGGCTTCCCCCAACGCGTCGCGCTCGCAACCGATACGGGCACCCCCTGGCTGCTCGACGGCGGTCTGGCCCTGCCGAATCCGATTGAGCAGGTATCGCGGCAGCTCGACGCCGTCCGGGCAGCCCTGCGCGGCGCCATCCTCCCCCAGCACTTCCCCGCCCTCGATCCGCTGCAGTTGCGGATCATGCAGAGCGTCTATTCCCCGCAGGTGGACCGGAGCACCACCATTGAGCGGATCCGCTGGGGCAAGGTGTACGGCGACCTGCCGGAACTGGCTGCGGTGATTGCGAATTCGACCAGCCGGTCACCGCTGTTCCTGCCCGACGCCGGGGCCCGGCTTGCGCTGGCCACAGCGCTGTGTGCGCTGTTCCGCACCATTTTCCCTCCCGAGGCTGAAACCAAGCTTCGCGTTTCACCCAAGGGCGGGGACGCCGACGTCGTCCTCCGGATCAGCACCATCCACCGGCAGATCGCGGCGCTGCACGCGGAACTCGCCGACCTTGTGGTCACCGCTGCCGGCGCGGACACCCGGACCGCCCAGCCGCCGGCCGTCGGCTCGGCACCGCGGGCCGTGCAGAAGCCGCCGGCAGCGGTGAAGAACCCTCCGGCGGCGGCTTCCAAGTCTCCCGCCCTGACCGAGCACCAGCGGATGCACGCGCATCTGACGCGAAGCTTTCAGGGGGTCAACGGCAGTGCAGCTGCCGCTACCAAGGCACTGGAAAAGGCATGGAGGTCGGTTCTCGGCGACCACCTGCTGCACGGAGTGTCGGGAATCAGCGTGTCCCTGTTCGGCGCCGTGGGAACCCCGTTGGTGAAGCAGAACCACGGGTCCCTGCCAAAGGTTCTCGGCATGCCGTTGCGGAAGTGGTGCGTGCTGCAGGCCGAAACCGCCGGCCTGCAGCCGATGGACGTTCCAGGGAAGCCCTCGAACCTGCGGGTGCGCTGAGGGACGGCGAACGGCAGCCGTGCCCATCGCCCGGGCCCAGGCACCGCCGTCGTTACAAGTAGTCCCCGGCCCGTTCGCGTGCGATTTCGAGCAGCGTCGAATGGAAGGCGACCTCGGCCGGGGCGTAGACCTTGTCCTGGCGCTGGGCCAGCAGCACCCGCCGCAGGGGCGCGGCGGAGCCGAGGCTGATCACCCGGACGTCCGGATGCTGCAGGGCCACGGCCGTCTTCGGCACCATGGCCACGCCCATCCCCACGCTCACCATAGCCTGCGCTTCCTGGTAGTCGTTGGCGAGGAAACCGATGGTCGGCTCGAACCCGGCCTCATGGGCGGAGCGCTGCAGCACCTCGACCACGGGGTGCGCCTCGGCCCGCACAATCCACGACTCCTTGCGGAGCTCCTCCATCCGGATCTCGTCCCGGTCCGCCAGCGGATGGCTGCGGGACACCAGCAGGACGGTGCTTTCCTGGAACACCTCCGTGATCCGGATAGAATCGTCGTGAAAGCGGTTCCACGGGTAGTCCCAGAGCAGGCACAGCCCGGTACCTCCGGACTGCAGGTCGCTCACCAGGTCATCGAAGCGCGCGCTGCGCAACGACAGGCTGATCGCCGGGTACCTCTTCTTGAAGGCCCGGATGACCACCGGCAGGAAGGAACCGGCCAGCGTCGGGAACGTGCCGACGGTCAGGGAGCCGCGCTTGAGGCCGGCGATCTGGTCCAGGTCCGACTGCGCCGCGCGCATCTGCCCGATGATCTTGCGCGCGTGGCCGGCCAGTACCTGCCCCGCCTCGGTGGGCACCACGCCGCGGGAGCGGCGGTTGAGGAGCGGCTGCCCCACCTCCTGCTCGAGTTTGCGCAGCTGCTGCGAGACGGCGGAGGGTGTGTACATCATCAGCTCGGCCGCGGCGGTGATGGATCCCTGCTCCACCACTTCCACCAGCAGGGCGAGGCGCCGGATGTCGAACAAGTCCTGCTCCAGATTGTTAAGCAACGCTTTGCCCTTCTGTTGAATCCGTTAATTCTATACATTCACGCTCCCTTCGGCGGGGTGAAGCGAGCAATTTCCGACGGCGGCACCCCGGTAGGCGGGATCGCTCGAGCTTCAAAGACAATGAATGAAGCATCACTACAGTCCCGTGCAGAAATCCGACCTTGTCTTCATTTGTGATCTAGATCAATCTCGAATCAAGCCCTTGAACACCTGGGCAGAACCGAAGCAAGGAACAGACCATGAAGATCGAAGCGGAGTGGATGCGCGGAGGCACCAGCAAATGCTGGGTCTTCGAAACCGGCCAACTGGGCGCAACCGGGACGAGCCCGGACGAACTGCTGCCCCGGCTGTTCGGCAGCCCCGACCACCGGCAGATCGACGGCGTCGGCGGCGCCACCTCCACCACCAGCAAGGCGATGATCCTCCACCGCCCCGCCGAGGCCGGCGTCGACGTCGAATTCACCTTCGCCCAGGTGGGCATCGAGGAGGCCGCCGTGGACTGGGGCAGCAACTGCGGCAACTGCTCGGCTGTGGTGGGCCTGTACGCCATCGAAAAGGGCTGGGTGGTCCCCACGGGCGACGTCACCCGGATCGTCACCCGGAACACCAACACCGGCCAGGTCATCATCCAGCGGGTCTCGACGCCGGCCGGCGCCCTGCCAATCGTCCCGCAGGCCCAGATGCCCGGCGTCCCGTTCCCCGGCTACCGGGTGGGGCTCGGATTCCTGGACCCGGCCGGCAAGACCACGGGCCGGCTGCTTCCCACCGGATCGGCGACCGATACCATCGTCGCCGGAGGCACCCGCTGGACCGTCTCAATGGTCGACGCCGGAGCTCCCGTCGTGATGCTGCGCGCCGAGGACCTGGGCCTGGGCCCGGAGCGCTACGGCAGCTGGCCCGCCGGGCTGGAACTGCAGCTGGACACCCTGGAGCACATCCGGCGCCAGGCCGCGGTGCGGATGGGGCTGGCAGCGACTCCGGGCGAAGCAGCCCGTGCCGTCCCCAAGGTCGCCATCGTCGCCGCGCCGGCGCCGTCGGACGCCGAGAGCGACGTCGCCGTCGTCATGCTGTCGATGGGCAAGCCGCACCCGGCCCTGGCCATCACCGGCAGCATCGCCCTCACCCTCGCGGCCCGCACCCCGGGCACGCTGCTGGGCGACATCACCGGCGGCACCACCGGCCCCACCCTGCGGCTGCGGACCCCGGCGGGGGTGATCGAGACCTGGAGCGAGGAACGGGACGGGTCGCTGCTGGTCGGCGTCGACCGCACCGCCCGCACCATCGCCACCGCCACTATCCACCTTCCCGAGGCCCTCGGCACCGCCGTCGACGCCTCCCTTGCCAGCGCTACTCGATGAGGAGAAAGCATCATGACTAACATCTCAGAAAAGACTGCAGAAAAGCCCGCCGAACAGACCGCGGAACAGGCCGCCCCCGGCGGCACGCGCGTCGAGCCATCCCGGCGACCCGACCGCCGCCGCCGTATCCTGCTGGTGACGGTAGCCGCCCTTACTATGCTGGGTCTGGCGGCCCTCCTGTTTGGAGGTGTCCTCTTTAACCCCGCGGCCGCCTCTGAATCGGAGCCGACCATGACCGCCACCCAGATCATTCCGCTCGTCATCCTTGTGGTGATGTTCGTCGTCGCCACGAAATGGCCGCTGAACATCGGCGTCATGGGGCTGGTGGCGTCGTTCGGCGTCGGCTACTTCATGCTCGGCATGAGCGACAAGGAAATCCTGGCGGACTTCCCGGCCAGCATCGTCCTGACGATCATCGGCGTCACATACTTCTTCAGCATGGCCCAGCGGAACGGGTCCATCGACATCATCGTCCAGACCTGCGTGCGGCTGGTCCGGGGCAAGACCATGCTGCTCCCCTGGGTGTTCTTCCTCCTGGCGGCGGCGCTGACAGCGCTGGGCACCTTCTCCCCCGCGGCGGTGGCGCTGCTGGCACCGGCGGCCCTGGGACTGGCGTACGAGTCGCGCATCCACCCGGTCCTGATGGGCGCCTTCGTGATCAACGGGGCCCACGCCGGCGGTTTCTCCCCGCTGTCCGTGGCCGGCGTCCTGGTGCACGACATCGCGCTGAAGAACGGCTTCCCCATCTCGCAGGGCAGTCTTTTCCTGGCCAGCTTCGCGCTGAACTTCATCCTCTCCGCCCTGACCATCGTGCTGTTCGCCCTGCTGGGCAAGCTGCGCGACAAGCACGGCAACGAGTACACGGACCTGGACACCGCCCGCACCGGCCGCCCCGGCGGCCAGCAGATCTTCACCCTGTTTTTGATCGCCGCGATCCTGGTGTGCACCCTGGGCTTCCACCTGCCGATCGGCTTCGTGGCCCTCTCCGCCGGCCTGCTGCTGGCGTTCGTTAACATCAAGGAACACAAGACGTTCATCGGGGGCGTGTCCTGGTCCACCGTGCTGCTGGTGGCCGGCATGATCACCTACGTCTCGCTGCTGCAGCACGTGGGCGTCATCGACACCCTCGCCGAGATGGCCCTGGCCCTGGGGGCGCCGCTGCTGATCGCCCTGGTGCTCTGCTACGTCATCGGCGTCGGCTCCGCCTTCGCATCCTCGACGGCGCTGCTCACCGCGTTCATCCCGATGGCCGGCCCGCTGCTGGCCACCAGCTCGCTCAGCGCCTCCGGCACGGTCGCGGCCCTGGCGATCGCGGCCACCGTGGTGGACGTCTCGCCCTTCTCCACCGACGGCGCCCTGGTGGTGGCCAACGCCCGCGACAACGACCGCCAGCGTGTCTACCGCCAGCTCATGATGTACGCCGGGGGCGTGGTCCTCGTCGCCCCCGCACTGGCCTGGGTGCTGCTGGTGCCGACCGGGGTGATGTAGGCGGGACGCTCTTACGCGCCAAAGGCAGGGCGGCTCTCACGGCCACCCTGCCTTTGGTTTGGCTGTGCTGGTTCACGCTGACCGTAGCAGTTCAAGTGGCCCGCGGGCGTTCCCGATCTACGAAACAACGGGAGCGTCTCGCGACCTGTGATCAGGAGGCAGCAGCCCCTCGGCGGTGATCATCGGGCATCGGGAGGGAGAGCGTCACCTTGCAGTGCTGGTTACTGCCAGGGATTCGACCGAACTGAAGATCGATGGGGGGACGACTGAATGGTGGAACTAAAACGCATTTACTGGAGCCGAAAGGCTCTGCGTATTGCCTATTCGGCGGTGGTTTTGTGGCTGGGCGCCTCGGTTGTGGTGGCGCTCATGCCGAAGGCGAACCCGGCGGACAGCCGCAGCGCTGCCACCGTCGCCGAAGTTTTTCGTGGCATGGTCGACGGCGTTCTGGCTGCGGTCACCGTCCCCGCGCTTTTTCTGGTGGTTCTGGCGATTGTTGCGGCCGTCCTTCACGCCAGAGACGTGAAACGCCGGGACCCGGTCCGGCGCTTCAGTCGCCAGCAGCGCCGGGAGGGCATGGCACGCGCCGGTGGCCAGTGCGAGATGGAGTCCGGGTTCCGGGGGCGGTGCCCGGTGCCGGCTGTGCACGGCGACCATTTCTACCCGTGGTCCAAGGGCCGCTCCACCAGTCTGGAGAACTTTGTCGCGGCCTGTGCCAGGTGCAACCGGGCCAAGGGCGCCAGGGTCCCCTCGCCCGGTCAGCAGGCAAGGATGGAACGACGACGGCGGGAGTACGTCGCGCCGGCCGGTTCAGTCAGCGTCAGCGCGCGACAGCCGCTCCCCTGAGCGGCCGCAGACACGCGTCGGAACCGGTGGTCGTAGCGGCAGCGCCTGCAGGCAGCCACCTGGACCGTGCACAGCCGCGGGCATATCCTGCAGGAAGACCTGTCCGTGAGCCACAGTTATCGGAGGAAGACCCATGGAAATGCCGAAGGCGTCCGACGCCGACAAGGAACACTTCCGCGCGGTGCTGCCCGACCATCCCGAGGTGGTGGTCAAGCCGATGTTCGGAAACCTCGGGGCGTTCGTGAACGGCAACATGTTCGCCGGCCTGTTCGGCCCCACCATCGGAGTGAAGCTGGGCGAGACGGACAAGGAAACGCTCGAAAGTACCGAGCGGACTGTTCCGTTCGGGCCGGCCGAGCGCCCCATGGGCGGCTATACCGGTTTGCCGGAGATCTGGAATGCCGAGGGCGACGGCGATCGGGCGCGGGCCAAGGCCTGGGTGGAAAAGGCGTTCGAGCACGTGGCCGGACTGCCGCCGAAGGCTCCGAAATCCCCCAATGCTCCGAAGGCGAAGGCCTCGAAGAAGTAGCCATGCCCGCCCCCGTCGAAGAGCCAGACAGCCTGGTCGACACCCTGATCATCGGGGCCGGGCAGGCGGGCCTGGCCACGAGCTACTGGCTGAGCCGGGCCGGCGTCGAGCATCAGTTGCTGGAACGGCGCGAAACGCTGGGCGGGGCGTGGCAGGACCGGTGGGACGCGTTTTCCCTGAACACGCCGAACTTCTCGCTCGCGCTGCCCGGCATGCCGTATGACGGCCCGGCCCCGGAAGCATTCATGCCCCGGGATGACATGATCGGCTATCTCCGGCGCTATGCGGAGAGCATCGGCGCTCCGGTCCGGACGGGTGCGGATGTCACGCGGGTCGCGCCCGCGGAGGGCGGCGGCTTCGACGTGGCCACCACCCGGGGCAGCTGGCGGGCCCGGAACCTGGTGCTCGCGACCGGCGGCTACCAGATGCCGAAGATCCCCGCACTGTCGGCGCAACTGCCTGGCCGCATCCTGCAACTGCACACCGACAGCTACCGAAACCCGGGCCAACTGCCCGACGGTGCCGTGCTCATCGTCGGCACCGGCCAGTCCGGCGGACAGATCGCCGAGGAACTGCTCGCCGTCGGCCGCGACATCCACCTGGCGGTGTCCACGTGCCCGGAAGCGCCTCGCCGGTACCGCGGCCGGGACCTCCTCTATTGGATGATGCAGCTGGCACAATTCGGCCCCGACTACGAACTGAACGGCCTCACCGTGGGGCAGCTGCCCTCCCCCGCGGCGAGGTTCGCCTGCAACCCGCTGGTGTCCGGCGCCGACGGCGGCCACGACATCCACCTGCGGGACCTCGGCCGGCGCGGCGTCCGGCTGCATGGCCATCTGGAAGCAGCCGACGACGGCGACCTCGTCTTCAGTGATGACCTTCCGGAACGCCTGGCCCTGGTGGAGGCCGCGTTCCACCAGCGGATGAAGCCGATGTTCGACAGCTATATTGACGCCGCCGGCATGTCGGCCCCGGAGCCGGAGCCGCCGCGCCAGGACGACTGGCTTCCCTCGGAGCCGGCGCGGCTGAACGTCGAAGCCGCCAACGTCACGTCGGTCCTCTGGGCCACGGGCTACCGGTTGGACTTCAGCATCCTGGACATCCCGGTGCTGGACGAATGGAACTACCCCCGGCACCGCCGCGGCGTCACCGAACACCCGGGCTTATATGCCGTCGGGTTGCCGTGGCTGACCGGCCACGGCTCGGCCATCGTGGCGGGCGTGGGCCGCGATGCCGAATACATTGCCCAGCACATCGCCGGGAACACTGCACAGGACATCGCCGCCCGGTGAAGGCGGCGTACCAGAGGGGTGGCTACCCCGCGCAAGGCCCGTCGAAGTCCACGCGCGCGGCGAGGCCTGCCGAGCTGAACCATTCCCTGGCCCATGCCTGGACCGCGGGCACCGCAAGTTGCTCGGCCACAAGCTCCGGCGGCCCGCCGAACACCGGCTCCCCCTCCTCCCGGAGGTCCCCGGTGCCGCTGCAGGCGAGGAGCCCGAAGAGGGCAGGCTGGTCGAGGAAGGGAAGCTTCCCGCCGTCGCCGTCGGTCAGCACGCCCCAGCGCGAGGTGAACAGCGAAAACTCCTCCGGACGTTCCCCGTGGTCCGCCACGAGCGGGCAGGCTTCGCCGTCGAGCTGGATCCGCCGGTAGTTGGGCTCCGTTTCGTCAAGGGCCATCAGCTGGGCATCGTCCAGCCAGGAAAGCCAGACCTCCGTGCACTCCCCCAGCAGCGGATACGGGGCGGCGGCGATGTAGCCGGCCTTGCTCACGTGCGCGGAGTGGCCAACGGCGATGTTGTGGAGCTGCCCCCGGACCAGCGGCAGGACCGCGCTGACAGGCTGGCGGTAGTTGGCGAATTTCCGCCGCATCACGTCGGCGCTGGAGTTCGAGCCGATGGAGACCACCAGGGAACGGGCGTCCAGCGGCGCCGCGCCGGCTTGCGCGAGGGCTTCATCCAGTCCGGCTGAAGGCCCAAGGGGCCGGAATTCCGTGCCGTCCATGACGCCCGAGGCCACGGGCGGGTCCCACGGATACCGCAGCGGATCGAGAGGGGCGTCCCCGCCGCCGCTGTTCAGTCCCATGGAGTCAGCCGGGTGAAGCCGTCGGCATCGTGCTGGAGACTAATCAAGGTGGCAGCTTTCGTGGTTCGGGACTTCCAGTGTCGCGCACTTTTGGGGGAACCGGACCTCCGGCACTTACTGAGCCGGCACCTGGCGCCGGAGATCGACGACGTCTCCATGGACGGGTGGGACGGCTACGCCGCGTCGCGCCGCCGCATCACGCAGGGCTAGGAGGACGCTAACGTGCGCAACACCGTGGTCCTCACCGGCGTCGTGCACCGCAACTTGGCCGCTGACGTCAAGGTGGACTACAAGGATCCGGCGCCGCCGTAGTGGGGTCGGAACTGGTGTGCACGTCCATCACCTCCACGGGCAATAGCTCTGACTCCACCACGGACGCGACAATCGCCTGGAACCCGCATCTGAAGTTCTACAACGTCACCCGCGGCTACGTGAATACGAAGATCACCAAAAGACGCGATGACAGCGGGCTTCCGGACGCTGGACTACGTCACGACGCCGGGACAGTGTTCCGGGGCTGCACTAGCGGGGGAAGAATCCGTTCGAACCAGCCTGGACGACGGCGGGCACGCGTCCGCCGTCGTCGGCTCTCCCCCGCCGTTGGGCCTGCCAAAAAGCCTTCACGGCGCCCGCGAGTACCTACGGATGCCTGGACTGGTCAGCTTTGAATGGACGCAACAGCCATACTCACGAGGCAGAATTGTGGGCGCGACGGTACGCTCTCCCTAGCTGCGGTGCAGCAGGGTTTCGACCGAACTGACGATCGAGGGGGACGACTGAATGGTGGAACTGAAACGCATCTATTGGAGCCGCCAGGCCCTGCGTGCGGCGAATTCGGCGGTGGTTTTGTCGTTGGGCGCCTCCGTTGTCCTGGCGCTCATGCCGAAGGCGAACCCGGCGCGCCGCCGCAGCGCAGCAACCGCCGCTGAAGTTCTTCGCGGCATGTTCGACGGCGTTCTGGCTGCGGTCGCACTCCCCGGACTGTTCGTGGTGGTTCTGACGATAGTTGCGGCCGTCATTCGCGCCAGAGACGTGAAACGCCGGGACCCGGTCCGGCGTTTCAGTCGCCAGCAGCGCCGGGAGGGCATGGCCCGCGCCGGCGGCCAGTGCGAGATGGAGGCCGGACTGCGGCGGCGGTGCCCGCTGCCCGCGGAGCACGGCGACCATTTCTACCCGTGGTCCAAGGGCGGATCCACCAGCCTGCAGAACTTTGTCGCGGCCTGCGCCAGATGCAACCGGACCAAGGGGGCGAGGGTTCCCTCGCCCGGTCAGCAGGCAAGGATGGACCGACGACGGCGGGAGTACGTTGCGCCGGCCGGTTCCGTCAGCGTCGGCGCGCGGCAGCCGCTGTCCTGAGCGGGCCTTACTGCCAGACTGACGGTCAGGGAGATCTCGGGAAGGAGACAGGAAATGACGTTCCAGCCATACCGTTCACCGTCAACCGGGTGCGAGGTACGCGCCGTCCTCTTCGACACCTTCGGCACGGTCGTGGACTGGCGCACCGGCGTCGCCCGGCAGGCGGCCGCCTTCGCCGCGGCACATGGGCAGAATCTCGACGCCGAGGCGTTCGCCGATGACTGGCGTGCCCTTTACCAGCCGGCGATGGAGGCCATCCGCTCCGGATCCCGTGAATTCGCCACCCTGGACACACTCCACCGCGAAAATCTGGACCAGGTGCTCCGCCACCACGGCTTCAACCCGAACCGGCTGGACGCACGAACCCTGGAGGAGTTGAACAGATCCTGGCACCGTCTGCCCCCATGGCAGGACAGCGTGGAAGGTCTGGCCGCCATCCGCCGTGGCTACATCGTGGGTCCCCTCTCCAATGGCAACACCTCGCTGCTGTTGGACATGGCCAGAAACGCGGGCCTTCCGTGGGACGTGATCATCGGCTCGGACATCACGCGCACGTACAAGCCACTGCCGACGGCCTACCTTCGGACTGCGGAGTTCCTTGACCTCAGGCCCGGCGCTGTGATGCTCGCCGCCGCCCACAACAACGACCTGCGTGCCGCCCGGGAGGCCGGACTCGCGACGGCGTTCATCGCCCGCCCCACCGAGTACGGCCCGGGCCAGGTTGCGGATCTGACGCCGGAGAGCGATTGGGACCTCTCGGCGTCGAGCATCACCGAACTGGCTCACGAGCTGGGGGCCTGAGCTGCAGGCAGCATTTTTTCTGCCCGGGCCGGCGCGAAAGCGTCCTCCGCGTTCCAGGACGGTGCCGGGACTGCAGAAGCGGGGTAGGGATCCGCTCGAAATCAGCAAAGAAGTCGGCGGCCACCCGCCCACCGTCATCGGCTTTTACCGTCGGGCCTGCCGCCACCCTCCATGGCGCCCGCGTCGACACGGCGCATCAGCGGTATTTACAAGGAAAAGGCGTGAGAATAGCAATATCACCGAGGACCTGCTGGGCGCCGGCCGTCTGGAGCATTAATCCGTTTCCGCATGCCCGGAGGCACCCGCACGTGCCGCGGCCCGGAGCTCCTTTGCTGGATCCAGCACCTCAACCTGCAGTGCCCCGCGTATGGGATCAACCGACTCTAGGTGGGACAGCTCCCCTCTCCTGACGCCCGCTTAATATGCAATCCGCTGCCCTTGCGGAGGCAGGCATCGAGGTGGCGGGCATCGACGCGCCTGCCGCCGAACCGCCCAGCACGATCCCTGGCTGCCCGAGAAGGCCGACGCGCACTGGACCTGGACGCGGCGCACCGCCCGGACCGCCACTGCGGTCTCAACCAACGTGCAATGGGCTTGTCCTAGTTAGTCACAGTGCCTGCCCCTGCTTTAGGAATGAGGGGTCCGGCGATCCGGGCGGCGAGCAAGTCCACCTCGGCCAGTAGGTGATCTGGGGTTTGATCCAAGTTCAGCGCGTGGCAGTGAATCGTCAGACCAGGCGGGTCAATGACATACGTCTTCACGTCTTCTTCACCCCTGGCATAGACGAGATGACCTTCGGTTAGGCCAAATTGTAGGCAGTAGGCCAGCATCTGGTAGACGTCAGCGTTCGGGAAACGTCCATTCTTCTCTGCCTTATACTTCGCGTCGATTGCGGCCGTGACGAAGCCCTTCGACCGCACCAGGATGTCCGGCTTGACTGTGAGCCTGCATCCCTGGTCAAGGTACGAGGAAGCCTGCAGATCAACTTTCACACCGTGTCGTGACAAGCTGACGTGCAGAGCTGCCGAGACGAAATCTTCGAATATTCGCCATGTGTCGAACAGGAAGCCCGAAGCCGTGCTGTCCCCTTGGCGGTGCTCTAGGGATGAGTTGCGCAGGATTAGCCTCGACAGTCCCACGGCACCCTTGTATCGTCCATTTAGTCTCTGGAAATGCACGTGCGGCAACGAGTTGCCCCGTCGTAAGGGTGTCACGCCTTCAAACCGCTGAGTCAGCTTCATGATGGCTGCTCTATTGTCGGCATTCAAGGATGGCAGGGCTAGAAGCCTCAGCGATGCAGAGAGCAGCAATTGGTTTTCGGCCGTGTCAACCGTGTATTCGTCGAAAATGACCTGTGCCGGCAGCGCCAGTCCGCCGCGACGGCCGATCTGTGCCGGGATGTCCAGTCGTCCTCGAACCATAGGCACCGCGTCGTCGAAGGTTTCGTAACCTTGATGCATCCCCTTGGCAAGGGCAATTCCAACCTGACGGATGAATGAATGCGCAATCGTGTCCAGAAGCGTTGCGGCGCTTCCTAGGACAATGTGTTGTTCCTGCCAGAATTTCTGGTCTCTTGAGAAACCCATCATGTAGAAGAGTCGAGCAATCGGAACCTTCGGGACGATTTCCACCTGCCAGCCATCAACGTGGACGACGCCGACCTTACTGACACCCGAGATCGTCCAGTCTCCGTTACCAAGCGGAACGACATTGGCCACGCCCAGACCGGAGATGGCGGCCGCGACACGGGCAGGCAGCGCGACTGATGCCTCGTACCGGCCCTCCTTGAGCATTAGGTGTTTCATGGCCTACTCGACCGGCGCCTCGGAGGGCAATGATGCTTCCCCTTCGCGGTGGCGCAGGGCTTCAATGCCGTACGTTTTCGCGATGTCCAGACCCTCACCGAAGTGGTGTTCGGCCAACAACGGCAGGATGTCGTACTCCCAGATCTCCTCGAGTTGGCCCGGTTCAAATGCTCGATGCTGGGGCATCAGATAACTCGGTCCCACTTTGAAATCAGCGTCACCGATGCGCTTGTTGAGGAGTGACAGGAGTCGTGCAGGTTCAGCGTCCAGGTCGTGGTGCTCCAGCCACTTTTCAAGAACCTGTTGAACTGGGTACTTATCCGGATGCAGTTCAACGAATGAGAATCGCCGGCGCATCGCCGCATCGAGGAGCGCAATAGAGCGGTCTGACGTGTTCATCGTGCCGATTATGAAAAGGTTGGATGGCAGCTCAAAGAAGTCATCGTTGTCACGGCTGTACTGCAGTTTTATGGGCCGATTTCGATACTCAAGGAGGAAGTACAGCTCCCCGAAAATCTTGGCCAGATTGCCCCTATTGATCTCGTCGATCACGAGCACGTAATTGAATTCTGGATTCCCGACCGCCTGGTCCACTATCCGCCGCAAGGGTCCATCCTTGAGCTCGTAGCTCAAGTTGCCGGTATCCGTCGTGACCGGACGGTAGCCCTGGAAAAAATCCTCGTATGAGTAGCTCGGATGGAACTGAACGAGTTCCGTGTACTTCGCATCGCCCGCTATATGCTCGGCTAAGGCCAGGGCGACGTAGGTTTTCCCGGTTCCGGGAGGTCCGTAAAGGATGACCTGGCGACGACGCGAGATCAAATTGAGTTGCTTTTGCAGCCAGTCCCCGTCGATGTGGAGGCGCTGGGAAAGTTCCGCAGTCGTTCCTCGGAAAAGTTCGACATCTGCATCATTTCCCACCGCGGCAGCGGCACTTGGTGCAGGATCCTGGACATCGGCAGGGCTGCGCCATTTGGGAAGAAACACATCGCTATAAAAGTCCACGGGTCCGGTTTCTGACTGCTGCAGGTTCAGAACGATTCGGAAAAGGTCCTCGTCGAGATCGTCTGTAGCCTCAGCAATTTCGCCTAGGAATCTGTCACGTACTGCCTGCTTGTCGGCATCCGGAACCATTGACGTGAAGTAGTCAGGATGCCCCATATACAGCAAAGAATTCCGCTGAGTCGGATATGTATTTCCTGGGACGGCCGCCGTGAATTTTTTCCAAGAGCGTGGATCTTCTAAGATCTTCTCTTGTTCCTCAGCGTCCAATTCGAGCCAAGACTGAACAAGCCGGATGTGGATGCTGATGGCAGGATGAGCCTGGCCCACCATCCACATACCAGGGTGGTACACCCCGTCCTTGAGTGCTTCCCGGATCTCTCTTGGCACTTCCACCGGGTGATTCATGGAACCGAGAATCTTTCCGATACGAGCCAGCTTCGCACGCTCCCCCATCGCACTCTTGTGGAACGGAAGTAGCTGCCAAGTTGTCAGTTCGGCCAGCAACAGCTTTGCGTCGTCATCGAGTCCGGTCACCTGGACCTCAAGCTTAGAGAGGAAGTCGGTTCCCTCCACGTTCACCGCACTGACGAAGTGCGTGAGCAGGGCATCGACATTAGGCTTGGTCCAGACAGATCGCCCTGGGGAGAAAACTGAACTGGCTTGAGCGAGCCCTCTCTCCCGAAAGAGTTGAGCCGCGGTTCGGACCCTTTCCTCACTGACATGACGGGCAACTAGCGTCGTCTTCAGCAGCTGAGCCTTCTTTTGCCGGTTCTGTTTGCTCCATTCGTTGTACCGGGAGCGTGCCTCAAGAGCGAGGGACTCGTCATCAGGGAATTCTTCCAGCGCGGAACGACCGGGATCAGTGATTTTCCAAAGCCCGTCGCTTTCAGGGTTTTTCCAGAGCCACCCGGCCTTCGACAGATCCTCGGAGGCCCATGAGAGGTTGGCCGTTCCGCGGATGCCGCCACTCGGGAGCAGCTCAAGTTCGTGGTCGGTCCATGGGGCTCGCTCCGCGGCGAGTGCCATGATTCCCTCGTCGCCTGGCAAGTTGAATAGGCCCTCGGGATGCTCGGCCAGGAGCTGCAGAAGTAGTCGCGAGCGAGGGATGTTGCCACTGGGAGCTGCCATGTTAGGTCCTGATCTGTGGAGGCGATGTCCTAACAGAGTTTGCATCATTGACTCGGCTGCGCGCGGCATTCCCATCCGACTTGTTACGTGAGTCCCCAGGGGCCGACCCGTTGCTCTGTCCGGCACGAAGCAGCCCGGCGCATGCGTTCCACGTTTCTGTGACATTAGGCATCAGTTATTCGGACGGTTTCCGCGCGGTTGCAGTAGCGGGGGAAGGATTCGTTCAAAAGTCTGGACGACGGCGGGCACGCGGCCGCCGTCGTCGCTCTCCCCCGCCGTTGGGCCTACCAAAAGCCTTCACGGCGCCCGCGAGTACCCACGGATGCCGGGACCGGTCAGCGCTGGATGGACGCAAGGGCGCGAACCCGACGGTACGATCTCCCTAGCTGCAGCGCAGCCGGGTTTCGACCGAACGGAAGATCGACGGGGGACGACTGAATGGTGGAACTGAAACGCATCTACTGGAGCCGCCAGGCTCTGCGTGCGGCTTATTCGGCGGTGGTTCTGTGGTTGGGCGCCTCCGTTGTCCTGGCGCTCACGCCGGAGGCGAACCCGGTGGGCAGCCGCAGCACTGCCACCATCGCTGAAGTTCTTCGCGGCATGGTCGACGGCGTTCTGGCTGCGGTCACGGTCCCCGGGCTTTTGCTGGTGGTTCTGATGATTGTTGCGACCGTCATCCGCGTCAGAGACGTCAAACGACGGGACCCGGTCCGGCGATTCAGCCGCCAGCAGCGCCAGGAGGGCATGGCCCGCGCCGGCGGCCAATGCGAGATGGAGTCCGGACTCCGGCAGCGGTGCCCGCTGCCCGCCGAGCACGGTGACCATTTCTACCCGTGGTCCAAGGGCGGATCCACCAGCCTGCAGAACTTTGTGGCGGCCTGCGCCAGGTGCAACCGGACCAGGGGCGCGAGGGTTCCCTCGCCCGGCCAGCAGGCAAGGATGGAACGACGACGGCGGGAGTACGTTGCGCCGGCCGGTTCCGTCAGCGTCGGCGCGCGGCAGCCGCTCTCCGGAGCGGCGGAGTCAGGCCCCTCCGCATGCCCGAGTAAGTCCTACTTATTTTTGTTCTCCAGCTTGCTGCCCTGCCCGCTTTTGTACGCGGGTTAGTGACCGCCGTTTGGGGCCGGAGTAATTTACCCAGTAGCCGTGCTGTAACCCGTTGAGATGAGGGCGAACCTCGTTTCTGAATCACGCGAAGGCAAACCGCGCGACGCAGCTGGGTTGCCGAGGTGCCATCCGGTCTCCGCCGCTGTGGAAGCCTGCGGCATAGGCTTTTGCCCTCCAAGACACAGGGCCCCATCGGCTGTAAGCCCATTACCCGGCACTGCCCCAGTGGCCGTGCCCAGATGCCTGGGCATGCCCCGCCCGGGTGAATCGGAGTATACGGTGGACAACAGCTCTTTCCAGGGGAGCCGTCCAGCGGGTCGGGCGGGAGGAGAGCGCGTTCCCGTACCGCGACGCCGACTTCGCAGTCGACATCGCCTGCCATTGGGAGGACCCGGCCGACAATGAGGCCAATAGGAAGTGGGTGCGCGACTACTATGCCGAGCTCCACCCCCCTCGGATCCGGTGCGGGCTACGTGAACTTCCTCGACGCCGATGACCAGTCACACATCGAGGACACCTACGCGGGGAACTACGCCCGCCTCGCCGAGGTCAAGGCCAAGTACGATCCCGGCAACCTCTTCCACATCAACCAAAACATCAAGCCGGCAGGCTGACACTTCGAACAACCTGGCGAGTGCATGCTCCCGGGCCGCATAGCCCAGAGGTCCGGGGCCCGACCCGACCAGCCCGTGGGCGGCGAAGCCGGGCTGACAGCTGAGCTGGAACGGTCGGTTCCAGCTCAGCCGGGCGAGTGTATGCGGTTACTACGCTGGGTGTGTCACCGGTTCTCAGGAGCTGAGCATGCGGGAACAGCAGGACATTGTTGTTATCGGCGGCGGTCAGGCCGGGCTCGCGATGCGTACTCGGGTGAGTGATGCTCGCCTACCTCGTGCCGTGAACAGCGGTGCGTGGGCGGGATGAGCGGCCCGTGATCAAGGACGCCGACTGGCAGCTGGTTCAACTTGCGCATAGTAACAAGCCAGTCCGGGGCGGTTCGGGCCGGACTGGCGCACATCCCGGTTTGGCGCCTCGGGTTCGCCTTCGACTGTTACGGGACATTGAGGGGGACGGCTGGAGTCCACTTTCACCCGACTTTCGGTCGTACGCGGCGTAGACAACCTGTGTCGAACCTGTGTGGGATAATTCACCAGCGACTAGAAGCCAGGGGGGCCCAGTGAAACCGGAGTATAAAGATCTCTATTTTGGGAAGAGCGACTCACTTAACGAAATCACGTCGGATGAAGACGAGTTCATAAAGAGCTTCGTCGACTTGAACAGCATCACTGAGGAAATAGTCAACGCCGAGAAAACACTCGTACTTGGACCAAAGGGAACAGGCAAGTCGGCACTCGCGTGGTACCTAAGCAAAACTGGCAGGAATAACGGTCGTCGCGCCCTTGTGGTCGACGCCTCGGTGCTGCCGCTAGCTGAGATTCCACGAATCTCGACTGGTCAGGCAGCGGGTACTGAGCGTACCGTCACTGCGTGGAGCTTCATCCTCCTATGCAACTACCTGGACTTGCTGCTTGGTGATCCAGATTGCAGGATACCCAACAAGACAGAGGTCGTTAGAGTTACGCGTCTCCTCAGAGGATACGGCCTGATGGGGCGGACTTCGGGTCGCGCCATTCTCGATCTATCCACCACCTCAGTGGAAATACCAGCGCCGCGCAATGCTAGTTATAGGCAAGATAAGCCGCTAAATATTTTCAGCCTACTTCCAATTCTCGAGAACTGGGTAAGCAAGGCGCAGTCCCCGAACCGTCATCAGCTACTATTAGACGGACTGGATTCCATCTTCTTGAACGATAAGAAGTACAATGAAAGCTTGGCTGCCCTGGTTCAAGCGTCTTACACATTGAATCAAATGCTTAATAAGCATAAGGCAACCGGCAGTATCGTATTGCTAATCCGCAATGATGTTTTCAGTCGAATTTCGAATGACTTGCCTGATTCTCAGAAGATGCGTGATGACTTTGCCATCGAATTAGACTGGCGAATCCTATCGGGAGCGCAAGGTGTACGAGCACCCCTCATACGGCTAGTGAATCAGAAGGCGGCTAAAGCGTTATCTGTAGAGTCGGTCGATGTTTTAAGCTACTTTCCCGCGCGAATAAGCCTTGGTACCAAGTCGTCCGACAGGCAAGTGGACCGGTTGCAGTACTTTTTGAACATGACGAGACATACGCCACGCGACTTACTCCGACTTTTTGAGGAAATAAGGAAAGTCGAAAAATCCGGGAACTTTCAGTCGACTACTAACGGCCTTCTGTCACTCGACGTCATCCGTGAAGGAGTCCTTCAGTACGCAACGAAGTACTTCACCGGTGCTATCCGGAACGAGCTTGCGGGTGCAGACCAGGGAAGCGGTGAGGCTTCTCGAGCAATTTCCGCCCTGCAAACTTTAGAAAGGCAGAAGTTTACGTTCGCGGAGTTCACTTCAGCCCTAGAAGAGTCTGGGGAATGCAACACGGAGCTGGCAACTCGGCTCATCACGCTTCTCTTCTTTGCTGGCGCGGTCGGAAACACAGTTGAGATAAGAGGTGGGAGCTACATGCAGTTCTATCACCGCCGCGATGACACCAGTATTTATTTGAAGGGCACGCTCATCCTGCACACGGCACTTGCCCATGCCTGGTCGATTCCGTTCACTCAATAGGTCAGCCGCTTAATGTCAAAAGAAAAGCCAGTCAGCTCAGTTTTGAACAGCGCCGCGACCATCGGCGGTGTCATCAGCCTCGGAGCCTATTTTGTTCCATTCACCAAGGAGTTTATGATCGCGCATCCCCTTTGGGGGTGGGGTCTTTTTATTTGCACACTAATAGTGTCTTCTGTTGCAGGCGAGCAAGTTGCCCACCGAAGAGAATCTCTTGCAACCGAAAAGATGCAGAAGAAGTTCGATGATCTCGATTTGCAATCTCTCCAGAAGGACATAGATCTCTTAAAATCCCGCATGAGTGGTTTAGGTCAGGACAGCAAGTTCTACATATATCTCGCAGATGATCCATCTTATGAGCACCTGGCCTTGTGGTTTTCATCAGAGCTTGAAAATACCGTAAAAGCGTGGGAACGGGATACACGGGAAATAAAGGACGCTCGGCTGTCAGAGGATTGGAAGTTCTGCCGCGACGCGGCCCAGACATATTACATCGCCATTTCCGATCACATGCAGACGAAGGAGCGACGCCCCAGTTCCCTCGAAGTCCCGCCCGTTCTGGAAAGAAACAGTCCCACTGCGTATAACCAAGCTATATCGGAGTTACAGAACGCCGGAAAAGAGTTGAAGGTCTCGCTGCAGAAACTACACCGAGTGACGCACACGGCTGAAGTCGGGATAAATCAGCAAGGGCCACTAATGGAAGGCGCTCAGGGCGGGTCAGGGCACTAGCTGTCGCGAAACCGTCAGGGTTGGTGCACCTCCAGCGATTCCCTCACCCGCGTCTCGAAGCATTCCTGTTGAGTCAGTGTGTTCACCGTCAGTTAAGAAGAACATTGAACGCTCTATGCACAAGTTGGTCTGTACGCAAGTGGTCCCGCCGATCGCGGGCACCCAGGGTTAGCTCGTCCACGGATGGCTCTGCGAAGCAGGGACATAGGACCCGGCGGCAGCCAGGCGAACGCCCCAGCCGCCTGAGAACGGTGCCTCGAGCCTTGCCCGCTCCAACCGCACCTCCAAAATTGCACCAATCCGTTTTAGAAGGTGCGTCATGAAACCGAAGCAAGCCGGCCGCACCCTCAAGCAGCAAATCCCCGTTTGAGATGCACTGCTGGGCAGGGACAGCTGGTGGATCGGCGCCTGCTGGGCCTCCCCCACGTCACGGTGGGCCATGACCATCATCTTGCCGCTGCTGCCCGGCATCCATCTCCGAATGGCCAGCACCAGGGCCGGTCCGGCCAGCCGCGCCGCGCTGGAACCGCCCGGCCTGCTCGGTCTGAACTAGCGAATCCAGACGTCGGCGGTGGCCGTGGCAGCCCACCTGGTCCACGGCTTGCTGCTCGGGCTGCTGGGCGACACGCGGCATCGACTGGCTCTGCGCGCCCACCTTCGACGGCGGCCCAGTCTTCGGCTCCCTGCTCGGCGGTCCGGAGGCCGGCACCTTCCGCGCCGTTCCTGCCCTGCCCGCAAGGCGGCTCGTCCGCCGCTACCGGCCACACACCGCGACGCCGGAAACAGTCTGGGCCACGGAAAACTACCCCCTGCTGAGGAGACTCGATTTGCGTCAGCGACCCGGTCGAGGACGCCGCGGTCCTGAATGAACACATGGGACCGGTCATGGTCGAGGTTTGGCCTATCGAGCTTCGGCTCAGGCAGCCGCACTGTCAATGACTGGGGTTCTCCAACTGCGGCACCAGTCGCGCCCTTCCGGCCAGCGCTTCCCCCTAATAGTTCCGGACCCCACGGCGAACAGTGAACCCCTGCCTTTCCCCAGCCCTTCGGGCCCCTACTAAGAAAACTTAGCCGTCCCCGGAGTCGCTCAAGCCGACCGCCGAATGCGCGACCTCCGAGACATGGGTTGGACCATTGAGAACTACAAGACAAACGCCCAGCTGAGACCCTGGTGCGACGGATCGGCACCCGGATAGACCTTGGTGAACGCCGCCCTTCCGCCGCCCGGAAATCTGTCACCGGTCCAAAGCGGCGGCACGTCCTCGATCGCGACGGGCACAACTGCCAAATCTGCGGCATCACCCCTTCCCTGGAGTACGTCGACGAACCGGGCAGGCGGGCCGTGATGACCGTCGGACACATCGTCCCGGCCAACCACGGTGGCACCGGCGAGGAGGACAACCTGCGCACGGAATGCACTGCGCTGCCGCTGCACTCGACGATGAGAACTTGCCCACTGATGAGCTGATCTCCCTCACCCGCGCCGTCGAAAACCTGGAGGAAGAGGAGCGTGTCTTCAGTTGGATGGCAGTTGGCCGCCGCAGCATCGACGCCACTGGACGTGCCTTTTACGAATGGGCCCGCCTGACGGCCGCCCAATGCCTGGAAACCATGACAAAGCTCGCCCAGCAGATCGGCTTGGAAAAGCACTAGCAGCGTCTTAAGTCGTCCGGGCCCGGCAGGATCCGGCCAATTGCTTCGTGACAGCCTTGCGTTCACCCATCATCGCCATCCCCAGGATGTCTGAGGCCGACCCTCGTGGAGCTTTTCCACCATTCAACGAATGTGGCTAAGCGGAGGTTTTTCACGAGTCTCCACGCGGAGCACCAAACCGACTCACGTTCCGCGGTCATTCCCGCATGCCGCGCCTGACCTACCTCCGCGCCTATTTGACAACAGCTCGCATCCTCAGTAACTATGGCCGTACGTCACTTTCCGGAGTGCCGTGACGCCTTTCTTGACGGTTGCGACCGTTCGGGAAATGAGCCAGAGTTTCAAACCCTGCTGCGGATCGGCTATTCGACAGTGCTCCCGCCAAGATGCTTGACTGCGGTCAGCTCGGATCGGAAGATGCGTGGTTGTCCAGATGGCACCCCCATGCGTGCCAAACGGTCGTCCAAAGACGACCCAAGTCAAAGGACAACCACCGATGAGCACTGTTACAACGAATAGCAAGGTCAGCGTGGACCAGGAGACCATTTTCGTCATCCCACTTGACGGGAGTCGAGGTGCAGATGGTACTTGGGAGCTTCGACTTCCGCCTCAGAATGCGGCCGACAAGGCCATTAAATATCTGAAGGATCAGCGCGACCGCGGCCGAGTCAATCTTGACGACGCTGCTATCGAGCAGATCTGCCGGTCTGCTGTGAATCCAGAAGAAGTCGCCGTCGCGCCACTGCTCAAGCACCGAACGGAGAATGGCTGGCTTTGGACGATCGAAACTCGCATTTTCACCACACTCACAAACGTCGCGTACGCAAATGACCGAATGCTTGGCGACGCAACCTACGACGCCGATCCGACTCCCCGCCAGAGCTCGACGCCTCAGATCAGCATGCCCGTGTCAGCTAAGGCTGAGTCCGCGCTGTGTTACCAAGAAAACGACGCGGTCTTATTCTCTGCAGCAGATCGAAACTTCAAGGCGGTTTTGGCGGATAACCCCCAGGATGTCGGCGTACGCCTCGTCGAACGCCCCATAACTCTTGTTGCGACTCGTCGCCAAGGAGATCCTGGCCTGGAAAACGGCTTTGAACTCACCGCAGTTGACGGGAACTGCCGGCTCTCGTCCGCGTTCGCCCGGCTCAGCTTTCCCAGCAATCTGCTTCCGCGACGACTGCAGGACGATCGTAAGACTCGCGAGATCCTTCCGTCGACGCTGATGAACATGGCGTTCTCAGAACGCAGAAAGTTCACTCGAGAACTCATCAAGTCGTACTCATCACAGCTCGCCGACCATAGCAACATTGAACAGCGCAACAACGCAGCCATGGCCCTCAACGCACTCACCGTTCCCGCCGAAATAATCGTCGGCTACACCGATGATCGGGACACCGACCAGGGACGCTTCTCCTCCGCGGTGCGAGGGCTTCTCCTGCGCATGAACGTCTCGGTCAAGCCTTTCGAGGAGGGTTCCAAGAACGCTGTCATCGCCGAGGAAATCGCTGTAGGCCTGAGCGAAGTCGACGAGCTCACGGACGACCAATTGTGTGTTCTTGTTGGTCGATCTGGCGTAGCAGCCAGCATGAAAGCTCTTGGCCTCGATCCCTCGTTGGCGGATTTGCGCGCTGCCGTAGTAGTCCGGGAGTTAACGAGAAACGAGAGGACTCGCAACTCGGTGCTTCGCGCCAAAATGAACGTCAAGGCAATTCACCTGAAGCATCGTAACGGCCCCGTGGTTGAACTCGCGTTACGGGGCTACACGAACGCTCTGCGCACCCCGTCCTCAACGCGCCCAGGTGAGCCGCTCGCCCGCGTCCGTCAGGCGCTGGCGTCATCACCTTTGTGGCAGGACCTGACCACATCGCCGTGGGAAGTGCGCAATGTCAACTCAGACGACAAAGTCGATGACCTCGTTGCGATCGCACTCGATTCACTGGATCAGTCTGGCCCCGAGTTGAGACTCCTCGGAGTCCTCGGGCTGTTTGCTCTCACGACCTCGGGTCACCTCCTCGCACCAGGTGGATCGGCTGAGACGCAAATCGGGACGAAAGTCGACCGCTCGGCAATCGGATCGATCGTCGAGAAGCTGCTTGGAACAAGATGGGGCGTCGAGACACTTGGCGATGCCATCAAGCGCGCTCGGAAAAACCGGCCTCTTCGCATGTGGGATGACGACACCGATGCACTAGTTGAATTCAACGAGACAAAGTCAATGTTCAATGCCCGCCTCCGGCAACGAGTCTACGAAGGCGCCGAGCCGGACCCCCAGGACACGCCCGAAGGTCGTCAGGCCGCAGCGACCGATAATCTCTACGGAGCCGTTCGATCTGTCCGAGACTGGATGAAGCACCTACTTCAGGTAAGGGATGAAGAAGGTATCACTGACCGGCTCCCCTACGAGGATGCACAATCGAGCCTGCATACGCTCGTGAGCGTACGCGACCACCTCGCTTCCATCACTGCTCCTGCTGAGCTCTGAAGCCCGTCATGGTAAATAACGCTGTGAAGTGGACCGGAGCCACCATCATGACTGAAGCTGTCTACCTCCACCTAGCGAGCCTCGCTGGATCCTGGCTGCTGGAGACGCGTACCAGCCCGGAAAGATTGGGAACATCGTCCTCTTGGAGTAACCCCCGCGGAGATGAAGCTCGCGCGGTCTATATCGTCGTCAACAAGCAAGGAAAAGGTTGCTACGTGGGACAAACCCGCCCCACAACCAGAGCCGAGAATGTCACTGCTCTTCGACTGGGGCAGCATATGAGGAAGCCATCCAAGCGAGAGAACTGGTCCAGCTACTGGGTGATTCCGCTTCAGCCGGACACACCCGACCGCATAGTCGACTTGCTTGAGAAGCAGATCGCTTTGCGTCTGATGATCCCACTTCGGCATTATGCCGCGCGACGAACACCCCCGCGACCACCTCGCCCCCCGAAGCTGTTCACAAGATAAGCGCAGCCCCTACCGCAGTTCCCGGCTGGACTGCGGTGGGGGCGACCGCGCCCCTCGCACCGTTCTCACTCATACGCGCGGCGATCGAATCCGCCGCTCAATCAGCGTGGATAGCTTCTCCCACCGACCAGTCCGAGGGAGTATTCCGCTCAATTTCGCTGTCTCTAAAAGTCGCGAAGGACCGCGAAACCGCCTACAAAGAGCTGGGCAGCACAGCTGTAGGTTACGGTCGAAAACTGAGCATTATGTCGGCTTGGCGTCCAGTGATCCTTGCAACACCTGAGTCTTAGGAGTTGCAAATTGGAGAGTTGAAAAGACCAAGAAAGTCCCGGGGGTACCCCTCCAAAAGAACGCTGCGCGCGGGCTCACCATGATCAGCGGATGAAACAGGGAGTGGGCAATTCCGAGGCGTGCAG
Organism: Arthrobacter sp. CJL-S3; assembly: GCF_056711635.1. Lineage (NCBI taxonomy): Bacteria > Bacillati > Actinomycetota > Actinomycetes > Micrococcales > Micrococcaceae > Arthrobacter > Arthrobacter sp. CJL-S3. The sequence continues at coordinate 984,127 of NZ_CM160046.1, read as the reverse complement.
GATCGTAGGAATCAGCCGTAGTTCCGGCAGCCGATGGCGGCATGGCCACACGGTCGCTATGAATTCCGGAGACATCAACAAGTACGCTCCCATATCCCATCAGCAGCCAACAGTGGACTCCGCCCGATTTCTCTCCGAACCGGAGCAGATCACGATCGCCTTCACGCCCGGCGCAGCATCCGTGCCATTGCCATGGAGCTCGGGCGTAGTCCGTTTAACTGTGAGCTGGGAGTTTCGCGGGAACACTCATAAGCCCGGTAACTACCGACCGCGGTCGGCTCAGCGCAGACGGAGCCGTCAGCGGCCCGGGAAGATTGCCGGCAACCCTGAGCTAAGTGATTTCGTGCGCCAACACCTGAAACATCGCTGGAGCCCCCGCCAGGTCAGCAACCGTCTACGCGTTGACTGCCCTGGAGAACCGGAAAAGGCTCCATCAAGCCTCGTGGTCCTGTTCCTGGTTGAATGCTTAGACATACTCATCCCAGCAGGGCCAGGGGCCCCTCTTTATCTACGAAACGGAATCAATTCCCCACCAACGACGAAGAGCCGCCATGGCCCAGCTAAGCGGACGGCCAGGACCACGTCACCCAACGCGTCCGGACCGACGAGATCGATTCACTGCTCCCCGGCCTGGGCCAACAGCTGCCGCGCTAACTTATGCTGCCCGGCGTGTGAGGCCAACCCCGGATCAACCGTTATTCAGACACTCCCGACGGCGAGGTTACGCTCATTGGATAGGCGTGGCTAAAGAATCAGTTTGCACCTTCACTAGCTGACCTTGGAGAAGCTTTCACGAAGGAACGCATGTCTAAGGTGATCTATCTGCCCCGTAAAAGCTTTGAAGGGCCCAAGTTTGTAGACCAGTTCCGTCTTGCGTGTCTCCTTGAGTATCTCAAAGTCCCGGTTAAGGATATCGATTCGCCGATCCAGTTCTGGCCCGTCGAGCGACATCCCGCTCTTTCTCATGATCTGAGCGGCGGATAGGAACGTCCCGGAAGCTTTCAAGGCTCGGTAGATTGGATCGACATCGGGGACCTCGTCGAGCTCCCTGCGTAAAGCCCTGTGCTGCAGGGCAGCCGCCAGAGAGACGCCCAATGCTTTGGCGACGGGGGGGGGAAAAGCATTGCCGATTTGCCGGTACATTGAGGTCTTCTTCCCCGTGAAATCCCACTCGAATTCCTCGCCGTCCCATCCTTGAAGTCTCGCAACCATCGAGACCGTTAGCTTGGGACCGATTTCGAACTCATCGTGCTCTTGGGGAGCGTCATTGGCCACACCTCGGCCATCAACGCCAAGCGCGGCCCAGGCACGTTTGGCCCGAGTCGGCCCAAGATCGGCCCCACCGTGCTTCTTCGAACCACCGACAATGGTTGGACCAATGTGGCTCGCTTTTGCTGCCCAGTCTTGGGCTCCGCGCCAACCATTTGCCGACATCAAGGGCAGCAGAGCCTCCCCCACCGTTGTCATACCGGTCTGAGGCTCGGGCCAGTAGAAATGAGCAAAATCGTCGGGCTTCATAGCGACCAGGACGAACCGCGGGCGCAGCTGCGGCACGCCGAAGTCGGAAGCATGAAGCAGTCGCCACTCCGCCACATAGCCAAATTCACGGAACCTCTCGAGAACGTGCTGGCGGTATCCGGCAAACCTAGGCATGCTCAACCCCCTCACGTTCTCCAACAAAACCGCCCGAGGTTGAATCACAGCCGTCTGCTCCACTGCCCAGGCGAAGAGATCACGCTCGTCGCCGGCACCCAGTTGCTTCCCTGCAATGCTAAAGGGAGGGCACGGAACACCTCCGGCGACGAGGTCGACCGCTGTCCCCCGCGCTGTCGGAGAATAGTCCGACGGTTTCCAAACGGCGGGGTCCGCCACATCGCCTAGAGCCACGTCCCATTTGGGTCTGTTGTGACGGAGCGTATTGAGCGCATTTGCGTCGAGCTCGACCGCGAGCTCATGCTCAAATCCCGCGCGCTCCAGTCCAAGGGCCTGTCCGCCCGCACCTGCGCATATTTCAATGACGCGAAGCTCGTCAGCCACTGGCGTACCTTTCGTTGTTTCGGCAGATTGCCGCCCCCATTCTACGGCGGATAAGTTCAGCTGGAGCCATCATCCCGGCCACCCCAGCAGCCCACCAAACACTCCATCTTGAGAGGTCCTTGCCCAAGCCGGGATCATTGGCAGACCTGAAACCAGCGATTCAGGTGGGACGTCGAGTCTCGTCGACTCCCAGCGGCCATGGGAGCGCCTATCAAGAGGGACCGCACCATCAATCCACTCGCGGGGCACTGTGGCAATCGAGCGCAATTGCAAGTTTTCATCCAACCGTACTGCGACAAGGTGCCAATCGGCGTCTTTCTTCATGGTCTCGAACTCATGCCGTGACAGGTATATCCTAAGCCGTCCACGACGGGTGGTGGACTTAACCTCAAGATGTCCGGTGAAAGAGCCCGCACCAACGGAAATATCGAATCCATATCCGTCCGAGACGACAGCAACGTGGCGGACCTCAGCGCTGGTTTCACGCCGTAGCAAACCCATGAGAGCCAGCTCACCCCCCAGACCAATGCGGCTTCTCTCAGCCAGGTCGATCTTTCCCGAAACTTCATGAAGCACCATAAATGCATGATCGGCCGAGAGCCCTAATGCATCTGCAGCTCTTTCTGCATCGTTTGGCAGCTCTGATGCGTTCGACACGAGAAGGGCCGCATCTTCGAGCCAGAACGCGTCGGCAATGGCCGCGGAGAACAGTGAGATTTCCAGGGGCCGATCAAGAAGCCTCGCGCGCGAATCTCTCACGAGCCCCACCATCTCCAGCCACGTCAGTCCAGCGGCATACTGTGAGGGAGTCAGATCGCTGAAAGCGCTGTGAGAAATAAAGAGAGCCCGAGCCTTTCGAACGTCCGAATGGCGCAAGTGGTCCATCCAACGCAACGCCGCTCGAAGAATCGGGCTAGGAGGTACGGACATTCAGATGTCCCATAAGTGACTGAAGGTCAGCTTGGTCGAGGCCGCCTCCCACGACGGGTTCCGCGTCTAGGTCCCCCAGCTTCTGGACCGATGCGTCGTCCAAGATCTCGCCCATGAAACGCAGCTTAGTTTCCAGACGTTGGGACACGACTTCGTCGATGGTTCGAGCGCTATTCAACACGGTGATTCTGGTTTCAGTGTCTGGCGAAAGTCCCAACCTGTGGATCCTGTCGAGACTCTGCAAAAATCGGCCGGCCGCAAAATCTCGATCTACGAAGACAGCGTCGTGGCAATCATGATGAAGACTGATGCCTTCCCCGAGTGTGGCGGGGTTGGAGATCAGGACCATGCAGTCAGGGTCCGAGCGGAATTTTTCGATCTGGTCTGCCCGGTCTTCAGTCCCACCATGCACCAGGGCTGGCGCATATTCCTTAAGGATCTCCTTGAGCGACGATGCACTCCGTATGAATGTCGACCACACTAGAGTTTTTCTGCCGGCGGCGGCATTGCCAGCGACAATCGCGAGAGTTTCTAAATACTTCGGCGAAAACTCGTAACTGGGCAGGTCACGCATCATGTCCCACAGCGGCGAGCCATCAAGTGGTGAAAGCGGCGGGACCTGGTAAGACAGGGGCTCATACTTCGTTGTTCCCGCAGTCAGCAGAGCTGGACTGATCGCAGCCATCAGGAGGTACACAATGACCTTGCCAAGAGAGTCGAAGTCATTTTGGGAGATCGTTGCACGGGCCGAATATTGTCCGACCAAGGCATCATATATTTCGCGATGGATCGTCGGCAATTCAACGTTTCGGAGGCTGAGATTTACGGGAGGGAGTTCTAGTTCCGCCTTAGTCGTTCGGGTGAAAAGCGGGCGCAAGATGTTGCTAGCCACCGTAAGATTCCCACCAGCCACAGCCCTGGCGACTGTCTGACGGCCATGTCCAGGCCAAACGAAGCCGAGAAGGTTTTCCAAGTCCTTGGCGCCGTTCGGAGCTGGCGTACCCGTGAGGATCAGTCTGCGTTTCGCCCGAGGCCCTAGCGCCAGGCAAGCCGCCCCGTAAGTTCCTTCAGCACCGAGCTTCATTCGATGCGCTTCATCGAGGATCAACAATGAAGGACGGGCGCTGAGCCACCTGCTGAGTGAGTTTAAATTGCTCTGTAGGCGCTCATAGTTAATTACGATGCAGTCAACGGTCGTTTGGAGGGGCCCGTCAGCAATTTGAATCCGTAGTGGATCTGTAAAACACTCGTCGTTTTCGGTCTCCCACGACCCGAAGCACGACTTCGGCCCGACGACTAAGAGTCTCTGGACCTCTCCCGCCTCTCTGAGTGCCGCGAATACAGCGAGGCCAACTCGGGTTTTGCCTGCCCCAGGCACAGAAAAATTTGCACCGTGGCGGAGCGAGAGAAGTTTGGAGATGTCGCGGCGCTGAAATTGCGTTAGGTCCGCCTTCCAGTCCGTTCCCAGCCGGGATGGGAAGTCTTCATCCGACACCGTGTATGCCGGTGCCGCCGTGGGGTCTAGTCGCTCTTGCACAGTCTGAGCATCGAGCGTTGACGCGGTGGCGAGATTCGCAATGTCTGCGTCCCATTGAACGCTTTCCGGGTATGGCCATGTGGCTAGTTCCGCAAGGCCCTGCAGAAGTTCTTCGACTTCCAGGTCAGCCTCGGTCCGGGACCGAAGCCGGGCCGAACGGAACCTTCCAACAAGCCTGCTCAGTTCGTCAGAATGCGTGCCGTTCACGGTGAATCGCGCCTTGTCGGCGTTGACGGCGAAGCCAATGTGAAGGCTTGGCGCATCCGTCATGAATCTGCCTTCACTACTTCAAGAAGCCAGCTAATACCCTCGCCAGGATCAGAGATCGATCGAGAGGCTTGCTTCGCAAGGCGGCCGAGGGTCGTCTTCAATCGAATCACTGCGTCATCAAACGCTGCTTCATCTAGAGCTCGGTTCGCCATCGCCTGTGCCAGTTCACCCGTACAGAGATCGATGTCGTCGCATGCATCGGTCAGTCGCTCCGGTGCGGCGAGTTTGCGCTGCTGGAGACGAACATCCTTGCCTGCCGGCTCCAGGGCCCTATTGAAGGCAGCCTTTGCAGCATTTAGCGTATCCACAGCGGCGGTCGCTTCGGCCGCAGTACTTCTCCCGGCGCTAGCCTGAGCCATTGCTTTGGCCTGCAAAAGATTGTCAGTGAATAGCTTCGTGGTTTTCGCGAGCGGAGCTGCCCCGGGAAGTGCAAGCCCTGGTAGACCAGGGACACTCACTTGCGTCGCTACTTGGGCCGGGGGCCGAATCGCGTCGGGGAGTTTTGGATCAAGGTACTTCTCGTGAAAATCGGATTGAGCGAGTCGAACATCTGTTTTGGCATAGCCCAAGACGATCATGGCCAACCTTGTCTCCTTCAGAACTTCGGCTGCATCTCGGTCGCTGACTGCAACCTTGGAGTAGGCCCGGTGAAGTTCACGCAACTTCTCCTGATGATCTTCAAAATCCACTAGCCGGAGCGCATCGCCCGAAGTAGTGGCACTCCGAACGATTGCATCCAAAATCACGGCATAGACCCAGCGGTCCTGTTCCAGCGTCGTCAGTTTGATACGAAAGGCCCTGGCGATGTCCTCCGGTCGCCGGTTGGCTTTAATCAACTCATCAATGGCGATAAGTCTGTTGATATAGGAGTAGTCGCGCTTATGCTCCTTTCGAAGCTGCAGCGAGAGTTCGACTGAATTGATATCGTCCCAAGTCGATGACTCGGGAAGCACCCCAACCCTGATGTGCCCCTCTCCCAACTCTCGGAGAGCAGCACACCGAGTATTCCCGTTCACGAGGATTCCGTTGGTAGTGATAATGCCGGGGTCTTTTTGACCAGACTGCTCCAAGTCGTCTCGCAGCGCTTCGAAGTCGGGATCTGTCTTATCAGGATTCGAAGGCTGGCACTTCAAGAGCGTGTCCAGGTATTCTTGCGCAGCCCTAGCCCACGGGCTTCTCTCAAGCTCATCGTCCAATACAGGGTTCAGCGTGCGCTGAGCCCTGATTCGATGAGTATCGGGGTTGTAGAACAACAAATCCGTAGGCATGGAAATGACGTAAAGGTGCCTCTGCTGGCCCCGCCATTCAATCGTGATCTTCTCACCGTTCGTCGCCACGGCCTCGGCCAGGCGCTCCTCGACCATGGATCGGATGTCTTCCGCCTGCGGTGGAACGACGAATCGCGTAGTCATATTGGCTTCCCCTAACCTAGTATTCGAGTCAGTCAGTATCATTCCATTACCCACCGACGAAAATCTGAAGTTGGGGGCAAGGACACGAAAGACTCGGAGATGAAGTGAGCGTACTTGCGTGGAATGACCCGCAGCTTAAGGCCGGAACAATGGTCCGGGGTGCGCTCTGGCTCTTGGCCGAAGTAGGTGAAGGCAACACGTTCACAAAGGGGAACCTACGCGACGCCTTTCCGGGAATTTCACAGATCGATCGCCGAATCAGGGACCTCCGCAAGTACGGGTGGGTCATCCGCGCCAGCACGGAGGATGCGAGCCTGTCGCCTGATGAGCAGCGATTCGTCAGCCGTGGAATCGAAGTCTGGCTTCCCAACGCTCGACAGAAGGCCGACACCGTTGCCGTCAGCGCGAAGCACCGCCGCGAGGTCATGGCAGCCGACGGCTATCAGTGCACACTCTGCGGGATCGCTGGCGGCGAAACATACGGCGACTCCATGTTGGAGTCCGCAGTTCTTTCGTTGACCCGTCGCACCGTGAATCTCCCCGATGGTTCACCGCAAGTCCAATTAGTCACAGAGTGCAACCGCTGTCGAGCTGGCGATACAACGCAGGAAATTGCGGATCTGCGCCGACTGCTGACCGACGTGGAACAGCTCGACGTGAGTGACCTGGCTCGCCTGCGCCGTTGGATTCTTCGCGGCCGTCGGGGCCCCACACCACTCGATAGGATATGGACTTCCTATCGACAGATGCCGTCGGAGACCAGACGCAACTTCCAGGCAAGCGTGGACGCAAAGATTCGGTAAATGCAATATGTCATACCCTGGAGGATTGGCAGCGCTACTATTCTGACATGACATATATTCAGGATTTCGTGGCGCCTTCAGACTCAGCCCTAGAAGAAGTGGCAAGAACCATTGTGGCCATGGACCTTGACGGCTCACGTTGGGCATCCGTTATTCGCGAAACGTACGACATGATCTACAACGGGCAACATACCGGCCGATACCGTTGGGACCAGCTCATGAAAACCGAGAAAACTCATTTTGGCACATTGTTCGAAATAAATGCTCAGCGCGAGTTTGGGTTTGACGGACACGATGATGACAAAACCGACTATCGAATCGCCGGCCATCTTGTCGATGCCAAATGGAGCCAACGAAGGGGCGGCTGGATGCTTCCGCCAGAGATCATGGACGAGCTTGCGCTGGTAGCTACAGGCGATGACGAAAAGTCTCAGTGGTCCCTGGGACTAATTCGGATTCGACCCGAATTTCGCATCGAAGGCGAAAATCGGGACAAGAAGAGCCAATTGAATAAGGTCGGGAAAAAATCCGTCAGGTGGCTGTGGTGCGATGCGCCAATGCCACAAAATGTTCTATTGCACTTGGCCCCCGGGGTCGTCGAACACGTATTCCAGCACCCCCATGGGACACAGCGAACTGACCGTCTTTTCCGCGCCACCGAAGGAATGCTCGTGCATCGCAATACGGTGGCCACGGTGAGCAGACAGCTCGATGCCCAGAAGCGGGTGCGGTACAACGGAGGATCCCGTTCATCCTTGAGGACAGAGGGCTACATCATCCTGAGCGGTAAGTATTACGCTCATCTAGCAGATCAGCTCAACGTCCCAGTGCCCGGCCCGCTCGAGTACGTGTCTGTCAGGGTCGTACCCTCGGTGACCGATCGAGGCGCGTTCATTGACGGAGGTAGATGGCGCCGCGCGCTGCCCGATGAGAAAATTCAGGCTCCCGCCCCGTACCTGGCCGACAAGGGAATTCAAGAATAAAGTCTCACCAGTGCGATGCAGTTTCGCCTGTGAAAGGGAGGGGCGAGGTTTGGGCCGCATCCATACATTCGGCGATCTCCCAAAAGATGCTCGGCGCGAACATCTATGTCGCACGATGGAGCATTCTACGCTCATGGAGGAGATCCTGGAGCTCAGCTGGGTTCAGCCAAGGATTACCTCGATGAATCATCCGGTGGCAGTTGGAACATAGCATTATTAGGTCAGCAAGCTTTGTCCGGACCTCTCCTGAAGCGTGCAGCGGCAAAACGTGATGAACTTCAATGAAGTCCTCACCACGGTTTCCGTAGGTCACCCCAAAATCGAATGAGCAAATTTCACAAGACACTGAATGGCCAGCCTTTTTGGCTCGCTCGATCTTCAGTCTACGCAATTTGGGGTTACGCTCTCGACGGCGATGGCGAGTTAGGAGTAGTTTCCCCTCCATAACCCCGTACTCCTCATCGTCGGGGTAATCTTCTGCCGATGGAACAAACGTACCGAGTAGTATCTCCGCGCGGATTTCCCTCGCCGCAGCCCTCATTATTTCTGGTTCCGCCAGAAACATGAGGAGTACCTCTTGGTCCAGCCTGTTGCCGTTGGTGCCCTTCCCTGCATAGTCAGGGTGGCTAGTGGCGATGTTCGCAGTTTTCATGGCCACCCCGTTGGGGTTACGAAAGGTCGGTGTGCGGACGTTACTGGAATGGAGCGGGTTCGCTTGCAATAACTTTGAAAGTTCGATGACCCTGAGATCGGTGCTCTCAAGGCTCTTCCAACCACTCTTCTCCACGAGTTCGCAGGCAAGGATGATCTCATCGCGGGTCCAATTGATCCGACTGGACTTCACGGTAATGGTTTCCGTCATGCAACGAGCATAGTGCGATTTGGCATGCGAACGGATAGTCGACATTGGTGCGACCTCAGGCTAGATGCGGCTTGACGTTCTTAAACAATTCATGTCCGCGATCTCTGCTAGAGAAATGATTAGGCGAAAGCAACACAGTTGATCCAACTAAATTGGTCGGAGCAAGTACCGCCCGGTAGAAACGCCGGACACGGTACATCCTCGGAGTTTGACCGCGTATTCTTCCATTTCTGCGAATCTCCGTGAACGGGACAAGCTCCGGACCGGCAACCAACCGAGATCACTGCCAGCGGCCGCCCAACACGACGAGCAGTTAATACCGCTCAAAAGGCCGAAGCACGGATAGCAACGCGGCCGGATGCCGTTGGTCGTGAGAGCACCCCCGTTTACGAAACGCAACGCGATCCGCAACCCACCCCTTACTGTTGATCCTGCATTGAACGAAACCGTTTACGTAAACCGTTTGCGTAACTCGTTACGCATCCGGGCCATGCAGCCCAGCAGACACGCTCAGGGAGGAGGAACAGTGGTCACCATCCGCGATGTCGCCAAGCACGCCGGCGTCTCCCCTGCCACCGTCTCCCGGGTTGTCAACGGCCTCGTCGGCTACTCCGACGAGACCCGGGAACGCGTCGAGACTGCGGTCAAGAGCCTCAGCTACGAAACGGACTACCTCGCCCGGGGCCTCAAGACCCGGCAGACGTCCGTGATCGGGCTCCTCGCCCCGATGGTCTCCGATGCCCTGGCCTCCCAGGTCATGCAGGGCGTGGAGGAAGAAGCCCAGGAACGCGGCTACGCCGTGATGCTCGGCCGCACCGGCGCGAAGTCTGCCTACATCGCCGGCTACCTCCGGACCCTGCGCACGTACCGGGCCGCCGGCGTTATCCTCATCTCCGCGGTGATCACGCCGGAGACGAGGCAGCTGCTTGGGCCCAACGTCCCAATCATCTCCGTCGCCATCAGTGACAAGTCCGGCTCTCCCAGCGTGGCCATCGACGACGAGCAGGCAGCCTACGACGCGACCCGTCACCTGCTGCGCCTCGGCCACCGACGCGTCGGGCTCCTGACCGGGGATCCGGCGTCGGTCCACGTCGCCCATCCCCGGAAACGCGGTTACCTCCGCCCCATGACCGAAGCGAACTGCACCCCGGTCACTGCGACCGGCAGCTTCTTCTACGAAAGCGGCGCCCCCGGCGTCGACGAACTGCTGCGGCAGGACCCCGGGCTGACCGCGGTCTTCGCGATGAGCGACGAGATGGGCGCCGCCGTGGTCAATGAACTGCAGCGTCGCGGCCTCCGGGTACCGGAGGACGTGTCCGTCCTGGGCTTCGACAACACCTCGACCTCCCTGCACGTGAACCCGCCGCTGAGCACCATGGCGCAGCCGCTCGAGGAGATGGGGCGGATGGCCGTGAAAAAGCTGCCCCGCTCCCGGGACCTGGGGCCGAAGATCATGCCGCACCGGCTGATCGAGCGCGGCTCCACCGCCCCGCCGCATCAAACGGCGCCAGCCCCGTCCGGCCCCCAGCAACCCGCCAGCTAAACCAACCAGACCACCAACACCGGCGGCAGCCGGCACTCCCCGGTGCCACAAACCAGGCAGCCGCCGCAGTTCCGCATGCACCAAACCCCCGCACCACCCCAAATGAAAAAGGAGCAACACATGAGGCAGCGCCGCCGCACCTGGCAGACTCTTCTCGCCACCACCGCAACTCTGACCGTCGCCGCCGTCGCCCTCACCGGCTGCGGCGGGACCGCCACGGAAGCGAAGAGCACCCCGAAGGCCGCCGCCGCGTCCTTCGAGGGCAAGGGCCCCATCAACTACGTCTCCAACCGCGACGCCTCCGGAGCCGCGAACAAGAGCATCGAGGAGTGGAACGCCGCACACCCGGAGGAGAAGGTCACGTTCATCGAACTGCCGGACTCCGCGGACCAGCAGCGCCAGCAGCTCATCCAGAACGCGCAGATCAAGTCCGACACCTTTAGCGTGCTGAACCTGGACGTCGTCTGGACCTCCGAGTTCGCCGCCAACAAGTGGATCCTGCCGCTGCCCGCGGACGCCGTCCCCACCGAGAAGATGATCCCCGCCACGGTCAACGCTGCGACGTACCGGGATTCCCTGGTCGGCGCCCCGTACTACACCGACGGCGCCCTGTTCTACTTCCGCTCGGACCTGCTCAAGGCCGCCGGCATCGCCGCCCCGCCGAAGACCTGGGATGAGATGAAGACCGCCTGCAAGGCGATCCTGGCGCTCCCGGAAGCCGCCGGCATGTCCTGCTACACCGGCCAGTTCGACAAGAACGAGGCCCTCACGGTCAACTTCTCCGAGGCCGTGGTCTCCGCCGGCGGCTCGATTGTCGACGCCGACGGCAAGCCCACCGTCAACACCCCCGAAGCCAAGGAAGGCCTGAACCTGCTGGTGAATGGCTTCAAGGACGGAATGTTCCCGTCCGACGCCATCACCTACCTCGAGGAGCAGGGCCGCCGCGCCTTCCAGGAAGGCAAGCTCGTCTTTATGCGCAACTGGCCCTTCCTGCACGCCTCCCTGAGCGCCACCGACGGCTCCAGCCAGGTGGCCGGCAAGTTCGACATCACCTCCATCCCCGGCACCGACGGCCCCGGCGTCTCCACCCTCGGCGGCCGCAGCCTGGCCATCTCCCCGTTCACCCCGAACAAGGCCACGGCGCTGGAGTTCGTGAAGTTCTTCACCAGCGAGGAGCAGGCGCAGAAGCGCCTCGCGCTGTCCTCCCGCGCCCCGGTCTACGCCTCCCTGTTCGAGGATCCCACCGTCGTCGCCAAGCGCCCGTTCTTCCCCACCCTGCTGACCTCGCTTAACAACGCCCAGCCGCGCCCCAAGGTGGTCCAGTACGGCGCCACCACCAAAGCGATCCAGGAAGAGGCCTACGCGGCCATCACCGGCGCCAAGGACACAGACACGGCCCTGAACGACATGCAGGCCAAGCTCACCGAGCTGACCAAGTAATCCAGCAGTAGCCCCCGCAGTCCACACCCCACGCCTGGCCGGCCGGTCCACCCCGGCCGGCCAGGCACGCTGCAACTCCAGTTAGGTACCAAAGCATGACGACGACGACCGCCCCGCCCGCCGGCGCGCAGACCGGCACGCCCCAGCCAGGCAGCCCGCGCAAACGCGGCCACCGCTCCCCCGGTGAAGGCCGCATGGCCGCGATGCTGCTCTCCCCCACCCTCCTGGTGCTGGCCCTGGTGATCGTGTACCCGCTGCTCTCCGCGGTGCACCAGTCCCTGTTCCGCGCCGAATCCGGCCTGGACGCGGACGGCTTCGTCTCCGACGTGGAATCCTTCGTGGGCCTGGCCAACTACGCCGACCTCTTCGTCGGCGAATCAGGCCGGCGCTTCCTGAACGCCTTCGCCAACACCACCTTCTTCACCGTCACCACGGTGTTCCTCGAGACCGTCCTGGGCCTCTGCCTGGCCCTGGCCATGAACCGGGCCTTCCGCGGCCGGTCCTTCCTGCGTGCCAGCATCCTGGTCCCGTGGGCCGTCCCCACCGCAGTGTCCGGCCTGCTGTGGCGCTGGATCTTCCAGTCCGACGGCATCGCCAACAACCTGCTCGGCAGCGAAATCCTCTGGACCGCCGAGGGCAACGCCTCCAGGGTGGCCGTCATCATCGCCGAGGTCTGGAAGACCGCCCCGTTCATCGGCCTGCTGGTCCTCGCCGGCATGCAGGTCATCCCCGGCGAAGTCTACGAAGCCGCCCGGATCGACGGCGCCGGCTGGTGGCGCCAGCTCGGCTCCATCACCCTCCCGCTGGTCAAGCCCACCCTGCTGGTGGCCGTGCTGTTCCGCATGCTCGATGCCCTGCGCATGTTCGACCTGCCCTTCGTGCTGATCGGTCCCGGCAAGGAATCCGTGGAGACCCTGTCCATGCTGGCCTGGGACGAATCCAATCAGCTGCGCTACGGCTCCGCCTCGGCGTTCGCCGTCATGCTGTTCCTGTACGTCGCCGTCGTCGCGATCGTCTTCGTAAAGGTGCTCGGCGCCGACGTCACCGGCGCGAAGGAACTGAAGCTGCTGTCGAAGAAGACCGCCCGGAAGAACCGCCTCGCGGCAAACCACACCCAGGCGAACGCTGACCAGGCCACCGCCGACCAGAAGAAGCCCGAGGCCACCCGATGACCATCTCCGACCTCCGCAACGCCGCGGCCGACTCCGGCGCCGGCTCCTCGAACGGCACAGCCGGCGCGCCGCCGTCGAACCGGCCCAAAGCCAAGCGCACCTGGCGCTCCTACAGCGTCTACGCCGGCCTGGCCCTGATCTTCGCCTACTGCCTGGCCCCGTTCTACTGGATGCTGGTCTCCAGCCTCCGCCGCACCGCGGACATCTTCGACAACACCCTGCTGCCGGCGCCGTTCTCGCTGGAGAACTACGCCAAGGTCTTCGACGGCTCCACGATGTTCGGCCAGGCGCTGCTGAACTCGCTGATCGTCGCAGGGACCACCACCACTTTTGCGCTGGTCCTCGGCGTGTTCGCCGCCTACGCGATCTCCCGGCTCAACTTCCGCTTCAAGTCCCTGATCCTGGGCGTCATCATCGCGACCTCGATGTTCCCCGGCATCTCCGTCGTCGTGCCGCTGCTGCGGCTCTTCACGGACATCGGCTGGATCAACACCTACCAGGCGATGATCGTGCCGAACCTGTCCTTCGCAATTCCGCTGGCCGTCTGGAACCTCACCACGTTCATGAAGGCTTTGCCGTTCGACCTCGAGGAAGCCGCCATGATCGACGGCTGCACCAAGTGGCAGGCGTTCCGCCGGGTGCTGCTGCCGCTCGCCGCGCCGGGCGTCTTCACCACCGCCATCCTGACGTTCATCCACAGCTGGAACGAGTTCATCATCGCGCTGTCGATGATCAACGACCCGAAGATTCAGACCGCCACGGTCGCGATCTCCAAGTTCACCGGCGCCACCGAATTCCAGGCGCCCTTCGGCGAGCAGATGGCCGCCGGCGTGATCGTCACCGTACCGTTGGTCATCATGGTGCTGATCTTCCAGCGCCGGATCGTCGAGGGCCTCACCGCGGGCGCCAGCAAATGAGTCCTGCTTTGGTCGAGGAGACCGCGCTGGCGCCTGCCGCGGAGTGGTGGCAGTCCGCCGTGATCTACCAGGTCTATCCGCGCTCCTTCGCCGACGGCGACGGCGACGGCGTGGGCGACCTCGCCGGGCTGACCGCCCGGCTGCCGTTCATCGCCTCGCTCGGCGTCGACGGGATCTGGATGACCCCGTTCCAGCCCTCCCCGCAGCTGGACCAGGGCTACGACGTGTCCGACTACTGCGGCGTGGACCCGCTGTTCGGCACCATGGAGCAGTTCGATGCGCTGCTGGAACTGGCCCACTCGCTCGGCCTGCGGGTGCTGCTCGACGTCGTGCCCAACCACTGCTCCTCGGAGCACCCGCTGTTCCAGCAGGCCCTCGCGGCCGGCCCGGGTTCGCCGGAGCGGGACATGTTCCACTTTGTGCCGGGGACCGCTGACGGCGATGTCCCGCCGAACAACTGGCAGAGCGTCTTCGGCGGCCGCGCCTGGAGCCGCGCCAACCCCGGGTCGCAGACCGACCGCGACTGGTATCTGCACCTGTTCTCGGCCGGGCAGCCGGACTGGAACTGGCGCAACCCCGCCGTCGGCGACTACTTCGACGGCGTGCTGCGCTTCTGGTTCGACAAGGGCGTGGACGGTCTCCGGATCGACGTCGCGCATGCCCTGTTCAAGGCCGAGGGCCTGCCGGACTCGCCCTCCACGGGCGGGGTGGTGGACGGGCTGCGGTCCAACCCGCAGGTCTCGGACCAGGAGGAAGTCCACGAGGTCTACCGCCGCTGGCGCACGCTGGCCGAGAAGTACGAGCCGCACCGCCTGCTGGTGGGCGAGGTCAACCTGGAACCGGCCCGCGCCGCCCGCTACACCCGGCCCGATGAAATGCAGCAGGCCTTCGCGTTCGCGTTCGTGAAACTCGGCTGGGATCCGGCGGCCTGGGCCGCCGCCGGGAACGAGCTCGAAGCCGCACGCCGGCTGCACGGCGCCACCCCCACGTGGGCGCTGGAGAACCACGACATCGTCCGCTCCGTCACCCGCTTCGGCGGCGGGGAGGCCGGCGCGCAGCGTGCCCGCGCCGCGGTGGTGGCCCTGCTGGGTCTGCCCGGCCCGGCGTACCTGTACCAGGGCCAGGAACTCGGCCTGCCCGAGGTCGACGTACCCCTCGATTCCCGGGTGGATCCGATGTGGGCCCGCGGCGGCGTCTGCCGCGACGGCGCCCGCGTCCCGCTGCCCTGGACCGCGGACCCGGCGCTGAACCACGGCTTCTCGCTGGCTGAACCCGCCGCCGCGGTTCCGGCCTCAGAACCCTGGCTCCCGCAGCCCGCTGGCTGGGGAACCCACGCGGTCGAACTCCAGCAGCAGGACCCGGAGTCCTCCCTGGCGCTGGTCACCAAGGCACTGGAATTGCGCCGACTGCTGTGGAAGAACGAGGTCTTCGGCCCGAACGACGGCGGCACCTGGCGGGTCGAGGCCGGGAACCTGCTGATCTGCGAACGCAGCGCCGACTTCTTCGTCGCCGTCGCCATGGGCATCGAAGCGGTGCAGCTCCCCGCCGGAACGGTGCTGCTCAGCGCCGCGCCGCTGACCGAGGACGGCCGGCTGCAGCCGAACAACGCCGCTTGGGTGCTGCGGGACTAAGCCCAGCTTTGCCTAGGGTCCTAGGTTAGCGTCCATGGGCTCCCCGGCAGTTTTCGATCGCAACTAGAGAGCGTGGCCGTGTCTCTCGGCGCGGCGCGGCAAAGCCCCCGGTGGTGTGCCGGGGGCTTTGCGCTTTCCTGTTAATACTGCTGAACGTGTCCTACGAAGTTACTTGACTGCGACGAATACCTTGTCGCCGAACATTCCCGGCCTTACGGCTAGGACTCCTTGTCCAGCAGTGGCAGTCGGGACTTCGAAGGCAATATTGCCTGTCGCAGTGGCGTTCGTGTAGAGCGTGCTCGTGGTGTCGATGGAATCCGGGGTGACGACAGACTTGTCGAACGTATTCACAGTCGTGCCTTCCACGGTGACGTACTCGATCGAAGTGAAGGCAGGCATCTGACCGTCCGCGTCATCGCCGATGTAGGTAGTGGAGTAGTTCACCATAATGTACTCCGACCCCGCAGCCGGCGGATCATTGAATTGGTTTCCAGCGACAACGGCATCCGTGGCCGCCAGGGTGACAGAATTGATCACGACGCGCCATTCGTCAGACTCGATGACCGAACCGATCGGGTGTGGGTTCTCGCGGGTTCCGACATTAGCGGCCGGCTTCTCCGCTGTCGGTGCACCTGCATCGCTTGCGGCGCTGGACGGCTGTACCACTTTGGTATCCCCACTGCCGATAGCGTCGTCGACCGACGTGGCAAGGACGGCGAAAAAGACGATGAACCCCACGATCGTTCCCACGATGGATACGATCAGGGCCGCGATGCCCATCCACTTGGCCTTGTCCTTGATGAACAGCGATACGAGAGCCAGGATAAATGCGATCGGCAGCAGAATCCAACCGACAATGAGGGCGCCGGGGATGCAGGCGAAAATGAACCCGAGCACCGCGGTGATGAGAGCGATGAGCCCGAGGACGTTTCGCGGCTTCTTCGCCTTCGTCGGCTCAGGCAAGGGTGTCTGCATTGGCGCCCCATGATCGTGCTGCGCGAGAGATGATTGTTGTTGCTGGTGGGGCGCGGTCTGCTGTGAGCCCACCCCAGGGAGCTCTGGTGTTGTCATGGCCCAACTATCGCAGATACGCGGGGTTTGTCATGTTTCACGACACGACGCAAGTTCAACTATGACGGATATGAGGTTCTCATGTGCGCTTACCCTTTAGTTTATGACGAGTTCCGTGGGTGCCCTGTTCGACAAATGCGCCTTGGAGTGGGCTGGAGCTGTCAAGTGGCAGCAGCGGCTTCCCTTTGACGAGCCTGGGGTATACGCAATTTCAATGACGTCCGATCCGTATGCTTCACATGGCGGGGCCGTCGAATTGCCCCTGAGCAGTCGGGCGTTTGAAGAGTTGCTAGACGTCTGTCCATTCCTCGAGGTTGATGGCATGTCCGCAACGCTCGATTCTTTCGGGAGCCGGTTACAACAGTTCTGGCTGCCCGACGAACCGATTCTCTATATCGGCAAGGCCGGAACCTCCCTGTCAGCTAGGACTAGAGCCTACTATTCGACCAAGATTGGCGCGACGGGGCCACATGCCGGCGGCTGGTGGCTCAAGATGCTGACTATTCTTCCCGAGCTGACCGTGCACTACGCACGGCATTCCGACCCCGGCGCAGCCGAGGATGCACTCATCAATCAATTCGCACGACAACTGTCACATGTCTCACGGTCCAACCTATTGGACAGGAACCGCGTCGGCCCATTCGCCAACGTCCGTATTCCGGGTTTAGGCAACAAGGCCCACGGGCTGGACCATTACAAAGAGCCGCGGCCGAGCAAAGGAGATCCAAATCCTGCTGCTCCAGTTCGAGCGTCTGCAATCGCGGCAATCAATCCACTCGAGCCGGGCGCGACCTCCTTTGAGTTGTCGGCGGGCAAGGTGATCATCCCATCGCAAAATCTGACCGCAAAAGACCGAAACCGTTCCTACCTTCGAATTCCGGCAAGGTCGAAATACGCGTTCCCGGCTATCCCGACCACGTTGACAATCTTCGTCAGGGGCGAAAAGCGGGCCGCATCCTGGCACCCCGGCAACGGCAGGTCGGGCCGACTGGGGCTAAGCACTGCGCTAATGGCTGAGCTGGTGGTACCTGGCATGCCAGTGCATATTGAGGCCACTGAACATGGCTACCGCATCCTCGACAAGTCGCAATGACAACCATCGACTTCGATTGGTAGCCCCATCCGGATCTGACAGCGAGTCGGGCTCAGCTTTCACTGAGCGGTCGACCGCTGCAGTTCACAATAATGACCACAGAATCAACCAACTTTCGGCCCGCGCCGTCTGAGCACTCCACGCAATCGGGCGAGACGGTCAAAGGTGGCGGACTTGCCGGCCGCCGTCGTGCGAGAGATACACCGTTGCTCTATCACTCGTAGCGGCTCTCAGCGCTGAGAACACCCATAGGTGATAGTGCAACGGGAGCGTGGACGGCCCACCGCCGCAGGGGATCCGGTCATTCCTCGACGAACTCCAGCAGGTCACCCGGCTGGCACTTGAGAACCCGGCACATTGCTTCCAGCGTGCTGAAGCGGACAGCCTTGGCGCGGCCGTTCTTCAGCACCGCCACGTTGGCCGGGGTGAGTCCCACGCGGTCGGCGAACTCCCCCACACTCATTTTTTGTTTGGCCAGTTCGACGTCGATGCGCACCACGATGGGCATCAGATGACAGCTTCCATGTCGGTGCGCAGGTCCGTGGCCTGCCGCAGTAGCGCGCGCAGCACAACGACCACAAGGCCCAGGGCGGCGCCGGCCACCAGCAGCAGGAACAGCAGCAGCGGGAGCCCGGGGTCATCCGCGCTGAGCACCACGGACGCGGACAGTACCGCCAGCATGGTCCATCCGGCGGCGATGGACCAGACGATCGCGTCCACCCACCGCAGTGCGTCAGTGCTGAAGATGCTGTCGCGCTCGACCATGGTCAGCAACTTCCAGGTGCTCACGATCACCACCTGGACGCAGGCGACCTCCAGGATCGAGAAGATGGTGAGCGGCCACTGCAGATAGGCGCGGTCCGGATTCTCCTGCGCCATGTGGGCGAACTGCCCGGGAAAGGACATGACTTGGAACAGAACCAACAGGAGGAAAGCCACAACAAGGACGATCCGAAGTGCGATGACTGCCAACCGAGTAAATTGCATGTATCGAGCTTCGGTTATTAACTATTGAAAGTCAATCGATTTGTAAGCAGCGGCGCGAAATTGTGTCCACCGTCACGAACCGCTTCTGCAGCGGCCCGGGCGCAGAAGCACGACGGGCGGGATTGGCCTTCAGGAGCAGGTCGGACCGACTCGTGCAGCGGCCGAGCTGGTCGCCATTAGGGCCAGCGGGCCAGACACAGCAAAGGGCGCGCCCGGCAAGACCGGACGCGCCCTTCAGTGCCCCGAAGCCGCGAGTCGATTCAGGCGAGTGAACTAGTCGACGAGCGCCGGCTGCTTGTCACCCTCTGCAGCGTCAACAAAAACCGGAACCTTCCTCCGCTGGTGCAGCCAGTTCGCCACCGCCAGCAGCGCCACAAGCGAGAAAGTGCTCAGCAGCTGGGGGCGTGAGTCCTCGCCGATGAAGCCCACCGTGAAGATCGCCGCGAGGATGAGCAGGCCAAAGCCCGTCAGCCACGGGAAGCCGGGCATCCGCAGGGGAAGCTCCGTCCCCTCACGGTCGGCGCGGAGCCGCAGCGCGAGCTGGGCCAGGAGCGCGGACGTCCACACCAGCAGGCAGGTCGAGCCCACAATGTTGAGCAGGACGGGAAGGACCATCTCGGGGAAAGCCAGCTCCAGCCCGACCGTGACAACGCCGAATGCGACGCTGGCCAGGACTGCGATAACCGGAACCCGTGCCTTGGACACCGAGGCGAGCAGGCGCGGCGCGTCGCCCCGCTCGGCGAGCGAGAACGCCATCCGGGAGGCGCCGTAGAGGTTGGCGTTGAGCGCGGAGAGCAGTGCCGCCACGGCCACCAGGGTGATGGCGGTGGCTGCGCCGGGCATGCCGGCGGCTTCCAGTACCGCCGCGAACGGGCTCTTCAGCCCCGCCGAACCCACGGGAACCACGGCCGCAATAATGAAGATGGAACCGATGTAGAAAACCAGGATGCGCCACAGCACCGTGCGGACCGCTTTCTTCACGCTGCGGGCCGGCTCGGCGGTCTCAGCTGCCGCCACGGACACAATCTCGGTGCCGCCGAACGCGAAGGCCACCACGAACAGTGCTGTGGCAATCCCGGCGAAACCGCTGGGTGCGAATCCGGCACCGGCGAAGTTGGACAGGCCCGGCGACTGCACTCCCGGCAGCCAGCCGAAGAGCAGGGCTGCACCCACCAGGAGGAACCCGATGATTGCTGCCACCTTGAGCAGGGCGAACCAGAACTCGAACTCGCCGAAGTTCTTCACACTGGTGAGGTTCACGGCGGTGAGCAACACGATGAACACGAAGGCCATCAGCCACACCGGCAGGGCCGGGAAGATGGTGGCCAGCAGGCCTGCCGCGCCGAGCGCTTCGGCGGCGATGACAACCACGAGCTGCAGCCACCAGAGCCAGCCCACCGTGGCACCGGCCACCGGCCCGTAGGCCTTGGCGGTATAGACGGAGAAGGCTCCGCTGTCCGGGTTGGCGGCGGCCATCTCGCCGAGGGCCCACATCACCAGGATGATGAGGGTGCCGGCCACGAGGTAAGAGATCAGCACAGCCGGACCGGCGGCCTGGATGCCGGCCCCGGAGCCGATGAAGAGCCCCGCACCGATGGCGCTGCCCAGGCCCATCATGGTGAGCTGGCGGGGTTTGAGTGTGGCGCCGAGCGGGCGGCCAGACGTCTTTGTCTGTTGTTCCATGGAGAGTCCTCTGGTTGGGGAACGGATTGATAAGGGTCAGAAAGTTCCTAGGCTGCGTGGGCTTCCAAAACCCGGAGCACGCGGTTGTTGGCGGCTGGGCCGGCAATGGTGATCCGCACCCCGTCACCCTGGTAGGCCCGGACCATGATGCCCGCGCGGTCAAACGCATCCACGAGCCTTGTCTGGAGGCTCTCATCCGCATGGATCCACAGGAAGTTGCCCTGGCTCGGCTGCAGCTTCCAGCCCTGGGCTTCGAGCTGCGCGGCCATCCGAGCGCGCTCCTGCTTGACCGCGGCCACCCGGGTTTCCATCTCCGCTCCGGCGTCCAGCGACGCGACGGCGGCCTTCTGGGCCAGCGCGCTCACGGCGAAGGGAAGGGCGGTCCGGCGCAGTCCCTCAGCGATGGCCGGCGCCGCCACGGCGTAGCCCACGCGCAGGCCGGCGAGGCCGTAGGCCTTTGAGAAGGTGCGCAGGATGCAGACGTTGGGGTACTGGCGGTAGAGGGCCAGGGAATCGGGGCCGCTGCCCGCTTCGGCGTACTCCACGTAGGCCTCGTCGATCACCACGAGAATGTCGGAACGGACAGAGCGCAGGAAGGCCTCGATGCGCTCGTGGCTGATCGGCACGCCGGTCGGATTGTTGGGGGTGCAGAGCAGGATCACCTTCGTGCGGGCGGTCACGGCCGCGGCCATGGCATCAAGATCGTGGCCTTCAAAGATGTCCAACGGAACGCGGACCGGCCGGGCGCCGGCCAGCTCCACCAAGATCGGGTACGCCTCGAAGGAGCGCCACGCGAAGATCACTTCATCCCCGGCATCGCACAGCCCGGTGATGATCTGCTGGAGGACGCCCACGCTGCCGGGTCCCACCGCGACCTCTCCGGCGGTGACGCCAAAGTGGCTGGCGATCCGTTCACGGAGTTCGACGGCGGCACTGTCGGGGTAGCGGTTCATGGTGCCGGCCGCGGCGGCCACCGCGGCGGCGGCAGCGGGCAGCGGCTCGAAGTGGCTTTCGTTGCTGGCAAGGGCGGCAACGTCCATGCCGGCGCTGCGCCGGCCCGGGACGTACGGCGGGAGGCCGGACACAGCGCCACGAAGGGCGGGGAGTGCAGTGTCCGGTGCGGTGAGGAGCTGATCACGGGTCATGAGGACTGATCATGGGTGTGACTCCGCCCACAATGCAAGGTACGCTCAACTCATTGGGACTTCTGCTCAACTTCTACTGTCTCTGGTGAAAATATGACCACCCTGCACCCCCGCACCCTGGATCCACTCGACGGCAGGATCATCCTGGCCCTGGACAAGGATCCGGAGGCCAGCGCCCTGGCACTCTCCCGGACACTCGGCGTCGCACGGAACACGGTCCATGCCCGGCTGGCACGGCTCGAGCGCAGCGGCGCCCTCCGCTCCTTCAGCAGGCGGCTGGATCCCGCCGCACTGGGCTATGACCTGATGGCCTTCCTCTCACTGTCCATCAGCCAGACCCGGACAGGTGCGGTGGAGGACGGGCTCGCCGCAATCCCGGAGGTCATCGAGGTGCATGCCACCACCGGCGACGCGGACCTCATGGCCAAGGTGGTGGCCCGCAGTACGGCGGATCTCTACCGCATCACCAACCAGATCCTGGAAATCGAGGGGATCCAACGGACCAGCACGGCCATCTCCGTGCTGGAACTCATGCCGCCCCGCTACGACGGCCTCCTGAGCCGGCTCTCCGAGCAGGAACCCCGCCCTTCCGCCTAAGTCGGGTGATACAGGCACACAAGTGGGCATATTTTCAGTTAGCACTCCCACTTCCTGCCAAGAATCCCAATCAAATCCGCCTCTCTTGCCTATATGTGAACCAGCCCACATGATTCCTGCATGACTACTCTCACCGTCTCCGGCCGCGTGGCGCAGATTCTCAGCAGCTATCTCAGCGATGTCTTCGGCGTCATGGGCAACGGAAACGTCTACTTCCTGGACGCCGCGGAAAAGCTGGGTCTCCGCTTCTCCGCCGTCCGCCATGAAGGCGCCGCCATCGCCGCGGCCGACGCCTACTACCGGACGTCGGGACGTCTCGCCGCGGGCACCACCACCTACGGCCCCGGCTACACCAATGCACTCACCGCCCTCGCCGAGGCGGTCCAGGCGCAGATCCCCGTGGTGCTGGTCACCGGGGACGCCCCCACCACCGGCGCCCGGCCCTGGGACGTGGACCAGGCGGCCATCGCGGCAGGCCTCGGCGCGGCCACGTTCACCGTCACCCGCGACGCCGCGGGTTCCATCACCCGGCAGGCGGTGGAGTACGCACTCACCAAGCGCACCGCCGTCGTGATTGCCATCCCCTACGACCTCGCGGCCCTCGAGGCTGCGGACGAGGAACTTCCGGCGGCACCGGCACGAATGGTGACGGACGACGTCGACGGCGGCCTTGGGCAGGTGGCCCGCCTGCTCGCCGGGGCGAAGCGGCCGCTGATCCTCGCCGGGCGCGGCGCGCACCTCGCCGGAGCCGGCCCGGAGCTGCGGGAGCTCGCCGAGCGCCTCGGCGCCGTGACCGCCGGAACCGCCCTGGCGCTCAACCTCCTCGAAGGCGAGGGATACCTCGGCGTGGCGGGCGGCTTCGGCACGGACACCGCAGCCGGGCTCATGGGTGAGGCCGATGTGGTCCTCGTGGCCGGGGCAAGCCTGAGCGCCTTCACCATGCGGTTCGGGCACCTGCTCGGCCCCGACAGCACCGTCATCCAGATCGACACCGCCCTGCAGCCGACGCACCCGCGGGTGGATACGTTCGTCAGCGCGGACGCGAAGTCAGCGGCCGGACACCTCCTGCGGATGCTGGAGGGCTCGGCCTCGCCGGACGCCGGCCGCGGCGGAGCGTGGCGCGCGGAAGCCCGCAAGCGGCTGGCCGACGGAGCGGCCCACCACCCGGGCTCGGAGGAGACCGCGGACGGCCGGCTGGACCCGCGTTCCCTGGCCGCCGCGTTGGACATCGTGCTGCCGGAGCGGCGCACCGTGGTCCAGGACGGCGGGCACTTCCTCGGCTGGGCACCGATGTACTGGAACATCCCGCGGCCCCAGGACCTGGTCATGGTGGGGACCGCCTACCAGACCATCGGGCTGGGGCTCGCCAGCGCCGTCGGGGCAGCCCGCGCCCTGGAGGACGGCCGCACCCTGGTGCTGGCCTCCGGCGACGGCGGTTTCCTGATGGGCCTGTCCGACCTCGAATCGCTGATCGGCGCGGCAACCAGCGCCGTCGTGGTGATCTACAACGATGCCGCCTACGGCGCCGAAATCCACCAGTACGGCTCCCAGGGCCTGACCGAAAAGCCCATGCTGATCCCCGAGGTGGACTTCAGCGGCGTCGCCCGCGCGCTGGGTGCCGAGTCCGCGATCATCCGCTCCTTGTCCGACCTTTCCGCGTTGCAGGACTGGATAGATGCCGGCGCCAAGGGAACCTTCGTGGCCGACTGCCGGATCACCGCCAGCGTCCGGGCCCCGTGGCTGAGCGAGTGGATGGAGGCCTCGCAGGCCGCGAAGGCGGCGGTGGCGGGATAGCTGCCCAGCTGGCACGAAAAAGGAGGCCGACGACGACACCCAGTGTCGCCGTCGGCCTCCTTTTATGTCCGGCGGTGGTGCTATCCCCGCAGGCCGCTGGACGCTAGGCCGCCGCTGGAAGCGTTACGTAGCTGCCCTCGATGGCGCCGGCGGCAACAACGGGTGTGCCGTCCACTGTGACATAGCTGCCACGGGTGACGGGGGGCAGGTTCCGGGCCCCAGCGACGGTGACATAGCTGCCCTCGACGCCGGCGCGGATGCTGCCGGCGGGGAGAGTCACGTAGCTGCCGCCGCGCACTGAAGTGTCAGCGACAGTGCTAGCGGTAGCGGCCTTGAGCGTGGTTTCGGTGCTGGATGAGGACGTTTCGGGGCGTGCGGTCAGCAAAGTCATGGGTTCTCCGTGGGGTTTCGGGCTGAGGGGCATACGGGTTTCTTGTGCCGCTCAAGCAGGAGGGCGGTTGCGCGTTGTGTCGCTTGCCCCGCTGGCCCGGGAATGTTCACCGGTGCGGTACTCAAGGGCTACGGTGGCCTGGATCTGACTTTACAGGCTTATTGTGAGTTACTCAGAATAAGGTGGGAAGGCTCACGTTTACCCAATGCGGCTGACCTGAACGAGGTAGGGGAAAGATCAGCGCAAAAGAGGTTCGCGAGTAGCGCCTTAACGGGACCTCCAAGAACCGTGCCGGCGGGCTAGGAGAATTCACAGGTCCACGCCCTAACATGGCCCAAATGAAGGCTGCCCGGGACGCCCACCCTGCCGCCGTTGTGATCAACGTCGGATCACGCCGAGGGGCGGCACACGAACTTGCGGTGGACACCCTGCGAAAGGCAGGCGTGCCGATCTCCTCCGTGCACCCCGTGCTGTCCGGGGCGGACCTGGCCGGGACTCTTGATCGGGTGCTTGCGGACGGGCACGACCTGGTGGTTGTGGGCGGCGGCGACGGGACGGTGTCCTATGCTGCCGGTCGGGTTGCCGGCACCAACGTTGTGCTCGGTGTTCTTCCGCTGGGCACGGCCAACGACTTCGCCCGCACGCTGGAGATACCGAACAATCTGGCCGAGGCGTGCGCCACCGTCGCCGAAGGCAAGGTGGTGGACATCGACCTCGGCCGGGCAAACGGTGAGCCGTTCCTCAACGTCGCATCCGTGGGACTCTCGGTGGCGGTTACCGAAGCGCTCAGCCCCCGCTTGAAGCGGTACATCGGGCCATTGGCCTACAGCATCGCCACGCTTCGGGCTTATGCCCGACACAAGCCTTTTCGGGCCCGCCTCGAGTTCCCGGAGGGCGACCACGAGCCGCTGGAGCTCGAGGATGTGCTTCAGGTGGCGGTCGGCAACGGCCGACATTACGGCGGCGGCAACACGGTCTCCCCCACCGCAGGGATCGATGACCACATCCTTGACATCTACGCCATTCTGGCCGGCCCGCTCCGGGAGCATGTGAGTATCGCACGGTTGCTCAAGGACGGAAGCTTCATCGAACACGACCGGGTGTACCACCTGACCACCGGACGTGTCCGGCTGGTCACCGACCAGCCGCTGCCGGTGAACCTCGACGGCGAGATCGCGACCACCACGCCCACCGACTTCACCGTCCAGCGCAACGCCGTCCACGTCGTGGTGCCCCAGAGCAGCACCAGCGCATTGTTCGACGGACCGGGCGCCGCGACCTGGCCGTCCTGAGGGCGTTGGGAACGTGAAAGCATAAGCCGGTGCACACGAACCAGTACGGACCAGAGAGCGCACCTCCTGTCTTGCTCCTACACGGTGGTGGCGTCGCCGGTTGGATGTGGCAATCCCTGCGTCGCAGCCTGGAATCTCGGCACCGTGTGATCGTGCCCGACCTTCCCGGGCACGGAGAGAGCTCCAGCGAGGAGTACATCTCGCATTCCGCGACCGTAAATGCCCTGGCCGACCTGGTGTTGCAACGGGTTGGTTCGCCAGTAGCAGTGATCGGCTTCTCGCTCGGGGCCCAGCTATCCATCGGCCTGGCGGCTCAACATACGCCCCTGGTGAGCCGAGTTATGGTCGTCAGTGCCCAAGCGAAGCCGATGGCGCACGGTGGCCTCACCCTGGGCATTCTCGGTTTGAGCGCACCACTTGCACGGAGAAGCTGGTTTGCCCGCCTGCAGGCCCGGCAGCTGTTCATACCCCCAGAGCTGATGGAGCAGTACATCGATACCAGTGCAGGCATAACGAAGGCGACCTTGACGGCCGCCGTCGGGGAGAACCTGCGGTTCGCATTGCCTGAGAATTGGTCCCGCTTCCCTGGGCAGGCCCTCGTGATGGTGGGTCAGCGTGAACGGAGGCTGATGCGTGACTCTGCCGCTGCGATCCATGCCGCGCTTCCCGGAAGCGACTTGGAGGTTGTGGACGGGTGTGGCCACGGAATCCCCCTTCAACGCCCGGAATGGTTCAACGCCAGGGTCTCGGCTTGGCTCTCTCAGGAGTAACGAGAAGGACCGGCCGGACCGTCAGCGGCTGCCCGGAAGTCTGAAGAAGCCTGCCGGGTCGACGGCGCCCAGGAGGTCGTCATGGAAGGCGATGGCGTCCACGGGCCGGGTGTCGACAAACAGAACCGCCACCATCCGGGAGTGGACCACGGTGTACCGGGTCGGTCCGTCCAGCCAGGAGTGGATCCCGGTGTACTCCTCGACGAACAATCCGTCGCCGAGCAGGCCCTGCTCCTCGAGCAGGTGATAGACAACATTCCAGGCGAGATCCATCAGTTCATGGATCGCCGCCTCTACTGTTGGAGCCGTCATGAATCCATGGTCCTCCTGGGCACCGACAGCTTTGCGGAGACAGCGCGGCGTGTCTCCGAGAACACGTCTGCACCGCTAGCTCCGGGTCGAAACCTACGGCTCGGCGTCCTGGTGCAACGGGTTAGTTCCATGACCAAGGTGCGCCCGACCGGCGGTCGACGACCTTAGCAGCCGGCGTAGGCAGGTCGCGCGTGAAGGCTTCCCGTGGGTCGACTCCTGCCGCCTCCAGGATGGCGCGGGCCAGAGCCCGGGCATCATCCCTCCCGTAGCTGACCGAGGCCGTCACGCCGTCGGCCTGGTTGATCTGGATGCTCGGCTGATCGGCAAAACCACCGGTCGGAATCGGACGCCTTCGTGCGCCATTGTTTTCCCCTGGGACCGGCCCTACCGTGAAGAGACGGCAGCCGAAATGCAGGTGCGGGCATGCGGATTTCATCAAGGTCAGCGCAATGTCTCCTGGTGTGCCTCCTGGCCGCAGGCATCCTCGGCGGCGCCACACCGCCGGCACCTGCTCCATCCGCTGCGCCGGCCACTGGGCCGGCGAATCCCGAGCAGGCCTACGCGGAGTTGGACTCCTTCCTTCAGGAGCAGATCGCGGCCCTCGGAATTCCGGGCGCCGCTGTCGCCGTCGTGAAGGACGGGGTCAGGGTGCACGCCGCAGCCTTTGGCCGCGCCGATGACTCCGGACGGCCGCTGACCGCGCAGACGCCCGTGCTGCTGGCCTCCACCAGCAAGACCCTGACCGCCATCGCCGTAATGCAGCAGGTTGAGGCCGGCCGGCTGCGGCTGGATGAGCCGGTGCAGACCTACCTGCCCTGGTTCACGCTGGACGACAGCCGCTCCTCAGCCATCACCGTCCGCCACCTGCTCCATCAGGCCAGCGGTATGGCCTCGAAGGACACAGCCTTCGAAGCCTCCGACGCGCAGGGCCCGGAAGCCCTCGAAGACGGCGTGCGGTCCCTGGCAGAATCCCCGCTGGCCGGCGAACCGGGCGCGGCCTTCCGGTATGCCAGCGCCAACTTCAACATCCTGGGCCTTCTGGTGCAGACGGTCTCCGGCCAGCCGTTCGGCGACTACCTGAAGCAGCGCGTCTTCGGACCCCTGGAGATGGTCCACAGCCATCCGACCCGGGCTGATGCCCGCGCCGACAACGCGGCGGCCGGCTACTCGCGGTGGTTCGGCGCCCGGTGGCGCCAGACCGACGTCCCCGCCCCCATCACCGGGATGCCGTCCTCCACGCTGTACTCCTCGGCCGAGGATTTGAGCCGCGAACTGACGGCCTTGCTCGACGGCGGCCGGTACGGCGACGCACGGATCCTCCAGCCCGATAGCATCGAGGCGATGTTCGAACCACGGGTGCACGTGAGCGAATCCCAGCGCTACGCCATGGGCTGGTTCACCCGGCCGCTGGTGGAGTCCACCGATCCCGCAGCACCGCCCGTCCCGGAGGAGACGTTGCCTCTGCTCCTGGAGCATCAGGGCGAATGGGGCAACAGCCACACCTATCTGGCCATGGTTCCGTCCGCCCGTCTGGGCGTTGCCCTGGTCATCAACGGCAATGACACGGCCGCCCCGTCGCGGCTGAAGGCGATCGACACCAACCTCCTGCGGATCCTCCACGGTCACGCGCCGGTGCCGGCGGTGGTGCACGAGGACTGGCTGCAGCGCTACAGCTGGGCGGTCGCGCTCGGACTTCTGCTGGCAGAGCTGCTGAGCCTCTGGCTGATGCTCCGGTTCCTGGTTCCGAGGAACCATGCCCCTGCCCGGAAGCCGTGGGTTCCCCTGGCGTGGGCCGCGGCGGCCCTCGCCCTCGACGTCTTTGCGCTGTGGCTGTGCCTCAGCTACGCCCCCGCCCGGTTCGACACCCACCTCTTCGTCATCATCCGTCAGTTCCCCGACGTCGGAGTGTTCCTGGTGCCGGTCCTTGCACTGGCTATCCTGTGGCCGGTCCCGCGGACAGTGT
This sequence comes from Arthrobacter sp. CJL-S3, assembly GCF_056711635.1. NCBI lineage: Bacteria > Bacillati > Actinomycetota > Actinomycetes > Micrococcales > Micrococcaceae > Arthrobacter > Arthrobacter sp. CJL-S3. Next base: position 955,492 of record NZ_CM160046.1, on the reverse strand, counting down.
GGCTGCTGCTGACAATGCGGGGCCGGCAGTCAGCACTCTGAGGGGACCAAAATCCCCGGGCCGCGGCACAGGCACCGGTGTCACCTGACCTGAGTGCCGCCGTCGTACTTCTTTTCTGGCTACTCACGAAGTTAGGGGACGAGTTTGATGTCCTCGCCCTGGAGGTTGGCTCGGAAGCCGTCGTCCTGAACGGCGACGTCCTGAAGCACGAGGCCCTCGGGCAAGCCCTCGATGCTGTGCTCAATGGTCACGAGCCCGCGCACGACCGTGGCGATGGCGTCGGAGAGGAAGTCCGGCCCGCCTAAGTCGATCGAGCGTGGTTCGACAATGAGCCTGCCGGCCTCAACCTCGACCGTGCCGGTGGCGGTAACCGGCAATTCGCGGCCCAGGACATTGACGGTGCGAACCACCATGACCTGGCCGCCGGCGGCGGGGCGGACGACCGTCCCGTCGCCAAGCTTGTTGGCGACCACCTCGAACGGCACGGTCGCATCAACGGCGAGCTGTGCAGCGACCAGCCCGTCCGGGCCCGCGACCACGTCCTGCCCGACGGTCCGGACGTCGCGGAGGATCGAGCCCGCGGCCACCACTGTCCCGGCGTCCAGCGCAACGTCGGCGAGCCACACTTCGTCGTCGCGGAGGTCGGCGGGAGGCTGTGCGGCCGGCGGGCGATCGGCGCCCACCGGCGGCGACGGCACTGGCCCCGCTTCGCCCCCGCCTGCCGGGTCGCTCGCAGCCCACCAGAGGATCACTGCCATCATCGCCAGGAGGAGGACCATCCCCGCAGCACCGATCAGCCAGTCCTTCACGCGCGTCCACTTCATCAGGACAGTCTGAAGGGTCGCCGCCGGGGTGCAAAGGCCCCTGGGCAGGTCAGGTCCCAAGACCCGCGAGACTCCGGCTCGAATTTGCTCCTGCCATTCGCACACTTTGCACCTCGGCTGCGCCGGTCCCGCGGACGGTGTGGCTGCTCGCGACAATCGCCGCACCTTCACGGGCCCCTTAGCTAGACTGCTGGGGTACATGTCCCTCGACTATTAGGAGAAGTTCATGAGCTACAGCGGAAGCCCGTCCGAGAAGCCGGTAGCAGCCGGCGATCTGGACCGCAGCCATATCGGTCAGACCGTCAGCTTTCAAGCGAACGACTTCACAGTTGTCTTCGGAACAATCTCCGGCGTTGCCCGGACCGACGCCATGGTGTACCTGACGCTTCAGGGGGTGGGCGGCGGCACCCATCTGAAGGACGAGTACGACCTGCCCGTCGGCCAGAACGTCTATCTCCAAATGGATCCCCTGAGCACCGCCAGCAAAACCCTCTCGGAGGCGGAACGGGTCATCAAGGAGAAGTTCGACGAGATCAAGAAGAACCTCCGGGACCGGGAACAGAAACCCGGTTCCGAGTAACCTGGATCCAGTCAGCGACGAACCCCGCAGTGCCCGGCACTGCGGGGTTCCGCTGTTTGTCACTGCACCAAGGGGCGACGCCCATGAGGTGGGGCGAGCCTCGGACGCGGCGGCCGCCGCCCTGGAACCTCCTTCATCCAAAGGGGCTCTATTTCCGGCGAACATTGCGGGAGTGCTGCCCCACCCGCTCTCGCCGCTATTTGTCGACCTTTAGGTATTCACTACAACGAATATCGAATTCCGAAAGAATTGCTGCTTCCCATACGTAATATTGACGACGATCATCACCCGCCTACGTCATCAGTACACGCTGATTCTGAAACCCAACCCTCACTGTGCTAATCCGGTAGGTATGTCTTCCTTATCCGAATCTTCAAAGACGTCATCAGCCGCTGAAGAACGCAGCGCCCGTGTCGCAGTCACTCTTTTTCCCGTGCTTATCCTGGCCGGAGGAGCCGTAGCGCTTGCCGCCCCAACAGCCTTCACGGGGCTCGCCCCCTGGATCAACCCTCTCCTAGGACTCATCATGTTCGGCATGGGGCTAACACTCACGCCCCCTGACTTCGCCGTCATTGCCAAACGCCCTATCCCGGTGGTGATCGGAGTTGTTGCGCAATATGCCATCATGCCGTTCCTGGGCTGGTTGATCGCAGCGGCGCTGGGGCTGCCCCCTGCCCTGGCCGCGGGCGTCATCCTGGTGGGCTGCTGCCCCGGCGGAACGGCTTCCAACGTCGTTTCCTACCTGGCTAAGGGTGACGTCGCTTTGTCCGTCGCCATGACGACCGTTTCAACTCTGCTTGCTCCGCTGCTGACCCCGGTGCTGGCATTGTGGCTGGCCGGTCAGTACATGCCGGTGGACGCCGGTTCGATGGCGTGGTCCATCGTCCAGATCGTGCTGTTCCCAGTGCTGCTGGGACTCTTACTCCGATTCTTCCTGCCGCGACTCGTCAACCGTGCGCTGCCTGCCCTTCCCTGGATTTCGGTACTCGCTATCACCGCCGTTGTGATTGCGGTGGTTGCCGGAAGCGCAAAGGCAATTTTCGCAGCCGGACTTCTGGTTCTCGCGGCCGTTATTCTGCATAACGGCTTGGGATATGCCCTCGGCTACGCTGCAGCCCGTTTGTTCCGGCTTCCGATTCCCTCCAGGCGTACCACTGCGATTGAGGTCGGCATGCAGAATTCAGGCCTTGCAGCAGGGCTCGCACGGCAGTATCTGACTCCCGAAGCGGCTCTGCCTGGCGCTATTTTCTCAGTCTGGCATAACGTTTCCGGTGCGGTTCTCGCAGCCTACTGGCGCCGCAGCAGCAGCAACACTCCTGCCTCACGCGACAGCGAGTCAGTTCCGGCGGCTGCCAGCTAACCTCTGTGGCCGGTCCCGCGAACAGCCTGGCTGCTCCTTGAGACGCGGGGACCCAGCGCGGTGTCGGAGCAGTGCCGCCCATAGGATGAGGCAATGGACTTCGAAGGCACGCTCTGGACGGTTTTGGGGGCCGGGCTGGTCCTGCTAATGCTTGTTGATGTCTTTCGCACGCTCCTTTACCCGCATGGTTCTGGTCCTTTGGGCCGGGCGATCATGCGCGGGTTCTGGCTGGTGTCGACAAAACTGCGGGGCCGGGGCTCCTTCATCGCAGCGCCTTTGGCCATGGCCGCTGTCATCGGCGCTTGGGCAAGCCTGGCGGCCATCGGCTGGGCCCTGCTCTACCTGCCCCACCTGCCGGAGGGTTTTGTCCACGGAGACGGGGTGCCACAGCGGGGCGACTTTGGCGAAGCCCTCTACATCTCCCTTGTCACTCTTTCCACTGTGGGGTTCGGCGACATCGTGCCGGCGGATCCGCTGCTCAGGCTGGTTGTTGCCCTCGAGGCCGTCACGGGCTTCGGGCTGCTGACGGCAACGGTCACCTGGATCCTGCAGACGTTCCCGGCACTGAACCGCCGCCGGGCCCTCGCCCACCAGCTGAACCTCTTCAGGGAGTCTGCAGGCCCGGACGGCGTATTGTCGCTGGATCCCGGGCATGCTGCCGGACTGTTGGAGTCAATGGCCGGAAACGTGGCGTCCGTGAGCATAGACCTGCTGGCGTTCCATGAAACCTATTACTTCCGTGAAATCGAGCAGCGCGGCTCCCTGCCGGCCACGGTGGCCTACGCCGAGGAGCTGGCATCCCAGGCCCAGCGCAGCGACAGCCCTGAGCTCCAGTTCGCCGGACGGATGCTCCACGCATCCCTGGACGCCCTCGCGGATGTCCTTCGCGGCAAATTCGGCCATGCAGGAGCAACGTCGTCCGATGTGTTCGACCATTACGAAGTGCACCACCGGCACCTGCGGCGCGGCAAAGCGGATACGGACCAGCCCTAGACATGTGACTAATCAGTCACCTAATCTGGACGTGTGGACGCCGTATTCAAGGCCCTGGCCGACGCCACCCGCCGCGACCTCCTGGATGAGCTCTTCCGGAACGACGGGCAGACCCTCCACGCCCTTGAGGCCCGCTTCGAGATGACCCGCTACGGCGTGATGAAGCACCTCAAAGTCCTGGAGGACGCCGGCCTGGTGGTGACCCGCCGTCGGGGGCGCGAGAAACTCCACTTCCTGAATCCGGTGCCCATCCGGCTGGTCCACGACCGCTGGGTGAGCAAATATGCCGAACCATGGGCCGCTGGCCTCAGCGACCTCAAAACCAGATTGGAAAGTCCCATGGAAAAGATCTTCGAAATCTACATCAAGACCACCCCGGAGCGGCTCTGGGAGGCCATCACGGACGGCGAGATCCGCAGCAAGTACCAGTTCGGGTCCGTCATCACCTCCGACTGGACGCCGGGATCCCGGTTCGAGATGGCACCCAGGGGCGGGGAACCCCTAGGCGAGGGCGAGAACCTGGAGGTGGACCCGCCCCGCCGGCTCGTCCAGAGCATGCGCGCGCTCTGGGGCGAGGACGTCAAGGCCGAAGGCACGTCCCGGATCACCTGGGAGATCGAACCGGTGGGCGACTCCTGCCGCCTGACCGTCACCCACGACCAGCTCCGCGAAGGCGCCAACGAACAGCTCTACGGCGGCTGGCCGATGATCCTCTCCGGCCTGAAGACCTGGCTGGAAACCGGCCAGCTCCTCACCACGCCCGGCTCCCTCATGTACACCTGAGCCGGGCCGGCAAGCGCACCCGGGCGCCGCCGTCGTGGTCCGCAGAGGGCCGGCAGCACCCCTACATCGTGGCCGTCAACGCCGCGACGCCGGCGTCACGGGCGCCGTCCTACGTTCCTTCCGCGCGCTGCTTAACGCCGCGAAGGAGGCCGACTTCCATGTAGTGGTGGAATGGGTCCGCGATGAGAAAGTCGATGCCGCGAGTCAGCAGCATTGCCCCGGGCACATGTTGCAGGGCGAACACGATGGCCTTGGTCAGCGCCGGGGCGTCAGCCGCGGCGCCCTGGGCCGCGGCACTGATATATCCCATCCCCCGCCATCGAATGATGAGGCGGGTGCGGTTGCCCGGGAGAGGACGCAGCACGAACGCCTCTCCTGCGACCAGGTGCCGGTTTGGCTCGATCTCTGACACGGGGGCAAAGACGCCACCGCCGTAGGGCACCAGGTCGCCGACCTTGAGATCCTGCAGCTCCGGGTGGATGCGCGTCGCCGAGCGCTTTCCTTCTATGTAGCGGGCGTGAAACATGGCCCGCTCCACCCTGTCGTGGGTGTAGAACCCGGCGCGGTTGATCCCCATTTGCACTATCCAGGGCCATACGCGCTCCGGCGGCACGTCGATGGTGATGGCCCGCGTGCTTTGAAACGCCGGATGAGGCACCCGATCATCACCCGGCAATGGCTCAACGGCTTCCTCACCCTGCGTCCCCCACCGCAGCATCGCCGGACGCCACACCAAATAGGCCGCTATCTTGACGACCAGCGCTCCTCCGAAAACCAGCAGTCTCCGGCGGTTGACCATCCCACTCACCGGCCTGCCGCGGCGGGTCCTAACGGACACCCGTCCATAGCTCGCGCTCCCAGGTCCGGGGGTCGTGGACCACGCGACTCTCGGTGTTGAACACCATGGTGGTCCTGTGTTCGGGTTCGTAGCCGGGCCATCCGGGATCGCCGGTGGCGGCGAAGGAAACCCAGGCGGCGTGCATGGCATCAGCCAGTTCCTGTGGCGGGTCTGTCCCGAGCAGCGGCCCGAACAATCTGGAGTTCCTGTCCAGGGCGTCGAAAACGAACGGGATCTCGATGCTATGGACGGCGCCGAGGCCGGGGGCAGGCCAGGCGAACTCGTACATGTACGTCCCGGCTGATGTCGCCGAGGCCGCCGTTGCATGGGCATCGGCTAAACGGATCGCCGGAATTCGCACCCACCAATCGGTTTCCACGGCGGCGAGCACATCTCCTGGCGAACTGTCCGGATAGTGGGAGCGGTACTCGCGGAGTGCGGTCTCCACGGGAAGCCCATAGGCGCCGAGGGGCGCGAAGCCGTCCACGCTCCTGGATTCCGCCAGGTCGTGCTCCGTGACCTTGCCGATCACGCCGGTAATGGCAAGGAACAACCTCCAGTCCTCGGTGTTGGTCCCGACGATAACGTCCACCATGGAGCCCGCTCCGGCAGCGATCGCTTCGATGGGGCGCAGCGGAACCGTGACGCCGTCGATCGTCGGCTGCCAAAGCATACTGCTGGCCAACACCTCATGTCCCCAGCGCTCCGGGTCCGGATGGGCAAAGAGTTCCGCCTTCAACTCCGCCTGCGCCGCGAGGAACCGCTGGGGCGGTACCGCCGCCATGGCCTCCCGGGTGGGAGGGACGCCCAGCTTCTCTGCCAGGAACCCGCCGATTCTTTGGGCCGTCTCGGAGGACAGCGCGTGGTGGGCTGCCCCGCTCTGCAGGACGGCCCGGCGGAACAACCCCTCGGCCCGGGGCATCGACAGGAGCACGCCGATGCTCATCGCACCCGACGACTCGCCAAAAACGGTGACGTTGCCGGGATCACCGCCGAACGCTGCGATGTTCCCGCGGACCCATTCCAGGGCCGCGATCTGGTCGAGGAGACCCACGTTGGCCTGCCCGTCGCCGAGGTCCAGGAACCCGTCGGCGCCCACCCGCCAGTTGATCACCACACAAACGACGCCGTCCCGGGCAAAGTTCCGGCCGTTATAGGCCGCCGTCGAGCCGAATTCGAACGCGCCGCCCTGAATCCAGACCATGACCGGCAGGCCTGTGCTTCCGGGATCCGGTGTCCACACATTGAGGTTCAGACAGTCCTCGCCGGCCAGCGCGGTATCCCACTCCGTGCCCGCGCTTTCCGGGGGAGCCAGTTGGAAAGGGGCTGAGCCGTACTGCGTGGCGTCGCGGACTCCTGACCAGGGCTGGACCGGCTGCGGGGGGCGCAGCCGGTTCGCGCCGGACGTCGGCGCACCGTACGGGACGCCCAGGAAACGGTGCACGCCTTCGTCCGCGCTGCCGCGCAGCGGGCCAAGTGTGGTGTTGACGACGCTGTCCATGCCTGCCACCTTCAATGCCCGGGGGGACTTCTGGGGTCGGTTCCCACCCTTGCAGGCCGCAGTGGCGTGGTTGAAGGGCCGAAGGTCACGGACCGGACCGGCCCCTCGATTTCATTGGGAAACGACGCAAGGGTTGGCGCTTGGGCCCGCACCTTGCCGCCCCATAACCGGCGGCGGTAGCCTGAAAACTAGATGACGGGCCGCGCCGCCCACCCCTTGTTCCGGGAGTGCCGCGCAGCGCCCACAGGCTCAGACCCGCCACCGGGAACGGGGAGGCGCGATGTCGACACTCGCAGACGGCCGGGACGCCTACGCCGAACGGCGCTGGCCGGACGCCGTCGGGCAGTACACCGCCGCCGACCACGACGCCGAACTTCCGGCCGGCGACCTGGAACAGCTGGCCACCTCCGTCATCCTCACCGGCAGGGGCTCCGAGGGCGTGGACATCCTCGCCCGGGCGCACCTGAAGTACCTCGCCGATGGCGACTACCCCGCCGCCGCCCGCTGCGCCGTCTGGTCCGGGCTGAACCTCATCCTGCTGGGCGAACCGGCCCGCGGCGCCGGCTGGCTCGCCCGCGCCCACCGGATCGTCGAGGACCTGCCCGAGCCCTGCCCCTTCGAGGGCCTGCTGTCCGTCCCTGTCGGGCTGGCTGCCCTCTACCAGGGCGACGGCGCCACCGCCGCGGCAGCCTTCACCCGGGCCGCCGACCTCGGCCGGGCGCGCGGCGACGCCGACTCGGCCGCCCTCGGCACGCTGGGCCTGGGGCAGGCCAAGGTCCTGCTGGGCGAGTTCGACGCCGGCCTGGCCCTGCTCGACGAAGCCATGGTCGCCGTCACCGTCGGGGAAATCTCCCCCGTCCCCGCCGGGATCATCTACTGCGCGGTGATCGAGACCTGCCATCTGGCCTTCGACCTGCACCGCGCCCACGAGTGGACACGGGCGCTGGACCGGTGGTGCGACGCGCAGCAGAAGCTGGTGGCCTTCAGCGGCCAGTGCCAGATGCACCGGGCCGAACTGTACCGGCTGCACGGCGCCTGGACCGAGGCGATCGACGCGGCCAAAACGGCGCAGGACTTCGCCTACCGCGGCGACCGCATGGCCACCTACGGCGGCTTCTACGAACAGGGCGAAATCCACCGGCTCCGGGGCGACTTCGACGCGGCCGAGGCCTGCTACCTGCACGCCCAGGAGACCGGGTTCCCGCCGCAACCCGGGCTGGCGCTCCTGCGCCTGGCCCAGGGCAGGCCGGAGCAGGCCCAGTCCCTGCTCCGGCAGGCCATGGACGGCATCGACCCCGCCTACCGGCGCCGGATGCTCGCCGCCCGGGTGGAGATCGAACTGGCAGCGGGCGACACACCGGCGGCCCGGGCCGCCGTGGAGGAGCTGGCCGCGCTGTGCGCCGCGGTCGACATGCCCCTGCTGCACGCCCTCGCCGAACAGTCCGAGGCCGCTCTCCTGTTCCACGAAGGCGACCCCGCGGCTGCCCTGATTCCGCTCCGCCGCGCGTGGTCCCGCTGGCTTAGCCTCGACGCCCCGTTCGAAGCGGCCCGCTGCCGCGCCCTCCTGGCCAGGCTGTGCGCCGCGCTCGGCGATGAGGAATCCGCCCGGCTGGAACGTGAGGCGGCCCGGGCAGTGTTTGCCGAACTGGGCGCCGCGCCGGCACTGGCGGGGCTGGACCAACCGCTGCCCGCAGCGCCGGACGCCCGGATGGCCCCGGCCCGGTCTGCCCCGGCGCCCACCGGGAACGACGCCCATCCCGCCGCCGACGCCGGGCCGCTCACCGCCCGCGAAACCGAGGTGGTCCGGCTCGTGTCCGCCGGACTGAGCAACCGGAGCATCGCAGCCGAGCTGTTCATCAGCGAAAAAACGGTGGCCCGGCACCTGAGCAACATCTTCACCAAGCTGGGCCTGACCTCCCGGGCCGGGGTCACGGCCTACACCTACCAGCACGGACTCGCCTGACCTGCCTCCCTGCGTAAAAGTACCCATTCCCGCCCGCCGGATTCCTCCCGGGAAATGGGTGATTCGCCCGATTCGCCGCGGCGCGGCGAAAAATAGCGTTAATGGCATGAACGTTTACGTGCTCGCAGGAATGGTCTCCACCGGCCTCTTCGCCGTGAGCTACCTGCCCATGCTGCTCAAGGCCCTCCACACAAGGGATCTTGACTCCTACAGCCTCGGCTACCTCGCGCTGAGCAACGTCGCCAACGCGGTGCACTCCGTCTACGTCTTCAGCCTCCCGCCGGGACCGATCTGGCTGCTGCACTTCTTCTACGTCGTCGCCTCCGCGCTGCTGCTCATCTGGTACCTGCGCTTCCGGTCCGGGCCCGCGGGCACCCCGTTTACACAGCGGCCGCAGCGGGCACAGCGTTCATAACCACCCCACTGCACCTGCCACACCAAGGAGGCACCACCATGAACACCACCCCAGCAACCGGCACCGGCGGCGCCGTCGGCACTGCCGCCGTCGATACCGTCATCATCGGCGGCGGACAGTCCGGCCTGGCGCTGGGCTACTACCTGGCGCAGCAGCATCGGGACTTTGTCATTCTCGACGCCGGCACGCGGGTTGGCGACGCGTGGCGGAGCCGCTGGGACTCGCTGCGCCTGTTCACCCCCGCCAAGTACGACGGCCTGCCCGGCCGGCCCTTCCCGGGCGACCGCCTCGCCTTCCCCACCAAGGACGAGCAGGCGGACTATCTGGAGGACTACGCCTCCCGGTTCCACCTGCCGGTCCGGCCCAACACGGCCGTCACCCGGCTGAGCCACGACGGGCAGCGGTTCCAGGTCACGGCCGGGACGCAGCGCTGGTCGGCGGCGAACGTCGTCCTCGCCACCGGAGCCTGCCAGCTGCCCAGGACGCCGGGCTTCGCGGCGGAACTGCCGTCCGACGTCGTGCAGCTCCACTCCCACCAGTACAGGAACCCGGGCCAGCTCAAGCCCGGCCCCGTGCTGGTGGTGGGGGTGGGCAACTCCGGGGCGGAGATCGCCCTGGAGACCAGCCGCACGCACGAAACCTGGCTGGCCGGCAAGCCGAGCGGCGAGGTCCCGTTCCGGCACGGCCGGGCCGCGGCCCGCTTCGTGTTCCCGGTGATCCGCTTCGCCGGGCTGCACGTGCTGAACACCAGCACGCCGGTAGGGCGCAGGGCGCTGCCCAAGATCGGGGCCATGGCACGGCCGCTGATCCGCACCAGGCTCGCGGATCTCGGCGCCGCCGGCGTCCACCTGGTGCCGCGGGTCACCGGAGTTGAGGACGGTGAAGTAGTGCTCGACGGCGGCCGGCGCCTTCCGGTGGCAAACGTCATCTGGTGCACCGGCTTCACCGAGGCCTACCCCTGGCTGGACATCCCGGCGCTGCCGGCCAACTGGCGGGAGCAGCAGCACCGCGGGATCGTGGATGCCCTGCCGGGCCTGTTCCTGCTGGGGCAAGAGCTCATCTTCGCCGAAGCATCCGAAACCCTCCCCGGCGTGGGCCGGGACGCCAAATACCTGGCAAAACGGCTCGCCGCCACCCGGGCGCCGCAGCCCGCAGCGGAGGTCCGGACGTCGTCGGGAACCTACCATTGACCATGATCAACGAATCCGCCGAACTGTTTGTGACCGGCGTACTCCCCGCCGTCCGACGACAAACGGCCGCCCCTAAGCCTGGACCGCGGGGCGCACAGTGACGGGCAGGCTGACGGTGGTCACCGGCGGGAGCCGGGGAATCGGTGCCGCGATCAGTCGCCGCCTGGCGGCAGAGGGGCACGACGTGGTGATCACGTACCTGCGGGACCGTGATGCTGCCGACGCGGTGGCCTCCGATGTCAGACGCACGGGTCAACGCGCCCTCGTCCTGCAGACCGACACGACCGAAGAGGACTCCGTCGTCGGCCTCTTCGACCGGGTCCAGGCCTTCGGCACTCTGACGGGATTGGTGAACAACGCCGGCTCGGCATCCGCCGTCGGTTCCTTGGAGGGCAATAGCCTGGGCGCGATCCGCCGCGACCTCGACGTGAACCTGTTGGGCGTGATCGCCTGCTGCAAGTACGCCATCGGGCCGATGAGCCGGGCCGGGGGCGGCTCCATCGTCAACATCTCCTCCGTCGCAGCGACGCTGGGCGGCGCCGGCACCTATGTCCACTACGCGGCGGCGAAGGCCGCCGTCGAAGCGCTCACGGTCGGGCTTTCCAAGGAGCTTGCGGCGAAGAACATCCGGGTGAATGCTGTCGCTCCCGGGACAGTGTGGACGGACTTTCACCAGGACCGCGACCGTCCCGCGAAGGTCGCCTCAGTGATCCCGATGGGTCGTGCGGGGCAGCCCGACGAGATTGCGGGAGCTGTTGCCTGGCTTCTCTCCGACGATGCCGGCTACGCCACAGGCGCAACGATCCGAGTCTCCGGCGGGCTCTGAGGACGACCAGACACCCGCAAGCGCGCGGCGCTTCCGTCAGCGTCCATAGGGTGCCAGAGTTGAGCAATGAATGAGGAAACCGACGGACTGGTCCTGAACCTCGAATGCACGCTCGATGCTCCCCCGGAGGAAGTCTTCCGGATGCTGACGGACTCGACCGAGCTGGTGAAGTGGTGGGGTCCGCACGGCTTCACCATCCCGGCGGCCGAACTGAACCTCACGGAAGGCGGCCGCTACGGATTCCGCATGGCGCCGCCGGACGGCGAGCCGTTCCACCTCTCGGGCGAGTTCCTGGAGATCGATCCTCCCTGGCGCCTGGTGTACACCTTCCGCTGGGAGGAACCGACACCGGACGACCGGGAAACCGTCGTCGACCTGTCCCTCGGGATCACCGGCGAGGACACACGCCTGGTGCTCTCGCAGGGCCCGTTCCTGACGGAGGAGCGGCTGGCCCTGCACCGCAGCGGATGGACCGAGTCCTTCGAGAAATTGCAGGCGGTATTGGGGAGCCGCACCTAGGGACCGGCCGCGTCAGGCGCCCCGGTACGTGCGGCCAGCGTGGGAACGTGGGTAAGTTGTCGTCATGGCAGCTTTCAGTCAGTCCGATGACCTCCAGGGAGCCGAGTTCGTCGACGTGAACCTGCGGGGAGCCCGGTTCGTCCGGTCTGACCTGTCCGGCGCCGTGATGCGCGCGGTAGACGTGGCCGGGGCGGACATCGATGCCCCGTGGCTGTTCGACGGCGGGAACTCCTTGAATGTCAACGGCGTCGATGTGGTCCCCTTCGTCGAGGCAGAACTCAACCGCCGCTTCCCCGGCCGCGCCGAACGAGGCGCCGGTGATCCCGAAAGCCTTCGTGCCGCCTGGGCGGTGCTGGAGCGGACCTGGTCGGTGACGCTGGAGCGGGTCGCGGCGATGCCGGACGGAACGGTGGATCTCTCGGTGGATGGCGAGTGGACCTTCGCGCAGACCCTGCGTCACCTGGTGATGGCCACCGACACGTGGCTGGGCCGGGGAATCCTGGAGATCGACCAGCCCTACCACCCCATCGGCCAGCCGAATGCAGAGTACGAGACCGACGGTTACGACCTGTCGGTCTTCTCGACGGTCGCACCGCCGTATGCCGAAGTGCTCGAGGTCCGCGCCGGCAGGGCAGCCATGGTGCGCGACTACCTCGCCACGGTCACCCCGGCTGAGCTGTCCGCGGCCCGCCGCAACCCGTGGGCCCCCGAACAACCGGTGACGGTCCTCTCGTGCCTGCACACCATCCTCAACGAGGAATGGGAACACCACCGCTACGCCGTCCGCGACCTCGAGCCGATCGAGGCGGGGTTAGATTCATGAGGAGGGGTCCCCTTTAGCGTCGCTTGCGCGTTTCGGTTCCCGTGATGTTGAACGAGGCGTCCAGCTTTACTGTCGCTGATGTCCCGTCGGATTTCCGGATGTGCGCCTCGTAGGCAGCCCCCTCCGCGTCGGTTTCGACGCGGACTATGGTCGCCCCAGGGTTGGCAGCCTTCACTGCCGCTTCCACCCGGGCGGCGGTGTCGCCTGTCAGCAACTGCTCGGTGATGCCGTTGGCTTGGTGTCCACCCTTGTTCTGGGAAACAGACAGCATTGTGGACGACGCTGTGCCGTCCGGAGCGGCCATGGCGAGATACATGCCGCCGCCGGCGAGAGCGGCGGTTAATGCTGCACCCGCTGCGACGTTTCGAACTGTTTTCATCACGTGCTCCTGATTCTGCGATCAGGCCCATCGGTGCTTTCGCTGACCGCTTGGTCGTCCTGGCCATCGCAGGGAACACCCAGCGCGGATGGTTCCAGTAGACACTGTGGATTCTACGCATTTGTGAGGACGAGGACTAGAAGAGCGGCACGGCGATGAAGTGTTCACCCGAGGTCCAGTTCCCCGAACGCGGCAGTCCATCTCGCCTCCCTAGGGTGGTCGGGTCGCCGGCGCAGCGCCGGCAACCGTCACCCGGGAGGAACCATCACCATGCGCACACCCCTGACTGCCGCGGCCACCGCCGCGCTCATCGCCGCCCTGGCGGGACCCGCCGTCGCCGTTTCACCCGCCGAAGCCGGCGCCGCGCCGTCGTCGAACGCTGCCGGAACGGCCGCCGTCACAGCGAAAGCCAGCATCAAGACCAACGAGAGCAACGGCTCCTTTGACCTGCAGTCACACCGGGGAGGCCGCGGCGAGTGGACCGAGGAATCCCTGGCCGCGTTCGCCAACTCGCTGAAACTGGGAGTGACCACCCTGGAGCTGGACACCCACCTGACGTCGGACGGCAAGGTCATTGTCTGGCACGACGACACCATCCAGGCGGACAAGTGCCAGGACACGGTGCCGGCCACGCCAGGCGACGCTGCCTTCCCCTATGTCGGTGAACGGGTGGCCGAGCTCTCGCTGGCCCAGATCAAGACGCTGGACTGCGGGTTCACCCCACTCAAGGGCTACCCGGGGCAGGACGTGATCGAGGGCAACCGGATCGCCGAGCTCAAGGACGTGTTCCAGCTGGTGCGCGACGCCGGCGCCGAGAAGGTCCGCTTCAATATCGAGACCAAGGTGGAAAGCAGCCAGATCGGCGGCGAGGGCATGGTGGCGCTGACCAGGGCCGTGGTGGCGGAGATCCAGGCCTCCGGCATGGCGGACCGCATCACGGTGCAGTCTTTCGACTGGTCATCGCTGAACCTGACCAAGGAGATCGCCCCGGAGCTGCCGCTCGTTGCGTTGTCCAGCGGCGACGCCTGGCTCGCGGTCGGCCAGCCCGGCGCCAGCCCCAACCTCGGCGGCATCGACATCGACACCTACGGCGGATCCCTGGCCAAGGCAGCGGCAGCCCAGGGCTACGACGTCATCTCCCCCGCCTTCCGCTCCGTCACCCCCGGCATGATTGCTGAGGCCCACGAACTCGGCCTCCCGGTGGTCCCCTGGACCGTGAACACCACAGCGGACATGCAACGCCTGATGGACCTCGGCGTGGACGGCATCATCACCGATTACCCCACCCGCCTGCGCACCGTCATGGAGGAGCGCGGCCTGAAGCTGCCGAAGGCCTACGGGCTCAAGGGCTGATTATGCGCGCTGGGAGATGTTGAGAATGTTGCCCTCGCTGTCCAGGAACCAGGCGGACTTTCCCCAGTCGCTGGTGGCAACGCCGTTCTCCGTCTTCAGGCCGGGGAAATCGTAGTCTTCAAAGGCGATCCCGCGGCCCCGGAGTTCCTCCATCTCGCGTTCGAGATTGTCCGTCTCCCAGCCCATCTGGGTGTTCTTGGCTGTCCCGGCATTCTCCGTCTGGTAAATGAGGAAGCCCGTTCCGTTGCCGCAGCGGTACATCACGCTGTCGTCCTCCATGGACTCGGACGGTTCCATTCCCAGCTTGTCCCGGTAGAAATCCTTCGCCCTGCTGATGTCCTTCGCGGGGAGGACGGCCATGATGTTTGAATCCTTGAGCATGATGATTCCCTTCCGTGTCCCGAAGCTGATGTGGCCATTATGGACCGCTTCGGGCCGGCGGAAACAGGGGTGAAAATTGCCGGCGGACCAGGTAGCCGCACGTGAAAAAGCCTGGTCCGCTGGCCCCGAATAAACAGAAAGAGGCGGCCACTATGTGGCCGCCTCCCTTGTGAAAACTTTTACTTCTGCAGCACCGGGCTCGGCGACATTTCCGCCGCCTGCCGCAGCGCCTCGATCATGCTGCGCACGTCGACGATGCCCTTGCCCGCGATGTCGAAGGCGGTGCCGTGGTCCACGGAGGTGCGGATCACCGGCAGCCCCACGGTGATGTTCACGCCGGCTTCGATGCCGAGGACCTTGACGGGGCCGTGGCCCTGGTCGTGGTACATCGCCACGATCAGGTCGAAGTCGCCGCGGCCGGCCAGGAAGAACGCGGTGTCCGCCGGGAGCGGGCCGCGGGCGTCGATGCCGTCGGCCTGCAGCTTTTCGATCGCCGGGGTGATCTTCTCCGCTTCCTCGCCGTAGCCGAAGAGGCCGTTCTCCCCGGCGTGCGGGTTGATGGCGCAGACGCCGATCTTGGGATCGGCGATGCCGGCGCGCTGCATGGCGCTGTAGCCGCGGCGGACCGTCCGCTCCACCAGACCGGGCTCAATCTTGTTGACGGCGTCGATCAGGCCGATGTGCGTGGTGACGTGGATGACCTTGACCTTGGGCGTGGACAGCATCATGGACACTTCCTCGATCCCCATGAAGTGGGCCAGCAGCTCGGTGTGGCCCGGGTAGATGTGCCCGGCCTTGTGCAGCGCGGCCTTGTTCAGCGGCGCCGTGCAGATCCCCTGCACCTGCCCGCTCATGCCGAGCTCGCAGGCGATCCGGATGTAGTGGTAGGCGGCGTTGCCGGCCTCGGCGGATTCCTGCCCCCACGGCAGCTCGGGCGAGAGCAGCTTCGGATCGATCACGTTGATGCGTCCCGGTTCAAAAACGGCGTCCGCGACGTCCTGGATCTCCACGATGTCAGCCTCGACGCCCAAGGCTTTCGCTCCCAGGTTCAGCCGGTACATGTCCCCGATGACCACCGGACGGCAGTCCTGGTAGGCGTTTTCAGCCAGCAGCGCGCCCACCGTGACTTCGGGCCCGACGCCGGCGCCGTCGCCCATGGTGACCGCGATGACGGGACGGGTGTCCTGTTCGGTGGTATTCAACGCTGAATTCATTGCTTCTCCAGAGATTTCGGAAGGGTCGAGTGGTTCTTGGCTTGCAGCGCCGGCGGGATGGCCCGCTCGGCGGCTGTGAATCGAGTGGTAGAGCTGCAGCAGGGCGTGGTCATCGCCGAAGCTGCCGGGCTTGGTGCCAACCAGCCTGCCGTCGTCGGCGCGGCTGATCACGGCCCCGTGCTGGACTTCGCCCAGCGGCTCCAGCGTCCGGACGCCGAGGCGTTCCAGCACCTCGCGGGCGGTTTCGCCGCCCGTGAGGATCAGGTCGGGCGGGACGGCAGCGGGGGCATCCAGGACCCCGGACACGAAGCGGGCCAGGTTGCCGACGATCGCGCCGGCGTCGCGGGGATCCACGGTTTCGGCGGCCACCGTCAGGGCCACCGGCTCGCCGGCGGCCAGGTTCTCACGGACCAGGCTGAGCTTCACCGGCAGATCCTGCCCGCGCAGCTCCTCCGGGTCCAGCCCGACGACGGTAAAGCCTCCGGTCTGCAGCTCCCGCAGTTGCCGGCGCGCGGCCTCCGAGGCGGAGCCGACGACGGCGAGCACCGGCCGGGCTCCGCTTTCGGTCGGGTCCGGGGTACCGGAGTCCGCGGCGGAAACCTGCGTGTTTCCCCCAGGCACCCTGGCGCGGACTGCCTGTGCGAGCACGGTGGCGATGCCGCCGGTGCCCACCAGGACGATGCGCCGGCCGCCGGCGGTGTAGTTCAATTCCGCCAGGGCTGCGACCACGGCGGCCAGGTCCACCTCGGTCTCGCCGTCGGCCACCACGGTCACGGGTGCGTCGCCTGAGAACAGCCGGCGGAGCCTGGTGGCCAGGTCCGGGGACCGGACCGCGGCAAGATTCACGGCCTGGACTGCCGGGTGCTTGGCCGAGGGCACTGCGCCGTGGGCGTCAACGCCCGGTTCCCCCAGCACTTCCGCCACCGAAGACGGCGGCGCAGTTGCCTCCGCCGCCCAGAGAGCGGTGGCGGCCAGCGGCACACCATCAATCAAGGGACGGCCGTCCACGACGGTGCGCCGCAGCTGGGGCAGAGCGCCTGCCAGCAGCACGTGGCAGCCGAGGCCGGTCAAGGCGGCCACTTCGGCGCCCACATTCCCCCGCCACAGCGAGTCGATCTTCTTGAAAAGCACCGGCGTGCGCGCCGCATCGTCACCGGCGAAAACCCGGGTGACGGCGTCGGCCGCTTCCTCCGCGGAGGAAGCCCGCGAGTGGGTGTCGACCACCAGCACCTCGGGCCCTCCAGAAAGCGCCGCGTCGCCGGTCGGTGAAATAAAATGGTCCAGGAGCACAGGATCCAAGAGGACCTGCGTGCCCAGCCCCAGCCGGGCGAAGCACTGCCCCACCTCGGCGGCGCCGGAAAAATCATCGGCCTGGATAAGCACTGCCGCCATGTCTCCTCCTCCCGGGATCGAGCTGAATGGAACTGTTGATCGGGTTGTCGATGTCCTCATCATGACACAACTGCGCGGATCGCGCCATGGAGGTTGCGCAAAACGCGCAACCGTGGCAAAGTGATCCACGTAACACGGCGCAGGCCATCCGGCCGCCAGCCGTCCCGTTCAACCCGAGAGGTCAACGATGACCGTTCTTCCTCAAGGAAGTGAGATTTCCCGCCGCCGCCTCCTGCAGTTCGGCGCGCTGGGCGGACTTCTCCTGGGCACAGGCGCCGTCGCCGGATGTGCCGGCCCCACCGGCCTGCCAGGTCCCAGCACCCTAACCCTGGCGCTCAACAGGTCCCTTGTCAGCCTGGATAACAAACTCAACCAGTTCGACGCCGCCGTCACCGTGCAGCGCGCCGTCCGCCAGGGCCTCACCGCCATCGGCCCCGAAACGAAGCCCATCCTGGTCCTGGCCGAGAGCTTCGAAATGACCGGCCCCACCCAGTGGACCGTCCGCCTCCGCGAAGGCGTCAAGTACTCCGACGGGACCCCGTTGCAGATCGAGGACATTTCCACCGCCCTCAAGATGTACCAGCAGGTCCAGGGCTCGTTCGTCGCCGGCTTCTTCCCCGAGTTCCCCACCGTGGTCCCCGTGGACGCCCTTACATTCCGGATGGAATCGAAGAATCCCATTCCCATCCTGGACTCCCTCATGAGCATGATCCTGATCAGCCCCGCGGCCGCGAACAAGCCCGAGGAACTGCAGGACGGCGTGGGCACCGGCCCGTACGTCGTGACCAAGTTCAACCGCGGCGCCGGCACCTACAGCCTGAAGCGCAACGAGAACTACTGGGGCCCTGCCCCGCAGGCGGAGAACGTCGAGGTCCGGTTCCTCCCCGAGGAATCCAGCCGCGTCATCGCGCTGCGCAGCGGCGAGGCGGACGTCATCGACTCCATCACCCCCGAGTCGCGCGAACAGCTCGCCGGGCTTCCCGGCGTCGTCCTCAAGGAATCATCCAGCCTGCGGCTGAACCAGATCTTCTACAACTTCCGCAAGCCGGCCGGGCATCCGCTGGCCGACGTCCGGGTCCGGGAGGCCCTCAGCTGGGCCATCAACGGCGAGGCGCTGGTCAAGGACGTGCTGGTGGATTCCGTCAGCCAGGCCGAGGGCGTCACGCCGTCGAGCCTCACCGGCTACCACAAGACAGGAACGTACGTCTATGACCCGGAGAAGGCCAAGGCCCGTCTCCAGGAACTGGGTGTCACCAACCTGACCCTGAAGATCATCTGGGAAACCGGCGAGTTTGCCGGCGACACCTCCATCATGGAGGCCCTGGTTGAGATGTTCGGCAACATCGGAGTGAAGACCGAGCTCCAGCAGTTTGAACCCGGCGGCAACATCTTGGCCTGGCGCCAGGGCAAGGAAGGCGACTGGGACCTGCTGGGCAACGGCTTCAGCAGCCCCACCGGCCTGGCCATCACCATGATGCAGGGCATGTACGCCGGCACCGCGGAGAAGGAAAAGACCCGCGACACCTACCAGGGGTACGTGAATCCCGAGGTGCAGCCCAAGATCCAGGCCGCGGCGTCCGAGGTGGACCCCGTGCGCCGGCAGGAACTGCTCGCGGTGGCCCAGCAGGCCATCTGGGAGACCTGGCCCTGCGCCTGGGCGTTCGTGCCCAAATCCGTGCTGGCCCACCGGGAGCGGGTGGGCGGCCTCGCGCTGGCACCCACCAACTCCTACCCGCTTGTTGACGTCCGGCTGGAGGCCTAGACCATGACGACTTACATCCTCAAGCGGCTCGGACAGGGCCTGCTGACCGTGTTCCTCACGGTGTCCACCGTGTTCGTCCTGATCCGGATGGCCCCGGGCGACCCGGCCGTGTCCTACGCCGGGCCGCTGGCCACCACCGAACAGCTCGCCAAGGTCCGGGAGCAGTTCGGCCTGGACCTGCCCCTGTTCCAGCAGTACTGGATCTTCCTGCAGCAGCTGTTCACCGGCAACCTCGGCACCTCGTACTCCTTCCAGGCCCCGGCCATGCAGGTGGTGGCCGAACGGATGCCGTACACGCTCACCCTGGCCACGGCAGCGATCCTCCTCACGGCCGTGGTGGCCATCCCGCTGGGCGTCTGGATGTCCCGCCGGCCGGACACGAAGAGCGAGTTCGGCGTCAACGTCCTGACCATCGCCGGGCAGTCCATGCCGGACTTCTGGACCGGCATCATGCTGCTCACCGGCTTCGCCGTGATCATCCCGATCTTCCCGGCCTCGGGCTTCGCCACCTGGGGCGGCCTGGTCCTGCCGACCGTCACCATCGCCATCCTGCAGATCGCCCTGATCTCGCGGATGGTCCGGCGGGAAATGACCGCCAACTTCGCCGCGCCCTACCTGACCGTGGCCCGCTCCCGCGGCGTCCGGAACTCCCTGCTGACCTGGCGCTACGCCATGGGCAACTCGGCCATCCCGGTCTTCACGGCCCTCGGCACGCGCTTCGCGGCCATGCTCAACGGCGTCGTGGTGGTGGAGGTCGTGTTCGCCTGGCCCGGCGTCGGCTCCCTGATCGTCCGGGCGCTGGAAACCCGCGACTACCCGCTGATCCAGGCCACCGTCCTGCTCACGGCGCTGCTCGCGGTCGCCGTCCAGCTGGTCATCGACCTCGCCTACCCCCTGCTTGATCCCCGCGTTCGTCTTGGAAAGGCGGCCACAGCATGAGCCTCAGCGACACCGCAGCCCCCACCACCGCCGATCTTCCGGACGGAGCCGTCCGGGGACGCCAGCAATCCCCCAGTGCCGTCACCAAGGCCCTGATCGCCAAGGCCGGCGCAACCCGCCGCCGGATCGCCGCACGGGTGAAGATCCGCGTCGGCGTCATCTGCACCCTCCTGGTGGCCATCCCCATCCTCCTGGCGCAGGTCCTGCCGCTGCCCGATCCGAACCACCAGGACCTTTCGGCGCGGCTGCTGCACCCGCTGACGGAGGGACACCTGTTCGGCACCGACCAGCTGGGCCGCGACCTGCTTTCCCGGGTCCTGCACGGCGGGCAGGTCTCGCTGACCATCGGCGTCCTCGCAGTGGTCGTCTCCGGCGCGATCGGCATCATCCTCGGCGCGGCCGCCGGCTACTTCGGCGGCCGGCTCGACACCGTGGTCTCACGCCTGATCGAGGCGCAGATGTCCCTCCCGCTGCTGATGATGCTGCTGCTGGTGGTTGCCCTCTTCGGCCCGTCGATCCCCGTCATCACGTTCGTGATCGCCATTGCCCAATGGCCCGAAGTGGCGCGCCTGACCCGGTCCATGGTGCTCGTGGAACGCGAAAAGCCCTACGTTTCCGCCGCCCGGATCCTGGGCCTGCACCGTGTGCAGATCCTGATCCAGCACATCATCCCCAACGTCATCAAGCAGGCCACGCTGGTGGTCCTGCTCCTCCTGGCCCAGGCCGTGCTGCTGGAGAGCGCGCTCAGCTTCCTCGGCGCCGGCCCTCAGCGCCCGTTCGCCACCTGGGGGCGCATCATCTCCGACGGCCAGGACTACATCACCACCGCCTGGTGGCTGGTGACCCTGCCCGGCCTGGTGATCGTGCTCATGGTCGTCGGCGTGAACCTGCTGGGCGACGGCCTCCGCGACCGTCCCCGCCGCAAGAAGAAGGGTGCCTGACATGAACAAGCACGCCAGCACGACCGAACCTACCGAACAGCCGCTCCTGGAGGTCCGCGACTTCCAGGTGGAGCTGATCACCGACGCCGGCATCATCCGCGCCGTAGATTCCGTCAGCTTCACGATCCACCGGGGCGAGACGGTCACCATCATCGGTGAGTCCGGTTCCGGGAAATCGACGACGGCGATGGGCATTCTCCGCCTCCTGCCGGACGACCTCGCCGTGATCTCAGGATCGGTCCGGATCGACGGCGTGGACGTGATCGCCGACCCCAAGGCGATCGACAAGGTCCGCGGCAAGACCCTGGCACTGATCCCGCAGGACCCCATGACGGCCCTGAGCCCCGTGCACTCGATCGGCAACCAGCTCTCCGAGGCCATCAGGATCGCCGGGGCGGCCTCGACCAAGGACCCGGGCGCCGTCCGTGCCCGCGCCATCCGGCTGCTGGAACAGGTCCACATCCCCACTCCGGAGCTGCAGCTGAAGAAATACCCCCACCAGCTCTCCGGCGGCATGCTCCAGCGTGTCCTGATCGCCATCTCGCTCGCTAGCGAGCCGCAACTGCTGGTCGCCGACGAGCCCACGTCCGCCCTGGACGTCACCGTGCAGGCCGGCATCCTGGACCTGCTGCTTGAGCTGCAGGAACAGCGCGGCATCGGCATCCTGATGATCACGCACGACCTCGGCGTGGCACGGCTGATCTCGGACCGGATCCACGTGATGAAGGACGGCGCGTTCGTGGAATCCGGCGAGGTCCAGCAGATCGTGGACAACCCTGCCACCGAGTACACCCGCAAGCTGCTCGCCGCCATCCCCGTCCTCGGAGCTTGGGACGAGACCCCGGCGGCCAGCACCGCCCTGACCATGACCGGAGCCCGCCATGAATAAGCCGTTCCTTTCCGTCGAAAACCTCGTGGTGGACTACCACGTCTCGGGCGGCACCTTCCGGGCCGTGGACGACGTCTCCTTCTCGGTCGAGAAGGGCAAGACGATCGCCGTCGTCGGGGAATCCGGCTGCGGGAAGTCAACCATCGCCAAGGCGCTGATGAGGCTGGTCACGCCCACCAGCGGCCGGATCGACCTGGACGGCACCGACCTGGCCTCGCTCAGCGAGGCCAAGCTGCGGCCCCTGCGCTCGAAGTTCCAGATGGTCTTCCAGGACCCCTACGGGTCCCTCGATCCGCACCTCACGGCGCAGGAAATCGTGGCCGAGCCGCTGAAGCTCCAGGGAGTCCGGTCCCGGGCCGAGCGGAACAAGGCGGCGGCCATGCTGATCGACCAGGTGGGCCTGCCGGTCGCGTCCCTGGACAAACATCCGGCAGAATTCTCCGGCGGCCAGCGGCAGCGCATCGGGATTGCCCGCGCGCTGGCGTCCAAGCCCGAACTGCTGGTCTGCGACGAGGCCACCAGCGCCCTCGACGTCTCCGTGCAGGCCCAGGTGCTCCGGCTGCTCAAATCCATCCAGGACGAAACCGGCATCACCTACGTCTTCATCTCGCACAACCTGGGCGTGGTGCAGGAGATCAGCGATACCGTCATGGTCATGCAGCGCGGCAAGCTCGTGGAGCACGGCACCACTTCGCAGGTGCTCACCGCCCCGCAGGAGGACTACACCCGCAAGCTCCGCCGGGCCGCCCTGGACCCGTCCACGATGACCGGCCTGAAGCCGCGGCATCTGGTCTCATCGCTGGCGCTCAAAACCAGCGCCTGAGCCATCAAACTTTCACCCGACACAGCAATCGCGAGGAATCAACGCATGAGCACCCAGCCCGAAGGCACGCCAGTGGACGGCCTGAAACTCCCGATCTCCAGGCTCGTCCTGGGCACCATGACCTTCGGCGACACCGTCGATGAAGCCACCGCCGGCCGGATGGTCGATGAGGCGCTGGCCGCCGGCATCACCACCATCGACACCGCCAACGCCTACGTCGGCGGAGCCACCGAGGAGATGCTGTCCCGCCTCCTCAAGGACCGCCGGGCCGACGTCGTCCTCGCCTCCAAGGCGGGCATGCCGCACCCGGACCACGGCCAGCACGCCCCGCTCTCACGGCAGGGACTGCGCAACAGCGTCGAGGGCAGCCTCCGCCGGCTCGGTGTGGACAGCATCGACCTGTTCTACCTGCACCAGCCGGACCGGGCCACTCCCCTCCAGGAAACCCTGGGCACCGTGGCCGAGCTCGCCGCCGAAGGGAAAATCGGCGCCCTGGGCGTCTCCAACTTCGCGGCCTGGCAGATCGCCGACGTCATCCACGTGGCCCGCGAAGTCGGCGCGCCCCGGCCGGTGGTCGCGCAGCAGCTCTACAACCTGGTCGCCCGCCGGGTGGAGGAGGAATACCTCGAATTCGCCGCCACCCACCAGGTCCACACCATGGTCTACAACCCGCTCGGCGGCGGCCTGCTGACCGGCAAACACAGCTTCGAAACCAAGCCCTCCGGAGGCCGCTTCGGCGACTCCAAGCTCGCGGCCATGTACACCCAGCGCTACTGGGACAAGCAGCTATTCGAAGCCGTGACCGCCCTGGCCGGCATCGCCGGGGAGGCGGGCATCAGCCTCGCCGAACTGTCCCTGCGCTGGCTCGCCTACCGCAACGGCGTCGGCTCCATGCTGCTCGGCGGGTCGAAGGTGGAGCAGCTGCAGGCCAACATCGCCGCGGTTGCCAAGGGCCCGCTGCCCGCCGGGACCGCCGAGGCCTGCGACGCCGTCGGAGCCGGACTCCGCGGCCCCATGCCCGCGTACAACCGCTGACCCCACCCCCACCCCTCCCCCCGAACTGAAGGCAGAAGAACATGACATCGGAACTGGCAACTGAATTCGCCCGCAAGATCCGCGCCCGCGAGCAGGCCATCGGCTACTGGGCGGTCCTGGACGCGCCCGTCGCCACCGAGCGCATCAGCCGGCTCGGCTATGACTACGTGGCCCTGGACGCCCAGCACGGGCTGCTCGGCTACTCGGGCGTGCTCAACGGGCTGATGGCCATCGACGCCGGGCACACCGCCGTCGGCATGGTGCGGGTGGAGGACAACAACCTCACCGCCATCGGCAAGGCCCTGGACGCCGGGGCCGTCGGCGTGATCGTCCCGCTGGTCAACACCGCCGCCGACGCCGCGGCCGCCGTCGCCGCGGCCAAGTACCCGCCGATGGGCGGCCGGTCCTACGGACCCATGCGCTCGGCCCTGCGGATCGGCCCGGTTCCCGCCGACGCCAACGCCGCCACCCTGGTCTTCGCCATGATCGAAACCCCCGACGGGCTGGCCAACGTCAAGGAAATCTGCGCCACGCCCGGACTGGACGGCATCTACGTGGGGCCCTCCGACCTGGCCATCGCCGTGGGCGGCGCCTTCCCCGGAGACCCCGCCATCGAAGCGGAATTCAACGCCGCACTGGAAACCATCGCGGACGCGGCCGCCGCTGCCGGGGTCGCCGCCGGGATCCACACGGCCGCAGGCGAGATCGCCGCGCTCCGGCTCCGCCAGGGCTACACCTTCACCACCATCGCCTCCGACCTGACCCACCTGGAGCTGGCCGCCAAAGCCCACCTGGCCGCCGCAACCGCAAAGGACTGAACCGTGCCCGCCACCGAAAGCACCACCCACACCAGCGCCTACACCACCATCACTCCCGACGGCGGGGTGAAGGACGCCGGCGGCAGCCAGTACGCCTACCTGCCGGCCCCCACCGTGCAGAGCCACGCCGCGAACCTCCTGACCCTTCCGGACGGCCGGCTCGGCTGCGTGTGGTTCGGCGGCACCCAGGAAGGCGTGCCGGACATCTCGATCTGGTTCTCCGCGCTGGAGCCCGGAAGCCGCCAGTGGTCCCCGGCCGAGCAGCTCTCCGACGACTCCGCCCGCTCGGAACAGAACCCGATCCTCTTCGCCACACCCGGCGAGGAGCTGTGGCTGCTGTACACGGCGCAGAAGGCTGGCAACCAGGACACCGCCGAGGTCCGCCGACGCATTTCCACCGACAGCGGCCGGACGTGGGGCCCGGTAGAGACCCTGTTCCCCGCCAACGACACCGGCGGCGTCTTCGTCCGGCAGCTGCCCGTGGTGCTGCCCTCGGGCCGCTGGCTCATCCCGATCTTCCGCTGCATCACCACGCCGGGCGAGAAGTGGGTCGGCAACAGCGACGACAGCGCCGTGATGATCTCCGACGACGGCGGCGCCAGCTGGAGTGAGCATGTCCTCCCGGGCAGCCTGGGCTGCGTGCACATGAACATCCAGCCGCTGGCCGACGGGTCCCTGCTGGCCCTGTTCCGCAGCCGCTGGGCCGACTGGATCTACGAGTCCCGGTCCACCGACGACGGCAGCAGCTGGAGCGAACCCGTTCCCACCGAGCTGCCGAACAACAACTCCTCGATCCAGTTCACCGCCCTGGCCGACGGCCGGCTGGCGATGGTCTACAACCACAGCCAGGCCGGGGCTTCCACCGAGCGGCGGCTGTCGCTCTACGACGAGATCGACGACGACGGCCTCGCCGAGGAACAGGGGCAGATCACCGAACCGGTGGTTGACGCCGGTTCGGGTGCCGACGGTTCGGGTGCCGGCGACGCCGGCGAACGGCGCGCCTTCTGGGGCACCCCGCGGTCCCCGATGACGCTCGCGATCTCCGAGGACGGCGGCCGCAGCTGGCCCGTCCGCCGCGACCTCGACGTCGGCGACGGCTACTGCCTGTCCAACAACTCCCGGGACGGCCTGAACCGCGAATACTCCTACCCGTCCATCCATCAGGGTCCGGACGGTGCCCTGAACATCGCCTACACCTACTTCCGCCAGGCCATCAAGTACGTCCGGGTGGATCCCGAGTGGGCCTACCAGGGCACGGGCACGCCCGGCGAAGCGGAGGCCGGCGTGGCTGGCGGCGGCTTGGCCGGGGGTGACTCGGCCGGCGTCGGGTCCGCCGGTGGCTCGGCAGTCGTCCACTCGGTCGGCGTCGAGTCGGCCGGCCGCGGGGCCGGTGACGGAGCGACAGCATGATGGAACCAACAACGGACGCCCGGCAGCACGCCGTCGTGACCGGCTGCAGCTCAGGAATCGGCAAATCCATTGTTCTCCGGCTGCTGGCGGACGGCTGGCAGGTGACCGGGCTCAGCCGGAGCGAGCCCGCGCTGGGGCCGGGCTTCCAGTGGCGGCACGCGGATCTCTCCGACCCGGCGTCGCTGGCGGCGTGCGTCGCGGACCTGGCTCCCGTGGATGCCCTGGTCCATGCCGCCGGCTTCCAGCGGACCGCGGTTCTGGGCGAGCTGGATCCTGCGGCACTGGCCGGGATGTTCACCGTCCACGTGGCGGCCGCGAGCAGCCTCGCCAACGCCCTCGTTCCGCGGATGCCCGACGGCGGCCGCGTGCTCCTCGTCGGCAGCCGGACCTCCACCGGCTCCCCCGGAAAGAGCCAGTACGCCGCCACCAAGGCCGCGCTGCTGGGCCTGGGCCGCACCTGGGCCCAAGAACTGGCCCCGCGCGGCATCACGGTGAACGTGCTCTCGCCCGGCCCCACCGACACTCCGATGCTGGCCGACCCGGGCCGGGCCGCCACACCGCCGAAACTACCGGCTCTGGGTCAGCTCGTGGACCCGGAGGACGTCGCCGCGCTCGCCGGTTTCCTGCTGGGCCGCCACGGGAAGTCCATCACGGGTCAGAACTATGTGATCTGCGGCGGAGCGTCGCTATGACCGGGATCTGGACATGCCCGAATAGCATGGGGACAGCGAGCCACCCGGGCGTGCCGCTTGGGTGCGGCCGCAGCCGCTGAAGGAGAGCCAACGATGACGACCGCCAAAGCCAGGCGCGAAGAGATCTACCACCTCGCCGTGACCACGGGTCTGGCATCCGTGGAGGAACTGTCGCGGCATTTTGCGGTGACCGCGTCCACGATCCGGCGCGACTTGGCCCGGCTGAACGAACAGGGAAAGCTCGCCAGGACCTACGGCGGCGCCGTGGCGCTGGGCGCGCACCCCGAACCGTCGCTGCGGCAGCGCACCGGCGAGGCGTTCGAGCAGAAACAGGCCATCGCCGCCTGGGCGGCCGCCGAAGTCAAAGAGGGTGAAAACATCCTGCTCGACGGCGGCTCAACAGTCGGCGCCCTGGCGCACGCCCTGCGCGACCGGGAGAACCTGTCCATCACAACGCCCGGCATCAACACGCTCCAGGAGCTCGCCGATTCGCCCGGAATCCAGGTCGACTGCCTGGGCGGACGCCTGCGCGGAGTGAGCCAGACCTTCGTGGGTCCCATCGCGGAGGCGGCCCTAGAGCGGATGAGTTTCGACCGGGTGTTCCTGGGCGCGGACGCCGTCACGGTGGACGCCGGCCTGTGCGAGGCCGACCAGGCGCAGACCCGTCTCAAGGAACTGATGGCCCGGCGGGGCAACACCGTCTACGTCCTGGCGGATTCCACCAAACTCGGCAAACGGCCGTTCCATGCGTGGGTGCAGCTCCCCGCCCCGTGGATCCTCGTCACCGACGACCGCGCGGACCCGCAACAGGTCGAGCTCTTCCGGCAGTCCGGCGTGACGGTCCAGGTCGTGGAGATCCCTCCCGCACAGGCCGCCTGACGCAGCAGGGCGACGGGGCAAACCGGGCAACCGGGCACAGTGCAGCGAAAAGCTGTCCGCGTTCCCTTTCGGAACGTTGACAGCCTTCGTTGTGCCCAGCGGCGGTCGTTCCGGCCGCCGTCGTGCTTCGGTTTGACTCAGGCCATAGCCATGGCGCCGATCTGCCGCATGAGGCTCAGGTTGTCTGTTGTGCCCCAGTGCTCGGCGACCTTCCCGTCCTCGACACGGAAGATGTCAGTGCAGTCGAACTCCACTTTCTTCCCCGTTGCCGGGACGCCTGCCAGTTCCCCACGATGGGTGCCCGTCAGGACGACGTGGCACGCCTCCATATTTCCGGCGATCAACGCAGGCGCGAGCTCTTTGACCTTGATGTCCGGGAAAGCCGACCGCATCGTGTTGACGTAGAATTTCACACCTTCCTTGCCGGCGGGCTGCCCCGGGAGGCCCTCTTCATGCTCCACGTAACCGTCCGCCGCCAACTCATCAATGAGGGTTAGGTTTCCGGTCTCCACGACTTCCTTGTAAAACCGCTCAATTAGTCCAATACCTTCAGACATTTCCGACTCCTTGTGGGCGAGAGACCGAATTGGATCCCCCAGCGCATTGTCCGGGCATGCCGCACGCACCCACGCCGCCAGACTGCCATCCGGGCAGTGGGCGCCGCGCGGAGCGCCGAGAACGACTGTGAAAAAGTAGTGTGGAATGGGCTAAATGCCCTGTTAAGGCAGAAGATAATCCGGCGCTTCGAGCCTGTCAATAGGCCCCAACCGGCTCTTCAGCGACCTCCGCCACAGCCAGATGACCTTTCGCATGGCGGCCACTGTAGTCGCCCCGATATTTGTCACACCGGCCCCGTAGTCTGCCTTCACAAGCTTGAACCGTCCAACAGGGGATGACATGGCTGACCGGGTCTACAAAGCAACCGGCACGACGCCATTCTCGCCTGCAGCAGCCGCATCGGTCCCCGACTCCTTCGAGCCAAATGACCCTGGCTGGCCGGAATTACTGGCGCCCACCGGCGGGGTCACCGACGACGCCGTCGGGGACTACCTGCGCCGGCTGGGCCGATACGACCTACTCACCGCCGAGCAGGAAGTGGAACTGGCGCAGGAGATCGAGGCCGGGCTTCTCGCGGAGCAGCTTCTGGCGGACGATACCTCGCGGGCCAGCCAGGACAGCGGGGAGCTTCGGTCGATCGTCCTTCTGGGCAAGCGTGCCGCAGACGCGCTGCTCCACGCCAATCTCCGGCTTGTCGTGTCGATCGCCAAGCATTACACCCGCTACGGCCTCGATTTTGAGGACCTGATCCAGGAAGGAAACCTGGGACTGCACAGGGCCGTGCGCAGGTTCGACTTCACCAAGGGTTGCAAGTTCTCCACCCACGCCTCGTGGCATATCCGGAGCGCCATCATCCGGGCGCTGGCTGATCAGTCGCGACTCATCCGGCTGCCGACCCACGTCGTCGACCAGCTGCGGAAAGTTCGGTCAGCGCAACGGACGGCCGCCATCACAGGGGCCATCTGCAGCGTCGAGGACGTTAGCCGGCTGACGGGTAGTTCGATCGAGACGGTTGGGTGTCTGCTGGCCTTGGACAAGCCAGTCTGTTCGTTGGATGCTCAGGTGCCCGACGGCAGGGGCGGAACCGAAGCCCTGGCCGAACAACTGTGGGATTCCTCCGTCCCCGATGCGACGGATGCGCTCTTCCGGCAGCAGCTGAACGCGCAGCTGCTTGCCGTGCTCGGCACACTCGAGGACCGGGAGGCCCAAGTCATTGCGCTGCGCTTCGGTCTGACCGGCGGCGGGGCGAATACCCTGGACGCGGTGGCGAAGGTCTTCGGCGCCACCCGGGAAAGCATCCGCCGGATCGAGGTCGGGGCGATGGCGAAGCTCAAGGACCCTGCCCGGTCCAACCTCCTGCGGCAGTATCACTGGGACGGCGGGGGCCCATCGGGTCAGACGGCGCCGGAGCCCGGCCCGGCGGTCCTTAGCCCCGTCGCTCCCGCCACAGCAGCGACACCACCAACACCACCGCGCCGAGTCCCAGCATGACGAAAACCATCAGCCCCCAGTTGGCCTGGTTCACTCCCGTGCCGTAGAAGATGCCGATCAGCACCGTTGCCGTGATCGCCCCCAGATACCGGCAGGTCTGGAAGATCCCGGCGGCCACACCCCGCTCTTCCGGCCGGGTGGAGAGGTACATGCCCTGGTTGTAGGCGATGCTGGCGACCCCGTAGGGCACGCCCAGGAATGCGGTCAGCGCCAGCACCAGCGGAACGGCGAACCAGCCCGTCAGCAGCCACATCGCCGCGGAGGCCACAATGAGTAGAACGACGCCGGAGACCAGCACCCGCTTGACCCCGAACCGGTCGATGGCGCGGACCGCTAACGGCGTCACCACCACCGACATCGCTGCCAGCGGCAACATCAGCAGGCCCACCACCCCGGGCTCGTAGCCGCCAGCTTCCTGCAGCAGCTGCGGCAGGCCGAAGAACGCGAAATAGTAGACGGCGCTGAACAGGGCGAACCCCAGATACACCAGCAGCAGCGGCCGGTTCCTGCCCAGCAGCCGCAGATCCAGGAACGGCGGGGCGAAACGCAGCTCGCGCCACACGAAGAGCACGGCCAGCAGGGTACCTGCGCCCAGCAGCCACCAGCGGTAGACCGGCAACACATTGAGCAGCGCCATCATCACCAGGACCATGGAGCCGACGAAGGCTAGGATGCCGGGGATGTCCGAGTCCCGCAGCAACTCCGAGACCCGGCCACGTTCCCGGCCCTCGTCCGCCGGGGCAAAGCGGCGGACCAGGATAATCGCTGCCAGCGCCAGCGGGACGTTGATAAGGAACAGGGCTTCCCAGCCGACGAACCCCACCAGCAGCCCGCCCACCACCGGACCGACGGCGGCCGCGGAGGTGTTGGCCATCTGGATCCGGCCCAGCGGCCGGGTGGACTTCACGTTCGCCTGCTTCGCCAGGGCGCCGACCATCACCACGGCGCTCGGGTAGGCGGCGGCCGTGCCGAGGGCCATGAAGGCGCGGGCCACGCAGAGCACCGCGAAGTTCGGCGAGAACGGGGCCAAGGCGCAGGTCACGGCCACCAGGGCCATGCCGATCATGAACAGCCGCCGCGGGCCGAAGCGGTCCGCCAGCCGGCCCATGAGCGGCTGCCCCGCGGCGGAGGTGAGGTAGAAGGAGGTGATCACCCAGGTGACGGTGGCGACGTCGAGCCCGAAGTCAGCGCGCAGCACCACCAGGGCGACGGCGATCATCGAGGAATTCAGCGGGTTCAGGGCCGTGCCCAGGCTGAGTCCTGCGACGGCGAGACCCGTCCGGGGAGAGTTGCTCACGGCAACAGTCTGTCCCACGGCGCCAGCCAAAATCGAACCGGACGACAAATTCCGCCGCGACCGGCCGGCTGACGCGTCACGCAGCGCAGGCTTTTGGTCCTGCGGCACCCGGGAAGCCTCGGAATCCCGGGGAATCCCTCGCGGCGGGGAGGGAAAAGACTGCTGCCCGTGACGGCGGCATCACGGCCTGCGGGCGATCACGTCGTAGATGTGCCAGTGCTTGGGACCGCGGAACGACTGCCCGTCGTCGTCGTACACCTCGAACTTCAGGATCTCCAGCCCGTCGAAGAGCTGCCGCGCTGCCTCTTCGGTGTGGAAGTTCCACTCCGGGATGTCCGCCCAGGAGTCGCGGTCCCCGAAGAGGTTCACCGCCAGCACGCCCCGGGACCGGAGCGCCTTCAACATCACGGCCCAGAACCCGGCGAACCTGTCCGGGCGGATGAAGGGCAGCGAATAGCCGGCGAAAATGAGGCCTGCCGGCGGGAGCGCCCGGAGGTCCTGGAAGGCCCGCACCTCGATGCTGAGCCGGCCGTCCGCGTCCGGCGGAGCGATGCCCAGCAGCCGTTCCCGGGTGTCCGGCAGGGAGTCGACGGCATGCACGTGCCAGCCGGCGCGCAGCATCGCCAGCGTTTCCTTCCCGGCGCCGCAGCCCAGGTCGATGGCGAGGCGGCCGTTGCCCGGACCGGCGAAGGCCATGGCGTCCAGGCAGAGGGAGCGCACAGGACGCTCCGCCTGGGCCGCGTTGTAGTCAGCCCAGACCTTGCTGTCCGCGAGGCGTTCCACGACTTCATCTTTCCACTCGCGCGGCGGCTAAGCCACAGCCGCCGGCCGGGCCGGGCCGGTGGCAGGACCGGGCCTAGTGTCAGGCCGGGCCCGCCACCGCGTCGTCAACTCCCGGTGTCAGAGGACCTTGGAGAGGAACGCCCTGGTCCGGTCGTGCTGCGGATTGCTCAGGATCTCCCGGGGCGGTCCGGCCTCCACCACCACGCCTTCGTCCATGAACACCAGTGTGTCCGCCACCTCGCGGGCGAACCCCATCTCATGGGTCACCACGATCATGGTCATTCCGCTCTTGGCCAGTTCCTTCATAACGTCGAGCACCTCGCCCACCAGTTCCGGGTCCAGGGCGCTTGTCGGCTCGTCGAAGAGCATCAGCTTCGGGTCCATGGCCAGCGCACGGGCGATCGCCACGCGCTGCTGCTGCCCGCCGGACAGGTGCGCCGGATAGGCGTCCCCCTTGTCGCCGAGCCCCACACGCTCCAGCAGCTCCATGGCCCGGGCGGTGGCTGTGACCTTGGAAATACCCTTGACGCGCATGGGCGCCAGAATGATGTTCTCCACTGCGGTCAGGTGCGGAAACAGGTTGAACCGCTGGAACACCATCCCGATTTCCTGGCGCTGGAACGCTGCTTCCTTGAGCTTCAGCTCGTAGAGCTTGTCCCCCTTTTGGCGGTAGCCCACCAGCTGCCCGTCGACCGAAAGCCGGCCGCCGTCAACCCGTTCCAAGTGGTTGATGCACCGCAGGAACGTCGACTTGCCCGAACCGCTGGGGCCCACAATGCAGAGGACCTCGCCGGGGTCGACCTCGAGGCTGATCCCGCGCAGCACCTTGTTGGTACCGAAATTCTTGGAGACCCGCTCCGCGAGCACCATCGGCGCGTCCGTCATCCTTTTCCTCCAAAATCCGTGCCGATCGGCGGGGTGGGCCCGCCGGGAACCGCCGTCGGTGCCGGTCCCGGCGTCGCCGGTTCCTTGCCCGTCTTGACCCGCCCGGTGCCCCGGGAGAACCGCTTCTCAATGAAGTGCTGTCCCACCATCAGGATGGAAGTGAAAAGCAGGTACCAGAGGGACGCCACAATCAGCAGCGGCACCGGGGTGAACGTCACCGCGGAAATACCGCGGGACACGCCGTAGAGGTCAATGCTCAACGGGATCGCGGCCACCAGGGAGGTGGTCTTGAGCATCGAGATGACCTCGTTGCCGGTGGGCGGAATGATGATCTTCATCGCCTGCGGAACCACGACATACCGCATCGTCTGGCCCCAGGACATGGCCAGCGCCGTCGACGCTTCCTCCTGGCCCTGGTCCACGGACAGCAGCCCGGCGCGCACGATTTCGGACATGTACGCGGCTTCGTTCAGGGCCAGCCCGATCACGGCGGTGATGAAGAGGTTCGTGAAGACCTCATTCGGGATGGTGACCCACGGCTCCATAAACGGAACGCCGAGGGTGAACACCGGATAGATCAGGGACACGATGCCCCAGAAGACCAGCTGCACGTAGACCGGGGTTCCCCGGAAGATCCAGATATACAGCCAGGCAATGCTCTTCAGCACCGGATTCGGCGAAAGCCGCATGATGGCCAGCAGCAGGCCGATCACGATCGCGCCGATCATCGAGTAGACGGTCAGCCACAACGTCACCCATGCGGCCTGGCTGATCCGCCGGTCGAAGATGTACTTGCCCACGTCCGGCCAGCCGTAGTCCGCGCGCTGGGCGGCATCCAGCACAAAGACCGCCAGCCCGAGGACCAGGAGTACCGCCACCACGTTCCGCCAGGGGTGGCGCAGCGGGATGGCGACGATCGCTTCCGGCGGAGCGTCGTCGTCGTGCCGTCCCCGTCCGGCCGGCGGCGTCCTGCCGGACGCCCCGCTCCTGCCGGGTTCCGACTCAATCATCCGGTCGGATTCGGGCTCGCTCATCTGCTATCACCCTTTGGCTGCGACGTTGAGATCCGCCGTCTTGACGCCGCCGGCTTCCACGCCCCACTTGGCGAGGATCTTGTTGTACGTGCCGTCGTCGATCAGCGTCTGGAGGGCCTTCTGCAGGACGGGCGTGAATTCGCTGCCCTTGGCGACCGGCATCCCGTAGGGCGCCACTTCAAAGGCGTCGCCGGCGGTCTGCAGCTTGTCCTTGGTCTTGGAGATCGCGTACAGGGTCACCGGGGAATCGGCACTCATCGCGTCCACCTGCCCGACCACCAGGGCATTGGTGGCCTGGTCCTGGGCGTCGTACTTGAAGATGGTGATGGCGGGCTTGCCGGCGTCGGTGCAGGCCTTCGACTTCGCCGGCACCTCGTGCGTGTCCTGGTAGGTGGTGGCCTGGACGGCGACCTTGAGCCCGCAGGCGTTCTCGGGGTCCACGGTCTTGCCCTTCGGGGCGGCCCACTGGATTCCGGCGGAGTAGTAGTTGACGAAATCGACCTGCTGTTCACGTTCCAGGGTGTCAGTGAAGGAGGAGACGCCGATGTCGTCCTTTCCTGCCTTCACCGCCGGAAGGATGTTGTCGAAAGTACCGATGTCGAAGTTGACCTTCAGGCCCATGACCTGGCCAAGGGCGTTGGTGAGGTCCACCGCCCAGCCGGCCGGCGCACCATTGTCGTCCTTGAACTCGTTGGGCGGGTAGTTGTTCGCCATGCCGACGTTGAGGACGCCCGCGGTCTTCATCTTCTCCGGAAGCATCGCGGCGACTGCGTCATTCTTTTTCACCTCGATGGCGTCGGCGCTTCCGGAGGCCGTTCCGGTGGCGGCGGGTGCGCTGTTGTCGACGCAGCCGGAGAGCGCGAGTGCCGTGGCTATGGTGAGAACGGGGAGTACGTATCGGGTGCGCATGGTTTCCTTAGCTGTTCAGAGTGGCCCTTGTTCCCGCAAGTCTGCGGGAGGAGGGCGCCGGGTGCCTGCAAGTTCAGAACTCGTTAGTGCGTGTTGCCTGACGCTGTTGTTTCGAGGATTTCTCCGGAATGACGGATGTCCCGCAGAATTTCCCCGCCCCGAGCTTTCAACTCCGGGATGCTGGAAACGCCCACCAACGTCATCGTACGCCGCAGCTCGTCTCCGAAAATCTCAATGATGCGCCCGACGCCGGGCGAGCCCGCCGCCACCAGTCCGTACAGGTAGGCCCGGCCGATCGAGCACGCATCGGCGCCCAGCGCCAGCGCCTTGAGGACGTCGCTGCCCCGGCGGATCCCCGAGTCCACGTAGATCTCGATCGAGTCACCCACCCGCTGCCGGGACTCCTGCAGCACGTCCATCGGGCTCAGCATGTGGTCGAGCTGGCGGCCGCCGTGGTTGCTCAGCTGGACGGCATCAAGGCCGATCCGGGCGGCCTTTGCGACGTCGGCCGGGTTGACGCAGCCCTTGAGCACGATCTTGCCGTGCCACGCCTGCCGCAGGGCAACGAGTTCGTTCCATCCGCTCGTCGCGTCCGAGTGGCCCAGGATGTGCTGCCACATGGAGGGTGTGACGACGGAGGTGGCCGCCGCACTGCGCGGATCCAGGTTCGGGAAACTGATGCCGTCCGACTTCAGGAAGTTGATCCACCAGGACGGACGGCGCGCGATGTCCGCGATGGTTGACAGTGTCAGCGCGGGAGGTGCGGTGAAGCCGTTCTGCAGGTCCCGTTCCCGGGCGCCGAGTGCCCGGGTGTCGACGCCGACAATCAGGGTGTTGAATCCGGCGGCTTCGCAGCGCGCCAGTTTGTCCTTCAGGGCCCGGGCGTCGGAGGTCAGCCCGAAGTTGAACCAGCGGTCGAGTCCCGGCTGGCTCTCCGCGATGGTTTCCATGGCCACGGTGCTCAGCCCGGCCAGCCCGTAGGGGATGTGTGCCCGGTCGGCGGCGGCCGCGACCGCGAGCTCGCCCTCGGGATGGAAGAGCCGGGTTGCGCCGGTGGGCGTCAGGGTCAGGGGCAGGGCGCTGCTTCTTCCGAGCAGGGTGGTGCTGGTATCGGGTCCGGAGACCGGGCCCCAGCTGGGCATCAGGGCCCAGGAGTCGAAGACGGCCCGGTTGCGGCGGAGTGTCACTTCGTCCTCGGAGCCGCCGTCGAGGTAATCGAAGATCCCGGCCGGCAGGACCCGCTGTGCCGACTTCCGGTACTCCTCGACGTTGAAGGCATTGGCCAGGACCCGGCGTCGGCGTGAGAGGACGGGGGCCTTCACCTGAATGAGCTGCCGGGCATCGCTGATTTTCAATGAGGGCCTTTCCTTTGCTGTCCTGCGTTATGGTTCAGCGTAGGAAGTGGAAGGCCGCGCAACTATGGAGATAGCGACAAATCGGGGGGCTTGTCATTAGCAGCAACTACCAAACAGCACATATTGGCGAAACGGCGACGGTGAATCCCTCGACGGCGAGGCACCCGCTGCCTACCCTGGCCGACGTCGCCCGCTCGGCAGGGTCGGAAATTGTCAGCCTGGTCGAGATGCCGGCCGATGACCAGAGGATCGTCGCGGGCTCCGTGCTTTACGATTCGACGGCCCTGCCGGCCAGGTTCCCCGGTGCCGTTGCGTTGGCCATCGGCTTGTCCCTGTCGGGGAAGCGTCTCGGCGCCAAGGTCCGGGAGCTCGGCGATGCCGGGTACGTGGCCATCGTCTACAAGTCCAACGGCAGCCCGGACAAGGCGCTGCGGGCGGCTGCCCGGGAGTCGGGGATCGCCCTCTTCCGGGCCTCCGACTCGGTCCCGTGGAACCAGGTCGCGGAGATCATGGACGCCGCCGTCGTCCCGCACCGGCAATCGGGCCGCACGCTGGTGGACATCCGCCCGGGTGACCTGTTCGATCTCGCCAACACCGTGGCCGCCCAGGCGGGCGGCGCCGTCGCGATCGCCGCTCCCGACCAGACGGTTCTGGCGTATTCGACCCTCCCGGACCAGCCCATCGACGAGACGCGCAGGAGCTCCATTCTGCGGCTGCAGGTGCCGCCGTCGGCTGAAACCGACAAGGACTACCGCCGCGTCCATGCCGCCACCGGCGTGCTGCAGGTGGCGACGGCGGATCCGCTGCTCCGGCGAACGGCCGTTTCCATCCGGGCCGGCGACGCCGTCCTCGGCTCGCTCTGGCTCCTCGAACGGGCGGAACACCACAACGAGGACACGCACCGGATCCTCCGGGACGCCGCCAACGTTGCGGCACTCCACATCCTGCACAAGCGCACCACCTACGTCTCGAACCTGACCCGCCAGATCGACCTGGTCCAGCCGCTGCTGTTCGAGCCGCAGCGCGCCGAACTCGCCGCCATCCGGCTCGGGATCTCGGCATCCTCGATCCGCGTTGCGGCCCTGGGCATCTGGCCGTCTGATGCCATGGCGTCCGAAACCCTGCAATCCCGCCTGCGGCTCTTTGACGCCATCCGGACCGCCTGCGCCATCCGGCTGCCGTCGGCCGTCTGCGGGTTCTCGGACAACGTCGTCTACATCGTCCTGCCACAGACCGCGGGATCCTCCCGGCAGTTCCAGCGCGGCACGCTTCTGAAGATTGTGCAGAATGCCCGGCGGCTGCTCTCCCGGCCGGTCCTCGCCGCACTGGGCGTGGCGGCCCCGATCGACCGGCTCGAGGAGTCCCGGGTCAACGCCGAACTGGTCCTCTCCGAGCTGGTGCGGAACGTCGCCGAGGGGCGCATAGCTGCCGATTCCGATGACATCGTCGCCGACGACGAATCCCTCGGCGCCAGCCTGCATTTGCGCCAGATGGTGACGTCGTTGACGGCGTCGGGCCAGCTGCCCGGCGCCCACGCCCTCCGGATCGCAGAGTATGACGAACACCAGAAGAAGTCGTTCGAGGAAACCCTCTACGCCTACCTGAGCTGCAGCGGAAACGCCGTGGAAGCCGCCAAATCCCTGGACGTGCACGTCAACACGGTCCGCTACCGCCTGTCCCGGGTGGAGCCGCTCTTCGGCATTGACCTGGACGATCCCGAGACGCGCCTGCTCGTCTGGCTGCAACTCTGGGCGAGGCGCAACTAGGACGCCCGCGTTATCCGCCGCTTGCCGCCCCCTGGGCCGTGGCGTACACGGCCCGGTGCCCCCACGCCAGCTCACGGAGCCGGATCAGGTCCAGCGCCGGCTGCGCGGGCGGGACCCCCGGACGCTTCCGCGGAACCACAACGCGCAGGGCGGCCGGTTCGACGGTGCACCGCACCGGGGTGGGAATCAGCAGCGCCTCGCCGTCCACACCGACCGGGATCTCGGGCACATCGGCGTCGACCACCACCTCAGCCGCGGTGCGCTGGATCAGGCCGCGCTTCGTCGCCCGCCGCAGCAGGCCGACAGCCTCACGGGTGGTCGAGGCGGAGAGCGCCACCGCGCCGAGCACGCCCCGGTCCAGCCGGGTGCGGCGGCCCAGGCCGGCGAGGTCGTGGCTGCCGTACGGGCCGTTGCTCACCAGCACCGCCTGCGGCCCGTCCACGGTGGTGCCGTCAAACTTGGCGTGCAGCCGCGCGCCCTGATGGCCCTTGATCAGGTCCGGGAGCATCTGCAGCACGGTACCGGCCTTGTCATCGCGGTACTCCGGGCTCTGCACCACCTCGGCGTAGACCCCGAAAGAAGCATTGTTGACGAAGGTGCGGCCGTTGATCCTGCCCAGGTCCACGTGCAGCTCCACCCCGTCGCGGAGGGCATCCAGGCAGCCCGTGGGGTCCTCCCGGTCCAGGCCGAGATCAAGGGCGAAATGGTTGCGGGTGCCGGCGCTGATCACCAGGAACGGGAGGTTGTGCTCGGCCGCGATGCCGGCCACCAGCGCCTGGGTTCCGTCACCGCCGGCGACGCCGAGCAGGTCGGCTCCCCGGGCCACGGCGTCCCGGGCCAGGGCCGCGACATCGACCTTGCCCGGACCCTCCAGCAGCGCCACCTCGGCCCCGAGCTCCTCCGCCTTCCGCTGCAGCTCGAACTTCACCACCTTGCCGCCGCCGGAGCGCGGATTCATCACCACGAAGGGATGCTTCGGTTTGGGGGCAGGGTACTCGGTCATCTTCGACCCGGCCCGGGGCTCACGGAGGGCAGCGCGGGCACAGACCAGTGCCACAAACACCAGCCCCACGGTGATCATGACCTCCAACAGCAGGCCCGCCTGAATGAAGAGGTAGAGCACCACCAGCGGGGCGAGTACGGCCAGCACCAGCGCACCCCAGCGCAGAAAACCGCGGCTGATGAGGAACCAGTAGATCCCAGCCACCATCACCACGAGGCCGCCGGCAGCGGTCACGAGCAGGGCAACAGTGCCCGCCAACCCCGCGGCCACCAGCGGGACCAGCGCCGCGCAGAAGACCGCGAGATATGCGGCCCGCGCCCACCACCGCCGGGTCTGTGGAACCTCTTCGAACGGAACGACAGTCATGTCCAGCTCCTTGCGGTAATCCGGCCCCGGCCGATCGCCCCGACTGGGCTCCCGGCCTGCGGCCGAGCCGTCAGGTCTTGATTTTCGCGACGGTCATCAGGATCGCGGAGTCCTCTTCCGCTTCCAGGCTGTGCAGCCCGTCCGGCACGATCAGCAGGTCCCCGGTCTTGCCCTGCCAGGATTCATTGCCCGCGCGGAGCCGCACGCAGCCGCGGAGCACAAACACGGTCGCCTCGCCGGGGTTCTGGTGCTCGCTCAGCTGTGTCCCCGCCCGGAACGCCATCACCGTCTGGCGGAGTGTTTTTTCATGGCCGCCAAACGCCGTATCCGCAGCACGCCCGCTGGGTGCCGCCACCGCAGCCGCCAGCTGCTGACGGGCAAGGGCATCGAGCGATATCTTCTGCATGGGGCCACCCTACTCAGAAACAGGCCCGCTGCCGAGGGACCTTTGCCCCGGTCACGGCCGGAGCCTCATTTCCGGTGACACTAGAACTTTTTGTAACTTTTCCGGGAAGCCCTACCCTGAAACCAACGGCCGGCATCTGCCCGCCCTGCCCCACCCCGCATTGTCGCAACGTCGCAACGGAGCCGCCCCCATGACTGAGGCCCTCGACGACGCCGGACTCCGCCGGCTCGCGGACGTCACCTTTGGCCTGCCGCACCTCCGCGAAGGCCAGCTCGCCGGGATGCGCGCCCTCGCCGCCGGCCGGGACGTCCTCGCCGTTATGCCCACCGGCTACGGGAAGTCGGCCATTTACCAGGTGCCCGCCCTCCTGCTGCACCGCCGGCAGCAGCGGCCCGCCGTCGTCGTGTCCCCGCTGATCTCCCTGCAGGAGGACCAGCTGGACGGGCTGCGGGCAGCGGCGGGGCCGGGCGGCGCCGTCGCGGTCAATTCCTCGCACAGCGCCGCGGAGCAGGAGCGCGCCTGGCAGGCCGTGGAAAGCGGCGAGGCGGCGTTCCTCTTCCTCGCCCCGGAGCAGCTGGCCAAGCCCAGCACGGTGGAACGGATCGCGGCGCTGAACATCGTGCTGTTCGTGGTGGATGAGGCCCACTGCGTCTCCTCCTGGGGTCACGATTTCCGGCCCGATTACCTCCGTCTGGGCGAGGTCCGCGAGGGCCTCGGGAACCCGACCACCGCTGCGCTGACGGCCACGGCCTCTCCCCCGGTGCGCGAGGAGATCCTGGCCCGGCTTGGTATGGCCAACCCGCTGGTCCTGGTCCACGGCTTCGACCGGCCCAACATCCGGCTGGAAGTGCTCCGCCACCATGAGGACAAGGAGAAGCGCCGGGCGGTCGTCCGGCAGGTCACCGAGCTGGTGGCCGGAGGGCGCGGCCCCGGGCTGGTGTACACCGCCAAGCGGAAGGACACCGAGAAGTACGCCGCGCGGCTGGCCCGGAACGGCCTGCGCGCCGCGGCCTACCACGCCGGCCGGACGCCCACCGAGCGGGAGCTTGTCCACCAGCAGTTCCTCGACGGCGGTCTCGACGTCGTAGTGGCCACGACCGCGTTCGGCATGGGAATCGACAAACCCGACGTCCGCTTCGTGGTGCACGCGGACATCCCCGAATCCCTGGACAGCTACTACCAGCAGATCGGCCGGGCCGGACGGGACGGCCGGCCCGCCGTCGCCGTGCTGCACTACCGCTCCGAGGACCTCGGCCTGCGGCGCTACTTCGCTACCCACACCCCCGACGAGGCCGCGCTGCTCACTGTCCTCACGGTGCTGCGCGACGCGGGCCGGCCGCTCCCGCCCCAGTCGCTGGCCGAAGGGACCGGTTTCCCCGCCCGGCGGATCACCGGCCTGCTGAACCTGCTGCAGGACACCGGCGCCGTCACGGCCACCCACGACGGCGCCCGGCTCGAGGTGGCGCTCGACCCGGCGGCGGATCCCGCCCGCGTGGTGGACCGCGCCGTGGACCTCGCCGCCGCCCGCGAGCGCGTGGACAAGTCGCGCATCGCGATGATCCGCAGCTACGCCGAGACGCACCGCTGCCGCCGCCAGTTCCTGCTCGGCTACTTCGGCGAGGACCTGCCCGAGCCCTGCGGGAACTGCGACACCTGCACCGACGGCACCGCGCTGCTCCAGGAGCACACCGGCGAGTACGACGGCGGTGCTGCCGCCGGGGATGCTGCATCCGGTGGTGATGCTGCCGACGACGGCGGGGCGAGTGCGTTCCCGCTGAATTCCCGCGTGGAGCATGCCCTCTGGGGGCCCGGCCTGGTCATGGGGCACGACGGCGACCTCCTCACCGTGCTGTTCGACCGCGAGGGCTACCGGACCCTGTCGCGCAAAGCCGTCCTGGGCCA
The DNA here is from genome assembly GCF_056711635.1 of Arthrobacter sp. CJL-S3. Taxonomy (NCBI): domain Bacteria; kingdom Bacillati; phylum Actinomycetota; class Actinomycetes; order Micrococcales; family Micrococcaceae; genus Arthrobacter; species Arthrobacter sp. CJL-S3. The sequence goes on along the minus strand of NZ_CM160046.1, from coordinate 914,215 downwards.
CGGCCTGCTCACCCGCGCGTGAACCCGGCCCGGGAATCCGGCACGGCCTCGACCCCGCCCGGCGACCGTCCTACGCTTAATCCATGCCCCGGGTGAGCGTCAACGGCGTCGAGCTGTACTACGAAGAGCGCGGCGCCGGTCTGCCCGTCCTCGGCATTCACGGGACGCCTAGCTCCGCTGTGCTCTGGGAGGATCCGGCCGCCGAGCTCTCCAGGATCTGCCGCTGCATCACCTACGACCGCCGCGGCTTCCACCGCAGCGAGCGCCCCGAACCCTTTGCCGCCGTCGACCTGTCCGAGCACCTCGACGATGCGTCCGCCCTGCTGGATGCCCTCTTCGCGACGCCGGCAGTCGTCATCGGACGCAGCACCGGCGGGGAGATCGCCCTCGCCCTCGCACACCGGCACCCGGAGCAGGTGACGGCACTGGTCCTGCTGGAACCCGCGGTGTTCTGGCTGAACCCCGAGGCCCAGGCATGGGCCGACCGGCTAAGGGAGCAGGTGCTGGAGGCGGCGGCAACGGACCCGCGCGCCGCGGCGGCCGTTGTCATTCGGGAGGCCGTGGGCGGCCAGGTGTGGGAGGCGCTTCCCGGGGAGCTCCGGGACATGTTCGAGGACACCAGTCCGGCGGTGCTGGCCGAGATCAGGGGCGAGGGACTGGACCTCAGCGAGAACCCGCCCGCCCTGGGACCGGAGGAGCTGGCCACCGTCCGGCAGCCGGCACTGCTCGTCTCCGCGCAAGACTCGCCCGGCGTGCTGCGGAGCGTCAATGCGCGCCTCGCGGAACTGCTGCCCGCTGCAGAGAGCGTTATGGTCCCCGGCGGTCACCTGATCAACCCGGCCCACCCCGCCGTGCTCGAGTTCCTGGCCCGCTTCACCGGGGCCTAGTACACGACCCGGAAATTACTGAACGCCCCCGTGGCCCGGGAGATCGATTCCTCCACGTTCTCCACCCGCCCCGGCGCTTCGGGCGAGCGCAGCCAGCGCCGGAACTCAAGTACCACCGACTGCGGCCCCTCCGCCACGATGCCCACTGAACCGTCGGCATTGTTCCGGACCGTTCCGGTGAGCCCCAGCTCGTCCGCCTGGCGCACCGTCCAGTAGCGGAATCCAACGGCCTGCACCACGCCGTCCACCCGCGCCGTCAGCCGGACCCACTCGCCGGAATCGCCCCTCGGAAACTCAGCCATGCACCCAATCTAGCGCTCCACCCGGCGGCCGCCGCCAGAGGAATCGTGCACTTTCCACATAGGGACCTTTGCCCCTTACCGTCCGCAGACCCGAGCCGGAAGGATGGTCAGATGCGCTGCGGGGACGTGTCGAGAAAACGGCATGGCACATGGAAGTGCCTCACCCTCCCGCGGTGCTGCCCGGAAGGACAAACACCATGGCAGGACAATTCGAAATCTTCACGGACGCTGAGGCCAACGTCCGGTTCCGGCTCCTCGGCGCCGACGGCACGGTTCTGGCGATTTCCAAGGCTTTTGAGGACAAGCGGTCCGCGGCGGACGGCATCATGGCGGTCCGCGAATGCGCCGGCACGGGTCTGATCAAGGAAGCCCGCTCCAACGCCTGGGGCGGCACAGGCAAAACCAGGGCAGGCCTGCCGACACCGGCCCACCGCCGTCACCGGCATTTCCCCGCCGTTTAGGCGGCGAATCGGCAACACCCCGGGTGGGTAAGCCCGGCAGCATCGGGAGCCGCAATGGACGAAGCACGGGTCCACATCAGCGGCTTCCGAATGGACTTCGGCGACACCACCGTGGTCCGCGACCTGTCCTTTGACGTGCATGCCGGCGAGACCTTCGGTTTCCTCGGCAGCAACGGCTCCGGCAAGACCACCACGATCCGGGCCCTGCTCGGCATCTATGAGCCCACTGCCGGGATCCTTCACATCAACGGCCGGGAGTTCAAACCGGAGCACGGCGACCGGCTGGGCTACCTTCCCGAAGAGCGCGGGCTCTACAAGAAGGAAAAGGTCATCGACATCATGACCTACTTCGGCCGGCTCAAGGGGATGGGACGGCGCACCGCCAGGCGATGGTCCCTCGAGTACCTGGCCCGGGTGGCGCTGGCGGACCGGGCGACGGCCGTGCTGGACAAGCTCTCCAGCGGGCAGCAGCAAAAGGTCCAGCTCGGTGTCACCATCATGAACAACCCCGAGCTGCTGATCCTGGACGAACCCACGAAGGGCTTTGACCCCGTCAACCGGCGCCTGCTGATGGACATCATCGCCGAGCAGAAGCAGGGCGGCGCCACCGTGGTCATGGTGACCCACCAGATGGAGGAAGTGGAGCGGCTCTGCGACCGGGTCATCCTGCTCAAGGACGGCACCGCAGAGGCCTACGGGACCATCGACGAGGTGCAGAACAAGTACGGCGGCCGCATCATCCGGATCAGGCACACCGGCGCCATCCCGTCCTCGCCGCACTACGAGGCGGTGCTCGAGGAGACCAACTACTCCGAACTCTCCATCACCGATGCCACCGACGAAGCCGTCATCCTCAAGGACCTGATCGACGCCGGCGTGACCGTCCGGAGCTTCACCACCACCAAAATCTCCCTGGAGGACATCTTCATCCGGGTCTACGGCGACCAGAACGTCCCTGCCGCGGCAGGGACGTCCGGCACTGCACCGCCCCCCGCCCGGGACGGGGCCTAGTGCCGTGGCGCAGCACAATCTAGGCACCGTTCTGAGTTTCGAGTTCATCCGCACCGTGACCAAAGGCCGGTTCTGGATCGGCACCCTGTCCGTCCCGCTCATCATTGCCGTGGTGTTCGGGCTGATCTTCCTCAGCAACACCAGCACGGACACCGCGGCCGCGGCGCAGAAAAGCGCCCAGTTCAGCATCTCCTACACCGACGCCTCCGGACTGATCACCGCCGAGGACGCGGCGCTCTTCGGTGCCACCGCTGCGGGCTCCCCCGACGCCGGGATCACCGCCGTGCAGTCCGGCGCCGTCGACGCGTTCTTCGACTACCCAACGCAGCCCGAGTCGACTCCGGTGCGCGTCTACGGCGCGGACCGGGGCCTCTTCGAGAACGGGAAGTATGCCGCCGTCGCGCAGGCCATGCTGACGCACGCCGTCGAACAGCGGATCGGCTCCCCGCAACTGTCCGCGCTCGCGGCCGGACGGGTGCAGATCGAAACCGTCACGTACGACGGCACCGAGGAATCCGGCGGCCTGGGATCGGTGATCCCGCCGATGGTCTTCCTGGTCATCTTCTACGGGCTGATCGTGCTCCTGGCCGGGCAGATGCTCAACTCCACGCTGGAGGAGAAGGAAAACCGCGTCACCGAAATGATCCTGACCACGCTCAAACCGACAACGCTCATCGCGGGCAAGGTCATCGCGCTGTTCGGGATCGGCCTGGTGCAGATGATCGTATTCCTTTCCCCCGTCCTGATCGGCCGGCTGTTTTTCCCCGAGGAGCTCAGCCTCACGGCCCTGGACGTGCCCCCGCTGATCCTGGACCCGGTCCGGATGACCGTTGGCCTGCTGATCCTCGTCGGCGGTTTCGCCCTGTTCACCACCACGCTCGTGGCCATCGGCGCCGTGATGCCCACCGCTAAGGAGGCCGGAAACTTCATGGGCGTGATGATGGCGCTGATCTTTGTGCCGTTCTACGCTGTGTCGCTGGTGGTCTCCGATCCGCAGTCCGTGATCGTGCAGATCTTCACCTACTTCCCGTTCTCCGCCCCGGTGACCGCGCTGCTGCGCAACGCCTTCGGCTCCCTGGGTCTGCTCGAGGCCGGCATTGTGATCGCGATCCTGTTCGCCGGCGCGGCCGTGATGCTCCGCCTCGCCGTGCGGCTCTTCCAGTACGGTTCGATCTCCTACACCTCGAAGGTGAACGTCCGGACCGCGCTGCGTGCCGGATCGCGGCGCCCTACCGCTGATAGGCCCCCGACGACGACGGGCGGCTAAGGCGGCCGGCTGACGGCGGCCGGGCTACCGGGCTCCGGGCTCCGGGCTCCGGGCTCCGGGCTCCGGGCTACCGTGTGGCGAGGAAGGTCCTGATCTCCTCGGCCATGGGCTTGGACTGGGTCCAGTGCAGGTAGTGGCCCCCGGCCAGCGGGACGATTTTGTGGCGTTGGACATTCTTCAGCAGGTTCTCCAGCGACTCAGCCTTGCCGGCTGCCTCCGGGGATCCGGCGTCGGCGACGAAGGCCAGCACGGGCAGCCCGTCGGGATAGCTGATTCCGCGCAGGTCCGAGGCGTTGTTCCCGATCCGGGCCGTCTCATCGGCCACGGCCGGGCTGCTGAAATTCCAGATCGTCATCAGGCGGATGCGTTCCCGTTCCTCCGGGGTGTGGGCGTCGCCGTCCGGTTCGCCCAGCGCGGGGGCCACCGCGAGGGCGGCGCGGACGACCCCGGAGACGGCGAGCAGCCGCAACACGTCGATGCCTCCCGACTGCACCTCCACCGGCCCGCTCGTGGCTTTCGGCACGGTGACGTCGATCCCGATCACGGCCGCCACTTCCGCAGGGTAGCGGTTGGTGTAGTCCAGCATGTAGAAGCCTGCGATCGAGTGCCCGGCCAGGACGTACGGCTGCGGGATGTCGAGCTTTCCCAGCACTTCGTGGAGTTCCGTGCTGATGTTCTTGTTGCTCCGCTCGCCGGCGCTCATGTCGCTGTAGCCGTAGCCGAATCCCTCCACGACGGTGACGTTGTAGTCACCCAGCTCCCGGATCAGCGGCGCGAAGTCGAGCCCAGGTGCGGCCGTCCCCAGCCCGCTGAGGAGCACGATCGGCTGGCCGGGCTGGCCGTTCCGGTACACGTTGACGGTTCCGCCGGCGATCTCAATCCGTTCGCCGTAGGGGGTGATGCTGGCCCGTTCCTGCCGCTCCAGCACCAGGTTGGCGACGGTTGAGACCAGGCCCAGCCCGACGGCGATCAGGGCCGCCGTGGAGAGGGTGCGCAGCCGTTTTCGGCGCCTCGTCCGGCGCCGGCCGGGAGCGGTATCGGCCTCCGTGGCGGCAGCGGGCTTGGGCGGGTACGCGTCCGTGCGACGAGGATTGATCCTCATGGCGTGCCTTTCAGTGGCAGTAGCAGTGCCAGGTCGAACGGGCTGGCAGGGCAAGCGTAACCCCGCGAGCGCTCCCCGGGGCAGGCCGGCCCCGGCTGCTAACCCGCCGGCATTTCCCCCGGCCGCAGGGACGTGATCATCGTCCGGACGTCCCGGTACTCCGGGGTGGACGCGTACAGCCTGGCCTTCTCCAGATACGGCAGCGCCGGGTCCCCGGGCGTCGCGTTGTGCTCCGGGTTGTACGTCCCGCCGAAGAAGGCGCCGCTTGGCGGCCACAGGAACAGGTGGAACATCGGGCACGCCAGGTCGCCGGACTCTTCGGGGACCATGGTGATGCCGTAAGCCGCGATGGTGGACTGGGTGGCCACCGGATCAGGGTCCTCGCCCCGGGACTCGAACACGTACCGGGGCACGCCGCCGTCGGCGCCCCCGCCCTCGGCGAGTGCCACCATCGGCTCGGAATCGTAGACCTCGTACGGGGTCTTGCCGACGCATTCCGCCCCGGTGACGATGTTGGTGCGCAGGCCCGCCATCGGCTTCCCCCCGGTGTTCAGCACGTCCACGAAATCGCCCTCGAGCGCGCCGCCGGGGTCCTTCACCGTCCAGCCCGGGGGGTAGTCGAAGGACAGTCCCCCGTCCGTCGTGGTGAAGGTCTGCCACACCGACGTTGGATCCTCCGACGCTGGCCCGTCCGACGCCGGCCCGTCCGACGCCGGCCCGTCCGACGCCGGGGGGCCGGAAGCCGGGGGGCCGGAGGCCGGGGCGGACGGAGCCGGGCTGCCCTGGGACTGGCTCCGCGAAACGGCGGGGCCCCCGGGTTCGGCCGTGAACAAGCCGCAGGACGTCAGCAGGAGGACCAGTCCCAGCGACGTGCACAATGTGGCGCCGGCTGTAGGCCCGGAAAAGATGCGGGTGGCAGTGCCGGGTGAACCCCCACGCCTCCTCACGTCCCTACTTTCCGGCCGGCCGCAGTGACGTGATGGCCTGCTTGACGTCTTTGTACTCGGTGGTGTCCATGTACACCTCGGGGGTGTCCACATTCTTGGGAGCCCCCGGGGTGGTGTCGAACGGGTCATAGACGCCGCTGAACATGGCGCGGTTGGGCGGCCAGGTGAAGAAGTGGGAGATGGGGCACGCCGCGTCCCCGACGGGTTCCGGCTCGGAGGTGATGCCGTAGCCCAGGGTAAGGGACTTCGACGGATCGCTCGAGTCCGGGTCAGTCCGCCCCTCGTACACAAACCTGGGGGTCGCTCCGTCCTGGGCCAGCGCCGGGACGGGCTCGGTGTCGTACACCATAAAGGGGGACGTCTCCGGGCACTCGGCGCCCGTGACCATGTTGGTCCGCAGGGTGGCCATGGTCTTGCCGTAGTCACTCACCAGGGCGACGAACACAGCACCTTCTGACAGCGGTCCGGCCGGATCGACTATGGTCCACGCCTCCGGGTAGTCGAACGCGAGCGCGCCATCGGATGTCGTAAAGGTCTTCCAGCCTGCCGGGGCCGTGACGGGAGGTGAAGTGGCCATGGATTGCGAGGCGCTGGCCGTGGCGCTGGTGGCCGGTGGGCTGGTGGCCGGGGTCCCGCAACCCGCGAGTACGGCCGCCGCGCAAACAGCGAAAATGACTGTGGCCAACGATGCGGCTGGGCGCATGACACCCTCCCCCTGGGAAAATAAAGTGGTTGGACAATTCTCGGATCTTTCCGCGAGGAAACTAGGGCCTTTGGTCCCTTGGCGCTCTTACCGTCGCAGAACCGGGTGCCGGTGCGGCCGTGATGCTACGCACGTTGCCCCCCGCAGATTTCAGTTGCCCGCGGAAGCTTGCTAGAGCTTAAGTAATGCAAGACGTCCTCGATCCCGCCATGCCGTTTCTGGCCCCCTTCCTCGCAGTGGCCCTCGCCGTGGCCGGCGGGCTCCTCGCCTCCTGGCTGGTGCGCCGGATTGTGCTCCGGCTCAACCGCAACCAGCCGGCCCTCCGCGAGACCTCCCGGGTGGCGCGCCTGCCGCTGCGGCTCGCGCTCTGCCTGATCGGCGTCCGGATCGCCCTGGGCCTCACCACAGAGGACGCCGAATGGCGCCGCAACCTGGACCACGCGCTGCAGATCGCCCTGATTGGGTCGCTCGCGTGGCTGGCGGTCGCGGTGTTCCTCATCATCGAGACCATGGTGCTCACCCGCTACCGGGTGGACGTGGCGGACAACCGCCGCGCCCGCCGGCTCCGCACCCAGGTCATCCTGGCCCGCCGGATCGGAGTCGCCCTGATCGTCATCGTGGCGCTGGGCATCGCGATGCTCACGTTCCCCGCCATCCAGGCCCTCGGCGCCGGGCTGCTGGCCTCCGCCGGCGTGATCTCGATCGTCGCCGGCCTCGCCGCGCAGACCTCCCTGGTCAATGTCTTCGCGGGCATCCAGCTCGCCTTCACGGACGCGATCCGGGTCGACGACGTCGTCGTGGTGCAGAAGGAATGGGGCCGGATCGAGGAGATCACCCTGACCTACGTAGTGGTCCACATCTGGGACGACCGGCGGATGATCCTGCCCTCCACCTACTTCACCACCACCCCGTTCGAGAACTGGACCCGTCGGCAGTCCGAGGTCATGGGCACCGTGGAGTTCGACCTGGACTGGCGCGCCCCGGTCGAGGACATGCGCGCCGAACTCAAGCGGGTCCTGGCCGGCACCGAGCTCTGGGACGAGCGCGTGGGCATCCTGCAGATCACCGACGCGACCGCCGGCTTCGTTCGCGTGCGCATCCTCGTCAGCGCCGCGGACAGCGCCACGCTCTTTGACCTGCGCTGCCTGATCCGCGAGGAGCTGGTGCTGTTCCTGCAGCAGGAACACCCGACGGCGCTCCCCCACGTCCGGCTCGAATCGCTCGGTGCCGCTTCGCTCGGGGCGGGCACGCCCTCCGCTGCGTCCGGCACCGCCGCGAAGCAGCCGGGCAAGGTTTCCGCCGCGGACGAGCCCGGCCGGCACCCCGCCGATCCGCACGACTCCCAGCTGTTCACCGGATCCATCGAGGCAATCCAGCGCTCCCGGGCCTTCACCGGCCCCGGCGAGGAAGTGTTCGAGGACCGCGACAAGAGCATCGCCTCGAAGAACTAAGGCGGCCCTGCCCGGTGCCGTCCACATGGCACCGGCGGGGTCTTCCCTGCCCGCGCGAACTGTTCAATAATCAGACGTTGGTGAGCCAGCGTCGGTGCTGGCTGCCGGACCAGCTGAGGAGTCCCCATGACGGTAGAACAGCCGACTGAAGAATCCGTTGAGGTTCCTGCCCGCGATTGGTTCCAGAGCGCCGTCGTCTATCAGATCTATCCGCGCAGCTTCGCCGATTCCAACGGGGACGGGATCGGGGACCTCCGGGGCATCATCAGCAAGCTGGACTACCTGCACCGGCTCGGCGTCGACGTCGTCTGGCTGTCCCCGATCTACACCTCCCCGCAGGATGACAACGGGTACGACATCAGCGACTACCGTAACGTGGACCCGATCTTCGGCACGCTCGAGGAACTGCGGGAGCTGACGGACGGGCTGCACGCCCGGGGCATGAAGCTGGTTATGGACCTGGTGGTCAACCACACCTCGGACGAGCACCCCTGGTTCGTGGAGTCACGCTCTTCGAAGGACAACCCCAAGCGCGACTGGTACTGGTGGCGTCCGCCCCGGGAGACGTCCACGGACGGCTCCGCCGGCGGCCCGGGAGCGGCACCGAACAACTGGGGCTCGGCGTTCTCCGGCCCGGCCTGGGAGTTCGACCAGGCCACCGGCGAGTACTACCTCCACATCTTCTCCAGGAAGCAGCCGGACCTGAACTGGGAGAACCCGGAGGTCCGGGCGGCGGTCTACGAGATGATGAACTGGTGGCTGGACCGGGGGGTGGACGGCTTCCGGATGGACGTCATCAACTTCATCTCCAAGGACACCGCCCTGCCGGACGGCCCCATCGCCGCCGGGATGCTCTACGGCGACGGCACCCCGTTTTACATCGGCGGGCCCCGGATCCACGAATTCCTGCAGGAGATGCACCGCGAGGTCTTCGCCGGCCGCCCTGGCCCGCTGCTGACCGTCGGCGAGATGCCCGGCGTCACGGTGGAGGAGGCCATCCTGTTCACCGACCCGGAGCGCGCCGAGGTGGACATGGTGTTCCAGTTCGAGCATGTCGCCCTGGACCAGGAGGACGGCAACAAGTGGCGGCCCAAGAAACTCAAGCTCACGGACCTCAAGAAGACCCTGGGGCACTGGCAGACCGGCCTGGCGGAGCGCGGCTGGAACAGCCTTTACTGGGGCAACCACGACCAGGCCCGGGCGGTCTCGCGCTTCGGCGACGACGGCAAGTACCGCGAACTCTCCGCCAAAATGCTCGCCGGCGTCCTGCACCTGCACCGCGGCACGCCGTATGTCTACCAAGGCGAAGAACTCGGCATGACCAACGTGACCTTCGGGGCGATCAGCGACTACCGGGACATCGAGGTCCTCAACCACCACCGCGAGGCCACGACCCACCTGGGCCACACCGACGCCGACGTCCTCGCCGCGCTCGCGCCGCTGAACCGCGACAACGCGCGCACCCCGGTCCAATGGGACGCCTCGCGGCACGCCGGCTTCACCACCGGCTCCCCCTGGATTGCGGTGAACCCGAACGCCAACCACATCAACGCCGCCGCGCAGGTGGACGACCCGGACTCGGTGTACAGCTTCTACCGGGCGGTGATCGCGCTGCGGCATCGCGATCCCGTGGTGTCCCACGGGGACTTCACCATGCTGCTGCCGCGGGACGAGCATGTCTACGCCTTCGTCCGTTCGCTGCCGGAGACCAAACTGCTGGTGCTGGGCAACTTCTCCGGCCAGGACCAGGAGGTGGCGCTCGACGACGCCGACGTTCCCGTCGTGTGGGACAGCGCGGAGCTGGTCCTGAGCAACTACCCCGCCGGCGCGGCAGTGCCCCGCCTTCATCTCCGGCCGTGGGAGCTGAAGGTCTTCCGCGCCGGCGCAGCACACACCATCCACCACGAGTGAGGGAGCCTGCCATGACCATTCCACCGCCGCACGAACCTGAGCCGTTTCCGCCGGAACCCGGGCCGACCACGCCCGAGCCGCAGCCCGGGGAACCGTTTCCCGAGCCCGGACCGGTGCCGCCCCCGGCGCCGATCCCGGAGCCCGGTCCTTCACCGGCCCCCGGGCCGTTCCCGACGCCGGGGCCGCTGCCGATTCCGGACCCCGGGCCGGTCCCCGGCCCGGTCCCGCCACCACGGCCGGACCCGACGCGGTTCTAAGTAGGCCGCGGGAGGGGCGGCTCAACCGGCAATGCCGTGCAGGAAGGTCCGCACTGCCGTGTTGAAGGCGTCGGGTGCTTCCAGGTGGGCCAGGTGCCCGACGTCGGGAATCACCGCGAGTTTTGAACCGGAAATCTGGCGGTGCAGCTCGTGGGCGACGTGCAGCGGGGACCGCTGGTCGTCTGCGCCGTAGAGCAGAAGCGTGGGAATGCTGATGGTGGGCAGCACGGGCCGGTAGTCGGCCCGGCCGCTGGCGGACAGCAGCGCCCGCATCCCGGCCGGGCGCACGTCTGCCATGATCCTGCTCGCTTCCGCCACGACGCCGGGATCAGCCTTGTCCGTGAACAGTGTGGGCAGCCACTCGTCGATGAACTTCTCCGGAGGCTGACCGATCTCGGCCTCCACCTGGGCGTAGCGCCGCTCCACTTCCTCGGGCGGCAGCGATCCCGCCCAGCCGGCGTAGGCGGAGGCCAGCACCAGTGATGCGGGCAGTCCGGGATCTTCGCGGTACAGCTCCAGGACCACCATGGAACCCCACGACAGCCCAAGGAGGTGTGGCTTCGCGGGGACGGCCGCGCGCAGGAAGCCGGCGGTGATGGCCCCGAGCTCCGCGGCGGACATCTCCGGGTCGGGGTCGTCCGACTGGCCGCACCCGGGAGCATCCCAGGCGTACACCGTGAACTCGTCCGAGAGACCCTCCAGCTGGGGGCGCCAGATCCGGCTGTCCTCCCCGGCGCCGTGGAACAGGACCAGCGGCGGTCCCTGGCCGGCCCGCTGGTAGGCGATCCGCAGCCCATCCACCTCGACGGTTTCCATAATCCAATGCTAGGCCGGTCGGCGGTTGACGACGCGCTCGGTCTTCCGCGCTGCGCAAAACCCTCCGATGCCCGCATTCAGGCATCGAAGGGTTCTTGGCGCAGCGGCAGCAGAAATGCGTGTCGCCGGCTACGGCAGGATGATGTCGCGGGTCCGGTGGTCGTAGTGGATGACCAGCTGGCCACCGGAGTGGTGCACCTCGTGGTTGGCGCCGTCGAAGGCACCGAAGGCACCGAAGTTCTCGTCCCAGGAGCGGTTGAGTGCGATCTTGAAGCTGTACGTGCCGGCCGGGAGATCCGCCGCGAGCTTCCAGAGCTGATCGACAAGATCCAGTTCCATCTGGGATTCGTCGTACTGCGGAGCCCAGTTGGCGGGGGCGCCCAGCAGGATGTTGAAGTCACCCGCGACGGCGACGGCTTCCGGCTGCTCGATGGTCTCCACACTCGTGGCGAGTGCCGCGGCCGCGGGAGATGCCGTGGGAGCCGCCGAACCGGCGGCGGGTGCCGCAGCAGCCGGGGCCGTTGCGGGCGCCTCGGCGGGCTTGTCGGCGGTCTTGCGCTTGCGGACTGCCTTGGCGACCGGGGCTACGGCTTCTTCGACCAGCTTGGCAGCCTTGCCGGCGACTTTTTCTGCCACCTTGGTGGTTTTCGGAGCAGCCTTGGGAGCGGCAGCCTTGGGAGCCGTCGTCGGAGCGGCGGCCCTCCGAACCGGCGTTCCGGCGGGGGGCGCCGACGGCAGCGGGGTGTCGGCGGGAACGGGAGTTCCGGCGTCGAGCGCTGCGGCGAAGGCGGCAGGGTCAGCGAACGCGACGGTGGCGCGCTGGCCGTCCTCGGTGATGGTCCAGCCCGCACGGCCCTTGACGAGCCAGCCGGCCTTGACCAGCTTCGCGGTGGCGGTGGTCAGGGTCTTGTGGCCGCGGGGAATTCCGCCGCTGAGCAGTTCGCGCTCGAAGTCGTTGAGCGGAACGCGTGCGATTGCCTCGCCCAGCACCGCTCCGGCGTTCAGCTGCTCGCCCGTCCACACCCCCTCTGCCAGTACATCCAGTACGGCCTTCAGTCGACGGGTGGTGTTTCCGGCAGTGTTCTCGCCCATGGGTCTCCTTTAGAAGCAATTGATCCACCTGCATTTTGCCAAGGATCATCGAGTTTCCGCGAGTCGGATCGGTTAACTCTGTGTGTCGTGACCCACTATTACACCCCATGGCGGCGGGCGCGAGGGGCCTCGGACAGTGGTACCCGCGAGTAACAAAAACAGCGCGGGCCCGGTACTCGCGGGTAACAAGAACAACGCTGGGTCAGTTACGGCCCATCCCGGGGCCCGGGATGGGCGGCAACTGACCCCGCGTTGTTTGGATCCTGGGGGGTGCTGCTAGAGCTTGGGGATCAGGACGGGGGTGTTCTTTTTGTAGGCCTCGTAATCTTCCTGGCCGCCCCACTTCTTGTCGGACTTCTTCTCCAGGAGCGGCACGCCGCTGACCTTGGTGAGCAGCAGGGTGACGAACACCGGGGAGATCAGGGCGACCCACTGCCAGCCCTGCAGCGCGGGGACGGCGATGATCGCGACACCGATCCAGAGCACGATCTCGCCGAAGTAGTTCGGGTGGCGGGACCTGGACCACAGCCCGGTGGAGATGAATTTACCCTTGTTGGCGGGGTCGGCGTTGAAGCGGCCCTTCTGGTTGTCGGCCACGATCTCGATGCCGAAACCGACGGCCCACACCAGGAAGCCGACCAGCGCGAACCAGTCCAGCGCCACCCTGGTCGCCGAGGTAATCGCCACCCACGCTGCAGCCGCCGTGAAGACGACCCAGAGCCCCTGGATGGTCCACGCATTGAGGAACCGGATAAACGAGGGCTTGATCTCGTCAAAGCGGTCGTCCTTGCCGGCCTTGCTGATGCGGCGGAACAGGAACGTGCCCAGCCGCAGTGTCCAGGCGAGCACCATGGCCGCCAGCAGCAGGGCGCGGGCGTCAACCCCCGGCGTGAGCACGATGAGCAGCAGGGTGATGGCGGTGTAGGTCAGGGTGCCGGTCAGGTCGTAGAACTTCTCGGTCTGGGCCATAAAGGACGGGATGAACGCCAGCCACTGGATGAGGAACGCGGCCCCGACCGCCATCGCGAAAACGGGGATCCCGCCCAGGGTGGCGCCGCCCTGGCTGCCGGCCACGGCGACAAGCGCCCCGATCAGCACCACCACGGGGAGGGCGATGAGCGCCTTGCGGTCTGAATCCTTCATCAGGAAGTTCCTTTCACACAGAGCCGGCCGCGGCCGGCACGACCCACGAGGTACCGCCGGCATCAGCAGTTTTTAGCAATCCTAGTAGATGATCAAATAAGATTGAATAATAGTTCATCGAACAAGATTGGCTCGCACCGTAAGCCGGGACCTGAGGAGGCACCATGACCGCGTCGTCGTACCACCCGGCCGCCTTGGCCCTGCAGGGACTGTTCTCACTCGCCAACGAGACAGAGCGTGAAGTCGCCCGGAGACTCGGGCTCAACCTCACCGATTACCGCGCCCTGTCGGCGCTCGCCCAGTCGGGACCGGTCACGGTGGGCAAACTCGCCGAGGACCTGGGTGCCACGCCGGCCACCGCCACCGCGATCGTGAGCCGGATGGAGGCCCGCGGTTACATGGCCCGCCACCGGAACACCGAGGACCGCCGCCAGGTCCAGGTGAACGTCACCCCGGCAGCCAACCTTGAAATCATGAACCTGATGCGGCCCCTTATGACCGCCACGAACGAGCACATCAACGCCCTGCCCGCCGACCACCAGGCCGTCGTCGCCGACTTCCTCGACGTCGCCCAGCACCTGATGCAGGACCACCTGCACACACTTTCGGAGAAGGACGCCCGATGAAAGAGTTCACCACCCCGCTGCTGGCCGAGGCAACCGGTCACCGGAACGCGACCGAGCTGCTCATGCAGCGGTTCCGGGCCTCCCCCGACCACGTCGCCTTCGAGGTACGCGCACCGGACGCGGCGATCACGGATCCCTGGCGCCAGGTGACCACCCGGCAGTTCGTTGACGAGGTGCGCGCCCTGGCCAAGGGCATCATCGCGGCCGGCCTGCAGCCCGGAGAATCACTCGCCATCATGTCCCCCACCCGGTACGAGTGGGCGCTGGCTGACATGGCAGCGTGGTTCGCCGGCGCCGTCGTCGTCCCGATCTACGAGACGTCGGCCGCTCCCCAGGTGACCGCGATCCTCTCCGACGCCGACGTGCGCCTCGCGATCGCCGGCACGGCTGAGCATGCCCTCCTCCTCGAACAGGGCTTCGAGCAGGCCGGGACGCCGCGCCTGGGGATCTGGACGATGGACGCCCGCCCCGGTGGGGACCTGGATGACCTCGTACTCCGTGGCGCTGCAATTCCCGACAGCGCGGTCGAGGAACGGCGCCTGCTGGCAGATCTCGGCTCGGTGGCGACCATCGTCTACACCTCCGGCACCACCGCCGCGCCCAAGGGCGCCCTCATCACCCATGGCAACTTCGTCGGGCAGGTGCTGAACGTGGCCGCCGCCTACACGGAGGTGGTCCGCGAGGGCGGCAACACCATCATCTTCCTGCCGATGGCCCATGTGCTGGCCCGCGGACTGCAGCTGACCTGTCTGGCCAACGGCATGCGCATCGCGCACCTGTCCGACCCCCGGGACGTCGTACCCGCCCTCGGGGCCCTCAAGCCCACCTTCCTCGTGGTGGTCCCCCGCGTGCTGCAGAAGATCCAGGCCTCCGCCGCGGCCGCCGCGACGAAAAAACACCTCGGGCCGGTGTGGGCGTCAGCGCAGCGCACCGCCGTCGCGTGGGGCCGGTTCGCCGAAGCCCGCGACGCCGACCCGGCCGCCCGGGCCGCGCTGGGCCTGCGGGTCCGGCATGCGCTGTTCGACCGCCTCTTCTACGCCCGGCTCCGGAAGCTGGTGGGCGGGCGCCTCGATTACCTGCTCTCCGGTGCCGCAGCGCTGGACGCCGAGCTGTCCCTCTTCTTCCGCGGCCTGGGCCTGCCGGTCATCGAGGGCTACGGCCTCACCGAAACCACCGCCCCGCTGACCGGGAACATGCCCGGATCGATCAAGGCCGGGTCGGTGGGTGTCCCGATGCCGGGAACAACAGTGCGCCTCTCGGACCGCGGCGAGGTGCTCGCCCGCGGCGTCGGCGTGTTCGCCGGCTACCGCAGGCCCGCCGACAACACGGACGCGTTCACGGACGGGTTCTTCCGCACCGGCGACCTGGGCGAGCTCGATGAGCTGGGCCGGCTCACCCTCAAGGGCCGGATCAAGGACGTCATCGTCACCGCCGGCGGCAAGACCGTCTCCCCCGCCATCTGGGAAGGCTACGTGGAGGGCGACCCCCTCGTGGCGCACGCCGTGATGGTCGGAGAGGGAAAGCCCTACCTGGGCGGGCTCGTGCTGCTGGACCCGGAGTCCGTCGCGGCCTGGGCGGAACGCGAGGGCATCGCCGATCTGGCCGGACTGCGAATCCCGGACGACGGCGGCGCCGTCCAGATTGACGACGCGCGGCTCCTCACCGCAATCGGCAAGGCGGTCAACGCCGCCAACGCGAAGATCGCAGGCTCCGAACAGGTGCGGCGGTTTGTGCTGCTGCTCGCCGATCTCAGTGAGGCCAACGGCTTCGTGACCCCCACCATGAAACTCAAGCGCGGCGCCTTCACCGAACGCGCGCGCCATATCGTCGACAACCTCTACGCGGACCAAAGGAGCCAGGCATGAGCACCCACGTCAAGAGGTGGCTGCTGTCCTTCGCGGTCGCCGCTGTGATCTTCGCCGTCGTCGACGTCGTCTGGATCGGCACCGTGGCCAACAGCCAGTACGAAAGCCAGATCGGCGACCTGCTGGCGCCCAGCGTCAACCTCGCCGGCGCCGTCGCCTTCTACCTGATCTACGTCGTGGGGATCGTGCACTATGGCATCCGGCCCAACGATCCGAACGCCACGCTGCGCCAGCGGGTGACGGGAGCCGCTCTGTTCGGCTTCTTCACCTACGCCACCTGGGCACTGACCGCGCTCGCGGTCCTCAAGGACTTCCCCGCCGTGGTGGCGCTGACCGACATCGCCTGGGGCGTCGCGGTCTGCAGCGCCGTCACCTGGCTCACCGCCACTCTGCTGCGGCGCATGTTCACGCGGGCCGTCACCCCAAAGTAGCTCCCGCCGGCACCAAAGCAACGCGAGGCATTCAGTCTCCCGTGCTCCATTCGGCCCCGGTCTCGGCCATGTACGCGGCCACGGCGGCGTCGACGGTGCGATAGAAGTGGCGCGGGTCGATTTGGCTGGTCAGTTCATAGCGTTCGATCTTCACCCGGACCCCGTGCTTGAGCTCCGCAAACACGAGCGAGGTGCCCTGCGCGTTCAGCTCCTGATCCAGCTCGAGCAGCACGTCCGAGGCGGTGGTGTCGACGTCGGTGATCGGTTCGGCCGCGATGACGATCCAGCGCGGTTTGGGTTCGGTGCGGGCCAGCCGCCGGATGTTCTCGCGGAACGGCCTGACGTTGGCGAAGAACAACGGCGCGTCGAAGCGGTAGATCACCAGGCCGGGCAGGTGCTGCGCGTCCGGGTGGAAATGCACATCGTGGAAGCCCTCAACTCCCGGCACCCGCCCGATCACCGTCTCGTAGGGCCACCAGGCCCGGCGGAAGATGTTGAGGACGGACAGGCCGACGGCGATGCCGATGCCGGGCAGGACCCCCAGCAGAGTGACGCCGAGGAAGGCCGCGAGCGAGAGGCTGAACTCGGTCCTGCGCTGGTGCCAGAGCCGGATGGTGCCCGGGATGTCGGCCAGGGATAGTGATGCCGTGATCACGATAGCCGCCAGCGCCGGCTGGGGCAGGTTCCGGAATAGTCCCGGCAGCAGCACCAGCATGAGGAGGATCAGCACGGCCCCGGTCACGCCGGTGAGCTGGGTCTTCGAACCGGCACGTTCCGCAACCGCAGTCCGGGAGCCGCTGGTGCTCACCGGGAAGCCCTGGAACAGGCCCGCTGCGAGGTTCGCCGCACCGATGCCGATCATTTCCTGGTTGCCGCGGATTTCCTCACCGGAGCGTGCGGCGAACGCCGACGCCGTCGAGATCGTGTCCGTCAACGACACCAGGGCAATACCGAGGGCGCCGGCGAACATCAGGGCAAAGTCCGAGAAGTCGAGGGTGGGGATGGTGAACGGCGGGAAGCCCTGCGGCAGCACCCCGACCAGTGAAACGCCCCGGTCGGCGAGGCCGAAGAGCGAGGTCGCCGCGATCGCGAGCACCACCATGACCAGCACCGACGGGACCTTGGGCAGCCACCGTTGCAGCGCCAGGATCAGCACGATCCCGCTGATTCCGACGGCGGCCGCGGCCACCACCGCCTCGCCCGCGGCCAGGCCCTGGATGAAGCCTACGAGGTCCCCGATGAAGCCCTCCCCGCTCACCGAGAACCCGAAGAGCTTCGGGAGCTGCCCGACCAGGATGGTGATCGCGAGGCCGTTCATGTAGCCGATCATGGTCGGCTTGGAGATGAGGTCCGCGATGAAACCGAGCTTGGCGACGGACGCGAGGACCATAATGACGCCGACCATCAGCGCGAGCATCGACGCGAGGACGACCGCCTTCTGCGGGTCGCCGTCGGACGCGACGAGCGGCAGGACCGTAGCGGCGATCATCGGGCCGAGCGAGGAGTCCGGCCCCAGCACGAGGATGCGGGACGGACCGAAGACCGCATAGGCGAGCAGGCAAAGCACGGTGGTGTACAGCCCGGTGATCGGCGGCAGCCCGGCCAGCTCCGCGTAGGCCATGCCCTGCGGAACCAGCAGCGTCGCCAGGACGATGCCGGCGACGATGTCCTTGCCGAACCAGCTCTTCTGGTACGCCGCGGCGACGTCGAGCCCTGGCATCAGCTGGCGCAGCCAGCCGCTCCGGCGTTGTCCGGTCGTCGTCATAAGCAGCACTCTGCCGGGCACCGGCGCCCGGTGCATCCTCCGCCGGGGGTGATCCGGGCAAGGCCGGCCGGTACCCCCTTTGCCCTATCAGGTTTGGTTCCCATCCGCCGGTGTTGGCACCCAGGAGTGATAGGGCAATGGGAGCGTCAATGCCCGGACGGCCGAGTTCGACGACGTCGGCGGGCCGCCGCCCTTGCCCTGATAGGTGAACTATGCTTCACTATTTTCACGGAGGGGAGTATCCCCTGAATGTCCCGTCGTCAGTACGGCCGACCCTGAGCGGCCCGGCGGGACAGGCCCCCCGGGGCCGGGAAAGACCTCCAGTTGGTTGAACTGACTGGAAGCGGGTACCCCGTAATGAATGTTCCTTTTTGGGCCTGGTTGGCCGTTCTAGCTGTCATTGTCCTGATGCTGGCCGTGGACTTGTTCGCGCACCGCAGGGCACACGTCATCGGTGTCCGGGAAGCGGCATTGTGGTCCGGCGTGTGGGTCGCCTGCGGAGTGGGCTTCGGCGCCCTGGTCTGGCACATCTACGGCGCCGAATTTGGCCAGCAATACTTCGCCGGATACCTGATCGAGAAATCCCTCGCGGTGGACAACGTGTTCATCTGGGCGATCATCTTCACGTACTTCGCGGTACCCCGCGAATACCAGCACCGGGTGCTGTTCTTCGGGGTCGTGGGCGCCCTGATCTTCCGGGGCATCTTCATCGCCGCGGGCTCCGCGATCATCGCCAGCGCCGGGTGGGTGCTCTACCTCTTCGCGGCGTTCCTGCTCCTCACCGGCTACCGGATGATCCGCCACCGCAACGACCACCTGGACCCGGAGAAGTCCCGGGTCCTGAGACTCTTCCGCCGGCACGTGCCCATGACGGACGACTTCCACGGCCAGCGCTTCCTGATCCGCACGAAAGGCGCCGTGCTGGCCACCCCGCTGCTCGCCGTCCTGGTCCTCGTCGAGGTCACCGACATCATCTTCGCCGTGGACTCGATCCCCGCGATCTTCGCCGTCACCGACGAAGTGTTCCTGGTCTTCACGGCCAACGCCTTCGCCATCCTGGGCCTGCGGGCCATGTACTTCCTGCTCGCTGACCTGATCCACCGCTTCATCTACCTCAAGATCGGACTCGCGCTCGTCCTGATCTGGGTTGGCATCAAAATGCTCCTCAAGATCGACATCTACTATATCCCCACCCCGCTATCCCTGGCCGTCATCGCCACGATCCTCGGGGTGTCCATCGGCGCCAGCCTCTGGGCAACCCGCGGACAGGGCCGCAAAGCTCCCGCGGCACCGGCGCACTCGCCGTTCGGGAGCGCCTCAGCCGAGGAGCTCGCCGCGCTGGAACCACTGTGGCGCCGGCGCTCCGCAACGAAAGCTCCGTCGGCGTCGTCGGCGGAACATGAGTAAGGAACAACCATGACAGCCTCACCGCAGGGCCCGGGAAAGGGCCCGCAAACCGGCCCGGAGACGGGTCTGGAGAAGGGGCCGGTGAACAGCCCGGAAGCGCCTTCGTCTCCGGCGCCCACACGTCCGGCGTGGACCTTTCTCACCAACCACGGGCACGTCCTGCTGGCAGTGGCCGCCGACCCCCAGGCTCGCATTACCGACATCGCCGCGAGGGTGGGCATCACCCCGCGCTCAACCCTCCAGATCCTCAAGGATCTCGAAGACGGAGGCTACCTTCACCGCGTCCGGGCCGGACGGCGAACCCGCTACGCCATTGAACCCCACCAGCACTTCCGTCACCCCGCCACGGCGAACTGGGAAATCGACGGACTGATCGGCCTCTTCTCAGGCCCCGCACCTCCAGCGGCAGCGGCGCCATCACCGGAAAGCCCGTGAGGAACCCCATATTGCCCTGTCAGTTTTGGTTCCCATCCGCCGGTTTTAGCAACCAGGAGTGATAGGGCAACGGGGGGGTTAGTGCCCGGAGGCGGCCAGTTCGGCCAACAGTTCGGTCTTGCGTTCCTCGCTCGCGAAGGAGGAACGGATCGAGTTGGCCGCCATCCGGACGCAGTCGAACTCGGACAGCCCGATCACGGATTTCAGCTGCGCGAAGTTGTCGTCCACGTACCCGCCGAAATACGCCGGGTCATCCGAGTTCACGCTCACGTTCAGCCCCGCGGCGAGCATGGCCGGCAGCGGGTGCTCCGCCAGGGTGTCCACGGCGCGGAGCCGGACGTTGGACAGCGGGCACACGGTCAACGGCGTGAGCTCCTGCACCAGCCGTTCCACCAGGTCCGGGTCCTCCATGCAGCGGATTCCGTGGTCGATCCGTTCGACGTCCAGGAGGTCCAGCGCATCGATGATGTACGACGGCGGGCCCTCCTCGCCGGCGTGCGCGGTCCGGCGCAGCCCGGCGTCCTTGGCCCGGGCGAAGAGCCGTTCGAATTTGGCCGGCGGGTTCCCCACCTCGGCGGAGTCCAGCCCGATCCCGGAGATCGGCGCGTTCATGGCGAGCAGCTTCTCCAGCACCTCCAGGGCGGCGTCCTCGGTCAGGTCGCGCAGGAACGCGGCGATGAGCAGGGTGGAGATCCCGAACTCCTCCTCCGACACGGCCAGCACGGACGCCACACCGTTCACGCAGGTCTCCAGGGCCACCCCGCGGGACAGGTGCGCCTGCGGATCGAGCATGATCTCGGCATGCCGGACGCCGGCGAGCGCAGCCCGGGCCAGGTACGCCCGGGTCATGTCCGCGAAGTCCTGCTCGGTCCGCAGTACCGCCATATTGGCGTAGTAGAGGTCCAGGAACGACTGCAGGTCCGTGAATTCATAGCGGGAGCGCAGCTCGTCCAGGTCCGCGTACGGCAGCTGGATGCCGTTGCGTTCCGCCAGGGCGAAGATCAGCCCGGGCTCGAGGGTTCCCTCGATGTGCAGATGGAGCTCAGCGACCGGGAGCGGGCCGTGAACCTCCTCGGGAACCTCGGCGAAGGCGGGACTCTCGGGGGCGGGAGGTACCGGGCTGTCCGCTGCAGCGTCCCCGGTGGCAGCGACGCCGTCGTTAGTTTCCATTCGGTAAGGATATGCCTGCGGGCAGCAGAGACGGATAGAGTCGATTGGATGCACACTGCTCAGCATGCTTCCGATCTTTCCGTCCCGGCCCTGGAGGGGCTGGGCGCCGACCGTCCCGCGGACGGCTTTGTCCGGGTGCGCGGTGCCCGGGAGAACAACCTGCGGAACGTGGACGTGGACGTGCCGCGCGACGCGATCGTCGCGTTCACCGGGGTTTCCGGCTCCGGCAAGTCCTCGCTGGCCTTCGGGACCATCTACGCCGAGGCCCAGCGCCGCTACTTCGAGTCCGTGGCGCCCTACGCCCGGCGGCTGATCCAGCAGGGCCACAACCCCAAGGTGGAAATGATCTCGGGGCTGCCGCCCGCCGTCGCCCTCCAGCAGCGCCGCGGGACACCCAGCTCCCGGTCCACGGTGGGCACGGTCACCACGCTCTCCAATTCGCTGCGGATGCTCTTCTCCCGCGCCGGCAGCTACCCGGACGGCGCCAGCCAGCTCGATTCGGACGCGTTCTCCCCAAACACCGCCGCCGGCGCCTGCCCGGAGTGCCACGGCCTCGGCATCGCGCACACGGTCACCGAGTCTTCGCTGGTCCCGGACACCTCACTGAGCGTCCGCGACGGCGCGATCGCCGCCTGGCCGGGCGCCTGGCAGGGCAAGAACCTCCGCGACATCCTCACGCACGTGGGCTACGACGTCGACACCCCCTGGCGGAAGCTTCCCAAAAAGGACCGCGACTGGATCCTCTTCACCGAGGAACAGCCCGTGGTGGAGGTGACGCCCCAGCGCGACCGGGTCGCGAAGCCCTACAAGGGCCGCTTCTGGAGTGCCAAGAGCTACGTGCTGCACACCCTCGCCGACTCCAAGAGCACCACGATGCGGGACCGCGTGCTGCGCTTTATGGAAACCGGCCCCTGCCCGGTCTGCGGCGGCGCCGGACTGACCCCGGCCGCTCTGGCCGTGACGTTCGCCGGCCGCACCATCGCCGAGCTCAACGCCGTGCCCATGAGCGAGCTGGCCGGGATCATCCGCCCCACCACCGAACTCACGGAGGCCGGGACCGCCTCGCGCAAGCAGAGCTCCGGTGAGTCAAATGAGGTGGCGGTCGCCATCACCCGGGACCTGCTCCAACGCGTCACCGTGCTGCTGGACCTCGGCCTGGGCTACCTCGCGCTGGGCCGCTCCACCCCCACGCTCTCCCCCGGCGAAATGCAGCGGCTCCGGATCGCCACGCAGCTGCGCTCCGGCCTCTTCGGCGTGATCTACGTGCTCGACGAGCCCTCCGCCGGCCTGCACCCGGCCGACGCCGAGCCCCTCCTCGCGGTCCTGGACCAGCTCAAGTCCTCCGGCAACTCGGTGTTTGTGGTGGAGCACAACATGGACATCGTCCGCCGCGCGGACTGGCTCGTCGACGTCGGGCCGCACGCCGGCGAGGGCGGCGGCGAAGTGCTCTACAGCGGGCCCGTCGCCGGGCTCGCCGAAGTGGAGTCGTCCGTGACCCGGCCGTTCCTGTTCCCCAACGGGTCGGGTCCGGTCGACGGCACCGGGAAAGCGGACAAGTCGAAAACAGCGGACGACGGCGGCTCCCCCGCCGCTGGCGTATCGCGGGACGCTGCCCGCCGGGACGCCGCCGGCTGGCTGGAGCTGCGCGACATCACCCGCCACAACCTGCGCGCCCTCGACGCCGACTTCCCGCTCGGGGTGCTGACCGCGGTCACCGGCGTCTCGGGCTCCGGCAAGTCGACCCTGGTCAGCCAGGTCCTCGCCGAGGTGGTCGGCGCCCGGCTGCATCCGGAGGCGGACGCCGCCGCGAAGGCCACCGAGGACCTGGAGTCCGCGGACGCCGAGTCCGCCGGGCCGCTCAGCGTCGGCCCGGTCTCCGGACTGGACCAGCTGGACCGCCTCGTCAAGGTGGACCAGAAGCCGATCGGCCGCACCCCGCGCTCCAACCTCGCCACGTACACGGGCCTCTTTGACGCGGTCCGCAAGGAGTTCGCTGCCACCGAGGAGGCCCGGGCCCGCGGTTTCGGCGCCGGCCGCTTCTCCTTCAACGTCGCCGGCGGCCGCTGCGAGACCTGCCAGGGCGAGGGCTTCGTCGCCGTTGAACTGCTGTTCCTGCCCGGCAGCTACGGCCCCTGCCCGGAATGCCACGGCTCCCGCTACAACCCGGAAACCCTCGAGGTCACCTACCGCGGCAAGAACGTGGCAGAGGTCCTTGGCATGACGGTCAACGCCGCCGCGGAGTTCCTGGACGCTGTCCCCGCCGCCGCGCGCAGCCTGCAGACCCTCCGCGAGGTGGGACTGGGCTACCTCCGGCTCGGCCAGCCCGCCACCGAGCTCTCCGGCGGCGAAGCCCAGCGCATCAAGCTCGCCACCGAGCTGCAGCGCGCCCAGCGCGGACACTCGCTGTACCTGCTGGACGAGCCCACCACGGGGCTGCACCCGGCCGACGTCGAACTCCTCATGGCGCAGCTGCACCGGCTGGTCGACGCCGGCAACACAGTGATCGTCGTGGAGCACGAGATGGACGTGGTGGCGGCCGCCGACTGGGTGATCGATCTTGGCCCGGCCGGCGGGGACGCCGGCGGCAAGATCATTGCGGTGGGCACGCCCGCCGCCGTCGCCCGGTCCAAAAAAAGCCGGACGGCGCCGTACCTGGCAACGGTGCTCGGCGGCATAACGGCTTGATAACGGCGGGAGTCTGAATTAGCCTAGTGGGCATGCCCGGACGCCGGGCATGAATGCCCGGTGCTACCACCACCACATACTGCCCGACCGGTAGACACCGCAACGACCTCTATTGTCAGGGGCGGGCAGTAGTGCGATAACGTCCGGGGACGGACCGAGCACCGGTGGCCCTCAGGAGCATCACCCCCATGAAGAAATCCACGTACAGCACTGTCGCGCGCCGCGGCGCCACTCTCGCCGCCGTTTCCATCGCCGGCGTAGCACTGTCCGCCTCGGCAGCGAACGCAGCTGTCCCCACCGCCACCGCCAGTTCCGTCTGGGATTCCCTGGCCCAGTGCGAAAGCAGCGGCAACTGGGGCATCAACACCGGTAACGGCTACGCGGGCGGGCTGCAGTTCAGCCCCAGCACCTGGGCGGCCTACGGCGGCACCGGGTCTGCGGCCAACGCCAGCCGTGAGCAGCAGATCGCCGTCGCCGAACGCGTACAGGCCGGACAGGGCTGGGGAGCCTGGCCGTCCTGCGCCGCCAAGCTGGGCCTGACCGGCGGCGCCGTCGCTCCGCAGAGCGTACCCGTGACTCAGGCGCCCGCCGCCGTTCCCGCTCCGGCAGCCAAGGCGCCCGCCAAGGCCGTGGCACCGAAGGCTGCAGCACCCAAGGCCGCCGCGCCGAAGGCAGCCACCCCGGCAGCGCGCCACGTGGCGGAAGTTCCCCTGAGCGGCGAGAGCTACACGATCCAGAAGGGTGACACTCTGGACAAGATCGCCAAGAAGCTCAACATCGCCGGCGGCTGGCAGTTGCTGGCCGACGCCAACGCGGCCACCATCAGCGATCCTGACGTGGTGTTCCCGGGACAGGTGCTGCAGCTTCCCGCCTAAGCTGAGTCCGGCCGGTTCCTGGCCGACTGACAGCAGCGCTTAACCCACGACGCCGGAGCGTTCCCCCAGGGGGACCCTCCGGCGTCGTGCTGTCTTCTTGTGTTCGTTCTTTTGTATGTTCTGCCTTGGCTGTGGCGGCCGGGGCGTCAACCGGCCAGACTCAGGCGGCCTGCACTCAGGCGGTTTGCACTCAGGCGGCCTGCGGAATCTCGCGGACGATCCGCACTTTCCACGCGGTGTCGTCGCTGGTGTCCAGCAGGGCCACGGTCCCCATGGCGAGATGCAGCGCCACCCGCTTGGCGGCGAGCAGTTCGAGGTAGAGGTTCTCGTTCATCCGGCCCGGGGCATCGATGACATACTTCACGGCGTCGCGGACTTTCCGGTAGTTGTCGCTTTTTTCCCGATTAAGGTGCAGTTCCAGCATCCGCCGCTGGCGGATCTTCGGCTCGTGACGGTTCAGCCAGGACACCGCAGCATGGACCGCCACCACCAGGGTCAGCGAGACGACGTAGATCTCCCAGCCGCTGGAGAGCAGGAACAGGGGAAGGTTGCCGATCGCCACGAACGCAATGAACAGCCGGAGCGCGAGCAGACGCCGCATGGTCAGCGCCACGGAGGCCATTGCCGTCCGGAACCCGTTCTGCTCCTTGCGGGCGGCTGCCGGGTCGATCGTGAACTCCTCCAGGACTAGAATGCCGTTCGCGTCGGGACTCAACAATTGTCCGTATTTGGGCAACGGGACAGGCGCAGGCGGCGCCGCAGGTGTAAGTACTTGATTCGTCGACATGGGCGCGTGTCTTCCGTGGGGCGGGGCTGTTTTGTGTTAGTTTACGCGCCGACGATCTGGCTGTCTGTCCCATTCCAAAATGTGAACACGCTCACCCGCGGCCGCCCGCAATTGGTGCATTGGCTTCTTGGCCTCAAACTGGAGAGATGCAGACTTTTCTCCCGTTCCCCGATTTCCAGCAGAGCGCCGCGGCTTTGGACCGCGCACGGCTCGGCAAGCAGCGCGTCGAAGCGCTGCAGACCCTGCGTGCGCTGGTGATTCCGGAGTACGGCTGGCAGTCGCACCCGGCCATCCGGATGTGGATGGGGTACGTTCCCGCACTGACCCTCTACGGCCTGACCGTGGTCGACGAATGGACGGCCCGCGGCGGCGAGGACACCACCCGCGAGAAGATCATGGAATTCGCCCCGCAGGCCGCGCACCCTGACTACGCCGCGAAAATCCCCATGCCGCCGTGGCTTGGAGCCCCCGAACTGCACCTGAGCCACCGCTCCCGGCTGATCGCCAAGGACCCGCGGTTCTACACGGAGCTGTTCCCGGATACCGAGCCCGACCTGGAATACGTCTGGCCCGAGCCCCGGCTTGAGCTGGTGCCGGAGGATCCCGCGGGCGACCGCATGTGGGTTCTGCGCCTGCCGCTCGATGACACCGAGCCGGAAAAGCTGGACACCGTCAGCCTGCCGCTGGTGGGCAAGGCGAAGGCCGCCGCCGCGGGCGACGACGAATACCAGTTCGTGTACGCCGATTCCGGTGCCCGCCGCCCCGCGAAGCAGCGCAAGCTCCCGCCGAAGCAGCTCGTGAAGAAGCCCACCCGGAAGCGCCAGCAGCAGGAGGAAGCGTTCAACACCCTTCCGGGCAACTCGACCGTCGCCATCCCGTTCGACGGCGGTGCGTCCTTCGCCGTGGGCAAGGTCCTGGGCCGTCCGATTACCGTGGAGGGCCGCTTCGCGCGCAACTTCAAGGTCGACGAGATCCTGAACCGCTCGGACTTTGACTACCCGGCACTGCTGCAGGATCCGCGGGTCTTCTTCCCGATCCCGGCGCGCTAACCGGATTCGGCGGCCGTGACCGCCGAAAACTGGCAGACTGGCCAGCATGACTGTACTTATGGCCGGTTGCGGCGATCTGGGCACCGAGGCGGGGCTGCGGTTCGCCGCGGCCGGCCACCGGGTGGTCGGCTGGCGGCGTTCGCCGGAGAAACTTCCGGCCGCCATCGAGGGTGCCGCGGCTGACCTGAGCGCCGGGAAACTGCCGCCCATCCCGGCGGACACCACCGCCGTCGTCGTCGCTATTGCGGCGGACTCCCCCACCGAGGCCGCCTACCGGGCGGCGTACGTGAACGGGCTCTCCAACGTGCTGGACGCCGTGCTGGACTCCGCCGCCCCGGTCCGGCGGGTGCTCTTCGTCTCCTCCACCGCCGTTTACGGCGATGCCGGCGGGGACTGGATTGATGAAACCACGACGCCATCACCCGGCGGGTTCTCGGGCCGGACCATCCGCGAGGCCGAGGATCTCCTCGCCACCCGGCTGAGCGGGACCGGAATCACTCCGGTGGTGCTGCGGCTCGGCGGAATCTATGGTCCCGGGCGGACCCGGCTCATTGACCAGGTCCGCGGCGGGTCCGCGGTCATTCCGGCCGAGTCACGCTTTACCAACCGCATCCACCGCGACGACGCCGCGGCCGCGATCGTCCACCTGTGCACCATGGAGCCCGTCCCGGGACCGGTATACCTCGGTGTGGACAACGAGCCCGCCGAGCTGGGCGAGGTGCTGAGCTTCCTGGCCGCCGAGCTGGGACTTCCCCAGCCGCCGTCGGGCACGACTGAAGGCGGCGGCAACGCGCAGAGCGGCGGCGGCGAGCCGAGCGGCAACGCGCAGGGCGGCGGTGCGCGGACCGGCGGCGAGCCGTCGCGCGGCGGAAACAAACGTTGCAGCAATGCGCTGTTGCGGAGCACTGGATTCGAGTTCCGGTACCCGACTTTCCGCGAGGGCTACCGGGACATACTCGCCGGCCTGGGCGTACGGTACCCCTAAGGCGTCCCGTCCAAGCCGCCAGCCAGCAGTCGAGTGAGGGGAACGATGGAACTTCCGGAGATTATCGAAGCTGCCGGCCGCTACATGGACGTCGCCGGCGTGGCCGTCATGGTGATTGGCGCCGTTGTGTCCATCCCGATGGCGCTCCGTGGATTCCGGCCGCGCGGCCAGCCTGCGGGCGCCGAACCGCTCTCCGTCTACCGCTCCTACCGGCAACTGCTGGGCCGCTCCATCCTGCTCGGGCTGGAGCTGCTCGTGGCGGCCGACATCATTCGAACCGTAGCCGTCGCACCCACCTATGAAAGTGTGGGTGTGCTCGCCATCATCGTCCTGATCCGGACCTTCCTGAGCTTTTCGCTAGAACTTGAAATCACCGGCCGCTGGCCCTGGCAGAAACAACCCGAAGATTCCTCCGCCGCGTCACCTGCGGGCTGAACCGCTTCCGGGTGTCACAGGCTGCCACTAGGCTCGGGACATGACTGAATCCGCCGCTTCCTTTGCCCTGGCCGACGCGACCGGAGGACTCCTCGCTGGCGGGGCGTTTCCGGACAATGCCCGGCGCCTGAACTAGCGTGCCCGCCTTGATGCGGCCGGATCCCTGGCCCGATGCCCCTGAGCTCCCGACGCCGATCATCATGGATCAGCGGTGGACGGACGCGGTCTTCCTGCATTGGCGCATCCCTCATGCCGCCGCAGCGCCGTTCATGCCGGCGGGTGTGGTGCCGGACGACCTCGACGGATCCGCCTGGGTGGGGCTGATCGGGTTCCGGATGCAGGGCGCCGCTTTGGGCCGCGGGCCCGGGATTCCCTATTTCGGGAGCTTCAACGAGATTAACGTGCGGATTTACTCCCGCGAGCCCGACGGGACCCGGGGCGTGGTTTTCCTCAGCCTGGATGCGACGCGGCTGGCGGTCGTGCTGGCTGCGCGGGCGGCCGGAATTCCCTACGTGTGGTCACGGGCGGGGTTCCGCGGGGCGGGGGCGTTGGATCCGTCCTCCTCTTTTAAGGGCGGACCTCCGGGCAGGCTAGCGGGACCAGCTGGGGCCGCTGGGGCGGCTACCCGCCCGGCTGGGCAGACTGAACCGGCCTTCCTGGCGGGCGCGGCCGGCGCCCGGGCCGGGTACTGGGTGCGGCGGTTTCGGGGCGGCGCCCGGAGCGACTTTGCGGTTGCCCCGGAGTTCGACGTCGAAGCCACCGATCCGCTGTCCCTCCACCTCACTGCCCGGTTCGGTCTACATACCCGGTTCCGAGACAGGACACTGTATGTTCCCAACACGCACACTGCTTGGCCACTGTACCGGGCACAGTTGACCCAACTCGAGGACCAGCTGGTCGCGTCGGCTGGCATCAAGGTCACGGGACCGCCCGAATCGGTGCTCTTCTCACCCGGGGTTCGCACCCAGTTTGGCCGGCCACGGTTCCTGGATGGCGGGTCCTGAATCTTCCCGAATCCTCCTGACGACGGGATTCCTACGCCCGGGTAACGGACCGCGAAGAATGTCAGAGCTCGACGGTAGATTTTGTTTCATGGAAACCGTCAGGGATTTCATTCCTTTCGAGGACACGGACCGGGACGCTGAACGCAGCACCGGCCTCGGATCCTCCCGGGCCGGACAGCCCGGTATCGACGGTGTGGAGGAGGCCCTCGCCATCCTCCGGGAAGTTGGTTTGACGGCGGTCGAGGACGCGGCGCTGCTGGGGTTCCAGGGCGCGTCGGATTTCGCCGGCACCGTGGAGGAGCTCTCGCGGGTCGCGGAGTATCTGCAGCTCGTGGCGGCCGGGGCCGTGGACCGGACCCGGAAACAGGCCGCGGCCGCCGCCACGAAAGCCAGCACCTCGTGGACTACCGGCTGGCGGGAAACCACCGGCACCGCCGCTTTGGCTGTTGCTGTGGATGCTCCGGCTGCCGCTGAGAGCCCGGCAGTTGCGGATGACGGGTACCGGAACACCACGGAGTTCCTGCGGGCGCGGCTGCGGATCAGCGCCGGCGAGGCCCGCCGCCGGCTGTCCCTCGCCGAGAGCCTGCTGCCGCGGCAGGGATTCACCGGCGAACCCCTCCCGCCCGTGCACGGGGAACTCGGCTCCGCCGTCGCCGCCGGTGAGGTCGGATCCCGGGCCGCGACCATCATTGCCCTGGCCCTGGACCGTGTCCGGCACGTCTGCGACGCCGAGGCCGCCGACCGGATGGAACACGCCCTGACCCGCACCGCGGTGGAGAACGACCCGGACTTCCTGACCCGGGTGGCCCGGAGCTGGACCGATGCGCTGGATCAGGACGGCGCCGAGCCCTCCGAGGAACTCCTGCGCCAGCTCCAGGGCGCCTTCATCCGCAAACCCCGCCACGGACTCCAGCACCTGGAAATCTTCGCAACCGCCGAACAGTTCGAACACCTCCTGACCGTCATGAACACCGCCACCAACCCCCGCACCACCGTGGAGACACCGGCAACCGCGGCGCAGACGCCGGGAACCCCGGCCGACGACGGCAGCAACAGCGGGAACCCTGGCGGCAATCGCAGCGGGAATGACGACGTGGATGTCCCGCTTGACCTGCGCTCACGCCCGCAGAAACGCCTCGACGGCCTCGTCGGCGCCGCCAAGCTCGCCCTCGCCGCCGGCACCCTGCCCGCCGCCGGCGGACTCCGCCCCCAGGTCATGGTCACCATCGACTACCGCGACCTGCTCACCCGGCTCGGACACGGCGACGGGACCAGCGCCCGGCCCAGCGACACGGACGTCCAGGGCACCGCCGGCAGTCCCTTCCGCCCGGGAGCCACGCCGGAGCACACCGGAAACCTGCTCTTCACCGGACCCGTCACCGCCTCCACGGTCCGGAAGATCGCCTGCGACGCGGACATCATCCCCATCCTCCTCGGCAGCGAAGGCCGGATCCTGGACATCGGCCGCACCTCACGGGTCTTCCCGCCTCATATCCGCAAAGCCCTCACCGCCCGCGACCAGGGCTGCGCGTTCCCCGGCTGCACCATCCCCGCACCCTGGTGCGAAGCACACCACATCGACTACTGGTCCCGCGGCGGCACCACCGGCACCGAGAACGCGGCACTTCTCTGCTCCCACAACCACCACGTAATCCACAAAGAACACTGGACCATCCAGGTCCGCACCGGCATCCCCTGGTTCATCCCGCCACCCCACCTCGACCCACGCCAAAAACCCCGACGCAACCACTACTTCCGCCCCGCAGACCTCGGCACCGCCGCCTGATGGGTCCAGCCCGGCCGCAAGGCTGCGGGCGGGCGGCGGGCGAAAAGATCAAAGGTGGCGGTGGGACATTTCACAATCCAGCTATCTCGATCATGGAGATAACATCGAACTGTGAAGGATGCCAGACCGGACGACCCCGAACACTCGATGCACCTCAGCGCGGAAGTCCTGGACTGGACCGGCGTCGTCGCCGCTTTGGCGCTGATCGTTGTCCCGCTCTGGATGTTGCTGGGCAACAGTGCCGTCCTCGGTGGCCACCCCGCCCTGCCCATCCTGCTCTCCGCCGCTGCCGCACTGGGCCTCCTCTGGATGATCCGACTGGTCACACGCTCGCCTCTGCTCGAACGCTGGAACCACGGCAACCACACGGACCTCACGGGACACCCACGGGCGAAGCGCCACGTGTCAGGCCGGCAGCTGCTCCGCGGCCTCGCGGGCCGGTTTGTTGCTTTCGGCCTGGTCGCGGCTCTGGCGTGGCTCAATCCGTTTACGTACCAGCCCGGCGCTAGTGCCGGCCAGGCGCTGGAGTCGCCCGGGACCACGCGCATCAGCACCACCGAAGACGCCACCACCATCACCCTCGCCCCGGAAGCGAAGGCCAGCGCGGGCCTCGTCTTCTACCCGGGGGCGCGGGTTGATGCGCGCGCCTACCAGGACATCCTGCGCCCGCTCGCGAACGCAGGCTATCTGGTCGTCGTCTTGAAAGTGCCTCTGGGCATTTCCCTGCTGCACCCAGGCCAGGCCCACGGAGCCATCGACCGGCATCCCGAGATCACCACGTGGGCGGTTGGTGGGCACTCGCTGGGAGGAGTCAGCGCGTCCGACTTCGCGCAGTCCAACCCCGAAATGTCCGGACTTCTGCTGTTTGCCTCGTACCCCGCGGACAGCATGGCGGAGTCCGGTGACCTCGCGGTGCTGTCGATCTCCGGCTCGAACGATGGCCTCACCACTCCGGACAAGATCGCGGCGTCGAAGCCGATGCTTCCCCCTGCCACCATTTACGCAACAGTGGAAGGCGGCGTGCACGCCTTCTTTGGAGACTACGGTGAGCAACCCGGGGACGGCGAGCCGGGCATCTCCCGCGAACAGGCGCAGCTGCAGATCGCCGAGGAGTCGGTCCGCTTCATGGACCGGCTCGCACCGGCCGGCTGACACTCCCACCGGCCGGCTGACAGCCGTTGCCTCACGGCCCCGACGCAGGCGGCCGCTCTCTGCCACGATGGAAGCATCCGGCATCGCACTGCGAACGAGGAGGCACAGCATGCTCAACCGCTTCTACGTCAATCCAATCCTGCCGGCCCCGGCTAGCTTCGCCGGCGTTGAAGGCAAAGCCAGCGGGGACGTTATGGACTTCGGCACCGCGAAATCCGCGTTCCTGAAAGACTCCGAAGGCAACCTGATCGCGCTCAACGAATTTCTCTGCTGAGAGCCTGAACGTCCGGCCCCCGAGCCGACACGTCAGGCAGGCTCAGGACGAGGAACGCAGACCTCACAACTCCACGCTGCGCGTCGCCCGGCACGAGTCCACGCCTAACGCCCCGCAGCGTACCCCTGCGCGCCGCGGGGATTGGCCGCCGCCTGCAGGACGCCGGTTGCAGGATCACGCACCACCGCCGAGAGCCGTCCCAGCGCCCATCCGCCGGCGCGGGTGACGACATGACCGCGGCGTTCAAGTCCCGCGATGACGTCCTCCCCCAACCGGTCCTCGACGACGGCGCCGCCGGGCTCCCAGGTGCGCGGCCAGAACGACCCGGGCATCGACGTCGTATGGAAGGTGGGGGCGTCGACGGCCTGCTGCGGCGAGTAGCCTCCGACGATCGTGCGCAGCAGGTACGGCAACTGCCACTGATCCTGCTGGTCCCCGCCGGGCGAGCCGAGCGCGGTGACGGCATTGCCGTCCCGCAGCACGAGGGTCGGCGTCAGCGTGGTGCGCGGCCGCTTGCCGGGCGTCAGGGTGGACGGTGTGCCCGGTTCCAGCCAGGTCATCTGCAGCCGGGTACCGAGGCAGAAGCCCAGCTCCGGAATGGCGGGTGAGGACTGCAGCCAGCCGCCGGAGGGGGTGGCCGAGACCATGTTGCCCCAGCGGTCCACGACGTCGATATGGCAGGTGTCGCCGCGGGTTTCCCCGCTCGGCGCCACGGTCGGCTCCCCCACGCCGAGCCCGGCGGAGCCCCCGGCCCCGAGCGCCGGCGGCGTGTAGTGGGTGCGCAGCGGCGGCAGGTACGGCGTCCGCCCGGGTACCGAACCGGGCCGGAACTCGTGCGAGGCCCGCTCGCCGATCAGCGCCCGGCGGCCGGCGCAGTACTCCTCGGACAGGAGGTACTCCAGCGGCACGTCGGTGTCGCCGTAGTACGCTTCGCGGTCCGCGAGCGCCAGCTTCTGGGCCTCCAGGATAGTGTGCGCGCCGAGCTCGGAGGACGGATCGAGGTACTCGTCGTCGAACCCCTCAAGCAGGGCGAGCGTCTGAAGCAGCGCCGGGCCCTGGCCCCACGGCCCCGTCTTGGCGATGGTGTGCCCGCGGAACTCGACCGTGGCTGCCGGCTCGTAGCCGGCCTCGAACCCCGCGAGATCCTGCAGCGTGAGGACACCGCGGTGGTCTGTGCCGGAGGAATGCCGGTGCGGGGTCTGGACGGAGTCCACCATGGCCTGGGCCACGAAGCCCTCGCGCCATTCGCGGCGGGCCGCGTCGATCCTGCCCTCGCGGGACTGCCCAGCCGGAATACTGGCCGGAGTCCTGGCAGGAGTCCCGCCCGCCGAGACATCCGGAGACTCCAGGGGGCCGGCGGTCCCGGCGTCGACGAGCCGCTGCAAGGTCCGGGCGTAGGCCGGGTTCCCGACCAGCTCCCCCTCGGCCGGGATCCCGCCGCCGGGCATCCAGAGCTCGGCCGACGTGGGCCAGTGCGTCTGGAACAGCTCCGCCACGGCCGCGATGGTCGTCCCGACCCTGCCCAGCATCGGGTGCCCGTCGCGGGCATAGCCGATCGCGAATTCCAGCACCTCGGCTAATTCCCAGGTCCCGTGGTCGCGCAGCAGCAGGAGCCAGGCGTCGACGGCGGCGGGCACCGCTGCGGCCAGCGCCCCCGAGCCCGGCACGAGTTCCAGGCCCTCGGCGAGATAGTGCTCCACCGTGGCCCCGGCCGGGGCCGGACCCTGACCCATCAGGACGACCGGCGTGCCCGGTGCCTCCGCGGTCACGAAGACGCCGGTCATGTCCCCGCCGGGCCCGTTCAGGTGCGGCTCGACGACGTGCAGCACGAACGCTCCCGCCGTCGCGGCGTCGAACGCGTTACCGCCGCGTTCCAGCACGGCCTGGGCCGCCGCCGTCGCGAGCCAGTGCGTGGATGCGCTCATCCCGAAGGTGCCCTGCAGTGTGGGCCGCGTGGTGAACGTCGCCGGGGGCGTGAACGACGCGGCAGCGGCGTGTGCGGTGGCCGTGAACCCTTCAGCGGTGTCAGCCAAACAGGGCCGCCACTCGGGTCAGGGTTTCGTACACGCCGTACCCCAGCGGCACGCCAACCAGCGCCCAGGCGGCGACCAGTCTCCCGGTGGTGGACGGTTTCACCGACGTTTGTGCTGTGCTCATCTCAGGCCTCCATGGCGGGTTCTTCGGCCCGGACGCGGTCCGGGCGTGGTTCGTGGAACCGGGCGTCGACCGGTTTGACCAGCAGGTTGGCCACAAAGCCGATGATCAGCAGCCCCACCATGGTCAGCAATGCAGGCTGGTAGGACGCGGCGGTCAGCTGGCCGGGCTTGCCCTGGGCATCCAGGAAGGCGTTGACGATGAGCGGTCCGGCGATGCCGGCCGCGGACCACGCGGTGAGGAGCCTGCCGTGGATCGCCCCGACCTGGAAGGTGCCGAACAGGTCGCGCAGGTAGGCCGGGACGGTCGCGAAGCCGCCGCCGTAGAAGGAGATGATGACGAACGCCAGCGCCACGTAGAGGAAGGTGCTGGAGGATCCGCCCAGTGCCAGCACTGTGTAGAGCACGGCGCCGACCCCGAGGTACATCATGTAGATGCGCTTGCGGCCGGTCACGTCGGAGGTGGCGGACCAGGCGAAGCGGCCGGACATGTTGCCGATTGAGAGCAGCCCGACGAAGCCGGAGGCGACGGCGGCGCTGACCAGGGACACGCCGTCGGACTGGCGGAAGAAGTCCTGGATCATCGGGGCGGCCTGCTCCAGGATGCCGATGCCGGCGGTGACGTTGCAGAAGAGGGCGATCCAGACGAGCCAGAACTGCTTGGTCTTGACCGCGTTCTTGGCCGAGACGTTGTCGGTGGTGACGAGTGTGGCGGCCTTGACCTTGGAGGGGTCGAAGCCGTCCGGCTTCCAGCCCTCGGCCGGGACCTTGATGGTGAAGGCGCCGAACAGCATGTAGGCGAGGTAGACGACGGCGAGGGTCAGGAAGAGCTTGCCGACGGAGTCGCCGCTGGCCACCCAGCCCTTGGCGCCGGAATTCGGGTCGTACATTTTCAGCAGCGCGGTGGAGACCGGGCTGGCGATCAGGGCACCGCCGCCGAAGCCCATGATGGCCATGCCGGTCGCGAGGCCGGGCCTGTCGGGGAACCATTTGATCAGGGTGGAGACCGGCGAGATGTAGCCGATCCCGAGGCCGATGCCGCCGATGAAGCCGTAGCCCAGGTAGACGAGCCAGAGCTGGCTGCTGAAGATGCCGAGCGAGCCGATCAGGAAGCCGCTGGCCCAGAACATCGCGGAGGTGAACATCGCCTTGCGCGGGCCGTTCTTATCCACCCACGTGCCCATGATGGCGGCGGAGAGGCCCAGCATCACGATGGCGATCGAGAAGATCACGCCGATCTCGGTCAGGCTGGCGCCGAAGTGCTTCACCAGCGCCGTCTTGTAGACACTCGTCGCGTACGCCTGGCCGATGCACAGGTGGACGGCGAGCGCTGCGGGCGGCACCAGCCACCGGTTGAATCCGGGTGGGGCAATCGTTCGTTCACGGTCCAGCCAGCCCATAAGTGCTCCCATTGCTTGTCGAAGACGTCGGTGTCCCAACGGCGTAGAGGCGAACGGCCCCAATTCGGCCGTTGCCTCCGGCAATCATGGTGCAAATCGACAGCAAACGTACTATTTTTGCGACGAGCGGTAGGAAATCCGCGATGAGCGGTCGGCTTACCTCCGGACCCTACTTTCCAAGCCCGGCCTTCCGCAGCGCCTCCGCCATCGCCGTGTTGGCCGGCGCCGGCACGGGAGCGGGCCGCTGCGGCTGCCTGGCGGGGGTCCTCCGATCGGGTGCCGGCTTGCCGGACGGCTTACCGGACGGCTTACCGGTGGGCTGCTGAGCCGCCTGCTGCGAAGGCTGCTTTGTCGGCGCCTGTTGAGCCGCCTGCCGCGGGCGGTCCGGCCGGTCACCCGCACGTCCACCGGCACGGGATCCCCCAGGACCGGATCCACCGGAAGCCGGTTCGTCGTCGAGCCGCAGCGTCAGCGAGATGCGCTTCCGCTCCGGATCGGCTTCCAGCACCTTGACCCGCACCACCTGGCCGGACTTGACCACTTCCCGCGGGTCCGACACGAAGCGGTCGGCCAGTGCGGAAACGTGCACCAGGCCGTCCTGGTGCACGCCGACATCGACAAACGCGCCGAACGCCGCCACATTGGTCACGGTCCCCTCCAGCACCATCCCGGGCCGGAGGTCCGAGATCTTCTCGATGCCCTCCGCGAACGTCACCGCCGCGAAGGCCGGACGCGGGTCACGGCCGGGCTTTTCGAGCTCGGCGATGATGTCCTGCACCGTGGGCAGGCCGAAGGAGCCGTCGACGAAGTCCTGCGGGTTCAGGGCGGCGAAGCTCCCCGCGGCCGGGGCCTTCCCGCCGGCGGCGGCCTTGATCCTGCGCGCCACCGGGTACGCTTCCGGGTGCACGCTGGAGGCGTCCAGCGGCTCCGCTCCCCCGGTGATCCGCAGGAAGCCGGCGCATTGCTCGAAGGCCTTGGCGCCGAGCCGGGGCACCTTCTTCAGCTCGCTGCGTTTGCTGAACGGGCCGTGCTCGTTCCGGTACGCCACGATGTTCTCGCTCAGCAGCGGGCCGACGCCGGCCACGCGGCTCAGCAGCGCCGGGGAGGCGGTGTTGACGTCCACGCCCACCGCGTTCACGCAGTCCTCGACGACGGCATCGAGGCTGCGGTCGAGCTTGGCGGCCGTGACGTCGTGCTGGTACTGCCCGACGCCGATCGACTTCGGCTCGATTTTCACCAGCTCCGCGAGCGGATCCTGCAGGCGCCGCGCGATGGACACGGCACCCCGCAGGGACACGTCCATGCCGGGCAGCTCGGCGGAGGCCAGCGCCGACGCGGAATACACCGAAGCGCCCGCTTCGGACACCACAATCTTCTGGGGCGTGGCCGTGCCTGCTGAAGCAGCGCCCGACGCCGTGAGCTGCTTGAGCAGGTCCGCGGCGAGCTTGTCGGTCTCCCGCGACGCGGTGCCGTTGCCGATCGCCACGAGTTCGACGTGGTGCTTCCGGGCCAGGTCCACGAGCGTCCGCAGCGCCTCGTCCCACTTCCGGGCCGGGGCGTGCGGGTAGATCGTGTCCGTCGCCACGACCTTCCCGGTGCCGTCCACCACCGCGACCTTCACCCCGGTGCGCAGTCCCGGGTCCAGGCCCAGGGTGGCGCGGTTTCCGGCCGGCGCGGCGAGGAGCACGTCCCGGAGGTTGGCGGCGAAGATCCGGACGGCCTCGTCCTCGGCGGCGGCGAACATCCGGCTCCGCAGGTCTGCGGTCAGCCGGGCCAGCACCCGCGAGCGCCAGGCGAGCTGTGCGGTCTGCAGCAGCCACGCGTCGGCGGGCCGGCCGCGGTCGGCGACCCCGAGGAACCGGGCCACGGCGGCTTCGTACCGGCCGCGCGCAGCGGTGAGGGCGGCGTCGTCGTTCGGTTCAGCCTCGGCGAGATCCAGCTCCAGCACCCCGTCCTTCTCGCCGCGCAGCAGCGCCAGGACGCCGTGCGAGGGCATGCCGGACGGCTGCTGGGAGAACTCGAAATAGTCCTTGAATTTCTGCCCCTCGGCGTCCTTGCCCTTCTTCACGCGGGAGACCATCCGGCCCTGCGTCCAGAGCCGCTCCCGCAGCGTGGCGGCCAGGTCGGGGTCCTGCGCGACGCGCTCCACCAGGATGGAGCGGGCGCCGGCGAGCGCCGCGGCGGCGTCGTCAATGGAATGTTCGGCGTTGAGGTACCGGGCGGCTTCGCGTTCCGGATCCAGCTCCGGCCGCTTCAGCAGGGCGTCGGCGAGCGGCTCCAGCCCGGCCTCGCGGGCGATCTGCGCCTTGGTCCGCCGTTTGGTCTTGAACGGCAGGTAGATGTCCTCCAGCCGCGACTTCGTCTCGGCGCCGACGACGGCGGCCTGCAGTTCCGGGGTCAGGGCACCCTGCGCGGCGATCGCCTCCAGAACGGTCCGGCGGCGGTCCTCCAGCTCGCGGAGGTAGCGCAGCCGCTCGTCGAGTTCGCGGAGCTGGGTGTCGTCGAGCGTCCCGGTGGCTTCCTTGCGGTACCGGGCGATGAACGGCACCGTGGAGCCGGCGTCGAGCAGGTCCACCGCCGCCTTCACCTGCCAGGCCTGCACGCCGAGCTCAGCGGCGATCTGCGCGGCGATGCCGGACTCCTGCGTGTGCGGGGCCCGGGTCTGCGCGGCCTGGGAAGGCTGCGTCCCGGCGGACGGAGTCCGGGGCGGCGGTGCGGAGGCTGAACTGGCGGGGCGCTGCGGGAGTTGGGTCACCCTGCCATTTTGCCTTACCCTGCTCCGCGGCCGGGCTCGCCCGAGGGTGGAAGAGGCTCCTGCACGTCCTGGACAACCTCGTTGCGGCGCAGGAACCACGGTTTGAACGGCGGATCAAACTGGGCGAACCGTGGCGGCCCCACCGGTGTCAGCCCGGCCAGCACCAGGGCCGCCTGGAGGCCGGTGTTGCGCCGTTCAAAGGCAGCTTCCGAGCCGCTGCCCGAGAACCGCAGAGCAGCCGCCAGGGACCCGGGGACGGTCCGGATCTTGACCTGGGGGTCCGCCGGGACGGGGGCCGTCTCCGCCGTCACCCCTGCGGGGAGCACAAAGGCAACCACAAAGTCAGCGGGATCTTCCTTTCCCGGCAGCGGACCGCTCTGGAGCACCGGGGCGGTCATCGCCAGCTTCTGCGAAGGACCGAACTCCTGGACAACCGGGGCCGTCATCGCCAGCTTCTGGCGGGCGGTGTTGCTGCCGCTGATGTAGTTGAACAGGGGCCGGAAGGCAGCATTCCCGGCCCGGTCGAACGTCGCGTTGACCTGTATTTCGGCCACAGCGTGCGCGGGATAGCGGCGCAGCTCGAAGTGGGCGAAGCGCTGAACCAGCTCGTAGGGCTGCTGTTCGGTCATGGTCTCAGACACTACGCCGATCCTCCGACAGGAAACAACGGTCTTTTGCCCGTTCCTGGTGGTTGGTTTATGGCTCATGGCCCTTTGGCTCGCGCTCCTGACTAAGGTTCGTGCTGGATTGTCAGAGGGCTTTGATAGCTTGAATAGCAGACGGACAGGCTGTGCTGACCGAAGGTCGTAGGCAGCAGCACGCCGTTACGTCCGCAGCGCACCAACATCGGGGGCACAGTGTTTTTTCTTGAACCGGAAGTAGCCGGCAACGCGCCGGAGCTGGTCTTCTCCGCGAGCGACCTCGTCACGGCCGCCGGCTGCGAGTACCAGCTGCTGCGCAAACTCGACGAGAAGCTCGGCCGCTCGCCCAAGGGCGCTTTCGACGCCGATGAGATGCTCAAGCATGCAGCCGTGTTGGGTGACCGCCACGAGCTCAGGGTCCTCGAGGGTTTCGTCGAGGAGTTCGGACACTGGGATCCGGCCTCCGGACGCGGCGTGTACGACGTCGTGCCGGCACAGACTATGGACCGCGCCACCCTGCTGGCCAAGCACCGGGAATCCCTGGACGCCCTGCGCTCCGGCGCCGACGTGGTGTTCCAGGCCGCCTTTTTCGACGGCCAGTTCCACGGCCGCTCGGATTTCCTGGTCCGCCAGGCCGACGGCAGCTACGCCGTCTTCGACTCCAAGCTGGCCCGCCATGCGAAGGTGACCGCGCTGCTCCAGCTTGCCGCCTACGGCGATCAGCTGCTCAAGGCCGGGATACCGCCGTCCCCGGTGGTGACCCTGGTCCTCGGCGCCACGGTCCCGGTCCCGGGCGGCGGTTTTGACTACGTCCGCAGCCACCACAAACTGTCGGAAATCCTGCCGGTCTTCCGAGAGCGCCGGGACCGCTTCCTTGCCTTGACCTCCTCGCATCTGGCGCAGCCCGGCACGGTGCAGTGGGGCGCGCCCGGGCTGAGCGCCTGTGGCCGCTGCGACTACTGCCAGGAGCAGGTCGTGGCCACCGACGATCTGCTGCTCGTGGCGCGGATGAACTCGGCACAGCGCAAGGCGCTCCATGAACGGAGCATCTTTACCGTCAAGGAGCTGGCGGAAGCCCGGCTTCCCGGGGCGAACGGTGCATTGCTGCGCCTGCAGGCCCAGGCCCGGATGCAGACCGGCATCGGCCCGGCGGATGGAGAGGTCCGGTACGTCAAGGACGGCGAAGAACACACCATCCGTTTTGGGGTGATTCCGGAAAACACGCTCGCCGAGCTGCCCCCGCCCAGCGCGGGCGACATTTTCTTCGACTTCGAGGGCGATCCGCTGTGGCAGGAGAGCGCCACCGGGGTCTGGGGACTGGAGTACCTGTTCGGCGTCATCGAAGCGCCGACGGGTCCCGGCGTCCCCGGAGTGTTCAGGCCGTTCTGGGCGCACAGCCGGGAAGCGGAGAAACAGGCCTTCCTCGATTTCCTCGACTACGTGCAGAAACGCCGGCAGGACTACCCGGACATGCACGTCTACCACTACGCCCCCTACGAGAAGACGGCGCTCCGGAAGCTCTCCGTGCTGCACGTGGCCGGCGAAGACATCGTGGATGAATGGCTGCGGGACGGACTCCTGGTGGACCTCTACCAGAGCGTCCGCAACAGCATCCGGATCTCCGAGAATTCCTACAGCATCAAGAAACTCGAACCGCTGTACATGGGGACGAACCTGCGTTCCGGGGATGTGAAAGACGCCGGCGCCTCCGTGGTCGCCTACGCCCACTACTGCGACGCGCGCGACGACGGCCGGGCCGAGGAAGCGGCCACGATCCTCGCCGGGATCTCCGACTACAACGAATACGACTGCCTCTCCACGCTGGAGCTTCGGAACTGGCTCCTCGGGCTGGCTCAGGAGCGCGGCATCAGGCCGGCCGGAGACGGTGCCGGGTCCGCCGCCATCCCCGCGGCCGGCGACCAGCCGGCCGACGCCGCGCCGGACACCGCACTGGATGCCGCGCCGGGTGCCGCTGACCTGGACCCGCTGGAAGCGGCGCTGGCCGGGCTGGCGGATGCCGCCGTCGGGCTGTCCGGGGACGACCGGAAAGCCTTGTCAATGCTGGCGGCTGCGGTCAGCTATCACCGCCGGGAGCGCAAGGCGTTCTGGTGGGCGCACTTCGACCGCTGCGAGAACGGGCCGGACACGCGTCACCAGCAGGACCGCAACGTCTTCCTCGTCGAGGAGGCGGAGGTGCTGGAGGACTGGTGGAAGGACGGCGCCAAGCTTCCGGAGCGGAGAGTGAAGCTGATCGGCACGGTCAGTCCGGGCTCGGACCTCCGCGAGGGCAGCACGTGGTTCCGCATGTATGAGCCGCCGCTGCCGGCCGGG
Organism: Arthrobacter sp. CJL-S3; assembly: GCF_056711635.1. Classification (NCBI taxonomy): domain Bacteria; kingdom Bacillati; phylum Actinomycetota; class Actinomycetes; order Micrococcales; family Micrococcaceae; genus Arthrobacter; species Arthrobacter sp. CJL-S3. The sequence goes on along the minus strand of NZ_CM160046.1, from coordinate 872,854 downwards.
CTGGAGGGCACCGGGATCAACGGGACCGGACGCAACGGGTGGTTCGGCACCGAGGTGTTGGAACTGGGGCACGAGGACGGCAAGGACACCGTCGTCATCCGGGACAAGCTCCGCAAGAACACCGAACCGTATTCCCAGGTCCCTGTCGCGCTGACCGAAGACCAACCCATCCAGACCAAGAGCCTGGAGGATGCCCTGGGGGCCCTGGCCTCCGCCGCCGCTGCGGGACTGCAGTCCCACCCGCCGGTGTTTCCGCGCCATCCGGCCCTGGATCTCATCCGCCGGGTTCCGCCGCGGATGGCCTCGGGGGCGGCGCTGCCCGTGCCGGGCGAGGGCCCGGACCGGTTCATCGACGCGATTACCGCGGCGGTGCTGGCCCTCGATCACTCCTATATCGCCGTCCAGGGGCCGCCCGGAACCGGCAAGACCCATGTGGGATCGCACGTCATCGCCCGGCTGGTGGACCGGGGGTGGAAAGTCGGCGTCGTCGGGCAGTCCCATGCGGTGGTCGAAAACCTGCTGAGGACCGCTGTGGCCAAGGCCGGCGTCGATCCGGGGCGGGTGGCCAAGGATGTGAAGCACGGAGAGCCGCTCCCCTGGGAGCAGCGGTCGGCGAAGGACGTCGCACGCCTGCTGGGCTCACCGGGCGGGGCGCTCATCGGCGGGACCGCCTGGACCATGACAGGAGCCAACGTCCCGGCGGGATCGCTGGACCTGCTGGTGATCGACGAGGCCGGGCAGTTCTCACTGGCCAACACCCTCGCCGTGGCCCAGGCCAGCAGCCGCCTGCTGCTGCTCGGTGATCCCCAGCAACTGCCGCAAGTCAGCCAGGGCGCGCACCCCGAACCCGTAGACGAGTCAGCCCTGGGCTGGGTCTCGGCCGGTCATGCCACGCTGCCGCCGGACTTGGGCTATTTTCTGGCCGATTCGTGGCGGATGACGTCCGAGTTGTGCCGCGCCGTCTCGGAGCTCTCCTATGAGGGGAAGCTGCGCTCGGCTCCGGCGGCGGACCTCCGGCGGCTCGAAGAGGTTCCGGCCGGGATCGAAACGGTCATGGTGGAGCACAGCGGCAACGTCACCTCGTCGGCCGAGGAAGCCGCGGAGGTCGTCCGCCAGGTGCGGCGCCATCTGGGGCTGGGCTGGCACTCGGAACAGGGCACCCGGCCGCTCGCCGTGGCGGACATCCTGGTGGTCGCCGCCTACAACGCCCAGGTCAACGTGATCCGCGACGCGCTCGAGGCCGCGGCTCTGGCCGGCGTCCGGGTGGGAACCGTGGACAAGTTCCAGGGCCAGGAGGCGGCCGTGGTGATCGTGTCCATGGCGTGCTCCGCGGTGGCTGAAGCTCCGCGCGGCATGGAATTCCTGCTCTCACGCAACCGGATCAATGTGGCGGTGTCCCGCGGCCAGTGGCGCGCCGTCGTGGTCCGCGCGCCCGAGCTGACCAACTACCTACCCGCCCACCCCGAGGGCCTGGAGCAGCTGGGCGGTTTCATTGGGCTGTGCCAGCGGTCGGTCGCCGCCCGCTAAACGGGACATGCCCATTCTTCACGACCAAGGCCGCGGGAACATGCCCATTCTTCGCCCCCGAACCGCGGGACATGCCCATTCTTCGCCCCCGAATCCGCGGGACATGCTCAGTCTTAGGCGTGAGAAGTGGGCAGAATGGCATTCTGCCCACCGTTCGTGGCTGCAACTGAACATGTCCAGCAGGGAAGCGTGGCTGTGTTTCAGCCAGTCTGGCGTGCTTCATCCAACAGGAGCGCCTCATCCAGCACGGCGCCGAAGTTCGCGGGGTTGTGGGCGAACCGGCCCAGGAAGAGGCCGGAGACGCCGTCGAGCCGTGGCAGCAGGCCCGGCTTGGCGGAGCCGCCGTAGATGATCGGCAGACCCTCCAGTCCGGAGGCGGCGAGGTGGCTCCTGAGCTGCCGGACGACGTCGGACACGTAGCCGGCGCCTGCGGGCTCCGCCGCACCGATCGCCCAGACGGGTTCGTAGGCGATGACGATCCCGGCCGCGAGCGCCCAGTCCCCCTCGACGGCCGACCGGATCTGGCGGTACACAAATTCCGCGGCGGCAGCGGCACTGCCGCCGTCGGGCTCTCCCACACAGAGCAGCGGCGTCAGCCCGGCGTCAGTAGCGGCCCTCACTTTGCGGGCAATCATGGCGTCGTCTTCGCCGAAATGCCGGCGGCGTTCCGCGTGCCCTATTTCAACGAGGCTGACTCCAAGCTCGGCAAGCATGGACGGGGCCACTTCCCCGGTCCACGGCCCGTCCGCCCAGCCGCAGTTCTGCGCGCCAAGCAGCAGCGGCGAACCGCGCAGAAGCCCGGCGGCCGCCGGCAGGAGCGGAAACGACGGAATCACAAACGGGACAACCCGCCCGGCCGCGAGGGCCGGACGGGTGTCCACTTCGTGGCGCAGATGCCCCAGCCAGTCCAGGCTGTCCTGGTAGCCCAGGTACATCTTGGTGCTGACGCCCACCAGGATGCTGCCGCTGGTGGTCTGGCCGGGGTGGTGCTGCTGCATTGGTGTTGCTTTCTACTTGGATCCGGGTGCGCCGGTCTGGACGGAGGGCTCCTGCTCCAGAAGCTCGTCCGCTTTGTTCTTGAACCGCCTGGTCGCGAACATCATGGCCGCGGCCAGGAACGGGAGCACACCAAGAGCGTAGACGCCCATGGTTCCGGTGTCCGAGGCGGTCATCTGGTTGACCGAGGTCCGCAGGATCGGAGCCACAAAGCCGCCCAGGTTACCCAGCGAGTTGATGAGGCCGATGCCCGCCGCCGCGGCCGTGCCGGTGAGGAACGCCGTCGGGAAGGACCAGGCGATGGGACCGATGGACAGGAAGCTGCAGACGGCCAGCGTGATGAAGATGATGCCCAGCACCGGCAGCTGGTTGGCGCCCGCCCACGCGGAGCCGAAGATGCACAGGCCGGTGGAGACGAACAGTGCGGTACCCCAGTTGCGGCGGCGGACCACCGTGTTGGCGGCCTTGCCAATGAAGTAGCAGGCGAAGATGCCGAAGAACCACGGGATGGCGGCCATCATGCCCACCGCGAAGCCGACTTTCTGTCCGGTCAACTGGGCCACCTGCTGCGGCAGGTAGAACGTCACACCGTAGACGGCGATCTGGAGGCAGAAGTAGATGACCGTGAAGTACCAGACCTTGCCGTTCTTCATGGCGGCGAGCACGCCGCGCGGACCGGTCTCCTCCTTGACGCTGTCCTCCAGTGCCATGACGTCAAGGAGTGCCTTCTTCTCGTCCTTGGTGAGGAACTTGGCATCCTGCGGGCTGTTGATGAGGAAGAAGAACGCAGCGATACCGGCGACCACCGCCAGCATGCCTTCAACGAAGAACATGACCTGCCAGCCCTGGACGCCGGGCACCTGGTCGCCGATGTTGATGAGCCAGCCGGACAGCGGTGCGCCCATCATCTGCGAGAAGGGCTGCGCGAGGTAGAAGATGGCGAACATCTTGACGCGGACCTTGTTGGGGAACCAGGCGGCGAGGAACATGATGACGCCCGGGAACAGTCCGGCCTCGGTGACACCGAGCAGGAACCGCAGAATGATGAACGACGTCTCGCCCTGGACGAACGCGAAGCAGGCCGAAACGATGCCCCAGGTGATGGCGATCCGGGCGAGCCAGACCTTGGCACCGTACTTCGTCAGCAACAGGTTGCTGGGGATTTCGAAGAGCGCATAGCCGATGAAGAAGATTCCGGCACCCAGTGCGTAGGCGCCGGCGGTGATGCCCTTGTCCACACCCAGTGCGGCTTCGGCGAAGCCCACGTTCGTGCGGTCCAGGAACGCGACCACGTAGAGGATGACCAGCATGGGCATAAGCCGGCGGGACGCCTTGGAGATCGCCGATTTCAGTACCGGCGTTTCCAGAAGGTCCCTGGTGGACGTTGTTACTACGGACATCAAAACTCCTCGTTGAGTAAATCAGGTGAGCGAATCAGGTGGGTAGAACAGGAGCGGAAATCTTCTAGCGTGAAAGGGCGATGATCATGATTCCGGCCAGGCAGGCAAGGATTCCGACGGCGAGGTAGAGCTTCCGTCCCTTGCTCCAGGACGCGAACCCTGAGGTCGGGGTGTTGTTGCGTTGTGCCACGGTGCTTCTTCCCTAGTGCATGTAGAGTCCGCCATCCACATTCAGCGTCTGGCCGGAGATGAAGCCGGCGTCCTCGCTGATGAGGAAGGCGATGGCGGCCGCGATGTCCCGGGTGGAGCCCACCCGGTTCACCACGAGGTCTTTGGTGAGTTCGTCCTTGCGTTCCTCGCTGAGGGTGCCGCCCATGATGTCGGTGTCGATGGGGCCCGGAGAGATCGCGTTGACCGTGATGTCGTACTCGCCGAGTTCGCGGGCGGTGGAGCGGGTCAGCCCGATCACACCGGCCTTGGCCACGGAGTACGGCGTCTTGGAGAAGGTGCCGCCGCCGCGCTGGGCGGAGACGGAGGAGATGTTGACGATGCGGCCGATCCGGTTCTTGACCATGGATTCGGCGACCCGGCGCGTGGCGTAGTGGACGCCGTTGAGGTTGATGCTGAGAACCCGGTCCCATTCGGCCGCGTCGAGTTCCAGGTACGGGACCGGGGAGCTGACGCCGGCCACGTTCGCCAGGGCGACGATCTGCGGCAGTTCGGCCTCGATCGCGTCGATGGCGGCGCGGACGGATGCCTCGTCGCCGACGTTCGCGCCGGCGCCGAAGGCTTGGACACCGTGCTCCGCCGCCAGTTCCTTGGCCGCGGCCTTGCACCGGGCGTCGTCGAGATCGATGATGCCGATATTCCAGCCCTGGGCCGCGAGGTAGTTGGCGGTCGCGCGGCCGATGCCGCGCTCGGAGACGGCGCCGGTGATGATGGCGGTGCGTTCTGCCGGGAAAGTGCTCATGGGAGTGCTCCTGAAAGGGTCAAAGGGAGGGGCTCAGTTGATGGGGGCGGGGCCGAGCTCGTCGATGAGCTTCTGCATGGCCACGTACGCCTTGTTCCTGTAGGCGATGAGCTCCGGGGTGCGCTCGGCGGGGACGTTGAGGAAGCCGGCACCGGTCTTGGTGCCCAGCTTTCCGGCCTCCACGAGGTCGCTGAGGACCTTCGGCGTCGCAAAGCGCTCCGGGAATTCCGTCTGCAACGACTTGTAGCAGAAGTTGTAGACGTCCAGTCCTGCCATGTCGGCGATGGCGAACGGTCCGAAGAACGGCAGCCGGAAGCCGAAGGTCGTGCGGACCAGGGTATCGATGTCCTCCGCCGTCGCGATCTCCTGCTCCACCAGCTGGGCGGCCTCGTGGAACAGGGCGTACTGGAGCCGGTTGAGCACGAAGCCGGTGACGTCCTTGACGACGGCGGTCTGCTTGCCGGCGGCGTGCACGAGGTCACGGACAGCGCCGATGGTCGCCGCCGAGGTGCCGGCGTGGGGGATGATTTCCACGCCGGGGATGAACGGCGAGGGGTTGGAGAAGTGCACGCCCAGGAACCGGCCCGGGTTGGCGACGGGCTCGGACAGCTCCGCGATGGAGATGGTGGAGGTGTTGGACCCGATGATGGCGTCCGGGCGGGCGGCGGCGCTGATCCGGGCGAGGGTCTGGTGCTTGATGGCGATGACTTCGGGGACAGCTTCCTCGATGAAGTCGGCGTCGGCCACAGCTTCCTCGATGTCCTTGGCGGCCCAGAGGTTCGCCTTCAGGATGGCGGTGGAGCCTTCCGGGAAGAGACCGGCGGCGACGAACTCGTCGGATTCGGTCAGCAGCCGCTCGTAGTTCTTCTGCGCCACTTCGGCGGACACGTCTGCCAGTGCCACCCGGGCACCGCCGAGGGCCAGGACCTGGGCGATCCCGCCGCCCATGTAGCCGGAGCCGACGACGGCGATCTTGCGGGCGGCGTTGATGGCGGCCGCGGTGGTGGTTGATTCGGTCATGATCAGACTGCCTTCGTGTAGTCGGGCTCATAGGAGCAGATGGCGTCCACCTTGGCGGCGGAGGAGGAGGTTTCGTCGAAGCGGTGGCCCAGCCACTGGGTGACGAGGTTTTTGGCGAGTTCCAGGCCGATGACGCGCTGGCCCATGGTGAGGACCTGGGCGTTGTTGCTGAGCACGGACCGTTCCACCGAGTAGCTGTCGTGTGCGGTGACGGCACGGATGCCGGGGACCTTGTTGGCGGCGATGGCCACGCCCAGGCCCGTGCCGCAGATCAACAGGGCCCGGTCGGCTTCGCCTTCGGCCACTTTGCGCGCGGCGTCAACGGCAATGTGGGGGTAGGCGGTGGCGTCATTGGCGCCGACGCCGATGTCCTGCACGGACGCGACGCGGGGGTCGGCCTCCAGGAGTGCCTTGAGTGCGTTCTTGTATTCGACGCCGGCTTCGTCGTTGCCGACGATCACGCGCCAGCCTGCTGCTGTGCTCATGCCTGTGCTCCTTGTTTGGCCGGTTCGGGGTTGCCGAGCCGGTTGTCGGTGTGTGCGGAAATCCTTGCTGCGATGAGGGCGAATGACACGGCTCCCGGATCGGGGTGGCCGAGGCTCTTTTCCGCGAGCGGCCGGGCGCGTCCCTTGAGCGGCCGGAGCTCCGCGGTCCGGTCGGCCGCGGTCTGGGCGGCGGCCGCCGCAGCGGCGAGCGCGGCGGCGGCGGTAGCACCGCCGTCGAGCGCCAGCAGGAAGGTGTCCCGGAAAGGCAGCAACGCGTCCACCATGGTCTTGTCCCCTGCGTCGGCCTTGCCGAGTTCGGTGATGGCGTCGACGAAGGCGCTGACCGTGGCCGCCGCGTCGCCGCCGCTGTAGCTGTCCCGGTTTCCCAGTGCCAGTCCGGCCGCGATGACCGCGGATCCCCAGAGCGCTCCGGAGGTACCGCCGGCGCGTTCGCTCCAGGCCTCCCCCGCGGACGTCAGGACGCTCGCCGGCGAGGCGCCGCCGTCGGCCGCGGCCGCCTGCTCAGCGGCGGTGACCGCTGCGTCCACGCCGCGGCGCATCCCGATGCCGTGGTCACCGTCCCCGGCGATCGCGTCCAGCCGGCCCAGTTCCTCCTCGTGTTCGACGACGACGTCCCGCACCTGGCGGAGCACTGCGACGGCCTGCCGGCCGAGCTCTGCCGCGGCCGGGGTGGGGCGTTCGACGGCGGATGCCACTTCAGCGTCCGCGGCGGCCAGTTGGCGCGCGGCGCGGGGTGCGAGGTTGCCCTTGCGGAACGCCGGGGTGTCGGCCGGGGCCGCCCAGTACTGCTCGAGTTCCTCGTCGAGCCAGAGCAGGGTCAGGGAGAGTCCGGACATGTCCAGGCTGGTGACGAGCTCGCCGCATTCGGGTTCCACGACGGTGAGTCCGGCGGCGAGGAGCAGCTTTTCGATCTTTCCGAAGAGCAGGAACAGTTCGTCGTACTTGACGGTGCCGAGGCCGTTGACGATCGCCACGACCCGGCTGCCGGCGTCGTGGGGCTTGTCGGCGAGGAGTTTGGTGACCAGCAGCTCGGCGAGTTCCGAGGCCGTGGGCATCGGGTGCTCGGAGATTCCGGGTTCGCCGTGGATGCCCAGGCCCAGGGACATCTGTCCCGCGGGGACGGAAAACAGCGGCGCGTCGGCTCCCGGCAGGGTGCAGCCGCCGAACGCCACGCCGAGGGAGCGGGTGCGGTAGTTCGTCCGGATGGCCAGCCGTTCGACGCCGTCCAGGTCCAGTCCGGCTTCGGCGGCGGCTCCGGCGATTTTGAAGACGGTCAGGTCGCCGGCGATTCCGCGGCGCTTCTCAATCTGATCCAGCGGGGCGCTGGCGATGTCGTCCGTGACGAGGACGGTGCGGGTCGGGATGCCTTCGGCGTTCAGACGCAACTGGGCCTGGCCGAAGTGCAGGACGTCCCCGGCGTAGTTGCCGTAGCTCAGCAGGACCCCTCCGCCGGCGTTGGCGGCCTTGGCTACCCGGTAGACCTGGCCGGCGGCGGGGGATGCGAACATGTTGCCGCAGGCCGAGCCCGCGGCCAGGCCGGGTCCCACGAGTCCGGCGAAGGCCGGATAGTGGCCGGAGCCGCCGCCGACGACGAGGGCGACCTGCCCGGCCGGGACCTCGGTGGAACGGACGACGCCGCCGTCCACGCGGGCCACGTACCCGCGGTTGGCTGCCACAAAGCCGTCCAACGCTTCATCCGCGAAGTCGGCGGGGTTGTCGAAGATCTGGGTCATGGTTTCCTCATTGAATCCGTGTTGGAGAAGTAAGAGAGGGGAATCCCCTGGTGCGGCCGCCCCCCAAATGGCTTGACGGCCGCACCAAGCTGGGTCAGAGGCTGGCCAGTGCCGTGGCTGCGGGCTGCTGCCGGCCCTGCGCGACCTGGCTCTTGCCCAGGGCGTAGCCGTCGGTCTTGGGCAGGACCTGGCGGCGGAGGTAGTCCTGGTTGCTGGCCGTGACGGACAGGCCGTCGCCGCCGTAGTGCTCGGTGCAGAGGATGCCCTGGAAGCCGACGGAGAGCGCGACCTTGAACGCCTCGCGGTAGTTGATGAGGCCGCTTTCCATCGGAGCCGGCATCGCGACGTAGGTGTCGCGGGCGACGTCCTCGTCGCGGATGTAGTTCTTCATGTGCCAGTAGTTGGAGTAAGGCAGGGTCTTGGCGACCATCTCGCGCCAGTCCTCGATCGGGCGGTGCAGCCGGATGAGGTTGCCGATGTCAGGATTGAGGCCGACGTTGGCCAGTCCGATGTCCTGGACCAGCTGGACGGAGGAATCCGCGGTGCCGAGGTAGGTGTCCTCGTACATTTCCAGGGAGAGCAGGACGCCGACGTCGGCCGCGTGCCGGCCGAGATCCCGCAGCCGGGTCACGGCCTTGTCCCAGGTTTCCTTGTCCCCGACCGGGTCCTTGTAGCCTTCGACGGTCCAGAACCAGAGCTGCTTCTTCTGCTCCGCCGTGATGGCCTGGTGCAGCCCGAATGAGACCACCTCGCAGCCAAGCTCAGCGGCGGCATCGATGGTGCGGTGGCTGTACGCGAGGTTCGCTTCCCAGTTGCCTTCCTCGATGACGCTGCGGCGGATGGCGGAGATGACGGGGATGCCGATGCCGACGTTTGCGGCGGTCTGCTTGAATTCGGCGAGGCGGGCGGGGCTGAGGTCACCGGGGCGGACCCAGCTGTCAGTGAGGTCCGCGTTGGCGAATCCCGCGTCTTTGACTTCGGTAAGGACCTCGGCCCAGGCGGAGGCCTCGGCGTCGTTGATCTCGGTTCCCGCGGCGTCGGTGCCCAGGAACTGAAGCAGGGCTGCCGTGATGGGCCAGTTTTCGGCTGTGTAGGCCATGGGTTCACTCCTTCGTGGAATCCTGTTTCCTATAGGATCTACTATCTAAAGGGTGTTGTCAAGATCACATCCCGGGCTCTTGGCAACAATCGAAGATCCTATAGGACGTTTTCCGGGAGGGGAAGACCCCGAGGCACTCTAGAGAAACGGCCTGGCCAGACGGACGGTGGATCCGGCCGATGTCAGACCGGCTTCACCCCGGAATCAGGCCTGGATCAGCCGGCCGGGGCGTCGGCGATGGCCCGGCCCCGCACCTTTTGCACGTGGTCCGCCATCGCAAGCGCGGCTTGCTCCGGGTCACCCGACGCGAAAGCGTCCAGGACGGCCTGGTGCTCGGCAATGGCATTTTCGGCATCGGTGATGCCCACGCCCCCGAAGAGGCGGAAACGTTGAACTTGCCCCCCGAGGGCCCCATAGGCGGCGACCATGAACTGGTTGCCGGTAAATTCCGCGATCAGCCGGTGGAACCTCTCGTCCGCTTCCAGATAGTCGCGGTACTCGGCGAACGACGGCCCTCGCGGTGCGGTTTTGAGGTCAGCAACCGCCTGCCCCAGTTCAGCAAGCCGCCCTGGTGTCAACCGGCCGCAGGCGAGGCGGGCATTGACGGGCTCAATCGCCAGGCGTGCCTCCATGAGCTCAGCGAAGTCTTCCCTGGTGAACATGGGAGCAACCCGGTAGCCCTTGAGTGCCACTCGCCGCACCATACCGGTGTGCTCCAGCCGTGCCAGCGCTTCCCGGACCGGCGTCGGCGACACATCAAGTTCCCGGGCGGTGCCGTCGATGCTCACCGCGGCTCCGGGCTCAAGCCGCCCGTCCATGAGTGATGCCAGGAGCTCTTCGTAAACGTGATCAGCCAGGACCTGGCGGCTGACGGGACGGCCCGCGGGGCGGGCCTCGGGCCGGCTCCCGGATGAAGCTGGTTGCATGATCAAATCCTATAGGACTGGCCGTTGCATGGGTCTTTACTGTGCCCTCGGGGCCGGATCGGGGGTGTTGTACCCTCTCGGCCAAGGGACATGCCCACTCTTCACCCACGCCGCCGCGGGACATGCCCATCCTTAAGCACGAACAGTGGGCAGAATGGCATTCTGCCCACTGTTCGTGGCGGCGGGGGGACATGTCCGGTGGAGCTGCGTCCCAAGACGGGACATGTCCAGCGGCGGCGGCGGGGTGCCGCCGGCCGGTGCTAGTTCTGGTAGGCCGGGTAGTCCGTGTAGCCCTCGGCGCCGTCGCTGTAGAAGGTGGACGGGTCCGGCTCGTTGACCGGCAGTCCCTCACGCCAGCGGCGGACCAGGTCCGGGTTGGCGATGGCCGGGCGTCCGACGACGACGGCGTCCGCGTGGCCGTCCGCGACCAGAGTCCTGGCTTCCTCGCGGGTGGTGATGACGCCGAAGCCCGAGTTCAGCAGGAAGGTTCCGCCGAACCGGGTGCGCAGGTCCTGCACTAGCCCACTGGTGGTCGGATCCTTGTGCAGCACGCTCAGGTAGGCCAGCTTCAGGGGCGCCAGGGCATCCACCAGAACCTTGTAGGTCTCGTTGACATCCGCCGCGTCAAGTTCGGTGGCGCCCTGGACGTTGTGCTCGGGTGAGATGCGGATGCCGACCCGGTCGGCGCCGATCGCGTCCACCACGGCCCGGGTCACTTCAATGACGAAGCGCGCCCGGTTCGCGGGCGAGCCGCCGTAGACGTCGTCGCGCTGGTTGGCGGACGGTGCCAGGAATTCGTGCAGCAGGTACCCGTTAGCAGAGTGCAGCTCGACGCCGTCGAACCCGGCACCGATCGCATTGCGGGACGCGGTAACGAACTCCTGGACGATGCCCGGCAGTTCCTCGGCGGTCAGGGCGTGCGGAACGGGGAACGGCTTCTTCCCCTCGTAGGTGCGGGTCTCGCCGTCGATCGCGATGGCGCTGGGCGCCACCACCCGGTGGCCGCCGTTCGTGTCTTCGTGCGTGACGCGTCCGGCGTGCATGACCTGGGCGAAGATGCGGCCGCCCTCGGCGTGCACGGCAGCGGTGACATCGGCCCAGCCCTTGAGCTGTTCCTCGGTGACCAGGCCGGGCTGGCCCGGGAACCCCCGGCCGGCGGGGCTGGGATACGTGCCCTCACTGACGATTAGGCCGAGGGATGCCCGCTGCCGGTAGTGCTCGACAACCAGCGGGCCGGGAATGCCCTCCTTGCCGGAGCGGACGCGGGTCAGCGGCGCCATCACAAGTCGGTTGGGCAGTTCCAGCTCGCCGAGAGTCATCGGGGAAAACAGCATGCGCAGTTCCTTTCACCAGGGATTGGGTTCACTGGCTGCAACTGCGGAGCGTCTGCAACTATTCCGGGTGAGACCCGGATCACTACGGGTGGACGATGATCTTGACCGCGGTGTCGTTGTGGTGGATCAGGGTGTCGAAGCCCTTGTCCACGAGATCATCCAGGCCGATCCGTCCCGTGATGAAGGGTTTCAGGTCGACCTTTCCCTCCTGGACGAGCTTGATCGCGGCCGCGTGATCACCGCAGTAGGCGATGGTGCCGCGCAGGTCGATTTCCTTCAGGACGACCTTCTGCATGTCCACGGTGGCCGGACGTCCCCAGATCGAGACGTTGACCACGACACCGGCCGGCTTGACGACGTCGAGCATCGTGTCCAGCACGGCATTCACGCCGGCACATTCAAAGGCTGCATCCGCCCCCGCACCGGCGGTCAGTTCCAGCACCCGCGCCTTGACGTCATCCGAGCTCGGGTCCAGCACATGGTCTGCCACGCCCGAGGAAACCGCCTTGTCCTTCCGGGCCGCGGACAGCTCGGTGACGATCGTGGTGACTCCCAGGCCCTTGAGGACAGCCGCGGTGAGCAGGCCAATGGGACCCGCACCGCCGACGACGGCGATGTCCCCGGCCTTGACGTCACTCCGGCCGACGGCGTGATAGGCCACCGCGAGGGGTTCGATGAGGGCGGCTTCGTCCAGCGGGATGTCGCCGACGGGGTGGACCCACCGGGTGTCGACGACGACCGTCTCACTCAGGCCCCCGCCGCCGCCGGCCAGGCCGATGAAGCCCAGCTTGGTGCACAGGTTGTAGTGGCCGCTGAGGCACGGGCCGCATTCGTTGCAGACGATATAGGGTTCCACCACGACGCTGTCTCCGACGGCGAGCCCGGTCACTCCCTCCCCCAGTTCCTCGACCGTGCCGGAGAATTCATGCCCCAGGGTGACCGGTGCTTCCTCGTGGGAAATCGGGTGGGGGTGGCCGGGCGGCGGCGTAAAGATCGGCCCTTCCAGGAACTCGTGGAGGTCAGTCCCGCAGATCCCGCACCAGGCGACGGCGATCTTCACCGCTCCGGGGCGCAGCTCCGGCGCCGGAACGTCTTCGATCCGGAGGTCCTCACGGGCGTGGAATCGTGCAGCTTTCATGGTGTTTTCCTTCGCATTACGGGCCGTGGATGCGCCCGGTCAGGCGCATCCACGGCATGTCGTTGGATTGTCACAAGGAGGCCGTCACCCCAGTGTGGTTCCCGGGGCTGTGATTGTCACGGCCCGTCCGGGTCAGCGCGTGTGGTGCGTGGGCTGTCGTTCAAAGACCGGCGTCGGCAGCCCTTCCATCCTGGCCTTGAGCTGCAGCGCCAGATAGTTGGAGTAGTGGCGGCTTTGGTGCAGATTGCCGCCGTGGATCCACAGGTTGTCCACATTCGTGGGCTTCCACATGTTGCGCAGTTCGCCCTCCCACGGCCCCGGGTCCTTGGGAGTGTCGGAGCCGAAGCCCCAGCACTTCCCGACGGCGTCGGCGACCTCGGGTGAGACCAGATCGGCCAGCCAGCCGTTCATGGACCCGTAACCGGTGGCGTAGATGATGGCGTCCGCCTCCAGCTCCGCCCCGTTGGCCATGACGACGGCGTTCCCGGTGATCTTGCCGACCTCGCCGTTGGCGAGCTTGACCCGGCCGTCGATGATCAGCTGCGAGGCGCCGACGTCGATGTAGTAGCCGGAGCCACGCCGCAGGTACTTGAGGAACAGCCCGGAGCCGTCCACGCCGAAGTCCAGATCGAAGCCGGCGGCCTCAAGCTGGGAGTAGAACTCGGCGTCCCGCTCGGCCATCTCCGCGTACACCGGGATCTGGGCTGCGGGCAGGATCCGGTACGGCAGCGAGGCGAACAGCAGGTCGGCCTTCTCCGTGGTGACCCCGTTGGCGAGCGCCTTCTCGGAGTACAGGCCGCCCAGGGCCAGGTCCATGAGGGATTCGCTGCGGGCGATGTGGGTGGAGGACCGCTGGACCATGGTGACATCCGCGCCGTGCTCCCAGAGATCGGCGCAGATATCATGGGCCGAGTTGTTGGAGCCGATGACCACGGCCTTCTTCCCGGTCCAGTCCCCGCCGCCCGGGTGCTTGGACGAGTGGTACTGCTCCCCCAGGAAGGAGTCGGCGCCGTCGAACGCGGGAACGCTGGGATACCCCGAGACCCCCAGGGCGAAGACGAGCTGCTTGGGGCGCAAGGTGACCGGTTCGCCGTCGCGCACTACCTCGACGACCCACTCCTGCGAGGCTTCGTCGAAGCGGGCGTTGGTGCATTCGGTCTTGGACCAGTAGTTCAGTTCCATGATCCGCGTGTAGTTTTCCAGCCAGTCGCCGATCTTGTCCTTGGCCGCGAACACCGGCCAGTCGTCCGGGAACTTGATGTAGGGCAGGTGGTCATACCAGACCGGGTCGTGGAGGTGCAGGGACTTGTAGCGGTTGCGCCAGGAGTCGCCGGGGCGGTCGTTCTTCTCGATGATGATGGTGGGCACGCCGAGCCGGCGCAGCCGCGCCCCCAGCCCGATCCCGCCCTGGCCGCCGCCGATGATGACGGTGTACGGCTGGTCCTCGTAGCCGAGCCGGGCTTCCTGCTCTTCCTTCAGCTCCAGCCAGGATTTGCGTCCCTTGGTGATCTCGTGGGCGACGCCTTTCTCCCGGTTGGCCCCCTTCTTTTCCTCAAAGCCCTTGAGCTCCTGCATGGTGGTGAGCATGGTCCAGCATTTGCCGTTGCGGAGCCGCAGATGGGCGTGACCGCGGGCCTGGGCGGTCTCGAAGTTCACCCACGCCTCGGCGTTGGCAGCGTCGCCGGTGGCGTCCTCGGCCAGGGTCCAGTTGCTGGGCTGCACGTCGTCAAGGGTCGCGTCCAGCATCCGCCGGATGTCCTCCTTTCCCTCCAGGGTCTTGAGGTTCCAGGTGAAGGAGACGAAGTCGCGCCAGTACGAATCGTCGTCGAATAGCTCAAGCGCGTCGTCCGTGTTGTGGCTGCGCAGCGCCTCATCGAACCGCGCCAGCCACGCCCCGACCACGCCGTTTGGAGTCTCAGGCATGTTTCCTCTTTCCGTTGCTAACTGTGGGCCGGTCCCGTTGCATGACGTCCAGTCCATGCCGTGACCCGCATCACAAGTAAAGTCCGCCGGGGGTTACAATCGGGTTACACAGGGCTCTCAAGCTCCGGGCCCGCGCCTCTGCCGGCCGGGAGGGCGGCAGCTGGCCGGGTGCGACGATTCGAGGGCGAGTTGGAACAATGAGCATGCGGCATGGGAGTCGCTCCATCACGCAGCTCTCTGACCTGAGGTTTTCGGCTCCCGCGGAGTACGCTCGCGCCCTGCGGAAGGCGCACGAGGCCACGGTTTCCGGCACTCCGAATCCGCATTTGTCGCCGTCCCTGGTCAAGTCCTGGCAGCGTTCCCTCGCGCTGGGCATCAATCCGGACCAGCACCGTCCGATCCACCGGCATGAAGTCTCCGAGGCGCGCTCGCTCAGTGCCGGCCACCGGCTGGCCGCCGTGATGCCGGCGCTGTCCCAGTTGCTGGCCGATGAGACCGCGACCGGGCGCCACCTGCTGATCGTGACCGATCACGAGGGCGAAGTGCTGTGGCGCGTCGGCAGCAAACAGGCGTTGAAACTCGCGGACTCCCTGGAGTTCGTGGAGGGGGCCGACTGGTCCGAATCGGGCGTTGGCACCAACGCCATCAGCGAAGCCCTTGTGACGGGCGCCCCCGCTCAGCTCTTCTCGGCCGAGCACCTGGTGCGCACACACCACGACTGGGCCTGCACGGCCTCCCCCATCCGCGACCCTCTGACAGGGGAAGTCATCGGCGTCCTGGACGTTTCCGGCCCGTTCGAATCCGTCACGCCGGACAGCCTGCGGCTGGTGCGCTGCGGCGTGCGGCTGGCTGAGGAGCTGCTGAAATCCGCCACCCCGCCGGCTGGGCCGGCCCCAGGAGCGGACAGGCTGCGGCGTCTGCTGCTGCGGGGCGCTCCGAGGCCGGGGTCCGGTCGCAGCTGACGCTGCGGCTGCTGGGGGACGCGCCGTCCGCGGCGCTCGACGGCGGCCCCCCTCGCCCGCTGACACTGCGCCGGGCCGAGATCCTGGCCCTGCTGGCGTCCCGGACCCAGGGCTGGAGCGCCGATGAACTGGCCTACGAGATCCACGGCGACGCGGGCACCGCTGCCGCGATCCGGACCGAGATGCACCGGATACGCAGCATCCTGGGCAACGTCGTGGAAGCGAACCCCTACCGGTTCTCGTCGGCCGTCAGGGTGGTCACGGATGCCGCACAGGTGGCTGGCCATTTGCGGGACGGCCGGGTCGCCGAGGCCTTCGCGGCGTACCGGGCCAAATTCCTCAACCGTTCGACCAACCTCGCGGTCGGGTTTATGCGCGACGAACTCAATGAAGCCGTCGGCGCCTCCGTCCGGGCCAGCGGTGACGCCGGGTTGATGCTTCAGTGGTGCAGCAGCGACATGGGCTCCTGGGACACTGCGGCAGCGGCCACGGCGGCCACACTGCTGGGTCCCCAGGATCCCCGCTGTCAGCTGGTCAGCGCACGGATGGAACGGCTCGACCGGGAGCTGCGGGCGTAGCTCCCATTGCATTGGTGTCCCTTGCTTCTGCCGACGGCCCGGCTCGACGCTAGGGGGCAGGAGGTACGACGCCGGGGCAGCCTTGGCCCTGCGGGTTGCGGAGGCAGTCGTCGGCGTAGTTGCGCGTGATGGAGCGCCAGACGCTGACGGTCTGCGGCGGCGAACTGAATTGCCCTTGCCCCGGGATGGGCAGCGGCGGCCCGCCATTGACCGAGTAGGTGCCCTGGAAATGGGTCGTCAGCACCACCGAGAAATCGCCCGTCTGGGTGTAGACGTGGCTGGTGGAGGTCTTCTCGCCCCAGCGGTCCTGCGGGAGCGGTCCGCCGGCCGCCGTCTGCGGCCCCAGCGAGGTACCGTCGCCGTAGCTCCAGGTGTACTGGACGGGTTTGGCGACGATTGAGACACTCTGGCCGAGCATTTCTACCGTGAATGCTTGCTCAGAGGCCTCCGCATAGAAGTTAGTCTCGGCGCCTCTGAGCGTGTGCGGACTCGGTTGCATCACCGAGTTTCCTGCATTCACGGGAAGCTGCTGAAACTTCGTCTGAATTTGAGCGGCGATCTTACCCAGCACGTCGTCCGGTTTCTCGGAATACACGCAGCGGTCAGGGGCGATCCGGCTCCAATCGTTTGGTCCCGCCACCACCAACTTCCACCACCACCTGACGGGGCGTCCGTTTTCACCCGCACTGCACTCTGTCGCCGCGGCGAGACAGTCGACATCGAAGGAATTATTGTCCACCAAGCACAGGTAATCGAACCGGTATTGGTATGGGCTCTCAGGGACGGCGTTGGGCGCGTCCACCCAGACTTTGAGAGACGCGTCGTAGCGCCAAACGCCAACGCCAGTCGAGTTCCAGAACACGTCCGATGTGTCGGCGACAGCGGGAGCTCCGCCGGACAACGAAATCAGAATGACTGCTACCAGGATCTTTAGGGAGTGCCCGAGAGAGCTACGGAGACCATGGTCTCTTTTCATCCACCGAGCCGATCGACGTCCGCTGCTTTCCACCCGCCATCTATGAAACGAATGGTCATTATGTCGGCAAGAACTTGAGAGGCAGCCACGGACTTTTCGATGCTGGAATCTGCCCGGTGAAGGGACCCGCCAGGTTGTTCCAGCTGTGTAGTGACTTGATAGTGGCCGTCAGCGGTCTTCACGAATTCCGTGAAGGCCCCTTTGACCGTCACAAGACCTCCGGCAATCCAACGGCCCTCCGAGTTCCATTCAACTATGCCGGGGCGAACCTTCGCACACATACGACATCCAGCACCCGTTACCGCATCTAAGGGCACGAAATCTCCGGTTTGATAGGCGTAGTTCAGAGCCTCATACCAGTGCTTCGCGAAGGCGATTGCACCTTCCTTCGTCTCCGCCTTCGCAGCTTCCGGCAGCACTGGAATTGGCACGTTCTGGGCCTTGCCCGAGGCATCGGCCGGTTTATAGCTCGCCGTTGGCGTGGGGGTGGCCGTCTGTGTCGGCGACGCCGTCGGGCTTGAGGACTCAGGTGCGGCCGTTGCGCCTGGCGTCGTCCCCCCGCCGGTGCAGGCTGTGACTGGCAACAGGCTGAGGGCAACCGCGGCGGCGAAAATGCGTCTGCGGCGGTCGAAGATTGAAGTGCGAGATGTCATGGTCAGCTACTCCCCCGATAGAAATCAAGACGCCTGAAGCCAATCAATGCTCTAAGGGTAACTGACACCACATTTGGGGCACCTTGGTTATCCACAGGGGCCCTGGATCGCACCGAGCCGACGCTCCGAATAGACAGGCCCGGCACCGGCCCCGGCCGACACACGCCGACTTTCCCGCCGACGCCTCTGGCGTTTTTCTACACCGCCCAGAACAATGAAGCCATGATGTTCGAACATGCAGACGAAAACCCCATCCTCGTACTTGATGACGATCAGAGCTGGAAGCTGATTGAGGGCACCAAACACGGCAGGCTCGTGGTCATCGTTGGCGGCGAACCCGATATCTTCCCGGTGAACTACGCCGTGAACGGCCGGAAGCTCTACCTCCGGACCGCACCCGGCAACAAACTCGCTGAGCTGACCATTAATGCCAAAGTGCTGTTCGAAACCGACGGCATCCTCTCCGACGAGGCCTGGTCAGTTGTCCTGCGCGGCACGGCCCGAGTCCTTGACCAGTCCGCCGACATCGCAGCGGCAGAAGCCCTGGGGCTCAAGCCGTGGGTGCCGACCCTGAAGGACTTCTACGTCGAAATTCAGCCCACCGCTGTCAGCGGGCGCCATTTCCAGTTTGGCGAGCATCCCGAGCGTGAGATCTAGCAGCCGCTCGGCGGCGGCACGCGCCGCCTAGACTTAATTCATGGCGGACAAGCTGACCCCGGAGCGGCGCAGCTGGAACATGTCCCGCATCCGCGGGAAGAACACCAAGCCTGAGCTGCTGGTCCGCAGGTTGCTCCACGCCAAGGGCTACCGTTACCGACTGCACGGCACTGCCCGCGGGGGAAGGCTCCCGGGCAACCCGGATCTGGTCTTCGCCGGTCGCCACAAGGTGATCTTCGTGAACGGCTGCTTCTGGCATTTCCATGACTGCCGGGCCGGACAGCACGCGCCCAAGGCCAACGCGGAGTTCTGGGAAACCAAGCGCACCCGGACACGGACCCGCGACGCTGAACAACGCCGTCAGCTGGAGCACTCGGGCTGGGAAGTGCTCACCGTCTGGGAGTGCGAGCTCAAGGATGTTTCCGCGCTGGAGCAGCACCTGGATGACTTCCTGCAGGGAAAGACCGCATAGGCCGGCCTCCTTCCGGCTCCCTAAGGTCGCTCTCCGTCGTCGTTTCTGCACGTCCCTGCAGCGCCCATAAAAAACATTTCAACGCTCCGGGACAGAGTGGTCTGTCTCGGGTAATATCCGAATCTGGGGACAAGGACTCTATCGAGTCCGCATTTACTCGTACTTCTACTCCACGGGAGAGCGCCAGATGCCGCACTTGCTGAGGTCCACCACGTCGCCTGCAACTCGGCCGTCAAAGTCGTCCCCCGAGTCACGGCCGCCGGAGCACCGGCGGTCCCCCGAGGCCGACCGGGCCCACCATCTCGATCCCGATCTCGGCCCGCTGCGCCGGCAGGTATCCGCGATCATTGATGCGATCCTCTCCGATACCAGCCCTGACGAGGCTCAGGTCCGCGACCGGCTGAGCTGGCACGTCGCCAACAACCCCGGCCAGCCGGAGAAGGCTCTCCTGCGCCACCTGCTGTCCGTTTCCGAGGAACAGACCGCCGGTTAGCTAATACGTCGGCTGCCAATACACGGCGGACGTCAGCGGCTGATGGTTGCCTGGCGGACCACTTCGCCCCACGATTGCTGTGCGAGGTCAGCGACGGCGGCCAGGATTTCCGACGGCGGCCTCGACAGGTCCAGCGGGAACTCCACCACGTCGATATCGGTGTTGAGGATCCGGCGCAGTTTGATCTCTCCCGCGCCCGGATACACGAGCCAGGCCGTCGGCACCCTTAGCGACGTGCAGTACGCCAGCATCCGGTAGTGGTCCCCCGACAGTGACGCCCCGGCGTCGGCCGCGGCCTGGTACCTGGCGTCGTAGACCATCACCGGCCGGCCGCCCAGCAGGTGCACGGCGCCGGGCTGCACCACGATCCGGTCCGAGTCGCGGACGGCTTCGTTGAGCAGGGCGTTGTACCGCAGCCGCATCTCCCCCGGGTACGCGGCCATGGCCTCGCGGAGCGCCGACCCGACGAAGTCCTCGAACACCAGGGACATGTCCACCACAAACGACGCCGACTGCTGGGTGCCGTCGCCGGCCTCCGCCGAGGCGTGGCGCAGGATCACCTCGGCGAGCCGCAGCGCGCCCTGGTACCGGGTGTTCATCCGGCTGGCCCGCCACACCGGCAGGGGCGCGCCGGACTGCAGCCGGGTTACGGCCGCGAGCTTGCCCTTGAGCTGGCGGAGCCGGCTGAGCACCTCCGGCCGCACGCCCGGGACCTGGGACATCCGTTCCAGCGCCGCCCGCAGGATACGGTTCTCCGCAATGTCCTCGGTGAATTCGTCGTAGGAAACCTCCAGCGGCACGAGCATGCCGGGCCGCCGCGAGATCTGGTCCGAAATGCGGATCCTGCCCTTGACCGTCCGCAGCGCCTCGTCGACCGTCAGGTAGCCCTGCAACACCCCGCGGCTGAGCGCCCGTTCCGCGAGCTGCGCCAGCGACTCGGCCAGCGCGCTCCACAGATCCTTTTCCTCGACCGCGGCGACGGAGTCCTCCCGGAAGCCCTGGTCCCCCGCGTAGCCGAGCAGGAACAGGAGCCGGTCCAGGCCGAGCCGGTCCTTGGGCCGCACCTCGAGCTGCACCGTCGGGGTGCGCACCGAGCCGACCTTCCCCACGGGCTCGATCCGGTACAGGCCCATGCCCATCGGCGAGGCGTTGGCCAGGCCGCTGCCATTGACATAGGCCGCGCTGGCAGCGTCGAGCCGCTCGACCACGCCGCCGGAGAGCTCGTCGAGGACGACCCGGCGGACCGGCTGTGACCCCGGCGCCCCGGTCCGGCCGGCGGGCCTTGGCTGGCTAGACGCGCGCAAGGCGGTCAAGCAGCTGGTCCAGCCCGAACCGCTCCTCCAGCTGCGCGCGGTTCAGCTGGCCGTGGTAGTGCTCCTCCAGCAGCGGCATCAGCTCGTACTTCCAGATCCGGCGCAGGCCCTTGGGCGTCTGCGCGGACGGCTTCATGAAATAGGAGGGGCCGATCATCAGGTCCCGGTCCCATTCATCGATGGCGTCGTTGAGCGCGTCCATCAGCAGGGCCGGCGTCGTGTCCAGGTCCCGGGCCTGCAGGAACCGCAGCAGCGAACCCTGCACCGGTTCGGTCTTGGGGTGGAGCTCGATGAAGGAGAAGCGCCGGCGGATGGCGGCATCCATCATCGCGATGGAGCGGTCCGCGGTGTTCATGGTGCCGATGATGTAGAGGTTGTCCGGCAGCGTGAAGGGCTCATTGGGGCTGTACTGCAGGTAGATCCGGTCATCGCGGTATTCGAGCAGGAAGTACAGCTCACCGAAGACCTTCGCGAGGTTGGCGCGGTTCATCTCGTCGATGATCAAAAAGTACGGCTTGCTCTCGTTGCCGGGCTTGGCAGCCTCCTCGGCGATCCGGCGCAGCGGCCCGGCGACGAGTTTGAAGGACACCTGGCCTTCGTCCGTCTTGTCCGGCCGGAAGCCTTCGAAGAAGTCCTCATAGGCGTACGAGGGGTGGAACTGGACCAGCTTGACGCGTTCGTCGGTGGTGTCGCCGGCGAGCTGGGCGGCCAGGTGCTTGGCGAGGTATGTTTTGCCGGTGCCGGGCGGCCCGTACAGCACCAGCTGGCGGTTCTCCTCCAGCAGCTCGGCGATTTCCTGCAGCGGCTCCAGGTCCATGTGCAGCGACGCGGCGAACTCCGGCGTCAACGGGCGGAATCCCTCGCAGGCAGGTTCGACGACGGCGGCCGGCCCGGTCCCGTCGCCAGGCTGGGTTTCCGCTTCGGCGGGCAGCAGCGCTTCCAATGCCTCGATGACGCGGGTGACGTCGACGACGATGCCGGAGGTGGCCAGCTGCCGCTGCACGTGGCGCGGCAGCTCCGTCATCGTGTGGGCCTCGTCGAACCAGCGGACCTTGCGGCGCAGCCGGCGGTTGTCCTCGTGGTGTTCGGGCTCACCGAGCACCACGCCCACCCGGACGGTGCCGGAGCTCTGGTACAGGGCCAGGTCGCCGGGCTTCATCACGGTCAGGAAGGCGAAGACGGCGGTTTTGGTGTCCTCGCGTTCCACGTAGCCGAGGTGCTTGTAGTCCTCGTCGACGGCATGCTGGACCAGCCCGGCGGTGACGCCCGGGTCCAGCAGGCGCAGGTGCTCGACGTCGAGCGTTACCGATTCCTCGGCCTGCCAGGTGCCCAGCAGTTCGGCGTTGTCCTGGTGGGTGCGCAGCAGCCAGGCCCGCCGGCCGGGGTCGCCGACCTTGCGCCACTGGCTCACGAGCTGCCGGGAGTACCAGTCGATCCGCTGCCCGGCCTGTTCGTCGAGGTGAAGCCGGATGCGGTGGATGTCGGCGGAGATGTCCTCGTCGCTGTCGCCCTTCGCACCGCCCACGAGGGAGGCGAACGCGTCGCGGATCTCCTGGCGCTCGACGTCGGCCACAACGGGCTCGAAGTAGCTGGGCCACACCAGGAACTCGATGCTGCGGCGGATGGCCGGCTGGTCGTCGGGCGTGCCGGCCACCAGGCGGTGGAAGGCCAGCGGATCCTTGACGGCGGCCGCGACTTCCCCGGACGGGCGCTGGGCGACGTGCTTCACCAGCCGGCAGAGCCATTTCAGGTGATCCCAGATGGTCCAGTTGAACTCCGCGGTGCGGTCCCGGATGACACCGTGGTCCGTTATGCCCGCGAACAGCTCATCGGGGAGTTCCAGCGGCGGCTCCAGCCAGGAGGCGGCCTCGGCCACCCGCGCGCGCTTGACCTTGAGGGATTTCACCTCATGGGCCAGTGGCAGGGACTGCAGGAAGAGCAGTTCGACGGCCAACTGCTTGGCGCCCCGGGAGGCGTCCGCCAGGTTCTGCCGCAGGTTGGTCATCATGGGCGCTTTGGGATCCGGCACCCCGCGTTCGAGGCGGCCCAGCAGCTCCGCGGCGGCCGGAACCGACCACGTTTTGGTGCGGCCGTCCAGAGCCGAAGCTTTGCCCAGCAGCCCGGGCCCCAGGACAAACCACGCCGCATCCTCAATCTCCTTGGAGATGCCGAGGGCGCGGTGCATGGCAGGCTTTTTGGCTGGGGTCATGCGTTCAATTTACAGGCTTAAGCTGGACGCCCGCATCACGGGGGCGGCCCAAAGTTACTCTCCGGTAGCCCGGCGCGGGGGCCGGACCTGCTGCTACTTGGCCGCCGGGCCCCGCTTGACGCCGAACGTAAAGTAGCTGCCCGGGCCGACAAAGTTGACCAGGGTCGCCAGCCGCCAGAACATCTTGCTGCCGCGGATCTGCTCCGCCGGCCGGTGCGAAATATCCTTCTGCGCGGCGAACAGCAGCGAGAGCTGGACGATGGCGGCGGTGATGGTGCCGAACTTCGCTGCCGGCGAGAGCTCCTTCCAGGTCTTCTTCCGTGCGTTCCTCCTGCGCTTCGCCATCATCTGAGCTCGTTTGTTCACCATGATCTGTGCTCCTTGGCTTCGGGGCTGAGTGCCCGCGGATTGTTTATTCTAGGGACGATCGGTGGAGCGAGGTAGAGCCTAAGGGACCGGTTTGGCTCAACTGGCGGGAACCGGCGCGAAACGGGCGAGCTTCTCCTTCTGCTCGGGGGTCAGCCGCAGCACCCGCCCGGTGGATTCTTCCACGAAGGCCAGGTGGCTGGTGGCCCGGACGCAGTCCTCGCCGGTCACGGGGTCCTGGATGAGGTAGTGGATGTCAAAACTGGCGCCCTTGACCGCACCGATCCACAGCTGCACCACAGCCGGGATGTTGCGGTATTCAAGGGTGCGGACGTACCGGATCTTGTGTTCCACAATCAGCGCCAGGGTCCCCTCCGGGACCTCGCTGAAGAGCGGCACGGGCGGCTCGATCCCGGGCAGGCCGGGACCGCGCGGCGGCCCGAAGGCCGCGATGCGGGCCTCCTCCAGGATCCGGACGACCTGGACGTTGTTGATGTGGCCGTAGGCATCCATGTCGCCCCAGCGCATCGGGATCCGCACCTCGATGCGGGACTCTGCGTCCCGGGCGGCGGCGCTCAACTGTGCACCGCCGTCGCGTCGTCGGCCGTGTTTTCCGAGAAGGCGGTCTCGGCGTCCTCGCCGGCGAACTGGGACATGTAGAGGCGGTAGTAGGCGCCTTTGAGGTCCAGCAGCTGGGCGTGGGCGCCCTGCTCCACGATCCGGCCGGCCTCCATCACCAGAATGGTGTCGGCGTCGCGGATGGTGGAGAGGCGGTGGGCAATCACGAAGCTTGTGCGGTCGGTGCGCAGGGCGGCCATCGCCTTCTGGACGAGCACCTCGGTGCGGGTGTCCACCGAACTGGTGGCCTCGTCCAGGATCAGCAGCGAGGGGTTCGCCACGAACGCCCGGGCGATGGTGATCAGCTGCTTCTCGCCGGCGCTGACGTTGTTGCCCTCCTCGTCGATGACGGTGTTGTAGCCGTCCGGGAGGGCGCGGACGAAGCGGTCCACGAAGGTGGCCTTCGCCGCCTCCATCACCTGCTCCTCGGTCGCGTCCAGCTTGCCGTAGCGGATGTTGTCGTAGATGGTCCCGCCGAACAGCCACGCGTCTTGGAGCACCATGCCCACCTTGGCCCGCAGTTCCGCACGGCTCAGGTGGGTGATGTCGACGCCGTCCAGGGTGATGCTGCCGCCCTGGAGTTCGTAGAAGCGCATCACGAGGTTCACCAGGGTGGTCTTGCCGGCACCGGTGGGGCCGACGATCGCCACGGTATGCCCCGGCTGCGCCGTGAAGGACAGGTCCTCGATCAGCGGCTTGTCCGGGGTGTAGCTGAACGTGACGTGCCGGAACTCGACGTGGCCGTCGGTCTTGGCCGGCAACTGCTCCGTGGCGGTCTCAGCGTCCTGTTCCTCGGCGTCGAGGAATTCAAAGACCCGCTCCGCGGAGGCGACGCCGGACTGCAGCATGTTCGCCATGCCCGCCATCTGGCCCAGCGGCTGGGTGAACTCCCGCGAGTACTGGATGAACGCGGTGGCGTCGCCCAGGCTCATCCCGCCGGAGGCCACCCGCAGCCCGCCGACGACGGCGATGCCCACGTAGCTGAGGTAGGACACGAACTGCATGACCGGCATGATCATGCCGGACACGAACTGCGCCCCGAAGCTGGCCTTGTAGAGGGCCTCGTTCCGTTCGTCGAAGCGGTCCAGCATGTCGGCGTCGCGGCCGAAGACCCGGACGAGGTCGTGGCCGGAGAAGGATTCCTCGATCTGGCCATTGAGCTCGCCGGTGTTCTTCCACTGGGCCGCGAAGAGCTTCTGGCTGCGGGTGCCGATGATGCCGGCGGCCACGGCCGAGAGCGGCAGCGCGACCAGGGCAATGAGGGCCAGCTGCCAGGACACGATGAACATCATGATGACGATGCCGATCACCGTCAGTGCCGAGTTCACGAGCTGCGCGAAGGCCTGCTGCAGCGCCTGCTGGATGTTGTCCACGTCGTTCGTGACCC
Organism: Arthrobacter sp. CJL-S3; assembly: GCF_056711635.1. Taxonomy (NCBI): domain Bacteria; kingdom Bacillati; phylum Actinomycetota; class Actinomycetes; order Micrococcales; family Micrococcaceae; genus Arthrobacter; species Arthrobacter sp. CJL-S3. The sequence continues at coordinate 847,598 of NZ_CM160046.1, read as the reverse complement.
GGGAGAGGATATCGCCGCGCTGGCGGGTGTCGAAGTAGTTCAGCGGCAGCCGGTTGAGCTTTTTCTCGGTATCGTCGCGCAACTGGCGGACCACCCGCATGACCAGGATGTTCAGGACGTAGCCCTGCAGCCAGAGGAAGATGTTGGCGACGAAGTACATCACCAGCACCACGCTGATCAGGAAGCCGAGCTGCTGGAAGTCGATGCCGGCGCCGGGGATGACGTCCATCTTGGAGAGCATGTCCGCGAAGTTGTCCTGGCCCTGGGCGCGCAGGCCCTCGACGAACTCCTCCTTGGTGCCGCCGGCCGGCAGCTGCTTGCCGACGACGCCGCCGAAGATCACGTCCATGGCCTGGCCGAGGATCCGGGGGGCCACCACGTTGAGGACGACGGCGACTGTCACCATGGCGAGCACGGCGATGATGCCGGCCCGTTCGGGCGCCAGCAGGCCCATCAGCCGCTTCGCGGAGGGCCAGAAGTGCTGGGCTTTCTTCGCGGGCAGGTCGCCGAACATGCCGCCGTCGGCCTCGCCGGGGGTGTATTCCTCCTCGTAGAAATCGTCGTCGGGCTCGGTGACGTCTGGTCCGGTGGCAGATGGTTCCGTGGCAGATAGTTCCGCGGCAGATGGTTCCGTGCCGGAGGGTGGGAGCTTGGTCTTTTCGTTGGTGCTCATGCCACGGCCTCCGCGGTCAGCTGGGATTCGACAATTTCCTGGTAGGTGCTGGAGCTCTGCAGCAGTTCCTCATGCGTGCCGCGGTCCACGATCCGGCCGTTGTCGAGCACCAGGATCTGGTCGGCGTCGGCGATGGTGGAGACGCGCTGCCCGACGATGATGACGGTGGCGTCGGCGGTTTTCGCTTTGAGGGCGCGGCGGAGCCGGGCGTCGGTCGCAACGTCGAGGGCGGAGAAGGAGTCATCAAAGAGGAACACCTTCGGCTGGGTGACCAGGGCCCGGGCGATGCAGAGCCGCTGGCGCTGGCCGCCCGAGACGTTGGTGCCGCCCTGGGAGATCCGTGAGCCGAGCCCGTTCTTCTTCTCGCGCACAAAGTCCGCTGCCTGGGCCACGGTCAGCGCGTCCCAGAGCTGTTCGTCGGTGGCCTCCGGCTTTCCGAAGCGCAGGTTGTGCTCGATGGTTCCGGAGAACAGGTACGGCCGCTGCGGAACCATGGCCACGCGCTGCGTGATCTCCGAGCGGTCCAGCTGGGTGACGGGGACGCCGTCGAGCAGCACGTCCCCCGACGCGGCGTCGTACAGGCGGGGCAGCAGGGCCAGCAGGCTGGTCTTGCCGGCGCCGGTGGATCCGATGATGGCCACGGTCTGCCCGGGTTCGGCGGTGAAGCTGATGTCGCTGAGCACCGGCGCTTCGGCGCCGGGATAGGCGAAGGACACGTTGCGGAACTCGACGCGGCCGGCCTTTTCGGCCGGCGCCACGGGGGTCAGCGGCTCGTGGATGGAGGGTTCGACGTCGAGCACCTCGCCGATGCGGTCGGCGCAGACCGAGGCGCGCGGAATCATCATGGCCATAAAGGTGCCCATCATGACGGCCATCAGGATCTGCAGCAGGTACTGCAGGAAAGCCGTGAGGGCGCCGACCTGCATCTCGCCGGCGTCGACCCGCTGGCCGCCGAACCACAGTACGGCGGCGGTGGAGACGTGCAGGATCATGCCGATGGCGGGGAACATGAGGACAAACAGGGCGCCGATTTTCAGTGACACGTCGGTGAGGTCCTTGTTCGCGGCACCGAAGCGCTCGGCTTCGTGGGGTTCGCGGACGAAGGCCCGGACCACGCGGATGCCGATGATCTGCTCGCGGAGGATGCCGTTGAGCCGGTCGATCTTCTTCTGCATGGACCGGAAGAGCGGCATCAGGCGGACCACCAGGTAGCCCACCACGACCACGAGCACGGGAACGGACACCCAGACCAGCCAGGACAGGTTGAGGTCCTCGCGGAGGGCCATAAAGATTCCGCCGATGCACATGATGGGTGTGGCCACCATGAAGTTCAGCCCCATCAGCATAAGCATCTGCACCTGCTGGACATCGTTGGTGCCGCGGGTGATCAGGGTGGGGGCGCCGAAGACGTTGACGTCCTTGGCGGAGAAACTCGTGACCTGGCGGAAGACGCCGCGGCGCAGGTCGCGGCCGAACGCCATGGCGGCCCTGGACCCGAAGTAGACGCCGGCGATCGCGGTGGCGACCTGGACCAGGGCGACAACGAGCATGACCCCGCCGGTCCGCCAGATGTAGTCCGTGTCGCCGCGGGAGACACCCTCGTCAATGATCTGGGCGTTCAGGCTGGGAAGGTACAGCGCCGCGATGGTGGAGGCGAGCTGGAAGAAGATGACTGCCCAGATGTAAGGCAGATACGGCTTCGAATAGCGCCGTATGAGAGTGACAAGCATGCCCACGAGTCCTTAGGAAAATACCGAGTAAATGAGGCTGGAGAAAAGTCTGGCGGGGAAACATCCACCGGATGCTCCCATGAGTAGCAAAGGGGGCCGACAGCCATAGCCATCCAACTCTACGAAACGACCGGCCCGCGTGGAACATCGGAGACTGAAAATCATCCATACGGCGTACTTTCACAACCCTCGAGGAACGCAGGCACCTTCGGCCACAGTAGTCACCTGCGGCCACAGTAGTGCCGGGAAAAGAACCGTAGTCCACCGGGTAGCGATTACTCGTGCCCGCTGGCGTCGGTCGGCCTAGCGTGGAGTCGTCAGTTACTGGACAACGCTGCTGGGGAAACAGAGGTCTTCTGGGAACCCGCGTTAGCTGTCGGCTCTGCCAAGAATCGCCAACTCCCGCAGTCTGGTCAGTCCAAAATGATCCAGATGGAGCACTGCCATGAAGAAAGTCCTTGCAGCGGCCGGCATCGCCAGCCTTGCCCTACTAGCTACCAGCGCCCCCGCAAATGCCGGCCCGGACGACAAAATCAGCATCTGCCATGCGACCGGCTCGGACTCGAATCCCTACGTGGAAATCACGATCAGCGAGAACGGACTCAACGGGCATTACGCCCAGGGAGTGCACGACGGCGACATCGTCCCGGCCCCGGCCGGCGGCTGCCCGGCGGGCGGCGACGGGGACCACGGCGGGGACCACGGATCGGATTCGAAGAAGGTCACCATCTGCCACGCGACGGGATCTGAGAAGAACCCGTATGTTGTGATCACCATTGCCGAACAGGCGTGGCTGAACGGGCATAAGGACGGGCACAACGGCAAGGCCGACATCTACCCGGTCCCCGCGAAGGGCTGCGTCGCGGCTCACCACGACGATGACGACCACGACGGGGAGAAGCCGGACGAAGACGTCACGGTGCCGCCAGGCGAGGATGACGTCGTTCCGCCCGGAGAAGGTGCAGCGGTGCCGCCCGGGGAGGGCGCAGCAGTTGTAGTACCTGCGGGCGCCGGTGCCGCTGTTGCAGTCAACCAGGGATTCAATGCCCAAACAGCTGTGGCCAGCCACTCCGAGGCCGGACTTCCGGGATGGGTGGCGGGCCTGGCGGCGCTGCTCACGGCCGGTGCGATAGTCGCCCTGAGGCGCAGAGAGCGCGGGCCGGGCGCGGACGCAACCCACTAGGGGCCGCTGTGGCGAAGGGGCACCGGTCCGCTCGGGCCGGTGCCCCGCCCCTTTCGAAATCCTGGGCCGGCGCCCCGACCATCCGAACTCACGAAGGAGCTCCGATGCCCTTCCTCCGAGCCCCGTCCCGCGGATCAAAGACCGCGAAGCGGCGGACGTGGAACCGCGGCGATCTGCTGATTCTGGCGTGCGGTCTGGTCGCTTTCCTCCTCCTGACCTTTCTGTCCGGCCCGGGGCCCTCCGCCCGGTCCGAGCTGGCCGGCCTCACGCCGGCAGCCCCGGCGCCCGTGGCCGCCGGAAGCCCCAGCCGCAGCGCGCCAGGGGACGGCGCTGCGGGACTGGCCGGCGGCGCCCCCGGCACCGGCGGCGCGCCAGCCGCCGCCGGACGGCTGCCCGCCCTGCCCCCGGCGGCGGCGCCCCTGCGCATCGTATATCCGGCCGCCGGCATCGACGTCGCGGTCCACCCGCTGGATCCGAGCCCGGGCGACATCGCGTCCCGGACCATCGTTCCGCCGGTTTCCTTCGATGGCTACTGGGTGACGACCTTCGGCACGCCCGGTGCGGGATCCGCCAATACGACGTACATCATGGGCCACAGCTGGGAAGCCCGGGACGCACCGTTCAACCGGCTCAGTTCCGCCACCGCCGCGGGGGACATTTTCGACGTGACGACAACCGCGGGAAAGATCAGCTACAAGGTGGAGTCGATTTCCACCGAGGACAAATCCACGCTCAAGGACCACCAAATCTGGCAGGTCGTTCCCAACCGCCTGGTGCTCATCAGCTGCTACACGGAGGATCTGTTCGGGAAGAACGTAGTGCTCGTGGCGTCTCCCGCCCCCGCGGCGGGATCCTGAGTCCGCCCCGCCGCCTGCCAACGCAGCCGCATACCGGGCACGGCGCCTATTGGGCCCGCCGCCTAACGGCCCCGGCGCTGGCTTTCGCGCTGCTGGCTGAGAACATCGACGAATTCCCGGTCGAGGTCGACGATGCCGGACCGTGCGGCCGCGGGGCCGGACCCAGCCTCCGCAGCGGAACCGTTGACCGCGCCGATCCCGGCGGCCGTGCCGCCGTCGTCCTTCGTGGCCGCGCGGCCGTCGCCGCCGTCGTCGTCGCCTGTGGCGGAGGGGGTGACGATGTCCACGGTGCGCCGCAGCGGCTCTTCCTTGATGAAGAGGATCGCAATCAGGGCCACCAGGCCGACGACCGCGGAGACCATAAAGATCTGCGCTGTGGCGTCACCGTAGGCGGCCCGCATGATCTCGCGGACGGGCTCGGGCATGTCCTTGAGGTCCATGCTGGTGCCGGCGCCGCCGCTGGCGGGAATCCCCGCGGCGGCAAGGCCCTCGGTGGCGAGCTCCTTGACCCGGTTCGCCATGATGGCCCCCAGCACGGAGACGCCGATGGCGCCGCCGACCGACCGGAAGAAGGCCACCGAGGCGCTGGCGGTTCCGATGTCGCTGGCCCGCACGGTGTTCTGCACTGCCAGGACGAGGTTCTGCATCAGCAGGCCCAGGCCGAGGCCGAGGATCGCGGTGTAGAGACCGGTCAGCCAGAGGTCGGTGGTGTGATCGATGGTTCCGGTCAGTCCGAGGCCGCTGATCAGCAGGATGGAGCCAGCGACAAGGTAGCGCTTCCACTTCCCGGTCCGGCTGATCAGCTGGCCGGAGACGACGGATCCGATCAGGTTGCCGGCGATCATCGGCAGGGTCAGGAGCCCCGCTTCGGTGGGCGATGCGCCGCGGGCCACCTGGAAGTACTGGCCCAGGAAGGTGGAGGATCCGAACATCCCGACGCCGACGGCGACCGAGGCCAGGATGGCCAGGGCGGTGGTGCGCTGCGAAATGATCTTCAGCGGAATGATCGGCTGCGGCACCTTGGATTCGACCAGGACCAGCAGGGCGAGCAGGGCAAGGCCGCCGCCGACCATGGCCGCGGTCTGCCAGGACCACCAGTCGTAGTAGTCCGGGTTCCCGGCGAAGGACACCCAGATCAGCAGCAGGCTGACGCCGGAGGTCAACAGGATGGAGCCGAGCCAGTCGATCTTGGCAGGGCGCCGGACGTGCGGCAGCTTCAGGGTGACCTGCAGCAGGATGAGCGCCACAATGGCCAGCGGGACGCAGACGAAGAAGGTCCAGCGCCAGCCCAGCGGGCTGTCCACGATGAACCCGCCGAGCAGCGGACCGCCGGCGGTGCCCACGGCCATCACGGCGCCCATGTATCCCGAGTACTTGCCGCGGTCGCGGGGCGGGATGATGGAGCCGATGATGGCCATGGCCAGCGCGGTGAGCCCGCCCATGGCAATGCCCTGGATGACGCGGGCGGTCAGCAGCAGCGGGATCGTCTCTGACAGGCCCGCCATCACGGATCCCGCCACGAAGATCACGATGCTCAGCTGGACCAGCATCTTTTTGTTGAAGAGGTCAGCGAGCTTGCCCCAGATGGGGGTGGTTGCGGCGTTGGCCAGCAGGGCCGCGGTGATGACCCAGGCGAAGTCGGTCTGGGTTCCGTTGAGCTCGGACATGATCGTGGGCAGGGCGTTCGCGACGATCGTGCTGCTGATAATGGCGGTGAAGAACGCGGCCAGCAGGCCGGTCAGGGCCTCCATGATCTGGCGGTGGGTCATCACCGCCGCCGGTGCCGGGGGCATTTCGGTAGTTGCTGCCATGGGACGCTCCTTAAACAATGTCGGTCGTATTGGTGGATCCGGCCGTCGTTGCCCGGGCTGACGTCCTGAGGGACTCAGCAAGTTTCTGCAAGGTTTTCGTTGTCTCTTCGACGTCCTGCTCGCTCCAGTCCTGCAGGAAGCCAAGGAGTGCGGCGGCGCGCTGGTCCTCGATGGAGCGGAGCTTTGCGACGCCCGACGCGGAGAGGGCGATCAGCTGGGCCCTCCCGTCCAGCGGGTCGGGCCGGCGGACCACGTAGCCCTGGTCCTCCAGTTCCGCGATATGCCGGCTGAGGACGGGGGCGCTGACGCCGAGCCGTTCCGCGAGTGCGGTGGCGCGGGATTCCCCCTCCCCCACGAAGCGCAGTACGCCCTGGAGCGCCACGCCGGTGTCCTCCCCGCGGAGCTTGACGGCGGCCACGCACCGCACGGCGCGCTGCAGATCGAAGATTTGGTGGACGAGTTTGGCTGCGGTGTCCGGCGCAACTGCCATAGCGGCTCCTCTTTGCTTGCCTAAGGCAACAATATAGCAGGAATTTAGTTACTTTGGGAAACTAACCCTTTCCGGCCGGGCTTCCGGTTAAATGCGAAAGCGCGGACCGGCAGCTGTGCTGCCGGTCCGCGCTTGCTTGTCCTCGCGGTTGCGTGGAGTGGTACTGAGGCCTCCATGTGGGTGGAAGCGGAGTGCGGCGCTTAGGCCTCCATGTGGGTGGGGGCGAACATCCTCAGCAGGGTTTCGACGACGACGACGTTCGGCCCGTCGGCGGCGAACCCGGCCTTGAGCGCGTCCCCGACGCCCTCGGGGGCCACCCGGACAGCGGGCACCCCGAAGGCTTCGGCCAGCTTGACGAAATCAGGACGGGCGAGTTCCGTGGCGGTGGCCTTGCCGAAGGCACCGACCATGTATTCGCGCAGGATGCCGTAACCGCCGTCGTCGACAATCAGCCAGGTGACGGGAACGTTGTGCTGCTTGGCCGTGGCCAGTTCGGAGATGGAATACATCGCCGAGCCGTCACCGGAGACGGCGAGCACTCTGGCGTGTCCGGCTGATGCGCCGCCGGGCGTGCCGGTGGTTTCGAGGCCCACGGCGCCGCCGATCGCCGCGGGGAAGCCGAAGCCGAGCCCGCCGGCGCCCTGGGCGGAGTGGAATTGGCCCTCGCGGGCGTCCCAGCAGCTCCAGGCCCAGTACGCGGAGATGGTCATGTCCCAGAACGTCTGCATGGTGGCGGGAACGGCCTCCCGGATGTCCGCCATGAACTTCAGTTCCTTGCCGAGGTCCTGGGATTCCAGCCGGGCCTTGACCTTGGCCAGCGTTTCCTTGACCAGAGTCTCCGGCGGGGTGCCGTGCCAGTTCGCGCGCTCTCCGTGCGGTTCCGTCGGGGCGGCGTCGAGGGCCGTGTCTAGCGCGGCGTCCAGGGCGGCGAGCGCCTGGCCGGCGTCGGCCCGGATGCCCAGGCCGGGGCGGTTGGATTCGAGGACGCGCGGTTCGGCGTCGATCTGGATGATCCTGCCGCGCGGCTCGAAGGTGAAGTAGTTGGACGTGACCTCGCCCAGCGAGGAGCCGATCACGATCAGCACGTCGGCGTCCTCGAGCAGCTCCGTCATGTACTGGTCCTCGATCCAGGCCTGCAGCGAGAGCTCGTGGTTCCACGGGAACGCGCCGTTGCCGCCGGGGGTGCAGATAACGGGAGCCCGCAGCTTCTCCGCGATGGAGAGCAGCGACTTCTCGGCCCGGCCGCGGCGCGTTCCGCCGCCCGCGATGATGGCGGGACGTTCCGCCGTCGCGAGCCATTTCACGGCCTCGCGGACCAGCTCGACGCGCGGCGGATTGTCGGCCGCTTCGGCGAGGGCGTCCTCGACCGGCGGCACCATGATGGGATCCAGCAGCACGTTCTGCGGGATTTCCAGCCACACAGGACCCTGCGGCGAGGAGATCGCCTCGGTCCACGCGTCCTGGATGGCGGAGGGAATGCCGGACGCATGCTGGATCAGCCTCTGGCTCTTGGTGACGTTCGCGGCCGAGGCCTTCTGGTCATCGAGCTGGTGCAGCATTCCCTTCCGGCGCGCGCCGAGTCCCTCGAGCGGGATCTGGCTCGCGATGACCACCATCGGGACGCCGGTGGCGTACGCCTCCTGCAGGCCGGCCAGGGACGTCAGAGCGCCCGGCCCGGTGGAGAGGAAGAGGACACCGACCTCGCCGGTGGCCCGGGAGTAGCCGTCCGCGGCGAAGGCCGAGTTGTTCTCCACCCGGGAGGAGACGAAGTGCAGGTTTCCGCGGCCCATCGCGTCGAAGAGACCCAGCGCATGCTGGCCCGGGATGCCGAAGACGGTTTTCGCCCCGAGCGCTTCGAGGGTTTCAACGACGAGGTCGCCGCCGTTGCGCACGCCGGTCACTGGGAAACCCCGCTCCCGGCGCGCTCGGCCGCCGGAGTCGCGAAGCCAGGCCGGCGGGATTCCTGACCGAGGGCCTGGGCGGCGTAGCCGGTGGCATTGCCGAAGCGGTCGCCTTCCACCGCGCGGTCCGCCATCAGGGTGACGAGTTCGTAGGCCACGTGGCTGGCGGCGACACCGGTGATGTCGGCGTGGTCGTAGGCGGGGGCGACCTCGACGACGTCGGCGCCGACCAGGTTCATCCCGCGGAAGCCGCGGATGATTTCCAGCAGCTCACGGCTGGTGATGCCGCCGGCTTCCGGGGTTCCGGTGCCGGGGGCGTGGGCGGGATCCAGCACGTCGATGTCCACGGAGATGTAGAGCGGACGGTTGCCGATCCGGTCGCGGACCTTGGCGACGGTTTCCAGGACACCCTGGTAGTAAACGTCGGCGGAGGTGACGATGCCGAAGCCGAAGCGGTGGTCGTCGTCGAGGTCCTTCTTGCCGTAGAGCGGACCGCGGGTGCCGATGTGGCTGATCGCCTCGGTATCGAGGATCCCTTCCTCGACGGCGCGGCGGAACGGGGTGCCGTGGGTGTATTCGGCGCCGAAGTAGGTGTCCCAGGTGTCCAGGTGCGCATCGAAGTGCAGCATGGCGATGGGCTGGCCGGCGCGTTCGGCGGCGGCGCGGAGCAGCGGCAGCGCGATGGTGTGGTCCCCGCCGAGGGTCACCAGCTTGCTGCCGGAGGCGGTCAGGTCCAGCGCGTTCTGCTGGATGGTCTCGATCGCTTCATGGATGTTGAAGGGGTTGACGGCCATGTCGCCGGCGTCGGCCACCTGGATGTTCTCGAAGGGGCTGACATCCCAGGCGGGGTTGTACGGGCGCAGCAGCCGGCTGGCCTCGCGGATGTGGTTGGATCCGAAGCGGGCGCCGGGGCGGTACGAGACGCCCGAGTCAAAGGGCACACCCACAACGGTGACGTCCGCCTTGGCGACCTGGTCCAGCCGCGGCAGGCGCGCATAGGTGGCGGCTCCTGCGTAGCGCGGAATGCGGGATGAATCGATGGGGCCAAGGTTGCCATTGGCCTCGATGCGCAGCTCTTCCAAAAGAAAGCCTCTCCTTCGAGGATTGACCGACGGGTGTGACAGCCATCATACACTCGAAGTTGCCCCTTGTGCATCAAATGTTTACCTGATTCCCCCCGTGGGCGCTGGCGGGTCCCGGCGTTCCAGCCCGGTTACTGTCCACTGCAGCCGGCCGGCGCCCCGCGAATCCGCGGAAATCCGGGGTTCCTGGGCCGGCCGGGTCCGGTGCCGCGGCGAGTAACTGGGCGGGAGCGCAGGCCGGCCTCAATCCCCGTTGTCCAGATAGCCCGGTTTCAGGGTTTCGCGGGTATCCGCCACCGCCTGTACTGGCTTGATGGACCCCTTGGACTACCTGACCCGGCTCGGCGGCGTCGCCCGGACCGGGCAACTGCTGGCGGCCGGCTTTTCGCGGACGGATATTGCCCGGCTGGCCGCGGTGGTCCGCCGACCGCGGCGCGGCGTGCTGGCCCTCCCCGACTGCCGGCCGGAATTCGAGGCAGCGCTTCGGCACAACGCCCGCGTCACGTGCGCCAGCGCGGCCGGTGACTACGGACTCTGGCTCAGGGAACCGCCGGCGCAGCACCACCTGGCCTGCAACCACGGCCATGGCGCGGGCTTCGTGCGGCACCGCACGGTACGGTTCTCCGGGCATCCGACGCTTCCGCTGGCCGCGGTCGAGGATGTGGTGCTGCATGCCATGTCATGCCTCGCACCCCCGGCGTCAACGGCCATCGCGACATCGGCGATGCGCCTGCATGGCGTCCCGCTGGCATTGTTGCAGGCCCAGCACACGGCCGACCGGTCCGGCCAGGTCCGCAAGGCGCTGCGCCAGCTGGACCTGCGGGCCGAGTCCATCGTGGAGGTCGATGCCCAGCATTTGTTCCGTGCCCACGGAATTGGCTACGACGCCCAGGTCTACCTGCCCGGCATCGGCCGGGTGGACTTCCTGATCGAGGGGATCCTGATCGTGGAAGTGGACGGCTTCGCGTTCCACTCCAGCCGCGAGGCCATGCGCCGGGACCTGGGCCGGAACAACGCCTCGACCCTGAGCGGTTTTGCGGTGCTCCGGTACATGCCCGAGCACATCTGGTTCGAACCCCAGCGCGTCCTGGCCGAGATCCGGACGGTGCTGGATCAGCGCCCGCGGCCCAAGCCCTGACGTTCCCGCCCAGTTACCGGCGCGCTCCCGGCGCAGGCCCTGACGTTCCAGCCCAGTTACCGGCGCGCTCCCGCCGGGGTGCCCGCGGATCTCCGGGGTCCGCCGCTTCCGTCGGGCGGCCATTGGGCAGGTAACTGGGCAGGAACGCAGCCAGACGCGCGGAAACCTAGCGGCTGGCGGCGGGGACCAGCACCCAGAGGACCTCGACGGCTTCATCCGTCGGGTTGACCCAGGTGTGCGGCTCGCGGCCCGGGAAGGTCACGGTGTCCCCCGTGTGGAGTTCGAATTCCTCATTCGTGAGGATCAGGCGGATGCTGCCCCGGACCACATGCAGCACGTCAACGTCGCAGTCCACGGCATACAGCTCCGATTCGCCGCGGCCGCGGGGCTCGATGACGGCCTGGATGATCTGGACCCGGCGCTCCGAGCGGGCGGTCAGCAGCCGCTCCACGATCCCTTCGCCGCCCAGCGAGATCCGGGGCCCTTCATTCTTCTTGGTGAGGTGTGTTTCCGGGGCGGCGAAGAGGTCGCCGATCGAGATGGAGAGCACCTGGCACAGCGTTACGAGGGACGCGACCGAGGGTGAGGTGAGGTCCCGCTCGACCCGGCTGAGGAAACCCTTGGTCAGCCCGGTGGCGTCGGCCACCTGCTCGATGGTGAGCCGCTGCGACTGGCGAGCGGCACGGATCCGGGAACCGATGGCAACGGGAACGTTGCTCGGTTCAACTGGTAGAGCCTTCATTTTGGAACCTTTCACGGCCGGCCGCTCGGCCCCATCGTTGGAGCAATACTAACGGGACGCCATCCTCAGGACGCCGGATCCACCCGCGCCGCGTAATGCGTCTTGACTGTTACCCGGATCACAACATACTGTGTGGCAACAAGTGTTGCCTATTGGGCAATAACCGCCATGTGGATGCGGTGGAGTCACCCGACCCGAGCGACTCCCACGGCAACCCGTCACCGTACCCGTCATGAAGCAGCTGCCCCCGGCACCCTAGCGAGTCCCGGCCGGTTCAGGCTGCTCCGAACAGCTCCGAGGAGCCCTCAATGGACGCAAGTTTCGTCAACATCGCCATCGTGGTGGTGTATTTGGTCGCCATGCTGGCGTTCGGGTGGTGGGGTAAATCCCGCACCAAGAACAACAGCGACTTCCTGGTGGCCGGCCGCCGCCTCGGCCCGTTCCTCTACACCGGAACCATGGCCGCCGTCGTGCTCGGTGGCGCCTCCACCGTAGGCGGCGTGGGCCTGGGCTACAAGTTCGGCATCTCCGGCATGTGGCTCGTGGTCGCGATCGGCGCCGGCGTGCTGCTGCTCAGCCTGCTCTTCGCCGGCACCATCCAGAAGCTCAAGATCTACACCGTGTCCCAGATGCTGAGCCTGCGGTACGGCAGCAACGCCACCCAGACCTCGGGCATCGTGATGCTCGCCTACACACTCATGCTCTGCGCCACCTCCACCGGCGCCTACGCCACCATTTTTGTGGTGCTCTTCGGCTGGGACCGCGCGCTCGCCATCGCCATCGGCGGCGCGATCGTCCTGGTCTACTCGACCATCGGCGGCATGTGGTCCATCACCCTGGCCGACCAGGTCCAGTTCGTCATCAAGACGGTCGGCATCTTCTTCCTGATGCTGCCGTTCACGCTGAACGCCGCCGGCGGTTTTGAGGGCATCCGTGCCCGCGTCGACGCCAGCTTCTTCCAGATCGACGGCATCGGGATCCAGACGATCATCACCTACTTCGTCGTCTACACCCTGGGCCTGCTGATCGGCCAGGACATCTGGCAGCGCGTCTTCACCGCCAAGACCCCCACGGTCGCCCGCTGGGGCGGCGCCACGGCCGGCATCTACTGCATCCTCTACGGCGCGGCCGGCGCCCTGATCGGCCTCGGCGCCCGTGTTGCCCTCCCGGACATCGACGTCAAGGCCCTCGGCAAGGACGTTGTCTACGCCGAGGTCGCCACCAACCTGCTGCCGATCGGCATCGGCGGCCTGGTGCTCGCCGCGGCCGTCGCCGCCATGATGTCCACCGCCTCCGGCGCCCTGATCGCCGCCGCCACCGTGGCCCGCGCGGACGTCCTGCCGTTCGTTGCCAGCTGGTTCGGCAAGGACATCAACACCGACGACACGGACAACCCGGAGCACGACGTCAGGGCCAACCGCATGTGGGTCCTGGGCCTCGGCATCGTCGCGATCGTCATCGCCATCATCACCAAGGACGTCGTCGCGGCACTCACCATCGCCTACGACATCCTCGTCGGCGGGCTCCTGGTCGCCATCCTCGGCGGGCTGGTCTGGAAGCGCGGCACCGGTGTCGCCGCGGCTGCCTCCATGGCCGTGGGCTCGGTCATCACCCTCGGCACCATGATCATCCTGGAGATCAACGCCGAGGTTCCGCTGGACGGCATTTACGCCAACGAACCGATCTACTACGGCCTGCTGGCCTCCGCGGTGGTCTACATCGCGGTGTCGCTGCTAACCAAGCCGACCGATCCCGCGGTCATGGCGAACTGGCACCGCCGGGTCGCCGGCGGCGCCGCCGAGGAAGAGCAGGTCCCCGTCCTGACCCACTAGGGTCCTGACCCCACGGTCCTGGCAACAAGTTAACAGTCGACGGCGGCGCTCCCCTGAGGGTGCGCCGCCGTCGACATTTAAGCCGTTGAGGCAACAAAGCCGTCGGGCATAAGCCGCAGAACTCTTAGGCCGGGGGCATCATTCGTTCTCCTCGGGCTCCAGGAATTCTTCTCCTTCGAGGGGCACCACGGGCGTCTCATCGCCCAGGAAGTCCTCCTCGTCCAGGGGAACTAGCCGGTCGGCCTCCTCGAAGAGCTCCTCTTCCTCGGTCTCCGCGCCATCGCTCACGGGCGCGTCGTCGGCGTAGTCGTAGGCGGGATCGGACTCGAGGGAATCCCGGGCCGGCTGGATAGGACGTGAGCCGATGTTGTCCATGATGCAACCTCCGTGTGACTGCGGTGGCGGCAAAGGCCCCGGAGAGCCCGCCCTGGCTTTCATTCGAACACCACGGACCCGGGCGGTCAAGGGCTCCCGCCGAGCGGGACTCCGGCGGCTGCGGGAGGCCCCGCGGTGTCGACGTTTTTTACGGTCCGCCTAAACCCCGCACCGAGGTTCACCAGCCGAAAATCCCCGGAAAGACGCGGTAGGCTGGATACGCAATGGGGCCGAACCATGCCCTTTCAAGCCCAGGAGCTTCCGTGTCCCAGCACGCCACATCTGACTCGTTCAACCACGAACCCGACCGGTCCGACCCCCGCCACACGGCGCCCGCCACGACACCCAGCCCCGCGGACATCAAGCGGTGGCGGCAGTACCTCGCGGACGAACGGGCCGAAGCAGCCGTCTACCGCGACCTGGCCCAGAACCGCCGCGGCGAGGAGCGCCAGATCCTGCTCGCCCTGGCCGAAGCCGAGGGACGCCACGAGGCGCACTGGCTGCAGCTGCTCGGTGACCAGGCCGGCCCCGCCCCGCCTCGCTCCGCAGCCAGTTCCTGGGCTTCCTGGCCCGCCACTTCGGCTCGGTCTTCGTCCTGGCCCTCGCCCAGCGGGCCGAAAGCCGTTCCCCGTACGCCGCCGACCCCACCGCCACCCCGGCTATGGTCGCCGACGAACAAATCCACGAGGAAGTCGTTCGCGGGCTCGCCACCCGGGGCCGCAACCGGCTCGCGGGCACCTTCCGCGCGGCCGTGTTCGGCGCCAACGACGGGCTGGTCAGCAACCTGTCCCTCGTCATGGGCATGGCGGCCTCCGGCGTGGGCAGTTCCGTGGTCCTGCTCAGCGGTGTCGCCGGGCTGCTGGCCGGGGCGCTGTCCATGGGAGCGGGCGAGTTCATCTCCGTGCGCTCCCAGCGCGAGCTCCTGGCGGCGACCCGCCCCACGCAGATCACCCTGGCCGCCGCCCCGTCGCTGGACATCGAACACAACGAACTGCTGCTGGTGTACCTGGCCCGCGGCATGTCGCGGGAGGCTGCCGAGCACCGCGTCGCGGAGCGGATGGGTTTGCTCGACTGCGATTGCGATCCCAGCCTTTCGCTGCAGCCGGAACTGCCGGAGGCCCGTGACGAGCATGAAGCCGTCGGAACCGCCTGGAGCGCCGCGGCGTCGAGCTTCTGCTTCTTCGCCTCCGGCGCCATCATTCCGATCCTGCCCTTCCTCTTCGGCATGACCGGTATCCTCGCCCTCGTGTTGTCCGCAATACTGGTCGGCGTGGCTCTCCTCTTCACCGGCGGCGTCGTCGGCCTCCTCTCCGGCACCTCCCCCGCCTCCCGAGGCCTCCGCCAGCTGGGCATTGGCATGGGCGCGGCAGGCGTGACGTATCTGCTGGGCATGGCCTTCGGCGCCGTGGTCGCCTAGTGGACGGTCCTGAATTCCGGGACCGGACCGCGCGGCACAGCAGCCCCCGCACCGCGGGGCGGATCATCCGCGGCCTCGCCGCCGCCACCGTGATTGCCGGCGCCGCGTTCCTGGCCGCCGGCGTCATCTCCGGGGATCCGCGGTTCGCCGGCCTGCTCGACGTTGGCCGCGGCACCGGGCCGGGGAAGGCGATATCCGGCCAGCCCGGGAAACCCGCAGCCGCCGAGGCCGTGCGGACGGACACTCCCCCGCCCGGGATAGAGGAGCAGGACGAACCGCTCGGACGCCCGCAGAAGCCGGCCGCTGCCAGTAGCTCCTACCGGTTCCTGGCGACGAACGACGACGGCACTCCGGTGGGCTATTCGCCGTGCCGGCCGCTGCACTATGTGGTGAACGCGGCACTCGCCCCGGAGGGCGCCGAGCGCCTGGTCGAGGACGCGATCAGGACGATCTCCCGAGCCACCGGGATCACGTTTGTCGACGACGGGTCGACCGCCGAAGCGCCGTCCCCGTCCCGCATCCCGTACCAGCAGGACGCCTACGGGGAGCGCTGGGCGCCCCTGCTGATCGCGTGGACCACCCCGGAGCAGGCGCCGCAGCTCGCGGGACCGGTGATCGGCACCGGCGGCAGCACCCACTTCAGCTTCGGCGACGGGCCCAAGAGCTTCGTTACCGGCAGCCTGGAACTCGACGCCCCGCAGATCGCCCAGGACCTCAGCCGGACGGACGGGGCCGCGTACGCCACCGCCGTGATCCTGCACGAGCTCGGCCACGTTATGGGCCTGGAGCATGTGGATGACCCCGTACAGCTGATGTACCCCGAGATCGGCGCCCCGGACGGCCTGGCCGCCGGGGACCTGAACGGCCTGTACGAGCTGGGCTCGGCGCAGTGCCGCAAGGACCTCTAAGCCCTCAGCGGTCCAGGACGGCGAGCGCTTCCTCCACGGTGTCGACCAGGAAGATCCGGCTCTCCATCTGCCGCCCCGCGGCGAGGCTCTGCAGCAGCGGCCACGCCGGGTAACGCCGCAGCCAGTGTTCCTGGCCCACCAGCACCATCGGCATGATGGTGCCCGGGGTGCCGTAGTAGTTCTCGCAGGCATCCTGGAAGATCTCCTGCACGGTGCCCCCGGACCCGGGCAGGAACACAATGCCGCCGTTGCACAGTTCCAGCAGGATGGCCTCGCGGATGGCGTTGGCGAAGTACTTGGCGATGTGGGTGGCGAAGAAGTTCGGCGGCTCGTGCCCGTAGAACCAGGTGGGGACGCCCAGGGACGGCATGCCCTCCGGATGGCGTTCGACGACGGCGGCGGCGGACCGCGCCCACGCCGACACCGAGGGCAGGAACCCGGGAACCGCGGCGAGGTCGTCCAGGGCGCGCCGGAAGTCCCGGTCCGGGGCCTCGCTCAGGTAGGCGCCGAGGTTGGCGGCCTCCATCGTCCCGGGGCCGCCGCCCGTGGCAACCACCCGGCCGTCCCTGGCCAGCAGCCGTCCCAGCAGCGCGGCCTCCTCGAAAACGGCCGACCCGCGGCGTGCGGCATGTCCGCCCATCACGCCCACCATGGTCCGGCCGGCGCAGAGATCCGAACGGGTCAGCTCATCGAGGGCATCGCCGATCGAATGGTCGTGCAGGGCCGCGGCCAGAGTCGCGTCCAGGCGGTGGCGCTGTCCGGGCCGGATGCTCCACTGGTACACCTTGGCGTCCGGCGTGTCCTCATAGCGTGACTCGGAGATCCCCTGGTAGAGCTCCTGCGGCGTGTACAGCCGGGCGCGGTACGGGTTAAACGGCACCGCCTCGAGCTTGGGGAAGATGAGGGCGCCGCGACTGCGCAGCGAATCCTCCACGCCGTCGTCGAACGTGCACCCGAGGAAGATCCCGCCCTGCGGGTTCATGGCCTCGAGCTGTGCGGTCCGTCCGCGCAGGTCCAGCGACTGGGCGTGCCAGCCCTGCATGGTCCTTGCCCCGGCCTCGACCAGCCGGTCGAAGCTGTCCAGGCTTTCGACCTCCAGCGTGCGCGGACTCGGGTGCAGGCTGCGGGCGGCGTTCATAGTGTCAGCCTAGACTGCGGCGTGAGCCCAGACCCGGCGGGCACCGGGCACCGACACGAAGGTGCCCCCGCCGAATCCGGCGGGGGCACCCTGTGCTTGGGTCGGGATCCGGTCAGGAAACCTGGAGACCGCCGTTGATGTCGTAGGTGGCGGCGGTGATGTAGCCGGAGTCCTGTCCCAGCAGGAAGGCGATCAGGGCCGCCACTTCCTCGCGGGTACCGACCCGGCCCATCATGATGCCCTCGGACATCTGCGCCTTGCGCTCATCGGTGAGGGTTCCACCCATGATGTCGGTGTCGATCGGGCCGGGGGCAATGGCATTGACCGTGATCCCGAACTCGCCGACTTCGCGGGCCAGGGCACGGGTGAATCCGAGGATTCCGGCCTTGGTCGCGCTGTAGGCAACCTTCGAGAACGTGCCGCCGCCGCGCTGGGCGGAAATCGACGAGATGCTCACGATGCGGCCGAGCTTGCGCTCGATCATGCCCTTGAGGACCCGCTGGGACACGATGAAGGTTCCGCGCATGTTGATGGCGAACACCTTGTCCCACTCCTCCACGGTGGTTTCCATGAACGTCGTCGGCGAGCTGATCCCGGCCAGGTTGGCGAGTGCAACGATCGGCGGAAGCGAGGCTTCGATCTCGGTGATCGCCCGGTCGACGGACGCTTCGTCGGACACATCGGCCCCGACGCCGATCGCCTTGACGGCGCGATTGGAGCCGATCTCGGCGGCGGCTGACTTGGCGTCTTCCGCGTTGATGTCGAGGATGGCGATGGACCATCCTTCGCTGGCCATGCGGTCAGCGGCGGCGCGGCCGATGCCGCGAACGGACGCGGCGCCGGTCAGGACAACGGTGCGTTCGGAGGGGAAAGTGGTTGCGCTCATTTTTGGTGTTTCCTTCAGGGATTTCGGTATCAGGAGATCTTGGCCGGGGCCGGGGGTTCAGTGGTCACGGCTGCGGCTGCTGCCGGTTCCAGTGCGGCATCGCCTTCAGGCCGTTTCCGGGCGTAGAGGTAGGTGGCCACCGCGGTAATACACAGGCAGAGGGACAGGAACAGCAGGCCGCTTTGGTTGTTGCCCGTGGCGTCGTTCAGGAGTCCGACGGCGTAGGGGGCAACGAAGCCGCCAAGGTTGCCCAGTGAGTTGATCATGGCCAGGCCGGCGGCAGCAGCCGCCCCGGTCAGTGCGACCGAGGGCATGGACAGGAAGGGTGCGATGGCGCCGTAGATGCCCATGGCCGAAGCGGTCAGTCCGATCAGGGCCAGAATCGGGTTCACGGGCAGCAGGTATCCTGCGGCCAGCAGGCCCATGCCGGCCAGCACCATGCTGACGGCGGTGTGCCAGGCGCGCTTGCCGGTGCGGTCCGCACGCTTGCTCCAGAAGTACACGAAGACGGCGGCGATGGTGTACGGGATGCAGACGATGAAGCCGATCTGGGTGGTGGAGAACTTGCCCAGCGCAGCGACGATGGTGGGCATCCAGAGGCCGAGTCCGTAGATGCCGCAGACCAGCCCGAAGTAGAGGGCGGAGTAGATCAGGGTGCGCTTGTCCTTGAGGCCGGCCAGGAAGTTGTGGCTGCCCGAGCTGGACTTGGCGGCCAGTTCGGCTTCCATAGTGTTGGTGAGCCATTCACGCTCGTCGTTGTTGAGCCATTTGGCATCCCGCGGACGGTCGGTCATGAGGATGGGGGTCAGCAGGCCGAGCAGGATGGCCGGGATGCCTTCGATGATGTACAGCCACTGCCAGCCGTGGAGTCCCATGATGCCGTCCATCTGCAGGAGCAGCCCGGAGACCGGGGCCCCCAGGGCGTTGGACACCGGCTGGGCCAGAATGAAGATGCCGAGGACGGTCACGCGCTGTGCGGCGGGGAACCAGAGGGTCAGGTAGAAGAGGATTGCCGGGAAGAACCCGGCCTCGGCCGCCCCGAGCAGGAAGCGGATGATGTAGTAGGTGGTTTCACCGTTCACCAGGCACATGCCCGTGGCGAAGATGCCCCAGGTGATGAGGATGCGGGCCAGCCACTTGCGTGCGCCGAACCGGTACATGCCTGCGTTGCTCGGGATCTCGAGGAGCGCATAGCCGAGGAAGAAGATTCCGGCGCCCAGCCCGTAGGCGGCGGCGGTCAGGCCGATGTCCTCGCTCATGGTGAGTTTGGCGAAGCCCACGTTATTGCGGTCGAGATAGGCAATGAAGTAGAGCAGGACGATCAGCGGCATAACTCGGCGGCGGACCTTGCGGAGCGTGCGCTCGCCAAGCTCGCCGAGTCCAGCGGACTTGAGGGAGGTTGAAGTCATCATCGACCTTCTGTGTAACGGGGGCGGCACCTGCGGTGGTGGCGGGGCTCCGTGGGGATGGTGGGGAGGTTCAGTCCGGGGAACAATTCCAGGTGGACTGGGTCAGATGTCAGACATCTGATGGAAGAGCATGAGAACGAGCATAGAAGAGTGACGTGGATTACGTCAAGCCCCGGCTGCCGCGGCGCAGGCCGCGGCTCAGGACGCGGGGTTGTGCACGTAGCGCTCGTAGTCCTGGTACGTCTGGTCCATGTGCTCGTCCATGCTGCGGCGGGCCAGCTCGGCGTCGCCGCTCAGGATGCTGTCCATGACCTTCTCGTGGAACTCAATGGCGTGCACCTGGATTTCCTCGACGGCTGACGTTTCGCGCCGCTTCACGTAAAGGAGTTGCCCGAGCTGGGCGAACAGTGCCCGGACAAAAGGATTGCCCGAGGCCTTCAGCACGGCATCGTGGAATCCGATGTCCGCCGCCACAAAGGCATCCAGATCGCCGGACTCATGGAAGCGCTTCATGTCCGCTATGCACTTGCGCATCTGGTCGGCATGTTCGGGAGTGTGGCGTTTGGCCGCCAGAGCGGCGGCTCCGGTTTCCACCATGCGGCGCATCTCAATCAGCCCCACGGCCACCTGCTCCTCACCGCTGTCGTGCGAGGCGGCTTTGAAGATCGCATCCAGCCCGGTCCAGTTGTCGGACGGATTGACGAAGGTTCCCCGCCCGGCTTTTACGTACAGGATGTTCTGCGCCCGCAGGGCCTTCAGCGCTTCGCGCACAGTGAGGCGGCTGACATCGTAGGCCTTGGCGATGTCGGCTTCGGGCGGAATGGCTTCGTGGGGCAGCAGCTTGCCGTCAAGGATGTCCGCCAGCAGGCCGTCGACGAGGTCGTCAACGAGTGTCCTGCGGCCCATCGTGGTTCCCACCTTCAGTATTGCCTTTGCTCCCGGTGCCATCCACACTACAGAAGCGGCCGGGCATGACGGGACCGACCGAGGGCGGCACGGCCCGTTTCAGCGCCGCCTGGGCGTCAGGAAACCCCGGCGTTGCCGGCCTCGCGCTGCCCGGAGCTCATGTAGGAGTCCAGCTTGGCGAGGGTCTGCTCGATGTTGGCCGGGTGGCGGCGGACGTAACCGGCCAGGCGCAGCAGGATCCTGGCGCGTACGTCCCGCGCGTCCCACTGTTCGGTGACGAGCGTGCCCGGGTTGCCTGCGGCGTCGGCCGCCGGCTCCAGCAGGTAGCGCCACACGTGGCCGCCGAAGTGCCGCCACGCGATCCGGCGGCCTTCCTCGAACTCGCAGACCGCATTGAGGATCTTGTAGTCCAGCTTGATGTTCATTTCCATGCCGAACTTCGCGCCAAGGGCGAGCCGTTCGGGGCCGCGAGGCTGGGCACCCTTAACGGTGTCGGAGCCGTCGATCACGCTGTGCAGTGCCGGGGCGGCGAGCACCTCGAAAATGGCTTCCGGAGCGGCCGCGATGAAGCGGCTGCGGGACACGAGATATCTGTTGGTCATCCGGCCATCCTAGACCTGCGTTGTGATGCAGAAGTTCTGGTGCAGAATAGACCATGCAGATTCCGCCCCGTACCAGCACCCCTCCCCGCATCGGGATTCCCGTGCGGCTCAGCAGCTCCACGGACCCGGATCCTCGAGTGGCCGAGGCCAATGCGCTCTTCGATTACATCGTGGAACTGGTGCGCGACGGCGGCGGCGAGCCGGTGCTGCTCACTGCCCCCGGGGAGCCGCTTGAGACGCTCGACGGCGTCGTCCTTCCGGGCGGCGGCGACCTGGACCCCCGGCTCTACGGCGAGGAACCCGGCGTCGCCTGCTACGACGTCAGCCGCGCCCAGGACGAGCTGGATCTGGCCATCGCGCGGCGGTCGATCGACGCCGGGCTGCCCGTGCTCGGCGTCTGCCGCGGGCACCAGCTGCTCAATGTGCTCTACGGCGGAACGCTGATCCAGGACATGGATCCGGGGACCGTGGCGCACCGGGAAGCGGAACCGGTACACGGGGCCGGACCGTGGGCCTGGCATGAGGTCGCGGTCCAGGCTGGAAGCAAGGTTGCCCGTTTGTACGGCGGCGGAGAATTCGGCGGCACCGTCGACGGCGGCGCTCCGCAAGCCGTCACGGTCAAGATTGCCTCCGGCCACCACCAGGCCGTGGCCCGGGTCGCCGACGGGCTCGTTGTGTCCGCCGTTGCCGAGGACGGGACGGTTGAGGCGCTGGAGGACCCGGAGCGCTGGGTGGCGTCCGTGCAGTGGCACCCCGAGGCCCAGGAACTCCCGGCCGAAGAACGGCTGGCCCCGTTCCGCGCCTTTGTTGAGGTGTGTCGCAGCTCTCCCCTGGCCTGAACGGCCCTGCTACCATGGACTTAGGCAGTATGTCCTATCAAGCGAACATACGCTAAGGAACGTGACCGGCGGCCCGACGTGGGCCCGGGTCCGGGGCACAAGGGAGCGCGTCAACAGTGGCTATTCAAAAAGTGGCGAATCAACTTAATCTCAACGTCGACCGGTCCTCGCCCGTGCCGCTCTACCACCAGGTGGTCCAAGGCATCGAGGCCGCGATCCACGGCGGGATCCTTCCGCCCGGCAGCCGCCTCGACAACGAGATCGACCTGGCCGCGCAGCTGAACCTCTCCCGCCCCACCATGCGCAAGGCCATGGACGAACTCGTCCGCTCGGGCCTGCTCGTGCGCAAGCGCGGCGTCGGCACCCAGGTGGTCTCCAGCCAGGTCCGGCGCCCCCTCGAACTCTCCAGCCTCTTCGACGACCTCAGCAACAACGGGAGCAAGCCCACCACGGACGTGCTGAGCTTCTCCCACGACGAGGCCGACGCCGCCACCCGGGTAGCACTCCAGATTCCCGCCGGCTCTAAGGTCTACCACTTCACCAGGCTCCGGAAGGTCGGCGGAAAACCGCTGGCGCTGATGGAAAACTGGGTCCGCGACGACATCACCCCCATCGACGAGGCGCTCCTGGGCTCACAAGGCCTCTACGCGATCCTCCGCAACGGCGGCGTCAACTTCCGGCTCGCCTCACAGCGGATCGGTGCCATGATCGCCAACGACTACCAGGCGACCCTGCTGGAAACCACGCCCGGCTCGGCCCTTGTCACCATGGAGCGCACCGCCGTCGACGACACCGGCCGCCAGGTGGAGACCGGCCACCACGTCTACCGCGCGGATTCCTACAGCTTCGAAATGACGCTCGTCCAACGCTAGGCGCCACGAGCGCCCAGGCGACGGCACCTGCCGATCGGCTGTGCCCGCCTGGCGCTGCGCGCCTCGTCCCCGCCCCACCAACGTCAGCATCCGCGCCGTCCTCCGGCGCGACAACGAAAAGGCAGAACTCATGGCCAACTGGGTCTATCCGCTCGGCACCGCCGCCCAAGGCACTTGGGATATCTCCCTGGGCACCTCCGATTCCACCCTGGCGGTGGACGGGTGGGCCCACACCGGACTGAAGGTCGCCACCCTGGGGGCCGCCGCCGCCGTCGGACTTCCCGCGGCGGACGAGGAACGCATCGTCATCCCGCTTAACGCGTCCTTCACGGTGTCCGTCGAGGGCGCGGAGTACCGGCTGGCCGGCCGGGCGAGCGTCTTCAGCGGCCCCAGCGACGTCCTCTACACGGGCACCGGCAAGGCCGTGACTATCACATCGGCCGACGGCGGACGCGTCGCCGTGGCGACCGCCCCGGCCAGGGCCTCCTACCCGACGCGCCTGATCACCGCCGCTGAGACTCCGGTCGAACTGCGCGGGGCCGGCAACTGCTCCCGCCAGGTCCACAATTTCGGGACCCCCGCCGCGCTCGAAGCGGACCGCTTCATCGTCTGCGAGGTCCTGACCCCGGGCGGCAACTGGTCCTCCTACCCCCCGCACAAGCACGACGAGGAGAAGGACGGCGAGACCAACCTCGAGGAGATCTACTACTTCGAGACCAGGGTCTCCCCCGGCGCTCCGGCCCGGCCGGGAGCGGACGACGCGATCGGCTACCAGCGCGTGTACGCCTCGGACGAGCGGCCCATCGATGTCTCAGCTGAGGTGCGGACCGGCGACGTCGTCCTGGTGCCCTACGGCTGGCACGGCCCGGCCATGGCGGCCCCCGGTTACGACATGTACTACCTCAACGTCATGGCGGGCCCCGGCCCGGTCCGCGACTGGCTCATCAGCGACGACCCGCACCACGGCTGGATCCGCCAGACCTGGGAAGGCCAGGATCTGGACCCGCGGCTGCCCTTCGGCGCCTGAGGGCTCCGCGCGTCCGGAGGACGGCGCAGTCGGACAAAAGAACCCCGGTGCCATACGGCCCCGGGGTTCTTTTGGAACTCCACCCCGGTGACGGAACCGGGGTGGAGCGTCCTTTCAGCGGGTCACTCAGCCGGCCACGGTCTGCACCACGCGGACCGGCACGCCGGTCGCGAGGGATTCCTGGGCGGCATCGGCCACGCGGGAAGCGGCCACGGCATCCTCCGGCGTGCAGGGGTTGTCCCGGCGGCCCAGGATCAGCTCGACGAAGGCGGCCATCTCGGAGCGGTAGGCCGTCTCGAACCGCTCGGCGAAGGTCCGGTGCGGTTCCCCGGCCGGGAAGGAGACCCCGGCTTCGGCCGAGGCCAGGGCCGTTTTGTCGTCCAGCCCGACCATGAGCGAGCCCCGCGAGCCCTGGATTTCCAGCCGCACGTCGTGGCCCGCCCCGTTGTACCGGGTGGCCGAGACGGCTCCCACGGTGCCGTCGTCGAACGTCACCAGCGCGAGGGCCGTGTCCACGTCGCCGGCTTCCCCGATCGCGGGATCCCCGTTGTTGGAGCCCCGGGCGTAGACCTCGACGATTTCCCGGCCGGTGAGCCAGCGCAGGATGTCGAAATCGTGGACCGAGCAGTCCCGGAACAGCCCGCCGGAACTGGCCAGGAACTCGACCGGCGGCGGCGCCATATCGCAGGTGACGGCGCGCAGCGAGTGGATCCAGCCCAGTTCCCCGGCCTGGTAGGCACGCCGGGCCTCCTGGTAGCCGGCGTCGAACCGGCGCTGGTGGCCGATCTGGACGACGCCGTTCCGGTCCCGGACGTAGTCGAGCACGGGCAGGGCGTCCGCCACGTTCAGGGCGACGGGTTTCTCGCAGAACACCGGGATGCCGGCGTCCACCCCGGCTTTGATCAGCTCCGGGTGGGTCCCGGTTCCGGTGGCGATGACGAGTCCGTCCAGTCCGGACGCGAGGAGCGCCTCCACCGAGGGCAGGAACTCGGCACCGAGCCCCGCGGCGATGCTCCGGGCGTGGTCTTCGGCGACGTCCGTGAGCCGGAGCCGGACGTTGATGCCCTGGGGATTGAGGACGCCGTTGAGCGCGGCGATGTTGTTGGCGTGCATGACGCCGATCCGCCCCACCCCGACCAGTCCGAGAATGACGTCTTTCATACTCCAACTTTCGTGTGTAGTGCCGGTACGGTGAATGCCGCGCGGAAGGCCGCCAGGGCCGCGTCGCTGTCGCCGCTGGCCCAGGCTTCCATGCCCACGGTCCCGTCGTAGCCGGCCTCCGCAAGCGCCCGGGCGACTGCAGCGTAGTTGATTTCCCCGGTCCCGGGCTCGCAGCGGCCCGGAACATCCGCCACCTGGATTTCGCCGAGGTACGGCAGGGCGCTTCGGACGAGTTCGATCAGGTTCCCCTCCCCCATTTGCGCGTGGTACAGGTCCAACATGAGCCTGGCGTTCGGGTGCGCGGCGGCCTGCACGAGCGCCAGGGTGTCCTTGGCGCGGGCCAGCGGGATGCCGGGGTGGTCGAGGATGGTGTTGAGGTTCTCGAGGCAGAACGTCACCCCGTGTTTCTCGCCGAGCTTCCCGAGCCGTTCCAGGGTCCTGGCGCCGGTGGTCCACATGTGGCCGCTGGAACGGTAGACCGGGCGGGCGGCGTGGCCCTCAATGAGTTCCGCCGGGTGCACCACCATCCGGCTCACACCGAGCTCCAGTGCGGTCGGGATGAGCGACTCCGCCGTCCGCACAACCTCGTCCGCCGTGTCGGGATCCACCAGGCTGCCGGCGGTGTAGCCGGTCATGGAGGAGAACACGGCCCCGGTGGCCTTGAGCGCGCCAATGTCCTTGGTCCGCGAATCCCAGAGTTCGACGTCGAAGCCGGCCTCGTGGATCCGTCGCACCCGCTCGGTGAACGGCAGTTCGGTGAAGACCATCTCGGCGCAGACGGCCAGGCGCATCAGAGGACCGCCGTCTTGTGGACGGCGACGGTGTTGACGGCCGCCGGGGAGCCGCTCTTGACCGATTCGATGCAGGCCAGCGCCACGGCCAGCGCACGCCGGGCGTCGGCGGCGCCGGGCGTGAGGCTGAAGGGCTTGGGCGCCGGCACTGTGTCGTCGCTGCGGCCGTCCCGCCGGGCGCGCACGGCATCGGCGAAGTCGACGAGTTCGTCCGTGTAGGCCTGCCGGAAGAGCTCCACGTTAAGCCGCGGCGTGTCGGCCGACATCCCGTCGGCGGTGTAGCGGCGGGCCGCGGTTTCCGTGGCCCGCCCGGCCTGCACCATGCCCTTGGAGCCGAAGACTTCCCCGCGGATGTCGTAGCCGTAAAGAGCGCTGAAGTTTGCCTCGGCCACCGCGATGGCGCCGTTGCTGTAGCGGATGGTCACGACGGCCGTGTCCAGGAAGCCCTGGTCGCGCAGCCCGGGTTCCACCAGCGCATCGGCGATGGCGTAGACCTCCACCGGTTCGGCGCCTTCGTTGAACCAGTTCAGGGTGTCGAAGTCGTGGATGAGGGTTTCCAGGAAGACGGTCCAGGCCGGGACCCTGGCCGCGTGTGGAATGCTGCCCGTGCCCGGATCCCTGGTCAGTGAGCGCAGCAGTTGCGGCGTCCCGACGGTGCCGGCGGCGAGGTCCTTTTTGGCTGCCTGGAAGTCCTCCGCGTATCGGCGGTTGAAGCCGACCTGGAAGTGCACGCCGGCGGCCTCCACGGCGGACAGGGCGTCGTCGAGCTCGTCGAGCCCCAGGCCGGCCGGCTTCTCGCAGAAGACGTGCTTCCCGGCGGCGGCGGCCTGGGCGATCAGCGTGGAGTGGAAGCGCGCCGGGCTTGCGATGATCACGGCGTCGATCTCCGGGTCTGCCAGGATGTCGGCGGCGTCGGCCGTCACCTTGCCGGCGCCCAGGGCGGAGGCCAGCGTCGCGGCGGACTCCACGTTGGGATCAGCGATGGCCGACAGCTCGGCGCCGGGGACCCGACGGGCGATGCTCTCGGCGTGGAAGGCTCCCATCCAGCCCGAGCCGATGAGCCCGATCCGCACGGGCAGGGGAAGGTCTGCGGAGTCCCGCTTCAGGTAAGCCATGGGCTCGTCCTTTCATTTGTTCACAACGGTGTGAGGGTGGGGCCGGTGCGGGGCCGCGGTTTCCAGGCCCTGCCTCCGGCCGGCGCAGGAGGCCGGCGCAGGAAAGAGCAGGGCTGCCCGGCCGGGCGGGCCCTGCTCCCCCGTGCTGCTAGTAGGTTTTGCCGGTGGTCTGGGCCACCTCGGCCACTTCGCCCTGGACTTCCTTGACGATGTCGCCGTGGCCGCCGAGCTGTTCGAGTTCGTGGGCGAGTTCGGCGAGTTCGGCGCCGCCGGCCATTTGGGCGGTGAGTTCGTCCAGGGTGATGTCCTTCTTGTCGTAGTAGCCGATGGACTTGCCGCGCTTGAGCAGCAGGAACCGGTCGCCGACAGGGAAGGCGTGGTGCGGGTTGTGGGTGATGAAGATGACACCGAGGCCGCGGTCGCGGGCCTGCAGGATGTACCGGAGCACGACGCCGGACTGCTTCACGCCCAGCGCGGCGGTGGGCTCGTCCAGGATCAGGACCTTCGCGCCGAAGTACACGGCCCGGGCGATCGCGACGCACTGGCGTTCACCGCCGGAGAGCTGGCCGATGGGCTGCTCCACGTCCCGGAGGTCGATGCCCATCTCGGCGAGTTCCTTGAGCGTGATCTCCTTCATTTTCTCGACGTCCATGCTCTTGAACGGGCCGAAGCCGGACGTGAGCTCGGAGCCGAGGAAGAAGTTCCGCCAGATCGGCATCAGGGGCACGACAGCGAGGTCCTGGTAGACGGTGGCGATGCCGGCGTCCAGGGCGTCGCGGGGGGAATCGAATTTCCGTTCCTCGCCCATGATGTTCAGGACCCCGGCGTCGTGCTGGTGCAGGCCGGCGATGATCTTGATCAACGTGGATTTGCCGGCGCCGTTGTCGCCCAGGACGCAGGTGACGCGGCCGTTGTCCACGGCCATGGTGACGTCGGAGAGGGCGATGATGTTGCCGTAGTGCTTGCCGACGCCCTCGAGGGAGAGCAGGTGCACGGGGGTGTGGGTGAGGGGGTCTTTTTCGTTCTGGAGCAGCGTTTGCTGGTCGATTTCTTTGGCGTTCATTTCTTCCAGGGCCCCTTTACTTGAGTTCCGCGCGGCGCTTGACGATGAGGTTGACGATGGTGGCCAGCAGCAGCATCAGGCCTAGGAAGAACTTGAACCAGTCCGGGTTCCACTGGGCGTAGACGATGCCCTTGTTGGCCATGCCGAAGATGAACGCGCCGATCGCGCCGCCGATGGCAGAGCCGTAGCCGCCGGTGAGGAGGCAGCCGCCGATGACCGCGGCGATGATGTAGAGGAATTCGTTGCCGACGCCTTCACCGGACTGCACGGTGTCGAAGGCGAAGAGGTTGTGCATGCCCAGGATCCAGCCGCAGAAACCGACGCCCATGAACAGGCCGATCTTGGTGGCCTTGACCGGGACACCCACGGCGCGGGCGGCGTTGGCGTCCCCGCCGACGGCGAAGATCCAGTTCCCGACCCGGGTGCGCATCAGCACCCAGGTGGCCACCGCGACGAGCGCGAACCAGATGAACACGGTGATCTTGACGTCGACGCCGCCGATCGTCACGGATGAGGCGAACACCGCCCGGGCCGAGGCGAAGCCGTCCATGTTGGAGATCGACGGGGAGGACACCGAGCCGCCGATCAGGCGGGTCAGGCCCAGGTTCAGGCCGGTCAGCATCAGGAAGGTCGCCAGGGTGACGATGAAGCTGGGCAGCTTGGTCTTCATCAGGATCCAGCCGTTGATGTAGCCGATGCCCAGCGACACCACCAGGGCCAGGAGCACACCGACCCAGACGTTCGTGCTGAAGTACCAGCTGAACATCGACGCCGTCAGGGCCGAGGTGATCACCGCGACACCGGTGGAGAGGTCGAATTCCCCGCCGATCATCAGCAGGGACACGCCCACGGCCATGATCCCGATGGTGGAGGAGCCGTAGAGGATGGTCGCCAGCGCGTTGGGCTGGGTAAACGTCGGGGACACCAACGCGAAGAAGATGAAGAGGACGATGGCGCCCACCAGGGCACCGACCTCGGGACGTCCGAGCAGCTTCTGGAACGGACTGCGCTTGGCGACGCGCTCATCGGGCGCCGGTGACTTTGTCTTGGTCTGGGTCATGGTCATGATAGATCTCCTTGCTGCCGGGCTGGCGTGAACCGGCCCGGCCAGCGGGCTATTTAGCGGATACCCTGCTCGGCGAACTTCAGGACATCGGCCGCATTGGACTGGTCGATGATTGCGGGACCGGTGAGGACCGCCTGGCCGCCGCCGATATTGAATCCGCCGCGCTTGTTCTGCCACAGCGCATCAACGGCGCTGTAACCCTGCAGCCACGGCTGCTGATCCACCGTGAACAGCACCGTGCCGTCGGCGATCTTCTGCGCCAGTTCCTTGTTCAGGTCGAAACTGGCAACCTTCGCCTCACTCCCGGCGGTCGACACGGACTTCAGGAGCGTCAGGGTGATGGGAGCACCCAGGCCGATGATGACATCAGCATCCGAGGAGGCCTGCAGCTTTGCCGTGGCCGTCGACTCGACCGAGGTCATGTCAGCCCCGTTCACGTACAGGATCTCGGTCCCGGGAACCTTCGCCTTGACACCGGCACACCTGGCTTCCAGGCCCACGTGCCCCTGCGCCTGGATCACGCAGACCGGGTGCTTGAACCCGCCGTCGGCCAGCTTGGTACCAACGGCCTGTCCGGCGAGCTGCTCATTGGAACCGAAGTGCGTGAAAGCCCCGAGCTGGGTGGCGACCGATTCGCCGGCGTTGAGGCTGACAATCGGGATGCCCGCGTCAGAGGCCTTCTTCAGGGCGTCCTTGAGGGCGTCAGGTGTAGCCAGTGTCACGGCGATGCCGTCCACCTTCTGGTCGACTGCCTGCTCGATCAGCTGTGCCTGCCGGCCGGCCTCGGGATCGCCCGTGTAAAGCAGTTCGACGTTGTCCTTCGCTGCCGCCTCCTCGGCGCCCTTCCGGACGGTGTCCCAGAAGGTGTCGCCGGCGGGGGCGTGGGTGATCAGGGCGATCTTCATCCGTTCCGTCGTGGCAACCTGGCCGCCTCCGGCCGCATTGCCTGTGTCAGCGGGCTTGCCGCCGGTGCTTGAACATGCACTCATTGCCAGCATCGGCACAACCGCCGCCACCAGGGTCGCCTTGCGCCAGGAAAATTTAGCCACCGTGAATCTCCTTTGATTTCAGCTCCGGGCTGCTACCTTGCAGCCGCCGGAATAATGCCTACCTCGATCATGGTGATTTAGCTCACGCATGTCAATAGTTTGTCCTGACATTAGGATGTAATCACGTAACTAAGGGGGTGGGGTGCGTAAGAAAGTCGCCTGACCGCGGGGTTTTCGGGGCGGTGAACGCAGCCCGCAAAACGCCGACGACGGCAGCCGGGGGCCGCCGTCGTCGTCAAATCCATCGTGCGCCCAGGGCCGCTAGGCCGGCTGGAGTTCCACACCTTCCCGTTCGCTGTCCTGACCCGTGACGCCGGTTCTGGAGGTGCCGCCGTCGCGTCCGCCGTCGTGCCGCTTCGCGGCGGCCGCGGCGAACACCATGACCCCCAGGCCCAGCAGGGTGATCCCGGCACCGGCCCAGATGGGTGAGGTGTAGCCGAGGCCGGCGGTGATGGTCACGCCGCCCATCCATGCGCCGAGCGCGTTGCCCACGTTGAAGGCCCCGATGTTGGCCCCGGACGCCAGGGTGGGGGCGGCCGCGGCGTATTTCATGACGCGCATCTGCAGCCCGGGGACCGTGGCGAAGCCGAAGCCGCCCAGCAGCACCATGGAGGCGATGGTCATCGGCTGGCTGGCGGCGGTCAGGGCGAAGACCACGAGGACGACGACCAGCACGGCGAGCGCCACGAGCAGGGTGCGGTCCACGTTCCGGTCCGCCGCCTTGCCGCCCACGGTGTTGCCGATGAACAGGCCCACGCCGAAGAGGATGAGCAGCCACGGCACGGTGGAGGCGGAGAACCCGGTGACCTCGGTGAGGGTGAAGGCGATGTATGTGAAGGCGCCGAACATGCCGCCGTAGCCCAGGATGGTGACCAGGATGGAGAGCCAGACCTGCCCGGAGCGGAAGGCCCGCAGTTCCCCGCGCAGCCCGCCGGAGGCAGCACCGGAGGCGGAACCGGAGGCAGAACCATCGCCCGCCTGGCCCGAGCCGGTTTTTGGAACCAGGGTGAGGATGCCGACCAGGGCGAGCACACCGATGCCCGTGATCGCCCAGAAGGTGGACCGCCAGCCGGCGGCCTGGCCCAGCATCGTGCCGAAGGGAACGCCCAGGACGTTAGCCGCCGTGAGCCCGGTGAACATAATGGCGATCGCACCGGCTTTCTTCGTGGGGGCGACCATGCTGGCCGCGACCACCGCGCCGATGCCGAAGAAGGCGCCGTGCGCGAGTGCCGCAATGATGCGGCCGATCATCATCAGCAGGTAGTCGGGCGCCACGGCCGAGACCAGGTTGCCGGCGATGAACAGCACCATCAGCACGGCCAGCACCGGTTTGCGCTCGAAGCGGGTCACGGCGGCGGTCAGGAGCAGGGCCCCGACGACGACGGCGAGCGCGTAGCCGGAGATGAGCCAGCCCGCCGTGGCCTCGCTGACCTGGAAGTCTGCGGCCACTTCGGGCAGCAGGCCCATGATGACGAACTCGGTGAGTCCGATCCCGAACCCTCCGAGGGCAAGTGCTATCAGGCCGATGGGCATGGAGGAGCTCCTTCAAAACTGTACGGAAAGAAAAGCGAAGCGTAAGCTATTAGTTGCAGACGCGTTATTTATTGTTGCACAAGCAACTATGCCGCGCAAGCAACTAATTTGTGGGCTGTCGTCGTTCCGGGGTTTTTCGGGGCTGGGCAGGCTGATCGGAAGGGAAGAACTGATGGGCATCAAGGACGACGCCGTCGAGGTCCGGGCGCAAGGCTGGCGGACCCTGGCGGCCCTGCACGGGCTGATCGAGGCGGAGCTGGAGCGCTCCCTGCAGGCTGTGGCGCAACTGTCCGTCGTTGAGTACACCGTGCTGGATGCGCTGAGCCGCCAGGACGGCTGGCACATGCGCATGCAGCAACTGGCGCGCGCCACGGCACTGAGCGCCAGCGCCACCACCCGCCTGGTCAACCGGCTGGAGGACCGCGGCCTGCTGACCCGGATCCTGTGCGCCGATGACCGCCGCGGGATCTACACCGAACTCACGCCGAGCGGCATCAAGCTGCTCGAGGAGGCCCGGCCCAGCCATGACGCCACGCTGGAGCGTGCGCTGGCCGAGGCGCAGGAGGTGCCGGAACTGGCGCCGCTGGTCGCTGCGCTCCCGACGCTGCACGCTCACGTGTAGCGCCGGGGGCAGGGCTTTGTGCTGACCGCTACACGCTGACAGGCTGCTTGGCGGCCGCGTTCTTGAAGTAGTGCTCCAGGTCTTCCAGGCTCTTGTCCTTGGTTTCCGGGACGACGCGTTTCACCCAGACGATCGCTGCCAGCTGCATCGCCACGAAGATGAAGAACGTCATGGAAACACCGATCCAGGCGACCATCTGCGGGAAGAAGAAACCGATCAGGAAGTTGATCATCCACAGCACGAACACGCAGATGCCCATGCCGATCCCGCGGACATGCATCGGGAAGATTTCGGACATCGTCAGCCAGGTCACGGTGCCGATGCAGGACTGCATGGAGGCCAGGAAGGTCACCATGAACAGCAGCACCAGATAGCCGCGGAGGGTGCTTTCCGGGATCAGCATTGAAATCAGGCCAATGGCCAGCAGCGAGGACGACGTCCCGGTCAGGCCGACGATCAGCATCGACTTCCGGCGGACGCGTGTCATCAGGGACATGCCGACGATGACGGCGGCCACGGAGGTGACGCCGTTGACGACGTTGGCAAGGAGTGCGCCCTGGTCCCCGAATCCCGAGCTGGAGAGGATCGAGGTGCCGTAGTACATGATGGCGTTGACGCCGCTGATCTGGTTGATGACCGCCATGCCCAGGCCCACCACAAAGATCCTGCGGATCCAGGGCACCGTGAGGTCCCGGAAGGTTCCGAGCTTGGATTGGTAGTCCTCCCGGGCCGCCTGCCGCACCTCATCGAATTCCGTCGAGACATCGGCCGGCGCGCGGGTCTTGCGCAGGACTTCGAGGACCTCGCCGAAGCGTCCGGCCGATGCCAGCCAGCGGGGGCTTTCGGGCAGGACCAGCATCCCGAACCACAGCACCACGGCCGGCAGTGTCGCGATGACCAGCATCCAGCGCCACACATTCGAGGCCTCGGGGAAGGCGTTGCCCAGGACCGCGTTGAACGTAAAGGCCAGGAACTGCCCCGTGACGATCATGAGCTCGTTCTGCGTGACGATCCGCCCGCGCTGGGCTGCCGGCGACATTTCCGCGAGGTACACCGGCACGATCACCGACGCCCCGCCGACGGCCAGGCCAAGGACGGTCCGGGCCAGCACCAGCAGTTCCGTCGTGGGGGCCAGGGAACAGGCGATGGTGGCGACGGCGAAGATGAGGGCCAGCCCCATGATGGTCTTGCGGCGGCCGAAACGGTCGGACAGCCGGCCGGCGGTGATGGCACCGAACGCCGCGCCGAACAGCAGGGTCGACGTGACCAGGCCTTCGGTCAGCGGCGTCAGCCCGAGGTCGCGCTGCATGAACGGCAGGGCCCCGTTGATCACGCCGGTGTCGTAGCCGAAGAGCAGGCCGCCGAAGGTCGAGAACAGCGCGACCTTCCGCATGAAACGCTTCGGGTGCGCGGGAGCACCGGGCGGGCCGGCGGGGCCGGGCCCGGCCTGGGTCGAAGCGCTGGGGAGGGTGTTTTCCGTCTTCTGCATAGGGCGGCCGCTACCGTGCCTTTTCGATGTAGTTGTTCATCGTGTCCAGCTGGTAGCGGGAGACCTCGGCAGCGTTGTCGTCCTCGGCGAAGACGCTGGAGACCATCACGGTGTCCTCCCGGTCGAGGAAGCCGATCTCCTTGAGACCGCCGAAGAACTCATCCCAGTTGACGTCGCCGTCGCCGATTTTCAGGTGCTGGTGCACCCGGACCGGGTTTCCGGGCGGGTTGGTGATGTAGCGCAGCCCGTGCGAGGCGTGGTGGTCCATGGTGTCCGCGACGTGGACCAGGCGGAGCTTGTCCCCCGCGGCGCGCATGATGTCCAGCGGCGCGTTCTGCATATGGAAACTGTGCGAGGCGACATAGACCAGGCCGACGTTCTTGGAGTTCAGGCCACGGATCACCCGGATCGCCGCCAGGCCCTCCTCGACGAAGTCATCCGGGTGCGGGTCGATCAGCAGGTCGATGCCTTCGCGTTCGATGATCGGCAGCAGTTCCTCCATCGAGCGGTAGAACGCGCGCTCGGATTCCTCCGCCTTCTCCGGGCGTCCGCTGAATTCGGTGTTCATGGTGCTGACGCCGAGGTCCACGGCAATCTGGATGGCACGCTTCCAGTACCGGACGGCCGCTTCGCGGGCGTCCTCATCCGGGCCGGACCAGCGCAGCACCGGCAGAACGGACGCGATCTCGATCCCGGCGTCCTTGCAGGCCTTGGCCAGCTGGCCCACCAGTTCGTCGTCGGCCTTCGGGTGGTTATAGAACGGGATGAAATCGGCGTGCGGGGTCATCTGCATGTACTTGTAGCCGAGGTCCGCCACCACCCGGGGAAACTCCAGCAGGCTGTGCGAGTGGTGGAAGGGCGTTGGATCAAGTGCAATTTTCACGTGGGACACTCCATGGTGGATCAGTCAGGTTGTGCGCGGGACGGAACGGAACGGGATGGAGACCGCGGCCCCCAACACGTTCGTCCTGGCGGTTAGCGGTAAAGGTCGGGCTTGGCGTTCAGCTTCACGGCGACCTTTTCGCCGCTCTTCTGCGCCTCGACGCCGGCCTCGCAGCAGGCGGCGGTGGCGTACCCGTCCCAGGCCGTCGGGCCGCCGATTTCACCGCGCAGGGCGGCGTCCACCCAGGACTGGATTTCGACGTCGTACGCGGCGCCGAAGCGCTCCTCGAAGCCGGGGGTGATGGTGCCGCCCCAGCGGCCGTTGCTGCGGGTGTAGGGCCCCTTGTCCCCGCCGATGCTGACAATGCCGTCCTCGAAGGAGGCCTGGGTGGCCACCTCGTAGCCGAACTTGGCGTTGACGTAGATCTCGACGTCGGCCAGGACGCCGGATTCGGTTTCGATCAGCACGTGCTGCGGGTCGTGCTGGCCGGAAGGGGCGTTCCGGGTGGCCTTGCCGAGGCGGACCTGGACGGACGTGATTTCCTCGCCGGTGAAGTAGCGGATCGCGTCGAATTCGTGGACCACGGAGTCGTTGATCAGCATCTCGTTGGTGAAGCCGGCCGGGGTGGTGGGGTTGCGGTGCTGGTGGTGCAGCATCAGCAGTTCGCCGAGTTCGGAGTCGCGGATGATCTTCCCGAGGGCGGCGTATTCGGCGTCGAAGCGGCGCATGAAGCCGACCTGGATGCGCTTGCAGCCCAGTTTCTGCTCGGCCTCGACAATCTTCCAGGAGGTCTCGGCATCCGGGGTGAGCGGCTTCTCGCAGAGGATCGGGATGTCCTTGGCGATCGCCTTGAGCAGGATGTCCTCGTGCAGGAAGCCGGGGGTGGCGATCAGCACGGCGTTGACGTCGCCGTTGTTGAGGGCCTCGTCGGCGTCGGCCAGGGCGACGGCGCCCGGGATGCCTTCGATGGCGGCCTGCGCACGGGCGAGGTCGACGTCGACGACGGCGGCAACTTCCGCGCCGTGGATGCGGATGTTGAGCCGCTGGATGTGGTCTGCGCCCATACGGCCGGCGCCAATGACAGCTACGCGGAGGGTCTTGGTCATGGTCTTGTCCTCAGTTCTGGTTGACGTCTAGTTGACGGCGGTGCGGGAGCCGCAGGAAAGCAGGTAGTTCCGGGTGCGCTTGGCGATCGGCATCGGGACGTCGAAGGCCACGGGGTACATGTCCTGCTCCACGATGCCAAAGATCGGCCGGTTCAGCGCCTCGACGGCTTCGATGACGGCGCGCAGGTCCGGCAGGCCGTTCGGCGGTTCGGTCATCACGCCGGCCAGGTTGGCGGCGGCCCAGGTCATGTTTTCCGCGTTGACCTTTCTGAGGATGTCCGGGTTGATCTGCTTGAGGTGCAGGTAGCCGATCCGGTCCGGGTAGTTCTTGATCAGCTCCAGGCTCGAGGCCCCGCAGTACTCGGCGTGCCCGGTGTCCAGGCACAGGTTGAGGTACTGGCCGTCCGTGGCGCCGAGCAGGGTCTCGATGTCCTCCTGCGCGCCGACGTGGGAGTCGGCGTGGGAGTGGAACTGCTGCTTCAGGCCGAAGTCCTCCAGCAGGGTCTTGCCGAGGCGGTTGTGCCCGGCGAAGAGGTCGGCCCAGGCCTTCTCGGTGAGCTCGCCGCTTTCCACGGCCTCGCCGGTGACGTCGTCGCGCCACATGGCGGGGATGACCACCATGTGTTCCCCGCCCATCGCGGCGGTGAGTTCTGCGACCTTGCGGGCCGGTTCCCACGCGGTTTCCCACTGGTCCAGGCCGCGGTGGAAGGCGGTGAACACGGTGCCGGCCGAGATCTGCAGGTCGCGGGCCTTGAGCTCCTCGGCGAGCCGTGCGGGGTCGGTGGGGAGGTAGCCGTAGGGGCCCAGTTCAATCCACTTGTAGCCGGACTCGGCGACCTCGTCGAGGAACCGTTCCCACGGGGTCTGCCTGGGGTCATCCGGAAACCAGACGCCCCAGGAGTCCGGCGCGGTGCCGATGATCAGCTTGTTCTCAGTCATTGCCATTCCTTCTCATCGATTGCTCCGCAGGTGCCGTTTTGGACGCTCAAAACGGCGGTTGCGGAGCAGTCGATTGGGGGTAGTCGGGACGCTCAGTTGGACGGGAAGTTGTAGGAGGCGCCGGAGGCGTGGGTGGGTTCGGGCCAGCGTGAGGTGACCACCTTGCCACGGGTGTAGAAGGACACACCCTCCGGGCCGTACATGTGCTTGTCGCCGAAGAGCGAGGCCTTCCAGCCGCCGAAGGAGTGGTACGCCACCGGGACGGGCAGCGGGACGTTGATGCCGATCATGCCGACGGTGACGGAGCGCTGGAACTTGCGGGCGTTGGCGCCGGAGGAGGTGAAGATGGCGGTGCCGTTGCCGTAGGGGTTGGCGTTGATCAGCGCGATGCCGGCGTCCAGGTCCTCGACGCGGACGACGACGAGGACGGGTCCGAAGATCTCCTCGCTGTAGGCGGTCATTTCGGTCTTGACGTGGTCCAGGACGGTGGGGCCGACCCAGAAGCCGTCCTCGTGGCCGGGGACGACGAGGTCGCGGCCGTCCACCACCATCGCCGCTCCCGCGGCTTCGGCTTCGGTGACGATCTTCACGATGCGGTCCTTGGACGCCGGGGTGATGACCGGGCCCATTTCGGCGTCAGGCACGGTGCCGTTGTTGACCTTGACGGCCAGGGCGCGCTCCTCGACCTTCTTGACCAGCAGGTCGGCGGCCTCGCCGACGGCGACGGCGACCGAGATGGCCATGCACCGTTCCCCCGCGGAGCCGAAGGCGGCCGCGGCGAGGTGGTCCGCGGCGTTGTCGAGGTCGGCGTCGGGCATGATGATGGCGTGGTTCTTCGCGCCGCCCAGGGCCTGGACGCGCTTGCCGTGCTTGGTGGCGGTCTCGTGGACGTACTGGGCGATCGGGGTGGAGCCGACGAAGGAGATGCCGTCCACGTCCGGGTGGGTCAGGAGGCCCTCGACGGTTTCCTTGTCCCCGTGCAGGACCTGGAAGACGCCGTCGGGCAGGCCCGCGTCCTTCCACAGCTTGGCCAGCAGCATCGAGGCGGAGGGATCCCGCTCGGAGGGCTTGAGGATGAAGGCGTTGCCCGTGGCGATCGCCATCGGCGCCATCCACAGCGGCACCATGACCGGGAAGTTGAACGGAGTGATGCCGGCGACGACGCCCAGCGGTTCGCGGAACGAGAACACATCGATGCCGGTGGAGACCTGATCCGAGTAGTCGCCCTTGAGCAGCTGCGGGATGCCGCAGGCGAACTCGATGACCTCCAGGCCGCGGCCGATCTCGCCCTTGGCATCGGAGAGGACCTTGCCGTGCTCGGCGGTGATCAGTTCGGCGAGCTCGTCGACGTGGGCCGCGACAAGTTCGCGGAATTTGAACAGCACGTTGGTGCGCTTGGCCAGGGAAATGTCGCCCCAGCTGTCGGCGGCGGCGCGGGCGGCGGCGACGGTGGCGTCCAGGTCCGCCCGGTTGGCCAGCCGCAGCTCTGCGGTGACGGCGCCGGTGGCGGGGTTGTAGACAGGCTGGGTGCGGGTTCCGTCACCGGCGGACTCAGCGCCGTTGATGAAGTGGTGGATGGTTTTGGTGGTGGTGAGGGTGCTCATGGAATGTCCTTGGGGGTCGGGATCTGGGGTGGCTGAGGAAGCCGGGGTCAGCCGAGCAGCTTGCGCTGGCGGCTCTTGTGGTCGACGTAGGTCTGGAAGGCCTGCTTCGTGGAGTCGAGCTCGGAGACCTGGGAGACCGGAACGTCCCACCAGGACTCGGAGCTGGGGGCGTCCAGCAGCGGGTCGGATTCAACGTGGATGAGGATCGGGCCGCCGCGTTCGGGCGCCGCCTTGGCGTCGCGGACGGCCTGTTCCAGCTCGGCGATGACCTTCTCCCCCGGTTCGATCCGGATCACCTTCACGCCGAGGCTTTCGGCGTTCAGCGCCAGGTCCACGGGGAGCCGCTCGCCGTCGTCGAAGCTGTGCTGGTCCTCGTCGAGGGCGCGGTACTGGGTGCCGAAGCGCTGGGAGCCGAGCGATTCGGAGAGCGAGCCGATCGAGGCGTAGCCGTGGTTCTGGATCAGGACCACGATCAGCTTGATCCGTTCGGCGACGGCGGTGACGAGTTCGGTGTGCATCATGAGGTAGGAACCGTCCCCCACCATCACAACGACGTCGCGCTGCGCCCCGCCCCTCGCGGCTTCGGCCAGTGCCGCGCGCTTGACGCCGAGGCCGCCGGGAATCTCGTATCCCATGCAGGAATAGGCATATTCGACGTGGTAGCCGAACGGGTCCCGGGCGCGCCACATCTTGTGCAGGTCCCCGGGGAGGGACCCGGCGGCGCAGATGACCACGTCCTGGGCGTCCATGGCCCGGCTCGTGGCGCCGATGATCTCGTTCTGGGCCGGCAGCGGGGTGAAGCGGGTGTCGAAGGCCTCGTCGACGGTGGCGTCCCAGCGGGCCTTCTCGGCCGCGATCCGCTGCTCCAGGTCCGCGCCGATCCGGTAGCCGCCGAGGGCCTGGTTCAGCTTGACCAGGGCCTTGCGGGCGTCCGCGACGATCGGCAGGGAGGTGCCGTGCTTGTAGGCGTCGATCGCGGCGACGTTGATGTTGATGAACTTCACGTCCGGGTTCTGGAACGCGGTCCGGGACGCGGTGGTGAAGTCCTCGTAGCGGGTGCCGATGCCGATGATCAGGTCCGCGTCGGCGGCGATGGCGTTGGCCGCCGTCGTGCCGGTGGAGCCGATCGCACCGAGGGAGAACTTGTGGTCCCAGGGCAGGACGCCGACGCCGGCCTGGGTGTTGCCGACCGGGATGCCGGTCAGCTCGGCGAACCTTGCGAGCTCCTCGTTGGCGTAGGCGTAGAGGACGCCGCCGCCGGCGATGATGAGCGGGCGTTTGGCGGCGCGGATGGCGTCGGCGGCGCGGCGGATGTCCGCGTCGTCGGCGTCCGGGCGGCGGATCCGCCATTCGCGTTCGGCGAGGAACTCCCCGGGCACGTCGAAGGCCTCGGCCTGGACGTCCTGGGGCAGCGAGATGGTCACGGCGCCGGTCTCGGCCGGGTCCGTCAGCACCCGGAGGCCGTGGTGGAACGCGGAGAACAGCTGCTCGGGCCGGTTCACGCGGTCGAAGAACTTGGACAGCGGACGGAAGGCGTCGTTGACCGTGATGTCGTAGGCGTAGGGCTGCTCAAGCTGCTGCAGGACGGGGTCCGCGGCGCGGGTGGCGAAGGTGTCGCTCGGCAGCAGGAGCACGGGCAGCCGGTTGGTGGTAGCCAGCGCGGCGCCGGTGAGCAGGTTCGAGGACCCCGGCCCGATCGAGGTGCTGATCGCGAAGGTCTGCCGGCGCCGGGTGTGCCGGGCGTAGCCGACGGCCTGGTGCGCCTGGGCCTGTTCGTTCCGGCCCTGGTAGTACGGCATGATCGTGGGGTCGAGCTGCTGGTACTGCTTGAGGGCCTGGCCGACGCCGGCGACGTTGCCGTGGCCGAAGATCCCGAAGGTGCCCGGGATCAGCCGTTCGCGGAAGTCCACACCGCCGATCGAATCGACGGTGTACTGCTGGGACAGGTATTCCACGACCGCCTGCGCGACGGTCATTCTGCGTGTTCCTGAGGCAGTTCTGGTTCCCATGGGACGTTACTCCGATACTTCTGCGGCGCGGGCGGATGCGGGGCGGGCGGATGCGGTGTGGTGCAGCAGCGAGGCGGCGGTTGCCACGGCCCCGGCCACGTCGCCGTCCTGCGGGTAGAGCAGGGTCCGGCCGACGGTCAGGCCCTGGACGCCCGGCAGCGCGAGGGCTGCTTCCCAGCTCGCGAAGACGTCGTCCTGGCTGCTGTCCGGGTCGCCGCCGAGGAGCACGGTGGGCATTGTGGTGGACGCCATGACGCGTTCCATTTCGGCCACCACCGGGAGCTTCATCCAGGTGTAGGCGCTGGTGGAGCCAAGGCCTTCGGCGATCGCGACGGATTTGATGACGGCGTTGGTGGAGAGGTCGTTGCGGACCCTGCCGTTCTCCCAGAGGGACAGGAACGGCTCGACCATCGCGATGAGCTTGCGCCCGGCAAGGGAGTCGATCGCCTTGGCGGTGGCTTCCAGGGTGGCCACGGTGTCCGGGTCGCCCAGGCAGATGCGCGTGAGCATCTTGCCGCCGTCGGCGCCCAGCGCCTCGAGGGCGGCCGCGGTGTGGCCGGTGAAGCGGTCATCGAGTTCGTTGACCAGCCCGGAGAGACCGCCGCGGTTCATCGAGCCGAAGAGCAGCTTGCCCTCGAGAGCGCCGAGCAGGAGCAGGTCGTCCATGATGTCCGGGGAGGCCAGTACGCCGTCGACGTCGGGATTGGCCAGGGCGATCTGGAGCCGGTCCAGCAGCTGCCGGCGGTCGGCCATCGCCACGGGGTCACTGCCGACGGCGAGGGCGCCGCGGGCCGGGTGGTCGGCGGCGACGATGAAGTTCTGCTTGCCGGCCTTGACGCCGGGGTGGCGGCGGCGGGCCTTCGCGGCGCGGGCGATCGCGTCGGGGTCCTCGAGCCGGATGATGCTCAGGTGTTCGTAGCGGCGGGGATCATCGTCCACCGCGAGGGTGGCGGCGGCGGGGTTGACACTCACAGGGTTGCTCCTTCGGTGGCGTAGGTGCCCGGTACGAGACGGCCGCGTTCGGCGAGCAGGCCGGTGACTTCGTCCGGCGTCGGCATCGCGTCGGCGCAGGACAGCCGGGAGGCGACCAGCGCGCCGGCGGCGTTGGCGAAGTCGAGGACCTGGGCGAGCGGCCAGCCGGAGAGCAGCCCGTGGCAGAACGCTCCGCCGAAGGAGTCGCCGGCGCCCAGGCCGTTGACGGTTTCCACCGGCACCGGGGCGGAGACGACGCGCTCGGTGCGGGTTTTGGCCATGACGCCTTCCGGGCCGAGTTTGACGACGGCGATCTCGACGCCGGCCGCGAGGAGCCGGTCCGCCTGTTCGTCCGGGGTGCCTTCGCCGACGGCGACGGCGCATTCCTTGTCGTTGCCGATGGCCACGGTGACGTGCGGGAGGATCCTGGCGACCTGTTCCCGGGCTTCGGCTTCGGAGGCCCAGAACATCGGCCGGTAGTCGAGGTCCAGGATGGTGAACTGGCCGGGCTTCAGCCCGGTGCGGGGCCGCGCCTCGTGGGCCGCGAGATGGGCGGTGCGGCTGGGCTCCTGGCAGAGGCCGGTGACGGTGGACCAGAAGATGCCGGCATCCCTGATGGCCTCCAGGTCCAGCTCCTCGGCGTTGATCTGCAGGTCCGGGGCCGTGGGGAAGCGCCCGTAGAAGTAGAGCGGGAAGTCCTCCGGCGGCTTGATCGCGCAGAACGTGACGGCGGTGGGCCATTCCTTGACCGCGGTGACGAAGGAATCGTCCACGTTGAACTTGCGCAGTTCGCGGTGCAGGTAGCGGCCGAAGGCGTCGTCGCCGGTGCGGGTGATGACAGCGGTGCGGCGGCCGTGGCGGGCGGCGGCGACCGCGACGTTGGACGGTGATCCGCCAAGGTACTTTCCGAAGGACGTGACATCCTCCAGATCCACCCCGATGTCGTTCGGGTAGATATCAACGCTGATGCGCCCGATCGTGAGCAGTTCGTGGGTCACGGTGATCGCGGACCTTTCTGGTGTGAACTCGGTACCTTTGCGCAGCCTGAGCTTCGGTGCTTAGGAAGCCGGCGTGAGCCGGGCCACATCCACTACTCTGCCCTAGAATCCATGTACTGTCAAAGGTTTGTACTGACATATTTACAACTTGACACTGAGGGGCTAAATGCCCGCACGTCGCGGCCGTTTTTGGCGGCAGCCGATACGCCACGGCGGGCTATCTGCTGGGCACACCCAGCTCGCCGGTGACGTACTGCGCCCGGCCGAAACCGAACGACCAGTCCCCCGCAGTGTTCTCGACATAGCCGATGAACACGTCCTCGCCGGCGACCCCGACCGCGGCCAGCTTTTCCGCAATGGCGGCAAACAGCGACTCCTTGGCCTCCTGGCTCCGTCCGGCCTGGGTGAAGATCTGGATCATCACCACGTCCGGCGTCCGCTCGAAGCCGAGGCCAGCGTCCTGGGCCAGGATCTGCCCCGCGGGATGTTCGGTCAGGACGTGGAAATAGTCCCGCTCCGGAATGCCGTATTCGGCCACAATAGCGTCGTGGATTCCCCGGCTGAGCGCCTGGAGCTGCTCCGGGGTCCGGCCCTGGTTGACGTCGATTCGCACGAGTGGCACTCGTTACTCCTTCATTAGTTTGTCCTGACATACTAACAAAGCTCGAATCGCCGACGCAAGAGCGGCCAACAGCGGCGCGCGGTCACTGCGCGTCCGCCCAGGGTCGCGGGATGGGCGCGCAGCAACCCCGCACCGGACTCTTGCGCGGGCCGGGGGCCAGGCGTAGCGTTAACAACCTAGAGATTGATCAATGATGTGGTTGATTACGCGATTGAACACAGGTTCATTACGCGGTTGATTAGCAGTTGACGAACAGATTCACTGTTGAATCCGGGACGGGAGGTGGGCACCCAGTGGACGAACGCGACGACGATCAGCTCGACCTGGCCTTCCTGGCCCTCGCCGATCCGATCCGTCGCCGCATCATCTCCCGGCTCAGCCGGGGCCCGGCCACCGTGAATGATTTGGCGGAACCTTTCGCGATCACCAAGCAGGCGGTCTCGAAACACATCCAGGTCCTCGAGCAGGCGCAGCTGGTCACGCGCACCCGTGACGCCCAGCGCCGGCCCGTCCACCTGAACCCCGCACGGCTGGAGGCGCTCACCGCCTGGATCGACCAGTACCGGCTGGTCCGCGAGGAGCAGTTCCGCAGCCTGGACGCCGTGCTCCAATCAAACGCCGCGGCACGCGGCACACCGGCAGAGGAGTCATCATGACCAACGCCCTGAAACTCAGTGTCCCGGAGGGACTGCCCTTCATCGATTGCGAGCGGGAGTTCGACTTTCCCGTCGCCGACGTGTTCCGGGCCCACAAAGAGCCCGCCCTCGTCGCCCAGTGGCTCGGCCCGCGGCGGCTGAAGATGGACATCGACCACTACGATTTCCGGACCGGCGGCAGCTACCGCTACACCCACACGGGACCGGACGGCGCCGCCTACGGCTTCAACGGCGTCTTCCACACGGTCCGGGAAAACGACTTCGCCATCCAGACCTTCGAGTTCGACGGCTACCCGGACGTCGTCAGCATCGAGTTCCTCACCTTCGAGGATCTCGGCGGCGGACGCACCCGGCTGAAGGCCCACGGCGTCTATCCGAGCATGGAGGCCCGCGACGGCATGGCGCAGTCCGGCATGGAAGGCGGGCTGACCGAAGGCTACGAACGGCTCGACGAACTCCTGGCCGGCGCCAAAGTCTGAGGCCCGGCCCCGGCAGAACGGGCTAAGCGGGAAAGCACGACGGCGGCAGGCCACCTCCCCGGGGAAGGTGGCCTGCCGCCGTCGTGCTTAAACAAACAACGCAGGGTCACCTCCGGTCCATCCCAGCGAGTGGGACGGGCCGGAGATGACCCCGCGTTGTGTTGGTGCTGGGTGGTGCTTCGGCCCTAGAGGGTTGCGAAGACCTCGCGCAGGAGCTTGGCGGTCTCGGACGGCGTCTTGCCGACCTTGACCCCGGCAGCCTCGAGGGCTTCCTTCTTGGCCTGGGCGGTGCCCGCGGAGCCGGAGACGATGGCGCCTGCGTGGCCCATGGTCTTGCCTTCCGGGGCGGTGAAGCCTGCGACGTAGCCAACAACCGGCTTCGTGACGTGTGCCTTGATGTAGTCGGCGGCACGCTCTTCGG
This sequence comes from Arthrobacter sp. CJL-S3, assembly GCF_056711635.1. Lineage (NCBI taxonomy): Bacteria > Bacillati > Actinomycetota > Actinomycetes > Micrococcales > Micrococcaceae > Arthrobacter > Arthrobacter sp. CJL-S3. Next base: position 803,202 of record NZ_CM160046.1, on the reverse strand, counting down.
CGTCGCCGCCGATTTCGCCGATCATAACGATCGCCTTGGTTTCCGGGTCAGCCTCGAAGGCTTCGAGCGCATCGATGTGGGTGGTGCCGATGACCGGGTCGCCGCCGATGCCGATGGCGGTGGAGAAGCCCAGGTCGCGCAGTTCGTACATCATCTGGTAGGTCAGGGTGCCTGACTTGGAGACGAGGCCGATGGGGCCCTTGCCCGTGATGTTGGCCGGGGTGATGCCCACGAGGGCCTCGCCGGGGGTGATGATGCCGGGGCAGTTCGGTCCGATGATGCGCGTGACCTGCTTGCCGTTGGCGTCGACCTTGGACTGTGCCAGGGCCCAGAACTCTGCAGAGTCCTGTACCGGCACGCCTTCGGTGATGACGACGACCAGGCCGATGCCGGCCTCGATCGCCTCAACGACGGCGTCCTTGGTGAAGGCCGGGGGGACGAAGACGATGGAGACGTCAGCGCCGGTCTCGGCCATGGCTTCCTTGACGGTGCCGAAAACGGTGATCTCGGTGTCGCCGTGCAGGACGGTCGAGCCGGCCTTGCGGGCGTTGACGCCGCCGACGACATTGGTGCCGGCCTTCAGCATCAGGGCGGTGTGTTTGGTGCCTTCGCCGCCGGTGATGCCCTGGACGATGACCTTGGAGTCCTTGTTCAGATAAATAGACATAGTCGAGTCCCTTTACTTCGCTGCGTTGGCGAGCTCGGCAGCCTTGTCGGCGCCCTCGTCCATGGTGGCGGCCAGGGTAACCAGCGGGTGGTTGGCCTCGGCCAGGATGCGGCGGCCTTCCTCAACGTTGTTGCCGTCGAGGCGGACTACCAGCGGCTTGTTCGCGGAGTGGCCCAGCTCGGCCAGGGCACCGACGATGCCCTTGGCGACGGCGTCACAGGCGGTGATGCCGCCGAAGACGTTGACGAAGACGGACTTGACCTGCGGGTCGCCCAGGATGACGTCGAGGCCTGCTGCCATGACCTCGGCGGAAGCTCCACCGCCGATGTCCAGGAAGTTGGCGGGCTTGACGCCGCCGTGGTTCTCGCCGGCGTAGGCGACGACGTCGAGCGTGGACATGACCAGGCCGGCACCGTTACCGATGATGCCGACGGAGCCGTCCAGCTTGACGTAGTTGAGGTCCTGCGCCTTGGCCTTGGCCTCGAGCGGGTCAGCAGCGTCCTTGTCTTCAAGGTGCGCGTGCTTGGGGTGGCGGAAGCCGGCGTTCTCGTCGAGGGAGACCTTGCCGTCGAGGGCAACGATGTCACCGGCGCCGGTCAGGACCAGCGGGTTGACCTCCACGAGGGTGGCGTCTTCCTTCTTGAAAACGTCCCAGAGCTTCAGGATGACGCCGGCGACCTTGCCGCGCAGTTCCTCGGAGAAGCCTGCGGCGGCGACGATTTCGTCGGCCTTGGCCTGGTCGATGCCGACGGCCGGGTCGATCGCGATCTTGGCCAGGGCGTCGGGGCGCTCAACGGCGAGCTGCTCGATTTCCATGCCGCCTTCAACCGAGCACATGGCCAGGTAGTTGCGGTTGGCCCGGTCCAGAAGAACGGAGAAGTAGTATTCCTCGGCGATGTCCGCACCCTGGGCGATCATCACGCGGTGGACGGTGTGACCCTTGATGTCCATCCCGAGGATGTTGGTGGAGTGTTCAAACGCCTCGTCAGCGGTCTTGGCGACCTTGACGCCGCCGGCTTTGCCGCGGCCTCCGGCCTTGACCTGCGCCTTTACGACAGTTACGCCGCCGATTTTCTCGGCAGCTGCCTTTGCTTCTTCAGGGGTGTGCGCCACGATGCCAGCAAGCACGGGTACACCGTGCGCCTCGAACATATCGCGCGCCTGGTATTCAAACAGGTCCACGGTTTAGTGTCCTTCTACGTCGAAGTAGTTTCTGTACAGCCGGACCCCACGTTATCGCGGTTACCGGGCTGCGGAATAAACGCACCCTGCGACTGGCTTGGAAACGAGCCACACGGCGCAATGCTCCTCTTTCGAACTCTAGCCCTTCCTTGGGAGGGGCCTGTCCCAGAGTACCCGTTATGTGAGTAAGGACACTATTCTATGGAGCGTAGAAAAACCCCTAGATTACGGGGTTTTTGGGGCCTCTGATGGTGCCTGGGTGGCTGTTTTCCCGGCGTCGGAGATCAGTTCGTAACGCTCGCGCGACACGAAGAATGCGACGCCGGCGGAGACGTTTCCGCAGGCGACTCCGCCGTTGTAGGCCGAGCAGCGCAGTCCGTTGCGCTCCAGGTTCTGGCCCTCGCCGAGGACGGGAAGCTCGGATATCGGGCCCTTGCGGCTTCCCCGGGGCCCGGATTCGGCTTCCTGCTGTGTGACGCCGGAGCGGCATTCGCCGTAGCCGGCGTGCTCTGGGGTGAGCAGCGCGGCGCCGCCGAGGTATCCCAGGCCCGTCCCGCCGCAGTCGTCCGTGATGTCCTTCGCGGCCGGCGCGGGGTAGGCCGCCAGTTCGCAGTGCGCCACCGGGACGGTCGCCAGTTTGTTGTTGGCGGGGTCGGCATAGCCGTTCTGCTCATACGGCAGGTTCACGTGCTCGCCGCGGGCCGAGGTCAGGGAGCAGACGACGTTCCGGTCGTCGGTGACAAAGCTGAGGATGTCCTGGCCCACGGCATACGTGGCCGCATCGGCGAGCGGCGCCTGCGTGAGCTGCTCGAGGGCAGGCAGCGGTGCGGGCGGGACATAGTCCGGGTCCTTGTGCGTGACGGTGCACGCCGTGGCCGCCAGCAGGATGAGGGCGGCCAGGATCCCCAGAAGTGTCCGTCGCATGGGCTCCATTATGCCTGCAGGGACGGCGTGCAACGGCGGCTGTCGGCGTCAGCCCCGATGCCGGGGGCTTCCGGGTGCTGCGTCAGCCCGCGACGGCGGCTTTGATGACCTCGACGGCGGCGCCGACACTGTCGTCGGCCTCGAACTGCCCCCGCATCGCCTGCGCCCGTTCCCGCCAGGCCGGATCGCCCAGCACGGTGTCGACGGCGGAGCGGATCGCAGCGGCGCTGGGGTTCTCAGTCTTGAGGTTCACCCCGACGCCGGCGTATGCCACCCGAGCATTGACGTCGCTCTTGCCCTCGTTGAGTCCCGCCGTCACCAGGGGAACGCCGTGGGACAGGCTCAACAGCACCCCGCCGAATCCGCCGTTGGTGACGAACACGTCCGTGAAGGGAAAGACCCGGGCAAAGTCGACGTAGTCCTCGACAACCACGTTGGGCTGCGGATACCGCCGTCGCAGAGCTTCGGTGTTCGCACCGCCACTCGCCACGACGATAAGCGAGTCCGTGTCTTTCAGCGCCTCGATGGTGGGGATGATCAGTTTGGCCGGGTCCCTGTTGTCAACGGTTCCCTGGGTGACGACGACGGTCCGGCGGTAGGTTCCGTGCGCCGCCGTCGGCTGCCGGATGTCCGCGGCGGCAGCGTCCGCGGAGGCTGGAGCGGTCGTCGCGGCCGGGTCAACGGCCGCCCGGTACGGCAGCAACGCGCCAACGTAGTGGACTTTCGGGTTGATGTTCCGCCGCGGGAAGTCCAGCGACGCGGTGCCCGTCTGGATGATCGCGTGCGACCACCGGTAGGTCTCGTCGGTGATCGGGGTCCCCTTGGGGGTCACGAGACCGTAGCCCCGGAGCTGCCGCGCGTAGCTGGTCCGCGCCGGTTTGGTGACGATCTGCTCCGAGACCAGCCGCGCGCCGGCATGGAGGATCTTGTCGGCCGGGGTACGCGCCGGGGAGAAGCCGAAGAACAAGGGCGGCACCAGCGGATCGCTTTCCATGTTGCCGATGGCGACGACGCTGACCACCGTTTTGTCCAGCACCACGGCGACGAGCCGCTGGATGAACATGCTGCTGTCCATCACGACGGCGTCGAACGGGAACCGCTGGTGCACGTCCCGGATGTCTTCGAAGAAATTCCCGACGTTGCTGGCGAAGATCCGCTCCCCGTCGAACCGGATGGCCATCGGTCCCTTGAGTTTTGCGCGCTGCGGGTAGAGCTCGTTGAGGTTGTCCCCGGTGTGCTCAATGGCGCGGTCGAACGGGTAGTGCGGGATGCCCAGCACGTCCAGCCTGCCCGCGAACGTGCGGCCGGTGTACCAGCCGACCTCGTGGCCCTCGTCCTTCAGACGGACGCCGATGCCGGTCATGGGATTGAAGTGTCCGGCGATGGCCTGGCTGGCCAGCAAAACTTTCATGCCTGAGTTTAGGCGTCGATCTTGGTCAGCGGGGCGTACCGGAGCAGGAGCCGCTTTTCGCCGATGCTGAACTTCACCTTCGCGACCATTTTGTCCCCCGCGCCCTCGACGGCCAGCACAGTGCCGTTGCCGAAGCTTGTGTGGTTGACCTTGTCGCCCACACTGACGGCGACGATTTCCTTCTGCGGCTGCACGCGGTTCTTGGCGATGGCGGCGGGAACGTCGGCGTTGAAACCCGCGGACGGGCTGGCCTCGGTTCCGCGGGCCGTGCCGGCCCCCCAGAAGGATCCGCCGTACCGGCTGGAGCCGATGGAGGCCCCGCCGCCCCAGCCGCCGGCCTGGCGGGTGGAGCCTTCGCGCTTCCACTCGACCAGCTCGGCCGGGATTTCCTCGATGAACTGGCTGGCGGGGTTGTACTGGCTCTGGCCCCACATACTGCGCACCTCGGAGCGGGTCAGGTAGAGGCGTTTCCGTGCCCGGGTCAGGCCCACGTACGCCAGCCGGCGTTCCTCGGCGAGTTCCTTGGGGTCGGTGGCGGAGCGCTGGTGCGGGAACAGGCCGTGCTCCATGCCGGTCAGGAACACCACCGGGAACTCGAGTCCCTTGGCGGTGTGCAGGGTCATCAGGGTGACGACGCCGAGCCGCTTGGCTTCGGCGACGGCGGCGGCCAGCTGGTCGGGGGACCCGGCCGGGGCGTCCGGGATCTGGTCGGCGTCGGCGACGAGGGAGACCCCCTCCAGGAAGGCCCCGAGCGAACCCTCGGGGTTGTCGCGCTCGTATTCACGCACGACGGCGACGAGTTCCGCGAGGTTCTCCACCCGGGACTCGTCCTGCGGGTCGGTGCTGGAGCGCAGGGTGGCGAGGTAGCCGGTCTGTTCCAGGACGGCCTCCAGGGCGGCGGCCGCGCCGGATCCGGAGGCGACCTCGGCGAGGTCGTCGAGGAGTTTCACGAAGCCCTGGACCGCGTTGACCGAACGGGTGGCCATCCCGGGCGCCTCGTCGGCGCGGCGGGCCGCGGCCATAAACGAGATCCGGTCGCGCTGTGCGAGGGAAGCCACGGCGCCTTCGGCCCGGTCGCCGATGCCGCGTTTGGGCTCGTTCAGGATGCGGCGCAGGTTGACGTCGTCGTCCGGGTTGACCAGGACCCGCAGGTAGGCGAGCGCGTCCTTGATTTCCTTGCGTTCGTAGAACCGGGTGCCGCCGACCACCTTGTAGGGCAGTCCGACGCGGACCAGGACATCCTCGATCGAGCGGGACTGGGCGTTGGTGCGGTAGAAGATCGCGACGTCGCCGGGGCGCAGATCGCCCTCGTCCTGCAGCCGGTCGATTTCCTTGGCGATGAACTGGGCCTCGTCGTGCTCGTTCTCGCCGACGTAGCCGACGATCTTCTCGCCGTCGCCTTCCGCGGTCCACAGCCGCTTCTCCGGCCGGTTGGGGTTGCGGGAGATGACCGAGTTGGCGGCGCTGAGGATGGTCTGGGTGGAGCGGTAGTTCTGCTCGAGCTTGATGGTGCGGGCATCCGGGTAGTCCTTCTCGAACTCCACAATGTTGCGGATGTCGGCGCCGCGGAAGGCGTAGATGGACTGGTCCGAGTCGCCGACAACGGTCAGTTCGGCCGCGCCGGGGCCTTCGCCCACGATCTCGCGCACCAGGGCGTACTGGGCGTGGTTGGTGTCCTGGTATTCGTCGACGAGAACGTGCCGGAAACGGCGGCGGTACGACTCGGCGAGCGCGGGGAAGGCGCGGAACATGTAGACCGTCTCGGCGATCAGGTCATCGAAGTCCATGGCGTTGGCCTGGCGCAGCCGCTGCGTATAGCCCTTGAACACCTCGGCGACGGACTGTTCGAAGGGGTCGTTGTGGTTGGCGCTGGAGGAGTAGCTGTCCGCGTCGATCAGTTCGTTCTTGAGCGCCGAAATCTTGTGCTGGATGGCCTTGGGGGCGAAGCGCTTCGGGTCGATGTCCAGGTTCTTGGCCACGAGGGTGATGAGGCGCAGCGAGTCTGCGGAGTCGTAGATGGAGAAGTTGGAGTTCAGGCCAACGTTCTTGGCTTCGCGGCGCAGGATCCGGACGCAGGAGGAGTGGAAGGTGGAGACCCACATGGTCTTGGCCCGGGGGCCTACGAGGGCTTCGACCCTCTCCCGCATTTCGGCGGCGGCCTTGTTGGTGAAGGTGATGGCGAGGATCTCGCCGTGGTGGGCGCGCCGCGTGGCGATCAGGTAGCCGATCCGGTTGCTGAGCACCCGGGTCTTGCCAGATCCGGCGCCGGCGACGATCAGCAGGGCGCTGCCGGCATGCTTGACGGCCTCTTCCTGCTGCGGGTTCAGTCCCTCGAGCAGCTCGGCCGCGCCCGGGAGCCGGTGGTGGTCCGCGTCCCCTGCAGGGTTAGGCCCGTGAACGCCGTGGGGCCCGGCATTTCCCGCGGAGTGCAGGGTCGCAGTCCCCGTTCCCGCAGGCGCTTTCGTGCTCGCCGCCGTCTTCGTGGCAGCTTGGAAGGGTCCGTCGGCGTAGGGGTCAAACAACATATCCATGGTGTTAACAAGTCTAGGCGGTGCCACTGACACCGGCGTCCGCCCCCGCGGGACATGCCCTCCCCTGCCCGCGGCCACTGGGCACAATGCCACCATGTCCATGCCCCGCCACCAACAATGAGCATGTCCCCCGGCCTTCCCAGTGCACCCCGCGGGACATGCCCTCCCCTGCCCGCGGCCACTGGGCATAAGGGCAGTATGTCCATGCTCCGCGGCCAATAATGGGCATGTCCCTCGGCGGGCGAAGCGAAGATTTGGCATGTCCCCCGGAGGGCGAAGCGAGGACTAGGCATGTGCCGAGGGCGGGGGTGTTCTCCGCCCGGACTTAACCCGCGGAGCCGGATTCCAGGGCGGCGCGGAGCTCCCGGACCGCCGTCGAACCCCCGGCCATGAACCAGTCGAGCCCGTTGACCCGGACGACGTCGGCGGCGCCGCCGGCCGCTAGGACAATCGCCTGGCCCGGCAGCCAGTCCCACTCCGGGCAGCTGTGCTGGAACCAGCAGCCCAGCCCGCCGTCGGCCACCCGGCCGAGGTCACAGGACCCGGAGCCGAACATGCGCAGCGCGGCGGCTGAGGTCGCGGCGGCGTGCCACGGCATGGCGCACATCGGGTCGGCGAGCCAGGTGGGGTGGATGTAGGTTGCGGCACCAAGTTCGGCTAACGGGGTGTTGGAACGACCGCCCGGAACGCCGTCCGGCCCGAAGGTGGTCAGCCGTTCGCCGTTGAGCGTGGAGGGGCGCTCTGTGCCGCCGAGCCAGAGTTTGTCCTCCTCCGGCTGGTAGATCCCGCCGAGGAGCACCCCGGAAGGGTCCTTGAGCGCAATGGCGGAGCACCAGTACGTGGAGCCGTGCAGGAAGTTGTAGGTCCCGTCGACGGGGTCGATCACCCAGGTCCTGCCGCTGGTGCCCGCCACGGAGGCGCCCTCTTCGCCGAGGATGCCGTCGTCGGGCCGGCAGCGCTGGAGCTGTTCGAGCACATAGGCCTCGGCCGCGTGGTCCGCGGCCGTGACGACGTCGGAAACGGATGTCTTTTGCCGGCCTTCGAGCCCTGCCTGCCGCATAAGCAGCGCCAGGGTCCCGGCCTCGCGCACGAGGGCCTCGGCGAGCTGATAGTCGTCCAAGGCGGGGTTGAGTTCAGCGGTGCTGTGCCGGCCGAGCCGGTGCTTTCCTAGTTCGGTCACGCGCTCCAGCCTATCGGCGCCCGCCGGCAGTGAACAGGCGCCAGTCCGGCCGGCGCCCGGCCGCGCCCGCCTCCCGGTCGGCACGGGCGATAATGGTGCCATGGCCAAGACACCCGCACAGCGAATGAAGAAGCACGGCGCCAACGCCGTCGTCCCCCAGCATCATCTGCCGTCGGTGATCAACCCCAGCACCAGCCGGACCCCGCAGAAGGCCCAGAACAACAGCAACCTGATCCTGATCGCCGGTGTCGTGGTGAGCCTGTTCCTGTTCTGGTACGTCCACCTGCTCACCCTGAACCAGCTCACCCAGCTCAGCGGCGGCCTGGCCATGCCGGACTCCCTAGTCGGGGGCTTCGATCTGGGCTTTGTGGAGCAACTGCGCCTCGCGATGGATGAGGCTGCCCGGGGCCAGCTCAACTACGTGCACAAGACGGCCGGCACCCTCTTCCCGCTGATCTTCGGCTTCACCTGGCTGCTGCTCATCGGCATAAACGTGGCACGCAAGGGGCTGCGCTGGGCGCTGTGGGCCGTGCCCCTGCTGTTCGCGGCCGTCCGGCTGTGGGGCAACGCGGCCATCGACTCGATGATGTCCGCGGAAACGGTCGACGCCGGCCAGGTTGCCCTGGCCTCGGGGCTCACCGTCGCAGGCTGGGTGCTGCTGGTGCTGAGCCTGGTGGCCGGCGGCGCCGCGGTGTTCCTGGGTCGCAAGCGCGCCCCCGCCGCGGCTCCCACCGCGGGACATGCCCAGTCCTAGGCAGAGCCACTGGACGTAGTCCCGCTATGTCCATCCGCTGCGGAACCCGGAGGGCATGCCCCTCACTGGAACCAGAGGGCTCAGAGTCAGCGCGGCGAGCTCAGGCCTGGTCTGCGAGATACCCCCGGGCCTGTTCCGCGCGGTGGTGGGCGCCGGCCATCTCGAAGTGGTCGGCCGCCTTCAGAAGTTGCTCCTGAGCGGCATCATGGTCACCCGTAGCGGCCTTGGCCCTTCCGAGCAATAGGCACGCCTCGCCGAGAATTTGGGGCCCGGTATTGTCCACCTCAACGCAGATGCTTTCCAGGATCTGGATCGCTTCCTCCACGTCGCCTGCCAGAAACGTCCAGTGCCCGCGGTTGAGCCTCAGCAGCAGCAAATCGCTGACGCTTCCGCCTACCACGTCCGTGGCCAGCTCTGCGCGTTCGATACAGCGCAGGGTGTCGGCGTCTGCGACGTCCGCCGCGAGGCGCATGGCAGCGGATGCTTTGTTGAATTTTGCCCAGACGTCGAGATTCCTTGCCGGGGAAAAAGTCGCCGCCGCAAGCTCGTGATAGTCAAGACCCTCCTGCACTTTGTTGCAGAGGAATGCGACGTTTCCGATGACCCAGTAGACCTTGCCGATAACTTGGTCGTCGACTTCGGCGGCAACCACTTCCGCCAGTTCAAGACACTCAGTCCACGCCTCATCCAGCCTTCCGCTGTCTGCCAGTGCTGCGATCAGTGCTTGGCGGGCCTTGACGTGGATCTCGATGTCGTCGTGGTCCATCACTAGGAGGGACGCCGCCCGGGCAGCTTTCGCGGCTTCTTCCAGCAAGCCAGCGCCCTGCCTGGCCTTGGCCACCAGAATGTAGGTGAGCGCCTTGGCCTGCGGTTCCATGGTGGAGTGCGGGCCGCCAACGAGGTCAGAGGCGAGTGCCGCGCAGGCGTCAAATTCCTCCGCGTCCAGGAGATTCTCGGCCTGGACGAAAGTCATGTTCCACCAGGCATCCATGTCGCCTTCGCTACGGGCAATATTGGCCGCTTCGTGGGCGCTGCGGGCTGCTTGAACGAAGGCATGGTTGGTCCGGTGCTCGTATGCGCGAAATTCAGCGGCGGCGTATAACGGCGAAACGGAGTGCAATGGCATGACTCCATTATCCGTTGCCGGAGAAGTAGATCCGGCCACGCCATAAAAGCAGGAGCCGCGCAGTTTTCGCGCAGGAATCGATCAACTTCGCGCGAATAGCATGATTTTTTACGAGTTGCGAAGATTGTTGCCCTCACGGCGTGTCCAATGCCTCTATACTGAACTCGCATCACATGAGTCTCACAAGCCACTTACGTAACAGGAGTCCTTCATGAAGAAAATCCTTGCAACGCTCCTCGTCACCGGAGCCATCGCAGCCGCGGGTCTGTCCGCTGGAGCCGCAATTTCCGCAAGCGGCGACAACTCCGGTCAGGGCTCCATCTCTGCCGTGTACTGGTGGCCCAACTCCACTCCGAAGTTCTAAACGTACTATCGGAGACGGTCTGAATGGCGGGTACTGGAAGGCGACTTCCGGTACCCGCTGTTCTTGCTTAACACCCGCGAACGAAGGCCTGAAGAGGACAATGCTGGCGACTGCGCCTACTCGTTCCGCGTCCCAGGACTAATCAGCGCCTCGATCTGCGCCGCCGGCACGGCCGGCTGAAGTAGTAGCCCTGCCCGCTGGCGCAGCCCAACCGAACCAGTTCCGCGGCCTGCTCCGCCGTCTCGATGCCCTCGGCAATCGCCGTGAGCCCGCAGGCATGGATGAGATGCAGCACCGCGGCGACGAAGTTGCTCTGCTCCTCGTCCGAGCCCAGCCCGGCGATCAGGCTCTTGTCGATTTTGACCACGTTGACCGGCAGTTTCCGCAGGTAGCTGATGGATGAGTAGCCGGTGCCGAAGTCATCGATTTCGAGCTGCACCCCCAGCCGCCGCAGCCCGCTCAGGGAGTACTGGTCCACGTCCCCGCCGTTGACGGCCATTGACTCCGTGAGTTCGACAATGAGGTTGGCGGCGTCCACTCCGGTTTCCCGGAGGATGTCGCGGACGTGATCGATCAGGTCGAGGTTCTGCAGCTCGGTCGTGGAGATGTTGACACGGACATTGAAGCTGGCGTCCACGTTCAGCTCCTGCTGCCAGCGCCGCAGCTGGCGCACGGCATTCCGCAGGACCCAGTGGCCCAGGTCCACGATCATCCCCGTCTCTTCGGCCAGCGGGATAAACGAATCGGGCATCAGCAGGCCGCGCTCCGGGTGGTTCCAGCGCACCAGCGCTTCAACGCCTTCGATCCTGCCGGTCGCAAGTTCCACCACCGGCTGGTAGTGCAAGGTGAGCTGGTCCTGGCGGATCGCCTCCCGCAGTTCGGTGATCAGGACGCTCTGGAGCCTGCGGGCATAGAGCAGTGCCGGTTCGAACACCTTGATGCTGCTGTGCGGCTGGGCCTTGGCGGCGTACATCGCCGTGTCCGCCTCCATGACCAGATCGTCGACTGACTGCCCCGGCTCGGCGACCCGCAGCCCGATGCTGGTGCCACAGGTGATGCGCAGGTCCCCGATTTCCAGGCCTTCGCCGAGGGCCTTGAGGATCCTGTTGGCGACCCGGCGGGCCCTGACCAGGTTGGACTTCGGCAGCATCACGGCAAACTCGTCGCCGCCGAGGCGGGCGACCGTGTCCGTGTCGCGGACGGCCTGCTGCAGCCGCCGCGAGATCACCCGGAGCACGTCATCGCCGGCGCTGTGGCCCAAGGTGTCGTTGATGCCCTTGAAGGAGTCGAGATCGAGGACCAGCAGGGCCGGCGGCAGTTCGCCCCGGCTTGCCTCCGCAAGGGCGTGGCTCAGCACAGAGTTGAGAGCCGTCCGGTTGGCAAGCTGGGTCAGCGGGTCGGTCAGCGCCATCCGTTCGAGCTCGACCTGGGCCTCGCGCAGCATCGCGGTCCGGCTTTCGACGCGTTCCTCGAGTTCCTGGTAAATGGTCTGCAGGTCATCTGCCATCAGGTTGATCCCGGCGATGACCGCGGCGACGTCGTCCCGGGCACCGGAGTGCGGAATCCGGGTGGTCAGGTCACCGCCTGCGATTCGGACGATGCCTTCGACGAGGGCGTGAAGCCTGGGGTCCGGCGGATCAGTGTTCACTCGTGTACTGCCCTAACCAGTCGATGGCCTCAGCCTCGGAGAGAAAGAACTGCGCCGGGATGGTCTCGGTCTTCGACCGCAGCAGGTAGTGCGCGATCACGCGGTCGACGGGGCTTTCCCCCACGAGGGCAAAGGCGGACGCCGCGATCGAGCTGCTGTAGACGTGCCGCGCCTCGACACTGACACCCACCACGCCCGTGATGACCAGCAGCACGGGCACACGCCGGCCGTTGGCCAGGGCCCGGACCGCTGACCCGGCCACGCGGGCCTCGGGACCCTCGATTTCCTCGTTGGCGGGAAGCGCGACTTCGATGATGCCGCCCTCGCGCAGGCGGACGCCGATCGGGACAGGCCCGGGGGTCGTCACTCCGGCGCCGTGCGCGACGTCGGGCTCTGCAGTGATGAGTTCGCCGGGTCCGGCGGTGGCCTCGATTGTCATCGGAACTCAGCCCAGCGGCAGACCGGCACAACCAGTTCGACGGCGCGGCAGGCGCCGTCGTGACGGGCATCGACGTCGCCCAGGCCCGCGAAGGCTGTCGCGGCATTAGAACGCCGCAAGACTCGCTGATCAGACATTCGTCCCCATTTGGACTCCACAATCGGCCATTCGCCATGCGCTGGAGTTCCGACGCGCATGCTGCACCGGAATGTTCCGGCGAATGCCCTCATGATAATCGAAGGTGCCCCTCCCGTGAGACATGAGACACCCCCGGACCGCTGTGCCCGTCAGATCAGGACCCCGGCGTCAGGCGGCGCCCGGCTCGCCCGGCCCCGCCGGCTTCCCCGTTCTCCCCGGCCCCGCCCGCCTGCCCGGCTCCCCCGGCTTGCGCGGCCCGTGCGGCCTTCCGCACGCGGCGTTCGCTCCCCACCCGCTGGGCAACCACCAGCCCGACGGCGGCCGTGCCGATCGTGATGGGGTAGCCCATCAGCCGCTCCAGGGCGCCGGGCTCCGGCACGTCCATCCCGGTCACGCCGCCGGCGATCAGGGCCCCGAGGGACACCACGCCGCAGGCCAGGATGAGCCAGCTCAGCGGTGTCTGCCGGAGCCAGAGCCAGGCCAGCAGCACCAGCGCCAGGCCGCCGGCGGCGAAGTACAGGATGGCTCCCACCGCGTGCCACACGGAGCCGGCGTCCTCCGGGACCAGCCCCACCAGGACGGTCCCGGCCCCGGCGGCGGCGGTGAGGGCGCGCGCGGCGATGGCCGCGGCCCACGTAACCCGGCTGGCCGGTGCCAGCGCGAACCGGGCGCCGGGCCGCGCCGCCGTGCACAGCAGCGCCGTCCCGAGCAGCAGCGCGCCGACCATCATGCCGATGCCCTGGACCACAAACGAGGCGTTCATCAGCACGTGCGCCGGCGAGCAGACGTCCCGGCCGTCGAAAACGCCGCAGCCCACCGCGCCCAGGTCGCTGATGTACCCGGTCCGCCGGCTGTACGGCTGCTGCCCCGCCCACGCCCCGATCACGGCGGCCTCGGCCACGAAATACTGCAGCACGCTGAGCAGCGCCAGCGCCCCGGCGTAGAACCGCGTGGACGGCAGGGCAGGGATGTAGATGATGTCCTTGGACGGCGAGTCGGCTGCGGCGGTCATGCCAAGAGCGTAGTACGGCCCCTCACCTTGTATGCTTATATCCGTGTCCGAACGGGCCGGCCCGCGGCCGTCCAGCACGGACGCCCGCCCTCGTAGCTCAGTGGATAGAGCACGGCTCTCCTAAAGCCGGTGTCGTTGGTTCGATTCCAATCGAGGGCACTTGAATCCCCAGTCCCCGGACGCCGCTCCGGACTTCGACCTCCGCGCCTACCTGCTGGGCACCTGGGCCGTGGAGCGAACCCTGCTGGACCGTGCCACCGGCACCCGGGGGACCTTCACCGGCGTCGTCCGCTTTACCGCAACGGACGACGACGGCGGCCTCCGCTTCCGCGAAGAGGGCACCGTTTCCTGGGCCTCCGTCCCCGGCGGACCGGCCGGCACACCGTTCAGCGGGCCGGCGAGCCGGGAGTACCTGCTCCGGCCCACGGGCGCACCCGACACAATGGACATGTTCTTCCCCGACGGCCGGCCGTTCCACCGCATGGGCTTCGGTCCGCGGAGCAGCCAGGACCAGCACTGGTGCGACCCGGACACTTACCGCGTGCGCTACACCAGAACGGGTCCGGACGAATTCCGCTACGAGTGGGATGTCACCGGCCCCGCCAAGGACCAGCTGCTCATCTCGGTCCTGCGCCGCACCGCGGACGCCGCGGCATGAACCCGCTCATTGTGGTCTCCGCGGTCTGTGTCTTCGACGAGGCCGGACGCCTGCTCACCGTGCGCAAACGCGGCACGGACAAGTTCATGCACCCCGGCGGCAAGCCCGAGACGGGCGAGACGGCGGCGCAAACGGCCGCGCGGGAGCTGGCGGAAGAAGTCGGGATCGTGGTCGCGGCCGACGAGCTCGTGCTTCTGGGGATCTGGTTCGCGGACGCCGCCAACGAGGCCTCGACGCGGATCCAGGCCACGGTCTTCACGGCCCCGGGGGTCTGGGACGCCCGTCCCTCCGCGGAGATCGCCGAGATCCGCTGGCTGGACCTGGCCGCGGAGCTGCCGGACGACCTCGCCCCGCTGCTCACCGACCACGTCCTGCCCGCCCTCTGGGGCCAGCCGGGCTAGTGCCCGGGCACGGCCTCTTCCGCCACGGCGCTGGCCTCGGCGAACTGGGTCCGGTAGAGCTCCGCGTAGCGGCCCTCGGCGGCCAGCAGCTCGGTGTGCGTTCCGCGCTCTACAATCCGGCCGTCCTCCACCACCAGGATGGCGTCGGCGGCCCGGATGGTCGAGAGCCGGTGGGCGATCACGACGGCGGTGCGCCCCTCGAGCGCGGCGCCGAGGGCCTCTTGGACGGCGGCTTCATTGGTCGAGTCCAGGGCCGCGGTGGCCTCGTCCAGGATCACGACGCGCGGCTGGGCAATGAGCAGGCGGGCGATGGTGAGGCGCTGGCGTTCGCCGCCGGAGAGGCGGTAGCCGCGCTCCCCCACAACCGTGTCCAGCCCGTCCGGGAGCGACCGGATCATGTCTTCCAGCCGGGCCTGCCGCAGGACGTCCCACATGAGCTCGTCGCTGGCGTCCGGGCGGGCCAGGCGCAGGTTGGAGGCGATGCTCTCGTGGAACAGGTGCCCGTCCTGGGTCACCATGCCGAGGGTGTGCCGCATGGAATCGAAGGTCAGGTCGCGGACATCCACCCCGGTCCCGGGCACGGTTCCGCCGAAGCGGACCGCGCCGGAATCGACGTCGTACAGGCGTGAGAGCAGCTGCGCGATCGTGGACTTGCCGGCGCCCGAGGAGCCCACGAGCGCGACGGTCTGGCCGGGTTCGACCCGGAAGCTGATGCCGTGCAGCACCTCTTCGCCGCCGCGGGTGTCGAGGGTGGACACGTCCTCGAGCGAGGCGAGCGAGACCTTGTCCGCCGAGGGGTAGGAGAAGCGGACGTCGTCGAACTCCACGGACAACGGCCCGGCCGGGGATGACACCGCCTCGGGCTTCTGCTGGATGAGCGGCTTGAGGTCCAGGATCTCAAAGACCCGCTCGAAGCTGACCAGGGCGCTCATGATCTCGACCCGGGCGTTGGAGAGCGCGGTGAGCGGCGCATAAAGGCGGGTCAGCAGCAGAGCGAGTACGACGACGTCGCCCGCGGCCAGCTGCCCCTGCAGCGCGAGGAAGCCGCCGAGCCCGTAGACCAGGGCCAGGGCCAGCGCCGAGACGAGCGTCAGGGCGGTCACGAAGGTGAACTGCAGCATGGCGGTGCGGATGCCGATGTCCCGCACGCGTCCGGCGCGGACGGCGAATTCCCGGGATTCCTCATCGGGGCGGCCGAAGAGCTTCACCAGGGTGGCGCCGGGTGCGGAGAACCGCTCGGTCATCTGGGTGCCCATGGAGGCGTTGTGCTCGGCGGCCTCGCGGCGCAGATCGGCCAGCTTGGAGCCCATCCGGCGGGCCGGGATCAGGAAGATCGGCAGCAGGATCATGGCGAGCACGGTGATCAGCCAGGACTTCCCCAGCATCACCACGAGGGTCAGGGCGAGGGCCACGACGTTGCTGACAACCCCGGACAGGGTCCCGGCGAAGGCCGACTGGGCGCCGATCACGTCGTTGTTCAGCCGGCTCACCAGCGCCCCGGTGCGGGTGCGGGTGAAGAACGCGATCGGCATTTTCTGCACGTGGTCGAAGACCTTGGTGCGCAGGTCCACGATCACGCCCTCGCCGATGGTGGAGGACAGCCAGCGCGTGAGAAGTCCCAGGCCGGCTTCGGCGACCGCCACAATGGCGATCAGCACGGCCAGCCAGACCACGACGTCGGTGGCCGCACCGGCGATGATCGCGTCCACGACCTGGCCGGCGAGCACGGGGGTGGCGACGGCCAGCACGGCCATCACGATCGAGAGCAGCACAAAGGCGATCAGCTTGCCCTTGTGCGGGCGGGCGAAGCTGAACACCCGCTTGAGCGTCTCCTTGGAGAACGGTTTCGAGCCGCTCGAGGCGCGCGTGATGTTGTAAAGGGAGCTCCAGGCCACCCGGTCCATGCTCATGTGTTGTTGCCTTTCGGGGCGGTGTGGCCCAGAAGCTCGGTGACGACGCCGCTGTCCACGTTCCAGCGCGCGTCAAGGCGCACGTTTTCCAGCAGCCGGCGGTCGTGGGTGACCAGCAGCAGGGCGCCGTCATAGCCTTCGAGGGCTTCCTCGAGCTGTTCGATCGCCGGGAGATCCAGGTGGTTGGTGGGCTCGTCGAGCACCAGCAGGTTCACGCCGCGGGCCTGCAGCAGCGCCAGCGCGGCCCGGGTCCGCTCCCCCGGCGACAGGGAGTCCACCGGCCGGGAGGTGTGGTCTGCCTTGAGGCCGAATTTGGCCAGCAGGGTGCGGACCTCGGCCGGGGTCTGGTCCGTGAGCACGGCTTCGACGGCGTCGGCCAGTTTGAGCGGCCCGGCCAGCAGCCCGCGGGCCTGGTCGATCTCGCCCACAGCCACGGAGGCGCCCATGGAGGCGTCGCCGGAATCGGGGCGCTGGAGGCCCAGCAGCAGGCGGAGCAGGGTGGACTTGCCGGCGCCGTTGGGGCCGGTGATGCCGATCCGTTCGCCGGCGTTGAGCTGCAGGTTCACCGGGCCTAGGGTGAAGTCCCCCTGGCGGACGACGGCGTCGCGGAGCGTCGCCACGACGGCGCTCGAACGCGGTGCCTGGCCGATGCTGAACTGCAGCTGCCATTCCTTGCGGGGTTCGTCGACCTCGTCCAGCCGGGCGATGCGCGATTCCATCTGGCGGACCTTCTGGCCCTGCTTCTCGGAGGACTCGGTGCTGGCCGCGCGCCGGATCTTGTCGTTGTCCGGGTTCTTCTTCATGGCGTTGCGGACACCCTGGGAGCTCCACTCGCGCTGGGTGCGGGCACGGGAGACCAGATCGGCCTTGGTGTTGGCGAATTCCTCGTACCGTTCCCGGGCATGCCGGCGCGCCACGGCCCGCTCCTCGAGGTAGGCCTCGTAGCCGCCGTCGTAGACCGCCACGGAGTTCTGCGCGAGGTCCAGTTCCACGATGGTGGTCACGCAGCGGGCGAGGAACTCGCGGTCGTGGGAAACCAGCACCACGCCGCCGCGGAGCCCCTGCACGAAGGCCTCGAGTTTGGCCAGTCCGTTGAGGTCCAGGTCGTTCGTGGGTTCGTCCAGGAGCACGATGTCGAAGCGGCTGAGCAGCAGCGCTGCGAGCGCCACGCGGGCAGCCTGCCCGCCGGAGAGTCCGGTCATTTCGGCGTCCTGGCCCACCTCCAGGCCGAGGTCTGCCAGGACGGCCGGGATGCGGTCGTCCAGGTCCGCGGCGCCGGAGGCCATCCAGCGGTCAAACGCGAGGGAGTAGTCGTCGTCGGAGCCGGGGGCGCCGCTGCCAAGGGCATCCGCCGCGGACTCCATGTCCAGGGTGGCCTGCGCGCAGCCGGTGCGCCGCGCAATGTAGCCGGCCACCGTCTCGCCGGCGATCCGTTCGTGTTCCTGGGGCAGCCAGCCGACGAAGGCGTCGGCCGGGGCCAGGCTGATGGAGCCTTCCTGCGGCTGGTCCACGCCGGCCAGGAGCCGGAGCAGGGTGGATTTGCCCGCTCCGTTGGCACCCACGACGCCGACGACGTCGCCGGGCGCGACGGTGAGGGAGAGTTTGGAGAAGAGTGTGCGGTGGTCGTGACCACCGGAGAGGTCCTTGGCAACAAGGGTTGCAGTCATTGGTCCATTCTCTCACCGCGGCCCACAGGAGACCGCCACAGGGCGTTCAGGGCGCCCGCCGGCCGCCGGGCATAAGAGAACCCGCCGGTCCGGACTTGGGGGGTGTACGGACCAGCGGGTTCGAGCATTTAGCATAGTTGAATCAGCACGTCCCGTAAAATCACCACAATCACCACTCCACCGAACTTCAGAAGCCGCACCTCCATTCGACTCTGCAGGAAGCCGTAAATGCCCTTACCCGCCAAGGCGTTTCAACACTGGCTCCATGTCGTTGCTCCCAACGCGAGCACAGCAGACATCTGCAGGATCTCGGGGATCAAGCGCACCACGCTCGCGCAGCAGCTGGTGCGCGGCAAAGTCGCGGAAAGCACCCTCGTCAGCATCAGCCGGGCCCTCAAGCGCAGCCCGCTGGCCGACCTTGCCACGTTCGACAGCTATGCCGAACTCTCCGGGCGGCCGCAGCCGCCCACCTCCGGCGAACTTGTCAGCCAGATTGCCACCATGGACCTGCTGCGGGCCGTCATCTCCCGCTCGGCCCCGGCGTACGGCGGCTACGGTGACGACGGCAGCGCGCTGACGCCGGCGCTCGGCCCCGCACCGCACGCCACCTCGGTCCGGAACTGGGTGGACGCGATCGACGACGGCGAACTGCGGCACCGGGTATCGGACGCCACCGGGGTCGCACCGCAGAACTATTCGGCCCAGTTGACCGCCAACCGGCTCTCCCCCGAGTTGGCGGTCGCAACCGCCCGCGCCGCTGGCGTAGGATTCACGGGCGGACTCGTCGCCACGGGATTGCTGACAGAAGCCGAGGCCGGCTGGCCGGCGGAGGCCAAACAGGCCGCCCTTGATGCCTTGTCCGATGGCGAACTCACGGCCCTGGCCGGGGAGCGGCTACAGGCCCTCGGCAAAACCCTGCGCCGCCAGGAACACGAGCAAGAACAAACAAAAAAGATATGGGAGAACCTCGGATGATCGCGATCCTGCAGTGGACCACCTTGGCGGTCTGCGCACTCGTCGCGATCGCGCGGATTCCGAGTGCGCTGCGGGGTGAGAACAGGTCTGTTTTCGGCGTCTTCGTGCTGTCCACCGTGGCCATCCTGCTCAGCATCGACGTGAGCTACCAGTCCATCGATGCGTGGCTCGGGTCCGAGAACTACACAAACCTGATCCTTCGTTTCGTCGTCTACGGCACGGTACTGCTGGCCGGCTACCGGATCGCCAAGGCCTTCGATGGACCGAAGAGCATCCGCCTCATCGTGGGCCCCGTGGGGAAGTCGGTTCTTACTGGCGTGGGCATCGCCACCGTGATCCTTTTCCTGTTGGCTGACACCGAGGGAACCGTCACGGGCCTGAAAACGCTGCCCGCCAGAAGCCCCCAGAATGCGGCGCTCATCGAGTCGTACGCCGCAGTGGGACGCCTGTACCCGGCCTACGTCGCCGCCTGCATTCTGCCCGCCACCTTCGTGGCAATCAGTCAGCCACTGCCCAAAACCATCCGGATCGGTGCGCTGCTGCTGACGGTCGCATTCGCCGCCATGGCCTTCGGCTCCTTCTACCCCCTGATCCCCAGCGAGGCCGGGTATCTGGAGTACATCATCAACTACACCTCGGTGTTGTGCCTTGCACTGGGGCTCGCCTTCGTCTGGATTTCCAGCCTGCTGGCAAAGCGCGCGCTGCGGCTGAACACCCGATGATCGCAGTCCTGCAGTGGACCACTTTGGCGCTCTGCGCCCTCGCCGCGGTCGCTCGGATTCCGAGTGCGCTGCGGGGCGAGAACAGATCGCTGTTCTTCGTCTACGCCTTCATGACGGTGGCCATCCTCTTGAGCATCGAGGCACCGTACCTGGCCGTGGACAGTGTCCTCGGTGGAACGAACCTGGCTAACCTGCTGCTGCGCTTCATCATCTTCGGCACCGTCTTTGCCCTCGGACTCAGAATCGCCCGGGGCTTCGGCGCGGACGACGCCCTCCGGCTGATTACCGGCCCGCCCGGAATTGTGTTTGTGGGAGCTGCATCGGTGGCGGTCGTGGCGGTCTTCCTCATGATGGACACGGCGGGATCGTCCGCCGGCCTGATCGCGGTGTACGCCAAGGATGCACGCCACGCGGCGCTCGTGGAGTACTACGGAGCCGCCGGACGGCTCTACCCCGCCTACATCACGCTTGCCCTCTTTCCTGCCATGGTGCGGGCGGTGCGCAGCGGGTTGCCTCGCCTTGTGCGGCTCGGCGCCGGCCTGCTGGCACTTGGATCCGTTGCCATTACGCTGAGCCTGCTGTCCCCGGTGATTCCTCCGTCGCTGGCCTACCTGCGCTTCGTCTTCAGCTACACCGCCACATTGTGCCTCGTGGTGGGGCTTTCCGTGTTCTGGCTGTCGAAGATTCTGGCCAGGAAGACGCGGAGAGCGCACACTGGCTTGACCGGATAGTAATTGTGAGCCGCGCCGCGGAGCGACGGGGAGAACCGGAATGAGGGCAACGCTGGAATGGGCGACGCTGCTGGTGTGCTGCGCGGCGCTTCTCCTACGTGTGCCGGACGCGGTGCGGGGCCGCAACCGGACCGTGTTCGGGATCCTCTTCCTGGGCACGTTGTGCAGTGTGCTCGCCGTCTCCGAGCTCTACGAGGTGATTGACGGCGCCCTCGGCGGGTGGGACCTCACGAGCCTGGTCCTGCGCTATCTTGTTTTCGCGACTGTCCTGCTCGTCGGCCTCCGGGTCACAACGGGACTCGCCGATGCCCGGGCCCACCAGCTCATTGCCGGAGGCATCGGGCGCTGGGCACTGGGGCTCGGCTGCCTGGCCGTGGCGGTGGCGTTCTTCCTGATGAACAGCTATGGGGCACCGGCCGGACTGCAGGCGCAGGCGGCGGGCGGCGCAGGGGACGCGGACCTGGCCCCCTGGTTCACGGCCGCCGGCCGCACCTATCCTGCCTTCGTTTCGCTGGTCCTGGTGGCTCCGCTGCTGGCGGCCGTCAGGAGCCGGCTGCCGCGCCTGGTCAGGGCCGGCGCCCTGCTCGTCCTGCTCGGCGCCGCCTTCGCGGTCCTGAGCCTCCCGGCCGCCCTGACGCCATCCAGTTGGGTCGGCGCACAGCATTTCGTCAACTACGCGGCGGCCCTGGGCTACGTCGTGGGCCTCGTCGTGTTCTGGTTTTCCGGGCTGATTGCGAGTCCCCCAGGTAACGCTAGGGCAACATTACGTCGTAACAGCACCTAGGCATTCACAAAATCATTAGACCGTGAGAGAATCATGAATGTGTGAAAGCGGCATTCGCTTCGTGAACGGGGACAATCCGTGCGGAGCCGAGGCAGTCGCCCAAGCGCCATTGGGGGGATGAGTGGTAGCGGTCCAACTGGACCGCTCCCACTCAGCCTGTTTAACGGCCGTTCAGCGCACAAACCTCAGGGTCACCAGCTGGAAGGGCCGGAGCGCCAGTTCCGCCGAGTCCCCCGCCGCGGTCACCCCCGGCGCAGCCGCCGGACGTTCCAGCAGGTCCACCGTGTGGACGCCGGTGGCGGCAAAGCCGGCCGTCACTGTCCCCGCGGACCTCTGCCCCAGCGATTCGTAGACCCGGACGATCACGTCGCCGGAACCATCCTCGGCGAGTTTCACGGCCTCAACGACCAGGGCCGGGTTGGAGACGGCAATGAGCGGTTCCACGCCGTGGGCGCCCTTGACCACCCGCGGGGCCAGATTCGTGCGGTATCCCTCTTCGACGGCGTCGGCAATGCTGGCGCCGGGCCGGATGGTGACGTTCAGTTCGTGCCGGCCGCGGTCCGCGGCGGGGTCCGGGAACTTGGGCGCGCGCAGCAGTGAGAGCCGCACGGTAGTGGTCGTTCCGCCGTCGTCCTCCCGGATATTCCGGGTGACGTCGTGGCCGTAGGTGGATGAGTTGGTGACCGCCACCCCGTAGCCGGGCTCGGCGACGTGGATCCACCGGTGGGCGCAGATCTCAAACTTCGCGGTTTCCCAGGAGGTGTTGAGGTGCGTCGGGCGGAACACATGCCCGAACTGGGTCTCCGAGGCCGACCGGTCCGCCCGGACGTCCAGCGCGAATCCGAGCTTGAGCAGCTTTTCGCTTTCCTGCCAGTCCACCGCCGTCGAAATCGCCAGGGAACCGGCGCCCGCCGCCAGCGATATCCGCTGGGTAACCGCCGAGGACCCCGCCAGCCGCTCCACCACAACGACAGCGTCCCGGCCGCTGGATTCCAGCCGCAGGGAACGCGCGCCGGTCAGTCGGACGACGTTGCGGCGGTAAAAGGCGTCGATGTCCCAGGCGTCCCATTCATTGGGGGTGTCCCGGTGCAGCTCCAGCAGGTTCCCGAACTGCCCGGGAGCGATGGCGTCACGTCCGCTGGCATAATCCGTCAGTGAGGCCAGTAGACCGTCGGCGTTGATGACGGCGCGGATGATCCCGTTGTCCAGGATGTACCCGCTGCCAGATTCGGTGGCCAGCACCGGCTGCCCGGCGGGGACCGGCTCGGCCGCGGCCAGCGCGGGCACGCCGTGGCGCTCATGCGGAGCGGCGTTGAGGAGGAAGTCAGTGTCCCCGGCGCCCAGCACCGCGGAGGCGGCGTCGGCGATGATCGCTTCAAGCTGCCGGCCGACGGCGGCGTAGTTCCGTTCGGCGTCCTGGTGCACCCAGGCGATGGAGCTGCCCGGCAGGATGTCGTGAAACTGCTGCAGGAGCACCAGCCGCCAGAGGCGCTTGAGCTCGTCCGCCGGGTATCCGTATCCGGTGCGCACGGTTGCCGTGGCGCACCAGAGTTCGGCTTCGCGGAGCAGGTGTTCGCTGCGCCGGTTGCCCAGTTTGGTCTTGGCCTGGCTCGTGTAAGTCCCGCGGTGCAGTTCGAGGTACAGCTCGCCGACCCAGACCGGGAGGGCGTCGTACTCGGCCTCGGCGCGGGCGAAGAAACCGGCGGCCGAGCCGAGTTCCACCTTCGGCGATCCCTCAAGGTCCGCGGTGCGGCGCGCCGCCGCCAGCATCTCCCGGGTGGGGCCGCCACCGCCGTCGCCATAGCCGAACGGGACCAGCGAGACCGTGCCCCGGCCGTGGTCCCGGTAGTTGCGCTCCGCGTGGGCGAGTTCCCGGCCGCTGAGTTCCGAGCTGTAACTGTCCACCGGGGGGAAATGCGTGAAGACCCGGGTGCCGTCGATCCCCTCCCAGTTGAAGGAGTGATGCGGCATCCGGTTGACCTGGTTCCAGGAGATCTTCTGCGTCAGGAACCACTTGCTGCCGGCGGCCTTGACGATCTGCGGCATGGCCGCCGAATAGCCGAAGGTGTCCGGCAGCCAGGCCTCCTCGCATTCCACGCCGAATTCGGCCAGGAAGAAGCTTTTCCCCTCCAGGAACTGGCGGGCCATGGCCTCGCCGCCGGGCATGTTGGTGTCCGATTCGACCCACATGCCGCCGACGGGAACGAACTGGCCGGTCTTGACCTTTTCCCGGATCCGGCCGAAGAGCTCCGGATACAGCTCCTTGATCCAGGCGAGCTGCTGGGCTGAGGAGCAGGAAAACACGAACCCGGGATCCTCGTCCATCAGCGCCACCACATTGGAGAAGGTGCGGGCGCATTTGCGGATGGTTTCGCGGACGGGCCACAGCCAGGCGGAGTCGATGTGCGCGTGTCCGGTGGCGAGCAGGTGGTGGGCGGAGGCGTACGCCGGCCGGGCCAGGACGCCGGCCAGGGCCTCGCGCCCCGCTGACGCCGTGCCGGGGACGTCGTCGGGGTCCATCACGTCCAGCATCCGTTCCAGCGCGCGCAGGATTTCGTGGCGGCGCGGCAGTTCCATCGGCAGTTCGTGCATCAGGCCGCTTAGGGTCCAGATGTCCTGCTGCAGCTCCCAGACCGTCTGGTTGATTTCCGCGATGACGATCCGCCCGAGCCGGTACTTCGGCTCGTTGCCGGAGGTTGCCTTGTCGCCGTAGGGGGTCGCCGCGAAGGTCCACCCCTGCGACAGGTCAGGGTTGGCGGCCGCCTCAACGTAGAAGTCGACGGCCATCCCGCTGCCCAGGAGCTTCAGCGGAATGTACTGGTTCCGCGGGGAGATGGCCTTGACGATCGTCCCGTCCGGCCGCCAGGCGATTCCTTCACATTGAAATCCGGGAAGGTCACTGCTGAAGCCCAGGTCCACAATGACTTCCACCGAGGTGTCCGCTGCCGTGCCCCAGGCGTCCGGGACCTGCCCCTGCAGCCGCAGCCACTTGGTGCTCCACGGCCGCCCCCAGGCCGCACCGTGCTCCTGCGGCGTGAACTGCTGCCGGAGGGCGTCCAGGACCGGGACCGGTTCGTCCGGGACGTCCCAGCTGCTCAGGGTAAGCGGGACGCTGCGCGGATAGACCGCGGGGACGATGCGTTCGCGAACAAAGCGGTCCAGCCGGACTTCCGTGAGACGGCGGTCGTCGTGCAATGTGAACCTCTTTAGCGCTGCGTGGATGACGCTGAATTGCATCCAATCGATGGATAAAACTTACTGCGCCGCTGGCCCCCGAGCCAAGTGGCTGTCAGCGGACGCTATCCGCCAAGCCCACGGGCACACTCACGCGGCGGGCTCCGGCGTAGACGTTCAGCGACGTACCGCGGCTGAATCCGGCCAGCGTCATGCCGCTGGCCTCGGCCAGCTCGACCGCCAGGCTCGACGGGGCGCTGACCGCGGCGAGGACGGGAATGCCGGCCAGGGCAGCCTTCTGCACCAGTTCGAACGATGCCCGGCCGGAAACCTGGAGCACGGTTCCGCGCAGCGGGAGCATGCCCTCGCGGAGGGCCCAGCCGATCACCTTGTCCACGGCGTTGTGGCGCCCCACGTCCTCGCGCAGGCACAGCAGTTCCACGGAGCCGTCCTCGGCGATCCGGAACAGGCCGGCGGCGTGCACGCCGCCGGTGACGTCGAAGACGGCCTGGGCTTCCCGGAGCCGGTCCGGAAGGGCCGCGAGCGTGGCCACGGGCACCGTCAGCGGGTCATCGGCGGGGCTGAAATGCGAGGACTTGTGCACGGCCTCGATGGAGTCCGTGCCGCAGATGCCGCACGAGCTGGAGGTGTACACGTTCCGGCCGGTGTCCGGGCGGACGACGTCGGGCCTCAGCTGGGCTTCCACCACGTTGAACGTCTGGACGCCGTCCTCGTCTTCCCCGGCGCAGAACCGCAGCGAGACGAGCTGGTCGGGGCTCCAGATGACGCCTTCGGAGACGAGGAAGCCCGCCACGAGGTCAAAGTCGTTCCCCGGTGTCCGCATGGTGACGGAGAAGGACAGGCTGCCGATCCGGATCTCCAGCGGCTCCTCCACGGCGAGGACGTCCTCCCGGTGCCGGACCGGAAATTCGAGGGCCTGGGGGGACCCGTCCAGGACATATTTGTGCACCTTGCGGCGCTGCGTGACGCGGCCCATCAGGTACTCCTAACCAACATAACTCCATCATGGCAAGCGCTGGGCCGGGTGGCCAGCGCGGGTTTATGAACGCATTCAAGAACGCGTTCAAGAACGTTCAGGACCGGGCGCTACCCCAGCAGTTCGCTCCAGTCCACGGGACCGCCGGTACCGGCGGGCTTCCGGGCGGGCCGCTTGGGGGCGGGCTTGTCTTTGGGTGGCGCCGGTTCCGGCAGGGGTGTGCCCCAGGGAAGGGTGAAGGCCGGGACGGTCTCCCCCAGCTGGACTCCGTGCGGCGGGACCACCAGGACGCCGTCGGCCGCGGCCAGCCCGCGCATCATTCCCGGTCCGGTGTGCTGCGCCGGAGAGGCCATGCCATAGAGGAGCCGGAAGGGCATCAGCCGGGTCCGGCCGGGGTCAGGGTCGATCATGGCGCCGCAAGGCAGCTCGGTGACCGGCGGCGGAGGCCGGTGCCCCAGCGCCGCCAGGAGCGGGGCGCCGATCGTGGACAGTGCCATCATGGCCGCGAGCGGGTTGCCCGGCAGCCCGATGATGAATCTGCCGTCCGGCAGTTCGGCCAGCACGGCAGGATGGCCGGGGCGCATCGCGATGCCGTCGATCAGCAGCCGCCCGCCGAGTTCGGCCACGGAACGGCGCAGGTGGTCGGTCCCGGACCGGCCGGTACCGCCCGTGGTGATGACGACGTCGGCGGGCAACGGTTCGGCGCCGGACCGGACCGTCGGCTGCGGCTCATCGGCAGCCGCGGGTTCGGCCGCCGGGTCGGTGTCCTCGAGCGCGGTGAGCCATTCAGCGTAGCTGTCGCCGATTTTCGTTTCGCCGGCACAGATCCCGCCGAGCATTTCCACGACGCCGGCGAGCTGGGGACCGAAGGTGTCGCGCACCTCCCCCGGCCGGGGGATCCCGGCTGTGACCACTTCCGAGCCGGTGAACACCAGCCGGACGACGGGCTTGCCCAGGACCGGCAGGGTGTCGTGGCCGGCGAGGGCCGCGAGGGCCAGATGGGCGGGGTTCAGCACGGTGCCGCCCTTGATCAGCACTTCTCCGGCGGCGGCTTCCTCCGCGGCTTTCCGGATGTGCTCGCCGTTTCGCGGCTCGCCGGGCTTCGCCCCGCCGCCGAGCTGCAGGACCGGCAGCCCGTCCTCGTCGGCGGCAATGGTGCCACTTTCGCTCCGCAGCACGGCCTTCGCTCCGGGGGGAATCAGCCCGCCCGTGACGATCGGGCTGGCCTGGTGCGGCGCCAGCCGTTGGCCGGGTTCGGCGAGGATCCACGGTCCGCTGCCGTTGACGGCCCAGCCGTCCATGGCGGAGGAGGCGTAGTGCGGCATGTCCACGAGCGCCGCCACATCGGCGGCGAGTTTCCGTCCCAGCGCGTCGCGGAGGGCCACGGGTGCGGCGGGGATGGGAGCGGCGCAGTCGAAGGCAAGCTGCCGGGCTTCCTGCCAGGTGTGCGCGAGGTGCCGATGGGGCGCAGGCTCATCCGCCGCGGCAGCTGGACTGCCGTGAGGGGGTGCAGGTGTCATGCCCCGGGGGCTTCGCTGGCCGCGTAGTCCTTGGCCAGTTTCCGGGCGACGCCCATCGCGGCCTGCATCGAGGCGGCATCCGTGGCCTGGCCGGATCCCGAGGCCAGCCCTGCCGCAAAGCCGGCAATAAACGTTGTTAGCGGCGCGGCCGGGCGCACCACGGAGTGCGCCGCCACCCCGGCCAGGGCCAGGATCTCGTTCACGTCAATCTCGACGTCTTCCAGTTCCAGGGCCTGAAGCAGGGCACGGCACCAGTCTTCGAGTGTTTCATCCTGGCTTTTCACCGTTTGCCTCCAAAGTCGAGTTCAGCGGGGGAACCCCGGGCCGGAGGCCTGGGTTATGGCTGTCGCGGTGATGGCCGTCGAAGCCATGGCCGTCATCCGGGCCGGTCACCCCCAACGCGGACGCATCGTCCCAAGTATCCACGTCATCCGTGGATCCCCGGGGGACGCTGACTTCCCGCACCTCCAGCCTAGCAAGAAGGGAGAATATCGATGCGTTGTCGAGCGCGCCGCGCTGCCTGGCGTCGGCCACGCACCGTTGTAGCGCAGCCGTGCTATATAGGCCGACCAGGGGCTGCCGGCGCCCGTCAGCAGACACCGCCATCAGCCCCTCGCCCGGTGGGGCTTCCGCGGCGGCTGCCAGCAGTGTCCCGACGGCGGCGCCCGCCCGGGGCATGTCGACGGCGAGGACCAGCGTCAGGGGTGCCGCGGCAGGATGGCGGGGGTCACGGCTGCGGTGCTCTTCGAGGGCGGAGATCCCGGCGGCGACCGCTGCGGCGGGGCCGGCGAAGGCCGGCTCCTCCCGGCAGCTCAGCACTCCCTCGGGCAGGGTTCCCGGGTCGGGCCCGACGACGGCGACGGCCGCCGCGGCGCGTGCGGCCTGCAGGGCGCGCTCCAGGAGAGTGGCGCCGTCGTGCATCAGACCGGACTTGGGCACACCTCCGAGCCGGGACGACCGGCCCCCGGCCAGGATGACAGCGTCGAATTCCATCGGCCCAGCCTAACTGGCCAGATCTCCAGTCCCGGCGCAGCGGCCGGGGCACGCCGTGTCAGGCAGCGGATTCCGGCAGGAGGAAAGGGTCCCAGGCAGGCGTCGGCTTCTCCAGTTCCTTGATCTGCCAGGTCGTGCCCTTCGGCGGCGCGGGGCTGAAGCCGAGCTTCCACCCCATTTCCCCCGGGGTATGGTCGCCTTTGGCGTTGTTGCACCGCAGGCAGGCAGCGACGAGGTTTTCCCAGGAATCTGCACCGCCCCTGGATTTGGGCTGGACATGATCGATGGTGTGGGCGGCTTTGCCGCAGTAGGCGCAGCGGTGTCCGTCCCGGCGGAGCACCCCGCGGCGGCTCACCGCCGTCACGGTGTTGTACCGGGGCCTGATGTAGCGATGCAAAAGAATCACCGAGGGCCGGCCCAGGACGTCCTGCGGCCCGACGACAGGATCGTCGCCTTCCGCCACGACGCTGGCCTTTCCGGTCAGCACAAGGACGAGCGCCCGGCGGAAGGTCACAACCGCCAGCGGTTCATATCCAGCATTCAGAACGAGAGTGCGCATCCGCATACCTCTTCACGGCCGCACCCGCCAGGGGCACGAGGGCCGGCTGCCCTCTGCATGGTCGGGCTATGGATCGACAAAACAAGAGTAAACACGGACATGCCATTTCACCGAATCTTTTTTGCCGGCCCCGCCCGTATCCGCTGAAGTTCACGTCCCGGCAACGCAAAGGACCCCTGCCGAATGGCAGGGGTCCTTGGTGCTGCTAGCAGTTGCTGTCTTAGCCGCCGACGCGGATGAAGACCGGGCCGGAGCCGACGTTGACGCTCTGCAGGGAGGTGGTTCCACCGTTCCAGCCGCCGTGGACAGCCTTGCCGCCGCCGACGTAAACAGCGATGTGGGCCAGGCCCGATCCGCCGTTCGCGTAGTAGGCGAGGTCGCCCGGCAGGGCAGCGGAGGCGCTCACGGTGCGGCCGAGGGACAGGTAACCTGCCGGCCAGCCGTGGTAGTTGATGCCTGCGGCAGCCAGCGAGTTCGTGGCGAGTGCGGTGCAGTCCTGGCCAACGCCGAGCTGGGCGTAGGCGGCAGCGGCGATCGTGGCGCCCATGCCGCTGGCAACGGCCGGAGCCTGGGTGGTGGCAGCCGCGGTGCCGGCGGCCGGGGCTGCGGTGGCGCCGACCTTGGTGCTGGCGGTCTTGGCCGTGTTTGCTGTGGGGGTCTCCTGGACCTTCACAACAGGCTTCGGGGCCTCGACGACGGGGGCCGGCGTGGTGGTGACGGCCGGCTTCTCGAAGGAGATGGCGATCGTCGAAGCGGCCGAGATGGTCGCCGGGGCGGCCGACTGGACTTCGAGGGTGGAAGCGGAGGTGGACTCGCGCTGAACGTTGGCCTCAGCAGCGTTGGCTGCGATACCGCTGGTCAGGACGAGGCCGGAGGCGGCAGCGATAACTGCGGCCTGGCGGCCCATGCCACCGGCGTTGTCGCCGACGGCCTTGGCAATGACGGCCAGCGAGTTGGTCTTGGTGACCTCGGCGCGGTGCCGTGCGTTTGCACGAGTAGTCATTAAGTTCTCTCTTTCGTGATCCTGGGTCCACGCTTTTTGGGCGCGGGCTGAGGACGCTCCGGCATCTTGGGGGTACGCCGGATCGCCCCGAAATGGGTTACTTAGCGAAGGGTGTACTGCGAAGACGCGCCAAAAGCGGGAACTGCTTGCAGGTGCATGGCCTGCGGGCCGGACTCAGCAGAGATTGAGACGGCGGTGTGAGATCCATTCCGGGCGCCACAAAGGACACGGCCGAGGTTGGATTTCAGCGGGCTCGTAAGAGCCGCGCAAGCGCGGTGACGCGCAGCATTGTGGCGTGAAGACACGAAAGTAGCCTCTCCCAATGCCTACGAGGTGAGCTGTCGGATTCGGATGGGAGTCACCCGGCCGCGCTGCTTCCTGGGAAGCTTTTGCGACTTAACCCCAAGGCCTTCAATTTCGAAGGCCAAAATTGGTTCCCCCGCCCCTGCCAGACGATGTCATGCGAACGGACCTTGAGCGGTGGCAGAGCTAGGCAATCCACTCAAGAGCGCCAACTTCGGAAAAGTTGGCGTAGGTCATACGGTACAGCAGTTGGGGCTCAATGTCACATTCAGATCACGGCGTGTCATAAGAATGCGAGAGTGTCCCATCAGCTCTGTTAGAGCCAGCCGGTCGGGTCGACGACTTCGCCGTTGACCATGACCTCGAAGTGAAGGTGGCAGCCCGTGGAGGCGCCGGTGGTGCCGCTCATCGCCACGGCAGCGCCGCGGGAGACCTGCTGGCCCACCTTGACGCTGGCGGAGGACAAGTGGTTGTAGGTGGTCTCCAGGCCGTTGCCGTGGTCGATCACCACACGGTTTCCGCCGCCATAGGGGTGCCATCCCGTGAAGGTGACCGTGCCGCTGGCGGCCGCAAGGACGGCCGTGCCGCACTGGGCGGCGTAGTCCTGGCCGCGGTGGAACTCCCCGGAGCCGCCGGTGATGGGGCTGACGCGGTATCCGAAGGGCGACGCCGTCTTCAGCTGGCCCAGGGGCGCCCCGAGGCTGCCCGAGGAGGCCGCGCGGGTGATGGAGCCGGCCGACTGGGCACTCAGGAGCTGCTTGAGCTTGCCGTCCGGGTCACTCTGGGTGGTGACGGCGGTGCGGTTGAAGTCAATTTTGGCCTCGGCGGCGGTGACATCCGGCTGGACCGTGGCGGAGAGGGATCCGGCGGTTGGGCCGGCGTCCGTGGCCATAACGGGGCCCGTGGCCGGGACGGTGACGGTGAGGACCAGTCCCGTGGCGGCCAGGGCGATACCGGCCTTTTGCCCCACGCCACTGGCGGCGGCGAAGTCCGTTACCTGGCGGAACGGGCTGCGGCGGCCCCGCCGCTCATCGCGGTGCGCGTCACGTGGGCGGTCGGCCTGGACGGCGACGGCCGGACGCGGCTCCGGAGCGGGACCGGTCGCACGGCGGCGGCCCCTGACGATCTGGGTGGTCAAAAACGGTTCCTCTCTGGAGAGCCTGCGGAGTTAGCTGTCGGATTCGGGTCAGAGAGATCAAAGACCCGGTCCGCCGAAGCAAGCATCCAGGCACAGAGGCATAAAGGAGGTCCTCGGTGGAGTGTGCTTGCCGCTGACGGACTTCACCCCAAGGCTGTTTAACAGCCGGAAGTGGTTCCCCCGCCCCTGCCAGAAGGTGGTTCTGCGACTGATCCGCTGGCAGAGTTCGGCTTCGGATCAGATAACGCTTTGGTATCGGTACTAGTGATCAACTATAGGCGATTAAGCCGTCCAGTGATAAATCCGTTACCGACCTGTGCATATCTCATGGCAGGTCCCACGAGTTGCCCGGTGAGCTTCTGTTAGCCGACGGTAACAAAGACGTGGGCCGCCACCTCGGGCGGGAGCTCCAGTGCGCCCTCGATGTCGGGCACCCGCACCGAGATGTACTCCCCCACGCGCTCCAGCGACACCAGTGCGCCGGGGCGGATGCCGCCCTCATCAAGCTGGACGAGCAGTTCGGGTTCGACCTGGATGGGCTCGGCGAGCCGATTGACCCTGATCCGGGAATCCGGTCCGTAGCCGGCCATGGCCTCCAGCAGGTTCACGACGCCGTCGGCATAGGGCTGGGACGGCAGGCCGCCCAGCTCAGCAAGGCCCGGAATCGGGTTGCCATAGGGCGAAACGGTGGGATGATTCAGCAGTTCGAAGATCCGCCGCTCCACCCGCTCACTCATGACGTGTTCCCAGCGGCAGGCTTCTTCATGCACGTAGGCCCAGTCGAGCCCGATCACATCAGCCAGGAGACGCTCGGCCAGGCGGTGCTTGCGCATGACTTCGATGGCACGTTTCCGGCCTGTTTCCGTCAGTTCCAGGTGGCGGTCGCCGGAAACAACCACCAGCCCGTCGCGTTCCATCCGGCCGATGGTCTGGGAAACGGTGGGGCCGGAGTGGCGCAGCCGCTCGGCGATGCGGGCGCGGAGGGCGACGATGTTTTCTTCTTCAAGTTCCAGAATGGTCCGAAGATACATCTCGGTTGTATCGATCAGATCCGTCATTCAGCTCAGCTCCTCGAGCGCCGTCCTTGCGTCTTCCCACCGTACCGCGTGATGCAGGCGCCCTGGCGGGGTCCGCCGTACGTTCGCAGGCCAGCTTAGCCTATTTTGAATTACTCCGGATAATCTCAGTGACCGGACTGTGACGGGCTTTTTTGCCGCCCCCGCCGGGCAGTCAGGCAGAATGAAACGCAGGGCTCCGCTGCAGCGACGCTGCCGGGCCACCTCTCGAGCCACACTTTCTGTAACAGCCGAAGATTTTGTACCAGCCGAAAATTGGAGCCACTGTGAGCGACACCAGCATCACGATTCCCGCAAACCTCCTGCCCAAGGACGGCCGGTTCGGCGCCGGACCGTCCAAGGTCCGTCCGGAGCAGATGGAAGCCCTCGCCGCGGCGTCGCAGCTGCTGGGTACCTCCCACCGCCAGGCGCCGGTCAAGAACCTGGTGGGATCGGTCCGGAACGGGCTCAGCCAGTTCTTCCGCGCCCCCGAGGGGTATGAAGTCATCCTGGGCGTCGGCGGATCGACGGCGTTCTGGGATGTCGCCAGCTTCGGCCTGGTGGAGAACAAGGCCCAGCACCTGTCCTTTGGCGAGTTTGGCTCGAAGTTCGCCTCCGCCACCAACAAGGCACCCTTCCTGGCGGACTCCACCATCATCAAGTCCGAACCGGGCACCCGCCCGGTGGCCAAAGCCGAGGCCGGCGTCGATGTTTACGCCTGGCCGCAGAACGAGACGTCCACCGGCGTTGCCGCTCCGGTCCAGCGTGTGGCCGGCGCCGACGCAGGCTCCCTCGTCCTGGTGGACGCCACCTCGGCTGCCGGCGGGCTGGATGTCGACGTCGCCGAAGCGGACGTCTACTACTTCGCCCCGCAGAAGAACTTTGCCTCCGACGGCGGCCTGTGGCTCGGCCTGTTCTCCCCGGCGGCGCTGGAACGTGCGGCGCGGATCAAGGCCGGCGGCCGCTGGATCCCGGACTTCCTGGACCTTCAGACGGCGATTGACAACTCGCGGCTGAACCAGACCTACAACACTCCGGCCCTGGCCACGCTCGTCACGCTCGAGGCCCAGGTGCAGTGGCTCAACGCGAACGGCGGACTGGACTTCGCCTCGGCGCGGACTGCGGATTCCGCCGGCCGCATCTACCGCTGGGCCGAAGCTTCGGAGTACGCCACCCCGTTCGTGGCGAAGGCCGAGGAACGCTCCAACGTCATCGCGACGATCGACTTCGATGACTCCATCGACGCCGCGGCGATCGCGAAGGTGCTCCGCGCCAACGGCATCGTCGACACGGAGCCCTACCGCAAACTGGGCCGCAACCAGCTCCGCATCGCGACCTTCGTGGCGATCGAGCCGGACGATGTGTCGGCGCTGCTGGAGTGCATCGACTTTGTGGTCGGCGAGCTGAAGAAGTAGCTCTCCGCGCCCGCGCGGCCCCCAGCCGTCAGCGGTTCGACGGCGTCGTCCGGGTTACTCCCGGGCGGCGCCGTCGGCGTCGGGGCCGCCGGGGATCCCCGGGCCGGCGGACACCACGCGGAAGTAGCGCAGCCCCCGGGCGCGCCGGTCGAACCGGATCCGCAGCTGCCGGGCCCGGACAATCCACACCAGCCCGATCAGGGCCGCGATCAGGCCGGAGGCGGCGGCGACGCTGAGGGACCAGCGGGGACCGGCGACGTTGGCGACCCACCCGACGAACGGGGCGCCGATGGGCGTGCCGCCCATAAAGATCGCCATATACAACGCCATCACCCGTCCGCGCATCACCGGGTCCGTGGTGGTCTGCACGTAGCCGTTGGCGCTCGTCATCATGGTGATGGCGAAGAGCCCCACCGGGACCAGCGCCACGCCGAACCAGAAGTAGCTGGGGGCCAGCGCCGCGATGCCGGAGGCGACGCCAAAAGCTCCGGCCGCACCAAAAATGATCCGCAGCCGGGGCTTCTTGCGGCCCGCGGACAGCAGGGCGCCGGCGACGGAGCCGATGGCCATGATGGAATTCATCAGCCCGAAGGCGCTGGCATCGAGGCCGAATTCCGTGCCGACCATGGCCGCGATGAACAGCACAAAGTTCAGCCCCAGGGTCCCGACGATAAAGACCGCGACCAGCACCACCACGATGTCCGGCCGGAACCGCACATAGCGCAGCCCCTCGCGGATCCGGCCTTTGCCGGGTGCGGCGCGGGGCAGCTGGCGCAGCGAGGCGGTGGGAATCTTCCACAGGCTCAGCAGCAGCGCCACGAAGGTCAGGGTGTTGATCAGGAAGACCCAGCCGGGGCCGACGGCGACCGTGAGGATGCCGGCCACCGCGGGCCCGATCATGCGGGCCACGTTGAAGGAGGCGCTGTTGAGGGCCACCGCGTTGGGCAGGTAGTCGTCGCGGACCAGTTCCGAGACGAAGGTCTGCCGCACCGGCGCGTCGAAGGCGGACACCACGCCGAGCAGCAGCGCGAAGCCGTAGACATGCCAGAGCTGCGCGGCCCCGGACACCACCAGGATGCCCAGCCCGGCACTGAGCACCGCCATCGCGGACTGGGTCAGGATGAGCAGCTGTTTGCGGTTGAAGCGGTCGGCCAGCAGCCCGGCCACGGGGGCAAGGAAGAGCTGGGGTCCGAGCTGCAGGGCCATCGTGATGCCCATGGCGCTGGCATCGTGATCGGTCAGGTGGTCAAAGACCAGCCAGTCCTGGGCCGTGCGCTGCATCCAGGTCCCGATGTTGGAGATCACCGCACCGATGAACCAGATCCGGTAGTTCAGGATGTGCAGGGACTTGAAGGTGGACATCATGTCCAGCCCTCACTGTGCAGCATCCCGGATGGTTCCAACCGTTAGTCAGCCTGCGCTGCGGGCAGCTCGTCGTCCGGCGCGCCGTCGGTGGCCGCACCCGGGACATCGTCGTCGTCGTCGTCGTCGGCGGAGTCATCGTCGTCGACATCGTCAGCGTCGTACTCGTCGCCGGCGCCGTCCGCGTTGCCGTCTGCATCGTCGGAGTCGTCTTCGGGCGCGTCGTCGTCGGAATCGTCGTCGGAATCGTCGTCGGAGTCGTCCTCGGACTCAACGGCGTCGAGCGCGTCCAGGGGCGCGTCGGCTCCAGCGGCGTCCTCCGGCGGTGCCGTACCTACGGCCGCCGCGAGTTCGTCCTCGCCCTGTTCGTCGCCGGGGCGGACACGTTCGGCCCACGGGACCCATTCGGGCGCCAGGATCGAGTCTTCGGAGGGCAAGAGTCCCAGTTCGTCGACCGTCACTACTTTGGACCGCGAGTTCCGGGTGAGCACGGCGTACCACTGCCAGCCACCATAGCCGGCCAGTTTTGACTCGAACAGGTGCGTGACCAGGCGGTCGCCCTCACTCTTGGCCGCGAGGTGCCGGCCGATCTGTTCGGCGGGGGCGATACCCTCGATGGCGGCACGGGCGACGTCGACGGCGGCGGCCAGGAAGGCGTCGGGCTTGCCGGTGCGCCAGACGGGAACCCCGGCGCGCGGCTTGTTGCCTTCTTTGGTTCCGGCTTTTTTGTCCCCGGCGTTCCTGTCCGCGGCGGCAATTTTGTCCCCGGCGGGGGAGGCGGTCTGATCAGTTTCCGGAGTCAACGCGGAGCCTACGCGTCCAGCTCGTCGGCAACCTTACGCAGGGCGACGGCGATCGCCTTGCCCTTGTTGCCTTCCGGGTACTTGCCCGCGGACAGGGTTCCGGACAGGTTGTCCAGCACGGAGACGAGATCCTGAACCAGCGGGGCGAGGTCCTTTGCGCTGGGCCGCTTGGCCTTGGCGATCGAGGGTGTCTTGTCCAGCACGCGCAGGCCCAGGGCCTGGGCGCCCTTGCGGCCGTCGGCCACGCCGAATTCAACCCGCGTGCCGGCCTTAAGCTCGGTTACGCCCTCGGGCAGCGCGGACTTCGGCAGGAAGACTTCCTGGCCGTCCTCGCCCGCGAGGAATCCGAAGCCCTTTTCCTTGTCATACCACTTGACCTTGCCGGTAGGCACGTAATCAACCTT
Source organism: Arthrobacter sp. CJL-S3 (assembly GCF_056711635.1). Classification (NCBI taxonomy): domain Bacteria; kingdom Bacillati; phylum Actinomycetota; class Actinomycetes; order Micrococcales; family Micrococcaceae; genus Arthrobacter; species Arthrobacter sp. CJL-S3. The sequence goes on along the minus strand of NZ_CM160046.1, from coordinate 767,252 downwards.
CTTCGTTCTGCTGGTGACACGGCCGGCGGTCACCGCATCCGCATTGATATGCGGGTTCAGGGTATGACTGCCAGGACCGTGTTGGTCTGTTCCTTCAAGGTTATCCTGCCCGGCCTATTTTGACCGTTTGGGGCGCGGGACAGGCCGGACTGTTAGCGTTAGCTCCATGACTCCACTGCGTTTCCGGCGGCCACTGTATATTGTTGCGGCTGCCGCCGCCGTGCTGTCGCTCACGGCCGTCGGCGTCGTGATGGCGATGGCCTTCAATAACGCCGTGTCGCCCGCCTGGATCACCTCCACCGCCCTCTATGGGCTTCCCGTGGCGTTCCTGCTTATGCTCTTGCTCGTGATCGACGGCGTCGCAGCCCGAAGACGCCCGCGAGAGCCGGACGAAAGGTAGCCTTGCACTGATGTCTCTTATCCGCGCGCTGAGCAAGGAACTGCAGGCACGCAGCGATGACTCGCTGCGGGCCTTGTTCTCCGCGCGGCCGGACCTCATTTCCCCGGGTGTGCCGGACTTCGCCGCCCTCGCTGCGCGCGCAAGCGGCCGCGTCAGCGTGCAGCGGGCCCTGGAGCGGCTGAACCGCCCGGAAATGCAGGTCCTGGAAACCCTGCACCTGTGCACGAACACGGACACCGGGCACAGCGCCTCGGCCCCGATGCTGAAGAAGCTGATCAACGGCGCGACCCTGACCGCCATCGAAAAGATGCTGCATTCGCTTCAGGAACTGGCCCTTGTCCACCGGGCGGAGCCTCCGCCCGGCGCGCCGCCCGCGGGATCAAAGCAGCGCTATTACCTGCCGGTCGGCAGCCTCAAGGACGTCATCGGGATCTACCCGGCCGGACTCGGGCGCAGCTACACCGAGCTGGTCCGGCTCCAGCCGGCTTTCGCGCAGCGTGTGGTCCAGCTCGTCGGGGAGCTGCACCGCAGCGGCGCGGCCATCTCCCCCGCAGCCACGCCGATGGAGGCCGCACTGTCGCTGCAGCACTGGACGGCCACGCCGGAGTCCCTGCGGCAGATCCTGGCCACCGCCCCGGAACGCACCCCCGCGCTGCTCGCACGCTTCGGGAACTGGGCCATGGGCGCCGTTCCCCAGGCGCAACGGCGCGCCTCCGTGCTGCACGAGGCCGCCGACGTCGGACCGGTGGACTGGCTCCTGGCCCGCGGGCTGCTGGTGCCGCTGGACGCCGCCCATGTGGAACTTCCGCACAGCGTCGGGGTGTCCCTGCGCGGCGGTTTTGTCATCGAGAAGTTCGCACTGACTCCGCCGGTGCCGCGGCTGGGTTCCACCTCGGCGGCGCTGCGCCGCAACGCCGCCCTGGGCGCGATCGCCGAGACCCTGCGGCTGGTGGGTGAACTTTTGTACAGCGTCCGCGAACAGCCCCTCGTCACCCTGCGCAGCGGCGGCGTGGGCGTCCGGGAGCTCAAACGACTGGCCGACGGGCTGCGGATCGAGATGCACGACGCCGGGGTGCTGGCCGAGTTGTGCGCCCTGTCCGGCCTCATCCGCCTGGACGTGGACAGTTCCGCCTGGGTCCAGCCGGCGCAGCTGGAGTGGCTGACGCTGCCGCGCCAGGAACAGTGGCTCTGGCTGGTCAACGCCTGGCTCGCCAGCGAACGCGCGCCGTCCCTGGTGGGACAGCCCGTCAACGGCCAGGCCGCGGTCCCGGCCCTGCACCGCGGCGCGGCCGGCAACACCATCAACGCGCTCTCGGCCGAAGCCCAGCGCCCGGACGCCCCCATCGTCCGGAAACGGATCCTGGAAATCCTGGCCGAACTGACCCAGGAGGCCGCGGCCCACGACGGACAGGCCCCGGTCCTGGACGCCGCGGCCGTGCTGGAACGCGCCGACTGGACCCAGCCCCGGATGGCGCGGCGTTTCAGCTCGCTGGTCCGCGGGATCCTGGCCGAGGCCGAACTGCTCGGCCTCATCGGCTCGGGCGCGCTCAGCCAGATCGGCGCGGCCATCGCCGCCGAACAGCCCGATGAGGCGATGAACATCCTGGGCGAACACCTCCCGGCCGCATTGAACCACGTCCTGCTCCAGGCCGACCTGACGGCGGTGGCGCCCGGCTATCTCGCCCCGGACCTGACCGAGAAACTCCTCACCATGGCCGACGCCGAAGGCCAGGGCCCCGCCACGATCTACCGCTTCTCGGTCGCCTCGGTCCGGCGCGCGCTCGACGCCGGCCAGGACGCCCAGGCGATGCTGGACTTCCTGGGCCTGCACTCGGCCACGGCGATCCCGCAGCCGCTGAAGTACCTGATCGAGGACACCGCCGCCCGCCACGCCAGGCTGCGGGTGGGGTCCGCCGCGAGCTTCATCCAGAGCGACGACGAAATGGCCCTGCTGGAACTGCTCAACACACCCGGCGCCGCCGGCCTCGGCCTGGTCCGGATCGCCCCCACCGTGCTGGTCTCGCACGCCGCACCGCGGGAAACAGCCCAGCTGCTGCGGAGCCTGGGGCTGTCCCCGGCGGTGGACGAATCCGAGTCCGGCGGCATCCGGCTGCGCCGCACCACGGCGGTGCCCGGCAGTGTCCGGCCGGTCTACAGCGCCCCGCGCACCGCCCCGCCGGAAGCCGACGTCGACGCCCAGCTGGCAGTCCTGCGCAGCGAACGCACCGCCGCCGGCGGCGCATCCGTGCTTCCCCCCGCGGCGCCCGGCAGTGAGGAAGCGACGCAGCTGGGGCTGGAAACCCTGCAGAAGGCGATCCGGCTCAAACAGCGTGTGGTGATGAACGTCGTCGACGGCATGGGGAATGCCGTGCGGGAAACAGTTGTTCCGGTAGCTGTGAACGGCGGACGGGTCCGGGTCTTCGACCCGGACAAGGAAACCGAACGCGTCCTGTCCATCCACCGGATTATTGACGTAGAAGCCGCAGAGGAAATGCTCCAGTGAACGATGGACCGCTGATCGTCCAGAGTGACAAAACCATCCTGCTCGAAGTGGACCACGAACTCGCCACCGAGGCACGCCACGCCATCGCCGCGTTCGCCGAACTGGAACGCGCCCCCGAGCATATCCACAGTTACCGGCTGACGCCGCTGGGCCTCTGGAACGCCCGGGCTGCCGGCCTGGACGCCGAAAAAGTGCTGGACACGCTGCTGAAGTACTCCCGCTTCCCGGTCCCGCATTCCCTGCTGATCGACGTCGAGGAGACGATGTCCCGGTACGGCCGGCTGCGGCTCGAGAAGGATCCCCAGCACGGCCTCGTCATGCGCACCTCGGACTACCCGGTGCTGGAGGAAGTCAGCCGGGCCAAGAAGATCGCCCCGCTGCTGGGTCCCAGGATCGACGGCGAGACCGTGGTGGTGCACTCCTCCCAGCGCGGGCAGCTCAAGCAGCTGCTCCTCAAGATCGGCTGGCCGGCCGAGGACCTGGCCGGCTACGTCGACGGCACCCCGCACCCCATCCTGCTCGACGAGTCCGGCTGGAAGCTCCGCCCGTACCAGCAGCTGGCGATGGAGAACTTCTGGGCCGGCGGCAGCGGCGTCGTCGTGCTCCCCTGCGGGGCCGGTAAAACCCTGGTGGGTGCCGCCGCGATGGCCACCAGCTCCACCACCACGCTGATCCTGGTCACCAACACCGTGTCCGCCCGGCAGTGGAAGGACGAGCTGCTCAAGCGGACCTCCCTCACCGAGGAGGAGATCGGCGAATACTCCGGCTCCGTCAAGGAAGTCCGGCCCGTGACGATCGCCACGTACCAGGTCCTGACCACCAAGCGCGGCGGGCTCTACCCCCATCTGGAGCTGGTGGACGGCAACGACTGGGGGCTCATCATCTACGACGAGGTCCACCTCCTGCCGGCCCCGATCTTCCGGATGACGGCGGACCTGCAGGCCCGCCGCCGGCTCGGCCTCACCGCCACCCTGGTCCGCGAGGACGGCCGCGAGGGCGAAGTCTTCAGCCTGATCGGCCCGAAGCGCTATGACGCGCCGTGGAAGGACATCGAGGCGCAGGGCTATATCGCGCCGGCCGACTGCGTCGAAGTCCGGATCGACCTGCCCCGCGACGAACGTGTCGCCTACGCGATGGCCGAGGACGCGGACAAGTACCGGCTGTGCGCCACGTCCGAGTCCAAGACCCTGGTGGTGGAACAGCTCGTGGCCGGGCACGCCGGCGAGCAGCTGCTGGTGATCGGCCAGTACATAGACCAGCTGGACGAGATCGGCGAGCGCCTGAACGCTCCGGTGATCAAGGGCGACACCCCCGTCAAGGAACGCCAGAGGCTCTTTGATGCCTTCCGCGCCGGCGAGGTGCAGACGCTCGTGGTGTCCAAGGTCGCCAACTTCTCCATTGACCTGCCTGAGGCCTCCGTCGCGATCCAGGTGTCCGGGTCCTTCGGCTCCCGGCAGGAGGAGGCCCAGCGCCTTGGCCGTCTGCTGCGTCCCAAGAAGGACGGCCGCGCCGCCCGCTTCTACTCCCTCGTGGCCAGGGACACGCTGGACCAGGACTTCGCGGCCAAGCGCCAGCGCTTCCTGGCCGAGCAGGGCTACGCCTACCGGATCATGGATGCCCGGGACGTCGGCACCAGCTCCCCCACCGAGTAACCCGGCGCACACGCTTCCGGGCTGCGCAGCCACAGCCCTCCATCCAGGGTCCTGCACCGCTTTCCGGGCGGCGCCGCCGTTTGGCCCGCACTAGCGGATGTACGTCGAGCCGTCCTGCTCCAGGGCTCCGGTACGCGGGTCGCGCTGCGGGCGCTGGTAGGCGAATTCGCCGCCGCTGCGGCCGCCGAAGGGGCGTCCGTGGTCGGCAAATTCTTCACGGAAGAACGCCAGGCACCACGGTCCCATCTGGAGGCGCGAGCCGGTCCGCAACACCGACGCCGACCCCGGACCGAAGCTGCCGGTGACCTTGCCGTGCCGGACCAGGACGTATTCGTCCCGGTCATTGTGGACTATTTCGGCATGCACCCCGTCGAGACCCGGAAGCTGCAGTTCGGCGGATTCATCACTGCCGATGCGCACCCGTTCCGCGGTGAGGCTAAACTCACGCGGGACCTGCCCGTTCCAGGACTTCGAGTCCTGCACGAAAATCAGCCGCGGCCGTCCGCCGCCCCGCGTGTAGTGGGTCGTCGTGATGCGGCGGGGAATCCTGCGCTTCACCGTCGGCAGCAGCGGCAGAAGGGTGCCCGGCGGCAGCAGGGAAAATTCCCGGGCAGGGGAACGCCGGCCCCGTTTCAGCATGGGTGCCAGCGCTCCCAGCTTTCCCAGCTTGATGTGGGGTGACCTGGTAATCACCCGCTGCGAGGCCGGAGCCCCGACGGCGCCGAGACTGATGATCCTGCCGTCCGGTCCGTCCACGACCACCGTCAGCCCCTGGTCCGAGAGCGTCTTGGCCAAGGGCCGGAGATCGCCCAGGGACGGCAGCCGCTGCGAGAGCAGGGCGTCGATCCGCTCCAGCGCGACAACCACTTCAGTCCCGGACGCCTTCACCGATCCGCGAGCCTCCTCCCCGGACGCCTCCTGGAGGGAGAAGTCCAGGTTGATGTCAGCCCTGAACCGCGGGGCCATGGTCAGCCCCTGTTCTCGTCGGAACCCACCGCGTCCTTGTCGCTGGTGGTCACGCGCAGGCTCCCGTTCAGCTTCCACGTGGCCCGCGGTGCGTCCGGTCCGATGTCGCGGGGAACCTCGATGGTCATGTCGACGAAGTTGTAGTTGATAGCGGCGCCTTTGCCGGTCAAGTACGACCACATCTCTTCGGCAAGATCCGCCCAGTCGCGGATGCTCCGGTCAACGGCGCCTGAACTGTCCCCTGCGTTGCTCTCAGTCGTCACTTTGTGTCCCCTTCATTGGGTACCCGCGTGCAAGCCGCGGCGGCGGATTGGTTTCGATACGGCCACTCTAATGTCGCTGTCGGCGCAGGGGAATGCCTTCACTGGAACCGGCTCCGCTCACCCGGTCGCGGGTCCCGGGCTGTCCGGTGGCGGTCCTGGCCCACAAAACACACATCTGCCTTTCAGAAAACTCCCAGATTCTGGGAGCATCATGGGAATATGAAAAAGAACGGACCCGAAGCCAAGCTGCTCGTCGTCGATGATGAACCGAACATCCGCGAGCTGCTGTCCACGTCCCTGCGCTTCGCCGGCTTCGAGGTCGTCTCGGCGTCCAACGGGCGCGAGGCCCTGGCGGCGGCGGACCTGCATTCCCCCGATCTGGCCGTCCTGGACGTCATGCTGCCGGATATGGACGGCTTCACCGTCACCCGCCGGCTGCGCGCGGCGGGCAAGCACTTCCCCGTTCTCTTCCTGACCGCCAAGGATGACACCGAGGACAAGGTCATGGGCCTGACCGTGGGCGGCGACGACTACGTCACCAAGCCCTTCAGCCTCGACGAGGTGGTGGCCCGCATCCGCGCCGTGCTGCGCCGCACCCAGCCGCTGCAGGATGACGACGCGGTCATCCGCGTCGATGACCTGGAGCTCGACGACGACGCCCACGAGGTGCGCCGCGGCGGCACCGTGGTCGAGCTGTCCCCCACCGAATTCAAGCTCCTGCGCTACCTCATGCTGAACCCCAACCGGGTGCTGTCCAAGGCCCAGATCCTGGATCACGTCTGGGAATACGACTTCAACGGGGATGCCTCGATCGTTGAGTCCTACATTTCCTATCTGCGCCGCAAGGTGGATATTGATCCGGACGCCCCGGCCCTGATCCAGACCAAACGGGGCGTCGGCTACGTCCTGCGGACGGCCGAGAAGCGCTGACCTTGCTGCTGGACCGTTGGAAGTCGGCATCGCTGCGGTCGCAGCTTGTCGCCATCATGACCGCGCTGATGCTGGTGGCCCTCACCGTCACCGGCGCAGGGACCCTGACCCTGCTGCACAGCTATCTGCAGGGGCAGGTCGATGACAAACTCCGGGCCGCAGTCTCCTCGGTGCGCCAGCAGCAGTCCTTCAGCCAGCTTCAGGACCAGAACCAGAGCATCCCCACCGACTATTCGCTGATCCTCTTCACCCCGGGACAGCCCCCCTTGCCGTTCGGCGGCGACAAGAAACTCCACCCGGACATCACCGCCATCAACGCCGCCGACGTCGCGGCCCGCGTGCAGAACCCGTTCCAGGTCCGCGGCACGGATGGACGCAACTGGCGGGTGGTCGCGCTCAACGTCGTCGACAGCAACCAGCGCAGCTCCGTGGTGGTCATCGGTCTCCCGCTGGGGCCGGTCGATTCCGTGATGGAACACGCCGTCCTGGTGGTCGTCGGCGTCGGGCTGCTGACTCTGGTCCTGGCGTTCTTCATCGCCACCTGGAGCATCTCGCGGTCCTTCCGGCCGCTGGCCCGGGTCGAAAAGACCGCCGCGGCGATTGCCGCCGGCGATCTCTCCCGGCGCGTCGAGATCGAAAACCCCAACACCGAAGTGGGCCGGCTGGGCAGCTCCCTCAACGCCATGCTCGCCCATATCGAGACCGCTTTTGCCGCCCGGATGGCCTCCGAGGCGCGGATGCGCCGCTTCGCCGCTGACGCCTCCCACGAACTGCGCACCCCGCTCGTGACGATCCGCGGCTTCTCCGAGCTGTACCGGCACGGCGCCTTGTCCACCCCGGAGGACGTGGCGACCGCCATGGGGCGGATCGAAAGCGAAGCCAAACGGATGGGAACCATGGTGGAGGACCTGCTGCTGCTGGCCAGGATCGATGAGCAGCGGCCGCTGCAGCAAAAGCCCGCCGACCTGCTGCTGCTTGCCAACGACGCCGTGGTGGACACCCAGGCCAGCGACCGCGGCCGCGTCATCACCCTCACCGGGCTCGACGGCGGTCCCCCCGGTCCGGCGCCGGTGCTCGGCGACGAGGCCAAGCTGCGCCAGGTGGTCGGGAACCTCGTGGGCAACGCCCTGCGCTACACCCCCGAGGGCACGCCCATCGAACTCGCCGTCGGCGTCCGGACCGCCGAGGACGGCGCCCGGCAGTCGGTCATCGAGGTCCGCGACCACGGCCCGGGCGTCCCGGACGAGGAAGCGGCGCGGATCTTCGAGCGGTTCTACCGCGCGGACACCTCCCGCACCCGGGAAACCGGCGGCAGCGGGCTGGGGCTGGCGATCGTCGCGGCCATCGTCGGGTCGCATGCCGGCACCGTCCGGGTCGCGAAGACCGACGGCGGCGGGGCCACCCTGGTGGTCAGCCTTCCGTTCCTGGACGAGGCGGAGGATGACGGTCCGGGTGCCGGCACCGGTCCCGGTGACGATGACGGGCAGTAGCCCGGCCGGGATCCCTGCAAGCTTGTCCACATAGCCGGACCGCGCGGTCCCCGGGCTCCGGCGGCCTGCCTAGGCTCGAAGGGTCCGGAGATTCCGGATCAGGCACCGCAGAGAGGGCAATCCCATGAGCATCATTTCCGTCGACACGGAACTCCTCCAGCTCAAATCGGCAAACGTCAAGGCCACGGTCGACCGGATCAGCGCTGACGTCCAGGCGATGAAACACGGCCTCGACGAGTTGCAGGCCACGTGGCGCGGCTCGGCAGCCACAAACTTCCAGGCCCTCGTGACCGAGTGGACCCTGACCCAGGGAAAGGTTGAGGCGTCCCTGGCGTCGATCAACCTGGCGCTGAACTCCGCAGCGGCGAGCTACGCCCAGGCCGAACTGCACAATACCCAGCGTTTCAGCTGAGCGGCCGCCACACCGCCTGAGAAGGGCTCAGGCTTCGGGCGTGCCCTGGTGGAAGCGAAGACGCCACTGAGCGCCGTCGTGGACCCACAGGGAGCTGCGCAGGACGGTCCCCGACCGGGCATGGCTGCGGTAGATCAGGAGGACCGTCTGCTCGCCCAGCCGATCCGCGCCCAGCAGTTCCAGCTCAATGGGGGCTCCCGGGTGATCTTCGAGGGACATCAGCACCGCGTCCCGGGTCCAGATCCGGCCCGAGCTGCCGATCTCGGTGAAGTCCGGGTGCAGCAGCACACCGGTGCGTCCGAGGTCCGCGCGGGTTTCGGGCAGCAGGAGTTCGCGTTCCAAGGCCTCGACGATGGCTTCCGGGCTCGCGTCGGTGCCCGGGGCGGGCGTGAGGTCCTCGTCGAGCTCGCTGAAGAGGTCGGGTTCATCGAAGAGCGACGGTTCGCCGAACAGCTGCTGCTGGCCGGCCAGGGCGGGCGCGGCCTGCGCGGCCGGTGTGCCCTGGGCGGCTGCGGGAGCGGTCCCGGCGGAGGGGGCCGGCGCCTCGGCGGCGGCGCCGAAGCCGGGGCCCTGCCGGACGGCGACGCCCTGCTGGTACGCCGTCGCAGCGGCGCGCGCGCGGTCATCCGCGGCCTCGTTCAGGTCGTGCCCGGCGTGGCCGCGCACCCATTCGAATGTGTACTTGCGGCCGGCCAGCGCCTGGTCAATGTCTTTGAGCAGCTCGACGTTCATAACGGGCTTGCCGTCGGACTTGCGCCAGCCCTTGCGTTTCCAGCCCGGCATCCACTTGGTGACGGAGTTGATGACGTACTGGCTGTCGCAGAGGATGTGCAGGTGCTCGCCCGGCAGGTGCGCGGTGGAGCGGAACAGGTCCAGCACGGCCATGAGCTCGCCCATGTTGTTGGTGCCGTGCGGCCATCCCCCGGCCCGCCAGCAGTCGTCGCTCACATACCAGGCCCATCCGGCCGGGCCGGGATTTCCTAAAGCCGAACCGTCGGCTGCTGCTGTAATCGTCACTGCACTATCCTGCCAGACCGGGACGGCCTCCAACGCCGACGGCGGCCCCACCAGAAGGTGGGACCGCCGTCGTTGAACTGGACGTTCAGCGCTGGACTGGCCGGCGCCGGAAGCCGGGTGGTTAGAAACCGCCCATGCCTCCCATGCCGCCCATGTCGTCGCCGCCGCCCATGGCCGGGGAGTTCTTCTCCGGCTTGTCGGCCACAACGGCCTCGGTGGTGAGGAACAGGCCGGCAATGGAAGCCGCGTTCTGCAGGGCAGAGCGGGTGACCTTGACCGGGTCGTTGATGCCGGCAGCCAGCAGGTCGACGTACTCGCCGGTTGCTGCGTTCAGGCCGTGGCCTGCAGGCAGGCCGCGGACCTTGTCGACGACAACGCCGGGCTCGAGGCCGGCGTTGAAGGCGATCTGCTTCAGCGGGGCGTCGATGGCAACGCGGACGATGTTCGCACCGGTTGCCTCGTCGCCTTCGAGCTGCAGGTTGGCGAATGCCTTGGCACCGGCCTGGATCAGGGCGACGCCACCGCCGGCGACGATGCCCTCTTCAACAGCAGCCTTGGCGTTGCGGACAGCGTCCTCAATGCGGTGCTTGCGTTCCTTGAGCTCGACCTCGGTTGCGGCACCGGCCTTGATGACTGCAACGCCGCCGGCCAGCTTGGCCAGGCGTTCCTGCAGCTTCTCGCGGTCGTAATCCGAATCGGAGTTCTCGATTTCGGCGCGGATCTGGGAAACGCGGCCGGCAATCTGGTCAGCGTCGCCTGCACCCTCGACGATGGTGGTCTCGTCCTTGGTCACAACGACCTTGCGGGCGCGGCCCAGGAGTTCGAGTCCGGCGGTCTCAAGCTTGAGGCCGACTTCCTCGGAGATGACCTGGCCACCGGTGAGGATGGCGATGTCGGCGAGCTGCGCCTTGCGGCGGTCGCCGAAGCCCGGAGCCTTGACGGCGACGGACTTGAAGGTGCCACGGATCTTGTTGACGATCAGGGTGGCCAGGGCCTCGCCCTCGATGTCTTCGGCGATGATCAGCAGCGGCTTGGAGGACTGCATGACCTTCTCGAGGACAGCAACCAGTTCCTTGACGTTGGAGATCTTCGAGTTGACGATCAGGATGTACGGATCCTCAAGGACCGTTTCCTGGCGCTCAGCGTCGGTGACGAAGTATGCGGAGATGTAGCCCTTGTCGAAGCGCATGCCTTCGGTGAGCTCCAGCTCGAGGCCGAACGTGTTCGACTCCTCGACGGTGATGACGCCTTCCTTGCCGACCTTATCCAGGGCTTCGGCAATCAGGGCGCCAATCTCGTTGTCACCGGCAGAGATCGACGCGGTGGCGGCAATCTCTTCCTTGGTTTCGATTTCCTTGGCGGAGGCCAGGAGCTCGCGGGTGACAGCTTCGACAGCCTTCTCGATGCCGCGCTTGAGGGACAGGGGATCAGCGCCGGCCGCGACGTTGCGCAGGCCTTCCTTGACCAGGGCCTGAGCCAGCACGGTGGCAGTGGTGGTACCGTCGCCGGCGACGTCATCCGTCTTCTTGGCAACTTCCTTGACCAGCTCGGCGCCGATCTTCTCGTAAGGATCGTCCAGCTCGATCTCCTTGGCGATGGAAACACCATCGTTGGTGATCGTGGGGGCGCCCCACTTCTTTTCGAGGACGACGTTGCGTCCACGCGGGCCGAGGGTGACCTTGACGGCGTCGGCGAGGATGTTCAGGCCCCGCTCAAGACCGCGGCGTGCCTCTTCATCAAATGCAATGATCTTGGCCATAACGGCAGTAGTCCTTTCGGGACAGTCGTTAAGAATGAACCTTTGCTGCGGTGCCCGCGACGGACGATCCTTGCCCTGCGGCCTCTGTATGCCGCCGGGCCAGGGATCTCACCCCAGCCAGGTGTTTCTTTCGCTCCCGGAGGCGGCTGCTGCAACTTCGCGGCCGGGCGAACCGGGCGTCGTTTTAGCAGTCAATACGCGGGAGTGCTAACTCAATAATTAGCACTCCCCCGGGGAGAGTGCAAGCAGTGCGCGCGGGGGAACGCCCTGCACCGGCCCGCTGGCGGTGCTCCGGCACGACGCAATACGCTACGGGCGATTAACTCCCGTTGCTGCTGGCCGTCTCGCTGCCGCTCATAGTTGCCGTGTTGTCCGCACCGTACGTGTAGACGACGTAGTTCGCGGAGCTGATATCACCGTTGGCATCGAAGCCGATCCGCCCGGATTCGCCGTCGTAGTCGGGCTGCTTCCCGGCCCGGAGGACGTCGAGGCACTCCTGGTAGCTCTTGCAGACCGCGGCGTCGCCGGAGGGCCCGGAGCCGCCGGACGCCTGGACCTTGCCGCCGGAGACGGCGATCAGGCTGGCCGCAACGGAGGCGCCGGCGTCGTCCTCCGCCGCGGCGGCCGCAACGGCGGCGAGGTTGACGGCGTCGTACGTCTCAGCGGCAAAGGTCATGTCCGCCAGCGCGGGATCCACGGACACCAGTTCGCCCTGGAAGTGCGCGGAGGCAAAGGTCCCGGGCAGGATCCCCCGGGCACCGCTGAGGGCGCTGGAGCCGAGGCCTGGGCCGTACTGGTTGACCGCACCGTCGCTGAGGATGAGCTTCGTTCCGGCAACGCCGGCGTTGTTCAGCTCGGCAATGGCGCCCTGCGCCCCGGTCCGGGAGACCAGGACGACGGCGTCGGGAGCCGCCGCCTTCACGGCAGCGGCCGCCTGCTGGGCCTGGCCCGGGACGAACCCCGCGACGGCGACGGACCCGAGGCCGGACTGCTGCGCTGCGGCGGCGACCGCGGTGGAGACGTCCTTGCCGTAGCTGCCTTCCTCGTACACCACGGCGAGGGTGGAGGCACCGCTGTCCTTGGCGAGCTTGACCAGCACGGGGGCCTGCGCAACGTCGGCTGCCGAGGTCCGGAAATAGAAGCCGCCGCTCTCATAGCTGCTGAGCCCGCGGGCGGCGTTCGCGGGGGAAATGATGGCGATCCTGGCGTTGGAGAGGACATCGATGGCGGCGGGCGCCCGGCTCGAGTCCGTCGGGCCGATGACGACGTCGGCTTTGGCGGCGACCAGCGCCTTGGCCTGCGCTGCGGTGTCCGTGCCGATGGTCTCCGGGAGCAGCTCCACCGGTTTTCCTTTGTGGCCGCCGGCGGCGTTGATTTCCTTGACGGCAAGTTTTGCGGCGGCCAGCTGGGGGGCGTTGAGGAAGCTCTGCGGGCCGGTGTTGTCGAGGATCAGCCCGATCCGCAGGGTGCCGTCACCGCTCGCGTCCGCCTGCCCCACGCGGGCGCCGCCTGTAGGGGCCAGACACGCGGTTGTGGTCAGGGCAGCAGCCGCGGCCACTGCCACGGCGCGGCCGATCCGCTGGGCGGCAGACCGGCGCCGGGGAGCGCTGCCGGGAGCCCTTCGAGCGGCGGCGTTGCCGGCAGCTTCCTGCGGGGCGTGCGCTGCGGCGGCGAAAGTCACTGGACGGGCCGGACGCTTTCGGCCTGCGGGCCTTTTTCGCCCTCGCCGACCTCGAGTTCGACCCGCTGCCCCTCGTCCAGGGCACGGTAGCCCTCCCCCGCGATGGCAGACCAGTGCACAAAGACATCGGCCCCGGAGCTGTCCACGGTGATAAACCCGTAGCCTTTCTCGGCGTTGAACCATTTGACGGTTCCCAATGCCATGGTGGCCACACTTTCAGTTGACTGGCGGGCGGCCCACCACAATGTGGGCCGCGGAATGCGTCACGCAGGATGCAGGCACAGGATGCAGACACAGTCCGCAATTACTGTACCCACAGCCCTGTGCCGGAGCGCAGGGCGGGGTCGGGTCAGGGGTTCAATAGTTATTCAGGCGTAACCGGAACGGACTACTGGAAACCTGGCGCCAGGACAACAACGAGCGGGAGCTGGAATTCGGCCGAGTCCACGACGGTCGGGATGCCCAGGAGTTTGCCAAGGGCTTCGGCGTTGCTCTTCTGCGCGGCCCCGCTGTAGAAAATGACGGAACGCTGCTGGGGCGCACCGCCCCAGTTCCCGACTGTGCCGATCGTCCAGCCGGCGGTGGAGACGGTTCCGCCCACCCGGGTGGCCAGTCCCGCAGTGCCCGAGGCGTTGTAGACCGCTACGGGCTGGGTCTTGTCGACGACGGCGGCCGCGGAGGCGGCCGCGGAGGGGGTGGCGGACGCGGTGGGCGCTGCGCTGGCCTCCACGCTCACCGGGGCCGGGCTGGTCGGCTCGGGGCTGGTCGGCTCGGGCGCGGAGGCCGTGTGTGCGGGTGACGCGGAGGCGCTGCTGCCCACCTGCTCGGCCGAGACCGCCATCGTCTCGCCGGCGGAGGAGAATCCCAGCTTCGGCAGAATCAGGAAAGCCACGAGGCCGACGGCCAACGCCGCGGCGCCGACGGCCAGGATGGACCCCAGACGGCGGCGTCGGCGGGTTTCGGCGACGGCCCGGTGGACACCCTGGCGTGTGGAGGTCTCCGGGACCCGATCAAATTCATCCCGAGCGTATTTGGTCATGGTAAAAACGACGTCCTTGCTGATTTCTGACGATGTGCCCACGCCGGCGTCCGCGCGGGAATCCGCGCTTCCGGCTGTGCATTACGCGTCTGAGCCCAAGCGGCGAGCAGTGCGCGCACGTTGGCGTGACGTACGTAGTCTACGCAATCTCTTCACCAGCATCGGATCGTGGGCTAGTGCATCCTCGGTGTCGATGAGGGCGTTCAGGAGTTGGTAGTAGTGCGTGGCGGAGAGGTCGAAGAGCTCCCGGATGGCTTGTTCCTTGGCGCCGGCGTATTTCCACCACTGCCGTTCCAGCGCCAGCATCTGCTGGTCCCGGCTGCCCAACGGCGACTCGGGACTGGTCACGGCGGCGACAGATTCCGCCGTCGAAAGGTGCTCCTGCGCTTGTTCGGCCACGACACACTCCCTGCTTGTTCCGGTACGGCTGGATCGGTGAAAAGTCTTCACCCATGTTACGGGCGAATAACAGTGCTGTCATTCGCCACCCTGCGAGAATAAGCCCTGTGCCTACCTCCGACTCCCTTGACTCCGATGCCCTGTTCGAGCTGGAGCCCGCAGTGACCCGATCCGTGGGCTTCGCCGAGCTGGCCAGCCTGCCGCTGCCTGAGCTCGTGGCTGCCGGCTGGGCCGGAGCGCTGGCCCCGGTCGAGGGGAAGTTGCGCGAGGTCCTGTCGTTCCTCGGCCGGGAAGTCGCCGAGGGCCACGAGGTGCTCCCGTCGCCGTCGAACGTGCTGCGGGCGTTCCGGCGGCCGCTGGCGGACGTCCGGGTTCTGATCGTGGGCCAGGATCCGTATCCGACGCCCGGCCATGCCGTCGGGCTGTCCTTCGCCGTCGACGGCGCCACCCGGCCCATCCCGCGCAGCCTCGTGAATATCTACAAGGAACTCGAGGCCGATCTGGGGCTGCCGCCGCGGATCCACGGCGACCTCAGCGGCTGGGCGGACCAGGGGGTGCTGCTGCTGAACAGGGTTCTCAGCGTCCGGGCCGGGGAGGCCGGCTCGCACCGGAACAAGGGCTGGGAAGCCATCACGGCGGCGGCGATCAGCGCCGTGGCGGACCGTGTCACCGCCGACGGCTCGCCCGCGCCGCTCGTGGCGATCCTGTGGGGCCGCGACGCCGGGACCGTCCGGCCGCTGCTGGGCTCCACACCCGTGATCTCCAGCGCCCATCCGAGTCCGCTCTCGGCCTCGCGGGGATTCTTCGGTTCCCGTCCGTTCAGCCATGCCAACACGCTGCTTCAGGAGCAAGGCGACGGCACGGTGGACTGGGAACTTCCTCCGCTCCCCTAGCAGGCGTCCCGGTCGGGCTTCACAGTCAGGCTTCACAGGCAGGGTTCGGCCCAGGGTTGTTGGCGGTTGTTGGCTAGGCTTGGCTTCATGACCTCAGTCCCCGCAGCCACCTCCGCCACCCGGAAATCCCGCCCGCAGACCAACCTCACCGTCCTGCGCCGCGAGCAGCTCTCTCCGCACATGGTCCGGATTATTGCCGGCGGGCCGGGCTTCGCCGGCTACGTGAACAACTCCTTCGTGGACCGTTACGTCAAGATCGTGTTCCCGCAGCCCGGGATCGACTACCCGGAACCGCTGGACCTCTGGGAAGTCCGGGAGTCTATGCCACGGGATCAGTGGCCGCACACCCGGACCTACACCGTCCGCTGGGTCGACGAGGCCGCCGGCGAACTCGCCATCGACTTCGTGATCCACGGCGATGAGGGCCTCGCAGGACCGTGGGCCGCGGCCGCGCGGCCCGGCGACGCCCTGACCTTCACCGGCCCCGGCGGCGGGTACAACCCGGATCCGGCCGCGGACTGGTACCTCTTCGCGGGCGACGAGTCCGCACTGCCGGCCATCGGCGCCTCCATCGAATCGCTGCCGGAGGATGCCCACGGGCTGGCCTTCCTTGAGGTGGACGGCGACGCGGACATCCAGGCCATCGCCGCGCCGGCCGGTGTGGAACTGCGCTGGCTCCTGCGCGGCGGTGTGCCTGCCGGGGCCAGCGGACTGCTGGTCAGCGCGGTGCGCGACGCCACCTGGCCGGAGGGCCGCGTGCAGGTGTTTGCGCACGGCGAGCGCGGCTACATGAAGAGCCTGCGGGAGGTGCTCTACGCGCAGCGCGGGCTGGAGCGCTCCCAGGTTTCGCTCTCCGGCTACTGGGCGATGGGCCGGGTGGAGGACGACTTCCAGGCCGAGAAAAAGCTGCCCATCGGGAAGATCTAACAGCACGATCCGGCCAGGTGTCGCGGGGTTTCCCCACCTTTGCCATCACAACGGCGGGGCTCGCCGGCCCGGCGGCCCGCCACGCCGTCGGGACCCTGCAAAAGTGGGGAAACCCGGCGGCGCAGGGTGCCCAGGAGACCTACCGGCGCCGGGCCCGCCGTCGTTCGTTGCTGGCCAGGCCGCGCGTCAGGGGCCGGGCGAGCGTGTCACCGAGGACGATGCCGGCCGCGACCCCCATCACGATGGCCCCGGCGTTGAGCATCCCGCCGGCGCCGATGAGGATCTCGGATTCCTCAATGGTCAATACATACATGGATCGGAATATGGTGAGTCCGGGCAGCAGGATCAACACTGCCGGAACGGCGACCACCAGCTGCGGGGCGCCCATCCGCAGGGCGAGCACGCGGGCCAGCAGACCGATCACCACGGCGGCGAGGGCCGGTGCGAACCGCGGCCCGATACCCGCGGCTTCACCCCCGATGAGGACCAGGTAACCGATGACGCCCACGGCCGCGGTGGGAAGCAGCAGCGCCCAGCTGGTCTGTTCGGTGATTCCGATCGCGACGACGGCGATGGCAACCATGATGCCCACGGCCCACCATGGATACGCCGGAGGGAATGTTTCCGTAACGTCGATCGACTCCATCCCGGTCATGTCCCCGACCACGAAGCCGACGGCGATGCCGGCCACGAGCGCGCCGAACGTCAGCATGGTGGACAGGAACCGGCCCGCCGCCGTGACCGGGAATCCGTTGATCGCATCCTGCACCGAGGAGACGAGCCGTCCGGTGGGCAGGAGCAGCAGGATGCCACCGACCACCACGATGGCGGGGGGTATCTGGATTCCTACCAGGCCGCCGAAACGCCATAGCAGCAGGGCGATGAAGGTGACCAGGAAGGAACACGAGGCGGTGACGAAGAAGTCCGGGGTGCGCCAGCGCGACAGTTTTCGGGCCAGCAGGCTGACCAGGAGGTTGGACAGGAAGGCGACGGCTGAGGCGGCGAGGTCGCCACCGAGCACCCCGACGAAGACGGCGGAGAACACTCCGAACGCCACCGTGACCATCCAGCGCGGGAAGGGCTTGGAACTGTGCGTGATTTCCTCGAGCCGGCGCACAGCCTCCTCGCGTCCGACCCCGCCGACCACGATGTCCGTGACGAGCTGGTGCACCTTGGCCAGGCCCGCGTAGTTGTTGGTCCAGGACCGCACGACACGGAGCAGCGTGATGGGCGTCTGGTCCTTGGGGGCGTAGTTGATGGCGACGGACTGGTTGGTGATGTCCACTTCGATGTGTTTGAGCCCCAGCGCCGCCGTGATGGCGATGATGCTGGTTTCCACTTCGAGGGCGCCGGCGCCGTACCGGAACATCGACTCGGCCAGGTGCAGCGCGAAGTCGATGGTCTTGCGGGCAGAGGTATCCACCCCGCCCACCTGGATCATCGGGTTGGCGTAGGGGCTACCGGCCAGACGGTCCACGATGCTCATGGGCGCGGTCGGCGGGTTCTCACCCTGGACCAGACGGCGCAGCATCCGCTTGGCAGCGGCGTTCTGCCGCACCTGGGTGGCCGACATCGGCTCGGTCCTGGGCAGTGGGTCGGTGTGCGGCCTGAGGCGGCCGTCGGGTTCCTTGGTCATTCCGGCGTCCTTAATTTCCGTGGCTGCCGGTCTAGTAAAACTGCTGGCCCGTGCGGCGGGTGTAGAGCTGGCGGGCAATGCGTTCCCCCGCGGCCATCCAGGCCTTGTACTTCAGCGGGTTCAGCATCTGGTCATAGCAGCCGACAAAGTCGGTCACGGTCTTGCTGAAGCTGGTCTTGAACAGGCCCAGTCCGTGGAACGGGTTGGACGTGTCCTTGAGCTGGTCGCTGGGGGGCGTGCCGCAGAAGTCGTATTCGGTGCAGCCGAGGTCCTTGAGCTGGTTGATGGCCGTCCACTGCACCAGGTGGGAGTCACCGTACTGGCCGCGTTTCTGCAGCGAGCCGCCGTCCTTGTACGTGCCCTTGCGGCCGTAGTTGATGACGAAGGCTCCCACGGAGGGCACGCCGTCCTCGTAGACGAAGAGCAGCCGGCCCTGGCCGCGGCTGATGAAATTGGTCCAGAACTGGCGGTAGTACTCGTACTCGCGGACCCGGACCTGGGACTTGGCTTCCACGGTGGTGGTCATCAGGGCGTACATCGCGCGGAAATTTTCCTCGGTGGGTTCCACGTTGTGGACCACTACGTCCTCGCGGATGGCGCGCCGGACGGCGTTGCGGCCGCGCGAGTGCAGGTTGCGCAGCAGCTGGTTCTGGTCCGGGGAGATATCGAGCAGGGCCGTGGAGTCGTTGGGCTGCAGGTTGTGGGTCTTGACCAGCCCGGCGCCCTCGATCACCCGCTTGGCCTCCGCGGAGAGCACGATGTCCGGCTCGATCTTGATGGCGAAGACGCCCAGCCGGGCGCGCTTGACGAACTCGGCGTTGGCCGCGGCGATGCCGGGAATGTCCTCGACCGAAGCGACATCCGGGCCCTTGATCAGGTACCAGAGCTTGCCCAGGAGCGGGAAGGACTTCTCGAGGATGAGGTTGTAGCTCGTGTAGTCGGCCGTCTCGTACACAAGGTGAAGGGGCTTCCAGCCGAAGTGCTGCTTGACCTCGGCAAAGGCCTCCGATTGCAGGAGATTGCCGCCATTGGGGTTCGCGGTGACGTGGGCGTCCCAGTTGGCGATCTCTTCGGCAGCGGCGAAGCGGGCGGTGAATTCACGCAAGGGTGCGGCATCCAATCATTGCGGTACGAGCGTCGGCGGCATGCGGACATGCAGGGTCAAGTCTATCCGCCCGGGCCCCTGTTCCCGCCCCGGACGCAGCCGCTACGCTGGAAGCATGCCGCCTGATCAGCAATCGTTAGCCGCAGGATCCGGAAGCCAGGAACACGCGCCCGCAAAGCGCGCTCTGGGACCCCAGTTGCTGGGACTGCTGGCCTTCCTCGCGGCCTCCGCCCTGGTGGCGGGACTGGGCGGACTGGCCACCGCCAACAACGTCGAAGGCTGGTATGCCACCGCGGACAAGGCGCCGTGGTCGCCGCCGAACTGGGTGTTCGGGCCGGTCTGGACGGTCCTCTACACCGCAATGGCCGTGGCGGCCTGGCTGGTCTGGAGGAGCCGGGCGGAAGGGATCAGACCCGCCCTCACCGCCTACGCCGTCCAGCTCGTGCTGAACCTGCTGTGGACGCCGGTCTTCTTCGGCCTGTACCCGGTGCTCGGCACGCCGGCCCTGTGG
This sequence comes from Arthrobacter sp. CJL-S3, assembly GCF_056711635.1. Classification (NCBI taxonomy): domain Bacteria; kingdom Bacillati; phylum Actinomycetota; class Actinomycetes; order Micrococcales; family Micrococcaceae; genus Arthrobacter; species Arthrobacter sp. CJL-S3. Next base: position 747,669 of record NZ_CM160046.1, on the reverse strand, counting down.
ATCGCCTTTGTCATCATTGTGGCGCTGGCAGTGGCCGTGTCCGTCACCGTGCTGTACTTCGGACCGATCAGCCGCGCGGCCGGGCTCCTGCTGTTGCCCTACCTCGCCTGGATCGTGTTCGCCTCGTCACTGAATCTCTGGATGGCACTCAACAACTGACTTAGCACTCCACCACGTTCACGGCGAGCCCGCCCATCGCGGTCTCCTTGTACTTGGAGCTCATGTCCCGGCCGGTCTCCCGCATCGTGACGATGACCTCATCGAGGGACACACGGTGCGAGCCGTCGCCCCACAGCGCCATCTTGGCGGCGTTGATGGCCTTGGCCGCGGCGATGGCGTTGCGTTCGATGCAGGGGATCTGCACGAGCCCGCCGATCGGGTCGCAGGTCAGGCCGAGGTTGTGCTCCATCGCGATTTCCGCGGCGTTCTCCACCTGCTGGGGCGTGCCGCCCATAACTTCGGCCAGGCCCGCAGCCGCCATCGACGACGCCGAGCCCACCTCGCCCTGGCAGCCGACCTCCGCGCCGGAGATCGAGGCCTGTTCCTTGTACAGCACCCCGATGGCGGCGGCGGTCAGCAGGAACTTGACCACAACGTCGTCGCGGTCCTGCTGAGTGGCCTTGTCCATGCCCGGCGCGAAGTGCAGGGCATAGTAGAGCACCGCGGGGATGATGCCTGCGGCGCCGTTCGTCGGGGCGGTGACCACGCGGCCGCCCGAGGCGTTTTCCTCGTTCACGGCCAGGGCGATCAGGTTCACCCATTCCTGCCAGTACTTCGGGTCGCGGAAGTCGGGGTCCTGGCCGCGGGTTTCCTTCATGAGGCGCTCGTGCCAGTCGGGCGCACGGCGGCGGACCTTGAGCCCGCCGGGCAGCAGTCCTTCGCGCTTGAGGCTGACCTCGACGCAGCTTTCCATCACGGAGTAGATGTGCAGGAGGCCTTCGCGGATCTCCGCCTCGGTCCGGGAGGCGCGCTCGTTGACGAACATGATCTCGCCGATCGAGAGGCCCTTGGACTGGCAACGGCCCAGCAGTTCCGCGGCGGTGCGGAAGGGCAGCGGCAGTTCCTTCTTGGATTCGTCGAGCTCCTTGAGCGCCGCGTCCTCCTCGCCCTCGCGGACGATGAAGCCGCCGCCCACGGAGAAGAACGTGGCGGTGTGCAGGACTTCGCCGTCGGCACCGGAGACGGTGAACGTCATGCCGTTGGTGTGCCGCGGGAGGATGGTCAGGGGGCGCAGGATCATGTCCTTCACGCCGTAGGGCAGCGGGACGGAGCCTGCCAGCTGCAGTTTCCCGGTCTCGGCAATCGTGGCGAGCCGCTCCTCCACTTCCTCGGGGAGGATCAGCTCGGGGTGGAAGCCTTCCAGTCCGAGCAGGATGGCGGTCATGGTGCCGTGGCCGTGCCCGGTGGCGGCGAGGGAGCCGTAGAGGTCAACCCGCAGCGAGGCCACCCGCTCCAGCACACCGGAGGCCTTGAGTTCCCCGGCGAACACCGCCGCGGCCCGCATGGGGCCTACCGTGTGTGAACTGGAGGGCCCTATTCCGATGGAAAAAAGGTCGAAGACTCCAACGGCCATTGTTGTTCCTAACTAGCTAACTGTGACCCGGCAGATGGTCCTGCCGGAAGGCGGTGCGGCCGCCGGGTGGCGGCGGTTCCCCCGGATGCACGACGCCGGGCGGCAGCTTGTGGCGGCGGCCCGGCGTCGTGATCTGTACTGCTTCTACTATCTGTATTACGGCCCTTAGGCGAGGTTGGCAACCGAGGGGTAGAGCGGGTGGGCGGCGGCGAGGGCCTCCACCCGGGAGCGCAGACCGGACAGGTCCGTGCCGGCGTCGGCGATCAGTGCCTCCGCGATGATGTCCGCGACTTCGGCGAACGCCGCCTCGCCGAACCCGCGGGTGGCCAGCGCGGGGGTGCCGATGCGCAGCCCCGAGGTGACCATCGGCGGGCGGGGATCGAACGGCACGGCGTTGCGGTTGACGGTGATGTCGATTTCCGCGAGGCGGTCCTCGGCCTGCTGGCCGTTCAGCTCGCAGTTGCGCAGGTCCACGAGGACCAGGTGCACGTCGGTGCCGCCGGAGATGACGTTGATGCCCTTGGCGGTGACGTCGGGCTGGACCAGCCGTTCGGCGAGGATCCGGGCTCCGGCCAGGACACGCTCCTGGCGTTCCTTGAACTCGGGAGACGCGGCGATCTTGAAGGCCACGGCCTTGCCCGCGATCACGTGTTCCAGCGGGCCGCCCTGCTGGCCGGGGAACACTGCCGAGTTGATCTTCTTGGCGATGTCGGCGTCGTTGGTCAGGATGATGCCGCCGCGCGGACCGGCGAGGGTCTTGTGCGTGGTGGAGGTGGTGACGTGGGCGTGCGGCACCGGGGAGGGGTGCAGCCCGGCGGCGACGAGCCCGGCGAAGTGGGCCATGTCCACCATCAGGTAGGCGCCCACGGAATCGGCGATCCGGCGGAACTCGGCGAAATCCAGCTGCCGGGCGTAGGCCGACCAGCCGGCGACGATCAGCTGCGGCTTGTGCTCCTGGGCCAGGCGCTCCACCTCGGCCATGTCAATCCGGTGGTCGTCCTCGCGGACCTGGTACGGGATTACGTTGTACAGGCGGCCGGAGAAGTTGATCTTCATGCCGTGCGTGAGGTGACCGCCGTGCGCCAGGTTGAGGCCCATGATGGTGTCGCCCGGACGGATCAGGGCGTGCATGACGGAGGCGTTGGCCTGCGCGCCGGAGTGCGGCTGGACGTTGGCGTACTCGGCGCCGAACAGGGCCTTGACCCGGTCGATCGCGAGCTGTTCGACCACGTCAACGTGCTCGCAGCCGCCGTAGTAGCGCTTGCCCGGGTAGCCCTCGGCGTACTTGTTGGTGAGCACGGAACCCTGCGCCTGCATGACGGCCTTGGCGGTGTGGTTCTCCGAGGCGATCATTTCCAGGCCGTCCCGCTGGCGGGTCAGCTCGGCGTCGATCTTCGCGGCGATCTCCGGGTCCAGGGCGGACAGCTCGGCGTCCAGGCTCGGGGAGACGACCTGCTCAAACACGGCTGTGGCTGTGACTGTGACTGTGCCTGCGACCGCGTTCACAGCTCGCCGCCGTTCTTGGACGCGTACTCCTGGGCGGAGAGCAGCGGGCCCTCGGATTCGGCGGCGACCTTGAAGAGCCAGCCGGCACCGTAGGGGTCGCTGTTGATCAGCGCGGGGTCCTCGACGACGGCGGGGTTGGTTTCGGTGACCTCGCCGGTGACGGGGGCGTACAGGTCCGAGACGGACTTGGTGGACTCCACCTCGCCGCAGGTCTCCCCCGCGGTCACCATGGCTCCGACCTCGGGCAGGTCCACGTAGACGATGTCGCCGAGGGCGTCGGTGGCGACCGCCGAGATGCCGATGGACACAATGTTGGATCCGGCGTTGCCGGAATCCCGGGCAACCCACTCGTGCTCGTCGGAGTACTGCAGTTCAGGGGCAACTCTTGCCATGTGTTTTTCCTAAGTCTTGGAGTGGTCGTTGGAGCTAAATCTAGGGGCTACTTTTGGCGCTTGTAGAACGGCAGTGCGACCACTTCGAAGGGTTCGGCCTTGCCGCGCAGGTCGATGTCCAGGGCCGTGCCGGGTTCGGTGAACTCGACGTCGACGTAGGCCATCGCGACCGGGTAGCCCAGCGTCGGGCTGGGCTGGCCGGAGGTGACCTCGCCGACGGTGTTGCCGTCCTTCAGGACCGGGTAGTGGCCGCGGCCGGCCCGGCGGCCGAGGCCCTTGAGCCCGACCAGTTTGCGGCCCGCGGTGGTGCCTGCTCCGGCTTCTTTCTTGGCGGCGAGGGCAGCTTTGCCGACGAAGTCGCCTTCCTTGGAGAGCGCCACGACCGGGCCCAGCCCGGCGGCGAAGGGGTCGCCGTCGAGGGAGAGCTCGTTGCCGTAGAGCGGCATCCCGGCCTCGAGCCGGAGCGAGTCGCGGGACGCGAGCCCGGCGGGGGTCAGCTCGCCGTCGTCGGCGATGGCCACGAGCGCCTGCCAGAGGGCGGCGGCGTCGTCGTTCGCGACGAAGATCTCGAAGCCGTCCTCGCCGGTGTAGCCGGTGCGGGCGAGCAGGAGCTCCTGGCTGGCGCCGCCGAACATAAAGGGCACGTCGACGGCGGCGTAGTACTTCAGGCCGGTGACGAGGTCGTGCTGTGCGGCCGGAACGAGGCGCAGCAGGATCTCCTGGGCTTTGGGGCCCTGCACGGCGATCAGCGAGGTTCCGGCGGAGGCGTCCTCGACGGTGACGTCGAAGCCGCCGGCCTTGCCGGAACCGGCCCGCTCGGCCAGCTCCGCGGCCACGACCTTGGCGTTCCCGGCGTTGGGGACCACCAGGAATTTCTGGTCGCCGCGGCGGTAGGTGATGAGGTCGTCGATGATGCCGCCGTTTTCGTTGCAGATCAGCGAGTACTTGGCCTTGCCGACCGCCATCGCGGAGATCTTGCCGACCAGGGCGTAGTCCAGGAAGGCCGCGGCGTCGGGGCCGGTGACCCAGACTTCGCCCATATGGGAGAGGTCGTAGAGGCCCGCGGACTTGCGGACGGCGTGGTGCTCGGCCAGCTCGGAGCTGTACTTGAGCGGCATCTGCCAGCCGCCGAAGTCGGTGAAGGAGGCGCCGAGCTTCTTGTGCTCTTCGTAAAGTGCCGTGTAGTTCTCAGTCATCGGTGGCTGTCCCTAGTTGTGAGAGTCGGAGTTGGCGGAGTCGTCGGAGTGGACTGCTGTGTCCTCTTCGAAGGCTTCGAGGGGTGGGCAGGAACAGATCAGATTCCGGTCCCCGGCGGCGCCGTCGATCCGGCCGACCGGCGGGAAGTACTTGTCCTGCTTGAGCGTGTGGACCGGGAAAGCCGCCTGCTCACGCGGGTACTCGCGGGCCCAGTCGCTGTTGATGACGGCGGCGGCGGTGTGGGGTGCGTTGCGCAGCGGGCTGTGCTCGACGGTGAAATCGCCGTGCGCCACCTGGTCGATCTCGGCGCGGATGGAGATCATGGCCGTGATGAAGCGGTCAATCTCGCCGATGTCCTCGGACTCGGTGGGCTCGACCATCAGGGTGCCGGCCACCGGGAACGCCAGGGTGGGGGCGTGGAAGCCGTAGTCGATCAGGCGCTTGGCGACGTCCTCGGCGGTCACGCCGGTCTTGGCCGTGAGTTCGCGCAGGTCCAGGATGCACTCGTGGGCCACGAGTCCGCCTTCGCCGGTGTAGAGCACCGGGAAGAAGTCGTTCAGGCGGGCCGCGATGTAGTTGGCGGCGAGCAGGGCCGACTTGGTGGCCTCGGTGAGGCCCTGGCCGCCCATGAGCTTCACGTAGGCCCAGGAGATCGGCAGCACGCCGGCCGAGCCGTAGCGCGATGCGGAGATCGGGGTCCCGCTTTCGCCGTTGGCCGGATCGGCGGCGTTCCCCGGCATGAACGGCGCCAGGTGGGCCTTGGCCGCGACCGGGCCGACGCCGGGGCCGCCGCCGCCGTGCGGGATGCAGAAGGTCTTGTGCAGGTTCAGGTGGGAGACGTCGCCGCCGAACAGGCCCGGCTGGGCCAGCCCGACGAGGGCGTTGAGGTTGGCGCCGTCGATGTAGACCTGGCCGCCAGCGGCGTGGATGGCGTCGCAGACCTCGCGGACGTCGGCGTCGAACACCCCGTGCGTGGAGGGGTAGGTGATCATGATCGCGGACAGCGCGTCCTTGTGCAGCTCGATCTTGGCCTGCAGGTCGGCGTGGTCGATGGTGCCGTCGGCGGCGGTGGCCACGACAACAACCTTCATCCCGGCCAGCACCGCCGAGGCGGCGTTGGTGCCGTGCGCGGAGGCCGGGATCAGGCAGACATTGCGCTGGGCATCACCGCGGGAGCGGTGGTAGCCGCGGATGGCCAGCAGGCCGGCGAGCTCGCCCTGCGACCCGGCGTTGGGCTGGATGGAGACCTGGTCGTAGCCGGTGATCTCGGTCAACTGGGACTCGAGGTCCTCGATGAGTTCGCGCCAGCCGGCGGTCTGGGATTCCGGGGCAAAGGGGTGGATGGAGGCGAACTCCGGCCAGGAGATGGCTTCCATTTCGGCCGTGGCGTTCAGCTTCATGGTGCACGAACCCAGCGGGATCATGGTGCGGTCCAGGGCCAGGTCGCGGTCCGAGAGGCGGCGGATGTAGCGCAGCAGCTGGGTCTCGGAGCGGTGCGTGTTGAAGACCGGGTGCTGCAGGTAGTCCGAAGTGCGCTCGACGGCGGCATCCAGTGCGGAGGCATCTGCGGATTCGACCACAGCGGCGCCGAAGGCTGCGACGACGTCGGCGACGATGGCCGCCGTCGTCGCCTCATCGGCGGAGATGCCGACGGTGTCCGCGTCGATGCCGCGCAGGTTGATGCCCTTGGCCTCGGCGGCGGCGATGATCTGCGCGGCTTTGCCGGGGACCGAGACGGTCACGGTGTCGAAGAAACTGGTGTGCAGCACGTCCAGGCCGGCGGCCTTCAGCGAGGCGGCGATGGTCCTGGCGTGGCCGTGGGTGGTCTCGGCGATGGCCTTCAGGCCGTCCGGGCCGTGGTAAACGGCGTAGAAGGAGGACACGATCGCCAGCAGGGCCTGCGCGGTGCAGATGTTGGAGGTGGCCTTCTCGCGGCGGATGTGCTGCTCGCGGGTCTGGAGGGCCAGGCGGTAGGCCGGGACGCCGGCGTTGTCCTTGGAGACTCCGACGAGACGGCCGGGCATGGACCGCTCGAGGCCCTTCTGGACCGCCATGTAGGCGGCGTGCGGGCCGCCGAAGAACAGCGGGACGCCGAAACGCTGCGCGGAGCCGACGGCGATGTCGGCGCCCTGCTCGCCGGGAGGGGTGATGAGGGTCAGGGACAGGAGGTCCGCGGCGACCGTGACGAGGGCGCCGCGTTCCTTGGCGTCGGCGATCACGGCGGTGTGGTCAAACACGCGGCCGGAGGCGCCGGGCTGCTGCAGGACAACGCCGTTGATAACGCCCTCGGGCAGGCTCTTGGAGAGATCGGCGACCTCGACCTCGAAGCCGAGCGCCTCGGCGCGGCCCTTGACGATCGCGATGGTCTGCGGCAGGCAGTCGGCGTCGAGGACGGTCTTGCCGTCGTGCGCCGTCTTGTTCTTGTTCGCCCGGCGCATCATAAGCACGGCCTCGGCGACGGCGGTGGCTTCGTCCAGCAGCGAGGCGTTGGCAATGGGCAGGCCCACGAGGTCCTGAACCATGGTCTGGAAGTTCAGCAGCGCCTCGAGCCGGCCCTGGGAGATTTCCGGCTGGTACGGCGTGTAGGCCGTGTACCAGGCCGGGGCTTCGAGGATGTTGCGGCGGATGACGGGCGGGGTGAGGGTGTCGTAGTAGCCCTGCCCGATCATCTGGACGGCGGTTTTGTTCTTCGCGGCGAGCTTGCGCAGCTCGGCGAGGACCTCGACTTCGCTGAGCGCCTGGCCGAGGGCCAGTGCGGAGTCCTGCCGGATGACCTTCGGGACGGCCGTGTCTACGAGCGCATCGACGGTGTCGTAGCCGACAGCCTTCAGCATGGCGTCGACGTCGGCCTGGCGGCGGGCGCCGATGTGCCGGTCAACGAAGGACGTGGAGGCTGAGGTAACAGTCACAAGGAACTCCATAACTAAGGCGGCGCAGGGTACGCCACATTGATTCGGGTTCCTCCCCGCTCTGTATTGGACCTGAGAGTTTCCGCGCAGCCGTGCTCTCGCATGGCTCCGCTTGCACCGTCGGTGAGCACAGCATGTCAAAAGACAGCCTGCTACTTTCCAGAGTTGCCTTGCCGCGGCGGTACGTGGGCCTGAGAGATTCCTGGGGAGGGTTTGCTCCTACGGCGCCTGCTTGTACCTACTTGCAGAACTCTCCCGCCGCAGATCAAAGGCATATTAAATTTGCGTGACAACAGTCACAGCCCCTATTGTCCTACGCCCGGCCCGCGTCCGCAAACTAGTGACGCGCCGGTACCGCCGTCGGGAGCGTCGCGGGTTCAGCCGGCCTACCGGCGGAGCCGCTCAAGGGCAGTGAGCAGGCTTTCGACGTCGGGGCCGACCTCCGGGAGCGGACCGCCCGGGCCGCGTGCCAGCATGGCGTTGAAGTACAGCCCGTCCCCCATGTAGAGGACCGGTTTGGCCATGGCGGGGCCGACGTCGGCCGCCAGCAGTTCCAGCCAGCTCGCCTGGACCGCGGCCATCCGGCGCAGGGTTTCCTGGTGGGCCACTTCAGCCAGGCGGGTGGCGGCCACGAAGACCCGGTCCAGCGGCGTGTCCGCCCAGACCGAGGACTTGATGAAGAACGCCGCGGCGCCTTCCGGCGCGGCCGCCATGGCTGCGAGGTCCTCGGCGAGCAGCCGGTCCAGCCGTTCCAGCAGGACGGAAATCATCGCCTCCTTGTTGGGGAAGTGGTAGAGCAGCCCGCCCTTGGAGACGCCGGCGAGCCGGGCGACGGCATCCAGCGTCGCGGCACGTTCACCCTCTCCGATCAGCAGGGATTCGAAGGCGTCAAGGACGGCTTCGCGGGCGACGGGTTTTCTGGCCATGGTTCCAATCATGCCCCGCGGCGGGGGCGTGTCTTAACGGGCAGTTTCTTAACTATACCGTCCAGACGGTACAGTTATCTTCATGAGCAACACATCTATCACCCGCAGCAGCACCGGAACCGCCGGCAACTTCGCCGCCGGAACGAAGCAGGCGCCGCGTGCTCCGTGGCGCGACTGGCTGGCACTGGCACTGCTGATGTTTCCCGTGCTGCTCGTGGCCGTCGACAACACGGCCCTGACCTTCGCCCTGCCGGCCATCGCGCGCAGCCTCGATGCCTCCGGCGTGGAACTGCTATGGATTGTTGATGCCTATCCCCTGGTCCTCGCCGGTCTCCTGGTCGCGATGGGCAGCCTCGGTGACAGAATCGGCCGCCGCCGGCTGCTCTTCGTCGGCAGCACCGGCTTCGCCGCCGTCTCAGCGGTCACGGCCTTCGCCCCCAGCGCCGAGTGGCTGATCGCCGGGCGTGCGGGGCTGGGGTTTTTCGGCGCCATGCTGATGCCCTCCACCCTGTCCCTGATCCGCAACATCTTCCCCGAGCCCAACCGGCGGCGTCTGGCCGTGGCGATCTGGGCCGCCGGATTCTCCGGCGGTGCCGCGCTGGGCCCGATCTTCGGCGGCTGGCTGGTGGAGCACTTCTGGTGGGGCGCGGTGCTGCTGGTGGCCGTCCCGATCATCCTGCCGCTGCTGGTCCTGGGCCCGGCCCTGATCCCGGAATCCCGCGACCCGAACCCGGGCCGGGTGGACGTGCCCAGCATCGTCCTGTCCCTGCTGGTCATGGTGCCGGTGGTCTACGGCATCAAGGTCTTGGCCACACACGGCCTGGCGCTGGAACCGCTGGCCGCCATCGGCTTCGGCCTGCTGATGGGGTACGTCTTCATCCGGCGGCAGCGGCTACTGGCGTCCGGCCTGCCGCTGGCAGCAAACCGGGCTGCTCCCCTGCTGGACCTCAGCCTCTTCGGCAACCGGGTCTTCAGCACCGCCATCATCGCCAACGTGCTGGCGCTGTTCTCCTTCAACGGCTTCATCCTGTTCCTGGCCCAGCACCTGCAGCTGATCGAGGGGCAGTCCCCCTCGGAATCCGGTGTCGCCATGGTGCCCGCGCTCATCGCGACCGTCCTGGCCGGCCTGCTGGTGGTGCCGCTCGTGAAGAAGGTCCGCCCTGGTTTTGTGGTCGCGGGCGGGCTGCTCCTGAGTGCCGGCGGCTACTTCCTTGTCGCCTTCGGCGACCACGGCAACGGCCCGGCGCTGCTGCTGGCGGCCCTGCTGGTGCTGTGCCTCGGCGTCGGCGCCGCGGAGACCATTTCCAACGACCTGATCCTCGGTGCCGCACCGGCGGAGAAGTCCGGGGCGGCGGCCGCTATTTCGGAGACCGGCTACGAAATCGGTTCCCTGCTGGGCACCGCCATCCTCGGATCCATCCTGACGGCGTCCTACCAGGGCAATCTGCGGCTTCCCGCCGGCGTCGAGGACGCGGCACCGGCTGAGGCATCAGCCCAGGCGGGCGAGACGCTCGCCGGGGCCGTCGAACTGGCGCAGGCCCTCCCGGGACCGCTGGCGGAGGGCGTGATGACCGCAGCCCGGGCCGCGTTCGATTCAGGCGTCCACATCACGGCCACGATTGCCCTCGTGCTCATGGCCGGCGCGTCGGTGCTCGCCGCCGTCGTGCTACGGAAGGTGCCGACCGCCAAATAGAACGCTAAACAACCGGAAAACGGGGAACCGGACCGCTCCCGAGCCGGCCGGCGGCGCTGCATGAACGCCAAGCGCCCGGCGCTGCTTAAACGCCAAGCGCCCGGCGCCGGTGGGAACCGGGGCCGGGCGCTGGGATCTGCCGGGGAACGCTACTTGCTGTCCGCCGTGGTGACGCTGGAGTTGGCCCGCATCGTCTCCGCATTGACCATCCAGGCGTACTGCTCGAACTTGGCGATGAACCCGTGCAGCAGGTCCGCCGTGGTGGGGTCTTCTTCGTCGACTTCGTCGTGGACTTTGCGCATGGTGCCGACGGCGGCCTCAAGGGCTGCGACGATCCGCTCAATGGCGTCCTTGGTGTTGATCAGGCCGCTGGGGAACTCGGCGAGCGCCGTGGACTTCGACACCGTGGAGCTGCGGCCGTCCGGAAGAGCGTGGAGTGCGCGCATGCGCTCGGCCAGGTCATCCGCGAACTCACGGGCAGAGTCGATGATCTCGTCCAGCTGCAGGTGGAGGTCCCGGAAGTTCGTTCCGACAATGTTCCAGTGCGCCTGCTTGCCCTGAACGTGAAGTTCGATCAGGTCAACAAGCACCGCCTGCAGGTTCGTCGTGAGGGTCGGTGAAGCTTTCATGCGTCCTCCTGAGTAGGTGCGATACCGTGGCGTCCGGTATCGCTAGGTCCGATATCTTCGACGCTACCGCAGGGCGCAACGGGACCGCGACGGTCCCGGAGGAATTTCTCGGTCAGCTTACTAAGTCGGCTTACTACCCGCGGCGGGCACCCCCTGGCCCAGGACGCCGGCGGCTGGCCGGACAGGCCTCACCAGTAATGCGCGACGTCGATCACGAGCCGTGAGCCCGCGGCCGGTCCCTCCAGGGTAAACACGCGGAACGGCAGCCGGGCCCGGACTCCGAGGCCGAGGCTTGAATAGCCTTCGAAGCTGCCGGCCCATGCCACCTGCCGGAAGGTCTGGTAACCGCTGACGTTGCTCAGTTCCTTGGGGTCGGCCGGATTGTAGGTGGCGTTGCCGTTCACGTAGGCCGGGGCGTTGGCCGTGACCTGGAGGAACGCCTGGCCGCGCAGCGGGACAGGGAACCCCGAACCGTCCTGCGTGACCTGCGGAACGTAGCGGACGGTGTAGCCGGCGACGGGCCCGTTGAGGTCGATGACCAGCCGGTCGAAGCAGTAGTGCTGCCCCGTGCGGACATTCGTCACCTGGGCCTGGCTCATCAGCGGGTCGGCCTTCATCAGCGACCCCCACACCAGTCCGCAGTAGGGTGCCGCCGCCGCGGGACCGGGCGCCACGAGCCCCGAGCCCACAGCCATCAGGATCGCTACCAGCCACACCCGGAACTTCTTCATTTGGGCCGCCCCCTCGAGTGATGAGATAGCAACAGGATAGGAGCGTTTCCGGGCCGAATCGAGGGGCCGGCCGGATCTGCGCCGAACCGTTAGGCTGCGCCGCGCCGGGTTACGGGACGGTTGCACCGCCGTCGTCCTGTGGTCGGGAACTCCCGGCAACGGCGAAGCGCCGGTCCCTTGCGGAATCCGGCGCTTCGCGGTGCCTTGCTGGAAGTTGTGAAGTGGTGGTGCGCGGTGGAAAGTCCCCTAGCCTTCGCAGTCGCGGCAGTACTTCAGGCCGTTCTTTTCCTTGGCCACCTGCGACCGGTGACGGACCAGGAAGCAGGAGGAGCAGGTGAATTCATCGGACTGCTCGGGAACTACAACGACGGTCAGTTCTTCGCCGGAAAGATCAGCGCCGGGAAGGTCGATGCCTTCAGCGGTGTCGTTCTCGTCGACGTCGATGACTGCAGTCTGGGCGCCTCCACTGCGAGACGCCTGAAGTGCCTCCAGCGACTCGGCGGGAGATTCTTCTTCTGTCTTGCGTGGTGCGTCGTAATCGGTAGCCATTTGGGGGTTCACTTTCGTTGCTGCGCCGCGCCATTTCAGGCACTTCAGTGAAGCAGTTTAGGACATTATGCACGCAGTTGAAGAATAGTGTGCCGAATCAGACACTTTGCGTCGCACGGCCCTCCGATTGGGACGGGAGGGGTCCAACGACGGGCGCCACGGCTCCCCCGAGGGTCGACGCCGGGCAGCCTGCACGACGGGCTGTGCGCTCAGGCGACGGGCCAGATGATGAGCGTCTTCCAGGTCGCCGGGTCCGGCTCCGCCGCCGGGTCGCTGAGGTAGTACTCCCACATCGCGGTGCCGGGCGTCAGGCCTTCGGCCTGCATCTTCTCCATGATCGCCCCGTACGTTTCGGGGAGAGTCTCATAAGGACCGACGTGCATCGCTTCGAAGGCCCGGCCGGCCGGCAGGGAACCTGCGGTCACACCGCTGTCGCCGCCGCCGGGAAAGGGCGCCGCGACCGGAAAGCCGGCTTCGACGTCGACGACGTCGGTCGGCATCCCGCGGTACATCGCGAAGGGCGGTCCGGCCAGCTGGACGTGCTGTTGTTCCGCCGCACTCATCACCGAGCTGTAGGCGCGGCCGAAGAACTCGCGGAGCCCCTTCATCGGGACGGTCTCGCGCAGCACCGCCGTCGGCTGTTCCTGCAGCTGCGTGGCTTTGATGTCCGGCGTCTTGTCCGGGTTTGATTCAGTCATAGGCCCAGACTCCGCCGCGCGGTTTCCGTCGGCTAGGGCCTAACGTCCCGCCGGCGTCCCGTCGGGGATCCTTGTCCGGGGGCCCCACGACGGCGGCGCGGGAGCCGGCCGTTGCTCAGTCGATCACGGACAGGTCGGGGATCCATTTTTCCTGGCCCTCCTGCGCGCTGAACATCAGGACCCAGACCCCGTCCTTGGCCCCATGGATGTCCGTGAACGGCGTGAAAGCGAAAAACAGCTGGCTGCGGGCCTGGGTATCGGTGCTTTGCATTTCGACGACCTTGAACTCGAGCTGTTCCCAGGAGCCGTCATAGAAAATGAAATTGTTGGATTCAGTAACAATGACCATGCGCTGCGGGTCCGAGAGCCCGGAGAGGGCACTCTCCTGGCCCGGTCCGGACGGCGCGGAGACTTCTGCGTAGGCCGTGGGAAAAAGCGGCGAGACACGCGACGGCGCCATTTTGGTGTAGTTGCTGCCGGTCGCTGCGGGCGTGGCTGTGGCGGCGCCGTCAGGCTGGACGCTCCCGCGGGCGGTCGCTTCCTTGAGCCGTTCGTCGTCGATGATCTCGGCACCGGTGCTTGTCCGGGATACCTTCCCGGACGCCGGGACGGCGTCCTCCGGGTAGACCTCACGCAGGAACGCCCCGAAGGCCAGCTGGTCATCCCGGCTCTGCTGCTCGAACGTGGCCTGGTCCATGGCCTCCAGCGCGCTGATCTTCTGCTGCTGCTCCGCTGTCAGCGCCTGGTACGGCGCACTGTCCGCCAAGGCAGCCGATGCCGGGGCCGCGGGCGGCGCGGAGGGGGCAGCGGCCGAGGCCGTTGCACCGGTCTGGGTGGGGGCGGCGGGCTGGGTGGAGGCGCCCGGTTCGGCGGGGGCGCTGGCCATGCAGCCGGACAGCAGGGCGGCCAGGGTGAACATCGTCAGGCCGGCGGCAGCGGCGCGCCGGTGCAGGTATCTGGCGGTCATGGTGTCCCCCAAAGAACTCTGGCCTGCCGGAATCCCGGCACGCCGGCTAGAGAATCAGACTGTGCGTTGGATGGCTGGAACCACCCAAGACGTGATGCGCGCTGTAGAGAACATTGTCCACAAATGTCCCGTACTTTGCCACGGTAGTCCTGCCGGCGAAGAGGTCAAGGCCCGGACGATGCAAGGTGGGCAGGCGCAAGGTGGGGGCCCTCATGGAAGACCAACGAAAACCGCGCCGCCACCGGGATAGTTCCCGGTAACAACGCGGTTCTTCTTGGGCCCCCTGTCGGATTCGAACCGACGACCCCCGCTTTACAAGAGCGGTGCTCTGGCCAACTGAGCTAAGGAGGCATTCCTGTGCGCCGGTGGCACCGGGCCGCGATGAGGGGCCTGGCGCCATGGCGCTAGATAAGGTTAGCCCACGGATGCCCGGTGATAAAAACAGGCCCGGCTCCGGAAGAATCCGGAACCGGGCCCGCAGTTGCTGCCGGATCCTGCCGCCTACTGCTTGGCGTCGATGGCGGCCTGGAGGAACTCCTCGAACGGGGTCTGGGCGCTCTCGCCCTTGCCCCACTGCTGGCCCTCAACGAACACGGTGGGCGTGCCGGTGACTCCGATGGAGGCTGCCTGCTGGGTGGTGTACTTCACCCACGGGCGGTACGTTTTCTCGTCCACGCACGTTTCGATGCTCTTGGCCCCGACATCGGTGGCCATCTTCTTCAGATCTGCATCCGAGATGCCGGCGCCGCCTTCGGCGGGCTGCTGCTCAAACAGCGCATTGACGAAGTCCGCGTACTTCTCCGGGGATTCGTTCACAACGCAGGCAGCGGCGTTGGCCGCGCGGGAGGAGTAGTTCGTGGTGGAGCGTGTGTCCAAGAAGCCCAGCGGGCGGTACTCCACGGTGATCTTGCCTTCGTTGCGAAGGTTCGTGAGGGTCTCGTTGTACTGGGTCTCAAAGTTCTTGCACACCGGGCAGATGAAGTCGATGTAGAGGATCACCTTGACCGGTTTGCCGGCCTCAGCCTCGGCGCCGGGCGCGGTCACTACCGCCGGCGGGGTTTCCGCCGGAGCGGGAATGTCGGCGACCCGGACGGTCGCAGGCTCGGTCTTCGCGACCTCGGAGTTTGCCAGCAGCGTGACGCCGCCGTAAACGTTGCCGTTGGCCGGGGTGGGTCCCTCGTCCGCAATCGGGGCGTTCTTCTGAATGTTCGAGGTGACGACCAGCGCCACGACCACAATGATGGCCACGACGGCGGCAACGATGCCCCAGCCGATGAGCAGCTTGTTGCGCTTGTCCTTCTTCACCTGCGCCTCGCGGATTTCACGGGCTTTCTCGCGGGCCGCGGCAGTTCGCTCTGTTTTGGACTGACGGGGTTCGTTTGCGGGGCTCATTAGTTCCTCGGGTCGATCGGCCGGTGATATCCACTGGGTGGCAATTCATCATTTTAGGGGAGAAAACTGGGAACTTGCGCTTTCAACCTTCCTCCCCGCCTCCCACCGGACGAATAGCACAGAAGATTCGGCCGGGCTAGGGTGGATAGGAGCCACGAGCGAATCCCAGGGAGCACCAATGCAGGCAACCAAACACGCCGAATCGGATCCAGAATCCACCGGCGCGGACGCGCACGGCACCAGCGCACCCGGCCCCAGCGACACTGACCCGGACGCGCAGTATGACTTCATGGTGGTTTCCAACCGTCTGCCGGTCGACCGCTGCTCCCCCGACGAGCCCGGATGCGAGGACGGCTGGCGCCGTTCCCCCGGCGGCCTGGTCACCGCACTGGCCCCCATGATGACCAAGACCGACGGCGCCTGGGTCGGCTGGCACGGCGCCCCGGATGAGCATGTCCAGCCGTTCAGCCACGGCGGCATCGACCTCGTTCCCGTCCAGCTGAGCACACACGACATCGAATTCTTCTATGAGGGTTTCTCCAACTCCACCCTCTGGCCGCTCTACCACGACGTGATCGCCCCGCCGGAGTTCCACCGGACCTGGTGGGACTCCTACCGAAAGGTCAACCGACGCTTCGCGGACGCCGTCATCCACCACGCAAACCCCGGCGCCACTGTCTGGGTGCAGGACTACCAGCTCCAGCTCGTCCCGAAGATGCTGCGCGAGGCGCGTCCGGACCTGAAAATCGGGTTCTTCAACCACATCCCCTTCCCGCCGCCGGAGATCTTCGCCCAGCTGCCGTGGCGCCGCGCCATCATCGACGGGCTGCTGGGCGCTGACCTGGTCGGCTTCCAGCGCCCCAGCGACGCCGGGAACTTCATGCGCTCCGCCCGCCGCTTCCTCGGCGCCAGCGTCAAGCAGCAGCAGATCCACGTCAAGGGCGCTGACGGGAAGACCACCCATATCGCCCGCGCCCAGGCCTTCCCCATCTCCATCGACGTCAAGCAGATCAGCGAGCTGGCACGGAACCCGGAGATCGTCGAACGATCCCGGCAGATCCGCCGGGATCTCGGTAACCCGAAGACCATCCTGCTCGGCGTCGACCGGCTCGACTACACCAAGGGCATCCGGCACCGGCTCAAGGCCTACGAGGAACTCCTGGCGGACGGCAAAGTGTCGGTCGAGGACGCAACCCTGATCCAGGTCGCCAGTCCCAGCCGGGAACGGGTGGAGCACTACCGCCTGCTGCGCGAAGAAGTAGAGGGCACTGTAGGCCACATCAACGGCACCTACGACACCATGCAGAACACCGCAGTGCGCTACCTGCACCACAGCTACCCGATCGAGGAGATGGTGGCGCTCTACCTGGCGGCGGACGTTATGCTCGTCACCGCCCTGCGGGACGGGATGAATCTCGTGGCCAAGGAATACGTCACGGCCCGGACCAACAATGACGGCGCGCTGGTGCTGAGCGAGTTCGCCGGCGCCGCGGACCAGCTCAAGCAGGCCCTGCTGATGAACCCGCACGACATCGACGGCCTCAAGGACACCATCATGAAGGCCGTCCACATGCAGCCCGCGGAGGCCGCACGCCGCATGCGCTCGATGCGCAAGCAGATCCTGGACCACGACGTCGATCTCTGGTCCTCCGACTTCCTGAGCACACTCGAAGAAAAGGTGATCCGCGATGACTCCTGAGCTTTCCCCTGGTCAGACGCCGCTCTCGCTCGCCCCGGACCTGCTGGAGGCCCTGCGCCACATCGCCGCCACCGAGCACCTGCTGGTCGCCATGGATTTCGACGGCACGATGGCACCCCTGGTGGACCATGCCGGGGATGCCCGCGCGCTCCCCCGCTCGGCAGCTGCCTTCGCCGCTCTTACGGAACTGCCACGGACGACGACGGCGCTCATCTCGGGGCGGGCCCTGGACAGCCTGCGGGCGGTCGCCTTCCCCCCGGAGAAGACGCTGCTGATCGGCAGCCACGGCGCCGAAGTCTGGATGGGACCTGGGTCCTCGAAACTGGAACTCGATGACGCCCGCCGGGAACTGCTCGCCGAGGTCCGGCGCGAGCTGGAGGGCATCGTGGAGGTGGCACCGGGAACCCTGCTGGAGGACAAGCCGGCCGGCGTCGTCCTGCACACCCGGCTGGCCGCGGACGACGTTGCCGAAGACGCCGTCGCCGCTGCCCGCGCCGTCCTGCAGGACCGGCCCGGGGTGTACCTGAAGAACGGCAACCGCGTGCTGGAGACCTCGGTGGTCCACTCCTCCAAGGGAGAAGGCATCGCGTTCCTGCGCCAGGCCAGCGGCGCCACAGCCACGGTCTTCGCCGGCGATGACACCACCGACGAGGACGCCCTGGCCCGGCTGCTCCCCGGGGATCTCGGCGTGAAGGTCGGCCTGGACTTCACCCAGGCCCAGTTCCGGATCGAAGCGCCGGCACACCTATCCGAGCTGCTGGAGGCCCTGCTGCGGGAACGCAGACGCGCCCTCGGACTGCCGGACCTTACCTCATAGCGCTACCCGGGTAAGCCGGATCACGTGTGACATCCGCAACATTTTGGCCCTTTTGCCAAAAATATGACATAGTATGGTTGTGATGTGGCGCACAAGTACCGTGCGGCGTCATTGGATACTCCTCGGCTTCGGCCGGGGAGTATACGCACGACTAGGTGCTGACAACTGAATTAACAACTGAATAATAAGACCATTCACTACGGATCGTCCGGCACGTACCTGCCGGTGAAGGGATTGATAACTGTGGCTACAGTTACTTTTGATAACGCAACACGTCTGTACCCGGGCACGGATAAGCCCGCTGTTGACAAGCTCAACATTGAAATCGCCGATGGCGAATTCCTGGTCCTCGTTGGACCTTCCGGCTGTGGCAAGTCGACCTCCCTGCGCATGCTCGCAGGTCTTGAGGACGTCAACGCCGGCCGGATCCTGATTGGCGACCGCGATGTCACCGATGTCCCCCCGAAGGACCGCGACATCGCCATGGTCTTCCAGAACTACGCCCTCTACCCGCACATGACGGTGGCGGACAACATGGGCTTCGCCCTGAAGATCGCCGGCGTCAGCAAGGAAGAGCGCGCCGAGCGTGTCCGTGAAGCCGCCAAGCTCCTGGACCTCGAGCCTTACCTGGACCGCAAGCCGAAGGCACTCTCCGGCGGCCAGCGCCAGCGTGTTGCCATGGGCCGCGCGATCGTGCGTAACCCGCAGGTCTTCCTCATGGATGAGCCGCTGTCGAACCTTGATGCCAAGCTCCGCGTGCAGACCCGCACGCAGATCGCGTCCCTGACCCGCCGCCTCGGCGTCACCACGGTCTACGTGACCCACGACCAGGTCGAGGCCATGACCATGGGCGACCGCGTCGCCGTGCTGAAGGACGGCCTGCTGATGCAGGTCGACACCCCGCGCAACCTGTACGACAAGCCCAAGAACGTCTTCGTGGCCGGCTTCATCGGCTCCCCCGCCATGAACCTGCTGGAACTTCCCGTCGTCGACGGCGGCGTGCAGTTCGGCGGCACCGTCTACCCGGTACCGCGCAACGTCCTCGAAGAAGCCCACGGCCAGACCGTCACGCTCGGCTCCCGCCCGGAGGACCTCGAGCAGGTCGCCCAGGGTGAAGGCCTCCAGGTTGAGGTCGACGTCGTCGAAGAACTCGGCGCCGACGCCTATGTCTACGGCCACACCACGCTGGACGGCCAGAGCCACGATATCGTGGCCCGTGTCGACGGCCGCCGCCCCCCGATGAAGGGTGAATCCATCTGGGTCCGCCCGCAGTCGGGCCACGTGCACCTGTTCGACACCAAGACCGGCCTGCGCCTGGGCGACTAGTCCCCACCCACCCACCGGCACTGCACGACTGACGGCGGTCCTCCCCAGTGGAGGGCCGCCGTCGGGCTTTAACTGCCAGGCAGCACCCTTTCGTTAGGGCCGGCGCCCTTAGTACGGAAGAATTGGCTCATGACCGAGGACAACCACATCACCGAGGAAAACAGTGCCCAGTGGCACGACGAACCCACCGACTACGGTCAGATCGGCAAGCTGCCCCGGTTCGAAGCCGCCAGCGCCAATGACAGCAAGTCGTCCGTGGCCTCGAGCTCGCTGAGCATCACCGCCGCGGCGACCGACCCGGAGCTGCTGGACCTGCCGTGGCACATCTCGCTGGAGGACTGGCCGGCGGAATACCTCGCCGCGCTCCCCCGCGGCATCTCCCGCCACATCGTGCGCTTCGCCCACCTTGGCGGCTCGGTCATCGCCATCAAGGAAACCTCGGAACACGTGGCCCGCCACGAGTACCACATGCTCCGCAAGCTCGCCCGGCTGGACGTGCCCTGCGTGGAACCGGTCGCCGTCATCACCGGCCGCACGACGCCGGAGGGCCGGCCGCTGAACCCAGTGCTGGTCACCCGGCACCTGAAGTTCTCCATGCCCTACCGCGCCCTCTTCTCGCAGATGCTGCGCAAGGACACCCTCACGCGCCTGATCGACGCCCAGGCCCTGCTCATGGTTCGCCTGCACCTGATCGGGTTCTACTGGGGCGACGTCTCCCTTTCCAACACGCTGTTCCGCCGCGACGCCGGCGCGTTCGCCGCCTACCTCGTGGACGCGGAAACCGGCGAGCTCTACCCGGACCTGTCAACGGGCCAGCGCGAATACGATCTGGAAATCGCCCGGGTCAATATCGCCGGTGAACTCATGGACCTGCTCGACGGCGGCCTGATCGAGGAAAAAGTGGACCCCGTGGCCACGAGCGAACTCATCATGGACAGCTACCGGCGCCTCTGGACCGAGCTGACGGAGAAGGAATCCTTCGAGATCGGTGAGCGCTGGCGGGTGGCGGCCCGCATCCGGAAGCTCAACGAGCTCGGCTTCGACGTCGAAGAATACGCGATCAAGACGACGCAGAACGGTTCGACGATTCAGCTGCAGCCCAAGGTGGTCGACGCCGGCCACCACCAGCGCCGGCTGCTGCGCCTGACCGGCCTCGACGCCCAGGAAAACCAGGCCCGCCCGGCTGCTGAATGACATGGACTCCTTCCGCGCGGACAACAACCCCGGAATGGACGAGGAATACAGCGCCCACCTGTGGGTCAGCCAGATCTTCGAACCGATTGTTCGTTCCATCCCCCGCGACCTGTCCGGGAAGCTGGAGCCCGCGGAGGCCGTGCACGAGATCCTGGAGCACCGCTGGTACATGTCCGAGAAGGAGAACCGGCACATTCCGCTGGCCGAAGCCGTGCAGTCCTACATCGACTCCGAGCTGCGCCACCGCCGGGACGAGGCGGCCATCATGCTGAACCCGGACACGGGGCTGCTGAAGATCCTGGAGGTGGAAACGGAGGAATCCCGCTACGGCGCCGACGAATCCATCGAGGAGTACCCGGACTCCGACGACTGAGTGCACACCCGACTCACTCGCAGCAGGGGCCGTTCTGAGCCCTCAAAACGGCCTTTGCTGCGAGCTAGTTGGGGGGGCCGGTCGTGGCACGGCCGCGCTAAATCGCCTTGCCCGGGTTCAGGATGCCGGCCGGGTCGAAGAGCTCCTTGATCCGGCGCTGCAGTTCGCGCACGGGCTCCTTCTGTTCCAGCCCGAGCCAGCGCAGCTTAAACTGGCCGATCCCGTGCTCCCCCGTGATGGTGCCGCCCATCGCCAGCGCCACGGTGATGGATTTGTCCAGGGCCTCGCCCAGCCGCCCCATGGCATCGGCTCCCACAGCGTTGTCCACCCGGTCCACCCAGAACGTCGGGTGCAGATTGCCGTCGCCGGCGTGTGCCACCACCTTGAGCCTGACCCCGTACGCCGCCGCCATGGCTTCCAGCTCAGCGACATAGTCCACGAGCCGGGAACGCGGGACGGCGACGTCCTCGCCCACCCGGTATTCGTCGTCGACCTCCACCCCGCGGCTGTTGCGCCGCAGCTCCACCAGCCGCTCCGCCTCCGCGCTGGCTTCCATGGTCACGACCGCGCCGCCGGCCACGAGGACGGGCCGGATCGCAGCCGCTTCCGCCGCTGCGCCGAAGCCGTCGGTCTGGATCAG
Source organism: Arthrobacter sp. CJL-S3 (assembly GCF_056711635.1). NCBI lineage: Bacteria > Bacillati > Actinomycetota > Actinomycetes > Micrococcales > Micrococcaceae > Arthrobacter > Arthrobacter sp. CJL-S3. The sequence goes on along the minus strand of NZ_CM160046.1, from coordinate 726,458 downwards.
CAAGAGGGACTGTCCACGGGCGGCGAGGTCCGAGCCGTGGAGCGCATCAAGCTGGGCCAGGGTGCCGCTGTCGAGCAGTTCCATGATGGCCGGCTGCACGCGTGCCCTGCCGACGGCAAGGACACCGGCCGCGGCGCTGCGGAAGTCCGGGTAGAAGGCGGCGATCGTGTGCACGTCCTGCGGGAGGTACTTGAGCCGGACGGTAATGCCGACGACGATCCCCAGGGTCCCCTCGGAACCGACGAAGAGCCCGGTGAGGTCGTAGCCGGCGACACCCTTGAAGGTCTGGTGGCCGGTGTGGATAAGCGAACCGTCCGCCAGCACGACGTCGAGCGCCAGCACGGAGTCGCGGGTCACCCCGTACTTTGCGCAGCGCAGGCCGCCGGCGTTCGTGGCCACGTTGCCGCCGATCGTGGACTGCTTGAAGCTGGCCGGGTCCGGGGCGTACATGAGTCCGTGGACTGCGGCGGCCGCATTGAGGTCCGCGTTGATGACCCCGGGTTCGACGACGGCTGTTTCGTCATCGGCGTTGAGGTCCAGGATGCGGTTCATCCGTTCCAGGCTCAGCACAACGCAGTCCTTGCTCGCGTGCGCACCACCCGAGACCCCGGTCCCGGCGCCGCGGGCCACGAGCGGAACCCCGCGGGCGGCGCAGGCGCGGACGGTGGCCTGGACGTCTTCGATGGATTCGGCCCGGACCACGGCCTGCGGCAGCTGGTAGTCCAGCACCGGCGCCTGATCCACGGCGTAGACAGTCAGGGTGGGCGCGTCCAGGGCGACTTTGGCCGGTCCCAGGGCAGAGGTGAGCTCGTCGATGATGCTCATGCGGTCTCCAGTTCGTCGACTCCGGCCTTCAGTCTAAGGCGCGGACCCGGGAGCGCCGGATTGGGCGCCAAGGGATCATCCCTGGCGGGCTGTCGGAGACCTCAGCTAAGGCTCTGGGGGCGGCGGCATTGTCCGTGATGCGGCTCACAGTTGCAAGCGCTTCCAAAGTGCCGGGAGATGTGACATTGAAAAGTCACATTACTGGCGGGTAGCAGGCGGGGTGCCACCCGAGACCCGAAGAACCGTCCTGTGCGATATAGCCGCACGTCAGCGTGCCGGCAGGAGACGCCGAACGGATACTATCCATACGCTGGCAGAAAGCGCACAGCAGGATTCCGGCTGGAAGCGTTTTCAATCTGCCTGATTCGGCCTTACGATTACCCGCATGTCCGTTGACTCAGCACTCGCCGCCCCCGCCGAACTGACCGGGGCCCTGACCGGCCCCCTGACGCCGGTGCACCCCGCAGATCATCTCCCTGGCTGGTGGCGCTCCGCCGTCATCTACCAGGTGTACCCGCGCTCGTTCAGGGACCTGAACGGGGACGGCGTCGGCGACCTCGCCGGCATCACCGCCGAGCTGCCGAAGCTGGCGGAACTGGACATCGACGCCGTCTGGCTCTCCCCGTTCTACCGTTCCCCGCAGCGCGACGCCGGCTACGACGTCAGCGATTACTGCGATGTGGATCCCCTGTTCGGCACGCTGGCAGACTTTGACGCCATGATGGCCGAGGCCACGCGGCTGGGCCTGCGGATGATCGTGGACCTGGTACCGAACCACTGCTCGGACCAGCACGCCGCTTTCCAGGCTGCGCTGGCCGCGCCCGCCGGCAGCCCGGAGCGGGACATGTTCATCTTCCGCGACGGCCGCGGCCAGTACGGCGAGGAGCCGCCGAACAACTGGGAGTCGCACTTCGGCGGCCCGGCCTGGACCCGGATCGCCGATCCGGACGGCACCCCGGGCCAGTGGTACCTGCACCTCTTTGACACTTCCCAGCCGGACTTCAACTGGGACAACGATGCCGTGCACGAGGAATTCGAGCAGGTCCTGCGTTTCTGGCTGGACCGCGGCGTTTCGGGCTTCCGGGTGGACGTTGCCCATGCCCTGGTCAAGGCCCCGGGGCTGCCGGAATGGGGCGGCCGGGCCGACGGGAACAGCTGCGACGGCTACCCCGGCCATGACGCTCCGATGTTCGGGCAGCCCGCGCTGCACGACATCTACCGCAAATGGCGGCGGATCCTCGCCGAATACGGCCCGGACCGTATCCTGTGCGCCGAAGCGAACGTGGATCCGCTCCCCCGCCTGGCCGACTGGGTCCGGCCGGATGAAATGCACCAGGCCTTCAACTTCCCGTACCTGCACGCCGGCTTGGACGTCCACCGCATGCGCGGGGTCATCACCGAATCCCTGACCGCGCTCGACTCCGTCGGGGCACCCAGCACCTGGGTGCTCTCCAACCACGACGTCGTCCGGCACGCCACCCGGTTCGGCTACGACGGCCACGCACCGCGCGACGGCGACGGGATCGGCGCCTTCGATCCCCAGCCGGACGAGGCCCGTGGCCGCTCCCGGGCCGCGGCCGCGTCCATGTTCATGCTCGGACTGCCCGGCGGCGCGTACCTTTACCAGGGCGAAGAGCTTGGCCTGCCCGACGGGATCGACATCCCGGACAGCCAGCGGCAGGACCCCACGTTCGGGCGCACCGGCGGCGAACGCCTGGGCCGCGACGGCTGCCGCGTGCCCCTGCCGTGGCGCGCCGCCGAACTGCACGCCGGATTCGGCGACGGGGCCGCCCCGTGGCTTCCCCAGCCGGCAAGCTTCACGGGCCTGGCGCGTGACGCCCAGGCCGCGTCGCCGTCGTCACACCTCAACCTGTACCGGCGCATGCTGGCAGTCCGGCGCGAACTGGGGCTCGGCCAGGGTTCCCTGGCCTGGGCGGAGCAGTGGTGCACGGACAGCTGCCTCGCGTACCTGAACGGCACCACCCTGGTACTGCTCAACGTGGGGCATGAGGCTGTCGAACTCCCCGCCGGGCGGGTGCTGCTGCGCAGCTCCCAGGCCTCCGCCGGGGACGGTCCCTCGTCATCTGATCCGGCCGGCCCGGGGCATCGGTTAGGCTCAGGGGAAACTGTTTGGCTGGAAATCTACATCGAGGACGCGGAGAGCTAAGAATGCCCGGCATCAAGGACGTCGCTGAGCGGGCTGGCCTCTCCATAGCCACCGTTTCGCGGGCCTTGAGCGGCAAGGGAAATGTCTCGGCCCGCAGCCGGGAACGCGCCCAGAGCGCCGCTGCCGAACTCGGCTTCGTCCTCTCGTACCATGCGTCCAGCCTGGCCTCCGGACGGAACCACAACGTGGGCGTTGTGGTTCCGTCCGTGCACCGCTGGTTCTTTTCCTCGGTTGTGGAGGGCGTCTCGGCCACCTTGCTGGACGCGGGCTATGACCTCACGCTTTACAACGTCAGCGAGGGGCAGGAACGCCGGCACAGCGTGCTGAACGACTTCCTGCTGCGCAAGCGGGTGGACGCGGTGATTGCCGTGTCGCTGGAGCTCAGCGAAGCCGAGATCCAGCAGCTGCTCGCGATCCACCGGCCCATCGTCGGCATCGGCGGCCCGCTGCCCGGCGCCTCCACCATCCGCATCGACGATTCGGGTATTGCCCGGGCCGCGGCCCGCCACCTGATCCAGCTCGGCCACAGCAAGATCGCCCACATGACCGGTGACGCGGCCTACGAGCAGGACTTCCGCCTGCCGGGCACCCGCCAGGCCGGGTTCAAGAAGGCCATGAATGACGCCGGGCTGGCGATCCGGCCGGAATGGCAGGTCTCCGCCGACTTCACCATCCAGGGCGCCTACGCCAGCGCCCGGCAACTGCTCGGCGGCTCCGTGGAGCGGCCGACTGCCGTCTTCGCGGCGTCCGATGAAATGGCGATCGGCATCATCCTCGCCGCCCGCGACTTCGGGCTGCGGGTACCGGACGACCTGTCCGTGATCGGCATCGACGGCCACGAACTCGGTGGGGTGTTTGGTCTCACGACGATTGACCAGGACGCCCGCGGCCAGGGCGCGCTGGCTGTCCGCCGCCTGCTGGCCGGGCTCGACGGCGCCGGGGACACCGGGGCGGCGGACACCGAGTACCCCACGCGCTTTGTAATCCGTTCCAGCACGACCGTTCCGCCGGTGGACACGGCGCCGCTCCACTAGCCCGGGGGAATCTAATGAGCCAGGAACGCACCACCGGACATCGAGAGGGATGGGTCGGAACTGTGCTCTGGGCGCTGCTTGTCGTCGCGTCGATAACCCTCATGAGCACAGGGCTGCTGAGAGCGCTGTTCTTCGGCTTTACACCGGAGCCGGCCCTCGTGGAGGATGCACGCGTGGGAGGACTGTTCATCCTCGCCGGAGCCGTGGCGTCCTTGGGCGCGGCTCTCTGGTCGGCGTTGCGAGGTGACCCGCGCTGGGTCACTACGTTCGTCGCGGCGCCGGCGGTCCTGGTCGGTGGCATCGCAGTGTTTGCCCCCTACAGTCTCCTCCGCCACATCGCAGCTGTTGCCGCCTTCCCCCTCGCACTAGCTGGTCTCTTTGGCGGGCTGCCTCGGGAACGCTTTGGGGCCGGAAGCCTTAGGCGCCAGCCCCGCCCATGAACCGCACGAAGCGGTCCAGGACTCCCGGCCAGCCGGCGGCGTACTCGGCCCGCGTTGCGGCGGGGTCCTCGGCACCTTCCCACCCGCTGTGCACAAGGCGGAGCTCGGTTCCGCCCTCCACGGCCCGGAACGCGACGCGCAGCTCCGTGGACCAGACGGCGGACGTACCGGGGTGCCAGCTGGCGTGGAAAGAGAGCGGGGGCTGCCAGTCATCGATGGACCCCCAGATGGCGGTCCTGCCGTCGTCCGCGCTCTCCAGGACCAGGTTCTCTTCGAATTCAACATAGGAGCCGGCACCGAAGACGCTGTGCTCCTCCAGGGGCCACCAGAGGTGCGTGTGTTCGGTGAATCCAACAAAGGCACGCGCCACTGCCCCCGGGACAATAACGGTGTACACGACAGGCTCCAGCCCGTCGGCTGCTGCCGGCTCCGGTGTCTCGGCGGCGTCAGGGGCTGCGTGGCTGAAGAGGTTGTCCATGGGCAACAACTCTACCCGCGGCCCGTCACTCCCTCACGTCCTGGCAGGAGAGCGGCTGGCGGTGTGGGTCCGGGCTGGAGGACCATGACGGCGATTCTCTAGGAAGTGTTTGGGCGTTAAATGCGGGAGAGCCCCAACCGTGTGGTTGGGGCTCTCGACCGTTTAATGATGTTCCGGCGGTGACCTACTCTCCCACACCCTCCCGGGTGCAGTACCATCGGCGCTGTGGGTCTTAGCTTCCGGGTTCGGAATGGGACCGGGCGTTTCCCCCACGCTATGACCGCCGTAACCCTTGCTCCCGTTCCCGTCACGGCCCCTGGGGGTGTGGCGGGTGGGAAATCTGTGGTGTTACAACTGTGGTGTTGTTTATTTTGTTGTGGTTTTTGTTCCTCAAGCAACGGGTTTGTTGTTTGGGAACCACATAGTGGACGCAAGCAGTCTTGTTATCTTTGTACTCTCTTCATGGTGTGAACGTCTTTTGAATCCGTTCACGAAGGGAGTGTGTGGTGTAAGTTATCGGCCTATTAGTACCGGTCAGCTTCACGAGTCGTTAGTCCTCGCTTCCACATCCGGCCTATCAACCCAGTGGTCTGGCTGGGGGCCTCTCACACACAAGGTGTATGGAAATCTCATCTCGAAGCGAGCTTCCCGCTTAGATGCTTTCAGCGGTTATCCCATCCGAACGTAGCTAATCAGCGGTGCACTTGGCAGTACAACTGACACACCAGAGGTTCGTCCGTCCCGGTCCTCTCGTACTAAGGACAGCCCTTCTCAAATTTCCTGCGCGCGCAGCGGATAGGGACCGAACTGTCTCACGACGTTCTAAACCCAGCTCGCGTACCGCTTTAATGGGCGAACAGCCCAACCCTTGGGACCTACTCCAGCCCCAGGATGCGACGAGCCGACATCGAGGTGCCAAACCATGCCGTCGATATGGACTCTTGGGCAAGATCAGCCTGTTATCCCCGAGGTACCTTTTATCCGTTGAGCGACGGCCATTCCACAATGTACCGCCGGATCACTAGTCCCGACTTTCGTCCCTGCTCGAGATGTCTCTCTCACAGTCAAGCTCCCTTGTGCACTTACACTCGACACCTGATTGCCAACCAGGCTGAGGGAACCTTTGGGCGCCTCCGTTACTTTTTAGGAGGCAACCGCCCCAGTTAAACTACCCATCAGGCACTGTCCCTGACCCGGATTACGGGCCGAAGTTAGATGTCCAAAGTGACCAGAGTGGTATTTCAACGATGACTCCACCCGAACTGGCGTCCGGGCTTCAACGTCTCCCACCTATCCTACACAAGCCACTCCGAACACCAATACCAAACTATAGTAAAGGTCTCGGGGTCTTTCCGTCCTGCTGCGCGTAACGAGCATCTTTACTCGTACTGCAATTTCGCCGAGTTTATGGTTGAGACAGCGGGGAAGTCGTTACTCCATTCGTGCAGGTCGGAACTTACCCGACAAGGAATTTCGCTACCTTAGGATGGTTATAGTTACCACCGCCGTTTACTGGGGCTTGAATTCTCAGCTTCGCCTTGCGGCTAACCGGTCCTCTTAACCTTCCAGCACCGGGCAGGAGTCAGTCCGTATACATCGTCTTGCGACTTCGCACGGACCTGTGTTTTTAGTAAACAGTCGCTTCCCCCTGGTCTCTGCGGCCCCTGCACGCTCCGGACAGCTAGTGTCCATCACGATGGGGGCCCCCCTTCTCCCGAAGTTACGGGGGCATTTTGCCGAGTTCCTTAACCATAATTCTCTCGATCGCCTTAGTATTCTCTACCTGATCACCTGTGTCGGTTTGGGGTACGGGCGGCTAAAACCTCGCGTCGATGCTTTTCTAGGCAGCATAGGATCACCGAATCCCCCCTTACGGGAGTCCCATCGGGTCTCAGGCATCATGAACGGCGGATTTGCCTACCGTTCGCCCTACATCCTTAGACCGGGACAACCATCGCCCGGCTCGGCTACCTTCCTGCGTCACACCTGTTAATACGCTTGCCTCCCAGGATCAGGTCCCGCGCTCCACCAAAACCCGGGTCGCCACAAGGGCGGCCGGGCAGGTTTCGGGCGGTTAGTATCCCCTGTTCAGCATGGGCGGTTTTTCGCCGGTACGGGAATATCAACCCGTTGTCCATCGACTACGCCTGTCGGCCTCGCCTTAGGTCCCGACTTACCCAGGGCAGATTAGCTTGACCCTGGAACCCTTGATCATTCGGCGGACGGGTTTCTCACCCGTCTTTCGCTACTCATGCCTGCATTCTCACTCGTGTAGGCTCCACCGCTGGTTTACACCGCGACTTCACTGCCCACACGACGCTCCCCTACCACTCCAGACGCCTGAACCAACCCACAAGGGGCGGCTTAGCTAATATCTGAAATCCACAACTTCGGCGGTGTACTTGAGCCCCGCTACATTGTCGGCGCGGAATCACTTGACCAGTGAGCTATTACGCACTCTTTTAAGGATGGCTGCTTCTAAGCCAACCTCCTGGTTGTCTTCGCAACTCCACATCCTTTCCCACTTAGCACACGCTTAGGGGCCTTAGTTGGTGGTCTGGGCTGTTTCCCTCTCGACTATGAAGCTTATCCCCCACAGTCTCACTGCTGCGCTCTCACTTACCGGCATTCGGAGTTTGGCTGACGTCAGTAACCTTGTAGGGCCCATTAGCCATCCAGTAGCTCTACCTCCGGTAAGAAACACGCAACGCTGCACCTAAATGCATTTCGGGGAGAACCAGCTATCACGAAGTTTGATTGGCCTTTCACCCCTACCCACAGCTCATCCCCTCCATTTTCAACTGAAGTGGGTTCGGTCCTCCACGACGTCTTACCGTCGCTTCAACCTGGCCATGGGTAGATCACTTCGCTTCGGGTCTAGATCACGCCACTGCAACGCCCTATTCAGACTCGCTTTCGCTACGGCTTCCCCACACGGGTTAACCTCGCGACGTAACACTAACTCGCAGGCTCATTCTTCAAAAGGCACGCCGTCACCAGAATCAGACTGGCTCCGACGGATTGTAAGCACACGGTTTCAGGTACTGTTTCACTCCCCTCCCGGGGTACTTTTCACCTTTCCCTCACGGTACTGGTCCGCTATCGGTCATTAGGGAGTATTTAGGCTTATCAGGTGGTCCTGACAGATTCACACGGGATTTCTCGGGCCCCGTGCTACTTGGGATACTCCCCGGGCGGTACACAACATTTCGGTTACGGGGCTCACACCCTCTCTGGCCGGCCTTTCAAGACCGTTCACCTATGCCTGTACTACACACCCCACTGTCCCGGCAGAGACAGAATGGGAAGTCCCACAACCCCGACCATGCAACGCCCGCCGGCTATCACACATGGAACGGTTTAGCCTGATCCGCGTTCGCTCGCCACTACTGACGGAATCACTATTGTTTTCTCTTCCTGCGGGTACTGAGATGTTTCACTTCCCCGCGTTCCCTCCACGCACCCTATGTGTTCAGATGCGGGTCACCAGGCAGCTCGCGCCCCTGGCGGGGTTTCCCCATTCGGACACCCTGGGATCACAGTCCGGTTATCGACTCCCCCAGGCTTATCGCAGATTCCTACGTCCTTCTTCGGCTCCTAATGCCAAGGCATCCACCGTGTGCTCTTAAAAACTTGACCACAAAAGATCAATAAAACGCTATTCTTTCGAGAGAACCACAGAAACCATCACCCCACCCCTAAGGATGAGACAACAGATCCAGGTTCATATATCTTGGAAATTGCTTCTTATAAAAGATGCTCGCGTCCACTATGTAGTTCTCAAACAACAACCCCGTACCACACACCCCACACACGCATTCGTGTGTGCTCGGTGCAGCCAGGAAACCAGAAACACAAGTCCCACACCACGCCGCCCCCGCGCCGGACTCCCCCGTAAGGGAACCCGCGCAGAGCTGCGTGCCGTGGTCCTGTTGCCTCAGGACCCAACAGTGTGCCAAACACTAAACCGCCCGTTACCCTCCCAGGCACCGTTCCAGGACCACCACCCCAAAGGGGCGTGTATCCGTACTGGGTGCCGGGGAAAAACCGGCGGCCGCTATTTGCTGATATTCCACCCGTGAGCACCCGCCGCAGAACTAGCGTCTGCGCAACGGGCGTACTCCTGACAACCCCTCCACACCCGCATACACGGGGCAAGATGATTGTAGGTGCTCCTTAGAAAGGAGGTGATCCAGCCGCACCTTCCGGTACGGCTACCTTGTTACGACTTAGTCCCAATCGCCAGTCCCACCTTCGACAGCTCCCTCCCACAAGGGGTTAGGCCACCGGCTTCGGGTGTTACCAACTTTCGTGACTTGACGGGCGGTGTGTACAAGGCCCGGGAACGTATTCACCGCAGCGTTGCTGATCTGCGATTACTAGCGACTCCGACTTCATGGGGTCGAGTTGCAGACCCCAATCCGAACTGAGACCGGCTTTTTGGGATTAGCTCCACCTCACAGTATCGCAACCCTTTGTACCGGCCATTGTAGCATGCGTGAAGCCCAAGACATAAGGGGCATGATGATTTGACGTCGTCCCCACCTTCCTCCGAGTTGACCCCGGCAGTCTCCTATGAGTCCCCGCCATAACGCGCTGGCAACATAGAACGAGGGTTGCGCTCGTTGCGGGACTTAACCCAACATCTCACGACACGAGCTGACGACAACCATGCACCACCTGTAAACCGACCGCAAGCGGGGCACCTGTTTCCAGGTGTTTCCGGTTCATGTCAAGCCTTGGTAAGGTTCTTCGCGTTGCATCGAATTAATCCGCATGCTCCGCCGCTTGTGCGGGCCCCCGTCAATTCCTTTGAGTTTTAGCCTTGCGGCCGTACTCCCCAGGCGGGGCACTTAATGCGTTAGCTACGGCGCGGAAAACGTGGAATGTCCCCCACACCTAGTGCCCAACGTTTACGGCATGGACTACCAGGGTATCTAATCCTGTTCGCTCCCCATGCTTTCGCTCCTCAGCGTCAGTTAATGCCCAGAGACCTGCCTTCGCCATCGGTGTTCCTCCTGATATCTGCGCATTTCACCGCTACACCAGGAATTCCAGTCTCCCCTACATCACTCTAGTCTGCCCGTACCCACCGCAGATCCGGAGTTGAGCCCCGGACTTTCACGGCAGACGCGACAAACCGCCTACGAGCTCTTTACGCCCAATAATTCCGGATAACGCTTGCGCCCTACGTATTACCGCGGCTGCTGGCACGTAGTTAGCCGGCGCTTCTTCTGCAGGTACCGTCACTTTCGCTTCTTCCCTACTGAAAGAGGTTTACAACCCGAAGGCCGTCATCCCTCACGCGGCGTCGCTGCATCAGGCTTTCGCCCATTGTGCAATATTCCCCACTGCTGCCTCCCGTAGGAGTCTGGGCCGTGTCTCAGTCCCAGTGTGGCCGGTCACCCTCTCAGGCCGGCTACCCGTCGTCGCCTTGGTGAGCCATTACCTCACCAACAAGCTGATAGGCCGCGAGTCCATCCAAAACCACAATAAAGCTTTCCACCCCCCACCATGCGATGAGGAGTCATATCCGGTATTAGACCCAGTTTCCCAGGCTTATCCCAGAGTTAAGGGCAGGTTACTCACGTGTTACTCACCCGTTCGCCACTAATCCCCCAGCAAGCTGGGATCATCGTTCGACTTGCATGTGTTAAGCACGCCGCCAGCGTTCATCCTGAGCCAGGATCAAACTCTCCGTTGAAGTAAAACAGACACACCATGCGCCCCCGGGAAAACGGGATGCACACAATGCACAAAATTTGAAACCAGCTGTAAAAACCAGACCACACCACGGGGTGGCAGGCCTGATCAATTCAACCAATTCAATACAATAAATTGGTATCAACAAACTTGGCACACTATTGAGTTCTCAAACAACAGACACACCCGGCACCACCACAACCTCAGCCGTGGATCGCTCCGGAGCAACTTTACTAACTTACCGGGCCGCTTCACCCTTGTCAATTCGGCGCCCCGACTCAGGCTTGCCGTGAGGCATCTGGGTCGTGGTGGCCGTTCAACTCCGGGGAGCAGCGCGGAAATAAACTCTACCACCACTTCGCCCCGCTGACAAAGGGGCGTCCGAGCGGGCTGCGCCAGGGCATCAAAAAGCCCGGAATCACGGGGATTCCGGGCTCTTCGACGACGCTACGCCGGGCCGTTAGGGACGGCAGTCAATAGTCAGCCCACCGGCTTGAAGTACGCGGCACCCAGCGGGGGCAGCGTGACAATCAGGGTGGCCGGCTGGCCGTCGATGGCCAGGTCCGGGGCAGTGAGCGTTCCCTCGTTCAGGACGCCGGAACCGCCGTACGCGTCGGCGTCGGTGTTCAGCACTTCCTCCCACTGCCCCACCGCGGGGACCCCCAGGTGGAAGTCGACGTGCGGGGCTCCTGAGAAGTTGAAGGCGCACACCAGCGGGTTGCCCGCGGCGTCCCGGCGGATGAAGGTCAGGACATTGCGGTTGGAGTCCCCGCCATTGATCCACTGGAAGCCGGCGGGGTCGTTGTCCCGTTCGTAGAGCGCCGGGGTGGCGCGGTACAGCTCGTTAAGGTCCTTGGCCAGGAGCTGTATCCCCCGGTGCGCCGGAATTTCCGCCAGCCACCAGTCGAGGCCGTGCTGCTCGGACCATTCGGCTTCCTGGCCGAATTCGGTGCCCATGAAGATCAGCTTCTTGCCCGGGTGGGCCCACTGGTAGCCCAGGAAGGCGCGCAGGTTCGCCAGCTGCTGCCAGCGGTCCCCCGGCATCTTCCGCAGCATCGACCCCTTGCCGTGCACAACCTCGTCATGGCTGATCGGCAGGAGGAAGTTCTCCGTGTAGGCGTAGACCATGGAGAAGGTGATGGTCCCGTGGTGCCACCGGCGGTTGAACGGATCCTCGGACATGTACTTGAGCGAGTCATGCATCCAGCCCATGTTCCACTTGATCCCGAAGCCCAGGCCGCCGTGGCTCGTGGGTGCCGTGACACCCGGGAAGGCGGTGGATTCCTCGGCGATCATGACCGCACCGGGGTGCGTCTTGTAGACCGTGGCGTTGACTTCCTGCAGGAAGGAGATGGCTTCGAGGTTTTCCCGTCCGCCGAAGCGGTTCGGCTGCCACTGCCCCTCCTCGCGGGAGTAGTCCAGGTAGAGCATCGAGGCGACGGCATCCACGCGCAGGCCGTCGATGTGGAATTCGTCGAGCCAGTAGAGCGCGTTCGCGACCAGGAAGTTGCGCACTTCGCTGCGGCCGAAGTCAAAGATGAGCGTTCCCCAGTCCGGGTGCTCGCCCAGGTTGGGGTCGGAGTGCTCGTACAGCGCTTCCCCGTCGAACCGGGCCAGCGCCCATTCGTCCTTGGGGAAGTGCGCCGGCACCCAGTCCAGCAGCACGCCGATGCCGGCCTGGTGGAGTTCATCCACAAGGTACCGGAACTCGTCGGGGTGGCCGAAGCGAGATGTCGGGGCGAAGTAGGACGTGACCTGGTAGCCCCAGGATCCGCCGAACGGGTGCTCCGCCACCGGCATGAGCTCCACATGCGAGAAGCCGAGCCACTTGACGTATTCGACCAGTTCCTTGGCCAGTTCCCGGTAGCTGAGTCCGACCCGCCAGGAGCCAAGGTGCACTTCGTAAACGCTCATTGGCGAGTTGTGCGGATCCCGGGCGGCGCGGGCTTCCATCCAGTCGGCATCCTTGAACGCGTAGGAGGGCTCCACAACACGCGATGCCGTCAGCGGCGGAACCTCCGTGCCGAAGGCCATCGGATCCGCCTTCTCCACCCAGTAACCGTCTTTAGTCCGGATCTCGAATTTATAGCACGCCCCTGCTAAAACGCCGGGGATGAAAAGTTCCCAGACCCCGGAGGAGCCGAGGGACCGCATCGAGTGCTGACGGCCGTTCCAGCCGTTGAAATCGCCCTTGACGCGGACCGCCTGGGCGTTCGGCGCCCACACGGCGAAGGAGACGCCGTCGACGTCGCCCATGGCGGACTTGTAGTGCTGGACGTGCGCGCCGAGCACATCCCAGAGACGCTCGTGGCGGCCTTCGCCGATCAGGTGCAGGTCGAGCTCGCCAATGGTGGGCAGGTACCGGTACGGGTCGTCGGTGGGCTCCGGCGCGTGGCCCTTGTAGCTGACTTCTAGCCGGTAGTCGGGCACGTGGCCGGTTTCCAGCGGTTCCAGCACGGCAACCCACACTCCGCCGGACTCGTGCGTCATCGGGAAGGTGCCGGTCGCGGTCACCACGGAGACGGCTTCGGCGAGGTGCTTGACCGTTCGGATGGTGACGTGGCCGTGGTCATCGAGATGCGCGCCCAGGACCGAGTGCGGCGCGTGGTGTTCGCCGGCGGCGACCCTCGCCAGGGTGTTGGCGTCCACGGGCAGTGGACTTCCGGGACGATCGATACGTGCTGAGCCTGTCATTTTGATACCTTCCGCTGCGGCTTCGGCAGGAACGCCGGAACCTGTACTACCGAGGAGACGACGTGATGCGTGGACCGGAATGGAGAGCCAGTCGGGCCTGTTGCGTAGTTCGTAGATGACTTCGTAAAGGGCTTTGTCGAGCCACAGCGCGACGAAGAGCGGGGAATCGCGGTCGATGCTGCCGGGGATGACTTCGGCGTACCCGGCCAGGAAGGCCTCGGCGCAGTCGTCCACCCAGTTCTCCGGGACGTCCGCCTCCGGGTGCTCGCGGACGGCCGCGCCGGCGGCGTAGTCGAAGGACCGCAGCATGCCGACAACGTCGCGCAGCGGAACGTCCGGGAAATTGCGCTCCGAGATGGGCCTGAGGGGTTCCCCCTCGAAGTCCAGGATGGCCCAGCGTGGCGCCTTCCCGGCCCCGCCCGGAACCTGCAGGATCTGGCCCAGGTGGAGGTCACCGTGGATCCGCTGCAGGGTCCCGGCGCCGCTGCCCTCGAGGCGCTCCAGGAGCCGGTCCAGCGCCTCATCGTAAGGGCCGACGGCGGTCCCGGCCTGCGCCCAGGACTGCCGCACCCGCCGGGCTACGCCGGGCGCGATGTCGGTTCCCGGGACGGATTCAGATGCGACGCCCAGGGCATGCGCCAGGCGGCGGTGCACCGTGGCGGTGGCGGCGCCCAGGGCGTGGGCCTCGGGGGTGAAGTCCCGGCCCTCGCTCGCCGCGTTGACGGCGAGCCGCCAGGCATCCAGTCCGCCGGCGAGGAACTCGTGCGCCACGGCCAGTTCGCCGCGCGCGGGGCGGGTTTCCAGCGATCCGGCGGGTGCCTCCGCCCACTCCGCGGTCACCCAGCCGAGGGTGGCAGGCACTTCGACGGTCCGCTCCGCGGTCAGGGCGGCGCCGATTTCCACCTCGGGGTTCTGGCCTTCGGAGAGCACCCGGAAGAACTTCAGGATCGCGGCCGACTCGCCGTCGTCGACGATCACGGAACTGTTGGACTGCTCCCCGGTGAGGACCTTGACCACGCCGGTGGCGCGGGGCAGGACGTAGCCGGACTCCGTGAGGTGGCCGGTGGCGTTCCCGTCCGGGGTGGCGCCGCTGTGGCGCATGAGGTCCAGCCAGGCCGCGATGAACTCGGCGTCGTGGACGCCGTCGTACACCCAGAGGGCGCCGGGAGATCCGGCGTCGTCGGCCGCAGCGCCGACGGGGACGGGTTCTGACAGTTGCCCGATCAGCGCCGCGTCCGCCCCCGGCAGGGGCTCGCGGCGGATGCTGAGCGGGACCTGCACGACGTTGGTGCGCGAGCCGTCCGGCGTCGGGTAGCTCACAGCCAGCAGCAGCACCTCGAGTTCGGCGCCGGCTGCAGCGCCGCCGGGACCGGCGGTTAGGCGCAGTCCCCCGGCGGATTCGAAGCTGAACGCGGCGCTCTTGACGGGGAACCAGCGCTGGCGCGGAAGCCAGCCGCCGAGCAGTCCGCTCAGGGCCGGGGTAAGGGTGGGTCGGGTCATGTCAGCCTTCGATTGAAAGGATCGGCATGGCCTGGGTGTAGGGCGATGACGGGTTGGAGGTAGCGGAACGGATCCGCAGCCAGAAGAAGTCGTGGCTGCCCAGGGTCAGCGTGAGGGTTCCGTCGTCGGAGATCCCCGGGAACGCCTGGCCGCCGAACACGTCCCGGAGGCCGCGTCCCGCGAATCTCGGCACCCGCAGGGTCGTGGCAACCGGATGCTGGGACAGGTTGAAGGCGCAGAGGATGGTTTCGCCGTCCTCTCCGGCCGCGTTGCCTTCCGGCAGTTCGCGGAGGTAGGCCAAGACCACGTCGTGGTCGGCCTCGACGTGCTCAAATCCGCCCAGCCCGAAGGCGGGGTGGTTCTTCCGGACGCTGAGGATCTGCCGCGTCCAGCGCAGCAGCGAACCCGAGTGGGCTGCCTCGGCCTCGACGTTGGCCATGCTGTAGTTGTAGACCAGCGACTGGATCACCGGAAGGTACAGCTTGCCGGGGTCCGCGCTGGAGAACCCGGCGTTGCGGTCCGGGTTCCACTGCATCGGGGTGCGGACGGCGTCGCGGTCCTCGAGCCAGATGTTGTCCCCCATGCCGATCTCGTCCCCGTAGTACAGGAACGGGGAGCCGGGCAGGGACAGCAGCAGGGCGTTGATGAGCTCGATTTCCGAGCGGGAGTTGTCCAGCAGCGGCGCCAGCCGGCGACGGATCCCGATGTTGGCGCGCATGCGCGGGTCCGGCGCGTACCAGCCGAGCATGGCCGCGCGCTCGTCGGCGGTGACCATTTCCAGCGTCAGCTCATCGTGGTTCCGCAGGAAGGTGCCCCACTGGGCGCCTTCGGGGATGTTCGGGGTGTCCTTCATCGTCTCGATGATGGGCGCGGCCTTCTGGTCCCGCAGCGCGTAGTAGAGCCGCGGCATGATCGGGAAGTGGAACGCCATGTGGCATTCCGGTTCCGCGTCGGTGCCGAAGTACTCCACGACCTCAGCCGGCGGCTGGTTGGCCTCGGCGATAATCACGCGGCCCGGGTAGCTTTCGTCGACCATCTTGCGCAGCTTGCGCAGGAACTCGTGGGTCTGCGGCAGGTTCTCGCAGTTGGTGCCCTCTTCCTCGAAAAGGTACGGGATGGCGTCGGCGCGGAAACCGTCGATGCCCTGGTCCAGCCAGAACCGCACGACGTCGAAGAGGGCATCGATGACCTTGGGGTTCTCGAAGTTGAGGTCCGGCTGGTGGCCGAAGAAGCGGTGCCAGAAGAACTGGCGCCGGATCGGGTCGAAGGTCCAGTTGGATTCCTCGGTGTCCACGAAGATGATGCGGGCGTCTTCGTACTTCTCGTCCGTGTCGCTCCAGACGTAGAAGTCCCCGAACGGTCCGTCGGGATCCTTGCGGGATTCCTGGAACCAGGGGTGCTGGTCGGAGGTGTGGTTCAGCGGGAGGTCAATGATCACGCGGACGCCGCGGGCGTGGGCTTCCGCGACGAGTCGCTTGAAATCGCTGATGGTGCCGAACTCGTCGAGCACGGAGTTGTAGTCCGAGATGTCG
This sequence comes from Arthrobacter sp. CJL-S3, assembly GCF_056711635.1. Lineage (NCBI taxonomy): Bacteria > Bacillati > Actinomycetota > Actinomycetes > Micrococcales > Micrococcaceae > Arthrobacter > Arthrobacter sp. CJL-S3. The sequence continues at coordinate 710,085 of NZ_CM160046.1, read as the reverse complement.
TAGCCGCCGTCACGCAGCGGGGACTGGAAGAACGGCGGGAGCCACAGGCAGTCGACGCCGAGCCACTGGAGGTAGTCCAGCTTTTCGATCAGTCCGTGGAAGTCGCCGGAGCCGTCGCCGTTTCCGTCCGCAAAACCCCGGACCAGCACTTCATAGAAAACCGCTTTGCGGTACCAGTGCGGATCGTGCTGGAGGCCGGGCGCGTTCAGTTCAAAAGATCCCTTCGAGCTGTAGTGCTGGTTGGGGTTTGAGGGGCTGAAACTCACTGGTGGTGCCTCCGGATGCTAAGAATGTGCGCCGGCTCGACATGGGCGTCCAGCCGAACGTAGTTGTACTCCCCCCATTCCCAGCTCTCGCCGGTCAACAGATCATCCACCATGAACCGGCCATTGTGCGTCAGGTCGTCCGCGTCCAGCTCCAGCGCCGCCAGATCCAGGGTCACCGTGCTCTCGCGGATGCCGTGCGGATCCACGTTGACGATGATGATCAGGGTGTCCTTGGTGCCGTCGGGGAGGGTCTTGTGCTTGGAGTAGACGACGGTGGCGTTGTCCGTACTCTCGTGCACGGTCAGGTTCTGCAGATCCCCCAGGGCGGGGTGGGCGCGGCGGATCGCGTTCAGCCGGGTCAGGTACGGGGCCAGCGTCCGGCCGGATTCGGCCGCCGCGTCCCAGTCACGGTCCTTGTACTCGAACTTCTCGTTGTCGATGTACTCCTCGGCGCCGGGACGGGCCACGTGCTCGTAGAGCTCGAAGCCGGCGTAGACGCCCCAGATGGGGCTCGCGGTAGCCGCCAGCGCCGCCCGGATCTTGAACGCGGGCGGGCCGCCGTACTGCAGGTATTCGGTCAGGATATCCGGGGTGTTGACGAAGAAGTTCGGCCGGAAGTAGGCAGGGGACTCGTGGCTGACCTCCTGGAAGTACTCCTCCAGCTCCTCCTTGGTGTTCCGCCAGGTGAAGTACGTGTAGGACTGCTGGAAGCCGGCACGGCCCAGAGCGTGCATCATGGCCGGGCGGGTGAAGGCCTCGGCGAGGAAGACGACGTCGGGGTGCTTCTTGTTGACCTTGGCGATCAGCCATTCCCAGAACCACACCGGCTTGGTGTGCGGGTTGTCGACGCGGAAGATCTTGACGCCGTGGCTCACCCAGAGGAAGACAATGCGCAGGATCTCGTTGGACAGGCCCGCGGGATCGTTGTCGAAGTTGAGCGGGAAAATGTCCTGGTACTTCTTCGGCGGGTTCTCCGCGTAGGCGATGCTGCCGTCCACGCGGGTGGTGAACCACTCGGGGTGGCTTTCGACCCAGGGGTGGTCCGGGGCGGCCTGCAGCGCAAGGTCCAGGGCCACTTCCAGCCCCAGCTCCCCGGCCCGCGCCACGAAGGCATCGAAGTCCTCGAAGGTGCCCAGGTCCGGGTGGATGGCGTCGTGGCCGCCCTCCTTGGCCCCGATGGCCCAGGGGGAGCCGGGATCATGCGGTCCGGCGAGCAGGGTGTTGTTCGGGCCCTTGCGGTGCTGGATGCCGATCGGGTGGATCGGCGGCATGTAGATGATGTCGAAGCCCATGGCCGCGACGGCGTCGAGCCGCCGGGCGGCGGTGCGGAAGGTGCCCGAGGTCCACTCGCCGGTGTCGTGGTTTCGGACGGCGCCCTCGGACCGGGGGAAGAACTCGTACCAGGCGCCCCGGCCGGCGAGCTCGCGCTCCACCAGCAGGGGGTACTGCTCGGAGACGGTGACCTGCTCGCGGATCGGCTGGCGGTTGATGATGTCCGTCACGTCAGCGCTGAATCCGGCGGCGAGGCGTTCCTCGGCGGTCTTGTTGGTGTCGTTGAGCCCGACGACGGCCATCCGCAGGGTCCGCCGGTCGGCGGACGGGCGGGCGGAGTCCTCGGCGGCGACGGCGAGCAGCGCGGCGCCCTCGGCGAGCATCAGCTCGACGTCGATGCCGGCTTCCACCTTCACCTCGGCGTTGTGGTGCCACGTGCCGTAGCTGTCATGCCAGGCCTCGATCACAAAGGACCAGTTGCCGGTGCCGGAGGGGGTCAGCAGGCCTTCCCACCGGTCGGTGCCCATACCGCGCGGGCCGCGGGGCGGGGCGAGGCGGACGCGCTGGCGTTCCTTCCCCCGGGGGTCGAGCAGGACGGCGCTGACGCCGAGCCGGTCGTGGCCCTCACGGAAGGAGGTGGCACCCACCACCAAGGTTTCGCCCACTACGGCCTTGGCAGGGAATTTGCCGCCTTCGACTGCAGGCTGCACGGCGGTGATTGGAAAACGGCCAAAGCGAAGGCCCTCCATAATCAGGGCCTTCGGCTTTTGCTTGGACACGGCACTGGTTCGCGAGTTAGTTGTCACAGCCTCGACGTTATCGACAAAACGGCCAGATTGCTAAGGCTGCTCACTTTTTTCCGGCGTTTTCCGGGAGGCGGACCGTCATTTATGCAAAAGAAACTTAAACCGGTTCCGGGCCCCCAACTTGTCCGTTAGTGTTTCGCAGGTGAAGGCAATCCGCAGATTTACCGTCCGAACCGTTCTTCCCGAGTCGATCCGGCCGCTGGCCCGGCTGGCCACCAACCTCCGGTGGTCCTGGCACAGGCCCACTCGGGAGCTTTTCGAGGGCCTGAACCCGAAGGTGTGGGCCGAAAGCGACCACGATCCGGTGTCCTTCCTCGGCCTGGTCAGCCGGGAGGAGCTGCAGCGCCTGGCCGCTGACCTGGACGTGGTGCGCCGGGTCCACGCGGCGGCCGAGGACCTCGACCGGTATCTCGAACAGCCCCGGTGGTACCAGAGCCTCGGCGACGGCGCACCGGCGTGTATCGCCTACTTCTCCCCCGAGTTCGGCATCACCGAGGTGCTGCCGCAGTACTCCGGCGGCCTCGGCATCCTCGCCGGCGACCACCTGAAGGCAGCCTCGGACCTGGGCGTGCCGCTGATCGGCGTCGGCCTGCTGTACCAGGCGGGCTATTTCAAGCAGTCCCTCTCCCGCGACGCGTGGCAGCAGGAAACCTATCCGGTCCTGGATCCGGACGGGCTGCCGCTGACCCTGTTGCGCGAGGCCTCGGCCGACGGCAACGGCAGGCCCATCCAGATCTCCCTGCCGCTCCCCAACGGCCGCCGGCTGCTGGCGCACGTCTGGCGTGCCGACGTCGGGCGTGTCCCGCTGCTGCTGCTGGACTCCAACGTTCCGGGCAACGACGACGCCGCCCGCGGCATCACCGACCGCCTGTATGGAGGCGGCGGTGACCACCGGCTCCAGCAGGAGCTCCTGCTGGGCATGGGCGGGGTCAAGGCGCTGCGCGCCTTCCAGAAGCTCACCGGCGGCCCCGCACCGGAGGTGTTCCACACCAACGAGGGCCATGCCGGCTTCCTGGGCGTGGAGCGGATCCAGGAAATGATGTCCGCCGCGGAACCGCTGAGCTGGGACGAGGCGCTGGCTGCCGGCCGTGCCTCCACCGTGTTCACCACCCACACCCCGGTTCCGGCCGGCATTGACCGCTTCGAGGTCTCGCAGATCCAGCACTTCTTCGACGCCGGGCTGGCGCCGGATGTGCCGGTGGCGAAGATCCTGAACCTGGGCCGCGAGGACTACACGGACGGCAACCCGTTTGTGTTCAACATGGCCGTGATGGGCCTGCGCCTGGCCCAGCGTGCCAACGGCGTGGCCAAGCTGCACGGCGTTGTGTCCCGCGGCATGTTCTCCGCGCTGTGGCCGGGATTCGACCACTCCGAGGTGCCCATCACCTCGGTCACCAACGGCGTGCACGTGCCCACCTGGGTGGACCCGCGGGTGTCCCAGCTGGCGCGTGACCAGTTCGGCGCCGAGGCGGAGGCGCAGGGCCGCTGGGACCTCGCCTACAACGTCAGTGACGCGGACGTCTGGGCCCTCCGCCGCGAGATGCGGGTCTCGCTCGTGGAGGACGTCCGGCGCCGCCTGCGGGCCGCCTGGAAGAAGCGCGGGGCGGCCGACGCCGAGCTCGCGTGGACGGATTCGGTGCTGGACCCGGACATCCTGACCATCGGCTTTGCCCGGCGTGTGCCGACCTACAAGCGGCTCACGCTGATGCTGCGCGAGCCCGAGCGGCTCAAGGCCCTGCTGCTGCACAAGACACACCCGATCCAGCTGGTCATTGCCGGCAAGTCCCACCCGGCCGATGACGCGGGCAAGAAGATGATCCAGGACCTCGTCCGGTTCACCGACGACCCGGCAGTGCGGCACCGGATCGCGTTCCTGCCCAACTACGACATCGCCATGGCCCGGACCCTGTTCCCGGGGTGCGATGTGTGGCTGAACAACCCGCTGCGTCCGCTCGAGGCGTGCGGCACCTCCGGCATGAAGGCGGCCCTGAACGGCTCGCTCAACCTCTCGGTCCTGGACGGCTGGTGGGACGAGATGTACGACGGCGAGAACGGCTGGGCGATTCCGACCGCCAACAACGACGCGGCCCCCGAGGAACGCGACGACATCGAGGCGGCCGCCCTGTACGAGCTGCTCGAGACGCAGGTGGCCCCCCGCTTCTACGGGCTCACGGTGTCCGCCGGCGCCGGCGCCGCCGGACCTTCGCAGTCCGGGCCGCAGACGGTCCCCACGCATTGGGTCTCGATGATCAAGCACACCATGTCCCATCTGGGCCCGGCAGTCTCCGCGGACCGGATGCTCAAGGACTACGTCAACGTCCTGTACCGGCCGGCCGCCGTCGCCGGCCGCCGGGCCGGCGCGGACAATTTTGCCGAGGCCAAGGCCCTCGCGGCCTGGATTTCCCGGGTCCGGGCCGCCTGGCCGCAGATCCAGGTGGAACATGTGGACTCGGTGGGCGTCTCGGAGGACCCGCAGATCGGCGACATCCTCCAGGTCAACGCCTATGTGGCCCTACACGACCTCACCCCGGATGATGTTTCGGTCGAGGTTGCCTACGGCAAGGCGGAGGACAGCGACGAGCTGGCCGACGTCACCGTGGCGGAGCTGAAGGCGGTGGAAGACCTCGGCAAGGGCCGTCACCTCTTCAGCGGAACCCTGGTGATCGACCGGTCCGGTTCGTTCGGCTACACCGTCCGGGTGCTCCCGAAGCATGAGGCCCTCGCGTCCAAGGCGGAACTGGGCCTGATCGTCAACGCCTGAAGCCGCTGCCTGGCTAACAACGCGCCGCACCCCGGAGGCCCGGGATGCGGCGCTGTTGTCTGTGGCGGGCCTAGAGGCAGACGGCGATGACGTCCAGGCTGCTGCCGGCGTAGCGTTCGGCGTCCTGCAGGATTTCGCAGATGACACCGAACGACCGGTCCGAGCGGAAGGCCGCAGGGACCTCCCAGATGAAGGTGATCGGCGACTGGCCGTCGTCGGTGACGGCGTCGGCGAAGTCGTGCAGGGAGTCGTTGAGCGCGTCGAGGTTCACGCCGTAATCCGCCGGGAAGTCCAGGGTCTCGGCGAACGTCTCGAGGACCGTCCGTTTGGTATCGGCGGCCGGAATCAGCACAGCGCGCCGTCCGGCGTCCGCCACCAGTGCCTGCAGCTCCTCGATGGTCCAGGTGTCTGCGGAGTAAATCTTCATAGGGTCCTTACTTGCCTTCGATGATGAATCTGAACGAGTTGTAATGGTCCGGCGTGTAGTACTTCTCGCCGGCCTGCCCGGCCACGATCCGGCGGGCTCCGCGGTCGGATTCACCCGGGGTCCGGACCGTGTATTCCTTGTAATAGCCGGAGGATTTCCGCGGAAGGATGCGCTCGAAATTGCCGAACGTTGCGGCGTCCCTGCTGTACGGGTACGGGCCTCCCCTGGCGATGAGCGCGAGTGTCTGGCGCGCTTCGGCGGGAAGCTCGGAGGCTTTCACTTCCGGCAGCCCTGACGGGTTGGCGAGGGCGGGCGGCGCAGCCGTTGGAGCCGCGGGCTCCGCCGGGACGGCGCTCGTGGTGCCGGCGCCGGACGGCTCCGTTCCGGTCCCCGGAACCCCTGCCAGCACGAACGCCAGCACCGCGAGTCCGAGCAGCAGGGCAAGCAGGGCCGTCAGCCGCTGGACCTTCATTCGTAGTTTTCCTTATGCCTGGACCGGGGCCGGGCTACGTGCGGTAGATGTTGATGGAATTGGCCTGCACAACGTCCCGCTCCCCGGAAGCGACCCGGACGCCCTGGCGCCGGTCGTGGAGTCCGGAGGTGGTCAGGCGCAGCTCGAAGAGCCGGTTGCCGGTCCCCTCCTCATTGGTGAGCAGCGGCAGCGTGACCTTGATGTCCTTGGCGCCGCCGTTGACCACCACGAGCCCGTCCACGTGGCCGTCGTCGGACCCGAGCAGCAGCTGCACCACCCGGTGCCCCGGATCCTGCCAGCGCTCCCCGGCCATCGGCTCGCCGTGCTCGTCGAACCAGTGAAAGTACGACTGTTTTTCGCGGGTCGGGTAGTCATGGGGCTGCCCGGCCAGGAATTCCTTGCGGAGCCGGATCACCCGCTTGGTGGTGCGCAGCATCGAGTGGGATTCGGGCGTGCTGGTCCAGTCGATCCAGGCAATGGGGTTGTCCTGGCAGTAGGCGTTGTTGTTGCCCTGCTGGGTGCGGGCGATCTCGTCGCCGGCGGTGATCATGGGCACGCCCTGGGAAATCATCAGCGACGCCATCAGGTTGCGGCTGGACTGCTCACGCCGGGCGAGGATGTCCTCGTCCTCCGTGGGGCCCTCGAAGCCGTGGTTGTAACTGCGGTTGTCCCCGTGGCCGTCCCGGTTCTGTTCACCGTTGGCCTCGTTGTGTTTGCGGTCGTAGGACACGAGGTCGGCCAGGGTGAAGCCGTCATGGGCGGTGACGAGGTTGACCGAGGCGAGCCGGGAGCGGCCGGACGGCTCAAACAGGCTCGCGGAGCCCGAGAGCGCGTCCGCGAGCCGGGCCACCGAGCCGCCCTGCCCGCCGGCGTCGATCGCGGCGCGGTCAGCGAGCCAGAAGCTGCGGACGGCGTCGCGGAAGTGGTCGTTCCAGTCCACCCAGCCGGGCGGGAAGCGGCCGGTCTGCCAGCCGCCGTAGCCGATGTCCCAGGGTTCGGCGATGAGCTTGGTGGCGGACAGCACGGGGTCGGCCCCGATCGCCACCAGGAACGGGTGCCGGGGATCGAACTCGTTGGCGGCGTTGCGGGCCAGCGTCACGGCAAGGTCAAAGCGGAAGCCGTCGATGTGGAACTCGGTCACCCAGTAACGCAGCGAATCCAGCACCAGCTGCACCACGCGGGGTTCGCCGAAGTTCAGGGAGTTGCCGCAGCCGGTGGTGTCCACGTACCTGCCGTGGCCGTCGTTGCGGTAGTAGGTCATCTCCCCCAGGCCGCGGAAGCTGAGGGTCCGGCCGTCCCTGCCGCCCTCGGCCGTGTGGTTGTAGACGACGTCGAGGATGACCTCGAGGCCGGCGGCGTGCAGCAGCTTGACCATGCCTTTGAACTCGTCCTGGACGGCCTTCGGGCCCGCTGCCTGCGCGGCCTCGGTGGCGTAGCCGGGGTGCGGGGCGAAGAACGCGGCCGTGTTGTAGCCCCAGTAGTTCGGCATCCCGAGATTCTGCAGGTGCGGTTCGTCCACGTGGAAGTGCACCGGGAGGAGCTGGACGGCGGTGATCCCCAGCGCGATCAGGTGCTCGACCATGGCCGGGTGCGCCAGCCCGGCGTACGTGCCCTGGAGGTCCTCGGGGACGTCGGGGTGCAGCTTGGTCTGCCCGCGGACGTGCGCCTCGTAGATGATGGTGTTGCGCCACGGAGTCCGGGGGCCGCGGTCGTTGCCCCAGTCGAAGTCACTGTCCATCCGGACGCTCGTGATGAAATCCTCGCGCTCGTCCACGGCCCGGCCATAGGGATCCAGGAGCAGCGGCTGCTCGCCGCTGCTGTCGAAGTCCGTCGCGGGCATGGACAACGGGAGTGCCTCGTGATCGGGGGTGGCCCGGAATCCGTAGCGCGAACCGGCCGGGATGCCCTCGACAATGCCGTGGTGCACGCCGTCGGTCACGTTCGGCAGTGTCTTGAGCTGCCAGGTGCCGCCGGGCGCCTGATAGGCGATTTCCAGGGTGGCCACGCCGGGCGCGTAGACCGCCACGTTCGCGAAGGCACTCCGAGGATCGTCCGTTACCGGCGAACCGGTGCTCGGAACGCTGATTCCCAGCGGAAACGCCCGTGAGGCGTCTACCGTGGAAGCTGTGTCTACGTAGGTCATAACCATTGCTTAAAGTTTAGCGGGGCGGAACAAATAGACCCGGTTTCTGATTTCCTGACGAAGTGCAGTTTACGGAAAAGCTGCGTTGCATACTTGAACAAGCGCCGAAAACTGGAGGTAAAAGTGCGGATTGCACTCGCTCAGATCATTACCGGACGCGATCTTGCCGGAAATCTAGCCCTCGTCGAGGACTACGCGGCCCGCGCCAAAGCCGGCGGGGCGGAGCTCGTGGTGTTCCCCGAGGCCACCATGCGCGCCTTCGGGAACTCGCTGCTGGACATCGCCGAGCCGCTGGACGGGCCGTGGGCATCACGGGTGCGCAGCATCGCGGCCGAACACGGCATCGTAATCGTCGCCGGGATGTTCACCCCGGGGACCGCGGACGATGGCGGCAAGGTGCGCAACACCCTCCTGGTCACCGGCCGCGGCATCGAGGCCAGCTACGACAAGATCCACCTTTTCGATGCCTTCGGCTTCGCGGAATCGGACACGGTCGACGCCGGCACCGAGCCGGTCACCTTCGAGTTCGACGGCGTGACGTTCGGCCTGGCGACCTGCTATGACATCCGGTTCCCGGATCTCTTTACCGAGAACGCGGACCGCGGGGCCGAGGTGAACATTGTCTGCGCCTCCTGGGGATCCGGCCCCGGCAAGGCCGAACAATGGAAACTCCTGGCCCGCGCCCGCGCCCTGGATTCCACCACCGTGGTCCTCGCCTGCGGCCAGGGCGACCCGGCCAGCCAGGGAATCGAGCCCAAGGGTGCGGCGCCCACCGGCGTCGGGCACTCCGTCGTCGTCTCCCCGCTGGGTGAAGTCCTCGAAGAGCTCGACGGCGCCCCCGGCCTGCTGTTCGCAGACCTGGACCCCGCCGTCGTCAAAGAAGCCCGAGCCAAACTCCCGGTCCTCGCCAACCGCCACAAGTTTTAGGCTTCCGCTGCGGTCCGCCTTCGTCACCTTCCGGTGTCACCGGCGCCTTCCGCGGACACCGGCGCCTTCCGCGGACACCGGCGCCTTGCCGTCGCTTAGACACCTCCCGACGCTGCGCTCGGCCGCGGGCGGCCTCATCCGGCTCTGGTCGGCGATGCGCTCCTGGCAAGACCCCGGCGCCCGCTCGACTATCCGGCACCCGGCGTCGGGGTACTTGAAAGAAACGAATGCCCCCTCACCTTTCGCGGTTTAAACGGAAACGCTCCCTCACTAAACATGAGAGAGCGTTTCCTGACTTTCCGCCAAAGGTGCGGGAGCGTCAGAGCCGTTGCCGGAGTTTTGCTAAGGAGCGCATCGCCGACCAGAGCGGAGCGAGGCCGCCCGCGGCCGGAAGCGTCGTCGGGAGGTGTCTAAGCGACGGCAAACGCCGGCAACGGCGGACCCAACCACACGGGCGACGGCGAACCCCAGCCGCAGCAACCAGCGAGTTACTTGACGGCGCGCTGGCGGGAGATCTCGTAGAGGGAGATGCCCACTGCCATGGAGGCGTTCAGCGACTCCATCGCGGAGTCGATCGGGATGGAGACGATCTGGTCGCAGTTCTCGCGGACCAGGCGGCTGAGGCCCTTGCCCTCGGAACCCACGACGATGCAGACCGGCTCGGTCGCCAGGGCGAGGTCGGGCAGCGACACGTCGCCGTCGCCGTCGAGCCCCAGAACATAGATGCCCATGTTCTTGAACGCCTTCAACGTGTTGTTCAGGTTGGCCGCACGTGCCACGGGGACGCGGACGGCTGCGCCGGCGCTGGTCTTCCAGGCCGAGGCGGTGACGCCGACGGAGCGGCGCTCCGGGACGATGACGCCGTGGCCGCTGAAGGCCGAGACCGAGCGGATGATCGCGCCCAGGTTGCGCGGATCGGTGATGCCGTCCAGCGCCACGAAGAGCGGCGCGTTGGAGACGTGGCCCTTCTTCCAGCTCGCGAGGGTTTCCTCGGCAAGCTCGTAGGCGTCCTGGTACTCGTACGGCGGGATCTGCAGCACGAGGCCCTGGTGGATGGCATCGTCGGTCATCCGGTCCAGCTCGGGCTTGCCGGTTTCGAGCAGCGGGATGCCGCGCTCGGCCGCCAGCTTGAGGGACTCCTTGACGCGGTCATCCATCTCGATGCGGATGGCCACGTGCAGGGCCTTGGCCGGGATGCCGGCGCGCAGCGCCTCCACGACGGAGTTGCGCCCGGTAACGACTTCCTCGGTGGCGCGGCCCTTGGGGCCGGAACGGGCACCGGGGTTGCGCGGGGCTCCCGGGCGCTTGGCCGCGGAGCGTTCCGCGAGCTGCTTGTTCTTGTGGGCCTTGTGGTACGGGCGGTCCTCCGCCTTGGGCGTCGGTCCCTTGCCCTCAAGAGCCTTGCGGCCGTGACCGCCGGTTCCGACGGAGGGGCCCTTCTTCAGTTTGACCGACCGGCGACCATTGTTGGCCATGAGTTCCACCCTTTTAAATACGCGATTCGTTGACAAGTCTGAACTCCAGTCTACTGACTCGAGTTAAATCCTCGACCGCAGGGCATGGCCGGCCCCGGGGCAGCGCCGGGAACTGGGGCGGATCAGCCGCGCTTGAGGCTCCAGCTTGCGCCGTCCGGGCCGTCCTCGACGACGACGCCGGCGGCGGCGAGGGTGTCGCGGATGGCGTCCGAGGCGGCCCAGTCCTTGCTGGCCCGGGCCCGGGCGCGGGCCGCGAGCTGCGCTTCGACGAGGACGCCGAGGGCGGTGGTGCTCTGATCGTCCACGGCGGGCCCAGCGGTGTCGCTGAGACCAAGGACACGGAGCATGTCGGTGACGCTGAGCAGGGCCTGCCGGGCGGCGTCGAGCTCCCCGGCGGTGAGGGCGGTGTTGCCGGCGCGGACGGTTTCGTGGAGCACCGCCAGGGCCTGCGGGACGTTGAGGTCATCGTCCATCGCGGCCGCGAACGCATCGGGAACGGCCCCGTGGCTGCCGTGGACAAAGTTCCCGTCCGCCGTGGCCAGCGCCCGGGCAGCGCGGCTGACGAACCCGTCGACGCGCTCCACCGCGGCAGCGGCTTCCTGCAGCGAGGACGGCTGGTAGTCCAGGACCGAACGGTACTGGGCCTGGCCGAGGTAGTAGCGGACCACGCGCGGCGGGGCCAGCTCCAGCATCTCGGCGGGGCTGACCGTGTTGCCGATGGACTTGGACATCTTCTCGCCGGCGTAGGTGACCATGCCGTTGTGCATCCAGAAGTTGGCGAACCCGTGGCCGGCGGCCTGCGACTGGGCCATCTCGTTCTCATGGTGCGGGAACCTGAGGTCCAGCCCGCCGCCGTGGATGTCGAACTCGGCGCCGAGGTACTTGGTGACCATCGCGGAGCATTCGAGGTGCCAGCCCGGGCGTCCGGCGCCCCACGGCGAGGCCCAGCTCGCCGTCGTCGGCTCCCCGTCCTTGTGGCCCTTCCAGAGCGCGAAGTCGCGCGGGTCCTTCTTCCTGCTGCTGAACTGGGCCTCCACGTCCGGGGCGCCCTGCATGTCATCGACCTTCTGCCGGGTCAGCGAGCCGTACTTGTCCCAGGAGCGCACGTCGAAGTAGACGTCGCCCGAGCCGTCCGGGGCCGGGTAGGCGTGGCCGCGGTCGATCAGCTGCTGGATCAGGGCGTGCATTTCGGGGATGTGGCCGGTGGCGCGCGGTTCGTAGGTGGGGCGGGAGACACCCAGGGTGTCGTAGGCCTTGAGGAATTCCTGCTCGTAACGGTAGGCCAGCGCCCACCATTCCTCATTCCGGAGGGCGCCGGGCTCGTCCTCGAAGTCGGGGCCGAAGGAGGCTGCGGACTTCGCAAGGATTTTGTCGTCGATGTCGGTGACGTTGCGGACCACGGTGACCCGGAAGTTCCGGTACTGCAGCCAGCGCGTCAGCTGGTCGAAGGCAATGGCGGAGCGGATGTGCCCGACGTGCGGCATGCCCTGCACCGTGGCGCCGCAGTAGTAGAGGCTCACTTTGCCCGGAACCAGGGGGACGAAGTCGCGGACTTCGGCGGATGCAGTGTCATAGAAGCGCAGGGTCACCGCTCCAGATTAGCCGATGGCGATCCGGCCCCGGCGTGGGGACCGCTTCCCCCGGCATACCGCGTCCTACTTGCAGTACTCGCCGATCCTGTTGTTCTGTTCGGTGAGCTGTTTGGTCTGCTCATCGCTCCTGGCCCCGAGTGAGGTGCCGGCCACCTGCTTCATGATGTCCGCCATCTTCTGGATCGGGTCGGCCACCTCGGGCGCCACCTTGTCCGCGACCTCCTGGTAATGCTTGGAGATCTGTTCCGCCTGCTGCTGCTGGTTGCCGGTGGGGACGAAGGTGTCCTGGTTCAGGAACGCGCAGCTTTCCGGGATGCTCATCTTCGGCGTCGCGGTGCACCCGGTCAGCAGGACTCCGGCCAGCAGGACGACGGCGGGCAGCAGCTTTTTCACAGGGGGTCTCCTGGTGTTGCGGGAAGGGGTGTTCCGTCAAGCCTAGGCGACGGACTCCGGAGATGCCGAGCCGGTGCGGTAGACGAGGGCCGTCGCCGTGGCCGCAATGCCCTCGCCGCGGCCGGTGAAGCCCAGACCGTCGCTCGTCGTGGCCGAGACACTGACCGGGGCGCCCGCGGCTTCGCTGAGGACCCGCTGGGACTCCTCCCGGCGGGGGCCGAACTTGGGCCTGTTGGCCACGAACTGCACGGCGATGTTCCCGATCTCGAAGCCCTCGGCGCGGACTATCCGCGCAGCCTCGGCCAGCAGGATCACGCCGGACGCCCCGGCATACTCCGGGCGGTCGGTGCCGAAGTGCGTGCCGAGGTCCCCGACGCCGGAGGCGGAAAACAGGGCGTCGGCGGCCGCATGCGCGACGGGGTCGCCGTCGGAGTGGCCGGACAGTCCGCGCTCCCCGTCCCAGAACAGGCCGCCGAGCCAGAGCGGCTGGGGCGCGTCCTCGGGGGCGTAGGCGTGGACGTCGATGCCGATTCCGGTCCGCGGGATGACGGGCAGCGGGACGTTCTGATTCTCGGACATGCTCAGCCTTCCACCCAGCGGGCGCCCAGCGGGCCTTCGAGGAGACCCTCGGCGATGATCAGGTCCAGCGGGGTGGTGATCTTCAGCGACTGGCTGGCGCCGCGCACCGCGTGGACCGGGATGCCGAGGAGTTCCACCAGCATGGCGTCGTCGGTGACAGCGGCCGCCTGGCCGGCGTCGAGGGAGGCCGCCGTTTCGTGGGCGCGCCGGAGGGTGGCGAGCTCGAAGCCCTGCGGGGTCTGCACCGCCCGAAGGCTCTCCCGCGCCGCGGTGCCGGTGACGAGCTCCGGGGCGATGGCGGCGCCGTCGCCCGTGGTCGGTTCCACCGTCTTGACCGTGTCCACCACTGGCATGACCGGGATGACGGCGACTGCGCCGGCCGCCAGGGCCTGCGACACGCGGTGGAAGACAGCCTCCGGAGCCAGGGCGCGGGCGGCGTCGTGGACCAGGACGGCCTCGGTGGCCGGGAGGAGCGCGGCCAGCGCGGCCCGGACCGACGCGGCGCGGGTGGCGCCGCCGTCGACAACCGTCACGACCGGGAGCTGCAGGCCCTGGCCGGGCGCGGGCGTGCGCCGGTGCTCCGCCTTGAGCTCCTTGGTGAAGGCCTGACAAAGGGCGTGGAGTTCCGTATCGCCGGGAGGGATGGCGACGCAGATCTGCTGCGCGATCCCGGCCGCGGCGACCCCCCTGAGGGCGTGCGTGAGGATGCTGTCCCCGCCCAGCGGAACCTTGGCCTTTGGCATGCCGTAGCCGAGGCGCTGGCCGGAGCCGGCAGCCACGACGATGACTGCGGTGACGGGGCCGTCCGCTGACGTGTTGGTCGGTGCTGAGTCCATGCGCACAAGACTACGTCCCGGCGCCCCCGCGCATCCCATTGAGCTATCAGTCCTGGTGCTTCCGGGGCGTTGTGAACCACCAGAGCTGACAGCTCAACGCCGGAAAAGGGCAAAAGAAACCCCGGCAGCCGTTGAGCTACCGGGGTTCGATTCTTGTCTGTTCGACTTGCTTAGGAAGCCAAGACCTCGTCGAGAACGCTTGCAGCCTTCTCTTCATCAGTCTTTTCAGCCAGCGCCAGTTCTGAAATCAGAATCTGGCGTGCCTTGGCCAGCATGCGCTTCTCCCCTGCGGAGAGACCCCGGTCGTGATCGCGGCGCCACAGGTCGCGGACGACCTCTGCCACCTTGATGACGTCACCGGAAGCAAGCTTCTCCAGGTTTGCCTTGTATCGACGTGACCAGTTGGTGGGTTCTTCAGTGAACTCGGCCCGCAGCACTTCAAACACGTGCTCCAGACCTTCTTTGCCCACTACGTCCCGGACCCCAACAAGGTCAACGTTTTCTGCTGGAACTTCAATGGTCAGATCACCCTGAGCCACCTTGAGCTTGAGATACATCTTCTCTTCGCCCTTGACAGTGCGCATCTTGATTTCTTCAATTTTGGCTGCACCGTGGTGAGGGTAAACTACTGTCTCGCCGACCTCAAAAACCATGTGGACATTCCCCTTTCCCGCAGACCAGTTTATCACGCTTAAGGCATACGACTGCCATGGAACGCACCCAAGAACCGCGTGAATACAGGGAAAATGGCCTTAAACGGCACCTTCAGACCCCTTGACGAAAGCGGATATTAGTGCATTGCCCCGCCCCTGCCAAGGTCATCTGCCATCCCCCGCCGGCGCCCGGACGGCCACGGAGCCACGGGATTGTGTACGGCCCGAATCATCGTTTGGCGGGGATTGCCGATAGGCTATGGCTGAATAATGTTCCAAGACTCTCAAGGAGTGCGAGACGTGGGTTTCACTGCGACGAACCGGGGCCAGCGCGGCAAGCTGGCAATGGCAACGGCTGCTCTGGGCATCGGCCTGCTGTCCGTAACAGGCTGCGGCTACACTAACCCCCAGGCGACCGCCGCGGAGTACGCGGCCTCGGACGGAACGCAGGCCGACGTTGGCGCGCTTCAGCTGCGCAACATGATGATCATCTCCGCCGGCGAGGACAAGCCCGGCCGTGTGATCGGCGCCGTGTACAACTCCTCCTCCGAAGACGTGACGCTGACCATCGCCGGTGCCGGCGGTTCCCAGACCGAGGTCCCGGTCAAGCAGAACTCCTACACGCTGCTCAACGACTCCACCGACGAGGCCATCCTGAGCACCACCGGCGGCATCCCGGGTTCCCTCGTCGAGGTCAGCATCAGCGAGGACGGCACCAACCAGAAGGCCACGTTCAAGGTGCCCGTGCTGGACGGAACGATCACCGACTACAAGCAGTACCTGCCGGCCGGCAGCGAGCCCACCGGCTCGGCCACGCCGACCCCGTCTCCGACGAGCAGCGCGAACCACTAGCTTCCACTCCGAAAAGGAGGGGCGCCCGGTCACCGGGCGCCCCTCCTTCTCTGTGGGCTCTGTGGGCTCTGCCTGCTCTGTATGTGGTCCGCCCGGTCCGGGCCAGCGGTCCGCCGGGCTCAGGGCTCGAACTTGTAGCCCAGGCCGCGGACTGTGATGAGGTGCCGCGGCGCCGAAGGATCCGGTTCGATCTTGCTGCGGAGCCGCTTGACGTGGACATCGAGGGTCTTGGTGTCCCCCACATAGTCCGACCCCCAGACCCGGTCGATCAGCTGCCCGCGGGTCAGCACCCGGCCGGAGTTCCGCAACAGCATTTCCAGCAGTTCAAATTCCTTCAGCGGCAGGGACACCTGTTCGCTGCTGACCGTGACGACGTGCCGCTCGATATCCATCCGGACCGGTCCCGCCTGCACGGTGCTGGGCACCAAGTCCTCGGGCTCGCCCTGGCGGCGCAGCACGGCCCGGACCCGGGCCACCAGCTCCCGCGACGAGTAGGGCTTGGTGACATAGTCGTCGGCGCCGAGTTCCAGCCCGACGACCTTGTCGATCTCCGCGTCCTTCGCCGTCAGCATGATGACCGGGACGGACGAGCGCTGCCTCAGCTGCCGGCAGACCTCGGTGCCCGACTGTCCGGGCAGCTGCAGGTCCAGCAGCACCAGGTCGGCGCCGTTGCGGTCGAACTCGGTGATGGCGTCCAGTCCGTTGTCTACCACCTCCACCTCGAATCCTTCCTTGCCCAGTAGGTAGGACAGCGGGTCGCTGAACGACTCTTCGTCCTCGACAATCAGAATCCTGCTCAAGCGGTAGCTCCTTGCTCATGGGCGCCGGCGGCGTCCCGTCGTGTTGGTCTGGGGTGCTGGGTCGGGCCGTTGGCCGCGGACCGGGCGGCCGCCCGGTCCGCAGGTTCGCCCGCGTCTGCAACGCCGTCGAGGTCCTGGCCCTCCAGCTCCGGCAGCCGGATGGTGAAGGTGGAGCCCTGCCCGGGCTGCGACCAGAGGGTCACCTCGCCGCCATGGTTGGCGACCACGTGCTTGACGATGCTCAGGCCCAGGCCGGTGCCGCCGGTATGCCGTGACCGGGCGGCGTCCACGCGGTAGAAGCGCTCGAAGACGCGTTCCTGGTCCTCGGGGCTGAGCCCCTCGCCCTGGTCCGTGACGGAGACGGCCACGAGGCCGTCCTTGGACCGGATGCCGATGCCGACCCGGGTGTTTTCCGGGGAGTAGCGGATGGCGTTGTCGATCAGGTTCCGCAGCGCCGTCACGAGCTGGTCCTGGTCGCCGTAGACCATTGCATCCGTATGGCCGCCCACGACGAGGTCGATGTTCTTGCTTTCCGCCGGCAGCTGGGACCGGTCCACCGCTTCGGTGACGACGGTGTTGATGTCCACGGCCCGGCCCTGCTTCGCGACGTTAGAGCCCTGCAGCCGGGAGAGTTCGATGATGTCCTGCACCAGGGCCGCCAGCCGGGCGGATTCCTTGTGGGTGCGCCGGGCGAAGCGGCGCACCGCCTCCGGGTCATCGGCGGAGGACTCGAGCGCCTCGGCCAGCAGCGAGATGGCGCCGACCGGCGTCTTGAGTTCGTGCGAGACGTTGGCGACGAAGTCGTTGCGGACTTCCTCGGTGCGGGTGACCTCGGTCCGGTCGTCGGCCAGCAGCAGGATGTATTCCTCCGCGATCACGGCCGCCCGCACCTGGACCACGATGGTTCCCTGGCCCAGCGGGCCGCGCGGCAGTTCGAGGAGCCGTTCGAGGATGACGCCGTCGCGGCGCACCTTCGCGGTCATCTCCAGCAGCTGCTCATGGACCAGGGTGTGGCCGCGCACCAGTCCGTAGGCGTACGCGGCGGGACTGGCGCGGACGACGCCGTCGATCGCGTCCACCACGACAAACGCCCGGCCGACGGCGGCCAGCACCTCGGCGGCGCCGTCGGGCAGGGAGGGATCCTCGAACTCAACATCCACGAGCTTGCGCTGCTGCTCACTGACCCGGAAGGCGAGCACGCCGAAGACGCCAAGCGCCAGGCCGATCAGGCCGGCGATCACGCCGATAAGCATTGGGTCCACGGCTCCAGCTTATGCTCTGCCCCGCGTCGGAAACTGTAATCTCCCGCTATTCCCACTCCGGTTCAGCTAACGTTCATCTATTGGGGCGTAACAGTTCACCGGACGCTGGAACACTGGACAGTTGAAGCGCCGACAGGTGAACCGAAATGGGCCCGCCACTGTGGTGGCCGGCAATATTTCCAAGGAAAGGACGCACACGTGCGCAAGGTTTTTCAGGAAGAGCTCGCCCAAGTCGGGGATCAGCTCGTCGAAATCTCAAAGCTGGTCAGTGAAGCCATTGACAAGGCCACGACGGCCTTCGACGGCGCCGACATCGACCTGGCCGAGGACGTCATCGCGGCCGATGCACGGATCGACTTCCTGCAGAACAGCCTGGATGAGCGCGCCATCGACATCCTCGCCCTGCAGGGCCCCGTGGCCAGCGACCTGAGGATGATCGTGGGGTCCCTCCGGATGAGCGCCTCCCTGGAGCGGATGGGTGACCTCGCCCGCCACCTCGCCCAGCTGGCCCGGCTCCGCTACCCCGCCACCGTGGTGCCCGCCCAGCTGCGTGAGACGTTCAAAAGCTTCGCCGAGTATGACCTGCTGATCGCCCGGAAGCTCACGGTCCTGCTGGAAACCCGGGACCTTGAAGTGGCCCGGGACATCATGAAGGCCAACACCGCCGTGAACGACCTGCACCTGAGCGTCTTCCAGGCGATCGCCCGCAGCGACTGGCACGAGTCCCCCGCCACGACGGTCGACGTCGCCCTCGCCAGCCGCTACTTCGAGCGCTTCGCGGACCACGGCGTGTCCGTGGCGCAGAAGGTCACCTACCTGGTCACCGGCGCCTGGCAGCCGAACGGCATCGAGCACAGCTAGCCCTCCCAGGTTCGGGGCGGCAGACCGGACAGGAGCGCCGGACAGCACCGCAGCAGAAACAACGACGCCGGCCGGTCACCTTACGAGGTGACCGGCCGGCGTCGTACGTTTCCGTCGTGGTGCGGAGGGGCGCTACTTCTTGCCCTGGTTGGCGACTGCCTGGATCGCCTCGGCAGCGGCCTCGGGGTCGAGGTAGGTGCCGCCCGGATTCAGCGGCTTGAAGTTCTCGTCCAGTTCGTAGACCAGCGGGATGCCCGTGGGGATGTTCAGTCCGGCGATGGCCTCGTCGCTGATGCCGTCCAGGTGCTTGACGAGGGCGCGCAGCGAGTTGCCGTGCGCCGTGACCAGCACGGTTTTGCCGGCCTTGAGGTCTTCCTTGATGTCCGATTCCCAGTAGGGCAGCAGGCGGACCAGGACGTCCTTGAGGCATTCGGTGCGCGGCAGCGCGTCGCCGAGGTCCGCGTAGCGCGGGTCGTGCGCCTGGGAGAACTCGGAGTCGTCGTCCAGGGGCGGCGGCGGGGTGTCGTAGGACCGGCGCCAGGTCATGAACTGCTCCTCGCCGTATTCGGCGAGGGTCTGGGCCTTGTCCTTGCCCTGCAGGGCGCCGTAGTGGCGCTCGTTGAGCCGCCAGTCCCGCTTGACCGGGATCCAGCCGCGGTCGGCCTTGTCGAGCGTCATGTTGGCGGTGTTGATGGCCCGCTTCAGCAGCGAGGTGTACAGGATGTCCGGGAGGATGTTGTGCTCCACGAGAAGCTCTCCGCCGCGGATCGCCTCGGCCCGGCCCTGGTCGTTGAGGTCAACGTCCACCCAGCCGGTGAACAGGTTCTTGGCGTTCCATTCGCTGTGGCCGTGGCGCAGCAAAATCAGCTTATAAGTCATGGTTTTCATCCTAGCTGAGCGGCCCCGGGCAGTGCCGCGCGTTACAACGCCGGCGCAACACCGCAACGCCGGATCACTCCGCGCCCGTCCCGGGGCGCCGCGGGGGCCGGAACTGGCCCGCGCGGGTGGGACCGCGATGGAGGATAGGGTGGGCTGGTGGTGCAGAAGGCTGAGCGGGTGGCGTCCCCGCAACCCCATGTCATGGACAAACGCGGCATGGACAAACGCGGCATGGACAAACGCGGCATGGAAAAGCGCGGACCCCGGGCGGGCCGGCCGGTGGGCAACATTACCCGCGGCACGACCAACCCCAACCGGATGCGGCGGCTGGACCGCTGGCTGACCGGCCCGCAGGCCTGGCGCCTGCGGGCGGCGGCTGATCCCCTCGCCGTCGATCTGGGCTACGGCGCTTCCCCGGCCACCGCCGTCGAACTCTTTGAACGGCTCTCCGCGGTCCGGCCCGACGTGCGGGTGGTCGGCGTCGAAATCGAGCCCGAGCGTGTCAGGCTGGCCCGGGACCTGGAACGGCCCGGGCTAAGCTTCCGGCTGGGCGGCTTCGAACTGCCGGTGGCCGGCCCGTCCTGGTGCGGGCGTTCAACGTGCTCCGGCAGTACGAGGAGGCCGACGTCGCCGCGATCTGGCGCCTGGTGCAGGGGCGGCTGGCACCGGACGGGCTGTTCATCGACGGCACCTGCGACGAGATCGGCCGCCGGGTCACGTGGGTGGCGCTGGACGCCGAGCGGCCGCTGAGCCTGAGCCTGTCCATGCGGTTCGGCAGCTTTGCGCTGCCCTCTGAGGTGGCCGAGCGGCTCCCGAAAGCCCTGATCCACCGCAACGTGCCGGGCGAGCGGATCCAGACCTTCCTGCAGGCGATGGACCAGGCCTGGCTGGAGGCCGCGCCGCTGGCGTCGTTCGGGCACCGGCAGCGCTGGACGGCGATGTGCCGGGCACTGCTCGACGCCGGCTGGCCGGTCCAGGATGGTCCGGCCCGGTGGCGGCTGGGCGAACTGACGGTGGGCTGGGACGCCGTCGCGCCGGGTCCCTAAGAGGACTCTGAGTGGGACGCTGACGTCACCAGGGGCCGTAGGGCCCCGTATTGCGGCTCCCGCCGCGGCCCGCGTCCTTGACGGCGGGGCGGACGTCGGCGAGGTAAACGGAGGCCGCGGTCACGGCGGCGAGGCCGAACAGTCCCAGCGGGCCCAGGAGGCCTCCGCCGCCGCCGCCCAGCAGGGAGAGCAGGCCCACGGCCATGGCGCCGCCGGTGACGGCCAGCCAGAAAGTCTTGGTGCGCTTGGAGACGGCTTCAAAAGCGTTCGCCTTGTGCCGCAGGCAATCGAAGAAAGCCCATACCTCTAGGGCCAGGGCTACGAGGGCCAGGAGAAAGTAGATCCCGGTCTCGACATAGTAAATAAGCGCTCGTCCGTCCATGCCCCCAGCCTAGCCGCCCAAACCGGCCAAGGCCTGCTCCAAATCGGCCCAAAGGTCCTCGACGTTTTCGATGCCCACGCTCATCCGGACCAGGTTGTCGGGCACGCTGGCCGGCTCGGCCGTGTGCCGGCGCCGCCGTTCGATCAGCGACTCCACCCCTCCCAGGGAGGTGGCCGGCAGCCACAGCTTCAGGGCCCGGATCATCTTGTCCGCGGCATCGGCCCCGCTGAGGCCGCTGATGTGACTGCCGCCGCCGCTGTTCCCGCCGCCGGCGACCGGGGCCATTTCAATGCACAGCACGGAGCCGAAGCCCTTCATCTGGCTCTTGGCCCGTTCGTGGCCGGGGTCCGAGGGAAGTCCCGGGAACCGGATGCTGCCGACCCTGGGGTGCGTGCTCAGCCGCCCGGCCAGCACTGCCGCCGAGGTCTGTGAGCGCTCGACCCGCAGGGCCAGGGTGCGCAGCCCCCGCAGCGCCAGCCAGGCCTCGAAGGGCCCGGCGATCCCGCCGTGGATGGTGCGCTGGTGCAGCAGCGCGGCGCGCAGTCCGGCGTCGGACGTCACCAGGGCGCCCAGCACGACGTCGGAGTGGCCGGAGAGGTATTTCGTCACCGAGTGCAGGACGACGTCGGAGCCCAGCGCCAGCGGCTGCTGCACGAGCGGGGTGGAGAACGTGTTGTCCGTGACGACGACGGCACCCGCCGCGTGCGCGGCGGTTGTGAGGGCGCGGATGTCCGCGACGCCCAGCATCGGGTTGGTGGGGCTCTCCAGCCAGAGCATGCTGGCCGGGCGCCCATCCGCCGGGGCGAGCTGCGCCAGGACCGCGTCGGTGTCCGCGATGTCCACAGTGCGTAGTTCCAGGAACCCCTTCGCGGCCAGTTCCGTGGCCATCACCAGGGAACCGGCGTAGCTGTGGGACGGCATGACCAGCACTCCCCCGGCAGGAACCAGGGACAGCGCGGAGCTGACGGCGGCGAGGCCGGAGGCATAGAGCAGGCCGGGGAGCTCGGCGCCCTCCAGCTGGGCGAGGGCTTCCTCGAAGGGGTCCCAGGTGGGGTTGGAATACCGCCCGTAGCCGCGGTCGCCGTCGCCCAGCGGTCCCGTGCCGTAATAGGTCGAGGAGAGCACCAGCGGGGGGTTGACCGGTTCGTCGCGTTCACGCGGCGGGCGGCCCGCCGCCACCACAACCGTTTCTGCGGAGAGGGAGGCTGCCTGTGCATCGGAAAGACTCATGGTCACAGGGTACTTCGGCGCCCCGCAGGGCGCCCAAGGCGTTACGTGCACTCACGTGGCTGTCAGGGATTGTCGGTACGCTAGAGCTGTGACTACCCATAACCCCGGACTGTTTATCGCCTTCGAGGGCGGAGACGGCGCCGGCAAGTCCACGCAGGCAGCCGAGCTGGCGTCGGCCCTTGAATCGCGCGGCCTCAAGGTGCTGCGGACCAGGGAGCCGGGCGGCACTCCCATCGGCGAAAAGCTCCGTTCCCTGGTCCTGGACCACGGGCACGGCCACATCGATGCGCACACCGAAGCCCTGATCTTCGCGGCCTCCCGCGCCGCCCATGCCAGCCAGGTGATCCGCCCGGCCCTGGAGCGCGGCGAGATCGTCCTCACGGACCGCTATATCGATTCCTCCGTCGCTTACCAGGGCGCCGGCCGGGATCTGGGCACCGACGCCGTCCGGGACATCAACGAGTGGGCCACCTCGGGCCTGCTCCCGGACCTGACGGTGCTGCTCGATGTTGACCCCGGGGTCGGCCGGCGCCGCCGCACCGCGGGCGACGCGGCCGAAGACCGGCTGGAATCCGAGGCGGACGAGTTCCACGCCAGGATCCGCACCGCGTTCCTCGCCCTCGCCGCCGCCCGGCCCGAGCAGTATCTCGTCCTTCCCGCCCATCTCCCGGTCGAGCAGCTGGCGGTGCGGATCCTCGAACGGGTCGAGTCGCTGCTGGCGCTCCGCCGGGGCGTGACCGCATGAGCGTCTGGGACGACCTCCAGGGCCAGCCCGCCGTCGTGGCCCAACTGCGCCAGGCTGCCGGGGGCGACGGCCTGACCCATGCGTGGCTTTTCACCGGTCCGCCGGGTTCCGGGCGGTCCAACGCGGCGAAGGCCTTCGCCGCCGCCTTGAACTGCGACCAGGACGATGTCAGCCGGCGCGGCTGCGGAGAATGCGCGGCCTGCCTGACCATCCTGGGGGAAACCCACTCCGACGTCGCGTTCGTGCGGACCGAGAAGGTCACCATCACCATCGACGAGGCCCGCGAGCTGGTTTCCACGGCCGGCAACCGGCCGTCCTCGGCGCGCTGGCGCATCATCGTCGTGGAGGACGCGGACCGCATGGCGGAACGCACCACCAACGTGCTGCTCAAGGCGATCGAGGAACCGACCCCCCGCACCATCTGGATGCTGTGCGCGCCCTCGCCGGCCGACGTCCTGGTCACCATCCGCTCCCGGTGCCGGGCCGTGGCGTTGCGGCTCCCGCCCGCGGCCGACGTCGCGGCCCTGCTGGTCAAGCGCGACGGCGTCGACCCCGCCGTCGCCGAACGTGCGGCCCGGGCGGCGCAAAGCCATGTCGGGATCGCCCGCCGGCTGGCACGGGACCCCGAAGCCCGCGAGCGGCGGCTCGAAACCGTGCGGTTCCCGCTGGGCCTCCGTGGCGTCACCGCCGCGGTCCTGATGGCGGAAAAGCTCGTCAAGATCGCCACCGAGGAAGCCAACAGCTCCAACGACGAGCGCGACGCGGCGGAAAAAGCCGCGCTCCTCGCCACCCTCGGCGCGCCCGAGAGCGGCACGCTGCCGCCGGCCATGCGCGGCCAGGTCAAGCAGCTCGAGGACGACCAGAAGCGCCGCGCCAAGCGTTCGGTGACCGACTCCCTCGACCGCACCCTGACTGATCTGCTGTCCTTCTACCGGGACGTGCTGATCATCCAGATGGGGAACGCCGTCGAGCTGGTCAACGTTGAACTCAGGAGCGAACTCGTGGAGTTCGCCCGCCAGTCCTCCGCCGAAACAACACTTGCCCGCATGGACGCCATCAACAAGGCCCGCAAACGGATCACGACTTCCAACGTGGCACCGCTGCTGGCCATCGAGTCGATGGCCGCCAGCCTCATCTGAGGGATCATAGAGTAACCTTCCCCGATGAACCGACCATCAGCCCAGCCCCCAGCACCTGTCCGGTGCGCAGTGCCAGCCCCCTCCGTTCCGATCCTCCAAGGAGAACCGCATGAAGTCTGCACGAGCAGTGCCCGCCAGATCCCGATCCCTTGCGATCGGCATGCGGGCAGCCGGCGCCATGGCCCTGGCCGTGGTGCTCTCCTCGTGCGCCCTGTTCGGTGCCGGTGACGGCGGGGCAAAAAGCGCCAGCACCCCCAATCCCGAGATCGCGTCCTCCGCGCCCGCCGAACTCCGCAGCTACTACACGCAAAAGGCCGACTGGACGGCCTGCGAGTCGGACCTTGAGTGCGCCAAGATTAAGGTTCCGCTGGACTACAGCAAGCCCGACGGCGACAGCATCGAGATCGCGGCGATCAAGCTCTCTACGAAGGGCAACAGCAAGGGCAGCCTGCTCATCAACCCGGGCGGACCCGGCGGCTCCGGCTATGACTTCGTCAAGGACGCCGGAGCCACGCACTTCTCGGAGAAGCTCCGCGCCAACTTCGACATCGTGGGCTTCGACCCCCGCGGCGTAAAACGCTCCGCCCCGGTGACCTGCCTGACGGATCCGGAACGCGACGCCTCCCGCGCGAAGATTTACGATCTGGACACCGACGCCGGCCTGGCCGAAACCCTGGCGGACAACCAGGTGATCGCCGCCAAGTGCGAGGAAAAGACCGGGCCCGTCCTCAGCAAGGTCGACACCGAGAGCTCCGCCAGGGACCTCGACATCCTGCGCGCTGCCGTGAACGACACGAAGCTGAACTACATGGGGTTCTCCTACGGGACGTTCCTCGGTTCGACGTACGCCTCGCTGTTCCCTGACAACGTCGGCAGAATGGTCCTGGACGGCGCGATGGACCCCTCCCTCAGCTATGAGGAGCTCACCAGCGGTCAGGCCAAGGCCTTTGAAAAAGCCCTCCGCGCCTACGTGGAGAACTGCCTCCAGTCCGATGGCTGCCCGCTCAGCGGCGGGGTTGACGACGGGATCGGGCAGATCCGGGACCTGATCGCAGCGGTGGAGGCGAACCCGATGCGCGCCAAGGACGGCAGGATGGTCTCGGCCTCCACCCTGGTCACCGGCATGATCGTCCCGCTGTACAACGACGACAACTGGCCGTTGCTCACGCAGGCCCTCGGCGCGGCCCTGAAGAATGACGCCTCGCCGTTCCTGCGGCTGGCCGACTTCAACGCCGAACGTGAACCCAACGGCAGCTATTCGTCGAACAGCACCTTTGCCTTCAGCGCCATCAACTGCCTGGACCACCCGATGGTCACGGACACTGCGGGGATGCGCGCGGACGACCAGCAGCTCCGGCTGGATTCGCCCACGTTCGGCAAATACTTCGCCTACGGCGGCACCAGCTGCAAGGAATGGCCGTACCAGAACGTCCGCACCCCGGCGCCGGTGGAGTACCAAGGCTCGACCGACATCCTGGTGATCGGCACCACCGGCGACCCGGCCACCCCGGTGGAATGGGCGAGCGAGCTGCGCAAGCAGCTCGGTAACGCCTCGCTGCTGACGTGGCAGGGAGAGGGCCACACGGCCTACGGCCGCTCCAACGACTGCGTCGGCAGTGCCGTGGACAGTTACCTGGTCGACGGCAAGACCCCGGCGGATAACACCGTCTGCTGAGGCGGTCGCCACTCATTTTGACCCGGGCCGGAGGACTCAACTACAGTTATCTCTGGCTGAAGCGCCCGGGCAAACGCCCGGACATTTCAGGCGGTTGCTTCCTTAGCTCAGTTGGTAGAGCGTCTCACTCGTAATGAGAAGGTCGCCAGTTCGATTCTGGCAGGAAGCTCGGGAAGAACCCCCGGAAATCAATGATTTCCGGGGGTTCTGTTGTTTTCGCTGACAAACGGCCTCCTCTGGTCCCGTCCGGGGCCTTACCGAAGCTCCTGTGCCTCCACGATGAACCGTGTGCCTTGTTCCTTGCCGGTGCGTGTGCGCCACGCTTCGTACTGCTCTGTGGTTTCTGGGTTCCAGTAGGCGATCTTCTGCCCGCGGTTCAAGGTAATGGTGTTGTGATGGGTGTTCATCCCAGCGGGTATCTGCCCGTCACCACTGCACCGTGCGTAGTTGTCCTTGGCGCGGATGAACTGGTTGCGGGTTATCTCAATCTCGCAAGGTAGCTGGACACCATAGGTCAGCAGGTGCGTTCCCGTACCGTCCCTGTCGGGCCTGACGTCAGCTGCCCAGGACTTCCCTGCGTCAACGCATACGTTGTCCGTGAACGTGCACCGGATATGCCCGGTACCGGCCGCCGATGTGCCCTGGGACCATACCTCAAAGCTTTGGTTGCAATTCTCAATGCGGTTGTTGCGGAAGTGTATGTCGGTCCACGCAACTCTTCCGTGCGCCGCTGTCCCCTGCATGGTGTAGCCCACATCGTAGGTTTGCCGGATGGTGTTGTTTTCAAAGAGGTTGTCCGCCGCCCCTATCCACACCTCCAGGCCGTTGCCATAACGCGTGGTCCCGGACAGTTGCGAACCGCCGATCTCCTCTATCAGACAGTCGCCTATATAGACGTGCTCTGAGGAAATACTGGTCATGCCGTGCGCCCCGTGCCCTGCCAGGTGCAGGCCGGTTACCCGGTTGTTCGACGAGGGCTGGAAGCCGTTCTGCTTGACTGCGAACGAGACCCCTTCGCCGGGCATGGTGTCGCCCTTGACGTAGACATGGGTGGCGTCGCTGAAGAAGTCCCACTGGTTGACCAAGGTGCCGAGACTCCACCGCTTGTGGCCGTTGATGATGCCAGCGACCTTCAGGAAGCCAACGTCTGTGGAGGTGGCCGTGGTGTTGCCGGTGTACTGCCCGGAACCTGCCGTCAGGTTAAGCTTCCAGACGCCGGGCGCGTGCTGTACCCATGCAGCCTTACTGACTTTGTAGCCATTGATCGTGGGCCGCGCACCGGTACCGTACGCACCGAAGGCAAGGACACCAGCGGAGCCTTGGACGTCGGGGACCTGGAGAGACCCGTAGAACGTGTCCCCGCGTTTCAGCAGTACAGTATCGCCCCGCCGCAGCTCCCCTCCGGCCACCGCAGCCCTGATCCTTGCTAACGACGCCCACGGTGCGGTCTCCGTGCCGGGGTTGGCATCCGAGCCTGCAGCACTGACATACCGCGCTTTTGGCACGGCATTCGGCCTTGCCGACTCCATGATCGCCCCGGCAACCGCCAGCGCCACACCCGCCTGCAGGACTGTACGCCGATTCAAGGTGGCCATGATTCCTCCCGAAGGTCGCATGACATTCCTTAACGCCAGTGTGCAACAACACCGGGGCACCTCCGCAAGCCTAAATATGAATAGGCAGAGTGCTGAAGGCCAACGGCAGCAGACCCTCCGATCGCGACCTGCACGACCGCGCTGGTAGAATCAACGCTGCACCATAAAGTCCGGGCTGGAATCAGTCCGTCACTTTCGTCACCAACGGCCGATGGTTGGCTGACGTCGCGGGCTTCTGTCTAAACCACTCGTAATGAGCAGGTTGCCAGTTCGATTCTGGCGGGAAGCTCCGGTCTTCACCTATCGGCCCCGGCCTTCTCGTCGGGGCCGTTCTTTTTGCCCCGCCACGCGGCCATGAATGGCGCATTCCGTCCTGCCCCGCGCCTTCGGCGCTGCGCGGGACGAAGCCACCAAACAGAGCGTGAGCTCCAGGAGTAGTACATGAAGAAGCGCACAACACTGTTTTCCGGTGCGGCCGTCGCGGCCGTGCTGTCCCTCACGGCGTCCCTCGGCGCCGCCGCGGCACCGGCGACAGCCCCGGCCGCGCCCGCCGCCGCAGGCTCCTACACGTGCACCCTCAAGATCAGGGATGGCGTGCCGCCCTGCACCCTCCTGACGGCGCCCGTGCCCGCCGCCGCAGCCATCGAAGCCGCGGCCGTGGCTCCCGCACCGGCGGCGGAACCAGCCGGTGCGGAGCCAGCCCCCGCGGCGGCTGCCCCGGCACCCGCCGCGGCCCCGCCCGCCGCCGTCGTGCTGGCTTCGACCGGCACCGCAATGATGCCCCTGGGCGTCCCCGGTGCGTGGTCGCAGACCTTCAGCGATGACTTCAACGGAACCACCCTCGACACCGGCAAGTGGTCGAGTTCCTGGTTCGGCGGCGGAACGATGAACAAGGTCAAAACCAACCCGGCCAACGTCTCTGTCGGCGGCGGAAACCTCTCCCTGAAACTCTCGGACGCCGGCACCGGCGCCCTGGTGTCCTCGAACCCGAAGGACGCCGCCAAGACCGGTTATGAGTTCCGGACCGGCTACACCGAGGCCCGCATCTCCTTCCCCGGCAACGGAACGGTGCTGCACAACTGGCCGGCATGGTGGACCACCGGACAGTCCTGGCCGGCAACGGGCGAGAACGACATCGCCGAAGTGCTCAAGGGAAAGCTGACGTCCAACTACCACTCGGGCTCCGGAACGCACAACCAGGGCACGATTGCCGGCAACTGGGGGAACGAGTACCACACGTACGGCCTGTGGCGGAAGGGAAACCTCTCGGAGGTCTACGTCGACGGGGTCAAGGTGAAGTCCTTCCCCACCGACGACGGCAACGCCCCCCAGTACCTCGTGTTGAACGTCGGTAAGGCGAGCACCAGCACCGCGTACGGGCCGGCCTCCGAGATGAAGGTCGACTACGTCCGGGCCTGGCAGTAACAGGCAAACCACGGGAGTGAAGCCCTCAAAGGGGTCCGGCTACACCGTCACGGCTGCGCTGATGCTGGCCTTACCCCAGCTGCTCCTCGCCCTGCCGGCCACCGCCGCCCCCTGCGATCCCAAGGGTGTGAGCGTGCCGGCGCGTGACTGCCCGACGCCTCGGAACCGTCCCATCCCGGCACCTGTTCCGACAGCCAGCGCCACCGTCGTGCCGGCGGCCCCGTCGATCCCGTCCGTCACCGCCCCTGCGCCGCCGATTTCCGAGGCCCCAGCCCCGGCAGCTACCCCGGAGGGAACACCGGCCGGCGGACCCGGTGCCCTTCCGCCGGCGGAAGTGGCACCGGCCTCCCCCTCCGGCGGCGCACCAATGCCGACCCCGACGGCGGATCCTGCCGCCACAGCGACGCAGGCCTCCGACCGGGGCGTCCGCGGCCTGCCCGGCGCGATCCTGCTGGCGCTCGGCGGTCTGCTGGTCGCGGTGTGGGCGTTCCTGGATCTCCGCAAGCCCGTTTAGCAGCGGGATCCGGGGTGGATCTTCACCCGCCGGTCCGCGCCTCCCGGCGCCGGCCGGCCGCCCGCAGGACGATCTTCCGGAGCTCATCGAACCACAACACGGTCGAGGCCATCGCAACGCAGACCGCCCAGTGGCCGGAGTCCAGGGACGCCGTCCCGAAGGCCCGCTGCAGGAAGGGCAGCTCGACGACCGCCACCTGGAGCACCGTCGCCAGCAGCACCGACCCCCAGAGCCATTTGTTCACGAAGAGCCGGCGGAAGGCCGACGTCGTCTCCGAACGGGAGTTGAAGGCGTTGAACAGCTGGGCGAACACGAGGGTGGTGAAGCCGGCGGTCCGTGCGACGTCGAGGGAGTCGCTGCCGCCCGGGACCAGCCCGCCGGGCAGGAAGATATCGATGGTCAGCAGCGACGCCACGCCCATGACCAGGCCGATGCTCAGGATACCCAGCCACATCCGCGTGCCCAGGATCCGGTCGCCGCGCCGACGGGGCCGGCGCGCCATGACGTCGTCAATTTCCGGGTCCACACCCATCGCTAGGGCGGGGCCTGAATCGGTCACGAGATTGATCCACAGGATCTGCGTCGCCAGCAGCGGCACCGCGACTTCGCCGGGGCTCGCTCCGGCCAGGCCCATGGCCCCGGCGAACACGACGCCAAGGAAGACCGTGAACACCTCGCCCATGTTCGAGGACAGCAGGTAGCGCAGGAACTTTTCGATGTTCTCGAAGATGACCCGGCCCTGGCGCACCGCGGAGACGATCGTGGCGAAGTTGTCGTCGCCGAGGATCATGTTCGAGGCCTCTTTGGTGACCTCGGTGCCCGTGACGCCCATGGCGATGCCGATGTCCGCGGTTTTCAGCGCCGGAGCGTCGTTGACACCGTCCCCGGTCATCGCCACCACGTTGCCCTGGGCCTGCAGGGCAGTGATGATCTGCAGTTTGTTCTGCGGTGCCACCCGCGCATACACCGAGGCGTCCCGGGTGAGCGCGCGCAGCCCGTCGTCGTCCAGTTCGTCCAGCTCCGCGCCCGTCACCGCCTGCTCCCCCGGCTTGGCGATCCCAAGGTCCCGGGCGATCCGGGCCGCGCTGAGCGGGTGGTCCCCGGTGATCATCACGACGCGGATGCCCGCCCGCCGTGCCTCGGCCACCGCGGAGGCCGCTTCGGCGCGGGGCGGGTCCAGGATTCCGACGACGCCGACATACACCAGCGTGCTCTCGTCCTCCTCGTCGAGGATGTCCGCTTCGTGACGGTCCGCTTCGGTGTATCGGCGGTAGGCCACGCCGAGCGTGCGGAAGGCCTGGGACGAGAGCTCCTCGACGTCGCGGAGCGCCCGGGCCCGGCGGTCCGCGTCCATCGGAACAACCTCCCCGCCGAGCTGCAGCCCGGTGCAGCGTTTCAGCAGGACGTCCGGGGCGCCCTTGGTGACGAGGGACAACGTGTCGGCCTCGCGGTGGCGGGCCAGCGCGGACATCAGTTTCCGCTCGGAGGTGAAGGGAATTTCGCCAAGGCGCTCGAACTCCCCGGTCCTGTCCGTGACCCCTTCAAGCTTGCGGGCCGCGACAAGGAACGCCGCTTCCGTCGGGTCGCCCTGGATCTCCCATTCGCCGCCGCGCTCCAGCAGCTGCGCGTTGTTGGCGAAGGAGCCCCCGGCCAGCACCATGTGTGCCTCCTGGAGCAGCGCCGGATCACGGACTTCGTGGCCGTGGTGGAGCACACTGCCCTCCGGCCGGTACCCGACACCGGTGAGCTCGACCTGGCCGGAGGCGGTGATGATCCTGCAGATGGTCATCTCGTTGCGGGTTAGCGTTCCGGTCTTGTCCGAGGCAATGACCGAAGCGGAGCCAAGGGTTTCCACCGAGTGCAGCTCCTTGACCACGGCGTTGCGTTTGGCCATGTTCTGGACGCCGATGGCGAGCACCACGGAGAGGATGGCGGGCAGACCCTCCGGCACCGCGGCCACCGCAAGCGAGACCCCGAGCAACAGGACGGTGACGAGCCCGCTCAGCGTCGACACCCCGTTGACGATGATGATGGTGCCCATTACGACGACGGCGATCGCGATCACGGTGATGCCGAGCAGCTTGCTGACGCCGGCGATTTCGCGCTGCAGCGGGGTGGGGGCGTCCTCGGCGGCGGCCAGCATTCCCGCGATCGCGCCGACCTCGGTGTCCATCGCGGTTCCGGTCACCACGGCCCGGCCCACGCCCTGCGCCACGGCCGTCCCCTTGTACACCATGTTCAGCCGGTCTCCGAGGGGGACGTCGCCGCTGAGGACCCTGGGGTTCTTGAAGACGGGGGCGCTTTCGCCGGTCAGCGAGGACTCGGCAACGCCCAGGGAACTTGCCGTGATCAGCCGGGCGTCGGCACCGACGGAGTCCCCTTCGTTGAGAACCAGGATGTCACCGCGCACCAGTTCCGCGGACGGCACGGTCTTTAGTTGGCCGTCCCGCAGCACCGTGGAGTTCGCTGCGGTCATCAGCCGAAGCGCCGCGACGGCGCTCTCGGCCTTGTTTTCCTGCACGAAGCCCAGGACGCCGTTGAACAGGACCACGGCCCCGATGACGAGGGCGTCAACCGGCACACCGGCGGCACCTTCCACCGCCCAGGCAACAACCGAGATGGCGATGGCGGCCAGCAGCAGGTAGATCAGCGGGTCCTGGAACTGCCGCAGGATCTTCCGCCACAGCGGCACCGGCGGTGCGGAACGGAGTTCATTGGCGCCGTAGAGCGCCAGGCGCCGACCCGCTTCGTCCGAGTCCAGCCCTGTCTCCGGGCTGACCTCGAGCGTGTCCAGGGCCTCGAGGGCACGGCGGAGGTGCCACGGGAGGGCCCCGGCGGAGGCGCCCGCGGCGGAGGCCGGGATGGACGGTCCGTGCCCCGTGGTGCCGGGACCGGCGCCGCGTGATGGTTCGCTCAACGGGCCCAGACGGAAGCCGCACCGGAATGGCCGGTGATGACGCTCTGGTAGACGAAGAAAGCGCCGGCTGCCGCTGCGACGACCAGCAGGGTCAGCCGGAGGGCACGGTTGGTGCGCAGAGGGCCCAGAAAGGCGAAACGCCGTCCGATGGGCTCGTGGCTCACGATCAGCGCCGCCGCCACAACCACGAAGAACACCACGGAAACGGCCTTGAGTACGTCCCCCTGTTCCGCATGTTCCCGGACCAGAGCAGACGAGGGGCGGGCCTTCTCCAGCTGCTCCCCGGCCTCTGCGGTCAGGAGGGACAACGGAACCAGACCCAGGGACAACACTCCCAGCGGCCAGGCCAGGTACCCGCGCCAGCGGGGCGCGGAAGCGTAGGCAATCGCGGCCAGACCGGCGATCGGAGCCAGCACGACGACGGCATGGATGAGCAGGATGTGGGCCGGGAGGCCAGCTATTTCGATCATGTGTGCCTCTCTGCGTGAGAACCGCCCGGTGGCGGCGTCGTATCCACGGGCAGGCTTCTATGATTCTTGCATGGGAGAGCAGGGGCTGGCGGACGTTGCGGCACGGCTCTATGCCCTCCCGTTCGACGATTTTGTCGCCGCACGGACAGCTGCGGCCAAGGACGCGGCTGCCGCGAAGGAGGGGCGGACCCTCGCCGCGGAGGTGCGGTCCCTGCCCAAGCCGTCCGTGGCGGCGTGGACGGTGAACATGCTCGCTGCCCGCCGGCCGGAAACCCTCCGGGAACTCGCCGGGCTGGGGACGTCGATGCGCGCGGCGCAGTCTTCTCTCGACGCCCCGGAACTGAGGCGTCTGGGACAAGAACGGCGTCAATTGCTGGCCAGCGCAGTCAGGGCAGCGAGGGAGGTCGCCGAGCAGCAGGGCCGGAAGATCAGCCGTGCGATCGCGGCGGAGGTCGAAGCGACCCTGCGCGCGGCGACAGCGGATGCGGGGGCCGCGGCCGCCGTGCAGTCCGGCCGCCTGCTCCGGGGGCTGTCCGCCGACGGCGTGGACGTGGTGGACCTGTCAGGCGCCGTCGCGCTGCCCGGCCTGGCGCTTCCCGCGGAGGCTGAACCGGTCCCCGCCGGTTCAGCCGGCGAGGCGGTGCGGGCCGGGACCGCGGCCCGGACCGGGACCGCAGCCCGGATCGGGACCGCGGCCGGGATCGGGACCACGGCCGGGAAAGCGGCGGAGAAGCCCCGGTTGCGCGCTGTCCGGCAGGAACCTCGGCGGTCCACACCCTCCGCGCTGGAACGGGCCCGGGCGCTGCTCAAGGATGCCGAAGATGCCGCCGCAACGGCCGCGCAGGAGGCCCGGCAGCAAGAGGAGGAGCTGGCCGAGTCCACGGCACTGGCCGCAGCCCTCGCCGACGCGGTGGATACGCTGCGGGAACAGCTCTCCGAGCGCGAGCAGGAGCTCAAGGCTGCCAGGAAACGGCGGGAACTGGCCGCCGCCCGGGCGCAGCAGGCGGCCCGGGCGGCGGCGAAGACGCGGCGCACCGAGGACCTTGCCCGGGAACGGGTGCTGCGGCTGGGCAACACACCGCACTGATGACCGGAAAGTGTCGGGGGCCGGCGCCACACTTAATGCATGGAAACCAACCAGTACTTTGAAGTCACGTACCTGGACACGGACTGCGGCCGCATCCGCACCGAGACCTTCGACGACGTTTCCGACGCCGAACGCTTCGCCAGCCGCCGGGTGGCCGACGAGCACGGCTGGGCCATCATTGACGCGGTGCCGGTGCAGGAAGGCCGCAGGGCCGCCTAGTAATACTGCCCGGGAGATTGATTGAGGTCGTGTGAGGACCCGCCGGTCAGGCAGCTGCTTGCTCCTCAATCCCCCATAAGTGCCGGACCGTTGTCCTCTGGAAACCTCCGCACTCCGGCCCTACCATGAAGCCATGTTGGGCACCCGCACCGTGAGGGCTTTTGCGGATAGCTTCGGCGGCGAGGTGATCAGGCCGGGCGAACCGAAGTACGACGTTGCCCGTGCGGTCTGGAACGGTCTGGTCGACCGCCGGCCGGGCCTCGTCGTCCTGCCGAACGGAACGGCCGACATCGTGGCGGCCCTCCGATTCGCGCGCGAACAGGAACTTGTCGTCGCCGTGCGCGGCGGCGGCCACAGCATCCCCGGATTCTCTACCTGCGACGACGGTATCGTCATCGACCTCTCGCGAATGCGCGGCGCGACCATCGATCCCGAACGCCGCACAGCTGTCTGCGCCGGCGGCGCGCTGCTCTCAGAGCTGGACAACGCGGCACAGGCCGTCGGCCTCGTATGCCCGGTCGGCGTGGTCTCCCACACCGGCGTCGGCGGTCTCACGCTTGGCGGCGGGATGGGCCGCCTGCAGCGGAAGTTCGGGCTAACGATTGACAACCTCCGTGCGGTGGACCTCGTGACGGCCGACGGCGGGATCGTTCGCGCCTCGTCGGACGAGAACCCCGAGCTCTTCTGGGGTGTCCGTGGCGCCGGCGCAAACTTCGGCGTTGCCACGTCGTTCGAATACGCCCTCCACCCGCTTGATCATCCCATCACGCACGGGACCGTCGTCCACCCGATCGAGCGCGCCGGCGAGCTCGCGCAGCTCTTCACCGAGATCGCCGAGACGGGCCCGGACGAGCTGTGGCTCGGCTTCTACATCCGCCTGGCGCTCCCGGCGGAGGCCTTCCCGGCAGGCATCGGGGGCCGGCCGATAGCCGCTGTGTCCGTATTGCACTGTGGGCAGCCCCGCGAGGCCGAGCGGGATCTCGCACGCTTGCGTGGGTTCGGACCGCCGGTTGCCGGGTCGATCGAGCCGAAACCCCACCTGGTAGCACAGCGCCTCGCAGACGTGTCCTCGGCGTGGGGCCACCGCTTCTACATGAAGAGCGCTTTCCTCCGCAGCCTGCCCGAGGAGCTCGTCGATGTGGCGGTCCAGCACGCCCACGGGATTCCTGAGGGAGCCAGCGGCGAGTTCGGTTTCTGGTCGTGGGGCCGGGCGATCGCAGAGGTTCCGGAGGACGCGACCGCGTTCACGGGCCGCGCAGCGGCCTACTGGATGGGCGCCGAGATCCAGTGGGACGATCCGGCGCTCGACGGGCCGTGCCGTGAGTGGGCCCGGGCAGGAATGGCGGAGGTCGGGCCGTTCGCCGCCAGAGGCCGCTACGTCAACGACGTCGCCGAATCGCGCGGGGACTCGCGGGCGATCTACGGCGACGGGAAGTACGAGCGGTTGCTCGGACTCAAGCGCGCATGGGACCCGGACAACGTTTTCCGGATGAATCAGAACATCCGCCCTTAGCAACTGGGAGGGACGGTCGGGCCGTCATCGACTCCGTGCCGCTGCATTGGGACCAAAAGACTACGTCACCCGCCCTAAAACGACTGCCGGCCACGACAAAGGCCCCCACCTGTCGGGTGAGGGCCCTGCCGTGGCGCCGGTGGACCCGTCGCCTCAACCTCCGGCCGGCCGAACCGCTGGCTTGCTCAGCCAAGCGGGTAGGCCTTAGGCGAAGTCGGAGACTGCCGGGTCGGCACCGATGCGGCCGGCGCCCTCGGCCGAGTTGTCCATGCCGTTGATGGCCTGCACATCGGTCTCATCCAGGCTGATGTCCAGCGCGGCGAAGTTCTCGCGGATGCGGGATTCGGTCACGGACTTGGGGATGACGACGTTGCCGATGGCAAGGTGCCAGGCGATGACAACCTGCGCCGGCGTGGCGTCATGCTTGGCCGCGATCTGGCCGATGATGGCGCTCTCCAGCAACTCGCCGCCCTGGCCCAGCGGCGACCAGGCCTGAGTGAGGACGCCCTTGGAGGCGTTGAATTCACGCAGCTCGGACTGGTTGAAGAAGGGGTGCAGTTCGATCTGGTTGATGGCCGGCACAACGCCGGTCTCGTCGATCAGGCGCTGCAGACCCTCCTTGGTGAAGTTGGAGACACCAATGGTCTTGACGCGGCCCTGCTTCTGCAGCTCGATGAGTGCCTTCCAGGTGTCCACGTACTTGTCCTGCTTGGGCTGCATCCAGTGGATCAGGTACATGTCCAGGGTCTTCAGGCCGAGGCGGTCCATGGATTCCTCGAAGGCCTTCAGCGTGGACTCGTAGCCCTGGTCCGCGTTCCACAGCTTGGTGGTGATGAAGATTTCCTCGGGCTTGAGGCCTGAGCGCTCGATCGCCCGGCCCACGCCTGCTTCGTTGCCGTAGATCTTGGCGGTGTCGATGTGGCGGAAGCCCGCTTCGAAGGCCTGGACGACCACCTTCTCGGCGACGTCGTCTTCAACCTGCCACACTCCGTAGCCAAGCTGGGGAATGGTGTTGCCATCATTGAAAGTCAGTACCGGTGAAAAAGTCATTCCGCCATCCTGCCAACGTCCCCGGCATACCGCCAGCTTAAAGGGCGCAGCTAAGCTAGGCGCTTAACCGGGAATTTCCCGCCCTTGCCAGGGTCAGTTCGGAACCCTCAGCCGGTGGCGGCCGCCTCCGCGAGCCGGCGTTCGGCGTCGTTGACCTGTTCCAGCACCGATTCGGCGCGGCGCCGCACCGACACCGCACCGGCCGGGACGGGGCCCACGGCGAGCCGCAGCATCGCGGCTGCCTCGGCCGTCGTCGCCAGCGAGTTGCCGGCGGTGGACAGTGCGCGGTGGACTCCGGCCAGGCTCCCGGGAATGTCGAGTCCCTCACTGGGTGAACGCCGCTGCGCCTCCACGCAGATCTGCCGGACCCGCCCGGAGAGCGCCGTGAGTTCGTTGGCGATCTCCAGGAGTTCGTCATAGAGGGCATCGTCCTCCACCCCGGCGAGAACCTGGTGGTAGCGGTCGAGGCCGCGGGCGAACCGGTCATGGGCGCGGCGCCAGAGGCCCTTGCCGAGTTCGGCGTCGTCTTTCCGCCCCTGCCGGGCGGCGCTGAAGAATCCCAAGGGTGCCTTACAAGTACTGGCCGGGACCGTGGTCCGGGTCCGCGGGGACGGCAGGCTGCGGGTGATCCGCGCCGGGCCTGGGCGCCGCGGCGCGTTGGGGTTCCCCGTTCTCGCCGATAACGACTCCGGGCGCAATCACCGTTCCGGGCGGCAACTGACGGAGCTGTGCCTGCGCCACGGCGTGGTCCCGGGCCGCATGCTGGGCCGCGAGGGCGGTCTGGATGCCGTGGAAGAGGCCCTCCAGCCAGCCGACGAGCTGGGCCTGGGCAATCCGCAGTTCCGCGTCCGAGGGAGTTCCTTCCGCGGGGAACGGAAGGGTGATGCGCTCCAGCTCCTCGACCAGTTCCGGCGCGAGGCCGTCTTCCAGTTCCTTGATGGAGCGTTCATGGATTTCTGCCAGCCGGACCCGCGCCGCGTCGTCAAGCGGGGCGGACTTCACTTCGTCCAGGAGCTGTTTCATCATGGTGCCGATCCGCATTACCTTCGCGGGTTCGTCAACGAGGTCCTGGAGCTGGCTGGTCTTGGGACGTCCCCCTGCGGGCGCCCCGGGCTGGACGGGTTGTCCCTGGCCCCGCAGTCCCCCGGGCTGTCCGGGCTCCAGCGGCTGCGCCCGGGCCACTTTTCCGTCGTCGCCGGCCGGCCGGGGGTCCAGGGTAGCGCCCTCAATGGGGGTCCCGCCGCCGGGCTGAGTGTCGTGCGGATCGCTCATGGCTTCATACTCTCACGAGCCCGGGCCGCGGCGCGGGGCAGCCGCCGGTCCCACCCATACCCAATGAACAGCGCAACACAAGGCGCAACAAACCGGGCAACGAACGGCAAAGGGCGCCACCGGGCACTAGTGTGCCCGGTGGCGCCCTGAGGAAGCGGCGGCGCCGATCAGCCAAAACCGGTCAGCAGCACCGGCCCTGGGGGTTGGCGTCCTGACGGTCCGTCTGGTCCCGCCAGAACTCCCGCTCGGTCATCGGCTGGGTGCCGTGGCCGGCTTCGGCATGGTGCGTCAGGTACTTCGTGTACGCATCCGCACCCATGACACCGCCCAGGTACCGGGCGAAGCCCCGGAAGCCTGCAACTACAGCGTTCATCTGTGCCTCCGCATTAGTGGTGGGCGGACTTCTCGGTCCGTTTGTCCGCCGGCAGCTGGTTCCACTGGGCCATGAGCTCCCGCTCGGATTCCGTGGGAACCGGGCCGGCCGGGGCGAAGACACGCGACGGCAGCGCCGGATCCTCGTTGCCGGTGGTGGCCAGGCCCGCCTTGGCGTTGCGGAACGCCTTGGACGTGGCAATCAGGGCCGTCGTGATGACAATGATGCTGAGCACCACGAAGATGACCGAGAGCCAGCCCTGGATCGCGGTGTTGCGGATCACGGCTTCCATCGCCGGGACCGTCTTGGCCGTGCCGAAGGAGGTCTTGCCCTCCTCGAGTGCCTTGGAGAAGGCGGCGTTGTTGGCGAAATAGCCGACTGCCGGAGTGGAAGAGAAGATCTTCTGGTAGCTGGCCGTGATGGTCACGACGGCCGCGAAGGCCAGCGGGAGCGCCACGATCCAGATGAACTTGAAAGAGCCCTTCTTCGCCGCGATGGCAAGGCAGACGGACAGTGCAATGGCCGCCAGCAGCTGGTTTGCGATGCCGAACAGCGGGAACAGCGTATTGATGCCGCCCAGCGGGTCCGTGACGCCCATCAGCAGCACGGCGCCCCAGGCACCGACCATGACGGCGGTGCAAAGCCAGGCGCCGGGACGCCAGGAGTGCTCCTTGAACTTCGGCACGAAGTTGCCGATCGAGTCCTGCAGCATGAAGCGGGCAACGCGCGTGCCGGCGTCGACCGCGGTGAGGATGAACAGCGCCTCGAACATGATAGCGAAGTGGTACCAGAAGCTCATCATGGCGGTGCCGCCGATGAACTGCTGCATGATGTGGGCAAGGCCCACGGCCAGGGTCGGGGCGCCGCCGGTGCGGGATACGATGCTTTCCTCGCCGACGTTGGCGGCCGTTTCGGCCAGCATATTCGGGCTGATATTGACGCCGGACAGTCCGAGGCTGTTGACCCAGGCGGCCGCGGTTTCCACGGTGCCGCCGGTGAGCGCTGCCGGGGAGTTCATGGCGAAGTACAGCCCGCGGTCAATGGAGATCGCCGCGACGAGGGCCATGACGGCCACGAAGGACTCCATCAGCATGCCGCCGTACCCGATGTACCGGGTCTGGCGTTCCTTTTCGATCAGCTTCGGTGTGGTGCCGGAGGCGATCAGGGCGTGGAATCCCGAGAGCGCACCGCAGGCGATCGTGACGAAGAGGAACGGGAACAGGGCGCCCGGGAAGACGGGACCGTTGTCGCGGCTGGCGAATTCGCTGAAGGCCGGGACGCTGATTTCCGGGCGGACCACGATGACGGCCAGTGCCAGCATCACGATGACGCCGATCTTCATGAAGGTGGAGAGGTAGTCACGCGGCGCCAGGAGGAGCCAGACCGGCAGGATGGCGGCGATAAAGCCGTAGATGATGAGGGCCCAGGCGAGGGTGACCTTGTCGAGCGTGAAGAGCGCGTCGCCCCATTCGGTCGCGGCGACCATACCGCCGCCGATGATGGCGGCCATGAGCAGCACGAAGCCGATCAGCGAGACTTCCATGATTCTGCCGGGGCGGATGAAGCGCAGGTAGATGCCCATGAAGAGGGCGATCGGGATGGTCAGGCCGACGGAGAAGACACCCCACGGGCTCTCGGCCAGGGCGTTGACGACGACGAGGGCCAGGATGGCGACGATGATTACCATGATCAGGAGGGTGGCGACCAGCGCGGCGGTTCCGCCGATGACGCCGAGTTCTTCGCGGGCCATCTGGCCCAAGGAGCGTCCGCCGCGGCGCATCGAGAAGAACATCACGACGTAGTCCTGGACTGCTCCGGCGAACACGACGCCGATGATGATCCAGATGGTGCCGGGGAGGTAGCCCATCTGGGCTGCGAGGATCGGGCCCACGAGGGGCCCGGCGCCGGCGATGGCGGCGAAGTGGTGGCCGAACAGGACGTTGCGGTCCGTACGGACATAGTCCTTGCCGTCGGCCTTGTACTCCGCGGGGGTGGCCCGGCGGTCGTTGGGCTTGAGCAGGTAGCGCTCGATCACCTTGGAGTAGAAGCGGTAGCCGATCAGGTACGTACACACGGCTGCGAACACGAACCAGATGGCGTTGACCGTTTCACCGCGGACAATCGCGAGCATGAACCATGCCACGGCGCCCAGCAGGGAGATTGCCGCCCAGATTGCGATCTTGGTCGGCGTCCATTTGCGCTCTTCGGCCTCGCGCACGGACTCGTCCACAGCTGTGGGCGGCAGGGCCGGGTCCGGCGTTATGCCGTCGTCGACCAGTAAGTTCTTTGACGTGCCATCTGGCATTGTGCCCATGTCTCCTCCTTGAGAAACCCAACCGGGCAAATCCACTCGACAGATGTGCCCCAAGGCACCCTACCAACGACGGCGAGCCCTGGATACGGCTTTGCGCTAGACGGCCCCGCGGACGCGGCGAACGGTCAGGCTAACGCGCCGAACGGCGGGGCTGTTACCGCCGGATGTTACCCGCAGGTATCAGAGTACGGGCGGATTCAGGACGACGGGCCGGCCAGCTGCATGAGCCTGGCCTCGCAAAGGTCAAGCCACCGCACCTCGGCCTCGGTCTGGAAGATCAGCGAATCCAGCACCAGCAGCCGGGCGGTGTCCGTGGACCGGTGCTGGGATGCCATATCGCGGCGGGCCTTGGTGTAGTCCTGCAGGGCGCGGATGGACACGGCACGCTGGGCATGGATGGCGGCGCCGACGTCGACGCCGGGCAGCGTCAGCCCGAGGGCGAGCTTGATGGCCAGTTCGTTCCGGGGAGGGCTGGTCCGCGGAACCGGTGAGGTGAACCAAGTGCGGACTTCGGCGCGCCCCTCGGGGGTGATGGTGTAGACGACGTGGCCCTCGCCGTCGGCGCCTTCCTTGCGGACAAGGCCGTCGCGCTCCAGGCGATCGAGGGTGGTGTAAACCTGCCCGATGTTGAGGGGCCAGGTAGATCCGGTGCGGTCCTCGAATTCGATCCGCAGCTGGTAACCGTAGCGTGGCCGGTCCTGCAGGAGGGCCAGGAGGCTGTGACGGATGGACATGATGCTCCCGGAGGGTAGCGGGACGAAGCATACACGC
Source organism: Arthrobacter sp. CJL-S3 (assembly GCF_056711635.1). NCBI lineage: Bacteria > Bacillati > Actinomycetota > Actinomycetes > Micrococcales > Micrococcaceae > Arthrobacter > Arthrobacter sp. CJL-S3. Next base: position 669,092 of record NZ_CM160046.1, on the reverse strand, counting down.
GCCCCAAGACGCGTGTATACCGCGTATGGAATTACACTACAGTCATTCGCAACGCCGAAGCAATTCGGGATATGCCATAACTGGAATATCTCCTAGAGAACCAGCAGGATCTTTCCCACATGGTCACCGGAGTCGAAGTACCGGTGCGCGGCCACAACCTGCTCCAGCGGGAAGGTCTTTGCCACCAGCGGCCGGATCCTACCGTCGGTCAGCAGCGGCCAGACCGCGTCGCGGACCGCGTCCATGATCACGGCCTTCTCCTCCACCGGCCGCGGGCGCAGCGCCGTCGCGATGATCGCGGCGCGCTTGCTCAGCAGCTTGCCCAGGTCCAGTTCACCCTTGGTCCCGCCCTGCAGCCCGATCACCACCAGCCGGCCGTAGTCCGCGAGCGCATCCACGTTCCGCGTGAGGTACTTGGCCCCGACGACGTCGAGGATGACATCGGCGCCCTTGCCCCCGTTCTGCGCACGCAGGCTCTCCGGGAAGTCCTCCTCGGCATAGTTGATGGCAATGTCGGCACCAAGGAAAGCCTTGGCAGTGCCGACCTTCTCCGCCGTTCCTGCCGTGGTGGCGACGACGGCGCCGAAGGCCTTCGCGAGCTGGATGGCCATCGTGCCGATGCCGCCGGTTGCCCCGTGGATGAGGACAGTCTCGCCCGGCTGCAGCTGCGCCGTCATGATCAGGTTGGAATACACCGTCGCCGCGACTTCCGGCAAGGATGCGGCGGTGACGAGGTCGATGCCGTCGGGGACCCTCAGGACCTGCCCGGCCGGAACAGCCACCTGCTGGGCGTAGCCGCCGCCGGCCAGCAGGGCGACGACCTTGTCCCCCACGGAGAACGGCTTGGCAACGCCGGGACCGAAGCCGGCGATCCGGCCCGAGACTTCCAGACCGGGAATGTCCGAGGCCCCTGGCGGGGGCGGGTAGTGGCCCTTGCGCTGCTGGACGTCGGCGCGGTTGAGCCCCGCGGCGACGACGTCGATCAGCACCTCGCCGGTGCCGGGCACGGGGGACGGGACCTCTCGGACCACCAGGGCCTCGGGTCCGCCCGGCTCTGAAATGTAGACGGCCTTCATGGACAACTCCCGATTCGTAACTCAACTTGCTGCAGCTCATTGCAGGGATGCGCTTGCGGCACACCACACCCGAAGAGCATTCTCCCAGAGTAGGCGCGGGAGTTATCCGTGTCCGCGAGCGCGACCGCGTTTTTTGTTGCTTGCCGACTGCCTATGAAACACTACTCGTTAGGGAAGGTTGTCCGAGCGGCCGATGGAGCTGGTCTTGAAAACCAGTGTGCGGTAACCCCGTACCAAGAGTTCGAATCTCTTACCTTCCGCGAATAATGCCCCTGGTTCCGCTCTTTCGGCGGAACCGGGGGCATTTTTGCGTGCCGGCCCGGCGGGCGGTGCGAGCGGACGCGGGCGGGGCACGGATGCGGGCACGTGGCCGGGCAGTGGGCAGATCAGGGCGGATGCGCAGCGCGGACCGGGGCACGTGGCCGGGCAGCGGGCAGATCAGGGCGGATGCGCAGCGCGGACCGGGGCACGCGGCCGGGCAGCGGGCAGATCAGGGCGGATGCGCAGCGCCGACCGGGGCACGTGGCCGGGCAGTGGGCAGATCAGGGCGGATGCGCAGCGCGGACCGGGGCACGGGGCCGGGCAGTGGGCAGATAAGGGCGGATGCGCAGCGCGGACCGGGGCACGTGGCCGGGCAGTGGGCAGATCAGGGCGGATGCGCAGCGCGGACCGGGGCACGTGGCCGGGCAGTGGGCAGATCAGGGCGGATGCGCAGCGCGGACGGGGGCACGGGGCCGGGCAGTGGGCAGATCAGGGCGGATACGGGGCACGGATGCGCCCCAATCTGCCCGAGCGGCGGATCCGGAGCGATGGGTGATCACCCGGGGGGCTTGATTTGCCCGGCCGTGGGCAGATCAGGGCGGATGCGCAGCGCGGATACGCCCCGATATGCCCGCGCGGTGCGACCGAGCCGCGGATCCGGAGCGATGGGTGATCATCCGCTGGGCGTGACTATCCGGGCCATCCTTGAGCCCGGAGGGCCTGTCGCACCCGCGTCAGCACCCAGTCGTCGCCGTTCCTGACGTCGAGTTTGTTGATTACCAGCTGCCGCCAGCCCGCGCCGACGGTGCGTTCGTTACGCATAGCATCGGCGAGCTGCTGCTCAGGCGTCAGGTGATGGCCGCCGTCGTACTCCACCGCGAGTCGGAACTCAGGGCAGGCCAGGTCGATCCACAGCGGAGTGCCCTGTTCATCCAGCAGCACGTAGTTCGGCTCGAACGCCGGTAGCCCGGAGCGGCCAAAGAGCAGGCGGAGCCTGGTTTCCGGGGGCGAGTCGACGCCCACACGGGCCAGCCCGAGCGACTTCCTCAGCAGGCGAAGACCCGGCACCGGGCGGCGGCTCCCGGCATAGCGCTGAAGCTCCTCCAACGTCATGCGCGCGGTCCGCGGGTGCTGGTAGCGCAAATGCTCGCAGACGAGGTCGTCCGCGATGACAACGAGGTCCTCGAGCGTCAGCGCACCCGTCCCGGCGAGGTCCAGCAGGGTCCGGGAAATTGAGGTGACCGGGACGCCATGCAAGATGACAATATCGGCGGGCTCCAGCATGGCGCGGTGGCCGACGACGCCCTTCCGGCGGGGAGCGGCGGACCCCGCCCTGGTCAGGTGCAGCAGGCCTGACCTTGTCGTGGAACGTCCGTCCGCCCGGCTGCCCGGAAGCTTGAAGGCATGGACGGCGGCCGCGGAGTAGTAGCTGACAGTGTCGGGCGTCCCCAGTTCCGTGTATGGCCGCACCCTTTCCAGCAACGACTGCTGCGGTCCGACCGGCACACGGATACCGCGGCTCGGCACATGGATGTCCTTCGCCTTGGCCCGCCACGGGGAAATGCCGCTCAGCCGGCCCTCATTGATAGTGAAGGACCGTGCCGCCAGTTCCTCCGGCAGCGGTTTCGCTGTTGCCATGGGCCCATTAGGCCACAACGCGGCGCGGGCCGCGTCGGGTTATCCACAGCCCCGGCGGGGGTGGGTGGACCCGGTCGGATGGCATCGGCGCGCCGGAGGTGGCGGCGCGTGCGGGTAGGTGCTGGCCTGTGCTGGCAGCCGGGTGCGCAGCGCGGACGGGTGCGCGTCCCCGGGCGTGGGCAGATCAGGGCGGAGGCGCAGCGCGGACGGGTGCGCGTCCCCGGGCGTGGGCAGATCAGGGCGGATGCGGGCAGCGCGGACGGGTGCGCGTCCCCGGGCGTGGGCAGATCAGGGCGGATGCGGGCAGCGCGGACGGGTGCGCGTCGCCAGGCGTGGGCAGATCAGGGCGGATGCGGGCAGCGAATGCGCCCTGATCTGCCCACGGGGCACCGCCGGACACCTCACGGCCCGGGACCCAGGGCCGGTGGCGGGAGCCGCGGAACCATTGAAACCGTCGGTGCCCGGGAATAGTCTCTCTGTGTCTTCACCACCCGTATGAATCCGTCGGCCTGCCAGCACGACCCGGGGCCGCAGAGCAGAGAAGGAGCCCACCATGCCTACACCGGACCACACCAACGGCGCGCCATGCTGGATCGATCTGATGACCTCCGACACCGGAAAAGCCAAGGCCTTCTACGGGGAGCTGTTTGGCTGGACGTTCGAGACGGGCGACCAGGAGAAGTACGGCGGGTACATCATGGCGGCGAAGGACGGCAAGCCCGTTGCCGGCATGATGCAAAAGGATGAGGCCACGGCGGGAATGCCGGACATGTGGAGCACGTACCTGCGCTCGGATGACGCGGTAGCCACTACGCAAGCTGCGGCCCGGCACGGCGGACAGGTCCATTTGGAGCCCATGGACGTTCCTGACCAGGGCCGCATGGCGATGATCGCCGATGCAACCGGGGCATCCATCGGCGTGTGGCAGCCCGGTGAGATGAAGGGCTACGGGCTCGCGGCCGAACCGGGCACGCCTGCCTGGCACGAACTCCACACCAAGGACTACGGCACCGCGGTGAAGTTCTACCAGGACGTGTTCGGTTGGGACACCGACGTTATGAGTGACACCCCGGATTTCCGGTACACCACCCTGGGCGCCGGAGATGCCGCCAAAGCCGGGATCATGGACGCCGCCGGCTACCTCCCTGCCGAGGTCCCTTCCAACTGGCAGGTCTACTTCGCGGTTGCGGACGCGGATGCCGCCGTCGAGAAGGCCGTCTCCATGGGCGCCCGGGTGATCGACGGGCCGGAGGACAGCCCGTTCGGGCGGCTGGCCACCCTGGCCGACCCCACCGGCGCCATGTTCAAGGTCATTGCGGAAACCGCGCAGCCCGGTGCTGATGCCCGGCCGGAGGGCACCTGAGTGTCCCAATGACCACAGGATCAACTGAGGAAAAACTTCGGGAAATCCTTCCGTAAAACTGCCCCCGGGAATACCGGCCAGCCGCCTCAAAGGCGGTTACTGGCCGGTATTCTTTTTGCCATGCCCGCCGCCTCGGCGCCGGGCCTGCCCAAACTGACGCAGGTCAGAAGCTTCACCAACTCCGTCGCTGGGGCGCACCGTCGGTGGCCCGTGACGGCTGTGACGCGTTCCGCTGGGGGACGTCTCGCCGAATGCACATGCACGACACATCGTGTTCATTCACCCCTGTTTTGATGTGCCGGGACCTGCTTGACCAGGAGCAGCGGCCGGCGGTCCGCGGCATCACGCGGGCACCTTCCACCCAGCCCTTACCCGGGCACCTAATGAGAGTTAGAGCGGATGAAACACATACCTTGGAAGACCGCGCTGGGCACGGCGCTGTCGGCGGGGCTCATCGCAGCCCCGCTGGCGGCCGTGCCGGCGTTCGCCGTGGGCACCTCCCCGGCAGCGGCTGGCAGCTCGCCAGTGATCATCAACGAGGCGTACCTCAGCGGCGGCAGCGCCGGAGCCGCCTTCAAGAACAAGTTCGTCGAGCTGTACAACACCTCCGACGCCCCGGTCCCGCTGGACGGCTGGTCCCTCCAGTACCGCAACGCGCCCGGTACCGGTCTCCCGAGCACTGTCGTTCCCCTCACCGGCACGATCGCGGCCAAGGGCCACTATCTGCTCAAGGGCGGGAGCAACGGCACGGTCGGGCTGGACCTGCCCGCCGCTGACGCCTCCTCAGGCGGTTTCAATCCTGCCGTTGCAGGCGGAACCATCGTGCTGGCCAAGCAGACGACGGCGGTAGCGGACCTCGCCACCGGCTCCGTCGTCGAACCGGCCAACGTGGCTGACCTCCTCGGCTACGGCACTTCACTGACCTTCGAAACCGCGGCAGCCAAGGCCCCGGCCGGCACCGGTGACGTCAAGAGCCTCAACCGCAGCAACGGCGTTGACAGCAACAACAACTCCGCCGATTTCAGCCTCAACGCCACGATCACCCCCAAGGCCCCGAACGGTGCAGCCGCCCCGGTCGATCCCCCGGTCGATCCCGGTCCGGTCACTCCCCCGGCAACCAGGACCATCGCCGAAATCCAGGGCGACGGCGTCGCGAGCCCACTCGTCGGGACCTCGGTCGTCACCCGCGGCAAGGTCACCGCGACCTTCCCCACCGGCGGCTTCGCCGGCTACTACATCCAGACCCCCGGTTCCGGTGGCGACCTCACTCCGGCCAACCACTCGGCGTCGGACGCCCTCTTCGTCTTCTCGGCCGCCACGGCCGGCTCCGTGCAGATCGGCGACTACGTCGAGGTGACCGGCTCGGTCAGCGAATACTTCGGCATGACCCAGGTGACGGTTTCCGCCGCTGCGGATCTGAAGACGCTCACCGAGGCCGCCCCCGAGGTCAAGGCCACCGGCTTCGCCCTTCCGGCCGAAGAGGCCTTCCGCGAAGCGCTCGAAGGCATGCTGCTGACCCCGCAGGGACCGGTCACGGTCACTGACAACTACTCGCTGAACCAGTACGGCGAAATCGGCCTGGCCGGAGGCACCACCCCGCTGGAGCAGCCCACCGCCGTCGCGCCCTACGGCTCCGCCGAATACACCGCCACCGTCGCTGCCAATGCCGCCCGCGGCATCAAGCTCGACGACGGCGCCACGACCAACTTCCTCAAGGACGCCGGCACCAAGGCCCTGGAGTTGCCGTACCTGACCACGGCCGACCCCGTCCGCGTGGGCGCACCGGTGAACTTCAAGACCAACGTGGTGCTCAGCTTCGCGAACGGCTCCTGGAAGTTCCAGCCGCTGACCCACCTGACCCCCGCCAACGCGGAGACCGTCCAGCCCGTCAGCTTCGGCGCGACCACCCGCACGGAGGCCCCGGCGGCAGTGGGAGGCAACCTCAAGATCGCCTCGTTCAACGTGCTCAACTACTTCCCCACCACGGGTGACCAGCTCACCGGATGCACGTACTACACGGACCGCGCCGGCAACCCGATCACCGTCCGCGGCGGCTGCGACGCCCGCGGCGCGGCCAACGCCGCAAACCTCCAGCGCCAGCAGGACAAGATCGTCGCCGCCATCACCAAGTCCGGCGCCGACGTCGTGTCCCTCATGGAAATCGAGAACTCAGCACAGTTCGGCAAGAACCGTGACGACGCCCTGGCCAAGCTGGTCGATGCCCTGAACATCGCCACGCCGGGGATCTGGGACTACGTCCGCACTCCCGCCAACGCACCCCCGCTGGCCGACGAGGACATGATCCGCACCGCCTTCATCTTCAAGAAGTCCGCAGCGGAGCCGGTGGGCGAATCCATCATCCACAACGACACCGTCGCTTTCGCTAACGCCCGCAAACCGCTGGCGCAGGTCTTCAAGCCGGTCGGCGCCGCCGATGACAAGACGTTCATCGCAATCGCCAACCACTTCAAGTCCAAGGGCTCAGCCGCCACCCCGGAGGACACCGACAAGGGCCAGGGCGCCTCGAACCTCGCCCGCACCGCGCAGGCCCAGTCCCTCCTCGCGTTTTCCAACGAGCTGCAGACCGCCAAGGGCACCGACAAGGTCTTCCTGATCGGCGACTTCAACGCCTACGCCAAGGAAGACCCGATCAACGTCTTCACGGCCGCGGGGTACGTCAACCAGGACGAAAAAGCCAAGAACGCCGATGGTTCCGCCAAGCACTCCTACCTCTTCGGTGGCCTGGTGGGCTCGCTGGATCACATCCTCGCCTCGCCGGGCGCCGACGCCATCGTCACGGGCGCCGACATCTGGAACATCAACTCCGTGGAGTCCGTGGCCCTGGAGTACAGCCGGTACAACAACAACGTGACCGACTACTACGCTCCGGACCAGTTCCGGGCCAGCGACCACGATCCGGTGGTCGTGGGCCTCGACCTTCCCTCCACTCCCGCCAGCGTTGAGCTGAACTTCCTGGGCATCAACGACTTCCACGGCCGGATCGATTCCAACACCGTGTTCTTTGCGGGAACCATCGAGAAGCTGCGCGCCGCGGCTGCCCCCGGCGCCACGGCATTCCTCTCCGCCGGCGACAACATCGGCGCCTCGCTGTTCGCCTCGGCCGTTGCCAAGGACCAGCCGACCATCGACGTGCTGAACGCCCTGGAACTGCGGACTTCCGCCGTGGGCAACCACGAGTTCGACGGCGGCTGGGCCGACCTGCGCGACCGCATCATCGCGGGCGGCAGCAACGCCAAGTTCCCCTACCTGGGCGCCAACGTCTACCGGAAGGGCACCACCGAACCGGTCCTGCCGGAGTACACCGTGCTGGACATGAACGGCGTCAGGGTTGCCGTGATCGGCACGGTCACCCAGGAAACGCCGTCGCTCGTCACCCCTGCCGGCATCGCCGACCTTGAGTTCGGCGACCCCGTTGACGCCATCAACCGCGTCGCCGCGAAGATCAAGGCGGACAACCTGGCCGATGTGATCATCGTGGAAAACCACGACGGCGCCGGGTCCGGCGTCCCCGAAGGCTCCACCCTGGAGCAGGAAGTCGCCGCCGGCGGCCCCTTCGCCAGGATGGTCACCGAGGTCACCCCGGATGTCGCCGCGATCTTCAACGGCCACACCCACAAGCAGTACGCGTGGGATGCCCCGGTTCCCGGCGCTGAGGGCAAGACCCGCCCGATCGTCCAGACCGGCAACTACGGCGAGTTCATCGGCCAGATCCGCCTGACCATCGACACGGCAACCATGGCGGTCACCGGCTACACGGCCGGCAACGTCAAGCGCACCACCTCCGCCGACCAGCCGGCGGCCGACCTCGTGGCCAACTACCCGCGCGTCGCCGCCGTCAAAACCATCGTTGAGAAGGCCCTGGCCGACGCGGCCGTGGTCGGCAACCAGCCGGTCGGCTCGGTGACCGCGGATATCACCACCGCATTCACCCCGGCCACCGGCACCACCCCGGCAACCCGCGATGACCGTGCCAGCGAGTCCACCCTGGGCAACCTGGTCGCGGATTCCCTGGTGGATTCGCTCAGGGCCCCGGAACTGGGCGGCGCCGAGATCGGCGTCGTCAACCCGGGCGGCCTGCGCAACGAGCTGTACTACGCGCCGGACGGGACCATCACCTACGCCGAGGCCAACGCGGTCCTGCCGTTCGTGAACAACCTGTGGACCACCTCGCTGACCGGCGCGCAGTTCAAGACGCTCCTGGAACAGCAGTGGCAGACCAACCCGGACGGTACGGTTCCCAGCCGCGCCTACCAGCAGCTCGGCCTGTCCCAGAACGTCAACTACACCTACGACGCCGCCCGCGCCGCCGGTGACCGGATCACCTCGATCCGGGTCAACGGCGCGCTGATCGACCCGGCGCAGTCCTACCGGATCGGAACGTTCAGCTTCCTGGCAACCGGCGGCGACAACTTCCGCATCTTCACGTCCGGCACCAACACCAAGGACTCCGGACTCGTCGACCGCGACGCGTGGATCAGGTACCTGCAGGCCCAAAGCCCGGTCTCGCCGGACTTCGCCCGCCGCTCCGTTGCCGTGGTGAACACCACGGCCGCCGAGGTCAAGGACGGGGAAGCCATCACCCTGGCCATCTCCAAACTGGACCTCACCTCGCTGGGCAGCCCGGTGAACACCTCGCTGCGCGCCGAGTTCACGGATGCCGACGGCACCGTCACCGCGCTGGGCACGGTTCCGGTTTCCGCCGGCGCCGCCACGGTTCAGGTGTCGGTTCCCGCCGGCGCCGCGCCCGGCACGGGCACCCTGGTGCTCACCGCCGTCGAGTCCGGAACCGTGGTGAGGACGGCCGTCCTGGTCGCGGCCAGCGTTCCGGTCCCGCCGACGTGCACCGCCCCGGTCAAGCCGAAGCGGTCCGCGGACATCGTGGGCCAGGCGGCCCACGGCAAGGCAATGGCCGCCTACCGCCACTGCCTCAAGGGCTAGCTAGCCCCGCACCCCCGCACCAGTGAGCATGCCCTCCCCCGGGCCGCAGCACTGGACATATAGCCCATATGTCCAGTGCTCGGCCCGGACGGAGGGCATGCTCATTTTTCGTGGACGCGGACGGGGGGCATGCTCATTTATTGGGCACGCTAACGGGGGCATGCCCGTTTTTCGGGCACGTTTCGGCCACCCGGACGGGGGGCATGCCCATTTTTCAGGCGGGCGCGGGCTGCATTCAGCTACCGTCCGAGGATGGCCCGGGCAATCTCGTCGGCGTCCCGCAGGGTGCGCTGGCCGCTGCGGTACACCGGCCCGCTCTTCTGCCGCGCCTCGGCCGCGATGGCGGTTCCCCACTGCACGGCGGAGAGCTGCAGTCCCAGCACGTACAGGCCCTCGGTCACCGAGCCATTGGCGCCCAGCGGCCGGTAAGGGTGCTGCGCCACGTCGAGCCCGGACGTCGGCACCGGCGTCCCCTCCACCGTCATCATGAGCCGCGGGCGGACCAGGCCTTCGGCGAGCAGCTGTTCCAGCAGCGGCGACTTGTTGACCGGGACCTTGTTGGCCGGCGCCAGCGCCTCGACCATGGCCACGGCCTGCACGACTTCCCCGGGGGCGTCCTCCGCGCTGTTTCCCACCCAGGGCGAGACCGCCGTGAAGGTCCCCGCCTTGCGGTCCACGCCGAACTTCGGGTCCGGGCCGACGAACCGGACGACGCCGGCACTGACCAGGGCGGCGAGCTGTTCGGACCGCAGCGCCGGCGGACCGCTGGCCAGGCCTTCGACAAAGGACTCGAACCAGCCGCGCAGGCCCGCCACCCACGATTCATCGGTGATCCCGCCGTCCGCGACGGCGGTCTTCAGCACGGCCCGGCCGTGGTGCAGGGCGCCGATGGTCATCTTCACCGGGTCGTCCTCGCCCAGGGCGGAACGCCGGGCGTCGTCGAGCAGATACTCGACGACGGCGTTGTCGAGTTCCGCGCGGGTGGCGAACGATCTCCCGGCCAGCGGTGCCGCCAGTCCCAGCAGGTTAAGCCGGTGGGCGGGACGGACGTGGATTTCCAGCACCTCGTCGACCAGGTCGTCCCATTTCGCGGCGGAGTGCGCGTGCGGATGCAGGGCCTCCTCCAGCGCCTTCAGGAACTCCTTCGGTTCCGTCAGGACGGCCCCGGGCTGCGAGCGCGCGAGCGTCGAGTAGTAGGCCCAGAGGGCGTCGCGGTGCAGGAGGGGCCAGAGGTCATGGTCGAAGGCAGGCCGGATGCCCGCCTCCGCGAATTTCGCCACGGCGCTTTCGGTGCAGTACCGCAGCGTCACGGCCTCGGGGTAATAGCCGGCGAGGGTCGCCTTGGCCCGGTACGGGGTGCCGCGCCGGGAGGCCGCGATGATGAGCGGTTCGCGGCCGGAGGGAAGGTAGCTGAGTCCGCCGTTCTCGCCGGGCAGGAACCGTCCGCCGCGACCTTCGGTCAGCTGGCCCATCGCATCGAAGAAATTCAGGCCCATGCCGCGCACCAGCACCGGCTTGACTGCCGGCACCAGCGACCAGTCGACGTCCGCCGGGGCCGCGGGAGGCAGGTACAGCAGCCCGAGCTCCTCCGCCGCCGCCTTGAGGTCGCGCTGTTCGGGGTTGAGCCGCGATTCCAGGTGGCCGAGGGCCAGGACCACCGAATCGACGGTGAGCACCGCGCCGTCGGCCAGTCCGACGTCGAACCGCACGCGGCCGTCGTCGCCCGGCCCGGGCGCGGCGGCGTGGCGGACGGAGGTCGCCGTCGTGTTGTGGAAGTCCACCGTGGCGCCGGCCGGGAGGCGGGACAGCAGCTCTTCCAGCGTGAAGCGCAGGTAGCGCCCGTACAGGGCCCGGCTGGGGAAGTCCGCGGACCCCAGCCCGGAGAGCTCGGCGCGGTCCTCGGCGGTGAGGGAGGTGTGGGGCTGGTCCTGCTGCAGTTCACGCCAGCGGTCGAAGGTGTTGCCGGCGAGCGGCCGTGCAAGGTCGGGGTCCTCGGGGATAACGGTGGGATAGAACGACTGCGTGTTCATCAGGTACAGCCGGGACTGCCCGGGCTGCCAGACGTGTCCGGGCCCCGCGGGATAGGGGTCGATGACATCAATGTGCAAGGTGGCGTCCGGTCCGGCGGGCGCCCAGTTGGCCAGCAGCCGCTCCAGCGCGCTTGTGCCCCGGGGGCCGGCGCCAATCAGTGCCGTCCGGATGCTCTGCGATATGCCCACGGCATCCAGCGTATCCGCTACCGGCACACGGCCCCGACCCGCCTAGTCTCCCCGGCACGGGTTCGGCGGCGCTTCGGCTTGACTTGCTACTGGCGCGCCGATGTTGCTTGGATGGAAAAATGACCACCGCCGAAGCTGCTCCCCCGCCCGAGTCCGACCGTCCCGCCGAGGGCACCAAGAGCGCTGCCGCGGGCACCGCCGGGAGCACCGCGCCCGAACCCGTTGACGAGAACATCTGGCTCGAGGAGATCTACGGCGAGGAACCGCTGGCCTGGGTCCGGGAGCAGAACGCCCGGACCGAGGAGCTGCTGGAGGACGCGGACTACGCCGCGCTGGAGTCCAGCATCCTGGAGGTGCTCGACTCCACGGACCGGATCGCCATGGTGGGCAAGCACGGCGACTGGTACTACAACTTCTGGAAGGACCGGGACAACCCGAAGGGCCTGTGGCGCCGGACCAGCTGGGACAGCTACCGCGGCGGCGCTCCGGAGTGGGACGTCCTGCTCGATGTGGACGCGCTGGCCGCGGCGGAGGGCGAGGAGTGGGTCTTCCACGGCGCCAGCTTCCTGCGCCCGGCCGCGGGTGCACCGCACCGGCGGGTGCTGCTGGCGCTCTCCCCCGACGGCGGCGACGCGAACCGCTACCGGGAGTTCGACGTCGAGTCCCGCAGCTTCGTGGATCCGGCCGCCGGCGGCTTCGACCTGCCGACCGCGAAGGGCAACGCCTCCTGGCTGGACGCCGACACGCTGCTGGTCTCCTCCACCGCCGAGGGGCTGCCCGCCACCACGTCCTCCTACGCCCGGACCGGCGTCAAGCTGCGCCGCGGCGGAATCCTGGCCGCGGCGGAACGGCTGTTCGAAATCCCCGAGGACCACATGATGGCCCTCGTGGCGCACGACTCCACCCCGGGGTTCGAGCGGACCTTTGCCGTGGACTGGATCAGCTTCTTCGAGCGGACCACCTCGGTGCTGCGCGACGGCCGGTGGGTCCAGCTCGACGTCCCCGTGGACGTCAACCTCAGCTCGCACCGCGACTGGCTGCTGTTCCGGCCGCAAAAGGACTGGACCGTCGGCGCAACGACCCACCCGGCAGGATCGCTGCTCGCCGCCGGCTTCGAGGAATTCCTGGCCGGCAGCCGGGAACTGTCCGTGCTGTTCGCCCCGGACGAGCACACGTCCCTGCAGTCCTGGAGCTGGACGCGGGACTTCCTGCTGCTGAACCTGCTCCGCGACGTCTCCTCGGAGATCCGGGTCCTCGATCCGCAGGTGCCCGGGACGGACACCGCCTGGGGCTCCACCGTGCTGGATGCCTGCCCGCCGCTGCACGACGTCAACGCCTACGCCGTCGACGACGAGGACGACGCCCGCGGCACGGACGACGACACGGACGACGACGGTACCGACGGCGCCGCACCGGTAGCGGACGAGGAGGCTCCCGGTGCAGGGAACGACTTCTGGCTCGTGGCCACCGGATTCACCACCCCCAGCACCCTCACCCGCGGCACGCTTAAGCGCACCGCCCGGGGCGGCGTGGACAGCACCCACGAAGTGATCCGGACCTCGCCGTCGTTCTTCAACGAAGACGCCTACGAGGTCCAGCAGCACTTCGCCGTGTCCAAGGACGGCACCCGCGTGCCGTATTTCCAGGTGGCGTCCAGGGACCTCGTGCTGGACGGCCAGAACCCGACACAGCTGTCGGGCTACGGCGGCTTCGAGATCTCCCGGACCCCCGCCTACAGCGGCGCGGTCGGCCGCGCCTGGCTGGAACGCCGCACCCGGGAATCCGCCGGGCACCAGGGGGATGCCCCGCACACCCGCGGCGGCGTCTACGTCGTGGCCAACATCCGCGGCGGCGGCGAATACGGCCCCTCGTGGCACCGCGCGGCGCTGCAGGAGAAGCGGCACCGGGCCTACGAGGATTTCGCCGCCGTGGCCGCAGACCTGATCTCCCGCGGCGTGACCTCCCGCGAGCGGCTCGGCTGTGCCGGCGGATCCAACGGCGGGCTGCTGGTGGGGAACATGCTCACCACGTATCCGCAGCTCTTCGGGGCGGTCTCCTGCGGGGTGCCGCTGCTCGACATGCGCCGCTACTCCAAGCTGTCCGCCGGGTACTCCTGGATTGCCGAATACGGCGATCCGGACGTCCCCGAACAGTGGGACTTCATCAAGACGTTCTCCCCGTACCATCTGCTCAAAGACGGGGTGGACTACCCGGAGACGTTTATCTGGACGGCCACCTCGGATGACCGCGTGGGCCCGGTCCAGGCGCGGAAGATGGCCGCCCGGATGCAGGCGATGGGCATCCCCAACGTCTGGTTCCACGAGGCACTGGAAGGCGGCCACGCCGGCGCGTCGGACAACCGGCAGGCCGCGGCGCTGCAGAGCCGCAGCCAGCACTTCCTCTGGCAGGCCCTGGCCGGCCGCGGCGCCTGAGCAGTCCCCCCGGAGAGCAGCGCGGGGCCACTCCGCGCCCATGCGCAGGCCCGACATGGGCCGGAAGTGGCTCCGCGGTGCTCGTTTTGCACTGCATGGCACCTTCTGCGTATCCTTGGTTGGCTAGTTAATAGCAATTGGAGACGTGCCAGAGCGGCCGAATGGGCTTCACTGCTAATGAAGTGTGGGGCACAACTCCACCGGGGGTTCAAATCCCCCCGTCTCCGCGTTTGGCCCCGGTCCCTGGACCGGGGCCTTTTGCGTTCCCGGGCGCGTCCGGGTGCCGGACACCGGACGCCTTCCCGCCGCCTGGATGGCAGGATTAGCCCATGTCGAGCAACAGCGCGTTTGACGCGATCATCGTAGGCGGCGGCCACAACGGCCTGGCCGCGGCCGCGTATTTGTCCAAAGCCGGCCGGAAGGTCCTGCTGCTGGAGAAGCTGGAACACCCCGGCGGTGCCGCGGTGTCCGCCCAGGCGTTCGACGGCGTCGACGCGCGCCTCTCGCGGTATTCCTACCTCGTGAGCCTGCTCCCGCAGCAGGTCATCGACGACCTGGGCCTGCGCATCCGGCTGGCCCGGCGCCGGTATTCGTCCTACACCCCGGACCCGCGCGGCGGCGGCAGTGCCCTGCTGATCGACAACGGCGATGCCGCGGCCACCGCGGCGTCCTTTGCCGCCGTCGGGGCTCCCGCCGGAGAATTCCGTGCCTTCACAGAGTTCTACGCCGGCTGCCGCCGCCTCACCGAGGCGCTCTGGCCGACCATGACATCACCGCTGCCGACCCGTTCCGAGGCCCGGGCCCTCGCGGCCGGGGCCGGGGCGGCGGAGGCGTGGGATGCCATGATCGAACGGCCCCTCGGGGATTCCATCGCCCGGTCGCTGCAGCACGACCTGGTCCGCGGCGTGGTGCTGACCGACGCCCTGATCGGCACCTTCGCCCGGGCCGGGGACGAGGATCTGCAGCAGAACATCTGTTTCCTGTACCACCTGGTCGGCGGCGGGACGGGCGACTGGGACGTTCCCGTGGGCGGGATGGGCGCGGTGTCCGGGGAACTGGAACGCTCCGCCCGTGAGGCCGGGGCGACCGTTCTGACGTCCGCGGAGGTCACCGCCGTCCGCCCGGGCGGTGTGGTCAGCTACCGGCACGACGGGGCAGAGCACACGGCCACCGCGTCCTGGGTCCTCGCCAACGTGGCCCCGGTGGTGCTGGACCGGCTCAGGAGCTCCGGAGCTGCCGACGGCACAACCCCGCACTCCACCCGGAACCCGAACCATCTCCGGGAGGGCGCCCAGGTCAAGGTGAACCTGCTGCTGAAACGGCTCCCCCGGCTGCTGGACCCGGACGTCAGCCCGGAAGCGGCCTTCGGCGGGACCTTCCACATCAACGAGACCTGGTCGCAGCTCGACGCCGCCTACCTCGCCGCCGCGGCCGGAACCGTCCCGGACCCGCTGCCCTGCGAGATCTACTGCCATTCCCTTACGGACCCCAGCATCCTGTCCCCGGAACTGCAGGCCTCCGGGGCGCAGACCCTCACCGTGTTCGGCCTGCACGTCCCGGACCGGCTGATCACGGCGGAGAACAATGACCGGCGCCGGGCGGAACTGCAGGCCGCGGTCCTGAAGTCCCTGAACTCGGTCCTGGCCGAACCCATCGAGGAGCTGCTGCTCTCCGGTCCGGACGGGCAGCCCTGCATTGAAACCAAGACCACCCTGGACATTGAACGCGCGGTCGGCATGCCGCGGGGCAACATCTTCCACGGGGGCTTGGACTGGCCCTTCGTCGAGGACGACGCACCGCTGGAGACCCCGGCGCAGCGCTGGGGCGTCGCAACGGATGACCCGCAGCTGCTGCTCTGCGGCTCCGGGGCCCGGCGCGGCGGTGCCGTCAGCGCCATCGGCGGGCACAACGCGGCCATGGCGGTGCTGGAGTCCGGGTCCCTGGAGTCCGGGTCTCTGGAGTCCGGCACGCCGGGCTCCGGCCCGCGGGGCTCCGGCCGTGCCCCGCAGGGCTGAACCTGGCGCCGCGGCGGTCCGTGCATGAGCCAGCCCGCGCCGCCCGCCGGCACAGCGGCGGAGCAGTGGAGTCCACGCCTGGCCCTGCTCGTCGCCGCGACATTCTTTATGGAGTTCCTGGACGGCACCGTCCTGACCACCGCAATCCCCAGCATCGCGGCGGACTTCTCCGTGCCCTCGGCGGACGTCAGCATCACCATGACCGCCTACCTCCTGACGGTGGCGATGGGGATCCCGCTCAGCGGCTGGCTGGCCGAACGTTTCGGGGCGCGGCGGGTGTTCTGCCTGGCCATTGCGACGTTCACGGTGGCCTCGCTGCTGTGCGCGCTCAGCCAGGACCTGACCATGCTGACCCTGAGCCGGGTGCTGCAGGGCGCGGGGGGCGCCATGATGGTCCCGGTGGGCACCCTCGTGGTGCTCCGCGGGACAGCCAAGAAGGACCTGCTCCGCGCCACGGCCTACCTGGTGTGGCCGGGGCTCTTGGCGCCGGTCCTCGCCCCGCTGGTGGGAGGGGCGCTCACCACGTTCCTGTCCTGGCACTGGATCTTCCTGATCAACCTCCCGCTGGGGCTCGCGGCGTTCCTCGCGGCGCTGCGGCTGGTCCCGGCCACCGCGGGTGACCGGACACGGCACCTGGACTGGCTGGGGCTGGCCCTCACGACGCTGGGCGTGGGGTCCGTCGTGGTGGGCCTGGAGCTGGCCGGCGGCCGCGAGGCCGGGGGCCTGGCAGCCGTCAGCATCACTGCCGGGCTGCTGTTCCTGGCCACCGCGGCCTGGTGGATGCGGCGGGCCCGCTCCCCCCTGTTCGACCTCGGGGTCTTTTCCGCCCGGACGTTCCGCGCCACGGCGACCGGCGGCTTCATCTACCGCCTCACCATCAGCGCCGTGCCCTTCCTGCTGCCGCTGATGTTCCAGAACGGCTTCGGCTGGGATCCGCTGCGCGCCGGCGTCCTCGTCGCGGCGGTGTTTGTGGGCAATATCGGGATCAAGCCCGCCACGACCCCGCTGATCCGGCGCTTCGGCTTCAAGCCGGTGCTGGTCTTCGCGTCGCTGGCCTCGGCGGCGACCTTCGCGCTGTGCGCCCTGCTCGACGCCGGCACCCCGGAGCCGCTGATCTTCGCGTTGCTCGTGGCCAGCGGCGCCTTCCGGTCCATCGGTTTCTCGGCCTATGCCTCGGTGCAGTACGCCGACGTCGTTCCCGGCCAACTGCCCTCCGCCAACGCCGTGTCCGCCACCCTCGTGCAGCTCGCGACGGCGGCCGGGATCGCCATCGGGGCCCTGCTGATCCGGGTGTACGAGGCCGGCGGCCCGCTGCTGGGCGGGGCGGGGGCGGGCGCCGGGGATCCGGCGGCACCGTACCGGGCGGCGTTCCTGGTGCTGGCCGCGGTCATGCTCCTGAGCACCCTGGACAGCCTGACGCTGCCCCGCCACGCCGGGGCCGAGGTCAGCCGGTCTGGCCAAGCACCAGCGGCAGGACCGCGCTGGCGCCGGCGAGCCTGAGGGCCCGGCCGGCGACGGTCACGGTCCAGCGGCTGTCGACCAGGTCGTCGATCAGCATCACGCTCTGGCCCTGGATCCCGGCCAGGGCCGCTTCCAGTTCCGGCCCCACCACGAGGCGGTCCCAGACCCCGGCAAGCCGGTAGGCGCTGTTGCCGCCCCGCCCGCCGGTCGGTCCGCCGTGTTCAAGCTGCAGCTGCCCCAGGTAGGGGATCCGGCCGATCTCCGAGATGCCCCGGGCCAGCGAGTCCACCAGGGCGGGCTTGCCGCGGGACGGAACGCTGATGATGGCGGCGCGGCCGGCCCCGCTCCAGCCGGGCGTGCGGGGGTCACCGGCGCCCCACTCGCGCAGCACCTGGACGCAGGCCTGCAGCATGCCGGGGTCCACGGAGCGGTCGGGGGCTCCGGCGGCGAAGGCCTCGCGCAGGGCGCCGCCCCAGCCCAGGTCCGTCAGCCGGGCCAGCGCACGGCCGGCCGCGACGCTTTCCTCCGGCTTGATCTTGCCCTTGACGGGCACGCCCAGCCGGTCCATGCCGGCGGGCCACTGCAGTCGGGGTTCCAGCGGGACACCGGCGCGGCTCAGCGTCTGGCCCGCGGCTTCGGTGGCCGCGGCGGCAATGTCCGCCGGAAACCACTGTCCGGCGCAGTTGTCGCAGCGGCCGCAGGCGCGGGCGGTCTCGTCGTCCAGGACCGAGGTGATGTATTCCATCCGGCAGCCGGCGGTGTCCTGGTAGATCACCATGGAGTCCTGCTCGTCCACCCGGGCCTCCGCGATCCGGCCGTACCGTTCGGCGTCGTAGGTCCACGGCTGGCCGGTGGAGCGCCAGCCGCCGCCCACCCGCTCCACGGCGCCGTCGACCGCCAGCACCTTCAAGAGCAGCTCCAGCGGGGTCCGGCGCAGATCCACGCGGGCCTCCAGCGCGACCGTGGACACGGCGGCCCCCGCCTCGGCGAGGGCGGTCAGCACCGCTCCGGCCTTCTCCTCCGACGGCATGGACGCGGTGGCGAAGTACTGCCAGATGTCCCGGTCCTCGGACCCGGGCAGCAGCAGCACGTCGGCGTTGGCGGCCCCGCGGCCGGCACGGCCGACCTGCTGGTAGTACGCCACGGGCGAGGACGGCGCCCCGAGGTGCACAACGAACCCGAGATCCGGCTTGTCAAAGCCCATGCCGAGGGCGGATGTGGCCACGAGGGCCTTGACCTGGTTGTCCTTGAGCAGCTGCTCGGCGCGTTCCCGGTCGGCGGGGTCCGTCCGTCCGGTGTAGGCGAGCACCTCGTGCCCGGCTTCGGCGAGGAGCCGTGCGGTGTCCTCGGCGGCGGAGACCGTCAGGGTGTAGATGATGCCGCTGCCGGGCAGGTCTTTCAGGTGCGTGAGCAGCCAGCCGAGCCGGTCACGGGAATCCGGCAGCCTCAGCACGCCAAGCCGCAGCGATTCACGGCCTAGGGCGCCGCGGATAGTCAGCACGCCGGCGCCGAGCTGCTCCTCGATGTCGTGGACCACCCGGGAGTTGGCGGTGGCGGTGGTGGCCAGCACCGGAACCGACTCCGGCAGCTGGGTGATCAGGTCCGCGATGCGCCGGTAGTCGGGACGGAAGTCATGGCCCCAGTCCGAGATGCAGTGGGCCTCATCGATGACCAGCAGCCCGGTGCGGCGGATCAGCTCGGGGAGCTGGTTCTCCCGGAACGAGGGATTGGTGAGCCGCTCAGGCGAGACCAGCAGGACGTCGACCTCATCGGCCGCGAGCTGCTCGCGGACGGTGTCCCATTCCAGCTGGTTGGCGGAGTTGATGGCCACGGCCCGGACCCCGGCCCGCGCCGCGGCGGCGACCTGGTCACGCATGAGGGCCAGCAGCGGGGAGACGATCAGGGTGGGCCCGGCGCCGCGGCGCCGGAGCAGCAGGGACGAGACGAAGTACACCGCCGACTTTCCCCAGCCGGTGCGCTGCACGACGAGGGCCCGGCGGCCGCCGTCGACGAGGGCCTCGATGGCTTCAAACTGGCCGTCGTGGAACTCCGCGGCCGGGTGCCCGACCAGCTCGCGCAGCACTTCCTGGGCCTGCTCCCGGGTCCCGGCGCCCGCGGCGCTCCCGGCGGAACCGGCGCCTCCGGCGGGGTCGGCGGAAGCGGACAGGACTGCAGCGTTCTGGTTATTGGCCATTGCCTCAGTATCCCAGCCCCCTCCGACAGCAGCGAAGCCGGGGGCGCCGCTATGTGGACAATCACAGCGGATCCGCCCGCGGTCCGGCGCCGGGAAGCCCCGCGGCCGCCCGTCACGGCACGGTCCGGCGGTCCACGTAAGATTCGGCCGTCAACGTAAGATAAGACGCGTGACTATGGACCAGACAAAGACTTTTGACCTCTCGGCCTCCTTCAAGGCCTACGACGTGCGCGGCATTGTCGGCGAATCAATCACCGCCGAAATCGTCGAGGCGGTGGGCGCGGCATTCGTCGACGTCCTGGCGCTGGAGGGCAAGACGGTGCTGGTGGGCGGCGACATGCGCCCGTCCTCGCCCGAGTTCAGCAAGGCCTTTGCCAACGGTGCCGCCCGGCGCGGCGCCAACGTCCAACTGCTCGACCTCATCTCCACCGATGAGCTCTACTACGCCTGCGGCTCGCTCAACGCGGCCGGCGCCACCTTCACCGCCAGCCACAACCCGGCGGAGTACAACGGCATCAAGATGGCCAAGGCCGGCGCCGAGCCGATCTCCTCCGAATCCGGGCTCAAGGAAATCCAGGCCCGCGCCGAGGAATACCTCAACGCCGGGTCCATCCCCGCCGCCCCCGTGCGCGGCCTGATCGGCGTGCACGATGTCCTGAAGGGCTACTCCGAGTACCTCCGCAGCCTCGTGGACCTCCGCGGCACCCGCCCGCTGAAGGTCGTCGTGGACGCCGGCAACGGCATGGCCGGCCTCACCACCCCCGCCGTGCTCGGCGACGCCCTGCTGCCCAAGCTCCCCCTCGAGATCATCCCGCTGTACTTCGAGCTCGACGGCTCCTTCCCGAACCACCCCGCCAACCCGCTGGAACCGGAGAACCTGCGCGACCTGCAGGCCGCCGTCGTCGAGCACGGGGCGGACATCGGGCTGGCGTTCGACGGCGACGCCGACCGCTGCTTCGTCATCGACGAAAAGGGCGAACCCGTCTCGCCCTCCGCGATCACCGGCATGGTGGCCCGCCGCGAGATTGGCCGCGCGCAGGGCCTCGGCGAGGCCAACCCCACCGTCATCCACAACCTGCTGACCTCCCGCGCCGTCCCCGAGCTGGTGGAACGCCACGGCGGCCGGGCCGTGCGCACCCGGGTGGGCCACTCCTTCATCAAAGCCGTGATGGCCGCAGAGGGCGCCATCTTCGGCGGCGAACACTCCGCCCACTTCTACTTCCGCGACTTCTGGAACGCAGACACCGGCATGCTCGCCGCCATGCACGTCCTGGCCGCCCTTGGCGAGCAGGACGGCCCGCTGTCCGAGCTCGGCCGCGAATACGAGCCGTACATGTCCTCCGGTGAGATCAACTCGGAAATCGAAGACAAGGCCGGCGCCGTGGAACGGGTCCGGCACGACTTCCATGCCGAGGACGTCGAGGTGGACTACCTGGACGGCAGCACGTTCATCGCCACGGACGGCAGCTACTGGTTCAACCTGCGGCCCTCCAACACCGAGCCGTTCCTCCGCCTGAACGTCGAGGCCACGGACCGGGCCACCATGGAGCGTGTCCGCGACCGCGTCCTGGCACTGGTCCGGGGCTAGCACCGTGTCGGAACGGCCGGCGGCCCCCGCCACGGAAACCGCTGCTGCGGCTGCTGCCGAAACCGCTGCTGAGCCCGCCGCTGAGACCGCCGGGTCCTGGCGCGGCAGCGTCCCGGAGTCCAGCGCCACCGATCTGGAGAACCTGCTCGGCACCGGAGTCGGCGCCGCGCAGGAGCAGCTGGAGCGCAACGGCGGGTTCCTGCCCTTCGCCCTAGTGGTCGAGAACGACGGCGAGGTCCGGCTGGTGGCCGTCACCCCCGCCGACGCGGCCGAGGGAACGGACGCGGATTTCGACGCGGACTCGATGATCAGTGACCTCACGGAACTGCTGCGCCAGCACCGGGACGAGTTCCGCGCCGCCGCCGTCGTGTGTGACATCACCCTGCTGGAGGAAGCCTCGGACGCGATCCATGTGGCCGCGGAACACCGGGACGGCTCCCTCTTCGCCGCGGTCCTGCCGTACGCCGCAAACCCCGCAACCCGTGAGCTGGAATTCGGCGAGCTCTCGGCGGATACGAACGAGCCCGGCGTCTGGGTGGACTAGACCGCCCGTAAGCTGGTGTTATGAAGATCAACGCCTTCGCGGATGTGAGCCTGCGCGCCATGATGGTGCTCGCAGCCGCCCCCGACGGCGCCCTGCTCACCACGCAGAGCATCGCCGACGCCGTCGCGACGCCGTACAACCATGTCAGCAAGGCGATGGCGAAGCTGCGCGAGCTGGGAATGATCGACGTCGAACGCGGCCGGCACGGCGGCTCCCGGCTCAGCAGCGCCGGCCGCGCCGCCACCGTGGGCCAGCTGCTGCGCCGGCTGGACACCCGCCTCGACCCGGCCGACTGCGTCGCCAACGGCGGGGCATGTCCGCTCATCAACGAATGCCGCCTCCGCGGCGCCCTCTCCCGGGCCCGCGAGGCTTTTTACCGCGAACTGGACGACCTTGTCGTCGCATCCCTGCCAACGTCCCGGCAGATGGCGCCGGTCTTCCAGGCGATCGGCCTGCGCCCCGGCCTCTAAGCCGCAGCCCTGCGCCGCCGAAGCACCGCGGCCGAGCCGCCGTGTCCAAACGGCGCCGCCCACGCCGCGTCCTCCAACCCGACACGCCACCACGCCACGCCCGGGAATCCCGCCGATTTGAAGATGCTTTCTACGCCCTGTAGAACTGAGGTACAAATACTTGCATTTCAAATACAGGTATTTTCGACGGTCCGGTGCAGACCCGGGCCACTATCTCAGGAGTCAACATGCTCTCGGACAAGTCCTTCCCGGTCATCGAGGCCACCCTCCCGCTGGTCGGTTCCCGGATCGGTGAAATCACCCCCAAGTTTTACGCCCGCCTCTTCGCGGCGCACCCGGAACTGCTGGACGGGCTCTTCAGCCGCTCCAACCAGCGCAACGGCAACCAGCAGCAGGCCCTGGCCGGAAGCATCGCCGCTTTCGCCACGCACCTGGTGAACAACCCCGGAACCCTGCCGGAGACCGTGCTCGCCCGCATCGCCCACCGCCACACCTCCCTCGGCATCACCGAACCGCAGTACCAGGTGGTCTACGAGCACCTCTTCGCCGCCATCGCCGAGGACCTGGCCGAGGTCATCACCCCCGAAATCGCCGAAGCCTGGACCGAGGTCTACTGGCTCATGGCGGACGCGCTGATCAAGCTCGAGAAGGGCCTCTACGCCGCCCAGGCCAACAGCGTGATGTGGAGCCCGTGGCGGGTCGCCGCCAAGACCCCCGCCGGCACCGGCTCGATCACCTTCACCCTGGAACCGGCCGACGACACCCCCGTCACCCCCGCCCTCCCGGGCCAGTACGTGAGCGTCAAGGTCACCGTTCCGGACGGACTGCGCCAGGTCCGCCAGTACTCGCTCTCCGGCGACGCCGGCACGAGCCGCAGCTTCACCACCAAGAAGGACGACGGCGGCGAGGTCTCCCCCGTGCTGCACGACACCGTCCAGGTGGGCGACGTCCTCGAGATCTCCAACCCCTACGGTGAAATCACCCTCAAGGAAGGCGACGGCCCGGTTATCCTGGCCTCCGCCGGCATCGGCTGCACACCGACCGCGTCCATCCTGCGCTCCCTGGCCGACGCAGGCACGGACCGCCAGGTCCTGGTCCTGCACGCGGAAAGCGATCTGGAGTCCTGGGCGCTGCGCTCCCAGATGACGGACGACGTCGAGCGCCTCGACGGCGCCGACCTCCAGCTCTGGCTCGAGCAGCCGGTCGCCGGAACCAAGGAGGGCTTTATGTCACTGCGCGAAGTGGACCTCCCGGCCAACGCCTCGCTCTACCTGTGCGGTCCGCTGCCGTTCATGAAGAGCATCCGCAACGAGGCCATCAACGCCGGCATCCCGGCCACGAAGATCCACTACGAGGTCTTCGGCCCGGACATCTGGCTCGCCAGCTAACCTCCTCCTCATCGATTGCTCCGCAACGGCCCTTTTGAGGGGTGAAAAGGGCCGTTCCGGTGGGCCCACTCCGGCAGGGTTCCCTGGCCGAACTTGTGAGGCAAGGGAGCCGGTGGGGACAGTCGATGAGGGTTCGACGGCGGCCCCGCACCTTTCGCAGGTGCGGGGCCGCCGTCGTGTCGTGTGCGGGAACGACCCGCCCAGGGTGTCAGGTCGACGAGGGCACTCCGGTGATCGCGTGACAGAAGCACAGGGTGTCAGGTCGCGGACGGCACTCCGGTGATCGTGTGGCCGAAGCGCAGGAGGTTGCCCGGGTCGTAGCTGGCCTTTGCGGCCCGCATCCGCTCGTAGACGGCGGGCGACCAGGCCCTCGCCCGGTCGGCCTCATCGCCCGGTTCGCCATGAAAATTGACTAGCGTATATCCGGTTGAGTGGGGCGCCAACGCGGCCAGGATCTCGCGGATGGATGCGATGGACGCTTCGGCCACGGGCTGTACGTTGATCCCGACAAGGAACAGAAGGAACGCGGCATCCCGCCCGGACACGGCGTCCGCCAGGGCACGGCCCTTGGCCAGCGCCCCTCCGAGCGGGCGGACTTCGATCATGATCAGCGGACAGCCCGAGTCCTCGCCCGCCAGCTCGAGCAGATCTGCCACCGTCTCTTCCCCGAAATCCTTCAGGAGCGCCCCGCCGGCGGTGAACGGGAGCGGATCCGCCGGGTCCATGTGGATCTGGTCAACGTCGAGGTAGCTCATGGGCCCGGCCGTGTCCATCAGCGGCCGCGAGACCGCCCGCATTGGGGCAAGCAGTGCATCGCCGTCCTCACGGGTCCCGGGGAACGCGAAGCGCAGGTGCACCACGAACTGGTTCCGGAGCGGCGGAGGAACGAATTCCATGTCCGGAAGGCGCATCAAGGAGATCGAGGGGGACGCTTCGTCAGGAAGCGTGGGCAGCCACTCGCGGAACGCCGCCAGAATGCGGTCTGCATCCACCCCGGGATAAAAGATCGCGCCGCCGTAGAAATCCCCCAAGGGGAAAAGATTGAACTCAAGTGCGGTGACGATCCCGAAATTGCCCTTTCCTCCGCACATCAGCGCGAACAGCTCGGCTTCGGCCTCGGCGTTGATCCGCCGCAGCGCGCCGTCGGCAGTCACGACCTCCATGCTGCGGACATGGTCCGCCGCAAACCCGTGGGCGCGGCCCAGCACGGGCAGCCCGCCGCCGAGGGTGTAGCCCACGACGCCGACGTCGGTGCTTGAGCCGTGCAGTCCGATCAGCCCGAGCGGCACACTCGCTTCCAGGACGCTGCGCCACTTCACGCCCGCCCCGACGCGTGCGGTGCGCTCGACTGGATCGATCTGCAGCTCCTGCAGGCGCCGCGTGTTGATGAGCAGGCCACCCTCCACCACCGAGTCAGCGCCGTGCCCGGTGGACTGGACCGCCACCGGGAGCCGGCGTTCTGCCGCCCATTTCACCCCGGCTGCGACGTCCTGTGCGTTCTCGGCCCCCAGGACGACGTCGGGCCGGTGGACTGTGGCGGCGTTGAAGGCGCGCGTCTCGGCCTCGAATTCGGGGCTGTCCGGCAAGGCGACCGGGCCGCTGACGGCCGTGGACAGGGCGTGGATGTCGTCGGTGACAAGCATGGTGGGCTCCTGTGCGCTCGCATGCGGCGAGCAGGTCGGGGGCACGGCAGCGCACGCGTGGAATGACCCCAGCACCCTCTCCAGTCGGCGGACGGCCCGGCTGATGAATGCGTTTGAGCCTAGGGGCCCCGCCGGCTGCGGTCTAGGGACCTAAGTCCCCCACGGCCGGCCCGTGGAAAGAACCCACGCCGGGGAAAGCACTTCGCAGCCCGCCCGGCGGGCAGATCAGGGCGCACACGGGCCCGCCAAGCGCCCTGATCTGCCCGCCCGCGGCCCGCGCGCGCCCCGCGCGGGCCTGTGAGGCGCTCCGCACAGGTTGGCGTGATCCGACGACGGCGGCCCCGCACCTTTCGCAAGGTGCGGGGCCGCCGTGATGCCCAGCCGGGGGTCTGCCGGCTGTTAGTGCTCGGCCATGCGTTCCTTCAGGCCCTCAAGCTCTGCGCGCAGGGCATCGGGCAGGGAGTCACCGAACTTGGCGTACCACTCCTCGATGGAAGCGAGCTCGGTATCCCACTCCTCGCGGTCCACGCGGACGGCGTCTTCCACGTGGGCGTGCGTCAGGTCCAGGCCGGTAAGGTCCAGCGAGTGCCCGGCCGGCACGAAACCGATGGGGGTCTCGACGGCGTCCGCCTTGCCTTCGATGCGCTCGATGGCCCACTTCAGGACCCGTGCGTTGTCGCCGAAGCCGGGCCAGGCGAAGTCGCCGTCGGCCGTGCGCCGGAACCAGTTGACCAGGAAGATGTGCGGCAGGCGTTCCGGGTTGGCCTTGCCGGAAACACTGATCCAGTGCTTCAGGTAGTCGCCCGCGTCGTACCCGATGAACGGCAGCATGGCCATCGGGTCGCGGCGCAGCACGCCGACCTGGCCGGCGGCAGCAGCCGTGGTTTCGGAGGAGAGCGTGGAGCCCATGAAGATGCCATTGGTCCAGCTGCGGGCCTGCGTGACCAGCGGAACCGTCGTCTTGCGGCGGCCGCCAAAGAGGATCGCGGAGAGCTCCACGCCGTCCGGGTTGAAGTATTCCTCGGCCAGCATGTCGACCTGCGAGATCGGGGTGCAGAAGCGGGAGTTCGGGTGGGCTGCGGGCTGATCCGAATCAGGAGTCCAGGAGTTGCCCTGCCAGTCGGTCAGGTGCGCCGGGACCTCGTCGGTCATGCCCTCCCACCAGACGCCGCCGTCGTCCGTGAGGGCGACGTTGGTGAAGATGCTGTGGCCCTTGGCGATGGCGCGCATGGCGTTGGGGTTGGTGCCCCAGCCGGTGCCCGGGGCGACACCGAACAGGCCGGCTTCGGGGTTCGTGGCGCGCAGTTCGCCTTCCTTGCCGATCCGCATCCAGGTGATGTCGTCGCCGAGGGTTTCGACCTTCCAGCCCTCGATGGTCGGGTCCAACAGGGCGAGGTTGGTCTTGCCGCAGGCCGACGGGAAGGCAGCGGAGATGTAGTAGTTCTTCTTCTCCGGGGAGGTCAGCTTCAGGATGAGCATGTGCTCCGCGAGCCAGCCCTCGTCCCGGGCCATGACGGACGCGATGCGCAGGGCGTAGCACTTCTTGCCCAGCAGGGCGTTGCCGCCGTAACCGGAACCGAAGGACCAGATGGAGCGCTCTTCGGGGAAGTGCACGATCCACTTGTCCGGGTTGCAGGGCCAGACGACGTCGGCCTGGCCGGGAGCCAGCGGTGCGCCCAGGGAGTGCAGGGCGGGGACGAAGAAGGCGTTGGTGGCGGTGATCTTGTCCAGGACTTCGGTGCCGATCGTGGCCATGATGCGCATGGAGGCGACAACGTAGGCGCTGTCCGTAATCTCCACGCCAAATTTGGGATCCTCGGCGTCAAGGTGGCCCATGACGAACGGGATGACGTACAGGGTGCGGCCGCGCATGGAGCCGCGGAACAGGCCGCGCAGCTTCTCCTTCATCTCCGCCGGAGCCATCCAGTTGTTCGTGAAGCCGGCATCGCGTTCCTTCTCGGAGCAGATGAAGGTCTGCTCCTCGACGCGGGCCACATCGGCGGGGTCGGAGAATGCCGCGAAAGACTTGGGGAACAGCTCCTCGTTCAGGCGGGTCAGCGTGCCCGCGGCGACGAGTTCATCCGTGAGCCGGGTGTTCTCTTCTTCGGAGCCGTCGACCCAATGGATCCGGTCCGGCTGGGTCAGTTCAGCTACCTCTTCAACCCATGCCAGCAGGCCGGCATGTGTGGTGGGTGCTTTTTCAAGCAAAGGCAGTCGCGCCAGATCTCCCATTACGGTTCCCTTCCTCGGGTTCAGTCGTGTGTCCTAAATGTAGGGCTAGATCACCCCCCGAAATCGGGGCAAGATGTGGGATGTCCGGGCGCCCGGAAATCAAAATCCGCAGAAATTCAAGGAAGAGACAGTACGAAGTGGCCCTATTTTGTGACCAAGGTCACGTAGACCGGTCTAGTCGGGTAGATTACACCCGTTTCGATTTGTCACTACGGCCCCTCCTCGCGTAAAGTAATTCGAGGTTCGGGGAGCGAGAAGCTCCAAGAACAGAAGATGCGCCCATAGCTCAGCTGGATAGAGCGTCTGTCTACGGAACAGAAGGTCAGGGGTTCGAATCCCTTTGGGCGCACAGAGAAAATGATCCGCACCGGTCCGCCGGTGCGGATCATTTGTTTAACGCCCGACGGCGGGACGCGGGATAGGGGTTGGCGGGACGCCCCCGGGCCGCTACGGGGCGACGGCCTGGCTGATCCGGAGCCGGATGCCATCGAAGTGGCCGTTGAGCCGCTGCGCCGCGAGGACCTTGTCGCCGGTCGAGACGGCGTCGTAGATCCCCCGGTGCAGCGCCGCTGATTCGAGGAGATCGGCGTCCTCGGCTCCGCCCAGCTCCACGTGGAGCCGCCGGTACACCTGCCAGAAGACACCGAGCAGATTGACCAGCAGCGCGTTGTTGAGCGGTTCGAACAGCCGGCGGTGAAAATCAGCGTCCGCTTCGACAAAGTTCGCGCCGGCGCCGGCCAGCTCCTCCATCCGGAGCACGGCTTCCTCGACCGCCGTCAGGTGCTCCGGGGTCATCAGGTCCATGGCGGCCGCAATCAGCCCGGCCTCGAGGGCCTGCCGGACGTCCACCAACTGCAGGGCCTCCTGCCCGTGATGGCGCAGCGACAACCGGCCGCGGAACGTGAGGCCGTCCGTGAGGGCGTCAAAATTGCTCGGCGCCACGAACATGCCGAAGCCGTGGCGGATTTCAATCACGCCTAGGGCCTGGAGCACCTTCAGCGATTCCCGCAGGGTGTTCCGGCCAACGCCCAGCGCGGCGGAGAGCTCGTGTTCGGTCGGCAGCGGATCCCCGGCATCCAGCTCACGCTCCAGGATCAGTTCCATAATGTCCGCCTGCAAGGCCCTGAGCCTGGCTTGCGCGCTGAACCTTGCCGGCGGCACGGGCCCGGCACCGGTCACGCCTGCCCCGCCCAGGCTGCGGGGGCTGCCCGTCCCAGTGCCTTCGGCCCGGCTCGCGCCGCCGGCGGTCACGTTGCTGTCTGTCATGGCCCTGCCCTCCCCCAAATATGCTCCCAACAGTAGCGGTGGTCCCACGTCCTGCAAAGGGTGTTGGTGAAGGCCTCCGGACCGGCGCCGGGCGTAGGCTTCTGCCATGACGGCACAGCTTGAACGGGAATTCGATGTCATCGTGATCGGCGCCGGCGCTGTCGGCGAAAACGTCGCGGACCGCGTCGTACAGGGCGGGCTGACCGCCGTGCTCATAGAGGCCGAACTGGTGGGCGGCGAATGTTCCTACTGGGCCTGCATGCCCTCCAAGGCGCTGCTGCGCCCCGGCACCGCCCTTCACGGCGCCCAGACCGTGCCCGGCGCCGCGGAGGCCGTCACCCGGACCCTGAACACAGCCGCCGTCCTGAAACGCCGCGACTACTTCACGTCCAACTGGCAGGACGACGGCCAGGTCAAGTGGCTCCAAGACACCGGCATCGAGCTGATCCGCGGGCACGGCTGGATCACGGACACCCGGAAGGTTGAAGTCGCGGGGCTGGACGGCAACAGCTACGCGCTCTCGGCACGGCACGCCGTCGTGGTGGCCACCGGGTCCTCGCCCACGGTGCCGCCCGTTGAAGGCTTGTCCGACGTGGACTACTGGACCACCCGGGAGGCGACCTCCGCGCACGAGATCCCGCGCCGGCTGGCGGTGCTGGGCGGCGGCGTCGCCGGCGTCGAACTCGCCCAGGCCTTCGCCCGGCTGGGCGCCTCGGTAACCCTGGTGGCACGCCGCGGCCTGCTGGGCGCCTTCCCGGAAGAGGCAGCCGCGCTGGTCGCCGCCGGGCTGCGGGCGGACGGCGTCAGCCTCCACCTGCACACCGGAACCGACAGCATCCGCGAGAACGACGACGGCTCCCTCACCCTCGAGCTGGCGGGCGGCGACGCCGTGACGGCGGACAAGCTCCTGGTCACCACCGGACGGCATCCCGCCCTCGAAGGGCTCGGCCTGGAGAGCGTCGGGCTCGCCGCCGCGGACGGCAGGGAACTTCGGCTCAGCACGGACACCACCGGCCTGGTATCGGGCGGCACCGGGAACGACGTCGAGCCGTGGCTGTACGCCGCCGGGGACGCCGCCGGGAGGGTCATGCTGACCCATCAGGGCAAGTACGGTGCGCGGGCCACGGGCGACGCCATCGCCGCCCGGGCCAGGGGCGAGCTCGGCGGCGAGGCCGCGCCGTGGAGCCGGTACGCCCGGACCGCGGACGACCATGCGGTGCCCAACGTGGTGTTCACCGATCCGGAACTGGCCAGCGTGGGGCGGACCGTGCAGCAGGCGGAACGGGACGGCTTCAGCGTCTCCTCCGTGGAACTGCCCATCCAGGTGGCCGGATCCTCGCTGCACGCCGAACGGTACGAGGGCTGGGCGCAGCTGGTGGTCGACGAGGACCGGAAGGTGCTGCTGGGCGCCACCTTTGCCGGCCCCGATGTGGCCGAGCTGCTGCACGCCGCGACGATTGCCGTCGTCGGTGAAGTCCCGCTGGACCGGCTGTGGCACGCCGTGCCGGCCTACCCCACGATCAGCGAGGTCTGGCTGCGGCTGCTCGAGGAATACGGCCTCTGAGCCGCCGAGGTGTCGCCCGCGCCGATGGCCGCCGAGGTGTCACTTCGCGCCGATGTTGTGCCCTGACATGGGCGCGAAGTCTGACCTCGGCGGAGCCGCCCGGCCGGGTTCCGACTGTCTGGTCACATTCACCCCCTCTTATTTGAACTGACCGGTCAGTTTAGTTAGCCTTGGCGTAGACATTCTTCTGCGAAAGGCTCCCCTTGCTCCGCGTGCAACAACTCTCCGTGAACGGCAGACGGGACGTGCTGCTGCCGGCCACGTCCCTTCAGGTCCGGCGCGGCGAACTCCTGCTGGTTTCCGGCCCCCGCCAGGACCAGCGCACCGCCCTGGCCCTGGCCTTGACCGGACGGCTCAAGCCCTCCGGCGGCCACTTCGACTGGGACGGCGCGGAGTGGGACGGCGGCGCCCGGATCAGGACCCTGCGGCAGGCGAGCGCCGTGGTGGACTCCCCCGGGGTGAACGAACCCGAGCAGCACCTCAGCGTGCGCGACCTCGTCACGGAGGACCTGGCCCTGGTGCCGCGCCGTTACCGCGGGTCACTGCTCAGCAAGTCCTGGCTGAAGGTCAACCGCTTCGAGGACATCGCCGGGCTGTGGACCGAGCAGCTGCCTCCGGCCCGAAGGATCGGGCTGCTCACGGCCCTGGCGCTGGCGAACCCGCACACCGATCTGCTCGTGGTGGACTCCCCGGACCGCCACGGAGATCCGGAGGAGTGGCTGCCGCGGCTGGAGGAGCTGGCCTACGACGCCGGACGCCCGCTCGCCGTCGTCGCCACCGTCATGCGCGTCCCCGGCAGCTGGACCGGTCCGGCCGCCGCGATCGGCAATGCGGGTACCGCTGCCGCCGGGGCCCCTTCCCTGGACGTCGCTGCCGCATCCGGCACGCTCGAACTGTCCGGCACCCTCGAACTGGAGGACGCACGGTGACTGTGCTGCGGCTGGCCCGCTCCGAACTCAAGCGCATGACCGGCGGCCTGCTGCCGAAACTCACCATCCTGGCGCTGACCATGGTGCCACTGCTCTATGGCGCCGTCTACCTCTACGCCAACTGGGATCCCTACGGAAACCTGAACCAGATCGATGCGGCCCTGGTCGTGGAGGACACCGGTGCCACGTCGGCCGACGGCACCCGGCTCGAGGCCGGCCGGAAGGTCGCCGAGAGCCTCACGGACGGGCGCGTCTTCAACTGGCAGACCGTCGCCGGGCCGGAGGAGGCGGACCTCGGTGTGAGCAGCGGCAAGTACGCCTTTGCCCTAAAGATCCCCCGGGACTTCTCGGCGAACCTGGTCTCCCCCGGCAGCTTCGACGCCGCCAACCAGGCCATGCTCAACGTCACCACCAACGACGCGAACAACTACCTGCTGAGCACCATAGTGGACAAGCTCACCACCGCCGTGCACACCACGGTGGCCACCGAGGTCGGGGAGGAAACCGCCAACCAGCTCCTCACCGGCTTCGGGACCATCCACTCCCAGATGCTCAAGGCCTCCGACGGCGCCGGACAGCTCGCCGGCGGCGTCGCCGGCCTGCACGACGGGGCCGTCGCCCTCCACCGGGGCACGGGCGAACTCAAGACCGGCACCGCCGAGCTCCAAGCCGGCCAGCTCAAGCTCCGGGACGGCGCCACCACCCTCAGCACGGGGGCAGCCCAGCTCAGCGGCGGACTGTCCCAGCTCGAGGACAAGACCGCCACGCTGCCCGCCGATTCCCGGGCCCTCGCGGACGGCGCCGCCCGGGTGGCGGCCGGCAACGCCGCGCTCGGGACCAAGGTCCAGGGCCTGGCCGGCCAGCTGGCCGCCTCCGAAAAAGCAGCCGCCCAGGCAGCCGCCCAGGCAGAGCGCAGCCGGGTGGCCGCGTCCAACAGCCGGCTCGTCGCCGCGGGGGTCCTCAGCCCGGCCCAGGCGGAGACGATCCTCGCGGACTTCGATGCCCACCCGGCCCCGCCGGCATCCGCGGGGCCGCCGGCATCCGCGGGGCCCGCGGCGACGCTCACGGCCGCGGCAGCGCAAATCCAGCAGCTCGCGGACGGGTCCGCTGCCGTCAGTGCGGGGGCGGAGAAGCTGGCGGCGGCCACTCCCGCGCTCGGCGGCGCCATCACCCAGGCGTCCACCGGGGCGGACCAACTGGCCGCCGGCGCCGCCACCCTCGCCGCCGGGCAGCAGGGCGCCCTGGACGGTGCCGCGAAGCTCGCCGAGGGCGCGGAAAAGCTCGACGGCGGCGCGGCGCAGCTGGAAAGCGGGGCGGCCACGGCCTCCGACGGCGCCGGGACCCTTGCGGCCGAACTCGCCGGGGGCGCCGGCCAGGTCCCCCACCCCAACGACAGCCAGAAGGACAGCCTCGCCAAGGTGATGGCCGATCCGGTCGCCGTCAGCAACGTCTCGCAGGCCAAGGCCGGCTCCTACGGCGCGGGCCTCGCACCGTTCTTCCTCACCCTGGCCCTGTGGATCGGCGTCTTTATGCTGATCCAGGCGATGCGGCCGGTCACCCAGCGGGCTCTTGCGTCGAACGCCCCGGCGTGGAAAATCGCCGTCGGCGGCTGGCTTCCCTTCCTGGCGGTCTCGGCTGTCCAGGCGAGCCTGCTGACCCTTGTGGTCGATGTGGGGCTGGGCCTCAGCCCCGCCCACCCCTGGCTGATGTGGTTCCTGATGCTGGCTGCCGCGATGGCGTTCAGCGCGATCATCCAGGGCGTCGTGGCGCTGCTCGGCTCCCCCGGCAAGCTCGTGGTGCTCATCCTGCTGGTGCTGCAGCTGGTCTCCTCGGGGGGCACCTTCCCCTGGCAGACCACGCCCCAGCCGCTCCACGTGGTGCACCAGCTGCTGCCGATGGGGTACGT
Organism: Arthrobacter sp. CJL-S3; assembly: GCF_056711635.1. Classification (NCBI taxonomy): domain Bacteria; kingdom Bacillati; phylum Actinomycetota; class Actinomycetes; order Micrococcales; family Micrococcaceae; genus Arthrobacter; species Arthrobacter sp. CJL-S3. The sequence goes on along the minus strand of NZ_CM160046.1, from coordinate 635,944 downwards.
CGTCAACGGCATGCGGCACCTGATCTACGGCGCTGACCTGGCCGTCATCCTGCCCACGATGCTGGGGCTGCTTGGCTACACTTTGCTGGGGACAGCCCTGTCCACCCTGGCTGTCCGGAAGCACAAGTACTGGACCCTGAAGACCCTGAAACCGGAGATCACCGTATGAGCAGCCGCACGGACAGCAGCACGGCGTCTTCCGGCGGCGCGGCGGCGCCGCCGGGTCCCGCGGACGGCACGGGGACCGCGAAGAAGCTCCGGCCGGCCCGCACCAATGCGACCAGGCAGAAGCTGTTCGAGGCCTCGATGGACCTGATTGGCGAACGCGGAGTGGCCGGGGTGACCGTCGATGAGATCGCGGCGGCGGCCGGGGTCTCCAAGGGCACCGTCTACTACAACTTCGGCAGCAAGTCGGACCTGATCGCCCAGCTGCTGCGCCACGGGGTGGATATCCTCCTGGCCCGCCTGCTGAGCGTCCGGGACGATTCGGCCGACCCGCTGGCGGCAATGGACGAGATGATCGGCCAGGCCATGGACTTCATGGACGAGTACCCGTCCTTTGCCCGGCTGTGGGTCAGCGAGAACTGGCGGACCCCCAGCGAGTGGCAGGACACCTTCACCGAGCTCCGGGAACGGCTGCTCACCGTGGTCCGCGCGGCGATCGATGCGGTGGCCGCCGCCTACCCGGTGGATCCGGCGGTGTCCCGGGGCAGCCTGGAGACGGCCATCTTCGGCGCCTGCTTTGTCGTGGGCCTGGACCGGCAGACCTACAACCCGGAGCGGACCCGCGAGCAGAGTGTCACCGCGATCATGGCGTCCATGCGCGGCTACGTCAGGAAGTAGTCCCTCTCGGGGATGATTAACCACATGGGCCACATGGGTAACAACACCAAGATTGCCATTGCCGCGTTTTTCGCCGCGCTGGCGCTGTTGGCGCTGGCCGGCATCACCCTGCACGAAACGGTGTTCCTGTGGTTCCTGGCGGCCTGCGCTGCAGCCTACATCGCCTGCGTCTCCGAGGTGATTATCCGCCGCCGGCACCGGACCCTGGCCGCCAGCGGGATCGGGAGCATCCTGTTTATTGCCTTCAGCATCGCGTTCCTGCGGCAGTGGGGGCTGGCCTTCAACGCCGATCCGGACGCGATGTCCACCCCGGTGGATTCCGAGCACCCGGACCTTTACTTTTACCTCGCCGCCGCGGCCGGCGCCGCCACGCTGCTGCTGCTGGTGGCCGGGTCCGTCCTGCCGGGCCGGGGCCGGCGTCCGCGCGGCGTTGGACATGCGCCCCGGCGGCGACCGGCGTCGGGCGCGAGGGGTCCGGCATCCCGGCCGGCGCCCGCCCGGCGCGCACCGTCCCGGACCGCGCCGTCCAGGACCGCACCGTCCCGGACCGCCACGCCGCGTCCGGCGCCCAGGTCCGCGGCCGGAACGAAGGCGCAGACCGCCAAGCCTCAGTCGGCCCGGGTTCCTGCCCCGCGGGCGGCATCCTCCGGCCTCAAGAGGCCGGCGTCCTCCGCCGGGGGGACCGCCGCAGCCAAGTCCCCCGCCAAGTCCCCTGCCGCATCCTCCGGGCGGCCCCCGGCGAGGACCTCGCCCCGCCGCTGAGCGCGCGGACGCGAATCCCGCCGCCGGAACTTCCACGGACGCAGCACCGCTGTCGCCACGCCGGCGAGCAGCAGAAGCCCGCCGGTTACCTCGGCCGGAGTCGGCACCTCGCCCAGAACGAGCCACGCCGTCGTCATCCCGACCACCGGAACCAGCAAGGTGAACGGCACCACCGCGGAGGACGGGTACAGCCCCAGCAGCCTGTTCCAGATGCCGTAGCCCACCAGGGAACCGAAGACGGCCGTGTAGAGGGCGCTCACCAGGGTGACGGGCTGGACGTCCAGCAGGGCGGTCGACACCGCCGCGGGCCCGTCCACCAGCAGGGACAGCCCCAGCAGGGGCAGCGGCACCACAGCCCCTGACCACACCACGAGTCCCAGTCCGGATGCCGCCTTCGCCTTGCGGGCCACGATGTTGCCGGCGGCCCAGGACAGCGCCGCGGCGAGCACGATCATCAGCGGCAGCACCGGGGCGACGAGGCTGCGGCCGACGGCCACCACGGCGAGGCCGGCCACGCCCAGCACCACACCGGCGAACTGCCGCCGGCTCGGCCGTTCGCCGAGGAAACCGGCGGCCAGAAGCACGGTCAGCAGCACCTGCGCCTGCAGGACCAGCGAGGCCAGGCCCGCGGGCATGCCCAGCGCCATGGCCAGGTACAGGAGGCCGAACTGTCCGGCGCTCATGAACAGCCCGACGCCGATGATCGCCTTCCAGCTCACCTCGGGCTTGCGGATGAAGAAGATGCAGGGAAGGACCACCAGGGTAAACCGCATGGCCACGAACAGCAGCGGCGGCATCTCCGCTCCGTCCGGGTGCAGGCCAAGGTCGATCGCGACGAAGTTGACGCCCCACAGGACAGCGACGAGCAGGGCCAGGGCGGAATGACGAGGGTTCACCCTGCCACTATGCCGGGTCCGGCCGGACGCCGGGCCGGATCCGGCCTGTGTGCCGGAGATTAAGTGGCTTGTGAATGGTCAGAGGTTCCGGGGGTTGTCACCGCGGGGCTCGTCGGTGCGGCCCGGTTCGCGGGGTGCAGTCTCCGGGGGAACCTGACTGCCGGGGGCCTGGCTGCCGCCCGTGGTGCCGCCCGGAGTGGCGGTCTGTCCAGCGGTGGAAGGGTTCCGGTCACTGCGGTCCCGGCGCAGCTCCTCGGTGCCGGTGGTTTCCCGGGGCGTCTGGTCCCGGCTCTGGGCATCGCGTTCGGTGGTGACGACGTCGGGGTCCAGTTCGTCAGCCTTCCGCAGCTGTTCCTGGGCGCCGGCGCGGACCTTCTCGGCCTCCTGCTGCCGTGCGCTGGCTTCCTCCCTGAGTCGTTCGGCTTCGACCTCTGCCTGCTTGGCGTCCGCTTCGGCCCGGGCAGCCTGCGCCTCGCGCTCCCTGGCGCCGATCTCTTCGGTCCTGGCCTGTTCACGCATTTCAACCGCCTTGTTGCGGTCCGCCTCCACCTTGCGCTTGCGGCTGAGCATGGTCACCACCACGACGATCGCGATCACCACAACGACGCCGATGATGATCCCTATGAGCTGTCCTGAGTCCACGATGATTCCGCCTTTTCTCTCGATCGCCATAAGTCCACGAGTAAACAGCATCAGTAAACCGCAGAATCACGTGCATGACCATGCATCCGGAAAATGGGCAGGGCGCGCCTTGCCCAGCGCTATTTGCCCCGGGGAACCTTGAAGTGCGTGAGCCTCGCGTCCTGGCCGTCGAGTTCGTCCCAGGACTTCTCCGTCTCCATGACGGTCAGCGCGCTCGTGGGCCACCGTGTGGCGGCGTCCATGTAGGCGTCGTGATTGGAATCGCGGGAGGCAAGGTGCATGGCGAGGTCCTGCACCCCGGGCATGTGCGAGATCACCATGAGGGTGGTCACGGTGTCCGGGACGTGGTTGATGACGGTCAGCATCCGCTTCGCCGAGGCCGCGTAGAGCCCGTCCTCGAGTTTCGGCGTCGGGGCCTTGTCGCCGAGTTCGCTGCACACCCACGTGCACGTCTGCCGGGTGCGCAGGGCGCTGGAGCAGAGGATGAAATCGGGGACCACGTCATGCTTCAACAGCCATTTTCCGGCCTGCGGCGCATCGCGGTGGCCGCGCTCTTCGAGCGGCCGGTCATGGTCCGCGACGCCGCCGGGCCAGTCCGACTTGGCATGCCGCATAATCACCAGCCGTTTGATGTGATGCGCGCTCATGGATCAATCCTAATGCGGCGGCTGATCCCGGAGCACGCATCCCACCGGCAGCCGCTCAGTCGTCAAGGACAAAGGTCACTTCCAGCACGACGTGCCAGGCCACGACCGTGCCGTCGCTGATTTCAACCTTCTGTTCCTTCACCCACGCGCCCGTGACATTGCGCAGGGTCCTATTCGCCCGTTCGATGCCCTCCTTGATGGCAGCATCAAACGAGGTCTTGGAGTTCGCGCTCAGGGTAGTAATCCGTGCAACAGACATGTCTTCCTCCCAATAGTCGGCTCAACGGGTCCGAGACTACGCCGAAGGGACGAAACACAACAGGGTCCAACAGCCGCCGCAGGGCCCCGGAAGCGAAGCGGCTTTCCGCGTAGTGCCGCATCGCCGACTGAGGAACGAAGGAGGAAGAGAGCTGGCCGGATTCCTTGTCCGAGCTTGCGAGGTCAAGGGAGCCAGCGAACGCTAAGGCACGGCGGAAAGCCGCTTCACTTCCGGAGACAGCAAAGCGCCCGCCCCGGTTCAGGGACGGGCGCTTTGCGCAGGCGAAACCTAGATCGAGTATTCCGGAGCGGCCCAGACAACAACCTCCGGGTGCTCGTAGAAACGGTAGCCCTGGCCGCGGACCGTGCGCACGGTGTTGGCGAGGCGGCCGAGCTTGGAGCGCAGGCGGCGGATGTGCACGTCGATGGTCCGCTCGTTGGGCACCTCTTCGGCGTTGCGCCACAGGCCCTCGAGCAGCTCGTCGCGGCCCACGGTGCGGGTGCCGTTCTCGACGAGGTAGTTGAGCAGTTCGAACTCCTTGAACGTGAGGTTCAGGGATTCGCCGTCGAGCGCCACCTCGCGGCGGGCCAGATCGATCAGCACTCCGGAAGGACGCGGGTCCTGCGGCTGCTGCAGGCGGGCGGTCTCGGACCGCTGGCGGGCGCCGACAGTGGGGTCACCAAAGGTGGAACGGACGACGTCGAGCGCGGAGCCCGGGGCGCTGGCCGGGGCGACGGCGACGGCAGCGTAGCTTTCGGCGCCGGAAACCAGCGACTGGGCGTAGGTCCGGATTTCCTGGGCAAGCTTGGCAATGGAGGTCCCGGCCGCCGCGGCGGTTTCCTCGTCGATCCCCATGTAGAGGACGAAACCGCGGGCGACGTTGTCGTTCGGGACGGGACGGACGGCGCTGCCGTCGCCCGGAGCAATCACAGGTGTCGGGGCCGTGGCCGGTGCCGGCGGAACGGCGCGGAGCTGTCCGTAGGAGTTGGGGTTGTAGCCCTGCGGGGCATAGCCCGGGGCGGGGAAGCTGGTGCCGGATCCTGCGGGGGCGAAGGATGCCCGGCCGCCGAAGCCCTGGCGGATACCGGAGGCCTGGCCGGCCTTGCTGGCGTTACGGACGGAGATGTGGACGTATCCGGATGCAACTGACATGGATTGCTTACCTCAATGTGAATGGCCGTCATCGCGGCTCGAATGCTACATATCCCGCTATGAAAACTTGGGGAGGGCGCCCGACGCTGGGCTGGGGGCGAATGCCTAGAAACCTTTGGGGTGTAAAAGTTAGGCGTGCATTCGACAACAGTGCTTCTCGGTACCAGCGGGTGCGCTGATCCAAAAAACTGCGGCTGCAGGTGCTGTTGAGTTCTTGTTCACAATTGAAGTGTGCAACGTAACAATGAAAACTTGCAAGTAACAATGGACGCGAAAGTCCACGATATGAGACAGAACGCGGGAATGTAGTGCAGATCACAATTCTCCGCCGTCAATAAAATAACAATCGTTCTGGTCAACGGGCGCCGCTTTAACCCCCATCGCCGCACTTAATTCGACCTGGACCGCCGAATGCCCAGAATCATTCACTGTAAGCCGAAACGCGAAAACCCTTCGCCTACTTAGCATTGGAAGTCCAGAGTTCCACAGAGTGGTCACCCCCGGCCAAGAAAAAATGCGCGGCCCGCCGGCAGTCCCCGGGATGTCCGGCTCGCTAGGCTGGGATTCACAGGCGCCGCACAGGATCCCCAAAGCCGCACTTAACCGGCAGATCGGAGAGTTGTCCCATGGCCACTTCGCACTCCATGACCAATAATCTCCCCCAGCTCACCCATCCGGATGGCTCCCCCATCCGCGCCCTGGTCGTGGACGACGAACCCAGCCTCTCCGAGCTCATGAGCATGGGGCTGCGCATGGCGGGATGGTCCGTTGCCGTCGCCGCTGACGGCCCCGAAGCGGTGAAACTTGCCAAGGAGTTCCGCCCCGACGTGCTAGTGCTCGATGTGATGCTTCCCGGCTTCGACGGCGTTGAGCTGCTCAGCAGGATCCGCGCCTTCGCGCCGGAGGTACCGGCCCTGTTCCTGACAGCAAAGGACGCCGTCCAGGACCGCATTACCGGGCTGGCAGCGGGCGGGGATGACTACGTGACCAAGCCCTTCAGCATAGAGGAGGTGCTGCTGCGGCTGCACCGGCTGGTCCAGCGGTCCGGAGTGGCTGCGATGGACACCGCCGAACTCGTCGTCGGGGACCTCGTCCTGAACATCGACACCAGGGAGGTCCGGCGCGCCAGCGAGGAACTGCACCTCACGGCCACCCAGTTCGAGCTGCTGCGCTACCTCATGGAGAACCCGAAACGGGTCGTCAGCAAGGCCCAGATCCTGGACCGGGTCTGGGACTACGACTTCGGCGGGCAGGCCAACATCGTGGAGCTCTACATTTCCTACCTCCGCAAGAAGGTTGATGCCAACCACCCGCCCATGATCCACACGGTGCGCGGCGCCGGCTACGTCCTGAAACCGGCGGACTGATCCGTGCCCGAACGCCCCGCCAAGAGCCGCCCCTCCGGGCTCAACTGGCGTAACCCGTCCACCTGGCACCTGCGCACCCGGCTCGTCCTTGTCGCCATGGCCCTGCTGGTTGCGATCTGCGGGGCCGTCGGTGTCGTCAGCTATGCCTCAATGGACTTCTTCCTGACCAAACAGCTCGACACCCAGCTGGAACAGGCAGCGGTCCGCGCCCGCGACTTTGGCCGCTCCGGCCGTTCCGATCCCCTGGAGGCGCGGGGACAGGCCATCGGCACCCTGACCGCGCGAATCGATGACGACTCGGTCCGCAGCGCCGGGTTCCTCTCCGAGGACGCCACCCGGGAATCCCTCACCGACGACGACGACGAGGTGCTCCTGGAGCTTAGCCCGTGGAACCTGCCGGTGGACCGGACCTTGTCCGCCGGGGACTACCGGCTCGTGGCCGCCAAGACCCCGGACGGCGACGTGATCGTGACCGGCCTGCCGCTCGCCGAGAAGCAGAACACGCTGGCCACCATGGTCTGGACCATGGTGCTCGTGTCCACGGGCGGGCTCCTGGTCATCGGGCTGGCCGGGACGGCGCTGATCCGCAGGACCATGAAGCCGCTCGATCAGCTCTCTGAGGTGGCGACGCAGGTCTCCCGGCTGCCGCTCGACGCCGGAGAGGTGGGACTTGCCGTGCGCGTGCCGGCGTCCGCAGCGCATCCGGGCACTGAGGTGGGAAGTGTCGGCCATGCCCTGAACATGATGCTGGACAACGTCTCCAATGCACTGGAGGCCCGGCAGAAGAGCGAGATGAAGGTCCGCCAGTTCGTCGCGGATGCCTCGCATGAACTGCGCACCCCCCTGACCGCCATCCGCGGCTACACAGAACTGATGCGGATGACCGAACACTTCACCCCTGACGGCCAGAAGTCCCTGGCTCGGGTGCAGAGCCAGTCCGAACGCATGACCACCCTGGTGGAGGACCTGCTCCTGCTCGCCCGGCTGGATGAGGGCCAGCCGCTCAAGCTCAGCGAGGTGGACCTCACCCAGCTGGCCATCGAGACGGTCAGCGACGAGAAGGTCATGGCCCCGGACCGGGTCTGGCACCTGGAGCTCCCGGAAGAGCCTGTAGTGGTCCGCGGTGACGCGACCCAACTGCATCAGGTGCTGGCGAACCTGCTCTCCAACGCGCGCAAACACACGGGTCCCGGCACAACGGTGGTGACCGGGGTCAAGCGGTCCGCGGACGGATATGCCGTGGTGACCGTAACGGACAACGGCCCCGGGATTGCCCCCGGGTTCGTGGACCGGGTCTTTGCACGCTTCACGCGCGCGGACGCTTCCCGCAAGAATCCGGTGGCCCTCACGACGCCGGCAACCGGCAGGGGGTCCCTGCCGCGACGTCCGCTGCACCCGCCGCGGCCGCCCGAGTCGGCCGAGTCGGCCGCCGGAGTCGCTACTACCACTGCCCCCGCGACGAGCGCTTCCGCCGAGGGAACCAGCGGGCTGGGACTGTCGATCGTGCAGTCGATTGTCGAGGCCCATGGCGGGACCGTCAGTGTGACCTCGATGCCCGGCCGGACCGAGTTCACCGTCCGGCTGCCGGAGGCTCCGCCCACGGCCTGACGAATCAATGTCGACGCTGGTCAGGGCGCAAGCCGCCCCGCCGCCGTCGTGATTCCTGTTACCAAAATGTGACTTAGACTCCCAACTCCTGTACGGTTTTTAGAGTGCGGCCATCACTAGGGCCGCATATCCGGATGTACGCCAAGCTCTGCCGCCTCCCGGATTCCGCTGGACAGGCAGAGGCGGGGGACCCAGAGTTCCCGGGCATTTTCTGCACGCCCTTGGGGTGAAGCCGACACGTGAGTTTCCGTGCGGCCGGGTGACCTCACCCGAACCCGACAGCTAACTCCGCAGGCGTTGAGAGGCATTCATGACTGAATCCAAGGTACAAACGCGCCCTGACGGCACCGCAAACTCCACCAGCTCCAAGCTGTCGCGTCACCGCGGCGAGCCGGCTGAAGCCCGCATCAGCCCTGGCCCGGCTTGCCCACCACGCCGGCTCGACCGGCCGCCGGGCGGCCGTTGTTGTCGCCGCCTGCGCGGTGCTCGTGGGGGCCGGCGCGGCCGGCCAGGCGTCCGAGACGGCCGCCCGCAATGCCGACGCGGGCAGTTCCACGCAGGCAGCCGCCACAGCGGATCCGCTGACGCACCTTGATTTTGAACGCGTCCGGGTCGAAAACCAGGCCGTCACCCGCACCGACGCTCCGGCCCCGCCGGCCGCGGTGGCACCTGCCGAAGCCCCGGCGCCGGCGCCGCCCGCTGCCCCGGCCCCGGCCCCCGCTCCGGAACCTGCCCCGGCACCGGCACCTGCACCGGCCCCCGTTGCCATCGATGATCCTGCCGGCGCCCAGGCGTACGCGGCCGGCCAGCTGGGCTCCTATGGCTGGGCCCAGAGCCAGATGCCGTGCCTGATGAAGCTCTGGACCAAGGAATCGGACTGGGAGACGACCGCCACGAACCCGAGCAGCGGGGCCTACGGCGTCGTCCAGTCGCTGCCGGCCGAGAAGATGGCCAGCGCGGGCGCGGACTACCGGACAAACTACCGGACCCAGATCAACTGGGGACTGCAGTACATCCAGGATCGTTACGGCTCACCGTGCGGCGCCCTGAACTTCCACTACGCCAACAACTGGTACTAAACACTCGGCAGAGGCAGCCAGCTGCCTAGCCGTTGGGACGGTTCGGGATGTACTGCACGGCCCATTTGTTGCCGTCGGGGTCGGCGAAGTAAACAAAATGCCCCCAGTCCTGCACGTCGACGTCGCTGACGTCCACGCCGCGGTCCTTGAGCTGCCGGTGGGCCGCCTGGATGTCGCTGACCACGAGCTGCAGGCTGGGGGCGGTGCCCGGCGGGGCGTCCGAGAGGCCCTCGCCGATGGCGATCGAGCAGCCGGAGCCCGGCGGGGTCAGCTGGACGAACCGGATGCCGTCCGTGGGCCGCTCGTCGAAGTCGGCATTGAAGCCCACCTTGTTGACGTAGAAATCCTTCGCGCGGTCCACATCGGACACGGGAACAAAAACGAGTTCTAGTTTCCAATCCATGGGGCTCAGGCTAGTACCGGGCAGTGCATTCCGGTAGGCCAGGCTCCCTTGCGAAGGCTCAGGGGCGAGGAAGCGGCCAAGGGGCCAGGCCCGACGCCGGGCGGCTGGGTCAGCCGGCCACGCCGTAGAGGCGGTCGCCCGCGTCGCCCAGGCCCGGCACGATGTAGGACTTCTCGTTGAGCTTCTCGTCGATCGAGGCGAGCACGATCGTCACATTGGCGTCCGCGAGCTCTTCTTCCAGCTTCGCGAGGCCTTCCGGGGCGGCCAGCAGGCAGATGCAGGTGACGTCGGACGCGCCGCGCTTGAAGAGGAACTTGATCGCCTCGCGCAGCGTGCCGCCGGTGGCCAGCATGGGGTCCAGGACGAAGATCTGGCGGTCGGTGAGGTCCTCCGGCAGACGCTCCGCGTAGGTGATGATGTCCAGGGTCTCTTCATCGCGGGCCATGCCCAGGAACCCGACCTCGGCCGTGGGGACCAGCTTGGTCATGCCCTCGAGCATGCCGAGCCCGGCCCGGAGGATGGGAACCACCAGCGGGGTGGGCTTGGTGAAGGCGGTGCCGATGGTGGTGCTGACCGGCGTCTCGATGGTCACCGGCTCGGTGCGCACTTCGCGGGTGGCCTCGTACGCCAGGAGCGTGACGAGTTCCTCGGTGAGCTGGCGGAAAACCGGCGACGGGGTGTTCTTGTCCCGCAGAACGGTGAGCTTATGGGCGACCAGCGGGTGGTCCACAACGAGAGTGCGCATGGGTCAAAACTATCACCCGGCGGCCGGGGGCCCGCCCGTGGGACCGCGGGCGCCGACGTCGTCCTTGTCCTCCGGAGCACTCCCGCCGGCGGCTCCGTCGTGCAGGTGCGCCGGGTGGTCGAACGTGGGCGCGGGGCCGGCATGTTCCCGGTGCCGGATCACGTGGAACAGCCGGTGCGCCAGAATGACGATCCCGACCCAGGCCAGGCCCAGTACCCACCCGATGATCACGTCGGTCATCCAGTGGTGGCCCAGATAGACCCTGCTCATGCCCATCGCGAAGATGAAGGCACCGCCGGCCACTATCAGGCTGACCCGGGCGACGGTGCTGTGGACCTGCAGGCACGCGAGGTAGACCACGAGCCCGATCACCACCGTGGTGTTGAGCGTGTGGCCGCTCGGAAACGACGGCGAGGATTCGTAGGGCGGGACGGCGTCGGAGTGGTCCGGGCGGGTCCTGCCGATCAGTGTCTTGCCCAGCGAGGTCGCGGTCACGGAGACGGCTGCGGCACCCCCGATCAAAATCAGCGGCCGCCAGGTCCGGCTGCTCCAGATGAGCCACGCGGTGAGGAGGCTGCCCAGAATGGGCATCCCGATCCCGCCCCCGATGTTGGTGAACCCCGTCACGAACGAATCGAGGCCGGGACTGCGGAGCTGTTCCATCATCCCCAGGGTGGGCTTGTCCAGGTTCGCCAGCCCGGCGTCGTCAACGACGTCGTCATAAACCTCGGCGCTCAGCAGCGCCAGGACGAGCACCACGACGCCGCCGATGAGCATGGTGGCCCACAGCGCGGCGTAGGGCACCACCCATTTTCCCCAACGATGCGTTATCCAGCTCTCCGACCCGGTGTTCACAATATCTCCCGCTTGTTGTCGTCGGCAGCTTTGCTGCACAGCTTGCTTAGCATCGAAACTATCATTGAGCCATGACTTCCCCCGAGCCCCGCCATGCCGAATGGATGGGTCTTGCCCTCGCCGAGGCGCGTGCCGCGCTGACCACGGCGGACGTGCCGATCGGCGCCGTCGTCATCGGACCCGACGGCGCCGTGCTCGGCAGCGGCCGCAACGAGCGGGAGGCCCTCGGGGACCCGACGGCGCACGCCGAGATGGTGGCCATCCGCGAGGCCGCGGCGCGGCTGCAGGAACTCAGCGCCCGGGACGGGAGCGCCGGGGACGGCTGGCGGCTGGCCGACTGCACCCTGGTGGTCACCCTGGAGCCCTGCGCCATGTGCGCCGGGGCGGTCGTGCTGGCCCGGATCCCGCGGGTGGTGTTCGGCGCCTGGGACGAGAAGGCCGGGGCTGCCGGCTCCGTGTTCGACATCCTCCGCGAGCGCCGGCTCAACCACTGGGTGGAAGTGTACGGCGGCGTCAGGGAGCAGGAGTGCGCGGCGCTGCTGCAGGACTTCTTCGCCGCCCACCGCGGCGTCTGAGCCCTGGCCACCGCCGCTCCCCCGTGCCTGCGGCTTCCGGCGCTAGCTGACGGCGGCGGAGCCTGTTGCGGCGGCCGCCAGGTTGTCGATCCGCTTCTGCCGGGTGGCCGGTGAGTCGAGGCTGAAGGCGCGGAAGTCACCCAGGTCCTCGCGGATCCAGTCCTCGACCTCGGCGATCCGCCGGGTCACGGCCGGTGTGGGGCCGTGGAACACCCAGGGCACGATCCGCTCCTGGCCGGGATCGTACTGCCACAGCCCGATGATCCGGCCCCGGTCGACGATGGGATGGTCCGGGAGGTCCGCCTGCAGCGCCAGCGAGCCCAGCGTATTCGTGTGCCGGTCCTCTTCAGCCAGCAGATCGGCGGCATTGCGCCGCAGCAGCGCGAGGGAGTCCGTTCCGGCGAGCAGTTGGATCTGCTCCTCCTCCGGCTCCTGGAAGGCGGCGAGTTGTTCGACGTCGTCGGGCAGCATCCACAGCGTCTCCCCGGCGGCGGTGAGAACCTCCACCGCGCCGACGGCGGCCAGCGCCGCCTTGCTCTGCGCCACGGTGAAACCCGTGAACCACTGCGACTGTTTGAACGTGGCCCCGCCGGTCCAGCCCAAGTAGCGGCGGACCAGTTCGGTGCGGGCCTGGTCGTCGTCGAGGGGGCTGGGCGGCAGGTTCCACAGTTCGTAGGCGTAGCGCTGCTGGTCGAGCCGGCCGTTGGCCGGGACCCGGCGGATCCGCCCCTGGGACTGCAGGATGCCCAAGGCCGTGGGCAGCGTGGTGGTGGCGCCCTTCTTCTTGCCTTCTTCGCCGAGGTTCCGCACGGATTCGCCGAGTTCCTCCTTGAGCTGCCGCGGGTCCATCGGGACGCCGGCCTCGGCGAGCGTGTGCAGCACTTGCTCCTCCAGGAGCGTGATTTCGCCGCGGTCCACGCCGAGCCTGCCCACCACTTTGAACGTCGCCTCGGCGGCGTCCAGCCCGAGCCGCAGCGCCCAGCCGAAGTCGTCCCGGCCCAGAACGTAGGTGCAGCCGCGCGCCGTCGGGAGTTCGAGGATCCGGCGTGCCAGGACGTCGGTGTCCACCTGTTCGCGGCGGATTCCGGCGCGTGCGAAGAGCGTGAGGTAGGGGTTGGCGCCGCCGATGGAGCGGGCCCAGCCGGCCCGGGCGAACACCTGCTCCGAGGTGCAGCCGGCCAGCGAACCGTCCAGGCCCTGTTTGTGCCAGGCCCAGGCGCGGAGCCGCTCCCGGGTGAGGCTCCGGGCCGGCGGCGCGTTCGCTGTCAGGGGCTGCGTGGTCAGGGGCTGCGGCGTCATGGGGTCATTGTCCACCAGCTTGCGCGGCAGGGGAATCTTCTGCGGTCGGCTTTTCCTGTGGGGCAGCCGGCGGCTGCGCGGCAGGCGGCTGCGGGGCGGACCGCTCCGGGTCCACGTGATCCGGGCCGGGGCGCTGCGGGTCCAGGGCCGCCAGCACGGCGCGTGCCGTGGCGTCCCAGCCGGGCAGGCGGTCCCGCGCCGCAACAGCCGCCGCCCGCCAGCGGGTGCGGAGGCCGGGTTCGGACAGCCAGCGCCGCAGCACCTCCGAGAGGGGCGCCGGATCCGTGCCGAGGGCGACGGCGGTTCCCGGGAGGAGTGCCGCGCCGCCGAATGCGAGTGCCTCCACGGCGCCGGTGCCGGCCCGGACCACCACCGGCACGCCCCGAGCAAGCGACTCCGTCACCACGAGCCCGAAGGTTTCGGCCTGCGAGATGAGCAGGCTGAGGTCGGCCGCGGCCCATTCCGCCTCCAGCGCCGAGCCCCGCAGCTCCCCCGGGATTCTGACGCGGTCCTGCAGCCCCAGCCGGTCCACCGTGTCCCGGAGTCGTGCGGCGTAGGCCGGATCCGCGGTGTCGGACCCGACCAGGGAGGCGGTCCACGGCAGGTCCGTCAGGGCCGAGAGGGCCGCGAGAAGCAGGGACTGGTCCTTGTTCGGCAGCAGGGCCGCCACGGCCAGGAGGTGCGGCGGCTCCGACCCGGCGGCCAGGGCGGCGGCGTCGCTGCCGGGCAGGGCGGTTTTGACACCGTCCAGCCCGTGCCTGGCCCGGATCCCGGCCGCAGCCGAGGTGCTGGTGCAGATCACCTCGGCGGCGGCCCGCAACGCCCGTCGCTCCAGCGCGGCTTCGCCGTGCCCGGTGTCGTCCAGCGGCATGTGGAGCAGGATCCAGGCGGGCCGGCCGGCGGCCGCGGCGGCCGCCATTTCCTCGGGCGCGCCGCAGGCGAGGAGCCCGTCGACGAGAGTGACCTGGCGCTGTGCGGCGGCGACGGCTGCGTCGTCGGCGTCGGCGTCGGCGTCATGGTCGTTGGTGCCGTCGCTGTGGCCGTCGCCGTCGCCGTCGCCGTCGCACAGGATGGTCGCCAACCGCCGCCGGTCCTCCGGGCTGCCCACCGGCCAGCCGCCGTCGAGCCGGCAGATGTCCACATCCACGCCCAGCAAGGCCAGCTCCCGGGCGAGGGAGGCGTTGTAGACGTTGCCGCCCGAGTTGTGGCGCACATTGCCCGGCACCACCAGCCGGACACGGAGCCCGTCCGGCTGCACGGTCTTCCTGGCTGGCACCGGACTCCTAACTGGCCTCGAAGTCGAGCGAGTAGCTGGCCCACGCATCGGGGGTTTCGCGCAGCGTGACGTCCAGTCCCGCCAGCGCGCGGCCGTCCGCGCCGGTGCGGATCTTCGCCGCCACGGCGTCGGCGACGTACTGGGCCAGGGCCTCGGTGGTGCTGAGTTTGCCGACGAAGTCCGGGTGCTCGTCGAGGTTCTTGAAGTTCAGGCCCTCGAGGATGGCGTCCAGCACCTCGCCGGCCTCGCCGATGTCCAGGACGATCGCGTCGTCGTTCAGGGTCCGGCGGCGGAAGGTGACCTCTGTGACGAAGGTGGCGCCGTGCATGCCTTGGGCCGGGCCGAAGACGGGGCGCGGGAGGCTGTGGGCGATCATGAAGTTGCGGCGGACGGTCAGGCTGAACACGGATTTACCTCGTGGCTTCTGTGGGGGCGGATTCGGTGGCGGTGACATTACGGACAGGGTCTGCACGGGCGGGGTCTGCACGGACAGCGCCTGCACTGGCCGGGTACTCGATGACGTGGCAGAGCGCGTCCAGCGCGCCGTCGGAGAGCCGCTGCACGACGTCGGGCAGCTCGGCAAGGGGGGACGACCCGGTGAGGAACACGTCGAACGCGGGATCGCTCAGCAGGGAGACGGCGAGCCGGAGCCGGTCGGCGTTCGTGCGCCGGTGGCGGCGCGCGCGGGCCACGACGCCGACCTGGCTGGCGCGGATGGACAGCCGGCGGGCGTGGAAGTCTTCGCCGAGCGGCACGGTGACTTTGCGGTCGGCGTACCAGGACATTTCGATGACCTCGCCGTCGTCGCCCGCGAGCTGCAGGGCGCGCTCCAGGCCAGCCTCCGACGCCGAGCAGTGGATCACGATGTCGCAGTCCGGTAGGGCGTCGTCGGGGTGGCTGAACTCGACGCCGAGAGTTTCGGCGAACGCCCGCTTGGCCGGGTCGACATCGACCAGCTGCAGCCGCCCGAGCGGGAAGGTGCCCAGCAGCTTGGCCACCATGCCGCCGACGAGGCCGGCGCCGATGACGGCGACGCGGTCGCCGAGGCGGGGCCCGGCCTCCCAGACCCCGTTGACCGCGGTCTCGACGGTGCCGGTCAGCACGGCGCGGCGGGCAGGCACATCGTCCGGAACCACGGTGAGTTTTTCCACCGGAACGACGTAGCGGTCCTGGTGCGGGTAGAGGCAGAAGACGGTCTTGCCCAGCCAGTCCGCCGGGCCGTCCTCGACGACGCCGACGGAGAGGTAGCCGAACTTCACCGGGGACGGGAAGGAGCCTTCCTGGTTCGGGGCGGCCATTTGCTCGGCCACGCATTCCGGGACGCGGGCGTTGTGCACGACGAGTTCGGTGCCCTTGCTGATGCCCGAAAACAGGGTGCGGACGAGCGCCTCGCCGGGACCGGGAGCGGGTACGTCCCCGCGCCGGAGCTCCCCCTTCCCGGGGCCGACGGTCCAGTATGCGGTGGCTGTGGCGTGCTGTGCTGGCTGTTGGTCTGCGTTAGTCATCTTGCTGACGAATCTAGTCCCCTGCCCATTCGCGGGGAAGTGCCGGCGGCCCCGGCGCGCCGCGGCTCGCGGTCTGCCCTTCGTGGCGTTCGGGGCCCTGGAGCCGCCGTTTTGTGGATGAGTGCTTTGCTCCGGTACCCTAGTCAGGTTGGTGACGTGTCCGAGCGGCCGAAGGTGCAACACTCGAAATGTTGTTTGGTGAAAGCCAACGTGGGTTCAAATCCCACCGTCACCGCGAATGAGAAAGCCCCTGCTTCCCTTTGTAAACAAAGGGAAGTGGGGGTTTTGCTTTGCCCAAGACTCGCCCCGCAGTAACGCAGCGGTAACGAAATCCTCGCGGAGCTCTGTTCTCTGCCGCTGCCAGGACCGGCACCAGCACCAGCACCAGCCAGTCCCCCAAGTAACCCTGGCCGCATGGAGGGGCTCATTTCCTGGATTACAGCTGGCGCCAGGGCAACCGCTCAGAAGACAACGGCGAACAAGCCATAACTCGATGGCTCTCGGATCGCCGGCGCGAAGCAGCCTATGTCCGGCTGAGCCGATCCAGTCGGAGCGCAGGTCACGGCGGTCAGGACGACTGTGGATGCATACTTCGTCTCCTCTCGATTCGTCTCCTCTCGATCGGGACCGTCGATTCTGCAACGAATGGGGAGTACGATTGTTTTCGAATTCCTGTGTCAAAAGTCACTGAAGCGCTGGGAAGGGGACTCCCATGGATACGCCCGACACCGAGCCGGACCCGATGAACAGTGCACGCACCCTCCGCCTGGTATGGCCGCAGTGGCAAGGTGCCGGCCGGGACGTGGTGTCCCTGTTGCTGCCCGAGGTTCCCATCGAGGAGGCCCGCCGGGCCTACACCGTCGGTAACCGCGTCCTCGAAGCCATCCTGCCCGCGCATAGCGGGCCAACCGAGATCGTCCCGGTCGACGGAGGAAACCCGGATGAGGGGTCCACGGACGGTATCGAGTCGCGGTCCGCGATCATTGCCTCCCTGGCCGCTGCCCTGGAGGCCCTGGGGCGGCACGACGTGGACCGCGTCCTCACCCTCGGAGGCGACTGCTCTGTCAGTGTGGCGCCGTTCGCCGCGCTCGCGAATAAGTACGGGAGGGACCTCGCGGTCGTGTGGATCGACTCCCACCCCGACGTCGACACGCCCAACACCGCGTACGACGGGTATCACGCCATGGCCGTGACGACTCTGACCGGTCACGGTGACCAAGGCATCGTCAGCATGCTCCCGGCGACAATCGATCCGGCCCGGGTTGCGCTGGCCGGACTGCACTCGTGGTTTGAGGACGCCTACGCGAATATCGACGCCTGGGGCCTGCACGCGTTCAGCCCGGGAGACCTGCGGACGACGAGCGAACCGCTTCTGCAGTGGCTGGCCGCTACCGGAGCGAGCAAGGTCGCCATCCATTTGGACGTTGACAGCGTGGACAGCAATGAGGCAGTCCTTGGTTTGGGGATGGTCCCCGATGGTTTGCGCCGGGCACAGGTCCAGCGCGTCGTCGCGGATGTGGCAGGCGCCGCCGACGTTGTCGGGCTGACGGTGGCTGAGTTCATTCCACGCAACGTCCTAGCCCTTCAGGGTTTGCTTCGCGGCCTGCCGCTTATCACCGCCTGACACAAGGGCACCGTCTCTTCCGTGGCCTGGACCCCTGACCGGCTGTCGTTGCACTCGGCCCGAAGGCTGCAGCAGACCGTAAACGTAGTAAAAGATGTCTTCCCTGCTGGTGGCCGGGTCCTCGTAGAAGCCGCGGTAGGCAATCAGGGTCGCGTCAGTGATGTTGTCCTGGCGTCGGTAACCGACGACGACGGCGGCATCGGCCTCCGAGAAAAGGTCACCTTGTGCGTCAGTTGAGACTGGTTCATAGGTGTAAAGGCTGAAGCACTCCCTGCTTCCCTTATAAACCAAGGGAAGTGGGGTTTTGTTTCGCCCCGAAACTGCGCCCGCCACTCCGGGAGTACGCTGGCGATATGGGCGCTCGCGAGCTTGTGGCTCTGCCGGTGGGGTTCGAACGGTTCCATCGGCGGGACTTCATCAACTACCAACTCAACCGGGCATATGCGCTGGGCTTCGCCGACCGCCATGAGCTAGTCGACGCCGCGGCACACGTACGGTCGACGGCGGACTGTGTCACCGTGTTCGAGGCCTTATCGAGCCGGGCGGCCGCCGAGGCCCGGCCGCGGCAGGCGGCGGGTTATGCGAGGATCGCAGAATTCTTCACACCGCCACAGTCGGCGGAGAAATCGAATCGCTACCGCCGCTATCGGGAGCTCTTCGACACCGCATTCGCCGATACTGCCTTCACCCGTCACGAGATCCCCTATGCCGGCGCGGCACTGCCGGCCTATTCACTGCCGGCGGCCGGGACACCAACCCGCGACACGGTGCTGCTGCACGGCGGGTTCGACTCCCTGATCGAAGAGTTCTTCCCCGTCTGTCAGCGCATCGCTGCCGCCGGTTTCGACGTGATCGCCTTCGAGGGCCCGGGACAGGGTGGGGCGCGGACGTTGAACGGACTCACCTTCGACCACGACTGGGAAAAGCCGGTCGGGGCGGTGTTGGACCACTTCCGCCTCGATCGGGCCGCCCTGGTCGGCATCTCGATGGGTGGGTACTGGGCGTTGCGTGCCGCAGGACGCGAGCCTCGCATCCACAGTGTCGTGGCTTGGCCGCCGGTGTACGACTGGCTTCACAGGCTCCCACCCGCGCTGCGCGGCCCGGTCCGCATGATGGTGCGGCACCGGCGCTTCATGCGCTGGAGCGTGCGCACCCGTGCCCGGCTGTTCCCGACCCTGCGCGTTGTGGTCAACCAGGTCCTCTATATGCTCGACAGCGACGATCCGGCCGACGCCGCCGAGTGGTTCCTGGGCATGAACGCTGAGCATCTGGACAGCGGCCAGGTGAACCAGGATGTGCTGCTGATGTGCGGCGAGCACGACGCCTTCCAACCGCCGGCACTGACCCGAGCGCAGACCCAAGCGCTCACGGCCGCCCGCAGCGTCACGACGCGCATGTTTACCCGAGCCGAGCAGGCCGACCAGCACTGCCAGATGGGAAACCTCGAGCTCGCCTGCGGGGTCCTCACCGCCTGGTTGCAGGCTGCAGGCGCGGACGCGGGCGCTTCTAGGCAAGAGTGACAGTGTGGCTGCGGCGCACAGACGAGAACTGGCGGCCGCCCCGTCGTCGGGGTGGCCGCCAGCTTCAGTGCGCTGTTGGTGTTAGTGCTCGGCTTCCGCGGCAGCCTTCTTGGCGTTTTTCTCGGCGTCCTTCTCGGCGCGCAGAGCCTCCGTGTCGTGCTGTTCCTCGGCTTTTTCCTGGTGAATGACCTGTGCGAAGAGCTTCTCCATCTCCTTGGCCACACCGGCGGCTGAGGCCGGGTTCTGGCCGGTGACCAGCCGCTCGTCAACCACGACCTTCTCCTCAAAGACATCAGCGAAGACGTGGGTGGCGCCCTGTTCCTCAAGCCGGTCTGCCAGGAAGAACGGGATGACCTTGTCCTTCCCTGCGGCAACCTCCTCGTCGTTGGTGAAGGCGGCCACCTTCCGGCCCTCGACGAGGCGGAACCCGTTTGCCAATTCCACGTTGAGCAGGCCGGCCGGTCCGTGGCAGACCGCGCCCACCAAGCCGCCGGCGTTGTAGACGCTGGCCACGAGATTTTGCAAGCCTTCGCTGTCCGGGAAGTCCCACATCGTGCCGTGGCCGCCCACGAGGTAGACGGCGTCGTACTGGTCGGGGTCAACGACGTCGACGCGGGCAGTGTTGTAAAGACCGGCGCGCGTGGTCTCGTCCTCCGTGAAGGCGACCTGGATGGGATCTTCCGTGTCCACCACGTCGCGCGGGGGCTGGCCGCCCTGGATGGAGGCGAAGTCGACGAAATGCCCGGAATCCTTGAAGACCTTCCACGGATGTGCAGCTTCGGCCACGTTGTAGCCGGTCTTCTCTCCGGTGTCGCCGATCTCGGAAACGCTGGTCAGTACCATGAGGATTTTCTTCATGAAGTCTTCCTTTCGTCTACCTTCCACCCTACGCCCAGCCAATTCGGGCCCTCCCTCCCCGCCACGCCCGCCGGCGGGGCTGGGTGATCTTGCCTCGACGTATTCCGGGTCCGTCTGGCGCCTGGAAGCAGTTGTAGTTGCCTCGAATTTTCGGTTGCCATTTTGGAAATGTTCGGTTTCCCGCACCTCGCGCACTATCTTCACGACGGCGGGTTCTGCAGTTTTATGGGATTACCCGCTCCCAGCCATTCCCTAGCAGGCATGGCGACCCTAAGCTTTCAATCCGGGGCAGCTGCCTCTAATTAGGACCGGGGGAACAATGCCAGATGCATGGACGTGCGACCACTGCGGCGCCAAGACAATCAACCGAAAAGTGGAATCCACCTCATTGGGTGACCGGGCGAAGAAATTTATAACGGTCCCGGCCAAGTGCAGTGACTCCCAGTGCCCCAACAGCGACCGTCCACAGCAGGGCCTGGAGTGGTGCAGTCCCGCATGAGTGTCATGCCCTCGCGGCAACGCCTGGACGAGTGACGACCGATGCGAGTGCGGCGGGGACGGCGCGCAGCTCCCCATCGAAGGGTTCCGATAAAGGTCCCGCCCGGGCCCGAAGATTCCTGCAGCTGGCTCCATCGTTTTGAGACCATGGAGCCAGCCTTTGCGGAATCCAACTCGATCGGAACACCGAAATGGTCTCTCCCCAGAAAGATGCCCGGGCCAGATCCCAACGCAAGACTAAACGCCTTAGCTTTAGCGGGCAATAGGGCTCATTTGACTTGAAAATTCGGCCCTAGTGGTTTATGCATCGACGTTTTTCGAATTCTGTGCCCGCTCCTGGGAAATTCGCGGCAGCGCTTAACCCGCCGGGCTCACCACGTCCTCCAGCACCGTCCGGTCGAAAAAGCGGATCTCCCCGGTTTCCGGAAAGAACACGGGAACGACGGACGTGCTCGGGTCTTTCGAGGTTTCGTAGATTTCGGGCGCACCGCCGTGCCTGCGGGCAATGGTTCCGACCAGGTCCGTGCCGCGGACTTTGACGGTCCGGTATTTGTAGCTCATTTGGGCTCCTTTGGTGACGTGGGACACAGCCTACTCCCCGCTGCCCGAGCCGTGCGGGGCGCTTGGCGGGTGCGTCATGGAAGAACCCGGGGTCCGCACTGGTGCACAATGCGTTTATGACCAATGACGCTCCCCGCCCGGTCTACTTCCTTTCGGACAGTACGGGCATCACCGCTGAAACGCTCGGCAACACCCTGCTGACGCAGTTCCCCGCGACCGAGTTTGACCGCATCACGATCCCCTTCATCACCACCGCCGACCAGGCCCGGGCCGTGGTCAAGGTGATCGACCACCGGGCCGCCACCGGCCTGCAGCCGATCGTCTTCTCCACCGCCGTCGGCAGCGACATCCGCCAGACCCTGGGCACCTGCGACGGGATCATCGTTGACCTCATTGGAACCCACGTCGGGCTGTTGGAACGGGCTCTGGGAACCGAGGCCAGCGGGGAACCGGGCCGCGCCCACGGACTGGGCAACGCCGCCCGCTACCAGTCCCGGATGGCCGCCGTCGAATACGCCATGGAGCACGACGACGGCCAGAGCCTGCGCGCGCTCGAAAAGGCCCAGGTCATCCTGGTGGCCCCCTCCCGCTGCGGCAAAACCCCCACCACGATGTACCTGGCGCTGCAGCACGGCATCTTCGCCGCGAACTTCCCGCTGGTGGACGAGGACTTTGAACGCGAAGGGCTCCCCAGGCCGCTGCGGCCGTTTGTTTCAAAGTGTTTCGGCCTCACCACCAATCCCCTGCGCCTGAGCCAGGTCCGCACCGAACGCCGCCGGGGCTCGCCCTACGCGTCGCTCAGGCAGTGCGGCTTTGAGCTGCGCAGCGCCGAGCGGCTGTACGTGTCCCACGGGATCCCCTACCTCAACTCGGCCAGCGTCTCCGTGGAGGAAATGGCCGCCACCATCCTCCAAAAAATGAACCTCAAGCACTAGGTCGCCGGGTCCACAAGTGTTGCGTGGACCACATCATGTGGAAACACCGGCCTAGACCTGTCACTGTGGACAGGACTTGCGCCCATCAACCGGCGATCGCCCCACGCGGGGCAGCGATACCCCATGCCACCATCTGCAAAGGAGCAGCAACCATGACGACAGACATCCTGTGGTTCTCAGAACTCGGTCTCAAGGACCTGGACCGGGTGGGAGGCAAAAACGCCTCCCTCGGCGAGATGGTGCAGAACCTGACTTCTGCCGGCGTCCAGGTGCCCGACGGCTTCGCCACGACGGCCGACGCCTACCGCACCTTCCTGGCCGATTCCGGCCTGGACCAGAAGATCGCCGACCGGCTGGTCGGCCTGGACACCGACGATGTCACGGCCCTGGCGGCCGCGGGCAAGGAAATCCGCGCGCTGATGCGCGAGACGCCCTTCCTGCCGGACTTCGAAGCGCAGATCCGCGCCTCCTACCAGACGCTGGTGGAGAAGCACGGCGGCTCGGAGGACCTCTCCTGGGCCGTGCGTTCCAGCGCCACGGCGGAGGACCTCCCCGATGCCTCCTTCGCCGGGCAGCAGGAAACCTTCCTGAATGTCCGCGGGATCGAGAACATCCTGGTGGCCATCAAGGACGTCTTCGCGTCCCTCTACAATGACCGGGCCATTGCCTACCGGGTGCACCACAAGTTCGAGCACGCCGAAGTGGCGCTCTCGGCGGGCGTCCAGCGCATGGTCCGTTCCGACGTCGGCGCCTCCGGCGTTATGTTCACCATGGACACCGAATCCGGGTTCCAGGACGCCGTTTTCGTGACTTCCTCCTACGGCCTCGGCGAGGCCGTCGTCCAGGGCGCCGTCAACCCGGATGAGTTCTACGTCTACAAGCCCGCCCTGGAGGCCGGCCGCCCGGCCATCCTCAAGCGCGGACTCGGCGAAAAAGCGCTCCAGATGACCTACACCAGCAACCGCGAAATCGGCCACACCATTGACTTCGTGCCGGTGGAGGCCTCCCTGCGGAACCGCTTCAGCCTTGACGACGACGACGTCGAGCAGCTCGCCCGCCACGCCGTCGCCATCGAGAACCACTACGGACGCCCGATGGACATCGAATGGGGCAAGGACGGGATCGACGGCGGCCTGTACATTCTGCAGGCCCGCCCGGAGACCGTGCAGTCCCGCAGGGCCTCCGGCAGCCTGAGCCGGTTCCGCCTCAACGGCTCCGGCAAAGTTCTGGTCGAGGGCCGCGCTATCGGCCAGCGCATCGGCGCCGGCAAGGTCCGCATCCTTACTTCGATTGACCAGATGGCCGCGTTCAAGACCGGCGACGTCCTCGTCGCGGACATGACCGACCCGGACTGGGAACCGATCATGAAGCGCGCCTCCGCCATTGTGACCAACCGCGGCGGACGCACCTGCCACGCGGCGATCATCGCCCGGGAACTCGGGATTCCCGCCGTCGTCGGCACCGGTGCCGCCACCGACGTGCTCTCCGACGGACTCGAGGTGACCGTCTCCTGCGCCGACGGCGAAACCGGCGTCATCTACGAGGGCCTCCTGGACTTCAGCGTCGAGGAAACCGAAATCACCCAGCTGCCCGAGGCCCCGGTCAAGGTCATGATGAACGTCGGCACCCCCGAGCAGGCCTTCACGTTCGCGCAGCTGCCCAACCACGGCGTGGGCCTGGCCCGGCTGGAATTCATCATCAACCGGCAGATCGGCATCCACCCCAAGGCGCTGCTGAACCTGGACGAGCAGCCGGACGACGTCATCGCGGAAATCCGGGAGCGGATCGCCGCCTACGCCAGCCCGCGCGACTACTACATCAAGCGCCTGGCCGAAGGCGTGGCGACCATCGCCGCGGCGTTCGCGCCGGAGCCGGTGATCGTGCGGATGTCCGACTTCAAGTCCAACGAGTACGCCAACCTCATCGGCGGGCCCGCCTACGAGCCGCACGAAGAGAACCCGATGATCGGCTTCCGCGGCGCCTCCCGGTACCTGGAGCCCTCCTTCCGGGACTGCTTCGACCTGGAGTGCGAGGCCCTGTCCTTCGTCCGCAACGAGATGGGCCTGACCAACGTCAAGCTGATGATCCCGTTCGTGCGCACCCTGGACGAGGCCAGCGGCGTCATCGACCTGCTCGCCGAGAACGGACTGCGCCGCGGCGAAAACGGCCTCGAGGTCATCATGATGTGCGAACTGCCGTCCAACGCGCTGCTGGCCGACGAGTTCCTGGACTACTTCGACGGGTTCTCGATCGGCTCCAACGACATGACCCAGCTGACCCTGGGCCTGGACCGGGACTCCGCCATCGTCGCGAACAGCTTCGACGAGCGCGACCCCGCCGTCAAGAAGCTCCTGAGCATGGCCATCAAGGCCTGCAAGGCGCGCGGCAAGTATGTGGGCATCTGCGGCCAGGGGCCCAGCGACCACGCGGACTTCGCCGAATGGCTGGTCGACGAGGGCATTGACTCCGTCTCGCTGAACCCCGACACCGTGGTGGACACCTGGCTCCGGCTCGCCGGCGCGGCGGCCCCCGCCGGCGCGGCAGCCAGCTGACGCGGTCAACTTGCACTGCCAGCTGACGCGGTGAACTGACACCTCGTCGGCGGAGACACCCCGGTCCACGGACCGGGGTGTCTCTTCGTCCGGGCAGTCCTCCGCCGCCAGACGACGCGCGGCCGGGCCACCGGGCCGCTGGAGTCCCGAGCGCCCGCTGGACGCCTGCACA
Organism: Arthrobacter sp. CJL-S3; assembly: GCF_056711635.1. NCBI lineage: Bacteria > Bacillati > Actinomycetota > Actinomycetes > Micrococcales > Micrococcaceae > Arthrobacter > Arthrobacter sp. CJL-S3. Next base: position 611,311 of record NZ_CM160046.1, on the reverse strand, counting down.
AGACGGACCCGGCGTCGCCGTCAATTGGTCCATTGAGCGGCGCCCCCCGCGCACGGTTAGCTAAGGTCCATCAGCGTTCCGCACCAATGACGTTCAGGACACCACGTGACTTTGCAGCAGGATAGGGCCAACGGCGCCCCCGGACTTTGGCCCGACGTACGAACCGGCGACGGTCTTGGGGACTTCCCGGCCGACGCACCGTGCCCGGACGACTGCCACTTCTGCTCGGGTCCCGAGACAGACTGACGCCTTCCGGGACGGTTTTCGCAGCCCGGTAGAACTCGCCGGTAGAATCAGGGGACAGCCCGCAGCCGGTAGCGCGTCCGCGGGAGCAACCATGACCGCCGCGGGTGAAGGGAGTGTTCCGTGCGCACAGCCGCCAGAGCACCCTTCCACGCCGTCCGCTCGGCCATGGTGGGACTGACCGTCCTGTCCCTCGCCGCGGGCGCACACACGCTCGCCGGCGGACAACTGCCATCCCCCGGCATCCTGCTGGCCCTGCTGGCACTGACCGGGCTGGCTTCGACCACCGCCACCCGCCTGAAACTGAACTTCCCGGCCCTGGCCGGGCTGCTCGGCGCGGGACAACTGGTGCTGCACGAGGCCTTCACCGCCTTCAGCGCCCCCGCTCTTACCCCCGCCCCGGCCGGCGCCCTGTCCGGACCGGCAGGCGACCTCGCTCACCATGCCGGGCCGGTTCCGTTCGCGGCCGGTCTTGAGAGCCCGCTCGCGGCGTCGGGACTGGATCCCGGACATTCCCTGCTGATGCTGGCCGGCCACGCCGTGGCAACGCTCCTCTGCGCCGTCCTCCTCGCCCGGGGCGAGGCTGCCCTGTGGGCAATGGCGGCGTGGCTGCGCCCGCTGCTCCGGCTCCCAGCCCCCGTGACGCCCGACGCCGTCGCGGTGCCGGCAGCCACCATCTGGCCGGCGGAGTCCGTGCCGCTGCCGTGGCGGAATCTCCGGCGCGATTGCCGCCGCGGGCCGCCCGCCGCCGTCGTCCCTTCCTGACTCCTTCCCGGCCGCGGCCCCCTGGGCCCTGACCTCCTGTGCCCCACCGTGGGCTCGGACCATCGGCCCCGCCGCCGCGCCACCCCACTTTTGTGCGCCCGCCACTGGGCAGCGCACGCCTGAAAGGCAACCCCTGTGAAAACTTCATCCACTTCCCTCCTGCGCCGCACCCTCACCGCCACCGCCGCGGCCGGCGGCACCGCGGCCCTGATGCTCGCCGGGATCACCGGCGCCTCGGCGCACGTCGGTGTCACCCCGGACAAGACCACCGCGAACTCCTACGCCCTGCTGACCTTCGGCATCCCGCACGGCTGCGAGGAGTCCGGCACCACGAAGGTGACCATCACTCTTCCCGCCGAACTCAACGATGCGCAGCCCACGGTCAACCCCAACTGGACCGCCGCGAAAGTGACGGAACAGCTGGCCGAACCGAAGAAACTCGCGGACGGGACCTCCATCACCAAGCGGACCAGCCAGATCGTCTACACGGCCAAGGCGCCGCTGGAACCCGCCCTCCGCGATGCCCTGGTGCTCTCGGTGAAACTGCCGGACGTCGCGGGGAAGACCCTGTACTTCCCGACTCTGCAGAACTGCGAGGTCGGTCAGACCGACTGGTCCGAGCTCCCGGCCGAGGGTCAGGACCCGCACTCCCTCAAGGCCCCGGCGCCGTCCGTGACGGTCACGGCGGCCGCTGCGGCCGACGGGCACGGCGCCCATGCCGCCAGCGCGCCGGATACCACCGCGGAGACCGTCCAGGCCGCTGCGGTGAGCGACGACGGCGCCCAGGCCCGCAGTTGGGCCGGGCTGGTGGCCGGCGTCGGCGGCCTCGCCCTCGGCGGCCTCGCCCTGGCCCGCGGCCGGGGCAACAAGCCCGCGCCGGTCCGCGTTTCGGCACCCACGTCCGGGCCCACCTCAAGGCCCAAGGAGTAGCTGACCTCGATTGATGCCCGGAAATCACAATCCGGGCATCAATCCGGCCCCGCCGTCGTGGCGTCGTTGACTCAGGCCACAACGGACGTGAAGGTTGTGCCATGACGGCTCAGCGAACCAACACAAGACTGGCATTCACGACGGCGGCAGCCGCGGCAGCGCTCCTCCTTGCCGGCTGCGGCACCGGAACGCCGCAGGCCCAGACCTCCAGCACCCCGGCGTCCTCGCCCGCCAGCTCCGCCAGCCAGCCCGCCACCGCCCTCGCAACCACGGCCTCCTCGGCCCCCGCGCCGGCGCCGGCGGCGTCCACGCCCGCCGGCCCCGGACTGTGCAAGGCCGCCGGCCTGACGGGCACCATCGATTCCACCGGCGGCGGCGCCGCCGGCAGCGTCTACATGACGCTGATCCTGACGAACTCCGGCACCGAGCCGTGCCTGCTCAAGGGCTTCGCCGGCGTCTCCCTCACCGCCGACGCCAACGGCGCCCCGATCGGCGCCGCGGCTGTCCGCGACGAGTCCACACCGGCAGCCGACGTCCTGCTCGCGCCGGGACAGGCTGGTGCCGCCACCCTGCGTTACAGCCAGGCTGCCAACCACCCCGACTGCACAATCGCCCCCGCCGCAGGGTTCCGCGTCTACCCGCCCGAAGACACGGCCTCGCTGTTCATCGCCCAGCCCCGGGACGCCTGCAGCGACGCCGAAACCCGGCTGCTCACCATCGGCGTTTTCCAGGCCCAGTAGTCCCGCGGCCGCCGAGGTGAGATTTCGCGCCGATGCCCGTCCGAAACATGGGCGGGAAGTATCACCTCGAAGGGGCACCGTAGCCCCGCTGCCGCCGAGGTGAGATTTCGCGGCGATGCCCGTCCGAAACATGGGCGCGAAGTATCACCTCGACGGGGCACCGTCGCCCGGATTGCCGCCCGCCATTTCCTGTCGGCGGGTTAAGGCATGATGGAGGAATGAAGGGGCAGGAGCTCGCCGGCGGCACACTTGCGGCCGAGGCCATGGACCGGTTCAGCCGGCCGACCCGGGATTGGTTCCTGGGTGCGTTCGCTGCGCCCACCCCCGCCCAGAACGGTGCCTGGAACGCGATTTCCTCCGGCGCGCACGCGCTCGTGGTCGCCCCCACCGGCTCCGGCAAAACGCTCGCGGCCTTCCTCTGGGCGCTCGACCGGCTGCTCGTCTCAGCCCCCGCCGAACCCGCGGAACTGCCCGGCCTGGACACCGCGAAGGGCACCCGGCGCAGGGCGCCGAAACGCAAGACCAGGGTCCTGTACATCTCGCCGCTCAAGGCGCTCGGCGTCGACGTCGAACGCAATCTGCGCGCCCCGCTGATCGGCATCACCCAGACCGCCAAACGCCTGGACCTGCCCGCCCCGCTGATCACCGTGGGCGTCCGGTCCGGTGACACGCCGGCGTCGGACCGCCGCGCGCTGCTGAGCCACCCGCCGGACATCCTCATCACCACGCCCGAGTCGCTCTTCCTGATGCTCACCTCCAAGGCGCGGGAGACGTTGAGCGAGGTGGACACCATCATCGTCGACGAGGTCCACGCCGTCGCGGGCACCAAACGCGGCGCCCATCTGGCCGTGTCCCTGGAACGCCTCGACGCCCTGCTCCCGAAACCCGCCCAGCGGATCGGGCTCTCGGCCACCGTGGAGCCCAAGGAGCTGGTGGCGCAGTTCCTCGCCGGCTCCGCGCCGGTGGAAATCGTGGCCCCGCCCTCGAAGAAGTCCTGGGACCTGACGGTCTCCGTCCCGGTGGAGGACATGTCCGACCTGCAGGGCGCGGCCGGAGCGTTCGACTCCGGGCCGGCGTCCGGGCTGCAGCCGCAGGCGTCGATCTGGCCGCACGTGGAGGAGAAGATTGTGGACCTGGTGCTGGCCAACCAGTCCACCATCGTGTTCGCCAATTCCCGCCGGCTCGCCGAACGCCTGACCGCTCGGCTCAACGAGATCTACGTCGAGCGGCAGCTGATGGCCGCAGGCGGCGGCCCGGACGGGTTCGGCGCCGGGGCACCCGGCTTCGCGCCCGTCCCGGCGGGAGCACCGGCCGGCGGCACCCCCGCCGTGCCGGCCTCCCCCGCCGTGCCGGCCTCCGCCGCCGTGCCGGCCCCCGCCGCGGTACCGACCTCCACCGCGACACCGGCGCACATGATGGCCCAGGCCGGCAGCACCGCCGGGGCCGATCCGGTCCTGGCCCGGGCCCACCACGGTTCGGTCTCCAAGGACCAGCGGGCCCTGATCGAGGACGACCTGAAATCCGGCCGGCTGCGCTGCGTCGTGGCCACGTCCTCCCTGGAACTGGGCATCGACATGGGAGCCGTGGACCTGGTGGTGCAGGTGGAATCCCCACCGTCGGTGGCCAGCGGGCTGCAGCGGGTGGGCCGCGCCGGTCACCAGGTCGGCGAGGTCTCCCAGGGCGTCCTGTTCCCCAAGCACCGCGCCGACCTGGTGCACACCACCATCACCGTGGAACGGATGCTCGCCGGCAAGATCGAACGGCTCTACGTCCCGGCGAACCCGCTGGACATCCTGGCCCAGCAGACCGTCGCCGCCACGGCGCTGGGGTCCATCGATGTGGAGGAATGGTTCTCCACGGTGCGCCGGTCGGCGCCGTTCGCCTCCCTCCCCCGCTCCGCCTTCGAGGCCACCCTGGACCTGCTCGCCGGCCGCTACCCCTCCGACGAATTCGCCGAACTGCGGCCCCGGATCATCTGGGACCGCAACGCGGGCACCATCGAGGGCCGCCCCGGCGCCCAGCGGCTGGCGGTCACCTCCGGCGGCACCATCCCGGACCGCGGGCTCTTCGGCGTCTACATCATCGGCACCGAGACGGAAGGGACCGGCTCTTCCGGGTCCCCGGGCTCCGCCAGCGGCGACGGCCGGGCGGCGAGTCCGGCCGCCGCGGCAGCCAAGGGCGGCCGCCGGGTCGGCGAACTCGACGAGGAAATGGTCTACGAATCCCGGGTCGGTGACGTGTTCGCCCTCGGTGCCACGAGCTGGAAGATCGAGGACATCACCCATGACCGGGTCCTGGTCACCCCCGCGTTCGGCCAGCCGGGGAAACTTCCGTTCTGGAAGGGCGACTCCCTCGGCCGCCCGGTGGACCTCGGCCGCGCCCTGGGCGCCTTCGTGCGCGAACTGTCCGCGTCCGACGTCGGGCCGGCCACGGAACGTTGCAAGGCCAGCGGCCTGGACGATTTCGCCGCCAACAACCTGATCCAGTACCTCGCCGAGCAGAAGCTGGCGACCGAGGTGGTCCCCAGCGACACCACCCTGGTGGTGGAACGCTTCCACGACGAACTCGGCGACTGGCGGGTGGTGCTGCACAGCCCGTTCGGCATGCCGGTGCACGCGCCGTGGGCCCTCGCCGTCGGGCAGCGGCTGCACCAGCGCTACGGGATGGACGGCTCCGCGATGGCCGCCGACGACGGCATTGTGCTGCGCGTGCCCATGATGGAGGACGAGCCACCCGGGGCTGAACTGTTCCTGTTCGACCCGGAGGAACTCGAACAGATCGTGACGGCGGAGGTCGGCGGCAGCGCCCTCTTCGCCTCCCGTTTCCGTGAGTGCGCCGCCCGGGCCCTGCTGCTCCCCCGGCAGAACCCGGGCAAACGGCAGCCCCTGTGGCAGCAGCGGCAGCGTTCCGCCCAGCTGCTGGACGTCGCGCGGAAGTACCCCACCTTCCCGATCGTCCTCGAGACGGTCCGTGAATGTCTGCAGGATGTCTACGACCTTCCGGCCCTGAAGGACATCGCCGCGTCCATCGAGCGCCGCGAGCTGCGGATCCTGCAGACCACCACCCAGCAGCCCTCCCCGTTCGCCAAGTCCCTGCTCTTCGGCTACGTCGCGCAGTTCCTCTACGAGGGCGATTCGCCCCTCGCCGAGCGCCGGGCCGCCGCGTTGGCGCTGGATTCGACCCTGCTCAATGAGCTCCTCGGCCGCGTCGAGCTGCGCGAACTGCTCGACGCCAAGGTCATCGACGCCACCGAGCGGGAGCTGCAGCGGCTCGCCCCGGACCGGAAAGTGCGCGGGCTGGAGGGTGTCGCGGACCTGCTGCGCCTGCTGGGCCCGCTGACCCCGGAGGACGTCGCCGCCCGGCTCGAACCGGCGGCCGGGCCCGGCCCGGCGGCTGAGCCGGGTCCGGCGGCCGGGCTTGCCGCAGGAGCTGAACCTACGGCGGCGGCTGAGTCCGGCCCGGAGGCAGCGCTTGGCCCTGAGGCCGGGCTTGCCGGGGCTCCCGAATCGGAGCCGGCGGTCGAGAGCATGGCCCCCGTCGCCGATGCCACGACACATCTGGTGGCGCTCCAGCGCGCCAACCGCGCCATCAAGGTCAACATCGGCGGCGCCGAGCGCTACGCCGCGGTGGAGGACGCCGCCCGCCTGCGCGACGCCCTCGGCGTCCCGCTGCCGATGGGTGTGCCGCTGGCCTTCATCGAACCGGTCGCTGATCCCCTGGGCGACCTCGTCTCGCGCTATGCCCGCACCCACGGGCCGTTCACCTCCGCGGAGGCCGCCGCCCGGCTGGGACTCGGTGTCGCCGTCGTCGGCACCGCGCTGAAGCGGCTCGCCGCGGACGGACGGGTGGTGGAAGGCGAGTTCCGCCCGCACGCCGCACCCCCGGCCCCGGCGCTCGCCCCCCGAGCCGACGACGGCGACGCGGGCTCCAGCGCCGCCGGGACCCAGGCCACCGCCGCGCCCGCGGCCCCGTCGCTGGCGGGCGTCAGTGAATGGTGTGATGCCGAAGTCCTGCGCAAGCTCCGCCGCCGCTCGCTCGCCGCACTGCGCGCCGAGGTTGAGCCCGTGGATGCCGCCGCGTACGGCCGCTTCCTGCCGGCCTGGCAGAACGTCCGGGTCCCGGGCAAGCGCGGGCAGTCCGCGCTGCGGGGACTGGACGGGATCATCACGGCGGTCGACCAGTTGTCCGGTGTGCCTATTCCGGCCTCCGCATGGGAACCGCTGGTCCTCGCCAGCCGGGTGTCCGATTACCAGCCGGCCATGCTGGATGAGCTGATGGCCGCCGGTGAGGTGCTCTGGTCCGGCGCCGGCGCGCTCCCCGGCAACGACGGCTGGGTCAGCCTGCACCTGGCCGATTCGGCCGAGCTGACCCTGAACCCGGCCATCGAATTCGAGCCCGGCGACGCGCAGCAGCGGCTGCTGGACCACCTGCGCAACAACGGCGGCGGCTACTTCTTCCGGCAGCTGACGGACGTCGCCGGCGGCATGGACTCGGTGCTCAGCGACCAGGACGTCGTCTCCGCGCTCTGGGACCTCGCCTGGGCGGGCCGGATCACGGGCGATACCTTCGCCCCGGTCCGGGCCATGATTGCCGGCGGCCACACCGCGCACCGGCAGGTCGCCCGCGCCCCGCGGGCCCGGGCCCCCCGGTTGAGCAGGTTGGGCCGCGCCCACGGGACCGGTCTGCTCGGATCCCCCGGGCTCACCGGGGGCCGGTACGGTTCCGCGAGCGGCGCGGCGGCCACTCCGCCGCTGGCCGCCGGCCGCTGGTCCGCGTTGCCCGCCCCCGAACTCGATGCCACCATCCACGCCCGGGCCACCGCGGAGCTCCTGCTCGACCGGTACGGCGTGGTCACCCGCGGGTCGGTCATGGCCGAGAACATCCTGGGCGGCTTCGGACTGATGTACAAGGTCCTGGCGCGGCTGGAGGAAGCCGGACGGTGCCGCCGCGGCTACTTCATCGAGCACCTGGGCGCGGCACAGTTCGCCGTCCCCGCGACCGTGGACAGGCTGCGCTCCTACGCCGAGGACACCCAGCTCCACAAACCCGAACCCGTGGCCCTGGCGCTGGCCGCGACGGACCCCGCGAACCCCTACGGCGCCGCCCTTCCCTGGCCTGCCCTGAACGTCGAAGCCGGAACCGGCCACCGGCCGGGCAGGAAGGCCGGCGCCCTGGTGGTGCTGGTCGACGGCGCCCTGGCCCTCTATGTGGAACGCGGCGGCAAGACCCTGCTGGCCTTCAGCGAGGACGCCGAGGTCCTGGCCGCGGCCGGCGCCGCCCTGGTCGGCGTGGTCACCCGGGGCGCGGTGGACAAACTCATCATGGAAAAAGTCAACGGCCACGGCATTCTCGACACGCCCATCGCCGCCGCCCTCGCCCACGCCGGGGCCTACTCCACACCGAAGGGACTGAGGATCCGTGCCTGAGGGCGATTCGGTGTTCCGCGCCGCCGCCCAGTTGCATGCCGCGCTGGCGGGCCAGCAGCTCATCTCCTCCGACTTCCGGGTGCCGCGCTTTGCCACCCTCAAACTGGGCGGCTGGACCGTGACCGAGGTGGTCCCCCGGGGCAAACACCTGCTCATGCGGCTCGAGGGCCCGGCCCGGGACGGCGGCGGCCCGGCGGTACCGGACCGGCTGACGATCCATTCCCACCTCAAGATGGAAGGGACGTGGCAGGTCTACCCGCCGGGCGGCCGCTGGCGGAAGCCGGGGTTCACCGCGCGCTGCGTGCTGCGCACCGCGGCGGCAGACGCCGTCGGGTTCTCGCTGGGCATCCTTGAGGTGGTGCGCACCTCCGAGGAGGATTCCGTCGTCGGCCACCTCGGTCCCGACCTGCTGGGTCCGGACTGGGACCTGGCCGAGGCGGAGCGGCGGATCCGCGCCGCGCCGGAGGTCCCGATCGGCGTCGCACTGCTGGACCAGCGGAACCTCGCCGGGATCGGCAACATCTACCGCTGCGAGGCCTGCTTCCTCTCCGGCGTGCACCCGGCGGCACCCGTCTCGGCGGTGCCCGACGTGGCGGCCATGCTCACCGACGCCAAGGTGCTGCTGGAGGCCAACCTGGGGGCCGGGCGCCGGACCACGGTCCTGAATCAGCGCGGCGCGGTGGTCGGCCGGAGCTCCGGGCTGCCCGGTTACTGGGTCTACCGGCGCGAAAACCAGCCGTGCCTGAAGTGCCGGACGCCGGTGCGGCGCGGAGTCCTCGCCAAAGCCGCCGGCACCGAAGAGCGGGACATCTACTGGTGCCCGACGTGCCAGCCGCTGCCGGGAACCGGTCCGGCTTAGGTCCACTCCGCGGCGTGCCGCGGCGGCCTAAGGTGCGGCGACCGCGGGATCGGCTGCCGCCGCCGGCAGCGCGGACTCCTTCAACTCCGGCACGGTGAACCGCGGCAGCAGGAGCTGCACCAGCGGGCCGATGGCCAGGGCGTAGAGCACGGTCCCGATGCCCACGGAGCCGCCGAGCAGCCAGCCCGCGGCGAGGACCACAATCTCTATGCCGGTCCGGGACGTCCGGACCGACCAGCCGGTCCGGCGGGCGAGTCCGGTCATCAGGCCGTCCCGCGCACCGGGACCCAGCCGCGCACCGATATAGCAGGCGGAGGCGATCCCGTTGAGCACGATGGCGCCCGCGAGCATGCCGGCCTGCCCCCCGAGGTGGGAGAACTCCGGGATCAGCGCCAGCCCGACGTCGGCGAAGACGCCCACCAGCACGGCATTGCACAGGGTGCCGAAGCCGGGCCACTGCCGCAGCGGAATCCAGAGGAGCAGCACCAAGAAACTCACGATCACCACAACCGTGCCGATGCTCAGCCCGGTCTTGACCGCGAGGCCCTGGTGGAACACGTCCCACGGGTCCAGCCCGAGGCCGGCGCGGATAAACATCGCCAGGGATATGCCGTACATGGCGAGGCCGATAAGGAGCTGAAGGAGCCTGCGGGTCATCATGCACCCCATCCTCCCGGACAACTGGCATTGCATTCCATAGCCAGTTTGAAATACTGGCTCTATGTCCGGATCCCTGAACCCCAGTTCGCTCGCCCGATTGCTCGGCGAGTGGAACCTCGGCGCGGCCCCCGCCTACCGGGAGCTCGCCGACGTCGTCCGCCTGCTGGTCCTCGACGGCCGGGTGCCGCTGGATGTCGCGCTGCCCAGCGAACGGGCCCTGGCCGCGACGCTCGGCATCAGCCGCACCACCGTCACCGCCGCGTACTCCCTGCTGCGCGAGCAGGGCTTCCTCAGCAGCGGCCAGGGCAGCCGCGGCCGGACGTGCATCCCGCAGTCCGGTCCGCCGGGCGGCCGCAACGGCGGCAGCGGGGCGCATCTCAGCGGAGCTCCCGGTCTGGCCGTTCCGGACGGAATCCTCGACCTCGCCTATGCCTCGCTGCCGGCCAGCGGCGAGGTGGTGCACCGGGCATTCGCCTCCGCGCTGACCGAACTGCCGGCGCTGCTACCTGGCTTCGGCTATGACGCGCTCGGAGTGATCCCGCTGAGGGAGGCCATCGCCAGGCACTATTCCGCGGCCGGGGTGCACACCACCGCGCGGCAGATCCTCGTGACGTCCGGCGCGCAGCACGCGCTGAACATCGTGCTCCGCACCCTGGCCGGCCGGTCCGACAAGGTCCTGGTGGAGCATCCGAGCTACCCGAATGCGCTCGACGCCATCCGGGCCGCGGGCTGCCGGCTGGTGCCGGTGGCCATGCCCGCCGCCGCCCCGCACGCCCGGTCCGGGACGGCCTCCGGCTCCCGTCCGGGCTGGGATCTGGAGGCGATCGAGACCGCTCTGAGGCAGCAGCGGCCCGCCATGGCCTACGTCGTTCCGGACTTCCACAACCCCACCGGGCGGCTGATGCCGGATTCCCAGCGGCGGCGGCTGGTCCGTGCCGCCGCCGCAGCCGGCACCGTCCTCGTTGTGGACGAGACGCTCCGGGAGCTGAACCTCGACGGCGTCACTTCCACGCCGCTGGCCGCCTTCAGCCCCGCCGTCGTCTCCATCGGCTCGCTGAGCAAGTCGCACTGGGCCGGGCTGCGGACCGGCTGGATCCGGGCCGAGGAGCCCCTGATCCAGCGGTTCGCCGCCGCGCGCACCACCATGGACTTGGGCGGCCCGGTGGTGGAACAGCTCGCGGCGGCCCATCTGGTCAACGCACTCGCCGAACCGCTCCCGGCCCGCCTGGCCTCCCTGCGGGACAACCGGGACGCGCTGCTGGAGCTCATCGCCGGACGGCTGGCGGGCTGGCAGAGCGAACGGCCCGACGGCGGCTTGTCGGTGTGGTGCCGCCTCCCGGCCCCGATGAGCACAGCCCTCGCTGTGGTGGCCCCGGACTTCGGCATCCGGCTGGCGGCCGGACCCCGCTTCGGCACGGGCGGCGCCTTCGAGCACTATCTCCGGGTGCCGTTTACGCTCCCTCCAGAGCAGCTCGAGACCGCAGTGGCGGCGCTGCGGTCCGCCCAGGACAAGCTGGAGGCGTCCCCGCAGCTGCGGCGCAGCCTCGGAGCCCCGCCCGCGGCAGCCATCGCCTGACACCCGTCGCCGCCGGGCCGCTCAAGGGCCGCAGCGCCTGCCCTGGTGCGGCCCGGCGACGCGGAAACCACTCCACGATGCGCACAAGTCCTGGCGCGCCCTTACTCCGGCGTCGCCAGGACCTTGGCGTGTCGCCCGGGATTTCCGATGTCGCCGAGCAGGCCTCGGGTCGCCAGCACGATTGCGTATCGCCCGGGATTTCCGGTCCCGCCGAGCAGGCCGCCGGCCGCCAGAAGGGGTGGACGAACTATGCGTAGACCTTCTCAAGGAACCCGCGCCAAGCCTTCGCCGTGGATTCGGAATCCCCGCCGCCGCTGAAATCGTGGACGGTCATGCCGACCGTGGCGCCGAAGGCATTGCGGCCGAAGAACCGGTACAGCGTGTCCGCGGTGCGCAGGCCGAGGAAGTTCTCGTTGGCGAAGTCCACCTCCCCCGCGAGCCGGCCGACGCCGTCGAGCTCCAGCTCCACGGCACTGCCGGGCTCCGAGCCCTCCACGCCCAGGGCCTTCTTGAGCCGCACGAAGCCGTCCGGCGCCGCCGAGGCGGCGGGTGCCTGGATGTCCGTGAACACCACCGGCTTGCCGTCAAAGTACTTCAGGTACTGGCCGAGAGTGTGCAGGTAAAACTCGGTGTGCTTGCTGGCGCCGTCGTACTGCTGGTCCCAGTTCTCGGTGAAGATGCCGCTGTGGACGTAGTGCAGCCGGGCGCGGCCGCCGTCCAGCGGTTCCAGCACGTGCTCCAGCTGGTTGAACCAGCCGTCCGGACCCTCCATCCGCGACACCAGGTGGCGGGGGTAGTCCTCGACGGGCCGCACGGCCGGCCACTCGTCGGTTGGGAACATCCAGCCGGCCTCGTTCTTCGTGACCGCCTCCCAGACGCGCTCCGGGGTGGCGGGCAGTTCCGTGTCAACGACGATTTCGAAGTTGCGCTTGTCAGTCATTGTCCTGCTCCTTAGCTGATGGGTGTGTGTTAGCTGATGGGTTTTTGGGTGGTGCCGTTTTCAGTGTTGGGTGAAGCGCGACGACGAGGCGGTGCTTGCGTCCGCCGCCCGCGGTGGCGCGCTCCGCCGGGGCCCCCGGTCCGCCGTCGTGGTATTTGTCCACGAGCCGGGTCACCGCGACGCCCAGCTCCTCGGCGAAGGCGGCCCGGTCCGCGGCGGTGCGGAAGGTGATCTCGCCGTCGATGGCAAAGGTGGCGAGGCGCTGTTTGGCCGCGACGGCGCCGGTGATGAGCTGGCCCATCTCCTGGACCATGCGGCTGGCGAGCGCCAGCAGCCAGAAGGCCGAAAAGCGGTCGGAGAACCGGTGCGGGTCCGGGGCCACGGAGGCCAGCGCCGCCGGGGAAATCAGGTACGAGGCGGCGCTCGCCTGCAGGATGCGCTCCGTGACGTTGCCTTTGCGACGCTCCGCCACGAGTTCCACCAGCCCGTGGCGTTCCAGGGCCTTGAGGTGGTAGTTGACCTTCTGGCGCGGCAGGCCCACCTTCGCGGCGAGCTGCGTGGCCGAGCCGGGTTCGGCGAGTTCCAGCAGGATGCGGGTCCGGATCGGGTCCAGCGAGGCCTCCGCCGCGGCCGGGTCTTCGATCACTTCGATGTCCAACATGCTTCCAGTGTCGCAACCGACAGTTTTATTTGTCAAGAACTTTTTAACCGTCGGAAGAGGGGTGCGTTCCGGGCCGCCGGCGGCGGCCCGCGAACGGCGGGGCGGGGCCGGCAAAGTAGAATGGACCGGTGATGCAATCCCCCCTGCCCGTGCGCGACGGCGTCAACGCGACCCGCCTCCGCCTCCCGGACGAGGGGCCCTGGGACACTGCAATGGACTACATGATGCACCGCTGGGGCCATATCGACCCCCAGGGCATCGAGGACCGCTTCGACGCCGGCGAGATCGTGGGCGAGGCCGGCATCGCCCTGGACCGCGCCACCCCGCTGCGGAACCACACCTTCATCTGGTACTACCGCACCCTGCCGCCGGAGGTCCGGATCCCGGTGGAACTGAACATCCTGCACCAGGACGACCACCTCCTTGTGGTGGACAAGCCGCACTTCCTGCCCACCACCCCGGGCGGCACGTACATCCAGGAGTCCGCGCTGGTGCGGCTCCGGAACCAGCTGGGCCTGCCCGACCTCATTCCCATGCACCGGCTGGACCGCATGACCGCCGGGATCCTGCTGCTCTCCACGAATCCGGAGACCCGGGGCAAATACCAGGTGCTCTTCGAAAAGCGCCAGGTCCAGAAGGAATACGAGTGTGTGGCCGCGGCCCGGCCCGCGCCCGGGCACGCCGCCGTCGACTTCCCCGTGGTGGTCCGGAACCGGATGACGAAGTCCCGCAGCTACCTGCTCGCCGAGGTGATCGACGGCGAACCCAATGCCGAAACCCGGATCGAACGGCTGCAGACCTTTGACGGCCCCCTCGCGGCGCCTCCCGCCGGGCAGGTCTCGGGTGCCGCGGACGACGGCGCCGCCGGTCGCCGTGCGCTGTACCGGCTCGAGCCGCACTCGGGCAAGACCCACCAGCTCCGCGTGCACATGGCCTCCCTGGGACTGGGGATCGTCAACGATGCCTTCTACCCTGAGCTGCTGGACAAGGCGCCGGACGATTACTCGAAACCGCTCCAGCTGCTCGCGCGCGGGATCCGGTTCGCCGACCCGATCACCGGCAAGCCGGTGGAGTACCGCAGCGGGCTGGAGCTCAGCGAAGCCCGCTAAGCGGCCGGAGGAAGCTAAGCCCGCCGCCACGGACGGCGGCAGCCCGGAAATGCTGTAACTTGTGCCCATGGACTTCGGCAGCGCAGACGGCTGGGGGGACGCGATCTATTTCTGGATCATCCCGGTTGTTATGGGCGATGCCCTCTTCCCGCCCCTCCCCTCCGAAATGGTGGTCATCACCGGCGGCGCCCTGTCCGCCGTCGGGCGCGCCAACGCTTTCCTGGTGGTGCTCCTGGCCGCGGCAGCGTCCTGGCTGGGAGACATCCTGGTGTTCCAGCTCTTCAAGCGGCGCCTGAGCCATGTCCTGGACCGCTGGCGGTGGGGCCGGTCGTTCCATCAGGCCGTGCACACCGCCATTGCGAAAGCCGGCCGGTCCACCACCTACGGGGCGATCATCGGAATCCGCTTCATCCCGGGCGGACGGCTGGCGACAACTGCCGCTGCCGGCATCGCCAACGTCTCCACCCGGGGATTCAGCCTGTGCGCGGCTCTCGGCGGCCTCCTCTGGGCCGTCTGGTCGGTCGGTCTCGGCTATGTCACCGGAGCCGCTACTGGGCTGCCGTTCTGGGCGAGCTCCCTGATCGGGGTCGGCGTCGGGGTCCTGGTCGGAGTCATCCTGGGCGTGATCGTCACGCGCAGGCGCGGCAACCGCTCCCCCGTCGTGGACGGACCCGACGAGGAACTCGACTTCTGACGCTGGCGGAACCCGGCTAGACGGGCGCCCAGCGGCCGCGGTTGCGGCGGAGCACCATCAGATGGCCGGTCACCGCCACGCGTTCGACGGCGTCGCGCATCATCGCGGCCGATTCGAGCGCCTGGCGGTTCTCACTGCTGTACGAGGTGGGCTCGACCAGGAACCGCAGGTTCAGTTGCGGAACCCCGCCGGCGAGGTCCAACTGGTTCGCCTCGACGTGGTGCCGCGTCTCCAGGGCTTCGACGGCAGCGGCCATCACGGACTCCGGCGGGTTGCCCGGCTTGAGCCCGGTGATCTTCAGTCTGGTCTGGAACGACGGCATGGAACAACCCTAGCGGGACCGGCCGCTGGCCCCCCGCACCCTTTTTAGCCGGTGTTGCGCAGCCCCGCCGCCACGCCGTTGACCGTGATCAGCATGGCGCGCTGGAGCCGCTCGTCGATCTCGCCGTTGGGCATGCTCCCCGCGGCGGCGTCGGAACGGATCCGGCGCAGCAGCTCCACCTGAAGGTAGCTGATCGGATCGAGGTACTGGTCCCGGATCTCCAGGGATCGCTTCAGGGTGGGCTGCGCGTCGAGCAGCAGGTCCTCGCCGGTCAGGTTCTGAATCTCGGACACGGTCAGCTCATATTCGGCCCGGATGGTGCGGAACAGGTGGTGGAGTTCCTCCGGGACCAGGGTGGAGACGTAGTAGCCGGCGATGTCCATGTCCGTCTTCGCCAGCGTCATTTCCACGTTGGAGAGCACCGAGCGGAAGAACTGCCAGCCCTCCATCATCTCCACCAGCTGGGCCGAGTGGCCGGCCTCCCGGGCGGCCTTGAGCCCGGAGCCGACGCCGAACCAGCCCGGGACGATCTGCCGGGACTGCGTCCAGCCGAACACCCACGGGATGGCCCGCAGGCCCTCGAGGCCCGCGCCGGAATCGGGCCGCTTGGACGGCCGGGAACCGATGTTGAGGGACCCCAGCTGTTCCACCGGGGTAGACGCCATGAAGTAGGCCGGCAGGTCCGGGTCATCGATCAGCGTCCGGTACCGGGCGAACGCGGCATCGGAGATGGTATCCATCACGTGGCCGTAGCGTTCGCGCTGGTCCTCCGAGGTGCGCGGTGTGCGGTGCAGCGCGGAGCCCTGCATGACCGCAGCAAGCGAGAGCTCCAGGTTTTCGCGGGCGAGTTCGGGCAGCGAGTACTTGTCCGAGATGACCTCACCCTGCTCGGTGAACTTGATCTCGCCTTCCAAGACCCCGTTCGGCTGGGCCATGATGGCGTCGTACGTCGGCCCGCCGCCGCGTCCCACGGACCCGCCGCGGCCGTGGAACAGGCGCACCCGGACCCCGTGCTTGGCCGCGATGTCCCGGAGTTTGCGCTGGGTCTTGTGGATCTCCCACTGGCTGGTCATCACGCCGGATTCCTTGTTGGAATCCGAGTATCCGAGCATGATTTCCTGGACGTCGCCGCGCAGCCGGACCAGCTCGCGGTACGAGGAATCGGAGAGCAGCTGGTCCACGATCTCGGCCGAGGCGCGCAGCTCCTCCACGGTTTCCAGGAGCGGGGCAAAGCCGATCCGGGCATACGGGGCCGCGCCGAAGAGGCTGACCAGGCCGGCCTCGCGGGCCAGCACCGCCGCTGCCAGGACGTCGTCCGCGCCGCGGGTCATCGAGATGATGTACGTCTCGATCACGTCCGGGCCGTAGGTGCGCAGGGCCCGCCGGATCTCGCGGAAGACGTCGTACGTGCCGTCGGCGACGCCGTCGAGCTTGATCGGGTGGCCGGACAGCGGGCGGCGGGAGGCGAGCTCGGACCCGAGCACCTCGAGCCGCTCGGAACGGCTGAGTTCCGCGTACCGGACGCCGGGGCCGCCGAGGCGGTCCATCAGCTGCCCGACGGCGTCGTGGTGGTGGTCGGCGTGTTCGCGGATGTCGAGGGTGGCGAGGTGCAGGCCAAAGGAGGCGATGGCGCGCCGGACCCGGGCCAGGGCGCCGTCGGCGGCGAGCGCGGCGTGGTGGTTGCGCAGCGAGCGCTCCAGCAGGCCCAGCTCGGCGAGGAGCTCCGCGGTGGCGGAGTAGTCGCGGCCCGGTTCGTGCGTCGACCCGGCGGCGACGCGCAGGCCCGTGTTGAGCAGCTTGGCCTTGATGCACGTGAGTTTGAGCCGGTACGGCTCCTGGGCGTTCAGTTCCAGGACGCGGCGGTCCAGGCCCGGGAGGTTCTTGAGGTCGACGTCGATCGAGTCCAGCAGCTCCTGGTCCGCCCCGGCGAGCGCGGTCGAGTTGGACAGGATGGAGATCAGCCCGTCGATCAGGCCGATGCTGATCCGGATGGCGTGCTGGTTCTGGATCTGCAGGATTTCGCGGGTGACGGCCGCGGTGACGTTGGGGTTGCCGTCCCGGTCGCCGCCGATCCAGGAGCCGAATCGGACC
The DNA here is from genome assembly GCF_056711635.1 of Arthrobacter sp. CJL-S3. Classification (NCBI taxonomy): domain Bacteria; kingdom Bacillati; phylum Actinomycetota; class Actinomycetes; order Micrococcales; family Micrococcaceae; genus Arthrobacter; species Arthrobacter sp. CJL-S3. Next base: position 594,295 of record NZ_CM160046.1, on the reverse strand, counting down.
GGCGCCTTCTCTACGGGAAGGCTCACACCATGTTCGGCGAGCAGTTCGGAGAGGTCCGAAAGCATCTCCGGCATGGCGTCGCCGAGGATGCCGGTGAGGTAGTAGATCGCGTTGCGGGCCTCGTCCACCGGGGTGGGCCGGACCTGGCGGAGTTCGTCCGTCTGCCACATCTGGTCGATCACCTCGGCGAGCTGGCGGTCCTGGCGGCGCCGTGCGGTCGTGCCCTCCGCGGTGCTCTCGGCGAGGATGTCGGAGAGCCGACGGACCTTGTCCAGCACGGAGCGGCGGGAGGCCTCGGTGGGGTGCGCGGTGAAGATGGGACGGACGTCGAGTTCGTTCACGACCTCCTGCAGCACCGAGGGGCCGGCCTGGCCGGCGATGTCGGTGACAGCCTTGGCCAGCCAGCCGTCCTTTTCCTGCCGGGTGCGCAGCCCGCGGACCCGGTGCACCTGCTCGGCGGCGTTGGCCAGGTGGAAGTAGAACGCGAAGGCGCGGACCAGGTCGGTCGCCTGCTCCAGGGGCAGGGAGCCGAGCAGTTCCCGGACCTGGGCGACGACGTCGTACGAGCTCCACGGCCCGGTGGCATCCGCGCCGCCGCGGGCGGCTTCCTTGGACTCCTTGGTCAGCAGGCGCACCTGCTCCACCAAGGCCAGGAGCTCGGGCCCGTGCTGGCGGACCAGGGATTCGCCAAGGAGGGTGGAGACCCGGCGGACGTCCGCGCGCAGTTCGGAGGCGAGATCGGTGCCGGGATTCGTTGCAGTGTCAGCCATGGAGACAATCTTTCGAGAGACTTGGCTCGTACACTGCGCTGGATACTGTGAGCCGGGTTACTTTCTTCCTCAAGATGCTACCCGCAGCCACGGCCGCCGGGGAATCCGTCTCAGATAGTGTCCGCTTCCCTACCGGGCGATTTTGAAGTTGAACGCTCCCGTGCCCAGCGCGCCCCAGAGCCGTACCCAGATCGGCAGCACCATTTCCGCGCCGCGGGCGGTGGTGATGTCGCCCAGGTCGATGATGTCCCGGTGCCCGAACCCCTTAAGCAGCCCGCTCACGGCCTCCTTGGCCGCCGCGTCGTTGCCGGAGAGGAAGACCGAGTGGTCGCCCCCGGCCACACTCGCCGGATCCACCATGACGCTGGCGGTCATCGTGTTAAGGGTCTTGATCACCCGGGCCTCCGGGAAGGCCCGCTGGATCTGCTCCCCGAGGCTGTCGGTGTTCACCGGGTTCAGCGACGGCGGAAACCCGCGGGAGAAGTCCAGCGGGTTCGCAACATCCATGATCACCTTGCCGGCAAGGTTTGCCGCCCCCGCCGCGGTGAGCGCCTCAAGGGAACCCGCGCCGTTGGTGGCGTTGACGACCAGCTCCGCGCGGGCCGCGGCGTCGGCGAACGTGGCGACCTCGACCCGGCTGTGCGCCGCGTGCCAGGCGGCAAAGGCCGGGCCGCCCGTCGCGCCGGGCTCGGTCCGGGCCAGCGTAGCCTTCGGATCCCGCGTGCCGATCACGACGTCATGCCCGAGCGCGGACAGTGCCGCGGCAATCGTGGGGCCAACGGATCCGGTTCCCAGTACAGCAATTTTCATGACGTCCTCAGTTCTGGATGGGCGCAGTAGACAGGTTTGTCTAGATCTGGCCCCGACGCTATCAGACAGACCTGTCTACGGCAAGGATGCCGTGCAGCATCTAATCCCAGCACCAGTCGCTTAGCTGACAGATGTTGTCTGCCCTAGACAGACTTGTCTGGGTACCATGGAGCCATGACGCCGCCAGCAGCCGCCGCACCACAGGCCGTCCGCACGCCGGCCGGGCAGGCCAGGGACAAGATCCTGGCCACGGCCTTCCGGCTTTTCTACGCCCAGGGGCTTCGGGCCGCCGGCATCGATACGATCATCGCCGAGTCCGGCGTCGCGAAGGCCACGTTCTACAAGTACTTCCCGGCCAAGGATGACCTGATCCTGGCCTACCTGGAGAAGGTCGACGGGGTCTGGACCGGGCAGCTCCACGCTGCGGCGGAAGCCGCAGGACCCGATCCCGCGGCCCAGTTGGTGGGGCTGTTCGACGCCCTGGCCAGCGCCTGCCGCCGCGATGGCTACCGCGGCTGCGCCTTCATCAATGCCGCCGCCGAGTCCGCCTCCGGAACCCGCGTCCACGCACGGACGGTGGCGCACAAGGAGCACATCAGGGCCTGGATCCGGGACCTGGCCGTCCGGGCCGGCGCCCCGGATCCTGACCAGCTCGCCCGCAGCCTGACCCTGGTCCTCGACGGCGGCCTGGCCAGCGGTGTGCTCGACGCCGATCCGGCGGCGGCCACCGCCGCGCGCCACACCGCGGCACAACTTGTGTCCGCAAGCCTCAGAACTCCGACAACCCCCAACTGACTCGCAGCAGGAGCCGTTCTGGAGGCTCAAAACGGCCCCTGCTGCCAGCCAGTTGCACTGATACCTCGGGAGGAACCCGTGAACACCATGAAACCCGACCCCGACGCCCAGCTCGCCCGCTGGCAGCGCTTCCGGAACAGCCGCAACACGGCCCTGGCCAGCGAGTACGGCTGGCTGACCCTAACCTCCTTCCAGTGGCTGGAGGACCGGCCGGCTGAGGTGGAACTCGTCCCCGGACTCTGGTCCACGGACGGCACAACGGCGTTCCTCACCGCCGCGGCGGCCGAGGGACTGACCCTCGTGAAGACCGGCGAGCCCGTGGACGGCACGATCAGCGCGGCGCTGGCCAATGAGGAGTCGCTGCTGTGGGTCCAGTACGGCGGCGCGGACGGCCGGCGGGTCGTGGCGGAACTCGCCAGGCGCGCCGACAAGTACGCGGTGCGCACCCGGGATTCGGAGTCGCCGGTGTTCACGGAGTTCGACGGCGTTCCCACCTTTGACTACCGGCCGGATCTGGTGATCGAGGCCACCTTCCACCCCTATCCGGAGCCGGTGGACGTCCCGATCGGCACCGCCAACCCGCTGGTCGACGGGGTCCACCGCTCCGTCGGCGAACTGGTGTTCCGGCTCCCCGGCAAGGACCACGAGTTCCACCTGCAGGCCGAAGAGGAAAAGCTCGGCGCGCTGACGGTCACGTTCCATGACGAGACCAACGGAGAATCAACCGACGAGTGGCGGAAGGTCTCCACGGCCCGGCCGCGCGTCGACCCGCAGGGAAACCGCACCGTGGTCCTGGACTTCAACCGGGCGATCAACTACCCGAGCGCCTTCACCCCGTACGGCACCTGCCCCATGCCGGTGAAAAACAACAGCCTGGACTACCGGATCGAGGCGGGCGAGAAAGAGCCCGCACTGTTCTAGATCTCGTCTAGACGATCGCGGACACCCCGGTCACGGCCCGGCCCACGATCAGCGTGTTGATCTCGAACGAGCCCTCGTAGGTGTAGATCGCCTCCGCGTCGGCGAAGATCTTGGCCATCCGATAGTCGGTGACGATGCCGTTGCCGCCCAGCAGGGACCGGCCCATCCCCACGGTCTCCCGCATCCGGGCGCTGACGTAGGACTTCGCCAGCGCCACCTGCGCCATGTCCGCGGCGCCTTGGTCCTGCAGCTGCGCGATCCGGACCATCATGCCCATGCTCGCCACGGCGTTGCCGAGCATCGTGACCAGCTGCTGCTGGACCAGCTGGAATTTCGCCAGCGGCCGCCCGAACTGCCGGCGTTCGACGGCGTACTGCCGGGCGACGTCGAACGCCGCCAGCTGCTGGCCCACACCCTGCCAGGCGACCATGATCCGCGAGCCGCGCAGCAGTTCGTTGGTGTCCTCGAAGCTGTTGATCCCGGCGAAGCGGTCGGACTCGGCCACCTGCACGTCCTTGAAGACGATGTCCGCGTTCTGCACCGTGCGCAGCGCGATCTTGTTCTCGATCCGGCTCCGGCTCACCCCGGGCAGGGTGGCGTCCACGATGAAGCCGCGGATGCCGCCGTCGGCCTCGTCGCGTGCCCACACCAGCATGTAGTCGCAGAACGTCCCGTTGCCGATCCAGCGCTTGGCGCCGTTGAGCACCCAGCTGTCGCCGCCGTCGGGCGCCCCGCCGGGAACGCGCCGGGCGACGGTCTCCATGCCCCCGGCCACGTCGGAGCCGTGCTCGGGTTCGGTCAGCGCGAACGCGCCGGTGGTCCGGAGGCTGGCGGCGTCCTCGAGCAGGCGCGCCTTTTGCTCCTCGGAGCCGAAGCCGTAGAGCGATTCGACGAAGAGGTCGTGGTGGACCAGGAAGAACGTCGCCAGCGAGGTGTCCACCCGGGTCATCTCGGCAATGACCAGCCCGGCAAACAGGTTGCTGTAGCCGCGCTGGGCCGGGGCGCTGAGCTCCAGGGCCGCGAGCTTGGGCAGGATGTGCGCGGGGAACTCGGCCTTGTTCCACCACTCGCCGGCGAAGGGAGCCACCTCGCGGGCCAGGAACACCCGCAGTTCTGCCAGCTTTGCCTGCTCACCGGCGTTGAGCATCGACTCGAAGTCGAAGAAATCGGCGGTCGGCAGCCCCGCGACCGATTCAGCGGGGGCGGGCGAAGTGGCGATCCCGGCGGGCATCATTTCGGCCCCATCCGAATGGCGCCGTCGAGGCGGATGGTCTCGCCGTTGAGCATGGCGTTCTCCACGATGTGCGCGGCGAGGTGTGCGTACTCGGCCGGCCGGCCCAGCCGGGACGGGTGCGGCACCTGCTGGCCGAGGGAGTCCTGGGCTTCCTGCGGCAGCCCGGCCATCATGGGCGTCTCGAAGATGCCCGGCGCGATGGTGACCACCCGGACCAGCGAGCGCGCCAGTTCGCGGGCGATCGGCAGTGTCATCGCGTGCACCGCACCCTTGGAGGCGGCATAGGCCGGCTGGCCGATCTGGCCGTCGAACGCGGCGACGGAGGCGGTGTTGATGATGACGCCCCGCTCCGGCCCGCCGAGCTCGGTCACGGCCGGCTCGGTGGCCGCCATCGCGGCCGCCGCCAGGCGGATGACGTTGAATGTGCCCACGAGGTTGATCTGGATGACGCGGTTGAAGCTCTCCAGCGGCAGCACGCCCTCCCGGCCCAGCACCTTCCCGGGCGTGGCGATGCCGGCACAGTTGACCACGATCCGCAGCGGACCGAGGGCGACGGCGGCGTCGACGGCGGCCTGAATCTCTTCCTCGCTGGTGACGTCGGCGGGCACGAAGACCGCCCGGTTCCCGGGCCGCATCGGGCTGCCGGCCTCGGGGGCCGCACCCTCGTTGCCCCGGGCGTTCAGCTCGGCGGCGAAGGCGGCGCCGGCGGAGCCCGGCAGGTCCACCAGGACCACCGAGGCGCCGGCGTCGAACAGGCGACGCGCCGTCGCGGCACCCAGACCGGAGGCCCCGCCCGTAATCAGCGCAACAGTACCTTTGATGTCCATGCATCCTCCTTGATGTGGAACCCGAGCCCGCCGCGACACTGTGGGCAGCGTCACGCATTTACCGCGAACATTAGTTAGTGAATGTTAACTGGAATGCGGGCTTTCCGCACCTTCACCCTGCCGCTACTAGGCTGGGCCCATGACCCCGGCCGACATTTCCACCTCCCCCGACCGGTCTTTCCGGGCCAATGAAGCGGCCCGCTCGGTGACCAGGCTGTTCGGGCAGCGGCTCTTCTTCCTGCCGGGAACCCACATCGCCGCGATCGTCCGGCCCTCGGGCCGGCTCAAGAACCTGGCCCGGCCCTGGCACTACTGGTGGCAGGCGCACTACGTGGACTGCCTGGTGGACACCGGGCGCCGCGAACTCGGCACGGGCGGGCGGCCCGGGGCGCGGTTCGACGGCGCGGACCGGCCCAGCGCCGGCCGGCTCGCCTCCCGGCTGGTCACCGGGATCCGGCTCCGCAACTTCCTCACCGTCGTCAACAACTACTACGACGACATGGCCTGGCTGGCGCTGTCCACGCTGCGGCTGGAGCACCTCGCCAGGGACAGCCGCACCAAGGCCGGACGCCGCCGCAATGCCAGGGTCCTGCAGAGCCTGACCCTGCAGTTCCATTCCGCGTCCACGGACGACCTCGGGGGCGGCACCTTCTGGAGCAAGAAACGGGATTTCAAGAACACGCCGGCCACGGCACCGGTGGCCCTCTACTACGCGCGCACCGGCGAGGCGGCCAGGGCGCAGGCCCTGCTGGACTGGCTGGACGCCCGGCTTTTCGACCCCGAACAGGGCCTGTACCGGGACGGCCTGCGGATCACCCCGGGCGGCGACGTGCTGCTGGAAAGCGCCATCTACACCTATAACCAGGGCCCGGTCCTGGGCGCACTGCTGGAGCTCGGCGGCGCAGCCAACCTGGCCCGCGCCGCCTCCCTCGTGGCGTCGGTGGCGCGCAGCCTCACCCTCCCCGGACCCCCGGCGGGACGCGGCGCCTCGGTGCTGCGCTGCGAGGGCAGCGGCGACGGCGGCCTGTTCACCGGCATCCTCGCCCGGTACCTGGCCCTCGCCGCGGTCGACCAGCGGCTCCCGGCCGCGACCCGGGCGACGGCCGCGGCGCTCGTCACCAACACGGCCGACGCCTTCTGGGAGGGCCGCCGCCTGCTGCCGGCCGGGGACCCGCTCGCCCGCAACGGCGGCCGGATCGTGTTCTCCGCCCGCCCCGAGCTGCCGGCGGCGCAGACCTACCCGGCGGGCGCCGCCGTCGAACTCTCCACCCAGCTGCAGGCCTGGATGGTACTGGAAGCCGCCGCCGCCATCGCCGCCGGGAATTAAGTCACGCAATAGTTTCGTAATTGATGTGATCCTCATCACTTAAGACGCCCTCAGCTTGGTTGCTTAGGTTTGGCTAACCTACAGTTTTTCGTAGTGAGCATGCCCTAACTTCCCCCGCTCACAGGGGGCTAGGGTTCCTACGACCTTCCTCCAGAAAGCAGCCCCATGAAGATCCGCAAGAACGCGCTGGCAGGTATCGCACTTGCCGCCACCGCCACTCTCGGCCTGGCCGCCTGCGGCTCCGGCGCCTCCACCGCCCCCAGCAGCAGCGCCGCCGCTGACGGGAAGATCTCCGGTGAGATCACGGTCTACAACGCCCAGCACGAGTCCCTGACCAAGGAATGGGTGGACGCGTTCACCGCGGAAACCGGCGTCAAGGTCACCATGCGGCAGGGCTCGGACACCGAGATGTCCAACCAGATCATCCAGGAAGGCCAGGCTTCCCCGGCCGATGTCTTCCTCACCGAAAACTCCCCGGCCATGGCCCAGGTGGAAAACGCCGGCCTCTTCGCCGAGGTCGACAAGGCCACCATCGACCAGGTGCCTGCCGAATTCCGTCCCTCCACCAACAAATGGACCGGCATCGCGGCCCGCTCCACCGTGCTGGTGTATGACAAGACCAAGCTGACCGAAGACCAGCTGCCCACGTCCATGCTGGACCTGGCCAAGCCGGAGTGGCAGGGCAAGTGGGCGGCCTCGCCGTCCGGTGCCGACTTCCAGGCGATCGTCTCCGCCCTGCTGGAACTCAAGGGCGAAGCCGCCACCGAGGAATGGCTCCAGGGCATGAAGGCGAACTCCAAGGCCTACAAGGGCAACAGCACGGCCATGAAGGCCGTCAACGCCGGTGAGGTCGACGCCGCCCTGATCTACCACTACTACTACTACGGCGACCAGGCCAAGACCGGCGAGAACTCCAAGAACGTCACCCCGTACTACTTCAAGAACCAGGACCCGGGCGCGTTCGTGTCCGTCTCCGGCGGCGGCGTGCTGAATTCCTCGAAGAACGCGGCGGCGGCCCAGGCCTTCGTCAAGTTCATCACCGGCAAGAAGGGCCAGGAAGTCCTGCAGAAGGGCACCTCCTTCGAGTACGCCATCGCCTCCGACGTCCCGGCCAACGAAAAGCTCGTCCCGCTGGCGGAACTTCAGGCACCGACGGTGGACCCGGCCAAGCTGAATTCCGAGAAGGTCTCCGAGCTGATGACCAAGGCAGGACTGCTCTAACCACGTGACAACCAAGCTGGCGGCTCCCGGAACACCCGGGGGCACGACGACGGCGGGCAGGGGCAAGCGCCCCCGCCCGCCTTTCGGCGTTTCCATTGTTTCCGTGCTGGCGGTCCTGATCGCCCTGTTCGCACTGATACCGCTGGGCTACGTCATCGTCATGACGGCCGCCACCGGCTGGGACACCGCCGTGGACCTGATCTTCCGGGCCCGCGTCGGCGAGCTGCTGCTCAACACCGTGCTGCTGATGCTGGCCACCGTGCCGCTGTGCCTGATCCTCGGTGTGGGCGGCGCCTGGCTGGTGGAACGCACCCAGCTCAGGGGGCACAAATGGTGGGCCGTGCTGCTCGCGGCCCCGCTGGCCATCCCCGCCTTCGTCAACAGCTACGCCTGGGTCTCCGCGGTCCCGTCGCTCGAGGGCCTGTGGTCCGGCGTGCTGATCGCCACGCTGTCCTATTTCCCGCTCGTCTACATCCCCGCCGCCGCCACGCTCAGCCGGCTGGACCCTGCCATCGAGCAGTCCGCCGCGTCCCTGGGCCTCGGCTCGTGGCGCACCTTCTTCCGTGTGGTGCTGCCGCAGCTGCGCGTCGCGATGACCGGCGGGGCGCTGCTCGTCTCCCTGCACCTGCTGGCCGAATACGGCGCCTTCGCGATGATCCGGTTCGACACCTTCACCACCGCGATCATGGTGCAGTACCAGTCCACCTTCAACGGCACCGCCGGGAACATGCTGGCCAGTGTGCTCGTGTTCCTGTGCCTGATCCTGCTGCTGGTTGAGGTGCGCAGCCGCGGCAGCGCCCGGTACGCCAAGATCGGCTCCGGCGCCCAGGCCCGCGCCCTGCGCCTTCCGCTGCACGCCTACCAGCTCCCGGCCCAGCTGTTCCTCACCGCGCTCACGGCGCTGGCCTTCGGTCTGCCGCTGACCTTCGTGCTGCGCTGGATCATCGCCGGCGGCCCGGACATCTGGGCCGCCGACGAGTTCCTGCCGGCCCTGCTGCAGACCCTGGTGTACGGCCTCGCCGGCGCCCTGGCCACCACCGTCGTGGCGTTCCCGATGGCGTACCTGGCCGTGCGGCACCCCAGCTGGTTCAGCAAGGCCCTGGAGCTGTCCAACTACATCACCAGCTCCATGCCCGGCATCGTGGTGGGCCTGGCCTTCGTGACCGTCAGCATCAAGGCGGCACCCAGCCTCTACCAGACCTCCGCGCTGCTGATCGCGGCCTACGTGCTGCTGTTCCTGCCGCGCGCCCTGGTCAACATCCGTTCCGGCCTGTCCCAGGCGCCGAAGGAACTCGACGAGGCCGCCCAGGCGCTCGGCAAGCCGCCGCTGCTGGCCTTCCTCCGGGTCACCCTGCGGCTCACCGCCCCGGCCGCCGCGGGCGGCGCCGCGCTGGTGTTCCTGGCAATCGTGAACGAACTGACCGCGACGCTGCTGCTCTCCCCCAACGGCACCACCACGCTCGCCACCGAGTTCTGGAGCAAAAGCAGCGAAATCGACTACGCCGGCGCCGCCCCGTACGCCCTGCTCATGATCCTGATTTCGGCGCCGATGACCTACCTCCTCTTCCAGCAGTCCAAGAAAGCAGCGGGACAGTGACCCAGTACAGCCCTTCCCGGCTCCCGCAACCGCGGGTCGCCGCCTCCGTGGCCACCAGCACCAACAACCACCTGGAAATCAACGCCGTCACCAAGAACTTCGGCTCGCAGGCCGTCCTCATGGGTGTCAACCTGTCGGTGGCCAAAGGCGGCACAACCGCGATCGTGGGGCCCTCCGGTTCCGGCAAGACCACGCTGCTGCGGCTGATCGCCGGGTTTGAGCACCCGGACACCGGCAGCATCCTGCTCAACGGCGCCAAGGTGGCCGGCGACGGCGTCTGGGTGCCCGCGCACAAGCGCCACGTGGGTTATGTGGCGCAGGACGGCGCGCTGTTCCCGCATTTGAGCGTCGGGCAGAACATCTCCTTCGGCCTCGACGCCGGCAAGCTCCCCGGCGGGCACCGCGGCGTGAAGGCCCGCGTCGCGGAGCTGCTGGAGATGGTTTCCCTGGACGCCGCCATGGCCAAGCGGCGCCCGCACGAGCTCTCCGGCGGGCAGCAGCAGCGGGTGGCCCTCGCCCGCGCCCTCGCCCGCGAGCCGGAACTGATGCTGCTGGACGAGCCGTTCTCCGCCCTGGACGCGGGCCTGCGCGTGGCGACCCGCCGCGCGGTGGGCAAGGTCCTCCAGGACGCCGGTGTCACCACCATCCTGGTCACCCATGACCAGGGCGAGGCGCTGTCGTTTGCGGACCAGGTCGCGGTGATGCGCGGCGGACGGCTCGCGCAGATCGGCAACCCGTTCATCGTCTACACGCGCCCCGCGGACCGCGCCACCGCGGAATTCCTGGGCGACGCCGTCATCCTCGACGCCTGGATGGAAGGCTCCCTCGCCACCTGTTCCCTGGGCGGCATCCCGGTGCGCCGGCCCCCGGCGCAGGGGCGGGTCCAGCTCATGCTCCGGCCGGAACAGATCCGGATCGCCGAGGACGGGCCCATCCGCGGCGTTGTGGTGGACACCGATTACTTCGGGCCCGAAACCACCGTGCGGCTCAAGCTCGCCGTCCCTCCGGTCCTCGCCGAAGGGGCCGTGGCGGATCACCGCTACCCCGGCGGCGGCGAAATCATCACCATCCGGCACTGGAACGCCTCGATCGCCCGCCCGGGCACCGAACTGTGCCTCCGTGTCGTCGGCGAAGCGGTGGCCTTCCCGATGGAAGACCTGCCCCCGGCGTAACCGCCGCGGGCCGGCCCGTCGTTGAGCCGGTCCGGCTCCCGGCATAGGGTGGGGCGCATGACTGTTCAGCCAGCGCTCCACCGCCAGCACTGCTCCGTTGCCGCCCCCACCCAGCTGTGGCTCGACGCCGACGGGCGGCTCGCCAGCGGCCACGGCTCCGCCGACGCCGCCGACGCCGCCGGCTCCTCCGGCGCCGCGGGCGGCGGCTGGTTCACCGGCCTGCTGCACGGGGACACCCGGATGCTGTCCCGGGCCGAGGTGCGGGTGAACGGCCTGGAACCGGAGCCCGCCACGGTGGAGGCCGAGGCCGGCGGTGTAATGCGCGTGCGGGGTCTGGTCCGCGGCATCCCGGGACCCACCGAGGACCCCGCCGTCGAACTTCTCCAGACCTGGACGGTCACGCCCGGCGTCGTCCGGCACTCCCTCCAGCTGAGCACCTCCCTCGAGGCGCTCGACGTGGAAATTGAAATCCAGCTCGCCGCGGACTTCACCGACATGGCAGCCATCCGGCTCAGCCGCTTCCGGGAGCCCTCCGCACCGTTCTCCGCGGACGATTCCACGCTGCGCTGGCGCGACGGCGCCCGGACCCTGACCGTCGCCGCCCCCGGCAGCGTCGTGTCCGGCGAACGGCTCCTCTGGCGCGGCAAGGCAGGACGCGGCCGCCCGTTCGAGGTGGAATGGCAGGCCGTCCTGGCCGACAGCGAGGACGCCGTGGTGGCAGCCCCGCCGCCCGCCTCGCGCCGGGTCCGCGCCGAACCGTCCGGCGCCCTGGGCCTGCTGCTGGACAATGCGCTCGACGAGCTCGCCGGCCTCCGCCTGGCCACCCGGGCCCTGCCGGACGCGCCGTTCGCCGCCGCCGGGGCGCCCTGGTACTTCACCCTGTTCGGCCGCGATTCACTCTGGGCCGCACGCCTGCTCCTGCCGCTCGATGCCGGGCTCGCCGCCGGCACACTGCGCGCCCTGGCGGCGTTCCAGGGCACGAAGAACGATCCGGGTGCCGCCGAGGAACCCGGCAAGATCCTGCACGAACTCCGGGCCAAGGAACTCGTCCTGGAGAGCCAGGGCCTGCGCCTGCCCCCGGTCTACTACGGCGCCGTGGATTCCACCCCGCTGTGGCTGTGCCTGCTGGCGGAGCTCGGCCAGGCCGGCCTGGACGACGCCGCGGTCCGTTCGCTGCTGCCCAATGCGGCCCGGGCGGTGGAATGGCTGATGGGCGCCGCCGGTGCGCTCGGAACCACGAACGGCGGGTTCCTCAGCTACCAGGACGCCACCGGCCACGGGCTCAGCAACCAGGGCTGGAAGGACTCCGGGGACGCCATGCAGTTCCGCGACGGCCGGCAGGCCGACGGCCCGATCGCGCTCTCCGAGGTGCAGGGCTACGCCTACCAGGCCGCCGTGGACACCGCCGATCTCTTTGACGCCTACGGCGAGCCCGGCGCCCAGGCGCTGCGGGACTTTGCCGAGGTGCTGCAACAGAACTTCCGCGAGCGCTTCTGGGTCGAGGACGACGACGGCCCCTTCCCCGCGATGGCCCTCGACGGGCACGGCGAGCCGCTGGACATCCCGGGTTCCAACATGGGGCACCTGCTCGGCACCGGAATCCTGGACGCATCGGAGGCCCGGCTGGTGGCGGACCGGCTGCTCAGCCCCGAGCTGTTCTCCGGTTACGGGGTGCACACGCTTTCCCGGCGCGCCGCCGGTTTCTGGCCGTTCAGCTACCACTGCGGTTCGGTCTGGAGCCACGACACCGCGATCGCGGTCCGGGGGCTGGTCGCCGAGGGATTCCTCGCCGAAGCCCGGACCATCGCCGAGGGCCTGCTGGCCGCGTCCGGCTCCTTCGGACACCGCCTCCCCGAACTGTTCGCCGGCATTAGTGCCGAGGAGTCCGGCCTCGCGGTGCCCTATCCGGCGTCGTGCCATCCTCAGGCGTGGTCCTCGGCGTCCGCCGTGGTGGTTGCCCAGGCCATGGGCGTCGGGTTCTAAGGACAGACCGGAGGGCAGGGGCCTGGCCGGTCAGGGGGCCGGCGGCCGCTTGTTCTGCGGGTAGGGCGTTTCGTAACGGGCGAGCATCTCGACGAATCCCGCGATCTTCCGGGCCCTCGTGGCGGCCTGCTTGACGGCGTTGGTCCGGTAAATCAGGGCGAACCTGTTCACCGACGTCAGGACATCGAACATCGCCTGCGCCCGGGGCTCTGCGGCGATGGCCGCGGCCAGGTCCTCGGGCACTTCCGCCGTCGCCGCGCCGGAGTACGCGGCTTCCCAGCGGCCGTCCGCCTTGGCGCTCTCGACGGCGGCGCGGCCGGCAGGCGCCATCCTCCCGGCGGCCTCGAGGCGACCGATCCGCTCCACATTCCGGGCCGACCACATACTCTTCGGGCCCCGGCGGGTCATCCGCTGGAACGAGCTCGCCTCATCGCGCCGCCGGCCCTGGCCGTCGATCCAGCCGAAGCACAGGGCCTCCTGCAGGGCGGCCTCGTAGTCCAGCTCCGTCACCGAGCCGCCTTTCTTGTGCAGCACCAGCCACACACCGGGGCTCTCCGCATGGTGGCGCTCCAGCCACGCGCGCCACTCGGCGGCATCCTTCACCAGCAGTTCCTCAAGTTCACCAGCCATGGCACCATTCTGCTCCGCACTGACCACGGACACCGATTTGGTGGGACTATATCCCTGAGAGCCGAAAACCGTCACGACCCTGAGGAGCAAAGATGCTGCGTGTCCGCCCGATCCACTTCACCTCCCGCCTTGATGAATGGGAGCGGCTGCTCACCGGACTTGGCATGGTCAAGACCGTCGACGAGCCCACCTGGCGGGAGTTCGACGCCGGCTCGGCCGGCTCGCCCTCCATTTTGTCGAGCAGGGCTCGGCCCAGGACGGCACCACATCCCTCGGCGTCGAGGTCGGCGACCTGAAGGAATTCGCGCGGCGGACCAAGGAGGCCGGGGCGGCAGAAGGTGGCACCACCGCGGAACTCTTCGACGCGGAGCACGGCCAGTCCTGCCGCATCACGGCCGCGGACGGCTTCAGCTTCCTCGCCGACCCGGCCACCCGCGCCACGGACGGCAGCTGGGGCGGATCGGCGGAAGCGGACCCGGGCATCGCCGTCGTCGGGGTCTGGTTCTCCGAGGACGCCGTGGCGGCGGCCCGGACCCTGCGAGACATCGGCGCCCAGCCCCGCCCGCTGCCGGGCAGCGGAGGCGGCGGCAACGCCGACATGAACACCGCCGAATCCGAGGCCTTCATGGCGAAGAACGGCGGGATCCTGATGGTCGGAGCAGGCTCCGGAACCGGGATTGCCGGTCTGGGCTTCGAATACGCCGGCGACCTGGCCGCACTCCGCGAGCGTCTGAACGAGGCCGGGAACGAGGCCGCCGTCATCGAGGAAGCCGCCATCCCCACCCTGCACGTGGCCAACCCCGATGCCGACGGCACCGCCGCCCACCCGCCACTCTGGATTTCCGCGGCGCCGTCCGCGGGGTGAGTGGGACCACGCCCCAGCCGCAGGGATGGGGTAGAACTTAACCATGAACGTTCGCACTCCTGACCCGAACCCCGGCTGGCTCTCCGACGAAGATTTGTTCGAGGCGCGCGGACGGCTGCCCATGGTCTACGTCGAGGCCGTCCCGGTCCGGCTGGATCCGCTCGGGTTTGTGAACGAGGTGGGCACGCTCCTGCAGGCCGACGAGGACGGCACGATGGTCCGCTCCCTGGTGTCCGGCCGGGTCCTGTACCGCGAGACCATCCGCGCGGCCCTGCTGCGCCACATGGAGAAGGACCTCGGCCCGCTGGCCTTCCCCCAGCTGCCGATCAGCCCGGTGCCGTTCACGGTGGCCGAATACTTCCCGTCCCCATCCCACACCGGATTCACCGACGACCGCCAGCACGCCGTCGCCCTGGCGTACATCATCCCGGTCACCGGCGACTGCTCGCCGCGGCAGGACGCGCTGGAACTGACCTGGATGACCCCGCAGGAAGTCATGAGCTCGGATGTCCAGCTGGAATTCAGCGGCGGCCGCGGCGCCCTGATCCGCCAGGCGCTGGCCTTCGCCGGCGTCGGGAACTGACCGACGGCGGCTGCGTCCCCGACTTCCGGCGCGCGCCTTTGTAGACTGTTGGGCGGACCGCAAAAGAATTTAAGGACTGCAATGACCCACCCCCCGGCCGCCCCGAACTACATCGAACAGCAGGCTGGATTTCTGCAGAGCGGCGATCATCTGCTCTTGCCCGACGGCAACCGCTCCGCCGAAATCCTGCGCGTTGACGTCGAAACCGACGATTTCGGCACCCCTGCCATGGTCCTGGCGACCCTCACGGGAGGCGGCGGACTCCGGATCGCGGCGTCCTCCACCGTCCTGATCGCCGGCGCCGCCGCCGGTACTGAGGAACCCACCCTCGCGGATGCCGGCTCCCCGCTGCCGTCCCACGAACCGGCTGCCGTTGCGGCCACCGATGCGGCCGGCGGCCAGGACAGTGTCGCCGGCAGCCTCCCGGCCGGCGTCCAGGGCGACGCGGGCGGGCAGGGCCGGGCCGGGGAAGCCGCCGCGCCCGCCGTCGTAGTTCCTCCGCTGCCGCCCGTTCCGCCGGTGGCGAGCGGCCCCAGCGAAGAGGACCTGGCGCTGATCCCGGCCCTTGAGGGCACGCCGGAGTCCGTGGTGCAGGCTGTGGCCGAGGCCCACCCGAATTCGGCGGGGGTGCTGCTGCTCAGTGAACGGCTGGCCAAGGGCATCAACACGAAGTCCGGCAGCTGCCTCAAGGACCTCAGCGACCTCGCGCAGGAGCTTTTCATCATCCTCAAGGACGCCGAAAGCGCCCTCGCCGTCGCGGATCTGCTCAATGTGCTGCCCTTCGACGGCAACCGCGGCCGATGGGCTTCGGTGGAGGCCTCCCTCGCCCTGTCCAGCTACATCTGCCGCCAGCTCGGCCAGGAGGAACGCGCCGCTGTCTACGAGAAGTTCCTGCGCGCCCCCGATGCCATGGAAACGGACCCGTTCAAGGCCCGGATCAACGCCAAGGTCCGCCAGCGCTCGCTCAACGAACCGAACCTGTACGACAAGGAAATCTTCCGCTCGATGGACAACTCGAACCCGGATGCGGAACGCGAGTGGCGGCTCCTGCGGCTCGAGGCGCTGCTCTTCCTGCGCGCCCACGGCGGCTCGGAAACCATCGGCGCCCCGGAGCTGGACCGCCGGATCGGCAACGAACTCGAGTCCGTCCGTTCCTGAGGCATTTTCCCCCTACCCCCTTCCGGCCGGGCGTTGTAGATTCACCCCATGACGAACAATCTGAGCGTTGTGATCAACTCTGACGCGCAGCAGGTTTGGACGATGCTGCGCGAGCCCGCCAAGGTAGCCCAGTGGCACGGCTGGGAAGCCGACGACCAGGCGGCCGAGATCAATGCGATCTACTTCAGCCCCAATGTCATCGAAGGCGCCGACCACACGTCCCTGGTGGTCGACGGCGGGGACGTGTTCACCTTGAAACCGGTCCCGGGCGGCACGGAAGTCAGTGTCACGCGGGCCGCGGTGGACCACAATTCCGAGTGGGCCGCTTGGGACGAGGACATCACGCAGGGCTGGCTGACCTTCATCCAGCAGCTCCGTTTCGCCCTCGAACGGCATCCGCACGGCAAGCGCCGGACCTTCTTCTTCTCTGTCCCCGGGAATGAAGGGTCCGCGATCGAGAAGCTGGGCCTGTCCGACATCCCCAAGCCCGGCGAGCCGTACTCGCTCACCCTGGCCACGGGTGAGGAAGTCTCCGGCAAGGTCTGGTTCCGCAGCAACCACCAGGTGGGGCTCACGGTCCACCACTACGCGGAACACGGTGAGGGCCTGGTGATCGTGGCGGACCAGCCGGTCATCAAGGACATCCGTCCCCAGGGCGGAGCCCTGGTCATCGTCTCCACGTATGACCTCGGGGCGCACCAGCTGGAGTCCATCCGCAACTACTGGGACAAGTGGCGGGCTGAGAACTACCCCACATCCGATCCGCTGCACTAAGGGTTGACGGCTGTTAGCTGGCACACTTGAACGGTGCCAGCCAATCCTGAAACACCCGTGCCACCGCTCCTGCCGGCCCAGCAGTCGGAGTTTTCCTTCCGCGTGGGCAAACGCCTGACCGAAAGCTGCTCGCCGTCGGCGGCCCAGGTCAGCGCGAACGGCGGGGAGTTCCTCGGCCGGACCGGCACCATCACCACGCCGCACGGCGAGATCCAGACCCCGGCGTTCATCGCGGTCGGCACCAAGGCCACGGTGAAGTCGGTTCTCCCGGAGTCGGTCGCCGAGCTGGGTGCCCAGGCCGTGCTGGCCAACGCCTACCACCTGTACCTGCAGCCGGGCGCGGACATCCTGGATGAGGCCGGGGGGCTGGGTGCCTTTATGAACTGGCACGGGCCCACGTTCACGGACTCCGGCGGGTTCCAGGTGATGAGCCTGGGTTCGGGGTTCAAGAAGGTCATCGACATGAAGTCGGTCGACAATTCCGGACCCGACGACGCCGTCGCCCCCGGCAAGGAACGCCTGGCCCATGTGGACGAGGAAGGCGTGTGGTTCAAGAGCCACCTCAACGGCGACCGGCACCGTTTCAGCCCCGAAATCTCCATGAACGTCCAGCATCAGATCGGCGCGGACATCATGTTCGCGTTCGACGAGCTCACCACCCTGCAGAACTCCCGCGGCTACCAGGAGGAATCCCTGGAGCGCACCCGGCGCTGGGCCGAGCGCTGCATCACCGAACACTTCCGGCTCACGTCCGAGCGTGCCGGCAAGCCCTACCAGGCGCTCTTCGGGGTCATCCAGGGCGCCCAGTACGAGGATCTGCGCCGCAAGGCCTGCCGCGACCTCGGTGCGATGAACTTCGACGGCTTCGGCATCGGCGGGGCACTGGAGAAGGAGAATCTGGGCACGATTGTGCGCTGGTGCAACGAGGAACTGCCGGAGAACAAGCCCCGGCACCTCCTCGGCATCTCCGAGCCGGACGACATCTTCACCGCGATCGAGAACGGCGCGGACACCTTCGACTGTGTCTCCCCGACCCGGGTCGCCAGGAATTCGGCGTTCTATCACCCCACCGGCCGGTACAACCTCTCCGGCGCCATGTACAAGCGCGACTTCGGCCCGCTGCAGGAAGGCTGCGACTGCTACGCCTGCCTGAACTACTCCCGGGCCTACATCCACCACCTGTTCAAGGCCAAGGAAATGGTCTCCGCCACACTGATCTCGATCCACAACGAGCGCTTCGTGGTGAAAATGGTCGACGACGCCCGTCTCGCCATCGAGGCCGGCAACTTCTTCGAGTTCAAGGCCGAGACCCTGGGGCAGTACTACTCCTAGGACCTCACGCCGCCCGGGCGCTACCCAGCTCCACGACCCTGTTCTCCAGCGCGCTGCGCCGGGCGGCGTCGAGGACCTCCAAGGTCCGCACGCCTTCGGCGGCCGGCACGGGTCCGGGTCCCCCGGCGCGGACCGCCCGGGCGAACTCGGTGTAGAACCCGGCGTAGTTGCCCTGTTTGGAGGCGACCTGGGAGCGGCCGCCGGGTACCGCCAGGGTCCCCCAGTTTTCTGGCACGTCGATCCCCCAGGTGTCCGGCTCCAAGGCCGGGCGGCGGCCGGCGGCCAGGGCCTCGGCCTGGACGTCGGCGCCCGAGGCAAGGTAGCTGCCATTGCTGCCGTAGGCGCGCAGTTCACGCGTGGTGGAGTGGTTGAGTTTGCTGGCCGAAACCGTCGAGACGACTCCGGACTCGTGGGTCAGGGTCACGAAAAAGCCGCAGTCCGTGGTCGCGCCGAATCGGTCGGTCCAGTCGAGGGTCCCGTAGACGTGGGTTGCCGGGCCCAACAGCCACAGCATCTGATCCACGAGGTGGCTGCCCAGGTCGCGCAGGAGTCCGCCCGCGGCACCGGTCTCAAGGGTGGCGGCACCGTCCTGGTCCATGATCGAGTGAACCCGCCACACCTCCCCGAAGTCACCCGAGGCGATGACCCCGGCGAGGGTGAGGATATCCGCGTCGCGGCGGCGGTTGTGGTAGACGTTCAGGACCACGCCCGCCCGTTGGGCGGCGTCGGCAAGCTCCCGGGCAGAGGCGGCATCGGGGGCGAACGGTTTGTCCGCCACGACGTGGACGCCGGCCGCGACGGCCTCGAGCACCAGTTCGCGGCGTGTGTGCAGGGGCGTCGTGATGGTGACGGCGTCCACCCCGGCGTCGAGCATCTCCGCCAGGCTCCCGTAGACCGGAAGGCCGGGATAATCCGCGGCGGCCGCCGCGCGCTTGTCCGGCGAACGGGCTACTACTCCGGCGAGTTCGACGCCGTCGGCCGCCTCGATGAAGGGGGCATGGAAGTACCTGCCGCCGGCTCCGTAGCCGACAATTCCGATTCGCACTCGCGGTCAGTTCGTGAGGTGCAGCGATGCCGAGAGCGCCGCGTCGGCGTCGCGCAGGACCTTGGCCGCCACCTGCAGGCCCTCGATCCGGCCCAGGGACACGTCCTCGTGCTCGATGTTGACGAGCATGTCCGGGTCCACCTCGTACAGCGCGCGCAGGAACTCGGTCCAGTACGCGGTGTCGTGCCCGCGCCCTAGGGCCACGAAGTCCCACGCCGAGTCCTTGGGCCATTCGTTCGCCCATTCGTCGCCGCCGAGATTGGTGCGGTTTTCCTCTGGGGAGAGCCGGCGGAAGCTGTTGTCGAGGACACCGTAGAGCGCGGCGTTCCCGGTGTTAATGCGCACGTCCTTTGCCGCCGCCTGGAAGACCAGCGGGCCGAGTTCACGGATCACCGCGACCGGATCCATCTGCTGCCAGAAGAGGTGCGAGGCGTCCAGCTCGACGCCGACGTGGGTCGCGCCGGTGAGCTCGATGAGCTTGCGGACATCGGCGGTGTTGAACACGACGTTCTGCGGGTGCAGCTCGAGGGCCACCTTCACACCGTGGTCGGCCGCGAGCCGGTCGGTTTCCTTCCAGAAGTCGGCCGCGATGCCCCACTGGTAGTCGAGCACGTCCAGGGCCGCCGAGTTCCAGGCGTTGACGACCCAGTTGACCGTGGTGGCTCCGGGCTCCCCGCCGGGCAGGCCGGACATGGTCACCACGCGGTCCTGTCCCAGCCGCTGCGCCAGCCGGATGGAGCGGCGGATGTCCTCGGCATGCTTCTCGCCGATCTCACGCTTGGGGTGCAGCGGGTTGCCGTTGCAGTTCAGGCCGGCGATCGAGACCCCGGTCCCTTCGAAGAGGGCGAGGTAGTCATCGCGGGCCGCGTCGCTTTCAAGGATCTGGTCCATGTTGGGGACGTGGACGGCCGGCAGGAATCCTCCCGTGTTGATTTCGATGCCGGTCAGCCCCAGGTCGGCAATGACCTTGAGGGCCTCGGGAAGGGGCCGGTCGTGGAGGATGGCGTTGTAGACACCGAGTTTCATAGCGTGACTTTCTTTCCGTTGTTGAGCGCCGATTCGGTGACCGCACCGAGGAGTTCCATGTTGCGCACGCCCTCGTCGAAGGTGGCGCAGCGCGGCAGCGAGGATTCCTCGCTGAGGCCGGCGACTTCCTCGAGGAATGCGCGGGCCTGGTAGCCGAAGGCGTCGTTCTGGCCGAAGCCGACGCTGGGCGCGTCCATGGCCAGGCCACCGGCGATGTAGGGATGTCCGGGGCCGAGGATGACCTGGCGGTAGCCGTTTTCATTGGCCGGTCCGTCGTTGAGGAACAGTTCGATCTCCGCGGGGCGGCGCTGGTCGAACCTCGCGGCGCCGTTCTCGCAGAAGACCTCGAAGATGAGGCTGTTGGCGTGCCCGGCCGCGACGCGCGAGACCTCGAAGCCGCCGGCACCATTCTCGAATTCGGCGGAGAAGACGGCGTAGTCGTCGTTTTCGACGGTCTCGAAGGTGTCGCTGACCGCGGCGTGGTCATGGCCCATGACGGCGCCGA
The DNA here is from genome assembly GCF_056711635.1 of Arthrobacter sp. CJL-S3. NCBI lineage: Bacteria > Bacillati > Actinomycetota > Actinomycetes > Micrococcales > Micrococcaceae > Arthrobacter > Arthrobacter sp. CJL-S3. The sequence continues at coordinate 573,720 of NZ_CM160046.1, read as the reverse complement.
GCGGCAGTGGGCGCTTGCCGATCACGGTGCTGAGTCGGCCTCCACTGATGGACTTGATGTCGCCGCAGAGGAATTCGGCGACGTACGTCAGGTGGCTTCCGACGTCGGCCAGCGCGCCCGAGCCGGGGCCGCCCTTGTAGCGCCAGCTCATGGGGGCTGAGGGGCTGAACCCGTAGTCGGTCCAGTAGCGCCCGCTGAAGTGGAGGACGTTGCCCAGGACACCGGACCGGATGAGGTCGCGGATGTAGGCGATGCCCGGCGTGCGGCGGAAGGTGAACCCGATGCGGGCGATTGAGCTCGCGTTGTTGGCGGCCACCGCCATGGCACGGGCGTCCTCGATTGAGTCGCTGAGCGGCTTTTCACACAGCACGTGCTTCCCGGCCGCCAGCAGTCCTTCCACGACTTCCCGGTGGAGGGAGTTGGCGATCACGACGCTGACGACATCGATGTCCTCGGCCTCGGCGATCGCCTGCCATGAGGTGTCATTGCGTTCGTAACCAAAACGCTTCGCCGCCAGGGAGCCGAACTCGGCGTTCACATCGCCGATGGAAACCAGCCGGATGGGCGGAAGGACCGGGCTGTAGAGTGCCGACGCCGTGCGGTATGCGGCAGCGTGGGCCTTGCCTGCCATGCCGGCGCCGATTACGGCGACTCCTAAACTGTCAGCCATCGATTTCTCCTTTGAAATTCGGCCAGGCCACCGGCCCGGTCCGCTAAAATTGGAGCGCTACAAAAACTGGCGCTGAACAAAAGCGTAGCTATGTGAATATGTCCTGTCAATGGTTGGCCGGTTATCCTCGGATGAGACATGAAAGGCTCTGCAGATGACGCTGAACCCCTCCCGAACCCGGCGCCCGACGATCTACGACGTCGCCAAGAGCGCCGGCGTCTCCCCGTCGCTGGTGTCGCTGGTGCTGCAGAACCCTTCGAAGGTCAGCGAGAAGCGCCGGGCCGCAGTCCGGGCGGCCATGTCGGAGCTCGGTTACCGGCCCAGCCGCGCGGCCACGACACTCGCCAGCAGCCAGACCAAAAGCATCGGGCTGGTCATTGACGACTTCCGGAACCTCTGGTTCGTGGACCTGCTTCGCGGCCTGGAGTCCGCGCTCTCCCCCCACGGCTACCAGGTCACCCTCGCGGATTCGCGCCCGGGCGAGAACCGCATCACGGAGGCCACGGACGGCCTGCTGTCCATGCACGTGGAGGGCCTCGTGATCGCCGCCGAGCCTAGTGAGTCGATGATGGCCGGAACGTGGGTTCCCGCCGTCGTCGCGGGCTGGCGGGGCGGGGTCCCCGCCGGGGCAAGCCTCATCACGAATGACGACGACGAGGGCGGCCGCTTGGCTGCGGGCCACCTGCTGGAGCTTGGCCACACTCGGATCGGGCACCTCTCCGGCTCCGGCGGCGCCGCCGCCCACCGGCGCGAAGGGTTCCGCAGCCGCATCGCGGAGGCCGGCGTCGAGGTCCGGATTGCCGGCGAATCCCAGGGGACCTCCGAGGAGGACGGCTACGCGGCCGCCTGCTGGATTCTCGACCACCACACCGACACCACAGCCCTGTTCGCGGCCAATGACACCATGGCCCTGGGCGCCCTCGCCGCCGCCAAGGCACGAGGCCTGTCCGTCCCGGCGGACCTCTCCGTGATCGGCTACGACAACTCCCAGCTGGCCAAGTCGCGGTACCTGGACATGTCGTCCGTGGACAACCGCAGCGACCTCGTCGGCGTCGATGTCGCCCACACGCTGCTGGCCCGGATCCAGGACCCCGCCCTCGAGCCCGAGCGCAAGCTGATTGAGCCGGCCCTCATCGTCCGCGGCACCACAGCCCGGGTCTCCGGCTGACTGGACCGCCGCCGGCCGAACGGCCGGCCGCGGCCGCGGCCGGCGGGACCCGGCGAAGCCCTACGCCCCGTAGCTCGGCTCGCGCTTCTTGATCCAGCCGATCGCGGCCGCGGTGACCGGGACGAAGAGGAACTCCACGAGGGTCTTGTAGAGGAAGCCCACGACGACGTAGTTCACGAACGTGCCGACGTCGGTAATGCCGATCACGGAGGCGGCGATGCTGCAGAAGATCAGGGTGTCCACGAACTCGCCGGCGACCGAGGAGCCCATGATGCGCGCCCAGAGGGACTTCTCCCCCGTGCGTGCCTTCATCTTCACGAGGATCCACGCGTTGATGGTCTGCCCGGCCAGGAACGCCAGCAGGGAGGCCAGCACAATCTGCGGAACCGGGCCGAGCGCGCCTTCCAGCGCGGCCTGCTTGGCGGCACCGAAGTCGTCGTCGAAGCCCGGCAAGGCGATGATGATCCAGTAGCAGAGCGACGCAAAGACGGACAGCGCGAAGGCGGTGATGATGGCCTTGCGGGCCACCCTGAAGCCGTAGACCTCGCTGATGACGTCCCCGAGGATGTACGCCAGCGGGAAGAGGAAGAAGCCGCCGTCGGTGATGACCGGGCCGATCGCCACGCCCTTCGACGCCCCGATGTTGGACAGAATCAGCACCACGGCCATGACGGCCAGCAGGATGCCGAAGTAGGAGGAACCTATTGAGGCGAACTTGGGCGGCGCCGGGGCCGGGAACGTCTGGGCGGAAGTCATGGGTGTTCCATTCATAGTGGTTCGCTCGGCGCCCGGGTCCTCGGGGAGGACCACGCTGGGCAGCCGGCTGTATTAGCACTGGACGGGTCCGGAGAACTGGCTGCGGAACCGTCCACCATTCTCTCACCCGTTGCCCGGGGCTGTGGTGGGAGTTGCGGACCGCGGGGGCCTGCCTCCCGGCCGCAGGCACGCCGCCCCGCTAGAATTTCGGCATGGCTTCCGATTCCTTCAAGGACAGCGGTTCCTCCCGGCACAGTGATGGTCTGGTCACGACCGTCGCCTCCGAGGGCAGCGCCGACGGACCGGCCGGTCCGGCGGAAGCCACGGCCTGGCGGAGAATCAGCCTGTGGCGGTCTTTCACCTATCTGATGATTCCGGTGGTCCTTTTGGTCCTGTTCAGCGGCTCGCTGGCGTTGGCCACGCAATGGGCATCCCCGGAGTCCGTCGAAACCGTCCGGTTCTGGTTCTACTTTTTCGACGTCGGGCGCGAAATCAATCTGCCGACCTGGTTCAGCGCCGGGCTCTGGATAACCGCGGGAATCCTGGCCGGCTATTTCGCCCGCCGGGCCTCCCGGCACCGCGGCTCCTGGGCGCTGTTCTGCGCTGTCTGCATGGTCTTTTCCATCGACGAGACCCTGGAACTGCACGAGCGCCTCGATGTGATTGGCAGCGAGCTGGGCAGGTACCTTCCGCTGCAGCTGGGCTTCACCTGGGTCATCCCCGGGATTCTCATTGCCGGCCTCATCGGGCTTTCTCTGCTGCGGATGGTCCTCGGCCTGCCCCGGAGCTCCCGGGCAGGCCTGCTGGCCGCCGGGATCATTTTTGTGGCAGGTGGCGTCGGGGTCGAAACCCTGTCCGGACTATTCGTCCAGGGCGACACCCTGCCCTGGCAGTTCTTCCTGCTCACGCTCGTTGAAGAATCCCTGGAAATGACCGGGATCGCGCTGGGTGTCGCCGCACTGGCCCACCTCGTCGCCTACCGCCCTTCGTCCGACCGGTCCACGGCCTTCCGCGTCGCCAACCGCCCCCTTCCGGAGACCGGCCCGGCAACCCCGTGAACGACGACGGCGGGCCGCCGGCTACCGGACCAAAGCCCCGGAGCCGGCAACCCGCCGTCGTCGTACTCACCGCCCGTTCGGCGGCCCGGAAAAGCTAGCGGCGCGAGGCGTCGACGAGGTCTTTGTCGTCATCCTTGCGGCCGTCGCCGGACACCGCCGGGGCCGCCGTGGGCTCCCATGCGTGTCCCTGTTCGTGGTCCAGGTGTGTGGACTTCTTGTTCTTCAGCGCGAAAATGTAGACCAACAGCGAGATGGCAATGGCCACGGTGACGTAGGTGAAGAACAGGTCCACTCGCTCGGCCTTCTGGAACGCCGCACCCAGCAGCGGAACCGTTCCGCCGAACAGCGAGTTCGCGATGGCGTAGCCGAGGCCGACGCCGAGGGCGCGGATGGAAGCCGGGAACAGCTCGGCCTTCACGAGGGCGTTGATCGAGGTGTAGCCGCCGACGATCAGCAGGCCGCCCATCATGAGCAGGAATGCGGTTAACGGATCCTTGGTGCCGGCCAGGGTGGAGAGCAGCGGCCAGGTGAACAGGACTCCGGTGATGCCGAACCAGAGCAGCAGCGGCCGGCGCCCGACCTTGTCCGAGATGATGCCGTAGACCGGCTGAAGCAGCATGAAGATGAACAGCGCCCAGAAGTTGATCACGGAGGTGTCGGTCTTGGCGATCCCGGACGTATCGTTCATGAACTTCAGGATGAAGTTGGTGTACGTGTAGAACGCAACGGTGCCGCCGAGGGTGACGCCGATGCAGATCAGCAGCGGCTTCCAGTGCTCGGTGAACAGCAGCTTCATGGTGCCCGGCTGCGCAACGCCGGCCACGGCCGGAACCTTGGCGGCCTCAACCTGCTCGGCGGACACGGTTTCTTCCATCGAGCGCCGCAGCCACAGGACCACGAGCGCGGCCACGCCGCCGATCGCGAACGGGATACGCCAGCCCCACTCGGTCAGGGCGCCCTTGTCCATGGTGTTCTGCAGGATGACGAGCACCAGCAGGGCCAGCATCTGGCCGCCGATCAGGGTGACGTACTGGAAGCTGGAGAAGAATCCGCGGCGCTTGGACGTGGCGGCCTCGGACATGTAGGTGGCGCTGGTGCCGTATTCACCGCCCACGGAGAAGCCCTGGACCAGCCGCACCACGATCAGCAGAATCAGTGCCCAGACGCCGATCTGCTGGGTCGTCGGCAGGATGGCGATCGCGAACGAACCGGCGGACATGATCGTCACGCTGAGCGTCAGGGCCGCCTTGCGTCCCTTGCGGTCGGCATAGCGGCCGAAGAACCAGGCACCAACCGGGCGCATCAGGAACGACGTCGAGAAGACGGCCATAGCCTCCAGGCCCGCCTGGAGCTCGTCCTCGGAATTGAAGAAATGCGACTGGAAATATGCCGCGAAGACTGTGTAAACGTAGAGGTCGTACCACTCGACGAGGTTGCCGGCAGAGCCTTTCAGAATATTGCTGACGGCTCTTCTCGTCTGCGCCGATTCGGACAGTTGGGTGCTCATCAATGAACCTTCCTGGATCCGGCGCCGCAGGAGGCAACACCGTCCGCCACCCTATTCCCGGTGATCCGGGACACCCGGGTTGTGTCCATATTGGTCATTCGCACAATGCGGCGGGTTTTCCCGGAATGGCAGGATAGGTCCATGACTTCCACCGCCCTCAACTCCGCCGCCCCGGCTGTTTCCGATACCGCCTCCGACGCCGCCGCGGCCTCCCCCGCCGTTGCCCTGACCATCGCCGGCTCCGAGGCGACCGGCGGCGCCGGCGCGCAGGCTGACCTGAAGACCTTCCAGGAACTCGGCGTCTTCGGCATCGCCAACCTGACGTGCATCGTGTCCTTCGATCCGCAGGACAACTGGAACCACCGCTTCGTTCCGATCGATCAGCAGGTCATCGCCGACCAGCTCGAGGCGACGACGGCGGCCTACGGTGCCGCGTCCGGCGCGCCGTCCGCGCTGGATACCGTGAAGATCGGCATGCTGGGCAGCCCGGCGACGATTTCGACGGTCGCCGCGGCGCTGGCCGGCGCTGCGTTCACGAACGTGGTGCTGGATCCGGTGCTGATCTGCAAGGGCCAGGAGCCGGGCCACGCGCTGGACACGGACCAGGCCCTCAAGGCTCAGATCCTGCCGCTGGCGACGTTTGTCACGCCGAACCACTTCGAGGCCGAGTCCCTCTCCGGCCTGGAAATCACCGACCTTGAATCGCTCAAGGCCGCCGCCGTCCGGATCCACGAGCTCAGCGGCGCCGCGGTGCTCGCCAAGGGCGGGGTGCGCCTGGCCGGACCCGATGCCGTCGACGTCTACTACGACGGCGAGACGCTGGAAGTGCTGTCCGCCCCGAAGGTGGGCGAAGTGGCAGTCTCCGGTGCCGGCTGCTCGCTGGCCGCGGCCGTGACGGCCGAGCTGGCCAAGGGTGCGACGCCGCTGGACGCGGCCCGGACAGGCAAGGCCTTTGTGACCGCCGGGATCCGCAACCGGGTCGCCTCGGGAGCGCCGTTCGACGCGCTCTGGCAGGGCGGCCCGCGCTAGCCGTACCCAGCCACGCCGCTCCCTCACTTGTGGCAGCTCCGGACCGGACGCCCCCTCAAGTGCTGAGGGGGCGTCCGGTTTTTGGCTGCAGAATCAGACGGAGCGTCTCATGATGAGCGGGGGTCGGACACCCTGCCCATGAACAGCGGCAGCCCGGTCTCGACGTGCACGATCTCGTACTGGAACGGCCGGTCGAAGCGGACCACGTTCAGCGGAGCCACGCCGCTTACCGCCCGGGCGTTGATCTGGGTCACGGCAGCGGCAATTGTGCCCTTCTCCGCCACTGTGATGTTGGCGGACTGCCCCGCCTGTCGGATCTCGAGGCCGGGCTGGATTGAGTCAAAGCCGGTCGTGGTGTGGAGCATTTCCCGCAGCCCCAGGGCGGTGAAGACCCTGCGCAGCTCAAAGTCGCTCTTCTGGTCCCACCTCGGCAGGAACAGCTGCGTCGACGACGGGGCGGCCGATTCAAGGCTCCGGGCAACGTCGGCAAGGTCCTGCGCCCCGGGCCAGGACTTCCCGGGCCCGGGCAGCACCAGGCGCATCACGAAGCCCTCCGCATAGGGCAGCTCCACGGCGTGCCAGCCCGCGCCCTGGGCGAAGGCAAGGTCCTGCACGGCCGACATGGTGGGGACCGTAGCCTGCCCGCCGGCTGTCGCGAAGGGAAGCTCGGAGGTGTCGGCCGGTTCAAAGGGGACCTTCCAGGCCGCAGCGAAGTACACCGCGTTGAGCAGGCTGAAGGTGTTCTCGCGGCTGTACTTCGCGGGCGCCTTCTTGATTCGTCCGCCGGTGTTCTGGTTCACCCAAGCGTCGATCGCAGGCTTGGTGACGTCCTCATCCTGGAACTCCACCGGGTATACGCCCGCCCCGAAGTACTGCGCCAGGGATTGCAGATAGCCGTCGCCGGTGGGCACGCTCTTGTCCACAAACAGGCCGTTTGCGCTGTGCAGGACCGGCCGGCGCGGAGGATTCTTTTCGACCACCGAGCCGGGGTCGCCGTCGAAAGCGTCCAGGGAGGCCAGCAGCGCGTTCATGGCTTCGTCGCGGTGCGCCGCGGGCAGGCCAAGGGCGCCGTCCATCTCGGCAGCCGTCTCCCCGGACGCGCCTGCCCGCAGCATGGCCAGAGCGACCAGCAGGCTGCCCGGGGACGCCACCACGTTGCCGTTGCCGGCATCCCCGCCGTCGGCCAGGAGCGCGGCGCCCAGCGTCCGCGCCGACGCCCTGAGCTGGGCCAGCTCCGCCGGGTAGTCGGACCGGTCCGCCGCAAGGCGTGCGACGCCGTCGGCCTTCAGCAGCGCCGGCGGCGAGGCGGAACAGGCTGCCAAGGCCAGCGCCACGGCCGCCGCGGCGGCAACACACCGCGCCCAAGACTTCTGCTTCATCGCGCCCCCAAGGCCCGCACAACAGCGAGAGATGGCGGGGATCCGCCTGGGGCCAGTCAACCAGCGGGCCGGCAAAAGAGCGACCACGCCCGGGTCACGATTTGACGCCGTTTGTCCGCGCCGTGCAGCACTGGCGGCGGAATCTGCGGGAGCGTCGCGCCAAGAACCGCAGGACGGGAGGGGGCCGTCGGGTCAGCTGCCGGAGTGGGCCTGCAGGAAGCTGTAGACCTCGGTCTCGTCCACGCCGGGGAAGGCGCCGGGCGGCATCGCGGCGAGCAGGTGCGAATGCGCCCGCGCCGACGGCCAGGCGTTGCCCGCCCATTCCGAGGTCAGGGCCGCCGGCGGGCGCCGGCAGCAGCTTTCGTCCGGGCAGGTCGACTTGGACCGCTCCGTGGTGTCCCGGCCGCGGAACCACTTCACCTGGGCGTACGGGACACCGACGGAAAGCGAGAACTCGCCGTTGGCGGAGCGCTCGGTCCGGGCCGTGCACCAGAAGGTCCCGGCCGGGGTGTCGGTGTACTGGTTGTACGCGGAGAACTTGTCCGGGACGTCGAAGACCACCCGGGAGGTCCAGTTCTTGCAGGACGGCTGGCCCTCGATGGCGCCGGTATGGTCCTGCGGGAACGTCACGCCGTCGTTCTCGTAGGCCTTGTAGATGATGCCGCTCTTGTGGGTTTTCTGGAAGTGCGTCCGCAGGTCCAGGTGCTGGGTGGCGAGGTTGGTGAAGCGGTGCGCGGCGGTTTCATAGGACACGGCGAAGGCGTCCCGGATGTCCTCCACCGCGATCTCCTTGGCCTGCTTGGCTTTCTGCAGGAACTCCACGGTGGCCTGCTCCGGCAGCAGGAGCGCGGCGGCAAAGTAGTTGGTGGCCACCCGCTGCATCAGGAAGTCGCCGTAGTTGGTGGGGGTCTGGTGCCCCAGCACGTAGTGGCCCAGTGCCTGCAGGAGCACCGAACGCGGGTCGTGGTCGCTGCGCGCGTTCTGCGTGAGATAAATCCGGCGGTTCTTAAGGTCGGTCACCGAACGGGTGGAGTGCGGCAGGTCGCCCACATGGTGGAGGGTGAACCCGAGGTGCCCGGCGATGTCGGCGATGACGTGATGGGACAGCGGGCCGCTCGTGTGCCCGACGGAGGCCAGCACCTTCTGCGCTTCGGCCTCGTATTCCGGGAAGTAGTTGTTCCGCTCGCGCATCATGGCGCGCAGTTCCCCGTTCGCGCGGCGGGCCTCTTCCGGCGTCGCGATCTGCTCGTTGAGCCGGCGTTCCAGCTCGTGCTGCAGCCCCACCATGGACTCCAGCACATCCATCGGGAGCCGTGAGCTGATGCGGATCTTGGGCAGCTTGAGGGATTCGTAGATGGGGCTGCGCTGGTAGCGCTCCAGCTCAATCTCCAGAGCCGCGCGCCGGTTGGGCGGCTCCGCGCCCAGCAGTTCGTCGATGCTGACGCCCAGCGCCGCCGCGAGTTGCTGGAGCAATCCGAGCTTGGGCTCGCGTTTGCCGTTCTCGATCAGGCTCAGCTGGCTGGGGGCGGTTCCCACCGTGGCGCTCAGGTCATCGAGTGTGAGTCCGGCGGCCTTGCGGAGGTGTCGGACGCGGCGGCCCATGCTGATGACGTCCACCTCCGGGACGGCGGGTGAGGCGGCGGAGGCGGGACGATTCCAGCTGGCGGGGTGCATTTATTGAGAATACGCGAAGAAGTGCATTTCTTTCCACTCTTTTCATCTAGAAAGGCGGTTGAAAGTACAGAAAAGTAGGTCTTACGGAAAAGTTACACCGCACCGGATCATCCAGTCGCACTGCGAGGAAGCAGTAAGGCCGGCCCGGGGCCCCACTAAGGAGACAAAGATGACTGCAGCATTTGAGCCCACCCAGACGCCCGAACAGCAGGCCACCGCACTGGAGCTCGAGTGGGCTGCCAACCCGCGCTGGGAAGGTGTCACTCGGGACTACAAGGCCTCCGACGTCGTCCGCCTCCGCGGCCGCGTCTCCGAGGAACACACCCTGGCCCGCCGCGGCTCCGAAAAGCTGTGGAAGCAGCTCACCGAGGAGAAAAAAGAAGGCAAGTACACCAACGCCCTCGGCGCCCTGACCGGCAACCAGGCCGTGCAGCAGGTCAAGGCCGGCCTGCGCGCCATCTACCTCTCGGGCTGGCAGGTCGCCGCAGATGCCAACAACTCCGGCCACACCTACCCGGACCAGTCCCTGTACCCGGCCAACTCGGTGCCGACCGTGGTCCGCCGCATCAACAACGCCCTGCTCCGCGCCGACCAGATCGAGTTCTCCGAGGGCATCCAGACCGTCGAGGACTGGATGGTCCCGATCGTCGCCGATGCCGAGGCCGGTTTCGGCGGCCCGCTCAACGCCTACGAGCTCATGAAGTCCATGATCCAGGCCGGTGCCTCGGGCGTGCACTGGGAAGACCAGCTCGCCTCGGAAAAGAAGTGCGGCCACCTCGGCGGCAAGGTCCTGATCCCCAGCCAGCAGCACGTCCGCACCCTCAACGCCGCCCGCCTGGCCGCCGACGTCGCGGGCACCCCGTCCGTCATCATCGCCCGCACCGACGCTGAGGCAGCGACCCTGATCACCTCCGACGTCGACGAGCGCGACCAGGAATTCGTCACCGGCGAGCGCACCGCGGAGGGCTTCTACAAGGTCCGCAACGGCATCGAACCCTGCATCGCCCGTGCCAAGGCCTACGCCCCGTACTCCGACCTCATCTGGATGGAGACGGGCACCCCGGACCTGGAGCTGGCCCGCAAGTTCGCCGAAGCCGTCAAGGCCGACTTCCCGGACCAGATGCTCTCCTACAACTGCTCCCCGTCGTTCAACTGGAAGAAGCACCTCGACGACGCCACGATCGCCAAGTTCCAGCGCGAACTCGGCGCCATGGGCTTCACCTTCCAGTTCATCACCCTGGCCGGGTTCCACGCCCTGAACTACTCGATGTTCGATCTCGCCCACGGTTACGCCCGTGAAGGCATGAGCGCCTACGTCGAGCTGCAAGAGAAGGAATTCGCCTCCGAATCCCGCGGCTACACCGCGACCAAGCACCAGCGCGAAGTCGGCACCGGCTACTTCGACGACATCGCTACCGCGCTCAACCCGAACGCATCCACCCTGGCTCTGGTGGGATCCACCGAAGAAGGCCAGTTCCACTAAACCCCCAGCTTTTCCCGCCAGTTGCCCTATCACTTTTGGTCCCCATCGACCTCCTTTGGAGACCAAAAGTGATAGGGCAACGGCGGACATCCAAGGAGCAACTCCCATGAACAGCTTCACTGACAACTTCACCATCAACGGGGTTACGTTGACCGCACAGCCGATCTGCCGGCAGAGCGAGGTCCTGACTCCTGACGCCTTGGCATTTGTTGCCAAGCTGCACAAGGCGACCAAGGGACGGCGGCTGGAGCTGTTGCAGGCCCGCCGGGACCGCCGCCAGCAGATCGGCAAGGGCCAGGACCCGCGGTTCCTCCGCGAGACCGAGTCCGTCCGGAACGACCCGAACTGGCGCGTTGCTCCCCCGGCCCCGGGCCTCGAGGACCGCCGCGTCGAAATCACCGGCCCGGTGGACAAGAAGATGACCATCAACGCGCTGAACTCCGGCGCCAAGGTGTGGCTCGCGGACATGGAGGATTCCTCCACCCCGTCGTGGCGGAACGTCATCCAGGGCCAGCTCAACCTCACCGACGCCCTGGAGCGCCGGATCGATTTCACCTCCCCCGAGGGCAAGGAATACAAGCTCCGTTCCGCCGAGGAGCTGCCCACGATTGTGGTCCGTCCCCGCGGCTGGCACCTGCCGGAAAAGCACATGCTCATTGACGGCACCCCGGTCGCCGGCGGCATCGTCGACTTCGGCCTGTACTTCTTCCACAACGCCCGCCGGCTGATCGCCCAGGGCAAGGGCCCGTACTTCTACCTGCCGAAGATCGAGAACCACCTCGAGGCCCGCCTGTGGAACGACATCTTCGTCCTCGCCCAGGACCTGCTCGGCATCCCGCAGGGCACCATCCGCGCCACCGTGCTGATCGAGACCATCACGGCCGCGTTCGAAATGGAGGAGATCCTCTACGAACTGCGCGACCACGCCGCAGGCCTGAACGCCGGCCGCTGGGACTACATCTTCTCGCTGATCAAGAACTTCCGCACCCGCGGCCCGCGCTTCGTCCTGCCGGACCGCAGCCAGGTGACCATGACCCAGCCGTTCATGCGCGCCTACACCGAACAGCTGGTCCGGGCGTGCCACAAGCGCGGCGCCATGGCGATCGGCGGAATGGCCGCAGCCGTCCCCAACCGCAAGGACGCGGCAGCCAACGCGATCGCCATCGAGAAGGTCCGCGCCGACAAGACCCGCGAGGCCGCCGACGGCTTCGACGGCTCCTGGGTGGCCCACCCGGACCTGGTTCCGGTCTGCCGCGAGGTGTTCGACGGCGTCCTCGGCGACCGCCCGAACCAGCTGGACCGGCTCCGCGAGGACGTCACCCCCGACGACCGCGCCCTGCTCGACATCGCCTCCACCACCGGCACCATCACCGAACAGGGCATCCGGAACAACATCGAGGTCGGCATCCGCTACATCGAGTCCTGGCTCCGCGGCAACGGCGCCGTGGCCATCCACAACCTGATGGAGGACGCCGCCACCGCGGAGATCTCCCGCTCGCAGCTGTGGCAGTGGATCTTCTCCCGGGCCATCACGGACCAGGGCGAGGTCATCACCCGCGAATGGGTCGAGGACATGCTGGACGAGGAGTTCGCCAAGCTCGAACGTTTCGAAGGCGACCGCTTCGCCGATTCCCGGGACATCTTCGAGGAAGTCACGCTCACCCCGGCGTTCCCGGCCTTCCTGACACTTCCGGCCTACGACCGGTTCCTGCATGAAGCGCGCGACGGCGGTGACCTCCCCACCGAGGACCCCGCCCTCGTCCCCGCCTGATACGGGAGCACACCGGAAGGTACAGATTTCCGTCTGCTGGGCTGCCATGCCCTTCGCAACAGGCACCCCCGAGATCCGGGGCGGTGGCCCAGCGACGGAAGACCCCTCGGGGACTCGACAACGGCGTCGAGGTGACAGTTAAGGCCCATGTTCGCCATGAACATGGGCCTCAACTGTCACCTCGGCGCGGCAGCCAGGCAGTTCGGGTCAGTGCGCCTTGGGGACGTGGCGGAGGGAAAGCGCGGTCCCGAGGATGAACATCGCGACCGAGCCGAGCACCATCAGCAGCGGACCGGTCCACGACCCCGAGACCCCGTTGACGTAGCCCAGCAGGGTTGGCGCCAGGGCACCGAAGGAATAGCCCACACCCTGCACGACGGCGGACATCCGGCCGGCCGAGGCCTGGTCCCGGGCCAGCCGGATGATGGCGATGAAGATGAGCGTGATGCCGCCGCCCTGGGCGATGCCGCCCAACGAGGACCACAGCCACCACAGCTCCGTCGCCAGCAGCAGGCCCACCGGAACGGTCACCCACAACAGCCCCAGGGTGAGGCCCACCGTCGTCGTGCTGGCTAAACGCGCGACGAGCGGAACGCCCAGGCCGCCCACGATGGCGAGAATCTGAAACAGCGAGGACCCGGCGCCCGCCTCCGCGGCCGTCATGCCCAGTTCGTCCGCCAGGATGCTGGGCAGCCAGGCGGTCACACCGTAGTAGGAGAACGCCTGCCCGGCGAACCCGGCGGTCAGCCCCACCGTGATCCACCGCGACGCCCGCTTGATCCCGGCACGGGCCGGCTCCGGGGCGGGAACCGGTTCGGGCCGGAACGCCCGGCTACCGAAGGCGAGCACCCAGGCAACGAGGGCCGCGACGGCGAAGAGACCGCAGGAGGCGAGGGCCAGCCGCCAGCCAAAAAGTTCGGCCAGCGGCGCCATCACCATGGCGGTGACGAAGGAACCGATGTTCAGGGCTGCGGTGTAGATGCCCATCGCCGTGCCCTGCCGGACGGGGGTGAAGTCGCGCCGGATGATCAGCGGCACGACGATGTTGCCAATCGTGATGGCGACGCCGAGAATCACCGTGCCGAGCATAACGACGGCGCCGTTGCCCGCCGATCGCACAATAACGCCCAGCAGGACGCCCAGCAGGGTGAGCGTGATGGCGACCTCCGCGCCGAGCTTGCGTCCGGTGATCGCGGCGAGCGGCGCGGCAAGGGCGAAGCACAGCACCGGGATGCCGGTCAGGAGACCAAGCTCCACCGGGGAGAAGCCAAGTTCGGCCTGCATCGGGCCGACCACTGGCGCCACGGCCACGAACGGGCCGCGCATGTTCAGTGCGATGAGCCCGATGGCGGCCAGCAGGATCCAGCTGCGCGGCACGTTCGCCAGGACGTTGGCGCTCATGGGTGCCGCGGCTCGGCCGGCGGGCAGAAATATGCTTTCATCAGTCCCATTGCTATCACGGGCCTCGGCCGGACCCGGCGATTATGACACCCGCCGAGGTCGCCGGCCGTGCCGTTGGCACCGCGCTGGAGCTGGGCTCGCCCGCCGGTCCAACCAGTCCGGCGTGCATCAGGGCGTCGATGCGCGACGCGTTGACGCTCAGCAGAAGTCGTCCTAGCTTGGGGTGTAGACCATCACGGCCGCTTTGCCGGCCCGCCCCCGATCCACCCCAATGAGAGGGGGAGACAGTGTCTTACTCGATCCAGCTCTACACGGTCCGGAAGGCCCTTGAAGGTGACCTCGCCGGAACCATCCGGCGCCTGGCCGAAATTGGCTTCACCATGGTTGAGCCTTACCGTTTCGTCGCCAAGGCGGCCGAACTGAAGCAGGCCATGGCCGAGCACAACCTCACGGCCCCGTCCGGCCACGCCCCTCTGCTCAGCGAAGACCAAGATGCCATTTTCGCCGCCGCCCGGCAGCTCGGCATCGGCACGGTGATCGATCCGCACGTCCCGGCCGAGCGCTGGAACACGCTCGAAGACATCAGGGAAACCGCGGCCCAGCTCAACGCGGCGGCAGCCAAGGGAGCCGGCTACGGCGTCCGCGTCGGGTACCACAACCACTGGTGGGAAATTGAGTCCGTGATCGACGGGAAGACCGCCCTGGAACACCTCGCCGATTATTTGGACCCGGGCGTTGTCCTTGAAGTGGACACCTACTGGGCCGCCGTCGGCGGCCAGAACCCTGCTGAACTCCTCAGCCGGCTGGGTGACCGGGTGCGGTTCATCCACATCAAAGACGGCCCCGTCACGGCGGACCCCTCCGGCCAGTTGGCCGTGGGGGACGGCAAAATGCCCATCTGGGATGTCCTTGACGCGGCACGCTCCGTCGAGGCCGCGGTGGTCGAACTCGACGACTTCCAGGGCGACATGTTCGAGGCCGTGGCGGACAGCTACAACTACCTCACCGCCGGAAAGGCCTCCGCGTGAACCACGCAGCGGGAGCCGCCTTCGTCCCCTCCGGATCGGGGCCGGTCGGCGTCGGCATCATCGGCGCTGGCGTCATCAGCAAGGAGTATCTGGATAACCTCACGAGCTTCCCGGATGTCAGGGTCGTGGCGGTCGGGGATCTCTTCGAGGCCGCCGCCGCCGCCCGCGCTGCCGAGTACGGGATTGACACCCACGGCGGAGTCGATGCTGTCCTCGGCAACCCCGATGTCGAGATCGTCATCAACCTGACCATCCCGGCCGCGCATGTCGAGGTGGCCACCCAGGCTATCAACGCCGGCAAACACGTGTGGAGCGAGAAGCCTTTCTCGCTGGACCGGGAAAGCGGCCGCGGGCTGCTCAAGGCCGCCGGTTCCGCCGGGGTCCGCCTCGGCTGTGCCCCCGACACCTTCCTCGGTGCGGGGCTCCAGACGGCACGCCGGATGATTGAACGCGGTGACATCGGCACACCGTTGACCGCACTGACCCTGATGCAGTCTCCCGGTCCGGAATCCTGGCACCCCAATCCGGCCTTCCTGTTCCAGGACGGCGCCGGACCCCTGTTCGACATTGGACCGTACTACCTCACGGCCCTCGTCCAGACCTTCGGCAGCGTCCGCCGGGTCGCGGCGTTCGGCTCCAAGTCCCGTGAAACTCGCGTTATCGGCTCCGGGCCCAAGGCCGGCCAGGCCTTCGCCGTCACCGTCCCGACTCATGTCAGCTCCATCCTGGAGTTCGCAGGCGGCGAGTCCGGACAGAGCATCTTCAGCTTCGATTCCCCGTTCCAGCGTGCCGGATTCGTGGAGATCACAGGTTCCGATGCCACCATCGCTCTGCCGGATCCCAATAATTTCGACGGCGACATCCGGATCTGCGCGCTCGGCGCGGACGGCTGGACCACCGTCCCGTCGGTCGGCTCCACCGCCAGCCGCGGCGCCGGGGTGCTCGAAATGGCCCGCGCCATCCGCGCGGGCCGGCCGCACCGGGCCCCGGGTGAGTTGGCGTTCCACATCCTCGACACCATGGCCTCCATTTCCGAGTCGATCGATACCCGCGCCTTCGTGGAGGTCGAAAGCTCCGTCGCCCAGGTTCCTGCCCTCCCCGAGGACTGGGACCCCACGGCCTCCACCCTTAGGGACCGGACGGTTCTGGGATGACACACGTGATCAGACAGGCAACAGCGGACGACGCCGGGAGGCTGGCCGCGCTAGCGGCCGTCACCTTCCCGCTCGCGTGTCCGCCCGAGTCCCGGCCGGAGGACATCGCGGCGCACCTGGCCAACACGCTCAGCGAGGCCCACTTCCGCGCCTATCTGTCCGACACTGATGTGACCGTCCTGGTGATCGACGCCGACGGTGACCTGCGCGGCTACAGCCTGCTGGTGGCCCGTCCCGCCAGCGACCCGGACGTGGCCGCGGTCCTGAGCGAACTGCCGTGCACCGAACTCAGCAAGTGCTACGTCCATCCCGACCACCACGGGCTCGGCGCCGCAGCCGAACTGATGCACGCCAGCATCGGCGCGGCCGCGGGGGACGGCGGCCGCGGGCTCTGGCTCGGCGTGAACAGCCAGAACGCCCGCGCCATCCGGTTCTACGAGAAGTCCGGCTTCCGAAGGGTCGGCACCAAATCCTTCCGGCTCGGCAGCACCGTGGAGCACGACTTCGTCATGGAACTCCCGCTCGCACGGGTCCCGTGACCAAGCCGACAGTCCGCCGGGGAATGGAGCCGGCCGCGCCGGGGTTGTGGCGAGCATGAAGATTGAGATCTGGTCCGACGTCGCGTGCCCCTGGTGCTACATCGGCAAACGCCGCTTTGAAACCGCCCTGGCGGCCTTCCCGCACCGCGAGGCTGTGGAGGTGACGTGGCGCAGCTACCAGCTGGACCCGTCGCTGCCGGACCACTATGACGGCACCGAACTGGACTACCTGAGCACCCGCAAGGGCCTGGCGCCGGCCCAGGTCGCCGGAATGTTCGCGCACGTGGCGGAGCAGGCCCGGGGCGAGGGCCTCAACTACCGTTTCGACGACGTCGTGGTCGCCAACAGCTTCACGGCGCACCGGCTGATCCACCTCGCCGCCGCGCACGGGCAGCAGGACGCCGCCAAGGAACGCCTGCTCAGCGACCACTTCGAGCGGGGCCTGGACATCGGCAGCCGTGACTACCTGACCTCGCTGGGGCTGGATCTGGGGATCGGCGCCGCCGAGGTGGAGGAACTGTTCACCACCGACAAGTACGCCGACGACGTCCGGCTGGACTTCGAGGAGGGCCGCGCCCTGGGCGTCACCGGCGTTCCGTTCTTCGTGATCGACCGGAAGTTCGGGCTCTCCGGCGCCCAGCCCGCCGAGACCTTCACCGCAGCCTTGGAGCAGGCGTGGCAGGACAGCCGCCCGCTGGAAATGGTCGGCGCCGCCGGCGGCGCGGACGCCCGCGGAACCGCGGACGCCTGCGGCCCGGAGGGCTGCGACACCTAGGACCGGATTCCGGCGCCGGGTCGCTGCCGGCAATAAGCGCCGGTTTACTGACAGATCGCGCTAAAGTGTCCGTATGCCCAGGATTTCGGCCGCGAGCAACGCCGCCCAACGAGCCGAGACCCAGCACCGCATCCTGACTGCTTTCGGCGAGCTCCTCTTCACGCACGGGCTACCGGGGCTGACCATGACCGACGTCGCACGCCACGCCCGGATCGGCCGCACCGCCGTGTACAACTACTACGCGGACATCGAAGAGCTCCTGATCGCCTATGCGCTGGATGAGACCGAGCGGTTCCTGGTCGACCTGCGCGAATCCCTCGCGGCGCTGGAGAACCCGGTGGACCGCCTGGCCCTGTACGTCCGCGCCCAGGTCGAGGACCTCAGCCGGCGGCACCTGCCGCCCGGCCCCGCGATGGGGGCCGTGCTCTCCCCGGCGTCGTTCGCGAAGCTGGCGGACCACGTCGGGGAACTCAGCGTGCTCCTGCAGGGCATCCTCCGGGACGGCATCGCCCAGGGCTACCTGCCCGAGTCCGACATCACCCAGCTCGCGCAGCTCATCCACGGCACGCTGTCCTCCAGCGCCGCCCGGGGTGACGGCGCCGGCCAAGACGCCGAGGCGGAGGCCCGGGTTGCCCGGACTGTGCGGTTCGTCCAGCTCGGCGCCGGGGCCCGGTTCGACGACGACGGTCGGCCTCTCCGCGTAGCGACCTAAACGTCCGGGCCCGGCTCCCCGCGCTACCCCGCCGGCGGCGGCGTGGGCGTCACGGGCGACCCGGATTCGTCGGCGATCCGCCGGTCCTCGCGCGGGCAGCTGAGCTGGCCCGGCGTCTGGTCGACGAGGTCCGGGTTCGCCAGTTGCTGGAAGTCTCCGGTGAGGATGACGTCCACGCTCGGGTCCGTCCGGCCGTCCTGGAAGTAGTCCGAGCCCGGCAGGTTCCGCTGCACGGTGAACGCCGCGGACTGGCCCGCGGCGCCGGAAACGACCAGCGCTATCCCGCGGTAGCTCGAGGTCGTGTTGGAAACGGCACCGACGATGAACTTGCGGGCCGCGAACTCGTCGGCCACGGAGCGGGCCAGGCCCGGGCGGGAGGTCGAGTTGAAGACATTGAGGTTGATCGTCTCCGGGGGCGTGTAGTCGAAGCGCGCTTCCGGGCAGACGGACGCGGCGGCCTGGCTGCGCTCCGCCGTCGGGATCTTGATCTGGCCGTTCATGATCGCCAGCGCAACGATGATGGCGGCGGCCACCAGCCCGACGAGCAGCACCAGGACGACCCCGTGCAGGATGCGTCGTCGCATCCTGACGGGGTTGTCGTTCAGCTCCTCGTCCTCCACGAAGGTGGCCCGCAGATCCGAGCCGGTTATGACCTGGTGTCCGTGCAGGACGGTGACGTCCTTCGGCTTTCTAGCCATTTATCACCAGCACACGCGCGTGGATCGCTGTGCGCTGATGCAGCGCGGTCCGAACGGCGCGGTGCAGGCCGTCCTCCAGGTACAGGACGCCGCGGTATTCCACCACGTGCGGGAACAGATCGCCGAAGAACGTCGAGTCCTCGGCCAGCAGCGCCTCGAGATCGAGCGTGCGCTTGGTGGTCACCAGCTCATCCAGCCGGACCGGCCGCGGCGGCAGCGTTGCCCAGTCCTTGGGCGTGCTGTAACCATGGTCGGGGTACGGGCGTCCCTCGCCCACGGCTTTGAATATCACCCTGCAAGACTAAGGAACTTGGACGGCCAAAGGAATCCACGACTCCCGGTGCCGGGAGGTTGTAGCCAAACAGTAACCATTTGTCATACCGCGCGGCTCGTGCTGTCACAGTCAACACCGTGACGGCGGTACGGTCCACAAGACATGCAAAGATGCCCGGCTGCTGGGAGAATGGGGCCATGACAATTCCCGAGACCTCAGCTTCCCTCTCGCCGTCGGCTCCCCCGCTGGCACTGTTGCTCGACGTCGACGGTCCCGTGGCGAGCCCCGTCACCCGTGCGGTGCAGCCGGTGATCATCGCGGACCTGCTGGCGCTGGCCGCGGCGGGGATCCCGGTCGTCTTCAACACCGGCCGATCGGCGGCCTTCATCCGCGAACAGGTGATGGAACCGATGATCACCGCCGGAATGCCGGCCGGCACCCTCATCCACGCCGTGTGCGAGAAGGGCGCCGTCTGGTTCAGCTACACCGCCGCGGGACCCGGCCCGGTCCACGTCGATCATGATCTGGCCATCCCGCGGAGCTTTGGCGACGACGTCCGGCGTCTGGTGGCCGAGGACTACGCCGGCCACATGTTCTTCGACGAGACCAAGCTGGCCATGGTCTCCGTGGAGCAGCACATCGCCGTCGAGAACTCCGACTACCGCGCCGAGCAGCAGCTGTTCGATGCCGATGCCATGGAGCTGATGGGCCGGCACGGCCTCGGTGTGGTGCGGCTGGACCACCACGCCCCGGATTCCGATGACCGGATCGACTACCGGGTGGATCCGACCATCATCTCCACGGACATCGAGTCGGTCCGGCTCGGCAAGGACCTCGGCGCGAGCCGGGCCGTGGAGCTGCTGGCGGCGCAGGGTGTCACCCCGCAGGCCTGGCGTACGGTGGGCGATTCCCGCACCGACTACGCCATGGCCGACTGGCTGCACCACAACGACCACCCGGTGAAACACGTCGACGTCCGGCCCGCCGACGGCATCCCGGTGAAACCGTACGAGGTACTCACCGCGGCGGATCTCGGGCTTGGCGAGGACGTCATCCACGACGACGCCGGGGCGGCTTTCCTGCGCAGCTGGCGCCAGGCACTGCTGGGCTGAACCGGCGGACTGCAGCAACCCCCGGGCCGAGGGTTCCGGGGGGCGGACAGGGGCCTCTTGCGGCCCATACTGGCGGCGTTCCAGCCGCGGAAATTCGGGTCGATTTTGGGGCGGACGTTATTATGCAAGTAGGGACACATTCACGCAAACAATCACGGAGAATCGAAATTACAGACGCATTGGTCCAGGACGAGATCTACTACGGCAGCCAGGCATCGGTAGACGCCCACGACGAGGTCACCTCCGCGGCTGCCGTCGCGAGATTCCGGGCGCGCCAGGACGTTGTGCGCCGCCGGGGCCGGTACGGACTGATCAACGAGAACCGCACGCCGTACCAGGCCATGGTCGAGGACCTGATGTTCATCCGCTCGGTGCTGGACGGCGCCGGGCTGGACTACCTTCTGGTCCGCGGCAACAACGACCGGCCCGTCATCGCCGTGGACTCGAAGGACCGCAAGGAACTCCGCGACGCGCTCGTGGAGGCCTGCCACGATGAGCCCTTCTACTCGATGAGCGTCGACGCCAAGAAGAAGTCCTCGGTGCTGGTCGCCGACGGCGAGCTCTCCCCCAACCGGCAGTCGCGGATCTTCCGGCTGTACCGTCCCCGGGTCGAACCGGAAGGCGGCTTCGAGTTCGGGGCCTCGGCCGGCGTGCAGCTGGAACTGTGGAGTTTCGAAGGCGACGAGCTGATCCTCCCGATCGAGAACTCGCTGACCCGCCGGACGATGCTGGCCCAGGACGCCGTCCGCGGCACGGTGGAGCGGTACGGCCACACCTGGCCGACCATCGAGAACATGTTCGCGGACCACGCTAGCGATATCAGCTTCGACATCGACCTCGTGTTTTCCTGGGTGGACGGCAGCTCCCCGGAGTACATTGCGGCGCGCCGCGCACGGATGGCCGGCGTCGTCGTCGGCGAAGGCGACGACCACGAGGCCCGCTTCCGCCAGATCGACGAACTCAAGTACGCGCTGCGCTCGGTTTACATGTTCGCGCCCTGGATCCGCCGCATCTTCATCGCCACGGACTCCCCCGCGCCCTCCTGGCTGGCGGACCACCCGAGTGTCACGATCGTCCGCAGCGAGGAGTTCTTCGCGGACCCCTCCGTGCTGCCGACCCACAACTCGCAGGCGGTGGAGTGCCAGCTGCACCACATCGAAGGCCTGTCCGAGCACTTCCTGTACTCAAATGACGACATGTTCTTCGGCCGCGCCGTCGGACCTGACATGTTCTTCACCCCGGGCGGCATCACGAAGTTCATCGAGGCGGAAACCCGGATCGGGCTCGGGGACAACGACACGGAGCGCAGCGGGTTCGAGAACGCGGCCCGGGTGAACCGAAAGCTGCTCTGGGACCGGTTCGGCCGGATCACCACCCGGCACCTGGAGCACACGGCCGCGCCGCTGCGGCGCAGCGTCGTCGCCCAGATGGAGCAGGAGTTTCCGGCGGAATTCGCCAAGACGGCGGCCAGCACGTTCCGCGCGGCGGACAACATCTCGGTGACCAATTCGTTCTACCACTACTACGCGCTGCTCACCGGCCGCGCCGTCACCCAGACGGCTGCCAAGGTGCGCTACGTGGACACCACCGCACGGGCCGGACTCAACTACCTGCCCAAGCTGCTCGCCAAGCGGAACATGGACTTCTTCTGCCTCAACGACGGCAGCTTCCCGGAGGTCCCGGCCGAGGAACGGGCCGAACTCGTGACGGACTTCCTGGAGAAGTACTACCCCATCAAGGCTCCCTGGGAGAAGTAGGGGTTAGTTGCTGGCGGTCAGCCTGCGGTGGCCGGGCGTCCGGGCCGGGTCTTCGAGCTTCGCCTTGGCCGGGATGCGGATCCCTGCCGCGGCGATCCGCCGCTGGGCTTCCGCGGCCGAGACGAGTTCGCCGACTGCCGGGGTGTCGCCGAGCAGGACCACGGAGTGCACGATCGTGTGCTCGTAGACGTGGACCAAGTTGAAGGCCTGGCCGCCGTCGCGTCCGCGGGTTCCGCCGACCGAAACGTTAAGGTCCTGCGTGTAGCAGGTGGCCGACGCCACGGAGACCGGGATCCCCGCGAAGGTTGCCGTCGTCGAATAGTGCAGGTGGCCGCCCAGAATCGAACGGACGTCGGAGTTCCGCAGAACCCCGGCCAGAGCCGTCTGGTTCCGAAGCTCCACCAGGACGGCGAGGTCCAGGACCGAGGGAACCGGCGGATGGTGCAGGGCCAGGATGGTTCCGTCCGGGGCGGGAGTGGCGAGTTCGGCCGCCAGCCACTCCAGCTGGTCCGGGCTCAGCTCTCCGTGGTGGAAACCGGGGACGGACGTGTCGAGGGTGATGATCCGCAGCCCGTTGATGTAGTACGTGTGGTCCACGGGGGCGTCGTCGGCCGGCAGGTCCAGCAGGCCGGTGCGGAAGTGGGCCCGGTTGTCGTGGTTGCCCATCGCCCAGATGACTTTCGCGCCCATGGCCTTGCAGGCAGGCTCCACGATGGCCCGCAATTTGGCGTAGGCCTCGGGTTCTCCCCGGTCGGCGAGGTCGCCGGTGAAAATCACGGCTTCGGGGCGGGCGCCGGAGGCCCGGACTTCGTCAAAGAGCTGCTGGAGCAGGGCGTCGCTGTCAACCACACCGTGCAATGGTGCCGAACCTCCCAGCAGGTGGGGGTCACTCAGATGGAGTAAGAAATGACGTGGCCGGGGGTGCTCGGCCTCGATGAGCTCCATTGCTACCTTCCTGGTTGGGTGGAAGCGGTTGCCTCCAGCGTCCCTCTCAGTAATATCTATCCAACCAGACATTCGGCCAACAATGTGCAAACTCCAGTAGGCATGTTCGAAAAGAGGCAATAACCGAGTAATCCGGCGGACACATACCTGCCCTGGTCAGGGCCGGCCGTGCCCGCCGGAATATCACTACCCGGATTCCGTGCGGTTAGCTCAGGTATCCGTTCGGATTCAGCACGTACTTGGTGGCAGCGCCGGCGTCGAACTCCGCGTAGCCCTTCGGTGCGTCCTCCAGCGAGATTGCCTTCGCGTTGACGTTCTTGGCGATGTGGACCTTGTCGTGCAGGATCGCCATCATCAGCTGACGGTTGTACTTCATCACCGGACACTGGCCGGTGGTGAAGCTCAGCGACTTGGCCCAGCCGGTGCCGAGACTGAGCGAGAGAGCGCCCTTCTTGGCGGCCTCGTCGATACCGCCCGGGTCCCCGGTGACGTAGAGTCCCGGAATACCCAGCGCACCGCCGGCGGCCGTGATATCCATCAGCGAGTTGAGCACCGTTGCCGGAGCTTCCTTGGCGTCGTGGCCGTGGCCCCGGGCTTCGAAACCGACGGCGTCGACACCGCAGTCGACTTCGGGCACCCCGAGGATCTGTTCAATCTGTTCCGCGGGCCCGCCCTCGGTCAGATCAATGGTCTCGCAGCCGAAGCTGCGAGCCCGGGCCAGGCGGTCGGCGTTCAGGTCTCCGACAATCACGACGGCGGCACCGAGCAGATGCGCGCTGGTGGCCGCGGCCAGTCCGACCGGACCGGCGCCCGCGATGTAGACCGTGGAGCCCACGCCCACACCGGCGCTGACGGCGCCATGGAAGCCCGTCGGGAAGATATCTGACAGCATCGCCAGGTCCATCATCTTCTCGAGGGCCTGGTCCCTGTCCGGGAACTTCAGCAGGTTCCAGTCTGCGTACGGCACCAGAACATAGTTGGCCTGGCCGCCGACCCAGCCTCCCATGTCAACGTAGCCGTAGGCGGCACCCGGGCGAGCGGGGTTGACGTTGAGGCAGATGCCCGTCTTCCGCTCCTTGCAGTTGCGGCAGCGGCCGCAGGCGATGTTGAAGGGGACCGAGCAGATGTCCCCCACCTTGATGAATTCCACGTCCGGTCCGACTTCCACGACTTCGCCAGTGATTTCGTGGCCCAGCACCAGGTCCGCCGGGGCTGTGGTGCGGCCTCGAACCATGTGCTGGTCGGAGCCGCAAATGTTGGTGGCAACGGTTTTGAGGATTACGCCGTGGCGCACCGAACGGCCCACGTTGGCGGGGTTGACCCCCGGGCCGTCTTTGAGCTCGAAGCTGGGGTAGTCAATGTCGATCAGTTCGACCTTGCCCGGCCCCTTGTAGGCAACGGCTTTGTTCCCTGTCATCGCTTTCCTCCTGGTTTCACGGACCCCGATATGAGTGTCCAGTTGTGATTCACGAAGCGTGCTGATGCACCGTCCCCGGGCCCGTGGCAGCGGTACAGCCAGCTCACACACGCGTGTCTGCGCCGTGCGTGTGCCCGGTTGGTTTGGACGGTCCGGCCAGTCTAGGGCCGTAAGCATACTTAGGGATAGGGGCCGTTGTCCCCTTGTGCTCTGGGAGCCGGCTCTCAGCTAACGGCTGACTGGACCGCTTCAATAATTTCCGGCGAGTCCGGCTCCACGGTGGGGGCGAAACGGGCCACCACCTCGCCGTCCCGGTTCACCAGGAACTTCTCAAAGTTCCATTTCACCAGTCCCGGCAGAAAGCTGTTCTTGAATTTGGTGAGCTCTGCGTAGAGCGGATGCTGGTTCTTGCCGCGGACGTCGGCCTTGGTGGTGAGCGGGAAGGTCACACCGAAATTCCGCTCGCAGAAGTCGGCGATCTCGGCGTCGGCGGCGGGTTCCTGGCCCGCGAACTGGTTGCAGGGCACACCGAGGACCTGGAAGCCCTGCCCGGCGAACTTGTTGTGCAGCGCCTCCAGGCCGGCATATTGCGGCGTGAAACCGCACTGTGAAGCAACGTTCACTACCAGCACCACCTCCCCCTTGAAGCGGCCAAAATCGGTGTCCGTGCCGTCGATGAGGGTGAGCGGAATGCTGTGCAGAGCGGTCATGGGAAGGTTCCTCGCGAAGTCGGTCATGAAGTTCGTGTCCGGAGCGGTGTTCCGGAATTTGGTCACGACAGTCATTCGATACCAACGCGCGGAGGTATGGGTTTGTGCCGTCTACGGGCCTGGGGTCAGTGACAGGTCCGTGGTCGCCGACGGTTCAGCGGTCACGGTGGGCGCGGGCGGCGCCGGCTCTTCGATGGGCGCCGGGGGCGGGGGCGGCGGCGGTGCGGGCTCCACGACCGGCGGAGGCGGAGGTGGAGGTGCCGGCTCCGAGGTGGGCACCGGCGCCGGAGGCGGAGGCGGCGGCGGTGCCGGTTCCGACGTGGGCGGCGGCGGCGGGGGCGGTGCGGGCTCCTCGATGGGCGCCGGGGGCGGAGGCGGCGGTGCCGGCTCCGAGGTGGGCTCCGGCGTCGGCGTCGGCGTTTCTGTCGGTGGCGGGGGCGGCGGCGGAGCCGGCTCCGAGGTGGGCTCCGGCGTCGGCGTCGGCGTCGGCGTTTCTGTCGGTGGCGGGGGCTCGGTGCTCGGCTCCGAGGGAGCCGGCGGGGCGGTGCCCGGCTCCGAGGGAGGCGGGGTGTCACTCGGCGTCACTGTGCCCGCCGTCGTCGTGGTTCCGCCTGGCGGCTGGCTGGGTTCGGGTGTTGGCGTGTCCGACCGCGTCTTCGTCGGCGACAGCGCGTCCCAGATGGACGGAGTGGGCTCGGGGGCGGGGGACGAGGAGTACGGCACTCCCGGCAGCGCCGCGGCGGGCACTTCCTCGGCGCCGCCAGCAACTACGTGAGTCCCGTCTTCGGACACCGGGATCGCCCAGCCAAGGGAAGTATTGGAGGGCTTGCCGGCGTCGGGCGCGTAGCTGGCCATCTCGAGGGCGCTCAACGGGTCCGTCTGCACAATCGGAAGAAGGATCCAGTCGTGCGGGTTCTTGTGCGAGCCGTTCAGGATGGTCTCAAAATGCAGGTGGCATCCGGTGGAGGATCCGGTCGTTCCCACCCGGGCAATGACCTCGCCGACCCGCACCGAGTCGCCCTTCTTGACGGCAATCCCCTCAAGATGGTTATACGTAGTGATGAGCCCGTTGCCGTGGTCGATTTCCACGCGGTTTCCGCCGCCCCACGGGTGCCAGCCGACAGCCCGCACCACGCCGGAGTCGGCCGAGTAGACTCGGGTGCCGCACGCCGCGGCAAAGTCCTGGCCCCAGTGAAATTCCCCGGATGACCCCGTGATGGGGCTGGTGCGCAGCCCGAACGACGAGGACTCCCGCAGGGATTCGAGTGGGGCCATGAGAAAGCCTTCGGCGGGCCGTTTCAGTCCGGCGGACGCCACATTGAGTTCCCCGGGGACGCCATCCTTGGAAGTCGTCTCCACCGTTGACCGGGTATAGGCCACGAGCGCCAAGGCATCCGCAGTGAAGGCCGCCGACGTCGGGGCGTCAGCGGCCGGAGAGGTGCGGGCCCCGGCCGTGCCCGGAGTGTCCGGATTCAGCGTGCCGGGTCCCACGACGCCATAGGCCTGGGAGGGGGACGGCACAACTGCCGCGCCGCTGCCCGAGAGTCCTTGGACGCCGAACGTCAGGACCGCCAGGGAGAGGCAGAAGCCGCCGGATAGACAGCGCGCAGCAATGATTCGCGCTCTGACTGCCTGCTCACTCGATGAGTTTCCCCAGTGTTTTCCCACGATGTGACTCCCGCATCCTGTTCGCCAGTCCCCAATTTTGCGGACTCACGCTCTTATGGGACCACAATCGCGGGGGCGTGGGAACCGTATCAACTACCCCTTTCCAACTACAGGTGGTGGACCAGTAGTACTCAGAATCGGGGCAGGTACTGGGCTCCGCCGCGGTGGGTGAGAATGGAGTATGCGCAACCTCCTCAGGGAATGGCAGGCAGAACTCAAGCAGACGTTCACCGGGACCCGGGACGCCGTCCCGGACTGGGTCCCGCGCTTGGCGGAAGGCGACGATCCTGGCTACCACTTGCCAGGATCTGCGGTCTGGGCCGTCCACGGGGACATGCCGACGATCGTGGCGGGAATCCGCGCCCTGCTCATGCAGGCGCTCCATCCCGGGGCGCTGGCCGGCGTCCACGACCACTCCCGCTTCCGAGAGGACCCCCTGGGCCGGCTTGCCGGGACGATCCGCTGGATCTTTACGGTTTCCTACGGTTCAACCGCCGCGGCCCGGGCAGCCTCCGACTGGGTGTTGCGGCTCCACGGGCCGGTGCGCGGGGATTACGTGGACGGCCATGGCGTCTCCCGGAGCTACGCGGCGAACGATCCTGAGCTGCTCCGCTGGGTGCACATTGCCTTCACCGACGCTTTCCTGTCTGCGCACAAGATCTGGGGCAGGCCAATTCCCGGCGGCCCCGACGCCTACGTGCGGGAGTGGGCGCAGGCCGGCCAGCTCATGGGAGTGGAGTCACCGCCACTCAGCGAGGCGGAAATGCGCCGGCAGCTGGATCGGTGGCACGACGCCGGCGAGCTCCGTTCCGACGAGAGGGTCGCGGAGACGGTGGCGTTCATCCGCAATCCGCCGCTCCATCCGGTGCTCAGGCCTGGCTACCGGGTGCTGTTCGCGGCAGCCGTGGCCAGTCTGGAGCCCAAATACCGCGACCTGCTGGGCCTGCGGACCGCACGGCTGGGCCCCATCCCGCTGCCGGTGCGGCTGGCCACAAAGGTGACGCTCGGCGTCGTCCATCTTGCCCTGGGTCGGGTGGGGCCCAGCGAGCAGGCCGCCCGGGCCCGCCTGCTGAGACTGGGCCTGTCCTGAGAACAGGTTTAAGCGCGGGACTCTTCCGGACGCAAAAAGGCCCCGGTCCAAGGGACCGGGGCCAACCGCGGAGAATGGGGGATTTGAACCCCCGAGGGCGTTAACCCAACACGCGTTCCAGGCGTGCGCCATAGGCCGCTAGGCGAATTCTCCAGTAGCTTCTGAATCAAAAGCAGATACTAGAATACCTGAACTTCCCGGCATCGCCCAATTGACCCCTCGGGCCCCGCCCACGGGACATGCCCCGCGTCCCGCGCCGCCACTGGACAGAGGCCCAGCATGCGCACTCGGAGCCGCGAAAAATGAGCATGTCCACCCGCGCACTACCCCGCCCACGGGACATGCCCCGCGTTGCGCGCCGCCACTGGACAGAAGCCCAGCATGCGCACTCGGAGCCGCGAAAAATGGGCATGTCCCGCGGGATTTTCAGGGTGCGAAGTGCACGATTCGGGGCACACTCAAACGTCGGGTAAACTTGCTGACGGCCCCTCATGTGGCGTCATCCTGTTGAACTCCCCCAGGACCGGAAGGTAGCAAGGGTAAATGGGCTCTGGCGGGTGCATGAGGGGTCTTTTATGTCTGTGCCGATTGGTAGGGTTTATCTGTGACTGTTACAACCGCCCTTTACCGCAGATACCGTCCCGATTCGTTCGCGGACGTTATCGGGCAGGAACACGTCACCGAGCCGCTGATGACGGCTCTGCGCAAGAATCGCGTCAACCACGCTTACCTCTTCTCGGGCCCCCGCGGCTGCGGAAAAACCACCTCCGCGCGCATCCTGGCCCGCTGCCTGAACTGCGCCGAGGGCCCCACGGACACACCCTGCGGCAAGTGCCCCAGCTGCGTTGAACTCGCCCGCGGCGGCTCCGGATCCCTCGACGTCATTGAAATTGACGCCGCCAGCCACGGCGGTGTCGACGACGCCCGTGACCTGCGCGAACGGGCCACGTACGCCCCCGTCCGCGACCGCTACAAGATCTTCATCATCGACGAGGCCCACATGGTCACGTCCGCCGGCTTCAACGCCCTGCTCAAGATCGTCGAAGAGCCGCCGGAACACATCAAGTTCATCTTCGCCACCACGGAGCCGGACAAGGTCATCGGCACCATCCGCTCCCGCACGCACCACTACCCGTTCCGGCTCGTGCCGCCGGAACCGCTCATGGCGTACCTCGAACTGCTCTGCACGCAGGAGAACGTCGCCGTGGCCCCCGGCGTGCTCTCGCTCGTCATCCGCGCCGGCGGCGGCTCGGTGCGGGACTCGCTCTCCGTCCTGGACCAGCTCATGGCGGGCGCCGGACCCAACGGCCTGGACTACGAACTCGCCGTCGCGCTGCTCGGCTACACCCACGCGTCCCTGCTCGACGACGTCGTCGAGGCCGTCGCAGCCTCCGACGCCGCCACGGTGTTCCGGGCGGTGGACCGCGTGATCCAGACCGGGCATGACCCGCGACGTTTTGTGGAGGACCTGCTCGAGCGCTTCCGCGACCTCATCATCGTCCAGGCCATGCCGGAGAGCGCCCAGTCGATCCTCCGCGGCATGCCCGCGGACCAGATCGCGCGTTTGCAGAACCAGGCCCACAACCTGGGCGCGGCCGAGCTGTCGCGCGCGGCGGACGTCACCAACACCGCGCTCACCGAAATGACCGGCGCCACGTCGCCGCGGCTCCACCTGGAGCTGCTCTGCGCCCGCATCCTGCTGCCGTCCTCCGAGCAGACCGAGCGCGGCATTGCCGCCCGGATCGACAGGGTGGAACGCCGCCTGAATTACGCCGGCAACGACGTCGGGGCTCCCGCCGCGCCGCACGCCGCGTCCGCTGTCCCGGTCACAGCCGCGCCCGCCGTAGCTGCCCCGGCCTCGGCCCCGCTGGCTCCTGTTCCTGCGGCTGCAGCTCCGGCCGCCGCGGTCCCCGCAGCACCGGCAGCCTCCGCACCTGCCGTCGCACCCGGGCGCGACGGCGAACCGGCCAGGGAAACACTCACCCCGCCGCGCGTCAGCACCGGCGACTGGCCTGTCGACGAGTCCGCCGCGGTCAACCGTGCGGAGCCCGGGCGGGCCCCGGCACCCCCGACGTCCGAGCCGCTGCAGCCGGCGGCTGAGGCACCCCCAGCCCCGTCCAGCCCGGCTCCGGCCGCTCCTTCCCCAGCAGCTGTCCAGAGTCAGCCGGCCCAGCCGTTCCTTCACCCGCACCTGCCAGGAACCAGCCGGCCCCAGCGGCTCCCTCAGCCCCGCGCGCCGCGGCCACCGGCTCCGGGCCCGACGTCGAAGTGCTCCGCCGCGCCTGGCCGGAGATCCTGCAGACGCTGACCAAGATCAAGCGGAGCACCTGGGCCTTGGTCGAGCCCAATGCCCAGGTGGGCCACTTCGAAGACCATGTCCTGACGCTCGCCTTCACCACTTCGGGGCTGGCCGGCGCGTTCGGCCGGGCGGATCACTCCGAGAACCTGCGGCAGGCGATCCACAAGACCATCGGCATCGAATGCCAGATCAATGCCGTGGCCAGCGGAAGCAACAGCGCAGCGAGCTCTGAGCCAAACCCAAAAGCACCCGTTAGCCGGGACGTCCCGGCCTCGTCCACCGACGCGGACTGGGGCCTGACCCCGGCCGCCGCCCCGGCTCCTTCCGGGCCAGCTGCAGTGACACCTGCACCTGGTCCCGTCACACCGGCGGCTGCGGCCCAGACACCTGTCACACCGGCGGCTGCGGCCCAGACACCTGTCACACCGGGCGCTCCGGTCCAGACACCCGTCGCCGCATCCATCTCCCCTTCCCCGGCGCCGACGCACGTTCCGGCGGCTGCCCCCGAGGAATCCCCGTCTGCTGTGCCGGCGGCCTCGGCCGCAGGTGAATTCCCGATCGCCTCCCCGGAGGCCGCCGGATCCTACGCCTACCCCGACGATGACTGGGGCCCGCCCCGGGACGAGGACGCTCCGCCGCTGGACGAGGAACCGCCCATGGACTGGGACCCCGCGGCCCCATTCGAGGCGCGGGCCGTCCAGCCGGCCCCCGCCCCGCCGTCCGCCGCGCCCGCCCGCAAGAGGGCCGCTTCGCCGGCGCGTTCCCGCACTGCTGCCGCGACGCCTCCAGCCGGCACTCCGGCACCGCAGGCTCCGGACACTGCCAACGACCCGTGGGCCCGCGCCGTCGAGCAGGCCCCCGGAATCTGGACGATCGGCTCGGACTCCAACGTCGGAAGCTACGCGCCCGGGAAGCCCGTCGCGTCCGAGCCGGAGCCGGAGCCGGAACCGGAACCGCCGCACTACGAACCTGCGGCGGCCCAGGTCCCGCACTACGCCGCAGCAGTGTCGGCTACCGCCGCGTATGAGCCGGTCGCCTCATCGTCCAACGGGTGGGGGGATTCCGCGGAGCTGGTGTCGGTGGGCGCCCCGTCCCTTCCGGCCTCCACCAACGCCGCGCCGATGGCTGTGCCCGCGTCCTCGGCAACCGCCGCCCCGGTGGCCGCACCCGCTCCACCAACCGCGTCACCGGCCGCGTCGCCGGCTGCGGCCTCCGCATCCGTGGCGGCGCCGCCTTCGACGGGCCGGCAAAGCCTCTATCAACGGCTGTCCAACAGCCCGGAAGCCGAAGCCGGCCGCGCGAAAGCCCCGGCCCGGGCCGCGGCCGCCACGACCACCTATGTCCAGGACATCCCCAGCGCGGATGACGAAACGATCGAGGAATCGGGCGTCTTCGGACGGGCCGCCGTCGAGCGCATTCTGGGCGGAAAACTTGTTGAAGAGCGGTCCTTGGACGGAAGCCCGCTGCCGCCGCGCTTCTAGCCGCACCGCCGGGTCCACCACCCGTCACCACCCCAAACGAACGAGGACACAGTGTACGAAGGCGCAGTTCAAGAGCTGATCGACGAGCTCGGACGCCTTCCCGGAGTCGGGCCCAAGTCCGCCCAGCGGCTGGCCTTCCACATCCTCGAGGCCGACCCGCAGGACATGAAGCGGCTCGTCGACGCCATCACCAGCGTCAAGGAACGCGTCAAATTCTGCACCGTCTGCGGCAACGTCACGGAACAGGAGCTGTGCAACATCTGCCGCGACCCCCGCCGGGACCCCTCGATCATCTGCGTGGTTGAGGAATCCAAGGACGTCCTCGCCGTCGAGCGCACCCGCTCCTTCCGGGGCCGGTACCACGTGCTCGGCGGGGCGATTAACCCCATTGCCGGCATCGGCCCCGAGCAGCTCCGGATCCGGGAACTCCTCACCCGGCTCAACGACGGCGCCATCCAGGAAATCATCATCGCCACCGACCCCAACCTGGAGGGCGAGGCCACCGCGACCTACCTGGCGCGGATGCTCAAATCGATTGGCATCGCCGTGACCCGGCTGGCCTCGGGCCTGCCCGTGGGCGGTGACCTCGAATACGCCGACGAGGTCACTCTCGGCCGCGCCTTCGAGGGCCGGCGCAACGCCCTGAGCTAGCGGCTCCGCCAAGCGCCTGGCCAAGCGCCCGGCAGCTGCCGCCGTCGCCCTCCCGCCCCGGCGTG
This sequence comes from Arthrobacter sp. CJL-S3, assembly GCF_056711635.1. Classification (NCBI taxonomy): domain Bacteria; kingdom Bacillati; phylum Actinomycetota; class Actinomycetes; order Micrococcales; family Micrococcaceae; genus Arthrobacter; species Arthrobacter sp. CJL-S3. Next base: position 541,449 of record NZ_CM160046.1, on the reverse strand, counting down.
GACATGCCCAGCCTCCGCGCCCACGGATGGACATAGGGCCAGTATGCCCATCCCCCGGCCACACCGGGGGGCATGTCCGCGACGGGCCGGAGCACATGCCCACCCCTGGACCGCGGCGGAGCGCATGTCCCGCGGAACGGATGCGGGGCTGTCTGGCATACGGTCACAATTCAGCATCCAAGGGGTCCCGGCGATAAACTGGGGTGAGAAGTAACGCCGTCGCGCCGTTTGGTTGCTTGGCCCAGACCCGATAATCCAGTGAGGGTGCGCGCATGAGTTTGCCCACTACCGAAGTCCACCCCGGACCGCAGCCGCAGGATCTGCCCGCTGCTGCCGCCACGACGAAGCACCTTGTGGTGAAGAAGTTCGGCGGTTCCTCCGTGGCGGACGCCGAGGGCATCAAGCGCGTGGCCCGCCGGATCGTGGATGCCCAGAACGCCGGCGACGAAGTGGTCGTGGTGGTCTCCGCCATGGGCGACACCACCGATGAGCTGCTCGATCTCGCGGCCCAGGTCACCGACTCCGCCCCGGCCCGTGAAATGGACATGCTCCTTTCCGCCGGCGAACGCATTTCGATGGCACTCCTCGCCATGGCCATCAACAAGTTCGGCGCGTCGGCCCAGTCCTTCACCGGCTCCCAGGCCGGCATGATCACCGACGGCATCCACGGCAAGGCCCGGATCATCGACGTCGACCCGCACCGCATCCGCACCGCCCTGGACAAGGGCCACATCGCGATTGTCGCGGGCTTCCAGGGCATGAGCCGCACCACGAACGAAATCACCACGCTGGGCCGCGGCGGCTCGGACACGACGGCGGTGGCGCTGGCCGCCGCCCTGGACGCGGACGTGTGCGAGATCTTCACCGACGTCGACGGGATCTACACCGCCGACCCGCGCGTCGTGCCCTCGGCCCGCAAGATCGACCGGATCTCCAGCGAGGAAATGCTGGAACTGGCGGCGTCCGGCGCCAAGATCCTGCACCTGCGCTGCGTCGAGTACGCCCGCCGTTTCGGCGTCCCGCTGCATGTCCGTTCCTCATTCAGCCAGAACGAAGGCACCTGGGTCATGCCCAGCGCCGACGACAAAATCACAACCCAAGAGGGAGTTGCCTTGGAGCAGCCAATCATCTCCGGTGTTGCACATGACCGTTCCGAAGCCAAGGTCACGGTCGTCGGGGTTCCCGATATCCCGGGCAAGGCTGCGGCGATCTTCCAGGTCATCGCCGATGCGCACTCGAACATCGACATGATCGTCCAGAACGTTTCCACCCACGGCACGGGCCGGACCGACATCTCCTTCACGCTGCCGATCGTCGAGGGCGCCGATGCCCTGGCCGCCCTGCACGCCGCGCAGGACCGGATCGGTTTCGAGAGCATCGAGTACAACGAGAAGATCGGCAAGCTGTCGCTGATCGGCGCCGGCATGCGATCCCACCCGGGCGTCTCGGCACGGTTCTTCGCGGCGCTGTCCGAGGCCGGGATCAACATCAACATGATCTCCACCTCGGAAATCCGGATTTCCGTCGTCACGCACGCGGACCTGCTCGACGACGCCGTGCGCGTGATCCACAAGGCCTTCGACCTGGACAGCGATGATGAGGCGACGGTGCATGGCGGTACCGGCCGCTGAGCCACCCGCGGGGGTTAGCCCCAGGAATTAACCGACGAAGGGAGCGGCATCTGCCGCTCCCTTCGTTGTGCCCTGCGCGGGGCGCTGCTCAGACTTCCTCTTTCGGGAGGTCTTCCTTTCGGACAGCGTAGTGATGTCCGAATGCGTCGGTCTCCACTTCAAAACCGGCGAGCTCCGCCTCGGAAGCCGTTTCGAACTCGTCATGCTTGTGAACGACCGGTGCGGAGTAATCCCCCCGTGAGGCAGGGCCGAAAAGGAAGCGAGCCCATGAAGACGGGTGCAGGTGCTGCCTCAGGGCAGCCTTCTTCAGTGGAAGTGCCACAATTCCCACCCCCTCTCCCCTGTCCGGCCACGGGGAACGGCCGTGGCGAAGTGCTGGTGCCAGTGACCTTATTTTACGCCCGACGCCGGGGAAAGGCATGGGTGCCGGCCGAAACCCCGCGGGAACCAGCCCGGAAAGCACGGCCGCAGGTGCAGCGCGGCAGCGGCTTCGGCTTTACCGCAGCGACTTGTCCTCGGGGTTGCGCGGCACGACATAGGTGCTGCCGTCGGGGCGGTGCAGGGTCTCCCACTGCTGGGTTTCGGCTTCGCGCCGGGCCAGCAACTCACGGTTCTGCTCGGTCATCTCGTGTCCCAGGGAGCTGCGGTTGGCGGGTCCGAAAATCATCCGGAGTTTACCCATGGCGTGCATGAACCTCTGCGAGGCGTTTTCGGCTTTTTCCTTGGCCATGACTATCCACTCCTAAGAACGAGACGTTCCTGTCAGTGTACGCTAATGATTAGTGCACTAACTATTCAAGGAGGGCCCACGTGGCGGATGTGACCGACGGAACCCAGGACGACCTCCTGCTGGAGCACCAGCTTTGCTTCGCGCTCACGGTGGCCTCCCGCAGCGTCGTCGGCGCCTACAAGCCGGTGCTGGACAGGCTCGGACTCACCCACCCCCAGTATCTGGTGATGCTGTGCCTCTGGGAGTCCAGCCCCCGCTCCGTGCGCGACATCAGCGAGGCCCTCGCCCAGGAGCCGGCAACGATTTCGCCCCTTCTGCGCCGCCTGGAAGCGGCCGGCCTCATCACGCGCCAGCGGGTGCCCGGCGACGAACGAACCCTGGCCGTGGGACTGACCCCGCAAGGAGCTGCGCTGCGGCAGCAGGCCACCGCCGTGCCCGGCACCATGATGGACCGGCTGGGCCTGACCCGTGAGCAGGTCGGCCAGCTGCACGCCTCCATGATGGATCTGATTGCGGCCACGAAGGCTGGTCCCAACGGCCCGCCCCGGCGGTAGACTGGGCAAAACACAGGAGGACAGCTGATGCGCAAGCAACTGAGCCACGCGGCGCTCGTTCTGATGGCGGTAGCAGGACTGGCCGCCTGCACGCCGGGCGGCGGAACCCCGTCGCCGTCGGCCACGTCCCCCGGCCCGACGGAGACAAGCCCCTCCGCGACGGACACCCCCTCGCCCGACACTGAAACGACGACGCCGGCGCCCTCGCCGTCTGCCGTCCCCGTGACCTCCGGTCCCGGGGAGGGCAATGCCGAACTCGCGATCATGGTCAAGCCGTCCGAGACGGGCACACCCGCGAACTTCACCCTGGTCTGCCAGGGCGGGGTCCCGGCCGCCGAGAGCCAGCATCCCGACGCTGCCGCGGCCTGCCTGGCCGTAAAGAACAACGCGGCGCTGCTCAGTCCCGCGCCCCGGCCAACGGACCAGGCCTGCACCATGCAGTACGGCGGCCCGCAGGAGGCCACGGTCACGGGCGTGGTGGACGGCCAGCCGGTCGAAGCGACGTTCACGCTGCGCGACGGCTGCGAGATCGCGGCCTGGAATGCCGCCAAGGACGTCCTTGGCTCCACCGGCGGGGCTGTCTAAGCTGCACTGCCTCCCCCAGGAAGCCTGGCTGCAGCGCCAGGCCGCCCATCAGGCGCGAGTCCGGCGCTATGCGGATCCCTACCTCGCCCGGCGGTCCGCCGGCAGGAAGCACCCCGTCGAGGACTTCCTCTTCACCTACTACACCCAGAAGCCGGGCCAGCTGCTGCGCTGGCACCCGGGCGCCGGCGTCGTGCTCACCGGCCCCGCCGCGGCGGAGCGCACCGGCTGGAAGTACTACCGCACGCCCGACGACGGCGAACTCGCCGCCGCCGGCCTGCCGCCGGGCAGCGCGGCCATTACGGTCGACGTCGAGGCGTTCGTCCGGGACCGGCGGGACGCACTGCAGTTCGCCGGGATCATCCTGGCCGGGACGGCGGCGCGGCCGGCGCAGTTCGGCTGCTTCGGGCTGCACGAGTGGGCGATGGTCTACCGGCAGGACAAATTCGAGCTCCGGCACGAGTACCTCCAGCTGCGGCTCGGCTCCGGACGGACCGACGAGGTGGTGGAGGAGAACCGGATCCGCTGCTCGCACTTCGATGCCTTCCGCTTCTACACGCCGGACGCCGTGCCGCTGAACAGCCTGGCGCCGAGCCGGGAGAACCAGCGGAGCATGGAACAGCCGGGGTGCCTGCACGCCAACATGGACCTGTACAAATGGGCCTACAAACTCGCGCCGCTGCTGCCCAGCGAGCTGGTGATGGACTGCTTCGAGCTGTCCTGGCGGATCAGGGCCATGGACATGCAGGCGTCACCCTATGACTTGAAGGAATGGGGCTATCCCGCCATCCTGATCGAAACGGCCGAAGGGAAGGCCGAGTACGTTGAGCACCAGCGGGCCTTCTCCGACGAATCGCAGGAGCTGCGGCGCAGGCTGCTGCGGGAGCTCTCGCCCCTGCTGCAGTCGGCGGGTTCCGGCCCCGGCCCTGCCCCTGAACGCACGGAAGGACAGCAATGACCGCCACCCACGAGATCGACCTCACCGTCCGCCTGACCGAGGCACCCGGCGCCCCGGAGCACGTCTTCCGGCTGGAGGCCAGCGGCGGCATCCTCGCCGAGGGCTGCACCCTGCCGGATTCCGCAGCCGCCCTCGCGGCAGTCACGCAGCACGGGGAGGACATCTTCTTCCCCAAGCCTGGCCCGCCGAAGCTGTGCACCCAGCAGTACGGCGGCCCGCAGGTCGCCGTGGTGACCGGCTGGTTCCTGGGCCGGGAAGTCAGCAGCGAGTTCAGCCGCACCGACGGCTGCGAGATCGCCCGCTGGCGCACCATGGCGCCGCTGCTGGGCGGAGTCGCGGGCTCCACCGGCGCGATCTGAACCGCCCCCGCTGAACGCCGGTGCTGGCCTCACCGGAAGTCTGAATGGCAGATTAAAGGCCAGTGGCCGGCGGTGGAAACCGCCGGCCACTGGCCTTTGCTGTCAGGGTTGGACTCCGCCTAGATGGCGTTGTTCGGGCGGTCCAGCTCCGGGTTCAGGAACTTGGAGAGCCCGGCTGAGCCGTCCGATGTCGGCGCGACCGCAGCCTCGCCGGCACCGTTCACCAGGACGCTGACGAACGTCGGCTCGCTGGTACCGGCAAAGGTGACGCGTCCGATGTAGGAGCCCGGCTTCAGGCCGGTCCAGTTCAGCGTGACCTTGCCGGCCTCGCCGTTGGGCAGCACCAGCGGGTTCGGCGTGAGCGTCGCGTTCTTCTCATTGGCGCCGAGGACAGCCGCGTCCACCGACGCCTTGCGGGCCTTGTTATCCGGGCTGGAGTACAGGTTCGCGTAGATCGTGTACGAGCCGGCAGCCGGGTTCGGGATGGACAGCGACTCGCTGGCCGAAGCCGTGGCGACCTGCTCGACACCCCGGGGGGTGACGACCCACATGTCGAAGTCCGAGGCCTCGTCAGAGGAGATGACCGAGAACTTGGCCAGCGGGACACCGGCAGGGACCTGCACCGTCTTGACGAACGTTGAGGCATCAGCGCGGCCGGTAAACGCACCCGGGATCAGCTCCACTGCGGAGGAATCCGCTTTGGAGAGTCCATCCAGCGTCATCGAGATCGGCTTGTCGGTGCCGGAGACAACGTTGATGTCACCGGAGCCGGTGCCGGCCTCCGAGGTGAAGGAGACTTCCTTGGCAGCCAGGACGGACTGCGGACGGACGGCGATGGGCGAGGTGACGGTCTTGCCCGCACCCTCCCAGCTCAGGGAGCCCATGGCGAACTGGGCCAGGGCGGCTCCCTTGTTTTCGAAGCTCACCTTGAAGGTCTTCTTCTCGCCGGCGGCCTTGAAGTTCAGGGAGGCCGGAGCCACGCTGACCTTGATGCCCGGCACGTTCGCCTTGACCTTGTAGACGCCCGGGGTCAGGGCAGTCAGCGTGCGGGTCACGGTGATCTTTCCGGTCAGGCTTCCCAGTGAGAAGGACGGAACGTTCATGTCCCGCGGAAGGGTGCTGGACGCCAGGCCGAGGTTGACGCCCGTGCCCTGGATGAACTTCAGGTAGTCCCCGAGGTTAGCGTCGTAGACCAGACCCGGATCGACCATACGTGCCGGGTCCACCTGGCCCGCGCCGGTGGCGTGGACGTCGGTGTTCTTGGAGCCGTCAGCGTTGACCACGTTGCCTGCCGTGGTCATCATGGCGGACTTGACCGTGGCCGGGGACCAGTTCGGGTTCTTGCCCAGGAGCAGGGCGCCGAAACCGGCAACGTGCGGTGCGGCCATGGAGGTGCCGGACAGGAAGCCGAAGTCGTCGCCACCCGTACCGATCGGCGAGACGCCGGCCAGGACGGCGACGCCGGGGGCGGCGACGTCAGGCTTGAGCAGGTCGGAGTCGGTGGCCAGCAGCGGGCCGCGGGAGGAGAATCCGGCGATCTGCGGCTGAGCTTCCAGCGCCAGCCCGGTGGTGTCCTTGGCTACGAGTGAAACGGTGATGGCCGGGTTGGCGGTGACCTTGGCCTTGATGGCCTCGGTGGCCGGCGGGTTCACGTGGACGGTCGGGACGGCGTGCTTGTCCGTGTCCAGCGAGGAGCTGCTGAGGTTCACCAGGATCATCCCGACGCCGCCGCCGCGGGCGACCTCGGCGCTCTTGGCGACACGGTCGACAACGCCACGGTCGCAGACGACGACCTTGCCGGCGACCTTCTCAGGGTCCAGGGTGCCGGGACCGCACAGTGCGGGGGACGTCGGCGGGGACGCTGCGGCCGCGTTGGCGGCCAGCACAACGCCGGCGTCCTTGACCTCTTTGTTCATGATGCTGGCGCCGCGGAACTTGGCGCCGTCGGCGAATTCGACCGTGCCCTGGAGCTCCTGGGAGAAGCTGCTGGCGGCAACCGTGGTGACCCAGGGGCCGCCGTGGTTGACGGTGCTGGCGGTCGGTCCGGAGTTTCCGGCCGACGCGGCGACGAAGATGCCCGCGGTGGAGGCGTTCAGGAAGGCGACCGAGACGGGGTCGATCACGGACGTCGCGGAGCCGGAGATGGAGTAGTTCAGCACATCCACCCCGTCCTCCATGGCCTGCTCGACGGCGGCCACGGACGCGGAGCTGTAGCAGCCGCCGGTGTTCGGGTCGGTGTCTTCCCAGCAGACCTTGTACACGGCGAGCTTCGCGGCGGGCGCGATGCCGCTGGTCAAGCCGAAGCTGCGGCCGTCGACGAACGTCTCGACATTGGCGTTGCCCACCGCGGTGCTGCCGGTGTGGGTGCCGTGGCTGTCGACGTCGACCGGGGACAGCAGCTCCTGCGGAGCCCGGTTGGCCGGGGGCACGTTCGCCTCGAAGTCCTCCGAGTAGTAGTGGGCGCTGAGGACCTTGGAGTTGCAGGCAGAACCGTCGAAGTCCTCGCCCGCCTGGCACTCACCGGTGAAGATTTCTCCGTCGGACTTGAGCATCGCGATCTTGCCGTCCGCCGTCTTGTACGGCACACCAACGACGGGACTGCCGACGAGGGGCTTGACCTCTTCGCCGGCGAAGAAGGCGCTGCCCGGGGTGTAGCCGGTGTCGATGACGCCGACGACGACGCCCTTGCCGGCACCGTCCTGGCCGCCGAACTTCGTGTTCCACGTGCCGTTTTCGCCGCTGAGCTTCAGGAAATCGGTGCTGGAGTAATCCGGGGCGTTTTCCGTGTCGGGGGAAACCAGCAGGACGCTGGGATCCTTGGCCAGCTGGAGGGCCTGGTCCGTGGTGAGCGTGGCGCTGAAGCCGTTGACCGCTGCGGAGAACTGGCGCTTGACCTGCACACCCTGCTGCCCGGCGATCTCGGCCTGCTTCTTCTCCAGATGGGCCCGGTACTGCTTGACCTCGGCCTTCCCGGCGTCGAGTTTTTTGCCTGTCGCCGGCTTGGTGGCGGCAAAACCAGGCGTGCCGCCTTCGTAGCTCGCTGCCGGCTTCTCAGCCAGCTGCACGATGTAGCGCCCGTCCGGGTAGCTGCTGGGATCCAGATTCTTCTGCGCAACCTGAGCAACGGTGGATCCCGGTGCCGCGGTGGCGGGCGCGATCGCGACTGTTGACAAGAGAATCGGCAAGCCCAGGGTCAGTGCCATGGCCCTCCGGAGTCCCCCGCTTCGAAGGAAGCTCTTTCCTGGTGATTTCACGTGTGGTTGAACCTTTCATAAGGAACGGTCCCGACGGTGGTGCCGGGTCAACGGACTGGCCGGACAGAAAGAGCTGAGACTCTCACGGGCCCGACGGATACCAGCCGATTCATACAGTACAGACTGAGAGCCAGATATGACATAGCCCACAAAGGGTAAATCAAAATTTGTCAATCAAATCGACAAGACCCGGCGGGCCGGCCGCGCCGGAGGGGCGCGGGCGGCCCTGCCGGGTCGGCCGATCGGTGAGGTCTCAAAGCGCCGGAGGCGCCCGCTACTTGCGGGGAGTCAGGGAACTCCAGCCCATTACTGGCGGGGAGTTCTGACCACTTCGCTGATCCACGCGCGGGTCTTGTCATCCAGCGGCCCGGCGACATTGCTTTCCCGGGCTTTGCGGTCAGCTTTGATCTTCTGGAGCACCATTCGGCCCAGGCCGGCGAATACGGCGGCAGCGACGACGGGCAAGACCATGGATTTTGATTTCTCAGACATGCGCACATCCTACTGACGGCGCACCGGGGTGACCATAGATCGGCGCAGGCCACGCCCGGCCACGGCGCGTCTGATGTGGTCGCCCGCCGAGTGCTGTCCGGGCGGCCGGGCAGGCATCGTTCACACTCCCGGCCACGAATGCGGCCGGACGCGCCGCGGCCGGTAGAATGGGCATGCAAGCTCGCGGAGCGCCCTTTCACGCTGTGTTCATCAAGCAGTCCTCACCACACAGCGGACCGGCGTGAGACGGCATCACTCCGCTGCGCCCTTACCAATGCTCACGCACAGGAGTTGCCGGATGCCCCGGATCGTTGTCGACGTCATGCCCAAGCCCGAGATTCTCGACCCGCAGGGGAAGGCCATCGTGGGTGCACTCCCCCGTCTGGGCTTCACCGCGTTTAGCTCTGTCCGCCAGGGCAAGCGCTTTGAACTCACGGTCGATGGCGAGGTGACGGAGGAGATCCTGGCCCAGGCCCGAAACGCCGCCGAGACCCTGCTGTCCAACCCGGTCATCGAGGACGTCGTCAACGTCGAGGTCGTCGAGGCCTGAGATGACTGAACTCCCCCTGATCGGCGAGGCCGTCGCCGTCGCAGCACACCCGCAACTCGCGGGTGCGAAGATCGGCGTTGTCACCTTCCCCGGCACCCTGGACGACCGCGACGCCGTCCGCGCGGTCCGCCTGGCCGGCGCCACGCCCGTGCCCCTCTGGCACGCCGACACCACCCTCGGCGACGTCGACGCCGTCGTGATTCCCGGCGGTTTCTCCTACGGCGACTACCTGCGCGCCGGCGCCATCTCGCGGTTCGCGCCGCTCATGGCCAGGATCATCGACGCCGCCAACTCGGACGCCCGGCTGCCCGTCCTGGGCATCTGCAACGGTTTCCAGATCCTCACCGAGTCGCACCTGCTGCCCGGCTCGATGATCAAGAACGACGGCCTGTTGTTCATGTGCCGCGACCAGATCCTGCGGGTGGAGAACAACACCACCGACTGGACCCGGGACTACGCCGTCGGCCAGGAAATCACCGTGCCGCTAAAGAACCAGGACGGCCAGTACATTGCGGACGAGAAGACCCTCGATGCCCTGGAGGCCGAGGGCCGGGTCGTGTTCCGGTACGTCGGTTTCAACCCGAACGGCTCCCGCCGCGACATCGCCGGCATCTCCAACGCCGCGGGCAACGTGGTGGGCCTCATGCCGCACCCGGAGCACGCCGTCGAGGCCGGTTTCGGCCCCGAAGACGGCTCCGGCACCGAGGGCCTCGGCTTCTTCACCTCTGTACTGAACAAGATCGTGGGAGACAACAAATGACGGAGACGTCGACTGGCCGGACGGCCGGCACCGCCACCGAGACCAAGAAGTTCAACATCGACACCGTCGAGAACGCGGCCAAGACCCCGGACGTCGAACTCCCCTGGGCCGAACTCGGCCTGAAGCAGAACGAGTTCGACGAGGTCGTCAAGGTCCTGGGCCGCCGCCCGACCGGCGCCGAACTCGCCATGTACTCCGTGATGTGGAGCGAGCACTGCTCCTACAAATCCTCGAAGAACCACCTGCGCCAGTTCGGCGAAAAGGTCACCGACGAGATGAAGAAGGACATGCTGGTGGGCATCGGCGAAAACGCCGGTGTCACCAACCTGGGCGACGGCTGGGCCGTGACGTTCAAGATCGAGTCCCACAACTCGCCGTCGTTCGTGGAGCCCTACCAGGGCGCCGCGACCGGCATCGGCGGCATTGTCCGCGACATCATCTCGATGGGCGCCCGCCCGGTGGCCGTGATGGACCCGCTGCGTTTCGGCGCCATTGACCACCCGGACACGGCCCGCGTTATGCACGGCGCCGTGGCCGGCATCGGCGGTTACGGGAACTCCCTGGGCCTGCCGAACATCGGCGGCGAAATGGTCTTCGACTCCGTGTACCAGGGCAACCCGCTGGTCAACGCCCTCGCCGTCGGCGTCATGCGGCACGAGGACATCCGCCTCGCCAACGCCTCGGGCAAGGGCAACAAGGTGGTGCTCTTCGGCGCCCGCACCGGCGGCGACGGCATCGGCGGCGCCTCCGTGCTGGCCTCGGAGTCCTTCGACGACACCAAGCCGTCCAAGCGCCCCGCCGTGCAGGTCGGCGACCCCTTCGCCGAGAAGGTCCTGATCGAATGCTGCCTCGAGCTGTTCAAGGGCTCCCTGGTGGACGGCATCCAGGACCTCGGCGCCGCCGGCATTTCCTGCGCCACCTCCGAGCTCGCCTCCAACGGCGACGGCGGCATGGAAGTCGAACTGACCTCCGTCCTGCTCCGCGACCCGACCCTGACCCCGGGCGAAATCCTGATGTCCGAGTCGCAGGAACGCATGATGGCCGTGGTCACCCCGGAGAACGTCGCCGCGTTTGAAGCCGTCATGGACAAGTGGGCCGTGGAGTACTCCTGGCTCGGCGAGGTGACGGATACCGGCCGCCTCATCATCACCTGGGAGGGCGACGTGATCGTCGACGTCGACCCGCGCACCGTGGCCCACGACGGCCCGGTCTACGACCGCCCGTACGCCCGCCCCGAGTGGCAGGACGCCGTGCAGGCCGATGCCTTCACCGGGTCCGTGCAGGACGCCGGCCGCCCGTCCGCGCCTGCGGAGCTGGCCGCCGCCATCACCGAACTCGTCGCCTCGCCTAACATGTGCGACAAGTCCTGGATCACCAACCAGTACGACCGCTACGTCGGCGGCAACACCGCCATGGCGTTCCCGGACGACGCCGGCGTGGTCCGGGTGGATGAGGAAACCGGCCTGGGCGTGGCCCTCGCCACCGACGCCAACGGCCGCTACACCTATCTCGACCCGTACCACGGCGCGCAGCTGGCGCTGGCCGAGGCGTACCGTAACGTCGCCACCTCCGGTGCCGTGCCGATGGCGGTCAGCGACTGCCTGAACTTCGGCTCCCCCGAGGACCCCGACGTGATGTGGCAGCTGGCCGAAGCCATCCGCGGCCTGTCGGATGCCTGCATGGTGCTGGGCATCCCGGTCACCGGCGGCAACGTCTCGCTGTACAACCAGACCGGCACCACCCCCATCCACCCCTCCCCGGTGGTGGCCGTGCTCGGCAAGTTCGACGACGTCGCCCGCCGCACGCCGTCGGGCTGGAAGGAAGACGGCCAGGCCATCTACCTGCTCGGCACGACGGCGGCGGAACTGGACGGCTCCGAATGGTCCAACATGCGCGGACACCTCGGCGGGCTGCCGCCCAAGGTTGACCTCGCCGCCGAGCGGGCCCTGGGTGAGATCCTGATCAATGCCTCCCGCGACGGCATGGTGGATTCCGCGCACGACCTCTCCGAAGGCGGCCTGGCGGCGGCCCTCGTGGAGTCCTCGCTGCGCTACGGCGTGGGTGCCCGGGTCGCGCTCCAGGATGTCCTGGACCGCGACGGCGTGGACCTGTTCACGGCGCTGTTCTCCGAGACCCAGGGCCGCGCCATTGTGGCGGTGCCCCGCTCCGAGGAGATCCGCTTCACGGACATGTGCACCGCCCGCGGCTTCCCGCATCTGCGGATCGGCGTCGTCGACGCTGAGGGCGGCACGCTGGAGATCACCGGCGTCGAGACCATGAACCTCGGATCCCTCCGCGAAGCCCACGAGGCGACGCTGCCGAAGTACTTCGGCTAGCCCCACCGCCCCCCACCACCATCGACTGCTCCGCAACCGCCCTTTTGAACCCTCAGAACGGCGGTTTCGGAGCAGTCGATGTGGGTTAACGGCCCGGACGCCAGCCGGCCTGGACCAGCGCGGCCCGGACCTTGGCCACGGCGGCCTTGGCGTCATTGTGCATATGCCGGTTGGAGATCCGGACCTCGGTCCAGCCGAGGGCCGTGTACCGTTCGGATCGGGCGATGTCCCGGACAATCTGTCCCTCTTCGCCGTGTTGCTCGCCCTCGTACTCGATACCGATCCTGTATTTGCGGTAGGACAAGTCGGGTTCGTGGTGCCGCGTTCCTGCATCGTCCACGATCGGCACGTTCAGTTCCGGTTCCGGAAGACCGCCCCGGACAATGGCAAGTCTCAGCATGGATTCCTGCGGCGAATCCGAGCCCACGCGTATGAGTCTGATGGCCTCCCGCGCCTTGCGGATTCCTCGCTTCCCCCGGTGGCGGTCGATCATCCGCTGCAGATCCGCGAGGCTGCATAACGGCATGTCCCTGCCCTCGAACTCGAGCCGGGGGACGCGGACGCAGCTGTCGCCGGCCACCACAAGTTCCTCCACGGTCAGCATCTCGGCGAGATCCAGCCAGGTTCGCTCCGGTGTGGTGAGGGGAATCCCGTCCAGGAGCGTGATCTCGTCGTCGTAGAGCTTCATCCGGTGAACGATGACATGTGGACGGTTGAGATGGGCTGCACCCTCGGGCCTGATCACGTGATACATCGGCGGTCCCTCCTTTTGACGCCGCGCCGGAAGCGAATCAAGCTCCGCCGCGGTGAGGTGCGACGCGGCGCATCGCTCATTGACCTCAATGAATGGCCGCACCCTCACGCTCAACGGAATCCCCGGCGTCGGGCCCTGGGAACGGATCCCCTTCCCGAGCGTTGCGAGGGAGCGGTGGCGGAGCCGCTTGGGCGACACTCCGGCCGCGGCGGCTTCCACAACGGTGAAGGGGCGTCCCCGGAAATCGTCCGGCAGCGGGCGTGCGGTTTTCATGGCTTCATGAGACCAGAACCGCGGGAACGCCGCAGAAGTTATCCACACCACCCAATCCGCTGCTCCACAGGTGCCGTTATGACACCTCATAAGGGCGCCTACGGAGCAATCGATGGTTTCAGTCGTCGCTGCGGAGTTCGCGCTGGCGGGCGCTGAGCAGTTCCAGTTCCGGCCTGGCCGCGACGAAGCGTTCAACAGCGGCCAGCACCTCGACGAGGTGCGCCCGGTCCGCCGCGACCAGCCCGACGCCGATCACAGTGCGGCGGTACTGGTCCTGCAGTCCGGCCTCGGTCACGGAGACGTCGAAGCGGCGCTTGAGCTCGGCGAGCACCGGGCGCACCACGGAGCGCTTCTCCTTCAGGCTGTGGACGTCGCCGAGGAGGACGTCGAATTCAATCCAGCCGATCCACATGCATTTATCGTAGCGAGTGCTCCGTAACCGCCGTTTTGGGGCGCCAAAAGGGCGGTTACGGAGCAGTCGACGGGGGTTAGATGGTGAGCTCACCCATCCGGTCCCAGCCCTCGCCGTCGAACTGGCGGCTGATGATCTGCGGCGTCTCCCGCAGGGCCTGGGGCATATCCGCCATGGCCTGCTTGAAGTGTGCGCTGTTGACGTGGTCCCCGGCGGCGTCATCCTTGAAGGCCTCGACCAGGACGAATTCGTTGGGGTCCTCCACGCTGCGGGACCAGTCGAACCACAGGTTGCCCGGTTCCTGCCGGGTCGCACGGGTGAAGTCCTGCACGAGGCCGAGCCAGCGGTCGGACCAGTCGGGCTTGACCTTGAATTTGACGACAATGAAGATCACGGAACTGCCTTTCGGTATGGCGGGACGGTGTTCCATTCTTACAGTCGAAGGGACTGTTTTCAGCAGGCCTCGATCGCCTCGCGCGCCAGTTCCTGCTGCCGCGGGGTGCCCACGCGGTCCGCCCACTGCGCCGCGAGCTGGAACTCCACCATCGCCTCGGTGCAGCGCCCGGCGTCGTGCAGCGTCCAGCCCAGGTTGTTGTGCAGGGCCACGAGCCACTGCCTGGTCCGCTCGTCGTGCACGGTGGACGCGTATTCCAGGGCGCTGCGGGTCCACGTCTCGGCGTGGGCCGCATCGGCGATGGCGAGCATGTGCAGCGCGTCCACGGCCAGGAATTCCTCGCCCAGGTGGTCCGCGAGTTCGGCGGCCTGTTCAAAGAGCGGCACGGCCATCTCCGCGTGCCCGCTGGAGTTCAGCACCCGGCCGCGCTCCAGCAGCACCCGGACCGCCACGGTGGGTTCGTCGCCGTCGACCGCGTCCAGCAGCGCGTCGGCTTCCTCGAACCGGCCCTGCAGGCCGATGGCGCGGCCCAGCTGGGTGGTCAGCTCGGCGCGTTCGTCGGCGTCGTAGGCCGGATCGGCCGCTGCCGCCCGGAAGCGGGCTTCCGAGGCCTGCGGGTCCTCGAAGTTCCAAAGTTCGTCAAGCGTGGTTTGGTTCAGCATTGCCTGCTCCTGATCGGCTCTCACCTGCGGCCAGTTGACGTGCACTGTCAATGTATCGGGAAGTGATGAGCCTTTGGGCGGCCTTGGCCGCTGCCCCGCCGACGGCGTAGAACCAGTTGGAGTGCCTGCTGAAGGCGGTGATGGTGAAGGTCACGGCGCCGGCGGCGTCGATGGAGACCTCAAACGCCTCCTCGCCGCGCTCCGGATGGCCGGGGAGCGTGCCATAACCGAACCCTGCCGACTGCGCCGTGTTTCCGGGGGCCGGGCGCCGGACCCACACGACCTCGCACGGCGCCTTGATCCGGAAGGGCCCGATGCCGAATCCGCTGACAATCCGGGAGCCGGACTCCACCGCCTCGGTTTCGGTCCGGACCCGCAGCCCGGACCGGCGCTGGATCTGCCAGGTGAGGATCCCGGCGGCGACGCGGCGGTAGGTCTCGAACCCTTCGCCCAGATGGGCACTGGCCCGGGACCGGTCGAAGCCCGCTGGCGACCGGCCGTCGCTGGTGAATCCGATGCCGGGGTAGTTCAGTTCGCCCCGGGCGATCCGCGCGCTCACGCGCGGCCGCCGTCGGCCAGCCGGGCCCAGCCCAGCTGCTCCTGCTGGCGGCGGCTCAGCGAGGCCACCACGAGGTCGTAGGAATCCTCCACCATGTCGCGCACCATTGCATCGGGCAGGGACCCGTCCAGGCGCACCCCGTTCCAGTGCTTCTTGTTCATATGCCACGCTCCGGTGATCTCCGGATGCGCGGCGCGCAACTGTTCGGCCAGGGCGGGCTCGCATTTCAGGCTGACGGAGAAGTCGGCCGACGCCAGGGCGGAGAGGGCGAACATCTTGGCGTCACGGCGGCTGCCGCCGGACACTGCGGCCCGCACCTTGAACACCGACGTCTCCGGCCCGAACGGGAAGTCCTCGAAGGCGCCGGGAAAGCCCAGGCAGATTCCCCGGAGTGCAGCTGCATCCATGTTCCGAGCCTACTGGCCGGCCCGGACATTCTGCAGGCATTACTGCCGGGACCGCCGGCCGCGGCCCCGGTTGCGGCGCGAGTCCGGTCAGAGGCCGAAGCGCCTGGCGTCCTGCGCGGGGCAGGCGTTCATGATGACGTCGAGCCCGGCGGCTTTCGCCCGGGCCGCGGCCGCTTCGTCGATCACACCGAGCTGCATCCAGACAGCCTTGGCGCCGACGGCGATCGCCTGATCCACCACGGCCCCCACCTTCCGGGAATTCACAAAGCAGTCGACGACGTCGATCGGCTGCTTTTCGGGCGGGATGTCGGCAAGCGCGGCGTAGCCGGTTTCCCCGTGCACAGGATCGCCCGGCAGATTCACCGGGATGATCTCCATCCCGAGCCGGTCCCGGATGAACAGGGATGTGTCGTAGGCGGCACGCCACTGGTTCGTGGACAGGCCGACAATGGCCCACCGCCCCTTGGTGCGCATGAGCTTTTCGAGGACTGCCGGATCGTTGACGTGGGCCATGAGCACAGCCTAACCGCCACCGCGCCGGCTCCCGGCCAGCGACAGGGCATCCGAGGGCCACGGCATTCCGAACAATTGACCGACACTTCAGCACCGAAGGGCATCTGGCCGAATATTACGCGACAAAACCTCGGAATTTGAGGAAACGCCCCCAATCCGTTTTAGTTGGGAAGGACCATCCCGAGCGGCCAAGAGACCTGGATCCATGACGCCGCAGCAACCCTGACCGCAGGGTGCTACCGCCAGGACCGATGGAGTATCCCAATGACAACTGCCCTTTCCTCGCCCGCGCGCACGGTGCACCAAACAGCCCCGCCCGGCCACCCGGTCACGGAGGCCGAGCGCCTCTCCTTCTGGGAGGACGCGGCCCTCCGGCTCGACTGGGCGGACGTTCCCGGGCAGGACAAGCCCTGGCACACCACCCACCGCCGCGTCCCGGCCGACGTCGGCGCCGGCACCGGTCCGGACATCACCTGGTTCGACGGCGGCCGGCTCAACGTCGCCTACAACTGCGTCGACCGCCACGTCGCGGCGGGACGCGGTGACAAGGTGGCCCTGCACTTCGAGGGCGAGCCCGGCGACCGCCGCACCATCACCTACGCCGGACTGCAGCGCGAGGTCTCCCGGGCAGCCAACGCCCTGCTGGACCTCGGCATCACCAAGGGCGACCGGGTGGTCATCTACCTCCCGGTCATCCCGGAGACCGTGATCATCACCCTGGCCGTGGCCCGCATCGGCGCCATCCACTCGCTCGTCTTCGGCGGCTTCTCCGCCGAGGCGCTCAGGTTCCGGGTGGAGGACACAGGCGCCAAACTGCTCGTCACCACCGACGGGCAGTTCCGCCGCGGCGTGGCCGTGCCGGTCAAGGACAACGCGGACGCGGCCGTCGCCGGGGACAACGCCGTCGAGCACGTCCTGGTGGTCAACCGCACCACCGCACCGGAACTGCTGGACACCGTCCCGATGACCGCGGGCCGCGACGTGTGGTGGCATGACGCCGTCGGGCAGGCCTCCGCGGACCACACGCCGGAAGCGTTCGACGCCGAAACGCCGCTGTTCATCATGTACACCTCCGGCACCACCGGCAAGCCCAAGGGCCTGGTCCACACCTCCGGCGGCTACCTCACCCAGGCCTCCTGGAGCTTCGAGCACCTCTTCAGCAACCCGGACCCGGCCCTCCGCGACGGCGACGTCCACTGGTGCACGGCGGACCTCGCCTGGGTCACCGCCCACACCTACGAGCTGTACGGCCCGCTCTCCAACGGCGCCACCCAAGTGATCTTCGAGGGCACGCCGAACACCCCGCACCCGGGCCGGCACTTCGAAATCATCGAACGCTACGGCGTCACGCAGTACTACACCGCGCCCACCCTCATCCGCTCGCTGATGGGCTGGTTCCCGGACGGCGTCCCGGCCGGCTACGACCTCTCCTCCATCCGCCTGCTCGGCACCGTCGGCGAAGCCGTCAACCCCGAGGCGTGGCGCTGGTTCCGGAAGAACGTCGGGTCCGGCACGGTCCCGGTGGTGGACACCTGGTGGCAGTCCGAAACCGGCGCCACCATCCTCTCCCCCGCACCGACCGACACCGAGTTCAAGCCCGGCTGCGCCGCCCGGCCGCTGCCCGGCGTCAGCACCCGGATCGTGGACGACGCCGGCAACACGGTCCCGCCGGGCGTCCAGGGCTTCATTGTGGTGGACGCCCCCGGCCCCGCCATCGCCCGCACGGTCTGGGGCAACCCGCAGCGTTACTTCGACTCATACTGGCGCCAGTACGCCGACCGGGGCTGGTTCCTCGCCGGCGACGGCGCCAAGTACGACGACGACGGCGACATCTGGATCCTCGGGCGGGTGGACGACACCCTGAACGTCTCCGGCCACCTGCTCTCCACGATCGAGATCGAATCGGCCCTCGTCTCGCACCCGGACGTCGTGGAGGCCGGCGTCTGCCCGGTCGCGGACCCGAAGACCGGCCACGCCGTCGTCGCGTTCGTGGTGCTGAAGAGTTCGGACGCGATGTCCTCGCGCCGCTTAGCGTTCACGGACTCCCCCGAGCTCGCAAGCTCGCCCGGGGACCCCGGTCCGATCACTTCACTCGCTCGTTCCTCGCTCGCGCGATGCGCGGCTACCGAGGACATCGCGTCCGAATTGAAGGCTTGGGTCGCGAAGGAGATCGGGCCGATCGCTAAGCCGCGCGACGTCGTCGTCGTCGAGGATGTGCCGAAAACCCGCAGCGGCAAGATCATGCGCCGGCTGCTGACCCAGCTGTTCGAAGGAACCACGCTCGGTGACACGACCTCGCTGCAGAACGAGCCGTCGATCGCCGGCATCCAGACCGTCCTGCGTGAACGCAATGACCAACCCGAAATAACCCAGAAGTAAGGAACATCCATGACTGACATCAGCAACGTCGCCCGTCTTTCCGATCCGCTCAAGTTCGCCTACTGGGTTCCGAATGTCTCCGGCGGCCTCGTGGTCTCCACGATCGAACAGCGCACCGGCTGGGACTTCGAGTACAACAAGAAACTGGCCCGGATCGCGGAGAACTCCGGCTTCGAATACGCCCTAACCCAGACCCGCTACGCAGCCTCCTACGGCGCGGACAAGCAGCACGAGGCCACCTCGTTCAGCCTCGCGCTGCTGGCCGCCACCGAGCGGCTGAAGGTGATCTCCGCTGTCCATCCGGGCATGTGGCACCCCGGTGTGCTGGCGAAGTTCATCATCACCGCCGACCACATCTCCAACGGCCGCGCCGCCGTGAACATCGTCTCCGGCTGGCTCAAGGCCGAGTTCGAGAACTTCGGCCTCGAATGGCTCGAGCACGACGAACGCTACGTCCGCACCGAGGAGTTCATCAAGGTCCTCCGCGGGCTCTGGACCGAGCAGGACTACAGCCAGTCCGGCAAGTACTACAACATCAACAACTTCACCCTGAACCCGGCCCCGGTGGACGTTCCGGGCCGGGCGCACCCGGAGATCTTCTTCGGCGGCAACTCCACCGCCGCGCAGGCGACGGCCGGCCGCGTGGCGGACTGGTACTTCTCCAACGGCAAGGACCTCGAAGGCTTCAAGGAGAACATCGCCGGCGTCGTCGCCGCGGCCGGCGAGACCCGGCGCGGGACCGACGGGGCCCTCCCCTCCCCCAAGTTCGGCCTGAACGGCTTCGTGATCGCCCGCGATTCCGAGAAGGAAGCCCGGGACACGCTCCGCGAGATCGTCGCGAAGGCGCACAAGCCCGCCGTCGAGGGTTTCCGTGCCGCGGTCCAGGAAGCCGGCGCCTCCACTAAGGACGGCAAGGGCATGTGGGCCGACTCCAGCTTCGAGGACCTGGTCCAGTACAACGACGGCTTCAAGACCCAGCTGATCGGCACCCCGGAGCAGATCGCCGAGCGGATCGTGGAGTACAAGAAAATCGGCGTGAACCTGTTCCTCACCGGCTACCTGCACTTCCAGGAAGAGGTCGCGGCGTTCGGCCAGGACATCCTGCCGATCGTCCGCGAACTCGAGGCCGACCTCGCCCGGAAGAACGGCACCGAACTGGACCTGTCCGGCACCCCGGCAGTTCCGGCCGGCACTGCCGGCGAGCTGGTGAACGCGTAATGGCCGACCGCAAGTTCGGTTTCCGCACCCGCGCCCTGCACGCCGGCGGAACGCCCGACGCCGAGCACGGCGCCCGGGCCGTGCCGATCTACCAGACCACGTCCTTCGTGTTCAAGGACACCCAGGACGCCGCCAACCTCTTCGCGCTGCAGAAGTACGGCAACATCTACTCCCGGATCGGCAACCCCACGGTCGCCGCGTTCGAGGAACGCATTGCGTCCCTCGAGGGCGGCATCGGCGCGGTGGCCACGTCCTCGGGCATGGCCGCGGAGTTCATCACCTTCGCCGCGCTCACCCAGTCCGGCGACCACATCGTCGCGGCCTCCCAGCTGTACGGCGGCACCGTGACCCAGCTGGACGTGACGCTGCGCCGCTTCGGGGTGGACACCACGTTCGTCCCCGGCACCGACCCGGCGGACTACGCCGCGGCGGTCCGCGAGAACACCAAGGCGATTTTCGTCGAGGTGGTCGCCAACCCGTCCTCGGAAGTCCAGGACCTGGAGGGGCTGGCCAAGGTCGCGCGCGACGCCGGCATCCCCCTCGTCGTCGACGCCACCCTGAGCACCCCGTACCTCGTGCGGCCGATCGAACACGGGGCGGATATCGTGATCCACTCCGCCACCAAGTTCCTCGGCGGGCACGGCACCACCCTCGGCGGCGTCATTGTCGAGAGCGGCCGCTTTGACTGGGGCAACGGGAAGTTCCCCACCATGACCGAGCCGGTCGCGTCCTACGGCAACGTCTCCTGGTGGGGGAACTTCGGCGAGTACGGTTTCCTGACCAAGCTCCGCTGCGAGCAGCTGCGCGACATCGGACCCGCGCTGTCGCCGATGTCCGCGTTCCAGCTCCTGCAGGGCGTGGAGACCCTCCCGCAGCGCCTGGACGAGCACCTCAAGAACGCCCAGGCCGTGGCGGAATGGCTCGAAGCCGACGAGCGCGTGGCCTACGTGAACTTCTCCGGCCTGCCCTCGCACCCGCACTTCGAGCGGGCGAAAAAGTACCTGCCGCTGGGACCGGGCTCGGTGTTCTCCTTCGGCGTGAAAGGCGGCCGGGCCGCGGGCCAGAAGTTCATCGAGTCCCTGCAGCTGGCCTCGCACCTGGCCAACGTCGGCGACTCACGGACCCTGGTGATCCACCCGGGCTCCACCACCCACCAGCAGCTCAGCCCGCAGCAGCTCGAATCCGCCGGTATCCCCGAGGACCTGATCCGGATTTCGATCGGCCTGGAAGACATCGAGGACATCCTCTGGGACCTTGACCAGGCCCTGGACCTGGCGTGTTTCATGGGGGCCGACGGTGTATCCGCGGAAGCGGCGCATCGCGCCGCCGAGGAACGAGGCGGTGAAGAGACCGGCTCGGGGTCCCCGGACGAGCTTGCGAGTCCGGGGAAAGCCGGGAATGCTAAGCCGCGTGCGGATGCACCAGAGGCTGACACCTGCACGATTGGAGCGAACTGATGACCATTGAAGAGCGAACCTGGGCCGGGCCGTCGGCGCCGGAGCGGCTGAACCTGCTGCGGCAGGCGAAATCGATCGCGATTGTGGGCGCCTCGGACAAGCCGTCCCGGGCGAGCTACTTTGTGGCGACCTACCTGCAGTCCTCCACGCGCTACAAGGTGTACTTCGTGAACCCGGTGGTGAAGGAGATCCTGGGCGAGAAGACCTACGCCTCGCTCGCGGACCTGCCGGAGAGCCCGGACATCGTGGACGTCTTCCGCAAGCACGATGACCTGCCGGGAGTCCTGGACGAGGCCATCGCCGCCGGCGCCAGGACGCTCTGGCTGCAGCTCGGCTCCTGGCACGAGGACGTGGCGAAGGAAGCGGAAGCTGCAGGGCTCGACGTCGTGATGGACCGCTGCGTGAAGATTGAGCATGCCCGGTTCCACGGCGGCCTGCACCTGGCCGGCTTCGACACCGGGGTCATATCCTCCAGGCGCCAGGTCCTGGCCTAAGGTTCCTGGGCCGGGCCGGCGTCGTCGACCCCTGCTGTTCCGGGGGTCGGTGGCGTGCCGGGTGCGGCGTCGACGAAATCTTCGCCCTCGGCCGGTTCCTGGGAATGGAGCCGGATCTCCGACACGTCGGCGGTCGGATCCCCCTCAGCCGGAGCCTCGCTGTGGCGACGTTCTGCGCCGGGCATGTCGCTCATGTCGCGTCCTTTCGTGTGGCTTCCCCTGCTTGACTCGGGTCGCTGCCCAAGAGTCTGCAATGGGGGCCATCGGTGTGCCGGGAGTGCTGCTTCTTTCATCGTGGCTCGGACAGGATTCCGGGTCAATATCCCCGGGCATCCCGTACGGGCCGGCCCAGCCGGCAATCACGGGGACTATGACGACGACGGCGGGCACCTTTCCAGGTGATCCGCCGCCGTCGTACCTCAATTGTTGAAGCGTCAGTCGTTGATCAGGTCGTTGATCACGATCGTCTGATCACGGTCCGGGCCCACGCCGATCGCCGAGAAGCGCGTGCCGGAGAGCTTCTCGAGCGCCAGCACGTAGTTCTTGGCGTTCTCCGGGAGGTCCTCCAGGGTGCGGGCGCCGGTGATGTCCTCGGTCCAGCCGTCGAAGTGCTCGAAGATCGGCTTGGCGTGGTGGAACTCGGTCTGGGTCATCGGCATTTCATCGTGCCGGACGCCGTCAACATCGTAGGCCACGCAGACCGGGATCTGCTCGATGCCCGTGAGCACGTCCAGCTTGGTGACGAAGTAGTCCGTGAACCCGTTGACGCGCGAGGCGTGGCGCGCCAGCACGGCGTCGTACCAGCCGCAGCGGCGCGGCCGGCCGGTGTTGACGCCGAACTCGCCGCCCGTCTTCTGCAGGTACATGCCCATCTCGTCGAACAGCTCGGTGGGGAAGGGGCCCGCGCCCACCCGGGTGGTGTACGCCTTGATGATGCCGATGGAGCGCGAGATGCGGGTGGGGCCGATGCCCGAGCCCACGGAGGCGCCGCCGGCCGTCGGGTTCGAGGAGGTCACAAAGGGGTAGGTGCCGTGGTCAACGTCCAGGAACGTGGCCTGGCCGCCTTCCATGAGGACCACCTTGCCCTCGTCCAGGGCGGTGTTCAGGACATAGGTGCTGTCGATGACCAGCGGGCGGAGCCGTTCGGCGAAGGACAGGAAGTACTCCACGATTTCATCCACCTCGATGTCGCGGCGGTTGTAGACCTTGACCAGGAGTTCGTTCTTCTGCCGCAGCGACCCTTCGACCTTCTGGCGCAGGATCGAGGCATCAAAGACGTCCTGGACGCGGATGCCGAGGCGGGCCACCTTGTCCATGTACGCCGGGCCGATACCGCGGCCGGTGGTGCCGATGGCGCGGGAGCCGAGGAACCGCTCCGTGACCTTGTCCAGGACCTGGTGGTAGGGCGCCACGAGGTGGGCGTTGGCGGAGACACGCAGCTTGGAGGTGTCGGCGCCGCGGGCTTCGAGGCCGTCGATCTCCTGGAACAGCGCCTCGAGGTTCACCACGCAGCCGTTGCCGATGATCGGTATCGCGTTGGGGCTCAGGATGCCGGCCGGAAGGAGCTTGAGCTCATACTTCTCACCGCCTACGACGACGGTGTGCCCGGCATTGTTGCCGCCGTTGGGCTTGACGACGTAGTCGACTCGGCCACCAAGCAGGTCAGTGGCCTTACCTTTGCCTTCGTCGCCCCATTGGGCTCCGACGATCACGATTGCTGGCATGGGATCCTCCCCCATTCGTTCGGGCCGAAGTCCGCGTGACTCACCAGGGTGGTCAACGGAACTCAGCGCCGTTCATGAGAATGCCCCGAATCTACCGCTGTGCTCTTACCATCAACGCCAGAGTCCGGGGCTCTTACCACCCAAGTTTAGCCGATCACGGTCGCGGCAGTTCATTTGACCATCCAATGGACTTCCCGCTGGCTGCGGCCCGCGCCCAGGCGTCCAGCCAGCGGAACTTCGGCGCGCGCACTTGCGCCGGCCGGCCGGGTGGAATTAAGTGAGAGTTGACCATCCCGAGCGGCCGAGGGACCTGGACCGCTGACGCCGCAGCAACCCTGGCCGGACACAGCCTTGTGCCGGCGAAGGGTGCTACCGCCAGGACCGATGGAAAGGAAGCACCCCGTGCGCCAGAACACCGACCATATCCGCGCCACGCACGCCGGATCCCTGCCCCGTACCCCCGAACTCATCGCCGCGAACGAGGCCAGGGAAGCGGACGGCGTCACCCCCGAGTTCCTGGATCTGCTGGAAACCTCCGTGGTGGACATCGTCCAGCGGCAGAAGGACCTCGGCATCGACATCCCCAACGACGGCGAATACGGCCACACGATGTCCAGCTCGGTGGACTACGGGGCGTGGTGGAACTACTCCTTCAGCCGGCTCGGCGGCCTCGAGCCGACGGAGGTCGACCGCTGGGCCGACGCCGCGGTGCACCGCTCCACACCGGGCAACATCGTGCTGACTTCCTTCCCGGACCGTCGCGACCGGCAAAAGTTCAACGAGGCCTACAACGACCCGTCCTCCGGGATCCTGGCGCACCGCAAGAGTGTCACGCAGCCGAAGATTGCCGGCCCGCTGCACTACACCGGGCAGGACCTCGTGGCCTCGGACATTGCCAACCTCAAAACCGGCCTGGCCGCCGCCGGGCTGACCGAAGGCTTCGTCGCTTCCCTCTCCCCCGGCTCCTGCGCCCGCGTCGCCAACGAGTACTACAAAACCGATGAGGAACTCCTCTACGCCTGCGCCGACGCCATGCGTGAGGAGTACCAGGCCATCGTCGACGCCGGGCTCACGGTCCAGCTCGACGATCCGTCGCTGGCCGAAAGCTGGGACCAGATCAACCCGGAACCGAGCCTTGCGGACTATCTCAAATTCATCCAGCTCAGGGTTGAAGCCACCAACTGGGCCCTGCGCGACCTCCCCCCGGAGCAGATCAGGCTGCACGTCTGCTGGGGTTCCTGGCACGGCCCGCACACCACGGACATCCCCTTCGCGGACATCATCGGCTCCGTGCTGCAGATCAATGCCGGCGGCTACTCCTTCGAGGCCGCCAACGTCCGCCACGAGCACGAATGGCGCGTCTGGGAGGACACCAGGCTCCCCGACGGCAAGGTCATCATCCCCGGCGTCGTCTCCCATGCCACCAACGTCGTGGAGCACCCCGACCTAGTGGCGGACCGGATCCTACGCTTCGCCAACCTGGTGGGCCGGGAAAATGTGATTGCTTCCACAGACTGCGGCCTCGGCGGCCGCGTGCACGCGCAAATCGCCTTCGCCAAGCTGGAATCCCTGGGGGAAGGCGCCCGCCGCGCCACCACGCGGCTCTGGTAATCCGGCGTCGGCCGAAACGGCATTTCGCAGGGCTTGATAGACTAATAAGGATCGACCAGGAATCGGTCCACACCACATTTTCAAACCACACCGTACTTGGCATGCCCCGGTGCCCGGCATGCCGCGTACGGTCTGGCAGCTTTACCAAACCCGCAGGAGACTCAGCAATATATGACAGCCTTGGCCACTGAAAATTCACGCGAACAGCTTCTGAGCCGCCGCTACGAACCTAGCGTTGCAGCAGTCAACGAGCTGTGCGACACGCTGCAGGCAACCAAAGCTGGCACGAACGTCCCGTATGTGGACCCGTTGCACGACGTCGACGAGTGCCGGATCATCAGCCTTTTCTCCAACATTGGAACCGAGGACGAGTCCGGATTCATCACCGCCGGCGACGAGGAAGCGGCCACCCGCCTGCTCGGCGTCCAGTGGAAGCTCGGCCTGCGGCCCGAGTACGTGATGCCGTGGAACGTCCACCCCTGGTACGTGCCGGGCGAACCCAACGGCAAGTTCACGCCGGACCAGATCTCCGCAGGCTTGAAGCCGCTGCTGAAGTTCCTCGCCGTCGTGCCCCGCGCCTCGGTGATTGTGGCCCACGGCACCGAGGCCAACCGCCTCGCGAACCTGCTTCTCAAGACCGAGGTGCCCATGATCTGGCGCCGCGGCCTCAAGACCTACAAGGTCCGCTCGCTCAGCGGCCGCGCCTTCGCCGGCACCCCGGCCCGCCAGGAGCAGTACCTCGACGAGATGGGCACCGTCTACGCTGACGCCATGGCCCGGACCGGTCTGGCCAAGACCAGCTAATTGTTCGCCACAACGACGGCGGGCGCCCACCTGAGTGGTGGGCGCCCGCCGTCGGACTTTAACTAGCAACGCGGGGTCGCTTTCGGCCCATCCCAAGGTGCGGAATGGGCCGAAAGCGACCCCGCGTTGTGGTTAGCGCTTTTCGGCTTCGATGGCTGCCTTGGCGAAGGGGTCCGAGTCGTTGAGGAACTTCTCGATCCGTTCCGGCTCCTCGGCCTCGCCGATCGCCGCGGAAGCCCGGCCCAGCGAATACAGGGCACGCAGGAAGCCGCGGTTCGGTTCGTGTTCCCACGGGATGGGCCCGACGCCACGCCAGCCGTTGCGGCGCAACGAATCCAGGCCGCGGTGGTAGCCGACCCGCGAGTAGGCGTAGGAGTCGATGGTCCGGCCCTCGCTCCACGCTTCCTCGGCCAGCACTGCCCAAAGCAGCGAGGATGTCGGGTGCTTTTCCACCAGGTCCAGGGCTTCCTGGCCCGCGTCCAGCGCCGCGTAGACCTCAGTCTCGGCGGGCAGGAGCGTAGGCTCGGGACCCATCAGGTTCTTGCGGAACTCGTCCGACATGCCTAGAACGTCTTGCCGGTGGAGCCGAGCTGCTGGGCGGCCTCGACCACACGGGCCGCGAGGCCGGCCTCGGCGGAGGCACCCCAGACGCGCGGGTCGTACAGCTTCTTGTTGCCGACCTCGCCGTCGACCTTCAGCACGCCGTCGTAGTTGCGGAACATGTGGTCCGCCACGGGGCGCGTGTAGGCGTACTGGGTGTCGGTGTCGATGTTCATCTTGATCACACCGTAGGAGACGGCGTCGGCGATCTCCTTCTCGGAGGAGCCGGAGCCGCCGTGGAAGACCAGGTCGAACGGGTTGGCCTTGCCGATCTTGGCGCCGACCTGCTCCTGGATGTCCTTGAGGATCTCCGGGCGGAGCTTGACGCCGCCGGGCTTGTAGACGCCGTGCACGTTGCCGAAGGTCAGTGCCGTGATGTAGCGGCCGTTCTCGCCGGCACCGAGGGCTTCGATGGTGGCGAGGGCGTCCTCGACCGTGGTGTACAGCTTGTCGTTGATGGCGTTCTCGACGCCGTCTTCCTCGCCGCCGACGGTGCCGATCTCGACCTCGAGGATCATCTTGGCGGCCGCGGTGCGCTCCAGCAGCTCACGGGCGATGCGCAGGTTTTCCGGCAGGGTCTCGGCGGAGCCGTCCCACATGTGGGAGCTGAAGAGCGGGTTGCGGCCGGCCTTGACCTCGGCCTCGGAAGCTGCCAGCAGCGGCAGGACGAAGCCGTCCAGCTTGTCCTTGGGGCAGTGGTCGGTGTGCAGGGCGATGTTGACGCCGTAGTTCTTGGCGACTTCGCGGGCAAACGCGGCGAAGCCGAGCGAACCGGCCACCATGTCCTTGGTGGAGGCCCCGGACCAGTAGGCGGCACCGCCGGTGGAGACCTGGACGATGCCGTCGGACTCGGCCTCGGCGAAGCCGCGGAGGGCCGCGTTGAGGGTCTGGGAGGACGTGACGTTGACGGCGGGGAAGGCGAAGCCACCCGTCTTGGCGCGGTCGATCATCTCGGAGTAGATCTCTGGGGTTGCAATGGGCATGCTGACTCCTAAAGTGAGTTTCGTCTGCGGGCTGGGCTCACCCTGGAGTGAACCTCGTCGGCTAGGAACCATCCTAGCCATTCCTTCGCCCGGGCAGTGGTTCCGGTCACTCGTGCCTGTAATACTCGACCGCGTGATCGGCGCGCGGCATCCCATCGATTTCGCACTTCGCGGCAGTATCATGCGAAAACATTGCCGCGAACTGTCAACTCGCGGGCCTGATGCGGCCTTCGAGGACGGCGCGGACCTTGCGGACGGCTGCCGGACGCTCCCCTGCGAGGTCCCAACGGGATACGCGCACCTCGAGCCAGCCGGAACGCGCCGTAGTGTCTGCCCTCCGGATGTCACGCAAATACTGGTCTTCCCCATTGTGGTGCGCCCCTTCGTATTGGAGGGCAATCCGCCGCTGCGGGTAGGCGGCGTCAGGCCACAGGACGGGAGAGCCCGGGCCGCCCCAGGGGTCCTCACTCCAGATGACATGGTTCAGGACGGGTTCGGGCAGCCCGGCACGCACGAGCGCCAGGCGCAGCCGCGTTTCGGGCGGCGAATCGGCACCCACCCGGATTAGCTCGACGGCGGCCCGCGCCTTCCGCACGCCCCGGCTTCCCCGGTGCCGCTCAAGCATGCGCCGCAAGTCTTCGATGCTGCACAAGGCTTCCCGGGGAACGGGAAACTCCGGCCCGTGCTGGCAAACCATGGAATCGCCGGCAATGACAAGGTCGTCGATGCTGAGTACCGAGGCCAGATCCAGCCAGGTCCGGGCGGGCGACGTGAGCCGGACGCCGTCGAGCTCCACCACCTCGTCCGGCAGCAGCGCCAACTGGTGCCCTACGATGTTGACCCGACGCGGTGTGCTGAGACCCCTGCGCCGGGCGAGGTGGATGCGCCAGTCCTCCTCCAGCCAGCCGGGCAGGGGCGCGCTCCACAGGCGCGCCGCCGACCCGAGGCTGAGGGTGGCCTCGTCGTCGAGATCGGTGTAGGCCCGCAGCGCGGCGGCTCCGGCGGCGGCGGAGCCCGCACAGATCCGGATGCCGCGAGAGACCGTCACCAGGTCCCGCGCCGCGGTGCGCGTGCGGGTGACGCCCGCCTGGTCCGCGGCACGCAGGGAAAAGGATCCGGTAGTGAGATGGAGCGGAAGCGGTGCCCTGCGCATGGCCCATTGTGCCTGCTTCGATCACGTCTCGGTTGAGTTATCCACAGCCCTATGCAGCCGGGGGCATCGAGTTGGCATTTCGTGGCAGTGCTGGCGTGAAACATTGCCACGAAATGCCAACTCGATGTGAGCGCGCCGGCCGCGCCCCTACCCCGGGAGCTGGTTGAACACGTGCCGGCGGATCCAGGCGTGCATCGCGATGGCGGCGGCGGAGGCGGCGTTGATGGATCGTGTGGAGCCGA
The DNA here is from genome assembly GCF_056711635.1 of Arthrobacter sp. CJL-S3. Lineage (NCBI taxonomy): Bacteria > Bacillati > Actinomycetota > Actinomycetes > Micrococcales > Micrococcaceae > Arthrobacter > Arthrobacter sp. CJL-S3. Next base: position 512,604 of record NZ_CM160046.1, on the reverse strand, counting down.
ACTGTTCGATCGACAGGGTGTCCACCGCCGCTTCGTGGACCTCGGGGGAAAGTCCCGGGCCCTCCTGGCCGAACACCAGCACGCAGTCCCTGGGCAGTTCATAGGTTTCCAGCGGAACGGAGTCCGGGAAGATGTCGATGCCGATGATGGCCAGGCCCTCCCCCTCTGCCCACGCCACGAAGTCCGCGACGGTGGGGTGGTGCCGGATGTGCTGGTACCGGTCGGTGACCATGGCCCCGCGGCGGTTCCACCGGCGTCGCCCGATGATGTGGACTTCCTTGGCCAGGAACGCGTTGGCGCTGCGCACGACGGTGCCGATGTTCATGTCGTGCTGCCAGTTTTCGATCGCGATGTGGAAGTTGTGCCGCTTGGAGTCCAGGTCCGCGACGATCGACTCGTGCTTCCAGTAGCGGTATTTATCGACCACGTTGCGGCGGTCACCGTCCGCCAGGAGGTCCGGGTCCCAGTGAGCGCCCTCCGGCAGTTCCCCTTCCCAGGGCCCGACGCCGACCTCCGCCTTGGCCTCTGCCTCCGGCTCCGGCTCCGCCGGGGTGCCGGAAAGGGTTTCGCTGGGGATCTCGGGTTCAGTCACGACTCAACATTAGACTGGGACTGGCATCGGCACATTATCGGCGGAGGACAGCATGGCGGAGCAGCAGGCAGACCACAGGGAAGACGCGGACCACGTGCTTTCATCCAAATCCGTGTACCGCAGCGGCCAGGAGATCGAGTGCTGGCTGACGGACATGGACGGTGTCCTGGTCCACGAAAACCAGCCCATCCCCGGCGCCGCTGAACTCATCCAGCGCTGGGTGGACACGTCCCGGCGCTTCCTCGTCCTGACCAACAACTCGATCTTCACCCCCCGGGACCTCGCCGCCCGGCTGAAGAGCTCGGGCCTGGAAATCCCCGAGGAGAACATCTGGACCTCCGCCCTGGCCACGGCCCAGTTCCTCAAGGACCAGGTGCGCGGCTCGGATTCCGGCAACCGCGCCTACACGATCGGCGAAGCGGGGCTGACGACGGCGCTGCACGAGGCCGGCTTTATCCTCACCGACCAGGACCCGGACTTCGTGGTGCTCGGCGAAACCCGGACCTACTCCTTTGAAGCCATCACCATGGCCATCCGGCTGATCCTGGGCGGGGCGAGGTTCATCGCCACCAACCCTGACGCCACCGGCCCCTCGAAGGACGGCCCGATGCCGGCCACAGGCGCGATCGCGGCGCTCATCACGAAGGCCACGGGCCGGGAACCCTACATTGTGGGCAAGCCGAACCCGATGATGTTCCGCTCGGCCATGAACCAGATCGACGCGCATTCGGAGACCACGGCCATGATCGGTGACCGTATGGACACCGACATCATCGCGGGGATGGAAGCGGGGCTGCACACGGTGCTGGTCCTCAGCGGCATCACCCACAAGGACGACATCGCCGCCTACCCGTTCCGGCCCAACCAGATCCTGAACTCCGTGGCCGACCTGAAGAACCAGATCTAGCACCCTAGAAGGCGGTCTTCTTGCCTCCGCCGGAGGGCAGCGGGAGGATCCCGTCCTGCAGCTCCTCGATGATCGGCCGGTAGATGAACGGATTCCAGCCAGGGCTGGCGTGCGCCGGCTGGGCGCCGTCGGTCCGCAGTGAATCGGCGGCCATGTTGTCCTTGAAGATCAGCGACCAGGAGTCCCGGGCAGTCTCGTAGTCGACCGTCCGGTCCCGCGGGTTGCCGACGAAGGCCATCCGGGTCCCGCCGAGCTTGCCGGCGAAGCGGGTGGCGTCATAGTGGTAGATGTAGGCGGACTCGGACTGGATCAGCACGCTGGAGGGTGCAATCGGCGAGAGCTGCTCCAGGGTCTGGTCCACGACCTGCCCCCAGCTGCGCTCGTCCTTGTGCATCATTCGCTCACCAAGTTCGTAGCCGCCGCGCAGCACCGAGGGGAACCGGAAGCCGCTCTCGTAGAGGAACACGACGCCCTCGAACCAGCTCTGGTCCAGCACGTCGTACTTGCTGTACGGGCTGGAGTCCAGCAGGATAAACGCCACCTCAATCCCGTGCAGTTCCCGGAGCCGGGCCGCGACCTGGGTGGCCACCATGCCGCCGAAGCTGTGGCCGTAGAAGTAGAACGTGGTCAGTTGATGCGCCCGCGCGTGCTCGACCACGGCGATGACGATCTGGTCGATGTCGAGGCCCACATTGGAGTACCCGACGGCGGCGAGCTGGCCGCGCTTGTTCAGCGCACCACGCAGGGCGTTCAGGATCCACAGGGCTTCCTCCCAGCTCGTCTTGTAGCCGGGAAAGAGGAACCAGCTGGCGTTGGGGAAGTACTTCTCGGCGGTCTCGTCCGGCACCGTGAGGATTTTATGAACGCGGCGTTCGGCCTGCACCCGACGGGTCAGCAGCATGTCCGCCGCCAGCACGGAGGCGGCGCCGGCACCGATCAGCAAGCCCCGCCGGGAGAACCGCCGGAGTTCGGCGGCGTGCCGGAGCACACGGGCGTCGGCATCGCCGTTCCCGCCCACATCCTCAACTTCAGGCTCACGCGGCACATCTCTACCGTAGCCACCGAGGAACGCGGATCAGAAACGGTGCCGGATAACAGCTCAGTTACAGCGTGGTCGGCTGGCGCCGCCTAGGCCGGTTCCGGTTCCCGGCCCAACCCGGGGCGGCTGATTTCCAGGCCGACGTCGTGGCGGACGGTTGCCGGTCCGGCTTCCCGGCGGCTGATTTCGAGGCCGATTTCGTCGTAGGTCGCGAGGAGCTGCGATCGGGCCATGTCCGCCGGATTGTCCAGCAGGCCGAACACGGAGTCGCTCGCGGCGAGCAGTTCGGCGTCGGAGAAGACGTTTAGCGGCCGTGTCCCGGAGGTGTCAATGGACGCGGTGAAGTCCGCCGAGAGATCGAGGGACGGCAGCGCGGCGACGGCGGTATCCCGGGACGGACTCAGCTCCAGGGACACGCCGGCCGAGCTCGGCAGGGCTCCGGCGGTGTCGACGAGCGCCGCGGCGCCGTCGATGGCGTTGAGGTCGTTGCGGAGGCCCGCCAGGGCAGCGGACTCCACGAAGGCGGCGCGGCCGAGGTCCACCCGGATGTGGGACGTGATGCCCATCCGGCGGACGCGCTGGATCAGCTGCATCAGGCTGGGGCGGGAGTGCTGCGTGAGGCTGCCCCGGACATCGATCCGGAGGACATCTGAGGCGATGTCCAGCTTGGCGTGGGCGTTCAACGAGGTGTCCATAGGTACTCCAAAAAAGGGTGTCTATGGCCGACGGCTCAACCTCGATCAGGGTATCGGCCGCAGGAGGTGCGCACAAGTCATACGCCGGTACCGGTTAGCCGGTTTGTCTCCGGCCGGGTTCCTCGAAGTGCGTCCGCGAGGTGGTGCCGCCCACCGACTGGACCAGGGAGGCGGCGATATCACGCAGCTTGACGTTGCCGTTGCTGGACGCGTCGGTGAGGATCCGGACGGCCGTCTCCTGGTTGCAGCGGTTTTGTGCCATGACGATCCCGATGGCGATGTCGATCACGGTGCGGGATTCGAGCGTGGCCCGGAGGTTCGTGGCGCTGTCGGTGTGCAGGGAGAAGCGGACCGCGAGCCGGAGCGCCTGCGAGATCTGGCGGGTGTAGCCGCGCGCCCGGGCGGCAACGTCGCCGTCGAACTTGTGCGGCACATCGGAGTACAGGTTCAGCGCCGCCTGGGCTTCGCCCTGCAGGTGGAACGGCACGGAAAGCACCGAACGAAGGCCGTGCGACGCGACGGCGTTGGCATAGTCCGGGCCCCAGCGGTCCTCATCGAACAGGTCCGGGACGTAGACTTCACGTTCCTCCTGGGCCGCCGTCAGGCACGGGCCCTGCGAAAGCCGGTACTGGATTTCGTCCACCTCGCGGGCGGAGTCGCTGCTCCAGCCGATGGTCGCGGCCTTGCGGTCGCGCAGCAGGGTGATGCCGCACAGGGCGTCGTCGCCGGTGCCGGCGACTTGGTGGGCGGAGAAACGAGCGAGTTCGTTGAGGAAGTCCTCAAAATCGGCGCTGTCCAGGATGAGGTTCTGGATCTGGTCGACGGTGCTGAGGGGCTCAGATTCGAGGATTTCTTCGGGTAGGAGCATGGCGCTTGATCTCCGGAGGGGTGGGTGGATATCTGAAAATGATAATTCACGGTCAATCCACCGTCCACACGCGTCCGCTGAGGGGTGAACTCCTAGCTGAGGCCGAGTTCGTCCTTGCCGAAGGCGAAGAGGTAGGGAACTCCGGCCTCTGCCTCGATCTTTTCCTTGGCACCGGTGTCGCGGTCCACGATCACGGCGACGGCGACGACGTTGCCGCCGGCCCGGCGGACGCCCTCGACGGCCGCCAGCGCGGAGCCTCCGGTCGTGGAGGTGTCCTCCAGCACCAGCACCTTGCGGCCCTCGACGGAGGGGCCCTCCACCTGGCGGCCCATGCCGTAGGACTTCTGCGCCTTGCGGACCACGAAGGCGTCCACGGGGCGTCCGGCGTCGACGGCGGCGTGCATCACGGCGGTGCCCACCGGGTCGGCCCCCATGGTGAGTCCGCCAGCGCACTCGAAGTCGATGCCGGCGTCATCCAGCATCGACAGCATGACCTGGCCGACCAGCTTGGAGGCCTCGTGGTGCAGCGTGATCCGGCGCAGGTCGATGTAGTAGTCGGCCTCGGCGCCGCTGGAGAGGATGACCTTGCCGCGCACGACGGCCAGCTCCTTGATCAGTTCAAGCAGGCGGGCACGGGCGGCAGCGGTGTCAGCTGCAGGGGCACTGTTGGCAGTCATGGGACCCAGTTTAGTGGCTGGCCGGCACCGGATTCCCAGCCGGCCACTTTGATGTCGGCCCCGCCTCCTGCCGGCTCCCCTGGTCCGGCGGCGGGTCTTTGTACTCTAGGAACCCGTGCCGGGCAGGAGTGCGATGGAACCATGACGGCAGGAACGGAACCTTCGACCCGCTGGCCCGCCATTCGCAAGGACGTCGGCAGCTTCCGGGTCCGGCCGAACCTGTTGGACTATGACGCGGCCTGTGCCGGCTTCTCCTGGGACGAGGCCCGGCATCAACTGGCCGGGCTGCCCGGTGGCCACGGCGTCAACATCGCCTACGAGGCGGTGGACCGGCACGCAGCCGGGGGGCATGCCGGGCACGAGGCGCTGCGGTTCGTCCGGGCCGACGGCAGCAGCCACTCCCTGACCTTCGCGGAGCTCGCGGAGCAAACCAGCCGTTTTGCCGGGGTGCTGCGCAGCCTCGGCGTCGGTCGCGGCGAGCGCGTCTTCTCGCTCACCGGGCGCGGACCCGCGCTGTACATTGCGGTGCTGGGCACGCTAAAGAACGCCAGCGTCTTCTGCCCGCTGTTCTCCGCGTTCGGCCCGGAACCGGTCCGCCAGCGGCTGCAGCTCGGATCCGGCCGGGCACTGGTCACCACCCGGGCCCTCTACCGCAAGAAAATTGCCCACCTCCGCGGCTCGCTCCCGGAACTCCGGCACGTCCTGCTGACCGACGCCGACGGCCGCCCGGAACCGGGCACCCTGGACCTTGCCGCGCTGATGCGCGCAGCCCCGGCCGACGGCGGGATCGCGGCGACGCAGGCCGAGGACATGGCCCTGCTGCACTTCACGTCCGGCACCACCGGGACGCCGAAGGGCGCCATCCACGTGCACGACGCCGTCACCGCGCACCACGCGACCGGCACCGCGGCACTGGACCTCCACCCGGAGGACGTGTACTGGTGCACGGCCGACCCCGGCTGGGTCACCGGAACCTCGTACGGCGTCATCGCGCCGCTGACCCACGGGGTGACGACGATCGTGGACGAGGAGGAGATGGACGCGGACCGCTGGTACCGGATCCTCGCCGAACAGCGCGTCACCGTCTGGTACACCGCCCCCACGGCACTGCGGATGCTGATGAAGGCCGGGGCGGACCGCGCCCGGGGCCATGACCTGTCCGCGCTGCGCTTCGTCGCCAGCGTGGGCGAACCGCTCAACCCCGAGGTCGTCGTCTGGGGCCAGGAGGCCTTCGGCCAGCCCGTGCACGACAACTGGTGGCAGACCGAAACCGGCGGCATCATGATTTCCAATTTCGCCGCCACCGAGATCCGCCCCGGATCGATGGGCCGGCCGCTGCCCGGCGTTGTGGCGGGCATCGTGGCCCGGGATGCCCAGGACAGGCCGGTCGTCCGCGACGGCGAGGCGGTCCTCGTGACGGCGCCGGATGCGGTCGGCGAACTGGCCCTGCGGCCGGGCTGGCCGTCGATGTTCCGCGGCTACCTGCATGAGGAGGAGCGCTACCGCCGCTGCTTTGTGGGCGGCTGGTACCTCACCGGCGACCTCGCCAAGCGCGACGCCGACGGCTACTACTGGTTCGTCGGACGCGGCGACGACGTCATCAAGTCCTCCGGGCACCTGATCGGCCCGTTCGAGGTGGAGAGCTCCCTGATGGAACACGAGGCCGTGGCCGAGGCCGGGGTGATCGGGGTTCCCGACCCGGTGGCCGGGGAGGTGGTCAAGGCGTTTGTGGAACTGCGGCCCGGCTGGGAACCCTCGGAGGACCTGCAGCTGGAGATCATCGGCTTCGCCCGCAAGCGGCTCGGCCCGGCGGTGGCGCCGCGGCTGCTGGACTTCACCACGGCCCTGCCCCGGACGCGCAGCGGCAAGATCCTCCGGCGCCTGCTCAAGGCCCGAGAACTCGGGCTGCCGGAGGGCGACACCTCCACGATCGAGACGCCGGCCGGCGCGCCGGAACCGGGCGGACAAGCGCCGGGCGGGCAAGCGCCGGGCGGACAGCGGCCGGGGCCACAGCCATGAGCGGGCCCCTGGACCCGCCGGCCCCCACCCTGGACCCCGCCCACGGGCGGCATCTGCTGCTGCAGATGCTCCGTGTCCGCCGGCTGGAGGAGAAATGCGTCGAGCTGTACAGCGCCGCCAAGATCCGCGGGTTCCTGCACGTTTACATCGGTGAGGAAGCCGTCGCGGCCGGGGTGCTGGAGACCCTGGCGCCGGAGGACGCCGTCGTCGCGACCTACCGGGAGCACGGCCATGCCCTCCTGCGGGGTGTCCCCGCCGGGGCGATCCTCGCCGAGATGTACGGCTACGTCGAGGGCTGCTGCCGCGGCCGCGGCGGGTCCATGCATCTGTTCGACGCCGCCACCCGCTTCTTCGGCGGGAACGCGATCGTCGCCGGCGGCCTGCCGCTCGCCGTCGGGCTGGCCCTCGCGGACAAGATGGCCGGGCGCTCCCGCGTGACCGTGTGCTTCTTCGGGGAAGGCGCCGTCGCGGAAGGGGAGTTCCACGAGAGCCTCAATCTGGCCGCGCTGTGGCAGCTGCCGGTGCTGTTCTGCTGCGAGAACAACCTCTACGCCATGGGCACGGCGCTGGGCCGCTCGGAATCGCAGACGGACATCGCGCTCAAGGCTGCCGCCTACGAGATCGCGGCGTGGGCTGTGGACGGCATGGACGTCCTGGCCGTCGAGGAAACGGCCCGGCGCGCGGTGGACGCCGTCCGGTCCGGCGGCGGCCCGCACTTCCTGGAGCTGCGCACCTACCGCTTCCGGGCGCACTCGATGTTCGACCCGGAACGGTACCGCGACAAGGCCGAAGTCGCCCGCTGGCTCGAACGTGACCCGATCAACCTGCTGCGCGCCGCGATGGAGGCCGCCGGCCAGCTCTCCGCGCAGGACTGGGACCAGCTCGAGGCGGACGCCGACGCCGAAGTGGCCGCCGCCGTCGAATTCGCCGAAGCCGGAACCCCCGAACTGGTGCAGGACCTGACCCGCTTCGTCTACAGCGAGCGCGGCGCCGGCCCGAGAACCGGCGGCGGCACCGGTGAAGGGCTGGAGCCATGAAATCCAGCTACCGCGAGGCACTCCGGGCCGGCATCCGCGATGCCATGCTCCGCGACGAGCGGGTGTTCCTGATGGGCGAGGACGTCGGGGCGTACGGCGGATCCTTCGCGGTGAGCCTGGGCCTGCTGGAGGAATTCGGGCCCGCCCGGATCCGCGATACGCCTTTGTCGGAGTCCGGTTTCGTCGGAGCGGGCATCGGGGCGGCCCTGGGCGGCATGCGCCCGGTCGTGGAGATCATGACCGTCAATTTCAGCCTGCTCGCGCTGGACCAGATCGTGAACAACGCCGCCTCGCTGCTGCACATGTCCGGCGGGCAGTTCAATGTCCCCATCGTGATCCGGATGACCACGGGCGCCGGCCGCCAGCTCGGGGCGCAGCATTCGCACAGCCTTGAGGGCTGGTACGCGCACATCCCCGGCCTGCGCATCCTCGCCCCAGCCACGCTCGCCGACGCCCGCGGCATGCTGTGGACCGCGCTGCAGGATCCCGACCCGGTGCTGATCTTCGAGCACGGCTCGCTGTACAACGTGACCGGGGAACTCGACGACGACGCCGGGCCGGTGGACATCGACACCGCCGCGGTCCGGCGCCCCGGGGACGATCTGTCGCTGATCACCTACGGCGGCACGCTTCCGGCCGTGCTCGACGCCGCCGGACAGCTCGCGGATGAGGGCATCGACGCGGAGGTGCTGGACCTGCGCACCCTGCGGCCGCTCGACGAGGCCGCGATCCTCGCCTCGGTGCGCAGGACCCACCGGGCGGTGGTGGTGGATGAGGGATGGCGCAGCGGAAGCATCTCCGCCGAGATCAGCGCCCGGATCACCGAAAACGCCTTCTATGACCTGGACGCCCCGGTGGGCCGGGTCTGCAGTGCCGAGGTGCCGATCCCCTACTCCAAGCAGCTGGAACTGGCTGCCCTGCCGTCCGCCGAGCGGATCGTGGCCGCAGCCAGGGAGGCGGTCGGGGCCGGTGGGTGACTTCCTGATGCCGTCCCTCGGGGCTGACATGGAGCACGGCAAGATCGTCGAGTGGCTGGTGAAGCCCGGCGACTATGTGCGCCGCGGGGACCTCGTCGCGGTGGTGGACACCGACAAGACGGTCATGGATGTGGAGTCCTTCCAGGAGGGGGTCGTCGCCGAACTGCTCGTGGACCTCGGCCAGACCGTGCCGGTGGGCACCCCGCTGGCCCGGATCGCCCAGACCCCGGCCGAGGTGGGGGCACCCAGTCACGAGGCGCCGCCGCCCCCGGTCCGGCGCGGGGCCCCGAAGACCGGGGAGGCGCCGCCGCTTACCCCGCCGATCGCCCCTCCGGTGCGGCATCTGGCACACCGGCTGGGCGTCGACACCGCCAGGATCCACGGCACCGGCAAGGCCGGCGCCATCACGCGGGCCGATGTGGAACACGCCGTGGCGGCCAGGCCATCCGAAGCCCACGTCCGGTCCTCGCCGCGGGCCAGGCGTCTCGCGGCCGAACTCGGCGTCGAACTCTCCGCGGTCAGCGGCACGGGACCGGAGGGTGCCGTGACCGTGGCGGATGTGCAGCAGGCCGCTGCCCGCCGCCCGGAGGCCGGCCTGGTGGCAGCCCCTGGGGAGGGCCCACCGGAGTCCGGTCAGGTGGAGGCCGGTCAGGAGTCCGGTCTGGTTGAGGCGCCGGTGGAGGCCGCACCGGGAGCTCCCGCGGGAGTAACAGCCAACGAGCCGGCCGCCGGGGTGCCCGCCGCCGCCGCCGCCGCCACGGTTTCCGGGAAGACCGACGAGGCCCGCGAGCGCGTGGCCAGCCTGCGCCGCGCCGTCGGTGCCCTGATGTCGCGCTCGAAGAAGACCATCCCGCACTACTACCTGAGCACCACCCTGGACCTGCGCGCCGCCGTCGACTGGATGCAGTCCGTCAACGCCCAGCGGCCGGTCTCCGCCCGGCTGGTCCCCTCCGCGCTGCTGCTCAAGGCCGCGGCGCTCGCTGCCAAGGACGTCCCGGAGGTGAACGGGTTCTACGACGACGGCGGGTTCCGGCCCAGCGCATCCGTGCACCTTGGTGTCGCCGTCGCCCTGCGCCGCGGCGGCCTGGTGGCCCCGGCTATCCACGACGCGGACACGCTGCCGGTCGATGTGCTGATGGAGCAGCTGAGGGACCTCGTCGGCCGTGCCCGGGCCGGACGGCTGCAGCGCGCCGAAATGGCGGATCCCACGATCACGGTGACGAACCTCGGGGACCTCGGTGTGGAAAGTGTCTTCGGCGTCATCTATCCCCCGCAGGTCGCGATGGTTGGTTTCGGCCGGGTCCTGGAACAGCCGTGGGCGCTGAACGGGATGCTCGGCGTCCGGCCCGCCGTAACCGCCACACTCTCCGCCGACCACCGGGTCAGCGACGGGCTGCGCGGCGGCCGCTACCTGGCGCGGATCGACGAGCTGCTGCAGGCACCGGAGCAACTGTGAAACGGGAGGAACCATGAACGAACAGGACGCCAGGGCGGCCGTGGAGGCGGCTCTGGGCAAGGTGGCGCCGGACGTGGACCTGGCCGAGGTGGACGAGGGCGCCCGGCTCCGGCAGGACCTCGAGCTCGATTCGCTGGATTTCCTCCGGCTGGTTGAAACGATCGACACGGCCACCGGCGTCGACATCCCGGAGCGGGACTACCCGGCAGTGGCCACCGTAAAGGGACTGATCGGCTACCTCGAGACCCACGGCTGAGCCGGACCTCCGGGCCGGCGACTACGGGCCGGAGCGCACCGCGCGGACCGCGTAGTCGAGCTCGACCAGCCCGGCGTCGTAGGTCTTCGCGCTCCGCAGGCTCAGCAGGGTCGGATCCTGGCGGGCCGGGAACACGCCTCGGCCTGCGCCGATCGCGATCGGCATCACGACGAGCCGCACGGAGTCCACTTCGCCGGCGGCGAAGAACGCCTCGCTCAAGGTCAGGCTGCCCCACAGCACAATGGTGCCCTCGACCTCGTGCTTGATCCGGCGGATCGCCTCGACCGCGTCGCCGGATTCGATGGTTGCCGCGGGCAGGTCGCCCCATGGCGCGTTCCTGAGGCTGCGGGAAAACACGAAGCGGCGGAGACCGTTCAGCGCCGGGGCTATGACTTCCCCGTCCGAAGCCGGCGTGGGCCAGAATTCCACGAACATCCGGTAGGTGGCGGCCCCGAGCACCATGGCGTCCACGGTGTCGAGCCATGCCAGCTGGCTGCGGTCAAACTCCGCGGTGCCGCCTTCAAGCATCTCGTAGGCGTTGAATTCGTTGTTGGTGTTGGCCGCGAACCCGTCGGCGGTCACGAATTCCTGGACAACCAGTTGACCCATGATCGGCTCCTCATCTCTGCTACCGGCGTTGCGGGGCGCGCCGGGCGAACGCGGGGGCGTGTTCCGGCCGCGGTCCGAATGCGATAAAGCGCGGCATCACCCTGCCTATGGCCGGTATGCGCCTGCCCAGGAACAGCAGGACAGCCGGCGCCCGGACCGCTTTCCGGTCATGATCGGACCGAAAATCAGGCGGTGCATGATCCGCTGTACAGTCTGGACAATCACCGTGGGCCTCTGACGCCGCCGTTGGACCTTGGCCAGCTCGGCGCGTGGCACCTGCCCGCGGAGCAGCGCAGGGGCAAGGATCTCCGCGGCGGCCACGGCGTCCTGGACGGCTAAGTTGATCCCGACCCCGCCCGCCGGGGACATGGCGTGGGCGGCGTCGCCGATGCAGAGCAGTCCGTTGATGTGCCACTGGCGGAGCCGGTCCAGGCGCACGTCCAGCCAGCGCAGATCCTCCAGCGACGCGATGGCGTCCACCCGGTCGGCGAGGTCCGGGCGGAGCGCTGCGATCCGGCGTCGGAAGCCCTCAATGCCCTCGGCGCGGATCCGGGCGTCCGTTCCCTTCGGTGCCAGGTACCCCATCTGGTAGTAGTCGGTGCGGTTGAGCGCGACGAGGGCCTCACCCCGGCCGAACGCGGGAATTATTCCTGCCACGGCGCCAGGCTCGGAGGCGTAGCGCGGCAGGCGGAACCACCAGGCGTCGAACGGCACGGGATACTCTTTCGTGGCCAGACCTGCTGCGGCGCGCAGGGCGGAATGGCGTCCGTCGGTCGCCACCACCACGTCCGCGCGGATCTCTCCCCCGGCCCCGTCAGCGGTCCGGTAGCGGACCCCCGTGACCCGGCCGCCGTTGCGGACCAGCGAGGTTCCCTTGTGGCCCATCCGCAGGCTGAAGGACGGTTCCTGGGCGGCGGCGTCGGCCAGGAAGTTCAGGAAGTCCCATTGCGGCATCATGGCCACGTAGTTGTAGGGCGGCGGCAGCGAATCGAAGTTGCCCATGGTCACGGGCGGACCGCCGGGGACAGGGAAGGCGACGTTGCTCAGCCGGCTTTGCGGCAGCCGGCGGAACTCCTCGCCCAGGCCCAGCTCATCGATCAGCCGGATCGTGGAGGCGTGGACGGTGTCGCCGCGGAAGTCCCGGAAGAAATCATTGTGCTTCTCCAGCACCGTGACCTGAACGCCGGCCCGCGCCAGCAGCAGCCCCAGCATCATGCCCGCCGGCCCGCCGCCGACCACCACACATCCGGTCTTCTCCATGGCCATACGCTACGCCTGCGCGCGGTGCCGCGGGAGGGGTTTTCGCGGCGGTTCCGGACCGGCGCGGCGGAGATCCACGTAGCGCCGGTCCGAAAGCGTAGCGCCACCCGCAATCCGCAGCGCCGGCCGGACGGACACAGTTGAGCACGGTTGACACCGCTGACTAGGCTTTGAGTCATGCGTGAACTCCAGGCGAAGATCATCGAAGAAATGGGCGTGCTGCCCCGGATCGACCCCGCCGGGGAGGTGCGTAAACGCGTCACGTTCCTCAAGGACTACCTGAAGGCGACCCACACCAAGGGATTCGTCCTCGGGATCTCCGGCGGGCTGGACTCTTCCCTCGCCGGCCGGCTGGCCCAGCTGGCCGTCGATGAGCTCACGGCCGAAGGTGTGGAAGCCAACTTTGTCGCCGTCCGCCTCCCCTACGGCGTGCAGCACGACGAGCACGACGCCCAGGCCGCACTGGACTTCATCCAGGCAAAGACCGAGTGGACGTTCAACATCTCCGCGGCCGTGGACGGCTTTGAAGACGAGTTCGAAAAGACCGTGGGCAACGGCATCTCCGACTTCCACAAGGGCAACACCAAGGCCCGCACCCGCATGATCGCGCAGTATGCCCTCGCCGGCGAGCACAATTACCTGGTCATCGGCACGGACCACGGCGCGGAATCGGTCATCGGCTTCTTCACCAAGTACGGCGACGGCGGCGCGGACATCCTGCCGCTGTTCGGGCTGGACAAGCGCCAGAACCGTGCGCTGCTGGCCGAGCTGGGCGCCCCGGCCCGGATCTGGGAGAAGGTGCCCACGGCCGACCTCCTCGACGGCCAGCCCGGACGCACGGACGAGGACGAACTGGGCATCAGCTACGACACGATCGATGACTACCTTGAGGGCCGCGACATCCCCGACGCCGAGGCCGAGCTGATCGAAGAGAAATACCTCCGCACCCGGCACAAGCGCACCGTCCCGGTCACCATCTTCGACACCTGGTGGAAGTAGCCGGCCACGGATAGTCAGCGGTCCGGGTAGTTCCCCTGCGCGTGGGTGGTGCCCTGCAGCAGTGTGGAGATACGGTGGGCCTCGTCCATCAGCAGGCGGCCCAGCATCGCTTGGCGTTCCCCCTTGAAGCGCGGTTCGATGCCGGTCAGTGACAGCGCCCAGGCCGGGCGCCCGCGCTGGTCGAACGCCGCTGCCCCCATCCCCCAGCTGCCTTCCAGCACGAGCCCAGGATTCACCGAATAGCCGGCCTGCCGCGTCGCGGCCAGGTTGGCCCGGACCAGCGCCTCGGTGTGGGCTGCCGCGAAACTTCCCGCGTGCGCGGGCCAGTCTGCCAGCAGTTCCTCCTGCTCCGCCTCGGGCAGGAAGGCCATGATGGCGGTCCCCGCGGAGGCGACCCCGAGCGGGAAGCGGACGCCCTCGTGCAGCACGAAGGACCGCACCGGGAAGCTGCCCTCCTCCCGGAGCAGGCACACCGTTTCGGCGCCGCGCCGGATGGAGAAGAATGCGCTTTCACCGGTCGCCTCGGCGAGCCGGCGGAGGCTGGGCCGGGCGGTGTCCTCCAGCGGGAACCGCGCCGAGGCCACCGAACCCATCAGCAGGATTTCCGGTCCCAGCACCCAGTTGCCGCTGGCCGGGTCCTGGTCCAGCAGCCCCTCGGCGGCCAGCGAACTGAGCAGGCGGTGCACGGTGGGGCGGGTGAGCCCGGATTCCCTGACGAGTTCCACGAGCGGGGAGCCCTCCGGTTTCCGCCCGACGATGCGCAGCAGGGACGCCACGCGGCTGACGACTTGTGCGCCCTGGACCGGTAATGAAGACATCATTTTCCTCGGACTTTGCATTGGATCCATTCAAACTATCCACATTGTGGATGGTCTATAGCCTACCGTCCACACTGTAAAAACGGCACCTTTGACGCCAAAATCATCCATTGACAGCCCCCAATTCGGCACCGTAGGCTCCAACACCAGAGGAACAGTCCACAACGTGGATTGCGTCAAGAGCTCAATGAGGAGATCCAATGTCAAAGCTGAAATGCGGAGCGGCCGCCGCGCTGCAGGACGTACTGCGGGACGGCATGACGCTCGCCGTCGGAGGCTTTGGCCTCAGCGGCATCCCGGCTGACCTGATCGAGGCGGTGCGCGACTCAGGCGTCAAGGACCTCACCGTGGTGTCCAACAACATGGGCGTGGACGGCAAGGGCCTCGGCGTGCTGATTGAAGCCGGCCAGGTCCGCAAGGTCATCGCCTCCTATGTGGGCGAGAACAAGCTCTTCGCCGAGCAGTACCTCGCCGGCAAGCTGGAGGTGGAGTTCACCCCGCAGGGCACCCTGGCCGAGCGCCTCCGCGCCGGCGGCGCCGGTATCCCGGCGTTCTACACCAAGACCGGCGTCGGGACCCTCGTCGCTGAAGGCAAACCGCTCGCGGAGTTCGACGGCGAGACATTCGTCCTGGAACGCGCCATCAAGGCCGACGTTTCCCTGGTGCACGCCCACACCGCCGACACCGACGGCAACCTGATCTACCGCTACACCGCGCAGAACTTCAACCCCGTCGTCGCCGCAGCCGGCGCCGTGACCGTCGCGGAGGCCGAGGTCATCGTCGAACCCGGCGTCCTGGATCCCCACCACATCATCACTCCCGGCGTTTTCATCCAGCGCCTGGTCCAGGCCAGCGACCGGGTCAAGGACATCGAACAGCGCACGGTCCGCCCCCGCGCCGAAGCGGCCGAAGCGGCCGCCGCAGCCGCCGCCTCCGTCCCGGCCTAAGCGCCCGCCCCTACTTCCTTCAGGAGAAACATCATGGCTTGGACCCGGAATGAAATGGCTGCCATCGCGGCCGAAGAGCTCAACGACGGCGACTACGTCAACCTCGGCATCGGCATCCCCACGATGGTCGCCAACAACCTGCGCGAAGGCGTCCGCGTCGTGCTGCAGAGCGAAAACGGCCTGCTCGGCATGGGGCCGTTCCCCTACGAGGGCGAGGAGGACGCGGACCTCATCAACGCCGGCAAGCAGACCGTCACGGTCCTGCCCGGCGGCAGCATCTTCGACTCCGCCGCCTCCTTCGGCATGATCCGCGGAGGGCACGTCAAGGTCGCCATCCTGGGCGCCATGCAGGTCTCCGGGGACGGCGACCTCGCCAACTGGACCATCCCCGGCAAGATGGTCAAGGGCATGGGCGGGGCCATGGACCTCGTCGCCGGAACCCCGCGCGTCGTGGTCCTTACCGAGCACAACGCCAAGGACGGCACCGCCAAGATCGTCAAGGAATGCACCCTGCCCCTCACCGGGCTGAGCTGCGTGGACCGCATCATCAGCGACCTCGCGGTGTTCGACCTTGTGAAGAATGAACACGTTGCAGGCGGCGGCCGGCAGCTCACGCTGACCCGCCTCGCCCCGGGCGTCACCGTGGAGGAACTCCGCGGAAAGACGGAGGCCCCGTTCGACGTCGCCCCGTCCCTGGACACCACCCCGACCATAGAAGCCAGCACCCTTGAAGGAGCAACCGCATGAGCCTGCGCGAACAGTTCGGTAAAGACGTCCTGCTGACCGGCTGGGGCCACAGCCGCTTCGGAAAGCTCACCGACGAAACCCTCGAATCCCTGATCGTCCAGGTCGCCACGGAGGCGATCGGCAACGCCGGGATCGAACCCGGCCAGATCGACGAGATCTACCTCGGCCAGTTCAACTCCGGCATGATGCCGCTGGCGTTCCCGTCCTCGCTGGCCCTGCAGGTCTCGGAGCAGCTGGCCAACGTCCCGTCCACCCGGGTCGAGAACGCCTGCGCCTCCGGGTCGGCCGCCTTCCAGCAGGGCACCAAATCGCTGCTGGCCGGAACCGCGAAGACCGTCCTCGTGATCGGCGCCGAAAAGATGACCCACGCCGGGGCCGACGTCGTCGGGGCTGCCCTGCTCGGCGCCGACTACGACATGGCCGGCAAGGCCTCCAGCACCGGCTTCACCGGGCTCTTCGCCGAGGTCGCCAAGCATTACGAGAAGCGCTACGGACCAGTGTCGGACGTCCTGGGCACCATCGCGGCGAAGAACCACCGCAACGGCGTGGACAACCCCTACGCCCAGCTCCGCAAGGACCTTGGCGAGGAGTTCTGCCGCACCGTCTCGGACAAGAACCCGATGGTCGCCGACCCGCTGCGCCGTACCGACTGCTCGCCCGTGTCCGACGGCGCCGCCGCCGTCGTCCTCAGCGTTTCCCCGACCGGGGGTGCCACCGCCCCGGTCCGTCTTGCCGGGTTCGGCCATGCGAACGATTTCTTCCCCACCGAACGCCGCGACCCCACCGCCTTCACCGCGACGCGGGCCTCCTGGCAGCGCGCGCTGGGCATGGCCGGCGTCGGGCTCGATGAGCTGGACTTCGCCGAGGTGCACGACTGCTTCACCATCGCCGAACTGCTCATGTACGAGGCCATGGGACTGACCGAACCGGGCCAGGGGTCCCGCGCCATCGAGGAGGGCTGGGTCTTCAAGGACGGCAAGCTGCCCGTCAACGTCTCCGGCGGCCTCAAGGCCAAGGGCCACCCCGTGGGTGCGACCGGCGTCTCGCAGCACGTCATCGCGGCGATGCAGCTCACCGGCACCGCCGGCGCCATGCAGCTGGCGAACCCGCGCCGCGGCGCCGTGCAGAACATGGGCGGGGTCGGCATCGCCAACTACGTCAGCGTGCTTGAAGCCGTCTGAGAAAGCCACCGCGGGGTCAGATCCGGCCGATGCCGGGCGGCCTAATGGGCCGCTTCTGACCCCGCGTTGCCTGTGGTGCGAGGCGAAAAGTGTCTGAGTCAAGCATTGAAAACGTCGCGGACCTGCTGTTCCGTGACCTGCAATACCTGAAGGCGAACAGCGTTCAGCGGTGCCTCGACGAGGTCCCGGGCTACCGCGGCGTGGCGGAAACGGACATCAGCTCCTCCGTTGAGCAGAACCTGCGCATGGCCATCCACGCGGTGAAATCCGGGGTCGTGCCCGCGTCGTCGGAACTCGCGGTGGAGGCCCGGGTGGCCCAGGTCCGCTTCCACCAGGGCCTGCGCATCGAGGACATCATGCGGGGGTACCGGCTGTCCATGGCCGTGATCCAGGACCGCTTCCTCGACATCGCCCATGAGGTGGGGCTCGGCGACCGGGAAATCCTCGCGGCGCACCGGGTCCTCTGGGGCGTCAGCGACTCCTACACCGCCGCACTCGTCCACTCGTACCGCGAAAGCAGCGTCCAGCAGGCGGTCCGGGACCATGAGCTGCGGCAGGACTATCTGCGTGCCGTCCTGGCGGGATCGCTCGCCGACAGCGAGCTGCGCACACGCTCCTCGGACTTCGGGATCGACCCCCAGCGCGCCTTCCACGCCCTGCACGCCAGGCCCCGGCCCGGGTCTTCCCCCGATGAACTGCTGCGCGTCCTGGCCGGACAACTGCCGACCGGCGACGGCGTGCTGACCCTGCGGGCGGGCGACGTCGTAGGGTTCACGGCCCGACGGCCGGAGCCGCCCGGGGACACCGCCACTATCGCGCTGGGCCCGGCCCTCCCGCTCGCGGAACTGCCCCGGTCCAAGACTGCCGCCGACCGGGTCTTCGACGCCGCCTGGAAACGGCCGTCCGGCGGCGCCTTCTCCCTGGAGGACCTGACGTGGCGGACGGCCGCCGGTGACACGGATGTCACGGCCGTGCTGCGCCGGCGTTACCTGGCCCCTTTTGCCGCCGACGCCGACTTCGGCCGCATCGTGCTGGCGTCGGTACAGAGCTACCTGGACCACGACCGCCGGATTTCCGCGGCCGCCAAGGCCCTGTCCGTACACGAAAACACCCTCCGCTACCGCCTGCAGAAGTTCGAGCAGGCCACCGGCGCGCGCCTGGACGCCACCAACACCATCGTGGAGCTCTGCTGGGCCTTCGAGGCCTGCCAGGAGGCATCGCCGGGGGCGTTGTAGAAACCCACAACCGCTGCCGGATTCCCTTTGATCTGGCTCCATAGTCCGGGCACCGGACGCTCCGTAACGTGGTTTGCATCACAGCCGGATGATCTGCTGACCCGCGACCTGACCGTCCGGACGACGCACCCTTGATCGTCCGGGACCATCGGATCTGGGAGCAACCGGATGAGCGTCATCACCGCCACACCACCTGTCAGCAGGGCCCGCCAACTGGCGGCCGCCACCGTCGGAAACATCGTTGAATGGTTCGACTGGTACGTCTACTCCATGCTGGCCTTGTACTTTTCCGCCCAGTTCTTCCCGAAAACGGGTGACCCCATCGTCCCGCTGCTCAGTGCTATGGCGATCTTCGCCGTCGGCTTCTTCATGCGTCCGCTCGGCGGCTTTCTCGGCGGCATTGTTGCGGACCGTTTCGGCCGGAAGAAGGCGCTCACCTCGACCGTGATGCTGATGGGCGTCGGCAGCCTCCTCGTGGCCATCGCCCCCACCTATGACCAGGTCGGGGTTCTCTCGCCGATCATCCTGGTGGTGGCCCGGCTCCTTCAGGGGCTGTCCACCGGCGGTGAATTTGCCGCCTCCTCGACGTTCCTGGTGGAATCCGCGCCGGAGGGCCGCCGTGGATTCTTCTCCAGCTTCCTGTACATCGGGGCGACGCTGGGCAACCTCGCGGCGATCAGCTCGGTGGCCCTGCTCGTGGCTACCCTGCCGGACGAGGCCATGCGCGAATGGGGCTGGCGGGTGCCGTTCGCGATCGGAACCCTCGGCGCGGCGGCCGGTCTGTTCATCCGCCGGTTCGCCGAGGAAACCTTGGTGACCGAGGACGCAGCCCCCGGCTCCGGACCGGGCGCAGCCCCCGCGGCGAAGCCCTCCGTCTTCGAATTCATGCGCACCCACCCGAAGGAGTGCGTCCTGGTCTTCGCGATCAACGCCGCCCCCACCCTGTTCTTCTACGTGTTCACGTCCTACCTGCCGACGTATGCGCACATCACGGTCGGCTTTGACATGAAGAACGGCCTGCTGGTGGGGCTCATCTCCTTGTCCTACTTCGCGGTCCTGCAGCCCGTCATGGGCATCCTCTCGGACCGGATCGGCCGCAAACCGCTGCTGCTGACCTTCGGGATCGGTTTCACCCTGCTGACCCTTCCGCTGCTGAACTCCCTCCAGAACAGCTTCCTGAGCCTGCTGCTGGTCCAGATGGCGGCCCTGACGCTGCTGGCCTGCTACACGTCCATCACGTCCGCCGTGATGTGCGAGCTCTTCCCCGCCCGTATCCGGGCCGCCGGCATCGGCCTGCCCTACGCGCTCGGTGTTGCCCTGGTCGGCGGCACCGGACCGTACATCGCCACCTGGCTGGCCGATGCCAAGATGATCGACGTCTTCGGCTGGTACCTGACCATCCTCGCCGCGATCACAACCGCCGTCTTCCTAAGGCTGAAGGAAAGCTACAAGACGGGACTGCCGCAGTGAGCATCATCGGATTCTTTGACCGCGGCTGGCGGTCCAACCCCGACGGCGTTGCGTACGTCCAGGGCGCCACCTCCTACACCTTCACCGAGGCCGGCGAACTGTCCTGCCGGATCGCCAACGCGCTGCTGGCCTCCGGGCTCTCGTCCGGGGCGAAGATTGCTGTCCTCGCCCCCAACGATCCGCTGGCCTGGATCTGCGTCCTGGGCATCTGGCGCTCCGGGTACACCTGGATTCCGGCGAACCCGGCGAGCCCGGGCGGCGAAACCGCGCAGCTGCTCGAATCGTTCGACGCGGAGCTGGTGATCTTCCACTCCAGCCTGGCCGAGGACGCCCGGCACCTCCGGGGCGCCCTCCCCGCCGTCAGGCAATGGGTCCAGTTCGGGTCCGACGACGCCGGGCCGGCGGACACCCCGTTCACCGGGTGGATCGCCCCGCACCCGGCCACCAGGCCGGCCGTCCGCTCCGCCCCGGACGACGTCGTCTCGCTGGCCCCGACCGGCGGAACGACGGGCCTGCCGAAGGGCGTGATGAACACCAACAGAAGCCTGTCGGCCTTCGCGACCCACCTGATGATGGCTGCGCACTACGGTTCCGAGGACGCTATCGTGAACCTCGCCGCCGCCCCGATGACGCACACCGCCGGGCTGCTCAGCCTGGCCGCGACCGCCCGGGGCGGCACCGTCGTCGTGCTCCCCAAAGCGAATCCGGGCGCCGTGCTCGACGCCATCGAGCAGTACGGGGTGACCGATCTGTTCCTGCCCCCCACCGTCATCTACCGGCTTCTGGAGGTGCTGCAGGAAACGCCGAGGGAACTGTCCTCGCTGCGGTACCTGATCTACGGGGCGGCGCCGATGTCCGTGGAGAAACTGCGGCAGGCGCTCACCGCCATCGGCCCCGTGATGATGGAGCTGTACGGGCAGATGGAAGCGCCCGCCGCCGTCACCTTCCTCCGGCCCGACGAGCACTTCGTCGACGGCGCCATCGCTCCCGACTCCCGGTTGTCCTCCTGCGGGCGGCCTTACCCGCTGGTCCAGGTCGAGGTGCGCGACGACGACGGGCTGGCACTTCCGCCCGGAACCCCCGGCGAGATCTGCGTCCGGGGCGACCTGGTCATGCAGGGCTACTACAAGAATCCCGAACAGACCCGGCTGGCAATCCGGGACGGCTGGCTGCACACCGGCGACATCGGGCTCTTCGACGACGAGGGCTACCTGCACCTCACGGACCGGAGGCGCGACCTCATCATTTCCGGCGGGTTCAACGTCTACCCGAGCGAGGTGGAGCAGGTCATCTGGGGCCACCCGGCGGTCCGTGATTGCGCAGTGATCGGGTCACCGCACCCGGACTGGGGCGAGGCGGTGACGGCCGTCGTCGAGCTCAACGAAAACTGCTCCGTCACCGAACAGGAGCTCATCGCCCTCTGCAAACAGGAGCTGGGCAGCATCCGGGCGCCCAAAGCCGTGCACCTTGTCCCCGCCCTGCCCCGCAGCGTCAACGGGAAAGTCCTCAAGAAAACCATTCGCGAAGCCTTTTGGCGCGACGAGAAAACCAAGATCTAGGAGAACAGCGATGCCGAAGAGACTAGAAGGAAAAATCGCCCTCGTCGTGGGTGCCGGGTCCAGCGCACCCGGGATGGGCAACGGAAAGGCCACCGCCATCGCCTTTGCCCGCGAAGGCGCCACGGTGGTGTGCACGGACGTCAACGAGGCGGCCGCCAAGGAGACGGAGCGGCTGATCCTGGACGAAGGCGGCCGCGCACGGCACCTCGCCTTCGATGTCACCGACTCCGCCGCGGTCGGCCGCGCCGTCGCCGGCGTTATCGACGAATTCGGCCGGATCGACGTCCTCGACAACAACGTCGGCATCGCCAAGGTGGGCGGCGTCGTGGAACTGGACGAATCCGAGTGGGACCGGGTCCACGCCATCAACCTCAAGGGCCCCTTCCTGACCATGAAGCACGTCATCCCGCACATGGTGGCCCAGGGCGGGGGCTCCATCATCAACATCTCCTCGCTGGCAGGCATCCGCTGGACCGGGGTCCCGTACGCCACCTACTACTCCTCCAAGGCGGCCCTCAACCACCTGAGCCGCACCACCGCCGCCGAGTACGCCTCCAAGCACGTCCGCGTCAACGCGATCCTCCCCGGCCTCATGGAAACCCCCATGGTCACGGAATCTGCTGAACTCGCCGGAGCCTACGCGGACGGGCATCGCGAGGAAATGCTCAGGAAGCGGCACGCCCAGGTCCCAATGGGCCACATGGGGACCGCCTGGGACGTGGCCAACGCCGCCGTCTTCCTGGCCAGCGACGAGTCCGCGTACGTCACGGGCATCGAACTGCGCGTGGACGGCGGGATTTCGCTGGGGATCTGACCCCGGATCGCTTGTTCGGTACGGGGGCGGGTGCGGCGGAGGCTGGGTCAGGCGTAGTCGTTGTAGAAGCCGCGGCCGCTTTTGACCCCCAGCCAGCCCTTGGCGATGTACTCCTGCAGCATGGGGGCGGATTTGTTCTCGACTCCGGCCACCTCGCAGTAGTGGTTCTCGATGTCCAGGACCACGTCCAGGCCCACCTCGTCCATGAAGCGGAACGGGGTGATCTCGGACTTGAAGAGGTCGGCGAACAGAGCGTCCACGTCCCGCGGCTCCGCCACCCCCTCGGCCACGACCAGCAGTGATTCGCGCTTGATCGCCGCCCAGATCCGGTTGAAGATGAAACCGGTGCTCTGCTTGCGCACCCGATGCGGGACCAGGGCGTACTTGGGCAGCTCGGCCATGAGCAGTTCGATGATCCGCGGGTCGGTGTGGCCGCTGGACATCAGCTCCACCGAACGCACTTCCGGCGGCATGTAGAAGTGCATGTTCAGGACCCGCTCCGGGTTGTTCACGCCGCCGATGAATTCGGAGGAGGCGAACGCGGAAGAGCTGCTGGCCAGCACGGCGTCCGGGGCAGTCAGCTGGTCAAGGTCAGCGAAGATTGCCTGCTTGAGGCCCAGCTTTTCGGGCACCGCCTCGACCACGAGCCACGAATCCCGCAGGGCGTCCGCGAGGTTGTCCCGCGCCGCGAGCCGGACCGCCGGGCTGCCCCCGAGCTCTTCGACGGTGCGGTGGCGCTGCGTGGCGACGTACTCGAGCGCGGCCCTGGCCACGGCGAGGCTGGTGTCGAAGACGCGCACTTCCGCGCCCTGGAGCGACAGCATCAAGGCGATACGCCGACCCCGGGTTCCGCCGCCGACGACGGTAATGGGCCGGTCCGCGATGTTGGCGGGGAGCGTGTAGGTCATGCCAATTCCTTTCAGCGGCTGGCACCGATGCGGCGGCCAGATGGATGCGGTTCGTGCTGGTGCCCTTGGCGTCAATACAAGGGCAGGGACAGCGGCCAACACAAGGGCCCGCGGGCAGGACTAAACTCGGACCACGCCCGCCCACCCCATGCGAGGAGCCTCCATGCGCGCCACGATCATCCACGCCCCCGGCGACATCCGGGTTGAAGACCGCGACTATCCCACGGTCCAGTTGCCCACCGACGCCGTCGTGAAGGTCACCGCGTCCTGCGTGTGCGGCTCGGACTTGTGGCCCTACCGGGGCGTGCGGCCCACCCGCCGGCCCACCGCGATCGGCCACGAGTTCATCGGCACCGTGGAGAGCATCGGCTCCGGGATCACCGGCCTGGCCGTCGGCGATCTCGTGATCGCTCCGTTCGTGATCAGCTGCGGGTCCTGCCCCCAGTGCCTCAACGGCGTCACCGTGGCCTGTGACCATCTGGCCGGCTGGGGCGGCAAGGACGACACGGGCTTGAGCGTCGACGGCGGCCAGGGCCAGGCGGTCCGCGTCCCGCTGGCCGACTCCACCCTGGTCAAGGTGCCCGGCATCACCGAACCGGATGACGCCCTCCGGAACAGCCTGCTCACGCTGTCCGACGTGATGGCCACCGGCCACCACGCGGCCCTCGCCGCGAAAGCCGGTCCGGGCCGGACCGTGGTGGTGGTGGGCGACGGCGCCGTCGGACTCTGCGGCGTGCTGGCCGCCAAGCGGCTCGGGGCGGAACGGATCATCGCGATGTCGCGCCACGCCGACCGCCAGGCGATCGCCCGCGAGTTCGGGGCCACCGACATCGTCGAGGAGCGCGGGGACGACGGCGTCGCCAAGGTTCGTGAACTCCTCGGCGGAGTGCTGGCCGACTCCGTGCTTGAGTGCGTCGGGACCAAGGAATCCATGGACCAGGCACTGCACAGCACCCGCCCGGGCGGGGCTCTGGGCTTTGTCGGGGTCCCCACCGGCGGCAGCGAGATCCCGCTGCGCTACCTCTTCGACACGAACATCTCCATCGGCGGCGGCATGGCCCCGGCACGCACCTACATCCCGGAACTGCTCGCGGACGTCCTCGCCGGCACGATCAACCCGGGCCGCGTCTTCGACGTCGTTATGCCGTTGGAGGAGGCCGCGGAGGCCTACCGCGCGATGGACGAACGGCGGGCCATCAAGGTCCTGCTGACCCCCTAGGGGATCACCCTCTGGCCGGCTCTTGTTCTGGCCCTTGTTCTTCCGAGTGGACCGGGTCTACCGTGAGCGCATCAGCATCCGCCGCTGTCGAGGAGCCGTCATGGCCAGGTTTGTGCAGATCATCGAATTCCAGACCTCCCGCATCGAGGAAATTGAGGCGCTGGGCCGGCCGTCGAGAACCGACGGAAGCACTCCGCCCACGTTCCGCCGGATCCTGGCCACCGCGGACCGCGACCGTCCCGGAACCTATCTCACCCTGGTCGAATTCGATTCCTACGACTCGGCGATGGAGAACTCAGCGCGGCCCGAGACCTCCGACTTCGCCGCACGGATGGCGGCCCTTTGCGATGGGCCGCCGGTGTTCCGGAACCTGGACGTGATGTGGGAGGACACCGGCAGTCCAACGGACCTTGAGTAGGGGCCCGCCATGGATACTGCACGTCCTGACCCGTCGACCAGCAGTTCCCCCGCAGGCCCCCTCGTGCTGGACCTCGGCGGGACCGGCACGGCGCCCCTCAAGCTGGTGGGCGGCAAGGCCCTGAACCTCGGCAAACTCCTGGCGGCCGGCCTGCCGGTTCCACGCGGATTCTGCCTGACGACCGCCGCCTACGAACTGGCGGAACCACCCGGTCTCGCAGCCCTCGCAGCCGAACTCGACGTGCCGCGAACGGCGGCGGAAACGGCAGCGTCCGGGGCAGCGCCCGTCACGGTCGCCGGGCGGGCCAGGGCACTGATCGAGGAAGCGCCGATCCCGCCCGCGGTGGATGCCGCCGTCCGCAGCGCCTACGCGGACCTGGGCGGAACCCTGCCGGTGGCCGTCCGGTCCTCTGCCACCGCCGAGGACCTGCCCTTCGCGAGTTTCGCCGGGCAGCAGGACTCCTACCTCGACGTCGTCGGCGCCGACGCCGTGGTCGAGGCGGTCCGGCGCTGCTGGGCGTCCCTCTGGAGCGACCGGGCCGTGGCGTACCGGTCCGCCAACGGAATTAGCAACCGCGACGTGGGACTCGCCGTCGTCGTCCAGGCCATGGTCGACGCCGCCACGGCCGGAGTGCTGTTCACCGCCAACCCCGTCACCGGGACCCGGACGGAGACGGTCATCAACGCGAGCCCAGGCTCGGGGCAGGCCGTGGTCTCGGGAGCGGTCAACCCGGACCAGTTCGTGCTGGACACGGCCTCCGGCGCGGTCAGGCTTCGAACGCCTGGAGGGACGGACCCTGGGCGCGGCCCGGCCCTGGGCGAGCCCCGGCTGCAGGAACTCACGGCGTTGGGAGACCGCGTCCAGCGCCTCCTCGGGGCGCCCCAGGATATCGAATGGGCGGTCGACACCGCCGGCAGGATCTGGCTCACCCAGTCACGTCCGATCACCGCGCTGTATCCGCTGCCGGAGCCCGCGCCCGAAGACGTCGCCGCCGGCGCCGCGGCGCCCACCCGGGTGTACCTGTGCGGCACCCTGTTCCAGGGGCTGACCCGGCCGATCACGCCGATGGGGCTGGCCGTCCTTGAGCTGATGCGCAACAGCAAGGGGCCCTGGCGGTACGTCAATCCGGGCTTGCGGATGTACGTGGACCTCACGGCGGTGGCCCGCAACAAGTCCGGCCGCGCCTACCTGCTGCGGGTGCTCCCCCTGGCGGACGGCAGATCCGGTGCCGTGATGCCGGCCCTGCTGGAGGACCCGAGGTTCAGCCTCATCGAGCATCCGTTCCGGGCACGCCTGCGCAGGGGCGGGCCTGCGCGGCGCGTCCCCCCACCACCGCGACGCACCGGCAGCACCGAGAAATCGGCCAGCCTCGGCCTCATCCTGGGGCTCATTCCTGCCATGATCCGGTCCGCGTTGCGGCCCGCCGCTGAGCTACGGAGGGCCAAGAACTACGGCAGGGGGCTCGAGGCCGAGCTCCGGCTGGCCGAACCCGCCACTTCCGCCCAGCGGCTCGAATTCACCGAGCAGATCCTGGGCCGGACGATTGACGGGCTGATCCGGGCCACCCTGCCGGGCCCGTCCGTTGGCTACATCTTCCTGGCCGTGGCCCGGCGGCTGCTGCGCGGCATCGCCCCACCCCGTGAGCTGGAAGCTGTCCTGCGCGGCCTCCCCCACAACGTCACGACCGAAATGGATCTGGAGCTCTGGAAGCTCGCCGTCTCCATCGGCGACGACCCGGTGTCGCGCGGGGAATTCCTGGCGAAAAGCCCCGAGGAGCTGTCCGCCGAATATCTCGCCGGCACGCTGCCACCCCAAGCCCAGGCCGGGGTGCGCGGTTTCCTCGCCCGCTACGGCCACCGCGCCGTGGCGGAGATAGACCTCGGCATGCCCCGCTGGTCCGAGGAGCCCGACCACATCCTCGGCATGATCTCCAACTACCTCCGCGTCGAGGATCCGGAGCAGGCTCCCGACCGGCAGTTTGCCCGGGCCGCGGAGCATGCGGAGGACCGGATCCGCAGCCTGGTGGAGCGGGCGCGGGTCCAGAGCTCCTGGCGCGCCCGGGGTGTGGAGCTCTGTCTGCGCCGCGTGCGGCAACTGGCGGGGCTGCGGGAACTGCCCAAGTTCTACATCGTGCTTGTGCTCGGCGAGATGCACCGCCAGCTGCTGCGGATCGGCGCGGACATGGCCTCCGCCGGCACGATCTCCGCCGCCGAGGACGTGTTCTTCCTCGACTTCGACGAGATCCGCGTGGGCCTGCGCGGCGCGGACCTGACCGGCATGGTCGCGGACCGCCGCCGGCTGTACGACATTGAACTGCGACGCCGGCGCATCCCGCGGCTGCTGCTCTCCGACGGCACCGACGTCGAGGCCGCCATGATGGCGAAGTCTCCGCCGTCCGGGGCCCTGAGCGGGACACCGGCCTCGGCCGGCACCGCCACCGGACGGGTCAGGGTGATCATGGACCCGGTGGGCGCCCATCTGGAACCAGGCGACATCCTGGTCGCCCCCTCGACGGACCCCGGCTGGACGCCGCTGTTCCTGACGGCCGGCGCGCTCGTCATGGAAATGGGCGGGGTCATCTCCCACGGGGCCGTGGTGGCCCGCGAGTACGGCATCCCGGCCGTCGTCGGCGTCCCGGACGCCACCACCCGGCTGCGGAACGGCCAGACCGTCACCGTCGACGGCGCGGCGGGCACCATCAGCGAGGAGCCGTGACCAGGGCAGGCTGCCCTCACAGCTGTAGCACAGGCGTGCCAGATAGAATTGGGTGATGATCACACCGGCCCACCAGCCAACGCACCACGAGTCGCCCTTGCAGCTGTCCCGGCACCGGCCGCAACCATCCGGCAGCTCCTTCGCCCTGGCCCGCAAGGCGAGAAACGTCCTGCGGCGGGTTCCGGTGTGGACCTGGCGGGTGCTGATGCACTCGGTGAAGGCCAGCGAGAACTCCCGCTTCAACGTCGACCCGATCACCGGCGTCGACTACGTCCACGACATCGACTTCGTGGGCGACGGCATCCGGGCGCACCGCCTCGACGTCATCACCCCCCACCTGCCCGCCGGCACCACGGCAGCCGGCACCACACCAGCCGGCCCGCCGGGGGCGTTGCCCGTCTACGTGTACTTCCACGGCGGCGGCTGGACCTCCGGGGATAAGGCCTCGCTGACCAAATACTGCGCCAGCCAGGCCGAGGGCGGCATGGTGGTGGTCAACGTGAACTACCGGAAGGCTCCGCGTTTCCAGATGGCCCACGTCCTGGCGGACGCCAACGCCGCGCTGGCCTGGGTTCGGGAAAACATCGCCGGCGATGGCGGGGACGGATCGCGGATTGTGCTGGGCGGCGACTCCGCCGGCGGCCAGATCGCGGCCCTCCTGACCGCCGCCAGTTTCCGGCCGGAACTGGCGCGGCACCACGGCCTCACTCCTGCAGTTCCGGCGTCCGATTTCAAGGGGCTCGTCCAGCACTGCAGCGTGGTGGACTTCTCCGTCTTCTTCGAAAAGGGCTTCGTGCTCAGCCTGAACTTCGTCCGCATGCTGCTTCCCGGCCTCCGATCCGGCGGCCGGAGCCGCGGCATCGGCGGGGGGATGCGTGGCGGCTTTGGCAGCAGGTTTGCCGGCTCCGGTCCCAGCCGGCTCGAGGCCCTCCGCAAGGGCGCAGGCTTCCTCTCCCCGATCGAATGGCTGGATTCGCGCTTTCCGCCGGTGTTCGTGACCACCTCCGAACGGGACTTCTTCTACGCCGCCAACATGAACTTCATTGCCCGGCTGCGCGAACATTCCGTCCCCGTGGACAGCCTCATCTACGACTGGGACAACTCCAACACCGAGCACACCTGGCAGCAGGACTTCCGCTACCCGGAGTCGCAGGAAGTGTACCGCCGGCTGCACGCCTTCGTGCGAAAAGTGGCCTGAGGACGGCTGCTCCGCCCCGACCGGGTCCCGTCCGCCGCCGCCCCGGGCTATGTTTAGTCCATGGTGTCTGCCGACAGCAACGCAAGGGGCGACCGGGATCCTGAGGGATTCGGATCGGCGCTGGTTGACGAGGCCGCCCGCCGGGACGCCGCCCTGGGCGACGTGGACTGGACCGTCCTGCCCGAGGGTGCGGTGCGGGGCATCTTCGAGGCC
The DNA here is from genome assembly GCF_056711635.1 of Arthrobacter sp. CJL-S3. Classification (NCBI taxonomy): domain Bacteria; kingdom Bacillati; phylum Actinomycetota; class Actinomycetes; order Micrococcales; family Micrococcaceae; genus Arthrobacter; species Arthrobacter sp. CJL-S3. Next base: position 483,771 of record NZ_CM160046.1, on the reverse strand, counting down.
CCCAGCGGCCCGCTTGCCACCCTCGCCATGGGCACCCCAGGCAATCCGCGGGTGCTCCTGATCCCCGGGGCCACGGGGTCCAAGGAAGACTTTGTCCTGATGCTGCCCGAGCTCGCCGCTGCCGGGTATTTCGTCCTGAGCTGCGATATCGCCGGCCAGTACGAATCCGCCGCGGCGGGGCCGGAGAACCTCGTGCCTCCCCGCGCGCACTACGACTATGGGTTGTTTACCGACGACCTGCTCGCCATGCTAGACGCCGACGAGGGGGCCGCACACGTCGTCGGGTATTCCTTCGCCGCGATCATCGCCCAGGTGGCCTTTTCCCGGCGGCCGGAAAAATTCCGCAGCCTCACCCTGCTCAGCTGCCCGCCCGAACCCGGCCAGAGCTTCCGCGGCGTTCAGCGCATCGGATGGTTCAGTCGCTGGGTCAGCCCGAGGGTCGGGGCCGCGCTGATGATCTGGGGCATCCGTGTCAACGTCGTGCGTGTCCCGCCCAACCGGATTTGGTTTGTGAATCACCGGTTCCGTTTCACGCGCCGGAGTTCGGTGCGCGACATCGTCGGACTGATGCAGCACGCGCCGGATCTGAGGGCGGTGCTGGCGGCGGCGTCGCTGCCGAAGTTCGTTGCCGTCGGGGAACACGACCTCTGGCCGCTGGCGCTGCACCGCCGCTTCGCGCAGTCCATCGGCGCGCGGATCGCCGTGTACCGGGGCGGACACAGCCCCAGTGAAACGTCGCCGCATCAGATGAGTCGGGACCTGATCGCGCTCTACGGGTCGGCTTAGGAATCCAGCTTTTCGGTCTTTTGCGGCGGCGGCACGAAGGCCATGATGAGAGTAGGGACCTCCGCCGGCGCTCGATTCGATCGGAGAAGACCATGCTCAAGACCTGGCTGTGCAAGCTGAACCTCCGGCACGAGTGGCATATCGAACACGCCGACGACGGCGCTTTATATAAACGCTGCAAACGTTGCGGCAAAGACGACGACCGCGGAGGCGGCGGGGCCGGTTCCTTTGGTGTCTGGGCAGGTCCGGCCGGGGGCTAGGCTGTCACCCTAACGCGGGTGCTCGCGTTCCCATTGACGACGGCTGCGCCGCCGCCGGAACGGGCCCTCCTGCCTGAACTCGATACCGAAAGTGGTCCACGCCATCGAAAGCCTGCGCCCGACGGAGTGCCAGTTGGCCAGCGGCCGCGCGGAGACCTGCACGCGCAGGGTGGGGTCGGCGATCACCGTCACTTCGGGCGGGATCTGGTAGGAAATGTCCAGGTCATCGTGCACGGCCGGAAGGCCACGATGGACGGAGTTCCGGATCCGGTCCCAGACGTCCGAGCGCAGGGCGAAGTTCGAGCCGAACAGCGGAGGATGACCCAGCAGCCACCCGATGGCCCAGAAATACCCGGGAATGTAGACGCTCGTACCCACCCACCGGGCGAACCGGGTTTCGCCGTAGAAGTCGCCGGGGCCGGACACGGCGGACAGCGGGCCCGCCTTTTCCAGAATGGATTCAACCCGTTCGAGCCAGTCCGCGGGCGGGATCGAGTCAGTGTCCAGCCGGGCAATCAGCTCGCAGCGTGCCTCGTCGAATCCGTATGCGGTGGACGCGGCGATTCCCGGGAGTTCGACGGCGACCCGCCGGGCCCCTGCGGCGGCGCAGACCTCCGCGGTCTTGTCCGTGCTGGCGTTGTCTATAACGACGATTTCATCGGCCGGACGTGTCTGCCGGGCGAGTGCCGCAAGGCAGACGGCGAGCATGTCAGCGTCGTTCCGGGTTGGGATAACCACCGAGATTGTTGTCATATTGCCCCGACTATAGTCCGGGAACGGGACGAAATACCCCCGTTGGACCCTTGCACCTCGGCCCCCGGCCCCGTAGGTTGAGCAACAGCGGACGAATGTCTCCGCAGCCGTTGGCCTCCGGGCCGCCGGAGATCAGCAGCATTTCAGAAGGATATGGCATGGCTACAGGCACAGTTAAATGGTTCAACGCCGAAAAGGGTTTTGGCTTCATTGCCCCGGATGACGGGTCAGCCGACGTTTTCGCCCACTACTCGGCAATCGCCAGCAGCGGCTACCGCTCGCTGGACGAGAACCAGAAGGTCGAGTTCGACGTCACCCAGGGTCCGAAGGGCCCGCAGGCCGAGAACATCCGCCCGCTCTAAATACTCCGGATAGCAGCACCGGCCATCCGGCCGCCATGCTTTCCCCAAGACCACAGGCGCCCCGCCCGAGGATTCCTCGGACGGGGCGCCTGTCGTTGTGGGCGCCGTGGTGTCAGCCGACGTGGACCCACGGCCGCCTGGTCACGTCCGGCTCCGCCTCCCGCAGCACTTCGCGGGTCACTGGCGCAATTTCCCCCTCGCCGAAGGCCAGGAAGCGCAGGAGGTTGGTGATGGGGTTGCCTTCGGTCCAGCGGAAGTAGATGTGCGGCATCAGGCCTGTCACATCGCGGATGTGGAGCAGGACTGACGCGATCGTGTTCGCGACGACGGGTCCGTGGACTTCCAGGATCCGATAGCCGTGCCGGGTGATGCCGCGGACGACGAGTTCCGTTTCGAAGTCGGACGAATCGTCCACAACCACCTCAAGGAACAGTGCTCGGTAGTCCAGCGGCAGGTGGCTGACCTCTGTGGCGGACTCCAGTTTCTGCTGGTACGCCTCAGGGCTGAGCCGGAGCGGTTCATGCGCGATGATCCGTATGGGTCCGTCGAGTTCGTCGGACATGAACTCCAGCGCCGAACTGTCCAGATGGACGCGGGTGGCGTGCAGCTCAAAGGAACGCCCGACCCGCGACAGCAGCGATATCACTATGATCCCCAGGATGAAGACCGACGCGATCCGGATGCCTTCAGGACGTTCGATGATGTTCGCGACGGTGGTGTAGATGAACACCACGGTAATAACACCGAACCCGACCGTGCGTTTGCGCTGCCGCTGACGTCGGGTCGAGAGGGTCACGGCCACCGCCGCGGACGTCATCAGCACCAGCACGCCGGTGGCGTAGGCGCCGCCCTGGGCGTCGACGTCGGCGTCGAACAGCCAGGTGATCAGGAACCCGACCAGCGTGAACACCAGCACCAGCGGCCGGACGGCCCGGGCCCACCCAGGGGCCATGCCGTAGCGGGGCAGGTAACGGGGCACCAGGTTCAGCAACCCGGCCATGGCGGAGGCCCCGGCGAACCAGAGAATCGCGATGGTGCTGATGTCATAGACGCTGCCGAATCCCACACCCAGGTACTCGTGCGCCAGGAACGCCAGCGCACGGCCGTTCGCCTCACCGCCGGGCTGGAATTCCTGCTCAGGGATGAGCACCACGGTGGTGAAGCTGCTGACAATCAGGAAGCTGCTCATGATGAGCGCCGCCGTCGTCAACAGTTTCCGGGCACCCTGGATGCGGCCGGCGGGATGGTCCTCGGTATCGCCTGCGTGCCCCCGGATCTGCGGCATGACGGCGACCCCGGTCTCGAACCCCGACAGGCCGAGTGCGAGTTTCGGGAAGACGAGCAGGGCAAAGCCGACGGCCAGCAGCGGGTTTCCGTGCGAGGTGGAGATTGCCTGCCACCAGTTGTCCACCGCAAGGGGGTGCGTGAACACCTCAAAGACCGAAACGGCCAGCACTGCGACGTTCAGTCCCAGGTAGACGGCGACGATGAGGACCGCGACACCGATGGCCTCCTTGAAGCCGCGGAGGAAGACCGCGCCCAGCATCGCCAGCAGGAACAGGGTGACCGGCACGTCCTGTCCGTGCAGCCAGCCGGGGGCTACCGGATTCTGGATCAGGTGCGCCGTGGCGTCTGCCGCCGACAGCGTCATGGTGATCATGAAGTCCGTCGCGGCGAAGCCCAGCAGCACCAGGACGAACAGCTTTCCGCCCCAGCGCGGCATGAGCCGCTCGAGCATTGCAATGGAGCCCTCGCCCCGGTGGCTCTCGCCCGCCACCCGCCGGTAGACGGGCAGGGCGCCCAGCAACGTGATGGCGACGAGCACGAGGGTCGCGAGCGGCGAAATCACGCCCGCGGCGAGCGCTGCGATCGCCGGCTGGTATCCCAAGGTGGAGAAGTAGTCGACGCCGGTCAGGCACATCACCTGCCACCAGGTGTGCTTCCTCTCGTGGGCCGTGGGCACCCCGCCCGGGCCCAGGTGGGTGCCCTTGCTGTCCTGCAGCCCGAACAGCAGCCAGTTCTTCACCGTGGTCCTGGCACGGGGGCGTGCGGCTGACGGGTCTGCCGGCGGCCTGCTCAGCGTGGTCATGTTTCCTCCCTCACGGCGCGGTTTCAGATGGCGGTGCGCCGCACAGCTCTCAGATGCGAAACTAGCAGCGGCCGCCCGCGCCGCCCCTGGCGGGACGGGGATCTTGACGAATCCTTGACGCCGGGCTGCCCCGCCCAAGGCTGCGTGAAATGGAAGAATGGCCCCATGGCACGTGGAACGCTGCGCATCTTCCTGGGGTCAGCACCTGGCGTCGGGAAGACCTACGCGATGCTCCGTGAGGGGCACCGGCTGCACGACGGCGGGGAGGACGTCGTCGTCGCGTTCGCCCGGGACCGGGGGCGACGCGACACCCGCGCCCTGTTGGCAGGGCTCGAGCTGATTCCGGCCAATCGGGTCCTGTACCGCGGGGTCTTCCTCGAGGAGCTGGACCTGAACGCAGTCCTCCGACGCGGCCCGGCCACGGCGATTGTCGACGATTACGCCCACACCAACCCCCCGGGCAGCCGGAACGGCCACCGGTGGCAGGATGTTGATGAACTTCTGGAGGCGGGGATCAACGTCCTGTCCACCCTAGACATCCAGCATCTCGAATCCCTCCGCGACGTTGTCAGCGCCATTACCGACGTCCGGCCGGCGGAGACGGTGCCCGATGAAGTCGCCCGGCGCGCCGGGCAGATTCAGCTCGTTGATATCTCCCCGGAACTCCTGCGGCAGCGCGTTGCGGACCGCAAAATCGTCGCCGCAGACCGGATCGACGCTGCGCTCACGAACTTCTACCGTCCGGGCAACCTGGCAGCCCTACGTGAGCTGGCCCTGCTGTGGTTGGCGGACCGGGTGGACGAGGGACTTGCAAGGTACCGGACGGGGAACGGCATCGAAGCCAGCTGGCCGGCCCGCGAGCGCGTCGTCGTCGGGTTGCCCGGCGGCCCCGAGGGTCAAACACTGATCCGCCGCGGCGCGCGCATCCTCAACCGGGTCAACGCGGGCGACCTCCTGGCGGTGCACGTACGCGCGGCGGAAAGTGCGGCGGCAGAATCTCCCCAGGAACTCGAGACACAGCGGCGCCTGGTCCAGGATCTTGGCGGCAGCTATCATCTGGTGGCCGGGGAAGATCCGGCCGCAGCGCTGCTGGACTTCGCCCGCAGTGTCAACGCCACCCAGATCGTCGTCGGAATCTCACGCCGCGGCAGGCTGGCCGGACTACTGGCTGGCCTTCGCGGCGGCCGCACCGGCGCCAGGGTGGTCCGCGGCGCTGGTGCCATCGACGTTCACATAGTGTCCCAGCCGTCCGAGGGCGGAAGCCCGGACGTGCCCCGGCGGCGGAATCTGGGCCGCACCCGCGTCACAACAGGTTTTGTCATGGCCGTCCTGCTTCCCGCCCTGCTGCAGCTCCTGCTGGCGGTCAACCCGGACAAGAATCTGGCGACCACCGTCCTGGTCCAGCTCACCGGCTCCGTCGCGGTAGCGCTGGTCGGCGGACTGTGGCCCGCCGTCCTCGCGGCGCTCTGGAGCAGCTTGCTGGTGAACTACTTCTCCACCCCGCCGGTAGGGACCCTGACCATCAGCGATTCAGAGAACGTGCTGGCCCTCCTGGTGTTTGTCGGGGTGTCCGCAGCAGTCGCCACCGTGGTGGACCTCTCCGCACGGCGTTCCAAGGAAGCGGCACTCGCCAGGGCGGAGGCCGCCACCCTCGCGGACCTCTCGCGCGGGGCAGCCGGTTCGGAGGATACGGTTGTGGGATTGCTGGAGCAAGCCCTGGACGTCTTCCAGGTCCGGGGCGCGGCCCTTCTGAGCCGCCAGGACGACGTCGTTTTCCCGGCTGGCGCCGGAACCGTGACCCGCCCGGGTGGAAGCTGGCGGCTTATCGCCAGCGCCGGCGAAGCTCCGGACGTCGGTTCCGGCGGCGCCGGGGACAGCCCCGGAACAGCAGCTATCCGCGGCGACACCTTGGAACGGATCGATGACACCACCTGCCTGGTCCTGACCGGCCGGGTGCTGCCGGCCAGCGACCGACGCCTGCTCGGCGCCTTTGCTGTCCATCTGATGGCTCAGCTGGAACGCCAGCAACTGCTGGCCAGCCGATCCGAAGTCCTCAAGCTCGCTGAAGGCAACACCATGCGGACTTCGATCCTGCGCGCCGTCTCGCACGACCTTCGAACTCCGCTGGCCGGCATCAAGCTCGCGGTGGGAGGCCTTCGGCAGGAGGGCGTCCGCTACACCCCGGAGGAGGAGCAGGAGTTGCTGGCAACCATCGAAGACTGTTCGGACCGGCTGGAAGTGTTGGTCGGAAACCTGCTGGACATGTCCCGGCTCACATCGGACTCGATCAAGCCGCTGTTGCGGCCGGTGCGGTGGTACGAGGTCATACCCGGCGGTCTGCACGGGATCGATCCGGGCCGGGTGCGCGTCGAGCTCCCGGCCAACATGCCCGAGGTCGAGGCGGACCCGGGCATGCTTGAACGTGTCCTGGCCAATATTGTCGAAAACGCCGTCAAGTACGCCCCCGAATCCGACATTGTCCTGACCGGATCAGCAGGCTTGTTGGGCCCGGCACCCGTGAGCGGCCGCCCGGCCGGTGAACTGCGCATCATCGACCACGGAACGGGCATCCCGGCGGACCGGGTCGTGGACATGTTCCGCCCCTTCCAACGCCTCGACGATGCCACGCAGGCAACCGGGGTGGGACTCGGCTTGGCCGTGGCGAAGGGATTCACCGAAGCGATGGGCGGCAGACTCACCGCCGAAGCGACGCCGGGCGGCGGCCTGACCATGGTGATCAGCCTTCCGCTGTCAGCTGGCACCCCTTTCCACGCCGAGCCGGAGCAGGCGCCGCTGGAACCGCAATCAGCGATCATCGGCCGCCACCATGCACCGCCTATCCTCGCCTCCGGGACGGACCCGGTATGACCGCCGTGCTGGTAGTCGACGACGACACCTACCTGCTCCGGGCCCTGCGGATCACCCTGCAGGCCCACGGCTACAACGTCGCGACGGCGTCGGACGGCCGTTCGGCGCTGCACGCTGCGCAGCAACAGCCGCCCGCCCTCGTGATCCTGGACCTGGGGCTTCCCGACATGGACGGAGCGGCGGTGATCCGGAAGCTCCGCGGCTGGAGCCCCGCGCCGATTCTGGTCCTGTCCGCCCGTCATGGTTCCGAGGACAAGGTTCAAGCGCTGGACGCCGGCGCCGACGATTACCTCACCAAACCGTTCGGGCTGGACGAACTCCTGGCCCGGCTGCGCGCCCTCCTGCGCCGCAGCGCTGAGGCGGAGCCTCCGCCGCTCATCACTACCGAAGCATTCACTGTGGATCTGGGTAAACGCCGCGTTCTCCGCGACGGCCAGGACGTCCGGCTCACTCCGACCGAATGGAAAATGCTGGAGGTGCTGGTCCGGAATCCGGAGAAGCTCGTCACCCAACAGCAGCTGCTGTCCGAGGTGTGGGGTCCGGCCTACGCCAAAGAAACCAACTATCTGCGGGTCTACATGGCCCAGCTCCGGCGCAAGCTGGAACCCGAGGCCGCACCGCCGCGGCACCTGATCACCGAGGCCGGGATCGGCTACCGATTCATGCCCTGACCGGCCCCGCAGGTCCCCCGGGACCGGGCCCTCCCTACACGAACGCGGACTTGCCCGTCACGGCCCTTGCCACGATCAGTGAGTTGATCTCGTAGCTGCCCTCATACGTGTACAGGATCTCGGCATCACCAAAGAGCTTGCCCATCTCGTAGTCGCTGCTGATCCCGTTGCCGCCCATCAGGGAACGCCCCATCGCCACCGACGCCCGGGCCAGCCGGGTGGTGGTGGACTTGGCCATCGCGGACTGGACCATTTCAAGCTTGCCGTCCTCCTGGATCCTGGCCAGCTGCGCCATCAGCGACAGCGACGCGGAGGCGTTGCCCAGAATCTCGGCCAGCTGCTGCTGGATCAGCTGGAAGCGCGCCAGTTCCTTGCCGAACTGCTTCCGCTGCAGCGAATAGGACCGCGCGACGTCGAACGCGGCCAGCTGGATGCCGGCGGCCTGCCAGCCCACCCAGGCGCGCGAATCGCGCAGCAGCTCATTGGCCCTGGAGAAGTCCGTGGCCCCTGGGAGCAGGTTGGACTTCGGGATGCGGACCTCGTCGAGCACGATATCGGCGTTCTGCATGATCCGCAGCCCGATTTTGTTCGCGATCTTGGTGGCGGTGTAGCCGGGGCGGTCCGTCTCCACGATGAAGCCCTTGATCTGCTGGTCCGCGACGTCCCGGGCCCACACGACGGCGAAGTCCGCGATGGTGCCGGCGCCGATCCAGCGCTTGGCGCCGTTGATGACCCATTCCCCGCCGTCCAGCCGTGCCGTGGTGGCCAGGCCGCCCGCGATGTCCGAGCCGTGCTCCGGCTCGGTCAGGGCAAAGGCGCCGATCTGCGTCAGGGCGGTAAGTCCCGGCAGCCAGCGCGCTTTCTGTTCCTCGGAGCCGAGCTGGTCGATTATCCCGACGATCAGCTCATTGTGGATCCCCACCAGGGCCGAGAGGGACACATCGGCGCGGGCCACCTCGACGTACATCAGGCCCTTGAACAGCTTGGACGTTCCGTCCGTCTGCAGGCCGCCCAGGCCGTACTTGCCGAGCTCGGCGACCAGCCCGAAGGGGAATTCCTCACGGTTCCAGTAGTCGATCGAGGCCGCCCGGATCCGGGACTGGAGGAAGTCACGGACTTCCTGGTAGCGGAACTGTTCCTCCGTGGGAAGCAGGTCGACGATGTACATCAGGTCGGCGTCCGGGAACGGGGGTGCCGCCATGCCGGCCGGGCCCTCCGCCGCTGACGCGGCGGGCTGCCGCTGCGTGGTCTCCGCTGTGAGGGTCGCTCCGCTGGCACGTCCTTGTGGCTGCACGGGCATGTATCCCTTCGTAGTGATCCGGTCATGAACCGGGTCGGCTCTTCCAAACCCTTGGATGTCCTAGTATATTGCATAGTGATGGTGATCACTAGGCAACTCGTGATCACCTGGCAACGGCGCCGGGCTTGAAACGGCTGCGCCACCAGACTTCGAAAGGTGCACCATGACAGTCACTGAGGAATTCCGCGCAGCACGCGACCGCATGCTTGACCTCCGCACGGACTACGAGGCGGCGCGCAGGGAATTCCAGTGGCCGCGCTTTGAGCACTTCAATTTCGCCCTCGACTGGTTCGACCAGATCGCGGCGGACCCGGCCAAGGCGAACAACCCGGCCCTCGTCATCGTCGAGCAGGACGGCTCGGCCACGCGGCGCAGCTACGCGGATCTGTCCCGGCGCTCGGCCCAGGTTGCCAACTGGCTGCGCAGCCAGGGTGTGCGGCGCGGTGACCGGATGATCATCATGCTCGGCAACCAGGTGGAACTCTGGGAACTGATGCTCGCCGGCATCAAGCTCGGCATCGTCATGATCCCCACCACCACCCTGATGGGGCCCGCGGACCTCAAGGACCGGGTGGAGCGCGGCGGCGCGAACTGGGCCGCCGTCGGGAGCGCCAATATCGCCAAGTTCGCCGAGGTCCCGGGCGACTACACCCTGATCGAAATCGGCGGCGACGCCGGCATAAACACAGCCGCCCTGCAGTACACCGCATCCGCCGGCGCGGACGAGGCCTTCACCCCGGACGCCCCCACTCTGGCCGACGAGACCCTGCTGCTCTACTTCACCTCCGGCACCACCTCCAAGGCCAAGCTGGTCGAGCACACGCACACCTCGTACCCGGTGGGCCATCTGTCCACCATGTTCTGGATCGGGATGGAACCCGGCGATGTGCACCTCAACGTGGCCTCGCCCGGCTGGGCCAAGCACGCCTGGTCCAACGTCTTCACACCCTGGATCGCCGAAGCCTGCGTGTTCATCTACAACTACGAACGCTTCGACGCCAAGGCACTCATGGAGCAGATGGACCGCGAGTCCGTGACCAGCTTCTGCGCCCCGCCCACGGTCTGGCGCATGCTCATCCAGGCCGACCTGACCCTGCTGAAGAACCCGCCCACCAAGGTGGTCTCGGCCGGCGAGCCGCTCAACGCCGAGGTGATCGACCAGGTCCAGCGCGCCTGGGGACAGACCATCCGCGACGGCTTCGGCCAGACCGAATCCACCGTGCAGATCGCCAACACCCCCGGCCAGCCGATCAAGATCGGCGCCATGGGCAAGCCGCTGCCCGGCTACGACGTCGTGCTCGTGGATCCGGCGACGGGTGACGAGGGCGACGACGGCGAGCTCTGCCTGCGCCTCGACCCCCGCCCCGTCGGGCTGATGAAGGCGTACTACGGTGATCCCGAAAAGACGGCGGAGGCATTCCGCGACGGCTACTACCACACCGGTGACATGGCGAGCCGGGACGAGCGCGGCATCATCACCTATGTGGGCCGCGGCGACGACGTCTTCAAGTCCTCCGATTACCGGCTGTCCCCGTTCGAGCTCGAGAGCGTGCTGATCGAGCACCCGGCGGTGGCCGAGGCCGCCGTCGTCCCCTCCCCGGACCCGCTCAAGCTCTCGGTGCCCAAGGCGTTTGTGGTCCTGGCCGCCGGGCACGAGGCCGGACCGGAACTCGCCGAGGACATCCTGCGCTACTGCCGCGACCACCTGGCCCCGTTCAAGCGGATCCGCCGGCTGGAATTCGCCGAACTGCCCAAGACGATCTCGGGCAAAATCCGGCGTGTGGAGCTGCGGCACAGCGAAGAACTGCGCCACGGCGGCGGGACGGTCCCGGCCGGGCTCGGCACGGAGTACTCCGAAGCCGACTTCCCCGGCCTGAAAAGCCCCGCCGAAAAGCTAGGCTGAACCGTATGAGATTCAGGACGAGACGCTGGGGGTGCCGTGGCAACGCCGCTGCCGCGTGATCCGATCGCCGACGCCCGGCTGAACTGGGAACGGCACGGCTGGTCCGACGTCGCCGCACCGATGGCGGCCATCACCGCCATCATGCGGACCCAGCAGATCCTGCTGGCCCGGATCGAGGGCATCCTGAAGCCGTTCGGGCTGACGTTCGCCCGCTACGAGCTGCTCGCCCTGCTGAGCTTTGCCCGCAGCGGCGCGCTGCCCATGAACAAGGCGAGCGCGCTGCTGCAGGTCCATCCCACCTCGGTGACGAACGCCGTCGACCGGCTGCAGGGCGCGGGGCTGGTGATCCGCTCGCCGCACCCCACGGACGGGCGCACCACCCTGATTGAACTCACCCAGGAAGGGCGTACGCTGGCTAAAAGGGCGACGGCGGCACTGAACTCCGAGGTCTTCGCCCAGTCCGGCTTCGCGGAGCAGGATGTCGACCAGCTGATCCGGATCCTGGGCACGTTCCGCCGCAACGCCGGCGATTTCAGCGAATAACCCCGGCCGGAGGGCCTCAACAGAACTGACGTCCCGTCACAACGCAGTGGCGGGGTCCGCGGCACCAGGAGACGACTCATGCAGCCGAACGCCTATTCCCGCCCCGATGACCGGGAGCTGCTCCGCGCCTCCCTGCGCCTGCTCTCCGGCAGGTTCCGGCCCGCTGTGCTCTTCGCCGGACTGGCCAGCGGCGAGCTGCTGCAGCTGACGGATTTTCTGGGCACCGCCACGTCCAGCCTGCACCAGATGCAGGTGGTTCCGGGCACGGGGCTCGGCGGCCGCGTCTTCACGCAGCGGCGGCCGTTCCTGGTCGAGGACTATATTGCCTCCGAGGGAATCACCCATGAATACGATCTCGCCGTCCGGCGGGAGCGCCTGACGTCCATGGCGGCCGTCCCCGTGGTGGTCCGCGGCCAGTCGCGCGCGGTGCTGTACATCGCCAGCAGGGACAGCGCCCCGCTGGGCGAGAACGCCCTGTGCGAGGCGATGGAGGCGGCCGCCGAGATCGCCGCCGAACTGCGGATCCGGGACGAGGTGGACCGCCGGGTGTCGATCATCGATACTGCCAGGGCCGCGCCCGCCCTGGTCCAGGACCGCAGTTGGCTGGAGCACGTCCGGGAAGCCCACGCCGAGCTGCGGTCCCTCGCCGGCACGGTGTCCGATCCGCACCTGGCGCGGCAGCTGGACATCATCGGCAGCCATCTGGCGCCGCCGTCCGCTGTCGGCATCCATCCGACGGCCCGGCTGGCCCGCCGTGAGCTCGATGTGCTGGCGCAGGTGGCACTGGGTTGTTCGTACCAGGAAACCGCTGAGCGCCTCGGCCTGAAAGCGGTGACGGTCAAGAGCTACCTGCAGAACGCGATGTCCAAGTTGTCCGCGCACAACCGGCTTGAGGCCGTGTCCGCGGCTCGCCGGCTGGGACTCATCCCGTAGGCGGGGCCGCCGGTGCCTGCTCCCGCAGAGGGGGCTGCCGGTGTTTGCCGGCAGCCCCGCTCCCCACTGCGGATCCCCCAAATCCAGAATCCGCTGTCTTAGTTGCCTCGGCTCAGACCCCTAGGGACCGGCGACGGGCTCGATAAATGCTGCGTCGTCCACATGCTTCGAGGAGGTGTGCGGACCGCCGTCTTCCAGCGCCTGCTTTTCGCGGTTGGGCAGAGCCAGGGTGCAGAGCACGCTGAACACGCCGATCCCGGCGAGCAGGATCCCGATGGACCACGCACCGGACGTAACGGCGAGTTGCGCCGCCACGAGCGGGACAATGCCTCCGCCGACGACGCCGGCCAGGTTGTAGCCCATGCCGGCGCCGGTGTAGCGGTAACGGGTCTCAAAGAGCTCCGGCAGCAGTGCCCCGGCAGGGCCGTAGGCGATGGCGAAAATCACCAGGGTGACGGTGAGGCCCAGACCAAAGGCGAAGACGGTGTTCGCGCTGAGGATCGGGAACAGCATGAGCGACCACGGCACGGCGAGGATGCAGGAGGTGGCGATGACCTTTTTGCGGCCGAAGCGGTCCGAGAGGACGCCGGAGGCCAGGGTGGCGGCGGCGACAAACAGGGAGGAGATCATGCCGGTGCTCAGCACTTCCACCCGGCTCAGTCCCATTCCTGTGGGGCTCGTGGCAAAGCTGGTGAGGTAGGCGGTGCCAACGTAGAAGAAGGCGAACAGGAGCGTCAGGGAGCCGCCGGCGAGGAGGATTTCGCGCGGCTGGCGCTTGACGGATTCGAGGATGGGCAGCTTGGTGCTGGTATGGGTTACCTTGGCGGCGTTCTTGAAGACCGGGGTCTCCTCGATGCTCAGCCGGACCCACAGGCCCACGAGAACCAGTACTGCGCTGAGGATGAACGGTACCCGCCAGCCGATGGTGATGAAGGCCTCGGACTTGTCCCCCAGCGTCAGGTTGGTGAGGAGGAACGTGCCGCTGGCCAGGGCGAAGGCAACCGACGGGCCGAGTTGCGGGAAGGAGCCGAACAGCCCGCGCTTTCCCACGGGGGCATATTCGGCCACCAGAAGTGTGGCGCCGGCCCATTCACCGCCAACGGCGAGGCCCTGCACGAAGCGGAGTACCACCAGCAGGATGGGGGCGGCAACACCGATGGTGCTGGCGTCCGGAATCAGGCCGATCATCACGGTGGCGATACCCATCATGAGCAGCGTGGTGATGAGGGTTTTCTTCCGGCCGATCCGGTCTCCGAAGTGGCCGAAGATGATGGCGCCGACGGGACGGGCGAAGAAGGCGACGGCGAATGTGCCGAAGGAGGCAATCGTGCCGGCGGCGGCGCCCAGGGCCGGGAAGAACACGACCGGGAACACCAGGGCGGCGGCGGTGCCGTAGATGAAGAAGTCGTAGAACTCGATGGTGGTTCCGGCGGCGCTGGCGAAGGCAACCTTGCGCAGCGTCTTCTTGCTGGGCGGCGCTTGCAGCCCGGCCGGCGAAGTCGGTGAAACTGAAGTCATGGCAATCTCCTTTGATGTCCGCCTCGATGCGCGGCTTTGTGACTTAGCTCACCGTAACGAAAAGCATGGACATCCAACTACCTCCCAAAAGAGGTAGTTCCGAAAAGCGCGGGACCTCCCGGGCGGTCCCCTAGACTTCGGGAAGAAACCAATTCTGAACCCTGAGGAGCGTCATGATCCCGGAGATCAACATCTGGGCGGTACTGCTGGCCACCCTGTCCAGCATGGTGGTGGGGTCCGTCTGGTACACGCCGAAGGTGTTCGGCAACTACTGGATGCGCGTCGCCAAGGTCACCCCGAGCGGGGACGCCAAGGACGCCGTCAAACCGATCCTGATCACCCTCGTGGTCAGCTTCGTCAGCGCGCTGGTGCTGGCCGGGGCCGCCGCCATCTCGCAGCACTTCTACGGCGGGGATTTCCTGGTCAACACCCTGGTCACGGCCCTGATCCTGTGGGCGGGGTTCACGGCCGCGCGCTTCATCACCCACGATGCCTTCGAGGGCCGCCCGGCCGGACTGACGGTCCTGAACTGCGCGCACGAACTCGTGACCCTCATGGTGATGGCCCTCATTATCGGACTGTTCGGCATCAGCGCGGCCTGACGACGCACCTCCGGCCTGGCGACGCGCAAGAGCCCCGACGCTACCGGAATACGGCAGCGTCAGGGCTCTTGCGCATCATGGAACGGTTCCCGCGTCGCAGAACGGTTCCCGCGTCGCAGATCGGTTCCCGCGTCGCAGGAGGGTCCGCGGGTCCCTTGCTAGCGGTGCGTGAAGTCCGGCTGGCGCTTCTCTGCGAAGGCCGCCATGCCTTCCTTCTGGTCCTCGGTGGCGAACAGCGAGTGGAACACCCGCCGTTCAAACAGCACCCCCTGGGCCAGCCCGGTTTCGAATGCGGTGTTGACGGCCTCCTTGGCCACCATCGCCACCGGCTTGGACTTGGAGGCAATCACCGCGGCGGCCTTCAGGGCCTCGTCCACGACGTCCGCGGCCGGCACCACACGGGACACGAGGCCGGCCCGTTCGGCTTCCTCGGCGTCCATGAAGCGTCCGGTCAGGATCATGTCCATCGCTTTGGATTTGCCCACCGCCCGGGTGAGGCGCTGCGAGCCGCCCATGCCGGGGAGCACGCCCAGGTTGATTTCCGGCTGGCCGAACTTGGCGTTGTCCCCGGCAATGATGAAGTCGCACATCATCGCGAGTTCACAGCCGCCGCCCAGGGCGAAGCCGGACACGGCCGCGACCACCGGGATGCGCAGCCGGGTGAAGTCCTCCCAGCCGCGGAACCAGTCCGCCGCATACATGTCCATGTAGCCCTTGGACTGCATTTCCTTGATGTCCGCCCCCGCCGCGAAGGCCTTGGCGGAACCGGTCAGCACGACCGCCCCCACCTCGGGGTCTGCGTCCATGGCCGACACGGCGGCCACGAGTTCGTCCATGGTGGCCTTGTTGAGGGCATTTAGCGCCTCGGGCCGGTTGAGCGTCACGAGCCCCACGCGGCCACGGCGCTCCACCAGAATGTTTGTGTACTGCTCTCTCATGCCTGTCCCCTCAGCTGTTCAAAAAGTTTGGTGTTCGGCTGGTCGGTGTTCAGACCCGGCTAGTGTGCGGATTTGTCCCGGATGTCGGTGATGATGCCGGAGAAGTCCCGGCCCGCCCCGCCTTCCGCGGCAAAGCTATCGTAGATTTCGGAAGCGAGCGGACCCAGCCGCGCGGCGACGCCGGTGCTTTGGAGCGCGTTGAGTGCCAGCTTGAGGTCCTTCGCCATCAGGGCTCCGGCAAAACCGGGCTGGTAGTCGCGGTTGGCGGGGCTCGTGGGCACCGGCCCCGGCACGGGGCAGTTGGTGGTGAGCGCCCAGCACTGGCCCGAGGCCGCCGAGGCGACGTCGAACAGCGCCTGGTGGGTCAGGCCCAGCTTCTCGCCGAGCACAAAGGCCTCACTGACCGCGATCATCGAGACGCCGAGGATCATGTTGTTGCAGATCTTCGCGGCCTGTCCGGCACCATGTTCCCCGCAGTGAACCACCCGCTTGCCCATCACCTCGAGCATCGGCCTGACCGCCTCGAAGTCCTCCGGAAGCGCCCCGACCATAAACGTCAGGGTGCCCGCCTCGGCGCCCACGACACCGCCGGAAACCGGCGCGTCCACGGCGCGGTGCCCGGCCGCCACGGCGAGCTCGGCAGCCTCCCGGGCCTCATCCACGTTGATCGTGGAGCAGTCCAGGAACAGGGTGCCGGGGGCTGCGGTGGCGAGCAGACCGGGCTGGCCGGCCTGGCTCTGCTGTCCCGGCTGTCCCGGGGTGCCGCGGTAGGCATCCAGCAGGTGTTTGCCGCTGGGCAGCATGGTGAGGACGACGGCGGCACCGGCCACGGCCTCGGCCGCCGTGTCCGCGGTGGCGATGCCGTGCGCCCGGGCAGTCTCCAGCGCGGCCGGCACCACGTCGAAGCCGGTCACGGTGTAGCCGGCCTTGACCAGGTTGATGGCCATCGGCCCGCCCATGTGGCCCAGGCCAAGGAAAGCGACCGGGCCGGCCTGCACCCCGGGCCGTCCGGGTTCAGGCGCCGATGGTTCAGGCGTCGATGCTTCAGACATTGTCGCGCTCCTTCGATAGCATCAGTTCACGGTCGCCCAGCGGCGCAAAATAGGATTCGACGTCGCCGCGGCTGACCTCCGCCAGGGTGGCGGGCTGCCAGTGCGGGTTACGGTCCTTGTCCACAACCTGGGCGCGGATGCCTTCGCGGAAGTCGGGCCCGGCGAGGAACCGCAGCCCCACCCGGTACTCCTGTGCCAGGGCTTCCTCGAGGCCCAGTCCCCTGACCCGGCGGAGGGATTCCAGCGCCACTTTCACGGCGGTCGGCGACTTGGCCTCGATGGTGTCGGCGGCGTCGGCGGCTTCCCCGCCCACGGCCCGCAGCCGGCGCACGATCTCCCCGGCGTCGTCGCTTGAATAGCAGGCGTCAATCCATTCCTGCTGCGCTGCGAGCACGGAGGGCGGGGCCTCCTCGGCGAAGCGCGCGACGGCGTCGTCCGCCGCCTCGCTCTCCAGCGCCCCGGCAAGTTCCGCGAGCTTCGCGGACGGAACGAAGTGGTCCGCGAGCCCCAGGAACAGGGCGTCGGCGCCGCTCAGGTGCGCGCCGGTGAGGGCCGCATGGGTGCCGGACTCCCCCGGTGAGCGGGAGAGCAGCAGGGTGCCGCCGACGTCGGGCACGAACCCGATGGTGGTCTCGGGCATGCCCATCCGGGTGCGTTCGGTGACGATCCGGACCGAGCCGTGGGCGGAGATCCCCACTCCGCCGCCGAGGACCAGGCCGTCCATGAACGCCACATACGGCTTCGGGTAGCCCGAGATGAGCGCGTTCATCCGGTATTCCTCGGCCCAGAAGTCTGCCGTGGCGTCGCCGCCGTCGAGCATGTCCCGGTAGATGGCCACGATGTCGCCGCCGGCGCACAGGCCCCGGTCACCGGCACCGTGGACCAACACCGCCGCCACGGCGTCGTCGTCCGCCCAGAGGGTGAGCTGCTCGAGCATGGCCGAGGCCATGCCCGCGGTGAGCGCGTTGACGGCCTGGGGCCGGTTCAGCGTGACCACGCCCAGCCGGCCGCGCCGTTCGAACAGCACCTCCGCCGACGCGGCGTCGGAGGCATGCTTCCCCGCCA
This sequence comes from Arthrobacter sp. CJL-S3, assembly GCF_056711635.1. Classification (NCBI taxonomy): domain Bacteria; kingdom Bacillati; phylum Actinomycetota; class Actinomycetes; order Micrococcales; family Micrococcaceae; genus Arthrobacter; species Arthrobacter sp. CJL-S3. The sequence continues at coordinate 466,128 of NZ_CM160046.1, read as the reverse complement.
TCAGCTGCCTTCCGGCATCACGAAGCTGGCACCGGTGCGGATGCCGGAGGGCCAGCGGGTGGTGACCGTTTTGGTCTTGGTGTAGAAGCGGAAGGCGTCCGCGCCGTGCTGGTTCAGGTCGCCGAAGCCGGAGGCCTTCCAGCCGCCGAAGGTGTAGTAGGCGATCGGCACCGGGATGGGGACGTTGATGCCCACCATGCCCACCTGGACCCGGCTGGCGAAGTCGCGGGCGGAGTCGCCGTCGCGGGTGAAGATGGCCACGCCGTTGCCGAATTCGTGCTCGCTGCACAGGCGCAGGGCCTCGTCGTAGTCCTCCGCGCGGAGCACACTCAGCACCGGGCCGAAGATCTCTTCCTTGTAGATCGTCATGTCCTTGGTGACGTTGTCGAAGAGGGTGGGGCCGACCCAGAAGCCACCTTCGTAGCCCTCGACCTTGAGGCCGCGGCCGTCGGTGAGCAGGGTGGCGCCCTCGTCGACGCCGGCCTGGATGTAGCCTTCGATCCGTTCCTTGGCGGAGGCCGCCACGACCGGGCCGAAGTCCGAGTCCTTGGCGAGGCTGTGGCCGACCTTGAGGTCCGCGATCCGCTCCTCCAGCTTGGCGACGAGCGCGTCGGCTGTGGCCTTGCCGACCGGCACGGCCACCGAGATCGCCATGCAGCGTTCGCCGGCGGAGCCGAAGCCGGCGCCCATCAGGGCGTCCGCGGCCATGTCCAGGTCCGCATCCGGCATGATCACCATGTGGTTCTTGGCCCCGCCGAAGCACTGGGCGCGCTTGCCGTTGGCGGCGGCGGTGGCGTAGATGTACTGCGCGATCGGCGTGGAGCCGACGAAGCCGATGGCCTGGACCCGGGGATCCTCCAGCAGCGCGTCGACCGCTTCCTTGTCGCCGTTGACGACGTTGAAGACACCGGCGGGCAGGCCGGCCTCGGTGAAGAGCTCCGCGAGGCGCAGCGGCACGGAGGGGTCCCGCTCGGACGGCTTGAGAATAAAGGAGTTGCCCGCGGCGAGCGCCGGGCCGGACTTCCAGAGCGGAATCATGGCCGGGAAGTTGAACGGCGTGATCCCGGCGACGACGCCGAGCGGCTGGCGCAGCGAGTGGACGTCGATGCCGGTTCCGGCGTTGTCCGAGAATTCGCCTTTGAGCAGGTGCGGGGCGCCTGCGGCGAATTCCACAACCTCGATGCCGCGCTGGATGTCGCCCTTCGCGTCGAGGAAGGTCTTGCCGTGCTCCGAGGACAGCAGGGTGGCGAGTTCGTCGACGTTCTGGTTGACCAGATCGACAAACTTGAGCAGGATCCGCCCGCGGCGCTGCGGGTTCATGGCCGCCCATTCGAGCTGGCCCTTTTCCGCGTTGGAAACCACGTTGCGGACTTCCTCGGTACTGGCCAGCGGGACCCTGGCCTGGACCTCGCCGGTGCACGGATCGTAGACATCGCTAAAGCGCCCCGAGGTGCCCTCAACGTGCTGTCCGTCAATGTAATGGGATAGTTCGCGAACCATGATGGAATGCTCCTTTGCACCGTGTGATTGCCGAAGTGACGGCCGGGCCGTGTGACCCACGCCATCTTCTGCTCCCGAATATACTCGGACTTCCTACTAAATTCCAGGGGGGCGTGGCCGGACCACCGCTTCGTCCGGCAGCCAAGTTCGGTAAGTTAGGGATTGTGAAGATAGCTACCTGGAATGTGAACTCGCTCCGCGCCCGTGCCGACCGTGTCGAAGCCTGGCTTCAGCGCACCGACTGTGATGTCCTGGCCATCCAGGAAACCAAGTGCAAGGACGACAACTTCCCCTGGGAACTGTTCGAAAGCCTGGGCTACGAGGTGGCGCACTTCGGCGTGAGCCAGTGGAACGGCGTGGCGATCGCCTCCCGGGTGGGGCTCGACGACGTCGAACGCACCTTCCTGGACCAGCCCGTCTTCGGCAAGGCCGGCAAGGATGCCGTGCAGGAGGCCCGCGCCATCGGCGCCACCTGCGGCGGGATCAGGGTCTGGAGCCTCTACGTTCCCAATGGCCGGGCCCTCGACGATGAACACATGCCGTACAAGCTCAGCTGGCTGGACACTCTGCGGACCCATGCCGAGGGCTGGCTCCGTGAGGACCCCGCAGCGCAGATCGCCCTGATGGGCGACTGGAACATCGCCCCGCAGGACGATGACGTCTGGGACATCGACTACTTCCGCGCCGAACGCCTCACCCACGTGAGCGACCCGGAACGCGCAGCCTTCCACGCTTTTGAGGACGCCGGCTTTCAGGACGTTGTCCGCCCGCACACCCCCGGCCCCGGCGTCTACACGTACTGGGACTACACCCAGCTGCGCTTCCCGAAAAAGGAAGGCATGCGGATCGACTTCGTCCTGGCCTCCCCCGCCCTCGCGGCCCGGGTCACCGGCGCCGCCATCGACCGTGAGGAACGCAAGGGCAAGGGCGCCTCGGACCACGCCCCCGTGATCGTGGAGCTGAGCGACTGATGGGCGCAGCCCAGGGAAGCGACGTGGTGCAATGACGGGAAACCTCTACCGCGGCCAGGCCGGGCTGCCGTTCTCCTCAGCGCTGCGGGTCTACGAACCCCTGGAGGCGTTCCCGGAGGAGCAGCAGGGCGCCCTGCGCGCGGCGGGGGCCCGGAGCGTTTCCCGGGCCGCCGTTGAAAACGCCGAGCTGCTGGCCTCCCTCGGCCGCATCACCCGCCCGGGCGGGGACCCGTTCCCCACCGGTGCGACGGATCTGGTCAGGATCCTTGCCGTCCCGCGGACCGACGGCACCGCCCCCGGCGGCACTGCCCCGGAGGCGGGGCCGCCCGACGCCGGAAGCCCGGACGCCGGGACCCCGGACGCCGCTGCTCCGGACGCCGTCCCGCCGGAGCGACTGCTGTACTGTCCCAGCCAGCTGGTGCTGCGGGCCGGGCTCGCGGCCAACGCCCTGATGGAGGGCATCCACGGGCCGCTGGCCCAGCTGCTCATCCCGGAGGAACAGCGCGACCGGCACCAGGAGCGCATCGATGAAGTGCGGGCGCATTCCGGACTGGGCCGCGTGCACACCCGGGCGTCCACCTGGGGCATCCCCTTCAGCTGGTTCTGCCTGTTCAAGGAATCCGACCCCACGGACGTGGTGGAATCCGAGGGGCGGATCGTCACCGTGCGCATCCGCGCGACGATCGGCGAGTCCCTGGAGCGGGTCCGCTACGCCGTGGCACATCTGGCCCTGGCCGCCCCGGACCTGGACATGCTCGAGGACCTGACCCAGCTCACCGAATGGCTGGAGCTCTTCCACCCGGAGTCCATGGTGGAACTGGACTACGGCGCCGTGGCGGACAAGGTCTACCCGGATGATTCGCCCATGGATGTCCGGCTGGGCATCGAGTGCCTGGCCGAAGGGGACATGACCGGGGCCGCCGCCGCCTACCGCCGGCTGGCGTCCCGCTGGATCCCGATCCGGCAGCTGGCCCGCGCGTCCTGACGGGGTCGCCGGCCGCTCCGGCCGCGTCCGGCGGCCCGCAGAGGGCTGGCGCTATGCGCTGCCGGCCCGAGGGGTGAGAGTCCCCGGCGCGGCGCCCTTCCGGGCCGCCTGCGCGCCCCCGGGCGGCGCCGTCGTGTTGCGGACAATCAACTGGTGCGGGGCCACCGTGGAGCGCACTGACCCGGCGATCCCGTCGAGCTCGTCCAGCAGCATTTTTGTGGCCAGTTCGGCCTGCTCGTCCGGGCGCTGCCGGACCGTGGTGAGCCCCATGGCCTCGGAGAAGTCGTGGTCGTCGATCCCGATGACGGAGAGGTCCTCAGGGATCTTCACCCCAGCCCGGGTGGCCTCAAAGATGATCCCCATGGCCATCTCATCCGAGGCGCAGAAGATTGCCGTGGGCTTGGGTCCGGGCCTGTCCCAGAGCCGGTGGAAGGCGTCCTGGCCGCTGCGGACCGTAAAATCCCCCCATTCGTCCCATTCCTTCCGGGCGTTCAGGCCTGCTTCGGCCATGACGTCCTGAAAGCCCTGGATCCTGACCCGGGGGACGTCGAAGTTGAGGTCGGTTTCGTCGTCGCCGTGCAGCAGGGCGATCTCCGTGTGGCCAAGGCCGATCAGGTGCCGCACAGCCGTGGCGGCGGCGGCGTAGTCGTCGATCCCGATGTAGGGGCATTCCTCGACGTGGCCGCCGACGACGACCAGCGGGATGTCGATCTTCTGCAGGTGTTCGATTTCCTCATGGGTCAGTGCCATACACAGCACCAGCAGCGCGTCGATCTGTTTGTAAACCATGGTCTTGCTGAAGAGCCGTTCGCGGTTGCTGCCGTGGCCGCCCAGGTTGAAGAGCGAGAGGTTGTACTGGCGGGCGTGCAGTTCACGGTCGGCGCCCTCGATGGCCTTGGAGAAGAACCAGCGGCTGACGAAGGGGGCCAGCACGCCGATCGTCTTGGTACGCCCGGTGGCCAGCCCGGACGCCGAGGAGGAGGCGACGTAGCCCAGGTCTGCGGCGATGCCCAGGATTTTCTCCCGGGTGGCCGGCGAAACTCTGGGCAAACCGCGGACGGCGCGGGACACGGTGGCGGTGGACACTCCGGCGGCGGCGGCCACATCTTCGATGCTGACACCGGAGTGGCCTCCGCGCTGTGCCCTGTCTGTCGTCCTTGCCACCGTGTCCCCTTGTCGACTGGCTCCTGAGGCAACCCGCGGCCTCCGAAGCACTCCATTAGCCTGCCTCCCCCGCGGCAACAAATGCCCCGTCCAAGCAACGCGGGGTCACTTTGCGCCCATAACCCCCGTGGGGATGGGCGCCAGGTGACCCCGCGTTCACTTCCGCCGGGACGCCGTCCTTTCGGGCAGGCGCCGGCGCAGCCGGATCAATCCGTAGAGGGCCAACACCATGGCCAGCAGGCCCAGGGCCCAGCCCAGCGCGGGCTGGCCGGTCACCTCCATCCAGACGGTGATCACCAGCAGCACCAGTCCCCAGAAGCCGAGGAGCCCGATGATGATGTCGAAATCCTCCCCGGAGCGGACGTGGCGGTATTGGCTGCGCACCAGCCCGCGGCTCGGCTTGTTGTTCATCGCCAAGCCGTCACTTCACGGCGCCGGCGGTGAGGCCCGCGACGATCTTACGCTGGAAGACCAGCACCAGGATCACCAGCGGAATTGTGACGATCGTTCCGGCGGCCATGATGGCCGTGTAGGGGATCTGCTGCGGCTGGGCCCCGGCGAAGTTGGCAATGGCCACCGTCACCGGCTGGGTCGCATCGTTGGAGAGCTGGCTGGCAATCAGGAACTCATTCCAGGAGGAGATGAACGCCAGGATCGCCGTCGTGAAGATGGCCGGTGCCGCCAGCGGCATGATCACCCGCCGGAACGCCTGCCCCTGGGTGCAGCCGTCGACCCGGGCCGCTTCCTCAAGCTCCCACGGCATTTCCCGGAAGAACGACGTCATGGTGTAGACCGTCAGCGGGAGGACGAAGGAGATGTTCGGAATGATCAGCGCCTGGTAGGTGCCGATCCAGCCGATATTGGTGAACAGCTGGAACAGCGGGGTGATGAGGGCGACCCCGGGGAACATGGAGGCCCCCAGGATGAAGCCCAGCACCAGGTACTTGAACCGGAAGTTCAGCCGGGCCAGCGCATAGGCTGCGAAAACGCCGACCACCAGCGAGATCACGGTCACCGTTACGCCGATGAACACACTGTTCAGCAGCGCCTGGCCGAACCTGTTGCCGAACGAAGTGTCGAAGGCTGTTCTGAAGTTGTCGAGCGTCACGTGGGTGGGCAGGAGCGAGGTGTCGTAGGTGTAGCCCACGTCGCGGAATGCCGTAACCACCATCCAGTATGCCGGTGCGAGGCACCAGAACAGGATGACGGCTGCACTGACGTACGTGCGGACGCTCGCCCACTTCTCGCGGTTCTGGGCTACTTTGCGGCCACGGTCCTGCCGGGCCCGTAGTTCGGTCGCGGCGGTCATTTCTTCCCCTTACCTGTGCCGGTCTGCTGCTCCACGACGTTTGCTCCGAGGAAGCGGACGAAGATGAAGGCCACCATAAAGATGATGATGAACGTAATGGTGGACAAGGCGGCGGCGGAGTTGAAGCCTTGCCTGATTTGGTTGACCACCAGGATGGAGAGCGTGGTGGTGTTGTTGGAGCCTTCCGTCAGGATGTACGGAAGGTCGAACATCCGCAGGGCATCCAGGGTCCGGAAGAGGATCGCGACCATGAGCGCCGGCTTGACCAGCGGCAGGGTGATCATCCGGAACCGCTGCCAGGCGGAGGCCCCGTCGACCTTGGCCGCTTCGTAGACTTCGGCCGGAATCATCTGCAGCCCGGCCAGGATCAGCAGCGCCATGAACGGCGTCGTTTTCCAGGTGTCGGCGATGATGACCGCCCACCGGGCCGGGATTTCGCTGCCCGTCCACAGGATCGTGGTGTTGAACAGCTTGTTGCCGATGCCCTCAAAGGCGAAGATGAACAGCCACAGCTGGGCGGTGACGGCGGTGGGAATGGCCCACGGCACCAGCACGGCTGCGCGGACCAGGCTGCGTCCGCGGAACGTGCGCGCCATGATGATGGCCATCCAGAAGCCGAGGATCGTCTCCAGCGTCACGGTGATGATGGTGAAGTAGAAGGTCGTACCGGTGGCGGACCAGAACTGGGCGCCGAGGGTTCCCGGCGGGCAGGCCACGGTTCCGCCGCCCGGGGCGGCGCACTGCTGGAAAATCCAGTTCGTGTAATTCGACAGACCAGCCGGGCCGCCTTCGGTGAAGAGCCCCGTGACGGGGTCAAGACCGGCGTCCTTCTGGAAAGACATCACGATGGCGCTGATGATCGGGTAAACGATCACAATGGCCAGTGCGACGATGGTTGGAGCCAGGAGCCATGCGGCCCACTTGCCCTGGCTCGCAATCGCGTTATCCTCCCCGACGCCCTTGGGCCCGTGGTGGATCGGGGTACCGCCCGACGCCGGTTCCTTGACCGGCGTCGGGCCCAATTCGGTTGCCATGGCTGGCTACTGTCCCGCGCTAGCGGACTCGATGGACTTCTGCATATCGGACAAAGCGGCGTCCACGGTCTTCTCGCCCTTGATGGCCGAGTAGGCATTTTCCTGGATGGCCTTGGTGACGGCCGGGTAGAACGGGGTGACAGGACGCGGCACGGCGTTCTCGATCGAGGTCTTCAGGACCGGGAGGTACGGCAGCTTGGCTACGAGTTCCTGGTCGTCGTACAGGGCCTCGAGGACCGGGGCCAGTGAGCCCTGGGTGGCGAAGAACTTCTGGTTCTCCTCGTTGACGAGGAACTTTACGAAGTCCAGGGCCGTGGCCTTGTTCTTGGAGTAGACGCTGATGGCCGCGCTGTGTCCGCCCAGTGTCGAGGCGCCGGGGCCGTCTTTGCCGGGGAGTGCCGTCATGCCGAGGACGTCCTTGACCTTGGAGGAACCTTCCGTTGCGGCCAGGTTGTAGACGTAAGGCCAGTTGCGGTGGAACAGGAGCTTGCCGTCCTGGAAGGCCTGGCGGCCCTGTTCCTCCTGGAAGGTGATGCCCTCCTTGGGGATGCTGCCGTCGGCGTAGGCCGCGGCGAGGTTTTCGAGGCCTTCCTTGGCCTCGGGGGTGTTCAGGCTCGGCTTGCCGTCCGCGTCGAGCACGGAACCGCCGGCGGAGTTGATCGCCTCGGAGGTGTTCACCGTCAGGCCCTCGTACTTGGCGTACTGGCCGGCGAAGCAGCCGATGCCGTTCGCCTCGGCGATGGAGCACATGCCCATCATCTCGTCCCAGGTCTTGGGAGGCGTGGGGACGAGGTCCGAGCGGTAGTAGAGAATGCCGCCGTCGGACGACACCGGGGCCGCGTAGAGCGTCCCCTTGTAGGAGCCGGCATCGATGGTGGGCTTCAGCATTCCCGCCGTGTCCACTGCCATCTTGTCTTTCAACGGCTGCAGCCAGCCCTTGGCGGCGAACTCCGCCGTCCACACGACGTCGACACTCGCGACATCGTAGTTGGGGTTCTTGGCCTGGTAGTTCTGGACGAGGTCATCGTGCTGCTGGTCGGCCTGGTCGGTCTGTTCCTTGAACGTGACCTTCTCATTCGGGTGGGCCGCATTCCACTTCTCGATCAGCGGGCGGACAACGTTGCTGTTGTCCTTGCCCTGGACATACGTGATGGGACCGCGGCCATCGAGGCCTTGCTCGGCGTCGCCACCGGCGGTGGTGCTGCCTCCTCCTCCGCCGCCACAGGCGGAGAGAGTCAAGGCTAGAACGCCTGCTGCGGCGACGGGAAGTAAGAACTTCGGTGTTTTCATACTGGGGGCTCCTCGCTGAGTACCGGACAAAAAACGGCGGTGCGTTCGTGTGGTGCCCATCACGATAATCAACACCCGGTGAGGAATGCAAGCGTTTACATAGAACCTTTACAGAAAGGAGACCCTTGTGCCGGAGATTTTTCTGTGGGTGAGGCCGCGCCGGTTCACCGGAATCCGGCCACGGGGAGCCTGCAGCATGCCCGGAAAAGATGTTGCCGAAAGCTCACACCGGTCAGCGGACCCGTTCGGCCCGGCCAAACCGTGACCGGGCCCCCGACGCGAGATGAATGAGCACCAGGGTGCGTTTTCCGAGCGCGACGTCCAGTGCCTCCACAAGGGCGGACACCTCGGCGGCGAGCCGGTGCGGGGCCACGCCATGGCGGGGCTGGATCCTGATTCGCAGGGCCGGTTCGCCGCGGAATTCGTAGGTGGCAACCGTCGTGCCGGCCAGATCCGGACGGTCTGCCAGGGCGGCGCGGAGCGCCTGCTCGGCCACCCCGCTGCCGATCCTGACGTTTCCGGGCACCTCACCGGGATCTTCTTCGGACACGAGCGTGTTGGCCCGGCCCTTGCCCTGCTGGGCAACCCAGGCCACCATGGCGCCGATCACCAGGAGCAGCAACAGGACCGCCACGATCCAGAGCCAGCTCTCCGTCCGGCCGGGGAAGCGCGTGCGCTCGAAGAGATCCCGCCAGAGGCTCCAGACGCCGGCGGCCCAGCCCTGCCACCAGGCGGCGACCGCCGGCACGGTCGCCAGCAGGATGAGCAGCACGCCGATGGCGAGCAGCTTGAAGCCGAGGACGCCGATCAGGATCCGGTTGAGGGTTCTGGGGGTGCCGTTCATGCGCCGACCACCCCGGTCGAGGCGACATTGATCCGGGCTTCCGGAGTCGGAGTCAATCCCATCTCGCGGAGCTCGTCCTGGACGGCGGTGAGCACGGCACTCCGGCTCAACGGGACACCGGAGGTGGGACGGACGCTGACCTCGACCTGCTGCCGGGACACCGTCACCATCACCTGTTCCTGGCTCACGTTGGCGGCCAGCCGCGCCCGCCGCGCCAGCGCGGAAGCGATCACCTCGTCATCCACCACGACGGCGGCGCGGCGGTCGAGCAGGACGTGGCGGGCACGGCGTCCGGGCAGTACCGCGTTCAGGAAGAAGAACAACCCGGCCATGACCAGCACGGCGCCAACGACGCCGAGCAGGAGCGGCGGGACCCCGCTCGGGAGCGCCACAACGTTCTCCGCAGCGGTCTGCGGATCCACGAGCCAGGGCGGCTGGCCGACGGCCCGGACCGCGGTTTCCAGCAGGGCGTAGACGCACAGGGCAATGACGAGCACGGCGGCGATGATCGAGGCCGTAGCCCTGGAGGAGTGGGTTTCGCGTCTGAGGATCTGGTCCATTCCCTCGACGCCCGCTCCGGCTGCTGACGGGTTGCCGGCGGACGGTGCGGCGCTGGGAGCGGGCGGGACGTGGCGTCCGCCGCTGGAATGACGGTCGGTGGCGTGGCTCAATGGACCCGCCCTCCTTCTCTCACGCTGGCGCCGCTGATCCGGATGTCGACCCGGCTCAGCCGGGCACCGCTCAGCTCCGTCACGCGGCGCAGGATGTCGGCCTTGGCGGCCACGGCCCGGTCCCAGACGGAGCCGCCGGAGCCGGCGACACGTCCGGGCTCGCGAAGGACTACGGCCAGCGGCGGGAGGGTGATGGGTGAGACGAGAGACAACGCCAGCAGCCCGTCGTCGTCGGACCACTCGGCCCGCACCTCATGCGGCGTGACGCCGAGGGCTTCTGCCGCGGCGGCCTGGGCCACGCTGGTGAGCGCCTGGGTGCTGATCCTGGTGTGTCCAGCCATCGCGGCGGCGTGGACCGCACCAGCTGTCGCGCTCATGAGGAGGAACGCCGGCCTGTGAGGGCGTCAAGCACGCTGCGCAGGTCCAGTTTCCCTTCCGCGGCGCGGCCCAGCAGGGCTCCGATTCCCATGAACAGCAGGGCACCGAGGAAACCCCATACGCCGAACTGGAAGGACATGAACGCGACGAAGGCGCCCATTGCGATGCCCACAACCGTCATATTCACTGGATTGCCTCCCTTGGTGGCCGGGTCTCGGCGGGGGTGCCGGGCTTCGCCGGGCCGGGCACGTAGACGTCGTTGATCTCGATGTTCACTTCGATGACCTGCAGCCCGACGAGTTCCTCGACGGCCGCGTACACGGCAGCGCGGATCTGGTCCGCCAGGGCATGCAGGGGTGTGCCGTACAGCGCCACCAGGTCAATGTCGACGGCGACCTGGGTTTCACCGACCTCGGCGCGGACTCCGGCGGCGTGATCCGAGCTGCCGACGGCGTCGCGGAAGGCGCCGAGCGCGCGGGACGGGCCGGACCCCAGGGAGTACACGCCGGGGACGGAGCGGGCGGCGATGCCCGCGACCTTCGCGACGGCGGTTTCGGAAATGACGGTGCGGCCGGCACCGGGCAGCGGCAGGTCGGCGGCCAGCCCGGGCACCGGGGCCGCTGCGGGCTGGGAATTCTGGTATTCCATAAGGCACTCCCCCTTCTCTTTGTGACCACCCTAGTACCTGCCACCGACAAGGTGGCCGCTTGGGGACGGGATTGGCCGCCGTCGCCGCCGTCAACCCTCCATCGATTGCTCCGTAACGGCCCTTTTACCCCGCCAGAAGGGCCGTTGCGGAGCAATCGATCGAGACTATTGCCGCCGATCCTAAGACCAGGGGCAGGACCCAAAGACCACGGCCGGCGTCTCCTCCCAGGACTGCCATTAACGTCCGACGGAAAAGTCTCCTTGCGACCATGATCGGCATTGTGGCTGTAGCCGTGCCACAACCCTGCGCTTCCTGCCGGGCATGAATCACTGACGGGAAAATGGAAATATGTTTTTCATGTCTCATGTAACCAAAGCGGGCGTCCCGGAAACTACCAGCATGAACGGCTACACATGCCTTCGTAGAATCTATAGGGGACACATTAACCATGAACTACCGGGCCAGCTCTGTCAGAAACGCAATTCTCACTGCACTTGCGTTAAGTCTTACTCTTTCTGCCTGCGCCCCTGCCGATACGGAATCAGCGCCGTCAGCATCCCCCGACACCTCGGTCACCGCGACTGAGACTGTTGCTGCGACGGCCACAGCAGCCCCTACCGTATCCGCAGCGCCGACACCCAGCCTTACACCCGTAGAGCCAACAGTGGCTCCGGTGGTTCCTGTGGCTCCTGCCCCTGAGCCGGGCGCACCGACACTCGCAACCTTCACTTTCCCAGACGGTCACATCTCCTTTGAACACCCTGCCAACTGGACCATCAAAACCCGGCAGGGTCCGTACCTTGACTATGTGAATGAAACAGACAAGGCAAAGTCAGTAGAAGCCCACATTTACGATGACAAAGGCAACAAGGTTTCAGTCATCACCAGCGGTGGATACGGTGGTGGCGCAGCAGGAGCATCATTGCTGACAGTTCTGGATTCCCAGCCCGTCCCGAATTTCACTGCCAGGGATAGTGACACCGTTTTTGCCTTCATTAAATATGAGCATCCCGTTGACCAATCAGTCCACTACCGCATGGGCAACATGAGCGCAGAGCTTGTCACTAACGGTGAGGGCACTTCCGGCAGCTATGTCCGCATTGCAGGAAATGGTGCATCCGAGGCATATGTTGAATTTGGCACACCTGCATTCAACTCCCTGGAGAGTGCAAAAGCATGGATGACAAGCCAGCAATACGGCCAGCTCAAAACAATGCTGACCAGTATCCGCTACGTCTAGCCTGGGGTTTCGCCCACGCCGGGAATGCTGGCTGTTTTCGAGCCCCGCCACGATCCGACACTCTCGAATCGATCGCCCAGCTGATCGATTCAGGCGATGATAATTCGGTGGACAATGCTGAGGACCCAGTTTTCAAGATCGTAACGATACCGGACTCCGAAGATGCGCGGTTGTTCGTCGAGTTGTCGAGCTACGGAGCTGATCTGGCTGAGGCTCGCCATGCCCTTGATCTCGCGGCTGGGTCCCGAGGCGATGGATCGGAGTTGGAGGACGCGCGGGCTTACCTTATCGCCTTCGCCGTCGTCGCATACTGTCGCACGTATTTCCCCTCGAACGTGAGAAAGCCACTGACCGAGCACATCGCCATCCCCGACCAGCACTCAGACATACACGGGCTGGTTGGGGCATTCAGGAACACCACAGTTGCCCACTCTCAGTCGAACCTCGCGACGACCTTCCCGGTGGCTTTCCTCGATACCGCAACGCTTCGCTTGCGGGATGTTACGGCAGCGACCGCGTCGCAGACACTGCCTCCTCCGCTAGTTGAGCGTTTCCGGGAACTCATCGAAGTGATGGACGATCTCCTCTTCGAGGTGATAGAGCCAGTCCGGCAAAGGTTGATCGAGCAGTTGAGAGAGTCCGACCTTGCGAAGCTGGTTGATGCGCGCGGACAGCTAAAAATAGTCGACGCCATGGACACGGACTTCGCTCCACGAACGAAGCGACGGCCCTACCCCACCTCATTCACACGGTATTGGTCGGAATCGTCACAGACGAGCGACTGACGCCGCCGGCGCAGTCAACTGCAGAAAGTTTGATTTCGTGACGGCCACTGCCGATCGGGCATACCGTCGGCAGCCCGGAGGTTATTTAGTCGCCCCACAGAATGCTCTGCTCCAAAACCTTAGGCCAACGCTTGAACCCGACCTCGAGCGGGGACGCCGCGCTTCCTCAGTCCGACCGATCCCGCGACCGCGAGTGACGCTTACCGGCTTCTGTCCAGATTGGCCCGTTGAACAGCGCATTGAACGTGGGGCCGGTGGCGTCGGGGGCTGAATCCGAGGCGTCGCCATCTGTATGATCATGACCCATGAGAAAAGAGCCCCTCATCCGATGCGGATGCGGGGCTCTTCTGCCGGAGCGTACGTTTACAGAATCGCGGTCATGGGGTTCCAGCCCGGACCGAGGTCGATGCGCTTGAACCAGTCACCTTTACCGTTGTTCGGGTAGAGCCAGAGTTCACCGGTGGCGTCACGGGCGATGACGTCGGGCCGGCCGTCGCCGTTCATGTCCCCGGGAGCGGTGATGGCGTTCATGGTGTTCCAGCCGGCGCCGAGATCCACACGTTTGAACCATTCGTTCGACCCATTACCCGGATAGACCCAGACTCGGCCGTTGGTGTCGCGGGCGACCAAGTCCACCCTGCCGTCGGAGTTGAAATCCCCGGGCGCCACGATGGAGTTCATAGTGTTCCACCCGCCGCCGAGGTCCACGCGCTTGTGCCAGTCACCTTCTCCGTTGCTCCGGTACAGCCACAGTTCGCCGCTGCTGTCTCTGGCGATCAGGTCGGGTCGGCCGTCGGCGTTGAAGTCACCGGGGGCGACGATGGAGGTCATGACGTTCCATCCGCCGCCCATGTTTTGGCGTGTGGACCAGTCGCCGTTGCCGGTGCCCGGGTAGAACCACAATTCGCCGGCGGTGTCACGGGCGATGACATCTGCCTTGTCGTCGCCGTTGAAGTCTCCGGCGCTGACAATGGAGGTCATGACGTTCCAGCCGCTGCCGAGGTCGATCCGTTTGAACCAGTCGCCGGCCCCTGTTCCGGGGTAGAGCCACAACTGACCCGAGGCGTCCCGGGCGATTACGTCCGTCTTCTTGTCGTTGGTGAAATCGTTCAACCGCATCGACGAACCTGGCACAGGCGAAGGGAATATCGTCGTCCAACTCGAGGTGGCGCCCGGAGCCAAGACGTAACCGTCCTGAGCTCTTGCAGTCACCGTGACTGTGCTCCAGGCCGAATACGTTCCTGGGGGAATAATGTCGCCGCCGACGAAATAGTCAACACCGTTGGTAACCGGAACTGTGTATGTGTTGTTCGGGAACGTCACCGCCGAAGGCGTAACTTCCTCCAGCGGGTACTCGACTGTGAAATTCAGAGATTCCAGATTGACACCGGGGCCGAGGGTGCTGGCGTCGTCTGCGGTATTAGCGACGTTTCCGGCCGAGTCACTAAACCACGCGGATTCGACAACGTATTCTCCTGCCGGCCAGCCAGCATTTTTGCTGACCATCCCAGACCCCCAGGTTTCACCGAATGACTCCCTCCCGACCGTACTCGAGCCCGACGTGCTGAACAGTTTGTACTTGCCATCAGGGCAACGAACCCAAAATATTATGCTACCGACGCGGTTGTCGTCGGTGGCGATCCACTTAATCCGCGGATACTGTCCAGGCCCAACCGTCGTCGGTGTCATCAATTCGACGTAGGTGAGAACGGGGGGTGTCGTATCTGCGCTATCGGCGGCCGCCGCGGGGAGTGCGGCACCGCTAACGGCGAGGAAAACTGCCAATGCCAAACCCAGAAAACGAGCAAACCTGCTCACCGAACCCCCAAATTGCGTTAGTAACTAGAATCTTAGGCAGGATCCTACAGGTGGAATCCGTATTCCTGGCCGCGTCGATTTCTAATTACGAGAACTGGCTCCGTTTGCCGAGACCTCGCCCACCAACCATCTGAACCACTTATTCAACCACCCCGGACGGGGCCACCATATTTGGAAATGTACTGAGGACTATCACAATTCGGAGCAAGCCGGATCAAGGTCAAGTCGCCGAAGCGTGGACAGCGCCAAACAAAACAAGTCCAGGGTGTCCCGGAGCAGCTCGAAGGCGCGGCGCGAGCCCACGGCGGGCCGCGCCTTCGCGCTCCCTGATGCAGTGTCTGAGGGCTCCCACCGCGTACCCGGTCCGGCTCCCGTGTCACCGGGCCGCCGCAGATGCCGTCCTAGTTGGCCAGCAGCTCAGCCGCGCGCTGACCTTGGTCACGCCCGCTGGAGTCATGACGGAATCCACCAACCGCATGTCCAGCTCGCCTTCACGGTCGTCAGAGGACGCTTCGATCAAGGGTGATATGCGACGAGAGCCGCTGTCCTGGCATGCGTAGCCTGGGCGCGCTCCTTCGAGGGGGCCATGCCTCGGCATGCAATGGGCCGGAGCCCCTGGCATGTCGGCGCGGGTGGCCTCACGACAGCAAGGGTCCTACCAAGGGGATACCAGAGGTCTGTTCCCGATCTTGGCTGATTCGCCCTGATTCAGACTGAATCGCCGGCTTCCCCGCACAACGAAAAAACCCCGCCGTTCCCGTGTAAACACTGGAAACTGCGGGGTTCTAGCTGGTGGCTCCGACCGGCGTCGATCCGGTGACCTTTCGATTTTCAGTCGAACGCTCTACCAACTGAGCTACAGAGCCTAGGTGACATGTCACCATGAGAGCCGGAATTTCTTCTGGCAATCAGAGCGACCCTGACGGGACTTGAACCCGCGACCTCCGCCGTGACAGGGCGGCGCGCTAACCAACTGCGCTACAGGGCCTTGCTATTTTCTTGCTTCTCTGCAGTATCGCTACTGCAAATTTTCAAGGCCTTTAGCCTACCAGACTTTCACACCCGGTTGGACCAGTTCCTTGCGTACCCCCAACGGGATTCGAACCCGTGCCGCCGCCGTGAAAGGGCGGTGTCCTAGGCCGCTAGACGATGGGGGCCAGAACGCCATTCGGTTGACCCCACTGAAACAAAGACAAAAATTAAGGGCCGAAGCCGTTAGTTTTTGTCCTTTCGGGTTCCTCCGAACTGGACTATAAAACTATAAGGGCAGACCCCCGGATTATCCAAAATCGGAGGTCGCCGCCCTCCGGGCGCTCAGTCCCGCCGGCCCAACTCCTGCTGCGCCCGCTCCACGTCACCGGCCGACTCCAGGTCGCCCTTGGCCCGCAGTCCCGCGATGACGCCGTCCACATCGGCCGTCGGCCGGTTCTGGCTCAGCTTCCGCTTCGCCTCCACCCTCGTGATGACAAGTTCGACGCCGACAATCGCCCGGAGCTGCCCGGCGACGTAGCGCGCGGGCGCATCGTCCACGGTCCAGGGCTTTGCGGACGACGCTTCGTGCAGTGTGGTCAGCCGCCGGACCAGGTCTTCCACCCAGGCCGGGTCGTCATGGATGACCAGCCGGCCGTACACGTGCGCCGTGGTGTAGTTCCACGTGGGCACCACCCGCCCGTGTTCGGCCTTGGACGCGTACCACGACGGGGAGATGTACGCATCGTGGCGCTGGATGATGACCAGGGATTCGCCCAGCGCCGGCATCAGCCACTGGTCGTTGTTCCGGGCGAGGTGGCCCAGCAGTGCCCCGTGGTCGCCGGCCTCCGGGTCATAGACGAACGGCAGCAGCGTCGCGAGCAGCCCGCGCTCCGTTGAGGTCACCAGGTTGGCTGCGCCCGGGTTCGAGAGCAGTTCATTGATGGCGTCCTGGTCGGCGGCGAAGTGCGTGGGGACGTACATGGGGGGCTTCCTTTGTCGAATGGTGTTGTGTGGTGCGGGGCGGCTGATCAGCTCAGACTACGAGCATGACAGCCAGGGTGACCATAACCAGGGCGATGCCGCCGTCGAGCACGCGCCAGCTGCCCGGCCGGGCGAACACCGGCGCGAGGAACCGGGCACCGGCGCCGAGGGCCGCGAACCACGCGATGCTCCCCAGACCAGCCCCGCCGGCAAACCACCACCGCCCGTCCGGGCCGTGGGTGCCGGCCAAGGACCCCAGCAGCAGGACGGTGTCCAGGTAGACGTGGGGGTTCAGCCAGGTCAGCGCGAGGCAGGTCCCCAGCGCGGCCGCCCAGGTTCCCTGCTGCGCGATCACCGGCTGGGACCCCTGCGTTCCGCGGACTGCCCGCACTGCGGCCATGCCGCCGTAGGCCAGGAGGAAGGCGGCTCCGGCCCAGCGCACGACGTCGAGAACGCCGGGCGCCTGCTCGATGAGGACGCCCATGCCGGCCACGCCCAGCACGATCAGCAGGACGTCGGAGAGGGCGCACACGGCAACAACCAGCAGCACGTGCGAGCGCTGGACGCCCTGGCGAAGCACGAAGGCGTTCTGCGCACCGATGGCGACGATGAGGGACAGCCCGCTTGCCAGGCCAGAAAGGAGAGAGAGGATCACGGGTTACACGCTAGAGCGCCCGGGAACATGAAACCAGTTAATAATTCTTGGCCAACATAAGATGGGCTAATGATTGACATCCATCCGGACCAGGCCCGGACACTCGCGGCCATTGTGGCCCACGGGAGCTTCGAGGCCGCCGCCAGCCACCTCCGGGTCACGGCGTCGGCGGTGAGCCAGCGCGTCCGCGCCCTCGAAGTGGCCGTCGGCCGGCCGGTGCTGAAACGGACCCGCCCCGTCGAACTCACCTCCTCCGGCCACGCGGTGGTGCGCTTCGCCCGGCAGCTGGACATGCTCTCCGCCGATCTGGCCGAAGAGCTGCAGCCCGGCGCACAGCCCGCCAGCGTCCGGCTGACCCTGGTCATCAACAGCGATTCCCTGCACACCTGGGCGCTGCCCGGGCTGGCGGCCGTGGCGGACAGGGTCCAGCTGGAGATTCTGCGCGAGGACCAGGACTACTCGCTGGAGCTCCTCCGCAGCGGCGCCGCAGCCGCTGCCATCACCACCACGGCCAAGGCGGCGCCGGGCTGTTCCTCGCGGCGTCTGGGCGTCATGCGCTACCTGCCGGTCTGCACCCCGGACTTCGCCGCCCGGTGGTTCCCCGCGGGGGCAGCGCCGGAAACCCTCGCCGCCGCCCCCGTCATCATCTTCGACCGCAAGGACGACCTGCAGGACCGGTACCTGCGGTCAGTGAGCCGCCAGGCACTGCAGCCGCCGCGGCACTATGTCCCGGCGGCCCACGAGTTCGGCGAAGCGATCCGCTGGGGGATGGGCTGGGGGCTGCTTCCCGAGATCGAAGTGTCGGAGGAACTGAGGCGCCGCACGCTGGTCTCCCTGGACCCCGCCGCGCACGTCGACGTGCCGCTCCACTGGCAGCAGTGGCGGCACGGGTCGGCGGCCCTCGAGGACGTCGCAGCGGCAATCCAGGCCGCCGCCCGCCCCCTCCGGTGAACCGGACCGTGCCGCGGCGTCCCGGTTGGCAGGAACTCGACTAGACATGGCCGATTTCCGCCAGCCCCGGGGCCGCCGCGCGGACTAGATTGGCAGCATGGCCACAACCGCCCAGACAGGCTCCCCCCAGCCGGACAGCACGCACCAGGACGGCACCCACGAAGTGCCGCCGCGCGCTCCCGCCCCCGCTCCCCCGTCCAAGACCCTGCAGCCGGGCCAGATCAGCCGGCTGGGCCTCGCCGCCGTTGTGGTCACCGTGGTGCTGTGGGCGTCCGCCTTTGTGGGCATCCGCGCCGTGGGACCGAGCTTCTCCCCCGGTTCCCTGACCCTGGGCCGGCTGGCGATTGCCGCCGTCGTGCTGGGGCTGGTGGTGCTCCCGCAGCTCCTGAAGACCCGCAACCTCCCCCGGGGCCGTGAATGGTGGCCCATCCTGGCCTACGGCGTCATGTGGTTCGGCGGCTACAACGTGGCGCTGAACGCGGCGGAGCACCTCCTCGACGCCGGCACGGCCGCCCTGCTCATCAACGTCAACCCGATCCTGGTCGCCATCATGGCCGGCGTGATCCTCAAGGAGGGGTTCCCGCGCTGGCTGATCATCGGCAGCCTCGTCGCATTCGGCGGGGTCGCGGTCATCGCCCTGGGTTCCGGCCAGCGGTCGACGGCGGACGTCGCCGGGGTGCTGCTGTGCCTGCTGGCGGCGGCCCTCGCCGCGGTGAGTGTGATCGTGCAGAAGCCGGTGCTGCGGAAGTTCCCCGCCGCCCAGGCCACCTGGTTCGGCATCATGGTCGGTGCCATCTGCTGCCTGCCCTTCAGCGGCCAGCTGATCTCCGAACTGCAGGCGGCCCCGCTGCCGGCCACCCTGGGCCTCGTCTACCTCGGCGTTTTCCCCACCGCGATCGCCTTCACCACCTGGGCCTATGCCCTGTCGCTGATCGACGCCGGCCGGCTCGCCGCGACCACCTATCTGGTGCCCGGCACCACGATCCTGATCTCCTGGCTGGTGCTCGGCGAGATCCCCACAGTCTGGGGCCTCGTCGGCGGCGCGATCTGCCTCGTGGGAGTGGGGCTGACGCGGCGCCGGTCCCGCTGATTCGGCGCTAGAGTTTCAGCTATGCCCGCCTCCCTGCCGCCAGGCCTCCCGATCATCCCGGACACCCCGGACGACGGCGGGAACGGCCACGGCGGGAACGGCCACGGCGGGAACGGCGGCGGCCACGACCACGTGCCGTTCCCGATGTCCGAGACCGACTTCGAGGCCGCGGTGAGCGACGCCCTGGACCGGATCCCGCCGGACCTCGCCAAGACCATGAACAACGTGGCCATCTTCATCGAGGACGACTACACCCCCCAGCCCGGCGAGGATCCGGACACCGTGCTGCTGGGCCTCTACGAGGGCGTCCCCCTGACCGAACGGGACTCATGGTGGGACGCCGGCTCGCTGCCGGACCGCATCACCATCTACCGCCAGCCGATCCTGGACATCTGCGAAACACGCGAGGACGTCATCGACGAGGTGACGGTCACCGTGGTCCACGAGATCGCACACCACTTCGGCATCAGCGACGATCGCCTGCATGAGCTCGGCTGGGGCTAGCCTTGTAGGCATGGGACACGACCACAGCCACGCACACGGCCTGACCGGCACGGCCAAGCACCGGAAGCGCCTGGTCGCCGTCCTGGCCATCACCCTCGCCGTCGTCCTGATCCAGATTGTCGGCGCGCTGATTTCCGGCTCCCTGGCCCTGCTGGCCGACGCCGGCCACATGCTGTCCGACGCGGCAGGGGTCTTCATCGCCCTGCTGGCCGCCTGGATCGCCGCCCGGCCGGCGAGCGAGCAGCGCACCTACGGCTACCAGCGCGCCGAGGTGCTGGCCGCCCTGGCCAACGCCCTGGTCCTGATTGTGATCTCGGTGGTCATCTTCACGGAGGCGATCCGCCGGCTCGGCTCCGCCCCCGAGGTGCAGACCGACGTCATGCTTGCCGCGGCCGTCCTCGGCGCCGTCGCCAACCTCGTGTCCCTGCTGATCCTCCGCGGCGCCCAGAAGGAGAGCCTGAACGTCCGCGGCGCCTACCTTGAGGTCCTCGGCGACCTGCTCGGCTCCTTCGCCGTCATCGCCGCCGCCGTGGTCATCATGGTTACCGGCTTCCAGACGGCGGACACCATCGCCTCGATCGTCATCGCGCTGATGATCCTGCCGCGGGCCTGGCACCTGCTCCGCGATGTGGTGGACGTGCTGCTCGAGGCGACCCCCAAGGGCGTGGAAGTGCAGATGATCCGTGAGCACATCCTTGCGGTGGAGGGTGTGGTGTCCGTGCACGACATTCACATCTGGACCATCACCTCCGGTGTGCCCGTGTTTTCCGCCCACGTGGTGGTGGAGGATTCGGCCCTCGGTGCCCGCGGCGCCGACCAGATCCTGGACAAGCTCGTGAGCTGCCTGGGCTCGCATTTCGACACCGAGCACTGCACGTTCCAGCTGGAACCGGTCTCCCACGCGGAGCACGAGTCCCACCAGCACGCCTGAGCCCCGGCCCCGCATTACCGGCCGGAGTCCCCTGTCAGGAGAGCACGTCCTTGGTGACGAACCGGCCGTAGGCGAGGGCCCCGAACACGGCGACGTAGCCGCCCTGCAGGAGTGCATTGGTGAGGAAGGAATCCCACGCAACGGGCTGGCGGAGCAGGTCGCCGAAGTCCAGCCAGTAGTGGCTGAACAGCCACGGGTGCAGCCATTCCAGCTGCGGCAGCGCGTCGAGGACCTGCGAGACCACCGAGAGCACCACCGTGGACGCCATCGCGCCCACGGGGACGTCCGTGAGGGTGGACATAAAGAGCCCGATCGCCGAGAGTCCCGTCAGCGACACGGCAAGATAGGCGGCAATCAGCAGCAGCCGCTGCAGCGCCTCCGCTGCCCCGATCGAATCCCCGGACAGCAGCGTGACCGGCCCCACGGGGAAGAGCGCCGCACCGATGCTGGCCCCGACCAGCGCCACCACGAGCGGCGCCGCGACGGCGAAGGCCACGGCCCCGGCGTATTTCACGAGCAGCAGCCGGATCCGGCCCGCGGGCGCCACGAGCAGGTACCGCAGCGTCCCCAGCCCGGCTTCGCCGGCCACGGTGTCGCCGGCCACCACCCCCACGGTCAGCGGCAGGAACAGCGGGACGGAAACCAGCATGGCGGTCACGCCCACGAACAAGCCGTTCTGCGTAATGCGGTCCAGGAACGCCGGTCCCCGGCCCGGCGGCACGGCGGAGGACAGCCGCACCGCCACGGCGATCAGGATCGGGATGGCCGCCAGGGCGCACATCATCGCCCAGGTCCTGCGGCGGCGGAAGAGCACCCCCAGCTCGGACGCGAGCAGACCGCGGCCCCACTGCCCCCGCGGCATGGACGCGGATTCTTTACTGGACAACGTCAAAGCCCTCCCCCGTCAGCGCCACGAAGCGGTCCTCCAGGCTGACCTGCTCGGTGGCGAAGCCCCGGACCCGGACGCCGGCCGCCACCAGGGCGGCCACCACCGCTTCCGGTGCCACGGCTCCGTTCCCTGCCGCCTCGGGGAGCGGCGCGTAGAGCACCTCTCCGCCGCCGTGCACTGCGCTGCCGGAACCTGTGGCCGCGCTCAGGCCCAGCCGGGCCAGCACGTCGGCCGCGGTCCCCGCGTCGGGCGTCAGGACCCGGATCCGTGCCTGCCCGCCCTGGCGCAGTTCCTCCAGGGTTCCCTGCGCCACCAGCCGGCCCGCGCTCATGATGGCGGCGTGGGTGCAGATCTGTTCCACCTCGGCCAGCAGGTGGCTGGAGACAAACACGGTGGCGCCGTCGGCCGCGAGCGAGCGGACCAGGCTGCGGACTTCCCGGGTGCCCTGCGGATCCAGCCCGTTCGTGGGTTCGTCCAGAATCAACAGGTCCCGGGGGGCGAGCAGGGCATTGGCGATGCCGAGCCTCTGCTTCATGCCCAGCGAATAGGCGCGGACCTTTTTGTCCGCGGCATGCGTCAGCCCCACCCGCTCCAGCGCCGACTGGACCCGCGCCTTCCGCGTGGCCGCGGGAACATGCGGGTCGGCGGCGTCGAACCGGTGCAGGTTGGCCGCGCCGGAGAGGAAAGGATAGAACGCCGGTCCCTCGACCAGGGCACCCACGCGGGGCAGCACGCCGTGCAGTTGCCGCGGCATTTCCTCGCCGAGGAGCCGGACCGAGCCACCCGTGGGTGCGGCGAGACCGAGCATGAGCCGGATCGTGGTGGTCTTTCCCGAGCCATTGGGACCCAGGAAGCCGAAGACGGACCCCTTGGGCACGGCCAGGTCAACGCTGTCGACCGCCAGCTGGTGGCCGAAGCGCTTGCTGAGACCGGTCGTCTCGATGCTCAGGTCCGTCGCCGGCGCGGCGGCGGTCACGCGGCGGACACCGGGCGGTTCAACGGGTTGTTCACCAAGTCGTTCACCGCGGCGTCGCGGCGGCCTGGAGCCGCTCCAACGGCACGGAACCGGCGAGGATGCGCCCGTCGTCGAGGATCAGCACATTCAGCAGCGACGTCGAGACGAGCCGCCCGCCGGGGACGGCGACTGCGGCCTGTTCCAGCAGGGCGGCCGCGCCGGACCCGTTTTCCTCCTGGTCCGGGGTTGCAGGCTGCAGCGGGTTGGCGGCCGCAGGATCCGGGGTTCCGTCCTGAAGCTGTGCCGGGCCCGGCAGCGCCACGGCCCCGGCCGGGAATTCAAGCACCGAGGCCCAGCCCGTGCCGGTGACGGTCGGCCGCTTCGCAGCCTTCGCAGCCTTCGCCGCGGCGGCGTCCGACGGCGGCAGGGCGGCGGCAGCCTTGTGGTCCGGCACCGGGATTTCCTCCACGGTGGCCCCGGGCGGCGGGGTGAAGTTGAAGATGGCGGCATCCGGGGCCTCAAGGGTGAGGCTCGTGTAGGCGACGCTGAAGGCCGGCTCGGCCTGTCCCCGCGCCTTCACTTCCACGCCGAGCGGAAGTCCGCTTTCACCGTCGACCGCGATGGCGACGGATTCCACCAGGGTGGCCTCCGACGTCGGGGTCAGCAGGAGATTGTAGGCTGCCCGTCCGGCGACCTGGACGTCCGGTCCGACGGTCACGTCGGTGCTCGCGTCGAGCTTGGCGAGCAGTTTGTCGGCCAGTTCCTCGGGGGTGGCCACGGTTCCGGGACGCGATTCGTGGCGGCCGTCAGCATCGGCGGGCAGCTGGGCGTGGGCGGCCGTGTTGTCCTTGGAGTTGTAGAACCAGAACTCGTCACCGTTCCGGACCGCGTTCCGTTCCGCCATCCGGTCCATGACCTGCACCCGGGCCTTCTCCGGCCCGTCCAGGTAGACGCGGGCCGTGTGCGGTCCTGTCAGCAGTTCCAGCCAGGCGGTCTCCGGGGATCCGGCACCGGCCTTCGGAAGTGCCGGCAGGCCCATCTCGGAGGTTTGTTCCAGCGTCCCGGACAGGGATTTCTCGCCGTGCTGGGCGACCATCAGCAGCACCTGCTGCGGGGTCTTCTCCGGCAGCGGGTCTCCTGCGCTCGCGGGAAGGGTTCCGGACAGGACACCGGCCGCGATCACGGCGGGCACCACCGCGGCGGGCATCCAACGCAGCCACTTGCGCGTCATCGTAACCGCGCTCCAACCTTGCAGTTCATGATTCAACACTACGCCCGGGATTGCCCCGTTTCACCCCTTCCCCGGCGGATTGGTCCGGGCGGCCCTGTTTGACGGTGCCGGCGGCGCCGTCGACCGTGACGCTGTGCCCGGTGGCGATCAGCGAGGTGGCGTCCGGAACCCCGACCACTGCCGGGATCCCGTACTCGCGGGCGACGACGGCGCCGTGCGAGTTGGGGCCGCCCATTTCCATTACCAGTCCGCCGGCGGTCAGGAACAGCGGCGTCCAGCCCGGGTCCGTGGACGGCGCCACGAGGATCTCGCCCGGCTCCAGGTGCGAGCCCTGCGGCTCCAGGATGACGCGGGCCGGGGCGGTGACCGTGCCCGCCGACGCCGGGGTGCCGGTCAGCAGGCCTGCGGGTCCGGCCTCCGTCCCTGCGGCGGAGGCCTGCAGCGCCTCAGGTTCCGTCCCGTCCGAGAGCAGGACCCGCGGGATGTGCCGGGCGGCCCAGTTCCTGGGCATACGCTGCGCGGCGCTGCGCCACGACGTAGTGCAGTTCCCTGCCCGCGAGGCCCTCGCGGACCTCGGGCAGGTCCAGGAAGAAGACGTCGTCCGCTGCAGTGATGCTGCCGGCGGACGCGAGCTCGGTCCCGATGGCCTGGAGCTGCCCGCGCACCGCGGCCAGGGCCTCGACGATGTGGTATTTCGGCAGTTCCCGCAGCCCGGCAAACATCCTGGTGCGTTTCAACGCCGCCCGCACCAGCGCTGCGCGCAGCCTGCCCCGCTCCCCCGCGGCGGCGGCAAGCCGCTCCACCTGGGTCTCGGCGTCGCGTGCCGCTTTGCTGAACAGCCGGTCCGGGGCCTGGCCGGGATCGTCCAGCCGCAGGTAGTTGGCCAGGACGCCGAGGATATGGGCCGGGTCGTCGGACCAGCGCGGCATCCCGAGGTCAATTTCCGCCACGGCACGGTGCCCGTAGCGGCCCAGGAACCCGGCGAGCCCGGACTGCACGACGGCGGGCAGCTCGCGGGCCCGGTAGCGGCGGACAAGCTCCGGAACCCCGGTTTCATCGAACACAGCACCCCCGAACACGGCCGCGGATCCGGCGTCCGCCCGGATGGCCGAGGCAAGCTGCCAGAGCGCCAGGTCCATTTCGGTGGTCACGTTGTTGGGGAGCCCCCGCAGCACCGGCTGCAGCGCTCCCGGGCCGGCCGCGGGTCCCAGCAGCCGGCCGGCGGCCGCCAGGAGCGCGAAGCCCAGGGCGGGCAGCGGCAGGATGTTGGGCACCACCGGAAAGAGCTCCTGCCCGAGGATGCGTTCCACGTGGTCCAGCCGCTGCACCGGGGTGGACCCGGCCGGCACGACGAGGGCGGCCCTGAACCGTTCGCCGAACCGTTCCGCCCGGCGCAGCGCGGCCTCGGGCCGGAACAGCGCACGGAGCAGGGACTCCGGGACTCGGGCCCGCGCCGCCACCGGGCCGACGTGCCGCAGCACCCGCCAGGGGGACCTGCTGGTGACGGACAAGCGGGGATCAGCGAACAGCCGCCGCAGCACGGCCGCGGAGCGGGCCTCCATAATGTCGAACACCCGCGGCACGACGGCCCGTCCCACGGCGCTGCGCACCGCCGGGGTCAGATCGAAGAAGAGGCGTTGGCCGGCCTGGACGTAGGGCGGCGGCCCGTCGTGCGGCACGGGGACATTGAACCCCGCGGCCCGTGCCACGGACGAGGCAATCAGCCGGAAGCCGGCCAGCCCCATCGGGGTCAGCGGGCGGGTCAGGCCCTGGGCCAGGCTGAAGCACAGGTACACGCGTGTCCCGTCCCGGACTCGACGCGGCTCCGGCAGCGGGTAGAGCGTGGTGATGGGCCGCGACTGTGTCAGCCACGCGGCTCCGCCGCCGTCAATGGCCCATTCGAGGTCCTGCGGCGCGCCAAAGTGCACCTCCGCGCGCCGGCCAAGCCGCTCCAGCGCCAGGAGCTGGGCATCGTCCAGGCAGGGCCGGGACCCGGAACCGGTCTGCTCGATCCGTTCGGTTCCGCCGCCCGGCAGCGGCCGGACGGCCACCCGTTTGCTCCCGGTCCGGCGCTCGAGGATCCGCCGCGTGGCGCTGTCGACAACGAAGTGGTCCGGGTTGACCGCCCCGGACACCACGGCCTCGCCCAGCCCGGGGCTGGCGTCGATGACCGCCTCATGCCGCCGTCCGGTCACCGGATTCGCGGTAAACAGGACACCGGCCACGGCCGCGTCCACCATCTGCTGGACCACGACGGCGAGCGACACCGCTGCGGGGCTGATCCCGTGGGTGGCGCGGTAGCTCACGGCGCGGTCCGTCCAGAGCGACGCCCAGCACTGCCGGACTGCGGCCAGGACGGCGTCGGCGCCCACGACGTTCAGGTAGGTGTCCTGCTGGCCGGCGAAGCTGGCGAACGGCAGGTCCTCGGCGGTCGCGGAGGACCGCACCGCCACGGGCGCGTCCGGTCCCAGTGCCGTGTAGGCGGCCCGGACGGCCGCGGCAATGTCAGCGGGGATGTCAGCGGCCAGGACCAGGGCCCGGGCGGCGGTTGCCAGCCGGGCGAGCCCCGGAAGGTCCTCCGGGGCCGTCGCGGCCAGTCCGGCGTGGATGGTCTCGAGCCCGGCGGGCGCCGTGGCCCGCCGGTAGGCCTGCGTGGTGAGGCAGAAACCGGCCGGAACCGGCAGCCCGGCCCGCCGCAGCTCACCGAGGTTGGCCGCCTTGCCGCCGACGTCGGGCAGCAGCTCCGCGCCGGCCAGTTCCAGTGCGAGCACCAGCTGCGTCACCTGCCGGCCCTCCCTTCAGCGAGGAAGCCTTCCGTCCCGGCCGGGTCCGGGCCCGTCTCTGGCCGGCCCGGACCGGGCCAGTCAGGGCTATGAATCGCCGAGGACGGGTCCGAAATTCACCCGGTCCGCCAGCCGGGGATCGTCCCGGTCCGGGACCACCATGACGGGGCCCTTGGCGTGGTGCAGGATCCCGTCCGAGGTGGACCCGAGCAGCATCCCGGCGAAGCCGCCGCGTCCGCGGGTGCCGACGACCACCAGTTCCACATGCCGGCTGGCCTCGACGAGGATCTCCACGGGCGAGCCATCAACGAGCTGCGTCTCCACTGTGAGGTGGGGAAAATGGCTCCTGATCCAGGCGCGGCCGGCCTCGAGCTGGGTCCTGATGTCGGCGAAGAGCGCGTCACGGTCCATCGGCGCGGGAACCCAGGCAAGGGAACCGGTGTACTGCGGGACGGCGCACACCACCCGCAGCGGTGCCGAGAGCCGCTCGGCCTGCGCTGCTGCCTCCAACACCGCCACGCGGGCCTGCTCGGAGCCGTCGACCCCTACCACCACCACGTTTTCGACGGGGACGTGGCCGGACTTCGCCCGCTCCGCGAGGACATGCTTGTCGTCGGTGGTCTCGCCCAGGCGGTCGGCGCAGATTAGGGGAACGGTGACCGTGGGGCATTTGGAGTGCGCGGGGAGTGCGCTGCTGACGGAGCCCAGCAGCCGGCCGACGAAACCGCCCCGGCCGCGGGTGCCGAAGACCAGCAGCTCGGCGGTTTCGGACATCTCCAGCAGGACGCCGGAGGCATCGCCGTTCTCGACGGAGGCGTCGACGTCGATCAGGTACCCGGCCACCTTGTTCACGGCCTGCTTCAGGATGGCCTCAGCGCCTTCGCGGATCACCGAATCATCAACGGTGGCATAACCGCCGTCAAGCCCTGACGCCGCGAAGATCGGAACGGAATAGGCAGTCACGATGTGCAGCGGACGATTGCGGCGCTCGGCTTCGCGGGCGGCCCAGACCAGGGCGCACTTGCTGTGGTCTGAACCGTCGACGCCGACCACGATCCCCCGGGGAGCCGCGGACCCGCCGGGGGTGTCCCCTGCCGGATCCGGATGCACCTGTTCTCGGCCCATGGGGTCCGCCTCCTCGCGATTCTTGCCTGATGTTGCGGCTATTCTGCCAGACGTGTCCGCGTGCAACGTCCACCGGCGACGCGCCCGTATAATCCGCGGGCTAGAACCCCTGGTCCTTACAACTATTCTCGGATTTCGGGGAACTAGCAAGCGCGCTGTCGGGCCTCCGAACCGGCGATCGTCACGCAGGTTTTACCCAGTGTTTACAGGGCTGCCGGCGGCCCCGGAGGGCGCGGGAAAAGGCCCTCGGCGCCGCCCGAAAAGCCCGGAAATTCCCGGATAAGCCAATGTGGCGGCTGCTCTATCCAAGCCCGGAAATGTTAGGTAGTCTTCGAGGCGTTGCTGAACCGAGACTCGTGTTTCAGAACGCGAATCCTGCTGCTGATGCGGTGGGAGCCGTGTTCGGGCGGGCAGCGGAAAGCGTCCGGGGCATCGGCCCCGCGACTGGCACCATTCGAGGAGGGACCCTGCAGTGTCGACCATGCCTATGTCCGGTGGTATCGAACGGACCGCAGCTGTCGTGATCGGCACCGGCCTGTCCGGGCTGGCGGTTGCCAGCGAGCTGCAGCGACGCGGTGTGGACTCCATCATTGTGGACGGGCTCGATCTGCTGGGCGCCGGGCATCCGGCCAACACCTCCTCCCTGCAGCGCTGCGACGCGGCCGACGCCGCCAGCCTCCGTGAGCGCAACGAGATCCTCCGGCACCTGCGGAACTACGCCGCCAGCCATAAGCTCGATGTCCGGAACAACATCCGGGCCCTGCAGCTGGACCACGTCGACGCCGGCGTCACCGGCCCGGCCCAGCAGTGGGCTGTCCGCACCCCCGGCGGCGTCCTCCTGGCGGACCACCTCGTCCTGACGCGCTGCGCCCACAGCCAGCTGCGCCGGATGCTCTCCGAGCTCGGCATGACCGCGGGGCAGAACCTGATGGCGGCCATGCACGCCGTCGGGATGTACCTGGTGGGCGTGGGCGAACTCATCACACCGACGCCGAAGGAAGTGCTGCGCCAGGCGAAGGTCGTGGGCCAGGCGATCTCCGCCAAGGTCCACCCCGACGGCTTTCCCGCCGCCCTCACGGGCTACTACGATCTCGCCGCGCCGGCTTAGCCGCAGCGCGCCGCCCGGAGTTATGCGGTGTCGGAGTTCTGCGGGGAAACGGTGCCGCTTCCGGTCAGCTTTTTGTGTCGCTGCCGGTGTCCGGTTTGAGCCGGCTCTTGGCCATCAGGCCCAGGACCACCAGGATGCCGATGGCCGTTCCGACAAAGATCACAATGCTCCAGGGGAACGGCTCGGCGGAACTGACCGGCTGCGACGGCGCCGGCGTGATGCCCGGCTGGGCGGTTCCCATCGTGGGAACCGCGGCAGCCGCCGTCGAGCCCGCCGCTCCGGCTGTGGCCGTGAACGTGAAGCTGCCTTCGATCGGGTGTGAATCCGAGCTGACGACGCGCCACACCACCGTGTAGGTCCCGGCCGGGGCGCCGGCCTTGAGCTTCTGCGAGGCGACGTTGTCCACGATCTCGACGGCGCCGTCGGACCAGTTGGTGCCGGCGGCATCGTTCACCAGGATCTGCGACCCCAGCGCCAGCGGATTCTTGTTGAAGGTGACCGAGACCTGCTCCGGCGGCGCCGCCACCGTGGCGCCGGAGGCCGGGCTGGTGGATTCGGCGGCATCGTGGGCCGAGGCCGGGGCAACCGCGCCCAGCAGGGCGGCGGCGAGGATCACGGCGCCCAGGAGGGCACTTGAAAGCTGGCGGATGAGGCGCATGGAAAAGCTGCTCCTAGTGTTGGCTTCCTTACAGACTAGGCGAAAACGCGGGGTCGGCCGTCGGGCGCCAAATAGGATAGAGAACACACATCACTCCCGGAGGACTAATGCAAGATCTAATGCTCAAGCAGGGCTCTGCACTCGACCGGTATTTCAAGATCTCCGAGCGCGGGTCGAACTTGTCGCGGGAGATCCGGGGAGGCTTCGCCACGTTCTTCGCCATGAGCTACATCGTGGTGCTGAACCCGCTGATCCTCTCCGGTCCCGATTCCTCCGGCGCCACCCTCGGCTTCCCCGCCGTCGCCGCCGTCACCGCCTTTGTGGCCGGCATCCTGACCATCCTGATGGGCGCGTGGGCCAAGCACCCCTTCGCGCTGGCAACGGGTCTGGGCGTCAACGCCTTCGTCGCCGTCACGGTGGCCACCAACCCCGGCCTGACCTGGCCGGACATGATGGGCCTGGTGATGCTCTCGGGCATCACCATGCTGATCCTGGTCCTGACCGGCTTCCGGACCGCGGTCTTCAAGGCGGTCCCGGAAGGGCTGAAGACCGCGATCGTCGTGGGCATCGGCCTGTTCATCGCCCTGATCGGCCTGGTCAATGCCGGCTTCGTGCGCCGCATCCCGGACGTTGCCGGCACCACCGTGCCGGTCGGCCTGGGCTTCGACGGCAAGCTGCTGGGCTGGCCCACCCTGGTCTTTGTCTTCGGCCTGATCCTGACCATCGCCCTCGTGGTCCGCAAGGTCAAGGGCGCGATCCTGATCGGCATCGTCGCCTCGACGATCCTGTCCGTGATCCTGGAATTCACGCTGCACATCGGCCCCAGCTTCGACGGCACGACCTACAACCCGCAGGGCTGGTCCCTCGTGGCCCCGGCGTTCTCCGAATGGGCGGCCCCTGACCTGTCGCTGATCGGGCAGGCCAACCCGTTCGGCGCCTTTGAGCACCTCGGCTTTGTCGCCGCGACCCTGCTGGCGTTCGTGATCCTGCTCAGCATCTTCTTCGATGCCATGGGCACCATGGTGGGCCTGGCCACGGAGGCCGGCAGCATCGACAAGGACGGCAACATCCCCAACGTGGACCGCGTGCTGCAGGTGGACGCGCTCGGCGCGATCATCGGCGGCGGCGCCTCGGTCTCCTCGAACCAGATCTACGTCGAATCCGGCGCCGGCATCGGTGAAGGCGCCCGGACCGGCCTGGCCTCGGTCGTCACCGGTCTGCTGTTCCTCGTGGCCATGTTCTTCACCCCGCTGATCAACCTCGTGCCGTTCGAGGCCGTCGCCCCGGCGCTGGTCGTCGTCGGCTTCATGATGGTCTCCCAGGTCGGCAAGATCGACTGGCAGGACCTGGGCATCGCGATCCCGGCCTTCCTGACCTTCACGCTGATGCCGTTCACGTACTCGATCGCCAACGGGCTGGGTGCCGGCTTCATCACCTTCGTCCTGATCCGCACCTTCCAGGGCCGCGCGCGCGAGGTGCACCCGCTGATGTGGGCTGTGGCTGCGGCGTTCCTGCTGTTCTTCGCCATCGGCCCGATCGAGGCCGCGCTGGGGATGCACTAGGCACCTCCACTCCCCCTCCGCCGAGGTGGCACTTCGCGCCCATGTTTGTGCAGAACATGGGCGCGAAGTGTCACCTCGGCGGTGTTTAAGCGGTGTTTAGGCGGTCTTTGAGCGCCGATTCCGGGATTACGGACACTCCGGCGGCGGCGCGGCTGGTTTTCCGGGCCGGGCTGCGGTGAGCTAGGGGCATGGTTTCCCCCGTGCCCGCCGTTGATGTCCCGCCGCAGCCCTGGACCGGACGGTTCGACGGCGACGGCCCCGAGCACCGCCGCTGGTGGCAGGCCGTCACGCCCTACACCCCGCGCCGCGTCCACACCGACTCCGCCCGCCCCGCCGTCATTCTCGGCTTCGGCAGCGACGCCGGGGTGCGCCGGAACAAGGGCCGCACCGGCGCCGCCGCGGCCCCCGCCGCGATCCGCGCCGCCCTCGGTCCGCTCGCCTTCCACCTCAGCCGGGAAGTGCACGACGCCGGTGACGTCACGGTGGCCGGGGATGCCCTGGAGGCAGGTCAGGCGCGGGCCGGCTTCGCCATCACCGGCCTGCTCGACGCCGGGCAGCTTCCCGTGGTGCTGGGCGGCGGGCACGAGACCGCGTTCGCGAGCTACCTGGGCGTGGCAGGTTCGGCGGCGGTCCGCGAGGGCCTGCGGGTGGGGGTGCTGAACCTGGACGCGCACTTCGACCTCCGCGACGAGGCCGTGCCCAGTTCCGGGACACCGTTCCTGCAGATGGCCCGCGCGGAAGCCGCCGCGGGCCGCGAACTGAGGTACGCCGTCGTCGGGATCTCGGAGCCGAACAACACCCGGGCGCTGTTCCGGACCGCCGGGGAGCTGGGCGTGGACTACCTGCTGGACGAGGACTGCTCCGCCGAGGCCGCGCGCGTGTTTGTGGCCGCGTTCCTAGCGCAGGTCGACGCCCTGTATCTGACCATCGACCTGGACGTGCTGCCGGCCTCGGTGGCGCCCGGCGTGAGCGCACCGGCCGCGTACGGCGTGCCGTTGCCGGTGATCAGCGCGGTGTGCCGCCAGGTGGCCGCGAGCGGAAAGCTGCTGCACCTCGACGTCGCGGAGCTAAACCCGGCGTTCGACGTCGATGCCCGCACCGCGAAGGTGGCCGCGCGGCTGATCAATACGCTGCTGGGGTCAGCCGGCGGCCCGGCGGGCACCGCGGGCAAAGTCAGATCGGTGTTTTCGGCGCCTTGCCCTCGTCGCCTGTCTGCCGCACGGCCTTCCGTTCGCGGAGCCGGTCCAGCCGGTTCATGACCGGTGCCGTGGTCGCCCCGTGCAGCACGATGGACATTGCCACCACCAGGCCGATGAAGGCCCACAGCTGCTCGGCCTGGGCGTTGAAATCGCCCTTGCTCAGCGCGTAGGCGAGGTAATAGAGCGAGCCGATGCCGCGGATGCCAAAGAAGGCGATGGCGATCCGTTCGCGCGGGCCGGTCTTGCCCCGCGCCAGGCCGATCCAGCCGGCCAGCGGACGGACGACCAGCAGGAACGCCAGCGCCACCAGGACCTCCGCCCAGCCGATGCCGGCCAGCAGGCCCCGGGCGATCGCGCCGCCCAGGAGCACCAGGATGACCACCGTCATGAGCCGTTCGAGCTGCTCCACATAGGAGTGCATCACGCGGTGGAACCCGTGCGTGCGTTCCGCGGCCCGGATGGTCACGGCACACACAAAGACGGCGATGAACCCGTAGCCTTCCAGCATTTCCGTGACCCCGTACGCCAGGAAGGTCGCCGCCAGCGCCACGAACCCTTCGGAGTGGCCGGACAGCCGGATGCTGTCCCGGGCGGAGAAGAACAGCCGGCTCAGGGCCTTCCCGGCCAGCCAGCCAAGGAGCACGCCCATGCCGATCCGCCAGACGACGTCGGTGGCGAACCAGGAAACGAACCACTCCGACGGCGAGGGGCCCACCAGGCTGATGGCGATGGCCAGG
Source organism: Arthrobacter sp. CJL-S3 (assembly GCF_056711635.1). Classification (NCBI taxonomy): domain Bacteria; kingdom Bacillati; phylum Actinomycetota; class Actinomycetes; order Micrococcales; family Micrococcaceae; genus Arthrobacter; species Arthrobacter sp. CJL-S3. Next base: position 433,159 of record NZ_CM160046.1, on the reverse strand, counting down.
TAGACAAACGGGAAAGCCAGGCCGTCATTCAGGCCTGCCTCGGAGGTGAGGCCGAAGCGGATCTCGTCTTCGCCGCGTTCGGTTTCGTCCTCGTCGTCGGCGGGCTCGCCCACCTGGACTTCCGAGGCCAGCACGGGGTCGGTCGGCGCGAGCGCCGCCGCGACCAGCAGCGCGGCTCCGAGCCCCAGCCCCAGCACCCCGAGACCCAGCAGGGTGAGGGCAACGATGCAGATCGGCATGGCCACACCCAGCATCCGCCACGTGGTGGACCATTCGCGCCTGCCCACGGGGCGGTCCAGCGCAAGGCCGGCGCCCATCAACGAGATGATGACGCAGATTTCGGTCAGGTGGGTGGTGAACTCCCCGTATTGCAGCGGGTCCGGGTCCGGCAGCGACGGGATGAACGTGAAGGCGAGGATGCCGGCGGCCAGGAAGACCATCGGCATGGACAGCGGCGCATTGCGCAGCAGCTTGGGCAGGAGGGCAGCAGCGAAGACGGCCAGGCCTGCCGCCGCAAAAATGATACTGGGAGCCTCAAACACTGCGTATTCCTCCTGCCGGGGCCCGGATGCCCGGGGATGAGTGAGGCGCCGTCCCTGCGGAACGGCGCCCCCTCACCAAGATACGCGCGAACGGCGCTAAACCGGGTGCGGCTAGCTGCGCCGCACCTGAACGCCGTCGGATTTCAGGAAAAGCTGGGTCTCGGACGGGACTTCCGGGACCAGCCAGAGAACGTTGCCGCTCAGTGAGACTTCTTCGACCTCACCGGCCGCCAAAACCTGGGCGTGCTTAAGGATTTCGACCCGGTCCCCCGCTTTGAGGCTCCGCCAGTCGGTGACTGCGCTGACCGATGCCAGGCGCCTGGACATTACCGTCCCCCGTGCTTTCATGAACTTTTACCCCTTTGTATATGTTCCTGGTCACAACGTCGTTGGTGTGACTTTCCATTTGTACTACAGTTCCCGCGCCCCCGCCGGGCGTATTGCCCACTATTTCGGGGGCGGCGGAAATTGTTCACCCGGATTGAATTTTGTTTTCCTTCAGGCGAGATTTCCGACGGCGGATTCGGCCGCGGCCCGCACCCTGCCCGAGGCGACGAGGCGGTCCGCCGCTTCCAGCTCCGGGGACAGGAACCGGTCGGTGCCGGGACCGTCGACGACGTCGCGCAGCGCGGCGATCACGGCGGTGCCGGCGGGGCCCGGGGTGAGTTCGCCGCCGGAGAGCTGGGTGCGGATGTCGAGTGCCCGCGCCGAGGTCACCAGTTCGATCGCCAGGACGCGGCGCAGGTTCTCCACGGCGCGGCGGAGCTTGCGGGCCGCGTGCCAGCCCATCGACACGTGGTCCTCCTGCATCGCGGAGCTGGGGATCGAGTCCACCGACGCCGGGACAGCCAGCCGCTTGTTGTCCGAGACCAGCCCGGCCTGGGTGTACTGGGCGATCATCAGGCCTGAATCGACGCCGGGGTCCGCCGCCAGGAACGCCGGCAGCCCGTGCGAGCGGGCCGGGTCCAGCATGCGGTCGGTCCGGCGCTCGGCGATGGAGCTCAGGTCCGCGACGGCGATCGCCAGGAAGTCCAGCACATAGCCGACCGGGGCGCCGTGGAAGTTTCCGTTGGAGCTGACCCGGCCGTCGGGCAGGACCACCGGGTTGTCGATCGCGGCGGCGAGTTCGCGGGAGGCGACCATGGCGGCGTGGTCCACGGTGTCGCGGACGGCGCCGGCCACCTGGGGGGCGCAGCGCAGCGAGTAGGCGTCCTGGACCTTGGTGTCGTTGATCCGGTGCGAGGCCACGATCGGGGAGCCGGACAGGACCCGGAGCATGTTGTCGGCGGAGGCGGCCTGGCCCGGGTGCGGGCGCAGCGCCGCGTGCAGCTCGGGCAGGAACACCTGGTCGGTGCCGAGCAGCGCCTCGACGCTGAGCGCGGCGGTGATGTCCGCCGTCGTGAGCAGCTGGCGGATGTCCGCGATGGCCATCAGCAGCATGCCCAGCATGCCCTCGGTGCCGTTGACCAGCGCCAGGCCCTCTTTCTCGGCCAGTGTGACCGGTTCGATCCCGTGCGCGGCGAGGAGTTCGGCGACAAGGCGGCCGTCTCTGCTGCCGTACAGTTCGCCGTCGGGGCCGGTGGCTTCGCCTTCGCCCATCAGGACGAGGGCGCAGTGGGACAGCGGGGCGAGGTCGCCGGAGCAGCCGAGCGAGCCGAATTCGCGGACCACCGGGGTGATGCCGGCGTTGAGGACGTCCACCATGGTCTGCAGGACCACGGGGCGGACGCCGGTGCGGCCGGACGCGAGGGTCTTGGCGCGCAGGAACATGATCCCGCGGACCACCTCGCGTTCCACGGCCGGGCCCATGCCGGCGGCGTGGCTGCGGATCAGCGACTTCTGCAGCTGGGTGCGCAGTTCGGCGGGGATGTGCCGGTTAGCCAGCGCCCCGAAGCCGGTGGAGATGCCGTACGCGGGGACCTCGCTGTGGGCCAGGCTGTCGATGTGGGCGCGGACCTTGGCGACGGCGTCGAGGGCGTCCTGGGCGATGGTCACCCGGGCGTCGTGGCGGGCGACGGCGACGACGTCCTCGGGGGTGACGCCGCTGGAGCCGAGGGTGACGGTGAGCGGTGAGTGCGTGGTGACAGTCATGGGATGTTCCTGTTTATTTCCCATCGATTGCTCCGCAGGTGCCCTTTTGGGGGCTCAAAACGGCAGTTGCGGAGCAATCGATGTGGGTTGGGGCTTGGTTAGCGGGGTTAGTGGCTCGCGGGGAGCATGGGGATGCGGACGCCGCGTTCGGCTGCGACTTCGACGGCGCGGTCGTAGCCGGCGTCGACGTGGCGGATGACGCCCATGCCGGGATCGTTGGTGAGCAGGCGTTCGAGCTTCTGCGCGGCCAGATCGGTGCCGTCCGCGACGGAGACCTGGCCGGCGTGGATGGAGCGGCCGATGCCGACGCCGCCGCCGTGGTGGATGGAGACCCAGGTGGCGCCCGAGGCGGTGTTGAGCAGCGCGTTCAGCAGCGGCCAGTCGGCCACGGCGTCCGAGCCGTCAGCCATCGCCTCGGTTTCGCGGTACGGGGACGCGACGGAGCCGGAGTCGAGGTGGTCGCGGCCGATCACGATGGGCGCCTTGACCTTGCCCTCCTTGACGAGTTGGTTGAACAGCAGCCCGGCCTTGGCGCGGTCGCCGTAGCCCAGCCAGCAGATGCGGGCCGGGAGGCCTTCGAACTCGACGCGCTCGGCGGCGGCGTCGATCCAGCGGTGCAGGTGCTTGTTCTCCGGGAAGAGTTCCTTGATGGCCTGGTCCGTGACCGCGATGTCCTCCGGGTCACCGGAGAGAGCGACCCAGCGGAACGGGCCCATGCCCTCGCAGAACAGCGGCCGGATGTACGCCGGGACGAAGCCGGGGAACTCGAAGGCGCGGCTGTAGCCGCCCTTGCGGGCCTCGTCGCGGATGGAGTTGCCGTAGTCGAACACCTCGGCGCCGGCGTCCTGGAATTCGACCATGGCCTGGACGTGCTTGGCCATGGAGGCCTGGGCCTTCTTGGTGAAGCCCTCCGGGTCGGCCGCGGCCTCGCGGTGCCATTCCCCGACCGTGATGCCCTCGGGCAGGTAGCTCAGCGGGTCGTGCGCGGAGGTCTGGTCCGTGACGATGTCCACGGTGAGTTCCCCGGCGTTGTGGCGGCGCAGGATCTCCGGGAAGACGGTGGCGGCGTTGCCGACATAGCCGACGGACCAGCCGCGGCGCTCTTCCTTGGCCGCCAGGACCTTGGCGATCGCGGCGTCGAGGTCGGTCTCGACCTCGTCGAGGTAGCGCTTGCCGAGGCGGCGGCGCAGGTGGCTTTCGTCGACGTCGACGATCAGGCAGGCGCCGTCGTTCAGGGTGACGGCGAGCGGCTGCGCGCCGCCCATGCCGCCGCAGCCGCCGGTGAGGGTCAGGGTGCCGGCGAGGGTGCCGTTTTCGTCGCCGGTGAGCTTGCGGGCGATCGCGGCGAAGGTCTCGAAGGTCCCCTGCAGGATGCCCTGGGTGCCGATGTAGATCCAGGACCCGGCGGTCATCTGGCCGTACATCATCAGGCCCTCGGCCTCAAGCCGGCGGAACTCGGGCCAGTTCGCCCAGTCGCCGACGAGGTTGGAGTTGGCCAGCAGCACCCGCGGCGCCCATTCGTTGGTGCGGAACACCCCGACCGGCTTGCCGGACTGGACCAGCAGGGTCTCGTCCTTTTCCATGGATTCCAGGGTGCGGGTGATCGCGTCGAACGCGGCCCAGGACCGGACGGCGCGGCCGGTGCCACCGTAGACCACCAGGTCATCGGGGCGTTCGGCGACCTCCGGATCCAGGTTGTTCATGAGCATGCGCAGCGGGGCTTCCGTCTGCCAGCTCTTGGCGGTGAGCTCGGTGCCGCGGGCTGCTTTGACCGGGCGGGCACCGGTGGTGAAATCGGCGGGTGCCATTGGGGGCTCCTTCGTGTCTCGATGGTTCGGGGGAATGAGGTTCTGTATCAACTAAAGCCTGTCCGCGGCCCCGGAAACAGGGCCCGCGGAGGGGTGCTGTCCGGGATTCCAGACACACCGCCGGCTTCCCTCCCCCGCGTTGCGCTATCACTTCCGGTCCCTAAAAGGCCCGGATGAGCGCTCAAAGTGATAGCGCAACGGGAGGTTGGCGGGGGCGACGGCGGCGGGGGGCGACGGCGGCGAAGGGCGGGCCGGTCAGCCGGGCTGCGGGCGGCCGTGGATGCGGAGGGAGAGATCGTCCGCGGCTTTCCGCACCCGGGCGGCGAGGGCGGGCCACTCCTCGGGCGGGAGTTTGTCCTCAAGGAAGGTCACGGCGACGGCGGCGGTCGGCCAGCCCACATGGTCCGTCACGGCAGCCGCGATCGAGCCGAAGCCGGGCGTGACCTCCCCGTGTTCGGTGGCGTAGCCGCGCTGCCGGACCTGGTCCAGATGCGAGGAGAGCGCCGAGTACTTCATGATCGGCGATTCGGTCTCGTGCCGGGCGGTGAAGGCTGCCGCGTTGGGGTACAGCGCCCGGACCTGCGACTTGGGCAGCGCGGCGAGGATGGCGCGCCCGCTCGCGGTCAGGTGGCTCGGCAGCCGCACCCCGACGTCGGTCACCAGCGAGGGGCGGTTCTTGGCCCGCTCCTCCACGATGTAGAGCACGTCGCGGCCGTGCAGCACGGCGAGGTGGGCGCTTTCACCGATCACATCCACCAGCGCGGCGAGCAGCGGCCGGCCCAGGCGCGAGAGCGGCTCCTGCCGAGAATACGCCGAACTGAGCTCGAAGGCACTGATCCCCAGCCCGTAGCGCTGTTCCTCGTGCAGGTGCAGCACAAAGCCGTTGGCCTCCATAACGCCCAGCAGGTGGTACACGCTGGAGCGCGGCAGCCCCAGCGCGGTGGCAATGTTCGACGCCGCCATCGGCCCCCGCTTGGAGGCCAGCAGTTTGAGGATGCGCAGGGTGTTTTCCGCGGCCGGAACCTTGGAGGTCACCTTGGCCGTGGCGGCCCGGGGTGCCCCCTCATCGGCAGGCGGGGTGGTGCTGGTGGCTGGCATGGATCCTCTTCAGGTGCGGTGTCCGGTATCCCGTACTTAAGCATGCGCCCCGGGCCGGGGCCCCGGACAGACCGACGCGTCCGCGGTGTCTGGAATCCCGGACAACCAACGGGCATGTCCCGCCGCGGCAATGAGGTGCCGCTCCCGGCGGGAGGGGCTTCCGCCCCTTGCCGCACCCCGGCGGCGGTGCTTGCATGGACGCGTCAGCTGGGATGCAGGAGGTCCGCCATGCGCTGGTTTGCGGGTTTGTTCCTGATCGCGCACGGCCTGGTCCATCTGGCCATCTGGCTGCCGAAGCCGGACCAGAACGCGCCGTTCGACGTCGGACACTCGCCCTTTGCCGGCAACGTCCGCCGGCTGGCATCCGCTCTGGCCATCGCGGCCGCCGTCATTCTCGTGCTGGGCGGCCTGGGCCTGATCGGCGACGCGCCCTGGTGGATTCCGGTCACCGTCACGGGCGCCGTGGTCTCGGCCGTGCTGCTGCTGCTGACCTTCAACCGCTGGTGGCTGATCGGGCTCGGGATCAACGTCGCGATCATCGTGCTCGCGCTGCAGCAGCCCTGAAGCGGGCCTCCTCAGACCGTGATGACCACCTTGCCGCGGGCGTGGCCGTCGTGCATGTGCCGGATTGCTCCCGGAGCCTCGCCCAGCGGATAGCTCTTGTCGATGACGGGGGTGACGGTGCCGGCGTCGATGAGCTGGGCCAGGTAGCGGAGATCCTCCTGGCGCTCGGTTGCCATCAGGCCGGTCAGTTTCTGCCCGACGAAGGGGGAGATCAGGGCGGCCCGGAGGGAGCGTTCGAAGCCTCCGGTCCAGCGGCCCCCGCCTTCGCCTCCGACAATCACGAGGGTTCCCCGGGGTTTCAGCGCCCGGCGGAGAACTGACAGCGGGCGGTTGCCGGCCGTGTCGAGAATGAGGTCGTACTGCCGCGCGCCGTCCGCGAAGTCGTCATGCTTGTAGTCAATGACGTGATCGGCGCCGATCGACCGGACCAGGTCCAGCTTCGCGGTGCTGCACACGCCGGTGACCTGCGCCCCGAGCACCTTCGCGAGCTGGACGGCGAAGGAGCCCACGCCGCCGCCCGCGCCAATGATCAGGACCTCCTGCCCGGGCTGGAGATGCCCGCTGTCGCGCAGTCCCTGCAGTGCCGTGGTGGCGGAGATGGGCACGACCGCTGCCTGCTCGAAGCTGGCGTTCACCGGTTTCAGGGCAATCTTGCCCTCCTTGGCGCAGACGAATTCGGCGAAGGTTCCCTCGGCGGTGCCGAAGACCTCATCCCCAGGACGGAACCCGACGACGTTCTGCCCCACCGCTTCGACCCGGCCGGCGACTTCCCTGCCACGGATCGGGTTCTTGGGCGCCTTGAACCCAAAGAAGGCCCGGGTCAGGAACGGCAGTCCGGTCATGAGGTGCCAGACCCCCTGCTCGACGCCGGCGGCGCGGACGCTGATCAGCACGTCGTCGTCGCCCGGTACCGGGGTTTCAACGTCGCGCAGCACCAGAACATCCGCAGAGCCGTACGCGTCCTGGACGATGGCTTTCATGGCGCCTCTTCTTCACTGTCGGGGTGCTGGAACGCAGCACCCGGCGGCACCCTGAGCGCACGGGCGGGTGACGGCCCTGCTCAAAGCGCAGGAGACGAAGGGATTCGCGACCCGGATCGGTTCTATCACGGCCGGCAGCCCCTCCGGTAGGGCACCGCCCGCCGCGGGCCGGGGCCGCGGGGCTAAAATCAGTCATGGTCCCCGCCACGAACCTGCTGGCCTTCGCCCTCGCCGCCCTCCTGCTGATCGCCGTGCCCGGACCCAGCGTGCTGTTCGTGATCGGACGGACGCTGGCGCTGGGCCGCCGGGGCGGGCTCCTGAGTGTGCTGGGCAACGCCGCCGGGGAGCTGCTGCAGGTCGCCGCGGTGGCCCTGGGGGTGGGCGTGATGCTGGCCCAGTCCGTGCTGCTCTTCAGCGGGGTCAAGTTCGCCGGCGCGGCCTACCTCATCTACCTCGGCATCCAGGCCATCCGGCACCGCGGCAGAGGCCCGACGGCGGCGGAGCCCTCGCGTCCGGCGTCGACCCTGCGGATCCTCCGGGAGGGATTCATCGTCGGGGCCACCAACCCCAAGTCGATTATCTTCTTCGTCGCCGTGCTGCCCCAGTTCGTCGACTACTCGGCCGGCGCCATCCCGTTGCAGCTGGCGACGCTGGGGGCGCTGTTCCTCGCGATTGCCCTGGCCTCGGACAGCGGCTGGGCGCTGATCGCCGGTACTGCCCGCCGCTGGTTTGCCAGCTCGCCCCGGCGGATCGCCGCCCTGGGCACCACCGGCGGGGCGATGATGATCGGGCTGGGCGGAACCCTTGCGCTGGCCGGGAACGGGGCGGAGCCGCGGCCCGGCAAGTAGTCGGCGCTGCGTCCCAAGTGGTACGCGGTCTGGCGGAGCGAGAAGTTACTCGTGTGACGAATGGGGCTGACGGCTACAGTAGCTTCACGGCTGCACGGACCGGCCGGGGGCGCGGGGCTGGGGAGCCCTCCCACAGCTGGTCCGGGATGCCGCCGATAGTCCGAGTGGCGCGCTTTCCGAAGGAGTGGTTCCGATGGAGTCCCCAGCATCTCCGCAGGCACAACACCAACGACCACCACACCAACGACGCCGGGTGGCGGATTTCCTGTGGGGAACCGTAAGCCGCGCCAGAGCACCGCGCATTCCGTTCCGGATGGGACAGGTGCTGATTGGCGATGATCCGTTCAACGGCCGGCACCTGGGCACCGTGGCCGTGATCGATGCCCCCTACGTGGGTCTCCGGACCGGCGGCAGCGCGGCCGGGGACGTCACCTTCTACGACTACCGGCAACTCCGGTACCCCGACTAGTGGACGGGCCAGACGACATGAGCTCAGCGAATTTTTCCTCCCACTTCCTGACGATCGCGGAGGTCGCTGCGGCCATGAGGGTGTCCAAAATGACCGTCTACCGGCTGGTGAAGTCACACGCCATCGCCGCCGTGCGGGTGGGCCGCTCGTTCCGGGTTCCCGAGGAGGCCGTCAACGACTACATCCGCCGCTCCACCGAGCCTGCGACCCCGCCCCAGGGTGACGACAAAAAGGACGGCCGGACCGACGACCAGAAGGACGACAAGACGACGGACTGATCGTCGGCCCGCATCCGTCGGACCAGACCCCGGAACAACGCGGGTGAGTCGGCCCGCTACCGGGCGGACCAGCCGCCGTCCATCGTGTAGCTCGCGCCGGTGACCATGCCGGCGTCGTCGGAGGCCAGCCACGCCACGAGGGAGGCGACCTCCTCCGGCTCGACGAGACGCTTGACGGCGGCCTCGGTCAGCATGATCTTGGTGAGCACCTCGGCTTCCGGGATCCCGTGCACCTTGGCCTGGTCCGCGATCTGCGACTCGACCAGCGGCGTCCGGACATAGCCGGGGTTGACGCAGTTGGAGGTGACGCCGTGCGCGCCGCCCTCCAGCGCCGTGACCTTGCTCAGGCCTTCCAGGCCGTGCTTTGCCGAGACATAGGCACTCTTGAACGGCGAGGCCCGGAGCCCGTGCACCGAGGACAGGTTGATGATGCGGCCGAAGTTGTTGGCGTACATGTGCGGCAGCGCGGCCCGGATGAGCAGGAACGGCGCTTCCAGCATGAGCGTGATGAGGCGGCGGAAGTCGGCAGGGTCGAAGTCCTCGATCGGGCTGATGCGCTGGATGCCCGCGTTGTTGACCAGGATGTCGCAGTCGAGGCTGACGGACTGCAGCGCCTCGACGTCGAGCAGGTTGACCGCCCAGGAGGTGCCGCCGACCTCATCGGCGAGGGCTGTGGCCGCGGCCTCATCCATATCCGCGATCACCACCTTGGCACCCCGTGCCGCCAGGGCGCGGACGCTCGCAGCGCCGATTCCGCCGGCTCCGCCGGTCACCAGGGCTTTTCGCCCGTTCAAGCTGCTCTCCATGTCCTGCACTCCTCAAGTTTGGGGTCGTCAACGGCCCAGAGGAGGTGCGATGCACAGCGCTGAGCAGCCGTACTGAGTATTGCCGCAGAAAGTGTGCGATTCAATGGTCAAACCAGCACCCCTTGTGTGCAGAATTGCAGATATGAATGCGAACCCGGATGACCTGCTTGTCCTTCTGGCTGTGTCCCGCTCCGCGAAGTTCACGACGGCGGCTCAGTCCCTGGGGCTGAACCACACCACCGTGTCGCGCCGGATCGCGGCGCTGGAGAAGGCCCTGGGCGGGCGGGTGCTCTCCCGCGCCTCCGGCGGCTGGGAGCTCACGGAACTGGGCGCGGAAGCGGTGCTGGTGGCCGAGCGGGTCGAAGCGGCGATCCGGACCCTCGAACAGCCCGGCCGGGTGCCGGACCCGATCACCGGCGTCGTCCGGATGACCGCGACGGACGGCTTCAGCGCCTACATCGCGGCCCCCGCGGTGGCCAGGCTGCGCCGCGACCACCCCGGTCTCAGCGTCGAGATCATCACCGTGACGCGGCGGGCGCTCCAGCAGCGTTCCGGGCTGGACATCGAGGTCGTGGTGGGTGAACCGCAGGTGCACCGGGCCGCGGCCGCCCGGCTCGGCGAGTACATGCTCGGCATGTACGCCTCCCGCGATTACCTTGCCGAGTACGGCACCCCCACGACGATCGAGGAACTCACCACCCATTCGCTGGTCTACTTCGTGGATTCCATGCTTCAGGTGGACGACCTGGATGCCCCGCGGCGCCTCGTTCCCACGATGCGGGACGGCCTGAGCTCCACCAATGTCTTCGTCCATGTCGAGGCGACCCGCGCCGGCGCCGGGATCGGCTTCCTGCCCTGTTTCGCGGCGGATCTGCATCCGGATCTGGTCCGGCTGCTGCCGGAGGAGTTCGCCGAACTGCTGCCGTACTGGATGGTGCTGCGCCCGGATTCCATGCGCCGCCCGGCCGTCGCCGCGGTGGTGCAGGCTTTGCGCGAGCAGACGAAGGCGCACCGCACGGCGCTCCTGGGGCGGGGAGGGTACGCAGCGGCTGCTCCGTAACCGCCGTTTTGCGGGCGCTAAAGGGCCGTTACGGAGCAGCCGACGGGGCAGGTTCCACGGTTTTCGGGTCTCGGCGGACCGGGGCGCCGGCGGCGAAAGCCCGGACCTTGGCGTCGTTCCAGATGTGGGCGGGCACCGCGCCGCCCAGCAGGCGCCGCGCCAGTCCCGGGTCGTCGTCGAACGGCAGGTCGCTGCCTGCCATGATCATGTTCCCGTAGCGCCTGCCCTTGAGCATGGCGGGGTCCGCGATTATGACGGTGTGCTTGAAGGCGTCCGCGATGGTCGCGGCTTCCTCCCGGGCGTTTTTCAGGTCCGGCGCGTCGCCTGAGTTCACCAGGTAGATCCCCCCGGGGGCCAGGACACGCTTGGCGTGCTCGTTGAACTCCCGCGTGGTGAGCGGCCGCGGCGTCAGCGAGCCCGCGAACACGTCGCGGATGATCAGGTCCCTGGTCTGGGGCGTGAGGCTTTCTGTGACCTCACGGGCCTCCCCGACCCGCAGGCGCATCAGCGGCGCCTTCGGCAGGTCGAACCAGCCCCGGACATATTCGGCGAGTTTGCCGTCGAGTTCGACCACCACCTGGCGGGCCTCCGGGTAGGCGGCGTGGAAGTAGCGCGCCAGGGAGCATGCTCCTCCACCCAGGTGCAGGGCGCGCAGCTTCGCCCGGGAGTCCCGCGGCCAGCGCGATTCCACCAGGGCCGAGATCCAGCGCATGTATTCGAAGTCGAGGAACAGCGGATCGGCCAGGTCGATGTGCGAGCTCATCACGCCGTTGATCCGCAGCAGCCAGCCGTTGGAGTTGTCCTGGTCGGCGATCAGTTCGCAGTCACCGGTGTCGATGTAGTAGATGCCCTCCAGGGGTCCCTCAGGGCGGCTGCCCTTCGGGATCTCCACGACTCCGGCGGCCTTTTCGGTGTTGCTCCGGCCGGCAGCCCTGCCCCGCTTAGCCATCAGCCGTGCACCGTTTTGCTCATGTTTCAAGCCTAGTTCACCGGCCGGGGCGGGCTTCACCGCGGCCCCGGCCCCTCAGGATGTGCTGCAGCGGCAAAAAAAGATTAAGCAAAGGGTACTTACTATTCTTTAGTAATCATGCTTACTATTATCTCTCCAGTTAATGCTGGTTGTGATCAGCAGCCGATCTTGAAAAGAGAGCGAAGATGACAGAGAACCAATGGCCCCAGGACGGTAGCTACCGCACTCCCACGGCCACCCAGCAGACTCCCCTCCGGCCCGAAACCACCTTCCCGCCGACGCCGCAGGGCAGCTCCTACGGCACCTCCACCGAGAACGGGGCCTCCAAGACCGATGCCGCGCGGGACGAGGCAGCCGACGTGAAGCGCCAGGCCACCGATTCCGCCCAGACCGTGACCGAGACCGCCAAAACCGAAGCCGCCAACGTCGCGGCCGAAGTGAAGACGAACGCCCGGGATCTCATGTACCAGGCCAAGTCCGACCTCACCGACCAGGCCGGCACTCAGCAGCAGAAAGTCGCCGAAGGCCTTCGCTCGATTTCCACCGAATTGCAGACCATGGCCGCGGCCTCCGATCAGCCCGGCGTCGCCAGCGACCTCGTGCGCCAGGCGGCCGAGCGGTCTTCCGCCGTCGCCGGCTGGCTCGATGCCCGGGACCCGGGTTCGCTGCTGACCGAGGTGAAATCCTTCGCCCGCCAGCGCCCCGGCACGTTCCTGCTGCTCGCGGCCGGCGCCGGCGTCCTGGCCGGGCGGCTGAGCCGCAGCCTGAGCGCCGGAGCTCCGGAAACGGGCGCCGCTGCGACTCCCGTCACCGCCGCGACCCCCGTCACGAGGGTCCCGGACACCGGCATGGCCGTTCCCCCGCCGCCCGTGCAGATGCCGGCCCCGGAAACCACGACCGCGGGCTTCGCGGAGACCTACCCGCCCAATCCGCTCGACGCCGATCCCCTCGGCGACGGCGGCCGGCAGGACCGCTGGGCCTCCGAACCTGTGGTGACGGACCCGGCCCGGCAGGATCCCTTCCGTGACGATCCCTTTGACGGCGGCCGTCGATGACCAGCGAAATGCCCCACACCGCCGCGCATGCCAAGGCTGAAACGACGTCGCTGGGCGATCTGCTGGGCGAGGTCACGCGGGACATGTCCACCCTGATGCGGCAGGAAGTCGAGCTGGCGAAGGTCGAACTCAGGCAGTCCGCGACCCGTGCCGGCAAGGGCGCCGGGATGCTGGCCGGCGCCGGCGTCGCCGGCCACTTCGTCCTGTTGTTCCTGTCCCTGGCGCTCTGGTGGGCGCTCGGGACCGTCATGGGCCTGGGCTGGTCCGGTGTCGTCGTCGCCCTCATCTGGGGAGTCGTCGCCGCGATCCTGGCAGCCAAGGGCCGCAAGGAACTCAACGCGATCAAGGGCATGCCCCAGACCGCCGAGACGCTGCAGGAAATCCCGCCCACGCTCAAGCCCACCACCTAAACACAGCGAGGAAACACGATGAGTGAAAACCCGGATGTCATCCGAGCAGATATCGAAGCAACCCGCGCACGGCTGGGCACCAATGTCGATGCCGTCGCGGACAAGGTCACCCCGTCCAACATCGTCCAGCGCCAGAGCGACAAAGTGAAAGAAAACGTCAAGGACGCCGTCTTTGGAGTGAAGGAGAAAGTCATGGGAGCTGCCGACCACACCGCCGGCAATGTCCACTCCGCCACCGGGACCGCCGGGGCGCACCTGGGCGATGCCGGCGCGGCCATCGGGGACGCCCCCGCACAGGTCAGGACCAAGACCCAGGGCAACCCGCTCGCGGCAGGCCTGATCGCCTTCGGGGCCGGCCTGCTGGTCTCCTCCCTGATCCCGGCCAGCCAGAAGGAACGCGAAGCCGCCGATGCCCTGAAGACCGCGGCCGAACCGCTCACCACGGAACTCACCGAGGCCGCCAAACACGTCGCAGAAGGGCTCAAGGAACCTGCCCAGGCCGCGATGGAGAACGTCAAGGCCACCGCCGCTGACGCGACCGAGCACGTCAAGGCCGAGGGCCAGGGCGCCGTTGCCGACGTCAAGGACCGCACCGCCACGGCCAAGGACAACGTCCAGCAGGCCTGATCCCGCTGGCACCCGGCCGGCCGTCCTGCGCTCACGCGCCGGGCGGCCGGCTGACGCACTTAACCCCCTGAAGGAAGAACCCCCATGTCCAAGAACCCCGCCGCGGCAGCAACTCCGGCCGACGCCGAAACGCAGGAGAGCAGCACCGCCAAGGCCCGCACGGCGCCCGCACCGGACGATGCCCGCAAACCGGACAGCCCCACGGAAGTCACCAAGCCCTCCTGGCGGTACATCGCCAAGAAAACCTTCCGCGAATTCACCAAGGACCAGTGCCCCGACCTCGCCGCTGCCCTGACCTATTACTCGGTGCTCTCCATTTTCCCGGCGCTGCTGGCCCTGGTGTCGCTGCTGGGCATCTTCGGGGAGCCCGGGAAAACCACCGGGGCGCTCCTGGACATCGTCCAGGGCTTCGCCCCCGGTGACACCGTGGACGCCCTCCGCGAACCGGTCGAGAAGCTCAGCAGTAACTCCGCCGCCGGACTCACCCTGGTCATCGGTATCCTCACCGCCCTGTGGTCCGCCTCCGGCTACGTCGGCGCGTTCGGCCGGGCCATGAACCGGATCTACGAAGTTGATGAAGGCCGGCCGTTCATCAAGCTCCGCGGCACCATGCTCGCCGTGACCATCGCCACCGTGCTGATCGTGCTGCTGCTGGCCGCCATGCTGGTCCTCAGCGGCCCCGTCGCCGAATCCGTCGGCAACGCCCTGGGCCTGGGCGGGACGGTCCTGACCATCTGGAACATCGCCAAATGGCCCCTCATCGTGCTCCTCGTGGTGGCCGCGATCGCCATCCTCTACTACGCCACGCCCAATGTGAAACAGCCCAAGTTCCGCTGGATGAGCCTCGGATCCCTGATCGCGCTGGTGATCTTCCTGCTGGCCTCCCTGGCCTTCGGCTTCTACGTCGCCAATTTCAGCAGCTACAACGAGACCTACGGCACGATCGGCGGCGTCATCATTTCGCTGCTCTGGCTCTGGATCCTGAACATGTCGCTGCTGTTCGGGGCCGAGTTCGACGCCGAAATGGAGCGCGGCCGCCAGCTCCAGGCCGGCATCGAAGCCGAGGAAACCATCCAGCTGCCGCCCCGGGACACCAAGCAGAGCGACAAGCTGCAGGCCCGTGAAGAGGAGGACGTCCAGCGCGGCCGCGAACTGCGTGAACGGAGCGGCGGCGCGGACACCGAGGCCGCGGCGGGCTCCCGGTCCGTCCGGGACCAGGATCCCCGTAACCCGCGGGACCAAAGCCCCTAGCCCTTTCCGGGACCCTGAGTTCTACTGGGGGCAAAGTGCCGCCCTGGGGCGGACTTGGCTGACCGGGAGGACGCATGACGGCACCCGCCGCAGGGGACGAACGCAGCACCGTGGCAGTGGGCTACGACGGGTCCGAGGCGGCGCAGGCGGCCGTCCGGTGGGCCGCGGAATACGCGGCCGCCGGGGGGTACCGGCTCCGCGTCGTGCATGCCTGGATCTGGCCCGTCTTCACCAAGAAGCTCGGACCGGTCAAGGGCGTCGAGGGCAGCGGGCTGCGGCACGCGGCCGAGGTGGTCCTGGCCGAAGGCGTGGAGCTGGCCCGCACGGCCGTCGCCGCCGCGCCGGGCCGGTCGGCCCTGGGCCCGGCAGCACCCACCGCCGCCCCGGCACCGGGCCCCGGGGCAGCGGCCGGTGCAGCGGGGGCGGCACCCGCCGCGGAGTCGGCCGCGGAACCCGATTCCGGCGTCGAGGGTGTCATGGAAGCAGGGCTCCCGGCCGCCGTGCTGCGCGACGCCGCCCGTGACGCCCGCCTCCTGGTGGTCAGCAGCCGCGGTCTCGGCGGCGTGCTGGGGCATGTTGCCGGATCAGTCTGTCTCGACCTGGCCGGCTCCTCCCCCTGCCCTTTGATGGTCATCCGCCGGCCGCGCAGCCCCGGCCAGGCTGCCGGCCCCGTCGTCGTTGGCATCGACGGGACCTCCCGGAGTTCCGCGGCGCTGGCCGCCGCCGTCCGGCTGGCGGGGATGCTAGGCACCAACCTCCAGATCGTCCACATCGACCAGTCCGGCGGCGCAGCCCGGGAAAGGCACGGACGGCACGGCCCGCTGCACGGCCAGGAACTTCTGGACCACACCGTGGAAGATGCCCGTAACCTCGCTCCGGAGCTGTCGGTCTCCGGGGTCCTGCGGGAAGGCCACGCGGCGTCCAAGGAGCTGCTGGCGGCCGCCGGAGACGCCGAAGTACTGGTCATTGGAACCCACAACCGGGAGGGCGGCCCGGGCAACACCGTCACACGGATCCTGAACAAAGCGCGCTGCAATGTCCTGATTACGCGCTGACCCCGCTCCATCGGACCACCGCCTTCAGAGGGGAGCTGGAGGTTCTAGCAGAGGAGGACGCCCGTGCGAGCCTGGCGGGTAGGACAGCCCGGGCCGATGAGAAGCGGCCCCCTGGTGGCGGACGAGTGCCCCGACCCCCGGCCGGGCCCCGGGGAGGTGCTGTTGCGGGTCCGGGTGTGCGGTGTCTGCCGCACCGACCTGCACCTGGCCGAGGGCGACCTCGCGCCGCGGCACCCCGGCGTCATCCCGGGACACGAAGTCGTCGGCGAAGTCATCAAGTGCGGGGCCCGCGCCACGCGCTTCTCCCCCGGAGAACGCGTGGGCGTCGCCTGGCTCGGCAGGACCTGCGGCACGTGCCGCTTCTGCCTGCGCGGTGCGGAGAACCTCTGCCTCTTCCCCGTGTTTACCGGCTGGGACCGCGACGGCGGCTACGCCGAACTCATCACGGTGGCCGAAAACTTTGCCTACCGCCTCCCGCCAAGCTTCTCGGACGAGGAGGCCGCACCTCTGCTCTGCGCGGGAATCATCGGCTACCGCGCCCTCTGCCGCGCCGACCTGCCCATCGGCGGACGGCTGGGGATCTACGGCTTCGGCGGATCCGCCCATCTGGCGGCCCAGATGGCCCTCTTCCAGGGCGCCCGTGTGTACGTGATGACACGGTCCGAGGAGGCACGCGCGCTGGCCCTCGAGCTGGGGGCGACCTTTGCCGGCGGCGCCGACGAGCAGCCGCCGGATCCGCTGGATTCCGCCATCCTCTTCGCCCCGGCCGGCAGCCTGGTTCCGGTGGCCCTGCGTGCCCTGGACCGGGGCGGCACGCTCGCCGTCGCCGGCATCCACCTGAGTGACATTCCGCCGCTGCACTACGCCGCGGAGCTGTTCCAGGAACGCCAGCTGCGCAGCGTCACGGCCAACACCCGGGCCGACGGCGAGGAGTTCTTCCGCGTCGCCGCGGAGATCCCGCTGCGCCCCACCACCGTGCCCTATCCGTTCTCGGCCGCGGACAAGGCCCTGCTGGACCTGTCGGAGGACCGGGTCACGGGAGCAGCGGTGCTCCGGATGGACGCTCCGTAGCCGGCCCGGCGCGCCCGCCTGGTCAGCGTGGTCAACCGGGTCAGCCGGGCCAGCCCTCCGTGCGCAGGAACACGTGGTCCTGGCCGGCCCTGAGCAGCACCCGCCGGGTTCCCACCCGCACCAGCACCGGGGCGGCGTCCCCGGGGGCCGCGGACACCGTCAGCCGGTCGCGTTCCAGCTGGACGGCGAGCATCTGGTCGCGGTAGCGGACCTGGAAATCCAGGCGGCTGAGCTCGACGGGCAGCCGGGGCGCGAAATCGAGGGCGTCGCGGGTGATCCGCAGCCCGGCAAAGCTGCGCTGGACGACGTCGATCGTCCCGGCCATGGCGCCCAGGTGGATGCCGGAGCTGGTGGTTCCGCCCTGGGTGTCGTCCAGGTCCGCGTCCAGGGCCTCCCGGAACACCGCCCACGCCCGCTCGGGGTCCCGCTGGGCCAGCACCGAGGCGTGGGCCACCCGGCTGAGCGTGGATCCGTGCGCCGTCCTGGCGAGGTAGAAGTCCACCGTGGCGGCCATCTGCGCGGAGGTGACGGCGTAGCCCATCCGGGCCAGGAACCGGATGAGCTGGTCCTCGCCCAGGACGTACAGCAGCATCAGCACGTCGGCCTGTTTGGCCAGCCGGTAGTGGTTGGTGCTGTCCCCTTCCGCCTCCAGGATCAGGTCCAGCCGCTCGATGAGACCGTAGCTGCGGCGGTAGTGCTTCCAGTCCAGTTCCCGCAGCGCACTGTAGCCGTCGAACTGGCTGATGACGCCGTCGTCGTGGAACGGAACGAACATGCGCCGGCTGAGGTGTTCCCAGGCCTCGATCTCGGCGGCGGTGACCAGCAGCCGGGCGCGCAGCTCCTCCATGTCGAACCCCCGGACCGAATGCATGATCCAGACGGCCTGGTCGAACACCCAGGCGGCCATGACGTTGGTGTACGCGTTGTCGTTCAGTCCGCCGCCCGGGTCGCCGGGGTTCCCGGTGTGGTACTCATCCGGGCCCATGACGCCCCGGAGGTGGAAGCGGTCGTCCGCCGGGTCGGACTCCGCCATCGACGCGAACAGCCGGGCGACGTCGACGATGATTTCCGCCCCGTGCTCGGTCAGCCAGCCGCGGTCCTGGGTCGCCTCGAAGTACTGCCACGCGTTGTAGGCGACGGCGAGGCCGACATGGCGCTGAAGCCGGGAGTAGTCCGGCATCCAGTGCCCGGAGCGCCGGTTGAACAGCAGCTTCGGCGTCTGTTCCGTGCCGTCGCTGCCGCTTTGCCACGGGAACAGCGCCCCCTTCAGCCCCGCCGCCCGCGCCGCGTCCCGGGCGGCGCCGAGCCGCCGCCACCGGTAATCGACCAGCTCCCGCGCGAGGGACGGCAGCCGCGAGTTCAGCACCGGCAGGACGAAGAGTTCATCCCAAAAGATGTGCCCCCGGTAGCCCTCGCCGTGCAGTCCGCGGGCCGGTACGCCGGCGTCGAGTTCTGCGGTGTGGGTGGTGAGCGTCTGCAGCAGGTGGAAGACGTGCAGGTTCAGGATGAGCTGCGCCTGCGAGCTCGCGTCGAATTCAATGATGAACGGCTTGAGCAGGATCTCCCAGGCGGCCTCGTGCTCGGCCAGCAGGGCAGCGAAACCTTCCGGTGCGCGGTTCAGCGCGGCGCGGGCGGCCGTCAGCGGCGAGGCGATGGCGTGGTCGCGGGAGGACGCCACGGCCACGGTCTTGAGCACGGTCAGCGGCTCCCCCGCGTTCACGGAAAGCTCGAAGCGGTGCGTGTGCAGCCCGCCCAGCTGTTCGGGAATCCCGGACCCGGCCGGCCCGCCGGCACCGGACACGTCGGTCCGGAGCGCCAGGGCGATCCCGATCCCGCTGGTGACGGTCCGGACTTCCACCGTGAGGCCGGCGACGCCCGGGCCGGGCGCGGAGGCGGCCGCCTGGACGGACCCCAGATGCCGGCTGGACAGTGACGCGTCCTCGGGGACATTGGAGTTGGTCACGTCCGTGTCGCAGCCGCTGCGGACGCTGACGCCCCCGCTCCAGCCGACGGCCGTGATGACGGTTTCCAGCGCGGCGAGGTTCGGTGTGGCCATGGACACGAGGCGGCGCTGCAGCAGCCTCAGCTGCCGGCCGGCGTCGTCCTCCAGGAGCGCCTCCCGGCTCAGCACGGCCCGCTTCAGGTCCAGGGTACGCCGCTCGCTGCGGAGCGAGAGCCCGCCCTCGGACCACCAGTCGCCGTCGCCGATCCGGAGATCCAGGGGCAGCCAGTCGGGGATGTTGACCATGTGCTCGTCGTCGGATTCCTGGTCCAGGACCACACTGTGCAGGCTGTTGTAGACCCCGGCGAGATAGCTGCCGGGATAGTGCACGGCCCCGGCCCGGTGCTCCGGGGCGGCTCCCCGGGTGGCCAGGTACCCGTTGCCGAGGGTGGTGAGGGCCTCGCGGTGGCCCTCGTGCGCCGGGTCGAAGCCCTCGTAGACCAGCAGCCACGGGTGGGTGATGACGAGGCCGATGTCCAGCTGGCTGACATCCTCGACGACGACGTCGGCGCCCGCGGCTTCCAGCCGATCCCGGCGCCCGTCCCGGTCGATGCCGACCACCAGCCCGAATCCGCCGCGCCGGCCGGCCTCCACCCCGGTGACGGATTCCTCGATCACCATCGCCCGGGCGGGCGGGATCTCCAGCCGGCGGACCGCCTCCAGCGGCAGCGCCGGGGCCGGTTTTCCCGCGACGTCGCGGTCCAGGGCCGTCTGCCCGTCGATGACGTGGTCGAAGACGTCCGCGAGCCCTGCGGCGGCCAGCAGCGCGCCGGCGTTCCTGGCGGAGGTGGCGAGCACTACGGGGACCCGGCCGGCCTTCAACCTGCCGAGCAGGTCCGCGGTGCCGGGAAAGGCCCGGACCGGGTTGGTGCCGAGCAGTTTGTCGAACAGTTCGTTCTGGCGTGCTGCGAGGCCGAAGGCGGTCCACTCCGCGGGGCCGTCCGCGGGTGTGCCGTCCGGGATGGCCCCGCCGCGGGAGCGAAGGACGGTGGTGACCGCATCCTCCCAGGTCCGTCCCGCCACGAGGTCCAGGTAGTCATCGGTGCTGAACGGGTCCCGGCGCGTCCCGGCGGGCAACCGCGGGTCCTGGAGGACGCCGTCGAAGAGCTGCTTCCACGCGGCCGTGCGGAGCTCCGCGGTGTCCGTGACCACGCCGTCGAGGTCAAAAATCACGGCGTCGACGGGCGCCAGAGCGGCGGCGAGGGTGGGCGACTCCGTCATACCAGCAGCGCATCGAGGGTGGTAAAGCCGTAGCCCGCCGCCCGGATCCGCTCGATCATCCCGGGCAGGGCGTCGGCGTCGAGGGTGGTCCCGTCGTTGGGGTTGGAGCCGATGTGCATCAGCACGATCTCCCCGGGCCGGAGCCCGGCGAGCACCCGGTCCGCCACGATCTGGGCCGTGATTCCTCCGCTGCTGCCCTTCCAGCCCAGGGTGTCCACGGTCCAGCGGACGGGCAGGTACCCGTAGGCGTTGACCGCGGCGATGGTGCGGGCGTCGCGTTCGCCGAACGGGAACCGGAACAACGGCCGCGGGTCCCCGCCGCCGGCGCGGATGGCCTGCTCGGCTCCCGACAGCTGGTCCCCGATCGCGGCGTCGGGGAGCCCGGTGAAGCCCGGATGGGTCATCGAATGGTTGCCCAGCCGGTGGCCGCCCGCCACGATGGCCGCGACTCCCGCCGGGTTCGCGGCGGCCCAGTTGCCGGTGAGGAAGAACGTGCCGCGCACGCCGGTGGCGGCGAGGGTCTGCAGGATGCCGGGCAGCCCGGCCGAGTTGGCGCCGGCGTCGAACGTCAGCGCCACCACCGTCCCGGCGCCCGGGATCACCTCGAGGTCACGGCCGGCGAGCGCGGCGGGAAACGGTGCCGCCGGTGCGGGCGGGGCCGGGGGCTCAGGCGCCGGCGGTGCGGGCGGGGGCGGAGCGGGGGTGGTGGGCAGCGGCGCGGGCCCGGCGGGAGCCGTTTCGCTGGGGGCGGGGACCGGAACGTCCGACGGCGACGGCCCCGGCGTCGCGCTGTCCGAGGGGTCCGCCGTGACCGGAATCGTCGGTGAAGGCGGCACGGTGGGCTGCGGTGACGACTCGGAGGGGGACGGGCCGGCCGACGGCGGGACCGCCGTCAGGGCGGCGGCCAGGACCACCGCGGCGGACAGCAGAAGCACCGCGGCCACGGCCACAAGCCACCGGCGCCGCTCGGACAGGAACGACCACATGCTTCACGGTGGCACCACCGGCCACAGCCGAACTAGGGCTGAAAGGCCCCCGGGGTGCCGGACGCTGCCGGTATCAGGCGGTCGGCCCGGAGCCGGTCGAACAACCGGGTGAAGGAGTCTTCCGTGCGGCGGTACCCGGTGAAGCCGGCCAGGCGGCTCTTGCTCATATCGGTGACGACTTCGAGGTTCCGGCCCAGATCGCCGTCCGTGTGCCACCAGGAGGCGAGCCGCGCGAGATCGGGTTCGGCGAGCCCGTGGCGGGCGGCGAGGTCTGCCCAGAGGCCCTCCTTGCCGAGCATCTGTTGTTCCAGCGGGCGGGGCTGGCCGGCGTATCCGACGGGTTCGACGCCGAAGTAGGCGGCGAGCGCAGGCCACATGCGGCGCCAGCGGAAGATGTCGCCGTTGACGATGTTGTACGCCTCGTCGCCCACCCCGTCGGCGGTGGCCGCCCAGATCATGTGGTCCGCCAGCAGCCCGGCATCCGTCATGTCCGTGAGGCTGTTCCACTGCGTTTCGGAGCCCGGGAAGATGAACGGCTCGCCGAGCTCCCGGCAGATGGAGGCCTGGACGGCGAGGGTGAGGCCCATGTTCATGGCATTGCCGACCGCATGCCCGATCACCGTATGCGCCCGGTGCACGGACCAGCCGAAGCCCTGCGTCCCGGCGGCGGCCCACAACTCGTCCTCCTGGGCGTAGTAGAAGTTGGGCGTCGGCAGCCTTGGCTCGCTTTCGCGGAAGGGAGTGTCCGGCATCTCCCCCGCCGCGTACGCCTCAAACGGGCCCAGATAATGCTTCAGCCCGGTCATAAGGGCCACATGCTTCACCGGATGGCCGCTGAGGCTGGCCAGCAGGTTCCGCAGCATGGCCGCGTTGGTCTCGATGTTTTCCTGTTCCGTGTTCCTCCGTGACCAGGCGGTGTAGAACACATGGCTCGCCTGTTCGCCGGCCAGCGCTTCCTGCAGGCTTTCCACCGAATTCAGGTCCGCACTCACATGGCGGACATCACTGCGCCCGAGCGGGCTGCGGGAGAGTGCCACAACGTCCCAGCCCTCCTCCGCGAGCCTGTCGACCAGGGCGGACCCGGCAATCCCGCTGGCTCCCACCACCAGGGCAGTTTTGGTCTCAACGGTGTCTGAGCTGTTGCGCATGCCATTCCTCCTGGTACTGACCCGCCGGACCGTCACTGGGCCCCTGGCCGCGGGCCGGTTCGGCCGGGACGGGTCCTCCCCCGCCCCGCTCCAGCGTCTCATGCCCGTGAGGGGACCGCCTGCCGGCGCTTCGTAACCTGTGCCCGCACGGACCTCCACGGAGGGGGTCCGCAGTAGGATGCAAATAGTGGAAGACGCGTGAAGAAACGCGAAAGCGAAGGCAGGATATCCGTGAAACTCTTGCTCCGGTATCCGCTTGTTGCGGGCACAATAGCTGCCCTGCTCGCGGTGCTAGTACTGCTCCTGTCCGGGCAGCCGCTGATTGCGCAGATCTCAGCCAGCGTCTACGCCCTGGCCGTGGCGGCCTACCTGGCCGTCGGCATGGTCCGCCGGCTGATCGGCGGCCAGTGGGGCATCGACATCCTGGCGGTCACCGCGATCGTCAGCACGGTGCTCGTGGGCGAGTACATCGCGTCCATGATCATCGTCCTCATGATGGCCGGCGGGACCGCCCTGGAGGACTATGCGGCCGGCCGGGCCAAGAAAGAACTCACGTCCCTGCTGGAGCGCGTCCCGCAGACGGCCCACCGGGAACGCGGGGGCAGCACCTCCGCCGCCGGGACCCTTACGAACGGCCAGCAGGAGGATGTCGCCGCCACGGACGTCGAGGTCGGTGACATCCTGCTGGTGCGGCCGGGTGAGGTGGTGCCGCTGGACGGCATCCTGCTCTCCGAGTCCGGCAGCTTCGACGAGTCCTCGCTCACCGGGGAGAGCCTTCCGGTGGAGCGGGTTGCCGGCGAGGGGCTGATGAGCGGCTCCCTCAACGGCGAAGCCGCGGTCCGGATGCAGGTCACGGCCCGGATGGAGGATTCGCAGTACAGCCGCATCGTGGCACTGGTCAAGGAAGCCGCGGACAGCAAGGCGCCCATGGTGCGGCTCGCGGACCGGTATGCCGTGCCGTTCACTGCCCTCGCCTACGTCATTGGCGCGATCGGCTGGATCGTCAGTGGCAGCCCGGTCCGCTTCGCGGAGGTGCTGGTGGTGGCGACCCCGTGCCCGCTGCTGATCGCCGCCCCGGTGGCGTTCCTGGGGGGCATGAGCCGCGCCGCGCGCGGCGGCATCATCGTCAAATACGCCGGTGTTTTGGAGCAACTGAGCCGGATCAAGACGGTCGCCTTCGACAAGACCGGCACCCTCACGTACGGCCGCGGCCCTGGTCGCTGTCCGGACCGCGGGATCCTTCACCGAGGACGAGGTCCTCGGGCTGGCGGCCTCCGCCGAACAGTATTCCTCCCATGTGCTCGCCGCCTCGGTGATGGATGCCGCGCACACCCGCGGGCTGGCGTTTGAAACCGCCACGGAGGCCACCGAATTCGCCACGCACGGCGTCCGGGCCCGCTTCGACGGCCGCGACGTGGTGGTCGGCAAGCCCAACTTCGTGGCCGAATCGGCCCCCGGCGTCGTGGCAACGGAGCTCGCCAGCGGCGAACTCGCCATCTACGTGGGCGTGGCCGGGGAATTCGCCGGGTCCCTCGTGATGAGCGACCCGATCCGCCGGGAAACACGCCGCACCCTGGCCGAGCTCAAGGAACTCGGCGTCACCCGGACGGTGATGCTGACCGGCGATGCGCTCGCCACCGCCGAGCACATCGCGGCCGAGGCGGGGCTCACCGATGTCCGCGCCGAGTGCCTGCCGCCGGACAAGGTCGAAGCCGTCCGGTCCCTGCCCCTCCGCCCGGTCATGATGGTCGGCGACGGCGTCAACGACGCCCCCGTCCTGGCCGTCGCCGACGTCGGGATCGCGATGGGCGCGCGCGGCTCGACGGCGGCCGGTGAGTCGGCCGACGTCGTGATCATCCTCGATGACCTGTCCAAGGCGGCCTCCGCCGTGCGGATCGGGCAGCGCACCGTCAAGGTGGCGCTGCAGAGCATCTGGATCGGAATCGGGCTGAGCGTGGCGCTGATGATCGCGGCGGCAGCCGGCTACATCCCGGCCATCGCCGGCGCCCTGACCCAGGAACTCGTGGACCTGGCCACGATCCTCAATGCGCTGCGCGCACTGAGCCCCGGCAGGAAGGCGGCCGGAGCAAAGCTTCCGGGGCAGAAAGCCGCCGGCGCTACCGGGCCGCTGCCTGTTTCTCGGCTTCCGCGATCCGCGGAACGGTCCTGAGGTAGCTGTCCGGGTTCAGCGAGATGGAATCAATGCCCTCGCTGACCAGGAACGCCGCGAACTCGGGGTGGTTGCTGGGGCCCTGGCCGCAGATGCCGATCTTGATCCCGGCGGCGTGGGCCTTGCGGATGGCCTCGCTGATCATCGCCATGACGGCCTCGTCCCGCTCATCGAAGAGTGCGGCCAGCTGCGCCGAATCCCGGTCCACGCCCAGGACCAGCTGGGTGAGGTCATTGGAGCCGATGGAGAAGCCGTCGAAGCGGGTGGCGAACTTTTCGGCGAGGACAACGTTGGACGGGATCTCGCACATCATGTAGACCTCAAGGCCGTTCCTGCCCCGGACCAGGCCGTTCTCCGCCATCACAGCCAGCACCCGGTCCGCTTCCTGCGGGGTCCGGCAGAACGGGATCATCACGATGATGTTGCCGAACCCGAGCTGCTCCCGGACCCGCTTGAGGGCCACACACTCCAGCGCGAACCCCTCCCGGTAGCGCTCGTCGTAGTAGCGGGAGGCGCCGCGGAAGCCGAGCATGGGGTTCTCCTCCGGCTCCTCGAAGGCGGAGCCGCCGATCAGGTGCGCGTACTCGTTCGTTTTGAAGTCGCTGAGCCGGACGATGACAGGCCGGGGATGGTAGGGCGCGGCGATCTTGGCGATGCCCAGGGCCAGGGCGTCCACGAAGTAGTCCTTCGGGTCCGGATAGCCGCTGGCCAGGGCGCGGATCTGCTCGGCCTCGCCGGGGTCGGTGACCCGCTCGGGGTGGACCAGCGCCATCGGGTGCACGCGGATCAGGCTGCTGATGATGAATTCCATCCGGGCCAGCCCGACGCCGTCGGCCGGCAGCCGCCACCACTGGAACGCGGCCGCGGGGCTGGCGATGTTGACCATAACTTTCGTGTGCGTCTCCGGCAGCTCCCCGAGGTCCACCTCCTCGGTTTCAAACGCAAGGCTGCCCCGGTAGACGCGGCCCTCATCACCCTCGGCGCAGGAGATGGTCACGGCGAGGCCCTCCGCCAGGGCGGTGGTCGCGTTGCCGGTGCCGACGACGGCGGGGACCCCGAGTTCGCGGCTCACGATCGCCGCGTGGCTGGTGGGGCCGCCGTGGTCGGTCACGATGCCGGCCGCCCGCTTCATGATCGGAACCCAGTCCGGGTCGGTCATCTCGGTGACGAGGATGGCGCCGTCGCGGAAGTTTTCGATGTCCGCCGCGCTCCTGATCACGCACGCGGTGCCCTGCGCGATGGAATCGCCGATCGCGGCGCCGCGCGCCAGCACGGTGCCGGATTCCAGCAGGTGGTGGAGGGTGAACCGGGAGCCGGTCTTCTGCGACTGGACCGTCTCCGGCCGGGCCTGGACCATGAACAGCTCCCCGGTCACGCCGTCCCGGGCCCATTCCATGTCCATCGGCCGGGCGTAGTGCTCCTCCACGCTCACGGCCCAGCGCGCCAGGGCGAGGATCTCGGCGTCGGCCAGGACAAAGGCGCGGCGTTCGGCTTCCGAGGTGTCCACCATTTTGGTGCGTGCGTGGCCGCCGCGGCTGTAAACCATCTTCCGGGCCTTGGAGCCGAGGGTCTTCTCGATGATCGGCGCGAATTCCGGTTGGGCCAGGAGCGGCTTGAACACGAGGTACTTGTCCGGGTTGATGGTGCCCTGGACCACGGTTTCGCCCAGGCCCCAGGCGGCGCTGACCACGGCCACGCGGGGGAAGCCGGAATCCGTGTCGATGGAGAACATCACGCCGGAGGCGCCGACGTCGGAGCGCACCATCCGCTGCACGCCGATCGAAAGCGCGACGTCGAGGTGGTCAAAGCCCTTGACCTCGCGGTAGCTGATGGCCCGGTCGGTGAAGAGGGAGGCGTAGCAGCGGCGGCAGGCGTCGAGGAGTTCCCGTTCCCCGGCGATGTTCAGGAACGTCTCCTGCTGCCCGGCGAAGCTCGCGTCCGGCAGGTCCTCGGCGGTGGCGCTGCTGCGGACCGCGACCGAGAGCCGGTCCAGTCCGGCGCGCCCGCCCAGTTCGCGGTAGTGAGAGCGGATGGATTCGCTGATGTCCGCCGGGAACTCACTGTCCAGGAACAGTTCCCGGATGGCCTCCCCGGTGGCGCGCAGGGAGGTTTCGCCGGAGCGGTAGGCCTTGATCCGCGAGCGCATCGCGGCCTCGATCCCGTTGGCCCCAAGGAAGCGGCGGTAGGCGCCGGCGGTGGTGGCGAAGCCGTCGGGCACGCGCACGCCCTTGGCTTTCAGGGACTGGATGAGTTCGCCGAGGGAGGCGTTTTTGCCGCCCACCTGCGGGACATCGCCCATGCCGATCTCGTCAAACCACAGCACCGGGGAGTCAGTCATGGACCCATCCTGTGGCGGCGGGCCGTGCGGGGTCAGAGTCTTTGGACCTTGGTGGCCGGTTCGGCCTTCGCGGCCCGGCGGTGGCGGGCGATCTTGTAGAGCCAGTCCGCGAGCAGCACCGCGGGAATGGCGGCGAGCGCCACGGCCAGTCCGCCGGGCGACGGCGGCGCGTGGCCCAGCAGGGTGGCCAGCGGCCCGAGGAACAGGAACACCGCCAGCAGGCCCAGTTCGGCGAGCACGGCCCAGACCAGCAGCCGGTTGGTGAACCAGCCGAGCCGCCAGGGCGGGACGGAGGCGCTGCGGCAGGCGAAGGCGTTGGCGAGCTGCGCCAGGACGACGGTGGTGAACGCGGCGCCGGAGGCGGCCATCAGCACGTCCGCCGCCGGCAGCTCCGCCCCCGGGGTCCAGCCGGCCCCGAGCAGGACCGCCGTGTACGCCGTCATTTCGAAGAGTGCCTCGACCGGGCCCAGCAGTCCGAACACCCGGAACATCAGTGCCCGGTCCATCAGGTGCCTGCGCTCGGGCGGGCGTTTCAGGGTTCCCTTGCTCGGGGCCTCGCTGCCCAGCGCCAGTGCGGGGAGCAGGTCGGTGCCGATGTCGAGGGCGAGGATCTGCAGCACGCTCAGCGCCAGCGGGAACCGCCCGCCGGAGAGTGCCCAGATCACGAAGGGGGTGAGCTCGGCGACGTTGTCCGTCAGGTGATAGGTCAGGAAGCGGCGGATGTTCGCGTACGTGGCACGGCCCTGCTCCACCGCCGCGATGATGGTGGCGAAGTCGTCATCCAGGAGCACGAGGTCCGCTGCCTCGCGGGCCACGTCCGTGCCGCTGAGCCCCATGGCCACGCCGATGTCGGCCTGCTGCAGGGCCGGGCCGTCGTTGACGCCGTCGCCGGTCATCGCCACGACGTGGCCGCGGCGCTGAAGCAGGCGGGCCACCCGGAGTTTCTGTTCCGGGGTGACCCGGCTGACCACCACCCCGTCGCGGTCCAGCAGCGCGGCCAGGACGGCGTCGTCCTCGGGCAGGTTGTGGCCCTCCAGCACCAGCTCGGGGGATCCGATCAGTCCGGTTTCCCGGGCGATGGCGGCCGCCGTGAAGGCATGGTCGCCGGTGACCATAGCGACCTTGATGCCGGCCTCGCGGGCCGCCTCGAGAGCCACACGGACCTCGGCCCGGGGCGGGTCGTGCAGGCCGATCAGCCCCAGCAGCGTCAGTTCGCTCTCCACCTCCTCCAGTTTGAAGCCGGCGCCGGGCGGGCCGGGCAGGGCCCGTTCGGCCACGGCCAGCACCCGTAGCCCGTGGGAGGCCATCCGGTCAACCATCTCCCGCGCCCGGGCGGCGCCCGCGGCCTCGCCGGCGTCGCCGCCGCCGTGCACGCACAGCGGAATCACGGATTCCGGCGCGCCTTTGACGTAAAGCGTCGTGCCAACGATCGCCGACTCCCGGAGCCGCCGGGGATCGAAGGCGAAGCGGTGCGACACCACCGGTTCGGCCGGACCCGACCAGGGATCCGGCCCGGGACGGGCCAGCCGGGCGGCCAGCGCGGCGATGGCGGCCTCCATCGGGTCGCCCTCCGCCACCCACTTGCCCTCGTGGAGCACCGCCCGGCCCTCGGAGGCGGCCAGCGCGGCAAAGCTGAGGTGCCGCGCCTCCCCGGCTCCCGTCCCGGTGACCTCGGCCTCCGGCCCGTACCCCGCGCCGATGATACTGAGCACGCCGGCCGGGGTCCAGACTTCGACGGCGTTCATCCGGTTCTGGGTCAGCGTGCCGGTCTTGTCCGTGCAAATGAAGGTGGTGGAGCCGAGGGTTTCCACCGCTTCCAGGTTGCGGACCAGCGCGTTGCGTTGCGCCATCCGCTGCGCCCCGACGGCCAGGGACAGCGTCACCGTGGGCAGCAGGCCCTCGGGCACCAGCGCCACCATCACGCCGATGGCAAACAGAAAGGCGTCCCGCCAAGAGATGCCGACCAGTAGGGAGAGCACGAAGAACAGCACGCCGATGCCCAGGGCCATGGTGGCGGTGATGCGGACGATGCGTTGCAGTTCCCGCGCCAGCGGGCTCGGCGGCGCGGCCACCTTGCCGGTCAGGGCAGCGATTTCGGCCAGCCGGGTCTTCCCGCCCGTTCCCGCGACCACGCCTTCGGCCTGGCCGTTGACCAGGAAGGTCCCGCCATAGACGGTGTCGCCGGGGACCTTGGCGAGCGCCTCGCTTTCACCGGTGAGCATCGACTCGTCCACCGAGCAGCCGGCCGCCAGCACCAGCCGGAGGTCCGCCGGGACGCGGTCGCCGGCCACCAGCACGACGGCGTCGTCCGGCACCAGTTCGGTGGTGTGGACCTTGATGAGGCGGTTGTCCCGGCGGACCGAAACCATCGCCGGGAGCAAGTCGCGGAGCTTGGAGGCGGCGTGCTGGGCCCGCTCCTGCTGGATGTAGGCGAAGATCCCGTTGACCAGGATCACCACGACGATTGCGACGGCCAGCTGCGGCATGCCCGCCAGATAGGCCAGCACGGAGGCGCACCACAGCAGGATGGCGAAGAAGTGGGTCAGCTCGCCCAGCAGTTTGCGCCAGCCGGGGATGGTGCCGGCCTCCGGCAGCTTGTTCGCCCCGAATTGGGTGAGTCTCCGGGCCGCCTCGGCGGAGCTCAGGCCGGAAAGGCCCGGCAATGCCCCGGCGCTTCGCCCCCCGGAGGGAGCCGCCCGGGTCACGGCCGGCCGGGGCTACTCAGGCGCAACACCGCAGACCGGCCCGGGTCAGGTAGCTCATGGACTGAGGGTGCGCCGCGGAGGTGCGGCCCGTTAGGGCCAAAGGTCACGGCGCGGCGCCGGTCACCTGCCCTGCGCCGCAGAGGCGACCGGTGACCCGGCATCTATAGGCAGCTGCGCGGCGCTCAGAGCTCGGGTTCGTATCCGATGAGCCAGTGAAGTCCGTGCCGGTCTATGACTTGACCGTCCGAAGCGCCCCAGGGTTTCGCGGCGAGAGGGTCCACGACCCGACCGCCGACAGCGAGCTTGTCGAACCACTCATGGAGAACTGACGGTTCGGCGGTCCCCAGCAGGGAGAGCATGACACCTTCGAGCCGGACACTTTTTTGGCCTGCTGCTGCATCCGATCCCGCCATGGCAACCATGCCGTCGAGCACTCCGTGAGCTATGGCATCCGGGGGGCCGTCGCTGCGGCCGAAGTCCTCATAGGTGTACAAGGAAAGCTCTCCGCCGAAAACACCTGCGTAAAAGCCGAGTGCTTCACGCGCCGTGCCGGGGAAACTGACATATAGCTGTGGGGCCGCCATGTGCACAGCATACAGACACCGCCCATCGTCTCTGCGGCCCCACCGTCGCAAGACCTGATACACAACACTCGTGCCGGATGCGTGAGGTCACCCGGTGCGGATGAGGCGCCACGCCGCACCGGGGGCACAGGATAAGACTGCGGCGGTCCGTCGGATCGCCGGAACCCCATGAGAAACGGAGGTCATCAGCATGGCTGAGACATTGGATGAACTAGGGCCGGTGGACTGGCTCGTCGTGGAGTTCCCCGGGCCCAACTTCGGGAACGGCCAGATCGCCCCGTTCCTGGAGGACCTGGTCAACCGTGAGCTCATCAGGGTGCTCGACATGGTGTTCCTGCGGAAGACCGAGGACGGCACGCTCGAGACGGCGGAGATTTCCGACCTCGACGCGAGCGAACTCGGCGAGGTGCGCATGGCCGAGGCCGACCTGGCCATGGTGCTTTCCGAGCAGGACGTCATGGACCTGGCCGAGACGATCCAGCCCGGCCACTCCGCCGCGGTGCTGGTCTGGGAGAACCAGTGGGCTGCACCGTTCGGCGCGGCCGTCCGCAAGGCCGGCGGGCAGCTCGTGGCCAGCGGCCGGATCCCGACCCAGGCAGTCATCGCCGCGTTCCAGGCCGACGCCGAAGCCGAAGCCCCATCGTCCGAAGGAATGAAGGAAGGAGCCTGACATGCCACTGGCAGCACGACGCAGACGCAGGACCGCCGCCGCCGTCGGCGGGGCCATTGTCGTCGCCCACGGGATTAACCGGCGCGGTGACCGCCGTGAGGACCGGAGGGACGACCGCGGCGACCGCCGCGAGGACCGCCGCGACCGCCGCGACTGACACCCTCGACTGACACCACGGGGCCGGTTCCCGGTTCCCACAGGGGGTGCGCATGACCCTTCCGGGTCATGCGCACCCCCTGTGTATGCCACTCTGGTTCACAATCGAGATGACGGCTTAGCCCGGGCCCGGTCCGCCTTGCTCGACCGCAGCCGGCCGGTGCCGCCCCAGCGTCCGCAGGTACGCGCCGAAGCCGTGCGGCGCCCGGGCGTGGACGCGGCCCGAGGTCAGCACGCGCATGCTGTCCGTCGCCGTCACGGTGAAGGCGCGGTTGCGGAGGCTCTGCACCAGGGTCCGGTCCTCGTGCGAGGAGAGCTTCGGGAAGCCGCCGGCGGCCAGATAGGCCGAGGCCCTGACCCCGAAGTTGGCTCCGTAGATGTGCGGGTGGTCCTCCTCGAAGGGATGGCGTTCCAGCCAGCGCCGGAGCAGCTCCGGGTCCATCCCGTCCGGGTCTGGTTCCACCGAGCCCAGCACGGCGTCGGCGCCCGCGTCGGCGAACTCCAGCTGCCGGACGAGCCAGCATTCGGGAACCTGCGAGTCCGCGTCCGTGTTGGCCAGCCAGGTCCGGCCAGCCCACGGCGGGGGTGTCCACCGTTTGCCGGGCGCCCGCCGCCGGGCTGTGCCGATGCCGGCGGCCCGGATGCCGGCACCGCGGCTGGCTCCGGCGTTGCGGAAGGTTACTGCCAGGAAGCTGAAGCGGCGGTCCGCGGCGGCGTAGCGGGCGGCGATGCCGGCGGAGCCGTCGGTGCAGCTGTCCAGCACCACGGTCACCCGG
The DNA here is from genome assembly GCF_056711635.1 of Arthrobacter sp. CJL-S3. NCBI lineage: Bacteria > Bacillati > Actinomycetota > Actinomycetes > Micrococcales > Micrococcaceae > Arthrobacter > Arthrobacter sp. CJL-S3. Next base: position 401,420 of record NZ_CM160046.1, on the reverse strand, counting down.
ACGTCGACGTCGGGCCGGACCCGGTGCAGGGCGTCGGCGGCGCGCTGCACGGCCAGCAGGGCGCGCCCCAGGTGCTCGTCCTCATTGTGGGCGGGCATCACCACGGCGATCCGGTCGATGCTGTGGCCGCGGGGCAGCGGCAGGGCATGGGCGGCCATGCCGCCTAGCCTTCCGGTCCGGGCACGGCGGCCGCTGCGGGCAGGAGTTCCCCGCCGGCCTCCGGCGCGATCAGGACCTCGAGGATGAAGTCGCGTTCCCGGTAGAGTCCGGCGTCGGCCCAGCCGAGGTGGCGGCGCGCGGCGGCGTGGACGGAGTCGCCGTCGAGCTCCCAGCCGGAGATGGGGTGGCGCCAGTGGCACAGGGCCAGGGTGCCGCCGGGCAGCAGCGTGGTCTGGACCCGTGCGAACAGCTCGGCCAGCTCCCCGGGCGCGAGGTAGTAGCCGACCTCGGAGACCACGATCAGGTCGAACCGGCCGTCCGGCCAGTCCTGCGGGACGGTGAGGTGGCGGGTCCGGGCGGCGGGCAGGTGTGCGAGCCGCCGGGTGGCGTGGGCCAGTGCGGCGCTGCTCGCGTCGACGGCGGTGAAGCTGGCGCAGCGCTCCGCGAGGTCCACGCTGAGCGTCCCGATCGAGCAGCCGATTTCAAGTCCTGCCGCGTAGGTCGGGCCCGGCAGCGCCGCGAGGGTGAGGGCGCGTTTGCGGTGTTCGTACCAGCTGGTGGTGTACTGCCAGGGGTCGTCGGTTCCGGTGTGGACGGCGTCGAAGACGCCTTCCGCGTCGGCGGCGGCGTAGGAGCCGCCCCTGGCGGCCGGACGCTGCCACGCGAACGTCTCGAACGGACGTTCGAAGTGCTCCAGGAACGCCGGCGGGAGCAGCACCTCGTCCCCGGGCCGGCCGGACAGCGGACGGACCTGCGAGGTGTGGGAGGCCATCGCCGCCGCCTTGGCCCGCCGTTCGGCGGGGTCCAGCGGCAGGCGCAGCCAGGACTGCCAGGTGTGGTCCGAGGCGTCCGCCCAGAGCCAGTACCAGATGGGGTATTCCAGCAGCCCGTGGCCGCCGGCGCCGGCAGCCTCGGCCGCGGCGGAGCCCAGTGCTTCGTGGTCGGTGTGGCCGTCGTGCCGGTACGGGGCCACGAGGATGATGCGCTCCGCGGGCAGTCCCGCTGCGGTGGCGTCAGCGATGGCGCGCTGCAGCGCGGTGTGCACCTCCGGCAGGTGACCGGCGAGCCTGCCGTCCGGCAGGGCAAGGAACCGCCAGTCGGGATCCGGCAACAGGTGGTTGAGCGCACCGCCGAATTCCTGGAGCCGCACGGCGGCGAGCTGTTCCGGCGTCGTGGTGGGCGAGTCCGGGTGGGAGGCCTCCCCCGCCGTGCACAGCAGCACCGTGACGCGGGCGCCGAGCACCCGGAGCCGGGCCATCAGCCCGCCGGCGCCCAGAGATTCGTCATCCGGGTGCGCGGCCAGGACGATGAACGCCTGCCCGGCGAGCTCGCCGGCGTCCAGCGGCAGCTCCGGGAGCGCCGCGAGTCCGCTGGCCGCCCAGGCGTCCTCGCCGGTTCCGGCGTCCCGGTGGGTGAAGCTCACCATGGGTGGTCCCCCTTGAGCGTGAGGGCACCAAGCTGGGCGTCGTCGCGCATGGCGTGGTGCTGGCGGATATAGAGCGAGAGGTCGGCCATGCGCTTTCCGTAGGCCTCGTCGAAGGCCAGCGGTGCGGGCCCGAGGTTCTGGCTGACCAGCGTCTGGATGCGTTCGACGGCGGTCGCGACGTTGCCGCGGACGCGGAGGGCCTCGCTCCAGGCGCCGGTGTCCGTGAGTTCCCCGGCATCGATCCGCCCGGCGGTCCGGGCGAGGTAGCCGGTCAGGGCGGTGAGCGTGCGGTCGATCTCGCCGAGATGGGCAAGCGCGAGCTGGTCCGGGGCGCGGCCGCCGTCGGCCGCCTTGAGCAGGGACGACTTGAAGCCCCGGGCCACCGCGACGGCGCCGCCCAGCCAGCAGGCCGCCACGCCCATGCCGCCCCAGGCGAAGCCGGGCCGGAGGTAGTACCAACCGGCATCGCCCAGCGGCACGGCCGGGACGGCGTCGAAGTGCACGGTGCCGCTGGGGATTTCCCGGAGTCCCAGGCTGGTCCACTGCGGATCCTCGAAGCTGACGCCGGGGGCATGGAGGTCGACGGCGAACGCCGCCCGGCCGCCGTCGTCCAGATGGGCGGTCACGACGGCGTGGTCCAGCTGGGCGGCCAGGGAGCACCATGGCTTGGCGCCGTGCAGCAGGAAACAGCCGGCCGCCGGCTTCGCCTCCAGCCGCAGCCCGGGGGCTTCGGCGGCAAACACACCCCAGGCGCCGTCGGAGTCCTCGCCGCCCGGGTCCGGGCAGTCCCGGCCGTCCGGCGCCGGCTGGCCCGCGGCCTGGGCGAGGATCGCCGAGGCGTCCAGGTGGGGTTCAATGGCCCGTCCGGCGGCGACGTCCACGGCCGTGACGGAGGCCAGGATCTCCCAGAGGAACGCCGTCCGGCCCCCGCCCGGCAGCGGGGCGGCGGCTGCCGCGGCTTTGGCCAGCTCCAGCAGCGCCGGGACGTCGCCGGCGGCCGACCGGGCCGCCTCCAGCAGGGGGGTGAGGCCGGCCAGCTGTTCCGGCGCGGAACTGATCCTCACGGCGACCGGCCGCTGCGAATCGGGAGTCCGGTTCATTCGGTGGCCTGTTCCCTTTCGACGTGCGTCTGGTGCTCCCGGCGTCCACGCCTGTCGGCCGGGCTACTGCTCAGTAAATTCAGGCTGCTCAGTAAATCTAAGCACACTTAGCACTTGGGGAATTCCGGTCGGCGTCCCGGCGCCGCGGCTCGGCTCCACCGCCGCTACAGCACCCGCGCGAGGGCGAAGCCGTCCCAGCCTTTGGAGCCCACCGTCTGGATGACGGTGCCGTCCAGCCGCGGGTCTTCGCCCAGCATATGCAGGGCGCTGATGATGCCCGGGGCGTTGACGGCGTCCATCGCGGGTTCCAGCACGGCGCCTTCCCAGACCACGTTGTCCATCACAACGGCGGTGCCGGGCCGGCCGAGGCGGACGGCCCAGTCGAGGTAGTGCGGGTTGTTTTCCTTGTCCGCGTCGATGAAGACGAAGTCGAAGGGCTCGGCGCCCTCGTCGGCGAGGGCCTGCAGCGTGTCCAGTGCCGCCCCGACCCGGATCTCGACGAGGTGGCCCAGCCCGGCGGCATCCAGGTTGGCGCGGGCGACGTCGGCGTGCTTGGGGAGGTATTCGCACGTGAGCAGCCGGCCGCCGTCGGGCAGCCCCTGGGCCATCCAGATGGTGCTGAAGCCGGCCAGCGTCCCGATCTCCAGGACGCGGCGGGCCCCGGAGAGCTGCACCAGCAGTTTGAGCAGCTTGCCGGCGGTGGGGGCGACTTCGATGGGCGGCAGGCCCGCCTCCAGGGCGGAGGTGACCGCGCGCTTCAGGGAGTTGTCCGGACGGACCACAAGCTCGGACAGGAAGTCCTCGACGGCGATCCAGCGGGCGGTGGGCTGATGCTCGAACATGCCCCCAGTCTTCCAGCTGGCCCGTCCGGGCGGTAGGCCGCCGCGGGTCCAGCCCGGACTGCCGGGCGGCACTGACCGACGCGGCACCGTCCTGCTAGTCGCCGAGCGCCTGCTCCAGGCGGTCCAGTTTTCCGGTCAGTTCGCCGGTGAAGCCCGGGCGGATGTCCGCTTTGATGACGAGCGAGACCCTGCTGCCGTAACGGCCCACGGCCTCGGTCGCCCGCTTCACGACGTCGAAGACTTCATCCCACTCGCCCTCGATCGTGGTGAACATCGAGTCGGTGTGGTTCGGCAGGCCGGACTCCCGGACGATCCGCACCGCTTCGGCGACGGCGTCGTGGACGGACGCCTCGTCCGCCGGGAGGGCCGCGGAACCGGCGGGCGAGTCATCGGCGGTGCGCGCTGGACGGCCTGAGGGTGCGACAGAGAATGCAAGCAACATGGCACCAGTCTTTCACGCCCTTGAACGCCGTGACGGCCCGGATGGAGCCCGACGATGCCCCGCTCGGGGACCGGGCCCGGGCCCGGAGTCCGCTGCGGGCCCCGTCACATAAATCAATACCCGGAAGTAACCTCCCCGGCCCGGCCCTGCGTTGCTAACCTAAGCAAATGAACCGGGTAGCAGACCGCAGGCCGCTCCGCGCCGATGCCGCGCGGAACGTGGACAAGATCATCACCGCCGCCCGCCAGTGCTTCCGGGAGCACGGCCCCGAGGTGCCGCTGCAGACCATCGCCGTGACGGCCGGCGTCGGTCCGGCCACGCTTTTCAGGAACTTTGCCGACAAGGAAGAGCTGGTCCTCGCAGCCCTGCACCGGCAGCTCGGCCTGCTGGTCGACCCGGTCATCGAGGAGGCTCTCGCCGGACCGGACGCCGCGGACGGGCTCTTCCGCGTCATTGACGCGCTGATGGGCGTTGCCAGCGAGGAAGCCAACCTGCTGGGGGCCGTCGCCGGCCGGCGCGGACTCCTCACCGGCATCACGGGCGACCTGATCGAATCCGTGGCCGTGCTCCTGGGCCGCGGACAGGGCCAGGGAACCCTGCGCAGCGACATTTCGATGACGGACCTGATCCGCCTGCTGGCCATGCTGATCGGCGTTGTGGACACGATGGAAGCAGGTTCGGATGCCTGGCGCCGTCCTGTTGCCCTGGTCGAGGACGCCATCCGCACGGAGCGCCCGAACCGGCCGCTGCCGCCGCAGGCGCCGCTGCCGGGCACCGCGTTCGACTCTGTCCTCGGCTAGCACCGGTGTCATGGGAAACCGTGGCGGGCGCCGTTGGCGGCGTGCTGCTGGTTTACGCCGTACTGCTGCTCCTCCTGTGGGGTTATGCGCGCCGGCACCCGGAAACGGTCGCGATGAAGGATGCACTGCGGCTGCTGCCGGACCTGCTGCGGCTCCTGCGGCGGCTGCTCGCTGACAGGACCCTGGGCGCGGGGGTGCGGATTCGGCTGGCCCTGCTCCTGGCCTATCTGCTCTCGCCGATTGACCTGGTGCCGGATTTCGTGCCCGTGATCGGGTACGCGGACGACGTGATTATTGTGGCCCTCGTGCTGCGCTCGGTGATCGCGCGGGCGGGCGAGGCTGCGGTGCGCCTGGCACTGGCCGGGAACGCCCGAGGGGCTGCAGCTCATCCTCAGGCTCGCCGGCCTCGGAGCCCCGCGGTGAGAGCTTAGGCGATGAAGGCCGTTCCGGCCGGACCGTTGTCGAACCTGCGGAGGATCTCCTCGGCGATGACCCGGAGCTTGACGTTCCTGGTGTTGGAAACCTTGGCCAGCAGCTCGAACGCCTCGGTCTGCGAGCAGCGGCTCTGCGCCATGAGGATTCCGGTGGCGAGGTTGATCACGGTCCGCGACCGCATGGCCTGCAGCAGGTCCCGGTTCAGGCCTTTGGCGGCGTCCAGCCGGACAGCCAGCCGCATCACCTTGGCGGCGCGGACCGCGAGCGCCCCGCAGGCTGCCACGGCGCCGTCGTCGAACGCCTCGGGGGCTGTCGACGAGAAGGTCAGGATGGCCGTTGCGTCCCGGTCCGCCAGCAGGGTTACCGCGAGGACACTGCGGTTCCCGCGCTGGGCGGCGGCCCGCTGGTAGCGCCTCCACCGGGGATCCATCGTGGTGTCCGGGACCAGCACTGCCAGCCCGGTCTCCCGGGCCTCCAGTCCCGGGCCCTCCGCCAGGGCGTCCTGCAGGCTGTCCAGTGCCAGCGCCTCCCGGCTGCTGCCGGCCAGGACCGTGGGCTGGCGGCGCCGGGCGAGCCGCACCGAGCACAGCACCGGGCGGCCCGTTTCGGCGGCGGCGAACTCGGCGGCCAAGGCGGATAACTGACGGAGGAAATCCTCCAGCGCCTCGTTGTCGAGCAGGAGGTCCTGCAGCCGCTCGGAGAGCCGGGCTCGGAGCATCAGTCGTCCGCCGGCTTCTCTTTGGCCTCCTGCAGATGGTGCTGCAGCTTCTCCTCAGCCTCCCGCCGGCGCCGGGCCATTTCCCGCAGTTCCCGGGTGGACTCGGCTCCCGGCGGAACGAACGGCTCGTGCGGCTTGGAATGCTGGCCCTTGCCGGGCGCAGGGGTATCCGGATCCTCGTTGTCGCTCATATCCGAATGCTCCCATGGGGCCTTGGCAGCAAGTAGGGACCAAAGACCGTTACGGAGCGGTCCGGCAGGAGGTAACGCAGACGCTAGCCCCAGCCCAGCAGTCTGAGTCCGGCTGCCGCGCCGGCCCCGGCGAGGACGACCACCAGGAACGGGGCCCGGAGCAGCAGGGCGACGCCGGCCGCGGCCAGCGCCCCGAGGCGGGCATCCAGCGCCAGGGTCTGGCCGGAGGCCACGGTGTTCACGATCGTCAGGGATGCCAGCAGCCCGATGGTCATGGTCCCGGCAATCCGGGACATCCGGGGGTCGCGCAGCACGCTGGCCGGGACGAGATAGCCCAGCAGTTTCCAGGCGTAGGCCAGCAGGCACGAGAGCAGCAGCCACATCCACAGGCTCATGCGGCGTCCCCGGAGGGGCGCCCGTGCGGGTGCGGTTGATCGGCGTAGGGGTCCATGTCCGGTTCCAGTCCTTCGTCGCTGCGGCCGTGGCTGAACCAGCCGATGGCTGCGGCCACCACCGCGGCCACCAGGATCGGCACCCCGGCGGGCACCCACGGGACGGCCAGCACGGTGGCCAGGGCGCAGACGACGGCGATCGCCACCGGCTCCCGGCCCTTGAGCCGCGGCCAGAGCAGGCCCAGGAATGCCGCGACGGCGGCTCCGTCCAGGCCCCACTGCTTGGGATCCCCCAGCGACGCCCCGGCCAGCGCGCCCACGGCGGTGAACAGGTTCCAGAGGACGAAGATGCCCAGCCCCGCGGTCCAGAAGCCGCGCTTCTGCTCGAGCGGGTCGGTCTGGCCCGTGCTCGTGGCGGTGGACTCGTCGATGGTGACGTGGGCGGCGGCGAACCGCAGCCAGCCGCGGGGCCGCAGCAGCGCGTTGATCTGCATGCCGTAGATCCCGTTGCGCATGCCCAGCAGGGTGGCCGCGCCCATCGCGGCGACGCCGGAGCCGCCCCCGGCCACCACGCCGATGAAGGCGAACTGCGAGCCGCCGCTGAACAGCAGCAGGCTCAATGCCATCGTCTGCCAGAAGTCGAGCCCGGAGGTGACGGACAGCGCGCCGAAGGACACGCCATAGAGACCGGTGGCGATGCTGATGGACAGCCCGACCCGGACGGCCGGGGACTGCAGGAGCCTCACCGCCGGACCGGGTTGCGCAGACTCCAGGCCCAGGCGATCAGCGGCGCCTGCAGCGGCAGCCGCAGGGTGTGCGCGCGGCGCTGCCCGGGCGTCCCGTCCGGGCCGTACGCCCTGCGGAGGGCATCGAGGTGTCCGGCGAGGAAGGCGGTGAACATGGCCGCGACGCAGCCGGCGGCGGCACGGCGGGTCGCCGGGATCAGGAGCCCGACGGCGGCGCCCGCCTCGAGCAGGCCGCTGAGCGCGACCCACTCCTCCCGGGACAGCACGGCCAGGGGGCTGTTGGGGCGTTCACCGGTGTCGTCGCGGCAGAGGAAGTCCGGGACCACCGGGGCGAAGAAACCGGGATCGTCGAAGTGCTTCGCGGCGCTGGCCAGCAGCAGGGCGCTCAGCGCCGCGGCGGAAAGCGTCTGGGTGTCCCGGCCGGACCAGCGAGATGGCATGGAACAACTCAATCACAGCCACGGGGCGCCCGCTAACCGCGGCCTCCGCCCCAGGAACGGGGACCTTAGCGGCGGCTCTGGGTGCCGGCCGACAGCTGGGCGAGGACCTGCGCGGGCCGGTTCGTGGTGATCTCGTGAATCCCCAGCTCCTGGCAGAGCGCGACATCGTTTTCCGAGTCCACGGTCCACACCCGGAAGCGGCGGCCGGAGTTCAGCCAGCGCCGGATGGTCCGGGAATGCCCGCGGACGTAGTCGATGCCCGGTCCGGCGAGCCCGGTCTCGCAGTCGTCCAGGATCCGCTCGGCTTCGGTTTGGGCTGCCTTCATCAAGTTCGCGAGGGCCCCGCCGGTGATCGCCCCGAGGCCAAGCTCCTCCCGGATCTCCAGGACGTTGACGTCGTCCACGAGCTGGCACACGGCGGCGGCCGGAACTGATTTCAGCAGGTGCTTCACCGAATCCGGGCTGAAGCTCATAAAGGACACCGTGATGTTGCCGAGCCGTGAGGTCGCCGGGTCCCAGCCCTGGGACCGGAGGACCTCCAGGACCCGGTCCTCCAGCTTGAGCTGGAAGGGGCTGGGGTGTTTAAGCTCAATCGCCAGGCCGATCTCCCGGCCGGCGGCCTGCAGCAGGACCAGCAGCTCCGGAAGCGTCAGCAGCTGGGTGGACTTGGCACCGTATTCGTCCGGGATCCTGACGCCCTTCCAGGAGGAAAAGTCCAGCTGCCGGAGCTCGTTGAGGGTCCGGTCCGCCACCGGTCCGGTCCCGTCGGAGGTGCGGTCCAAGTTGGCGTCGTGCAGTAGCACCGCGTGCTGGTCCCGGGTGAGGTGGATGTCGCACTCCACGCCGTCGGCGCCGTCGGCGATCGCCTGCAGGTAGGCGGCCCGGGTGTGCTCGGCGAACGCGCCGCTTGAACCGCGGTGGGCGTAGACCAGCGGACGGGCTGCGGCGGTCTCGTCAGTCGTCATGCTGCCACGTTAGCCGACAGCCGCTGCCCGAGCGGGGCTAGGCTGGGCACATGCAGGTGAATACTGAGCCAAGTACCCGTCCGGAAGGACACGGCGACGCCGGAGCTGCCGCGGCCGGCGGTGCCGCCCGCCGCCACACCGTGTCCGCCGGCGACGCCGAGAAGGCCTCCGCGCTGCGGAAGATGAAGCTGCTGGCGCTCTCGCTGCTGGTCCTGATGGCGATCATCTTTGTGGTCGCCTTCGCCCTGCAGAAACAATACCCCTGGCTCGAATACGTCCGGGCCGCGGCCGAAGGGGGCATGGTCGGCGCCCTCGCGGACTGGTTCGCGGTGACGGCGCTGTTCAAGTACCCGATGGGCCTCAAAATCCCGCACACGGCCATCATTCCGCAGCGCAAGGACCAGATCGGCGCCTCGCTGGGCGAGTTCGTGGAGACCAACTTCCTCTCCGAGCAGGTGGTCCAGGAAAAGCTGGCCTCCGTCGACATCGCCCGGAAGGCCGGGGCCTGGCTCTCCGGGCCCGGCGGCGCCGAACGCGTGGCCAAGGAAGGCGCCGCCGTCATCCGCGGCGCCTTTACCGTGCTCAACGACGACGACGTCCAGGCCGTGATCGAGGGAATGGTCCGCCGGCATCTGCTCGCCCCGCCGTGGGGTCCGCCGGTGGGCCGGGTCGCCCAGCGGATCTTCGAGGACGGCCACCACCACGCGCTGGTGGACGTGCTCGTGGACCGCACCGTGGACTGGGTGCGGGACAACCAGGAAACCGTCAACCGGCTGGTGACCGACCGTTCCCCGACGTGGGTGCCCTCGTTCGTGGACGGGCTCGTGGGCGACAAGGTCTACGTGGAGATCCTGAAGTTCACCCGCGCCGTGCAGTCCGACCCCCAGCACCAGGTACGCCTGTCGATCGACAAGTACCTCAAGGACCTCGCGCAGGACCTCCAGCATGATCCGGTGATGATTGCCCGGGCCGAAGGCATCAAGGCCCAGGTCCTGGGCGATCCCGAGATCCGGGAACTCGCCTCCCGCACCTGGGGGACCATCAAGGCCGCGCTGCTCTCCGCCGTCGACGATCCGCACAGCGAGCTGACCGTGCGGTTCAAAGCCGCCGTGCACGACTTCGGCACGCGGCTGGTCGTTGACCCCGAACTGGCCGGCAAGGTGAACAAGTGGATCGGGGACGCCGCCGGGTACCTCGTGAAGACGTACCGCTCGGACATCGCGGGCGTGATCACCGATACCGTGGCCCGCTGGGATGCCGAGGAGACCTCGCAGAAGATCGAACTCCAGATCGGCAAGGACCTGCAGTTCATCCGGATCAACGGCACCGTGGTGGGCGCCCTCGCCGGGCTCGCGATCTTCACGGTGGCGCATCTGGCCTTCGGCTGACACCGCGGTGCGCCGGTCTAGGCGGCGACCTTCGCCTTGGCCCGGCCCGGGATGGCGAAGATCGTGAAGGCCAGCGCGGCGAGGGCCGTGAACACCAGCAGCAGCAGCCCGATCGAGTAGCTGTGCGTCGCGGGGTCGTACGTCGCTCCCATGATCAGCGGCGGGAAGTAGCCGCCGAGGCCGCCGGCGGCGCTGACCACCCCGCTGATGCTGCCGACTTTCCCCGGCGGGGCGAGCACGCCCACCCAGGCGAAGACCCCGCCCGTCCCGAGTCCGAGCGCCGCCGCCATGGCGACGAATGTCAGGCCGGCGGGGACCTCGCCGTCGGGCTGCAGGTTCACCACCCAGCCGAGGACCGCGACACCTGCCAGTGAGGTGATCACCACGGGCTTGGGCCCGAACTTGTCCGCGAGCACGCCGCCCACCGGCCGTGCCAGCACGGCCGCCAGCGCGAAGCCGGCGGTGCGGGCCCCGGCGCCGCTGGGATCGAAGCTGTAGACGTCGCGGAGGTAGGTGGGCAGGTAGGTGGCGAAGGAGACGAAGCCGCCGAAGACCACGGCGTAGAGGAAGCACATCTTCCAGGTGATCGGGGTCTTCGCGGCGTCGATCAGCTTGGGCAGGACGGGGAGGTTGTTGCCGGTCCAGCCCGGGGCTTCCTTCATCAGGAACCAGACCAGGGCCGCCATGACCGCGAGGATCCCGGCGATCAGCAGGTGCGTGGGGAAGTAGCCGATCCCGGCGACCAGCCGCGGGTTCAGGAAGGCGGCCAGCGCCGTGCCGCCCATCCCGGCGCCGAAGACGCCGGTGGCGAAGCCGCGCCGGGAGGGTTCGTACCAGGCGCTGACGAAGGGGATCCCGACGGCGAAGACCGTTCCGGCGACGCCCAGCAGCAGCCCGGCCCCCAGCACCAGGGCGAAGGATCCGAGGAGCCCGCCGACCGCCACAAGCAGGATCGGGAGGATGGAGGCCAGCAGCACGAAGGTGAACATGGCCCGGCCGCCGTACCGGTCCGTGAGGGTGCCGACGACGATCCGGCCCAGCGCGCCGACGAACACGGGCATGGCCACGAGCACGCCGGTGGCGGCCGGGGTGAGCTGGAGGGTCTGGGTGTAGAAGGCGCCGAGGGTGGCCACCGAGTTCCAGGCCCAGAAACCGACCACCGACGCCGAGGTGGCGAGCACGAGGTTCAGGGTCCGCCCGGCGGGGGCGGCCGACGGAAGGGGCTCGGATCCGGCCACTGGTGGTCCTCTCAGTTCGACATCGGTGGTGGGCCGGGCTGCGACCCGGCTCAGCGGTTGCCGGTGTCCCGGTCGCGGGTTCCGACGGCGGACCAGCCGCGGCGGGCCGCGACGTTGGAGGCCCGCGCGGCCGGGGCGCCCGCTTTGCCGCCGTCCCGGTCCCGGTCCCGGGAGCGGTAGACGATGTAGGGGCGGAAAAGGTAGTGGAACGGGGCGGTAAAGGCGTGGACCAGCCGGGTGAAGGGCCAGATCATAAACAGCGCCATGCCCACCAGGGTGTGCAGGTGGAAGGAGAACGGCGCGGCCGCCATGGCCGCCAGGTCCGGCTGGAAGACGAACAGGGAGCGGAACCACGGGGCCACCGTCTCGCGGTAGTTGTGGCCGTGCCCGCCCTCGAAAACACTGGCCAGGGTGGTCCACAGGCCGAACACGATGGCCGCGGTCAGCACCACGTACATGGTCTTGTCGTTCCTGGTGGTGGCCATAAAGACCGGCCCCGTGGTGCGGCGGCGGTAGATCAGCAGGAGGATCCCGCCCAGGGTGCCCACCCCCGCGACGCCGCCCACGAACAGGGCATTGAAGTGGTAGAAGTCCTGGCTCATTCCCACGGCCTGGGTCCAGGCCATCGGGATGACCAGGCCAAAGAAGTGGCCGGCGATCACGGCGAGCAGGCCGAAGTGGAACAGGGGTGAGGCGATCCGCAGCAGCCGCGATTCGTAGAGCTGCGACGACCGGGTGGTCCAGCCGAACTGGTCGTACTTGTAGCGCCAGACAAGGCCGCCGACCAGCACGACGACCATGATGTAGGGCAGGACGCCCCAGAGCACGATGTCCAGGGCGGAGAGTTCGACGGCGGACCCGGGCTCGGTTTCGGACACCAGCATGGTTAGGCCCCCTTCACGGGCAGCAGGCGCGGATCGTACGGGTCCAGGCCCACCGCTTCGGTGGGCGGACCGTAGCCGGCCATCCGCATGACGGCCTGCTCGTCGGCCGGCGACTTCCCGGGCAGCGTGGCGCAGATGGCCTGCAGGATCCGCGCGTGCGGAAGCTCGTCCCGGAGCAGCCCGAACCGGAGCATCTCCAGGCTGGCCCGGAAGCGGGTCAGCAGCTCACGGCCCGCGGCGAGGTCCACGAGCGCGGCGTATTCCAGCACCATCGGCAGGTAGTCGGGCAGTTCCCCGTGGGTGTCCACCAGGATGTCGCTTTGCCGGTAGGTTTTCTTGAAGTTGCCCAGGACTTCGCCGCGGCGCCGGGTGTCCCCGTCCGTCCAATAGGACAGGTGCAGGGCGTGGCGCTTGCCGAGGTCGAACTCGCGCACGTACTCGGCCTGGCTCTCCATCGGCGGGGTGGATTCCAGCGAATCCAGCACCTCCTGGAAATCGACGGCGGCGCCGCGGAACTCGGCCAGCGCGGCCCGCATGAGCGGCACCTTGCCGATGAGGTCCTCGTCCGGGTAGGACAGGCACCAGGACGCCGCGAGGTAGACCACCTGCTCGCGGCGGCTCACAGCCGCTCCCCGTCCGCCGGGGCGCCGGGTCCGGGTTCAGGCGCAGGCGCGGGCGGCTTCTCCGGGACCAGCGCCTTTTCCGGAAACAACGCCTTTGCCGGAAAGAGCCCGGAGGGCGCCCCCGTCCCGTCCCAGTTGAGCAGGTTCACCCGGCCGCGCAGGGTGGTTTCGCCGGGGGCCGTGTCGGAGGTCTGCCGGTCGCGCAGGGCGTTGAAGGTTTCCACCGCCACCGGGACGGGCCGGCCGCTGGCTTCGCCGAACGGGGCGGAATCCTGCATGCCCGGTCCGCCCTCGAAGTCCAGCGAGCAACCCATCTCCTCCAGGTCATGGGCCTGTTCCACGTGCGCCTTGGGGATGACGTACCGCTCCTCGTATTTCGCGATCGCCATCAGCCGGTACATCTCGTACATGGTCTGGCTGTCCATGCCCACGGACTCGGGGATGGAGTCGTCCGGGTCGTTGCCGAGGCTGATGCCGCGCATGAAGGAGCGCATGGCCGCGAGTTTCTTCAGCACCGCGGTGACCCGGTCCGCGTCGCCGGCGGTGAAGAGTTCCGCGAGGTATTCCACCGGGATGCGCAGCGCGTCGATGGCGCCGAAGAGGTTGCCGGCGTCCTCGCCGTCGTGCCCCTGGTCGCGCAGCAGGTCCACCACGGGCGAGAGCGGCGGCACGTACCAGACCATCGGCATCGTCCGGTATTCGGGGTGCAGCGGCAGGGCCACCTTGTAGACCTTGGCCAGGGCGTAGACCGGCGAGCGCCGCGCGGCGTCAATCCAGTCCTCCGGGATGCCCTGCGCCCGGGCTTCGGCCTGGACGGCGGGGTCGTTCGGGTCCAGCAGCACGTCCATCTGGGCGTCATAGAGTTCCTTGGGGTCCGTGACGGACGCCGCGGCCGTGACGGCGTCGGCGTCGTACAGGAACAGCCCCAGGTACCGCAGCCGGCCCACGCAGGTCTCCGAGCAGACCGTCGGCAGCCCCACCTCCACCCTCGGGTAGCAGAAGGTGCACTTCTCGGCCTTGCCGGTCTTGTGGTTGAAGTAGATCTTCTTGTACGGGCAGCCGGTGACGCACTGCCGCCAGCCGCGGCATTTGTCCTGGTCCACCAGGACGATCCCGTCCTCCACGCGCTTGTAGATCGCGCCGGAGGGGCAGGAGGCCATGCAGGAGGGGTTCAGGCAGTGTTCGCAGATCCGCGGCAGGTAGAACATGAAGGTCTGCTCGTACGCGAACTTGATCTTGTCCTCGGATTCCCGCCGGACCTTTTCCACGATCGGGTCCAGGTGCCCGTACTCGGTGGATCCGCCGAGGTCGTCGTCCCAGTTCGCCGACCAGGTGATCTTGGTGTCCTTCCCGGTGATCAGGGACTTGGGCCGGGCCACCGGGAAATCGTCGCCCAGGGGCGCGTCCACGAGGGTCTTGTAGTCGTAGGTCCACGGCTCGTAGTAGTCCTTGAGCTCGGGCTGGACCGGGCTGGCGAAGATCCCGAAGAGCTTCTTGACCCGGCCGCCGGCCTTGAGGACGAGTTTGCCGCGCTTGTTCAGCACCCAGCCGCCCTGCCACTTGTCCTGGTCCTCGTAGCGGCGCGGATACCCCTGGCCGGGGCGGGTTTCGACGTTGTTGAACCAGACGTATTCGGTGCCCGCACGGTTGGTCCAGGCCTGCTTGCAGGTCACGGAGCAGGTGTGGCAGCCGATGCACTTGTCCAGGTTCATGACCATGCCCATTTGAGCCATTACACGCATCAGTACTGCACCTCCTGGGAACGACGACGGACGGTGGCAACCATGTCGCGCTGGTTCCCGGTGGGGCCAAGGTAGTTGAACGCGTAGGCCTGCTGGGCGTACCCGCCGATCAGGTGCGAGGGTTTGACCAGCAGCCGGGTCACGGAATTGTGGATGCCGCCGCGGCGCCCGGTGGCCTCGGACTTGGGCACGTCGATGGTGCGTTCCTGTGCGTGGTGGACGTAAACGACACCGGCCGGCATCCGGTGGCTGACGATGGCCCGGGCCACCAGGACGCCGTTGATGTTCAGGCACTCCACCCAGTCGTTGTCCTTGACCTGGATGGCGTCCGCGTCGGCGGGGCTCATCCAGACCGTCGGCCCGCCGCGGGAGAGCGAGAGCATCAGCAGGTTGTCCTGGTATTCGGAGTGGATGGACCACTTGGAGTGCGGTGTCAGGTAGCGGACCACCACCTCCATGGCCCCGTCCCGGCCGAGCTTGGGTTCGCCGAAGAGCTTGTGCATGTCCAGCGGCGGCCGGTAGATCGGCAGGGCCTCGCCGATGTCGATCATCCAGTCGTGGTCGAGGAAGAAGTGCATCCGGCCGGTCAGGGTGTGGAAGGGCTTGAGCCGTTCGATGTTGATGGTGAACGGGGCGTAGCGGCGGCCGCCCGTTTCGGAGCCGGACCATTCCGGGGAGGTGATCACCGGGACCGGGCCGGCCTGGGTCTGGGCGAAGGTGATGAATTTCTCCTCGGACCCCTCGGACAGGTCCGCCAGTTTCTTACCCGTGCGGAGTTCCAGGTCCTTGAAGCCCTGCACGGACAGCGCCCCGTTGGTGGTCCCGGAGAAGGCCAGGATGGCCTCGGCCATTTTCGCGTCGGTGTCGATCGCGGGGCGGCCGTCCGCGGCGCCGCCGAGCATGACGCCGTTGGAGCGGCTGAGCCGGTCCAGGGGTCCGGCGAGTTTGTAGGTGACGTTCTTGACCGTGAAGCCCAGTTTGTCGGCCAGCGGCCCGACGGCGGCCAGCTTGTCCGCGATGGCGGTGTAGTCCCGCTCCACGACGGAAAAGACGGGCATGTTCTGCCCGGGGACCGCGGGGATGGACGTGTCCCGCCAGTCCCGGACGATCCCGCCGGGCTGGGCGAGCTGGCCCGGGGTGTCGTGCTGCAGCGGCACGCTGACCAGGTCCCGGCGCACGCCCAGGTGGGTCCTGGCCTGCCGGGAGAACTCCTGGGCCAGCAGGTGGAACATGTCGAAGTCCGTTTTGGTTTCCCACGGCGGGTCGATCGCCGGGGTGAAGGCGTGCACGAACGGGTGCATGTCGGTGGAGGACAGGTCATGCTTCTCGTACCAGGTGGCCGCCGGGAACACGACGTCGGACAGCAGCGTGGTGGAGGTCATCCGGAAGTCCGCGGAGACCAGCAGGTCCAGTTTCCCTTCGGGCGCCTGGTCGTGCCATTTCACGTCCCGGGGTTTGAGGCCTTCGGCGTGGTCCTTGCCGAGAACGTTGTTGTGCGTTCCCAGCAGGTTCCGCAGGAAGTACTCGTTGCCCTTGGCGGAGGAGCCGAACAGGTTGGAGCGCCACAGCACGAGCGTCCGCGGCCAGTTCTCCGGGGCGTCGACGTCCTCGATCGCCGGGTTCAGGGTGCGGTTCTTGAGCGCGTCCGCGATGTAGCTGGGGGTGTCCGCCGCCGTGCCGGCGGCGACGGCGGCCTCCGCCTCGTCCGCGAGGTCCAGCGGGTTGCGGTCGAACTGCGGGTAGAAGGGCATCCAGCCGAGCCGGGCGGACTGGGCCAGCGCGTCGGCGGTGTGCATGCCGTCCATGGCCCCGGTGGACAGCGGGGACTTCAGCGCGTCCGCGGAGTAGCCGTCCTGCCGCCACTGGTCCGTGTGCATGTACCAGTAGCCGGTGCCGATCATGGTCCGGGGCGGGCGTGACCAGTCCAGGGCGTTGGCGAGCGACAGCCAGCCGGTGACCGGCCGGGTCTTTTCCTGTCCCACGTAGTGCGCCCAGCCGCCGCCGTTGCGGCCCATACAGCCGGTCAGCATCACGAGCGCCAGCACCGCCCGGTAGGTGGTGTCGCCGTGGAACCACTGGCAGATCCCGGCGCCCATGATGATCATGGACCGGCCCTTGGACTGTTCGGCGTTCCGGGCGAATTCGCGCGCCACCCGGATGCAGGCCTGCGCGGGGACGGACGTGATCTCCTCCTGCCAGGCCGGGGTGTAGGGCGTCGCGGCGTCGTCGTATCCGGCGGCCCACTCCCCCGGCAGGCCTTCGCGGCCCACGCCGTACTGGGCCAGCATCAGGTCGAACACGGTGGTGACCAGCTGGCCCTCCACCTCGATGACGGGAACCCCGCGGCGGAGCACACTGCCGGTGCCGTCGGCCTCCTCGAAGCAGGGCAGCAGGATCTCGGCGCTCGCCGAGGAGACTTCGCGCAGCGACAGCGCCGGGTCGATCCCCTCCAGGTCCAGGTTCCATTTGCCCTCGCCGCTGCCGGAGTAGCGGAACCCCATGGAGCCGTTGGGGACGGCGGGGCGTCCGGTCTTCTTGTCGAAAAGCACGGTGCGGAACGCCGCGTCCTCGGCCAGGGACTCGGCCGGGATGTCCCTGGCGGTGAGGAACTTCGACGGGGTGAGGGTGCCGTCGTCGCGCCGTTCGAGCCGGACCAGGAACGGCAGGTCCGTGTACTGGCGGACGTAGTCGGAGAAGAACGGGACCTCCCGCTCAACGAAGAATTCCTTCAGCATGACGTGGCCCATCGCCATGGCCAGGGCCGCGTCGGTTCCGGCCTGGGCGGGGAGCCATTCGTCGGCGAACTTCGTGTTGTCCGCATAGTCCGGGCTGACCGTGACCACCTTGGTGCCGCGGTACCGCACCTCGGCCATCCAGTGCGCGTCCGGCGTGCGGGTGACGGGCACGTTGGAGCCCCACATCATGAGGTAGCCCGCGTCCCACCAGTCGCCGGATTCCGGGACGTCGGTCTGGTCCCCGAAGACCTGCGGGCTGGCCACGGGCAGGTCCGCGTACCAGTCGTAGAAGGACGTCATCACCCCGCCGATCAGCTGGATGAAGCGGGTTCCGACCGCGTGCGAGACCATCGACATCGCGGGGATCGGCGAGAAGCCCGCGCAGCGGTCCGGCCCGTAGGTCTTGATCGTGTTCACGTGGGCGGCGGCCGCGATTTCGATCGCCTCCTGCCAGGAGACCCGGACCAGGCCGCCCTTGCCGCGGGCCAGCTGGTAGCGGCGGCGCCGCTCCGGGTCCCCCACGACGTCGGCAAAGGCCAGCACCGGGTCGCCCAGCCGGGCCTTCGCCTCGCGGTACATCTCGACGAGGACGCCCCGGGCGTAGGGGAACCGGACGCGGGTGGGCGAGTAGGTGTACCAGGAGAAGGCCGCGCCGCGCGGGCATCCGCGCGGCTCGTATTCCGGGCTGTCAGGACCCACGGAGGGGTAGTCGGTCTGCTGGGATTCCCAGGTGATGATGCCGTCCTTGACGTACACCTTCCAGGAACACGAGCCGGTGCAGTTCACCCCGTGCGTGGAGCGGACCACCTTGTCGTGGCTCCACCGGTCCCGGTAGAAGATGTCCCCCTTGCGGCCGCCTTCGCGGAACACCGCCCTGCCGTCGTCGGTCTGGTCCCATTTCGTGAAAAATCGGCCCAGCTTCAACATTGCGTCCGAGGCGGGTCCGTCTAACCCCGCGGAGCCTCCGGCAGTCATGACCCCAAGCTAGGTTGCCGTTTAGGGCCCGGATAGGGCCTTACGGCACTGTGCAGATCCCGCCGGTGAGGGGCGGGCGGCGGGATCCGTCAGCCAGCGCTCAGGCGAAACTCTCCAGTTCGACGCCGGCGCCTTCCAGGGCCGCGCGGATCGCACTGGCTGTGGCGAGGGAACCGGGGGTGTCGCCGTGGATGCACAGCGACTGCGGTTCGATCCGGAGCACAGTGCCGTCAACGGCCTCGATCTCGCCCTTCGTGGCGAGGCGCACCGCGCGTTCGGTGATCCGGTCGACGTCGTCCAGCAGGGCCCCGTCCTGCGAGCGCGGCACGAGGGTCCCGTCCGGCAAGTAGGCGCGGTCGGCGAATGCCTCGGCGAAGACGGGGTGGCCGCCTTCCCGGGCGATGCCGAGCAGGGCGGAGCCCGGGAAGCCCAGGACGGGAAGTCCCGGATCGTAGGCCTGGATCGCGGCGACCACGGCGGAGGCCTGCTCGGCGTCGCGCACTGTCCGGTCGTAGAGCGCCCCGTGCAGTTTGACGTAGTCCACCGAGGCGCCGACGGCGTGGGCCACCCCGTCCAGGGCGCCGAGCTGGTACAGCACGGCGCCGAAGAGGTCATCGAAGGTGATGTCCATGGACCGGAGACCGAAGCCGGCGAGGTCCGGGTAGCCGAGGTGCGCGCCGACCCGGACGTCGAGCTCGTAGGCGGCCCGGCAGGTGTCCAGCATGGTCACCGGGTCCCCGGCGTGCAGGCCGCAGGCGACGCTGGCGCTGGTGACCAGCGGGAACATCGCGGCGTCGTCGCCCATGGTCCAGGTCCCGAAGGACTCCCCCAGGTCAGCGTTCAGATCCAAAACGTGCCGCCTTCCTGCGCTGCCTTGTCCTTGCTGCCCGGCACGGCGGCCGGGCTGGCGGGTGCCGCGGGGCCGCCCAGTTCGCCGGGGATGACGAGCGGCATCGGGCCGAACGCTTCCTTGGCATTCGCGACGACGGCGCGGCCCATGATGCGGTTGCCCACGCCGCCGACGACGGCGCCGATGCCGAAGGGCAACGCCCGTCCCAGCAGGGCCGTGCCCTGCTGTTTGAGCAGGGTCCGTAGGAACATCGTCTGGATCCGCTCCCGCACCGTTCCGAAGCCGGACAGCGGAACCCGGCGGGAGAAGAGGGAACCCCAGGCCTGGGTGGGGCCCTTGCCCTGTCCCGCCGCCTGACCGCTCAGCGAGCTCAAGAGTGCGGTGCCCTCCTCGCCCAGCATGATGGCCATTACCAGGGTGCTGGCCTTCTCCGGGTCCACCAGCCGGACGCCGTGGAGTTCGGCGAGGGAGGTGGAGAACAGTGCGGTGGCTTCGAGGAAACCGATGGTCGCGGCGGCCGAGAGGCCCAGGGCGGCGGCCGTCCCGACGCCGGGAATCACGGCCGCGCCGCCCACCAGGGCGCCGCCGCCGGTGACGGCGATGAGGTAGTCCCGTTCCAGGGTCGCGGCGAGCTGCGCCGCGGTGGCCTGCGGATTCCTCCGCTGGAGCCGGCGGATATTCGCCAGCACCAGCGGGCGCTGGACTTCCACGGCCCGCAGGAGCACGTTGTGGACGCCCGGCTTGGGCTTGCCCTGGGCGTCGAACATCGCGCTGTGTGCTGACTTCTGGGCAATCTTCATTGCCGGGTTGCTGCGCTTGGCCATCGTCGCCTCTCCGTGAACTGTAAGGGTGCTGAGTTTCGTCTGGTGTTAACACTAGGCCACGGGCCGCGCCGTCCGCGCCCCCGCCCGCCTCAGCGACCGCCCGGGCGAGGCGGCTAGAGCGCCCACGATTCGGCGACGGCCACGAACGCCGACGACGCCGGGCCCAGCGGACCGGGGTACATACTGGCGGCGCCGGGCCATTCCACCCCGAATTCCACGAGCCGGCCGGTGCCGCACGGCAGGTACACGTTGCTGAGCGAGGCGCTGGAGTCTCCGAGCTGAAAGTCGGGAGCGGCGAACTGCCGGCGGTCCAGGATCCCGCTGATCTCCAGCTCGGCCTTCCGTCCGGTGGCGCGGAGTCCTCGCCCGGCGTCGAGGCCGACGTCGAACTCGTCGTCGGTGTGGGTGATGGCGTCCAGCGGGAACCGGGCAGCTTCCGGGAAATGGCGGGTCAGTTCGGTGGCCAGGGTCGCGGCGAAGAACGCGCTGGTGCCGTAGCTCCGCCAGCCCTGGAGGGTGGCGACCAGCAGGGCATTGCCGGCGCCCCAGCGGGACCAGTCGACCATCCAGAACGACGCGAAGCAGCTCGCCGGCTCGCCCGGCAGCAGGGTTCCACCGGCGTCCACCGGGTGCAGGGCAAGTCCCGCGTTGGTGCCGATGAGGGCCAGGCTGCGCCGCGAAGTTGCTGTGGCCGAGCCGGCCGATATGTTCATGACAGGAGCCTAGCCGGGGGTGGCCCTGCGGCGCGGGCGCGCCCCGCCGACGCGTCCCCGGATGGGCTGGGACGGGTCGGGACCGGGCCTCTAGACTGGAGCCATGCGTTCACTGAGGGCCCTCCGCCCGTTTGCGCACCGGGAATACCGTGTGCTGATTGCGGCCCTGGCCATCTCCATTTTCGGCTCCGGAATGTGGGCGGTGGCGATGGTCTATGAGGTGATCCATCTGGGCGGCGGCCCGCTGGAGCTCTCCCTTGTGGCGGCGGCGGGGAGCGTGGGACTCGTCGCGTTTGTCCTCGCGGGCGGCATCGCGGCGGACCGGTTCCCGCAGCGGCTCCTGATCATCGCTGTGGAGGGTGCCAACCTTGCCGTCATCGCCGTCATCAGCGGGCTGGCCCTGCTGGGCTGGCTGCAGCTCTGGCATCTCGCGCTCGGCGGGTTTGTGCTGGGCGTCGGGGCCGCGTTCTTCTTTCCCGCCTACTCCGCCATCCTCCCCCGGATCCTGCCGCCGGAGGACCTGCTGGCGGCCAACGGCATGGAGGGGACCATGCGGCCGATGCTGCAGCAGGCCGCCGGTCCCGCCGTCGCGGGCATCCTGGTCGCCGCCCTGTCCCCCGCGCACGCCGTGACGGGGGTGGCGGTGTGCCACCTGCTGGCCTTTTCCATCCTCAACCTGCTCCACCGCCAGCCCCGGCCGGGGGCGGAGGGCGCGGCCGGGCAGGGTCGCGCCGATGCCGGGTCCGGGTCGGGGTCCTGCGAACCCGCCCGGACGTCCGTGCTGCACGACCTCCGCGAGGGGGTCAGCTATACCGTCCGCACGCCCTGGCTGCTGTGGACCCTGCTGTGGGCCTGCATCTCTGTGCTGTTCCTGATCGGACCGATTGAAGTGCTTCTGCCGTTCGTGGTCCGCGACCAGCTCGGCGGCGACTCGCGTATGTTCGGCTTCCTGCTCGCGATCGCGGGCGTGGGCGGCGCGGCAGCGTCGCTGGCCACGGCGTCGTTCCCGCTGCCGCGCCGCTATCTCACCGTCATGATGGTGGGCTGGGGTGCGGGCAGCCTGCCGCTGGCAGCCGTGGGCGTCATGGACAGTTTCTGGGCGCTGGCCGCCGCGCTGTTCATCTTTGGCGCCACCGGCGGCATGGGCATGGTCATCTGGGGGACGCTGCTGCAGCGCCGGGTGCCGCCGCACCTGCTGGGCCGCGTGTCCAGCCTGGATTTCTTCGTCTCGCTGGCCCTGATGCCGGTCTCGATGGCCCTCGCCGGGCCCGCCGCGGAGGTGCTGCCGATCTGGCTGATCTTCCTGGTCGCCGGGACGGTGTGCCCGGTGATGGCCGCCGTCGCCATGGCTGTGGCCCGGATGCCGGCCGACGAACTCGCCCACCCGCTGGACGGCCGCGAGCCGGACGACCGCGAGGCAGACGGCCTCGCCGACGCCACGGCCCGGGCCGACGCCTCCGGACCGGACCTAGACCGCCGCGCGCACGATCGGGATTGACGCCGTCGGGAGTCCGCTCGGGAAGATCGTGGGCTCCGGAACCGCGACCGGGGACAGCGGAACCCGCACCGTGTCGCCGTCGACCGTGAGCCGCTCGCCGCGCACCTCGACCTCCAGCGGTGCGCCCTCGCGCACGGTCAGGCTGATGGAGCCCTGTCCCAGTTCGAGCCGCAGCAGCCGGCCCTGGAGCTTCAGGTGGAAGGACAGCCCGTCCCATTCGGCAGGCAGCCGCGGGTCGAAGTACGGCACGTCGCCCTGGTCGCGGAGGCCCGCGAAGCCGCTGACCAGCGAGCTCCACACCCCGCCGGTCGAGGCGATGTGCACCCCGTCGATCGTGTTGCCGTGGGTGTCATCCAGGTCGATGAACAGCGCGTGCGTGAAGTGCTCGAGCGCCGCGTCGGCGTAGCCGACCTCGGCCGCCATGATGCCCTGCACGCAGGCGGACAGGGTGGAGTCCCCGGTGGTGATCGGGTCGTAGAAGTCGAAGGCGCGGCGCTTCTCCTCGGCGGTGAAGTCCTGCCACTGCAGGAACATCGCCAGCACGCTGTCCGCCTGCTTGAGGACCTGGTGGCGGTAGATCACCAGCGGGTGGAAGTGCAGCAGCAGCGGGTACTTGGCCCGGGGCGTGGACCAGTCCCACGGCTCCAGGGTCATGAAGTCGTTGTCCTGCGAGTGCACCTGGAGGTCCTCGTCGTAGGGCAGCTGCATCCGGTTGGCGGCCTGTTCCCAGAGCTGGCGTTCGGCGTCGTCGATCTCCGCGTGGTCCAGCGCCGCCGCGGCGCGCAGGTTAAACCGGGCCATGACATTGGTGTACAGGTTGTCATTGACGACGGCGGTGTACTCGTCCGGGCCCGTGACGCCGTGGATGTGGAAGAGCCCGTCCTTGCCGAAGAAGCCCAGGGAGACCCACATCCGGGCGGTCTCGATCAGCAGCTCCGAGCCGAGGCTTTCCTGGAACGCCTGGTCACCGCTGGCCCAGATGTAGCGGTTGGTGGCGAAGGCGATGGCGGCGGCGATGTGGAACTGGGCCGTGCCGGCGGCGTAGTAGGCGCTCGCCTCGAGCCCGTTGATGGTGCGCCACGGGAAGAGGGCACCGTCCACGCTGAGCTCCTTGGCGCGGATCTTGGCCTCGGGGAGCATGTTGTGGCGGAACTCGAGGACCTGGCGGGCGTTGCCCGGGCTGGTGTAGGTCAGGTACGGCATGAGGTACACCTCCTGGTCCCAGAAGTAGTGGCCGTCGTAGCCGGACCCGCTGACGCCCTTGGCCGGGATGCCGGCGACGTCGGCGCAGGCCGTGGCCTGGGCCAGCTGGAAGAGGTTCCAGCGGACGGCCTGCTGGAGTTCGGTCTGGCCGGCGAGGACGATGTCGCTGGTGGTCCAGTACTCGCGGTAGTGCGCGGCGCTCTCGGCGAAGATCTCCGCGAGCGTCCGGAGGCCCGCCTCCGCGTCGTCGGCCAGGTCCTCGGAGGCCTGCCCGACGGCGTAGCTGACGCTCTTTTCCAGGACGAACGGCGCGTCGGCGCCGACGGCCAGGACGTAACGCACGCTGCTGTCGTCCTCGTGCACCTGGGTGTCGAAGGGCTGCACCCCGGCATTTGTCCAGTGGTCCACGGCCAGGCCGATGCGCTGTTTGGATTCCGCGGTCTCCCAGGACAGGCGCAGCGAGCCGTCGCCGCCGTCGAGCCGCACGGGAAGCAGCACGCGCCCGGCGTGCCGCCCGGCGCGGCGCGGGTCGTGGGACGAGTGGTCCTCGACCGGCTGGTCCTGGCGGTTGATCACCGAGGAGGTCACGTCCGCGGAGATGTCCCGGTCCGCGGCCAGTTCCAGCGAGATGCCGAGCGCGCCGCGGGACTCGTAGCCGACGGCGCGGCGTTCGGTGGTGGTCACGGTGGCGCCGGAGCGGCACTGCCAGGTGATCCGGCAGTCGTAGACGCCGGTGGCGAAGTCGACGCTGCGCCGGTAGTCCAGCACGGTGGACTCTTCCAGGCTCAGGGTTTCGCCGTCGATGACCACGGTGAAGTTGTTGGCGTCCGGGATGTACAGGATCCGCTGGCCGGTGCGGGCGAAGCCGTAGGCGTTCTCGGCGTGCTTGATGTCCCAGGTCTCGTGGAAGCCGTTGATGAAGCTGCCCGGCAGGTCGGCGTCCGGGGCTGACCAGTGGGCGCCGCGGATGCCGAGGTGGCCGTTGCCCAGGCTGAAGAGCGTCTCCAGCGTCCCGGCGTTGCCGGGGAGGTGGACGGTCTCCACCAGCTGCCAGGGGTCGTTGGGGAACCGTGCGCGGTCCGAAGTGATGAGGGCCATGGATTTTCCTTCAGGCGGTAAAGAGTCAGGTGGCGAAAGTCGGTGCGGGACCCTGCGGGCGGAAACGGAGGGCGGAAAGGGCGTGCGGAAAGGGCGTGCGGAAACGGAGGCTAGAGGAGCTTGTCGAGGTCGTTGACCACAAGGGTGGCGCCGGCAGCCAGCAGGGTCTGCCGGCCGGCACCGCGGTCCACGCCGATCACCGAGTGGAAGTTCCCGGCGCTTCCGGCCTGGACCCCGGAGACGGCGTCCTCGACGACGACGCACTCCTCGCTGGGCAGGCCCAGCAGCCGGGCGGCGTACTCGTAAGTCGCCGGGCTGGGCTTGCCGGGCAGGCCTTCGGCGACGGCGACGACGCCGTCGACCACCACCGGGAAGTAGTCGGAGAGTCCGGCGGCCTTGAGCACTGCCGGGGCGTTGCGGGAGGAGGAGACGACGGCGACCTTGAGCCCGCGGGCCAGCGCTGCGTCAATGAAGCGCACCGAGCCTTCGTAGGGCTTGACGCCGCCGGCCTCGACGATGTCGTTGAAGACCTTGTTCTTGCGGTTGCCCAGCCCGTGGACGGTATTGTGCGCCGGGTCGTCATCCAGCGGGCCTTCGGGCAGGACGATGTTGCGGGAGGCCAGGAAGTCGCGGACGCCGTCGAAGCGCGGCTTGCCGTCGATGTGGTCGAAGTAGTCGCTTTCACGGTAGGCGGGGGCCTCGGGCACGGTCTTGAGGAAGCCGTCGAAGAGTTCCTGCCAGGCGCGTTCGTGCACGATCGCGGTGGGGGTCAGGACGCCGTCGAGGTCAAAGAGGATGGCGGAGGCCCCGGTCCAGCTCGAAGGGGTGCTGTTGGAAAGCTCAGTCATGGATCGGTTGTCCTTTCAGACGGCGGTAAACAAAATCGGTGGGCACGCCATGCGGCGGGTGGGCAGGCACGGCGCATGGCGGGAATCTCTGGAGGGCAAACGCTGGAGGAGCCAATCGCGGAGCTCAGCGCCGGTCAGCGCCGGCGGCGGGTGCTCTTGCGCGCTATCAGTTTGGTTTCCAGCACGTGGCTGGCCGGGGGGTTCGGCAACCCGGCCCGGTGGAGTCTGTCAATCAGCAGGCTGGCCGCGAACGCGCCCTGATCCGCTACCGGCTGGGAGATCGTGCTCAACCCCAGGAACCAGCTCATCTGGTGATCGTCTATTCCTATAATGGACACGTTTTTCGGTGCAGACAAACCGAGATCCCTCAGGGCCATGAGGGCGCCGAAGGCTGTTTCGTCGCAGCCGGCCAGGATCGCGGAGGGCATCCGGCGGTTCTCGATCAGCTCGATCATGGCCAGCCGGCCGCCTTCAATGCTGTATCCCGCCGCAAGGACCAGGTCCGGATCGACCGTCAGGTGGTGGGCGCCGAGGGCGTGTTCGAATCCCCGCAGCCGCTCGTTGGCGGTCACCGGGGAGGTTTCGCCCGCCTCGCTGCCGGAAAGCATGGCCAGGTCCCAGTGGCCCAGGCTCAGCAAGTGTTCGGTGGCGGTTCGCGCCGCGGCCTCGTTGTCGATCCCGACGTTGTCCCAGGGCACGTCGTGCATGCCCACGCTGGCCACGGCCAGTCCCGAGCCGGCGAGGGCTGCCAGTTCGGCTTCGCTGAGGGCGATATTGAGAAGCAGGACGCCGTCGACACGCTGGGACAGCCCTGCGAGGTCGGCGAACAGTTGGTGCTGCACGCTGGGCCGGCTGCGGAGGCTGATCAGGACGGTGTCGTAGCCGCTGTCGGCAAAGATCTCCTCCGCCGCTTCGACGGCCTGCGCGAAGAACCAGGCGGTGGCGGTGGGGACGATGATGGCCACGGAACCGGTGCTTCCGCCCGCCAGCCGGGAGGCTGCCGGTGAGGCTTTGTATCCCAGCTTGGCGGCGGCGTCGTCGACTTTGGCCCGGGCGTGGACGGAGACGTTGGGGAGATTCCGGAGGGCCCGGGAAACGGTGCAGATGGACAGCCCCGAGAGGGCGGCGACGTCCTGGATGGTGACGCGCGGCGTCTTGGCCTGCTGCACGGGGCTCAGCCCTTTCTTCCCCCGAAGTAAGTGGGCCGTGAACATGGCCAAGGTTGAGTGTAAACGCTTACAAAATTGGCGCGCAAGTGGATAAATGAATGAAGGTCGTTTGGTCCTGTTGCGCCCGGCGCCCGGCGGGCTACGCGGCGCCCTGCGCCCGGCCGTCCGGGCGCAGCACATAGTGGCGAAGGAACGCACTGACGTCCACGAGTTCCGCCGCCGAAATCGAGTGGCCCATTCCGGGGTACGTCCGCGCCGTCAGCTGCGTGTGCTCGTGGAGCCATGCCTCGGTGTGCTCCGTGGCGTCGTCGTTTATCACCACGTCGTCCCGGTCCCGGCCCCAGAAGAAGGGCGGGCGGGCGTCGAACGATTCGCTCATGGCCAGAAGCTCGTTCTCCAGGACAAAACCGGACAGCCCGACGACGGCCCGGAACTGCTCGGGCCGCAGCCGCAGCAGGGTGGTGGCCATGGCCATGCCCTGCGAGTAGCCGAACAGGCTGATGCTGCTGTGCTGGGCCTTGACGGATTCGATCCAGCCGAAGACGGCATTGGTGGAGGAGATGACGTCGGCGAAGTCATGGGTCAGGAAGTAGTCCAGTAGGAACCAGCCGTAGCCGTCCCCGATCTCCTTGGGGCCGCGCAGCGCGGCGCAGGTGAACCCGGACGGAAGGCTTTCAAAGAGCTTCACCATCCGGGATTCGTCCCGGCCGTAGCCGTGCAGCATCACCAGCAGCGGTGTGCCGGCGCGTTCGTGTTCCGGCTTGGACCAGACGACTGTCTCCATCGGAACAGCCTAGCTTTCGGTGATCACCAGCGCGGTGCTGTGCCCGCCGAATCCAAACGCGTTGGCGATGCCCGCCCTGGCCGGCTGGCCCGCCACGGTTTCGCGGAGGAGGTGGAGGTCGATCCCGTCATCGGGCTGGTCCAGGTTGCCGGTGCCGGGGAATTCCCCGGTCTTCAGGGCCTGGATCATCACAATGGCTCCGAGCGCGCCTGCCCCGCCGAGGAGGTGACCGGTGAGGGATTTCGTGGACGTGACGGGAACCTGGTTTCCGAGCACGGCCCTGATCGCCCCGGCTTCCAGGCGGTCGCCGACCGGTGTGGACGTCGCGTGGGCGTGGACGAGGCCGATGTCCCCGGCGCCAAGGCCGGCGGCCGCGATTGCCTTTTCCATCACCCGGCGCTGCATGGCCGGATCGGCGGCAACGATGTCGACGGCGTCGGACGTGACCGCGGTTCCGGCCACGACACCCAGGATCTCCGCCCCGCGGGCCCGGGCGTGGTCCTCACGTTCCAGGACCAGGATCGCGGCGCCTTCGGCCATCACGAATCCGTCCCGG
The DNA here is from genome assembly GCF_056711635.1 of Arthrobacter sp. CJL-S3. Lineage (NCBI taxonomy): Bacteria > Bacillati > Actinomycetota > Actinomycetes > Micrococcales > Micrococcaceae > Arthrobacter > Arthrobacter sp. CJL-S3. The sequence goes on along the minus strand of NZ_CM160046.1, from coordinate 373,636 downwards.
TCCCGGTCGAAGGGCCGCGACGCGGACTGCGGGTCCCCGTTGCGGGTGGACAGGGCGCGGATTTGCGCGAAGCCGCTGATGATCAGGCCGTTGATGCAGGCATCCACGCCGCCCGCGATCACCACGTCCGCCGCACCGGCCCGGATCATGTCGGCGGCCTGGGCGATGGCCTCCGCCCCGGAGGCGCAGGCGCTCACCGGAGTGCGCGCCCCTCCTTTGGCACCGACGTCGATGGAGACCCACGCCGCGGGGGCGTTGGTCATGATCCGGGTGAGGGTATGCGGGGAAACCCTGCGCGGGCCGCTGGAATCCAGGGTCCGGGTCTGCTCCAGCGTGGTGTCCAGGCCGCCGTAGCCGGACCCGATCACCACCGCGAGTCGCTCCGGATCAGCCTCCGGGCGGCCGGCCTGCTCCCAGGCTTCCCGGGCGGCGATCAGCGCCAGGTGCCCGCACCGGTCCATCCTCTTGTATTCGGGCCTGGTGAGCAGCGCGGCGACGTCAATCTTCACCTGGCCGGCCATGCGGACGGGCAGCGCCTGCGCCCAGTCCTCCTCAAGCGCCGTGATTCCGGAGCGCCCGGCCAGCAGCGCGGCCCGGGTCTCGGCGGCGGTCCCGCCTACAGGGGTCACGGCGCCCAGTCCGGTGACAACAACTCTGGGGGAAGCTTCAGGCATGGGTACCGGCATTTCTGTGAGGCCCACCATGGGACCCGCGGCAGTGCGGGGCAGGTGGGCGGGCGTAGCGGGGTCAGGCAGGGTCAAACGGGGGCGGCAGGCACGGGGATGCCGCGATGCACTCTTTAAGAGTACGTGCGATCCGCCGCCCAGGGCCGCCCCGGTTTCGCCGGCCGCCGGTCCGTTACGGAATCGGACAACCGCACATCAACCGCACACCCACCCAGCCGCCGCGGTCCGGAGCCGCCGGGGCAGGCACGAGGCCGCGCGAAATCTGGCCGGAGTGGCGCCGCGCGGTTCGTTGAAACAGCACTCACCGGACTGTAGCCTGACGCTGGACAGCATGCTTAGCAGTACCTATCCGTCCCACCGGACACAAGGAGCAAGTCATGAGAATCGGTTCCTCCATCTTCCTCATTGCCCTCGGCGCCATCCTGGCCTGGGCCATCACCCCCGGACTGATCCCCAACGTCGACCAGACCATGATCGGCTACATCCTGATGGCGGTGGGTGTCATCGGGCTGATCGCCTCCCTGGTGCTGGCGTCCCCGGGCCGCAGCCGCACCCGCCGGGTCAGCGAAACCCGCTCCGTCGTCGACCCCAACACCGGCGAGACCATCACCCGCAATGAGAGCCGCGACGCCGGCATCTAGTCCCCGGGCGCCACTGTGCACCGCGGTGCGCCGCATGAACGACCCGCACGCCGGGCCGGACCTCAGGTCTGGCCCGGCGTCCTGCGTTTCCGGGCACCCCCGCGGGACATGCCCAGCCTTCAGAGCCACCTGTGGACAGGGTGCCAATATGCCTACGCCCTGGCGCGAACACTGGACATGCCCCCCGGCCCGAGCGCCTCCAGCGTCCGGATGCTTCCCTGGCTTACCAACCCCCAGCTTGGGCATGCCCAGCCTGCGGAGCCAGCGGCGGACATAGTCGCACTGTGCCCAAGCCTGGGCATAAAGACTGGACATGTCCCCCGGCTCACCAACCCCCGGACGGCGCATGCCCGCCCTGCGCGGCCAAGAGCGGACATAGTGCCCATATGCTCACTCATCGGCGCGGAAACTGGGCTTGTCCCCCGGAGGCGGGGTGAGAATTCTGCGTTCATGTTGTTTTCCATTGACAAAGCCACAGATTCAAAGATAAAGTCAATCAACTCCACTACCTGTGATGGCTATCACTGAAGTGGCGGGAGGGTCCGCAGTACTGACGCAAGGGAGAGCCAGTGTTCGCCGAAGAACGCCAACAGCTGATCGTTGGGCTCATTACTGCCAGCGGCCGCGCCAGCGTCACGGACCTTGCCGAGCGCTTCAGCATCACCACCGAGACGGTCCGCCGCGACCTTGCCGCCCTCGAAGCCGCTGGCAGTGTGCGCCGGGTCCACGGCGGCGCGGTGTCCCCGGACCGCTTCAGCACCAACGAGGAAAGCATCCTGGTCCGCACCGACCAGCGGCAGCCTGAAAAGACCCGGATCGCCGAGGCCGCCCTGGCGCTCATCCCGCAGGACCGCACCGGCAGCATCCTGATCGACGCCGGATCCACCACCGAGGCCCTCGCGGAACTCCTGGCCGCCCGGACGGCAGCAACCACTGCCATCTCGGAGCCCGCCGCGGAACTCGTGGTCATCACCCACTCGCTGCCCGTCGCGGCAAAGTTGTCCGGAGAACCCGGCATCGCCCTGCACCTGCTGGGCGGAAAGGTCCGCGGAATCACGCAGGCCGCCGTTGGCCAGTCCACCGTGGAAGCCGCCCGCCGGCTCCGCCCGGACATCGCCTTCATCGGCACCAACGGCATCCACGCAGCCTTCGGGCTGAGCACTCCCGATCCTGAAGAAGCCGCTGTCAAGGCTGCCTTCGTCCAATCAGCGCGCCGCATTGTGGTGCTGGCTGATGCCTCCAAGCTGGATACCGAAACCCTGGTCCAGTTCGCCTCGTTGAAAGATCTGGACACCTTGATCACTGACACGAAACCCAGCCAGGACCTGGCTGACGCCCTCGCGGACGCCGGAGTGGAGGTGGTGGTCGCGTGATTGTCACCCTGACCGCCAACCCGAGCCTGGACCGCACCGTGGCGCTGCCGGGCCCCCTGCTCCGCGGCGAGGTCCAGCGGGCCGTCTCCGTCCGGCAGGAATCCGGCGGCAAGGGAGTCAACGTCTCCCGCGCCCTCGTCGCCTCCGGCCTGACGACGGTCGCGGTGCTGCCCGGAGCCGAGGCGGACCCCGTCCTCGCCGGCCTCCGGGACGGCGACGTCCCGTTCGCCGCACTCCCGATCGGCGAGCCGCTGCGCAGCAACGTGGCACTCACCGAACCGGGCGGCGTCACTACAAAGATCAACGAACCCGGCCCGGTGCTGAGTGCGGACCAGCAGGAGGCCCTGATCGGGCTGCTCCTGGACCGCGCCCGCGGAGCCAGCTGGGTGGTGCTGGCCGGATCGCTCCCACCCGGGGTGCCGGCCGACTTCTACGCCACCGTCACCCGGCGGCTGCGTTCCATGGATCACGGCAACGAGGCCCCCCTCATCGCCGTGGACTCCTCCGGCGAACCGCTCGCCGCCGCGATCTCCGGCGACGCGCTGGGGAAACCGGACCTCCTGAAACCCAACGCCGAGGAACTGGTGGAGCTGGCAGCCGCAGCCGGGTTCGCCACGCACAAGTCCGCGGAGGAACTCGAAGCGGATCCGGAGGCCGCCGCGGTGGCCGCCTCCGCCGTCGTGCGCTCCGGCGTGGGTGCCGTGCTCGCAACACTCGGTTCCAAGGGTGCGGTACTTGTGACGGCCGACGGCGCGTGGCTGGCCACGCACCCGCCGGTCACTGCGGTGAGCACGGTGGGTGCCGGTGATTCCTCACTGGCCGGCTACCTGCTCGCCTCCAGCCAGGGCGCCGCCCCGGCCGATTGCCTCCGTCAGGCTGTGGCCCATGGTGCCGCCGCCGCTTCGCTGCCGGGCTCCACAGTCCCGGCAGTCCACCAAACCACCCCTGACGCCGTAACCATCACGGCCCTCCGGAAGGATTGACAGTGACTCAGCTCATTACGACCGAACTGGTCGAGCTCGACCAGAACCTGGGCAGCACGCCCGAGGACGTGATCCGGCACATGGCAGGCAAAGTTGCCGCCAACGGACGCGCCACCGAAGTGGAAGGCCTCTTCGCCGACGCCTTCGCCCGGGAACAGAAGACCGCCACCGGCGTCCCCGGCGGCATCGCCATCCCGCACTGCCGTTCGACGGCGGTCACCGAACCGACGCTGGTCATGGCCCGGCTCTCCCAGCCGGTCGACTTCGGCGCCAAGGACGGCCCCGCGGACCTGATCTTCTTCATCGCCGCCCCCGAAGGCGCGGACCAGGAGCACCTCAAGCTGCTCTCCCGGCTGGCCCGTTCCCTGATCAAAAAGGACTTCACCGCTTCCCTGCGTGCCGCCGGCTCGGAGGCCGAGGTCGTCGAGCTCGTCGAGGGCGCCCTCGCGGACAAGCCCGCCGCCGCAGCCCCGGCAGCGGGAGCAGCCGCTGCCACCGCGGCAGGCTCAGCCGAAGCCGGGTCAGCCGCCGAGCCTGCAACGGCCGGAGCACCGCGCCCCAAGCGCCTCGTCGCTGTGACCGCCTGCCCCACCGGCATCGCCCACACCTACATGGCCGCCGATTCGCTGGTGGCCGCGGCCAAGGAAGCCGGCGTCGACCTGCAGGTGGAGACGCAGGGGTCCTCCGGCGCCAAGGCGCTGGACCCGGCCGTGATCGCAGCGGCCGACGCCGTGATCTTCGCCGTGGACGTGGATGTGCGCGGCAAGGAGCGGTTCGCCGGCATGCCGGTCATCAACGCCCCGGTCAAGCGCGGCATCGACGAGCCGGACAAGATGGTCCAGGAAGCCCTCGCGGCCGCGGACAACCCCAACGCCCGCCGCGTCCCGCACTTCGGTGAGGATCTGGCGCAGCAGGAGGCCGAGGAGAAGGGCGAGCACTTCGGCACCAGGCTGAAGAAGGCGCTGCTCACGGGTGTCAGCTACATGATCCCGTTCGTGGCAGGCGGCGGTCTGCTGATCGCCCTCGGCTTCCTGTTGGGCGGCTACGACATCACCGCGTACGCCGACAAGATCCTGGCGGAGAACACGCTCACCAACCTGCCCACCGAGTACCCGGAACTGGCCTGGGGCCCGCTGGGCGCCTTCCTGGGTGCCGTGATGTTCAAGATCGGCGCCCTGTCCCTCGGCTTCCTCGTCCCGGCGCTGTCCGGCTACATCGCTTTCGCCCTGGCTGACCGGCCGGGCATCGCCCCCGGCTTCGTCACCGGTGCCGTTGCCGGCTTCATGGGAGCGGGCTTCCTCGGCGGCATCGTCGGCGGCCTGCTGGCAGGCTACACGGCACATGCCATCGGCCAGATCAGCGTCCCCCGCTGGCTGCGCGGACTGATGCCGGTGGTTATCATTCCGTTGGTGGCATCCCTCGTAGCGTCCGGCCTGATGTTCCTGGTCCTGGGCGGCCCGATCGCCGCGATCACCGTCGGCCTCAACGACTGGCTGAACAGCCTCACCGGCGCCAGCGCCATCGCCCTCGGCGTCATCCTCGGCCTGATGATGTGCTTCGACCTCGGCGGACCGGTCAACAAGGTTGCCTACGCCTTCGCCGTCGCCGGCCTCGGCGCAGCATCCATCGAGAACCAGGCCCCGTGGCAGATCATGGCGGCCGTCATGGCCGCAGGCATGGTCCCGCCGCTGGCCATGGCTCTCGCCTCCACCGTGCTGAACAAGAGGCTCTTTAGCCTCGCGGAGCAGGAAAACGGCAAGGCCGCCTGGCTGCTGGGAGCCTCCTTCATCTCCGAAGGCGCCATCCCCTTCGCGGCGGCGGACCCGCTGCGCGTCATCCCCGCCAGCATGCTCGGCGGCGCTGTGACCGGTGCCATCTCGATGGCAGCCGGCGTGGGGTCGAAGGCCCCGCACGGCGGCATCTTCGTCTTCTTCGCCATCGACAATTTCCTGATGTTTGTCGTCGCCATCGCGGCCGGCACCGTTGTCACCGCTTTCGCGATCATCGGCCTCAAGCGCTACGCAGTAAAGAAGCCGGTTGATACGGTGGAACAGGTTGCCGTAGCCGCCTGAGCCGTCCAGAAGAACCGTCCTAGCTGATATTCCCCAAGCTGAAACCAAGGAGCAAAAATGACCGAACGTAACGCCACCATTGCCAGCCGTGTAGGGCTGCACGCCCGCCCGGCCGCCATCTTTGCCGAGGCTGCAGGCGAGTTCGATCTCGAAATCACCATTGCCCGCCTGGGCGAACCCGTTGACGAGGCCATGGATGCCGCCAGCATCCTGTCCCTCATGAGCCTGGGCGCGTCCCACGGCGAAGTTGTGGTCCTGCGCGCCGAGGGCGACGGCGCCGACGCCGCCCTGGAACGCCTGGTCCAGATCCTCGAAACGGACCACGACGCCGAATAGCGTCACCGTCCGGCGGCACCGCCACCGGTTCAGAGGCCCGGCCGCACCCCGAACAGGGGGTGCGGCCGGGCCTCTGCGTTCCCTGGCTCCCCGGGAAATCCCTCAGCAAACTTAGTAAGTGCTTGTCAGGGCCCGGCGGCGCCGTTAGTTTGGAATCCGCGGCACCACTCACCGTGGCCCGCCGCAGGAGGATTTACCACCAGCAGCCGAGGTAGCCATGCCGACGAAGAAGAACGCCCCGCGGGGCTCCGAGAGCCCCAGCATCAAGGATCCGGAGCTCTACGAAGAGCTGCTGAAGGACGGTGCGTCGAAGCAGAAAGCCGCCCGCATCGCCAATGCCGCAGCCAAGGAAGGCCGGTCAGCCGTGGGCCGCAAGGGCGGGAAGGCCGGCGATTACGAGGACTGGACGGTCCCCCAGCTCAAGAAACGCGCCAAGGAAATCGGGCTCAAGGGCTACTCGGGCAAGAGGAAAAGCGAGCTCATTTCCGCGCTCCGGAACTCCTGATCCCGGTGGCCACGGGCCGGACAGCCGACCGCTCAGGCCTCCTTCCGCGCGCTCCGGGCGGCCGTCGGGGCGGACGTCTTCGACGATGCGGTCTTCGCAGCGGCGGTCTTGGCCGGCGTCTTGCCGGCAGTCTTGGCCGGCGTCTTGGCGGCGGTCCGCGTACCTGTCCTGGGCGCGGCCTTGGCCGCCGCCGACTTGGCAGCCGACGTGGCAGCGGACTTGGCGGCGGGCTTGGCGGGTTCGTCCGCGGACGCTGCCCCTCCGCCGCGCTTCTTCTCCAGGCTCCGTTTGAGTGCCTCCATCAGGTCGATCACCTCGCCGCTGCCGGCCTCGGCCGCCGGGACGCCAAAGGTCTCCTCGGTGTCCAGGGATTCGCCCTTTTCCAGCTTCGCCTCGATGAGCTGGCGGAGCTGGAGCTGGTAGTCGTCGGTGAACTGGTCCGGTTCGAAGTCCGCCGCCATCGAATCGACCAGCGCGGCGGACATCTCACGCTCCTGCGCGGAGATCCGGATCGTCGTTTCGAGCGACGGGAAGCTGGCCTCCCGCACCTCGTCGGCCCACAACAGGGCCTGCAGCACCAGCACGTCACCGCGGATCCGCAGGGCGCCCAGCCGGGTCTTGTCCCGCAGGGCGAACTGGACGATGGCCACCCGGTCGGTGTCCTCGAGCGCCCGGCGCAGCAGGACATAGGCCTTGGGCGACTTGGAGTCAGGCTCCAGGTAGTAGCTCTTCTCGAACATCATGGGGTCGAGCTGCTCGGCCGGCACAAACTGCACGACGTCGATCTCGTGGCTGTTCTCGGCCGGAATGGACTTCAGTTCCTCCCGGCTGAGGACCACGGTGCGGCCGTCGTCCTCGTACGCCTTGTCGATGTCCTCGTAGTCCACGATCTTGCTGCAGACCTCGCAGCGGCGCTGGTAGCGGATCCGTCCGCCGTCGGCATTGTGGACCTGGTGCAGGCTGATGTCGTGGTCCTCGGTCGCGCTGTAGACCTTGACGGGCACGTTGACCAGCCCGAACGCTATCGCGCCTTTCCAGATGGCTCTCATGGATCAAGTGAACATCACAGTTGCGTGGAGGTGAAGCCCCTTGGCTGAAAGGGCATCCGGCAGCAAGAGGGAACGGGTCCGGGTCGGGGGCCGCGAACTGGTGGTCACCAGCCTGGACAAGGTGATGTATCCGGAGACCGGCACCACCAAAGCCGATGTGCTGGCGTACTACGCTGCCGTGGCGCCCGTCCTGATCCCGGCCGCCGCGAACCGCCCGGCCACCCGGAAACGCTGGGTGCACGGCGTCGGGACGGCCGATGCCCCCGGCGAGATGTTCTTCCAGAAGAACCTGGACCATTCGACGCCGGGGTGGGTGCCGCGGGCGTCCATCACGCACAAGGAACGCACCATCCAGTACCCGCTGGTCAACGACCCGGCCACGCTGGCCTGGCTCGCGCAGATCGCGGCCCTGGAGATCCATGTGCCGCAATGGCGCGTCGACTCGCACGGCAACGCCCTGCCGCCGGACCGGCTGGTGCTGGACCTGGATCCCGGCGAGGGGGCGGGGCTGGCCGAGTGCGTGGAGGTCGCCAAGCTCGCCCGCACCATCCTGCAGGACGTGGGCCTGGATCCCGTGCCCGTGACCAGCGGCAGCAAGGGCATCCATCTGTACGCCGCGCTCGATGGCACGCAGAGCTCCGAGCAGATCTCCGAGTTCGCCCACGAACTGGCCCGGTCGCTGGAGGCCGATCACCCGGAGCTGGCCGTGAGCGACATGAAGAAAACCCTGCGCACCGGGAAGGTCCTGGTGGACTGGAGCCAGAACAGCGCCGCAAAAACCACCATCGTCCCCTATTCCCTGCGCGGCCGGCTCCGGCCCACCGTGGCGGCGCCCCGGACCTGGCGCGAACTCAGCTCCCCGTCCCTTCACCAGCTCGACTATGAGGAGGTCCTGAAACGGGTGAAGTCCGGCAAGGATCCTTTCGCGGTCATCTCCGGCAGGGGCCGGCCGGACGCCCTTCCGGGCGGCGCAGCCGGGGAGGGGCGCGGCGACGGCGGCGACACCGACCCGCGGCTGGAGAAGTACCGGGCCAAGCGGGACGCGGCCTCGACGCCGGAGCCGTTTACGGCGGAACACCACCGCGCGGGGATAGGAACTGCGGGGACGGAAAGCGCGGAGACAGCAGGCGGCACCCTCCGGGAGAAGTTCGTCATCCAGGAACACCACGCCAGCCGGCTGCACTACGACTTCCGGCTGGAGCGCGACGGCGTGCTGGTGTCCTGGGCGCTGCCCAAGGGTGTCCCCACCAGCAAGACACAGAACCACCTCGCGGTCCAGACCGAGGACCACCCGATGGACTACGCGGACTTCGAGGGCACCATCCCCAAAGGCCAGTACGGCGCGGGGACCATCAGCATCTGGGACCGCGGCTACTACGAGTGCGAGAAGTGGATTGCCGGAAAAGAGGTCATCGCCACCCTCACCGGCCAGGACGACGGCGGCCTGGGCGGCGCCCGCCGGTTCGCGCTGATCCACACCGGCCGGAGCGACGACCAGTGGCTCATCCACCTGATGGACCCGCCGGGCGCAAAGAAGGGCCGGGCGCCCCGGCCGCCGGCGGAGGAGCCCGCGCCGGAGGAGCCGGAACCGGCGTCGGCACGGGCCCAGGAACAGGCGCAGAAATCCGGTGGCGCAGCGCCGGACAGTGAACCGCCGGCCGCCCCGGACAGCGCGGCGTTCACGCCGATGCTCGCCAGCTCCGGGACCGCCGCGGACCTGCCGGACAAGGACTGGCAGTTTGAACTCAAATGGGACGGGGTGCGGGCCCTGATCGTCGCGGACTCGGCGAGGATCCGCCTGATCAGCCGGAACGGCAACGACATGTCGGCTGCCTATCCGGAACTGACGGACCGCTCCTGCTGGCCGGACCGGCCTTTCGTCGCCGACGGCGAGATCATCGCCGTCGGGCCCTCCGGCCGGCCCGACTTCGGGCTGCTGCAGGGCCGGATGAAGCTCACCAAGGCCGCCGACGTCGCGAAGGCGCAGTCGGCGACGCCCGTGCGGCTGATGCTCTTCGATCTCCTGTCCGAGAGCGGCACCGACCTGCGCCGGCTTCCGCTCCGCAAGCGGCGGGCCCGGCTCGAAGCCTTTTTCACCACGTCGGGCTGCCCGGTGGAACTGTCCCCGCTGATCGACGCCGACGTCCGGCACATCCTGGAAAGCGCCGAGGAACTGGGGCTGGAGGGCGTGATGGCCAAGCGCACGGACGGCCGCTACGTCGGACAGCGCAGCAGGTCCTGGCTCAAGCTCAAGTTCGAACGCACCCAGGAGGTGGTGGTCGGGGGCTGGAGGCCGGGCAAGGGCGAGCGGGGGCAATCCGTCGGCTCACTCCTGCTGGGGATCCCGGCCGGATCCAAGCTGCGCTACGTCGGGCGGGTCGGCAGCGGTTTCAGCGCCGGGGAGCTCACGGAACTGCGCCAGCAGCTCGATGCCCTGACCCGGAAGACCTCACCGTTCGAGGACGTGCCGGCGGCCGACGCCTCAGACGCGCACTGGGTGAGCGCCAAGCTTGTCGGGGAGGTCACCTACGGGGAATGGACCGGCAGCGGCAAGCTCCGGCACCCCGTCTGGCGCGGCTGGCGGCTGGACAAGAGCCCTGCTGACGTGGTGGTGGAATCGGACTGAAGGCAGTGAAAAGCCCGGGCGGCCGTTGCGGGCCGTCCCGGGCTCGTTGCCGCCGGCGCAAGGCGCCCGGCGTGGGTCAGGAGGAGTGCGGGGTGTCCGGCGGGGTGATCCGGTGGACCGCGTTAACGGCGGCCTCGTGCCCCAGCCGGCCGTGCTGGACGTCGTGCTCCTTGGGATGGCGGTGTTTGCCGCTGCCGTCCGGCCACTGTTTCCCGTCGGCGGCGGTGGGCGGGGCGGGGCGTTTCGTTTCCGGACCGGGCGCCTCGTCCATGGACTCCGCCAAATGACTGGCAACCTCAGGATCGATGTCGTCTCCGAACTGATGTTCCGCCATTGCTCTTCCTTCCGCTCTTGATTTACGCTGTCGACTTACGTCGTCGAAATAAGCTGTGAGACGAAGTGTCCAACCATCGTAGGTCGGCCGGTGTGCGATGTCTCTAGGGCTACCAGCGGACTTTCTTCTCCGCCGGGCCCTGCTTGCCGCTGACGTGCGTGGGCTTGTGGCTGTGGCCCACACTCTGTGAGGCGGCGCCGCCCCGGGACTTGCTCTCGAGCATCTCCCGCTGGGCGTCCGTGAGGCGCGACTTGATGCCCTTCCCTTGCTTGGCCTGGGACTTCTCGTCGCCCTCGGCCCCGCTGTTGTCGCTCTTCTTGGTCTCTTTGCCAGTCATGGACTGTTCTCCTTGGGTGGCTCGTGGTCAGCACTGCGCTGATGTCAACCCTAAGCGCATTCCCGATCCCTTGGGTACCCCCTTTTTTGCGGTGCGGCGGGGCCCGTCGAAGGGCAGATCATGCGGGCCGCAACAGTGCCATTTGGCCCGGATTTCCGCCCTCCGGCGGTCCCGCGGCGAAAAAGTTTCCGCAGCACCCGGCGCGGGCCGGGGTTTCCCAGCAACGGCGCGGTGAAACCGCGGAAAAGAAAACCGCCAACGGGACCCCGATCCGGGCCGAAACACCGGATCATACGGCACCAAACTCGGAAACACCATGGAAATCGCGTAAAATTGAAGGTCTGCCCAGAGCGGGGCAGCTACAAGTCGCAAGCAAATGACCTCCCTAGGAGCGGCCCAAATGCCCAAAGACCGAAGCACGACCGACTCTTCAGCAGGCGTTATGAACGCCAGCGGAACCTACCCAGTCGCACCCACGGGTGCGAAGAAACCAAGGCTACGGACGCGCCGTCGACTCAAAGAGTCCGACGTCAACGTCGTCAACAAGCCGATGCTCAAAAAAGCCCTCGGCGGCACCATCGTGGGTAACACCATGGAATGGTACGACGTCGGCGTGTTCGGCTACCTGATCACCACCATGGGGCCGGTGTTCCTGCCCGAGGCGGACAAGTCCGTGCAGACCCTGTTCCTGCTGGGCACGTTCGCCGCCACCTTCATTGCCCGCCCGCTGGGCGGAGTCATCTTCGGCTGGCTCGGCGACAAGGTGGGACGCCAGAAGGTCCTCGCCTGGACCCTGATGCTGATGGCCGCGAGCACGTTCGCCGTCGGCCTGCTGCCCGGCTACGCGCAGATCGGCATGTGGGCTGCTGCCCTGCTGGTGCTGCTCAAGGTCGTCCAGGGCTTCTCCACCGGCGGCGAGTACGCCGGTGCCACCACTTTCGTGAGTGAATATTCCCCGGACAAGCGCCGCGGCTTCTTCGCCAGCTTCCTGGACATGGGCAGCTACCTCGGCTTCGCCCTCGGCGCCGCCCTCGTCTCCGTCCTGCAGCTGACTCTCGGCCAGAGCGCCATGGAGGAGTGGGGCTGGCGGATCCCGTTCCTCATTGCCGGCCCGCTGGGCCTGATCGCGGTCTACTTCCGTAACAGGATCGAGGAATCCCCGCAGTTCCAGGCCACCCTGGACGCCCAGGAGGCGAACGCGAAGGACGCCACGTCCGCCGACGTCACCGCCTCCAAGGGCCCCGTCGGCATCGTCAAGGCCTACTGGCGTTCACTCATCGTCGCCATGATTCTGGTCGCAGCCGCGAACACCGCAGGCTACGCCCTGACGTCCTACATGCCGACGTACCTCACCGAGTCCAAGGGTTACGATCCCGTGCACGGCACCCTGCTGACCATCCCCGTGCTGGTCATCATGAGCCTGTGCATCCCGCTGACCGGCAAGCTGTCCGACCGGATCGGCCGCCGCCCCGTGCTGTGGATCGGCGCCGGCAGCACCATTGTGCTGGTCGTCCCCGCGTTTATGCTGATCGGCGTCGGAGAAATCTGGTCGACCCTCCTGGGTCTCGCCCTCGTCGCCTTCCCGGTCACGTTCTACGTGGCCAACCTGGCCTCGGCCCTGCCGGCACAGTTCCCGACGGCGAGCCGTTACGGCGCCATGGGCATCGCGTACAACTTCTCCGTGGCCATCTTCGGCGGCACCACTCCCTTCATCGTTGCCGCCCTCATCGGCGCCACCGGAGATGACATGATGCCGGCCTACTACCTGATGGCCACCTCGGCGATCGGTGCCGTTGCGATTTACTTCCTCAAGGAATCGGCCAACCGACCCCTGCCGGGCTCCATGCCCAGCGTGGACTCCCAGGCCGAGGCCAAGGAACTCGTTGCAAACCAAGACGAGAACCCGCTGATCGACCTGGTGGAAATGGACATGCCGTTCACCACGGGGCCGGCGGATTCAGTTGCCGGTTCGACGGCGGCCCGAGACAACGAAAAGGTTCCCGCCGGAGCCTGAGCTTGCCCTCTGGCAGCCCGGCCGGGTTCATCCTGAGCCCAGCCGGCTAATCCGGATTCTGTAGCGAAGTCCCGCCCATTGAGGCCTGCCTTGCGTGATTACCCGTTGGGGGAAGCACGCAGGGCAGGCCTTAGGCGTGTCCGGCGCCCGCGGCGCCGGTTACTGCGGTTCTGCAGCCAGGAGTTCGGCGTGTTCCTCCGGCGTGAGGTCCTTCTGCCCGTCCATGACCGGCGGCGGGGACAGCTTGTACGCGGCGTAGTACAGGCCGGCGGCCAGTGCCATGGTGATCAGTGGCGTGAGCTGCGAGACCACGGGCAGCGCCGTCTGCTCGGTCAGCAGGATGCCGGTGGCGGAGGCGATCAGCCACGCGACGGCTCCGGCGGTGACCGGCTTCAGCCGGCCCGGCCGGACTTCCGGGAGATACCGCTGCTCTTTCCAGTTGATGGCAATGTACGTCAGCGCGATCGCCACCCAGGCCGTGACAAAGACTCCCTGCCAGGCGAGCGCCTTGAGCAGGTAGCTCAGCACGTCCGTGAGCATCAGCAGGTAGGCCAGCGCGCCGGAGACGATCACCCAGACATACCTGGGCAGGTTGAGGCCGAACGCGCGGTGGGCGAAGGCCGAGAGATTCGTCGAGGCGAGGAAGTAGTTGGCCGTGTTGATGCGGGTCTGCGAGATGAAGATGACCAGCACACCCCAGATTCCCAGCGAAGAAATGAAGGCCGTGACCACGCCCGTCTCGGACGCCTCCAGCCCCCAGGCGCTCATGATGTAGATGCCGACCAGGCCGTTCAGCCCGAACGTGAAGGCGTAGAACACCCAGCCGAAGGTGAGGGTGCCAAGGAATCTCCGGTCCTCGCGTTTGCCCATCCGGGCGTAGTCGAAGGTGTACATCATCATGATGTAGACGCCCATGTAGATCAGGTAGGACGTCAGCCAGCCGGGCAGTGCGGAGCCGGCCGCGGCCTCACCGATCCAGTCGGTGGGGACCCCGCGGATGACGGTCGCCGCGATGACGACGGCAATGAGCCCCGCGAAATAGAACGGGAGCAGGAAGCCGTTGAGCCGGTCCAGCCAGTGCTGGACGCCACCGACCGCCAGCGGCACGGCGTAGATCACGACGGCGGCGTACCAGATCAGGATGTCGCCGCCGAAATACTCGTGGAACGCGACGGCGATGATGGAGCCTTCAAAGACGGCGTAGTAGATCGCCGTGGCCGCGAAGATCAGCGACGCGAGCGCCGAGCCCAGCAGCCCGAACAGGGTCCGGGAGAAAACACTCACCGTCAGGCCGGTCCGGGCAGCGTAGCGGGAAAGCACCAGGTTGATGATCCCGTAGGTGGCGATGGTGAGGACCATGCCGATGAGGGTGTTCGGCACACCCACGGCACCGGCCGAGGCGACAGCCACGTAGATCCAGAACATGGCCGAGAACAGGGCCCACCAAGCCATGGTCAGCGACCATTTGCCGACCCGCTGATCCGCGGGCATAACGAGATTTGAGTACGACAAAGCGACACCTCTGGTGTTGTAGTGATGCATTTATGGAGCCGGTGGCGGGAACCACGGGGCGATGGGGTGGTTATCCCCAGATGGAGCGGCGGAGGGCTTTGCCTTCCGCCCGGGCCGCGACGGCTTCCTCCATGGTCACGGCGACGAACCGGGTCTTGGTGCCGGGGGCGCTGCGGGCGAGCTGGTCCATGTCGGCGCTGATGACGGTGGCGACCATGGCGTAGCCTCCCCCGGACACCGCGTCGCGGTGCAGGACGATCGGTTCGTTGCCGCCGGGGATCTGGATGGAACCCACCGCGTAGCCGGCGTCGACGATGTTGGAGGGATCGGATCCGGCGCCGAAGGGCTGCTCCCGCGCCTTCCATTCGATCTGCGGCCCGCTGTACCGCAGGCCGGTCCTGTCGGCCACCGGGGTGAGGGTCCAGGTCGAATCCAGCAGGGTCGCGAGCCCTGAGGCGGTCAGCCGGTGGTCGTAGAGGCCCAACAGGACCCTGATCTCCGTTTCGGCCGGAAACGCCGGCCGCAGCTCCGGGGCGATGCCGGCCAGGACGTCCCCGGAGGCCGAGTCACCGACCGGGACCTCGTCCCCGGCGGCGAGCTTGCGCCCCTGATAGCCGCCCAGGGCGCCGAGCGCGTAGGTGGAGCGGCTGCCAAGCACCAGGGGCACGTCGATGCCGCCGCGAATTGCCACGTAATAGCGGGTGCCGCCCTGGAGGAAGCCAAAGGACACCTCGTCGCCGGCGGCCAGCTCGATGGCTTCCCATTGCGGGGCGGTGGCCCCGTTGACTTTCACGTCCACCGGGGCCCCGCCCACGGCGACGACCGCGGGTTCGGAGGTGCGGAACTTCGGGCCAAGGTAGGTGCACTCCAGCACCGCTTCCTCAAGGCTGTTGCCCACCAGGGCATTCACGATCTCCGCGGAGAGCTGGTCCATGGAGCCGCCCTGCGGGATTCCCACGTTGTAGTGGCCGAATCGTCCCCGGTCCTGGACCGTCGTTGACAGGCCGGGTTCCAAGATCTCAAGAGTCATTGAGGTTCTCCAATAGCTTGGTGTTGTAGCTCTCGGGGTCGCCGAGGGCCTCGGCCAGGTCGAACGTGACCGGCACCTGCTTGTAGACGAAGGTGCCCGCCTCCACCTGACCCTTGATGACCTTGTATTCGTCCTCATCGATGGGCCGGAACTTGACGATGTCGCCGGGTTTGAAGAAGACCATAAAGTCCCTGAAGTCCGCCAGGGACTGCGCAGGGTCGAAGATCGGCGCCGCCGCGATGCCGAACATCTGGTAGCCGCCGGCGCCGCGGACGGAGTAGATGCAGGCGAAGCACCCGCCGTGGCCGACGGTGAGCGGTGGCGTGTCGGTGCGCGGGCTGAGGTACTTCGGCACCTCCAGCTGCTGCTCGCGGGGCACCATCTGGAACATAAACGGCAGACCGGCGACAAACCCGACCATCGAAACCAGCCAGGGGCTGCTGTGATGGCGCCGGATGAACTCCGCGGCACCGGAGAGGTTGTTGACCTCGGCCGCAAAGTCCAGGTCGGTCCCCTCGGGCCGCTGGTGGCCGCTGCGGAAGCGTGCCGCGGTTTCCCTCGTGTACGGGTCGTCATACCAGACCGGCACTTCGATCAGCCGGGTGTTCAGCACCGGGTGCGCGGTGTTGTCCACCTCGACTTCGATCTCCCGGGTTGCAGCTTCCAGTTCCGCGGCGCCCAGCACGTCGGGGTCGAAGCGGACCAGCAGGGACGCGTTGGCGGGGCAGATTTCGGTCACTCCCGGCAGCGCCCGGCCGCCGAGCCGGGTGGCCATCGAGTTGGATTTGAAGTTCGCGGCCAGGCTCATCGCCTCGGAGATTTCCACAAAGAGGAACTCGTCGCCGCCCCAGGTGTAGCGTGCCGTGCCCTTCAGCGAGTCGGCGCTCAGGGTATCGCTCATGACAGGTCCCCCAGGATCTCCGGGCAGGTTTCGATGAACTTGGTGTGGTGTTCCACGGTTTTCAGTTCCGGCCGGTGCAGCACGGCGCTCAGCAGCGGAATCGTGGTGGAGACGCCCTCGATCGTGATCTCGTCCAGGGCACGGATGGACCGGCCGATGGCCTCGTCCCGGGTCTCGTCCCAGACGATGATCTTCGCCAGCAGCGAGTCGTAGAAAGGCATGACCGTGGATCCGGCGACGAAGCCGGAGTCGATGCGGACACCGGGCCCGCCCGGCCAGTCGAGGCGCTCCAGCAGCCCGGGGCTGGGCATGAAGCCCTTGGACGGGTCTTCGGCGTTGAGCCGGAATTCGAAGGCGTGGCCGCGGAAGACGACGTCTTCCTGCCGCATCCGTAGCGGCTCCCCGGCGGCAATCAGCAGCTGTTCCCGGACCAGGTCCAGGCCGGTGACCATTTCCGTGACGGGGTGCTCCACCTGCAGACGGGTGTTCATCTCGATGAAGGACACCTCGTGGTTGACCGCGTCGTACAGGAATTCGACGGTGCCCAGCCCCTTGTAGTGGCACTGCCGGGCGAGTTCCACGGAGGACTCCAGCATGTGCTGCCGGACGGCGTCCGGCAGGTCCGGGGCGGGTGCTTCCTCCAGGATTTTCTGCTGTCGCCGCTGCATGGAGCAGTCCCGGTCCCCGAGATGGACCACGTTGGTGCCGTCGCCGAGAACCTGGACCTCAACGTGCCGTGCGCGTTCCACGAACTTCTCCAGGTAGACGGCAGCGCTGCCAAACGCGGCGGCCGCCTCGGCCTGCGCCACTTCGACGGTCGAGGCCAGGTCCTCCGCCCGTGTCACGAGCCGGATTCCGCGACCGCCGCCGCCGGCGGCCGCCTTGACCACCAGGGGGTAGCCGATTTCGGCCGCGATTTCCAGCAGCGCGTCGCCGGTCGGGGCCTCGCCGTGGGTTCCGCGCAGGGTGGGGACTCCCGCCGCCTCGGCCGCCTGCCGGGCCTGCGCCTTGTCCCCCATCAGCTCGATGGCTTCCGGCGACGGGCCCACCCAGATGAGCCCCGCGTCGATGACCGCCCGGGCGAACACGGCGTTCTCGGACAGGAACCCGTAACCGGGGTGCACCGCGTCGCAGCCGAAGTCCGCTGCCGCTTTCAGGACTGCGGCATGGTCCAGGTAACTCTGGCTGGCCGGGGCGGGGCCAATGACCGCGTGTTCGTCCGCAAGCCGGGCCGCCAGTCCGTCGACATCGGGTTCGCTGGCCACCACCACCGTGCGGATCCCCAGTTCCCGGGCTGTGCGGATAATCCGTACCGCGATCTCCCCGCGGTTGGCTATAAGCAGTTTCTTCATGGTTTTTCCTCTATCACTGCAATGACGTCACCCGGGTTGACCGTGCCCGAATCCGACACCTCGAACTTGACCAGGTTCCCGGCCACTTCCGTCTTGACTTCGCTGAACTGCTTCATGATTTCGACGACGCCGATGGTCTGGCCCGCCTCGACGCGGTCGCCTTCCTGCACGTAGGGATCCTTGTCCGGGCCGGGCTTGCGGTAGAACACTCCGGGAAGCGGCGAGGTGACTTGGTGTGACATGGGGTGCCTTTCAGTTGCGGTGGGTGGGGCAGTGCATGGCAGATCATCGGCTGCCGGCGTCCAGGGCCTCCCGTACGGCCCGTGCCACGGCCGGCGAACCGGGGGCATCGGAGTGGACGCAGATGCTGGTGAAGTCGATGCTTACAGTGGAGCCGTCGGAGGTTTCCACGAGTCCGTCCTTGAGGACCCGGCGCACGCGCTCGGCGGCCCTGGCAGGATCCGTGGCCTCGGGCCGGCGCTGGATGATGAGCTGGCCGGCGGGGTTGTAGTTCAGGTCCACGTAGAGTTCCCCGACGAACGGCACGCCCATTTCCGCGCAGACGCTTTCGTGCGCTGTTCCGGCGAGCCCGAACATCGGGACTCCATAGAGCGCGGCGACGTTCGCGGCGGCCCGCATCAGCTCGGGGTCCCGCGAGAGCATCCCGTACAGGGAGCCGTGGGGTTTGATGTGGTTGAGTTCCAGCCCGGCCTTCTTCAGGAAGCCCACGAGGGCACCCGTCTGGTACAGGATGATGGACTCGACCTCCGCCGGGGTCAGTTTCATTTCCCGGCGCCCGAATCCGGTCAGGTCCGGCAGGCCCGGGTGCGCACCGATCCGCACGCCGTGCGCCTTGGCTGCCGCGACGGTTTCTTCCATGGTGTCCGGGTCCCCTGCGTGGAAACCACAAGCCACGTTGGCGACATCAATGATTTCCATCAGCGCCAGATCGTTGCCGAAGCTGTGCAGCCCGAACGCTTCGCCCATGTCCGAATTTATCTCGATTTCGGCTGTGACATTCGCCACATTAACATTCTTCATGCATTCAACATTAGGGATTGCCCCCCGCCTTACATAGTGGGCAAATGTCCACTAACTTTGTAAGCAAGTGTGCAGTCTGCACACCGTTTTTCTGACGTCGACGGCGCACCGGGAGGGCATCATGAGAGTGCAGGATCTGTTGGCGGAGGACTCGCTTCAGCTCAGGCTGCACACCCCCTCCACGGCGAAGAGCCTGGCCACGTCCATCAGCTACACCGCCCCGGCGGAGTTCCTGGACCCCACGCCCTTCCTGGGCGCCAACTGCCTGCTCATCACCCACGGAATCGGCTTCAACTTCTTCGACCAGCGGACCTGGGACGCCTACGTCGAACGGCTGGCCGGCGTCCCCGTCTGTGCCATCGCGTTCGTCACGGGCGTGGCTCACCGGCTGATTCCCACCCCGCTGGTGGAGGCGGCCAAGGCCCATGGGATTCCCTTGCTGGAGGTTCCCAGCGTGGTTCCGGCCCTGCAACTGCAGCGCTTCGTCACGAGCGTCCTCGAGGCCGAGCGCTTTGCCCTCACCCGGCAGTCGTGGGAGCTGGCCGACCTGTGCGCAAAGGCCGCGCGGTCCGGCGGATCGCTCAAGGCCGTGCTGGCGGAGGTGGGCGCCGCGGCAGGAGGCCACTGCGCGGTCTTTGACACCACCGGCGCGCTGATCAGCTGCTGGCCGGCCAGTTCACGCTGGACGGCAGAGGACCTCCGCACCGACGGGCGCGGCACCGCCGGGTCCAGCTTCGCGCTCCCCACCGGCGGTACGGACCACTTCCAGCTGGTGGTCCGGGGCGGGATCGCCGGGGAGCCGCTCGCTACCCTGATCGGGCCGGCGTCGTCCATTCTTGCCATGCAGCTCAACAGCGCCTTTAAAGCCAGCGTCCCGCACCAGGCCAAGCTTGAGCGGCTGATGGACCAGCTGGAGGACTGGCAGGGCGTGGCCCTGAAGGAGCTGACCCGGACGTTCCGGGCCACGGGCCTGGACCCGCACGCACCCACCTTCCTGGTGGTGGCCGAGCCGGACAAGAGCCAGCTGCCGCGCGCCTGGCGGATTCGGCTGGCAGTGCAGGAACACCTGAACAATGCCCACGTCTTCACCTATCGCGGCGCGTTTTATGCCCTCGCGCAGGCCCGGACCGATACCGCCGCGGACTGGGACGTGATCCCGGACCGGCTGCTGGACTCGCTCGGGCGGGTGGTCCCCGGGCTTCCCCTGGTGATCAAGGGGCCGCTGCGCAGCGTGGATGAGGTGCGGCTTGGCCTGGCCCATGTCCAGCGCCTGGTACGGGAGGTCAAGGGCCCCTCCATCGCGGCCCCGATGAGCATCGGATCCCTGGTGGTGGCGACCGCGGGCAGCGGCGCCCACGCCGCCGCGGAGAACCTGCTCGCTCCGCTCGTCCACTACGACCGGGCAAGCAACGGCCAGCTGCTGCCCACGCTCCGGGCCTACTTGGAGCACGACGCCCAGCCGTCCCGGGTCTGCCAGGCGCTGTACATCCACCGGAACACTTTGAGCAAGCGGCTGGCCCTGATGTCGCGGCTATTGAACGTCCGTCTCGACACCCTGGACGGGCTGACCACCTGCATGCTGGCGGTCCGGATCACCGAGGATACGCTTTGATGCCCGGCGCCTATTTCGCGCGGCGGGCTGGCCCTGTCACGAGCCGGTCGGGGAGGACGCGGGCTGCCGCGGTCAGCACCTTGTAGCGTTTGGTCGGGATGGAGACGGCTTTGCCCTTTGCGTTGTCAGCGAGGCCTTCACGCACCACCCGCTCGGCCTGGAGCCACAGCCAGCGCGGGGTCACCGTCTTGTCCATGCCCATCCGGTCGTGGAATTCGGTGTGGGTGAATCCTGGGCAGACCGCGGTCACGTTCACGCCCTGTTTGGAATAGGCAAGGTTGGCCCAGCGGGAGAAGCTGACCAGCCACGCCTTCGCCGCGGAGTAGCTCCCCCGGGGAAGGAACGCAGCCACGCTGGCGACATTGATGATCCTGCCGGAGCGCCGGCTGAGCATGCCCTGCAGGGCGGCATGGGTCAGCTCCATGGCTGTCTGGACGTGCAGCTTCAGGTGCCGGGTTTCCTCCGCCATGTCGTTCTCCTCGAAGGAGTGCAGCAGGCCCATCCCGGCGTTGTTGACGAGGATGTCCACCGGACGGGCCGGATCCGTCAGCCGGGCGACGACGGCCGCCACTCCGGCGTCGTCCGCGAGATCGGCGGCCAGGACTTCGGCGCGTACGCTGTACCGGTTCTCCAGGTCCCGGGCCGTTGCCTGCAGCCGGGCGGCGTCGCGGGCCACGAGGACCACGTCGTGGCCCTGCTCGGCGAGCTGGCGGGCGAATTCCGCACCGATCCCGGCGCTTGCTCCAGTGATCAGGGCCGTCGTGGCAGCCGGCGTCGCGGCTTGTTCAGTCATGGCGCCAGCTTAGCCCCGCTCCCCCGTCGTCAGGCCAGGCCCGCGGCCAGTTCATCCTCCGCGGGATCGGGCGCGGCGCCCAGGTGGCGGTTCTGCAGTTCTTCGGTGGCCAGCTCATACCAGGTGTGCGCGCCGAAGGACGGGCTGTTCGTGTCGAGGTGCCGGTACAGGGCATCGGCGAGCTGGCACAGGGCCGTGTCGGACAGTGCCCGGACGGTGGCGGCAGGGTCCAGGGTTCCCTCGAAGTATTCGGCGAGCTCCAGGCCGTTAATGGTGTTGAGCTCGGCGGGAATCGGGCTGCAGGCCGATTCCAGCCCGGCGAGGACTTCACCCTCCGGGCCCACGTGCAGCAGGCAGATCGGCAGGTCCGCGGGCTCCGCCAGCGTGACGCGGAAGGGCTGTTCTTCGCCAGCAGTCACGTCCCGGGCCACACCGCCGGGCCCGGCGGACACGCCGCCGTCCGCGATGGACCTCAGCTGCAGGAGGATTTCCGGGTCCAGGTGGGACGAACCGTGAAGGTCGACGAGGACGTCGGTCCCTGCACCGAGACGTCCGGCCCGCCGCATGATGTGCAGCAGGGAGGGAAAATCTGATTGGGTCAGGCAGCCGGTGACTTCGAGGGTCACGAGTCCGGGATCGACATCCACACGGACAAGCACACGCAGTTTATGGTTCACGGGGTTCTCCAAAGGGACACGTCCGAGAGCCAACTGCATAACTCTGCTAAAACTTTACGAGGTTGTCGCCCCGGTCACAAGCGGTCCCGGCGGCCGGGCCCGCTTGTGACCGGGGTTCAGGCTCCGGCCGGGGGCTGCTCCGGCCAGTCGATGTACTGGGTGTAGGAGTCGTGCCGGCGCAGGTAACGGTACATAAAGGGGCAGTTCGGAATGATCCTCTTGCCGGACGCCACGACGTCGTCGAGCGCGAAGTGGGCCAGCACCTTGGCGAGCCCCTGGCCCTGGAACTGTTCCGCCGTATCGGTGTGAATGAAGTCGATATGGCCGGGCTCGTCGATAAAGCGGATCTGGACAGCCAGTTTCTCGCCGACGTGGAGCTCGTAGCGGTGCAGCTCATCATTCCGGGTGGTGGATACGTTCGGGCTGAACGTGTCTTCAGTGGCTGCCGAGTTCTCCGTCATGGTTCGACATTGGCACTTAATGGCGGGCGTGGCAATGGCGGGCCCGATCCGCCGGAGCCCGGATC
Organism: Arthrobacter sp. CJL-S3; assembly: GCF_056711635.1. Classification (NCBI taxonomy): domain Bacteria; kingdom Bacillati; phylum Actinomycetota; class Actinomycetes; order Micrococcales; family Micrococcaceae; genus Arthrobacter; species Arthrobacter sp. CJL-S3. The sequence continues at coordinate 351,236 of NZ_CM160046.1, read as the reverse complement.
GGACAGGAACCGGGCCGGGATCCGCCCCAGCAGCAGGACGGCGAGCGCGAAGCAGGCCGCGCCCCCGCCGAGCAGTCCCAGCGTCAGTCCGTTCAGTGCGGCGTCGGCTACCGGAACATAGACGACGACGGCGGCCATCAGCACGGCAGCCGCCGGGCGGGACCGGGCCGTGACGGGCGCCGTCGGGCGTTCCTCCAGCCGGCCGAAGAGCGCCAGCACGGGCAGCAGCAGCCCAATCAACGCCAGCAGCACGAGCGGGCGCCCCCACCACCATCCGGCGGTACCGCCGGCAGGCTGCGGAAAGTCGGTCAGCAGCAGGAGCCCGGACATCGCGGCGAGCAGGGGCAGATGCCAGAGGTAGACGGTCATCGACCGCCGTCCGGCGACTCCAATGAACCGCCGCACCCGCCGCCCGGACGCGAGGCCGAAAAGCAGGGGCCGGAGAAGCTGCAGGGTGGCGGCCTGCGAGACCCCCAGGAGGAACAGGGTCAGGTTGGGCGGATTGAGGTTCACCAGCATGTTCCCGGAGTACAGTCCCAACCATACGAGCAGGCCCAGGACCAGGTTGCTGCCCGCGATGATGGCCACCAGTGCGGGGCGCCCGAGTGCCAGCGGTCCGCCGTCGGCGAGGAAGAAACCCAGCTGCTGCACGGCGCACCACAGGAAGACCATGTTCAGGTACGCCAGCGCCGGCATCGTCCCGCGCAGGCAGTCCACCGCCACCACCAGCGACGTAAGGCCCGCCAGGGTCAGCCAGGGCGCCCGGGCGTGCAGGCGAGCGAGCAGCGGAAGATTCAGCTGCGCCGCGAGATAGGCGGCCAGGAACCACAGCGGCATGCCCGCTCCGGAAACCAGCAGCTCGACGACCTGGGGGTCCACCCCGCCCAGCCGCGCCGCCCAGAGACCGGTGAACATCATCGCGAGCAGGACGGCGGCAGGGCGCAGGAGCCGCAGCATCCGCGCCTGCATGAAGTCGAACGTATTGCCGCCCCGGGCGCGCAGGCGGCGCCAGGACTGCAGCCCGGTCATTCCCCCTGCGACGAAAAAGAGCGGCATGACCTGCAGGACCCAGACCACCGGTTCGAACCACTTCTCGTTGCCGAGCGTGTTGTAGGAGGTCACGGTGCCGTCCGGGTGCAGCACCGGGCTGACCATCATGGTGTGCGCCACCACCACGAGCGCAAGGCAGAAGAATCTGGCGAGATCAATCACCAGGTCGCGGTCCGGATTCGGGGTTGGGCCGCCCCCTGCATGCTGCCCTCGAACCATGGAGCCCCCTCGGGACCTGCCGACGCGCCCGCCTGGCTGATTGGGCGTCGACGCCGCTGTGTTTGCCCCCATTGTCGGCCCTGTCCGGGCCTGCGGCCAGTGCCGTCGGTCCCGGACTCTGATGCCGGCCCGGACGTCCGGCTGCCGGCCCGACGGCGGTCAGCGCGAGAGCGTCGCCAGCGCCGTGGCCGCAAACGTCCCGGCCGCGGCGTCCCAGTCGGCCAGCAGCCCCTGGAGGTTCTCGCCGTCGGTCCGGTGCGCCGCAGTGCGTGCCTCGAGGGTCTCAAGGACGCCGGTACGCAGCTCGGTGTTGAAATTGACCTTGCCCACGTTCATGGCGGCCGCCTTGACGAGCTCGGCGGCGGGGATTCCGGAGGCCCCGTGCAGCACCAGGGGAATGCGGGTCCGCACTGCGATGTCCTGCAGAACGTCCCAGCGCAACTCCGGCTCGCCCTTGTACTTGCCGTGGACGTTGCCGACGGCCACGGCCAGCAGCTGGGCGCCGGTCCGTGCCACGAAGTCCTCCACCTGGGCGGAGTCGGTGAGCCCGGCGGTGCCGGCCGCCGGGGCGTTGCCTGCGGCGTCGGATCCGAACGCCCGGTCCTCGTCGCCGGCAAGGCCGCCGAGTTCGGCCTCGATCACGATCTCCGGGCCGACGCCCGCGCCACCAGACGCCAGCACGTCCAGGGCGGCGCGTGCCGACCGGACCAGGGCAATGTTGTCCTCGTAGTCCAGCGATGATCCGTCCACCAGGACGGAGTCCGCCCCGGCTGCCACGGCGTCGGCAATCACCCGGAGGTCCGAGGCGTGGTCGAGCTGCACGGCGACCGGAACCCCAGCGCCGTCGGCCAGGCCGCGCAGCGCCGCGATCAGCCGGTGGCCGTTCGCGGTGGCCGCCGTGCTGGGCGAGACGAGCAGGATGGCGCCGCGGCCGGCCTCCTCCGCTGCCCCCACCACGGCGAGCGCCGTCGTGAAGTCGTAGCAGGTGAAGGCCGGGACGGCCGATCCCTGCTGGAGGGCTGAGACCACTAACTGGTCGAGACGGACACGCATCAGGCGCTCAGGCCTCCGACCAGGATCCAGGCCACGAAGGTCAGGGCGAAGCCGGCCACACCCAGGATGGTCGTGAGGACCGTCCAGGTGCGCAGCCCGTCGGCAACCGACAGTCCTAGGTACCGGGTGACGATCCAGAAGCCGGAGTCGTTGATGTGGCTGAGGCCGAACGCACCGAAGCCGGTGGCCACCAGGATCAGCGCCGTCTGCACCGGCGAGTATCCGCCGTCGGCAACGGAGGTCGCCAGCAGGCCCGCGGTGGTGATGATGGCCACGGTGGCCGAACCCTGGGAGGCGCGGAGCACGGCGGCCAGCACGAACGCCATCAGGATCAGCGGGAGCCCCACGCTCTGCAGCCCCTCGGCAAGTGCCTTGCCGATGCCCGAGACGGTGAGGACTTTTCCGAAGACGCCGCCGGCGCCGGTCACCAGGATCACGATGGCGGTCGGTGCAAGGGCGGAATCCATGACCTCACCGGTGTGCTGCGAGGACCAGCCGCGGCGGATCCCGAGGAAGTAGTAGGCCATGCCGAGAGCGGTCAGGAGGGCCATGAGGGGTGAACCGACGAAGGCTGCGATGTCGGCGGCCGGGCTGCCCTTGGGCAGCAGCACGGCGCCGACCGTTCCGACCATGATCATCAGGATCGGCAGGACAATCAGGGTGATGATCATGGCAGGGCTGGGGGCGGTCTTGACGGCGGTCTTGACGGCTACGCCGCCGGACGGGGGCGCGTCCTGCTCGACCTCTGATTTGCCGGTGCCGAAGAGGCGGAACTGCTCCGCGGTGCCGGGGAGCATGGCGTAGTCGCGACGGTTGAGCCGCTTGGCAACGAAGTAGCCGAGCACACCGACGGGGATGCAGATCAGGAGCCCGATGATGGTGGTCCAGCCGATGTCCGCATTGAGGATGCCGGCGCCGCCAACAACGCCGGGGTGCGGCGGAACAACCACGTGGATGGCCAGCATGATCGCGCCGACCGGCAGTCCGATCTTGACCGGGTTGACCCCTGCGGCCTTGGAGAAGCCGTAGATGATGGGGATCAGGATGATGAATCCGACGTCGAAGAAGACGGGGATGGCCAGCAGGAAGGCCGCGGACGTCAGGGCGGCGATGACGCGCCGGGGTCCGAGCATCTCGGTGAACTTGCCGGCCAGCGCCTGGGCGCCGCCGGAAACTTCAATCATCTTTCCGAGCATGGCGCCGAGGCCGACGAGGATGGCGACGGAGCCCAGCGTGCCGCCCATGCCTTCGGTGACGGTCTTGACGATGTCCGGCAGCGGGATGCCCGCGACCAGGGCCACGGCGACGCTGACAACCAGCAGCGCCAGGAAGGCCGGGATCTTGAATTTGATGACGGCCACGAGCAGCAGGGCGACGCCTGCTGCGGCTATGGCCAGGAGAGCGAGAGCGCTCATCGGGTGTCTCCTTTGACGGACCGGTCCCGGGAAGGGCCGGAGGGTTGGTACGACGACGGCGGAAAGGGGGGATCCGCCGTCGTCGGGCTTGGCGAATCTGGGGGTGCGGTGGCCTGTTAGGCGGTGCGCTTGGTGGGTGCGAGGACCTTGATGACGGCGGAATCGTCGGCGGCGGCGAGGCCCTGGGCCTGGCCGAGGAGGTAGAGCTGCTCGGCGGCGGCGGCCACCGGCGCGGCGAGGCCGGCGGCTCGGGTGGCCTTGCCGACGATGCCCATGTCCTTGACGAAGATATCCAGTCGGCTGAGGACCTCCGCGCCGTTTTCCGTGTAGGCCTCGAGGATGCGGGGGCCGCGGTTGGAGAGCATGAAGGACCCGGCGGCGCCGGCTTCCAGGGCCGCGAGGGTCTTGGCCTGGTCCAGACCGAGGGCGTCCGCGAGGGCCATGGCCTCGGCTGCCGCGGCGATGTGGATCCCGCAGAGCAGCTGGTTGACGGTCTTGAGTGCCTGTCCGTCGCCGGGCTTGTCCCCCACGACGGTCAGGGTGGAGGCCAGCAGTTCCAGGACCGGGCGGGCCGCTTCCAGCGCCTGCGGTTCGGCGCCGACGACGATCAGCAGGTCTCCCTCGCCGGCGCGCTTCGGTCCGCCGGAGAGCGGTGCGTCCACGAGGGCGACGCCGAATTCCGCGAGCCGGGCAACGGTGGCGGGAATCGCTTCGGTGCCCACGGTGCTGCCGAGGATCACGACGGCGCCCGGCAACAGCGCCGAGGCGACGCCGTTCTCGCCGAAGAGGACGTCGTCCAGCTGCTCGCCGTTGCGCACGGCCAGCAGCAGCGCGTCGGCGCCCTCGGCCGCTTCACGGGCGGTGGCGAACGTTCGCACGCCGGCGGCCTCGGCGAGCGCCAGGCGGGGCTCGGCGATGTCGAAGCCGTGGACGGTCAGCTGGGTTGCCAGCCGGGTGGCCATGGGCAGTCCCATGGCGCCCAGGCCGAGGACGGTGACTTTGTAGTTCATGGTTTTCTCCATTGAAATGTGGTTGGGAGGGTCAGAAGGTGTTGCTGAGCTTGCGGGTGACCTGGGCCAGGGACTCGTCATCGCCCACGTTGCCGGCGAAAACGATGTACGGGATGCCCTTCGCGGGCCCGTCCACCGGCTCCCACAGGCTGACGATGCCCGGCAGCATGGGGCCGCGGACGATCGCGTGGCGGATTTCCAGGCCGTGGGCGGCCACGTCCGAGGAGGTGATGCCTCCCTTGGCGATGACGAAGCGCGGCGGGAACGTCTTCAGGGTCCGGTTCACCACCGCGACGACGGCGGCGGACACGGTGCGGGCAATCCGGAGGCTCTCGGCGGCGTCGTCGGCCTTGATGAGCAGCCGGCTGGTGTGGAGGATGACGTCGTCGCTGTGCAGGAACTCCACGACGTCCCGGACGATGTCGCCCAGGTAGCCCTCGGAGTCTCCGCCGAGCAGCTTTTCGACGTCGATCTCCACGATGCGCGCGGCGCTGTGCTGTTCGACGAGGGCCTTGAGCTGGCGGGTCGTGACACCGACGTGCGAGCCCACCACGATGAGGCCGCCGGCATCGGAGGGCGTGTTGCCGGCGTAGGCCTCCTCGCCGCTGAGTTCGGTGCGGATTTCCTGGCCGATGCGGCCCCGGACGAACGGCGGGCCCACGCGGTAGAGCAGCTTCTTGCCGCGGCGTTCGGCTTCCTCGAGGCCCAGGGCGAGTGCCCGGAAATCGTTTTCGGTCACGATGTCGGCCACGATCGGGGTGGAGTCCGTGGCGGAGTCGATGGCGTCCGCGATGGCCCTCGCGGAGATCTGGGGGTCGCCGTCGCGGCCCGCGGCGCGGATCACGTCCAGGGTCAGCACGATCACCGAGTCTGCCGGGAAGCGGCCCTGGGACTTCTCTTCGACGTACTTGGCCAGTTCCGAGTTCGCGAAGCCGAAGCTGGCGTCCCGGGCGAATTCGGTGTCGGCCACCGGGATGAGCTTGCCGGCGTCGTCGCCGGTGCCGCGCATGTAGTGCACGCCGCCGATCGTCACGCGGCCCGCGTCGGGAAACGCCGGGACGATCACGACGCCGTCCGTCGGCTCGCCGCTGACGGCGGCGATGGTTGCCGCGATCGTGTCCGGCTCCAGCGGGTAGTGGCCGCGGAGGGTGGAGTCGCTGCGGCTCACGAACCCAAGGCGCAGCTTCGAACCGGCACCGTCGGTTTCGAGGGCGGCGGCCGCGAGGGCGTTCCGGACCACCTCTTCGTTGCGGGCGGCAGCCTCGGCGGGGTCCAGGCTCCGCGTGTTGGTCAGGACATAGACGGCGTCCTGGCGGCGGCCGTTGATGCGGTGGTTGAAGGCCCAGGTGAAGTCGGCGACTTCCCAGCGGGTGAGGACCGGCAGGTCCGCGACGGATTGTGTGCCGGTCGGGTCGTCGTCGAGCACCACCAGGATGCGGGGGGACGGCACCGACGAGGCTGCGAGGGCGTCGGCGACGGTCCGGGCCGGGATCCTGACCTCCGCCGGGAAGGCGGCCAGCACTTCGGCTTCGAAAAGCTCTGATTCAAAAGGCACGTGCACTCCATTGTGGTGAACTCAGCTGCGGAAGGGATTTGTAAGATGTCTGACATCTAACATTTGAATGCTAGTGTGGCACACGGCACAAAGACGCGCAAGTAGACTGGTCCATCAGGCAGGTCGGAGACAGCGAATGGGGAAAATTGGCTAGGAAATCGCTGGTCGGCGTCGTGGCGGACGAACTGCTGGACCGGATCATTGCCGGCGAGTTCCCGCCCGGGGCATCCGTCCCCGGCGAGCTGGAGCTGAGCGCCCGCCATGAGGTGAGCCGCATGACGGTCCGCGAGGCGATGAAGACCCTGGAGGCCCAGCAGATCCTCAGCGTCGAGCGCGGCCGCGGGACCTTCGTGAACCCGCTGAGCCGCTGGGCCTCGCTGGAGGCCGTCCTCCGGGCAGCCTCAGAGGGGAAGAACGACGCGGCGGCCGCCGTTCAGTTGATTGAGCTGCGCCGGATGCTGGAGTCGGGCGCCTGCGAGCTCGCCGCGGGCCGGATCAGCGACGCGGACCTCAAGACCCTCTACGGGGAGCTGGAATCGATGCGCGAGGCGCACGAGAAGCACGATGTCGCCGCGTTCGTGGCGGCGGACCTTGCCTTCCACGACCTCATCCTGCGCGCCTCGGAGAATGTTTTTGTGGCCGTGCTGTTCGCGCCGCTGCACCGGGTGCTGGAAAAGCGGCGGACCGAGACCTCCAAGGTGCGCGAAATCCAAGCGCACGCGATCGGCCATCACCGGAAGATCGCGGATGCGCTGGCGACGCGGGATCCGCACCAGGCCCGGGACGCCATGGACGCGCACATGCAGCAGACGCTGGACGACCTCAAGACCTACGTCCTGGCGGAGCGTCCGGCCTGACCATCCGGCCGGACTCCGGCCTGGTAGGCCGGCGGAACGCGCGGCCGGCACGCAGAAGGCGCAGCCGAGCAGCAGTCAGCCGTGCGCGGGCGGTCAACCGTGCGCGGGCGGGGCTCAGGCGAGCGAGAGGAAGAGCTTCTCGAGTTCGGCCCGGTCCAGGCTGGGGTCCTCCTGCTGCATGCACTGCTGCAGGCCGGTGGCAATGATCGAGAATCCGGCCTTGTCCAGCGCGCTGGACACCGCGGCCAGCTGGGTGACAACGCTCTTGCAGTCACGACCTTCCTCAATCATCCGCGTGACGGCGGCAAGCTGCCCCTGGGCACGGCGAAGTCGGTTGATGACGGGCTTCATGTCGGTGGGATCGAGTTCCATCTGTTCCTCCAGGATCAACGGGGCTACATTCCATGATATACCCCCCTGCGTATCAGTGATGCCCCGCAGGGTATGATCTCCCTCGCTCTGCTAGGGACCTAAGTACCTAGTGAAGCCCGCAATTTCGGCGTATTTCTGGGAGTGTGAACGCCGCCGGTTTCCTGGATTCCGGCGCCGGCCAGGCCGGCGCCGGCGGCCCCGCCCCGCGACGGGGCCCGGACCGGAATGCGGGCGCTGGCACCGGGTCCTGGAACGCGGGGCTGTGGAGCCGCTATGTCGCGATGGGAGATTCCTTCACCTCGGGCATCGGGGACCCGGAGCCCCTGAGCCCCGGCGGCATGAGGGGCTGGGCGGACCGGATCGCCGAGGAACTCAGCGAGGGAAGGCCTGATTTCCGGTACGCGAACCTCGCCGTCAGCGGACTGCTCCTGCGCGAGATCCTGGACCGGCAGCTCGGACCCGCGATTGCGCTGCAGCCGGACCTGGTCACGCTGTCGGCCGGCGGCAACGACATTGTCTTCCGCCGCAGCGATCCCGACCGGCTCGCTGCCACCCTCGACGCCGCGGTGGGCAAGCTCAGCGCCACCGGCGCCACCATCGTGCTATTCACCGGCCCCGACTGGGGCGACACGCCGCTGCTGGGACACAACCGCGGCAGGGTCGCCGTCTACAACGAGAACATCCGGACCATCGCCATGCGCCATCACGGGGTGATCGCCGATCTCTGGGCCCTGCGGCAGCTCTCGGACCCGCGGATGTGGGACCCGGACCGCCTGCACTTCTCCCCGATGGGGCACCACACCATCGCGGCGATGGTGCTGGAATCCCTGAGCGTCCCGCACAGCCTGAGTCCGCTGGAGCCCAAGCCCATGCCGGCCGGAAGCTGGCGCGAAAGCAAGGCCGGAGACCTCGCCTGGTTCACCAACTACCTGCTTCCCTGGATGGTCAAGCGGGTCCGGAAGCGCGCCGACGCCCCGCCGATGGCGCCCAAGCGTCCCGAGCCGGGGCCGGTCTCCGGATCCTGAGGCATGGCCTCCGGCCCCTAGTCCCGCTGCGATCTGTCGGCTAATCTGCAGGAACGGCCCACCGCCGGGTATCGATGGCGATCACGAGGAGCGAAGTTGTCTAATCACACTTACAGCATTTCTGAAATTGTCGGAACGTCGAACGAGGGTGTTGACGCCGCCGTCCGCAACGGCATCGCCGAGGCGGCCAAGACCCTGCGGCACCTCGACTGGTTCGAAGTCAAGGAAATCCGCGGCCACCTCGAAAACGGCGCGATCGCCGACTGGCAGGTAACCATCAAGCTCGGGTTCCGGCTGGAGCGCTAAGCCGCGAAGGACCACCGCGTGCAGTACACGCAGCTCGGCCGCTCCGGCCTGAAAGTCTCCCGGCTCTGCCTGGGAACCATGAACTTCGGACCGCAGACCGAGGAATCCGATGCCCGCTCCATCATGGACTCAGCGCTGGAGTCGGGCATCAATTTCTTCGACACCGCGAACGTCTACGGCGGCGCCGGCCACCGGGGCCGCACCGAGGAAATCCTGGGCCGCTGGTTCGCCACGGGCGGCGAGCGCCGGGAGCGGACCGTGCTGGCCACCAAGCTCTATGGCACCATGACGGACCGGCCCAACGAGTCCAGGCTCTCGGCACTGAGCATCCGCCGTGCCCTGGACGCGAGCCTGAAAAGGCTGCAGACGGACTACATCGACCTCTACCAGTTCCACCACGTGGACCGGCTGACTCCGTGGGATGAAATCTGGCAGGCGATCGACGTCGCGGTTCAGCAGGGCAAGATCCTGTATTCGGGCAGCAGCAACTTCGCCGGCTGGCATATCGCCCAGGCGCAGGAGGCTGCCGTACGCCGGCACAGCTACGGGCTCGTCAGCGAACAGTCCATCTACAACCTGCTGACCCGCAACGCGGAACTGGAGGTCATCCCGGCCGCACAGCACTACGGGCTGGGGCTGATCCCCTGGTCACCCCTGCAGGGTGGCCTGCTGGGCGGGGTGCTGAAGAAAGGGCACGACGGCGCGCGCCGCACCGAGGGCCGGTCCCTCGCGACCCTCGAGAAACACCGCGAACAGATCCGCCAGTTCGAGGATTTCGCCGGCGAGCTGGCCCGGGAACCGGGGGACGTCGCGCTGGCCTGGCTGCTGCACCAGCCCGCCGTGACCGCACCGATTGTGGGTCCCCGCACCCGGGAGCAACTGGAGTCGGCCCTCCGCGCCCTGGACCTGGTCCTCGATGCCGGGGCGCTCCAGCGGCTGGACGGCATCTTCCCGGGGTACCGGACCGCACCGGAGGATTATGCGTGGTGATTTGTCCGCCGGGCGCGCATTCCACCTGCCCCGACTCGTCCGGGAGGCCCACAATGAGTCGCCCCGCCCAAAGTATCCGGTCCCGGAGTGGCTCTTTTATGCTAAGCATGATTAGTATTAGGGCAGAAGGATGAAGCGCACTCGGCAACCCGGGTGTCTCCTCAATGAAAGAAGAAGGAACAACAAAAATGGGTTTTTTTGCATTTCTGATTCTGGGCCTTATCGCCGGAGCAATCGCTAAGGCAATCCTCCCGGGCAAGCAGGGCGGTGGCATTTTCATCACCTTGCTCCTCGGCGTCGTCGGCGCCATCCTGGGCGGCTGGATTGGCGGACTGCTGTTCGGCACTGGCATCAACGAGTTCTTCTCGCTGTCGACCTGGCTCCTGGCCATCGGCGGTGCGATCATCGTCCTGCTCGTTTACGGCATGATCACCAAGCGCTCAGCCCGCTAAAGCTGACGCGACCGAAGCCGGTCCCGGGATTCTTCCCGGGGCCGGTTTTTTGGCACACGGCCTCACCACGATTTAATAGACCACCATATTTTTTTGAGCAGCACCGAGGAGCAGGAGTACAGCATGAAAGGCAAAGTTCTTTTTGGAGCCGGAATCGCCGCAGGCTACATTCTTGGATCACGGTCCGGGCGGGAAGCCTACGAAAAGCTCAAGGCCCGCGCGGCGGCCCTTTGGGAAAGCGAGCCGGTCCAGGAAAAGGTGACCGCGGCGACTGCAGCAGTGAAGGAAAAAGCCCCCGAGGTCTCTGAACAGCTCGGCGAGGCTGCCCGGCGCGCCGGGACAGTCATCGGTTCAGCCGTCCGCCGTGACCAGACCCCCACGGAGACACAGGGCGGCGGTAAGCCGGACGGCGACGCCGCAGTCGGCGGCTTCCCCGCGCACAGCACGCATCCGGAGACCGTGAACCTGGGGACCTCGTCCGCGTCCGCTCCTTCTGCCGCTTCAGCCGCCGCCGACGTCGAGTCCGACCCGGCGCTGAGCGACCAGCACGGGCAGGACTGGTCCGACGAAGGAGGCGCCACCCCGGCCGGAGCCGCGACCAACGTCGATCCCGACAAGATCTCCTAGCTAGGCCGGGTCCGCCGGCCCGGCGGTTGCACCACTCGCGGCTGTTCCGATCACCACCGTGGCGTCCAGCGCTCCGGAGCTGGACACCCGCGCAGCGAGTCCGTTGCGGATGAAGAGCTCGACCGTCCGCGACGCCTGCCGCCGGCTCGTCTCGACCAGCAGGTGGCCGCCCGGCGCCAGCCATTGAAGCGCCGCGGCGGCCACCCGCTGCTGGACCTGCAGCCCGTCTGTGCCGCCGTCGAGGGAAACCCGCGGCTCGTGCAGGCGGGCTTCCTGCGGAAGGGTGCCGATTTCCGCGGTGGGAACGTACGGGGCGTTGACCGCCAGGACGTCGATGCGCCCGCGCAGCCGCGCCGGGAGAGGCTCGTAAAGGTCCCCTTCGTGCACCGCACCGCCGAGCGGAACGATGTTGCGGACCGCGCAGCGCACCGCGGCGGTGTCGATGTCCGCGGCGTGGAGTTCCAGCGGGCCGGCCAGCGCGGCCAGCGCGGCACCAACCGCCCCCGAGCCGCAGCACAGGTCGACGACGACGGGCGCGCGCCGCGGACGGCCGGTTCCGGCCAGGAGCCGCGCGGCCTGCTGGACCAGAAACCCGGTGCGGCGGCGGGGCACAAAGACCCCCGCGTCCACTTCGACCCGCAGCCCGCAGAACTCCACCCAGCCGAGGATGTGCTCAAGCGGCAGTCCGGAAACCCGCCGCTCCACGAGGGCATCAAGCTCGTCCGGTGTCGCGGCGGCGGCGCCCAGCAGCCGGGCTTCGTCCTCGGCGAACACGCAGCCGGCCGCCCGCAGCCGCGTGATGACCGAAGGCCGGGGCGCAGGACAACCTCTCATGCGCCCCCGTCCGCTGATGATGCCGGAATCCCATGCTATCGAAGTGGCAGGATGGCACCATGGCCACCCCACGAACCGCCGACGCGTCCTCCCTTCACGTCCCGCCGGGCGCCGTCCCCGCGCATGAGCTGCTCTGGACCGGCTGCTACACCGCGGATGGCGGCGGCCGCGGGACCGGAATCGGGGCGCTGCGGGCCGGCGCTGACGGGACGCTGCGCCGGCTGGGGGTCGCCGCTGCGGCGCACTCGCCGTCGTTCCTCGCCGTACACCCCGCCCTTGACGTGGTCTATGCCGTGGGCGAGGCGGCCCGGACCGTCACGGCGTACCGCCGGTCCGGCGACTTCGGCCTGGAACCCGCCGGCCCTCACTGGCCGGCCGGAGACGCCGCCTGCCATGTCGCCGTCGACCCGCAGGGCCGCTTCCTCGTGGTGGCCTGCTGGGGCGACGGCCAGGTCCTGCTGTACGAGCTGGACGACGACGGCGGCATCTCGGCACGGTTCGCGGCGGCCGCCTCGACGCCGGCCGGACGGCCCAGCCGCGCCCACGCCAGCCTGATGCTCGACGACGGCCGGGTGATGACCACCGACCTCGGGCACGACCTCCTGCGGGTCTGGAACTACGTGCCCGGCCAGGGGCTGCGGCTGGACCACGAACTGGCCCTTCCCCGGGACAGCGGCCCGCGGCATCTGGTCCAGCATCCCGGCGGCAGCGTGCTGGTGGTGACGGAGTATTCGGTTGAGGTCGCCGTGGTGCAGCGGTCCGCCGGGTCCGGGACGTTCAGCCTGGCCGGAGTGGTCCCGGCGACCGCGGCGGGTGCCCTTGCCGGTGACTCCGCCGCCGAGATTGCCCTCGCCGCCGACGGGAGGCACGCCTACGTCGGGGTCCGCGGCTCCAACCGGATCGGCGTGCTGGCGGTGGACGCGGGCGGCGGCATCGTCGGGCCCGTGGCCGATATTCCCAGCGGCGGCGACTGGCCGCGGCATCATCTGGTCCGCAACGGCTGGCTGCACGTGGCGCACGAACGCTCCGGGGACGTGGTGACGTACCGGCTGGATCCGGAGACCGGGCTCCCCGGCGAAGCCGTGGGCCGGGTCGACCTGGCTTCGCCCACGGCGCTGGTCCCCGCACGGGACATGCCCAGTCCCCGCACCGAACGCCGGGCATAAGGGCACTCTGTCCAGCCCTCCCCGCACCCGGAGGACATGTCCCCCCTGGGCGCGCCCGGACGGGCCCGCGCAGCAACGCCGGCCGCGGGACATGCCCAGTCCCCGCGCCGCACACCGGACATAGGGGCACCATGTCCGCTCGTCCCCGCACCCGGAGGGCATGTCCCGCGGTCCAGGCCCGAAAAATTTCTGACCATTCGCTGGAATAACCTCCATGCAAGCGCTTACAGTTGTGACTTGGCTCTCAGGAGTCTCTCTCCGTATCGCCCTTCGCAGAGGCAACGCCGCTTACCGGAAGGTCTCCATCGTGTTCATCCGCAGTACCAGCACGGGCACAACGCCCGCGCCCAGCCACCGGGCGTGGCATACCGTATTCCTCCGCAGCGGGGCCGTCATGACGGCGGCGCTCGTGACCGCGGCAGCCGCCGTCGTCGCCCCGATACCGGCAGCCCAGGCCGCGCCGGACCCTGACGGCGCTTCGGGCATCCACTCACTGCGCGGCCCGGTGACGGACGAGCGCTTCTATTTCGTGATGGCGGACCGCTTCAACAACGGCAGCACCGCCAACGACGACGGCGGCCTCGGCCCGGACCCGATGGTCTCCGGCTTCGACCCGACCAGCAAGGGCTTCTACAACGGCGGGGACCTCAAAGGCCTGCGGGAGAAGATCGACTACATCCAGGGCCTCGGAACCACGTCGATCTGGCTGACCCCGAGTTTCAAGAACAAGGCGGTCCAGCCGGAGGACAAGTCGGCCGGCTACCACGGCTACTGGATCACCGACTTCACCCAGATCGATCCGCACCTTGGCACCAACGAGGAGCTGAAGGCGCTCATCGACGAGGCCCACTCCCGCGGTATGAAGGTCTATTTCGACATCATCACCAACCACACCGCGGACGTCATCGGCTACATGGATGACGGCGAGGCCAAGGACCGCGCCGCCTACGTCTCCAAGGACGCCGACCCCTACCTGACCGCCGCCGGAGTCCCCTTCGACGACCGCGACTACGCCGGCACGGACGACTTCCCGGCCCTGGACGAGGCGACGTCCTTCCCTTACGAGCCGGTACTGGCGCCCGGGGAAGAGACACTCAAGGTCCCGGAATGGCTCAACGACCCGACGCTCTATCACAACCGCGGCGACACCACCTTTGAAGGCGAGAACTCCTTCTACGGGGACTTCTTCGGCCTCGATGACCTGTTCACCGAGCACCCGACCGTGGTCGACGGCATGAGCGAGATCTACAAGGACTGGATCCGGGATTTCGGTGTGGACGGCTTCCGGATCGACACGATGAAGCACGTCAACGACGAGTTCTGGCAGAAGTTCGGCCCGGAAGTCCTCGACTACGCCAGGGCCCACGGCAAGGACGAGTTCTTTATGTTCGGCGAGGTCTTCGACACGTCCAAGAGCTTCACCTCGCAGTTCACGACCCGCAACAAGATGCAGGCCGTGCTGGATTTCCCGTTCCAGGACGCCGCCCGCAACTTCGCCTCCCGGGGCCAGGCCGCGGGGGGCCTGGAGACTTTCTTCGCCGGGGACGACTGGTACACCGACGCGGACTCCAACGTCTACCAGCTGCCCACCTTCCTCGGGAACCACGACATGGGCCGGATCGGCAGCTTCATCACCGCGGACAACCCCCAGGCGGACGACGCCGAACGCGTCGCCCGTGACCGGCTCGCCCATGAGCTGATGTACTTCTCCCGCGGCAACCCCGTCATCTACTACGGCGACGAACAGGGATTCACCGGCCCGGGCGGGGACCAGGATGCGCGCCAGACGCTCTTCGCGAGCCGGGTTGCGGACTATCTCGACGACGATCTGCTCGGCACCGACGCCACCCACGCGGCGAACAACTTCGACCCGGCCCATCCCCTGTATGCCGGCATCAGCGCCCTCGCCGCGCTGACGGCGGAGCACCCGGCACTGCGGAACGGCGCCCACCAAAACCGCTACGCCTCCGACAAGTCCGGCATTTACGCCTTCTCCAGGATCGACGCCCGGGACCAGCGCGAGTACGTGGTGTCGGTCAACAACAGCGAACAGCCCCAGACAGCCGCCGTGCCGACCTATGTCGGCAAGCGGACGTTCAGCCGGATCTACGGGGATGCCGCAGCGGAATCCAGGACCGACGCGGGCGGCAACCTCACCGTGACGGTGCCGCCGCTCTCCGCCGTCGTATACGAATCCTCCGGCCGCATCCCGCGCTCCAAAGCAGCCCCCGCCGTCGCCCTCCAGGACCCGGCACCGGCCGCCGGGGACAACGGCCGCCTGCGGATTGGAGCCGACGTCGGCGGCAGTTCGTTCTACGAGGTGACGTTCCAGGCACGCACCGCCGGCGGCGCCTGGGCGTCCATCGGCACCGATGACACCGCCCCGTACCAGGTCTTCCACGACGTCGCCGGACTGAACGCCGGAACCGCCCTGGAGTACCGGGCGGTGGTGCTCGACAACGGCGGACACACTTCCGTGAGCCAGTCCCGCACGGGTGCCGTCCCCGCCCCGGTCCTGAGCCTGGTGTCCCCCAAAGAGGGCAGCAGCGTCCAGGGCAAGGTGGAGGTCAGTGCGGTCGCCGGCCCGGAAAAGGCAGACTACGTCGTCCGCTTCGAGCGCAGCATCAGCGGCGGCGAATGGTCGAACATCGGTGAGGACAGCACGTCCCCCGCCTACACCGTCGTCGACGATCTGGGCGCACTCGCCGTGCCGGACGGCACCCAGCTCCGCTACCGGGCGCTGATGAGCGTCCCGGGCGCAGACGAGGTGGTCAGCGAGACCCGCACGGTCGTGGCCGGGGAGCTTCCGCAGCCGGCTTCGGTCACCGTCGCCGGCAGCCTGAACTCGGAAATGGACTGCCCGGGTGACTGGCTGCCCGACTGTGAGAGCGCGTTCATGACCCTGGATCCGGCAGACAGGATCTGGCGGCTGACCGCGGACCTGCCCGCCGGCAGCTACGAGTTCAAAGCCGCCCTCAACGGATCGTGGACCGAGAACTACGGTGCCGGCGGAGCGCTGAACGGCAACAACATCACGCTGAACCATCCCGGCGGCCCGGTCACCTTCCGCTATGACAACAGCACGCACCTGCTCAGCGCCGGCTACGCCTCCCAGCAGCCGGGGGCTGTGGCGGCAGCGGGCGACATGAACTCGGAACTCGGCTGCACGGGTGACTGGATGCCGGACTGTGACCTGGCGCAGCTGACGCTGGATCCCAGGGACCTGGTCTGGAAGCTGACCACCACCCTTCCGGCCGGCAGCTACGGGTTCAAGGCGGCCCTCAACCGCTCGTGGACGGAGAACTACGGCGCCGGAGGCGCGCCCGGCGGCGGGAACGTCAACATCACGCACGACGGCGGGCAGATCACCTTCCGCTATGACCACGCCAGCCGCATCATCCGCGCCGACTAGGTCGCGGCCGCCGAGGCCGGGACGCACCCTCGGTGCGTTCCGGCCGTTTGCGGTTAAGGCTCGCGGCCAGGGGTGGACTGGGTCCGCGCCGCGGGACATGCCCAGTCCCCGCGCCGCACACTGGACATAGGGGCACCATGTCCACCCCTCCCCGAACACGGAGGGCATGTCCCCCGCGCGCATCCGGACGGGCCGCGGGACATGCCCAGTCCGCGCGCCGCACGCTGGACATAAGGGCACCATGTCCACCCCTCCCCGAACACGGAGGGCATGTCCCCCGGATGAGGTCAGCGCTTCGCCGCCCATGCCAGCAGGCGCTCCAGGGGCCAGCTGGTGATGATCCGCTCCGCCGGCACGCCGTTGCGTTCCGCGCGCTCGGCGCCGTACTGCAGGAAATCGAGCTGTCCCGGGGCGTGGGCGTCGCTGTCGATGCTGAACAGGCAGTCGGCGTCGAGCGCGACCTCGATGAGGGCGCCCGGCGGGTCCTGGCGTTCGGGCCGGGCGTTGATTTCGACGGCGACGTTGTGCTCCGCGCAGGCGGCGAAGACCTCGCGGGCGTCGAACTCCGACGCCGGACGGGTTCCGCGTCCGCCCTGGATGAGCCGGCCCGTGCAGTGGCCCAGCACGTTCATGTGCGGGTCCGCGATCGCGCCGAGCATCCGCCGGGTCATGGTGCGTTTGTCCGCGCGAAGCTTCGAGTGCACGCTCGCGACCACGATATCCAGCCGGTCCAGCATCTCCGGTGTCTGGTCCAGGCTGCCGTCCTCAAGGATGTCGGCCTCAATGCCCCGCAGGAGCCGGAACCCGCCGTCGGTGCGGTCATTGATCTCCGCGACGGCGCCGAGCTGCTCGGCCAGCCGCTCGGCGCTCAGCCCGTTGGCGATCTTGAGGTTGGGCGAGTGGTCGGTCAGTGCGAGGTACTCGCGGCCCAGCAGCCTGGCCGCGTCCACCATGGCCTGGATCGGAGATCCGCCGTCGGACCAGTCGCTGTGGCTGTGCAGGTCGCCGCGCAGCGAGGCCAGCAGCTCGTGTCCTCCCGGCACCAGCGGCCTGGCTCCCCGGTTTCGCAGTCCGTCCAGGTACTCCGGGACGCCGCCGTCGAGCGCCTCCCTGATGACCTGGTACGTGCGGTCGCCGATCCCCTTGGTCCTCCTGAGCCGGCCGTCCGCGGCCCGGGCCGCCAGTTCCTCCGGCCCCAGGCCGGCGATGATTCCGGCGGCCTTGCGGAACGCCTGGATCTTGAAGGTCGGGGCGAGCTCGCGTTCGAGCCAGAAGGCAATCTCGTTGAGGGCGTCGACGGCATCCATGGGACCATCTTGCACCCCGGGCGCCCGCTGGGGGACCCCGGCGCCGCCCCGATGTCGCGCCGCTGCGGGCGGCGGGGGCGGCGTTCTGAGAGACTTGTCCCGGCCGGGGCCTGATCCGGCGGGGAACTACGCCGTCGGTCCACGGGGAGGGCCGCTCCGGCAGCAGGGAATCTTCAAGTTATGGTGCTTCTCGACCGGTCAACGCTCATGGTGGTCTTCGCTGTGATGACGCTGACGATGCTGGTCCTTTTCTACTTCGACACCTACCGCCAGAGCCGGGCTCCCTTTGCCGGCTGGTGGTGCGGTGCTGTCGCCTCGTTCTTCCTGGCCGCCGCGTTCTACTTCATGGGCGAGGCCCGGGACGTGACCTGGGCTACCAGCGTGGGCAACGGTGTGATGGTGCTGGGCTCCGGCTGCGTCTGGGCCGGGACCCGCTCGCTGGCCGGCGGCGGGTCCGGCCCTGGCTGCTGGGGGTCCCGGCCACGGCCGCCTACGCCATCGACGCCGCCGTCCGCTACTCAGACATGGCGCGGTTCGGCAGCATTGCCCTCCTGGCACTGATGGGGGCCGCGATCGGCCTCGCGTCCGTGGAGCTGTGGCGTGAGCGCGCGGATTCCTGGCACCTGGTCCGGTCCCTCGCCGTCGCAACGGCTGTCTGCGCCGGGTATTACCTGAGCCGGATGGTGGGACTGGCGGTGCTGGGTCCGGAGGATCCGCTGTTCCAGGTGCTGTTCGGCACCGGGGTAACGCTGCTGATGGCCATGGTCCTGCTGGTGGTTGTCTCGTCCAGCATCACCTCGCTGAACTACGCCCGCCGGACCGAGGACCTGCGGGAGCTGGCCTACCGTGACGGGCTGACCGGGCTGCTGAACCGCGGGGAGTTCATGCACCAGGCCCAGCGCAGGCTCCGGGCCAACTTCGCGGCCGGCGTCGACACCGTGATTGTGATGGCGGACCTGGACCGCTTCAAAGCCATCAATGACCGATTCGGGCATGACGCGGGCGACGGCGTCATCCGGGCTTTCGCCGACGCCTGCCGTTCCGCCGTGCGGGACGCGGACCTGGTGGGCCGCTACGGCGGGGAGGAATTCGCGCTGCTGCTCGACGGCGTCGACGCCGACGAGGGCGTCCGGATCGCGGGCCGGATCAATGCCTCCCTGGCCGAACACCCGTCCCTGCCCGCCGGCGTGGACAGGCCGACGGCGAGCTTCGGCGTCGTGGGCACTCGTGACCGGACGGCGGGGCTGCAGCGCCTCCTCCGGGAAGCCGACCGGGCCCTGTACGACGCCAAGGCCGAAGGGCGCAACCGGGCGGTGGTCGGGTTCAGCGGTGCGGGGACCCCGGCCAGCTGAGCTGTCCGGCCGCGGAAGTCGGGGTCACCGGCTGAGCCCGGACAGGATCCCGGACGGGCGGATGATTCCGTCCAGCTGAAAGCCGCAGCCGCAGCGCCAGAGCGGCGGCAGCTCGGCCGCGGCATCCGCCGGCGCGAAGGAGTACACGGACATACTGGCCGACGCAGGCGTCTTCCACTCCATTGGCATCCCGCAGTGCACCGGCGCGGCCAGGGACTGCAGGGAAGGCACGGAGGCGGGGGCCAGTTCAGTCACGGCGCCGCCGGAAAAGCACATATCAGACATAGTTAGTAAGCATACATATAACTAGTCAGGCTAGCGAGTTTTCAGGCGCTAGCCCGTGGCGTGGTGCGGGGGCTCCGCGACGGCTGCACTCATCCGCCGCAGGAAACTGACCACGGTCCGCGCCTCCTCCGCGCTCAGCTCCTCCGCGACGGCCATCATCCGGCGGTGCATGTCCCCCAGCGTGGCCCGCACCTCCGCATCCGTGGCCGCCGTCGGAACGATCACCAGCGAGCGCCGGTCCGTGGGGTGGGGCTCGCGCCGGACATGCCCGCTGCCGACGAGGCGGTCGATCAGGGAGGTGGTGGAGGCTGTGGTGATGCCCAGGACGCGGCTGAGGTCCTTCGGCCCCACCCGCTCGCCCCCGGCCTGGGCGCGGAGCAGGTACCTCAGCGCCAGCAGGTCCGTCTCGCCCATCCCCATGGAATCCCGCGTGGAGCGCCGCCGGGCGACCTCCGCGTTGCGGTATTCGCGAAGCGCCTGCAGGACGGCGCCGGGCGGGTCGAGCCTGTCGTCGGGTCCGTACCAGTACCCGGAACCGGAGGGGCTGTGCGCGTTCATCCGGCAATCCTAGCGGAACTGATAACTAGTCCATCGTGTGTTCTCCGTCTGGCCGGGCGGCGAATGAACCCCGGGACCGGACCCGATCCGCGGCCTCTTCATGCCGCGACCCCATGTCCGCTCCGGTCAGTTCTCAGTAAACTGGGACGCATGACCGAGCAGGACCCGGCCCTGCCCAGGGTCGATTCCATCGACACGTCCCTGCGGAGTCCGGCGCAGCGGTTCCGCACCTTCGCCGGGATCCTGGTGAACACCGCCTTGGCCAACATCACGACCAGCTACCTGTGGTTCGCCCTGACGTTCTGGGTGTACCTGCAGACGCGCAATGTGATCGCCACAGGCGTTATCGGCGGCGCGTACATGCTGCTGATCGCCGTTTCCAGCATCAGCTTCGGCACGTTCGTGGACCGCTACCGCAAGCTGGCGGTGATGCGCTTCGCCGCCGGCTTCACCCTGGTGATGTTCGTGTTGTCCGGGGTTATGTTCCTGCTGACACCCCCCGCCGCACTGCTGGACCTGACACAGCCGTGGTTCTGGGTCTTCACCCTGATCATCCTGGTCGGCGCGGTGGTGGAAAACATGCGCAACATCGCTCTCTCCACCACGGTCACCATCCTTATCGAACCGGACCGGCGCGCGAACGCCAACGGGCTGGTGGGCATGGTGCAGGGACTGATGTTCATCGTCACCTCGGTGCTCTCGGGGCTGTCGGTCGGGCTGCTGGGGATGGGCTGGACGATCGCCGTGGCCATCGTGCTCACGGCGCTGGCGTTCGCGCACCTGCTCACGCTGCGCATGCCCGAGGAGGTGCGCGCGGCCGCCACGGACGCGCACGGCGGCTTCGACCTGCGCGGCTCCCTCGCAGCCGTCATGGCCATTTCCGGACTGTTCGCACTGATCCTCTTCTCCACGTTCAACAACTTCATCGGCGGCGTCTACCTGGCGCTGATGGACCCCTACGGTCTGGAGCTGTTCCCCGTGGAGCTGTGGGGAACCTACTTCGCGCTCGGCGCCACCGGGTTCATCGTGGGCGGCGCGCTGATCGGCAAGTTCGGACTCGGGTCCAACCCGCTGCGCACCATGCTCCTGGCGGTGATCATGATGGGGGTCCTCGGCGCGGTGTTCACAGTGCGGGAGTGGGGATGGCTGTACATCGCCGGGATCTGGCTGTATCTGGTCCTGGTGCCCTTCGTGGAGGCCGCCGAGCAGACGATCATCCAGCTGGTGGTGCCTCTGCAGCGGCAGGGCCGGGTGTTCGGGTTCGCCATGGCCTTCGAGTCCGCGGCAGCGCCGATCACCGCGTTCCTCGTCGCGCCGATCGCCCAGATCTGGATCATTCCGTACGCGCGGTCCGCCGAGGGCGCCGCCCAGCTGGCCCCGCTGCTGGGCGAGGGGACCTCCCGCGGCATCGCCCTGGTGTTCCTGATCGCCGGGATCATCATGATCGCCGCCGCGCTGCTGGCCTTCCTGACCCC
Source organism: Arthrobacter sp. CJL-S3 (assembly GCF_056711635.1). Lineage (NCBI taxonomy): Bacteria > Bacillati > Actinomycetota > Actinomycetes > Micrococcales > Micrococcaceae > Arthrobacter > Arthrobacter sp. CJL-S3. Next base: position 329,916 of record NZ_CM160046.1, on the reverse strand, counting down.
TGTGTACCGCCGGGTCTCGGCGACGTATGCCGAGACGGCAGCAGCGGCGTCGGAGACGGCGAACACCGCCTCCTCGTCCCCCAGCTGAGCCTGTGCGACGGCCGCGGCCGTAGCAGCGAGCAGCACCGTGCCGGATTCAGCCGTTCTTCAAAAGGGCGACGTCGGAAACCAGATCGATGTGCTCCAGCATTGCCGCAGCGGCAGCCGCGGAATCCTGGGCGCGGATCGCGTCGGCGATCTTGCGGTGCGAGGCCAGCGACTGCTCCGGACGGCCTGGCTGCCCGAGTGATTCGAGGCGCGTCTCCAGGATCATGCCCGCAATGAAGCTCATCAGCTGGGCCAGCACGGCCGAGTGCGCCGCGGCGGTCACGGCCTGGTGAAAGAGCTCGTCGCCCCGCGCACCCTTGGCGCCGGAGGCCACCTCTTCCGCCATCGCATCGAGCGCCTGGTCGATGGCCTTCATGTCGTCCTTGCTCCGCCTCGCGGCGGCAAGCTCGGCAAGCTTCACCTCGAGCGTGCTCCGGGCCTCAACGATCTCCGGCAGCCGGCTTCGGTGCTCACGCAGGCCCTTGATCACAGACGGAACATTCGGACGGTACACCAGCACCGCGCCCGTGCCGTGCTGGACGTCGATCACGCCGAGCACTTCCAGTGCCACGAGGGCCTGGGCCAGCGTTGCCCGCGAAACGCCGAGCCGCTCGGCCAGTTCACGCTCAGGGGGCAGGGTATCGCCGGGACCCATCTGCGCAGCCTCGATGTAGTCCATGATCTGTTCCACCAGCTGCTCATAGAGCCGCGGGCGCGAAACCCTGGAAATTTGGTGCGGTGCTGGCATCTTCGCCATGGGCTTCCTTTCGGCAAGGGCTTGACTCCTAGACTACCGGAGAACTATTGACAAGGACACCTAGTGTCTAGGAGGCTAGGCCAGTGATCCACTTCACAACGACTTCTATCCGGAGGAACAAAGATGTCCGCTCCCGTCCTGTCCATCATCATCCTGGCGGTGATGTTCCTCCTGGCCACGGTGCTCCCCCTCAACATGGGCGCCCTCGCCTTCGTGGGGGCCTTCCTGCTCGGTTCGGTCGTCCTCGGGATGTCCACCAACGACATCCTCGCCAACTTCCCCGGCGGCCTGTTCCTCACCATCGTCGGCGTGACATACCTGTTCGCGATTGCCCAGAACAACGGCACGATTGACCTGTTGGTCCGCGGCGCGGTGCGGATGGTGGGCAGCAGGGTGGCCCTCATCCCGTGGGTCATGTTCGCCATCACCGCGGTGATAACCGCGGTCGGCGCACTTTCCCCCGCCGCCGTCGCCATCATCGCGCCCATCGCACTGAGCTTCGCCGCCAAGCACAAAATTAACCCGCTCATGATGGGCATGATGGTGATCCACGGCGCGCAGGCAGGCGGGTTCTCCCCCATCGCCGTCTACGGCGTCACCGTCAACGGCATCATCGCCAAGACCGAGCTGGACGCCAACCCGATGGCGATCTTCCTGGCCAGCTTTATCTTCAACCTCGCCATAGCCCTCGTTCTGTTCATCGTCCTTGGCGGAAACAAACTGCTGTCCAGCACCGGCGGCCGCCTCGTGGAGCAGGCCGCTGAAAAGCGCATGTCCGTCAGCATCGGTGCCCGCGTGGCCGGCGTCACGCTGCAGGGCTCCGGATCGGACATTTCCGCGACCAGCGTTTCGTCGAGGGGCACCTCGGGCGGCTCCGGGGAGATATCGGCAACCGGCTCCTCCCCGGCTGCACCACAGGCAGCCGACGGTTCCCGCGCTTCCGTCCCGCAGCTGGTCACCATTTTGGGGCTGATCGCCCTGGCCGTCATCTCCCTCGGTTTCAAAGTGGACGTCGGCTTCGTCTCCATCACCATCGCCATCATCCTGGCCCTCGTTTCCCCGGCGGCCCAGAAGGGTGCCGTCAATAAGATCAGCTGGTCCACGGTGCTGCTGATCTGCGGCATGCTCACCTTCGTGGGCGTCCTGGAAGAAGCCGGCACCATCAAGTTCGTGTCCGACGGCGTGGCCCAACTGGGCATGCCGCTGTTGGCGGCCCTGCTGATCTGCTACGTCGGAGCCGTGGTGTCCGCCTTCGCGTCCTCCACCGCCATCCTTGCGGCCCTGATCCCGCTGGCCGTGCCGTTCCTGGCCACCGGCGATATCGGCGCCGTCGGGGTCATCGCCGCCCTGGCCGTGGCCTCCACGATCGTCGATGTGTCCCCGTTCTCCACCAACGGCGCCCTGGTGCTCGCCAACGCCCCCGAAGACGTGGACAAGGAGAAGTTCTACAAGCAGATTCTGGCTTACAGCGGGATCGTCGTCGCTGTCGGACCCGCCATCGCCTGGCTGGTCATGGTGGTGCCGGGCTGGATGTAGCCGACCCTTCAGCCCGCCCTGCCCCGCACAACAGAGGACTGCCACTATGAGCACTGAACCAACTTCCCGCACCGAAGGTCCCCTGTCCGGCTACCTTGTCGTGGACCTGAGCCGCGCCCTCGCCGGGCCGCACGCCGGCATGATGCTGGCCGACCTCGGCGCCCGCGTGATCAAGGTCGAGAATCCCGGCACGGGGGACGATACCCGCGGCTGGGGGCCGCCGTTCGTCGGGCCCGAGGACGATCCGCAGGCCACGTACTTCCTGTCCTGCAACCGCAACAAGGAATCCATCGCCCTGGATTTGAAGAGCGATGACGGGAGGACCGTCCTGCGCGAACTGCTGGGACGCGCCGACGTCGTCATCGAGAACTTCCGCCCCGGCGTGCTGGACCGGCTGGGCTTCTCCGCCGCGCAAATGCACGCGCTGAACCCGGCCCTGGTCGTGCTGTCCATCACCGGCTTCGGGCACGACGGCCCGGAATCCCGGCGCAGCGGCTACGACCAGATCCTGCAGGGCGAGGCCGGGCTGATGTCGCTGACCGGGTCCGGCCCGGACGACCCCCAGCGGGTGGGCGTTCCCATCGCCGACCTGCTGTCCGGCATGTACGGGGCGTTCGGAACCCTGGCAGCACTGCTCGAGCGTGAGCGGACCGGGCAGGGCCAGATCGTCCGCACGTCCCTGCTGGCGGCGCTGATCGGGGTCCACGCCTTTCAGGGCACCAGGGCCACGGTCGCCGGTGAGGTCCCCCGGGCCCAGGGAAACCACCACCCCTCCATCGCCCCCTACGGGTTGTTCCACTGCCGGCAGGGCCGGGTGCAAATCAGTGTGGGCAGCGAAAAGCTCTGGAACACCTTCGCCTCCACCTTTGGAATCGACGCCGCGCGGCCGGAATTCGCCAGCAATGCGGACCGGGTGCGCAACCGCGAGAAGGTCATCGAAGAGATCGAGCAGGCGTTCTCCGATTTCGAGGCCGAACCCCTGCTGGCCAAACTCAACGACGCCGGCATCCCGGCCGGCAAAGTCCGCACCCTGGACGAGGTCTACGAGTGGGAACAGGTCCATTCCCAGGGGCTCGTGATCGACGTCGAGCACAAAATCCTGGGCACCGTGAGCCTTCCCGGCCCGCCGCTGCGGTTCTTCACCGCGGCCGACACCGCAGAAACCACACTCAAAACGCACCTCGCACCGCCCCTGCTGAACCAGGACGGGGACAATATCCGGCAGTGGCTCGGGCTTTCACCCACCCGGGGCGCCTCCCCGGACCAGGAGGGCCAGTGACCGTGCGTGCCGAACAGAAGGCCCGGCACCTGGACGCAACCGAACTCATCGCCGCCGTGTTGGACCCCGGCTCCTACCGGAGCTGGGATGTTCCGGTAGCGGACCCTGACCCGGGTCCGGAGTACCGCGCGGAACTGGCGGCCGCCCGCGAAAAGACGGGCCTCGACGAGTCCGTCCTGACCGGGGAAGGCCTCATCCGCGGCCGCCGTGTTGCCGTGATCGTCAGCGAGTTCCGCTTCCTCGCCGGTTCCATCGGGCTGGCGGCGGCCGAACGCATCGCCAGCGCCGTCGAACGGGCCACGGCCGAAGGGCTCCCGCTGCTGGCGGGTCCCGCTTCCGGGGGCACCCGCATGCAGGAAGGGACCCTGGCGTTCCTCTCCATGGTCAAGATCACCGCGGCCGTCCGCGCCCACCGGCAGGCCGGGCTGCCGTACCTCGTCTATCTACGGCACCCCACCACCGGCGGCGTCATGGCGTCGTGGGGATCCCTCGGGCACATCACCGTGGCCGAACCCGGCGCCCTGCTGGGCTTCCTCGGGCCCCGTGTCTATGAGGCCCTCCACGGCACGCCGTTTCCGGAGAACGTCCAGGTGGCCGAAAACCTCTTCGACAAGGGGCTCATCGACGCGGTGGTTCCGCCCGGGCAGCTGTCCGACGTCGTCGACCGCGCGCTCAGCATCCTGGTCACCGGCCCGAACGCCCACGCCGTCCCGCCGCGCACCCTCGCGGTGAAACCGTCCGGTGCCAGCGCCTGGGAGTCCATCGGGATCTCCCGGAACCCGCAACGCCCCGACCTGCGCCAACTGCTCGCCCACGGCGCACGCGACGTGCTCCCGCTCAACGGCACCGGCCAGGGGGAAAAGGATCCGGGCCTGCTGCTGGCACTGGCCCGCTTCGGCCAGAAGTCCTGCGTGGTCATCGGGCACACCAGGCCCCGGCCCTCCCGGCAGACGGCCATGGGACCGGCGTCGCTCCGGGAGGCACGGCGGGGGATGCGGCTCGCCGAGGAACTCGGCCTGCCGCTGCTCACCGTCATCGACACCGGAGGAGCAGCCCTGTCAAAGGAAGCCGAGGAAGGCGGGCTGGCTGGTGAAATCGCCAGGTCCCTGCACGACCTGATTGGGCTGCAAACGCCCACGGTGTCGGTGCTGCTCGGCCAGGGAGCCGGCGGCGGCGCCCTCGCCCTCCTACCGGCCGACCGGACCATCGCGGCCCAGCATGCCTGGCTCTCCCCGCTGCCGCCGGAAGGCGCCAGCGCCATCGTTCACCGGAGCACCGACTTTGCCCCCGCCATGTCCGATGCCCAGGGCGTCAACGTGGCGTCGCTCTACACCAACGGACTCGTTGACCACGTCGTGGACGAACGCAGCGACGCCGCGCTCGAGGCCAAGGCGTTCTGCCAGCGCCTCGGGCAGGCCATCGAGTACGAACTCTCCACCCTCTCGTCGGCTCCCGTGACCGAACTGCTGCCCAGGCGGCTGCACAAATACCGGCACCTTGGCGGCCTTGTCGTCAGCAGCGGCGTCTTCTAGGGGGTTCTCGACCCCGGAAGCGCTTAAAAAGAAGCAGGCCAGAGGCAAAATGCCTCTGGCCTGCTCCGCGGGTGGGCCCTGTGGGGATCGAACCCACGACCCACGGATTAAAAGTCCGATGCTCTACCAACTGAGCTAAAGGCCCCAGCCGAGGCCCCGAAACAACGGATAAATCCGCTGTTCAAGGGCTGATCAGCCCAGTCCATTTCTGGACGTTAATACTGTACCCCAGACCGGGGCCTGTTTTGCGCACGCGGCGCGGACGCCGCCGTCGTGCGCGGGGACCAGGGCCCCGAACAGGCCCGGCGCCGCCGGTCCGCACGCTCGATTCCCCGACAGCACTGGAGTAGCGTGGTGGCATGAGCGAGCAAGCAGGATCCAGCGCCCCAGGACCGCACCGGCACCACAAGCCGAAGCCCTTCGCCCCGATTGACTTTGAGCCCTTCGCGGGCGGGGCCGATCCTGCCCGCATCTCCGAGGCCGCCCACCTCGCCGCCCAGGCCCTCGTGCGCCGCGGACGCGACAGCGACGACCCCGTAGTGACCAAACGGCTCGTGAAGCTCGCCGATGAACAGGGCCTGGAAGCCATCGCCGAGATGTGGGCCGAAAGCCCGGCACGCTCGCTCCCGGGGGCCCTCTGGCGCCTGTACGCCATTCGCGCAGCCACCATCCAGGACCCGGAACGGATCTCCGTCTACTTCAAGGCCGGCAAGGACACCGCGCAGGTATCCCATGTGGTCGCCGGCGCCGCCGAGCCGCCCGGGGCGGACGAGATGAAGTCGATGGCGGACGCCATCCTGTCCGGAGCGTTCGACGGCGAGTTCGACGTCGCGCTGGAACGTTCCGCCGCGTTCTGCCGCGTGGTGGCGCTGGGCCAGGCCACCCTGGCCGACGGCGCCGAGCACAGCAACGAGAGCCACGCGAGCAAGCTCACGCGCAATTCGCACCTCCTCGTCAAAACCGCCGAGGACCTCGAGCACGCCGCCAACGCCTGGCGCTTGGGCGAACTGGACTGAGGTCCCCCGCGTGCCGCCGGACCCCGGCAGGCACGCCGCCCGCGGACTGTCAATGTTGACTTGTCCCCGGTCACGTAGAAAACTAAAGGCGGTGCCGAACCGCGAAACCCCCGGGCTTCAACATCTAGCCGCCTAGAGCGGCCTACCGCCGAGAGGCGTCTCCGGTTCGGCACCATTTTCATGCCCTGCGGTCAGTTGCCGGTGAGCTCCGCATGCAGCGTTCGGACCCTGGCCCCGATGTCATCCCGGACCAGCCGCATGCGTTCCATGCCTTCGATGCCCCGTTCGGACGGCTCGTCGGTATCCCAGACCTCAAGCCGCTTGCCCGCGGGGGCGTGGACCTTCGCCTCGGTGCCCAGGACGATCACGACGTCGACCGCGTCCAGGACTTCGTCGGTGACTGGTTTCGGGTGTTCGCCGGTGATGTCGATGCCGAGTTCGGCCAGCGCATCCACGGATTGGGGGTTCAGCGACTGGCCGGGTTTGGTCCCGGCGGAGTGCACCGTGACGGTTCCGTGAGCGAGCTTGTTCATCAGCCCGGCGGCGAGCTGGGATTTTCCGCCATTCTTGCTGCAGACGAACAGGACGCTGGGCGTTCTCGTGGTCTCGGTCATGCGTTGGCTTCTTCCTTATCTGGGTGGGGGTTGTTAAGCAGTGAGGCTGCGAGCGCTTTGACCCGGTCGTGGATCTCGTCGCGGATGATCCGCACGGCAGCGACGGGCAGGCCGGCCGGGTCCGCCAGTTCCCAGTCCTCGTAGCGTTTGCCCGGGTAGATCGGGCAGGAATCGCCGCAGCCCATCGTGATCACCACATCCGAGGCGCGCACGACATCGTCCGTGAGCGGCTTGGGGTAATCCCTGGTCAGGTCCAGACCCATTTCGGACATCGCCGCGACGACCGCGGGATCCAGTTCGGCCGCCGGCAGCGAGCCGGCGGACCGGACGCGGATCCTGCCCTTGGCCTCGACGGTCAACAGCGCGGCGGCCATCTGCGACCGGCCGGCGTTCTGCACGCAGACAAAGAGCACCTCAGGGACCTCGGAGGCGACAGCCCCCTTGGATTTCGCCAGCGCGGTAAGGCGGTCATTGGCAAAGTGCTCAGTGGTGGCCGGAAGGTGGGCAGTGATCTTCGCGGTCCGGGCCATGGCCGTGTACGTCTCGAAGACGTAGCGTTCGACGGTTTCGGCGGCAAAGATGCCGGCGAACTTGGCGGTCAGCCGGCTGCTGATGCGGTGCAGCAGCGCGGTAGGCTCCTGCAGCCCGCGACTGGATTCGTAGCGGGGGTCGTGTGGTTCAGTCATCACAGCTCCCCCAGGGACGCGATCAGGGCCTCGATGCGGGTCTTGATGTCGTCGCGGATCGGGCGGACGGACTCGACGCCCTGGCCGGCCGGGTCCTCAAGTTCCCAGTCCTCGTAGCGCTTGCCCGGGAAAATCGGACAGGTATCGCCGCAGCCCATGGTGATGACGACGTCGGACTCCTTGACGGCCTCGGTGGTGAGGACCTTGGGAATCTCGGCGGACATGTCGATGCCGATTTCTGCCATGGCCTCGACGGCGGCCGGGTTGACCTTCTCGGCGGGCTGGGAGCCGGCGGAGCGGACCTCGATGGCGCCCCGGGACAGGGTGGTGAGGAACGCGGCGGCCATCTGGGACCGGCCGGCATTGTGGACGCAGACGAACAGTACGGATGGCTTCTTGGCGGTTTCGGCGGTCATTCGGGTCTCCTGGAAACAGTTGGGTGACGGGTCATGGCGGACAGTGTGGATCAGTCAGGCAGCGAGCACGCGGGGCGCGAGGTCATGGATCCGGTGGGTGATGTCTTCGAAGGCCTCCTCGAAGGCTTCCTCGGTACCCAGGCGCAGCGGATCCCGCACCGACCAGTGCACGCCGCCCAGTCCGCCCAGTTCCTCATGCGCGTTGTCGCAGACGGTCACCACCAGGTCCCCCTCCCCCGGCAACCGGTCCAGCCTTCGCGGAGCAAGGTCCGCGAGGTCCACGCCGTGGCGGCGGGCGACCTCAATGGCACCTGGGGCGATGCGGTCCGCGGGATGCGTTCCCGCCGACGTCGAGGGGATTTCGCTGACCTGCTGCCAGAGCGCGGCGGCCAGCTGGGAGCGTGCACTGTTCCGCGTGCAGACGAACAGAACACGGCGGGCCGCGTGTTCGGCCCCCGGCACCAGGCCCTCCAGGGCGCCGGCAGCAAGCCGGATATAGCTGCGGCGCCTGTCCGCTTCGGAGCGGTGGCGGATCACCAGTCCCGCCTCTTCCAGCGAGCGCAGATGGTGGGAAAGCAGATTCGACGGCATCCCCAGCTCCGCCTGCAGCTCCGTTGGGGAGTAGTCCCCAAGGGTCAGCAGATCAACCATGCGCAGCCGCGCAGGATCGGCGAGGGCCGCATGCTTGGCCACCCGCGCCCGAAAGCCCGCCGCTGTCTCAATATTCATTGATTCAATTTTGACTGAGTTAATTCTTTCGGTCAAGCTGTAGCCATGACTTCCAACCAGCCGCCGTTGTGGCGCCGTGCCATCGCCGAACTGCTCGGCACCAGCGTGCTCGTGACCATCGTCGTCGGCTCCGGGATCGCCGCGCAGCAGCTCTCCCCCAATGACGTTGGCCTGCAGCTGCTCCAGAACAGCACCGCCACCGTGCTGGGCCTGACGGTCCTGATCCTGGTGCTCGGACCGGTGAGCGGCGCGCATTTCAACCCCGTCGTGTCCATTGCAGACTGGATCCTGGGCCGGCGCAGCGGCACCGGCCTGACCCTGCCGGAGCTGGGCGCCTATGCGGCCGCCCAGACCGTGGGCGCGGTCAGCGGCAGCGTGGTCGCGAACGCCATGTTTGAGGTGGGCACGTCCATCTCCACCAAGGAGCGGGCAACCACGGGGCACCTGCTGGGCGAGGTCATCGCGACCGCCGGGCTGGTCCTGCTGATCTTCGCCCTCGCAGCCACCAAGCGTGGCGCCCTCGCCGCACCGGCGGTGGGCGCCTATATCGGGGCCGCATACTGGTTCACGTCCTCGACGTCGTTCGCGAACCCGGCCGTGACGGTCGGGCGCATCTTCAGTGACACCTTCGCGGGCATCGCACCGGCCTCCGTTCCGGGATTCGTCGTCGCCCAGCTGGTCGGCGCGGCAGTGGGCCTTGGCCTCCTCCTCATCCTGTTCCCCTCGGCGGCCCGGGCCGCAGACGACGTCGTCCTGCCGCACAGTGCCGAAAGCACCAGTTCGAGGTGACGCTGGCGGTAAAGTAATTCTCAGGCGCGGGTCACCCCCAGCACAGATGCCCGGCCGCCACCGCCCGTGCACCTCCCTCCCGAAGACCGGTAATCACACGTGAAGCTGCGCCTTTTCCCCCAGGAGCCCGCCGGGCTGAATCTCCTCGCCCAGCTGGCAAGCCAGATTGTGCTCGCCACGGGCACCCTGTCGGAGATCCTCGGCGCCCCGGCCACTGAGAATGCCCGGCTGGTGGAGGACATGCACAACCATGAGGCCAAGTCCGCGGAGCTGCACTTCGCCCTGCTGACCCACATGCGGACCTCGTTTGTGAACCCGCTCCCCCGCGAGGACATGTATGCCCTCTCGCGGTACCTCAACGAGGCGATGGAAAAACTCGACGCCGCCGCGGACATGGTGTCGCTGTACAAACTGGACCGGCTGCCCAAACGCGCCGCGGACCAGCTGGAAATCATCAGCAGGCAGGCCGAGCTGACCGTGGACGCCATGCGGCGGCTGGACAACCTGGACGATCTCGAGGACTACTGGATCGAGGTCCTCCGCCTGTCCAAGCGCGCTGAACGCTCCCATCGGGTCTGGGTGGCGGACATGCTCAACGAGATGAAGTCGACGCGGTACGCACGCACCCGGGACATCGCCGAGCAGCTGGTCGACGTCACCAGGGACCTGCGGAAGGTCGCGACACAGGTGGGCAGCATCATCGTCAAGGAATCCTGACGTGATCATCTTCCTGTTTGCCCTGGTGGTGGTCTTCGCCGGGGCATTCGCCTTCCTCAACGGCTTCCGGGACGCCTCCGCGGCGGTGGCACTGGCCGTCCGGACCCGGGCCCTCACCCCCACCGTCGCAGTGCTGCTGGCCGGGTTCTTCAACTTCATCGGCGCCGGGCTCAGCGCCGCCCTGGCCCTCACGGTCAGCCAGGCCTGGGTGCAGCTGCCCGCGGGCGAGAACGGGCTCACCATCCTGCTGGCGGGCCTGGTCAGTGCCGTGCTGTGGGGAATCTACACATGGTGGCGGGGCATCCCGTCGTCCTCGACGCATGCCCTCGTTGGCGGGCTGGCCGGCGCCGGCGTCGCGAGCGTGGTTGTCGGCGGGAACGGCGTCGGGGGCGTTGACACGTCCTTGCTCTTCCAGGTCGTGCTTCCGCTGCTGCTCTCGCCGCTGCTTGCCTTCGCGGGCGCCTACCTGCTGGTCTGGCCCGCCACCTGGGCCGCGCGGTATACGCCGCCGAACGTTGTTAACTCCCGTTCCCGGAGGGCCCAGAGCATTGCCGTGGGCGCCGTGGCGCTGGCCCACGGCCTGCAGGACGGCCAGCGCACCAGCGCTGTCCTGCTCCTGGCGCTGCTGGCGTCGGGGCTCTCAGACGGCAGCGAGATGCCCATCTGGGTGGCGCTGTTCACCGCGGTCCTGCTGACCGCCGGGACCCTGGCGGGCGGCTGGCGGATCTCCTACACCATCGGCTACCGGATGATCCGGATGGATCCCCTGCGCGGCTCCGTGGCACAGCTGTTCAGCTCGGCCATCCTGCTGGTGGGCGCCGTCGGCCTGCACTGGCCCATCTCCACCACCCACACGGTCACATCAGCCGTGCTGGGCGCCGGCGCCAACCAGGGGTTTCCGGCCACGAACCGCAAGGTCGTGATCCGGGTGCTGCTGTTCTGGCTGATCACGCCGGCGGTCACCGCGGCAGTCGCGTTTGTGCTGGGCCTGTCCCTGTCACCGCTCGCGGCGCTCTGAAGACCCGTCGACTGCTCCACAGGTGCCCTTTTGAGGGTTCAAAACGGCACCTGTGGAGCAGTCGATGGGGGTTATCCGAAGCGGCCGGAGACGTAGTCCTCCGTGGCCTTCTGGGTCGGGTTGCTGAACATGGTGTGGGTGTCACCGTATTCGATCAGCCGGCCCGGCTTGCCGGTGCCGGCGATGTTGAAGAACGCCGTTTTGTTCGACACCCGGGCGGCCTGCTGCATGTTGTGGGTCACGATCACAACCGTGTACTGGTCCTTGAGCTCGTTGATGAGGTCCTCAATGGCTAGCGTGGAGATCGGGTCCAGCGCGGAGCACGGCTCGTCCATCAGGATGACCTGCGGTTCCACGGCGATGGCCCGGGCGATGCAGAGCCGCTGCTGCTGGCCGCCGGACAGCCCGGAGCCCGGCTTGGCCAGCCGGTCCTTGACCTCGTTCCAGAGGTTGGCGCCCTGCAGGGAGCGTTCCACCAGCACGTCGGCCTCGCCCTTGGACATCTTCTGGTTGTTGAGCTTCACGCCGGCCAGCACGTTGTCGCGGATGGACATCGTGGGGAACGGGTTGGGCCGCTGGAAGACCATGCCGATCTGCGAGCGGACCGTGACCGGGTCGACGCCGGGGCCGTACAGGTTGTCGCCGTCGAGCAGCACCTCACCCTCGACCCGGGCGCCGGGGATCACTTCATGCATCCGGTTCAGGGTGCGCAGGAAGGTGGACTTGCCGCAGCCGGAGGGGCCGATGAAGGCCGTGACGGACTTGGCCTCGATGTTGATGTTGACGTCTTCGACGGCCAGGAATTTGCCGTAGTAGACGTTCAGGTCTTTGACGTCGATGCGCTTAGACATGATGTTCCTTCACTTGCTGGAGGTGCGGGCTGAAGATTTGGGTCCCCGGGCCGGGCTAGCGGCCGGTCTTGGGGGCGAACATGCGCGCGATGAGGCGGGCGCCGAGGTTGAGCACCATCACGAGGATGATGAGGACCAAGGCGGCTCCCCAGGCGCGCTGCGAGGACGGATCCGGGTTCGACGGCGAGGTCGGGTTGAGGATCTGCGTGTAGATGAATGTGGGCAGGGAGGCCATCCAGCCGCTGAACACGTTGTAGTTGATCGAGGTGGCGAAGCCCGCGGTGACCAGGATCGGGGCGGTTTCGCCGATCACCCGGGCGATCGCGAGGGTGATGCCCGAGGCGATGCCGGAGATCGCCGTCGGGATGACCACTTTGAGGATGGTCCGCCATTTGCGGACGCCCAGGGCGTACGCCGCCTCGCGGAGTTCGTTCGGGACGATTTTGAGCATTTCCTCGCTGGAGCGGACCACCACGGGGATCATCAGCACGGAGAGCCCGACGGCGGCGACGGCACCGGTTTTGGTGCCCGGTCCGACGACGGCGAAGAAGAACGCCGCCGCGAAGAGGCCGGCCACGATCGAGGGGATGCCGGTCATGACGTCCACGAAGAAGGTGATGGCGCGGGCCAGCGGGCGGTCGTTGCCGTATTCCACGAGGTAGACGGCGGTGAGCAGGCCCACCGGCACCGAGATGATGGTCGCCATCGCCGTGATCAGCAGCGTGCCGATCAGGGCGTGGAAGATGCCGCCGACCACCGGGGCGCCTTCCTCGACGGTCTTGTTGTCGAAGGCTCCGGTGACGCCGTTCATCGAGGTGCTGAGGAAGCCGGGGTCCGTGAGCCCCGGGAGGCCGTTGACCAGGACCGTCCAGATCACGGAGAACAGGGGCAGCAGCGCAATGAGGAACGCACCGACCACGAGGCAGGTGGCCAGTTTGTCCTTGGCGCGGCGGGAGCCTTCCACGGCGCCGCTCCAGCCGACGAGGCCGATGGCGAAGATGATTGCCGAGACGAGTCCCCAGCCGAGGGCGTTAAAGCCGATCAGGGCTAGGATCGCCGCGCCGAGGACCAGTGCGATGCCGAGAACCAGGTAGGGGGCCCACTTCGGGAGTTGGCCCTTGGTGAGGGCCGAGCGCTTCTTGACGGGGGTCAGGGTGGCGGTCATTTAGTTGGCTCCCGAGAATTCTTTGTGCCGGCTGATAATCCAGCGCGCGATCATGTTCACGCCGAGGGTAATAACAAACAGGACCAGGCCGGCGGCAATCAGCGTGTTAACCTTCAGGCCGCTGGCCTCGGGGAAGTTCAGCGCGATTTCGGCGGCGATGGTCTGGTTGCCGGACTGGATGAGGCTAGCGGTCAGCGCGCCGGAGGACAGCACGAGCGCGACGGCCATGGTCTCGCCGAGGGCACGGCCCAGGCCCAGCATCACGGCGCTGATGACTCCGGGGCGGCCGAACGGCAGCACGGCCATCCGGATCATTTCCCAGCGGGTGGCGCCGAGCGCCAGGGCGGCTTCCTCGTGCAACTTGGGGGTCTGCAGGAAGATTTCGCGGCTCAGCGACGTGATGATGGGCAGGATCATGACGGACAGCACGATGCCCGCGGTCAGGATGGTCTTGCCCGTGGCCGAGGCTGGGCCCTGGAAGATCGGCAGCCAGCCCATGTTGTTGGCCAGCCAGTTGTAGGCCGGTGAGATTTCCTTGGCCAGGAACGCGGCGCCCCAGGCGCCGTAGACGACGGAGGGGATGGCGGCCAGCAGGTCGATCACGTAGCCCAGTCCGGAGGCGAGCTTGCGCGGGGCGAAATGCGAGATGAACAGCGCGACGCCGATCGCGACCGGGGTGGCGATCGCGAGGGCGATGACGGCCGCGATCAGGGTGCCAATGACGATCGGCCAGATGTAGGACAAGAAGCCTTTGCCGCCCTGGATCTCGTCCGGGGAGGCCACAAGGGCGGGGAATGCCTGGATGAGGAGAAATAGCGCTACTCCGAAGAGCACGGCCAGGATCAGGCACCCAGCGGCCAAGGTGGCTGCGGAAAAGACCTTGTCTCCGGCGCGGCCTGCGCCCCGGGACGTGGTCAGGGAGGTGGTGGTCACTTCACGATCCTTCAGATCTTTGTGTACTTCGGACAAACACGCTGGTTCCCTGCCCCGGTGTGGCCGTCGGTGACAGCCGGACCGGGACAGGGAACCAGTTGCAGGCTTGTGTTTCCACTATGCCTGCCAGCGCTAGGGATCCCTAGGATTTGACCTTGATGGACTCGATGGACTTGAGGGTCTTGTCCTGCAGGTCCTTGGACAGCGGCGCGGACTTGGCGGCATCGGCCGCTGCGGTCTGGCCGGCGTCGGAGACGACGTAGGCCTCGAAGGCCTTCACGAGGTCGACGGTCTTCTGGTCAGCGTAAGCGCTGCAGACGACGTGGAAGGAAACCAGCACGATCGGGTAGGCGCCTTCGATGGTGGTCGCACGGTCCAGCTTGATGGAGAGGTCGTTGGCGTTGCGGCCTTCAACCGGCTTGCCGGCGTCGACTGCCTTGGCTGCTGCCTCGGCGGAGATCTTCGTGTAGGACTCGCCCACCTTGATCAGCGCGACGCCGAGCTTGCCGCTCACGGCGGAGTCATCGGCGTAGGTGACTGCTCCGGGGGTGTCGGTGACGGTCTTGACCACACCGGAGGTGCCCTTGGCGTTCTCGCCCTGGAGGGCGGCCGGCCAAACGCCGGAGGACTTGTCGGTCCACACCTCGGGGGCTGCGGCGGCCAGGTAGTCGGTGAAGTTGGACGTGGTGCCGGAGTCATCCGAGCGGTTCACCGGGGTGACCTTGAGGTCCGGGAGCGTGGCGTCCGGGTTCTGGGCGGCGATCGCGGGGTCATTCCACGTGGCGATCTCGCCGCGGAAGATCTTGGCGACGGTGACGGCGTCGAGGTTCAGTTCCTTGATCTCGGGCAGGTTGAAGGCCACGGCGATCGGGGAGATGTAGACGGGGATGTTGAGGGCGCCGTCGGGACCACACTGGGTGGTGGAGCTGGCGTACTCGTCGTCCTTGAGGTAAGCGTCAGAGCCGCCGAACTGGGCGGATCCGTCCAGGAGCGCCTTGCGGCCTGCGCCGGAGCCATCCGGGGAGTACTGGACAGTTGCGCCCTGGTTCGCGGAGGCGAAGTTGGTCTTCCAAACGTCCATGGCGGCACCCTGCGCGGAGGAGCCGATGCCAGTCAGCGTGCCCGAAACCTGGGCGCCGGAAGCGGCGGGGGTGGCGGGAGCGGTCCCGGTTGCGTTGTCCGAGCCGCAGGCGGTCAGTGCGAGAGCGCCGGCTGAGATGACAGCGATAGCCGCGTTGCGGCCGAAGCGGAGTGCCTTCACTTAGATGTACCCCTTCCAGGGATTTTCTGAATGCGTGCCGGGCCGGAGAAGACCGGGCAGGGATGCGTACGGTTTGTACCTTCATTGAATCTAGGTGCCCCAGATGAAGACAATGTCTGACCAAGATGAACGAAGGGTTAACGACGCCGGGACATTGGCTTACATCGGCCGGGCGCCGTTGCGTCAGGTACGTCACAGCCATAGGGGTTCGCGCTATCGGGTCCGCCGGCCCGGCGGCCCATAGACTGGAGCGCATGGCCCCTGCTATTGGACTTTCCGCAAGCGCCCGCTTCCTGCGCGGCCGCGTCCGCACGGGCCTGGTCCGCAGCCGGAATTCCCTGGTGCCGGCCATCCAGATGACCGGCTGCGCCGTCGGGGCCTACGCGTTTGCCGAGTACGTGCTCGGCCACAGCGGCCCGCTTTTTGCCGCCACGTCCTCCCTCATCTCCCTGGGTTTTTCCCGGGACCCCCGGCTGCGCCGCGTGATCGAGGTCGGCCTGGGCTGCACCATCGGCATTGTGGTCGGGGACCTGCTGCTGCACTGGCTGGGCGCCGGGATGTGGCAGGCCGCCGTCGTGCTGCTGTTCTCGATCCTGCTGGCCCGGTTCCTGGACAGCGGCACCATTTTCACCACGCAGCTGGGGCTGCAGTCCCTGCTGGTGGTGCTGCTGCCGGCGCCGGCCGGGGGCCCGTTCACGCGCAGTATCGACGCCATCGTGGGCGGCGTGTTCGCCCTGCTGGTGACGGTCCTGATCCCGAAGGACCCGCGGCGGGAACCCCGCAACGACGTCAAGAAGCTCCTGCACGAGCTCGCCGAGGTCCTGCGCGAATGCGCCTCCGCGCTGAGCTACAGCGACTCCACCCAGGCCTGGCACGCGCTGATCCGCGGACGGAACTGCCAGCCCCTCATCGATGCGATGCGCCAGTCACTGCGCGCCTCCGGCGAGGTGGCCACGCTGGCGCCGGCCTACCGCCGGCACCGGGACGAGCTGGACCGGATGGAGCAGTCGCTGGACTACATCGACCTTGCCCTGCGGAATAGCCGCGTCTTTGCCCGCCGCCTGACCAGCGCGATCAACCATGCGGCGCTGTCCGACGAGGCCACCCAGAACATCGCCGATGTCCTGCAGGACACGGCCGACGCCGTCGACGAACTCTCCCTGGGCCTGGCGGAAGTGCACGACGGCGTCCGCCGCGCGCACCTGCGGACGGCCCGGACGGAGCTGCGCGAAATCGCCGGCCGGCTGCACCCGCGGCTGCTGGACGTGCAGCGGCTGGAGGGCGAAACGGTGGTCATGCTGTTCCGCCCGCTGATGGTGGACCTGCTGGAAGCGGCCGGCGTCGACTCCCGGGAAGCCCGGGACATCCTGCCGCCGCTGTAGCTGCCGCGGCGCGGGAGCGTTCTTGTCGCTGTTCTTGTCGCCAGGCGCGGATAGGGTGGAGCGATGGCTACCAAGACTTCCCGGGCTACCAAGGCGCCGGGCTACAAATGCGCCGAATGCGGCTGGACCACGGCAAAGTGGGTGGGCCGCTGCGGCGAGTGCCAGGCCTGGGGCAGCGTGGAGGAAACCGGCGGTGCCGTGGCGCGCACGACGGCGGCCACCACCGTGCTGGAGCCGGCCCGCCGGATCGCCGAGGTCGACGCCACCACCGCGGCGTTCCTGCCCACGGGCGTGGACGAACTGGACCGTGTGCTCGGCGGCGGGCTGGTCCCGGGCGCCGTGATCCTGCTGGCGGGCGAACCCGGGGTCGGCAAGTCCACCCTGCTGCTGGACGTCGCGGCCAAATTTGCCCGCACCGCGCAGGACGTCCTGTACATCACGGGCGAGGAATCCGCCGCGCAGGTCAAACTCCGCGCGGACCGGATCGACGCCGTCGCCGAATCCCTGTACCTCTCCGCCGAAACGGACCTCGGCCAGGCCCTGGGCCAGGTGGAAAAGCTCGAACCGCGCCTGCTGATCGTGGACTCCGTGCAGACGCTGAGCAGCGCCGACGTCGAAGGCAGCGCCGGCGGCGTCTCGCAGGTCCGGGAGGTCGCCGCCTCCCTGATCGCCGCGGCCAAACGCCGCAACATGACCACCCTGCTGGTGGGGCACGTGACCAAGGACGGCTCCATCGCCGGCCCCCGGCTGCTCGAGCACCTGGTGGATGTGGTGTGCCAGTTCGAAGGCGAGCGCCACTCCCGGCTGCGGCTGCTGCGGGCGGTCAAGAACCGCTACGGCCCCACCGACGATGTCGGCTGCTTCGACCTGAACGAGGACGGGATTGTGGGCCTGGCCGATCCGAGCG
Source organism: Arthrobacter sp. CJL-S3 (assembly GCF_056711635.1). Classification (NCBI taxonomy): domain Bacteria; kingdom Bacillati; phylum Actinomycetota; class Actinomycetes; order Micrococcales; family Micrococcaceae; genus Arthrobacter; species Arthrobacter sp. CJL-S3. The sequence goes on along the minus strand of NZ_CM160046.1, from coordinate 312,241 downwards.
GGCTGTTTGTCTCCCGGACCAAGGAACCGGTCTCCGGCACCTGCATCACCGTGACACTGGAGGGGCGCCGCCCGCTGCTGGCCGAGGTGCAGTCCCTGCTGGCCGAAAGTTCCAGCTCACAGCCGCGCCGTGCCACGAGCGGGCTGGACAGTTCCCGGGTGGCGATGCTGCTGGCGGTGCTCCAGCAGCGGGCCGGCTGCCTGCTGAACAAGGACGATTCCTACGTGGCGACCGTGGGCGGCGTGAAGCTCAGCGAGCCCGCCACGGACCTGGCCGTCGCCCTGGCCGTGGCCTCGGCGAAGGCCAGGAAACCCCTGCCGGAGCGGCTGATCGCCTTTGGCGAAGTGGGTCTGGCCGGCGAGGTCCGTCCCGTGCCCGGGATCAACCAGCGGATCCACGAAGCCCACCGGCTGGGGTTCACCCACGCCGTGGTGCCCGCGAGCCCGAACGGCCCGGGCCCGGTGCCGGCCGGCTTCTCCGTGCGGGAAGTCGGGCACCTGACCGAAGCGCTGAGCCTGCTCATCAGCTGAGGCTGCCCGCTGCCCCTGAGTCCGGTGCGCTGCCCGGCTGCGGGCGGCCGGGCAGCGCGGACTTCCGAACCGAATTTGTGCCGCAAACTCCCGGTGGGAAGGGTCAGCTCCTGGTGCTGAAGGCGGCGTCGAAGGAGGTGTTCGACGGCGGGAAGTCGTACTTCTTCAGCGCCGCGAGGGCTTCGGGGGCGCCGTGGAGGCGGTCCATGCCGGCGTCCTCCCATTCGACGGAGATGGGGCCGGTGTAGCCGATCGCGGCGAGGGCGCGGAAGGATGATTCCCAGGGCACGTCGCCGCGGCCGGCGGAGACGAAGTCCCAGCCCCGGCGCGGGTCGCCCCAGGGCAGGTGGGAGCCCATGACGGTGTTCCGGCCGGTGGGGCGCAGCTTCGTGTCCTTGCAGTCCACGTGGTAGATCCGGTCCTTGAAGTCCCAGATGAACGAGACGGGGTCGATGCCCTGCCACATGAAGTGGGAGGGGTCCCAGTTCAGTCCGAAGGCCGTCCGGTGGCCGATCGCTTCGAGGGTGCGGACGGTGGTCCAGTAGTCGTAGGCGATCTCGGAGGGGTGGACTTCGTGGGCGAAGCGGACGCCGCATTCGTCGAAGACGTCCAGGATGGGGTTCCAGCGGTCGGCGAAGTCCTGGTAGCCGGCCTCGATGACTTTCTCGGGGACGGGCGGGAACATCGCGACGTACTGCCAGATGGAGGAGCCGGTGAACCCGACGACGGTGTCGACGCCGAGGGCGCGGGCGAGCCGGGCGGTGTGCTGCATTTCCTCGGCGGCGCGGGTGCGGACGCCTTCGGGGTCGCCGTCGCCCCAGACCCTGGCCCCGACGATGGCCTCGTGGCGGAAGTCGATCGGGTCATCGCACACGGCCTGGCCCTTGAGGTGGTTGGAAATGGCCCAGACCTTGAGGTTGTACTTTTCCAGGACGGCGAGTTTGGCCTCGACGTAGCCGGGTTCATCCCAGCGCCAGGCGTCCAGGTGGTCCCCGGAGACGGCGATTTCCAGGCCGTCGTAGCCCCAGCCGGAGGCCAGGCGTGCGACTTCCTCGAAGGGCAGGTCGGCCCACTGGCCGGTGAACAGGGTGTACGGGCGGGCCATGTCAGGCTCCTTCGAAAGCGGCGGGGGCGGGCACGGTGCCCACCCCATGAATAGTGGAATCTGGAATGGTGGAATTCAGAAGCCCCTTAGAGACTGGGGCTCAGCTCCTTGAGTTGCAGGACGAGCCACGGGCTGAAGGCCCACGGCGCCGACTCGGTTGCCGCGACCAGGCTGGAGATGGATACCCACTGGTACTCGCACACCTCTGACTGTCTCGGTTTTATGGGATCGTTCGTTAGGGCTGTAAAGACAGGGCATAACTCATTCTCGACAATGCCATTCGAATCAACGGCCCTGTACCTAAAGTCGGGCAGGCGCTCCTCCACCTCGAAGAGTTCGAGTCCGAGTTCCCATTGGCCCCTTCGACGGATCGCATCCATCATATTTTCGCCCGGAGCGGGGTGTCCGCAGAAGGAATTCGTCCACACTCCGGGCCAGGCAGTTTTTGCGAGAGCGCGCCGGGTAACGAGCGTCCTGCCCATCCGATCGAAGACGTAGCAGGAAAACGCCAGATGAAGCGGGGTCTCGTGATCATGGATATCCTGCTTCGGTGCCGTCCCGCAGGGCCGGCCGTTTGCATCCAGGAGTACCACCAGCTCCTGATCTGTCATGCCCACCGGACGCGGCATTCGCCCCACGCTTTCTGACTTCCCCCGACTAGTTTAGACATCCGACACCGTGATTTCGTAGGGGTCGGTTCTGCTCACCATTTGTCGACGGTCGTTGCCCTCAAGGCGGAGCCATACCACCGATGAATCGGCTGTAGCGTCTTCCACTTCACCCCGCCGTATGAGCACCCCATTGATCCGGAGTTCGATGGTCCTGCCTATGAGGTTGGACCAGGTTTCATTCACATTGGGGCCCGGCCGGACGGGACGTTCGTCCAGCAGCCCAAGACTTTTCCCTTCGGCGCAAACAGGGTCTGTACTATTCACGGGGCACTTCCTTTCAGGCTGCGAGCTGCGACGCTGGTCAGGTACCGGCCTGAGTGGCGAAAGCCGGGCCGGCTCCCCGGTGGGGGGCGGACCCGGCTTTCACCTCACATGCGAGCGCGTCGTGCTAGAAGCGGAGCGCCCGCAGGTAGTCGTAGCCCACGTCGGCCGTCTGCAGCGGCGTGACGTCAGGCCGGTCGTTCTCGACGATGTATTCCTTCGGGGTGTGCGCCTGGAAGATGCGTGCGAAGTCGATGGCTCCGGTTCCGAGGTCTGCGAAATCACCCGCGGCGTCGCGGTCCTTCACGTGGTACTGCAGGGTCTTTTGCGGAGCCTGCTGGATGGTGTCGATCGCGAACTGGATAGGGTCTTCCGCTCCTACCCCCACGCCGGCGGTCACCGCCCAGTAGAGGTCCACTTCGAGGTGGACCAGTTTCGGATCGAGGCGACTGGTGAAGATGTCCCACGGGGTCAGCCCGCCGCCGAGGTCGGTGGTGAACTCGTGCGCGTGGTTGTGGTAGCCGTACTTCAGGCCGGCCTGGCGGGCAACAGCGGCCTCCGCGTTCATCTGGTCAGCCCAGCGGCGCCAGTCATCTCCGGATGCGGAAACCAGGTACGGCACGTTGATGTGGGTCTGGCCGAGAGTTACAGCGTTGGCGATCTTCGTCTCCAGCGCGGCCGGAGTGGCACTGATGCCGTCGTGGCTCGAGGAGGGGGTAATGCCGAGTGAATCAAGGGTCGAGCGCATCGCTTCTGCGGTGCGGCCGTACAGGCCGGCGAGCTCAACTTTGGTGTAGCCCTTTCCGGCCAGGCTCGCCAGCGTGGCGTCCACGCCGTCGCCGCGCATGATCGAACGCAGCGTGTACAGCTGGATGCTGATGAGTCCGGGCGGAACCGCCCGTCCTGCAGCCCGGGCGGCCTGGGCAGCCGGAGCCGCCACCGCAGCGGTCCCGCCGAAACTGGCGAGGCCGACACCCGCGAGCCCGACGCTCACGCCGGCCGCTGCCGCTCCCCTCAGGAAGTTGCGCCGATCGACCCCCTTCTCTTCCAACGAACGACGAAGGGCGCCGGGGGCATTGAATCCGAAGCACATGTGTTGCCTTTCCTGGCAGTAAATGCGTTCCTCCACCGGCGTTGGCGAAGGGAAGCATGCGAAGCTGCAGCGCAGCGGGTTGTTGAGGGGGCTCGCGCCAGACACGGACCGCAGCCGGGCGGCAACGCCGCCCACGGTTGGTCGCCTCACGCACGGCGTCCTCGCCGTGTGCTTAGCGCTCCGCCGTTGCCGTCGGTCAGTAACAGACGCAATGGGGGCAGGAAATCATGGGTGCAGACGTGGTGCAGGCGTTCGCAGGCATGAACTCCCCGACTTCACGCGCTTTATCCGCGCCTGAAATCCAGGCAGAAAGTGTGGCTTTCAGCCTGACCGGTCGTCGGCGCCTCGTACTCGGAGTAGCGCCGCCGTCGACCGGACTTTGTGGTTTGAGACTAGTCCGGGGTTTTGTTGCCTGTCAAGCAAAAGTCGGCGGAAAGTTAGGAGAAGTTCGCTTGCCTATCCGGCCGTGGAGCCGGAGAGGCCCAAAACCATGGCGTCAATGCGCTGGGGCGACATGGCATGGTGGATGGCCAGCATGCTGGCGCCGAGGACGCCGGCGTCGATGCCCGAACTGGATTGGACGATCTGGAGATGCTGGGTCGCCAGCGGAATGGTGCGCGAGTAAACCACCTCGCGGATGCCTGCGATGAAATGCTCGCCCGTCATGGCCATGGAGCCGCCAATGACGATGACGGACGGGTTGATCAGACTCACGCAGGCAGAGAGAACCTCGCCGACGTCCCTGCCGGCCTGCCGCACCGCGTGGACGGCTTCCGTGCTGCCGGCGCTGACCAGCCGCACGACGTCTTCACTGGTGTTGGCCTCCAGGCCGAGCGCGCGCAATTTTGACGCGACGGCCGGCCCCGACGCGACGGCTTCGAGGCAGTCCTTGTTCCCGCAGTGGCAGGGAACGCCCGCCCCGCTGTGCACCCTGATGTGTCCGATATCCCCGGCAACCCCGTCCGCGCCCCGCTGCAGCATTCCGCTGGAGACAATGCCCGAGCCAATGCCGGTGGCGACTTTCACGAAAATCAGATTGTCTACGTTGGGCCAGGCAACATTCCGCTCCCCCAGCGCCATGATGTTCACGTCGTTGTCCACGAGGACCGGAACGTGGAAGTGGACCTGCAGGTGGCCAGGAACGTCGAAACCGTTCCAGCCAGGCATGATCGGGGGATTGATGGGCCTGCCGGTCCTGTGCTCCACCGGCCCCGGCAGGCCAACGCCGACGGCCAGGAGGTCCGTCATTGCCCGCCCGGAGTCTTGGAGCAGTTCGGTACCCAGTTCAACCACGGCCTGGAGTACGACGTCGGGACCCTGGGTCACTTCGATGGTGCGCTCAGCCTCGCGCAGGCGGTGACCGGTGAGGTCAGTTACGGCCACCCGCAGGTGCGATGCCCCGATATCCACACCGAGGACAACTTTGCTGCCGGCCTTTAACGCAATGCGCGAGGACGGGCGCCCGCCGGTCGAGACGGCATCGTCCACGAAGCCGACCAGCCCCAGTTCCATGAGCGCCTCGATACGTAGCGTGATGGTGGAACGGGCCAGGCCCATCTGCTCCGCCAACTCGGTCCGCGTACGCGGCCGTCCGTCCCTCAGGATCTGAAACAGCTCGCTCGCTCCGGACGCAGCTAAGCCGTTGAAGCTACTTATGTCACTCATCGACTAATTACACCACACCTTTCGACAAAACGGGCGCCCGAAAAGCTGCACCGCCCTCCCCCGACGGGCGCGGGCTTTCGCGGGAATGGTGGTGGCTTGTGGTGCGGAACGAGAGACGCAGGGGGCGCGGAGACCGCGCACCAGAGCCGCGCAAGAATCCATATAACCTCGCACAATTTCGCCCTAACTATGCATCAATCCGGCGCTTATATATCGACAGAGACAGCACATTCATTGTTTGTCGTCATTAGTCATGTTAGGTTCTTTGTGATCGGCGCCTCATCCCACACCCCCGCTTCCCGGGGCGTGACGGACCGGCTCGGTCAGATGCAGCATCACTTCAAGGAGGAAGATTTGATCAGGCACATCCAGCCCAGGCAGCGCCCCCGCATAGCGGGTGGCTGCGCGCAGAACTGCGGCAGTTGCCTCACTGGCCGGTCCGCCTGCCGCGGCTCCCGCCTCCGCCAGCGCCACGCGGCATCCAATTGCCCAGGCGAAAGCCTTCCAGCCAGCAAGGTCCGCGGCTGCCCAGCTACCGGAACCGGACGGATGAGTCAGGCAGCCCCGGCGCCTGCCGCGCGGGATGAGCCCGACGCCGTCCTCCACTCCTACTGACGCGTGAGCTCTCCGATCGGCTCCACGGAGCCCGCCCGGACAGGCTTGCACCACCGCACCGCGAAAGGACATCACATTGGTTACATCAGCTGAAGGGACACCGGGCGTGACGAACGCAGAACCGAACCCCCACGCCTACGGCAAGACGGGCATCTGGCTCATCGGCGCGCGCGGGTCCGTGGCCACTACAGCCGCGGTGGGCCTGGCCGCCATCTCCGCCGGCCTTGCGAACCCCACCGGATGCGTCACGGAGCAGGAGCCCTTCGGCGAGGTCGGGCTTCCCGACTTCGCGGACCTTGTCGTGGGCGGCCATGACATCAGCGACGTCTGCATGTCGAAGCGTGCCGAGGCACTCGTTGAATCGGGGATGCTTCCGCCACACCTGTTGGAATCAGTCCGCCCCCAGCTGGTGGCCACCGACCGCCGCGTGCGGCCCGGCTACGATACCGCGCAGAAATCGGAGTCGCAGGCGGAGGTGGCGCGCCGGCTCGCCCAGGACATCTCGGATTTCAAGCACTCCAACGGCCTGACCCGCGTCATTGTTCTCGATGTCGCTTCCACCGAACCGCCGGTTGACACGATTCCTGAGTTCACGGACGCGGACCTGCTGCTGGCCGCACTGGAGGACCCAGCACGCTCGGTGCTGCCGCCCAGCTCCGTCAGCGCCTACGCCGCCGTCCTGGCCGGTTCTCCGTACGTGTGTTTCACACCCTCCACCGCTCTGAACGTGCCTGCACTGGGCGAATTGGCCGCCCGGCACCATGTTCCAACCGCCGGTCAGGACGGCAAGACGGGCCAGACCTGGCTGCGGTCCGTGCTGGCCCCGGCCTTTGCCGCACGCGGGCTCCGTGTCCTGTCCTGGGCCGGAACAAACCTTCTCGGCGGCGGTGACGGGGCCACACTTGCTGACCCGCGGGCCGTTTCGGGGAAGCTGCAGTCCAAGAACCGCGGGCTTCAGGAGCTGACTAAAGGTGCGGTCACGCCGCTGCACATTGACAACGTCCAGGACCTCGGCGAAACGAAGGTGGCCTGGGACCACATTAACGTTGAAGGCTTCCTCGGCTCCCGCCTCACTCTGCAGACCACCTGGAGCGCCTACGACTCCATGCTGGCCGCCCCCATGGTGCTTGACCTCTCGCGGCTGATGGCCCTGGCCCACGCCGCCGGAGAAGAAGGACATGTCGCCGCACTCGGATTCTTCTTCAAGGATCCCTGGGGCAGCGATGAACACTCCTTCGCCAACCAGACCCACAACCTCGTGGAATGGGCACAGGCGGCAAGCGCCAGACTGGCGACTACTGCCGGGAGCCTCGATCAGCAGTGAGCCGCATGAACGACTACCTCGAACTGGTCCGCGCGCCTGCCGTCCTTACCGTCCTCGGCGATACGCTCGCGGGCGGGTCCGCCGCCGGGCACACACTCAGCGGCCGCCGGATCGTTCTCCCGCTTGCGAGTGCCTGCCTCTACGCCGGCGGCATGGCTCTGAATGACTACGCCGACCGCGGGACCGATTCACGCGATCGCCCGGAACGGCCGATCCCGTCGGGGAGGATCAGCGCCGACAACGCCCTCACCGCGGCAGCAGCCCTCACCGTGGCGGGGCTCGGCCTCAGCGCCGCCGGTGGAGGCCGGCGGGCGTTCGCAGTGGGACTCCCGCTCGCCGCCGCAATCTGGACCTATGACCTGCTGGCCAAACACCAGGCGGTGTCCGGCGCGCTCACCATGGGTACCTGCCGGGCCCTCGACGTCCTCATGGGCGCCGGCTCCGGGCACCTACGCCCCGCGCTCGGCGCTGCGGGCATCATGGGCGTTCACACGGCGGCTGTCACCCTGCTTTCCCGCGGTGAAGTCGAAGGGACGACGACGGCGACCGCATCCGGCGTCGCCGCCTGCACCGGCCTGCTTGCCGGTGCCGTGCTGGCCGGTTCTGCGGGATCCCGCAACCAGGGCCTTGCTGTGCTCGCCGCGACCGTCGCCTATACGGCCCGGTGCGCCCCGGCCCAGGTGCGCGCCGCCCGCAGCCCTGTGGCGAGGAACGCACTTGAGGCCACCAAGGCCGGCATCCGAGCGATGGTCCCCCTGCAGGCAGCACTCACACTCCGCCAGGGAAACGTGGCCGCCGCCGGAGTGCTTGCGTCGGTGGATCTCCTCGGCAAGATCCTGCGGTCCCGGACATTGAGGATAAGCGAGTCATGACAGTCACCACATCCGCATCAGCATCCCTGATGCCGTTCAGCCTGGGATACGGCACCAACGGTTTCGCCGACCATCCCCTTCCCGTCGTGCTCGAACTTCTTGCTGAGCAGGGGTACGACGCTGTGGCACTGACCCTGGGCCATCCGCACCTGGATCCCTTTGCTGAGGACCTCGACGCGCAACTGCAGTCACTGCGAAGCCGGCTCGATGAGCTGGGGCTTCGCGTCGTCATAGAAACGGGCACCCGGTTCCTGCTCGACCCGCGTCACAAGCACCGACCGGCGCTGGTGGACGAAGAGGCCGCTGCCCGGGTCACCTTCCTGCGCCGGGCCGTCGACATCGCAGCGACCTTGCAGGCAGAATGCGTCTCATTCTTCTCCGGCGTGCTTCCGGCGGACACCACGCCCGAAACGGGATGGCAGCGGCTTACCTCCCGGGTCGCGGACATCGTTGAGTATGCCCGCGGCAAGAACGTCCTTGTTGCCATCGAACCTGAACCGGGCATGCTGGTGGAGACGGTCTCCGATGTGCTGCGACTCCGCGCAGAACTGGGCGATCCGGCCAATCTGCGGGTAACCGTGGATATCGGCCACTGTGTAGTGGTCGAGCCGGCCGGTGTGCGGGGGGCCCTCCTGCAGGCAGGTCCGCTGCTGGCCAACGTCCAGCTGGACGACATGCGCCCACATCTCCACGAGCACCTGCCGTTCGGCGAAGGCACCGTCGATCTGCCCCTCGCACTCGCGACCCTGGCCGAACTGGGATACCGCGGTGTCGCCGCCGTAGAGCTGCCGCGGCACTCCCATGACGCTCCGGGGCTGGCGGCGCGCAGTATTGATGCGCTCCGCGCTGGCTGGGAGGAATCAGGAACTATGAGGGAATCTGAACGCTGGCTGCGGGAGGGCACGGCGGCGGTCGTTGCCGACCCCGGCACCCTTAACAAAATCTTCGCCACCGCGGGCCGCCGTGTGGGACGCAGCCCTCTTCGTCCGGACGCCGATCCCACCGGTGTTCTGTTCGGGACCGCCAGCGACAATGCCCGGGGCCAGCTGATCGGCCGGCTTGGGGAGCTTCTCCCACCGGATGACCTGGCTGAAGCCCTGCTGACCCTCTACAACGGCGGTGACTCAGCGGAACGCCGGGGCGTGCTGAAGGGACTAGGAGCGTTGGCCACAAGCTCACCGAATCTTGCGGTCGCCGTCGTCACCGCAGGACTGCGCCTGACAACGGAGGCCCTGAGAACCAGCGAGAGCGGCATTGTTGCGGCCGCCGTCGGTCCCTTCGCGGCCGCCTATCTCGACCAGCACAACTGGCGCCATGCCGTGCTGAAGCTGGTTTTCATGGGCATCAGCGTCAGCGCCGTCACCGATCTCCGGGAAAGGGCGGACGACGAGCTCGCCAGGATGGCAGGCGATTTCGCCGCGGAACGCAGCGCCGCAGGGCGCTCGATCCCGGATGATGTCCACCTGCTCCTGCGGTCCTCATCCAGCTAATCCACCCCGTCTTAAACAGCTATTCCTCCCCGTCTTAGAAGGAACCCAGCCATGCGCATTTTCGATCCCCACATCCACATGACAAGCCGCACTACCAATGACTACGAGGCCCTTTACGCCAGCGGAGTCCGCGCCCTCGTGGAACCCGCGTTCTGGTCGGGCCAGCCCCGCACCAACGTTGGCTCCTTCATCGACTACTTCGACTCCCTGCTGGGCTGGGAGCGGTTCCGCGCCGCCCAATTCGGCATCAGGCATCATGCCACGATCGCCCTCAACCCCAAGGAGGCGAACGACCCCCGGTGCGTTCCCGTTCTGGATGAGATCCCCCGATACCTGGTTAAGGAGGGGGTGGTGGCCATCGGCGAGATCGGGTACGACTCGATAACCCCCGCCGAGGACGAGGCGTTCAGCCGCCAGCTGGAACTCGCGCGCGAGTATTCACTGCCGGCGATGGTGCACACCCCGCACCGGGAGAAGCTCACCGGCACCCGGAGGACGCTCGATGTCGTCCGCGAGTCCGGTGTCGCACCCGGCATGGTCGTTGTTGACCACCTCAATGAGACGAATGTCGAGATGGTGAAGGACGCCGGAGCATGGATGGGCTTCTCCATCTACCCGGACACCAAAATGGACGAGCAGCGCATGGTCGCTATCCTCCGCAGCTACGGAACCGAACGGGTGCTGGTCAACTCCGCGGCGGACTGGGGTAGGTCGGACCCGCTTAAAACCCTCAGCACCGCCAACGCAATGCTCGCGGCCGGCTTCACCACCGACGACGTCGACAAGGTGCTCTGGCGCAATCCGGTGGAGTTCTACGGCCAGAGCGGCCAGCTGATCCTCGATCCGATCCCCGGGTTCGATGCGGCTGAACCGCCGGACGCGGCAGCGGGGTTCGAGGGCAACTCAGTCCTGCGGGGGGCCCGGGTCTGATGCTTCTTTCCTATTGCACCAACGTCCACCCGGCTGAGGATTTCGACGGCGTGATCCGGCAGCTCCGCGACTACGCCGGCCCGATCCGCCGCACGGCGGGCCGGGACATCCTCGGCGTCGGGCTGTGGCTCCCCGCCGGACTGGCCCGTCAACTGGCCGGCAGTGCGGAGGACCGCGCCCTCCTCCGCGAGGTCCTCGACGCTGAAGGGCTGCAGCTGCACACCATCAACGCCTTTCCCTACGGCGGCTTCCACAACGAGGTCGTTAAGCTCGACGTCTACAAGCCGACGTGGGCCGAGCGTGAGCGACTGGAGTACACGCTGGACTGTGCGGAGGTGCTGGCGGCCTTTCTCCCCGAGGGCACAGCCGGCTCGATCTCGACCCTCCCCCTGGCCTGGCGGGAGCCATGGACACAGGACGACGATGACGACGCCACCTCCGCGTTTGCCGAGCTGAGCTTCCGCCTGCGGGACCTTCGGGAGCGTACGGGAAAGACCGTCCGCGTCGCCGTCGAACCAGAACCGGGATGCGTGCTCGATACGGTCGCCGATGTCGTCGGCTGGCTGGGAGCTCGCATTGAACGCGGTGTCGATCCAGAGTTCGTGGGCTTGTGCGTGGACACCTGCCACCTCGCTGTCTCGTTCGCGGACCCGGCCGCCGCTGTCAAAGAGATTGACGCAGCAGGCCTGCGGATAGTGAAGGTACAGGCGTCAGCGGCCCTGCATGTAACGGACCCGTCCGACCCGGAAGCCCGGGAGGCCCTGGCGGGGTTTGTTGAACCGCGATATCTGCACCAGGTACGGGAGTCGCAACCGGACGATATTGTTCCAGCCGACGATCTCGCCGAAGCCCTCAGTGACCTGCCGCGCGAAGGGCCCTGGCGGGTCCATTTCCACATCCCGCTCCATCACGTGCCCGCGGCCCCGCTGGAGACCACCGTGGACGTGCTGCAGCGGACCGTCGCCGAAGTTGGCCGGCTGCCGTACGCGTCTGAGGTCCACCTCGACATCGAGACCTATACCTGGAGCGTGCTGCCCGGCGCGTCCGTGGGAATCACCGAGGGGATAGCCGCGGAGATCGGGTGGGCGGAGTCGAACCTGCTCGCCGCCGCATCCGCTTCCCAGAACCCGTAACGCCGCGCGCCACTGACAACCCTAAGCAAGGAAGAACCGTGAAACCAGTACTGCTCCTGAATGTCGTTGGTCTGACCGCCAAGGCCCTGAGCCAGATGCCTCGCCTGACGCGGCTTGCCGCGCAGGGATGGTCCTCGGAACTAGCGACGGTACTGCCGGCGGTGACCTGCACTGTTCAGTCGACGATGCTGACGGGCCTGGCGCCGGCGCAGCACGGAATCGTGGGGAACGGCTGGTACTTCCGGGAACTCGGCGAAGTTTTCCTGTGGCGCCAGCACAACGGGCTGGTCAGCGGCGAGAACATCTGGGAGACCGCGCGCCGTCAGCATCCCGGGTACCGCGCAGGAAACATCTGTTGGTGGTACGCCATGGGGATGTCCACTGACCTGACGGTGACGCCCCGGCCGGTCTACCACGCGGACGGCCGCAAGTCGCCCGATGCCTACATTCGACCGGCGGAACTGCACGATGAACTGGTGGGCCAGTACGGTGACTTCCCGCTCTTCCAATACTGGGGTCCGACGGCGGCCATCCGGTCGAGCGAATGGATCGTCAACTCCACCAGGCATGTCATGCGAAACCAGGCGCCGAATCTGCTGATGGCCTACCTCCCGCACCTGGACTACGACCTCCAGCGGTTTGGACCCGACTCGCCGCAGGCCGCCCGAGCGGCTGCCGACCTCGACCGCGCGCTGGGGCCGCTGCTGGATGAGGCCGAGACGCTGGGTTACGCGGTCATTGCGGTGGCCGAGTACGGGATCGAAGAAGCCCGCAAACCGGTGGATATCAACCGCGTCCTGCGGAGGGAGGGCCTGTTGGAGGTCTACGTGCAGGACGGCAGGGAGCAACTCGATCCGTGGACCTCCCGGGCATTTGCCGTAGCTGACCACCAGGTTGCCCATGTGTACGTCTCCGACCCGTCGGACGTGGAGCGGGTTGCCGCGATCCTTCGCGAGACCGACGGAGTGGACGAGGTCTTCGCCCGGGAAGCGCAGGGACGCTACGGGCTCGATCACCAAAGATCCGGGGAGCTCGTTGTTGTAGCGGAGCCGGGCGCCTGGTTCACTTACTACTTCTGGCTCGACGACGACCGGGCACCTGAGTACGCCCGCGGCGTGGACATCCATCGAAAACCGGGCTATGACCCCGCGGAGCTCTTCTTCAACCCGGCAGACAAGCTCGCGAAAGCAAAAGCAGGACTCAACCTGGTCAAAAAGAAGGTGGGCTTGCGGTACGCCATGAGCACCGTGCCCCTCGACCCGACGCATGTGCGCGGCACCCATGGACGGCTTCCTGATTCGCCGAACGGCACGCCGCTGATTATTGGTTCGGAGGACCGGATCCCCTCCTCGGTGGAGGCCCTCCTGAACAGCGGCCGACAGGTGCCGGCCGCTGCGGTGAAGGAACTTGTGCTGCAGACCCAGGGGATCAGCGGCTAGGGCGGTTTCCGTCGGTTAAATCGGCCCCTGAGGTCCGCCGCAGATCCCAACTACTGGGAACGGCTCGCGTTTCTCTGTTCACTTTTGCGCCTAAAACAACAAACTAGAGTGGAGAGAATTTCCCTTGTTTTTCGGTTTGCACAATAACTGTGTCACTAATCAGGAAAAATAAGCGGACTTTGTTTTCTGAAACCACTAGCTAATTCGGAACCCGTCTACTAGCGTTCAAGGGACCCAGGTCCGGCTGGTCCGGGGGTCCTCAATGACGAGAAGAAAGTGAACGATGACATTCAATCGACACGGGATAGCGAAAGCTTCCGGGCATCCAACCGATGCCGCCGGCCTTTTCAAAAGGCGATCATCTCAAGTGGGTGCCGGCCTGGCGATGGCAGCCCTGATGGCAACCTCCTTCGCCATCGCACCGGCTCAGGCCCAGCCGGGCGGCGGCGCCACTCCCGAAGCAGCGCCGTCCGATGCCAACTTCCAGAAAGTGACCCTCAACGACGGCCCGGGCGAGCCCGTGGACCTGGCAGTACTCCCCAACAATGATGTTCTGCACACCACCCGCGGCGGCGAAGTCTGGCGGAATGACGCAAAGACCGGCCTCAACACCTTGGCCGCAACACTGGACGTCTACCAGCACGACGAGGAGGGCCTTCAGAGCATTGCGCTTGACCCGAAGTTCGGGACCAAGGGCAACAACTGGGTCTACCTCTACTATTCACCGCCGCAGAACACCCCCGTGGATGATCCCGCAACCACCGGCGTCAACGAGGGCGACGCGCCCTACAGCGGCACGGCTGCCGACTTCGAGGCGTTCAAGGGATCCCTCGTGCTGTCGCGTTTCCAGTTCGACGGTCAGACCATCGACCTCGCCAGCGAGCAGGAGATCATCGAAGTACCTGTGGACCGCGGGATCTGCTGCCACGTCGGCGGCGACATCCTCTTCGACGCTGAGGGCGATTTGTACCTCTCCACCGGTGACGACACCAACCCGTTCCAGTCCGGCGGCTTCACCCCGCTGGATGAGCGCCCCACCAGCAATCCCGCGCTCGATGCGCAGCGGACCTCTGCAAACACCAACGACCTCCGCGGCAAGGTCCTGCGCATCACGCCCAGCGCCGGCGGCGGTTACACCGTCCCCGCAGGCAACCTGTTCCAGCCCGGCACTCCCCAGACCCGGCCTGAGATCTACGTGATGGGCTTGCGCAACCCCTTCCGCATCGAACTCAGCCAGCGCACCGGCGATCTCTATATCGCCGACTACTCGCCCGACGCGCGTGCCGCCAACCCCCTCCGCGGCCCTGCGGGCACCGGCAAGTGGGCAGTAGTCAACGAGCCTTCCAACTACGGCTGGCCCTATTGCGCCACCGCAGAGCTGCCGTACGTGGACTATGACTTCGCCACCGGGATCTCCGGTGAAGCATTCAACTGCGCTGCTCCCGTGAACGATTCGCCGAACAACACCGGTCTCCGCGAGCTGCCCCCGGTAGCCCAGCCGGAGGTCTGGTACTCCTACGGCGCATCGGCCGAGTTCCCGGAGCTGGAAACCGGCGGAATCGGCCCCATGGCCGGCCCTGCCTATGAGTTCGACGAGCGGGCAACCAAGGGCCAGGCCCCTGTTGCCTGGCCGTCCCACTACGACGGCATGTCCTTCTTCTACGAGTGGACCCGCGACTACATCAAGGGCATGTCCCTGGAGAACGGCGAACTCGCCTCGATCGAGAACGTCGTGGACTCCCTCGTGGTCGATAACCCCATTGACATGGAGTTCGGTCCCAACGGCGCTCTCTACGTTCTTGAATACGGCGACGGCTACTTCGGGGAAAATCCTGACGCGCAGCTGTCCCGGATCGACTACATCGGCGCAAACGGCAACCACAGCCCCGTGGCTGTAGCCTCCGGTACGCCGACCGCGGGCGCATCACCGCTGACCGTGCAGTTCTCCAGCGAAGGCACCTCCGACGCCGACGGCGACAAGCTCCGCTACGAGTGGGACTTCAACGCCGACGGCGTCGTGGACTCCGAGGAAGCAAACAGCACCTGGACCTACGAGGAAAACGGAACCTACACGGCGAGCCTGAAGGTCACGGATCTGGGCGGCAAGCACCGCGGACGCCACTCCTCCGCCGAGGTGGCTATCGAGGTGGGTAACCAGGCACCGGTCATTGAGTTCATCAGCCCCGATTCAGGCCAGGAATTCAGCTTCGGCGACACCGTCAGCTACGAAGTCCGGGTCACCGATGACCAGCCGGTTGACTGTTCGTTGGTTGAGGTGACCTACGTCCTCGGCCACCACACGCACGGACACCCGCAGACCACCGCCTCGGGCTGTTCCGGCACCATCACCACTACCGTCCCCGAAGGCCACGACCCCGCCGTCGATGACCTCTCGGCGGTCTTCAGCGCAAGCTACACCGACGCCGGCGACGCCTCCTCGGCGCCGCTGACCGGAACCGCTGAGGTAGTTCTTATGGCGACCAACTGACGCTCCCCGAGTACCGGTGATTCACTCTGAAGGCCACCGGCCATGACAAAGAAGCGGACCCTGTCCCAGCCAAGGCTGGGGCGGGGTCCGCTTCTCTGTTGGTTGAAAGTTGGCCGGGGAAAAGTTACCCGGCCGGAAACGGCGGGCCGGTGGGGTCGTCATGCGGGCGCAGGAAACCGGCCGGATCCCGGATGAGGGGTTCGAACGCGAGTTCCGCGGCACCGACCAGGATGGGATCTTCGCCGAGGGGGGCCAGTTCAATGGCTACGCTCTGCCGGGGACCGCGCATTCCGGGAGTGCGCAGCGCCTCGCTGAGGACGCCCGGTGCGGCCCGGACGAGGATGCGCAGGAAGCCGCCCAACACAATCAGCGACGGATTTAGCAGGTTGACCACACTCTTCAGCCCGATCGCCAGCAGCTGGACCTGCCGGTCGACGACCGCCCGCAACTCCTGGGACCCTGACTCGTCCTGCAGCATCTCCAGGACGGCTTCTTCGAGGTTGTCCGTTTGACCGGCCGGGAGTCCGACCGCAGCGATCAGCTCTTCCCGAGTGATCTCGGCTTCGAGGCAGCCGAAGGATCCGCATGTGCATTCCGCGCCGCCCGAGCGCACGTGGGTGTGCCCCAGCTGCCCGGCGAATCCGGTGGCACCGCGTATGAGGCGGCCTCCGCTGATGACTCCTCCGCCGATGCCGCTCGCTCCCCCGTAGAGGTAGACCAGGTCCGAAACGTCGCGGCCCGCACCGAATGTCGCCTGCGCACGCGCGCCCGCAACGGCGTCGTTTGCTGCGATCACCGGAAGGTTCAGGGCATCGCCGAGGAGCGTGGCGAGCGGCTGGTCGCGCCAGCCAAGATGCGGCGCTTCGATCACGGTGCCGTCCACGGGATCCACCAGCCCCGGTATGGCGAGGCCCACGCCGATGATCCGGTGCCGGGCGGGTAACGAGGTGCGCATCCCCGTGTAGATCGCCGTCACTATGTTCACGACTTCGGCTACCGACGGCGCACGGACGGTGTGGAAGCGGACAGGGTTCACAATGTGCCCGCCCAGAGAGACAAGCGCGACGCTGACGACGTCGATATCCGGGTTGACCGACAGGGCCAGCGCGGCGGGACTCGGCTCAATCATGATGCTGGGGCGACCGTGCTGCTGTGCCTGGTCGAGGTCGCTCTCCAGGACGAGGCCGAGCTGGACGAGTTCCCCCACGAGCGCGGCGATCGTTGATCGGTTAAGTCCGGTGGCACGGGTGAGCTGTGCGCGGGAGACGCCGTCCATGGAGTGCACCAGGCCCAGCACGGTGGAAAGGTTGTGCTGCCGGGTGGAATCGCGGTTGTTGCCAAGGTTGGTGCCGGCGACCGTGCGCCGGATGCGTTCATCGTGCGATGCGGTTGTCATCTCGCAGCAACTTGTCCGGCTGCGCCTCCGGCAGACCGACCTGGTGCTGCACGGCGGAGGGAGAGCACAACGATCAGCACCGACGTCTTCCCTTCCACCCCGGTTCAGGTCCTTCCTGACAGATCGCCTCGGCGCCGGATTTGTCCTTTCATGATAACGGCACAACTGCGGTACCTGCGAGGTGGGAACGGCCAGGGTGCGGCTACTGCGGGCTCACGCCGGAAATGACGGAAAACAGCATGCGTTCAAGGCTTTTGTGCACGGCACCGGGCACTCCGTCGGACTGCAGGTGCATCACTGCGAGGTTGGCATTTTCGGTGGCCAGCCTGATGGCATAGTCCTTTGCACCGCAGCTCACCAGCACAGACCGAACGTGCTCGGCGTCCGCGGCAGTCATGTCCTGGGACCCGATGAGTGACGCGATCTTGCTCCATTCCGGCCGTGTGGCTGCGTAGGAGAGCAGGGCCGTCCGCTTGCCTTCCCTGAGGTCCCCCCAACTGGTTTTCCCGGTTCGGCTTTCCTTGCCGAAGACGCCCAGCACGTCGTCGGCGATCTGATACGCGATTCCGGCGTAACGTCCGAAGGCGGTCAACGCGGCCACGACCGGTTCTGGTGCCGTCGCCAGCACAGCGCCTGCCTGGAGCGGCGCCTCGAACGAGTAGACCGAAGTTTTTTGGTGTGCCGTCTTGGTGATGTCTTCGAGTGAGGGCATCACCGGGGTCCGGCTGAACTCGATGTCGAGGATCTCGCCGCCGACGGAGGAGAAGATGGCGTCATCGAGAATGCCGTGCAGCCGCTGCCGCACGGCTTCCGGCGCCTCAATGGCCCTCAGCAGGCGGTAGGCGCTGGACAGAGCCAGATCCCCGGCAAGAAGCCCTGTCGAGACTCCGGCGTGGTCAGCCGCTGCGGGGGTCAACCCGGCGCCCAGGGCCCGGCTTCGGTAGTGACCGGAGACATTGGGGATGCCGCGCCGGACGAAATCGCGGTCAATGACGTCGTCGTGGATGATGAGCCCGCTATGCAGGAGCTCGTACGAGGCGGCGAGCTCCGCGGCGCTGGAGAAATCGGTGCCGCCAAGCTCGCGGTAGGCCAGCATGACCAACCGCGGGCGGGAGCGCTTCCCGCCCGCGGTTGCTCTTTCAAGTGCTTCCCAGAGGCTGAGATAAGCCGCATTGACGGAAACGGCGCGCAGCTTTGCGTCCACGAAGAATCGCTGGAGCGCATCCTCGACCAATTCGAGGTCACCTTTGCCGTGCACCGCGGAGTCCATTTTCAGTAAGTTCACTGCCCTGCCCTCCGGTTCCTCGTCCTGGTTCCCGGTATGGCCCGGGAGCCCCTTACGCCGTCCTCCGGCGCAGCTAGCTTTTCCCTCTGCGCGGACCGCGTGCGGCGAAGCGCTGCTGCAGAAGAACCGCAACGACGATGATCAGGCCCTTGGCGAGTGCCTGCACGGAAGTGTCCAGGTTGTTTTGGGTAAAGACGTTGGTCAGGGTGCTGAAGATCAGCACCCCCAGGACGGTGCCCATGATCGTGCCGCGCCCACCGATGAGCAGCGTCCCGCCGACAACGACGGCGGCGATTGCATCCAGCTCATAGAGCAGGCCGTGGGTCGAGGTTCCTGCGGTGGTGCGGCCGAGCATCATCACGCCGGCGATACCTGCCGCGAGCCCGGCGAGGATGTACAGGTAGACGAGGTGGCGCTTCACCTTGATCCCGGCCAGCCGGGATGCTTCGAGGTTTCCGCCGATGGCGATCGTCCGGCGACCGAACGTGGTGCGGTTGAGGAGGAACCAGCCGGCCACGGCCACAATGACGAAAATCCAGATCAGGATGGGGATGCCGAGCACCTCAGCGCGCATGACTTGCAGGAAGTCACGGTTGGTTACAATCTGGGTGCGGCGGCCCGAAATGAGTTCGGCCAGACCGCGCGCGCCGACCAGCACGGCCAGGGTGGCAATGAAGGCCACCACGTTGCCGTAGGCGATCACGAGTCCGTTGATCAGGCCCGCGCCGACGCCGACGGCCAGCGACACGAGAACAATGAGGAGCCACGAGGACTGCGTTGCGGCCAGCTGCACGCTGGCCAGACTCGCAACAACCGTGGTCAGGCCCATGACCGAACCAACGGAGAGGTCGATGCCGCCCGCGGTGATGACAAACGTGACGCCGATGCTGATCACACCAATAATGGACGCGTACCGCAGGATGGTCAGGATGTTTTCGAGGTTGAGGAACCGGTCACCGCTGGTGGCGGCACCGACCACGAAAAGCAGCGCGAGAGCGATGACCAGCCCCAGGCTGCGGCCCGCGGGGCCCCTCAGGAAGTTCTGCAGAGGGTTGGCCTGGGGGGTGCTGTGGCCGTCCGGCGCGATGATACGCGGTTCGGCCACCTTGGTGTTCTGCTCGCTCACGCGGCACTTCCCTTCATGACGAGGTCGAGCACTCCGTGCTCGTCTATGTCGCTTGCTTTGGTATGGGTGAGGACCTTGCCGTCGTCGATGACGAGGACGGTGTCGGCGAGGCCCAGAACTTCCTCGATTTCGCTCGAAACGACGATGATCGCCGTCCCGGCGGCGGCGAGTTTATGAATGAGCGTGTAGATCTCGGCACGGGCGCCGACGTCAACGCCGCGGGTGGGTTCGTCCAGCAGCAGCACCGGAGTTCCGTGCACCAGCCAGCGGGCAAGAAGAATTTTCTGCTGGTTTCCGCCGGACAGCGTCCGTGCTGGCCGGTCCGGATCAGCCGGGCGCAACTCCAACGCGGCGATCTGCTCACGAGCTGCATCCCGCTCGGCGCGCTCGTTCAAGAATCCCGCTCGGGCGAAGCGTTCGAAGGTCGAGAGGGTGATGTTCTTGAACAGCGGCTCGTCCAGGATTAGCCCCTGGCTTTTCCGTTCCTCTGGCGAAAGACCGATTCCGGCGTTGACGGCCGAGGTGACCGATCCCGGCCGGAGGGTCTTGCCGTTCACTGAAACGCTGCCCGCCGATGCCTTGCGCGCGCCGTAAATGGTCTCGAGGATCTCGGAGCGCTTCGATCCCACCAACCCGGCGAAACCGAGGATCTCCCCGGCCCGCACGGTGAGGCTGACCTTGTCGAAGTGCCCGAAAAGCTCCAGGCCTTCCACGTTAAGTACTACCGGGGCGTCAGCAGGAATGGGACGCCTGGCGGGGAAGACGTTGTCAACATCCCTGCCTGTCATGAGCCGGATCAGTTCCGCCTTCGGTGTATCCGTGACGCTGAGGCCGTTCGCCGTGCTGCGGCCGTCCTTGATCACCGAGATGCGGTCGCCGATCTGCCGGATTTCCTCGAGGCGGTGGGAGATGTAGACCACGGCGATTCCCTGGGCGGTGAGTTCGCGAACCACGCGGAACAGGTTGGCGACCTCTCCGGAGTCGAGGATGGCACTCGGTTCATCCATGATGATCAGCTTGGTATCCCGGGAGAGGGCTCGCGCCATGCTCACGATCTGCTTGTTGGCGGCTGAGAGCGTGCCTACTTCCGTGGACGGCGAAAGGCTGCCGTGTCCGAGCCGCTTCAGGAGGGTACGCGCAATGGCATTGGCCTTTTTGACGTGCAGCACCCCTCCGCTCGCCTTTTCATGCCCAAGGAAGATGTTCTCGGCGACGGATAGGCCGTCGACGACGTCGAGCTCCTGATACATGGTGGCGATACCGAGGTCGAGCGCTGCCGTGGGACCGGGGAGCGTGATCTGCTTCCCCTCCCAGTGGATTTCTCCGCTATCAGGCTGATGGACGCCCGAGAGTGTCTTGATAAGGGTGGATTTGCCGGCTCCGTTCTGACCCATAACGCAGTGAACTTCTCCCGGAAGGACCTGCAGATCGACGCCTTTTAGCGCCTGAACGCCAGCAAAATGCTTGGTTAGTCCCCGGACTTCGAGCAACGGCCGTGTCTGATCTTCTTCGAACATGCGACGAACCTAACACATTATGTCGACGATGAATATAAAGTCGTCGATTTCCTTTAACCTTCTGTTACTGTGATAGCAGTCACGCAAAGTAGCGGGCATGAAAAGAGCATGCTGCACCAGGCGAAGACGCATATAACTCACTGAGGAGATACACATGCTTGCAGTTCGCACGGGCCGGAAGATGCTCGTCACCACCGGCGCCCTTCTTGCTGTCGGCGCCCTTGTTACCGGGTGCACGGCAGGGACGGGCCAGACCAACACCCAGCCGACCAACGCATCCGTTGAAGGGAACCAGGCCAGCGGCGACACCGTCGTCATCGGCTTCTCCGGCCCCGCGGCAGACCACGGCTGGCTGGGCGCGATCAACTCCGCAGCTGTTGCCGAGGCGAAGAAGTACGGGGACATTGACCTGCGGGTGGCTGAGGGGACCAACGACGCGAACCTTCAGATCAGCCAGGTAGAGCAGTTCATCAACGACCGCGTAGATGCCATCGTGCTGTTGCCGACCGACGGCGCCGCCCTTACCCCGGTTGCCATCCAGGCGATGGAAGCCGGCATCCCCGTCATCAACGTCGACCGGGAATTCTCGAGTCCCTTTGCGGCTCGCACCACAATCTTGGGCGATAACTACGGAATGGGCGTCAGCGCCGGCACCTACGTCTGCGGGGAGCTCGCCAACAACAAAGATGCAGTCGTCGCCGAGATCGCCGGCATCGACTCCTTGCCCCTGACCCAGGAACGCAGCCGGGGCTTCGCGGACGCGCTGGAATCCTGCGGCCTTAACGTGGACAACCGCGTGGCGGCCGACTTCACCGTCCAGGGCGGCGAAGCGGCGACATCCCAGCTGTTGTCAGCAGCCCCGAAGATCGACGCCCTCTGGAACCACGATGACGATCAGGGCATCGGGGTCCTGGCTGCGATCGACAACGCAAGCCGCAAAGAGTTCTTCATGGTTGGAGGCGCCGGCTCGGCCAACGCAATGCGGGCGATCCAGTCCGGCGAGGGCGTCCTGAAAGCCACGGTCATCTACCCTTCCACCCAGGCTGCAGACGGCATCCGTCTGGCTCGCTTGATCGCCCAGAACAAGGCCATGAGCGATCTCGTGGAAGTGGAAGTCCCGAAGCGCGTCGTTCTGAATGCGCCGGTTGTCGACGGCAAGAACGTTGAGAAGTACCTGCCGACGGGCTTCGAATCGTAGGACCGTTAGAGCGGGGCGCCCTGCCGCCGGCAGGGCGCCCCGCCTCGATCCAACTGCTTTTGCAATCACCGCCGCCGGATAAAGAGGACACATGCTGAACGCCGTACCACCCCTGAGGGTTGCCCTGATTGGCCACGGATTTATGGGGGCCGCCCATTCGCAGGGATGGCGGGTTGCGCCGCGATTCTATGACCTGCCAGCCCAGCCGGAAATGACACTGCTTGTGGGACGCAATGCACGCGGTGTGGAGGCAGCGGCGAGGAAATGGGGTTGGGAACAGACCGAGACCGACTGGCGGGCCGCCATCGCCCGTGACGACATTGACGTGATAGACATTGTGACTCCCGGCGGCTCTCATGCCGAGATCGCAATCGCTGCGCTTGAGGCGGGCAAGCACGTACTGTGCGAGAAGCCCCTCGCAAACACCCTTGAAGAAGCTGAAGCAATGAATGCCGCCGCGGACCGCGCCGGCAAGGACGTCTTCGCCATGGTCGGCTTCACCTACCGCCGCGTTCCCGCTGCAGCCTTCGCGAGGGACCTGGTCCAGTCCGGTGCGATCGGCGAAGTTCGCCAGGTGCGTGCCGCGTACCTGCAGGACTGGCTGGTCGACGCTGAGGCCCCGCTGACGTGGCGCCTGCAGAAAGACCAGGCCGGTTCCGGGGCACTCGGAGACCTCGGCGCACACGCGGTCGATCTCTCCCAGTTCATCACAGGCCAGAAGATCACCGGCGTCAGCGGCATCCTGAACACATTCGTCCACGAACGCCCGCTGCCCGGCCGCGCATCAGAGCGCGGCAACGTCAGCGTGGATGATCTCGCCCTGTTCAGCGGCCGTTTCGACGGCGGCGCGGTTGGTTCGTTCGAAGCCACCCGGATGTCCACCGGCCGCAAAAACGCGCTGCGTATTGAAGTGGCCGGCTCCGCCGGCGCCATCTCCTTCGACCTGGAGAACATGAACTCCCTGGGCTTTTACGATGCCACGGCACCCGACACACGCCAGGGATTCACCAACATCATGGTCACCGAACCCGCTCACCCCTACTTGTCCGCCTGGTGGCCTGCGGGACACGCATTGGGCTACGAGCACGCCTTCGCCCACCAGGTTAAGGACTTCGTCGAAGCCATCGCCGAGGGCCGTCGCCCGGAGCCGTCCTTCGCCGACGGACTGCAGGTGCAAAAGGTACTTCAGGGTGTGGAACGCAGTGCGCAAGCCGACAGCATCTGGACTAAGACCATCTAAGGCAGGCCCCGGGCCTGCGCCAGCGAAGGATTAGGCATGCCCACCCCACCTTCTCAGCACAGCTCTATACAGTCCGCGAGGCCTTCGAGGCCTTCGAGGCCGAGCTGGAGGAGGTACTGGCCGGAAGGCTGGATCCCGCGTCCGCGCAAAGCGGTGGCCCCTCAGCCCTGCGTCCAACTCCCCGAAGCCTCCGGACAGCCAGCGGCTGTGCTGCGCGCGTTTTATAGCGCTCTCGCCACTTTTTGACCCGCGGGCTTGTCGTTTCAGTAGTCAGAGGCAGTCAGCAAGCTTCACGGCGGTCGGTGCGAGCCTCGACGTGGGCCGCCGGCAATTGGGAGACATGCCCTAGGACCCTAGCCCGCCCCCGGTGCCCGGCGGAAAATGGGGGCAGCGGGGCAGGAACGGTCACGGGCGAAGGGATCAGGCCATGATGGGTTACTACGGCAACGGCTTCGGCTGGATGTGGCTCTGGGGTCTGCTGTTGCTGGTCGGGATCGCGGTGCTGGTGCTGCTCGCCGTCCGCCTCTTCACCGGCGGAACCAGCCGCAGCGGTCCGGCACACTACGGACCATACGGCGCCCCGCCCTACGGCCAGCCGGGGGGTCCCCCGGGCGGCCCCGGCTTCCCGGGCGGCAAGAGCCAGGCGCGCCTGATCCTCGATGAACGCTTCGCACGGGGCGAGCTCACCGCGGAACAGTACCGCGAGAATCTGAAAGTACTCGGCGAGGAGCCGTAATGCGGCCGATCAGCCGCCGCGACGCCCTGATTGTGGGCGGGCTGGGCACGGCGGCCACCGTGGCGGGCGCCGCCGGACTCTGGTGGTCCCTGACTTCCGCGCAGGAGCCGCCCGGCGGCGGTGTCGGCGGCGGCGCAGCCCCCGTGCAGGGTGCCGAGCTGCGCGGTCCGGCCGAACTCCGCAGCACGGACGGCCGGCTGGAGCTCACGCTCGGCGCCGCCCCCGGACGGGTGGAACTCGGCGGCCGCCAGGCCCGTGCCCTCTGCTACAACGGCACCGTCCCGGGCCCCACGCTGCGTCTGAGGCCGGGTGATGAGCTCAAGGTCAGGCTGGAGAACGGCTTCAATGAACCGACGAACCTGCACGTCCACGGCCTCCATGTGTCCCCGCAGGCAGACGGGGACAATGTGTTCAGGGCGGTCCTGCCCGGACAGGGCTTTGACTACCGCTACCGGCTGCCGCCGGACCACCCGCCGGGTGTGTACTGGTACCACCCGCATCACCACGGCATGGTCGCAGACCAGATCTTCGCCGGGCTCTTCGGGGCGATCATCGTCGAAGACCCCGAGGCCATCCCGGTGAGCACGGAGCGGGTGCTGCTGGTCTCGGACACCACCCTGGACAGCGCCGGGAACATCGCGGCCGTGTCCCCGATGGAGCGCATGGCGGGACGGGAGGGTGAGCTGCTCCTGCTCAACGGGCAGAGCAACCCGCTGCTCACGGCCCAGCCGGGCGCCCGGGAGCGGTGGCGGATCATCAACACCTGCGTGGCCCGCTATCTCCGGTTCCGGCTCGACGGCCAGCAGCTGCAGCTGCTCGGCATGGACTCGGGCCGGTCCCCCGAACCCGAAACCGTCGACGAACTCCTACTGGCACCGGGCAACCGGGCAGACCTGCTGGTGACCGCCACCGCCGGCGAAGCCGTGTTGCAGGCCCTCCCCTATGACCGCGGTGCCATGCCCGGGATGATGGGGCAGGGGCCGTTCCCGGTCAGCGGGGCGGGCGCCTTGGCGACCTTCCGGGTCAGCGGCGCCTCCGCAAGCCCGCCCGGCACCGTCACGTCCCGGCCTGCCCAGGAGGACCTGAGGACTGCCGCCGTCGCCGCGCGCCGGCAGGTGGTTCTGTCGATGGGCGCGGGACAGGGAATGCGGGGCGGCGGGATGGCCGGCATGATGCGTTTCACCATCAACGGCCGTGAATACAGCGACGCCCGCACGGACACGACTGTCGCGGCCGGAACCGTGGAGGAATGGACGCTGGTCAACACAAGCCCAATGGACCACCCCTTCCATCTGCACGTGTGGCCGATGCAGCTCATCAACGACAACGGCCGGGCGGCCGGTCCCGTGGTGATGCGGGACGTGGTCAACGTGCGCGCAAACGGCCGCGCCACTGTCAGGATCGCGTTCCGCGACTTCAGCGGCCGCTCGGTGTACCACTGCCACATCCTGGACCACGAGGACCTGGGCATGATGGGCGTGATCGAAGTCCGCTGAGCCGGGAAAACCTCTTGTCACGCATACCCCCCAGGGGTATGGTTTAGCTGAATTCGAATTCGCGAGGAACCTCCCCTAGGAGCGCGCATCATGGAACACCGGCACAGCAGCCAGGCCGTCGGCGGCCGGCAAGTCAGCCACCCGCAGGCGGGACACAGCACCCACCAGCCCCACGGGGCAATGTCCCAGAACGGCCCCCGGCAGGACGACGAGCACATGGTCCACAGCCACGGCCAACATGCCGGGCACAGCGTGGCGATGTTCAAGAACAGGTTCTGGGTGACCCTGGCCCTGGCTGTGCCCGTGGTCTTTTTCAGCCCCATGTTCGGGCATCTGCTCGGCTACCAGGCGCCTGTGTTCCCCGGCTCCGCCTGGATTCCGCCGGTGCTGGGAACTGTCATCTTCTTCTACGGCGGCCAGCCGTTCCTCAAGGGCGGCCTGAATGAGCTGAAAAGACGCAAACCGGGGATGATGCTGCTGATCGCCATGGCCATCACCGTCGCCTTCACGGCCTCGTGGGTCACCACCCTGGGGATCGGCGGCTTCGACCTCGACTTCTGGTGGGAACTGGCCCTGCTTGTGGACATCATGCTGCTGGGGCACTGGATCGAAATGCGCGCCCTCGGCTCGGCCCAGGGCGCCCTGGATGCCCTCGCGGCGCTGCTGCCGGACGAGGCGGAACGCCTCACCGAGTCCGGGACCGAAACCGTCAGGGTGTCCGAACTCCGGAGCGGCGACACCATCCTGGTCCGTTCCGGCGCCCGGATGCCGGCGGACGGAACCGTGATCGAGGGGCAGGCCGAATTCGACGAATCGATGATCACCGGCGAGTCCAAGACCGTCCTCCGTTCCCCCGGCGACCCCGTGGTCGCGGGAACCATCGCCACCGACAACAGCCTGCGCGTCCGGGTGACAGCCATCGGCGACGACACGGCCCTCGCCGGCATCCAGCGGCTCGTGGCCGAGGCCCAGGCCTCCTCCTCGCGGGCCCAGGCCCTCGCCGACCGCGCCGCCGCCTTCCTGTTCTACTTCGCCGCCGGGGCGGGCGTCATCACCTTTATCGCCTGGACCCTGCTGGGCAGCATGCCCGACGCCGTGGAACGCACCGTGACGGTGCTGGTGATCGCCTGCCCGCATGCCCTGGGCCTCGCCATCCCGCTGGTCATCGCGATCTCCACGGAACGGGCCGCCCGGGCCGGGGTGCTGATCAAGAACCGGATGGCCCTCGAGCGGATGCGGACGGTCGACGTCGTGCTGTTCGACAAAACGGGGACCCTGACCAAGGGCGAGCCGGAGCTCAAGGACATTGCCGCCGCCGACGGGAGCGACCGGGACGCCGTGCTCACACTGGCCGCCGCGGCGGAGTCCGACAGCGAACACCCCCTGGCCCGCGCGATCGTGGCGGCCACCCGCGAGCGCGGGCTCCCGGTCCCGCAGGCGGGCGGTTTCACTTCCCTGACCGGCCGCGGCGTCCGCGCGACGGTTGACGGCAGGACGGTCCTGGTGGGCGGCCCGGCCCTGCTCCGGGAAGTGGGCGCGGAGGAACCCCCTGCGCTGGCCGCCACCACCGCTGCCTGGCGGGACCGGGGCGCGGCGGTGCTCCACGTGGTGGACGGCAACACCGTCCTGGGCGCCGTGAGCCTTGAGGACGCTGTTCGCCCGGAATCCCGCCAGGCGGTCGCGGCCCTGCAACACCGCGGAATCAAGGTCGCCATGATCACCGGCGACGCCCGACAGGTGGCCCAGGCCGTGGCCGCCGAGCTGAACATCGACGAGGTCTTCGCCGAGGTCCTCCCGGCCGACAAGGACAAGAAAGTCGCCGAACTCCAGTCCCGCGG
Source organism: Arthrobacter sp. CJL-S3 (assembly GCF_056711635.1). Classification (NCBI taxonomy): domain Bacteria; kingdom Bacillati; phylum Actinomycetota; class Actinomycetes; order Micrococcales; family Micrococcaceae; genus Arthrobacter; species Arthrobacter sp. CJL-S3. The sequence goes on along the minus strand of NZ_CM160046.1, from coordinate 284,793 downwards.
CCTCAGGGTGGCCATGGTGGGCGACGGCGTGAACGACTCCCCCGCCCTGGCCCGGGCCGAGGTGGGAATCGCGATCGGCGGCGGGACCGACGTCGCGGTGGAGTCCGCCGGTGTGGTGCTGGCCGGGAACGACCCCCGGGCGGTGCTGTCCATGGTGGACCTGTCCCGGGCCAGCTACCGGAAGATGTGGCAGAACCTCGTCTGGGCCACGGGCTACAACATCATTGCGGTGCCGCTGGCCGCCGGCGTCCTGGCCTTCGCCGGGGTGGTCCTCTCGCCGGCCGCCGGCGCGGTGCTGATGTCCGCGTCCACGATTGTGGTGGCCCTCAACGCCCAGCTGCTTCGGCGGCTGAAACTCAATCCGGCCAAAGTCGGCTAACCGGACAGTGGCCCCCATGCCGGAGACCAACCCCCGCTATCCGCCCTTCGGGCGATCCTTCGCCCGCGCGGGGCCGCGGATGGACGCCCGCGGGGCCGCGGACCACCGCCGCCGCCTGGTGGAGGCCGCGCACGGCGCCGTCGTCGAAATCGGGGCAGGTTACGGGGCCACCTTCCCGTTCTACCCTGCCGAGGTGACGGGCGTGCTGGCGCTCGAACCGGACCCCACACTCCGGGAGCTGGCCCGGGCCGCCGCGGCCCGTGCACCGGTGCCGGTCACCGTGGTGGACGGGGTGGCGGAGTCGCTGCCGGCGGCGGACGCCTCGGTCGACGTCGTGGTCTCCAGCCTGGTGCTGTGCAGCGTGGCGGACCAGTCCGTTGCCCTGGCGGAGGTGGTGCGGGTCCTGCGGCCGGGCGGCCTGCTGCTGTTCTATGAGCATGTCCGTTCGGAGCACCGCCTACTGGCGGCCGCCGAAGACTTGGTCACGCCGCTGTGGAGCCGGGTGGCGGGCGGGTGTCATCCGAACCGGGACACCGCCGCCTCGATCGCCGGCGCCGGCCTGACGGTGCGGGGTGTGGAGCGCTTCGGCTTCTCGGTCCTCCCCGGCAACCCGCGGCTGGCCCACGTGCTGGGTGTGGCCTGCAAACCCTGAGTGCCCGTGACGCCTTCCGTGTATTCGCCGCAGGCCCCGCTGCATTGAAGCTCTGAAAAAGAGCGATCGGGACCGCCGGTCCCGTGATGGCGGTGGCTAGGAGCCGCCGCCGGGGCCGCCGACGTTCGTTCAACGGATGTTCAAGGATATGTCGGTATCGCGATGTACTGGTTGATGTTCGTGGACTGGAAGGTCGCGAACTTCAGCGTGGACTGACCGCCCTGCGGATTTCCGACCACTACGGTTTGGTTGGAGGAGTTGACGCCCAGCAGGGCGTAGGAATGATTGGACACCAGCTTGCCGTCAGCGTTGGAGGTCCCCAGCGTTACGAGGCCGTTTGTGAAATCCTGCTGCATCTGGTCAAAGCTCACCCCCGTCATGGGACCTCCGGGGTTGCGGTCGACGCCCACCTTGCCGGTGATGGCATAGAGGGCATTATGCACGTCGTGATCCTGTGCATTACTGAGATCGGTGCCTTCAATACCTTTATAGCTGTTGCCGTTCACGGCCGCCCACCCTTTCTCGATAATCGCCGCCCAAGAAACGTTCTTGCCCCCGATATTTTCGATGCCATTTTGGAGGGGTTCGCCGTCGCTATACGGAAGATCACCATTGACCGTCGCCTTCACCGGGTTGGGTACGCCGTCATACTTGCTATGAAATGAAACCGTGTAAGTGCCGTTGCCGTTGTCGTGAACCATATTCTCTACAGTGTTGGGCTCTCGCGCGGCTACGGTCAGCAGGGCTGCCAGGAAATAGCAGTCTCCGGTGTCGCCTTGCTTGATGTTCGTCAGGTCGCCAGCAATATTTGGTTTACCGGCACTATCCAGCGCAAACAGGACCTGATGCGGCACCCGCCGGTACTTCGCGCCGTTCACCGAAGGATTGCTCACTGGAGGCGCGGACGCAGCGGGCGGAGCTGGAGCCCCGGACGCAGCGGGCGGAGTAGTCGCTGGAGCCTCGGACGTCACCTGGGCCGATGGCGGGGACAGAAATGCCGTGACCTCCGGCGCCGGTGCCGCGTCACACGAGGATAGGACCAACAGCAAGGCGGCCGCCACTCCAAACTTCCGGAGTTTTTCTCCCATGGCGGGATCTTACCGGCATCCACTCGCGTCCTGAAGTGTTGACAAAGAGCTGAGACCTCGGAGCAAAAAGGTCCCTTGGAGAGATAGGTTAGCGGTCACGAACTCTCCGTAGCGCTCTCAGTGCGGCCCCAAACACCCAGCAAGGAATTCCATGTCAGCCCAGTCACCCTTCGTACCGGCCGGCACCCCGGCGAACGCCACGCACTCCAAGGGCCGACCCTTGGACATTGGCATTAACGACGTCGACGGTTTGGCCTCCTTGGAACCGGCCCGCGGCACCCTGCCTGCCCGTGCCTATCTCCTCAGCGATGCACCCAGGAAGACCCTCAACGGTGAATGGCGGTTCCGTCTCAGCCCCGGTATCCGGCAGGCGCCGCGGGACGGCTGGCAGCTCGGCGCCAACCTCGACGGATTCACCAGCCTGCCTGTCCCCTCCAGCTGGCCGATGCACGGGCACGGCGCTCCGGCCTACACCAATGTCCAGTTTCCCTTTGCCGTGGAGCCGCCCCACGTGCCGGACGCCAACCCCATCGGTGACCATGTAGTGGAATTCCTAGCCGACGCCGAATTCTTCCCGCACGCCGTCCTGCGGTTCGATGGCATCGAATCCGCGGCGACGGTGTGGCTCAACGGCACGGAATTGGGTACTACGCGGGGCAGCCGGCTCGCGCACGAGTTCGACGTTACCGGTGTCGTGAAAGACGGCACCAACGTGCTGGCCGTCCGAGTGGCCCAGTTCTCCGCCGCGAGCTACGTGGAGGACCAGGACATGTGGTGGCTGCCGGGAATCTTCCGGGACGTCACCCTGCAGGCCAGACCGGAACAGGGAATCGATGACGTGTTTATGCACGCCGACTACGACCACCGGAGCGGCGAAGGCATCCTCCGCGTCGAGGCGAGCAAGGCCGGTGAAGCGATTGACGCTGTTATCCGCGTCCCGGAACTCAACCTGGAACTGACTGCCGGCAGCGAACACCGGGTCCCGGCCGTCTCGCCCTGGTCGGCGGAACTGCCCGTGCTGTATGAAGCGACGGTCAGTGCGCCGGGCGAAACCGTGACGCTGCAGCTGGGGTTCCGGAGCCTTTCCATTGAGGACGCCCAGTTCAAAGTCAACGGCCAGCGGGTCCTGCTGCGCGGCGTCAACCGCCATGAGCACCACCCCCGGCTGGGCCGCGTGGTGCCACGGGACGTTGTGGAGGCGGAGCTGCGGCTGATGAAGCAGCACAACATCAACGCGATCCGCACATCGCATTACCCGCCGCACCCGGACGTCCTGACGCTTGCGGACCAGCTGGGCTTCTATGTTGTGCTCGAGTGCGATCTGGAGACCCATGGTTTCGAGAGCGCAGGCTGGAACCAGAACCCCAGTGACGACCCATTGTGGGAGCCGGCGTTGACGGACAGGATGCGCCGGACTGTGGAGCGGGACAAGAACCACGCCTCCGTGGTGATGTGGTCCCTGGGCAACGAAGCGGGCACGGGCCGGAACCTGGCGGCGATGTCCCGGTGGGCCAAGGACCGGGACCCGTCCCGGCCCATCCATTATGAGGGTGACTGGAGCTGCGCCTATGTGGATGTCTATTCGCGGATGTACGCAAGCCAGGCGGAAACGGAGCTGATCGGTCAAGGGATCGAGGAACCGCTAGATAGTCCTGAGCTGGACGCCCGCCGCCGCGCCATGCCGTTCGTCCTGTGCGAGTACGTCCACGCCATGGGCAACGGACCCGGCGGCATGTCCGAATACCAAGAACTCTTTGACCGGTATCCCCGGCTGATGGGCGGCTTTGTGTGGGAGTGGCTGGAGCACGGCATCACCGTCACGGGTGCGGAGGGCCGGGAGCACTTCGCGTACGGCGGCGATTTTGGCGAGGAAATTCACGACGGCAACTTCGTTACGGACGGCCTGGTTGACGCGGACCGGACCCCGCGGCCCGGCCTGCTGGACTTCAAGAAGGTCATCGAACCCCTGCGCATCAGCGTGGCGGAGGACTGGTCCGGGTTCACTGTACGGAACGGCTTCGACTTCGCGGACACGTCAGCGCTTAGCTTCCGGTACGCCGTCGACGCCGGCGGTCAGCTGCTTTCCGACGGTGTTGTGGACGTCGAGCCGCTGGCACCCCGTGCGGAAAAGTTCGTGGAACTTCCTCCAGAGCTGGCGGCGCTGGCCGGCGGAAGTCCATCCGTCCTCACCGTCAAAGCCGTCCTGGCCCTGAACACCGACTGGGCTGAGGCCGGCCACGAACTTGCCTGGGGCCAATCAGCCCATGACGTCACGGCGCCTGCGCAGCCGCGTTCCCTCGAGCCGGTGGGCGTTTCCCCCGCCGAACTCCGGCTGGGCCCGGTGGTGTTCGACCGAACCTCCGGTTTGCCCATTTCCTTTGGAACCGTCCCGGTGAACGGCTTTCGCCTGACGCTGTGGTGGGCACCCACGGACAATGACCTGGGCAGCGAATGGACCGGGCCGAACCGCCGGCCGCTGGCCAGCCAATGGAGCGCGGCGGGGCTCAACCGGCTGCACTCACGCTTGCTCGGCATCTCCGCGGAGCCGGAACCGGGCGGCGGGGAAGTCCTGACTGTCCGGACCCGCGTGGCCGCGGCGGACAAACAGTACGGCGTACTGGTGGACTACTCGTGGAGCAGCGACGGGGACAAGGTGGTCCTCCGGACGAGGGTCCATCCAGACGGGGACTGGACCAATGCGGGATACGTCGTCGAGTGGGCGCGGATCGGACTCGAGCTCGTGCTGGAGTCCGGGGCCAAAACCGTGAGTTGGCTCGGCCAAGGTCCGCACCAGAGCTACCCCGACACCGGCCAGGGCACCAAGGCTGGCTGGTTCACGTTGCCGTTGGACGGCATGGATGTTGACTATGTGCGACCGCAGGAGTCAGGGGCGCGTTCCGGTGTGCGCGCCGCTTCTGTGGCGCTCGACGCCGGGACGCTGGACATTGCCGGCGCCCCCTTCGCCCTGACGGTCAGGCCTTACAGCCTGGATGTCCTGAACGCCGCGAACCATCGCACGGATCTGGTTGCGGACGGCCGCACCTACATCTACATTGACCACGCACGCCGGGGCGTGGGGACGGCGGCCTGCGGACCCGGGGTCCTGGAGCCGTACCGGCTGAAGCCCCAGGATGCCGACTTCACTCTCGTGCTCGAAGTTCGCAGCTAGGCGGCCAGGGGGCCCGGTCGCGGCGCATCGCCGGCTGACCCACGTCCTGGGGAGGCCAGCAAGCCCTGCCCGGCCGCCGCGGCGACGCTCCCGCCCGGTTACTTCAGCTGGCCTGCCCTCAGCGGCGCGGATTTCCGCGGATCTTCACGGCCGAGCGGGGCGTGGCAGGGCCGGTAACTGGGCGAGAGCGTCGGACCACCGGCCGCGTTCCCGCCCGGGCACGCGAAAGGGGCGCCTGCCGCGATGGCAGACGCCCCTTTCGTCAATCAGTCAAGCCACTAAGCCCCGGCGTTTAGGCCTTTTTGGGCGGCAGTGCCAGCTTGAAGACCTTGGCCCAGGTGGAGCCGACCTGCTTCCAGATCGGGCCCGTGGTGTACGGCAGGCCGTAGCGCCTGCAGATTTCCTGCACCTTCGGCGCCACCTCCGCGTAGCGGTTGGACGGGATGTCCGGGAAGAGGTGGTGCTCGATCTGGTGCGAGAGGTTGCCGGTCATCAGGTGCATGAACTTGGAACCGGAGATGTTGGCGGAGCCGATCATCTGCCGCACGTACCAGTCCCCGCGGGTCTCCCCTTCGACCATTTCCTCGGTGAAGGTGTCCGTCCCGTCGGGGAAGTGGCCGCAGAAGATCACCGCGTGCGCCCAGACGTTGCGGACGGCGTTCGCGGTCAGGGTGCCGTAGAGCGCCTGCTTGCCGGAACCGGTGAGCATGGCGACGGCGGGAGTGGCGGCGTAGTCCTTGGTGAACTGCGTGAGCGCCTTGCGTCCCAGGGCCTTGAGGTCCTTGGTGAGGGCCTCCTTGGACTTCTTGCCCTTCTTGAAGTCCTCCAGCTCGAGGTCGTAGATGGCGATGCCCCATTCGAAGACCGGGGCCAGCAGCGCGTTGTAGAGCGGGTTGCCCAGGTTGAAGGGCTTCCACTCCTGGTCCGGGTCCATCCGCAACAGGTTGTATCCGACGTCGTTGTCCTTGCCGATGACGTTGGTCCAGCGGTGGTGCAGATCGTTGTGGGTGTGCTGCCAGGCCCGCGCCGGGGTGACGAAGTCCCATTCCCAGGTGGTGGAGTGGATGTCCGGGTCCCGCATCCAGTCCCACTGGCCGTGCAGGATGTTGTGTCCGAGCTCCATGTTTTCCAAGATCTTGGCGAAGCTGAGCAGGGTGGTTCCGGCAACCCAGGCCGCCTTGTGCTTGCTGACCAGCAGCGTGGCGCGCCCGGAAATCTCCAGTCCGCGCTGGATCTTGATCATGCGGCGGATGTAGGCGGCGTCGGACGCTCCGCGCTTGGCGAGGATGTCGTCCTTGATGGCGTCGAGCTCACGGCCCAGCTCGGCGATCTGCTCGTCGGAGAGATGCGCGGCGGCCGGGGGCCGGAGTGTCGGGCTGCCCGTCTCAGCCAGGGCGCCGGGCCGCGTCTTCACGGCTGCGGGCGCCTTGGGCTGGGGAGCGTCCTCGGAAAGGTCAGGCTTGTCGGAAACAATCGTCATGCTGGTACTCCTCAGAGGTCGAGGTTAACGGGTCCGGCGGCTGCCGAAACACACGTCTGGATTAGTTGGCCGGGCTCGCCATGGACTTCGTCCGTGCGCAGGTCACGAACCTGGCCGGCCCGGAGGGGGATAAGGCAGCTGTGGCAGATGCCCATGCGGCAGCCGCTGGGCATCAGGATGCCCGGCGTCCTCGCCGACGTCGAGCAGCGGGGTGTCGCCGTCGGCTTCGACTTCGCGGTCCGAAGACTCGAAGGTGACCAGACCGCCGTCGTGCCCTGCGCCGCCGGCCAGCTTGGTGCTGAAGCGTTCGATCGTGAGGGTGGCCTCCGAGGCGGGCTCCGCCGTTGCGGTCTCCGCCTCCCACAGGGCCTCGGCGTCGTCCAGGAAACCTTCCGGTCCGCAGGCGTACGCGGCGCGCTGGCGCCAGTCCGGGCACAGCTCTTCCAGTCCGGCAACGGAGCTGAAGTCAATCCGCCCGCGTTCCCCGGTGAACCAGTGGATGACGCGGAAGTTGGGAAACTGGTCCGCGAGCTCGGCCAGTTCCTCGCGGAAGATGGCGTCCTCGGGGGTCCGGGCGGTGTGGATGAGCACGACGTCGGAGTCCGGGCGGTGCGGGACGAGCGTGCGGATCATCGACATGACCGGGGTGATGCCGCTCCCGGCGGTGAGCATCAGCAGCGGGCGCGGGTGCTCCGGAAGGACGAAGTCGCCCTGCGGCGGGGCCAGGAAGAGCACGTCGCCCGGCCGGGTGTTGCGCACGAGCGTCCCGGAGACGGCCCCCATATCACTGACAGTGATGGCCGGGTCCTGCCCGGCGGGGGCGCTGAGCGAGTAGGACCGCCAGTGGCGGACACCGTCGAGCTCGACGCCTATACGGGCCCACTGGCCGGCAAGGTGTGCTTGCCAGCCGCGGCCGGGACGGAAGAAAATGGTGGCGGAGTCGGCCGTTTCTGGAACCACCCTCGTTACCACGCCGCGCAGTTGGCGGGCGGAAAACACAGGATTGAACAGCGCCAGAATGTCTTCTGGAGCTAGTGGGGTGGTCAGTAGAGATGCGGCGCGCGCCAGCTTACGGAGCCGGATCATTCATCAATCTTATGTCAGATAGGGTCATAGTTCTTCACCCAAGGCATACGATCGACGTAAAGAAACTATCTCCCCGCAACAACTTTGGAACAGCCTCATGAACGCTTCCCCGACGGCGGGCCCGGCCGCCCCCGCCTACGACCCTCCGTGGCTCGCCCTGCCGCGCGAGGTCAGCGACGTGCTCCGGCCGATGATGCCGGGCATTGTCGAGGCCATCATCGACGCCGTGCCGCAGCTCGTGCCGGCCTACGCCCGGCCGATCGAAGGCCGCTTCGGGCGGGGGCTGCGCCGCGGCGTGGCAGCGGCACTCGAGCGCTTCCTGCAGCTCCCGGGCACCCGGCTGCCCGCCCTCTCGGAGGAAAGCAGGCAACTCGTGGCCGGGCTGGGGAGCGGCGAATTCCGGCAGGGCCGGAGCATGGATGCGCTGCTGAGCGCGTACCGGACGGGGGCCCGCGTGACCTTCCGCGAGATGTCCCGGGTGTCCGTGGAGCATCACCTTGGCCAGACCGTGGTGGTGGACCTGGGCGAATCGATCCTGGCCTACATCGACGAGCTGTCCGCGGTCAGCGCCGAGGCGTACGCCTTCGAACAGTCCGAACGGGCCGGCGCGGTGGACCGCCGGCGCACCGAACTGCTCGATCTGCTCCTGCTGGGCCAGGCCGATGAGGCGGCCCTGCGCCAGACGGCCGCCATGGCGGACTGGTCCCTGCCGCAGCGGATGGTGGTGGTGACCCTGCCGGTGAACCGGTCCGCCGGGCTGCGGATCCGGCTGGGCGCGGGAACGCTGATCATCGAACGCGAGACCGACGCCGTCGCCCTGGTTCCGGCGCGGCAGTCCCAGGCCGCGCGGGCGGACCTGGAAAAGGCGCTGCGCGGCCGCGGGGCGGCCGTCGGGCCGGCCGGAGGGTGGGAAAAGGTCCCGGATTCGCTGCGGCTGGCGGTGCTGGCAGCCTCCGTGCTGCCGCCGCGGGACGGCCCTGATGATCCGCCGATCTGGGCCGACGAGCATCTGGCCGAGGTGATTCTCGGGGCGGAGCCCTCTGCGATCGCGGAGCTCGCCAACCGCCGTCTCGCGCCACTGGAGGGGCTGCGCCCGGCCCAGCGCGAGCGGCTGGCGGAGACGCTGCTGTCCTGGCTGCGGCACTGGGGCCAGCGCGCCCCGGTCGCGGCAGAGCTGGGCATCCATCCGCAGACCGTGGGTTACCGGGCGGCACAGCTGCGCGAGCTGTTCGGGGACACGCTGGAGGATCCGAAGGCACGGTTCGAACTGGAACTGGCGCTCCACGCCGGCAGGCGTTGAACAGCGCAGGCGTTGAACAGCGCAGGCGTTAAACAGCGCAGGCGTTGAACAGCGCGGGCGTAAGACAGCGCAGGCGTTGAATACTGCGGCAGCCGTCGCCCCGCCGTCGGCTACGCCTGGAGCGTGAGCGCTTCCCGGCTCTGCAGCCGCAGCTCAAGGTCGTTCATCACGATCGCGGCAAGGTCCTGCAGCGCCCGGGTGTCCTCGGCACTGAACTCCCGCGGTTCCCGGTCCAGGATGCAGAAGGTGCCCAGGTTGTGGCCGTCCGGGGTACGCAGCGGAACCCCGGCGTAAAACTGCAGGCCGAATTCGCCGGCCACCAGCGGGTTGGCGAGGGTGCGGGGATCCCTGGCGGCGTCCTTGATGACCCAGGTGTCATCCTGCAGGATCGCGGAGGCGCACAGCCCCGGGTCGCGGCCGATCTGCGTGACCTCGGTTCCGTGGTGGGCCTTGAACCAGACCCGGTCATGGTCCACCACGCTGACGATCGCCACGGGGACCGAAAACATCCGGGCCGCGAGGCCCGCTATCCGGTCGAAGGCGCCGTCCGCGGGCGTGTCCAGGATCCGGTAGCGCTCGACCGCGCGCATCCGGCCTTCCTCGTCCGAGGGCGCCGGCGCCGGGTCCATGCGGTGGCGCGCGGCGCTGTTGATGACTTCCTGGCGCAGGGCCAGCGATACTTCCCGGGCCTGCGGGCGCTGCGCCGGGTCGCGGGCCAGCATGGAGGACAGCAGCGCTACCCACATGGGGGCGAGCTCCTCGGGGATCTTCGGGTCGTTGAGCAGCCGCGCGACGGCGGACTGGATGGGAGCGCCGGGGTACACCATTTTTCCGGTCAGCCCCTCGAGCAGCACCAGGCCGAGCGAATACACGTCGCTGAGCGGGCCGACCGGTTCGCCGGCCGCCTGCTCGGGGCTGAGGTAGGCCGGCGTCCCGGAGGTCCCGCCTTCGTCCGAGATCGGGCCGCTGCGGGTGAAGACGGCGACGCCGAAATCGGTGAGTTTGGCCCGCGGGCGCCTGTCCTGGTTGCTGTAGTCCACGAGCAGGATGTTCGCGGGCTTGACGTCCCGGTGCACGATGCCGTGGTGGTGGATGTAGGAAAGCCCGTCCGCGAGGTCATAGCCGATGTGGGCCATGTGCACCGCCGAGAGCGGACCCTGGGCCCCGCGGTGGCGCAGGTCCTGCCCGCGCACAAGCTCCATCACCAGGTAGGTGAGCCGGTCGCTCGGGTCGCTCAGGTCGGCGCCTGCGTCGAAGAGCGTCACGAGGGCGTGGTGGCTCATTCCGGCCAGGATGCGGATTTCCTCGCCCTGACGGCGGGTCTGCTCCAGATCGTCCGCGTCGTTGCGGAAGAGCTTGACGGCCACCTCGCGCTGCAGGAGTTCGTCGTGGGCCCGGAACACGGTGGACTGGCTGCCGCGGCCGATAAGGTCTTCAATCCGGTACCGGCCGCTCAGCAGGTACCCGGATTCCATGCGCCGCTTCGGCGTGGCCGGCGTGGCGCGTGCCGGTTGTGAAATGAGCTCAGTCAAGTGGTGTTCGTTGTCCCTTATAGCGGGGTCCGCCGGTGGCGCCGGCGGATCAGTCCAAAACCGGCATTCGAGAAATCCGGCGCCCGCATAATTAGCAAGGTTACTTATGATACCGCGGTTTCCTGATTCAGGAAGACCTGCGGGCCACCAATTTTCACCGCCCGCAGGCGGCCCCGGCAGCTACTTGGCGGGGTTGTGGGTGCCGATCGGCAGCAGCGTCAGGTCGGGGTGGTTCTTCTCGATCCGGCGCAGGGCCCACACATCATTGAACAGCGCGAGGTACTCGCCGTCGGAGCGCAGCAGCACCTCGGCGCCGGGCACGTTGGCCAGCGCGGGCATGGCGTCCGCCGTCGAGATCCTGGCGATGGAGTACGGCAGGCGCTCGAGGCGCATCGGCGCGCTGAAGTCGTGGGCCATGCGGTCCTCCACCACTTCGAACTGCATGGGGCCGACGGCGGCCAGCACCGGGGCCTGGTCGCCGCGGACGTCCGAGCGGAGCACCTGGATGACGCCCTCGTGCTCGAGCTGCTCGATGCCGCGGCGGAACTGCTTGAAACGGCTGGGGTCCTTGGAGCGGGCCACCTGGAAATGCTCCGGCGCGAACAGCGGAATGGCCGGGAACTCCACCGGCTCCTCCAGGAACAGGCTGTCGCCCACCCGCAGCGAGGAGGCGTTGACGAGTCCCACAACGTCCCCGGGGAAGGCTTCGTCAATGACCTCGCGTTCCCGGCCGAAGACCTGCTGGGCGTACTTGGTGGCGAAAGACTTGCCGGTCCGGCCCTGGGTCACCACCATGCCGCGTTCGAATTTGCCGGAGCAGACCCGGATAAAGGCGACATGGTCGCGGTGGGCCTTGTTCATCCCGGCCTGGACCTTGAAGACGAAGCCTGAGAAGGGCCCATCGACGGGCCGCGCGGCGCCTTCGACGTCGGGCCGCGGGGCAGCCGGCGGGGCGAAATCCACGAGAGCGTCGAGGATTTCCTTTACGCCGAAGTTCAACGCGGCGGAGCTGAAGAGGATCGGGGTCGCCTTGCCGGCGTGGAAGGCGTCGACGTCGAACTCGAGGTTGGACTCGATAACAAGCCCGGCCTCGTCGACGGCGTTGGACCAGTCATCGCCCTGGCTTACCGCGGCCTGCTCCGGGGTGAAGTATTCGGTGAGGGCGATGTTGGCGCCGGCGTTGTTGCGCTTGAACTGCGCGAAGCGGTCATTGCGCAGGTCCCAGACGCCGCGGAAATCACCCGAAATGCCAACGGCCCAGGTCAGCGGCATCGGCTGCAGGCCGGTGCGCTCGGTGATCTCGTCCATAAGGGCCAGTGCGTCCAGGCCCGGCCGGTCCCACTTGTTGATCACGGTGATGATGGGCAGGTTGCGCTGCTTGCAGACCTCGAAGAGCTTCATGGTCTGGGTTTCCAGGCCCTTGGCGGCGTCCACAAGCATCACGGCGCAGTCGACGGCGGCCAGCACCCGGTAGGTGTCCTCGGAGAAGTCCGCGTGGCCGGGGGTGTCCAGCAGGTTGATCACGGTGTCCCGGTAGCCGAACTGCAGGGCCGCGGAGCTGATCGAGATGCCGCGGTCCTTTTCCATCTGCATCCAGTCCGAAACCGTGTCCTTGCGGTTGGACTTGCCGCTGGAGGCACCGGCAGTGCCGATCACCTTCGCGTGCAGGGCGAGCGCCTCGGTCAGCGTGGACTTGCCGGCGTCAGGGTGGGAAATGACCGCAAAAGTCCGACGCCGGGCCGCCTGCTTGTGAATCTCCTGGACTCGGGCGGGGCTAAGGACTTCTTGGGACACGGTGCTACTTTCGCTGCGGCGTTGAATGGTTGCGCTCCCGGGTTGGCGGGAATCCGGCTGGCCCGGTGGGATCGCGTGTTGTTCTGCGTGGCTGTGCGGGACTGCTGTGGAGGATTGCTGGGGCGCGGCGCCGGGTAGCCGACGGAACACCCAAGGATTCCAGTTTATCGCAGCCCGCGCCGCCGCCGCGAAGCGGGCGGAATGGCGGCGCGAGGCCAGAGCGCGGCAGCCCGAAAAGTACTCACCCGGGCGTCCGCCCGCGGGGCCGTTCCGGAGGCGCCCCGGCGGACGCCTCAATGGCCCACTTTGGGGCTTGTCCGTGCGGAAGTTGACCCGCTTTACCTCTATTATGGGGAGAGCGGGGAACCTAGTACTTTTGATCCTGCCGGCAATCACTGGAAACCGGCGCACTTGCGGGCCGAGGCCTGCACCTTTGAAGGGAACGTCTATGGCTCGGAGCCCTGAAGATTCACTCAAGGCGACCCTGGGCCGGGTGGCACCGGGCACCGCTCTCCGCGACGGCCTGGAGCGCATCCTCCGCGGACGGACCGGCGCCCTGATCGTCCTCGGCATCGACCGGACCATCGAATCCATCTGTTCCGGCGGCTTCGACATCGGCATCGACTTCTCCCCCACCCGGCTGCGGGAACTGGCCAAAATGGACGGCGCCATCATCTGCGACAAGGACGCCAGCAACATCCTGCGTGCGGCCGTCCAGCTGGTCCCGGATTCCAGCATCGAGACCCAGGAGTCCGGCACCCGGCACCGGACCGCGGAGCGCGTCGCCATCCAGACGGGCGTTCCGGTCATCTCGGTCAGCCAGTCCATGCAGATCATCGCCCTCTACGTCAACGGGCTGCGGCACGTCCTGGAGGGCTCGGAGAAGGTCCTGGCCCGCGCCAACCAGGCGCTGGCAACCCTGGAACGCTACCGTTCGCGCCTGGACCAGGTGACCAGCTCCCTCTCGGCGCTGGAAATCGAGGCCATGGTGACGGTCCGCGACGTCGCCGTCACCCTGCAGCGCCAGGAGATGGTCCGCCGGATTTCCGAGGAAATCTCGCAGTACGTGCTCGAACTCGGCGAGGACGGGCGGCTGCTCTCGCTCCAGCTCGACGAACTGACCGTGGGCCGGGGCCCCGGAAGCGACGTCATCATCCGCGATTACTCGGGTCCCGACGCGACCGCCGACGACATCGACAAGGCCGTGAAGGCACTCGTGAGCCTGGGCCCCACCGAGCTGATCGACCTGGGCAAGATCGCCGGGATCGTGGGCTTCGCCGGCGGCGAGGCCAACCTTGACGCCGTCGTCCAGCCGCGCGGCTACCGGCTGCTGTCCGGGCTGAAGGCCGTGCCGAAGGCCGTCGCGGACCGCCTCGTGGACCACTTCGGCGGTCTGCAGTTCCTGATGGCGGCCACGATCGATGACCTCATGACCGTGGACGGCATCGGCGACCAGCGCGCCCGGACAGTCCGAGAGGGCCTGAGCCGGATGGCCGAGGCAAGCCTGCTGGACCGCTTCCTCTAACCCCCGTCGAGTGCTCCGCAACTGCCCTTTTGGGGCCCCCAAACGGCGCCCTTGGAGCAGCCGATGGGGGTTAGTTGAGCTGGAACACGGCTTTCGGGCTGGTTTTGTTCGCCAGCCGTGCGGTGAAGACGTAGTACGCGCCGCCCGCTCCCGGCTTCGCCTCGATCGGGGCGCAGCCCTGGACGGTGCGGTTGCGCTGCCACGGGAAGTTCGCCGTCTCGCTTTGCCCCGGCGCGATGGTCTTGATGAGCTCGGTGGCGTCGGTCTGGCAGTCAGTGGACGAAAAAATCCGGTCCGAGCCGCTGGTGATCAGGAATTCCATCTGCGACGTCCCGATGTTGACCTGGCACGGCACCTTGTTGCCGTTCGTCACCTTGAGCGTGAGCAGCGGGTTCTCGCCGTCCGCGTAGGCGGCCTTGTCCGTGGCGGCCGTAACGGTCAGGAGGTTCTGTTCGCAGCCGTTCCCGGTCGGTGTCGCCGAAGGGGAAGGCGTGGCTTCCGGGCCGGCGGCCGGTACAGTTTCCTGGCCCGAGGGGGCCGCTCCCCCGCCGGCATTGGACTGACCGCCGTTGACAAAGCTGGAGACGGCGGCGAAACCGCCGAAGGCGACGGCGATCACGAGCAGCAGGGCGGCGCCCACGAACAGCCGGCGGCGGCGGTAGACGGGGCTGGCCGACTTCCGCGCTTTGCCCGCGGGCTTGCTGGCGGGCTTCCGCGCAGGCTGGCGCGTCGGTTTCCGGCCCGGGGATGCTCCGCTGCCGGAAGCCCCCGGGCGGGAACCGTGAGTTCCTGAATTGTCGTGCCTGCCCATCCTTCTAGGCTAGAGAACCGCGCCGGGTATGGGGCCCTCCCACGCCGCAGGCGGTGTGTGGCCCTCGTCTATTACGCTGGATCCATCAAAGCTCTAGCCGATTCCCCCACCGCCCTCGCCGCCCCCGCCTCAGTACTCGCGGCCGACCTTCCCGCGGCTGCTCCGCTGACCGCCCTCCATGAGGCTCTCGACTCCTGGTTCGGGGCCAACGCCCGGGACCTGCCGTGGCGGGCGCCGGAATGCACACCGTGGGGCGTGCTGGTCAGCGAGATCATGCTGCAGCAGACGCCGGTGGTGCGTGTGCTGCCGGTCTGGGAGGAATGGCTGCGGCGCTGGCCCGCGCCCGCCGACCTGGCCCGGGAGCCCGCCGGCGAAGCGGTCCGGGCCTGGGGACGGCTGGGCTATCCGCGGCGGGCCCTGCGGCTGCACGCGGCCGCCGTCGCCATCGGCGCCAGCCACGGCGGAGACGTTCCCGGCACGTACCCGGAACTCCTGGAGCTGCCCGGGGTGGGCAGCTACACCGCGGCGGCCGTCGCCGCCTTCGCCTTCGGGCGCCGCGAAACCGTGGTGGACACCAACATCCGCCGCGTGCACGCGCGCCTGTTTTCCGGCGCGGCCCTGCCGTCGCCGGCGCTCACCGCCGCGGAGATGCGGCTTGCCGCGCAGGCACTGCCCGACGACGCCGGCCCCTCCGTCCGCTGGAACGCCTCGGTCATGGAGCTCGGCGCGCTGGTGTGCACGGCGCGGTCGCCGAAGTGCGGGGAATGCCCGGTCAGCGGCTCCTGCGCCTGGCTCGCAGCCGGGGAGCCTCCGCCGACGTACACACCCAAGGGGCAGTCCTGGCACGGAACGGACCGCCAGGTGCGGGGGGCGGTGATGGCCGTCCTCCGCGTGGCCGAGTCGCCGGTGGCCGCGGAGCTGTTCCACCGGGCGCCGGCGGATCTTGGCTTCGAACCGGCCGGGATCGGAATACCGCTGGCCGCCCTGCACCGGCTTGGCTGCTCCCCGGAACAGCTGGACCGCGCGCTGGCCGGGCTGCTGAGCGACGGGCTGGCCGAACTGCATCCCGCAGGTTTCCTGCTGCCCGCCTGATCCCCCCAGGACGCCGGATCTGAGGACGCCGGACCTCAGGACGCCGGACCCTAGCTCGGCCGGGCTGCCGGAACTACCCTGAAGCATGCGCGCGTTCGCAGCACTCGTGGGCCTGGGTTGCATCGCCCTGCTGGCCGCCGGGTGCCAGCCCCAAACGGCGTGCCCGGCCATCGCCCAGGCACAGGTAGTGGCGCTGACCGTGGCACGGGAGTACGCCGATTCCGTGAAGACGATCCGCCTCAAGGCCTGCCAGGACGGGCGCTGCACGGAGGCTGACCTTGAGCTGTTCCCGGGCAGCACCACGGTGGACCAGGGCTGCGAACCGGGACCGGACAAGGACCGTCCCTGTTCCGCAACCGCCACGCCGGACGGCACCCTGACCGGGATGCTCATGCTGGATCGGCTCACGGAATCCCCCATCGAGGTGACGGCGGCAGGCACCGGCGCCGGCGGCCTCCCCCTGCCCGTCCGGACCCTGACGTTCACGCCGCGGGTGGCGTACCCGTACGGCGAACAGTGCGGCAGGTTCATCTCAGCCGGAGTGCTGCTGGATGCGGAGGGCCTCCGGGCCGTCTAAACCGTGTGGAAAAGGTGGACACCATGAACTCACAAAACATCAGCCGCTGGATCCGGACCGGGCTCTGGGCGCTGCCCGTGTCGTGGCTTGTCACTGCCTGGTCCACGCTGGAGCCGCAGCCGAACCAGGAGAAGGACCCGGACGCCTGGGCGCGGTTTGTCAGCTCCGACTCCTACCAGTTCAGCCACCTGTTCGGCAGCACGCTGGGCACAATCCTGGCGATCTTCGGCGTCTTCGCACTGGGCTGCTGCCTGGCGAACAGCCGGGTGGGCGGCCTGGCGCTGGCGGCCATGGTCACCGCCGCCGCCGGCACCGCCCTACTGCTGGTGCCGGCCGTGATCTCCACTTTCGTCACCCCCCGCCATCGGAAAGGCCTACCTGGCCGGAAACGAGGAGGTGATGCAGCTGGAATTCCCGGGGTCCATGACGGGGGTGTTCCTGACGGGCCTCCTGCTCGCCTTCCTCGGCAACATCCTGCTGGGGGTCGCGGTGTGGCGTTCCCACATGCTGCCGCGCTGGGCCGGGGCACTCTGGGCGGCCGGCGCCGTCGTGTTCTATCTCCTGGGCGTCGTCCTGGGGCAGGCGACGACGGGGAGCAGCCTGCCGACCCAGGCCGCCGGGGCCCTGCTGATGGCAGCCGCCGGCGGGTGGATCGCCTGGAGCGGCCCCCGGCACGCCACGGCAGCGACGGACCTGACCGCGGCCGGTGCGGTCTGAGACCGGGCCGCTAGGGTTCGCCGAAGCCCGCCGTGATCAGCCCGCGCAGATAGTCCACGGCTTTGCCCGCGTCCGGGCCGCTGGCTTCGACGTGCAGCACCGTTCCCTTGACTGCCGCGAGCATCATGAGTTCGGTCATCGATGCGCCGTCGGCGCCGTTCACGGTCACCTCGGCGTCCATGCCGGAGAGCCCGCCGGCAATCTTCGCGGCCGGTCGGGCGTGCATGCCCGCCTGGTTGATGAGTTCGAAGTCCCCTGTCGCCTCCGGCGGCCGGTGCTCGTGAATGTGCTGTGCCGCGGCCGGGGGCCGGTAGACGGCTTCCGCTGCTTCCTTCACGCCCGCGGAATCCGCTCCGGCCTGCGCGGCCACGGCGGCCGCGACCAGGCCTTCGACCAGGGGCGCGTCGGCCAGCAGCACGGAGGAGGGGTCCGCGAGGAACTCCACCGCGGACTCGGCCGTCATCACGGCCGAACCCAGGTCCGTCAGGACGACGATGCCGTCGCTGTTGACATCCCCGGCCTGCTCCAGCGCCGCCATGACCCGCTCGAGGCTGGTGCCGATCCGGCCGTCGTCGGTGCCGCCGGCGGGAAGGATCAGCACGTCGGGCGCCATCTGGGCGGCAAGCTCGGCGGCGCCGTCGGCGATCTTCTCGCTGTGGGAGACGACGACAAGCTTGACCGTCATTCAGCTGCCCCGACGGCGGCGCGCAGGATCAGCGCACTGGAGACGGCGCCCGGATCCCGGTGGCCGATGCTGCGCTCCCCCAGGTAGCTGGCGCGTCCCTTGCGGGCGAGCATCGGGTCGGTGGAGACGGCCCCGGCCTCTGCCGCCTCCGCGGCAGCCACCAGGACCTTGACCACATCGCTGTCCCCGGCCGCGGCGGCGGCCGCGTCCACTGCCGGGGTCCAGGCATCCACCATCGTCTTGTCGCCCGATTCCGCCTTCCCGCGGGCCACGATCCCGTCCCGGGCGGCCTGGAACGCCGAGGCGAGGGTGGCGGCGTCGATGTCGGACGCCTCGCCCAGCGCCGTGCCCGCCCGGAGGAAGGCCGTGCCGTAGAGCGGTCCGGCGGCCCCGCCGACCTTGGACATCAGGGTCATGGCGGTCAGCTTCAGGGCCGCCCCGGCCGTTTCCGGCGGCGCCTCGGCAATCTTCACCATCACCGCTTTGAAGCCGCGGTCCATGTTCTCGCCGTGGTCCGAATCGCCGATCGGCCGGTCCAGCTCGATGAGCTCCTCCCGGTGCTCCGCCATGGCCTGGGCCGAGAGGGTCAGCCACCGCAGCGCCCAGTTGACGTCCAGCCCCACGGTCAGACCCCCCAGCGGAGGGCCGGGGTGTGGACGGGGGCATCCCAGAGGGCCGTCATCTCATCGTCGAGGCGAAGAACCGTGATGGAACAGCCCTGCATTTCGAGGGAGGTGATGTAGTTGCCCACCAGTGACCGTGCCACGGTGACGCCCTGCGCGGCCAGCTGCTGCGCGGCGCGGCGGTAGACGATATAGAGCTCGCTCTGCGGGGTGCCGCCCATGCCGTTGACGAACAGGAGCACCTTGTCCCCGGACGCCAGGCCGAGGTCGCTGACGACCGGTTCGAGCAGGCGGTCGGTGATGCCGTCGGCGTTTTCCATCGGGATGCGGTGCCGGCCGGGCTCGCCGTGGATGCCGATGCCGATCTCGATTTCGTTTTCCTCCAGCACAAAGCTGGGGGCCCCCGCATGCGGGACGGTGCACGCGGTCAGCGCGACGCCCATGCTGCGCACGTTTTGGTTGACCCGGTCGCCGATGGCTGCGACGGCGTCGAGGTTGTCCCCGCGCTCGGCGGCGGCACCGGCGATCTTTTCCACCAGCACGGTTCCGCCCACGCCGCGCCGTCCGGCGGTGTACAGCGAGTCCAACACCGCGACGTCGTCGTTGACCAGCACGGTGCGGACCTCGACGCCTTCGGCCTGGGCAAGCTCCGCAGCGGTCTCAAAGTTCAAGACGTCGCCGGTGTAGTTCTTCACGATGTGCACGACGCCGGCGCCCGAGTTGACGGCGAGCGTCGCCGGAAGGATCTGGTCGGGTGTCGGCGAGGTGAACACGGCGCCCGGCACCGCGGCGTCGAGCATCCCCAGACCGACGTAGCCGCCGTGCAGCGGCTCATGCCCGCTGCCGCCGCCGGAGACCAGTCCGACTTTTCCTGCCACCGGCGCGTCTTTGCGCACGATGTACTTGGGGTCCGCAAAGACGGTCACGAGGTCGGCATGGGCAAGCCCGAAGCCCTCCACTGACTCGTCAACCACGGCGCGGGGATCATTGATGAGCTTCTTCATGGCGTGCTCCCTGGATGGTGTCCTGGCTGCTTGGTTAGACCCTACTACCGGGGCCCCTGCCAGCGGTAGGCTCCGGATTCACAACCTCTGGAGCGGAACCGGGGTGCTGCCGGACGGCCGCTTTCCCCGGATCCGCGGGTGCCTCAGCTTGGTTTATCCGCCCACAGCGGGAAGTTCGGCCAGGCGTCGCTGCCAAGCCAGGAGAACGGCGGCGCGTTGAGACGCCCCTGATCGGTTCCGGGCGCCGGCCCGGGGCCGGACACGGGATCCGGGCGATGACCGGGCGCCGGGGCCTCGGCGGTGACTTCCCCGGTCCCCGGATCCGTGGTGTGGTGTGCCGGCGCCCCGCCGGCGATAGTCATTTGGAATGCGGAGAAATCTGGAAAAGTCACGCGTTCGTGCAATTTCTTGCCTCCGGATGTCGGGTGGTCCACCCCCTGGACCGGGATCAGTTTATCCATCAAATTTATGGATGGGAAGACCCGGCCCTGGCGGCCCGCCCGGGCGCGGTTTTACAGGGTTTTGATCATCCGGGTGTTGCCGAGCGTATTGGGCTTCACCCGCGCGAGGTCGAGGAACTCGGCTACGCCCTCATCGTGCGAGCGCAGCAACTCCGAATACACGACCGGGTCGACGGCGGTCTGGTCGGCCATGACCTCGAAGCCGTGCTTTTTGAAGAAGTCGACCTCGAAGGTCAGGCAGAAGACACGCGAGACCCCGAGGGCCTTGGCGTCCTCCAGCAGGCGCTCAACGAGCAGGTGGCCCACGCCTTTTCCGCGCCAGGCATCCGAGGCCGTGAGGGTGCGCACTTCGGCGAGGTCCTCCCACATCACGTGCAGCGCCCCGCAGCCAATCACCTCGCCGTCCGGGGACTCGGCGATCCGGAACTCCTGCAGGCTCTCGTAGTAGGCCACGGTTTCCTTGGCCATCAGGATCCGCTTCTCGGCCAGCGGCGCCACGAGCGTCTTGATCGCCCCGACATCGCTGGTGCGGGCAGGGCGGATGCGGATTGTCTCAGTCACAGCCCAATCCTACGGGGGACACTTACCCTGGTCCGGAAAATGGCGCCTGAGGCACCAGCCTTGGCGCCGGACGGCGGCGGCCTAGAGGCCCAGCTCGGCGGGCACCGGCAGATCCTTGTCCAGCAGGTTCCTGGCGAGGAAGTGCTCGACGACGCCGTACCAGACCTTGGCGTGCTGCGGCTGGAGGATCCAGTGGTTCTCGTCCGGGAAGTAGAGGAAACGGTGCTCGGTCTCGCCGTTCTCGTCGGCGGCGAGCCGGGACTTGGAGAGGAGCTCGTACCAGAGCCGCAGGCCCTCACCGATCGGGACGCGGTAGTCCTTGTCGCCGTGGATGACGAGCATGGGGGTGCTGATGTTCTCCACGTGCAGGTGCGGGGAGTTCTCCAGCGCCATCTGGGCCGTCATCTCCTTGAGCCAGTACTGCGCGGCGTCCGTGGTGGGGCCGAACTGGTCCAGCGCCCAGAGGCTGGCGTGGGTGACGATCGCCTTGAACCGGTCGGTGTGGCCGGCCACCCAGTTGGCCATGTAGCCGCCGAAGGAGCCGCCCATGGCGGCGGTGCGGGTCTCGTCGATGTCCGGCCGCTGCACCACGGCGTCGGTGATGGCCATCAGGTCGGTGAACGGGGCCTTGCCCCACGCGCCCCAGCCGCGCTGGATGTGGTCCTGGCCGTAGCCGGTGGAGAGCGCCGGGTCCGGCAGCAGCACGGCGTAGCCCTGCGCCACGAGCAGCCAGGGGTTCCAGCGCCACGTCCAGGCGTTCCAGGAACCGAGCGGGCCGCCATGGATCCAGAGCAGCAGGGGCGCCGGGCTGCCGGCCGAGGCGCCGTCGGGAAGCGCCAGGTACGCCGGAACGCGGGCGCCGTCGGCCGCCGTCGTTTCCACCCGTTCCAGCGAGCCCTGATGGTGCGGGCGCTCAGCGGGGGCAGGGAGCCGGACGGTGTCGCCGCCGGCGAGGTCGATGCGCACCGCTTCCGGCGGGAATTCGTAGGAGCTGCGCAGCGCATAGGCGGTGCGGCCGTCCGGGGCGACCACGACGTCGGTGTAGGCGGCGGTGTCGGCGGTCAGGCGGGTGACCTGTCCGGCGTCGTCGTCCCCGCGCACGCTGATCCGGAAGACCGGCGAGGCGCCGTCCTCATCCGCGGTGACGAGCAGGGCCGATCCGTCCGGAAGCCAGGCGGCCGGGCGCGGCCAGCGGTCCCAGCCGTGCGCCAGCGGCACCAGCGCGGCGGCCGTAGCCGCTGCGGTGTCTGCTGCGGGCCCCGGGGCGGAGACGTCGAGCAGGTACAGCCTGACCTGCGGGGCCGACTCGGGCGTGGTGTCACTCTCGCTGAGCACCGCAAGGGTGCGGTTGTCGGGGCTCACCGGCCCGGGGAAGTAGCTCATCCCCTCGGTGTCCAGCAGGACGGTCCGGGTGCCGCTGGCGACGTCGATCGCGACGAGGACGGACCGTGAATTCGCGCGCGCGAGCGGCTTGGCGAAGCTGCTGTAAATGGTCTTGCCGTCCGGGCTGACAACAGACTCGGCATCGCGAAGGCCGGCACCGGCGTCGGGCGTCAGGTTCCGGAGCTGCAGCGGCGGAGCGGCGTCAACGGTTGTTGGCCTGCCCGGTTCCCGTTCCTCGCCGGGTTCGACGGCGAAAAGCCTCGGCTGGGCGGGCCCCAGGTCGGCATCCCAGTAGCGCACCGGATAGCCGCTGTGCAGGATGGCGGCGACCTTGTTGTCCTTGCGCGCCGTGCGGCGCTCCTCGTCGTCGTCCTCATCCGTGGACCCCGCCAGCACGGCGGCGCTGACGAAAAGGGCCCCAGTATCCTTCGCGGCCAGGAGCGCACTGACTCCGCCGGCCCGGGTGAGCGCAACGCGGGCCTCGCCGCCGTCCGCGGGCAGCACCCACAGGGCTTTGACCGGGTCCGCGTCGGGGGTTTCCGGGTCCGGGCGTGCGGAGGTGAAGTACAGCTCGCCGCTGGCGGCGAACACGGCGCCGGCCTCGCCCTTGGCGCTGCGGGTGATGCGGCGGGCCTGCTTCTGCCCGGCCGGATCCAGTTCCCACAGGGCGGTGCCGTATTCGGTGCCCTTGGCGTTCAGCGTGGCCACGGTGGTCACCAGACGGCTGCCGTCCGGGCTCAACGCCAGGCCCGCCACCCGCGGAATCGCGAGGTAGTGGTCCAGGTCGTGGAAGGGGGTCTCGGGTTTTTCGCCCAGGGTCTCTGATTCGGGGGAAGCCATGCACCGATTCAACACCTCCTGTGCGCTGGATCACACCAATTTCACCCACAGTGAAACACTGCTTTCAGACCCGCCCGGGGGCTGGACGCAAAAAGGCCCCGACTTCCTTTTCGGGAAGACGGGGCCTTTGAGGCGATGCCTAGACGCTCGGGGCGATCTCCGGGATGCGCGGCTTCGTGTTGCCAGCGAAGGTGAACTTGGCGTCGTCGCCTTCGCCGTCCACATCCACTACAACAATGTCGCCGGCGTGGATTTCGCCGAAGAGGATCTTCTCGGAGAGCTGGTCCTCGATCTCGCGCTGGATGGTCCGGCGCAGCGGCCGGGCACCCATGGCGGGGTCGTAGCCGCGGGTTGCGAGCAGGATCTTGGCCGCAGGCGTGAGCTCGATGCCCATGTCCTTGTCCTTGAGGCGCTTCTCCAGCCGGCCGACGAACATGTCCACGATCTCGATGATCTCGTCCTGGGTCAGCTGCGGGAAGACCACAACGTCATCAACACGGTTCAGGAACTCGGGACGGAAGTGCTGCTTGAGCTCCTCCGTGACGCGGGCCCGCATCCGGTTGTAGCCGGTCTGCGTGTCCGTGCCGGACTGGAAGCCGGTGGCAACGCTCTTGGAGATGTCCCGGGTGCCGAGGTTCGTGGTCATGATGATCACGGTGTTCTTGAAGTCCACCACGCGGCCCTGGGAGTCGGTCAGTCGGCCGTCTTCCAGGATCTGCAGCAGCGAGTTGAAGAGGTCGGCGTGCGCCTTCTCCACTTCGTCGAACAGGACCACGGAGAACGGACGACGGCGGACCTTTTCGGTCAGCTGTCCGCCCTCTTCGTAGCCCACGTAGCCCGGAGGGGCACCGAAGAGACGCGACACCGTGTGCTTCTCCGAGTACTCGGACATGTCCAGGGTGATCAGGGCGTCTTCCTCACCGAAGAGGAATTCGGCCAGGGCCTTGGCGAGCTCGGTCTTGCCGACGCCGGTGGGGCCGGCGAAGATGAACGAACCGCCCGGACGCTTCGGGTCCTTGAGGCCTGCACGGGTGCGGCGGATCGCCTGGGACAGGGACTTGATGGCCTCGTTCTGCCCGACGACGCGCTTGTGCAGCTCGTCTTCCATCTTCAGCAGTCGCGAGGACTCTTCCTCGGTCAGCTTGAAGACCGGGATGCCGGTGGAGTTCGCCAGAACTTCAGCGATCAGGTCCTCGTCAACTTCGGAGATGTCGTCCATGCCGCCGGTCTTCCACTGGCGTTCCTTCTCGGCACGCTCGGCAATGAGCTTCTGCTCCTTGTCGCGCAGCGAGGCGGCGCCTTCGAAGTCCTGCGCGTCTATCGCGGATTCCTTCTCCAGCTTCATGGCGGCGATCTTCTCGTCCATGATCTTGAGCTCCGGCGGGGCCGTCATCCGGCGGATGCGCAGCCGTGCACCGGCCTCATCGATCAGGTCGATCGCCTTGTCCGGCAGGAAGCGGTCCGAGATGTAGCGCTCGGAAAGGCTCGCCGCCGAGGCGAGGGCGCCGTCGGTGATGGTGACGCGGTGGTGCGCCTCGTACCGGTCGCGCAGGCCCTTGAGGATCTCGATCGCGTGCGCGACAGAGGGCTCCTTGACCTGGATCGGCTGGAAACGGCGTTCCAGCGCTGCGTCCTTCTCGATGTGCTTGCGGTACTCGTCCAGCGTGGTGGCACCAATGGTCTGGAGCTCGCCGCGGGCCAGCATGGGCTTCAGGATCGAGGCCGCATCGATGGCTCCCTCGGCGGCACCGGCACCCACCAGGGTGTGGATCTCGTCGATGAAGAGGATGATGTCGCCGCGGGTGCGGATTTCCTTGAGGACCTTCTTGAGGCGCTCTTCGAAGTCACCGCGGTAGCGGGAACCGGCCACGAGGGACCCGAGGTCCAGCGTGTACAGCTGCTTGTCCTTGATGGTCTCCGGAACGTCGCCGCGAACAATCGCCTGGGCGAGGCCTTCGACGACGGCGGTCTTGCCGACGCCGGGCTCACCGATCAGCACGGGGTTGTTCTTGGTGCGGCGCGACAGAACCTGCATGACGCGTTCCATTTCGGATTCGCGCCCGATGACGGGGTCCAGTTTGTTCTCGCGCGCAGCCTGGGTCAGGTTGCGGCCGAACTGGTCCAGGACGACGGAACCGGCAGGAGTGCCTTCGGCCTGGCCTGGGCCGACACCGGCTCCGGTGGTTTCCTTGCCCTGGTAGCCCGAGAGCAGCTGGATGACCTGCTGGCGGACGCGGTTGAGGTCCGCACCGAGCTTGACCAGCACCTGGGCGGCAACACCTTCACCCTCGCGGATGAGGCCGAGCAGGATGTGCTCCGTGCCGATGTAGTTGTGTCCCAGCTGCAGGGCCTCGCGGAGCGAGAGTTCCAAGACCTTCTTGGCGCGGGGGGTGAAGGGGATGTGACCGGACGGGGCCTGCTGGCCCTGGCCGATGATCTCCTGTACCTGCTCGCGGACGCCGTCGAGCGAAATGCTCAAGGACTCAAGGGCTTTGGCAGCAACACCTTCACCTTCATGGATCAGACCCAAGAGGATGTGTTCGGTACCAATGTAATTGTGGTTCAGCATGCGTGCCTCTTCTTGGGCAAGCACAACTACGCGACGGGCACGGTCCGTAAATCGCTCAAACATTTCGCCACACTCCTAGCTACGACGTACTTTGATGCTACGTGGCCGGGTTCAAGATTTGGGGCTTGTTCGCCACAGGGGAAACCGGGACGCCTCCGCCGCGTCACATCGGGGCGCAAACGCGGGCCCGCCGGACCTCCGGCAAGCCCGCCGGCCGGGCCTGCAGCAAGGTCGGGCGGCCCGGCGGACGGCCCGACGGCGGCCGCGGCAGCGGCCGCGGCACCGGCCCGTCAGCGTCAGAGCCCCCACACGACAAAGCCCCCGACCCAGACGGGGGCAAAGTCATCGTTATTGCGCCGCGGCGCTGTGTCCGCTGCGCGGGATTTTGCCTTGGCGGCTAGGAATTCGCCTTTTGGTAGGCTTCCTGAATTTCCGCCTGGATGCGTCCGCGGCTGTTTACCGCATAGCCGTTATCGCGGGCCCATTGCCGGATCTGGGCGGAGTCCTGGTTCCGGCCGGATGAAATTTTCGTGCGGGTTGCGCGGCCGCTTGAGGTCTTGCGTGCGTGGCCTACAAACCGCTCAACTGCTGAGCGCAGTTCTGCAGCATTGGCCGAGGACAGATCGATTTCGTAGCTGACGCCGTCCAGGCCGAACCGGACGGTCTCGTCCGCGGATCCGCCATCTAGGTCATCAACAAGGATGATTTTTACTTTCTGTGCCATTAAGACTCTCTTTCCAAAAGGATGAGTATTTAGGAAAAGCAGGATCTATCTGCTTAAAAGTATCCTCCGCTTAATGGCAACGAGTCAAAGTGAAAAAGAGTTTCCGAAGGAAAACCCAAGGTCGAATAGCCTGCTATTAGTTCAGGCCGTTGGAATGGCCGTGGTTGCGGAGCGTATCGGGCGCCTGGGCTTTTTCGTCGGCTTCCGCCTGGGCCCGCGCCTCGGCCTGGCGTTCGGATTTGTCGGCATTGAAAATCGATTTCATGGCGAACCAGAAAATCAGGCCGACGACCACGGAGGGAAGCAATACGGCGATGTACTCCATGGTCAGTGTCCTTCGGGCTTCAGCAGCGGGAACAATATTGTCTCGCGGATCCCGGCGCCGGTGAAGAGCATAACGAGCCGGTCAATGCCCAGCCCGATGCCGCCCATGGGCGGGGCGCCGTACTCCAGGGCCCGCAGGAAGTCCTCGTCCAGCTGCATGGCCTCGACGTCGCCGGCGGCGGAGCGGCGGGACTGCTCGGTGAGCCGTTCGCGCTGGATCACCGGGTCAATGAGCTCGGAGAACGCCGTGCCGCGCTCCATGCCGCCGATGATGAGGTCCCACGCTTCGATCAGCCGGTCGTCCTCGCGGTGCTGGCGGGCCAGCGGCTGGGCGGAGGGCGGGTAGTCGTAGACGAAGGTCGGGTTCAGCAGCGTAGGTTCGACCAGTTCGCCGAAGAGTTCCACGACGAGCTTTTCGGCATCCCAGTTGGCGTCGACCTTGACCTCGTGCTTGGCGGCGAGCGCCAGCAGTTCCGACGCCGGGGTCTCCGGGGTGATTTCCTGGCCCACGGTTTCGGAGAGTCCCGGGTAGACCGCCATCCAGGCCCAGTCGCCGTCGAGGTTGATCTCCCCGGCCTCGGTCTGCAGGACGCGGCCCACGCCGGCGGCGTCGGCGGCGTCGAGGATGAGTTCCTTGATCCGGTCCGCCATGACGAACTGGTCGGCCCATGCCTCGTAGCTTTCCAGGGTGGTGAATTCCGGGCTGTGGGTGGAGTCGACGCCCTCATTGCGGAAGACACGGCCCATGTCGTAGACCCGGTCGATCCCGCCGACAACGGTGCGCTTGAGGTACAGCTCGGTGGCGATCCGCAGCGTCATCTTCTGGTCGAACGCGTTCATGTGGGTCTCGAACGGACGGGCCGTGGCGCCGCCGTGGACCAGCTGCAGCATCGGGGTTTCCACCTCGACGTAGCCCTGGCGGTGCAGGGTCTCGCGGATGGAGCGGGTGATCGCGGCCCGGGTGTAGACCATTTCGCGGGCTTCGTCGCGGACGATGAGGTCCACGTAGCGCTGGCGGACGCGGGTCTCCTCGTTGAGCTCGGCGTGCAGCACGGGCAGCGGGCGCAGAGCCTTGGACGCCATCGCCCAGGACCCGGCCATGACGGAGAGCTCACCGCGCCGCGAGGAGATGACCTCGCCCTTGATGAAGACGTGGTCACCCAGGTCCACGAGGGCTTTCCAGTCGGCGAGCGCGTCCTCGCCGATGTTGGCCAGGCTCAGCATGACCTGCAGCCGGACGGCCTTGCCGTCCACGCCGCCCTCCTGGAGCGTGGCGAAGCAGAGCTTGCCGGTGTTGCGGATGAAGACGATGCGCCCCGTCACCCCGACGACGTCGCCGGTGGTTTCGTCGGCCTGCAGGTGCGCGTACTTCTCCCGGATTTCGCCCAGTGAATGCGTGCGCTCAACACCGACCGGATACGCCTCGACGCCGCGCTCGATCAGCTTGGCGCGCTTCTCCATGCGGATGCGCGTCTGCTCGCTGGCTTCATGGGAATCGGCGGCGGTATTCGGGGCGGAGGTGTTTTGGGAAGTCACAATCCCCAAGTTTACCGGGGATTCTGCCCGGGCCGGTCCCGCCCGGCCGGGCGCGGGTGCGGGCGCGCAGGCGGCGGCTCAAGCTGGGCCGCTGGGCGGCGCGCCTTTACAATCGGTGGGCGACCCTTTCGAAAGGACCCCCTTGGCCAAGCTCTACTTCCGCTACGGCGCGATGAACTCCGGCAAGTCAACGGGGCTGCTGCAGGCCGCCTTCAACTATGAGGAGCGCGGCCAGCGGGTCCTGCTGGCCAAACCGGATGTCGACACCAAGGGCGACGCCGACGTCGTGTCCCGCCTGGGCATGACCCGGTCGGTGGACTTCCTGATCCCGGCCGGGGCGTCCGCGCGGGAGCTGTTCACCGCCCACGCCCACGGGGATGACCCCGATGCCCTGCTGGAGCACGTGGACACCCAGCCGGTGGCCTGCCTGCTGGTGGACGAGGCGCAGTTCCTCGAACCGGCCCAGGTGGACGACCTCTTCCGGATCGCCGTTCTGGACAACGTTCCTGTGCTGGCCTACGGCATCCGCACGGACTTCCGCACCCGGGCGTTCCCGGGATCGCTGCGGCTCCTGGAGATCGCGCACACGCTCGAGGAACTCAAGACCATCTGCCGCTGCGGCCGCAAAGCCATCTTCAACACCCGCCGGGCCGGAGACCAGGTCGTCTTCGACGGCGACCAGGTCGCGATTGACGGCCAGGACGTCTGGTACGAGTCGCTGTGCGGCTCCTGCTACCTCGAGGTCTCCGGCGGACGGCTGGGCGGCTAGCCGGCTAGCCCCTGCGCGCAGGAGCCCCGGACCCCTACTACGCCGTAGCTGCAGCCTCGGCTAGGCTCTGACCATGACCCGCGAGAACATCAGAACCCCCGACGGCGGAACGATCGAGCTTTTCAGCACGGGTGCCGAGCTGGCCTCGGCGGGCTCCGGCGTCGTCGTCGTTGCGGCCTCCATGGTGACCGCCGCCGACTACACCCGCTTCGCCCAGAAGCTCAGCGCGTCCCTTGGGCGCCCGGTGCACACCTTCAACCGGCGCGGCCGCGGCTCCTCCTCCCCGCAGCCGGAGGACTACACCCTCGACGTGGACATCAAGGACCTTGCCGCGGTGATGAAGCACACCTCCAGCACCGACGTTTTCGGGCACAGCTTCGGCGGTGCCGTGGCGCTGCACGCCGCCCGGACGCTGCCGGTGGAGCGCCTCGCCGTGTACGACCCGGCCGTCTCCGTGAACCACAGCGTCACCGCGGACTGGACCACCGAATATGAGAAGGCGACGGCGGCCGGCGACGACGACCGCGCCCTCGCCGTCCTGCTCCGGGGCCTGGAGACCGGCAGCGCCCTGTCCCGGATGCCGCTGTCCATGCTGACGCTGGCGAATAAACTGGCCGCCGGCACCCCGCTCGGCAAGCAGATGCGCGAGCTGATGAAGACCGGGGTCCGGGAGATCAAGGCCATCATCGCTGCGGACATGCCGGCCGAGCCGTTCCTGGAGCTGCCGCTGGAGACGCTGATCATTGTCGGCGAGAAAAGCCCCGCGTACTTCGGTGTGGCCTGTGCCCAGATCCACGAGGTGCTCTCCGGCTCCAGCTACACGATCCTGCCGGGGATGGGCCACGACGGCGTCAACAAGGCACCGGACAAGCTCATCTCCGCACTCAGTGAGTTCTTCGCCAGCTGACAACTCTGCCGCAGCACAGCAAAACGCGGGGTCACTAAGCATCCATCCGAGGCCTCGGGATGGGCGCGTAGTGACCCCGCGTTGGTTTAAGCGGGTCGGGTTAGTGGGCGGCGGGGACGGGGTGGTCCGCCGCGGCGGTCTTGCGCATCAGAGTGGACAGGACGACGGCGGCGACGGCGATGACCGACGCCGTGAGGAACGCCGCGTGCATTCCCGCGACGATTCCCGCGCCGGCGGACACCACCGCGTAGATCGAGACGAGCAGCGCCGTCCCGGCGGCACCGGCCACCTGCTGCAGGGTGCTCATGATGGCCGAGCCGTGGGAGTACAGGTGCGGCGGCAGCGGGTTCAGCCCGGTCGTGAACGCCGGCGTGAAGATCAGGGCCAGCCCCAGGCTGAGGCCCACGTGCAGCGCGATGATCCACCCGACCGGCGTGCCCGCGTCGAGGAGGGAGAACTGGAACAGGGCCACCACGAGCAGGGACGAGCCGGTGACAGTCAGCGGCAGCGGGCCGACCTTGTCGAAGAGCCGTCCGATGAACGGGCCCAGCAGGCCCATCGCGAGTCCTCCGGGCAGCAGGGTCAGCCCGGTTTCCAGCGACGTCAGACCGCGGACCTCCTGCAGGTACAGAGGCAGGAGGATCACGGAGCCGAACAGGGCGATCATGGCCACGACGAGCAGCAGCACGGACACCGTGAACATCCGGAAGGTGAACGCCCGCAGGTCCAGCAGGGGCGCCTCGGACTTCTGCAGCCGCAGCTGGCGGAGAACAAATGCCACCATGGCGACGGCGCCCACGGCGAGGGCAATGACGGCGGGCGAGCCGGGACCGGACTCGCCGCCGCCGATCTGGCTCAGGCCGTAGACGATCCCGCCGAATGCGGGAACCGTCAGCAGCACGGACAGGACGTCGAGCCGGGTCTTTTCCGTTTCGCCGATGTTGGTCAGGAAGCGGGCGCCGATGGCGAACGCGGCCAGCGCGACCGGCAGGACGAAGACAAACATAAAGCGCCAGGAGAAGTGCTCAAGGATCAGCCCGGAAACCGTGGGGCCCATGGCCGGTGCCACCGAGATGGCGATGCTCACGTTGCCCATCACGAAGCCGCGGCGTGCCACGGGGACCAGGGTCAGGATGGTGGTCATCAGCAGGGGCAGCATGATGGCCGTGCCCGCGGCCTGGACGATCCGTGCGAGCAGGAGGATTTCAAATCCGGGGGCCAGCGCCGCGAGCAGCGTGCCGCCGGAGAACAGGCCCATGGCCAGCATAAAGACAGCGCGGGTGGACAGCCGCTGCAGGATGAAGCCGGTCGTGGGGATCACGATGGCCATCGTGAGCATAAAACCGGTCGACAGCCACTGCACGGTGGGGGCGGTGACGCCGAGATCCACCATCAGGCGCTGCAGCGCAACATTCATGATGGTTTCGTTCAGGATCACTACGAAGGTGGCCACCAGCAGGGTGGCGATGACGGTGACCGATTCCCGGGACATCTTTGCCGGCGGTGCGGCGGCCTCCGCGGCGGCCTGGGCCTGCGCGGGATCGCCGGCGGGCTTGGAAGAGACGTCAGTAGACATAGGGGATTCCCTCAGGGAGTTTCGAAGTGGGGTCGGCGAGCGTCGTCGCTACATCAGGTGCCAACCGGCGATGCGCCATGGTAATTCCCGGCGGCGGAGATATTTTCCGGCGGCCCGCCGTCCGGCGGACCGCCGGGCCAGCACCGCACCCGCCCGGCAGGTGCCCGGCAGGACCTTTTGCCCTACTCCCGGGGCGCCTGGCGGCGTTCCCTGAGAGCAGGGCGCGCCGACGTTCGGGCTCTGCCTCTCGCCGCATGTTCAGAGGAGTTTTCGATGGGCCACATCCAGCAGAGCATCCAGATCGACGCCCCCGTGGACCGGGTCACGGAGATCGCCACCGATCCCCGCCATTGGGCCTCCTGGTGGGTGAATCTCAGCGAGGCCAAGGACGTGGACGGCGACGGCGGCGCCGGAACCGTCGTCAAGCACAGCTACCTGATGGCCGGTGTGCCGTTCCCGGTCACCACCCGGGTCGTCGAGAACCTTCCGACCGCATCAGGCGGCAGGCACGTGCGCATCGAATTCGAAGGTCCGCTGAAAGGCTGGCAGACCTGGGACTACGAGCCCGAACTAAATGGCACCAAGGTATCCGTGGAGATCGAGTACAACGTTCCGGGCGCCGCGATCGGGAAATTCGCCGACCGCGTGCTCGTGGAGCGGCTGCAGGATCGGGCCCGGGAACAGACCTTGGAAAACCTCAAGCTCATGGCCGAGAGCGGAACAGGCTAGGAATCCAGCGGGACGTTGTCGATCAGCCGGACCGGGCCGACCCTGGCCGCGATGATCGCCAGGCCCTCGCCGCGGAACGGGGTGTCCCGGCAGTTCTCGGCCAGCGGGTCCAGGGTTTGGGGATCCACCACTTCGAAGTAGTCCAGGTGCACGAGCGGCTGGGACTCCACGAGGGCCCGCGCGGACTCGAGGTCCAGGGGCTGGTGGGCGTTGGCCCGTTCCTCGACCAGACGCAGCGCCCGCGAGAGCACCAGCGCCGCCTCGCGTTCCTCGGCGGAGAGGAAGCGGTTGCGGCTGGACAGCGCGAGGCCGTCCGCGGAGCGCACGATCGGCACAGGGATTATCTCGACCGGGAAGTTCAGATCCGCCACCATGCGCTGGACCAGGGCCAGCTGCTGGGCATCCTTCTGGCCGAAGTACGCCCGGTAGGCCGGCAGCTCCGGGCCAGGGGCCGCGCCGGGCGTCCCGTAGTGCAGCAGCTTGGCCACCACGGTCAGGGCGCCGTCGAAGTGCCCGGGGCGGGACGCGCCCTCCCACTTCTCAGCCACCGGGCCCGCGCTGATCCGGACGCGGGGTGCCCCGCCGGGGTAGACCTCGGCCACGTCCGGAGCGAACACCAGGTCCACCCCCACAGCGTCGAGCAACGCCAGGTCCGCCTCCAGGGTCCGGGGGTAGCGTTCCAGGTCCACGGCCTCGCCAAACTGCAGCGGGTTCACGAAGATGCTCACCACCACCACGTCGTTCTGCTCGACGGCGGTGCGCGCCAGCTCGGCGTGCCCCTCGTGCAGGGCCCCCATGGTGGGCACCAGGCCCTGTGAGGTGCCGCCCTTCTCCTGGAGCAGGCGGGCGCTTTCGGTCCGGAGCCGGGCGGCCGTGGTCACGAGTTGGATCGCCAAGTTGGGGACCTTCCTTAGGTTTGCGGGCCGTCGAGGTCCGGGCCCTCGAGCGCCTGCGTGATGTCGCCGAGTTGCTCCGGCTTCAGCAGTCCCCGGCGTCCTGCCCGGCGGGCCGTCGCCCGGGCCATGGCCAGGTACGCCTCCAGAATATCGCCGTCCGAGCCGCCGTCGTGCTCCCGCAGGGACCCGGCGTGTGCGGCCACGGTGCCCACGTCGCCGCGGGCGACCGGTCCGGTGAGGGCCGATTCGCCCGAGGCGAGCGCGTTCTCCAGGGTCGCCCGCAGCAGCGGTCCCAGCATGCGTTCGGGGGATTCGACGCCGACTTCCCGGAGCAGTTGCGAGGCCTGCGCCACCAGGGTGACGAGGTGGTTTGAGCCGTGCGCGAGGGCCGCGTGGTAGAGCGTGCGGTCGGCCTCGGCGATCGCGACGGGCTCCGCCCCCATCTCCACGACCAGGGCCTGGGCAATGGGCAGCATCGCGGCGTCCGCTGTGACGCCGAAGGTGCAGTCCAGCAGCCGCGTCAGGTCCAGGCTCATCCCGGTGAAGGTCATCGCGGGGTGCAGCGCCAGCGGGATGGCGCCGGCGGCCCGGACCGGATGCAGGATCCCGACGCCGAAGCGGCCGGAGGTGTGGGCGACGAGCTGGCCGGGCTGCCAGGCGCCGAGCTTCGCCAGGCCCTCGATGAGCGGACCGAGCGCGTCATCGGGGACGGCCAGGAGCACGAGTTCGGCGCGTTCGACAATGTCCTGCACATCCAGCACCGGGACGCCCGGAAGCAGGGTCTCCGCGCGTTCGCGGCTGGCGTCCGAGACCGCGGAGACCCCGATGATGGCGTGTTCCGCGCCGCGCAGCGCCGCCCCCAGGACGGCGCCGACCTTGCCGGCGCCGATGATTCCGATGCCGAGTCGTCCTGGTTTAGCCATGCTGCGGTTCTTCCTGACTGTTGGGTTCTTCGGTGTGGGAGGGCCCGGCCATGAGCGGGCGGACCTGGTCCAGCCAGTGCTCGCTGGTCTGGCGTTTGCGCGCGGCACGGGCCCGGGCCGCCTGTGCATCCAGCAGCGCCCGGCCCTCGTCAAGGCCGGCCTGGGTCAGCCGCGGGGACACCGGCCCGGCGGTGGTGTGCAGTACCAGGTCCGCCACCCGGAAGCGCCGGGCCAGGGGGCCCTGCTCCAGCGCCATGGACTGGGTGCGCTGGTGCGGGACCACCACGAGGTGCCGCCACCAGCGGCCCGAGCGGATCAGCAGGGCGGTGTCGGTGGCGGTGAAGCCGTTGCGCCGCCAGCCCAGCGGGGCCAGCAGCCGGGCGCGCCGCGGGGTGGTGACGAAGCCGCCGTCGTCCGTCCTGGAACCCGCCGCCCCGGCAGCGTCCGCGGGCCCCCCGCCCGACACGGCAGGGGCGAGACCGTTGACGCCGGCGGTGAAGATCCGCACCGGGTCCGGGGTGCCCGGGTCCGGCAGGACCAGGGAGAGCATGGTGAGCACGTCGGGGAAGGTCCCCACCGGCAGGAGCGTGGTCCGGGACGAGGCCTCGCCGTTGCCTCCCGCGGCGCCGTAACCGGCCACGTTGACCTGGATCCGGTACCAGCCAAGGATCCGCCACAGCGGCGGCTGGCTGACCCGCAGGGCCTGGATCCGCCCCGGCGGCAGGGTCTGCGCCTGGGTGTCCAGCAGTCCGTAGCGCAGCCGGATGCCGTCAGGGGAAATGGCGGCGGTGAAGTTGTAGCCACGGTTGAGGGAGTTCCAGTAGGCGGCCACCATGCCCAGCACGGCCGGGATCAGGAAGAGGTAGAAGCTGCGGTTCTCGGTGGCGGCCGAGAGCACCACGGAGGCCAGCCCGCCGACGACGACCACCACGCTCTGCTCGCTCAGCACCAGGGATCCGATGAGGCGGCCGGGCGGGACGGTGAGCACGGCGTGTTCGGGGGCCTCCGCCGCGGCGGCCCCGGGCTGCGCGGGGTCCGGGACCACACCGGCGGCGCGGGCCAGGATCGTGGCCCGGAGCCGCCGCGCCTCGTCCATGCGGAGGTAGGCGAGCCGGACCGCGGACTCCCCGGCGTCGGCGACCTCGAACTTGAGCTCGGCCAGCCCGAAGATCCGCGCGAGGAGCGGCTGGACGATGTCGATGGCCTGGACCCGGTCGAGCCGGGCCTGCCGCTGCTGTTTGAAGAGGAATCCGGTGTTGATCCGGACATAGCCCTCCGCCACCTGGTAGCGGGTGAAGTACCAGCTCAGGATGTAGCCCGCCCCGGTGAGCAGCAGCAGCACGCCGCCGCCGAACAGCAGCCACGGCGCCCGGCCCGCGAGCTGCTCGTCGACGAGGGGGCCGCCCTGGAGCATCCGCTCGAAGGTGTCCCGGAAGAAGAAGAAGACAATGGCGGCCAGCGCCACCCAGCCGCGCACGAACGGCGAGGCGGGGTGCACGCGCAGCCACCCGCCGTCGGGGGTTCCCGCGTCGGCGCCGGCGGACGCCTCCGGGGCCGCGTCCGGCTTCACTGTGCTCCCCTAACGGAGGTCCTCACAGCGGACCCGTCACAGTCCGGCCAGCCGGGCTTCACCGCGGGCGGAGAGCTGCTCGCGGAGCCGCGCTCCCTCCGCGGCGGGCAGGCCCGGGATTTCCGCGTTGGTGCCGGCGGAGGCGGTGTGCAGTTTCAGCGTGCACAGGCCCAGGCCGCGTTCCACCGGTCCGACGCCGATGTCCACGTACTGCATCCGGCCGTAGGGGACCACGAGGGTGCGCTGGAAGAAGATGCCGCGGCGGATGAGCAGGTCGTCCTCACGCTCGGCGTAGCCGATGGCGCGCACCTGGCGGGGAATGAGCAGCAGCCGCCAGAGGGCCAGGACCAGCATCACGGCCGGGAGGGCGACGGCCAGCCACAGCGGGAAGTTCTCCCACATGCCGCTGACGACAAGGATCAGGGGAACGCACAGCAGCGCCACGACAATGAGGTTGGCCAGCGCCCAGCTCGCCAGCCGCACCGTGACGTATTTCGGCGAGACGCGCAGCCAGGCGATGCCCGGGGGATCAATCGCCTCGGTACGCATAT
Source organism: Arthrobacter sp. CJL-S3 (assembly GCF_056711635.1). Lineage (NCBI taxonomy): Bacteria > Bacillati > Actinomycetota > Actinomycetes > Micrococcales > Micrococcaceae > Arthrobacter > Arthrobacter sp. CJL-S3. The sequence continues at coordinate 248,960 of NZ_CM160046.1, read as the reverse complement.
TCGCCTTCCGATTTGGGTTTGCGCTTGTCCTGGAGGCCGGGAACGGATTCGCCGTCTCCCTCCTCGGGCGGGATCCGGCAGAACCGTTCCACCATCAGGCCGACCCCGATCATGGCCAGGCCGCCGCCGGCCATGGCCAGCGCCTGCCAGGCGAGGGTCTGGTCACTGCGCAGGTTCCAGAGGCGCAGCTGGTCAACGAAGATCCCGGCATGCCAGCCCAGCAGCACACTGCCGGTGTAGGCGCAGGCCTGGGCGAGGACGAGGGTCAAGGCGGCCAGGATCGGGTTGAGCATTTTCTTCTTTTTGCCGTTCCGCCAGCGGAGCACCCGGATGCCCAGCACGAAGGTAAGCACCATGATCACACCCATCGTGATGAGTCCGTTGAGCGGCAGCACGGGGGTGTTCAGTCCGTAGCGGGTGGCCAGCAGGGCGGCGAGCCAGCCCAGGATCCCCACGGCCACGCTGATCATCAGCAGCACCAGCGGGCTGGTCAGCTTCATCACTCGACCGCTCCGGCCACGCCGTGGAGGTTTTCGAAGCCGTCGAAGGGCACGAGGTCAGCGAAGTCGGCGGCCCTGGCGGCGAGCTCGCCGACGCGGACGCCGTTGAGCTCGGCGCCGGGGTCGATCAGCGACCACGGGTAGAGCACGAACGCCCGCTCGGCTGCGCGCGGATGCGGCAGGGTCAGTTCCGGGTCGGAACTGGCCAGCTCCCCGTACGTGATGATGTCGACGTCGAGGGTGCGCGGGCCCCAGTGAACGTCGCGGACGCGGAGGTGTTTCTGCTCCACGGCGTGGCAGTGCTGCAGCAGCTCGAGCGGCGTCAGCGTGGTCTCCACGGCAATCACCATGTTGAGGAAGTCCGGCTGGCCGGCCGGGCCGCCGACGGCCTTGGTCTGCACAATCGGCGAAATGGCCAGCAGGCGGACCTCGGGCGGGTCAACGATGTCCGCGACGGCCGCCGAGAGGGTATCGCTACGCGCCCCCAGGTTGCTGCCCAGCGCGAGCACGGCCCGGGTATAGTTCATCGCTGGTCCTGCCGGGTCCGCCGGACGCTGACGGAGACGTCGCCGAATTCGACGGCGATCGGGGCCTTGGGCTTGTGCACGGTGATGTCCACCGCGGCGACGGGGAACTTTCCCAGCACGTCCTCGGCGATCCGCACGGCCAGCGCCTCGATCAGGTTCAGCGGCTCCCCCGTGATCCAGCCCCGGATGCATTCGGCGACTTCTCCGTAGTGCGCGGTGTCGAGCACGTCGTCGGAGGCGGCGGCGCGGCTGAAGTCCAGGTGCAGGACGGCATCGACGACGAACGGCTGGCCGTTGCGCCGCTCGAAATCCAGCACTCCGTGGTGGCCGACGGCGGTGACGCCGGTGAGCGTGATCTGGTCCATGGTGGCCTGCCGGTTCAGTTGTCGCCGGCGGGCGGCGCGGCTGGTGCCTGCGCCGGGGTCATGCGGGCGGCGACCTTGACGGCGTCGAGGCTGGGGCCGACGTCGTGCACGCGGACAGCCCAGGCGCCCCGGTGGGCGCTGATGGCGGTGACAGCGGCGGTGGCGGCGTCGCGTTCGGCCGGCGGGGCGGCCTTGCCGGCCACGGTCAGAAGGCTGCCGAGGAAGCGCTTGCGGGAGGCTGCGACGAGCACCCTGTGGCCCATGGCCTGCAGGACGTCCAGGCGGCGGAGCAGTTCCCAGTTCTGCTCCTCGTTCTTGGCGAAGCCCAGTCCCGGGTCCAGGATGATCTGTTCCGGGGCAACGCCGGCCGCGTACAGCTTGTCGCGGACGCCGGCGAGTTCCGCGGCCACGTCTTCCGCGACGTTCCCGTACTCGGTAAGGGAGTCCATCGTGCTGGCGTTGCCGCGGCGGTGCGTGAGGATGTAGGGGACCTTGCTGCGGGCCACCAGTTCGGCCATCTCGGGCTCCATGGTGAGCCCGGAGACGTCATTGATGATGGCGGCGCCGGCATCCAGCGCCGCCGCGGCGGTGGCGGCGTGGGTGGTGTCGATGCTGACCAGGGCCCCGGCCTTGACGAGCGCCTGGATCACGGGCAGCACCCGGCGCTGCTCCTCCTCGACGCCGACCTCGACCGCTCCCGGGCGTGTGGATTCACCGCCGACGTCGATGATGTCGGCGCCGCCGTAGAACATCCGCAGGCCGGCGGCGATGGCGGTGTCCGCGGCGGCGTGCTTGCCGCCGTCGCTGAAGGAATCCGGGGTGACGTTCAGGATCCCCATCACGAGCGTCCGGTCCGTGGGGAGGTTCTCGAATTTGGCAGCCGGCCGGGCCTTGCGCAGGACGGGCAGGGGCGAGGTCGCCGGTCCGGTTCCGGGGGCTGCGGCTAGGGAATCCATAGTCTGTGTTCTTACCTTCCAATAATGAGGCTCATGGCCTCGGCACGGGTGGCCGGGTCATGGAGCTGCCCGCGCACCGCGCTGGTGACGGTCTTGGCGCCGGGCTTGCGGATGCCGCGCATCGACATGCAGAGGTGTTCGCATTCGATGACAACGATGGCGCCGCGGGGCTTGAGATGGGTGACGAGGGCTTCGACGATCTGGGTGGTGAGGCGTTCCTGGACCTGGGGGCGGCGGGCGAACATGTCCACGAGCCGCGCGAGTTTGCTCAGGCCGGTGACTTTCCCGTCGTGCGAGGGAATGTAGCCCACGTGCGCGACGCCGTGGAACGGAACGAGGTGGTGCTCGCAGGTGGAGTAGAACGGGATGTCCTTGACCAGGACGAGTTCCTCGTGGTCCAGGTCGAATTGGGTGGCCAGGATTTCGGCCGGATCGTGGTGGAGCCCGGCGAACATCTCCGTGTAGGCCTTCGCGACCCGCCTGGGGGTGTCCAGGAGGCCGCTGCGGTCCGGGTCCTCGCCGATGGCCAGCAGGATCTCACGGATGGCCGCCTCGATCCGGGGCTGGTCCACGGGGGGGATGCCGGGGACGGGCGCTCCCGCCGCCAGGGGATCGGTGGCGGGAGCGTCGTCGTCGTCATTGAAGAAAGAAGTCACGGAAGAAGCCTAGCCGGGATGGCCGTCGGGCCCGAGATCCGTTACACCGCCTTGGAAGGGCTCCTGTCCGGAGACAACACCCTGGGCGTGCGGCGGGTACGTGTCCAGCGGTTCCTCGAGGCGGGCTTCCTTGGCTTCTTCCTGGGCTTCGCGTTCGGCCTTCTCGCGGCGGGATTCCACCGGGCCGATCTCCTGGATCGGGCGGGTTTCCTTGGAGAGCCAGATCTCGCGGAAATCACGCTTCCGGATGTTGGTGAAGACCTGGGCGATTTCGGCCTGGTTCAGCGTTTCGCGTTCCAGCAGTTCGAGTGCCAGCTCGTCCAGGACGTCGCGGTTCTCAATCAAGATGGCGTAGGCCTCGTCGTGGGCGCCCTCGATCAGGCGGCGCACTTCCTCGTCGACGATGTAGGCGATCTGGTCGGAGTAGTTGCGCTCGTGGCCGGCGTCGCGGCCCAGGAAGGGCTCGCCGCCGCCCTGGCCGAGGCGCACCGCGCCGACGCGTTCGCTCATGCCGAACTCGGTGACCATCTTGCGGGCGATCCCGGTGGCCTTCTCGATGTCGTTGGACGCGCCGGTGGACGGGTCATGGAAGACGAGCTCCTCGGCGACACGGCCGCCCATGGCGTAGGCCATCTGGTCGAGCAGTTCGTTGCGCGTGACGGAGTACTTGTCGTTCTCCGGAACCACCATGGTGTAGCCCAGGGCGCGGCCGCGGGGCAGGATGGTGATCTTCGTGACCGGGGCCGAGTTCCGCAGCGCCGCGGCTACGAGGGCGTGGCCGCCTTCGTGGTACGCGGTGACTTTGCGTTCGTGTTCCTTCATGACGCGGCTGCGCTTCTGCGGGCCGGCCATCACGCGGTCGATGGCCTCGTCGAGGGCGCGGTCATCGATCAGGTTCGCGTTGGAGCGGGCGGTCAGCAGGGCGGCCTCGTTGAGGACGTTGGCCAGGTCCGCACCGGTGTAGCCGGGGGTCTTCTTGGCCACGGCCTTCAGGTCGACGCCGGGAGCCATCGGCTTGCCCTTGGCGTGGACCTTCAGGATCTGGTCGCGGCCGATCAGGTCGGGGGCCTCGACGGAGATCTGGCGGTCGAAGCGGCCCGGGCGGAGCAGGGCCGGGTCCAGCACGTCGGGGCGGTTGGTGGCGGCGATCAGGATGACGTTGGTCTTGACGTCGAAGCCGTCCATTTCAACCAGCAGCTGGTTGAGGGTCTGCTCGCGTTCGTCGTTGCCGCCGCCGATGCCGGCACCGCGGTGGCGGCCGACGGCGTCGATCTCGTCCACGAAGATGATGGCGGGGGCGTTCTGCTTGGCCTGCTCGAACAGGTCGCGGACACGGGAGGCGCCCACGCCGACGAACATTTCCACGAAGTCCGAACCGGAGATGGAGAAGAACGGGACGCCGGCTTCACCGGCGACGGCCCGGGCGAGCAGGGTCTTGCCGGTGCCGGGAGGGCCGTAGAGCAGCACGCCCTTGGGGATCTTGGCCCCCACGGCCTGGAACTTCGCCGGTTCCTGCAGGAATTCCTTGATCTCTTCGAGTTCCTCGACGGCTTCGTCGGCGCCGGCGACGTCGCTGAAGGTGACCTGGGGCATGTCCTTGTTGACCAGCTTGGCCTTGGACTTGCCGAACTGCATGACCTTGGAGCCGCCGCCCTGCATGCGCGAGAGCAGGAACCAGAACAGGACACCGAGGAGGAGGACCGGGATCAGGAGGGAGAACAGTCCGGCGAACCAGTTGTTCTCGACCGGCTGGTCGGTGTAGCCGCTCGGCGGGCGGGCGTCCGTGACGGCTTTGACGACGTCGTCGGCGCGGGCGTTGACGTAGTAGAACTGGATGTTCTTGCCCTTGTCCTCGCCGTCAACCTGCAGGTTTTCCTTCAGGACCAGGTCCACGCGGTTTTCCGCGTCGAAGATCTTTGCCTGTTCAACCTTGCCGCCGGTGTCGGTCAGCAGCGCGAGGCCCTTGTCCGTATCGATCCGGGCTGCGCCGCCCGGGGACAGGGTGGCAAAGGCCAGCAGGAGCATGCCGACAACAACGACAATCCAGATGCCCGGGCCCTTGAAGAAACTCTTAGCTTTCATCTGTTCGGGGCAGGCCCCGTCCCTCCTGGTAGTGCTGCACGGCGACCGTTCTGCGCGCGTGTGGTACTGCGTCAGTGTCTAGCTATACACCGTCGCATAAGCTCACGCACGGTGAAGTCCAAAAGTTCCCTGAGGGCGTAGCGGAGCCGGGCGGGACCGGCCCCCTGCCGGGCCCGCGCCGGGCCTGTCCTGCCGGAGGTACCCGGCGGGTGGGCTACTCGTAGACGTGCGGCGCCAGGGTGCCGACGAAGTCCAGGTTGCGGTACTTCTCGGCGTAGTCCAGGCCGTAGCCGACCACAAACTCGTTGGGGATGTCATAGCCGACATACTTGACGTCGATCTGGACCTTCGCGGCCGTGGGCTTGCGGAATGCGGTGCAGATTTCGACCGAGGCCGTGCCGCGGGATTCCAGGTTGGTCTTGAGCCAGGACAGGGTCAGGCCGGAGTCAATGATGTCCTCCACGATCAGGACATCCTTGCCCATGAGGTCCGTGTCCAGGTCCTTGAGAATGCGGACCACGCCGGAGGACTGCGTGCCGGACCCGTAGGACGAGACGGCCATCCAGTCCATGGAAACGTGGCTGTGAAGGGCGCGGGCGAGGTCGGCCATGACCATCACGGCGCCCTTGAGCACGCCGACGATCAGCAGATCGCGGCCCTCGTAGTCCTTGTCGATCTGGGCAGCGAGTTCGGTGATCCGTGTCTGGATCTGCTCCTTGGAGTACAGAACGTGCTTGAGATCTGCCTGGACGTCGTTTGAATCCACCAATAACTCCTGTGTAGATGCGGGGGCAACTATATTTTGGGCGGTTTTTGAGGCCGGAATACAAGCTTCCCACAGCGGGCCGCTTCGCGGGGAACACCGCCGGGGCCGGACTGCCCCTCGGCCTGGAGCTCGGCGAGCGAGAGCCGGTAGACACTGACCCCGCCGGGGAGCTCCACCGGACCCGCCGATCCCTGCCGGCGGAGCAGTGCTTCCGCGGCGAGCAGCCGCTGGTAACTGGGCTGCTGGCCTCCGACGGCGGCCGCGGCCTTCGCGATGACCCGGAACCGTACGGCCGGTGCCAGCTCGCGCAGGGCCTCCTCCGGGAGGCTGATGGTGCCGCCGGACTGTTCCCGCAGCCGGACGAAGGTGTCGTTGGCCACGTCCTCGAGGTAATCGGCGTCCAGCTGCAGGATCGCGGCAGTCCGCGCGAGCGATTCGGCCACCCCCGGGCCCAGCTTCTCCTCGAGCAGCGGCAGCACCTCCACCCGGGTCCGGGACCTGGCAAACGCCGGATCCGCGTTGCTGGGATCGTGCCAGGGGTCAAGGCCCTCGACCTCGCAGATCTCGAGGGTGTCCGCGCGGCGCAGCCCCAGGAAGGGCCGCAGCAGGCGGTCGCGGGCGGGCCGCATGCCCGCCAGGGAACGGGTTCCGGAGCCGCGGGCCAGCCCCAGCAGCACCTGTTCGGCCTGGTCATCAAGGGTGTGGCCGAGCAGGATGGCCTGGGCGCCGGTGTCGTCGGCGGCGGCTTCCAGGGCGGCGTGCCGGGCGTCCCGGGCGGCCGCCTCCGGCCCCATCCCGGTGGAGTCAACCTCGACCGTCCTGACCTGGACGGGTGAGAGCCCCAGTTCCTGCAGCGTCACGGCGGTGGCGGCGGCGACCTCGGCGGATCCGGGCTGCAGCTGATGGTCCACGACGACGGCGCCCACGGAGACGGGGTGGCCGTCGACGTGCCCGCGGCGGGCGAAGTACGCGGCGACGGCGGCGAGGGCCAGCGAGTCGGGTCCGCCGCTGCAGGCGACCAGGATCCGTTGCGGGTAACCCGCTGCGGCCAGGGCGTTCTGCAGCATCTTCCGCGCCGTGCCGACGACGGGCGCCAGCCGGCCGGGCCGGCGTCGTCCGCCGGACAGCCGTCCGCTGGAAACGGGACTGGAGGTCACGGGACCTAGTGCCCCATCCGCTCGAGCCAGAGCCGGGAATTGTGGATTTCGGCCTCGGTCGGCAGGTGGTCCGCGGACTCCCAGACCCGGTTGAAGCCCTCCATTCCGGCCACGTCCACGACCTCGCGGACGAACTTGGCGCCGTCGCTGTACTGGCGCATCTTGGCGTCCAGTCCGAGCAGGTTGCGGATGAACTTTTCGATCACGCCGCGGTCCTTGGCCCGGGAGTTGAAGCGCTGCCGGATGGTCTTCACGGAAGGCACAATGCTGGAGTCGACCGCGTCCATCACCACGTTGGCGTGCCCTTCGAGCAGGCTCATGAGGGCGGTCAGGCGCGAGATCGCGGCCTTTTCCTCGGGGTTCTGCAGCAGGTCGAGGATGGCGCCCCGGCTGGGGGCGGACCCGGATGCGGTGCGGTCCCGGAGCGACTTCGCGGCAGCCGAGGCCCGTTCCATCAGGGAGTCGACGTTACCGAGCAGCTGCCCGCTGAGGCTGTCGATCTCCTCCAGCATGTGGTGCCGCAGCCAGGGTGCGGCGGCGAACTGCACCCGGTGGGTCTGTTCGTGGAGGCAGACCCAGAGCCGGAAGTCTTCGGGCTCGACGTTGATTTCACGCTCGACGGAGATGATGTTCGGCGCCACGAGGAGCAGGCGGCCGCCGGCGGGGGCGGTGGAGTTCTCGGCCAGGGCGGAGAAGGGGTCGTACTGGCCCAGGACCTTGCTGGAGAGAAAGGCGAGGATGGCGCCGAGCTGGCTGCCGGTGATGGCGCCGCTGACGCTGGCCGTGCCGGGGTTCAGGGTGCCGCGGCGGCTCTCGAGCATCTTTTCCATCGCTGGCTGAAGCATCACGGCGAAGCTCTGCGTGTTGGCCTTGGACCAGGAAGCACGGTCCACCACCAGGACCGAGGAATCGCGCAGGTCGCGGGCAGCCTCCAGGCCGGTGATGTCATGGACGTGGGGCACGGAAAGGTCCGCCATCAGCCGCAGGTTGTCGACGGCGGCGCCGATCTCCGCCGATCCCAGGACGGGGCCGGCGGGCGTCAGCCGGGCGGCGGTGGAGGCGGCAAGCTCCCAGTTGATCAGGGCTTGGGCTTGGGCTGATGTCTCGCGGGCAGAGGACTCCATAGGCTCCATCAGATCACAGCGGACTGACATTGCGCCTTAAATTCGTCGGGCGGCGAACGGCCGCCGGGCTCGACGCCGTCGTCCAGGCCATCCGCTGCTCCCTAACTGCCGTTTTCGGGGTCGAAAAGGGCGGTTACGGAGCAGTCGACGGTTCGACGTCGGCCGCGGGGGTCGGCCGCGGGGGTCAGCGGCGGGGGGTCAGCGGCAGCCGCAGCCGGCCAGGACGGAGGCGGTGCGGTCCAGCACGGCTTTGTTCCCCGCCCCCGGGGTGAGTCCGTTGCCGATAAAGGAAAACACCAGGAGCCGGCCGTCGGCGTCCACGACGTAGCCGCTCAGGGCGATGACCGTGTTGAGTGTGCCGGTCTTGGCACGGACCAGGCCTGCACCGCCGGCCGTCGCCGCGTCGCCCACGTACCGGTCCCCCAGGGTTCCGGTGAGCCCGGCGACCGGGAAGCCGGCCAGGCCGGCCCGCAGCCGGGTGTCCGCGCCCGAGGTCATGGTCCGGACCACTTCGGAGAGCTGCCGGGCGGAGACCTGGTTGGCCAGGGCCAGCCCGGAGACGTCTGCGGCGCGCAGCGTGGCGGCGGGGATCTTCAGCTCTTCCAGCTGCTGCAGCACGGCTGCCACGGCGCCGTCGTTGCTGCCGGGCTGCCCGGCCGCGAGCGCCGCCATGCGGCCGATCGCCTCGGTGAGGTAGTTGTCCGAGGTGCGCAGCATCAGGTCGACCTGCTGGCCCACCGTCGCGGACTGGACTTCGGCCAGGACCCTGGTGCCGGCGTCGTCCGTTCCGGCGGGGACCCGCACGACGCCGGGCGCCACCGTCAGTCCGGCCGCGCCGGCCGCCGCCGCGAGCTGGGCGTGAAACGCCTCGGCGGCGTCCATCGCGGCATCCTGCGGGCGGGGGCCGGTGGTTGTGGCCGGGTCGAAGCGGGCCGAGTTCAAGGCGAGCGGGAACAGCGGGGCCATCTCGCCGGCGGCCACATCCTCCAGGTTCCAGGCCGGGTTCAGCGCGGGGCCGGTAAACAGGGAGTCGTCCAGCTGGACCGTCAAGGGGGCGGAGACGCCGTCGTCCTGCAGGGCCCGGACGGCCGACTGCGCCAGGCTGGCGAGCCCGGCGCGGCCCAGCACGGTGCCGGGCACCGATTCGCCGGCACCGAGGAGCACGTCCCCGCCGCCGGTGAGCATGACTGACCCGGGGGCCGCCCCGGCCACCGCGCGGGTGCTGAAGCGGCGTTCCGGGCCGAGGGCCCGCAGGGCCGCGGCGGCCGTGAGGAGCTTCATGTTGGAGGCCGGGACCCGGACGTCGTCGCCGGAACGGTCGAAGAGGACCTCCCCGGTGAGGGCGTCCTGCACGACGCCGGTGAAGTTCCCGGAGCCGTCGGCCCGGAGGGTTTCGTTGAGCCGGGCCGCGAGCGGGCCGGGTTGCGGGACGGGGGCGGCGGCTGAGAGCGGTTCGATGCCGTCCGGGGCGGTGCCGGCCGCCGCGCCGCCGCGGGCGGCCAAAGTGCCAGGGACCTGGTGCCAGGGCGGGGTGGTCTGCGCGGCGGTTTCGGAGGGTCCGGGCCCGAGAAACGCGGGGGCGACGGCAACACCGGCGGGGAGGGCGAGCGCCGCAACCAGCAGGGTCTGGAGCAGCAGCGGGAGGCTCCGCCGCAGCCGCCCGGTCACCGGGGCGGCGCCCGGGTGGCTCGTTCTGCGTTTCATGCCGCTGCTGGTCCTTTAGTGCTGAAATGTCCCCACAAGTTCCTGAAACCCGGGCCTCTCGCTATATCCTCAATAGTAGTCGGCGGCAGCGGCAGCCTTTTGTGCGTGCCGCGCACCCCCGAAAACCGCGCATCCCCTGAATTTCTCAAGGAGCAGTCCATGAAGCACGACGTGACCATCGAGATCCCCAAGGGATCACGCGTTAAGTACGAGATCGACCACGAAACGGGCCGCGTCCGCCTGGACCGCGTCCTGTTCACCTCGATGCAGTACCCCACGCACTACGGTTTCTTCGAGAACACCCTGGGCGAAGACGGCGACCCGCTGGACGCCCTGGTGCTGCTGCAGGACTTCGACCTGCACCCCGGCGTCATTGTTGAGTCCCGCCCCATCGGCGTGTTCAACATGACCGACGACGGCGGCGGCGACGCCAAGGTGCTCTGCGTTCCGGTCGACGCGCGCTTCGACCACATCAACGAGATCAGTGACGTCAGCGAATTCCTGATCAAGGAAATCGAGCACTTCTTCACCCGTTACAAGGATCTGGAGCCGGGCAAGTGGGTCAAGGCCGAGGGCTGGGGCGACCGCGCCGCCGCCGAGGCCGAGCTTGCGGCATCCATCAAGCGTTACGTTCCCCACACGCACTAACGCTTCCAGCTCCAACGCGGGGTCACTTGCCGCCCATCCGTCCGCCGGATACGGGCCGCCAGTGACCCCGCGGTGCTGTTTAAGGGTGGACGGCCGTTGTCAGTGACGGGTCAGGAATGTGTGAAATCGTGGGCTTATGAACGCCGAGCCTGCCTTTAGTCCTCCCTGCGGTCCGGTCACCGGCTGGCGTGACGGCGACGTCGTGCGGGCCACCGGAATCCCCTATGCCGCTGCGGGACGTTTCCAGCCGCCGGTGAGTGCACCGGACCGGACCGCGGTCCTCGCCGCCACGTCCCTGTCTCCGGCGTGTCCGCAGGCCCCGGTGCCGTTCCTGGATGACATCCTCGGCACCCGCTACGGGGAGCTGCCCGGCAGTGAGGACTGCCAGCGGCTCTCCATCACCATGCCGGCCGGCCTCGCCGCGGACGAGCGGGTCCCCGTGATGGTGTGGCTCCACGGCGGGTCCTACACCTCCGGTTCCGGTGACCTGGCCATCTTCGATCCCCGGGCCCTCGTCGCCGAAAACCGGGTCATCGTGGTGTCCGTGACGTACCGCCTGGGCCTGTTCGGCTACCTCGCGACCGGCACGGGCCGGCCCGCGAACCTCGGCCTGCTGGACCAGCTCGAGGCGTTCCGCTGGGTCCGGCGCAACATCAGCGCTTTCGGCGGCGACCCGGGACGGGTCACGGCCTTCGGGCAGTCCGCCGGCGGCGACGCCGTCGCCCACCTGATGGCGACGCCGGAGGCCCCCTCCCTGTTCCAGCGCGCCATCATTCAAAGCGCGCCGCTGGGCATTACCCGGGGCCGGGAAAAGATGAGCACCGCGATGGGTATCGCGGCGGAGCACGTCACCGAGGACACGCCCGCGATGGACGTCGTGGAGATCGAAGGGCACGTGTCGCAGGTGGCCCGGAAGTTCGGGCTGGTCGCGGCCATGCCGTTCGGCACCCAGTACGGGCACTCCCCCCTGCCGCCGGAATCCGGCATCGAGGACGCCTGGAACGCCACGGCTCCCGGGATCGAGGTCCTGATCGGACACACCTCCGAGGAAGCCCGGCTGTTCCTGCCGCGCAACCCCGTCGTCGGCCGCGTCGCCAAGGTCCCGGTGCTCGGGACCGCCGTGGTGAAGGCCATTAACTGGGCCGTGACCGAGGCGGTGTACGGCCGGGCCGCCCGGAGGTTCGCCCGCCGGCACGCCCAGGCCGGCGGCACGGCCTACAGCTACGTGCTCTCCTGGGCAGCGCCGGGCAACTTCTACGGGGCCGCGCACACCGTCGACCTGCCGCTGCTGTTCGGGGACGAACAGACGTGGGCAGGTGCCGGGCTGCTCACGGGCGCCAGCTGGGAGGACATCAACGCCCAGGGCCGGGCCCTCCGCGCGGTGTGGGCCCGTTTTGCGGCCGGAGAGGGCCTGGACGGCCGGGGCGGGCTGCCCGGCGCCCTCCGGTACCGCTCGGTCAGCGCCGGATGACCGGGCTCCCGAGGCTGTCCGTCCCGGGCGGGCCGCGGTGAAGACCCTCGGCGTCGACCTGGCCGCGGCCACGCGGAAGACCGCGGCCGCCGTCATCGACTGGGGCAGCGGCACCGCCCGCCTGGAGCACCTGGCCCTCGACGTCGGCGACGAGGAGATCGTGCGGCTCTTCGGCGCCAGCGACATGACGGGGATCGACTGCCCGGTGGGCTGGCCGGACGCCTTCCTGCCGTTCCTGGCCGGGCATCTGGCCTTCGAGCCGCACCCCGTGCTGGACTACGACGGCATCGAGGGACGCCCGCTGCTGGCCTACCGGGACACCGACCGCTTCGTCACCGCCCGCACCGGGCTGATCCCGCTCAGCGTCTCCGCCGACCGGCTGGCCCACCCGGCGATGCGCTGCGCCGTCATCCAGGCCAAAATCGCCCGGGACCACGGCCCGCAGGCCCGCGACGGCAGCGGCCGGCTCGCCGAGGTCTACCCGGCGGCGTCGCTGAAATCCTGGGGCCTGCTGGCCCGCGGGTACAAGGGCCGCGGCGGGACGGAAACGCAGCGGCTCACCGTGCTCCTCGACGCGCTGCAGCAGGCAGCACCCTGGCTGGACCTGGCCGGCCACGAGGACCGGCTGGCCGGCTCCGACGACATGTTCGACGCGCTCATCGCCGCCCTCACCGCGCGGGCCGTGGCCCTCGGCGTGACGCTCCGCCCGGACGCCGCCCACGTCCGGGCGGCTTTGACCGAGGGCTGGATCCACCTGCCCACCGGCGGGCTGGGCGGGCTCAGCGGCACCCGGCCGTAGCGGGGGGCGGCTGCGGGGCTACTCCCGGCCGAGGGTCCAGCCGCTGATGTCCTCCGAGTCCTCGCCGTGGTCCCGGGTGTGGTTGTGCGCCCGGATCCGGCTGTCCTGCAGCGCCTGCCGCAGCAGCGAGTGCTTTTCCGCCAGGCCCGGCACCCGGTCGATCGCGTCGATGGCGAGCTGGAAGCGGTCAATCCCGTTGAGCATGGCCATGTCGAAGGCCGTGGTGGTGGTGCCCTCCTCCTTGTAGCCGCGGACGTGTAGGCCCTCCTGGTTGGTCCGCCGGTACGCCAGCCGGTGGATCAGGGACGGATAGCCGTGGTAGGCGAAGATGATGGGCTTGTCCGCCGTGAAGATCCCGTCGAAGTCCCGGGACGTCAGCCCGTGCGGGTGTTCGCTGGCGTCCTGGAGCCGCATCAGGTCCACCACGTTGACCACCCGGATCTTCAGCCCCGGGGCGCCGGCCTTCAGCAGTTCCGCCGCCGCGACCGTCTCGACCGTGGGCACGTCGCCGGCGCAGGCCAGCACGACGTCGGGTTCCTCGCCGGGGACCTCGGAGCCGGCGAACTCCCAGATTCCCAGGCCGCGCTGGCAGTGGTGCGCGGCGTCGGCGGGGCCGAGCCAGGTGGGCGAGGGCTGCTTGCCGCTGACCACGATGTTGACGTAGTCCCGTGAATCGAGGCAGTGCTCCATCACGGAGAGCAGCGTGTTGGCGTCCGGGGGCAGGTAGACGCGGATGACCTCGGCTTTTTTGTTTACGGCGTGGTCGATGAAGCCGGGATCCTGGTGCGAGAAGCCGTTGTGGTCCTGCTGCCAGACGTGCGAGGACAGCAGGTAGTTGAGCGAGGCGACCGGCCGGCGCCAGGGCAGTTCACGGTGCACCTTGAGCCACTTGGCGTGCTGGTTGAACATGGAATCCACGATGTGGATGAACGCCTCATAGCAACTGAAGACGCCGTGCCGGCCGGTCAGCAGGTACCCTTCCAGCCAACCCTGGCAGAGGTGTTCGCTGAGGACCTCCATGACCCGTCCGGCGCGGGCCAGGTGCTCATCGAGTTCCTCGATCCGGTACTGCCACACCTTGTCCGTGACCTCATAGACGTCCTGCAGGCGGTTGGATGCCGTCTCGTCCGGGCCGAACAGCCGGAACGTCTCCGGGTTCTGGCTGATCACGTCGCGCAGCCAGGACCCCAGGGTGATCATGGCGCTGACCCGCTCGACTCCCGGCTGGGCCACCGGGACGGCATGATCCTCGTACTTCGGCAGCTTGAGGTCCCGAAGCAGCACGCCGCCGTTCGCGTACGGGGAGGCGCTCATCCGGAGGGCGCCCTCGGGCGCGTTCGCCGCGACCTCCGGGCGCAGCCGCCCGGCGTCGTCGAAGAGCCCGGCCGGCCGGTACGACTCGAGCCACTCCCCCAGCTGGCCCAGGTGCTCCGGGTTGGTGCGCACCTCGGACAGCGGCACCTGATGGCTCCGCCAGGTTCCTTCCACCTGCAGCCCGTCGACGACTCTGGGCCCGGTCCAGCCCTTCGGCGACCGCAGCACGATCATGGGCCAGCGCGCGGCCCCGTCTTCGGCTGGGCGGTCCGCGCCGCCGCCGGCAGTTCCGCTCCTGCGGGAGGACTGGATCGCCCGGATCTCCGTGAGGCAGTCGTCCAGCACTGCGGCGAAGTCCCGGTGCGCGGCCGCCGTGTCGTCCGGATGGCCCACGGTCACGAAGTGCGGCTCGTGCCCGTAGCCGCGCAGCAGCTGTTCCAGCTGGGCTTCGGGCATGCGGGCCAGGATGGTGGGGTTGGCGATCTTGTAGCCGTTCAGGTGCAGGATGGGCAGCACCGCACCGTCATGGACCGGGTCCAGGAAATTGTGGGAGTGCCAGCTGGCCGCCAGCGGCCCGGTTTCGGCCTCGCCGTCGCCGATGACGACGGCGGTGATCAGGTCGGGATTGTCGAAGACGGAGCCGTAAGCGTGCGCCAGGGAGTAGCCGAGCTCGCCGCCCTCGCTGATGGAGCCCGGGGTTTCCGGGGCTGCGTGGCTGGGGATTCCGCCCGGGTAGGAGAACTGCCGGAACAGCTCGGCCATGCCCTGTTCGTCGTCGCCGACGTTGCCGTAGATCTCGGAGTAGGTGCCCTCCAGCCAGGCGTTTGCCACGACGGCGGGGCCGCCGTGGCCGGGTCCCGCAATGAACAGCATGCTCTGGCTGTCCCGGCGGATGATCCGGTTCAGGTGGGCGTAAACGAAGTTCAGTCCCGGCGTGGTGCCCCAGTGGCCCAGCAGCCGGGACTTCGTGTCGCGGGCGCTCAGGGGTTCCCGCAGCAGCGGGTTGGAGCGGAGATAGATCTGTCCCACGGAGAGGTAGTTGGCGGCCCGCCACCAGCGGTCCACGAGCTCCAGTTCCGCGCCGCCGGGCTCACGAAAGGCGCTGTCCGGCCGGGCGTCGGGCGCCGAGCCCCCGGTGCTGCCGACGGTCGGATCGGCATCGGTGTTCAGGTCGCTGGTCAACTCGCTGGTCAATGGATTCCTCGCTTTACAGGGGCCCGGGGCGGTACGCAGGCTCCATCGCAACACGTCCCCGGACCGGATACAAGCCCGCGTGGGCGTGTCCAGGGGCCGCTCTTGCCAGCCCCTTTCCACCGGGTAGTGTGGATCCAGAATGTTCACGCTGACCATCAACCAAACCGACAGCCGGCGCGACGGCGACTGCGTGCCGCAGCTCCTCAAGGACCTGCGGCACATCCCGGCGCGCCTGGATTTCGACCGGTCGGTGGAGGACGAGGTCCAGGGCATTGTGGATTCCCCGCAGCAGGCCGTCGAGGCGGCGATGATCGCCCTCCGGACCGGCAGCTGGTACGTCGGCATCGGCGTCGGGCCGGTCAATGAACCCCTGCCGAACCAGATCAAGGACGCCTCCGGCCACGGGCTGATTTACGCCCGCCGGGCCGTCGACCGGCTGCGGAACGGCAAGGACCGGATCCCGGTGGCCGTGGAGGGCCCGCTCGCCGACGTCGCCGCGGAGTCCGAGGCCGTGCTGCGGCTGCTGGGGCACATCGTGCACGACCGCAGCCCCGCCGAATGGCGGGTCCTGGACCTGCTGACCCCCGGGGTCCGCGGACAGCAGAAGGCGGTCGCCGAGGAACTCGGGATCACCACGCAGGCGGTCAGCAAGGCCGTGGCGCGGGCGCAGTGGAACGAGGAACACGCGGCACGGCCCGCCGCGGCCCGGCTCCTGGGCCTCATCCTCGAGGTGCGCTGACCGCACGCACCCTGCAGGCCGGCGCCCCGACATTGTCGGAGCCCGCCGCCGTCGGAGCCTGGAGCAGCCGCCGGAGCCTAGAGCAGCAGGCTGCGCAGCACGTGGGCCGCGCCGTCGTCGAACACCGAGTGGGTGACCTCGTTCGCGGCGGCAATGACTTCCTCGGGCGCCTGGCCCATGGCCACACCGCGGGCGGCCCAGGTGAGCATCTCGATGTCATTGCGGCCGTCGCCGACGGCGACGGTGCGGTGCGCCTCGATCTCCAGCCGGCCGCGGAGGTGCTCCAGGGCGCTGGCCTTCGTCACTCCGGCCGCGGCGATGTCCAGCCACGCCGTCCATCCCACCGAGTAGGTCACGCCGGCGAGGCCGATGTGCCGGATGGCGGTGTTGAACTCCTCGGGCGTGTTCTCGGCGCTGAAGACCACCACGCGGACCGCGGTGGCTTCCAGCATGGTCTGGAAGTCGACGCCGATTGCCTCCACCCCGAAGCTCATGTCCTGGAAGCGCTCGGTGGAGAGGAAGTTGCCGTCCTCGTCCTCGAGCGCGTACTTCGCCGAGGGCAGCCGCTTGCGCAGTGCCCGGAGCGCGGGGCCCGGGTCGAAGGTGGCCTTGTGCACGATCTCGTAGCCGTCCGGCAGGCCGGAATCCAGCCGCAGGGTGACCCCGCCGTTGGAGCACACGGCATAGCCGTTGTCGATGCCGATGTGCTCGATGATCGGCAGGGTCGCGTTCAGTGAGCGGCCGGTCGCGATGGTGACGTGGTGGCCGGCGGCCACAACGTCCTGGGCGGCCTCGCGGACGGGAACGGACATGTGGCCGTCGTGGTCCACGAGGGTGCCGTCGACGTCGAGCGCCACCATCAGCTTGTGGGCTGCGGTGGTTACGTTGTTTCGGTTGTTGTCTCGCCGGTCATCGTTGCCGGCGACTGAGGATTCAGTCAATGTTGTCATCTCACAAGTAGAGCAGACACCCCCGACAGCCGCTAGGACGCAGGCCACAGCGTCCGGTGAACCCGGGGTGAACAGCTGTTGACGCCCATGCCCCGCGGCACTCCGCGGGGTCATGGGCCGGGAAACGGCGGCTCAGATGACGGGGAAGACCGTCATGCCGCCAAGGTACTTCTGCAGGGCCTGCGGGATGTTGACGGAGCCGTCCGGGTTCTGGTGGTGCTCCAGGATGGCGACGATCCAGCGCGTGGTGGCCAGGGTGCCGTTGAGCGTGGCGACGGCCCGGGTGCCTTTGGGGGCCCCGTCCTCGTTCAGCACACGTTCGCGGATGTTGAGCCGGCGCGCCTGGAAGGTCGTGCAGTTGGAGGTCGAGGTCAGCTCGCGGTAGGCACCCTGCGTCGGAACCCACGCCTCGCAGTCGAACTTGCGGGCCGCGGAGTTGCCGAGGTCCCCGGCGGCGGTGTCAATGACCCGGTAGGGCAGTTCACACTTGCCCAGCATCTCCTCTTCCCAGGCCAGCAGCCGGGCGTGCTCGGCCGCGGCCTCCTCGACCGTGGTGTAGATGAACATCTCCACCTTGTTGAACTGGTGGACCCGGATGATGCCGCGGGTGTCCTTGCCGTGCGAGCCGGCCTCGCGGCGGTAGCAGGAGCTCTGCCCGGCGTAGCGGACCGGGCCCGCGGACAGGTCCAGGATCTCGTCCGCGTGGTAGCCGGCCAGGGCCACTTCCGAGGTGCCCACGAGGTACAGGTCATCCTCGGCGAGCCTGTAGATCTCGGCGTCATGCTTGACGTCGAACCCGGTGCCCTGCATGGTCTCCGGGCGCACCAGGGTCGGGGTGATCATCGGCACGAAGCCGGCGTCGATCGCCTGCTCCATCGCCATCTGCAGCAGCGCCATTTCCAGCCGGGCCCCGGCACCGCGCAGGAAGTAGAACCGTGAACCGGAAACCTTGGCGCCGCGCTCCATGTCGATGGCGCCGATCAGCTCACCGATTTCCAGGTGGTCCCTGGGCTCGAAGTCGGTGAATTCGCGGGGGGTGCCGACGGTCTTGACCACGATGTAGTCGTCCTCGCCCCCGGCGGGAACGCCGTCCTCGATGAGGTTGGGGATGGCGCGCAGCAGTTCTTCCTGGGCGGTCTGGGCGACGTCGGCCTCGGCGGAGGCGGCCTTAACCTCGCCCGCGAGGACCTTGACCTCCGCCAGCAGGGCCTGCTTTTCCTCGCCCTTGGCCTGTGCCACCTTCTTGCCGAAGGCATTCTGCTCGGCCCGGAGGTTTTCGAAGCGGATCAGGGCGGCACGCCGGGCCGAGTCCGCGGCGATGATCGCGTCCACCACGGACTCGTCGGCGCCGCGGGCGCGCTGGCTGGCCCGGAACTTGTCCGGATTTTCGCTGAGGTCTTTTACGTCGATCACCTGACAAGAGTATCCAATCCGGCCGCCGTTCCCGGGCAATCAGGCTGCCGGCCAGCGGCGGGATAGTGTGGGAGCACAATGCGCGACTGGCTGCTCTACCTCGTCATCGCTGGAGTCCTGGCGTTTGCCGTCTCCAGTTGGTGGGGAGTGCGCAAGCTCAAGGCCCTGCACACGCGCAGCGCCGTGTGGGAGGAAACGCACAGTCCGGGCCTGGGCCAGCAGAAGGTCGCCGTGGTGATGAACCCGATCAAGGCCCGGTCGGACGAGGCCCGCACTCTGATTGAAAGTGCGTGCGCCGCCGCCGGCTGGGTGCCGCCGCGGTTTTTCGACACCACCGCCGAAGACCCCGGATTCTCGCAGGCGCGGGCCGCCGTCGAGTACGGCGCCGACGTCGTCCTCGTGGGCGGCGGTGACGGCACGGTGCGGGTCGTGGCGGACATTCTTGCGGGCACGGACATCGCCATGGGCCTGATCCCGCTCGGCACCGGCAACCTGCTGGCCCGCAATATCCACCTCGATGTGGGCGACCTGCACGGCAGCGTCCAGACCGCCCTGTTCGGCCATCAGCGCTTTATCGACACGGCACGGATGAGGGTGGAGAACTCACGCACCAAGGAGTCCTCGGAGCACACCTTCCTGGTCATTGCCGGCATCGGCATGGACGCCGAGGTGGTGGGCGACACCAGCGACGGGCTCAAAAAGGCCGTGGGCTGGCTGGCCTACACCGAAGCGGGCGTGCGGCACCTGCCCGGCCGGCGCAAGAAGGTGTCCATTTCGCTGGACGACCAGCCCGAACAGAGCCGGAAGATCCGCAGCGTCCTGTTCGCGAACTGCGGCCTGATCCCCGGCGGGATCGACTTCATCCCCCAGGCCATGATCGATGACGGGATGCTGGACGTTGTGGTGATGAGCCCGCGCAGCGCGATCGGCTGGCTGGCGATGTACTGGAAGATCGTGCTGAAGCACAAGAGAAACCTGCCGGTGATGACGTATTACCGCTCCGCGAAGATCGTCATCAGCTGCGCGGAGCCGGTGCCCACGCAGGTCGACGGCGATCCGTCCGGTGAGGCCACGAAGGTCACCGTGCAGGTTGCCCCCGGCTCGCTGCTCGTCCGGGTCAAGGACGGCACCGAGGGAGATTAGGCGCTGGCTTCCTTCGGGGCGGCTGCCTTGTGCGCGTCCGCGATCAGTTTCGCTTCCGCGGCGGCCTTGGCGGCGCGAGCTTCGGATTGCTCGCGGATCATGGCCTGCTCCTCTTCAAAGCGCAGCCGGTCTGCACGGTCGGCGTCGTCGCCGTCCCAGTCCTGGTTGTCAGCGGTCGGCTTGGGATTCACGATCATTCCCTGGCCGTCATTTTCAAGGCTGGTGTTTGCCATGTCCTGCTCCCTCGGTAGAGGACTTCCCCAATATGGATCAGGCAAGCATACGCACAGTTGCCGAGGGGCGGAAGTGCCGGAAGTGGCATTTGTCTACGCTGTGGGCGAAGCCTTGGACATATATTCCGGCACCACAGATGCCCCGGACAGTATGTCTTTGACCCAGGCATGCGCGGCGCGGAAGGCCTGGTCGGAGGTGTGCGGCTCCACGATTGTCCGGTGCCCGTCTGCGCGGCCGTAGGAACCCAGGAAGCGGGTGGCCGGGCTGATCCGGTGCAGGCCCGCCAGGGCATCCGCCACGCGCGCGTCGGCCACATGGCCGTCGGCGTCGATGCTGAAGAAGTAATGGCCCAGGTACTGGCCGGTGGGCCGTGACTCGATCCGGCTGAGGTTCACGCCGCGGGTCGCGAACTGGTCAAGAATCTCCATCAGGGCGCCGGGGCGGTCTTCCGGCAGCGGAACGACGACGGTGGTCTTGTCCGCACCGGTGGGCTCCGGCAGTGTTCCGGGCCGGCCCACCAGCACAAACCGTGTGACCGCACCGGGGTTGTCCCCGATGTCCTCCGCGAGCACGGCGAGCCCGGGCTGTTCGGTGGCCACGATCGGGGCGCAGATCGCCGCGTCGTAGTGCGTGTCACCCTCCAGGAGCCCCATGGCCGCCGCGGCCGTGGAGGAACCCGGGATATATTCTGCATTCGGAATATTCTTCTCGGCCCACAGCCGGCACTGCGCCCAGGCGTGGCCGTGGGTGGAGATCCGGCGGATGTCCTCGATCCGGGTCCCGGGCCGCGCCACCAGCACGAAGCTGATCGGCACGAGGGCCTCGCGCAGGATCCGCAGCTCCTGGCCGGTGGCGATCGCGTCCAGGGTGGCGGTGACGCCGCCCTCCACGGAGTTCTCGATCGGCACCATGGCCGCGTCCGCCGAGCCGTCGCGGACCTTGTCCAGCGCCGTGTTGACGTTCGTCGACGGAACGCGGACCGCGTCCGCCGCGCCCGGCACCTGCATCAGGGCCGCCTCGGTGAACGTGCCCGCGGGTCCGAGGAAGGTGTACGTGACGGGTGATGCGGGCATCGGCGCTTCTTTCTTCAACTACAGGATGACGGGCTTGAGGCCGTTGTCGGACACCAGTGGCATTCCGGTTTCCAGCCACTGGTCCATGCCGCCGGCCACGTTCAGGGCCGAATACCCTTGCCCGGAGAGCCACTGGGCCGCCCGGAAGGAGCGTCCCCCGGTGCGGCAGATGACGTAGAGGTCCTCGTCCGGATCGAGCTCCTCAAGCCGGGCCGGGAGCTGGTCCAGGGGGATGTGCAGCGCCCCGGGGGCGTGGCCCGCGACCCACTCGTAGTCCTCGCGGACGTCAAGGATCCTGGCATCTTCGGGGATGCCGGACACGGTCACGGTGTCAAAGTCGCTCATGGTCGTCCTTCCGCAGAATGCATGGTCTGCCTCCAGCGTATCGCCAGCCACCAGTGCCGCACCCCTACCCGGCTGCAGGTTACGCTTCTGGGATGGCGCACAGGAGATCCCCGGCAGCTCACCGTCGCACGATTCCGGCTGCCCGCCCCCGGCATTTCGGGACATGCCCTCCCCTGGCCGCCAGGACCGGGCACAATGCCACCATGTCCACGCGCCCGCGCCAGCACCGGACATGTCCCCCGGAGCGCCCTGTCCCGTCCCGCGGGACATGCCCTCCCCTGGCCGCCAAAACCGGGCACAATGCCACCATGTCCACCCGCCCGCGCCAGCACTGGACATGTCCCCCGGAGCGGCGGGCGGGAAACCTGGAGCCGCGCCACCGTGGCTGAGATTCACGAGCTCTCCGCCGTGGACCTCCGCGATGCCCTCCGCTCGGGCGAGCTGTCCGCCCGGCAGGTCACCGGGCATTTCCTGGGCCGCATCGACGCGGAAAACCGGCACCTCGGCGCGTTTATCACCGTCACCGCGGAGCATGCGCTCCGGGACGCAGCCGCAGCGGACAAGTCCCACGCCCGGGCCGCCCGGGACGGGACTGAGCTGGCGCTGCTGCACGGCATGCCGGTGGCCTTCAAGGACCTGACCGACGTCGCCGGTGTTGTCACGACCCACGGCAGCGCCGCCCTGGACCACAAGCCGGCGCTGGCCGACGGCGCCCTCGTCGCAAGGCTCAAGAGCGCCGGCGTGATCTCACTGGGCAAAACACAGGTCCCGGAGTTCGGCCTGACGGCGTACAGCGAGAACCGGATCGCCCCGCCCTCGCGGAACCCGCACGCGCTCAGCCGCAGTTCCGGCGGATCCACCGGCGGCAGTGCCGCGGCGGTGGCCGCCGGGCTGGTTCCCTTTGCCCCCGGCTCCGACGGCGGCGGTTCGGTCCGCATCCCGGCAGCCGCATGCGGGCTCGTGGGCCTGAAGCCCGGCCGCGGGCTGGTACCGGCCGGTGAAAGCACCGGCGATCCTGCCGGCCTGGTGGTGTCCGGGCCGCTGGCGCGTTCCGCGGCGGACGCGGCACTGCTGCTGGATGCGATGGTGCCCGGCCCCGCGGATCCGTCCGCCCGGCCCGTCCCCGGGTACCTGGATCTCGCCGGCCAGGACCCGCCCCGGCTGCGGATCGGCGTGAGCCTGGACAGCCCCTGGCAGACGATCTTCCCGTTCACCCCGGACCCCGAGGCGCTCGACGCCCTGGCCGAGGGCATCCGGCTGCTGGAGGCGGCCGGCCATGAAACCTCGGACGCGTCCATCCGCTACGACAACCGCTACCCGGCCGCCTTCACCACGGCCTGGACCGCCGCCGTCGGGGATGCCCGGATCGTTCCCCAGCGCGAGGCGCTCCTGACCCCGCTGACACGCACCTTCCGGCGCCGCGCGCAGCAGCGCGGGCCCGCGAAGCTCGCCGAATCCATCGGGCTGTTGCGCCAGTTCCAGCGGGACACGATCGCCCAGTACGCCGCGTGGGACCTGATGCTCATGCCGGCGCTGGCCCAGACGCCCCGCCCGGTGGGCTGGTTCACCGGCGCGGCCCACGGCGACGGCTACTGGCCGGCGGCCACCTGGACGGGGGACGCCGACGGCGACTACCGCAAGCAGTGCGAGTACGCGCCCTGGTCGTCCATGGTGAACGTGTGCGGGCTGCCCGCGATCAGCATCCCGGTGCACTGGACCGGCGGCGCCAGGGGCGCCGGACTGCCGATGGGCATCCAGCTGATCGGGCCCCTGGGTTCCGAGGCGCTGCTGCTGCAGCTGGCCGCGCAGCTGGGGTTCTAGCATGGGGTGCAGTTGTACGGTGGACATGTCCAGCCGGGCAGCGCCACCGCCCCGACACCACACGAGCTGGCAACGACACGAGAGGGATCGATGAAGATCACCGGTGCAGTACTTGAGGAAATCGGCCGTCCCCGCCCGTTCGCGGACTCCCGGCCCATCACGATCGCCGAGCTGGAGCTGGAAGGCCCCGGCCCCACCGAGGTCCTGGTGCGGATCGAGGCGGCCGGCATCTGCCACTCGGACCTGAGCGTGGTGGACGGCAACCGGGTCCGCCCGGTGCCGATGCTGCTGGGGCACGAGGCGGCCGGACGCGTCGTCGAGGTCGGCTCGGAGGTCACGGACCTGGTGCCGGGCCAGCGCGTGGTGATGTCCTTCCTGCCCCGCTGCGAACAGTGCGCGAACTGCGCCGAGGACGGGCGGCTCCCCTGCACCGCGGGGTCCAAGAGCAACGGCGAGGGGACGCTCCTGCACGGGTCGATCCGGCTGGAGCGCGGCGGGGAAAAGATCTACCACCACCTGGGCGTCTCCGGCTTCGCCACCCACGCCGTGGTGGACCGCGCCTCGGCCGTGCCGGTCGGCGATGACGTCCCCGCGGACGTCGCCGCCGTCCTGGGCTGCGCCGTGCTGACCGGCGGCGGTGCCGTCCTTAACGCGGCCCGGCCCCGGCCGCAGGACAGCATCATGATTGTCGGGCTCGGCGGCGTCGGCATGGCCGCGCTGATCACGGCGGTCTCCCAAGGCGTCTCGCGGATCGTTGCCGTGGACACACTGGATGACAAACTCGAGCACGCCCGCCGCCTGGGCGCCCACGAAACGTACACCCCGCAGCAGGTCCTCGAGGAGGGGGTCAAGGCCAGGTACGTGATCGAGTGCGCCGGGAACCCCCGGGCCTTCGAAACCGCCTTCGCCGCGACCTCCGCGGGCGGAACCACGATCACCGCCGGGCTGCCGCACCCGGACGCCCGCGCGCAGATCCCGCCGCTGACCATCACGGCCGAGGCCCGGACCATCGTCGGCAGCTACCTTGGCTCCGCGGTGCCGTCACGGGACATTCCCAAGTACGCCCAGCTCTGGCGGGAAGGGAAACTGCCGGTAGAGGAGCTGATCTCGGCGCGCATCGCCCTGGCGGACATCAACCAGGCCATGGACCAGCTGGCCGACGGGAAAGCAGTGCGCCAGGTCATCATGTTCGACGCCGGCTAGCCGCAGCCCCCGTCCGAGCCCCGGCCCGCGTTTGCGCTGTCAGATAATGCTGTCATTCCGGCTCCGGAGCAGCATTATCTGACAGCGCAACGGGCGGGAAAACGGGGCCAAAACACCGGGCGCGTGGCTTGCCCCGGGCCGCCGCGAATGTGACAATCCCGCGTCACACTGTCAGCATTAAGTAAATGAGCACTACTCATTTATCCCAGCCCACCGCGACAACGCCGGGCGACACGTCCTTTTTCGGCCACCCAAAGATGCTGGCCAGCCTCTTCTCCGTAGAGATGTGGGAGCGCTTCTCGTTCTACGGAATGCAGGGCATCCTGCTCTACTACATGTACTTCACGGCCGCCGAGGGCGGCCTGGGCATTGAGCAGGGCCTGGCCGCCGGCCTCGTCGGCGCCTACGGCGGCGGCGTCTACCTCTCCACCATCCTGGGCGCCTGGCTTGCGGACCGGCTCCTCGGTTCCGAAAAGGTGCTGTTCGGCTCCGCCATCCTGATCATGGCCGGCCACATCGCCCTCGCCTTCGTGCCGGGCATCCCCGGCCTGATCGCGGGCCTGGTGCTGGTCGGCGTCGGCTCCGGCGGCCTGAAGGCCAACGCCACGGCCCTGGTGGGAAGCCTCTACCGGGAGAAGGACGAACGCCGCGACGCCGGCTTCTCCATCTTCTACATGGGCATCAACGCGGGCGCGCTGATCGGCCCGCTGGTCACCGGCTGGCTGCAGCAAAGCCACGGGTTCCACTGGGGCTTCGGCGCCGCCGCCGTCGGCATGGCCGTGGGCCTGGTCATCTACGCGCTGGGCCGCAAGAACCTGCCGGAGGAGGCGCACCGGGTGCACAACCCGCTGCCCGCCGAAGAGCGCACCAGGTACGGCCTGCGTTTCGCCGCCATCGCCGCGGTCATCGCCGTGCTGCTGGCCACCGGCATCGTCAATGCCGAGAACCTGGCCATGTCCATGGCCTACGCGGCCATCGGCGCGTCCGTGCTCTACTTCGCCCTGATCTTCAGCAGCAAGAAGGTCAACGGGACCGAACGGCGCCGGGTGGCGGCCTTCATCCCGCTGTACATCGCCTCGGCCGCGTTCTGGGCCCTGTTCCAGCAGCAGTTCACCTTCATCGCCGTGTACTCGGAGGAGAAGCTGGACCGGAACCTGTTCGGCTGGGAAATGCCGGCCGCCTGGGTCCAGTCCATCAACCCGGTGTTCATCATCATCTTCGCCGGCGTCATGGCTGCCCTCTGGACCCGCCTGGGCCGCAAGCAGCCCGGCTCGGCGCTGAAGTTCTCGATCGGCCTCTTCGTCATGGGCCTGGCGTTCCTGGCGTTCATCCCGCTGGCCGGGGACGGCAAGACCCCGCTGCTGGCACTGGTCGGGATCCTGTTCCTGTTCACGCTCGCGGAGCTGTTCCTGTCCCCGATCGGCCTGTCCGTGACCACGAAGCTGGCTCCGGAGGCCTTCCGCACCCAGATGGTGGCGCTGTTCTTCCTCTCGGTGTCGCTGGGCACCACGCTGGCGGGCATCCTGTCCGGCCTGTACAACCCGGCGGACGAACTGCCGTACTTCATCGGCATCGGCGGCACCGCCATGCTGCTGGCCGTTGGCCTGGCCGCGGCCTCGCCGGCGATCAAGAAGCTCATGGGCGGCGTGCGCTGAGCCACGTCAGGATGGAACACAACGCCCGGGTCCCCGTCGGCGGCTGACGGCGGGGGCTGGGCTGACGGCTGAGCCTAGGCCCTGATGCTCCCGTAGCTTGCCCCGCTGATGGCCAGCCCCACCGCGATGAGCACGAAGACCAGCAGGGCCAGCGCGATCCCCACGTAACCGAGCACCAGACCGGCAATGGCCATGGCTTTGCCGGACGGTTCGCGCCTGAGGGCCATGTGCCCGAGGATGACCGCCGCGAGCTGCGGCAGGAGGAAGAAGCCCAGCCCGATGAAAGCGGCGATGCCGCAGCACAGGCTGGCGATGCTCAGGCCCTTGGGCTCCGGAGGCACGCCGTAATACGCCGGTTGGCCGTAGGCGTTGAACGGGGTGCCCGGCTGGCCGTACTGAACCGGCGCGCCGTACGGCTGCTGCCCGTAGGGCTGCTGGGCCTGGCCGCCGTAGGGCTGCTGCCAGTATGGCTGCTGGGCGTAGGGCTCCTGGCCGAGGGGCTGCTGCGTTGCCGCGCCTTCCGGCGTGCCGAACGGCTCCGTGGGCTGGCTGTAGTCGGCGGAGGGCCGGCGGTACTGCTCGCCGGACTCCTGGCCGGGAATGTACGACGGCGGCTGGTAGCCTTCCGGCGTCCCGTCTTTGTCGGGTTTCGGCTGGTCAGTCATGGTTTTCCCCCTTTTGACGTCTCTGGGTTCAGCCTACCGCCGTCCCGGTGCGAGGAGCAGGATAATTCTTGCGTCACAGGGGCCGTAATGCGCGGAAATCATGTTGCCTGCCACGCCCGTCTGGCATGCTGGTGCCATGGCTAGCCGCGCGGGCACTGTTGCCCAACCCCAAGACCTTGTTGATCTCACTGCGCTCCTGGATGCGTACTACGACGTTTCCCCGGATCTTGGCGACCCCGGCCAACGGGTCGCCTTCGGCACGTCCGGGCACCGGGGCTCGAGCCTGAAGGCCTCCTTTAACGAACCCCACATCCTCGCCATCACCCAGGCGATCGTGGAGTACCGGGCGGGCCAGGGCATCACCGGGCCGCTGTATCTCGCCAAAGACACGCACGCCCTGAGCGAACCGGCCCAGAATTCCGCCCTGGAAGTCCTCGCGGCCAACGGCGTCAACGTCCTGATCGACGCCCGCCACGGCTACACCCCCACTCCGTCGCTGAGCCACGCCATCCTGACGCACAACAACAACTCCCCCGCCGGGGCCCCGCAGGCGGACGGGATCGTGGTGACCCCGAGCCACAACCCGCCCGGCGACGGCGGGTTCAAATACAACCCCCCGCACGGCGGGCCCGCCGACTCGGACGCCACCGGCTGGATTGCCAACCGCGCCAACGAGCTGCTGGAAAACGGCCTGCGCGGGGTCAAGCGGATTCCCATCGCCGACGCCCTCAACGCCGGCAGCACGGGCAAGTTCGACTTCCTTAGCAGCTACGTGGATGACCTCCCGTCCGTCCTGGACCTCAATTCCATCCGCGAGGCCGGCGTCCGGATCGGCGCCGACCCGATGGGCGGAGCGTCGGTGGACTACTGGGGCGAGATCGGCGAACGCCACCACCTGAACCTCACGGTGGTCAACCCCACCGTCGATCCGCAGTGGGCCTTCATGACGCTTGACTGGGATGAGAAGATCCGGATGGACTGCTCCTCGCCGTCGGCGATGGCCTCGCTGATCAACAGGATGTCTGTTGGTGCGGACGGGTCCGCAGCCTTCGACGTCGCCACCGGCAACGACGCCGACGCCGACCGGCACGGCATCGTGACCCCTGATGGCGGGCTGATGAACCCGAACCACTACCTCGCCGTCGCGATTGACTACCTGTACCGCCACCGGACCGGGTGGAACCCGCAGTCCGTGATCGGCAAAACCCTCGTCTCGTCCTCGATCATCGACCGTGTGGCCGAAAGCCTGGGACGCAAGCTCGTTGAGGTGCCGGTGGGTTTCAAGTGGTTCGTTCCCGGACTGCTGTCCGGCGAGGGGGCGTTCGGCGGCGAGGAGTCCGCCGGCGCTTCGTTCAACAAGATGGACGGCAGCGTGTGGACCACGGACAAGGACGGCATCCTGCTGGCGCTGCTGGCCTCGGAGATCACGGCCGTCACGGGCAAGTCGCCGTCGCAGCTGTACAAGGGCCTCACCGACCAGTTCGGCGATCCCGTCTACGCGCGGATCGACGCCGCGGCCACGCGCGAGCAGAAGGCGGCGCTGGGGAAGCTCTCACCGTCGGACGTCACCGCCACCGAGCTTGCGGGTGAAACCATCACCGCCAAGCTGACCGAGGCGCCGGGCAACGGGGCGGCGATCGGCGGGCTCAAGGTCGTCACCGAGAACGCCTGGTTCGCGGCCCGCCCCTCCGGCACCGAGGATGTCTATAAGATCTACGCCGAGTCCTTCAAGGGGGCCGAGCACCTCAAGCAGGTCCAGGCCGAGGCAAAGGCGCTGGTGGACGGGGTCATTTCCTAGCCGCCCCGGCTGGCTCCTTCAGGCACCCGCCCGCGGGCTGACACGTTCAGCCCGCGGGCTGTCCTGTTTGAGCCGCCGGCCGGGGCTGCCGCCGGTTCAGGCCGGTTCTTCCTCGAGGCCGCCGGCGAGGACGGAGCGGTCCCGGCCCAGCGTCTTGGCGCGGTAGAGGGCGGCGTCCGCGGAGGCGATCATTGCGTCAAGGTCCACCCGCCCCGGCGCGGTTGAGGCGATGCCGTAACTGGCGGTCGGCAGGCGCGGGATCATCTTCGACGTCGAGGCCTGCATCCGGACGCTGACGTCCGAAGCGATTTCCCCGGCCCGTTCGGGCGTCACGCCCGGCAGGAGGATGATGAATTCCTCGCCGCCGTAGCGGCCGACGAGGTCGGAGGACCGGACCGTGGTTGTGCAGGCGTCCGCGAACGCCTGCAGCGCGGCGTCGCCGGCCGAGTGTCCGTACTCGTCGTTGATGCCCTTGAAGTGGTCCAGGTCCGCCAGGATCAGCGACGCCGTGGTCCTGGCCCGGTTGAGGCGGCGCAGTTCGTTCTCGGCGAGGTCCAGGAACGCCGTGCGGTTCAGCAGTCCGGTGAGCCCGTCCACGGTGGCTCGGGCGCGGAGGTCCTGGGTCTGTTGCTCGTAGCTCAGTTCCGCCATGGTGAAGGACGCCACCACCATGATCACGGCCGAGCAGACCGTCATCGGGACGGACCCAAAGATGGTCAGGAAGACTGACCCGTCGCGCCCCTCCAGCACAAACGTGACAAAGCGGCCCAGATAGAACGCTGCCAGGAGGCCGGAACCCACGGCCAGGGTGAGGTGCACGCGCGAAAAGTGCCGGTCCAGCAGGAACAGTTCCCGGCAGCCGAAGCCGATCAGCAGGGCCATGAATCCCAGATACGCCGGGCCGCCCGACCACACATTGGTGGCCGGCTGGTCCAGCACCGACGCCACGGCGGTGATCGCAGGGCCGGCGGCGAGGTACCAGATCTTCGGAACGGTTGTCCGCAGCGACCGGGCGCCCGCCCAGATGCTGGCCGCGCCGGCTACGAGAAGCACGTTCCCGAGCGGGTTGGTCCAGACCTGGTGTGGCGTGCCGTCCATCAGGTAGGCGGCATTGCCGGACAAAAACAGCAGCAGCGCCATGCACCACCAGCCGCTGTAGGTCGACCGCGTCCGGCGGAAGGTGATGAAGTAGAACAGCAGCAGCAAGGTCAGATCTACCACCGCCAGGGCGACACGCAAGGTTGCGACGTCAAGCATCATGTAGTGGCCCCCCGGTCCGCTCGCAATAGGCCGATATGCGTCGACTCCGCGCCGCAAGTGACCTTAGTATTGCACCCCGCGGCAAGGAAATGTGACCGCGGACTCGGATGCGACGCGCGCGGGCCGGACTGACGCGCTGAAAGGGCCCGACGGCCCTGTGTTATCGGCCTCGAAGCGGACTAAACTGGGAAGCGGCCCCGGATGCGGCCTTGCGCTCAACCGCAGAATAGCGTCCCGAGTGCCTCCGGCCTGTCCCCCATGGTGCCGGAGGCACCTCCGCGCCAGCTCAGCCCTCAGCCAGCGCCGCAGCCAGGTCAGCCCCGCCGGCGTCTCCGCGCCAGCGGTTCATTCAAATCAGACCGTGCGGACGACGTCGTCGTACGCGAACTTCGGCTTCGCCGCACCCCAGGCGTCGGCGGCGGGCTGTCCGATATTGACCACGAGGAAGCTCTTCTGGCCGCCGTCGGGGAAAAAAGCCGCATCGATCGCGGTGAAGTCCGCGCCCGTCATGGGTCCGGCGGACAGGCCCAGGGACCGGACGGCGAGGATGAAGTAGCCGGCCTGCAGGTGGGCGTTGTTGTTGCCGGTGGCCGCGGCGAGGTCCGGGGCGGCGTCGTACATGGCCTTCGGCGCGTTGTAGCCGGGCAGGAAGTTGTCCCACTGGTCCTGCCAGGACGTGTCGTAACTGAGCACGGCCACGAGGGGCGCGGACGCGGTCTTGGCGCGGTTGCCGTTGGCGAGGGTCTCGACCAGCGTGGCGCGGGCCTCCGCGGACCGGACGTAAGTCACGCGCAGCGGCTGCGAGTTGAACGCGGTGGGTCCGAACTTGGTGAGCTCGTAGATGGCCCGGGCCTGCTCATCGGTGACCTCGCCGGTGAAGGTGTTGGGCGTGCGGGCCTCGGCAAAGATGGCGTCCACTGCGGCGGCGTCGATTACTGCTTCGTCATGGGCGATGGTCATGGGCGTCCCTTTCGCTGGGCGTGCCCGCCGGGGCGGCGGCCACTCGTTCCTGTCTATGGTTGCAACTTCAACTTGTGCCTCCGGCTTCCCGTCTTGCCCCGTGACGTCCGGCACAGCGGCGCCGCTGGCGACGCATGCCGGAAACACCGGCGCGGTAAAGTTGCTCCGGAAGATTCCTTCCCGCCCCGCCACACATTCTCTGAAAGGCCCCCGGCAATGAGCATGCTCGGTACCAAATGGAAGCTCCACGGCAACGGCAAGTCCATCCGCCCGGGCGAGGTCGTGAAGCCGGATGAGCGCCTTGCCTGGCCGCTGACCATTGGCGTCGGGATGCAGCACGTTGTCGCCATGTTCGGCGCCACCTTCCTGGTCCCGATCATCACCGGCATGCCGCCGGCCACCACCCTCTTCTTCTCCGGCATCGGCACGCTGCTGTTCCTGGTCATCACCAGGGGCCAGGTGCCGAGCTACCTCGGATCCAGCTTCGCGTTCATCGCACCGATCATGGCCTCGCAGCAGCAGTACGGCGTCGCCGGCGCGCTCGGCGGTGTGGTGCTGGCCGGCGTCGGGCTGGCGATCATCGGCGCGGTGGTGCAGAAATTCGGTGCCGGTTGGATCAACCGCCTGATGCCGCCGATCGTCACGGGCGCCATCGTGGGGCTGATCGGCCTCAACCTCGCGCCCGCGGCGAAAAACAACTTCGACGCCGCACCGATCACGGCCCTCATCACCCTGGCCACGATCATCGTGGTCAGCGTCTTCTTCCGCGGCATCCTGGGCCGGCTGAGCATCCTGGTCGGCGTCGTGGTCGGCTACGTCGTGGCGATGATCCGCGGCGAAGTGGACTTCTCCAAGATGGACGCCGCCGCCTGGGTGGGACTGCCGTTCTTCCAGACTCCCGAATTCCACCTCGGCGTCGTTGGCCTGTTCGTGCCGGTGGTGCTGGTGCTCGTGGCGGAGAACATCGGCCACGTGAAGTCGGTGTCCGCCATGACCGGCCAGAACCTCGACGGCGTCTCCGGGCGCGCGCTGATGGCCGACGGCGCCGCCACCGTCCTGGCCGGCATGGGCGGCGGCTCCGGCACCACCACCTACGCGGAAAACATCGGCGTGATGGCCGCGACGAAGGTCTATTCGACGGCGGCCTACTGGGTGGCCGGTGTCTTCGCCGTGGTGCTGAGCTTCTCGCCGAAATTCGGCGAACTCATCGCCACCGTCCCGGCCGGCGTGCTGGGCGGCGCCGCGACGATGCTTTACGGCATGATCGGCGTCCTGGGCGTCAAGATCTGGGTGCAGAACAAGGTCAACTTCTCCAACCCGATCAACCTGACCACCGCCGCCGTCGCTCTCATTGTCGGCATCGCCGACTACACCTGGACCATCGGCGACCTGGTGTTCACCGGCATCGCCCTGGGCTCCGCGGCGGCCCTGGTGATCTACCACGGCATGACGGCGATCGCGAAGGTCCGCGGCACGGTGGCTGAGCCGGAAACGGAAGGCGTCGTGGCCGCCGCCACCGCCGCCGCGAAGCGCCCGCCGAAGAAGCGCCGCTAACCGACTGCGCCTCGACGCAGCTCCCATTGCAGCCGAAAGGCCGGGACCCGGACGCCACATGGGTGTCCGGGTCCCGGCCTTCGCTGCCTGGGCGGCAGGCTTTAGCCGGCGTCGAAGGCTTCCTCACCGTCGCCGCGGTCCTTGGGGGACTTGTCATCCGGCAGGTCCGTTCCCGATCCGTCCGGCAGGCCGGCCGCGTCCTGACCGGGCTCCGAGGAGAACGGCCGGCCTGCGTCGGGCTCTTCGGTGTTGGTCGCGTCCATCTCCGCCTCCGAGGACGGCAAGGCCGCCTCGGAATTCTCCGAGGCGTCGGCGTCGTATCCGGGGGTGGTGCTGGCGTTTTCCGAACTCATTTGTTCCTCCGTTCCTCCGAAGCGTCCTGCTCCGGGTTCTCCTGCACTGTCTTGGTCTTCGGCGCCGAACTGGCTCAGGTCCGGGGCGCCGGCCGGGTAGGTTTCCCCGTCCGGGCTGTCCTGGCTGAGCCCCGCGGCGTCGAAAGCTTCTTCCTCGCGGGGCTGGGCGAACTTCTTCGTGTCCCCGCCGGGCAGCTCCTGCTCGGCGGTGGGGGTACCGTAGCCGCCGGCTTCTTCGATCGGCTCCTGCTGTCGTTGCTCCTGGGTCATGCTGTTCCTTCCGTACTGGGGTGAACTGCGTGGTTTCGTGGGTCTGCCGGAATTGCCCTGCGGCTCAGAGGCCTTTGCCGCCCGTGACGGGCAGGACGGCGCCGGAAATGTAGGAGCCCTGGTCGGAGGCCAGCAGCACGTAGGCCGGCGCGAGTTCCGCCGGCTGTCCCGCCCGCTGCAGCGGGGTGTCCTGCCCGAAGGACGGGAGCTTCTCCGGCCACTCGGTCGCGGGGATCAGGGGCGTCCAGATGGGGCCGGGCGCCACGGCGTTGACGCGGATCCCCTTCGGGCCGAGCTCCTGGGCCAGCGCCTTGGTGAAGGCGACCTGGGCGGCCTTGGTCATGGCGTAGTCAATGAGCTGGGGGGAGGGGTTGAACGCCTGGATCGACGCCGTCGTGATGATCGACGCGCCCGCCTTCAGGTGAGGCACCGCCGCCCGCGCGGTCCAGATCAGCGAATACAGGTTGGTCTGGAAGACGCGGTCGAACTCCTCCGTGGGGAGGGACTCGAAGCTGTCGCGGTTCTTCTGGTACGCGGCGTTCAGCACGACGACGTCCAGGCGGCCGAACTCGGCGAGCGTGTCGTCCACGATCCTGGTGGCGAAATCCTCCCGGCGTCCGTCGCCGGCGATCAGCAGCGCCTTGCGGCCTGTTTTGCGGATCCACGCGGCGGTGTCCTGGGCGTCGGCCTCCTCTTCCGGAAGGTAGGAGATGGCGACGTCGGCCCCCTCGCGGGCGAAGGCGATGGCGACCGCCCTGCCGATTCCGGAGTCCCCGCCGGTGATCAGCGCGGCCTTGCCCTCGAGGGCTCCGCTGCCCTGGTAGCTCTCCTCGCCGTGGTCCGGCTGGGGATCCATGGGCGCGGTAAGCCCCGGCTGTTCCTGCACCTGCTCCGGGAAGGACCCGGAGTAGTAACCGCCCCGGGGGTCGCGCGGCTGGTCCTGCTGTTTGGTTGAATCACTCATAGTCCACCTACCCAATGTGTCGGTTTTCCAGGGCCGCTCCCCGGGCCGCGGGTGTTGGCCCGGACCTGCGAAGCTGACCCCATAAAGTAAACAATCCCACCCTACCCGGAAATTCATCAGCACCCTTAGTAACGGCTTGAATTTCCCAAAGCTCAAGCCTAGGTTGAGTGTTAACTGCCACCGCAGCCTGATCCTCATTCACCGGAGGTTCCAGTGTCCACTTCAGAGTCTGCGCCCGCTCCCCAGGAGTCCGGCCCGCAGGAGTCCGCGTTACATGAGTCCGGGTCCGCTCCCAGCAGGTCCTCCCCCAGAGGGGCCGCGCAGAACGAACGCAACGAATCCGCCGTCGAAAAACTCGACCGCAACTGGATGGAACTGCTGCAGGAGCTGCGCGTGCTGCAGACCGGTGTGCAGATCCTGGCCGGGTTCCTGCTGACCCTGCCCTTCCAGTCGCGGTTCGAAACGCTGGATGATTTCCAGACCAACCTCTATCTGGCCAACGTAGCGCTGGCCGCCCTCACCACGGCCCTGATTCTGCTGCCCGTGAGTGTGCACCGCCGCCTGTTCCGCCTCCACCTCCGGGCGGCCCTGGTGTCCAGCGCGGACAGGATCGCCAAAGTTTCCCTGGCCGGCATCGCGCTCCTCAGCGTCGGCACCACAGCGCTGGTTTTCGACGTCACGGCAGGGCGGGCGGCGGGGCTGACTGCCGGGGCCGTGCTGCTGGCGGTGCTGCTGATCCTGCTGGTCTACGTGCCGGGAAGGCTCCGGCGGCAGGCCGAAAAGGAGAACTGACGTGGCCAACGCGGCCAGCGAACAACGCAGCACCCAGCCTGGACGAAGCCTGGGCGGATGGGTCAAGGACCACGGCCTGCTGCTGGCGAATATCGTCCTGTTCCTGCTGTTCTTCGGCGGCATGATCATCAGCGGAGCCGCCGAGTACAGCGAGGACCAGCTGGTCCACGGCGGGCCGGGCGTCACGGCGCTCGAGTACCTCGCCACCGGGGCGTTCCTCGAGGCGACCTTTGAGAACTGGGAGTCCGAGTTCCTGCAGATGGGCATGTACGTCATCCTGACGGTGTTCCTTTTCCAAAAAGGATCCTCGGAGTCCAAACCCGTGGACCGGGCCGCCCCGCAGGACGAGGACCCCCGGGACGCGCCGCTGAAATCGGCCACCCCGTGGCCCGTGCGGCGCGGCGGCTGGGTCCTCAAGCTCTATGAACACTCGCTGTCAATCATGTTCCTGCTGCTGTTCCTGGCGTCCTTTGCCCTCCACGCCCTCGGCGGCAGCGAGGAATACAGTTCCGAGCAGCAGAGCCACGGACAGCCGCCCGTGACCGTCCTGGCATACCTGGCCACGAGCCGCTTCTGGTTTGAGTCGTTCCAGAACTGGCAAAGTGAATTCCTGGCCGTCGCCGTCCTCGTCGGCGCCTCGGTGTACCTGCGCGAGCGGGGCTCCCCCGAATCCAAACCCGTCGCGGAACCGCACTACGAGACGGGTGCCTGAGGGACGGGTGCCTGGGCGCCTCTCAGGCCCCCTCGAGCACCTGGCTGGTGGCCCAGGCGAGGTACTTGGCGGCGTTGGCGACGGCGTCGTCCGGGCTCCCGGCCAGGTCCAGCAGCTGCGCCGCGGCCACCACACCGTGCCTAGCGAGGTCCTCCGGGGTGACCAGGATCCGTCCCGCGACCACAATCACGGGAATGCCGAGGCTCTGGGCGGCGTCGGCGAGCGCAATCGGGGCCTTGCCGGTCAGCGACTGCGAATCCAGCGAGCCCTCACCGGTAATCACGAGATCCGCCTGCGCGAGTTTGTCGGCGAGTCCGGTCAACCCGGCCACCAGCTCGAAGCCGCCTTCCAGGGCCGCGTTGCTGAAGGCCAGGAACGACGCCGGGAAGCCGCCGGCCGCACCGGCGCCGGGGACGTTGACGTCCCGGCCCGTGGACTGGCGCAGCACGGAGGCCCAGTTGCGGAGTCCGGCGTCGAGCCGTTCCACGGCGTCCTCGTCGGCGCCCTTCTGCGGGCCGAACACGTGGGCGGCGCCGTCGCCGCCAACGAGCGGGTTCTGCACGTCGACGGCTATCCGGAACGTGACCGAGCCCAGCCGCGGGTCGAGGCCGCTGACATCGAGCCGTGCCACGTCGGCGAGCGAGCCGCCGCCCAGCGGCACCACATTGCCCGCGGCGTCGAGAGGTTTGAGGCCCAGCGCGCGCAGGGCGCCGCTGCCGCCGTCGCTCATGGCCGAACCGCCCAGGCCCAGCACGATCTCCGTCGCGCCGGCGTCGAGGGCGGCGGCGATCAGCTGGCCGCAGCCGTAGCTGTGCGCGCGCAGGGCGTTGGCGGGAGTGGGTTCCATGTGCGCCAGCCCGGAGGCCTGCGCGGTCTCGATCACGGCGGTCGCCCCGCCGAAGGCGTCCTTCCGGATCGCCCAGGCGGCGCCCACCGGCGCCAGGATCGGGCCCACAACGGCGTTCAGCCGCTCCTCGTATCCGGCGGCAACGGCCGCCTCAAGGGTTCCTTCGCCGCCGTCGGCCACGGGAAACTGGATGGCCTCGGCGTCGGGATAGACGCGCAGGGCCCCTTCGGCGATGGCGGCGGCGGCTTCGGCGGCGGTAAGGGAGCCCTTGAATTTGTCCGGGGCGATCAGAATGCGCATGGGTCCATCCTGCCAGTCCCGGCGCCGGACCCGGCGCGGGACACCGGCGACAGGCGACGGCGCCGGTAGTAACGTGGCAGCCACACAGAATCGGCCCGGACCGAGGGGGTAGCGGTGAACGAGAACGGAATGACCCGCCAGCGCATGACCGGCCTGCCAGGCATGGCCGAGCTTCTGCTCGTCCGGCACGGCGAGAGCCAGGGAAACGTCGCCGCCACGCTGGCGCACCAGTCCGGGGCGCACGTCATCAATGTTCCCGCGCGTGACGCGGACGTGGAGCTGTCCGGAACCGGGCACGAGCAGGCCCTGGCGCTGGGCGGCCTGCTCGCCGGGTTCCCGGTGGACGGGCGGGCCGCAGTGTGGTCCTCCCCGTATCTCCGGGCGCGCCAGACGGCGGAACTAGCCGTGTCCACCGCAGGCTGGCAGACGCCGGTCCTGCTGGACGAGCGGCTGCGTGACCGTGAGCTCGGCATCCTGGACATGCTCACCTCCGCCGGTGTGGAGACCCGGCTCCCCCAAGAGGCGGAGCGCCGGCGCTGGCTGGGCAAGTTCTATTACCGCCCGCCCGGCGGGGAATCATGGGCAGACGTCGTCCTCCGCCTGCGCTCCCTGCTGGGCGACCTGGACCGCCTGTACCCCGGCCAGCGGGTGCTGCTGGTCTGCCACGACGCCGTCATCCTGCTGATCCGCTACATCCTGGAAGGGCTGACGGAGCGCGAACTGCTGGACCTCGCCGCCACGACCGCCATTCTCAATGCCTCCGTGAGCCGTTTCGTCCGGCCCGGCGGCACGGGCCCGTGGCAGCTGGAGAGCTTCAACATGGCAGACCACCTGATGAGCGAGGGAGTCCCCGTGACCGAACATGCCGGAGATGCCAATGTCCACCCACGCTAAGGCGGCCCCGGGGAGCGGGCAGGGGCCGGCCCGCCCCGAGCCCGTGACGCCGACCCTGCTGCGGGCCTGGCCGCTGCCCGGCGGGGGCTCCGGCAAGGACGACCGCGGATCGGTGCTGGTGATCGGCGGGGCGCGGATGACGCCCGGCGCGGTGCTGCTCGCCGGGGTGGCCGCGCTGCGCTCCGGCGCCGGCCGGCTCACCCTGGCCGTGGCGGAATCCGTGGCCGTGCCCCTCGCGGTGGCGCTGCCGGAGGCGGGCGTGCTCCGGCTGCCGGAAACCGCGTCGGGCACGGTCAAGGGCTCGTCGGCAGCCGCCGTCCTCGCCGCGCCGGTCGAAGCCGCGGACGCGGTGCTGATCGGCCCGGGCCTGGACGACAAGGACGAGGCCACCGCCTTGCTCCGCGCCCTCCTCAAGGTGCCGGCGGGGAAGCGGCCGCCGGCCATCATCCTCGACGCCTTCGCCCTGGGCAGCCTGCCCGAGCTGGCCGGGGAGCTGGGCCCCTGGGCGGGCCGGCTGATCCTGACCCCGAATGTCACCGAGGCGGGCATCCTGCTGGGGCACGACGCCGGGCACCTCGCCCGGGACGTGCCGGAGCTCGCGGAGAGGTACGGCGCGGTGGTGAGCTGCCAGGGTGTGATCGCGCGCCCGGTGGGGGCAGCCCGCCGGGCCGGCGGGGCTGAGGCCGGCGATGCTAAGGGCGGCGGGGCCGGGGCCTCGCTATGGGAAATCACCACCGGTCACAGCGGCCTGGGCACGTCGGGCTCCGGCGATGTGCTGTCCGGGACCATTGCCGGGCTGCGGGCGCGGGGAACCACGGACGCGCAGGCCGTCTGCTGGGGCACCCATCTGCACGCGGCCGCCGGCGACCGGCTCGCGAGCCGGCTGGGCGGTCTCGGCTATCTCGCCCGCGAACTGACGGACGAACTGCCGCCGCTGATGATGGAGCTCGGCTCCTGACCCGGCCTGATCGGTCCGGGCCTAGCCGCTCCAGCTGCCGCGTTCCTGCAGGACTTCCTTGAGCAGGTCCGCGCGGTCGGTGACGATCCCGTCCACTCCGAGGTCCAGCAGCCGGTGCATCTCGGCGGGGTCGTTGACGGTCCAGACATGCACCTGCAGCCCGTGCCGGTGGGCGCGCCGGACGAATCCGGGAGTCACCACGGGGACGGCACGGTAGCGGACCGGCACCTGCAGGGCGTCGACGCCGCGGAGCGCACGTCCGGCCGTGAGGCGCAGCAGGGGTGCCGGGAGCACCGGTCCGAGCAGGACGAAGAGGGCGCTGGAGACAATGCCGGCCGAGCTCGCGGCGGGACGGCTCAGCTGCTTCAGCACCGCCCGGCGCCGGCGGTCCGAGAAGCTGGCGATCAGTACGCGGTCGTGCAGGCCGAACCGTTCGATCGCCGCGGCAAGGGTGTCCACCGAATTCCAGTCCTTGACGTCGAGGTTGAACCGGACATCCGGGAAGGCTGTCGCGAGTTCCTCGAAGAGCGGGATGGGCTCCGCGCCGTTGATCCTCGCCCGCGCCACGGTCTCGGCCGGGAGTTCCGAGATCCGGCCGTGGGCGTCTGTGATCCGGTCCAGGGTTTCGTCGTGGAACAGCAGCAGGACGCCGTCGGCCGTGGTGTGCACGTCCGTCTCCAGGTGCCGGAAGCCCAGTTCGACGGCGGCGCGGAACGCCGCCATCGAGTTCTCCAGGCCGTCCCGGGAGAAGCCCCGGTGCGCCATGGCCACGGGACGTCCCGGACCGTCACCGGCAAAGAACGGGTGCAGGCTGCTCACTCCTGAAGCCTAGCGGAGCCCTGCGCAGTCCAGTCGGCGGGCTGACTTGGCGGGTTCAGTTGCCGTGCGGGAGGATCTCCACGCCGTCGCTGCAGTGCAGGAGCGTGCGGCCCCTGCCGCCGTCGAGGTCCACCCAGACGGCGGTGCGGTCCGCCGTCAAGGCGTCCACGCGGCCTCCTGTTTCGTAGCCTGGCGCCAGCCGGACACTGACGCGGTCGCCCTGCTGGAGGCTCTTCCAGTGCGCGTCCGGCGCCGCCGGGCGCAGGGGCGTGTCGTCCATGTTCTTCGTGCGGTACCTGGCCATGATTTCCCACCGTCAGTCAGCTGATCCGTCGTGAGATTCCAGCGTAGGACGCCAAGGTGAACGCCAGTTGACCGCCAGCTGGGAATACGGTGTCTGCGCCGGACGCCGGGTCAGGGAAGCCGAATCCCGGACGCCGGGTCAGGGAAGCCGGACGCCCAGGGCTGCGAGCTTGGCCTCGAGGATCTGGGCGACGCCGTCGTCGTCGAAGTGCGGGGCCTGCTGTCCGGCGGCGAGAATGGCCTCGGGGTGGCCGCTGGCCATCGCGTAGCCGTCGCCGGCCCAGCGCAGCATCTCGATGTCGTTAGGCATGTCCCCGAATGCCACGACGTCGGCCGAGTCAATCCCCAGGGCGGCCGCGTATTCGGCAAGCGTGACGGCCTTGTTGACCCCGGGCAGGGACAGTTCCAGGAGCGCGATGTTCGGCGCCGAATGCGTCGCGGCGGCCAGGTGCGCGACGGCGGGCGTGACTTCGGCGAGGAACTCATCGGCCGTGCCCTCCCGGACGATGGCGAGGAACTTCACCACGGCGTCCGAGGCGGTAAGCGTGGTGTGCAGCGGAGCCGGCGTGACCTCGGCCAGCAGCTCGCTGGAGCCGTTCTCGATGAACCCCGGCTCCAGGTGGAAGCCGGTGAGGGTCTCGGCGGCAAAGAGAGCGGAGGGGCGCAGCCGCTGGATGATGCGGCGCGTCTCGAAGACGGCATCGAGCTGCAGGCCCCGGGCGGAAACCAGGCGGTCCGCTTCGAGGTCCCAGACCACGGCGCCGTTGGAGCAGATCACGGTCCCCGCGTGGCCCAGCCGGTCCTGCAGGGGATGCAGCCAGCGCGGCGGGCGGCCCGTGACGAAGACCAGCTCGATGCCCGCGTCCCGGCAGGCGTGGAACGCCCGGACGGTCCGGTCACTGATTTTGCCGTCGTGGCCGAGGATCGTTCCGTCAATGTCACTCGCTACCAGCCGCATACTGCCAGTCTACGTTGGCGGTGCCGGGGCGGTTTCCGGCGGCCGCCCGGGCCTAGCGGCGTTCGTAGATCCCGGTCAGGCTTGCCCGGGCCAGGGTGTGCGGGGCGAGCTTGGCTTCCAGCTTCGCGGGCCGGGCGCCGGCGTCGAGCCCGGAGTGCGCGACGTCGAGGGCGTGGACCGTGACGACGTACCGGTGCGGGCCGTGGCCCCGGGGCGGTGCGGCCCCCAGATAGCCGGTGGTGCCGCCGTCGTTCTTGAGCTGGAACGCGCCGGGCGGCAGGTGTCCGCCCTGGCGCGATCCCGCCCCGGCCGGCAGGGACGTGATGTCCGCGGGGAGGTCCAGCACGGCCCAGTGCCAGAAGCCGCCGTGGCCGGGGGCGTCGGGGTCGAACACGGTGACGGCGTAGCCCCGGGTACCGGCGGGGGCGCCGCTCCAGCTCAGCTGCGGGGACTCGTCCTTGGCCCCGGCCCCGGTGGAGGCTCCGCGCTGGGCCGGCGGCAGGGTTTGGCCGTCCTGGAATGACTCACTGCTGACGCGGAAGGACGGGGCATCGTGGTGTGCCATGGCTGCCTTTCAGTTGCTGGGGAGTTCTGCACTTTCAGGGTCGATGCGCGCGGCGTCGGTGGGGCGGGGAGCCTGGCCGCGCAGTTCCATCCGGGTCAGTTCCGCCCGGGTGGGCGGGTTGGCGCCGGCCCGGGACACGGTGACGGCGGCGGCCCAGGCGGCGTGGGCGAGGAGGTCTCGAAGGCTTTCGGACGAGAGCTCACGCAGGTCCTTGCGGTTCTGCGCCCCCGCCAGGCCCAGGTCCACCACGCCGGAGAGCAGCGCTGCCATAAAGGAGTCCCCGGCGCCGACGGTGTCCGCGACTTTAACGGACGGCGCCGGGAACTGCGCCTCGCCGGCGGCATTCACGCCCCAGGGCCCTGCGGCGCCGCGGGTGACCACCACCATCGCCGGGCCCTCCGAGCCGCCGAGTTTCAGCCAGCGCCGGGCCGAGTCCAGCGGATCCTCGCCGGGGTAGAGCCATTCGAGGTCCTCGTCCGAGGCCTTGACCACGTCCGACAGGGTGACGAACTTCTCCGCCTGCCGGCGCGCGTAGTCCACATCGGTGATGATGCTGGGCCGGCAGTTGGGGTCGAAGCTGATGGTCGCCGAGGGATGGGCATGCTCGACGGCGGCGAGCACCTCGGCGGCGCCGGGAGCCAGCATGGTGGCGATCGAGCCGGTGTGCAGGAGCGTCGTCGCCTGCAGCAGGAACGGCAGCCGGTCCGCGAGCCCGGGCAGTTCCCAGGCGAGCTCGAAGGTGTAGCTGGCGGCGCCGTCGTCGTCGATCAGGGCGGTCGCCACGGAGGTCGGGAGCCCGTCCGGGGCCAGCGGGAGCAGCACCGAGCTGGATTTCAGGTGGGCGGCCACCGATTCGCCGTAGGCGTCGCGTCCGTAGCGGCCGATGAACTGCACCGGATGATCCAGCCGTGCCAGCCCCACGGCGACGTTGAGGGGGCTGCCGCCGACATGGGCCTGGATACCGGAGGAACGCTGGACGACATCGACCAGACCCTCGCCAATAACTGTGAGCATGCTCATACTCTGCCAGAGAACGCGGGCCGGCGCCCCAGTGTTTCGGTGCGCGGGTGTTTCGTTCAGGCAGGGGCGGCCGCGGACATCGGGGCGGTGTCCACCGCGATTCCGGCGGGGCCGGCGTCGTCGAATTTCGCGTCGATGTGGACGACATCCCGGCCGGCGCGCTGCAGCAGGCTCGCCGCGGTGCCTGCCCGGTAGCCGGTGCTGCAGTGGACCCACAGTTTCCCGGCGGGCACGGAATCGAGCCGCCGCAGCAGTTCATGCAGCGGGACGTTGACCGCTCCGGCCACCCGCGAGGAGGCGAATTCGTCGGCCCGCCGCACGTCGACGACGGTGTCCCCGGGGGTCTTGCCCGCGAGCACGCCGTCCCAGCCCACGCGGGGGTAGGAGGCGAGGGCGGCGCGGGGCGCCAGGGTGTGCGGGTCCGTTCCGAGGGCGGCGTCCGGGGAGTCGATGCCGATCCGGGAAAGGTCGCGGATGGCCTTTTCCACGTCGTCGCGGGATCCCACGAGGGTCAGCTGCTCGCCCCAGGGCAGGATCCAGCCCAGGTAGGTGCTGAAGCTGGTGCCGTATTCGAAGCTGACGCTGCCCAGCAGGTGGTTGCTGGCGAAGGCCACGCGGCGGCGCAGGTCCACGACCCACTCGCCGC
The DNA here is from genome assembly GCF_056711635.1 of Arthrobacter sp. CJL-S3. Lineage (NCBI taxonomy): Bacteria > Bacillati > Actinomycetota > Actinomycetes > Micrococcales > Micrococcaceae > Arthrobacter > Arthrobacter sp. CJL-S3. The sequence continues at coordinate 206,483 of NZ_CM160046.1, read as the reverse complement.
CCTCCAGCCGGCGCATCAGCTCGGCGGCGTCGAGGGACTCCGGCACGGCCAGGTCCGCCGGGCCGGGGCCGGCGGTGTTGGTGACCCCCATGTGGGCGTAATAGGAAGGGTAGGCCGTGAGGTTCGCGATGAGTTCCTGGACGAAGTGGTCCTCGTCCGGGTCCATGAGGGCGTGGTTGCTGGTGAGCTGTTCGCCGATGGTGGAGGATCCGGCGCCGCTGGCCGGGCCGGAGGAGCAGAAGGACCCGAACCCGTGGGTCGGGAACAGGGCGGCGTTGGGCGCGGCCTCTTCGACGAGTCGGTGCACGGAGGTGTACTGGTCATGCGTCAGGCCGAGGGTGTCCTCGGCGCCGACAAGGTCAGTGCGGCCGACCGAGCCGTAGAGCAGGCTTCCGCCGGAGAAAACGGCCTGCTGCCCGCCGTCGTCCACGATGAAGGACAGGTGGGTGTGGGTGTGGCCCGGGGTCGCGACGGCCTTGACCGTCAGCGCGCCGACCCGGACGGTCTGCCCGTCGGTGATCGGCTGCCGCTCGAATTTCACCGGGTCGGCGGCGTTCACGAGGTAGCTCGCGCCGTGCGCGCGGGCCAGTTCCAGGCCGCCGGTGAGGTAGTCGTTGTGGATGTGCGTCTCGGCGACGTGGGTGATGGTGACGCCGGCGTCGCGGGCGGCCGCATCGACGCGGTCCGTGTCCCGCTGCGGGTCAATGACCAGCGCCACGGAGCCGTCATGGACAAGATAGCTGCGGTCCCCGAGTTGGGTGGTCTCAATGACAACGACGTCCATGATTCACTCCTGGCTGGTCAGCGGACAACCGGCCGAGGGCCGCCGGCTGCACACACTCCATGATCAAACCCCCAGGGGTATAAACGCAACCCCTGATCCTGGCGGCAGCCCGGCGTCGCCCGGTGGCGTTGCCGGGCGGCCCGACCGGCGTCCCCCGGCGCTGCTACCGGGCGGGGTCGTCCTGCTGGTAGACGTCGGGAATTCCGTCCATGTCCGCGTCGACCTTCTCCGCTTCTTCGGCCTGGCGGTACTGCCGGTTCCGGGTCCGCAGCACCACCGTTGCCAGCAGGGCTGCCAGCACGGAGGCCGCGAGGATGCCCACCTTGGCGTGGTCGTCGTGGAGGCTGCCGTGGCCGAAGCTCAGCTCGGCGACCAGGAGCGAGACGGTGAATCCGATGCCGGCCAGCAGCGACACCCCGAAGACGTCGATCCACTTGAAGCTGTTATCCAGCCGGGCCTTGGTGACCTTGGTGAGCAGCCAGGTGGTGCCCATGATGCCGATCGGCTTGCCGAGGACCAGCGCCAAGATGATGCCGACAGCCACCGGGTCGGTCAGGGCCGATCCCAGTCCTTCCCAGCCGCCCACGGCCACACCCGCGGAGAAGAATGCGAAGATCGGGACGGCGACGCCGGCCGAGATCGGGCGGAAGCGGTGTTCGAAGACCTCCGCGAGGCCCGGACCGGCGTCCGGTCCGCCGCTTGCCTTGGAGCGCAGGACCGGGATGGCGAAGCCGAGCAGCACCCCTGCGACCGTGGCGTGGATCCCCGAGGCGTGGACGAGGGCCCACGTGACCGCACCCAGCGGCAGCAGAATCAGCCACGCGGCAGAAGCCTGGATTTTGAAGAAGCGCCGGTACTTGTGCGCCAGGTAGGTGTAGATACCCAGGGGAATCAGGGCCAGCAGCAGCGGCATCGGCTGCAGGTCACTGGTGTAGAAGACGGCGATGATGGTGATGGCGATCAGGTCGTCCACGACGGCCAGGGTCAGAAGGAAGATCCGCAGGGCGCTGGGCAGGTGCGAGCCGATGATGGCCAGCACGGCGACGGCGAAGGCGATGTCGGTGGCGGTGGGGATCGCCCAGCCGCGCAGGGTCTCCGGGCTTGCGAGGTTGACGACGGCGTAGATCACGGCCGGGATGGCGACGCCGCCGACGGCCGCGGCGACCGGAACGATCGATTTGTTCAGCTGCCGCAGGTCCCCGGCGATGAACTCGCGTTTGAGTTCGAGGCCGACCAGGAAGAAGAAGATCGCCAGCAGCCCGTCCGCCGCCCAGGCGCCCAGGCTCAGTTCCAGGTGCCAGGGTTCGTAGCCGAACTTGAAGTCCCGCAGGGCGAAGTAGCTCTCGGAAACCGGCGAGTTGGCCCAGATCAGGGCGATCACCGCGGCGGCCACGAGGAGGGCGCCGCCGACGGTTTCCTTGCGGAGGATCTCGCCGATCCGGAGGGATTCGGCGTAGCTGCCGCGGCCGAAGATGGTCAGACGCGGCCGGGTGGGAGGGGGTGTGGGGCTCATGCGGGGAGTCCTAAAATTTGGGTAGACAGAACTATGCCGACCAGACTTCCCGGCGCACCTGCAACCCAGTCTAGTGGGTCACGACATGGTACTGAACCGTTCGGCCTTGGCTTTGCTGCCCTGGACGATGATCTGGTCGTCGTCGTAGAGCACGGTTTGGGCCGTGGTGTGGCCCCAGGTGCCGCCGGGGCGTTTGACCGCCACAATGGTGATGCCGTACTTTTCCCGCAGTCCGAGGACGCCCAGCGGCCGGTCCCGGGCGGCGGAGGGCGGGCTGGTGCGGATCATGACAAAGTCGTCCTCGAATTCCACGTAGTCAAGGATCGAGCCCAGGACCAGGTGCGCGACGCGCTTGCCCATGTCGTGTTCGGGACGGATGACGTGCTCGACGCCGAGCTGGCCGAGGATCTCGGCGTGCGGTTCGCTGATGGCCTTCGCCCAGATCTGGGGACGCTGGAATTTCAGGATCCGGGATGTGGTCAGGATGCTGGCTTCGATGTCCGAGCCTATGCCGACCACGGCACGGTCAAATTCATGGACCGAGAGCTGGCGCAGCACCTCTTCCTTGGTGGAGTCGGCCCTGACCACGTGGGTGAGGCGCCCGTTGTAGGACTGGACGATTTCGTCGCTGGCGTCGATGCCGAGCACCTCGGTACCCTGCGCTTCCAGTTCCAGTGCCAGCGAGCCGCCGAAACGGCCGAGGCCGATGACCACCACGGAGGACGCCTTGTCACTGACGGCAGCGGAGTGGGACGAGAAGATGTTCCTAGCCAATGAGGGGCCTTTCCTTGGGGTACTCGTAGAGCAGGGGTCGTTCGCGCAGCGCCAGGGCTGCGCCCAGCGTGACCGGACCCAGCCTGCCGACGAACATGAGCATGATCAGCACGAGCTGACCGGCGGGCGGCATGCCGGCGGTGATGCCGGTGGACAACCCGACCGTGGCGAAGGCCGAAATGACCTCGAACAGGATCCGTTCCTGCCCGAAGTCGGTGATCAGCATCAGGAACATCGTGGAGCCGGTGACGAGGGCGATCGCCAGCAGCACCACGGTAATGGCCTGGCGGTGCACCGCACGGGACAGGCGCTTGCCGAAGATGTTCACGGCCGTTCCGCCCTGCAGCTCGGTGCTGAGGATGAAGAAGAGCACGGCGAACGTGGTGATTTTCAGGCCGCCGGCCGTACCGGCCGGGCCGCCGCCGATGAACATCATGATGTCCATGCCCAGCCAGGACACGGGGTTCATCTGGGCGATGTCGATGCTGTTGAAGCCTGCGGTGCGGGTAATGACGGACTGGAAAAAACCGGCCAGTATGCGCTCGGCCGGGTGGAGGCCGCCCAGGGTCGCCGGGTTGGCCCATTCGACGGCGGTAAGGAAGACGGTCCCTCCGGCGAGGAGGGTGCCCGAGCCAACGAGGACGAGCTTGGTGTTCATGCTCCAGTGGATGGGACGCCGGTACTGCCGACCCAGTTCGAAGAGGACCGGGAATCCGAGTCCGCCGATAATGACGGCGGCGGCGATCGGCAGGCAGATCCAGGGATCGCCGACGAACCCCATCAGGTTGTCCGAGTACAGGGCGAAGCCTGCGTTGTTAAAGGACGAGATGGAGTGGAACACGCCGTGCCAGACCGCCTCGCCCAGCGAGTAGCCGTACCCGGCCATAAAGCGGACCGTGAGGATCAGCGCCAGCGCTGCTTCCACCACCACGCTGATCCGCAGGACGCCGACCAGCACGCGGCGCACGTCACCGAAGCCGCTGCTTTTCGTCTCGGCGGCGGCGGATATCCGGGACTTCAGGCCCAGCCGGCGGGCAGTCAGGACCCCGAGCAGTGTGCCGAAGGACATCACGCCGAAGCCGCCGATCTGGATGAGGACCAGGATGACCACCTGGCCGAAACCGCTCCAGAAGACGGGGGTGTCCACGGTGATCAGGCCGGTGACGCAGACGGCGGAGGTGGCGGTGAACAGCGCCTCCAGCAGGCTGGCCCCGCCCCCGCTGGCCTTGGCCACCGGTAGCAGCAGCAGCCCGGTCCCGACGGCGACGGCAGCGGCGAAGCCCAGCACAATCACCTGGGCCGGGTGGCGCGGCGCGACCACGCGCAGGAACCGGGTGACGCCCGAAGCCAGGACACGCGGAACCTCGGGAACTTCGACTTGCATAGGCGCCACGCTACCACCGTGCGGCGGCCGCGCGTCCGTGGCTGACAGAGGTCAGCCGAGCAGAAGCTGCACGAGTTCGCGGCACTTCCGGTAGGCGGCGGCTTTCGGGTCGATCAGGGCGAAATGGTCGCCGGGGACCTTCAGGAACTGGACCGGGGCGCCGGCGGACTTGGCCGCCGCCGCGTAGGAATCGGACAGGCTGGCGGGGACATCGTCGTCGTCCGTGCCGTGGACGGCATAGACGGGGACCGCTAGCGGCACTGCGCTCATCGGGTCCGCGTACTTATGGCGTTTGGGGTATTTCTCGGAGGAGCCGCCCAGCAGGTTGCTGACCGCGCCGTTGCTGAGGTTCAGGCGTTCGGCTTCCGCGAGGTTGAGTACCCCGGACTGGCTGACGACGCCGGTCAGGTGCACCGCGCCGTCGTCGTCCCTGCGCAGCAGCTGGCGGTCCGCGTCCGGGGCGCCGAGCTGGGCGAGGCGGCCCCGTCCCGCAGCCCAGACCGCAAGGTGCCCGCCAGCGGAGTGTCCCAGCGCCACGACCCGGTCCAGCACGAGGCCATGTTCACCGGCGATGTCGCCGAGCTTGTCGATTCCGGCGAGCACGTCGGAGAAGGTGTGGGGCCAGCCGCCGCCGTTGCCGGCACGGCGGTACTCCAGGTTCCAGGCGGCCATGCCGTGCGCCGCGAGGTCCCTGGCCAGCGGTTCGCCGAGTTCCGCGCCGTACTGCGAGCGCCAGTAGCCGCCGTGGATGACCACTACCACGCCCTTGGTGACGGCGGCCTCCGGCAGGAAGAGCTCCCCCCACTGGCTGGGATCGTCGCCGTAGCTGTACCTATGCCGCTTCACAGTGTCCTCCTTGGGGCCCGGTGAACAGGCGGCGGTGACTGCCCCCAGGGTCACCGTCGCTGCGGCCGCGATCAAAGCCCGACGCCGCACATCAGCCATGTGAGGAGCCTACCTTGACCGCTGCGCGGCGCGGCGTAAGGCGGCACCGGCCCGGGTTGCCGGCCCGCGCGGGGGTGTCACCCCTCCGCCGTCGTACCCCGGCCGTAAGCTGGATGCATGGCGAGCAACTGGGATCGACTGGACCCGAAACTGCGCGAGTCCGTGCAGGAAAACGTGGAACTCTACGAGCGGGTGCGCCCTGCCCTGAAGCTGGTCACCCGCGAGGTCCTGCTGACGCTGCGGAGCATGCTCAAGGGCACCGAGGTGACGCCGCTGTTCGTTACCGGCCGCACCAAGACGGTCGAATCCTTCCGCGAGAAGATCTCCCGGATCGAGGAGCCGCTGGAACCGGGGGGCCCGCCGGTGCTGAAGTTCCCGGATCCGTTCCGGACCCTGAATGACATGGTGGGCATCCGGGTGATCACGAAGCTGCCGGCGGAAAACGCGGTGGTCGCCAATCTGATCAAGCGCCAGCGCCAGCTCTTTGACTGCCGCGGCGACCGCGAGAAGGACATCGGCTCCATCGAGTCGGGGACCTACGGCTACTCCAGCCGCCACCTGATCCTGCGGACCATCCAGAACGAGGCCGTCAAGGAGTACCAGCAGGCCTTCAACCCGGAGGTCCCGCCGAACGGCAGCTATTTCTTCGAATGCCAGATCCGCACCGTGTTCGCCCACGCCTGGAGCGAGATCGAGCACGACATCCGCTTCAAGGCCGAGGATCCGCGCGCCTGGACCCCGCACTTCGACCGCCAGTTCACCGCCACGGCAGCCATGCTGGAAACGGTGGAGGGGGCCTTTGCTGACCTGCACGAACGCTACGAGGAGGTCCGCAGCTACTGGGACATGGACGGCGAAGGCGCCGCGCAGCTCACCCCGAACCGGATCCGCGATGTCTGGCGCACGCTGCTGCCGCACGTGGACCGGAAAGTCGACGACGACTGGGGCTGGGCCGCCGAGCTGATGGCCGCCCACGGTCTGAACCAGACCATGCAGCTGGCCGGGCTGCTGAGCGCCAACCGGATCACCGAGGTCCGCAGGGCCCTGGACCACCGCTACTCCCCCGGCCCGGACCGGCTTCTCGATGACCTGCTGCTCTGGCAGTACGGCACCAAGCACATCGACCTCACCGCCGAACCGGCCGACGCCGTCCCGCACCCGCGGCGCGACAGCCTCCTGCGCCGGCTCAAGCAGATCGAGCGCTACCGGCTGACGCAGGGGTAGGGAACTGCTGCCCTAGAGTCCGGTTGGCTCCAGGCGTTCCTCGAGCACGTCCGCGGCTGAGTCCCCGGAGTCGACCAGCCGCACCCGGTAGGCGGCCTTGCCGGGAGTTTCCGTGACCGCCTCCACCAGTTCGGTCCCGCGGTAGAGCAGGCCCACGCCGTCGTCGGTGCAGTGGGTCTCCCCCAAGGTTCCGTCCGCCACCAGGCGGTGTACGAGCGGGCGGCGTGCGGCTTCTGAGTCGTAGTGGACCCCGTTGTCGTAGGGAAGCAGTCCCAGGCCGTTGTCCACCGCGCGCAGCTCGGGACCGAACGAGTCGGTGGTCCCGCCGTTGAACCAGCAGATCGACCCGGCCGAGACGCCGGCGAGCACCACCCCGGATTCCCAGACGCGCCGGAAGATCGCGTCCAGCCCATGGGCGCGCCAGACGGCGAGGAGGTTGACCACGGAGCCGCCGTTGACCCAGACGACGTCCTGGCCGAGCAGGTATTCCTCGACGTTGGCAACGTTGGGCATGGTGAACAGGTTCAGATGCGTGAGCTGGAAGCCGGCGACGCTCCCCGCTTCGCTGACCTCGTTGTTGAACCAGCGCTGGTCGCCGCTCGCGGTGCCGACGTGGGCGACCCTGGGCGCCCGCCCGGTGACCCCGGACAGGTCCACGGCGTGATGGACCAGCTTGTTGAACTCCAGGCGTGTCCGCGCCCCCGGTTGGTAGCCCCCGGAGGTCGCAAGGATGGTCGGACTTTCGGCAGCCATGATGGGGTACTCCTGGGTCGGGGACGAGCGGTCTCGCCATAGAGGCTACCCGCCCCCGTGGGAATGGCTGGCAGGATCCGCAAGCCGGCCCGCGCGGTTTCCCCACCTTTGAACAAGCGACGCCGGTACTCACCGGCGATTCGGCACGAAACGCGGGGCGCCGAGTTCAAAAGTGGGGAGATTCCGGCGTCGAGGGCGACCTCAGGCGAACCGTGCCAGGGGGTTCTGCAGCCGTCCGGCCATCTGCAGCCCGCCGGACGGGTCGGTCAGGTCCAGCATCTGCTGGTTGTTGCGCAGCTGCAGCCGGTTGAGGCAGGACAGCGGGAAGTCCGCGGCGAACAGCTCATGCCGGGCAAACTGGTCCGCGAGCCCGGGGTGCTTGCCCTGGTAGGTCCGCAGGACGGCCGCGGCGGTTCGCCAGAATTCCTCGCCGCTGAGCTGGCCGTCTTCCTCCAGCAGCGCGCTGAGGAACCGGAAGATGCAGTCGAAGACGTCGGTGAAGATGGCTAGGACTTTCTCCTCGTCCGGGATCTCGGCCTTGATCCTGGCTATCTCGTCGGGCAGTTCCAGGCGGTCACCCATGACGACGATCTCCTCGGCGATGTCCTTCATCACGGCACTGACCGGGACACCGTTCTCCAGGATCAGGATGACGTTCTCGCCGTGCGGCATAAAGGCCAGCTCGTAGGCATAGAGGCAGTGAACGAGCGGGACGAGGTAGGCCTCGAAGTACCGGCGCAGCCACTCCGCAGGCTCCAGTCCGGAACGCGCGATCAGCGCGGACACCACCGGTTTTCCCGCAGCGTCGACGTGCAGAAGGGACGCCATGGTGGCCACTTGCTGCCCGTCAGCCAGCAGCGGCAGCGGGCTTTCCCGCCACAGCGCTGACAGCATCTTCCGGTACGGCGACTCCTTCGCCGCCGCGGCTTCGTAGTAGCCGTTGTGGTAACCGATGGCGGCTACCTCGCGGATGAGTTTCAGCTCGCACTGCTGGAGGGTGGCATCGCTGAGGATCAGTCTCTGGAGCCAGTCGTTGATCGCGGGGGTGGCCTTCATGTACTGCGGCGACAGCCCGCGCATGAAGCCCATGTTCAGCACGGACATGGCCGTCTTGACGTAGCACTTCTCCGGCGAGACCGTGTTGAAAAACGTCCGGATGGACTGCTGGGCCTGATAGCTGTCCGCCCCGATCCCGAGATGCACAATGTGCCGGTGCGCCAGTTCCGCGGCGAACGTCACGGAGAGCTTGTTGTCCCATTGCCACGGGTGGACCGGCATCAGGAAGTAGTCGGCCGGGTCCAGGCCAACGGCGCAGAGCTCGGCGTCGAAGTAAGCGACGGCGGCCGTCCCCAGCTCGGCGTCGAGGTGGTCGCGGTAACCCAGGCCCTCCGCGGACGTGAAGACGGCTTTGGTCCGGTGCGCCGCGATCCACTCCAGCTGCACTGGGGCTCCCGCCTCCGGGGCGAACGCACGGTAGTCCGCGATCCCGAAGCCTAGCCGGCCGTTGTTGGCCACGAAGCAGGGATGGCCTTCGGTCATGCTCCGTTCGATGGTCTGGAAATCGATGGCGGCGTCGGCCCCGGCGGTCACGCCTGCCGCCAGTTCCGCGGCCGAGGGCTGGCCGCGCCACTGCTTGTACGCGTGGCTGGAGAGTGTGCTGCTGATTTCCTCGAGGTAGACCGGGAGCATCTCCTCGCGGATTCCAAGGGTGTCCCGGAACTCGGTGATGAAGCGCAGGGCATCAAGCTCAGCCCCCGGCCCCGCGGGACATGCCCATTCTTCAGCCCCTGGCGTGGGCATGTCGGGATATGCCCGCGCCTCGACGCGGCGGATGGACATGTCCGCGATGGACCAGTGGTCCAGCTCGAGACTCCGCGCGGTGAAGCGGTACTCGACGGCGCCGTCGTCGCTGGTGACGCGGTAGTGGGCGGGATCCCGGGGATCCGCCGGAACGGCCCGGCCCTGTGCACCAGGTCCCGACGGGCCCCCCGCCCTTTCGGGCGTGGGGTCCGGCGGGAGCAGTTCCGGCGTGAGGATCCGTTCGTGCGAGAACTCGGCGAGCGCCTTGCGGATGACATGCCGGTTGGCGGCGGCCCAGCGTTCCGGGGTCAGGTGGGCGGTGGCGGTGGCGGTGCCGGCGCTCAGGACGGATTCGAGGTCAGCGATGGTCATAGCGGTGCTCCCTGGCGGGTCGGGGACGAATGAAGCTCAAGGCGGGCGGCATGGAAGCCTTCCCGGGTGCAGAAACTGAGCAGGGCCTGCTTCCCGGGCAAGGCCACCTCCCCGGCGGGCAGGAAACCCAGCCGGGCGTTGAGGAGGTGGATTTTGGTGTTGCGTGCGTCGGGTTCCACGACGATGCGGTCCACTCCCGGGCCGGCGAACAGCCGCTCCAGGACGGCGTCCATCACCCTCGTGGTGTAGCCGGGCCGGGGCGGACCGGCCGGCGGGGCGACCAGCAGGTGCATCCCGAGGTCACCCGGCCGGACGGCATACACGTCGGCCAGCGGCGATGATTCCGGCAGGTACGCCTCCGTCAGGAAGGCGGGGACGCCGTCGTCGAGCCCCAACAGCGCGTGGTGGTGGCCGCTGGACTGGATCCTCGAATACTCCTCCACCACGTCCTCAACGGTGCTGGCCAGCATGTCCCAGAAGGTGGCGTACGGATGGGTCACCCACGAGTGGAGGACCGGCGCGTCGGCCAAGGGGTCCAGGCTGCGGAAGGTGAGGCTCATGCCGGCACCCCCGCCGCTGCGCGGACAGCGCCGGGCGCGGCGTCCTGCCGCACTGCCTCCGGAGGCGGCCCGAACTGCTGGAACGCGATGCTGCGCTCCACCGGATAGACCTCGCGGCCGGTGATTTCCCGCAGGATGCAGGAGTTGCGGTACGCGGCCATGCCCAGGTCCGGGGTGACGAAGCCGTGGGTGTGCAGTTCCGCGTTCTGGACGAAGATCTCCCCGGGTTCGACGCCGGTGCTGTAGTTGCGGTCCACGGCGAACCTGCCGCTGCTGTCCCGCGCGATCCGGTGCTGCACGCCGGCCAGGAACTCCGGCTCGCGGTAGCTGTAGCCGGTGGCGAGCACCACGGCTTCGGTCTCCAGCGCAAAGTCGGCGCCCGTTTCCTCGTGCCGCAGCTGCAGGGTGTGCGACGCCGACACCGGGTCCCAGGCCGCGCCGGTGAGCGCCGAGTGGGTCAGCAGCCGGGTGTCCACCATCCCGGCGAGGCTCTTGGTGTAGAGGAGGTCGTAGATGGCGTCGATCAGCTCCGCGTTGATGCCTTTGTAGAGGTTCTTCTGGCTCCTGACCAGGCCGTCGCGCTTCTCCTGCGGCAGGGCGTGGAAGTAGTCCACATATTCGGGCGACGTCATCTCCAGCGTCAGCTTGGTGTACTCGAGCGGGAAGAACCGGCCGGAGCGGGTGACCCAGTCCAGTCGGTAGCCGTGGACGTCGATCTCCTGCAGCAGCTCGTAATAGATTTCAGCGGCGCTCTGGCCGCTGCCGACAATCGTGATGCTCCGCCGGCGCTGCAGTTCGCCTTTCCGCAGCAGGTAATCGGCGTTGTGCAGGACCAGTCCCCCGGCGCCCACGACGCCGCCGCAGGCCGCCGGAACATAGGGCGAAGTGCCGGTGCCCAGGACCAGCCGCCGCGCGTGCAGCACCCCGGGACCATCCGGGCCGTCCACCGCCAGGCGGTACACGCCGTCGTCGTGGCTGATCCCCCGGACGTCCGTGCCGAACCGGACCGAATCCAGCTGGCCCGCCACCCACTGGCAGTACTGGTTGTACTCGGCACGCAGCGGGTAGACGTTTTCCCGGATGTAGAAGCGGTACAGCCGTCCCGTCTGCTTCAGGAAGTTCAGGAACGAATTCGGCGACGTCGGGTCCGCCAAGGTCACCAGGTCGGCCATAAATGGCACCTGCAGGTGGGCCGGTTCTAGCATCATGCCGGGGTGCCAGTCAAAGGATTCCCTGCGTTCTAGGAAGACGCCGTCCAGCCCGTCGACGGGTTCGCTCAGCGCCGCGAGGCCAAGGTTGAAGGGCCCGACGCCGATCGCGGCGAAGTCGTGGATCCGCGGCGGGGCGCCGGCGTTCATACGGACACCTCCGCGGCGGCCTGCAGCGATGCCCCGGTGGTCCGGAGCAGCTCGATAATGCTTTGGACGTCCTCCACGCCTGCCTCCGCGTTGAGCAGGGTGAACTTCAGGTAGTGCCGGCCTGCGACGGTGGTGCCGGCCACCACGGCCTCACCGGAGGCGAAGACGGCGGAGCGGACGTCCTGGTTGAGTCGGTCCGCGGCGTCCGGGGACAGCCGGCGCCCGTCCGGCCGGAGCGGGCGGTAGCGGAACACCAGGGTGCTGAGCTGCGGCGGGGCGGCGAGCTCAAAATCGGGATCGGAGGCCAGACTGGCACCCACGACCGAGGCCAGGTCAATGGCCCCGTCAAAGAGCGCCCCGAGCGCGTCGGCGCCCATGATCCGCAGCGTCAGCCAGAGCTTCAGGGCGTCAAAACGGCGGGTGGTCTGGATGCTCTTGTCCACCTGGTTGGGGCGGTCGACGGCGGCGGCCGGGTTCAGGTAGTCGGCGTGGAAGGTCACGTGCCGCAGCGTGGCCGCGTCCCGGACCAGCAGGGCACTCGAGCTGACCGGCTGGAAGAAGGTCTTGTGGAAGTCGACGGTGACCGAGTCCGCACGGTGGACGCCGTCGAGCAGGTGCCGGTGCCGCCCGGAGACCATCAGCCCGCCGCCGTAGGCCGCGTCGACGTGGAACCAGGCGCCGTGCCCGCGGGCCGCCGCGGCCAGCTCGTCCAGCGGATCAATGGCCCCGAAGTCGGTGGTCCCGGCCGTGGCCACCACCGCCATGGGGATGAGGCCGTCGTTCCGGGCCCGTGCCAGTTCCGCGGCGAGCGCCTCCGGATCCATCCGGTGGTCCTGCCCGCAGCGTACGGACACGACGGCGTCGTACCCGAGCCCCAGCATGGCCGCTGACTTGCGGATGCTGAAGTGGCTGTCCGCGGAGGTGAAGATCCGCAGCTTCTCATGGAGGGAAGGCAGCCGGAGCCCGTCGTGTTCCGGGTCCAGTTTCATCCATTCCACGGTCTGGTTCCGGGCCAGCAGCAGGGCCTGGAAATTGGACTGGCTCCCGCCCGAGGTAAAGACACCGTCCGCGGAATCGCCCAGCCCGAGCCGCCCGGCGGCCCAGGAGATGAGCCGCCGTTCGATCATGGTGGCGCCCGCGCTCTGGTCCCAGGTGTCCATCGAGGAATTCACGGCGGACAGGACTGCCTCGGCAACGAGGGCCGGGATCACCACGGGACAGTTCAGGTGCGCCGCGTACTTGGCGTCGTGGAAATAGACGGCGTCCCGGAGGTAGACCTCCTCCAGTTCCTCGAGGGCAGCCGCCGTATCCCCCAGCGGAACTCCCAGGTCCACGCCATCGACGCGGCGTTTCAGCTCGCCGGGGGTGGCCCCGGTAAACGGGCGCGTGCAACCAGAGACCTTGGCGGCGACCGCCGTGACGCCCCTGAGCACCTCGGCCGTGTAGCCGGCGGCGTTGCGGCCGTTGAAGAGGTGGGCGGTGGCATTTTGCACCAGCCGCGCCGGGGAACCGGTGCCGGGCTGGATGCCGGCCAACGTGCCGGTCAGTGTGCCGGTAGGCACGGGGTGAACATCCACAGGGGTTACGGGCGCCACAGAGGAATCCTTCGTTTGACGTCAGACAGCATCGACTAAGCTAACCCTTACTTAGGCAAGCCTTAACGTCAAACTAGTGTGACTTAATTCCCCTGAGGCGGTAATTCGTTGACTGGTGGACGGTGCGTGCGGCTACCGGTGGGCGTAGGTGAGGCAATCGGCGTTGTCGACACCCGGACCCACATGCACCTCGGCGGCCTTGCACATCAGGTGGTCATTGTGGGTGCATTCGGAACGCTGGCAGGCACCGACGTCGGCGAGCACCTTGGGCAGCCCTCCGTGCACGCCGATATCGATGAAGGTGGCGCAGGAGGCGTGATCCTCGGCGCCCCCGACGGTGATGGCGGCGGCGTTGCAGTTGGAGTGGTCGTTGAAGGAGCAGTTGGTCACGCTGCAGTCGGCTACGTGCGTCGTCATGGGATGGTCCTCCGTGGTCCGGCCACCCGGGCTGGGCGGCTCCGTCTGTCCACGGTAGGCCGATCGGCGGCGAACAAAAAGACCCAATCGTGTGACCTAATGCCGCCGGAATGCAGCCTGCGCCCTATGCCCGGGGGTTCTGGAACCGTGCGACGTACTTCCGCTGCCACGGCGTCTCAACGGCGCCCTTGCGGTAGCGCGCCCGCACGAAGGCCACGGCTTCCGCGGGCGGAACGCCGTCCAGGACCGCAAGGCAGGCCAGGGCGGTGCCGGTCCGGCCGCGGCCGCCCCAGCAGGCCACCTCGACCCGCTCCGTCTCGGCCCGGCGCCAGGCCTCCATAAGCGCGTCCAGGGTGTCGACGTCGTCGGCGGGCAGGCGTAAATCCCGCCAGCGGACCCACCGGGAATCCCAGGGCACCGGGGCCGGGCGCCTTCCCAGCAGATAGAGGCCAAACTCGGGCCGCGGCCCGGCGGGAAACGGCAGGAGCAGCCCCCGGCCGCGGATCAGACGGCCGGAAGGAAGTTCCAGGACTCCGCCCTGTCCCGGATCCCAGGTCTGCGTCATGTTTCTGAGCGTAGACCTTCCGCCGGTAACCCGCACCGGCCGCGTTCCTGCCCGGTTACTACGAGGCCGCAGCCTGAAATCCCTGCAAATCCGGGCGGCTCGCCGTGGCTTCGCGGGTGCGGGCGGAAGTAACTGGGAAGAAGCGCAGCCTAGTGGCCGGCGAGCTTGCCGCCGAGGCGTTGGCGCATCAGGAGGCTGGCGTCATTGAGGCCCACGACGTCCACGCTCTTGCCGTGGTGCCGGTATTTTTCCGTGATGGCGTCCAGCGAAGCAATGGTGGAGGCGTCCCACAGGTGGCTGGCGTGCATATCGATGACCACGCGCTCGGGATCCAGCGCGTAGTCGAACTGTGTGTACAGGTCGTTGGAGGAGGCGAAGAACAGCTCGCCGTCCACTTTGTAGGTGGCGACCGCGATGCCGTCGACCTCTGCCACGCTGCGGTCCACGGTGACGAAGTGTGCCACGCGCCGGGCGAACATCACCATTGCCACGAGCACGCCGACCCCGACGCCGATCGCCAGGTTGTGGGTGGCGACGGTGACGACCACGGTGGCGACCATCACCAGGGTTTCGCTCTTGGGCAGGGCCTTGAGCGTGGACGGCCGGACGCTGTGCCAGTCGAAGGTGGCAACGGCAACGAAGATCATCACGGCCACCAGGGCGCCCATCGGGATGAGGGAGACGATGTCGCCGAGGACCACCACCAGGATGAGCAGGAAGATGCCGGCCAGGAACGTCGAGATCCGGGTCCGGGCGCCGGAAGCCTTGACGTTGATCATGGTCTGCCCGATCATTGCGCAGCCGCCCATGCCGCCGAAGAAACCGGTGACGATGTTCGCGATGCCCTGGCCCCAGGCCTCGCGGGTCTTGTGGGAGCGGGTGTCGGTGATGTCGTCGACGAGTTTCGCGGTCATGAGGGATTCGAGCAGCCCGACGAAGGCCATGGCAAGGGCGAATGGGAAAATCACCTGCAGCGTCTCGACCGTGAAGGGGACGTTCGGGATGAGCAGGGACGGCAGGGCATCGGGCAGTTCGCCCTTGTCCCCCACGGTCGGGACGGCGACGGCGGCGAACACCGTGATCAGGGTCAGCACCACGATCGCGACGAGCGGGGCCGGCACGGCCGTGGTGAGTTTCGGCAGTCCGAAGACGATCAGCAGCCCGACGGCCGTGAGCGGATAGACCAGCCAGGGGACACCGAGGAGTTCGGGCACTTGGGACAGGAAGATCAGGATCGCCAGGGCGTTGACGAAGCCCACCATCACCGAGCGGGGGATGAACCGCATGAGCTTCGCCACGCCGGAGAGCCCCAGGATGATCTGGAAGATGCCGGCCAGGATCACGGCGGCGATGAGGTAGTCCAGGCCGTGGGATTTCACCAGCGGAGCGATGACGAGGGCGACGGCGCCGGTGGCCGCGGAGATCATCGCCGGGCGGCCGCCGACGAAGGCGATCGTAACTGCCATGGTGAAGGATGCGAACAGCCCGATCCGCGGGTCCACGCCCGCGATGATGGAGAAGGCGATAGCCTCCGGGATGAGGGCCAGCGCAACGACGAGCCCGCCGAGAGCTTCGGTCTTCAGCCTCCGGGGGGACCGCAGGGTGCCGCGCACCGACTGGAGCTGCTCCGGGGTCGGAGTCGGGACAGGCCCGGCGGTTTTGGTGGCCATTGCTGGCTCCGTTCAGTCTCGGGAAGACGCGCCGCAGCGGCTTCGGCACTCAGCAACGGCAGGGCGACGTCGGCAGAAGGATGGGGACGCGACACCGCGCCGGAAAATGAGTCAGGTAAAGGTTCACCGGCCGGAAGCGGCCCCGGTTCGTCCTTCCCGTGCAACTTTACCGCGGGGGCCCCAGGGACGCCTGCCGCAAGCGAGACAGCAAACAAATCTGACATATGGGGACGGAGTTGTCACGGACTCGCCCGTCCTGTTAGTCCCGAAGCCGCGCGATCAGCGTCGCGACGGCCTGTTCGGCGAGCGCCTCGACTTCCGCCGTCCCGGCAGTTCCCGGCGCCAGGACGTCGACACCGTGCGGCTGCAGGGTGTCCGAGAAAACCAGCAGGGCCACGCCGCGCTCGGCTAGTTCCGCCATCGCCTCGAGGTCGACGGCGGTGCGGTCCGCCGGCACGGAGCCGAGGATGACGGCGTCGGCACCGCCGGAGAGCATGAACTGCCACCAACTGTCTCCCACCAGGATGACCGGCTGGTAGCCGTGCCGTGGCAGGATCCTGGCGGCCGCCGTCGCGAGCGCGCGGTCCCAGTTATCGTCGAGGTCGGTGATGGCCACAGCCACGACGTCGGTGCGTCCGCGCCGCATCCCGCGGGCGGCCCTGTTGGGCACGTACCCGAGTTCGCGGGCCGCGGCATGGACACGGTCCTGGGTGGGCTGGCTGATCCGGGTGTTTCCGCCGGGGCGGCCGGAAAGCACGTAGGAGACCGTGGTCAGGGACACGCCTGCCGCCTCAGCGACGTCGCGGATGGTGGGCTTGGATCCGTGCCGCAGTGATGACTCCCGGGTACTTAACCCCCGCGGATTCGCGGCGGTTGCTGAAAACTTACTCTGGGCGCTCGACGCCCAGTGTGAACTCTAGCCCGCGGGTAGGTTCTTGGTGAACGCCAGCGGGCCGATGGTTCCCGCCGTCCGCGGACAGGTCAAACTGGGCCTCGTCCAAGTGACGCAGTGGGACAAAATCTTCGCACTCCGGCCTGTCTGGCCTAGATTGCTTAACAAGCCCGCAGATCACAGGAGGCGTAGATCCGATGGCAGAAGACAGATACACGACCGAACGGGACACTTTCGGCCGGCTCCTGGCGGACCGCGAGGTCTGGCGGCAGGCAGGCACCATCCCCGCGGCGGGCGAACTGACCGCGCGCTGGCTGGAAGGCCGGAGCGAGTACCAGCCGGGAACCTTCGCCCCGAGCATCGACGACGAGACGACGGCCATCGCCGGCGAGCTCGCGGAGCTGAACCGGCGCGGGCTCTTTACTAAGGAATCCCAACCCGGCGTGCTCGCAGAGGGGCACTCGCAGCGCGCCTACGTGACGGGATTCTGCAGCGTGGAGTCAGCGGCCGCGCTCCTGGCGCTGTCCGGCCGGACCGATCTGGTGACCGTCGCCCACGCTCCCGGCGAAGCGAGCCAGTCTTCCATCCCCGTCACCCTGCAGGACGGCGAAGTGGCGACCGTGCTGGGCAGCAGCGAAGGCCCGGCCGGCGAAGATCAGCTCCGGGACTGGTCCGAGGAGGCGAACGACACCCTCGCCCTGCTGCTGGCCGACTCCTGGTACGTGGAGGTCTTCGACCCGGTGTGGGGACGGAACGGACTGCTCCTGCCGGCAGTACTCACGGCGCTGACCGGCGTGGAGGCGGGCGGCTAGGGCGAATTCCAGCGGGTGCTGCCCGGCTCCTGGTCCGGGCTACGCCACGTCGTTTAGCCGTCGCAGGTGCAGCGCTGATCCTGGGGAACATCGGCCATGACCGAGTCGACGTGCTCGCCGCAGCCGGCCCAGGTGATTTTTCCACAACGATTACAACGAACTGCAGCGCACATAGGAACTCCAATTTCGGGGTGCCGCGGGTGCCGCACCTGATACAACAATAATACCCCATAGGGTATATTGAAATGGTTCCCGGCTGCAGGGGCTGCGCCCGGAAGCCCCGAAGGATCATCATGAACACGCAGGAACGGCCGGAAGGCTTGACGCCGGACCAGGCCAACGGGCCCGGACACATCACCGTCTCGGCCCCGCCCGGACTGGCCAATCAGCGTCTCCAGCGCCGCGTGATCTCCATCCTCGTCGGCGGCCAGATCCTTGGCGGCATCGGCATGGGGGCGACGCTTTCCCTCGGATCCCTGCTGGCAGCACAGCTCTCCGGGTCCAACGCGTGGTCCGGCATGGCTGCCACGATGAGCACCCTCGGCGCCGCCTTCGCCGCCGTCCCCCTGGCCCGGCTGGCCCAAGCCCGCGGCCGGCGGATCTCACTCTCCACCGGGGCCCTGATTGCCGGCGCGGGAGCCGTCACGGCGATCACCTCAGCCGCCCTCGGCGTCTTTCCGCTGCTGCTGCTGGGCCTCATGCTCCTCGGTGCGGGCTCTGCCGTGAATCTTCAGGCGCGATTCGCCGCCACCGATCTTGCCCGACCCGGGTCCCGGGGCCGGGACCTCTCAACCGTGGTGTGGTCCACCACGATCGGCGCCGTCCTGGGACCGAACCTCTTCGGCCCCGGCGAGACCGTCGGCGCCGCCCTCGGCCTGCCCCCACTGACAGGCGCGTTCGCTTTTTCCGTGGCCGCCCAGCTTGCGGCCGCCGTCGTGTATGCGACCGGCCTGCGGCCAGACCCCCTCCTCACCGCCATGGCCTCCCGCGTGCCCGACTTGGAAGCACCCCAGCCCAAGAGCGGCTTGCGGATTCTGCGAAGCAACCCGAGGGCGCGGTATGCGGTGGCCGCCGTCGCCCTCAGCCACGCCACGATGGTGGCGCTCATGTCGATGACCCCCGTGCACCTGCGCGACCATGGGGCCAGCCTCACCGTAGTGGGCCTGACGATCAGCCTGCACATCGCCGGCATGTACGCCTTGTCCCCCGTTTTCGGCTGGATGGCGGACAAGGCCGGGCGGCTGCCCACCATCCTGCTGGGCCAGGGCATGCTGCTGGTTTCACTGGTGCTGGCGGGCGTCGCGCCGGATTCCGGCACCGCCGTGACCGCGAGCCTGATCCTGCTGGGGCTGGGCTGGTCCGCTTCGGTGGTTGCCAGCTCCGCCCTGGTGGCCGAGTCGGCCCATGTGCAGGACCGGCCGGCGATCCAGGGCGTTTCGGACCTGAGCATGAACGCGGCAGGGGCGACCGGCGGCGCGCTGGCCGGCCCGGTACTGGCCGCCGTCGGGTATTCCGGGCTCGGCTTCCTCTCGATCGGCCTGGTGGTCACGGTGATCATCTGGACCGCCCTGCAGTCACGACGCCCCAACCCAAACCGGGAACAGCCATGACCGTCAGCAGCGACCCCGAAGACCACGTCCGCCCGGGCACGGCCAAGGCACCCGTGGGCCGCGCCCGCGTCCGTCAGCTCCCCCAGGTACTCCGCAGCTGGTCCCGGCCGCGCGTGGCCGCGGCCGTCGTCGCGGCTGGCCTCGCCGCGGTCTTCCTGCTGGTCGCCAACGGCATGGTCGCCGGCACCGGCACCGGCTGGACGGGCTGCGCTCTGGTGGGTGCGGGCTCGGTCCTGGCCGGCGTCCTGGTGGGCAGCTACGTGAACGCGCCGATCGGGGCGGCGGCCACGCTGTGCGATCTGCGCTGGCCCGTTCTGGGCCTCTTCGGCGCGGTGTGGGCGAGTTCGACGAGGGAGGCACTCCCGGCAGCCCAGATCGCTGTCGGCTTCCTGTCCCTGAGCGTGATGGCGTGGGCCCTGCACGGCCGGCTGGAGCTGGAGCGCAAGGTCACGCTGGGCCGCAGCGGATCGCCGGATGCCGACGTCGACGTCTGCACCGACTGCCGCCCGCTGTTCCCCGCCAAAACGCTGCCCCGGGACTGACCTGTCCGGGGCCGCCTGCAAGCACGGCCGCTAGGGGGTATCCCAGCCGATGCTGGCAGCCTCATCCAGGGTGCGTGCCTCGAAATGCTCCAGCATCTCGCGCATGCCCTCCATGCTCTGCTTGAACGTCGCGGACCCCCGCCACTGCTCGGCCTGTTCCAGGGATTCCCACGGTCCGGTGCTGATGAACCGGTTCCGGACGTCGTGGTCATGCATCAGCACGGCCTTCGCGTGCGGGAAGTCTTCCTGGGTCTTCCGGGCCAGATCCCGCCAGGCCTGCACGAAATCATTCTCGCGGCCCGGGTGCACCAGCCAGATTCCCAGCGTATAAACCGACACGTCGATCGCCTCCATAGTCTGCAAGGGGTGGATATCCCCGATTATCGGCCCGGCCGCCGCCCGGCCGGTAGGGCCGATTTACCCGTGGGCGGGCGACTTCCGGTGGATCGACTTGTAGCTCAGGTACGCGTTAAGGCCCTCTTTGCCGTACTCGGTGCCTAGGCCGGAGTCGTGCCGGCCGCCGAACGGTGCCGCGTGGTTGGAGGCGAAGAAGTTGATGCCCACCGATCCGGTGTCCATCCGGTCCGCCACGGCGAGCGCCGCGTCCGGATCGCCGCCGAACACCAGTCCGCCCAGCCCGAACTCCGTGTTGTTCGCCAGCGCGACAGCCTCGTCGACGCTGCCGCCGGCGTCGTCGTACTTCAGGATGCAGATGACCGGCCCGAAAATCTCCTCGCGGGAGATCCGCATGTCCGGGGTGACGTCGGCGAACACGGTGGGTTCCACGAAGTACCCGCCCTCCAGCCCGCCGCCCAGGGACGCCGCGCGCCCGCCGGTGGTGGCGCGGGCGCCTTCGGCCAGCCCGGACTCCACGTACTCCAGCACGGTGCGGTACTGGGATTCCGTCGCGCAGGGCCCGAAGACCGTGTCCGGGTCCAGCGGGTCGCCCTGCTTGCCGGCGGCGATGGTGCCGGTGACCATGTCCACGACTTCCTCGTAGCGGCTGGCGGGAGCAAGGATCCGGGTCGAGATGTAGCAGGTCTGCCCGGTGTTGCGCATCGAGGAGCGGATCAGCACCTTTGACATCGCGTCCAGGTCCGCGTCCGGCAGCACGATTGCGCTGGACTTTCCGCCGAGCTCCAAGGTCACGGGGCGCAGCAGTTCGCCGCAGGCCGCCGCGATCTTCCGGCCTACCGGCGTCGACCCGGTGAACGCCACCTTGTCCACGCCCGGGTGCTTCACCAGCGCATCGCCCAGCCTGCCGGACCCGGTGACCAGATTGACGACGCCGGCCGGGACACCGGCCGCGGCCACCGCGTCGATGATCACCCGGAGCGACAGCGGGGTGGGCGACGCCGGTTTGATCACCACGGTGCAGCCTGCCAGCAGCGCCGGGGCGAGCTTGATGACCACCAGGTTGATCGGGAAGTTCCAGGGAGCGATCAGCGCGCACACGCCGATCGGCTCGCGCCGGACCACGGATTCACCTCCGCCCTTGGGGAAGGGCCGGACGTCCTCGCGCTCCAGGTAGTCCGCGAGGGTGGCGAAGTAGCGGAAGATGCCCGCGGCGTTGGCCGCGGCCCCGGCGGATTCGGAGACCGGCGATCCGTTCTCGCGGGTGTTCGTCAGCGAGAGTTCCTCGGCGCGCTTCTCCACCTCCTCGGCGATCCGCAGGAGGTACGCGGCCCGTTCGGAGGGCGCCAGCCGCGGCCAAGCGCCGTCGTCGAACGCCCGGCGGGCGGCGCCGACGGAGGCGTCCACGTCTTCGAGGGTGCCGTCCGGGACCGAGCCCCAGACTTCGCCGGTCGCGGGATCGGTGACCGGGTTGCGGCCCGTGCCGCGCGCCGGGGTCCAGGCGCCGTCGACGAATATGTCGTCCACATGCGTGTACGGGAGCTTGAGCGCGGCGCGGGCGGCCAGGGCGGGGGCGTCGTGCGTCGCGGCGGTCACCGGATCACCGCCGTCTTGAGCAGGGCGGTGGAGCGGTTCAGGTCGGCGGTGGCCATGTCGTGGGCGGCCTCGGTGATGAGTTCGGGCACGATTTCCGTGGCCAGCCGGTCGGTGTAGGTGGCCGGGTCCATCTTGAACCAGGAGGAGGCCAGGGCAATCCCGGCCTGGTCGAAGCGCCAGAGCCGGTCGGCGTCGCGCATCAGCGCGTCTTCCAGCGAGCGGGCCACCGGGCGGGTGTCGTGGCCGTCGATGATCGCGCAGACACGCTCGATGAAGTCCGTGGAGTAGCCCAGGCCCGGCAGCACCCGGCGGGCCACGTGGCAGCCCTGCTTCTCGTGTTCGTAGCGGATGGTGGCCTTGCGCCAGTCGCCGGTGAAGCCCTCGGAGATGATGCGGGATTCGTCCACGTGGGCCCAGCCGGTGTCGTGCAGCAGGGTGGCCACCCGGACCAGTTCGGCGTCGGCCTCGGGGTGGGCGCGGCAGAGCCGCTCGGCGAAGGCGAGGGAGATCGG
Source organism: Arthrobacter sp. CJL-S3 (assembly GCF_056711635.1). Lineage (NCBI taxonomy): Bacteria > Bacillati > Actinomycetota > Actinomycetes > Micrococcales > Micrococcaceae > Arthrobacter > Arthrobacter sp. CJL-S3. The sequence continues at coordinate 184,451 of NZ_CM160046.1, read as the reverse complement.
CAGGTGGATGTCGTTGCCGCGGGTGCGGGTCTCGTGCACCACGGCCCGCCACAGCCCGTCGAGGTCCTCGAGCGCCGCCGGGGTGGTGGCGATCGGGGCGGTATCCACCGGTCCCGCCGCCGGGACCGGCCGAACCGGGTACGCGGCGGCGAACTCGGCAGCCGCGGAATCAACTGCCGCCGGGGTGCCGGAAACCGGGGTCGCGGTGCCGGCGTCAGCTACCGGGGTCTTGGGGGTGGTCATAATGCTCCTTCGGGTGGGGCCGACTAACTGTCTGAGTGGAGTCAGCTGTCCGTGGTGATCGTCTTGAGGGGTGTGGCCGGATCTGCGGCGGCGTCGGCGGGGATGTTCTGGCCTTTGGCGAGAGCGTTTTTCACGGCCATGAAGTCCAGCGGGGCGTTGACGCAGTCCGCGGCGATGATCTGGCCCTGGCGGTAGTAGAGGACGCTGAATTTGCCGCGTTCCTCATCGCGCCGCAGCACGGTTTGGTCGTAGCCGTTGCAGAGTCCGGCGATCTGGAGTTTGAGGTCGGCCTGGTTGGACCAGAACCACGGGATGCCGGCGTATTCCTCGCGCCGGCCGGTGAGCGAGTAGGCGGCCACCTTCGCGTGTTCGATCGCGTTGTTGACGCTTTCCAGCCGGATCCTCTCGCCGGGTTCCGAGCCGGGCACCGGGTTGGGCATGTTGGCGCAGTCGCCGATCGCCACCGTGGTGCCGTCCGAGGCCAGCGCGAAGCGGTCCACGACGATCCCGTTGTCCACGGTGAGGCCGAGCTGTTCGGCCAGCTGGGTGTTGGGGATGACCCCGATGCCGACCAGCACGATCTGCGCGGGCAGCACGGTGCCGTCCTGGAGTTCGACGCCGGCGACGGCGGTGCGATTATCTGCTGTGCCAGCGGTAGTGAAGCGCTTGGCGCTCGTGTTGAGCCGGATGTCCAGGCCGCGGGCACGGTGGGCCTGCAGGAAGTACTCGGCGGTTTCCTCGCCGACGGCGCGGCCCACCAGCCGGGGGCCGAATTCCAGCACGGTGACGTTCTTACCCATCTTCTGCAGGCTGGACGCGGCTTCGAGGCCGATGAATCCGCCGCCGATCACCACAACGTCCTGCGCGTCCCCCACCCGGGCCTTGAGCGCCAGGGCGTCGTCGGCGTTGCGCAGGTAGAGCACGCCGTCCAGGTCCCCGCCCTCGATCTCCAGTTTCCGGGCGCGTGCGCCCACGGTGAGGGCGAGGCGTTTGAAGGGGAACTGTTTGCCCGAGGCGGCATGCGCGACGCCGGAGCCGTCTGCTTCCTTCTCGATCCGGACGATGTATTCGCCCTTGACCAGCTCCACGTTGTGCTCGGCCCAGTACTCATTGGAGCGGAAAATCAGGGATTCGCTCTCCACCGTGCCCTGCAGGAACTCCTTGGACAGGGCCGGGCGCTGGTAAGGGCGGTGGTCCTCGTCGCCAAGCAGGGTGATGTGCTCGTCGAAGCCGAGCGCCCGCAGGGACACGGCGAGCTGGACGCCGGACTGGCTGGCGCCGATGATCAGCAGGCCGGTGCGGGTGGGGCTGTCCGGCTGCGCTGCGGCGCCGACGGACGGCTGCTCGGCGGCGGCGACATGGGTGCCCATCACTACACCTGGGTTTCCGGGGTGGTGACGAACAGTTCCAGCTCGTCCGTCAGCCGGAGCTGGCAGGACAGACGCGAGTTCTCCTCGCGGTCCACGGCGGTGCCGTAGAGCATCTCGTCCTCCATGTCCTCCATCGGCGGGAGCTTCGAGAGGCAGTCCTCGCGGACAAAGACGTGGCACGTGGCGCAGGACAGCGACCCGCCGCATTCGGCCACGATGCCGGGGACGCCGTTGCGCACCGCGGTTTCCATGACGGAGTCGCCGGGATTGCCCTGGACGTCGCGGACGTCACCCGCGGCGTCGGTGAAATGAACCGTTGGCATTGGTTCTCCTTGAGGTTGAAAGCGGAAAGTTGGCAAAGAGGGCAGAGTCAGATGAACTGGCGGCCGCCGTCGACCACCATGGTCTGCCCGGTGTAATAGGAACTGTCCGGCCCGGCCAGGAACAGCGCCGCGCCCACGATGTCCTCCGGCTGGCTGGCCCGCTTGATGGCTCCGCGGTCCACACCGTAGTTCTCGGCGTTCTCCATCAGCCCGTAGCTGGCCTCGGTGAGGGTGAAGCCTGGGGCGATCGCGTTGACCGTGATCCCCCGCCGGCCCAGTTCCTTGGCCATCACCCGGGTCAGGGCCACCACCCCGCCCTTGGAGGCGACGTAGTGCAGCCACTGCTCCGAGCCGCTGAAGATCGTGGCGCTGGAGAGGTTGATGACGCGCCCGCCCTCGGGAAGGTAGGGGCTGGCGGCCCGGGTCACGAGCCAGGGGCCCTTGAGGTTCACGTTCATCACCAGATCCCATTCGGCCGGATCGATGTCCTCGAACGGGCTGCGCGTCACTCCCGCGTACACGGCGGCGTTGTTCAGCACGACGTCGATGCTTCCGTTTCCGAAGTCCGCGCAGCTTTTCGCGAGGGCCTCGGTGGAGTCGACGCTGGTGACGTCGGCGTGGAAGGCGGCTGCGTCGGCCCCGGTGTCGAGGACCAGTTTGGCCGTTTCCTCCGCGCCGTCGAGGTTCACGTCCGCCACCGCCACGCGGTAGCCGCGGCGGCCGAAGCCGAGCGCAAACGCCCGGCCCAGGCCGCCGGCGGCACCGGTGATCAGGACGGTGCGGGCGGGCTGGCCCGCCGGGCCGCTGCCCGCACCGTCATATTCCGTGGCAGGCATATTCGGGTCAGACATGGCTGTGGCTGTGTGCGCCGGGCCCGGTGACCTGCAGTTCCGGTTCCTCGTCGAGGATCTGGACGGTGCCCTTGGTCCCGTCCACCCGCAGCCGCTGGCCTGTCTTGATCGTCGTGGAGGCCGAGCCGGTCCCGGTCACGGCCGGGAGGCCGTACTCGCGGCAGACGATCGCCGCGTGGCTCATCATGCCGCCGATGTCCGTGACCGTGGCCTTGATCTTGCCGAAGATCGGCCCCCAGGACGGTGCCGTGACGGTGGCGACGAGGATCTCGCCCTGCTGGACCTCGGAGAGCTGGTCCGCGTCGGTGACTACGCGGGCCAGGCCTTCGACGACGCCGGGCGAGGCGGCCATGCCGCGCAGCCCGCCGCCTTCCACCGCAACGCCTGCGCCCAGCCACTGCTGGACCTGCTCGGTGGTGATGCCCCAGAGCATCCGGGTGAAGGGTTCGGTGATGATCTCCGGCGGGGTGTTCAGCGCCGGGGCGGGACGGGCGGTCTTGAGCGCGTCCACGATCCCGCGGCGGCGTTCGATCTCCTCGGGCCAGTAGTCCGGGCCGATCGGTTTGGCGCCGACGCCCCAGCCGGTGACCAGGTCAAAGAGCGCGTCGCGGACTTCGTTGCGGCCCAGGTAGAGCAGGTCGTCCGGTTCGGTCCAGAAGCCCTCGGCCTGCATCATGCGGCTGAGTTCACGGATCTTGCGCCAGAAGACGCCCATGGTCCAGTGCTCGATGTAGAAGTTGTGGTTTTCCACGTATGGGTAGGCGGTGGCGGCGAGGCCGCGCTTGGCGTCGAACAGCGCCTGGTTTTCGCCTTCCAGCAGGTCCCGGTATTCCTCGATGATGCGGTCGCGTTCAATGATCAGGGCCTCGATCGGGCGCATGATTTCCTGGCCCTCGTCCACGCGGCGGATGTAGTCCGCGATGTAGCCGAGCGGGATTTCCTGGTGTTCGTTCCAGTACTTGTCATGGCCGTAGAAACCGTTGCCCACGGTGAAGTTGAACCACGGGTCCTTGGCGGTCTCGTACTGGGCCGTCCAGCGGTCCCTGCCCCGGGCCGCGGCGATGGCGGCCAGGGTGGCGTCGACGTCGTCCGTGTTCCCGAAGTGCGCCTGGAGCCCGAGCTCAACGGCGAGCTTGGCGAGCTGCTTGAGCTCGTCATCGGGGCGGAAGAGTTCCATGTCCACGCCCTGCACCATGGTGGCGATGGACTGGTCGGGGATGTTGGGGAAGACCTGCTTGCAGAAGTTGAAGAAGTCCAGGTAGGCGATGTAGCCGAGGTTGAGGAATTCGAAGTGGTACTGCCAGTTCTGGTACGCCAGCTGGATCAGCCGGTCGTAGCTCTCCAGCAGCTTCTCGGAGCCGTCCTTGCCCTTGCCGGAGAGGATGTCCTCCATCGGGACGACGTCCGGGAGCTTGGGGAAGGAGATGGTTTCCATCTCGTCGATGGTGCCCTTGACCTTGACGTGCCACTGCTTGAGGAGCTGTTCCCAGTTCTGGAAGTAGTGCCCCACGCGCTGCTCGAAGAGGGGCACCCGCGCGGCGATCTGGTCCTCCGGCACCGGGATGGGCGACATGTAGAGGTAGCCGAGGTGGATGCGGAACTCGATGCCGTTGGCGTTGGGGATCATCAGGTGCCGGGCGTTGTACTGGCCCAGGCACTTGACCGCGAATTCGCCGCCGATGGTCTCGAAGGGCTTGAACACGGTGGGCCAGTGCTGGCTGTCGCAGAACCAGAACTTGGCATCCTCCTGTTCCTTGAGCTTGTCCTGGAAGACCAGGTAGTACGGGTAGATCTTTTCCCAGCCCTCGGCGCCGGCGGGGACCGTGAGCTCGGAGGGTTTGGGGAAGGACTTCAGGGACATGGCGGTCCTTTCAATACGGGCTCGGCATTGAGCCTGGGTGACGGAGCGGACGAGCGGGTCAAAACCTTTTAGAAGGAGGGCTTCAGCAGCGAGGCGGTGATGCTTCCGAGGCTGAAGCCGGACGCGGACGACGGCGCCGGGCCGGGCGCCGTCGTCGGGGATCCGGGCGCGGGTGCAGCGGCCGCGGGGCTGAGTCCGCTGAAGTAGCCGCCGGTGGCCGCCGGGGAGGGGACAGACGGTTTGGACGAGTGGACGGTTTCCGGGCGCGACTGCAGCAGGAGCAGGTTTTCACCGTCCGGCAGGTCCGTGTCGAGGGCCCATTCGATGTCCTGCGGGCACTTGTAGTGCTTTTCGGCGCGCTTGGCCATCTGCGCGACGGCGGTGAGTTCGGCGTCGGTGAGGCTGCGGCGGCCGCGGCGTTCGGCGTCGACCTCCCGCTCGACGAGGCCGCGGACCCCGGCGACGGGGACCAGTTCGGCGTGCTTGTCGCCGAGGTGTTCGGAGATGACGGTCAGGGTGACCTTGTCCAGCATGATGTTGTCCGGGGTGACCTGGCCGGAGACCACCATCTCGCCAACCCCGTAGGAGGAGTCGATGGTGATCTTGGAGCGGTCGCCGTTGGTGGGGTCCATGGTGATCGCGACGCCGGAGACGCGGGCGTTGACCATCTTCTGCACGACGACGGCCATCGAGAGCCCCTCGTTGGGGATGTTGTTCTTGAGCCGGTAGATGATGGCGCGGGAGGTGAAGAGCGAGGCCCAGCACTGCCGGATGTGCTCGGTGACGGCCTTGACGCCGTCGAGCCAGAGGTAGGTGTCCTGCTGTCCGGCGAAGGAGGCGTCCGGCAGGTCTTCGGCTGTGGCGCTGGAGCGCACGGCCACCGGGACGGGTGCGTCGAAGCGCGACATGAGTGCCTCGTAGGCGCCGACGGTGAGCTCGCGCAGCGTCTGCGGCACTGCCCGGGAGCAGATGTCCTCGCGGATCGCGGCGGAAACCTTGTCTACCTGGCCCATGTCCTCGGGATCCAGGTCGGCGAGGAGCTGGTGGATGTGCCGGGTGATGCCGGCTTCCTCCATAAACGCGTCAAACTGGGCGGTGGTGACAACGAAGCCGGGCGGGACGGGCATGCCGGCGGAGGTCATGGTGACCAGGGAGGCACCCTTGCCGCCGAGGTTCTCGAGCTTCGGTTCGATGCCGCCGTCGAAGAACTGGATGTATTCGTTGCTTTGCATATTTCTCAGGCCTTCCAGCTGACGGGGACGGTCTCGGGGACGCGGAAGGAGAGGTTTTCACGGAACGTGATGGCTTCCGGCTTCTCCAGCTGCAGCTCCGGGGCGAGCCGGGCGACTTCCTCGAGGGCGATTTTGGCCTGGAGCTTGGCGAGCATATTGCCCAGGCAGTAGTGGATGCCGTACCCGAAGGACAGGTGCTCGCGGGCGTTGGGGCGGGTGATGTCGAAGTCCTCGCCGGCGTCGAACTTGTTCTCGTCACGGTTGGCGGAGCCCATCAGGAGCAGCAGCTGCGCGCCTTTTTCGATCGCGACGCCGCCGACCTCGGTGTCCTTGAGGGCTTTGCGCCGCCAGCCGACGATCGAGCCCGCGTAGCGGAGGACCTCGTCGATGGCGGCGGGGATCTTCTTGGGGTCCTCGACGAGCTGCTTCCACTGCTCGGGGCGGGCCAGGAGCTCGCGGAGGGCGTTGGAGATCAGCGTGGTGGTGGTCTCGTGGCCGGCGAAGAGCAGGCTGTAGAGGACGGAGGCGATCTCGTGGTCCGAGATCTCGGCGCCTTCCTGCTGCGACTTCACGAGGTCCGCGGTGAGGTTGTCGCCGCCCTCCTCGTGGGCCACCCGGACCAGGCGCAGGCATTCCTGCCAGTACTCGACGAGGTTGTGGGCGTGCGGGATCTGTTCCTCGTCGCTGAGGTCGCCCCAGGTCATCGCGGCGCGGGAGTCGCTCCAGCGCTTGAAGGTGTCCACCTGGGAGACGTCCGCGCCGATCAGGGTGAGGATGGTGATGGTGGGGACGTCGTAGGCGAGGTCCTTGACCATGTCGCCGCGGTGTTCCGGGCGGGCCAGCATCTTCTCGAGCAGCTCGACGACGTTCTGCCGGATGAAGGGTTCCAGCGCCTTGTAGCGGCGGGGCGTGAAGGCCTTCTGCACCACGGCGCGGATGCGGGTGTGCTCCGGCGGACGGCGGGCGGACAGGCCGGAGTAGGCGGTGAAGCCGCCGTCTTCCATGATCTTCTTCGCGGCGGCGCCGCGTTCGCGGACGGGGGCCTGGGCGTTTTCGCTGGAGAAGGTCTCCCAGTCCTCGAAGACGGCCTTGATGTCGTCATACCGGGAGACGACGTAGAGGCCGACCCGCTCGTCGAACATCACGGGCTGCTCGGCCCGGAGTTCGGCGTAGGCGGGGAAGGGATCCTTCATCTGGAACGGCTCGTAGCCGTGGTGCCCGGCGGGGGCTTCGGCGCCGTGGCCAAAGGGACAGCGGCCGGCCGTTTCAGTCGACGATGACATCTGGGCTCCTTGGTTTTCGGTCCCGCCGGCGGCGGCGGTGCCTGCCGGGGGTTCTTATTTCCCAGTGTGGCCCCGATCACTCCCCGCGCGCAGGACTTTCTTCCACTGAGCGGAAGCCAGTTGTTTCCGGCCGCGGCGGTCACACGGCGGGGACCGTGCCGGCTCAGTCCGCGCCGGCGACGTGGCTGCCCAGCAGCGTTTCCAGCGGAATCCGGGCGGTGGCGCGCTCAATCTGGGCGGCGATGCCCCGCAGGACCGGCAGGTGCCGGGTCATCGTGGCGGCCTGGCTGGTGGGCAGCACCAGGCCGATCGCGGCGCCGATCCTGCCGGTGTGGAAGACCGGGACGGCGATCGAGCAGGACCCCAGCCGGACCTCCTCCAGGGTGGTGGCGTAGCCCTGTTCGCGGATCTGGGCCAGCTCCGCGGCCAGCTTCTTGGGGTCCACGTGCGTATGGGCGGTGTGCCGTTCCAGCTGCCGGTTCAGATAGGCGTCCCGGACCCAGTCCTCCTCGAAGGCCAGGATGACCTTCCCGACGGCGGTCGCGTGCATGGGCAGCCGGCCGCCGACCCGGCCGGCGCGGGGTACCCGTTTGGAGCCGTAGACGCGGTCGATGTAGAGCACCTCATGGCCGGCCCGGACCGCCAGATGGGCGGTTTCGCCGGTGAGCGAGAAGAGGTCCTGGATGTAGGGCCGGGCCGCGTCGCGCAGCTGCCGCCCGGTGTTCTGGGCCAGTTCCCAAAGCCGGATGCCGAGCTGGTAGCGGCCGTTCGGTTCGCGGGAGAGGAATCCCCAGTCGGTGAGCTCGTTGACCAGGCGGTGCGCGGTGCTCAGCGGCAGCCCGGATTTCTCGGCGATGTCGGTCAGGCTCAGGGCGCCGCGGGACTTCTCGAAGGCCTCGAGGATGGCGAGGACCTTCGAGGTCACGGTCCTGCCGGGTTCGCGGCTGCCGCCGGCCATCCTGACCTCCTTGTCGCGGGCTTATCGCGGGCTTGTCTCCGGCGCTGGACGCGCTCCTTGCCGTCACACGGCCCGGTGGCCCGCCCGGAATCGAGTGTAGTCCGGACCGGTCTTAACGGGCTCCGGGCCGGCTCCACGAAGGAGCCGGCCCGGAGTCCGTCCAAACCAGCCGGTCAGGCGGAGACGCGTTCCGCGACGCTGGACCGGGCCGCGCGGACGGGCGGCACGCCGTCGCCGTCCGTGCCGTACAACCAGTCGTTGTACCGGAAGTCGTTGTCCTTGCGGCTCTTGAAAAGGAGGTTCCGGAGCGTCCGGGCCAGGCCGGAGACGTGCCAGGACTCGCCCCAGACGCGGGCGGTGCGCTGCACCCGGGCCGTGCGGCCGGCGCGGAGGGCGTTGAACTCCCGGATCGCACCGTCCCAGGCTTCCGGGTGGATGCCGTCGGCCGTGAAGACGGTGCCGTTGCTGGCGTCCTGCAGCGCGGCGGCGTCCTCGAGGGCCTGGCAGGCGCCCTGGGCGAGGTACTGGAGCATCGGGTGCGCGGCATCGCCCATCAGCACCATCCGGCCGGCGACCCAGTTTTCGATCGGATCGCGGTCGTACATGGGCCAGCGGATGCCGGTAGCCAGGTTCTTGAGCGCTTCCTGGACGGCCGGGACGCAATCCTTGTAGGCAGCCTCGAGCTCGTCGACTCCGCCGTACTGCTCTTCGCCGCGTTCAAAGGAGGCGGACTTGAAGACGGCCACGGTGTTCAGCAGCTCGCCTTTGCGCAGCGGGTACTGCACGAGGTGGCAGTCCGGGCCGAGGTAGACAATAACGTCCTCGAGGTCCGCCTTGGGGGTGTTCTCGGTGATCGGCACGGTGCCGCGGTAGGCGACGTAGGCCGAGGGGACGGGCTCGTCGTTGGCCACGAGGGGGCGCAGGGTGGACTTGAGCCCGTCGGCGCCGATCACAACGTCGGCCTCGTAGTCCACGCCGGCCGCGGTGTGCGCCACGCCGCGTCCGTTGACGGTTTCAACACTCTCGACCATGACGTCGTTGACGAGCGTGACGCCGGCCGCCTCGCAGCCTTCGAGCAGGACCCGGTGCAGGTCGCTGCGGTGGATCACAACGTAGGGCGCGCCGTAGCGGTCCGTGAATTCCCCGTTCAGGGTCTGGCGCGTCAGTTCCTCACCGGTGACGGCGTCACGGAAGACCAGGTGTTTGGGCTGGACACCGATTTCGAGTGCCTTTTCCAGCAGGCCCCAGCGCTGGAGGACGCGGGAGGCGTTGGGCGCCATCTGCAGCCCGGCGCCGACCTCGCCGAATTCGGGGGCCCGTTCCACGAGGGTGACGTTGGCTCCGTTTTCACGCAGCGCGAGGGCCCCGGCCAAGCCGGCCATTCCCCCTCCGATGACGAGGACATCGGTGGACGTGGCGTGCTCAGACATTGCTTGCTCCTGTTGGTGAGAGTGAGGGTGTGGGGGAGGTTGTGAGTTTGGATTTGAGTTTGAGTCCGACGGCGGCCAGCAGGACCGCGGCGATGGCGGCGGCGCCGGCGAAGGCGAGGAAGTTGGAGTTGACGCCCAGCCCGGCGGCCAGGAGGAGGCCGCCGACCTGGGGTGCGGCGACGGCGCCGATGCGGCCCGTCCCCAGCGCCCAGCCCAGCGCGGTCCCCCGCAGGTGTCCGGGATAGTGGCTCGCGACGGCGGCGATGATGAGGCACTGCGTGCCGTGGGTGCCGACGCCGGCGAGGACCAGCATGAGGTACACGACGGTGACTGATGGTCCGGTCACCAGGACCATCAGCGCGCCGGCGGCGACGGCGGCCGCGGCGATGGCGGTCGGCACCGGCCCGAACCGGGTCCCGGCCCAGGCCGTGATGACCGAACCGGCCACGGCACCCAGGTTGAGTGCCAGGGCGAAGGTCAGCGCGGACCCGAGGTTGTAGCCGGCCAGCTGCATGAGGTTCGGCAGCCAGGTGCCCAGCCCGTACCAGGCGAACAGGGTGGCGATCGTCGCCAGGGCGAACAGGATACTGACCCCCAGGTACGGGGCGCGGAGCAGGGAGGAGAAGCCGGACGGTTCCTTGACCCCGCTGGCCTTGCCGGCTGCCTTGCGGGCGGCCTTGTCGGTGGCGCTGACCGGAGCCAGCGTCTCGGGAAGGTATTTCAGTCCGAGCGGCACCACGATCACCAGGGCCAGCACGGCCACGAGGAACATGGACTCCCAGCCGTAGGCCGGGATCAGCTGGATGCCGACGAGAGCGGCGATGGATCCGCCGATCGGAACACCGGACATCATCAGGGTGGCGATGGTGGACCGCCACTTGGTGGGGACCAGTTCGGCAACAAGGGCGTTCGCCGAGGGCACCAGCCCGCCGAGCCCGATGCCGGCGAGGAGCCGCAGGCCGCCGAAGACGGCCGCGTTGGGGGCGAAGGCGCACAGGACTGTGAAGATGGAGAAGACGATGGCGCAGCCCAGGATGGTGCGGCGGCGGCCCCAGGAGTCGGCCATGCGGCCGGCGAAGATCGCCCCGATCATCATGCCGAGGAAGGCCATGGATCCGATGGTTCCGGCGGTGGCCTTGGTCAGGCCCCAGCCGGTTTCGGAGATCAGGGAGGACTGGACGGTGCCGTAGACGATGAGGTCGTAGCCATCGAAGACCACCAAAAGCCAGCAGACGAAGACGGCGAGTGCCGAGCCTTTGGAGAACCGTGAGGCGGGCCCAACGGCGGTGGGGGCCGGAGCCCCAGGCGAAGACCGGTGCGGCGCTGCAGCGGGAGGTGTGTGATTCATGCCACTCACTGTCCTAGCGGTGGCAGGTGAACCACAATACAATTCTGATGTGCAGAACAAGCCAGCGTCCCAGTCGGCCCGGAAGCCCGTGCAGAAGCGGCCGACCTATTCCATCGAGGCGGTCGACAACGCGCTGCAGCTCCTGCAGCTGCTCAGGGACGTCGGGACGCTGCGACTCAAGGACGCCGCCGAGGAGCTGGGGGTTGCCCCGTCCACCGCGCACCGCCTCCTGGCCATGCTGGTCTACCGGGGATTCGCCGTGCAGGACGAGACCCGCCGCTACGTGCCCGGTCCCGCCATGGGGGTCGGGCCGGCCGGGCTGGGCTGGACGAGGCTGCTCCGCTCGCTCGCCCAGCCGCACATGGAGCTGCTCTCCGCGCAGCTCAACGAGACGGTCAACCTCATGGTGCGAGTGGGGACAAAAGTGCGTTTCCTGGCCACGGTGGAAGGGAACAATGTATTGCGGGTTGGTGACCGGCAGGGGACCGTGATGCCGGCCAATAAGACCTCCGGGGGCAAGGCGATGCTCGCCGAACTGGAACCCCACATGATCGATCAGCTCTTCCGCAGCAACAATGCCGAGATCGGCGGGGACACGATTCCGGCTGCGGACTACCCGGCGTTCCTGCGCGAGCTGGAGTCCATCCGCGGCAACGGCTTCGCTGCCAATTTCGAAGGCACCGAGGATGGAGTGAGCGCCCTCGGGATGGCCCTGCACAACCGGCACGGGCACGTGGTCGGCGCGATCAGCGTAGCGACTCCCGCGACCCGGTTCCGCAAGGTGTTCGACGCCGGGCTCGTCCCCGCCCTGCGGGAAACCTGCCGCCAGCTGGAGATTGATATCGCGGCCAATCCGGCCGAGCCGGACTGAGCGCGGGGCGGTTCAAGTGACTCGCAGTTAAGGCCGTTTTGAGGGCTCATAACGGCCTCAGCTGCGAGTCAGTCGGGTGGAGCCCGAGCGGGGTCCGGTCAAGCAATTCTGACTGGCAGAATATGCTGGGGGTCACACAGCCGCGTCCGTAGAGTCGAACTACGCCCAAGCATTGTTCTGACCTACCGAGGAGGCCCACGTGTCCATCAGCGCCGAGAACACGACTCACGAATCAGTGGCCGCGCAGCACGTCGCTGCGGAGCCGACGCCCGAAGAGGCTGCGCAGCTCAAGGAGCTGTACCGGGATTTTGACCGGGAGAACCTGATCCCGTTGTGGACCGAGATCGGGGACCTGATGCCGATGGTCCCGACGCCCAAGGCGGTGCCCCACGTCTGGCGGTGGAGCAACCTGTACCCGCTGGCCGCCCGCGCCGGGGATCTGGTTCCGGTGGGCCGCGGCGGGGAACGCCGCGCCATCGCCCTGGCCAACCCCGGCCTGGCCGGGACGCCCTATGCCACCCCGACCCTCTGGGCAGCGATCCAGTACCTCGGTGCCCGCGAGACCGCCCCGGAGCACCGCCACTCGCAGAACGCGTTCCGCTTCGTGGTCGAGGGCGAAGGCGTCTGGACGGTCGTGAACGGGGATCCGGTGCGGATGTCCCGCGGGGATTTCCTGCTGACCCCGGGCTGGAACTTCCACGGCCACCACAACGACACCGATGAGCCGATGGCCTGGATCGACGGCCTGGACATCCCGTTCGTGCACTACGCCGACGCCGGCTTCTTCGAGTTCGGCACCGAGCGCGTCACCGACGAGGCCACCCCGGACATCTCCCGCTCCGAGCGGCTCTGGGCCCATCCGGGCCTGCGCCCGCTCTCGGGCTTGGATGACACCACGAGCTCCCCGATCGCGGCGTACCGCTGGGAATACACCGACCGCGCCCTCACCGAGCAGCTGCTGCTCGAGGACGAGGGCCACCCGGCCACCGTGTCCCAGGGCCACGCCGCCGTCCGCTACACCAACCCCACCACTGGCGGGGACGTCATGCCGACCATCCGGGCCGAATTCCACCGCCTCCGCGCCGGCGCCGCCACCGAGGCCCTCCGGGAGGTCGGCTCCAGCGTCTGGCAGGTCTTCGAGGGCTCCGGCACCGCCACCCTGAACGGCGAAGTACGGACCTTGGCCAAGGGCGACCTGTTCGTCGTCCCGTCCTGGACCCAGTGGTCCCTGCAGGCGGACGCTGTTTCCCAAACTTCCTTTGATCTCTTCCGCTTCAGCGACGCCCCCATTTTCGAACGGCTGAACTTCAACCGCACCTACATCGAAGGACGCAACAACAAATGAGACTCCTCACCCTCCGCCTCCCCATTGAGGGAAAAACAGTAACGAAGGCTGTCCGCCAGGACGGCGACACCCTGACCGAGATCGACGGCTTCGCCGACGTCGGCGCGCTGCTGCGCACCGCGGACTGGGAAGCGACCGCGAAGGCCGCGTCCGGCGCCACGCACCCGCTTGAGGGCGCGGACCTGGACGCCGTCGTCCCCTCCCCCGGCAAGATCATCTGCGTGGGCCACAACTACCGCAACCACATCAAGGAAATGGGCCGGGAAGTCCCCGAGTACCCCACCCTGTTCGCCAAGTACCAGGAATCCCTGATCGGCCCGAACGATGACCTGGCCCTCCCGCAGGAATCCGACACGGTCGACTGGGAGTCCGAACTCGCCGTCGTGATCGGCAAGAAGGGCCGCCGGATCAGCGAAGCCGACGCCGCGGACCACATCGCCGGGTACGCCGTCCTGAACGACGTGTCCATGCGCGACTACCAGTTCCGCACCATCCAGTGGCTGCAGGGCAAGACCTGGGAGAAGTCCACCCCGTTCGGCCCGGCCCTGGTCACCAGGGACGAGTTCAGCGGCGGCCTGATGACCACCGCGGTCGACGGCGAGATCCAGCAGCAGACCCCCACGAACGACGTCGTTTTCACCCCCGAGTTCCTGGTCTCCTACATCTCCACGATCATCACCCTGAACCCGGGCGACGTCATCGCCACCGGCACCCCCGGCGGGGTGGGCCACGCCCAGGACCCGAAGCGCTACCTGCAGGAAGGCCAGCTCCTGGTCACCACCATCGAGGGCCTCGGAGAGCTGAAGAACCGCGTGGTCAAGGAAGCCTGATGGTTGCCCGCCACGACCAGACGACGGACCCCGAGCTGCTGGCGGCCCTGCTGCAGGCGCGCCGGGGCACGGCGTTTTTCGCACGCAAGCTCAACGAACTCAGTGACGCGGAACTCGACGGCGATTCGCTGCTGCCGGGCTGGACCCGCCGCCACATCACCGCGCACATCGGCTACAACGCCCGGGCCATCGCCCGGCTCGTGGAGTGGGCGGCCACCGGGGTGGAAACCCCGATGTATGCCTCCACCGCGGTCCGGGACCACGAGATCGATTTCGGCGCCACGCTGAGCCCGATCGCGCTGCGGCACCTGTTCGACCACTCCGCCGTGCACCTGAACGTCGAGTGGCGGGACCTGCCCGGGGACGCCTGGCACCACACAGTCCGCACCATCCAGGGCCGGGAAGTGCCCGCCACCGAAACGGTCTGGATGCGCACCCGCGAAGTCTGGATGCACGCCGTCGACCTGGACAACGGCGCCGTCTTCAAGGACATCCCGGCCCCCGTGCTGGAACGGCTGCTGACGGACATTACCGGCGCCTGGCGCACGCGCGGCACAGATACGGGCCTCGTGGTCAAGGTCACGGACCACGACCTCACCTTCGGGGACACCACCGCCGAGTCGGCGACCGTGGTCTCCGGGCCGCTGGCCGCCGTCGTCCAATGGGCCGCAGGCCGCGGCCACCGCGGCGTCACCGCCACCGGACCCGGCACGGCAACCACAGACGGCTCGGTTCCGGCCGCACCGAAGTGGATCTAAGCCGCCCCTACCTACAGCAGCACGAGATAGGCCCCCTCACTGCGAGGGGGCCTGTCTCGTTTATCTCCCGTGGGCCCGGGTCAGCCCAGATGGACGACCGGGGTATCACCGTCGGTGCCGGTGAATTTCCTGCGGTCGATGTTGATCAGCAGCAGGGCAATCGGGGTGATCAGGATCGCCACGCCCGCGGCCCAGAGGAAGACCATGGAGTAGCCGCTCGAGAGCGCGGCCCGCGAGACGCCTCCGGCCGCGGTGGCCGCCGCGATGGTGCTGAACAGGGCGATGCCCAGGGAGCCGCCGATCTGCTGCGAGGCGTTGACCAAGGCGCTGGCCACGCCGGCATCATCCTTGTCCACACCAAACAGGGCGAGGTTCTGCATCGGCACGAAGACCATGCCCAGCCCGACACCCATCAGGAGCAGCGCGGGCAGCATGTTGATGAGGTAGCTGCCCTCGGCACTGACCTGGGTGAGCCACAGCATCGCCGCCGCCAGAAAGGCCGGACCCACGGCCGTCGGGATCCTTGCCCCCAGTGTCGGCAGATTCTTCGCGACCAGCCCGGCCGTGATGATCACCGCCACGGTCATGGGCAGCGACGCGAGCCCGGCGAGGAACGGCGCGAACCCCAGCACAATTTGGATGTAGAAGTTGATGAACAGGATGCCGCCAATGAGCACCGCACCGGACAAGAACGAGGCCAGGAAGGCCGCTGCGCGGTTGCGCTCGGTGGCCACCCGCAGCGGCAGGAGGGGGTGCTGAACCTTCCGTTCGACGACGACGAACAGCACCATGAGCACGGCGCCGGCGGCGATGAATCCCCAGGCTTCCGGGGCGTCCCAGCCGTGCTCCGCGTTGGTGAAGCCGAACACGAGGGAGCCCAGGCCCAGGGCAGCCAGGACGACACCGGGCCAGTCGTACTTGGTAGACCCCTGGGCCCTGCTTTCGCTGACGAGCGACCACACGCCGGCGAGCGCCATGACGGCGATCGGCACGTTCACGAAGAAGCACCAGCGCCAGCTCACGTGCTCGGTCAGGAACCCGCCCAGCAGGACGCCGACGGCGGCACCGACTCCGGTGATGGAGCCGAAGATCGCGAACGCCGTGCCGCGGTCCTTGCCGCCCGGAAAGGCGACGGTCAGGAGGGCCAGGGCGGCCGGGGCCAGCAGCGCAGCGAAGACGCCCTGCAGTGCGCGGGCGCCGATCAGCTCCCACGGCTGCTGCGCGAGGCCGCCGAGCAGGGACGCGACGGCAAAGCCGACGGCGGCCACAATAAAGGTCCGCTTGCGGCCCCAGAAGTCCGCGATCCGTCCGCCGAGCAACAGGAGGGCGCCGAAGGCCAAAGCGTAGGCCGTGACCACCCAGGAACGCGTCGAATCACTGATGCCCATCTCCACCTGGAGACGCGGCAGTGCCAGGTTCACGATCGTGCCGTCCAGCACCACCATAAATTGCGCGAGGGCCAGGAACACCAGCGCCCACCAGCGGCTCTTAGGCCTGCTCCCCTGCTGAATACCCGCATCTCGTAACTGTGTTGCCACGCCCAGGACCACCCTTCAAAGTAATAATACTTATGCAAGTATAACTACTATCCAGGTGTGATTCGGGACGGTGTTGGCGGTCATGAGGGTTACTCGGGCTCCGCGAGGAGCGCGGCGAGGCGCTGCAGGGCCGGCAGACTGGCTGCGATTTGTTCGCGCTCTTCGGGCAGCAGCCGGGAACTTGCCGCGGCCAGCGCTTCCGCCCAGGCCCCTTCCAGGAGCGCCTTGATCCGCTGGGATTCCGCGGTGGGATGGAGGGCGACATAGCGTTTGTCGGCGGCGTCACGGGTGCGGGTGACGAGGCCGGCGGCGACCAGCTCGCGGAGCTGGACGCTGACGTTGCTGAACTGTCGGCCGAGGCGGGACGCGACTTCCGCGACCGTGATGCCGGGGTGGCTTTCGATGACCCGGAGGATTTCCAGGACGCCGTTGGACAGCGGCCGGACGCCGGTGCCATTGAGCGATTTCCGGCGGATATCGGAGGAAATGTCGATCACCGACACGGCCAGGGCGCGGTGGTCCACAGCCCTCGCCGGTCCGTCTTTTGTGCCAACACTTTCCATTCCATAAGCATAGGCTTCGGGCCGGACCAGCCCGTCCAGCGCCTCCGGCCCAAGGCGCCTGCCCCTGAACCGTTCCGCTCCACGGACGGCACTGGCATGCTGGTGAGGTGACATCGATCTCGACGGAGCGTCCCCGTACCGCACTCAGCTGGAAACTGGTTCCTGCGGGGCTCGTCTCGGTGTCCGGCGTGCTGTTATTCGGCGCCGAGAATGACCTTGGCTACGGCGTACTTGCCGTTGCCCTGGCCGCGGCGGCTTTCATCGACCGTGAACTGATGCGGCACCTCGCGCTGATCGCGGCGGGAATGGTCATCATCAGCGTGGTTCCGCTGAACGCTGACTTGAGCACCCAGCACATGGTCCTCATGGGCGGTGCCCTCGCCCTGGCCGTACTGGTCCCTTGGCTGGTGTCGCGCTTCGTCTACCGCGAGGACATCATCAAATTTCCGGTGAACACCGGCCGAAAATGGCCATTGACCGCCAGGTTGTACCTGATCGGCGTGGTCCTGCTCGGATACTTCATTCTGCCCGTCTACCTGATCAGCACCGGGGTCTACCAGAACTGGCCGGACGCCTCCGACCCGGCGATCTTCTGGAAGCTCTTTCTCGGAGTGAACGCCGTTGGCATCTGGGACGAGCTGTTTTTTATCTGCACCACGTTTGCACTGCTGCGGCGGCACTTCCCCGACTGGCTGGCCAACATCCTGCAAGCCGTGATCTTCTCGTCCTTTCTGTGGGAGATCGGATACCAGGCCTGGGGGCCGCTTCTGACGTTCCCGTTCGCCCTGCTACAGGGCTACACGTTCAAGCTGACGAAGTCCCTCACCTACGTCGTGACGGTGCACCTGACCTTCGACTTCGTGCTGTTCCTCGCGCTGGTGCACGCGCACAACCGCGACTGGCTGCCGATCTTCCTATACTGAGCGCTGCCTTCAGCCGTCGTCGCAGAGCAGTGATCGGAGGATCCCGCGCTCCCGCCCAGTCACCGGCCAAGGAAGCGGCCCGGACCAGGCGACACGCCGTGGCCGGGCCTCCTCCGGAGAGGTAACTGGGCAGGAGCGCACAGTTACGCCGGTGCGCGGGAACAGGTGGGGACTTGACCGGAAAGGCGCCGCGGGGATCCCCGCGGCGCCTTTGTTTACTGTGTGAATCGCGTTGCCCTGTGGATCGTTATGCTCTACGCCGGAACAACTGCGAGCGCGGGTTCACGGACCAGTTCCCCTGCGAGGTCGGCGGCCAGATCTCCGACCACCTGCCCGAACAGCAGCCCGCCCTTCGCAGCGCTGGAGCCCGCGGCCGATGACAGGCACCCGGTGGCGGGTGTCCGCTCCGGCACTACCGGCAGCCTGTCGAAGCGCGGCAGGACCGCGGCGGGACCGTCGATCAGGCGGTCCATGGCAACCCGGGCCGGTTCGAGGTGGAGCATGAGCGAGGTTTCCAGGACCCCGCCGTGCTCGATGTCCCAGCCCGGGAAGCCATCGGGGTAGACCTGCGTCAGCGTGTCCTGGCTGACAAAGTCCCAGTACGACAGCAGCAGCACGCTCTGCTCTGCCCCGGGCTCAATCCCCAGTTCGTCCAGGGCCAGATCGATTCCCTCGTAGAGGAACTGGTAGTTCTCGAAGTGGCCGTTGATGAAGACCACGTGCCGGACGCCCTGGTTGAGGAAGGACTTGACCAGGTTGCGCGCCACGCCGATGAGGGTGGCGCCATCCAGGCTGACGGTACCCGAGAGGTGGTTGCCGCCGCCGGACTTCTGCTGCGACTTGTACCCGTAGGCGATCGGCTGTGCGACCAGTGCACCCAGCCGCCGGGCGACACCTTCCGCGAAGTGAAAGGACAGGATGGTGTCTGTTCCCAGCGGAAGGTGAGGGCCGTGCTGCTCCAGGGAACCGACGGGAATGAGGACAATCGCCTCCCCGGATGCCAAGGCTTCGCGGTAGGCAAAGGCATCCAGGTCTTCCAGAAATACTGACTTGTCCATGCTGGTGATCTCCTGGTCAGAGGGCGGTGGTGGTGGCGGCGGAGAGGTCGCTGACGCGAGGCTTAGCGGAAACCGGGGCAGCCTCGTCGGCGCTGGACACCTGAAGGTACTTCTTGTGGAAGCGCGGCCCCATCAGGGCGTAGGCCGTGGCGCTGGACAGGCCGCCGGCCAGCCAGGACAGGTCCCAGCCGCCGAGGGCGACGGCGATGGGGCCCTGCATTGCCGGGACCAGCCCGTACATAAACAGCCAGGTGGCGAAGATTCCGATGAGCAGGGATGCGATGCCCGCGGGGTTCACACCCGGGAGGCGCTTGGTGCCCACCGCGTCGAACAGCCGGGCCGGGTCGCTGGGCCAGCGCTTCTCGATCCAGAAGTAGTGCACCAGCATGACGCCGCCCCAGGCGGCCACCCACGCTACGAGTCCGATCAGCCACGCGTCCAGGACGGCGGCGAAGTCCTCCTGGAAGATGAAGAAGACGACGGCGGCGAGCGAGAAGACGCCGACGAAAAGGTTGAGCTTGCGGCGGCTGATGGTGATGTCGAGGGCCTGCGTCGCGACGGAGAAGGTGTAGATGTTCAGGATGTTGGTGGCGATGGGCCCGTGCAGGACCATCAGGAGGACCGGGAGCGCCAGGACGCCGAAGTTCTGGACAATCAGTTTGCCGGGGTCGATCTCGCCGCTGTTGGTGGCCAGGCTGGCGCCCAGGATTCCGAGCCAGACGACGGGGATGAACTGGCCCAGGACCGAGGCCAGGTAGACCTTGCGCTTGGGCACTTCGGTGCTGACGAAGCGGGAGTAGTCGGCGGCGTAGGTGAACCAGGTGATGCCCCAGCCGATGCCGATCGCCGTCATGACCGCGCTCATCGCGGCGATCCGCTCGGAGCCTTCGAGGATATTGCCGGCCGGTCCGGCGTAGGACCAGTTGATCTTCATGCCGAACCAGGCGACGGCGGACATCACGGCGAGGATGATGATGGTGGGCGGCACGGTCCACTTTTCAAAGGCCGCAATGGCCTTGTAGCCGAACCAGGCGATGGCGACCTGTGCAGCCATGATGGCCGTGGCGACGCCGATCTTCCAGGCGTAGTTCTGGGCCGTCGGGTCAACCCAGCCGAGGGTGCCGAACAGCGCCATCACCAGGTCCAGGATGATCCAGGTGTTGACCGCGCACCAGCCGATGACCAGCAGTGCCTGGATGGCTGCCGGAAGGTAGTTGCCGCGGCGGCCAAAGGCGGCCCGGGCCAGGACCATGCCGGTCGCCCCCGTCTTCTGGCCCAGCAGCACAAAGCAGCCGAAGAGCAGCATGCCGATCAGGTTCCCCAAAACCAGAACGGTGACGGTGTCGGCGAAGCCGAGGCCGAGGTGGATGCCGAGGGCGCCGAGCACCCAGTTGATCGGGGCGAGGTTGGCGCCGGCCCAGATCCAGAACTGGCCAGAGACCTTCCGCGTCCGCTGGGATTCGGGGATGGGCTGGAGCCAGGCTTCGCAGTCTTCGTTGACTGCGGGAGCGGGAGTGGCCGAAATCATAGGGGGTTCTTCACGCATTGGAGCCTCCGTGAGTGAGTGGGTCCTTCAAGATTATGTGGCACAGGCCACATCCGGCTATATATGATGTGTCTACTTAATGCTTGCTTCATGCGACGGAGTGTCATGTCAGTACGTCTTCAGGATGTCTTAGCCCATCCGACCCTTTCAGCCGCCGATCCGGTGGTCCGGGCGGCGGCAGATACCGCAGCCCGGACCCAGCTCCGCTGGATCCACTCGAGTGAGATTCTGGACATCGCGCCGTTACTGGACGGCGGGGAGCTCCTGCTGACGGGAGGGGAAGCCCTCGCCCTGGCCTCCGAGGAGCGGCGGGTCACCTACATCCGCCAGCTGGCGGAGCGCGGAGTGGCGGCCCTTGCCATCGAAACCGGCGGCGCCCTCCCGTCACTCCCGTCCTCGATGGTGGCGGCTGCCGAGGAAGCCGGCCTTCCGCTGATCGAACTGCGCAAGGTGGTGCCGTTTGTCAGTGTTATGCAGGCCATCAACTCGTCACTGGTCAGCGAGTCGGTCTCGCAGCTGCGGCGGGCGGATGAGGCCAGTCACGCGATGGCCGTCGAGCTGGCCCACGGCGGCAGCCTGGACCGGATCCTGGCCGTGCTCGCGGGCATCACCCACAGCGAGGTGACCCTGGCGTCCCTCACCGGCGCGGCCCTGGCCAGTGCCACGCCAGGGCCCTCCGAGACCGCCGACGACGGCACGCCCGACGCCGGCAGTGCCGCGCCCGAGCCCGGGACGCCTGGACCCGGGCTACCGGAATCCGCGCCGCACGAGCATGCACGCCTGATCCAAATCGACGTTCCGGTCCGTGGCATCCTGGCCGCGCAGCTCGTGCTCCGGGTTCCGGCGGAGGAGGACGAGAACCTTGCCCGGACAGCCGGAAAACGCTCCGTGGACATTCTGGCCCTGGCCATGCTGCAGCGGATGTCCCCCGGACTGCGGGAGGTGGCCGGAGCTGCGCTGATCCGTGCGATCGATTCGGGCAGCCAGCCCTGGCGGCTGCAACAGTTGGCGTCAGCCGCCGGGCATTCCGGTCTCGGCCCCGCTCGTGGCGGTGGTGGTGCGCTCGGATATCTCCCAACAGCTGCGCACGTCCCTGGAGCAGCACCTTTCCCGGGCGGCGCAGTCCCACGCCACCTATGTCGACAACGCCGAGCTTCTCGCCATAGCCAGCCTGGCCGGGGATGCCACGGAAGAGAGCCGGCAGCGGCTCCTGGCAGACCTCTCGGAGCTGCCC
This sequence comes from Arthrobacter sp. CJL-S3, assembly GCF_056711635.1. Taxonomy (NCBI): domain Bacteria; kingdom Bacillati; phylum Actinomycetota; class Actinomycetes; order Micrococcales; family Micrococcaceae; genus Arthrobacter; species Arthrobacter sp. CJL-S3. The sequence continues at coordinate 162,886 of NZ_CM160046.1, read as the reverse complement.
GCCATGGACGGAACGTTCGCCGCCGTGGGCCCCCTGGTGGCCGGCATATCGGACGCTCCCTGGTCGCTCTCCGAAGCCAAGCTCACGCTGGAATTGGCGGCGTCCCCGGAACAGGCCCGCCCGGGAAGCGGCGGCGCGCACCGTCCCGTGATCGACGCCGAGGCCTTCGCGGTGGAACGTCTCACTGTTCAATCGCTGGACCCGTACCAGCGGCGGAACTTCGTGCGCCAGCAACTGGGCGCGCTCCTGGATCACGACGCACAGCGAAATTCGAGGCTGCTCGACACGCTGGCCACGTGGCTGGACTGCGGCTGCAACACCGCCCACGCAGCCCGCGAGCTTCATGTGGAGCGGCAGTCGATGCACCAGCGGCTGCGGCGGATCTTCGAACTGTGCGGCGGCGACCCCCGGGACTCGGGCCGGCTGGCGGCACTGCATCTGGCCGCCCGGCTGGCCCGGCTCACCTGAGTAGACAGGCTGGCCCGCGGAGCCCGGCTGTCCTGAGGAGCCGGGCCGATCTGATTCCTACCCGGGGCCGGCCTGTTCCGGCCTCGCGGGCGGACGTCCGCCGAGGCGCGTGGTGACCCGTCCCGCAGCAGCGGCGCACGCCTCGCCCAGGCTTTGGAGCCGCTCGCGGGAAACGCGGAAGCGGGGGGCCGGGATGAGGACGGCGGCCACGATGTCGCCGCGGTGGTCATAGACGGGTGCGGCCACGCCGACTTCGTCGATTGATGATTCACCGTAGTTGATGGCCCACCCGCGGCGGACGACGTCGCCGAGTTTGGTCTGGTAACTGTCGAGGCTGGCATCATCCAGCCCCGGATAGGTGGTGGCTCCGCTGCGGAGCAGGGCACGGACACGCTCGGCCGGTTCGGCGGAGAGGAACACCTGCACGGAGGCGCTCATGGCGTCCTGGTAGCGGGCTCCCAGCGGCGTGGTGTGTTTGATCTGATGGTGGCTGGCGATCTGTTCCACGCACATCGACTCGGACCCGTTCCAGACCATCAGGGCGCTGGTTTCGCCCGTCTGTTCGGTGAGTTCCCGCAGCACCGGGTAGGCCACGCGCCGTTCCTCCAGTTCCGCAAGCAGCGGGCCGGCCACGGCGATGAGGCCCAGGCCCAGACGGAACCGGCGGGTTTCCGGATCGCGCTCCACGAGGTGTTCCTGCTCGAACGTGGCCAGGATCCGGGACACGGTGCTTTTGTGCAGGCCGACGCGGTTGGCGATCTCGGTGACCCCGAGCAGCGGCTCGTCGGCGGTGAAGGTCCTCAGCACGGCGATGGCGTTGACGATGACGGAGGTGCCTTTGATGTCGCCGTTTCCGGTGCTGTCAGCAGGTTCTTCTGGACTCATAGTGACTCCCATCATTCCGTACGGAGGCCTAAAAGCGGCGCCACGTCAGACGTGGCGCCGCTTCAGTGCGGGTCAGGGGATGGTCAGGCGCCCACGATGTTGTATTCGGGGCCGAACGGGAACTTGGTGATGTTCTCCGCGCCGTCCTCGCCGACCACCAGGATGTCGTGCTCACGGTAGCCGCCCGCGCCGGGCTGTCCGTCCAGGACCGTGATCATCGGTTCCATGGAGACCACCATGCCCGGTTCCAGCACGGTGTCGATGTCCTCGCGGAGCTCCAGGCCGGCCTCCCGGCCGTAGTAGTGGCTGAGGACGCCGAAGGAGTGCCCGTAGCCGAAGGTCCGGTTGGCCAGCAGGCCGTGGCCCACGTAGATCTCGTTGAGTTCGGCGGCGATGTCCTTGCAGACCGCGCCCGGCTTGATGAGTTCGAGGCCGCGCTTGTGGACTTCCACGTTGATGTTCCACAGCTCCAGGGAGCGGGCGTCGGGTTCGCCGTAGAACAGGGTGCGTTCCAGGGCCGTGTAGTAGCCGGAGGTCATCGGGAAGCAGTTTAGGGACAGGATGTCGTGTTCCTGGATCTTGCGGGTGGTCGCCCAGTTGTGGGCGCCGTCGGTGTTGATGCCGGACTGGAACCAGACCCAGGTGTCCCGGATTTCGGAATCCGGGAAGGTCCGGGCGATTTCGTGGACCATGGCTTCGGTGCCGATCAGAGCCACCTCGTATTCGGTGATCCCGCCGGTGATGGCGTTGCGGATAGCTTCCCCGCCCAGGTCTCCGATGCGGGCCCCGTGCTTGATGACCTCGATCTCCTCGGCCGATTTGATCATCCGCTGGCGCATGGCCGCCTGGGCGACGTCGACCAGGGTGGCCGATTCGAAGGCGGCCTGGATCTTGTTGCGGTTGTCCAGCGGGAGCGAGTCATCCTCGACGCCGATCCGGCGCGGGGAAATGCCGCGGGTGCGCAGCACCTCCTGGATCGCGAAGATGTAGTTGTCCCGGCGCCAGTCCGTGTAGACCACGTTGTCACCGTAGCTGCGGCGCCAGGGCATGCCGGCGTCGATGTTGGCCGTCACGGTCACCGTGTCGTCCTTGGTGACCACCATGGCGTAGGAGCGGCCGAAGTAGGTGAACAGGAAGTCGGAGTAGTACTTGATGGAGTGGTAACTCGTCAGGACGACGGCGTCCAGGCTCTTCTCCGCCATGATCCGGCGCAGGCCGGCCAGCCGGCGCTCAAACTCGGCGTCCGAGAAGGTGAGGCTGACCTTCGTGCCGTTGTGCAGGACCTTAAGGCGCTCCAGTTCGGCGATGGACGAAGCGTTGTCGGTGGTCGTAGTCATTATGGTGATGCCTTTCTTCGATGGTTACTTCAGAGGGGAAAGTTGGAACGGGTGGGACTACCCGTGGCTCAGGGGTTCCCTGCTGGTTTCGCGGGAGAGAATCACGGCGATCAGGGAGATGACTGCGGCGGCGACCAGGTACCAGGCCGGGGCCAGGTCGTTGCCTGTGGCTGCGATCAGGAGGGTGGCCATAAAGGGTGCGGTGCCGCCAAAGATCGCGTTGGAGAGGTTGAAGCTGACCGCGAAGCCGCTGTAGCGGACGCGGGTGGGAAACATTTCCGCCAGGAAGCTCGGGAGCGTCCCGTCGTTGAGGGTGAGCATGGCGCCCAGCAGGATCTGGACGAGGATGATCACCAGGAAGTTCCCGGTTCCCAGCAGGGCGAAGGCCGGTACGGTGAGCACGATGAAGCTGATGGACGCGGAAATGAGCACCTTCTTGCGGCCGTAGCGGTCCGACAGCATTCCGGTGAGGAAAATGAAGCCGATGTACGTCGCCAGCGCGATCGTGGTTGCCAGGAAGGATTCGGTTTCCCCGAGGCCAAGCTCGGAGGACAGGTAGGTCGGCATGTAGCTGAGGATCACGTAGAAGCCGACGGCGTTGAGCAGCACTGCTCCGACGGCCTTCAGCAGCAGCCGCCAATGATTGCGGAAGAGGCCGAAAACGGGGGCCTTGATGGTCTGGTCCTCTGCTGCGAGCTCGCGGAATACCGGGGTGTCTTCGAGCTTGGTGCGGATGTAGCGTCCGATCAGGCCCATCGGGGCCGCGAGTAGGAACGGCAGACGCCATCCCCAGCTTTGCATCGCTTCGGTGCTGAGCAGGGTGGTCAGGAGACCGGCGATCAGGGAGCCGAGCAGCAGGCCCGCTGCGGTACTGGCGGGCACGACTGCCGCGTAGAGGCCGCGCCTGTTGGCCGGGGCGTACTCCACGAGGAAGGCGGAAGCGCCGGCGTACTCACCTGAGGCTGAGAAGCCCTGGGCAACGCGGATGATCAGGAGCAGGATCGGAGCCCAGATGCCGATCGTGTCGTAGCCCGGGATAAGGGCGATGCAGAACGTCGCTCCGGACATGATCAGGATGGACAGGGAGAGCGCAGTCCGGCGCCCGACACGGTCTCCGATATGGCCCCATACGAAGCCTCCGAGGGGCCGCACGAGGAACGAGATCGCGAACAGGGCGAACGTCAGCAGCAGCCCTGTCTGGGGATCGGACTCGGGGAAGAAAACCGCTGCAATGGTGACGGCCAGGTAGCCGTACACGGCGTAGTCAAACCACTCCACAAAATTGCCGATGAAGCTGGCCGCGATCACCCGGCGGCGTGTTTCCTTGCTGACGCCGCTGCCCGGGTCTGCCGGGCCGCTCAACGCTGGTTGTGCGGACGAAGTACTGCCATGCCCGTTATTGGACTCCGGGCCGGTCGGTCCCGCAAGTGTGGCGGGGGAGGAAGTTTCGTTACTCATGGATCCACCAAAGGGTTTTGGGGTTGCATTCAATGCAACGCTGTTGCACCAGATTATGCGTGACATGAGACACAGTCAATGCTTTTTTGTTTCCAGCTTGTAAGTTTCGAAGCACAGGGCAACGGTTCCGCGGCGGGCTACGGACCGGGGTTTGGGAAATCAAGTTGCGTTGAACGGAATCTCGTTGCAGCAGCCAAGGGTGAGGAAAGCCGCCGGCCCCAACCGTCGCTGGCCCCCTTAAACGGAAACGACGGCGACACCCCGGACTCGCCGGTGTGTCGCCGTCGTGCCGGCGCGTTAGAGGGTCGGGAGGGCGGGCCGGCCGTCAGCCGCGCAGCCGCTCCATGCCGGGATCGAAGAGTGGCTCGGCCGCGACGGTCGCCGCGATCCGCTTGCCGAAGTATTCGAGCTCCACGGAATCACCGACCCCGACCCCGGCCGGAAGCCACGCGTAGGCGATCGGCTTGCGCACCGAGTAGCCGTAGGCGGCGCTGGTGACGTAACCGGCGGCCTCACCATTGACGAACACGGGTTCCTTGCCCAGCACCATGGACGTGCCGTCGTCCACGGTCAGGCACCGCAGCGCGCGCGTGGCCGGCTGTTCCCTGCGGCCGGCGAGCGCCTCGCAGCCCACGAAGCCTGCCTTGTCCTTGGCCACGGAGAAGCCCAGGCCGGCCTCGTACGGGTGGTGCTGCGAGGTCATGTCCGTGCCCCACAGCCGGTAGCCCTTCTCCAGCCGCATGCTGTTGAACGCCCCGCGCCCGGCCGCGATGATCCCGTGCTCCTGGCCGGCGTCGAACAGCAGGTCCCAGAGCTTCAGCCCGTACTCCGCGGTGGTGTAGAGCTCCCACCCGAGCTCGCCCACGTAGGAGAGCCGCATCGCCGTGACGGGGATGCCGCCCACTGAGATTTCCTTGGTCCGGAAGTACTTCAGGCCGTCGTTGCTGAGGTCGTCGGTGCTGATCTTGCCGATCACTTCGCGTGCCAGCGGACCCCACAGGCCGATGCAGCAGGTGCTGCCGGTGATGTCCGAGACGTGTGCCCAGTCGGCGGGATCCGCGGCCGATTGCTTCCTGGCCTCGACGCGCAGGTAGTCGAAGTCCACGTTGCTGTTCACGCCGAGCTGGAAGTCCTCGTCCCCGAGCCGGGCCACTGTCACGTCGCTGCGGATGCCGCCGTCGTCTGCCAGCAGGAGGCAGTACGTCACGGCACCGGGCTTCTTGGCGATGTTTCCGGTGCTGAGCCGCTGCAGGAGCGCCAGCGCGCCGGGTCCCGTGACGGCCAGCCGCTTCAGCGGCGTCATGTCGAAGAGTCCGACGGCGGTGCGCGTCTTCCAGGCTTCGGCCGCCGAGACGGCGGAGTGGAACATCGCAGACCACCCGTCCCGCTCCGGTGCCCGCCACTGCGCCGGCAGCTCCTCGAGCAGGCCGCGGTTGGCTTCGAACCAGTGGGGGCGCTCCCAGCCGGCGGACTCCAGGAAGAAGGCCCCGAGTTCCTTTTGCCGGACGTTGAACGGGCTGACCCGCAGTTCCCGCGGCGCTTCCCTGGGCTGCAGCGGGTGCAGGATGTCGTAGATTTCCACGAAGTTCTGCTGGGATGTTTCGCTGACGTACCGGTCGCTGGTCTGCACCTTTTCAAAACGCGTCAGCTCGCAGCCGTGCAGGTCGGTGCGGGACTGGCCCTCGATGAGCAGTTCGGCCATGGCCCTGGCGACGCCGGCCGAGTGGGTGACCCAGACTGCCTCTGCCACGAAGAAGCCGGCGACGTCGGCGGACTCGCCCATGAGCGGGCCGCCGTCCGGCGTGAAGGAGAAAATGCCGTTGAAGCCGTCCTCGATCCGCGCTCCGCGCAGCGCCGGAAGGAGCTCCTGGCTGTCTTCCCAGGCGGGAAGGAAGTCCTCCAGGGTGAAGTCCAGGCGGGAGGGCATGCGGTGGTCGGACATCTCCCCGGCGCCGACGCGGGGCAGCTGTGCCATGTCCACGGGCATGGGCCGGTGCGCGTAGCTACCGATGCCGATCCGGTCGCCGTGCTCGCGGAAGTACAGGTCCTTGTCCTGGTAGCGCAGGATCGGCAGGCGGGCGCCGTTGGGAAGCTCGTTGCGGCCCTTCAGCTCGGGCAGCGAGGTTGTCTTCACATATTGGTGGGCGAGCGGCAGCAGCGGCACCTTCAGGCCCACCATCTTCCCGAGCTCGCGGCCCCAGAAGCCGGCGCAGGACACCACAATGTCCGCCGGGATCACGCCGTCGGCCGTTTCGACGCCGGTGACCCTGCCGCCCGTCTGCTCAATGCCCGTCACGGAGATGGAGCCGAGGTACGAGACGCCGGCTTCGCGGGTGCGGCTGATCAGCAGCTGGACGGCGCGGGCCGCGGAGGCGAGCCCGTCCGTGGGGACGTAGAGCCCGCCGAGGACAGTGCCGCCATTCCCCAACGCCCCGGTGCCGAGCAGCGGGTAGTGTTTCTCGCACTCGTCGGGATCGATCAGGCGGCCTTCGATGCCCCAGGACGTGGCGTACCCGAGCTTGCGCTTGAGGTCCTGCAGCCGGGCCTCGGTGGTGGCCAGTTCGAGCCCGCCCACCTGGTTGAAGCAGGACGCTCCGTCGGCGCTAAGGGCCAGCAGCTTGCTGACCGTGTAGCCGGCGAACTCGGTCATCGTCTTGGACGGATTGGTCTGGAAAACCAGGCCGGGGGCGTGCGAGGTGGAACCGCCGGCCAGTTCCAGCGGACCCTGCTCGACCACGGTGACGTTGGTCCAGCCCCGGGTGGCGAGTTCGTCCGCGAGGTTGGTGCCGACGATGCCGGCGCCGATGATGACAACGCGTGGTGATGCGCTCATAAGTGGTTCTCCTGGTTCGCCTTAGCGGAATACGACGGTGCGGGTGTTGTTGAGCAGGACGCGGTGCTGGCAATGCCACTTGACCGCGCGGGACAGGGCCTGCGATTCGGCGTCCCGGCCCACCGTGACGAGGGCGTCCGGATCCAGGCTGTGGTCCACCCGGAAGACCTCCTGCTCGATGATCGGTCCCTCATCGAGGTCCGGCGTCACGTAGTGCGCGGTGGCTCCCACGAGCTTCACCCCGCGGTCGTAGGCCTGGTGGTACGGCTTGGCCCCCTTGAATCCCGGCAGGAACGAATGATGGATGTTGATCGCCCGGCCACGCAGGCTGGTGCAGAGGCCGTTGGACAGCACCTGCATGTAGCGCGCCAGGACCACCAGATCCGCGTCGTATTCGGCCACGAGCTCCAGCAGCCGCGCCTCGGCCTCCGGTTTAGTGCCGGACGTCACCGGAACATGGATGAAGGGCAGCCCTACGGCTTCGGCCATGGCCCGCAGGTCCTCATGGTTGGAAACAACGACGGCGATCTCCGCACCCAGGCTCCCCGCCTGCCAGCGGAAGATCAGGTCGTTCAGGCAGTGACCGAACTTGGAAACCATGACCAGAAGCCGCTGGGGCCTGCCGTCGTGGATGGAGAATTCCATCCCGAATTCGCGGGCAGTCGGCGCGAACGCTGCCGTGAGGACTTCCGCGTTGGACTCGGCGGGCCCGCCTCCGGTGAACGCCGTGCGCAGGTAGAGGTTCCCGCTGACGTGGTCATCGAACTGCTGGTGCTCCACGATGTCAAAGCCGCTGTCGGCCAGGAATGCGGTCACCGCCCGGACGATGCCGGGCCGTTCGGGACAGGCCAGGGTGAGGACGAATTCCGCCGGGCGGGTCTTCGAGACCGCCGTCGCCGCACCCGCAACGGCAGGTACGGCGTTGACGGTGGTCACGGCACCCGCGGGGCGGTTTTGAAGGATTGTGGCCACGGTTCTCTCCTATTTGATGGCGTCGTTGGGCGTGGAGGCGTCGGCGGGGGCGGAGGCGTCGCCGGGGCAGCGTTTTTCCGCGGAACAGCGTCCGTCGCATTCGTGTCGGGTCACCAGGTCGAACTGGACCCCGCCGTGCTGGTCCACGCCGTCGCGGATGGCCCGTTCGACGACGTTGCTGGCCAGCCGACGGCGCAGGGCCAGCGGATCCCGGCGGAGGTCACGGGTCAGGGCGAAGCACAGCAGCAGCATGACCAGCACGAACGGCAGCGCCGCCACGATGGTGATGCGCTGGAGGCCGGACAGTGCCTCCGACGGCTCATCGCCGCCGGCCAGCAGCATGACCGCCGCAACGGCACCCGTGAGCAGGCCCCAGAAGATCACCAGGCCCCGGGAGGGCTCGTTGGAGCCGTTGGAACTCAGCGTGGACATCACCAGAGAGGCGGAGTCGGCGCCCGTCACGAAGAAGATGCCCACCAGGACCATGGCCAGGACGGCCACCGCCGCGGCGACGCCGGCGGAGAGCGGCAGGTTGCGAATCAGGTCGAAAAGGGCGCCGTCGAAGGAGATGGAGGGAGCGCCGTCGACCATTGTGACGAGGCCGTCAGCAGGGTTTTCCGTCTTGTCCGCCGCGGCCTGGATGTTGAAGGCGGTTCCTCCGAAGATACCGAACCAGAGCACGCTGACCAGGCTGGGCACCAGCAGGACGCCGGTGACGAACTGGCGGATGGTGCGGCCGCGGCTGATGCGGGCGATGAACATGCCCACGAACGGCGTCCAGGACACCCACCAGGCCCAGTAGAAAATGGTCCAGCCGGACAGCCAGGTGCGCAGCGCCTCGTCACCGACGGCTTCGGTGCGGGATGCCATTTCGGCCAGGTCGCGGGCGTAGTCGCCGATGGCCGCGGGAATCAGGTTGAGGATGAACAGGGTGGGCCCGGCGACGAACACGATGAGCGCCAGGATGACGGCCAGGACCATGTTGATGTTGGACAGCCACTGGATGCCGCGGCGGATGCCGGACACCGCGGAGGCGACGAAGCAGACGGTCAGGACCGCAACGATTGCCACGAGCAGGGGTGTGCCGAGTTCTCCCACCCAGCCGTTGGACGTGAGGCCGCTGCCAATCTGCAGGGCGCCCAGGCCCAGTGAGGCCGCGGTCCCGAAGAGCGTGGCGAAGATGGCGAGTATGTTGATGAGCTTTCCCACCGGGCCCTCAACGGTCCTGCTGCCGAACAGGGACGTGAAGGCGGCCGAGACCAGCTGCTTGCGGCCCAGGCGGAAGGTTCCGTAGGCCATCGCGACGCCCACCACCGCGTACATCGCCCAGGGGTGCAGGGTCCAGTGGAAGATGGAGGTGGCCATGGCGGTCTGGATGGCTGCCGGGGTCTGGCCGTCAACCGTCCCCGGCGGGGGCGAAACGTAGTGGTAGAGCGGCTCTGCCACGCCGTAGAACATCAGGCCGATGCCCATGCCGGCGGCAAACATCATGGAGATCCAGGAGATGGTCCGGAACTCGGGCTTTTCGCCGTCCTTGCCCAGCGGGATGTCGCCGAACCGGCCCAGGGCGAGCCAGAGGACGTAGACCACGAACAGGGACGCCAGCACCATAAACAGCCAGCCGGTGTTCGTCATGACCCAGTCGAGGGCGGTTTGCGAGGTGGTGGAGAGGCTTTTCGTCCCGATGAAACCCCACACGATAAAAGCGATGGCCAGGACGCCGGTGATCCCGAAAATGGTCTTGTCCAGTCCCAGCGTGCTGCGGGTCCGGCTGCGTGCCGCGTGTTCGCCTTCGGTCTGCCGCAATTCCTCGAGGATCTGCTCGCCGGCCTCCGGTTGCTTCGCGGGATCGAGGGTGTCGATCACGACGGCGGCGGGCCGGCCGTCCGGCTCCCCGGAGCCTTCGGGAGGGGTGCCTTCGGTGCTGCTTCCGTCACTTTTCAATCCAATGTCGCTGTTCAATGCCATGAGCTAGTCCTCTGTTCGGATTCATGGGCTGGTGCTAGACGTGGCCGTCCACGCTCAGGCCAGGCGGGAGGTTGGGAACCTCTTTGGATTCGGTGATCATGATGTCGCCGTCGATCACTGAGACTTCGTGGGAGCGGACCGGCAGCTTGGCCGGCGGAGCGTCAACGCTTCCCGTGCGGAGGTTGAACCTGGAGGCGTGCAGCGGGCATTCGACCCAGCAGTCCTCCACCCAGCCGTCCGCCAGGGAAGCGTCCTGGTGGGTGCACGTGTCGTCAATGGCAAAGAGTTCGCCCTCCTCGGTGTGGAACACGGCGATGGGCGGCGACGTGTTCAGCCGCAGCGCTTCCCCGGGTGCCAGTTCGCTGAGCGGGCATGCCTTGTGCATGGGTGGACCTCTACTTCGTTCGGGAATTCTCGGAAAAGCCGCGATCTTGGAGTTCCGTAGTGGACAACAGCAATCGCATTAAGCAACAGAGTGGGTTAGCTCACAGGGCTTGTCAAGGGTTTTCACTTCTATTGCGGCCCCCCGACGTCTTCCTGAACCGCTCTTGACAGTGACCTTGGTCTGCCCCACTCTGTTGCATATAGCGATTGTTGTTGCGTAGAAAGCAATTGGAAGAGGATGTCGAAATGCAGACGCTGGCGATTGTGGGAGCCTCCCTGGCAGGCCTATCCGCCGCCCGGGCAGCCCGCGCCCAGGGATTTGCCGGACGTCTGGTCATCATTGGCGACGAGCCCCACCGGCCGTACGACCGACCGCCGCTGTCCAAGGACTTCCTGCTCGGGACGGTCACCGCGAAGGACCTCTTCCTGGAGTCCGACGCCGAGGAGCTGGGCGCGGAATGGGTGCTGGGTTCTGGAGCTGCTTCCCTGGATGCCGCCTCGCGGACCATCCGCCTTAAGGACGGCAGCACGGTGGAGGCGGACGGCATCGTCATTGCCACCGGCGCGAGGGCGCGGCAGTTGCCCGCGCTGGCCGGGCTGAGCAATGTGTTCACGCTGCGCACCCTCGCGGACGCGCAGGCCCTCGCGCCCGCGCTGGTGCCGGGAAACAAGATGGCCGTGATCGGCGCCGGCTTCATCGGCGCCGAGGTGGCCTCCGCTGCGGCCTCGCGGGGCATGGATGTCACGATGATCGACACCAAGCCCGTGCCGTTCGCCGTCCAGCTGGGTGCGGAGATGGGCGGCGTCGTGGCCGGACTCCACGCCGCCAACGGGGTGGAGCTCATTTCCTCGGCCGTCATAGAGGTCTTTTACAGCGGCGAAGGTAGCGTCACCGGCCTCCGGCTGGCAGGCGGCCGCTATCTGCCGGCCGACGTCGTCGTGGTGGGCATCGGAGCTGAGCCCAACACCCAGTGGCTGGAGGGCTCCGGCCTGGAGCTGGGCAGCGGCGTCCTGTGTGACGCCATGGGCCGCACCAACGTTCCGGGCATCGTGGCGGTCGGGGACTGCGCGGCCTGGTTCGACCAGGCCGCGGGTGCGCACCGCCGGATCGAGCACTGGACCTGCGCCCTGGAGCGCGCCGCCCTTGCCGTTGAGGCGCTGCTGAACCCTGACGCCGCACCGAAGCCTGCCAAGCCGCACTATTTCTGGTCCGACCAATACGGCGTCAAGCTGCAGTTTGCCGGCCACGCCGCAGGCTACGACCGGCTGGAGATCGAAGCGGGCGACGCGCTCACGCACAGCTGCGTCGCCGTGTACTACCGCGGGGATGTCCCGGTGGCGGTCCTCGGCATGAACCAGCCGCGGCTGTTCACCAAGTGGCGGCGGAGCCTCGCGGCGCCGCCTGTCGCTGTCGTTGTTTGTTGATCTTTTATTCGTTAGGAGGACAAATTGTCTCTTGAGGTAAGTGCCCCGAGTCTGATTCCTACGCTGCCCGGCCACACTTATGTGGACGAGGCCGTGTTCCGGGCCGAGCAGGAGCGGATTTTCGAGCAGATGTGGTTCTGCGCCGTCCGCTCCGCGGACCTGGACAAACCGGGCGCCTGGCGGACGGTGCAGGTGGGCCGGGAAAGCGTGCTGATCAGCCGCACCCGCAAGGGTGGCATCCGCGCCTTTTACAACGTCTGCCGGCACCGCGGTGTCAAGCTGTGCATGGAGGAGCAGGGTGAAGCGGCGCGCTCATTCCAGTGCCCGTACCACGCCTGGACCTACGACTTCGAGGGCAAGCTCATCGCGGCACCAAACCTGACCAAGATGCCGGATATCGACCGGGACGAGTACGGCCTGGTGAAGGTCCACATCCGCGAATACCTGGGCTACGTGTGGGTGTGCCTTGCGGACGAGCCGCCGTCCTTCGAAGACGACGTCATCGGAGCCATCGAGGAGCGGCTCGGCGACCTCAAGGCGATCGAAGGCTACGACGTGGCCAACCTCAGCCTGGGCCGCCGCATCCGCTATGACGTGAAGGCGAACTGGAAACTCATCATCGAGAACTTCATGGAGTGCTACCACTGCGCCACCATCCACCCGGAACTGACGGAGGTCCTGCCCGAGTTCGCGGACGGCCTGGCCGCCCAGTACTTCGTGGGTCATGGCGCGGAGTTCGGCGAGGACGTCAAGGGATTCACCATCGACGGCTCGGAAGGGCTGGACCTGATTCCGGGGGTGGGCGAGGACCAGGACCGCCGGTACTACGCCATCACCATCAAGCCCACGGTATTCGTGAACCTCGTCCCGGACCACGTGATCATTCACCGCATGTTCCCGATGGCCGCGGACCGCACCATCGTGGAGTGCGACTGGCTGTACCTGCCCAGCGTCGTGGACAGCGGCAAGGACGTCAGTGCCTCGGTGGAGCTGTTCCATCGCGTCAACCAGCAGGACTTCGACGCCTGCGAGCGGTGCCAGCCCGCCATGGGCTCGAAGGTCTACGCCAAGGGCGGCGTCCTGGTGCCGAGCGAGCACCACATCGGGGCCTTCCACGACTGGGTGCAGGAGAAAGTGGGCGGCGTCGCCCCGCAGTCCTGAGCCGAGCCGGGCTGCGGCCCTTGGCGAAGAACCGCAGCCCGGCCACAAGCACGCTCACCGGCCGCCGGTGTAGCCCATCTTTGCGCTGATCTGCAGCCCGGCCTGCTTCAACGCCTCGAGGAGTCCCGGCGCCTTTTCCGGATCAAAACGGAAGGCGGGCCCGGAAATACTGACCGCCCCGATCACTGTGCCCACATGGTTGTACACCGGCACCGACATCGAGTTGAGGCCGATTTCGAACTCCTCGCGGACCACCCCGTAGCCGTCGCGGGCGACGGCAAGCAGCTGCGTTTCGAGCTTGTTCCGGTCGGTGATGGTCCGCGGCGTCCGGGCCGGAAGCCCGGTCTCCTTCAGGACGCGGTCGCGTTCGTCCGCGGACAGCGCCGCCAGCAGGACTTTCCCGCTCGAGGTCGCATGGAGCGGCGTCAGGCTGCCCACCCAGTCATAAGTAGCCAGCGTCGACGGGCCCATCGCCTGGTCCACGTTGACGGCGAAATTGGAGCGCAGCACGGCAAGGTTCACCGTTTCCTTGAACTCTTCGGCAAGGCTTTCCATTACTGGCCGGGCCTCACGGACCAGGCTGAGCCGCCCGGGAATGGAGCTTGCCAGCCTCAGGATGCCAAAGCCCAGCTGATACTTGCCACGCTCGCTGTTCTGGTGGACCATCTCCCTGCTCACCAGCGAACCGAGCAGCCGGGAGACGGTGGACTTGTGGATGCCCATCTCCGCGGCGATTTCGCTCACGCCCGCATGGCCGTCCCTGGCCAGGATCTGCAGAACGGCCAGGGCCCGGTCCACCGACTGGACGCCGCCGTGCTGGCCCGCCTCCGCATCGACGTCGGGTTCGGGGTCATTCTTCGAGGCCATGATCCATACTCTCATTGAGGTCCAGGCGCATCAGCACGCGCGGAAAGCCGTTGATGACGGAGTCCGTGGTGGCAACCTTGGTGAACCCGGCCTCTTCGAAGAGCTTTCGCGTGCCCACGTAGGCCATCGTGAGGTCCACGCGCTGGCCCTCATTGTCGACCGGATAGCCCTCGATGGCCGGTGCGCCGTGGCTGCGGGCGAAGTCGACGGCGCCCTTCAGTAGCTCGTGGGAGATTCCCTTGCCGCGATGCCCTGGCCGCACCCGAATGCACCACACAGACCAAACGTCGAGCTCGTCCACATGGGGGATCTTACGGTTGCGGGCAAAACTGGTGTCGGCGCGCGGATGGACAGCCGCCCAACCCACCACGTCGCCGCCGTCGTACGCAAGCACACCGGGCGGCGGGTCCTGGCTTGTCAGCTGCCGGACCAGCTCCCCGCGCTCCGGGCCGCGCAACTCCAGGTTCTGCTTGGAGGGGATGCGGTAGCTCAGGCACCAGCACACGTTGGCATCGGCCCGTTTGGGGCCCAACACTGCCTTGACGTCCTCGAACTGCGACGCCGGTCGGACTTCGATGGCCATTCCGCGACTCCTCTCGTTTCCGATTCCGCTTCCGGGTCTGACACAGGCCCCGCGCCTAGACTAGAGCACCTTCCGGATGGTCTCTTCGAAGCTCGTGACGTGGTGAAGGGCCAGCTCGGCCGCCTTGTCGGCGTCGCCCGCGGCCACCGCCTTGAGCAGCTCCACATGCTCGGTGATGTGGCCGCTCACCGAGGGCACCTTGTCAAGGACCAGGCACCAGATGCGCGTGGCCAGGTTGTCGTAGCGGATCAGGGTGTCTTCCAGATGCGGGTTGGCTGCCGCGCGGTAGATTAACCGGTGCACGGTCAGGTCGTAGCGCATGAGATCCCGGGACTCCCCCGGGCTGGGATCCAGCTCCGCGATGACCTTGGCGACATGCAGCAGTTCCCGGCGCATGGCCGCGTTTGCGCGGGTGGCCGCGCGGCGCGCCGCCAGTGGCTCCAGAAGTTCCCGGATCTCCGAGACGTCGGCCAGCTCCGTGAAGTCCACGTTGGTGGCAAAGGTCCCCCGGCGCGGGTACGAGACGACGAGGTGGTCCACCTCCAGCCGCTTGATCGCCTCGCGCACCGGGGTGCGGCCGAATCCGAGCTCCGCCGCCAGCTGCCCGTCGTTGATGGGCTCGCCCGGCCGGATCTCAAGCATGATCAGCTTGTCGCGCAGCTGCCGGTACGCGGACTCCGCCTGGGACAGGGCTTCGTCCTCGGCGGGAGGCAAGGCTTGAAGTGCAGTCAAGGCGCCGCTCCGTTCCTGGTTCGAACCGGAAGCTCAGTGCCACTTCGCTCCCGGCTATTGACTCTCTTGTGATCCCGATCATATCATTGACATCACACTGATATATCAGTCATTGCAACAGTGGTATTTCATAAGGAGCATCCGTGGTTGAGCAGTTGAACGACCGACTTTCCGCAGTCGATCCCGAGGTCCACGAGGCCATCGCCAATGAGCTGGGCCGCCAGCAGTCGACGCTAGAGATGATCGCGTCCGAGAATTTCGCCCCCTCCTCGGTCATGGAGGCGCAGGGGTCGGTCCTGACGAACAAGTACGCCGAGGGCTACCCGGGCAAGCGCTACTACGGCGGCTGCGAGCACGTTGACGTGATCGAACAGCTGGCCATTGACCGGGTCAAGGCCCTGTTCGGCGCGGAAGCGGCGAACGTGCAGCCCCATTCGGGCGCCCAGGCCAACGCCGCCGCGATGTTTGCCCTGCTGGAACCGGGCGACACGATCATGGGACTTTCCCTGGCGCATGGCGGGCACCTCACCCACGGCATGCGCATCAACTTTTCCGGCAAGCTCTACAACGTGGTCCCGTACCACGTGAGCGAGCACAGCCACCTGGTCGACATGGCCGAGGTCGAGGCCCTGGCCCTCGAGCACCGCCCGAAAATGATCGTCGCCGGCTGGTCCGCCTACTCCCGGCAGCTGGATTTCGCCGAGTTCCGCCGGATCGCGGACCTCGTGGGCGCCTACCTGATGGTCGACATGGCCCACTTCGCCGGCCTCGTCGCCGCCGGGCTGCACCCGAACCCGGTGCCCTATGCCGACGTCGTCACCACCACCACACACAAGACCCTCGGCGGGCCGCGCGGCGGGGTGATCCTGAGCAAGGCGGAGTATGCCCGCAAGATCAACAGCGCCGTCTTCCCCGGCCAGCAGGGCGGCCCGCTGGAACACGTGATCGCCGCCAAGGCCGTTGCGTTCAAGATCGCGGCGTCGGCCGGGTTCAGGGAACGCCAGGAGCGCACCCTCGAAGGTGCCCGCCTTCTCGCGGCCCGGCTGCTGAAGGATGACGTCGCCGCCGCCGGGATCTCGGTGGTCAACGGCGGCACGGATGTCCACCTGGTCCTGGTGGACCTGCGGCACTCGGAGCTGGACGGACAGCAGGCCGAAGACCGGCTGCACCAGATCGGCATCACGGTCAACCGCAACGCCGTCCCGTTCGACCCCCGCCCGCCGATGGTCTCCTCCGGGCTCCGGATCGGCACCCCCGCCCTGGCCACGCGCGGCTTCGGCGCCCCGGAATTCACGGAGGTGGCGGACATCATCGCCTCCGCCCTCACGTCACCGGCCATCGACAACGAACTCAGCGAGGAAACCGCCGCAGGCCTCCGCCGGCGCGTCAGCGCCCTGGCGGGAAGGTTCCCCCTATACCCGCACCTGGGCACCACGACGGCGGCACCGGCGCTTGAGGCAGAACTGATTGGAGCAGCACAATGAGCACGGAACAGCTTCCGGAGCACCCGGAATTCCTCTGGCGCAACCCGGAGCCCAAGTCCTCCTACGACGCCGTGATCGTCGGCGGCGGCGGGCACGGCCTCGCCACCGCCTACTACCTGGCCAAGAACCACGGGATGACCAACATCGCCATCCTGGAAAAGGGCTGGCTCGCCGGCGGCAACATGGCCCGGAACACCACGATCATCCGCTCCAACTACCTCTGGGACGAGAGCGCGGCGATCTACGAGCACGCCCTGAAGCTCTGGGAGATCCTGCCGGAAGAGCTTGAGTATGACTTCCTGTTCAGCCAGCGCGGCGTGATGAACCTGGCCCACACCCTGGGTGACGTCCGCGAGAGCATCCGCCGTGTGGGGGCGAACAAGCTCAACGGCGTCGACGCCGAGTGGCTGGACCCGCAGCAGGTCAAGGAACTCTGCCCCATCCTGAACATCAACGACAACATCCGCTACCCGGTTATGGGCGCCACCTACCAGCCGCGTGCCGGCATCGCCAAGCACGACCACGTTGCCTGGGCGTTCGCCCGCAAATGCGACGAACTCGGCGTGGACATCATCCAGAACTGCGAAGTCACCGGCTTCCTCAAGGACGGCAACCGCGTCGTCGGCGTCAAGACCAACCGCGGCACCATCCACACCGAAAAGGTCGGCCTCTGCGCCGCCGGACACAGCTCGGTCCTCGCGGAAATGGCCGGGTTCCGGCTGCCCATCCAGTCCCACCCGCTCCAGGCGCTCGTGTCCGAACTCCACGAGCCAGTCCACCCCACGGTGGTCATGTCCAACCACGTCCACGTCTACGTCTCCCAGGCGCACAAGGGCGAACTGGTCATGGGCGCCGGTGTTGACTCCTACAACGGCTACGGCCAGCGCGGATCCTTCCACGTGATCGAGCACCAGATGGCAGCCGCCGTCGAACTCTTCCCCATCTTCGCCCGGGCCCACGTGCTCCGGACCTGGGGCGGGATCGTGGACACCACCCTCGACGCCTCCCCGATCGTCGGCACCACCCCGGTGGAGAACATGTTCGTCAACTGCGGCTGGGGCACCGGCGGCTTCAAGGGCACTCCGGCGGCCGGGCTGACCTTCGCGCACACGATCGCCACCGGAACGCCGCACACCCTGAACAAACCCTTTGCCCTCGAGCGCTTCGAAACCGGCGCCCTGATCGATGAACACGGCGCCGCCGCCGTGGCCCACTAGAAAGAGGTACGGACATGCTCCTGATCCCCTGCCCCAACTGCGGCCCCCGCGACGAGACCGAATTCCGCTACGGCGGCCAGGCCCACATCGCCTACCCCGAAAACCCGGCGGAACTCACCGACCGTGAATGGGCCGAGTACCTGTTCTACCGCGACAACACCAAGGGCGCCTTCGCAGAGCGCTGGCTGCACAGCACCAGTTGCCGCCAGTGGTTCAACATGCTCCGCGACACCGTCACCTACGACATCCAGGCCGTGTACCCGATGGGTCAGCTTCGTCCCGCCACGGGACCCACCGCCCCGGCCGTCCCCAGCCCCGTCTCCCCGGAAGGAGCAGTCAAATGACCGCTCAGCCGCAGCCCGCGCGTCTGTCCACCGGCGGACGCATCGACCGCAGCGTCACCTGGCGCTTCACCGTGGATGGCCGTGAATTCACCGGCCACCCCGGCGACACCCTCGCCTCCGCCCTGCTGGCGAACGGCCAGCTCCGCGCCGGCAACTCCCTGTATGAGGACCGGCCCCGCGGCATCATGTCCGCCGGCGTCGAGGAATCCAACGCCCTCGTCAAGGTCGCCGCCCGGTTCCCGGGCCACGTGGCAGAATCCATGCTCCCCGCCACCACGGTGACCCTGGTGGACGGGCTCAGCGCCGAACTCCTTAACGGCCTCGGCAAGCTGGACCCCGAGGAGGACCGGGCCGAGTACGACAAGAAGTACGTCCACACCGACGTCCTTGTGGTCGGCGGCGGCCCCGCAGGCCTGGCCGCGGCCCGCGAAGCAGTCCGCAGCGGCGCCCGCGTCATACTCCTGGACGACCAGCCCGAACTGGGCGGCTCGCTGCTGTCCGGATCCACCGCTCCGGACCTCGCGGAGACCATCGAAGGGGTCCCGGCCCTGGACTGGGTGTCCAACGTTGAAGCCGAACTGATCTCCGCGGCCGAGTGCACGGTCCTGAACCGCACGTCTGCTTTCGGCTCCTACGACTCCAACTACGTCATCGCGGCCCAGAACCGGACGGACCACCTCCTGACCCCGGCCGCCCCCGGCGTCTCCCGCCAGCGGATCTGGCACATCCGCGCCGCCCAGGTCGTCCTCGCTCCGGGCGCCCACGAACGCCCGCTGGTCTTCGAAAACAACGACCGCCCCGGCATCATGCTCGCCTCCGCGGTCCGCAGCTACCTCAACCGCTACGCCGTTGCCCCCGGTTCGCGCGTGGTCATCAGCACCACCAACGACAGCGCCTACGCCCTGGCCGCCGACCTCCGCGCCGCCGGCATCCGCGTCGGGGCCGTCGTGGACGCCCGCCCGCGGCTGAGCGAAACAGCCGCCGCGGCGGCCGCGGCCGGCACGCGGGTGCTGATCGGCAGCGCCGTTGCCAACACCACCGGTGAGGAGCGCGTCGCCGGCGTCACCGTCCGGAGCATCAACGACGACGGCGAACTCACCTCCGGCGTCGAACAGCTCGCCTGCGACCTGCTCGCCGTCTCCGGCGGCTGGTCCCCCGTGGTGCACCTGCACTCCCAGCGCCAGGGCAAGATCCGCTGGGACGATGACCTGGCGGCGTTCGTCCCCAGCAGCGTGGTCCCCAACCAGCACGTAGCCGGTGCCGGCCGCGGCAGTTTTGAACTCGGCGACTGTGTCGCCGAAGGCATCTCCGCCGGGGCCGCCGCGGCCGGCGCCGCCGGCTTCGACCTTGAAAATTCCGGCGCAGCCGTGGATCCGCTGGTCCTTTCCGAGCCGAAGGCGTCCGCCCCGACGCGCCAGCTCTGGCTGGTCCCCGGGCAGGAAGGCGGCCCGGATGACTGGCACCACCACTTCGTCGATTTCCAGCGCGACCAGTCCGTGGCCGACGTGCTCCGCTCCACCGGCGCCGGCATGCGCTCGGTGGAACACGTCAAGCGCTACACCTCGATCAGCACCGCCAACGATCAGGGCAAGACCTCCGGGGTGAACGCGATCGGCGTCATCGCCGCGGCCCTGCGGCAGGCCGGCGAAGCGTCCCGGGGCATCGGGGAAATCGGCACCACCGCGTACCGCGCCCCCTTCACGCCCGTGGCGTTCGCTGCCCTGGCCGGACGCCAGCGCGGCGAGCTCTTCGACCCGGCCCGGCTCACCTCCATCCACCCCTGGCATGTCGCCCGCGGCGCCCTCTTCGAGGATGTCGGCCAGTGGAAGCGCCCCTGGTACTACCCGCAGAACGGCGAGGACATGGACGCCGCGGTCCTGCGCGAATGCGCCGCCGTCCGGGAATCGGTCGGCTTCATGGACGCCACCACGCTGGGCAAGATCGAGATCCGGGGCAAGGACGCGGGCGAGTTCCTGAACCGCATCTACACGAACGCGTTCAAGAAGCTCGCCCCGGGCTCGGCCCGCTACGGCGTGATGTGCACCCCGGACGGGATGATCTTCGACGACGGCGTCACGCTCCGCCTCGACGATGACCGGTTCTTTATGACCACCACCACCGGCGGCGCTGCCAAGGTCCTGGACTGGCTGGAGGAATGGCTGCAGACCGAATGGCCGGAGCTGGACGTGCACTGCACCTCGGTCACGGAGCAGTGGTCCACCATCGCCGTCGTCGGACCGAAATCCCGTGCCGTCGTGGCGAAGCTGGCTCCGGAGCTGGCGGCCGACGGCGGCCTCGACGCCGAGGCGTTCCCGTTCATGACGTTCAAGGAAACCACGCTCGCCTCCGGCGTCCGGGCCCGGATCTGCCGGATCTCGTTCTCCGGCGAGCTGGCCTACGAAATCAACATCCCGTCCTGGTACGGGCTGAACACCTGGGAAGCAGTGGCAGCGGCCGGGGCGGAATTCAGCATCACCCCCTACGGCACCGAAACCATGCACGTGCTGCGGGCGGAGAAGGGCTACCCGATCGTCGGCCAGGACACCGACGGGACCGTCACCCCGCAGGACGCCGGGATGGAATGGGTCGTGTCCAAGGTCAAGGACTTCATCGGCAAGCGGTCCTACGCCCGCAAGGACGCCGGCCGCACCGACCGGAAGCACCTGGTCAGCGTCCTTCCCGTGGACGGCACGATCCGGCTGCCCGAAGGCACCCAGCTGGTGGAGCAGGGCATCACCGTTAACCCCGCCTACGGCCCCGTCCCGATGCAGGGATTCGTGACCTCGAGCTACCACAGCGCGGCGCTGGGACGGTCATTCGCCCTCGCCCTGATCAAGAACGGCCGCAACCGCATCGGCGAAACCCTGGTGGCCGCCGCCGGGGACCAGCTGGTGGACGTGGTTGTCGCAGAAACCGTACTTTTTGACTCTGAAGGGACCCGCAAAGATGGCTGACACTGCAGCACTCGAAAATTCCAAGAAAATCCAGACCCTCCGGCAGAGCCCCGCGTCGCCACTGAAGGCAGCGTTTGAGACGGGGTCCGTGGCGGGCACCGTGGAGCTGCGCGAGGTGCCGTTCCTGACCATGGCCGGGCTCCGGGTCGATCCGGGCAGCGACGCCGGGGAACGGCTGGGCACCCTGACGGGGGGCCTGCCCTCGGCATCAGGGGAGGTCCGCGGCAGCGGCGGGACCGCGGTGCTGTGGCTGGGCCCGGCAGAATTCCTGCTCGTGGCCCCCGCGGAATCCCACGAAAGCCTGGGCGGCGAGCTGCCCGGTGCGCTGGTGGAGGCACTGGGGGACGGCGCCGGGCAGGTGGTGGATCTCTCCGCCAACCGCACCACGCTCGAACTCTCCGGTCCGCGGGCACGGGCCGTCCTGGAGAAGGGCTGCTCCCTGGACCTGCACCCCCGCGTCTTCAAGACCGGGACGGCCCTGTCCACGGAAGTCGGCGGCATCCCCGCCGTCCTGTGGAAGACCGCTGAGGAGGAATACCGCGTCTTCCCTCGGGCATCCTTCGCGGAGTTCCTGGGCCGCTGGCTCCTCGACGCCATGCGCGAATACGCCTCCCCCGAGGTCCCCTGATGGCGCTCAGCGTCCTGGATCTGTTCTCTGTTGGCATCGGGCCGTCCTCCTCCCACACGGTCGGCCCGATGCGGGCGGCCAAACGGTTCGCCGACGGACTGAAAAGCGACGGGCAGCTGAGCTCCACCACGAGGGTGCAGGCCGAGCTGTTCGGCTCCCTCGGCGCCACCGGCCGGGGCCACGGTTCGGACAAGGCCGTGGTCCTGGGCCTCCAGGGCCAGGATCCGGACACGGTGGACACCGCCACCGCCGATGACCAGGTCGCGGCCGCCGCCCTGGATGCCGAACTCCGGATCGGCGGGGACCACCGGGTGGACTTCAACTGGGACGAGGACGTGGTGCTGCACCGCCGCAAGTCGCTCCCGGCCCACCCGAACGGCATGACCTTCCGGGCGCTGGACCGCACCGGCGCCGTCCTCAGCGAGCGGAGCTTCTATTCCATTGGGGGCGGCTTCGTGGTTGACGGCACCGCCCAGGGAGCGGACCAGGTGGTGGCGGATGACACCGTGCTGCCCTACCCCTTCACGACCGCCGACGAGCTCCTGGACATCTGTTCGCGTGAGGGCATGTCCATCTCCGAGGTGATGCTCGCCAACGAACTCGTCTGGCGCAGCGAAGCCGAACTCCGGGAGAAGCTGCTGGCCCTGTGGGCGGTCATGCGCCAGTGCGTGGACAACGGCTGCGCGGCCGAGGGGATCCTGCCCGGCGGGCTGAACGTCAAACGGCGCGCCCCGTCGCTGTTCCGGACCCTGACAGCGGACACCGGGGTGACCGACCCGCTCCGTGCCATGGAGTGGGTGAACCTTTTCGCCCTCGCGGTCAACGAGGAGAACGCCGCCGGCGGGCGCATCGTCACCGCCCCGACCAACGGCGCGGCCGGCATCGTGCCCGCGGTGCTGCACTACTACGTCAAATTTGTTCCGGGAGCCGACGACGACGGCGTCGTCCGCTTCCTGCTGGCGGCGGCCGCCGTCGGGATCCTGTTCAAGATCAATGCCTCCATCTCCGGCGCGGAAGTGGGCTGCCAGGGCGAGGTCGGTTCCGCCTGCTCCATGGCGGCCGCCGGGCTGTGCGAGGTATTGGGCGGCACTCCCGCGCAGGTGGAAAACGCCGCCGAAGTGGGCATCGAACACAATCTCGGCCTGACCTGCGACCCCGTCGGCGGCCTGGTGCAGATCCCGTGCATCGAACGGAACGCGATCGCCAGCGTGAAGGCCATCAACGCCGCCCGCCTGTGCCTGCACGGCGACGGCAGCCACAAAGTGTCGCTGGATAAAGCCATCAAGACCATGCGTGAGACAGGAGCGGACATGAAAACCAAATACAAGGAGACCTCCCGCGGAGGCCTCGCCGTGAATGTGATCGAGTGCTGAGCCGTGGATAGCCTCACTAGCAGCGCGAATGAATACGTTCTGACCCTCGACTGCCCGGAAACGCGGGGACTGGTCCATGCCGTGTCCGGATTCCTGCTCGATCAGGGCTGCGACATCCTGGAAAGCAAGCAGTTCGACTCCCAGGACGACGGCCACTTCTTTATGCGGATCCACTTCGCCTCGGCCGGCGACTTCCCCGGCGGACCGGCCACCCTTGACTCACTCCGGGCGGCCTTTGTGCCCGTGGCCGAAAAATTCGGCATGCAGTGGCAACTGCGCCCCCACGGGATGAAACGCCGGGTCCTGATCATGGTGTCCAAATTCGAGCACTGCCTCAACGACCTGCTGTTCCGCGCCCGCATCGGGGAACTGCCGATCGATATTGTCGCGGTCGTCTCGAACCATCCGGACCACCGGGGCATCGTGGAATGGCACGGCATCCCCTTTTTCCATGTGCCCGTCACGGCAGACACCAAACCCGCGGCCGAGGAGAGCCTGATGGAGCTCGTCGACCGGCTGGAGGTCGAACTCGTGGTCCTGGCCCGTTATATGCAGGTCCTCAGCGACGATCTCACCCGCCGCCTGGACGGCCGCGCGATCAACATCCATCACTCCTTCCTGCCGTCCTTCAAGGGCGCCAAGCCCTACCACCAGGCGCACGCCCGCGGCGTCAAAACCGTCGGCGCTACCGCCCACTACGTCAACGCCGAGCTCGACGAGGGCCCGATCATCTCCCAGCAGGTGGTGGAGGTGGACCACACCTTCGGCGCCGAGGACCTCGTGGCCGCCGGACGCGACACCGAGCGCAAGGCACTCTCCAACGCCGTCCGCTGGCACTGCGAAGGCCGCGTCTTCCTCCAGGGCAACCGGACCGTCGTCCTGCGCTAGCTTCGGACCGTTGCGGGTGCAGCGTTTGAAGGGGTTTCGCTGCGCGGATCTTCCCTGGTTGCTAGGCGGCCAGCGCGGTGCCGAAGAGGCGTTCGGCCAGCTGGAGCAGATGTGCCGGCGCATCTGCTTCATCGCCGTTGTCCTCGTGGCCAAGGAAAACAGCCGTCCCGCTGACGGTCTCCTCAAGATGTAAACCTGCTTCGCGGATCAGCACTTCGGCCCGGGCATTCAGTGGCAGGGGGATAAAGTCTGCCTCGTCGTTCAGATAAACGTGCCAGTCCTTACCGGTGATTGCTCCGACGCTTCCTTCAACCAGGATCTGACGCGCGGCCAGGGCCGTGTTGATCTTTTCGACGCGGACGGGCTGACTTAGGCTTGCCGGGATAACCAGGGCGATGCGTTTCGCGCGCATTACCGGTCCTTTCTCTGTTTCAACGGTTGGCCACCCAGAAGGCTCAAAACGCAGGCCAAGCGGGAATTAGGCGATGCCCAGTCAGGGCATTTGGAGACACCAGGAACCGTCCGCTCCGCGAGAATTAACTCTGGGAAAGGAATTGAATTCGGACCCTAGTGGCGTGGGGATCCACGGCGCCGGGGTGGCCTGCTGCGGGCCGCCGTGCACCGCCGGGAATCCCTGGTTCGGCTGCCCGCGGCCCTTAGTACACGCGGCTGGCGGGCCGTCATGGGCGGTGTGTCACCGCTGGTTTTTGCGAGGCTTTGCGAACAGATTTTCGCTGGTTTCGGTTTTCGCCCTTTTTTCGGCTCTCTTTTCGAGAATCGACTTTCCCGTTTTTTTGGCACTGCTGTTTCTGGGAGACTTTTCCGACAATGGAATCACGCATTTCTAAACGCTACCTACCCATCACCATACCGATTTAAATTATTAATGCCAGTCCGCAGTTTAGATTAGAATCATGGAATCAGCGCGGATACAAAGAGGACCAAAAATCTACGGTGCGAACGGCAACAAAACGCCCGTCCACTTCGCGGAAGTGGTCGAGTGCCCGTGACCGCCCGGATATTGGGCAGACCACAGCCCGGCCGAAAGGAATCGCCATGCTCATTACTAACGTCCGCCCCTGGGGCGGGGACGCCGTAGACCTTGAGATGCGCGAGGGGCGGATTGCCGCCGTTCGCCCAGCGCTGACCGCCGTCGGAGCCGCCGATTCTGCCGGCGGGACGGTCGACGGGCGGGGCCGGATCGCCCTGCCCTCATTCACGGACGTGCATGTCCACCTCGACTCGACGCGGATCGGGCTGCCGTTCCGGGAGCACACCGCCTCGCCCGGTGTGTGGAACATGATGTGCAACGACCGGGAAAACTGGCGCGACACCCCCATCCCCTACACGGAGGTCGTTGCTGGGACGCTCGAGCGAATGATTGCGCGGGGTACCACGCGGGTCCGTTCCTACGCCCAGGTCGACGTCGACTGCAAGCTTGAGCGCTTCGAGGCAGTCATGGCTGCCAAGGAGCGCTTTGCCCACGCCGCCGACGTAGAGATCATGGCCTTCCCACAGGCCGGCCTCCTGCTGGAGGACGGCACCGTCCCGCTCCTCGAGGAGGCCCTCCGCGCGGGTGCCACGACCATTGGCGGCATTGACCCCTGCCAGCTGGACCGAGACCCCGTCCGCCATCTGGACATCGTGTTCGGCCTGGCTGAAAAGTACGGGGTCGACGTCGACATCCACCTGCACGAGCCCGGCCACCTGGGGGTCTTCAGCGCCGAACTGATCTTCGAACGCACCCGGGCGCTGGGTATGGAGGGACGCGTCTCGCTGTCCCATGCCTACGATCTGGCCAACATCCACCCCGATGTGACCGCCCGGCTCATGGAGCAGATGGCCGAACTGGACGTGGCCTGGGCGACGGTCGCCCCGGCCAGCGGCGGCACACAGTTTGATCTGGCCCGGATGACAGAAGCGGGCATCCGCGTCGGTTTGGGCGAAGACGGCCAGCGCGATTACTGGAGCCCGTACGGCAATTGCGACATGCTCGACCGCACCTGGCAGCTGGCGTTCACCCACCGGCTGCGCAAGGACCGGCTGATCGAACACTGCGCGGCGATCGCCACCATCGGAGGCGCGTCCATGATGGACCGCACCGTCCCGCGCCTCACCAATCCCGACGACCGGCCCGGCCTGGCTCCGGGGGATCGGGCCGACATCGTCCTAATCGACGGCGAAACCATCACCAGCGCCGTCATGGACCGCGGCACCGACCGCACCGTCCTCCACGAGGGCAGGCTCGTCGCTGACGGGCTAGCCGTCCTTCCGCGCATTTCACGTAACGGGGCAGGGGACTCCAGGTGATGCCCGCCTAGCGCATGCCCTCGCGGCGGATGGCGGTGGCGATCGCCGCGGAACGGGTTTCGACCCCGAGCTTGGCGTAGATGTGCGCCAGGTGCGTCTTCACCGTGGCCTCGGAGATGAACAGCCGCTGGCCGAGTTCGCGGTTGCTGAGCCCTTCGGTCAGGAGGCTCAGCAGCTCGGCCTCGCGCGGGGTCAGGATGGCGTCCGGGTTGCGCAGTTGCTGGAACAACCGCGAGGCCACCGGCGCGCTCATCACGCTCTTGCCGTGGACCGCGCCGCGGACAGCTGCGAAGATCTCCTCGGGGGAGGCGTCCTTGAGCAGATAGCCCATCGCCCCCGCGTCGACGGCGCGGACGATGTCGGCGTCGGAGTCATACGTGGTGAACACGAGGATCGCCTGCCGGCTGTTGCGCTGCCGCAGCCGCTTGATGGCCTCGATGCCGTCCATGCCGGCACCCATGGCGAGATCCATCATCACCACGGCCGGGCCGTGCTGCTCCACCAGGGCGAGTGCCTCCTCACCGGAGGCTGCCTCGGCCACCACCTCAATGCCGGGCTGCGTCCCCAGGAGCGCCTTGAGCCCGCTGCGGACGACCAGGTGGTCATCCGCCAGCAGCACGGTAATGGTCTTCACTGTTCCTCCCTGGTCGGCAGTTCCGCGGCCACAACCGTCCCGCCGCCGGGGCTGCTTTCCACCGAGAATACGCCGCCGAGTTGCTCGACCCGCTGGCGCATGGCGCGCAGTCCGTAGCCTCCAGCGTCCGACGGCGGCGCCAGCGACGACGGATCAAAGCCCGCGCCGTCGTCGTACACATCCAGCGTGACGGCGCCCGGCAGGAAGCCCAGCGTTACCGTGGCGTTGGCCGCGGACGCATGCAGCGCCGTGTTGGCGGCCGCGCTCTGGACCACCCGCAGCAGGGCGTGCCGGGTGTCGGCGGGAACCTGGCGGGGCTCGCCGGTGACCAGCAGGTGCACCCCCGGCAGGTACTGCGATGCCGCTTTGGCTACGGCGTCCGGCAGGGGCGCCGTATCCAGGCCCGGGGAAGCGAGGTCGTGGACCAGGCTGCGGGTTTCAACCAGGTTCTGCCGCAGCATCCCGCTGGCGGCACGGACGTCCTCACGTGCGGCCGGCGCGGGCCAGGACCGGCTGGCCGCTTCCAGCAGCAGGAGGCTGCTGGCCAGGCCCTGGGTCACGGTGTCATGAATCTCCCGGGAAACCCGGGCACGTTCCTCGATGCTCCCCGCCCTTCGCTCGGTGGCCGCAAGTTGACCCTGCGCCAGCGACACCGCCGCATGGAGCCGGCGCTGCTCCTCGGCGTCGTGCTCGATGCGGTCATGGATCAGTGTCAGCATGACGCCCACCGCCAAGGGTCCCAGGAGCATGGCGACATCGGTGCCGCCGCCAAGCCGGAACAGCCCGAACGCAGTAGCCGCCGCCGTCGCGCCGCCGGCGACGTAGCCGACCCACCCGGTGAAGGCCGTGCGGCACAGGAAGAACAGCGCGAACGAGCACCAGGCAAAGCTCGGCGCCACCATCACCAGCACGGCCCAGAGCACTACCAGGACGAACATCCACACCGCCCACGGCCGACGCCGCTGCGAGAGCACGGCGATCAGGGCGTAGAGCGTACAGACCGCCGCGGCGAGTGCCAGAACCCCTAGGTTATCCGCAGGGCTGTGCCTCATCATGTAGCGGACCGCCGACGCCACCAGGAGCACGGCGAAACCGAGGTGGACGACGGCGTCGATCCGGCCCAGCGGTCCCCTCCCCGTGGCACGGTCGCGCTCGGAGGGCACCGGCGGGGCGGCTGGTAAGTCAGGCATGGGATCCGGTTCCGGTGGATGGAGTACTACCCACCATGCTAGAGCCCGCGACGTGGCGCCGGCCTCAGCCATTTGGCTGATACTGCTGGCCTTACGGGGGAGGAAGCGTCAGACGAATGCCCGATGCCCACCCGCACGGGAGCGGAAAAGATGGATTCGGGACCCAGGCCATCAGCTTGGAGCAAGTCCCGAGACCGCACTCCAAGGAGAACCCATGAAGAAGTCCAACAAGATCATCACTGCCGCCGCTGCCACCGGAGTGTTGCTCCTGACCGGCGGGCTGACGGCCGCCGCCAACGCCGGGCCCACCCCGGCCGCGGCCAGCCTTGCCGTCCCGGCGGCGGACATCCAGCCGGTTCCTGAGAACGTGGTCGCCCAGAACCGCATCAGCGTGGATGCTTCCGCTGCTGCCGTCCAGGCCGCCCTCGGGAAATGCCAGGCCGACAAGCTGCCGTTCGTGACGGTGGCGCTGGTCGACCGCTTCGGGACTGTCCAGGCCCTGCTCCGCGGCGACAACGCAGCCGAGCACACAATCGAGGCGGCCCGGCAAAAGGCCTACACCGCTGCGGCCTTCGGAACGCCGACCAGCGAGTTGTCCAAGAGGATCAACGGGAACGGGCCGAGCATCGCCGACCTCCCCGGCACCCTCTTCCTGGCCGGCGGGGTTCCGCTGAAGGTCAACGGGGTGTCCGTGGCGGGCATCGGCGTCGGCGGAGCTCCCGACGGCGTGCTCGACGAAGCCTGCGCCGCAGCCGGTGCGGAATCCATTGCGGGTGCCGCGCCGGGCACCGCCAAGTAGGCGTCACCGTGGCCCGGATCCGGAATCTTGTCTTGATCACGGCAGCGATGCTCGGGCTGACGTCCTGTGGCCCGGGAGCCGAACGGCCCCTCGGGCTCGAGTCCCCGGCCGCCGGGGATATTCCCGGGCTGCAGGCGCCGCGGCTGACGCCACCGGCCCCGCCGCATTCTTCGACAACGTCGGCCCCGCCGGTCCGGCCCCGGGAGGCTCAAGCGTCACTGGACCGGCGCCTTGTCCAGGCTGCCAAGGCCAACGACGTCGGTCAGGTGGCCGAGCTGATCCGGGCCGGCGGCAACGTTAATACCAAGGACTCGATCCAGGATTCAGCGTTCCTCTATGCCGGGGCTGAAGGATTCAATGAGGTCCTGCAGCTGACGCTCGCCAACGGCGCCGACGTGTCCAGCATCAACCGGTTCGGCGGGACAGCGCTGATCCCGGCCAGCGAACACGGACACGTGGAGACCGTGCGGATCCTCCTCGAAGCAGGGGTGCCCGTGAACCACGTCAACAGGCTGGGCTGGACCGCCCTACAGGAGGCCATCCTCCTCAACAACGGCGGCCCCAGGCAGCAGAACGTGGTCCGGCAGCTCCTCGCCGCCGGCGCGGACCCCACGATCCCGGACCCTCAAGGACGAACGGCGTTGGAGAACGCCCACCGGCTGGGATTTGCCGAGATAGTGAACATCATCAGGGCGGAGCCCGCCACGGCGCGCTGAGCCGAGCCGACGCCGTCCGCTGGGACTGCGAAGGCCGCCTTTTCTTCCAGGGCCACCGGACCGCCGTACTGCGCTAGCTTTGCCGTTCCCTCCGGGGCGCCGCCGTGGCACACTGGGACGACTATCGAGTGTCTGGGGGGATTCCAGTCAGGAGATCGTCATGGGCATTCTGATGCACCCCCACACTTCGGGCTGCCGGTCGGCGGTGAGCAACCCATGATGATCGGCTGGGCCTACCTCATGGCCGCCATCATGACCGTTGACGCGCTCCTGCTGGGAATGCTGCTGCTGAACGTGAAGTGGCCCAAACACTGGAAGAAGAACTAAGCCACAGCCGCCTCGGCGAGCGGCCGGTCCCGGCGCTCACGCCGTCGGTGCCAGCTCGGCCGCGGGGACCACGACGGCGCCGGTCGCCGTCGAATCCGGGTTCAGCATCCAGCCGACCCGCTTGGCGGCGTTGAGCACCACCACGCTTTCCACGAGCTCGATTCCGGGGATCCGCAGCTGCAGCGCCTGTTCGGCGTTCATGACGTCCGCCAGGGAATGCAGCCACATCAGGATCACGAAGTTGGTGCGGCCGGTGGTGGAGGCGCTGAGCCGGATGTTGCGGAAGCTGCGCAGCTCCGCCGCGGCGGCCTCATGCTGGCCGGGCGGGACGTTGGCGAACCACTGGCAGGCCACCGGGTATCCCGAGTATTTCTGCGCGATTTCGCACCGGAACGAGAGGACCTGGCTGGCCAGCACCCGGTTGAGCTGCCGCTGGACCGTGGCCGGGCTGCGGCCCAGGGCGCGGGCGATGTCCGCGGCCGCCGCCCGCCCGTCCCTGGCCAGGAACGGGATCAGGTCCAGGTGGCTTTGCGGCAGCGGCGCACCCTGGTTCCCGGCCGGGGCCAGGCCGGAGGCCTCGGGCCCGGCGAGCGCCTGGAGCGCCGCCTTCTGCGGCTTCTCCAGGACGTTCAGCCGCCACGCGTAACCGCCGGAGTGCAGCCGCGTGCACAGCGACGTCTGGTACTTGGTAAGGCCCGGGATCTTCCTGAACTGCGGCATCACGTGGCCGCTGAAGTGGGCCAGGGTGGGCGTGATGACCGTCAGCATGAGGTCGCGGTTGCTGGCCGCCTCCTCCACCGTGACCACCTCCGGGATGGCCGCCAGCGCCGCCGTGACGTCGTCGCGCAGCTTCATTTCGCAGTCCACGTCCACGAGCGCCAGGCACATCTGCTTCGGATCGCCGATCAGGTGGGCCGTACTCCAGGCAGTGCCGGAGGCCTTGAGCCGGTCCCAGCGTGCCGCCAGGGTGGTGGCGTGGGCGCCCAGAATGCGGGCGGCATCGGACCAGCTGATCCGCGGCGCGATCTGCAGTGCGTTGATCAGCTGAAGGTCTTCCTCACTGAGGTCCACGGGATCCCTCCGTCCATGCATGATTCCTGTTCTAACCATCTTACTTTTGCATTTTTCCAGCTATTCCGGCGATGTGACTCCAGTCACTCCACAATTGGTGCTAGCACTTACCAACCGTTCGGGAAGAGGGAACATATGTCGGTCACCGCCGATGCCAGGGAACTGCACAGCCAGATCACCCGGCTGCGCCACGAGTTGCACCAGGAGCCGGAGATCGGCCTGGCACTCCCCCGCACCCAAGAAAAAGTTCTCAAGGCCCTCGACGGCCTGCCCTACGAAATCACCCTCGGCGAGAGCACGACGTCGGTCACCGCGGTCCTGCGCGGCGGCGCACCGCACACGTCGGCCGACAAACCTGTTGTCCTGCTGCGCGCGGACATGGACGGCCTTCCCGTCCAGGAGCGCACCGGCGTCGGCTTCTCCTCCCGGGTCGACGGCGCGATGCACGCCTGCGGGCACGATCTGCACACCTCGATGCTCGCCGGGGCGGCCACCCTGCTGGCCGAACGCCGCGAGCAGCTGGCCGGCGACGTCGTCCTGATGTTCCAGCCGGGCGAGGAGGGCTATGACGGCGCCGGGCACATGATCCGCGAGGGGGTGCTGGACGCCGCGGGCCGGCGCGCGGACGCGGCCTACGGCATGCACGTGTTTTCCTCGCTGGAGCCGTACGGCCAGTTCGCCACTAAGCCGGGCGTGATGTTGAGCGCCTCGGACGGGCTGTTCATCACCGTCCTGGGTGCCGGCGGCCACGGCTCCGCCCCGCACGCGGCCAAGGACCCCGTCACCGCGGCCGCCGAGATGGTGACCGCGCTGCAGGTGATGATCACCCGGCAGTTCAACATGTTCGACCCCGTCGTCCTGACCGTCGGCGTCCTGCACGCGGGCACCACCCGCAACGTCATCCCCGAATCGGCGCGCATCGAGGCGACCGTCCGGACGTTCTCGCACGCCTCCCGCGAACGGATGATGACCGCGGTTCACATGCTCGTGAAGGGCATCGCCCACGCCCACGGCCTGGAGGTGGATGTCGAATACCGCGGCGAGTACCCGCTGAGCATCACGGACGAGAACGAGACCCTCACCGCGGAGAAAACCATCCAGGAGCTGTTCGGGGAGTCCCGGCTGACCCGCTGGGCCACCCCGCTCAGCGGTTCCGAGGACTTCTCCCGGGTGATGGCGGAGGTGCCTGGCACCTTCATCGGGCTCAGCGCCGTCGCCCCGGAGGCGGACCACACCGAAACCGCTTTCAACCACTCCCCGTATGCCACGTTCGACGACGGCGTCCTCGCCGACGGCGCGGCGCTCTACGCCGAACTCGCCATTGCCCGGATCGCAGCCCTGGCGTCCGCCGGCTCCCCCACGTCCCCCGCTTCCTAGCCCTACCTCTTTCGGAGACATCATGACCACTATCACCAATCCCCAGCTCTCCAGCCGGGCGGCCACGCGGAAGACCCTCCTCGGGACGGGCATCGGGAACGCCGTCGAATGGTACGACTGGGCGATCTACGCCACGTTCACACCGTTCATCGCCAGCCAGTTGTTCAGCAAGGCCGATCCCGCCTCGGCGGTGCTGGCGACGCTGGCGATCTTCGCCGTCGGCTTCGTGGCCCGTCCGGTCGGAGGCTTCCTCTTCGGCTGGATCGGCGACCGGATCGGCCGCAAGACGTCCATGACCCTCGCCGTCGGGCTCGCGTCGCTGGGCAGCCTCATGATCGGCGTCGCGCCGTCCTTCGCGACCATCGGGGTCTGGGCCTCGGTGATGCTGCTGGTGGCCCGGCTCATCCAGGGCCTGGCCCACGGCGGTGAGCTGCCGTCGTCGCAGACGTACCTCTCCGAAGTGGCCCCGAAAGAGAAGCGCGGCCTGTGGGCCACGCTGATCTACACCTCGGGCACGGTGGGAATCCTGGCGGGCACGCTGCTCGGCGCCGTCCTCAACATGACCCTGAGTACCGAGGCCATGAATGACTGGGGCTGGCGCATCCCGTTCCTGGTCGGTGCCGTTATGGGCCTCTACGCGCTGATCATGCGCTCCAAGCTGCACGAGTCCGAGGCCTTCGAAGGCGAGACGGCCTCCGAGAAGCGCGCCCCGATCTGGCCGCAGATCGTGCAGTACCGCAAGCAGGCCCTCCAGGTCATCGGGCTGACCGTGGGCCTCACGGTGATCTACTACATCTGGGGTGTCGTGGCCCCGAGCTACGCGGCGACGACGTTGAAAATCGATCGCGGTGAAACCCTTTGGGCCAGTGTCGTTGCCAACATTGTGTTCATCGCCGTCCTGCCATTCTGGGGCAAGCTGTCCGACAAGATCGGCCGCAAGAAGGTGCTTTGGGCCGGTGCGGCCGGAGCCGCCATCATGCACTTCCCGATGACCTGGCTGCTGAAGGATTCAGCCTGGCAACTGGCCGTGGCCATGTCCGTCATGCTGATCTTCATTGCCGCCAGCGCCGCGATCGTTCCGGCCGTCTATGCGGAACTGTTCCCCACCAGCATCCGGACCATCGGCGTCGGCGTCCCGTACTCCATCTGCGTGGCCGTGTTCGGCGGGACCGCCCCGTACCTGCAGACCTGGCTCGGGACCATCGGCCTCGCCAACGTGTTCAACGTCTACGCCGTGGTGCTGCTGCTGGTCAGCGTGCTGTTCGTCTTCACCATCCCGGAGACCAAGGGCAAGGACCTGACGCACTAGGCAGTCCGAAAGGACCCGTCAGGAAAGGCCGTGCGGTCCTCCACCAAGTGCCCCCAGCCTGCAGGCTGGGGGCACGTTGCGGGTTGACGTAAAAATCCCTGCGCAGACGTCAGCGATTGTCGGGTGTCTCGCCGTTTCCTACGGCTTCAATCCAGTCGATGGCCTCGTCCGAGAAATAGAAGCCTGCGGGCCAGTTCTCACCCACCCACCAGGCGCCGGAAGCGACCGATCCCCCAGCAGCCTCGATCTCATCAAGCACCTCCACCGGCACCGCGTCGCCGTTGTTTTCAATCAGCCAGTCCCGCGTCGAGGGCTTCAGCCTCGGCCACCATTGCTCGATACTCATGGCCGCAGTCTGTCACGGTGCGGCGGGCGCCAAAAGAGCTCCGTCCCAGCCTGCCGCACCATCGCTGCCTGAGCGGGCGCTACGAAGTGACCGCCAGGGCAGGCGCCGCGATGGTGGCGAGCTCCACCGGCGCGGGGCGCTCGACAGCGCTGCCGATCATGACCGGTGCACCCGTCTGGGCCGACTCCAGCACGGACTCCATCACGTCCAGGGCATGGAAGCCCAGGGCACCTCCTGCCCTGGGCTCCTGGCCGGCCGGCGTACGGATGAGGTCCGCGATGCCGAAGCCCCGCCCCGAGTCCGCGTAGCCCGCAGAAACGGGGAGGGTCTCCCAGTCATCCGCGCCGAGGGCGAAGACCTGCACGTCGCCCTCGAAGTGGTTGGGATCCGGGACCACCAGGGAACCGCGCTCTCCGTGGACTTCAATGTTGGGGCTTTTGGTCTTCACTGCGTCGAAGCTCATCACCAGCGTGGACAAGGCCCCTGAGGCGTGAACCAGGACGCCGGTGACATGCGTATCGATCGCCACGGGCACCGTCTGGCCCTCCCGCGGGCCCGAGCCGATGGTGCGCTCGTCCCGGGTGTGGCTGGCCGCACCGATCACGGAGACTACCGGTCCCAGCAGCGTGACCAGGGCCGAGACGTAGTACGGCCCCATGTCCAGGAGCGGCCCGCCGCCGGGCTGGTAGTAGAAGTCAGGGTTCGGGTGCCAGCGCTCGTGACCGGGGGTGGCCATGGTGGCCGTCGCGGAGATGGGCCTGCCGATGAGCCCGTCGTCGATCGCTTTCCGGGCGGTCTGGATCCCGGTGCCGAGCACGGTGTCCGGCGCGCAGCCGACCACGACGCCGGCTGTCCGCGCGGCGTCCAGCACTTGCCGGGCCTCCGCCGTCGTTGCTGCCAGGGGCTTCTCGCCGTAGACCGACTTGCCGGCGGCAATCGCCCGCAGGGCAACCTCGGCGTGGGCTGCGGGGATGGTCAGGTTCAGGACGAGCTCGACGTCGTCGGCCGCCAGGAGCGCGTCGACCGTGAGCGCCCGGACGCCGTCGTATGAGTCGGCCACGGCCTGCGCCCGGGCGGGGTCCAGGTCCGCGACGGCGACGAGGTTAATGTCCTCGAGCCGGCGGAAGTTCGCCAGGTACTGGGCGATGATGGCTCCGCAGCCGATGATTCCTACATTCACTGGCTGGTCTGTGTCTAACGGCTTGCCCACAGCAGGCCCCTTTCGATGATGGTGCGGACATTGCTGTCCTGGAGGATTTCGACGCGGTGTCCGGGCGTGCAGACGAAGATCTTGCCCTTGCCCCATTGCCTGGTCCAGATGGCCGGCGAGGTGACTTCCCGGTGCCAGGGGTCCCATTCCCGGACTCTCTGGGTGGTGGTGGCCAGGACGTCAATGTAGTCGTCGGCGAGGACCCAGTACTGTTCGGTCACGAGGTCGAAGTCACCGAGGCCGGCAGTGATCGGATGCTCCGCTGCCGTCGGGAGCATATTAATGGTGTGCGGGACGTAATTGTCGGGCTGCCCGCCCGTCCGTTCGTCCGGGTGCTTGCCCGGGTGGCACGCAAACTGGCCGCCGATCAGGTGCAGGTAGTCCGCAGTGTCGCGGTAGGAATCCGCGATGCCGCCGTGCCAGCCGGCGAGGCCGGTGCCGTTTTCGACAGCGGTCCGGAGTCCCTCGAATTCGTCCTTTTCTATGGTGGACATGGTCACGCACTGCATGATCAGGTCCACACCGGCCAGATAGTCGGCATCGGCGTAGATCTTGGGTGATTCCTCAACCCGGACCTGGTAGCCGTTGGCTTGCAGGTAGGGGATGAATTCCTCCGTGGCCGCAACGGGCTGGTGCCCGTCCCAGCCGCCGCGCACCACGAGGGCGGTTTTGTGGTTCGTTGTCATGGGGTTCCTCTAGTTTGGTTTTGTTGTGGCCCCGCCGGCTCAGCGCGCGGCGAAGGCTGCATCGAAGGCGGACGCGGGTGGTGTGATCGTGGCAAGTTCCTTGACCAGCGCGAGTGCCTGGGGGGCGCCGACGAGTCGGTCCATGCCGGCGTCCTCCCATTCGACGCTGGTGGGTCCCTGGTATCCGATGGCGTTAAGGGTCCGGAAGATCGGCTCCCAGTTGACGTCGCCATGACCGGCCGTGACGAAGTCCCACCCGCGGCGCGGGTCGGCCCACGGAAGATGGGAGCCGAGCCGGCCGTTACGGCCGTTGAGCTGGCGGACGGACTCCTTGACGTGAACGTGGAAAATCTTCTCGGCGAAGTCCTGAAGGAACATCACAGGGTCCAGGTCCTGCCAGATGAAGTGCGAGGGGTCAAAGTTTAGGCCGAAGCTCTCCCGGTGCCCGATGGCCTCAAGGGTGCGCTTTGCGGTCCAGTAGTCGTAGGCGATTTCGGACGGGTGAACCTCAAGGGCAAACCGGACCCCTTCCTCGTCGAAGACGTCGAGGATCGGGTTCCAGCGGTCAGCGAAGTCCTGGTAGCCGCGTTCGATCATGGCGTCCGACGCGGGCGGGAACATGGCCACACATTTCCAGATTGATGATCCCGTGAACCCGGTGACGGTCTTGACGCCCAGCCGGGCGGCCGCACGCGCCGTGGTCTTCATGGCGTCGGCGGCACGGGTCCGGACCCCTTCAGCGTCGCCGTCGCCCCACACGGAGGCCGGAAGAATGCCCTGGTGGCGTTCGTCGATCGGGTCGTCACAGACGGCCTGTCCGGTGAGGTGGTTGGCGATTGCGTGGACCTTGAGCCGGTGCTTGTCCAGGATGTCCAGCCGGTTCTGGACGTAGGCGTCGTCCTCGACGGCCCGCTGCGGGTCCAGGTGGTCGCCCCAGCAGGCGATTTCGAGGCCGTCGAAGCCCCACTCGCCGGCGAGCCGCGCCACCTCTTCGAAGGGCAGATCGGCCCACTGGCCGGTGAAGAGGGTGATGGGTCGTGTCATGGTGGTTCCTCTCAGACGTTCTGCCAGTGGCTGCTGGCGTGGGAACTGGCTTCGACGGCCGCGAGGACTCTTTGGACCTGGAGGGCGTCGGCGAAGGATGGTGCCGGAGGCTGGCCGCCGGCGATGGCGTGGATGAGGTCGACGACCTGGTGGGTGAAGAGGTGTTCGTAGCCCAGTCCGTGGCCGGTGGGCCACCAGTTCCCGGTGTAGGGGTGTTCGGGTTCGGTGACGAGGATCTTGCGGAAGCCGGCGTCGGGCCCGTCGGCAGCGTCGTAGAAGGACAGGGCGTTCATGTCTTCGAAGTCGAAGGCCAGCGAGCCGAGGGTGCCGTTGAGTTCCAGGCGCATGGCGTTCTTCCGGCCAAGGGCGAAGCGGGTGGCCTCGAACACCCCGATCGGCCCGGCGGCGGGCCCCTTGCCGGTGCCGTTGCCGGCGCCGGCGAAGCGGGCGCTGAAAATGGCGGCGTCGTCCACGCTCACGGGCCCGCGCACGGTATCGGCGCCGGTGGCGCCGTGCCCGCCAAGGCCCACAAGGTCTCCGGCAACGGGGCGTTCGGTGACGAAGGTCTCCATCAGGGCCGAGACGCCGGTGATGTTGAGGCCGGTGATCCATTGGGCGGCGTCGATGCTGTGGGCACCGATGTCCCCGAGCGCGCCGGAGCCGGCCTTGGATTTATCCAGCCGCCACGTCAGGGGTGCGTCGGCATCGCTGAGCCAGTCCTGCAGGTACTGGGCCCGGACGTGGCGGATCTGCCCGAGCCGGCGCTCGGCGACCATCCGCCGGGCCAGGGCCAGTGCCGGGGTGCGCCGGTAGCTGAAGCCGCACATCGAGTACACACCCCGGGCCGCAGCAGCGTCCGCGGCCGCGGCCATCCGTTCGGCCTCGGCCACCGAGTTGGCCAGCGGCTTCTCGCACAGGACGTGCTTGCCGGCCTCGAGCGCGGCGATCGCGATCTCGGTGTGGGTGTTGCCCGGGGTGCAGATGTCGATCAGGTCGATGTCGTCCCGCTCGATCAGGGCCCGCCAGTCCGTCTCGACGGACGCCCAGCCCATCTTGGTCGCGGCAGCCCGCACGCCCTCCTCGTTCCGGCCGGCGATCGCGGTCAGTTCAGGCCGCAGCGGCAGGTCAAAGAACCGCGGTGCGGTCCGCCACGCGTGGGAATGGGCGGTCCCCATGAACGCGTAGCCCACCATCCCCACACGCAGGGTCTTCGGGTCAGTCATCGGTAATCCTTTCGAACGGGGTGGAAGTCGTCCGGTGCCCTTGGAAGGGTCCGCGGGCTATTTGCTGAAGCCGGCGGTGAGGCCGCTGAGCAGTTGGCGCCGGGCCATCACATAAACCAGCAGCAGCGGCAGCGTAGCGAGTACGACGGCGGCCAGCACGGCCGGGATATTGACGCTGAACTCGCCCTGGAAGGTCCACAGTGACAGCGGCAACACCCGGGTGGCCGGGCTCTGCGTCAGGATCAGCGGGAACAGGAAGCCGTTCCAGACATGCAGTGCGTTGTAGATTCCGACCGTGATGACGGCGGGTTTCGTCATGGGCAGGGCGAGGTGCCACATCATCGACCAGTCGGAGCAGCCGTCCAGGCGCATTGATTCGAAGAGTTCGTTGGGGACGTCCCGCATGAAGTTGGACAGAATCAGCACGGAGATCGGGATGGCGAAGGCGATGGAGGGCAGGATCAGGGCAAGCAGGGTGTCGTAGAGATGGGCGCGGGTGATCATCCAATAGATGGGGATGATCGTGGCGTGCAGCGGGATCGCGAGGCCCAGCAGGAACAGGTTGTTCGTCCAGTTGAGGAACTTGCTCTTTCCCCGGACGATCGCGTAGGCGGCCATGAAGGACACCAGGAGCGCCGGCAGGACGCTGCCCACTGTGACGATGAGGCTGTTGGCAAAGTACTTGGCGAAGTCGTTCTCCAGGACCAGCTTGTAGTTGTCCAGGGTGGGTTCCGCGGGCGGCAACATCGGGTTGGAGGTGAAGAAGCCAGCCTGGTTCTTCAGGCTTGTCACCACCACGTAATAGATGGGGACGATGATGATGGCCAGCCAGAGCCAGCCCCCGAAGCCGGCGAGGAAGTTGGGACGTGTCCGTCCTGGTCCCGTGGTCCGCGGACGGGGCCGGGCGGGAGGGCGGACGGGTGTCGAGGGCGGGACGGGAAGCTGGGTAAGGGAAGCCATCAGGCACCTTCCATTTGGCTTGCGTTGCGGTTCTTTCCGCCCAGTCTCTGGAGTAGCAGGGCGAGCGCCAGGCCGATCACGACGAGCATGACGCCGAGGGCACTCGCGGCGCCCATGTCATTGGCTTTGAACCCGGTGAGGTACATGTGCAGCGGGAGCAGCCGGGTGGCGTAGCCGGGACCGCCTCCTGTGAGGACGAAGACGAGGTCAAAGTACGCCAGCGAGCCGACCACCATGAGCGTGGAG
The DNA here is from genome assembly GCF_056711635.1 of Arthrobacter sp. CJL-S3. Lineage (NCBI taxonomy): Bacteria > Bacillati > Actinomycetota > Actinomycetes > Micrococcales > Micrococcaceae > Arthrobacter > Arthrobacter sp. CJL-S3. The sequence goes on along the minus strand of NZ_CM160046.1, from coordinate 123,477 downwards.
GAGGTGATGATGGTGTATTTCATCTGGGGCAGTGTGATGTTGAAGAACTGCTGTACCCGGCCGGCACCGTCGATTTGCGCGGCCTCATAGAGCGACGCAGGGATCTGGCGCACACCGCCTTGGTAGATGAGCGTGTGGAACGGGACAAACTGCCAGGCGATCACGAAGACCACGACGAACAGCACGAGGTCCGAATTGCCAAGCCAGTCCTGGGCCAGGATGGGCAGTCCAAGCCCGGCGCCCAGGCCGAAGTTGGGGTCCAGCAGGGCTTTGAACGCGATGGCGACGGCGGCCGAGGACAGCAGCAGCGGCACGAAGTAGAGGACAGCCAAGGCGGCACGGTATTTCTGGCCCGCCGCGGTGAAGACACCCAGCAGGAGACTGATCGGGGCCTGGACGATGAACGAGAAGAACATGATCTTCGCCGTGACCAGCAGTGCGTTGCCGGTGACAGGGTCCGTCAGGACTGTTGTCCAACTGGACAAACCGTCCAGCTTGATCTCGCCGAGGCCGTCCCAGGAAGTGAAGCTCAGGAACAACACCCCGAACAGCGGGATGATGGCGAACAGCAGGAAGAAGGCAAGGGCTGGCGCGGCCAGCCACCCCGACGGGCCCGGTTGGAGGGCCCGCCGGGAGGAACCGGAGGTGGTGGACACTGGATTACTTACCGATCGTCGCGTTCATCGTGTCGACGAACTGCTCCGGAGTGATCTTCTTCAGGAAGATCTGGTCGAGGTTCGCCAGCATGGCGTCACCCTGCGCCGGGCTGAGTGCCTGGTCCCAGGAGAGCGTGAAGCTCGGTGCGTTCTTCGCCATGCCGTACACGTAGGTGAGGAAATCCTTGTCCGGTGACGCCTCGAGCTTGCTTTCGATGCCGTTGACCACCGGCACGGCCCCGGAGTCGATGAGGCCCTGGATATTGCTGTCCGAGAACATGCCGTCCTTCACGTACTCGAGGGCGGCTTTCTTCTGGCCTTCGGTGGCCTTCGACGAGACGGACCAGAAGTTGGAGGGGTTGCCCACGACGTTGGCCGGGTCGCCCTTGCCACCGGAGACCGTGGGGAAGGTGGTGTAGCCGAGCTTGCCGCTCTTGACGAAGTCTGCGGCGTCTTTCTTCATGCTCTGGTAGATCCAGCCACCCTGCAGGATCATCGCTGCCTTGCCGGTGTACAGCAGCGCCTGGTCGGCGTTGCTGTCGGCTGCGATGGACGAGAAGCCGTTGACGAAGCCGCCGGCGTCCACGAGCTGCTGGATCTTGGTCAGCGACTCGGTGACGGCGGGGTCGGACCAGGCGTTTGGCTTATTGGCGGCGATGTTGGCGAAGACTTCCGGTCCGCCAATGCGTTCCACGAGGTACTCCAGCCACATCAGGTCCGGCCACCTGGACTGGCCGCCGAGCGAGAACGGGGCAATGCCGGCATCCTTGAACTTCGGAACCAGTGCCATCAGCTCGTCCCAAGTCTTGGGGGCCTCAGCGCCCACCTTGGCGAAGACATCCTTGTTGAAGTACAGGACGATAGGCTGCACGTTGTTGTTGGGCAAGGCGTAGGTCTTGCCGTCGATAACGCCGTTCTTGAGTACCGCCGGAAGGTAGCGGTCCTTGACGGCGGGGTTGTCCTTGAGGAACCCGGAGAGATCATCCACCTGTCCGGCGTCGACGTAGGACTTCAGAACCCCGCCGCCCCAGCCGTAGATGAAGGTCGGGCCTTGGCCGGCGCCGACGGCGGTTCGCACCTTGGTTTTGTAGGCGTCGTTCGCAAAGAAATCCAGTTTGATGGTCGAATCCGGGTGGGAGGAGTTCCAGTCAGTGATGGACTTCTGCAGGACGGGCTGGTTGCCGCCGGTCAGGCCCCACATGGAGGCCGAATCTGCACTTGCGGCAGTACCTGCCGGGCCGCTGGACCCGCATGCGGCAAGGCTGATCGATACTGCGGCGGCGGAGAGGGCCATGGCGGCACTGCGGAATGTACGATTTTTCATCTGGGTTTCCATTCGTCCTCCGGGTTCTGCGCTGAGGCCCGGTTGTGGGAGTCGGCCGCCCAGCCCTCACGGATGGAGGCTGCGCTGCCGCTACTGATGGGGTGAAGCTAAGTTTCCGAAAAGTTTCGTAAAAGTTTTGGTCTTGTGAACTAAAAGTAATGGTGACTAGTGTCACAGTCAAGAGTCCTGGTCCGAATTCCTTACCCAAATATCAAATAAACTTGACGCATCAGCCAATCGGGGCCAAACTTCTGGTATCGAAATATTTCGAAAGTACAGGAGTCGACGTGTCAGTTGTCCAGGATTCCGGCAAGCCAACGCTGGCGGCGGTCGCCCGGGCGGCGGGCGTCTCCTCCCCAACGGTCTCAAAGGTCATCAATGGGCGGGCGGACGTCGCGGAGAGCACCCGCACCAAGGTCCTGGCGGCACTTGAACAGCTGGGCTACCAGTCGCCGCAACAGCGCAAGCATGCCGGGGGCCGGACGGCCATCGTGGAGGTGGTGTTTGACTCGCTGTACTCGGCGTATGCCGTCGAGGTCCTGAACGGGGTGCTGGAACAGGCCGCATCGGTCGACGTCGAGATCCTGATCGACGTGACCGGGCACGTGCCCGCCATGACGCTCAGCCCCGAGCGGCGGGCCCAGCGCATTTTGGATGAGGGCCGGCTCGGCTTGATTGTGGTGACTTCCGGCTTCAGTACGGCGCAGTTGAGTGCCTTCCGCCGGCGGCACATTCCGGTGGTGGTCATCGATCCGCTCAACCCGCCGCCGTCGGAGGTTGTCAGCGTGGGCGCCACGAACTGGGCGGGGGGGAAGGAAGCCACGGAGCACTTGCTCGGCCTCGGCCACCGGCGGATCGCGTACATCGGCGGACCCGAATCGGCGGAGTGCAACCAGGCGCGTCTCCATGGCTACATGGCGGCACTCATGGCGGGCGGAGTCCAGGTCCGGCCCGACTACGTCCTGCTCGACAAGTTCCGCCCGGAAGTTGGAATTCGCGGCCTCCAGACCCTGATGGCCCTGCACGAGCCGCCGACAGCCATTTTCGCGGGGAGTGACAGCATCGGCCTCGGCGTCCTGGCCGAAGCCAGGCGGAACGGACTGCGGATCCCCGAAGACCTGAGCCTGGTGGGGTTCGATGGCACGTACCAGGCGGAGCAGTCCATCCCGGCCTTGACCACTGTGACGCAGCCGCTGCAAGAGATGGGCCGCGCCGCCCTGCGTGCCGTTCTTCGGCAGGCCAACGGCGAGGAGCTCGACTCGCGTCGGGTCGAACTCGCCACCCACCTTGTCGTCCGGGAGTCGACAGCCGCTCCTGCCGCTAGGGACTCGGTAGCGGATCTGCCGCGGCCCTAGTCGCCGCACTGCCTGCCGCCGGTGTGCGCCGGGGACCGGTCCGCGGCCCGTACCGAGTCGGACGGATAGGTGATTCCGGCCTGCAGCCGGGCTTCATCGAGCAGTGACATCACCAGCAGCGTGTCGGCCAGCGGCATGGTCGGGCTCTCGGTCAGACCAAGTTGAAGGCAACGGATTACCTCGCGCAGCTGATAGGTGTACCCGCGCCCCGCCGGAAGGAACGTCTCCACCCGGTTTTCGCCCGAGCCAAGCGCCAGGGTCAGCTCCGTCGGGTTGAACAGCGGCGCGTTGCACCGGAGCATCCCCTTCGTTCCGGACACCGTGGCAGCCTGCGTCGACACCGTGGTTAGCGACAGCATGAACTGGGCCCGGGCCCCCGAATCATACGAGAGGGTAACAGCGGTTTCGGCATCCACACCGTCACCGTTGATGTGGGCCGCCGCGGTCAGGGACTGGGGCGCCCCCAACGCAATGAGCGCCCAGGTCAGCGGATAAACTCCGACGTCCAGGAGGGCGCCCCCGCCGGCCGCCCGCTCCCACAGGCGGGCTCCCGGATGGCGGGGCGCCGGAAAGCCAAGGTCCGCCTGGATCCACCGGACCTCGCCCAGTTCTCCTGAAGCGATGATCTCGGCCGCCCGCTGCACACTGGGAAGAAACCGGGTCCACACGGCCTCCATCAGGAACAGTCCTTTGCGCCGTGCCAGCCCGGCCAGGACAGCCGTGTCCCGCGCGTTGAGCGTCATCGGCTTCTCGCACAGCACGTGCTTGCCGGCCTCGAGCGCCGCGTAAGCCACGGTGAAATGGCTGGCGTGCGGCGTCGCGACGTATACGATGTCGATCTCCGGGTCCTGGATCAGCCGCAGGTACCCCGGAAGGCTGTCGTCGTCGCCGTAGGCGCGGCGGAAGCCGTGCCGGGCGGCGAATTCCTCGGCGCCGGCGCGGGACCTGGAACTGACGGCGTGCAGGATCGCGTCAGGCAACAGGGCCAGATCGCCCGCGACAATGGACGCGATCCTGCCGGTGGAGACCACGCCCCAGCGGACAGGGTCGCCGGTGGCGCGGAGCGGATCCTCGTGGCCGGAGGCCAGCAGCGGAGTGCGGACCAGTAGCGGCTCAGGTGCCCGGATCAATGTGGCCGCTCGCCCTCAGGTAGTTGTGTCTGATGACCGGCTGGAAGTCCGGGGCCGGTGCGGCGTCCACCGCGACGGACCATTCCGGGCGGCTGCCGCTGTGCACCCAGGCCGCTTGGACCGCCGCGCCACGGGCCACGTACTCCCCTGGGCTGGGGATCACGACCGGCAGATCGAAGACCTGGGCGGCGATCGCCTGCACCGCGGGGTTCTGCACGGCGCCGCCGATCAACAGGAGGCGTGTTGCCGGGCTGCCCAGCGTGCGGAGGGAATCCAGCCCGCCGGACAGTCCGCACAGCATGCCCTCGATGGCGGCCCGGGCAAGGTTGCTCCGGGTGCTGGAGGCAATGCTGAGCCCGTGGAGGCTTGCTTTGGCGTGGGGCAGGTTGGGCGTGCGCTCACCTTCGAAGTACGGCACCAGCACCACGCCCCCGGCGCCGGGCTCGGCTTCCAGGGCAAGCCGCGACAGTTCGTCGAAGTCGACGCCCAGGAGTCCGGACACGGAGCTGAGCACTCGCGCGGCGTTCAGGGTGACGGCGATGGGCAGATATTCTCCGCTGGCGTCTGCGAACCCTGCCACTGTTCCGCTGGGATCGGCAACGGGCCGCGATGCTACGGAGAACACCGTGCCGCTTGTGCCGACGGAGACCACCACGTCGCCGGGTTCCGCCCCCAGGCCAAGGGCGGCGGCCGCGTTGTCCCCGGCGCCGGCCCCGAGCAGGATCCGGCGCCCGGATCCCGCCGGGCTTGATCCTGCCGGGGCGGGAAGGGCAGCCGGGGCCCGCAGTTCAGTCAGTGAACCGAAGCAGCCGGGATGGATTTCCCCGGCCGCGTCGCCGGGGCCCAGGACCCGGGGCAGCACCACGGTTCCGTGGTCCTCCGGCCCGCCGTTCCCGGTGGCTTCCCGGGCGTCCCGGCCGAAGGCGACCTTGAACAGCTCAAGGTCGTACCCGCCGTCTGAGGGGCTCCAGTAGCCCGTTCCGCTGGCATCCGAGCGGTCCGTCGTGAGCTGTTCCAGGTCCGGGCCCAGGGGGCTGGAGGCGGCCGGGCCGTAACCGCGGAGCCGCCAGGTCAGCCAGTCATGGGGTAGTGCGACCGCCGCCACCCGATCCGCCAGCTCCGGCTCATGGTCCCGGACCCAGCGGACCTTCGTGATGGTGAAGGAAGCCACGGGCACCAGCCCGGTTCTCCGAGCGAAGTCGTCCGCCCCCACTTCATCGGTGAGTGCAGCCGCCGCCGCCGCCGATCGGGTGTCATTCCACAGCAGCGCCGGCCGCACCACGTCACCGGCGTGATCCAGCAGCACCATGCCATGCTGCTGGCCCCCCACCGACAGCGCGCTGACGTCGGCCAGCCCGCCGGCGTCGTCGAACGCCTCGGACAAGGCCCGCCACCAGTGGTCCGGGTGGACCTCCGTTCCGTCCGGGTGCCCGGCCCGGCCCTCGCGGACCAGGGTGCCGCTGCGGGCGTCCAGAACCACCACCTTGCAGCTTTGGGTGGAGGAATCGACGCCGGCAACAAGGGTTATGGGAGCGGCCGCCACGGGATCAGCGGGCGCCGAGCAGGTGCTCGATGAAGAGCTGCTGCAGCTTCACGAAACCGAAGCCCTTGCCGCCGAAGTAGGCGTCGGCGTCGAAGTCCTCGTAGGAGGCGCGGTCGGCACGGAGCTGTTCGTACCCTTCGCCCGGGTTGAGCGTGGGTTCGTTGATTTCCGCCACGCGCGAGGCCTGCAGCGCCGCCTGGACCTCGGGGTCGGCGCGGAAAGCCTTGGCGCGTTCCTTGAGCAGCAGGTAGGTCTGCATGTTGGCGGCGGCGGAATCCCACACGCCGTCGATGTCCTCCGTGCGGCTGGGCTTGTAGTCGAAGTGGCGCGGTCCGTGGTAGGCCGGGCCGCCGTCGGGTCCGCCGTTTTCGAGCAGGTCCACCAGCGAGAACGCGTTCTGCAGATCGCCGTGGCCGAACACGAGGTCCTGGTCGAACTTGATGCTGCGCTGGCCGTTGAGGTCGATGTGGAAGAGCTTGCCCTGGTACAGCGCCTGGGCAATGCCGTGGGTGAAGTTCAGCCCGGCCATCTGCTCGTGCCCGGTTTCCGGGTTGATGCCCACCAGTTCGGGGCGTTCGAGCGTTTCGATGAATGCCAGCGCGTGGCCCAGGGTGGGGAGGAGGATGTCGCCGCGGGGTTCGTTGGGCTTGGGCTCGATGGCGAACCGGATGTTGTAGCCCTTGTCCGTGACGTAGTCGCCCAGCAGGTTCACAGCCTCCCGGTAGCGTTCCAGGGCGCCCCGGATGTCCTTGGCGGCGTCGTACTCGCTGCCTTCGCGCCCGCCCCACATGACGAAGGTTTCGGCACCGAGCTCGGCGGCGAGGTCGATGTTGTCCAGCACCTTCCGCAGGGCGAAGCGCCGGACGCCGCGGTCGTTGCTGGTGAAGCCGCCGTCTTTGAAGACCGGGTGGCTGAACAGGTTGGTGGTGACCATCGGGACGATCATCCCGGTGGACTTCAGCGCGCCCGTGAGCCGGTCGATTTCGCGCTGGCGGTCGGCCGCGGAGCAGCCGAAGGGAAAGAGGTCGTTGTCGTGGAAGGTGATGCCGTACGCGCCGAGGTCGCTGAGCCGGTTGACGGCCTCGACTGTATCCAGCGGCGGGCGGGTCGCGGAGCCGAACTGGTCCTGGGCCTCCCAGCCCACCGTCCAGAGGCCGAAGGAAAATTTGTCTTCACGGGTGGGCTGAATCGTCATTGAATGCTCCGAGGATAGGCGTGGACTGAATCGGGACGGTTACCGGACCGGGCTTCGGTAATAAATTGTTCTAGAGACAAACATATTATGGATTTCTATGATGTCAACCACTTAGCTGCCGGAAATCTTGGCCAACTTGCGCGTATCGTGGCGGTTTGTAGGGGCAACTGTTATGTTGTGATTGACATCAAACGGCGCCGGCGAGTCTTCAAGAGGGCCCTCGAGCAAGGATTCAGACCGTGATCGATCAGATGGTGAACGAACGCAACTGGGCGGGAAACTACGGTTACCAGGCGCCGCGGATCGCCCATCCGGCGAACATGGCGGAACTGCAGGACGTGGTGGCCAACGCCGGGAAGGTCAGCGCGCTAGGATCCCGCCACTCATTCAACGACATTGCCGACACCTCCGGTACCTTGGTGGTGCTGGATCTGCTCGACGCCGGCATCAGCGTCGATACGCAGAACATGACAGTCACCGTCAGCGGCGGCACGCGCTACGGAACGCTCGCGGCTGAGTTGCAGCGCCGGGGCTTCGCCCTGCACAACCTTGCCTCGCTGCCGCACATCTCGGTGGCCGGAGCTGTCGCCACCGCCACGCACGGCTCCGGGGACGGCAACGGCAACCTCGCCACCGCCGTGGCGGCGCTGGAGCTGGTCACCGCCGATGGCACAGTGATCACAGCCCGGCGCGGCGACCCCGGGTTCGCCGGGATGGTGGTGGGACTGGGCGCTCTGGGCATCGTCAGCCGGCTGACCCTGGACATTGAGCCGAGCTTCGACGTCGCCCAGACTGTCTTTGAAGGTCTCGACTGGGAACAGATCCTGGAAAGCTTCGATGCCCTGACGTCCTCGGCCTACAGCGTGAGCCTGTTTACCGACTGGAGCGGGTCAACGGTGGGCCAGGCATGGCTCAAGAACCGCACGGACCGGGCTGTCCTGCCCGCAGGGTTGCCGGAATTCTTCTCCGGCGCGCCCGCCACCCGGGCCAGGCACCCGCTTCCCGGAGTGTCCGGAAGCAACTGCACCCAACAGCTCGCCGTTCCCGGGCCGTGGTCCGACAGGCTCTCCCATTTCCGGATGGAGTTCACCCCGAGCAAGGGCGACGAGCTGCAGAGCGAATACTTGATCCCGCGCGAGCATGCCGTTGAGGCGCTCCGCGCCATGCGGAGCCTCTCCGGGCTGGTCACGCCCCTGCTCCTGATCGGGGAAGTCCGCACGATCGCGGCAGACGAGCTGTGGCTCAGCCCCAACTACGGCCGGGACGGGATCGGTCTGCACTTCACCTGGCGTCAGGACGAGCCGGCCGTCAGGGCACTCCTGCCGCTCCTTGAAGCGGAACTGGCCCCGTTCGCCGCCAGGCCGCACTGGGGCAAACTTTTCCACGGCGATGCGGCCAGCCTCGCCCCCCTGTATCCCCGCTTTGCCGACTTCACCGCACTGGCCGGCCGGCTGGATCCGGCCGGGAAGTTCCGCAACGCATTCCTGGACCGCACCGTGTTCGGCCGCTGATAGTGTCACGATGATGCCTCCACGTACGCATGCTTCCGCCGCGGTGAGCGAGCCGGATCCGTCACGCCGGAACAATCTGTCGCTGCTGACCTCCCTCGTCCACCATCGCCGCGTCCTCAGCCGCGCCCAGCTGACCCGGCGCACGGGGCTCAACCGCTCCACCGTCGGGACGCTGATCGGACAGCTCATTGCCCTGGGCGTGGTCTATGAGACGGCCCCCGCCGGCGAGGGGCAGGTGGGCAGGCCCAGCCCCGATGTCCATCCCAATCCGTCGATTGCGGCGCTGGCCGTCAATCCGGAAATCGACGCCGTAACCATCGGTCTGGTCAGCCTCGGCGGAAAGGTACAAAAGAAGATCCGCTTTGAAACGGAGCGGATTCCAAGCGCCCGGGAGGCCGTGAATATTGCAGCGGCCGTTATCGCCGGGATGCGCTCCGAGCTGGATGCCTCCTACCGGATTACCGGCATCGGCATGGCCGTGCCCGGCCTGGTTAACCGCGACGACGGCGTCGTGCGGCACGCGCCGCACCTGGGCTGGCGCAATGAGCCGGTCGCCAGGATGCTGAGCGAGGCCACCGGCTACCCGTGCCAGGCGGCCAACGACGCCTCCCTGGGCGCCGAGGCGGAGCTGATTTTCGGGGCCGGCGCCGGGCAGAGGAACCTGATCTATCTCAACGGCGGACCCAGCGGCGTTGGCGGCGGAATCATCGCGGACGGACAACTGCTCCGCGGGGCCTCCGGCTACGCCGGGGAACTCGGCCACACTTTCGTCCGCTCCGAAGGCTCCACCTGCCACTGCGGTGCCACGGGCTGCCTTGAAACCGAAGTCTCACAGTCCCGCCTCCTCGACTTGGCCGGCATGAGCAGCGGCGACACCGCCGACCTCGAACGGGCTCTCGGAAGCAACAGCGCCGAGGTGAACGACGAAGTGGCCCGTCAGCTCACGTATCTGGGCATCACCTTGCGCAATGCCGTGAACACCTTCAATCCCGAGGCAATCGTCCTGGACGGTTTCCTGGGGACACTGCATTCGCTCGCCCCGGCGTCGCTGGACGGAATGCTGCGCGCCCAGGCGATGGATGGCCCGGCCGGCCAGGTCAAGATCTACCGTGCGGCACTCGGTTCCGATCTGATGATGATCGGAGCCGCGGAGCTGGCGTTCACTCCGTTCCTGGCCGATCCTGCGGGTCTTGGAACCGCCGCCGGCACCGTGCCCCCGCCAAGTCGCAGACAGGCTGACCATGCAGAACGAGTCCGTACAGAACCAGGCCCTGTCACCGATGGGTGAGCACTACGAGATCATGGCCACGCTGGGAGGACGCCGACAAAAAGCCGTCATAACCGAGATCGCAGCCAGCCTGCGCGCCCTGGAAATCGACGGAGTCGCCCTCCTGCAGGACTACCCCGCCCAATCCGGCCCGCCGTCGTGCGCCGGCTGGGTCCTGGTGCCGTGGCCCAACAGGGTGGCCGACGGCAGGTGGACCTACGACGGCGTCCCGCAGCAACTGGAGATCACCGAACCCGGCAACGGCAACGCCCTGCACGGCCTGCTGTCCGGCGCCGCGTACACAGTCGCGCACCGGACATCGGACAGCATTACGCTGGCTGCCGATGTCACGGGCGAGCCGGGCTACCCCTTTGAACTGGCGACGGCAGTCCGCTACCAACTGACGGAGGACGGGCTGCTTGTCACCCACAGCGTGACAAACACGGGCAGCCGGGACGCGCCGGTCGCGGTGGGGGCGCACCCCTTTCTCAAGTTGGGGACCGTCCCCACGGAAGAACTGACGCTCGTCATCAATGCCGGCACCCACCTCGAGGTCGACGACCGGCTGAACCCGACCGGCGCCACCACGGATGTCCACGGCACCCGGCATGACTTCCGGACGGGCCAACGGGTTGGCGCCCTCACCCTCGACGATGCCTGGAGCAACGTCGGCCGGGAACCGGACGGTAGCTCCCTGCACTATCTGGAGGCCCCCGACGGCAGCCAGGTGCAGCTGTTCATGGATGCGTCCTTCGGCTACGTCCAGGCCTTCACCACAGCTGTCTTCCCGACCGACGGCGGCCCGGTGACAGCTGTGGCCGTGGAACCGATGACGGCTCCCGCCGATGCGCTAAACAGCGGCGAGGGTCTGCGGTGGCTGGCCCCGGCCCAGACCTGGCACCTCAGCTGGGGTATCCGGTACCAGCTGCCCTGACCCGGGGGCCGCTGTCTTCCTCCCGGACCGATCCGAACGCCGTGAAGCCGGGGCAACAACGGCAGGGTCCCCGCCGCCATCTTGAGCCTTAGCGACGCCAGCAGTACGGCGTCGTCGTTGACACCCGGAGCAGGCCGTAGCGTTCCAGGATCGGTCGTGAATATTCCGTAGAGTCGCTGTGGATGAGCCTTTTGCCCAGCGCCAACGCTGCCCGGGCCCGGGCTGAAGTCAGGGCACGGTAAATCCCCCGGCCGCGCCAGTCTTTGAGCGTCGCCCCGCCCCAGATGCCGGCGAATTCCGTGTCCGGGACCGGTTCCAGACGACCCGCGCTGACGATCAGCCCCTGGTGCTCGGCCACCCAGAGTTGCATCCCGTCGTCGGACGCCACGCGCCTTAGGATCGCTTCAGCGTTGCCGTCGGAGACGGGACTGCCAAAGACGTTGTCCTGCATGGCGCTCATGGCGCGGATGTCCGGTTCTTCGGTCACTCTCCGCAGGCTGACGCCGGCCGGGAGTTTCACATCGACAGCCAACGCGCCGGCCGGACCGATCATGATCGATTCGGTCTCTTCAGGCATAAATCCGTTGTGGAGCAGCGCCTCATGAAGTCCGGGCGCATGATCGTGTCCACGGGTCTTCCACTCGACCCGCACGATTTCCGGATCCGCACGGTAGAACGCCAGTGTTTCCGCCACCCATTCCTCGATTGTCTCCGCGCCGGCCCCGCCAAGGTCCTGATAGGTCACGAAACCGCGCCCGCCGGAAAAGGTGACAAGACGCAAGGGGCCCAGCCGCTCGACGGCGAGCGCACTGGGGGTCTCCGCATCTGTCCGGAGCTGCTGGTCGTACGCCGTAAGAAGTTTCGAAGTAGCCATCGCCCCCACGGTACAACGCCCGGAAGGCCCGCGGCGGCGTCGGCTCCGGCGGACCGCAAGTGGGCACCTGAGCGCAAGTAGGATCGGCCCATGACAATTGACGAGTGGGAGCGCCGCGTAGCCGCTTTCTGGACAGCCTTCGCGGCATCACCGACCGACGGCGAAAAAACCATCGGCGAACTGGACGATCTCGCTTCCGCATCACCCGCAACCGACGGACGCGCAGATTTCGAACGCGCCTGCATCCGCGATTCCACCGGACTGACTCTCGACGCCGTCTCGTTTTACGAGTCCGGGCTCGCAGCCGGGCTCGATCCCACCAGGCAGACTCGCACCTACGTCCAGATGGCCAGCTCCCAGCGTGCCCTCGGGCACACGGCAGAAGCCCTGAAGATCCTCACCCACGCCGACCCGCATGCGTTGGGCGGGGCACCCAGCGCCGTGCGGGCCCTGGCCCTAAGAGACGCCGGCCGTCATGATGAGGCCCTCCGCGTCGCGCTCGAGGCACTCATTCCCCATTTGCCCCGGTATCAGCGCTCGATGGCGAACTACGCGAGACTCCTGACAGAGGACTAGGCGGTGACGGGTGTCGCGGCCGAACCGCCTACTTGCCCAGGAATGTCCGGTAACTGGTCAAAGACCCGGCCCCGGAATACCCCAGATCGGTGGGTGAGACAGCCGACGCTTCATCCGCAGAGATCACCTGGATCGCCAGATTTACTTCCGGGTCGCCGGCGGCGGCGTCCACAATCGCCGGAAAAGCATCCCGCAGGAGGCCCATCATTTCTTCCCGGTCGGAGGTGTCGGCGTGCAGAAAGACATCCCCGCTCCGGCCCATGCCGCCGGAGGACTTGTAGCTGGCGTCCACGCTGGCGACGTGGGCCAGCTCCTCGACCGACGCTTTGTACTTGGCGGCGTACTCCGGGTCCGAGGCTCCCGGTGTTGCCCCGCAACCCGCCAGGACCATGGCCAGCAGACCCACGGCCAGGACGGTGAAGATTTTTCGCATGTTAGGACTCTATTCTTCTCGGCCGATGCCGGACGTTGTTGACCTGACCTCGCCGGGCTCGGACGTTATGAATGCCTGAGTCGACGGATGATTCCGGTAGGCCGCGAGGGCACCGGAGGATTCGTTTGCCTCGACGGACGCGACGTAGGCGTTGTAGTCGTGATTGCCCATAAGGTCGCCCATTCCGGCGCCGGCCGGGCTGGGGAGGGTGACCACGGTGGCGCCGCTGCTGCTTTCCCAGCCAACCAGGACGGGTCCCCCGGGCTTTGAGTTGCCGAGATCCAGGCGGGGCACGACGTCGAACGGATGCTGGAGGGCGAGCGTGTTCACGTCGCCGGGGATGTGGGTCGAGTCGATCGGGGAACCGTAGGTTATGACGTTGGTGACGTCGAAGCGGCCACGGAACTCCGGGTCGGCCGCCAGGTTGGCGGCGGTCATCCCGCCCTGCGAGTGTCCCACCAGCATGACCGGCGCGCCGCTTGGAATTCCGGCCTGGCGCATCGCCATCTCAACGGCCTGCGAAGCTGTCGACATGTTGCCGGCCGCGGAGGACAGGTTGCCCACGGTATCCATGGGGTTGGAGCCCGAGGACACGTTCCACTCCGAGGTGCCCGGGATGGTCACGATGTACGCCGGCCCGTTGCCCTTGTCCACGACGGTAATCCGAACAGCCGCGTCGGGAGTCCCGGCCTTGCCGCCGTCGTCGTAGGCCGCCGTGACTCCTCCCATGATCTGCGCGAGGCTGCTGGGTACGGGGGTGCTGCGGTGGCCGTTCTGCGCCGGGTCTGAGCCGACACCCACGGTTTGCGGGTCGCCCGCCACCGGCGAGCCGTCATCGAGGATGTGTGGGTGCACGAGCCCGGCGGTGGACAGGGCAACGTTCGCATTCAGTCCGGCGGCCAGCAGCCCGGTTCCGCCCGCGAGCAGTTCGGTGATCGAAGGAGGCTCCCCGGTGCTGAGAAAGTCCCAGCCCAGGCCGCCCATGTCGCCCAGGCTGCCAACCACGTCGCCGCCCGCGTCACCGAGGTTGGACACGGAATCCGAAACCCGGCCTCCCAGCCAGCCCAGCCCGTCGCCGACCTTGCCGCCCACGGTGTCGATGACCTCACCGGTTCCGTCCCACAGGTCGCCGGCAGCGTCGCCGGCACCCGCCTGGAAATTGTCCAGCAGCGCTGCCGCCGCGTTGCCGCCAGGCTGACTTCCGGCGGGCTGGCCGGCACCCGTGCGTCCGGAACTGGCGTCCTGCTGCTGGCGGACGTTTTCCCGCACGGCCTCGGATGCATCCCGCAGCGCCTGCGCGGCGGCCAGCAGCATCCTGCTGTGGGACTTCCAGTCGCCGCGGAACTGCTCTCCGTCGGGCCCCCGCCAGAGACCGGCCGTGACGATCGGCGTCAGTTGCCCGCTCAGCTGCGCGAAGCGCTGGCTCGCACGGGTGAGCTCCTTGGCGAGGTGCTCGCCTTGTTCCAGGTCCATTCCGTACAGGCTCATGACGCCGGCTCCGTGCTGGTGCGGCGGGCCAGGAAATCGCGGGCGCCGAGCACGTGCCAGACAAGCTGGCGGGCGATGTCGCCGCTCGCGGTTTCCACCATCACCAGGCGGCGTGCCGTGGCCGGTCCGGCGGTGCGGACGGAATACAAACTGTCGGACAACGCCCAGACTCCGGCCGCACGATACGGCACCTCGGTGCCGGAGGCCCGGGACTGCACCTCAAGGTAGACGGTGGCTTTCGCCGCGGCCACGGCGGCTGCGACGCCGGTGGGAACTTCGGCGGCCCCTCCGTCGGCCAGGGCGGCGACGTCGGCTGCCGAGAGCGTCGTCTTCGCCCCGTCGCGACCGGGGACCGGGCCCGAATCCTCGGTGCCGGAGTCCGGGTCCCCTCCCCCGGCGGTCAGCTCGGGGAAGGGAGGCATCGACCTGGCCAGCACCGGCCACAGGACCGCCTCCGAGAGCAGCGTGACCGTGACGATGCCGGCGACGTCGAGCGCGGCAACCCTTCCGTCTGCGGCGGTGGCGACCGGGCGGGTAAATTCGACGGCGATGCCGCGGCCTTCAAAGAGGTCCACCCGGCAATGCGTCGAGAGGCCGGCCGAGCGTGACACCAGGCTCACCCGGACCGGTGCGGCCGCAGCCTGCCCCAACGCCCGCAGCCACTGGGGCCGGATATTTCCTGCGGTGTCCGTGATCCCGGCGGTGATCAGCTCGCTGCCGAGTCCGGCCCGGGACGGTTCGTCCAGCCCTGCCAGGAGGGCAACCTCCGGCCCGGGACGGTGGCCCGACAGGTCCACCCCGGCTTCGCCCCGCAGCGTTTCCGTGGCGCTCTGCACGGCCAAGGCCCAGGCGAGGCTGGTCATCCGGTAGGTGGTTGTCGCAGGTATCACTGCGGAATCTGGCATGGCTGAGACCTTCGGTTCGGAACTGGTCGGAGGCTCAACCAATGAGAGGCACGCTACAGCACGGCCCGGCACGGGGGCCATGGGGACAACTTCCCCGTGAGTGGGGTGTCCGGTGGCTAGGCGGAGCGCCCGTCGAGCGTGTCCTGGATGCGGCGCGCCACCTCGGCGGTGGGTGTGGACCGGGGGAATACAGCCACCACGAGGTCATCCGCGGCGGGGGCAACGGACGGGTCGCCCGGTGGCAGGACGCCGAAGATGCGGCGCACCGCCAGTAGTTCGTGTTCCAGGTTCCGGAGGGATCCGCGGGGAGAATCCAGCATCATTTCGCGCAGCACATAGTTGTGGGTGGACGTGACGGCCGCCGCGAACCGGATTGCATCAAGTGCCGCCAGGCCCGGGAGGGCCTGCCGGAGGTAGTCGGAGAAAAGCCGCTCATAGCGGGATACCATGATCGTTTCCCGGTCCCGGAGCGCGGGCACCGCCTGCACCACGTGGTAGCGCTTCTGGGCTATTTCCCGGCGCTCAGCGAACTTCCCAAAGACGAGTGCCGCGGCCTGGCACACGGCCTCCCATGGATCGGGATGGCCCGCGGCCAGGTAGCTGCCCAGCTCATCGAGCAAGGCTTCGTGGTCTGCGAAGATCACGTCTTCCTTGGCACGGAACTGGCGGAAGAAGGTGCTCCGGGAGATCCCGGCCGCCAGGGCAATATCGTCCACGCTGGTCGGATCGTAGCCGTTGTCGGTGAACAGATCCAGGGCGGCCTCGGCCACCTCGGAGCGGAAATTAGCCACTGATGCCATCCCGGTACAGTAACAGCGCGTCGCCCTGTCCGCCGCCGCAGAGTGCGACGGCGGCCCTCCCGCTCACTGGGCGGCTTCCTGGCTGAGCGCCGCGGCAGTGACGCCCAAGGCGCGCAGTTGGGACTTCAGGACTTTTCCGGTGGAGTTGTGCGGGAGTTCGTCGGGGAAGAGGATTCGGTCCGGCACCTTGAATCCGGAGAGCAGGCCCTGGACGTGCGCACGGATTTCCTCGGCGGTGACCGGGCTGGAGCTGCTGCGGATGACAAAGGCAACCGGCCGTTCGCCCCATTTCTCGTGCGGGACGCCGATCACGGCCACGTTCAACACCGCAGGGTGGCTGCTGATGGCCTGCTCGACTTCAATGGTGGAGATATTCTCGCCGCCGGAGATGATGATGTCCTTGGCCCGGTCCTTGAGCTGGATGTAGCCGTCCGGATGCATCACGCCGAGGTCTCCGGTGTGGAACCAGCCGCCGGCGAAGGCCTCGGCCGTGGCCTCGGGGTCCTTGAAATATCCGAGCATCACGTTGTTGCCGCGGAGCACGATTTCCCCCAGCGTGGTGCCGTCCGCCGGGACGTCGAACATGTCCAGGTCCACGATGCGCGCCGTCTCGGCCTGCAGCATGCCCACCCCCTGCCGAGAGATCTTCACGGCCCGGTCCTGAGGGGACAGATCATCCCACTCGGGCTGGTACTCGCAGATCGTGTAAGGGCCGTACACCTCGGTCAGCCCGTAGACGTGCACCACGGTGATCCCGAGTGAGTCCAGGGACGTGATGATCGCGGGCGAGGGCGGGGCGCCCGCCGTCGTGATCAGCAGCGGCTCCGTTAGCTCGTGCGCCTGGGGCGCGCCGGCGATGATGCTGCACACCGTGGGGGCGCCGCAGAGGTTGGTGACGCCGAGGGTGTCGATGGCGTCCCAGACTGCATCCGCGCGCACCGCCCGCAGGCAGATATGGACACCCGCCACGGCGGTCACGGCCCACGTCGTGCACCAGCCGTTGCAGTGGAACATCGGAAGAGTCCACAGATAGCGGGTGTCGCCAGTGAACTTGTTATGGATGGTTTCCCCGAGTGAGTTCAGGTAAGCCCCGCGATGTGAGTACAGCACGCCCTTCGGCTTGCCCGTTGTCCCTGAGGTGTAGTTCAGCGTGATGGGGGCGCGTTCGTCCTGGACCCCCCACGGGAGATCTGCGTCCCGGCTGTCCGGTCCCGCGAGGAAATCCGCATAGCGGGTGGTGTCGATCCCCGCCGGGACCACCGGATCGGGGATGGTGCTGTCGGGCACGTCGATGATGCCGGCCAGCTGTGTCAGGCCAAGGTCCAGTCCCGCGACGGTGCCGAGCAGCTCCGTATCGGCGAACAGCAGCCTGGCTTCGGAGTGTTCCAGGATGTACTGGAGTTCCCGGGCGGTCATCCGCGTGTTCAGGGCCACCAGGACGCCCCCGGCGAGGGGAACGGCGTAGTGGGCAATCAGCAGTTCAGGCACATTGGGACACAGGAAGGCCACGCGGTCGCCTGGCTGGATCCTGCTCCTGATCGCCTTGGCGAGCTGTTGGGCTTCGGCGGCGAAGTCCGTGTAGGTGTAGGAGCGATCACCGTGGATAATCGCCGTCTTCTGTCCGAAGACCTCGGCGGAACGCTGGAGGAACCGCAGGGGGCTCAGCGGGGTTTCGTTGGGGCGCTCGATGGTGGTCATGGCGGGTCCTTTAGGCGAAGGCGCTTTGTCCGGTGACATCGCGGCCGATCAGTAGGGTCTGAATGCTTTGCGTGCCTTCATAGGTATGGATGGATTCGATGTCCAGCAGGTGCCGGATCACGTGGTTTTCCAGAAGGATGCCGTTGCCGCCCAACATATCGCGGGCAATGGATGCCAGCTCCCGGGCCTTGCGGGTGTTGTGGTACTTCGCCATCGCGGCCTGGGTGGGGCGCATCAGGCCGGCCGCATCAAGACCCGCCAGATGGACACAATGCAGCTGCATGCTGGTCAGCTCCGAAAGCATGTAGGTCAGCCGTTCCTGGACCAGCTGGAACTTCGCGAGCGGCTTGCCGAACTGGGTGCGCTGCGTGGCATAGTTCAGCGCGGCTTCGTAGACGGCGGTGGCGTGGCCAAGGGCCGACCAGGCCACGCCCAGGCGCGTCGCCACCAGGACCTTGGAGGTGTCCTTGAACGTTCGCGCACCGGGAAGAAGATTGGCTTTGGGGATGCGGACATTGGTGAGCCGGATCCGGGCCTGGTGAATCGCGCGGAGCGATGCCTTCCCGGTGATGGTCTCGGCCTCGTACCCCTCCCGGTCCTGCTCCACCAGGAAGCCGCGGACATCCCCGGCGTCATCGCGTGCCCAGACCACGGAGACATCCCCCGCCGCGCCGTTGCCGATCCACTTCTTCTCGCCGTTGAGGACGTACTCCCCGCCGTCGAGGGTGGCGGTGGTTTCCAGCGCCACGGAGTCCGAGCCGTGGTCCGGTTCCGTGAGTGCGAAGGCGCCGAGCTTTTCGCCCCGGCCCAGCGGACCAAGCCAGGTCTCGCGCTGGGCTTCGGACCCGAAGAGTGCAATCGAGCGCATGGCCAGGCCGCCCTGGACTGCGATCACGGTACCCAGCGAGCCGTCCCCGCGGGAGACTTCCATGTTGACCAGTCCGGCGCCCAGGGGTGACATCAGGTCCAGGCCCGGGACGTCGATGCCGTCGGCCAGCAGGTTCAGGCTGCCCATCCGCTTCGCCAGGTGGGCGGGGAACTCGGCGCGCTCCCAGTAGTCGTTCATCTGCGGGATTGCCTCCGCCGTGAAGGCCCTGGCGCGGTTCCAGACTTCACGGTCGGCGGCAGGAACATTCGCAAAGACGGCGTAGTAGTCGGTATCGAGCGGTTCGGAGACGTCATAGTCGGGCATGGCTTGCATCCTTTGGGAGGAATTGAGGAAGAGGGTGAAGGGCGGTCCGGTTGGGACGTTCCGCGCGCGTTGGCTAGTCGGCAAAGCCCGGGCCGGGGTGGAATTCCTTTCCCCACACGCGCCGCGAGGCGCCGCTGAGGTCAAGCATCGGGGTGAGGCCGCCCTGGTTCACGGGGAAGTTGGCGCCGAGCAGCATGCACAGATCCACGTCCGCCGGTCCGGCCACCACGTTTTCGGCCAGCATCAGGCCCACCTCCTCCGCCAGTGCATCCAGGATCCGTGCCCTGATGGACTCCGCGCCGGGTGCCGGCGGTCCGGCGTCCGCATGCGGCAGCAGCGCGGCCGCCGCGGGAAGCACGGTGCCCGCTTTATCGAGATAGCCGCGCAGGCGCGCCGCCGCAACGGCGGCCAGGCTGGTGCTGACGTAGAAACGGTCCGGATAGGCGGCGTGCATGGTCTCGCAGATATGCAGCTGGACGGCGGGTCCGATGAAACCCAGCAGGGTGAGCGGGGTCATCGGCAGTCCCAGCGGATCCAGGGCGTGGTCCGCCAGTTGCACCTCCGCCCCGTCATCAATGATCCGGAGAAGTTCGCAGAACAGTCGGCTCAGGATCCGGTTCACCACAAAGCCCGGCGTGTCCGTGACGAGCACCGCGGTCTTGCCCAGGAGCCGGGCGAGCGAACAGGCAGACGCGACGCTGACGTCGTCGTTGTTTTCGGTGCTGATGATTTCCACCAGCGGCAGCACCGCCACCGGATTGAAGAAGTGCAGTCCCACCAGGCGTTCCGGATGGGTCAGGCCGCGGCCGATGGCTGCCACGGAAAGGGACGAGGTGTTCGTCAGCAGCAGCGCGTCTGCGCGCAGCAGGGGCTCGATCTCGGCGAAGACCGCGCGTTTGACGCTCAGCTCCTCGAACACGGCCTCGATGACCACGTCGCAGTTCCGGAATTCGCGCTTGTCGACCGTTCCGCGGACAAGACTCCCGAGTTCCTGCGCTGCCGTTTGAGTGAGCTGCCCGCGCGCCACCAGCTTGTCCAGGTGTGCGGCGATCCCGCTCAGTGCCCCGTCCACTTTTTCCTGGGACAGATCGGTGATCAGCACCGGAACCCCCAGCTGCCTGGCGAAGAGCAGGGCGAGCTGACTGGCCATGAGCCCGGCCCCGATGACTCCGACGCTCTGGACAGGGAGCGGGACTGCGCCGGGCGCACCCTGCGGCCTGTGCCGTTCGCCGGCCAGGAGGGTCTCCGCGTACGCACTCGGCGACTTTCCGGCGCCCCGGGAGGCAGCTGCGCCGGCCTCCGCGAGCATGGCAGTTTCAACGACATTGTCAGGAACCATGTCACCGTTTTACCGTGAAACTGAGTCTCACGTCAATAGATACTGAGTTTCATGTCCGCGGCCGGGGGTCGAGCTGCCGCCGGAGGGGACCGTCCTCTTCATGACAACGCGCGGCCAGTCCGCCAGACCGTGCCCACGTTCGGACTGCATTACCTGCCGGATGCGTTCCGACCATTGAGATTCGGGCACCTCCTGGAAGCCGAGGCGCCGATAGTAGGGGGCATTCCAGGGAACTTCATCAAAGGTCGTCAGGGTCAGTCCCTGCAGTCCGCATGCTCCGGCCCAGCGCGCTGCTTCTTCGATGAGCGCCCGGCCAATGCCGCGGCGGGCGTAGCGGGGGTGGACGCTCACCTGCTCGATGTGCGCGAACCGATCGACGACGTCGAGCAGAATGTAGGCGATCGGATCGTCCTCGGAATCGGTGCCCACCCAGGCTCTGCCATCCTGCTGGTAGACGGCCAAGGCATCCAGGGCGGGCGGCAGATCGTCCGCGATCGCCGCCATGCCGACCAGTCGGAAGGCCTCGCCCGCGGCAGCCTCGATGCCGCGCATCTTCGACAGATCCTCTGCCCGGGCGCCCCTGATCATAGGGATCAGTCAACCAGACGCGGGGTCCGCCCGCCCGACGGTCGAGGGAACCGAGCGGCCCGCCGTGAACCTGTCTACACTGGCGCAATGAGGCCGAATTGGGGGATCTTTCGCTCTGCCGTCGTGCTGACGGTTCCCGGCCTGCAGCCCACGCCGACGAAAGGACCAACCATGACGTTCTTCCAGGACTTTCCGGTGCCGCCCACTCCCCCGCGAGGGCGGGCAGTGAGGTACGTGCCGCCGGTCTGGGCCGGCGCCCCGCCGTACGAGCTTCCGGTCGTCGTCCATATCGGTCAGTTCCTGCACCGGAGCCCGACTGTGGTGATGGCCGTCAAGAGCGCGGACGTCTTCTCGACGGGGTGTTCGTTCGATGTGTCCTGGGTCATCCGCCGGGGCGACCAGACCGATGAGGATTGGGCGGATCTCAACGAGATGTTTTTCCGGCCCGGACCCGGCGCCCGCAGGGGCGCAGGTGGAGCTTCGATGCTGCTGTTCGGTGCGGCTTTCCCGGACGGATCAAAGTCCAGCACCGGTGCGCACCCCCACGGATTCTTCGAAGGCACCGAGGAGCCTGATCCGCCGGTGCTCCTGATGAGAAACGGCGGCGGGAACGGCGGCGACGACGAACTCTCCGGCTCCGGCTCGCTCTGGCTCTGGCCGCTGCCTCCGGCGGGGACACTCCGGCTGGTCGCACAGTGGAAAGATTTCGGCCTGGAGGAGTGCTCCGTTTCCCTGGACGGCTCGCGCCTGCGTGACGCCGCCTCCGGCGTGCAGACATTCTGGCGGACGACGTCCCGCTACCTGTTCGCGAGGGCGGCCTCCTCGGTCGCGGCCAGCATGGCGGTGAAGGTCGCCGTCAGCATCTTGTCGATCAATGGGCCGGTGAATCGGCCGATAGGGCCGCCCCGGGGTACATATCGGTAGTCGAAGTTCGCCAACGTCCCGCCGCCGTCGGGCTTGAGCGTAAGCGTGGACTCGGCCTGCTTGAACGGCACCGACGCGAGATTGGGGAAGTCGGCGTACAGGGCCCATACGGAACCCGCGGAGGCAGACATGCGACGTTGCACCGTGATGTGACGTTCAGGCATAAGGACCACTCCTATGCTCAAACTATGCGGTGACCGGGCCCGCCGGGGCAGCGGTGCGGGCAGCATGTCCGCGGCGGCCGCTGGGCCACATTTGCACAGCCATCACGAAAGCCCACACGGCCAAGAGCACCAGAGCCACCAGCCGCGGCGCCGAGTCGAACAGGCCCACGTAGGAAACCATCAGGCCATGGATGATCCAGGCGACCCCCGAGGCGGCAGCCACCCATCCCGGCCAGCGGGAATATGCGGCGCCGAGGGCGATGGCCAGACCAAAGAAGATAAGCGTGAGCCCCAGCAGGATATTCGAATAGCTCTGCAACGCGTATTCAGTCCACCTCAATCCCATGGCGGCAGAAAACGCTGAAGACTCCTGGTCGGCGGGAGCATCCGCCCAGGCGTCAACCGCCCATTTGAGCGCAATACCGTCCACCGCCTGAAGCATGGTGATGGCCGCCGCAGTCAGCACCACCGCGGCAAGGCCGAAGCGTGCCAGCGCAGTCGTTCCTTCCCGCTTCGGCTTCATCGCAAAGTACAGCGCCACCAGCCCGCCGAAGAACACCAGGCTGGCGAGCCACTGCGTGAAGTGGATGCCGATCCACGCGTCGGTCTGCGCATACTCCCTGAAGACCGCCGTGTGATTCATGACGTCTTCCCTGGACGGGTGCACAGCCGTAGCCGCCACCAACATAATGACGCCGAGGGGAAGCGCAATCGCGCCGATCTTCCCCCAGTAAGCCCTTGGTTCCACACGCGTTTCCATCACATTCCCCTCTCCAGGCCGGCAGCATCCCAGCGTGGCGAGTGTCCCCGGGGACGCATCGCAGGCCTTCTTTGCTATATCTGGCTGGAGCGGGCGAGTGTTGGTCCGCCCCTACAACAACATTAAGAGCCTTGAGGCAAAAGGTATATGGCGGCCCGGTCAAGCTGGAACGGGCCGTCGTTACCCAATAAAGATCATCATGCTTATTATTGAGACTCCGGTTGCCGGTCCCGCATGCGCCGCTGGAACCGGCCCTATCCGAGGAGTGTCAATGTCGCTGAACAAGGGAACACCCGTGGAATGGAACACGCCCCAGGGCCCTACCCGCGGCAGGAGGAAGTAACACCGTGGCCGGGGAGCACCGCGAAGTCGTCATTATCGGCGGGGGTAACGCCGGTGTTTCCCTCGCGGCGCGTCTTCACCGCTACGGCGTGAAGGATGTGGCCGTGGTGGAGCCCGAGGACCACCACCTCTACCAGCCGCTGTTCTCCCACATCGCCGGCGGGAGGGCGAAGGCCTCAGAAGCCATCCGGCCCCAGCGCTCCGTCATGCCGCGCGGCGTGGAATGGATCCGGGACAGCGCGGTGGGGATCGACCCGGCGGCGAGCACGGTGTCGTTGGCCTCGGGCGGCCTGCTGGGGTTTGACCACCTGGTGGTCTGCCCCGGACTGCAGCTGGACTGGGACAAGATCCCGGGTCTGGTCGAGGCCGTCCATTCCCCGGCCGGCGCGTCCCACTATGAATTCAACCTGGCAGCCAAGGCCTGGACGCTGCTCAGCGGCCTCAAGACCGGGACCGCCGTTTTCACCATGCCTTCCGGTCCCATCAAATGCGGCGGCGCCGCGCAAAAACCGATGTACTTGGCCTGCGATTACTGGCGGGAGCAGGGAGTGCTCCAGGACATCCGCGTAGTCATGGTCCAGCCATACCCCACCGTGTTCGGTACCCCCGGAGTGGATGACGAGCTTAATCGCAAGATTGCCGAGTACGGGATTGAACTGCGTCTCAACAGCGAACTGGTTTCGGTGGACGCTGCGGCACGGAGCGCGCTGATCCGGGACACTGCCACCGGGTCCACCGAAGAGCTGCGCTACGACGTGCTCAATGCCGTCCCGCCCCAGTCAGCGCCGGACTGGCTCAAGGCCACGGAGCTGCCCGCCCCGGGTGACTCCGGCGGATTTGTGGAAGTGGATCCGCAGACGCTCCGGCACGTCCGTTTTCCGAACATCTGGTCTTTGGGGGATGCCGCGGCGACCACCAACTCCAAATCCGGCGGCGCGCTGCGAAAGCAGACGAAGGTCCTGGCCAAAAACCTGGCCGCAGCCAGAAACGGGAAACCCCTGACGGAAAAGTACGACGGATATTCCGTCTGCCCCTTCACGGTTTCCCGCTCCACGGTTGTCTTCGCCGAGTTCGATGACCAGTACCGGCCCATGCCCTCCGTCCCGAAGCTGCCGACATGGAAAGAGAGCCGCGCCTCGTGGGTCGTGGACCGCGACATCTTCCCTCAGGTCTACTGGAACCTGATCCTCAAGGGCCGCGCTTAGGACTGAACCACCCGGCGCTAACGCCCCGGGCTGATCGGCGGGGCTCGGGGGAGGTCTTGAGCTGTATGACCGGGACTCACCAGAATGGTTAAGGGTTCTTGTCACGGCTGAAGAGCAGGAATTCATGCATTCCGGGCAAACCGCCGCTACGGCAGTCCGGTTTTCGGCGCTTTTGAACAAATGCCGTTAGGAGCAACCATGGGCAACACCACTATTGAGCACCTTTGGAACAAGCTGGATCCAAAGACGCAGGAATGGCTGCGGGCAAATCCCGGGACCGTCATCCTTCCCCGGAGTGTGACCGCAACGCTTCTTCAAGCGAGCGATGACCCCGAGGCCCTGGAGGAGGGGATTGATCAGAACGGGCAACTCCCGCTCTCCGCACGAGATCAGGCATTCCTCAAATCGATGGCCCTCTCCCCGCCGCCGGTTGGGCACCCCGTGCCGCCGGGGTCGCCGTCGCCCTGAATAAAGGGGGAATCGCCAGCCTCGACCACGCGCCTCTTGGGGGCTGACGGCACGGTCAGCGCGGGTTTATCGTGGGGCATAGCGGCCGGCAGGCCGGCCGCCCTATGACCGCGACAGGAGCCTCATCATGTCCGACCACATTGCCGCCATGCTCGACGTCCACCCCCAGGCGGCCGAAATTTCAGAGAAGTCAAAGCTGGCCGAATGCATTGCCGCCTGCCATGAGTGCGCCCAAACATGTACATCCTGCGCGGACGCCTGCCTTGCTGAAGACATGGTCTCCGAGCTCGTCTCATGCCTCCGCTCGGATTTGGACTGCGCGGACGTCTGCTCTGCCACCGGCACCATCCTGATGCGGCAGACGGCATCCAACCCCGGTGTCCGCCGCGCGATGCTGGAGGCCTGCCGCGCCGCCTGCTCGGCCTGTGCCGAGGAATGCGAGAGGCACGCCGGCATGCACGAGCACTGCAGGATCTGTGCCGCGGCATGCCGCCGGTGCGAACAGGCCTGCGCTGCCCTTTTGGCTGCATCAGGCTGAGCAACTTGTCGAGCTTCACCGATTTGCGCGGATGTGGGGTCTCCTTCATTCGCAGCTCCAAGGACGGGAAGTGCTGCCATGACCTCACTCTGGCTGGACCGCGACCATGCAATTCCAGTTGACGATTTCGTTCCCGGATCCACCTACGAAACGGTCGTCGTCGGGGCCGGGATCACCGGCCTGGCTACCGCGCTGCTCCTCGCGCGGTCCGGCATGACGGTAGCAGTCCTGGAGGCCCGTTCGGTCGGGGCGGGAACCACCGGCAACACCACCGCGAAGCTGAGCCTGCTCCAGGGCACGGTGCTGTCCGCACTGCGCGGGCAGTACTCCCAGAAGATCGTCAACGCCTACGTCGAAGCCAACAGGGAAGGGCAGGCCTGGCTGCTCCGGCATCTCCAGGACAGGGCGGTGCCCTTCCAGCGCCGGGATGCTTACACCTTTGCGGTGTCCGACAGAGGTGCGGACCGCGTCCGATCGGAGCTTGCCGTGAGCCGGGCCGCCGGCCTGGCCGTCGAGGAGGTGGCCGATCCGGGTCTTCCGTTCGCTACCCGCGGCGCCATCCGCCTCCCGGACCAGGCCCAGTTCCACCCCATGGACATCCTTGAGAGCCTCGCCGCGGACTTCCGCGCCCATGGCGGAGTTCTTGTTGAAGGGGTGCGGGTCCGGGATGTCTCCAGCGGAAGCAGGGTCTCCATCACGACCGGCGCCGGGAACGTTTACGCACGGCGCGTCGTGCTGGCCACGGGCATCCCCATCCTGGACCGGGGGCTGTATTTCGCCAAGCTGAAAGCCTCCCAGTCCTACGCCGCGGCGTTTCGTGTGCCGGCCTCGACCCCGATCCCGTCCGGGATGTACCTCTCCGCTGAGACGCCGGGCCGCTCGCTCCGCACCTACCCAAGCGACGCCGGGGAGATGCTCATCGCGGGCGGCAACGGGCACCAGGTCGGGAGGGAGCCCTCCCCCAGGGCCCGTCTGGATGAACTCGTGGACTGGACGCGACGGCATTTCCCTGGCGCGGAACCGACCCATACGTGGTCGGGGGAGGACTACCAGGCCACCAACCTCATGCCCTTCTTCGGGAAATTGCCCCGCGGCGGCGGAAAAATTCTGTTCGCCACCGGCTACAACAAATGGGGCATGAGCAACAGCATCGCAGCCTCGCTTGCCGTTACCGCCGAGATTCTCGGCGGCAACCTCCCCTGGGCCGCCGCCATCCACCACAGGGTCACGTCACCCAAAGGGGCCGCCGCCGCCGTCGCGCTCAATGCTGACACCGTCATGACCATGGCCGGGGGGTGGGCGAAAGCCGAAGCGGCCCCGCCCGAGGCTGCAGCAGCCACGGTCCCCGCCGAGGGTGAAGGCATCATCGTCCGGCACGGCCGCAAACCCGTGGCCGTGTCCACCGTCGACGGCGTCACCTGCCGGGTATCGGCTGTCTGCACCCACCTGCGCGGAATCCTGAGCTGGAACGACGCCGAGAAAACCTGGGACTGCCCGCTGCACGGCTCCCGCTTCACTCCCGCCGGGGACGTCCTGCAAGGCCCCACCACCAAGACGCTGCCGGCCGCGGATTGACGCTACGATGGCCACCAGAAAGAGGAGGGAAAAATGAAAATTGCCCTGACGAGCCTGTTCGTGGACGACCAGCGAGCGGCCCTCGCCTTCTACACCGAGGTGCTCGGCTTCACGAAACACCATGACATACCCCTCGGTGACAACTTCTGGCTCACCGTTAAATCGCCGGAATCGCCGGACGGTCCCGAGCTGCTGCTGGAGCCGGCGGACCACCCTGCCGTGAAGCCGTATCGGGATGCTCTCGTCCGGGACGGTATCCCGCTCGCTCAATTTGCCGTCGACGACGTCGAATTCGAGCACGCCCGACTGACCGGCCAGGGTGTGGTGTTCACGCAGCCGCCGACCGACATCGGCACGGCAGTCGTGGCCGTCTTAGACGACACGTGCGGCAACCTCATTCAGCTCATCCAAATGAAACCGGACGAGAACTAGCCAGGGCAGCCGGACATGCGCGCGTGACATCGCCGCGCCGCCCCACCCACTCTTCGGACCGATTACCAGCAGTGGCCCGGCTCCAACCGTCTTCGATGCACTTCAGGGGCCTGCGTCGCCGTGGAGATCATCTTTGTGCTGGACCTTCTTCAGATGGTGCTCCAGCTTCTCCTCGGCGTCCCGTCTGCGCTGGCCCACTATGCGCAGTTGTTGCGTGGTCGGCGTACCGGCGTAGTCCTCCTGATGGCGCCCGTGCTCCCGCGGAGCCGCAGCCTTCTTCTCGCTCATACTGGAATCGTCTCACCGGAAGTCCGCATCGGAAAGATGGAATCCTGGGCGTTCACCCGGGGACTGTGGCACCTTAAGCATGCTGATTAGCTCTTGGGTACGGCCAATGACGCGCGCGGCCGCACATGCCGGGACCTTCGCGCCGGAACCTCGGGTTGAGTTGCGGACCGGGCGACTCCTCGCTGTTCAGGATTCGCTGTCCTTTTCCGGACCGGCGTCGCCCCGGTTCCACGTGCCGAAGGGCGCCGGGCGGGCGGGTCCGCCCGGTGACCGCACCCGACGCGCGGCGAACATGGCCCATGCCCCGATCAGCACACCGACGAGCACCATGAACATACCCGCGGTGAACCAGCCACCCTTCGCGAAAATCATCAACGCAATGCCCGCCAAGGACAAGCCTTTCGCCGCGACATCCAGATACAAAGGACCTCTCAGGGACTCCATGCGTCTAAGTTAGACCTCTGAAGACGCTTCGCAAGCGCCGGTCGGCCAGTGGGGTGGTGGGGCGCTGTCAGCAGGAGTGAATCTACTTTCGTAGACTCAATGGAGATCCGGTATGTCTCCATAGAGAGACAAGCCCGCCACAGGAAGAGCCATCGATGAAGATTATCGTCCTAGTAAAGGAGGTCCCCGACACTTACGGGGACCGAAAACTGAACCTTGAAACAGCTCTCGCCGATCGACAAGCCAGCGAGGCAGTCATTGATGAGATCGGTGAGCGGGCCTTGGAACTGGCACTGACGTATGCCGACGCGAACGAGGGCACTGAGGTCGCAGTCCTTTCCGTCGCTCCCGAGGGTGCCACGGCAACGATACGCAAGGGGCTTGCGATGGGCGCGGGAAGCGCCACTCACGTCTCTGACGAAGCGCTCCGGGGCGCGGATCTTGGACTTACCGCCGAAACCCTCGCCGCAGCCATCCGTCGCGTTGAGTTTGACCTTGTGATCGCCGGCAACGTCTCCACCGATGGCTCCGGCGGCATGATTCCCGCCATGCTCGCAGAATTGCTGGACGTGCCGCTGGCCACCGGCCTCAGCTCCGTGAAGATCAGCGACGGCGTCGTGTCCGGCTCCAGGCCAGTTGAATCCGGTGTGCAGAAGGTGTCAGCGAGCCTGCCCGCCGTGATCTCCATTACCGAAGCGCTTCCCGGGCCGCGCTTCCCGAACTTCAAGGGAATTATGGCGGCCAAGAAGAAGCCCCTGGAGATGCTTACCCTGGCAGACCTCGGGATCACGCCCGATGACCCCGAGGCGGCGCGTTCGATCATGCTGACCGTTGCAGAGAAGCCGCCGCGCGCGGCTGGCGTAAAGATCATAGATGAGGGCGATGCCGGCGAGAAGCTCGCTGCCTTCCTTATCGACAACCGACTGGCTTAAGGAATAACGACATGACTGAATTCCCTCGTGACGCGATCCTCGTCGTCGTCGAAAGCCAGGCTTCGGGTGAACTCGAGAAGGCTGCGGCCGGGCTCTTCGGCGCTGCCGCCGGCGTCGGAACGCCCATTGCATTGGTGCTTGCCGCATCCGGGGCCGGAAGCGCCGCCGCTGCGGAGGCCGCAGCCCTTGGTGCCGCGCATGTACTGATCGCGGAGACTCCGGATCCTTCCGAGCTCGGCGTGCCGGGCGTTGACGCGCTTGCCGCCGCCGTGGAGCAGGTGCAGCCGGACGCGATCCTGATCTCGCATTCGCTGAACGGGCGCGACCTTGCCGGCCGGTACGCTGCTCGTTCGCGTGCCGCGGTTTCCGTCGATGCGATCGGTGTGTCACGTGATGACGAGGGCGTCGTGGCCCACCACTCCGTCTACGGCGGTGCGTACGATGTGACGTCAACCTCCACGTTTGGTCCGCCGGTAATTACGGTTCGCCAGGGCTCCATCGAAGCGCGTGCTAACGCTCAGCCGGAAGCGTCGGAGACCTTGGCAGTGACGCCCTCCGGGAAGCCGGCCGCGCGGATCGACTCGTTCGATGAGGCCGTTGTGGCCACCTCTCGGCCGGAGCTGCGGGGTGCCGCGAAGGTGGTCGCGGGCGGTCGCGGCCTCGGGTCGGAGGAACAGTTTGCCCTCGTCGGACAGCTCGCCGATACGCTCGGGGCTGCCGTTGGCGCCTCGCGTGCCGCGGTGGATGCAGGCTACATCCCGCAGTCGCATCAGGTCGGCCAGACCGGGGTTTCCGTGTCATCGCAGCTGTATATCGCGCTGGGCATCTCCGGGGCGATCCAGCACCGGGCCGGCATGCAGACCGCGAAGACGATTGTCGCCATCAACAAGGATTCAGACGCGCCGATCTTCGAGATCGCCGACTTTGGTGTGGTCGGAGATGTCTTCAAGGTCGTGCCGCAGCTGATCAGCGCCCTTGAGGCTCGGAAGAATCAGTGATGGCATCTCTGTCTCGGTCGATCCGGCGTGGCCTGCCGCGCGTCGAAGGCGGGGATCCCTGGCCGCCAGCCGGCCAGGCGCCCGCAAGCGTGGTCGCGGCCGGAACCGCGGCCCTGTCGGCGCCTGATTCGGCTGTGAAACTGGTCGCCCCCGAACCGGCGGCCGCAACGCCCTCCGTCCCCGTTCCAGGTAGTACCGCCGCTTCCCAGGAAACGGCACCGGGTCCGACGGCGGTGTCCGCTCCGGTCCCTGCCGTGAACCCAGGTCCCGCAGAGGCGCGGCAGCTGCGCCGCGGCCTGCCTCGCGTGCCGGGCGGCGAGCCTTGGCCGCCGGCGGGCGAGATTTCGGTATCCGTGACGGCTCCGTCCGCGGCGCCCGCTGAAGGCGCCACAACGACGCCGGCCGCAGAGGCTGCTGCGCTGGCAGTGCCGGCAGCGACGTTGCCCGCAGCTGCTCCCCCGGCCGCACCCGCACCCGCCACACTGACCATGGGAACCACCTCGCTTCGCCGCGGGCTTCCCCGTGTCCCCAATGGTGAACCGTGGCCGCCGGCTGGACTTGCTCCCGCAGTCGCCGCCGCCCCGGCCGTACACCCTGCGCCCGAACACATCGCCCCGACCCCTGCCCCGGCAGCCGGCGTAACGGAGACCGCCAGTGTGGTGGAGACCGCTGCCGAGGAGCCGCCAGCGGCCCCGAGCCCGCCCGTGCTCCCAGCCGCCCCAGCAACTGCGGCGCAGTCCGTCGCCGCCGGGAAGCCCGTGCGGCCGAAGGCCGAAGCGAGGCTCTACGGTTCACGTACCCTGGGCCAGTGGATCAGGCGCGTTGTGCTCCTCGCGGTCGGCGCCGTGGCCGCAGCGGCGATTCTGGTGCTCGCCGCGCGCGGTGTGACGACGCTGCCGGGCGTGCCAGCGTTCCTCGAGAGATACCCCGGCGAATACCACCTGCCCGCAACCGCCGAACCGGGCTTCCCGTGGTGGGCGCAGTGGACACACTTCCTGAACCTGTTCCTGATGGTGCTCATCATTCGCTCCGGCTATCAGGTGCGCACTCAGCAGAAGCCGCCGGCGTTCTGGACGCCGAAGCGCGGCGGCAAGAAGATCAGCATCAACCTGTGGCTGCACCAGTCGCTCGATGTTTTATGGCTGGCCAACGGTCTCATCTTTGTCGTGCTGCTGTTTGCCTCCGGCCACTGGATGCGAATAGTCCCGACCAGCTGGGAGGTGTTCCCGAATGCGCTCTCCGCGCTGCTGCAGTACATGACTCTCGACTGGCCCGTTGAGAACGGCTGGGTGAACTACAACAGCCTGCAGCAGTTGATGTACTTCATCGTGGTGTTCATTGCGGCCCCGCTCGCGGCGCTCACGGGGGTGCGCATGAGCGAGTTCTGGCCGAAGAACGCGAAGACGCTGAGCAAGATCTACCCGGTGGAAGTTGCCCGCGCAGTCCACTTCCCGACGATGCTGTTTTTCGTGCTGTTCATTCTCATCCACGTATTCCTGGTCTTCTCGACCGGTGCGCTGCGCAACCTGAACCACATGTTCGGCGGCACCGATGTGGTGAACTGGGTCGGGTTCTGGCTTTTCGCGGCCGCAATCGCCGTCACGGTGGCCGGGTGGTACGCCGCCCGCCCGATTCTGCTCGCACCGATCGCGAAGCTGTTCGGTCAGGTGAGCAGCCGCTAGGGCTTCGCAGGTTCTCCGGGCATACCTGTTGGCAGGGCGGGTGACCAGGCCGGGTCGTAGTCCACATGCTCCTGATGGGAGCCCGCGAGAATGGTGAGCATTGACCTGCGGGCGATGGCAATTGTCCCTTCGGCCTGGCTGAGATCGCTGATCCCTTCGGCGCCGGCCGCTTCCTTCCAGCTGGCAATGATCGCCCGCTTCTGGGCGCACTCCTCCAGCATTAGCTGACCAAGGGAGACCTTGTTGTCGCGTCCAGGAACGTCGCCGGTCCCCAGCGCGAAGGTTCCCTCCCGAATGGCTGATTCCTGTTCCGCGATGCGCGCTTCGAGGAACTCCACAAGAGAGGTCCAGTCGGCTTCGATGGGGCTGGTCATTCTGCCGTCTCTGCCGTTTGCCCGTGGGTTGTTTCGCGTGTCGAATCCTGCTCCCCGCTGGAAGCCGCCTGGATGAACAGTGCGCGTGATGCCAATTCAATCCCCAAGGCAGTCGCGGCAATGTCCTCGAGGGCGTCCTGAATCCACAACACGGCAGTCTCGTTGGCTGGTTCCGCGGCTGGTTCGGAGGGCAGGGGCGCCAGTGTCAACGAATACCGGGCCACCTTCTCTTTCAGCGTTGCAGCGAGGCCTTCGATCTCTGCCAATAGCTGATCCCGCCAAATCCCGGAATCCTGCTCACCACTGGGACCCTTGGTGGACGACGGCAACTGGTCCAGCCCCGGCTCCTGCCGCTTCCACAGGAAGTCGGCAAGTTCGGCCGCCAGCTCCTGCTGTCGGGCCTGGGCCGGCGGCGCTGGTGCTTGATCGCCATCTTCTGTCTGCCCGACCTGCTGTTCGGTCGTTTTGCCGGGTCCGGGGCGCGGACCGTTGGTGATGTCCCCGGAACGGTGGAACGGGTGCACGGACGCCGGTCTAAGGTTGGGATTGCCTCGCATCGGTGGGATCCTCCTGGATAGTTCGCCGAATGATGGCGCTACCGGGGTCCAGGGCAACAGAGTCATTTTATCTGATCCCGAAGCAAGACGGTAGGGCACCGGGGGCAGGTCGGTGCCGCTACGCCAGCCACGGCCGAAATGGGGAACCGATGCCGCCAGCGGGCTCGATGGTAAGCAGGCATAGACTGAAGCAATCACGTGGATGGTTCCCTAGCGATTGATAGCACTCCGACCAGGCCGAGGAGGCGCGACCCCATGGCCAGTATTTTGTACCGGACGATTGAGTGGCAGCTATCTCCCCCGGCCGGAAGTTTCGGCTTCATGGATACAACCGGCGAGGCTGCCCGGCATGGGTGACGGCACCGACTCGGTGGCACAGGGACTCGATGCCGGCCTCTGCACCGGGTTCGTTGAGTCGTTGCCGATCTCCGGGGCCGCAATCTCGGTGTTCTCCGGCCTGGCCCCGGAGACTATGGTTTGTGCCAGCGACGCAGTGGCGGCAAGGATCGATGAGCTGCAGTTCGATCTGGGGGAAGGCCCGCGCTGGGAAGCCCTGCAAACGCGCAGACCCGTGCTTCTGCCGGATGTGCGCAGGGGGCCGCACGCCGCCTGGCCGGTCTTTGCAAAATCCCTGCTGGAGCTGGATGTTGGGGCCATCTTCGTTTTCCCCCTCGCGCTCGGCGCGATGGATATCGGTGTCGTGGAGCTTTACAGTTCTGAATCCGGCCCGCTGAGCCCGGCAAAGCATTCCACAGCCCTGCAGCTCGCCGACGCCACCACCTGGCTCCTGCTGCGCCAGCTCCTGACCCTTGCACCGGGAGACGGCACTGACGCCCCGCCGGACGGCTCTCCCCTGTCACGGCGCGAGGTACACCAGGCCACCGGGATGGTCCTGGCACAGGCCGGGACGTCTGCGCGGGACGCACTTCTCCTGATCCGGGCTCACGCATTTTCCCAGGGACGTACCGTCCGGGAGGTCGCCCGGGACGTCGTCAGCAGAAGCCTTGACTTCACCCCCGGAGGCGGCTGAGATGGGCGCGTGCAGTAGAATCCGGGTATGGCGATGATAAGCCGCGCAGGACGCGTGAGTGCCGCTTTCGTCAAGATAGCGGACACATTAGTGGCGGACTACGACGTCTTCGACCTCCTCCACACGCTGGTGGATGAATCAGTTGGCATTCTTGACGCCGCCGCCGCAGGGCTCGTGCTGGTCGATCCGGCCGGGGACCTCCAGGTCATGGCCTCAACGAGCGAGGAAAGCCAGCTCGTGGAAGTCCTCCAGCTCGAGGCCGGCGCGGGGCCGTGCGTGGACTGCTACCGGACCGGAGCCGTGGTGACGATTGACGACATCGCGGCGCAGGGATCCCGGTGGCCCCTCTTCCAGTCCTCGGCGCTGTCCCAGGGGTTCCGGTCCCTGCACGCGGTCCCCATGCGCCTGCGCAGCCGCACCATCGGTGCCCTGAACCTTTTTGGCCACGAGCCCGGCCCCCTCACCGCCGACGACGCCGCGATTGCCCAGGCCTTCGCTGACGTGGCAACGATTACCCTGCTGCAGGAACGCGCCGCGAGGGAAAGCGCCCTGATCAACGAACAGCTGCAGCGCGCCCTGAACAGCCGCATCCTGATCGAACAGGCCAAGGGCGTGATCGCCCACACCTCCAACGTCGACATGAGCGCGGCCTTCGCGCTGCTGCGCGGCTATGCCCGCGCCCACAACCAGACCATCTACGAAACAGCGGACAAGGTCATCAGCCGCAAAATTAGCCTGTAACACCACCAACTCGCTGGCCGGCCCCGTTGCGGGAGGCCCGGGCATAACACGAAGGCCACCTCCTATACATAGATCTGCTAGGTTGATACCCTTCAGTTCTAGGTATGGGGGTTTCAGTGCGCATCGACAAAGACCTCGTCGCAGCTTCAGCCACGCCGCTGGTGCTAGGCATCCTGACGGAGGGCGACCTCTACGGCTACGCGATCCTCAAACGCGTCGGTGAGCTGTCCGGCGGTGGCATGCAGTGGACCGACGGGATGCTCTACCCACTGCTCCACCGGCTCGAGCGGCTCGGCTACGTGTCGTCGTCGTGGGGCACGTCCGATGCCGGGCGCCGGCGCAAACACTATGCCATCACGCCAGCCGGCCGGGACGCCCTCGCCGACCGGCAGGAGCAGTGGGCCGTGGTCGCCGACGCGCTGCGGCAGGTGTGGCAGTCCACGCCGCGGCCTGCTGCCCCGGTTGAGGGGTGGGCGTGATGACACCGCACGCTGAGCTGGAGGCCCAGATCGACCGGTGGCGCGGCTACGTCCAGCGAAGGCAGGCGATCTCTCCCGCCGACGTCGAAGAGCTGGAAGACCACCTGCGTGAGCAGATCGCCGACCGGCAGGCGACGGGCCTCGATGACGACGAGGCCTTCCTCGTCGCCATCAAACGTCTGGGCAACCTCGACGCCGTCTCACACGAGTTTGCCCGCGAACATTCCGAGCGGCTGTGGAAGCAGCTCGTTCTGGTGCCGGAAGGTTCCAACGACGCCGGCACATCACCGTGGCGCGAGCTGGCCGTCGTGCTCACACTCGCCGTCGGGGCGGGCTTGGCGGTCAAGGCCGGATTTGCGTGGATCGACGACGCCGTGCTGACGCGCAGCCTGGGCCTGCTCGTCTTCCCGTTCCTGGCCGCGTACTTCGCGTGGAAGCGCCGGCTCACCGGCGCGGTGGCAGCGACACTCTGCATTTCAGTTGTTGTTCTGGCAGTCGTACTCAACGTTTACCCGTTCGCGCAAGACGGTGCCACCCAGATGCTCGCCGCGCTGCACGCACCGGTCATCCTGTGGTTGCTGGTAGGAGTGGCCTACGTCGGCGGGAGGTGGCGGTCCGACAAGCGACGCATGGACTTCGTCCGATTTACCGGCGAGCTCGCGATCTACTACACGCTGCTTGCCCTCGGCGGCGCAGTCCTGATCGCACTGACATCCGCGACCTTCCAGGCCATTGGCGCCGACTTCGAGCCAGTTTTGGAGGGCTGGATCCTTCCGCTCGCGATGCCCGGCGCGCTCCTGGTCGCGACCTGGCTGGTCGAAGCCAAGCAGCAGGTCGTTGAAAACATCGCCCCGGTCCTGACCCGTGTTTTCACGCCCCTGACCGTTGTCATGCTGCTGGTCCTTCTGCCCGTGCTTGCCACCGCAGGTGGACTGGTCGATGTCGACCGGAACCTGCTGATTCTTATGGACGCTATCCTCGTGCTGGTCCTGTGCCTGCTGCTCTACTCGATTTCCGCCCGCGACTCGCTTTCGGCCCCCGGACTGTTTGATGCCCTGCAGTTGGTCCTCGTGGTCGCGGCGCTTGCCCTGGATGCAGTGATGCTCACTGCGATGCTGACCCGAATCGCCGAGTTCGGCTACAGCCCCAACAAGGTCGCGGCACTCGGCCTGAATATTCTGCTGCTGGTGCACCTGCTCCGTGCGGCTTGGCTCGCGGTTGGATTCCTGCGCGGCCGACGCCCTTTTGCCGCGGTCGAGCGCTGGCAAACAGGGTACCTGCCGGTCTACGGCGCCTGGGCAGCCCTCGTTGTCCTGGCCTTCCCGCCCATATTCGGCTTCGCCTGACCGGCCCCCTCCTCAGGGGCCATGGACCTCGGTCGCGGCTGAGAATGACGACACATGGAAGTATTCACTTATGACTAGCGATAATGATGCCGCCAACCAACCGGCGCCAGCTGACTCACACGGCGCAGACGCCTCGACCGAAACCAGCCGTGGCTGGGACCACATCGGGGCCATCATCGTCGATGCCACGTTGCAGCGACGGCAGAACTACCACGAGACCGTCAAGCCGCGCGTCGACGCTCTCATTGCGGCCTGGCCGGATGCCGCCACGACCAGCGGATTCCGGCGGCACCTCGGTACGGGCAAGCTCTCGGAAGTTATCGACTGGCCCTCGCCGGGCCGCCTGGCCCAGGTCGAGGACATCACCCGCGTGTTCGAGGGCCAGGGCATCGAGACGGTCAGGGAACTCCGAGGCGCACTCGGTGACCCGGCCAGGCGATCCGTTCTTCGGGAGGCCCTTGCGGCCGTGCGGCACGTCAGTCCGAAAACGCTGGATTACATCGAGACCCTGAGCGGAGTCTCCGCGGGCGGGGCCGGGGACGAACGGGTACTCGGAGGGTGATCTAGGCCGTCGGCGTTGAGGACAACTCTGCCAGGACGAGCGCAACGCCGAAAGCTCAGCCGCCGGCGATCAGACCACCGCCGTGGCGTTGGCAGGGGATCCGGTTCCCCCGGTGATGTTCAGTGGTTTGATGCTGACGAAGGCGTCCCAGTTGCCCGTCTTTTTCATGTACCGGCTGAGCGGTCCGAGCCGCCAGAGTTCGCCCAGGGGCATGCCCAGTTTGGCAAGGAGTTGCTGGTGCATCATGCCGTGGTCGTTCGGGGCGGAATGCCGGAAGGGGCTTCCGGATATGGCCGGCAGGCATTCGAAGGCGAAGTTGTCGGCGGCGAGCAGTGCGAGGCGGTGGTCCCACGCCCAGGCGACGAATTCCTCCGATTGGGCGACGCCGGTGGCCCGTCGGTTGTCCCGGGTCCGTTGCTTGTCCTCTGAGGTCAGCGCCAGGAACCATTCGCACCAGCCGGTGTGGAGCATGAGGATGTCTCCGGGCCGGATGGTGAGGGATTGGGCCCGGACGGCGGACTGGATCAGGTCGAAGCTGAGGGGTTCGCCCCCGGCGTGGTCGATGGGTATGCCCTGGCCGGTGCGGTAGCCGTCGAGGTCGACAAGCAACGCCCTGCCGGCGATGGGGTTGTCTGCCCATTCCTGGATGCCAAGGTCCGGTGTGCCCTCCTTGATGCGGTCATCCGGCGTGCCGTTGTAGAAGCCGACATCGTCTGCCCGGCGGTGCCTGAGCCCGTCGATTTGTGTGGATCCCTGAAGGTAGTATCCGTCCAGGAAGTCGTCCCGGTGTGCCGGGTGCGCGGAGTAGATGGTGTGCCGGGGCGCCCTGCGTTTGAGTGACATTCCGGGATCGAAGGCGTCGGCCGGGTAGTCCAGGCCGAAGACCGTGCCGGTCCTGATGCAGTTCTTGGCCTCCAGGACGGCGTCGGGTCTGATGAAGGTCGGCGTTCCCCGGTCGGGTTCGGAGAACAGTCCCCACGAGGTGCCGACGAGCTTGCCCTCCCTCTCGAGCAACTCGGCAAAGGTTGGGTAGGTCCCGTCGTCCGTGGATTCTGTCATCGCGACGTTGCTTTCTGGGGGGTCTGTCCTTGTTTCTGGTGACGCTGGTAATTAAGCAGGAAGCCGGCGATCGCGCACATGGAGGCCGCGATGCACATCGGCGTCTTGACGGAATCGGTAAGGAATTCCAGCCATGCGCCCCGACCGGCGATTAGGGCGATGGCTTGGACGGCCACCAGCACCACTCCCCCAAGCAGGAGTGCTGCGAGGGTCAGGACGAAGATGATCTCGGTGGTCCGTCTGATCTGGTGCATGGTTTAGGTTCCTTAGACCGGCAGGACGCCGACGATGATCAGTACACCGATGCCGAGCAGCGGCAGGGCGTAGTGGGTGAGCAGGCGGGCGAAGGTTTTGACGGGGTCGACGTCTGCGATGCCGCACGCCACGTAGAGCGGCGCGCCTCCGGGGGGAACCGCTGCTTCGCAGGAGGAAAAGACCAGCACGGCAACGGCCGCCGTGGTCGCCGGAACGCCGGCGGCAACGAGGGTGGCGACGCCGACGGTTCCGACGGCGGCCATCGTGGCCGTCGCTGACAGCGGGGCGGCGACGGCAATGACGATCAGGCCGATCAGGATGGCCAGCAGCCACAGGGGCAGGTTCATCTGGTTGAGCACAGTGGTCATCTGCTCGGGGAGGCCGGTGGCGGCGAGGGCGTTGGCTCCGGCGAAGGCGAAAACGACGGTGACGCCGACGATACCGAATCTCGGGGCGGAGTTTTGCAGCAGCGCCCACCAGGCCCGGCCGCTGCCAGGCAGCCTCTTTCTGCCGAGCAGCGCCCCCGTAATGATGAGGACCACCGGGATCCAGACGATGACACTGACGGACTGGGTGACATCCCCGCCGGTCCAGTCCGACAGTGCCGTGGCGACGGCGCCGGAGGTGATGGTCAGCGGGATGGCCACGACGACGAACAGCAGCATCGTGGCCCATCCGCGGCCGAACGCTGCCCGGACGGGCAGCCGGTGTGCGGCATCCAGCGGGGCCATCCCGCTCTTGCGGATCAGCAGCCACGTGACGATCAGCCGGTGCAGGAAGCACCACAGACCCCCGATGAGCAGGGGAAGGACGAGGTGTCGACATCCAGCAGGGGCCCGACTGTGGCCGAGCCGACGAGGACGAACATCGACGCGCTGAACGGGAAGGTGATGCCCATCCCGGCGTTACCGGCGACGAGTGTCGCGGCCGAAGGCCTGTCGAGCCGGGATTTCTCCATCCAGGGGATGGTGACGGAGCCGACGGTCGCGGCAATGGCCGCCTGGTTGTGGACGACCCCGCCGAGGCCGGCGGACGCCACGGTGGAGACCCAGGCGGGGCCGCCCTTGACGCCGCCGATCAGCGAGTTCAGCAGGTCGATGAGCCGGTCCAGCACTCCGGTCTTGTCCAGCAGGTACCCCATGAAGACGAACGCCATGGTCGCGTAGACGATTTCATCGGTCACGGCCGCGTACAGCGCTGCCCCCCCGATTTGTGCGGCGGAGGCTCCAGTGAAGGGAAGCACCACGATGAAGCCGAGGATCATGGCTTCCCCGACGCTGCGCTTGAGCAGTGTCGTCCAGAGCAGGATGACGGCCAGGTAGGCTCCCAGGGCCCAGATGCCGATCATGTTGCCGCTCCTGCCGGGGAAATTCTTGCTGCTGCAAGGTTCATCGCTCGCTATTGTCCCTGATTTTGCCGGACGACGGGGTCAGCGCAAGGCCGCGGCCGCCGGTGCCGTTTCCTCGGCCATGCGGGTCAGGGCGGCAGCGGAGGCGGACGTCATCTCGGCCGGCACGCCGAGGTCCGACAGGTAGCTTGCAGTGTCCTGCATTTCCTTGGAGCGGCGCAGGGCATGCTTGGCGGTGCCGGTGAGGAACCGGTCGATGACCGCCTGGCCGTCTCCGGCCAGTTGCCCTGCGATTTGAGCCCGGATCCACTGTTCGAGCCCGGCCGCCCGGCCCGCGGTGACCGCTTCGACGACCACGGAGGCCAGGCCTTTCATCAGCACGCTGCGGAGGAGTTTGTGGGCCATGGCCGCACCCGGCCCACCATCGGCGATTTCGATTTCCGCACCGACCGGGGCCAGAAGGTCAGCGACAGCCTTGGATCCGGGCCCGCTCACCATGAGGGGCGTCTTCGCTCCCAGCGTGGGCACCGGTCCGAGGATGGCGACGTCGGCGAAGGCTGCCCGGCTGGGAAGCTGGCCGAGTTCGCTCATGACCTGCGGGGAGGATGAGGTGAAGTCGGCGTAGCAGCTGCCGGCGGGCAGGACCGGCAGGCACTCCCGCGCCACGGCTCGCGCGGCGCCCGCTCCGGTGAGGACCAGGACGACGTCGGCCCCGGCGCAGGCTTCGGCGGCGGTAGCTGCCCGGGTGACGCCGGCAGGAGTGGTCGGGGCAACGGGATCAAACCCGGTGACCGTGTGGCCGGCGGCGGTGAGGGCCGCGGCGTAGGTGGCTCCGGCTTCGCCGAGCCCTATGACGGTGCACGCTGTCATGAGTTTCTGCCTTTCTTTCTTAGTGTCGGGCCGCGACGATGGCTCGCCGGCGGTTGGTTTCGTCCGCGAAGACTGCTTCCGCGGCTTCGGCTACTGCGGCTGCCTGTTCCCGGGGAATGACCACCACGCCGTCGGAGTCGCCAATGATGACGTCGCCCGGAAGGACGGGGATTCCGCCGAATGAGATGGGCGTCCCCAGACGGGAGGGTCCGTTCTTGTAGGGTCCTGCGGGGGTCGTGGCACGGGCGAAGACCGGCATGCCGATTTCTGCGAGGGCTTCGGCGTCGCGTGCCGCCCCGTCCAGGGCGAAGCCGGCGATGCCGAGGTTGATCGCCCGCTCACCGATGAGTTCACCGAGGAGGGCGCGGGATTCATCCCCGCCTCCGGCGACAACAATGACGTCTCCCGGGCGGGCGAATTCCAGTGCCCGGTGGATGCCCTGGTTGTCTCCGGGACGGGTCCAGACTGTAAAGGCGGGCCCGGCAAGGAGGGCTCCGGGCCAGATGGCCTGGATCGCGGAGTGTGCGACGCCGAGGCGGTCCATAGCGTCGCCGATGTTGGCGGCCGGCAGCTTGGCGAGCCGTTCGACGACGTCCCGGTCTGGGCGGGGAAAGTCGGTGTCTATAGTGTCAATTGCTGGGAT
This sequence comes from Arthrobacter sp. CJL-S3, assembly GCF_056711635.1. Classification (NCBI taxonomy): domain Bacteria; kingdom Bacillati; phylum Actinomycetota; class Actinomycetes; order Micrococcales; family Micrococcaceae; genus Arthrobacter; species Arthrobacter sp. CJL-S3. The sequence goes on along the minus strand of NZ_CM160046.1, from coordinate 82,653 downwards.
TGTCATGAGATTCTTCCGTCGGGATACGCGTGGGGACTAGTCGGTTTTCTGAACCAGCGGGAGGACCTTCTTGAAGTCCTCTTCCTGTCCCGCCCAGAACTGCTTGTAGTCTTCGCCGGAGAGGTAGCTGGTCTGCAGGCCAAGGTCGTTCATCTTCTGCACGACGGACGGGCCTTCGATGGCCTTCTGGATGGCAGCTTCGAGCTTCTTGGCTACGGCGTCCGGCAGCCCGGCCGGGGCAGAGTAGCCGCGGACGGTGCCTGCCTCAACTTCGTAGCCGGATTCCTTGAACGTGGGAACGTCCGGCAACGACGGGGACCTCTCAGCTGTCATGACGCCCAGCACCCGCGCCTTGCCCTGTTTGGTCAGGTCGGTCACGTCGCTGACGTTGGCGACGAGGATGTCCACGTGCTTGCCGAGGAACGCCGTAGTGGCCTGCGATGCGCCCTCGGAGAAGTGGACCGGTGCGAACTCGGCGCCGGTGGCTTCCTGGATCTGCGCCATGGCGAAGTGCTCACCGGTCTGCAGGCCGGTGGTGCTGGCGGTCATGGACTTGGGATCGGCCTTGGCGGCGTCCAGGAGGTCCTTCAGCGTCTGGTAGGGGCTGTCGGGCTGGACGGCGATGACGGCGGGGTCGATGACCTGCCGGCCGAGGGGCTGGAAGCTGTCGCGGGTGTATTTGGCACCGCGGGCGGGATCCAGGGGCGAGACGACCACCGAGGGGGAACCGGTCGCGGCAATGGTGTACCCATCGGGTTTGGCGCTGGTCAGCTGTGTGTAGCCGATCTGTCCGCCGGCGCCGGGCTTGTTGATGACCTCGACGTTGGTGCCGAGTTCCTTTTCCAGGATCGGCTGGATGAGCCGGGCGGCGGTGTCGACGGCGCCACCTGAGGCGAAGGCCACGACGAGGTCGATGGACTTGCCCTTTTTCGGGAAGTCGTCAGCGGCGGTGTTGGCGGCTCCGGCGTTGGCGCCGCAGCCGGTGAGTGCGATCAGGGTTGCTGCCGCGAAGGCAGCGGCGATGCGTGAACGGGTGATCATTGTTCTTCTCCTTTGAAGTGAATTTGGTGGTGCAGGTGCAGGGTGTGAACAGCCGGACATCCCGGCGGTTTACGTTTCGGGGTCTTCGTTCAGTGCCTTGGGCTTGCGGAACTTGAGCAGCGGGCTGACGACGATCAGGATGCCGAGGCCGATGAGGACCGCGGAGATGGGGCGGCTGGTGAAGATGCCGAAGTCGCCCTGGGAGATTTCGAGGGACTCCCGCAGGGAGCGCTCCATGAGGGGTCCGAGGACCAGGGTCAGCACCATGGGGGCCAGCGGGATATCCAGGTGGCGCAGGGCGAGTCCGAGGAGACCGAAGCCGATCATCACGAAGACGTCGAAGACGCTGAAGTTGATCGTGTAGGCGCCGATGACCATAAAGAGCAGGATGAGAGGCGTCAGGATCGTTGACGGTACCCGGAGGATGGAGGTCCAGAGACCGACCAGGGGGACATTCAGAACCAGCAGGAGGAGGTTTCCGATGAACAGGCTGGCGATGATCGCCCAGGCGATTTCGGAGTGTTCGGTGAAGAGGGTCGGGCCCGGTGTGAGGCCCTGTTGAAGGAAGGCTCCCATCAGCACGGCGATCGTCGGTGATGCCGGGATGCCCAGGGTGAACAGCGGGATCAGTGCGGCGTTCGCGTGGGCGTTGTTGGCTGTTTCGGGACCGGCGACACCTTCAATGGCGCCCTTGCCCAGTTGGTTGCGGTGGCGGGAGAACTTCTTTTCGGCGCCGTACGCCAGCAGGGAGGACACGGAACCGGTCATGCCCGGGATGAGGCCCAGGCCGAAGCCGATGCCCGTGCCGCGGGCCATGGCCGGGGCGCTCCGGCGCCATTCCTTCCCGGTGGGAAGCAGCGAGCGCATGTTCGGTGCGTGCACCGTGGGGGTCGCGGTGTCTTTGCGGTGGGACAGGAGTTCCGAGAGTCCGAAGACGCCCACGATCACGGCGACGAAGCTGACTCCGTCCAGGAGCCTGTCCATGCCGAAAGTGAACCGCGGGGCGCCGGCGACGGGGTCGATGCCGACCATGGCGATCAGCAGGCCCAGCGCACCGGAGATGACCGCTTTGACCATTGACTTGCCGGCCAGTGCGACGAGCAGGGATATGCCGACCACCATCAGGGCGAAGAATTCCGGCGGTCCGACGAGCAGGCCCAGTTCCCCGAGGGGTTTCGCGGCTGCGACGAGACCGATGGTCGCGATCGTTCCGCCGACAAAGGATCCGACGGCGGCGATGGTCAGTGCCGCCCCCGCCTTGCCCACCTTTGTCATCGCGTAGCCGTCGATGGTCGTGATTGCAGAGGCTGCTTCACCGGGGGTGTTCAGCAGCACGCTGGTGATGGTTCCCCCGTAGGCGGTGCCGTAGAAGATGGCACACAGCATGATGATCGCACCGGTCGCGTCCAGGTTCATCGTGAGGGGGATCAGGAGCGCCACACCGGCGACGGGACCGATTCCGGGCAGGACCCCGATGATGGTCCCGAGGAGGCAGCCCAGGAAAGCAAAGAGCAGGTTCTGCCAGGTCATGGCGGCCGCGAAACCGCCCAAAAGTTCGTTGAGTGTATCCACGTCTAAAGTCCGATCGTGTTCAGCAGCGGGAAGGCGGAAACGGGCAGCGTCACGTTCAGGCCGTAATTGAAGGCGTAGAAGGCGCCGACGCTTCCGGCGAGGGCAGTGATCAGCGAAGAGACCCAGGACCGGCGGCCGCGCAACCTCAGGTGGTACATGAGGAACAGGAACATGCTCAGCTGGAACCCGAGCAGGTCCATCAGGGCGGCGAGGATCGTCAGGCTCAGCACGACGGCGACCACCAGTCTCCGGTCAACCCCCTCGGCGGTTTCGCTGGGGCGGCGCAGCTCCTGGACCAGCCAGAGAACGGCCATGGCGACAAGGACTGCCCCCATCGCGAAGGGGAACAAGCCCGGTCCGGGGCCCAGTGACGTCCAGAGGTTGAGTTCTACCGAGCCGACCAGCACATAGACGCCGACCGCAGCAAAAGCTCCGATACCCACCAGCACCGAGGGAGCGACCCGGATGGCGCTCTCGGGTTTCGTTATGAGTGACTCCGTTGTCATCGTTTCCTTCTTACTTTCCGTGAGCCTTAGTTTCATACAATGAAAGATTATTGCGTCTAGAGAAATAGTGACAGGAGACACACTCGCTGTCAAGCGCAAGGAAATTACATAGAATGAAAGAATGACGGTGACATCGACACACTCCGCCGGCTCAGCCGAAGACGGCCCAAAAGCGGGGAATATGCGTTCCCTCTCCCGCGCGCTGGAGGTCTTTGCCGAGCTCCAGCGCGCGGAACGGCCCCAGCGGCTCAGCGACTTGGCCAGAACGTGTGGGATGAGCCTGCCGACCACCCTGCGGATCCTGCGCGTTCTTCAGGACTTCGGCATGGTCAGCCAGACGGACAAGTCGTACCGGATCGGGCCTGCCGTGCTGCCCGCGGCACGAAGCTATCTTGAGAACGATCCGCTCGTGGTTTCTGCCCGGCCGGTTCTCCAGCAGGTCGCCGCGCAAACGGGACTGACGGTTTCCCTTTATACGAGGCTGGGCTTTGAAAGAATCCTGGTCGCCCGGGTCGACGGCGCATCGCCCCTCACCTACGATCTGCCCCTGGGTAAACGGCTGCCGCTGACGGTTGGCGCGGCCGGTAAGATTCTGCTGGCGTCGGCGACCGACGAAGAATTGCAGCAGGTGACGGCCGCCGCCATCGCGGCCGGCCAGGAAGCACCTACATTTACCGTCGAGCAGCTGCGCGCCCGCTTGCCCGAGCCGGGGATCGAGTACGCGTACTCCGCCGACGAGCGCGCCACCGGCGTACTGTCGGTCGCCGTCGCCGTTCCAAACAGAGCCGGCCGGCCCAGCGAGTCCATTGCGCTTACCAGCCCGGTCGAGACAGCCACCGAGCCGGCCCTCATAGCAGCCGTTCCCGAACTACGCCGCGCCGCGGGCAGACTGTCAGAACTGCTTCAGGGCTCCGTGTATTAAGCCCGGCCCCTGGCGACGTCCGCCAGCCAGGTCATGGCGGCGATCCTGGAGGTGAAGAACTCGTGCGGGTACAGGGTGTGGCGGCTCATGGCGGCGGCTACCACGCGGTCAACGGCGCTGGATCCGAGAACCGCGATGGCCAGCACGCCCGTGGTCTGCGCGAACTCGTACCGGGCTGCGGCGCTGATTTCCACGTCGGTCATTTCGGAGAGCATCGGCATCGGAGTGCCGCCGCTGATTCGTTCCACGGCCAGCATGGCGTCCCTGGCGTCGTCGACGTCCACAAACGAACCGGGGCGCCAGACGGATTCAATGATCCCCGCGCGCACGCGCAGGGAATTCTTCCCTTCGGGGGCGACAGCTGGCTCAGGGATCATTGGGTTCATTGGGTTCATTCTAGGCCTGAGCTGGGACGATGCTCCGCCGCATCGCCCCGGCGTGCCCCCCGCAGACGTTCCTAGTCCCCGCCCAGCAGCGCCTGCCGCTGCGGCCACAGCGTCACCGACTCCAGCGCGGACAGGGCCCGGGCCATGGACTGGGCCTCCGCGGTAAAGAGATGCCCGTGGACCCGCTGGCTGCACAGCCGCAGAGCCTGGCCGCGGTCCAGGCCGAACCACTCCATCACCGTGTCGATGCCGTGCGGGCTCAGCCGCCAGGTCTTGTCCGCGTCCTTGACGATCGCATCCTCGATCGAGATCGCCTCGCGGCGGGAGTCGTGGCCGTCGATGATGTCCAGGACGGCCGGCACTTTCCCGGCGTCGTATCCCGCCTCGGCGAGGATCCCGGCGGCGAGCCGGGCGCCTTCCTTCTCGTGCAGCAGCACCAGATCCGGCCTGCCGCCGCCGGGCGCAATGGCCTGCAGGACCTCCGCGGGCGGCACCTGCGACCAGCCGATGTCGTGCAGCATGATCGCGGGGAGCACGACGGCGGCATCCGCCTCCGGGTGCGCCTCGAGCAGGGCCCGGGCCAGTCCGACGGCGTAGAGCGTGTGGGCGTCGTTGTCGCGGACCAGCAGGTACGGCGCCGCAAGATTCCAGATGGCGGCCAGGTCCGGGTCCAGGGCGATGACGCCGTCGGGCTCCGCCTCGATCCCGGCGGAAATGTCGAGGCCGGAAAGGTTGGCGTCCGGCAGCAGTTTGGTCATTCTGCCAGCGTGCCCGCCGAACCGGCCGCGGGCAAGGACCGCCTTCCGTCCAGCGGAACCGGGAAGGGCCCGCCCGGTTGACACCGGACGGGCCCTTCCCCGACTCCTTGCCGCCGGGGCCTGGACTAGCCCAGCGTGGAGGTGTCGATCACGAAGCGGTACCGCACGTCGGAGGCCAGCACGCGCTCGTAGGCGTCGTTGATCTTCCCGGCCGGGATGACCTCGATCTCGGCGCCGAGCTGGTGCTCGGCGCAGAAGTCGAGCATTTCCTGGGTCTCCCGGATGCCGCCGATCATGGATCCGGCGAAGGACCGGCGTCCCATGATCAGGGCGAACGCGTTGACGGGCAGCGGTTCGGCCGGTGCGCCCACGTTCACCAGGGCGCCGTCGAGGCTCAGCAGCTGCAGGTAGGAGCTGATGTCGATGCTCGCGCTGACGGTGTTGATGATCAGGTCGAAGGAGCCGGCCAGATCCGTGAAGGTGTTTTCGTCGCTGGTGGCGTAGTAGTGGTCCGCGCCGAGGCGCAGGCCGTCTTCCTGCTTCTTCAGCGACTGTGACAGCACGGTCACCTCGGCGCCCATGGCGTGGGCGAGCTTGACGGCCATGTGTCCGAGGCCGCCGAGTCCCACGATGGCCACCTTCTTGCCGGGTCCGGCACCCCAGTGGCGCAGCGGCGAGTAGGTGGTGACGCCGGCGCAGAGCAGCGGCGCGGCGACGGCGAGCTCGATGCCCTCGGGGATCCGGACGACGAAGTCCTCGGTCACGACCACATGGGTGGAGTAGCCGCCCTGGGTGATCGTGCCGTCGCGGTCCACCGCGCCGTACGTGCCGGTGTTGCCGGCGAGGCAGTACTGCTCCTCGCCCTTCTGGCAGTTGACGCACTCGCGGCAGGAATTCACCATGCAGCCGACGCCGACCCGGTCGCCGACGGCGTGCTTGGTGACGGCCGAGCCGACCTCGGAAACGATGCCGGCGATCTCGTGGCCCGGTGCCAAGGGGAACTGCTGGGGGCCCCAGTCGCCACGGACGGTGTGGATGTCGGAGTGGCAGATGCCGGCGAACTTGATGTCGATCAGGACGTCGTGCGGGCCAACGTCCCGGCGCTCGATGGTGGTCGGAACGAGGGATTCCGTCGCGGAGGGGGCGGCGTAAGCGTTAACGGTAAGCATGGATCTCCTGCTTGTGGATGGTGTGGGGGGTGCCCCGGCGTCCGGCACCGGTCAGGTGCGGCATTTCGGCCCGGTCGTCATCGGGGGCACTATCCATCAAACACCACTCGGCTGCCGGTGAGGGAGGCTCTGCTGTGAGGGGTACTGGCAGGGACTCCCTTACGGGGCCGCACCCTCTACCGTTGAAGGTATGGACAACCAGAGCGAGACCCGGGACTTCCTTGCCACCCGGCGGGCGAAAATCACCCCGGAACAGGCGGGTCTACCCGTCTACGGCGGCAACCGCCGCGTCCCCGGACTGCGCCGCGGCGAGGTCGCCATGCTGGCCGGGGTCAGTGTCGAGTATTACACCCGGCTGGAGCGCGGAAACCTCTCCGGAGTCTCCGAGGGCGTCCTGGAAGCCCTGGCGCGGGCGCTGCAGCTGGATGAGGCGGAGCGGGCCCATCTGTTCGACCTGGCCCGGGCCGCCAGCACCACCCGCAAGCCGCAGCGCCGCCGCCCCGCCACCCAGCCGGTCCGGGCGAGTGTGCAGCTGGTGCTCGACGCGATGACCAGCGCCCCGGCGTTCGTTCGCAACGGGCGCCTGGACATCCTCGCAGCCAACCAGCTCGGCCGGGCCATGTACTCCGAGATGTACGGCAGCCCCGCCCGGCCGGCCAACTTTGCGCGGTTCCTCTTCCTGGACGACCGTTCCCGCGGGTTCTACCCCGACTGGGAGCGCGCCGCGAATGACACGGTGGCGATCCTGCGGACCGAGGCCGGCCGGGACCCCTATGACCGCGGCCTGACCGACCTGGTGGGGGAACTGTCCACGCGCAGTGAGGAGTTCCGGACCCGGTGGGCGGCCCACAACGTGCGCCTGCACTACACCGGGCTCAAGCATTTCCGGCACCCCGTGGTGGGCGACCTCCACCTCATGTACGAGTCCCTGGACCTCTCGGCCGACGCCGGGCTGTCGCTGCTGGTCTACACCGCCGAGCCCGGTTCTCCCACCGGGGACGCGCTGCGGCTGCTGGCCAGCTGGGCCGCGACCCAGGGGGCAGCTCAGGAACCGCTGAAGCAGGGTTAAGGGGCAGCCGACTGTCGGGAACGCCCATCTGTCAACGGTAATAACCGCATCCTTGGCTAGGTACCGGCCACGGTGCGGCCGATGATCAGGCGCATGATCTCGTTGCTGCCTTCGAGGATCTGGTGGACCCGCAGGTCCCGGGCGATCTTCTCCAGTCCGTACTCGGAAAGGTAGCCGTAGCCCCCATGGAGCTGGATAGCGCTGTTGGCGACGTTGAACCCGGCATCCGTGGCGACCCTCTTGGCCATGGCGCAGAGCTTGACGGCGTCGGGCGCGCCGCGGTCCAGCGCGACCGCTGCCCGCCAGAGCAGCGTCCGGGCGGTCACTAGCTCTGTTTCCATGTCGGCCAGCTGGAACAGCAGGGATTGCTGGTTGATCAGCGGTCCGCCGAACGCCTCGCGTTCCTTGAGGTAGGCCACCGACTTGTCCAGGGCAGTCTGGCCGCCGCCCAGGGAGCAGGCGCCCATGTTGACGCGGCCTCCGTTGAGGCCCTTCATCGCGATCCCAAAACCGCTGCCTTCGTCTCCGAGACGGTTGGCAATCGGTACCCGGACGTTGTCGAAAATAACCTGGCGGGTCGGCTGGGCGTTCCATCCCATCTTTTTCTCGTTCGGACCGAACGACAGGCCCGGGGTCCCCGCAGGGACAACGATGGCCGTGATGCCGCGGTGTCCGGTGTCGGCGGTGCGGGCCATCACGATGTAGTAGCTCGACGACCCGGCCCCGGAGATGAATTGTTTGACGCCGTTCAGCACGTACTCCTCGCCGTCGCGCGCCGCCCTGGTGCTCAGCGCGGCAGCGTCGGAGCCGGCGCCGGGCTCGGTAAGGCAGTAGCTGCCCAGGGCTTCCATGGAGGCAAGCTGCGGCACCCACTGGGCGCGCTGCTCATCGTTGCCGAACGAGTCGATCATCCAGACCACCATGTTGTGGATGGAGATGTAGGCGGCAATCGTCGGATCAGCCTTGGCCAGTTCCTCGAAGATCAGCACCGCATCGCTGCGCGTGAGCCCGGAACCGCCGAACTGCTCCTGCACATAGATGCCGCCCATACCCAGGGCACCCGCTTCGCGCAGCACGTCCACGGGGAAGTGTTTGGTCTCGTCCCATTTCGCGGCGTTCGGTGCCAGAGCCTCGTTGGCGAAGTCCCGCACCATCGCAACCAGCGACTGCTGGTCCTCGTTGAGTTCAAACATACCCAGTCCTCCGAAGTATAGATTTTGACTCAATGTAGTACGAAGGCCCCATTATTACTAGGACTTCCTACTACATTTAATTCACGATCCCCCTCCGGAGCCGACGTGGCCCCGATCCCCCGCTGCTTGCCGACTGGCCTCGAAAGGCGGCGTCGCGAACCTGACCCGCGCCGCTGCAGGCCGGCACGCAGCAATCAGCGGCTATCCGATCAGGGCCAGCACCGCGCCGGCAGTAACGACGCCGCCGGCTTCCGCGCGGAGGCCGGTCAAGGTCCCGTCGCGGTGGGCCGGGACCTGGGTTTCCATCTTCATTGCCTCCAGCACGACGACGGGGTCCCCGGCCACGACCTCGGCGCCCGGTTCCACGAGCCACTTCACCACGGTCCCGGCCATCCCGGCGCGCAGCTCCCCTGGGTGGGGGGCGGCAGCCCCGCCGTCGGACGCCCCTTCCACGGACACCCCGGCGGGCAGCAGGGGGCCGCCGGACAGAGTCCGGGTAGACAGCGCCCAACCGTCCAGCAGGTCCGCCGGCAGCCCGACCGCCATCCGGCGGCCGTCCACCTCGACGGTGATGGTGCGGCGTTCGCCGTCGGGCGCGGTGGTGCTGAAGCGCGGGTCGGCGGCGATGGTGTCCGCGAAGTCCGTTTCGATCCACCGGGTGTGGATGCCGAGGCCGGTTTCGGAGGTGAAGTCCGGGGATTCGACCACGGCGCGGTGGAACGGAAGCACGGTGGCCACCCCGGTGATGCTGATTTCGGCGAGGGCGCGGCGGGCGCGGCGCAGCGCCTGCTGCCGGTCGGCGCCGGTGACGATCAGTTTTGCCAGCAGCGAGTCGAACTGCGGCGGGACGAAGGAGCCGGGGCGGACGCCGGTGTCGAGCCGGATGCCGGGGCCGGTGGGGGCGTGGAACTCCTCGACGGTGCCGGGCGAGGGCAGGAAGCCGCGCCCGACGTCCTCGGCGTTGAGCCGGAATTCGAAGGCGTGGCCGCGCGGTGTCGGGTCCGCGGTGAGGCGCAGCGGTTCCCCGGCGGCGATGCGGAACTGCTCTTGGACGAGGTCGATTCCCGTGGTTTCCTCGGTGATGGGGTGCTCCACCTGCAGGCGGGTGTTGACCTCGAGGAACGCCACGGTGCCGTCCGCGGCGACCAGGAATTCCACCGTGCCGGCGCCGGAGTAGCCGGCCGCGCGGCAGACCGCCTTGGCGGCGTCGTAGATCTGGCGGGTCTGTTCGTCGCTGAGGAACGGCGCGGGAGCCTCCTCCACGAGCTTCTGGTGCCGGCGCTGGAGCGAGCAGTCGCGGGTTCCGACGACGACGACGTTGCCGTGCGCGTCGGCGAGGACCTGCGCCTCGACGTGGCGCGGCCGGTCGAGGTAGCGCTCAACGAAGCATTCGCCGCGGCCAAAGGCGGCGACCGCCTCCCGGACAGCGGAGTCGAAGGCTTCCTCGACCTCGTCGAGCGCGCGGACCACCTTCATGCCGCGGCCGCCGCCGCCGAAGGCCGCCTTGATGGCGATCGGCAGGCCGTGCTGCTCGGCGAAGGCGCGGGCCTCGGCGGCGGATTCCACCGGGCCGTCGCTGCCGGCAACCAGCGGGGCGCCGGCGCGGACGGCGGTCTCGCGGGCCGTGATCTTGTTGCCGAGCAGCCGGATGGCGTCCGGGGTGGGCCCGATCCAGGTGAGGCCGGCGTCAAGGACGGCCTGGGCGAAGTCGGCGTTCTCGGACAGGAAGCCGTAGCCGGGGTGGAGGGCGTCGGCGCCGGATTCCGCCGCGGCGGCGAGCAGCTTGGGGATGTTGAGGTAGGTGTCCGCGGGCGAGTTGCCGCCCAGGGCGTAGGCCTCGTCCGCGGCGGAGACGTGCAGGGCGTCGGCGTCGATGTCCGCGTAGACGGCGACGGAGGCCAGCTGTGCGTCGTCGCAGGCCCGGGCGATCCGGACGGCGATTTCACCGCGGTTGGCGATCAGGACCTTGCGCATCAGTAGCTCGCTTCTTTTTCGGGGGTGACGGGTTGGGGGGTGGCGTTCCCGGTGAGGGTGGATTCGGTCCAGCGGAAGCGGATCTTCCCGCCGATCGGGACCTGGCCGGCGCGGTCCAGCTGGGAGTCGACCACGACGGCGATCACCGGGTAGCCGCCGGTGATCGGGTGGTCGGCCAGGAAGAGCACGGGGAGTCCTTCCGGCGGGACCTGCAGGGCGCCGGCGACGGTGCCCTCGCTGGCGAGTTCGCCCTGGCGGGTGCGCTGCAGCGGGGTTCCCTGCAGGCGCATGCCCACCCGGTTGGACTGCGGCTTCACTTCCCAGTCCTGGGCCGTGAACGAGTCCAGCGCCGCCTGATCGAACCAGTCGGCGCGGGGGCCGGGGACGACGTCGAGCACGGTGACGCCGGTGCCCGGGTATTCCGGCTGCAGTTCGGGGTGGCCGACGACGCCGGATTCCGCCTCCCCGCCGGCGGCGAGGAGCTGGCCGGCGGCGAGCGGGGCGGGTCCGATCCCGGACATGGTGTCGGTGGAGCGGCTGCCGAGCACCGGGGTGGTGTCAACGCCGCCGCGGACGGCGAGGTAGCTGCGGAAACCGCTCTCCGGGGCGCCGATGGTCAGTGTTTCGCCGTCGAGCAGGGCGAAAGGAGTGGCCATCGGGACGGTCCGCCAGGACGGACCGGACCCGGCCTCGTCGGCGGCGTCAAAGTCGACGTCGTCGGAGCCGGCGTCGTGGGGCGTCTCGATGGTCAGCTCCGACGGAGCCCCGGCGACGGCGAGGACCTGGTCCCCGACGGCCTGCACCGTGAGCCCGCCGGCGACGGTCTCCACCGCGGCGGCCGACGGCGCGTTCCCGACCAGGCGGTTGGCCCGGCGCAGCGAGGCCCGGTCCAGCGCCCCGGCCGCGGAGACGCCCAGGCCCGAGTGGCCGTGGCGGCCAAGGTCCTGGATCAGGCTCTGCAGCCCCGGCGCAACGACCCGCAGTCCGGACGCCAGCTCGGGGGCAGGAATCTGGGCAGCGCGGTCCTTGGCAGGGCGCTCCGGCGCCAGCGTGACGATGTCGCGGACCGCGCGGTACTGCACCTGGTGGCCGGGGGCGGCCAGGGCGGGCTGTTCCCGGTCCAGGTCCCACATGGCGGCGCCGGTGCGTCCGATCAGCTGCCAGCCTCCGGGCGAACGGCGCGGGTACACGGCGGAATAGTTCCCGGCCAGCGCCACCGATCCGGCGGGGACGGCGGTGCGCGGGGAGCTGCGCCGCGGCACCTCGAGCAGCTGGTTTTCGCCCACCATGTAGCCGAAGCCCGGGGCGAAGCCGGCGAAGGCGACTGTCCAGATCTGGCCGGTGTGGGCCGCGATCACGCCGTCGGTTCCGAGGCCGGTCAGCTCGCCCACCTCGGCGAGGTCCTCGCCGTCGTACACGGTGTCGATGACCACCAGCTCGCCCTCCCGGTGCGCGGGGGCGGTGAGGTCGAGCCGGAGCAGCCGCGCGGCGATCCGCCGGGCGGATACCGGCGAATCCGCGGTGACCAGCACCGTCTCCGCCGCGGCGAGGACGTCCAGCTGGCCCGGCAGCGGGTTCTCAACGAGCAGTGCCTGCAGGGCCAGCACGTCCGGGGTTCCGGAGAGCTCGGCCAGTACCGCGCGGGTTCCCACGGCGCGCACGGAGCGGACCTTCTGTGCTGCAAGGGTTTGCCCTGCTGTATCAATCATGAGCTGCCTTCGTCGTTGGCGGTGCTTCGAGGGGGTCCGCGCCGCTTAGGCGTGGACGAATGCGGCCGTGCTGATGCCGGCGGCGGTCAGGGCGGCGCGGACTGCGGCGGCCATGGTGACGGCTCCCGGGGAATCGCCGTGCACGCAGATGCTCTCTGCGCGGATCTTCAGGATGGAGCCGTCAATAGTGCGGACGGCGGAATCGGAGGCCATCCGCAGGACATGCTCAGTGACCTCCGCATGGTCGTGCAGGACGGCGCCTGGCAGGGTGCGGGACACGAGCGTGCCGTCCGGGTTGTAGGCCCGGTCCGCGAAGGCTTCGGTCACGGCCCGGAGGCCGGCGGCCTCGGCCAGGCGAAGCACCTCGGAGCCCGGCAGGCCCAGGATGGGCAGGTTCGGGTCGACGGATTTTATGGCGTCGACGACGGCTTTCGCCTGCGCCGTGTGAGCCACAATCGCGTTGTACAGACCGCCGTGCGGCTTGACGTAGGTGACCTTGCCGCCTTCCGCCGCGGCCAGGGCCTGCAGCGCGCCGATCTGGTAAACGACGTCGTCCGCGAGTTCGATCGGGTCGATGTCCAGGAAGCGGCGGCCGAAACCTGCGAGGTCGCGGTAGCCGACGTGGGCGCCGATCACGACGCCGGCGGCCACCGCCTCGCGGCAGGTCTTCCGGATCACGCTGGGGTCGCCGGCATGGAATCCGCAGGCCACGTTCGCGCTGGAAACCGAACGGAACATCGCCGTGTCATCTCCCAGGCTCCAGCGTCCGTAGGATTCGCCGACGTCGCTGTTCAGGTCGATGGTTGCCATTTGTGATCCTCGTCTCATGGGGTTCCTCTATCTAGGATGCACCAAATCTCAGAATTGTTCAACAATTCTTCAATTCCACGATGTGACGATCGTGTAGATTCGCATCTATGACGAGCGCCGAATCAGGACTCCCCGGCATTCCCGGCCCTACCGCCGGCGGACGCAGCAAGGCCTCCGGCACCGCGGGTGCGGCCCTGGGGTCGGCGGCCCGGCTGCGGGTGGCCACCCCCTCCGTGGCGGACCGGGTCGCGGCCGAGCTGCGGCTGCAGCTGGCGGAAGGGCTGCTGCTGCCGGGCGCGCGACTGACTGAATCAACCATCTCCGAGGAGCTGGGCGTTTCCCGCAACACCATCCGCGAGGCCTTTGCCGAGCTCGCGGCCGAGCGGCTGGTCGTCCGGCATCCCAACCGCGGCGTGTTCGTCGCGACCCTGGGGCCGGGCGAGATCCACGACGTCTACACCGTGCGCCGGTTCATTGAAGTGAGCGCGATCCGCGGCGGAGGAAGCCCCGAGCGGGTGGCGGCGGTCCGCGCGGCCGTGGAGGAAGGCAAGGCCGCGGCGGCAGCGGACGACGAGGAAGCCCTCGGCAGCGCGAACCAGCATTTCCACGGGGCCATCGTGGCGCTGGCCGAGAGCCGGCGCCTCAATACGATCATGGCCCAGGTGCTGGCCGAGATGCGGCTGTTCTTTCACAAGGCCACCGTGGATGCGCATTTCTACCGCGGCTACCTCGACGACAACGAGAAAATCTGCAAGGCCCTTGAGGCCGGCGAGCTGGAACGCGCCGGGGACCTGCTGCTGGCCTACCTGAATTACTCGGAGGAGAAACAGCGCGCGGTCCACGGCGACTGAGCGAAACTGACCGGCGGTAAGCCCGGGAGTTCACCGGGATCGGAACAGGCCGAATTAAAATTGTTGAACAATTCCTTGCGCAGATTGTTCAACAGTCGGTACAGTTGCGGGAGACAATCGTTGTGACGCCAGTCACCCAACTGTTGGGACCCCCCATGGAAACCACCACCGTCAAGGCCGCCCTCAAACCGGCCGTCCGGCGTTCCGCCCTGCTGGGCGCCATGTTCCTCATGGCCACCAGTGCCATCGGCCCGGGGTTCATCACCCAGACCACAGCCTTTACCGTCCAGCTCGGCGCCGCCTTCGCCTTCGCGATCCTGGTCTCCATCCTGGTCGACATTGCCGTGCAGGCGAACGTCTGGCGGATCATCGGCGTCTCCGGCCTGCGGGCCCAGGAGCTCGGCAACAAGGTCCTCCCCGGCGTCGGCTGGTTCCTCGCCGCGCTCGTCTTCATGGGTGGGATCGTCTTCAACATTGGCAATGTCGCCGGAACCGGGCTCGGCACCAACGCGATGATGGGGCTGGACCCCAAAATCGGCGGGGCCATCTCCGCGGTGCTGGCCATCCTGATCTTCCTCAGCAAGCGGGCCGGGGTCGCCCTCGACCGGATCGTGGTGATCCTGGGTGCCCTGATGATCCTGATGACGCTGTACGTGGCAGTGGTGTCGGCCCCGCCGCTGGGTGAGGCCCTCAAGAACACCGTGATGCCCGAGAAGGTCGACTTCCTGGTCATCACCACCCTCATCGGCGGAACCATCGGCGGCTACATCACGTACGCAGGCGCCCACCGCATGCTGGACACCGGCGTCACCGGCGTTGAAAACGTCAAACAGATCACGCAGAGCTCGATCGTGGGGATCCTGGTCACCTGCGTCATGCGCATCCTGCTCTTCCTGGCCATCTTCGGTGTCGTCGCCGGCGGCGTGGCCCTGACCGGCAACAACCTTGCCGCCTCCGCTTTCCAGGCCGCAGCAGGAGACATCGGTATGCGCGTCTTCGGTGTCATCCTGTGGGCCGCTTCCATCACCTCCGTGATCGGCGCCGCGTACACCTCGGTCTCCTTCGTGACGAAGTCCACCACCAAGGACCGCACCCGCAACCTGATCACCGTCGGCTTCATCTCCTTCTGCACCGTCGCCTACCTGCTGATCGGCCAGGCCCCGCAGCAGCTCCTCATCTTCGCCGGCGCCTTCAACGGCCTCATCCTCCCCGTCGGTTTCGGTGTCCTGCTCTGGGTGGCCTGGCGCCGCCGGGACCTCCTGCACGGCTACGTCTACCCCAAGGGCCTGCTGGTCATCGGTATCGTGGCCTGGCTGCTGACCCTGTTCCTCGGCTACAGCTCGCTGACCAGCCTGGCAAAGCTGTGGGCCTAGAACCCATGAAATTACGTGAGGTGAACGTCCCGTCCCGCATCACCCGCCCCGCAGACCCGGCAGGTCTGCTCCCGGCCGAGGCCCGGGCCCTGTTCCGCGCCGGCCTCGTGACGCCGACCTCCGGCTGGAGCAGCGGCTACGCACAGGCCAACCTGATCATCGTGCCCAAGGCGCAGGCCTTCGACGTGCTGCTGTTCGCCCAGCGCAACCCCAAGCCCTGCCCTGTCCTGGGCGTGCTGGACGCCGGCGCGACCTCCGGTGCGCTGCTGGCCGGAGGTGATATCCGCACCGACGTGCCCAAGTACGTGGTGTACCGAGACGGCCGGAAAGTCGACGAACCAACCGACATCACGGACCACTGGCGCGATGATCTCGTGACGTTCATTGTGGGCTGCAGCTTCACCTTCGAATCCGCCCTCCAGGACAACGGCATCCGGGTGGCCCACATCGACCAGGGAGTGAACGTGCCCATGTACCGCACGTCCGTCCGCTGCGAACCGGCCGGACAAATGGCCGGCCCGCTGGTGGTCTCCATGCGGCCCGTTCCGGCCTCCCAGGTGGCCGACGCCGTCCGCATCACCTCCCGCTATCCGGCCGTGCACGGCGCGCCGGTCCACGTCGGCAACCCCGCCGAACTGGGCATCGCGGATCTGGGCCGCCCCGACTTCGGCGACCCGGTACGGATCCCGGACGGCCATGTGCCCGTCTTCTGGGCGTGCGGGGTGACGCCGCAGGCGGCCGTGATGGAGTCGAGGCCGGCACTGGCAATCGGCCATGCCCCGGGGCACATGCTCATCACGGACGCGCGCGACACCTCGTACCAGGTCCCGTAGGTTACTGGGCGCCGATGTGCACCAGGAGTTCGTGCTCGGCGGCGTCCAGGTAGCTGCGCAACTCTGCCGCGGCCTCGTCCCGGCGGCCGGCACGCAGCAGCGCCACGAGGGCGGCGTTGCGTTCCACGTAGTGGCTGTGGAAGTCCGTCGTGGTGGCCATGGCGTGGAAGACCAGGCGCATCTGGGCGAGGACCCTGTCCATGAGTTCATCCACTGAGGCACTCCCGGAGAGCGCCACCAGCGCCTTGTGCAGGTCCTGGTTGGCATCGGCCATCTCCGTCACGGCCCCCGCGCTCAGGGCGGCGCGGGCCCGGTCGATGATGACGTCGAGGGCAGCCAGGGTCTCTGCCCGGTATTCCCCCCAGAGCACGGCCGCCGGTTCGATCAGCCGGCGGACGCGGTAGATTTCACGGACGTCCTCGGCCTGCGGCGCGGACACAAACACACCGCGGTTCGGAATGCGCCGCACCACGGACTCACCGGCGAGGACGGTGAAAGCCTCCCGCAGCGTATTCCGTGAGACGCCCAGCACCTCGGAGAGTCTCTGCTCGGAGAGTTTCGTTCCCGGGGCTATTTGGCCCGCCGAAATGCGCGAACGCAGTACAGCAGCCACCCACGACCCGGTGTGGGCATGAGTCGCCTGGACCTCGTCGGAGATCCCTTCAAGCGCGGTATTCATCGGCATGGATCCAATCTACCGAAGAAGCGCGCACTCCCCGCGCCGCGTGCGGCGCGGCCTATCCGGCCTTCGGCCCGCTGCTGGCCCGCACGACCAGCCGCGCCGGGTAGATCACCGGATCCCGGTCCGCTCCCGGGTTTTCGATGTCGGCGAGGAGGAGACGGCCCGCTTCCGTGGCCATTTCCACCATTGGCTGATTGATCGTCGTCAGGGGCAGCTCGCCCGGTGCCGACATGTGGTCGTCAAAACCGACGACGGCGACATCGCCCGGGACCGCGCGCCCCGAGGCCCGGATGGCCGTGATCGCGCCGCGGGCCATCAGGTCCGAAGCGGCAAAGACGCCGTCAAGGCTGCCGTCCTGGGCCAGCAGCTGTTCCGTGGCTGCCGTGCCGCCGGCGGCAGTGAAGTCTCCGTGGGCGACCGGTCCCGGCGGGAGCCCGGCTTCCCGGAGGCCCGCGTGCCAGCCGGCGAGCCGGTCCGCCGAGGCGGTCATGTCCAGCGGGCCGGTGACGGTGCCGACCCGGGTGCGCCCGGTCGCTGCGAGATGGAGGGCCGCCAGCCGGGCGCCCTGGAAGCTGTCCACGTCAACGTAGTGGATGCCAAGATCGACGTCCCAGGGCCGGCCGATGAATACGGTGGGCAGCCCGGACGCGGCGAGCTCCTCAGTCCAGCCATCCGCTTTGTGGTGGGAGACCACAATGGCCCCGTCAACGTGGCCGCCGCGCAGGTAACGGACCGTCCGGGAGGGATCGCCGCCGGCCCGGGACATCAGCAGGACCAGCTGCATTTCCGTCTCACGCAGGGCCTCGGTCACCCCGGTGATTACGGCGGCGAAGAACGGATCCATCATGACGCGGGCATCGGGTTCGTTGATGACCAGGGCAATTGATGAGGTCCGGCGCGTGACGAGGCTTCGCGCCGCGGGGTTCGGGGTATAGCCAAGAGCAATGACGGCGGCGTCAACGGCTGCCTGGGCCTCGGGGCTGACCCGGGAGCCGCCGTTGATGGCCCGCGAGGCGGTCGAGCGGGACACGCCCGCCGCCTTCGCGAGGTCTTCAAGGGTGGGGCTCGGCTTCGCCGGTTCGGGCCGGACACCCCGGTGGATCTGTTCGCTCATCACTTTGAGAATACGACATCCCCGGTCATCCCACGTGCGAGGCCGCCTTGCCGGCCGGTACAGCGTTCGACGCGGCCACCTGCGCGAACCAGAGGCCACTGGCCTTGGGGATCCGCTCCAGCGTCTCGTAGTCCACCCGGACCAGTCCGAAGCGCTGGTGGTAACCGTAGGCCCATTCGAAGTTGTCCAGCAGCGACCACGCGAGGTAGCCGCGGACGTCCGCGCCGGCGTCGATCGCCTCCCGCACCGCGCGCAGGTGTGCATCAAAATAGGCCAGCCGGTCCTGGTCGTCGACGAAGCCGTGCGCGTCGGGAACATCCGGATAGGCGGCACCGTTCTCCGTCATGTAAATCGGGATGCCGGCCGGGCCCGTGTACTCACGCTGGAGCCGCACCAGCAATCGGAACAGGCCTTCGGGCTGGACCTCCCAGCCCATGCCGGTCACCGGAAGCCCCCGCGGCACCGAGTGCACGCCGTCGGCGGCGACGAACGGCGACGCCGCGGGCCGGCCGGCAGTCTCCGGCGCGGCCTCCGCCGTCGTCGTCACCGTTTCCGCACGGTCCGGATGTCCGGCCGGGGACGCCGTCCTGGTGAGGGCCTCGCCCTGGTAGTAGTTGACGCCCAGCAGGTCCACGGCCGCCGAGATGACGGCCAGGTCGCCGTCCTGCACGACGGTGTCGAAGCCGAGACCGGCAACATCGTCCAGCACGTCCGCGGGATATCGGCCGCGGAAGAGCGGATCCAGGAAGATCCGGTTGTGCAGCCCGTCGATGCGGCGGGCCGCATCCCGATCGTCCGCGGAGGCGGGGTCTGCCGGATCCGCCACGGTGAGATTCAGGGTGATGCCAAGGCTCACGTCCGGGTCACGGCGGCGCAGTTCGGCCACGGCGAGGCCGTGCCCGAGCAATAGATGATGGGCGGCCGCGAGGGCCGCCGCCGGTTCCTGCCGGCCCGGGGCGTGGACGCCGGCGGCGTAGCCAAGGAACGCCGAACACCAGGGTTCGTTGAGGGTTGTCCAGATCCGCACCCGGTCACCGATCGCCTCGTGCAGCACGGCGGCATAGGCGGCGAAAAGCCGGGCGGTGTCCCGGTTTGCCCAGCCGCCCTCGTCCTCCAGGGCCTGCGGCAGGTCCCAGTGGTAGAGCGTCAGCCAGGGCGTGATGCCTGCGGCGAGCAGTTCATCCACCAGGCGGGAGTAGAACGCGATCCCCTCGGGATTCGGTGTCCTGCCGTCCGGCATGCAGCGGGCCCAGGACACCGAAAACCGGTACGCCTTCAGGTGCAGCGACTTCATCAACGCCACATCCTGTGCGCTGCGATGGTAGTGGTCGCAGGCGACGTCGCCGTTGTGGGCGTCGGCAACCGCGCCGGGGACCCGGCAGAATGTGTCCCAGATTGAGTCCTTCCTGCCGCCCTCGTGGGCCGCCCCTTCAATCTGGTAGGCGGCCGTGGCCGCCCCCCACAGAAAGCCTTCGGGGAATGATAGCGGGGTGGTGTTCATCCTTTTACTGCTCCTTGCATAATTCCGGAAACGAGCTGGCGGCCTGCAGCGACAAACAACAGCAGCAGCGGAACGGTGGCCAGGACTGCGCCTGCCAGCACCACCGAGTAGTCCACAAAGTGTGCGGCCTGCAGCAGCTGCAGCGCCACCGGCAGCGTGGGGTTGGAGGGGTCGAGGACGATGAAGGGCCAGAAGAAGTTCGTCCAGGTGGCTACGAAGGTGAACAGTGCCAGCATGGCAGCGGCGGGCCGGGCGGCCGGGAATCCGATGTGCCAGAAGGCCTGGATCATCGAGGCGCCGTCCATCCGCACCGCTTCGATGAGCTCGTCCGGAAGGGCGTCCCGGAGATACTGGGTCATCCAGAACACCCCGAAGGCCGTGACGACACCGGGAATGATGACAGCCCACAGCGAGCCGGTCCAGCCCAGTTTGGCCATAACAATGAACAGCGGGACCACCCCCAGCTGCGTCGGGACCGCCATGGTGGCGACGACGAACACCAGCAGCCCCTTGCTCCCCCGGAACCGGAGCTTGGCGAAGGCGAATCCGGCGAGGGTGGAGAACACCACGACGGATACCGCCGTCACGCCGGAGACGATCAGGCTGTTGCCCATGGCCTTCCAGAACGGGATGCTGTCGAAGACTTTCTCCGCATTGGCGAGGAAGTTCCCGCCGGGCAGCAGCGGGATGCCGCGGCTGAGGACCGTGTTGTCATGACTGCCCACGAGGAAGGACCAGTACAGCGGGAAAACCGATGCGAGCAGGACCGCGCCGAGGAAGCCGTACGTCAGGAAACCGGGCCGGCGGACGGCGGAGGAGCCCGCTTTGCGCCCGGCGCCGGGGCCGCGCCGGGCGGCGGCCCGGGCGGCGCCCTTGCCGGCGCTTTGTTCGATCATGGGGATGGAGCTCATTTGCGGCCTCCCTGGCTGGCGATGCGCTTAGTGATGACGAAGTTGAGCAGGGCTATCAGCACGATCATCACGAAGAGCAGCCACGCCACGGCGGAGGCCCTGCCGAAGTTCCGCTGGCCCCAGCCGAGTTCCCAGATGTACATGGTCAGCGTCTGCCACTGCCTGTCCGCCCCGCCCAGCCCGGACTGGTCGAACACCCGTGCCTCATCGAAAATCTGCAGTCCGCCGATGGTGGAGGTGATCACCACAAAGATCACGGTCGGTCGCAGCATGGGAACGGTGACGGAGAAGAACTGCCGCAGCCGGCCGGCGCCGTCGATCGTCGCCGCTTCAAACACGTCCCGCGGGATGGCCTGCATGGCGGCAAGGAAGATGAGGGCGTTGTAGCCGATCCAGCGGAAGTTCACCATGGTGGCGATCGCCGTGTGGCTGGCCAGCGACTCGGAGTGCCAGCGGACCGGGTCCAGGCCAAGAGCCTTCAACATCTCGTTGACCAGCCCAAACTGGTCCGCGAAGAGGTTGTTGAAAATCAGGCCCACCGCCACCGGCGCGACGACGAACGGAACCAGGACCCCCATCCGCCAGAACGTCCGGGCCCTCAGGTTCGCATCCAGCACCGCCGCTATCACCAGGGCAATGACGACCTGGGGCACGGAGGACAGCAGGAAGATGCTGAGGGTGTTGCCGACGGCGTTCCAGAAGTAGGGCTGCGCCAGGACGAAGGCATAGTTCTCCAGGCCCGTGAACTTCCCTTGCCCGCCGATGAGGTTCCAGTTGTGCAGTGAAACCCAGCCCGTGTACAGCAGCGGGAAGAGGCCCGTGACGCCAAACAGCAGGAAGAACGGCGAGATGTAGAGGTACGGGGAAAGTTTCACGTCCCACTTGGAGACCTGCTGGGAGAACGCCAGACGCCGGACGCCCCTGCTGCCGCCGTCCGGCGGCGGTGGCACCCCCCCGGCGCTCCGGGGCTTGACCTGGTCCGTGATCGTCATGGCTTACAGGGACTTCACGGCGGTGACGAACTTCTCCCAGGAGGAGGCTGCGTCGTCCGTTTTGTCGACGTCCACCCGGGTGAGGGCCTGCTGCATGGCGTCGTTGATGGCGAAGAACTTGGTCCCCTTGAACGGGGTCACGTCAACGGCCTTGGCCCGCTCGGCGAAGATCTGACCCGTGGGGGCCCCGTTGAAGAAGGCGTTCGTCTCGCCCAGCAGTTCGTCGCTTTCCAGGGCCTGCTTCTGGCTCGGGAAGGTGCCCTTCGCGGTGAAGGCCTTGATCTGCTGCTCCGGGGCGGTGAGCCAGCCGGCCAGCTTCTTGGCCTCGGCCTGGTTCTCGCTCTGGGTGGGGACCGTCAAGTAGGAGCCGCCCCAGTTTCCGCCGCCGCCGGGGAAGACGTTGGCCACGTCCCAGCCCGTAACTCCGGCCGCGTTGCCCTCGATGACCCCGAGCATCCAGCCCGGGCAGAGGGTCGTGGCGAAGGCGCCTGTCTGGAAACCGGCGGCCCAGTCATCGCTCCACTGGCCCAGGTGGGCGGAAAGCCCATCCGTGGTGGAGGCTTCCAGGACCTGGTTGTAGGTGTCCTTGACCTTCTGGTTGTCCGTGGCGATGACGGTGCCGTCCTCCTCCTCATAGACCTTCTCAAGCTGGTTGCTCATGCCCTGGTAGATGGCGCCCGCGGAGTCGAACCACGCGGAGTCCGGGCTGGCAGCCTTGAACTTCTTGCCGGCCTCGAAGTAGCTGTCCCAGGTTCCGCCGAGCATCTTCGCAACTTCCTCGCGCTCGGTGGGCATGCCGGCCTTCTTGAGCAGCTCGGCGTGGTAGCAGACGGCCTCGGGCCCGGAATCCGTGCCGTAGCCCAGAAGCTTCCCGTCAGCAGTCTTCGCAGCGTCGGTCTTCCAGTCCAGCCAGCGTCCTTCGACGGCCGGGTCGCTCAGGTCGGTGAAGCGGTCGGGGTACTGCAGGAGCTCGGGCAACCAGTCGACCTCAACGCCTTCGATGTCGGACAAGCCGGACCCCGCCGCCAGGCGGGTTGTCAGATTGTCGCGGGCTTCGTTGGTTGTAGCGGCCTTCTTGTGCTCGATCGTGACGTTGGGGTTCAGCGTTTCGTACTCTTCAAACAGCTTTTCGTAGCCGAACTCGTTGAACGTTCCGACCGTCAGTGTCACCGGCTTCGAACCGGTGGCTTCATCGGCGCCGGCCTTCTCGGGGGCGGAGGATCCGCAGGCCGTGAGCGACAGGGCCAGGCAGGCGGCCGCGGCCGACAGCGCAGAGAACTTGCTGGTTTTTTTCACAGGGAAGACTCCTTCGTCAAAGTCCATCCGGGCCACAGCGCCGGAGGCAGCGGTGGCCGGATGGGAGCAGCCGCACCATTCGGCGGCTAACTGGGCGGTCCGTGTGGGAGCGCTCTCACGATCATGGTGTCCCACCTCACATGCGCTTGTCAAGGACGAGCTTTTCCCTGGGATCGAACCCTTGTCCGGGGCCGGAGGCGGTGCTACGCTCCAGTGCGGGAGCGCTCCCACAGCTATGTGATCCAGATGCGATCGCCTGCGCCTTCCCGCTCCACGCGACGACCGCACCCCAGAGAACAGGACCAGCAATGCCGCTCGCCTACTTCCCCGCTCATCCAGGGGCCGCCAGGACTGAGATCCAACAGCCGCGGCGCCTCCGGGCCCGTTCCATCGCCGGCACCGCCGTCCTCCTCATCGGCCTTATCGGCACCGGTGGCGGGGTCGCGGGCGCCTCCGTGACTGCCGCGCCGCAGGCCCCCGCCCCTGCTCCGGCCCAGGTCGCCGCCCCGGCTGCACCTGCCGCCCCGCAGGGGGCGGAGCCGGACTTCGGTCCCAACGTCCGGATCTTTGACCCGAGCATGCCCGTGGCCGAGATCCAGGCCACGGTCGACTCCATTGCGGCCCAACAGGTCGACGACGAAATGGGATCCAAGCGGTACTCCCTGCTGTTCAAGCCCGGCACTTATGGCAGCGTCGCGGAGCCTCTCATCGTCCAGGTCGGCTATTCGACGGAGGTTGCCGGCTTGGGCGCCTCACCCACGGACGTCACCATCAACGGGCACGTGGATGTCTACAACCGGTGCCTGACCGCGGACAACTGCATTGCCCTGAACAACTTCTGGCGCTCGTTGTCCAACCTCACCATCAACGTCACCGGCCTCGAAGGGTGCCGGAGTTCGGCCAACTTCTGGGCTGCCTCGCAGGCCTCCCCGATGCGGCGGGTCAACGTCACCGGCGGCAACCTGTCCCTGATGGACTACTGCACCGCCGGACCGCAGTATGCCAGCGGCGGGTTCATTGCCGACTCGAAGACCGGCACGGTGATCAATGGTTCCCAGCAGCAGTACTTCGTGCGTGACAGCAGCATCGGCGACTGGTCCAACGGGGTCTGGAACCAGGTCTTCTCCGGCGTCGACGGCGCCCCGGCTCAGTCCTTCCCCAATCCGCCGTACACGAATCTGGCGAGCACCCCGGTGAGCCGGGAGAAGCCGTATCTCACCCTCGACGCTGCGGGCCAGTACGGCGTCTTCGTTCCCGCGGTCCGCCAGGACTCAGCCGGCACCACCTGGGAAAACGGCCCGACGGCCGGCCGCAGCATCCCGCTGTCCGAGTTCTACGTGGCCAGGCCCGGCGATTCAGTCAAGACCATCAACTCCCAGCTGGCCCGCGGCAAAAACCTGCTGCTGACCCCCGGGGTATACGACATCGACCAGAGCATCGAGGTCAAGCGCGCCAACACCGTCGTCCTCGGGCTCGGCATGGCCACCCTCACCGCCGTCAATGGCGCCGTGCCGCTGACTGTCGCGGATGTCCCCGGCGTCGATATTGCCGCCGTCACGGTGGATGCCGGCGAGGTGAACTCGCCCGCGTTGATGCGCATCGGCAAGACCACAAACTCCGAAGCCGGCGGTTCCTCAAACTCACTGAACCGCAGCGATCCGGCCAATCCCACCACGCTCCACGACGTGTTCTTCCGCATCGGCGGCCCGCACGTGGGCAAGGCCTCGCTCAGCCTGGAAGTCAACAGCGACAACGTGCTCCTGGACCACATCTGGGCCTGGCGGGCGGACCACGGCAACGGCGTCGGCTGGACCACCAATACGGGGGACAACGGTGTCATCATCAACGGCGACCACGTCACGGCCACCGGCCTGTTCGTGGAGCATTACCAGCAGTACAACGTCATCTGGAACGGCGAGCACGGCAAGACGGTCTTCTTCCAGAACGAACTGCCTTACGACGCTCCCAACCAGGCCGCCTGGCAGCACGACGGCGTCCTTGGCTGGGCCGGCTACAAGATCGCCGATTCGGTGAAGACCCACGAACTCTGGGGCGGGGGAAGCTACGTCTACAACAACGTCGACCCGACAATTCACGCCACCCGGGGATTCGAAGTGCCTGTCACGCCCGGCGTGAAGCTCCACAGCCTGCTGTCCGTGAACCTCGGCGCCGGAACCCTGGACCACGTCATCAACGACACCGGCGCGCCGGTCTCGACGGACGCCGTCGGGGTCCCCAGCTACGTCGCCAGCTTCGGCTAGACGACGCCGGCGGGCGGGACTCACCTCCCACCCGCCGGACAGGCACGCCCGCGACGCGCCTTCCGTCCCCCGCGGCGCTGAACTCCTGTCGACACCGGAACACCGGCGCGTCAGGATCTTGGCGCGTCGCGGGCAGCTTCCTGTGTCGTAGTTCCGGGCAAAGGCAGCGAAGTGCGTCAGAGGGACGGTCATCAGAGCCCAGATTCCCGGGCGGAGCCATTGACACATCGTAACTGGAGTCACATACTTGTGGAACCGATTCCATGGAATCGATTCCATGAGTAGTTCAAGCAGTCCCACAATGAGGTGTGCAGCAGTGACAGGACCTTCCATCACCATCAAGGACGTAGCGGCACTGGCCGGCGTCTCGCCGGCCACGGCGTCAAGGGTGCTGTCGGGGAATCCGGCGACGTCGCCGCAGTCCAGGCAGCGAGTGGCCGCGGCGGTCGCCCAACTGGATTTTCATCCCAATGCCCAGGCCCGAGCGCTCCGATCCACCAGGACCAACGTCATCGGGCTGCTCCTTTCAGACGTCCGCAACCCTTTTTTTGCCGATCTGGCACACGCTGCGGAGCAGGCGGCACTCGCCGAGGGGCTTGTCACCCTCCTGGGGAACGCCAACGAGAGCATCCCGCAGCAGGACCGGTATTTGGACACCTTCATTTCGCAGCGCGTGGACGGCGTGATCGCCGCGCCCCAGGGTGAAGGCAGCTCCAGCCTCCACGCCCTGCTGGAACGGGGAATCCCCACGGTATTCGTCGACCGGACCGTCGACGGTGTCGACGTCCCGAGTGTGACAACAGACAGTGATACGGGCATCCGCCAGGCGGTGGAGCACCTCGCCCGCCAGGGCCACGAGCGCGTCGGCTACATCGCTGGGCCCCAGACCACGTCCACGGGACGGGACCGGCTCAAATCCTTCTCCCGCGCCGCCCGGGAATTCGGGCTGAGCACCGACCCCGCCCTGACCTATTTCGGGGACTTTCAGTCAGCCAGCGGTTCGGCCGGCGCGCACCACCTGCTGGGCCTCGCGCAGCCGCCGACCGCACTGCTGGCCGCCGACAGCCCAATGGCCGTCGGCGCGCTGGCCACCTTGAACCGGAAGGGCCTGCGCATCGGCCTGGACATGGCCCTTATTGCCTTCGATGACATCGAATGGTTCTCCTTGCTGGATCCGCCGCTGACCGTCATTTCTCATGACGTGGAGGCGATGGGCCGGACCGCGGTCAGGCTACTGCTCGAGGTTATCGACGGTCAGAAGCCGGACTCGGTCGTCCTGCCCAGTGAACTGATAGTCCGCGCCTCCTCAGGCACGACTGGCCCCAGCGTGGGGCAGCCGTGACAGCAGCGGCTTCCGCCCCGTCCGACCCCTCTGATTTCCAGCTTGGGGCACCATCCGACACCACTGAAGGAGCAGGTCCCATGAGCACGGTTTTTGTGGTCGGAAGCCTCAATATCGACCAGAACATCCGCGTCCGCTCCCTGCCCAGGGCTGGCGAAACCGTCCCGGGATCGGACGCAACGTTCAGCCCGGGCGGCAAGGGCGGCAACCAAGGCGTTGCGGCGGCCCGCGCGGGTGCCTCAGTGAAATTCACCGGCGCTGTCGGTAACGACGCCCATGGACGGCGAATCCTTGAGGTCCTGTCCGGGGCCCACATCGACGCCGGTCATGTACGGGTCGTCGCCGGCGCCGCCACGGGGACCGCCGTAATCGCTGTCGACGACCAGGGCGAAAACCAGATCATCGTCAGTCCGGGCGCTAATGCGGGACTCACCGCCGGCGACGTCGAAGCGGGGCTCGCCACCATGCGGGCCGGCGACGTCCTGGTCCTGCAGCTGGAAATCCCGACGGCGCTGGTCCAGCAGGCCGCACGGACCGCTAAGAGCCGCGGGGCGTTTGTCATCCTCAACGCCGCCCCCGCCCCCCGGCGTATCGACGGGCTGCTCGACGACGTCGACCTCCTGGTAGTGAACGAGCAGGAAATCCAAGTCCTGGCAGGCCTCGCCGGGATACGCGGGAGCCACCGGGACCTGGTCCAGACGCTCCCACCAGTCCTTGGTCCGGCAATCGTCTGCACCGCCGGAGCGGAAGGGTCCCACACGGTCCTGGACGGCAACCTTGTGCACGTCCCGGCGACGAAAGTTACCGCCACGGACACCACTGGGGCCGGCGACACGTTCGTGGGCTACCTCGCCGCGTCCCTCGCAGGCGGCCCCCGCCAGCTGCCCGCCGCACTGATCCAAGCCAGCCGCGCATCGGCCCTCGCCGTCACGCGCAGCGGCGCCATGGAATCGATTCCATGGCGCCATGAAATACCGGCATCCGAGCCAGCCCCCGCAACAACCAACCCCGTCATTCCGTACCAAGGAGTCTCATGAAAATCGCACTCGGCAACGATCACGCCGGCTTCCCCCTGAAGGCCTTCGTCCAGTCCGTCTTGGAAGACCTCGGCCATGAGGTCATCGACTGCGGCGCACCCAGCGAGGCCCCGGTCGATTTCCCGGACATCACGCGAGCCACCTGCGATCTGGTCCGCTCCGGCGAGGCCGAGCGGGCCGTGTTGGTCTGCGGGACCGGGGTGGGCGCCGTCATGGCGGCCAACAAGATCCCGGGTATCCGTTGCGCCCTGGGACACGATGTCTACTCCGCCCATCAGAGCGTGGAACACGACGATGCCAACGCCATCGCCATGGGCGCCTGGCTGATCGGCAGGGCCACGGCCAAGGAAGTCCTCGAGTCCTTCCTGGACGCCAAGTTCGACAACGACGAGGACACCATCCGCCGAGTCCAGAAACTGCGCGAGATGGAGCTTGAGGGAGCACGGGAACTGGCCGCCGAAATCTGACCGGTCCGGCACCACCAGAAGTTCAACAGGCCTTCGGCGCACCGCCCAGGGCTGTCCAGCAATATCAAAGGAGATATCGAACATGACGGCAGCAATCACTGACCGGCCACGCCAGGCCGCCCACGGTTCCCCCGGAAAGATCAAGACCGCCATGGCCTCGGCCGCCGGCACCTGCGTGGAAAATTACGACTTCGTGGCCTACGGCACGGCCGCGGCCCTGTACTTCGGCAAGGTCTTCTTCCCCAACACCGACCCTGTTGTCGGAACGCTCCTGGCCTTCGCCACGCTGGCGGTGGGCTTCCTGATGCGGCCCATCGGCGGGGCCGTCGGCGGCTACCTTGGCGACAAGTACGGCCGGAAGCCCGTGCTGGTCGGCGCACTGCTGACCATGGGCATCGCCACCGTCCTGATCGGCTGCCTCCCCACCTACGCGCAGGTCGGCATCCTCGCACCCATCCTGCTGGTCATCATCCGGATGATCCAGGGCCTGGCCTTCGGGGCCGAGTGGGGCGGCGCCGTCATGATGACGTTCGAGCACGCACCGTGGAAGCAGCGAGGCCGCTTCGCCGCCATCCCTCAGGCAGGCAACCCGCTGGGCATCACCCTGGCCAACGCCGCCTTCCTGCTCTCCGCCTCGCTGCAGACAGACTGGGCCTGGCGGTTGCCGTTCCTCGCCAGCGCCATCCTAATCGTCGTCGGCCTGGTGGTCCGGATGAAGCTCGAGGAATCACCCGAGTTCGAACACACCAAGGCCATCGGCGCGATCGTCAAGAACCCGCTGACCACCGTGATCAAGAATGACTGGCGGAACATCCTGCGGGTGATCTCACTGCGCATCGTGGAGAGCTGCGCGTACTACGTCACAGCAACGTATCTGCTCTCCTACATCGCCAAGAACAATCCCGATGACCGGGCCATCGGCCTCACCGGCATTGTGATCGCCAGCCTCCTTGCCATCCCGGTCACGCTGATCGCCGGCGCGCTTACCGACCGCATCGGCCGTCGCAAGCTTTACCTTGGCGGAACCATCGCCGTCATCGCCTTCGGATTCCCGATGTTCCTGCTTAGCAATACCGGCAATCCGTTCCTGATTGCCTTGGCGTTCGTGATCGGCATCGGCATCATCCATGCAACGTTTACCGGCACGCAGGGTGCCTGGTTCGCAGAGCTGTTCCAGACCAACACCAGGACGTCTGGTGCCTCAATTGGCTACCAGGTTGCCGCGTCCATTTCCGGATTTGCTCCGTTCGTGGCCGTCCTGCTGGCCTCCGTCTTCGGCTGGGCCGGCGGCGCCTCGCTGTACGTCCTCGTGGGCGTCATCGGCCTCATCGGGGTGTTGAACACCCGGGAAACCTGGGGCGCAAAGGAAAAGGCCGAGGTGGACGCCATCATCGCCGGCGAGCCGGCCGATTCCGCAGCGGACGAGCCAGCACCGTCCTCCGTGCGCTAGAACGGACAAAATGCGACCCGGGCCCGCCCTCTTGGACGGACCCGGGTCGCATTTCTTAAGTGGCTATGTAGGCCTGCTAGGCCCCGCGACGTGACATGGCCAGCCGCCCGCGCACGGAGGCCACTGTCCAGACCGTCAGCAGGCACGCCACCAGCAGCAGCCCGGCCTCGCCCAGGTCGATCTCCCCCAGCCAGCTGGTCACGGGATCCTCGAGTCCGAAGGCCGCGTTGAAGGAACCGCCCAAGGTGATGACTGAAATGGCCAGGGCCGACACGGCGGAGATGCCGGTGATCAGGGCGTTGAAGCCCAGCGTGCGCCGCGGATTGTGGATGGCGGAGCTGTACATCCGCATCATGGCGACGCCGTTGGCGGTGTCGCACAGTGTCATGGCGGCGGTGAATGCCAGCGGAAGCGCCAGGAGGGCCAGCGGGGAGACCCCGGCGAGCGATGCGGCCGTCGCCATCACCAGCAGGCCGATGGTGGTGGCCGTGTCGAAACCCAGTCCGAAGAGGAAGCCGATGACGTAGATGTTCCGCGGCCGTTGGACGCGGGACAGGGGTTTGGCCAGCAGCCGGGCCACAAATCCCTTCGCCTCCAGGTCCTCCTCCCGCACCGCTCCGCCGCCCTGCACGCTGCGGTAGGCCTGCGCGGTCCGGATGAAGGCGGATCCGTTGAACAGCCCCATGGCGAGCAGGAAGATCCCCGAGACGCCGCTGCCGATCAGCCCCAGCACGAGGTTTCCGGTGCTGCCGTCCTCCATGAGCTGGCCCATCATCGCGGCGCCGCCGACCACCAGGATCCCCGCCAGGATCACCACCGAACTGTGGCCCAGGCTGAAGGCGAACCCGACGCTCACCGGATCCCGGCGCTGGGCCACGAACTTGCGGGTCGAATTGTCGATGGCGGCGAGGTGGTCCCAGTCGTAGCTGTGTTTGATGCCCGCCAGGTAGGCAGTCAGCACCAGGCCGAGCGCCAGCGGCTCGCCGGCCGTCACCAAACCGGCCAGCAGGAGCACGACGGCGGCCGCATGCAGGGCCAGCACCGCACCGAAGGTGACCAACAGCCGGGTCCGCATCGGGAGCTGCTCGCGCCGGCGGTACAGGGCGGTGACTCCGGTCAACGTGGTCATCAGTATTTCCTTAGGTCCAGGGGCGCCGTGCCGTGCCACCGCTTTCGGAGCAGGGCGCTGCAGGCGCCCAGGAGCCGGTTGAGTTCTTCGGTGCTGTTCGAAAGGGACCGGAGCACCAGACCGCTGATGCCATCAACTGTGGCAGTTAATGAGACTCCCGTGTAGGCCTCATTCCCGCCCGTCAGCACGTGCAGTTCATCCGCGAGGGCCTGGTCGACGCGCCGGTCGACCACGATAAGGGACCCCACATGGCTGAAACCCTCCATGAACCCCATCCCCGTGACATCGTGCGTCGGGGGCCGGATCAGCAGGTTGTCGAGGGCCAGCAGTCCGCTCTTCCCCCCGGAGTCGACCCGGATTTCGGTCCGGAGCCGCAGTTCCTCGTAACGGAACGAGGCGCCGTCCGGCGACCAGCCGGGGGTGATGACCTCGGACATGACCAGGGACGACGTCGGGTGCAGGGTGATGTGCGTGTTCTGCCGGTAGCTGGCCCCGCGGTAGGCGATCAGCTGATCCGGGGCGAGCTCCAGCTGCGACCCCTCCCCCAGCCGCAGCCGCATCCGCTGCTCGGCAAAGGAGCCGGGCGTCCGGTAGATCTTGGTGGCCGACTGGGTCGTGAGCAGCAGCTTCGCCCCGTCCGCCACCTCAACATCGATGACGTAGAGATCGGTCCCCAGATACGCCCCGCCAGGATTCACTACGACATAACAAACCTGCCCCGAATCATCCAGGTAATGCGGCCGCAAAACCCGCAAGGCCCCGCGGTGGTACTGATGCGTTGCCACCGATTTGCCTCCACGATCAGCGACGACGAGTTCGAGCTCCCCCATCGGCGACTTAACCGCTGAGGCGGCGAGGCCGGATTTTGGGGCCGCGGCGTGGCGGGCACCGCGAAGCGGGCACGGCCCCAAATCCGGCGAAGCCGCCGGAGCCCGCACAATCGCCGTCATGACGCCAGGTCAAGCATCAGGACATCGCGCCGCATCCATTCGATGACCCGTTCCAGTCCTTCGTCGGTCTTGAGGTTGGTGAAGCAGAACGGCTTTTCGCCCCGGAATTCGCGTGAGTCCCGCTCCATCACGGAGAGGTCCGCGCCGACGTGCGGCGCGAGGTCGGTCTTGTTGATGATGAATAGGTCGGACTTGATCATGCCTTGGCCGGCTTTGCGCGGGATCTTCTCGCCCTGGGCCACGTCGATGATGTAGATGGAGAAGTCCACGAGTTCGGGGCTGAACGTGGCGGAGAGGTTGTCCCCGCCGGATTCCACGAAGATCACCTGCAGGTCCGGGTGCCGCTGCTTGAGCTCCTCGATGGCCGCGGTGTTCATGGAGGTGTCCTCGCGGATCGCGGTGTGCGGGCAGCCGCCGGTTTCCACGCCGATGATCCGGTCGATCGGGAGGATTCCGTTGGCTGCCAGGATTTTGGCGTCCTCGATCGTGTAGATGTCGTTGGTGATCGCCGCCATGGAAATGTCCCGGCTCATGTGGCGGGTGAGGCGTTCCACGAGCTGGGTCTTGCCGGCGCCCACCGGGCCGCCGATGCCGATTTTGATGGGCTCAGACATATTCTTCTCCAGACATATTTCTCTTGCGGCTAGCTCATGAACATGCGGGCACGCTGGCGCTCGTGCCGCATCTGCGAAATTTCGAGGCCGGGGCTGACCGCACCAAAGTCGGCCCGGTCCAGGCTGCCGGCGCGTGTGACTGCGGCTGCGACGTCGTCGGCCGCCTTCCGCAGCAGCCGCTGGCCCGCGTTCTGCCCCAGCGGGATGGCCCGGACGGCGTTCTGCGTCAGGGAGGTGACCGCGGCGAACAGGTAGGCGGCGAGGGCCTCGGGGAGCGGGACGCCCAGGGAACGCGCGACGACGGCGAACGCCAGCGGCTGGTGGCCGGCGGCGCGGCCGGTACCCACCAGCTCCCGGTACTCCGCCAGTTCGGGGGACGGAAAGATCTCCGCGCCGATCTCAAGGAGCCGGGCGCCCATCTTGACGCTGGCCTCGCGCAGCTGCCGGGGCAGCAGCTGGGCCGTCAGCAAGGCATCCAGTTCAGCAACCGGAACATCCTCGTAGAGGAACCGGATGGCCAGCGCGTCCGAATAGCTCAGCGGCTGTGACACGAACGCCGCCAGCCACACCCCGAACGACTCCTCGTCGTGCACCAGCCCGCGGTCAAGGTAGGTCTCAAAGCCCAGCGAGTGCGCGAACGCCCCGGTGGGCAGCGCCGAATCACACAGCTGGTGCAGGGCCAGCTGGTAGGACGCCGGACTAGTGGGAGTGCTCGGCATGGCGGAAGGGGACGGGCATCACGCGCTCCTGGCGGTCATAGGGCGCTCCGACGTGTTTGAGGTAGTCCTCCACCGTGTGGTCGTACTGGCAGACCATCACGGCGGCACCGTACTCAGAAGAGGTCTCGAAGAACTGGGCCTGCAGGTGCCGGTTGCCGAGCGAATGCGCCACCACCCCCATCTCGTGGATGGAGCGCGGCGCGATGACGAGGACATCGGTGGGTAGCACCGACACCACGATCATGTTGGCCTCCGCGACGTGCAGGACGTCGCCGTCGCGCAGGTCCCCGGAACCGGAGGGGAGGCGGATGCCCAGTTCCTTGCCATGGTCGGTGGTGACGCGCTGGACGCGTTTGACCAGCTGGGCGCTGGGGAGCACGACCTTTTCGCGGTGAAGCCCGGCATACGGGTCCGGACCCGGGGGAACATCGTGCGTGTTGCCGAGGACCTTGTCGATGATCATTCCTGTCTCCTCTGGACGCCTAGAAAAGGAAGTAGCGCTGCGCCATCGGCAGCACATCGGACGGTTCGCAGGTGACGTCCTCGCCGTCGACCGTCACCTGGTACGTTTCCGGGTCCACCTCGATGTCCGGGGTGGCGCCGTTGTACTTGAGGTCCGCTTTCGTGAGGCTGCGGATGCCGGACACGGGCCGGATGACCTTCTCCAGTCCCAGCTCCGCCGGGACCCCGGCGTCGACGGCGGCCTGGGAGAGGAAAGTGATGGAGGACTGCTGCAGGGCCTTGCCGTAGGCGGCGAACATCGGCCGCATGGTGCGCGGCTGCGGCGTGGGGATGGAGGCATTGGCGTCCCCCATCAGCGCGTAGGCGATCTGCCCGCCCTTGAGCACCAGTTCCGGCTTGACCCCGAAAAATGCCGGGTCCCAGAGCACCAGGTCCGCGAACTTTCCGACCTCCACCGAGCCGATGGAGTCCGCCATGCCCTGCGCGATGGCGGGGTTGATGGTGTATTTCGCCACGTAGCGTTTCAGGCGGAAGTTGTCGCTCTCCGCGCCGAGGCCGGACGCAGCGCCGTGGATACCGCCGTCCGGATCCTTGAGCACTCCGCGCTGCTTCTTCATCTTGTCCGCGACCTGCCAGGTGCGGATGACCACCTCGCCCACGCGGCCCATGGCCTGAGAGTCCGAGGACGTGATCGCGAAGATCCCCAGATCCTGGAGCACGTCCTCGGCGGCGATGGTCTCGGCGCGGATGCGGGAGTCCGCAAATGCCACGTCCTCCGGGATGTCCGGGTTGAGGTGGTGGCAGACCATGAGCATGTCCAGGTGCTCTTCGATGGTGTTGCGTGTGTACGGCAGCGTGGGGTTCGTGGAGGCCGGCAGGACGTTGGGCAGCCCGGCGATCTTGATGATGTCCGGGGCGTGCCCGCCGCCGGCGCCCTCGGTGTGGAAGGTGTGGATCACGCGCCCGTCGATGGCCCGGATGGTGTCCTCCACGAAGCCGCACTCGTTCAGGGTGTCGGTGTGGATGGCGACCTGGACGTCGTAGCGGTCCGCGACCTTCAGCGAGGTGTCGATCGAGGACGTTGTGGAGCCCCAGTCCTCATGGACTTTCAGCCCGATCGCGCCGGCGCGGATCTGCTCGGCCAGGGGCTCGACGGCGGACGCGTGCCCCTTGCCGAACAGGCCGATGTTGATCGGGAGCCCCTCGGCCGCCTGCAGCATCCGCTGGATGTGCCATTTGCCGGGGGTGACGGTGGTGGCCTTGGTGCCCTCGGCGGGGCCGGTGCCGCCGCCGATCATGGTGGTCACGCCGCTGCACAGGGCCGCGGGGACCTGGTCCGGGGAGATGAAATGGATGTGCGAGTCAACCCCGCCGGCGGTCAGGATCTTCCGTTCCCCGGCGATGATCTCGGTGCTGGCGCCGATGACGATGTCCACGCCGTCGGCGATCTGCGGGTTGCCGGCCTTGCCGATCCGGAAGATGTGGCCGTCCCGGAGCGCGACGTCGGCCTTGTAGATCCCGGTGTAGTCGAGGATGACAACGTTGGTGATTACGGTGTCCGGAACGTCTTCCTCGCGAGTCACCTGGCCGTTCTGGCCCATGCCGTCGCGGATCACCTTGCCGCCGCCGAAGACCACTTCCTCGCCGTATACGGTAAGGTCCTTCTCGATTTCGAGGAAAAGTTCGGTGTCGGCGAGGCGGATGGAGTCCCCGGTCGTGGGCCCGTACAGGTCCGCGTACTGCCGGCGGGACAACTCGAAACTCATTTGCGTGCTCCTTCAATCGGGGCAAGCGTTCCGTTGACCGCATTGCTGAGGCCGAAGACCTCGCGCCGGCCGGCGAGTTCGATCAGCCGGACGGTCTTGCTGTCCCCGGGCTCAAAGCGGGCCGCCGTTCCCGCCGGGATGTCCAGGCGCCGGCCGTAGGCGGTCCGTCGGTCGAACGTCAGGGCGGCATTGGCTTCGGCAAAGTGGAAGTGCGAGCCCACTTGCACGGGACGGTCGCCGGTGTTGGTCACCGCGACGTCGACCGCCTCCCGGCCGGCGTTGACCAGCACGGGCTCGGGGCCCAGGACGTATTCTCCGGGAATCATCTCGGTGCCCCTATCGGATCGGGTCGTGGACGGTGACGAGCTTGGTGCCGTCCGGGAACGTGGCTTCGATCTGGACGTCGTGGATCATCTCCGGCACGCCCTCCATGACGTCGTCACGGCGGAGCACGGTGGTGCCGTAGCTCATCAGCTCCGCCACGGTCCTGCCGTCCCGGGCGCCCTCGATCAGTTCGTAGCTGATGATGGCCACCGCCTCCGGGAAGTTCAGCTTCAGCCCCCGCGCCTGGCGCCGGCGGGCGAGGTCGGCCGCGACCACGATCATGAGCTTTTCCTGCTCACGGGGCAGAAGATGCATGACGGGATCCCTTCAACACCGGCGGTCACGGGCCTGGCGGCGCCGCGGTGTTGCCAGAGTAGACGGGGAACATTTCCTGCAGGTTTCCCTTGCGTCACGAACTGCGTCCAACCGACACCGACGGCGGCGGCGCGTCCCGGGCGATGGGTTTCAGCCCTGCGGGTCGTTCCGTTCCGCGTCGTAACCGGCAAGGAGCCGGCGGGCCGCGGTGCCCATGTGCGAATGCATGGCCGCAGTCACTCCCGCCTCGTCGCGGCGCTCCAGCGCCGTGAAAATCTCCCGGTGTTCGTCGAGGGCGGCCGCTGCATGCCCTTCGTCGGTCAGGGCGCGGTCCACCCAGATCCGCAGCAGTGAGCGGATGCTCTGCAGGAGTTCGGCCAGGACCTTGTTCCCCGAACTTTCGGCGATTTCGCGGTGGAAGGCGGCGTCGGCTTCCACAAAGGCTGCAAGGTCATCCAGGTTGGCTTCCATAGCGTCCAGATAGCCGCGCAGGCGCGCCAGCGCTTCGTCCGTGATGCGGGCCGCGGCGAGCTGGCCGGCCTGGACTTCGAGGCCTCCGCGGAGCTCCACGAGCTCCCGGGTTCGAGGTTCCCCGAGCATGAGGCCCCAGCTCAGTGTGCGCGGCAGCAGTTCCGAGATGCCGTCCCGGAGATAGGTGCCGGAGCCGGGCCGGACCACCACGATGCCGAGGATCTCCAGGGCCGCCAGCGCTTCGCGGACGGCTGAGCGTCCCACGCCCAGCGAGGCGGCAAGTTGGCGTTCGCCGGGCAGCCGTGTTCCGGCGGCGATCTCCCCGCTCGTGAAGTAGCCCAGGAGTCGCTCGGCCACCTCGGAGACAACCGACCCCTGCTCCATGGAGCCGAGGGCGGCGCTGATTTTGGCGGCCGAAGCGGCGGAGGTGGCAGACACAGTCCAAGGGTAACAACCGGATGACCGGTTGAACCGAGCCAAACCGCAAAAGAAACAACTCGTCAACCGGTTGACCAATTTAGGTTGGGAAGCCTATGGTTTTAATCACACGCTTTAGCTATCGCGGCCCGCATGGGCACCAGTAACCGGGCGAAACCGGCAGGCCTCCAGCGCAGGGAGCCGCAGAAAACCAATATCTAGGAGTCAATGTGGACACCACACAATCGGTGGTCGAAAGATCTGCAATTAAGAAGGTGGCGTACCGGCTGGTGCCGTTTGTCGCCCTGATGTTCTTCATCAATTTCTTGGACCGCACGGCCATCTCGTTCGCAGGCCCCAACGGCATGAACGCGGACCTCGGCCTCTCGGCGGCCCAGTTTGGCTTCGCCTCCGGCGTCTTCTTCATCGGCTACATCCTGCTGGAGGTCCCCAGTAACCTGGCCCTGCACAAGTTCGGCGCCCGCCGCTGGCTGGCCCGGATCATGGTCAGCTGGGGCATTGTGTCCCTGCTGTTCACCTGGGTCAGCAGTGTGGAGCAGCTCTATGTCCTCCGCTTCATCCTGGGTGTGGCCGAAGCCGGGTTCTTCCCGGGCGCCATCCTCTTCCTCAGTCTCTGGGTTCCGTCGCGGCACCGGAGCAAGATCCTGGCCCTGTTCTACTTGGCCCAGCCGCTGACCACCGTCATCGGTGCACCGCTTGCCGGCCTCCTCATCCAGCAGGAGGGCCTCTTCGGGCTCGAGGGCTGGCGCGTTATGTACCTCGGAGTATCGATTCCGGCCATCGTCGTCGGCATCATCGCCTGGTTCTACCTCGCCGACTCCCCGGCCAAGGCCAAATGGCTGACCCCGGACGAGAAGACCTGGCTGACCAACGCCCTTGAGACCGAAAAGAAGGAAACCTCGGCGAACAACAAGCACGTCAGCGTCCGGACGGTCTTCACCAACGGCAGGGTCTGGCTGCTGTCCGCCATCTACTTCGGCTTCATCTACGGCCTGTACGCTCTGGCGTTCTTCCTGCCCACCATCATCGCCGGCTTCGAAGGCCAATACGGGACCAAGTTCGACGTCTTCCAGAAGGGCCTCATCACCGCCATCCCGTACCTGCCCGCGGCCTTCGCCCTGTACTTCTGGTCCAAGGACGCCACGAAGCGCGGTGTCAAGACCTGGCACATCGCCCTGCCCGCCCTGATCGGCGGCCTGAGCATCCCGCTGGCCCTGTTCGCCGGTTCGCCGGCCGCGACCATCGCTGTCATCACCATCACGGCGATGTCCATCTTTGCGGCGCTGCCCAACTTCTGGACGGTCCCCACCCAGTTCCTCACCGGTGCGGCGGCAGCCGCAGGCATCGCCCTGATCAACACCATCGGCAACCTGGCCGGCTTCAGCGCCGGCTACGTCACCGGCTGGCTCAAGGACCTCACGGGAAGCTACACCGTTCCGATGTTCGTCGTCGGCGGCTTCATGCTTCTCTCCGCCGTCCTCATGGTGATCCTGAGCCGCTCCGGCAAGGTCAGCGACGGCGTCCCCGCCGAAGCGCTGGACCCTGCCGGGGCCGGACACCACGCCGAGCCGTAACAGACCGGGGGCGTCCCCCTCACCCGGGGACGTCCCCGCACCACCCCCAGCGCGCCCGCCGTCACACCCCCAACCGACTTTCCCTTTTCAGTTAGGCCCAGGAGCTCCCCCATGACCCGCCTGTTCAATGAACCAGCAGCTTTCGCTGACGAGATGATCGAAGGCTTTGCCGCCTCCCACGGGCGCTGGGTAAAGCGCGTCTCCGGCGGCGTTGTCCGCAACACCAGAAGCACCCCGGACACCGTGGCGCTGGTGATCGGCGGCGGCTCCGGCCACTACCCGGCCTTCGCCGGCCTGGTCGGCCAGGGCCTGGCGCACGGCGCCGCCATGGGCAACCTCTTCGCCTCCCCTTCCGCGCAGCAGGTCTACAACGTCGCGAAAGCCGCCAATAACGGCGCAGGAGTGCTCCTGGGCTACGGCAACTACGCCGGCGACGTGCTCCACTTCAACCAGGCCCAGGACCGCCTCCGCAAGGACGGCATCGACTGCCGCAGCATCGCCGTCACCGACGACGTTTCCTCCGCGCCGCCGGCCGAACGGTCCAAGCGGCGAGGCATTGCCGGCGACCTCACCGTCTTCAAGGTGGCCGCCGCAGCTGCCGAGGCCGGCTATTCCATGGACGACGTCGTCTCCACCGCCGAGCGCGCCAACGACCGCACCCGGTCCTTCGGCGTCGCCTTCACCGGTTGCACCCTCCCGGGTGCGGACCGCCCGCTGTTCTCCGTCCCGGAGGGGCGCATGGCCGTCGGCATGGGCATCCACGGTGAACCCGGTATCGGCGAGACGGACATCCCGACGGCCGACCAGCTCGCCGAGCTGCTGGTGGCCAAGCTCCTCACCGAAATCCCCGAAGGGCTCGAGGCCGGCGGCGCTGCTGCCCGACCGCGTGTTGTCCCGATCCTGAACGGCCTCGGCAGCGTCAAGTACGAAGAGCTCTTCGTCGTCTACCGCCGCGTCGCCCAGCTCCTCGCCGAGGCCGGCCTGGAAGCGGTGGACCCGCAGGTGGGCGAACTCGTCACCAGCTTCGACATGGCCGGCACCTCCCTCACCCTCTTCTGGCTCGACGACGAACTTGAGACCCTCTGGAACGCTCCGGCCGACGCCCCGGCCTTCCGCCGGGGCGCAGTCACCGCGGCGGCCCTCGAGACCACCGAATTCACCGACCTCGCCGACGCCGAAGCCTCGATCCCGGCAGCCTCCGAAGAATCCCGCGCCGGTGCCGTCCTCATCCTCGCCGCACTCGGCGCCGCGAAGGCCGTAGTGGAGGCCAACGCCGACGAACTCGGCCGGCTCGACGCCATCGCCGGCGACGGCGACCACGGCATCGGCATGGAACGCGGCGTCCGCGCCGCCGTCGACGCGGCCCGTGACGCCGTCGTCCGCGGCGCAGGTGCCGCCACCACCCTGCACTTCGCCGCTGACGCCTGGGCCGACAAGGCCGGCGGCACCTCCGGCGCCCTCTGGGGCATGGCCTTGCGGGCCGTCGGGGACACGGTGGGGGACACCAAAGCCCCCGACGCCGAAGCTGTCGCCGCCGGAGTCGCCGGCGCGGCGGCCGCGATCATGGAGTTCGGCAAGGCCAAGCCAGGGGACAAGACCCTGGTGGATGTCCTCGTCCCGTTCCGCGACGCCCTCGCATCCGGCGTGAATGCCGGGCGGTCCCTCACCGAGGCCTGGGGCGCCGCCTCAATGGTCGCGCAGCAGGCTGCCGACGACACCGCACAGCTGCTGCCGCTGATGGGCCGGGCCCGCCCGCACGCCGAGAAGAGCCTCGGCATCCCGGACGCCGGAGCGGTATCCATGGCGCTGATCGTCCGAGCCATCCACAACACGCTCATCGAGCGGACCACCATTAAGGAGAAAGCATGAGCGCCAAACTGCGCCTGGTCGTTGGAGCCGACGACGCCGGTTTCGAGTACAAGGAAGCCCTGAAAGCTGACCTCGAGGCCTCCGACCTGGTCGAATCCGTGACCGACGTCGGGGTCGATGCCACCAGCCACACCCCCTACCCGTCCGTGGCCATCGCCGCCGCCGAACTCATCGCCGCCGGCAAGGCCGACCGCGCCCTGCTGGTCTGCGGCACCGGGCTCGGCGTCGCCATCGCCGCGAACAAGGTCCCCGGCGTCCGCGCCGTCACCGCACACGACAGCTTCTCCGTGGAACGCTCCGTCCTGAGCAACAACGCCCAGGTCCTCACCTTCGGCCAGCGCGTCGTTGGACTGGAACTGGCCCGCCGGCTCGCCCGCGAATGGCTCACCTACACCTTCGACGAGACCTCCGCCTCGGCCGAAAAAGTCACCCTGATTAAGGACTATGAAGGTGTCACTTCCTGCTAACCCCGCCGGCGGGACAGCCTCACCCCAGGCCATCATCGGCGTCAGCCTGAAGATGTACTTCGGCTACGCACGCACCCTCGACTACTGCCGCGCAGTGGCCGCCATCGCGTCCGCGCACCCGGCAGTCCGGAGCGGCGACATCGAACTCTTCGTGCTGCCCACGCTGCCGGTCCTGCCCGAGGCGGCCCGCATCCTCGGGACCGCCGGAGCAGCTGCCGGCGCGCAGGACATCTTCTGGGAAGACGAAGGCGCGTTCACCGGAGAGGTCGGCGGCAGGACCGTTGCTGAACTGGGCGGCCGGTACGCCGAAATGGGCCACGCCGAACGCCGCCGGATCTTCGGCGAGGACGACAGGATCATCGGGCTCAAGACCGCCGCCGCCTACCGTAACGGCCTCACCCCCGTCCTGTGCGTCGGCGAACGGCAACAGGGTTCCGTGGAGGAGGCCGTCACCCGCTGCTCCGCGGAGATCGACGCCGCCCTTAACCGCGCGCAGTCGCTGGGGCCGGCCGGCCGCACCATCGTGGCGTACGAGCCGCAGTGGGCCATCGGCGCCCCGGAGCCCGCAACGCCGGAGTACATCAGCGCGGTCATCACCGGACTGGACGCACACCTGCGCTCCATGCCCGGCCAGGCCGACAGCCGGGTGATCTACGGCGGCAGCGCCGGCCCCGGCCTCATCACCCAACTGGGCTCCGCCGTCGCCGGGTTGTTCCTGGGCCGCTTCGCCCACGATCCGAAGGCGCTCAAGACCATCCTGGACGAGGCCACGGCACGGCTGGCCGCGCAGAAGGTGGCCGCATGAGCGGCATCGGACCGGGCTCACGCATAGGCCTGAGCAGCTACGCCTTTTTCTGGCAGCTTTCGGACCAGGTCTCCAGTCCGCTCAGTATCCACCAGGCGCTGGAGCGGACCGCGGCCCTGGGCGTGGAGCTCTTCCAGATCTGCGATTACGTCCCGCTGGAGGCCATGACCGACGCGGAACTCAAGGCCGTCCGCGCCACAGCTGACCGGTTGGGCATCTCCCTGGAGCTCGGCACCAAGGGCATCCGCCCGGAGCACCTGCGCAAGTTCCTGCACTTCGCCGGGATCCTCGGATCTCCCCTGCTGCGGACCATGTTCAACGTCCCGGGCCACGCCCCGACAGCGGACGAAGCGGCAGCGATCTTCACCGAGGTCCTGCCGGAATTCGAGGCCGCCGGGGTGAAGATCGCGGTGGAAACCTACGAACAGGTGCCCACCTCCCGCATCCTGGAGGTCATCCGCCGCGTGGACAGCCCGCACCTGGGCATCTGCAGTGACCCGGCCAACACGGTCGCGGCACTGGAGATGCCCCGTGAGGTGATTGACGCCGTCGCCCCGTACGTCCTCAACATGCATATCAAAGACTTTGCGTTCAGCCGCAAGGAGGGGTGGGTCGGGTTCACGTACTCCGGCGCTCCCCTCGGCGAAGGCCTTCTCGACTATGACTACATGGCCGGGAAGTTCCAGCCCAAAGAAAGAAACATCAACCAGATCGTCGAACACTGGCTGCCGTGGCAGGACTCCGACGCGGAAACCATCCGCCTCGAAAACCAGTGGACCCAGCAAAGCATCGAATTCCTAAGGAGCAAGTGAAATGTCAGCAGAACAATTGACCGTCGCCGTCATCGGAGCCGGTGGCAAAATGGGAATGCGCGTTTCCCGGAACCTCCAGAAGAGCGCCCACACCGTCTTCTACAGCGAGAACTCCCCCGCCGGCCAGGAACGCATCCAGGCCGAGGGCCGCGAAATCACCGCCACTGAGGACGCCGTCAAGGGCGCCGACGTGGTGATCCTCGCCGTCCCGGACACCGTCCTCGGCGTCGTGTCCGAAGGTGTTGTCCCCCAGATGAAGGCCGGCGCGATCCTGCTCACCCTGGACCCCGCCGCCGCCTACGCCGGCCTGCTGGCAAAGCGCGACGACGTTGTCCAGGCCGTGGCGCACCCCTGCCACCCCTCCGTGTTCCTGGAGCGCACCACCAAGGAGGAATGGGCCGACACCTTCGGCGGCGAAGGCGCACCGCAGAACGTGGTCGCCGCGATCGACGAGGACACGGCCGCAGCGACCCGCGAATCGGCCGAAGCAGTCATCCGCACCATCTACGCCCCCGTCATCGACGTGCACTGGGTCACCGTGAAGCAGCTCGCCATCCTGGAACCCACCCTGGTGGAGACTGTGGCCTGCATGATCGGCACCCTGCTCAACGAGGCGCTGCACGAGACCGTGCACACCGCCGGCGTCCCGGAGGAAGCCGCCAAGGCCATGCTGTTCGGCCACGTGCAGATCGCCCTGACCAACGCCCTCCGCGGCTCCAACCCGTTCTCGGAGGCCTGCGAAATCGCCATCCAGTACGGCAAGGACACCATCATCAAGGACGACTGGAAGAAAATCTTCGACGACTCCGAGCTCGATGGCGTCATCGCCAAGATGCTGAAGCTGGACGCCGTCAAGCGCTAAGTCCGAGAATGTGACGGCCCGGCCTCCGGCTCCCCACGAGGTCCGGGTCGTCAAGGTGCGGCACGCCGGGACGGGTGTGGGACACACCGTCCACCACCCGCCCAGGGCCCCGCCACTGAAAACCAGACTGTGCCGGCCCAAACCCTTTTTCGGAGCCCGATCATGAAGCGCGCCATGAGCCTCGTCGACAACGTCGATCTGGATGCACTGGAGTTCAGCCGCAAGGACGAGCAGTGGCGGAGCGCCCGCCGCCGACGCCTGGCGTGTATCGCGTGCGGCGCTCCGGCCTTTTTCCGGGCTGCCTCAGCACGGCGCAGCGCCGCTTTCGGGGCCGTCCACGACGATCAATGCCTGTTGACCGCACGGCCCTGGACGGCGTTCCGGTTCCTCCAGTGACGGCCCGCGGCCAGCTTCCGCTCAGGAGCGCTTGCTAGGGTGGAGGCATGAAACTCCGCCTTGCCGCCCTGTCCGCCGCCACTCTCATGATCGCCCTGACGGGCTGCGGCCAGGTGCAGGACGCCGCGAACAAGGCCGTCAGCGACGGCGCCTCCCAGGTTGCCACGGCGGCCGGGAGTGAAGTGAAGAAGCAGGCCTGCACGCTCGTCGATGACGGCCTGGTCAGTGTCCAGGACAAGGAACTGCTCGGCGGCCTGGTCGCCGGTGCCGAGACGGCGGGTGTGCCCGCGGAGATCACCACGCCGCTGCGGGAGATCGCCGAATCCGGCGACCAGGTTCCCTCCGATTCCGTCAAGGCCCTGCAGGACGCCTGCGCCAAGTAGCCCTTCCGTGCCGGGAAGCGTCCTAGCGCTTGCCCTTTTTCCGTGACCCCTTGCCGCGGCCCTTGTCCGGGTTGGGCGCGTAGCGCTGCGCCACCTTGGGCTTCTTGACCGCGGGACCGCGCCGGTCCGGCT
Organism: Arthrobacter sp. CJL-S3; assembly: GCF_056711635.1. Lineage (NCBI taxonomy): Bacteria > Bacillati > Actinomycetota > Actinomycetes > Micrococcales > Micrococcaceae > Arthrobacter > Arthrobacter sp. CJL-S3. The sequence goes on along the minus strand of NZ_CM160046.1, from coordinate 38,946 downwards.
TCGGTTCCTTTTTGGGCTTTTCCTGCTGGGCGGAGGGCTGGCGGGAGCTCGCGGCGGTCCGGCCGCGGACAATCCCGATAAACTCCTCGATCACTTCGTCCGTGCTGTCGCTGGGCCAGGCCACGGCGATCTCCGTCGTCGGGGCCCCGGTGAGCTGGCGCGCCACGGTGCCTTTGACGTTGAAGTGGCGGGCCACGGACATCGGCAGGATCACCAGGCCGGCCCCGGAGGCCACGACATGCAGGGCCATCTCCGGTCCGCCGAGTTCGGCGACGTTCAGGAAGGTCTCGTTGGACAGGTCGGCGAAGGGCACCTCCTCAAACACGGAAATCTCGTGCCCTTTGGGTGCGACCACCACGGGTTGTTCCTCATAGAGGGGGATAACGCTGAGGCCTTCGCGGTCCACCGGCAGCCGGACGAAGCTCAGGTCCGCGGAACCGTCCCGCAGCACGCTGAGCTGGGCGCCCTCCTCGGACATAAAGGAGCGCAGCGGAACATCGGGCATCCGCTCTTCCCAGCGCCGGGTCCACTTGCCGGGCGTCACGCCGGCGACGTAGGCAAACCGCAGCTCCCGCACTGCATCTTCGGCGGGGACGGCGGCGGTTTCGTCGGGGGTCTGGGGTGTTTCTTCTGCTGCGGACACATGTTCACAGTACCGCCCGGCCGGGCGCATGGCGGGTGTCAGTGTTCAGTGCCGGTGCCCAGCCAGCCTCTGGCCGGATACCCTTGAAGCATGACCTCTGCAAACTCCCAGTCCATGAAGCCGGCCACCGTTGCCAAGAAGCTTGGCATCTACCTGCCCGCAACACCCCAGGAGTTCCAGGATTCGGTCATCACCCGCGCCGATTTCGCCGAGCTCCAGGCCAACCCGCCGGAGTGGCTCGCCGAACTGCGCCGCAACGGCCCGCACCCCCGCCCGGTGGTCGCGCAGAAGCTCAACGTCTCCATCAGCGGCCTGGCCCGCGGCGGCGTCGAGGAAGCGCTGACGACGGCGGAAATCACCGCGCTGCTGCAGGCTCCCCCGGCGTGGCTGGTCGCCGAACGCTCCACCCATGCTGCCGTCCGCGCCGAGGCCCAGCGGGTCAAGGACGAGGCTGCGAAGAAGGACGCCAAGCAGGCACGCGCCGCGGCCGAGTAGCCGCGGCTGCCTTCGGGGCACGCCCCCGACCCCCCCCGGGGGGGTTGGCGCCCTCAGTCCTGGTGGAGCTGGACGAAGTTGCCGCAACCGTCGTCGAACACGGCCGTGGTGCCGCCGGGACCCACGGATGGTTCGCCCTGGAAGATCACACCCTTGCCCGCGAGCCGCTTGTACTCCGCCCGGACATCGGTCACGCCCAGGACGATCGCGGGCAGCCCGGCGTCGTGGCATCCGTTCATGTAGGCGGCCCCCACCGGGTTGTCGCTGGGCTCCAGCAGGAGCCCGACCGATCCACCGCCGGACCCGGCCGGGTCCTTCACGATGTAGAGATTGTGCTCCGGCATCGCCAGGAGGCTCTCAAAGCCCAGGATTCCGGTGTAGAACTCGAAAGCGGCGGCGGGGTCCTTGACGTGGATACTGCACATTTTCAGTCGCATGCGCCCTAGGCTACGCCGGGACCGACCGCGCTGTGAACCGGTCCCGCCGCCGCGGGCTCCCGCACAGTTCCGGGACCATTGACGGCCCGCCTTCAATGGATTCCAATGGAATCAGCGGAACCGCGCCCGTCCGGGCCGGATCCCTGGAGGTGTTGGAATGCCGTCCCTGTTCGAGTCCGCCCCCTTCGCGCTGTGGCAATTGCTGGCCCTGGCCGTCGTCGTCGTGTGCGCGTCCGGAGCCTCGGTCTATCTCGTCCGCAAGCATGTGGCCGCCGCCAGCGATGGCCTGCCGGATGCCGTGTTCTGGGACGTCTTCGCCGGACTCGCCATCGTGGCGCCGGCAGTGATCCTTCCCGCCCTGGCGGCACCGTGGGCCGGACTGCTGCTTGGTGTCCTCGCCGTTGCCGCTGCCGCCGCCTCCTACTTCTGGACTCCCAAGGTTTTCAGCCGGAGCGAGGCCCGCCGGGTTTCCCGGGACATCGCGGCCAGCAACGAGGCAGCCGCGGCCCGGCACCGCCGCGCGCTGGCCCGGTGGCAGCGCTACGAACTGGACCCTGCACACAGCATCGATTATCCCGCCATGAGTGACCCGCGGCAGCCGGAGACGGCCGCCCTGATCCGGGCTATGAAGGCCGCCGAGCAGCTCCGTGGCGGGACGGACGCCGGTTATGCCCCCGCGGTTGATCAGCTGGAACAGGCCCTCGCCGAGGCCGAACGGGCCGCCGGTGTCGGCCGTAACACTCCGGCCCGGCCCGGACTGTCCAGGGTGGATCCGGCCAAGGGCTGAAAGCCGGGACCTACAGTTCGACCGTGCCGCTCTCGCCCACGCTCATCCGGCTGTGCGTGACCTTCGACTTGACCCACTGCAGCACCGTCGCTGCGGTTCCGCCCGGGCTGGTCCAGTATTCGGCGGAGTCGGAATCGACGCGCAGCAGGACCACCTCCGGGGTGTCCGGGCCGTCCGGGAACCAGGCCTCGACCATCTGGTTCCAGAGTTCGTGGATCTTCTGCCGGTCGGTGACAACTTCGGCCGTTCCGGCCACGGACACCCATTCCGTGCGTTTGCCGAAGGAGACGTTGACGCGCGGGTGCGCCCGGACATGCGCGACCTGGGAAGTGTTGGCGGACGTGAAGAACCACATGTCGCCGTCGTCCTTCACATCCTGGACGGCCAGCGGCCGGCTGACCAGTGCGCCCGATTCGTTGACGGTAGTGAACATCCCGATCCGCGAATCGTTGATGATGTCCGTAACTTTGCTGATGTTTTCTGCGTCCGACATGCTGTCACCTCGTTCTGGTTCCGAACGGGGGAAAGTCCCCCTCCCGCCAGCCTATTGGTAAGTTTGCTTACTTTCCAGTGGCTAGCGGAAGAAGGACCTTCCCGGTCTGGTGCGGACCTGGTACCCGGGCTTAGTACCCTGTGGGCAGGACCTTGCCCTTGAAGAACTCCGGGCGGAGCTTGGCCATGACCAGCATGAGCACAACGCCCAGCAGGATCACGCCCATGCCCAGGATGAACACGAGGCCAACGCCGCCGACGGATGATCCGGAACCGTAGGCCGGGTCCATGGAGTCATAGGCGGTCTTGACGAACATCACCAGCAGGATGACGCCGCCCAGGAGCGGGGCGAGGAACTTGAAGAAGAATGCCTGTGCCCCGCTGAAGGCCTCGCTCCGGAAGAACCAGACGCAGGCCAGGGCGGTGATGCCGTAGTAGAAGCAGATCATCATGCCGAGTGCGGTGATGGTGTCCCACAACGCGTTCTCGGACGTGGTCCGGGTGATGACGTAGAACCCCGCCGCGGCGATGGCCGCCGCGATGGTGGCGTAGCTCGGGGACTTGAAGGTAGGGCTGATCCGGCCGAACTTGTTCGGCAGCGCCTTGTAGTGGCCCATCGCCAGCAGGGTCCGGGCCGGTGAGACGAACGTCGACTGCAGGGACGCGGCCGAGCTGCTCAGGATGGACAGGGACATCAGGATGGCGAACGGGCCCATGACCGGTCCGGCGAGAACAGCGAAGATGCTGCCCTGGTTTTCCGGGTTTCCGGCGCCCAGGCCTTCCTGGCCGATGCCGGCGTAGGACAGCGTGGCCAGTGCGACGGTCATGTAGATGATCACAATGACCAGCACGGTGACGGTGGCCGCGCGACCCGGGGTCTTCTCCGGGTTGCGGGTTTCCTCATTCATGGTCAGGGTGACGTCCCAGCCCCAGTAGATGAAGATCGAGAGGGAGACGCCGGCGGCGAAGGCCGAGAAGGATTCGACGGCGAACGGGTTGAACCACTCGGGGCTGATCGCGGTCGCATCGAAAGCAGTGCCGTTGGCGACGTGGCTGAAGGCGGCGACGGCAAACCAGCCGAGCACGAAGAGCTGGAAGGCGACCAGCACGTACTGCACGCCCTTGGTGGTTTCCATGCCGCGGTAGGAGATCCAGCAGGCCAGCGCGATGAACACCAGGGTGGTGGCGATGTTCAGCGGCAGGTTCAGGGTCAGGTCAGCCAGTTCGGGGTTGCCGAACAGCTGGGCCAGCATGAGATAGAAGAAGTCCACGGCCACGGCGGCCAGGTTGGACAACACAATGATCGTCGCGGCGATCAGTCCCCAGCCGCCCATCCAGCCGATCCAGGGCCCGAAGGCGCGGGAGGCCCAGGTGAAGGAGGTTCCGGCGTCGGGCATGGCGTTGTTCAGTTCCCGGTAGCCGAACGCGACGAGCAGCATCGGAATGAAGCCCACCAGGAAGATGGCCGGCAGCTGGACGCCGACTTCGGCGACCGTCGGGCCCAGGGCCGCGGTCAGCGTGTACGCCGGGGCGATGCAGGACACGCCGATGACGACGGCGCCGATCAGGCCTACCGATCCGGCTTTGAGGCCCTTGGCGCTCAGTCCTGCGTGGGTGTCGTGCGAGGCCTTGGCCGCGACGTGTTCGGTACTCATTGGGGTGCCTCTCCTGACGTGTCATTCGACGTTGGGTGGTTCTGGTGCTTGAGTTCGTAGCCGCTTGGCACCACGAGCATCGGCACGGGCAGGGCGCGGAGGATCCGGTTGGCCGTGCTGCCCAGGAAGATGGAGCGGCCCTGGGCCAGCCGGCTCGACCCGATGACCAGGACCTCGCCGTCTTCCCAGTCGAGGCCGTCCACGGCCTCCTCGATGCTCCGGCCCTGCGCGACGACGACCTCCGTCTTGGCCGCGAGCTGGACGCCCGACGGGCTGACGGGCGCCGCTGCCGCGACGGTCTTCTCCGCGTATTCTCGGGCGGCCGCAGCGGCAGTTGAGTCGCCGCCGTCGAGCGCGAGCAGCGACACCACGCGCAGCGGGACCGCCCGGTTCGCCGCCATGCCGATGGCGAAGTCGAGCAGCTTCTCTGCTCCCGCCCGGGTGCCGAGTCCGCAGCTGATCCGGGTCAGGGCTTCCTGGCGGTAGTAGCCATGCGGTGCCAGGGCCACGGGAACCGTGGACGCGTGAAGGAGCGCGCTGGCCACCGAACCGATGGTGAACCGCTTGAACAGTCCGCTGCTGGTGGCCCCGACGACCAGGACGTCCGCCCCGAGTTCCTCGGCCGCCTCGATCAGCGTCTGGGCGTCGGAGTCGCCGCTGCGGATGTGGGACTGCGCCGGAACGTCGTCCGGGACCAGCGCCAGGGCCTCATCGAGCCATTGGCGTGCCTGCTCGTGCAGCAGGTTCTCGAAGCCTGCCTTGGGCGCATGGGCGGCGCCGAACTGCTGGATTTCCGGCACGACCAGGACGAGATCCAGGCTGGCACCGCGGCCGCGTGCCAGCGATACGGCCAGATTGACGGCATCGTGGCCTCTGGCATTGGCTGAATACCCCACTACGTAACGCATCTGGCCGATCCTTTCTGAACTGTTGGGTTGGGTGGGAGGTCCGGGCTAATGGGAGGCCACGGAGCTGCGGTCTGCGGCTGCGACGATCCGGGCCGCCGTCTGGCGTCCCATCCGGACCGCGCCGTCGACGTGCTGGTAGCCCTCGGCAGCGAGGTCCGAGGAGGACCAGTAGATCGGGCCGACCGGGGCGTGCTGGTCCTTGCCGTAGCGGTGCAGTCCGCCGAGGTCGTAGCTGGAGGCATAGGCGCCGCGGGTCCACTCCTCGGAGCCCCAGTCCGATTCGTAGTAGACCTCCGGCTCGAGGGCCTTGTCCCCCAGGAACCCTGCCATCGATTCGAGGATGGCCCGGCGGCGTTCCTCGGCGCTGAGCTCGAACATGGCATCGGCTTTCTCATCCGAGACGAAGCCGACCAGGGTGCCGCGGGTGTCGTCGTGGTTGGTGTTGTCATAGACCTCCTGGACCAAGGCGCCGGCGCCGAAGCAGGTTCCGGAGAGTCCGTCCTCACGCCAGAACGGGGTGCTGTAGACGGCGTGCACCTTGATGACCAGGCCGAGTGACTGGTGCTGGTGCATTTGGTGCTGGCGGCGCGGCAGGGGCGGGTTGAAGGAGACCCGGGAGTAGAGGTTCGGCGGTACGGCCATGATGACGAAGCGTGCCTTCACGGTGGCGCGCTCCGAAACAGCCGTCACCTGGTGGGCTGTCTCTCCTCCTGGAGAGGCCGGCGTCCAGTTGATGGTGCGCACCGGGCTGTCCAGCACGACGTCGTCACCCAGTTCGGCGGCGAGCAGCAGGGAGAGCTGCTGCATGCCGCCGATGACGCGCTTGTCCAGGATGAAGTCCTCGTCGGTGAGGTGGGTGAAGGAGCCGGCGGAGGCGGCCATCAGCACTGCCTGCAGTGCGGAGAAGGCGTGGGCGGGTTTGGTCAGCATGCCGCCGGCAATGAACAGCCCGATGTTGTTGCAGGCTTCCTCGTCCGAGGAGTTCTCCCGCAGCCAGTGGTGGAAGGAGATGGTGTCCAGCTCGCGGGCCTTGGGGTGCGCCCACGGCTCGGTGGGGCCGATCTCGGCGGCGAGGGAATCCAGCAGGGCGGTGAGCTTGTCCATTTCGGCGGCGGTGGTTTCGCTGACCGGAAAGGTGTCACCCGCGTAGAGGGTGCGCCTGCCGTCGGAGCCGATGTAAACGGATTTGCCGTCGCGGTAACGGGAGTAGGTCTGCAGGCCAAGCTCGTCAAGGAGGGCCAGCAATTCGGTCTGGTCCGGGGAGACCCACTGGCCGCCGATCTCCAGCATGGCGCCGTCAATCGTGTCGGTCCAGGTGCGGCCGCCGACACGGTCGCGCGCCTCCAGGACGGCCACGCTCAGGCCGGCCTTCTTCAGCTCCCGTGCTGCGGTCAGCCCGGCGGGGCCGGCTCCGACGATGACGACGTCGCGGTCAAGTTCCAGCATGATGTCCTCTCTGTGGCCGCTGAGTGATGCGGACCACTAAATGAATGCCGTTCATTTACGATAGACTATAGACCCTTCGGAAGCATCAGGGAAGACGTCTTGAGCATTAAATTTCGCCGGGAAAGTGCCCGTAAAGTAGGGGCACAATGGAGCATCCAGGACACCGCCCGCAGAAAGGCCAGCAATGCCGGCACCAACCAGCGCCCCAGCCGATCCGCACCGCCACGACGCGAAACCGCGCCGCCGGGTTGGCCGGCCCGCGGCGGCCGTCCTCGACCTGGACGGCATCACGGCTGCGGCGCTGCAGCTCATCGGGAAGAGCGGCTATGACGGTTTCACGATGGCTGCCCTAGCCCGGACGCTGAACGTGGCGCCGTCGGCCCTGTACAACCATGTCTCGTCCAAACGCGAGGTCCTGGTACTCGTGCAGGACCACCTGACGTCGTTCGTTGATGTGTCCAACTTCGAGGCCGAACCGTGGGACCAGGCCGTGCGCCGCTGGGCCTGGAGCTACCGCGACGTGTTCTCCAAGCACACGCCGCTGATCCCGGTGATCGCCGTGCTCCCGGTGACCGACGCCCCCAAGACGCTGGCCATGTATGAGGCCGTCAGCGCGGGGTTCAGCCGTGCGGGTTTCCCGCAGGGGCTGATCGTGTCCGCGATCGTGGCGCTGGAGTCCTTCATCTTCGGCTCGGCCTATGACGTCACGGCTCCTGCGGACATTTTTGACTCCGGCAGCATGGCGGACTCGACGCCGAATTTCACCGCGGCCGTCAAGCAGCAGGACCTGGAAGGCTACGACAAGCCCGCCGACGTCGCCTTTAACCTGGGCCTGGAGGCGATGATCGCACGCTTTGGGACGCTCCGCGGCTGACCCGCTGCGGGCAGCATTGCTCGTTCACGTCGTAAGGCATGTCTCAAACCTTACGTAGAACGCCTCACGGTGCAGGCAGGGGGAAGAGGGAGGCCGCAGCGGCCGTTTCACCGCTTCATTCCGGGGCCTGCAGTGAGTACGATGCGTCCATGAATGGTCACGCAAGTAGGCCCATCGATGGCGCCCGATATGGGCACACGAATCTGATCGCACGCGACTGGCGCCGCCTCTCCGACTGGTACGTGCGTCTCTTCGGATGCACACTGGTCCCGCCGGAGCGCGACTACTCGGGGCACGACCTCGAGCGCGGCACCGCCGTTCCGAACGCTGCCCTTCAGGGCGTGCATCTCCGCCTGCCCGGGCATGGCGATGACGGCCCGACGCTCGAGATTTACACATTCGCATCGACGAACGGAGCGTCGGAAGTGGGCATCGACCGGCCGGGATTCCGCCATATTGCGTTTGCGGTCACGGACGTCCACGCCGCTCGACGCCGCGTCCTCGATGAGGGCGGAAGCTCCGTCGGCGAAGTCGTTACGCTCACGACAGCTGACGGGCGCCGGGTCACCTGGTGCTACGTCACCGACCCTGAGGGCAACGCCATCGAGCTGCAGAGCTGGGCGCCACCGGCTTGAGGGGACACTCCGAGCTCCGGGCGTGATTTCCCGGAGGAACGAGGAACACTGTGACGCAGTGTTTGCGCTTGCGAGATTCGATGTAGGCATGTTGATTACCGTGCTTACAGGCCACCCACGGCGGTTGCATGATCGGGAGTCGCGTGGGTAAACAAAAGAACCCCGGGAAATCATTGATTTCCCAGGGTTCTTTCATTTGCGTGCGCGAGGGGGGATTTGAACCCCCACGCCCTTTCGGACACTGGCACCTGAAGCCAGCGCGTCTGCCGTTCCGCCACTCGCGCGCAACTTCTTCCACATGGTTCTCGGTCCAGAATCGGGCCGTGAACCTCGTAAAAGCAGCGAGATCAAGCATAACGGACAACAGCGGGAAAACACCAATCGGCCTCCCGGGCGGGACAGACCCGGACGTTACGCGCCGGACATCCCGGGGCCGGCACCACCGGGACCAGGACCCCACCGCGCCACCTGGACGCCGTCTCCGGCGGGCGCAGCGAGCCGACGTCCGTGCACGTCAGGGCCGGTCCGGCGCACTTTCCCGGCGCGGGGTGGCGACGCGCATTAAGGCCATTCCCAGACTCGCCCAGTAGTATCTGATGTAGGAGTGCCCGCTAACAGCGGGCTCCCGCAGATGTGGGAAACCGAGTTCCGGAACGAATGCTGCCCTGCAGCCGTCACGAAAGGAGAAGGACCATGGGATTGCTGGACAAAGTCGAGCGCGGCATCGAAAAGGCCGTCCGCGGAGTCTTCTCCACCGGTTCTCGTGCCCAGGTCGAGCCGGTCGAGATCGCCAGCCACCTCCGGCGCGAGGTCGACAACAAGGCCATCACGATCGCCGCGGGACGGACCCTTGCCCCCAACGTCTTTGACGTCCTCCTCAGTGACGACGACTTCGCGCGGGCCCAGGAATGGGGCACCCCGCTGGCTGAGGAACTCTGCGACGTGGTCATCAACCACGTGCGCAGCCAGGGCTACACCCTCCAGGGTCCCGTCCGGATCAGTTTCCGCCGCGACGGGGACCGCCGCGCCGGGGACTTCGAGATCAAATCCCGGACCGAAAAGACCGCATCCCCGTCCGCGCCCGCCCACCCCGGAATGCCTGCCGCGCCAACTCGCCAGCCTTCCCGGATGCAGCCTGTGCTGGACATCGACGGGCAGCGCTACTCCTTGAACGCGCCGGCGATCGTGCTGGGACGCTCCTCGGAAGCAGACATCCTTATTGACGACACCGGCGTTTCCCGCCGCCATCTGGAGATCCGCACGGGACCGGGCACTGCCCAGGCCGTGGATCTGGGCTCCACGAACGGCAGCTACGTCAACGGCCACAAGATCGTGGGCTCCTCGGAACTCACCGACGGCTCCACGATCACAATGGGACGGACCAAGATCATCTTCCGACTTTTGCCCGCCAGCCCAGGCGGCCGCCGATGAGCGAACTAACCATCACGGCCCTGCGCTTCGGTTTCCTCCTGCTCCTGTGGGTACTGATCTTCAGCATCGTTGCCGCCATGCGACGCGACCTCATGATCGGACGCAAGGCAGCAGCGGGCGCCCCCACAGCCCGGCAGGTCCGCAAGAACCCTGCCCTGGCCGAAAAGGCAGCCCCCGTCAAGCAGCAGCCCCGCCAACTGGTGGTGACCGAAGGCCCGCTCAAGGGCACCACGATCCCGCTGGCCGCGAGCCCCATCCTGCTGGGCCGCGCCCAGGAAGCCACCCTTGTGCTGGAGGATGACTATGCCTCGGGCCGCCACGCCCGCCTGTTCCCGCAGGGCAGCCGCTGGTTTATCGAGGATCTTGGCTCAACCAACGGCACCTACCTGGCCGACCAGCAGCTCACCAGGGCACTGCCCGTAGAGCTGGGTGTCCCCGTGAGAATCGGCAAGACGGTCATTGAATTGAGGCCGTAGCCGTGGCTGCACCTGATCGCCCCGCAGACAGGGCCGAAGGCAAAACAACTCCCCCCAAGCGGCCGCTCATCATGCGCTACGCCGCGCGTTCCGACGTCGGCCGGGTGCGCGCGAAGAACGACGACTCCGCCTACGTCGGCCGCCACCTCGCCGTCGTCGCCGACGGCATGGGCGGACACGCCGGCGGCGATGTCGCCTCTGCCGCCACGGTGCTGGACATGATCCACCTCGACAGCGACGATTACGACGGCGACGCCGGCACCGTCCTGGCCGACGAGATCCAGACCGCCAACTCACTGCTGTCCGAACTCGTCCACATCAACCCCAAGCTGGCCGGCATGGGGACCACCGTCACGGCCCTCCTGCTGGCCGAGGGCAAGCTGCACTTCGCCCATATTGGCGACTCCCGCGCATACCGGCTTCGGAACGGCGAATTCGAGCAGGTCAGCGTGGACCACACATTCGTGCAGCGCCTCATCGATGAAGGCCGGCTCCGCCCCGAAGAAGCGGAGACCCATCCGCACAAAAACGTCCTGATGCGCGTTCTCGGCGATGTCGACGCCAGCCCTGAACTGGACCTGGCGACGCTTGAGGTCGAACCGGGTGAGCGCTGGCTGCTCTGTTCCGACGGTCTGAACTACGTCGCCGGCCACGTTGTGGAACGCACCGTCCGGGAGACCAAGAGCCTGCGGGAATGCGTTGAGCTGCTGGTCGATCTCACGCTGGAGGCCGGCGCCCCGGACAACGTCACCGTGGTGATGCTGGAGATCGTCGAACCGACCACCGACGACGTCCGGACCGCCGCCGTCGAAATTGTCCCGTCCACGCCGCCGTCCACCGTGGCCGCGGCAGTGTCCGACGGCGCCCGCCAGACCGGAAACACCTTTGGTGCAGCGAAAGCTGCCGAGACGCCGCCGGAGACCCAAGGACCGGCCGATACCGGCGCCTCCGCCACTCTCCCGCTGGCCGGAGGGGCCGCAGCGGCCCCCGCTCCGACCGAGGCCGCGGACTCCCGGTCCGACCCCGGCGCGGCGGGCGAACCGCCGACCTCCACCGACCCGCACCTGGGTGAGCATCTGTCCGCCGAGGTGCTCCGCGAGGAACTGGCAGGACGTCCCCACGAACTCGTGGGCGCCGCCGCAGCCGCCGCGGAATCCGGCTCCATCCCCACCATTGCGGGGCGCACCATGGCCCGCCGGGCGGCAACGGTCCTGACCCACAAGTCGGAGCAGGCGAGGGAAGAAGCCGAGGAGTACCGGCAGGCCGGCCGTCCCCGCCGCTGGGTGACGGTCTCCATTGCCGCGGCCCTCGTGGCGTTCCTCACGGTGGGTCTTTGGCTGGGCTACGCCTGGACCCAGACGCGGTACTACATCGGCGAGCACGACCAGCATGTCGCCATTTTCAACGGGGTCTCCCAGCGCCTGGGACCCATCCAGCTCTCCACCCTCGAAGCGGTGACCGAAATCCGGATGTCAGATCTCCCTGAATTCTCCCAGCAGCGGGTACGCCAGACCGTGCCGGCCCGGGACCTCTATGACGCCCAGCGGATCGTTAAGAACCTTGAGCGCACCGGCACCACCGCCCCCGCGGACGAGTGCATCACACCGTCTCCGACCCCGGTCACTCCCGGGGCGACAGCGGATCCCAGTGCAACGGCCGACCCGGGTGCCACGGCGGCTCCCGGCGCGACCGCGGCACCTTCGCCGGCGGCGACGGCCCCTTTCTGTGAGGTGGGGAATTGACATCCATCGATCCCACGCCCAGGCCGCGGCGGAACGTGGAACTGGTCCTGCTGGTGCTGGCCCTTGCCGTCGGCATTGGGGCCAATGCCCTGGTCGGGGTGGACCAGCAGAAGGCGTTCGACGCCGATTTCTGGTTCCAGTCGAGCCTGCTCGCCGCAGCAGCCCTCGCGTTCCATGTCGTCCTGCGCCTCCGGGCTAAATATGCCGACCCGGTAATACTTCCGCTGGTGGTGGCGCTCAACGGCCTCGGCCTCGCCATGATCCACCGGCTGGACCGGGTCGGGGAGGACACGGGCAACAACCAGCTGCGATGGACCCTGGTGGCCATGGCCGTTTCAATCGCGGTCATCTGGTTCCTCAAGGACCACCGGATCCTCCGCCGCTTCACCTACATATCCCTGGCCGCCAGTGCCTTCCTGCTGATCCTCCCGCTGGTTCCCGGCATCACCGCCGGTGAAATCCTGGGCGCCCGGGTCTGGATCAAGTTCGGCTCGATGACCTTCCAGCCCGGTGAAATCGCCAAGATCACCCTGGCTATATTCTTTGCCGGGTATCTTTCCTCCAACCGCGATCTCATCCTGCTGGCCGGCCGGAAGGTCGGTCCCATCCAGTTCCCGCGGTTCAAGGACATGGGTCCCATGATCGCCGCTTGGCTCGTGAGCATCGGCGTGCTGATCTTCCAGCGGGACCTCGGCTCGTCGATCCTGTTCTTCGGACTCTTTCTGGTGATGATCTACGTCGCCACGAGCCGCATCAGTTGGGTGATCATCGGCGTCGGGCTCATCGCGGCTGGCGGGTTCGTCGCTTCCCGCGTCTTCTCCCACGTCGCCCTGCGGATTGACGGCTGGATCAACGCCTTCACCGACGAGGTCTACGGCCGGGCGTTCGGCGGCAGCCTGCAGATCGTCGAAGGTCTGTTCGGCATGGCCAACGGCGGACTGGTCGGCACCGGCCTCGGCCAGGGGCGACCCAATCTCGTTCCGTTCGCCAACAGCGACATGATCATTGCCTCCTTCGGCGAGGAACTCGGGTTGATCGGCCTCTTCGCGATCGTCCTGATGTACCTGCTGCTCTTCACCCGGGGCTTCCGTGCGGCGCTCGGCACCCGTGACGCGTTCGGGAAGCTGCTCGCCACCGGGCTGTCCTTCGCCATCGCGCTGCAGTGCTTCGTCGTGATCGGCGGCGTCACCCGGCTCATACCCCTCACCGGCCTCACCACGCCGTTCCTGGCCGCCGGCGGTTCGTCACTGCTGGCCAACTGGATCATCGTCGGACTGTTGCTGATGATCTCGCATACGGCGCGCGGCCCGGTGGACACAACACCGCTGGCTCCCGGTGAGCAACCCGACCCACAGAAAGTACTGCCTGCCATGCCCTCGAAGCCGGCCACTGTGCCCGGCACCGGACGGAACAGTCCGGACGCCCCGACCGAGGCGGTGAAGCTGTGAACCAAGCCATTCGCAATGCCTGGATCGCGGCGATCGCGATGTTCGTCCTCATCTTCGGTGCCCTCAGCTACGTCCAGGTGGTCGGAGCGGACGAGCTGGAGGCCAACGCCTGGAACAAGCGGACCCTCCTGCAGAACTACTGCAATGACCGGGGCGCCATCATCGTGGGCGGTGCCCCGGTGGCCGAATCCGTCGCGGCCGATGAGAGCTGCAAGTTCCAGCGCACCTACAACCAGCCGGAACCGTACGCCGGGATCACCGGCTATTTCTCCAGGAGCTTCGGCGTCACCGGGCTCGAGAAGACGATGAACAAAGAGCTCGCGGGCAGCTCCGACCAGCAGTTCCTAGACCGGGTCGGCCAGCTCTTCCTGGGCAACCAGCCCAAGGGCGCCTCGGTGGAGCTCACGCTCGATCCCGAGCTCCAGAAGCTCGCCTACGACCTCATCCCGGATGGCCAGCGCGGATCGATTGTGGTGACCAACCCGAAGACCGGCGCGATCTTGGCCATGGTGTCCAAGCCCTCCTACGACCCCAATCTGATCGCCACCCAGGACCCCGTGGCAGAGGCTGCCAACTTCGCCGAACTGAACAAGGTCCCCGGGATCAACCTGAACCAGAACGTCAGCGGCCCCACCGGGGCTCTGCTGGCACCGGGATCCGTCTTCAAGCTCATCGACACGGCCGCGGCGCTTAGCTCGGGCAAGTACAACAAGGACAGCGTCCTGCCCAACCCGGCGGAGATGTCCTTCCCCGGCATCCAGTACACGCTGCCCAACTATGCCGGCGGCAACTGCTACACCCGCAACACGGCCACGTTCGCCTTCGCTCTGCAGCAGTCCTGCAACACCCCGTTCGCCAGCATTGCCCTGGACCTGGGGCAGGCGGCCATCGCGGACCAGGCGGAGAAGTTCGGCTTCGGCCAGGACTTCGGCGACCAGCTGAAGCTGGACTCCGCCCCGAGCTTCTTCCCGACCGAAGAACTGGACGACGCCAGCCTGGCGCAGTCGTCGATCGGCCAGCGGGACGTCCGGGCCACCCCGCTGCAGATCAACCAGATGACAGCCGCGATCGCCAACGGCGGGGTCCAGATGCAGCCGAACCTGATAAAGGCCGTCCGCTCCCCGGACCTACGGCCGATCAGCGAGCCGAAACCGCAGGCGCTGCAGACCTCCACCACGCCGGAGATTGCCCGGCAGATCAACGAGTGGATGGTCAGCGTCGTCGACGACGGGATCGCCAGTAAGGCGGCAGTCCCCGGCGTGAAGGTGGCCGGTAAGACCGGTACCGCGGAACTCGGCGACGGCCTGAACAACTCATGGTTTACCGGGTTTGCCCCGGCGAATGACCCGCAGGTGGCTGTCACCATCGTCATTGAAGGCGTAGACATCACCACCGGCGCAAAGCTAACCAGTCCGAACGCGAAGAAGATTTTTGAGGCGGTGTTGAATAAGTGAGGCCTTCATCAGGAATCACCCTCGGCGGCAGGTTCCAGCTGACCACGCGTATTGCGATCGGCGGCATGGGAGAAGTCTGGAAAGCCAAAGACCTGATCCTTGGCCGCATCGTCGCCATCAAGGTGCTCAAGGAGGAGTACACGGGCGACCCCGGCTTCCTCCAGCGCTTCCGCGCCGAAGCCCGCCACACGGCGCTCCTGAACCACGTGGGCATCGCCAACGTCTTTGACTACGGCGAGGAAGAAGGCTCCGCCTACCTCGTCATGGAGCTGGTCCCGGGCCAGCCGCTGAGCAGCATCATCGAACATGAACAGGTGCTGTCCCCGGACCGCACCCTCTCCATGATCGCGCAGACGGCCCGCGCCCTCTCGGTGGCCCATGCCCAGGGCCTGGTCCACCGCGACATCAAGCCGGGCAACCTGCTGATCACCCCGGACGGCCGCGTCAAGGTCACGGACTTCGGCATCGCCCGGCTGGCCGACCAGGTCCCGCTGACCCAGACCGGACAGGTTATGGGCACCGCCCAGTACCTGGCTCCGGAGCAGGCAACCGGCCAGCTCGCCACGGGCGCCTCGGACATCTACGCCCTCGGCGTCATCGGCTACGAGTGCCTCACCGGACACCGACCGTTCTCCGGGGAATCCCAGATCGCGATCGCGCTGGCCCAGGTCAATGACGCGCCGCCGCCGCTGCCGGAAACCCTGCCGAAGCCGGTCCGCGCCCTGCTGATGTCCATGCTGGCCAAGGACCCGAAGAACCGCCCGGCGGACGCCCTCAAACTGTCGGAAGCCGCCGAGGCCATCCGCAACGGCGACATCGCGGCAGCACACGCCGCCGTCCCGGGCATGCTGCTGTTCGAAGCAGCAACCGGGCCGATCACGGCACCGGTGGACATCCCGACGGCAGCAACCGGCGTCATCGGCGCTGCAGACGGTACGACGTCGGCCACCTCGGCGCTGCCCGTGGTCGGCGCCGCCGGGGCGGGCGCCGCGGCAGGGGTTGCGGCCGGGGCCGCCGCCGCCAGCGCGTACGGAGCCCGCAACACACTGTCGCGTGCCGACGCCCTCGCCGCGGAACGCAATTGGGTCCAGGAAGACGACGACTACGACGAACCGGCCACTGAGCCGGAACGCCGCGGACGCAGCCCCTGGACCTGGCCGCTGATTGCCCTGATCCTGCTGGTGCTGTTCGCACTGGTGGGCGTCATGCTGACCCAGGCCGGGATTCTGTTCCCGCAGACTCCGGCGAGCAGTTCCAGCGCCGCCGTCACCAGTGCGTCACCGGCCACCACCAGCGCCTCGCCCACGACCACCAGTGCCAGCCCCACCACCACCTCCGCGGCACCGACGCAGTCCACACCGGCCGCCATCAACCTGATTCCGGAGAGGTACCTCGGCCGGCCCTACAACGACGTCCGCAGGGAACTGATCGGCCTGGGCCTGGGCGTCACCGGGGTAGAGGTCTTCGACGCCTCCGCCCCCGGAACGGTTGTCGAAATCGACCCCGCCGGGCCGGTCCAGCCTGGCACAACCATCACGGTGTCCTATTCCAAGGGACCGGAAGAACCCCAGAGCGTTACAGTCCCGACCCTGCAGTCCGGGGCCAGCGAAGCCGCCGTCCAGCAGGCCATCGTGAACGCCGGCCTGCGCTGGGCGAAGGGAGCGGATGTGAATCCGACGAACAAAAAAGAGGCGCCCGGGACCTTCGTCAGCGCCGAGCCCGCTTCCGGCACCGAGGTGCCCGCCGGTTCGGTCGTGACCTACCACCTGGCTAAGGCCGCGGCCGCGGAATCCACCCCCAGCCCCACGGGAACGTAGCCCACTATGTCCACTTCACCCCGCACCCCATCGCACCGGGAGGACCGCGGCCCCGTGAACACCCAGCGCGTCCTCAGCGGGCGCTATGAGCTGGGTGAGCTGATCGGCCGCGGCGGCATGGCCGACGTCTTCCGCGGCGTCGACACCCGTCTGGGACGCACCGTGGCGGTCAAACTGCTCCGCCCGGACCTGGCCAGGGACCCCCAGTTCCAGGCCAGGTTCAAGCGCGAGGCGCAGGCGGTGGCCGCGCTGAACCATCCCTCGATCGTGGCCATCTACGACACCGGGGACCACGCCGTCCCCGGTGACCACGAGGACACCGTACGGGTGCCGTACATCGTGATGGAGTTTGTCTCCGGCAAGACGATCCGGGACCTGATCCGGGCCAAGGAAGTCAGCATCGACCAGGCGATTGACTTCTCCCTGGGAGTGCTCGCGGCCCTGGATTACAGCCACAAGGCAGGGATTGTCCACCGCGACATCAAACCCGCCAATGTGATGTTCTGCCCGGAAACCAACAGCGTCAAGGTGATGGACTTCGGGATTGCCCGCGCCATGGCGGACTCGTCAGCGACCATGACGCAAACCCAGGCCGTGGTGGGCACGGCCCAGTACCTTTCACCGGAGCAGGCCCGCGGTGAGACCGTGGATGCCCGCAGCGACCTTTACTCGGCCGGATGCCTGCTGTACGAGATGCTCGCCGGCCGGCCGCCCTTCATCGGCGACAGCCCCGTGTCGGTGGCCTACCAGCATGTGCGTGAAATCCCCGAACTGGCGAGCAGCTTGAATCCCGACGTCTCCGAGGCACTGGACAGCGTGCTGATGAAGGCGCTGCAGAAGAACCGTGCGGACCGCTTCCAGGATGCCGCGGCGTTCCGCCGTGCGCTCCGGGCCGCGCGGAGCGGAGTTGGCGTGGCCGCACCGGCCGCGAGCGAAGCCCCCACTGACCCCAATGACACGGTCCCGACCCCGGACGGCACGCCGACGGCGGCCTTCTCGGTGACCGGTGCGAAGTTCCTCGACGAGACCCCCACCGGACGGCTCCGCCCCGTGCCGGAGTCCCCGGCCGATGATGAGAACGCCCTGATGACCCACGGTGTCGTTTATGGCGCCGCGGACAGCGGCAGCCTGCCGCTGGTCCTGCCGCCGGAGCGCGAGCACACCCCGCGTCAGCAGTCCCGGCGTCGGACGTGGATCACCGCCCTGGTGATCGTCACCGTCCTCGTGCTGGCAGGCGGCGGCCTGTGGCTCTACAACATGATGAACCAGGCGCCGCCCCCGGTGGCCAAGGTCCTGGTGCCGTCGGTGACGTCGCTGACCGAGACCGAGGCCCTCCAGAAGCTCTACAACGCGGGGCTGAAGCCCCAGCTCAGCCGGATGCAGCACGAGACGATTGCCAAGGGCATCGCGGTCGGCACCGTCCCGGCCACGGGGAGCTCGCTGGACCCGAATTCCGACATCACGCTCAACATCTCCGAAGGTCCCAGCGTTATCACCATCCCCGCCGACCTGCCGGGACGCACGGAGGCCGCGGCGCGCGATGTGTTGCGCCAGAAGGGTCTTGCCGGAGCGCCGGGCACCACCATGGCCAACAGCCCCACGGTCCCGGCCGGCATCGTGATCACCACCAACCCGGCGCCGGGCCAGAATGTGGCCGCTGGCAGCATCGTGGAAATCATCGTCTCCACCGGCAAAGTCGTGGTGCCGCAGTTGGTTGGGCTTCCCCAGGCCGAGGCTGAAGCGGCCCTGAAGGCGCTTGGCCTGGTCATGATTGCCACGGAAGTCGAAAACTCCCAGGTCGAACCGGGTAAGGTCACCGGACAGTCCGACGCCGCTGCGGCTCTCGTGGAACAAGGCAAGGCGGTCTCCGTCACCGTGGCGAAGGCTCCGCCGCCCCCGCCGCCGCCGAGCCCCACCCCCACACCCACGCCGACCCCCACGTCCACCAAGGGATCCAAGGACGACTGAGTTTTTCTGGGTGGGCCTAGTGCTTGATGAGCGGGCTGAGCGATGCGGCACGCTGGGCCGCGCCGGCCATGCCGAGGGATTCGAGCCAGTTCCCGAGCATCTGGTAGCCGCCTTCGGTGAGCACGGATTCCGGGTGGAACTGTACGCCGCAGAGCGGGGCCGTGCGGTGCTGGAGCCCCATGACAACTCCGGTGCCCGTCTCCGCGGTAATCTCCAGGACCTCAGGGATGCTCTCGCGGACGGCGGCGAGGGAGTGGTAACGGGTTGCTGTAAAGGGCGAAGGCAACCCGGCGAACACGCTGGAGCCGTGGTGCTCCACGAGCGACGTTTTGCCGTGCATCAGTTCCGGCGCGTGCGTGACGGTGCCCCCGTAGGCTTCGGCTAGTGCCTGGTGTCCCAGGCAGACGCCCAGCATGGGTTTGTTGTGGCTGCCGCACCACTTGATGAGCTCGATGCAGACGCCCGCGCCGGCGGGGTTCCCGGGGCCCGGGGAGATGAGGACGCCGTCGCGTGCCTCTGCCAGGTCGATCGCCTCGGCCAGGGTGACGTCGTCGTTGCGGACCACCGTGGTCTCCGCGCCGAGTTCCTGGAGGTATCCCACCAGGGTGTAGACAAAGCTGTCGTAGTTGTCGACGACGAGAATCTTGGTTGTACTCATGGGTGCCTTGCTGAACCAATCGTTGAATCAGAGAACCTGGTGAATCGTGCCATCCCGGACGTTCGCGGCGGACATCCCCGTGGCCTGAACTACAGCTAGAATTGGCTCCGAATAAGAACTTCAACCTGACCAAGAGCGCTGACCGCCGGTGTATTCCTCCTTGCAGGATATCAAGCCAGGGTCCCGCTCCTGTTCCAGCCGCCAAGGAGGACCCGTGCCCGAGTCAAAGCGCCGCAAACGGACTGCCCACGAAACGCCGCAGACTTCCGCCGCGCAGGCCAACAAGCCCAATGCGGTCTGGTTCAAGCCGGTGATGTTCGGCCTGATGATCATTGGCCTGCTGTGGATCATCACCTTCTACATCAGCGAAGGCGCACTCCCGGTTGCTGCCTGGGGATCCGGGAACATCATCGCCGGCTTCGGCATCGCCATCATCGGCTTCCTGATGACCACCCGCTGGCGTTCCTGAACGCCGCAGCATCTGACGGAAGACCGGTACACCCTGTGTGCCGGTCTTTCGCGTTAACGCCGGGCCCCGGCAGGGGCCGATAATGCTGGAGCGGAGAACACCGCGAACGGAGGAGTCCAGATGGTCCCGGCAACACAGGCAACAACCGGCCCGGTAATCGGCGACGACGGTCTGGCCCGGCCCCCTTGGGCGGCCGTGGATCCGCTGCTGCGCGAGTACTACGACACCGAGTGGGGGCTTCCGGTGCGCGACGAGCAGGGCCTGTACGAGCGGATCAGCCTCGAGGGCTTCCAGGCCGGACTCTCCTGGGCCACGATTCTGCGGAAACGGCCGGCATTCCGGGCGGCCTTTCACGACTTCCATCCCGAGACGGTGGCCGCGTTTACGGATGCCGATGTTGAGCGTCTCCTCCTCGACGCCGGGATCGTCCGCAACCGGCTGAAGATCCGGGCCGCCATCACCAACGCCCAGGCCACTATTGCTCTGCGGGACGACGGCGGGCTGGTTGATTTCGTCTGGTCCTTCCAGCCGGATTCCACTCCCGAGCCGAGGTCCCACGAGGAAATCCCCACCACCTCGGCTGAGTCGATCGCGCTGTCCAAGGCACTGCGGAAGCGGGGTTTCGCGTTCGTCGGGCCCACCACGATGTACGCCCTGATGGAAGCCATCGGCATGATCGACACCCATCTGCTGGACAGCCACCGCCGCGGGACCTCCGGTATCTGGCCGCGCTAGACCCCGCACCGGTGTGCACAACTCCGGCCAAAGTTATCCACAATGTTGATAACTTACGGCCCAGCTCCACCCCGCGCACGGCCTTGCCCGTGCACTGTGGCCCTCACACGGCACTTCCGGAGGACATTCCCCAGGGAACTACAACGCTGTGAGTTATTAACAGTGTGGATTCCCTGTGGATAAGTTCGCCGTGTGGCCCCGGTCGGCGGGATGGCAACCCGCGGTGGCGGCACTGCGCTTGTCCGGCGCGCAGCAACGCGCCGACGAAAAGTTATCCACTTGACAACTCCCCAGTACCCACAAGTTATCCACAGCTGGGGATAACGAGGTCGAGACTGCGGATTTCGGATACTTCCGCCCCGCCTGGCGCCAATTCGTCCGGGGAAACTTCACCCGGCGGGTTATTAACACTGTGAATAATCCTGTGAATAACTCTGTTGAAATAAGATTTCATCCTGGAGCCGGTCTGGCGCCCGTGTGTGGAAGCCGGCCGCGTGGCCCGTCCTCCCGTCGTCCGCCGATGCACGGGTCTTACCTCCCGGCCGGAGTTGTCCACTTAACCACAGGGCCGCCCACAGGAGTTATCCACAATTGTGGAGATCCGACAGCGACCCATTCCGGAATCGCCCGGTGTGGCCCTCAGATCCGGCGGGCCGACATGAACTACACGCATGTAAGTTACCAACAGTGTGGATAACCCCTGTGGACAACTCGCGTCGGGGACATGCGCAGCGCATATTTTGGGCACTTGGGGACGCGGGAAGAGCGCGAACAGGGAGGGCCGGACACGGCGCACTGTGGAAAACGGGAACAAGATGCCGCCGGTCCACGGAACTCCCAGGGAAGGTCGGGATCGCCAGACGCCCGGGAAGTATGGGCCTTCTGGACTTCCGGGCGTCGCGGCGAAGGACGTTGCCCCGCCGGTTTGACGCTCCCGCCCAGTTACTTTCGCCTTCACCTCACCGCGGCCGCGGAAATCCGGGGTTCCGGGAGGAGGGGGCATGCTGAAACACGGAGTAACCGGGCTGGAGCGTCGGCGGAGGGCAGCACGCACATCAGGAAGGCCGCCGCGGGCCACAACACTCAAGCGTCCGGGACCGACCTTGGCCCTGCGCCGCCGATCAGCCGGGTGGCAGTGCCGACGTGGCGCCGCAGCGGGCGGCCACAGCGCGCACCGCAAGGATCAGGAAGGGGAGAACCGTGGACGGGATGACCCGCGGGTTCGCACGGGACGGGATCGCGCGGGACGGGAGGGCCCTGGACGGGAAGGCGCAGGGCGGGAGGGCGCGGGACGGGAGGTCCCTGGACGGGATCACCCAGCGCGGAGGTCCCCTGGACGGGAGGTCATCGCGGCGTGGCGCGGCAGGGGACGCCCCCCGCGGGGGTCAGGCGACGGCGACGCGGAGGGCGGAGACTGCAATCAGCAGGGCAAGGACCAAGAGCAGTCCGCCGGCCTGCAGCAGTCCCTGACGCGGGCCGCGGGGCGTGTACGCCAGGACGGCCGCGCACAGGGCGCCTGTGACTGCCCCGCCAAGGTGGGCCTGCCAGGCAATCGAGGGGACCACAAAGCCGATGGCGCCGTTAATAAGGATCAGCACCCAGAGTTGTCTGGTGTCGCCGCCGCGGCGGCGTTGGACCACCAGCATGGCGCCGAAAAGCCCAAAAATGGCTCCCGAAGCGCCGACCACGCCGCTCAGCGGCTGGCCAGGGACGTAGCCCGGTGTCAGCAGGAGGTAGCCGACCGATCCGCCAAAAGCGGACAGCAAATATACCGCCAGGAAGCGGATCCGTCCCAGGAGAGGCTCGAGCGCCTGGCCAAACACCCACAGCATGTACATGTTGAGCACGATGTGGAGGATGAATCCCTGGGAATGCAGGAAAGCGGAAGTCACCATCCGCCAGGGTTCGAAGACCCCGTACTCCGGGCTGGCATAGACGGTGGCGAACGCCAGGTTCCGGTAGATCCCGTCGTTGGGAACCAGCCACTGGAGCACAAAGACCAGGGCACACAGACTGATCAGGGACAGCGTGACCACGGGTTTTCCGGTGGTCACGGCGCCGCCGTAGACGGTCTTGACCGCCGGCGTCGTACGTTTGGTTTCGTTGACACAGTCAACGCACTGGAATCCGACGGCGGCCGCCCGCTGGCAGTCGGGGCACGCAGGGCGCCCGCAACGCTGGCAGCGCACATAGGCGGGCCGGTCCGGGTGCCGGGGGCACACCGGGATCTGCGCGGACGGCTCTGCCGCCGGAATTCCGTAGCTCATGCGCTGGGCTTAGAGCTTTTCTACGTCAATGCTGTTGATGGTGACGTCCTCGACCGGGCGGTCGCCCATGCCGGTGCGGACACCCTCGATGGCGTCAACAACCTTCTTGGACTCATCGTCTGCCACCTCGCCGAAGATGCTGTGCTTGCCCTGCAGCCAGCCGGTGGGGATCGTCGTGATGAAGAACTGCGAGCCGTTGGTGCCGCGGCCCATCTGGATGCCGGCGTTCGCCATGGCCAGCTTGTAGGGCTCGTTGAAGGTCAGTTCAGGGTGAATTTCGTCGTCGAACTTGTAGCCCGGGCCGCCCACGCCACGGCCGAGGGGATCGCCCGCCTGGATCATGAAGTCCTTGATGATGCGGTGGAAGATGGTGCCGTCATAGAGCGGCGTCCCGGTCTTGTCCTCGCCGGACTCCGGGTGGGTCCAGGCCTTCTCGCCCGTGGCCAGTCCGACGAAGTTCTCGACGGTCTTGGGGGCGTGGTTGCCGAAGAGATTGACGACAATGTCGCCCATGCTCGTGTGAATGGTTGCTTTTGCAGTTGCGATGGCAGTCATAGGCCCTATTCTTCCATGACGGGCCCCTGCACATAGGGCCGGTCCGCCAGTTCCGCGCTGGGTGAAATCCGCCCATAATCGGCCTGAAGAATAGCCGGTGAGGTCTGGGCCACGTAGGCTAACAGCAGAATCGTCACATTAATCGGGAGGTAGTTGTGAAGAAAACGGATCGTATTGCCCGTGAGCTGGAGCATTCAGTCAGCACCGGAGTAGAGACCGCCAAGGACTGGGCAACCCCGCGGGTTGAAGCAGCCGTCAACTGGGCCGTTCCGCGCCTGCAGCAGGGCCTGGATACCGCTTCTCCCAAGATCCAGGAGGGGCTCAAGTCGGCGGCCTACAATCTCGCCGACGGCGTTGCGACGGTAACCCCGCGTCTCCAGGACGGACTCGCACATCTCGCACCCAAGATCAACGACGCCGTTGAGGGCGCCACCCCTCGCCTGCACGAGGCGCTGGACAAGGCGACACCGGTGATCGCCAACGCGCGCGACCGGGTGGTCGTGGAATACCTGCCGAAGCTTTCGGACCAGATCGGCCATGCTTCCGACGCCGTGCACCGCACGCTCCAGAGCGCCCCGGGCCACGTGGACGCGGTTGCCCAGCGGCTCGGCGAAGCGGGGATCATCCACAACGTCCAGGAGCAGGCGAAGTCCGCGAAGAGCCACGTCAAGGTCGCCGCGAACAAGGCGGGCAAGGCCGTCAGCGGTGAGCTGGTTAAGAAGCAGAAGCCCAAGCACCGCGGTCTGCTGATCTTCGGTATCATCGCCGCGGCAGTTGCCGCCGGAGTTGCCGCATGGCGGGCTTCCAAGCCGGTCGAGGATCCCTGGAAGACACCCGCCCCGGTCACACCGGCACCGGTTCCGGCCACCACCGTCAACGACGTCAGGGCATCCGTCAAGGACGCCGCCGGCCAGGCTGGCGCAGCCACGGTTGCCGCCGCTGACACCGCCGCTGAAGCTTCGGCTGACGCTGCCGAGTCCGCCGACAAGGCCGCTGACAAGGCCAAGCACGCAGCCCAGGACGCCGCCGAGGACATCAAGGACTCGGTCGAGGACGCTGCTGAGGACATCAAGGATGCTTCCGCCAAGGTTGCCACCGACGCGAAGACCGCCGTCCGGAACATCGCCGCGAGCCGCAACAACGGCACCGACAAGACCACCGGAAGCTAAGACAGAGCGCAGGCCGCCTACGGGCAGCCGTTGAGGGAGGGATTCCGCCACAGAGGCGGGATCCCTCCCTTTTTGCGCCCGATGTTTACCAGTTCGTAGCCGGGGCACCGCCCGGCGCCGGGCTGGAAAAACCGCGTTGGTGCTAAATTTGGGGGGATGTCACCCGAAAAATCCTCTGAGGATGCCTTACACGATGCTGTGCACACGCCGGCTGTGTCTATCGTCATCCCGGCATACAACGAGGAAAGCGTCATCCGGCAGTGCCTCATTGCCGCCGTGTACCAGTCAGTCCCGGCGCACGAGATCATCGTCGTTGACAACATGTCCAAGGACCGCACGGCCGACATCGTCCGGCAGATGCAGCTGGAATACCCGGAGAGCCCCATCATCCTGCTCAGCCAGGACCGCGACCAGGGCCTGATCCCGACCCGCAATTTCGGCCTCGACCATGCCACGGGTGACATTCTGGGCCGGATCGACGCCGATTCCGTGCTGGAGCCCGACTGGGTTGAACAGGTCCAGAAAGCCTTCCGGGACAAATCCGTCCACGCCGCGACCGGCCCGGTGGTCTACTACGACATGCCCATGCGTCGTTTCGGCCTCAAGGCCGATGACAAGATGCGCCAGCTGATGCTCAAGCTTGCCAAGCACCAGTACCACTTTCTCTTTGGTTCCAATATGGCCCTCCGCCGCTCCGCCTGGGAGATCATCCGGGCCGAGGCATGCCGGGACGAGAAGGACGAGATGCACGAGGACATCGATTTGTCCCTGCATCTCGCCGACCATGACCTCAGGATCCAGTACTGGCCGCAGATGGTCTCCGGCATGTCCGCACGCCGGCTGGAAGACTCTCCCCGCGACTACCGTTATTACGTGACGCGTTTCGACCGCACGTACAAGGCCCACAACGTCAAGAAGATGGCACTCAAGGCCCCCATGGTGGTCTTCTTCTCTGTCTACTTCCCGGCGAAACTGCTGCGCGCTATCCATACGGTCAACACGGCCCAGCCCGCCCGCCGCGGCGGCCAGTAGCACGCGCCCCTGACGGCGCCGCCAGTCTCGTCAGTCCGTCCCCAGCTCCGCCAGCCCGTCAGCCGTGCGCCGCACGGCGCGTGAGCTGCGCTGCCCCAGGACGACGACGGCGAGCCCCACGAGGATCATTGCCAGGCCGGCGTAGGTCCCGGCCGGCAGGGTCTCGGACAGGAACGCGGCAGCGAGCAGCGCGGCCCCCGGAATCTCCAGCAGGATGATCATGGACACGAGCAGCGGACTCATGGTGGCGAGCAGGTGGTTGAAGGCGGTGTGACCGATCAGCTGGGCGCAGACCGTGATCGCCAGGATGCCAATCCAGCCGGCGGCTTCGAACCCGGCGAGTGGCTGCTGCGTGAACAGTGCCAGCACCGCCACGACGGCTGCGCACATCCCGTAGCACAGGGTCGTGTAGACGCCGGTGCCCATGGTCTGGCGCGCCTTGCCGCCGGCGAGCGTGTAGACACCGGCCAGGGCTCCGCCGGCCACCGCCAGCAGATCACCCAGCAGCGCCTCCGGAGACGTGCCCATGTCGAACCCGGTAATGGCGACGACGCCGCCAAACGCGATACCCAGGCCCACCAGGACCGGCCAGCGGTGTCTGACGCCGCGGAAGAGCTGGAAGACGGCGATCCAGCCGGACTGCAGGCAGACGAGGGCGGTGGCCGCCGCGACCGAAGTGAACTGCAGCGAGGTGATGAAGCAGGCAAAGTGCAGCGCCAGGGCAACCGCAGCCGCCAGGGACCAACGAAATTCCCTGCCGGTGACCCGGCCGAACTGGCGGGGGTCCCGGACAATCACCGGGCCCGCCATGACGACCGACCCGATGGCGTTGCGCCAGAAGGCGATCGCCAGCGCACTGACGGACGTGGCCCCCAGCGTGGCGGCAATGAGCGGCCCGGACGAGGCCACACCGAGGACGCCAAGGGCGGCAAGGAAGAAGTTCACGGTCCAACACTAGTGGTGGCGCGGAGCTGCCAAGGATTGAGGGGCCGCACTGCGGCTGCGGCCGGCTAGGGCATGCAAAAGGCCCCGGACCGCGTTTCCGCGGTCCGGGGCCTTTCCTATGGTGGAGGCACGGGGACTCGAACCCCGAACCCCCTGCTTGCAAAGCAGGTGCGCTACCAATTGCGCCATGCCCCCATAAGAAGCAACCCGACAATCATACCCTAGTTCGATTAGCCGTTTTCCGACTGCCGAACCGGGAATCCGGGCTAGTCAACCGTATCGGTTGATTCGCTCCAGACCGTTTTCCGGGCCTCGGATTCCTGCACTTTCTTGTAGAGCAGGACGCCTGCGATCGTAGCTGCAACGACGAGCAACTTCTTCACATGCACCCCGTTCCGGTTCGGCGATAAGCAAATATCAACCGGACCTCCACTTGAATCCGTACAGATTCCGTGGGCGTACCAGGACTTGAACCTGGGACCTCTTCGTTATCAGCGAAGCGCTCTAACCGCCTGAGCTATACGCCCCGATGCCTCATCGGGCCGAGATACGACTTTACAGCACATCCCGGCCCGATCTCAAATCGAGGCATTTCCCCGGGAAAATTCCGGGAAAACTATGGGTTTTAGTCGTCCGTGAGGGTGACGCCGATGCCGCCCACCAGGGTGGCCGAGATGTTGTACAGCACGGCCGAGAGCATCGAGAGCGCCGTCAGCAGGACGACGTTGATGACCGCGATGATGGTGGCGAAAGATGCCACCTGTCCCAGCGAGGCGACCTTCTTCAATTCGAAGCCGCCGCCTTCGGAGCCAGCCAGGGTACCGAGGAGACCGTCCACCTGGTCGAAGATTCCGGTCAGGTCCAGGACCGTCCAGAGCACAATCGCGGCCACGACGGTCACGATGCCGAGGGCCACGGAGAGCAGGAAGGCCATCTTCAGTACGGACCAGGGGTCAACCTTGCTCACCAGCAGGCGGGCGCGGCGGACCTTGGCCTTGGGGGCCGGTTTGATCAGCCCGGTCGTGTTCTGCCCCGGACGGTTCTGGTCCGGACGTTGTCCGGGGGTGGCCGGGCGCTGCCCGGGGGTCACCGGGCCTCCCTGGGTGGGACGCTGCCCGGGCACCTGGGGCCGCTGGGTCGTGCCCGTGGCGCCGCTTGCCACCCCGGGTCGCTGCTCGGGACGGGACGGCGCGCCTACCCGGGGCGCGGCGGCAGGCTGCCGCACTCCGCCGGGAACGCCGCTGTTCGGCTTGGGATATGAGTCGGAATTACTCACTCGTTACCTCCGGTGTTGTCTTCGTCCAGCTCGGCATTGCCTGATGACTCATCTGACTCCGGGGCCGGTGCTGATTCTTCCGCTGCGGACCCCTCATGTGATCCGGTATTTTCAGCCAACGTTACGTCATCCGCCGCCGATGCCCGACTTTCGGCCGTAGCGTCTGCATCTTCGTCTTCAGCACCCTCGTCGGTTTCGAGGCCTCGTTCGCTGTTGCGCGCCACCTCAATGATGCGGTCGTTCTTGTCCGGCTTGGCGAAGATGACACCCATGGTGTCGCGCCCCTTGGCCGGCACTCCGGCCACTGAGGAACGAACCACCTTGCCGCCTTCCATGACCACCAGGACCTCGTCTTCTTCCTGGACGATCAGGGCACCTACGAGGTGGCCGCGCTCCTCCTGGTACTTGCCGACCTTGATGCCGAGACCGCCGCGGCCTTGGAGGCGGTATTCCTCCACCGCGGTGCGCTTGGCGTAACCGCCCTCGGTCACGACGAACACGAAGGAACCGTCCGTGACCACGTCGGCCGCCAGCAGTTCGTCATCCTCGCGGAACTTCATTCCGGTGACACCGGAGGTTGCCCGGCCCATCGGGCGCAGGGCCTCATCGGTGGCGGTGAAGCGGATCGACTGGCCCATGCGGGAGACGAGCATCAGGTCATCCGTCTCCGAGACCAGCTGGGCGGAGACCAACTCGTCGCCGTCGCGGAGGTTGATGGCGATGACACCTGCGGAGCGGTTGGTGTCGTAGTCCTCGAGACGGGTCTTCTTCACCAGGCCGCGCTTGGTGGCCAGGACCAGGTACGGCGACTGCTGGTAATCCCTCAGGTCCAGGACCTGGGCAATGTGCTCATCGGGCTGGAACGCGAGCAGGTTCGCCACGTGCTGGCCCTTGGCGTCGCGTCCGGCTTCCACGAGTTCGTAGGCCTTCGCCCGGTATACCCGGCCCAGGTTGGTGAAGAACAGCAGCCAGTGGTGGGTTGTGGTCACGAAGAAGTGCTCGACGACGTCGTCGCCGCGCAGCTGGGCGCCCTTGATGCCCTTGCCGCCGCGCTGCTGGGAGCGGTAGTTGTCGCTGCGGGTGCGCTTGACGTAGCCGCCGCGGGTGATCGTGACGACCATTTCCTCTTCGGGTATCAGGTCCTCCATGGACATGTCGCCGTCGAACCCGAGCAGGACCTTGGTACGGCGGTCATCGCCGTGCTTGGCCACGATTTCGGCCAGTTCGGTGCTGATGATTTCGCGCTGGCGTTCCTCGGAAGCGAGGATCGAGTTGTATTCGGCGATCGCAGCTTCGAGTTCGGCGTGCTTGTCCTGGATCCTCTGGCGTTCCAGGGCGGCAAGACGGCGCAGCTGCATGTCCAGGATGGCCCGGGCCTGCACCTCGTCGATTTCCAGCAGTTCCATCAGGCCATCACGCGCGGCCTCGGTCGTGCTCGAGGCACGGATGAGCGCAATGACCTCGTCCAACGCATCCAGTGCCTTGAGCAGCGCGCGCAGGATGTGGGCTTCTTCTTCGGCCTTGCGCAGGCGGTAGCGGGTCCGGCGTGCAATGACGTCCATCTGGTGCGTTACCCAGTGGCGGATGAAAGCGTCAAGGCTCAGCGTGCGGGGAACGCCGTCAACGATCGCCAGCATGTTGGCCGCAAAATTGTCCTGCAGCTGCGTGTGCTTGTAGAGGTTGTTCAGCACCACCTTGGCGACGGCGTCGCGCTTAAGCACGATCACCAGGCGCTGGCCGGTGCGTCCGGAGGTTTCGTCGCGGAGGTCCGCGATGCCTGAGATCTTTCCGTCCTTGACAAGTTCGGCGATCTTGATGGCCAGGTTGTCCGGGTTGGCCTGGTACGGCAGCTCCGTGACGACCAGGCAGGTGCGCCCTTGGAGTTCCTCCACACTGACCACGGCACGCATGGTGATCGAACCGCGGCCCGTGCGGTAGGCATCCTCGATGCCCTTGTGGCCGAGGATGGTGGCGCCGGTCGGGAAGTCCGGTCCCTTGATGCGCACGATCAGCTCTTCGAGCAGTTCCTCGCGGCTTGCGGTCGGGTTGGACAGGTACCACTGCACGCCGTCGGCAACCTCACGGAGGTTGTGCGGCGGGATATTGGTGGCCATGCCGACGGCGATGCCCGAGGAGCCGTTGACCAGCAGGTTGGGGAAACGCGCCGGCAGGATCGTGGGTTCCTGGTTCTTGCCGTCGTAGTTGTCCTGGAAGTCGACGGTTTCCTCGTCAATGTCGCGGACCATCTCCATGGCCAGCGGGGCCATCTTCGTTTCCGTGTACCGCGGCGCAGCGGCGCCGTCGTTGCCCGGTGAACCGAAGTTGCCCTGCCCCAGCGCCAGCGGATAGCGCATGGTCCAGTCCTGGATCAGGCGGACCAGCGCATCGTAGATGGCGGTGTCGCCGTGCGGGTGGTACTGGCCCATGACCTCGCCGACCACACGGGCGCACTTGTTGAAGGACCGCTCCGGACGGTAGCCGCCGTCGAACATCGCATAGAGCACCCGCCGGTGGACCGGCTTGAGGCCGTCGCGGACGTCCGGAAGGGCACGGCCCACGATCACGGCCATCGCGTAGTCGAGGTAGGAACGCTGCATTTCCGTTTGCAGATCAACCTGCTCGACGCGGTCGGTCAGCACATCGGTGTCCAGGACAGTGCCCTCGATAACGGGCTCGCCACCGGCCGGGCCGGCCGGAACTTCTGGTGTTTCGTCACTCATAGTCTATATTTTCCGTTTCAGGTATATATCAGTTCGGGAATATCTAGGGCTTTTGGCCGCTAGATATCGAGGAACCGAACGTCCTTGGCGTTCTGCTGAATGAAGTTTCGGCGCGATTCGACATCTTCGCCCATGAGGGTGGAGAAGGTCTGGTCCGCGGCCAGGGCGTCGTCCATGGTGACCTGCAGCAGGGTGCGGTGGTCCGGGTCCATGGTGGTGTCCCACAGTTCCGTGTAGTCCATCTCGCCGAGGCCCTTGTAGCGCTGGATGCCGTTGTCCTTGGGGATGCGGCGGCCGGCGGCCTGGCCGGACAGCAGCCGCGCGTCCCGTTCCCGGTCGCTATAGACGTAATCGTGCGGGGCGTTGGACCACTTGATCCGGTACAGCGGCGGCTGCGCGAGGTAGACGTAGCCGTTCTCGATCAGCGGGCGCATGTAGCGGAACAGCAGGGTCATCAGCAGGGTGGTGATGTGCTGGCCGTCGACGTCGGCATCGGCCATGAGGACGATCTTGTGGTAACGCAGTTTGCTCAGGTCGAAGTCCTCGCCGATCCCCGTGCCGAACGCGGTAATCATGGACTGGACCTCGGTGTTGCCGAGGGCCTTGTCCAGCCGGGCCCGTTCCACGTTCAGGATTTTGCCGCGCAGCGGCAGGATGGCCTGGGTTTCCGGGTTGCGCCCGCGTTTGGCCGAGCCGCCGGCGGAGTCTCCCTCCACGATGTAGACCTCGCACTTCTCCGGGTTCTTCGAGGAGCAGTCGGAGAGTTTGCCGGGCATGCCGAAGGACTCCAGCGGGCTCTTGCGGCGCGCGTTGTCGCGGGCCTTGCGTGCTGCCATCCGGGCCTGGGCTGCCGAGATGGCTTTGCGGATGACGTCGCGGGCCGGGCCGGGGTTCCGTTCCAGCCAGTCGCCCAGTCCGTCCGTGACGACGCGCTGGACGAAGCCCTTCACCTCGGAATTGCCGAGTTTGGTCTTGGTCTGGCCCTCGAACTGCGGCTCGGCCAGCTTGACCGAGATGACGGCCGTGAGGCCTTCGCGGATGTCGTCACCGGTGAGGTTGTCATCCTTTTCCTTGAT
Source organism: Arthrobacter sp. CJL-S3 (assembly GCF_056711635.1). NCBI lineage: Bacteria > Bacillati > Actinomycetota > Actinomycetes > Micrococcales > Micrococcaceae > Arthrobacter > Arthrobacter sp. CJL-S3. The sequence goes on along the minus strand of NZ_CM160046.1, from coordinate 7,336 downwards.
GATGCTCTTCTCGCGCGCGTAGCGGTTGATCAGCGACGTCATCGCGGCGCGGAACCCCTCTTCGTGGGTGCCGCCCTCGTGGGTGTTGATGGTGTTGGCGTAGGTGTGGACGCTCTCGGAGTACGCGTTGGTCCACTGCATCGCCATTTCCAGGGCGATGTGCCGTTCCTTGTCCTCGGTTTCAAATGCGATGACGTCCTCGTGGACCACATCGACCTTCTTGCCGGAGTTGAGGTGTTTCACGTAGTCCAACAGCCCGTCGTCGTACTGGTACACAACGGTGTGGAACTCGGCCGGGACTTCACCTTCGGTCGGAACGGCGTCGAGGTCCAGGTCCCCGTCCTCGGACAGTTCCTCTGTGGCGCGCCGTTCATCGGTGAGGGTGATCCGCAGTCCCTTGTTCAGGAAGGCCATCTGCTGGAAGCGTGCGCGAAGCGTTTCGAAATCGAAATCCGTGGACTCGAAAATGCTGGCATCCGGGTAGAACGTCTGGGTGGTGCCGGTTTCCGATGTCTCTTCACCCTGGACCAGGCCGCCCTGGGGTTTGCCTCCGTCGGCGAACGACATCCGCCAGACGTGGCCCTGACGGCGGACCTCGGTGTCGACGTGGCTCGAAAGCGCGTTGACGACGGAGATGCCCACGCCGTGCAGGCCGCCGGATACGGCGTAGCCGCCGCCGCCGAATTTGCCGCCCGCGTGCAGGATGGTCATCACGACCTCCACGGTGGGCTTGTGCTCGGTCGGGTGCATGTCGACGGGGATGCCGCGGCCGTTGTCGACAACCTTGACCCCGCCGTCCGCCTGCAGCACGATTTCGATGTGGGTGCAGTACCCGGCCAGGGCCTCGTCCACCGAGTTGTCCACGACTTCGTAGACCAGGTGGTGCAAACCGCGCGGCCCGGTGGAACCGATGTACATGCCGGGACGTTTCCGGACAGCTTCCAGGCCTTCGAGCACCGTGATGTCGCTGGCGCCGTAACCGTGGGGAGTTGCGGCTTCTGGCGGGGTGTCCGCCGTTCCCGCCACTACGGGTTCCACTGCCGGGATCTCTGCATTGTCGTTAGCCACAGGCGCTTTCGACTCCTCTTTTTCGTTATGGGCCGGCCGTTTGCCCCTTCCCGGAGGAAACAGCTACGGCCAACGGGCACGTCACTGATGCCACCGGTGGTGATGCTGGCTCGAGGATCCGTCTACCGCACGCGGATATTGCGTCGGAAACGGACTCAGTCAACGTTTCACCGGCGCCCAGTTATCTTCCACGATTCTACCGTGCTATAGGGCCTAAACCCGCATTCCAGAGGGTCAAACGGGGAGGAAAGTACCGCTGGGAGGCCACAGGCTCCGCCTTCAAGGCTCCAGCACTACGGGATGCGGGTTCCTATACGACTCCGGTGCGTCTGAGCGCCCTACACGCCGTTTGCGGTTTTTTCAAGAGTTTTGCAAGGAGTGCTTCAGATCTGAGGGTTGCCGGGGGTCCTGACGCCCATCCTGGGCCACCCAGAGTTATCCGTAAGTGTCCCGGGGGCCGCGGCCGTTGACGGTCCGGCCGCCCTTGCGCCAGCTCGGCGCGGCCGGACCGAGGACCTGGATCTTGGTCACGACGCCGTCGCCGAGTTCGGTGCGGAACTTCTCCAGCAGGCTCATGCTGAGCAGGCGCAGCTGGGTTGCCCAGGCGGTGGAATCACAGCGGACGTGAAGGGTCGTGTCGGTGAAACTCTCCGGGGTGCAGTGGGCGGAAATCTCCGGTCCCACGAGTGTTGCCCACTCGGCCATCACCGAGCCGACGGCGACCGGGGAGCTCCAGCCGCGCTCCGCGACGAGACGGCCAACCACTTTTCCGAGCCCCATAGGGTCCCGGCCGGTGCCGTGGAATTGCCCGAAACCGCGGCTGCTGCCGGAACTCCGGCCGGACTTCTGCGGCGTGCTGCCTGGCCGCGGCGGGGCCTTGCGCCGGATTTCGCCCCGGGACGCAGCCGCCTCGCGCATCCTGTTCAGGGCCGACTGGGCGGCGTCGATGTCGTCGGGATCGCGGCCCGGCTGCAGGCCGCCGTCGGTATCCTTATTCACCGATCTTCCCGTTCATCGATTCCTCCCGGGATTACCTTCACCCGCCGCCCGGCCAGTTCGGACGGGATATCGTCCTCGACGGCGGCAGTCACGAGCACCTGCTCGGCGCCGGATACTATTGCGGCCAGTTTACGCCGCCGCTGGACATCAAGCTCCGCAAAAACGTCATCCAGGATCAGGATCGGGGCGGATCCGCCGGTCCTGGCGTCGTCGAGCATCACGTAGTACGACGCCAGCCGCAGGGACAAACACATGGACCAGGTTTCACCATGGGAGGCATACCCCTTTGCGGGGGCCTCGCCCAGGACCAGTTCGAGCTCGTCGCGGTGCGGGCCGACGAGGGAAATTCCGCGTTCGAGTTCCTTGCGCCGTGAGGAGGCAAAGGCCTGGATGTATCGTTCGGTAAGTTCGTCGACGGAGAGCAGCCGGAGGTCCTCGGCGGGCCCTCCGGCGTCCGGCACCGCGCCGTCATCCTCCACGGCGCCCTGCAGCGTCGAGCGGTAGATGGCCCCCGCTTCCTTGGACCCGTCGGTCAGCTGGGCGTAGGAGTTCCTGAGGTGGGGCCGGAGCCGTTCCACCAATTCGAGCCGTGCATGCAGCAGCTCGGCGCCAGCCCGGGCCATGTGCTGGTCCCAGACATCCAGGGTGGCCTCATGCCCCGTGGTGAATTTTCCCGCGCGGGCGGACTTCAGCAGGGCGTTGCGCTGCTTCAGCACCCGGTCGTAGTCGCTGCGGGTTGCGGCGTGCCGCGGGATGAGGCTGACTAGGAGCTCATCGAGGAAGCGGCGCCGGCTGGACGGATCGCCCTTGACCAGGGCCAAGTCTTCCGGGGCGAACAGGACGGTCTGGCAGATGCCCAGAATGTCCCGGGCCCGGACCGGGTTGCTGCGGTTGATCCGGGCGCGGTTGGCTCGGGTGCTGTTGATTTCCAGTTCGAGCACGGTCGACTGCTCGCCGCGGACCAGTTTGGCGCGGATCATGGCCCGTTCGGTGCCGAACCGCAGCAGCGGGGCATCGGAACTGACCCGGTGGGAGCTGAGCGTGGCCAGGTAACCGATGGCTTCCATCAGGTTGGTCTTGCCGATGCCGTTTGAGCCGACCAGCACCGTGACCCCAGGTTCGAGGCTCAGCTCCACCTGGGTGTAACTGCGGAAATCTGTGAGTGAAAGTTGTTCTAGGTACACGCCGGGTCAGGACTTCAGGGCAGGACTATTTGGCCGGACGGGTCGCATGCCCGCCGAACTGGTTGCGCAGCGCGGAAACCATCTTCATGGCCGGCGAGTTGTCCTCGCGGGAGGAGAAGCGGGCAAAGAGTGCTGCCGTGATGGCCGGGGCCGGCACGGCATTGGCGATGGCCTCCTCCACGGTCCAGCGACCCTCACCGGAATCCTCGACGTAGTCGTCGATCGAGGCCAGGCCGGGGTCCTCGTCCAGGGCCTTGACCATGAGGTCCAGCAGCCAGGACCGGACGACAGTTCCCTTCTGCCAGGCGCGGAAGGTGCCGGGAAGGTCGGTGACGATGTCCTTGGCTGCAAGGAGTTCGTAGCCTTCGGCATACGCCTGCATGAGCCCGTACTCGATGCCGTTGTGGACCATTTTGGCGTAGTGGCCGGCGCCGATGCCGCCGACGTGGACGAAACTGTCGGCGCGGTCGCCCTCGGGACGAAGCACATCGAAGACAGGCATCGCGTGTTCAATGTCCGCGGCGTCCCCGCCGGCCATCAGCCCGTAGCCGTTCTGCAGGCCCCAGACTCCGCCGGAAACCCCGCAGTCGGCGAACCGGATGCCCTTTTCTGCCAGCGCGGCACCGTGTTTCTGGTCCTCGGTGTAACGGGAGTTTCCGCCGTCGATCACGAGGTCGCCGGCGTCGAGCTTGGAGCCCAGTTCGGTGATCACGGCGTCGGTAATCTCCCCGGACGGGACCATCACCCAAAGCAGGCGCGGAGCGGGCAGGGCGGCGATCAGTTCATCCACGCTCGCGACGTCGGTGACGTCCGGGTTGCGGTCAAAACCGGTGACCTCGATTCCACCCTTGCGCAGCCGTTCGCGCATGTTGAAACCCATTTTTCCAAGGCCGATCAGTCCGATGTGCACGGTATGAACTCTCTTCTGCGATGGGTGTTTCGGGTGGTGGCGTCAGCCAGCGGGGCTAGCCGTTCCACAGGATCAGGACGGAAGCAGTTGCCTGCTAGTTGGGCAGCCGGACCGGCATCACAAGGTAGCGGTAATCGCCCTGGTCCTCGCCGTCGGCCTCTTGCTGGGCCGTGATCATGGCCGGCTTGGGCGCACTCGTGAAGGAGAAACGCACAAACTTGGTCTCGATGACGCTCAGGCCCTCGATCAGGTAGTGCGGGTTGAAGGCCACGGTGATGTCGTCCCCCGTGAGCTGGGCTTCGAGTTCTTCCGAGGCCTGCGCGTCTTCGCCGGTTCCGGCGTCGAGGTGCAACTGGCCCTGGGTGAAGGCGAGCCGGACCGGGGTGTTGCGTTCGGCCACGAGCGAGACGCGGCGCACGGCCTCGACCAGTTCCGAGGTCTGCACGGTTGCGTGGATTGGGGTGGATTCGGGGAAGAGTGAGCGGATCTTGGGGTAGTCCCCGTCAACCAGCAGTGACGTCGTGGTGCGTCCGCCGCTTTCGAAACCGATGAGTCGGCTGTCGTCTTCGGCGAGGGCAAGGTTGATGTCACCGCTGCCGCCCAGGGTCTTCGCGACTTCATTGAGCGTCTTGGCCTTGACCAGTGCGCTGGTGGAGATGCCCGGGGTGACGGGCTTCCATGGGACCTCGCGCATGGCGAGCCGGTAACGGTCGGTGGCCAGCAGCGTGATGAGGTCGTCCTCGATCTCCATCCGCACGCCGGTGAGGATCGGCAGGGTGTCGTCCTTGCTCGCTGCGATGATCACCTGGGAAACGGCCTGGGCGAACGAGTCGCCCAGGACGGTGCCGCTGATCGGCGGCAATGCCGGCAGCGGAGGGTATTCGGCTTCCGGCATGGTGGCCAGGTGGAAGCTGCTTCGACGGCAGCTCAGCGTGACCTTGTTGCCCTCGGTTTCGATGTCGACCGGTGCGGACGGCAGGCTGCGGCAGATGTCGGCGAGCAGGCGTCCCGAGACCAGGATCGTGCCCTCGGTGGTGATGTCGGCAGCGATTTCGAGCCTTGCTGAAGTTTCGTAGTCGAAGCTCGAGAGGCTGACGGTGCCGCCTTCAGCCTTAAGGAGCAGGCCGGAAAGTACGGGGACCGGCGGCCGCGGAGACAACGACCGGGCTGCCCAGGTCACGGCTTCTGCCAGGACGTCCCGCTCGACTCTGAACTTCACGGAAGGGTGCCGCCTTTCATTGCTGCTGTCATCGCTCGTTACCGGGGCCATGGACCCGGCAGGGAATCACAAAAGATGTCCAGGACGGACACACTGCAGACAGCTTAGCCGCAAGAAGTGTGATTCTCCCATCCCCGGGTTACATCCGTGTGGTTCGGCCTGGCCGCTCCGGTGCCGGTTTCCGGCCGGGGTCCGGGACGGTCCTGGGCTGGGTGCGGGGGGCAGATCGAAGTTGTTATTTGAGGGAATTTCATTTTCTAGGGATTAGTAGTGTTAATAACTGCTGTGGATACTGTGGATAACCCTGTTTGGCGGTGCGATTCCGCGGTTAAGCCCTGTTCATGGACTGTGGGCGGAGCAGGTTTTAAACAGGGTGTGGATGGGGATAACATTTTTGGCCGTCCCGGTGATCCACAGGTGCCTTAAGGGTTTTAAGCCCATTAACCGCAGTTGTCCCCTTAACTATCCACAGGCTTGTCCACAGGTGCCTGTTAATAAGGTAAGAGTGCGCGTCTGGTCAGGTCAGGAATCAGATCAGGAATTACGCTGCTGCTGCTTGATCCGGTTGGTCAGCTCGGTGACCTGGTTGTAGATCACCCGGCGCTCGGCCATCAGCTCACGGATCTTGCGGTCGGCGTGGATGACCGTGGTGTGGTCGCGGCCGCCGAGCTCCTGGCCGATCTTGGGCAGGGACATGTCCGTGAGCTCACGGCACAGATACATCGCGATCTGGCGGGCGGTCACCAGGGTCCTGGTCCGGGACTTGCTGCAGAGTTCCTCCATGCTGAGCTTGAAGTAGTCGGCGGTCTGGGTGAGGATCTGCGCGGAGGTGATCTCCTGGGCCCCGTCATCGGTGATGAGGTCCTTGAGCACCATCTCGGCCAGGGCGACGTCGACTGGCTGGCGGTTGAGGCTGGCGAAGGCAGTGACGCGGATCAGCGCGCCCTCGAGTTCGCGGATGTTGCTGGAGATCTTTGAGGCGATGTATTCCAGGGCATCGTCCGGGGCGGACAGACCCTCGCTGAGGGCCTTCTTGCGAAGGATCGCGATCCGGGTTTCGAGTTCCGGCGGCTGGATGTCGGTCAGAAGGCCCCATTCAAACCGTGACTTCATCCGGTCCTCGAAGCCGGCGAGCAGCTTGGGCGGCTGGTCGGAGGTGATGACTACCTGCTTGTTGTTGTTGTGCAACGCGTTGAAGGTGTGGAAGAACTCCTCCAGCGTCCGGTCCTTGCCGGCCAGGAACTGGATGTCATCGATCAGCAGGACGTCCACGTTTCGGTACGTCGTCTTGAAGCTGGTGCCTTCATCGTCACGGATGGAGTTGATGAAGTCGTTGGTGAATTCTTCGGAGTTCACGTAACGGACCCGGATCCCGCTGTAGAGCCGGCGGGCATAGTGGCCGATTGCGTGGAGCAGGTGGGTCTTGCCGAGTCCGGAGTCACCGTAGATGAAGAGGGGGTTGTAGGCCTTCGCCGGCGCTTCGGCCACGGCGACGGCCGCGGCGTGGGCGAAGCGGTTGGAGGAACCGATCACGAAGGTGTCAAAGACATACTTTGGATTGAGCCGGCCAAATTCGTGGGAGGTGCTGGGCAGCATCGGCTGCGGCTTCAGTTCCACCGAGGGATCGGCAGCCAGGGACAGCTCGACGGCGGGTTCCGGCTCCGTGTGGAGCGGCACCAGATCGGTGTCGACGTCGATCGCGCACCGGATTTCGTCGGAGAACACGCTCCGGAGGGCGTCGTCGAGGGCTTCCTTCACCTGCGTCTGCAGAACCTCGCGGGTGAGTTCATTTGGTACGGCCACCAGCAGGGTGGACCCGATCAGGCCCTGGGCCTGGGCGAGGATGACGAAGCCACGCTGCCGCGGTGACACACGGTGGTCGTTCTCCAGCAGGCTCACGACCCGCCGCCAGGAACTTCCGACAGTGTTGGCTTGGTTGGCTTCGTCTACTGTCAT